>CAWFWZ010000001.1:0-1431668 GCA_963819645.1 uncultured Acidobacteriaceae bacterium
CGTCATTCGCAGTCCAGAAATTCCAGCAGTTGGCCGCCGCTCAAAACCCACGGCTAGCCACTGACGTCCTGTTCGCGAACCCCGTACTGCTCTCGGCGGCAGCCTTGCCTGAGTTCAGAGGCGCGGTCGACGTGTCCACCTGCCAAACGAGAAGGTGCTGACCGGGCAGTGCAGTTTATACAAGGGGTGTATCAAAAGCTGGTTAATAGTCCGCGATCGGATCCTCAGGGGCATGGTCCCCTCGAGCCTATCATCGCACGGCTGCTCAATGGCGAAATCGACGAAGACTATGCCAAGAGATTAGTTTCAGACGCGCATGTGTACGAGAATCTGTCGCCCTTGTACATCAGGACCCTTAGTTTCTACAACGAGGGCCAAGCAAACGGTGACGACTGGAAGCAGCCATTGCGCGCACAGAAGCTGATCCTGGTGTCGCTCGACGCGCGCCGGGCATCGTCCGCGTCCGCAGCTGAACAGCCATTGATGGAGGTGATTGCTGTTAGCGCTTACGCAACTATAGTTGCGCGCTCTGTTTGGGAGCTTGCGGACGGCCGTCTGTTCACCGACGCACTCGAACGAGCGAATCGAGTTCTCAATGTTAGCCCGGAGCCATTGCTCTCACCCGGATCGCTGCAATTTGCTTCAGGCGTCCTGCACCTCGATCCGTATATATATCAGCGCGCCGTGCCGGGCTTCGATCAACAGATCAACACATGGAGGCGCCGACCGCTCGAATACTTCGGAGCTCAATTGAGCGATGCCGAACGGGCCGCCATCGTGGTTCCGGAGCCAGTTGCGGCTTTCGCAGCCTCTTCCCAGTTTTTTCTGGACTCTGCCGACAAGCGCACCGGAAGCGAACGTGGATTGAGCCTGAAAGGGCACATCGAGGCGGAGGTATGGAAGCAAATCGCAGGCGGAAAGCCTGCTCCTGATCTGGCTGCCCAGGTACAAGAGGCCAAGCGGCTACTGAGCGATGAGCGTTACGTCAGCGTGCGCGCGACGATCAATTCGCTAGTTGCGTTCGCCAAGATTCCTTTGGATGAATCGCCGGAATCAACGGCAGGTGAATGGATGGCAAAGAGCAGCGAACTGCTAGCGACCGAAACATCACAGCTTGTAAGCCGAATGGGAACATCGAGGCGAGCGATCTGCTTAACCCGGCCGCCTCGCTGATAGTAGACGAAGCTCCTGAAATGTCGCTATCGCTCTGGCGTAAAGCCCTGCCCATTATGCTGCATCGCGAAGAGACGGCGCGGCGAGGCTTTTTCACTACGGGAACCAGTTACCTCGGGCAGATCTCTCTGCCTGTCCCCTATGACTCGGCGGCGCCCCTTCGATCCGCAGGGGAATTCAAAAGGCAGGCGGCGAAGACGGGAGCCGATCCAATTAAGCTGGCGGCGAGTTTGGTGTCGGTGGCGGCCGCGGAGTTCAGGCCCGAATCGCGAAGATGAGGGCATACAAAGTTCTGCAGATGGCGACGGAAGTCGACACTGGATTTACGGCCGAGTTTCTCCCGCTCCTATGGTGGCTCGCAGGCATGCTTTATCAGGGCATGGCGTCCAACGAATTTCACAACAATAACTATCCCGAATCGATTAAGAACTACGGATTGGCCGCAGCTAAGTTGCTGCGCTCCGAAATGCCGGAACTAGCGGACGAGATGCTCGCCGGCGCAGCCGATCTGGTAATGCGCGCGCAGGACCATGTGGACTACTTCGTAGCCGCGTTCGGAGGAGTCATACCCGAACTGGAAAGGCAAGGGGGGCCTTCCGTCGTACGCCGAGTCAGCAACTTGTGTCGGCAATTTGTGCCCATGATAGCTCAGGACGGCCGCGCGAATACGGTTCTGCTCATGCTCTTGATGGCTGCAGTCAAGGGCGCCGGATTTGCTGGTGCGCTGCGGTCCGGCGGGCAGTTCGCCTGGATTCATTCCGACGAGAGTCGCGGCCTTTTGAGTCGCATTGACAGGATGCGGGCCACCACTGGAGCCTCGGATCGCGTTCCCCCGGTGGGAGCGCTGACTGAAAGCGAATTAGTCACCCTTTTTTCGGGAGAGGAGGAAATGCGGACGGGCGATACTCCGGACGCAGTGCTCTACAATCTCGAGATCAGCTACGATGCTGAGCTGCAGCGCGGCATCAGTGCCACACCTGTACCATCGCAGAGGTGGATACCTGTTCCCGAAAACATAAGAAGCGTTCTCGGGCCTGACACTGTCCTCGTCACTTACTATTCGGGCATTACTCCGCAAGGTCAAGCCGGGCTTTACGTCACTATTCTTACGGACCAGAGCGTATACGGGGTAATCATCGGCTATGGCCTTCCCGGGATGCAGGTTTTTTTGGACGAGAAACAGGGTGACCTGCTTTCGCTTCCGATAGCTTCAGTGCGGGAGAGCATCAATGAGAATCCTGGTGATGGATTTGTAAGTACAGCAGCTAAAGAGGCGCTTCAGATCCACAATTACGCGGCGGGGCCTGTCGGGGAAATCCTTAGTCGACTGCATGAGCAAGGGAAGCGTCATCTGTGCATAAATCCCCACGGGCCACTGCATTTCTTCCCATTCCACGTGCTGCCTTATGGCAACGGATTGCTTGCCGACGATTGGACCGTTACTTACATGCCGAATCTCGCATTGCTGGATCCGGCGCGTCGGCAAGTTCCCGTGCGGGATATTCCGGTTACCAGCTTCGGGATCGAGTTCAAGAACGGCAGACCGCACGGGCTACCCGTGCTTCCGGGTGCAGAAGCTGAGGCGACCGTAGTCGCAAGAGCATTCAAGGATAAGGGTTCGAACGTACCGGCTCTGCTCGCCGAAGCGGCAACAGAGACGGCTCTACGGAACGCTTTTCTGAACGCACGCCGCATTCACCTGGCAACCCATGGTCTTCATGCGGTAAGCGCGCCGTCATTTCAACGGGTGTATGTTTCGCCGGACGCAGACAACGACGGCATCCTCTACGCTTACGAGTTGCTGCGTTTGGATCTGCGTGGACTGGACTTGTTGACCCTGAGCGCCTGTGAGACGGCACTGGGGCGTGTTGATCTTGGAGACAATCTTAGGGGACTTTCTGCCAATGCTCTTGTTGCCGGTGCAGCAACAATCATCGGAACGCTTTGGCCGGTCGATAATACGGCGGCTAGGGCTTTCTTCGGATCGCTATATGGAGAGCTTGCGAAGGGCACCACAAAACTGGAAGCTTTCCGAATCGCGCAGTCCTTCACTCGGTCCTTACGGCCTCAGTACCGCGACTGGGCTGCATTCAGTTACATGGGTTCCTGGTGAGAGTGAGTTGGCCGTAGCCAGGCGTCTGCAAGGTTCATAGAGAGCGGTCACGTTGTCGTCATGGCAGTTCCGTATAACAACCCATGCCTTATGAGGATCTTCGGAAGCTTGTCGGGATATACGCGCTGCAGGGGGGACTCACCGGGATGACCGTCCTAACCTCCTGAGCTCAGAGCACACCTCGCGGCGAACGCCTGCTCAGAAGGCACACCTTTTGGACCAGCACAGGCGGCCGTTTTCGACCGCCTGTTTTGTTGTGTTTACGAGGGCTGTTGCGGAGACCCTTTTGAACCATCCTCGGAGGAAGCTGGCCGGGGGGCTTTGCGTTCCCGCTTCAACTGCTTGGCGCATGGTTGCGAGCATGTAGTAGTGAGGTTGCCGGAGCGACGCGCCTGCTGTCGGCGCTGTTCGGGTATCGGCCGCTGACAGATCACACACAGCGGCTTCACCGGCTTTCGTGCTGCGATCTGCGATGCATCAGCGTGCCCGATGTGCCAGCGACCACAGTCGTAGCACTCATAGCTGATGATCAACTCGCCGCTTCTCTCGGAAGCTCGCTGGGCCGCGGCGTCCGCAAGCTCGCCTGTGCGGTAGCGGCGCTTACCAACGCACCGTTTGAAGTGTTCCTTCTTCAGGTAGTTCACGCTGCGGTGCCCTCGCGAGTGTCGTTTCGCAACAGCCTTACCACCGACGCCCGGGAGATCCCGTGCGCCTTGGCGATTTGCGTGAGGCTCTGACCGCGCTGGCGATCACGGAGGAGGGCGTCGTGATCCACATTGAGTGGGGGACGCCCGAGCCGGCGGCCTTCCAGCTTCGCCCGACGCATGCCGGCGCGGACGCGTTCGACAATCAGGTTTCTCTCCAACTCTGCGATTGCGCCGATGATCACGATCATGGCCCGCCCGAGCGGCCCCGAGGTATCGACGTTCTCGCGGAAGCTGATGAACTCGATCTGAAGATGCGTCAGTTCATCGAGCACTTCGAGGAAGTGCTTCACCGAGCGGGCCAGTCGATCGAAGGCCCACACCAATAGCACATCGAACTGGCCGCGGTGGGCGTCGTGCAGGAGTTGGTCCAGTCCCGGGCGCTTGGCTCGGGTGCCGGAGATCTTGTCGGTGTACTCGCGGACGATTTCGTAGCCGCGCTGGGCAGCCATCATCCGCAGGTCGTGGCAGCTGCGATTCGGGGTGCTGGTCCACGCTACTGACGCGCATGTACAAGGACGGCGCGTTTGCTCATGAGTAGGCCTCCAGGGTGGAGATAACGTCCTCGCCGGCGAGGACCTGGTTGTGCAGCCAGCGCAGGCGGGAAAGGTCGGGGGCGGGGCGGCCCAGCTCCAAGGCAGCTTCAATCTTCAGAAGCTGATAGCAGCTACGTGCCCGACGGAGTTCCTGATTAACCTGACAGCGGGTGGCACGGGGACGAAGGTGACGACGGCGGCGGTTCTGTTTCATAGTGCACTCTCCTTAATAACTGAGATATCTCTCAGTAGTCAAGGAGAGAGTAGCGCAACCTGGGTCGTCCACCAAAGAGAAGAGCGTTTCCTGGCTGCCCGTAACAACTGGGTCATCAATGCCGCGGCCTACAACCTGCTGGTCAACCTCTCCGGCCTGGTCGGCTACACCGGCGGCCACGTCCTCGGCAACTTCTCGGTCACCAAGATGAAGGGCGAAGCCGGCACCGGCGTCTCCGCCAAGATCAAAGATCTTACCCAGGGCATGAAGGACTACCAGGTCGTGCTCGAATCCGGTGGCAAAGTCATCCCCGGCGGCTACGTCCCCTTTACCTTCGCCGCCAAGCAGCTCTGGGACAACGAAGTTGCTCCCGGCCGTACCTGGGTGGTCAGCGGCATGGGCGCCAACGTCCGCACCGTCGAGACCCCGTCCGCCGGCGGCGGCCGCGGCAAGCCCATGAAGATGTACCTGACGCTGGATAAGTCATCACTGTTTTATTGTTTTTGGCTTGTTTGACCTAGTGTTTCCTCACGCGTGCTGTTGCCGCGATGGCCATCTGCTGCCGGACTCTGAATGCCGAAAGACGGGTTCGAGCCGCTGCGGGCAACGGTTTCAGGGGTTTCTGCTCGGCTCGAAACGGCGACTTTTGCGGGCTTGTGATCGGGCTTAGCGGCCCAGGAGGAGAAGTCCGGGCGAAAACGGCCATTCTGTTTGCCGCGAATTGCAATCTACTGCCGATGACAGGGGTGAAAGAGTGCTCTCATCTTCACGCATCGCGCATTTCTGGGCAACTTGAACCTGCATAGTCCGACGTTACAGTAGCGGCTGTGCGATTGCCGCTCTTTAGCGTCCTGATGCTGGTATGTGTTTGTGGTTGATGAAGAGAGTAGTGCGTGTAGGAGGGTAGATGCTGGTGGGGGTCGAGTCATTTTGATGGGCACCTCACTTGATGAGGAGCTTTCTGTTGCTCAGGTTTCAATGTGTTGTTGGTGTTGTCTTCCCCGCCGCCCGCCGCCCCGCCTGTCCGACCGGCTCTGCATCGCCTCGCGCCGAAAGCCAGCTTTCGGCCGTTCAGAGGGGGACTGAGATATCCGGCGCTGAAATGTGAACACCAGGCCGTTGCAGTTCGGAGCACACCAGGTTACCGTGATGCAGCAGCTCGACGAATTCATCCGCGAGGCTCAGGTCGGCGAAACCGCAGCGCTCGGCTAATGACTTCATCACTTCCGTGATCACTAAGTAGCGGCTGCCGAGGTTCTCTCCAGGCACGTTACTCGGCAGAATCCCCAACATCTCAAGGCCACCATCCACGGCCGAGTTCCAGATGGCGTACTGCTTGTGATTCAGCAGGAACAGCGCAGTGGAAGCGAAGGCCCGGCCGACTCCGTTCAACCGATACTCACTCTCAGGATTCCCGGCAAAGTTGTAGAACCGCTGGTCCAATGGTTCGGACCCGTACAGTAGGTATTCGAGCGACGCGCGAATTTTCGTCACGCCGTTCTCGATGAAGGTTTTCGGATATAGCTTCGGTCCTCCGACGCTCATCTCCTTGTAAACCCTCATCGCGTTTTCGGCGGTGAGGGTCTGTAGCGCCTCTTTCATAAGCAGCGGCCGCATCGTGGTCATTGGTTTGTCGAACCAATCCCTGCGACGCGTAACGTACCGACCCGTGCTCCCGCGGGAAGTCGCTCCCTCAACAACGCGACCACGAACAAACCTCACAGTGTTCTACGGGTTCGGGGTAGGTTTCCGGCTCGGTCTGCCAGGCTTGGGCAAAATCGTTCCGGACCTTGCGGAAGTATGCGGCATATCGGTTGACCACAAACTCTTCAGGTTCAGCCAACCCTCCCAGCGCCACATGTACCAGCCGGGGCTCCGCGCCTTGCAGGCGGGCAAGGGTGTCGGAGTAAAAGCACAGCTGGACTAGTGCACCAGCTTTCGTAGACCGAGCCAACTTGGTTTCGACTACCTCGTACGCCCAATTTCCTAAAGCGCTCGGGCTGATCACCTTCGTCAAGAAATCGGGACGCCCACCCCAATCAGAATCCAAAAAGACGCCCTGATATATGACATCCGCAGCAACCTGCATGGCCTTGATGGTTTCGGCTGCACAGTCTGCCCATGGGATGTCATGGTCCAGCTTGACCACGGCTAGGCCGTCCGCTTCCAAGCTGCGAAGGTAGTTCTGCTCGTGCTCCTGACCAAGTTTGCGCAGGAGGTCAACAGAGGGGTCGTCGAAGATCGGTTTCTTGACCTCAAGTCTGGATTCGGCCTTTTTGAGGGTTGCGGTATGGGGGCAGGCTAGAAAGGTCGAAATGTCAGTAGAAAAGAACATCGGTGTGGTGACCTCGTCGGCAGCTTAGCAGGCGAATTCTCTTAGGGCGCTCTAACCGGCAGATCTGCTTGACAGCCGAAATAGTGCCCGCTGCGGCAGTTACGAATGCTGAGTGTGAGCCAAACGTGACTAGGCCGCTGTGACCGGTGTCACCTAACTCCGGTACTAGGGCCGGGAAGCAGGAACGACGTAGGACCACCCGTTTATAGAGTGGTCCAGATCGGTGCAATCAATTGCACAGGTTATTGATAAATTAGCTATTTGTGTAAACGTAGCGAGACCAGGAAATGGGTGCCATTAGCGAGACTCGCTTCCCTGAGGAACGACTCGCGGGCGCGCCCCGGCGTTTCCGGGAAGCGTAATTGACCAGCCGGACGTGGTCGAGCCGGACGGTCTTTCAAGCATGGGTTACGCCGTTCCGGAGCGGCTCCTCGAAGCACGCTCCAGTGAGCGACCGCTCAAAAGCTTCCGCCGAAAAGCTCTCGGAGACAGCTTGGACGATGCATCGATGCATCGCTCCAGAGTTCCGATTTGGAGCCGAAGAGCAGAAAAAGCGAGCCCTCTGTCACATCCGCGGTTTCGGCGATCCGCGTTTGTGCTCGTACCCGGCGTAGCCGGCCTGCGAGAAAAGGTCACAGGCTGGGGTTTGGATGCTTTTGGATTCAAGATGACACTTACATATGCCTCAGGTTCCTACTCGCGCAGGTCCTGCATCAATCCAGAACGCCACCCTACATAGGTATTTGTCCGAACCTTCTCAAAGAAGCTTGTGTAGTCTTCCGGAGAAAGAAAGTAGAAGTTATAACGCCAAGACTCTCCTGCGTTCGTGAGGTGTTTATTGGCAGTCTCGAAGTGCGCCAAACCATCGCGGCACTTGGCTCTGTTGCGATTGGAGTCGTCTCCTTCAGCTTTCACTTCGACGACGAGAATGTCACTCCTGTCACTAACCTTGATGAAGAAATCAGGGTTGAAGCTCTCGTTTGCGACATGAGTCTTCGCTGCTTTCGCCGTTTGTAGGAGTACGGGAAAGCATAGGCGATAACGCGTACCAGTCTCATCCTCGTGCTTGTACTTGACTGCGAGATACTTCTCCGAATGATGAACCGGGGGCTTCCTGTAGAGAAATTTTCCGGCACGCGAGTACTGGAACAAAGAGTCGTGAACAAATGCGAAGCGCTCTGCCGTAAAGTGAGCTGTCGTGCGCCGCCAGATTATCTCCGTAACAAAGTTCTCCTCACCAAAAACCTCGTCTAGTACGGCCTTAATATAGTGCCCTTTTTCCCAGTCCAAATGCACGAAGATGCTGCCATCGTCAGCGAGGAGTTCTCGGAGCAGAATAAGGCGACGGCGGAGAAACTCAATGAACTGGGCACCGAGTACCTTGTCGCGGTAGGCCTTCTCTTTGTCCTTCATGAAGTCCTGACGCGTGGCGAACGGTGGGTCAATGTAGATGAGTTTGATCTTTCCGCGCGTGCCGAAGCGATCTGCTCCCTGTTGATCTGCCAGCAGTTCGCGTAGTGCCAGCAGATTGTCACCCCACACCAGCAGATTACGCCAGCCGTCCGAGTGAGGGTGCTCGGTACAAAATTCGCGCACGAGTTGCCAAGGGGCGGCGGGCGTTTGCGCCAGGACTTCTTCTCGCTTGAGCTTCCCGTCATAGACCAGGCGGTATTCCTTCCCAATTTCGGCGGCTTGATTGCCACTTGGGAAGAGCCGATGTCGCCACCGCTCCGGCAACGGCTGACCCGAAGTGAGCAGGTGAATGAGTTCTTCTTTCTCGACGTCTGTTAAGTGCACGTTATTTTGCCGCCGTTTTCAGAGTCTCGCTTCCAGTGATCTCGTGCGGAGGCCGACGACCGGAGCGCCCACTGTTGAGAAGCAATCTGCCGCACGTCGTGGCGTCCCTTAGAAAGTAATGTTTTACGTGGAAGTCACGGTATGAGCAAGGCAGTCCAGCACTAAAGTTTGTGCCGCTCGGCTCTTTAGGGAATGATCGTTGGCTCTGTCCCCTTTTGGGCCGCCACGAAAACTCAGGAGAACGTTCCGGACGGGAACCCTTACCTGAGCTCCTGTGCCGCGCGCTCGTGCGCCATTCAGAAAACCTGCAACTCCGGTGGAATGGCTCTGGCACAGCTACTCTGACGCGTTTAGGATTGTGCCGGAGCCCAACCGTGAACGAACAGGAATACCGGGCAGAAATCAGGGCACTTGGCGCTCAACTAAAGGACAATTGTGGGACAGCACGCGTCTGCCTCAACGGTCACTTGCAGCTCGAGATTGAAGATTCACAGAGTCGTCTCTGCAAAAAATGTCGCGCTGCGATAGTCGATGAATGCACCTGCGGATACCCACTCGTGCCGGGCCGGCTTACACAGGATTTCAGACCCATCTATCGGGAGAAAGCACTGCCAGGGCGGGATATCTGCCCTGGATGTTACGATCTATACCCTTGGGTTCGTTCATGGCTGCTGCGCCCCACTGATAAGGAACTCAGTCCTTACGAAGCCGACTTGGCTAGGCAATACGTCCCACTGGACCCAAAAAGGTTCGCCATGTTCCGGTGGCCTCGTCCAGATGATTTTGGCCTTACTGATTACGACATTAACTCCAAAACGCCACGAACGTGGCTGGGCCGAGTGTTTGGAGGAGGAGTCTGCATCCAGAATCCAAGGCACTCCAAACACGACGCTTGGGCAGCTTACCGACTAGCCACCAATGTCGCGTCCGTGGCTATAGTCAAATTGCTGCGAACTTGGGCGTACGAACTTAATGCAAAGGCACTTGAAAAACTGAGCCGGTGGAAGGAGCTGACAGGCCAAGAGTTCGAAAGAGAACTCGCCGATTTGCTACGTCGCCAGAATTACGATGTCACTCACACCGGAGGCCCGGGCGATGAAGGTGCAGACCTCATTCTGAATACCGATAAGGGCAAGATCGTGGTGCAGTGCAAAGCTTATAGCGGGAGGGTCGGTCCGCAACCTGTGCGTGATCTCTGCGGTTCGATGGTGCATCACGGAGCGCAGGAGGGTTGGCTAGTGGCTATCGATGGTTTCAGCGAATCAGCTTACAAGTTCGCGCATAACAAACCGATAAAGTTGTTGGTGATAAGTTCATTTCTCGGGAACAGTGAGGAGCCCGAGTAATCGACCACTTGCAAACCTCGCTGTCTCGGTGCTCTTTTTCAAGCCGCGTTTTCCAATTGTGAATTTCTGATCCGGGGGTCGGCATTGGACCACGCAGACTTTGCGGCCAACGTTGGCAAACTTGCACTCGGCCTTGTGGGGGCCCGCAGACAAATCTCGGGGATTTCACATGCACGGGGCATTCTTTCCGCCTCCGGGCTTCGCTCCGAGTTGGAACCGGAGAGTCAGGTTGCTCACCCGCCCAATAAGAACGGTTCCAGAATACGGACACAGAATGTTGAGATTTGCGGTTGATTGCTGGAACCCTTGATTTTATTGGCTGCCCCCCAGGGATTCGAACCCCGATATGCTGATCCAGAGTCCACCGCTCCGGGCTGTAATTCTGCAATCAACTGCCACGATTCACGCGGGGAACGGCTCACGTAGAACGATTTGTTCCCCATCTGGGGTAGCAATCTGGTAGCCGATCATCCTGGCCATGAGTAGAGAAGTGCTAGGGCCGTTTTTTGCTCCACAACCACTGCTTCACGCGACACTCTGGATGCCAACGTTCGGGCGAAATCCACTTCTCGACGAAACGCAATCGCGCTTGGCTTCGGCTTTGGTTACGACCCGAGCTACGTGCATTCAACCAAACAACTTGAGATGACCGTCAACAATGGTCAACGTCCCAACCGTCGCCCGGGGCCAGTCGTTTGAACTGGATGCTCCCTGTGATGCGATACTTACATAAGCTGCCACGAAAGACACGAAAGTTGACTGACTGGCCCGTCGCCCAAGAACAGCGTTAAAACCGCACAATGAAGACAAACCAAAAAAAGAAGAAGAGACCTAGAGCGGAAATTGTTCTCGACAAGGCCGAACGGACCCTGATCCGACTGGGGCTGGATTTGATCGTCAAGAGGCTCGCCACCGCCAAGGCTGGGTACTTCCCTAATGGCCACCCTCTTGCACGCATAAACCCCCCACGCGCGACGATCTACCAGACCAGAGCTTACAACGAGGAGTTTGCGGCGAAGCTTATTTCCTTACGCAACAGGGTATCTCCTGTGAGACGAGAAAAAGAGTTCAAGTTGGATGCTTTCGACCTTGCAGCAGCTGCGCTGGCTTTGCGGGTCACACGCCAGAAGCGACTTTGGGAGGAGACATCCGATGTGTATAAGCGGCACCTCCGGAAACTGTCTGATCCACCCGAGCAGGAGATAACTACTCTGCTGAGAAAACTTGAGAACGCTAGGAAACGCGCGAAGCCTACGAGGTCGGCCGGCGCGTTACAACACAAGCGGTACACTGGTCGTCGCACAAAGTGGAAAGCATTCGTCGCCTGGATGCGTTACTCCCTTCTTTATGATGACGACCAGATTCAGCGAATCATAAAACGTGGAATCGGAATGCCAGGCGCACGCAGAACAGTAGCCAGACTCAGGCTCCAAGTGCTACTCAATGCAGCAAGTACGGTGATTCGAGAGCGGACCACGGCGCAGATTTCCACAATCGGAGCTGCTGCGCCTCGCGAAGCTCGCCAAGAGTGAGTTGCAGCGTCACCGTCATCCTGGGAGCATCGTGGATTTCGAGCGTGATCCCAAAAAGGCCCAAGACTTCATGTTCGAGTTTATTAACAAGCGCTGCTGGTATGCAGACGGGGAAAGATACGAGCTCTACCCGTTCATGAAAATCGAATTCGTACACCCCGCGCTGCGAGGTGGGTACCGCAGGCGGGAGCAGCGTCTCTCGGCGGAGCAAGGCGGTGCTGTGGCCACTCAACCCGAGCAGGTGGAAGCAACCACATCGAAGGCTGATGCGGGGACGCAACGGAGAAGTACCTTCCCGGAGCCGGCTTTTGTTCGCACCGAGCCCCGTTCCAATCTAAAGCCGGTTTCCAAAAGCACTCCGACGAGCGGCAGTACCAATTTGCCAAATAGCCGTACCGGGCTTGCAGACGAACCTGGCTCAACAAAGACCTTTCAGTTGAATCGAGATCCCAAAACTGAAGAAGCGGCCCTCGATACTTCGATCACAAGCGGCGAGGTTGTGAACGAAGCCCCTCTGTCCGAAATCAGTGCGAACTTCAAAGAAAAAGAAGTCATTAGCGGAATTGTGAAGTGGCTACGAACGCAGGAACCTGAGCCGTCACACTGGAAGGGACTGCTCAGTTGCGCAATGGCGCGCACGGGTCCATTAAGTTGGCTGGGCTTTAGACCGTACCCCCGCCCGACTGAAGGTCTTACGTTCGATCTACTGCTTCAAGAGTGCCGTCCTGGCAAACTGCCATCGTCCGATCGTGAGAAGCCGCATTTTCTAGCCGATTGGATGATCGAGGGTCTCAGGCATGTGTACCGCAATTCGAACCAGATTAGAGAAGTTCTCAAGAAGGCTGTTGACGTTGGATTCGGGTACCAGCTAAAGCATAGCTAAATTTATAATCTTGCGAGATATATCGGAGAAACAAGTGGTGCCGGCATTACTGGACATCTATGTGCTTTCGCTGCTGGATCGCGGCATCAACACGCCCTATGCCCTACAGCGCCAGGGTGGATTGTCTTTGGGTGCGAGTACGCCATCTTTGCGACGGTTGATCCAAAGTGGAATGGTAAAGCGGAAACAGGAGCAGGGGATGACTAACCGTCCTCGGCATGTCTACACATTGGCACCCTCAGGGCGCGAAGTTGCCAGGAGCGGCTGGCGGGAGTACTTCGAATCTGGACGGCTTCCTTCGGACTTGGACGCTGTTCTTCGACTTTGTGACATTGCCTTGCATTATGGAGCTACTCACGCTCGTGTATCAGCGCTCCTCAAGAACGCAGCGCAGCGCAGAGCCACTTTGGCCAGCCGCGCAGCGGCAATGCCAGATGAGGACAACAGGCTTATGTATCTTCCTCTGCGATCGCGATGCGACGTAGCCCGTCTAAAGGCCGAAGCTGAGGCTCTAGGCAAACTCGCGTCGGAGATGGCTGGTAAGCGGTCACGTCCGCTGGGCCCGGGCAGAAGGTCAAATCGCACACCTGGACCTGCTCACGAACGATAAGAAATACGCATTTCAGCAATAACTCAACTTCGAATTCCGGTTTTGGAGGCAGAACTCGTTGCTCTAAGGCAGTACACCCTATCGGCGCCTCGCACTAGTCCACGGGTACGTTGTACCAAAGTGATCTGGCCGCCCGAGAACCCCTTGAATTAGGTTGCGTTGATGATTTGGCTCGCCATGCCGCCCCGGTGCACTGGATTGGACAGGCCATCACAGGTGGTCCAAAAGGCCCACGCGGCGTTTCAAGCACGACCAGCGACTTGGAGCCTTCCGGGATTCGGCGGACCTTCGCAGCGGCGACAGAAGTCACTGCGTTAACAAGCCGTTTCCGAGTATCATGAACGGCCGGCTCCTGCCGGACAAGGAGGCCTACTTATTTGATTGTTGCTTTTTCTTTCTCTTTGATGAGGTCACCCAATGGGTGACCCGGTGACTAGTACACCGGAACGACGGGACATCAGCGGCGCTGCCGCGACGTCTCTGCACACAACGAGCGGGTCGAAAAGCTGTTGTACGACCGGAGAAGCGCAGCACACGCGCTTTCCATAAGCGTACGGTCGGTGGATTATCTTCTGAGCCGACGCGCTTTCCGCACCCGCAAGATCGGCAAGAAAGTCCTAATACCTGCCAGCGAATTGAAGCGTTTCGCTGCCGCCGGCCCCATTAAGTCGCGGGCCCAGTAAGACTGGACGCCTGCGGATTAACAATTTAGGCTAATCCGCAGGTACCCTCAAGATGCCGCGTAAAGAAATCCCCAAAGCTACCGCGTGTTCGAGAAAGTTCTCGGCTCGGGTGTCTGGTGGATCAGATACCGCGATCAGGGCAAACTTCATCGAGAAAAGGTCGGACGTCGGCAGGACGCGATCGATCTCTATAAACTCCGCAAAGCCGAGCTTCTCCGCGGCCGCAAACTACCTCAGAACCTGCGCCGGGCCGAAGTGAAATTCAAAGACCTGGCCGAAGCTGCGCTTCAGTACTCGGGAAACCACCACGGTGACAAGCGAAACGTGAAGTCGCGCATCAACCAGATTCTCCCCGATTTCCGGGACCGCATCGCCGCCACAATCAAACCAGCCGAGATCGACGGGTGGATCTCCGAACATACAAAAACGGCCGGCACGGCCAATCGTTATCGTGCGGTGTTCTCTCTCATTTACCGCGAAGCCGTGCGCAACGGGCGGGTCGAGAGCAATCCGGCGCGGCTCGTGCGCCAGCGCAAAGAGCCGAGCGGCCGCATACGTTACCTGCTCGACGAAGAAGAAGGCCCTCTCTGCAAAGCGATCAATGACATGTTCCCTGAGCACATGCCCGAACTGACGATCGCGGTCGGCACGGGCATGCGCAAGAGCGAGCAATACGGACTCACTTGGAAGCGAGTTGACTTCAACAGGAGGGAAGTTCACTTGTCGAAGACCAAGAACGGCGAGGCGCGCGATGTCCCAATGAGTGCCGCGGTGTTCGCAGCGTTTCAACAGATGAAACCGCAAAAGGTCAAGCCCACAGATCGCGTCTTTGCAATGTTCGACCCGCGCCAGTGGTTCGAAGCCGCCAGGACGAGGGCCAAACTCGATGATTTCCGCTGGCACGACTGCCGTCACACGTTCTGCTCGCGGCTGGCCATGGCTGGAGTGCCGCTAAAGACGATCCAGATGCTAGCCGGTCATAAGACGATCGCCATCACAGCCCGCTACGCTCATTTGGCGCCGAACACGTTACGCGCCGCCGTGGACCTGATCCGCGTCCCGGGATACAAGCCGGAACAAAGTATCCCCAAAAGTATCACCAGCAGGCCCAAGAAAATTCCTACAAGGCAGAAGACGCGTGCGGCTTCGTCGTCGTATAACTAGCTATTAAATGAATGATTTGAAATGGTGCCGGGAGGGGGACTTGAACCCCCACAACCCTTTCGGGTCTGCGGATTTTAAGTCCGCTGCGTCTGCCAGTTTCGCCATCCCGGCCGAGGGTGTGACAGGTTCAGTATCGCACGACAGAACATTGCCTGACGCCTTCGCGACTGGCCCAGAAACGATTCAACCTCTGCGTTGAACCTACTGCTCCGGCACCGCGGCGAAGTTCACGTCCTGCACCTGAGCGCCGCCTACATTGCGTCGGCCGTCGGTCCATGTCACATAGGCATTGTTGCCTCACTCCTGTGTTGTTGCTGGGCGCGTTTGTTCTGCACGACAGAACGGCTTAAGTATCGCTCGGGTCTCAGTCGGGGCGCGTTTGTTCGTTACGCCTTCTGGGAGCTGCCGATGACAAGCCAGGGATTGTCGTTGCGAGAGAGGTTTATGGCGGCCGCGAGCAAACTGCAGGTCCCTCGGCTCCCCTTCGCCTTCGCTCGGGGTCCGCTCGGGATGACACTCAAGAGAGAACTAAAGCGAAGACCGAGATCGAGAGCGAGAAGCGAAAGGCCAACAGCGAGAGGCGAAAGAGCAAGCTTGCCTTCGCAATTGCAATTGGCGCAAACTGAGAGCGCGATTCAGCAAAGCTGTGTACGGCGGAGCTAATTTATCCACCGGGGGAACGGTCATCAATCACCAGGCGCGCCAGCTACGAGCGGTATATCTGCTTTTGTGGGTGCTGGTGGTGCTTGCGCCTGCTGGCCTGGCCGCTTCGTCCCTGCTGCCGAGCGCGGCCAAAGCTTCGGATAAAGATCCATCGGCAGAACCGGCCACCATCGAATTTTGGAACCGCCCGATTGCTACTTTGCGCAGCAGTCTGGCCGGCGCCGATCCTGAGGATCGAGCGGCGCGTGCGGCCTCGCATCTTAACCAGCTGCCTCTGACGGCCCGTGCTGCCGACATCGAGCTTCACCCCATCAAGGTCGAAGATGAAGATGGCATTGGCTTCACTTCGGAGAATGGCACGATCCTGTTCTTTCTAGGCACCAGGGACCTCGACAAGGAGAGCGGGGAGACGCTGGCCTCCGCGTCGAAAGCTGCGTTGCAGAGACTGGACGAGGCACTGCTTGCCAGGGAGTCCGAGCGAAGCTGGCCGGTGATTCGCAAAGGACTGCTGTTCACCCTGGTTGGCCTCGTGCTGTTGGTGCTTTTCTGGTGGCTGGTCTGGAAGGCGTACCACTTCGTTTTCGACTACCTGCACGAGAAGGAACGCACCTTCCCCTACCGCATGCGGTTTTGGGGAATTGAGTTCCTTCCACACTTTGCGGGGGCTTTCTATACGCTGTTGAAGGTCGCGGCCTGGCTGTTCACGCTGGGCGCGCTTTACAGTTGGCTGACAGTTTCTCTCGGACACTTTCCCTACACGCAGCCATGGGGAAAGCAACTGGGAGGCTATGTCTTCCACTTCTTCGGGAGTCTCGGCATTGCCGCGGTCGACGCGCTGCCCGGCATCTTTTCCTGCATCGTTATCTTTCTTATCACGCGCTGGGTGATAAAGCTGGGTAAGGCGTTTTTTCGCCAGGTTTCCAGCGGAGCGCTGCGCCTATCGTGGATGGATCCTGATGTGGCCCAGGCCACCGAGCGCATCTTCACCTTCGGAGCCTGGGTATTTGCGGTGGTGGTGGCTTATCCCTACATACCCGGCTCAAGTACAGAAGCCTTCAAAGGCATCAGCGTATTTTTCGGAGTCGTGGTCTCGTTGGGTTCTACTGGCATCATCAACCAGGTGATGAGCGGCTTGTTTGTCGTTTACTCAAAGGCGTTGAAGACCGGCGATTGGGTCGTGGTCAACGACAAAGAAGGGCAGGTACTGGAAGTCGGGTTGCTCGCGGTGAAAATTCGCACCATTGAAGAGCAGGAAGTTACGATTCCCAACTCCGTGATCGTGACCACCACCACTACAAACTACACACGGCTGGGCAAGTTCGACGGTTCTGTAGCCAACGTGACGGTCACGATTGGCTACGACGCTCCGTGGCGGCAGGTGCATGCGTTGCTGCTGCTCGGCGCAGAGCGCACGGCAAACCTGCGGAAGTCTCCGGCACCGTATGTTGTGCAGCGGGCGCTCTCTGATTTCTATGTTGAGTACACGCTGATCCTGCACCTGGAAACCGAGCGGTTGCGCATCGAAACGCTTTCCAGTCTGCACGCCAACATTCAGGATGCCTTCAACGAGTTCGGAGTGCAGATCATGTCGCCGCACTTCATGATGCAGCCGCAGCAGAACGTGGTGGTCGATCGCACGAACTGGTATGCCGCGCCTGCCGCTCAGAAAAATGGCGAGCCCGTTCAGAGCGGGGCAAGGCACTTCGACGCCGGTAAGTAACTCCTGCTGCTTCCCAACCTTTCCTCTCATCAATAGTGAGCAAGGAGTCACGCCATGCCAACCAAAGTCGAGCGGCGTACCGTGGATTTGTCGCAATTTCCTGAACTGGTCGTGATCTATCTCGGCATGAGGGTCAATCGCATCGCCGGGCTGAAAACGCTGTTTGGATTCGGTCCGAAGATTTCGGCTTCGGTTGCGGCGCAGCCTGACGGCCTGCTACTGCATGAAAATTTTATTTTGTCGCTGTTTCCCACTCACGTTGGCATGCGCCAGTACTGGCGCGATCTGTCTTCCCTTATGGCGTGGACCCGCTCGGAGCCACATCGCGAATGGTGGAAGAATTTTTTGCGCGACTCCGGCGGCACCGGATTCTGGCACGAGACGTATCTCATGCGCGGGGGTATCGAAGCCATTTACGACGACATGCCGCAGCCCATCGGCATGATGAAATTCGCGCCAACCACAATCGCGCGAGGAGCGATGTTTGGCGCGGCTCATCGCGCCGGCAAGGCCGCGAGCGGAGACGCCGTGGTCAGCGAGACTGACCTGTACGGAACGTGACGGTCATCTTCCGCCTCGCGTATAGTGCCGCATGTTGTCCATGCCAGCCGTGGTGGTAGTACTTCTCCAGAACTGATTAGACTGTTTGAATGCGGTGCTGTTGGATCCTACTGTGGGCGTCGTGCCTGCTTGCGCAAAGCAATCGCGGCGAGTTGCGTCTGACGGTAACCGATCCCAGCGGCCTCGGGGTGAAGGCAAAACTTGCGCTGGTCAGCGAGGCCAATCAATACAACAACAGTTTGACCACCGGCGAAGACGGCAAGCTGAATGTACAGCGCCTTTCCTACGGCCTCTACACCTTCATCGTGCAGGGCATCGGTTTTGCGCCGGTCTCCAAGACTGTCGACATTCATTCCTCGCTCCCCATTGAAGTAGCAGTTCAGTTACAGGTTGCCGCGGCCAACGAGTCAGTGACGGTAACTGAAAAGCAGACTCTGCTGGATACGAGTCGAGCTGGATCGGTCAATCAGATCGGCAAAGAAGTAATTCAAAAACGGCTGACAGCGCTGCCCGGCCGATCGATTCAGGACCTGGTGAACACTCAGCCGGGATGGCTCTACGAAGGCAATGCCGTGCTGCATCCGCGCGGCTCGGAGTACCAGACACAGTTTGTAGTTGACGGCATTCCGCTGACCGACAATCGGTCGCCCAGCTTCGGCCCGGAGATCGGCGCCAACGATGTCGATTCCATGACGATCTACACTGCCGGCTTTCCGGCTGAATACGGCCGCAAGATGGGCGGTGCTATCGAGGTCAACACGCTACGCGATCCGCAGCCGGGATTTCACGGGCAGATTGTACTTTCCGGCGGCAGCTATACGAGTGCCGGAGCGTTTGTGCAGGGTCTCTACACTTGGGGAAAGAATGCTCTCGGATTCAGCGCATCGGGAGCGCAGACCGATCACTATCTCAACCCTGTGGTGCCGGAGAACTATACCAACAGCGGCACGCTCGGCGACTTCTCGGTCAACTACCAGCGTGACCTCACGCCGAATGACCGGCTGAATTTCATCGCGCGCTACGAGTTGTCACGGTACCAGTTGCCGAACGAGATCGTGCAGCAGACCTGGTGCCACCCGGAGGGCCAGACCACAGGACCACCGTGCCAGCGGCAGGATGCCAACAACTTCGAGGCGATGCTGATCGGCAACTACCAGCACATCTTCTCGCCCAAGGTGATTGGCGACTTCCGCACCATGGTGCGCAACAACAGCAACGATTTTTACTCCAACGCGTTATCCACGCCGATCATTCTCACCCAGCACAATTGGTTTAACGAAGCCTATTTCAAGGGCCTGCTCACCATCGATCATGGGCGGCACGAATGGAAGCTGGGCTTTGAATCGGACAACACGTTTCTGAACGAGAATTTCAATTACATCATTACCGATCCATCACAGTTCGGCGACAACACGGCGCTGACCTTCAGCTTCCCGGGCGCGTATCCCAGCCAGGGCAAGCGTCCCGACCTGGAGCAGTCGGCCTTCGTGCAGGACCTGGTTCGTCTCGGCAATTGGACCATGAACCTTGGCCTGCGCTGGGACCACTATCAGCTGGTGGTCAATCGCAATGCGGTCGAGCCGCGGGTCGCCATCTCGCGCTATTTTCCGGACATCGGGCTGATGGCGCACTTTTCTTATGATCGCGTTTTTCAGACGCCATCGTTCGAGAACATCCTGCTGGCCAGCTCGTTCGAGGCGCAATTCATCAATCCTGATTTCCTCGTGATCCCCGTCCAGCCCTCCGAAGGAAACTACTATGAGGCGGGAGTCTCGAAGTCGTTCCGCAATAATCTGCGGGTCGACATCAACTATTACTTGCGCAACGTTAACAACTACGCTGACGATGATCAGATTCAGAACACGACCATCAGCTTCCCCATCGCGTTTCGCAAGTCAACCATCTATGGGGCGGAAGCCAAAATCGAAGTGCCTAACTGGCATAAGATATCCGGCTTCCTGAGCTACTCCTACATGGTGGGAGCTGTGTGGTTTCCGGTTACGGGAGGCCTGTTTCTGGGGCAGGACGTGCAGGATGTTCGAAGCCAACTGGGCGGCCATTTTCCTGATTCACAGGACCAGCGCAACACATTTTTCACGCGTTGGATTTATCAGGTGAAGCCGCGGTTCTGGTTCGGGGGCGGCGTTCAATATGGCAGCGGGCTGCCATTCGAATTCGATGGCGACTACGAGACCGCGCTGGAAGAGTACGGTCCACAGGTGCTCAGTCGGGTGAACTTCGCGCGCGGTCGCATTCTTCCTTCGTTATTATTCAGCGCATCGGCCGGGGCTCAGGTATACAAGTCGGAGCGCATGAACGTGACTCTTCAGGCAGACGGACAGAACCTGAACAACGAGCTGAACCTTATCGACTTCAATGGGCTTTTCTCGGGCAACGCGATCGGTCCGGCGCGCAGCTTCTCCCTTCGCTTGACCACGACATTCTAGAGAATTTTTCAGGATTGCGTAGAGCCGACCTTCAGGTCGGCGTCAACCTCAAGCACCAATTCGTTCTTAGAAGGCCGCGGACGCGGCGCCGAATCGCCGCTCTACCGTTTGGGGCTACCCGGTCATCGCATATTGTCGAGGACCGAGCCGACGATTCCTCCGACCACCCCGCCGCCGACTGCTTCCTTCGACGTTTCTCGCGGCAGATACTTCTCGATGGCGTGCGCCAGCCGAGCGATAGGTAAGGTCTGCAACCAGATCCTTCCCGGGCCGGTGAGTGCCACCAGGAAAATTCCATCGCCGCCGAAGATCATGTTCTTGATGCCGGGCACGGTCGTGACCTGGAACGAAACGCTCGCCTGAAATGCGCCGACGTGTCCGGGATGAACGAACAGCGTCTGCCCCGGTTGCAGGTCGCGAATGACCAACTCGCCGGAGAGTTCCAGCCAGGCTGTTCCTTGTCCGCCGAGGTGCTGTAGCAGAAATCCGTTGCCGCCGAAGATGCCCGCGCCGAGCGACTGCTGGAAGCCGACACTGATCTGTACCTGCGGCGTCGCGCAGAGAAATCCGTGGCGATGAATCATGTACTCGTGCCCGGGTGCGACCTCGACCGGAACGATGTGGCCGGGGAGCTTGGTCGCGAACGCCAACTCACCGACAGCTCCGACCGCGCGATACTCCGTCATAAAGATGGAGCCGCCGCCGGCGACGCGCTTCAGCACGCCGAACAAGCCGCCGCCTCCGGCAAATTGCGTGTGCGTGGTCAGTTGGACGGAACTGCTCATCCATGACAGCTCGCCGGCTTCGGAGATGATGGACTCATTGGGGTCGAGCGCGAACTCGAGGACAGGCATGGTGGTTCCGGTAATTTGACTGCGCATGAGGACTCCTCCGTAGAAGATCGAACACTCTATCTTACGACGCTAAATCTTTCAGGATTACACCCGCTATAATCGACTTTCCTATGAAAGCCTACGTTTACGTTTCGCTGAAGAAGACGGTCCTCGATCCGCAGGGCAAGACCATTCACGGCGCGCTGAAGAAGATGGGCTACAAAGGCATCGACGACGTGCGCCAGGGCAAGTACTTCGAGATCGCGCTGGAGAGCGTCAGCCGGGAAGAGGCGCAAGCCGAAGTCGAGCGCATCGCCAAGGAAGTGCTCACCAATCCCGTGATCGAGGAATACCGGTACACTCTGGAAGGGTAGGCGGAAACCTCGTCGGGTTTTCGATTGCGGTGTGTCATCGCGAGCGGGGTGCACCTCTCTTGTGTGTCATCCCGAGCAAAGCGCAGCGAAGCCGAGGGATCTGCAGTTTCTCCCCCGGCGTGAACCGCTGGGCGTGAGCGACGTCACTCTGATCAGCGAATCCGCCAGAAGTTCTGCCCATTTAGTGCCTTGTTGAGCGCCCAAACTGCATGTTCCTCGACTCCTCGTCCGCTGTGCGGACTCGTCGCTCGGGATGACACAACTTTATGAGGCGCCGTAATGTACCGCTGAAGCGGTACTCCACCGCCGTCGCTGAAGCGGTACTCCACCCGCCGTTGCCGAAGCGATACTCCACCCGCCGTCGCTGAAGCGGTATCCACCCAAGTATCAACCTCTGCTCCAAGCTCCGCTTAGCCCTCTGTCACATTTCCTGCATCGCTCCTCCTGCACCCTTGCTCGCCGCAGACCATCAAATCAGCTAACATTCAATACTTTGGAACGTCACTTGCAACGCAGTAAGTAGCTGCTTGGGTTCAGGCGCTCCGGGGAGTCCCATACATGTGCGGAATTGTTGGTTACGTTGGCAAGAAGCGGGTAGTGCCGGTCATCATCGATGGCCTGCGGCGGCTGGAGTATCGCGGCTACGACTCGGCCGGCATCGCGGTCGCCGGCAATGGCGGAGGCCTGCAGGTTCGCCGCGCCGAAGGCAAGCTGCGCAACCTGGAAGAGGTCATCCGCCTGAAGCCGCTCGACGGCACCTACGGCATCGGCCACACCCGCTGGGCGACGCATGGGCGTCCCACGGAAGAGAACGCTCATCCCCATCGCGACTGCACCGGCAAGATCGTCGTCGTCCACAACGGCATCGTCGAGAACTATGTCGCGCTGAAGAAGCAGCTGATCGCCGAAGGCCACAAGTTCACGACCGAGACCGACACCGAAGTCATCGCTCATCTGGTCGAGAAGAATCTCGGCACGGGCGAAAATCGTAAGCCGCTGGAAGAAGCGGTACGCGAGACGGTGAAGCAGTTGACCGGCGTGTTCGCCATCGCCGTGATCTCGTCCGACGAGCCCGACAAGATCGTCGCCGGACGCAATGGTCCGCCCGCGGTGATCGGACTCGGTGACAACGAATACTTCGTCGCCAGCGATGTGCCCGCGATCCTCTTTCACACGCGCGACCTTTTCTTTCTCGGCGACGGCGATCTCGCCACCATCACGCCCATCCGGCGTGCAGTTGACCGACTTCGACGGCCACCCCATTTCGCGCCAGGTGCAGCACATCACCTGGGACCCCATCATGGCGGAAAAGGGCGGCTTCAAGCATTTCATGCTGAAGGAAATCTTCGAGCAGCCCCGCGCCGTTCGCGACACCACGCTGGGCCGCGTCTCGCTCGATACCGGCAAGGTCTTCCTCGATGAGATGGACATCACGGAAGACGAGTTCCGCAACCTGAAGAAGGTTTACATCACCGCTTGCGGCACCAGTTGGCACGCGGGACTGGCCGGCAAGTTCATGATCGAGCGCCTGGCCAAGGTTCCGGTCGAAGTCGATTACGCCAGCGAATTCCGTTATCGCGATCCGCTGATCAGCGCGGGCGACCTGACGATCCTGATTACGCAGTCGGGCGAGACCGCCGACACCATCGCTGCCATGCGCGAGGCGCGCGCCAAAGGCGCGAAGACGCTGGGCGTCTGCAACGTGGTGGGCTCGATGATCGCGCGCGAGTCCAACGGCACGGTTTACACCCACGCCGGGCCGGAGATCGGTGTCGCCTCGACCAAGGCTTTCACCGCACAGCTTACCGCGCTGTTCCTGTTCGCGGTTTATCTCGCGCAGGTGCGCGGCACGCTGACGACCGAAGAGTCGAAGAAGCTGCTCACCGAGCTGACGCTCATTCCGGGCAAGCTCGATACGCTGCTCTCCGCGCGACGACGTCACCGAGAAGCTGGCGAAGGAATTTCATAAGGCGCACGACTTCCTCTTCCTGGGACGCGGCATTCACTATCCCATCGCGCTCGAAGGCGCGCTGAAGCTGAAGGAAATTTCGTACATTCACGCCGAGGGCTATCCGGCGGGCGAGATGAAGCACGGGCCCAACGCGCTGATCGACGAAGAGCTGCCGGTGGTGATTCTCGCGACGCGCGACGTGAACGATCCTGACTCGGTGCAGCGCTACGAGAAGACGCTGTCGAACCTGAAAGAAGTGAAAGCGCGCTCGGGCACGGTGATCGCCGTCGCGACCGAAGGCGACGAAGACATCAAGGAAGCCGCCGACCACGTCATCTACGTGCCGCATGCTCCGGAGTTGCTGTCGCCGATTCTGGAGATCGTGCCGCTGCAACTGCTCGCGTATCACATCGCGGTGCGCCGCGGCTGCGACGTCGACCAGCCGCGCAACCTGGCGAAGTCGGTGACGGTGGAGTAGGAGCCGTTCCCATCACGACATTTTTCACGGACCGCGGCTCTGCGAAGATTCGCGTCAGGGCACGACCTTGGTCGTGCCGATCGTCCATCCTTTCAATTGCGCCAAGCCGACTTCAGTCGGCGATAGATGTACCTTTAAGCCGGGTCCGTTGCAACACGTCTTCGGTGTCGAGCACGGTGGCAAACTCTCCATGCAGATCGCTGAGCGCTCCCGAGTGCACTTGCTCCGCGGGACGCATCGAGCCGTCCAATGCCGCGCGATTGAAAGCTGCCGTCGCGTCGGAAACAACGAAGGTCGTGAATCCCAGATTGCCCGCCATGCGAACGGTGGTGGATACGCAGTGGTTCGTCGTGAGTCCTACGATGACGAGCGTGTCGATGCCATGCTGACGCAGATCATTCTCGAGAGTAGTTCCGATGAACGCGCTGTTCACGTTCTTGCGATAGACGGGTTCAGCACGGCGGGAGTGGCAGCGGCCTGAATCGCATTGCCGGGAAGACCGGGACGCAACAGACTCTCGGGCTCGACCGAATCATGAACCACGTGACGGATGGGCCGTCCGCTGGTGCGCCACGCCGCGAGCAAGCGAGCGATGTTCGATTCAGCTTGAGGATTATTGCGTTCACCCGTTCCGGGATCGGCGAGTGCCTGCTGTACATCGACAACAATCAGCGCAGCGGATTGCGGTAGCTGGCTCACAGAGTCTTACCTCGGCTTGCGATTATTCTGCTCATTCGATTCAGGTCTGCCGCCTCCGACGCAGAGAGTTGGCCGGGTTGATTGTGACGCGAATCACGAAATTTTAGATATCGCGATACCTTGTTTTCAACATCTTAGCCCACATTTGTTCTCTACATAATTGAGCGCCAAGGACTTACAGGCACTTAATTGATTTCAAAGAACTTACGGGACCCGAATTGCCCCGAGTCGCGCAGGTGCCACATCCAAGCCTCCGGTTGGCTTGGGTGGGTTTCCTATGGCCCAAATCAGCCGAAGTAGGAGATATCCCACACGCCTTAAGGCACAGCCGCGGAGACACCCTTTGGTGTCCTCGGAGAGAGTTTATGAGTTGCTGAAGTCGGGGACACGTGAAAAGTGCGAGCCATAGGTTACGAAGGTCGTAGAGAATTCCCGAAATGGGAATCGGTTATCAGGAGGGCTGGGCGGCCCGCCCGGTTAGGTCGAGCGTCGAGGATTCGGCAAACCAGGAACAGTCCGCAGGGCGGAATGGTGTGAGCCCGCTGCTGAGCGTGGGGTATGCGGCAAGGAAGGACCCTCGGCTGCGGAGCAGCGTCCTTTGGATTGTCGCCACGGTTTGAAATGGACCATGATCACGCGTCGTCTGACGCAAAGAGCGCCACTCCGTGGCCTGAAGACTCTTCTGCGTCGATCACCCCACGCTCACGGGTGGGGCTAAAAGCGCATCGGCGCTCCGCGCCTGTCGTCGGCGTCAGCCGAAGCTTGCCTGAGCGCAGATAATCGCGATATCTCAGGACCTTCGCAGCAACCTCACGCCGCGACCAACTCTTTCACCATTTGCGGCAACGCCTGTCCCGCTTTGGCCATCACCACTTCGTCGAAGTAGCCGTTGTTGGCCGGCTCTTCCGGGCCGACGTAAATTGTCCGCGCACCATTGCGCCGCGCCAGGCGCACGAAACTCGCAGCGGGCTCGACTACGCCTGACGAGCCGACGGTCATCAGCAGCGTGCTGCGGTCAAGCTCAGCGAAGATTCGATCCATGTGATAGGGAACCTCGCCGAACCAGCAGACATGCGGACGCAGCACCGCGCCGCAGTCTTTGCAGATGGGCAACTCGGTTTCGTGCGGCTCCGTGTCTACAAACGGCTCGCTAGGACACAGTTCGCGTGAGCAACGCGTCATCATTAGCGCGGCCGTGCATGTGCAGCACGCGCTGGGAGCCCGCCTGCTCGTGCAACGAGTCGACATTCTGCGTGCAAAGGAAAAAACGATCGCCGAGCTGGCGCTCGAGTTCAGCCAGCGCAAAGTGCGCCGGGTTGGCCTTCACCTCCGCATGCTTCTGCCGCCGCATGGAGTAGAACTGCCACACCATCAGCGGATCAGCGTGAAAGGCTTCCGGGGTAGCGATCTGTGTGGCGGGATATCCGCGCCAGATTCCGCCTGCTCCGCGAAACGTGGGCAGGCCGCTCTCGGCGCTCACGCCCGCGCCGGTCAGGACGAAAAGACGGTCGGAAGGGGAGATGCGCATGCGCCTTCAGGATACAAGGGGAGGCAGGCGGGTGCGGCTACTTCGGTCTCGACATCGCCCGCAGCACGCCCCAAATGCAACAGGAATAGAACAGCGCATCCGCAATGAGGAAAATCTCCAAAGTGTGGTCGGCGACTCCGAGCAGCTTAGATAGCCATGCCGCCAGCATTCCTGGCGCAGCTAGCGCACCGAAGAACATATTTGAGTGAACGAACGTTAGCACGCCCGTCAGTACAATCGCGAATATTGAGCCAGCTACGGCCGACACGCTCACGAGGAGAAGACCGCTTAACGGAGACCTGAAAGTTCGCGTTTTTTGGGCAAGTCCATTCATGCTCAACCTCAACTGAAACGGCGACTTCCTGCCAGGCGCCCTGCCCATTGGCGATGTTCGAATGTGCGGGATGTGAAGTGCACCTACTCCATGACCCGGAAAGTGAATATTTTGGCCAGCGCAGCCTCGTTTCGCGCGGTGATGGAGTCAGGCGGAAGAAAGCCGTACTCGCCGGCATACACGGTCAGCTTGATGGTATAGACGGTTGGTGAAACTCGGGTCGGAACGAAGATCAACTTGTCCCTGCCGTTATCGGTCGAGGCGTGGGTCACGCCGCCGGTCGCGATGCGAAATTCCCGGTCGCCCCCACGCCGATGAAGCTGAACCAGTTGGTAATCGGTGATGGGGACGCCCTCGGGAATCACAATCAGAAATTCCATCGGGCTGACGAAATTGTTGTGGCTCATCGGCCCATCCACCACTCCGTCAACGATGCCATTAACGAACGACAGCGACGCGGCAGTCTTCAGCGCGCTCTGGCTCTTCCAGTTCACCAGCTCCGGAGGCATTGCTGTCCACTCGCCGTCTTCCTTTACATAAACGCCGGCCTCGGTAGGCACTGCGTTGTCGGGCGGCGGCGCTGGGCTCGCCTTCGACGCCGTTGCTGTAGTGCAGGGCGCCGCGACAGCAGTAGCCGGGTTGATCATGTACTTTACGACGCGCTCGCTGACGTGCCCCGCCTTCAGTTGCAGCAACTGGTCGGTCGTCAGATTGAAGTGCTGCAGCTTTTTCTTAATCTGCTCGATGATGAGATCGTCGCTGAAGCCGGCCTTCGACAGCTTGATGATCTCCTGCACCGTCATCGGCTTTTCTTGTGGAGGAAGATATAGCACGTGAGACTGGGCGCGCAGGAAAAGGGAACAACTCAATAGCAACAACAGCACAGCCCGCGCGGGAGTCGGAGTCTGCATGCGGAGCACCTATGGGGGATTTCAGTTCGCACAGCCAGTCTGGGCCGGGGCTGTCTTGCGGCACAAGAGAAATGTAGGGACAGGGATGTTACGTCGGTAACCGCGGAGTTAGGATTGGCAAATCGACGAAAAAACCATCAGAGGGAGAAATGCGCATCCGTGTTCAGAATATAGGGTCCGCGTTCCAAGTGACGAGACGCGCCACGAGTGTCGACTTGTAAGATGGCGTTTTCATGGCGGTTATCCGGGGGGCTCGCAGCGCAGCGCATCGGCATCTAACGATCACAGGGGTACCAAATGCCATCCGTGCGTCTTTTGTTTGTCGACGATGAGCCCGGAATACTCCTTACGTTGTCCGCCATTCTGGGGAAGAAAGGTTTTGAGGTTACGACAGCTCCGTCCGTTCCGGCAGCATTAAGGCTAATCAACTCAGATAAATTCGACGTCCTCATCTCCGACTTGAATATCGGTGAGCCGGGCGACGGTTTCACCGTAGTGAGCGCGATGCGCCGCGTGCAGCCTGAGGCTGCAACCTTTATCTTGACGGGCTATCCGGATTTCGAATCGGCGCTTCTCGCAATTCGTAATCAAGTTGACGACTATTTCACCAAGCCTGCAGATGTAACTTCTTTGGTGGAGACCATCACAAAGAGGATCAGCACCCCGAAGCTCGCTCTACGCGATCGTCCATACAAGCGCCTACACAACGTTCTGCTGGATAATGCACAGGATATCTGCGACCACTGGCTGGACGCAGCGACTCACGACCCGGAGCTAGCAGCAGTTCCTTTGTCTGATGAAGAGAGAACCGACCATCTTCCTTCGATGCTGGAAGAAATGATAGAGCGGCTTAAGCGTGGCGCGGACGCGGGCAGCAATGTTGCCACGACCGCTGCACAAAGGCATGGAGAATTGCGCTGCCAGCAAGGCTACTCAATCCCCCAACTCGTTACAGAAACCAGGATTCTACAGCGCACCATCGCCGCAACAGTTCAGGCGAATCTCCTGGGGGTAGATGTGAGTTCGCTTGTGCCCGATTTGGTCGAGGTCGGCGAGAGTCTTGCTCATCTCCTCGAAGTTTCAATCCGAGCCCACCAGGCCGAATCGTCAAGGCTTTCTAAGGTCGATGTTCGTTAGAACTTCGATTCAATGCGATGAATCTACACATTCCCTCGCCGGTTGGAATGAATGGGGGAGAAGGTCGGGTGGAAGCCCTCGCCTTCAGGCGATGGGACTGCGTCATCGCCCGAACGATGGGCTTTTAGCCCTGGTTAGGCCGGCGCTAAAGCGCATCCTTATATACGAACCATATTCCCCCCACATAAATGTGGGGGCTTCCACCCTTGAATCCAAACCACTCCGCCAGCGGAAAGCCCTTCGAGGCAACCGAATGTCCGACTGGCATCCCGTACCTCGTGACCATCGTCCGGGGCCACCCCGGGATTTATCGTTCCGCGCTCGCGGCTGTTCCCGCTTCCCCCTTCAAATACTTGTCGAACCACGCAACTGTTCGCTTCAGCGCGTCGATCTGGTTTTCGCGTTTGGCGAAGCCGTGACCTTCAGCAGGATAGTAGTGGGCGTCCACCGTGCGTCCTTCTTTCTTCAGAATCTCTACTACCTGCTCGGCTTCTTCCTTCGGCACGCGAATATCGTTCTCGCCTTGCAACACCAGCAGCGGCGCTTTCTCATTGCGGATGTACTTGATCGGCGACGCCGCTTCGAAATACGGCGCGGTCTTTTTCTGGATCGCCCATCAGCGTTTTCTCGTACTGCTGCAACATGGGATCTTCGTGTTGCAACATGGTGTACCAGTCGATGATGCCGTACTCCTCCACCCCCGCGGCCCAAACGTCAGGCGTCTTGCCGACGGCCATCAGGGTCATGTATCCGCCGTAGGAGCCGCCGGTGATGCCGATCTTCTTCGCGTCGACGTAGCCGGTGTCGATGAGGAACTTCGTGGCATAGACCTCATCCTGCAAATCGCCGCCGCCGAGGTCCTGATAGTTCGCCTTCTGAAACTCGAGCCCATAACCGGTCGAGCCGCGCACATTCGGCGCGATGCAGACGTAGCCGCGAGAGGCCAGTGCCGCAGCCGTCGCTCCAAAGCTGGCGACCGTCTGGCCCGTCGGACCGCCGTGTGGCAGAACCACTGCCGGATTCGAACCGTCGCGCTTCAGGTTGTAGGGCATCCACAGCAAGGCGCTGATCATCTTGCCCGTCGAAGCTCTTATAGCGAGACAACTTGTCCCGCGGGAAGATCGTTCGGGTTGAGTCCTGCTACAGCCGAATAGCTGAGTTGGCGCGGCTTGCCCGAGGCCAGATCGTAGACCCACAGGTCCGAAGGCCGTTGCGTATCCTGGTGGGTCAGCAGCATCGCCTTGCCGTCAGGCGAGAAAGCGCTTGGATTCCCCGCAGGCGAGGTTAGGCCGGCAGGCATCTGTACCGGCAACGATTTTCCGCTGGCGATGTCATAGAGGTACGCGGTGGTAAAGCCGTCGGCGTTGATCACGTAGGTTGCAGTCTTTCCGTCGGGCGAAAAATCGCCGGGGAACGCTTCCCATTGCGTGTCGGTGATCCACTTCTTGTCTTTGGTCGCGATATCCAACAGCGCCGCGTTGTGGTAGCCGCCTTTTTCATTCGAACTGATGAGAAGGGTTTTTCCGTCCGGCGAAACCGCCGAAACATTGACCAAAAGCTGTCCCTGGTGCGGCGTGAGCTCTTCCTGCTGGCCGGTTTTCACGTCGATGCGATAGACGCTGGCATCGGTGAAGCCGACGAAGACGCGATTCGCATAGACAAAGCGGCCGTCCGGGCTCCAGGCCGCCAGCGACCAGAGGTGGTCATTGCTCTGCTCATTGGTGAGCTTTCTCAACTGGTGCGACTTCCAGTCGATAACGGCAATATCGGTGCTGGCTGCTGTCTTAGGTTTGTAGTTACAGGCCAGCATTTTGCCGTCGGGCGAGAAGCTCGGATTGTTCTCAGATATCTCTGGAGTGTTCGTCAGATTCACGGGTGCGCCGCCATTGCTTGCGACGGCAAAGAGGTCGTAATATTCGCGACCGCCGAAGTCCTGCTCGTAGACGATCCACTTGCCGTCGGGCGACCACGTTTCCCCATATTGCCGGTCTTCCGAGACGGTCAACTGGATCGGCCAGCCACCGCTCGACGGCACCAGCCAAAGATTGTTGCGTCCCGTCATGTTGGTGGTGAACACGATGGTCTTGCCATCCGGCGACCACGAGGGCGACGCGACCCGACGGCTGAAGAACAGGTCGTCGATCGGCACCGGCTTGGCCGACGGGTTCGACTGCGAGGCGATCGACTTGGGATCGGTCGGCTGGCGGTCGGCGGGACCGGCGGCGAAGGAAAGCGTGCAAAGGAAGGTAAGCAGAATTGAGATTCGGCAGATTCGCATTAGATGACCTCGATCATATGTCGTCCCCTACGGGACTCGGGCTTTTGTAGCATCGCCTACCCAGCACTGCGCTGCGCTGCGTGCTGGGCTAGACTATGGCCTCCGCTTCGCGGAGTCTATTTTTGTCACTGAGCGCAACTCGGGCTGCGGATTTCCTCCCACCCTGTCCCAACCGAAGGGACAGGATGGGCACCCACTGCGTCGGCTCCGACACCTTAAGTCTGAAACCTGAACCTGATACCTCGCACCCGACCGCCCGCGCAATCCCCGCCAACTTTTATATACTGAATGTTCTGCCGCCCGCGATTCCACGCAGATTGCATCCGTCCGGCCGGTAGGGAATCTACAACAGTAGAATTGTTAAGAAACAGGTCCCGTGAAGACCCAGATTAGCCCAAACCAAGGCTAATCTGGGCGCACGCGGCCAGGAGCTTGCCATCCTTGTCCACCGTAATGATGAACGTTGACAGCGAGAAGCTGGAACGGGTGATGGATTCGTTCCGCCGCTGGGGATACCTTCAGGCCAATCTCGATCCGATCGACCACTTCAAGCCGCTGCCGCATCCCGAGCTGGATGTAACCGGCGACGAAGCCGAAGCCGCGCGCCGCATCTATGCCGGCTCCATCGGCGTCGAGTTCATGCACATTGCCGATCCTGAGCGGCGCCAGTGGATCCAGGAAAAGATGGAGGCGCAGCAGCAGGAGCCCATCGATCGCGCCCGCGTGCTCGATCAACTGGTGCGCGCCGATGTCTTCGAGCAGACGATTCACTCGCGCTATATCGGAACCAAGCGCTACTCGCTGGAAGGCAACACCGCGCTCATCCCGCTGCTGGACGAAATTCTGGATACCGCCGCCGAGCAGGGAGCCGAGCAGGCGGTACTGGCGATGAGCCATCGCGGGCGCCTGAACGTCATTATTAATGTAGTGAATCGCCCGGCAGCGGAAATTTTCGCCGGCTTCGAAGATGTCGATCCCCGCAGCGTGCTGGGTGGTGGCGACGTGAAGTACCACATCGGCGCGACCGGGCTGTTTACACGCAGCCAACGGCAATCAGGTGCGCATTCACATGGTTTCGAATCCCAGCCACCTGGAAGCGGTGAATCCGGTGGCGATGGGCCGCGCTCGCGCCAAGCAGACGCGCATCGGCCGCGACGGCAAGCTGAAGGTTGTGCCCATCATTCATGCATGGCGATGCCGCGTTCGCGGGGCAGGGAATTACCGCCGAGAGCCTGAATCTCGCCACCCTGCGCGGCTACAACGTCGGCGGAACAGTTCACATCATTGTTAACAACCTGATCGGCTTCACCGCTAATCCGAACGAAGCTTACGCCAGCCGCTTCTCGTCGGACCTGGCGAAGCGCCTGCCCATCCCGATCTTCCACGTGAACGGCGAAGATGCCGACGCCGTGGTGCGCGTGGGCCGCATGGCGATGGAGTTTCGCAACGAGTTTGGTTCCGACGTGATGGTCGATCTCATCGGCTTCCGCCGTCATGGGCATTCGGAGGTCGACGACCCGACCATCACGCAGCCGATTCGCTATCGCAAGATCAAAGACCACCCGCTGCTCTACGAGATCTACGCGCAGAAGACCGGGCAGGATCCGAAGCCGTTCATCGAGAAGTTCAGCTCCGAGCTCGACACCGCGCAGGTGGCGGGCAAGAGCATGGCCAAGAAGCCGGTCATGCGTCAGCTTCCCGAGCTACTGGGCGCCGTTTCATGGCGGCGAGTGGAAGCCCGAGTACGAAGTCAACACCGGTCTCACCGCCGAGCGCATTCGCGAGATCACCGACGGCTTGACGAAATATCCGGCTGACTTCCACATCCATCCCAAGGTGCAGAAGCTGCTGGAGCAGCGGCACGAGATGGGATACGGCAAGCGTCCGCTGGATTTCGGCATGGCCGAGGCGCTGGCGTTCGGCTCGCTCGCGACGCAAGGTGTGCCGATTCGCTTGAGCGGACAGGACAGCCGTCGCGGCACCTTCAATCAGCGGCACTCGGTGCTGATCGATATTCGAGGACGAGAAGGAATACGTTCCGCTGTGCCACCTGGCGGCGAACCAGGCGCGGGTGGAGATCTACAACTCTGAGCTGTCCGAAGCCGCGGTCATGGGTTTCGAGTACGGATTCTCGCGCGACTTTCCCGAGACTCTCGTGATGTGGGAGGCGCAGTTCGGCGACTTCGCCAACGGTGCGCAGATCATCATCGACCAGTTTATCGTCGCCGGCGAAGACAAGTGGGACCTGCTAACCGGACTGGTGCTGCTGCTGCCGCATGGCCACGAAGGCCAGGGGCCGGAGCATTCCAGCGCGCGCATCGAACGTTATCTGCAACTCTGCGCTCGCGACAATATGCAGGTGGTGCAGCCTTCGACCGCGGCGCAGTACTTCCATCTTCTGCGCCGGCAGGCCCTGCGCAAGTGGCGCACGCCGCTCATCGTCTTCACTCCGAAGAGCATGCTGCGCCATCCGGAAGCGCTGTCGCCGCTTACCGAGCTGGAACGTCCGCGCTGGCAGAACGTCATCCCTGACGAGACGGCTCTCGATGCCAAGCGCATCCTGATTCTGCACCGGCAAGATCGGCCACGAGCTGCGCATCGAACGCAAGAAGATGAAGGGAACCGAAGCCGGCCGTCCTCATGCTGGAGCAGATGTATCCCTTCCCGGAAGACGATCTTCGCCAGGTACTCGGCCGCTATCCCAACGCGACTGAGTTCCTCTGGGTGCAGGAAGAGCCGGCCAACATGGGCGCGCTGTCGTTTGTGGTTCCGCGACTGAAGCGAATCGTAGGTGCCAAGCTGCGCAGCATCAAGCGCGCGGCGAATGCGACCCCGGCGACCGGGTCAGGCAAAGCCCACGAGTTGGAGCAGAAGACCCTGATCGCACTTGCGCTGGGAACTTCCGCCTAATTTTGTCCTGATATTGCTTCATAAGTCGTAGATAAGCTACGACTCATTTCGTTTTTATCTTCAGAGAGATCCAGTTAGCTATTCCGCAGAACTTCCATGCTCAGCCTATCGGGTTCGCATGCAGAGTTCCTCAAGTTGATTCTCGCCAGCTCATGGGGTGGCGATCGGAACTAGTTCCGCTCGCTTAATACTTTCCGCTCTTATCTCTACAAATTGTATGCTGTCCACTGTCTCAACTATGTTTATCGGTTTCAATATCTCTTTATCGTAATCGCCACTCTCGATATGGACTTTGGAAGCTGCGCTGCCAGCGTCTATACGAAAATAAATATAAGGCGTAGACAACTCTCCGCAAGTTGTTGCAAAACGGCCTCGGTAAACACATATCGGAATGGCGACTATCGTGCATTCGCTTCGGCGGGGCAGTTCTGACTGTCGCTTCATTCGCAAACGCCCAGCTGCTCAGCGCCAACGTACGATTTTCAATTCGAAGCGGAGAGTGCGATGAAAAGAAGTATCTTCAAGTTACTCACCCTGCTTGGTGCCTGCGTTGCTGTTGTCGGCCCTCTCATTTGGACAGGCCATCAGCGGCGACTTGACGGGAGTGGTGAAGGATGCGTCCGGCGCCTATGTGGCCAACTCCGACTGTCGAGGCTACAAACCTGGCCACCGGATTTAAAGCAAAACACCAAGACCAACGCCCAGGGCGAATATCGTTTCGTCAACCTGCCGGCCGGCCACTACTCGGTGGACGGTGACAGCCGCCGGTATGAAGGGCGGCTTTCGCGACGTCGAAGTCGCGCTGAACAAGGTAGCGACCGCCAACATCACCGCCGTCGGTTGTCAGCGCCGGCACCACGGTCGAAGTCAACGAGCAGGCGGTGACCATCGATACCACGACGCCCACCATCTCGACGACCTTCGATTCCAAGCAGGCTGCCGATCTGCCCGGTATCTGACCTCGACCGGCAGCGGCGTGCTGAACCTGTCGCTGCTCGAATGCCGGCGTGGCCACCACCGGCGGTATCGGTGCCGGTTCCGGTCCGTCGGTTGGCGGACAGCGTCCCCGCAACAACAACTTCACGGTAGAAGGCGTGGACAACAACAGCTTGTCGGTGACCGGTCCGCTCATCACGATTCCGAACGACGCGGTCGACAGCTTCACCGTTTTGCAGAACCAGTTCTCGGCGGAGTTCGGTCACTCTTCCGGTGGTCAGTTCAACCAGACCATCAAGAGCGGAACCAACCAGTTCCACGGCACGGCTTACGAGTACTTCCAGAACCGCAACCTGAACGCGATCGACTCGCAGGTTGCGCAGTCCCAGGTGCCGGCGGATCCGTTCAGCAACCCGCGTTACGACAACAACCGCTTCGGCGGCAGACTTCGGCGGACCGATCATGAAGAACAAGTTGTTCTTCTTCACCGACTGGGAGTACAACCCGGTTGGCCAGGCAGCAACTCCGTCCACCGTCTGCGCTCCGACAGCAGCCGGCTACGCGCACGTTGGCCAGCGCTGTTCCCCAGCAACAACCAGCTGCAGCAGTTGCAGAAGTACGTGCCGGCCGGCGGGCGCCAACGCCGGCAGCGTCTGCACGCTCCTCGATTCAGGTCAGACCGGGCGTTGCAAGCAATCTGTTCGACGCCGGCGCATCCAATATTCCGATCGGTCGATGTCGGCTTCACTCGGACCCAGCTACACCAACACGCTGACCACCGCGAACTCGTTCGACTGGAACATCTCGCAGAAGGACTCGTTGCGTGTCCGTTTGGCCTAGGCGAAGTTCAACGCCTATCGACACGGCGGCCCAGTTGCCGACCTTCTGGGCGACCACGCCGCAGCGCTATCTGGGTTGCGACCCTGAGCGAGTATCACAACTTCAGCCCGCAACGTGAACAACGAGTTCCGTTTCGGCTTCAACCGCTACTCGCAGGTGTTCCCTGTGGGCAACCAGCTGTTCCCGGGACTCGGCACCTTCCCCAACCTTCAGTGTCGACGACCTGAACGGCATGCAGCTCGGCTCCTGATCGGCAACGCTCCGCAGGAGCACCATTCAGAACCTCTACCAGTTCGTGGACAACGTGAGCTGGGTGAAGGGCAAGCACAACATCCGCTTCGGCGGTGAGTTCCGCTGGATCATCAGCCCGCAGACGTTCACGCAGCGCGTGCGTGGCGACTACGAGTGGAACGTAACCTCTGACTACCTGAACGACTTCGCTCCCAACCCGGATCAACGGCGACTTCGGCGAGCGTTCGGCCGGCAACATCGTCTACTACGGCAACAAGAAGGCCGTTCTACGGCTACGTCAACGACGAGTGGCGCATCACGCCCGACCGTCACCTTGAACCTCGGATTGCGCTATGAGTACACGGGCGAGCCGCTGGCGGCGAACCAGTGCAGCCGCTGAACGCGATTTCCAGCGTTCCGGGACTGATCACCTTCAGCGCTCCGACCACGCAGAAGACCAACTTCCTGCCGCGCGTCGGTATCGCGTGGGCGCCGACTCCGAAGACCTCGGTCAACGTCGGCTTCGCCATGGCGAACGACGTTCTCTACGACAACCTGGGCATCCTGTCGCTGCCGCCGCAGGTGCAGCAGACCTGCGACACGCAGTCGCCGTCGCAGTGCCTGACAACCCAGCTGCAACTACTCGCCCACCAACTTCCTGGCCAACGGCGGTCTGCCGCAACAGCCGGTAGCCATCACCGATCCGTCGGCTGCACGTGCAGCGCACCAGCGCTTACATCCCCAACCAGACGCTGCCGTACTCGGAGACCTGGACGGCCGGGCATTCAGCACATCTTCGCCAACAAGTACACGTTGGAAGTGCGCTACGTCGGAACCCGCGGCATTCACCTGCCGGTACAGACCCGTCTGAACGCGCAGGCACCGGTGTCAGCCTGCAGCGTACCTGCCGACGTTACCTAGCAGATCCGGGACAGGCCTCTCTGGATTCGCTGCCGCTACACGCTGGACTGGTCTGCAACGCGGTCGGCAATCTGCGTACCCGCCTGCGAACAACGCTGGGTTCAACGGCAGCCTACGTGGTCGTCGTTCCAGCCTTACGGCTGCCTCGAACTACAACGGCCTGCAGGTGTCGTTCAAGCCGCAACTTCACCAACGGCCTGCAGTTCCAGGCGGCCTGCACCTGGAGCCACACCTTCGACAACTCGACAGCAGACGTCTTCTCGACCGTGCTGACGCCGCGTCGTCCGCAGGACTTCCAGTGCTTCGCCTGCGACTACGGCACCTCGGCTCTGGATCGCCGTCATGCGCGTAACCCTGGCTGTGCATCTACGACCTGCCGTTCTTCAAGAACAACAACTGGTTCATGAAGAACCTGGTCGGCAACTGGCAGTTCTCGCCCATCTACACCTTCCAGTCTCCTGAGTACGCGACGGTGCAGAGCAGCGTCGACACCAACCTGAACGGCGACTCGGCTCCTGATCGTGCCATCGTACAATGCAGGTGGCGTCGTGGGAACAGCGACGACCGTCACTCCGCTGACCAACTCAAGCGGCGCAACAGTTGCGTATCTGGCAAACAATCCGAATGCCCAGTACATCCAGGCTGGCGCGGGTGCCTTGGCAACGGATGGCACGCAACACGCTGGCAACGCCGCACATCAACAACTGGGACTTCGCGATCATGAAGCGGGTCAACATCACCGAGCGTCAGGCGCTGAATTCCAGTTCCAGGCAACGAACATCTTCAACCATGCGCAGTACGTGCCCGGCTACATCAGCGACGTCGAGTCGTTCGGTCAGGCCAGCAGCACGGTACGCGGCGCGCTGCTTCCTGGCTCGCCGACCTTCGAATCAGTGGAATCGATGTTTTCACCAACCACCCGCGTCAGGTTGTGCTGGTACTGAAGTATCAGTTCTAAACGCAACTGACACTGCTTCAACCGGGGAGCCTTCGGGCTCCCCATTTTTTGTCGCAGAGATCCTTCGCAGTTGACGCGTTTGTGGGGACTGTCGCTGATCAATCCGACGCCATTAAATTGAAGGTTTGGGCCGGGGGCGGAGCCGAGAGGAGTCCTACAACTTTAGTCGCAGTAATATCACTATGTTATGAAGCACAGCAATGAGACATCATTTATGGATTTCTAGAGCGATTCAGCAACCCTCCTATTGAATCTCATATTTCAGGCATTGAAGCAAATTTAAGTTATTGAAAAATAAGGCACAACTTTAGAATAAAAACGGCTACTCTCGTGCATTCTCCTGCTTGGGGTTGTTCCGCCTGTAAGCCTTTGCGAGCAACCAGCTTTTAGCGCAAACGTAAGAACTATCAGCGAAGCGGAGAGTGCGATGAATAGAAGGATTTTCACATTACTGACCCTGCTTAGCCTCGCGCTGTTGGTGCCGGTCCTTTCTTTTGGACAGGCAATCAGCGGCGACTTGACGGGCGTGGTAAAGGACTCGTCGGGAGCCTACGTGGCCAATGGCGAGGTAGAGATTACCAACCTGGCCACCGGATTCAAGCAAACCACCAAGACGAACTCGCAGGGCGAGTATCGTTTCGTCAACCTGCCTGCGGGCCACTACTCGGTGGACGCCTCCAGCGCCGGTATGAAGGGCGGCTATCGCGACGTCGAAGTAACGCTGAACAAAGTAGCGACTGCGAACATCACCGCAGCGGTTGTCAGCGCCGGTACAACTGTCGAAGTCAACGAACAGGCGGTGGCGATCGATACCACGACGCCCACCATCTCAACCACCTTCGACTGCCAAGCAGGCTGCCGATCAGCGGCCGATCTGACCTCGACGCGGCAGCGGCGTGTTGAACCTCTCGCTGCTCGATGCCGGCGTGGCCAGCTCGGGCGGTATCGGTGCCGGTTCCGGCCCGTCGGTTGGCGGACAGCGTCCGCGCAACAACAACTTCACGGTGGAAGGTGTGGACAACAACAGCTTGTCGGTGACCGGTCCACTCATCACCATTCCGAACGACGCGGTTGACAGCTTCACCGTGTTGCAGAACCAGTACTCGGCTGAATTCGGTCACTCTTCGGGCGGCCAGTTCAACCAGACCATCAAGAGCGGCACCAACCAGTTCCACGGCACGCGCTTACGAGTACTTCCAGAACCGCAACCTGAACGCGGAAGATTCGCTGGTCGCGCAGTCGCAGGCGCCGGGACCTTACACGCAACCCGCGCTATGACAACAACCGCTTCGGCGGCAACTTCGGCGGCCCGATCATCAAGAACAAGTTGTTCTTCTTCACCGACTGGGAGTACAACCCGGTCGGTCAGGAAGGCAACACCTCCGACACGCTCTGCGCTCCGACCGCGCCGGTTACTCGCAGTTGTCACGCTCTGTTCCCCAACAGCACCAACCTGCAGCAGTTCGCAGAAGTATGTTCCTGCCGGTGGCGAACGCCAGCGTCTGTAGCTCCTCAGCATTCAGGTTGCTCCGGGCATGCCCTTCGAGCAACTCCGGGCAGCCTCTTCGCAGACGACTGCCGTCAACATTCCGATCGGCGACGTAGGCTTCATCGGGCCCAGCTTCAACAACACGCTGAGCACGGCGAACTCCTTCGACTGGAACATCTCGCGAGAAGGACTCAGCTGCGTGGCCGCTTGGCGTGGGTGAAGTACAACGCCATCGACACGGCGGCCCAGTTGCCGACCTTCTGGTCCATCACGCCGCAGCGCTACTGGGTCGTGACCCTGAGCGAGTATCACAACTTCAGCTCGCAACGTGAACAATGAGTTCCGTTTCGGCTTCAACCGTTACTCGCAGCAGTTTCCGGTCGGCAACCAGGTGTTCCCCGGTCTGGGAACTTTCCCCAACCTGCAGGTCTATGAGTTGAACGGCGTTCAGCTTGGTCCCGATCGGCAACGCTCCGCAGGAGCACCATTCAGAACCTGTACCAGTTCGTGGACAACGTGAGCTGGGTGAAGGGCAAGCACAACCTCCGCTTCGGCGGTGAGTTCCGCTGGATCATCAGCCCGCAGACGTTCACGCAGCGCGTGCGCGGCGATTACGAGTGGAACTATCATGTCGGACTACCTCAACGACTTCGCTCCGAACCCGGATCAGCGGCGACTTTGGCGAGCGCTCGGCCGGCGATGCCGTCTACTACGGCAACAAGAAGGCGTTCTACGTCTACGTCAACGATGAGTGGCGCATTACCCCGACCGTCACCTTGAACCTCGGGTCTGCGCTACGAGTACACCGGCGAGCCGCTGGCCGCAACTCAGTCTGCAGCCGTTGAATTCCATCTCCAACGTACCCGGTCTGGTTACCTTCGGGCACCGACCACGCAGAAGGCCAACTTCATGCCGCGCGTCGGTATCGCGTGGGCCCCCGACTCCGAATACCTCGGTCAACGTCGGCTTCTCCATGGCCAACGACGTTCATCTACGACAACCTGGGCATCCTGTCGCTGCCGCCGCAGGTGCAGCAGACCAACGACACGGTGGCGCCCGGGCAGTGCCTGCGTTTCCCGTGCCCCTACACGCAACTCGAACTTCCTGGCCAACGGCGGTTTGCCGAACTGCCCGGCGCCGATCACCGATGCCGCCACGTGCACGCGCTGTGACCAGCGCGTACATCCCCAACCAGACGCTGCCGTACTCGGAAACCTGGACGGCGGGCGTTCAGCACATCTTTGCCAACAAGTACACGTTGGAAGTGCGCTACGTCGGAACCCGCGGTATCCACCTGCCGGTGCAGACCCGTCTGAACTCGGACCTCGCCGGTTACGCCTGACGAGCTAACCTGCCGACGTTCCTGTCGGCATCCGAGCCAGGCGTACTGGATTCGCTGGGACTACCACGCTCGGCTGGTCTGAAGGCCGGTAGCGCAGACTGACCGTCTAGCTGCCGCAGCTTGCTGGGACTGGACGCTGCCGGATTCACCGCTAACGTCGTCTCGTTCCAGCCTTACGGCTGCGTCCAACTACAACGGCCTGCAGACTTCGTTCAAGCGCAACTTCACCAACGGCCTGCAGTTCCAGGCCGCCTGGACCTGGAGCCACACCTTCGACAACTCGACGGCAGACGTCTTCTCGACGGTTCTGACGCCGCGTCGTCCGCAGAACTTCTCCTGCTTCGCCTGCGACTAGGGCACTTCGGCCTTGGATCGCCGTCATGCGCGTGACCCTGGCCGCTACCTACGACCTGCCGTTCTTCAAGAACGACAACTGGTTCATGAAGAACATCGTGGGCAACTGGCAGTTCTCGCCGATCTACACCTTCCAGTCGCCTGAGTACGCGACGGTACAGAGCAACGCCGACGCGAACCTGAACGGTGACTCGGCTCCGGATCGGGCGCGCATCGTCAACGCCAATGGTGTCGCCGAACACCGCCAGCTACCGTCACCGCCGCTGAAGAACTCGCACGGGGCGCAGACCGGTCGGCTACGTTGCTAGCGAACCCGAATGCCAGTACATCCAGGCCGCTGCGGGTGCCTTGGCAACGGCTCCCGCAACACGCTTGGCGAACGCCGGACATCAACAACTGGGACTTCGCGCTCATGAAGCGGGTGAACATCACCGAGCGTCAGTCGCTCGAGCTTCCAGTTCCAGGCCACCAACATCTTCAACCACGCGCAGTACGTGCCCGGCGCTGATCAGCGACGTCGAGTCGTTCGGTCAGGCCAGCGGCACGGTTCGCGGCGCACTGTTCACCGGTTCACGGATACGTTCGACGCAGTGGAACCAGGTCTTCACCAACCATCCGCGTCAGCGTCGTGCTGGTGATGAAGTACAGCTTCTAGTCATCAACTGAAGCTAGCTTAAATTCGGGGAGCCTTCGGGCTCCCCGATTTTTTGGTGCACACTCACACATCGCGGACGCTCGCACTGTTGCAAGAGATTTCAGCGGGGTCGCGCCAGGTTTGGGTATGGCTGTACCGGGTCTTCAGTTTGCCTGTACCGGAGTTTGCCTGTACCGGGCGTTAAGTCTGGCTGTACCGGGTGGAGCACCGCTTCAGCGGTGTATTTTGCGCCTTGCGATTGGACCCGGCTTTAGCCGCCGAGGTACTTGGAGGGACTTCTCAGCGGATTGTGAACCCCTCATCCGAGCCTCGTCGCCAGAGCAAAAGCCAAAAGCCAAAAGCGAATACCGGCTTCTAAACCAGCTTGCGCAATTCCCGGCGCAAAATCTTTCCCGACGGCGTTCGCGGGATGCTGGGCACAAAGTGGATCTCGCGCGGAACCTTGTAGCTCGCCATGCGTTCGCCCATGAACGACAGCATGCCCTCGCTGCTTTGCCGCGTTTCCAACTCGCCTTCGCGCAGAACCACAAAGGCACACGGCGTCTCGTCGCCGTCGGCTTCGATGCGTGACACCACGCCGCAATCGCGCACACCGGGATGCTCCAGCAGCACGCTCTCGACCTCGGCCGGCGCGATGGAGAAGCCCTTGTACTTCATCATCTCCTTGCGGCGATCGACGACGTAGTATTGCCCCGTCTCATCGACGCGCACCACGTCCCCCGACCAATACCAGCCATCGCGCAGCACCGCGTCTGTCGCCTCGGGCGACTTCCAGTAGCCCAGCATGAATTGCGGGCCACGCATCACCAGCTCGCCCAGCTCTCCCGGCGCCACATCGTTTCCGTTCTCGTCGACGACGCGACAGTCGGTCAGAGCAACCGGCGCACCGACCGATTCGGGACGATACAGCTCCGGATCGAGGAAGCCCATGTGCGTTACCGGCGAAGCTTCGGTCATGCCGTAACCCTGGCGGATCGGGACACCGGTCAGGTTGATAAAGCGGCGCGCCAGTTCGGGAGAAAGCGGCGCAGCTCCGGACTTCACCCACCTCAGGCGATGCTCCTGGGGAAACTTCTTCTGTTCGGCGGCATGACAGTACGCCAGCAGGGCAGGCGGAACACACAACACCAGGCTCACCCCCTCACGCGCGATGATCGACAGCGAACCTTCGCAATCGAAGCGCGGCATCAGCACCAGCGTGGCGCCGCAAATCAGTGAGAGGTTCAGCCCGACGGTGAGTCCGTAGATGTGGTACATCGGCAGGAAGCACAGCATCGTGTCCGCTTCCGTGATCGCGCCCGCCTCGCCCGGTATCAACGTCTGATACACATTGGCGACGATGTTGTAGTGCGTCAGCATCACGCCCTTAGGAAGGCCGGTGGTGCCGCTGGAAAAGGGAAGCGTTGCCAGCGCCAGCCGCGAGTCGCGCTCAGGGCTGGGCAGCGTGATTCCACAGCGCTGTTTCAGTAGCGACTCGAATGGCTCACTTCCATCACAGTGCTGCCGGATGGTGAATACATAGCGCAACTGCTGGCAAACCTGCCAGGTCGATTCCGCTGAGCAGAGTGCCGTCGGTAACCAGCGCGACCGCGTCGCAGGTTTCGAGCTGATAGCGAACTTCACGCTCGCGATACGAAGGATTCATCGGCGTAGGTACCGCGCCCGCCATCAGTGCCGCGTGGAAGGCGACGCCGAATTCCCAGCTATTGGGCAGGAAGATACCGATGCGGTCACCGGGCTTAATGCCGGCGGCGACCAGGCCTCGCGCCGCCTGCTCGACCAGTTCCGCATATTCGGCAAAGGTAATGCGCCGCGCCGGACTGCAGGATGTGTCGACCAGCGCAATCTTCTCTCCGCGCATGCGGCACGAGGCGAGAACCACCTCGTGGATGAACTTGCCTTCGGGATTGTCGTACAGCCGCGTACGTTTCGTGTTTTGGCTAGTTGTCATGAGAGTCGCGGGAGAGTTTAGCAGGAAAAGACGCAGGAAAGGAAAGCGGAGCCGCGGATTTGCGCGGATGGACGCGGATCACTGCTATGCTTTTGGACTTCTGGCAAATGGCTGTGATCCATGACTTCCTGATCTTCGGCGGCGCTATGTGCCTCGCGGCGTGGCTCTATCTGCTGCTGCTGCACGGCCGTTTCTGGCAAGTGAGCTGCCTGCAAGCCCCCGAGCAACCTGAATCGCCGATCACCGGAACCATCGCTGTCGTTATCCCGGCGCGCAATGAGGCGAACAACATTGGATGCGCGTTAGGTTCCTTGCTGGCGCAGAGCTGCGCCGATGTCCTGCATATTTTTGTCGTTGATGACAACAGCACCGACGCCACTGCAGACGCGGCCCGCGCCGCCGCGTCGGGAAGCGAGAAGCTGCACATCATCAGCGGTCGGCCGCTCCCGGCTGGTTGGACCGGGAAACTCTGGGCGATGCAGCAGGGAATCGACGCGGCCATCAAACTCAATCCCCAGTTCCTTCTACTGACCGATGCCGATGTGGAGCACGCGCCCGATAATATCGCGACGTTGGTTTCGATCGCCGAACGTGAGGACTACGACCTGGTTTCCTTCATGGTCAAGCTGCACTGTCGCAGCCTGGCCGAGAAGCTGCTCATCCCGGCGTTCGTGTTCTTCTTCTTCATGCTCTATCCGCCGCTATGGATTCGCTCGCCCCGGCGAAAAACCGCAGGTGCTGCCGGCGGATGTATCCTGATTCGTCCCCAAGCCCTTGCGCACGCTGGAGGCATCAGCGCCATTCGTCAACGAGGTCATCGACGATTGCGCGCTGGCCCGCGCGGTGAAACGAAGCGGTGGCCACGTCTGGTTGGGCCTGACGCAAGACACCCGCAGCTTCCGCCCCTACGAAAGCTTCGGCGAAATCGAGCGCATGATCGCGCGCACCGCCTTCAATCAGCTCGGTCACTCCGTCGCGATACTGATCGGCGCGATTGTGGGCATGGCGCTGCTTTACCTCTTGCCCTTCGCTCTCTTGTTCACTCGCGATCTGGCGGCTCATCGCGCATCGGTCTGGCTGGCCTACATCACCATGACCCTCACCTACCTGCCGATGGTTCGTTTCTACGGATTAGGAGCGGCTTGGGCCTTAACACTGCCTCTCAGCGCCATCTTCTATATGGCGGCGACAGTGGATTCGGCCCTCAAGTTCTGGAGCGGCCGTGGCGGCGAGTGGAAGGGACGCGCGCAGGATCGCAGTTCCTCCGGGTGACGGAGCGCTCAATTCTGGTTGCCAACCGCACGTTTTGCGGTGACGAACTGCTCACTTTTCAGGATGTACGCCGCGAGCAACTTTGCTATCGTTTGTTGCGCATCCCGGTGTCTAAAGTTTTGGGGCGCAACTGTCTCGATTCCGGGACGGAACTTCCTGCAATCAGCAAACGTAACTCACACTCAGAACAGGGAATGCTGCGATCATTAGCTGGAGGGGCAAGTGGCGAACGGCAAACATAATAAGAAGAAGCGGTGGATCATCTTCACCATCGTTGCGGTGGCGGTGGTCGCGCTGGTGATCGTGGCGGTTGCTGCAACTCGCGGCGGCACCAAGATCGATCCCACCAAGCTGGCGAAGGTCGAGCAGCGGCGACCTGGCGAAGAGCGTGGTCGCTACCGGCAAGGTCACGCCCATCACCAAGGTCGAGATCAAGTCGAAGGCCAGCGGCATCGTGAAGAAGCTCTACGTCGACGCCGGCGACAAGGTGCACACCGGACAGGTGCTGGCTGAACTCGACCGCGACGAGATCCAGGCGCAGGTGAGCTCCGCGCGCGCGCAGCTTGCTTCTGCCGAGGCAACTGCCAAAGGCGTCTGAGGCCGACTAGAAGCGCGCCGAAGGTCGATGCGCAGGGCGTGGACATCCCCACCTTGCAGCGCGCGTACGAACGCGCGCAGCAGATGGCGCGGGATGGAGTGGTTTCCGCCTCGGCGCTCGATGACGCGCAGCGCGCCTACGAGCATGGCGGTCAACAAGCGCGACGTCGCCCGCGCGCAGTACACCGTGAACAAAGCCAAGGTCGCGCAGGCCGAAGCCGACGTGCAGAAGAGCCGCGCCACCTTGAGCCAGTTGGAAGAGCAGCTGAGTTACACCACCATCACCTCGCCGATCGACGGCGTCGTGCTTTCGCGCGACGTTGAGATGGGCGACGCGGTCAGCTCCATCCTGGTGCTGGGCTCGGGCGCCACGCTGGTCATGACGCTGGGCGACACCAGCGAGGTCTACGTCAAAGGCAAGGTCGACGAGAGCGATATCGGCAAGGTCTATCTCGGCCAGCCGGCGCGCATTCGGGTGGAGACCTTCAAGGACAAGACCTTCACCGGCAAGGTGACGAAGATCTCGCCGATGGGCGTTGAGAAAGATAACGTCACCACCTTCGAAGTTCGCGTATCGATCAACAATCCTGGCGGCGAACTGAAGGCCGAGATGACGGCCAATGCCGAGATCCTGCTCGATGAGCACAAGAACGTGCTGATGATTCCCGAAGGCGCCATCATGTACGACAAGGACAAGAAGGCGTCCGTCGACATCCCTGAGCCGAAAGCCAAGGATGGCATGAAGAAGGTCGCGGTCAACATCGGAATCTCCAACGGGGCGAAGACGGAAGTGCTCTCTGGATTGAAGGAAGGGCAGGAAGTCGTCCTGCAACAGTAAGGAGCTAGAAACCATTTGTTGAGTCGCTTTGAAAGGGCACGGCTTCAGCCGTGCCGCAAAGCGTCCGTAAACACGGGCTTTAGCCCCTGAGGCAACTCACTCGTGATCTATGAGATAGCCTCTGATAGCTTCGTTGATGCCATGGCTGCCGCACCAGCAGCCCGGTTTTCATTCCATTCTCGCGAGGGGTTATGAGAAAAGTTTCGCTTGCGGTTTTGCTGGCTGTGCTCGCTCTTCCGGCGATGCTGTTCGCACGTGCAGAGGGCAAGTTCGATCGTACCTTGACGGTGAACGGGTCGGTGACACTGGATGTAACCACCGGCTCAGGCAATATCACGGTGCGCACCGGCGGTTCCAACCAGATTGTGATTCACGGAGTGGTTCGGGGCAGCAACGACTGGTTCGGCGGAGACTCGGACAGCGCTGTGCGCTCGGTCGAGAGCAATCCTCCCATCGAGCAAAACGGCAACAGCATTCGCGTCGGCTACAACCTGTCGGATGACATCAAGCACCACGTGTCGATCAGCTACGAAGTCACGGTTCCGGCCGACACCGCGCTGCAGGCGCATTCCGGCTCCGGCGACATCGGGGTCGACGGCGTGCGCAAGAGCGCGGTGGTCACTACCGGCTCGGGAGACATCAACCTGCGCGATGTCGGTCCGCAGGGCAATGCTCGCACCGGAAGCGGAACCATTAAGGGACAGGACATTGCGTTGCCTTTCACCGCTCGTACCGGTAGCGGCGGCGTTCAGGCGGAATTGACTGGCAGCGGCAACGCCGACGTGGAATCGGGTTCCGGCGATGTGAAGTTGCGCGGAATGAAGGGTGGATTGCGCGCCCGCACCGGCAGCGGAGATATCACTGTCGACGGCGCGGTGCAGTCAGGCTGGGACCTGCATACCGGGTCGGGAACGGTACGCCTCGCACTGGGTTCAAACCAGGGCTTCAATCTTTACGCACGCACCGGCTCGGGCAGCATTCACTCCGATCTGCCGATTACCATGCAGGGCAACCTGAATCGTCACGAGCTCAAGGGCGCAGTGCAAAGGGGGCGGCCCGGAAGTGGAAGTCTCCACCGGCTCGGGGGATATCGAGCTGAAGTAAGCGGGTAGTGCGGCGCTTCAGTGCCGCTTTCCGCATCTCTTTCTTCGGTGGAAGCACCACGCTTTAGCGTGGTGAAAAGCTTCCGCAGAAAAACCGGCTTCAACCCTGGCTTTGTATCAGGGCCCGACTTTCAGTCGGGCCGAACAGCGCATTGAAAGATTGTGGGCTTCAGCTCCTGCACTCGCAGGAGCTGAAGCCCGACCTCTTTTGACGCACTCTACGGCACGGCTGAAGCCCTGCCCTGATACAAAACCAATGAGAAATCGGCACAGCAGCCATCGAGCCGACCCCAATCCCCCGCAATTCGTCCCACTCCCCTTGCACTTCTACAAGAGTTGCGATAGCCTCCTGTAGAAGTAAAAGGGGAGAGAGCATGGGCGAGGCTTCAATTGAACTTCCGCAAGGCACATTAGACCTTCTGATTTTGCGCACGCTGGCCTTGGAGCCTCTGCATGGTTGGGCGGTCTCCGAACGTATTCAGCAGATATCCAGCGACGTCCTGTGTGTGCAGCAGGGTTCGCTCTATCCGGCGCTGCATCGACTGGAGCGCCGCGGCTGGATTAAGGCCAAGTGGGGCACATCGGAAAATAACCGTCGCGCGAAATTCTATGAGCTCACCCGCTCCGGACGGCAGCAGCTCGAAATTCAGCGCACGGCCTGGGAAAAACTCATAGCCGCCGTCGGTCGCGTGCTGAAGACGGCGTAGGAGGTGTGTCTTGTTTCGGAATACGCTTCACGATGCCTGGTTTCGCTTCCGCGCGCTCTTCGACCGCAATCTTCAGAAGGCACAGCACGATGAGGAGCTGCGCTTCCATCTTGAGCAACAGGTTGCGAAATATGTGAACTCAGGCATGAGCCGCGAGGAAGCCCTCCGTCGCACGCGCTTGCAATTTGGCAGTCTCGACCAGGTTCAGGAAGAGTGCTGGAACGCCCGTGGCCTGGGCTTGTTGGAGAGTTTCCTGCAGGACTTGCGCTATGCCGTGCGCACGCTGCGCAAGTCTCCCGGGTTCACCACCGCTGCGGTGTTGACGCTGGCCCTCGGCATCGGCGCCAATACTGCGATATTCACCGTTATCAACAGTGTCCTGCTCAATCCGCTTCCTTATCCCAACCCGCAGGAACTGGTCACGATGAAGCAAAACGATTCGCTGTTGAACCTGGAAGAGATTCAGCGCGACAACCACAGCTTCAGCGTTGGCGGCGGTATCAACACCATGGCCATGGATTTCACCGGCGGACCGGAACCAGTGCAAATCCGCGGCGGCCTGGTAGACGCAGGCTTTCTCCAAACGCTGGGCGTGGCGCCGATGATGGGACGGCTGATCGCTGCATCCGAGGATGTGAAGGGCGGCCCACGCAACGTCGTGGTCGGCTACGGCTTCTGGAGAAATTTCCTGCATGGTGATCCGCAGGTGCTGGGCAAATCCATTTTGCTGAGCGGCAATCCATACACGGTGATCGGTGTCATGCCCCGCGATTTCATCCTGCCCCGGGAACGAGCCGATCTATTCGTGTCGCTGTGGGTAGAGTATCCCTCGGCAGCTGCTGAGCGCGAAGTGCATTTCATGCACTCGTACTGGCGCCTGAAATCAGGTGTCACTTTGCCTCAGGCGCAGGCTGACATAGCTGAAATCGACCGCCGTTTGTCGGAACAGTATCCCGACGGCGAAAAAGATCGGCGCAGCTTACTGCGGCCGTTGCGCGAGGCCGTCGTCGGCAACGTGCGCTCTGGCCTGCTGGTGCTGTTCGGCGCCGTGGGATTAGTGCTGCTCATCGCGTGCGCCAACTTCGCGATGCTGCTGATCGCGCGCGCCATGGCGCGGCAGCGGGAGTTGATGACGAGAGCCGCGCTCGGCGCCGGACCGGCACGCTTGATTCGCCAACGCCTGACCGAGAGCGTTCTGCTGGCTCTCGCCGGAGGCGCCGCAGGTCTGCTGTTCGCGTGGACTGGTACCGGGCTCTTGCTGGCGGCGAAACCGGCGGCCCTGCAACGTTTCAGCACGATACACATGGACAGCAGGGTCTTCCTGTTTGTCTTTGGAGTGTCGCTGCTGACCGGCGTTGTGTTTGGCCTTGCACCGGCGTGGTCTGCGGCGCGGGCAAATGTTGCAGAGTCGCTGCGAGATAGCGCGCGCGCTACTCCGGCCGGCGGGTCGCGGCATCGCCTGCGCAGTGTGCTGGTTGCGAGTGAGTTCGCGCTGGCACTCGTGCTGCTGGTGGGGGCAGGCCTGTTGATAAAAGCCTTTTGGCGATTGCGCTCAGTCGATCCCGGTTTCAATCCGGCGAACGTCACCACCTTCTATCTGTCGCCGCCGGCAACCCGGTATCCGAAAATTCCTTTGCAGATGAATTTCCGCACGGAGTTGCTCGCCAAAATCAGCTCTCTTCCAGGAGCCGAGTCTGCGATGGTCAGCGATGTGCCGCTGGCGGGAAACTATGTGGCTCATCGTGTGGTCATCGATGGGCAGCCGACCCCTGCGGTTGGCACCGAACCCTTGGTGCAAACCCTATCGGTCATGGGAGATTACTTCCGCGTGATGCAAATAGCGATTCGCGCCGGGCGCGACTTCACAGCGATGGACCGCGAAGAACAACCCTGGGTGGCGATCGTCAACGAAACGTTCGTTCGGCAGTTATTACCCGGTCAAAACCCGCTGGGGACACGGATCGACTGGACCCGACGCAACGAGCCGCACAAGTGGATGACCATCGTTGGGGTTGCGGCGGATGTGAAGCATTCTGGATTGAACGAGCCGGTGGATCCTGCCGTTTACGCTCCCTTTGCTCAGAACGACGAGGCGTGGCGAACCTGGACGACGCTAGTCATTCGGACGCGCAGCCCGCTGGCAACACTCATAGACAACGTGAAGAAGCAGGTGTGGAGTTTAGACAGCCAGATCCCGGTCAGCGATATTCAATCGATGGACGACTTGATGGCGCTGTCGCTGGCGCAGGAGCGCTTCAACGTGATGCTGCTGGGAGCGTTCGCTGGTCTGGCGTTGCTACTCGCAGCCGTGGGAATTTACGGCATGATGGCCTATCGCGTCACTCAGCGGACGCATGAGATCGGAGTGTATGTCGCGCTCGGAGCGGGCCGCTTAGATGTATTGCGGCTGATCATGCGGGATGGCGCGCGGCTCGCCGGCATCGGGATCGTCGCCGGGCTGATAGGCGCAGTTGCGATCACAAGAGTGATGACGACCTTGCTGTTTGAGGTTACGCCCACGGATCCTGCGGTCTTCAGCCTGGTCGCTGTCCTGCTGGCGGCCGTCGCGCTCGTCGCGTGCTACCTTCCGGCGCGCCGGGCGCTCAATGTTTCACCGACCGTTGCGCTGCGGTGCGAGTAGGATTTTCTCCCACCCTGTCGTCCAAACGAAGGATGGCAGAATGGGCACCCACATTGTGGGAGCCAACCATCCAGATAGGGATGTCAAAGATGGGCACCCACATTGTGGGAGGATCACGCGCTCAGTGCCGCGGCTGTCTGTTGGCGAGAGACGCGTTCCCGGCCCGGAGCAATCACCAGCACGTTGTAGAGACGAGTGACGGCGACCAGACGCGCGACAAATTCCGACGCGTTGGTGAAGTACAAGATGCGATTGCCCACGTTCGCCCAGTGTTGCAGTTCTACCAGCAATCCCAATCCCGAGGCATCGATGGTTTCAATGCCGCCGAGATCGATCTCGAGCACACGCTCTGTGCGCGACTGGGCCACGCTGCGGAGGGTTTCGATCTCCATCCCGAACACAATTCTTCCGCGGCAATGAAGAGTGGCAGTGCGACTATTGCGCTGGATATCAATTCTTAGCATAAGTATTCTGCCGGTTTCTTCATTAGACGACCGGGCTGGGGTGAAGGAAGCGCAATAACCGAAAACGAGGGACGAGTACTGAGCAAGCGAGTGTCAGTCGCGCGTGCGACGAGGCGAGTAGTAGTGCGGTCTTCCAGGGATGCATTCGATACGCGCCGTCGGCCCCATTACCGAAACCCACGGTTGCGAATTAACTTTTCTTATTACGATTTTCATTGAATCTTCACCCCCTAAGGTTATGAAATAGTTAAGTAGCCATGCGACAGGCCAACCCATGAACGCCGCCAATTCGGAAACCCTTTCCCCGGAGCAAATAGCAGCGCACTTGCAAGACCGCACGCTGGAAGCTTGTCAGTTGGCGCGTAAAGCGGCGGGCATCGTAGCCGAAGGAATCGCTACCGGCGTGGCCTCTTTGCTCGACGGAGTTCGCGAGCGCGAAAAAGAGCTGGATGCGCTGGACCGCGAAATCGATCAGGGCGTTACCTGTATCATCACCAAGGTCAGCGAGCAAAGCGCGCGCGAACTGCTGGCCTGCATGAAGTTCAACATCGGACTCGAGCGCATCGGCGACCTGCTGCTGAACTGCAGCAATCGAGCGGCAGCGGTGGGCGGCAGGATCGAACTGCAGGACATTCGCGATCTCACCATGATGGCGTCGCGGCTGGAGAAGATGCTCACCGATGTACACGATGCCATGAAGCTGCGCGATCTGAATCGCGCCATGGGCGTATTGCGATCCGATGCCGAACTGGATCGCATCCGCAATCTGGTGTTCCTGAGACATCTGGAACACCACGACGACTCTCCGCGTACGGAGAGCTTCCACGTCCTATTCATGACCCAGGCATTGGAGCGCGCCGGAGATCATGCCAAGAACCTGGCCGAGGAGGTCTGTCACCTCGTCAGCGGCCAAAGTGTCCGGCACGTGATGCGCACGAACGACAAATCCGACGAGTTGCGCTTCATTGATGACCTGAAGCGCCAGCAGAGGTCCAAGTAGTCGCGCGATTTTCACCGTAACTTCAACTTCGCGTGCGCCGCGAAATGCACCCAACATGGAAGAGCGCTATGCCTACACAAGCTGCCTCGACCGCACGCCAAACAGAGCGTCTCCCAACCAGGGAGTCGCGCTGGAACCGTCTCCTCTCCTGGCTCCGGCGACGCAAAGAGTACCTGCTGCTGGAACTGCTCAATCTGCTGGAGCCCCGCCGCGCCTCGCACCAGTAAATGGCTCTCGTACAAGCCTTTAGCCTGCTCAGAGCACCTCTTCACTCGAAATTCAACGTTTTGTAACAATAAATTAACCCGTCGGCGATAGAACGGGATGAGGTCTAAAGGTCTTTATTCTCAGGAGGCAAGTCGACGTGATGCGCACACTCAGGGTGTTGCTGTGTCTGGCCGTATTCGCAAGCTGCGCACAGGCGCAGACAGTGATTAACGGAGCGGGTGCTACCTTCCCTAATCCCATTTACCAGAAGTGGTTCAGCGAGTACCACAACGAGCATTCCGACGTACAGTTCAACTACCAGTCGATCGGCAGCGGTGGCGGTATTCGACAGGTGCAGGCGGGCACGGTCGATTTCGGCGCCACCGATGGTCCGATGAGCGACCAGCAGCTCGCGGAGTCCAAGGTTAAGGTTGTGCATCTTCCCACCGTCCTGGGCGCAGTCGTACCGGCCTACAACATCCCTGGAGTAAACGAGGAGATTAAGTTCACGCCAGAAGTCCTGGCCGGAATTTACCTGGGCAAAATCACGACCTGGAACGACCCTGCCATCGCCAAGGCGAATCCGAATATCAAGTTCCCCGACCAGTCCATCACCGTCGTACATCGCTCCGATGGCAGCGGAACCACTTACATCTTCACCGACTGGCTATCGAAGGTGAGTCCCGAGTGGGCAGGCGGGCCGGGCAAAGGTACCTCGGTCAAGTGGCCGGTCGGTATGGGCGGAAAAGGCAACGAAGGCGTCGCGGGCAATCTGAAGATGCTGCCGGGCTCGATCGGTTACGTCGAGTTGATCTACGCTTTGCAGAACAAGATCAACTACGGAAGCGTGGAGAATTCGTCGAAGAACTTCGTCAAGGCCACGCTCGAGAGCACGACTGCGGCTGCCGCGGGCGTGAAGATGCCTGCGGACTTCCGGGTTTCGATCACCAACCCGCCCGGAAAGTACGCCTACCCGATTGCCAGCTTCACCTGGCTGCTGATTCCAGTACAGCCCAAGGACGCTAACAAAGGCAAAATCATCAAAGACTTCCTCGGCTGGATGTTGGACAAGGGACAGGGAATGGTATCGCAACTGTCGTATGCTCCTCTGCCCGCTGATGTGGTGACAGCCGAGAAGGCCGCCATCACCAAGCAACTGAAGTAAACTCACCCGGCTTGAAGTCCCACCGCGAACTCCGGTTCAATTCGGGCCGGAGTTTGCATTTTGCGACTGAGTCTGTAACCGTTGTGTAACCGTCCGTTGTTAGGTTCAAGCTCATGAATTCCACTGATCCCCTCGGGAGCCAGAAGCCAATTGTCTCCGTTCCGTCGCTGGCGCATACCAGCACGGAGCGAAAGCAGACGGGCGGCACTGCCGTGCTCCAACGGATCAGGACCCAGAACCCAACCAGCAGCCGCCTTCCCGATGCGGTGTTTCGTGTCATGATCGCGTTGGCGGCATTCTCCGTCTTTGTCATTGTCGTACTGATCGTCTACGAACTGGTTGATAAATCGAGGCTGTCGCTGCACCAATTCGGTATCGGGTTCTTCTACGGTCGCGACTGGGATCCGGTGAATGGTGATTTCGGCGCTCTACCGTTTATCTATGGGACGATTGTCTCCTCGGTTTTAGCTCTGGTTCTCGCGGTGCCGCTCTCCGTCGGCGTTGCGGTGTATATCACGGAGATGTGTCCCGTCGCTCTTCGGGCCATCATCTCCTTTCTGGTCGAGCTGCTGGCGGCGATTCCCAGCGTGATCTACGGCTTATGGGGAATCTTCGTATTGGCGCCCCTGCTGCGTGAGTACTTGCAGCCATTCCTGGCGAAATATTTTGGCTGGACGGGCCTGTTCGAAGGGCCGCAGTTCGGATTGGGCATGCTGGCAGCGGGCATCATTCTGGCCATCATGATTGTGCCCATCGTCGCCTCCATCACGCGCGAGGTGCTGAGCGCCGTTCCGCAGAACCAGCGGGAAGCCGTGCTGGCGCTGGGCGCCACGCGGTGGGAGATGATCCGCATGGGCGTGTTGCGCAACGCGCGCATCGGCATCGTGGGCGGCGTCATCCTCGGGCTGGGACGCGCGCTGGGCGAAACCATGGCCGTCACGATGGTGATCGGCAACCGCCCGGAGATCGCGAAGTCCCTGTTCGCACCCGGATACACCATGGCCAGTGTGATTGCCAACGAGTTCAGTGAAGCCACCGGCGACCTGTACCTGAGTGCACTGGTTGAGATTGGGTTGGCGCTTTTCCTGGTGACCTTGATCGTAAATGCGCTGGCGCGCTTGCTGGTTTGGAGCATCACCGGCGGAACAGCGAGGGTCAATGCCTAGCACCACCCTCAGCCGCTCTTCCAGTCTCAGCCTCTGGCGCAAGTTCGCCAATGTGGGCGCGACCGGCTTTGCCCTCGGCTCCGCTGTCCTGGTGCTGACGCCGTTGCTCGCAATCTTTATATACCTGTTGATTAAAGGCATCGGATCGGTCAACCTGGCGTTCCTTACCCAAACGCCCAAACCGGTGGGCGAGCCCGGTGGTGGCATGGCGAATGCGATCGTGGGTTCCGGCGTGGTTCTGGCGCTCGCCAGCGTGATTGGCATCCCGGTTGGTATTGGCTGCGGAATCTATCTGGCCGAATACGGACGCAACCGTTTTGGTGACTTCGTGCGCTTCACGGCCGACGTGCTGAACGGTGTTCCTTCTATCGTCATCGGTATCGTGGCCTATTCGCTGGTCGTCCTTCGCCAGAAGCACTTCTCCGCTTACTCCGGCGGATTTGCTCTGGCCATCATGATGGTACCCACGGTTGCTCGCGCTACCGAAGAGATGCTGCTGATGGTGCCCAACTCGATCCGCGAGGCGGCGTTCGGGTTGGGTATTCCGAAGTGGCGAACCACGCTGTCGATTACACTGCGCACGGCATCGGCCGGAGTCATCACCGGCTGCATGCTGGCATTTGCGCGCGTAGCCGGCGAAACCGCGCCGCTGTTGTTTACTGCGTTCGGCAACCAGTACTGGAACCTGAATCCCAACCAGCCCACGGCAGCTTTGCCGTTGCAGATTTTCACCTATGCGATTTCCCCCTTTGACGAATGGCACAAGCAGGCTTGGGCGGGAGCTCTGATCCTTATCGTTATGATTGTTGCTGCGGTGGCGGCGGTACGCATCGTCACCAGTCGGGGCATGCTAAAGGGGGCCTCGTAACCGTATGGGCGTAGGAATCGAGGTCAAAGGTTTGAATGCCTGGTACGGCAAGAACTTGGCCTTGAAGGAAATTGACATGTCGGTGCTGGCCAATCACGTCACGGCGGTGATTGGGCCGTCGGGCTGCGGCAAGAGTACGTTTGTGCGCTGCCTCAACCGCATGCACGAGACGATTCCGGAGGCTCGGGCCGAGGGCGACGTGAAAATCGGCGCCATCGAAGTCTATGGCGATGGCACTGATCCGGTTGAGGTGCGCCGCAAGATCGGCATGGTGTTTCAGAAGCCCAACCCATTTCCCAGCATGTCCATCTATGACAACGTTGCCGCCGGCCTGCGGCTTGAACGGGTTGCGCAACCGCAAGCAGATGAACGAACTGGTGGAGCGTTCGCTGAAGCTCGCGGCGCTGTGGGAAGAAGTGAAGGACAGCTTGCACAAGAAGTCGGGCGCCAGCCTCTCCGGAGGTCAGCAACAGCGGCTGTGCATCGCGCGCGCCCTGGCGGTCGAGCCTGACGTGCTTCTGATGGACGAGCCGGCATCGGCGCTGGATCCGATTTCGACCAGCAAGATCGAAGAGCTGATTTTTCAGTTAAAACAACACTATACTGTGGTCATCGTTACTCATAATATGCAGCAGGCGGCGCGGGTTGCCGAATTTACCGCCTTCTTTCTGATGGGCAGCTTGATTGAATACGACAAGACGGAAAAGATATTCACCACTCCCGCAGATAAGCGGACGGAAGACTACATCACAGGCAGGTTTGGATAATGCGAAGCCGCTTTCAGCAGGGCTTGGATGAACTTCGGGACAAACTCCTCCGCATGGGCGGCCTTGCGGAGCAGGCGATCGATCGCGCTACGGAAGCGTATCGCACGCGCGATGCGAAGTTTTGCCAAATGGTATTTACCGGCGAGACCGCCATCAATCAGGCCGAGCGCGATATCGATGAGCTGGCGCTCGACCTCCTCGCCATGCAGCAGCCAATGGCCATCGATCTGCGTTTCATCATGGCCGTAATCAAGATCAATGCCGACCTGGAACGCGTAGGCGACCAGGCGGTAAACATCGCGCAACGCGTTTTGGACCTGGTCAGCGAGCCGCCGGTCGAGTTGCCAATCGATATCCCAAAGATGGCGAGCAGTGTGAGCACCATGGTGCAACGAGCATTGCAGTCGTTCCTCGACGGTCATGCCGAAATCGCCGAGTCGGTGCTGCAGATGGACAACGTGGTTGACCGCATGAAGGACGAAGCTTTCGTTATTCTGGTGCAGAAGATGCAAAGCGACCCGGCACTGACGCGGCCGGCTTTGAACGTACTGCTGATCGCCCGCAACCTGGAGCGCATTGCCGACCACGCGACCAACATCGCTGAGGACGTTATCTTCTGGGTACGCGGCGCCGACGTGCGCCACGGCGGAGCGCACTACCCTTATTAGTCGGCTGCTACGGCAATCGACTAACCTGGGCCCCCAATAACGTTCCGGCCTCGCGCACGCGAGGCCGGTTGCGTTCACTCAGGAGGATTTTTCCTTGCTCACATAGTGCTAATCGGAACTCTGGCTCAGAACTTGAGCGAGCCAAGCCTTTCCCGCAACGGAAAAGGTATAGTCCGGTTCGAAGTCACATTCAACAGGAGTCTTCGTCCCGCAATCTCGAAATCCACGAGGCAAGATGTGTTTTGGACGGAGAGCCACATGCGTTAACTACGCCAATTTCCGCCGTTGATTGACCTTGGCAGTTTTCTTGCTATATGAGTTTCGGCCGAAACCCCTCGTTTGCGCCACTGCAAACGTACTTAAGTGCCAGCCAATGCTGCAAGCCCGAGCGTTCCACCAATTTTATAGACAATCATTTTCGAAATTGTGTTCGTCATCGCGCCCCTGCGATCGAAAGATACTGAAGGTAACAACGAAGTAACCTGATAGTTTTGTGGGGGGCTTCATTATGATTTCTTTATCTCCATCCATCTACAACTTCCGATGATGTTCTCTTTTGCGAAAGTGTGATATAACGAAATCAAACTGACCTGCAGACTGCACAGCAGATTAGATACCTCGCGTTCCCTGCGCGAAGTTACGCCCAAACTCGCAAAGAGGACTTAGTCTGCGAATAGTAATTCGGTAGCCGAATGGCTTTACCGGATGTTCCTAACCAACCTGAAGGTCTGATAAGTAAATAACCCAGGAACCTCTTTAAAAGTAGTTTTACCAATAACGCTCAACCAGCGGTCAGGGGAAAATGGCGATGAAACGGAAAAACCGGGCTGATAAAGAAACCTATGAACGACAGGCTAACATTTGTAAGGCCTTCGCCAATCCTACACGTTTGCAACTAGTCGGTATGCTCGAAGTATCCGATTGCTGGGCCTCGGAGCTACAGCAAGGTCTTGATATTTCCAAGGCAAACCTCTCTCAGCACCTTTCGATTCTGAAAGCGGCCGGCATTGTGCACACGCAGCGCAACGGCAAGCAGTTGTTCTGCCAGCTGGCTATGCCTGAAGTCAAGAAGGCGACAGCTCTTTTTCGCGCGATGCTGAAAGCGCAGATGCGTGAGAACCGCCGCTGGGTGTAATGCGGCCCGCTGCGTAACAGCTGAGAATCTGACGCGATCTTGCTGTCTTCACAGCATGACACGGTAGACTGCTGTTGAATGCCGCGCACCACCATACTGGAGTACCTGGACAACTTCCGCGACCACGCCCGAGAAACGGCGTACGTGTATCGTCGCGGATACCGGGTTCAGCATTGGAGCTACGGCGACGTCCTGATCAGCGCGTACCGCTTTGCGCGCGAGTTGGACGCCCGCGGCATTGGCCACAGCGACAAGGTGCTGCTGTGGGGGGAGAACTGCGCGGAGTGGGTCGCCGCCTTCTTCGGCTGCGTGCTGCGCGGCGTGGTTGTCGTTCCCATCGACAACATTGCCGCTCCTGATTTCGCCGAGCGAGTGGCGCAGCAGGTGGACGCAAAGCTCTGCATCGGCGGCCACGATCACGACGTTGCCGGCGTGCCCCGCTTCGATCTGGACACCCTGCGTGAGAGCGTTTCCCAGCGCTCTGCCGAGCCAATCCCGTCGCCGAATCTTACCCGCGACGACATAGTTGAGATCGTCTTTACCTCAGGCACAACCGCTGAGCCGCGTGGTGTAGTCATCACGCATGGCAACATCCTGGCCAACCTTGAGCCGCTGGAACGCGAGATTGGCAAGTACCTGAAGTACGAGCGCATCTTCCATCCCATCCGCTTTCTGAACCTCCTGCCACTGAGTCACGTCTTCGGACAGTTTCTCGGTATATTGCTTCCGCAACTGCTTGCCGGAACGGTGATCTTCCACGACAGCCTGAATCCGACGGAGATCATCCGTCTGGTACGTGAGCAGCGCGTTTCGGTGGTCGTCGCCGTGCCGCGCCTAATGGAGTCGCTGAAAGACAAAATTGAACGCGACATGGAGAGCGCAGGCCGGCGGCAGTGGTTCGAAAAGCAGTTTGCCGCGGCCGATGGCGAGCACTTCGTCCGGCGCTGGTGGCGTTTCCGTCGCATTCACAGCCAGTTCGGATGGAAGTTCTGGGCCTTCATCTCGGGCGGCGCTGCGCTCGATGCGGAGACGGAAGAGTTTTGGCGGCGGCTGAGCTTCGTCGTCATTCAGGGCTACGGCCTGACCGAAACAACTTCACTGATCTCGCTCAATCATCCTTTTCGTACCGGCAAGCGCTCGATCGGCAAGGTGCTGGAAGGCCGCGAGATGAAGCTCGACGAGAACGGCGAGATTCTGGTGCGCGGCGCCAACGTCGCCGCCGGCTACTGGCAGGGCAAGGAGCTGAAGCCGGTCCTGAACGAAGAAGGCTGGTTTCGCACCGGCGATCTGGGCGAGGTCGATGCCGAGGGAAATCTGTATTTCCGCGGCCGCAAGAAAAACGTCATCGTGAATCGCGAGGGGATGAACATCTATCCTGACGATCTGGAAGCAGCGCTGCGCCATCAACCTGAGGTGCGCGACTGCGTGGTGGTTCCGCTGGAACAGGGTGGCAATGCCGAGCCATGCGCCGCGCTGCTGCTGCGCGATTCGTCCGATCCCGAAGCGGCGGTGCAGGCCGCCAATCGGCAGCTCGCCGAATTTCAGCGCATGCGCCGATGGCTGGTATGGCCCGAGCCCGACTTCCCGCGCACTCCGACGCAGAAGCCGCGCACCAACCTGATTCAGGCGTATGCAGCAGCGAAGTTCTCAGGTGCAGCGGGAGCCGCCGTGTCTCAGGGTTCGCTGGCCGAATTGATCAGCCGCATCACCGGGCGCGACGTCGGTTCGCTGTCCGCCGACTCGAAATTGGAAGACGAGCTCAATCTCAGCTCGATGGACCGCGTTGAGTTGATGAGCGCGCTGGAAGATTCCTACCAGGTCGATCTGAGCGAGGCCAACTTCGCAAACCTCACCACGGTCGGCGAACTCGAGCGCCTGCTGCAACAGCCCGAGAAGCCTGCGCGCAGCGGGTACCGTTATCCGCACTGGGCGTTGCGCTGGCCGATCACGTGGATCCGCAACGCCGCCTACAATCTGCTGTCGCTGCCGGCGACGCTCATCATGGCGCATCCGAAGATCGAAGGACGCGAGAACCTCGACGGCCTGACCGGCCCGATCCTGGTCACCTGCAATCACGTGACGTATATCGATGTAGGATTCGTGCTGCTGGCACTGCCTCCTCGGTTGCGCCATAAGCTTGCGGTCGGCATGCACGGAGAACGCCTGTGGGGCATGTGGCGGCCTGCGCGCAGCATGAACCTGTTGGCGCGCTGGTGGCAGCAGGCGGGATACTATCTCGTCGTCGCGTTGTTCAACGTGTTTCCGCTACCGCAGGAGTCTGGCGTCCGCGAGAGCTTTGCCTATGCCGGCGCTTGCGCCGATGAGGGATACAGCGTGCTGGTCTTTCCCGAAGGCCGACGAACCCAGGACGGCAAGCTGTCGCCATTTCGCTCGGGGATTGGAATGCTGGCTTCGCGGCTGGATGTTCCGGTGGTGCCGATGCGAATTCACGGTCTGCATGACATGAAACTCGCAGGCCGCAAGATTGCGCGGCGCGGCGAACTGCGCGTCGTCATTGGCAAGCCGGTAAGCTTCCCACGCGACACTCCAGCGGAAGAGATTACCAATCAACTGGAGCACATCACCGCGGAGCTGTAGAAGGGTGGAGTACGCCTTCCAGGCGTACATAACAAAGCGAGTGGCAGCAGGGCCGGCTTTACAGATTTCAAAGAAACTCTTTTACCGAGGAAGGGCGTCAGGGCACGACCTTGGTCGTGCCGATAAGCGTTTCCATTTCGATCTTCCGGAGCCGACTTCAGTCGCCGGCATAAGCTTTCTGAATCGCGAAAAAGCGGTCGCTCGCGGACTAAAGTCCGCTTGCGATATGAAACTAGAAAGAGGCTTCTTCGGCACGACTGGAGCCTGCCCTGACCGAAGCCGAAGGGTGCCCTGACGCGAATCGCCGCGTTGGCCGCGTTTTTTAGCCCTGACGCGATGCTTTGCAACGCGTGCGTCCGGCGTCCATAGCACGCCTGAAGGCGCGCTCCACTCTTTGATTTAAACCACCGCTGAATTGTTAGAACTTGAAGTTGAAGACGTATGCCAGCAGGAACACCGCTTCGGCCGCTATCGCAGTCATCCAGATCTTCTGGCGGAAGCGGCTGCGCGAAATGTCGCGCTTGAACTGCATCTGCGCCGCCCACAGTTGTTGGTCGACCGGAACCGCGGCAGCAGTGGTTGCAGCTACAGTCATAGGAGCCGTCTCCAGCACTTCGGCGGCAATCAACTGAGTTTCAACCGGAACATCGGGAAGAAAAACTTTGGGGTTAGCGAGCAGCGACGACCAGTCCAGCAATTGCAACCAGCTATTGACGCCATAAGCGGCGATGGGCTTGGAGGTCAGCGACAGCGGAGCCTGCTTTTCGGGCGACAGGCGATAGCGCAGGCCGTCGAGCAGAGAAACCCACCAGCCGTGGCTCAGATCGTCTGCCAGCAGTTCACCGACATCGACCGGGCGCGAAGTCAGCTCCAGCGGCGCCCCCATATCAGGCGAGACCACATCCGATATGTTGGCGAATACCGTGCGGTACCAGGGAAGCGCGAGCCGGTCCCCGAACATCATGCCGGTGTCAACCGGGCGTGAAGTCAACTCCAATGGGGGGAGTTTCTCCGGCGAAATACGGTCGGCCAGATTCAGAATCAGCGAGCGCCATAGCGGCATATCGATGCCGGCTGGCGGAGACAGGTCAAGATCTACCACCTATTAATGATACCAAAGGACGTGTGGACAGGGCGTCATCTTTAATGCGCGCTGCGACGCGCGATTCCGCAAACCTGCAGAGCGTCAGATCGTGTACAAAAAGCCCGGGACGAGCTCTGCGCGGGCTCGTTCCGGGGTGAGCAATCGCGGGTGGAACTAGCCCTTGGCGGCGCCGGCTCCGTGCATTTTCGCGCGCTCAATCAACATCTGCACCTGGTCCTTCTGCGGGTAGTCAGGATTAGTTTGCAGCAGCTTCTCCCACGCCACGATGGCGGCTTTGGGATCCTTCTTACCCTGCCACTCCACAATGCCCAGGTTGAACAGTGTTCCGGGATGGTTGGGGCGAAGCGCCAGCGACTTCTGGAAACTGGCCAGCGCCTTGTCGGCATCGCCGGTGTACCAGTAGCTGGTGCCGACATCGGTGCGAACGTCGGCATTGTTGGGCTGAATTTTCAGCGCCTTCTCGTAATAGTCAATTGCCTGCGGGAAGCTTTGACCGTCGTAGTAGAGGTTGCCCAACTGCACCAGAACGTCGGCGTTATCGGGATTGGTTCTCAACTGCGTCAGCAGTGGCTCAGCCGCTTTGGTCAGCATCTCGGGAGAGCTAGCTTGTTGCTGCGGTGCGCTTCCCGGCAGTTGGCCGGGGCCCATGTTGGCCGGTGCCGCTCCCGAACCTGGCATGCCCGCGGGAGGAGTGGACATCGCCGCTTGCGCATTCTCCGGCACGTTGGCCACGGTGGAAGGCGCAGAGCCGCGAGCAAAGTATCCGACCGCAATTCCGATGGCAAGGGTGATAACGGCCAGGGTATACGCCTGAACGCTGGTGAATACGGTGGGGTTGCTTTTCTGATTTTGCGCAGTTTCAGTCATCATTTACTCCTTTATTTCTTTACAGTCAGTTTTTTGCTTCGCTTGCGACTTGCAGTTGCTCAATCCCAATCAGGCGCGACACGGCCTCGCTAATCACGTCGGAATCGTTAGGCTCGGGTGACTTTTTTAACTCACGCGCCAGCGAGCTGGCGATGCGTTGCATCACGTGCGAGGAGAAGGCCGTCATCGCCTGCTCCTGATCGGCGGTGAATGGCCCAAACTCCTGGCGCAGGAGCTCCAATTCCTGCCGGCATAGCTCATCCAGATATTGCCGCAGAGCTACGAAGGCCGGCACCAATTGCTCCGCCGCCAGCTTGCGCCGGAATCCGCTGACCTCGGCGCAAATAATTTTCTCAGCTTCTGCGGCGGCTGCATGCCGTTCTCCGCTGTTGCGCCGTATCACCTGTTCCAGGTCGTCGATGTCGAACAGCCGCATGCCCTCGATTTCACGCACTCCCGGATCGATGTCGCGCGGCACCGCGATGTCGATTAGCACCAGCCGCCGATGCTCGCGAGCATGCGCCACCGCTTCCGCCTGTTCGCGGGAAATCGTGTATTCAGACGACAAGGTCGAGCTCACCACGATATCGGCCGTCTCAAGATAACGCCGGCGCTCCTCGAACGGGACGCATCGAGCATTCAGCCGGGTCGCCAGATCCTCGGCGCTGGCCAGTGTCCGGCTGGTGATATTTACCTTTTTCGCCCCAGCGCTCATCAGGCGGCGCGCGGCCATCTCGCTCATTCTGCCCGCCCCGATCAGCAAAACCTCGCGGCCGGTAAGATCGCCCAGCTCCTGGATCGAGAGCTCGACGGCGGCATAAGGCATCGAAACCGTCTCATCGGTAAATGCCAGATCGCTGCGAACTCTCTTGGAGACACCGAGTGCCTTCTGAACGATGGAGTCGAGGAAACGGCCGGTGCAACCGGCTTGCTTGGCGTGCTTCCATGCCTCCTCGAGCTGCTTCACAATCTCCGGCTCCCCCAGGACCATCGAGTCGAGACTGGAGGCGACGCGGAAGATATGGGCGAGCGCAATGTCGTCCATCAGCCGATAGAAGTGGGACCATTCGCACAACCGAAGCTCATATTCGTGCGCCAGGAACCGGAGCACCGAGTCGGCGGCGCTCGCCACATCGCTGGTCCACAGGATGAACTCGGTGCGGTTACAGGTCGCCAGCACCATTGCCTCGTCGATTCCCTCCGAACGCACCAGTTGGTACAGGGCATCGTTGCGGCGCGCCTCGCTGATCCAGAAACGCTCGCGGACAGCGACCGTCGACGTGCGGAAATTCAGGCCAATCACTGCCAACGTGGGTTCCAAAGCATGCCCCCGGGGATACGTGTCTCGCTAATGTAAAAGCACCGGGGTGGCCAAACGGTGCCGCCGAGCATACGGCACGTAAACTGCTGAACCGGAATGGGTTGTTTACCAATCAAGTTGCTGCCTCAACCTCCCGCCCGACCGTCTTGTGGCATATCACCCCGCGTGCCGTGTGTTTTTCCCCCGTAAGGGGTAGGGTGCAGTTGGGGTGTCATCCCGAGCGGGCTTGTGTTGCCAACCGAGGGAATCTGGGGTTGCCGATTCGCACCGGTGCGCGAAAGACACGCATCCGCATCCAGACTGCACCACTACCCCGTTACAAATTTGTTGGCGGGTTGCTGGTCGGGGTAGTAGATTTACCCACGAAGTCAATATTATCTACGCCCGCGACTCCGGTCGGGGTGAATGGAGAAATGGAATGAAAGTTGTGTGGTGTATTGCCCTTCTGGGGCTGGCGTTTGCTCTTACGGTTCCGGCCTTCGCTCAGGATAGTCCGGCAGACATTTACAAAGCGAAGTGCGCGGGTTGTCACGGCGCTGATGGCAGTAAGTCGATGATGGGAGCCAAACCCCTGAACGGGGCCGATGTTAAGGCGATGTCAGACGCCGATCTGAATAGCGCTATCACCAATGGTAAAGGCAAGATGCCGGCCTACAAAGGCAAGCTCACCGATGCCCAGATCACGGGCTTGGTGGGATACATCCGCAGCCTGCAGAAGTAAGAAGGTCTTCGTCTAACCCTCCGCGACGGAATGCGCCCAGCCCGTCGCAGTTGTCGTTCCCCCTGTCGACCTCCTGCACGTTTCGGTACTCGCCTCGTCTTCGCTGCATTTCGCCCCGGCAAAGAGATTTCAGCAATGGATTAACACGGAGAGCACGGATCGGATTCGGTTCCGAAGATTCTTCATTCTCATCTTTTCTGATCTGTCGTCAATCCGTGGTTAGCCTGTCGTTTCTTTAGCTCAATCACCCGCGCACGCCAGTTCCTTTCCCACTGCCCGAGCGACCTCCGCGGAGTTATACTCCGGTACGAATCGGAGAACATTATGTCAGACGATGAGCGCCGCAAACCGGAGGCCGAATCCGGCGTAACGCGGCGTGACTTCATGAAGATTTCGGCAGTCGGCGTCGCCGTACCCGTGGTGCTGGGCTCGGTCATGGACGCCGCGGCTGAGGAAGTTCCCATCCAGGGTCCGGGCAAGGTTCCCATCACCTTGCAGGTGAACGGCAAGAAGCTGAGCGCGCAACTTGAGCCTCGCGTCACCTTGCTCGATGCGCTGCGCGACAACTTCGACCTGACCGGCGCCAAGCGCGTCTGCGATCGCGGAGCCTGCGGCGCCTGCACCGTGCTGCTGGACGACAAGCCCGTGTATGCCTGCTCGATACTCGCCATCGACGCCCAGGGCCGGGACATCAAGACCATTGAGGCGATGGCCGAAGGCGATGCGCTCAGTCCGGTGATGCAGGCGTTCGTCGCCCATGACGCGCAGCAGTGCGGCTTCTGCACTCCCGGCTTCATCGTCGCGACTACCAGCTTTCTAGAGAAACATCCCACGCCAACGCCGGATGACATTCGTCATGGCCTGAGCGGCAACTTCTGCCGCTGCGGGACCTATGACGGCATTCGCGCCGTGGCGTTGGCGCACGCAGGAGGTAAACAGTCATGAGCCAATATTCGTGGCCCGATCCTGCAACCCAACCGCTGCTCGGAAGCGGATCACGCGCATCGATGGCCCGTCGAAGTCCTCCGGCCGTGCCAAGTACACCTATGACTACAACCCCGAGGGGCTGCTGGCGGGCAAGATGGTTCGCTGTCCCTACGCTCACGCCAGGATCAAGAGCATCGATACCAGCGCCGCCGAGAAGATGCCCGGCGTGAAGGCGATCGAGATCGTGCAGAAGCCGGGGACAGAGATTTTCTGGGCCGGCGACGAGATCGTCGGCGTCGCCGCAGTGGATGAAGGCACCGCCGAAGACGCCGTGCGCGCCATCAAGGTCGAGTACGAGGTGCTGCCGCATTTCGTCTCCGATGCCGAGCCGCCCAGGAACATCGCCACCGATAGCGGGCCGATCAGCCGCGACGACTTCGAGGACATGCAGGACAACCAGGTTCCCGACGACGAAGTCATCGCGATACTGAAGAAGCAGGGCGTCAGCTTTACCGCCGATGAGAAGTGGTACAAGTCCATGGAAGGCGAGGGCACCGATCCCAAGGTGATCGCCGCCTTGCGAGCGGCGAAGGTCCTGCCAGCCTCGGAGAACAAGTCTCCTTACAAGCGCACCGCCACAGTAAAGCAGGGCGATGCCGACCAGGCGTTTGCCGCGGCCGCGGCCACGCACGAGGGTTTGTATGGCGTGCCCTGCATCGTGCATAGCTGCCTGGAGACGCATGGCTCCGCGTCGGAGTGGAGCGGCAACGACCTGACGGTCCACATCTCGACCCAGAACCTGTCGGGCATCGCGGCGCAAATGGCCGAGCCGCTGAATACGCCGGCTGCCAGCATCCGCGTGTTGCAGCAGAACGTCGGCGGCGGCTTCGGCAGCAAGTTCGCTGCCGATCGCTGGGACGTTGTTGCGGCGCAAGTTGTCGAAGTCCGCGGGCGGCAAGCCGGTGAAGATGATGCTGACGCGCGAAGAAGAGTTCGAAGTCGCCGGTATGCGACCGTCGGCCTTCGCGCGTGTGAAGATCGCCGCCGACAAGAGCGGCAAGCTCGTCGCATGGCAGTCGAACTCCTGGGGTACCGGCGGAATGGGCGGTGGAGGCACTCCGCCGTTTCCGTACATCTTCGAGGTTCCGAATCAGCGCAAGCAGCACACCGCCATCACCACCAATCAGGGAAGCGCGCGCGCCTGGCGTGCGCCGAACCATCCGCAAGCTGCGCTCATCACCATGGCGGCGTTCGAAGACCTGGCGGCGAAGCTGAAGATGGATCCGGCCGAGATGCTTCGCGCCAACATGGATATCCTCGGCCCTCGCGCCAAGACCTACGCCGAAGAGTTGGAGATCGCCGAGCAGCTCATGGGCTGGAAGCAGAACTGGCATCCGCGCGGCGACAAGGCCGCCGGGCCCGGTGAAGCGCGGCCTCGGGCTCTCGATTCCACACCTGGGGAGGCCGCGGCCACAACAGCGATCAGGACCTGACCATTCACCCGGATGGCTCGGTCGAACTCAAGGTCGGCAGCCAGGACCTGGGCACGGGAACGCGCACCATCATCGCCATGGTCGTTGCCGACACGCTCGGCATTCCGCTGGAGCAGGTGACGGTGCACATCGGCGACAATCGCTATCCGCCATCGGGCGGCAGCGGCGGAAGCACGACCGTCGGCGGCGTCAGTTCGGCGGCACGGCGCGCTGCGGTCGATGCTCGCGACACGCTGTTCGAAAAGGTCGCGCCCGCGTTGAAGGCCAAGCCGGAAGAGTTGGAAGTCGCGAACGGTGTGGTGCGGGTCAAGGACGACCAGTCGCGCAGCCTGAGCTGGAAAGACGCCTGCGCCAAGATCGGCGCGGTTCCGCTCACGGTGCGCGGCAAGAATCCTGACAAGTCCAAGCCGCCCGACCTCACCAACAGCGGTGTCGGCGGCGTGCAGATGGCCGACGTCTCGGTCGATATCGAGACCGGCATCGTGCGCGTCAACAAGATGGTCGCGGTGCAGGACTGCGGCCTGGTGGTCGACCTCACGACCGCCGAGAGCCAGGTGAAGGGCGCGCTCATCATGGGCATCAGCTACGCGCTGTATGAGGAGAAGATCCTCGATCCCGTGACCGGCCGCGTGCTCAATCCCAACCTGGAGTTCTACCGTCTCGCCGGGCTGAACGATGTTGGCGAGCTGGTGGTTCACATGATGACCGGCAAAGGCTACGACGAGCGCGGCGTCATCGGACTGGCCGAGCCGCCGGTGGTTTCGCCGGGAGCGGCCATCTCGAACGCCGTCGCCAACGCCATCGGCGTGCGCGTGCCCTTCCTGCCGCTCACTCCCGGGTCGCGTCATCGATGCGCTGGAACAGGGAGGTGCCGCATGACAGCTTTGAAGGGGCGCAGCTTCAGCTGCGCCGTAGCTGCCGCATGGTTTGAAGGGGCGCGGCTTCAGCGGGATTTCGCCGACGGAACCGCGCATGGCGACGTTGTTTCGGTCAAATCACGCAGAGAGCAGTCTGAGCTCGCACTGTAGGGAGTGCTGCTCTGTATCGCGCGAGGAGGCGCCCATGCAGACCCTTTGAATACGCCAGCCCCAACAGCAAGGAGCAAGTCGCCGCATTGCTCGGCACATCGTGGGAGCAGGGCGCAATTCTGGCCGGCGGCACCGATCTGCTGGCGCTGATGAAGGACGACGTGGTCACGCCCAAGCGGCTGGTCAACGTGAAAGGCATCGACGTCTTGCGCGGCACCAGCTATCAGCCGGGCAACGGGTTGCGCATCGGCGCGCTGACCACGATCGCAGAGCTCGCCGAGTCGAAAGACCTGGCGCAGTATCCCATGCTGCTCGAAGCCGTGACCGAAGCGGCCAGCCCACAGATTCGCAATCTTGCAACCATCGGCGGCAATATGTGCCAGCGCCCACGCTGCTGGTACTTCCGCAGCGGCATGGGTCTGATGCCGATGACCAAAGATGGCAAGTCGATGGTGGTGGCCGGCGACAATCGCTACGCAGCGATACTCGGCAACCGAGACGGGCGCGTACTTCGTGAGCCCATCGACCATCGCTCCCGCGCTGATTGCCTATGGCGCGAAGATTCGCATCTACTCGGCCAAGGCCGGAGGCAGCGGGGTGCGCGAGCTGCCGCTGGGCCGCTTCTTCATCACTCCGAAATCGGCCAACGAGCGCGAGCACGACCTCAAGCCAGACGAGATGGTGATCGAGTTGATGGTGCCGCCTGCTCCGCAAAACCTGAAGACCGGCTACTTCGAGGTTCGCCAGAAAGCGGCGTTCGACTGGCCGCTGGCCATGGCCGCGGTGGCGCTTCAGATGGACGGCAACACGGTGAAGAGCGCGCGCGTCGTGCATGGGACACGTCGCGCCGGTGCCGTGGGTCTCCGACGAAGCCGTCGCGAGCGCTCGTCGGCAAGACCATCACGCCCGACACCGCGATGGCCGCGGCGAATGCGGCGGTCGCCCATGCCAAGCCGCTCAGCATGAACAAGTACAAGATCACGCTGGCCAAGGCGGCGGTGAAACGCGCCGTGCTCAAGGCCGGAGGTGCCGCATGATAAGAGACCGGAAAACAAGCGGCCACGGATTCACACGGATTAGCACGGATCGGATTTTTGTTTTTTTGGTTTGTCATCACGAGGCGACCTTAGTCGCCGAGGGATCTGTTCTCTCCGCCCATCTGCAATCTGTTTCCATTGGAGGTGCCGCATGATGATGCTTCCTGATCAAGAGCGCTTCGATACCACCTGCGAAGGACTCTGCACCGCACTGCGCTGGAAGCAGCAGTTCATCGGAGTCGCGCACGACCCCACGGTGCCTCCGACCAACGACGGACTGTTCTGGTGCCTGCACACCCAGACCTGCATCGGCCCCGACGGCATGCTGGCCGAACCCGGCAACTGCTCGTCGAAGTCGCGCGCGTGCCACGGAACAGGGAAGTGTGGGTAGAAGAAGCACATTAGCCATTAGCATTAGCAATTAGCATTACATTAGCGAAGGCGCTCATAGCTATTCGCGTCGAAATGCATGTTGTGCCTCGCTTTGTATCAGGGCACGGCTTTAGCCGGGCCGAATGGCGACTTGAATGATTCGGGCTTCAGCCCCTGCACAACAGCGTTAAGAATTAAATGACTCCCCGGTGGACCCTGATGTTATCTGCTCTTCTGCTGCTCGGGTTAGGCTTTACCGCTGACCTTGATGCTCCGCCGAAGTACAAGGCGTGGGTGCAGGACCACGAAATCTGGATTCAAGCTCAGGCGGGCGACCGACGGGTTGTCTATGACGCACTTGCCGCTGACCCGGTGGCTGCCTCGCCAGAAGGCGATCGCGTCGTCTATGCGCAACTCAATCCGTTGTTTGACGCTCCTCATTGTGGCAACACGCCTCAGAAGTTTCTGGTTCTCGTGAAGGCCAACGGTGAGCAGGTCTGGAAGGTCGGCTTCGAGGAAGCCTGTCAGGACTTTCAAAAATTCGAGTGGATTGATAATCATCGCATCGGCGCAATGCTGTGTGGGCGCGCCAATTGCTTCTATTGGATTGTCGATGCTGGTTCCGGAAAAGTTTCGCAGCGCCTAGCGGACGGCTTCGATTTCCTGTGGTCGCATAACCGCAAGTGGGTGGCGCACCGCCAACTTGGGCTTGGATACGAGGAGGGAGATGGGCTGATGTTCAACAGCGATCACATCGTGTATCCGCAACCGTGGCCGAGAACTGGTTATCGCAACATCGGATACCTCACTTGGTCTCCTGACGATAAATGGTTGTCGTTTGGTGAAATGGACCATCCCAGCTACGACAGTTATCTCGTGCTGGTCAGCCCGGAGGGCGAAGTCGTCCGCGAGGACTTGCCGGCCGACGTGCAGGATGACTCGCGTGTAACGTGGACAGACAACTCTCACGGGGAAATCACGACCTCCCGCGGGGCGTTAAAGTTCGAGGTACGGGGCAATACCCTTCACGAGGTTGCCGAACCGAAGAGCAATTAGCCAATGGGTCGTCGTTGTCCCTGACAAGGCAACCCCCTAGTCCGCTTTTGTATCGGGGCACGGCTTTAGCGACGTAGCACGAAAGTAATCCACCTTCGTTCGGAATTTGTCCCGCGATATGTGACCGCTATCACATACAATACTTGCGCAATCACCGTACTGTAATCCTGCGACTCTTTAGGCGTACAGCAGTAGGCGACGCGTGCGGCTCAATCCTAGGTAGATGTAGCCGACTGGGAAGTGCTCCAACGCCCTCGAAGCGAATCGGGCATGTGTACCAGATGCGTCAATGTCCCACTCAACTTACCGACCTATCGACGATATCGCATGAGCAACAAAGTGAGCGCGCGCTCCATTTATTGAATCTAAGGGTTGGGACTCATACAGAAAAACGACAGCAGAAGCACCGAATAAGCAAGCGAAGTTCGAACTGCATAGCAGTTGGAACGGATCACACCTCACCTGCACCGTCCGCCGACATGGGCTGAAGGCGAGTTCCCGCAGGCACGCCTGTCTAGCCGCGAAACGTTCGACGGCGACACACCTGTCTTTAGACCGTTTCGTTACACCGAAGCTGTGCCCGTGACTGTCCGGCTCACATCACTTTGCGCCGCAGCATCCCGATCACGCCGACTACGCCCGTCCCCATTAGCAGCAGGCTCGCCGGCTCAGGTGTGTTTTGCACTGCGTACACACCGCTGGAGAAGGTAGGGAACTGGCAATGCGGGCACAGATTGTTAGCGTTGGTGAAGGTAGGACCATTGGGACTATTGAAGTACTCCTGGTTCAGGTCAGATTTGCCAATCATGAACAGGCCAAAAGTATTGGTGTTGAAGGCTTCGCCATCGCAGGTGGTGCAAACCGGAACGACCGCAAACCAGTATTGGTCGGTCGGCAGATCCACGCTCAATCCAGAGACCGCGTTGGTGTATTCATCGAGACCGGTGAAACTTCTTCCCGTGGGAGCGTTGGTCACCGTTCCGGTGCCGGAAGCGATCAGGGTTCCGCCGTTGTCTTCGGAGACGCCGCTGCGGATCTCCCAATAGCCCGATGCCGGAGTGAAGTTGCTCAGGTTGTTGGTGAATAGACCGGTCACAGTGATGTTGGATTCGGCATAGAAGTTCTGGTAGACGGCTGCGCCATAGGGATCCCCGGGCATAGTGGCCGTATTCTCGTTGGCCACGGCGTTGGCGTTGGGGTTGAAGGGATCAAACTGGCCGCCATAGAAGTATGGATTCTCGGCGTGCGCTGCGACCGTGAAGCACAGCAGAGCGAACAGGCACAGCACAGCAAGTTTCTTCATATCCCTCCTTGAAGGATGGGGCCTATTCTCGCACACGTCCGAAGCACTCGCTACGGCTTGATCATCCACACGGTGCCCACGTGTATGTAACCGTCTCCCCCGGTGGTGCCATAAAGATTACCGTCTGCGTCGATCGTCACATTACTCACGGGGTTTAGCCCATCGTTGGCACCGCTGAAATCGTGAAGAGAGGTGTAGGTCCAACCGTTTCCGGTGTTAGTGAGTTTGAAGACGTTTCCAAATTTATTTGCGCCATCACACAGCGTGGTGCCATAAAGACTCCCGGCGGCATCCATGGTGAGGGCCGCCGCTGGCCCACACGTAGAGGTACCTGCCAAGCTGTAGAGAACTGTAAATGTCCATGCGTTACCAGAAGGCGACAGTTCATAAACGACACCACCGCCTCCGCTGCCGCCACTATCGGTAGCGCCATAAAGATTGCCCGAGGCATCCATAATGAGACCACCGAAAGGGTGTTGGCCGTCGCTACCGTTCTGGAAGCTATAGAGTACGGACTGTACCCAACCCAGCTCGAGGGTCGTAGGTCAATTCGTAGACCGCACCAAAGTTATTTGCACCGCCCTCCCTGGTCGTACCGAACAAGTTGCCCTGGCTGTCGATGAGAACGCCGCCGTAGGGATAGATTCCATCGGGTCCGGAGAAGGTGTAGATGACGCTTTCCGTGTACGAGGGCGTGAGCTTCCATACAATGCCGTAACTGTAGCCGCTGCCGCCGAAGCTGGTTGTGCCATAGATATTGCCCTGCTGGTCGAAGGCCATGTCTCCGCCCAGCGGCTCAGCTCCGTCAGGGGGGCCAAGGAATTGGTGGGGCGTGGTTTCCGTCCACACGCAGTTCGCGGTCTTGCATATCGACAGGGGAGGGGTCAGTCTGAAAACAACTCCACTATCCCGACTGCCTCCCGACACCGTGGTGCCGTAAAGGTGACCGTCGGGGCCAAACTGCACCCGGGTTTCTGGGCTACCGCCAGCCGTCGCGAGTTCGGAAAGCAGGCTGATGGTCCAGTTTGAGCCCGAGCGCGTCAGTTGAAATACGGTTCCCGCGCCAGTACCGCCCCAGGATGTCGTTCCATAGAGCACGCCTCCTCTCAGGGTCAATCCCGCTAATGGGGTGGCGCCGTCGCTGACATGGAAGTTGTGAATCACACTATAGGTCTGGGCGTGGGCCGCCGGGACGGCGAACAGCGTCAGCAGAAGAACAATCGCCAGCGTTGAGGCAAGGGTTGGCAGGCTTGCGTGATGGTCAATTGCAATACTTTTAGACTTTTTGAAGGCATTGATCTTCACGGATTTTCTCCTTGCGAACGGCTGAGAGCTGGTTAGTAGTTTGAGCGAAAGAATCCTGCGGACTGCTAGTTGAAATGCGTCGAAATTATGCCACGGGTTTTAGAGAGAAGCTATCCAAAAGCAGCTTGAATCCACGTGGTCTGTTGTATGACAAAATGACCGGTCTGGAAATGTGACCGTCTGGTGAACGCCAACTATGTCGGTCACCCAAAGCTTGTGCCCCGGTGCGTTGCGTCCAATACAATCCCGATATGCAACTTCATCGTGTGACACTGATCCTTCTGTTGGCGGCCGGCTTTGTTCAGGCGGCGCGGGCTCAGCAACCGGCGATAAGCATCAACGCGCCTGCGGATGTCGCAGCGGTTCCGGCGGACGCAACCAAGGATGCGTCAGGCTTGGCCACCAAGGTGCTGAAGCCGGGCACCGGCACCGATCATCCGTCGAAAGATGAGGTCGTCGTGGTCGATTACATCGGCTGGACCAGCGATGGCAAGGTGTTCGACAACACCGAGGCCGAAGGCGGTCCGCGAACGCTGACGCTCAACCGCATCATTCCTGGCTTCAGCGAAGGCATCCAGATGATGGTGGTCGGCGAAACGCGGCGGCTATGGATTCCTCAAGCGCTGGCCTTCAAAGGTCAGCCGGGAAAACCAGCGGGACAGGTGGTATTCGACGTAACCTTGCTCGACATGCCGCTGCGAGTTCCCGCCGATGTGAAGGCTCCTCCTGACGACGCAACAGCAACCAAGAGCGGTCTCTACTACAAAGTGCTGCGCCCCGGCACCGGTCAGCGCCACCCCAAGAAGATCGATGAGGTCGTGGTGCAATACACCGGCTGGACTACCGATGGCAAGATGTTCGACAGCTCTTACACACGCGGCGAGGCCGATGACGCTGCCGCTCGATCGCGTCATCGCCGGATGGACCGAAGGATTGTCGTTGATGGTCGAAGGTGAGAAGGCTCGCTTCTGGATTCCGGAGAAGCTTGCCTATAAAGGTAAACAGGCGCCGTATGGAATGCTGGTGTTTGATATCGAGCTGATAAGAATACGTTAAGGCCTTCGCCTCAGAAGTTCACGATATTCAAGTCCATCGGGAACTCTTTCGTGCGCGGGCTGGGAGTGGGTAGCAGGCCCTTGCTCCAATCGCCTTCAATCCCCGGCGCCGCATCGAACTGCGCTTTGTTCACTTCGCCGGCGAGCTGAAACGAGTCAATCACGTAAGGAATGCCTTGCGCGCCCAGAGCCGATGGTCCATCCATCAATTGAAAGTGCAAGTGTGGGGCGGAGGTGTTTCCGGTATTACCAAGCTTGCCCAGCACTTGTCCGCGCGTAACGTGATCGCCCTCGTGTACCAGCACGCCACCCTTCTGCATGTGCGCGTAGAAGGCATAGACGCCGCGGCCCAGGTCGAGAATCACATGGTTGCCATCGACGTTATCGATGTTGATGGTCTTGGGATCAGGCAGCACGCCGGGCTTCTGGTCCGCGAGATCGTTCTGCGTTTCGATCACCGTGCCATCAGCGACGGCGAGAATGTCGGCGCCATAGCAGGTGAAGTTCTTCACGTCGGCAGAATCGCCATGTACAAAGCGGCCCTGTTCGTCGAGCTGCATCCAGTCGATGGCGAAGCGCTGCGCGTAGTAGATGCCGCCGTTGACTGCAAGCCCCGACGCGCGATGTGCGCCGCCCGGCTCGCAGCAACCATTCGTATCCACCCAATGCTGGCCTCGCAGCGGCGGACCAATGACGCGCAAGGCGCGCGAAATTTCGATCGGCGCCGCAACGTAGTTCATGGAAACAGCCGGCGCCGGAGCCGGCCCCGGTCCACCCATCAGATCGAGGCGATGCACCAGGCGGGAGGGAATCACCGCATTCGCCGGAAGGGCGACGTCAATCAGAAACAGACGCGTAGCGCCCTGCTCAATCGCGCCGCTCTTGGCTGCGCCACCAATTGTCATGCGCAGGCGGGAGAGCAGGTCTTTGCCCTCGAAGCTGGCCAGCACCTTAGCGGGGTCCGATCCGTCGAGCACGCTGACCTGGTTGAGCGTCGCCGGCGTGGCGTTGGTGTTGGTGATGACCAGTTCGTACACAATGTGCTGCTGGTTATCGGTGCCGAGTACCGGGGTCGCGGTGGAAGTCAGCGCGGAAACAATGACCGGCGTGAACTGGTCTTTGGCAGATGACGTGACGGCGGCTAACGCGATGAGCAGGACGACGCGCAGAAAGGAAGTTAGTTTGGGCATCGCGGCATTGTATAGGACGCGTGCGCATCGTGGCACGAGCCTCGTCGCGCCCTCATTTTGGTTTGTCATCACGAGCGAAGCGAGGGATCTGCTCTTGCGCGGAGTGCCGATCACCCCCTGAATAAGGATGTTGCGCGCGCTCGACGAAGAGCAGATTCCTCGTCCGCCAAGGCGGACTCGTAATGACAATTCCATGAGGAGAGCACGCCCGGAATGGTAAGCTTTCCCTCCATGACCGCCAATTTGCGTAGGGCTTGCATTTTCCTTTCGCTGCTGCTTTCTTCTCTCGCTATTCACGCTGCTACCTTCACCCTCGAGCAAGTCTTAAGCTCGCCGTTTCCGACGGACTTGGTTGCAGCGCAGCACGCGTCGCGTATTGCGTGGGTGTTCAATGCCAAGGGCGCGCGCAATGTGTGGATCGCCGATGGCCCTAACTTCGCGGCGCGCCAGGTCACGCACTTCACCGGCGACGATGGCATTCCCATCGCCAGCCTGCGCATCACGCCCGACGGACGCACGGTGGTCTTCGTTCGTGGCAGCGAGACTAATGAGGCGGGCAGAGTTGCGGCTCCGACGAACGATCTCACCCCGCGCAAGCAGATGGTGTTTGCCATGGACGTGGACGGCGAATCTCCTCGCGCATTGGGCGAGATGGGCTGCGGCGAGGAGGGCTGCGAGGACGTGGAAATTTCCCCCGACGGGCAGTTTGCTGTCTGGGCAGCGCGCAAGCAGTTGTGGGTTGCGCCCGTGTCGGGAGCGACACCTTCGCATCAGATCACCGATCTGCCGGGCAATACGCTCAGTCCGAAGTGGTCGCCGGATGGACACGAGGTCGCCTTCGTCAGTGATCGTGGCGATCACAGTTTTATCGGCATCTACGACTTCGGCCACGATGCAGTTCGCTATCTTGCGGCCGGAGTCGACCGCGATGTTTCGCCGCGCTGGTCGCTGGATGGCAAGCAGGTGGCGTTCGAGCGCATCGTTGGCGCAGAGCAGAAGCAGAGCGCTGATTCCGCAGCATCCGCTGCCGTGGTCGATCTGGGTTGCTGATGCTGCGACGGGCAACGGGCACGAGGTGTGGCACAGCGGAGAGAAGTTGGACGATTCGTATCCGGAGCTGACTGCCGACATCTCGTTTAAGTTTCCGTCGAACGATCGTCTGGTGTTTGCCTCCGAGCAGGATGGCTGGAACCATCTTTATTCCGTCGCCGTCACAGGAGGCGCGCCGGTGTTGCTCACGCCGGGTGACTATGACGTAGAAGATGTTGCGCTCTCGGCTGATAAGAAGTCGCTGCTGTACACCTCAAACGAGAACGACATTGATCGCCGCCACATCTGGCGTGTCGCTTTGCCCGATGGCAAACCGCAGCCGGTCACGCATGGCGAAACGATGGAGTGGTCGCCGGTCGAGACGGGAACAGGGAACTACCTCGCTTGTCTTGGTTCGACAGCGACTTCGCCTGCGATGCCGTATAGCATCACGGCGCAAGGCCGGGAAATGATTGCAACGTCGGCTTTACCGGCCGATTTTCCCTCGGCGCAGTTGGTGGTTCCGAAGCAAGTCATCTTCGATAGCGAAGATGGGCTGAAGATTCACGGCCAACTCTTTGTTCCCGCCGGACGCACCCAGGCCGGGCCGGCGCTGATTTTCATGCATGGTGGCCCCATTCGCCAGATGATGCTGGGCTTCCACTACATGGACTACTACCATAACGCCTATGCCATGAATCAGTATTTGGCTAGTCAGGGATATGTTATTTTATCAGTAAACTATCGGCTGGGTATCATGTATGGTCGCGCGTTTCGCGAACCGGCGGATGGCGGGTGGCGCGGGGCGTCGGAGTACAAGGACATCACCGCTGCTGCCAGATACCTTCAATCACTGCCCATCGTTAACGCGAGGAAAATTGGGTTATGGGGCGGTTCGTACGGCGGCTACCTGACGGCGATGGGACTGGCGCGCAACTCCGATCTGTTCGCCGCAGGGGTTGATTTCCACGGCGTGCATGACTGGTCGGTATTTCTGCCGCGCTGGGATGCGAACACTCCGGCAGCTCCTGATCTTGAGGCAGCGAGAAAACTGGCGTATGAATCTTCGCCCAATGCATCAGTACAACTATGGAAATCGCCGGTGCTGTTGATACAGGGTGATGACGACCGCAATGTTCCGTTTAGTCAGACTGTCGATCTGGCGCAGCGGCTGCGGGAAGAGCATATAAAGGTGGAAGTGCTGGTCTTCCCCGATGAGATACATGACTTTCTCATGTACAAGACGTGGGTGAAGGCGTATGGCGCAACGGCGGATTTCTTTGCAAAGTATCTGAAGTGAGCGCAAGTGAGAGTATTTTCAAGTTTAATACGGGTGGAGCACGCCTTCAGGCGTGCAGCAAACGTGAGACTTTTTCCCGCGTCTGGCTTTTACCGCCGAGGCAAGATCCGTGGAAGCTGACCTCAGCGGCTGAAGCCGTTTGTGATTGAGGACTTTTCTGCACGCCTGAAGGCGTGCTCCACCCTTTAGGTAAAGCGAATATCGAAATGTCTGAGGTGTCCACGAATGGCTATTTCGCGGGACGAGGCGATCGCGTTATTCAGTCGTATAGCCGATGCCGTCAACCGCCACGACAAGTCGACACTTATGTCGTTCTACGCCGACAATGCAACGGTGATCAGTCCTGCGTTTCGGGAGATGCACGGCAAAGAAGCGATTGCAGCGTCATGGGAGACGATGTTCGCCACCTTCCCCGACTGGATGGTTTCCGAAGTCGACGTGATGGTGGACGGCGATCGCATTCTTGGCATCGCTTTCAATTCATTCACCGACAAAAAAGGCTGGTTCGGGCTGCCTCCAACCGGCGAGCGTGTCACCTATCGCAACCTTTTGCTGCTCACGTTGGCGGACGGCAAGGTTGTACGAGAAGAGCGCATGTATGACATCAGTGCAGTGCTTGGCACGCTGGAGAAGCTACGGCTTGAGCAGGAGCTGAGGACGGCGGCGGCGGTGCAGGCGGCGCTGTTGTCGCGGACCCTACACACCGTGAGCTTCTGCGAGGCGGTGGGCGACTCGATTCCTTGCCGGACGATTGGCGGCGACTTTTTCGAGTTGATGGAATTGCCCTCCGGCGAGCTTGCGATAGCTCTGGGGGACGTATCGGGCAAAGGCCCGCCAGCCGCGCTGCTGGCGGCGATGCTGCAAGGAATGTTGGCGGTCGAGGCCCAGGCGCAGACGGGGCCGGCGGCAATGATGTCGCGATTGAATCGTGCGTTGCTGGCACGCGGTTTGGGTTCCCAGTTCGCGACGCTGGTCTATGGCGTGCTCTCGCCCGATGGACGCTTCACCTATTGCAACGCCGGCCATAATCCTCCGCTCGCGATGCGCGAGGGGCAAATCAGGCGGCTGACGACCGGCGGGCTCGTCATTGGAGGCTTCGCCGAGGCGACCTATGAAGAGGAAGTCTTACAGTTGCAGGACCGAGAGATTGTCTGTTTATTCTCTGACGGTGTTACGGAAGCAAAAAACCATGCGGACGAGGACTTTGGCGAAGAGCGGCTGATCTCGTGCCTCGTGGAACAGCAGGCGAGTCCTGTGTCTGGATTAGTGAAGTCGGTGTTGAGCGCGGTACACCAGTTCAGCGGAGAAGCCCAGCAATCCGACGACATCACGTTGGTCGCAATGCGGTTTCATGCTGGTTAGCTCCGGTCTGCTAAGAATTTCGGTTTCACTCAAAAAACATGTCCGGTACACGCGGGCCCATACGTCTTAATGTCGGAACCCGAAAGGGAAGCCAAACATTCAGTCCTGAGGGACTATAAAGGAGAGTTCACGATGAGTCAGTTTCTTTATCTTTATCGCAGCAGTCCGAGAAATGGGAATCCTTCGCCCGAGCAGGCGCAGCAGATCATGCAGAAGTGGATGACCTGGCTGAAAGGCCTGGGCGAGAGCGGCCACCTGAAAGACCAGGGCCAGCCGTTGGAGCCGGGCGGCAAGGTGGTGCGGGGCAAGGCGAAGACCATTACCGATGGTCCGTTTGCCGAAGCCAAGGACCTGGTCGGCGGATTCACGCTGGTTGAGGCGCGTGACATCAACGAGGCGGTCGAGCTTTCCAAGGGCTGTCCGATTCTGGAAGAGGACGGCGCAGTGGAAGTGCGGCCCATCATGATCATGAACATGTAAGCCATGGAGCTGAGCGATCATCTTTTCCGGCAAGAAGCGGGACGCATGGTCGCCACGCTCACGCGCATCTTCGGTGTACAAAACCTGGCGCTGGCAGAAGACGTTGTGCAAGACGCCTTCTGCCGCGCCCTTGAAGTCTGGAAGCTGCGCGGCGTGCCGGAGAATCCGTCGGCGTGGCTGATGGCGACGGCCAAGAACCGGGCGCTCGACGCGTTGCGGCGCGAGCGGACGGTGCGCACTTTTGAGCCCGAACTCAGCCGCTTCGTGCAAAGCGAATGGACGCTGGCCCCGGCGCTGGCAGAGCTCTTCGCGACCGACGCCATCAAAGACGACCTGCTGCGCATGATGTTCTCCTGCTGCCAGGCGCGCCTGTCGGAGGAAGCGCAGGTCACGCTCATCCTGCATATTCTTTGCGGCTTCAGCGTGGGCGAGGTTGCGAACGCGTTCGTCAGCACTCATGCCGCGACGGAGAAGCGAATCACGCGTGCGAAGAAGGTGCTGGCGCAGTCGAAGAAACTGTTCGATGTGGAGCGTGCGCAAGATGTCGCAGCGCGACTTCCGTCGGTTCACCGCGCGCTGTACCTGCTGTTCAACGAGGGATATCACGGCGCGTCGCCGGAGTCGGCGATACGCGAAGATCTCTGCCGCGAGGCGATGCGGTTGAACGGCGATGCTGCTTGAGCATCCGGCAGGAGCGGTGCCGGCGACCTATGCGCTGGCGGCGCTGATGTGTTTCAACGCTGCGCGCTTGCCGGGCAGGATGGATGCCTCGGGAAACTTGAGTCCGTTTTTCCAGCAAGACCGCTCGCAATGGAATCAGGGATTGATCGCGGAAGGAATTCGGTTGCTGGATCTTTCGGCTGTGGGAACGGAGTTGACGGAGTACCACATTGAAGCGGGCATCGCGCGGGTACACGCCATCGCCAAACGTGCGGAAGAGACCGACTGGGCCAGCATCGTTTCACTCTACGATCTGCTGATAGCCGCGCGGCCGTCGCCGGTGGTGGCGCTCAATCGCGCTATCGCGATCGCAGAAAGAGACGGCGCAGCGCGTGGGTTGGAAGAGATCAGCCGGATTGCTGATGCCGAGCGCCTGGAACGGTATCCGTTCTACTGGGCCGCGATGGGTGAGTTTGAATTGCGTCTAGGTCGGTATGAAGCAGCAGGCCGGCATTTTCAAGCTGCGTTGAAGTTGGGGCGGAATGAGGCGGAGAGGAAGTTTCTGCGAGGTCGCGTGGAGGCATCAGTTGATGGATCGGTGCACCTGGAAATGAGTGCTTCACAGATCAACGTTCATGGATCACACTCATTCCAACCGAAGGAATGAGTGGCGCACCCGGGGCGATTAGGAGCTAGCGGATAAACGGTCGCGATCTCAACCACGTCGAAAGGGAAGAAATAATGTCGCGACGGTTCCCTTTCCGACTTTGCTTCTGAGCGACAACCTACCTTCATGTCGGGCAACAATTCCCTTCGTAATCCAAAGACCGAGGCCATTGCCGCCGTGGCCCTTGGTGGTGAAGAAGGGTTCAAACAGCCGCTTAAAGGCCTCTTTGGGGATGCCCGATCCGGTGTCGGCCACGGTAATCAGCAGTCCCTTTCGGCTGGTCGCCCAGTCAGTAGCCTTGCGCGAACGCAAGAGGAGTCTGCCTCCCCTGGGGTGCATGGCATCGATGGCGTTGCCGATGAGATTCGCCAGGGCTTGCCTGATCTCTCCTTCAAAACACTCGACTGGTTCTTGCCCATGGTCCCGCGTCTCCACCACGATGGATGAGTTGGTTAATTTTCCCTGATAGAGCGACAAGGTATCGCTGATGAGGGCGGCCGACGTGACGCTGGTGGCCGCACTTGACTGCTTGTGAAAGCGAAGCGTCTGATTGGCAATGGCGGACGCCCGTCTCAGTTCAATCTCGATGGCATTCAGGTAGCCAGTGGTTTTTTCGTCGTCCGTCGATCTCTGAGCCAGGTAAACCAGGTTGGTCACCGCTTCCAAAGGGTTGTTGATCTCGTGCGCAATAGAGCTCGCCAGCCTTCCTACGGCGGCGAGTTTTTCTGAGCGGAGCAGCGTCTGCTCGGTACGCTTTGCTTCCGTCACGTCGACCCCAAACACCAGAATGCCAGGAAGATTTCCGTCGACATCACCTATGGGCTGATAGACGAAGTCCAGTATGCGTTCTTCCAGCCTCTCAGAACCCTCGACCGCCAATGTGACGGGGCTACCCCTGCCGATGTATGGCTGACCCGTCGTATAAACCTCGTCCAGGACGCGAACGAACCCTTGTTCTTCGACCTCGGGCAAGGCTTCGCGTAACGGCTTTCCGATGACGTCGCGATTCGCGATGAGCTTTTGATACAGCGGGTTGGTCAATTCGAAGATGTGGTCCGGGCCTCGCAGTAAAGCGAAGAACGCCGGCGCGCTCTCGAACAGTTCCCGCAGAGAGGCAAGCCTGCGGCGCAAAGTGGTTGCCGCAATGGTGGCGGTGGTGGTCTCGGTACAGGTGACGAGGGTGCCTTGAATCGAACCGTCCAAATCGCGCACCGCACTGTAGCTGTAGGTCCAATAGACATCTTCCAACTTACCGTCGCGAAATATCGGTACCAGCTGGTTCTCATTCCATGTGGCTTCGCCGGTCGACATGACCTGAGCTATCTGTGGACCGATGATTGGCCAAATCTCGGGCCAGCAATCTTCTCCTCTTTGGCCTAAGGCGGAGGGATGTTTATCGGAGCCGATACTTCTGCGATAGGCGTCGTTGTAAAACTGGATCAGATCGCGACCCCACCAGAGAAACATGGGATGCTTGGTGGCTAACAAGTTGTTAACAGTGATGACGAGGGACGGCGGCCAGCGCTCGATGGGGCCAAGCACGCTCTTACTCCAGTCAAACTCCCGGGTGCGATCGGCCATCTCGCCGGAGGCGAAGATGCGGTCCGCGCGACTGTCATTCCTGGGTTTAGATTCGGGAGTTTCTTGAGGAGAACTAGCCATCATGATTCAACGGAAGGAATTCGGTTTGGACAGCGGATTCAGATCGAGTTGAAAACTAGGTCGCATTATAGCGTAGGAATTTGCGGGGTTGCGATGTCGTGGGCGTGGCATTGAACGGGTGACTGGGCCGGCAGTGGAGATCGGATCCCTCGGCGGCTGAAGCCGCCTCGGGATGACAACAATAAACGAGCGCTGCAACGCGGCGCTGAAGCGCCGCTCTACCTTTTTTGCCTAACCTTTGTATCCTGCGTGGCCCAGGGCGTCGGAGAACTTCTTCAGGAAGTCGTCGACGTGTTCTGGTGTTGCCAGCGGGCCCATGATTCCGATGCGGAAGATCTTGCCTGCGAGCTGACCGAAGCCGCCGGCGATTTCGATACCGTGCTCGTTGAGCAGTGTGGCGCGGACCTTCGCGTCGTCAACTCCGGCGGGCACGCGAACCGTGTTCAGGTTCCAGATGCGATGGCCTTCGGGCACGAGCATCTGGAGTCCCATGCGCTCGATGGTTTTGACGAACTGATGGTGCGCTTTGTGGTGGCGATTGCAGCGCTCCGCCAGGCCTTCTTCTTCGATCAGCGTCAAGCCTTCATGCAGGGCGTAGAACATGGTCGCTGACGCGGTGTGGTGATAACGGTGCGACTCGAGCAGGTAGTCGGCGATGAGGCCGATGTCGAAGTACCAGGTGCGCGGAGGGCTCTTGCGCTGCTTCAGCAAGTCGGTGGCACGCGACGAAACCGTGATCGGCGATAGACCCGGAGGACAGCTCAGCCCTTTTTGCGTGCAACTGTAAGCGACGTCGATTCCGGTCTTGTCGACCTCGACCGGCATGGCACCCAGCGATGTGACGCAGTCGGCGATGACGATGGCTCCGACTTCGTGAGCCGCTTTGCAGATTGCTTCGCCGTGTTCGAAGACACCCGTCGAAGTTTCCGCCATCACGTACATGACGACCTGCGGCTTCTCGCGGCGGATGAAGTCGGTGGCTTCGTCCTCGGAGAAGAATTCTCCCCAGGGCTTCTCAAGACGGACGACATTCGCGCCCTGCCGCTTGGCCATCTCGGTCATGCGATCGCAGAAGTATCCGTTGGCGAGGACGGCGACTTTCGTATTGGCATCGACAAAATTCGTAATGGCAGTTTCCATGCCGCCGCTGCCGGTCGCCGAAATCGAAAACGTGAGCTGGTTCTTGGTTCCAAACACAGTGCGCAACATGCGCTCGTTGTCAGTGCTGATCTGAAAGAAATATGCGTCGAGATGGCCGACGACGGGCTGCGCCATCGCTTCATAAACTCGCGGGTGAACTTGGGTTGGTCCAGGACCAAAGAGAAGCCGCTTGGGGGGATGAACTGAGATCGCATCGCCTACGGCGACGCTGTTTGCTGAACTGACCATGAAACCTCCGTACGATTGCGATAAATCAAAGGATGACATTTATAAGGATAAACCTCAGTGCGGTGCGTCACAGAATTTCACGGAAGATCACGAAGGAGGGTGCAAAAACTGACGGCGGGCGGCAGCATCACGCGCTGTTTTCAGACAAGGAGTTCCTGTATCCTAGAGATTCCACCTCAAGCACTTCGCCCACGCGGGCCATCTCCTTGGAGAATTGAATGTACGTTGGGTATGTGCTGCTGATGGTAGCAGCGATTGGACTGGTAACCTGCACTGGCTTTTTCAGCTTGTTGCTGGTCGCAAGTTCCCGCTTCCGGCGCCGCAGAGTTCCAGAAATTTCGGCGGAACGTTTTCCGTCCCGTGACGCTGCTGAAGCCGCTTTGCGGGAGCGAGCCCAACCTGCGGGCCAACATCGCCAGCTTTTTTGACCAGGAATACCCAGTATTTGAAATCGTCTTTGGAACCCGCAGCCTGGACGATCCGGCGTTGACGGTGGTGGAGGAAGTTCGCAAGGACTATCCGTTCGTCCCGGTGAAGGTCGTTATTTCCGGTGAGCCGGCAGCTGCCAATGCCAAGATCTGCTCCTTGCAGAAGATGTACGCCGTCGCGCGTTACGACTACCTGGTCATCAGCGATAGCGATGTTCAGGTAGAGCCGAATTACATTCGCGAAGTTGTCGCCGATCTGCTCGACCCAGAGGTTGGCATGACCACTTGCTTGTATCGCGGCGCAACCACTGGCGGATTCTGGTCGCGGCTCGAAGCGCTTGGCATGAGCGTTGAAATGACGGCGGGCGTACTGGTTTCGGACCTGCTGGAAGGGATGCAATTCGCTCTGGGGCCGACCATGGCAATACGACGCGACGTGTTGAAGACGGTTGGCGGCTTCGGGCCATTGGCAGGCTATTGTGCCGACGACTACGTGCTGGGCCAGCGAGTCGCGCAATCGAGCAAACGCGTGGTGCTGTCGAAGCACGTAATCGATCACGTGGTGGTCAACCGTTCTCTGACACCTTCGTTGCTTCACCAGATTCGCTGGATGAAGAGCACACGTTTCTCTCGCCCGGCGGGACATGCAGCGAGCGTTCTCAGCTTCGCGATGCCCTTTGGCCTGCTCGGGCTGGTGGCGGCGATGGCCATCGGCCGGCCGATGCTGGGTGTAGCTTTGCTCGCGGCCGCGGCGTTGAATCGCGTGCTGATGGCGCTGGTCGCCGGTTGGGCGGTGGTTGGCGATCCGTACGCATTGCGTTTGTGCTGGCTGTATCCGCTGCGCGACCTGATGGGCTTTGGCTTCTGGGTATGCAGCTTCTTCGGAAACGTAATCACCTGGCGCGGGCAGCAGTATCGCCTGGAGCTTAATGGTTTGATGGTGCCGGTCTCGGCGGCTCCGTCCGTTGTATACAGTGAACATCCGCACAAGACGCAGGTTGAGTCTGCGTACGCGGCAGAGCAGGTGTTGTAGCGCGGGTGTGCACAGGGTGTCGTTCCGAGCCCGCCGCGGCGGGAGGGACCGCTTGTGTCATCCCCGAGGGGCTCGGATTCTGTCGATACGCTCCCACCACCCAGCACTTCGATTCATGCTGGGCTGTCATCACACGCCCTTCGGGCTCTGGAGGTTCGTGCCCTGACACGAGTCTTCGCAGGCGCGAGCTTTTCAGTTGGCCTCGTGTGACGGTTGGCGCTCAGTCGCGCTCGCGCCGCTGCTGTTCCTGTTCGCCGCCCGACTGCGTTGCCGGCTGCTCTCCGGTCCCTGCGCCGACGGTCAACGTGGGCACTCCCGACTTGCGCATCGCGGCATTCATCGCCGGAACTTCGGTGCGCTGGATCTCCTGCCACTGTGCCAGCTGTGTCTGGAGCCGCTGGTGCAATTCGTCAAAGACCTCGAGCTGTTGCGCCGTCGGTGCCGAGTCATTGAACTGTACCAGTTCGTTCAGGCTCCAATATTCCTCGTTCAACATGTTGGGATAGCGCAGGTTGCCTTCCGAACTCTTCACCTTGAGTTGAAGCAGTTCGCCTTCGACGGGAGTCATTTTCTTGTCGAGCGACTGTGCCGCAGCAATGACCTCGCCGTTCGAAGATTCGGAGCCGGCCCACTTCTGCACCAGCTGAAGATTGTTGCGCAGACCGCGCATCTGGTTTACTGCGCGGTGTAGTTGATCGATGTCCTGCTGTACCTTCTGCGCCAACTCAAGCTGCTTCTCCATGTCAGCTTGCGACACCGAATTGGTGATGCGCGGATCAAGTTGCACCACCAGCGGCTCGGTTTGGGTTGCGCCCTTTACGGTCAACTTCACCTGATAGGTGCCGGGAATCACCAGCGGCCCGCGCGGCGGATCGCCAACATAGAACGCACCCGGAATCTGCACTGGCGGATCGTAACGCAGGTCCCACGCGAAGCGATTCATGCCCGCGTTGATGGGCAGCAGGTTTGCCGGCTTTTCCTGGTCGGGCCACTCCGGCGGCTGCTCGCTCTTGTCCTCCTTCAGGCTCGACAAGCGGCGAACGCGTTTGCCGTTCGCGTCGAAGATCTCCATCACAATCTCTTCTTTGGCAGCCGGCTTGGCCTTCAGGTAGTAATCGACGATGGCTCCCTTGGGCGGGTTATCGCCGACCGGGCGACGGCGATCAACCTGATCGGGGTAGTGCAGCCGCACGGTTGGCGACGGCTGGAAGAGATGGAAGTCCTGGTTGGCGATATTCGAATTCATCTGCCGCAGCGGAGTGACATCATCCAGAATCCAGAACGCGCGGCCATGCGTGGCGGCGATCAGGTCGTTGTCTTTGAGAGCGAGATCGTGAACCGGCGTGGTCGGCAAATTGAGTTGCAGCGACTGCCAGTGGGCGCCGTCGTCGGTGGAGAAGTAAACCCCGGTCTCGGTTCCTGCGTATAGCAAGTCCTTAACTTTGGGATCTTCTCGAACTGCCCGCACATACGACCCTGCGGGAATGCCGTTGGTAATACGCGTCCACGTCTTGCCGTAGTCGTGGGTTTTGTAGATCAGCGGATTGAAGTCATCGAGCTTGTGACGGTCGATGGCGGCGTACGCGGTTCCGGGATCATGGTGCCCGGCATCGATGATGCTGACCATGCTCCACTCCGGCATATCTTTGGGGGTAACGTTCTCCCAGCTCTTGCCATCATCGCGGGTGAGCTGGATCAGCCCGTCATCAGTGCCGGCCCACAGCATGCCTTGCTTGAGCGGAGATTCCGACAGCGCGAACACCGTGTCGTAATACTCGACACTGGTGATGTCGAGCGTGATGTCGCCGCCGGAGGGCTTCTGCTTGCTCTTATCGTTGCGCGTCAGGTCGGGGCTGATGGGGTTCCAACTGTGTCCCTGATCGCCGCTCTTCATGACGTACTGCGAGGCGGTGTAGATGACATTGGAGTCGTATTGCGAAACCATCACCGGCTCGGTCCACTGGAAGCGATATTTCAGGTTGTTCGCGCCATTGCCTGAGGTGTCGAGCGGGTACGGCGATACATCGGTCAAGCGCTCGGTCGCGTGATCGTAGCGAGTGATGATCGCCGCATCGGAGCCCGCGTAAACGATCTCAGGATTCTTCGGGTCGGGCGAGATGTATCCGCTTTCGCCGCCGCCGACCTCGTACCAGTCCTGCCGTCCGATGACACCATCTTCGCTGCGACTCGCGATTGCAACTGTGGAGTTATCCTGCTGCGCGCCATAGACGCGATAGGGCCAGTGATTGTCGGTAACGACGTGGTAGAACTGCGCGGTCGGCTGATTGTTCTGCTGCGTCCACGTCTTGCCGCCGTCGGTAGAGATGGTCACGCCGCCGTCGTTGCTGTTCATGATGCGCTTCGGATTCGTGGGATCGATCCATAGTCCGTGATGATCGCCGTGCGGGGCGGGAAGCAGGTCAAAGGTTTTGCCGCCATCGTTGGAGCGAAACGCGCCGGTGTTCAGAACGTAGACCGTGTCCTGCTGCTGCGGATCGGCGAAGACGTGAGTGAAGTACCAGGCGCGCTGGCGATAGCGCTCGTCGTCGTTCACTAACGTCCAGGTATTGCCGGCATCGTCGGAACGATAAAGGCCGCCCTTCTTGGCTTCGATCAGCGCGTACACGCGATTCGAGTTCGCGCCTGAAACAGAAATGCCGATGCGACCAAGCTCGCCTTCGGGCAGGCCGTGGCCTTCGAGATGTTTCCAAGTGAGTCCGCCGTCCGTCGATTTGTAGAGTCCGCTGCCGGGACCGCCGCTGGTGAACGTCCACGGTTGCCGGCGCACCTGATACATCGCGGCATAAACGATGCTGGAATTTTTCGGATCGAACACCACATCGATGGCGCCGGTGTTCTCGTCTTTGTAGAGAACCTTCTGCCAGGTCTTGCCGCCGTCGGCGGTGCGGAATACGCCGCGCTCTTCGTTCGGCCCCCAGGCGTGGCCGAGGGCAGCCACCAGCGCGATGTCAGGATTGCGCGGATCGATGATCAATGCTCCGATGTGGCGCGAATCTTTCAAGCCGATGTTCTTCCATGTTTGTCCGCCATCGGTTGACTTGTAGACACCGTCGCCATACGAGATGTTGCCGCGCAGACAAGCTTCGCCGGTTCCCACATACAGGACGTTGTGATCGGCGTCAGCAACAGCGATCGCGCCGATGGAGGAGACACTCTGCTTGTCGAAAGTTGGAACCCAGGTCATTCCGCCGTTGGTGCTCTTGAATACGCCACCGGCGACGGCACCGAAATAATAGGTGTTCGGGTCACCCGGCACGCCGGCAACGGCGAGGACGCGGCCTCCGCGAAACGGACCGATCTGGCGCCACTGCATGCCGCCTACGAGAGCGGGATTCACCTGAGCAAAAGCAGCGAAAGCGCCTGAGAAAACGAGAACAAACGCAAGAGCTAAACGACGAAACATCAGTAGGTTCCTCAAATATTAACAATCCGCGTAATCGTACTTGCTGGCGGCAGAGAGGCGCAAGTCGCCAATCCGCGTAGCTTTTAGACAAACAATACGCAGGTTTGCGTCGCGTCAGCCGGATGCGTCCCTAACTCCGATCCCCACAAATCTTTGTAAAGGACGGGGTTGCTGGCCCTTTCGATCTCGCAACCGGCACCTTTGTGCTATTGCATAACGCTGCTCCGAGTACTAGATTTCTCAACCATCTAGTGGGTTGAGTCGCTCGCAAGTGGGTACGAGCGACGTTCGTCGGGGGGTAAGTGTCGCACAAACACTCCTCCTTAAATTGATCGAGGTAGTTGACTACAGGACTAGTAGTTCTGCAGCACTATCTCCATTTCCGTCCGACAGTAGGAATTCGAAGGGGGAAGGAACGATGCGTTCAACGTGCAAACGGATTTATTTTGCGGCGGCCTTGCTTTCGGCATTGCTGCTGTGTTGCACCGCGTTGCCAATGTTTGCGCAGACAACCACCCTGGGCACGGTCAATGGAACCGTAACTGATTCCACGAACGCAGTGCTTCCAGATGCGACGGTGACCCTTAAGGACACCGCAACGGGGCAAACGCGAACCACCACCACCAACAGCGCCGGCAGATACGTTTTCATTAACGTCAACCCGGGCAAATACGACATTACGATCACCAAGCAGGGCTTCGCCAAGGCCGTGATTTCCGGCGATACAGTTGAGGTCGGACAGGTATCGACGAACAACGCGGTGCTGAAGGTCGGATCAGAGAGCCAGACGATTGAAGTCGCGACCACCGGCGTTGAATTGCAGACCGACAACGCCACGATCGGCAGCGACGGTCAGCGGTATCGCATTGCAATCGCTGCCCAGCATTGCTCGCGACACCAGCACGTTCTTGACGCTGCAGGCGGGCATCAGTCCTGACGGCAGCGTGGCCGGCACGGTCGTCGATCAGAGCACCTTCCAGCTCGATGGCGGCAACAACACCAACGATATGGACGGCAGCATGAGCGTGTACACGCCCAGCTACGCCGGTGATCCCACGGGCGGCGCTGCCAACCAGAGTAACGGCGTGGCCGCCGGCGCGACCGGTGTTATGCCAACTCCTGCTGACTCAGTGGAAGAATTCAAGGTCAGCACCGCCGGACAGGGCGCTGACTTCAACAGCTCGGCCGGCGCGCAGGTTCAGATCGTTACCAAGCGCGGCACCGGCCAGTGGCATGGAACGGTGTACGAGTATTACCTCGACAACAATCTGAACGCCAACACCTATCAGAACAACTTCGCCGGTGTGGGAACTCCGAGTTTCCACTACAACCGCTTCGGCGGCGCCATCGGCGGCCCGATCATTAACAAGAACATCCTGGGCGGCAAGACTTACTTCTTCGCCAACTACCAGGGCTTCCGCTGGCCCAACGCCACCACGGTGGAACGAGCTGTCCCGTCCGCTGCGATGCGTTTGGGACTCTTGACCTTCGGCGGAACGACCTACAACTTGAACCCGGTTGCTGTCACCTATAACGGCACGACGTATGCGCCGTCGAATTGCGGCACCGCAGGGCCTTGCGATCCGCGCGGCATCGGCATCAATCCCCTGGTTCAGCAGATGTGGAACAAGTACATGCCGCTGTCCAACGAATCGGGTTGCGGCCTGTCACGTTGCGACGGCCACAACATTCTGGGATTCCTGGCCAACGTCGGCGTTCCCCAGAACGATAACTTTGGAGTGGCTCGCCTTGACCACGATTTCGGTTCAAAGTGGCACTTCATGAGTAGCTATCGCTACTACCACCTGACCAAAGCCGACTACCGACCAGGTGGACATCGGCGGATTCTTCCCGGGCGATACGCTGGGAACGCCGACCTCGCTGTCTAACAAGCCGCAAGTGCCGTGGTACCTGGTTGCCGGAATTACGGGCCAGTTGACCAACAACATCACCAATAACTTCACCTATAACTACCTGCGTAACTTCTGGCAGTGGGGCACAGTCGGTGATCCAGTGCAGATTCCAGGTCTGGCTGGAGCTTTGGAACCGGGCGGCGAAAGCGCAGACCCAGGCGCTGCTACCTTACAACGTCAACACTCAACAGACGCGTACCCGTTACTGGAACGGTCATGACAACATGTTCCGCGACGACGTGACCTGGTTGCATGGTAAGCACCTGATCCAGTTCGGCGGCATGTTCCAGAACAACTACGATCAGCACCAGCGTACTGATAACGGCGGCGGCATCAACTACCAGACCGTGTATCAGTTGGGCACAAGCAGCGGTGCGGGAATCGGAGGCATAGGCGCATACGTACCCTCCGGCGCATCGACCAGCACATTCGGCCGCGATTATGCGTCCGTACTGGGTATCGTCTCCACCTCGCAGATTGCTTATACCCGCAAAGGCAAGGACCTGACGCTCAATCCTCCACTGACGCCCGCATACACCGCCGTGAGCATTCCTTACGGCAACTTCTACGGCAGCGATACCTGGCGCATGACGCCACGGTTCACCCTGACCTACGGCTTGGGATGGACGGTGGAAATGCCGCCCTACGAAAAGAATGGCGCCCAGGTAATTTTTGTCGGCCCGGACAACAAACCCCTCAGCACGGAGCAGTACCTGAATTCCCGTGAACAGGCTGCGTTGGCCGGCAACGTCTATAACCCGCAGGTTGGCTTCAGCTTGATCGGGAACACCGCCAATCCTTCGAAGTATCCTTACAACCCCTACTACGGTGAGTGGAGTCCGCGTCTTGCCGCAGCGTGGGACGTCTTCGGCGATGGCCGCACCGTACTCCGCGGCGGTTATGGCCGCACCTATGGCCGTCTGAACGGCGTTGATCAGGTGCTGGTGCCTTTGCTGGGTACCGGTCTGATTCAGGCCGTGCAAGGCACGCAATGTACGATCGGAGGCGCTTGCGGTAGTTCTAATCCGGCGACCGCATTTCGTATCGGAGTTGATGGTCTGACCGCGCCATTACCGGCGGCTAGCCAGACGTTGCCTCAGCCCCTGTATCCGGGCGTGAACAACGTAGCGGCGGGTGCCGGCGAAGCGCTGGATCCCAACTTCCGTCCCAATGTGGTCGACTCCTTCACCCTGACTTTCCAGCGTCAGTTGACCAACAAGATCAGCCTGGAAGTTGGCTACATCGGTCGCCTCATCAACAACGAATACTTGCCCATCAACCTGAACGCAGTTCCTTACATGATGACCAAGGGCGGGCAGACTTTCGCCAAGGCTTACGCCAACACCCTCATCGGATACTGCGGCAACGGCAACGTTAACAACCTGGGCGGTGGCAACTGTATCGGCAATGCCAATGCGGTCGCTCCTCAGCCCTTCTTCGAAGCCGCGCTTTCCGGCACCGGCTACTGCAACGGGTTTGCCAACTGCACCCAGGCTGTCATTGCCAATGAAGGTCTGAACGGCAGCGGCAACCTGCCCATCGCCAACGTCTGGTCGCTGTTCAGCGATCTGGACAATGGTAACTTCAACTTCCCGCGCAGTCATGATGAACACTCCGCTGAACTGCACCGACGGCACGCAAATTGGCTGTAGCGGTCAGCTCACCTCCGGCGTGGGCATGAACGCCAGCGTGGGACATGGCAACTACAACGCTCTGTTCGTTACCGTGAAGACCTCCGACTGGCACGGCGTCAGCATGCAGTCGAACTTCACCTGGTCGAGGGCGCTTGGCACGGGTGCCGAAGTACAGGCCACCAGCGAAGCGACTGCTCCAGATCCCTTCAACCTCAACTACGGATACGGTCTCCAGCCTTTCGACCGCAGTCTGATGTTCAACATGTACGCTGTGTATCAGCCGCGGTGGTATAGCTCGCAGTCAGGGTTCGTAGGACACCTGCTCGGCGGCTGGAACATCGCGCCGATCTTCACCACCGGAACGGGCTTGCCGATCACGTTGGCTACCATCAACGGCGGCGGTCAGGCCTTAGGTGAAGGCGATTCGCTGAACTTCTTCGGGTATGGAGTTTCGGAAAACGCTATCCCGATCGCTCCCTTGCCCTCGGGCTCGCGGCACAACAATGTAGCGGGTTCCAATGGCATCGGCACGTCGGGTTACGGGGTTAATCTCTATGCTGATCCGGTAGCTACGTGGAATGACGTTCGCCAGCCCATTCTTGGTTACGACACCAGGCAGGGCGGCTTCGGCGTACCACGTGGACTGAACTACTGGAACGTCGACTTGAGCGTGCAGAAGACGTTCAAGATCACAGAGCGGTTTAGCACCCAGTTCCAGGCGGTGTTTACCAACCTCTTCAACCATGATCAATTCGGCGATCCGAGCGGAGACCTTCTTGACACGAGCAACTCCGCTGCCTGGGGTACGTTACCCGGAACGGTGACTTCGACCAGCCCGCGCTCAATGGAGTTCGGTGTTCGTCTTAGCTTCTAAATTGATCGAAGTAGTCCTCTCCACCGCCGGGGGCGCAAGCTCCCGGCGTTTTTATGGCCGGTGAACTGGCGTGATACAACTCACTGACAGCGGCAAACGCTTTGCCGCAGACTAAAGCAGCAAGAAAACTATCGCGTTGCGAGCGGTTCCCCGGGGGGAAGCGAATGGCAAGGACGTTCGGTCTAGTAATGACGGGCGGTGGGGCACGGGGCGCTTATCAGGCAGGCGTCTTGAAGCGTATCGGCGAGATAAAACGCCTTCAGGGGCGACCCAATCCTTTTCCTATTATCGGAGGATCGTCAGCCGGGGCGATCAATGGCGCTGGCCTGGCCATGGGCTGCGACGATTTTCCTCTGGCGACCCGAGTGGTGGCGGATATTTGGTCTCACCTGCGACCGCAGGACATCTTTCGCTGCGACGTTCTTTCGCAAGCTCGCAACTCAATCACCTGGATTCTGGATCTCTCTTTCGGAGCAGTGCTGGGAGGAGGTAAGGCCAAGTCGCTTCTCGACGCAACCCCGCTCCGGCACTTCCTTCACCAGCATCTCAATTGCGATCTCATCCAGGACAACATAAAACGCGGTCACCTCTATGCTCTGACCATTTCGGCCACCAACTACAACTCGGGCAAGAGCTATCTCTTCATTCAGGGTGCGAAGGGTCACCCGATGTGGAATCGTAGCCGCCGGGTGACCTTGTCGACCAAGATTACGGTGGACCATATTTGCGCGTCGGCTGCAATTCCCTTGGTCTTTCAACCGGTGCAGCTGAAGACGCCGCGCGGAACGGCATACTTCGGTGACGGTTGTATCCGCTTGCAGCAGCCCCTGAGTCCGGTGATACGACTCGGTGCGAGCAAGCTTTTCGCCATCGGCGTGCGTGGACACGGCCTGGAGCACAAGGAAGAAGCTTCCGGCAATAATGATCCATCGTTGGCGCAGGTGCTGGGAGTGCTCTTCAACGTTATGTTCCTTGATCATCTGGCGACGGACGTCGAACACTTGCAGCGGTTGAACGAACTGCTCAGCTCAGGGCAGTTCGATCAGAGTAAGGTGCAGGGTTGCGAGAGGGTCCGTCCGCTGACACCGCTTTTGATTACTCCCTCGGTGAACCTGACGGAGCTCGCAGAATACCATCAGCGGGACTTGCCTTACCTCATCCAGTACTTCGTCAGCAGCCTGGGGAGGGACGCGGCTTCCTGCGCTGACCTGATGAGTTACCTGCTGTTCGCCTCCGGGTACACCACGGACCTCATCGAGATTGGCTACCGCGATGCCAGCCAGCGTATTGATGAGATCGAAGATTTTCTGTTTTCGCCCGATGATGACGAAGAGGAAGAGCTTCCGAGCGTGGCGGCCGGAGCTGGCAAATCACGGACGAGCGCTACGCCGATTAAACGCAATGTGAATTAGGGTTGTATCAGGGCCCAACTTCAGTTGGGCCGAGCAGACTTTCATAACAAGTACCCCGAAGGTTTTTGGCTGCCGGTAGCGGCACGATTGAAGCCGTGCCCTGATACAAAGCTCGCGACCAATGTGCACCTCTAGCCTGTAGTCCAAGCCGCATTCTTCGGCGAGAAGTTTTCAGGAATCGCTGCCGACGTGCAAGAATGCCAAGCGGGAGCTGATTCGTTTGCCCCGCAGCATACCTGGGCCGGCTAGCGTAAAGGGCCGCGCAGCAGCGGTCGAACTTCGCGTGCTACACGATCTCGAGCTGCGAGTTGATGGCTCCAGGCAGGCCTGAGCAGAACCTATGCCCACATTCGCAGCCGTTGACATCGGCTCCAACTCGGTTCGGCTCAAGATTGCCGAGGCCAATCGCGATCGCCTGAAAACCGTCTTTGAGGACCGCGAGGTCACACGGCTTGGCGCCGGTGTGTTCGCGAACGGCTCGCTTGAACCGCAGGCGATGGCCTTCACCATCCAGGTACTGCAGCGTTTTCTGCGGGCCATCCAGAGCTATGCTGCCGATCGCGTTCGAGTGGTCGCGACCAGCGCGTTACGCGACGCAAAGAACAGCCGCGCGTTTGTCGACTGGGTGCGAACGGCGACCGGCTGGAGAGTCGAAATCATCTCCGGTCTGGAAGAGGGACGCCTGATACACCTGGGCATTGTGTCGAACGCGCGCATCAGCAACACTCGCGCGCTGCTCATGGACCTGGGAGGCGGCAGTTGCGAGTTGACGCTTTCTGACCACGGTCATATCGCCGAGATGGTCAGCCTCCCGATCGGCGCGGTACGGCTGACGCAAGCCTTCATGCATTCCGATCCGCCACGCAAGAAAGAGCTGGAAGCGATGCGTTCGTTGATACAGCGCGAAATCGGACGGGTGCAAAACCGCATCCTCGATGCCCAGGTCCAGACGGCGATTGCAACTTCAGGCACCGCGGCTGCGTTGTCCAACTATTACAGCGGGCGCGGCGATGATCCCTCCAAGCCGGCTGCGGTGCCGCAAGAGGCGCTCTCGAAGATCGCCAAGGACTTGAGCAAGCGCAATCTGGTCCAGCGGCAGGCCCTGCGAGGCATTGGACTCAGGCGCGCCGAAATCATTGTCGCCGGCTCGATGGTGTATTCCGAGCTGTTGGAAATGTGCGAGCTGCGCAGCTTCCGTTATCTGCCGCTGGGATTGCGCGATGGTCTGCTGGCGCAGATGATGGCCGACTACAACGCCAGCTCCGCCATGGCTGAGCGGGTTGAGTCAGAACGGCAGGACGCTCTTATCTCTGCCGGCAAGCACTACGGAGTCGACTTGATGTTCGCGCGGCGCATTCGTGATCTGGCCATTCAGCTCTTTCGCCGTTTGCAGCCGGTACATCAGTTGCCTACGCAATATGCCGATTGGCTGGAGGCCGCCGCCATGTTGCATGAGGTCGGCTCGTATATCAATCGCTCAGGCCGGCGCCGGCATACGTATTACGTCATCGCCCATTCGGAGATCTTTGGATACACGCCGGTGCAGCGCCTGATCATCGCCGCCATTGCGCGTTATATCGGAAAGTCGTTGCCCAGTCCCAGTGATCGCAACATTCGATTGCTGCCTTCAGGCGCCCAGAGTCGCGTGCCCAAAGCGGTGGCGCTGCTGCGGCTCGCCCGAGCACTCGATCAGAGCCGCCGCGGCACAGTTCAAGACCTGCGCATCAAGATCGGCGAGGACGAGCGCGTCATCCTGCGGCTTACCCCGAGCACGGCTGAAGGAGTTGAGTTGGAACTTTGGGCCGTGGAACAGGAAAAAGACTACTTCCGCGAAGTCTTCGGGCGCGAACTTTTGGCTGAAAGCGCCTGAAGCTTGCTCGCCATCTTAGGCGTGAACAGCCAGTTCAACACACCCTTTCCTTGCACGAAATCAACCTTGGCGACGGCGCCCTTCTTGAAGTCAATGCACTCGGAACCATCGCTCCCGGTCACCAGTCGAAGCAGAAACTCCGTGATGCTGGGGTTGTGCCCGACCACCATGATCGCCTTGCTCTTGCTGTAGTGCTCCAGCAGGTCGTGGAACTGATCGTAGCTGGCCTCAGGACGCATCGCGTCGCTGATAACGATCCTGTCCTTGAAGCCAAGCTCCGTGACAGCGAGCTCTGCCGTCTGCACCGCACGGGTCAGCGGACTGGAGATCACCGCATCGACTTCAACGCCCAGGGCAACCAGAGCACGTCCCACAGTGTGGCACTGCCGCTCACCGACCTTGTCGATAGGACGCTTCTCGTCCTCCTTGGGAAGGACCTTGTGCTGGTTCGCACTGGCGTGACGGAAGAAGTAAACGACCATGCCTCTATTGTGCCTGAGATGCGTAGTGGCAGGGATTGACTGTCTGGGGTCGAGGAGATGGTAGGACCGAATCAGGGCTGGCGGAGAAATATTTCGATGCGATCGGTAGTCCAAACTTCAAGGCCCGTTCCGAAGAAGTCCTGGTCCTCTGTCCAAATTGGGACGTCAAGCAAAAGGGCGAGGGCCGCGATCGGCCAATCCGCAGCGTCCCTGCGATTCATGCGCTCCCTGGCAGGCTCCTCAAACTCTGTGTAGAGACTCGCGTCGACAGGCTCAACCAGCTGGCAAATACCCTCAAGCACCGACGCGGCTAGATCAACATCGATGTTTTTGCGAGCTGCGACAGCAGCAACGTATTTTCTCGCCTCTTCAAAACATGTCTCGGGCGCATAGAAATTCACCGCAATTTCATACTGTTCGAGGAGCTGCCGAACCCTTTGGCCGAACACAGCGCGAAGGAGAATGTTGGCATCCACTACTACAGCCTTCCGGACCATCACTTCTTCCCACGCCGCCTCTGCCTAAAATCAGCCAGGATCTCCTCTTCCGAGATACCTTGCGCGGCAAGTGCGTGCTGCAACCGGGTTGCTGCCTCTTTCAGCGCTTCGCGTTCACTGGCGTCACGCTTGCGACGTGCCGGAATGTAGTAACCGACGGTGTCGCCGTGCCGTGTTATCGCCACCGGCGCCTCGCTCTCCAGAATGTAGCTGGCTAGCTTCTCTCTAAATTCACGGATTCCCACCTTGACGGCTTCCATTTCTCGCATGCTCCTTGTGTACGCACGTGTACACATATTATGTTAACTCGCGCGTTGGTAGCAAATCCCTAATGGTGCTGCTTTGCGACTACGCGAGGAGGTTAGCCAGCGTTCCCGATCGCCGCGAAACCTCTGCCAGGTTTAGAGCGCGCTATCGAAGCCGAGAGGCAGCGAATCCGCCGATTTGAAATCGTCGATTTCCTGGAGCGTGTAGACGTGGGTTTCACCACAGGTGCGGCAGCGCATCTGGAAGCTGGCAGGGAAGTTGAAGTGGATGGTGGGCTCGTCGGAAGAACTGTTGTCGAAGGGGACGTCCTTGAAAACCTGGCGCCGCTTACAACCCGGAGTCTTGCAGTCCGCACACCAGTAGAGATGATGCACCGTGTCCTCGCTCGACCTGGACTGCAAACTGCGATTGGAAGCCCGACCACCGAGTCCAGGCGATTGACGAATTGTACCTGCAAAGCCGCCGGCAGAATATAGTGATTGCCTGGTAATTACCGAAGCAGGAGGCCAACGTGCCTGACACTCAGGAATACCTCAATCGCATACGGGATTATGCACAAGGTCGAGATCCGCTAGAGCTGCAAAGGCAAACGGCGACGGTGTTGGCCGAGCTCCTGGCCGGCGCATCCGATGAGCAGCTGCGAACGCGGCCCAGCGAGGACAAGTGGTCGATTGGCGAAATTCTCGCGCACCTGGCCGACGACGAAATTTCAAGCTGCGTGGCGCTATCGTCAGATGGTGGAGCACAACGGAATTGAGCTTGCCGGGTTCGACCAGAATCTATGGGCGCGCATGGGCGACTATGGCTCGCGTGCGCCGCAGGAGTCGCTCGAACTCTTCCGGTTGCTGCGCAAGGCAAACTTGCAATTCCTGCATCAGCTCGCGCCCGAGCAGTGGGAGTGCTTCGGAATGCACGTCGAGCGCGGCCGGATTACAGTCAAGGAATTGGCGGCCCACATGGCGGGTCACGACGCCAATCATGTCGAGCAAATTCGCAAGATATTGGGCTGAGGCTTACCCGTGGGGCACTTGGATTGAACAGCGCTCCCTGGAAGTCCTGCTCAGGCGTTCTATCCACACTTCCACGGGCAGATGAGTTTGACTTCACGATGGGGGCCCTGGGCAGAGTCGAACTGCCGACCAACGGTTTAGGAAACCGCTGCTCTATCCATCTGAGCTACAGGGCCGCTCTCGGACTAGTCAATTTTACTGTACTTGCCAGACCGAGGCGGATGGTCGCGCGTGACTTGATGACCGCACCACTTGCATCTGGGAGGGTCGCCCGAATATTCGTGCTTTGGCGGGACCGAACACTCACCGCGGGATTTCCTGGTTCGCTCAATCCAGGTCTTGGGATGGCCGTTCTTCCAGGTCATGGGTATTCGGGTTTAGTTATTCCACCTGCACCTTCTGTTTGTAGACCGCGACCTGCACGTTCCAGCGCAGGTCTTTGATCATGGTGTCGCGAAGTTGCGATGCGGCCGCCGGCTCGCCGTGCACCAGAAACGTCTGCTTTGGAGGATGCTTAAAGGTGCGCAGCCACTCCAGCAGTTCGGGCGTGTCGGCGTGGTCGCTGAACTCCTCCAGCGCAGCGACCTGCGCACGGACGGGCACCACCTCGCCGAGCATCTTCACTTCTGTGTCACCGTTCTTGATGCTGTAGCCGCGCGTACCCGGCGCCTGGAATCCGATGAACAACACCAGGTTGCGCGGGTCGGGCAGGCGCTGTGCCAGGTGATGCAGCACGCGGCCTCCGGCAACCATGCCGCTGGCCGACACGATGATGCAAGGCGATTTCAATTCGTTGATTTTCTTCGAGTCGTCCTGCGTGGTGTCGAAGTAGAAGTTGGGCCAATGCAGCGGCGAGCCGTATTTCTTGATCTGCGCCTTGGTCTCGTCGCTGAATTCCTCCTCGTGCTTCAGGAAAACCTGCACCGCCTTGATCGCCATCGGGCTGTCGGTGTGCACGGGAACGCGCGGGATTTGGCCGCTCTCCATGAGATCTTTCAGCAGAAAGAGAAACTTCTGGGTGCGCTCCACTGCGAACGCCGGCACTATCACGCTGCCGCCACGCTGGATGGTGGTGCGAATGAGCGCCGCCAACTTCGGCCGGGGATCATCATGCGGATGTAGCCGGTTCCCGTAGGTGCTCTCCATGACCAGCAGGTCGCAGCTCTCGCCTTCGGTCGGCCCGGAATGGACCACGCGTCCGGGAGCGATGTTGTTGTTGCGTACGCGTCCGATGTCACCGGTGAACAGAAGCTGCTCGGTGGCGCCGTTGGTGGTCAGTGTGACTTCAGCCATCCCCGACCCGAGTATGTGCGCGGCGCGCACGAAGCGGAACGAAAGCTCGCTGCTCAGTTGCTTCAGCTCGCCGAATTGCACCGGACGGAACAGCGTCATGCACTGCTGCGCTTCCTCCATGGTGTACAGCGGCAGCGCAGGGTGGTGCTTGGAGTAGTGATGCTTGTTGGCGAACTCCGCGTCCTCTTCCTGCAGGTGCCCGGAGTCGGGCAGCAGAATGCTGCACAGATCGATGGTCGCAGGAGTAGCGTAGATGGGGCCGTGAAAGCCCTGCTTCACCAGGCGCGGGATCCAGCCGGAGTGATCGAGGTGCGCGTGGGTGAGGATGACCGCGTCAATCTCGCGCGCTGGTATGGGCAGATCGGCCCAGTTGCGCTCGCGCCATTCCTTCTGACCCTGAAAGAGACCACAATCGACAAGCACCTGAATGCCTTGCTTGCCGGTTGGGCCGTCGGTATTGATCAGGTGCTTCGATCCGGTAACTACGCCCGCTGCCCCTAAGAACTGGATGTAGCTCAATGAGACCTCCGTCAGATGCGGTCTAAACCACAGAGGCACAGAGCCACAGAGATTCTAGAATTCGATGTTCATACTGGCAGAATCTTGTTCGCGCCAACATACACTGTGACTACAGAAGTTGTATGAATTCTGAGTTCTCTGTGCCCCCGTGTCTCTGTGGTTAACGCTTTTACGACTGCGGCTTGTTTTCGAACTGATAAACATTGTTGCTCTTGTCGGACTCAGGCACACTCCCGTCGTTCACCACAACGCGGGTTGGCAGTTCGGGGACTTCCACTCGAGCGTAGCCTTTGTCGTGCGCGCGCACCAGCACGCGCACTACTTTCTCGCCATTGGCCGTTTGCACCGTGACTGGAACCTCGGCTCCAGCGCGACCGAGGTTTTCGATGGTCACCGTGACCTGGTACTCGTTGCCCTGGCCGGTGCTGCTGAGCAGCTTGCGCGAGAATGCCGTTGCGACGCGAAAGTCAGGCAGTCCGCGATCGCGATAGACCCAATCATCAAAGAACCATTCCAAATCATGCCTGGTTTGTAGTTCAAGCAGCTTCTGGAAATATGTGGGCTCCCGGTCGGCAGAGGCGCGATAAGCAGCGAGCGCGTGTTGCAGAGCGGTTTCGCCCAGCATGTCGTGCAGCATCCAGAAGACAAAGCCGCCTTTCACGCGCAAGTAAAGCTCGTCCGTGGTGTTGAGCAGGGTGTTGTCGGAATCGCTTACCGGCTGAGAGCTCTTTCGCCGGATTATTCCCGGATCGCGCAAGCTCCTCAGCCTTTGCCAGCGGCGCTTCGTACTGGTCGAGAAATTTCAGCGCTGCGTCTCGGCCGCCGCGCTCGCGATTGAAGATGGCTTGCATAAACAGGCCAAGTCCCTTTTGCATCCAGGGACGCGGAGTCGCGAAAGCGCGCCGCTACCTGCGTGGGCAGAAAGAGCAGCTGCAGGTTCGGTTGGGTGGTAGAGACGAGTGGCACGAAGAGCGTCGCTCCATCCTGGTATGGACTGGCGTCGGGATCGGTGAGCTCGATTACCCGGATCGGATGATTCTCCAGCCTGCGGCAGCCAGCTATCGAGCAGCGATTCGCTCGCGTCGGCGGCGGTTGCATAGTCCTTCGCGACGAGCGAGTGATCGGGGGTGAATGTAATGTCGGCGGCGGGGCGCGAAAGCTCATCGCAAGTCGAATACATCGCGAACGCAGGCGTGATGTTCTGCAGGCCGTGGGCCTCTAGCGTGATGCCGCGCAGTTGTTGCTGCTGCTCCTGCGCGCTGGCGTCTGGCGGAGCGTTGGGATCGTTGGTCTCCTGCCGCCCACACCGTCCAGTATCCCTTGGCGCTTCGCGGCATTGGAAGCGATACACGGCGACGGAGGCTTGAGCGGAGCCGTGCACTCCCAGATAGGCGAAGAACTCGCTGTTGCGATGACGCTCCTTGCCAAAGAGCAATCGCATCGGAAACTGCGTTGCCATCGCTCATGCTCACGGCTTCGATCGAGACGGGATACCAGACTACGTAACCGAGCCCGCGCACGGCGGTGAATGGTTCGCTGATCTGGTCCCAGTCGCTATGCAGCGCCAGCGCTTCCGGCAGTCCCATGCGCGTGAGGCGCGTCGAATCGGGCGTGATCTTGCCGCCATACTGAACGTCGATGGCGACACTCCCACCGGGTGGGACTGGCTTCTCCAGCGTCACGATGGCTTCCGAGACGACTGCCGGTATGGTCGATGTCGGAGGTGTAGGGCTCGCCGAGCCATTGCAGCTTGCGCTTCGGGTTGAGCGAAGCAGTTGCAGTCGAGCGGATCGTCGTCGGTGCCGATGTCGTTCCATTCCAGCGACGAGGAAATCTGCAGCGAGACGTTTTTCTGCGGAACCTTCGAATCGTTGCGCAGCACCAGGCGGCCATAGGTGACTGCCAACACGTGGAGTGGCGCGATCGATTTGCACGTTAAGGCGGTAGCTGGTAATGGTGAAGGCGTTGCGATCGAGCGAGTACAGATTGAAGGCGCCCGCCAGCAACAGCAGGGCGAGCAGAAGGCTTCGTTTCATTTGCGAGCTTTGCTCTTGGCGACTTTCTCGACCGGCTTCGCGACAGCGGCTTGTGCGACCCGTCGTTGGCGGGCCACTTCGTACATCACCACTCCGCCGGCGACGGAGACGTTCAGCGACGGTACTTCGCCCAGCATGGGGATCGAGACCAGGAAGTCGCAGCGCTGGCGCACATGCTCGTGCAGGCCCTTGCCCTCCGCGCCGAGCACGACAGCGCAGTGCATCTTGTAGTCGACCTCGTCGTAGCTCTGCGTGCCGCGCTCGTCGAGGCCGACAACCCAAACATTTCGGTCCTTCAGCTCTTCCAGGGTGCGCGAGATGTTGGTCACGCGAGCGATCGGGATATGCTCAGAGGCTCCGGCAGACGCTTTGACCGCTGTACCGGTCAAGCCCGGCCGCACGGCGATCGGGAATGATGACGCCGTCGGCGCCTGCGCCATCGGCGGTGCGAATGAGCGCGCCGAGGTTGTGCGGATCTTCGACGCCGTCGAGCACGACGACGAAGCTGTACTCGCCGCGACGCTGCTCCAGCAGAGTATCGACATCGGCGTATTGCTTGCCGGTGGTGACGGCGATCACGCCCTGATGGGTGTTGGTGTTGGCCAGGCGATCAAGCTGCTCGCGCGGAAGAAACCGCACCTGCACTCCGCTGGCGCGGCAATCGTCGATCAGGCGCTGCACCCGTTGATCGTGGCGCTCGCGCGCGATGCCGACGTATTCGAAGCTGCGCGCGCCCGACTTCAGCGCCTCGCTGACCGCATGAATGCCGTAGAGGACGACCATGTGCAATCAAGTGTACGACAGCGGGGATCAACCTCGAGTGCGCGACAAGAGGTCATCGACCGAGAAGCGGTTATACCGCACCATCGCAATCAGCAGGAAGTAGACAGTCGAGTAGATCAGCTGTAACCCGGCCACGTTCCAGTCCTGAAGCAGGCAGGTGCCGAACGTGAGCATTGCCATGACCAAGGCACCTGCGATGAGCGCCACTCGCGTCCACGCTCCGAAAAGCAGCAACAGCCCAATGATGGCTTCCGCCCACGGCAGCACGTAGCCAAAGCCCTGAACAGCGAAATGGGGAAGCGGTGTGCCGGCAAACTGCTTAGTCAAGGTAGCTTCGAACGTGCCAGTGCCGGCAACGATGCGGGTTATCCCGTGCAGGGCAATGTTGATTCCCAACGTGACGCGCAGCAGCGCATAGGCCAGCGAAACATCTTTGCCGGCGAACAGGCTTGGGGAAGGAGCGACGTTATCGGTTTTCTCCATCACTTCGGGCATCCAGGTTGTAGATGCCCAAAGGCGCTCGATGGAAACACTGCTGGACTACTGCTTGTTGGGCGTCAGGCCGCCCGGACCAACCGCAGCCTCGCCCGGCTTCAGCTTGCGGCAGCAGCCGAAGACAATGTCGCCGGTAGGAAGCATGGTTTGCGCGCTGTAGGGGAACTGCTGCTTGCGCTGGTTGTCGACACAGGCTCTTCTTGTTGATGGTGACGACAAGGTGATCGCCCTGGCCGTTCGCGTTTTCACCCGTCCAGTTCCATAGGTTCTCAGCCGGCACCCAGACGAACTTGCCGTTGTAGAAGGAGTCAGGCTGGTTGATGCCGAGCCTGCGACCACGGCCCTGCTGCAATTGGATACTCCAGTTCGGTCCTTCGCCGAAGCAGACCATGTCCGGAGCCTTGTTCGGAATGTCTACCGGAGTAGCCTGATCGGCCTGTTGAGGTGTCGTGAACTGCGCCCAGGCAGGCAGGGAAAGAGCGGAGCAGAGTATCAGCAGGGCAACCGGAATACGCATGGAAGAAAGCTTCTACTCTCGGCGGCTGCGATGTCAATCGGCAATTAGCAATTAGCCAAACACCAAGAGCCGGCTTCTGCGTGACCTCCGTGTTCTCCGTGGTGAATGCTCTTTTCTTACTACTCACACAGATGAGGATAGGAGTACCACCGAGTTATACTCGGTCAGGAACTTGCAAACGGAGCTGGGATGGCAATCTCTGCACTGATAGTCGATGACGAACAGTTGGCGCGGGAGGAGCTCGCCTACCTGCTGAAGGACGCCGACGTCGAGGTCATCGGGCAGGGAAAAAACGGAGTCGAGGCGGTCAACCTTATCAAAGACCTCGCGCCCGACCTGGTCTTCCTCGACGTGCAAATGCCCGGACTCGACGGCTTTGGCGTCATCAAGAAGCTGCTTGACAAGAGAGTGCCCCTGCCGCAAATCGTCTTTGCTACCGCCTACGATCAATACGCGGTGCGCGCGTTCGAGGTGAACGCAGTTGACTACCTGCTGAAGCCGTTCGACAAGAAACGTGTTGCCCAGGCGGTGAACAAGGCGCGGCAGAAGCTGGAAAGCTCTCCGGCCACAGAGCAGATTGGAACTATCGTAAAGCTGCTGGAGCAGCAACAGCACCGTACGCAGACCGCCAAAGTGCTGCTAAAGGCTGCGGGACGGCTGTTTCTGGTCGATCAGAAAGACATCTGCTACGCCTCGATCCAGGACGGCATCATCACGGTCGTGGCGGCCCACATGGAAGGCCAGTCGAACTGCCGTACGCTGGAAGAGTTGCTCGACTCGCTTGATCCCAACATGTTCTGGCGCGCCCACCGCTCATATCTCGTCAACATCAACCGCATCAAGGAAGTCGTTCCCTGGTTCAAGAGCTCCTACCAGATCCGCATGGACGATAAGAAACAGGCGGAGATCCCGGTGAGCCGCGCCCAAACCAAGCGGCTGCGCGAATTGTTTGGGTTATAGGAAAAGATCCACCACAGAGGCACGGAGACACAGAGTTTTTTCTAGTCTTACTCTGTGCCTCGGTGTCTCTGTGGTGAGGTGTCTTTGTCGGTCGGGCAATAAAAAAGCACGGTCCGAAGGCCGTGCCTCAGCAAGCAGGTTGAAAAACGATTACAGGATGCGGCGGCGGATTGCGCCAACCACACCGACCAGGCCGGTGCCCATCATGAGCAGCGTGCCGGGTTCGGGAACCGTGTAGCCGAAGCCGGTGACCAGCCCGTAGCCCGAGCTATCAGCAACGCCGGTCGAGCACTGGATGCCGCTCGGACAGTAGACGCGCTGGAATGGGCCGTTGCTGCTCACGTCGTAGTAGATGTTGCCAGGGGTACTGATGCCGTTGCCCATGACGTCGAGCAGCAGGTTGCCGGCACCCGGATCATAGGTGAACGCGGTCGAGAAGTGAATGTCCAGCGTGTCGCCGAAATTCCACGCCTGGTTGATGCTGCCGTTGAACACCTGCGTGTTGTTCCCGCCGATGTTGTTGGCAAAGGTCGGACTCAGCGAGCCAACGCCAGCCGAAGTTGTCGACAGGTTGACAGTGTAGGTACCAGAGGGCGTCGAGGTGGCGCCGCTGTCGAATTGGGTGTTGTAGAGATACAGGTCTGTGATCTGGATTGGACCGCTGAAAGCGGAGCCCGCATACACCTGCTGATATTCGGCGTTGTAAGGGCTGCCGAACGGGAACGAGTTTCCTGACCCTGGATCCGGCGGATTACCGAGGATGATGGTATCGGCCAAAACCGGCAGGGCAACCAGGCACAGCACAAGGCAGAAGATCGCTTTCTTCATGGTTTCCTCCTGAAATTTTCAACTGAAACGCACGCACAGGACCGCTCGACGATACGGCAATTGCCCGGTCCACCTCCCGGCGGCGACGGACAATTATCGAGGGAAACATTGTGTACTCTGGACGGCTTCCCCCGCAAGCGGAACTTTGTAAACCGCACAACGATGAGCAGTAATGCTATGTAAATTCTTCCCAATCGGGAAGGGCGTCGAAGGGGATTTATTTTTGACTATGAGTCGGAATGACTGCAATGCCCCGTTTTCCCCGCTGTCCTGTGGCGGATGTTGACCATCGACCTTGTTTGCGCGAAAATACGAATAGGAATTCGCGTTCTTGTTTTTATCTACGCGCTTTGTCTGAGGCCTCCTTGCGGAGAGTGTAACTATGGGTGTACCGGTTTCGCAGATGTGGACAGTTGCTTCGTATGTGCTGAAGCAGCGCGTCAAGGGACGCAAGCGTTATCCGCTGGTGCTGATGCTGGAACCACTGTTCCGCTGCAACCTGGCTTGCGCCGGGTGCGGCAAGATTCAGTATCCGGGCCACGTGCTGCGCCAGCATCTCTCGGTGGACGAATGCATGCGCGCGGTCGACGAATGCGGCGCGCCTATGGTGTCCATTCCGGGCGGCGAGCCGTTGCTGCATCCCGAGATCGACAAGATCGTCGAAGGCCTGGTCGCGCGCAAGAAGTACATCTACCTGTGCACCAACGCGCTGCTGCTCAAGCAGAAGATCGATCTGTTCAAGCCCAGCAAGTACCTGACGTTCTCTGTTCACGTGGATGGCCAGCGCGAGCACCACGATTTCTCCGTCTGCCTCGAAGGCGGATACGACAAGGCGCTCGAAGGCATGCGTGAGGCGGTGAAGCGCGGCTTCCGCGTGACCACCAACACCACGCTCTTTGACGGCGCCGATCCCAACAGCGTGCGCGCCTTCTTCGACGAGATGATGGACATGGGCGTCGAAGGCATGATGCTCTCGCCCGGCTACTCGTACGACAAGGCTCCCGACCAGCAGCACTTTCTGGGACGCGATCGCACACGCAGGCTCTTCCGCGCCATGCTGTCGAACCGCAAAGAGAAGTGGGTGTTCAACCAGTCACCGCTGTTCCTCGAGTTCCTGATGGGCAAGCGTGAGTATCCGTGTACGCCGTGGGGCATGCCGACGTTCAACCTGTTCGGCTGGCAGAAGCCTTGCTACCTGCTGCAGGACGGCTATGCCGACACCTTCGAAGAGCTGATGCAGGCGACGGAGTGGGAGAAGTACGGCTATGAGTCGGGCAATCCGAAGTGTGCCAATTGCATGGTGCATAGCGGATACGAGGCTTCGGCGGTGAACGACACCTTCGGATCGTGGAAGGGTTTCATCGGCACAGTTCGCGCGACCTTCTCGAGCAGCTATAAGGACGCCGAGGCTGCCGCGATGTTGAGGGAAGAATATCGGCCCGCGCACGATGTGAATCCGCTGGTGCAGATTGGTGACGTCGCGTCATAAAATCGTTTTCACCACAGAGACACAGAGACACAGAGTATTCAAGATCTTACGACCTCTGTGTCTTCGTGCCTCTGTGGTTAATTGACTTAGCGAACGGCGAATAGCAAAGAGCGTGTTTATGTCTGAACCGCAACACATGCACAACGAAGTTGTTCCCACCCTGTCCTCAAAACCGGAGGACAAGGATGGGGCACCCGAGCACGAGCAGATCGAAGGCTGGATTCCCGAGCTAGCGTCGGAAGAGGACATTCGCGCGGCGCTGGAGAAGGCGTTTGACTATCGCGGTGACGTGACCATCACGCGCAAAGACGGTTCGAAGATCGAAGGCTACATCTTCGATCGCCGCAACGGAACGACGCTGGCCGACTCTGTCGTGCGCATCATTCCCAAAGACTCACACCAGAAGACCTCAATTCCGTACTCCGACATCGCGGCACTCGTCTTCAGCGGACGCGACATGGCTGCCGGCAAGAGCTGGGAAGCCTGGCTGAAGAACTACTGGGAGCGCAAGGCCGCGGGCGAGAAGAACATCGGAATCCAGCCGGAAGAGCTGGAATAGATCCATTCTCACTTAGGCTCTTCTGAAGCTGCCACGGCCCTCTCGCCGCCGTCTTCCTTGATCGACGAGCGGAAGCTGCGGATACCGTCTCCAATGCCTTTGCCCAACTCGGGCAGTTTCTTTGGGCCAAACACCAGCAGAGCGATTCCCATGATCACCAGCATGTGCATGGGCTGAAATATGACCTTCGAACATATCTGTTCCTCAATGCGCGCGAGTATTGATCTTCTTACAGGCGCCGATGAACCTAATCCTGACCATCGACGCCTGCTCTATCAGTGGCCAGAAATTCACACCAGGGTTGAGCCTCGCTGTGCTTCGTCGGCTTCTATCGCCAGCTGGCTCATGAACCGGAAGAAGTCCTGAGACTGCCCAATGAAGAGGCCGTCCGCAGTGAGCGCTCGCAGCGCTGCGGTTGCCGCGCCCTTGGTCGCCGTCGGACGAACAATCGAGCACGCCGGAAAGCTGGCGCTCAAGAAAGTAGTTGGTTCCGGGAGAATGAGATTCGTCTGGAAGTCCTCTCCGCCAAAAGGGGGAGAGTTCAAGTCGGGGAAAGTCACCATGACTCCCGTCTTGGGATCTCTGACGTTCGCCAACGGCGGAGCATTGCCGGCCTTGTCATGCCAGGTCTGGAAATGCATGATCTCCGTCCCACCAATGCTTAGCAGGATGCGCAGCACCTCGACGCTGCTTACGCGCTGCGCCAGTTGCGGATACAAGCTGCTGCCGCCCTGCTCGATCCATGCGAAGTGGAAGCCAGCGGTATTGGCGATGGCCTGGGTGAAGTCGGAGACGACCGCATTGGTACGCGCAGACGGCCGCACGTCGTCATCGGTGCGTGGTATCGCGGGATGCTGGCCAACCGCCAGGCTGGGAACAGCGTTGGGGAAGAAAGTGGTGCCGAGATCCGGATTGCCCTTGCGACTGCGATAGCGCGTCCACCAACTCGTGTCCACGGTAAGCTGCATCAGGTTTGTCAGGCGGCCGATCTGCTGAGCGCCCGTAGCTTTGCTGCTCGGCAAAGTACGGAAACGGTCCAAGCTAACAGGTTCAGCACCCTTTGAAACCAGATAGGCGTTGATGAATGTCTCGTGCGAGAGCTCGTCGTCGGTGTTGTCGTGAATGTACTGATCCATGTCTCCGTCGAGCTGGCTGACAGCCTCGGTAAACAATGGATTTCCCGAGCCGCCGGGCACCTCGTCATCCTGGATACCGGCGAGTTCGTTGTACTGCTGCCAGATGTCGCTCTCGATGATCTCGGCCGCAGCGAGAAACCGCAAAATCGCCGCATCGCCGCCGGAAATACCGGTGATGCGGTCATCCGCGGAAAGAATCTCGGGTAGTAAGGCCGCCGCAGAGAGAGCCACGCCGGCGACCCCCATTCCCTTTAGAAATGAGCGACGATTCTTGGTGCCTCTTTCTGGCACGGATTCAGATTCGATTGGCTGCTCAGGAAGAGCAATGGTGGGGGAGTTTTCTTTTTCCATGTCGAATGCTCCGAAAATTTCGTATTGCAATGAATTCGATTCACCGCAACTGCAGAGTAGGCTGGGAGCACTGCGTGGGTGTCACAAATGGGTCACTGGTGTGGAAGTATTTGTGCGTTGATCTCAGACAAACAGATGACAACGTGTCGGGTGCCCCACTCATTCCTTCGTTTGGAATGAGTGGGAAACATAAGGTTGACGGTGCGAAATCACAGACGTTGTACCACACAGACGATTACTCTCACGGATTGAAGGCAGGGTCTGAAACGCTACTACCTCAGGGCTTCTCTTCACTTCATCACATTCAGTTCTCGGATATACCTGAACGGCGCGGAGGGCCCTGGTAGATCGCACGACATGTCTGTGGAGGTTCAACGTTCGCGAATCCCACTCAATCCAAATGAAGGATTGAGGGGGGCACCCGGCAATCATGAACCCAAATTTCCCGACTGAAGCGAAATGTGGGCCACCCGTCCTAACCAAAGCTCCTCGTCTCTGGACACGGAAGAGAAAGATTTGGGGATTCTGAGTTTAATGGCGATTTAACACCAGGTACGCAGAAACCGTCCGCGAAGCGGACAGCATATCTGAGCCCAGCGTTTTAACGCTGGGCGGCGTGGTGTAGCAAGGCGAGTCCCGGTAGGGACGACATATGGATCATCCGAAAACGTACCGCTCGTCGTAGGTGGCGCCGGATCGGCGGAGCAGAGTCATGAACTCCTGTTCGAATGTCCATTTGCGATGGTGCTCCTCTTGCCCGCCAATATAATTGGCCACCGGCTGCTTGCGTGATTGGCTCACTCCAAAGGCTCCGTAGCCTTCCTGCCAGGCGAATTTCACGCCGTGTTCGCCCAGCCACCGCGAACTGTTTCCTTTTATCTCCTGCACCGCCTTCGACAACGAAAGAACCGGATTCAAGGCGACGAGAAGGTGCACGTGGTTACTTGTTCCTCCGGCCGCAAGCAATGTCACCTTCTTTGCGCGGGCAACGCCAGCTATGTAGCGGCACAGTTCGCTGACGTCAGGTATGAGGTTGGCGCGCTCCTTGGTGCTGAAAACGACGTGGACGAGAACCCAAGCGTGGGTGTGAGACATGGTTGCAGGCTATTTGATCCCTCTGGATTGAATCGGTGACGCACGACACGTTGCAAAGTTCATATATCGTCCCTGGCGGGACTTGCGGCATATTCGCGACTCGACCCAGCGCTGAAGCGCTGGGCTTAGATATGCTGTCCGCTGCGCAGACGAAAACTCCAGACAATCCCGAGCATCTGAACACTGGCAGTCGTTAGTAGCCGGGGCGCGCCACTGAATCCGTTGTTTGGATTGAGTGAGATCGGGGAACGTTGAAACCCGACGGAGATCGTGCTGTTCCCAGAATGAGCTGCCGCCAGTCACAACCGGTGGTTATGAAGTGGAGCGACCTACATCCGTGACGGCGCTTGAGACCTGCTCTCACTCCACGAGACGAATCGGAAACCCGAGCACCCGTCTATTTGATCCCTCTGGATTGAATCGGTGACGCACGACATGTTGCAAAGTTCATATATCGTCCCTGGCGGGACTCGCGGCATATTCGCGACTCGACCCAGCGCTGAAGCGCCGCTCTACCCGCGCGCAGGAACTGCACTGGCTCTATTGTTGCGCCAGTTGCTCGAACTCCTCTGCATAACGTGGCCAGAGCTTGTCGCCATCGTAGGACTGCGCGAAAGCCTGCCCGCGCTGGCCCATACTGTTTCGCAATTGATCGTCATTCAGCAGGCGGGTAATCTGCTGAGCCAGGACCGTAGCATCGCCAAACGGAACCAGCGCACCGCCGTCGCAACTCGTTACCAGCTCACGCGAGACGGCGATATCAGCCGCGATCACCGGCTTGGCATTCGCCCACGCCTCAAGCAATACCAGTCCTAACGATTCCACGCGCGACGGCTGCACAACGATGTCGGCGGCGGCCAGCAGGTCGCGCTTCTGCTCGTCTGCAAACGGGGGCAGATTGACGAAGTGCGGTGAGTTCGATGCATTCTGGGCTACGTACTCATCAAACGCGCGCAGGCTCGGTCCTGCCATCACCAGCGAAGCCGTCAGAGCCGGACTTCCAAAGCTGCTTCATCGCTTCGATCAGCGTGATCGAGCCCTTCTCGTAGGCCTTCATGCCCAGGTGAAGAACGACAGGCCCGGTGATTCCGTGCTGCGCACGAATGCGGTCTCCATCGCCGCCGGTGGCGAGCTTCATGTCGAAGCCCAGGCCGTAGACCGCGAGTTTCTCGGGCGTAACTCCCAGTTCGATCAACTTCGATTGCTCGGCGGCCGTCATGCAAAGCACTCGCCGGCACTGTTGTAACAACTCGATCTGATAAGGCTGCACGTAGTGCTTCGCTACTTCTGTGTTGGCCTCTTCGCCCAGATGCGTGCAAGGAGTAGCGATGACGGGAACCCGGCGATGTTCCGCCGCTTCGATTCCGGCGTAGATCAGGTTGTTGTAAGGCAAGGGGCCAACGTGAAAGAGGTCTGCATCAAGGCTGCGCAGCGCAGCGCGCAATCCTGGGACGTGAAACGAAGGTCGCCAGAACGGGGCCTTCCAGCGCCAATACGGAACCAAGCCGAGGAAGCGCGACGCGCGGCGGGCCCATCGGTTGTAAGACACCGGGAAGCGCCGAATCCTGACGCCATCAACGGTAGAATCGCCGGCAGGAAAGGTCTTGAATCCAGGCAGCCAGAGCGATTCGAGGTCTTGCGCCGTGGTGGTGAAGACCGTGACACGATGCCCTCGCTCGACCAGGCAGCGCGCAATCGACAGCATCGAGTTTTCGTAGCCGCCGCGATAGGGATAGAAGCGGGGCACGACAAAGACGGCGTGCATCAAGAATGAATGCTAAATGATGAAGCAGATTTTCGAGTGCGAAGGTGTCAGCGAGCTCAGTGGTTCTGGGCGGTCAGGTCGCTCATACCGCGCAGCACATTGAGCTCTTCGTCACTGAAGTTGCTGCGATATTCATTGGAGTTGAGGAGCTGGTTCCGCTGATCAGGCGGCAGGTCACGCAACTGACGGTAGGCCTGATTGACCTTGCTCTGACGGTCCGCCGGCATGGCCTTGTAACGTTGGAACAGTCCCTGCGCCTTCTGCTGCTGGTCCGGCGTCAGGTGCTCGAACGACTCCATGCGATTCAACACCTTCGCCTTTTCGTCAGGGCGAGAGATTGTCGAACCGGTGCAACCGATCGATGAGTTTCTGTTGCTCACCGGGGGAGAGACTGCGGAAGTGCGGATCCTGCCGAAGCTGTTGCTCCTGCTGGGGCACCGGCTTGTTGAAATTTTGGCGGAGCCAATCACCGCGATGTGGCCCCGGGCCGTTCACGTGGAACTGCCCGCCAGCCTGTGAATTGGGGTGTCCGGGTGGTGGCGATTCGTTCCGGTGCTGCTGCTGCCAGCCCGGATAGGCGAGGCACGACAGCGTTCCTGATGTAACCATCAGGCCAACCAGAATGATTCTGCACACACGCACAGCTCTATTCCTTTACTCCGTCTGTGATTGTCCGTCAAGAGCGTCAAATTCGGAAAACAAATCGGCATGGCCGTCCAAATACTGCAGGTCAGAGACTGCAGTCGTGGTTGTGGAAGTTCGAACCACGCCATCGTTGCCGGCCATCGTCACCCGTCCCAGATTGAAGTGCCCAGTTTCCAGCAAGCCTGCTCCGAGCGCGATGAGAGCGGCAGCCGCGGTAGCCACCATCGGGCGGCGGACCCAACCCATCCATGGGAACGAGCGCTTCGCCGCTTCCTCCCGCGCGCGTGCGCGCAAACGGGAAGAGAAGTAGGGCGACGGTTCCGGCGCTTGCCACTCATCGAGCAAGGCCATGGTTTGCTGGAACGAGGCCAGTTCTTCCGAGCAAGCCGCGCACCCATGCAAGTGCTCGCGCAGACCGGCGCTCATCTTTTCCGGACCGCTCAGCACCGCTTCCATCAATTCCGAACGAAGCTTTTCGCAATTCATAATGCCACTTCCTGCACACCGCTAAATAAACGACTTCAAGGTTTCGCGCAGAGTTTCGTAGGCGCGAAACAGTAACGACTTGGTTGCCGACTCACTCAATTTCAGAACGCCGGCAATCTGCTTGTAATCCAACCCCTGATACTTGTGCATGATCACGGCCAGGCGCTGGCGCTCAGGCAGAGCGTCGACGTGTTTACGGATCGCATCCAGCCGCTCGCGCCGCAGGATCGCCTGCTCGGCGTTGAGGCTGTGATCGGGCACATCCACCGTCATGCCGGTTTCGCTGTCCGGCTCATCGATACAAACCGTATTCTCCGGGCGCTCGTACTTGTTATCGCGCGCGTGATTCACCGCAAGGTTGGTCGCAATGCGATACAACCAGGTAGTGAACTTGGCGCTGGCCGCATAGGTCTGCCGGGAGCGATAAACCCGAAGGAAAACCTCCTGCGCCAGTTCCTCTGCCACCGACTGATTGCGCGTCATGCGATACATGAAGCTGATCATCGGCCGGCGATATTTTTCGACCAGATAATCGAACGCAGAGTCGTCCCCGGCGGCCACGCGCAGCATGACCTCCGCGTCACTCAGCACCTGAAGCATGCCTGGATCGCTCAATCGTCCCTGATCCGCGCCGACTAACACCGGAGTGCCACACTGCGGGGATCTCGCCCCTGGAACAACACGATTTAGCGCGATGCTGCCCACATCGCTTGTAACCCGGTTGCCTGCCGAAAGTTGTCTGGCCCCAAGCCACGCCGGAAGCTCTCGATCCGCCTCACCAGAGGGCGGTTTGGCTCCTCGCCGGGCCCGGACCGCTTTTCCCAACTCATTCACACCATTGTGCTACGCGGGCAGCAGCGCAAGTCAGTATTATGCACCCTGAGGGGAATTGTGGCTAAATCCGTTAGATGTCGCGGCGAAGGCGGCCCTTCTGGCTATGGTGTTGGCCGCGGTGCCGGGTGTGGCCCAGCAGCCAAACGCAGCCGCTGCGGACGATACAGCGCAAGCGCCGGCCCAGGCTGCCCAGCAGCCACTCGACCTGCAGGAGGCGGTGGCTCATGATGTTCTGGAGCCATTGCAGGCCGGAATGGAGAGCCTCGACCTCAAGCAGGTTCTCTCGGTCTTCGATGAGCAGACGGTTCCGGACTACCCCCAGTTCCGAGACCAGATGAAGGCGTTGCTCGAGGCTTATGCGGCTGTGCGATTCCGGTACAAGATACTGCAAGCCAGCTCTAGTGATCACCATGCCTCCATGACCTGCGAAATCGATTTGGAAGCCACTCCCCTCGACGGCGGTCAACTGCCGACGCGACGCAGCACACAAATGAGTCTGCAACTGACGCAGACACCAAAGGGATGGCGAATTTCGAACTTCAGCCCAAGCGACTTCTTCACCCAGTAACGCCGTTCCTATGAAGCGCGACTATCCCGACCGGCCGATCCTTGGAGTAGGCGCCGTCATCGTGAGCCAGGGGCGTGCGCTGCTGGTCCGTCGCGCTACCGAGCCGCTCAAAGGCGAGTGGTCGGTTCCCGGAGGCGTCCTGGAACTGGGCGAGAAGCTGCACGACGGCGTGCGACGCGAGGTGCTGGAAGAGACCGGCCTGCAAGTCGAACCCCAGCAAGTGCTGGAGGTCTTCGACAGCATCTTCAACGACCAGCAGGGTCGCACCCAATATCACTTCGTGCTGATCGACTACCTGTGCAGCGTTACGCGGGGCGAGGCGCGCGCGGGCAGCGACGTCAGCGAAGTCAAATGGGTGGCCGAGGACGAGCTTGCCGCGCTGGAGCTACGGGAGTCGATCGAACGGGTGCTGCGGAAGGGGCTGACCGCACAACGGTCATCAAGTTGAGAGCCCAGACCGCGCTAGTTAAGAATGGTTAAGCCTTGCTCGCGAGTTGCAACCCTATGCAACTAAGGCTCTTAGTGCGTCCTGAGCACCGTACTCCGGCAGCGTCGAAACACGCGTAATCCCATCTAATTAAATAGAGGTTAAAGAAAAGAATATGAAGCTGTCATGGTGGAAAGCCCTCGGTGGGTTGGTCCTGGCAGCAATGTTGAGCGTGCCCGCCTGGGCCGCGAATGCAGCGCTGCCCGGAACTCTGAATTATGTCGAGGGACAGGCAAATGTAGGTGACCAGTCGCTGAATGCCAAGCAGATCGGTTCCGTAGAGCTTCAGCCCGGAGAGACACTCGACACCCAGAACGGTAAGGCGGAAATCCTGCTTACTCCAGGCGTGTTCCTGCGGGTGGGCGACAACGGCGAGGCGCAACTCGTCTCGTCGAACCTGACCAACACGGAAGCTCGCATCGACAAAGGGCAGGCGATGGTCGAGGTCGCCGAGATTCACAAAGACAACCTGCTGCGCATTGCCAGCGACGGCGCGACCACGCAGCTGCTCAAGACCGGTCTGTATGGATTTGACGCCGACAGTGGCGCGGTGCGAGTGTTCAAGGGCGAAGCGCTGGTGCAGGATGCCGACCAGAACGTGAAGGTTAAAGGCGGCCACGAGGTCGACCTGAATGCCGGCGGAAAGCTGAAGTCGCGCAAGTTCGATAAGAAGTCGTACGAGCAGAGCGATCTGTATCGCTTCAGCAATCTACGCTCCGAGTACCTGGCGGAAGCCAATGTCGATGCGGCCCGCACGTACTACGCCGGCGGCCCTGGTTGGTACGGACCAGGCTGGTACTGGGATCCGTTCTTTACGTCGTATACCTGGATTCCCGGTAACGGAGTTTTGTACAGCCCGTTTGGCTGGGGATTCTATTCGCCGGGATTCGTGTCCTATGCGCCCGATCTTTTACGGCGGCGGATATTATCCGTATCGCTGGGGCTACTACCATCGGCCGATAGCCGGAGCAGTAGGTGTGCGGCATCCGGGCGTGCCACGCGTCGGTGGGTCGCGGCCGATGACCGGCTTTCATGCGGGTGCTCCTGCCGGCCACTTTGGCGTGATGGGCGGCGGATTCCACGGCGGGAGCGGTGGCTTCCGGGGCAGCCCACGACCCAGATAAGCCGCTGCCAGACGGGTTACCCGGGTGGAGTACGCCCTTCAGGCGTACAAATGCGCGGCACTGGAGGGCATGCGGCTTTAGCCGCTGAGGTATAGGTCAACCTCTCACCTCAGCGGCTGAGCCGCCGATCCTAGGCGCGATTGCTGCACGCCTGAAGGGCGTGCTCCACCCAGACTGCACTTACTCTTGATCTGCCCTGAGCCGGGTTCATCACAATTTCTTCAGCGCGTCGATGATCTCTTCCGGTTCAGGAGCGCGGTTTAGCGGATAAAGTTTGGCGAACGCGATCTTTCCCTGTTTGTCGACCACGTAAATGGCTCGCTCGCTGACTCCCGGCAGCGGATCACCTTCGCGCAGAATTCCATACTTCGCCGCCACGTCGCCGTGGGGGAAGAAGTCGCTGGCTAGCGGAAGGTTCAGCATCCCGATCTCTTTTTTCTGCCAGGCGGTGTGGCTGGGAATGGAATCGACGCTGATCCCGATAACGTCTGCGTTGTAGCCCGCGAACTTCTCCAGTTCGGCGTTAAAGGCCGGCAACTCCGCCGTACACACGGGCGTCCAGTCGGCCGGATAAAAGACCAGAACAACATTCTTGCCGCGATACTCACTCAGCTTTACGCGCTGCCGAATATTGCCTACGACCGCCGGCAGATCGAAATCCGGCGCTTCATCACCTACGTTCAAAGGTGCCATCTTTCGCCTCGCCCCAGTTACGGAGATTCGATTCTACGGGCGCGCTTACCCGGCGGCAAGCGCGGCTGCCAGTTTGTCATGTGATTGCAACAAAGCAAACGGGCAAGCGACACCCGGCATCGTAACTGGGGCGGAGAGCGAGAGGCGCGCGCTGGTTTAGCGGGCGTAATAATATGAAGAGTCGAATCTCGATTGAATGGGGTTCTTATGTTCGGTAGCAAATACAACTACGAAACGTTTCAACGCAACCGACTGTTGCGCGACTTGGCAACCAGCCAGCTCGGTGGCGCGCCACGGCCTGGCGATCGCGCTCCCGACTTTGTGGGTCGCACGTTGCAAGGCGACACCGTTCACCTGAAGGACTTTCGCGGACGCAAGAACATCGTCCTGACCTTCGGGTCGGCGACTTGTCCGCAGACGGCGGGCTCCCTGCCTGGCCTGAACAACCTCTACACCGATCGCGACCCGAACGTTGAATTCTTCTTCGTGTACACAAGGGAGGCGCATCCTGGCGAAAAACTCGAAGCGCATGGTTCCTACGAAGAGAAGGTCAAGGCCGCCGAACTGCTTCGCCAGGAGGAGAGCGTCGACATCCCCATTATCGTGGATGAGGTCGACGGCAACATCCATCGCAAATACGGCAAGCTGCCAAACCCGACGTTCATCATCGACAAGAGCGGCCGAATTGCCTTTCGCTCGTTGGGCACACGAGCCTCCGTTATCAACGCGGCGCTTGACGAACTGCTCGAGTTGCAGCGCGACGAAGGAAAGGATCACGCGATCGTGTGCGGCGGTCGAGGACCTTTCGCTGCCTTCCCCGCAATTGCTCTGGCGAGCGCATCGCGCACTGGAGCGCGGTGGGCGGCGCAGCATAGCCAACTTCCGTCGCGAGATGGGATTGCCCGGGCGCGTAATTCTCATTAGCAGTCGCTTCGCGGGACCGATCGTAGAGAACCCCGGCAAGACCGCGGCCGGAGTTCTCGCGGCAACGCTGGTGCTTGGATTGGGAGTTTGGGGAGGATTTGCGCTGCGCCGTAAGCGTCGCTCAACCTATCGCAATCCCTATGAGTCGCGAAAGTTCAAGCGCCCCTTAGCCGACGAAGGCGGCTACGAAGCTGTCGGGATCTAACGCGCGCCTCGTATCGCAGCACGGCCGCCGTCCTCATTGTGTGTCATCCCGAGCGGAGCGCAGCGGAGTCGAGGGACCTGCAGTTTGTTCCCTCCGCAAAAAGGTCGGCCAGGCATGGCTCGAATCTATTGCGTTTCAGAGCTCTGTCGAAAGAACGTCTGGGCCTCGTCAATCTCAGCGGCGAACTTTTGCGTCAGCTCGTCCTTCCACGCCTGCTTCCATAATTTGCGCTTGTCCAGATAGTGCTGCATGCGGTCAAGCGGATCGCCGCCGTCCGCTCGTGAGTTCGCCTCCCGGGCCGGGACGTGACTATCGATGAGGGTGGGACCCGCGCCGGCGCGCGCACGGTGAATCGACTCCTGCGCGACACGCCACATGGCCACCACGTCGCCACCATCCACGGCGATTCCCGGTATGCCGTAGGTTGCAGCGCGTTGACGAGCATCGCTATTTCCCATAGCGGTTGCCGGCGCGCTGCTGATTGAAACGAAGATCATCGGTAGGCGCTCGCCTGCGGCGAGGGTCGCGGCTTCATGCCAGTAGCCTAGAGCGTTGTTCGCCTCGGGCAACAGCACCACCACTACGTTCCGGCGCTGTAGCTTCTTTTGCGCAAGCGCGTAGCCAGCCGCAAGATTCATCTGCGTCGCGATGGTCTGCGCGGAGGAAGAAGGTGGATCGCGCCCTCAGCTGCATCCGGCGCAAAAGCCAGGTATTCCGCGCGCACGCCGCAGAGTTCCGCGAAGTACAGCCCCAGCGGCTGACCGGCGAACCGGCGTGCGGCAAAACTCGGTTCAGAGGAAATGGCGTCTCCGGCGCGCAGTTCGACAAGGCTGCCGATGACGGTCGCTTCGAGTCCGCGCCGCAGATTGAGCGGCTGCGTCAACTTTTGCAATTGCGCCAGTTGCTCAGCCCGGTCCTCGACCATGCGGCAAAGCAACATCCCTGAATAGAGATTGCGCAGCATGGCGGGATCGGAGGGTGAGGCCGTGACTTCGGGACCGGGAACGATTCCGGTGGAAGCCGGTTCGGCGATTGCGCCGGGCGTTGGGGCTGGGTTCTCGAAATTCCTGAAGGTGGTTGCCATGCGAAAAGGTCTTGGGATCGCCTTCGTATTGTAAGGGAAGATTATGAAACCTTGATGATCTTCATCGCGAGAGTGCGCGACGAAAGTTTATCTTGCCGTTCTCTCGCGTTGAAACACGTTTTCCAACGTTAGTGTGAATAGGTTGTGGAAAAGGACGAAAGTCGCACGATGGAACGAGCATTTTCTCTGAGCTGGTAGCAGAATGACTCACGCCATGTGCACATCACCGCTGTGCCCGGCTCGAGGTGTGTCGTGGTACGCTGGCGCGGTGAAGGTGCGACTCGATCGGCTGCTCTTGGAGCGTGGACTGGTTCCGTCGCGGGAACGCGGCCAGGCGCTGATTCTTGCCGGCCGCGTACTGGTCGATGAGCAGAAGGTCGATAAGGCGGGAGCGGCGATCGCGAGCGATGCAGCCATCCGCGTCTTGGGCGACGATCTTCCTTACGTGAGCCGCGGCGGGCTGAAGCTGGCAGGCCGCGCTCGCGCACTGGCACATTGATGTGCGAGAGCGTAGTTTGTATGGACGTAGGCGCTTCAACCGGCGGTTTTACCGATTGCCTGCTGCAGAACGGCGCGCGCCAGGTCATCGCCATCGATACCGGCTATGGACAGCTCGACATGAAGCTGCGCTTGGATTCGCGCGTGCGTCTGCTGGAGAAGACCAACGCCCGCTATCTCACCCCTGTACAGCTCTGGCCCATCGATACTCCGCGCGAACCCATCGAACTGATCGCGATGGACGTCTCGTTTATTTCAGCGACGCTGGTGCTGCCGGCTGTCCTCGAATGTGTTCTCAAGTCGGGCGTGACGCGGCTTGATCTGGTCACGCTGGTAAAGCCGCAGTTTGAAGTTGGTCGGGAACAGGTGGGTAAGGGCGGCATCGTTCGCGATTCCGAAGCGCAGCAGTCGGCGGTGCGAAAGGTGGCCGCGGCTGTGGAGGAACTTGGGGGCAGGGAAGTCGAGTCGATCGAATCACCCATTCTGGGCGGGGAAGGCAACCGCGAATTTCTTCTTGCATGCCGTGTTCGCGCCGCCCGGCAAAAGCGCTGCTGTACACTGATTGCTTCGCACAATGAAGTCTGCCGCTATCATCTCCAAGCCGTCGAAGCCGGAGCTGGCCAGCATCTTGCCAGATATTCTCGCTTGGTTTCGCCGGCACGGCTACCATCTTTATCTCGACCATGAAACTGCCGGGTACGTCACGGACCACGCAGAAGTCGTGTCCCGCACCGAGGTAGGGGACAAGCATCCCGACTTTGTGCTGGTGTTAGGCGGTGACGGTACGCTGTTATCGGCGGCGCGCGCGGTAGCCCACGCTGATGTTCCCATCCTCGCCGTGAATCTTGGCTCCCTGGGCTTTCTCACCGAGGTGCCCTTAGCCGAGATGTATTCCACGCTCGAAGCTGTCAACCAGGGACACTGTCCTGTCGAAGAGCGGTCCGTCCTGCAATGCCAATTGATTCGCTCCGAGGAGTGTATGGCGCAGCACTTTGCGCTGAATGACGTGGTCGTGAACAAGAGCGCGATTTCACGCCTCGTCGATTTCGACCTGCTCATCGACGGCACTTTCGTATTTAGCTACAAGGCTGACGGGGTCATCATCGCCACGCCCACCGGCTCGACTGCCTACTCGCTGGCAGCCGGCGGCCCCATTATGATGCCGTCGGTGGCGGCATTCGTCGTCACCCCGGTATGTCCGCACTCGCTCACCCATCGGCCGCTGGTCGTAACCGACAAAGCGCAGGTCGAATTGCTGGTGCAGAGCGGGCATGAACAAGCTTTCTTGTCGATTGACGGGCAGGTTGGGATGCCGGTTCTACAGGGGGACCGCATCATTTGCCGGCGCGCTGACCACAACGTCAGGCTGATGCGCGTGCGGCGGACGTTCTTTGAAGTGCTGCGGAACAAACTGAAGTGGGGTCAGCGCTAGAAAGTCCGCAACTCTGGTTCGCCTCTGCTGGCTTTAGTCATTGCGGCGCATTCTGGCGCTTGCGGCAGCACCCAAACTGAAGCACGATGCTCGGGACTCGGTTCACCGCTATCGCAACTCGGCTGCTTCCAGAATGGCCTGCTTTTGAGACTTCGCACGCGCCCAACCAAATCCCCCCGGCCCACTGGCTGGGGGGCACTTCTCTAGTTGGATTCAGGATTCCGGTCGGCTCCATGCGGCGGTCTTCTAGTGAGCTGCGATCTCGAAGTCGATCTCGATCTCATCTTTGACGCGTACCGCTCCGCCTGCAATCTTTACTGGCGTGATCCCGAAGTCGGTCTGCTTTAGATGGACTGAGCCTTTGTACACTCCTCCCGAGAAAACCACCGGCAGCGTGATTTCCCGCGTCTGGCCGTGCAGCTTTAAGTCGCCGATCACCTGATAAGACTCTGGAGTCGCTACGTTTACCCTTTTGGATTGAAAGTCGATTACGGGAAACTGCGCGGCGTTCAGGACGGTCGGACCCTTCATAGTGGCTTCGATCTCCTGGTGATCGGACTCGCTGCCTTCCGTATCCGCGACTTTAAGAGCATTCGCGCTAAAGGTGAGGGAAACGCTCCGATGCTCCTTGTCGATCGCTCCGGAGGCGATCGGCGCCGTGATGACGTGGTTGTGCGCGAGAGCTGAGAATAGGCCAGTTTTGTAAACGTGAACTGTAACGCTTGAGCGCGCTGCATCGATAGTGGCGGGCTGCGCAACGGATGGCACGGTAGCAGCCAGTGCCGCCGCGAAGATCAGCTTGTGAAGGGTTTGCATCTGCTATCACGGCTTGCCGAAAATGAATTGGGCCCGATGCAAAAGCGCCGGGCCCAGGAAACCTCATTCAGGACGAATTCTCGTCAGTGCGATACTGCGGCAAACAGGTCTGATTTCAACAATGCCTGGAAACGCTGGTCATCAGTTTTGAAGTGCATCTGAAGCACATCGTTGCTGCTATCCACCGTCGTGTTCGCCAGCGCCAGCTTTTCGTTGTCGCTCCCCGACATCTTGCGATAGACCACGCCGGCTTTCACCAGTGACGCCAAGCTTGAGGCCGTCATACTGTCAGACGTCTTCACATTCAAGTCGAATGTCACGCCGTTATCGAAGTTCATCATGTAGTCGGACGCCAGCAGCCGCTTCTTGATGACGTCGTAATCCGCCAGCGAAGAGGCCTGACCTAGCGCCGACTTCATCATGTACTGGGTGCCCATCTGGTCAAGCGCGCTCCATATCGCCGCTGAATCGACGCCGGTAACCAGATCGTTGATGGTGGCGTTCTTCTCAATCGAGTCGGCACCGTTGTCGCGAACATCAATCGCTCGTTTCAGCCCCGAAATGTCGCCAAACACAATCGTCGAAGGATCCAGGAACGCCATGCTCATGCCGGAGCCCATAGGATAGATCGAGGTAAGCAGGTACTTCTCGGGCTTGATCTTCTTCAGCCGAGCTTTCTGCAGGAATTCTTTTTGCTTGAAGGGACCTTGCGCGATTCCGATGCTGTAAAGCATGTTCTTTTGGCCGCGGAAGCTGACAAAGGTCAACTGCTCGGCATCTTTGTCCGGATCGATGCCGGTTGCGCGCAACGCTTGTTCGAACTGCTTCAGCGTGTCGGGCATCACGCGGTCTTTCAGGGCTTGCGCGCTGGGAGAATTCCGCAGATCGCGATAATCCACCGAAATGATTTGCTGAATTGCCGACGGGACCACAGTGCGCGCACTGCTGCTGAGGGGGGCTGCCACTGCCGTTTCGGCCAAAGCCGAGATGATCGCCAAGGCGAACAGAACGTATTTCATATGCCTCATTAGACTCATTCTAGCTGGAAATGTAAGGAGAGATGCCTGCCAAATCAGCTCTGTTGCTTGCTCGAGCCTGACGCCCTCCCTTTCAGGATATCGGCAGCTAGTCGAACCCGCGTCACTGAGGATAGTTTTGATTGGCCGCGGCTGCCTTCTGCTTCTGCTTTTTCTTGCTGATAGGTGTGGTTTCGGCGGGAGGCGGGCACTTGTCGTCCAAGACGTCAAAGCTGGTGGCTTGGAAACGTCGGTTCGGCTTCTTGCTGGCAGCGTCTTGCGAGCTGGCGTCGGCCTTCTGTGATTCAGGGGCCGGAACCCACTGTCCGGTGAGCTTTACTTTTTGTCCGGCAGCAGTTTCGAGATCGTTCGGGCCCACTACCTCCAGTCCCGAACGGTATTGCATACTTCTCAGCACGAAGTGCCCGTCGGAATCGGGACTGCTAAGGCACCCGGTTACGGTCGAGCTCTTGGCTCCAGCAGGTTTAGTGACCTGATCGCCGCTGATCGCGCTGTTGTCTTGTGTTGCGCTCGCAGCGTTGCTTTGCTTGTCGGCTTGGCTGGCGGAGGGAGCAGCAGTGGGAGTAGTGGGACTGGAATCTTGCGCCGTAACAATGAGGCTGGTCGCCAGCGCGATCACCAGTATGGCAGGCAATTTTTTCATTCAGACTTAGATGCCTGATTATCCGCCAATGTGCGTGGGTGAGCAAAGCAATCACCACCGAAAGCACGGAGTACACCGGGAAGCCTATCAAAAGTTCTTAGGCTTTTCTCTGTGGCCCCCGTGATCTCTGTGGTGAAAGTCTTTCTAGCTGGCCTTCTTTGCCCAGACGGACGCATTCAGGCAGGCGACAACTCCGTCGATCACGTTGCCGAGTCCCTCGGAAAACTTCGCCTGGTCGACGATCTGCTTGTTGGCAATGCCGTCGGTCACCGAGATTGCCGACTGCACGAAGTTCAAGGCTGCGTTCTTCTTGTCAGTTCCGGTCTTGGCTCCGAGCAGCCCTTCAACGCCGGTGATTATCGTAGGGGTCATCGAGATGCCTTGCAGTAACTTCGCGAGAAAGTTCATTTTGATTGCTCCTTGTTTTAGAAATGCAAATTGCGGCTTGATCTCATTCGTAGGGGTAGTCGATGTGCAGCAGCATCGAATACCGTGAGTATTTCGGCGGATTCGAAGCGTCATATTGGCGCAGGTAGTAGTCCTGAACTCGTGACAATCGTGGCAATGTGAAGCTCTGCGATGGAAAGCGGCCCGCCAGGTTGCCGTTGCTGCCCGCTCCCCATCCCCCATCGGACCGGCGTACCTCTATGCCGCCACCCGGTGGCGGCGCGGTGCCGGCGTCGATACTGACCTCCGTCGCGATCATGTTCGTCACCTGGGCCGCCGTCAGCGACGGCAGGTAGAGAGACGACGACGGACCAGTCACGGTGAACACAGTCGTGAGCGGTTCCGGCAGGAGCGCAGAGTTGAACTCCATGGTCATCGCAGCCGCAGCGTAGTTAGCAAACTGGACGGAGTAGTGCGATCGGTCGGCGTCCACATCGAGCACTTGCACTGCGACGTCCTGAACCCAGGCGTTGAATTGCGCCTGCCACGATGGCGCCGAAACCTGGACCAGCATTCCGGCGATCACGTCGTTCGCCGGCAGCAAGTCGCTCACCGCTTCATACGAACCTAGCGCGGCAATCTGCGTAGCATCGTCAAGCACCGCCAAAGCGGCGTTTTCACAATCAATCGAGCTCGGCGCTGCCGGCAATGCCAGTCGCTTTATGCAGCTGCGTTGCCCGTTGTCGGCGCCCTTGTGATGAACGCTGATACTGTTTGTGTCCTGCACTCGGGCCATCGCTCGCGCACTGCCGCGATACGCCACCACAATCTGCTCGCCGGGATCGGGCGGGTACGGCGGATAAAAGTGCAGGTTCCCTGACGACGTGACGTAGCACTCGCCACCGTCTGCCAGCGCCCCCGTCAATCGCGTGCGGAAGGATTCTCCCGTCTTCATGCTGCGGACCTCGGCCGCCGCAGTCTGCGTTACGCGCGTGAATGACAGATCGAAGTGCGCGCTGCTGCCGTCCACGACAGCATAAGCGGCGAAAGATGGGGTGCTCCACTGCACATCGTCATAAAGCACTGTCGCCGGAGCTGCCAGCGTTCCCGGATTGTTCGGATCCACATCGTGCACTGAAAGTACAAATCGCACGCCGGCACCAACCGAATCACCGCCTCTCTGGTTATTAGGGCCATGAGTCGACGAGTAGTAGCTTTGGTGAACGCGGTGTGCCTCGTTGGCCAGCACCTCTGTCGCAAACGCATACAGGTGCCCGGGTGTAGTCGTGATCACGCTCCCGGTCGGTGCGCCGTTGATCAAAGCCTGGATGTTGCTGTTACTGCCGTTGGGCGTGATGCGAAATCCCGTAATGCAGCTCGCATCGCCAACCGTACCGTTATAGATTCCGCCGATTGTTGCTTGTGATGCCGAGTTGAAAGATATCTGCACCGTGTTGCAGGCGCAGCCCTCCCGCCAACTCGAGCTGCTCCACAAACTTCAGCGTGACCGGCCCATTCAGGTGCAGCGTGCCGGATTGCACGGACACCGTATGATTAGGATCGCTCAGTGCCCACAATGTGGGACTAAGTCCCGGACCCTGATAGCTCTCCTGGAACAACGTGCTCGAGGTTGCGCCGTATGGATTGTCCGACAGCCCGAAATTGAGCGTCAGGCCGTCGCCGAGGAAGTAGTTGCGCACGTAAAGCTCGAGGCTCCAATTCACCAACGATGGTTACGTCGTTGCGCAAAAGATCAGGTAGAGCGAGGGCGAACCCGTCTGCCATGAACTTTGTATCGCTCTCATTGATGCTGAGGCTCTGCTGCCCCAGCGGCTGCAAGGTCAGCTTGCCGTCCTGCACCAAGTAGTCGGCGTCGACCATCGTCGCCAGCTCGTGCGCGTGCTCACTCCAGCTCTTCTGCGCGTTGGTGGCGTATTGATACACATTGGCGAAGTCCTGTACGCCTGAGGTGTCAAGCACCCCGGGAAGCACATCATTCGTGATGGTGCGTAGTGCGTCGCCTGCGCTGCGCCAGGCAAATGGAGGACGAATGGCCAGGGTGTTACGGTCCAACAGCCACGAATCGTCTTGCGCCACAAGCAGGTATCGCCATGCTCGCGCCTGTTGCCCATATCCCAGCGGCTGCTGCTCTGGAGCGGCAGTCAGATAGCCGGTGAACAGCTTGTAGCCGTCGCTCCGTTGCAGGACGACGCGTCCGCCGCTTGCCGGTATTACGAAGCTTGGATCGGCCGCCGCCAGCGCTGCTGTCATCTGCCACGCGCGATTCAGTTTGCGCGAGATTTTCGGCAGCGCCGTCGCGTCCGTGTAGGGTGTATAGTCCTGTGGCCCTCTATTATCGTTATTGTCGATGGTAAGTTTCATAGGAATTGCATCTCACTGAATGCGCCACTCGCACGCTCATGAGCGACGCTGAAACCGAGTACGTGATCGAATTGCAGATGCGCCTTGCCGAGAAGCTGCAGGCGCTGGGCTTTGGGGATGACCCGCGTGCGCGCGACCTGGTGCATCACCTCGCCGAAATCGCAGCTCGTTGCCGCACCTTCGAACAGCAGTCGTTACCCTTGTTTAACGAACTCGCGCCTGAGCATCGCCGCTCCTTTGCGCAACTCCTGATGGAGATCAAGGCCGACCTCGATGCCATCCAGGACTCGATCACCGACACACAGCCCGCGCTGCAGGCGTTGTTCGACTATCTTGTCCAGGAGGAAAGAGAATCGGCCGGGTAGGCTTGCCTTCAGTACACCGCCGCGTGCTCGGTAGGGAAGTAGCTCCGATAGCAGAGCACTGTCTCGCCATCGTTTGAGTCAGTCGTTGGCAGCGCGCGCAAACTGACGTGCGATAGGGTGTTGAAGAACGGAGCCTCCCATTCACGGCGCAGCTCGCCATTGCTTTGACCCGGTTGCAGACGTGGGTAGTAAACGCAGATTCTGCCGCCGGTCTCACTGGGTACGACAAACAGTCCCGACCATTCCTGGAAGAAACTGCCGCCTTCTCCCAGCTGATATACCACAGTGTAGTACACGCCTGTGGGAGTACTGCCGGTAGTCGGAGCCAGGCTGGCACTGAATAACCCATCGGCTCCCAGCGTTACTCCAAGCGAGCCCGCGGCTACGACGTTCTGGCCCGCGGTGGTAAACGACGGCCATGAAATCAGCAGCGTGCCCTTCGCTTTCGATCCATTGGCGTAATACACGGTATCAGTAATCTGCGTCAGCGTAAGGCCGTTGTCGAAGTACGCGTGCAGCGGCTTGGGTAATGCAGAACGCAGTGCGTTGTTCGCAACCGACCCCTGAAGGCTGACACTTGAAAGCTGCCTTCCCTCGGCAGACGGAGCCGCTGGAGGACTGCCGGCTCCGTCCGCCGCCACCGCTCGCGGTGCGACACACGCGAGCCACACAATCAGGACAACAAAAAACCGCCCATATGGGCGGCGAATGGTATGCATGTGTTTGTCCCTCGTAGATCTGAAAATGAGCGACGCGTAACTAATAATTAGCGATTAGTTTTCAGCTGTCAGTTATCAGCTCTCAGCCGAAGCAGATGTACAGTGCTGCTTGCTGATGCCTGACGTCTGATAGCTGACACCTAAAACTGACAGCTGATGGCTGAAAACTGACAGCTATTGTTCCGCCGCTTCATAACTCTTCATAAACTCTTCGACACTCTCAACGTAAACCTGGGCGAAGTCGGCCACTGGCCGCTGCGTCTCGATAATCTCAATCGCGTCTTGCAGCGGCCATCCCTGGGCGCGTAGCACCGCCAGCGTCATCATGGGCGCGCGATGTACGCCTGCCGCACAATGAATGAACACCTTTGCTTCCGCATCTTCCAGCGCCTCAAGAGTAAAATCGACGCCGCGCTGCAGCAGCCCCGGCGGCTTTGGACGGAAATCGTCGTCGGTGGGGTTCCACAGCACCTTCACCCCATAGGGCGCGGCCAGTTTCGTATCGTCGAACTCGATCTGCATGTCCACGATATGAGTGACCCCGGCGCGAACCACCTCGATCATCTTTTCGTCATTCCAGATGCCGCCTCCTACCGCAATGCGGTCGGTCACCCAGGTCATGTCCATTCGGCGCGTCGCTCCTCGGCCTGGTTCGGCCTTACTCTTTCGATTCTACCGTGCGGACTTTGCGACGCGCGCGACTCGGGCTGCCGAGCATTCAGTGTCGACGTGAAACAGACTTATGGGCATCGGGTATCAGGTGTCAGCCGCCAGCCGCGAGCTACCAGTCGCCAGCTACCAGCTACCAGCTAAGAACTACTAGCTGTCAGCTGTCAGCTTTCAGCCGTTAGCTAAACCTCTTTTCCTGTTTGTCATCCTGAGCGAAGCGAAGGACCTGCTCTCTCTTCGCTGCGGCAGTCTGCTCGGATGTAACGCAATTTCGCGCCTGCGAGAACAGATCCCGCTGCCGAAGCGGCCTCGTGATTACAAATGTTAACGAGTCGAAGGCGCCTATCCGGGTTACACCGCAGCATCAGATTGCGCTTCGCTATCTTCGCTCTCCACCGGCTTCGGCGGCTTCAGCTTCGGAGGCGTCATGCCCAGCTTCTTGTAAAACGACAGCACAGCTTTTGTCGGATCGTCGTCGGCTTTGTGTTCGCAGCCGGAAGCAGCCTTCCTGGCTTTCGTAGAGGCCTCCACCAGGGCGGGAAGCTGGTTGATTCCGGCGAAATCGAATAGAAATTTCGCAATCGCAGAATTACCTTTCTTGGCCAGCTTGATGTTCTCCTGCACGATCTTGTCCAGATGGGCGTACACCGCTCGTTGGTTCTGCTCCACGGCTTTCTGCCGGTTCTCCAGGCGTTTGAACTTCGTGTACGGCGATTTCGACTGCTTCGGGCGCTTCACGGCCCGAGCAAGTTCCTGAACCTCGGGTTGCTCGCTCACATCGATTGGATCTGTGGACGCGGCAGCCTCCCCGACGGACTTGCTGCTTTTCGCCAGACTCTCGCCTGTAACTGTTTTGCTCATCGTCATATCCCGCTCCCAGCCGTCTGTAGCTCGTCCCCGGGTTCGCCCTTCTTCAGCGCCAATCCGGGTTCGTCAACAAAAAAGCCCGGCGCTTGGCCGGGCCCGTGAACACGTATAAATGCGAAAACCCAGCTTTCGCTGGGTTCGATTAGCGGGAAGCTGTACTATCCGCTCTCCCGATTTGCAACTCTAGTTTCACTATAGCACAAGGAGCGGGAAATCTTTACTAATTGCGAAGTTTATATGTCTATTAACTACTATAGTTTACCCGGAATTGTTGCGTTTCTCCTAGTTGACACGTAAAAACTACATTGCTGGCTTTGGGTCAGTAGCAACGCTTCTGGGTCATTCCCAATTTGGGAATGCCGAGGAGGGGATCACCACCGAGTTCACCGACGACACTGAGAAGACTAGATAACCACAGAGGCACGGAGACACAGAGAAAAATCGGACGACGACTGAAGTTGATTTGTTCTTCCGAATTTCTATAACTTTGACTATCTCTGTGCCTCTGTGTCTCTGTGGTTAAAATAACAACATGCGCCTTAGCTGATCCGGCGAATAGCGAATGGCGAATAGCGACCCCAGGAGGCACCCCGCACATGCGTCAAGTTGTTGCAACCGATAACGCTCCCAAGGCCATCGGCCCCTACTCGCAGGCCATCAAGGCCAACGGATTCGTCTTCGTCTCCGGCCAGATCGCCCTCGACCCCGGCACACAGCAGCTCATCGACGGCGATGTCGCCGCCCAGACCGAGCGCGTGCTGCAGAACCTCTCGGCCATCCTCACCGCTGCCGGCAGTTCGCTGGCGCAGGTGGTGAAGACTACGGTGTTCCTCAAGTACATGGACAACTTCGGAGCCATGAACGAGGTCTACGCCCGTTACTTCGGCGACGCTCCGCCGGCTCGCTCAACCGTCGCCGCCGCCGGCCTGCCCCGCGACGTGCTGGTTGAGATCGACATTATCGCGCTGGGGTGAAATCGTCTTCACCACAGAGGCACAGAGAACTGGAAGAATGTCAAAGCGACCTCTATTCTCAAGCGCCCGTAGATTCTCTGTGCCTCCATGTCTCTGTGGTTAACTGACTTCCTCGACGAACTCCGTGTCCTCGGTGGGGAACCAATCCGCCTTCGGTAGTAGTCCCTCCACCAAGGTGCCGTTCTCGTTTCTCTTCAAAACGGTGTAGAGTGTTCTCCCCCGCCCGGCCGAACCCAATCCACAAGGAGAGAGATACGATGAAGACCATTCTCAATTGGTTGCGAAACACTTTACTATTGTTTCTGGCCGCCGGTATGTGCGTTCCCGCGCTCGCCGGCAACAACAACAATAACGACAACAACGCATGCAGCAACCTGCCCGACCACGGTGCCTTGCAAGCCGCGTTACGAGCGGCAACGGCAGCCGAAACCAGCGGCCTCAACAATCAGATGTGGGCCACCATTGTCGATCGTGACGGTAATGTCTGCGCCGTCGCCTTCTCCGGCGTGAATCGCGGAGCGCAATGGCCGGGCAGCCGCGCCATCGCGGCGCAAAAGGCAAATACCGCCAACGCCTTCAGCCTCGACGCCAGCTCTTACAGCAACGGATCGGGCCAGCAGAACGGCCTGTCGCTTTCCACTGCCAACCTCTACTCGGCGGTGAATCCCGGAGGCAGTCTCTACGGATTGCAGCACAGCAATCCTGTCGATACTGAAGTCGCTTACGATCAGCCGTCGTCGGCCTATGGCACCGACAACGATCCCATGGTCGGACACAAAATCGGCGGCGTGAACGTTTTCGGCGGCGGCCTGGCGCTTTATGGACCGGGCCACGTGATTGTCGGCGCCGTCGGTGTCAGCGGAGACACTTCCTGCGCCGATCACGACATTGCCTGGCGCGTTCGCAACAATCTCCACTTCGATCATCTGCTCGGCGTAGGCGGCGTCTCGGGCGATTCGCAGCGGCCTGACAACATCATCTACGACATCACACCGAATCCGTACGGCGGGACTGGTATCAGCGCCGGCGGCTTCGGTCATCCCACCTGCATTAATACCGGAGACCAGACCAAGCTGCCGCCAGTGAAGAATTAGGTGCACTGATATCGGCCTGGAGCCATGCGCCAAGATGCCCCATTCGGACTGGAGTTGCCCGGGTGGGGCTTTTGAAATGGCGGCCCGTGCGACTCAGCCTCGTTGGATCGATTTGACGGCCGAGCTTGCAGAGGCCAGCCAGAGGGACGGGATGTTTGACTTCCTCCGTGCTGTCCGTGTTCCGCGTGGTGACGTGCCGCGCCGGACGGCACGAAGCCTACGGCCGCCCGGATGCGAAATTGTCATTGCATCCGGCTGCATTCGGTGTATTTTGTTTCGCAGTCCCCGGTTTGAAATTTTGTCGATGCCTGAGGAGGCCAGCTATGCCCGACTCTGTGTCTCTCTCCAGTCTGCTCGGTCCAGCCCTGGGTGTCATCGCCGCCTATTTTGTGCTGTTGGCTATCGCCTATCGTCTGGGATCAGGTACCGCATTCGCCAAAGCCTTCCTCAAGTCGAGCACGCCGCCGGCGGTGGCTGCTGTTCTGTTGTTCATTGCCGTCTACCTCATCGTGCTGACCATCTCGGCGCAGGTCGCGACCAACAGTGGGGACTTCGCCTATAGCGTGGCATCGGCAACCTTTGGACTGGCGCTCGGCTGGGTGCTGGGCATCGTCATTTCGCCCAGCAGCAAAGATGAGGCGAGCGAGTTTTCGCTGCTGACCAAAGCGGTGTCGACGTTTCTCACCGGTTATGTGCTGGGCTACATCAAGGACCTCAAGCTCCCCCAAATCCAGGCTTTCCTCGACCGTCCTGGCATCCCGTTTCGTCTGATGGCCGGCGGCGCCTGCGGGCTGGCAGCGTTGGCTGCGGTCTTCGTCATTCGTCGAGCCGAAGTGATGCAAACCAACGCTGCGCGCGAATGGTTCATCAGCTTCGCGCCGCCCGATCCGAAACACGCGCAGGCCCTGCGTGCCGATGTATTGGCACGCGGCCCGTTCTCGTCGCGCGACGATGCGATGGCCGAGATCGAGCGCATCAAGGTTCTTGACGAGTTCAAGGGAGTAACCCTGACCGCCGTCCGCGTCGACATCCTGTCGGAAGAGCCAATCGCAGCCACGCCGCCGGATGAAAATTCAAAACCGCTCTCTATCGCGTCGCCCGCTAGCGCGGCTGCAGCGACCGGAGCAGCTAAGCCGGCGACAGCGGTCACTCCGCCCGATTCTTCACCCGGTCCCAAACAGCCGTAGCGTTTCACGATCTCGGGTGCCCCACACCTTCGCGGTTTTCGAATGTGTGGGATTACTACGGCCGCATGTACTCGCAATTCCGTTTACACTCGAAGTTCCCTCATGCCCAAACCAATTCGCATCATCGGAGCCGGTCTCGCCGGATCGGAAGCTGCGTGGCAATGCGCTCGCCGCGGCCTGCACGTGGAGTTGTACGAGATGCGTCCGGTGCGCTCGACGCCCGCGCATCAAACGGCGAACTTTGCCGAACTGGTCTGCTCCAACTCGCTGAAGTCGGATACCGAGAACACCGCGCCATGGCTGCTGAAGGAAGAAATGCGCCGCGCCGGATCGTTGCTGATGCAGATCGCGCAACAGACTGCCGTCCCCGCCGGACACGCCCTGGCCGTCGATCGCGAAAAATTCTCCGAGGCCGTCACCGAAGCGATTGGCCGCGAGCCGCTGATTCGCGTTGTGCGCGAAGAGGTCACGCGCATCGATGAAAACGACGGCATCACCATCGTCGCTACCGGCCCATTGACTTCCGACGCGCTCTCGCGCGAGATTCTTCGCCTCGGTGGCAGTGCACAGACTTTACTTCTACGATTCGATCAGTCCTATCGTCGAGGCCGACTCCATCGACATGTCGCGCGTCTACATGGCCGCGCGCTACGACAAGGGCACCGCCGACTACATCAACTGCCCCATGACGAAAGATGAGTACGACCGGTTTATCGATGCGCTGATCGAAGCGCAATCGGTCGATGCCAAAGAATGGGAGAAACTGAACTACTTCGAAGGCTGCCTGCCGATCGAGGAGATTGCACGGCGCGGTCGCGATACGCTGCGCTTTGGGCCAATGAAACCCGTCGGCCTGCGCGATCCCAAGACCGGACACATGCCCTACGCTGTGGTACAGCTTCGTCAGGAAAACCTGCGCGCCGATTCCTACAACCTGGTCGGCTTTCAGAATCACCTGAAGTTTGGCGAGCAGGCGCGCATCCTGCGCATGATCCCCGGGTTGGAGAACGCCAAGTTTCTGCGCTACGGCCAGATTCATCGCAATACCTACATCAACGGCCCCACGCTGCTCGGCGAAACTTTGCAGATGAAGCAGCACCCGAACGTGATTTTTGCCGGACAGATTTCAGGCGTCGAAGGTTACGTCGAATCAATTGCGACTGGGTTGCTGGCGGGAATGGCCGCGAGCGCGCTGGCGACCGATGCCCAGCCGGTACCGCCTCCGCGAGCGACCGCTTTCGGCGCGCTGGTGAATTACATCTGTCACGCCGACGCGAAGAATTTCCAGCCGGCAAACATCACGTTTGATCTGCTGATGCCTTTGGATGAGGCGACCCGGCGCCGCATCCGCGACAAGAAGCAGCGGCACGCCATGGTTTGCGAACGGGCGCTCGCCGAATTGCAGGGGTGGCTGCGAGGGGAGGCGCTGTCGGGCGGTGGAAGCGCTGTGCTTCAGCCCAGCGGAACCGCGAACCAAACAAGTCGGCTTTAGCCGCGGTCGAACCGGGGCTAAAGCCGATTTCGATGACCTAATTTGCGGCACGGCTGAAGCCGTGCCCTTCCACCCTTTAGGAACCTTCCCTCCCTACACCCGCGCCAAATGCACCCCGAACCAGCGCTTGGGATCGGACCACGTCCGCTCCAGCTTGAAACCGGACTCGCTCAAGATGGTACTCACCATCTCGTCGGTGTACTTGTAGCTGTTCTCGGTGTGGATGCGTTCGCCCGCGGCGAATCGTCACATCCATGTCGAGCGCAGGGATGAATACCGACTGCGCGATCGTGCTCTCCAGGTAGATCTCCATGCGCGAGCAGCGCTTGTTCCACAGCGCGAGATGGCGAAACGCGTCGAGGTCGAAGTCGGCGTCGAGCTCGCGATTCAGGCGCGCCAGGATGTTCTTGTTGAACTCGGCAGTCACCCCCTGCGCGTCATCGTATGCGGGGACCAGGATCTTGGCGCTCTTCGCCAGATCGGTGCCGAGCAGCAGAGCGTCGCCGGCACGAAGCGAGCGGCGAATGCGGCGCAGCATGGCAATCGCCTCCGGCGGATCGTAGTTGCCGATGCTCGAGCCGATGAATAGCACCAGCTTGCGCCCACTGATCCGTGAGAGCGCCGGCACACCGCCGCTGTAATCGGCGACGACCGGATTCACGCGCAACTGCGGGAATTGCGCCGCCATCTGTGCCACAGCCTCGTTGAGCGCCGCCGGCGACACGTCGATGGGATAGAAAAGAGCGCGTGTCTGACGTTGTAGGAGTTCTTCGATCAGGATACGCGTCTTGTTAGCCGTCCCCGCTCCGAGTTCGACCAGAGTGAGCGAAGCTCCGGCGGCTTCCAGCATCTCAGCCGCGTAGTCTTCGAAGATAGCTCGTTCCGTTCGCGTCAGATAGTACTCGGGCAGCTCGGTAATCTGCTCGAATAGAGCCGATCCCACATCGTCGTACAGCAGCTTGCAGGGCAAACGCTTAGGGATTGCGCTCAGGCCATCGCGAACTTCGCGGGCCATTGCCGGATCGACGGCATATTGCAGTTGCTTGCTAGTTGCCATTGGCCAACCTTATCCCCATGAATTGCCAACGCACGTGGGGCGGAAAAAAGTTTCGGTAGCTGGCACGAATATGCGAGCGCGGCGTCGCGCAAGAACCGCCGCGCAGCACCATCTGATTGCACATAAACTTGCCGTTGTATTCGCCGACGGCGCCTGCTGCCGGCTTGAATCCGGGATAGCCGAGATATGCGCTGCCCGTCCATTCCCACACATCGCCAAACATCTGCGTCAGCCCATCCGACGACTCAGCGGGCAGCAGGCCGCAAGGCATCGCTGTCCAGCAGATTGCCTTCGACCCCGCATGCGCTGCGCAGCGACCTCCCACTCGAACTCGGTGGCCAGTCGCGCTCCCGCCCAGTGCGCAAACGCGTCGGCCTCAAAGTAGCTCACGTGACAAACGGGGGCATCGAGTTCGACCGGCTGCAAGCCTTCCATGGTGTATTGCAACCACTCGCCGTCGCGTTGTTCCCAGTACAGGGGCGCGCTCCATTGGTTCGCGCGCACCGTGTCCCAACCTTCCGAGAGCCAAAGCTCAGCTTTGCGATAGCCGCCGCCTTCCATGAACTCGATGTACTCGCGATTAGTGACCAGCCGCGACGCAAGCCGGAACGGCGCGAGGTAAACCTGATGACGCGGCCCTTCGTTGTCAAAGGCGAATCCCACATTGTCAGAGCCGATGAGGTGAAGGCCGCCATGGAAGTTCTTCCAGCTCAACGGGCCGGCGCCCTGAGTTCGCCCCTCTTCTGGTCCGGTGCCCCAGGTTCCACCCTTTCGATACTCGGGGCGCAGCGGATTTGTCCATAGCCCGTGCTTCACGTCGGTGACCAGCAGTTCCTGGTGTTGTTGCTCGTGGTTAATCCCCAGCAGGATCAGCTCGCGAATTTCTGGCGCCAAATCGGAGTTGAGGAACTCAGCCATCGCATCATCGACCGCAGCGCGATACGAGTGAACCTCAGCCAGCGACGGACGCGAAAGCGTGTGCCGTAACGCGCGCAATGGTCGGTCGCCGATTGCCTCGTAGTACGAGTTGAAGAAATTGCGAAACTCTGGATGAGCGGGCTGATAGCCGGGAAGGTTGGGGGTGAGAAGGAAAGTTTCGAAAAACCAGGTAGTGTGAGCCAGATGCCACTTCGCCGGGCTGGCGTCGGGCATCGATTGCAGCGCGTGGTCCTCAATGCTGAGGGGAGAGCAGAGCCGCATTGAGGTGTGTCTCACGTCGCGATAACGTTCGCTCAGGCTCGGCTCGCGGGCCGGAGCCCTCGCTCCATCATGAATTGAGCTGGTTACGTGCATGCGTCCTCGACTTTCTTGGAAATCAGAGTTGCTGCCGACCTGCGCCCTTTTCGAGACGCTTTCACAAAGATGCTTACCCGTTGAGTAAAGTCACAAAGAAATCCAAAAAATAAAGGTGAGATGGCAGTACGAGGTTGAAGGGGCACGGCCTGAGGTGTGTCGAAAAACAGCGCTTTGAAAGGGCAGGCCTTCAGGCGTGCCGAAAGAAGCCTTGCAAGCACCCGGCTTCGGCCCCTGAGGAACTTTTTCCGAGATACAAAAACGGATCGAGAACGAATTGCCTCATGGGCTAAAGCCCTAACGTATTTTCAATGGCATGGACGCTGGCCTGAAGGCCAGCTCTACCCGAGACCCAACTTTTTCAGCAGCCTGTGAAGCCGCGCCCTTTCAAGGCATCAGTTTGCCACGCGGGCTGGCGCCGGTTCGGCTGCCGAAAGTTCCTCCACCGCAAGCGAGGGTTGCTCGTATTTACCGCGAATGTCGTTCCAGCGCACCTGAAGCACCTCGCTGCCCATGCGCAGGCCATCGCGCAGCGGGCTGATCTTGGAACGGTGATCGTGGGCCCACTCCACCGGAACCTCGATCGTCTTCAGCTTGAATTTCTTCGCCAGAAACAGGATCTCCGGATCGAAGCCCCAGCGCTGGATGTGCTGCCGCGGGAAGATGACGTGTGCCGCTTCGCGCGTGAACGCCTTGAATCCGCACTGCGTGTCTTTAAAGTTAAGGCCAAGCACGACGCGTAGCCCCAAGTTGAACAGCCGGCCGTAGAGTTGCCGCATTAGCGGCTGGCGCTCAGTTTGCAGTTCGCGTTGCAACCAGCGCGATCCGATGGCGACATCGGCGCCGTTGTTAATGGCCGCGAACAGCTTGTCGGCTTCGTAGATGGGCGATGATAGATCGGTGTCGCTGAACAGCAACACGTCGCCGCGGGCGTGCAACATGCCGTTGCGAACGCTGTAGCCTTTGCCGCGATTGCCGGGATTTTCCAGCAGCCGGACACAGTCATCCTCGGCTGCAAACTTGCGAACAATGTCGGCGGTGTCGTCTTTCGAGCCGTCGTTGACCACGATGATTTCGGCATCGAGCCGCCTCTGACGAACGTATTCCTGCACTTTCGGGAGAGAGCTGGCGAGCCGCTCACTCTCGTTGTAAGCGGGCAAAATGAAGCTGTAAGTTTCCATCGTCAGCAGCTTAGACGCTCACGATTGTAAGCCAGTTGTAATAAATAAAGCTAAATGCGCATGGCCACGGTCACGCCGTCGCGTAAGGGGATGATCGTCGTGTACCAGTCGGGAGATTCGTAAAGCATGCGGTTCAGCTCGGCAATGGCGTTGGTCGAGGCGTCCGCCGGATCGGGCGTCAGGTCAGGATTGCCCGCCATGTACGCCAGCTTGCCCTTCCACAGCGTGTTGTCGGTGATGAACAGTCCGCCCTTGCGCACGCGGGTGGAAGCCATCCGTGCGGCGCGCGGATAATCGTGCTTGTCGACATCGCAGAAAACGATGTCGAACTGCTCCTTGCGGCCTCAAGAGCAAATCGAGAGCGTCTCCGACATGTACGTCGATGCGGTCGGCCAGACCGGCCTGCTCGAAATATCCGCGCGCCTCTTTCGCGTTCTTCTCGCTGCCGTCGGTGTAGTGCACCTTGCCGCCGTCGCCCACGGCCATCGCCCACCAGATGGTGGAATATCCGATGGCTGAGCCCATCTCAAAGACGTTTCGCGCATTGATCAGCCGGGCGTACTGAAACAGCATGCGCGCAACGGCCGGTCCCACGATGGGGATGTCGCGTTCCTTGGCCTGGCGCTCCATCTCCTGCAGTACGGCGCTGCGCGCGGGCAGCACGGCGTAGAGATAATTTTCAACGCGTGGATCGGTGATTGTGATTGGTTGCATCATTGCAGCGTCTCCCCCGGCTTCATTTCGACCACCTCGGGGCCGCTCGCACCGAGCAAGTCACGTAGCTGCGACGGCCGCCCAACCAGCGGCGGAAACGTTCCGAAGTGCATGGGGATGACGTATTTCGGTTGCAATAATCCGCAAGCGTACGCGGCTTCGCGCGGACTCATGGTGTAGTGATCGCCGATGGGCAGCATGGCGATCTCAGGCGCGTAGAGCTCGCGAATGATTGCCATATCGCCGAAGACCGCAGTGTCGCCCGCGTGATAAAGCTTCACTCCGCCGGGCAGCTCCAGCACGTAGCCGCAGGCCTCGCCGCCATAGACGATGCTGCCGTCGTCTTCCTGAATTCCGCAGGAGTGCACTGCCTGCACCATCGTGGCCTTGATGCCGGCAACCGTCTGTGTGCCGCCCTTGTTCATGGGAGAGATGTTCTTCGCGCCTTTCTTCTGCAGCCAGAGGCACAGCTCGAAGATGCCGACGATCTTCGGCTGATGCTGCTTCACAATCGCCACGGCGTCGCCGATGTGGTCGCCGTGACCGTGGGTGCAGATGAGCGCGTCGGCTTTCTTCACACTTTTTTCGTTATCGGGGCACATGGGATTGTTCATCACCCACGGGTCGATATACACCGTTGCGCCGTCTTTTGTCTCGATGCGAAAGGTGGCGTGACCCAGCCAGGTAAGCTTGTTGCCTGCGAGATTCATTGCGTCCTCGGGAATGAGATGCGTGATGACAACATCGCATTGTACGACGGGGGAAAGCTTCCAGCCGCCAGCCGTCGGCCGCTCTTGAGCTTTCAGCTTTCAGCCGTCAGCCATCAGTTAAAACAATCCGACCGAGCCGAATCTCGAATCGTACGACCTCTGAGAAGATGTGTCTCCTCGGTGGCCCTTAGCTGAGAGCTGACAGCTGATAGCTGACGGCTTTCCGCTGCTATCATGGACAGGCGCTCATGAGTTCTACTGTCCCCAATCCGCTGGTGTCGACCGGATTCGACAACTATCTGCTGGAAGTTGCCGATGCGGTGAACACCACGCTCGACCTCAACACGCTGCTGCAGCGCGTGGCCGAGATGCTGAAGCGGGTGATGGACTACGAAATTTTCGCCATCCTGCTGCTGAACGAGAGAACGCAGGAGCTGCGCATTCGCTTCCAGGTCGGCCATCCGCCCGATGTAGCCGAGCGCATTCACATCAAGGTGGGGCAGGGGGTCACCGGCAAAGCGGTGGAGTTGCGCGAACCGGTGCTGGTGAACGACGTCCGCTCGGAGGAAAACTTCATCAACTCCACGCCCGGCGTACGCTCCGAGCTGGCGGTGCCGCTGATTGCCAAGAACAAAGTCATTGGCGTGCTCGATGTCGAGGCGGCGCAGCCCGGGGCCTTCAACGAAGAGCATGTGCGACTGCTCACGCTGTTCGGCTCGCGCATCGCCATCGGCATCGAGAACGCGCGCCTGTATACCAAGGTGTCGCGGCAGGCGCGCCAACTGACGCTGCTCACCGAGATCAGCCGCGAGCTGACGTCGATCCTGAATGTCGATCAGTTGCTGAAGCGGGTTGCCGACCTGCTAACCCGCATCATCGACTACCAGATGTTTTCCGTGCTGCTGCTCGACGCTTCGGAGAAGGTGCTGACCCACCGCTTTTCGTTGCGATTTAAAGAAAGTGTGCAACTTAAGCACGAGATTCCGCTGGGACGCGGTCTGGTCGGCTATGCCGCCCAGCACAAGCAGGCGGTGCTGGCGCCCGATGTCAGCAAGGACAAGCGCTACATCGAGGCCAATCCCGAGACGCGCTCGGAGTTGGCACTTCCGCTCATCTACAAGGACAAGGTCATCGGCGTACTCGACATCGAGCACACCCGGCGCAACTACTTCAACGAAGATCACGTGCGCACCCTGACCACCCTGGCGGCGCAGATCGCTATCGCCATCGAGAACGCGACGTTGTACGAGCGCATTGCCCGCCAGGAGAAGCGGCTGGAGCAGGACCTGGCGCTGGCGCGCGAGTTGCAATTCCGCCTGCTGCCGCCGAAGCTGCCGGTGTTCAAGAATGCAGAAGTGGCAACGCGATTCGCTCCGGCGCGGCAGATCGGCGGCGATTTGTACGACTTCCTGAAGTACACCGGACACAGTATGTCGGCGATTGCGGTGGGCGATGTGAGCGGCAAGGGCGCGCCGGCTGCGATTTATGCCGCGCTGGTTTCGGGCATCCTGCGCTCGCATGCCGTGGAAGAGCCGAATGCGGCGGGCATGCTGGAAGCCGTCAACCTGTCGCTGGCCGAGCGTCCCATCGACGGACAGTACGTGTCGATGATCTACGCCATCTGGGACGATCAGGAGCGCATGTTAGAGATTTCGAACTCCGGGTTGCCGCGCCCCATTCATTGCCGCGGTGGCCACTGTTCGCTGGTGAATGTGGTCGGACTGCCGATCGGTTTGTTTCCTCACGCGGAATACGACGCGGTGACGTTGCAGGCCGAGCCGGGCGATGCCTTCATCTTTTTCAGCGACGGCATTCTGGATGCGACCAGTTCGAAGGGCGAAATGTTTGGTCGCGAGCGCCTGGAAAAAGTTGCCGACCAGAACCTGAAGCTCAATGCTGAAGCACTGGTCGATAAACTGTTCAGCGCGGTTAGCCGGCACGCTGAAGGCGTCGATCCCTTCGACGATCAGACCATCGTTGTGCTCAAAGTTAAAGAGTCTCCTGCCAAGTGAAACCCCGCCGTCTGCCTGAACGTGCTCCTGGATTTTCTTACAAATCAGGATTACTGCGTCGGCGTGAGCTGTTCGCGGAAGGCATAAGTGTTACTGCGCTGGCGAAGAAATATGGCACACCGCTTTACGTCTATTCGCGCGAGACGATTCAGCAGCGCTATGAAGCGTTCGACGCCGCGTTTGCAGGGCAGGCACACACCATCTGCTATTCGGTGAAGGCGAATTCGAACTTGTCGGTGCTGAAGCTGCTGGCTGGATTGGGAGCCGGATTCGACGTGGTTTCCGGGGGCGAGTTGCAGCGCGTATTGGCGGCGGACCGGCGCGCTGCGAAGAAGGTCGTGTTCTCGGGCGTCGGCAAGCAGGCAAACGAAATCGATCTCGCGCTGCGGGCTGGCATTTTGCTGTTTAACGTGGAGAGTGCCAGTGAGTTGAAGCTGCTGGCGGCGCGGGCGGCCCACCTGCGCAAGCCTGCGTCGTTTGCGGTGCGCGTCAATCCCGACGTGAATGCGCAAACCCATCCTTACATCTCCACCGGTCTGCACGAACACAAGTTCGGAGTGCCGCTGGGCGATGCGCGTGAGCTGTACCAGTTCGGTTCAAAGAGCAGATATCTGAAGGCTTCCGGTGTGAGCGCGCATATTGGCTCGCAGATTACCGAGCTATCGCCGTTTCGCGAGAGCATGGAGAAGATAGCCGAGTTCGTGGTCGCACTCCGGAACGATGGTCATGAGATAAGCTATGTCGACGCTGGGGGCGGACTAGGAATCCGCTATCATTCCGAGGAGGACAGTGACTTCGCCGACGAGGTCAAATCCTATGCTGCGGAGATAGGTAAGCCTCTCGAAAGGCTCGGAATTCATATTCTGCTTGAGCCCGGAAGGTCTATCGTAGGACCAGCGGGAATACTGGTGACTCGCATTGTTTATAAGAAAAAAAACAATCGCAAGCTATTCTTAATTACCGACGCAGCGATGAATGATTTGCTGCGTCCGGCGCTGTACGATGCTTACCACGAAATTGTACCGGTTAGTGCGCCGCAGAATACCAGGACTATTACCGCCGATATCGTAGGTCCTATCTGCGAAAGCTCCGACTTTTTCGCGCGCCGGCGCAAGCTGCCCGATGTTGAGGAAGGCGAATTGCTGGCAGTGCTCGACGCCGGCGCCTATGGTATGGTGCTGGCTTCGAATTACAACACACGTCCGCGGGCGGCTGAGGTACTGGTCGAGGGCAAGCGGGCGCGCGTGATTCGGCGGCGGGAGACGATTGACGATTTATTGGGGCCGGAACGGTAATATTCCGGGCGCTAAAGCCCGTTGTTCCGACAGGGCGGTTTCACCACGCTAGAGTGTGGTTCTTCCATTGAAAGGCGGGGGAAAGCGTGGTGCTGCCAGCGAAATGCAGATCCTTCGCTACGCTCAGGACGACAAACCATAGGAGAAATTGGGCAGAAGTGTGGTGCTTCCACCCAAAAACGGCGCTAAAGCGCGGGTGTGACATGAGTCGCAATAACCAATTCGCAACCCCGAGTTTTGGCGATTGTATTTGGGATGAACTTGGCCTATGCTCGCTCTCCGACGGGAGAACCGAATGCAACAGAACAACAATGCTGCCACTTCCACAGCCATCTGTCTGTGGTGCAACTCCCAGTTCTTAAAGGGAACGAGCCGGGCGCAAGATGGCCAGGCATTTTGTTGCAAGAAGTGCGAAATCCGGGCGCAATTCTGGTTTCACACCAACCTGCAACTTGCCAGCGATTAAAGCTTCACAAGTCCGGTGGATCGCCGGGCTCGAAAATCCTGCAAAGAAAAAGCGATGTTCGAGGCACGAACATCGCTTTTCACTGTCGATCCGGAAGTCTCGCGACCTAGCTGAGACCGCCGTCCTCAACCTCTTTCAGAGACCCGGGGACGGACGCATGGTTTGCCCCACTGTCGTTGTCCCATCGCGAGTTTCGTAACAGCTTGTTACAGATGGGGCTCCGGGTTGGAGCCTGTTGAGTTAGACGGGTTGGAGCTGTTGCTACTGCTGCTTCCGTTGGTGTTCGAGCTGTTGCTGCTCTTGTGATGCTTCTTGTGTTTGCCGGTGGTCTGGCCGTTCTGGTCAGTCTGACCAGAGCTGCCGGACTGGCCGTTCATGGTGGACTGGTCAGTGGCCGAGCCGTTGCCCATGGTGGACTGGCCGTTGGAGGTGCCGCTGCCCATGGTGCTCTGCTGCCCGGTACCGCCGGACTGGCCGGTGCCGGACTGGCTGCCCTGGGGGGCGGTCTGGGCCCATGCCGACATGGAAACGGTGAACAACAAAGCGGCCGCTGCTACTAACAACTTCTTCATTTGAGAAATCTCCCTTGGGGCCCTGCGGGCCTGATTGACGGTGGCTTTTCGAACAGACATAGGAAGCCGGATGTCGGGGAAAGGATGCGCGCTTCCTGGGAATGGAGGAGCAGCTCGGGATGCGCGAGTGATCTCATCACGTGAGCAAACTACAGGTCCCTCGACTGCCCTTCGACTACGTCTCAGGGTTCGCTCGGATGACAGCAAAAATGCGAGTGACCATCGTCACGTGAGCAAACTGCAGGTCCCTCGGCTCCCGTTCGACTACGTCTCAGGGTTCGCTCGGGATGACAGCCAAGAAACAAACCCCCGGACCCTTGCGGATCCGAGGGCGTTCCGTTGTGGTTGGTTGTGGCTGGTTTTAGCAGCAGCCGGCGCCGCCGCAGCACGACTGGCAATCGTCGCAGCAGCTCTGAGCTCCGGCGCAGCAGTCTGCCGCACCCGCGCACTGGGCGCAGGAGGAGCAAACGCTCTGGCTCTGGGTGGCGGCGAAGGTGAAGGTGGAGGCGGCAACGGTCAGCGCGAGGGCGACCATGCAGAATGCGGCTTGCAATTTCGATTTCATTTTATTTTCCTCAAGATTGGTCTGGGCGGAGCGAGGCTCCGCGAATGTGCGCGTGCAGCGGTGGTAAGCCGCCGCAATGCTCAGCGGGGCGCGCTCTAAATCCTGAGGTCGGTTTTCTTCTGAGTAACAGGCTTGACGAAGGCGAGATTGTCAGCGAAGCCGGAGATGTGCGCATGCGCCATCAAGCTCGGCGCGTTGAGAACGGCCGACGGCATCACAGCGGCAATTTGCTTGGGCCGGCGATGGTCGGAGGCGAACAGGATCGCCGAAATATCGGAATCACTATGATGCCAGGCGCAACATTCCATCGCGCTGGCGCTGCACTCCATCGAAGTCTCTGGCTTGACCGGGCAGCATGGCATTGCCTCGGCGCTTGCGTCCTCGGCGGCATTGGAATTCCCCGAGGCTGGCATGCCGTGTTCGCAGCCTGACATGTGGGGACAGACGAAACTGGCCACGGCCGCGTCGGACGAAAACAGCACGGCGAGCGCCAGGATCATGGCAGCGCGGAATCGTGCTATGCGGGGCGAAAACATCGGGGTCAGTTTACTCCGAAAACGCGGCAAAATTGTTACGCGGCAGGCTTTTTTTCGTCCATGTTGCCGCAGCAGCAGCTGCTGCCCTTGCCGCTTTTGGCGTGCATCGGGCATTTGTTAGACGAGCCGCACATCTTTCCGTCAGCCATTTTTCCATCTTTGGCCATCATCGGGACATTTCATGGCTGCCTTGTCGCCGGACATCATGGGGCATTTCATGCCCGCCTTGGCAGAGTTGCCGGCCTGGTCGTGATTGCAGCAGGCGCAGGTTTTGGAATCTTGCGCCGGAGTGGCTGTTGGGGCGGCGGTTTGCGCGAAAGAAGCCAGCGCGATGACCAGCATAAGGATAAGAATCTTGAACTTCATGGATGAATGTCCTTCGTTTTCATTGTCGCGAACGACGAACATGGAGTCTGTGACGAAGGTCACGATTGGAGAGTTTTTGCGGAAGTTGGTTCAGGGATAAACGAAAAGCAGGTCCTTCGGTCGCCAATGGCGACCTCAGGATGACAGTTCAGAAAGGGTGTTCGCTTCCTCCGCGGCTGAAGCCGGGATGCAAGATGGCGCTCGGTTCACCACGCTGAAGCGTGGTGCTTCCACCTGAAGAGCGTGCGCTAAAGCGTGGTGCTTCCACCCGAAAGGCAACGTCGTCATGGCGCGGGTGGAGTGGAACACTGCAGGATCTGTATCGCCTGCACGACCTCCTGATACTCGGGCGAGCTTCGCACTTGTTCATTGACGCTGAGGTAGGTGTGGACGAGCGCCGGGCAGGCTTGCTTGATGTCGAGTCGCTCGACGGTTTGAATGGCGAACGACGAAGGGAAGTTCGTTGTCAGGCCGTAGACCTGGCCCAGTACGATTCCGAGCGCAGGCTTGTTCTTCTTCAAGACTTCGTCGAGCACGCCTATGAGTTCTTGTTCCTGCTTCGACATGGTTCGTGGCGGCTCTGCCTGAACATCTTCGGCGGGGCGAGCGCCGTTTGACATACGTTCTTCGTAATAAAGGACATTCTTTATGCATTCGGGCGAGCAGCTGCTGGTGAGGAGCGCTTGCGCGATCGCCCGCCGAACATCCAGAGGCTCCGGCGGCACCAGCAGGGCCGAGAGCCGCGCGATGAGAGCCGCATCTTTGCGCTCGACCAGGGCGTGGATGGCAGCAATGCGATTCGGCTGCGGCGCCGGGCCACCGGCAATGACCAGAAGCAGCTCGGCCGAGCGCTGCCCTCGGTAGCTGGCCAGCTTGCTCACGGTCGAGGGGTCGGGCTTGCCTTCCGCAGCCGCGCGGGCCAGGGCATCGATACGAGTATTGCGAATGGTGGTATATCCGAGATACAGCAGCACGAGTCCGACAAGCAGTAGTCCGAGCTTTCTGGGTCGAAAGCCAAAACTGTCGGAAGTTGTCATAGTTCTACGGTATCAAACAACCTTTTATACCTTCGCCGGAGTATTACGGCGGTCATCCCAGCAGCACACGGCCACATCCCATAAAGTATTCGGCTTTAGCGCGACATGGGAGGTATCGAAATGCGTTGCGCCTTCGTTCTCGCACTTACTTTCGCCGCAGGCTGCTTCGCCTTTGGGCAGAACTCTACTTCGACTAAGCCTGGTCCGGCGACCGCAACCTGCGACTTCAGCGATCAGCAGCAGCTGGCTGTGCAATATCAAAAGCTCGACTTGGGAAAGAAAGAGAAAGGCTTTCTCGGGCACGAGGTGCCTTACGGCAAAGTATGGGAGCCCGGCAAACAACCGCTCACACTGTTCACGAATTCGCCGGTGAGTATCGACGGGACCAACGTTCCGGTCGGAGCCTACACCATGTATCTCATTCCCGACAAGAAGGAGTGGACGCTGGTGGTCTCAAAGAACACGGCCAGGTCGGCCGCTTATGACGAGTCCAAGGATGTGGTGCGAGCTCCGATGCAGATTGGGCAACTACCGGCTCCTGAACCGGAGTTCAGCGTGTACTTCGCGCATACCGGGCCGAAGGAATGCACCATGCGCATCGATATCGCCGACACTCGAGCCTGGGTCCCTTTCCAGCAGAAGTAGGAGGAAGTGAGCCTCGTCACGAGCGCAGCGCGGCTGAATCATGTAGTTATGAGCCGCGATTCTTGTAGGCACATTTCGGCATGGTGGAAGGCGTGTTCCTTATCCAGTACGTAACCAGGTTGTCGAAAAATCATGGTGCAATTGCAAGGGCGGTCTTATAGTCTCGCTATAGGGCCGCGCCGGTATTAAGATACCTATGGACGCACCGAGTACGTCCCAATTAATAGCTGATCGGTAGCGTTATCTCGGGAGGTCAACGCAATGCGCCACGCTTTCGTTCTGGCACTTGTCTGTTTCCTTGGCTCCTGCTTCGCTTTTGGGCAGAATCCCCCCGCGACGGATCCTGGTTCGACGACAGCGACTTGCGACTTCAGCGACCAGCAGCAACTGGCGGTGCAATATCAGCCGCAGACCGTTGCCAAGAAAGACAAAGATAGCTTTCTGGGACACCTGGTGCCCTATGGCAAGATCTGGGAGCCGGGCAAACAACCGCTTACGCTGTTCACGAATTCGCCGCTGACCATCGCCGGGGCCAGCGTTCCGGTGGGCGCCTACACCATGTACCTCATTCCCAATAAAAAGGAATGGACGCTGGTGGTCTCAAAGAATACGGATACGACGGCGGCCTACGATCAGGCCATGGACCTGGTGCGCGCGCCAATGCAGGTTGGGATACTGACCTCTCCCGAGTCGAAGTTCCTGGTTTCCTGGGAGCACACCGGACCTAAGGAATGCACCTTGCGCGTGGACATCGCCGACGTGGGAGCCTGGGTGCCGATCCAGCAGAAGTAGATCTCCGCGGCGCGTACCCAGTTCAAAGGGTGCGATGACAGCCCAGCACCGGTGGCCACCCTCCGGCCCAGACCATCCGGAAGAACCTGTCGTACCTCGGCACACTGCTCTTTTCTTGACGGCTACCCCGTGGGTTCAATTTCCTCCGAATCGTCGGGCGAGCGCATGGCTCGCCCGAAGGTTAAGAATGACCTTGCTATTTCTTCAGTGGTGAAGTGACTGTGCTATTTGGCTGTAGACTCCAGTTGGGTGTCAGCCGAGCCGGGTCGGGACGCTCCGGCGGGCTGAACTTCTCCGACATTTTTTGGTTCGGCAGACCGAAGGCATAGACGTTGCCGTCATCGGACGCAACATAGACCATACCATTCGCCACCGCTGGCGAAGACCGAATCACGTTTTCCGCAGCGTACTTCCAGAGGAATGCGCCTGTACTGGCATCCAAGGCATAGAGGTTGTAATCGCTGGAACCCACGTAGACAACCCCGTTGGCCACTGCCGGCGAAGAGACCGACAGTCCCACCGGTTGTATACGTCCACCGCAAAGCACCGGTGTCAGCGTCGAGTGCGTATACATTGTGGTCGCCGGCGCAACCAAGATAGACCATGCCATTCGCCACCGCCGGCGAGGTACTACAGTAGGGGGCCCCGGTAGTGTGCTCCCAGATGAGCGCACCTGTGTGAGCGTCGAGTGCGTACAGTTAGAGAGGAGGAGACGGCGACGTAGATCACCCCGTTGGCCACCGCGGGCGAGGCGCTAATGCCCGCCTGCCGGGTAGTTCCATAGCAGGGCTCCGGTAGTGGCATCCAGTGCGTATATGCCCCGGTTTCCCGTGAAGGATGCAACGTACACGATACCATCGGCTACGGCCGGGGCGGCAGCACCTCCTCTCCAATTGCATACTTCCAGAGGAGTGTTCCAGTGTTGGCTGTCACGGCGTACGAGATACTGTTGTAGAGAGTTGCCACGTACACTACACCATTGGCCACCGTCGGCGAAGCTTCGATGGCCATATCCTAGGATACCTCCAAAGGGTAACGCCAGTGGTGGCATTTAGGGCGTCGAGCCAGCCGTTCAACCGTCCGGACCGCCGAAGTAAATGACGCCATATAGCCACCGGCGGAGCATAGGGTCGAGGATGGCCGAGAGTTCGTCCATCGTAAGGCACCCGTACCGGCATCAAGGGCGTATAACTTGTCGTTAGGAACCGATAGACAACGCCATTCGCCACCACGGGCGACTATCACCCAGCGTTGTTGACCAAGTGTATCCAGCGAAAGCGTCAGATTGCCGACTGTTTCTGGACTCAAAACGTCTCATACGGGTTAAAGCCCGTGCGCTCTGGCCCGTAAGTGAAACTGCGGCCAATCACCCCTCGAGAACCCCCAGACGGTAAACGGCACCTGCGCCTGTAGCTGAGTAATCCGTTCGACGGCGGTGATCCAGTGTTGGCCCGGAACCGCGTCGTTTGGGTATCTGTATCGTGAGTCCGTTTTGCCGAATGGTCGGCGCGCGAAGCGCCATTCCAAAGCTTCCGTTGCTGTCGGTGTCCACCAGACCGACGTCCGTGCTGTCGAAGTAGAGGTCGATGGTGGCGTTGGGATCGAATCCGTTGCCCACCGTCGTTGTCTGGGATCCGGGAGGCCCAGCGTTGGGCACGTCGTAAATGTGCGGCGACGCTGCCGTGGCTAGGTTGGGGAATAAGCAAATAGAAAGAAAGAGGACGAACGTGGCTAGAAGTTGCATCGCAGCTTTCGCTGGAAAGCGAATGGAGTTCAACCGTTGCGATGCGCGTGGGGGAAAATGATGGGTACGCATCATGGCACCTCCTGTGCTGATTTGTAGGGTCGTTGGGCGCAGATCAGAGTGATGGTTAGAAGACGCCCTTCGTCTCAGACGTGCGGGACGGAGTTGACTGACTTCGAGGAAGAATTCTTACAAGAGGATTCTTGCAGGCGGCTGGTTGAATCGATAGTTAAGTTTCACAGCGAAGAATGCGTGAGTGTTTCCCAAAATGGGAGGGCCGGGAATCAGCAAGGTTCCGAGCGGCGGCGCGGCTGAAGGCGAGCCGCTTTCAAAGCCAAGGCTAAAGCCCTCCGTCAGAGAGAGCTTCTTTCACCACGCTAAAGCGTAGTGCTTCCACCCTGGAGTCGCGCTAAAGCGTGGTCCTTCCACCCTGGGGTCGCGCTGAAGCGTGGTGCTTGCAGCGTCGAGTCGCGCCCTGCCGCGAATCTTCGCATGAACCGATTCTGTTGCGGCCGCGTGCAAACAACAGGTCCTTCGCTTCGCTCAGGATGACAACCAGGAACAGGAGCCGCGTTTCACCACGCTGAAGCGTGGTGCTTCCACCCTGAAGTCGCGCTAAAGCGTGGTGCTTCCACCCGTTCTAGCTGTCGTTTTCTACGGCGCGCAGCAGGTCTTTGATTTCGAGGTTGCGGATGAGGCGGTGCAGGTAGTTAGGATGGACGCCCAGCAGCTTGGCCGCGTCGATGTAGCTGCCCTTGGCTCTGGGTTACGGCGTCGATGATGAGACGCTTCTTCAGCTCGTTAATTTCGTGATGGTATTTTCCTGAACTCACCTGTACCGACTGCTTTTCCAGCAGCGTTTCCGGCAGGTCTTCAGGAAGTATCTCGTCGACGTTCCCCATCACGATGGCGTGCTCGATGGCGTTTTCCAGTTCGCGAACATTGCCCGGCCAGTCGTAGCCCATCAGGATTGCTCGCGCTTCGGCGGAGATACCTTTGAAAGGACGGTCCGACTTCTCGGCATATTTCGTCGGCGAAATAAATCGCGAGCAGGGGAATGTCTTCGCGATGCTCGCGCAGCGGCGGCAAGGTGGTCGAGACCACGTTGAGGCGGTAGAAGAGGTCCTGGCGGAACTCGCCTGGCCTTGATCGCCTGCTCCAGGTTCTTGTTGGTGGCGGCGAGCACCCGGGCCTGAAACTTGATCGGACGGGTGCCGCCCAGGCGATCGAACTCTCGCTCCTGCAAGACGCGCAGCAGCTTGGCCTGCAAGCAGGGGCGCCAGCTCGCCGATTTCGTCGAGAAAGACGGTGCCATCTTCCGCCGCCTCGAGCTTGCCTTTCTTGAAGACTGCTCCGGTGAAGGCGCCCTTCTCGTTGCCGAACAGTTCGCTCTCCAGCAGGGTCTCGGGAATGGCGGCGCAGTTGATGGCGATGAATGGCTTCTCCGCGCGCGCGCTGCCGGTATGAATGGCGCGCGCCACCAGTTCCTTGCCGGTGCCGCTCTCGCCGCGAATCAGCACGGTCGAGTCTCCTTTGGCGACTTTGTGCGATGAAGGCGCTAACGCGGCGCATGGATTTGCTTTCGCCGATGATGCGTCGTCGGAGGGCTCGAGCACCTCGCGCAGGCGGCGGTTCTCTGCCTTCAACGACTCGAAGCTGAGCACGTTCTCCAGCGTAACGGCGGCAATGCCGGCGGCGGAGTTCAAGAACTGCACGTGGTCTTCAGCAAATTGCGCGCTTGCAGTCCGGTGGAGGCCAGATAGATGACGCCGATGGTGTTCTGCACGCCAATCAGCGGAACGCACATGATGTTCTCGCGCGGCGGCGAGATCGGAAGAGGACTCGGTGAAGACGGAAGCGCGTTCCCACAGGGCGCGATGGATCGCATGCTCTTGCGAATCTTGAATGGGCGGGCCTGCCGGGCCGGCGCTCGTGAATATGCGCTGCCCTGGGTTCTTCGTCCACCTGACTCATCAGCAGAATGGCGCCGGTTTCCGCGGGCACAACTTCAAAGATCAATTCCAGCAGCTTGGTTCTGCAAAGGCTCGCCGGATCGCGAATGGAGTTGATGGTCTTGGCAATCTTGAACAGGGCGTTCAGGTCGCGGGCCATGCGGCCAACATCGACGGCAAGTGTGCGGTATGATGGCCGACGGCGATGATGAGCACGGTTTTCAGCGGTCCTGCGGGTCACGTCGTCGCTGTACTGTCACTGCGACGGATCGACCTCGGATGATCTTCGCCGGTCAGGAACACGCAGCTCGCTGTTGCCGAGGCGGATCACGTCTCCGTGCGGCAAGCGGACGCCGCTTCACCGGAATGCCGTTGACGAAGGTGCCGTTGTGGCTGTCGAGGTCGACCAGTTCGAAGCTGCCGTCTGTCGCCTCGATGGCGCAGTGCTTCTTGGAGACCGTGGCGTCGCCGATCTGGACGCTGTTGGAGGTGTCGCGGCCGAGCGTCAGCTTCTCGCCGGTAAAGCGGTAGCTCTCGCCCTTGGAACGTGCCGGTCAGTGCGACGACCCTGGGATGCACGTTAACAACTCCTTAGAGCCGTAGTTTAGCCCAACTCAGCAACTTGCGAACGGTGAGAAAGCGGCGTCACTGTAGCGGGTCAGTGAAGGGAGACAAACTAACTGACCCACTACGAGTGTCACTAAAGCCTATCAGCTTCTCTGCTGAATACGCTGCCAGGCGTGCTCCACGTGGCGCGCCTCGGTGTTGGTCTGTCCCACGCAGAAGCGCAGCACAAATCGATTGGCCAAGACGAGTGTGCGTCAGGTACAACTCGCCACTTGCGTTCAGAACTGTTCATCAGGCGCTCGTTCTGTTCGTCGCTTCCGCGATAACGAAAGCAGACCAGATTCAAGGGCGCGGGAACGACGAGTTCAAAACGATCGTCGTTCTCTACCCAACTACGAAATTGTTGTGCCGAGTTGCACATGGTAGCGTACGTGGTGCTGTAGTCCTTCGACTCCGTAATGGCGGATGACGAACCATAGCTTCAGCGAGCGGAAACGCCTGCCCAGCGGAATTTGCCAGTCACGATAGTCGAATACCGCGCCCGACTCTGTCGCCTGGTTGCGCAGGTACTCAGGCAGAATGCTCAAGCTGCGGATGAGAGCTGCGCGATCGGCGACAAAGAAGCAGTCGCAATCGAAGTTGGTGAACATCCATTTATGAGGATTGAAGCAATAGCTGTCGGCGTGCTCGACCCCGTCCTGCAGATAGCGAAACTCGGGACAAATCGCCGCGGTGCCTGCCATGGCGGCATCGACGTGAAACCACAGGCCGTGCTCGCGGCAAAAGCAGCAATTTGCGGCAGCGGATCCATGGCATGCGAGGAAGTGGTTCCAACGGTTGCGCAAACAAAGAAAGGGACACGCCCGGCTTGCCGATCTTCGCGAATAGCTTGGGCAAGCGCATCAGGATCCATGGCAAACTGATCATCGACGGCGATAAGTCTGACATTGTCGCGGCCTATGCCGGAGATCATGGCGGCCTTTTCGATCGAAGAGTGTGCCTGAGTCGAGGTATAGGCCACCAGCTTACCGTCACATCCGGTGTGGTTACCTGTGATAGTCGGTGGCTCTTTCGCGGGCAGCTATCATGGCGCATAGAGTTGCGCTCGACGCTGTGTCCTGTATGACGCCTCCTCCGGTGGAGGTGGAAATAAATTTCTCCGGTAAGTCCCATCATCGGAACCAGCCAGTCCAGCACATGAGTTTCCAACTCAGTACAGGCGGGACTGGTTGCCCATAGCATTCCTTGTACGCCTAGAGCAGAAGATAGCAAGTCCCCGAGAATAGCCGGTCCGGAAGTATTGGCCGGAAAATAGGCGTAGAAATTTGGCGATTGCCAGTGAGTAATCCCGGGAAGAATTACCTGCTCGACATCACGAAGTATCTGCGCGAAAGGCTTCGGGCCGTTGTGGAGGCGCCTCAGGCAATAAGCGGCGAACGGCTCCGGGCTCTAGCTTGGAAAGCACGGGAAATTTCTCTACCGATTCGTAATAGTCGCTGATCCAATCAACCATCGCGTAGCCATAGTCCCGAAACTGCTTGCTGCTCATGTGATAGTTCGAGAGCTCGGACAATCTGTGCCTCCCAATTTTGCTAGTGGACGATAGTGCCAGTGTAGAAGAATTTTCGGGGTGTGGTTGGGCCAACTAGGCTGACCCACAGTTTTGAATCCAGCAATCTTTGCAAAATCCTGCTGGATTCAGCTGACTACATCTGATACCGTTTGGTGACAGAGCCCTCCCTAAAAAAATACATAAGGACAGGTGACTATGGATATACAGAACGTATTGGCGGATTTGAAAAGAGAAAGAGCCCGACTCGATGCCGCTATCGAAGCATTACAAGGTCTTGGCTCGGGTGCAAAGCGTGGCCCCGGACGTCCTGCAGGATCGGGCAAGGCAAAGGCTGCAACGGGACGACGACACATGAGTGCCTCGGCCCGCAAGCGTATTTCAGAGATGATGAAGAAGCGTTGGGCAGAGCGGAAAAAGACAGCGAAAAGCAAGTCAGCCTGACGGCTCGGCCGGTTACTTAACTATCGATAGCCTGGTTTCGTTCGGCGCGGCATGGTTCTGTACTAGCATCGGTCCTTTCCCGGTTGAGCGAAATCGCTCGACCTGCGCCGTTCACTCAGCAGGAGAGAACGAACACTCTGCAATCGAAAAGCGAAGGGGGCATTCTTCCATGCCCCCTTTTGCTCTGCTGCTGTCCCACTTGTTCTACCAGGCTGTGACCTGCATCTTGTCGACCCACATGGAATAGGCGGTCTGGCTGGTGTTTCCGTCCAACTGCACTGCGGTGTTCAACTCTGAGGCATTGACTCCGAAGGTGTTGAAGGTTCTGTTGATGTAGCTCTTCTTGCCGTTGAGCGTGACGGAAACAAACGTCGCCTGACTGCTGCTGCGCGCAAACTCCAGCACCAGGTGGTTCCAGGTATAAGCAGGGGGAGCGGAGCAGGCGATGCCGGTCTTGATCCATTTCCCGTTGGCGGTGTCCCAGACATCCCAATCTTTATGACCCTTGATGTCGCACTGGGTGCCGAAGATGAATTTACGGCTCCCCGACCGACTGGTTCATGTCGAACTCGAGGGCCTGCGGAGCGGTTGGATTCTTCACATAGAAATAAAGGTCGTAGATAAAGTGCGAGACCTTCGAATTGGCCCCGAGCTGTTTCCACCACAGCGCGCCCGAATACGGAGCCTTGGGTCCGATCCAGTACTCGCTCGCTTTTCCGGTCATCGAAGGTGTCGCGATGAATTGGTGCATATAGCGAGGTGTGTCGGGGCCATGACCTCCGGGACCTGCGCATGAGCCGCACGATTGCCAACCCGACATGGTGTGAATCATCTGGTACGTAGCGTTGTTATTGTTGCCGCCGCTGACCGAGATATTGAAGCCCGTCGCCTTGTAGACGTTGTTCTTGGTGTCCCACGCCTGCACCACGATGTAGTGAGTGCCGCTGGCAAGATTCAAGCTGGTATCCAAGCTTGGCTTTGTTGACGGAATAGACGCTCTGATTGTCGGAGTAGATCATCATGGCGGTGATGGGATAGTTTCCGCTCGCCGAAGCAACAAAGTGAACTGAGGACTGATTCTGGCTGTTGGGGGTCGGGGTCGAGACGGTGACTCCTGCAACGGAGAAGATCGACAATCCACAAACTAAAATCGCAATCGGGAAAAGCTTCAAAACGATGTACTCCTGTAAGTAAATATGAATGCTGCTGAACGCGGTTCGCAGCTGCCGTTCAACGAAGGTCAGACTACGGACGCATCTACTCTGGAGATATCTGAGGTTGGGCCTAGTTTACTGAAGGTATTTGCCTTAGAGTTCCCGGGCGAAGCACTGACAAAATGGATTACAGCAGAGGGCTAGTACCACTGCAAGCGGCGCATTACAGGGAGAATATCGCGGCTCTCTGAATTCCGCAACTCAGAAAGTATGTTTGTCAAAAAATAAACAAAAGATTTCAGCAGCAACTCTGAGGATCGGCCCCCAGAGGCTGCTGATAACGGCAAAAATCACGATGCTATTCGTTTGGAAGGGTCGCCAGGAGGCGGCGTTGTACGTTTTGGCCCGCGTTTGCGAATCAGCGCGATGCGAACGCGTTCCAGCAGTTCGGCGGGTGCGAAGGTTCCCTTGGGCAGCCAGACGTCGGCGGCGCTACTGTGATCGGCATATTGGCTCACCGCGCCGGAGAACAGAATGGTCGGCACGTGGGGCGCAATCTGCTTTCGCGTGAGCGATCAACTCGGCGCCCGTCATCTTCGGCATCATCAGGTCGGCGATGATGAGGTCGATGCCTCCATCGCTCACGATCTGCAGCGCCTTCTGGGGATCGGGGCAGGTCACCACCCGATAGCCGCGGGTCTCGAGCATCACTTTTCGAATGGAGAGAGAGCGCTCATCGTCATCTACGCAAAGTATGGTGCGCTTCGGTTTCATCTGATCTGTCCGTCTTAGTTCGGTTCGTGCTTGTTGAGCTGTTCGCGCCTGGGAGAGTCAGGTGCGAGCGAGCCTTACATCCTGGATCGAATGCAGAACAACAGCGTAGTCGGATGGTACGCGCAGGAATCACGTCGTACAAGTACCGTCGCCATAAACTCTCGCCGGCTTTTTGTTCGGTCGCCGCAGTTCAAAGATGCGCCACGAATGCAGCAGTTGGCAGGAACAGCATGCGTTGCAAGCCTCTGTTTATACGGTCGCAAAGCATGCACAGGATATCCGCAAAGAATTCACAAGGTAACTTTGCCAGCAATAACCGGCGCAACGTGACCGCCGACCCGAACATTTGTGACGGTCTCCGCGGTCTTCGTCGCACGAATGTATATCGAACTCGGCCGCAGAATTTCGCGCCCCTGTTCGATCAGTCCCGGCTCGTCGGAGCCAAGCACGCCATACTTGACCGCCCAGGCGGTGCAGCATCCGGCAGCGGAGCCGGTAGCCGGATCTTCACCGTTGTAGAAGATCATGCGCGCGTGCAGGCGGCGCTCACCGTCGCGCGCAACGAAGTACAGGAAGCCTGAGCGCTGCACGCTCTGCGAGATACGCCGCGATCTGCTGCCAGCTCACTTTCAATTGGCTGAGCGTTGAGCTGTGGCGAAGGCCGACGATGGTGAACGGCATGCCGGTCGAGATGGTTTGGATGGGCAGATTTTCATCCAGCTCGGAGAGCGGGAAGTCCGAGCGCTTGCGCAACCCGCGAGTGCTGATGCGTTTCGCCGAACTGCGGCTCTGCCTGGCGCATCTCGCCGAAGAGCCGGCCGTCGCGCATCTCAAAGCGGACGGGCACCCGCCCGACATTCAGGTGCAAGCACGATCTCGGATTGCTCGCGGCCGCTGCTGCTTCAAGTACCACGCGGTGCCCAGCGTTGGATGCCCGGCAAAGGGCAGCTCTTCTTCGACGGTGAAGATGCGCACGCGTACTCCCTCGCGCGCCTCGGTTTCGGCGATCGCGCGGCAGGATGAATGTGGTTTCGGAGAGGTTCATCTCCTTGGCAAGCTTCTGCATCTCGGCGTCGCTCAGCCCACGGGCGTCAGGAAACACCGCGAGCTGATTGCCTTCCAGCGGCACAGAAGTAAACACATCGACATGAACGAAAGGGAATTCGCGAGCAGGCATGGTCGGTTAGGCTCCTGGCAGATTGGGTTGAACCAACTCTGACGGATGAGCCATGCCCCTTCTCGATGCGTTAATCGCGGCGCAGAACACGCTGTTCGGCACAGTCGGGCGGAGAGGGGCGCGGTTTCAGGCGCGCCGCCTCGTGTTTTCGTGTTTGTAATAACTAGCGCAGCGGTGGCAGGCCATTGCTGTCTCGCCTCTGGCTGCGTAGAATCGACAGCGCATTCCACACAATAGGTTTCACAACAATTAAGGAGGCAGTCATGTCACTGCAGATTGGCGATACCGCGCCTGACTTTCAAGCCGAGACCACGGATGGGCCCATCCGCTTTCACGAATGGATCGGCGATTCGTGGGCGAATTCTGTTTTCGCATCCCAAAGACTTCACGCCGGTGTGCACCACCGAACTGGGCTACATGGCGAAGCTGAAGCCGGATTTCGACCGGCGCAACGTAAAGGTCATCGGCCTGAGCGTCGACCCGGTCGACAATCACAAGCGCTGGTCCGAAGACATCCGCGAGACGCAGGGACACGCGCCGAACTATCCCATGATTGGCGACACCGATCTCAAGGTGGCCAAGCTGTATGGAATGTTGCCGGCCGACCTGCAGGGCGGACTGCGATGGCCGCACCGCTGCCGACAATATGACGGTGCGCAACGTGTTCGTCGTCGGGCCGGACAAGAAGGTCAGGCTGATTATCGTCTATCCCATGACGCACGGGGCGCAACTTCGACGAGGTCCTGCGCGTCATCGACTCCATGCAGTTGACGGCCAAGCACAAGGTCGCCACGCCGGTGAATTGGAAGCAGGGAGACGACGTGATCATCTCGCCGGCCGTTTCCGACGAAGATGCGAAGAAGATTTATCCCGGAGGCTGGAAGGCGCCTGCGTCCCGTATCTGCGCGGGTGTGCCGCCAGCCCAAGTAGACAGTACAGTTCGGTTTGCGGAAGCGAAGGGGGTCCGGTGACTCTCCCGGTCTTCAAAACCGGCGATTGGCAGCTTCGCTGTCAATGGTGCGTTCGACTCGCACACGCTTCCGCCAGATTACTGGTTGCCGAGCAACTGATCCGAATTCAAAGGGAGCTTTGCTCGGCTCGGCGGCCTCGCTCACGCCACCAGGACTGACTGGTATTCCTCGTATGCGCCTTTGAAGTCGGTCACATGGTGATCGCCCTCGAAGTGCCAGATCCGGGTCGCGACTTCGTCGATGAGATCGTGATCATGCGTCACCAGCAACACCGTCCCAGGATATTTTTGCAGCGCGATATTCAGCGCATTGATCGATTCCAGGTCCAAGTGGTTGGTGGGCTCATCGAGCACCAGGACGTTCGGCTTTTGCAGCATGAGCTTGCAGAACAGCAGGCGCGCGGCTTCGCCACCGGAAAGTACATCGGTGCGCTTGTTGCCGTCGTCGCGCGCAAACAGCATCTGTCCCAGCAAGCCGCGAATCTCTTCGTTGGCAGCACCCGGATCCCAGCGATGCAGCCATTCGAACGCGGTCATTCCTTTTTCGATCAGCGCCCTATGGTCTTGCGCGAAATATCCGACCGATGCCTCGTGTCCCCAGATGACCTTTCCGTCGTTCAGGAACGGGCCGTCATATCCGCTGGTCTGGCGCAGTTCAGCTTCCGGAACTGTCGGCGAGTTAGCCAGCAACGCATTCAGCAGGGTCGTCTTTCCTGCGCCGTTACGTCCCATCAGCGCGATCTTCTCGCCGCGAGTGACGCTGGCCGTGAAGCCACGGATGACCTCGCTGTCTCCGTACGACTTGCTGACGTTTTCCAGTTCCAGAATGTGTTTGCCGGACGGACGCTTCTGTTCGAACTTGAGATAGGGGCGCTGTATGTTCGACTTCGCAAGTTCGGTCACCTGCAGGCGCTCCACTTCCTTGCGCCTCGACTGCACCTGGCTGGAGCGAGTGCCGGCAGAGAAGCGCGCGATGAAGTCGTTCAGTTGCGCGATCTTCTTTTCCCGCTGGGCGTTCTGGCCTTCGATCTGCGAGCGAATCTGCGTCTTGGCCATCACCATCTCATCGTAGCTGCCGGTGTAGGTGATGATGGTTTCGTAATCGATATCGGCAATGTGGGTGCAAACGCTGTTCAGGAAATGGCGGTCGTGCGAGATGACGATCACAACTCCGTCATAGTTTCGCAAGAAGCTCTGCAGCCAATGGATCGAGTCCAGATCAAGATGGTTCGTCGGCTCATCCAGCAACAGGGCCTGCGGATGTCCAAAGAGCGCCTGCGCCAACAGCACGCGGACCTTCTGCCCGCCCTGTAATTCACTCATCGGACGCTGATGCACCTCGTCAGCGATGTCCAGACCTTGCAGCAGTAGCGCGGCGTCGGTCTCGGCCGAGTAGCCATCCTCTTCGCCGACGATGCCTTCCAGTTCGCCCAGCCTCATGCCATCTTCGTTCGTGATCTCGTGCTTTTCATAGATGCGATCGCGTTCTTCCATCGCCTTCCAAAGCCGCTTGTTGCCCATGATGACGGTATCGAGCACGCGATAGGCATCGAAAGCGAACTGGTCCTGGCGCAACACACCCAGCTTCCGCGGGCGCACCACGGTACCCTTCTGCGGCGCCAACTCACCGGTCAGCAGGTTCATGAAAGTGGACTTGCCCGCGCCGTTGGGGCCGGTAAGTCCGTAGCGCTTGCCGGGGGTAAACGCGGTGGACACTTCGTCGAACAGAACTTTAGCGCCGTAGCGCATGGATACGTTACTAACTGAGATCATGATTTATTTGTTCAGGAACTGCGGGAAAATTGCCTACAAGGAGGGTCGCAGCTGCATACATAAGAATATCACGAAGCCCCTGGGGACTTGGTGAAGCCCGGGCTATGAGGACAACGTTCAGCCGACAGGAATCACATTAGTTCTAGCTGGTCTTTGCGGTTTTATTGCGGCGTGCCCGATACAGCATCGTCGACGCATTGGGACTTACCATCAGCGTAAAACTGTTGCGAAGGTGATGAACATCGACCAGGACAGCGCGGTCGTTGCCGATGCAGCCGCCCAGGATCCGTCCCAGACTGAGTAGCGACCGGCTGCCACACACCTCGCAGCTTTCCCCTCCGCTGTTGCTGATGATTTCGCAGTCGGCACAAAGAACAGCTTCCAGAAGAGGAACCGAGGACAGTACTGGATCACGATGGCCACCGTTGCTCATGGGATACTCTCCATAAAGCTATCCGTCTTCGGGCGCCGAGGGAAGTATCTGATTGTGCAGGAAACCGCAGAGTAAACCGGCACGCGGCAACCGCCAGGATTGGCGCGCTAGACCTGGTTACTCTTTTGGCGGCCCGATTCTGTTATCGAATCGGTCGTTAGCTTTCGGGAAGAAAGAAAAGCCGCTTCGAAGGGCGGCTTTACCCGGCAACAACGTCTACTGCCCTTAACTGCTCAAGCGTTCAGAAGGCGATCGAAGAAGCTCCGATATCGCTGAAGGGCGACGCGCAGATCTTCGGTCGAAACGGCGTCGCCGCCGTCCCACTGTTTCTCCAGCTTCGCACGCTCATTGGCGAAGCCTTCTGCGAGACGTTGCATGACTGTCGCGACCAGCTTGTCGCCTTCTTCCACGGCGCGCCGCGGCTCGTCAACAAAGCTGGCCTGTACATTGCTCCAACGCCCCCGCAAGTCTTCGACATCGGACTGCGAGAACAGAGGCGTAGGCGTATTTACGTCATGCGCAGCAGGAGTCGGCGCACGGGCCGCGATCTTCTGTTCCGTGGTCTCAACGGCATTTTCGTTACGCACCAGCCTTGGGCGAGTGGACTCGTCGATTTCCCGAATCTCACGGGATGACGGTCGTGTCTCTTCCTTGCGGCCTGCCAGGTCTGCGGTTGTTAGTTGATTGTCTTTGCGTAGTGGTTCGGCCATTTATGCCACCTCTCTGGTCTCTGCCGGTCTGCTGAGAAGCTCGTCAAACAACGAGCGGTAATAAATGATTGCGTTGCGCAGGTCCTCGGTTGTGGCCTGGCCGCGCTGGTGCCGGATTGCGATCTCGTGCGCCGCACGATAGTTATCGACAACGCGTGGATGGTCGACGGAAATGTCGGCAGCCCGCTGCTCGAAGTTCGTCATGGGATAGCCGCGAGACTGCATCAGACGGGTGACCAGTTCGTCCGCATCGCGAACCGCACCTCTGGGATCGTCCACAAAGCGCGACTGCACAACCCGCCAATCTGTGACGAAGCGCTCGCGCTCCGCAGCCGAGAGTTCACGAATCGAGAACTTCTCCACTCTCCTCTGCCGTTCCAGGAGCTCGGTTTCTGCGCGGTCGCCTTTCTCGCGCAGGGCGCGTTCGTACTCAGGCCCGAAACGATGCTGAAGCGCCTCGGTTCTTCGCTTGCGCGCAACAATCCAGGCGAGCACGATTACGGCGATAGCTACCGCGGCGATGATGATCCAGACCTTCGGGTCTATGTTGCTGGGATTCATGACGCCTCCGTTCTTTACGAAAGATGCGCCATTGGAGAGGGGTGTTGCCGTGGCGAGGTTCAGCTCAGCTTTGGGCAGTTCGCAGTCTGCCGCTTGCGCCTGGGCGCAGGGCTGTTCTCAGAATACTGTCGGGCAAAAACCTGGGATGACAGAAATTGCTTGGCAAGCTGCCACCCATGATCGAAAGAGGAACTATAGCGAGTGCGCCGCGCACCCGGCTAACCGATCATCTTGCGTTGATCGCCGATACGGCGCTCGCGTTCGTTGGCGAATCGCTCGACGCCGGCGAGAATCGTATCGGGATCGAGATGCGCTTCCGCGATCACTTCCAGTTCAAGGCCACCGGTTCTCCATGCATTGTCGAAGTCGGAGGTGAGTGAATACTCATCCGTCAGCGGACCGAGGTTGCGCAGCGGCCACATACGTCGCGTGCCGGTGGAGACAACCATCAAATCGTAGCGAGCCTCGGGCGGCAGCACGGAATCGCGATAGGCTTGCGGCTGGCGATCGAACAAATCCTCGCTGATCGCGGCGATCACCTTCACGTTCACACCGGCGGCTTCGAGTTTCGGCAGCACCTTAACCAGATTCACCGTGGAACTCGATCCTTGCGCAATCACGTAACCGTGGCGCGGCTTGCCGGGCGCGAAATCGCGGATGACGTACAGGCCCTTTCGCCGCAGCGCGCACGTCGGTGTCAGCGAAATGGCTACGATCGGCGACGGCGAAGTCAGGACGTGCCACTTCCAGGGTGATGATGCCCACGTGCGGATCACGCGCCGCGATTTCCGCCGCCGCGAAATAGCCGGGCGCGACATCGTTGTAATCCCAGAAACTCAAATTGATCACCTGGCCGCGCGGGAACAGCTTCCACACTTGTGGCGCAAAGATGCCGAAGTGGGTGCGCGCGTCGGCCGCGGTTTCAGGACCGGAGTGCGCGGTGAGAATATGCAGCACGCCGACGCGGAATACGCTGTCCTGATTTTGCTGACTCCAGACGCGCGCCGGAGTGTACATCAGCGGCGTGAACGCTCCGTAGGTACCGCTCAATGCCCACACGCCGGCGAACTTCTTGGGATCGACGGAAGCGCTCTGACTCACCAGTCCGATGGCGGTGGAAACATTGCCCGCTTCCTGAATGGGCGCTTTCAAGCGCGTGCCCAGCGGATTGTCCACGGGATTATAGTGTCCCCACAAACTGCCGTGCTCCACGTTGATCGATTCCGAAAGGTCGGCGGCCACGGTGAAGAACCGTCCGTCCGTGACGTAATTCATCCACTTGATGATTTCGGAAATAGCGCGCCGGGCTCCGGCTTTCTCGCCGGGTTTCTTGAAAAGCTCGATGCTGACTTGCTTCTCGGCGCCGGAAATTGCATTGCGAATCGAGAGCTTCTGCGGCTCTTCCGGCAGCTTCGCGACGCGCAGGCGATCGTCGAGGAAGGGATCGCTGGTGGCTGAGATGCGCAGCTTCACGTCGTCGCGCACGGTGTCGCCGATTTCCACCAGGCGCTCGGCGAGGCGATCGCCCAATCCGTCGCGGTCGAGCAGCGACATCACCACGTCGATGTTGGTCTTGAACTGGATCAGCCGCTCGCGATTGTCGCTGACCGGGCCCTTGCGAATGCCTTCGAACTCTACGCCGTACTGCTTCTCGAAGGTCTGCGCCAGCGCGACGAAATACTCCGAGTTCATCTTCAACGCGTAGGGATGGCTCGGGTAACTCACCAATTGATCGCCGTTGTAGCCGGGGATTTTTCCCTCGACAGCCGCGGGCCACCAGCCCTTGATGGTTTTGCCGATGGCGACCACGGGACGACGGTCGTGCGGATCCACTTCGTCCATGGCTTTCAGAGCCGCAGCCACTTCGCCGTAATCGTTACCGTTCGACAGCGTGAAGACGTTCCATCCATACGACGTCCACTGACTCACGAGATCGTAGACATCGCAAAACTGCGAGGCGATGACGCCGCCAATCTTGCCGCCAATCAGGCAATCGTCGATGCCGGCGTTGTTGTCGGAAATCATCACCCGCAAACGCTTTCCCACCTGCAGCGCTAGCGCCTGCGTCTTCAACTCCTGCGCGTGGCCTTCGGTGAGCGCGAACTCGCCTTCCAGCGCGATTACTTTTGGTGAGGCGGGCGCACCGGCTATATCCCAGAACGCCGCTTTGCCCGCGGCTGTCGCGATGCCGATGCCGGAGGGGCCGCCGTTCACGTCGTTGGTTACGTCGATGCTTTCGGCGTGTCCGGAGAGCGCACGGATGCCGCGGCCTTTGGCTTGCGCGAACAGCGGATTATCTTCGAGGCCGGTTTCGTGCAGCAGCGTCTTCAACGCGCCCGCGCCGCGGCGGAATCCCAAGGCGTCGATGGGCAGCATGGCGACGTGCGGGTCGACGTGATAACGCGGATCGCCGGTCTGCTGATACTTGCGATACAGCGCCTGGCCCATGATCATCCACAGCGCGTAGCAGGTGGGAATCGAGTGCCCCGCCGCCAGCATGAATTTGTCGGAGTAAGGATGCTTGGGCCGGCGGTAATCGTAACGGAGGCCGCCGTTTTCAGGACCGACTAGATGCGCCGCCACGTTGTACGGCGTGTAGGCGAGCGGGCCGCCGAGATGCCCGGTCTGCGCGTAGTTTCCGAGCAGCACCAGCGTCATGCAGGTCATGTACCCGATGTCGTCGAGCAACGGATCGTAGGCCAGAGGTTGTTGCTGAGACTGAGAAGGAACTGCGGTAGTAAGCGATGTCATAGATGTTCTCAAAAAGAGCTACATCATAATATCAATGACATCTGGGAAATCGGAGCCGGTTAGCAGGACGACGGGACGGGCGCGGTTGCCGTTCCTCGAAACCGACTGCCGCGACTCTTCCTGCGGCTCACGCCCGCCACATCAGTCGCAGTGAAAATAGAAGCGGTTTCCGTCGAGATCTTCCACCGTGAACTGGCGCAAACCCCAGGGCTTCGTCTCGAGAGGCTCGACGATTCGTGCGCCACGCGAGCGCAATTCCTCATAAGTCGCGTCCAGGTCGGCCGCAAATAACCAGTGAACGGCAGGTTCGAATGGACGGTCTCTTCTGCGAAAGAAAATCGCGAACGTTATCGCGCGAGACGGCGCCGATATCGTCTCCTGGATATAGCCAGCCAATCTCGAAGCCGAGCGCATCGCGGTAGTGCTCCTGAGCACGCACTACGTCCTCAACCGGAAGCTCCGGCGTGGGATGGCCTAGCTTTGTTCGGCAACTGATTCTGATTCACGACAGCCTCCTCTATTGGCGCGGCTCGCCGTTACTCTGGAGGTTCCTTCTGTTCACTGAAGCAGAGAATGTAACCGTCCGGGTCCTCGACATAAAAATCGAGGCAGGCCCACGGTCGTTCTTCCAGCGGCTTGAGGATGTGCGCTCCTCGGGTTTGCAATTCGGTGAATAAGCCGTAGATTCCCGACACAGAAACGTACGCGTCCAGATGTTCGTTCTGTCTCTTATGTTCGCGATTTGCACTCGACTTCGGCGCACACTTCAGATGGATGGCAAATCCGTCACGCGAGACAGCCGCATAAAACGACTCGTACTGGAAATCGAGTGCGAAGCCAAGCTGGTCACGATAGTAGGCAATGGCGCGATCAAGATCATCGACGAGAAACTGAGGGGCTATTCCAATCACCCGCGTAACCCGAATCGTAATTGTGGACATCTTGCTCCTCCACCGACGAATAGGGGCTCGATAACTGTCGTAGCCAATCCCAGAACCGGCCGCTGCTTTGTTAGAGTTTGTCATCACGAGTCCGCCTCGGCGGACGAGGGACCTGTTCTTCGTGCACCGCGTAAGCCAATGTTGAGCCTGTTCGCGCTGCTAACAAAGAGCAGATCCCTCGCTTCGCTCGTGATGACAAACAAAGAAGCCCCGCTCGTGATGACAAAACGAAGCGCCGCACGACCTACTTCTGCGCGGGGATGAAGTTGTCGAGCACCGCCTTGCGCATCATGTCGGGCGGCAGCAGTCCCTGCGCCAGGATGAAGTCGTGAAACTTCTTCTGGTCGAACTTCACGTTCTTCGCCGCGAGCGCCTTCTCCGTCTCGCTACGCAACTGAAGCAGGCGGGTGTAGCCGTAGAAGTAGCTGGTCGCCTGCCCGGGAGCGCGATAGGTGTAGCGCTCGACCTCCTGCTCGGCCATGGCGTGCGACAAGCACAACTTCATCTTCCAACACGTGGAATGCGTCTTTCGGCGTGAGCTTGCCCGACTGCAATTCGGGATCGACGAAGGCACGCGCTGCGCGCTGCAATCGCATCTGTAGCGAGATCAGCTGGCCTTCCAGCGGCATGTAGGGGAAGATGAGCCACTCCGAATACAGTCCCCAGCCTTCGGCGTTGGTGCTGTTGAAGGCGTAGCGAATGCGAGCCAGCGAAACGCCGTGCTCCAGCATGGAGTCGAACTGCAGCTCATGGCCGGGGCGCGCTTCGTGCGCGGTCAGCGTCCAGGCGGCGGCATCGAAGGTGAAGTCGTCGTAATGCAACGAAGGCGCCTGTCCCGGAGCGGCGGGAATGTTCAGCGGCAACACGAATTCGCCGCGCTGTCCGGTGTTATGCAGGAACGGCGGAGGCACCATGTGCGGCGCTGGCTGCTGCGCTGTCTCGGCCGCGCTGGCAATGCGAATCTTCGCCGGGCGGTCGGGCAGCGTGACGAGCTGGTGCTCGTTGATGATGACCTCGATCTGCTTCAGCCGGTTTTCATAGAAGGGAAGGATGGCGTCGCCGATGAGCTGCTGCTTCTTCAGTTCGCGGATAACGTCGCGATAATCGCTCGAGGGCAACTTGCGCTCTTTCGCAATCTGCGCCGCGATGGGCTTCATCTGGGCAACGATTTCGTCGAACGACTTGTGCGCCATGGCGGCCAACTGGTCAGGCGGAATGTCGATGCCGAAGTCCTCCATGTTGAGCGCGTAATGCTCGGGCGGCAGGCGGAAGTCGTTGCGTGCCTTGGGCAGCACGGTGGCGCGCACCCAGGCGTCGTAGTCGGCCAGTTGCTGCTTGAGCTTGGCCAGCGGCTCCTGCCAGTCCGTCGAGGTTGTGTTTCTGCATGAGCGCGGCAATGCCGTCGATGTAGTTCGAGTTGCGCGCCATCTCGGTCTCGATCTCGGTGCGCGCGGGGTAGATGACGCCCGGCTTGGCCATCTGCTCCATCGTGCGCTGCTTCAGGATCTCGGTGATGGCGGCGTATCCGGGCTCCATGCCGGCATAGTCGCGCATGCGCGTGACGGCAGCAGGCCAGCGGTCTTTGGGAGTCTGGTCGTCGAGCAGAATGCGCAGGCCACCAAAGACAATCTGGCTGGCGTTGATGAACGGCACCTCGTGCGCGCGCTCATAGTCGTCGCGACGGAAGTTGAGGTCCATCTTGCGCAGGATGATCGTCAGGTCTTCCGCGACCTCAGGCAGCTGCTTCTCGGCCGACGCGGCCTTCAGCTTGGCGACCAGGGCTTCATTCTCTTTGCGCTCGGCGTCTTCGTTGGCGAGCGTTGGCTGCGAGGCCTTGGTGTCGAATTGCGCCAGTCCTTGCTGCGATCCGAACTCGGGGTGGTACTTGAACGAGACGTCCAGCAGCATCTTGGTGTAGCCGTTGCTGATCGCGACCCAGTCAGGCTGCGCCGAAGATCCGGCCTGCGGAGTGGAGGCATGTTTCGCGGATTGATTTTGGGCTGACATAGTGAATGCAAATAGCACAACAAGGGCGAAGCAAAGCGATGTGCGAAGCGTTCTGCGAGACGTTGTAGAGAACAAGGACGGCTCCTGAGCGGAAATGCTGTTCTGGATATATTACAAAACGGAGGGCGCTCGTGGCCTTTAGCCTTTGGCTCGTCTTTTCGGATTTAGGTCGTCTGAAACCCGTTCCGCCGTTAGCTATCGGGTTCCGCAGGAACGCAGACCAATCCGGCTTGCTGTCCAAGCCGAAACCGAGATGTCTTTCATCGCCAACGCCAAGTCTGCCGATGCGCGATAAGATACCCGTGTCCTTGCCGCTATTACGGATCGAACAGGGAACTCGCTTATGCGCGTTGCACTCTTGAGCACATTTGCGGCCAGCAGGAAAGAGCCGCTAGTCGCGATGATGGACCGCGTTCATCAGGGTTTCGTCGAAGCGGGCCTGCAACCGTTTATACGCTTCAATTTTGCCGACGGCGGAGTGGTTAACTTCTCCTCGGTTGACCGCGTACTGAAGCGTCACCCCGAGTTAGAACGCTTTGTCACGGAAGCATCGCCGGCGCCGCAGTTGGGAATTCAGGGGGCACGGCGGCTTTCCAACGGCGCTCAATCGAAGGGCGCCAATGAAGCGATTCCTTATGAGACCCTGCAAACGATTGCCGCGGGAGTGCCGCGATCTTTTCCGTTCCACCACGTCAGCATTCACTTCCATTCGTCAGAGTTCGGCGAGTTGATGGCGTTCGGCCCTTTCGCCCCGGGATGACTGCCGGAGTCCTGATCAGCGATAGCTGGTGGGTAAATGGGCGTCAACGTGGGCTCTCCGCTTGCCGCTTCACAGAGGTTGAACTCGGCGCCAAGAAAGTACCTGAGCCGTCAGCTCTCTTGGCGACCGTGTTGGCTGCTTGCGGTAAAGCGCGGAAAACCATTCAAGCACCGCTGCCTGAGACGCTGGGGCCGGGGCCGCTTCCCGGTGTTCGCCTTCCAACCGGAGCGGTGATGCCCAGTGCCAAGCCCGAAGTTGTGGTCGAGGTGAAAACCCTCTCGGTGAAGTACCGCGACTCGATGACGGAGATCGTTGCCCGGGCGAAGCTGCCCCATGATCTTCCCGGACTTGCCGAGATGTTGAATCTGTCTCGGGGCGTCAACTCCGGGCCGAAAAAGCCTGCCTTGGAACGCGTCTTCAAACCGATGGGATACAGCGTTAGCGGCGGAACGGGTAACGCAACGGGCAGTTTTTCGTTGCGCCGTCGGACCGCAGCCAACTCTACTTTGGAGCTCAAGCTGGACACCGGCACGTGGTTCCATGCCGTTATGGCCGTGTTCATGGTCTACGGCTTGGGGTTTAAGGCAACGCTTATCCTACCGCCCGCGCAAAATGTAGTAGCCGGGGCGCAATACCCGATCGGCGACGCCGAACATTGGCAGAAGATTGTGGAGAACCTGGGCGCGCTGGTTGCCGAGTTGGAGCGCAGCTTTGTTCCGGAGATCGAAGCCGTCAGCGGCCCGTCACCGGAGTGGTACGAGCCGCAGAAGTGAACCATGAGGGCAGAATCTCAACCCGTACCGGCGGCTTGGATGGGACGCCCGGCGAGACACGAGCCCGAAGACGCGCCTGCGCCAGCCGCCGGTTTTGGATGAAGCGCGCCAAGGTTGAAACATTGCTATTCCAGTGCCCTTCAACGTCGCTTAGGACAAGGGTAGGTGTAGCCGAGTGCCGGGTGGGCTCTATTTATGAATCCCGAGTCCCGGAGGTATGGCAGGATTTTAGTTGTGAGTGAAATGGAGATGTTACGCCGGGAATCACCGTTTATCGGTTCTGCGGGAGGGCTGGATGAGTCTCTTTCGTACAGCGATGGTAAGTGTCCCAGCCGTCCGCTGACTTCTCCTTAAGTTCGTCCTCGCTGATTACCTGGAATTGGGGATCGCTTGTGATGAAGGTTTTTCTACCCTCTGTGGCCGGATCTCCGCAGCCGCCCGGGCCGCAAAACACGATCGAGTACTTGCCTTCAGTTCCAAAGTGCATAATCTGCAAACCAAATCCATCAGCACAGTTGGATTCCCAGAATCCGGTGAAGTCCTTTGAGGGATCAGTCTTACCGACATAGTCTCCTGCCTGAATTTTCTTGCGCACGTCGGCAACTGTTTTGTACGCCTCCGATTCAGGCGCTGCACTGTAGTCGATAATGGTCGAGTCGCCTTGCTTACGCGACTGCGGTCCAACGTTGAATAGCTTCCAGCCGTTCAGATTTAGCCCATCGTCGATCTTGGTATTTGGGCGGTTAGAAAGAACCCCTGAGAGTTTGAGGGTAATTTCCTTAGCCCCATCGCGAGCATTCTTCGACGTAAGCGTTAGGTCATATTGAACGGCGTCAGCCTCGATGTGGCTCAGTTTGCCCACCACATGCCACGGTGCCTGAATCCTGCCCCCCGCGCTCTGAGTTGCTAACTCTATACCGGTGTTGTCGTCGGAATAGTCGACATCCTGCGAGACTTTCGTCGATGCAGGGCCACTGGGGTATGCCCGCCCAAGTAGCTTCATAACTAATTGCAGTTGAAGCGCGAAAGCGTCCAGAGCGTCGATCTCGTAGCCGGGCTTAGCGATGGGGCCTTGCATTGCCATCACCCTGCCACCGATCATCAGAATCTTTCCCTTTACGACCGAGCCGCCGTCCGACTGCTCCACAGCAACCTGAGTGTCATGGCTCTCCTCATCGATGTCGGCTTTCCACTCTGAATATTGCGGCGAGTTAGTTGGTGCGACTTTTAGCTCGAAAGTGTTGAAGTCCTGCCACGCTGTCGGTTCGCCGCATGGGTCGGTGCAGGGCTTTCGTTGCGGAGCCCTGGCCCAAGCGAGAGAAGCTACACACTCGATGACTAACAAGCACACGAAAAAGTGGAGGGTTCTCATGGCACTGAAGTATGAGCCAAGACCCGCAGAACGAATGTGACCAGAGACACGGATGAATGTGCGTCCTATTCGGAATGAGCATTTCGTATAGCCGCCGCCTGCGCCCTACTTCGTCCCGTTGGGATACATCAGGATCTTGCTGGCTTCGCCGGTCTTCAGGCGCTCCATGCCGTTGGCGAAGTCTTTCATCGCGATGCGGTCGGTGATGACCGGATGCAGGTCGAGCATGTTGGCCTTGAGCAGCGCGGTCATCTGATACCAGGTCTGGTACATGCGGCGTCCGTTGATGCCCTGCACGGTTGCGCCCTTGAAGATGACCTCTTCCGCGAGGTTCAGCTCGACCGGCTTGGAGGGAATGCCGAGCAGCGACATGCGTCCGCCGAGGCGCAGAATCTTGAAGCCGCTGCGGATGGCATCGCTGCGGCCCGCCATCTCGAGCACCACGTCGACGCCGGTGCCGCCGGTGTTGTCCATGACGACGTCTGTAGACGTCGTCTTTGGTGGGATCGAGCACGAAGTCGGGCTTCATCTGCTGCGGCGATCTTGCGGCGATGCTCGTTGGCTTCGATGGCGAAGATCTGTGTGGCTCCGCAGGCGCGCGCGACGGCGATGCAGAACAGGCCGATGGGGCCGCATCCGGTGATGGCGACGCTCTTGGCGGCGATGTCGCCGGCCAGCACGGTGTGCACGGCGTTGCCCAGCGGATCGAGAATGCGAGGCGTACTCGCGCGGGATCGACGGATCGAGCTTCCAGATATTGGTCTCGGGAATGACGACGTATTCGGCGAAGGCGCCGTTGGCGTCGACGCCGATGATCTTCACGTGCTGGCAGATGTGCGCTTCGCCGGTGCGGCATTGCAGGCACTTGCCGCAGGCGACGTGCATCTCGGCGGAGACGAAGTCGCCTTCCTTCACGGCTGGTGACTTCGTTGCCCACGGCTTCGACGGTGCCGCAGAATTCGTGTCCGGGAATGAGCGGCGGATGAATGCGGCGCTGCGCCCACTGGTCCCACTGATAGATGTGCAGGTCGGTGCCGCAGATGGAGGCGACTTCGACCTTCACCAGGACTTCGTTGGGACCAAATGTGGGAACTGGGAACTTCGCGGATCTCGGTGCCGGGAGCGGCCTCCGGCTTTACGACAGCAAGCATGGTATTTGACATGAAGTATGACTCGCAGGCCGCTAAGAAGCGCGGCATAGGATGAATAGCCCGGAATGGAATAAATGTGTCGGGCAAACAGGCGATTCTAGCATGGGGGGAGGGCGCTATCGTTTCTTCCGCTCCGCCATCTTCGCGGTGAATTGCTCGCTCTGGCCCTTTGGAACGCTGAGCGTTTGCCAGTCGGCGCCTTTCCAGTGTTTGGCGAGGAAGATGATTTGTCCGACGTGTTGCGCCGTATGACCGATCTGCCGATTGATGGCCTGTAGAACGGAGTGCGGCTCGCTGCGAATGGTCACGGTGCGCGTGAGGTCGTCGGGGCTGAGCGAATTCAAGGTATCGAGCACGAGCTGCCAGCCGTCTTCCCACACGCGGTTGAGATCAGACCTTGTGTCCTGCATGAGGAACTCGGAATCCCGCCGGCGGTCGGGCTTTTCGCCATCCGAGGTGAGGAAGTCCGTGAAGCGCGAGCGCATGTTGCCCGCCATGTGCTTCACGATGATGGCGACGCTGTTCGATTCTTCGCTGGGCATGGCGAAGAACTGCTCATCGCTGAGTTGCGCCATGGCTCCGTCGGCCAGCCGCTTATGTCCGCGCAGAGAACGAAAGGCTTCGTCGAGGTAAAGCGCGCCGATATCAGTTGCCCCAGTGTCACTCATCTCAATTTGCCTTCTGCTGGCACCAGAGGGTTTGCCGAAAGGCAGGAGCGCCGAGCATACTGTTTGTTTCGTTTATTCGAAAGCGAGCCGCCATGCAAAAGACCTTACTACTCTTCTGTGCACTCACGCTAGCAGTTCCACTTGTTGCACAAACCGAACACAGCGTCGAACTCAGCGATATGGATCGCAAAGTCGATCCCTGCAATAACTTCTACGACTATGCCAACGGAACCTGGCGGGCGCAGAATCCGATTCCCGCGTCCATGGATCGCTGGAGCCGACGCTGGGCGGCAGGGGAAGCCAACAAGGAACAGCTCAAGACAATTCTGGAGCAAGCATCGGCGGAGCACAACCAGCCAAAGGGTTCGTCAACGCAGCTGACCGGCGACTTCTATGCAGCCTGCACCGACATGTCGGCCATCAACGCCGCCGGGGTCACGCCGCTGAAGCCCATGCTGGCCAAAATCGACGCCATCCAGGACAGCGCGGGCGTGCAGAAGGCGATTGTCGAGCTTCAAGCCGCGTCGCTGCGAGTTCCGTTCGCCCTGGGATCGTATCCCGACCCGCACAACCCGTCGATGACCATCGCCGATATCGCCGCTGCCGGCCTGGGACTGCCCGATCGCGACTACTACCTGAAGCCGGAGCAGCGATTCAAAGATGCGCGGGAGAAGTATGTCGTCCATGTCGCCAACATCTTCAAGCTTGCCGGTTATAGCGAGGCCGACGCGACGAAGTCGGCCAACACGGTCATGCAGTTCGAGACGGCTCTGGCCAAGGCCTCGCTCGACAACGTGGCCAAGCGTGATCCGCAGCAGCTCGATCACAACATGAGCTTCGAAGCAATGACGAAGCTCGCTCCCCACTTTGACTGGACGGCTTACTTCGACTCGGCAAAGATTCCGCGCAATGCGCTGAATGTCGAGGAGCCGCAGTTCCTGCAGGAGTTCGACAAGCAGCTCACCGGCGCGTCCGTGGCCGATTGGAAGACTTACCTGGCGTGGCAGCTGCTGCACGACTCGGCGCCATTCCTGTCGCAGCCTTTCGTGGATGAGAACTTTGCGTTCTACCAGAAAGACCTGGAGGGACGGGCGGAGTTGAAGCCGCGCTGGAAGCAGTGTTCGGAAGCCGCCGACAATCTGCTGGGCGATCCGCTGGGCAAAGAGTACGCGGCGCGCTACTTCCCGCCTGAGGCGAAAGCGCGCGCGAAGGAGATGATCACCAACATCCTCGGCGCGATGACGGATACGGTGAAGAATCTTGACTGGATGGGCCCCGACACCAAGAAGCGTGCACTGGAGAAGCTCTCCACCTTCAACGTGCAGGTCGGGTATCCCGACGAGTGGAGGGACTACAGCAAGGTCGATATCACGCGCGACTCATTCTTTGCCGACGTGATGAACGCCGCAGAGTTCCAGGTAACGGACGATATCGCCCAGATCGGCAAACCGACGGACCGCAACCGCTGGTATATGACGACGCCAACGTCGGACGCCTCCTATAATCCGCTGATCAACACCATCACCTTCCCGGCGGGCATCCTGCAGCCGCCTGCGTTCAGCATCAACTATGTTGACGCGGTGAACTATGGCGCGATCGGCGTGGTGATGGGCCACGAGATCAGCCACGGCTTTGACGACGAGGGTTCGCAGTTTGACGCGCAGGGCCGGCTGAACAACTGGTGGACGCCGGAAGACCGCAAGCGTTTCGACGCCAAGACGCAATGCGTGGTCGATCAGTTCGATAGCTACTATATTGAGCCTGGCATCCATCACAACGGCAAGCTGGTGCTGGGTGAGTCGATTGGCGATTTGGGAGGCGTGAAGATCGCATATCTCGCGTTCCAGAAAGATCAGAAGGCGAAGCCGCAACCGACCGTGGACGGCTTCACTCCCGATCAGCAGTTCTTCATCGCCTGGGGACAGTTCCGCGGGGACGAGATGCGACCCGAGGCGCAACGCAAGATGGTACAGGGCGATCCGCATCCCATGGCCAAGTTTCGCGTGATCGGTCCGCTGTCGAATTTCCCGCCATTCGCACAGGCATTCTCATGCAAAGCTGGCTCGGCGATGGTGCGCCCGCCGGACAAACAGTGCGTGGTGTGGTAGGGAAGAACAAAAACTAGCCGCGGATTTCACGGATAGCACGGATCGGAAAGCAAAGAAATCCGTGTAATCAGTGCCAACCCGGGGCTCGCTTTTCTTTGCCGATTACAGTTGATTCTCGCGCGGCATCGCGCTCGCCAGCAGAAGAACCGCGCCACAGAACATCAGGGTATCGCCCATGTAGTTGAGTCCCTTGTCGAGGCTCGCGCGTTCCACAATTGCGATCGGAACGTAGACCGCCAGTTCGATGAAGAGCACGGTCAAGCCCAGCCATGTCGCAGCTGCACGAGTCTTCTTGCCAATCACCAACATGATGCCAGCGACTGCATAAACCGCGGCTGCAAGATAAGTCCAGATGGCGTGGCCGATGACGTATGTGGGTGTCAGTGGCTCCAGCGGAACGCCCGGAACATGATCGCCGTGCCGGAATTGCTGGTAGCTGAAGAACAGCACAGCAATGGCGACAAAGTATCGCGCAATCGTTGCCATGATGTGCCCGCCACGGGTTCGCCAAGGGTCGCTGAGGAGGGCGGCGAATGCCAGTGCGCCACCGCTGAACGATGTTTCGCGCAACGCGATGGTCAGAAAAATTCGATTGTCGGGATGCCGTAACGTAGCCGGAATATACATCAGGCTCACGAAGAGGAAGAACGTCAATGCGAGCAGACTCGCCGCAAGGCGTGCCTGAATTCCCGTTACCAAACTGAATGCGGCGGCGATAAAGCAAGCTCCGACCAGGTACGCCCAGAAGTAATGCCAGGGAATCCACTTGGGGATGATCGACGCGATGATCTTCGTCAGCGTGAAATGTTCGGTGCCGAAGGCTGCGAGCGGTGCCGCATAAAAGATCGGCCCGAACAGAATCAGCTTGTCGAATCCTCGTGCTCGTTGCCAATCCCCGCGAACGAAAATCGCTACCAACCCGACGGTAAAGACCACGGTAAAGGCGAGATACGACCAAATCACCTCGCTGGGAATCGCGACGAGAATCAGGGCAGGCGAAGAATTCACTAAGCAGGGTCCCCCTTCCGCTTCCAGGAGCACTTGCTCAGCCAAATCCGCTGCCAGGACTAAGTTCAAAAAATGTTAGGTAACCGAGGAAGGGGCTAACCGGGCGTTATGCAATTCGGGATATCCCATAGCAGCAGCATTCGTTTTTTGGGAGATAACTCGCGAAATATGTTCGAAACGGCGCAACTAATCCCCCTTATTCGGCGGCGGCAACGGTAAAACGCGTAGTCGAGGATTAGGCACAGATCGTGCAGACCAGAGATGACGAAATCCGTGCCAACCCGTGGCTGCTTTGGGATGGGTAGTCTAATGGGCCGGCTATGAAAATCGATCTGGATATCGCGCAGGCTTAAACGTAGATTTCGCCGACAGAGATGATTGCTCGAAGGAGAGTTTCATGCAGCATAAGACCATCAAGTTCGTCGTCATAGCCTTCCTTGTACAGTTTGTCTTACTTAGCGGAATCTGCCAGGCGCAGGCCGACAACACAGCCTATCCCGCCATGGCAGCGCTCGACCAGTATTTGATGACCGACGAGAATTCTGAGATCGAGCTGGCGCGTAGTGCTGCCCCAAAGTCCATCTCGGACGGGGCCGAAGTTATGGTGCTCGGCCCGAAGGGCTACACGACCGCGGTGCAGGGCACGAATGGCTTTCTGTGCATAGTGGAACGTTCATGGGGCGCTGCCACCGATGATTCAGGATTCTGGAATCCCAAGGTGCGCGGCCCTATCTGTTTTAACCCGGCAGCCGCAAGCACCTTCCTGCCCATTTACCTGATGAAAACCAAACTGGTGCTGGCAGGAAAATCGAAGGCAGAGATCGTAGACGCCGTTTCATCGGCGCTGGATAAGAAGGAACTGCCCGCGCTGGAGCCGGGAGCCATGTGCTACATGCTTTCGAAACAGCAATACTTGGGCGATCAGGGCAAGGCCTGGCATCCGCATCTGATGTTTTTTGTTTCAGGCAATGCAGCGAAAAGCTGGGGAGCCGACCTGCCGGGCTCTCCCATTATTTCGGCGAACGACCCTGAAGAACGGGCGACTATTTTCATGGTCTGGGTTGCCAAGTGGTCCGATGGCACGCCGGCTCCGGCGGTGCACTGATTCGCGAGTGGAAGGTTGCGCCTTGGAAAATTGCGAAACCGCAAAAACATAACCACGGAATTCACGGATCATTCGGATCAGAAAGAACAGATCCGTGAAATCCGTGTAAGTCCGTGTAAATCCGTGGCTAGCTTTTCTCTTGCGGTTGGGTGCCTCACTCACGGTTAGTGGCGTTCCCATCTTGGGAAATTCCTACGACCTTCGTAACCTCCGCATCCCAGTTTCCAAGTGCAGATTGGTTCAGCAACTCATAGACTGACGTTGAGGCACCTGATGGTGTCTGCGGAAAGAAGGTTCCGCTAAGTTCTTTGAAATCTATTAAGTACGTGTAAGTCACACGGGTTCAGGCATTTGCGCTATATTTCTGGGCTAAAGTGTTGAAAACAAGGTATTGCGCATAACGATTCTTTCGTGATTAAGATCACATTTTCGGCGCCGCTGCCGGCGCGTGCGCTCAAAAGAATAATTGTGAGACCGAAAACGGGCTGCTATGCGACGTGGCTTCCTTCAATAGCAAACCCCAATCTGGTGCGTTTTGAAGGGTGGAGCATGCCTTTAGGCGTGCAATTACTCTGGCCTTAAACACCTTCGGCTTTAGCCGCTGGGGTAAGTATCCCAATCCGTTGCCTCAGCGGCTAAAGCCGATTCATCATTGTTTAGCTTCCACACTGCACGCCTGAAGGTGTGCTCCACCCGACCGCTCTACTGGTTGGTCTTCGTCCAGCGATCGACCCAGTCGGTCACGGTTCGCCACCAGAGCTGCGAGTTCTGCGGCTTCAGCACCCAGTGGCCTTCGTCGGGGAAGTAGAGCATCTCCGACGGCACGCCCAGCCGCTGCAACGTGGTGAAGAGTCTGGAAGCCTTCCGACACATCGAGCCGGTAATCGAGCTGCCCGTGAACCACCAGCATCGGCGTCTTGAAGTTCTTGGCGAACAGGTGTGGCGACCATTTGCGATACAGCTCGCGGTTGGTCCACGGAGTGCCTTTGAACTCCCACTCGTTGAACCACAGCTCTTCGGTGGTGCCGTAGGCCGACTCGGTGTTGAACATGCCATCGTGCGAGACCAGGCACTTGAAACGGTCGGTGTGGCCCTCGATCCAGTTGATGGCGTATCCGCCGTAGCTGGCGCCCAGCGCGCACTCGCGGTTCTTGTCGATGAAGGAGTAGTTCTTCTCGGCGTAGTCGAGGCCCATCATCAGGTCGTCAAAGGGCGCGCCGCCCCAGTTGCCGTTGATGGCGTCGATGAACGCCTGGCCGTATCCGGTTGAGCCGTGGAAGTTGACCATCACGACGACGTAGCCGTTGGCGGCGAATAGCTCGGGGTTCCAGCGATACGACCAGTCGTCGCCCCACGCTCCCTCGGGGCCACCGTGGATGACGTACTTCAGCGGATAGGTCTTCTTGGCGTCGAATCCGGCGGCCGAATGATGAAGCCCTGCACCTTTTCTTTGTTGGCGCCGTTGAACCAGAACGACTCCATCGGCTGCATGGCGATCTGCGACAGGACGGGATCGTTCAGCATGGTGAGCGGCTTGGCTTTCGAGAGCAGGCAGTCTGGGAACGTTGTACGGATGCTCAGGTCCCGTACCTCACTCCATGCGGCAGATGCGTGAACTGAAGCGGCGCGGTGTAGATTTCGTTGGGTGCGGCAATCGACATCTGATCGAAGACCAGCAGTCTTGCCATCGGGAGTCGGCGTAGGACTGTCGTTGTAGCCATCGACCAACTCCTGCGGCCACGGGTTCGGCTGCCCAACGTTGAGAACGTAAATCGGGTTCTCGCCTTGATTGCCGGCGGTGAAGTAGATCGACTTCGAGTCCGGCGACCATGCGACGGAATCGACCCAGCGATCAAAGGTGGGCGTCATGTCGGTGATCTTGCCGGTCGCGCGCTCGTAGAGCATCAGCCGGAAGCGGTCACTTTCGTAGCCGCCGCGCAAGCTGCGAACGGTAGGCGATGTACTTGCCGTCGGGCGAATACATCGGCGTGTCATCGCTGCCGGGATTGGTGGTTAGCTTCTTGGCCTCGCCACCAGTTACCGGCACGATGAAAACATCCTTGTTGGTGCTGGTGGCTTCGACCTTGTCGAGGTTGCTGGAGTAAGCGACCTCTTTACCGTCGGGCGAGAAGCTGTACTGGTCCTGGCCGCCGAGCGAGAAGGGAGGCACATCGTGATCGCCGGGCGTGAGGTCGAGCGGCGTGGTGCCCACCGCTCCGTCGACTGCCTGGATGAACAGATGGCTGCGCTTGCCATTGGAGTAGTGCGTCCAGTGCCGGATACAGGAGCGAGGTGAAGAGCTGGGCCTTCACCTTGGACTTGGCCTTCTCCTCGTCGCGCTGTTTGTTGCAGGCGTCGTCTTTGCAGTCGGGGTAGACGTCGGAGACAAACAGGATGCTCTTGCCGTCCGGCGACCACAGTCGCGCCTGAGGCTTCGGTCGAGATGCTGGTGATTTTGCGGGCGTCGCCGGTGAGTGCTCCGCTGGAAGTGTCGAAACTCTGCAACCAGATCTGCGAGCCGCCGTCTTTCGAGGATTCGAAGATGAGGCTCTTGCCATCGGGCGAGAAGCGCGGACGATCTTCGCCGGGGCCGGTGGCCGGAGTGAGCCGCCGCGCTTCGCCACCTGCTACGGGCACGATCCACAGATGCGGCGTGCGGGTGTTGGCGTCAAGGCTTACATCGACCGCGCTAAAGGCGACCCATTTGCCATCGGGAGAGACAACCGGCTCGCCGATGCGCTTGAGCTGCATCATGGCTTCGAAGGTGAAGGGCTGCTTGGTCTGGGCGAAAGCTGCGATGGAGAGAGAGAGCAGGACGAGAGCTACAAAGATGCGACGAAGCATAAGCCTCCGCGAGCCGCCGCAGGATGCTGGGCAGGCACGCAACACTGCAAACCGGATAGTTTAAACGAGAGGCGCTGCTATGGCAGTGACAACTCTGCTTAGCGAAAACGTGTTCCTACCTTTGGCCCCTTCGCATCGTCTAACCAGGAGTGTGGCTTTCGGCTAGAATCCCTACAGGACGCCTGATGTATTCCAATTGCTTCGCCCATCGTCGCTTCGCTCAGATTGCACTTATAACCCTCCTATTGGCTACTCCGCTGTTCGCTGCTTCGGATCGCGGAGAGGGCCCGCTGGATCCGTCGCAGCCCACAGGCATCACGACGGACGAAATCATCCAGCGCTTCGCCGCCAAGGAGAAGCAGTTTAAGGTTGCGCGCGACCAATACACCTATCGGCAGGACGTTACGGTGCAGACCCTCGATGGCGATACGGTAAACGGCGAGTTCCGCGAAGTGGAAGACGTGCTCTTCGACAACAACGGTAGTCGCATCGAGCACGTTGTGTTTGCTCCGGAGTCAACGCTGGTCGGCATTCTGATGACGAAGGAAGACTTCGACGATATCCGGCGCCGCATGCCGTTCGTGCTGACCAGCGACGAGATCCCTGAATACAACATCCTGTACGTCGGCAAGCAGCGGGAAGATGAGCTGGGGACCTACGTCTTCGACGTGGCGCCCAAGCAGATCCAGAAGAACCGGCGCTATTTCCAGGGCCGCATCTGGGTTGACGATCACGATTTTCAGATCGTGAAGACCTTTGGCAAGAACGTCCCCGACCTGGGAACGAAGAAACGCGGCGACCAGGAGAATCTTTTCCCCAGCTTCACCACCTGGCGCCAGCAGGTCGACGACAAGTACTGGTTCCCGGTTTACACCAAGGTCGACGATACCCTGCATTTCACAAGCGGAGATATTCACGTCCGGCAGATCGTGAAATATACCGACTACAAGCGGTTCGGCTCGAACGTGAAGATCACCTACGAAGGGCAGGAGATCAACAAGGGCCAGCAGCCGAACGGAACGCAGCCTCAGACACCTCAGGCGCCGCCACCCAAGCAGTAGGCGTTCGATCGCAGCGAGCAGATCCCTCGGTCGCCCAGGCGACCTCGTGATGACAAAGTGAGGATTACATTTTCGGCACGACCAAGGTCGTGCCCTGAGTCGGATCTTTGCCAAGCCGGAAAGACTGCCCCGCCCTACGCTGCCGGGGTGTGAGTCTTCGGGCCTGCGTCCTTGACGCCGTTCTCGATCGCGGTGATCTCCGCCCGCTCCTTCTTCACCCCCAGCTTCACTTTCCCAAAAGCGCCGATATAAAAGTTCGCCACGAACACCAGCGAGAACAGCGACACGAGATATCCGCGCCAATCGTCATAGAGAAGCTTGTAGCGCGTGATCAGCAGAAAGCAGATGGTCACGTAGTGGCTGAAGCAGTACTCGCAGGTGAACAGGTAATAAAACTTGCGGCAGAGAACGCTGGGGTGGCCCTCGCTCTTGCGAACGCAAAATTCGCGCGGCTCGCGAAAGACCTCTTCGTGAGTCACTGTCCAGGAGATGCAGGCGATAGGGATGGCCAGCAGAAACAGCCAGACCACCTGATGGGTTAGCGACACAATGGTTAGAAGCTGCCAAGCTGCCGGATGGCTGCTTGGACCGCCGGAAAGTGAAGCGACCAGCTAGTAGCCCAGTCGTCTGTTGCGGACTTCTTAAACCCCCACTTTGGTTGACTCGCACGTTTTGTAATACCGTCGTAAACTGTTGCTCAGATGCCAATGGGTCTCGAGGTCGCCGGACGCAGCGACGTAGGAAGAGTGCGCTCGTCTAACGAGGACAGCTTCGGCTACGATCAGCGGCTGGGCGTGTACGTCGTCTGCGACGGCATGGGTGGCCATGCCGCCGGGGAAATCGCCAGCAAAATCGCGGTCGACAGCGTGCTCGCTTATTTCCGCGACAAAGAACCCATGGCCGCCGACGCTACCCTCATTGATGCTCCCATCGGCGCCCGCCTTCTGGCCGATGCCGTCAATAAAGCCAACGAGTCGATTCTCCTGTACGCCGACCAACACGAGGCGACCGCGGGTATGGGGACGACGCTGGTGGCAGCGCGGTTCTGCGACGGCAAGTTCACCATCGCCCACGTCGGCGACAGCCGCATTTACCTGCTACGCGATGGCGAACTGGTGCAGCTTACCGAGGACCACTCATTTGTCATGGAACAGGTGCGACGCGGCGTGCTCACCGTCGAAGAAGCGAAACAGTCTTCCGCGCAGCACATCATTACGCGAGCATTAGGTACCGGCGACGACAGTCCGCCTGACCTGGCCGAGTTTCCTGCGCAGGAAGGCGATTTGCTGCTGCTGACCACCGACGGCATCCTGCGGCACGTCGAGGACAGCGAGATCAAGACCATCCTTTCGCAGATCCCGTCGCTGCAGGGTGCGTGCGACACGCTGGTCGACGCTGCCATCGAAGGCGGCGGCGAGGACAACGCAACCTGCCTGCTGCTCAGGGTGAAAAACGTCAACGGAGCCGGTCCGCAGAAGTAGGCTGAGTTCGCCTTCGGTATCACCGGCTTAACGTCACTCGTTCTCCCTCTGCTACACTCGAATGTTTTTCAGCAACCTTCATAACCTTCTGAGGCACTTCTCATGCAGATCAAGAACGTAGGTGTAATTGGCGCGGGGACCATGGGCAACGGCATCGCTCACGTCTTCGCTAAAGGCGGCTACAACGTCACGCTGGTCGACGTCGAGCAGCGCTTTCTCGACCGCGGACTCGGCGACCATCAGCAAGAACCTTGAGCGCGAGGTCAGCAAGTCGAAGATCACGGCGGAGCAGCGCGATGAGGCGCTCAAGCGCATCCAGTCGAGCGTCGATCGCAAGCAGCTTGCGTCGTGCGACTTCATTGTCGAGGCGGCGAGCGAGCGCTTCGAGATCAAGACGGAATTGTTCCGCGACCTCGACGCCATGTGCCGGCCGGAGGTGATTCTGGCATCCAACACTTCTTCTATTTCGATCACCAAGCTGGCGGCGGTCACCAAGCGTCCCGACAAAGTTATCGGGATGCACTTCTTCAATCCGGTTCCGATGATGAAGCTGGTCGAGGTCATTCGCGGGCTGGCGACCTCGAACGAGACTTACGCCACGGTGAAAGAGCTGGCCGAGAAGCTGGAGAAGACGCCGGTCGAGGTGAACGATGCTCCGGGATTTGTTTCTAACCGGGTGCTCATGCCGCTGCTCAACGAGGCCATGTATGCGGTGATGGAAGGGGTCGCCACGCCGGAAGCGGTGGACGAGGTCTTCAAACTCGGAATGGCGCACCCCATGGGACCGCTTACTTTAGCTGACTTCATCGGCCTCGATGTTTGCCTCGATATCATGCGCGTGATGCTGGCGGGTTTGGGCGATCCTAAATACCGGCCGTGTCCGCTGCTGATCAAGATGGTGGATGCGGGGTGGCTGGGACGTAAGTCCGGACGCGGCTTCTACACCTACGAGCAAGCGGCGAAGTGAGGAGCTGATTGGCGTACCTCATCGCGATCATCGCCGGACTTGCTACCGGTTGGGTCAATCAGAAGGTTGACGACGCGTTGCTCACTGCGTTGTGTGTGCTTTTCTTCACCATGGTTCTCGGCGTGTGGAAGCCTGAGCGTCCGTGGCGGTGGGGATTGATCGTGTGGGCGGGCGTGCCGCTGGTGCTCGGCTATTACCAGTACATCGTCAAATGGCCGCATGATCGCGGTCAGGTGTATGGAGCGTTTCTGCAACTGCTGGCCGCCAACGCCGGATCGTATGGCGGCCACTTTATGCGTCGCATGACCGAAGGCGTGTTCGGGAAGGATCAGAAGTAGAGTCGGCGTTATCGCGCAGCTTTTTCGACATCGACTGACTCGACCTTCGATAAGACGATCAATTCCGCGCGAATCTCCTTGTATCTTTATTCTCGTCTTAACCTAGCTACTACCAACATAGGCGAAACTAACTCGTTTGGGTCGGCCGCTTCGGCCATATCTTGCCTCTCGAGGAGACCTCGCCATGAAACAAACAAGACTGTTTCGCCCGGCTCTACCGGTGCGTTGTTCGCTGCTTACGATCGCGCTGGCAGCGTTGTCCACTACAGCTTTTGCGCAGAAACCTGCGCCTCGCGCGCGCCCTGACGGCGTGTTTTTTCAGCCCGGCAACCTGGTTGTCAGCCGGAGCGTGTACGATAACATCCCGGGAATCATTCGTGTCGGTATGCCGCTGCCGCCGGGCTGCACCGCTGCGCCTGCCGGTTGCGCAGGCAATGCGAGTAACGACGGAACTTATCCGCTGGTGTGGAACAACGATCTGGTCGACGGCTCGTTCGGTATCACCTCGCGTATCGAGCTGGATCAGTACACACCTGCCGGACAATTCGTGAATTCAGTCGAAGTTCCCAACAGCGACAATTTCCTGATCAGCCGCACGCCGCCCAAGCAAGACCAGCTCGTTACCAGCTTCTCATCGAAGTCGGAAGTCGGGCTGAATCTTTCCACCGACGGAACCAAGCTGACCTTCATGGGCTACGTTGCGCCAGTCAACTCAATCGACATCTCCAATTCGAATACGCCCGGCATCGTCGATCCCACAAACCAGGTGGTGGCGCAGAACTATCGTGCGGTCGCTGATGTCGACGCTTACGGCACATTCCACTTCACCGAGACCAGGGCCTACAGCGGTAACAATGGACGCGCCGCCATCCTGAACAACAGTAACGGCGATAACTACTTTTATCTATCGGGCAACGCCGGAAACGGCGGCAATCCGCAGCCCGATGGAATCATCATTGGCGCGGGCGCGCAGTTTGTGATTCCTTCGCTGCTTCCGGAGGTTCAGCAGAATCCGCCGAACCCGTCTGATCCCTTGGGCAGCTTCAACATCACCCAGCTTGGCGACAAGTTGGACAAGGTTGGCAAGGACACGAACTTCCGTGGCCTGACCATTTTCAACAACGTGGTTTATTACACCAAGGGCAGCGGCGGCAACGGTGTCAATACCGTGTACTGGCTCGACCCGACGCTCGCGACTTGCAACGATTCCAACGGCGTGGGGCTACCTCCGTCCAATGCCGTGTTGCCCACTATGCCGCTGGCATACAACCACGACCACAACGTCATCCAGAGCATTGGGCTTGACCCGAACAACATGTGCGTGTTGAAAGGTTTCCCCACGGCGCTGAAGTCGAAGACGTCGTTCCCGTTCGGCATCTGGTTTGCTGATGCGAACACTCTGTATGTCGCTGACGAAGGAAATGGCGACAACACTTATTCCAACGGCATGTACACGGTCGCTGCCGGGCAGAAAACCGCTGGGTTGCAAAAGTGGATTTTCGATCCAAACGCGCAGCAGTGGAACCTTGCTTACACGTTGCAGGCAGGCCTGAACCTCGGGGTACCGTACATAATCCCGGGATATCCGACCGGCAATAACCCGGCGACGAACCTGCCATGGGCCCCCGGCACCGACGGCCTGCGCAACGTCACCGGCGTCGTCAATAACGATGGCACCGCAACGATCTATGCGATCACGTCAACCGTCAGCGGCAACGGCGATCAGGGAGCCGATCCCAACATGGTGGTTGCCATTACCGACCTGATCAGCGCGACGCAGTTGCCGCAGAACGAGAGCTTCAGTGTGTTCACTTCGGCGAAGAATCTGGAAGTGCTGCGTGGCGTCTCGTTCACGCCGGTTGCGGGCAGTCGCTAGACCTTGGCGAGCGTTGCTACAAACGAAAAAGGCGGGTCGCATAGCGGCCCGCCTCGTCAAACACCCTTCTCTCAGTGTTTGGTCTCCGCGCCGGCGTTTTGCTGGGCGAGCCGCACCTTGGCGGATTCCAGTTCCTTCTGTACCTTCGCGACGTCGTCGCTGTCGACTTCCGCCGGAATCGTCTTGTTCCACTCTTCCAAAGCGCGCTCCCAATTGGCGGCGGCCAACTTCAAGCGGCCTGTCTTCTGGTACAGCTCTCCAAGATGGTCATGAACGGTCGGGTCATTGCCGATGCGCTCTGAGGCGCGACGCAGATTCTCTTCGGCGAGGTCGTAGTTGCCCATCTTGTAGTATGCCCAGCCCAGCGAATCAAGATAAGCGCCATTGTTAGGTTCGAGCGCAATGGCACGCCGGATGTAACCCAGCGACTCGTCAAGACGCGTACCGCGGTCCGCCAACATGTAGCCGAGATAGTTGAGCGCCATCGCGTTCTTGGGATCGCTGGCAATCACTTTGCGGAATTCTTCCTCGGCCAGGTCGTACTTCTTCTGCCGTTCGTAGATTGAGCCGGCGACAAAGTTTACGTAGTCCTTGTCTTCCTGCTTGGTCGAGAGCGCCATTGCCTTGTCGATGTTTTGTTCCGCCTCGTTCCACTGCTTGGTGCGGCTGTACATCTGGGCCAGCGCGATGTAAACCTCGCGATCATCGTTGTTGTTCTTCAGCATGCCCTGCACGCGCTGGATCGCCGGCTGGGGGTTGCCCATATCAGCCTGCTGCGAAGCGGCAATGAGCTGAAGTCCACGGTCGTTGGGATACTTCTTGGCAGCTTCATCGGCGGTGGTCGTCGCCATCTGCCAGTTCTTGTTGTCGCGGTAGGTCTCGATGATCTCCTGATAAGCACGGATGCCATTTTCATCGCCCAGGGGAAGCATCTTGCTTGAAGGTGTCAATTGCAAGTTGCGGCTTGTTGGCCTCGCGATAGACCGTGCCGAGCCGCTCCAGGAAGACCGCACGGTTGTTGCGGTCGGAGGCCTCGTACTGCCCGTCGGGGCGCTCGGTCTTGGTCAGCAGAGTGTTCAGAATCTGGATCGCGTCGTCATATTTGCCCTGCGAATCATCGATGACGGCAATGTTGTACTGAAGCTCAAGCGAATCGGGCACGATGGCGGTGGCCTTCTTCAGTGCATCCGATGCCTGGTCGTATTTGCCGTTGCGGCGATAGATCTCCGCAATGCGCATGTAGGTCTGGGCGTCGGAGGGATCGGAGTCGGCAATCAGCTTGTACTGTTCGAGCGCCGCGTCGGTCTGGCCGTCGTTCAGCAGGTTTTGCGCCAGGCCGCGAACATAGTCGAGGTTATCTTTATCCTGATCGACTGCGTGCCGGTAGGCGTCCACTGCCTTGCCGTAGTCTTTGCTCTGTTCGTAGGTGTAGCCCAGGGTGGAGTAGAGCTTCGCGGTACGCGCCTTGTTCAGGAATGGCGTTCAGCACCTGAAGCGCACGCGAAGTGTCACCCTCCTCGTTATAGAGGATGGCCAGCGTGGTGACGGCGTCTTCCGACTGCGGTTGCAGGTTGACGGCGATCTTGAACTCGGTCTCCGCCTTCAGCAGCTCATTATTGATGCGATAGAGGCGGCCGAGCAGCAGGTGGTCCTCAACGCTTTTTGGATCCAGCTTTACGATTGCCTCGTACTGCTCGATGGCCAACTTCAGCACTTCCTGCGACTGGTTGTTGGCCTGCATGTCGCCAAGCGACCGCAGGTAGATGCGGCCCAGCAAGCGGCGCGCTTCCAGATTGTTGCCGTCGCGCTTGAGGATGTCCTGCGCTTCCAGAACGGCATCGCGGATGCGCCCGGTCTTCGCGTACAGCTCCGCCAAGCCTGCGTTTAGGTAGTCGGAGTCAGGATCGTTCTCGATTGCCGCGCGGTACTCTTCGATAGCCTTGGTGGCATAGTCCGCCCGCCCGTACGTGGACACCATCTCCTCGTACATGTGAGCCATCATGAAGTGGTAGTACGCTGCCGCTTTGTCGGGCTGGGCCGGCTTCGCCGCCGCCTCACCTTTATCAGCAGGAGCGGTTGCAACCGGAGCAGCATCCTCATCTCTTGTTTCGGGCGCAGCTGTATCAGGCGCAGTCTTCTGCGCCGGAACTGGAGCCGGAGTCTCTACGCCGGACGCTGGCTCAGACTGTGAGGGCTGTTGCGCGAAAGTGCCGGCAGGTGCAGCCAGCAGCAGGGCAATCGATAGCTTGCAAAACAGATTCAAATTCATTGAGTGGACCGGCAACTCTCAGGCCATTGGATGCGACGCATAAGCGCAAAGGTCTTTCTATTTTAGTGGTTCGTGGTCAAGACGGGAACCGTGGGAAAGTACCCTCTCACCCACCTCTATTGAAACACAGGAAATGGTTGGACGTAGCGGGAAAACAAAGGTTAAGGCGCCGGAACTTCCTGGAGCACCCGGATCTTCCATGAATTCTCCGCCGCCGTCATCAGGACGACGTAATGCGCGGTAACATCCTGTGACGCCACGACCTTATCGCCGTCGAGGACTTGGACCTGCAATTGGGCGGTGTCGTGTAACTCCATGGCTGAGCCTTCGCTGGAATAGAACGTCGCCCGCACCCGGTGGCCGCGATCGACGTAACGGCGATGAAGTCCAGCCTTCTTCTGCTGTTTTATGGTTTCAGCCAATTTGTCGTCGGCAGTTCCAATAAAATTAGCGCCCAGAAGATCGGGGCGGTTCTGGTCCAGAGCGTCTGCCATAGCCCGCCAGGCGGCTGCATAATCGCGAGCGACGGCCTTCTCGGTTGCGTCCTCTACCTGTCGGGGAGAGGCATTTTGAATGTCGAGAGTCACCGCGGGGGTGTTGGCGGCGAGGACCGTGGAAGTGCCGGACCCGGGTAGCGAGCACAGGAGTGCGAGGGACGCGATGGAACCAAAAATCAGGACCCGCTTCACATGCCACCTCGCCAGTGAATTTCATTTCCCACTACAACGCCCGAGGCAACAGAGATAGTCGCGTCAGCGCTCGCGGGGAGTAAGGCTTGGGCGGCGCCCTTTTTGATGCGGGCGTCAACCGTACTCCTGCCATTGGCGTCGGTCGAGGTAAAGGTCACAATGGTTCCGTCGGGCACGGGATTGCCGGAGCAATCGTGAATGGGATCGGTGCTGACCAGAATGCCTTCCTTGGTCTGACGAGCATTCATGTGAATGTTGCACGGATCGGAGGCGACCTCCTGCACGACCCGGCGCGTCGATGCCGGCCCGCTGGATGCGACGAACTGCGCGGGTCCTTCCTTCTTGGAAGAGTCCAGCTTGACGTAAGCGACACCATCTTTCGATGCCTCGGTGCGGGTGATGCTCTGTCCGTTGACGTTCAGATCGAACTTCACTGGTTGCGGCGTGATGACAAGGTTCTGATATTGGTCAAAAAGAAACGCGGTTCCGCTGATGACGTCATGCGTGTCGGCGGGCACTCGCGAAGGCCGCGCCAGGAATGCAATCGCGCCGACCTGATTGGCGACGACGAAAAACGAGCCGTCCCCCACGCCTTCGACGGCGACTATGTAACGGCCGGCATTCTGCAGTTCGTCGGCGGATATGGTGACTTGCCCGAGCGGGACCTTGCGCTTGATCGCCGTCCCCGGGCCGGAGACATACAGCGTTGCCTCGCCGCTGCCGGAAGCGGTGAAGGTGAGGGCATTGCCTGCCGTGATCGTCGACGGGAGATTGAGGTCCGCGGCGAAGGCGAATGTCGCGCAACAAATTAAGGCCGTCAGTCCCAACCCGCGTGCGCAGCGGAATTTGCTTTGTATCAGGGCACGACTTCCAGTCGTGCCGTATGCGCCTCGGGACGACCCTGGCTTTAGCCCCTGTGCCGTCCCTACGGGACTTGAATCTTTTTCTCGCTCCACCCAGCGCTGAAGCGCTGGGCTAACCTCTGCTGCGCCTACGGCGCCGGTTTCTTGCGATGCCTGCATGTTTTCGCAACCCGATAATGTTTTCGTGACCATCGTCGTCATGGCCGTTTATTGCTGGCGGTCCCGCGAGTACTGGTTCACGGTGACGCGGTGTTGTGAACGTTGCCGGCAATGTCGTCACGCAAGCGACACGCTAAACGGCACCGGAGTCTGCGGCGGCAGCGCCTTGTCGACGTAGCCGTCGGAGACCCAGATGACCTTGCCGGAGTTGTCGTAGTAGGTCGCCAGCACGTGCGGGATGTTCACGGTCTGGCCGCTCTCGTTCAGCAGTTCGCCCTTGCAGCACATGTCGCCCGCGAGCATCGGTCACGATCTGCTGCTGCATCACACCGATGACCGGGTCGGCCGAGGCCGGCACCAGCATCGAGTTGGGCTGCATGCGAACGCTCTTCACGTCCGCCAGCTTCACTGCCGGGGAAATCGATGCGGAAGGGCGAGATTTCCTTCGGCAGCAGGGTGTGCGAGATTTTGTCGAAGCTGGTCTCTTCGCCCACCACCTGGCCGTTCTTGCCGATCAGGGTTGCGCCGACGGAGACGAATCCCGGTACGGTGTCTTCGTTGGCGATTTCGCCGATGATGGTGGTGGTGTTGTCGTGGTCCACTGGCATTCATCGACACGATGCGCACGCGCGGAGCTTCGACGTTCTGCGCTCCCCAGTCGTCGTCGCTGCCACGGGTCACGATGTCCCAGCGCAGGAAGTTGACCGGGAATCACCTGCGGCGGCACCTTCGGCTTCTTTCTGAACCGGCCATTCGACCTTCCAGCTCGTCGCCTTCCTTCACCACCTTCAGGTCGCGCGTGTCGTAGATGGCGCCCACGGCGGTGGCGTACTGCAACGTCGCCCGCACCAGCGCCTGGTTGTCATTCTGGTGCAGGACCTTGGTATCGACCTGCTGCAGCGCCGAGTAGGTGCGCAGGCTGCCGTCGCGACCGGCCAGGTCGCGCGGCAAAGTCCTTCTCGTCAGTGTTGCTCGATTTCGCAACATAGTTGTAAGCCCCCGCGTAGTCGTGCGACCTTACGCGATTCAACATCGCATGCACCGCGCCTTCGGGCGACTTGGACGACGGCCCTTCACTGGGCCGGATCGTGGCCGCAGCGATCAAAACTACGGTGAGAACGATTAAAACAATGGGAAGTATGCGTTTCATTACTTCGCCTCCCGCAGAATGACCGGCTCAGTTTGCAACCGGGGCAGGGAACTGGACCGGTGTGAGCCATCCTGCGACGCTCGGGCAGGAGCACGACCAGCAGGATCGCCAGCAGGCTGCTGGCCATGGGAAGCGTGCCCCAGAGAATGCCTTCCCACGGAGCAGGCATCACGTTGGGCCCCAGTCGATCTGGCGCGCCGGAGGCACATCCTCTTTCGTCCACAGTGTGACGTTGCCGTTGTCGTAGCTCTCGGCCTGGCGCCATCCGGCGAAGGCCAGCAGAGGCTCGTAATAGCGGTCGCGCACGAAAATGTATTTCAGGCCGTACTGGTTCGCATGCTTCAGCACGGCACGCAGCGCTTCCATGCCGGCGGTGCCGTAGTACTTCGAGTTATAGAGCTGGCCGGCGCCGTACGCTGTCATTTCCGGCAGCAGACGGGCGGAGTTGTAGTCGCCATCGACGCTGCCGGCTTCGGCAGTAGGTCGATACCTTGGCGAACTGGTTTCCGAAACCCAAGGTGATGTAGCGGAACTTGGCGTGGTCGTCGTTATTCAGAAACGCGATCACCTGGTCGACCGAGAACGGCGAACTATAGATGGGATGAATGGTGATCCATGCCACCGACATGGAGAACGTAAACACCGCGAGGATGGCCAGCGCGACGACCGCCTTGCGGCTCCAGCGGGCGATCATCTCGAAGGCCAAGCAGGCCGACAAAGGGCATCGCCATCAGCGTGGCCCAGAAGGTGAAACGCTCGAAGGTCAGCACTTCAAAGGCGCGACCCAGCAGCAGCTTGCCGACTGGCGTAGTGCCACCTAACCCCAGAATCGCGGTCAGGTACCAGAAGTACAGCAGCGGACGCAGGCGGCGCTCCGCCGAACCGCGGAAGATGATGAACGGCAGCGCCAGAATCATCGCTCCCATGGGAATGATGAAGAAGTTCACTCCGCTCATCGGCTTCAGCAGGAAGTTGTCGCGCGAGCCGTGCGGGATCGGCATTTGGTTGATCGGGTTCCGCAACAGCGACAGCCAGTACGGCAAGCAGCACGAGAACGACGCCGCCCACTGCGAGCACCGCAAACAGCACCGCTCTTCCCAGCACGCCGCCCACTGACGCGCGCTCGTCTTCCTCAACGGTGTCATCGCGGTCGAGGAGCGCGATCCAGAGAATCGGAATCGCAAACAGCACCGAGCCGAAGATCATGGTGACGTGGTGCGCTGCCGCGGCTGCCCACGCGATGACAACTCCCTTCAGCAACGCACTGAATCGCGCGTAGCGCAGCCAGCGATAGAAGTAGGGAAGCGCGTTCAGCACCAGAGCTGCGGAAGCGATGGTGTTGATCTGCCCGGACTGATAGACCAGCATTCCCAGCGAGCCAAGGAACACCGAGCCCAGGGCTGCGTAGCTCGCCGAGACTTCATCCACCCAGATTCGAGCGTAGCGATACATGCCAACCGGCAGCAGCAGGATCGCTATGAGTTGCACGAACATGTAGGCCATTTGCAGCCCCATGATGTGCGAGAACAGCGCGATCCACTGGTGTACCAGAGGTGGGTAGGTGGTTTCCGAGAAGCCGCCAAACCATTTCACGTTCCACGGATTGAACCAGTGGTGCGCGTAGTGGCTGGCGAAAAAGATGTGAACATTCGCGTCATACGACCCCATGGGCAACTGCATCAGCAGGAGGGGCCCATGTACCGCAAGCGTGATCAGCAGGATCATCGACAGCGGCAGCGCTCTGGAGTTCAGGGTCGAGGACTTCACAATCACGGGGATGCCTCCGGACAAGGTTCAGAGCTGTTTTGATTCCAAAACTGCCGCTGGGTTTGTCTGGGGATGTATGAGCATCTGTAAGCGCAAAGTGAGAACGCTCGCTTCCCAACTCCGGCAATCCTTTCCAATAAGCAGAGCTGCGAACAGCCCTTCAGCGGGTATTCGCATCGGAGCAGAAGGTGTGCAGCTTGCAAAGTAAGTTCCTGCACACTTCGGTCGCGAGTCATTTTCCAGTGAAGAAGAATTCTTTTTTCGTGATGTTCTGTTCCGTTGTGCTGTGCGCGCCGCTGGCGTCGTCGCAGACCTTTGAGATCAACGGCCAGCAGACGCAGCCGTCCGCCACTTCACCGAACGGCTCGCAACCGCGGGCGAAGAAAGGCGCACCCTCCGCCGGGTCCGCCAGCGACAACGGCATCGGCTGGGGCAGCAGCATTGAAGTCGGACGACTTGCCCGCGCCGCCGAGGATGCGCTGCGTCATGGCAATCCCGGACAGGCGGCTGACTACGCCGAGCGTGCGGTAAAGGCGGCGCCCGGAGACAACAAGCTCTGGTTCCTGCTGGGCTACACGTCGCGCATGGCGGGCCGTTATCAGCAATCGCTCGATGCCTACCAGCACGGACTGCAGAATTCTCCTGGCAATCCTGATGGCATGAGCGGGTTGGCGCAGACCTACGCCGCCATGGGACGTACCGACCAGGCGCTGCAACTGCTGCAGCAGGTGATCCGGGCCAATCCTCATCGCACCAACGACCTGCTGGTGGCGGGCCAGTTGTACATGAAGACCGGGAACACGCAGGAGGCCATCAATCTTTTGCAGCGCACTGAAGCGCAGGAGCCGAATCCGCACGTCGAGCTGATGCTTGGCATGGCGTATCTCAAGCTCAAGCAGCCCGACAAAGCGAAGCAGATGCTCGAGCTTGCGCGTAAGCACGCGCCAGGCAACGTCGAGATCTATCAGGCGGCGGCGACTTTCTATCGCGAGCAGCACGACTACAAGGCCGCCATCGACATGCTGAAGCGCGCGCCTAGGATGACGCCGTCCGTGCTGGGCGACCTGGGTTACAGCTACGAGCTCGCCGGCGACAAGCAGGCGGCAGCGGACGCGTATTCGCGAGGCTGCGAATGCTGATCCGAAGAACATTGGGTACCAGCTCAGCGCGGCGCAGTCGCAATTGCGAGTTGGTGACCTGGAGAAGACCAAGAGTTATTTGAGCCGTGCAGCAGCCATCAATCCCAACGGCTATCGGGTGCACGCGACGCGGGCGCTGCTGGCGAAGACCGAGAACAACAACGAGCTTGCTATTGCGGAATACAAAGCCGCAATCAATGCGTTGCCGCAAGGTCCGGTTCCTGAAGGAGATTTGTACCCCGTACAGCTTCGGCTGAACCTGGCCGACCTCTATCGCGAGAGCGGCGACGAACGGGCCGCGCACCAGACCATTGCCGAGGCAGAAGAGCAGGTCAACAAGCTGCATGTGGAGGGTCCGGCGAAGGCGGAATTCCTGCGCATTCGCGCGGCGCTGAAGACCTCGGACGGCGATCTTAAGGGCGCTGAGTCTGACCTGCTCGAAGCCAAACAGCTCGATCCCGACAACCTCAACATCACGCTGCAATACGCGAACCTGTTGTGGAAAGAGAAGCGCGGGGACGAAGCTCGCAAGATCTACGAACACATCCTCAGCGGAGATCCCAACAACCGCTTCGCGCTGGAAGCGATGGGATACCTATACCGCGAAGACAACAATCCGCAGATGGCGGAGCAGTACTTCAACAAGCTCGCGGCCGCTTATCCCAACGACTACGTGCCTTATCTCGCGCTCGGCGACCTGTACGTGCAGGTCAAGCAGTTCGACAAGGCTAATACAGCCTACGAGCAGGCCTACAAGTTGGCGCCGCAGAATCCGGTGGTGATTTCTAACGCCGCGAATGCAGCCATCGAGAACCAGCAGATGAAGCTGGCTGGCCTGTGGGTGAATCGCGCGACGGGCAAAACCGCCGACGATCCCCGTGTGATGCGCGAGCGCGAGCGCTGGCTCTTCCACGAGGGCAAGTATCAGGAGTCGGCGGAGTTGGGCTACAAGGTGCTGCAGGAGCTGCCAAAAGATCGCAACGCTTCGGTCTACCTTGCGTACGACCTGTACAACTTGGGCCGTTACGACGAAACGCTGCGCATCGCCAATAAGTATCAGGGCGTGCTGCCCAATGAACCCAACTTCCCGTTGCTGGCGGGCCACGTTCACAAGCAGTCGCAACTTCTGTTTGAGTCGGTGAATGACTACACCGATGCGATTCAGCGCGATCCGCGGATGATGGAAGCGTACGTCGCCCGCGGGTACGTAAGAAATGACATGCAGGACGCGGAGCAGGCGTCCAAGGACTTCAACACCGCGCTGAAACTGAGCCCGAACAACGGCATTGCACATCTTGGCCTGGCGTTTAGCGATCTGCAAGCTGCGCCGCCCCAAGGATGCGTTGGACCAAGTGGACGAAGCGCAAAAGCTGATGGGTGAGTCTGGCGCGACGCATCTGGTAAAGGCGACGGCATATCGTCAGCAACGTCTGCTGGGCAGCGCGGAGAAGGAATACGACGCTGCGCTGAAGTACGCGCCTGACGATCTTTCGCTTCAGCTCGCGCGCGCCGATACCCTCTATCAAATGCGGCGCTACCAGGACTCGATCAACGCCCTTAACCAGGCGTTGCGGTTGTCGCCGGATGATCCCGTCATCTACGGGGAGCTGGCCCACGCATACGCGCAACTTCACGATCGCGAGCAGACCATGCGCTACGTACAGGCCGCCGAGCAGTACGGATCTGACAGTTCAGCAACATTGCTCGATACCGGCGATGCGCTGCTGACGCTGGGCGACCAGAAAGCAGCGATGGATCGCTTCGCCGAGGCGCTGGCTGCTCCCGATGCCAACCGAGTGAACGTGCGGCTCGCGATTGCCAAGGTCATGGCTCGCGACGGGCACTACGACGACGCCAAGCAGCAGATCAGCCTTGGCTTTGCCGAGAGCCGCATTGGAGATGCTCCGCCGGTCACTGCCGACAATCTGATCGAAGCCGCAAACCTGCTGCTCTCGATGCATGACTTCGATCTGGCAACCACCTACTACGAGAAGGCGAAACAAGCTGGAGCGGCTGACGAAGTTGTAGGCATTGGTTTGGCAAACTCGTATCTCGCGCAAGGCAAAACGCGCGCGGCCGATGCCGAGCTAGCGGCGCTGGGTAGCGATCCCGCCAGCAACGACAACTACGATTACCTGCTGGCGAAGAGTGTGGTTTACCGTCAGCGTCACGATGACGTTAACGCGTTGGCCGTGTTGTCGCGCGCCGACTCAGTGGGTGCAGCGAGCCAGGACGCAGAGATATTGCTGCAACAGGTGGCCGGCGACGAAGGTTACCGGGTGAACGACCACCTCAGCTTGCTGGGGAATTTCACCATGGGCGGACTCTACGACGATTCCACCATCTACATGCTGGACCAGCAGATTTTTGGCCTCAGCAGCAACAACCCGTTGCTGCCGCCGCCGCGCTCTGAGCTGCAGTCATTGGCCACAGCCGCATATCGGCTGCACTTCAATAATTTTCCGCTGGTGAGCGGATACTTCCAGATTCGCAATGCGCAGGGCCCGTATTCCTTGCCCAACGAAGCATTGATCATCAACCGCAACACTAACGACTACAACTTCAACAGCGCGATCAACCCCACGCTGCACATCGGAGACGCGTCGATTAACTTCAATACCGGGATTCAGTTCACGATACGACGCGACAGCGATGATCCGGTGAACCTTGATCAAAATTTGTTGCGCGAGTTCGTGTACTTTTCGAGCAGCTATTTTTATAACTGGATTAGCTTCCGTGGTTCGGTTTATCACGAAGCCGGGCCGTTCACCCTTCAGAACGAAAGCTCCAACGATATCGGCGAACAACTAGAGTTCACGGTCGGAAGACCGTGGGGCAAGACGGCGTTCGTCACGGGTTATACGCGGCGCAATCTCACCTTCAGTCCGCTGGTGCGCCAGTTCTTCACGACGTCGACGTATGCCGGCATCACGCGCAAGTTCGGCGAGAAGCTGACGGTGACGGCGCTCGGCGAGTACATCCGCTCCTATCGTGTGCAGGACACATTGACCGCGACCGCGCAGGCACTGCGTCCGGGCGGGACCATCGTCTTCCAGCCGAACCATACCTGGAGCGTCAACGGCGAATTTGCCTACACGCGGGGCGAAATTCTGCAGGATTACAACAATTTTTATAGCGCATTCTACGTCTCTTACGGGCGGCCGTTGCGGCGCATCATGACAGACTCCGCCGGCAGTTTCCCGGTGGAATATCCTTTGCGCTTTTCCTTCGGCGTAGAGACAGAGCAGTTCCCGAACTTCAACGGCACAGCCAAGAGCGTACAGCTTTTACGCCCGATCATTCGGCTGACGGTTTTTTAGGGCCCCTCGGTCATGAAAATTTGCCTGGTGACAGCTTTTCCGCCCAGTCGGCGTGGGCTAAATGAATACGGGTTTCACATCGCACGGGAGTTGGGCCGCGATCCGCTGCTTAGCCTGACCATCCTGGGCGACGAGACCGAAGATGGCGCGGCAGAACTCGACGGCTTCGAGGTGATTCGTTGCTGGCGCTTCGACTCGCTTAGCAATCCGGTGAAGTTGTGGCGAGCCATCCACGACATCAAGCCGGATGTCGTCTGGTTCAACCTGCTGTTCTCGACCTTTGGCAACAAGCCCGTCGCGGCGTTCGGTGGACTTTCTGTCCCAGTCCTCTCGCGATTGACGGGACGATACACGCACGTCACCTTGCACCACCTGATGGACAACATCGATCTCAAAGACGCAGGCGTGCGCTTTCCTCGGCTGTACCGGGCTGCAGGCTACGCTGCTACGCGCATGTTGCTGATGGCGAATTCCATCTCAGTCTTATTGCCTGCGTATCGTCGCACTCTCATCGACAAGTACCGTGGCGAAAACGTGCATTTTCGCGCGCATGGCATTTTGTCGACGCGTCCTGAGCCGCCGGACTTCACTCTGCGCAGTAATCCTGAGCATCGCATTCTCGCCTTTGGCAAGTGGGGGACATACAAACGGCTCGATCTGCTGATCGAAGCCTTTCATGAGCTTGCAGAGCGTATGCCGAACGTGAAGCTGGTGGTGGCGGGCTCGAATCATCCCATGACGCCAGGGTATGTGGAATCTGTCGCCGAGCAATTGAAGGATGATTCGCGAGTAGAGTTCACCGGGTATGTGGCAGAGGAGGACATTCCCGGGCTGTTTCGTACCGCCAGTTTCCTGGTACTCCCATATTCTTCTGCGACTGGGGCCAGTGGAGTAGCCCACCTTGCGTGCGAATTTGGCGTCCCAATAGTTTCAGCCGGAATACAGGACTTTCGCGAGATGGCGTGGGACGAGGGAATTGCTATTGAATTTTATGAAACTGGCGATGCCCATGACCTGGCGGCTCGCATGCACGATCTGCTCAACGACGAGCAGAAAATGCGCGAAATGTCGGAGCAGAACTTCTCGGCTGCACTGCGCATGACGATGCCCCAGATCATTCGCCAATACCTGCGCTCCTTCGATCTTCACCAGCGCGCCCGGGCTCTCGAGCCGATCTCGCGCTTCCGGCGGATACCGTCCTGGGTACCTTCGCGGTCGGCAATTTTTCGGGCGGCGGCTCCGAGGTGGCAACCATGGATATAAAGGCGCTCGTGCTGCTCGGGGTTCCGGTTGCGAATGGCACTCCGCAAGAACAGGTGATGGCCGGAGTTCCATTCGCCTGCCTCGACGTTCTTGGGGCAACGGTTCTCGAGCGGATTGCGCAGCGGCTGAGGGCCGCCGGTATCTCGCAAGGATTGGTCATAAACTCGGCAGGCTCGGAAGGTCGAATCGAAATCGAGCGCGCCATCCATAAGGCCCGGCTCGACGCGCTTTCAGTAACTGAGGGTAGCTTTTGGCAATCAGCGGAGGACGCCTTCGAGCAGTTCCGCCAGGACGGCGCCGATCTGGTGCTGATTCTGCATGTGGGACCTTACGTGGAGCTGGACTACGAAAAGGCCATCCTGCATCACATCAAAAAGCGGTGCCGCATGACCACTGTGATCAGCCCGGATGGTGGAGGGTTGGGAATTTTTATTGTGGACGCCAGCCGCCGCGGCGATGCCACGACGCTATTCCGCAGTGGACTGCAAAAAGTCCGCGACGACTGTGAGCGTTTCGTAGCGAGGGGCTACACAAATCGTCTGTGCTCGGCGAGCGACTTCCGCCGCCTGGCGATCGACGGCTTGTTGGAGAAAAACGGGGTCCGTCCCCTCGGGCAAAGAAGTGAAACCGGGAGTCTGGGTCGGCGATGGCGCCCACATCCATCGCAAGGCGCGTGTGCTCGCCCCGGCCTTCGTCGGGGCTCACAGCAAGATTCGCGCCGCGTCGCTGGTTACACGCAACAGCGTCATCGAACATCACGCTGAAGTTGACTGCGGCACGGTGGTGGAGAACTCGACCATCCTGCCTTATACCTACGTGGGCGCTGGCCTGGACGTGATGCACTCCATCGTCGGCTTCCGGCACATTTTGCATCTGGTGCGCGACGTTGCGGTGGAGATTGAAGATAGCAAGCTGGTGGGAACTTCGCCCGCCAACGCTGTTTTTCGAGCGCTAGGCAGCACTGCTGCGTTTTTTGCCGTCTTACCCAAGAGGTGCCGCGGATTTTGGACTCGGGCACGCAAGGTCAACCCCGTGCGCTTACCGGAATCCCAGGAAGCGCCGCCAACGAATTTAGCGACACCGGATGTGAACGAACCGGCATCCGGCCAAGAAGTCGGAGAATTTCCCGCCAACTTCGCGGTCGTGAGGAGATATGGAGAACATTAGTCGTCCCGTTGTCGTCAAGAGAATGCCGGAAACGATGAACCTCAAACAGGCCCGCAACTTCCTCAAGGAAGTTGAACCTTTTTTGAATGCCGATCGGCCCCAGTTGGTTTTCGACATGTCGCAGGTGCGGCATATCGATGCCGGTGGCGTCGATGTGTTGCTGCAATGCATGCGCGACATCATCAAACATGACGGCGACTTGAAGCTGGCATCGGTTTCGCCGCAGGCAGCGGTCGTGCTCGAACTCACGCGCACTGGCCGTCTGTTCGAGATTTATGACAACTCCACTCAGGCAGTGAAGAGCTTCAGCAGCTTCTTGCCCAACGCGCTCAAGCACTATTACCCACATCCAGCTCACCACGTGACTCCCATGATTACGCCCGAAGCGTTCGTCGGTAGCGGTGATGGAGCCGACATCGCAGCATGAGCCTCGGGGAGGACATGGTCGCTGTTTGTGTGCCCAGTGCAAGCAGCTGGCGGGAGCGTCTCACCCGCCTGAGCTTTAGCCGCTCGGCGCACGCAAAGATTCTTGGCGGCAGCCTGATCATGCTGTTCGGCTCGATCTTCGTCAGCCTGGCGAACTTTGGCTACAACATCGGGGTGGCGCGGCTGCTAGGGCCGGCGGATTTCAGTCATGCCGCTGCGGCGGTCACTATCCTCATGCTGATCTCGGCCATCACCCTCGCCTTTCAACTGGTCTGCACCAAGCTGGTCGCCAAGAGTGAATCGGTTGAGGCGAAGGCGGCAGTGTTTCAGCTCCTGCACAAGAAAGCCTGGTGGGTCGGCATTGCTTTGGGCGCAGCCATGCTGTTTGCGAGCTCGGTGCTCACTTCGTATCTTCGGCTGTCCAGCCCCTGGGTAATCATTCTGCTGGCAGTAGGGCTCACCATCTACATCCCGCTCGGGGTAAAGCGCGGAGGCTTGCAGGGAACCTGCCGCTTCCGCGGACTGAGCTGGAACATGGTGGCCGAAGCGCTGGTCAAATTCGTCGGCGCGATCATCCTCATCGAGATGGGCTTCGGCGTTCTGGGCGCAGTTGCCGCGATTTCGGGCTCGGTTATCTTCGCGTATCTTCTTCCCGACGCCGCTCATGAGCTGCGCAGCAAGGCGGCCCGCAGCGCCGGCAAACTTCAACTCGGCGAAACCGTTCAAGCGATCGTGTTCTTCGTCGGCCAGGTCATCATCAGCAACATCGACATTCTGATGGTGAAGCATTTCTTCCCGCCGGATCTGGCGGGACTGTACGCCGCCATCGCTCTGGTCGGCAGGCTTCTGTATTTCGGAGCGTGGTCGATCGTCAGTGCGATGTTCCCGGTATCGGCTGGCACCAGTGAGGAGCGCCAGGGTCCCGCCTTGCTGGCGCTGCCGCTGCTGATGGTAACGGGCATGTCCGCAGTCTTCGTGCTGTTCCTGGCGGCCTTCCCACAACTGGTTTTCCGTTCGCTATTCGGGGCGCATTTTGTGTCGGCGGTTCAAGGACTGAACTGGCTGTTGAGCATGAATGCGGCGGCGACCGGCATTTACGCGATCAGCGTTGTTCTTATCACCTATGAGATGTCCAGGCGAATTGCTAACACTGGCTGGTTGCAACTCGTAGTTAGCGGACTCATCGTGCTCGGAATTGCATGGTTCCATTCCACCCTGCTGGAAGTGATCGTGGTGCAGGAGGTACTTCGGATCTTACTGTTATGCGCGGTTTCATACCCGTTTGTGAAGTCGTGGGTGACAGCTGGCAGGAGGCTGCATGAAGAAATTGCGCCGAGTCACTGAGCCTGAAGTCATTTCCAAATTCTTGAGAAATGAGTTTTATCAGGAGGAGTTTCACCACGACCGCGAGCAGTTCGAGGACCTCGTCATGAACGGGGACTTATCTGACGAAGACGCCAACGCACTGCGGCGCGCCTTGCTGTTTCGCAGGCGTGGTCACATGTGGCGCGAAATCCCGGCGGATACGGCGTGGTGGGAAGTCGAGGTCGAAGCCGCGGACCTGGATCGCGTCCGGGTTTTTCCCCGCGCGCAGTGGCGCAAAGTCGCCAACGGCAGCTTCCTGATCAAAGACATTGCACAGCGCATTAAGCATCAGCGGTTCTACGGAAAGACCCGTGATTTCGTCACTCGAGTACAGGCGCTGAGCTATAAGCTGCGCGAGTTCGACGACCAGAGCGCGGTGTTGTTGATCGGCCTCGACGACGCTCAACCGGTCACTGTGCTGGAAGGTAATCATCGGCTGACGGCGGCTGTGCTGGCATCACCGGGGGTTCTGCACTCCCGGTTCCAGGTGTTCTGCGGTTTCTCGCCGCGCATGTCAGAGTGCTGTTGGTACCAGACCAACGTGAGCAATCTCTGGCGCTATGCGAAAAACCGTGCACGCAATCTTTTCTACGACCGCGACGCCGATGTGGAGCGCCTGATGACTCCGCAGGACGATACGGCAACCACGGTCACGGCGGCGACGCCGGTTGCGACCCGCAATACGTTAGCGAATTCAAAATGAGTTCGTGGGCCCCGAATTTCGAAGGATGGAGGAGCTGCCATGAAAGCTCGCAATGAATTTCTCATCAAGTGCATGGTCCCGGTGCTAGGTTTTGCGCTGTGCGGAATGCCAGAGTTACTGCAGGCGCAGGAGGCCCAGCCGGCTCCGCAGCAGTCGCAGCCGTCGGGCACGACCGTCGATCCGTCGAAGGGACCTTTGCAGCCGGTTCCCGCTCAGAACGCGCCGGAGGCCCCACGCACCATTTATCCGGGGCAGGACAGCGATCTCACACAGCCTCCGCAGAATGCGACACCGCCGCCGCAAACATTGGCCGAGCCGCAACAGCAGCCACTGGGTGCAGCAACGGCAGAGGGAGTGGAGACGGTGGGTGGCGGAGCGTCGCGTCCGGCAGGCGTTGCCATCGCACCGGCTAAGCAGAACCAGCGTCGCTCCCTGCTGCTGAAGCTAGGAGCCATAGCTGCCGTGGGAGTTGCCGGTGGCACCGATCTATGCCTTGTCGAAAGGCACCTCGGCGAAACCATAATGTCATTCGTCAACGACCGCGGTCGTGTGCCAATGAAGCCACTCCTGATTTCCTTTTCCGGGCTTGATGGCTCGGGCAAGACCACGCAGATTCAGAATCTGGTGGACTATCTCGAAGACCGCGGCATCGTGGTCAAGACCCTGGCATTCTGGGACGACGTTGTCGTGGGTACTCGCTACCGCGAAGGATTCGTACACAAGGTCTACGGCAGCGAAAAAGGGATCGGCGCGCCCGATCGTCCGGTGAACCGCCGCGACAAGAATGTGCGCAAGTGGTACCTCGATCTGGCTCGTCATTTCCTGTACCTCGCGGACGCCATACACTTGCGAGTTGTCATCCGCAAGGCTCGCCGGTTGCCGATTCAGGCGATCATCATGGATCGCTACATCTACGACGAGCTCGCCAACCTGCCGCTATCGAATCGGTTGACGCGCCTGTTTATTCGTGTCATAGCGTGGCTAGTGCCACGCCCCGACGTGGCATATCTGCTCGATGCCGACCCCGAAGCAGCCCGCGCTCGCAAGCCCGAGTATCCCGTCGACTTCATGCGTGAATGCCGTGCATCCTACTTCCGGCTGGCCGAGCTGCTGGGAACGATGACGGTGGTTCCCCCTCTGCCTATTTCTGCCGCCAAGGCCGAAGTCGAGAGTGCAATCCGAGCGCTCGTGACCAATAGCGTTACTCCGTCAGGACTCACAGTACGAAGCGCCTAAAGCGCTAGTCCTGAAGAAATTACCTGCCTGCTTGCTTTCCTACTCGGTCGGGAAAACGTAGTCCTTGCCAAATCGCTTGTTTTCAGCGCAAAAGCTGCCTGACGGGTTTGGCAATCAAGTTGTAACTAGAAACGGAGAACCACAACTGCACACGCTTTGAGGTTGCCGGTTGAGCTTCTCCCGGCAGAGTTCTCGGAGGAACCGAAGATGAAGATTCATACTCTTTACGCGCTACCTTTAGCCGCGGCCCTGGCTTTGCCGGTAGTGGCGCAGCAGACAGCGCCTGACAATCAGCAGCCTGTAGCTACGTCGTCGTCAAACGCCGACCAGAGCAGCAGCTCAGCGACCAGCACCACGTCTGACCAGAACCTCTCGGCGCATCAGCCGCTGGAGCCGGAAACTCGTGAAGGATTCTGGGGCCACCTGAATCCGTTTGCTCGGAAGAAGTACGTGCAGCGTCAGATGAGCCCGATTCGCAACCGCGTCAACGAGCTGGATGAGCTGACGGCCGACAACGCCAAGTCGATCAAAGACGTTGATGCCCGCGCGCAGGCAGGTATTCAGCAGGCATCGGCGAAGGCCAATGAGGCCGATCAGCACGCCGTTGCGGCCGGTAATCAGGCGCAGCAGGCGAACCAGACAGCAACGCAGGCCAGCAGTCGGCTGAACCAGGTGGAGCAGGTCGTCGGCAACCTCGACCAGTATCAGACCACCTCGGAGACCGAGATCCGCTTCCCTGCGGGGCACACGACGCTGGGCCCGAAGGCCAAGGCCGCGCTCGATGATATGGCCACGAACCTGAACGGCCAGAAAGGGCTACGTGATCGAGGTCCAGGGATTCTCCCCAAGCCGCGGGCAGGCCGGGATCCAGAGCTCACAGGCGATGGCCAATGCCGTAGTTCGTTACCTGGTTGAGGAGCACAACGTTCCCGTCTATCGCATCTTCGTGATGGGTATGGGCAACGCGAAGGTACAGACCGCCTCGAGCGACACCGCAAGCAGCAGCAATGCGAAGGCGAGTGGCCGTCCGGCGCCGAACCGGGTCGAAGTCAGTCTGTTGAAGAACAACCTCGACCAGCTCGCGTCAAATGGCACGTCGGCCTCACCCAACAACGCACAAGCTCAACAGCAGTAGGACACCACACTGATCCTCCATCCTAGGGGCCCCTCGCCAAAAGCGAGGGGTTTTTCTTGGCGGCGACTGGTCGTGTGAGAGTGTTACGCTGTTTAGCCGAGGAAGCTCTCGCGCGAGCCGTGACATGACAACCATCAGCAAGACGACCTTCGTAATTGCCGTGCCCAACCTGCCAACGTCGGCGGCCTTCTACCGCGACGTACTTGGCTTTTCCATAGAGAAGATCGGAGACCCAGGCTGGCTCCTTTATGTTTTGGGTGCTTGCACCATCATGGCGGGCGAGTGTCCCGACGCCATTCCTCCGGCTGATCTCGGCGATCATTCCTACTTCGCCTATCTGCAAGTGGACGACATTCAGTCGTACTATCAATCAGTGCGCTCGGCAGGGGCCGTCATCCGCAAGCCGCTTCGCGACGAGCCTTGGGGTATGAGGGAGTTCGCCGTTGTAACCGCCGATGGCCACCGAATCATGTTTGGCCAGCCTTTAGTGAATCGCTATGGAAACTCTTTTCTACTCCCGCATGTCTTCTCCCGCTGGACGGTTGCTGATCGGCGCCAGCGATACCGCGCTTGTCATTCTGGAGTTCGATCGCGGACTGCCGCAGAGCATCGTCGGGAAGCCGGTTCGCTGGGAGCAGTCGCGCTCGCGAACGGCCGAGACGCGCTCGCAACTGGAAGAGTACTTCGCGGGCGAAGCGCAAGCAGTTCACCATGCCGCTGGATCTTACGCGGAACGGAATTTCGCAAACGATGCTGGGAAGAACTGCTGCGCATTCCTTACGGCGAGACGCGTACCTACGCCGAGATCGCGCGTGCCGTCGGATGCTCCCGCTGGCTTTCGCGCCGTCGGCCAGGCCAATCACTACAACCCGGTCGCGATCATCGTGCCTTGTCATCGCGTGCTGGCGTCTGGACAAACGGCTCGGGCGGTTATGGCGGCGGACTGCCGGTGAAAGCGTTGCTGCTCAAATTGGAAGGCGCGGAGTTTCGTGACGATCACTGACGGCGCAACAGCTGGAGCTTCGCGCTGACGGTCTGGGGCGTGAGCTCGTCCTGAAGCGCATAGCGATTCGCTGTCATCACGAGCGTAGTCGAGGGACCCGCAGTTCGTTCGCGTCGATGATGCAACCCGCTCTGCGCGACAGCGTGCGTCTGAGGGCACACCGCTTCAGTCTACAGTGACAAGTCGACGAGAAGTAGCCACGATCGCTGATCAAGTCGGCGGTGCGGAGACAGACTGCAGACCGCTCGGCTGCACCCGGAGTGAAATGCGGAGAGTAGGTCCCCACGCTCGCGCGAGTCGTGATGACGAACATGACGAGGCGCTCTGCGGCGCAACTGAGCCTTGCACCAGTCGAACCGAGGCAGCGCCTTCCTACTCCAGCATCTTCAGCGCCTTCACCAGGCTCACCCGCATGCGGTTGAACGACGCGGTGACGTCGGCGATTTCGTCCTTGCCCTCGCACGTCCAGCGGTTCGGAACGTCGGTGTCTCCCCGGCTGACGCGATCGGCCGCTGCGGAGACCGTCGTGCAGCGGACGAATCACCAGCAAGTAGAGCGCGCCGTCGAGCGCGAGGATCGTCACCACGAAAACGACCATCAGGAACAGAATCAGATTGTGATAGGCCTTCTCGGCGATTCCGTCGGGCACCGTCATTGGCACCGACACGACCTGCGCCGCGATGACCTGGTTCAGCTGCCATCCGAATCCGTTATTCGATCCATACTTGCGGATCATCGCTGCCGGCGCGGCTGAGGGCTCGCTGTGGCACTCCAGGCAACTGGCCCCGGCGCGCATGGGCTTCGCCAGGTAAAGCTGACGCCCCGTCGGCGTGTCGCGTTCGTCGACTAGCTGCTTCTCGTTCGGATGGTCTTCGAAGTAGCGAATGATGTCGGCTTCCCAATCCTCGGCGCGGTCAACCAGATTGGTGGGATTCAAGCGTCGCTTCGCGATACGAATAGTCGGTGTAGTTCTTCTGCAGCGAGGAGAAAACCGTAATGGCTGAGAACGCCGGCACCGTCTGCGGCAGGAAGTTGATCTCGTGGTCGGGGTTCTTCAGCAGCAGCGGCTTGATCTGATCGTTGGTGTAGTCGCGCGTGGCCTTGGCGCCGGCCATCATCAATTCGGCCTGCTGCACCACCTGGTCGCGGGCGTTGTTCAGGAGAAAGTCCTGGGCGAGCTTGGCGATCAGAAGGCCGCCTGCGCCAAAGAAGACGATCAGAACGATGTTGAACTTGGTGAGAAGCTTCATGTTGTGGTTAGCAAACGGTCGCGTTGCCTGTAGCAGGGATGATAAACGAATCCGGCGGATTACGGGCTGCCTACTGGGTGTCTGCGTCCGCCTTTGTCAGCGGTTGCAGCGAACACACCGTACCGTTGTCGCGCATTCGGAGTACGAGCTTCGGGGCGTCGGCACCGGCCTGGAAGGTGCCTGCGCAGTTTGCCTTCGTCTGCTGGGTTGCTGATGGCGAACTGATGTTCGCCTTCGGTAGCGTGAATCTGGATGGGCGTGTTGCCATGATCGTCGAATCGGATCTGCCCTTGCTGTTCGCCGTCAACTGAAATGTTGACTGGCCCTGTCATGCCCTTCAGCCGCGAATTGCGCACAATCGTTATCGCCATGCCCGCCGGTCCGGGATTCGGTTTCGGCCTGGGCGCTGGCTTCAACGCGAAATAGGCGACCACGGCAGCGACGATCAAAAGTGGAACACCGATCAGGATTCCCTTGCCCACCTTTACTTTTGCCGCGGAGGTGAACTCGATCTCGCTCCCAACCTCCGCCGCATCGGAACCCCTCGCCGCCGTTGCGGCTGCCGCTAACTTCTGCGCCTGCATCCCGTGCTTCAGCACGGACTGAACAGCAGATTGGGGGGCCGGACTTCCTTCGCCAACATGAGGTCGAATGGCCGCCACGAGCTTTTGCAGATTGCCGTCCCAATCGAGATGACTCAGCGTAAGCGCATTGCGATAGGCCAGGTTCTTCACGTCTTCAGGGAGCTTTTCGACAGCAGGCATGGTGGCGCCTCGGACCAGGACCGGAATCACCGGCAGCCCCGGACCTCTCTTGAGCGCAGTCGCCACTTCCTGTCGAACGTAGTCGCCCGGATTGTCCAGCCGACGCGGGCCCTGAGGATCATCAGCGGCCTTGATGTCGAGCCATGTCGGCCCGATTACAACCAGGAATACACCGCACTCGTCGAGCGAATGTTCCACCGCTTCCCGGAAGTCCGACCCAAGGGCGATGGCCTCGACGTCCATGAAAAGCCGCTCTTTGCCGAATTCGCGAACCAGGCTCTCGTATAAAGCGCGGGCTGAGTCCTCCGCATCTTCGCGACGGTAGCTGATAAAAACCGCGGACAATAACCCTCCTCAGGAGTGCCTGCTAAACGAGCTTAGAAGTTGAGGCGAATCTACAAGGGATTGAGTGTTCCGGTCAACATTGGCCGTGAGCGAAGCGGGAGCCCGCAGGCGAAATCCCGAACGGAGTGAGGGATCCGTTCTTAGATTGTTATGGCGGAGAGGGCGAGATTCGAACTCGCGGTACCCTTTCAGGTACGTCCGCTTTCGAGGCGGGTGCCTTCAACCACTCGGCCACCTCTCCGCACGCGGATGCATCTGGCCGGAGTTGCCAGCAGTGTTAGTTTAGCAAAATCTGCGTGGCCGCCGATTTGATCTCTTCAGTGATCGGCTCTCGGGCTTCAGTTTCAGACCGGGCGCCCACCATCGCACTGCTTTTCTGACGCCTGAGACCTGACACCTGATTCCTACGACTCCGCCCCGAATCGCTGATACACGATTACCCGCTCGGCGCGATCGCTGGCGAATACCGTGCATCGCCGCTCTCGGGCCCATTCGCGCGAGAACTCCAACAATTTGCGCGCGACGGTGCTCCCTCGTGCTTCCGGTTCGACGAACAAGCCTTCTACATAGCCGATGCGTTCACTTTTCATCTCCAGAAGCTCGGACCGTATCGCCAATTCGAGGAGCGCCAACACCCGGCCTCCGTGATCCTGAGCAAAGAAAACTGCAGTGGGCTCCTCGAGCTTGCCTGCGAAGAACGCCTCGATCTCTTGCGCGTGATCTTCAGCGCCGTCGGGCCACAACAGAGTGCGCAGCCGCAGCCATTCGGCGGCATCGGCCCGAACCACGGGGCGGATTCTCAGCTCGTCGAGCTTGTTGTGACTCGATTCCATCAGGCTTAAGTGAGTTGCGATGCGCGCTTTTCGCGGAAGAAACTCTGTAACAAATCCATGCAACGCGCAGCCAGCACGCCGCAGGTTACGTCGACACGGTGGTTCAGGCGTGAGTTATTCAGCACCTGAAACACGGAATGCACTGCTCCAGCCTTGGAATCTTCCGCACCGTAGATCAGCCGGCGAATGCGGGCATGGGTAATGGCTCCGGCACACATCGCGCAGGGCTCGACGGTAACGTAGATATCGCAGTCGAGCAGGCGATAGTTGCCGGCCGCAAGTCCGGCCTCGCGCAAGGCGATGATCTCGGCATGCGCCGTTGGGTCGTTCGATGTGATCGGCCGATTGCAGCCGCGTCCGATGATCTCGCCGTCGCGCACGACCACCGCTCCAATCGGCACTTCGCCCAACGCGAGGGCACGCTGCGCTTCGCGCAATGCTTCTTCCATGAACAGCTCGTCAGATGCGGACACGCACAGGAGGGTAACTCAGGAGTCAGCCACTTACAACCAGCGTCGTGAATTGGCAGCGCATCACTTAAAAAGACTAGCCACAGATTGACACGGATTCACGCCGATCAGAAAAGCTTGGGACTAAACAATCCGGATGCTAAGTCTGATCCGTGGTGCTCCGTGTGAATCCGGGGCTGAAGGTTTTGTCGATCTGCGAACCGCAGATCAGTTTTTCGAGCTTCAACCGCCGCGGAACTCCTGCACGCTTTCACCGGCGTGCCAGATGGGCGCAGGTTGCTGGCGACGGTAATCAGCCAGGCGCTGACTGATCGCTTCCACATCGTGTTTCGACCAGCCAACCGACGAGATTTCAATCTCGCCGCTGGGGGCGATCAAAAAAACCGTTGGCACATTGGTGAGTCCGTAGGCATTGGAGGTTGCATAGCCACTCGATCCATCATCAAGGGCGACCGGAAAGGTGACGCCGAATTCGCGCAGGAATGCCTGCGTGTTCTTTGCATTGTCCTGAGAAACACCGAGCACCGTGATATTTGTGCCGCGGTTTGCCTGGAAGATTCTTTCGAAGAAGGGAAACGCATACTGGCAAACCGGGCAGCTCACTTTGAAAAATGCGAGCAGCACGGGCCCCCGCTTTAGCGCATCCCTGAGTGAAACTTGCTTTCCGTCAACGGTTGACAACGTGAAGTCCGGAGCCACTACTCCGGCACTAAGTGCGGGCATCAACTACCTCCACAAATTTGATTCGGCAGAGGCCCTCTGAGACTCAAGGCCGCCTGCGGGATCGGAAGCTGTGATTGTCATCCCGTGTGAGCCTCTTTTGCGAAACGAGGGATCTAGGCGGGTCGATTCGCGCCGGCGCGCGTAAGGCACGCATCCATATTCCAAATTCCAACTGCCTAGCCCGCAGGCGCGCGGAGCTTCGTCAGTATTTTCCGCGCCAAACCGGTCAATGCCAGGCGCTTCCATTGCTGAGGAGTGAACCAGCTGGAATCGGCGACGGTCAGCTCCCGCAGCCGAAACACGGCAACCTGGTAATCCGTGTCGGTGATTGAGTGGCGCAGCCGAGCTATCGGCGTCGCATCAACGGGAGCTTCGGCGAGCTCCGGCATCTCCCACATGCCGGCCATCAGCCGGGCATCTGGCGCACGCCGCACCAGCAGAACTGCACCCTGCTTCTCAACCAACGCGTAACAGAGCGGTTTACGTTTTCGAGGACTCTGCTTCGGTGCCGGCTGCTCACCCCGCGTCGCGCAGAAAGGAGATATCGGGCAGAGCAGACACTGCGGCGAACGCGGAGTGCAGATCGTCGCGCCCAACTCCATCATTGCCTGGTTGAAGTCGCCGGGACGTTTGGGATCAACCAGCGCCTGGGCGCGCTCCCAAGCCGAGCGATTCGACAGCGCATCGCCACTAAGCCGCGCCAGCACACGCTCCACGTTGCCATCAACGACGGCGATCGGTTCGCCAAACGCGATGCTGGCAATCGCCGCCGCCGTATACCTTCCAATACCGGGCAGCTCAAGCCAGTCGTCGAATCGGGAAGGGAACTGCCCTCCGCGCTCACGCACGATCACCTTCGCGGCCTGATGCATCCGGCGGGCGCGATGGTAGTAGCCAAGCCCGCTCCACACCGCGAGCACCGACTGCTCTCGCGCACCGGCCAGCGCAACCACTGTCGGGAACCGCTTCATGAATCGCGCATAGTGTTCCAGGACAGCGGCCACTCGCGTCTGTTGAAGCATGATTTCCGACACCCACACCCGATAGGGATCGGTACTCTCGCGCCACGGCAGGTCGCGCCGGTGGGCGTCATACCAGGCCAGCAATGCGCGGCGAAGTTGGCCAAGCGACAGTGCGGATTGCCTTGTGGTCATGTCGTGGCGGAGCTCGGCCCCTACCCTAAGAACGGGGCAATGGCGAAAATACTGCAAAAAACACGATTTGCGAACTCGTGTTTTCAACAGTTTAGCTTACATTTGTGCTCTACATAATTGAGCCCCAAGGACTTAGAGGCACATAATTGATTTCAAATAACTTAGCGGTGACTCGTTTACCGCGGGCAGCTTTGATGCCTGATCCATAGTTTATAGGTTGCTAAATCAACCCACATCAGCAAATTGCATGCCTGAGGTTACGAAGGTCGTAGATATTCCCGAAACGGGAACAAGAGCGCAGGATTGAGAACGGGCTCGCTGAGGACTACTTGTGGAATGGCGATGTCTCGCGAATTCGACAAGCATCTTCGGCAACTTCCGGGTTGCCGACGATCCACTCATAATCGCAGGGCACTTGACCGGTTCAGCCATGTGAAGGAAAGCATTCGTAATCACTGGCCGACATATCGGCACTGATCCGGGCTCGGTGAGCGCATTGGCGATTTACCACTCACCGCGTCCTGGCGAGTCGTCAGCCAAAGATCACTTGCCCAACAGGGCGGTGCGACACCGAGAAGATTCCAGAGACAATCTGCATTCCTCCTGCCCCTGATGCCAGCGCAATAACCCTTGCCGGCTCGCCCTCCTGCGCAGAGTATCAATCAGCGCAGGTGTCAGGGTTAAGAGACTCGGGACGGAAATCACGAATCGCAAAATTCACATTTGACATTGGCCGAAAATCCACTACCATATGGTTGTGGATAAATTAGGTACAACATTTGCGGCTTTGTCTGATCCAACCCGGCGGGCAATGATCCAACGACTCTCGCATGGGCCTGCCTCTGTGCATGGATTGACGGAACCGTTTGCACTCTCGCAGCAGATGATTTCAAAACATATTGCCTACCTGGTGCGGGCGCGGATTGTGATCAAGACGAAGCGTGGACGAGAGAGTGTGTGCACGCTTAGGCCGGAGGCGATAAAGACAGTCAGCGACTGGGCGATTAGCTATCGCCGATTCTGGGAAGAGAGTTTCGACAAACTGGACGTAGTTGTAAATCGAATGAAGAAAGAGGAGGTCAGAGATGACAAAAAACACGGTTAACGAAATTGAGCGGATGGTCGTTACAAGAGTTTTTGATGCCCCACGCGAGTTGGTTTGGAAGGCGTGGACAGACCCGAAGTACGTGATGCAGTGGTGGGGACCGAAGGGCTTTACTGCGCCCGTTTGCGAGATGGATTTTCGCGTGGGAGGAAAACTTCTCTGCTGCATGAAGGCGCCGGATGGGCAGGAGTTCTGGAATGCGGTTGAATACCACGAGATTGTTCCGTACGAGAAGATCGTTTCCTTGATGTACTTTTCCGACTCGAAGGGAAACAAGATCGATCCTGCGCAATTAGGAATAGAACATGAGGCTATAGACGGTGCGTACGACGTGACCATCTTTGAGGATCTCGGAAACGGCCAGACGAAACTTACCTTCATTGGAAATGAACCCATGGAGAGCGCGAAAAATAGCGGTCAAATGGAGGGCTGGAACCAGATACTCGATAAACTTGCTGCGGTTATTGCGGGGCTGGTGCAGGCGAAATAGGAATTTGACCTTTTGACGATCGTTATGCGCGAGATACGGCTGAGGCTGGCGGCGAAGGCCTGGTTAGAACAGGCTGCTCGCCGCTCGGCCCAATAGTCGGCATGTCGTACAAGTGCCCTGTCCGGACTGCTCCTGGTGATGGGGAACCCAGAAGCTCACTGTCGCCAGTAAGGCGATTACGCTCAGATTTGCCATTAGCAGGCCCGAGCTGCTTGCAGCCGCCCCCGCCCCGCACTGCTGAAGTCTCGTGTCACAATCGTTTCATGCTCAAAGTGAAGAAGCTCTCGCCTGACGCCACTCTGCCCACCGTTGCTCACCCTGGCGAAGATATCGGCTATGACCTGTACTCGGTTGAGGACATCACGATCGCCGCGCGCGGTGCCGCCGGAGTTCACACTGGCATCTCTATTGAGTTCGTGCCCACGGCTGGTGGGATTGTGAAAACCCGCTCCGGCTTGGCGAAAAAGCGCTTGCTGTGCAACGCCGGCGTAATCGATGCCGGCTATCGTGGCGAGATAATCGTCCTGGTGGAGAATCTGGGTGACCAGGCTTATAGGATCAACAAAGGCGACAAAATTGCCCAGCTTTTGGAGCACCCATTTCTGGCCGGGGAAGTTGCCGAATCCGAGCTCAGCGATGCCGCGCGGGGCAGTAAAGGCTTTGGGTCATCGGGAGGTTAGCTAAGGTCCCGCAAATCCCGCCTGACAACCCGCTCCGGCAGTACAACTCCTCATTTCTTATCCCCCTCTTTACTAGAGGAGTAAAATTCTAATTAACAGGGACTGTAGCTGCGGACGGTTGCGAACCGTCCGGAGAGGATTACATGAACGTCCACTTCAGCTACAAAATCGCAAAGACTACCGATCTCGAAAACCTCCTCCAACAACAAACCGACAAACTCAATCGACTTTTGCGGGTGTTCCGCCCTGAGCTGGTGCACCTCAAAGGAAGCCTGGTTGAAAACCCGCTCCCTGAAGGCTACGTTGTTGCTCTGAACCTGCGGCTCCCCTCTGGACAGATGGCTGCCCAGGCAAAAGGCGACACGCTGATCGGAGCGGTGAAGGCTGCCTTTTCTGAGCTTGCGAATCAGCTGAAGAAGCACAAGGATCTGTTGCGCAACGAGCGCAATTGGCCACGACGCCGCGGACCGAGCCGAGCTGTTGTCCAGACCGTTCCGTTCGAGGAGACGGTTGCTGCGGTGAAGCCCGAAGCAGTTTCCTCGAGTGATATCTACGACTACATCGACGCCAATCTTCCCCGCCTGCGGCGCTTTGTTGCGCGCGAGGTAGCGCATCGTCAGAGTGAAGGCCAACTGATGCAAGACCAGGTGGCAGTTGACGACGTCGTATCTGAGGCGATCGCCAACGCGTTGGACGAGCAGCATGACAAGCCCGAACGCATGCGCCTGGAGCCTTGGCTGTATCGGCTGGCCGTGGATGCTATTGGCCACTTAGCCTCTGGCAATGGCGACGAAGGCCGTATGCCGCTGAAGCGTTCGGCAAGAACGGGAGAAGCTCGCGGCACCGACGAGCCCGTCGCACAGTTCGGCGAGCCCGAGGGGCGTCTCTACGTGGAAAACGCGATCATCGATGGCACGGGGCAGAGTCCTGAAGACATTGCCGCGCGTAACGAACTGATCGAGTTGGTAGAGCGCTCTCTGCGCGATGCCGGACGCGACCAACGCGAGGCTTTCATCCTCTTCACCATTGAAGGCTTCACGGTGGAGGAAATTGCCGACATTACGACTCACCCGCCCTCGCAGGTTCGCGCCGACATTCGTGTCGCGCGTGAACATCTGCAGAAAGCCTTGCCAATGCGTGACCCGCTGAAGGACAAGCTTGTCGAGTATGCCAAAACGGCCTGACGGAAGCCGTCGGGCCGATCTCGTTGAACCAAATTCACATCAGGAGAACCGGAATGATTGCACGTGATGAAATCCGTGAGTTGGCTAATTTTCACTCTCCGGAGACCTGCGCCCTCACCTTCTATTACCAGCCCAGCACGCCGCAGGACTTGTCGCATCGTGGCGAATCGATCCTGGTGAAAGACATGCTGCGCAATGCCATCCGCGAAGCCGAGAAGGGCGGAAAGAATGGCTGTGCTAAGGCTGACCTGGAGCGCGTTAGCGCGATCGTCGAGGCGTTGCGCGGCAATGGCGGCAAGGCGAAGGCCATATTTGCCTGCGCCGGACAGAATTTCTGGCGCGAATACGATTTGCCGCCGCAGCTTCCCAAGACGCAGATCATCCTGAACCAGCGTTTTCATCTGAAGCCGCTGGCCGCGATAATGCGAGAAGGCCGCAAAACATTCATCGTGCTCGCCGACCGCACCAAAGCTCGCGTGTTCGAGCTTTCCGACGACAAAATCAACGAGTTGCAGGACTTCTTCAATGAACTCTCGCGCCACGGAAAGAGCGATGGATTCGCCGGCTACGATGCCGGACACGCCGAGCGACGCGTGTTGAATGAGACGGCACAGCATTTCAAAGCCATTGCCGACTACCTGAAGGAGCGCTATGAGCGCGAGCCGTTCGACCAACTTCTCATCGGCTGCCATGACGAACAGTGGCCCGAAATCGAGTCGCACCTGCACACCTATGCGAAGCAAAAGCTGATTGGTCATTTCCGCATCGATCCCAAGGTTGCGACGCCTGAGCAGGTGAAGGAAATGGCGTTACAGCATATTGCGCAGCACGATGGCGACGAGAAGCAACGCCTGATTGGCGAAGTGATCGGTGAGGCGCATCGCAATGGCAATGGCGCTATCGGGTTGCGGCGCGTGCTGCGCTCGCTGGAAGTCGGTGAAGTGCAGACGCTAATGCTGGGCTCCAACTTCCAGGCGCCCGGCGTGAAGTGCTATCACTGCGGCCACATGGATCTGCACGACGCGAAAGATTGCGTCGTATGCGGCAAGCCGAACACCCAACTCGAAGACATCGGCGACGCGATCGTCGGCCATGCTCTGCGAGGCAACATTGAAACGCTGTGGGTCGACAACAATGAGGAGTTCGATCGCATCGGCCGCATCGCCGCGCTGCTGCGCTTCCGTGCCGACCAGAACACGCCGATGAAGGTGGCAGTTTAGGCTCAAGCAATTCATGAACTGGTGCCCCATTCCGGCTTTTTTGCCGGGGTGGGGCTTTCTCTTTAACGCCGACGATCTCTGTTTTCCCGTTGCTGGGTAGCCCTATTCAAGCCTTCGTTTGGCTTGAGTGGGTCTTCTCTGACATCTGACAACCGACAACTGCTCCGCCGTGCTATCCTCCTTCCTTTCGCACGATGAGGAGCGATCATGAAGTTCAGTCGCCGTGAGTTCGTTGCCACCACTGCTCTTGGATCCGCTTCGCTTGCACTTGATCTGCACGGACAAGCTGCTGCGCCTAACTTCCAGACCGAGAACCAGGCTCCGACCACCAAGCCCAAAGCTCCGGTTATCATCTCCGCTGCAAACGGATACAACTACCTCGACCGCGGCTACGCGGTGCTCACCAGCGGAGGCGACACGCTCGACGCGGTCATGCAGGTCATCACCGGGCCCGAAGACGATCCCAATGACGACAGCGTGGGACTCGGCGGCTTGCCCAACGAAGAATGCGTGGTCGAGCTCGACTCCTGTTGCATGCACGGGCCGACGCGCATGGCGGGATCGGTCGCGGGCGTACACGACATCAAGAACGTCTCGCTGCTGGCGAAGACCGTGATGGAACACACAGGCCACGTGATGCTGGTCGGCGAAGGCGCAAGCCACTTCGGCGTGCTGATGGGCTTTCCCAAGGAGAACCTGCTGACCGAGCGCTCGCGCAAGACCTGGCAACTGTGGCGCGAGACCATGTCGAACGACGATTGGTGGGGAGCAGGACTCGCCAGCCCGAACTTCAAGTTCCCCGATGAAGCCGGCAATCTGAGCGAGCTCGACAATCCACTTATCGAGAAGATGTACCAGCTGGCCACGAAGATCGGCATCGAGCCGAGCTTCCGCATGGCGGCGATCGAGCGCGTGCTGAAGCCGCCGACAGGAACGATTCACTGTTCGACCGTCAACGCGAAGGGCGAGATGTCAGGCGCGACGACGACGAGCGGGCTGGCGTGGAAGATTCCCGGCCGCGCAGGTGATTCGCCGATTATCGGCGCGGGAAGCTTCACCGATCAGGACGTAGGCTCAGCTGGTGCGACCGGAAATGGCGAAGAGAACATCAAGATCTGCGGCGCACACACCATCGTGGAGAACATGCGTCATGGCATGTCGCCGAAAGATGCCGGTTTCGACGCGCTCAAGCGCATTGTGCGCAACTACAACGGCAACATGCAGAAACTTGCAGTACGTCGACATGAGCTTCTACATCCTGCGTCGCGACGGAGCGTATGCGGGCGTGTCGTTGTGGAGCGGCCCAGCAAATCATCCGCGCAGGTTTGCCGTGATCGACGAAAAAGGCAAGCGCTACGAAAACGCAGTCGCGCTGATCGAAGGGCAGTCGCTCGGCTGGCCTCCGATGCCGGGCGGAAGACGCCTCGCTCCCGAACAGAAGAAATAACCACTACACCGCGACTGTCACCGTCGTTTCCGTTCTGATCACCGGGCGATACAGCGTATCGCGCTCGAAGGGAACGCGTCCGGCTTCGGTGATCAGGCGAATCAAATCCTGGCGGCGCAAGCCTTGCGGAGTGGTCGCGCCGGCATCGTGATAGATCTTCTCTTCGACGACGGTTCCGTCGATATCGTCGGCGCCGAAGCGCAGCGAGATCTGCGCCATCTTCGGCGTCATCATCTGCCAGTACGACTTGATGTGCGGGAAGTTGTCGAGCACCAGCCGCGACACGGCAATCTGTTTCAGATCGAGCATGCCGGTGGTCTTCGGCAAATGCTGCAGCGGCGTGTTCTCGGGATGAAACGCCAGCGGGATGAACGTCTGGAAGCCGTGCGTGTCGTCCTGCAGCGCGCGCAGCTTCAGCAGGTGATCGACGCGGTCTTCGTCGTTCTCGACGTGGCCGTAGAGCATGGTCGCATTCGACTTCAGCCCAATCTCATGCGCCGCGCGCGCGATCTCAAGCCAGTCGTCGCCGTCGATCTTGTGATCGCAGATGATGTGCCGCACGCGGTCGGAGAAAATCTCCGCGCCGCCGCCGGGAAGGGAATCGAGCCCCGCGTCTTTCAGCTTCAGCAGCACCTCGCGCGGCGTGGTCTTGCCGATGCGCGCGAAGAAGGCGATCTCCACCATGGTGAAGGCCTTGAGGTGCACCTGCGGAAAGCGCTCTTTCAATCCCGAGATCAGGTCGAGGTAGTACTGGAACGGCAGGTCGGCATGCAGACCGCCGACGATGTGAAATTCGGTGACCGCCTCGGTGTAACCAGTACCCGCTGTGTCCCACGCTTCCTCGAGCGCCATGGTGTAGGAGCCGGGCGAGTCTTTCTTGCGGCCGAAGGCGCACAGCCTGCAGGCAGCTACGCAAACGTTCGTATAGTTAATGTGTCGGTTGACATTGAAATAGGCGGTGTCGCCGTGCATCCGCTCGCGAACGTAATTGGCCAGCCAGCCGACGCCCAGAATGTCGCCCGACGCATACAGCGCGAGCGCGTCTTCAGGAGACAGCCGCTCCTGCGCCATGACCTTGTCATGAATGGGACGAAGGCGCGCGTCGTCGGTCTGGAAGGGATGAAGCTGCTTCAAAGTTGCTGAGCCAGCGTGCGGCATAACTTCCGGCATAGATTCATGATATCGCAGACGAATATAGATGCGCGCCTTTCGCGCACCGGCGCGAATCGGCCCGCCCAGGCTTCCCTCGGTCGCGAAAGAAGCTCCCTCGGGATGACACTCAAAAATAACCATTGACGACCGCCGCAATCCATAACATGATTACCCACCAGCAACCCTCCCCCAACGATTTGTTCCCGGAGAACTCCCGCGCTCTTCGGATGGGCCGCGTACTTCCCAGGTTCGCTGGCGACATAGCGCCGGCTGCTCCACAATCCGAAACATAAGGAGAAAAGATGAAAGCATTGCGCCTGCTGTCTGCTCTTGCATTTACCGTATTGTCGGTAGCCTCGCTCGTAGCACAGTCCAACCCCGGAACCATTCTCCAACTGGAGTTCCAGACGCCGAAGAACGGAATGATCCCGCAGTACGAAGATGGCCGTAAGCAGAAGGCCGCCTGGCACAAGCAGCAGAACGACAAGACGCCGCTGCTGGTGTGGCAGATCATCAGCGGGGACGACACGAACACCTACATTGTGGGAGAGCCGCCGCAGAGCTGGGCGGATATGGACAAGCCCTCCATTCCCGAAGCGCAGGACCTTGCCGAGTTCAACAAGGTGATCGGCAACTACGTCGAGTCGGTGAAGGTTCGCTACTACGAGTTCCTGCCGAAGATCAGCGCGCCGCCGGATTCGCAGTTGCCCTTGAAGTATGAGGAGGTCATTGCCTTTCATGTGAAGTACGGCAAAGGCACGGATTTCCAAAAGGGGGTCGCCCGCGTCAAAGAGGCCGCAACCAAGACCAACTGGCCGGCGAAGTTTGAGTGGTACCACCTTGCGAACGGCGGTTCGGGAGACGAGTGGGTGCTGGTGCTTCCTCACGATAACTGGGCCGGCTTTGGAGACCAGCCGAATATCAAGCCAGTTCACGATATGGTCGCGGACGCATTTGGAAAAGCGCAGTCCGAGGCGCTCTTCAATAGCTTCAACGATATGGTGATGTACGAGACGACTTCTATCATCCAGTTCCGTCCTGACCTGAGCTACATCCCGGGCAAGTAGAGTTCGCAGGACTTGGTTCGGAAGGTGACCAACCGCCCGGGCTTCGGCTCGGGCGGAGTTTTGTGGCCTCGGCTGATTGTTCCTTGTCCAGATAACTACTAGCTAACATCTTCGGCCTCTCCGGCAACTGACCACTGACAACCGACAACTGGGGTTACCCCCTCCCCCGGTGTACCCCTAAAATCTTGAAATGATTGAGCGAGTCTAAAATTTTGTTCCGCAAAATCTTGAGTGCGTGAGACTTAGAGACAAAATCTTAGGAGCAAAGGACTTAAGTGTGATTTTTTCAGGATGCAAGGATTGGAGTGTTTTAGAAGTGGTTAACAGCGGCCAACAGGCGCTATGACGTGTGGATCGCGTCACGCCTCCCTATCAAGGGCGCGATGCGGACAGGAGACAAATCTCCCTCGTCCTCATCGCTCGCCATTTTACTGAACTGAGTGCTACCGACCAAGCGAGTTTGTCACAGATGTGTGTGACGAGCGGGCACGGCCCGCCAAGGAGACCTTCGCGCTCGGGGGCCACAGAATTAGGTGAAGCCCCGCACTCATGCGGAAGAGGAAGGTTATTGCGAGTTGCGCTTTCGCGACGACTGTTCAGTTCCGGTGCCCCGCACATTCTGGATTCGGGGCTACCCCTCAACAAGCTGGCAACTTCCAGTCACCTTGGTGGTCTTGACATTCATTTCTTGTTGAGGGATAGTTGCAACCCTACTTTACAAACTACATAATTTCGCAATAGTTCAACTGTGACGACTGTTTGCAGTCTAGCTGTACATGATGGACACCGCCGGGGACTCTGCCTGACCTCCACAATCGGTCTTGTTTCTCGGCCCGTTCTTCGGTTCGGCTGTAGAAAGACCTTTTGCGGGGCGAGGCACGCTTGCGCTCCCGATGGGGCGCGTGGCTCCTTTTTCGGTGGCGCGCATTAGACCGCAACCACCCGCGCCGTTAGCTCACGTCAAAGGCCAAGACAAGGAGGATTCGCGATGAGCAACAAAGTCACGCGCCGTAGCTTTCTAGCCGCCACGGCAGCAGCGGTTCCGGCCGCCGCATTGAGCAGTCCGAGCTTTCACCACGACATGGATCCGCCGGCCGCTACTTACACTCGCCGGGACATTGGCGGGCTGTCTTCTGCCACCGACCCCGTGATCCAGTCTTACAAGACAGCGATCACAGCCATGCAGGCCTTACCCGTAACGAATCCCCTGAGTTGGGCTTATCAGGCGGCAATTCACGGCACCACGTTAGGAAACAACCTACCGGCGTGGAACACCTGCGAGCATGGAACCATCTACTTCTGGTCATGGCACCGCATGTATCTCTATTGGTTCGAGCGGATTATTCGCAAGATGTCAGGAGATCCCACTTGGGCATTACCGTACTGGAACTATAACGGCATCTCCCAGCGAACCTTGCCGTCGGTGTTTCGCACTCCAACAACGGGCAATCCCCTTTATGTAGCCAATCGGGGTAGCTTGAACGGAAGTAGCTGGAACGCCGGTAATGCCGCCTTCCCCGACGCTGATGTTGATTACAGTGCGGGATTGGCGCCGAAGGCCTTTTATCCTGCGCAAAGCGCGCTGGAGAACTTGCCCCATAACCAAATTCACATTGACATGGGTGGTTGGATGGGCGGCGTAAGCACTGCAGCGCAGGACCCAATCTTCTACCTTCACCATGCGAATATTGACCGCCTTTGGAGCCATTGGCTGGCACAGGGATCGCGGGCGGACCCGGTTACGGATGCAACTTGGAAGAACAAGACTTCTATCTTTTTCGATGAAAATGGCAACCAGGTGAAGATGAGCGCATGCGATGTCCTGAGGACCGCACAGCAACTCAATTACACCTACGAAAACGAGTGCACCGAGATTAACCAGTACTGCTATTACACCTGCTGCATCTGGCAGTGGCTGTATTGCTGCCAAATCTTCATCGACATACCGCCCTTTCCACTGGGGCCTGACCCCGTCTACGTGCCGATTGGCGTTCTGGATGATCAGTACTGGTCAGCCATTCAGAGAGGCGAGAACGTGGTACTGCAGCTGGGAAACGTCGATGCATTGAAAGCGCCAGGGGTTTCGTGGGAAGTGTACGTAGGATTTCCTCCGGGACCAATCGATCCGTATCCCCAAAGCCCGCACTACCTGGGAAATCTCTCACTATTTGCAGTGGGGATTCATGAGGGTGCTCATCATCATGGCGGGGAGTTCCGGTTCGCCGAGTTTTCGAATATGTAGCGAACCGTGCAATTCTCGCCACCGAGAAAGGCGCACCTCTCGTTCTGACGTTTGTTCCTCATGCGATTCTGGCAAACGGAAAACCAAGCTACCCGCCGGTGCAGTCACCGGCGAATGTTGGAAAGCTCTCCCTGGCAATTGCCAAGGAAACAGAAGTCCGCCCCACGATTACGTAGGGCAAAGTACGGCTGCTCCGACCGCGATGACGACAAGAAATGGGCGCGGCCAGCACGACTGGAGAGTCTTGCCCTGACACCGGCGGTTCGCATTTCGGATTCTCCTCGGATACCGACTCTTCCCTCATGGCCGATTGTCTCGCATGTGTCGCCTGCCAAAGCGGCAGGCGACTCGGGCGCGACCGAAGCTTGCTCTGATAACTACTTCACCGACCGCCGGCGCACTTCGATTTCTCCGTCACGCACCCTCGCTTCGAGGCAGGGCTGTGGATGTACTGCCGGACCGTTGAGTACTCGGCCATCCTCTAAAGCGAATCTTGAGTTGTGATAGGGACACACGATGCTGTCGCCATCCAGTTTTCCTTCCGAAAGCGGGCCGCTGAAGTGGGAGCAGGTTTCGGCCATGGCAAATAGACGGTCTCCGCGGCGAACCAGCAGAATGGGCACGTTATCGTGTACAGCACGGGTTGGCTTATTGTCGGCCAAGTCTGATTCGGCCATCACGGCAACGAAATCTTCTGGGAGCGGCTGGCCGTCGGTGCGATCGACGCCGACGCGGTCTTCGTAAACCATCTTTCCGCCGAGATGGGCTGCGTATGTCATGACGGCATAGCCAAGAGCGGCCGTAAGACGCCCAGCCGTACGCGACTTCTTTCTGCGCAGCACGAGCGAGGTCGCAAACAGCGCAGTCGCGCTTAGGTTCAGTGCTCCATGAATCAATCCGGTGCGGCGCGCCGGAGGATCGACATCCGACCAATCTGTCAGGCCGGTCGCAGCAGAGCCGACGGCACCGGCCAACCCGAGGGCGATGCACGCGTCGGCAGCCCACGAGGCCTTGCGGCGCGAGCCAATCATACTGACCGCATCGAAGATCATGGCAGCTGTCCATGCGCCGATCGGTACATCCGTCAGGACGACGTGCAACGGTTCACCCAGCCAGGTGCCATTCAGGAAATTTCTGAGCGCTTGCGCTTCCGGACGTCCACCGGCATAGAGCGCTTTATCGAGCGCCTTCTGCAACGTCTCTTCGATTGGCTTGATGGCAGGCTTCGGTTCGTCCTGGGAACCAGATACATTCGCGCGCGAGGCTGGAAAGAGTGCCGGATCGGTCATGGTCGCCTCCTTATGAACTGCGACGGCTTCAGCTGTTGATGAGATGCCAAGTATGTTGCTCTGCGGTTACCCACTCTTGCGACGTGGCCGGTGCTTTGCCAATGCGGCGCGAATAATGACTTTGCCTTTACCTTTGGCCGGGAGCGGTGCCTTCGCCAAGTTCACAGCGGCAGAGATCAGCGCCTCGACCTCAGGACGGGCCAATACTTTCGCCGATTCGAGACGAATGAAGCGGTTCTGGGTTCCGGAGCCGAGCAGCAGCTTGTGCGGATCGGGCAGACGGGCTCCGCAGTAAGGAAAGGAGAGGCCAATGCCGCTGGCTCCGGCGGCGAGCGACACGATGGAATCGGACGGGCGCTCGGTTGGCGAATAGCCGATCACGAAGAAGTTGTAGTTATCGTAGACCAGCTCGTTGGCAGTCGGAAAGCGTCGCTGCAACGCCTTGCGCACGGCTCGAATCCTTGCCTGGTCATCGGGATCGAACTTGGCGATGAATTCCTGTACTTGAGTTTCGGGATCGTCGAGTGCTTTTTGTGCAGCAGCCTTGGATTGAGATTTCATCGCAACCCTCCTGGGCTGTGGGAGAACCATTATGCTCCCATTTGGTTGACACGGTTGCAACGTGCCGATACAGTTCCTCTCCTGTACGGAAGGAGCTTTGTCATGAGGATGCGTGTGACCCTCGTTTCGACGATTGTATTGGCAGTGCTGCTGTCGGCGGTGCCGATGTTCGCAGAAAGCAACCAGGCGGTGGAGAATTCGTTGAAGACCAAAGAGCAGGCCGGCTGGCAGGCGTGGAAGGACCAAGACCCCAAGGCCTTTCAGGACATGATTCCCGATGATGCCGTCAACATCGCCGCTGGCATGATGGAACATGGCAAGCAAGCCATCCTGAAAGACCTGTCGTCGGGAACATGCAGCGTGAACAGCTTCTCGCTGTCGGATTTCTCGTTTCAGTGGATTGACAAGGACGCGGTGATGCTGACTTACACCGCTACCCAGGATGCAACTTGTAATGGCAAGAAGCAGCCGGGCAAGGTCATCGCCAGCTCGCTCTGGGTGAAGAAAGGTGGGAAGTGGATGTCGCCGTTCCATCAGGAGACTACGGCGGAGGGGATGTAGTTGAGTCGCGATTGCAGCCGGCGCTGAAGTGCGTTCATTACGAAACCTTAACCCCCGCATAAATGCGGGGGCTTCCGCCAGCATCTCCCCCGTGGGAAATAGCAGGTCCTTCGGCTACAGGCTCCGCCTTCGGCAGAGCACTCGGTTCAGGATGGCAAGCTATGCTCCCAAGCTCAGAGCCGGTGTCTCAATAGCTGGCGCCTCCGGTGCAATCGAAGGTGCAGCCGTCGAGGACAGAGGTACGCTGTGTTCGATCGCAGCCCAGCTTTCGCGGACCTGAGCGATGGCCCTCGCCTGAGCGAGTAGCATCTCGGGCGACTGGCGAATTTGCGCTTCCAGCAACTTGCCGCGGATATGGCTGTAGAAGGTGTCCAGTTGGCGAGCCGCCGCGCCTCCGGCGGCGAAGTCGAGGCTGCCTTGCAGTTGTTGCAGGATAAGCAGCGCGTGGTTGATGTGCGACGATCGGGCCTCGAGGTCGGTGCTCTTCATGGCGGCGATGGCAGCATGGATGTCTTGCGCCAGCCGGTCGTACAACAACACGATTACGCCGACCGGACTGGCACCCAGGGAAGCGGTTTGACCATAAGCCAATGCGGCATTGGGAGACTTCATCATAAAGGTCGCCTTTAGCTCTTGCTGCTGCTGGAATCGAGAGACGAAAGTTGCAAGGTTATCTGCTGCATCTCCGCGGGATACTGCTGCAGCAGAACGTTGAGGCTGCTGTATTGCGCGGTCAGCTGCTGCTGCTTCACTGTCATCTGGTCTTGAAAGTCATTGATTTGCTGGGTCAGGTTGTTGTTCTCCGACTGCAAACCCTGGGTGTCCAAACCCACTACCCCGGCGGTCGGATCGGTCATCTGTTGCAGCATCTTGCTGATGGCCTGGCCGTAGCCCTTGGGAGAGGTTGACTGGAAGAAGTTCTGGAAATCGGCGTAGTCGGTGGTGAGTGCAGTGTCCAGCGTGCTGGTGTTTAACTGCAGGGTGCCATCGTTCTGCATTTCCACCCCCAGCGACTGCAGGTTGACGTACTTGCCCACGCCGCTGGCCGAGTCGCCGGCCAACTGCAGCATCTGGGTTTGCAGCGCGCGCAGCGATGGGTCAGCCTCCAGCGGGCCGAGGTTGCCTGAGCTGTCGGCGCTAAATTGGGCGTTGATGGTTTGCATTACGGTGTTGTAATCGGTAACGAAACTAGTGAGCGCCGTGGCTGCGGTAGTGGTGTCAGGTGTGATTCCGATCTGCACCGTGGTGCCGGGTGCGTCCGACTGCAACTGCAAGCTGACTCCGGAGATCACCCCGGTGAGGGTATTGCTTGCGCTATCGAAAGGGACGCCGTCGACGCTGCCGGTTGCATCCTGTCCGGCCACGCCCTGATTAAACTTGACCCCGCCGGTAACCGTCAGATTGCCGGCCGCCCCCGGAGCTTTGCTGACCAGGACCAGCCGCTGCCCATTGGTATCGTTCTGCACGCTGGCCGTGACCCCGGTGTTGCTCGCTGAACCGTTGATCGCGTTGGCCACATCCTGGAGTGTCTTGATGGTATTGGGCAGCGTGATGCTGTCGGTTTTGCTGGGATTCTTGGGGTCACCATAATTAATAGTTAGCGTGGTTCCGTTTAGCGTGGTCGGATCGGCGATAGGGTCGGAGTAGCTGGAAGACACGGTTGCCAGCTGGCTGACGATAACGCTGTGGGTCCCTGACACCGCGGTGTTCTGCGCCGTAGCGGTCGCGATGGTGGGATCTGACGAGCTCACCGTCTTCTGGCTGAGCGCCCCGAACACGTCGGTCAGCGATTGCGCGTCGGTCTGCAACTGGCTCAACTGCGAGGCGATGGTTCCTAAGGTACTGATCTGGAGCTGCACCGCCGACTGCTGGCTTTGCATCAGCACACCCGGTTGCTCCTGCAACTGCATCAGCGCACTCACCGTGCCGGCTACGTCGATGCCGCTGGTCTTGCCGCTGAAAGCGTTATTCACGTTAGTCAGGACGGTGGAGAGGCCGGAAGAACTCGTACTCACTGAAATCCTCCTACGGTGATACCTCGCAAATGGCGGGCCAGTTTTTCTGAGCCGGCATTAAGAATGGGGAGAAGGGGGACCGGCGAGGCCCCACCTTCTCCCCCGTGCAAAGCGCTGCAGGGCCGATGTCGTTATCTTCGGCCTGCCGGCTGCCAAACTTACTGGAGCAGTTTCAGTACGCTCTGCTGCATCTGGTTGGCCTGGGACAGGGCGGAGATACCGGTCTGGCTCAGGATCTGGAATACTTCGTCAGGTTGGCCACCACCTGGGTCATGTCGGCCGAACGGATACCGTCTTCGGCGGAAGTCAGGTTCTGGGTCTGGTTGTTCATGACGTTGGTGGCCGCCTGCAGGCGGTTGATGCCGGCGCCGATGTCGCCGCGTAACGCTGCCACCTGAGAGATCGAACTGTTGATGTCGGTGAGTGCGACTTGGGCGTCGGCGGCACTCAGCAGGTCGTCATTGGCGATGCTGGCGCCGTTCATGTTGCCGCTGTCGAGCTGATTCAGCGCCACCGAGATGGTGCTGCTGCCCACGCCGGTCGAGTCGCTCAGGTAAACGTCCATGGTCGAGGAAGTAGTGGGCGCTGCGGTAACTGTCGCCGCGCTGGCGTCGCCGCCAACCTTCAGCGTGCTGGTGTTGTTCTGCAGCTCGCTGGCTGCATCCACGCCGCGGTTCTTGGTATCGGTGACCACCAGGTTGCCGCCCTTGTCGAGCGAGGCGATCAGGCCGTTGCCGTTGGTGTTGATGTCACTGATCAGGTCGCCCACCGTGGTGTCGGAGGCGCTCGAGGTGAAGGTGAACGCCGTGGCGCCGGTGCCGCCTTTGAGCAACAACTGTCCGCTGATTTTGGTGGACGAACCCAGGCCGCCGACGGTGGCATCGGAGACAACCGCCTGGTTGTAGTTGGCGCTGCCGCCCTGGAAGATGGCCGATCCGTTGTATGTGGTGTTGGTGCCGATGCGATCGATTTCCGCCTTGATCGACTGGAACTCAGTATCCAGGGCCTCGCGTTGCGAACCGTCATTCACGGTGCCGTTGGCCGACTCGGTAGCCAGGGTGACCGCGCGGTTCAGCAGGGTGGTGACCTGGGACAGGGCGCCATCGGCGACCTGTAGTTTGCCGACACCGTCGTTGGCATTCTGTGCCGACTGGGTGAGGGCGGTGATGTTGGCGTGCAGGCCATCGGCGATGGCCAGGCCGGCGGCATCGTCGGCGCCGGAGTTGATGCGCGAACCAGAGGACAATTCATACAGTGTCTTCTGTAAGTTCATCTGCGTGATCGACAACTGGTTCTGCGCAGCCAGGGATGGAATGTTGTTCAGAATACTGATTGCCATGGAATAGCTCCTTTTTTTCGTTCCACCTGCCTGAGCGTTGTCAGGCTTTGTTCCCGCAGCTGCGCTGCCGGGGGATTTTACTGGTGGAACCGAATTTGCTCACTGTGTTCATCGGCGCGAGCGGGAGGAGCTTTAACCGGAAGGAAGTCAGTCAACGCTCGGGTGGCCCACATTTGCCATCGTTTGGCAAATGTGGGATTGCGAGGGATACACTGATGAGTGCCACACGGGCTCTATCGCTTCCACCATTCTGGTTCAGCACATTTCATTACATTTACCTGCTATCACCGCTACGCGCACCTGAGTGACCCTTTCGTCCGCGATCTGTTTGTACAGGGTCTAGAAAGAAGCCGGAGGCTCTACAGCATGCTGGTATATGGCTTCGTGGTCATGCCCGAGCACGTGCATTTACTAGTCTCCGAGCCGGAGCGAGGCACAGTTGCCAATGCCATCCAGTCGTTAAAGATTTGCTCGGCTAAGCGATCCAAGTCCCACATTTCCCAAACGATGGGAAATGTGGGCCACCCGGATGAGGGCCATCCATCGGCTTTGGCATTCTGGCAAAAACGCTACTACGACCGAAACGTAAGCGGTAAGGAATTCACGGAGAAGTTAAGATACATCCATCGGAATCCCGTGAGGCGTGGGTTGGTAACGACTGCGCTGGACTGGAAATGGAGTAGCTTCCGCCGCTACGCCACTGGCGAGGACCGTGGCGTGCAAATCGAATGTTGGAGAAGCAGGACCTACAGCTTCCCTATCCCATAATTGCCAAACGAAGGCAATTGTGGGCGATGTTCGCTGTGCCTCCGTGGTAGCCATCTCCTCTTTCAAGTCACGCCACATACTGCCGATGAACATGTTGTCTCAAGCTTCCCCCGGCTGAAGGATGCGAATGATCCAGTTGACGCGTTTGAATAATTCGCGGCTGGCGATCAACTCCGACCTCATTAAGTTCGTGGAAGCTGCCCCCGATACGGTGTTGACCCTGGTGTCCGGAGAAAAGGTGGTAGTCAGGGAAGGCGTCGCCGACGTCATCGAGCGCGTACGTGAATTTCGCCGCTCGATCGTCTGCGGCGCCCATCCTGCCCTGCGCTTTGCCGGCGGGAACGCCATAGCCACGTCCTCCCTGGATGATGGGTCTGCCGAATCCGGGGGATAGCAGTGGACAAAAGTAGTTTCGCTGGTCTGATTCTCGCCATCGGCGGAATTGTTGCCGGCCTCCTCATGGAAGGCGGCAAGCTCTCGCAGATCCTGCAGCCGACAGCGGCGCTCATCGTCTTTGGCGGGACGCTGGGAGCGGTGATGCTGCAGTTTCCGCTGCCTGTCGTCATTGCCGCATTTCGCCGCCTGATCAACATTTTCTTCGAGCGCAAGCTGAAGCCGCAGGAAGTCGTGCGCGAGCTGGTGAACTTCGCCAACAAAGCGCGTAAAGAAGGAATCGTGTCACTCGACTCGGAACTGCCTCACATCCAGGACCCGTTCATGCGCAAGAGCCTGATGCTGGCGGTGGATGGCACCGAGCCTGACGAGTTGCGCAAGATGATGCAGCTCGAGCTGGACAACCAGGCCGAGTACGAAGACCACATTCCGCGGGTGTTCGAATCGGCTGGAGGATTCGCTCCCACCATCGGCATCATCGGCGCGGTGCTGGGTCTCATCCAGGTCATGCAGCACCTCGATAACCTGGACGAAGTAGGCCGCGGCATCGCGGTCGCGTTTGTAGCTACGGTATATGGAGTCGGCTCGGCCAACCTTTTCTTTCTTACCGGGCTCGGGCAAACTGCGCATCCGCATCCGCCAGGAGCAGGTGATGCGCGAGATGACGCTGGAGGGAGTGATCTCCATTCTGGAAGGGATGAACCCGCGAATGCTGGAGACAAAGCTATTGGGCTTTCTACAGGACGACCCTAAGCCGGCTCAGGACGACCGAGCACACCGATGAACCATAACCGACGATTCAATACTCGCGTGAGCCATGAGCGCTGGCTGGTGTCTTACGCCGATTTCATCACCTTGATGTTTGCATTCTTCGTGGTGATGTTCTCCTCCGCTCGCATCGACAAGCAAAGAAGCGCACAGCTTACCGAAGCCATCCAATCGGCTTTTCAGGAATTGGGAGCGACGCCTGCGAGGCCACACTCCTCATCGCAGAGCCGTGCCGATGCGCTGGCGAGAACCGCGCCGGCAACCACGGGGCTTAACGATGTCAATCATAAGCCGGAAGACTTCGCGGCCATTCAGAAGGAGTTGGAGAAGCTGCTGTCGCCCGAGATCAAGCGGAACGAGGTGGCGCTCAGAATCGAGCCCGACGGCCTCATTATCAGTCTGCGCGAGATAGGATTTTTCGGCAGCGGCTCCGCGCAGATTAAGCCGCAAGCCATGGACGCCGTGCATCGCGTGGCAGAATTTCTGAAAGCTCGCGACTGCTCGCTGCGCATTGAAGGCCACACCGACAATGTGCCGATCCACACCGCGTCGTTTGCCTCCAACTGGGAGCTCTCCACCGCCCGCGCCACCGGCCTGGTGAGATTGTTGGTTGAAAATGAAGGCTTCGCCCCCGAGCGACTCTCGGCTGCGGGCTATGGAGAGTTTCATCCCGTCGCCGACAATTCGACCGCCGCGGGTCAGCAACTGAACCGCAGGGTCGACATCGTGGTGGTGCCGCAGGTGATCCCCGCGCGACAGGGCCCGGTGACGACCGCGGCGGCACATTCTCCTCCGGCGGCTTAGCAGCCGTGACAGGTTTCGCTTTCAAAACGGCAGCTGTGTGCCGATCGCAGATTCGCGCGCTTGCATAGGAATACTGAGCGCCTCTGCCACACGCGAGAGCAGCATCGGGATGCTGAAAGGTTTCTGCAGGTAATAATTCGGTGGTCCCAAGTCGGCGTGCGCCAACCCGGCATTCCCCGAATAGCCTGACATGAATATGGTGACGAAGCCGGGATGGATTACGTTTAGCCGCGCTGCCAACTCGACGCCGCTCATGCTGGGCATCACCACGTCGGTAAGCAGAAGATGGATCGAACCTTCGAAGCGATGAAACACGGCTAAAGCTTGCTTGGCGCTGGAAGCCTCCAGCACCAGGTAGCCGGCACCTTCCAGCACGTGACGCGTGATTTCGCGAACCGGATCCTCGTCTTCTACCAGAAGTATGGTGCGGGTGGGGGGCTGTGCCGACGTTGTGGCTGGCATCCTGAATCTCCTTGCGGCGAGTGCTTGATGTGTGGGCTAACGCACTGTTAATGCAGGAGAGTTGCCAACTTTTGACAAGCTGCGCTTATGAGACGCAAGTCGTTTTGCTACAAGTCACTACGAACAAAAAGCGAAGAGCCTGCGAGCTGGCCGCAGGCTTCCAAAATGAGAAAAGCTTCAAGATGGGAATTCAAAATGGGACAACGAGGCTGCTCGCTTTAGCTAATCGTCGCAGCGGAAGGTTCGCCATCTCCGTTGGTCTGACCTGCGAACAGCGACTGGATCCCCGACAGCCACTCCTCGCGCGGGCCGTCCAGCCGGAGAAAGCGATCGACCGCTTCGTGGCCGTTTCTCAGTCGGCCGTAGTCTGTGGTCAGCACAACGGACAGGATGTCAGGGCAAATGGATTTGGCTTTGCCGCTCAGCTCCTGCCAGTCGAGTTCCGGGTCGGTGGTGTCGAGCAGCACCATATCAGGACACGCCTGTCGCAGAATGGCGTGCATTTTCCCCACGGAATCCGTCGTCAAGACCTTGTAACCGAAGTGCTCCAAGAGCATCTGGCGAACCTGAAGTGTCAGCTCATCGTGGCACAGGCAGAGAATTTCCTTGCGCTTCGACTGCAATTGGTTGCCTCCCTTTCTCTTCCACGAGGAAGAAGCTGATTGGGGACCCCGGTCGCTGCCGTAGCTTCGAGCTGCGGCGGCTCTCAATTGAGGTGCAAGGGAGCGACCAAATCAAATGTCAAGTGAAATCTGAGACTTGCAGTGATATCCGGCTCGCTAACCATGAAAATTCTTCCCGGGGGGCAGCCAGATATTCAGAGAAGTTGCCGGAAGACACGAAAGCATGGCGCAAACCTGCTATGCGGAAGATCCTTTGATGAATGCTGAAAGGAGAAAACGGCTAAGGGCGCACTTGCGGGTGGGACTCGGGAGCTTTTGGAGCTGGCATGGTCAACGGAAACTCGCCCGGCTCGCTGGCTTCCGAAAGATTGACCTCATTGGTGTAGTTGTGCACCGAATACTTGTCATACACCACAACATGCAGCACCGGCTGGCTTTCTTCGATGGGATCGACGAGGCCGGCTTCGTGCAGCGGCATCAGGTAAGCGCGTACCCATGCATACTGCGCTTTGGTGAAGCCGCGCCGCGACAGATCGGCGGTGACGCCGGTCAGATGGGTGGAAGCGGTATCGCCAAATTCAGGAGCGGCGAAGCGGTTGTGGCGACGCAAACTATGTTGCTGCTCGACCGTGCGCACCAGCGAGTTCACCTGGATAGGCTGATGAAATTCGTTGTAGAAAGCCTGGCTGAAGTCCTCGAGAAAGTCGCGGGTCCAGGGACGGCAATAGCGGCGATTATCCGGTAGATTCTCGGCAATTTTGAGAGCGTCGGATTCGCTCACCGGAACCAGGTCCTGCGACAGCTCATAGCTCAACAGTTCGTTGTCGTCGTAGATGCGCGGTAACTGCAGCTTGTCGAGCTCGACATTCTGCTGTACCAGCATCTCGTGCGAGCCGGGAAATACGGGGTTGAAGTGAACGGCGAAGCGATGGGTGGCACGGACCGTGTGGTGCACTTTATGCGTGCGAGTAGGCGTAATGGCTGCGGCAGGAGAAACCGATCCTGCTATCAACAGCAACACCGTTGCGCAGAGCACAGTTCGCATAGAGCGAGATTTGTTAATCCAGTTCGGCCAGATCGGAACGCGCATTGAGAAATTAAGCTCGGTGGCTAAGCGCCGCTCGGGCAACTTAGCGAATGAGTGACGATAAATGATTTCACGCAATATTAGCAAGCACTTTTGGTCTATGCAGCTACATCGGAAGTGGGATGCTTTCCCAAAGTAGCACGGTTTTCCCGGATAGTGATTGCGCTTGGGCAACGACGAGCAGTTCCGATTGTGGATTCGTCGCGGTGACGAAAATGCTTTCACCACGGAAGTCACGGAGGCCATCGAGCAAGATCCGAGGATCACTTTGGACTTCTCTGTGTGCTCCGTGTCCTCGGTGGTGATTATTTTGATTGCCCGCGTGTGACCTCTGTCACAGCCCGAAGGTTTGCTTATCGGGCATGATGAATCAGCATCATGGAATCGTTTTCAATCCTGAACAGTCGCAAGCGCGCGATAATAGCGCTGGTCCACACCGTTATCTTTCTCACCGTGGCGGGAATTCAGGCTGCGATCTCGCACGCTGAGCCGCTCGCCATTCACGGATCGCGAGCCACCGGCGGCCTCATCCTGCTCGCCATCTATATCGTCGTGACCACAGTGTTGCTTCTGCTGTTGAAGGCCTCCGACTGCAGCAAAGAGAAGCTTTACTTTGCGCTCTGCGCCGGAAGCGCGTCGTTTGGCCTGGTGCGCATCGTGATGGGCGATCAGGTATTGCACGTCAACATCCTGCGCGTGCTCCTGTTGGGATGCGCCGTGCTGGTGGGCATGCTGATTCTGCGCACACATTCTCTGCGCGCTCAGTTGCAGACCGAAACATCGGGCGACTAATCCTTCTTCAACAACCCCTTTACCCCCGCTCCAGCCATCTCGGCCGCGGTCTTGCCGTCGTCGGTGCGAAGGGAAACATCAGCGCCGGCATCAAGTAACGCCTGAATCATCTCTGCATTGTTGTGCTGTGCCGCGGCATGGAGCGCCGTGAAGCCGCCCTGCTGCTGTGCATCGGGATTGGCTCCTTCGCGCAACAACATTTTCACCAACTCGGCATTGTTGGAGGCGGCGGCGCTGTTGATCACGGCAAGCTTGCTCCCGTTGGTTGCGACGGCATTGGGATCAGCGCCGTTTTTTAGCAGCTCTTCCGCCGCCTGCGGTTGAGAGAAGAAGCTGGCGAGGTGCAGCGGCGTGAAACCGTCCGCGCTATAGGTGCAGACCAGGTCGGGATGGTCGCGCAGCAGCGAGCGCAAACGATCGGCGTCGCCCAGGGCGGCCGCTTCGAAGATGTCGAGCCCGCCGGCTCGCCCGCGAAGCAGATCAACGATTGCCTGCCGGCGGTGATAGACCGCCTGCATGATTGCGGAAACGCCTGCGTCATCGCGGGCGCGGGCATTGGCCGGATCGGCGGCGAGCAGAGCGGTCACCCGTTCAGAATCGCCGCTTCGAATGGCTTCAAAGATTTCGTTGGCCATGACTTTCTCTCCTCTGGAAATTAATTAGCATTGCTAACTAATTTCGCATGCGATAAGCTAACTCGTTCAATGACGAAATGCAAATGAAAAACATCGACAAGCACGCGGTCGAATTAGCCGACGCCCTGCACTCGGCGGCAATCCATCTGCTGCGCCGGGTACGGAGCGAGGACCGGGAGTCTGGCGTAGGGCCGGCGCAACTGTCTGCGTTGTCGGTGCTCGTGTTCGGCGGACGCATGTCGCTCGGCGACCTTGCGGCGGCAGAGCAGGTCAAGCCTCCGACCATGGTGCGGATCGTACAAGCGTTGAGCGAACAGCGGCTAGCCAGCAGTCGCGCCGACAAGGACGATCGGCGAAGGCTCGTAATTTCGGCCACAGCGCGCGGCCGTGAATTGATGCTGCGGGCCCGCGAGCGGCGGGTGCGGGCGCTGGCGGAACTGGTCGCCGCTGTCGGCGAGAAGGAGCAGAAGCAGCTTCGCGAGGCGGTCGGGATTATCCGGCAGTTGCTAAGTGGGCAGCGTTAGCTCTGTGGTGCGGCCCTTTGGCACGACTAAACGGGATTCAGCAAAACTCGGGGGCGAGTTTTGTATCAGGGCCCGGCTTTAGCCGTGACGAATCGCACGCCTTTCTCTTATCATCCCGAGCGGGCTTTAGCCCGCGAGGGATCTGCTCTCGCGGGCGAGTCCATCGCAAGGTGCGCAAAAAGCAGGTCCTTCGACTGCATTCATTCGCCTCCGGCGAACTCACTCCGCTCAGGATGACAATCAATGAAAGAGCTTTGCGGCCCGACTGAAAGCCTGCCCTGAGCGAGTCGAGGGGTCGGGCCCTGATACAAAGCGTGCAGATGCCCGTTTCTTAAAACGCTGCGGCGCCGGCCTCAGCGACGGCGTGGTCCTGCTCGCCGGAGCCGCCGCTGACACCGATTGCGCCCACGACTTTGCCGTCGCGTTTCAGCGGGATGCCGCCGGCAAAAATCATGATCTTGCAATCGTTGGAAACGTGGATGCCGAAGAACTGTCCGCCCGACTGCGAATGCTGTGCCAGGTCTTTGGTCGTGATGTCGAAGGCACGCGAGGTGTAGGCCTTCTTCATGGAGATGTCGATGCTGCCGATCCACGCGTTGTCCATGCGGACGTGCGACACGATGTTGCCGCCCTCGTCGGCGACGGCGATGTTCATCGGCTGACCGATGTCCTGTGCTTTTTTCTCCGCTGCCGCGATGATGCGGCGCGCATCTGCCAGTGTTACTCCTGCCATTGAATGTCTCCTTGGAAAATTCCCAATCCGCTCGATCGGGTAGTGCAGCGCTTCAGCGCTGCGTTTCGCCTGCACTTTATTTGGCGGGGAAGGCATCCGCTGCAAAGCAGCGGATGCCTTCCCCCGGTATTTGAGGAGGCGCGCAACACGGACCTGAAGGTCCGTACTACCCAAAACCTAATTCGCAACGCAACATCATCATCGCATCAGCCTGCCGAACCCAACAAGCTGTACAGCAGCACTGCGAGCACGATTAACGTGATGACAACATACATGTAGTCCTTTTCCAGCGCGAAGGCGAAGGCCGAGAACAGCACGCGAGCGATCGGCGTGGCGATCAGCAAGAGCAACCCGAACTGGATGATGGCGCGCGCGTGATTGGAGGCGATTCCCTCGACCACTGCGGGTATGCTCTTCAGTGTGTCAGGCTCTCCATGAAAGGTCGTGTAGTGGATGGTCTCGTGCCCGTGACGCATCAGGTAGAGCACGCCGCCGATGAGGACTACGCTAGCGGCCAGCAGCACTCCGGCGCGCAGCAGTGAGCCGATGATGATTTCAATGCGCTGATCGGTCCAAGCTTTTTCGCTCATAGCCGTCCAGTGACTCCGTTGAAGATCATTTCAAAACCGAGCACGACAATCACCGCTGCGAAAACGTAGCGCAGTACCTTGACCCGGGCTTTCACCAGGACCTTTGCGCCCAGCAGCGAGCCGGCGAGTACGCCTAGCATCACCGGCATGGCAATTCCGGGAGCGATGTAGCCGCGGCTGAGATACAGACCTGCGCTGGCGGCCGCCGTCACGCCGATCATGAAATTGCTGGTCGTGGTCGACACCTTGAAGGGAATTTTCATCGCCTGATCCATGGCCAGCACCTTCACCGCGCCCGATCCGATGCCCAGCAGTCCGGACAGAATACCTGCGCCAAACATCAATCCATAGCCCGGTATCACGCCGGTGACGTTGTATTTTTCCGGGCCATGCTCAGTGGGATAGCTTCCGTTAAGCCGCAACTTGTTAGCGAGCGGCGAGGCTTGGATCGCGGCTCCCGATGCTTCGCGATGGCGGCTGGAGAGAAAGGCCGAGTAAAGCAGTACCAGCCCAAAGACGACAGCGATAGCGCTGCCCGACACCACCAGTGCGACATAGGCGCCGACGATTGCGCCGATGGTAGTTGCGGTTTCCAGAAACATTCCGATGCGAATGTTGGAGTAGCCTTCGCGAACGTAAGCCGCAGCCGCGCCTGACGAAGTCGCAATCACCGAGACCAGCGATGCCCCGATCGCATACTTGATGTCAACGTGAAAAACCAGGGCGAGCATGGGCACCACGACAACGCCGCCGCCCAATCCGGTGAGCGCGCCCAGGAAGCCGGCCAGCAGCGAGCCGAATCCGACCAGCGCAGTGAACAGGTAGACGCTCATGCTCCCTCAGTAGTTCCAGCTCTTGAGATCGGTTCCCGCCGGGGCGTGCGCGGCGACATGGTCGCTCATCATCTTTACGAACTCAGCGATCGACCATGGAAACCAGCCGTGGCCTTTCTCCGGACGTCCATATTCAAAGTGCGCTTTGGCTTCGGAATGGGTTTTGAAGAAGTCTTCCATGTCGTACACCGCGAGGTTGAGATAGAAGTTATCCATGTCGCCGACCCATATAAAAACGTTGTCGGTGAGCATGGGCCCAATCTTCGACCAATTTTTCGCGGCGTAGTCGCGCAGGTCATAGCCATGATCGCGCATGTAATCGGCGACCTTACGATTGATGGCGCCGGTGCGCTTGTCCCACAGCGGCTCCGGATAACCGTCGGGCCCGACCGGGCCATACACCGCTTCCCAGGCTTCCAGCTGCTGGCCCGAGCGGCCATGCGAGCCAAGCACTTCTTCCAGTTGGCTCATCTGCCGGACGGTCTCGACCACCTGACCTTCGGCGGTGCGCATCAGCGGACGCTCGGGCGCGACCCACTCGTAGCCGGGAGCCTCGAACGCGTTCGGATCGCTATAGATGTCCGATAGCTGATAGTGGCGAAAGTCGATGGGATCAGGGAAGCCGGTCCAGGTTCCGCCGAAGAAATCAGAATGATAGAGCTCGAGCGCAAGCGATTCCCATCCGCCGGTAGAACCTCCGGTGAGCACACGCGCCCACGGCTGGCGAATGATGCGAAAGTGTTCTTCGAGATAGGGAATCAGCTCCTGCATCAGGGCATCGCCGTAAGGCCCGTTGTTGGCTGAGTTCACGGCGTACGAATCGTCGAAGTACGGGGTCGGGTGCTGGAAGGTGACGGCGATCATGCGCGGGAAGTTGTCGCCGCTCCACGCCTGAAAGCCGGTGTAGCCCATGCTTCTCCATTTGTTGTCATCACCGGGAGGCTCGGTTTGAATGAATAAAGGCGGGTCCAGGCGGAAGTGATCCTGCTCGTAGATGACCGGGTAGTGCGCATCGGGATGCTTGTCGTAGTCCTTGGGCAGCAGCACGGTTGCGCCAAGAAAGATGGGTTGGCCCCAGAACTTCGAAAGCAGTTTGCTCTGCAGCTTAATGTGCTTCACCCACGCCGTGTCGGGCGACATCTTGATCGCAGGAATCACGTGGCTGGCTTCGAGATGCACGTCGTATCCTGCGGCAGGATCGATGTGGATCTTCTTCACCTCGCTGTAGAGGTTGCCCGGCGACGCATTGAACTGCTGCCCCTCCCACTGATCCATGTGCGCCCAGATGGTATGTCCGTCGGAGCGATGGAACTCGGTGTAGACGTTCACCAGCGCCTGCACGTAATAGTCGCCGGCGGGAATCTCGCGCAGGCTCTTCAGCGGATAGCCCAGCGTATCGGCATCAATGATGGCAGCGCTGCCCGGCGCGAGAGCGGAGATGTCGGCGCCGAAGAATGGAGTTTCCTGCTCCCAGTTGCCGATGTCCTTGAGCAGGTCTGTCGCTTTCGTGGCGGCTGATGATGACGAACACGCGTCCCGTGATGGGCGCAGCATGAGCGCGCGAGGCAACGGTGATCTCGAAGCGCAGGTTTGTGCGCTAAGGCCGGCGGCCGCGCAAAGGCATAAGAGAAGCGCGAGAGAGAGATGGCGAAGGACGCGCATATTAGGTGTGCTGCCGGGTTGCGGCAATCGCCAAGTTTAACAGGAGAACGCTGATGAGCTTGCGTCTGAGAATCCGAAGCAGACTCCGGCGTGGGGGCGGTTCAGCCGAGTTTCCTGACAGTTACGTATGATGCGTTGCCAACGCTTCGTGCAGGTCCATAGCGACCGGGAGCGCAGTGGGTTCTGGAGTCAACTTCAGGAATACACAATTGCGACCCTGAGCTTTCGCTGCGTAAAGTGCCCGATCGGCAATCCGAACCATCGCATCGGGCGCGCATTCGGACAACCGCTCGGCAAATGCGACGCCGATGGTCACGGTCGGTGACAGCGATGTTCCTTCGTGATTGACCGTGGTTTGCGCCAGGGTGGCCCGGACGCGTTCTGCATACTGAAGGGCGTCATCGGCCGATAGTCCCTGCGCCAGCAGAATGAATTCATCTCCACCATATCGGCCGGCGTGGTCATAAGCGCGTACCAGAGACTGCAGCACCTGCCCAACCTCCGTGAGTATCGCGTCTCCGGCGTGATGGCCGTAGGTATCGTTCACCGATTTGAAGTGGTCGAGGTCAACCATCAGCACGGCGAAGCTGGTTGCGTTGCGGTAGGCACGTTCAAACTCCGCGACCAGCAATCTCTTCCATGCGGGGCGGTTCCACAGGCCGGTCAGAGAGTCGTGCGTGGCCTGGTACTCCATTTCTTTTTGTGCGTGCAGCAGGCGGTCTTCCAGTTCCAGAATGCGCATGCCGGCGCGCAATCGTGCCAGCAGTTCCTGGTAATCAACCGGCTTGGTGAGATAGTCGTCGGCTCCCGCTTCGAGGCCGGCAATGGTGTCGGTTTTGGCGTCCTTCGCGGTCAGAAGAATGATGTACTGATAAGGATGAGCCGTGCCTTCCTGGCGCAGGCGGCGGCATACTTCCGGCCCCGACATACCCGGCATCATCCAGTCGAAAATCAGCAATCGGGGAGCGTCGTCAGCCTGGGCCGCGCGCAACGCCTCCAGCCCATCAGCAACCGTCTTTACCGAGAACGATGCACGCTGCAACAATGTCTGCAGCAGATGACGATAGATGGCGTCATCTTCGGCAACCAGGATCTCCCTGGGTGTCGCAGGCATCACGGACGGTTCTCGGTGCGGCAGGATGCTCTCAGTCATTGCCGGGTCCCCCGGCCACAGCTGTGGGTCGCATGACGTCCTGGAGCATTTCGATTTCCGCCATAAACCGGTCGATCAAACCGACGGCTGCGGTGGCGTCCTCGACCTGGCTGGCGGTTTCAATTTCCTGGGCTAGATCCGCGGTGCCTGGCAAGCCAAGCGCGCCCAGGCTACCCTTCAGCTTATGGGCGGGTTCGCGCAGCGATGCGATGTCACCTCGCGCCAGGGCTTCGGTCAAGCGTCGAGCCAATACCGGGTAGTCATTGAAGAAGAGTTCGATCAGTTCGTCGAGCAGCGACTCGTCACCGCCCAATCGGTCAAGCGCGGCGGCCCGGTCCCAAAGCGCCTTGTCGGATACGCTGGGCTTGCACGGTGCATCATGGCTCTCGGCTTTCAGCGTACTCCCCAGCGTTACCCGCCTTATGGCCTGTTCGATTTCGTTCAATCGGGCCGGCTTGCTCAGGTAATCGTCCATGCCTGCGGCGAGGCACTTCTCGCGATCTCCCTTGAGCGCGTGCGCGGTCATGGCAATAATCGGAATGGGCTTGTCTGTGTGCTTCTCCAACTCCCGGATAGACCGTGTCGCGGCATAGCCGTCCATCTCCGGCATCTGCACGTCCATAAAGATGAGATCAAAATTGCCGGTGCGGAAGAAGTCGACGGCTTCCACGCCATTGTTGGCGACGGCAGTTACGTGTCCCATGCGCTCCAGCAGGCGTTGCAGGAACTTCTGGTTCACCGCATTGTCCTCGGCGATGAGGATGCGGTAGGAAGAGTTGGTCGCAGGCATGGTCGAGCGCGTGACCAAAGCGGTTGCGGAACAGGACCGAGGCTTCTGCAGGACGATCTCGATGGCACTGCGAAGCTCGTTGTTATGGACGGGCTTCACCAGATAGCAATCGATACCGATATCGCGGCAGCGGGCGATATCGCCTTGCTGGTCGGCTGAACTCAACATGATCACTCGGGTGTCAGCCAGATTGGCATCCGAGCGCATGCGCTGTATCAGTTCGAAGCCGTCCATTTCAGGCATCTGAGAATCGATGATGGCCAGCCGATAGCCGGCGCCCGCCGCGGATGCGTTGCGCAGCATCTGTAATGCGGTCTGCGCCGAGGCTGTGGCATCGCACAGCATGCCCCACGAGTTGCAGGATGATTGCACGATGCGGCAATTGGTGGCGTTGTCGTCGACCACCAGAACTCGCAGGCCGGAGAATTGGCAGGCGTTGACCGGCTCGCTGGCCGGCTGCGCATCCTGTACCTCGCCGAGGCTTACGGTGAACAGGAAGGTGCTGCCCTTGCCGGCTTCGCTCTCCAGCCGAATACGTCCGCCCATCATGGCGACCAGGCGAGACACGATGGTGAGTCCCAGTCCGGTGCCGCCATACCTTCGCGTGGTGCTGCTGTCTGCCTGGGAGAAGGGGTGGAAAATCGTGCTCTGTTTTTCCGGGGGAATGCCGATTCCGGTGTCGGCCACGCGGAACAGGATTTCCTGCTTGCCTGCGGCAGACCCGAGGTATCTGACTTCAATCACTACTTCGCCGGTGGAGGTGAACTTGATGGCATTGCCCAGCAGATTAAAGAGAACCTGCCGTAGCCGGGCCGGGTCTCCGCTCACCATCGCCGGCAGTCCAGGCTGAAGGTCGCAGACCAGCTCAAGCTGTTTTTGGCGTGCCGGGACCGCCATCATTTTCACCACTTCGCGAATCAGTTCCGGCAAATCGAAGGCGATGTCTTCCAGTTCCAGCTTGCCGGACTCGATTTTGGAGAAATCGAGAATGTCATTAATGACGCGCAACAGGGTTTCGCCTGAGCCCATCGCCATCAGCAGGTACTCGCGCTGCTCCGCGGTGAGCGCGGAATCGAGCACCAGCCCTATCATGCCGATGACGCCATTCAACGGGGTGCGAATCTCGTGACTCATGTTGGCCAGGAACTCGCTCTTGGTCCGGCTGGCGCTCTCGGCAGTGTCCTTGGCGGCACGCAAGTCGGCATTTAACATCCGCAGATCCGCGGTTTGCCGCGCCACTTCGTGCTGCAGGCTGTCCTGGTTGGATTCGAGCTGCCGGTCGCGGCTCTCGATCTCCATCAACATTTCGTTAAAGCCGGTGACCAGTTCTCCAACCTCATCTTTGGTTTCAACCTGGGCGCGCAAGCTGTAGTCGCCGGTGCGGGAAACGGCACGAGCGATGCGCAGCAGACGGCGGACCGGGCGGGTGATCAGGCGCTGTAATCGCATGGCGAGAAAAAGCGCGATCAGCGATGAGTTCAGCAGTACGCAGAAGATGATGGCGGCGTAACGCAGCAGCCGTGCGTTCAACTCGCTGCAGACGCGAATGCACCACCACGGTTCCCAGGCGTTCGCCGTTCACCACTACCGGACGAATCAGCGTCAGCTGACCATACGAGGCCAGCAGGCCATCGCGAGGAGGGGGCGAGTCGCAGCTCCACGAGGAATCACGCGCAAAGCGGGCAAAGGTGGATCCGTCGTTCAGGTATAGACAAATCCCGGTCACCGAAGATGCGAAGCGCGAAGAGGTGAGGATCTCCGATGCGGCCTGCCGGTCGTTGAATGCCATCGCGGCCGCGCTATTTTGTCCCAGCACGTCGGCCAGCAGGCTTAGCTGCTCGATCTGATTGACGCGGAAACGATGAATGTCGTAGCTGACGATCAACAGGCAGGCGATGAGCAGCGCAGTACCGCTGATGCCGGTGATGATGAACACCAGTTTGCGGCCAAGCGAAAGATCGTCAAGCAGACGCATAGGTCAATGATTTTCGATTGCGATCGTCTCGCCGTTTCGGTGTCCCAGACGAAGCAGCTTCGAGCTCACCGTCAGGTGAGAGCGCTGGATGGTTTCGAGGTTCACGACCAGTCCCACCCGCTGAGCCTGGAAGAAAAGTTGGATCATTCCGCCCAGGTCGAGGAATCCCGGTTGTTCGCCAATGGTCAGGATGTCAGAGCCGCGAAGGCTGGTCAGATACTGCTGCAACCTTGGCCTTGCGCACGCGGCAATGAAGACGATTTGGCAACCGCGGGCTTCCGTAGGTCCCGCGATTTGCTCAACTCGTATCGGGTGCGACCTGACTGCCTTGCCCGCGACTAAATGTTGGAGTGCGACGCTGGTGGGGGCGCTGTCCGCCACGCATATGCGGTAGGGCTGAGCCCCGTTTTTCCCCGGCCATTCAACAAACTGGGTGAGATGAAATAGGACCGCAGCTCTTATATCGTCCTGCGAAACCGAGACCTGCTCCGTCGGTTGCGCACAGCAGGGGTGGGACGCGAACAATAAGCTCAGGAGCGCGAACACGATCGGCAGGGTACATCTCGGCAAAGCTGTCTTCGGTTGAGCTTCTTGCCGGAATACTCCGCCGGGCTGCAGGCGCAGACAACGAACGGGCAGCAGCACAAGATACATGGCTGCGACGGGGCTAACGGAATTTGCACGCCGTTGCACCTATACGTCATCGGCGCTGCACACAATTGTCTTGAAGATTGTTCCTCGTTGCCCGGTTTGCCACGCTGGTTCCCAAGTGCAGATTTATGCACAATTCACGAGGCATTAACTAGGGAGTCACTACACTCAGTCACAATCAGAGCATCCAGACTTCCGCCACCGGCGGGCCTTGGAGTGCATGCTCATCCCGACTGAAGCATCGCAAACACGTTTGCAGAGTAAGCGCGAGCAACCACGAGTGCTGCGCGAGCTTCCTTTCGGGCCCGGCGACGTAACCGCCGGAAGTGAGGACGAGTTGCAGGCCGTGGTCGCCGGCAAATCAGACTCTTGCGACCTGCCCGTCGCCATCCGTGAATCGAAGTTCTACCGCAACCTGGAGAAGCGTATCTCCAGTGGTGAAGCTCCGCGACGGACTTATCTCGAGATTGAGAAGTTTCTGAGCGACTCCGGCGAGGTTTGGGAGAACAGTTGGATACGTTTTCCTGAAGGCCGTCTGAGCACGCATGCGCTGGAAACACTCCGCGCCGATCTTGGAATACAGGCCCAGGAAAGGCTTCAAAGCAACTCGCAACGACGTGCCAGCGCTACAGCTTCACGCATGAGGGGCGGCCGTGGTTGCGGGTGCCGATTAGTTATGCCCTGAAGCTGGCACTGGCCGACCTCATGGGCTCGCAGCCCCGGTTGCCTGAGCGCATTCTGGCCGAAGCCGAGCGTCTGCTGGGACATTTCTTCAACGACAACACTTCGCCGGAGACGACTTCCTTCCACGTGGTATCGGCCACGCCAGCAGCGCTCCACCGGCGAGCAGGTGGCGCGTGAGTCGGCGCGGCGGTTCCTGTTCACCACGCTGCTGATGTCGTGGGCCAATCAGCGCTTCGGTCTGAAAGAAAACGGCCAGCGGGGAATGGTCTATCACGGGCCGCATCCGCCGGTGCGGCAGACTGAGCTGTCATCGTGCATCTCCGACTCGTTCTATCGCGAGCTGTTCATGAGCCCCTGTCTCTCGGGATGGGATGACGGCGAAGCCAAGGCTGAATACATGCACCTGTGCCATCAGGTGCTGAGCCGCAGCCAGCTCAACTCGGTGGCCAAGCTGCGCGAGGCCGGCCTGATCGCCAACAACCTGATTGTGCTGCCCAGCCTGTCGAATGTGAGCCTGGCCAACAACGGGATTCACGTCAGCATGGGAAGCCGCTCGTTGACGCGGCGGTTGCAAGATGCCGACACCGCAGAAGCGTTCCGGGAAGAGAAGCGGCTCGGCGACCTTGCCATCAAAATTTTCGAGCACTTTCTGCCGCTGTTTGTCGGCACGTATTCGGCGGCGCCCTATCGCATCGACTTCGCGCAATTTCATCCCGAGGTGTTGCTGGCGTTTCTTCCCCACGAGCTCGACTTCACGCACCTGCGGTTGATGTGGCGCGAGTGGAAGGAAAAAGCCAAGCTGAAAATTCTGGGCAGGTCGGCGACACCGTACGGTCCGCATTGGCTCGATCGCGCTATTTCGGGCATGTTCCGTTTGCGCGGAGACCTGGTTCCCGACTATCGGTTGCTGAACTATCCGGTGGCATGGCTGTCGACCGAGCACGCGTCAGCGTTGGATGGCGAGCCGGGAAACACTGCACGCCTGGCGGCAGAGTTGGATCAGCTCGGTATCGTCGACCGGCGCATGTCGTTCTACATGCCGCTGCGATTGCGTCAATTCGACGCGTGCGGTTATTCAGGTTTCGAAGCGCGCTACTACAGCTTGTTCCCCAGCTATGACCGCGACATGGCGCCGGCGATCGACTTGCAGCAACTGCTGCTGGCAGCTTCGTACCGATTGGCGCTGGAGGGAGCGGTCACGCACGAAGACATCCCGGACGATCCTACGGCGGAGAGCGAGCGCCGCCAGCCCTTCTTTTTCCGCGCTGCCGGCCTGCCGGCGTTTTATGTCCACAAACGCTCGCAGAACGAACTGTTACGGCGCATTTTGCGTCACTCGAAGAACACCCGCTCGAGTTGGCGGCACGCGGACTACCTGCGAGTTTCGCTGAGCGACTACTGCCACGCGCTGCTCGCGTTTCTGGAAGAAGCGGCCACGGGCGTCATTGAGGACCTCGAGGCAAACTTGCTGTTGGGCGATCTGCGCTGGCGACTGGCGGACAAGCGCATGCGCGCCTCCGAACGCTTAGTTGCAGAGATTGTGAACGGTTGTGGCGAGCAGGATGCGATGCGCACCAATGCGGCAGAGTTTAATCGCGCGGCCGAGAAGCATTATCGCGAGGACCTGCGGCATGCGCAGCTGAGGGAGGCGCTGGATTATCTGCGGGAGGACGTGGCGGACGCTCCGATCGGCGCGGAGGAGGAATTGCGTGCGCTGATACGGTGCGGCGTGCGCGTGCAGGATCCGGCGCGCTTCCTCGACAGCATCGGAAATCGTTTGCTGCGGGAAGAGCTTTCGACTACGGAACTGGAATCGCTGCTCAGTCTGCTGCTGGTCCTTTCCGCCGTCGAACACGGCAGGAGTGAGCTGGCGAGTTCGGAACCAATGGTCAACAGGGCATGATGCACGAATACATCGTCAGGGAAACGGGTGAGATCGCGCGCGAGCGGCTGGTCGGCGATAAGACGGTGGCTGCTTTATATTCGCCCAAGCTGGAGAACGCAGCCTGGGTTTCGAGGCTGGCATCGAGCCGAAAATTTTCTGAGCTTCTCGGCTACCTTAACTATGATAACCGGCTCTCTTCGCGCGCTTCGGGCATGAAGCGTTTTCTAAAGAAGAGTGGCATCGACCTGTCGGAGCTGGTGGATGAGCCGTCATCGTTAGCCACCGCGCGGCAGATGTTCGAGCGCAAGATTCGCTACTGGGAGTGTCGGCCTTTGCCGAAAGTCAGCCCTTGCGTGGTTTGTCCGGCGGACTCGCGAGTTGCGGTCGGCTCCATGTCCAAAACGTCGAAGCTGCTGATCAAGGAAAAATTTTTCGCGTTTCCCGAACTGCTGGGTGGCCCACGCATTCGCTGGATCAAAGAGTTCAAAGAAGGGGACTATGCGGTCTTTCGGCTGACTCCCGAAAAATATCACTACACGCATGTGCCGGTCCAAGGCGTCGTCGCAGACTTCTACGCAGTCAATGGCCGCTATCATTCCTGCAATCCCAACGCGACGGTTAAGCTGATAACGCCGCACTCCAAGAACAAGCGCGTGGTGACCATCATCGACACGGATTGCGCCGGCGGAACGGGCATCGGTTTCGTCGGCATGATCGAAGTCGTGGCCTTGATGATCGGTCAAATCGATCAGCGCTACAGCGAGCGCGAGTATCGCGATCCAAAGCCGGTTGAGCCCGGCATGATGCTGCGCATCGGAGCTCCCAAGGCACTCTTTCGCCCCGGCAGCAGCACCGTCGTCCTGTTGTTTCAGCGTGATCGGATTCGCTTCGCCGAGGACCTGGTTCGCAATCAGCACCGCCGTGAAGTGCGCAGCCGCTACTCGCGCGCCTTTGGGCAGGCGCTGGTCGAGACCGACGTGGCGGTCCGTTCGCTGCTGGCCTTGCCTGCAAAAAGGAGGACCGCATGATCGACGCTGCTTTCATCGCAACGCTTGCCGCACTCATGGCTGCTCTTTTTGCTTGGGGTTTCAAAACGCTTCCGCAAGAGCGCTGGCAGATGATCGCCGCCGTGCCTCTGACCAAAAATCATCACGGCACATGGCGTGGCATGAACCTGACGTTCTACGGATTCTTCAGCGCGACGGGCAGCGTTTTCGGAATCGGACTGGCCCTGCTGCTGCTCGCGTCGATACACGTGTCGATGCTGGTCGCCGTGATTCTTATCTCCGGGATGCTCGTGTTTTGCGTGCCCGCGTCGCGGCTGGTGGCCGCCATCGTCGAGAAGAAGAGCAATACATACACCATCGCGGGAGCCGCATTCGTCGCGGCGATGTTGTTGCCGCCGCTGGTTTGGCTCGGCGGGAAACTGCTCGCAGGACGGGGGCTGACGCTGTACGCCGTTCCCACCTTGGCTGCTGCGGCGATCGCTTACGCACTGGCCGAGGCGATTGGTCGCCTGGCGTGCATGAGCTTCGGATGTTGCTATGGCATGCCACTGCGCGACGCGACGCCACGCCTGGCGAAGAATCTTCCGCCGCTTCAACACCGTCTTTCACGGCGATACGAAAAAGGCGGCCTACGCCTCGCAGCTTGCAAGATGAGCCGCTGGTTCCGGTGCAGGCCCTGACCTCGGTGGTGTTCACCTTGTCGGGACTTGTCGGGTTGGTGTTCTTCGTCATGCAGTACTGGCGGCTCGCCGTGCTGGCGCCAATGATAGGCACGTGGGGATGGAGGGCGATCGCCGAAAATCTGCGCGCCGATCATCGAGGGCACACGCGCATCTCGGTGTATCAGGTCATGAGCCTGATCGCGTTGTCTTACCTCTCTGCCGCTGCCTTTATCATGCCTTCGATCGGTCCTCTACCTGATCTGGCGCTGGGTCTTTCAGAGCTGGCAAAACTTCCGGTGTTTCTCGTCTTGCAGACTCTGTGGGGGCTGCTGTTTCTGTTTTACGGACGCAGCCAGGTCACGGCATCGGTGTTGTCATTTCACGTGGTGACGGAGCGGACATAGGGTCGCTCATTTCAACTCCGCCGCAATGATCGCATCGGCCTCGATCTCTACCAGCATCTCCGGCGAGACGAACGAGATCACCTGCAGCATCGTGGCTGCGGGACGAATGTCGGCGAAGATTTCGCCATGGGCACGAGCCGCCTCTTCCCAACGGCTGATGTCGGTCACATAGGTTCGAGTCCGTACTACGTCGCGAAAGCTCGCGCCGGCACTTCTCCAGCGCTCTTCCGATGTTCTTGAGCGTCTGCACTGCTTGCGCGTACATGTCGTCGCCGCCGACGATTTTCCCGTCAGCACCGGTGGCGACGGTTCCAGAGACGGTGACAAACGGTCCGACCTTCACGGCACGGGAGAAGCCAACTCTGCCTTCGTACGGAGAGTTGCCTGCGATGTTCTTGCGTTCCATGTTTTCCTTCCATGCGTATCTGCGAAGCCTGCTGGCAATCGTTGTACATTGCCGCCAGAGTGATTGTCTATTCGCCGACTTCCGGCTCTGGTAGCAACCAAATAACCAGAAACAGTGTTCGAAATAGGTAACGCCGGCATCGCTTACCGGGCCCCGAACGCGTTCTGCGAAGGCAGTATCTTTGCGGATACGTGGCAATGGATTCGCTTGCGTAGCGATGCGAACTGGATTAAGAACACGAACAAGATTTGTAGCGTTCGTTGTGGGCAGACCCCTTGCGGGGACCGGAGGAACGAACACCAGACCATGATTCCTGAATCGCATCCGCTGCAAGAACTCTTCACGGAATTAGTTCATTACCATTTCGACCGCGAACTCAAGTTGCGTGATGGTGCGGTGCAGGATTATGTCGCCGGCATGCTGACCGAGTTCTGCGAGTGCGAGCAGTTGTTCAAGATTCGCAACGCGACCGAGCGACCGCTGGAAGATGTTGGCGAGATGCTCCTGGAGTCCGACCCGATCTACGGGCCGGCGCCGTCGTTCGATCGCGAACGGCAGGTACGTAAGCATATTGGGGACTACACGCTCTTTCTCTCGGGCATGTTTCCCGAGAGTATCAATCGCTTTCGCCTGCGGCATGCGCGGCTGGAGAACTTCGTCGACTTTCTCAAGGCCGGCAAGGAGAGCTATTACATCGTCTCCAAATTCGACCAGTTCGAATACACGAAGCTGGCGCCTCTATTCGCAAAGCTGGCGCACGAATTTGAATCGTGCGTATACGGCCTGAACCTGGTGAAGAGCGATTTGCAAGAAATGCAGCATCCGATTACGCAGCAGGCCAACGAAATCATCATGTAGAAAGTGTTTTTTCTCAACATATCGTAGAGCGAACCTTGTGAATTCGCTTTGCCCGTTTCCCGCCTACAAAAAGCAGCATCTCTTGATAAAGTAGAAGTACTGCGGATTCTTGCAGTACTCCTTTTCGCCGAATGCCAGTAGAAGCGCCCGCCACCGCTGAGACTCGTTGTGTACGTTGTGGCAGGCCGATGCCTGAAGGCGCTTACTGGTGCCCTTCCTGCGGCAAGCTGAATGCCACGGTCGGTGTGCGGCTGGTCTTCGTTCTCTTTATCGTTACCATCATTGCCGGCTTCGCGGTCACGAAAATCTACGTGTCGTATCTCCGGAATCTCGAATCGTCACTGGCGCAGCGCTGGTTTCAGCGAGGCGAGCAAGCGATCGCGAAAGGCTATCCTTCGGTTGCCACCGACGACTATCGAAACGCTCTCGGCTATGACGGAGGAAACTGGCAGTACCAGTTGAGCCTCGCCGAAGCGCTGATGAAGGAGGGGCGGCTGGCGGAAGCGAGAGCTTACCTGCTTACGCTGTGGTCAAAGGACCCGGCGGACGGTCAGTTGAATCTCGATCTGGCGCGCGTGTACGCCGCGCTGAAAAAGCCCGAGCTTGCCATTCGTTATTACCGTGCTGCCATCGATGGGGTGTGGACCAGCAATCCCTTGCAGCGCCGTATCGACGCGCGGATGGAACTGGTGCATTACCTGATGCAGGTCGGCGACAAGGCACGAGCTACGGCCGAACTGATTGCGATCCAGGCGGAATCTCCAGAGGACCCGGCTGTGAGTTTAACCGTCGGCGATCTTCTGCTGCAGTTAGGCGAGTATTCGCGTGCGGCTAAGTCGTTCGACGCGGTACTGAAAGAAAATCCGAAGAGCGTCGATGCCTTGTCGGGCGCCGGGCAGGCTGCCCTTGCCATGGGAGATTACCGCAAGGCAGTTCGCCTGCTTGCAACGGCTGATGATCTTACCGGCTCCAAACCGGGTAGTCCCGAAGCCGACGAACTGGCCGTGGCCCGCGAAGCCTACGATACCGATCCGTTCCTGCGTAACCTGACAATCACGCAACGAGCCAATCGGGTAGCAGCAGCATTCACGTTGGCGATGGATCGCTTGCGATCGTGCGCGTCCCAGCAGAACGTAGCACTAAGCCCGGAGCCGCAGGCGGCTGCGCCAAAAAAATCGAGCACCGCTTTGCCCAGCAAGAAAAACGGATACGTGACATCGATCGTTCCGCAGGCTGCCGCCCCCGATTCTCTGCAGCTTCTGTATGACAGCGGAACCCAGAAGGAGCCTTCGGCAAGGGCGGAAGCGTTGCGCAGTAATCCTGATGCAATGCCGCCGACGATGGACTTTGTCTTCGAAGTCATGCGAGCCACGGAAAAGACGTGTCCGCCCACCAGCCTGCAGGACCGAGCCTTACAGCTCATCGCGCGACATGAAGGCGAGGCCCAGCCATGAGCACCGTCCCACGGGAAACGCCATCGGCTCCGGCGATTCCGACGCCGAAGCCCGCGGTCTCAACTCCAACCCGCCGCAAGTACTGGGACGCCCTCCGCGGAATGCTCTCGCCTGAGCGCTTCAGCGTGCGCGAGGAGCAGTTTTTCCTGGTCGTTGCAGTAATGATCGGGCTTGTGTCCGGACTGTCCGTTGTTTGTTTTCGCATCTGCATTGAGCTGGCGCGGATCAAGCTGCTAGGCAGCGGATTGCACCCCACGTTCCCTCGCGTAGTTCTTGCTCCTGCGCTGACGGGGCTCGTCGTGGCGGGCCTGGTCATCCTGTTCTTCCCCCGCGCGCGTGGCAGCGGCGTGAACCAGACCAAGGCCGCGCTCTACATCTACGACGGATTCATTCCGTTTTCGACCATCATCGGAAAGTTCATCACCGCCGGGCTTGGCGATTGGCGGCGGAGCTCCGTTGGGCCCGGAAGATCCGTCGTTGCAGATTGGGGCGGGCATTGCTTCAGCCGTTGGCCGCAGACTGCGCATGTCGCGCGATAAGTTGCGGCTAATCGCGCCGGTTGGCGCGGCTGCCGGATTGGCTGCGGCCTTCAACGCTCCTATCACCGCCGTGCTGTTCGTTATCGAAGAGGTCATCGGCCGATGGACGGCGGGCATTCTGGGAGCTGTGGTGCTGGCCGCAATTTCCAGCGCCATCGTGTCCCGCTGGTTCCTTGGCGACGAGCCGCTGTTCCACATTCCGCAGTATCACCTGGAACACGTCGGCGAGCTGGCGGCGTATGCCGTGTTGGGCGTCATCGGAGGCCTTGCTTCCATCGTCTTCATCAAGTACATCGCGTGGCTTCGGCCGCGCCTGAAGCGCCTGCCCGCTTGGACTCACTGGGTGCAGCCTGCGGTCGCCGGGCTCATCATCGGAGTGGTTGGCATTTGGTACCCGCAGATCATGGGCGCCGGCTACACCTACATCGATCAGGCGATGCATGAGCAATTCACCTGGCAGATATTGCTCATCCTGGGTGGGCTGAAGATATTCGGCACAGGACTTTCCTTCAGCTCGGGAACTCCCGGCGGACTGTTCGCGCCGGTGCTCTTCATGGGAGCGATGATCGGCGGAGCCGTGGGAATGGTGGAGCAGCACCTGTTTCCGTATCTCGCTATTCCCGTCGGCGCCTACGCTCTAGTCGGAATGGGTACACTGTTTGCCGGCATTCTGCGCGCGCCCATGACCTCGGTGTTCATGATGCTTGAGGTCAGCGGCAACTACACCATCATCGTTCCGGTGATCATCTCGAATGCCATCGCTTACGTGATCTCGCGCAGCCTTGAGCCCACTCCGGTGTTCGACCTGCTTTCACGGCAGGATGGAATGGACCTGCCGTCGCTGGAAGAAGAGCGCGAGATGCCCATGCTGCGCGTCGAAGATGCGATGCGGCCTGCGGTCGGACAAGTGCTGACCCGCAACATGTCGGTGCATCAGGCGCTGCAAAAGGTCAAAGGCTCGGCGCAGGAGTTCTTCGTAGTCGGCATGGGAGGCATGGACTGGCGAGGTGTCAGCCGAAGCGAGCTGCTCGCCATGCCCGACTCGAACCAGCCGCTTCGCGCGGTGCTGCTGCACCGCATTCCGTACGTCCACCCGGACTTTACGCTCGATACCGCGTTGCGACTTATCGGCCAATGGCAAGTCGTCCCGGTGGTGCATCGCGCCGACTTTCAGCAACTGCTCGGAGTTCTGTCGCTGGATGACATTGTGCGTGCCTATCGCGGCGCGGGCCTCAGCGAAGATATCGAGGAAGAGGAACCTACCGTGCCGAAAGCGGCCATCTGAGTCTGGCCGTTCGTAAATCGGTTGAGCATCGCGACCAGCTACTCACAACCTGCCGCATCCCCACAGCCTCTAACTTTCGTGTCCTCCTCTATGCGTTCAACGCGAAAAACTGTGGCGAGGTCGGTCGGCGAGTTGGACAGGCTCAGGCCGCTTTGGGACGAACTGTTTCGCCAAAGCCCGAAGACAATGTTCCAGAGCTTCGGGTGGAACCGGCTAGCGGCGGAAATGTTCGGCGACCGTTTGTCGCCTCTGGTTTGCGCGGTGGAGAGTGACAACGGAGCAGCCATCATCCCGGCGGCAATCAATCGTCAGGGCAATCGTCTTGAACTGCTGGGCGAGAGCCTGTTCGACTATCGCGACCTGCTGCATGTTGGAGATGAGCGTGTACTCCAACTCGCGTGGCAGATGCTGGCGGAGTTTGACCTGCCGTTGTCGGTAACCGCCGTGCAGTCGGAGAACGCGGCAAAACACTGGCAGGATTTCGAACCCGACCGAGTTCGCGCGCGCGCCGTGGGTTGACGCCGCCACGCTCAGCGCAAAACAGTTTCGCTCGCTACACACGCGCGCCGCGCGCCAGCTACGTCGAATGCAAAGGAAGGGTGTAACGCTGCACCAGTATTCGGGGAGCGGACGGCGATCAGGTCAGGCGAATCTACCAGCTCAAGTGCGATCAGTTTGCAAACGACGCGAACAACGTCTTTCGCGACCAGCGCCGCCGCGAATTCATGGTGGCTGCCGCCGCGCTCGAGGCAGAGAAGTGCCGGGTATTCACGCTTGAGGATACTGTCGGCTGCATCGTCGCTGGATTAGTGACCTTTCTCGACCACGGCATTCGCCGCTTCTACACCATCTACTTCGATCCTGAATGGGCGGTGTACTCTCCGGGCGTGGCTCTCGTCTTCGAGGCAACGGCGCTTTCACTGGAGCAGGGCCTGAGCTGCGATTACATGACGGGCGAGTATCCCTACAAGCTGCGCTTCGCGAACGCCAGCCGCATGCTGTATAGCATCGATGCTTCGCCCGCGCAGTTAGCTGCGATCGCGCGAGGGTTGCCGAAACAAAAAATCGCCTAGGGTAATTCGGCTTTGAAAGGGCACGGCTTCAGCCGTGTCGTGAGGTTGCGCCAGAGTTTCCGGCTTCAGCCGCTGCGGGAACTCGTCGGCATCTGCAAAGGACAGAATCCCCTCAGGGGCTAAAAGCCCAGGCTAGAGAGATGCTGAACGGCACGGCTGAAGCCGCGCCCCTTCAAAGCAATTCTCAACAGGGCCGAATCGCGCTCGAAGTCGGCTTACGATGCCTTCGCCGGAAATGGATCTTCCAGTGACGGACTTTGCGCCGTAAACAACTCCGCTCCATTCGCCAGGATGTGCATGTCGTCCTCAAGGCGCACCCCGAACTCACCGCGAATGTAAATACCGGGCTCGTCGCTGAACGTCATGTTCTCGTGCATCGGAAGCCTGTCGCCGCGCACCAGGTAGGGCCATTCGTGTCCATCCATGCCCATGCCGTGTCCCAGGCGGTGGGTGAAGTATTTGTAGCCCGGGCCATAGCCGGCGTCGACGATGACTTTGCGGGCAGCGGCATCCACGTTTTCGCAGGGCACCCCCGGCTTGGCAGTTGCCAGCGCACTCGCTTGCGCCTTGTGCACGATATCGAAGACGCTCTTCATCTTGTCCGTCGGCTTGCCTAAGACAAACGTCCGGCTGATGTCGGAAGCGTAGCCTTCGACCGAGCAGCCTCCGTCCATGAGACAGATCGCTCCTTCGCGTATCTCCTGCGGATGAATCGAGCCGTGCGGCAAGGCGGAGTATTCGCCCACCTGCACCTCGGCACCGCCCTCGAATCCCTGCTGCTCATGCGCCAGCCGCACCAACTCAGCAAACTGATTCTGCGTCATGCCCGGCTCTAACGCGTGATAAGCGGCCGCATAGGCAGCAAGGGTTACATGCGCGGCCAGCCGCATCAGCGCGATCTCATGAGCGCTCTTTATCATCCGGCATCCCGCCGTGACAGGAGTTGCACTCACAATCTCCAGCGCCGGCAACGCCATGCCAATGTTGTTGCTGAAGACGAACGGCGTCTTCTCCTCGATGCCGAGTTTGCCGCTCTTCACGCCGAGTTCGGCCATTCCCTGCTGCACGCGGGTATAGGGATTCTCATCTTCCTGCCAGGTGCGCACGTCGGCCTTCTCACCGAACGGTCCTCGTGCCAACTGCTCGCGCGCGCGGTCCTCTTCGAACGCGGGGCAGACGAAGAACGGGTCGCCCTTGGCCGGCAGGAACATGCCGAAGAAGCGTTCGCTGACCCACCAGTGGGCTCCGCTGAAGTACGTGAGCGAGCTGCCATTGGTGACCGCGATTGCCTGCAGGCCGTTCTGGCCCATGAGTTGACGCGCGCCTTCCACGCGGGTGCGCATCTCGTCGGCGCTGATGGGCACAGCTTCGCTCTTACGCGACTTCAAGGCGGCGATGGACGGTGGAAGCTTGTCCGGCTCGGCTTGTGCTGCCTGTGAAGGCGTGGCGGCGGAAAGTACTCCTGCGGCAGCGGCACCTGCGCTGACACCTAAAAACTGGCGGCGTGAAGATTTCATTCTGTGTTAGTCCCCGATAGTACGAACGGAAAAACATTGTATGCGCTTATTGAAGCGGCTGCCAATCGAAGTGGCAGTGCGAGCCTTGTATCAGGGCCCGGCTTCACACAGGCTGCTGAAAAACTCTGCCGGGCGTCGTTTTGAAGGGGCGCAGCTTCAGCTGCGCCATAAACACCCTGTATTGTTGTCATCCCGAACCTCTTTAGAGGTGAGGGATCTGCTGTTTTTCCCATTGCGAAGAGTTTTTCCGCAGCCTCTTCAGTCGGGCCGCAATGATCCTCTTATTGTTTGTCATCCTGAGTCCGCTTCAGCGGACGAAGGACCTGCTTTCGCGGGCGTCGGCAACCTTTCCCGCTTGTTTGCCGTCAGCATACAATCTTCTTATGCCGAGAATTGAGCGTCTGGATAGAGATCAGGTCGATCAGGAAACCGCAAAAATCTACGATACTTACATCGCGGAACGCGGCAACATACCGAACATGTTTCGCACCGCGGCCCACCGCCCGGAAATCTTCCGCACTATGATCGCCCACTTCCGCGCCATCATGAATACCGGAACCGTTCCTGCCAAGCTGAAAGAGCTAGTCATCGTTCGCACGTCGCAGATCAATCGCTGCGAATATTGACTGTCCTCGCACACCGCCTTGGCAAGGCGGCACGGATGGAGCGACGACCAGATCGAACATCTTGCAGACTTTCGCAATCGAACGGACTTTACCGACGCCGAAAAAGCCGCGCTGGAACTCGCCGAGCGCGTCACCCGCGATCCCCACGAAGTCGACGATGCGTTCTGGAACGAGCTGAAAAAGCACTACGACGAGGGTGAAATTATCGAGTTGCTGGCGGCGATCGGGCTGTTCAATTATTTCAACCGCTTCAACGACGCGTTAAGAATGGAGCCGACGAAGTAGAGAAGCTATCAGCCGTCAGCTCTCAGCTATCAGCTGGCCGTCGATGATTCTTCGATTTTGTCATCCTGAGCGTTGCGAAGGACCTGCTGTATTGATCGTCGCCACTTGATTCCGCCCTGCGCCATCGTTACTATCGTCAACCTCAGCATCGCGAATGCAACTACCGTACGCATCGCAACAAACCAGCCCGCCGGAGCGAAATAGCTTAGCCCGCCACGTAGGCCATCTGTTGGCCGGAGTGCTGGGTAGCGTCGGTTAGAAGCCGAGTCCCCTGGGGACGACAAAGACCGACCGTGCTGCTCTCGAACGTACTCTAAATCCAATTTGAGCGTGGCGACTGCTTCTCAAACTGCTTCAACTCCTGCAGGGAATAGAGCGTCCCCCGCCATTCAATCCCGCCCTGCGCGAGCGTCATCACCATCGACCTCACCATCGCAAATGCAAATAGCACAGCTCCGATCGGGTGAAGCAGGAAATACGCAATCGAAATGTCGCTCATGCTCGCCATCCCCCAATACATTGCGCCAATCGCCAAGAGCGCCAACGCGTATCCCATCCGCGCCCACCCGTGCGCGAGCCACACTCCTACAAATGGCCCCGCATTGATAAGCAGCACGCCGCAGATTGCGGCAATTGCGAACAGAACGTTGAAGCGCAGGATGGCGAAGAAGTTCTTGGTCAATCCGCGCACCATTCCGAAGGTGCCCACGACCCAGCGTAGTCTCAGCAGATCGCGACCGAAGACGCAGCGCTGGCGAAAGCCGGCGTGCTTCACCAACTCACCCAGCATCATGTCGTCAAGCACGGCCATACGTAGCGCGGCGTAGGTGCCGATTCCTTCGTACACCGAACGTCGCACCAGGTTGAACGCACCTACCCCCATGGCGTCGCGCGATTTAGGATCGGCCACCTTCCACGGCCGATGCGCAAACACAAATTGCGACTGAAAGAACGCCATCATCATTCGCTCGCCGACGTTGTGCATCACCATGGTAGGGAAGAGCACGACATGGTCAGCATGCTCGCACTCGGCGTACACCGTGGCGCGCCGCAGGGTGTCGGAGCGAAATACCACGTCGGCATCGGTGAACAGCAGCCACTCGCCCGTAGCTTGCTGCGCGGCCTTCCACATAGCATGAACTTTTCCCAGCCATCCCCGGGGAAGCTCGTTGACGTGTAGCACCTTCAGTCGGTGATGCGATGTTTCGCCGCGCTCCCGCCATTCGGAGTTGACCCGCTCCATGATGGCGCCGGTCGCGTCCTCAGAACGATCGTCAACCGCAATCACTTCGTAGTCGGGATAGTCGAGCTGCAACAGCGAAACCAGTGCCGCTTCGATGTGTTCGGCTTCGTTGCGGGCGGGAACGATAATGCTCACCCGTGATAACGCACGATGAAGGTCTGGGTGCCCCATTCCGCCTTCGTTTGGCGGGGTGGGGATTTTCGTCGCGACCCCGTACTCAGGCGCGCTGATATCGGCCACGCTCTTGCGATTGATCCACACGATGACGACGCGCGACAGCCAGACTGCTCCCAGGAACAAGCTGAAGACCCAGCTCACGACCCGTCCCAGAAAATGCCCGTGCATCTAGGCTGAGGCCCCTTCCGGTGTGAGGCCGCCCTTCAGCTCGGATGCGGGCAGCTCGGGCGCGAATCGCATTCCGTAGAACAAAACGAGTGCGGAAATTCCCGCGGCCACCACAGCCGCCATAAAGCCCGTCCGCAAGTTCGTCTTATCGGAGATGGCTCCGATCAGCGTAGGCGAAAAAGCATCACCCAGCAGATGAATGGTGAAGACGTTCACCGCAACCGCTGTCGCGCGAATACGCGCGCTGACCGAGTTGACCAGCGCGGCGTTGAGCGGCGCGGTGTTCAGCAGAATAAGAAATTCGCCCACAAAGATTGCGACGTACATGATGGTGCCCGGAACAAACAATGCCACCAGTATTGCCGGGATCGACAGAAACATGCCGATCGCCGATATCAACTGGTAGGCCGAGCGGGTGCGGCGCAGCAGGCGATCGCCGAGCCATCCGCCGAAAAGCGTCGAGACCGTTCCGGCAACCACCGTGATTCCGCCGAAGATATCGTTCGCGTGTTTGAGCGGAATGCCGCGCATGCGCATAAGGAAAGTCGGCATCCAGACCTGAAGGCCGCCCACCGCAAACGTCATCATCGCCATGCCGAGGCAGACCGTCCAGAAGGCCTTGTTTCGTGCCAGTCCCAGCAATGTGCCACGTTCGACGGTGTCGGCGATGTGGTCTTTCGCGCCGCGCTCCGGTTCGTGCAGTGCGAGCACGCCAAGCGCCAGCAGAACGCCGGGGCCGGCGCAGATCATGAACGGCATGCGCCAGCCATGCGCGGCGCCGAGTTGGCCTCCAATGATGTAACCGAAGGCCGTGCCCACCGGGATCGCTAGATAAAAGATGGACAACACCCGGCCGCGCATGCGTTCGGGAAACAGGTCGGAGAGATACGCCGGGGAGAACACAACAAATGTCGCCTCGCCGATGCCGACGATGACGTGGCGCAGCAGCAGCTCGTCGTAATTGTGCGTAACGGCGGTGAGCAGGGTCGCGGCGCTCCAGACAAATGCGCCGGCAGCCATGATGTACTTGCGCGGGAAACGGTCAGCGAGCGGCGTGATCAGTGGCGCGGCGACCATGTAACAGATAAAGAATGCCGAGGTGAGGAAGCCGATATCTTTGTCGCTGACGGCGAATTCGGTCTTGATGAGCTCCTGCACCGCGAACAGGATGGAGCGGTCGATGTAGTTGACGAAGTTGAGTGCCGTCAACACCGCCAGCGCAGCCCAGGCATTGGCTCGCGAAGTCATGGGTGGAAGAATACCGCTTTTCGCTCAGACGCCATTCCCCATTTGCCAGAGAACTCGGCGGGCGAGCATCATAGCGGAGGACGAGGCTTCGGGGGTGCCAGCGAAAGCAGGTCCTTCGCGTCGCTCAGGATGACAGCCAAAGATAACTTCTGGCGAACAGCGAATAGCGAACGGCGAAAAGCGACCGGCGTTCTTCAGTTCGCCGTCGCGATCATCACCAGTTCCTGCTGCGGACAGAGCGCCCGGTAGGCGCACCAGCCGCAGTGGAAACCGGGCTTGGGCGCGAAGTTGCCGGCCTTGATGTTCTCTGCCGCCTTCGAAACTTCTTCTTGCGCCTTGGCCAGTTGCCGCGAGTCGCGGGTCGCGATGACGGTGCTGGTGTCTTCCAGGTTTTCGAAGACTACTGCCTTCACCGGCTTGCCCGTGCTCATGCCTAGCGCGTAGACCGAAAGCTGAAGGCTTTCGTCGGCGTGCTTCTGAGTTCTTGGCCCGCCCGGTTTTGTAGTCGATGATCGTCAGCCCATCTTCGTCTTCGTCTACGCGATCGATGCGGCCGGTCACCCTTGCGCCCCCGATGTTCAACTCCAGGCGGTGTTCGATCATCGCCACATGCCCGTGCGGCTTCACGGCCGCAGAGTTCAGGAACGCCGCCAATTGCCGCCGGCCTTTCTTTTCGAACAGCTCGCGCTGCAGCGGCTCATCTATCTTCGCTTTGGCAAACTCGTCGAGAAACGACGCGATCACCGTTTCCGCATCGAGATTCTTTCCCTTGCGCTGTGCATCGAAGTAGCCCATCAGCGCGGTGTGAACCGCCGAGCCAAACTGCATTGCCGCTCCCGGCTCCTCGGGCAGGTTCCAATCGCGTTCCAGCTTGAAGCGAAGCGGGCAGTACGAATAGCTCTCAATGGCGCTGGGACTGAGCTTCAAAACGCGCGATGTCTCCAGCGGAGGTATTGCCATCCACTCGTGCACCCGTGGCTGAGCCGCCGCACTGGCCTGCAAAGTTGGAAGACAGGTACCTTCCGGGACATCGAGGAACTCAAGCTGTCCGGCCAGCGGGCCAGTTTTCAGCGCCACCAATTCGCGCAGATACCCGGCCGGCGTCAGGTCCTTCTTGCCGGCAGGCTTGCCGGTTAGAAAGAGTTCATCCTCGGCGCGCGTCATGGCGACATAAAACAGGCGGCGTTCCTCTTCCTTATGCAGCGATTCCGGATCGCGTTCAGGAATGTTTTCGCGGTTGCGCAGCGCTTCGGGGAACTCCACCAGGTCTTCCCTGTAGTTCGCGGGAAACGCCGCTGTATTGATGCGCACCACAAACACCACCGGAAATTCCAGTCCTTTGGCGGTATGCGCCGTCATGAGCTGGACCGCGTCGGTTGTTTCGCGCTTGCGCTCGTCTTTTCCCGACTCCAGCAGCAGGGTCGAAGGAGTTCCTTCGCCATCGTCATCGGGGCGGCAAACCTTGCCTCCACCTTCGATAAACAGCTCCAGGTATTCGAGGAACTCGCGCAGTGTGCCTTCGCCGGAAAGCGCCTCCGGCTTCTTCGCCCAGCGGTCAACGAACTCGGCGAAGGCGTCGATGTTCTTGTCGCGTGGCAGGGTGAAGCAGCGTTGCGCAATGTCTACTGCTGCGACGGCCTTTCCGCCGGACGGCTCCAGCAGGCGGCGCGCTTCCGACAACGCGCTCAGTATTTCGGCGCCTCCGGCGAGCTTGGCGAACTCGGCTTCCGCCTGAAGGTTGTCACCCGCATTAGCGAACGCCGTGCGCAGGGCAGCGCCTTCGATTTGAAACTGCGGCAACGAAGCCACACGCACCGCGCTCACCGCGTCCGAGTCGTGCACGAAGCGCAGCACCGCCAGCAGGTCGCGCACTTCCGGAATCTCCAGCAAACTGACGCCGGTCACTTCGAACGGAATACCGCGCTCGCGCAAGCGATACACCACATCGTCGCGATGGCTATGCTGCCGGTAGATCACGGCAAAATCGCGCCAGGGACGGCCCGCCTTGTGCATGCGCTCAATCTGCTCGACCACGAATGCAGCTTCGCCGCCTTTGCCAACGCAACCGCGTACGCGCACCGGCGGCACCGGATCCGGCTCGGGAGCGGTACGAGCATGGGTCAGGGGAGCTCGCTCCCACTTCTCGCCGCCAGGCAGCGCCTGGGTAGTGATTTGTGGATTGTGCGCGATGACCTGGTAGGCGCCGCTCAGCACCGGCTGGGTCGAACGGCGATTCTCGCTCATGGTGACGCGCTTCACTTTGTCGGCGCCGAACGCGGCCAGGAACTGATCGAAGGTGCCGGTGGTCGCGCCGCGAAAACGATAAATACCCTGGTCGGGATCGCCGACTGCGAAGACGTTAGCTTCGTCTCCCGCCAGCCGCTTCATGAACCGGATCTGCGCGACGTTGGAATCCTGGAACTCGTCGATCAGCAGAAATCGCGCACCGTCCTGCGCCCGGCGCAACCATTCCGGATGAGCGTCGTCATCCAGCAACGCCAGCGCACGGCTAATGACGTCACCGTAGGTTCCCATACCGGCGTCGGCGAGCATGCCGTTGACACGGCGGAAGACATGGGCGATCTCACGGCAGCGTGCGATGGCATCTTCGTCGCTCAGCGTCTGCTTTGAGCTGCAGACGCGCGGCGGCTTCTCTTTGCCGGCCATCAGGGCGGCTACGTAGCGGTCGTAATCTTCAGGGCCGCGCAACTCGTCGGAGCAGCGGCGGAAGAAGTCGAGGAGATCTCTCAGGAACTGGCCAAGGTTTCCCGCATTGATGAAGTGCTCCAGCCCGAGCTCATCGATATTGCGCCGCAGCAGTACATAAAGGTCCTGATCGTCGATGAGCTCAAAACGCCGCCGGGCGTCGCAGAGCAGGTGATAGCAGTAAGCGTGAAAGGTTCCGACCTTGATGCCGGAATCCTTCACCCGCCGTATCGATTGCGCGTCCTTATTTCCCAGCCAGGCTTCCGCCAGCCGCACCACCAGGTCGTTGGCCGAGTTTCGCGTGTAGGTGATGGCTACAATCTCGTTCGCCTTGGCATGTCCCTCACGCAATAAGCGCGCGATGCGCTGGGTCAGGACAGTCGTTTTCCCGGTTCCGGCTCCGGCGACGACCAGCATGGGACCGTGCACATGCTCGATGGCTTCTCTCTGTGCATCGGTGGGGACGAACGACGGCGCCAGCTCGCGAGGAGCTTCCTCGTCGAACAGGAAGGCAGCCTGTTCTTTTACTGGTACTGAATGCCGCACCCGGCCTCCCACGACAGGTCGAACAAAAGGCGAAGATACTATTATCGTCGCGCGAGTACCTTGGATGCAAGGCGATGTGTCTTTAGGGCATTACATTTCTGAGGAAAGGCGAGGGCTAATCGGTGGAAAACTCTGGCTGAGGATAGTTCTCGAATTTTAGTTGACAATATAAGTAAACATTTATATAAATAAACGCTAATGAATGAAGCGCTCGCTCTCGACGCTACGTTTTCCGCGCTTGCCGACCCAACACGTCGCGCGATTCTCGCTCGGCTTGCCCAGGGAGAGGCGACGGTGATGGAGCTGGCTGAGCCGTTCGAGCTGACCCAGCCGGCGATCTCGCAACATTTGAAGGTGCTGGAAGAGGCGGGGCTCATCGTGAGCCGGGTTGATGGAACGAGGCGTCCGCGCCGACTGGCAAAGGCAGGCATCGAGGCAATGGATCAGTGGTTGGGGATGCTGCGCCAGGCTCTGGAGAAAAACTACGACCGGCTCGACAACGTTCTGGCCGAGATGGAAACCAACAAGAAAAGGAAATTGCAATGAGCAAAATGACGCTGAAAACCGAAGGCGATACTCACATCGTCATAACCCGGCACTTCGCCGCGGCTCCTGAGGCCGTGTATCGCGCCCACACCGAGCCAAGCCTGATTCAAAAATGGATGCTCGGGCCGGAAGGCTGGACCATGCCTGTTTGCATCAACGAAGCGCAGCCGGGCGGCAAGTTCCGCTACGAGTGGAGCAACGCCCAAAAAGGTCAGGGATTTTACGTGACGGGCGAGTACTTGGAGCTGCAACCGTACAGCAGGATCGTGCACGTCGAGCGCATGCACCTGCCCGATCCCACGCCCGATAACCACGTCGAAACCAGGTTTGACTCGGATGGAACAGGAACGATCATGACCATGCGCATGAGCTTACCCGACACCGAAACGCGCGCGGCCATGCTTGCGACCGGGATGGAGCACGGAATGGAAGCCAGCTATCAACGGCTGGAAGGATTGCTGTAGCTTCGCAATCCAGGTCTTCCCGGCCGCCTTCCATGCGCTGACGCGCGGGAGATGGCCGGGACGGCCCATTTCACCTAACCATTGCCCCCGCCCGTTCCGCTCAGATATGATTTTCAGACGTATGTATGACGACTTTCAGGCGGTCGATCGTTGGAGCGGTCAGCGGGTTCACTGTCAGTATCAGGCGTTGATCATCGCCATTGCGACCCGCCACGCGGACGCGGTTGACGTAAAATTTCTGGTCGATGAACGGCCGGTTTGGATTGCGCTCCCTCATCCAGCCTGGGTGGAGTACAACCGCCAAACCGGCAGCGTCATCACTGACCCTATGGCGGTGCAGATTGCAGGCCACTACCTGAAGTGGGCCATCGAGTCGGGGGAAGACAGCGGACGCGAGATGTATGCCCTCAGCGTCGAAGAAACGCTCGATCACCTGAATCAGATCATGCAGGAAGTTCATCAGGAAGCAGTCGCCCGATAGCCCAATCGGGCTTTTTTGTTCTGCGCTCCGGCCGCGTCCTGCCAGCTTCGGCGGGAGTGCTGGATGAGGATCCAGCATTAATAAATTTTTTTGAGGAGCTCTCATCTATGTCTACTGCCGTTCAGGCACCCAAACTCTCCGATTTACTCGAGCAGCCGAACGTTCATCGCAATCTCTCTCCTGCCCTATTGGTGGAAGCCGCTTTGCGGCGCAACGAAGGCGAATTGAGCGCGCGCGGCTGTCTGGTCTCCGAAACCGGCAAGCGTACCGGCCGCTCTCCCAAAGACAAGTTCACGGTCAAGGACTCGATTACCGCCGACAAAGTTGCGTGGGGCCCGGTCAACCAGCCGTTCTCGGCGGAGAAGTTCGATGCTCTGTACGACCGCGTGATGGAGTACCTGCACGGCAAAGAGCTCTTCGTGCAAGACCTGTTCTGCGGCGCCGACCCGCGATACCAGCTGCCCATCCGCGTCATCAACGAATTTGCCTGGCATAACCTGTTCGTGCATCAGCTCTTCATCCGTCCGACGGTGGAGGAGCTTGCGAAGCACCACCCTGAGTTCACCATCGTCAGCGCACCGCTGTTTCTGGCCGATCCCAAGCGCGACGGAACCAACTCCGAAGTCTTCGTCATCGTGAACTTCACCCGCAAGATCGTGCTCATCGGCGGCACCCAGTATGCCGGCGAAATGAAGAAGTCGATCTTCGGCATCATGAACTTCCTGCTGCCGCAGCGCGACGTATTTCCCATGCACTGCTCGGCCAACATCGGTGACGATGGCGTGAGTGCTTTGTTCTTCGGCCTCTCGGGCACGGGCAAAACGACACTGTCTGCCGATCCGACGCGCCGGCTCATCGGCGATGACGAGCATGGCTGGAGCGCCGACGGCGTGTTCAATTTCGAGGGAGGCTGCTATGCCAAGTGCATACGGCTCTCCGAGCAGAACGAGCCGCAGATCTGGAACGCGCTGCGCTTTGGGACGGTGCTGGAGAACGTGGTGCTCGATCCAGTCACACGCTATCCCGACTTCGACAACGACAGCAAGACCGAGAACACGCGCGCGGCTTATCCGGTGACGTTTATCGACAATGCCGTCATCCCGGGATTTGGCGGGCATCCGAAGAATGTCGTTTTCCTGACTGCCGATGCGTTCGGCGTTTTGCCTCCGGTTTCGAAACTTACGCCGGAGCAGGCGATGTTCCACTTCATGTCGGGCTACACGGCGAAAGTCGCCGGAACCGAAGCCGGTGTCACCGAGCCGCAGGCGACGTTCTCGACCTGCTTCGGGGCGCCGTTCATGCCGCTGCCGCCCAAGGTCTACGCCGAGATGTTGGGCCGCCGCCTGCGCGAGCATGGAGCACAATGCTGGCTGGTCAATACCGGATGGCAGGGTGGAGGGTACGGCGTCGGCAAGCGCATGAGCCTGCCGTATACCCGCGCCATGGTGAATGCCTTGGTCGAGGGCAAGCTGGCGAAGGTCGAGTTCGAGATCGAGCCGTCGTTCGGCTTCAGCATTCCGAAGGAAGTGCCTGAAGTTCCCTCGGAGCTGTTGAATCCGCGCAATTCCTGGAAGGACAAAGCGGCTTACGACAAGATGGCCGCCGACTTGTCCGCGCGCTTCGCGAAGAACTTCGAGCAGTTCGACGCGCCGGCGGAGATTCGCAACGCTGGGCCGAAGGCAGTGAAGTAGACGATGCAGGTTCGGATTACGAATATCCCGCGCGTCTAACCAACACGCGGGATTTTTTCGTTGGCGGTATCGGCGCGCAACAACGAACTTCGCGTTGTCATTACGACCGCCTTCATTTGGCGCGAGGAATCTGCTCTCGCTCGAAGCGCCGGCTTCGCCGTTCAGTGTTAACGGCGCCGGCGGGACAGCTCCCTCGCCGGCAACGGGCTCGTGATGACAGCCCTAAAGAATGTGGCTGAAATCAATCTTCTGGATTGCACAGCGCTGCGACGAATACAATCGCCTCAGTTTCTGCGCCGCCTCAATCGGAGGTTGTTGTGTTCAAACTTGCCGTGCAATTGAAAGTTCTCTTCATTCCTATTGTCGTTGCTTTACTGAGCTTCTCCACTATCGCGTTTGCCGCCGATGAACACAGCGCGCAACCCCACTGGGGTTACACGGGCGATACCGGCCCCACGCACTGGGGCGAGTTGAGTCCTGACTACGCCGCCTGCGCCCAGGGCAAGCGGCAGTCGCCGGTAAACATCACCCACGCCGACCACGCCAAGCTGCCCATCATCGAATTCGACTACAAGCCTTCTGCACTCGACATCATCAACAATGGACATACCATCGAGTCGGACTACGAACCGGGCAGCAGCATCACCATCGACGGCAAAACTTACAACCTGGTCCAGTTCCACTTCCACCACGTGAGTGAGAACACTCTGAATGGGAAACATTTTCCTCTTGAGGGACACCTGGTCCATAAGAGTGCTGATGGAAAGCTGGCAGTGGTGGCGGTGTTCTTCGATGAAGGGCGCGAGAACCCAGCGATTGCGACAGCCTGGGCTAATATGCCCAAGACCGAAGGAAAAGAAAACAAACCCATCGGGGTGAAGATAAACGCCTCACAGCTTCTGCCCGATGATCGCGAGTACTTCACGTTTCAAGGCTCGTTGACGACGCCTCCGTGTACCGAAGGCGTGACGTGGTTGGTGATGGCACATAAGATGACGGTGTCAAAAGAGCAGATCGCGGCCTTCGCCGCTCTCGATCCCAATGACTACCGTCCAGTGCAGCCGTTGAACGGGCGGAAGATTGTAGAGGGAGGGAAGTGAAGAAGAACAGTAGTTAGTAATTAGTAGTTAGCAATTAATGGCTAGCAATTAGCGGTCGTTCGGGAGGTGTTTTGTTTGCAGACGTCTCGCATTGAGTCATGGACTTCGATTCTGCGCCACTAATTACTAATCACTACCTACTAATTACTCTTCGTAAACTCCACCAGCAACTCCAGCCGCTGCTTAGCATGGCCCGAGTCGATGGCGTAAGCCGCGACGGGAACTGCGGCCTGGATCGTATCGGCATGTCCGGCGGCGACTAGCGCTGCTGCGGCGTTTAACAACACAACATCGCGGCACGCGGAGCGCTCGCCATCGAGTACGCGGCGAATGACGGCAGCGTTTTCCAGGGCGTCGCCCCCGGCAATGGCGCTGAGCGGTGCGCGTTGAAAGCCGAATTCCTCTGGTGCTACTTCATACGAGCGCACCTGCCCGTCGCGAACCTCAGCAACCTTCGTCGGGCCGGTGATTGTGATCTCATCGAGGCCGTCGCGCCCGTGAACTACCAGCGCGCGGCGCAGTCCTAATTCACTCAGAGCTTCAGCGAGTTTCTCGACCAGGTCGGCGGAGTAGACGCCCACGACCTGCGCCGAAGCGTGCGCCGGATTGGTCAGCGGGCCAAGCAGGTTAAACACTGTACGCAGCCGCAGATCGCGTCGGGCCACCTGCACGTGCTTCATGGCCGAATGCAGCGCAGGGGCATAGAGAAAGGCGATTCCGGTTTGTTCGAGACACGCTGCAATCCGAGCAGGCGGCAGATCGATCTTTACCCCCAAGGCTTCCATGACATCCGCCGAGCCGCATTTGGAGGTCACGCTACGGTTTCCATGTTTCGCAACTCTCACTCCGGCGCCAGCGGCTACGAGAGCGGTCGCGGTTGAGATATTGAAGGTGCCGCTGGTGTCGCCCCCGGTGCCGCAGGTGTCGACCAAGGCGTCGCGTTCGGTGCCGCTCAGGTCGAGGGCGTGACCATCCTCGGTCTCGAGCGGAGTAGCTGTGGCGCGGATGGCCTGCGCGAATCCGACGATCTCTTCAACGGTTTCGCCCTTCATGTGCAAGCGCCACGAGCAGAGCCGCAATCTGCGCGTCGGTGGCGCCGCCGCTCAGGATTTCGGCCATGACCGTGCGGGCCTCTTCTCGGGTGAGCGAGGAGCCGTGATTCGCTACTTTATGAAGCACGTCGAGGAGCATGGATGCAGGCCCGGGATTTCAGTCGTGATAGCGCTGTTCGCCTGCCGGCAACGCAACTTGCAGTCGGTTCTGCGGAGGCGCTAGCGGACACGTCGCGTACGGCGTGTAAGCGCAGGGCGGATTCTCCAGCCGGTTGAAGTCGAGCAAGAGCTCTCCCGGTTGCGTCAACCCATGATTCGGAAACGGCGTGTAGAGAAAACGTCCGGCGCCGTAGGTTTTGTCCTGGCTGGTGGTGTCCTTGATGATGAACATCAGGTCTTTGTCGGTCGGATCTTCGAGAATGGGCTCAAGGCTCAGGCTCTGGCCGTTGAGCGTAAACGTAACCTTGCCCGGCACGTCGGCTTCGATCTCAGTTCCCAGGACGGTTGGTACTTTGCGCTTCAGCGGAGGATTGTAGGGCGTCCACTCGGCCTTTACCCGCAACGCCGGATCGGGCGGATACCACTTGAGACCGTGGAATCCAGTGCGCGTCGGTGATTGCGAGTCGCGGATACGAAGCCCGTACTGATCGCCACGATGAATCACCGTGACCTGCATGGTTCCGATGGTGATTTTTGTCGGCTTGCCAGTATCGTCGGCGGCCAACGGCTGCGGATTCGCCGGAGCCTTTCCGTCAACTTTCAATCCCTCGGGATAGCCTCCGGCTGGCGGAAGCAGCTCGATGGAGTTGCTGTCCATGCGCACGATGCCCAGGTGGGGCACAGCCTGTGACTTCAGCTTGAGGGAATTGTCGGCGGCTGAGCCGACGGAATTGTCTCCCGACTTGAGCCAATCCAAACCCACCAGCGACAACCAGCCGTTGGGAGCTTGCAAGTTCTTGGCGCGCTCAGCGTGCCATGCTAGCAGGTCTTTTTGCCAGTCGGACGGCGGCTGTGTGTCGGCGGCGAAAAGAGCAGCGGTAATCAGCAGAGTGAGAGCAGCAACCGGGAGCGTGCGACCCAAGAGCCTCATGGCGAACTCCATTCAGTGCTGTCTAGATTAGCATCGCGCGCGACATCTCTCGTCAACTTCGATTGCAAAACCCCATCCGATATGGCCTGTCATCCTGAGCGACGAGCGCAGCGAGGAGTCGAAGGACCCCCATGGCTGACATAGAGGTCCTTCGACTACGGTCGCCTCGTCCCGCGCGACGGGACGCGCTTCACTTCGCTCAGGATGACAAACCAAAGGAAACGCCCTTCAGCTTAACCCGCCGGCGATGACCAGGGTTTCTCCGGTGATCCAGGACGAGTCGTTTGAGGCAAAGAAAACCGCGGCGGGAGCGATGTCTTCCACCTTGCCGATGCGGCCGAGTGGGGTACGCGACTCGATGTCCTTGCGGAAGTCGCTCTGATCGAGCCCAGCAGTCTGCACGCCTTCGGTGATGACCATGCCAGGATTGATCGCGTTTACTCGAATATTTCGCGGTCCCAACTCCTTGGCCAGTGACTTGGTCACGGTATCGACGGCGCCTTTGGTGGCGCTGTAAACCGTTGCGGTCGCCGGGGCGGCCGTGCTGGCGATCGAGCTGATATTGATGATGCTGCCGCCTTTCCCGTCGATGTACTTGGCGGCTTCTTTCGAGGCAAGGATCAGTCCGAGAACGTTGAGATCGAACTGTTTGTGGAAGTGCTCGCTAGTGACGCCTTCGATGGGCGAGAACTCGTAAACGCCAGCGTTGTTCACCAGAATGTCGAGCTTGCCAAACTGCTTCTTGGTCTCAGCGAACAGGCGCTCGATATCAGCCTGCTTGGCGACATCAGCCTGAACGGCGACCGCCTTGCCGCCCTTGGAGGTGATCTCTTTAACCACGTTGTCTGCGCCCTGCTTGCTCGAAGCGTAGTTGACTACCACGGTAGCGCCTTCCGCCGCCAGTTGCCTTGCGATACCCGCGCCGATGCCCTTGGACGCTCCGGTTACGATTGCGACCTTTCCTTGCAGCTTACCCATATGCTTCCTTCCTTCTCCCGCCGAATTCGTTGGCACGATTTCTGTACCTTTCGATACAGATTGCTTCGGCCGGAGAAACGATTCATGATTATTTACTGTCCGGTACAGAAACCGTGTTGTCTAATATGAAAAGGTGATGAAAGAAGCCAAGTCGGCCAATCGCGGGCGCCCGCGCTCGTTCGACAAAGAGCGTGCGCTCGACGCTGCTCTGCGGGTTTTCTGGGAGAAGGGTTATGAGGGCGCGTCGCTATCGGATCTGACCGAGGCGATGGGAATCAACCGTCCCAGCCTCTATGCCGCGTTTGGCGATAAGGAAGCGCTATTTCGACAGGTACTGGAACGCTACGAGCACGGCCCAGTGGCGTACATGGCGGAAGCTCTGAACGAGCCCACAGCGCGTGGCGCGATCGAGCGGCTGCTAAGGGGAACCGTAGCGGCACTCACCCGTCCGCAGTCGCCACACGGGTGTTTATATGTTCAGGGAGCATTGGCCTGCGGCGATGAATCCAGTGCCATGCGGAAAGAGTTGGCGACTCGTCGTTCCGCAGGCGAGCTTTCCCTGCGCAAGCGGCTGAAGAAAGCGAAAGAGGACGGCGAGCTACCGGTTACCGCCGATCCAGCCAGTCTGGCCCGTTTCTATATGGCGGTGATGCACGGTATGTCGGTGCAGGCTGCCGGCGGAGCCAACCGGGTTGCGCTTGAGGGCGTCGCGGAGACGGCGCTCCGGGCATGGCCGGAGAAATAGAGGCCGCGGAAGTGAAACGGGTTCGGCTCAGCTCTTCGGCCTGAACCACTTGAACGGGTCCCAGGCGAAAAAGACGAACAAGATTAGGGACAGAGTCATGGTCGACATATCGCCGTTCGAGATTGAGCCGAAGAAGCTGAGGAAGAACAGTCCCACCAGCGACCACCGGACAATCGGCCGAACCGAGCGTTTTTGCGGAGTCGCCGTCGCCCCGCCGGAGGTCGCCTGTGCCCCGGGATTCACTGGCGGTAACGGACGAACCGGTTGCTCAACGGGTTGCGAAAAGTTGGGTTGTGGAACGGTGTACTGGGCAGGGCCTGAACCAGGACCTGGGCCGCATGGCGCTGTCGGATCAAACAAACGTTTCAGCTTTTCGACCAGCACTTGTACGTCAGAGTTCCACCGCTCGTGAGTGAGCTCGACGGCATTACGGTAGGAAAAATCCTGCAAGTCGCCCGGCAGTTGATCGGGCTTGGGAATCGAGGCACCCTGCACTCGAACCGGAATCACAGGGATGTCGCGACGGAGGGCGGAGGCGATTTCCAGGCGCACGAAATCGGATTCGTTCTCCAGACGGCGCTTGCCGGTTTCGTCTTTGATGTCGAGCCAATTCTTGCCCATGACACCCAAGAGCACGTCGCATTGGGTGAGGGTTTCTTCGATGACTTTGCGAAAGTCACGGCCCGGCGCAATGCCGTCCACATCCATGAAGATGCTGTCCTGACCGAACTGGCTGACGAGGTGGTCGGAGAGGCGGCCGGCAGCCTCATCGGCATCGTCACGGCGATAGCTGATGAATATCTTGCGCATAGGTGGTCGCGGTTTTCGACACGCGAGGTAGCGGAGATTATCGCACGGATTCGGCTGGGCAACGTCCTTTCCTTTCCATAGCCCATCGCATCGGCACAGTATTTGCGGTCGGGCGAAAGCGCCGCTCTCGGTATAATCGAAGGTTTGCACCCCACATCGCAGGAGAATCTGTTGCAACAAGCAGAGATTGGAATCATTGGCGGCAGCGGTTTGTATTCCATGCCGGGTCTGACCGACATTCGCGAGGTTGAGCTGGAGACGCCGTTTGGCGATCCTTCCGACGCTTACGTTTTGGGAACACTCAATGGACGCAGCGTGGCGTTTCTGTCGCGGCACGGGCGCGGGCATCGGCTGATGCCGACTGAGTTGCCGTACCGCGCGAACATCCACGGCTTCAAGCAGCTCGGGGTCGAGCGCATTCTGTCGCTGTCGGCCGTCGGCTCGTTGAAGGAAGAGCACAAGCCGATGGACTTCGTGATCCCCGACCAGTTTGTCGATCGCACGCGGCATCGCGTGGATACGTTCTTCGGTGACGGCCTGGTGGCACATGTCGGGTTCGGCCATCCTATCTGCGAGGAAGCGGCGAAGTTCGTGGAGCAGGCTTGCGGACGCGCTGGGGTGAAGGCCACTCGCGGTGGAACTTACCTGAACATGGAAGGTCCTCAGTTCTCGACGAAGGCCGAATCAAACCTGTACCGTAGTTGGGGTATGGACGTAATCGGCATGACCAACTTGACGGAGGCGCGGCTGGCGCGCGAGGCAGAGCTTTGCTACGTGACGGTCGCGATGGTGACCGACTACGACTGCTGGCATCCCGAGCACGATCATGTGACGGTCGAGCAGATTGTCGGCGTACTGATGAAGAATGCGGAGAACGCGTGCAACGTGGTGCGCGAGGCCGTGGCGTTGCTGCCTAAAGAGCGCGGATGTAAATGCGGATCGGCCCTGAAGCACGCCATCATCACCCATAAAGAAGCTGTGCCGCCTGCGGCGCTGGAACGGTTGAGGCTGCTGGTGGGCAAGTATTTCGATACCGAAAAGAAAGCGGGAGCCTAGCCCTTGTCTATCGTCGTGGTTGGTTCGGTTGCATTCGATTCCCTCAAAACTCCTTATGGCACGCGGCCGAAAATTCTTGGCGGCGCGGCCACGCATTTTTCGCTCGCGGCCAGTTACTTCACGGATGTGCGGGTGGTAGCGATTGTCGGCGAAGACTTCACGGCGGAAGAAGAATCCGTTATGACACGGCGTGGGGTGGATACGCGCGGCATCCAGCACGCGAAAGGGAAAACTTTCTTCTGGGCCGGTGAATACGGCGACAACGTGAACGAGGCCAAGACGCTCGACACCCAGCTCAATGTATTCGAGAAGTTCGATCCGCAGATCCCTGCCGAGTACATGGACTCGGAATATCTCTTCCTGGCGAACATTCGACCCCGCGCTGCAGGTTAAGGTTCGCGACAGTATGCAGGGGTGAAGCTAGTCGGTGGCGACACCATGAACCTATGGATCAACATCGAGCGCGAGAATCTGGGCGAGATGCTGAAGCGGGTGGACGTGCTGCTGATCAACGATGGCGAAGCCAAGATGCTGTCCGGCGATGCGCAGCCTGCCGCGCGCCGCTCATAGAGGTGCTGGAATTGGGGCCGAAGGCGCTGGTCATCAAGCATGGGGAATATGGCGCGACGATTTTCTTCCGCGATGGCGAGTTTGCCGGCGGACATCATCCGTTTCGCGCTCCGGCGCTGCCGCTGGATGAAGTTCGCGATCCAACTGGAGCGGGCGACAGCTTTGCCGGAGGCTTCATGGGCTATATCGCATCGCAAGGAGAAGTTACACGCAGAGTTCTCAAGCATGCGATGTTCTACGGCAGCGTGATGGGATCGTTTGCGGTCGAGCGCTTCGGGACCGAGCGGATGCAGAGCCTGACGCGCGAAGAGATCGACGAGCGATTCGAGATGTTTCGTGAGCTGACGCATCTGGACTAATAAAGCGGCGTAGCAAATCACGCGACCCATATCGATTGTCGTCCTGAGCGGAGCGAAGGACCTGCTTTCGGCCGGGAGCGCGCATAGCATCCACGGTCGAATACTTTTCATTTCGATTCGTCTCAGCGGAGATCGACGGCGAACCCGCATAAAGCAGGTCCTTCGCTCCGCTCAGGATGACAACTACAGAGAGTACCCGCTGGCACGCACGTCCACGACGACCGAAACAGCCGAGCAGCGTCCCGACCTTTTGGTCGCTATTCTGCTTGCCATCCTCTCGTTGGCTGCTCTCTTCTGGTACCACACGCACAACGAGTTATTGCTCTATGGCGATGCGGTAGCGCACATCAACATTGCGCGGCGCGTCATTGACAACCGCTCGTGGTTGTCATCGTTCTTCCAACTGGGAACCGTCTGGCTACCGCTACAGCATGTAGCCATGCTGCCGTTCGTGTGGAACAACCGGCTGTGGCAAACCGGTATTGCGGGATCGATTCCCAGCATGATCGCATATGTGCTCGGCGGGATGGGTACTTTTCGCCTGGTGAGAGGACTCATTCCCACCCTTTCCCAAAGCAAGGATGGGGCACCCACATCTTCTACCATCCCGAGCCAACAGCAGGCCCAGGATCGGCCACCTGCCGCGAGTCTCCTCCCAGCGTGTGTGGCCACCGCGATTTACGCATTCAATCCCAACTTGCTTTACATGCAAGCCACGGCGATGAACGAGCCAATCTACATCGCGTTCTTCATTTGGGCGCTGGTGTACTTGCAGGAGATGCTGCGCGCCGATGCGGCTGAGGAACGCGCGCAGACTCGCGAGCGCGCGCTGGAGAATTGTGGCATCTGCCTGGCCGGCGGCGCGTGGACGCGCTATGACGGATGGTTCACCGGGGCAGTGGTTGGCGTCATCGTCGTTGTTGTGGTCGCACGCTGGTGGCGCCGAGAGACCGAAGCCTCGCGTCGACGGATTCTCGCCAAATCGCTGATTGAGTTTCTGCTGTTGAATGCCCTGGTTCCCGTGTTCTGGCTGGCCTACAACCATCGCGTCTCGGGACGAGCGATGGATTGGGCGAACGGTCCCTACTCCGCCAAGGCAATCACCGAGCGCACCACTCCGCGAGGAGCGCCGCTATATCCGGGACAAGAGCGGCCCATTGCCGGAGCACAATATTTTCTGAAAGCTGCGCAGTTGAATATGGGGAACGCGGGGTGGGGGCGAGCCATGCTGACACTGGCGCTGCTGGGCACGGCTGCAGCGCTCTGGCGCTTTGGTCGGTACAAGGTGTGGCTGCTGCTTTGGCTGCCGCTGATCTTCTACATGTTGTCCCTGGCCTACGGCAGCGTACCGATCTTCATCCCAACGTGGTGGCCGTTCTCGTACTACAACGTCAGATATGGGTTGCAGTTGCTGCCGGCGTTCGCCATCTTTCCCGTCGTGCTGGGCACGCTTCTCGCGGAGTGGCTGAAGAGTCGGCGGCGCCAAGTGGCGGCGTGGGTCTTGCTGGTTGCCGGCGTTTCCGGAAGCTATCTGACAGCGTGGGCCGATGTGCCCATCACAGTGCGTGAGGCGCGGGCGAATTCACGTACCCGGCTTGCGATGGAAGACGCTTTGGCGCAATTCCTGTCCCACATCCCAAAGAAATCAACCATCCTGATGTACGAAGGTTCGCATGTGGGAGCGCTGCAACGAGCAGGGATTCCGCTAAAGAATGTCATCAGCGAAGTGAGCCATCCCGATTGGGAGTGGGCGCTGCTCGACCCGGCGCGTCAGGCAGATTACATTGTCGCCTTCCAGGGAGATCCGGTGTGGATGGCTGCGAACCAGCATCGGAGCGAGCTACAGGAAATGCTGACCATCACCGTGCCCGGACAGGAACAATGCAAGATTTACGTTCCTACCGCGCGGCAGGCTTCACCTCGAATGCCTTGATGACGATGTCGTTGGGCTGATTGCCGACGGGGATGACGTTCACCAGCGCGCGGTCGGCGCTGAACTTCGAGTTGTCTTTGGTCTTCACCGTCCGTACCACGGCCACATCGCCCGATCCGGTATCGGCGACCAGCAGGTGCTCCTCGTTCGGAGCCAGCGCCAGCGCGTCGGGACGGCTGCCGACCCGCACCGAACCGATTACCCGGCCTTCGTCGATGGCATACACGCTAATGGTGTCGGAGCCGAAGTTGCTCACATACAGCAGCGAGTTGTCTGACGGTGACCAGGCCGCGCACCGGATTGCTGCCGATCAGGTAGCTGCCGCCCGACCTCGTTGGAGTAGGCCTCGACGATGGAGAAGTTATTCGAGTCGAAATTGCTGACGAAGAGCTCGCCGCCGTCAGGCTTGAGCGCCATCTGGATCGGAGTCTTGCCAACTTCAAGCAACGTGAGCACGCGATCGCTCTTCAAGTCGAGCGATGCGACCTGGTTCGATCCGGGACAGGCGACGAGAGCTTTGGAGCTATCGGGAAGGACTACGACATCCTGCGGTTGATGGCATACCGGCAGCGTCGTACGGACCGCGAGCTTTGCGGTGTCGATAATCGAGACCGTGTCATCGGCGCGGTTGCTGACTAGAACGAGGCTTCCGTCAGCGGAAACCCGCGCCATGCCGGGCGCGTTGCCCACGCGAATCGCAGCGATAACCTTGCGGTTGTCGAGATCGATGACCGAAACGTTCGACGAGCCCGAATTTGCGACATAGGCGCGCTTACCATCCGCTGAAACCGAGACAAAGTACGGAGCGCGATGGACGCCGATGGTCGAGGCTACCTCATTACGCTCGGCATCGATCACGGTGATGTTGTTGGACTCGGTGTTCGCGACATAAATTTCGTTCTTGGTCGGATTGGCAGCGACGCCGGTGGGATTCTTTCCCACCGCGATGGTCTTTATGTTGCGCAATGAGAGAACGTCGATGACGCTGACCGAATCGCTCTTGCCGTTAGCGACATACGCGTATTCGTGGTAACCCGGATTGATCGGCTTGCGCTGGCGGCAGCCGCCCATCGCGAGCGCAAAAAGAAGTAGCAGGCACAAGGCCTGCCACTTTGAACCAGCGAAGTGAGTCCTCACCGGGCAGCGGCTGCCGCCGGAGTCGCGGGATGCGCAGCCGGCTCGGCCACCGAGCGGCCCAGCACCGCCGCGATCTGCCGAACTTCATGCATGAGTTGCTCGAACTGCTCGGGGAAAAGCGATTGTATGCCGTCGCTCAGCGCCTTGTCGGGATTGGGATGCACTTCAACGATTAAGCCGTCAGCTCCGACTGCCACCGCCGCACGCGAGAGCGGCGTGACCTTGTTGCGCTTGCCGGTGCCGTGGCTGGGATCGACGATGATGGGCAAATGGCTGAGCCGCTGTACCGCAGGCACCAGGCTAAGGTCGAGGGTATTACGGGTGTGGTCGGCAAAGGTACGCACGCCACGCTCGCAGAGAATCACCTGGTAGTTGCCTTCGCTCATGATGTACTCAGCCGCCATCAGAAACTCGTCGAGGGTGGCGGACATGCCGCGCTTAAGTAGCACGGGCTTGCGGGTGCGCCCCGCGCGCTTGAGCAGCGAAAAGTTCTGCATATTGCGCGCGCCGATCTGGATAACGTCAGCATACTTCTCTACCAGGTCGAGCGATTCGTTATCGACAGCCTCGGTCACTATGACCAGGCCAAACTGGTCGCGGATCTCGGCCATGATGCGGAGGCCCTCTTCGCCCAAGCCCTGGAAAGCATACGGCGAGGTGCGCGGCTTGTAGGCACCGCCGCGGAAGAATTTCGCTCCGGCACGCGCCACGCACTCAGCGGCGGCAAAGGCCTGCTCGCGCGACTCGATGGCGCATGGTCCGGCGATGATGGCGACTTCGCTGCCGCCGATGCTGGCGTTAGCAGCCGGAAAGCGCACAACTGTTTTTTCGTCCTTCACTTCCCGGCTCACCAGCTTGTAAGCCTTGCTTACGTGAATGACTTCCTGCACGCCCGGCATTTCGTCGAAGGTGCCGGTTTCGATGTCAGATTTGTTGCCGGTAATGCCGATAGCGGTACGTGTTGCACCGGGCATGGGATGCGCGCGTAGGCCGAGTTTTTCGACTCTTTCGCAGACCGCGCGTACCTGTTCCTCGGTCGCGGCGGACTTCATCACGATAAGCATGGGTACCCCTGATGCAGTTCAGTGTACCGTTGTGGCGGGTACAGGGGCAATGAGACGCGGGCCAGAGATTTAGCGGGATTCGGCAAGACCTCTAACCACGGAGGTCACCGACAGCACTGAGAAGAACGGGCGCCAAGAATTCCAAAGGGCCTGATTTCCTCGGTGTTCTCCGTGCTCTCGGTGGTGCAATCGGTTTCTTACTGGAAGAACTCGGTCATCTGCGGCGCCGAGTCTGCGCCGTTAGGGATAGTGGCGCCCAGCGCTGTCATGCTGAGACCGAGCAGGCTGCGATGATCGTATTGCATCGTGCCGGTGTAGCCCGGCTTGACCTTTGTCCCCAGGATCAGAGTCATCACTTTACCTCCGCCGTTGCTGTTATCGTCGGCCGATTCGTCGAAGGTGAGCACCAGCAATCCGCTTTGCTGAAACTGCGAATTGTTCAGGATAGAAGGCAAATTGTCAGAGAGCCACGTATCTGCGTTCTTGATCCGGACCGAGATGTCGCAGTCCTCCAAGCCGTCGGGACAACTGTGAGCGTCGTGCGCCGCGTTGGGCACGATGAAGGAATAGGCGGGCAGTTGATCGTTCGACAGGTCGGTTGCGAGCTGGGAGTACGGAACAATCTTCATCGCCTCGGTTGGCGATTGCTGCACGTCGGAGAAGAACGTAAAGGGGTTGTGCCGCCGCAAGTAGAACGGCGGTATGTCGGGCCCGATATATCCCGCGAAAGGCAGGTTCTCGGCATAGACCTTCCAGCTCTTCGACGCGGCGTCCAACTCGCGGGCCGCGTTGTCGATCGATACCGTGCCCGAGAAGCCGTCGTCATTGGTGACGATCTGGCCGGTTGTCATGGTGAAATAGTTGCCGATTGAAGGATGGGTATTCGCGAAGTAGTTCGCCGCGAGGCCGCCCTGAGGAATGAGGCTGTTGATGTAAGGCGCGTTCACACTGCCTACGACCGAGCTGTAGTCCGTGTTTTCCAGCACCACGATGACGACGTGCTGGACTGGGGGGATCTGCGAGGTACCGCCGCCGCCTCCGCCCCCACCGCCGTTACCGCCTCCTCCTCCGCCCGAGCCCCCTGAGCCAGATCCGCCTGAACCAGAGCCACCGGAGTTCGATCCGCCGCCGGAGCCTCCGCTATTGGAGCTTCCCGAGTTGGAGCCTCCGGAACCGGATAGCCCTGTGTTGGAAGAATTCTGATTGTTGCCGGCACCACCGCATGACGCGAGCAGAAACAACAAAAGTCCGGCGATCAGAATATAGACGTACTTAGCCTTACTGCTCTGAAGCTCTAAGGTCCCCATGGCGACATCCCGCTGCCTCAACTGAGATGCGCTCGTAGGAGTACTGGGTGTGAGGGGAGCAGATTCCGGGGAAGTATTTTACGAAGCCCATCACAACGAGAGCACAAATGCCACGGAGGAAAACAGAGTTGGCCAGTTCTGGTTTACTCCGTGTCCTCCGTGCCGGGGTGGTGAACCCTGTTTTTATTTCCGGCTGGCCGGCGGGATGATCCCATTCATGCGCAGGTAGACGACCATCTGACCGTAGTGATCGAATGGGTGCGACAGAATGCTGGTCGCCATCGCCAGACGGGTTGTCGGCCGATCGCCGAAGGGTCCCTTGGTTGGCGTAAGGACGTTGCCCTCATTGATGCTGGCCAGCGCTTTGTGCGCGTAAGCGTACGAGTCTTTCAGATACTTCAGAATGTCGGCGCGCGAGGTGAGATTGTCCGGGCCATTGGCGCCGCCCATGGGAGCAGGCGACTTCTCCCCAAGAATAGCGGAGCCGAAAGCATAGTTCGCGACAGCGATGTGCTTCACTTGCATCGCGAATGTGCGGACGCCTTTGAACTCGCCTGGTCCGGTCGGTGCGAAGTTGAACTTGTCTTCGGGCATGGCCTCGGCCGCTTCGACGACCTCTTTCTCTACGTTGCTGAGTATGTGGTCGTAGACCGACGCGAAGGTTGGCTTTTCCTGGGCTGCGCCCGCTGCCTGCGGATTCGCGGCGAGTGCTGCACTGCTGAAAGTCGCGATCATCAATGACGCGAGTAACACTAATTTCTTCATTTGCTCTCCTCCGAAGCTCAAGAAGCTAAAACGATGCTGGCAATTGTAGCGGAAGAGGGCGGGCAAACGCCTCACACGGATGCGGCCGGGCACAGGGTAAGAAGCTTTACCACAGAGGGGACGGAGGGCACGGAGAAAAACTCAAATTTGCTTTTTGTAATTCTCCGTGTCCTCAGTGTCCTCCGTGGTGAACGTTATTGCCGGCTGGCCGGAGGAATGATGCTGTTCATGCGCAGGTACTCCACCATCTGGCCATAGTGATCGTAGGGATGAGAGATCATGATGGTCACCAGGCTCAGACGAGTTACCGGATGATCGCCCCACGGGGGTTTTACCTGCTCGAGAAGTGTGTTCGCATCCAGGCCCGTAACCGATTTGTGGGCGTAAGCGAAAGAGTCCTTGAGGTACTTCATGATGTCGGCCTTGGAGGTGATGTTGGCGGGTCCGGACTCGCCGTTGATATCGGCTGGTGGCTTCTCCTGCAGCAGCGCACCGCCGACCATGTAGTTCACAGCGGCGATGTGCTTGACCTGCATGGCGAAGGTGCGCACGCCTTTGAACTCGCCCGGCCCGGTCGGAGCGAAGTTGTACTTGTTTTCCGGCATGGCGTCGGCCGCGTCCACCACTTCTTTCTCAACGCTCGAGAGCAGTTTGTCGTAGACCAGCGCAAATGTGGGCTTCTGGGCGGGAGCTGCAGCCTGCGGACTGGCGGCGAATGCCGCATTGCTCAATAGCGTCGCCAGCACCAGCCCGGCGATAGGGAATAATCGCTTCATCGTTCCTCCTCGAATTTTCTGCCAAGAAACAGCGTTGGCTATTCTAATGCAGTTCAGGTACATGGGTAGGGCGGACCTTCAGATCAGCGTGTTTCCGGCGCTAAAGCGCAGTGCTGCCGGCGCCGCCGATCGAAGTGAAAGGCCACTCGCGGCGGCGCGCCGAGCGGACGAGGAAAATGACGAGGCCGACAATCGTGATGACAATGCGCATACCGCAGCTCGCGCATGGAATTAACGCGCGCGAACAGGATGAAAACGAATCCGGCAATCGCCAGCAAGGCAGGCAGGGGATAAAGCCACATACGAAACGGGCGCGGCACATCGGGACGCCGAATGCGAAAGACGATGAGCCCAATCGCCTGAATCAGGAATTGAAGCGAGATGCGGATTACCACCAGCGCGGCAATGACGTCCGCCAGGCGCAGCAGGCAGAAGAGCGTTGCGACCAAACCTAGTGCCAGCAACGAGACGGTAGGGAAGCGGTGCTTGGGATGTACGGTTGCGAAAGAACGAAAGTAATTGCCGTCGAGCGCGGCAGCATAGGGCACGCGCGAGTAGCCCAGCAGCAGCGAGAAGATCGAGGCAAACGCGGTCCAGATAATCAGTACGGCAATGGCGCGCCCTGCCCAGGTTCCGTAAATGCGCTCCATGAACACCGACATCACGAAGCCGCCATGTGCCTCGGTAAATTGCGCGAGCTCGCGCCATGGCATCACGCCGAGCACGCTGATATTCATTACGATATAGATGGCTGCGACCGCGAAAATCGAAATGATGAGCGCGCGCGGAATGGTGCGGCCCGGGTCGCGTACTTCTCCGCCGAGGAAAGCAGACGTTGTAGTAGCCCCAGTAATCGTAGGTCGCGATAAGCATGGCTGAGCCCATGCCGACGATGAATCCGCGCGAGAGGTGAAATGCTCCCGAGCGGAAAGTCGAAGGCGCGAGCCGCGCTGAAATGCGTGACCCCTGCAGCGATAATCCAGACGATCGCGACGACGACGCCAACCCACAACAGCTCAGCCAGCTTGCCGACGGCGCTGATCCGCCGATAGAGCAGGAGGACGACCAGCAGGCATGCGGCCATCGCGACGAAGGTGCTGGTCTTGATTAATAGGTTCAGCTCCAGCGGCCCAAGGATCGGGACCGCCAGATGCAAGGTGTGCTCAGCGAGAGTGTGATTCAGCGCCGGCCAAAGGAAGGATGCGTAATCGCCGAGCCCGATGCAGCCTGAAGCGATCGATAGCGGCGCGCTGAAGGAGAGCTGCCAGATGAAGAGGAATGACAGCAGGCGTCCCCACTTCTGCGGGCCATAGATTTCTTTTAGATAGAAGTATGAGCCGCCCGCCTCGGGCATGGCTGCGCCGAGCTCAGCCCATACCAGCCCGTCGCACAATGCGAACAGCGCGCCGCAAATCCAGCCGAGCATGGCCTGCGGGCCACCGGCTGCGCTGATGATCAGCGGGATGGTGATGAATGGCCCCACGCCGATCATGTCGATCATGTTCAGCGTGGTAGCCTGCCGCAGGCCGACGCCGCGAATCAGTTCAGGTTGCGCACGTCGTTCATCGGGGAGCATGTCCCACGCTCAGCAGGTTGACGTAGAGGCGAATCGCGCCCGGCACTCCGAAGGGCAGTTGGCGGAAGAAGGCGTAGCCGGTGTAGATGTAGTAACCGTTTCCATACTGTGCAACCAGCAATCCGCCTTTTTGCGGCTGCTCGCCGGGATCGTTCGACGCCAGCAGCGGCGTGAACTTCGCGTCCCACTGGTCCATGAAATAGAGGCCGCGCTCCTGCACCCATCCGGCGAAGTCGCTTTGCGTGATCTGGTTCGGATAATGAAAAACTTCGTTCTCGGGCTGAAGCAGCGTGACCGGCGCATCTTCCACGGTTACGCGATTGCGGCTGAGGCGTGGCAGGATACGGCGTGTAGTTGCCGGCGTTGAAGTCGGTCGGCTGGGTGTTGTACTGCACCAGCAGCGTGCCGCCATTCTTGACGTAGTCCAGCAGGCGCTGGTTGTTCTTCTTTACGTCTTCGCGTGTGTCATAGGCGCGAATACCCAAAACGATAGTTGCGAAACGCTGCAAGTTTCCGCTGGCTACATCTTGTGGCGTTAACAAGGTGACGTCCAAACCGATCTGCTGTAACACGGCGGGAATATCGTCGCCCGCCCCCATGATGTAGCCGACCTTCAGTCCGGGCGGGACCTTCACATCCACAATGCTGGCGCGCTGCACCGCCGGCTGGTAATAGAAGAAACCGCCAATGTCGGGCCGCGTCACCAGGCTGTAGCCCTGCTTGAAGTCGCGTCCGTTGGTCTGCACCAGGGCGGAGACGCGGTAGCGGCCTTCCTTCGCTCCGTCGGGCATAACTTTGAAATCGGTGCTGTGCTCGCCCTGCTTGCTGAAGTCGACAGGCTCGGCGTTCGGCTGCACCTTCCAGCCGGAAGGAACTTCGGCGCGAACCTCGCCGGTCGCGTGATCGGCGGTGGAGCGAACCTGGGCGTTCAGGTCGGCGACCGGGTTGGGCTTGGCGGCAATGATCTGCGTCGCCGGCACGGTGTGAATCGAGAATGGCGGGACAACCACAAGCGGCATCGACCAGGCCGCTACCGTGCTGGTCGTGCAGCGGCGTGCGCGCAACGGCAGTCATCTCGCCTTCGCGTTCTCCGAGCGCATAGACCACATGCACGCTTACGGGCGGGGGCGGCAACGGCAGTGTCACGTATTGCGGCTGGTCGATGGTGTAAATCGAATCCGTTTCCGGATCGTTGCGATGGAAGTAGGCCTCAGTAATCTGCGCGTCGGCCGGCGGCGTCACCCGGAACATGACCGAACAGCCCTGGCCCGGCGCGACGTAGTCGGGCACCTTATCCATGAACAGCTCGGACTTCCATCCCTGCGGAACATCGAGCGTGAGCTGCTTAAGGGTGACGGGGGTACTGCTTCCATTGCGAAACTTCGCCACCATGAGGAACGGCTTGCCCGCGGTGATAACAGCTCCAAGCACGGGTCCGTTCGATGAGGTCGCGAACTCCTCGGCCATGGGCCGTCCGTCGGGAGTGCCTGGTCCGGCGCTAAGCTCCAGGCCAAGTGACAGGTTGGCGGCATGCTCGAACTGCTGCTGCTTGGTGCGCAATTCGGCCAGCACGCCGGCCTTCTCGATTGCGGTGAGCTGCGAGGCTTCGACCCTCGCGATGAGCTTCCGCGTCAGATAGAGGCCACGAAGCAGGGGCACCGTGGCCGCTTGCGGCGACTTGTCTACAGCGGTCGTGGCATCGTCGATGGTGTGCTGAATCCAGTCAAGGTCGACACGCAACCAGGCATTTTTGTCTCGGTCCTCACCGAGCCGGAACCAGAGTGACGGTAATGAAGTATCGATACCGTCGAAGAAGTCTTTTTCGTGTTTGTCGCTGACCGGCACAGCGGGCAGAACAGAGTCGATGAGCTTGTAATAGCTGGTGCGACGGCCATCGGTGAGGTGCCAGGTGCCTGCGCCCTGCGATAGCTGGTGCTGCAAGCCTTGCCACGCGAACTGAACGTAGCTTTCGCCCAGCAGCGGATCGACCTGCGACGTTTCCAGCTCAACGTTCCAGTCCTCGTTGGCGCGAACGTTGTCCATGTACAGCTTCTTCGCCTGCCAGGGCTGGAGGCCTTCGCGAATCTGCTCGGGGAAGCGCGTGGGATCGGCGGCGGCACGAAAGGCCTCGCGGGTCAGAATTCCCGAGGCCTGATGATGGCCGTGTCCGTCGCGCGAATTCCCCTGAAAGCGGGTGCAGATGACATCGGGACGAAAGGTGCGGATGACACGCACCATGTCGCCGAGAGCGATGTCGTGTCCGCCCCATTTCTCGAAAGTCTCTTCGGCAGTCTTGGAGAAGCCGAAATCGGCGACGCGGGTGAAGCGCTGTTCGACGCCGTAGTAGCGATCGGCCGACAAGCAGTTCGAGCGTGCGCACAATGCCCAGCTCGTCGAACAGATCGCTGCCGATGATGTTCTGGCCGCCTTCGCCGCGGTTCAGCGTCAACTGCAAGGCGGTCACGCCGTGGCCACGCGCCTCAAGCGTGAGCATGCCTCCGTCTTCGTCGTCGGGATGCGCAACGGTATGCATCAACCGCGCCGTGGTGTGCAATTGGCGAAGCACAAGCTTGAGCCCGGTGGCCCCTTCGTCGATCGACAGCGGCTGGGTGTCAACCCAGGGAGATGGAACCTGAGCGAAGGACGTCAGGGAAACGATGAGAAGCAGGCCGGTGCAGAATGCCCGTCGGGCGCGCCCGGACAAGCGTGGGTGGTGAACGGAATATTTCATCGATGATGGAAGGGGTCCAGGGAAATAACCAACAGTATACAAATGATACGGCGGATCACACGTACGCCGTGTCAACGTAGCACCACTTCCAGTCGCCGCCATCGTGCGCCTGCATCACGGCATGACCGGTTTGTTTGAAGTGAGCGTTTGCGTGCCGACCGGCAGACGAATCGCAACAACCGACGTGGCCGCACGTCAGGCACTTGCGCAGCGCCACCCACCGCTGCCCGGTTTGCTCGCACTCCTCGCAACCCTGGGTCCGGGCCTGGACCTTGGGATTGATGTTTTTCACGTGTTCACACTTTGCCATGGTTTCCCCCAATGAACGTGAAGTGCTTTGGATGTGCGGAGGACGAGGCTGGATTCTTCCCGCGGAAGCGGGTTATTGAGGCGGCTCCTATTCAGCATTTGTCTTCTCTCATATTTCCTCATCTTTGCTGGCAAGCCGCCTGCAGGTACAAACTCCGGCGTGAACACACAACCGATACCGACGGCGCAGTCGCCTGGCAGTCAAATGGTGCCGGATGCCCGGTCGAGCCCTGAGGGGAACGGCTTTCAATCTTTGTTTGCTACCGCTTCACAGGATCTGCCGGAGCCTGAGGCCGGTCAGAATGCGGCATCGACTGCCGAGCATGGCACAGTAAGGGTGCTGATTGGCCGTGGGGGTAAGAAGGCGGCGGCCGGCAGCAAAGCTGCTGGAGATTCGGATAGCGTGCTGAATGCTTTGGCCGCAGCGTTGACAGTTCCGGCTGCGGCGGCGATGGCGCGCGCCGAGTCGGTGCCGAGTGGCGACAGCCTGGCCGGAACCACTTCACCTGATCCTGTTGCCCTGAGTCAGGCGGCAGGCTCAGTAGCGACGTCAAATCTCGAGGATGGCGCGACTTCGTTATCTTCAGGAAAAACCAGCCTCGAAGGTGCCGCAGGGTTTCTGGCTAACCCGCCGGGCCTCTCATTTGCTGCAGACGTTGCCAGTCCGGATGAGCCGATCGCAAATGTTGGCGACGACAGAAAATTTGCAGTTGGCGGCAGCCTTCCCAAGCAGCCCGAGCCGTTGACGAAAAGGGACGATAGCCTTTCCCCTGCCGCCGTCGAGAGCAGCCCGCGAGCTGCGACGCGCGATGCCCGGGTGGCTTCGCCCGCGCCCGGACAGAACGCTCTCCGCCCGGCGGATAAAGGGTCAGGCACGAGAACACCCACGATGGCAGAGGACGACGGGGCAATCACATTTGTTGGAGGATCCCCGCCAACCGCTAGCCAAGCCAGCGCCGCGATCACTGACGCAAGTGCCACAGCAATCGATGCGGCTGTACGCCCACCCTCCGTCGCGAGTTTCGTGGCGGGACAAAAGACCGATTCGAACCCGACTGCAAAAACCGGACCAGATTTCGCACTTGCCAGTGCCGATGGAGCCGCTGCTGCCAGTCCGTCGCGTCCGCCAGTCGCGGTTGATCCATCCGCAGCAGACAGATTTGCGCGGGAGAGGCGAGAGAGTTCGTTTGCCGACGCAGAAGAGAGCGTATCCGGCGGCGATGGTTTCCCGCACACCGCGCAGAACCCATCGTCACCGCAGGTTCTGGCGCAGGCGGCGGTTCAGGCGGTCGGAGCTTCGACGGCGCACTCCAATTCACCTTCTCCGCCGATAGCGGCGGAACATTCGAGTGCGCCCAGTACCGCGCGGCCGGATGCAACTCCGGCGCCGCCGGCACCCGCGCTGCAAACCACGCAGGTGCTACAGCGTATGGACAAAGCGGAGATACGAATCGGATTGCAGAGCACCGACTTTGGTGCTATCCGCGTGCGCACCGCAGTGGCTAATGATCAGGTGTGCGCTGTCGTCAGCACATCTCACCCCGCCCTGCACGATGCCCTGCTTTCGGAGGCGTCTTCACTGGAGAAGGCCATGGCGAGGCACAGCCTGCGCCTGGATTCGGTCAGCGTCGACGCCGGGTCGGCAAGTTCAAACTTCAACGGTTTCGGAAGCAACGAACGTCAGCCATCGCAGGAGCGGTTGGTGAGCCCCGCCGCGTGGCCGGCAACTCGCCTACAGCAGTCGCAGTCCGCTGCAACGGCTACGTCCGTCGCCCTGGAAGGAAACTCCCGGCTCGACGTTCGCGCCTGAAGGAGGCATTTATGACAACCAATCCAGTGGTCAGTTCGGCCGCAACCGGCGCGGACAGCAGTTCCACTGCGGGCAGCGCCGGCAACATCGATTCCATGTTCATGCAATTGCTGATTACTCAATTAAAGAACCAGGATCCCTTGTCGCCCATGGATCCATCGACCTTTGTGACGCAACTGTCGCAGGTGACCAGTCTCGATCAGCTCACTCAGATCAATCAGCTGTTGCAGAACACATTGGGCGACCGACTACGACTTCTTCCTCAGGAGGCGACTAATGCCACAATTTTCCATTCCGCTCTCAGGGCTTACGGCCAGCTCAACCGCGATGTCCACCATTGCTAACAATCTGGCCAACGCTCAGACCGCACGCAACTCTGCACTTGCTGCCGCAGCCCAGAGCAGCAGCCTGAGCCTGCTGGATTACCTGGGAAAAAACTAACCAGCAGTTAGCACCCGGCAGCCGCTAGCAGCGCGCAAGAGCTACCGGCGGCAACAAAACGACTCCGCTTAGTCTCCGCTCGCGACTGCTCCTGCCGACCCTGCCGGCTGCAAACGCACGTGAAGGACGATGCTCAGTTCATTCCCCACAACGGCGTTGTAATCCGAGGGTCCGGGATAATCCTCTCGAGCGCCAGAGTATGGACCCTGGGGCAGCGCCGGAGCCTGCAGAACCGTTCCGCTGCACATGCCACCGCGGTAGTCCTCTCGCCCAACATTGGTGGGGGCCTGGCAATTTGCATCTTGAACCAGGGGCGGCCAGTAGGTGTTGACAACTGCGCGTAACAATTGCGGGAACATCTCGCGATTGGTCTCGGTCGATCCGGTCATCCGCAATTCTCCGCTCTGGCCTTTGCCATCGGCGGCGGGCAGGTCGAAGATGAATGTCGCCTGGCGCGAAACCGTGTGGACCATAGGCGGACCATACACCGGTCCCGAATACGCTTCTGTGGGATCTGCCTGGACATTGCGATCGACGCGAGCGAGTTTCAACTCGCCCGTAGCTTGCAGTTTGCCATCGGCGGTCCTTGTCACTTGCTTGGAGTGGAAGCACACCAGTGTCTGATTGGCCGGGTCCATCAGCCAATGAGTCTTGAATTGCCCATCCTCGGCGATGATCGGCTGCATCGAGGTGGCCGGATAAATGTGCAGGTCGACGTGTGAGTTGGCAGCATCGCCATCGACCAGTTTCACTTCTCCATTGACTCTGCCGAAACCGAGTACCATGTCGATCTTCGTCTTTCCAAAATCGGTGGTACCGTCGGTTGTGATCTTGGCGTCGGAATGACGGGCATCCACCTGCCAGGAACCGGATACGGAAGCGGGCTTGCTGGCGCCACTCATAGCGAGTGCTCCCGCCATTGCAAATGTAAGAGCGTACTTCAACATTTTCTTTCCCTCCTTGGGAGTAGAGGCGTCCTTATCGAGGACGCCCTAATGGGGCCGGATATTCGCGCTTGGAATCGACCTGGATGATCGCTGCGGCGCTGTGCCGCTCCCACGCGACTTTTTCAGCAGGCGAGGAGCAAGGTGTCATTTCCCTGTCCTCCCGGCCAGTGAACGGAAGTGGCTTGCCCAATAGAGTGCTGAATATCTTAAAAGTATTCTCGAAAAGCGAACACAATTTTTGGTCTGTAAAATGACCCTTGGTCGAAGAAAAGCGAGACCCGGGTAACACAACGGGCGGTCAGCAAGGCGCAGTCTGCGATACAATAAGCGACGTACTATCCGATCAGCCGCAAGCTATTGTTTTGACGCTGGTTCGTTGACAGCGGCGGTATTGCTGGTCTATTCTTAGTGCTTTGGTAGTTCTTTGGTAGTTTTGCGTCTGCCCGTCTAGACGTTCTTTGCGCGTTCAGCGCCACCGAACTCAGCGGCTCTTTCGCGGTTTTCACACATCTGGGAGATTGCAAGATGTCAACGTATTTCCCCAAAGGGGAAATTGTGCGCAAATGGTATGTTGTCGACGCTTCGGGCCAGACCTTGGGCCGGTTGGCGACTCGCGTAGCGCGCATCCTCAGCGGTAAAGATAATCCCAAGTACACGCCGTTCCTCGATATGGGCGATCACGTGGTCGTCATTAATGCCGATAAGGTTCGTGTCACCGGCATGAAGGCGGACGACAAGGTTTATTACCGGGTCACCGGTTTTCCCGGCGGCATTCGCGCCGAAGAATATAAGAAGCGCCTGGCCCGCAAGCCGGAGCAAGTGCTCGAAGCCGCGATCGTCGGCATGCTGCCGCACACCAAGCTGGGCCGCGCAATGGCCAAGAAGCTCAAGGTCTACAAGGGCGACCAGCATCCGCACGTAGCGCAGAAGCCGGAAGCGATCGCAGCAACGGTTTAGTTAGGCTCCCGCCCTCCCCAAAAGATGGGAAGGATGGGGCACCGGAAAGTTCTTAACAGAGAGCTGACGGCTGAGAGCTGACAGCTAGAGAGAGTCAATGGCAGAACTGGTTCAGTATTACGGTACGGGACGCCGCAAGTCGAGCGTGGCGCGCGTTTTTCTGCGCCCCGGCAGCGGCGACTTCACAGTTAACGGCAAGCCGTTTGATGTGTACTTCGTGACGGAAGCCCAGCGCATCATGGCTAAATCGCCGCTGGTGCTGACCGAAACAGTGAGCACCTTCAACATCGTGGTCACCACCGATGGTGGCGGCGTCAACGGACAGTCCGGTGCCGTGCGCATGGGCATTGCGCGCGCGTTGCAGGAGTTCAATCCTGAGCTGCGCCCCAAACTGAAGGCCGAAGGCTTCCTTCGTCGCGATGCTCGCGGCAAGGAGCGCAAGAAGTACGGCCAGAAGGGCGCTCGCAAGCGGTTCCAGTTCTCGAAGAGATAGTTGTCAGTTGTCGGTGGTCAGTTGCCAGTAAAGACGACGGACATCCGATGACGGACCATTCTTTCCCTTGTGGTTCCGGGGGGTGAGAGTTAGGTGGCAAGAGGCAGTCAGCGGTTATCGGGAAGCACGTCAGCCTCATTCGCGAACTGACGACCGACAACTGGCAACTGACCACTTGCAAGTAACAACCGGAACGAATTTCCCTGCCACCGCTGAACCACACAGGCAACGGGGCCGGGTACGGGAAGTAATCTCAAGCGACCGACCAGGGTCGTCGCGAGGGATGCACCGCCAATCGGAGGACATTTGGCAAACATTACGATGAAGGAGTTGCTCGAAGCAGGCGTTCACTTCGGGCATCAGACGAAACGCTGGAATCCGAAGATGAAGGAATACATCTTTGGCGAACGCAACGGGATTTACATCATCGATCTGCAGAAGACGCTGAAGATGTTCAAGGAAGCGTCGAAGTTCGTGACCGAGATGGCCGGGCAGGGCAAGCTGATACTGTTCGTCGGCACCAAACGCCAGGCACAGGATGCAATCGCCGAAGAGGCGAACCGCTGCGGCATGTTCTACGTCAACTCACGCTGGCTGGGTGGATTGCTCACCAACTGGGTCACGGTACAGAAGTCGGTGAAGCGGCTGAAAGAGCTCGATGAGATGGCCACCGATGGCCGTTACGAGCTGCTGCCGAAGAAAGAAGTTATCAAGCTGGAGCGCGAGCGCAAGCACCTGCAGGCCAACCTGGCCGGCATCAAGAATCTGAGCCGCTTGCCGGACACGGTCTTCGTGATCGACTCGAATAAAGAGCAGATTGCGGTGAAGGAAGCGCGCAAGCTGGGTATTCCGGTGGTCGCGGTGGTTGACACGAACTGCGATCCGACGGAAGTGGACTACGTGATCCCCGGCAACGACGACGCGCTACGTGCGATTCGCTTGTTCGCCTCGAAGATTGCCGACTCAGTGATCGAGGGTTCGCAAGCCGCGAACGACAAGGAAGGTGCCGAGATCTTTGCTGCGGTCGCTCACACCGAGGGTGCGGAAGAGGGTGCCGCGATCCCTGCTGAAGCCGAGGCCGCCGAAGGGCAAGCGCCGGGCCTGGATGCCAGCGAGCTGGAAGAAGTCAGCATGGAAGAAGTGCTGGGCAAGAGCGGACGCCGCGCCGCTTCCGACTCACGCGTATAAGAACAGCGGAAGGTTCGAATTGTTTCGTGACCCGCGCTGACCGACGGCGCGGGTTTTTTATAACAAGCGACAGCTGACAGCTGTCAGTCGTCAGCTCTCAGCTTGAGCATGCCGGTGCAGACTTGGATTGCCGCACCGTCATCGCTTCGCTCTCATCCAATCTAAGAGAGCAGGTCCGAAAACATTAAGTATCTAGCTGAAAGCTAATGGCTGACAGCTGACGGCTTTTGGGTAACGAGAGGGATATACAAGAAATGAGCACTACATCCGTGAACATTAACGCAGCACAGGTTAAGGAACTCCGCGACAAGACCAACGCTCCCATGATGGCTTGCAAGCAGGCGCTGACGGAAGCTAATGGCAATGTCGAAGACGCAATCGTCATTCTCCGTAAGAAGGGCGTGGCGACAGCCGCCAAGAAGGCTACGCGCGCCACCAGCGAAGGCTCGGTCGCCAGCTACATTCATGCCGGCGGAAAGATCGGCGTGCTGGTAGAGGTCAATTGCGAGAGCGATTTCGTGGCGCGTACTGACGACTTCAAAAATCTGGTGCACGACGTTGCCATGCACATCGCGGCCACTGATCCGCGCTTCATTCGCAAAGAAGACGTGACGCCGGAAGCTTTCGAGAAAGAGAAGGAAATCTTCCGCGCGCAGGCAGCCGCGACCGGCAAGCCAGCGCCCGTGGTCGAGAAGATCGTCGAAGGCAAGATGGGCAAGTTCTACGAGGAGGTTTGCCTCTATGAGCAGCCCTTCATCAAGGACCAGACCATGACGGTGTCGCAGTTGATCGCGGCGGTCATCGGCAACCTGGGCGAAAATATCTCGGTGAAGCGCTTTGCGCGCTTTAAGGTGGGCGATGTCGCCGAGACAGTTGCCGTCAGCAACGCGACGGAGCAGGAACAGAGCGCCGAGTAGATTCCGTCATTACAATTTGACGAGATTGGGTGGGACAAGTTCCTGCCCTTTTCATTTGGATGTATTCCGTAACGCGGCGAGGATTTCAGCACCGTACCTTTCCGCCTTGACTGCTCCGATTCCGGAAATGCTGAGCAGTCCAGCGATGCTGGTGGGCGCTCGGCGGGCGACTTCGCGCAACGTGCTGTTGTGCATTACCGCGAAGCTGACAATCTTGTCGCGTTTGGCTACCTTGCTTCGGAGCTCCCGCAGGGCCTCGTAGCGGGCCTCGGCGGCATGGTCGAGCGCTTCATCCGAGTTGGCCGCCTTACTCTTGCGCGACTTGCGCGGAGGCGAATCGAACGACTTCTCCGGCGGTTGCTTCACTTTTCCCCGGCACACATCGCAGCCACAATCCGAAATGAAAGCAGGCTGGCCAAAGTAATTGAGGATGGCCCAGCGACGGCATCGCCGCGACCTGGCGTACTGCATCACGGCTTCCAGCTTGCGGCTCGCACTGGATTGCAGACGAGCAATGTCGGCGTTTTGCAGCTTTTCGTTGTTCTCGCCGATCTTCTGAATGAAAAACTCCTGAATCCCGAAGTCGCGCGGAGAGTGATACAGAACGCAATGTGCAGCATGGCCATCGCGTCCGGCGCGGCCAGCTTCCTGATAGTAGGCTTCGACGCTGCCGGGCAGGTTGTAATGCAACACAAAGCGGATATCAGGCTTGTTGATGCCCATCCCGAACGCATTGGTTGCGACGATCACAGCGTCAGGCGCGTGCATAAATCGCTCCTGGCTGGCTTTGCGCTGCGGCTGCTCCATGCCCGCGTGGTACCCGCAGATGGTGCGCTCGGGGAACTTCTGCTCCAGCAGCGCTGTAAGTTCTTCCACGGTTTTGCGGGTGGCGCAGTAGATGATGCCGGTGCCACGCGCAAGCGGCAGGCCTTGCAGTAAGGCCTCATCTTTTTCACCGTCGTTGCGGAAGAAGCGCGCGGCGTAGCGCAGGTTAGGCCGGTCGAATCCGGTGACATGCGACTTCGGTGAGCGCAGCTTGAGAAAAGTGGCAATGTCACTGCGAACCTGCGGCGTCGCGGTCGCAGTGAGCGCAATGGTGACGGGCGACCCCAGCGCTTCGCGAATCTCTGCCAGACGCATGTACTCGGGCCGAAAATCGTGTCCCCAGAAGCTGACGCAGTGCGCCTCATCGACTACGAAGAGACGCGGCCGAAGCTGCGTCACAAGCGCGCGAAAGGAAGGAGCGGCGAAGCGCTCAGGCGCGATGTACAAAATACCCCTGAATCCAGCGCGTAGCTTACGCATTGTCTCGCGCTGTTCGGCGGAATCCTGCGAGCTGTTGAGCAGCAGCGCCGGGATAGCGAGGTCGTTAAGCTGGCGCACCTGGTCGGCCATGAGCGCGATCAGCGGCGAAACCACGACCGTCAGTTCGCCGAGCACCAGTGCGGGAAGCTGATAGCAGAGGCTCTTGCCGGCTCCCGTTGGCATGACGCAGACCACATCGTGGCCGGCCAGCACGTCTTCGATGACCTCGCGCTGCCGCGGACGAAATTGCGGCAGGCGGAATGCTTCCGTGAGTAGCCGGTCAACGGAGATGGCGCGGGAGGCTGCGGGCTGGTCAGGCACTACCACCAGTTTATGGTGTCGGAGTGGACGGCGAGTGTGGAATTCTCACGGATGGGCGGTTACTATTTCCGCCTTTAGAACTGCGGAACCAATGTGACATCAACCGGTGGCGCCGGTCGCGCACATTCGCCCTGCTACACTAGAATGTCTTCCGGAATACCTGCTGACGAATGCCTACTCCTGCTTACAAACGAATTCTGCTGAAACTTTCTGGCGAAGCACTGGCTGCGGGCCAGGGTTTTGGTGTCGATAACATTCGGGTACACGAGATCGCGGCTGAGATCTCCGAAGTGAGTCAGCTCGGCGTAGAAATCGCCATCGTGGTGGGCGGCGGAAACTTCTTTCGCGGTGTCGCCGAGCAGGCCAAGACCATGGACCGCGTGTCCGCCGATCATATGGGCATGCTCGCGACCGTCATTAACGCTCTTGCGTTGCAGGACGCTCTCGAGAAGCAGGGCGTGTGGACGCGCGTGATGAGTGCCATCGAGATGAACCAGGTGGCCGAGCCGTTCATTCGTCGCCGCGCCATACGTCACCTGGAAAAGGGACGCGTCGTGGTCTTTGCGGCGGGCACGGGCAATCCGTACTTCTCAACCGACACGGCTGCCTCTCTGCGCGCAATGGAGATCAAGGCCGACGCGATCCTCAAAGCCACCAAGGTCGACGGCATCTACACGGCTGACCCGGTGGTGGTGAAAGACGCCACCATGTTCGAGACCATCACCTACATGGACGTGCTGCGCCTCGGCTTGCGGGTGATGGATGCCACGGCGATCGCGCTCTGCCGCGAAAACAACCTGCCGATCGTCATCTTCAACCTGAATCAGCGCGGGAATATCGGTCGCGTGGTGATGGGCGAAAAGATCGGGTCGTTGGTGAACGAGGGATAGAGCAGTTGTCAGTTGCGAGTTTCAAGTTGCCAGTTCCTGGTACGCGCCACCCCTTCAGACTTGTCATCACGAGCGTGGCGAGGGATCTGCTCTTTGCGGGCGGCGGAAGGACCTGTGGCTGAGTTTAGTTGGGCGCGCGTCTCGCCCAATCCATGCCTTTTCGGCGATGCAGGCGGAGAGCAGATCCCTCGCGCCAAAGCAAGGCGCTCGTGATGACAAATCGTGGAATGACATTCGATTTGCACGCGAATAGCCTCTCACCACCGCGTTCGAGCACACAGGTTTATAATCACAAGTTTGCGATCCTAACGTGAGGCGTCCTATCTATGGCACAAGTCTCGATGGCAGCGATTCCAGCACTGAAAGACGGTTTTTCGCAGCTAAAAACTCGAATGGACAAGGCGGTAGAAGACTTCCGCAAGGAGATGGCTTCGCAGCGAACCGGCCGGGCGTCAGTTCACATGCTCGATAGCGTGACGGTCGATGCCTACGGCTCGCAGATGCCGCTGAACCAGCTTGCGAACGTCAGCGCGCCTGAGCCGCAGCTCATCACCGTTGCGCCGTGGGACGTCAGCCAGATCGGCGCCATCGAAAAGGCAATACGCAGCGCGGATCTGGGGCTGAATCCGATGAACGATGGCAAGCTGGTGCGCGTACCTGTTCCTGCTCTGACCGAAGACCGTCGCAAAGAGATGGTGAAACATTTGCACAAAGTTCTCGAGGAACACCGCACCGCCGTTCGCAACATTCGCCGCGATGGTAATGACGCTATCAAGAAGGCGATGAAGGACAAGAAGATCACCGAAGACGAAGAGCGCGGTGCGATGGAGCAGATGCAGAAACTCACCGACGACGAAATCAAGAAGATGGAAGAGATGGCGAAGGCGAAAGAAAAGGAAGTCATGCAGGTGTGAGGTTATCCAACTCCGGGCGAGTCGGAAGGAGCGCAATCGCGCTCCTTTTTCTGCGTTTGGGTTGCACAATCCTCAGCAATGCAGCAACATGACTGCGGATGCTGCTCGACCTCGGCGATCTTCAAGTACGCTCGTGGCGCAAGTCAGACTTGGATGCTTTACTGCGCCACGCCAACAACGCCAAGATCGCGGCCAATCTTCGTGACCAGTTTCCTCACCCCTACACCCGGCGCGATGCTATCGACTACCTGGACTTTGTGCGTGACCAGAGGCCGGAGCGCGCCTTCGCCATCCAGCATAAAGAAGAAGCCATCGGCGGGTTGGGATTTCAGATTGGACTTGATATTTCGCGGGTGAGCGCTGAAATCGGTTATTGGATCGGCGAAGCCTATTGGGGGCACGGGTTCGCGACTCGCGCCGTGATCGCGGCAGCGGAATGGGCATTCTCCGAATACAAGCTCACCCGCGTATTCGCGCTGGTCTTTGCGTACAACGCGCCATCCATCCGTGTGCTCGAGAAAGCCGGTTTCCTGCGGGAAGGCGTGCTGCGCCGTAGCGCCGTAAAGAACGGTGTCATTCTCGACCAGGTGATATTCGCCAAAACTAAGTGAAGCGGGTGCGCTGTCCCGCGCCGCAATCGGTTTCTATAACCCGATACCTGGTGACCCCTGTCACACGAGCCAGTATTCGGCGTCACAGACCTGTGTCCGTCTCCCGAAGGAGAATCACGCCCACAACGGCTCAAGTAAGGCGGGAAGCGCCGGTCTTTGTGCCGCTCTGCAGGGCCCGGTCCGCTGACCTCCGTCGGGACTCGGGCGCCGGAATCAAAATTTCCGGACTGCGCTTGCAGCGAAGCGAGCGGTGAACCTGACCACTCTCCTCTACCCCAACGCTTCCCGCCCTTGGTGATGCCGCTGGCTGCCGCCGCCCAGTGCAGCAGAAACTATTGCGGTCCGCAAGAAGCTGTCAATCCGTACAGGAACTTGGTTGTAAGCACAAAGGCAGGGCCGAAGGCGAAAGAGCAGTCGCTTACCTAAAGTGGTAGGTTTTTGGCAAATTTCAAATTGTTGTCGCAAACGCCATATGTTATGGTTCTCGCCGCCATCCGAAGGGAGAAATTAGATGAGTGCAATAGCTTCGCGTAGTACAGATCTGGAAGTCGGCAGCCCGGGGCTCAATCGGTGGTGGCGGGTGATAGGTGGCCTGCTCATGAACCTCGCACTTGGAACTCTCTACGCCTGGAGCGTGTTTGTGGCTCCGCTCGAGAAAGAATTTCACTGGAAGCGCACTGACACCTCGACAATTTTCACGATTGCCGTGGTCGTGTTCGCTCTTTCCTTCATTGTCGCCGGTCGGCTACAGGACAAATTTGGACCGTTCTGGATCTCGCTCACAGGTTCAATTCTGGTGAGCCTGGGGTTCTTCCTGTGCGCTTACACCACTAATCTGAACTACCTCTTCATATGTTTCGGAGTGATCGGGGGACTTGGAAACGGTTTCGGCTATGCAACGCCCATTCCGGTAATGGCCAAGTGGTTTCCTGACAAGCGCGGTTTGGCCGTGGGCTTGGCAGTCGGCGGATACGGTGCCGGATCGGCGATCTTTGGCCCGCTTTCGGCGAGCTATTTGATCCCCCACCTCGGCTGGCGCGCCACCTTCCAGGTGCTGGGTGGAATCTTCTTTGTGATGACATTGATAGGCGCCTTCCTTCTGAAGAACCCGCCCGCCGGGTACCGGCCGGCCGGCTGGACCCCGAATACGACCTCTAAGGTTGCGGCGACGACCTACGACTTCACGGTAGGTGAAATGCTCAGCACACCGACCTTCTACTTCATGTGGATCGGGTATGCCTTTGGCTGTGCCGCCGGTTTGATGGTCATCAGCCAGTTGGTGCCGTTTGCCAAGAGCGTCGGAATCCCCAGTATTACCCTCGCCTCACTTGGATTAGTGGTGGGAGCAGTGGGCAATGCGTCGGGGCGCATCCTGTCCGGATGGATGTCTGACCACCTGGGACGCATCAATGTCCTGCGCCTGATGATCGGCATATCCATGGTTGCGATGCCAATCCTTTACAAGGTGGGCGGCAACGTAGTGGCACTGTTCGTCATGCTGTTCGTCGTGTACTGGTGCTATGGCACGCAGCTCACGGTTAACGCAGCAACCGCCGCCGATTTCTGGGGAACGAAAAACGTGGGCCTCAACTACGGGCTGCTGTTCACTGCATGGGGTGTCGCCGGTCTACTGGGTGGACGCATCGGTGGGAAGCTCTATGACAAGTACCACAATTACCAGATGGCGTTCTATACCGCGGCAGTGATGGCGTTGATAGCGCTGATTGCTGAATTCCTGGTGAAGCGCCCGAAGCACGTTTAGTTTTTCCTGTCAGTAATCGCCCTGGAACAACAAAGTTGTTCCAGGGCAGTCTTCATAACAAAGAAAAGAGCAATTTTTATGGGTACAGCAACGCAGGTTTCAAATTCGGGGCTAGCTTCAGCTACGGCGGTGGAAGAATACGCCGCACCGGCAATCGTAAAAGAGCAGGCACTGCTGAAAGACTGGCGTGCGGAAAAGGCGCGCTTTGAAAGCGATCCTGATGGATTCTGGTCAGAGATTGCAGATCAATTTGAGTGGAGCAAGCCGTGGGACAAGGTGTTCGAGTGGGACGGCGTTCATCATCAGTGGTTCTCTGGCGCCCGCACCAACATCACTGTCAATGCTCTCGATCGGCATGCCAAGTCCGCAAACCGCAACAAAGTTGCGTTCATCTGGCTGGCTGAGGACGGCAGTGAGCGCGTCGTTACGTACGGCCAACTGTATCGCGACGTTTGCCGCTTTGCCAACGGCCTCAAATCGCTGGGCGTCAAGAAAGGCGATCGCGTTGTCATCTACATGCCGCTGACCTTGGAAGGCGTGATCTCGATGTTGGCGTGCGCGCGTATCGGCGCGATCCACTCGGTGGTCTACGCCGGGTTGGGACACACCTCGTTGCGTGACCGCATCGAAGACGCGCAAGCCAAAGTCGTCATCGTAGGCGATGCAGGCTTCCGTCGTGGCAAGCCGGTGCCGCTGAAGGGCATCGTCGATGAAGCGCTCGATGGGCTCGAGATTGTCGAGAAAGTCGTTGTCTTCACCCGCGATTCCAAAGCCTTCGAGCCCGCCAGCGCTCGCGAAGTTGATTTCCGGGCATTGATGAAGTTCCCGCCGGAGTGTCCCGCTGAAGAGATGGATGCAGAGGATCCGCTATTCATCCTGTATACGTCAGGGACCACGGGCAAGCCGAAGGGCGTTGTACACGTGCACGGCGGATTCATGGTCGGCACCACCTATTACCTGACCTCCTTCTTCGACATTAATCAGTCTGACGTGTTCTGGTGTACCTCCGACATTGGCTGGATCGTCGGCCACTCGTACATCGTGTATGCGCCCGCTGTGCGGCGGCGTGACGACGTTGTTCCGTGAAGGCGCCATCGACTATCCCGGATCCTTCCATTGCCTGGCAGATCGTCGAGAAGTATGGCGTATCGAAAATGTTCACCGCGCCGACCGCGCTACGCATGTTTATGCGCTATGGCGAGAAGCTCCCGCAGGCACACGACATCAGCTCGTTGCGACTGATCTGCTGTGCAGGCGAGCCACTGAATCCCGAAGCCTGGCGCTGGGCCCAGACCTACCTTGCCGGCGACGGCAAGTGGGGATACGTGGTCGACAACTGGTGGCAAACTGAACTCGGCGGCCCAGCGTTGGCGGTGCCCTGCACCTTGCCGATGCGTCCCGGCAAAGCGGGAGTCGCGTTGCCTGGATGGGGTGCCGATGTAGTGGACCTCGATGGAAAATCGGTCGCGCCGGGAGTCAACGGCCGCCTGGTACTGACGCGCCCCGCTCCCATGATGATGCGCACCGTGTGGGGCAATGCGGCGCGATACGAGAAGGATTGGCTTGAAATCCCGAACACATATGTAACGGGCGATCTTGCCATTAAGGATCATGACGGCTACATTAGCGTGATCGGCCGCGCGGACGACGTTCTCAATGTTGCCGGCCATCGCATCGGCACGGCGGAAGTAGAGAGCGCGCTGGTGTCACATCCGGCAGTTGCTGAGGCGGCAGCCATCGGAATTCCCGACGCCCTCAAGGGCGAAGCAATCGTGGCCTTCGTGCAGTTGCGCGCCGGCCACAATCAGTCTGACGCGCTGCTGGCAGGGCTCATCGAACACGTTCGCCGTGAGATGGGACCGATCGCAACGCCCTCAGCCATCAAGTTCGTTGCAGCACTGCCAAAGACGCGCTCGGGAAAGATCATGCGCCGCTTGTTGAAGGCGCAGGAGACGGGAGCGGAGATCGGCGATTTGTCGACATTGGAGCAGTAAGTTAGCCGTTCCTACGGCCCATCCATGCGGTGGGCCCAGGTCTGTCTTAATTGGCATCAACCCAGGGCGAATGCATTACAGTATTAGGCACAAAAATTAACCAGCAGACTATTCTCGGAGGAATTCATGTCGTCGCAACCGGTGGCATCCAGCCAGAACATTGATTCGATTCTTACTGAAACTCGGTCTTTCGCTCCTCCGCCGGAGTTCAGCAAAGACGCTCACATCCGCAGCGAGGAAGATTACAACCGGCTCTGTGCGAAGGCCGCTGCCGATCCGGAAGCCTTCTGGTCCGACATCGCTCGCGAGCTCCATTGGTTCAAGCCGTGGGACAAAGTATTGGAATGGAATTCGCCTTGGGCGAAATGGTTCCTGGGCGGGCAGATCAACCTTTCGTACAACTGTCTCGACCGTCACGTGGCGACCTTCCGCAAGAACAAGGCAGCGATTATCTGGGAGAGCGAGCCAGGCGAGGTCCGCACCCTGACCTATCAGCAGCTTCTTCAGGAAGTGAATAAGTGCGCGAACGTCTTGAAGTCGCTGGGCATCAAGTCCGGTGATCGCGTTGCAATCTATATGGGCATGTGTCCCGAGCTGCCCATCGCCATGCTGGCCTGTGCTCGCATTGGAGCGGTGCACTCGGTTATCTTCGGCGGATTCTCAGCCAACGCGCTGGTCGATCGCATTACCGACCAGGAAGCAGTGGCGGTCATCACCCAGGACAGCTCCTATCGGCGCGGCGGCGAAGTGAAGCTGAAGGCGGCGGTAGACGAAGCGATGGATCGCTGTCCCAGCGTGAAGCACGTGCTGGTTTACAAGCGCACCGGCTGCGACGTGACCTGGAAAGAAGGCCGCGACCGCTGGTGGCACGAGGAGATGGCGAAGGCCAGCGACAACTGCGAGGCGGTTCCGCTCGATTCAGAGCATCCTTTGTACATCCTTTACACCTCAGGCACGACCGGCAAGCCGAAGGGCATCGTTCATACCACGGGCGGATATTCGGTGCAGACGTACATCACGACCAAATGGGTCTTCGACCTGAAAGAGGACGACACTTACTGGTGTACGGCCGACATCGGGTGGGTCACCGGGCATAGCTACATCGTCTATGGACCATTGCAGAATGGCGCAACTGTTTTAATGTATGAAGGCGCGCCGAACTGGCCTGACTTTGGCCGCTTCTGGTCGATCATCGAGAAGCACAAGGTCAACATTATCTACACTGCGCCCACGGCGATCCGCACGTTTATCAAGTGGGGCGACCAGTGGCCGAAAAAGCACGACCTCAGCAGCCTCCGCTTGCTGGGCACTGTAGGCGAGCCGATCAACCCCGAAGCGTGGATGTGGTACCGCGAAGTCATCGGTGGCAACCGCTGTCCGATCGTGGATACCTGGTGGCAGACCGAGACAGGCGCGATCCTGATTGCGCCAATCCCGGGTGCTGTGGCCACCAAACCCGGATCGGCCACGCAAGCCGCTGCCGGGCATTCAGGCCGAAGTCGTGACTCGCGCGGGCGAAAAAGTCCCGCTCGGCTCCGGCGGATTCCTCGTGATCAAGAAGCCGTGGCCTTCGATGCTGCGCACCGTGTATGGCGATCCTGAGCGCTATGTGCGGCAGTACTGGTCCGATATTCCGGGCATGTACTTCACCGGTGATGGCGCGCGCGAAGACAAGGACGGTTACTTCTGGATCATGGGCCGCGTCGATGACGTGCTCAACGTTTCCGGACACCGCCTGAGCACCATGGAGATCGAGTCGGCATTGGTGGCCCATGAAAAAGTCGCTGAGGCAGCGGTGGTTGGTCGTCCTGACGAAATGAAGGGGCAGGCCGTCTCCGCTTTTGTCACGCTCGAGATGGGCCACAAACCTTCTCCGGAGCTGAAGGAAGAGCTGCGGCAGTGGGTGGCGAAAGAGATCGGCTCGATGGCGAAGCCGGACGACATTCGCTTCACCGATCAGTTGCCCAAGACGCGCTCCGGCAAGATCATGCGGCGCCTGCTGCGCGAACTGGCTTCCAGCGGAGACGTGAAAGGTGACACCACTACTCTGGAGGATTTCGGCGTGATTGCGAGCTTGAAGGAAGAAGAAGCGTAAGCGTAGCCTCAACGTGCAGTTCTAGGCCGGTCTTCGGACCGGCCTTTTCATTGTTATCGTCAACTGGACGAGGTGTTTCTATTCTCGCGCGCATCCTCCGGCGCAGCCTCAATCTCCGGTGCGAGTGGCGCGTCGACATCCGAAACCGAGCCTGCCGGGGGCACCTCTGGAGTGCAGGACGAACGGTTCGTAGGGCGGCTCGAGTCACGGCCGCCACCGGCTCGGGATTCAACCTGTACCACGTTGTGGCACATGCTTTCTGCCACAGCCGGCCGAAGATGTGGGCCAGCATGATGATTTCCAGCAGCAGGAAGGTCACCGCGACTGCCCGGCCGGGGAGCTTGGTCCAGATCAGCAGAGCAACCGCAGTAATGCACCCAGGTCAAAACCGTGATGAGGATGTAGCTCCAGTAGACGTGCCACGTCCTCCGCAGAGCCAGCCCGAAGGTGTGCGCTACATCGCGTCGCGTCCGCTGCTCATTCATGGAGACCGCCCGCACCTGCGCGAGGTCGAACCACAGCCGTACCCAGACAAACAGCAACAACACTGGTAGCGAGCCGATGATGAGGATGTAGAAGCCAGTCTGATCGGCGACGGCACGATCGCCGACGTAATCCGCGAGGCGGGTCTACGCCCTGATACAACAAATTGACGAGAACGAACGGTATCAACGACCAGAGCGCCAGCCGCACGAAACGCCCAGAAGAATGTGCCCGCCGCCGCGAAGAACTCACCAGTACTGAGCGCGCGATCTTCGAAGTAGACCGAGATGATTCCGGGCAGTAATGAAGAGCAGAAAAAGGAAGTAGAGACACGCGAAAAGCAGCACTCCGCCGGAATGGCTGAACAGCTTAACGCTGGGCTGCGTCACCAGTTCTAGAAACATGCCCAGATCGAAGTGCGCGGTCAGCCTCTCGCCGGCAAGGCTGTGATGCAGAGCGCCGCCCAGCGCGCGGGCTGTGCCGCTCGCCCCCAAGCCGCCGAGGATGAGATTGGCTCCAAACACCCACCAGAAAATGCGCTGATAGCGAACTACCAGCGAAAAGCCTGAACTCAGGACGCCTCTGTCTCCGTTTGGCAATTTGTCTCTCAAGAGTTGAAATCTCTATGTCAACCAGCCCATCATCTGGCCTAGAAACTGCGTGAAGAATGTCCAGTACGTTGTCAGCTTTGCCACCGCGAGATGGTGCGCCGGGTCGGTATCGCTGTTGTTCAGATAGTCGCGGTCCATGGTCACGCGGTAGTCGGGGTCGATCTGCACCGACACAACTTGCGCCTTCTTCGTGTATACATAACGCACCCAGCGATCGCGTCCATCCCAGCGCACGCGATCGGTTTCGCCGTTATCGAACTTGATCTCCGCCTCGACCGGGAAGACGAACTCGCCCTTGCGATGCAGCACGATCTGCGTCTCGTATTCGGTTTCGCCCTTCTTCTCTTCCAGCTTGGGGTCGAACCAGTTCACCGGAGTCGACTCAGCGCGAGACACCTCATAGTCGAGCATCTGGGTCCCGTAGACGGCCTGCTGCCAGTACCAGCCCAAGTCCTGTTGCGCCGTCTCGTTCACCGTGCGCAGGAAGTCCTCCTGTGTGGGATGGGTGAAACGGTACTTCATGAAGTAGTTGTGCAGAGCGTCACGCAACGTCTTCTCGCCGACAACGGTTTCGAGAGTCAGCAACATCGTCGCCGTCTTGCCATAGCTGATGGCGCCATACGAGCCGAAGCTCATGTCGGTATAACTGGGCCGCGAGAGCGGATCGAAATCGGGTCGATTGAGGTATTGCTCACGCTGCAATCGCCGGCTCGCCGAGTTGCGCGCCCAAGAAAATCAAGCACGCTGGTATCGCGACCGATAGATGTCGTCCAGCACCTTGGCTTCGGTGTAGCTGTTGATGCCTTCGTCGAGCCACGCGTTCTCGAACTCGTTAGTGGCCACCATGCCGTACCAATATTGGTGCCCAAACTCGTGTTCGGTCACGCCCTCCGGGAACAGCTTCTCGCCTTTGAACGCCCACCAGACGGTATCGCCGGTGATGAACGTTGGATACTCCATGCCACCGGCTTCCTCTGCGCCGTGTGGCGGATCGACAACGGTGATTTGCGCGTAGGGATACGGCCCATACCAATCGTCGAAGCGCTTCATCGTCTGCTGCATGATCGTGATGTAGCGGTCCCACGAACTCTTGTGGCCTTCGTATGTCAGCAGGCGAACCTTCACCGCACCCACGCTGCCGTCGAACTCGCTGTCGACGACTTTGAAGTTCGGGTCTGCCGTCCAGGCAAAGTCGTGGACATCTTCTGCGTGGAAGGCAACGGTCTTTGTCTCGTCGGCGTTCTGAGTTTCGCCCGTTTGCACCCCGGTCGCTCCAATGATGTAAGACTTCGGCAGCGTGATGTTCACGTCGTAGGTGCCGAAGTCGGCGAAGAATTCCGTCAGGGCATGAAACTGATGGCAGTTCCACGCTCCGTGCCACCAGACTCCGACCTTCGGAAACCATTGCCCCGCGAGCAGGAATGTACGCTTGTAGCCGGTGCGAGCGATTACTTCCGGAAAGACGGCATGGAATTTTATTTTGAAGACGACCTCCTCACCCGGTGCAACGGGGCGGGGAAGCTGCACCTCGAACACTGTCTTATCGTCGGGATTCCCATCGTCGGGAGCGACGAACTTCATCTGCTTGGTCAGGTCTCCCATGCCGATGACCTCCAGCGATGTGACGTCGCTGGAGCCGCTGTGCTTCGGGTCCCATGCGTCTTCGAACGTCGTCGAGCGGAAATTGCCGTCGCGATGGGCTTCGTGTACCCATGTTGCTTTCGGCTGGAAGCCATTCAAGTACAAATGGAACGGGAAGCGATCCAGCGCCTGTCCTGTCAGGTTGTGATAGGTGAGCGTCTCGGTGGCATCAACCGCATGCTTGGCGGGATCGTACTTGGCATCGATGGCGTAGGCGACAACTCGCTGCGACAGCGGTCCGGCCACCTTGGGGGCGAATGGGCTCTGCGCCCAAAGCGAGGAAGTTAGCACACACAGAAGCATCCACAGCGCGCAGCTTAGGAAGGCTCGCATAGGATCTTGGCCTCAGTACAGGGAAAAGCTGATCCAACGCTGCTAAGTTTTTCAGAATGGGGCCCGCGCCGCAACTCCTTAGTGACCGATCAAGTGCCGCCCGAAGTGGGCCACTCTCGTGGCAATACCCGTTACCTTCGTAACATGAGCGCAGAAGATTTCGGGTGACTCCTTCTCGAAAAGTCTCTTACAATCCATCAAGCGGCTTGGCTATGCCGCTGAAGCTTGGCTTCGTAAGTTCTTTGAAATCAGGTATGTACCTGTAAACCCTTGGCGCTCAATTATGTAGAGTGGAAACACGCGCTAAGATTATGAAAACAAAAGCACGAAATACCCTATTTTTTGTGATCTGCGTCACCAGTGGGTCGGGTTTACGTCTGCGCTTCCGGCCCGAATTTGCCAAGGCTCGATAGCGCGCCCGCTTGCTACACTTCCCCCAGAGCCATGCGAGTTCTTGGTATCGATTGCGGCGGCGAGTACACCGGCTTTGGTGTTGTCGAGCAGGACGACGCCGGCTGCCTGTGTCACATCTGTAGTGGCGCAATCCGGCTCGCTGCACGTGATGCCCTTGAGCTTCGATTGAAGGCGATCAGCGATCGGCTGGACGAAATCATCGCCCTGCATCATCCCGAAATTGTAGCTATTGAAGATGTGTTCTACGCCTTGAACGTGAAATCGGCATTGAAACTGGGGCACGTACGAGGGGTCGCCATGTTGGCAGCGGCGCAGGCCCGGTTGTCGGTGGTGGCGTATTCGCCGCTCTCCGTCAAGTCCGCCGTCGTAGGCTACGGCCGCGCGGAAAAAGCGCAGGTGCAGCACATGGTTACACGATTGCTGAACTTGCCGAACGTTCCGGAGCCTCCCGACGTTGCCGACGCGCTCGCCATCGCTATCTGTCATCTGCATACAGCGGCCACCTTACAACGCCAATCCGCTGGAGCGGGGCGCTGAGGCGCTCCATCAATTAAAATCGTTCGCTAGAGATGGCCTCTTTCCGCATAGGTTGGATTATCGCTTGGCTCGTCTTGGCCGGCGTCTGCCTTGAAGCCCAGAGTGCCGGGCCGCCGCAGGCTCCGACCGTCGTATTTCATCTGAGCTGGGACAAAGGACTGCCCTGGTCCGACTACGTTTTCACCGTCAACGAGAACGGTGCGACCCACTTCAAGGGAATCGGCAACCCCGCAGAGAGCGGCGACAATGACAGCTTCGAGCAGGACTTCACCATGTCCGAAGCCAGCCTGCAAGAAATTTTCCGGCTGGCCAAAGCTGCCGACTACTTCCAGGGTCAATTCGAGAGCAAGGTAAAGAACGTGGCCAAAACTGGTGCCAAGACGCTGGAGTTTCACGGCCCTTCGCTCGACACCTCGACCACGTATAACTTTTCTCCCAACCCCAACATCCAGCAGCTTACAAAGTTGTTTCAGGCCATCGCCGTTACCATTGATTACGGTCGCAAGCTGTCGTTTCAGTACCGATATGACAAGCTCGGAATGGATGCGAGGCTGAAGGAGTTGGTCGATTTACGCGCCAGCGGCATGGCGGAAGAGCTACAGGTGATTGAGCCCATCCTGCGCAAGATTGCTGACGACGACGCGATACTGCACGTGGCGCGCCTTGAGGCCAAACAGCTTCTGAAATCGACAAATCCCAAAGCGCCTCCCCCGCAACCAGGCAGCTCGCAGCCCTGACGACCTTTCGTGCCGGGCACTCACGCCGATTTCCGGCAACTTCGTATCAAAACGGTGTTAAATACGTATAGGAAGAGTGGCTTCGAGGTGGCTTCGGGTTTCACTTCCAAGCCGAATCGAAACGCGAAGAACCGGGAGAGGGTCTGGGGGTAGCAATATGGCGAGGCGCACGGGGAACGCATTGTCAGCGGTCCTGGCCGTGGCATTCGTATTGGTGAGCGTTGGCGCACAAGCCGAGTCACACGTTCGCATTATTCGACTGAGTTACATCGACGGCTCCGTGGAGATGGATCGCTCCACAGGCCAAGGTATGGAGAAGGCGATCCTAAACACGCCCGTAACCGAAGGCGTGCGGCTGTCGACCGGCAACGATGGTCTGGCCGAGGTCGAGTTCGAAAACAACAGCACCGTCCGTCTCGGCGAGAACTCCGAGGTGCGGTTCACCAAGCTGCTGATCGACGATAACGGCGCCAAGGTGAACGAGGTGGCGCTGGTCACAGGTACCGCTTACTTCGACACTAAGGGCAGCAAGGATGACATCTATCGCGCCAAGGTTGGCGACTCCGTGTTTCTGGTGCATCGCGATACCCAGCTTCGGCTGAGCGACGATGACGGTAATCCGAAGGTATCGGTCCTGAAGGGTGAAGTTGAGCTGGCCAATCAGGCGCATGAAGTGAAGGTTGGCAAGAAGGAAACGCTCACCGTTGATCCCAACAGCGCTTCCGGATATGAGATTGCCAAGGGCGTCGATGCCGAGCCGCTGGATCGCTGGAACAACGAGCGCTCCGCATATCAACAGGCCTATTCGTATAACAACAGCGGCGTGAGTTCGGGGCTGAACAGCTACGGCTATTCCGACCTGAACTATTACGGCGGCTGGTCCAACATCGCCGGCGTCGGATACGGCTGGCAGCCTTACGGCGTTGACAACTGGCTCGGCTGGAACCCGTATCTCGCCGGCGCGTGGTCGTTCTACCCCGGCTTTGGCTATACGTGGGCCTCGGCGTATCCCTGGGGATGGCTGCCGTATCACTACGGATCGTGGACCTTTGTGGGCGGTTCCGGATGGTTCTGGATTCCCGGCGGAGGCAATTTCTATCGCAACAACGGCTGGTACTACAGCGGTTTCCGTCCGGTTCCGGTAGTGCACGGTCCTGCGGGATGGGTTGCTCCCACGCGGCCTCCCGTCCCGGTGGTAGGGGCAGTTTCGTATGCACCGACGGTGAAAGTGGGAACGATTGGAAACCTGCCGCCCACCATTCCAGGTGGGCGCCCAGTGCCGAACTTCCGCAGCGTGGTTCCGACAGCTGCGCTTCCGAGAACAGCCGATCGAGCATTGAGCGTGCCCAATCACGGCGCAACTCCGTACGTACCCTCCACCGCGAAGAAGAGTGCGTCGACGCCGGCAGCAACTGCGGCTGGCAATCATGCGGCTTATAGCCCGTACGCTGGACACAATGCTCAGTCTTCCGGACACGTATTCGCGCCACCGGTCCGTGCAGCATCGGGCGGTGCAGGTTATGGCATGGGCGCGGGTGAAGGCTACAGCGCAGCCGGGCATTCTGGCGTTGGCACGGGTGTCGCACCGGCGATAGGTGCCTCGCACGCGATGGGTCCCACCGGAGGACATTCTATGGGCGGCGGTGGCGGCCACGGTTCTGGCGGAGGCCACGGCAGCCCCAAGTAGCCGCGAGCTGTTTCTAACGACGATGCTCCGGGATGATTCCCGGAGCTTTTTCGTGGATCGAGTCAATTTGTTCATCAATCCGAAGTGATCGGCAGTTGGATAAGTTCAGAAATCGCCGCTGGCGCCTCCGCCTCCCGAAGCTCCCCCACCGAAGCGGAAGTCTGGACTCCGTTGGTTGCGGGCTTGGCGTTATTGACTGAGGTGATACCAGGCCCAATACGGCGGAGCCGGCGTTCATCCACTGTTTGTCCTTTCCCGATAGGCGCGCGGCGGTAAAGCCGTGGCGAATTCCGCCCGGGCCACGAGCAAGCCAGCGTCGGATGAACAATGCAACACCGGTCAACAGTATGCCCAGAAGCATCGGGTCCCAGGTATGCCGCGGCCAGCCGAGATAAGGCTTATTGGTGACGAAGGTCAGGATGGCGACGATCGCGCCCACCGCGATGACGAAGCGGTCCTTCTGGCGAATGCCGCGCGCGAGTACGACGGGCGGCAGGCACCAGATCAGCACCCACGTGGTCCAGTAGAACGACCTCGCGAATTCAGAGGCGGCCTGGTGCCGCCGCCCCACCACTGCGCGCGCAGGTTCAACGACGAAAGCTGGAGATTGATGGCCAGGTAGATGCCGAGCCAGAGGAACGCTTCGACGAGCGAATAATCCTCTTCGAGGTAGTCGAAGCGGTGGCGGGAGCGTACCGCGGCTACACATATGAGCCCGATTGCATAGAGCACGGCGACGATCACATGCTGCGCCGAGTGGGACGAGGTCCAGTAGCCTGGCAGAAAGACGGCGAAGATCATCGCGGCGAGAAATGCATAGGAGAGCCCGAAGCGGCGCCATATCCAGAGCGAAAAGACAACGCCGGCGGCGGGAACCAGGAACTGGACTGCGTCCGGCGCCGGCGAATAAGGCCTGCCGCTGAAAAGAGCGAGCTGCATTCCCACGCAAAGAAAGCCAACCGAGCAGACGGCGAGCGCTTCCTCGATACCGTAGCGATAGAGACGGGCTTGGGAAACGGCGACTTCGGCGGCCGCGTAGCAGAGGGCAGCGAAGATCAGGAGGAAAATGCCGTCGGTTTGCTCCGATGAGTCGCGAAAGAAAAACCACGAAGAACAGTGCCGGCGGCGGCGCCCACGCTGATCAGGGTGAAGAGGAACAAGACCAGCCGCAGAAAAATGTTGGTGGTGCGCAGCTCAGAGACGGTTTCCTGCTCCAGACGCTGGTACTGCTCCTGGGTGAGGAAGCCCTCGCCGGCCCAGTCCGTCAGGAGTTTGCGGGCGCGCAGAGTCTCTTCGCTGGATGCAGTGTAGAGTCTCACGCCGGCCTCCCGAAGCGGCGCGCGATCTGGACCAGCACCACGAGCATGGCGACTCCGGTAACGACGAAATAGCTCAGGACAGCAGTTTCGTCATTGATGTTGCGGATGAGCATCGAGCTGACACCCACGTAGCCGTAGACGGCGGCATAAGCAACGAAGACAAACTGCCGGCGCGTCAGGCCCCAGGCGAGAGACGCGCCACAGGCGAGAAGCAGAGCGAGAAACCATATCCCGTAGCCTTCCCGATTGAACACGCCCGAGAGCAGTGCCCAAAACAGAACGTTGGCCACGATGTTCAGATAGGTGCCGAAGAAATGCGGTTTCAGACCGCGGCGCTGAAGAAGCACCGCGCCGACGCCGACCAGCAGGCAGTAGAGAATGGCATATTGGCGATACGCCGCGTCCTGATGGGACGGCCAGTGCGAGATGGTGAGCCCGAACCATCCGGCAAGTGACGACAAAGCGAGCGACAGCACGAAGCGATTGTCGAAACGATAAGCGAGGAAGAAGAAGAGGACGGCGGTCGCCAGCAGATAGAGATCCCATTGTCCGGAGAGCACGTGGAAACGGTTCTCCAGGTAAGCGAGTTCTACGCACCAGACGAGGCTGCCAAGGTAAAGCACGTAGTCGAAGATCGCAGTCGGTGCAGGCGTTTCCGCGAGCGACCAGGCGGGCGCGCGGGAAAAGCAGTACCAAAAACAGGCGGCGAGGATGGCGGAGAGAATGGCCAGGACGAGAACGTCACCGAGTTGCTGCGACCAGGTGGCTGACGGTCCAGCCAAGTCCGGCAACGAACGCCAGCACGCCGGCATAGAGAAGAACGTTCAGCTCAAGAAAAAGGGAGAAGGGTTCTCCGCGGCAGAGGCCCGCCAAATACGACGTGCTGCTCCGGCGATATCGCGCCTTGCTCCTTCCACTGCTCTAAGCGGGCGAGGATGGTCATGAAGTCTTCGTTCTCCTAGGACAGCGTATCCGTGGGCGCATTCAATACTGCTACCGCCAGCTCCGACTCATCGTAAGTTCCCCACCAAGGCGCTTGTGAGCCCAAGATCTATTGGCTGAATCCCGGCAGCTCCACTCTTCTGGCGACGTGGTCCTGGATCCAGTGCCGGTCCCACCACTCTTTCGGATCAATCTGAACGCCGTCCAACTGCATCGCGAAGTGGATGTGGTCGCCGCCGGCCATTCCGGTCATGCCGCTCAGGCCCATCACCTGGCCCTGCTTCACCATGTCGCCTTCGTGCACATCAATTCGGCTTAAATGTCCGTAAATGGTCTGCAGCCCGTAGCCGTGATCGACCACGATGCAGTTACCGTAGATGCCCAACGGAGCCGCGTAGACCACCGTGCCGTCATTCGAAGCCTCGACGCCTACATGCTGCGTCACGGCGAGGTCGTAGCCCAGATGCACTTGTTGGTCAATCTTCTGCCCGTGGTACATATAGTTGCGCAAGTCGGCAAAGTTTGCCTCAGCCTGCGAGTGCGGTTGCCGGATGAAAGCCTTCGACCACAGGAACTTGTCCGCCGTCTTCAAGCGCAGGTCGGAAAGCGTCTTGTTGTTGGCGCGCCGCATCTCGCTGTTGATCTTCACGAAACGCGCCACCAGATCGCCGCTGCCGTTCGGATCCAGTTCCCCGACCACCTTCTGCATGAACGCGTCACTTACCTGCAGGTCATGCGTCGTGTACTTGGGCTGCTCCTTCTTAGGGAAGACCACCGTCAGCGGAGTGGTCACATCGTTCCCGGCGCCGTTCGCTGCATAGACCAAAGGCAACGTATCCTGCGGCATGTTCCATGCGAAAGCGAACAGTGAGAACAGGCCCGGCTTGCCGCCTGGCATCGGCCACGCGCGAAACTTCTCATCGCCTACGCGGACACCTGCTTCCGTGTAACTGCCCGACACGCTGAACGTCGCCAGGTCCGCCATTCCGATATAGAGATAGTGCTGCTCGGAGTCGGCGCTGATGCTGGGAGGCTGCGTGACCACCATTACATCGCGCTCGGCGTGCCCGGTCTTTCGCAGCAAATCGTCGGAGGTCGCCTCCACGATGAGCTTCGCGTTGCCGGCCTGCAACTGCGGCGTCGTTTTTACACCCGCCGTAAAGCTGAGCGTCGCTTGCGGCGGCTTCTGCGCCTCGTTCGACGCGAACACCGGATAGCGCGTCCCGTTCTGCTCGACAAAGGCGCGCACGCTACGCACACCCTGAGGATCATGCACTTGCACCGACACAGGCGTCGCCTGGCCCAGCGTAGTCAAGGAAGCGGGAAGCGTGACAACCGGAGTGGCGGAGCGCATCGCAACGAACACGACCGCCAGCACAATAAGAACAACAATGACGAGAAGGAGTTTCTTCACAGGCCATTGTAGCGTGACGAATCCTCCTTCCTCGCGCACGTTATTTCTCCGTGATATTCACGCTGGCGCTGGTCAGCTCCCACTCCAACTTCAAAGTTGCCGACTTTGCGCCCGTCTTGTCGAGCGTCATGGTAAATATCTCCAGCCCTGACGGAAGCTGGCTCACCTTCATGGGGATGCGCGCCAGGTCCTGCCCTTCGTCATACTTGGTGCCCCACTGGCCGGTCTGCTTGTTGACGACCAGCTGCCATGATTTCTCGCCCGGCACGGTATACAGCGTGTAATCGCCGGCCGGAACATTGGTGCCGCCGATGTCGAGAGCCGTATCTGTGGTGAGGCTCGTCGCGGCGTTGGCTCCGGTTCGCCACACCTTGCCGTACGGAACCAGTTCGCCGAAGATCTTGCGCCCTCGCATCGAGGGACGGCTGTATTTGATGGTGACGGTCTTGCCATCGTCGAACTTCACCGACGCTTCTCCCGGCGGGCTGAGCACTGGCTTCTGCTGCGCCGGTAGAGACGTACTCGCCATCGTAACGGCGATAAGAATCGGCAATAGAGATCGGGCGACTTTCATGATTTCCTCCAAGCTTCTCGAATACGGCGAACTCGCTCTATTATTCACACCCGCTGCTGCCCTCACAATCTCGGCATGGGCCTCGCCCGGCAAGCGGGCTTTGGGGAAACGTGGATAAAATATCCCCATGCCCGATAGCGATTTGCCCTGCCTCGAGATGTTGGAAGCGACGCCCGAAATTCTGCGTGGCCTTATGTGCGAAGTCTCCGACGAAGATGCTCGCTGGAAGCCCGACGCCGGCCGTTTTTCCATCGCTGAAGTGTTGGCGCATCTCTCTCACTCCGAAGGTCATTGCTATCGCATGCGAATAGATCGATTCATGGCCGAAGATTCTCCCTCGTTCCAAGCAGACGATGCCCAGATGTACCTCGCGCTTTACCGCAACGCCGATCCCGAAGATGCCTTCGATGACTTCGAAGAGCAGCGCGAGAGCAATCTGGATTTTCTGCAGAGCCTGCCTCCCGGCTCCGGCGATCGCAAAGCGCATCACGCGGAAGTCGGTGAGATTACCCTCTCCCAAATGCTGCACGAATGGACGCTGCATGACCTCGGTCATATTCGTCAGATTGCCGAACTGGTACGGGCGCGAAAATATCTGGCAGGCGCCGGCCCCCTGGGCAACTCCTACCAGTTAAAGCCATGATGTTCCGCCTTGGATCGGTGCCCTACATTTCCTCCCTACTACGGCGCGCAGATGGGTGGCCCGCGCAACACTCATTCTCGAGTTCATCGACTACTTAGGGTGCTTGCCTGGACCCTCCCCTACAAACGCGCTTACTCGGGATGCGTATCACCGGTGCGAACTCCCCCGAAGCTTCCACAGGATTTGACGGAACATTCCGACGACGATTTCCCCGTCAGCTTCGGTCAGCTTCATGCGAAGCAGCAGCCGGCGAAGTTGTTCTTCCGAAGACGCAGCCGCCGCTTCGGAGTAATAGCCGGAACACTCCAGAGCTTCGTGCATGACCTCGGCGAGCCGCTGCAGACTTTGCATGTTCGCTGGAGGATCGGCAGCAGCGATGGCTTCGGATTCCACGGTTGCTGAACTCTGCTTCCATGTTCGGGCCAGTTCGTATAGCACCACGACCGCGGACTGCGCGAGATTCATGGAAGGACATTGCTCGGTTGTGGGAATCCGCATCAGCCAATGGCAGTAGCTCATGTCTTCATTAGCGAGGCCGCGTTTTTCGGAACCAAACAACAGTGCGATCCTCCCGCTGTGTGCGGCGTCAGCGATCTGACGGGCTGCGTCGGGCAGGTTGATTAGCGGAAGGCTTACGCTGCGATTTGTGGCTGCGGTTGTGCCAATGACGAGCGTGCAGTCGGCGACGGCTTCCGCAACGCTCTGGCAGACCTCGGCGTTGGCTAAAAGCTCGCTGGCTCCGACCGCTGAGCGGGCTTCGCGAAACGCCAGATCATACGGCGCCACCAGCCGCAACTGCGACGCGCCGAAGTTCGCCATCGCTCGTGCTACCGCTCCGATGTTGAGCGGATTACGGGTGCGCACCAGGACGACGCACAAACCTTGGTCGAAGTTGGTATCAGCAGCAGACATGACTCAATTATGCGTTGTCGGATGCTCCTCCCGTCCGTTCAGTTCGGACGAGTGAGACCGAGCAACTTTGAACCTCCATCAATGACTTCGCGCTGCTTGGACAGCTTACCCTCGTGTTCCTCGGCTACTCCGAGCGCTCGGCCACCCGCCCGCATAATTTCTGCATCCTCCATCTATGATGGTCATCATTTTTGATGCCAGTCGCGCAAGGAGGCATTATGAAGCTCACCGGCAAGAAGGCCCTCATAACTGGAGGCAACAGCGGCATCGGTCTGGCGACAGCCCGTCTTTTCATTGCGGAAGGCGCGCAGGTCGCAATCACTGGGCGCGACCAGAAAACGCTGGATGAGGCGGTCGCCGACCTCGGACCAAACGCGCGTGGCTACCGCGCAGACCTCACTGTTGCGGAAGATCGCAAGCGTCTCTTCGCAGCCCTGGCCAAAGATTTCGGGAAGCTCGACATTGTCTTTGCCAACGCCGGCACCACCGGCCGGACGCCGACCGGCACGGCCGACGAGACCATTTTTGAGAACGTAATCCACACCAACCTCACTGGGGCTTTCTTCACCGCGAATTCAGCGGCGCCTCTGCTGAACGACAGCGGCAGCATCATCTTTAACGGGTCGGTACATAACTATCTCGGCCAACCCGGCGTCGCCGCTTATGCAGCCACCAAGGGCGGCCTCGTCTCGATGGCACGTTCCATCGCCGCCGACCTTGCTCCGCGCAACATTCGCGTGAATGTCGTTGCACCAGGTGCGATCAAGACCCCCATTTGGAAGCGTGGACCGCGCGCCAATATTTCCGCAGAAGATTCCGCTAAGGTTGCGGAGTTTTTCTCTTCTGCAGTTCCGCTGGGCCGTTGGGGTGAGCCGGAAGAGGTTGCGAAAGCCGTGCTCTTCCTTGCGTCAGATGATTCCTCGTACATCAACGCGGTCGAACTGATGGTCGATGGCGGAGTCACCGGTGCCCCGTTCGGAGCTCCCATTCTTCGCGGCTGACCTCGCTTCAGTCCCACACATCCCAAACGAAGCGAATGTGTGGGGCGCCCGCCGGTCTCGAGTCGCGTAATTGCTTATACAGTTTTTGCCGATGAATTCAATATCGCAGCGTCCCGCAGTGCGATAGGGTAAAAGCAAATGTCCTCTGCTTCCGATCAACCGGTCTTGGTGCGAAATACAGAGCCGCGTGACTTCGCCGGCATAACCGAATTGTGTTCGCGCATCTATCCCGACACTCCTCCATGGAGTGCCGAACAGCTCTCGTCGCACCTCAGGGTCTTTCCCCAAGGCCAGTTCGTGGCGGTGCACGGTGCGGAGGAAAAGGTTGTCGGCATGAGCGCCAGTCTGATCGTCGATTGGGAAGATTACAAGACCCTCGACGACTGGGAAAGATTCACCGCCAACGGGATGTTTACCAATCACGATCCGCGTCGAGGCCGCACGTTGTACGGAGCTGAGGTCATCGTCGATCCGGCGTTGCAGCATCATGGCATTGGCGACAAAATCTACAGCGCTCGCCGGACTCTCACCGAAGCGCACAAGCTGCTGCGCATCCGCGCTGGTTCGCGACTGCGAGGGTATTGCCATTGCGCCGCCAGGCTGAAGCCCGAGGACTACGTCGTCGCCGTCGTCGAGGGACACGAGTACGACCCGACGCTGAGCTTTCAACTGAAGGAAGGCTTCCACGTGGTCGCGGTGGCGCCGCACTATCTCACCGACGATCCCGAGAGCCTGGGCTATGCGGCGGTGATTGAGTGGCTGAATCCGCAGCTTATCCGCGACGAACATATTGCCCACCGGCCAACCCGCTTCCTGCGCAAAGCGATGGGGAAGGCGATGACGGCTTCGTGAAGTCCGCGCAGCGCTGGGATGGTTGAGTCGCGGGTAAGCTATACAGTTCGGCGAATCCGGTCGACCTTCACGAATTCCCGCGCCGTAGGCGCAGCAGAGGATAGCCCAGCCTTTCAAGGCTGGGTAACATGCATACAGCTTCTTGAGTCCCGACAGGGACGGCACAAAGGCCGCAGCGCAAGTCGCGTACCCTCCCACATTTGCCAACCGCAGGGAAATCTGGGTCGCCCGTCTATTGGCGCTCAGCCCCTTAGCTCTCAGTGAAGTCCCTCGCATGTCACAATTTTTCTGAAATTTCGAAACTTTAGAATCATGGAGTTAGCTTACAAATCCCTTCTAAATGATTGATTGCCAGTGGCTTGCACGTACTTAATTGAGCCACAAGGGGTTACGCCTCACGCACTGGCGTATTTTGCCTCGGCGCGGACTCCTGGCGCTGAGGAGCCTTGCGCGTGAAAGCCGCTTCGACTTGTGCGACCTCTTCCGAGATACTCACGCGAGGCGCTTGCGCCAGTGACCCGGCCCTGCCCGGATCGGCGATCAGCCTTTGCGCTGCGAGTTGAACGTTGTGCTTGCGCGCCACCTCTTCGTAGAAGAGCTGCCGGCCGCGGCGCTCGCGACGCCGCAGGTTGCGCTCCTGGTGGGCAGCCAGTTTGGCCGCGGCTTGCTCGCCCTGCTGTTCGTACACCTCCATCAGCTCTACCTGATCGGCTGTCACCAGAGCCGGAGGAGCGGCGTAGACCTCGCACAGATGTTGTCCGAGTTTGGCTCGTAGCGGGTCGTTCCCACTCAATCCAACTGCGGGATTGAGTGGGGCACCCGTAGTTTCGTCAGGTGGAAAGGCCACATCGGGATCCACGTTGAGGTCGAGGTTCGGGGGGAGATCGTGCTCCTGCTCAAAGGTGTCCCACGTTGTGGGAGCAGCGTCGGTCTCGGCCAACTGGAAGCGCGACGGGCGATCCCATGCCTGCTTGCTCTTCAGGTTCTGCATGGCGAGCCGCAGCACGGTGGTGAGCAGGCGCGCGTATTGGGGATCGATCTCGCGATAGGCGATGGCGTCGGCCAGTTGCATGAGCGCGACCTGCACCGAGTACAAGTCTTCGAGCAGCGGCAACTTGAGCAGCGGCGCCTGTTGGCGAGCACGTGCGCGTGCGGCCTTCATGCGCCGGCCAATCTGTTGCAAATGGAATCGGCAGTATTCGCGATTGCGCAACGATGCGGCCTGACAGAGCGCTCCGTTGGCAAGCACGTGGCGGCAGGTTGATAGTTGTGACATGCGGTTCTCCTGTGGGGCGCGGTTCGTGGTGGGCTGTCAGCTGTCAGCCATCAGCTGTCAGTTACAGCTCTCGGGACGGAACGTAATGTTGCCCCGTCCGAATCGCTGGTGGTTTTGCTGAGAGCTGACGGCTGACGGCTGAGAGCTTCTTCCCCCACACTTCATCAGTTTCAACACTACGGGAGTGTCAACCGGAAAGTCGGGTATTTGGTCACAAACGGGGTACACGAAAGGACATGTACTTTAGTAACCTGCGCCGTCCCAAAATGGGAATGGAGTTGGTGATGGCGGTCACAAGAGGGTGTGACTGAAAAAATACAGCAATAATTTAGAGCCAGCGCGGGACAGTGGGTGGGGACGGTGGGTGGAGTACGGATTGGGCGGGTGGAGTGACGCCTTCAGGCGTACATACAAGCCTTCTTAGTAGAGATCGGCTTTAGCCGCTGCGGCGAATTCACGGAAGGCTTACCTCAGCGGCTGAAGCCGCCGATTCTATGCGCGGCATTCGTGCACCGCTGCAGCGGTGTTCCACCCAGCAGGCGCTAAAGCCCGGTGGCTAATTGCACGGTTCGGCACGGCTGAAGCCGTGCCCTGATACAAAGCTTGAAGGTGCATGTTTCCCCACGCATGAATGCGTGGGCTTCCACCTAACTCCCACTCATTCCAAAGCAAGGAATCAGGGCACGCGACAAACGTGGGCGCCCATCCGTCATCGCGTTCCCACATTTCCCAAACGAAGGGAAATGTGGGCCACCCAAATGTAGGCCACCCCACCCCGACGCTGCTAGACTTTCAACTCAGAGACGCTTATGTATTCATCTGCAAAAGACAATGGCTCCAAGACCACTGACGCGCTGATCGATCTGCGTTCTGACACTGTTACCAAGCCCTCGCCGGAGATGCGGCGCGCCATGTTTGAAGCCGAGGTTGGCGACGACGTTTATGGCGAAGACCCGACCATCAATCGCCTGGAGCAGCGCGCGGCCGAGATCTTCGGACGCGAGGCCGGCGCTGTTTGTGCCCAGCGGAACCATGGGCAACCAGATCGCGATCAAGCTGCACACCACGCATGGGCAAGAGGTGATCTGCGATGAGCGCGGCCACGTGTTTAATTACGAGATGGCGATGATGGCGCACTTCTCGGGAGTGGTGGCGCGCACGGTGGCGACCGCGGACGGCATCCTGACCTGGGCGCTGGTGCAGCCGAAGCTGCGCGGCAAGAGTTATCACTCGGCGAAGACCGGCCTGGTGTCGCTGGAGAACACGCACAACATGGCGGGAGGGACGGTGACTCCGCCGGAAGTGTTCGACGAAGTTTGCGACCGCGTACACGAGGCCGGGCTGCCGGTGCATCTCGATGGCGCGCGGGTGTTCAATGCTTCGGTCGCGCTCGGAATTCCGGTGGACAAGCTGACGGCGAAGGCCGATACGGTGATGTTCTGTTTGTCGAAAGGGCTGGGCGCTCCGGTGGGATCGATGCTGGTGGGGCGGGCCGATCAGATCGATCGCGGACGCATCTACCGCAAAGCGCTGGGCGGAGGCATGCGGCAGGCGGGCATTCTTGCGGCCGCAGGACTGATCGCGCTGGAGCAGGGGCCGGCGAAGCTTGCAGCCGATCATGCGAACGCGAAGTTTCTGGCCGATGGACTGGCGAAGATTCCGGGATTCAAGATCGATCCGGCGAAGGTGCAAACGAACATCCTGATCTGCGACATCAGCGGAACCGGCATGACTTCAGCCGAGTTGTCGAAGAAACTGCGAGAACACGGAGTGCTGGCCAACGGCGTCGGTCCACAGGCGATTCGTTTCGTCACGCATCTTGATGTGTCGCGCGAGCAGTGTGCGAAGGCGCTGGAGGTTGTAGCGACGGTGTGCAGTGCGATGGCGCAGAAGGCGTGAAGCTTCGCGGCGGACCGCACAAAAGCAGGTCCTTCGCTCCGCTCAGGATGACAAATCTATAGGGGTATGCGTGACGGCACGGCCGAAGCCGTGCCCCTTCAAACCGCGGATGGTATCGGCACGGCTGAAGCCATGCCCTTTGAAGCTGGGGAGCAACCATGCAGATTGAAATTCGCCGCTGTCTGATATGACCGGGGTTGCGACGCTTGGCCGGGAGCCTGAAGCGCGAACTCGAATCGAAATACGGCATCCAGCCGAAGGTGAGGCACGCTTACCACGAACTGGAAGTGCTGGTCGATGGTCGCAGCGTTTTTTGCTACACCAAGGCACAGCGGATCCCCACCGTCGAAGGGATTATCGAGGCGATTGGAATAAATCGGGGGCAATAGCTTATATACTGTCGCGCATGTCACGTAAGCCCGATCTGACTGCACGAATTCTTCTCTGCGCATTGTGCGCGCTTATCGTCTGTGCCCCATGCGCGCCGCTGGCTGCGCAGGATGAGTCCAAAGCTCCCGCAGTCCAGCAGCAGTACAAGCCGCAGCATTTCACCTACCAGGAAGTCATGATCCCGATGCGCGATGGCGTGCGGCTGCAGACGGTGATACAGGCGCCCAAGGATGCGTCGGGACCGCTGCCGATCCTGCTGACGAGAACTCCTTATGGAGTGGCCGAGAATGGCGACCACTTCAACGAAGCGGGACGCGCCGACGATCTGATTGCCGACGGCTACATCTTCGTCTCGCAGAACATTCGCGGCCGTTTCAAGTCGGAAGGGACGTTCGTCATGCAACGCCCGCCGCGCGACAAGAGCGATCCCAAGTCGATCGACGAAGGCACCGATGCGTACGACACTATCGACTGGCTGATCAAGAATGTGCCTAATAACAACGGACGCGTGGGCATCTGGGGGATTTCTTATCCCGGATGGCTGGTCACGCAGGCGCTGCTGGAGCCGCATCCGGCGTTGAAGGCAGCCAGCGAGCAGGCCTCGCCCGACGACATGTTCATCAACGACGACTTCCATCACAACGGCGCGTTTCGCTTGAGCTATGGCTTCGAGTACTCGGCGCTGCTTGAGACATCGAAAGAGAAGAACACCGACTTCGCGTTCGATCAGTACGACACCTACTCGTGGTACCTGAACCTGGGGGCGCTATCCAACGCCAACGCTCGTTACTTTCACGGTAGCCTGCCTACGTGGAATGATTTTGTCGAACATCCCAATCACGACTTCTGGAAGCAGCACTCGGTTACGGAGTATCTAAAGCATACGACCGTCCCGAATCTAAACGTCGCGGGGTTTTACGATCAGGAAGATTTCGTCGGCCCCACGCGCATCTACGCCACGCTGGAGCAGACCGACAGCGATCACCTGAACTACTTCGTCGCCGGACCATGGAACCACGGTGGCTGGATGGGTGAGAGCGGACGCAAGCTTGGCGACATCGACTGGGGAAGCGACATCTCGCGCTACTATCGCGCCCACATCTTCGCGCCGTGGTTCGCGCACTGGCTGCATGACAAGCCGCTTAATCAGCCGGAAGCAATGACCTTCGAGACCGGCTCAAACCAGTGGAAGAGCTACGACAAGTGGCCGCCGACGCAGGGCGTGACCGAGAAGAAGCTCTACCTTCACGCGAATGGCAAAGCGTCGTTCGATGCGCCCTCGGAGCAAGACGCGTTCGACGCTTACATTTCCGATCCGGCGAACCCCGTGCCTTACCGTCATCGCCCGGTGACGCCGACGTATCCCGAATCCGACGTGGACGACGTGGCTGGTCGAGGACCAGCGCTTCGTCGAGCATCGGCCTGACGTGCTGACGTGGGAGACGGATCCGCTGACGGAGAACATCACCGTCACCGGCGACATCGTCGCTGATTTATTCGCGGCGACCAGCGGCAGCGACAGCGACTGGGTGGTGAAGCTGATTGATGTGTATCCCGAGGACTACCAGAAGATCACCGAAGACGATGCGGAGAAGAACGCCGGCCCGGTGCTAAACGGCTATGAGTTGATGATCGCGGACGACATTTTGCGCGGGCGCTATCGCAACAGTTTCGAGACTCCTGAGGCGATTACGCCCAACAAAGTCACGGAGTACAAGATCGACCTGCATCCCAACGACCATTTGTTCATGAAAGGCCACCGCATCATGGTGCAGGTGCAGAGCACGTGGTTCCCGCTCTACGATCGCAATCCGCAGAAGTTTGTGCCGAACATTTATAAAGCCACCGACGCGGACTACACCAAGGCAACGCAGAAGATTTATCGCTCGAAGGACGCAGCGTCGAGCATCGTGCTGCCAGTGGTGGGGAACTAACCTTATGTAACGCCGTTCACACCGCTCAGAAATCCGCCGAGATGTGCTGTTATGGCTACGACCATTGCGGCCACGAGTTCTATCGCAAAGCGATGGTTGAAGCCGTCGTCGCTCACCGCTCTTCGAGCGCGAATCTGCAGCCAGGCGGAGATGATAATCAACGTACCTGACGTGCAGCCGAAGATCAGGTGCAGCAGCAGCAATCCGTGAAGGCGCTGCCCTTCCAACTGCCATCGCCACGCCAGGAATCCTGTGATCATCACCGGAACCGCGAATACCGCCGCAATGACGATGTTGTAGAAAGCCACTGCGGCAAGCGAGGGTCGCTTCGTCCATCTCGCTACCAAGTCGAACGCCACGCCGACCAGAAACAGCGCAATCGGGAAGTGAATCAGCACCACATGCTGCGCATGTCGCGCCAGCAGCGCTGCTTTGAGACTGAAGGCGGCATTCATGCTGGATCACTCCACAATCAACTTGCCCGTCATCTTGGGATGGATCGAGCAGAAGTACGGATAGGTGCCCGGCTTGTTCGGCGTGAAAGTAAATTTGTCGCCGGTATCGAGCACCTTCGACTTAAACGACGACTTGTCATCGGCGACCACGGTGTGCGGAATGTCGTCGCGGTTGGTCCAGGTCACAGCTGTGCCCGCCTTCACCGTGATGGTCGCAGGCGAAAAGCTGAAATTGTCGATGTTGACTTCAGCGCCCTTCGGCGCATCTGCGGCGACCCCGCGCTGTATAGTGCCCGCGGCGAGCAGGCACACGAGTCCTAACAAGACAAAAAGCTTACCAGTCCATTTCATTGTGTAGTTCCCTTCTGAATTAATAGGCATTAGCTGCTGCAGTTGTCTCCAGCGTCGAATCCGTAACCGCCAGCGCGTGCTTGCCTTGGACATACGTCACGTCGGTGATCCCGAGCAAGTTGCGCAACTGTTCTGCAGGAACTTTCATCGGGCCCGGCGATGGCGCCGAACCTGGCTTGGGTTGCGGGAAAGCAGTCGATGTCGCAGTGTGAAACGTCACGTTGCCTTCGACCTTCTGCATAGTCTGATGAATGTGCCCGTTCAGCACCGACACAGAGCCGAAGCGCTTCAGGTACGAGAGAGCTTGTGCGCTGTCGTCGGTTCCCCAGCCCCACTCCGGATACACCGACCATAGCGGAATATGCGCGAAGACAATGATCGGAGTACTGGCTGATAGCGGCTTGACGTCGTCCTCGAGCCATTCAAGCTGATCCTTGCCGAGCGTTCCAAGTCCACCGGGTTTGAGGTTCATGACGTTCACCAGGCCGATAAAGTGCACGCCTTTCTTGTCGAAGCTGTACCAGCCATCGCCCTTTGTGTTCCTGGCATAGCGCTCGCGATAGGTTGCTCCGTCTTCCTCCAGCACATCGTGCTCGCCGGGAACGAAGAAGACATCACGCGCGCGCGCCGACTTGAGGATCTGGTCGACGTTGTCGAATTCTTCTGGCTTCGACAGATGGCTGATGTCGCCGGTGTGGAGCATGAACTCCGGCGGAATCGAAAGAGCATTGATCTTGTCCACCGCGGCCTTGAGGGTTGCGGCCACATCCGGATTGGCGGGCTTGTTAAAGCCCATGTGACTGTCGCTGATCTGCACGAAGCTCAACTCGCCTTTGGCCGCCTTGTGTGCCCACGGCGACCCTAGGCTGTAAGACTTCATCACTCCGCCCGACATGACGCAGAGCGCGCCGGTGCCTGCCCACGCCATGCACTTCAAAAACCCGCGCCGGTCGATTCCGTCATGGTTGTGGTCGAAAACAATCTCATCGCGATCGTGTTGTGACATCGCCATCCTCCAGAAGTTCAACTGCAACTGCCGCTTATAACTGCGGAGCTCGCGTTTTATTCCAAGTCGGTTGAATTCTTCTTTGGGAATAAATTCGGCGCAGGTTGGTTTAGTCTGTATGTCGTGTCGCGACAGGACTTGCCGCCGGAGACGTTTGAAGAGTTGGCAATGCCGCTCTTTGACCGGCTCTATAATTTCGCGTGCTGGTTGACGCAGGACCGCGAAGAGGCGGAGGACCTGGTTCAGGAAACCTATGCCAAGGCGCTCAAAGCGTTTTCGTCGTATCAGGCGGGAACGAACTTTCGCGCGTGGATGTATCGGATTCTGCGGAACACGTTTCTGTCGTCGCGCTCTGGAATGAGGCAATCCGTGCCGCTGGAGGATGAAGACGGGGAAGACGTGGTCGCAGTCGTAGAGCAAACGCCCGAGAGCAATTTATTACGGCGAACGGATATAGACCTGATCCACCGTGCGCTCGATATGTCTGCCGGTGAACTATCGCGAGGCGCTTTTGCTGTGTGAAATTGAAGAGATGTCGTATCGCGACATTGCGGCGACTCTTGGCGTCCCAATGGGCACCGTGATGTCGCGCCTGTCGCGTGCGCGCCGCGCACTGCGCGAAGCGGTCATGAAGCTGCAAGGTGCTCGAAATGGCGAGTGAACACTGGACGGAAAAACTCGACGCGTATCTCGACGGCGAACTGACGGCTGACGAAGAGCGCCAGCTTCGAGTGCACCTGCGCGAGTGTGCTACCTGCGCGGCCGGCGCCCTCGAACGTTTGCAACTGAAGCGGGCTGTCAAATCGGCAGGCGTGCGGTTCAGCCCCGATCCGGCATTTCGCGCGCGCATTGAGCAGAGCATTCGCCGCAAGAAAACGCGGCCTCACATATGGAATTGGGCGCCTGCCCTGGCAGTACTACTAATCGCAGTACTGGGCGTGTCGCTGTGGACGATGCATTTCCGCACCCACATGCGCGAGCGGCAACTGGTGAGCGAGCTCATCGATCAGCACGTAGCCACGCTGGCCAGCAGTAATCCCGTCGATGTGGTTTCCACTGACCGGCACACGGTGAAGCCGTGGTTCGAAGGCAAGCTGCCGTTTACCTTCGATCTACCCGAGCTTCAAGGCACGCCTTTCACGCTGGTGGGAGGTCGCATGAGCTACGTCAACCAGACACCGTCAGCCGAGCTGCTGTTCCGTTTGCGCCAGCACCAACTCTCGGTTTTCATTTTCCAGAAGACGGAAGCGAATGGCGAATGCAGGAACGATCAGCAGAGCGCACATTCGTTCGATGTGCGCAGCTGGAGTAGCGACGGATTGTGTTACTTCGCTGTGGGCGACGTCAATGCCGATGACCTGAATGCCTTGGCGAAGCTGACGAAGGCGCCTGACCCGTGAGTTCGACGGATTAGCGATTACGAGTGTCGCCGCGGAACTGGATAATCTTTCGCCGATCGCGCTTCGATGGCCTGGTTTGTGGGATAGGCTCAAACATGTGCGCAGCCTTGCGCTCTTCCGCTGCTTTCTGGCGCGACAGGCGGCTCTCGTCCGATTCGCGATACATGGTCTGCGCCACGGCTGCGGGTCCGCGCACGTCGCTGACGATGAGCACTTCGACTTGAAAGTCGCCACTGTCGTTGGTGATCTTCAGCTTGTCGCCAACGTGAACTTCGCGGGCAGCTTTCGCAGGATGGCCGTTGGCCTCGATCCTGCCCAGCTCGCAGGCCTTCTTGGCCAGCGCGCGAGTCTTGAAAAAGCGCGCGGCCCAGAGCCAGAGATCCATGCGAACGGTGTCCATTTCTTTCACTTGGCGGGAGCGTAGAAGTAGTAGTCGGCGCTGTAAGGACTTTTCACTTCCGTATTCAGTTTCGAAGTATTGCAATCGGCGTCCGCGGGAGGCATGCCGCCCTGAGTGTTAATTCGCTGAACGCTGTTTACGTGGGTGAGGACGCCCTTCTTTTTGCCGGAATGGTCGGTGACGGCCACCAGCAGCCACTGAATCGATGCCGACTCTGGCGCATTTACCCGCTCTACAGCCTTGCCGGTGATCTCGCTGCCATCCTTGTCTTTCCAGGTTGGCCCGGCGGAGTGGTGGCCAATAACCGCACCTTGAGCGTCGCGTAGCTCTGCTTCGGGCGCCTTCAAGGACCACGCAGGTTTGCCGTCGGCTCCCGCGTGACAGACATAAATCTGCGCGCCCACCCCGTGGGCCATCAACACGACTTGTTCGTTAGCCGGCGCTTTGATCTTGTCGGGTACATCAGGCGTTGGCACAGCTTGCCCGCTGGCTAGAGCAGCGGCCCCAAGCAGAATGGCGGTTGGCAGCAGCTTTGTAAACATCAGCAGAGTTTAACATCGCTGTAGCGTTTTCGAGAGCGTGCTGCGCAAAGCCACATGTCCATTCGCATGCTATCCACGGCTCCCATTATGAAAATGCGTGACACGTGCGTGACGAATGCGGGACTTCGCGCGGCCTCTGCTGTGTTATAACCACTAGTTTGCCCCAGCACAGCTACCCGAGCAGGGAACAGGGGCAGCGACCCAAGGAGATAGCGTGGACTTCCAGCTCAACGACGAGCAACTGCAATTAAAGAAGATGGTGCGCGACTTTGCCCAGAGCGAGATCGCGCCCAACGTGATGAAGTGGGATGAGGCCAGCGAGTTCCCGATGGCGACGGTCAAGGAGCTCGGCAAGCTTGGACTGATGGGTATCATCTTCCCGACCGAGTACGGCGGTTCGGGTATGGGCTACGTCGAGTACGTCTGCGCGATTGAGGAACTCTCGCGTGTCGATGGCTCGGTAGGCATCATCGTCGCAGCGCATACCTCGCTGGGCAGTAATCATATCTTCATTGCGGGCAATGAGGAGCAAAGGCGCAAGTACATTCCGAAGCTGGCGACGGGCGAGTTCATCGGCGCATGGGGACTTACGGAGCCGGGATCGGGATCGGACGCTGGCGGCGCGCGCTGCTCGGCCGTACGGCGCGGCAAGAACTGGGTGCTGAACGGGACGAAGACATTCATCACCAACGGGCATTACGCCGACGTGGCCGTAGTGATCGCCGTCACCGACAAGACGGCGCACACGCATGGACTGTCGGCATTCGTCGTCGAGAAGGGAACCAAGGGATTTCGCGCGGGCAAGAAAGAAAACAAGCTTGGCCTGCGCGCCAGTGATACTTCGGAGCTGATCTTCGAAGACTGCGAGATTCCTGCCGAGAACCTGCTGGGCAAGGAAGGCGACGGATTCATCGATGCCATGAAGGTGCTTGATGGCGGACGCATTTCGATTGCGGCGCTCGGCTTGGGCATGGCGCAGGGCGCGTACGAAGCGGCGCTGAATTATTCGAAAGAGCGCAAGCAATTTGGTCAGGCAATCAGCGAGTTTCAGGCCATCGGGTTCAAGCTGGCCGATCTGGCGACGGAGATAGATGCCGCTCGTTTGCTGACTATGCGTGCTGCTTCGATGAAAGACGCCGGCATGAAGACGACGCTGGAATCGTCGATGGCGAAGCTGTACACCAGCGAGGTCGCGGTGAAGGCTGCGAACGAAGGGGTGCAGATTCACGGGGGATATGGGTTTATCAAGGATTATCCGGCGGAGAAGTTTTATCGCGACGTGAAGCTGTGCACCATCGGGGAGGGGACGAGTGAGATTCAGCGGCTGGTGATTGCGCGGCAGATATTGAAGGATTGAGTTCTGTGGTAGCAACATCGCCTATGACGCAGGTCATCGACCCGTGGCGCGAGTACCGAAGGCGGAGAAACTGGAGCCTGTTCGCCTTCGTCGCGTGCGTGCCGTTCGTGCTCGCATTCAGCCTATTAGTAGAACGGCTGTTCGGAACATCAGTGCTTGCCACGGTCGTGGTCGCGACAGTGACAGCAGGATCTATGGCTTGCGTCATGATTGCGGGCAACTGGTTTATCCGGTTCCGATGCCCACGCTGCGGGAACCCGTTTTTCGCAGATTCGAAGTGGTGGGGCTACAACACCTTCACTCGACATTGTTTGCACTGCAAGCTCCCTCTGAACGCTCAGGTAATCACACCAGACTGGGAACACACGAGAGCAGATCCCTCGTCCGCCGCGGCGGACTCGTGATGACAAAACAAATGGGCGTTTTTCTCGGAACGGCGCTGCTGTTGCGTCCGCGCACAATTGCATGTGTCGTCCCTCACGAGACCGTTGGGTGATCCATGCAATTCTTTCCTGAATTGTCATCACGAGGCCGCTTCGGCGCGAGGGACCTGTTCTCCTGCGCCAGCCGCAATTGTTGAGCAGGCGAGAGCAGATGCCTCGCTTCGCTCGTCATGACAACCCAATAAGGATTGCTTTCCGAATACGTCGCTGTTGCGTCCGCGCACAATAGCATGTGTCGCTCGTCACGGAACGGTGGACTTGTCCATGCCATTCTTCTTTTGAATTGTCATCACGAGTCCGCCGCGGCGGACGAGGGATCTGTTCTCGTTTTCCAATAGAAGCATTATGGCTGAGGAAAAGCGTTTCTACGTCTACATAATGTCCAGCCTATCCCGCCGAAGCTACACCGGAGTAACGAATAACCTCTTTCGGCGCGTGATGCAGCACAAGAGCGGAGAATACGAGAGTTTCACGCAGCGGTATCGGATAAATCGCCTTGTCTATTACGAATGCTTCCAGTACGTCAATAATGCGATCGGACGCGAGAAAAAGATCAAAGGGCTTGACCGGGCGAAACGCGTTGCGCTGATTGAGCGGAATAACCCGACATGGGATGACTTGGCGGCGGAGTGGGGAAAGCCGTGGGCTCCACTGACACCAGTGGTTACGCAGACGAGAACAGATCCCTCGCTTCGCTCGTGATGACAAGGCGTTAGGTGGTGATGACGTCTGAGTCGGCGCTGCGCTCGCTGTGACACCCGTATGACTCCATTGACGCCTGTGGGGGGGAGACGAGAACAGATCCCCCGCTTCGCTCGTGATGACAAATCGAAAAGACTCGATAACTCATTCGAAAGAGTCGTCGAAAACGGCCGCATCCCTGCTCCTCCTGATAATCTGTTCTGTCAACCGTGAAATCTGAGCCTAACCTACAGCACCTTGTCACCCGCCTGCGCGAAGGGAATCCGCGTGCGCTGGCACGTGCCATCTCGATGGTGGAGAATCGCACGCCGGAATCTACCGAACTGCTGAAGGCGGTGTTTCCGTTTAGCGGGAATGCGCTGCTGATCGGCCTGACCGGTTCGCCCGGGCGCGGGTAAGAGCACGCTGGTCGATCAGATCGCGCGCGAGTATCGCAAGCAGGGCAAGACCATCGGCATTGTGGCCGTCGATCCCACCAGCCCGTTCAGCGGCGGAGCGATCCTTGGCGATCGCATTCGCATGTCTTCGCATTACGCCGACGCCGGAATCTACATTCGCAGCATGGCTACGCGCGGCTCGCTCGGAGGACTGGCCAGCACCACCGCCGACGTTGCGACCGTGATGGATGCCAGCGGCCGCGACCTGGTGATGATCGAGACCGTCGGCGTCGGGCAGGATGAAGTCGACATCGTGCGCCTGGCGGACGTGACCATCGTCGATTCTCGTGCCCGGCATGGGCGACGATGTGCAGACGATCAAGGCCGGCATCATGGAGATCGCCGACATCTTCGTCATCAACAAGTCGGACCGCGAAGGCGCCGAGCGCGTGGAGCGTGAGATTCGCGCCATGCAGTCGCTGGCGCTGCGGCACGACAACTGGGTTCCGCCGATTGTGAAGACGGTTGCCAGCGAGGGAACAGGGATTGCCGAACTCGTGCAGACCATCGAAAGCTATCGCGAGTACCTGGAACAGAGCGGTATGGCCCGCGAACGGCGCGCACAGAATTGGCGGCAGCGGCTAACTGAGATGCTGCGCGATGCGCTGTTTCAGCGTGTGCTGTCGACGTTTCTCGACGATGGCAAGGCGGAACAATATGCGGCGGAGGTTGCCGAGCACAAGCGCGATCCGTATTCTCTGGTGGAAGAGATTGTTGGTGAGTTGGGGAAGCCATAATGATGGAGATCGATCATCTGGGAATCGCGGTCAGGTCGCTGGCCGAAGCGAAAAAGTTTTACCAGACGCTCGGGTTAGAGGTCATGCCCGAGGAGGTCGTCGAAGGCGAGAAGGTCCGCGTCGCCATGGTTCCGGTCGGCGAAAGCCGCATCGAGTTGCTGGAGCCCACCTCGCCCGATTCGACGATCGCAAAGTTTCTCGAGAAGCGCGGCCCCGGCCTGCACCACGTCGCGTTGCAGGTGACCAACCTGGTGGAGCGCGTGGAAGAGCTTAAGGCAGCCGGCACGCGGCTCATCAATCAAGAAGTGCAAATCGGCGCCGGTGGACACATGTATGTCTTCGTGCATCCTTCGAGCACGGGCGGCGTGCTGCTTGAACTGGTGGAAGAAGCGCCGATCGGCGTCTGAACCATGCTGCTGATTGCCATCGATACCTCAGGCCGCAACGGCAGCGTCGCGTTGTGTCGCGGTGATGAGAATTCATTTACAGCTCTGCAAGTGACGACGGTTGAGGGCGGAACCTATTCCGCTCGACTGATGCCGGTGATTGCGGAGCTTCTCGCCAATCAACAACTCACGAAAGAGCAGATCGACGCCTTCGTCGTGGTGTCCGGACCCGGGATCGTTCACCGGGCTACGCGTTGGACTCGCGACCGTGAAAGGTCTGTCAGAGGTGCTGCAGAAGCCGCTGGTAGCGGTGTCGATGCTGGAGGCGGTGGCGGTTGTTCGCGGCCCTCACGATGGACACGTCTCGGTCGCGCTGGATGCTGGACGCGGCGAGGTCTACGTTGGCGAATTCATGATTGTCGAGTCGCGGGCTTCGGTGGTGCGTGAGTACATATCGAAGCTCGAGGCGTTTGCGTCGAGCGGCTTCAGGCAAGGCGACGGTCTTGAGTCCCGATGCCAAGGTAGTGGACGCGTTAGTTGCGCTGGGAGCGGCTGCACAGCAGGTGGGGCCGGTACACGCCGACGACGTTGGACGATTCGGTCTGTCGAAGTTCATAGCGGGCGAGCTTGCCGATGTTGCCACACTCGACGCGAACTATATTCGCCGCTCGGATGCGGAAATCTTCTCCGCGCCGAAACGGTGACGCGATGTTGATTCGTGTGGCCGTCGCCGATGACATTGCAAAGATGATGGCGTTGGCAGATGAGTCGGAATCTGCTGCCCATTGGAGCGCCCGCGAATATGACGCGCTGTTTGCAGCAGAAGCGCCGGAGCGTGTGGCGCTGGTTGCGTGCAAAGATGCGGTCGTGGGATTCGTCATTGCTCGTTGCGGCGATGGGGAGTGGGAGATTGAGAATGTGGTTGTTGATCCTAAGTTGCGGCGAAAGGGAATTGGAGATCGGCTAATTCGGGAAGTGTTGGAAAAGGCGCGGGAGCGCGGAGTCACAGATGTCTTGCTCGAAGTGCGCGAATCGAATGTCGCGGCGCGCGGGTTGTATGCGAAGTGGGGATTCGCAGAAGAAGGCAGGCGGCCGAAGTATTATCGCGCTCCGGAAGAAGATGCGGTGGTGATGCGCGTTAAATTGTGAGCAGCCTTGTTCGTGCTTGTCATCACGAGGAGGCGAAGCCAACGAGGGATCTGCTTCTTGTGTCGTCCCTAAAGGGACTCGAGGGCCAGGGGGAAATTACCCAGCATTCCGCTGCGCTCCATGCTGGGCTAGATTATTACCTCCGCTTCGCGGAGTCGGGGCATTCACTCAACAGTGTTTTGTATGAGGGAAGTGTGTCGTCCCTGAAGGGACTCAGGAATTTTGTATGGACGCTTTACCCAGCATTCCGCTTCGCTGCATGCTGGGCTGTCATCGCACGCCCTGCGGGCTTCCGGAAATTGGTCATCGCGAATTGCCAACTGCCAATTGCTGATCACCAATTGCTTCCTCAAATCTGATACTCGATCTCAATCTCCATCGCCCGGTCGAGCCCATCGCGGTCGGGAGTGGGCTTCGTGCTCACGCCCTTGCAGCTTGCGCAGTTCGGCGCGGAGAGTCTTGACCTCCATGGCCACCGCGGCGAGCGCCTCCGAGAGAGGATCGTTGATCTGTTTAGGATCGGTGATGACCACGCGTTGCCCGTGACGCAGAATGATGTGTCCGGGCACGCCGACGACGGTGGAATCGGGCGGAACGCTGCGCAGCACGACGGAGCCGGCACCGATGCGGCAATTGGCGCCGATGGTGATTGAGCCAAGGATCTTCGCTCCTGCGCCGACGACCACGTTGTCACACACTGTGGGATGCCGCTTTCCCGACTCTTTTCCGGTGCCCCCCAGTGTCACACCCTGATACAGGGTCACATCATCGCCGACTTCGGCGGTCTCCCCAATCACCACTCCCATGCCGTGATCGATGAAAAAGCGGCGGCCGATCTGGGCTGCGGGATGGATCTCGATTCCGGTGATCCAGCGCGCGACCTGCGAGAGGAATCGCGCGGGGAAGCGCATGCCATGCAGCCAGAGCCAATGGTAGATGCGCCACCACCACAGCGCGTGCAGTCCGGAGTAGAGGAGGATAACTTCCAGCCCCGAGGTCGCCGCAGGATCGCGCTCCAGTACCGCAGCGATATCTTCGCGCATGTGGAAGAAGAACGAGCGCATGGGTCTATATAGTAACGGGTTCTGCCGTCATCGCCATTGCCTCCTCGCGCAGTTGCTGGAAGAGCACGCTGCTCAGGTAACGCTCGCCGAACGACGGCAGCACGACCACGATCAGCTTGCCGGCGTTCTCTTGGCGTTCTCCAACTCGCAATGCAGCCACGACGGCGGCTCCTGACGAGATGCCCATCAGCAGGCCTTCTTCAGCCGACAGGCGGCGAGCCATAACGATGGCATCGTCGGCATTCACTTTCACGATTTCATCGATATCGTCGGTCCGCAGAATGCTGGGAACAAAGCCGGCGCCGATTCCCTGGATTTTGTGCGGAGCGGGCTGGCCGCCGGAAAGTACCGGGCTCTCCTCGGGCTCAACCGCCACCACCTTGAACGACGGCTTCTTGGGCTTGATGTATTCGGCGACGCCGGTCAGTGTACCGCCAGTGCCTACACCAGAAATGAGGATGTCGACCTTGCCGTCGGTGTCTTCCCAGATCTCGGGCCCAGTCGTTTCGAAGTGAATCTTCGGGTTGGCCGGGTTGTCAAACTGACCGAGCATGTAGCTGTTGGGCGTCTTCTCCAGCAACTCGTTGGCCTTGGCGATCGCCGCTTTCATCCCCTTCGGGCCCGGGGGTCAGAACGACCTCGGCTCCGAATGCGCGAAGGAGAATTCGACGCTCGAGACTGACGCTGTCGGGCATGGTGACGATGAGCCGATAGCCCTTCACCGCAGCGACGAATGCCAGGCCGATTCCAGTATTGCCGCTGGTCGGCTCGATGAGCACGGTCTTACCAGGGGTGATCTTGCCGGCCTTCTCGGCCTCGTTGATCATGCTTACGCCGATGCGGTCTTTGACGCTGGCGCACGGGTTGAAGCTCTCCAGCTTGGCAACGATGGTGGCCTTCGAGCCGGCAGTGACTTTGTTCAGCCGCACCAGCGGCGTATGACCAATCAGTTCGGTGACGTCGTTCGCGATCTTCATGTCGTCGTTCTCCGAGACTAAGGATTCCTTTTGGATGCTCCAGCTTAAGATTCGTAGCAGCCGGGGACAAGTCGCTACCGGCGGGGGATGGGCGACGGACGGCTACGGCGAGTGAAGTTGCCAGTGACGAGAACACGTGCAATGATTCCGAATCTCCACAATCGCAGGCAAATTCAGATCGACGGCGTGGACCGCCGGGTGAGGAACATATGCCAAGTGGCTACAAAAGTGTTGTGTTGGCTTTTCTGGTGCTATTCGGGTTCAGCGTATTCGCACAGCAGAAAACCGAAGCTGCGAAGGGTTCGCCACTCGATCCCGTCGCCTGGTTAGTCGGAGGCACTTGGGTGGCTGACATTAAAAGTCCGGACGGGACACCGGATGGGCAGGTCACTCATGTCGAGAACAACATAACGTGGGCGCCGAATCATCAGGCGATCGAGTTCGTCACCAAGTTCAATGGGCAGCCGCACTACAACGGCTTCTACGCCTATAACGCAGCCACAAAGACAATCGGCTTTTACTACACTAGCGCGGAAGGCGACCTCACCATCGGAACTGCCGTGCCCGATGCGGACGGCAAAACCCTGCGGCAAGACTTCGATCTAACGAGTGCAAACGGCAAGGTCACGCACATTCGTTCCACCATTGTGCGCGACGGCGACAATGCCTATTGGTTCACCGTGTTTCTGCAGAAGAACGGCGAGTGGTCGCCCGAGTTCAAGATCCACTACGAACGGAAGTAGCTCGCTGCCGGGTCACCTGCGCGGGCGGATATAATCAAGAATTACGCTTCTAATCCACACCTAAGCAGGTATTCACACGTGAGCTCTCATATCCATGGACCGGGTCACGAGCCCGCCGGCCCGCAGCCGCTGCCCGGAGTCGATTCCATCATTGCTGTCGGTTCCGGCAAGGGCGGAGTCGGCAAAACCACGATCGCCGTCAACTTGTCCATCGCTCTTGCTCGCATGGGCTTCAAGGTCGGATTGCTTGATGCCGACGTCTATGGCCCCAACGTTCCTCTCATGCTGGGCACCAGCGTCGCGCCGAATGTAGTTGGCGAAGACCGAATTCTGCCGCCCGAACGCTACGGTCTGAAGGTGATCTCGGTGGGATTCCTCAGCCCCGGTGACAAACCGCTGGTTTGGCGCGGGCCGATGCTGCACTCCATCATCCGCCAGTTTCTGGGACAGGTGGAGTGGGGACAAGCTCGACTATCTCATCATCGATCTGCCTCCGGGCACCGGAGACGTGGTGATCTCACTGGTGCAGACCGTGCCGGTCACGGGCGCCGTGGTGGTCACAACGCCCAGCGACGTGTCGCTTCAGGACGCGCGCAAGGCGATCGAGATGTTCAAGCAGGTGAAGGTCGACATCCTGGGCATCGTCGAGAACATGAGCTACTTCGTCTGCCCACATTGCGCCAAAGAGATCGACATATTTTCCAAGGGCGGAGGCGAGCGCACCGCGCAACAATTCAACGTACCGTTCCTGGGCAGCATCGAGCTCGACCCCGATATTCGTAAGGGAGGCGACTCCGGCCAGCCGATCGTGCTGGAAGGCGACCAGTCGCCGCATGCGCGTTCGTTGTTCAAGTTCACCCGGCACGTCATCGAACGCGTTGGCGAGGTGAGGAGCCAAGTCGGACCGGTGATAGAAATACAGTAATTAGCAACTAGCAACTGGCAAAGCAAAAGCCCCGATGCTCGGGGCTTTCCTTTGTATATACGGATCGGTTGATTGCTTAAATACGCGGTGCGGGTTCAGCTGTTGAAATCGTGGAAATCGAATCCGACCGGCTGGCCGTCCTCATCATGGGTGATCGTCAGTTCGGCCGGGTTTTCCGACGGGGTTTCCGAGGGCGAACCCCCTTCCTGCTTACGCTGCGCTTTTCGCGCCGCTTTCTCCGCCTGTTTTTCCTGGCGGGCGCGCTCCTTCTGACGTTTGCTGAAGCTGGTTCTTGAGCTTCCTGCCATATACACTCCCTGGGGACAATTTAGCTTAACTCAATTAGACGCCACCCAGCACAAAACGATTCACAAGTAACACTCCGGCGACGGAGGTGTCGGCATGGTCAACTGTGAGCGTGCCGCGCTTTACAGCAGGTTCCTCCGCGATTAGCCTTGAGTTGGGTGAGGAGCGGGAGGTAAGTGTGCTTCGTCGCGCTCTTCTTGTTGCTGCACTCATTGTCTCACCCTTTCTGCATGCGCAGGAGGGAATGGTTCGCCCCAACGATTCGCTCACACTGCAGAATATTCCTCCCGTTCCGGCTTCCATCGCCGAGAAGGCTGATCGCTACACGGAGTATCGCAGCGCTTTGATGTGGGCCTGGCATCCACAACGGCGCGAGATCCTGATGGGTACTCGTTTTGGCGACACCGTCCAGGTACATGAGGTCGCAATGCCCGGGCGGAGCTCGGACGCAGCTCACCTTCTTCGCCGACCGAGTGGCGGATGCCGGTTATCAGCCGCACAAGGGAGACTACTTCCTGTTCAGCAAGGATATCGGGGGCGGCGAGTGGTTCCAGATTTTCCGCTTCGACCTAGCCAGTGGAGAGACAACCATGCTCACCGACGGCAAGTCGCGCAACAGTGATTTTGCGTGGTCGAACCGCGGCGATCGCATCGCTTATGCCAGCACCAGGCGCGACAACGCTGATCTCGACTTTTATGTGATGAACCCGCAGGACAAGAGCAGCGACAAAATGATCGCGGAAAATCTCGGCGGCGGCTGGCACGCGCGCGGCTGGTCGCCTGACGACCGCACACTGCTGGCGGAGAATTACGTCTCGGTCAATGAAAGCTATCTCTGGCTTGTCGACGCCGCGACCGGTCAGAAAACAGAGCTGACACCCAAAGCTGCGGAAAAGATTTTCTATACGGCAGTTGGCTTCAGCCGCGACGGCAAAGGCGTTTACCTTATCACCGACAAAGACAGCGAGTTTCTGCGCCTGGCCTACATGGACTTGGCGACGAAGACGCTGAAGTATCTCACCGATTACAAGTGGGACATTGAAGATGCCCAGCTTTCTCATGGGACGGCCGCAACATCGCGTTTGCCCTAAACGAGAACGGGATTAGTTCTCTGCACGTCATGGACACGCAGACCGGCAAAGAGCTGGCACTTGCCCAAGTTGCCGACGGGAGTGATCAGCGACCGCCTGCGCTGGCACGAAAACAACCGCGATCTGGCATTCAGTCTCAATAGCGCGCAATCGCCCTCCGACATCTATTCCGTCGATATTCAATCCCGCAAAATTGAGCGTTGGACCCACAGCGAGACCGGAGGAATCAATCCGCAAAGCTTCGTGCGAGCCGAAGCTGATCACCTGGAAGAGCTTCGATGGCCGCGAAATTTCGGGCTGGTTGTATATGCCGAAGGCAAAGCCGGCCGCGGGCAAGTATCCGGTCGCGATCGTGATTCACGGTGGGCCCGAGGGACAGTCACGGCCGACCTTCCTGGGACGAAACAATTACCTGCTGAACGAAATGGGAGTCGCGTTGATCTATCCCAATGTGCGTGGCTCGGTGGGATACGGCAAATCGTTCACCCAGCTGGACAACGGATTTCTGCGCGAGAACACCTACAAAGATATCGGCGCGCTTTTCGACTGGATTGCTGCTCAACCAGAACTGGACGCGAAGCGCGTGATGGTCACCGGCGGCAGCTATGGCGGCCACATGACACTGGCGATTGCCACTCGTTATAACGATCGGATTGCCTGCTCGGTCGACGTGGTTGGGCATGTCGAACCTGGTGACGTTCCTGGAGCATACCGAGGCGTACCGTCGCGATCTTCGCCGCGTGGAGTACGGCGATGAGCGCGATCCCAAGATGCGTGCCTACCTGGAGAGCATCGCTCCCATGAATCACGTAAAGCAGATCACCAAGCCGATGATGGTGGTGGCTGGAGCGAACGATCCGCGCGTGCCGAAGAGCGAAGCCGACCAGATGGTGAAGGCGCTCGAGGCGAACGGCACGCCGGTGTGGTACCTGGCGGCGAAAGACGAGGGTCACGGCTTCGCCAAGAAGAAGAACGCCGACTTCCAGTTCTATACGACCGTGCTGTTCGTGCAGAAGTACTTGCTCGAGGAAGGGACGGCAGAGGCGGCGATGGCAGAGCGCCCGGTCGATGAATCTTCCGATGTTTTTCTTTGAGCTGTCATCCCGAGCGGAGCGAAGCGGAGCCGAGAGACCAGCAGTTTCTTCACGCGCCGCTCACGCGAGGCAGTTTGCGCCGGCGAGGAGACTGCAGATCCCTCGGCTCCGCTCGGGATGACAACCTCTTACCGCTCTTCTCTGCCGATCCACTTGGAGGCGTGCGTCGGCTTGAACTGCGCCATCTTCTCCAGCAGACGTTCCGGATCATCGCGCGTCGAGCAACAAGCCGGCGGTTTTCGGGATGCAGGAATCCTTCGCGTCACGGCGTTGTCGAACAGGCGCAATAGAGGGTCGTAGTAGCCAGCGACGTTCAGCAGGCCGCATGGCTTCTCGTGGATGCCGAGTTGCGACCAGGTCACAACTTCGCAGAACTCCTCGAAGGTGCCGAATCCGCCGGGCAAAGCGATGAAGGCGTCCGAGAGGTCCGACATCAGCGCCTTGCGTTCGTGCATCGAGCTGACTACGCGCAACTCGGTCAGTCCACGATGCCCAACTTCGCGGGCCATCAGAGACTCCGGTATCACTCCGATCACCGTTCCGCCGCTCGCAAGGGCAGTATCGGCCAGCACTCCCATCAGGCCGATGTTGCCGCCTCCGTAAACCAATTCGATACCGCGCTGCACCAGCAGGGATGCAAGCTGCTCAGTCGCGGCGCGGTATAGGGGACGGTCTCCCAAATTGGAACCGCAGAATACGCAAATTCTCCGAAAGGTCATGATTGTGGGATGTGCTTCCATTACTGTATTTAGTTTAGTGGAGAGCAGCTGGCCGATGGTCGCTGTTCGCGTTTGACAAGTTGAATCGTTTGATAATTTTTATCATCTATTAGATATGCGCCGGGACGCCTACAACCAGTTTCTCGGGCTGTGCCGAGAGCACGGCCTGGCAGCGACCCATCAGAGGCAGAAGATCTACGAAGCCCTGATGGCGGGTCCTGGCCACTACTCTCCTGAGGAAATCTACGACAGGGTAAAAGAAGAGCTGCCGTCGATCTCGCTCGCGACCGTGTACAAGAACCTCAAGACGTTTGTCGAAGCCGGCATGTTGCGCGAAGTATCTCCGCATCATGGCTGGCGCATTGATGGCAATCCTCATCCTCATCATCATTTGGTTTGTACGCGATGCCGGTCCATCACTGACATCGACGTGGAGCGAATCGATCCCGTGAAGCTGCGCGGCCGGCTGCCGGCGGGCTTTCGGGTAGAGAAGTTCAGCGTTGAGATTCAGGGAATATGTAAGGCCTGCGCGCAAGCGGAAATACAGCATCACTCGAATTAATTCGAAGAAACGGAGCTTATTAAACATGTTAGGTGTTGGAGAGAAATTTCCCGATTTCAAAGTGACCGCAACCGTGAGCCTTGACAAGGGCAAAGAGTTCAAGGAAATCACCAATGAGGATTTCCCGGGAAAGTGGAAGGTCTACTTCTTCTGGCCCAAGGATTTCACCTTCGTTTGCCCCACCGAAATTGCCGCGTTCGGCAAGCTGAACAAGGAGTTCAAAGATCGCGACGCTCAGCTCCTGGGCGGCAGCACGGATTCTGAGTTTGTGCATCACGCGTGGCGTACCCATCACGAGGACCTGAAAGACCTGCCGTTCCCCATGCTGGCCGACATCAAGCGCGACCTGACCGGGCAGCTCGGCATCATCGACGAGAGCGCCGGCGTGGCCCAGCGTGCCACCTACATCGTCGATCCCGAGGGCATCATTCGTTTCGCCTACGTCACCGATCTGTCGGTCGGACGTAACCCCCAGGAAGTGCTGCGGGTGCTGGACGCGCTGCAGACCGACGAGCTCTGCCCCTGCAATTGGCAGAAGGGCCAGGAAACGCTAAGCGTTTAACCGTGATTCATCGATGGCTCCGTCGTGCAAACCGGCGGAGCCATTCTGCCGTTACAAGGAATTTAGAAAATGACACTGAATGCATTGATAGAAGCACTTCCCGATTACGCGAAGGACATGCGGCTGAATTTCTCCAGCGTTGTTTCCAACCAGACAGAGCTGAACCAACAGCAGCTATGGGGAACCGTCGTCGCCTGTGCCATGACGTCGCGCAATGAAGATCTGACAGCGACGGCGCTCGAAGAAGCTGCGTCTCACCTGTCAGCCCCGGCGTTCGAGGCGGCCAAGTCCGCGGCTGCCGTGATGGGCATGAACAATATCTATTACCGCTTCCTGCATCTCTCGTCGAACGAGAAGTATCAGACGATGCGCGCGGGCCTGCGAATGAATGCGATCCGGACCCACGGAATCGAGCCTCTCGATTTTGAGCTTTGGTGTTTGGCGGTGTCCGCCATCAATGGTTGCGGCGCATGCGTCGATTCCCACGAAAAAGTATTGCGCGAAAAGGGATTCGGTGAAGAGAAGGTGTTAGCCGCGGTACGCGTGGCCTCAGTGCTGCATGCCGTCGCTACGGTGCTCGACACGCAGCGGGTTGCTGCCGGTGAAGCGGTTGGCGTGTAACCGGCAACCACGTCCATGTGATGGCCGACACTGGCCGATGGTTATTTCGAGGCTTGCTTCTCCGGTGGAAGCCTGAAGTTAAGTCTTTTAAAGTCCTGGGATTGCCCCCAAAAAGGTATCTTGCGTCACACGCGGTTGTGATGTCTGCACTTGTTCGATGTGCGCAATAGCAGTCTGCTGAAGGGTATCAAGGAGCAAGACTCCGATGCTGGGGGCCACGCACAATTGCTGCACGGGATCTCTGAAGCGAGAAGCAGAACGACAGCGCCAGAGATCACACTCGTCTGTGACTTCGACTTGACGGTCGAAGGCAAGGCGGCAGTGCTTGGTCTTCGCACCCCGGAATTGCGCAAGTGCGCACCATGCGCACTCCCGAGATACGGCAATCATCAGGGGGCATTGTGCTATCACCATACGGTCTCGACATCATCGAAAATTGTCTGACCTGCAAGATGCGGGCCGACCATATCTTCTGCGACTTGCCGCCTGCGGCGCTGCAGACGTTCGAACACATCAAGTACGCTACTGCCTATCCCAAGGGCGCGGTGCTGTTTGTCGAAGGTCAATCTCCTCGCGGAATCTTTGTTCTATGCAAAGGTCGGGTGAAGCTCTCTATCTGCTCGACCGACGGCAAGACGCTGATCTTGAAAATCGCCGAACCCGGCGAAGTCCTCGGACTGAGCGCCTCGGTCTGCGGCAAGCCCTACGAACTTACTGCGGAGACAGCCGATCCCTGCCAGGTAAACTTCGTCAAGCGCGAAGACTTTGTGCGCTTCCTGCGCGAACACAGCGACGCGTGCCTGCGCGTGGCTGAGCAACTGAGCGAAAAATACAACACCGCATGCCGCGAGATTCGGTCGCTGGGGCTGTCCCATTCGGCAAGCGAAAAGCTTGCCAAGCTGTTGTTGGAATGGAGCGCGAAAGCGGGGGAAGCTGCCAAAGCCGAGCCGCGAGTGAAGCTTGCGCTTACCCACGAAGAGATCGCGCAAATGATCGGAACTTCGCGCGAAACCGTAACCCGGCTCTTTGCTGACTTGAAGAAGAGACAGATCGTGCAGGCAAAAGGCTCGACCCTGCTGATTCGTAACAAGTCGGCTTTGAAGGCGCTGGCGCTGGCACCGTAGGAATTGAAGGTTGGCAGGGCTGGCGCAGCATAACTTTCGTGCGTCACTTCGTTCCATGCAGGGCAACAAGTTGCGGGTCTATGTGAAGAGGGTCACGATAACGGGTGACTGCAATCACTGCGCCGCACACTGCTGCGGAACTATTACCTAGACATCATGGCAAGCCTGAGTCAGTCCACCAGCTGCATGACTTGCGATTCGCGGCCCGACCGCCCGTTCTGTGATATGCCAACAGACGCGCTGCAGGACTTCGATGAGATCAAGTCCATTGCCTCTTATCCCCGGCGCGCGGTCCTGTTTGCCGAAGGCCGCCCAGTGCGTGGCATTTACATTCTCTGCGACGGGCGGGCCAAACTTTCCATCGGCTCGGAAAGCGGCAAGAGGCTTACGTTGCGTATCGCCGGACCGGGCGAGGTCCTGGGGCTGGGGGCTGTCCTCTCCAATACCCCCTACGAAGTGACTGCCGAGGTGCTTGACGATTCTCAAGTCGTGTTCGTTCGCCGCAAAGATATTGTGAAGTTTCTGCGTGAGCACCGGACCATCTGCATGCAGGTGGTGAACATGTTGAGCCAGGACCTGCACGGAGCTTATGAGCGAGTGAGAAATATCAGGCAGCATCCGTCCTCGCCGTCCCCGGTTACTGTTTCGTCCGCGAGTAGTTTTTTCCTGAGGTTTCCAGGACCTGCTCAAAACGCATAACGCACAGCGAGGGTGGTATTGTTGGCGTGGAAGTAGCGGGCAGCCGTCGGTCCCACGAATGAGCCTTCGCCATATTGGTAATAATTCCAACCGCCCTTGAAGCTTACGCCCCTGTACAGTTTGACCTCCACCGTCGCCAGCGGAGTCTGATAGGTCGAGGCCAGCGGGCCAAGCGGCAGCAATGCGTTGAAGTCCGTGGTATTGCCCTGGTTGTCGACGATACTGTATCCCACGCGCATATTGACGCGATCCACGGGAGACAGGGTGAACGCAAAGTATCCATATTGCGTATGCGTCTGGTAGAGGCCGAAGGTCTGCAGCAGTGAGCTGTCGCCGGCGCAACTGGTCGAGCCCGGCGGAGGCGTGCTGTCCTGGAAGCAGAGGAAGAGGTTCTGCTGGATAGCCTCGAAGTTGTAAGCCAGATCGAATCCCCACTTCTTGCCGGGCATGATGGTGGCATTCACCATGGTCATGTAATTGTGCTGGCCGAGGTTGATACCAGGCGTGTTGTTGCTCGACTTCTGATAGTTGAAATTACCCCCCAGCATCAGCCACGGACGCGGAGCATACGAGATGTTTCCCCGGAAGTTGAAAAAGTTCAGCGGGTCGGTACGGTAGATCCAGTTATCGGCGGCGCCGTATTCCGCGTCGACGTCAGCGTGCAGAGCTCCCTTGCGATACCAGGCGCCAAGCACGCCGGTGTAACGGTTGAGCTGCGTGGTTCCGCTCAGAGGATCGGTCCACGGGGTGAGAACGCCGCTGAACGTGCAACTGCCATCTGGATTCAGAGGCTGTCCTGCACATTCGCCGCGGTTGGGATTGTTGGGGTAGTAGATATCGCCGAGCGCCGCCGTGTAGCTGTCGCCGGGCTGAATGTCCAGTCGGGTCCAGTTGAAGCCGGCGCGCACGCCGAAGCTACGGGCGATGTCGTACTGGACCTGGAAATCGTTGGCGTACGACAACTGCCCAAGCAGGTTGGCATAGAGGTCGTTGATGATGTCGGCAGGCGAACCGGACGCGTGGGTGAGGATGCTCCCCGGGAAGGACGCCCCCGGCGTCAGCAGCGAAGCCGTGGTTGGCGCAGCAGGGAAAAGGCTATTTTCGTAGTCGAGATAGTCGCCCGACACACTGAAGTTGCGGAAGCGGAAAGCGTCGACCAGTCGCAGACGGTCGCTGATATGGATGGTGGCGGAGACGTCGCCCGAGGAAGAATTCCACTTCGCGCTCGAGCTGCTGCCCGCGGTGTTGTAGCCCAATTCACCTGTGCGACTGCTCAAACCATTGAAAATCGCCGTCAGCGGCGTGTTCATCTGGGCATGGCTGTACTGCCATTGGCCGTTGAAGTCGAGCCATTTCAACGACGACGAGCGCATGTTGAGCTGCTCGGTCGGAATAAAGGTGTGCTCGTGCTGATACAGGCTGTAGTTGAAGAAGCCGTTGCACGACGGGTTGGCAATACCGTTCTTCAACGGCGCCGAGCATGGACTGCCGCTGTTGAACCATGGCAATCCTAAGCTGACCAAAGTCGAGTTCGACAATGGCCAGGAGTTATACGGGTTCAGGGAATCCGTTGTCCCGCCGGTGTAATACTGCAAAAGCTGCGTATAGCTGATTGTGGTTTTATCGTTGGCGCGCCAGTCGGCGCCAAAGCGAAATCCGTTTAACTGGTTGTTCCAGTTTTCATTGAGCAGCGCGTCCGTTCCCTCATGGGTGCTACTGAGAGAAGGCCCGATGATGCGATTGCGGTTGTAGCCGGCGCGAAATGACAGCTTGTGCATCGGCAGAACGACCAGGTCGAAGTTGTAGAGATTCTGCCGGTCGAAGTAACTGTGCGGCGAAAACAGCACCGGGACCGAGGGATTGCCGGGGGGTGGCGCCGGGTTCAGCGGGTTTGCAAACAGGTCGTAATCGAAATAGTTCTGCATATGCTGGTAGCTGCCGGAGAAGTTGTACCAGCGATACTTCGCGATCCGCAGCCGCGCCGCCTGCTCGGGATCGCCACCCCATCCAAAGCTCGACAGGGTGAGAGTGTCGAAGATCTCTTCCTGGTCCTTGGCCTGCATGGTCAGCGACTGCTCAAGGAGGCGTGCCCCACTTTGATAATTCACCAGGGTGTCATACATCGGCGTGCTGCCCGTGGTGTCGTTGATGCGGCCGCCAAACTCGATGGATTGGGTTACGTGAAAGCCGCCGATGTCCTTACCTTCTTGCGAATCGGACGGCGGCGTGGGCGATGGCGGGGCCGACGGAGCCTGCGCGAAGCTTAGGTTTGCTAACAGCAGCCCGGCCACCGCGAATCCGAGCCATCGATGCGATCGGTAGATCATTGGAAATCGCATAGCGTCCTCTTAGCGGAAGAACACCGGACTAAAGTTTGAACCGTGGATCTGGGTGTGGCACGTTGTACACGCCTGGTACTTCGTCGACTGATCGTGGTTCGGCCCAATGGGCCTACCTGCAGCACCATTCATGTTGGGCGTGTGGCATCGCAAGCAGAGGAAGTTGACGTTATTCACCTGCAGCAACCGCGGGTTAGTCGAGCCATGAGGGGTGTGGCAGGAGAGGCATCCCTCGTCCGTCTTGACCGGCGCATGCTCGAAGACGAAGGGACCCATGGTATCGGTGTGGCACTTGGTACAAACCGCAAACTGTCCGGCAGCGGTGCGGACCTGGCCACCTCGCTCGGTCCCGTGCGGGTTGTGGCAGTCACTGCATTGAATCAGTCCCACTTCCACGCGATGACGATACGGACGCGCGAACTGCGCCTTCTGTGCTGCGTGGCAGCCGAAGCAAAGCTCGGTCTGCGACTTCACCAGCATGAAATTCACATCGGTCGATTTATGTGGGCTATGACAGGTCGTGCAACTGACGCCGCTGGAGAGATGCTCCGACTTCGAGAAGTTCTGCGTCTCCAGGCTGGACTGATGACATTTGGTGCAGATCGCCGCTGTTTGCGCGGGGCTCAGGGTTTCAAAGCGAATGATCTTGGTGGGGTCGCCTCCGCCATCAACGTGCGCCTGCGCCGGGTCCATGACATGACTGACATCCGTGCTGATCGCCTTTGAGCAGCGCAGCATGAGGAGTATTGGCGAAGTGCTTTTCCCAGATCTCCTGGTGGCAGGTCTGGCAAATGTCGATTGCTGCATACTGGCCCGCTGAAGCATCGGGAAGAGCAGCCGAGGCCTGCGGAGGCTGGGTTTTCGCCGGATCAGTCGCGAACGTGCCCGGCACCAAGGCCAGGGTTACGAGCAGAATGAAGGCTAAACGGAAACTTCCAGTCCTCACTAAACTCATCGCCACTCCTCATCCGGAACTCGGTTCCAATCGGTGAACGAGAGAATCTACTTAACAAGAAACGGCTTGCGCCTAGACGATGTCGGCGTGGCTTTCTTGATCCCCTACAGCAAAACTGGCCAAGATGATTGACGAGATTCTCTTACGTTCCTGGAGCTTTGGCAAGCGTATTCACAATCGATATGTCGGGAAGGGTTTCAAGGGTGCACGAACGTGACTTCACCGGCGATATCCCACATTGTCGGACTTCCTCGCGAACATCCGCTATGTGACCGCCGTCACGCCCTCCGGTGAGGCCACGCACTGCCCCTTGGCCCGTGAATCAGCCATTTTTGATAGTTGAGCAATGTGCTGAAAGCGAGGAATGCCGTGAAGCGTTGCGGTTGGTTAATAGCACTTCTTCTGTTACTCACTGCGTTTGCCGGGGCGGCGGCCAAGCCCAAGGCCGCCGCCAAGATGAGCAACGAGGAGTGTCTGGCCTGTCACAATGATGCAACTCTGACCAAAGACGAGAATGGCAAACAGGTCAGTCTGCACGTAGACGACGCAGCGTTCAAGGCCTCGATTCACAGCACTTTTGGCTGTACCGATTGCCACGGCGACATTAAGGCTTTCCCGCATGATCCCACGCCGGTGATGCCCAAGTGCGCGACCTGCCACAGCGATCAGCAGGACAGCTTACGATCACGGCGTCCATGCCAAAGCCGCAGCGGCAGGCAACACCAACGTCGCCAAGTGCCAGGATTGCCACGGCAATGTTCACACCATTCTGCCGGCCAGCGATCCCAAATCGAAAGTAGCGCACACGAATATTCCGCAAACTTGCGGCGCCTGCCACGGCCAGAAACTGGTGATGAGCTCGGCCGGAGTCAGCTCCACTACTTTCAGCTCCTACGAGCAAAGCGTACACGGTAAAGCCGTTACCGGCGGTTCAGAGAAGGCCGCAGTTTGTACCGACTGCCACGGGGCGCACGACATTCTGGGTGGCGGCGATCCCAAGTCCACAGTATTCAAGTTCAACGTCCCGAACACTTGCGCCAAGTGTCACGCCGATGTGGCGCAGCACTACAAGGACAGCATCCACGGCCAGCAGATCGCGCGTGGCAATTGGCAATCGCCGGTCTGTACGGATTGCCATGGCATTCACACCATCAAGGCGCCGAAAGATCCCAATTCAGCAGTAGCTGCGGCCAACGTGCAGAACACATGCGGCGCGTGCCACGCCAGTGTGAAGCTCTCGAATGAATTTGGTATCGCCGGCAACCGTGTGTCCAGTTATCTCTCCAGCTATCACGGCATGGCTTCGAAAGTTGGCTCAAACACAGTAGCCAACTGCGCCAGTTGCCACGGTGTGCACGACATTCTTCCTTCGAGCGATCCGCGGTCGAAGATTAACTCGGCGCACCTGGCCGAAACCTGCGGTAAGTGTCACCCGGGCGCGAACCAGAAGTTCATCGCTGCCAAGGTCCACCAGGATGGAACGCAGAAAGCCGATTTCGGCTCCAAGATACTTGCGCTCATCAGCAAGTTTTATATCTGGATGATCGTCGCCGTAATCGGCGGCATGGTGCTGCACAACCTCATCATCTTCCGCAAGAAGCTGAAGCTGCATCGCATCGGCCAGCCGCGCATTCTGTTCCGCATGTCTCCGCTGCAGCGGGCGCAGCACCTGACGCTGCTCATCAGTTTCTTCACCCTGGTGCTTACTGGATTCGCGCTAAGGTATCCGAACTCATGGTTAGCCGCGGCGTTCATCAATGAAGCAGTCAGGGGTATAGTTCACCGCGTTGCCGGCGTCGTGCTGATCGCGGTGAGCCTGTTCCACGTGTATTACGTGATCGCCAATCCTGACGGGCAGCAACTGGTGAAAGACATGCTGCCCGACTGGAAAGACGTCACGGACGTACGCGACGCGTTCCGGTTCTACCTCGGAGTGAGCGATCAGCGGCCGATGTTCCGCCGCTTCTCTTATGCCGAAAAGGCCGAGTACTGGGCGCTGGTGTGGGGCATGTTCGTCATGGCCACCACCGGTCTGATGATCTGGTTCAAGATGCTGGTCATGGACCGTGTGCCGGGCTGGTGGATTGATGTTGCCATCCTGGTTCACTGGTACGAAGCTATACTGGCAACTCTCGCCATCATCGTCTGGCACTTATATTCGGTCATCGTCGATCCCGATGCCTATCCCATGAACTGGGCCTGGTTTGATGGAAAGATGTCGATCGAGCACTACGAGCATGAGCATCCGCTCGATACCCTGGCCATCGAGCGCGCAGTCGGGATCGAAGAGGCATCAGTGGAAGACGAGCCAGCGGCAGCCCGCGAGCAAGCTGCCGACGAGGTAACCACTTCGAAATAGCGAGCCGGCCAACGACAAAAAACTGGTAAAGCCGTGTCACGCCGTAGTAGGGTACGGCCTATCATGACTACCACTTTGCTGTGATGTGGGACACACGATGCGGTGATATAAGGTCAGCATCCCGCATTCTCAACGGAATTCATCAGGAGCCGTTTTTTCATGGCTGAAGAGCAGCGAGCGAAACCGCTTGGTTTGAACGACTTCATCCCGGGCAAGTTAATCAAGAACCGTATCAGTCTGGTCGGACTCGCCTTGGCCGTTGTAGCGTTGGCGAACATCATCTTCCTGTTCCTGGTGGACATGGTCTCCACGCAGGCGAGTCCCTACATCGGCATTCTCGCCTACATGATCATGCCGGGCCTGCTGCTCCTGGGCTTGGCGCTGATGGTTGCGGGAATGATGGTGGAACGCCGGCGCCGGGCACGCGGCTTGCCTGACGCAACCCAGTTTCCGCGCATCGATCTCAACAATCCGAATCAGCGCAGCTCGGTGGCATTTGTTCTCAGCTTTGTTGTCATCTTCGCGCTGCTCAGCGCGGTGGGCAGTTACAAAGCGTATGAGTTTACCGACTCCGTACAATTCTGCGGAGAGCTCTGCCACACCGTGATGCACCCTGAGTTCGTGGCCTACTCAGCTTCGCCGCACGCGCGCGTTGCCTGCGTCGATTGCCATGTCGGCCCCGGCGCGGGCTGGTATGTGCGCTCGAAGATGTCGGGATTGCGGCAGGTGTACTACACGATTCGGGGAACCTATCCCGCGGCCCATTCCGTCTCCCGTGGCGAACCTTCGCCCGGCGCAGCAGACCTGCGAACAATGTCACTGGCCGCAGAAAGTTCTGGGGCGCGCAGCTGAAGACGTTCACCCACTTCGGCGCTGACGAGAACAACACGCCACGCCAGATTCGCATGCTTATCAAAGTCGGCGGCGGCGATCCAACCCTTGGCCCGGCTGGCGGTGGTATCCACTGGCACATGAACATCGCCAACAAGATCGAGTATTACTCCACCGACGAGAAACGGCAGAACATTCCCTGGATACAGGTGACCGATCCCAACGGCAAAGTGACGGTCTACACGACCAAAGACAATCCACCGAAGCCGGAAGAGGTCGCAAAAGCTGAGAAGCGTCGCATGGATTGCGTCGACTGCCACAATCGTCCGACGCACATCTACGTTCCGCCTGATCTCTCGATCGACCGCGCCATGGCGCTGAATGTAATCGACCCGTCGCTTCCGTACATCAAGCACCAGGGCGTTGAGGTGCTGACGGCCGACTACAAGACTTCCGCTGAGGCGCAGAAGGCAATTCCTGAGAAGATCAACGCCTTCTACCAGGCAGAAGTATCCCCAGATCGCCAGCTCGAAGGCGGATGCAATCCAGGCTGCGACCAAGGAGTTGCAGCGAATCTTCGGCACGACGTTCTTCCCCGAGATGCACGTCAACTGGCAGACGCACCCCAACAACATTGGTCACTTCTATACTTCGGGATGCTTCCGTTGCCATGACGGCAACCACGTCAGCGCTGACGGCAAAATCATCAGCAAGGATTGCAATGCCTGCCACACCCTGGCGGCGCAGGAAGAAGGCAAGGAAAAGCTGGCGGCCATCCCCAACCAGTCGTTCCAGCACCCGGTAGATATCGGCGACCTGAGCGCCGTTAACTGCGCCGACTGCCATAGCGGCGGCGGGGCAGGACAGTAAGACTGCATTCGACAGGGCACGGCGAGTCCGTGCCCTGAAGCCAAACTTATCTTTCCAAGAACCCCCAGCACAACCCCGGCAAAAGTGACGTTCGTCACACGGGCCTGTGATTAGAGGCATCGCCTCCGAGTTGCCGAAATCCTATCGTTACATCAGCAATAAGAGCCAACTGCAGTAGTGGGGAGGGAATGATGACAGCAGGTAATGGCAGCGCGCATCCGGCCGCGACGAAGAAATTCACACCACGCCTCATCTTCTGGGAAGTCACAAAAGGCTGCAATCTGCGCTGTATCCACTGCCGCGCCACCGCCACCGAGTTGATGTCTCCGCAGGACCTTCACACCGACAAGGCGCTGAACATCATTTCGCAGATTGCCGATTACGGTAACCCCATCCTGGTGCTCAGCGGAGGCGAGCCTCTCTATCGGAACGACATCTTCACCCTGGCCGAATACGCCAACAGCCGCGGGCTTGCGTACGGCGCTCGCGACCAACGGCACGCTGGTGACCGCCGACGTGGCGCAGCGCATCAAGGACTCGGGCATCAAGCGGGTATCGATTTCGCTCGATGGCGCCGATGCCGCGACCCACGACTCCTTCCGCGGAATTCCCGGAGCCTTCGAGGCCGCCATCTACGGCATGAAGAACCTGCAGCGGCTGGGCGTGTCGGTGCAGATCAACACGACGATCGCCCGCCACAATGCGCACCAGCTTCCCGACGTGCTGACAATGGCCCGGACCCTCGGCGCCGACGCGCTGCATACGTTCCTGCTGGTGCCGGTCGGCTGCGGAGTGGATATCGCCGCCGAGCAGATGGTCGCTCCCGAAGAGTACGAGCGGATGCTGAACTGGTTCTACGACCAGTCGCTCACCGGCGACATCGAGCTGAAGGCGACCTGCGCACCGCACTACTTCCGTGTGGCACGTCAACGGCGCGCAGCGGACAAGGCGGCCGGCCGCGAAGTTCCTCCTCCGATCGCGCATCATCCGCCAACCGAGATCGGCCCGACCGACATGACGATGCCGGGCTCGACCGGAATTTCGCTCAAGCCCGGTGGCGGTCCTCCGGTTGGACACGCCGGTCATCCAGGCGGACATCCCGAGCGACATGAACGCGATGACCAAAGGCTGCCTGGCCGGCACCGGGGTCTGCTTCATCTCGCACGAAGGCGAGGTCTTCCCCTGCGGATATCTTCCCGCGATTGCCGGCGATCTGCGCAAGCAGAGCTTCGCTGACATCTGGGACAACTCCGGCGGTCTTCGCAGCGTTGCGCGACGACGACAACCTGAAAGGGAAGTGCGGCTGCTGCGAGTTCCGCCACGTCTGCATGGGATGCCGCGCGCGCGCCTACGCGGCCACCGGCGACTTCCTGGCCGAGGAACCCTTCTGCGTCTACGAGCCGGGCACCTCAAACAAGATGGTGCAGGAAATCGCGGCCGCGAAACGATAGCACCGATGGGTAGAGCGGCGCTTCAGCGCCGCGTCCCCGCGGCTCACGTTAGACCGAGTCGGCTTCAGCCGACGACACTCCGGCCCGTCGGCTGAAGCCGACTCTCTCAATCGAGATATATCGGCTCGACGCGGCGCTAAAGCGCCGCTCTACCCGTGCTGCAAGCACCGGGGTCACTCCCCTGATTCCGTCCCCTTTGTGCTCGTGTCGGGGCACGGCCCACCACCTATAATTGAAGTGCTCTGGAACGATTCTCCGCCGACCGCGCTGGTTCCTCAGCGCACGCGGAGATTTGTCTGCGAAGGCCATCTCGACCCCTCAGGTGCTCGCCGGCGCGCCACCGCTCGGGCTCGCTTGTCCTGCACAAGACTCCGCACAGAACAGCCCTGCTTCTCGCGCTTCTCGTACTGCTGTGCTACCGGCGCTCTCGCCAATGACGCTCAATCCAGCAAGCAAGCGGCCCGTGCGCAATTCGAAAAAGCCGAGCAGATGCGCGAGGCGCTGAACGGACGGCCTGAAGCAGACCGCACCCGCCACGACTATCAGCACGTCGTCAATGCCTATCGCAGGGTGTATTACGGTGCGCCGGCGTCATCGAAAGCTGACGCCAGCATCGTGGCCGTTGCCGAACTGCTGGCTGCCATGGGACGCCAGTTTCAGCCGGGCGAGAAGGACCTGCGCGCCGCCATCGGCGAGTACGAATTCCTGCGGCGTGAGTACCCCGGCAGCAAGTACCGGGTCGAGGCCCTGTTCACCATCGGCCAGATCTATAAGGAAGATCTGGGCGATACCGCCGCAGCGGAAGCGACATTCCAGGAGTTTCTGAGACGCTATCCGCACGACTCACGTGCGGCCAAGGCCCGCGAGACCCTGGCGGAACTTGAGCACCCGGCGCCGAAGAAACAACCCGAGGAGGCGCGCGCGACGAAGTCACCCAAGCCGCCCGCTGCTGCCGAGGAAATTGCTCCCGCCTCGTTGCCCACCACCGGAGCTACCCATCCGCCGCTTCAGTTGGTGACCGGCATTCGTCACTGGTCGTCGCCTGACTCGACGCGGGTGGCCATTGACGTCGACGGCCCGGTCGAGTATCAGGCGGGACGCGTTCCCAATCCCGACCGCATCTTCTTTGACCTGCCCAACACCAAGCTGACGTCGACTCTGATAGGGAAGAGCTTCGACGTACAGGATGGATATCTAAAGAAGATACGCGTGGGGCAGTATCAGCGCGATTCGACGCGGGTGGTGCTGGAAGTCGAGGACCTGTCGGAATACTCGGCGTTCGTGCTGCCGAATCCGTATCGTCTGATCATCGACATCCACGGGAAGAAGGCGGCTCCGACAGAAGTCGCGAACAATCCGGCTCTGGATTCGACCGGCGAAACTGAGGAGAGAAGCTCGCGCTCTATCGTTAACGGAAATCTCGCGTCGGCCTCGACTGCCCAGCCGACGCGGGATGAGGCGGCGAGCGCCGGTTCTGATGCGCAGGAGACGGCATCAACTCCCCGCCGAGTGCAGACCAGCAAGCCAACTGCCCAGGCGGCAGCGAGAAGCGAACGCACAGGCACTGGCCAGGATGCCGAGGTTCGCTCGCCCGGGACGCCTTCCAGTTCGGGCTCACGTTCAGCGAAAACATCTGACGCCTCGGGCACAAAGGCTGCGCCGGCCACGGTCGCGAAAGTCACGCCGCGGCGGACGACCGTCGACGACAACGATGACCCGCTCGCTGACCCGAACAAGACCACGCACCCCGCGATCAAAGCCACTTCGGAGCCGACCTCAGCGCCGACGGCAGTGGCTGTGGCTCCGCGAGATAAATCGGCGAAGAAGGGAAGCAAGCCCACGCAGGCGCAACTCGCTGCGGCTCGCGAGGCAGCGCCGACCTCGGCAGGCGATCGCAGCCTGATTCGCGCGCTCGGTCTCAAGATCGGGCGCATCGTTATCGACCCCGGGCATGGCGGTCACGATACCGGAACCATCGGCCCCGAAGGGTTGATGGAGAAGGACCTGGTGCTGGACGTCTCGCTGCGGCTTGGCCGCCTGCTGGAGGCGCGCCTGGGCGCCGACGTCGTTTACACCCGCGACGACGATACCTTCATCCCGCTGGAAACACGCACCGCGATTGCCAACGAAAAGCAGGCTGACCTGTTCGTCTCGGTGCACGCCAACTCCAGCCCCGATCCGGAGGCGCGCGGCGTCGAGACGTATTACTTGAACTTCACTTCGAGTCCGGATGCGCTGGAGGTTGCGGCCCGCGAAAACGCCGTCTCGGAGAAGTCGATTCACGAGCTTCAGGACCTGGTAAAGAAGATCACGCTGAAAGAGAAGATCGACGAATCGCGCGAGCTCGCCTCCGACGTGCAGACATCGCTCTACCAGGGTCTGTCCAGCAAGAACCCGAACCTGCACAATCGCGGCGTGAAGAAAGCACCGTTCGTGGTGCTGATCGGCGCCAATATGCCCAGCATCCTGGCCGAGATTTCGTTTGTCTCCAACCCCATCGACGAGCAGCGCCTGGAAACTCCCGAGTACCGACAGAAGATCGCCGAGTCGCTCTACCGCGGTATCGCCAAGTACGTCGGCGGCCTCAGCGGGGTGAAGGTCGCCAGCAAGATGAGCAAAGAGGCTGGCGAGTAGAGCGGCTGCCCGCGACTGCCTTCAACCTTCAGCTAGGCGGCCATAGTCGGTCTCATCTCGTGCTCGGCCCGGGCCTGCCCGGCCAATTTGATAAACACAGGAACGGTGGTGATTCCGCCGACCACCGCCAACGCTACTCCTGCTGCAACGCGCTGATCGTTATTCAAGCGTCTCGAGATGAGAAGGCCAACCCCCATTCCGAGAGCGGCTCGGGTGATGGCGAAAAGTACGAGTTCGACGGGAGTCAATCTGCGCTCATTCATTTTTTGATCCTTTCTGCGGAAGCTTGCCCGATTTAGCACTTGTGATGCTTTGTAAAAGGGTATCGGCAGTCCGACGGTTCGCCATAGGAAGCTAACAGAAGCAGCTTCTGGAAAATTTGTGCTGGTCGGTAGGCGAGGCTCTAGCAACAAACCCGAGCTCGAAGAGCGAAACAATCTGTAGCTCAGGACGGAAGTCCTGGGTAGGGATCCCCCAATTAGGAATCCGGAGCCCCTTCAGGGGCGGCACGTCCGTCTTGACGTGTGGGAATAATGAGCGCTAAGGCCTGATAACGACAGTAAGCCTTAACCACTGGTCGCCTTTGACCTGCGGCTACGTCGCTCTTGATTTCAAAATGCGGCTTTTATCACCAACAGTCTGTGGAGAAATCGCATGACCTCAGTCGGCTCCTGCGGTAATATGGCACGCCCGAACCTTAGCCCCGTCCGGAGAAAGCTATGAAACTCAAGACGATCGCTTTATTGAGCCTGCTCACGCTCGTCGCCGTCTGCTCAGTGTCTTACGCGCAAACATACAGTGTGATTCACGCGTTCACCGGCCAGGCCGATGGCGCAGACCCAGAGGCAGGAGTGACCTACAGAGCAGGCATTCTCTATGGCACCGCCGCCGGTGGTTACGGTAACGGCACCGTGTACGAAATGACGCGTAATGGAAACAACTGGTCCACGTTTCCCATGACGTCGTTTAACAACGGCGGCCACTATCCCAGAGCCAGAGTGGTCTTCGGCCCCGACGGCCATCCCTACGGCACCACCGACGGCGGAGGCAGTCATGGCTACGGCTTGGTTTTCGATCTCTTACCGCCTTTGAGTATCTGCAAGGCGGCACTCTGCTACTGGAACGACAACTCGGTTTACTCGTTCATGGGTTTCATGGACGGAGATTACCCCGGCTTCGGAGACCTGGTCTGGGACCAGCAGGGCAACATCTACGGCACCACCTACAGTGGCGGCTATAACATTGACGGCGGCGTCTACGAGCTGCAACCTTCCGGCCACAGTTGGACCAAGACCGCTGTGTACTTGTTCTCGGGCACCGACGGATCGGAACCCCATCACGGAGTAATCTTCGAAAACAACGGCAACCTCGTTGGCACCACGCTTCGTGGAGGCCCGGCGCAATATAGCAGCTCCGGCACCGTTTTCGAATTGACCTATGTTGTCGGCGTTGGATGGAAGGAGACCGTTGCTTACAGTTTTCAAAACGGTAGCGATGGGAGATTCCCCTGGGCCGGTCTGATATCGGATAGTTCGGGCAATCTCTATGGCGCTAGCAGTGACGGCGGTGCGGGTGGCGGCGGAACGGTTTTCGAGCTGTCCCCCTCCGGTCAGACTTGGACCTTCAAGCTGCTCTACAGCTTTTCCGGACCAGGCAATCAGTGCGGCCCACGCGGAAGTCTTGCTTTGGACGGCGCCGGCAATCTTTACGGCACCACCTACTGTGACGGCGCCAATCAATTCGGTAGCATTTTCAAACTGACGAATAACGGCAACGGCTGGACCTACAGTTCGCTCCACGACTTCACCGGAGGCGCAGACGGCGCAGCGCCGTGGAGCAACGTGACGTTCGACCTTGACGGCAACCTCTACGGTACTGCTTCGCAGGGCGGCAGTTTTCAGGGCAACTGCTCGTTTAGCGGTGGTTGCGGCGTCGTCTGGATGATCAAGCCGTAGCAGGATAAATGGCGACAAATCGCCATAGCGTTCATTGACCTTTTACGTCGTCCCCGACTCGGATTCTCCGCTAGCTGCCGAACCGTGCTTGAAAGGATGGGCCTCCTCATTTCCAGAGCCGCGCTCGAACTCATCTCCGCTCGCCCGAAACTTCCCGCCGCGCCCGACAGTCTAATGGAGTAGCCTATTTCAAGGCGCTTGCAAGACTGCGTCTCGGATGATTCCACGGTTTTCATGAAGCGTTTTCTCTATCTAATCTTCGTTGCACTCGCATGTTGCGGATTTGCCGCCGCTGACACCGGCTTTCTTCCCAACTCCTTTGCGGGATGGACGTTGACCGGCACACCTCAGGTTACGCACGAGGCTGCTAAGGCAGACAGCGCGTATCCCGCGGCGTTGCAGGAGTACGGCTTCACCGAGGCCGAGACTGCGACCTACACCCGTCCTGACGGGCGCAAGCTCACCATCAAGGCGGCGCAGTTCAAAGACGCGACCGGCGCCTACGGTGCCTTCACCTTTTATCGTCAGCCCGCGATGCACTCGGAGCAGATCGGAACCAAAGCGGCCTCGGCCAACGAGCGCACCCTGTTCTTCCGCAGCAACGTGCTGGTGGATGCCAACTTCGATCACGTCACTGGCATGTCGGCTGCCGAGCTTCGCGAACTTGCGGCGTCGCTGCCTGTCGCCAAAGGCGCGAACGACAAGCTTCCCAACCTGCCGCAGTATCTGCCGAAGCAGAATGCTGTGGATAACTCGGCCCGATACATACTGGGTTCTCAGGCGCTTGCTGCACTAAGCACTCCGCTGACTGCCGAACAGATCGATTTTCAGTACGAGCCGGAAATTCTTGAGCAGGAATACTCGCTGCCCGATGGCCCAGTCACGCTGATGCTGCTGCAGTATCCGACGCCGCAGATTGCCGGCGACAGATCGCGCGCTCTCGAGGCAGTGGCGAAAGCCAATCCCGGCGCTCTGGCGCTTCGTCGCACTGGCCCGATACTGATCGTGGCGAGCGGAGCAGTCGATAACAGTGACGCGCGCGCTCTGCTCGGGTCGGTGAATTGGGAAGCTGACGTCACGTGGGATGAAGCGACTTCGATTCCGAAACGCGACAACGTCGGCAATCTGATCGTTGGTATCTTCAGTCTGATCGGGATTCTTCTTCTCATCATGCTCATCTTCGGAGCCTTTTTCGGCGGGTTCCGCTTGTTGATGGCGCGTTTGTTCCCCAACCGCGTGTTCAGCCGCCCCGAGAGCATCGAGATCATCCAGCTTCACCTGCGAGAATAGACGCACCTTAGTAAGTTGTTGAAATTATTAGACTTGACGGCGAAACGGTGGAGATTAGCGGGTTTTCCGAGAGTTTCGAGCGACTGTTGTCATCAACTGTAAGTTATTGAAAACACAACAATTTAAGGGACAGAAATTGCTTGACACTCCCTCCCCCTGTCCCTAGTATTTGTTCAGAAAGTTTTGACGGTCTAAGCCTCCGTTAGAACTATTCTCCCTTGAAGAGAAGGCCGCCCTGTTGCCGGGTGGCCTTTTCCTTTTGAGCGCAGTTGTCAGTGGCCAGTTGTCGGTTGTCAGCAAGAAGTTGTCTGTTTCTGGTTGCTAGACGGAAGTTGCGAGCGCAACATCGGAACGCCCCATCAGGTTTGTCATCACGAACGAAGTGAGGGATCTGCTCTCCTTCATCCCGCGTGGGAGTTGCGGTCGGCCGCCGCAGAACTCATCACCTGCTAGTTTTCTGAGACCTGATAGCTGAAACCTGAGACCCGCGATTCTGTTACTCTGCGCTTCAGATGGCAGATCGCTCGCGCATTTATGTAGGTACCGCCGGCTGGTCGTACAAAGACTGGGAAGGCATCGTTTATCCGGCGCAGCTCAAGAAGACGCAGCATCCGGTCGAATACCTGGCGCAGTACATCGATCTGCTTGAGATCAATACGTCGTTCTACGGCCACATCAAGCCGGAGTGGGGCAAGCTGTGGAGCCGCATGGCGCGCGCCGTCAATCCTGAGTTCGTCTTCACCGCCAAGCTGAACAAGGCTTTCACGCATTCGCCGATCGCGGTGCGTCGAAAGCACGTCGGCGGAGACGATCCGCTCGACCGCCGAAGACGAGCGCCTGGCCAAAGAGGGGCTCGACTCCATCGCCAGCGAGAACATGCTGGGTGCGCTGCTGGTGCAGTTTCCCATCTCGTTCAAGAACACCGACGCCAACCGCGATTACCTCGACTCGGTGATCGAGAAGTTCAAGCAGTATCCGCTGGTCGTCGAAGTTCGGCACAACAGTTGGACCAACGAAGGCACGCTGCGCTACTTCGCCGAGAAGGGTGTCGCCTTCTGCAACATCGACCAGCCAAAGTTGGGCGACGCGATCCGTCCGACCGAACACGTGACGGCGCCGATCGGCTACGTCCGCCTGCACGGCCGCAACTACGAGCAGTGGTTCGACAGCGACTCGCGCAATGATCGCTACAACTATCTCTACACCGAGCCTGAACTCGAGCGCTGGAAGACGCGTATCGACACCATCGCGCAGAAGGCTGGCAAGACCTTCGTCGTCGCCAACAATCACTTCGAAGGCAAAGCCGCGGTCAACGCTCTGCAACTCAAGAGCATGTTGAAGGGCGGCCGGGTGAAGGTGCCGGAGCTGATGGTGAAGAAGTACTGGGAATTGGGGGAGATTGCGGAGAAAGCGCCAGGCGATTAGCCATTGGCTCTTAGCTGTTGGCCAGGAGAAGCGCTAAAGGCCAAGAGCCAAAAGCCAAAAGCCAACCGCTGCTTTCCAGCACTTCACCCCGTATCCCCGCATCCCGCCACCAGTTAACCAAACCGTAACGAACCTTTTCCGTCGTGACGCGTATATCTCCACAGAAGTTGAACCGGTGAACGCCACGGGGCATTACCGGACGCAACCCCGAAGGAGAAACGTATGAACGCGAACTATAACTGGTTGATGGACAACGTTGCGATCCGCGTCACCCTGAATACGGTGGCGTTCGCGCTGTGGATGGCGGCATCGATAGGTCTTTTAGCAGCCGCAGTGAGACTGTAGCGGCAAACAGTCCCTCCCCCGAGAGACTGTGAAGGCATGCGTGAGGCGCGCATGCAAAAGGGAATCCCGCTCGTTCTCCGCCGAGCGGGATTTTCTTCTCGAACCGATTGACGTTGTCATCCTGAGTCCGCCCTGGCGGACGAAGGACCTGCAGTTTGTTCCCGCGCTTCAAAGGCCCCGAGTCTAAAAGGCAGCGTTCTACACCCGCTCAATCTTTACATCGTTCAACACAACATCTTTGTTCGGCCTGTCCTGGCGGTTGCGGGGAAGCTTGGTGATCTTGTCCACCACGTCCTGCCCTCGACGACTTCGCCGAAGATGGTGTGCTTGCCGGTGAGCCAGTCGGTCGCAGTCACAGTGATGAAGAACTGCGAGCCATTCGTGTTCGGCCCGGAGTTCGCCATCGCCAGTTTGCCGGCTTTGTCGAACTTATGCGGCGAGCCTTTGGTCTCGTCCTCAAACTTGTAGCCCGGGCCGCCCATGCCGGTGCCTTCCGGGTCTCCGCCCTGAACCATGAAGTCAGGAATAACGCGATGGAAGATGGTGCCCTTGTACAGCGGAGCCTTCTTCTTCTGCCGGTCTTTCGGGTCGGTCCATTCGCGAGTGCCTTCCGCCAGCTCGATGAAGTTCTTCACCGTGATGGGGGCGTCCTTCTCGAACAGCCGGACGACGATGTTGCCTTCACTGGTATCAAAGTGCGCATAAGTGCCGGATTCACGAGCCATGAGAGAGTCCTTTCGTAGGCATCAGGATAGAAAACGCAAACCTCAATTGTAGCTGAGTGCACGCCAGTCGTTACCGCGTTCCAGGGGACGTTGCGCCTCGTTCTGCGGAGTTGATCAAGCTACGTGTACACGGGCCCGAGGACGGGAACGTGGGCAGGCCTGCACGGTGATTTTGATGTCCTGCCCCAGCAGGAGCAGAAATCGCATTAGACGTTCCAGCGAGAATCCCGAAAGGTGTCCTCGCATGAGCGCGGACACCTTGGGCTGATCCACGCCCAGTAGTTTGGCGGTCTGCACTTGGGTGAGCCCCTGGCCACGAACCAGCATGGTGATTTTGTGAGCAAGCTCGGCTTTCGCCAGCGCCTCCTCCGGGTTCGGCAGACCCAGATCGGCGAAGACGTTGCCACTGCTGACGGTGTAATCCTGTGGGCGTTTGGGCATCGTTATCTCTCCAATTCTCGGTCGATTTCAATAGCAAGCTGCAGGCGCTGTTTTACAAGGTCCATCACGCCCTTCGGTGTGGCTAGCCCGTGCTTCGATTTCTTCTGAAACGCGTGCAGCACATACACCGCTTTTTCCAGTTTCACGGTGTAGATCGTGCGGAAGGTGTCACCCCGATGATCGGAAATTACTTCCAGCACTCCAGCCCCGATGTTCTTCAGCGGCTTGGCGTGGACGTGCTTTCCTCCGGTCTGGGCCTGATAAAGAGCGAATCCGATCTCCTGCTGCACAGCTTTCGGAAACTCCCTCAGCACACGATGTGAGTCGGCAACGAAGATCAGTGGCTTCATCGAATTTTTAGTACGTCTCGAATATGCCAGATATGGCATACACCGTCAAGCGCGACTTTTATTGTTTCAAGCCTTTTGGATTGGCTGCCGAGGAGAGTCCAGACTGGCTTGCAGCGTCCCTCCGATAGAATGGCCATTCGAGACTGAGCGAATGCCGTCCAACTGGATCTTCTGGGTTCTCTTCAATGTCTTCGTGCTTGTCGATGCTGGCGCTGGATCTGGGCGTCTTCCATCGCAAGAAGCACGTTGTCCAATTCAAAGAGGCGATGGGCTGGACGGTGGTCTGGGTCGCGCTGGCCGGCATCTTCGCTGTCTTCATTTACTTTTTCGGACACACACTGGTCGGCCATCTTGGGACGAGCCAACTCTGAGCTTTCGCTGGAATTCGTCACCGGCTACCTGATCGAGGAATCGCTCAGCGTCGATAATCTCTTCGTCTTCCTGCTGATCTTCCGCTACTTCCAGGTTCCCCGGCATTACCAGCATTCGGTGTTGTTCTGGGGAGTGGTCGGCGCTCTGGTGATGCGGGCAATCTTCATCCTGGCGGGCATTCAACTGCTGAAGCGTTTCGAGTGGGTGATCTACATCTTTGGCGCGATCCTGATTTATAGCGGGATCAAGTTATTCGGGCAGCAGGACCAGAAGATTGAGCCTGAGAAAAACATCGTGCTGCGCGGCTTTCGCAAACTCTTTCCGGTAACGAAGACGTATGAGGGGGACAAGTTCTTCGTTCGCCGCGACGGAATTAGTTTCGCGACGCCGCTGGCGATTGTGCTGATCATCATCGAGACCACCGACCTGCTGTTCGCCGCCGATTCCATCCCTGCCGTGCTGGCCGTGACCCGCGAGCCGTTCATCGTGTACACGTCCAACGTCTTCGCCATCCTCGGGCTGCGATCTTTGTATTTCGCGCTCGCGGGAATGATCGAAACCTTCCACCTGCTGCACTACGGTTTGTCGGTCATCCTGATCTTCATCGGGGTGAAGATGCTGGCATCGCACTACGTCAAGATCCCGATTGGAATGGCGCTGGGAGTGGTGGCGGGTGTGTTGCTGGTTGTCGATTGTGCGGCGTCGCTTGCTTAGTTCTCCAGGAATCGAGTCTACGGCCAACGTACGGTGGATGCCATCCGCGACTTCAGGCGGGGGAATGCAGTCGACTCCGCCGAAGCTCGTTCGAGCACTTAGGGGCGCACCTCGATGCCTATTCGAACCTGATGGCGTCGCCGCAGATCACCGAATGCTTGTGGAACTTGGCATCGTTCTTGACTGGGAAGTCCGTACGATAATGCGCGCCGCGGCTTTCTTCGCGGGCCAAGGCTGCGCGCGCAATCAGCAATCCGGTATCGAGGATATTGGCTGCTTCGCGCGCCAGGCGGCTGCCAGGTTTCGCAGCCTGCTGTTGCAACCGACTGAGCTCTCCCACTACCTGACGAAGTGAATTGCCTTCGCGTACCACGCCCACGTGCTGCCACATCAGCGATTGCACCTGGCGAGTGAATCCCTCGACTTCTGCGTTGTTACCGTTGCTCGACTGGGCTGTAGCCGGAATCGCAATACTCTGGTGAGCGCTGTTCGTCTCTTCTTGCATAGCCCTCGCCGCTCGGGCTCCGTAAACCAAGCCTTCGAGCAGGGAATTGCTGGCCAGACGATTAGCCCCGTGGACTCCGGTGCAGGCCACCTCGCCCGCTGCATAAAGACGATCAATTGAGGTTCGCCCATCGAGGTCGGTGCGCACGCCCCCCATCGCGTAGTGTGCCGCCGGCCGAACTGGAATCAGCTCCGTCGCGATGTCGATGTTGTAGCGCATGCAGGTCGCGTAGATGGTAGGGAAGCGACTGCGCACGCGATCGGCATTCAAATGCGTCAGGTCCAAATAAACCGTCGCGTCGGGCCGCTGTTGCACCTCGATCTCGTGTGCGATAGCTCGCGCAACCACATCCCGGGGCGCCAGTTCCGCCAGTTCGTGATACTTCGGCATGAAGCGCTTCAGCTCGATGTTGCGGAGGTAGGCTCCTTCGCCGCGCAGAGCTTCCGACAGCAGAAACCGGGGAGCGTTCTTCAGATACAGCGCCGTGGGATGGAACTGCACAAATTCCATGTCGCTGATTTCCGCGCCCACGCGATGCGCCATCGCGACGCCATCACCAGTCGCAACAGCCGGATTGGTGGTGTTGCTGTAGACCTGTCCGAGCCCTCCGGTCGCGAGCAGCACGGCGCGAGCATAGATCTGGTGGAACCGGCCGTCCTGATCGAGCAGGCGAACTCCTTGCACGCTCCCGTCAGTCACCAGCAATTCGGTGGTGAACTCGAACTCGCGAAACGTAATGTTCGTTTGCGCCGCGGCTTTCAGGTAGAGTGCGCGTCCAATCTCGCGGCCCGTGGAATCGCCGTGCGCATGCAGAACGCGACTGCGGCTGTGGGCGCCTTCGCGGGTGAAGGCGATCTTGGTTCCGGTACGGTCGAACTCCGTACCCCACTCGATCAACTCCTCGATGCGAGGCGGTCCCTCTTCGACGAGTATGCGCGCGGCCTCTTCGTTCACCAGGCCGTCGCCGGCTTTCAGCGTGTCTTCGAGATGAAGCCCGACTTCATCTTCATCGCTGAGCGCGGCGGCAATTCCACCTTGCGCGTATTGCGTGTTTGACTCGGTGACTTCGCGCTTGGCGAGGCAGAGGACGCGACCGGCGGACGCAAGCTCCACCGAAGCGCGTAAGCCGGCGATGCCAGCTCCTACAACGATGAAGTCGGTCTCCAAAGGCAGATTTTTCATGGCCGAAAGCGCATTACCACGCTTCTGTTGCCAATGGTAACACCGGCGATTCACTACTCTTACGCAAGAAAGAGCGTGCATTCTCGTATCGGGAATCGAGCGAGAAGCCGTCCCGCCAGCATCCGTTACACTAATTGCTTGATTCGAATTCCCGTCACCACCGCCTCGCGATCGTATGAAGTGCTGGTCGATCGACGCCTGCTTCGCGAAGCTGGGCAGGTAGTTGAGCAGGTCGTGCCTCGCTGTACGCGGGTCTGTGTTGTGACCTCTAAACCGATACGCAAACTCTGGGGCAAGGCTCTGGAGAAAGGCCTCCGTGGAGTCTCGGGCAAGGTGCAGTTCTTCGAGATGCCTGATGGCGAGCGCGCCAAACGTCTCGCGAATCTGGAAAAGCTGGCGGAAAAATTGGTGGAGGCCGGCGCAGACCGGCAATCCGTCATCGTTGCTTTGGGCGGGGGCGTTGTCGGCGATGTCGGCGGCTTTCTGGCGTCGGTGTTTATGCGCGGGATTCCGGTCGTGCAGGTTCCGACGACGTTGGTCGCGCAGGTGGACTCCGCGATCGGCGGCAAGACCGGGGTCAATCTCACAAATGGCAAAAACCTGGTGGGGACCTTCCATCAGCCCACGTGTGTGCTGGTCGATCCCGATGTGCTGTCGACATTGCCCGAGCGCGAATATCGCTCTGGCTTGTTCGAAGCGATGAAGTACGGTGTGATTCGCAATCCGCGAATCTTCGAACTGATGGAGAAGCACCGCGATGCGCTGCTTGCCCGCGACACAGATTTGCTTGAGCAACTGATCGCCGATTGCATCCGGGTAAAGGCCGACGTCGTCAGCAGTGACGAGCGGGAGAGCGGCGAGCGCCGCATTCTTAACTTCGGCCACACCATCGGCCATGCTCTTGAAGCCGAGACCGGATACAAAACTCTGCTCCACGGCGAAGCCGTTGGCTGGGGAATGATCGCGGCGGCCACCATTGGCGAGGAGACGGGCGCCTCAGATCAAAGCAACTGCTCAACGCATTACGGAGCTGGTCGACTGCCTATGGGCCCCTGCCGAAATTCAGAGTGAAGCCCAGTCGCGTCCTCAAGCGGCTCATGAGCGACAAGAAGACCGTCGGCGGGATACCGCATTTTGTGCTTGCCCGTCGTATCGGCGAAGTTGAGATCGTAAACGACGTGCCGAAACGCGTGATATTGACGGGCAGTAGAAAAACTGAACGAGATGGCTCAGCGGTAATGACAGACCAGACAAACAAAGTCGAGGATCGCGTGGTCGGCGCAGCGCCTGCTGGCGCTGCCGATGAAGCGTCTGCGGCGACAGCGGTACGCGATATGTTCAGCTCGATCGCTCCCCGCTACGATCTGCTGAACCACGTGCTGTCGATGAACGTTGACCGTTTGTGGTGGAACCGCACGGCCCGCGCCTTCGCCAACGTCTTGAATCGCCCTGATGCACAGGTGCTCGACCTTTGCTGCGGCACCGGGGATATGACGTTCGCACTTCATCGCCGGGCAAAGGGGAATTCAGTCGCGGTCACTGGCGCCGATTTTTCTCACGCCATGCTGGTGCGCGCGCAGGAAAAGTCTGGCGACCGCAGGATCCGGTGGGTCGAAGCTGATGCGCTTCAGCTTCCCTTCGGGCCCGGCGAGTTCGATTTGGTCACCGCCGCTTTTGGCTTTCGCAACCTTGCGAATTACAACCGAGGGCTGGCAGAGATCTATCGCGTGCTGAAGCCGGGAGGCGAGGTCGGCATTCTGGACTTCGGCGAGCCCAAGGGCCTGGTCGGCCAGGTGTATCGCTTCTATTTCCACCGAATACTCCCGGCAATTGGAACCGTCATCTCCGGTGTCAGCGGCCCTTACAAGTACTTGCCCGCATCAGTGCAGCGCTTTCCGCCTCCCGATGAGATGCTGCAACGCATGCGCGACGCGGGCTTTCGCGACGTCTCGTGGACGCCTTATACCTTCGGCATTGCCGGGCTGTATCGCGGAAAGAAAAGCTAGAGCAGTTCAGGGTAGTGTGGTCAGGGTGGAGCACGGCTTCAGGCCTGCATGATCGCGATTTGAACCGCGCGCGGCTGAAGCCGGATACCCTTCGTTGCCGTCGCATTTTGTACGCCTGAAGGCGTACTCCACCCAAGCTGGTCTAGCGCATTGTGAAAATGCGAGTCTACGCCTGCGCGAAGGTGTCGCTCAGCGCGTCTTCAATCGTGTAGCGAATCACGTCGGGATAGTGCGACCCGAGGAACTCCTGCAGCCGCGTTGTATCCATGGTGTAAGAACCGATGAGGTAGGGCGCAGCTTCTGGAGGGATCGACGAAATCCCCAGCTTCCACAATGCCCGCAGCGCCAGGACGAAGGCCGTCCGGTTGGGAGCGCGCTTTACCTGCGCATGTGCGATTTCGGCACAACGCTCGAAGGTCAGAGCCTCGCCGCGTCCAGTGACATTCAGAACCGTTACCGGTGGATCGCTAGCGGGCCGGTACAGCATATACGTGAGCAGCCGCGCCATGTCATCCACGTGAACGAATTGCACCTTCTTGCCCAGATATTCTTTGCCGCGCGGCAGCAACAGGGGCAGGCGCTTGCCTTCGGCACGCATGCGGGCAGCCCGGTTGCTCTTGCCTGCTGGCGTGCCGCGTAGCACACCGACCATGTAGTTCTGCATGCTTCTTCCAGCGAAGATGTGCGGGCGCAGAATATAAATGCGGCAGTCCCCCACGCTTTCGGCACGGTAGCGAACCACCTCATCGCTTTCCTTCTTGTGGATTGCGTAGGGCAAGCTGTAGGCCTGCAGCGGCGCATCCTCGCGCACCGGACCGGGAGTCTCGGGTCCGTAAGCAGAAACGCTGCTGGGAAATATGAACTGGCTTACAGCGCCGCCGGTGCGGTTGACGACACTGATGGCCTCCATCACCCGCGCGGTTCCGGCAACGTTGATCTGCCACATGCGTTCCAGGTCGAGAACGCCGCTACGTTGGGGATCCAGGATGAATGACAGATGGATGACAGAAGTGGCTCCAGTCTGGCGGAGCAGATCGGTCATCGTCCGGCAACTGGACTCGCGGCCGAGATCGATGGAATGGAAGTCAAGCTGGCCGGCGGATATGGAAGGTGGGCGCACATCCACGCCCACCACATCGAAATCGGAGAGGAACGGTAAGAGGCGGACACCGAGATTCCCGGAAATACCGGTGACCAGAACCGTCCTCCTCCGGGAGTTCATTTCTGCGGAGGAGCGGGCTGGGACGCGGTCGGCTTCGAGGGCGATTGGCCGCCCTGCTGAGGCGCCTGAAGTGTGCCCGTCTGCGGCGCCTCGGGCTTGTTCTCAGGACCGAAGTAGGCCTCGTTCAGCTCCGCCTTCACCGAGTCACTGAGCTCCTGAATCTTATCTCTCATCATCTGGTCGTGCAGGATCTTGGCAATTTGGCCCTTCACCTCGCTGAGCGGCTTCTCGTGCTCTGAAACCAGCTTGTAGATATACGCGGCTCCGGTGTCGGTAAATGCCTGCGAGGTGTCGCCCGGCTTCAGCTCGAAGACGCTCGACTGGTCGGGCGGAATCATCCCGGGAGAATAGTTCTTCAGATTGACATCGGGAGCGGAGCCAGTCAAACCCATACGCGCGAAGGCCTCTTTCTGCAAGGTCGCCGGGTCGGCGCCGGCTACCCATTGCTGCCGCACTTTGTCAATGTAGGCCTTCTGCTCTGCCTCGGTCGGCTTTTTGATTTCCGCCGCCGCCGGCTGGGTAGGAATGATGATCCGCTGCAGATCGGCATCGCGATATTTGCTCAGGTTCTGTTTGTAATACTCTTCGATCTTTTGATCCGATTGGTTCGCGTATTCATTCGAGTAGTGCTCATTGAGCGACTCGGTCAGGAGTTGGTCGGTTACGAACTTCAGAATCTCTTTGAAGCGAGGCTCATTCTGCAACCCGAGGGCCCGCGCCTGGTCGGAGTAGGCCAGGATCTTCCCATACTGGAGGCCGAAGTTGCGCCGGGCATCGGTGGTCATCCCCGGTTTGACGGCGTTGGCCATCTCCTCGAATTGTTCGCGGCTCACGGCGGCGACACACCCGGTCTGGCTGCTATCCTTGCATGCCCCCGTCAGGGTGATGACGGCGTCACTCGGCTTTACATTGGCTGCACTTGCCGGAAGCTCGGTGGTTTGGCCCGGCCTGGGGGTGTGTCGCAACGGCTGGCCATTGGTTGTTCCAGGCTGCTGGCCGGCGGCGAACGGCGCCAGCGCACACGAAAGCGCAAGAACGGCAAAAGTTTGAAGTCGCATGAAGTTCAACCCTCCGGAAAAAGAAAACAGGTTAGTAAGCAGTGCAGAAAATCGTACCACAGAGTGGCTGGGACGCGCCAAACACGGCCCTCTGGCACCATCTACTACTGATCGCGTGGACGGGCCCGCTCCGTTTCTAATTGGCGCGGAAATCGCTGCCGGTAAATAATCAAGCAGGACGCAAACGTGAGCAACACGACGATGCAGCGCGAGAAGAAGGCGGTGGCCCTGAATTCGGTCTGGGCGGCAGTCGGCATTACTACGCTGAAAATTGTGGTGGGTCTCACGCACCGGGAGCCTGGGCATTTTGTCGGAGGCGGCCCACTCCGGCCTTGATCTTGTCGCCGCAGCCATTACCTTGTTCTCGGTTCGCGTTTCCGATATGCCGGCGGATGCCGACCATCAGTACGGACACGGTAAGGTCGAAAATTTCTCTGCCTTCATCGAGACCGGTCTGCTGCTGCTGACCTGCGTATGGATCGTTTACGAGGCGCTCAAGCGGCTTTTCTTTCATCATGCGCACGTTTATCCATCCGTGTGGGCTTTCGTGGTGATGGGTACGTCCATCGTGGTCGACGTTTGGCGGTCGCGGCGGTTGCGCAGGATCGCAGAGAAGTACGATAGCCAGGCCTTGCTGGCCGATGCTCTGCACTTCAGCACCGACGTATGGTCGAGTTCGGTCGTCATATTGGGATTGGCGCTGGTGATGGCCGGCGAGCGCTGGTCGCTGCCATGGCTCGCTAAAGCTGATCCAATCGCGGCGCTGTTTGTGGCAGCCATCGTGGTGCAAGTGAGTTGGCGGCTGGCACGCCAGACGGTTGACGCGCTGCTTGATGCGGCGCCCACCGGGACTCGCAGTCGCATCATTGCCGAGATCTACCAGGTCGACGGAGTGCTTGAGGTCGATCGCGTGCGCATCCGGCGTGGAGGAAGCCGGTACTTCGTCGACGTTTCAGTGGCGATGTCGCGAACCGTAACCTTTCAGAAGTCCGAACAGGTGTCGACCGACGTGGCGGAACGCATTCGCCAGCTGCTTCCCGGCGCCGACGTCGTCGTTAATACCGTTGCCCGGGCTAATCGCCGCGAGAGCCTGTTCGATCGCGTACGGGCTGTCGCCACTCGCCACAATCTGAACGTTCACGACATCAGCGTGCAAGACCTGAGCGGTCGGCTGCATGTCGAACAGCATGTGGAACTCGACGAGACGCTGACCCTGAAAGATGCGCACGAGCGCGTAACTCAATTGGAAGCCGAGATGAAGAGCGACATGCCCGAGATCTCAACCATTCTCACGCACATTGAAAGCGAGCCTGCCAGGATCGAAACCGGCGATGGTGAGGTGCGCGTTCCCAGCTTTGAGCGCAAGCTCCAGGGCGTGAGCGAGCATTTCCCGGAAGTGGTTGATATGCACGACCTGGTTTTTAAGCGGGTCGAGGGACGCCTCTATCTGTCGTTGCATTGCACCATGAAAGACGATCTACCGCTTTCACGTGTGCATGATATCCAGAGCGAGATGGAAGGTCGCTTCCGTCAGGAGATACCGGAGCTGTTTCGCGTTCTCATCCATCCCGAGCCGCAAACCGACAATCGAAGATAGAAGATAGTGAGTAGCTGGAAGGCGATTGATTCGCCAGACGCCGTGGAGTAAGCTCTCTCCACTCGGGCTTCCAGGAGGGCGAAATGCAGCAGGAACCGGATAGCTCACCGCACCTGAAGTCGCCCTGTGCCAGCGGCACCTCCGGTGAAAATGTTGAGCGGCTGCGATATGTTGACCATCGTGGCAAGCGTATTCTGCTGGCCGACGTCAGTGCGTGCAACGACGAGCAGCTGGCCGAATGCATCAAGGCTGTTCCGGAGTACGTCACCAAACAACCCGAGCACTCGGTCTTGCTGTTGGGCGATTTCACAGGTACTCACTTCACCAAGGAAACCGTTGAGCAGTTGAAGATCGCCGCGGTCTTCGATCGTCCTCATGTTGCCAAGGCGGCATGGGTCCTCAGCGACAATTTGCACAAGGTACTGCTGGAATCGATTCGCAACTTTTCTGGCCGCGAGATTGCGGTCTTTGCCACACGCGAGGAAGCGCTGGATTATCTGGCGAGCTGACAGGTCTCTGACGCAACACCGAGATTCGCAGTTTGAGATAATCGTCCGTATGTCAGTCACCCATCAAATCTCGATCGAAGACTACCTGGCTAAGGCTTATCGTCCCGACCGCGATTACGTTGACGGCGAGGTGGCGGAGCGGAACGTGGGCGAGAAAGAGCACTCAATAGTGCAGGCTTTCTTCGTGAAGTGGTTCGCCATGTTTGAGCGGGATTGGCAGCTGGAAGCCTTTCCTGAAATTCGCATTCGCGTCACCCGGAACCGGGTGCGTATCGCCGATGTTGCTGTGGAGCGTATCGGGATACCGTATGAGGCGGTTCTCGAAAAGCCGCCCATCGCCGTCGTCGAAATTCTTTCTCCGCAGGACCGAGTTTCGCGCTACCAGGAACGTCTGGAGGATTATCGCAGCATGGGAATTGAGCACGTCTGGGTCATCGATCCCATTCGATGCAAAGCCTACGACTGCAGCGCTATCGATTGGCAGCCGGTTGAGAACTTCACTATCGCCGGCACTCCCGTTCATGTCGCACTCGTGAGCCTGTGGGAAAAGCTCGCCAAGATGCATTCGTTCCGATAGCCGACCTTACGCTGCCCCACCGCTGGTGATCGCTCCTAGTGCTTCTCCGGAGCCGTCGTCGGGAAGCACATCCTCAAGCGGGTACCCAAGTTCCTTCCACTCGTAGTATCCGCCCAGCAACGGACGCACCTGTCGAATACCGTGTCTTCTGAGTTGCAGCGCCACACGGGCGCTGGTAGCTTCGTTCGGTCAAGTACAAAACAGAATAATTTCGCCGTCGCGCGAGATTTCGCCGTTGCGCGCCTCCAGGTCCTCCGGGGAAATACGCAGCGCGCCGGGAAGGGTGTGGGGATCGGGGAGCAAGTCGAGAGGATGACGCAGGTCGATGATGGTTACGGGCTGGTTAAGATCGAGCTTCGCCTTGAGTTCCTGCGGCGTGATGCGTCCGCCCTTCACCTGATTCAGGAATCGCTCGCGTTCGTAATAGCGGTAGCCGATGTAAGCGATGAAGGCGCCGACGAAGAGCAGCAGCGTCCATGATCCCAGACGTTGCAGATCGTCGGTGATCCGGCTGATCTGATTGCTGAAGAAGTAGCCGGCGAGCGTGAAGGTCGCCGCCCACAAGCGCCGCGCCCGCAAAAGCGAAGGGCGCGAAACGAACGTAAGGAGTTCCGACGACGGCCGACAGCGGAGCAGCGGCAGTGTTCAGGCCGGGTACAAACTTCGAAAACAACAGCGTTCGCAAGCCGAACTTGGCGAACTTCGCTTCGGTCTGGCGAACGCAGGTGTCAGGCTCGAGCGAGATCTTGCAGAGCAGGCGCAAGACGCCGAGACCGCGTCGCTTGCCCACGTAATACCAAACCGAGTCGCTGAGCAGGGACGCGACCGCCGCGGCCAGCACGGTCATGAACAGGCTCATCTGCCGCTGGCCAGCCAAGCGCACCGCAGGTCAGCAGCAAGGGAGCGACCGGCACAGGTAGTCCCGCCTGTTCGCCGAGCACCCACACGAATACCAGCAGGTATCCGTACTGAAGCACGAATTGGATGGTTTCAGACAAGAAGAGCTATTCCCCGGCAGCGTCAAACAAGTGGATGCCAATAGTTACGCAAAGTTTCGCAAGGCAAGCATGAAAATAGTACCTTAAGTGCGATGGGTGGAAGCTCTGCGGGTGGAAGCCTTCTGCGGGTGGAAGCCTCCGCATTTATGCGGAGGAGCGACAATGCCTATTCGCGTGCGCTTTAGCGCTGGCCCGCGGCAAAGCCAGATCACGTCTGAAAGCTCATCCCTCATATAAATGCGAGGGCTCTCACCTCCGGCGAAGAGCGAATGGCGAACAGCGAACAGCGGCTTTTTCTTACCAGCCCTGCGGCCTCTCCTCCGCCGGTTTCTGTGTCGCTGGTTTCACCGACGTCTCCTCCGGCGGCATCTGGTATGCCGAATTCGGAATGCCCATCAGGTACATGTCGAACCAGCCAACGATGTTCTCCAGCCGTTCGATGCGATGCCAGGGCTGCCCCGAGCGCGACAGCTCATGCGACTCGCCGGGGAAGCGCACCATCACCGTCGGCTTGTGCATGTACTTCAACGCGCGAAACATCTGCTCGCCGCCGCTGGTCGGAGGCGTGCGGTAATCGGCGTCGCCGAGGATGAACATCATCGGCGTGTCCACATTCTTGATGTAGGTGATGGGCGAGCGATTGACGTAGTCCTGGAAGTCGTCGAACGGCGGCGCCTTGAACCAGTTCGGCTGGAAGAGCGTGAAGTCGGCGGTATACCACCACGAAGCCCAGTCGGCGATGTCGCGCTGCGCAACTGCTGCCTCGAAACGATGCGTGTGGCCGACCGTCCAGTCGGTCAGCAGGCCGCCTCCGCTGCCTCCGGTGACGCCAAGCTTTTGCTGATCGACGTAGCCGTTCTTCAGCATCTCGTCCACGCCGATCATCAGGTCTTTGTAGTCGTCGCCGGGATACTTGTATTGGATGATGTTGCCGAAGTCCTGGCCGTAGCTGGTCGAGCCGCGCGGATTGGGATACAGCACGACGTATCCCTTCGCCGCCATCCACTGGAACTCGTGATCGAACACCCAGCCGTACGCGGTGTGCGGACCGCCGTGAATGTTGAGGATCAGCGGGTACTTTTTCGTTGGGATCGAAGTCAGGCGGCTTCTGAATCCACGCCTGAATCTTCTTGCCGTCGAAGCTGGTGTACCAGATCTCTTCCGGCTCCGATCAGCTTGAGCTCGCTGAAGAGCGGCCCGTTCAGGTTGGTGATCTGGCGTTGGCAGCCGTCCTTGTTGAGCACGAACAGCTCGTCGATCATCGTCGGCGTCGAGATGTTCATCACCACGACTTTGCCGTCGTCGGAAGTCGTGAACTGCTCGACTGCCTGATCGCCGCGCGAGAGCTCCTGCGGTGAACCTTCGCCTGATCACGCGCCATAGGGCCTACGTCGAAGCGAACCAGAATGGCTCGGCCCTTCTTTGGCGACAACGTCGAGCAGCTGTGATGCCGTCTTTCGACCACACTGGAGTGAGTCGACCAGCCGCACGTGGAGCGCGGTTGTCGCCGCCGACACCGCTGTTCACGTCGAAGTCGTAGTTGGCGGTGAGGTTCTTCGCCATGGCTCCCGGCGTGAGGTCGAGCATCCACAGATCGGGCTCGGCGTACGACCGCACCGGGTCCTCGCACCGCGCCGATGAACGCGACACGCTTGCCGTCAGGCGAGAGCACCATGTCGCTGACGCCGCCCAGCAAGCCCGCCCAGCTTCACCTTGGTAGATGAGCTGGACCGTCGCCGCCCGCTGCCGGCACCGAAAGAATGTCGGCCTGCGGCAGCTCGTAATAAGGCTCGATCGACGCGGTTGGCGTGGAAGATGATGCGGCTGCCATCAGGCAGGAAGCTTGGTTCCTGCTCATCGAACTCGCCGGTGGTGAGTTGCTTCGGCGTGCTCTTGGCCTCGCTCGATGTAGGGCACATCAACGATCCAGATGTGCCGATGATGCTTGGGATCGAGATAGCCCGCTCCGTTGAAGCGATACACGGCGCGGGTGATGATCTTCACGTCGCTCTCATGCTCGGGCTCGCCGCCAGCGTCCTTCTTCAGCTTCTTGGCGAAGTCGTCAGGAGTCGCGTCGCAAAGGAACGCGATGCGCTTACCGTCGGGCGACCATACCGGGTCGCCCACTCCACGCGGCATGTCGGTGAAGGTCCAGGCCTCGCCACCGCCGAGCGAGAGCAGCGCGAGTTGCGATGCCGGAGGCTTGCCGTCCTTCGGTGGCTCGCCGCTGCCACGCACGAAGACGATCCACTTGCCGTCAGGCGACCAGCGCGGATCCGAGTCGTGCTTGCCGTTGGTCAAGCGCCGTGGCGCCGACGCGCCATCGGTTGCGACCGTCCACAGCGACGTCTCGTATCCATCTTTCTTGTCGTTGACGTTCACCTTGACGAACACCACCTGCGATCCGTCGGGCGAGACCTGCGGATCGCCGATCCACTGAAAGCGGAACAGGTCTTTCTCGGTGATGGAGCGTTTGGCTTGAGCGAAACAGCACGATGTAGCAAGCAGAACCAGTAGAAGCGAGCAGCAGATCTTAAGGCGCACGATGGGAGCCATCCTCGAAGAGAGTCGCAGTCTGTTATATGCGGCCTGTGCATCAGTTGTCGAGCGAAGTCAGTGTCCCTGAAGGATTACGGTCACGGCGTATACTGTTCTCCCATCATGAGCCAGCATCCCAGCGGCATAAAGAACCTGGTTCCCGAGTTGACCAAGAAGGCGAAGTCTGCCGTCCTGCGCGGAGAACCGGAGCCGCGATGGCCCGGCTTTGTCGCTCTTATGGCCGGCTCCTGTCTGCATTTCGTGCTGCCGTCTCGCTTGTCGATCGGACCCGACTGGCTGCTTCCGCTGGCGATGGGGTTGTTGCTGATACCCATCATGGCCTCCCACAAGCGAGGCTCCTACGCCATTGCCCGCTCGCTTACCTTCATCGCAACCAGCGCTTTAACGTTGGCGCTGATCGCTTCTTTAGCCTTGCTGATTCAAGGCTTGCCAAAACATAAGGACACTCCCGAAGCCCTGCTGCGCTCCGCCTCAGTGTTATGGGTCACGAACATCATTGTGTTCGCGTTGTGGTATTGGAAGCTGGATGCCGGTGGACCGGTCGGCAGAGACAATTCCACGGGCCCGATCGAAAGCTCATTCCTCTTCCCGCAGATGAGTCGGCAGCCACCCGATCCCAGTTGGTCGCCCGAGTTTATCGACTATCTGTTTCTGGCATTCAACACCAGCACAGCCTTCTCACCAACCGACACCGCCGTGCTCGATGGGTGGGCGAAGATCATGATGATGCTACAGTCGCTGATCTCGCTCAGCGTGCTGGTCGTCCTCGCGGCAAGAGCTATCAACGTGTTGTAGGGATCGCTATTGTCGTCTCGCCAGCACCAACCCGATTCCGGCAAACACCAGGTCGAGCTTAGAGCTATGCAATCTGCTTACGCGCTCCGTTAAAAAGCTTTTATCGATTGTGATTAGCTGGGAAATGTTGGCGACGGAGTTCTTCGGCAAGCCGGTGCTGCGCGCCGAAAGGTGAACGTTACCCGGCATCAGCGCCCATTTCACGTTGCTGGTGAGCGGGACACACACGACAGTCGCTATATCACTACGATTGAATGAGTCGGACTGTACGACCACAACCGGTCTGCGCAATCCCGGGGACGACTTCCGCGGTGCAGGCAATTCGGCCCACCAGATTTCACCCTGCGAAATCACCATTCACTCTTTTCGAGGACGTTCTGTGCTGCCGACGCGGTGAAAGGATCCTGAAGGGAACCAATTTCAGAGCAGGCTTGGTTAACTGCTACCGTGATTTCGTCCGGCGAGTGCCGTGCCACGTATTCACGTAGAGCATCGCTGAACACGCGGCTGCGCGAACGCTTGGTCCGTCTGGCCAGCCGCTCCGCTCGCTCGAAGATGTCGTCAGGGATGGAGACCGCAGTTTTCATACCAGAAGTATAACCGACATCGCGACCGCCAGCACCCGGCCAGGTTTGAAAGGGCATGGCTTCAGCCATGCCGACCCGAGTTCCCCTTTTTGTCATCCCGAGGAGGACGTTAGTCCGACGAGGGACCTGCAGTTCGCGCGCTTTACTTCCCGCCGATTGTCATCACGAGACCATGTTTTGGCCGAGGGATCTGTTCTTGATCGCTCTTCGTTCCAGCATCTGGCAAAAGACCTAACAGCGAATGGCGAATGCGATTCCCAAAGTTCATGGCTCGTGAGTCCCGCTTATGCCAACATCAAGAATGAACGGGCACCCGGCCGACGAGACCCGACCCAGTCCGCAGGACGAAACAATCTGTAGCCCAGCACGGGAGTGCTGGGTAACCGTAATAAAAAGGCGAAGAGTCCCTTCAGGGACGAGACAAAGATGTGCCGCCCCTAAAGGGGCTCTGGGATATTTAAAGGGTGCGGCACCCAGGGTTCCCACCCTGGGCTACAGATTGTTCCGTTCTTCGAACTCCGGCTCGCGGGACCGCTGTTCATCTGATCGCACCGACCACTTCCCAGGTTAGCCCAACTGAAGGGCGAACCTGGGGCACCTGCCGGGCGTGCTGACGGATGTCAGAGACAGGTTTGAAAGGGCACGGCTTCAGCCGTGCCGCATCCTTCCTTTTTGATTTGTCATCCCGAGGAGGACGACAGTCCGACGAGGGACCTGCAGTTGTGCCGTCCCCCAAAAGATGTTCCAGCATGCCGAATGCATGCTTTGTATCAGGGCACGCCTTCAGGCGTGCCAATGCCGGCCACCCAAGTGGGCGCTTTAGCGCCTGAGGTGATGGGTGGCCCGGGCAAGCATTCTGAGTAGTCAATGAACCCGAGGGTGCCCCGTCCAGCCATAGGTTGGTTGGGCGGGGATTTTGACTTTCGTCCCTTGGGATCGGGAAGTATTCTAAACATTGCACCGAATCGCACTGCAGACGAAACCCCCATGCAACCAAACGAAGGTTGCATGGGGCACCCTCGTGAGCGTTGCCTGGGCCACCCGCCCGTCCGAGTGAGCGGGACAGGACAGACGGGCCAGCGACGCCATTCCGATTTCCAAGTCGCGGCTAGCCTGTAGTGAATCTCAACACCCCGGTTACCTTCGTAACCTCGCCTCGTCAGATTTCACTTTCTACATAAGTTGAGAAACCCGTAAACTCTATTCGAGGACGCGGGAAATCTGCGTGCGCCTGATGGCGCTCTCGAACGAAGGTTCTTTGAAATCCAGACTGGCCGTAGGTCGTCGTCCACCAAGGCCGAAAGGCGAGACTGAGCACCAGCTAAGTCGTTTGTTTTCAAATATCGGCTTGTAAGTCTCACGCGCTCAAATATTTGCGCGAGAAAACATGTCTAAAGTGTTGAAAACAAAATATCGCGCATGCAATTTTTTTCGTGATGTACATCACATCGAAAGTGCAAACTCGCGAGACGTGGGTCGTCAGAAACGTTCAGCAGGGGGCTTCGCGGTGCCGTGCCTAACGGCACTCAGGTTGTTGGAGATACGCTCACCCGCCGTTGAAACGGCGGGCTAACCTGTATCTCGCCTACGGCGAGGGCGCATTGATCAGAGCGGGGTATCCACCAGGAAACCCAAAGCATCGGCTCACGAGCAAACGGGAGAAATTTCGATCGCTAAGTCGTTTGTTTTCAAATATCGGCTTGTAAGTCTCACGCGCTCAAATATTTGCGTGATAAAACATGCCTAAACTGTTGAAAACAAAATATCGTGCATGCAATTTTTTTCGTGATGTACGTCACATTATGCGAGCCAATTTCGGCGGGCGAACTCACCATTCACTGACTGACAACTGACCACTGACAACTGTAGTTCACGCCGTTGGCTTGTCTCGCGGTGGCTCATAGGCGAAGAAGTCGTGATGAAAGCGCTGCGCGTATTCGCGGATGAGTTGCTCGACCCGGTTCGAGTCTTGTGAGCGGACAATCAACCCGGCGTGGTGCGACTTATCGTTCATGCGCCAGACAATCTCGGGATCGTTGTAGGCCGAGGTGTCCGGCCATTCCTGACGCGCCAGCGAGATCAGCAGTCCGGCGAAATCGTTGCGCAGCGGCGTGACGGTGTAAGGCTGGTTTCCGCCAGCGACCTCGACCTTCGCCCACTCCGCCCACAGGTTGAGGCCGGTTGCCGCTTCCACCAACTCCGCGATGTGCGCGCCGCCGACACGGGCCGATGTCTCCAGAAAATACAGCCGGCCATCGCGTCCGCGGATGAACTCGCTGTGCGAAGCGCCGCGCAACAGGCCGAAGGCTTTCAGCACCTGCTCGTTCAGCGCGCGCAGCGGGCGCTCTTCCTCCGATCCCGGAGCAAGCGTTCGCGTGGTAAAGACGTCGCCGCTCTGCGAAACCTCCATCGGCGGCCGACCGTACTTGCTGCTGACAGAAAGCAGCACCTGCTTTTCGTAGGTGATGGTGTCGACGTGATAGATGTCGCCGGGCACAAACTGCTCGAGCAAATAGAACGACTGCTGATCGCCCAGGTTGTTCACCGCCTCCCAGAACTCGGCCGAGTTGTGCAGCTTCTTCATGCCGATGGATCCGGCAATGGAGCGCGGCTTCAGGATCCAGGGCGGCGGAATGCGTTCCATGAAGTCGTTGAGCTTGCGATGGTTCAGCACGTGGATAAATGCCGGCACCGGCAGTCCTTCAGACGCAGCGCGTGTCCGCATGGCCAGCTTGTCGCGGAAGTAGCGCGCGGTGGTCTGTCCCATGCCCGGCACGCGCATGTGTTCGCGCAGGATCGCCGCCGTCTCCACGTCAAACTCGTCAAGCGCGACGATGCGGTCGATGTTTTCGGTCTTGGCCACATGACTGAGCCCGAGCATCACGTCATTGATGTTCCAGGCTTTGTCGACATCGGGAACGTAGAAGATTTCGTCGATACTCTCGCGCGGCCACGCGGCGTGCTCCAGGCTGTGTGACGTGACCAGCAACACGCGAGCGCCTTGGCGGCGGCACTCCTGCATGAATTCGGCGCCTTTGTAGTAGCTGGCCAGGCAGGCTATGGTGACCTTCGACGACGTTCCAGAATCCGGTGAAGAGGAAGACATCGCAACCTCCGGACTTATTTGCACAAGGTACAGTTGGGCAGACAAGGTGACGCACGCGAGACGAAACGGACTTTCGTCGGACTCGGAAGTGCTGACGCTGGATTCGGTACAATCTAAAGTTTGCGAACGTCGCTACCCCCGGTGCCGGCTCGCATTCAGTGCCGAGATGTTCGACTGAGCGCCCGCTCGCCCGCACTGTTTGACCGGAAGATGCAGTTTGCCGATGTGAATAATAGAAGAGAGAACAACGAGTCCGGGGCGCTGATCGCTCCCAAGGAAGGTTGCTGTGCCTGAACTGAGGAAAGACCCGATCGTTGGGCGATGGGTAATTATTTCGACCGACCGCGCCAAGCGGCCTGCGGACTTTGTGCGTGAACCGGTTCAAGAGCAAAGGCGGATTCTGCCCGTTCTGCGCCGGCAATGAGAACAAGACGCCCTCGGAGGTGCTGGCCTATCGGCCTAACGGCACGGGACGCGACGGCTCGGGCTGGACGGTTCGCGTGGTGCCCAACAAGTTTCCGGCGCTGGGAATTGAGGGCAGTCTTACTCGTCAGGCCGAAGGCATGTTCGACAAGATGAACGGCATCGGCGCGCATGAGGTCATTATCGAAACTCCTGAACACGACCTCACGCTGGCCGATCTTTCAGAGAAGCGCATTGAGGACGTTCTGTGGGCATTTCGCGACCGCATCCTCGACCTGAAGAAGGACAAGCGCTTCAAGTACATCCTCATCTTCAAGAATCACGGAACGGCGGCCGGCGCCACCCTCGAGCATTCGCACGGCCAACTCATCGCATTGCCCATCGTGCCGAAGCATGTGTTGGAAGAGATGGAAGGCGCCAAGCAGTACTACGTCTATAAAGAGCGCTGCGTGTTTTGCGATATCGTTCGCCAGGAGACCGAGGCTGGGGTTCGCGTCGTGGGTGAGAACGAAAGTTTCCTCACCATCGCGCCCTATGCTCCGCGCTTTCCGTTTGAGACGTGGATACTGCCGAAGCGGCATGAATCGGCATTTGAAAACTCTTCCTCGCAGGTTTACGAGTCACTGGCCAAGTCGCTGAAGAGCTTGTTGACCCGCGCCGACCAAGTGCTGGATTCGCCGGCCTACAACCTGGTTATCCATACCGCACCGATTCAGGAACCGGCTCTGGACTTTTACCACTGGCACATTGAATTCATGCCGCGCCTCACCAAGACGGCCGGCTTCGAGTGGGGAACTGGCTTCTACCAGAACCCAACGCCTCCAGAAGAAGCTGCGAAATACCTGCGCGAGGCAAAGGTGGAGAAGAAGGAAGTGGTGGGGGTGTAGTCCTCGCCTCAATTGGAAAACTAAGGCCCGACCTTACGGCCGGGCCTGTTGTTCGTCAGGGCCGAGATCCTGATCTATTTCGATTGCATGATGCTGGTCTGTACGCCAGCTCTACTTTTCCTACCAGATCGTGAGCGTACCTTTGTCGATCCACTCGTGATAACCCGCGCCGGTCTTGTTCACGTCAAGTTGCCACTGGATGCCGACGTTGTCGCTCCATCCAGTCCTGCCGGCGTTGCGGGTAGTGTTAATGGTGTAGGGTTGGCCGTCAACGACCAGCACGCGGTAGGTGTATTTATGCGCGTTGGTGTCGGTCGTGATGTACCACTGGATGTGGTGCCATGTATTGGGCGTGAAGTTGTGGCAGGGAACCGAAGTTCCATACCAGTGGTTAGCGGCCATGTCCCACGTGTCCCACACGCCGCTGCCGACATCACATTGCGTACCCAGCATATAGTTCCATCCGCTTACGAACTGGTAAGACTCCTGCTCGAAGGACTGTGCCGCTCCCTTGGAGGCGCTATCGACGTAGAGATAATAATCAATAAGAAAGTTGCGTTGTGTGCTGTTGGCCCCGAGCCCGTGCCAGAACAGCGCGTTGGCCCAAACGCCGGAGTTGAAGAATTCGGTACTGGCGCCGCTCAGGGATGGGTTGGACTGGTTCTGCGCCATCCAGTAAGTTCCTTTGCCGCTGCCGCCGGCGCAACCTGGATCATGACACGAGCCCCAGGATCCGCCTCGATGAACATTGCTGAAAACTTTCGCCCACGGCGGAGGCGTCGGCAAGCCGCCGTTGTTCCCGCCGTTGACCGTGATCGTCTCCCATACATCGCCCCATTTGCCGTTCGAATCCCAGGCACGGGCGACGAACTGGTGGCTGCCCTGCGCAACAGCAAGCTGCGTGTCGATGGAGCTCGAGCTCGACGAGTAGGCAGCCTGGCCGTCGATGTAAACCACCCAGCCGGTGATCCTCTGATCGCTCGAAGCGCTGGCGGCTACATGCACCGGAGAAGATCCGCTGTAGTTGTTGGTTGGTGAAGAGACGTTTACCGTCACGGCCGATGCCAGGGATGCAGCAGCGAACAGGAACGAAGCCAATATGAAGAGTAGATTAGAACGCTGAATCATCGTACCTCCTTAAAGGCCGGAGAGTACGGACGCATCTACTCTGCAACAATCGGCATGAATGCCTAGTACGCGTTTTTGGAACTACGCAGTACTACTGTTGACGAAAGTTGTACCGGGGTCGCCAGCTAAGGCAGAAATATCTGAGAGGGCAAAGGCGGTTTCACTCGTTGCGGTCCTGGTACTCCTCATACCAGGCCATCTGAATTGCTTCCAGCTTCGCCTCGTTCGAGGTTTTGGCGTCGTCGACGAATGTGGGCAGTTCGGTAACGTAGCGGTGCAGATCGGTGAAACGCACTTCCAGGGGATTCAGGTCGGGATACTTGTCGGCCAGCGCAATGCCTAAGTCTTCAGAGTCATCCCAGCGTAATTCAGCAGCCATGTATTACCTCGCAAGAAGTGGAGTGAAACCACAAAGGCACAGAGACACAGGGAAAACGATCAGGATTTCTCTGTGTCTCTGTGTCTCTGTGGTGAAGTCTCTTAGTGTCCCTCGGAAACGTAATTCCGATTCCATGCCGGAATTTCGACAACAACTTCGCCCGGCTTCTCGATGATCGATTGGCAGCCGAGCCGCGATTCGAGTTGCAGATCGGCCGCCATATCCAAGCGGTCGGCTTCATCGTCTTCCATCTCGCTCAGGCACTCTTTGCCTTTTTTCACCACGACATGGCATGTGGTGCAGGCGCAATTGCCGCCGCAAGCGTGGTCCAGATGGATTCCAAAGTTCAACGCCACGTCGAGAAGCGACTCCGGCTTACCATGCTCGAGGTACGGCAGCTTGCCGTGCTCAAATTCGACCGTCTTGTTCTCAGGAAGAAACGTTACCCGGACAGTGTTCGCTCCGGGTCCTTCAATCGTGGCAGCTCCGCTGCCTTGGGTCTTTTCGTCTGCCATAAATTCCTAGCTCTCGATCTCTGCCTGTGCGATAGGATGCGGCGCCGCCGGGCCTTCGCCAACATCGGCGTTATCCATTGTTTTGCCTTTAAGCGCGGTGCCCACGGCAGAATCCATCATCAATTCGGCAAGCCGCATGGTGCCCTGGTTCAGGGCGTCGATGGCGCCGCGGATCGCCTGGTAATCGTCCTGCTTGTAGACCTCGCGCAACGCCCGATCGAACTTGTCGATGTTCGTGCGCTCTTGTGAGGTAAGCTGCTTCCATGCCGGATTCTTGCGGCCCTTTTCCAGCGCAGTCAGAATCGTGTCCGCTTCGTTGCGCGCCTCGACGAGTTGACGCTGCTTGAAATCGTCTTCCGCGTAATCGAACGATTCCAGAATCATGTTCTCGACCTGCTCGTCGGTCAGGCCGTAGCTGGGCTGCACCTCGATTTCGGCTGCCTTGCTGCTGCGCAGCTCGCGCGCGGTGACGTGCAGGATGCCGTTGGCGTCGATCAGAAACTTGACCTCGATGCGCGGTAGCCCGGCGGGCATTGGCGGAATGCCTTTCAGGTCGAAGCGCGCCAGCGACCGATTATCCTTCGCCATCTCGCGTTCGCCCTGCACGACGTGAATCGCGACGTTGGTCTGGCCTTCGACGCCAGTGGTGAAATGCTCAGTGGCTGAAGCCGGAATCGTTGAATTGCGATGGATAATCCTGGCCACGCCTCCACCCAGCGACTCGATTCCCAACGACAACGGCGTTACGTCGAGCAACAGCATGTCGCTAGTCGCTTCGGTGCCGCCGGCGAGAATATTGGCTTGCACAGCGGCTCCCAGCGCGACCACCTCGTCAGGATTCAGGTCGGCGTGCGGCTTGCGCTGGAACATTTCTTCGACCAATTTGCGAACCAGCGGAATGCGGGTTGAGCCGCCGACCAATACCGCTTCGTCGATCTGTTGAACTGTGAGGGCAGCGTCTTTGATCGCCTGCTTCACCGGCCCGACGGTGCGGTTGACCACCGGCTGAATCAGCTGCTCGAACTGCTCGCGCGTGATCTGCCGCTGATAGCGCTTTCCGCCTGGAAGCTCGACGTCGAGCGTCGTCGCCGCATTGGACGAGAGCGCAATCTTTGCCTCAATCACCGCTTTGCGAATCGCTTGCACGATCTCCGCATGGCGTCGCGCGTCGATAGCCAAGTCTCCTTGCACATCGTCGATGGCGATCGCGATCAGCAGGTTGTCGATATCGTCGCCGCCAAGATGGGTGTCGCCGTTGGTCGCGATGACCTCGAAGATGCCTTCGTGCAGCTTGAGAATCGAGATGTCGAAGGTGCCGCCGCCGAAGTCGTAAACTGCGACCGTTCCGTCTTTCTTTTCGTCGAGGCCATAGGCCAGCGAAGCGGCTGTTGGCTCATTGACCAGGCGCAGCACTTCGAGTCCCGCGATGCGGCCGGCGTCTTTCGTAGCCTGGCGCTGTGCGTCATTGAAGTACGCGGGGACGGTGATGACCGCCTTGGTCACGGGCGCTGCGAAATATCGTTCGGCATTGCGCTTTAGCTGGCGCAGGATGAAGGCGGAAATTTCCGGCGGCGTGAATGTTTTGTTGCCCAGCTTGATGCGCAGTACTTCGCCCGGCGCGAGGTCGTCGGCAAGGCGGAAAGGGAAGAGCTTCAACTCGTCTTGAATATCTTCGACGCCACGACCCATCAGTCGCTTCACGCTATAGACCGCACGCTCCGGCGTCTCGATCAGAGTACTTGCGTGCTGCGTTGCCGACAACGATCTGATCGTTTTCATCGAGCGCCACGACCGAGGGGACGAGGTTCAACCCGTCTTCGCCGGGGATGACGACCGGGCGGTCCTTCTCCATGTAGGCCACCAGCGAGTTGGTGGTGCCCAGGTCGATTCCGATAATGCGGTCAGAGGCCATTCGTGTATTTGGGTGGAGGACGCCTTCAGGCGTCCATACAATTCCAATTTTGTTTTGTCATCCCGAGACGGCTTCAGCCGTCGAGGGACCTGCTTTTTGTGCAGCCCCTGAAGGGGCTCGCGTCTTCAAAACCTGCCCACCCAGCACTCCGCTTCGCTCCGTGCTGGGCTATCATGTTGGTCGCCCCAGAGGGGCTCAGAGCATCTCGACGCATCACGCTTCGTATCAGCATCGCTTTAAGTCGTGCCCTGACGCGAACTCTTCCAATAACTGTGCCGCCCTGAAGGGGCTTATTGGCCGCAATGCCTTCGCTTGATTGCACCTCTGAAGCGGTGCTCCACCCATTAGCTCTCCAGCACTCCATCCACTTCACGCAGCAAATTGCGGATGTACGAACGGCGATTCAGCACATCGACCATTCGGTTGCGCACCTTGGCGCGATCGCTCTCCAGGACGTTCTCGCCGCGACTGCTGCGATCGATCAGCGCATCCCAATCGTTCCACGCCGAACGTAACTCCTCGATCAAGTTCTCGTTCTTGGTTCGAAGGTGCTGTTCCGTCTTGTGCACGTCGTGAATCGAGATTGCGATCATCCTCGCCCATCTTCTTGTTCATCCGCAGCTCTTCCAGCTGCATGTTCAACTCAAAGACTTCCTCCAGCAGATCAGGCGGAACCACTTGCTTCTTCGCCGTTCCCGTGCGTCGCGCCTCTTCGGTCGCCGCCTGCGACTGCTCCTCCAGTTCGACGCCCTGCAATCGCAACAGATACTCGGTGCGAGGATTGGGTCCTTCAGCGTGCGATAGGCGTCGTTGAGTTGAGAGCTCTTCTCCAGGCTCCATTCCTGCTCAGGGTCGCTGCTGCCGGCGTTGATGTCGGGATGGAGATGGCGACTCAGGTCGTAGAACTCGCGCTCAAGGTGTTTCGTGTCGAGATTCAGCCGATACGGCAGTCCGAAGAAGGTGAAGTAGTCCACGGGTACCGGAGGCTGCACCTTGCCGCACTGCTGGCAGAAGTGCGCGGCACGCATGTCTCCGCAGGACCAGCAATTCGCCTTGAGTGGCTTGTCGGCGCTCGAAACAAGAATGCCGCTTGCGACCGATTTGTCAGACTTTGTCGTTGTCATCTCATGCCATTGCAGTTCGAGTCGATGGGCGGAGCACGCATTTATGCGGGCTGCAAAAGCCCTCTCATTTTGTTTGTCATCCCGAGACGGCTTCAGCCGTCGAGGAACCTGCTCTTATGCCGTCCCGAAGGGGCTTTCTATCAACAATGAGATCTTGTCGGCACGACTGAAGTCGTGCCCTGACGCGAATCTCTTCACCACAAAATTTCTGGAAGTACGCCACGATTTCTACGAGAACGACGTGCCGCAGCCGCACGACTTCTTCGCATTGGGGTTCTGGAAGACAAAGCCCTGGTGCATGAGCGTCTCTTCGTAATCGAGAATCATGCCGTGCAGGTAGATGAAGGATTTCGGATCCACGAACACGCGCACGTCTTCATACAGGAACACCCGGTCGCGCTCGCGCGGCTGCGTGTCGAAGCGGATGTTGTAGCTCAATCCGGAACAACCGCCACCCTGTACGCCCAGGCGGAGTCCGCCCTCAGTCGGCGAGATGTTTTCCTTCGCCATGGCGGAGCGGATGCGTGCAACGCCTTCTCCGTCACCTAATCCCTTTGGCGGCCGGTGCCGGAGTCTCTGCGGGATTTTCAATGTTGATAGTGCTCATGCTTTCCTGTTGGCGCGCCAAGCCTGATGTCGGCTCGGCACGCCGATCCTCGCCCTCAGTTTACGCCTGCTGCGCAACCGGCTGTGCCTGTGTCTGTTCCTGCCCCTGCTTCTTCTTCCAGTCGCCGATGGCGGCGCGAATGGCATCTTCCGCCAGCACCGAGCAGTGAATCTTTACCGGAGGCAAAGACAGTTCCTTCACGATGTCGGTGTTCTTGATTGTCAGCGCCTCATCGACCGTCTTGCCCTTCACCCACTCGGTTGCGAGCGAAGATGAGGCGATTGCCGAGCCGCAGCCGAAGGTCTTGAACTTGGCGTCTTCGATGATGTTCGTCGCCGGGTTCACCTTGATCTGCAGCTTCATCACGTCGCCGCACTCCGGCGCGCCGACCAGACCAGTGCCTACCTCGGCGCTGTTCTTGTCCATCGAACCGACGTTGCGGGGATTGGTGTAGTGATCCAGAACCTTATCGCTGTATGCCATCTTTCAATTCTCCTCAGGGGCTGAAGCCCCTCCCACAAAAAACCTTCTTCGGCACGCCTGAAGGAGTGCCCTTGCAAAACCCAGGGGCTAAAGCCCCAATTCAAATTTCAACCGGTACGCTGGCCTGAAGGCCAGCTCTACCGATCAGTGTGCCGACGGTTCAGCCGCCCACTGCACCTTCGTCAGATCAATGCCTTCCTTGGCCATCTCGTACAGTGGCGACAGCTCGCGCAAGCGCTTCACCGTCTCGACCACGCGCTCGGCAACGTAATCCACCTCGGCTTCGGTATTGAAGCGCCCCAAGCCAAATCGTATGGAGCTGTGTGCCAGATCGTCGCCCGCTCCCAGAGCCTTCAATACATAAGATGGCTCCAGCGTCGCAGAGGTGCATGCCGAGCCGCTCGACACCGCAATATCGTTGATGCCCATCAGCAGTGATTCGCCTTCGACGTAGGCGAAGCTGATGTTCAGGTTGTTGGGCAGGCGATGCTCCAGCGATCCGTTGATGTAGACCTCGTCAAGCTGGCCCATAATCTTGTCCTTCAGCCGGTCGCGCAGCCCCGACATCTTCTTCGCCTCTTCCGCCATGCCTTCGTGAGCGATTGCGCAAGCCTTGCCGAGACCTACGATTCCGGGAACGTTCAGCGTTCCCGAACGCATGCCGCGCTCGTGGCCGCCGCCATCAATCTGCGCCACCAACTGCACGCGCGGATTCTTGCGGCGAACATACAGCGCTCCCACGCCCTTCGGGCCGTACAGCTTGTGCGCCGTGATCGAGGCCAGGTCCACGTTGTCCTGAACCACATTGAACGGAACCTTGCCGATGGCCTGCACCGCGTCGGTGTGGAACAGAACGCCGCGCTCATGACACAGCGCGCCAATCTCGCGGATCGGCTGCAACACGCCAATCTCGTTGTTGGCAGCCATGATGCGTCACCAGGATGGTCTTGTCATCCATGGCGCGCTTCAGGTCGTCGAGATCGATGCGGCCATCCTTCTGCACCGGCAGATAGGTCACGCGGAAGCCGTACTTCTCCAGCCGCTTGCAGGTGTCGAGCACAGCCTTGTGCTCAATCGCCTGGGTGATGATGTGGTTGCCCTTCTCGCGGTACATCTCGGCAACACCCTTGATCGCCAGGTTGTCGCTCTCGGTCGCGCCGGAGGTGAAGATGATTTCCTTCGTGTTCGCGCCGATCAGCTTGGCTATACGCTCACGCGCCTGCTCGACCGCCTGCTCCGCTACCCAGCCGAACTCGTGGTTGCGGCTGGCCGCGTTGCCAAAATATTCGGTGAAGTAGGGCAGCATCTCCTCCAGCACGCGCGGATCGGTGCGTGTGGTGGCGTGATTGTCCATATAAATGGGCAGCTTCACACCCTTGGTCGCTTCAACATTCTCTGGGGCAATAGCAGTAGTGCTCATATGAAATTGCTTTCTCCTAAACTTGTGCGCGCTTGTCGCGCCAGCCGAGCGTGACCAGTTCCCTCGCGGGCTCAGCCTCAGCGTCGGGCTCGGTCATCTCCCAAATCGTTAACCGATTCAAAACCTCTTCGATGCTGCGGCTCACCTTGCGGAGCGGCCCGCGAATGGTGCAGTGGTCGCTCTGGTCGCAATCGTCGCCCACGCTGCATGACGTAATGAACAACGGACCCTCGATGGCGCGAATCACCTCGAACGCGCTGATCAGTCGCGGATCGCGTGCCAGCGTGTAGCCACCGTTGGTTCCATATTGCGATACCAGTAATCCGGCTTTCGTCAGTCGCTGCAGAATTTTGGCCAGCGCTTCCTGCGGGATGCTGTACATCTCCGCCAGGTCTTTCGCGCTGCATGCACCTAAGTCGGCGTGTTGGGCGAGGTGCCGCATGGCAATCAGCCCGTAATCCGCTTTCTTGGTGAGTTTCAGCATCGGCAGCTAAGTCTTTGACGCATATACGACCTTTTAAGTCGCAAATCGATTCTACGGCCTGGAAGCCGGTGCGCGCAAGTTTTTCAGCGAATGGAAGAACTGAGCATTTAGCTGTAGCTAGCTGTCAGCGAAAGACTTAGCAATTTGCGACGAAAATCATCGGATATTGTTTGCCGATTTGCGATGAAAAACGTCGTATATCGCCGCCGAGGATCGCGCAAGGCCCGCGAGCTGGGTTCCCCGTGCACTACTTTTTAACGTGGGTTGAGTGAGGATTCGCTTGACTTCGCAAAGTCTCGGCTTAAAATACCGCCAATTCGAGCACTGTCCGCCGTAAGGCGGACGTCGATATGAATCACATCCAGCCGCCAATCACGACCCGCAATTTCCCTCAGAGCAGCTCTATGCCAAATGTTTGTCTTCACCCCCGTGTCCAGATCGTCTCACGAGACGAGGACTCGGAATTTGTTGAATGTCTGGAATGCCGCGAGGTGTTCGACTCCAGCGAATTCCGCGACATGGACATTGAGGCGAAGATCCCCACCGAAGAAGAATAAGCACTTCTGGCGACCTGCACGGTTGGTGGGCGAGCGCGCGGTGGTGTGTCTGAAGAGCCGCTATTCGCTTTCGCTCTTCGCCGTTCGCTCTTAGCTTTTGGGTGGAAGCCCTCGGATTTATCCGAGGGAACAAGGCGCTCTCTTGATGAGTGGGCTTCAGCCCCGGCCAGCGCTAAAGCACGAGTCATCGGGATGCGCTTCTTCTCCCGCTTGAATGCGAGGGCTTACACCGCATGGCGACTCGGTTTCTGCCTACGGCACAATCCTTACCGCAATCTCAACCCCGCTTCCGCCGACAACTCCGCGTCCGCGAACTCACCTGCCAGATATCGCGGATAGGCTGCGGCTGCAATCATCGCTGCGTTGTCGGTCGAAAGCTTGCGCGAAGGGAAGTAGACCTGCAACCCCTCTCGTCCGGCCTGCTCTTCAAAGCGCGTTCTCAACATGGAATTGGCGGCTACCCCTCCCGTGACCAGCAACGTCGAGGCGTTGAATTCGCGCGCGGCGTACAGCGTCTTACCGACAAGATCGTTGACCACCGCGCGCTGAAATGAGGCAACAAGATCTAACGTTTGCTTGTCGCACAGCGCCAGGTAGTCTTCGCGAGTTGGATTCGCGATGTGACGCAGAGCCTCGCGGCGCGTGGCAATGATGTCGCGCATTCCGTGAAGCTCGACATAGCGTAGGACGGCGGTCTTGATCCCGCTGTAGGAGAAATCGATTCGCTGAACTTCAGGCGCGTGACGGTTCTCGGGGTTGCGGTCGCGATGCTTGATCTGCGCAATAGGGAATTGCACCGCGGCGCCGTCACCGTGCGGCGCGAGAAAGTCGATCATCGGGCCGCCGGGATAGCCGAGTTCCAGCAGCTTGGCAACCTTGTCAAAGGCTTCGCCGGCGGCATCATCGCGCGTCTGTCCGACATTGTGGTACACCCATCCGTCGGCGTGACGCTCGACCAGATAAAGATGGGTGTGGCCTCCGCTGACCACCAGCGCGAGCACAGGAAACTCCAGTTCGTGATTGCCTCGCTGCCGCTCTTCCAGCAGCACGGCGTGAATGTGTCCTTCAAGGTGGTTGACGGCGATGAGCGGTTTCGAGGCGGCGAAGGCCAGCGCCTTAGCGAAACTGAGTCCGACCAGCAATGATCCTGCCAGTCCGGGACCCCGGGTGACGGCAATCGCGTCGATAGTTTCGTAGTTCTTGCCCGCGCCTTCAAGAGCCTGCCGAACAACCGGGATGACCGCCCGCAGATGTTCGCGTGAAGCGAGTTCGGGAACCACGCCGCCGTATGCCTGATGTGTCGCAATCTGCGAATAGACGACGCTGGAGACGACCTCTTCGCCCGAGCGCACGACCGCAGCAGCGGTCTCGTCGCATGAGCTTTCAATACCGAGGATGTAGATGTCGGACAACATATTTATTGTACGAGGGAGATCGGGTAGTGCGGCGCTCGGGCTGGTGTTGCCCGGGCTCTAGGGGTGGAAGCCCCCGCATTCATGCGGGGGTAAGAAGCGCATCTCAATGCCTGGCGCTTTTAGCGCCGGCCAGGGCTGAAGCCCATTCGCCTAAGGAACGCGTTATACCCTCGGATAAATCCGAGGGCTTCCACCCGAAAGCCGGAGCGGTGCCTACCACCGCTTCGGCAGCGCGTTGTCCAGTTCCGCCATCAGCGCCCACTCGATGCGCCGTTGATGATCTTGCTTCAGCTTGGCGCCGCCCGAACTCAGATAGAAGACGTCATGGGCGGCAGCTCCTTCGGTGTCGACCAGCGCCACTTCGATGCTGCACTCCTCGTCTGCGAGCGTCGCGCTAATGGTATGCAGAAGGCCGGGTCTGTCCTGCGTGGTGACTTCGAGCAGGGTGCTGGTTGGCGATGACTCGTCGTCGAATCGCAGGTGGGTCTCGACTTTGAGTTTGGCTGTTTTCTGGTCCGACCTGAGCCGCGAGGCCAGCAACTTTTCGAGCGAGGTCTCTCCTAGCACAACCTGAACCACCGACTTCCTGAAGCGCTCGCGTTCCGACGGGTTGAGTTCCAGCGTCCGAAAGCGATCTTTGAAATAGAAGCTGTCGACGATGACGCCCGATGCGTTGGAGAACGCGCTCGCCTTGGTGATGTCCATCCCCCAGCCGTAAAGCGCACCCGTGATGGTCGAGAACAGGCCGGGATGGTCGCCGGTGACGACAGTCAGTTCGTAGTGCTGATTCAGGTGCCGCAGTTCAAGCTGCACCGGATTTTCATGGCGGCGGTATGCCATCGCGAGATGGAGGATCACCTGCTCTGGAGCGTGCGACAGAAGATAGCGGCGCGGTAGGCCTTCCAGGAATTGCAGCAGCTGCGATCGTTGCTTGGGCAGCAGAGCGGCAATTCGCTCCACCTGTCCATCGCACATGTCGGCGTGAAAACGTTCTGCATCGACGCTGCGGCTGAAGTAGTTCGCGGTTGCGATGTAGAGCTGCCACAGGTTCTCGGCCTTCCACGGAGTAAGCGCCTCCGGGTTAACCGCCTTGATGTCGGACAGGGTCATCAGCGTGAGCAGCTTTAGACGCTCCGCCGTGCCCAGCTTGGCTGCCAGCTCGCGAACCGTTTGCGGATCGTAGATGTCGCGCTTGCGCAAGGTCGAGGACAGCTCAAGATGGCTGGCTACGAGGAAACTGACTGTGTCCGCGTCTTCGGCGCTTAGTCCCAGCCTCTGGGTCGCCACAGCGGTGAGTTGGAGACTGCCGCGAACATGGTCTGCGCCGGCCAGCGCTTTGCCTGTGTCATGCAGCAGAAGCGCGAGGTACAGTAACGCGGGGCGCTCAAGTTCGCTGTGCAGCTCCGCAAACGGTTTGAGCCACTCCGCGTCGCCAGCCAGGCGGTGCAACGATTCGATGGTTAAGAAAGTGTGTTCGTCGACGGTGTAGCGGTGATAGAGGTCGCGCAAGACCAGCGAGTCAATGGCGTCGATCTCCGGCAGGACCGGCGCCAGCAGCTTCAGCGCGTGCATCGAACGCAATGCACCGGCCGCATGCGGCTGCACCAGCAACTCGCTCAAGTGGCTCCACGCGCGTGCGTCCTGCGGCATGGTCTCACTCAAGGACGGGCGCGAATTGTTCAGTCGGCGTTCGGTCTCGAGGCTTAGCTTTACTCCGTGATGCGCCATGAAGGTGAACAGCCGCAACACGACTTCAGGATCACGGGCTGCTGCTGCCTGCTGCAAGGAAACGCGTCCATCACTCACCGGAAAGTCTTCGCCCGTCCCGCGCAACCGCCGCCGCAAGTGGCGATACAGCGACGGACGGCTTGCCGGGACGTGTTCCAACGCCTGGAGAGCAGCGCGGTGAATCGCCCTCGCGTGCCGGAAGTACAGCCGCATCCATTCGGCGGACGACAACTCCTCACGCTGGGTTCCGATGCCGCGCGAAGCGAGTTCCTCCTGCGCATCCCAGTTGAGCAGGTTGTCGTCGCGACGGCTGCGATAGTGCAGATAACATCGCGTTGCCGACAGAAATTCGAGAGCCTCCGCCAGATCAGCATCTTCGGTGCTGTACTGGCTAGCAACCGACTCGGGCCATTTCTTTCGCGAAGCCAAGGCTGCAATCGTTGCCAGCCAGCAGGTGACGTCGAAGTCGCGCAGACCGCCTGGCCCGTCTTTGACGTTGGGCTCGAGATGAAAGAGCGTATTACCGAGGCGGGCGTGCCGCGCGCGCGTTACCTGAGTTAACCCCTGTACCAACGCGGCGGTTTCCCGCGCCACCAGTTGCGGCAAGCTTCGATCATGCATGTTGGCGAACAGTTGATCGTCACCCAACAACAGACGCGAGTCGAGCAGCGAGATGGTGAACTCGACATTGTCGGGATCGAAACGGGCGCAGTCTTCTAGCGTGCGAGTTGTTGGGCTTACCCGCAGCCCACTGTCCCACAGCTCCTGACAGATGCGAGCGCACCGGATCCTTGGCGCGATCGCGCAGTCGCTCGTTCTCGCACAAAAACAGCAGGTCGACGTCCGAATGAGGAAAGAGCGCAGCGCGCCCGAATCCCCCCAGCGCTACCAGCGCGTACCCCGATTCGCAGAGATGTTCCTGCTGAGCGTAGAGGTCAAGCAATAGCTGCCCGACAATCTCGGAGCGCCTTCGAGTGGTAGCGCGGGCGAGCACGGTTTCGCCAAAGCGCTCGAGAATGCGCTCGCTCTCGTCGCGATAAAAAGCGCGTAAGGCCGGATCGAAGGCCGAGCTCGAATTGGAGTTCGCTTCCATCAATCGGGCGCGACCTTTAGAGAGCGCTCTCACCGCGCTCTTCGTTGCGAATGCGAATGGCGTCGTCGATGCGCGACAGAAAGATCTTTCCGTCTCCGATCTTCCCGGTGCGCGCCGCTTCGGTAATGGCTTTCACCGCCGGTTCAACCTGGTGATCGGCGACCACGGTTTCGATCTTCACCTTGGGTAGGACGTCAACTGTGTACTCGCGTCCGCGGTAGAACTCGGTGTGGCCCTTCTGCCGGCCATGACCCCGGACCTCGGTCACCGTCATGCCCTCGATGCCAATCTCCAGCAGGGCATCTTTCACAACTTCGAACCTCGAAGGCTGAATCACCGCTTCAATCTTGGTCATTTAAGTTCCGCTATTCGCTATTGGCTCTTGGCTGAAACCTTGCGCTTGGCGAAGACCACGGCGCAAACTCCAAGCCATCTAAGTCCGTTGACTTGCTTTGAAGGGCACGGCTTCAGCCGTGCCGGTACCGGCAGTTCTGAATCATGGGCTTCAGCCCCTGTGGGAACTTGCCATCTCGCACGAGGGCATTTCCTCAGCGGCTAAAGCCGGCTCATGCTGTCGCTATCGGCGCGCCTGAAGGCGCGCCCCTTCAAAACATATCAAGCGAACCGCCCTCACATCGCCGACGCTTCCCAGTAGTATCCTTCTTCGCCGTGCTGCGTCAGGTCCAGTCCTTCGACTTCGTGCTCCGTCGAGACTCGCAAGCCGACTACCGCGTCGACCACCTTCAAAATGACAAAGGTTCCCACGATGGCCAAAGCAATGGCTACTCCTACGCCCACAAGCTGGTTCAGCATCTGGTGATAGTTGCCATCGATCATTCCCACGGGTAGAGCATTTCCTTGCACATCCTTGAAGATGGGGTTGATTGCGCGCGACGCGAAGACGCCGGTCAGTAGCGCGCCAATGGTTCCACCAACGCCATGAACCCCGAAGGCATCGAGCGAATCGTCATAGCCCAGCGCGACCTTCACTTTCGCAACCATGAAATAACAGAAGATGCCGGCGATGAGGCCAATGGCCAGAGCCGGCATCGGTCCCACGAATCCAGCCGCAGGAGTGATGGCCACCAGTCCTGCGACGCAACCGGAGATTGCACCCAGCGCACTCGGCTTTCCGTTGCGCACCCATTCCGCAAGCATCCACCCGATTGCTGCCGCAGCCGCACCGAAGTGCGTGGCCACAAAGGCGCTCGTCGCCAGGCTGCCTGAGCTAAGCGCGCTGCCGGCATTGAAGCCGAACCATCCCACCCACAGCAGGCAGGCGCCAATAAAGCTAAGCACCACGCTGTGCGGCGGCATCAGCTCTTTGGGATAGCCCAACCTCTTTCCCAACAGCAACGCGCACATTAGCGCCGACACTCCCGAGGTGATGTGAACCACGGTGCCGCCGGCAAAGTCGAGAGTAGGGAAGCGGCCGCCCAGGCTGGCGTTCAGCAGTCCGCCTTTGCCCCAGACCATGTGGGCCATGGGAGCGTACACCAGCATCGACCACAGCACCATGAATAGCAGCATGGCGCTGAATTTCATGCGCTCGGCGAAGGCCCCGCTGATGAGCGCCGGAGTGATGATGGCAAACATCAGTTGATAAATCATGAAAGTCTGCAACGGAATGGTGGCGGCGTAGTCGGGATCGGGTTGCGCGCCGACTCCATGCAAGAACGCATTGCTAAGGCCACCAATAAAGCTGGTTCCCGAGGCGAAGCACAGGCTGTAGAGAACCAGCGCCCAGAGCACGGTGATCACGGCCATCATCGCGAAGCTCTGCATCATGGTGGCCAGCACGTTCTTCTTCCGTACCAGGCCGCCATAGAAGAGCGCCAGCCCGGGGCCGGTCATCATCAGCACCAACGCTGAGCTGGTGAGCATCCAGGCATTGTCGGCCGAGCCCTTGGCATCCGCGATCTGCTGCTGCAGTTGAGCAATTTTGGCAGCATCAATGTTGGCCGATTGTGCCCAAAGTGGGGCGACGAGGAGCAGCACAGCAATGAGTGGCAGAAACCTGCGAACTGACCGCATTGAGACTCCGTAATTTCGAGCTTCGGAAAATTTTGTTGCACTCGAAATGCAACAACGTCGAGTGCCATTTACAACTCAAGTTGTAGAGACCTACGCGCCGGCGGCGTAGGGTGGGTCATATTTCTGCATTCAGTCATAAATGGCGCGGGCGCGAATGAGAAATTCAAACTTCTTATGTCGGGGATTAGCCCCGGTTATACCCGTACGAGAAATTGCAAATCACTGAGCAACAGCAACTTAGGTCAGGCATCCAAACTGGCTGGTGTAGTGGCCTGAGCCCTCTCCGAGTTCGCAGGATGACTTTCCGCTGCTGAGTCTTACCCGTTCGCTGTTGCGGACTGGCTCGGTTAGACGAAATCGTCCTATGGTGAGGAGTGTGAGACGGATTGTGTCGAGCGGGTGGTTTTATTTGCGGAAGCGTTCCGGGAATGGGGCGCAATGTTCAGTTGTCACAAACAGCTGTGACTTTGGTCGTTGCTCCTTCCCGATGAAGGGTTAGAATAGAACTCGGAATTGAAAATGATTTTCAACTTCATGTTCGGACGGAAAAAGAAGCCCGCGCGGGAAGCCAACGCATTGGCCGACCTGCAAGTGGGCGAGAGCGCCATCGTGAGCGATATCGAACTGGCGCCGTCGTTGGCCGAACATCTGATGAACCTCGGAATCGTTCCCGGCCTTGAAGTCACGGTCACACGCAGCTGCCCCGGCGGTGATCCCCGCGTTTACCGCGTTGAAGGAACCGAGATTGCCATGCGCCGCGACCTGTCGCGCCATATTCATGTGCAACTGCTCGGTGCGCCCGCCTTCGGTGATTAACCTCTTGCAGTCACGACCCATGGAGTCGCAATAATGACTTGCCATCCCGTGGCTCGCCCCGAAGAAGAAACTCTCACCGCAGTGCGTACGGTTGCTGTTGTCGGTCCGCCGAACTCCGGCAAAACCACCCTCTTCAATCGCCTCACCGGACTTCGCCAGAAGGTTGGCAACTTTCCCGGCGTGACGGTCGAGCACCACACCGGATACATCCACGATGACGCAGGCAACGAGGTTGCTCTTATCGATCTGCCCGGCGTCTACAGCCTGAATCCGAAGTCGGAAGACGAAAAGGTTGCTGTGGACGTGCTGCTGGGCAAGATGCCTGGCAGGTCCCGTCCTGACGCCGTCATCCTGGTGCTGAACTCCAATAATCTCAGCAGCCACCTGGTGCTGGCGGCGCGTGTTATTGCTCTCGGCCTGCCTACGCTGGTGCTGCTCAACATGGCGGACGAGCTGCGCCAGCAGGACGGCCATGTCGATGTCCTATCGCTCGCACGGCAGCTCGGCACTCCAGTAGCGTTGGTGAGCGCTGTAACCGGTGAGGGGCTATTCGCGGTCAGCAATTTTCTTTCGTCGTCAGCCCCGGCTCCTGAGCCGTTGGAACTGCCGGTGGTCGGCAACACGCGCAGCACGCGCGAATGGGCCGTGCGGGTCGGCGAGAAAGCGAAGTATCGGCGTCCGGCAACGCCGATCTGGACCCGCCGCCTGGATGGCATCTTCCTTCATCGCATCTGGGGAGCGGTGATTTTCGCTGTGGTAGTGATTGCGGTGTTCCAGACAATCTTCGCGGTTGGCCAACCGTTCTCCAATCTTCTGCAGAAGGTGCTCGACACCACAGGCGCTCGCCTGGGCAACATGCTGCCCGACGGCTACCTGCGTTCGCTGCTCATCAACGGTGTATGGAAGGGAACCGGCTCGGTGCTGGTCTTCCTGCCGCAGATTCTGTTGCTGTTCCTGGTCATCGGAATCCTGGAAGACTCAGGCTACCTGGCGCGCGCCGCGATCATCGCCGACAAGACAATGTCGCGCGTCGGCCTGAATGGCAAGAGTTTCATTCCGCTGCTCTCGGCTTATGCGTGCGCTGTTCCGGCCATCATGGCGACGCGCACCATCGAGAGCAAACGCGATCGCATGGCCACCATCCTGATCGCGCCGTTTATGACGTGCTCGGCGCGTCTGCCGGTGTACACCATGGTGATCGCCGCCTTCCTCCCCAACCGCCCGCTGCTGGGACCGCTGCTGGGAACGCGCGCCGTTGCCATGCTCGGCCTGTACGTCCTCGGATTCCTGATGGCGGTGGCGACGGCGAAGCTGTTGAACTCCACCGTGCTGCGCAGCAAAGACACGCCGTTTGTGTTGGAGATGCCGCCTTATCGTTGGCCGCGCCCCATCTCGCTCGGCTTGCGACTGGTCGATCGTGGCAAGGCGTTCCTCTATCGCGCGGGCACGGTGATTATGCTGGTCTCGTTGCTGCTATGGGCGGCCACCAACTTTCCTATGCACAACGGAAAGCCTCCGGCAGTGCAGGACAGCATAGTCGCCACAGTGGGCCATAGCATCGAACCGGTGATCCGCCCACTGGGATTCGATTGGAAGATCGGCGTGGGCCTGTTGACCTCGATTGCTGCCCGCGAGGTTATCATCGCGACCTTGGGCACGTTGCACGGTGTTGATCCGGAATCGCATTCCGCCGATCTGCAAGCTGCCTTGCGCCAGGAACTCACGCCCGCCGCCGCGGTGGCGCTGCTGGTCTTCTTCGCTTTCGCTATGCAATGCATGTCGACCATTGCCGTTGTTCGTCGCGAAACCAATGGTTGGAAGTGGCCGGCCATCCAGTTCGCCTACATGACCCTGGTGGCCTACATCGCCGCGTACGCTGCCTACCACATTGCGGGACGGCTTATCGGATAGATCGGGTAGTGCGGCGCCTCAGCGCTGCGTGCCGTCGCTCGGCCAATACACTCTTGAATTGTCATTCTGAGCGAAGCGAAGAACCTGCTTTTGCTGGCACTACGCAAAAACGCCAGGCATTTGCGAAGACTCGGACACGCCTTTGTTCATGGCCGTCGTGGGAAATGGGTCTCAGTATGTGGGGACGAGCGAAGTCGAAGCACCGGCTTTTTCCATTACTGCAGCTAGTTCTTGGCGCCGGCAAGAGCAGGTTCTTCGCTTCGCTCAGAATGACAGCCAAAGAAATGCACGCCGCAGCACGCTGCCTACTCCACCTTCCGCAATACCAGCGCCGAGTTCTTCGACCCGAACCCAATGCAATTGCAAACCGCGTGCTCGATCGCCATCTTGCGCCCAACCTCCGGCACATAGTCCAAGTCGCAATCCAGATCGGGCTTCTCCAGATTGATGGTCGGCGCGACTTGCCCGTGAATCATGGCGACGACGGTTGACGCAACTCCCGCCGCCCCGGACGCCCCTTGGGGATGTCCGATCTGCGATTTCAGGCTCGACATGGGCGTGCGGTACGCGCGGTCTCCTAACGCGAGCTTCAGCGCACGGGTCTCGATGCGATCGTTCAGCTCGGTCGAGGTTCCGTGCAGGTTGACGTAGTCGACGTCCGTTGCCAAAACGCCTGCATCTTCCATCGCCATCTGTATCGCACGCGCCGGCTCTTCGCCGTCTTCCTGCAAACGCACGCGATGAAACGCTTCGCAGGTCGATCCGTATCCGACGACTTCAGCAATCGCCTCTGCGCCGCGGGCCTTCGCGTGTTCATAGTCTTCCAGCACGAACATCCACGAACCCTCGCCTAGAACAAATCCGTCGCGGTCGGCGGAGAATGGCCGCGACGCGCGCTCGGGTGCGTGGTTCCACGACGCCGTCAGAATCCTCATCAGGGTGAAGCCCTTCATTATTCCCGGCGCGATCGGAGCGTCACAGCCGCCGGCCAGCATCATGGGAATATAGCCATGCTGTATCTGGCGGAGAGCATAACCCAGCGCGTCTGTCGAAGAGGTGCAGCCGGTCGAAATCACGTGGCTCATGCCGTGAAAGCCGAATCGCATGCTGAGTTCGCTGGCCAGCGTGCCCGCGGTACCGCTGGGAATGGAGTACAGGCTGGCCTGTTTGGATTTGCCCGCGAAATACAGGCGGTACATTTCTTCGGAGAACTCCTGCGCGCCTCCGCCGGTGCCCAGCACCACTCCAACTTCGCGCAGCTCTTTCAGCGAGAGCTTCGCCCAGTCGACACCTGCCTGCCCCAGCGCCTCGCTCGAAGCAGCCAATGCCAGCGGCACTACGCGCGAGACATGCTTGCGCTCGTGCGCGTCCATCCACGCCAGCTCGTCGAAGTTGGATATCTCTCCCGCGATCTGGACCGCGAGATCCGAAGCATCGAAGCGGCTGATGCGCTTCACGCCGCTGGTGCCGGCGAGGATGGCGTGACAGAAGTCGACGCGGCCAATGCCATTCGGACTCACCACACCCATGCCGGTGATGACAACGCGTCGTCTCATAAACTTGTTTCAGATGCCTAACGCGGCCAGGAAGCTACCTGTATTCCTGGTACACCTAGGCCGCTTTGCCTGGCAGGAAAATCCATGCCCCGCGGCGAGAGATAATGATAACGGCCGCAGAATCATTAGAGCAGATAGCCGCCACAGCCTTGTCACTCGGAATATACATCTCAGTGCCGTTTTGCCGCAGCAAGTGCAGCTTCTGCAACTTCGCCTCCGGCGTTTTCTCTCGCGCGCTCTTCGACCGCTATGTCGAGCAGGTAGCAAGCGATATCGCCGCGGCCGGTCTGATTGCGGAGCGCCTTGGCGGGAAGCTCGATCACCCAACTGATTCTATCTATCTCGGCGGGGGAACGCCTTCGGTGCTCGACCCCGACCAGCTTGCAGGTGCTCTTCCGAAGCGTGCGCGAGAACTTTGACGTCGGCCCGTCTGCGGAGATCACGGTCGAGTGCGCGCCGGGAACTCTCAGCGAGCCGATCATAAACGCCTTGCTCGAATGCGGCGTGAACCGCGTGAGCCTTGGCGTGCAATCGTTTGTCGACAGAGAGTGTTCATCGGTCGGACGACTTCACACCCGCGAGACGACGCTTGCCGACATCGCGCGACTGCGCACCGCCGGCATTGGCAACATCGGCATCGACCTGATTGCCGGCCTGCCTCACCAGACGACGGAGAGTTGGGACTATTCGCTCAAAGAGACGCTCGCCACAGGCGTTCCGCACGCGAGTGTTTACATGCTTGAGGTGGACGAAGATTCTCGCCTCGGCAACGAACTGCTCGCCGGAGGCAGCCGCTATCACGCGCACCATGTGCCGGATGAAGATTTCACTGCCGACCTGTATCTCGCGGCCTGCGAGAAGCTGGAGCGCGGTGGGCTTCATCAGTATGAGATTTCGAACTTCGCATGCAGCGTGACGCACGGTATCGGCCTGCGCGATTCGCGACACAATCTGAAGTATTGGAAGCGCCAGCCGTACTTCGGCTTTGGAGTGGATGCGCACTCCATGCTTCCGGCTGGCGCGGAATTGTTGGAGAAGGGAATCGAAGCGGTTCGCTTCGCTACACCGGATTCGCTGGAAGGGTTCTCTGCTGCCGCAATGCAGTTGCAGCCAGGAAACGCGCGTATCTCGCAACTGTCCGCCTCACGTACTCTGGTCGATCTGCAAATGGCGTTGGAGGAAGAGTTCTTCCTGGGCTTGCGTATCAATCGCGGAGTCTCTCTGCCGGACATTGCGGCGCGGTATGGAACGGGGCGCGTCGCCGAATTCGATAGCGTTATAGCCGAATTGGTCGAGGCTGATCTACTAGAGCATCACGCCGATCGCCTGCGGCTCACCCCCCGTGGACGTCTGCTATCGAATGAGGTGTTTGAGCGGTTTCTATGCGACGCGAACAAGGGGAATGAACCTCTGGCGCAAGATTAAGGTGGAAGCACCACGCTTTAGCGTGGTGAGTGGACGCCGCCGGATGCGGGCTTTAGCCATGGCGGAATCGAATCGACGCTGGCGCTTACAGGCGGTGGATCTCCGGGGCTGAAGCCAAAAGTGTGCGGGAGTCTGTTCCACCACGCTAAAGCGTGGTGCTTCCACCCACGAACATCCCGCGAAGCTTAGTGCACCGTCTTCGTTTTGCGCGACATGTAGTCCATTAGCAGATACTGCCCCAATGTATACGGCGTGGTGAAATAGGCTTTGCCGCGGCACATCTCTGTCACCTTTTGCACGAACTGAATCAGCCCATGGTCCGACGCGAGCATGAACGTGTTGATCAGCACGCCCGCACGCTTGCACTTCGAAACTTCCTTTAGCGTCTCGCTCACCACCAGCGGATCGAGCCCGAAAGCGTTCTTGTAAATGCGCCCGTCTTCCAGCGTCAGCGCTGACGGCTTGCCATCGGTGATCATCACGATCTGCTTCATGTCTTTGCGCTGGCGCTGCAGGATGCGCTGCGCCATGCGCAGCCCTTCGCGTGTGTTGGTGTAATACGGGCCCACCTTGACGCGCGCCAACTGCGACAACGGCAGCTCTTCGGCCGAATCGTGAAACAGCACCAGCGACAGCGAGTCGCCGGGATACTGCGTGCGAATCAGGTGCGACAGGGCCATGGCAACTTTCTTCGCCGGCGTAAAACGGTCCTCGCCGTAGAGGATCATCGAGTGCGAGCAGTCGAGCATGAGCACGGTCGCGCACGACGACTGATATTCGCACTGATGCACTTGCAGATCGCGGTACTCGATGTTCATCGGCAGGTGCAGCCCTTCACGCTGGATGGCGCTTGACAACGTGGCCGTGATGTCGAGATTCAGCGTGTCGCCGAATTCATAGGTCTTCGACGCGCCGCTGGCTTCGATGCCCGTCGCCATATCGCGCGTGTCGTGGCGGCCGAAATTCGATTTGCCCAGCGATCCCAGCAGATCGCGCAACGCTTTGAAACCGAGAAAGTCGAGGCTCTTGTCGGTGATCTCAAATTTCGCCTGCGCCTGCGTCTCACCTACCTGCCCGCCCACACTCGACTGCCGCGACGGATCATGCGGCTGATCGATGCTGATGTACTCCTCCTGCTGCATGCGCTCGAGCAGCTGCTCGATGAGCTGTTCGAGTTGCTCGCCGCTCATATTCTCGACTTGCTCGCGCATCTGTTCGTCCAGCAGATCGCTGTTCATCAGCGCTTCGGCAATCGCCTGCTTCAGATCTTCCAGCGACTGTTCGCCGTCGTTCAGGTCGTAGTAATCCTGATACTGCTGCTGGAATCCACTCTGCAGCAGGTAGTCGGAGAGCGCGCTCAACAGGTCCTCCAGGCTCATCTCGCCGGCGGGCTCAGGCACGTATTTTTTGTACTTGATGAACTTCATAAAAGCAGTTGTCAGTTGTCGGTGGTCAGTTGTCAGTGAGTGCTGGTTTAACCCGGAAGCGGCCTCTCTTGAATTGTCATCACGAGGCCCTCTGGGGCCGAGGGATCTGCTCTCGTCTCGGTCGCCACGGCCTCCCATTGTCGCCGAAGAATTGTCGAACCCCAATTGCGCTCAAACCGAGCTTCACTGTCCCGCCATCAAAGAGCAGGTCCCTTGCTGCGCTCGTGATGACAGCTCAATGGGCTTCCTTCCGAACCAACCGACAACCGGCCACTGACAACTTAGTTGAATGGTCTCCGCTGTCTGCGAAACTCGCGCTCCTCATCCTCTTCGCGGTAGTTCTGTTTCGGCGGGCGCGGCTGCTTCTCACCCGCGGTAAACGTGCGCTCCTCGCTGCGTCCAATTTTCTTGTGCGCGTACAGGCCTTCGAGGATGAACTCCGCTGCCGAAACCAGCACCTCCGCCGACTCTTTGCCAGTGAGATTCAACGCCCCCAGCTTATCGAGCAGACCTTGAATGCCTCGGAGCTTGTGCAGCATCTCCTGCGCGCCGGCCGAATCGCGCATCTGAATTTCGCCGCCCAGATCGAACCACTGCACAATCTGATTCATGTTGCCGCTGCCGTGGAAGTAGCCATCGTAGGTGCGCGCGATGGCGGCACGGATAATCTCGCGTGAGACGTTGTCGGCGCCCTTCAACTCGCCTTCGTACTCCAATTCGAGCTTGCCGGTGATGGCCGGAAGCGCAGCATAAATGTCACCAATTCGCGGCACTACCAGCTTCTCTCCTGAGCGAATCGCGCGTCGTTCCGCATTCGAGATGACGTTTTCCATCGCGCTGATCGGCAGTCGCTGGCTCACACCTGACCGCTTGTCGATGCGCTTGTCTTCGCGGGCGATAAACGCAATCTGCTCGATGACCTCGCTTACGAACGGCGGAATCTGCAACTGATATCCGTCGCGCTCGGTCCACGCTTCCTGCGCGGTGATGGCCAACCCTTCGTGAATGCTCGCCGGATAATGGGTGCGAATCTCCGATCCGATGCGGTCTTTCAGCGGGGTAATGATCTTGCCGCGTGCGGTGTAGTCCTCGGGATTTGCGGTGAAGACGATGGCCACGTCGAGCGGCAGGCGCACCGGGTAGCCCTTAATCTGCACGTCGCCTTCCTGCATGATGTTGAACAGGCCGACCTGAATTTTGCCCGCGAGATCAGGTAGCTCGTTCACCGCAAAGATGCCACGATTGGCGCGCGGCAGCAGGCCATAGTGAACTGTGTACTCGCTGCCCAGGTCGTGGCCGCCCTTGGCCGCCTTGATGGGATCAATGTCGCCGATCAAGTCGGCAATGGTTACATCGGGGGTCGCCAATTTTTCGACGTAGCGCTGCTCGGGAGCGAGATACGAAATCAGCGCCCCCTCGGGATCTTCCTGCACCAGCTTTTTGCAACGCGAGCACAACGGCTCGTACGGATTGTCGTGAATCTCGCAGCCGCTGAGGTAAGGGATCTCGGGATCGAGCAACGTCGTCAGCGCGCGCAAGATGCGGCTCTTGGCCTGTCCGCGCAGTCCGAGAAGGATGAAATTATGGCGCGAAAGAACCGCATTCACGATCTGCGGCACCACCGTATCTTCATAGCCTACGATGCCGGGAAAGATCGGGCCGTCGCTGCGCAGGCGGTGCATCAGGTTCTCGCGCATTTCGTCTTTCACGCGACGCTTTCTTAGTCTCTCCTCGGAAAAATTGCGGCTGTGGCGCAGCTCGCCTAAGGTCTGCGGAAAATCGCTCAAGGGTGGAATACCTCCGGGGTCGTCCCTTCCGTTCGCCGCGGCGAACGGAGCCATCTAGCTGACGGCTATTCTACGCCTGCAAGTTTGATGAGACTCGGTCTGCAGCAGACTCGGTTTGAGAGACAATTACATCTGTGCCCGCGGATCGCACGGGCCTAGTGCTGTGGGACAGGCTGAACAACGATCTGATCCTTCGCTCGCTCGATCAGCCCACTCTCAAGCGCAGGCCAACGATCGAAATTCGCACCACCTTCCTTCAAACTCGCCGCGGTCGCGCCGGTGGCTGCAAGGTCTTCGCCGTAGATGATCATTAGCTCTTTTCGTTTTCCGCTGTCCAGCAGATGAACCAGGCGGACGTACATCATGCCGGCCGGTTTCTTGTATCCCTTGGCTTGCAGGATTTTCCTCACCGCTTCACTGTCGGAACCGGGGTGGACTGGCCCACCACGCTCGCTTGCCCAGGTGTCGACGTAGAAGTCCCATCCACCAAGAGTCGCATGATGTGGCGAATCGTAGGTGTGATGAAGGAAGGGGTTGGACGAAATATAGCCTTCGAACTGGATCCAGTAGATGCGGGTGACGTTCTTTGCGGCGTCGGCGTCGACGAAGACGTGAATTTCACAGTCAGCGTTGTGGTAGAGCACGAAGCGGTCGGCCCCCGCGTACTGCGCCGACTCGGGGACGGTAATTCGCACAGCAGGATCGTGCTTTGAGATGACGGAATTTCCCTGAACTGTGCGATCTGGAGGACCCACCTTAGCGCAGCCAACGGACGGCAGCAGAGCAAGGGCAACAAGCCATCGGAGCACCATGCCACTGTTGTACGCAAAGGCAGAGGAGTTGGTTCAGCCGCGCCGAGCGGCCACGAGCAGAGCTACTGTTCCCAGGCAGAAGATCGCTCCGCAGCCCGAGACAATCAGTGGCAGGGCGAAGAAGCGGACGTTCCACCCGGCGCCGATACGGGCTTGCAGCGGATCGTCGGGAGAGTAGCGGATCTCATGATGGCTGCCGACCTGGAACTCATTAGCGCGGGCGCGAGTCTTCTGGAAATCCTGGTCCTGAAAGCTGGTGACCTCGGTCGTAATCGGTTTGCCATCGACGGTGTAGAGCAATCCAATATGTGCCGAGTAGAACTGCTCGTGCTGCGAAATGCGATCGACCGTCACGTCGCTGCGCAAGATTTGCGCGTCGGCCGTGGGCCATGTCCGCAGCACTCCGATCTGGTGCAGGTAAAACGGTGCGCTGAAGATGAGCAGGATGACGCCGATGATCAGGCTGGCTACGGCGATCGCCTGCAAGGTGCCGCTGCGTTCGTTCATGCGATCCGGTACACGTGCCTAGTCCACAATTTTGCGGAAGGACTTACTGGTCTTGATGGTTTCGTATCCCAGCCTCTCATAGAAGGCATGCGCCCGGACGCGCTTTACGTTCGACCGCAACGTCACCGTGCGATACCCCTGCTCGATGGTCCAGCGTTCGGCCGCGGCGAGGAGTGCTTGCCCAAGCCCGTGACTTCGCGTGTGCTCATCGACAACCAGCGCGGCCACTTCGGCCGAGGGCTCGGTGGTTAGTGACGGGCGCAGGAAAACATGAATCCATCCTGCCAGTCCTCCATTTGCGTCGGCAACGAACACCGCATGTTCGGGATATCGATTTATCGCCTTAAGCCGCTGCATCGCCTCGTCCCCGGTTGCGGGATACCCCAATTGCTCCGACAATCGCGCGATCTCCTCTGCATCGGCAGCGGTTGCGAGACGAATTGTCGGCTTGGAATCGGTCACTGTATTCATAGCTGATGCCGGCGCGGATTTCGAAAGTTTGGGGGATCTACTCGCTTCATTGACCGCCGCGCTTCAGGTCTTTCTGTTCCGCGCGCACGCGCCGGAAGCGGCTCCACAAATATCCCATGTATCCCAACTGAATCACCCAAGTCACAATGTATGCGGCCTTGAGCGCGGCATCACCCTTCATGCTGCACCTCCACGGAGCGCGGCTTGCGCGTGTTGCTGCTCTACGTCCTCTTCCATCCGTTGCAGGCGATAACGTGCGACGACAAGAATGATCGCCAGCATCGAGAACGCCAGCCAGTTCCACAGCAGCGGAGGCCACATGCTCGGGTCGAGTCCTGAGTTCGAGCCACCGCCGATGACCGGCGATGGATGCTGCGTGCGGAACCAGCGAATCGTCATGTAGACGATCGGCACATCAACGAAACCGAAGATCGCCAGCGCCGCCGCCAGCAGCGCAGTCTGGCTGCCGGTGGAATAGCTCCGCAGCACCAGGTAGCTGACGTATATCAGCCACAGAACCAGCGTGGTGGTGAGCCGTGCGTCCCACGTCCACCAGATGCCCCATACCGGACGCGCCCAGATCGGCCCGGTGACGAGAACCACGGTGCAGAATACGACGCCGACCTCGGCCGTCGCTGCTGCAATCGCATCCGCAGCGGCATTGCGTTTCCAGATATAGATCACCGAGGCGATGAAGTTGGCGAAGAACAGCAGGAACGCCGTCCAGGCCGAGGGCACGTGATAGTAGAAGATGCGCTGCACGTTGCCCATCGTCTGCTCGGTAGGAGCGACCATGAGCGCCTGATATGCCGCAAAGGCGAGCACGACCACGGTAAGTGTGATAAACAGTTTCGATACCAGCTTCATTCGGCGTTCAACACGCTTTCAAAAAGAAGAAGACAGACTGCGGTAAACACAACATCGTAAACCAGCAGCATCTTGATCCAGAAGTCGGGCGAGGCATCGCCGGTCAGGATCGAGGTTGTCGAGTCCACCATCGCCAGCAGCGCCGGAATGGAAATAGGGAAGAGAATCAGCGGCAACATGATCTCGCGATTGCGGGTGCGAATCGACAGAGCCGCGAAGAAAGTTCCATTCACAACCAGCGCCCACGTTCCAAGCAAGGTGACCACCGCCAGTTGCCACGGCGGACCAACCGATCGCAAGTTATAGAACACGATAAACAGCGGCGCCATCAAGGCTTCCAGGATGGTTACGAAGATGAAATTGCCGATCGCCTTGGCCAGAAAAAGCGCGTTCGCCGGCGCAGGCGAAACGCGATAGGCGTCGAGCACCTGGTTGCGCAGCTCGCGCGCCCAAGTTTGATTCAGTGCTACGACTGCCGCGAACAGGAACGCCACCCAGATCAACCCGCCCGCAATGTGTCGCGACTCTTCCGCGTTCGGATTGAACGCAAAGCTGAAGATCACGACCACCAGCAGCGCGAAGAACAGCATGGAGTTGATGGCGTCTTTCGACCGCCACTCCATGCGCAGGTCTTTTACCAGCGTGGCGCGCGTCATCGTGAGGGTGCTCATCGCGGCCTCGCAGTCGCCGATTCAGCCGCCGATAGGTGCCCCATCCCGGCTTCGTTATCAGTCGCCGCCGGGTGCCCCATTCCGGCTTCGTTTGCCGGGGTGGGTGTGTTGGGTTGCAACCCGCTTGCGGGTGTGGTCGATACGATTTGTCCTGCTGACATGTGCACGAAGGCATCGGCGGCGTTCTGCATGACCGCAGCCTGATGCGTGATGACGAGGATCGTCTTTCCCGAGTCGCGCAGTCGTCCAAGAATCGCCGCCATGTCCGATGCGGAGCGAACGTCGACGTTGGAAAATGGCTCGTCCAGCAGGATGACGTCTGGGTTGTGCAGCACGGCGCGCGCCAGCGAAAGGCGTTGCCGCATCCCCTGCGAATACTGGCCTATGCGACGCTGTAGCTCCGGATCAAGCCCGACCATCTGCATCGCCTTGCGACAGACGGCGTCGTCGCTGATCCCGTACAGGCCGGCGAAGTAGCGAAGGTTCTCCATGCCGCTAAGCTCGTCGTATAGCAGAGGAGCGTGTCCCATGTAGCCGACGCGCTGCGCAACCTTGCGCAGCGAATTAGATCCCAGCACGGTGACGCTGCCCTGGCTGGGCTGCATCAGTCCGGCGACGATACGCAATAAAGTGCTCTTGCCGGCTCCGTTGTCGCCGAGAATTACATACAGATTTCCCGCGAAAAAGTCGTAAGAAGCGCCCCGCAAAGCCGCAAAACGGCCAAAAAACTTCACCAGATTGGAGACTTGAATGACCGGTTGGGCTGAGTTGGGAGCCACGGCTTCCGATTCGCTGGCCGGCAATTTACCTGCTCGGCGAGGCCGATTGTGCCCCGTTTAGCTCAGCTTTTTGTTGGTTTTCGCCAGTTGCGGGGGTGCTTCCGGGCTTGGGCGCGTATTTGGAAGCGCACTTGGCCTGAATATTTGTGGCGCGAAAGACACCGTCGCGGCCAAACTTTCCCTCGGCCAAGGCCTGAGCGTCGTCTTTGAAGGTATCGGGCAGCGCCTCTGTCCCGGTGTAAACCACCGGCAACGTGCGGTCCTGCTCAATCAGCAGGAACTCGGCGTGGGTGCCCTGGCGCTTGATCGAGCCCGGAGCCACGTTTCCGGCTACGCGAAGCCGCTTGCTATAAGCGCTTGGGCCCATGCCGTTGAGCTCTTTTATCGTGACGTAATAGCTCTTGCTGTCCTGCACGCCGGTGAAGGCGAGATAGCCGAGGGCAACCACGATGACCGTTATGACTGCGCCGAAGCGCAAATATCTGCGAGATTGTTCCGACATGATTGAATCTTACCGGGGCAGATCGAAGCCACACCCCTGATTGGGTAAGCATAAACCTTTCGGCAACCCGCGGCTATGTGATGTTGGTCACAGAGCGGCAGCATTTTTCAAGAAGCTGCCGATAACGTCGCACGCCAGGACATTCGCGCTGGCAGGCGCAACCCAATACACTTGCGAGGTATCCCAAATCAGACTAAACTAACTAAACTAAGTCCACATGAAAACCGTCAATATCCACGAGGCCAAGACCCATCTCTCAAAACTGATTGAAGAGGCGAGTAAAGGCGAGCCGTTCATCATCGCAAAGGCGGGCAAGCCGGTCGTCAAGGTGGTCGCTATAGATGCGCCGACTGGGAAGCAGTGTCGCCGGCTGGGATTTATGGCCGGTGAGATTTCGGTGCCCGACGACTTCGACCGCATGGGCGATGACGAGATCACACGTATGTTTACTGGCCGGGAATGAAGCTGCTGCTCGACACGCATGTCCTGCTCTGGGCGGCGGCTGGATCCAAGCGGCTCTCTGCTGCGGGACGACAACTCATCGAGGACGAACAGTCTGAGCTGTTCTTCAGCATCGCTAGCCTATGGGAAGTTGTTATCAAGAGAGGGCTTGGGCGGAGCGATTTTCAGGTGGATCCGAGAATCTTGCGGAGACGCTTACTCGACAACGGCTACTCCGAGCTGCCGATCGTCAGCGAACACGTATTCGCTCTCGACAGTCTCCCCTCGATACACAAAGATCCCTTCGATCGTCTGCTGGTTGCGCAAGCAATGGTCGAAGGAATTACGCTGCTGACGCTCGACCCGGTGGTAGCCCAATATCCCGGACCTATTCGGAAGCTCTAGGCACTGCGAAATCCAGGGCGCACACTCAGTCCGTTGCTCCCTGGTCGTTGCACGAATGTCAGTACAACTTGAAATTGACCTCGACATTGATATACACCGGCACAGGCGTGTCCCCAAACCGGGCCGGATCAAACCTCCAGCTCGAAACCGACTCCACCGCCTTGGAATCCAGCTGGTACCCTGCGCTCCTCCTGTTCGGATCCTGACTGGAACCGATCGAACGCGCGATCGAGATAGCGGAGGGTTGCCCGTTAGGGGCGATAATGGCTACCAACTCAACCGTACCTTGGATCCGAAGTCTCTTGGCGGCTGGAGAATAGTCGGGATCAGGTGTAAACCTCGCCTTCGGGACGGTAATCCCTCGCCCCACACGATAGGCTCGATCTCCACCCGGCAGGCACCAGCGATGGAGTTGGTCAAGGCTGGTTGCGTCCGGTAGCTTCGACGGCTCCGGATGGTCTTTTCTCTTCGTTGCTGGGATGGTCATGTTCTCCTGAAATTTTCGCGCTTCGTCAGGCGAACACTGCAGCGCGTCTGCCTCGGCAGTGGTCAGAAATACAGTACTCAACAAGCGATTCACCGACGATTGCGTGGGTCGTCTTGAGCTAGCTGGATCGACACCGAAACCGCTTTCCCCAAATCGCTGATTTGCCATTTGTCCGAGCCACTGTCGAGGATTTCGATTACCCGACGGCCCGTCAACACAAGAGTGTCGGAACTGAGTTGCACCTGCTCGACGATGAAGCGTCCATCGCTGGGGCCGAATCCTTCAGCGCCTTGCGATTGCAATTGGCCGCTGCTATCAAATCGCAGTTCCGAATCTGTGTAGAAGTGGCGCAGGATGACACTGTGTTTCACAAGCAGGGCGGACAGTTGCTGCGAATAGCTCGCAGGTTGTCCATAAGCTTGAACGCAGGCGGCCAGAGTCAAAGCCAGAGAGATGATGATCTTCATGCTTTACGGCGGTGCCTGAATGCTCCGGTGCCTGTTATAGAGCGAAGACGACGGAAGCAACGAAGACTCCGCTACGCCGCTCCTGCCTGATCGTTGCCGTCGGCCTTCAGGCTGCTCCGAACCAAGGCGATCAGCTCCGGCGGGGGAACCGGCTTTTGGCGGAAGACGACGTCGAGCCCACCGTATTCGGCCTCAGCTTCGGCCAAGCCGCTAAGGACGATCACGGGCACCCAATCATTTTCCTGGCGCAACTCGCGTACGAAATCAACGCCATTGCGCCCGGGCATGATGTGGTCGGTGATGACCAGGTTTATGCGCTCGCCCAGAATCCGAAGGAGTGCCAGCGCGCTTTCGGCGGTGGTTGCCACAGCAACCGTAAAGCCGGCGTTGCGTAGTACTGCTCCCCGTACGCTTAATTGCAAAGCGTTGTCGTCGATTAAAAGCAGCTGGCCCACGCGCTTCTCTCTTTCAGACCCGTTGGCCATGGAACGACTCCGAACCGGCTACCGGTCCTGACAGGCAAACAAGTCAACTGAAGAGACGACCTGACACCGCTTGCGGTTTGCCGGGCCGAATCGAATTGCGATGCGGTTAGGCGACGTGCTGCCCCGAAATCTCCTGCAATGCCTGAAACCAGTCCTGCTCGGCCGATCCGCCCTGTCCACGGCGCTGCAAATAAAGCTCATACGCCCGGCGTCGAACCAGTTCTTCCGAGACTGGCCTGGAGCCGTTGACCGGCTTGGCAGCTGTTCCGGGGCCCTTTGCTTCCGGTGTCGTTTGAGCAATGGCGGGCGCCGTCGTCACCGGTTCTGCCGCGGCTGTACCGTTCCCGTCGGCGGGTTGGGTCTTGCGGCTCCGTTTTTTCGGCGTTTCCTGAGTATCTTTGGCCCGTGTTGCTTTCGGCATCGCTACGTCACTCCTAAACCATTAATCGATTCACCCCGGTCAGCGCTCAACTCTCGTCGCTGCCAGCGTGTTCTCTAACTATAACCAACTTTGAGGCCATTTTGCGGCTCAAAGCAGCGTTTATCCACAACTTTCGACATCCTGGAACATAAGTTTGCAACTGGCCGCATTGCGCTTCCACTTCGCGAATTTCGGTGTCCAATATAGGTACAGCCCGGCGCGGAGGGTTACAACCGAGGAACTACGCCGTGGCGCGCGACGTATATAGAAGTGAACACTAATACCCCACCCTTTCCCAACACACCCGGGAAAGGACGGGGCACCCAGCACCGTATATAGAAGTGGCACCGGGAAGGCCCTCGCAGAATGGTTTTCTTCGACATCCTTCGGCAGATGTTTCGCAGCTTGTGGGCGCATAAGCTGCGCTCATTCCTTACCATGTTTGGCATCGCATGGGGAGTGGGTTCGCTGCTGCTGCTCGTCGGCCTGGGAGAAGGCTTCCGTTCGGGCAATCGTCGTGAGTTGAACTCCATGGGCGAGGACATCATGTTCATCTTCCCCGGACGCGCTCCCGCGGTCGCCGGGAACATGAGTTCCGGCCATGAGTACCGGCTCACCTATCGCGATTATCTCGATGTCAAGAACGAAGCTCCCCATGTGCGGGCAGTCGCTCCCGTGCTGCGGCGGACTGACTTACGTGAGGTCAGCGATTTCGGTAATACCAACGGCGAAGTCACAGGCGTGTTGCCCATGTTCAACCAGATCCGTTACCTGCCCATGGCCGCGGGACGCTGGATCAACGACGGCGATCATGCGCAGAAGCGCCTCGTCGCAGTTGTGGGTGACGAGATGCTGAAGAACCTGTTTCCCGGGCAGGTGCCGGTTACCGCGGTGGGCACGACAATTCTGCTGAATGGCATTCGATTCGAGGTCATTGGTGTTACCGAACGCGTTGGCCACGGCGACAACAACGCGACCAATAATCGAGTATTCCTGCCCTACTCGACCATGCACCAGTACTTCCCCATGAAGGGCGAGGAAGAAGAGGATGCGGTCTCATTCTTGAATTACCGGCCGCGGGTTCGCGAGGAGCACCTGATCGCCCGCGACGAGGTGCGCCGAATCATTGCCCGCAATCACGGCTTCGATCCCAGGAACGAAGACGCGTTTGAAGATTGGGACACGGTGAAGAATGCGGAAACTGTCGGCGTCATTTTCGACGTGATGGACATGTTTCTCGGCGGAGTAGGTTTGGTGACGCTCGGCCTGGGCGCGATCGGGATTATCAATATCATGCTGGTATCGGTGAGCGAGCGCACCAAAGAGATCGGCCTGCGCAAAGCCCTGGGCGCCACCAACCGCAGCATCCTGTTGCAGTTCTTCCTGGAAGGCGCATTTCTCACGCTGATGAGCGGAGGCATCGGCATGGCCGGCGCGGCGCTGTTTATGCATGCGCTGAGCGGCATACAGGGAGAGGGAGGATTCGATCCGCCCAAGCTGTCGCTGATGTCGGCCATGGTTGCGATCGGCACTCTGTCGCTGGCGGGAATCGTCGCCGGGTTGTATCCCGCCCGTAAGGCGGCAATGCTGGAACCAGTCGAAGCCTTGAGGCAGGAGTAGAGCCATGTTGCGCGACCTTTTCGCCCAAGCCTACGAAGCCATGCGGTACAACCGCCGCCGTACGACGCTCACCATGCTCGGCATGGCGTGGGGCATTGCCACGGTTGTTCTGCTGCTCGCCTACGGCTCGGGGTTCCAACGGGCCATTGAAGTCATCTTTGCCAACTGGGGCACCACCATTATCGGTGTATTTCCCGGTCGTACCTCGCAACAGGCCGGAGGACAGAAGGCTGGCACCCAGATCAAGTTCACGCTCGACGACGTCGATCGCATCGTGAACGCTGCGCCGCTGGTGCGCCGCATCGCTCCGACAGTCGATAAGCAAGTCAATGCGCAGGTGGACGTGCGCGCCTACACCTTGCCGGTTGAAGGCAGCTATCCCAATGTGTTCAAGATTCTCGCGACGAAGATCGGGGAAGGGCGCTTCTTTAGCGAAGACGACATGGCCGCGCGCCGCCGCGTCGCCGTGATTGGCTCAGAAGCCAAGAGCAAGCTCTTCTCCGGCGAGTACGCTTTGGGCCAGTCGATTCGCCTTGATGGCATCAGCTTCGAGGTGGTGGGCGTGATCGCGCCGCGCATGCAGGAGAGCGACGACAACATCAACAAAATGATCTACGTGCCCTTCACCACCATGAGCGACCTGAAGGACACGCACTACCTCGACGGCATCTGGCTCGATTATGAAGGGAGCCAGTACGAGCAGGTGGAGCGGCAGGTGCGCGGGGTGCTCGCTCAGCAATACAACTTCAAGCCCGATGACAAGCGTGCGATTTTCGTCTTCAACATGATGAAACAGTTGCACCAGTTCGAGATCATCAGCATGGGACTGAAAATCCTGCTCGGTTTCATCGGCACCCTTACGCTGGGCATCGGTGGCGTCGGCCTGATGAATATCATGCTGGTGTCGGTCACCCAGCGCACGCGCGAGATCGGTGTAGAAAAAGCTTTGGGCGGACGCCGCAGCCATATCCTGATTCAGTTTCTTGCCGAAGCGCTGACCATCACCGCGATCGGTGGCGTTGCCGGAATCGCCATCGCCTATCTGATCTCGTTCTCCGTTGGACGTCTTACCTTCTATAGTGCGGTCGCCAAGAACGCTGAGGCAGGCGACATTCGCCTCATCATCGATCCGACCATCGTCGTGGTCGCGACCGTAATTCTAGGGCTTGTTGGCCTGGTCAGCGGAATGCTGCCGGCGATCAAAGCCTCGCGCCTCGATCCCATCGAGGCGTTGCGCTACGAGTAGAAAAAAGCTCTTTTTGAGGATCATTCCGCGTCGGGTAGACCTCGACTCCGCTGAGCCTTCAGTTCCATGGTTCTTAATTCGAGAAACAATCGACGACTCTCCCCCGATTTAGCTTCGACTTGAACCGGAACGGGGTTACAATCTCGACCCAAGCATACTTCGCCTCAAGGCAAATCAAACTTTTCCCGTCCCCACTCAGAGGCGAACCGGGGTTCCAGGTCGCCCTTCCGAAGGGCAAACGCATTCACCAGCAAATCGGCACCGGAGGTGCATGATGGGTTCCCATCCTTCTCTCCTAAGCGCATCGCAACGGTCGAACTCCATTCGCCTTCCGGCGAAGGGTGCGGTGCAACTGCTAGCTACGTTGTTCGTCGTCTTTCTTTCTCTTTGCCTCTTCCCGAGCGTGGCCGTGGCACAGTCTCCGCATGCTTATGTATCACCCCAAGTTGGACCGCCCACGAGCCAAGCAGAAGTTGTGGGCAACGGATTCGATCCCAACGCCACCCTCGACCTCTACTTCGACAGCACGGACGTCGGCCTCGTGGTCACCGACAACGAAGGAAGCTTTGGATTGGCGCTGAAGGCGCCGACCCTTCGGCAAAGCGGAGGCGCGATACTGATACCCAAAGACGCTGTGCCGGGTACGCACACGATCACCGCCGTAGAACGAATCACTCAGCTACAGGCGCAGGTAGCCTTCACCGTCAGGAGCGATTGGCCACAGTTTCAATTTGAGCCAGATCACACGGGTCTGAACCCGTACGAGAACGTTTTGAGTACCGACAATGTCGGAAATCTAACATTACGATGGTTGGGCATAGGCATAGGCATACCGGTGGTGGCCGACGGTGTGCTTTATGTAGCGGATTTCGATGTTGGCTTCCGTGCTCTGAACGCCGACACCGGGGCTCCACTCTGGTCGCAGATAAATCAAGGTTTTTATTACGCGGCGGCTGTGGCCAACGGAGTGGTTTATTTCGGCTCCAATGATGGCTATCTTTACGCCCTGAAGGCCACCTCGGGCGCCCTTCTATGGAAGCGCGGGGATGGGTCTAATTCGCCGATAGTGGCCAACGGCGTGGTCTACGAGGTTGAGAGCTGCAATGTCGATGCTCTGAATGCCGACACCGGCACGCTACGGTGGAGCTACCAGACGGCGTGCCATTTCGGTATCGGCGACGCACCGACGGTGGCCAATGGTGTGGTTTACGTTGGCGTCGACGACGGTTACCTCTACGCCTTGGACGCGGGCACAGGCGCTCTCTTGTGGAAGTTTTTGGGCACACAGTACTATAGTTTCGGCTCGCCGGCTGTGACCGATGGCATCGTCTACGCTATGGATAATGCCGGCATCTTTTACTCGCTAAACGCGAATACAGGAGCGCTCATCTGGAAATACGCAACCGGGTATCGGAACACCCTGGGCTCTCCCCAGTGGTGGCAAACGGCATGGTGTATGTCGAAGGCGGCACTGGTAACCTGTATGCTCTGAATGCCAGCACGGGTGCGCTGCTGTGGACTTTCGCTTACGAGAGCGGACGCGGCGTGATGTTCCAGCGGTAGCGAACGGCGTTGTCTATCTCGGCGGCAGGAAAGACGTGTACGCCGTGAATGCCAGTACAGGTGCGCTCCTCTGGCAGTTCACAACCGGGGGGAATGATCGTCAGGTCTTCGCCGGCCGTGGTCAACGGCATGGTGTATATCAGCGCGGGTCGGGACCTCTATGCCTTTGGACTGCCCGACCAGCAAATGTCGGAGAAGTTCAGCCCGCCAGAGCGTCCCGACCCGGCTCGGCTGACGCCCAACTGGAGCCTGCAGCCAAATAGCGCAGTTACTCCACCACGCAACAAGTAGTTAATTAATTTCTAATGTTTGGGCGAGCCGTGCGCTCGCCCGAACATTCGGAGGGAATTAAGACCACGACTTCAACGTCTCTCTAACAATCCAGGCACCAGGAGGTGCATGATGCGATCCTCTCATCTTCTCCCCAGCGCATCGCAACGGTTGAACTCCATTCGCCTTTCGGCGAAGGGCGCGATGCAACTTCTAACCACGTTGTTCGTCGTCTTTCTTTCTCTTTGCCTATTTCCGAACCTGGCCGTGGCACGTCGCCGCACATTTATGATGTGCCGCAGGCTGGGCTTCCCGGGTCCCAGACGACGACTCTAGGCAACGGGTTCGATCCCAACGCCACCCTCGACATCTACTTCGACAGCACGGATGTCGGACTCGTAACCACCGACAACAACGGAACGCTTTGGATTGGCGCTGAAGGCGCAGACCCTTCGACAAAACGGAGCCACGATACAGATACCCGAAAACGCGGTCCAGGGTACACACACGATCACTGCCGTAGAACGGATTACCCAGCTACAGGCACAGGTTCCGTTCACCGTGCAATTTGATTGGCCACAGTTTCATTATGGGCCAGACCACACTGGCTTTAACCCGTATGAGAGCGTGTTAGGCCCACAAACAGTCGGAAACCTGACGATGCGTTGGAAGTACACATTGGGAGGCCAAGTCTTCACCTCGCCGACGGTGGCCAACGGCATCGTCTATGCTTCTGGGCTCAACGGGGACGACCGCTTACATGCCATCGACGCCAGCACAGGTGCCCTGCGCTGGACGTATGGGGCTGCACTGAGTGGAGCGGTCGCGGTGGCTGACGGGATAGCTTATTTCAGCTCTTGTGACTACCCCGCCGACTATCTCTTCGCCGTCAATGCCAACTCAGGCGTTCTCCTCTGGAAGCACCCGCTAAATGTTTGTGATTCGCCAGCAGTGGCCAACGGCGTAGTCTACGTCGGTTCGGACGATCACAACGTCTATGCTCTAAACGCCAGCACCGGCGACCTGCTGTGGAACTATGAGACTGGAGATTCGGTTACGATTCCGGCGGTGGCCAATGGCGTGGTCTACATCGGATCGCAGGACCACAACCTCTATGCCCTGAACGCGAGCACAGGCGCTCTCTTGTGGAGGTTCGCGACGGGCGCTCTAATCCTTAGCGGGCCGGCGGTGGCCAATGGCGTAGTCTACGTCGGCTCCTTTGACAACAATCTTTACGCGCTGAATGCTAGTACGGGAGCGCTCATCTGGAGTCACACAACCAACGGTTTCTGGTTGCCGGCCGTGGCCAATGGCGTGGCCTATGCTGTCGGAGGATCAAACGACCCCAGCCTATACGCTTTCGACGCTGCGACGGGCGACGTGTTGTGGAAGTATGTACTCCAGATGGCCTCTAACACTCCTCCGACGGTGGCGAATGGGGTAGTCTATTTTGCCAGTGAATACCAGGGCGGCACGGTATACGCCTTAGATGCCAGTACAGGCGCACTCCTCTTGCAGTACACAACCGGGACCGGTGGATTCCAGTTATCTTCGCCGACGATAGTCAACGGCATGCTATACATCGGCTCTGAGGACGGGAACCTGTATGCTCTCGGTCTGCCCGACCAGCAAATGTCGGAGAAGTTCAGCCCACCGGAGCGTCCCGACCCGGCTCGGCTGACGCCCGACTGGAGCCTGCAGCTAAATACCGCAGTTACTCCACCACGCAACAAGTAGCTAATTAATTTCTAATGTTTGGGCGAGCCGTACGCTCGCCCGGACATTCGGAGGGAATTAGACCACAACTTCAATGCCTCTCTAACAATCAGGGCACCAGGAGGTGCATGATGCTGCCTCATTTTCTCCTCAGCGCATCGCAACGGTCGAACTCCATTCGCCTTTCGGCGAAGGGCGCGGTGCAACTTCTCACCCCGTTGTTGGTCGTCTTTCTTTCTCTTTGCCTATTTCCCAACCTGGCCGCGGCACAGGCGCACATTTATGATGTGCCGCAGTCTGGGCTTCCCGGGTCACAGACGACGACCCTAGGCAACGGCTTCGATCCCAACGCTACCATCGACCTCTACTTTGACAGCACCGACGTCGGCCTCGTGGGCACCGACAACAACGGAACCTTTGGATTGGCGCTGAAAGCGCCGACCCTTCGGCAAGGCGGAGCCACGATCCAGATACCCGCGAACGCGGTCCCGGGCACACACTGGATTACCGCCATAGAACGGATCACTCAGCTGCAGGCACAGGTACAGTTCACCGTCGCGTATCTATACACCATATGGGATCTCCCGGATGAGTACATAATCCACCAGCCCACGGGCATCAACGATGCGGGGGTTGTCACTGGGTACTACTGGGACATCAAGGTCTTTCACTCCTATGTACGGCAACCGGATGGAACCATCACAATCTTCGAGGGTCCGGGCTCGAACAACACAGAGTCAAACAGCATCAACTCGGCAGGGACAACTACGGGATGGTATGCGGATGCAAACCTATCTGGGGTGAACCACGGCTTCGTTCGCTCCGCTGATGGCACTCTCACCACCTTCGACCCTCCGCAGGCGATACAGACGACGCCTAACAGCATCAACTCGGCTGGCGTGATCACGGGCGAGTTTACACAAGCCGGAAATCTGGACCGAGCCTTCATCCGTGCGGCCGACGGCACATTCACCGTCTTCGATGGGCCCGGTGCCATAACCACCGCAGGCAGGAGCATTAATTCGGCAGGGACAGTCGCCGGCATTTACCAGGACGCCGCCCAGGTGTATCACGCTTTCGTGCGCACAGCTGACGGTACGTTCACTGCCTTCGATCCTCCGCGATCGACCGGCACTGGTGCCCACGGTATCAACACAGCGGGGGTAATCACGGGGGACTACTATGACGCGGATGGCGGGATGTATGGCTTTGTGCGCCAGGCTGACGGCACGATCACCACGTTTCTTGCGGCTGACAATGCAGAGACCTGGGGAGAAGGCATCAATGATGCCGGCGCAATCACCGGCTACTATTACAGCAATGCCTACCACGGCTATGAACGGGATCCTAATGGCGTCATTACCCCGTTCGATCCTCCAGGCTCCGTCGAGACCCTTCCTTCTAGCATAAATGGAGCGGGGGCGATCACGGGATACTACAGGGACCGGTCCTACTTTGACCCACACGGCTTCAAGGCAAACTGAAGCAGATGCGAAAGCGACCCCGAGGTCTGGGCCGCTTTCGCTTTGATGGGTCGCAAGTGCGACTCCACACAGCTACTGCACCAGCGGTGGTGTCTCCCCGTTGCCGTTCTCGACTGCCTCTTCCGGCGGAATCACTGACGCTGCGGCGACGCGATCTCCGTTCTCCAGGTGCAGCAGGCGCACGCCCTGGGTCGAGCGGCCGGCTTCGCGAATGTTGGCGCTGTCGATGCGGATGATCTTGCCGTACTGGCTGATGACCATCAGCTCCGACTTCTCGCTCACCAGCAGTATGTTGACGACGTTGCCATTGCGCGCCGTAGTCTTGACGTTGATCACGCCCTTGCCGCCGCGCGATTGCAGGCGGTAGGCATCAACATCCGTCCGCTTGCCGTAGCCCTGCTCGGTGACCGACAGGATGAGGCTGGGCTCGTCGGTCTCGCTGTCTTTGCGCTTGGTTCGGTCCTTCGGCGTGACCGCCATGCCGACGATGTAGTCTCCCTTGTCGAGGTCCATGCCACGCACGCCGTAGGCCGGGCGCCCCATGGAACGGACGTTCTCTTCGCCGAAGCGGATCGACATGCCCTCGTGCGAAGCCAGGAAGATAATCTGGTTGCCGTCGGTGCAGCTCGCGGCGACCAGCTCATCGCCCTTGTCGATGCCGATGGCGATGATGCCGCGCGACATCACGTTGCTGAAGTCCTTCAGCGGCGTCTTCTTCACCGTGCCCTGGCGGGTGACGAAGAAGATATTCTTGCCTTCTTCTTCCAGGTCGCGCACCGGCATCAGCGTACGCACGCTCTCGCCCGGCTGCAGCGACACCAGGCTCGCGATGGCCTTGCCCTTGCCTGCCGCGCTGAGCTCGGGAATCTCGTACACTTTCAGCCAGTACACGCGCCCGGTGTTGGTGAAGATAAGGATGTAATCGTGGGTCGAGGCAACGAACAAATTCTCGACGAAATCCTCTTCGCGCGTGCTCATGCCTTTGCGGCCCGTGCCGCCACGGCGCTGCTGGCGATAGGTTGAGATCGGCGTCCGCTTCATGTAGCCGGAGTGGCTGATCGTCACCGCAACCTGCTCGTCGGCGATAAGATCTTCCAGCGCCAGCTCGGCGCTTTCATCCTGAATGATCGTGCGCCGCTCGTCGCCGTAGTTTTTCTTGATCTCTTCCAGTTCCTTGGTGACGACGCCGCGCAGTTTCTTCTCGCTGCCGAGAATCGCTTCGTACTCGGCAATCTTCTCGCGCAGCTCGGTCAACTCCTTGAGGATTTCTTCCGTCGACAGCTTGGTCAGGCGATAGAGCTGAAGGTCGAGGATGGCGTCAGCCTGCCGCGGCGTGAGCTTACCTTCGCGTCCGCCGATACGCTCAATCAGCAGCGCGTCGGTGATCTTGAACTTCGCCGCCAGCAAGTTTTCTTTCGCTTCAGGGCGCGACCCTGATCCGCGAATCAGCTTGATAATCGCGTCCAGATTGTCGAGCGCGACGCGGTAGCCTTCCAGGATGTGCTCGCGCTCGCGCGCCTTCATCAGCAGGTAGGCAGTGCGGCGGCGCACCACGTCGATACGGTGATCGACGAAGTGCTTCACCGCCTGCACCAGGCCCATCTCTTTTGGCTGGCCATTGACCACGGCCAGGAAGATCATGCTGAAGCTCTCTTGCATCGAGGTGTGCTTGAAGAGCTGGTTCAGCACGATCTGCGGCTCGGCGCTGCGCTTCAGTTCGATGACGATGCGCATGCCGTCGCGATCGCTGAAATCGTTCACGATCCGAGATTTCGTCGATAACCTTGTTGTTCACCAGCTCGGCAATGCGTTCGATGAGCTTCGACTTGTTGACCTGGTAAGGAATTTCGGTGACAACGATGGCCTGCTTCTCTTTCGTCAGGTGCTCGATCGCTGCCTTGGCGCGCATCATGAAGCGGCCGCGTCCGTTGCGATAAGCCTCCATGATCCCGCTGCGGCCGTGAATAAATCCGCCGGTAGGGAAGTCGGGCCCCTGCACGAACTTCAGCAAATCCACCAGCGTTGCCTGCGGATTATTCACGATAGTGATGCAGGCGTCGATGATCTCAGTCAGATTGTGCGGCGGAATGTTCGTCGCCATACCGACGGCGATTCCACTGGAGCCGTTCACCAGCAGGTTGGGAATGCGCGTCGGCAGCACCACCGGCTCGACCGTTAGTCCATCGAAGTTCGCGACGAAATCCACCGTGTCTTTGTCGATGTCGGCCAGCAACTGCTCGGAGATGTCCGTCATGCGCGCTTCGGTATACCGGTAAGCCGCCGGCGGATCGCCATCGACCGAGCCAAAGTTGCCTTGTCCATCAATCAATGGATAACGCAACGAAAACGGCTGCGCCATGCGCACCATCGCGTCGTACACCGCGGTATCGCCATGCGGGTGGTAGTTGCCGAGCACTTGACCAACCACCTTCGCGCACTTCACGTGCTTGCGGTTGTGCAGCAGTCCCATGTCGTGCATCGCGTACAGAATGCGGCGATGCACCGGCTTCAGGCCGTCGCGCACATCGGGCAGCGCGCGTCCGATGATGACCGACATCGAATAGTCGAGATACGAACGCCGCATCTCCTCTTCAATGTTGATCGGTTGAATATTTTCGGGGCGTCCGCCGTCAGGAGGCAGTAATGGTGGTTGCTGGTTCTGGTCGTCAGGCATATTTAGCCGTCAGCTGTCAGCCATTAGCTTTCAGCCGAGCTCTTTCTTTGTCGTTGCTTCTTTGTGGAGCAGGCATTCGGGTGGCACGCGGAGCCGAAATTCCGAGGCTCGAATGGGCCGCTCAAGTGCCTGTTTGTACGAGGAGTTCCACCTAAAGGAGCACTCATTATTATAGCACGATGAATGGTTGGCATCGCCTCATAAGTTATGCCTAATCAATAATTTACCGATTGTCATCACGAGCGCAGCGAGGGATCTGTTCTCGTTGGCAGCTGCTGGAATTTTTCACTGCGAAAACAGGGCGTCTAGGAACGGGTTTGAGTTCGGACGCTTGCCAGTGAAGCGTATTTCGCATGGCAGCCCTGCTCGCGCTGCACACGGGAACAGGTCCCTCGCCCGTAGCGGCGGGCTCGTGATGACAAGCCAGACAATGATGTCGGAATGAAGATCGCTACGGCGTCGACGTCATCGAGCCAGCCGCCTTCGGCGACTGGTCGGGCGCGCTTTGTAGAGGCACGCCGCTTTTCGCGGGCTTGGAGCTCTGCTTCGCCTTCGGAACTTCGAACTCCACGCCCTCATCGTCGTTCGCCTTGACCGTTGCCGGAACGTCGAGATCGGCCAGCGCAATTTTCTTGGTCTTGTTGTCGAAGACGTAGAGTGTCTGGCCCATGATGGCGTAGTTGGTCACTTCCTGCGTGTGGCCATCGCGGAAGACCAGCGTCGTCGGCACTCCCGGCTTGGCGTCGGGGATAGTAGCCGCAGGACGCTCCGGTTGCACATCGGCCATCTCGTCGCGCGGTGCGGGCCTCTGCGGAGCCGAGTCTACGATGATGTGCAGTGTCTGCTCAGCCGGCGGAGCTCCGCCCTGCGGCGGTCCTGATTCGAGATATGGTCCGCCTCCGCCGCCGTAGTAGCTGGCGTCGTCCGACGGGTAAGCGTAGTAGTACGGAACTGAGTATCCATAGCCGTACCCGTAGCCGTATCCGCTATTGCCGCGCCGGTTGTAACGATTCGGAAACGCCGGATTGCGATACGGAATATTCGACGGCCGCTGGCAGCAATATCCATACGGTCCAAGCGAAGTCGCGCTGGGTGGGATATTCGGCACACCAAACGGCGCCGCGTGGTTCGGTATCGAGGTAACCGACGGTGGGATGCCGTGAATCTGCGCATTCATGGGCGTCGCTGAGAACACCCCCAGCAACATTACGCAGAGAACAGTTGCAAATTGGCTGAACCTTCCGAAGAGCTTTCGAAAACTGCTATGTTCCGCCATACAATCCCTACTACTTTCAACCCATTGGATGCCGGGAAGTTCCTACCGGACTCCTAAGTGGCGAAGCTCTAACAGGCCGTAGACATCCAGCGTGGCGTTCGCGATCAAAGCCCCCACCACAAGGGCGTTCGCGAAGATTCCGTACCGGCTTTCCAGCAGGTCGACGGCTACTCCTGAAACGAACAGTATCAGAAAAGGCAGCGCGACAAACAGAAAAAGCAGCCCGGAAGTGTATTCAGTTTCGATGGCAGCCACCAGTAGCGCCCCCGCCGTAATCAGCGGCGCGGCGGTACCAAAAAACCGGGTCCGCCGCCAAACGATGAAAGTGACCAGCCCACCAGCAATGAGCACGATCGGCCCCAGCCCAGCTTGCAGGAAGAACTGGCCGACCAGCCGGTAATTCTGTAGTAGCTCCATTTGCCCCGGCACGAACTGAAACCACTGTGCCTCTCGCAGCGAGTGGACGAAGGCCACAGCATGGAATCCATAGAAGCCCAATAGGAGCACCGCCGCAATCGCGCATGCAGCAGCGAAGATAACCAGCGCCGCCCCGGGACGCACGTGACCCACCCACAGCAGAAAGGCCAGTGCAGGCAGCAGCACGATCCACATGGGGAATTGCGCCCCAATGCAGATTGCGATCGACACCCCCAGCAGCAGGATGCGGCGCCAGTTCCACAGAATCACCTCACGCGGCGCGTATAGCGTGTGTGCGACGGCAATCCCGGTGAAGATGAGCCCAAAGGCGCCCCAGGCGGCGACAATGTCTTCCTGTAGTTGGCTGCTGCGAGCGATGATAACCGGCGAAAACGCGTAGAGCGCGAGCGCTATGAATCCCCCGAAGTTGCCGTAGAGCCGCCGCGCAACATACCACAGCGACGCGCCCAGCATCAGGCCGCAGAACAGAAAGGGCAGGCGAATCAGGAAGCGATAGCGGTCGAGTTGCTCGAAGGTGATCTTGCCGGCGAACAGCTTGACCGGAATCGCCCCAAGCAACGGCACCAGGGGAGAGCGCTCGGGCGAGCCGGCCTGGGCCATGTTGTCCAACTGCACCAGTCCGTCTTCGATGTAGCTGCTCTCCAGCGACGTGACCGGTACCAGCGCAATACACCAAATGCACTGCGCCAAAAAGAGCAGTAGCAGAAAAGCAGCCGCGATTTGAGGGAGTCCGGCGCCGAAGGGTAGCTTGTGAGCCGTCATGAGCGAAGTTCTGTTGTAACACGAGCGTGCGACAACAAAGTCTTCACTGTCGACATTCAGATAAGAACTCGCCAATAGCATCAGGGAGTTCCATCCGGTTTCGATAACGACAAATTTCGGTTGGCGATTAGGTTTGCACAAGCTTCGCCCGAGACGCGAAGTGTCGGCTTAGAAGTTAGCCCAGGGTGGAGCGAAGCGGAACCCTGGGTAGGCGATAAAGATTGGACCCGAGCCGGTTTCAACCGGCGACACTCTTCGGCGACAGCGTGCGCCCGAGCGCAGTTACGATTGTTGTCCAAGATTGACAATCTTTGCCAACCGCCGCTATTGTTAGCGCATACGGCTATGAACATCAATCTGACTCCCGAACTGGAATCGCTTGTCCAAAAGAAGGTCAAAAGCGGCCGCTACAACTCGGCCAGCGAAGTTGTCCGCGAGGCTCTGCGCCTGTTTGAAGATCACGAGCGCGTGCGGGAGGCTCGTCTCCAATCTGTTCGCCGAAAGATCGAGGAGGGCTGGGCTGCAGCGGAGCGCGGCGACCTGATCGATGGGGAAGAATTCTTCCGTCGATTAGAACGAGAGGAGAAGCTCGGAGCTCGTAAGCGCAAAAGCGCATGAGGCGCTTCTTATTAACGAAAGTCGCGGCTCAGGACATTCTCGACATTTATAACTACATCGCGGCTGACAAACCAAAAGCCGCCGCCAACGTTCGTGAGCAGCTGCTTTCATCCTTACAGCGGCTGGGACAAAACCCTGGCATCGGTCACAGCAGAGAAGATCTTACGGACAGGCCGCTGCTTTTCTGGCCAATAGGTCGCTATTTGATCATTTACGATCCCGCGACACGGCCGGTCCGAATCGTCCGCGTCTTGGACGGCGCTCGTGATGTTGCAGGCGTTCTGTCGGTTTAAATTTCCCGCTAAGCACTAATCACTAATTTCCCCTTACTGCAACGCCTTCCCCAAAAACCCCGATACATCCTGCTTCAAATGATCCAGCGAACTCGCCTTGATGTACATCATGTGTCCGGCATCGTAGTAGCCCAGGCTGATTCTTGCCTGCTGCTGCTGGTCCAGTTCCATGTGGTTCAGCGTGTAGCGCGTCGCAAAAAAGGGCGTCGCCAGATCGTAATAGCCTGACGCGACGAACAGCTTCATGTACGGATTCTTGATGAACGCCAGCCGCAGCGCCTCGCTGGTATCGGGATAGCCCGCTCCCGCCGAGCCCCACTCCCATTCGCCCACGCCGCCGCCCAGAACGTAGTACTCCAGATCCGTCTTGAAGCCCAGTTCGCTGCGCACGTAATTGTTAAACGTCGACGTGAACGGAGGCCGAATCGCCGATTCGCTGGGATCGTAATAGCCACGCGCCGCGCGTCCGCTGACCGGAGTGCCCGTGAAGCGGCTGTCCAGCCGTCCGACCTCCAGCTTCTGCGCCTTCAGCAACTCGCTGGTAAACACCGGCTCGCTGATGCGCGCATTGTTTACATCGACGGTGGTACGGTCGAGCCCGGTGAATCGGCTGACCTGCGTAATCATCTCATCGCGCTCCTGCGGAGTAAGCGAGTCGCCTTTGCCCAGCGCCGTGGTGTACTGGCCCGGCGGCATACTGCTCTACCTGCGTCAGCACGCTGGCCAGATCCTGCTGCTGCAAATCGGAAGGAAGTTTCTTGTGATACCACGCGCTTGAGGTGAAGCTCGGCAGGTACAGGATGTAAGGCAGGTCGTTGCCGACACCGGCCTCCAGTGTCTGGAAGTTCAGCACCGACGAGATGAGAACTACTCCGTTCAGCGCGATGCCGTGGTTGACCAGATATCCGCTCAATCCCGCGGCGCGGGTTGTGCCATAGCTCTCGCCGACGAGGAACAGCGGCGATTCCCAGCGCTCGTAGCGAGTCAAATAGAGGCGAATGAAATCGCCGACCGACGCGATGTCGCCATCAACGCTCCAGAATTTCTTGCCCAGCTCCTTCTTCGCCGCACGGCTGAAGCCCGTGCCCACCGGGTCGATAAACACCAGGTCGGTCTGGTCGAGCCAGGTCTGCTGATTGTCGATCAGCTCAAACGGCGGCGCCGGCATTTCGCCATCGGGCAGCATCTTCACCCGCTTCGGCCCGATCGCGCCCAGGTGCAACCAGATGGACGCCGAGCCGGGTCCGCCATTGAACGAGAACATCAGTGGCCGCTTGCCCGTGGGATTGTCGAGGGTGTAGGCGATAAAGAAAATGTTGGCCTCAATCTCGCTGGTTTCGGAGTTGCGCAACGGCATATATCCCGTCGTCGCCGTGTATTTCAGCACCCGGCCGTTGATCGTGATCTGGTGATGCGTCACCACCGGAGGCTCTTCCTTCATCGCAGCCGGCCTTTCCTTAGCGGCGTCAGGCTTGCCTTTTTCGGCTGGGGGCTTCGCCGCTGCTTCCGGCGGATTGTCGGAATCTTCGTGCTGCTGGGCGACGAGACTAAGGCTGAACAGGGCTAGGGCGAGGAAGAGAAAAGTGGCGAGGGCGCGACGTATCAAAGATCGTTCTCCTTCGAAAATTGCCGTGACAAGCAAAAAGAGCCAGACCTGGGAGACTTCCCTGTCTGACTCACTAACTTAAGCATAGCAGCTTCAGACCGGAATCTTTACAAATTTCGAAGTTTATATTTCCAGCAACTACAGCAACTTGCGGCGAATTGTTGCATTTCTCCTAGTTGACATGTAATTGTTACACATCACGCCAAAGTGGTAGCTTCACGCCGAAATCAGCGCAATCGCCACCAGCGCTCCTGCTATCCCCACTCCCTGCAATCGCGAGATCCGTTCCTTCAACACCAGGCGCGCCAGAATTACCGTCGACGCCGGATAGAGCGACGACAGCACTGCCGCAACATCCAGCCGTCCGTGCTGCGTGGCGCCGAGGTACAAAGCATTACCAACCGAGTCGAGCAGCCCACAAAGCAGGATGGGAACAATCGCCGGGCGAAGCGGCCGCGCGTCTTTCACGAAGAGCAACGAGATTGTGCCCATCACGATGACCGATGCTGCGCGCGCTGCCACCATCGGCCAGAACACAGTATGAAGTCCAGCCTGCTTACCGCTTACCAGAAATAATCCGAAGCAGACGCCGGCAATAATTGCCAAGCCCAACCCGCGATGAGTATCGATTTGTCCGTCGGGACGCGCGATCAGCCAGATGCTGACTAGCGCCAGCGCGAAACCTGCGAGCTGAATTACGGGAGGCAGGCCCAGCGTCGCAATTCCAACCAGCACGGGAAGCGTCGCTGTAATCACTCCTGCCACCGGAGCGATGATTCCCATGCGCCCGATGGCCAGCGCCTTGTATAACGCGGCGATGCCGAAAGCTCCCGCCAATCCGGCAATCGCTCCCCACATCAGGTCGGCCCGCGGAGGCACGCTCTCGCGCGTGAGCCACGCCATCAGCAACATCGAGAGCAAGCCGAAAGCGTGCGCCACCGCGACGATGCGGAAGACGTCTGCCTTCTTGGCTGCGATGCCGCCGGAGAAATCGCCTGCGCCCCACGAGGCCGCCGAAAGCAAGCTAAGCCCCGCTACCTCGAATGAGCCAGAGAACATGCTTCAAAGATAACCGCATTTTGCGTTTGATAGCGGATGCCTAAACGGGTGGAAGCACCACAATCGGGTGGAAGCACCACGCTTTAGCGTGGTGAAAGAGCTCCCGTAGAAATGGGCTTTAGCCTCGGAGGTACTCGAGGGATTTTTTCAGCCACCATGAAGTCTCACTCCGCCTGAGACTATGCCGCAGGCTCCGCAGCCTTGGTCCGCACGCTGTCCGGTTTGAGAAACGAATCTAACGTCTGCAACAGCTGCTCCGGATTTCCTTTGCGCACGAAAGCCGTCGCATGCTTTTCCATGTCTTCCGGCATGTACATCACGTCCGACAGAACCAGGATGGGAGCTGCCGGAAAAGTGGAGCGTATCTGCTCCGCGAGATCAGGCGCCGAGATGGTCTCGCCCAGTCGGTAGTCGAGCAACGCGAGGTCAATGGACTCGGTCTCCGGCATGGTGAGCGGCTGGGCCCAGGCCAGCAGCGGAACGGCGCGATAACCGCCGCGCTCTACGATCCAGGAATAAATCTTCAGGTGGGAAGGGTCATCGTCAACGATCAACACGCTTGGCATACGCCCTCCTCGAACAATGGATTTGCAGTATACATCCAGAGTTCCCGTTAGTTCGCTGCGATACAAATCTTTTTGCGCAAGGCGGTCATTGCACGATTTCGACACCGTACTGCCAAGCAGCAGCTTGCAACCCGAGCTCCCGCTGGTTGCATCTCACGTTTCTGCGCTTGAGGTATGTACCAAGGGCATCTCCCGCACCACGTCCGAGAAAAGACAGCAGCGGTGGCGCCGACGCTGGGCTGCACTTACCATGGTCAAAGGTTTCAGGGAGTTTACGGCTCGCTGTAGTCTCGCCTTGTGTCTTGGGGTGCTCGCTCTCTTCCCTTCGAACGTCTCCGCTGTCGATAATCCCGACGCCGCTGAGAAGCAGCTAACTCAGCTCAGCCTCGAGCAACTGGGCGATATCCAGGTTACTTCCGTCAACAAAGCGCCCGAAGAGGTTTGGAGGACTCCCGCCGCAATCTACGTCATCACCCAGGAAGCGATTCAGCGTTCCGGCGCCACCACTATCCCGGAAGCGCTGCGCCTCGCGCCCGGCGTGGAGGTTGCGCGCATCAACGCCGACACCTGGTCGATCGGCATTCGTGGATTCGGAACCCGCCTGTCACGTTCCGTACTGGTGCTCATCGACGGACGCAGCGTGTACTCTCCGCTGCTCGCCGGAGTGTATTGGGAGGTGCAGGACACGCTGATCGAAGATATCGATCGCATCGAGGTCATCCGCGGGCCTGGGGGAACGATCTGGGGACCGAACGCGGTCAACGGCGTGATCAACATCATTACCAAGAACAGCAAAGAAACACCGGGCGGGTTGGTATCGGGCGGAGGCGGCAACGTTCAGCAGGGGCTGGGTGAGGCTCGTTACGGCGGCGCGCATGGCAAAGATTTCACCTATCGCGTATACGGCAAGGCCTTCGCCTGGGCGCCCGAGTATCATCCCGACGGACACGACTACGACTCATGGCAAGGCGGCCAGGCGGGCTTTCGTATGGATTGGACTCACAAGGTCCGCGACAACTTCACCGTGGAAGGTTCTCTCTATAACCAGGACTTCGGCGAAAGCGTGGCCATTACAACTTACAATCCGCCAGCCAGTTATATCCAGGACGGGACGGCCAGCCTCTCGGGCGGGAATATCCTGTGGCGTTGGGAACGAACGCAGGGCGAGAAGAAAGGTTTCCTGCTGGATGCCTACTATGCTCGCGACAATCGCCACGAACTCAATTTCGGCGATCTGCGCGATACCTACGACATCGACTATCTGCAGCGGCGGCCATTCACGCGCCAGGAGCTCTCATGGGGCGCAAGCATCGACATCAGCCACGGCTTCAACCCGCTGGTCATCACCGGCTTGTACTTCCTCCCGCAGGCGAGAACGGACCAACTTTACACCGGCTTCATTCAGGATGAGATTGCTCTGAAGCCCAACAAGGTGAGCCTCGTTCTCGGGACCAAAATTCTCAAGACCAACTACACGGGATTGCTGGCCGAGCCTAACGTGCGCTTACTCTATACGCCGACGGCAACCCAGACGTTGTGGGCTGCATTTACCCGTGCCGTCCGCACGCCGGCCGACGTCGAGCGCGATTTCTATCTCTCCAGCTACCTGGGCACCGCTCCCAACGGATTGCCTTTCTTCGCCCGGTTCAACGCCAATCCGAACTTCAGGTCGGAAGACCTTAACGGATACGAAATCGGTTATCGCCGTCTGGTCAAAACCAAGCTTTATGTAGACGTGGCAACGTTCTTCAATCAGTACAGCAATGTCTTTAGCGAGGAGCTTACCGGCGGCCCGTCCATCGAGGATGAACCTCCGCCCCAACACGTGATTGTCACCGCGCAATTCGGCAACAGCTACAAGGCGACAACCGAAGGCGGCGAGATCGTGGCCGAATGGCAGCCCACGAGTTTCTGGCGCGTCAACGCCTCGTATGCATTTCTGGAAATGCATATCAAAGTCGCCAACAATAGCGCGATCCAAGTTGGTTCGCCTTTGACAACGCAAGGCTCCAGCCCGCAACATCAGGTCCTGGTTCAATCGAACTTCGACCTGCCGAAGTCAGTCACCGCCGATTTTCAGGTTCGTTACGTAAGCTCGTTGCCGGGTTTGCAGATCCCGTCGTACTGGACAGGCGACGTTTCGCTGGGCTGGCACGTTAACAAGCAGGTGCTGCTGTCCGCCGTGGGACAGAATCTCTTCCAGCCACATCACTATGAATACTCCTACGATCCGCGAGGGCCGGTGGGGATCAGGAGAGCGTTTTTCGGCAGGGTAACGTGGCGCTGGCAGTAGCTTGACGATGCAGCGGCGGGGCAGATTGCAATGAGCAACTGCGGCCTGCTCCCGAACGTGCAGCGGCTTGTAAGGGCCCTTCGAGTCGAACATCTTTCATCGATCGAGATGCAACAGCGGGTCAATCATGCGAACTGTCGTGCCCCCCAGAGAAGAATGACGCTTCATCTGGGAAGATGGTTGACGTGTCTCCTGCTGCTGCATTCCCTCCTCGTCGCTCCGGCGCAAGCCGAACCCGAAACCAAACCCACGCAGTACGAAGTTGAGGCCGCCTACCTTTTCGACTTCGGAAAGTTCGTCGCCTGGCCTGTCGGCACTCAGCCCGATGCTCCCTTCCTGATCTGCGTGCTGGGCCAGGATCCCTTCGGGCCGGTCCTCGATCGTACCGTCGCCGGGGAAAGCCTCAGAGGCAGGCCGGTGCAGGACAAACGCATCACGCGTCCGCAAGATGCGACAGGTTGTTCGATCCTATACATCAGTAGCTCCGAGTCCGGGCGTCTAAGCAAGATACTTTCCACGATCCAAGAGGCCCCGGTGCTCACGGTGAGCGACATCCCTGATTTTGTGCAGCAAGGAGGCATGATCCAGTTCGTCTTGCGCGACGGACGAGTTCGCTTCGAGGTGAACCTCGCACCCACCCAGAGCAATGGCCTCTCGATGAGTTCCGAGCTGTTAAAGGTCTCAGTCGAGGTGCATCGAGCCGGAGGGAGCCACTAGTCGTGTCGGATCTGCGCCACTCGCCGATTTCACGCAAGCTCACCGTGATGAATGTCCTGGTGAGCGCCGTAGCTCTCATCGCCGCCTGTGCCGCGTTCCTCGCCTACGATCAGTACACCTTCCGCCAGAGCCTGGTGCGCAATCTTTCTGCCGAGGCGCAAATTGTCGGCTCCAACAGCATCTCAGCCCTGATCTTCAACGATCCGACGTCTGCGCAAGAGACGTTATCGGCATTCCGCAGTCTGCCCCACATCATCACCGCGGCCATCTTCACCGCCGATGGCCAACTCTTCGCGCAGTATGCCAGAAGTCCGGGTGACCGTCTGGCGATTCCGGGCGATACCAGCGGCCAGACGATTGCGACGTTCCGGCAAAATGAGGTCGTTGTCCGTCAGCCGATTTTCTTTCAAGGGAAACGCCTGGGCTATGTGTTCATCCGTTCCGATGTGACCGAAGCCGGCCAGCGGCTGGTGCAGTACGGTGGCATCGCACTTCTGGTGTTGGCGTTCTCACTGCTTCCGGCGCTCCTGCTTTCGACGATCTTTCGGCGATCAGTGGCCGAGCCGATTGTCGAGTTGGCCGATACCGCGCGCCTGGTTTCGCAAGAACGTAACTATTCGGTGCGTGCCAAGCCGACCGGCAGGCGCGACGAAATCGACGTGCTCATCGACGCCTTCAACAATATGCTGGCGCAAATCCAGCAGCGCGACGCCGCGCTGCAAGCAGCTCATGCCGAGCTGGAGCGCCGGGTCGATGATCGTACCCGCGAGTTGACGGCGGCCAATCGCGAGTTGGAAGCCTTTTCCTATTCGGTGTCTCACGACTTGCGCGGCCCGCTGGAGGTCATCAACGGATTCGGCTACATCCTCTCTGTGGAGCACGGCCCGGATCTGGATCCGGCAGCGCGGGAGTGTGTTGCGCAGATCGAGAGCGCGAGCCGGCGCATGGCCGAGCTGATTGACGATCTGCTGAACTTGTCACGCGTCACCACCACTGGCATGCACCAGGAGCGCGTGGACCTGAGCCGCATCGCCAGAGAAATTGCCGACCAGCTTTGCCGCCAGGAGCCCAGCCGCCGAGTCCAGTTCACCATTCACGATTGCGAGCCCATCGTTGGCGACGCTCGCCTGCTCAGGATCGCGATGGAAAACCTGTTGCGAAACTCGTGGAAGTACACCTCGAAACACGAGCAGGCGCACATCGAAGTAGGTTGCGAGAGCCGGCTCGGACGCACGGTGTTTTATGTTCGCGACGATGGCGCCGGATTCGATCCCACCTACGCGAACCGGTTGTTCAAGCCTTTCCAGCGGCTGCATAGCTCAACCGAATTCCCGGGCACGGGAATCGGCCTGGCCACAGTTCAGCGAATCATTGTGCGCCACGGTGGAGAGATTTGGGCCAACGGCACAGTCGAGAAAGGCGCGACGTTCTACTTCGCATTGTGAGAGAAGCGGCTATTCGCTCTTCGCCATTCGCTCTTCGCTATTCGCCGGAGAGACCACCGAGCGGGGTTGAAGGCCGTTGAATGATAGGCAGGTTCGTTCCGGGAGTTTGTGAAATCGTGGGTGAGATGTCGAAGTAGTGAGCAACAGATGCAGACAGGGTTCCGCTCTTTTCGACCCATTTTCGAAAAGGACGAAAAACCATGGGGTCGCCACGAACCTTTGGCGAATGGCGAAGAGCGAAAGGCGAATAGCGAGAAGGCCGACCCTCCGGCCAGCCCTCCCGCGGAACGGAGACCCTACTTCGTCGCAGGCGCCTTGCTGCTGGTGCTTGCCGCACCCTGAACGTGGTGGGCGATGATCTGGTCCTTGATGCTGTCGTACTCGGTCTGGCTGATGATCTTCTTGCCGACCAGGTCGCTCTTCGCGTGATACGGCCGGCCGGCAATGATCTTCTGCGCGGTGGCGTCGCCGATTCCCGGCAGCGCTTTTAACTGATCGGCGGTTGCCGCGTTGATGTCCAGCTTGGAGGACGACGAACTACTCGACTTGCTGGAAGTGCTCTTGCTGGAAGACTTCGCCGGAGCGGCTGTGCCGGATGTCGTGCCCGAACTCTGGGCCATCAATGGAAGTGCGGAAATAATTAGCGCGGCGATCAGCGCCAGGCAATAGTTGCGAAATTTCATGATTGTTCTCCTGTCGTGGTAGGAAGCGATGATCACGCAGCTTTACGGGAGGGCGCTGAATCCCCGGCTTCACGCTTCTTGTGTTGAAATCGCTTCCAATAATACAAGCCTACAAGGGCCCCGACTACTGCCAAACCCAGAAGCCCGTAAAGGATGGGCCGATAATACCGGTACATCCAGTGAAATACGGCGTGTCCGTAAATCGAGGCCAGGTAAGCCATGGTCCCATAGCGGATGGCCCGGCCCATGACCACTGCCGACAGGAATTTATGTAACGGATACTTCAGTACTCCCGGCGCCACGAAGAACGGTGCGATGGGCACCGGAGGCGGAAGAGCGGCGCCCGATGGCCACCGCCATAAATCCGCGCTTCTCAAACATCTTGTAGACCTTCTCCGCCCGCTTCTTGGAAATTTTCTTTTCCAGCGTCTCTTCTCCGCCCTTCTCGCCGACACGATAGGTGAAATAACTGCCGATTACGCTGCCGATGGTCGCCATGATCGCGTAGTACCACCACAGATTGCGGTGCGACATGGAGAGCAGGATGGTGAAGAAGTCCATGCCGCCGGGGAAGGGAATTACCGAGCTATCGATGATTCCAACCGCAATCAGGCCGGGTCCGCCGAACCTCTGGATCCACTGCCAGGCAATGTGCTTGAGGGTGAAGATGGCGTAGGGGAGAATCATCCTGATTGGCTGCGAACGTTGCGCTGCAAACGTCTACCGTCTTAGAAGCAAAATCCCACGTTCGCGATTAAGCGCGTCGCTCCGGAATCTAGGAACATCTTATGGCTGGTCTTGTTGGCGCTTACTTCTTGTGGCTGCTGAACGCGGTTGGTCCGAGGAACCTCAAGTCGGGAATCTGCGCAATCAGGCCAAGCTCGTGAGCGTACTTGCAGGAAGAGCTGCAACCCGGAATGATTCTCCTGGTCGAGGTAGTAGTGGATGTTCTGGGTGAGATAGGCGGTCACTTCCGCTTCGGTCAACCCCAGCCGCGCAGACCATTCTTTCGCCAGGATCGCGAGGCTCTCGGGTTGCAGGCCGTGATCGCGCGATTGCTGAAAGATTTTGGCCAGGCAGAGGCCCTTCGCAAGGCGGTTCAGCGCGTCGAGCCGCACCGCCCAGAAGGCGAATACAAACGGTTTGCCGGTCCGTTGCCGCCATTCATGCGCGAGATCGTAGAGATAGTACGGCGGACGGACCGAGGCGACCACCAGTGCCGGGTCGCCGATCAACAACGCGGCGTCGTAATGCGCCAGCATCTGCTCGAGATTGGGTTCGTGCGGAGTGAACTGCCGCGGGCCATCCAGAAACTTCGCAAATAAAACCTGCGCCAGCGCCACCGAGGTTCGCGACGAAGTGTCGGCCGCGACGGTCGAGACTTCTTCCCAAGGTTTCTTGCTGACTACCAGGATGGAGCGCACGTGATCTTTGGCCGCGATGGCGATGTTCGGCAGAATCACCAGCCCCGGAATTTCGGCGTAGGTGATGGCTGGGATGATCCCGATATCGGCTTCGTTCGCGGCCAGGGCAGCCGCGCATTTGGAGGGAATGGTGTAGGAAATCTCGAAGTGCTGAGCCGCGTCGCCATGCTCGAAATCCCACATTAGCGGCGCAGTGTTGAGGAACGAAATGGCCGAAATTCGGAGGCCGGACATGAAATTCGAGTCTAGCAGAGCAGTAAGGGCGCTAGCGGGAGATGGAGTCGCGTGCAAAACCGAATTAGGATGTGCGGTTTTCCAGCTTTTCAACTCGACTCTGAAGTGCTTCGAGCTCGAGGTCGAGCGTGCGCATCGCTTCCGTGTGACTCCGGAGGCGCCCGACCACAGGTTGAGCCCACTTGTGAAACTCGGTGAGCATCCGGGTCTCAAGCTGCTCAAGCCGATCGTCGATCCACTGCTTGTCTTCAGGTGTCAACATAAGTCCTTTCGCTCGTGCACGCGGTTAGATCGTATCGCCAATTCGCATACCAAACAACTGTGACATACCTGTCACCCTTTTGCACATGGATGCGCACACATCGCCCAGTGACGCCGCTCATTGACGGTAATCACTTGCCGAGGTTACCCTCGCGCTTTCTGACTACCCTTTCGCCCACGGAGCTCCCCCCATGGCCTTTCCCCGCCCTGCGACAACAATCACCGCCCCCGCAACTGATCAATCCTTGAAATGGCTCGGTTTGGCCATGACTCCCGGCATCGGAGCCGGACGTGGCAAGAAGCTGGTCGAGTATTACGGCGGGGTCGACGCCATCTTCTCCGCGTCTCTGACCGACCTGGAAGCGGCCGGCCTTCCCGCGGCGGCGGCCCAGAGCATCGCCCTTGGCAAAGTCGCTGGAGCTGGCGGGCGAAGAGCTCGATCGGCTGCGCGAGTTGGGCGCTATGGCGATTGTTCCCACCGATCCTCGATATCCCGCCCGGCTGCTGGAGATCTACGATCCTCCGCTCATTCTCTACGTTCGCGGCGATGCCGACATCCTCAGCAAATTCGGCGTCGCGGTTGTCGGAACCCGCCATCCGACTCCATACGGCGTGAGCATCGCCGAGCGGCTCGCCTGCGACCTGGCCGCCCGCGGGCTCATCATAATTAGTGGCATGGCGCGCGGCGTCGATACCGCCGCGCATCGCGGAGCCCTCAACGCTCACGGCAAGACCGTCGCGATCTGGGGAACCGGGGTCGACGTTACCTATCCCAAGGAAAACCAGAAGCTCGCCGACCAGATTCTCGCGTCCGGCGGAGCCATCGTCTCCGAGTTTCCGTTGGGATCGTTTCCCGCTCCGCAGAATTTTCCTATCCGCAATCGCATCATCAGCGGCATGTCGATTGGCGTGCTGGTGATCGAGGCCGGCGAATACAGCGGAACCCGGGTCACCGCCCGCTGCGCGCTGGAGCAGGGGCGGGACGTTTACGCCGTTCCGGGCAACGTCACCAACAAGCTATCCTGGGGCCCTAACACATTGATAAAACAGGGGGCTGCGCTGGTTGCCACCTGGGAAGACGTGTGGGAAGCCCTGCCTGCCGACGTGCGCCTGGCGCTGACCCCGCCAGAGGCTCCTGCATCCGATGCCCCCCAGACAGCATCTTTGTTTGGCGCGGCTGATTTAAGTCCGGCGGAGAAGCGGATTCTAGGAATTCTCCGGGCGGATGAGTCAACACACATCGACGAAATCGTCGAACGACTGGTCCAGCACCTGTCGTCTTCTGAGATCTTTACAGCTCTCTTCGAACTGGAATTGATCGAGCCGAATACGAGTGTTGCCGGGGAAGAATTATGTGCGGACGTGTATATGAGCCGCCAGCTACCAGCTACCAGCCGCCAGCTAAGAACAGGAAGTAAGATGCGGGACTTCAAGGAATCTTGCAGGTTTGGCGAGAAGTCGCACACAGTTGACTCTTGATATGTACCGAGCGACCGAGTGCTTTCCGCGCTCTGAACTGTTCGGACTTGACGAGCCAGATTCGTCGGTCGCTGCTTCGATCCATCGAAGCGAATCTGGCAGAAGGCTGCGGTCGAACGCAGGCGGAATTTGCGAGGTTCGTCCAGATTGCGCTCGGCTCGAGCAGCGAACTGAGTACCACCTCCTGCTTGGCGCGCGATTTTGGCTTTGCTGGCGGTTGATAGACTAACCGCCTACTCTCGCAGAGCAGACGGGAAGTTAATCGCATGCTCAACGCGCTTGCAGCAGAGAACCAGTACGACGGCCTACGACTGCCAGCCCAAGATTCGACGTAGTTCGTAAGTCGCTGATATCTTGAGGTTTAGCTGACGGCTGATAGCTGACAGCTGACAGCTCAATTTCGGGGCTTCGCCCCGACGTGCTAGTTTCTATTTGATAAAGCAATACCCGTCCTCATAACACGGAGCAACATTGTCTAAAGGTTTAGTCATCGTCGAGTCGCCTACCAAAGCGAAGACGATCCAAAAATATCTTGGCGCAGGCTACGAGGTGGAAGCCTCGTTCGGCCACATCAAAGATCTGCCCAAAAAGTCGCTCGGGCGTCGATCTCGAGAACGACTTCTCGACCGAATACGTCGTGATTCCCGGCAAAGAAAAGGTCATCGCCAAGCTGAAGAAGCTGGCGAAGTCGGCTGACGCCATCTATCTGGCGCCCGACCCGGACCGCGAAGGCGAAGCCATTGCCGCGCATTTGGCCGAGGAACTTGGCGGCGACTCCATCGACGGCAAGAAGAAGGCGAAGGCGGGTGCGAAGAGCATTCGCCGCGTAACCTTCAACGAAATTACCAAGCGCGCGGTGCAGGAGGCGTTTGCCCAGCCGCGCGACATCGATCGCAACCTGGTCGACGCGCAGCAGACTCGCCGCGTGCTCGACCGCCTGGTCGGATATCAGATCTCTCCGCTGTTGTGGGACAAGGTACGTCGCGGCCTGTCTGCTGGACGTGTGCAGACCGTCGCCTTGCGGCTGATTGTTGAGCGCGAGCGCGACATCAAGGCGTTCGTCAAGGAAGAGTACTGGACCATCGACGCTAATCTGTCTGGGCGGAAAGCCTCCGCAGTTTGCCGCGCGCTTTGTCGGCATTGGCGATGAGAAGACGCCGATCCCTAACGGTGAAGAGGCCGAGAAGCTCAAGGCGGCTCTGGAGAAGGCTGACTGGACGGTTCGTTCGGTCGAGAAGCGCGAACGTCGCCGCAGCGCGGCCGCTCCGTTTACCACCAGCAAGTTCCAGCAGGACGCCTCGCGCAAGCTGCGCTTCAGCGTGAAGCGCGCCATGATGATCGCGCAGCGTCTGTATGAAGGTGTCGAGTTGGGCGACGAGGGCACGGTCGGCCTCATCACCTACATGCGTACCGACTCGACCCGCGTCTCCAACGACGCGCTTGGCGAAGTGCGCGAGTGGATTGGCAAGGAGTACGGCCAGGAATTTCTGCCGGAATCGCCGAACACCTACAAGTCGAAGAAAGACACGCAGGATGCGCACGAGGCGATTCGTCCCAGCTCGGCGATGCGCCATCCCGACAGCATCAAGCAGTATCTGGAAGAGGACGCGTACAAGGTTTACAAGCTCATCTGGCAGCGCTTTGTCGCGTCGCAGATGATGCCGGCGGTCTTCGACCAGACCACGGTCGACATCGATGCCTCGAGCGGCGGCCAGAGCTATCGCTTCCGCGTCACGGGTTCGGTGCTGAAGTTTGAAGGCTTCCTGAAGGTTTACGAAGAAGCGAAGGACAGCAAGGACGAAGAAGACGAGGCGCTGAAGCATAAGCTGCCGGCGCTCAGCGAAGGCCAGAAGCTGACGCTGAAGGGAATCGACGCCGAGCAGCACTTTACCGAGCCGCCTCCGCGTTACAACGAGGCGTCGCTGGTGAAGGAACTGGAAGAGCGCGGCATCGGACGGCCGTCCACGTACGCGGCCATCATCAGCACGATTCAGGAGCGGCAGTACGTGCAGAAGACCGGCGGCAAGTTCATTCCGACAGAGATTGGGTTTGTCGTCACTGATCTGCTGGTCGCGAACTTCAAGGACATCTTCGATCCGCAGTACACCGCGCGGTTGGAAGAAGAGCTCGACGAGATCGAAGACGGCAAAGAGCGCTGGACCGACGCGCTGGGCGAGTTCTACAAGAAGTTCGAGCGCGAGCTCCACTATGCCGAAAAGCATATGGAGAACGTGAAGCGCATGGAGAAGCCCACCGACGAGAAGTGCGAGCGGTGCGGCTCTCCGCTGGTCATCAAGTGGGGCAAGCACGGCTCGTTCTTTGCGTGCAGCTCCTACGACAAGACCGATCCCAACAGTTGCACATTTACGAAAGAGAATCCGATCGACCTGCCTGACCTGGATAGCGCGGACGTCCAGGAAACGACGCAGGAAGAGTATTGCGAGAACTGCGGGCGTCCCATGGTGCTGAAGCGTGGGCGCTTCGGGCAGTTCATGGCCTGCACCGGCTATCCCGACTGCAAGACCACGCGGCGGCTCGACCAGGCGAAGAAGATTCCCGACATTCCGCTGGATGAGAAGTGCCCGCAATGCGGACGCGGTTTGCTGCTTCGACATGGCCGCTATGGCGAATTCGTTTCGTGCAGCGGCTATCCCGAGTGCAAGTGGGTGAAGCAGAACTTCATCGGAGTGAAGTGTCCGCAGTGCGCCGATGGCGAGCTGGTGGAGAAGAAAGCGCGTCGCGGAAATTTCTTCTACGGCTGTTCCAATTATCCCAAGTGCGAGTTCACCTCGGCGTTCAAGCCGGTGGCGGAGAAGTGTCCTGAGTGCAGTAGCCCCTATCTGCTGGAGAAAACGTTGAAGGATGGCGTGTATCTGGTTTGTCCCAACAACAAACGTACCGCCGATCCCGCCGAACCAAAGCGTCGCGGAAAGAAGAAGAAAGAAGAAGAGCCCGCAGCCGTTGTGGTGAAGTGCGATTTCTCGAAACGTATCGGCGACGCGCCGCCACGCGAGGCCGTGGCGTAAGCCGTTTCGTGTTGTGGAGTAAACAGCCGCTCCGCGGCTGCGTGATTTCTTGGCCGCGTTACCCCACGCTCACGCGTGGGGCTAACACCGAATCATCGCTCCGCGATTAAGGCTCGCCGGCATTTGGGACGGATCCGTTAAAGGCGACGCGGTCCGCAGCCAGCGCTCCAAGGTGCGGAGCGCCGATTAGGTTTAGGGGTGGGCGTCAGCCCGCGCTCCGCGACTCAACGGATACCGACCTTGTGCGGCAACAGGTAGGTGAAGCCGGCAAACGCCTCCCACCGGGTTGATGTGGTTGTGAGACCGCGATTGAAGCCGCCGTCAAACACAAGGTTGTCGCGTGCGTTGTAGTTGAGCGCCCACAGATTACCGACTGTGTTGCCGTGCAGAAAAGGCTGTGTGAAGTGCCATATCTCTCCGGCGATTCCGAATTTCGTCCCCAGGGAATGCGACACCGACAGTGTCTGGCCGAACTGGGCCCGGCGAACCGCACCGTCGACGACCTCATCGAAAATATAGTTGGTGTCATAGTGGAAGCCCTTCACGTCTGCGCTAGCCAGCAGCAGCAATGAGTTGCGAAAGCTACCGATGTCGAGGTCCGGAGCGTCTCCGCTATAGACGCGGCCGAAGTAACTCAAGGCAATCGTAGGATGAGCGCCCTCCCCGTGGAGGACAATTGCCTGGACCCCGAGATCGACGTCTCCAGACCCATTCGTGGGACCATCGGAAGCGTGGGAGTGCGCATATGGCTCGGACGCAACCAGAAATTCAATCCTGCGCGATACTGAGAATTTAACTACCTCGTTGAGACTCTGCTGCGACGAAACTCCGGGTGAGTTCCACGCCGCCAGAATTCCGCTTTCGAATTGAAAGTAGCCTGCCGGAGTCAGGGTCGCCGGTGTCGAGACCGTTGGTCTGCCGGGATTAGCCGTCGCGTCGGCAATTGGAAGACTTCCTCCGGCTGCAGTTGGCTGCGCGAAGGCCGACGTGGCGACGAACAAGATCAGGACGGCCGCAACGATTGAGTGTTTCACCAGCAGAAGATTACGCCGAAAATCGGCAGCGTTCCAGATGGCTGGTGATAACAGGCGACATAATCTGATTCCGGGAATACCTGCCGCAATACTCCTTTCACGCAGGCATGGGATAATCGTGCCTGTCCTCCTCTGGACCAATTTCCCTTGAAAGCAGGTTTACCATGAGCGAACTGCCCTCTCACCACGATGCTGAATTAATTCTGAAACTGTATGACCTTCGCCGCGAACCGGTGATGCGCGAGGCGCGCGCCTCGGTAGTGGGGTTCTGGCCCCAGTCGTTGGACGACATTATCGCCCTGGTGAGCGCCTTTGGCACCAAGGAGCAGGCTTACTTTCGCCAGGTAGCTGGATATTGGGAGATGGCGGCCTCGCTGGTGAACCGCGGCGCAATCAACCGCGAGCTGGCGCTCGATAACTTCCAGGAGATGTTTTTCGTGTACGCCAAGGTGGCGCCGTACATCGCAGAGTATCGCCAAAAGATGGGCCAGCCTGGGGCTTTTAAACAGGTTCAGCAACTGATCGAAAGCTCGGAAGAGAACAAGCAGCGGCTGAAAGATATGCAGGCCCAGCAGGCCGAGATGATCAAGAGGCGCGCGGCGGCAGGACGATAACGGCTGGAGTACCGGTTCCAGCGGTACAGTTTCGGCGCCCGACAGGAAGTCCGGCTTCAGCCGCTGCGGGACTATGTGTACTTGTCATTACGAGCGCCCGGGTTTGGCGCGAGGAATCTGCTCTTATTCGCGAAGCTATTTGGATGGCTGGGCGAAACGTGCTAGCCGGGGCACGAGAGCAGATCCCTCGCTGCGCTCGTGATGACAAAACGGAAAGCTCGCGCCGACAAAACGGACACCGACGGCTCAAGCCGTCTCGGGAATACAAACTCGACAGCTGGTATCGGCGCAGCTAAAGCTGCGCCCCTTCAAATCCCTAGCTCAGGTATTCCCGAATATACGGGTCCTTCGAGCGCAGCAGCTCCGGCGCGGTGCCCTCGAAGATGATGTGCCCGTCGCGCAGGATGATGAAGCTGGTGTGGACATCCACCGTCTTGCCCGGCGGGATGGGCACCATCTTGTTCTGTTCCTTGTCGAAGTAGTGGCTGGCCATGGTAAAGGCATCCTGCAACCGATGCGTCACCAGCAGAGAGCTGGTCCGGTAGACGTCGCGCTGCTTCACCACCAGTTCGATAATCGTGTTGGAAGTTACGGGATCGAGGCCGCCGGTCGGCGAGTCATAGAGCAACACCTCGGGCTGAGTGATGATGGCGCGCGCAATCGCCACGCGGCGACGCATTCCGCCTGAGAGTTCCGCCGGCGAGAGCGGCCACGTCTTTTCCAACTCGACGAAGCGCAATGACTTCCAGAACGCGCTGGTGGATCTCGTCGGTAATCTGTCCGGTTTCTTCGATCAGCCGGTAGGCGACATTCTCTTCGACGGTCAGCGAATCGAACAGCGCGCTCTCCTGAAACACCATCCCAATATTCCGCCGCGCCTCGTACAACTCCTGCTCGCGCATGGAGGTGATCTCGTCGTCGAGTACGGTGATGCGTCCGGAATCGGGCTTAATGAGCCCCAGCGCAAGTTTCAGGATGAGCGTCTTGCCAGTTCCGGCTGCGCCCAGCAGGATTCGGGTCTCACCGCGTTTCAGTTGGAACGAGATGCCGTCGAGCACCGGCGCCTCAAACGCGATGGAGACGCGGTCGAAGCTCAATACGCAGCCGTCGGGGCGTGAGGCCAGGACCTCCGACTGCTCGACAGGGGGTGCGAGGCTCGACATCTAGGGGAACAATCCCATCAAGAGTTTGGTGATGAACAGATCGCTGACGACGATCAGCACAGATGCGGCGACCATGGCCTGAGTGGTCGCCCGGCCGACGCCCTGCGTGCCCCCTTTGGCCGAGAGCCCATAGAAGCAGCCGACACTCGCGATGATGAAACCGAATACCACGGGCTTCGACAATCCCATAAACACATCGCCGAAATGCAGCGACTGGTAAGCCGTGGTCCAGTATTGATTGGAGTCGAGTCCGAGCATGAAATAGCTGATGGTCCAGCCGCCGGCCAGTCCGACAAGGTCGGAGATGATGCTGAGGAAGAACAGCATGACGGTGCAGGCGATGACACGCGGCGTGACCAGCTTCTTGGTCGGATCAACGCCCATGGCGCGCATCGCGTCGATCTGCTCAGTCACTTTCATCGAGCCCAGTTCGCTGGCCATGCCGCTGGCGTTGCGTCCGGCGACCATCAAGCCGGTCAGCACCGGCCCCAGCTCGCGCACCATCGAGAACGACACCAGTTGTCCGGTAAGCGACAGAGAGCCGAATTGCTCCAGCGTATTCGAGGTCTGCAGCGCGAGCACGGCTCCGGTGAAGAAGCCCGTCAAAACGACGATGGGCAGCGAGCCGACGCCGATCAGGTCGGCCTGCATCACAGTGTCGGCAAAGTAACGAGGATGCCCGAAGAGGTTCACGACCGAGCGCCACGCCAGCTGCGCATAGTCCTGAACCTGGACAACCTGCGTTTTAGCGATCTCTACGGGTGAAAAGACCGGCATGCGCCTTTCTCAAGTCCTGCACGGAAATATATCAGGTACGGTGGCGGGTTCAATGAACAAGCAGGTTTCTGACTGTGGTTCAGGAGTGATCTTTCCGCCCACGTTTAGTCTTGCCATCGTCGGATTGCCCAAGTTTTAGTATGCTTGTACCGACCCCCGAGGCTATTGCCCGTAGTCAGGGCCGTATTTATGCTTTCAACTTCTCTGGGAGGCAATGAGCCGATGGCGTTTCAGGTTGACCGTAGTGCTTTCGACCCCGAATCCGGCTTTGAGTATTACATCTGCTTCAAGCCCGAGAGTCAGGTGGAAGGCGACGAAGTTCGGTCGCGCATCTCGCTCCAGATTGGCGTGTCGGTTACGGAAACCGGCGACATCGCCGACCTCAGCTTCATGTTGCCCAAGGCCTGTCGCAGCGAATTCGCCATGTCGTATCTGCTGCGTGATCCTTCGGTGACCTGCGTAGAAAACCGGGTGTTCGTCTCCATCCCGGGCCTCAACGGCGACGCGGTGTTGGAAGCTCCCGGCACAGTCGAACTCGATAGCGCCGGCCGCATCGTAGCCGTCGAGATCAATGGCTGCATCCCGCACACGACAACGTTTCGTCCGGCACGGGCGTAGGCCTACTTATTCGTGAACGACGTAACTGGCTTCGTTCTGACCGGCGGGCGCAGCTCGCGCATGGGCTCGGACAAAGCGCTGCTCTCCTGGGCTGGGGAGACCCTGATTCAACGAACGCTTGCGGTTGCGCGCCAGGCGTGCGGGCGAGTTTTCATCTGCGGTTCGCGCGAACGGTATGGCAATTTTGGCGAGGTCGTCGAAGACGCTCAGCCTGGGCTAGGTCCGCTCAGCGGAATCCAGGCGGCGCTGCACGCAACGCAAACCGACCTGAACCTCATCCTGTCGGTAGATCTCCCGCTGATGACGAGCTGAGTTTCTCGTGTGGCTACTGCAGCAGGCGCGGGCGGGCGAGCAGAGGATCACCGCTCCTGAGGCGGCCGGAAATTTGCAGCCACTGTGTGCGGTTTACCACCACGAGGTGGCTGGTATCGTGGACGAGGCACTCGCGAAAGGCGATTTGAAAGTAACGCGGCTATTCCGCAGCGCGCCAACGCGTATTATCGGAGAACGCGAAATTGGCGCGGCCGGATTCGAGTCATCCATTTTTGCGAACGTGAATACGCCGGAAGAGTACGAATCGCTGCTGCGGAGGGTTTCTTCGCAGGGCATGACTGAGCCTCAGCATGGATAACCATCACAACCACGGCGGTAAGCCTTATATCGAATTCGACCATGTCTCCAAGGCGTTTGGCAGCAAGGTCATACTCGATGATGTCAGCTTCAACGTCATGCCCGGCGAGACGGTCTGCATCCTGGGACGAAGCGGCGTGGGCAAGTCGGTTTCGCTGCACAGCATCATGGGATTTCTGAAGCCCGACAGCGGACGGGTTTGGGTCGCTTACGAAGACATCACCGACTATCCCGAGCAGGAACTGGAGCGCATTCGCAAGAAAGTCACGATGGTCTTCCAGAATGGCGCCTTGTTCGATTCGCTGACCGTCGGCGAGAACGTGGCTTTTCCTTTGCGCGAGCGCGGCGGCCTGGAGGAGGAGCAGATCTACCAGATCATCGACGGCCTGCTCGACATGGTGGGCGTACGCGAGTTTCGCGACGTATTGCCGTCGGACCTGTCGACCGGCATGAAGCGCTCGGTCGCGATCGCTCGCGCCCTGGCCGCGCAGCCGGACGCGGTGCTCTATGACGAGCCGACTACTATGGTCGATCCGCTGATGGCCCACCTGCTTGGCGACTTGATCAAGAAGCTGAAGAAGCAGCTCAAGCTGACCAGCATCGTGGTGACGCACGACATGGCGCTGGCCAAGAAGCTGGCTGACCGGCTGGTGTTTCTGCACGAGGCGCGGGTGATTTTCTTCGGCACGTTCGCCGAAATGGCGAGCTCCAACGAGCCGATTGTGCAGGAATTTTTAGAACTCGATTCGCTGGATTTCGAAGCCTACTTCGGCGCGCAGCGTCCGCCGCACGCGGCGAGGACGTAGGGTGGAAGCCCACGCATTTATGCGTGGGAAAAGGGCTGAAAATTGAGCGCGCTTTAGCGCTGGGCCGTTATGACCGAGGCTAAAGCCTTCAGATCCTATGAACGTTTATTCCTCCGCCTGAAGGCGGAGGCTTCCACCGACGGAGAAGCTAGAATCCTTTCGCCACCAGTCGCTCCACCGTCAGGCCCGCGCCGTCCTGGCGCCTAGTCCATTTCTCCAGATACTTGGCAACGATGTCGGTTTCGAGGTTCACTGGGTCTCCCGGCTTCAGCGACGCCAGGTTGGTCATCTTGATGGTGTGAGGGATGATGGCGATGGTCAGGCGCAGACCTTCGAGTTTCGCAACCGTCAGACTGATTCCTTCAACCGCAATCGAGCCCTTGAAGACCAGGTACTTCTCCAGGTCTTCGGGAACATCGATCAGCAGCCAGAAGTCGTTGGCGTTGGCGATTGGCTCCAGACCCGACGAATTTGCCTGTTCCGTCGACGTGACCTTGCACGATGTGGCCGCCCATGCGACCGTCGACCTTCAGCGGCAACTCCAGATTGACCTGCGCGCCCGAGGTGATGCGCGAGAACGAAGTTCGCGTCCAGGTCTCTTTCGCCAGGTCGGCGCTGAAGGAATCGGGAGTGATGTTCAGTGCAGTGAGGCAGACTCCGCTGACGGCGACGCTGTTGCCTTCCTTCAGCTCGCGTGCGGTATTCGGAGCCTTGATGGTGATGCGATGATTGTCGCCCGTGGCAACGATGCCGGCGATAGTTCCAACTTCTTCGACTAGTCCGGTGAACATGGAATTCTCTCCAGCAATTGGCACTAGCTTAGCAAAGGCACTCTAAAGCGCTATACATCGAGTCGTAAGCATAGAGTGGCTGTTAAACCACCCGTCGAAACTAAAGAGTCACAATTGTGCAAAATAGCCTCCAACGCTATCGTAATGATGCCTTATTTAATTGCTAATTGCTAATTGCTGCAATTATTCATACGGGTCCTTCAACTGCCCTTCCACCGCGAAGTCTTCTCCAAAGCGATGCAGCGTCACGTTCTTCACGTAAGCCGCGTCGCTCAGGCGCTGATATCCTGCGCCGAGCGCGAACGGAATCGATCCCGAGCCCGCCAGAATCTTCGGCGCGTAGAAGAAGAAAACTTTGTCGACGACTACCGCCGCAGAGCGCAGCCCAGTTCACCATCGCGCCGCCTTCGATGATCAGGCTGGTAATCTCACGTTCCCCAACTCTCTCCAGCACGCGCTGCAGGTCAGGACGCCCGTCGGGCACGCGCGCCGCTGGGGAAGGGAATGGTTCCGTCCTCCAGCGCCTTGAACATCGGGACCTGCACTACTCGCACGCCACGCGATTCCAGTTCGTGACGCTTGTGTTCTTCGGCGAAACAGCAGAACACGATGAGGTCATCGTGGGCGGTCTTCACCACGCGCGAGTCCATCGGCAGGCGCAAGCGCGAATCCAGGATGACGCGCAGCAACGGCCGGCGACGCGGCCAGCCCGAGCGATCGGTCAGCAGCGGATCGTCGGCGATGATGGTGCCGACGCCGACCATGATGGCGTCGTTCGCATGGCGCATCGTTTGCACGTGGGCGCGCGCGGTTTCGCTGGTAATCCATCCGCCGCTCGCCGCCGCTAATACAGGCTCGCCGGGCAGTACGGTTTCCAGCGGAGGCGGCGCGATCTTGCCATCGAGCGTCATCGCCGTCTTCAGCGTGACGAACGGAACTTTGTGTCGAATGTACTTCGCGAACGCTTCGTTCAGCTTGCGCGCTTCCGAGTTGAGCAGCCCATCCTGAACCTCGATGCCGGCCGCCCGCAATTTCGCGAATCCGGCGCCGGCTACCAGCGGATTGGGATCGCGCATGGCGGCGACCACCCGCTTCACTCCCGCCTTGATCAGGGCATCGGCGCACGGACCGGTCCGCCCGGTGTGCGAACAAGGTTCCAGGTTGAGGTACACGGTCGCGCCGCGCGCTTGGTCGCCGGCCTCTTCCAGTGCCAGCACCTCGGCGTGTTTCAACCGGTCGTAGGTGTGAAATCCACGGCCGATAACACGCCCCGCGCTGTCGACAATCACCGCGCCAACGCACGGATTAGGCGAGGCCAGCGCGATTCCGCGACGCGCCAGCTCCAGCGCTTCTTCCATGTACTTCTGATCGTCGAATGTTTGAGGCATGCGATTGGTTCCGAACAATCCCACCCCCGCCAAAGGAAGGCGGAATGGGCCACCCGCGGAATGGGGTACCCGATTAGTCGAACAGCGAGTTCACAAAGTCCTCAGCATTGAACGGCAGCAGGTCGCCGACCTTCTCGCCCACGCCGACGTAGCGCACCGGCAGTCCCATCTCTTTCGAGATCGCGACCACGATGCCGCCCTTGGCGGTGCCGTCGAGCTTGGTCAGCACGATGCCGGTGACGCCGGCCGATTCGGTAAACAGCCGCGCCTGCTGCAATCCGTTCTGGCCGGTGGTGGCGTCCATCACCAGCAGCGTTTCGTGCGGGCGCCGACGGAATGAAGCGCTGCGCGGTGCGGCGCATCTTCGAAAGCTCGTCCATCAGGTTGCTCTTGGTGTGCAGACGTCCGGCGGTATCGACGATGACGTAATCGATCTTGCGCGCCGCGCGGCCTGCAGCGCGTCGAAGAGCACGGCCGACGGATCGCCGCCCGGCTTGTTCTTGATGACCTCGACGCCGGTGCGGTCTCCCCAGATTTCGAGCTGCTCGATGGCGGCGGCGCGAAAGGTGTCGGCCGCGCCCAGCAGAACGGTCTTGCCCTGCGCGCGCAGCACGTGCGCCAGCTTGCCGATGGACGTGGTCTTGCCGACGCCGTTCACGCCGACGACGAGAATCACCTCGGGCTCGCCATCGACGCGCGCTACCGGCTGCTTGTCGGCGCTGGTGAGGATGCCCAGCAGCTCTTCCTTCAGCACGCGCTTGAGTTCGTCGGCATCGCCAATCTGCTTGCGATCGACCTTCTCGCGCAACGCTTCCAGAACGGCGTTGGTCGTGGCACTGCCCAGGTCGGCGCCGATCAGCGTGGCTTCGAGATCGTCGAGCGTCTCGCGGTCGATTTCCGGGACGCAGGCCGACGACGTCTTCAATGCGCTCGCTCAGGCTTTCACGCGTGCGCGTGACCGCCTCTTTCATGCGCTTAAGAAAACTAGGTTTCTCTTCTGTGCTGCCGAATAAGGTTTGGATCATGAATTGTCCCGCAGCGAACGCGCCGCATGGGCGCACGCGGAATAGTGGGTATTAGATGAGTTTGCCGAACGCAATCTTCATTATAGACAGCGGGTCTGGCGAAATCTGCGCGTCGGGCCCAGGGGCCGCGCTCATTCGATTTGATGTGTCATCCCGAGCGAAGTCGAGGGATCTGCAGTTTGCTGCGCCCATTGTCGTTGCTGCTAGGATTACCTCGTGGCTCAGGTTGCGTCAGAGGGAAAATTCATTACGTTTGAAGGGCTCGACGGCTGTGGCAAGTCGACGCAGATGGAGAAACTCGCCGCTACGTTGCGCGCCGAAGGCATCGACGTGCTAACTACGCGCGAGCCCGGCGGGACGGAGATTGGCGAGCGCATTCGCAAGTTGCTGCTGGATTCGCGCACGGCGGGACTCGATCCGTGGGCGGAGATGGCGCTGATGTTTGCCTCACGCGCGCAGTTGATCGCAGAGGTGATTGAGCCGGCGCTGGATGCAGGCAAGTGGGTGCTGTGCGATCGCTATACCGACTCGACCGAGGCCTATCAGGGCGGAGGCCGCAAGCTGCGCAGCCGACCGGTGTTGCAGATGCACAAGGTGCTATTTGACGGGCTGGTGGCCCGATCTGACGATCCTGATGGATTCGGATGTAGCGCACAGCGTGCAGCGGGCGCGGCGGCGGAACAAGGTTGCGGGCCGCAAGAAGGTCGCGGGCCGAAAGAAGGCTCCGGATGAGAATCGTTTTGAGCGGGAGAACGCGGCGTTTTTCAATCGCGTGCATAAGGCATACTTGAAAATTGCCGCTCGCGAGAACCAGCGCGTGGTTATGGTTGATGCGCGGCCGCCGATTGAGCAAGTGCATCGCGAGATTTTGAGAGTGGTGCGGGAGCGGCTGATGGCGAAGTCTAAGACGCGGGTGTCGACGCAACAAACTTTAGAATTGTCATCCTGAGCGCAGCGAAGGACCTGCTTTCGGTTGCGCTTCGAAGGGCCGGAGGAAGTATCGAAACAGTATATGCGACAGACGATTGCCATCATCCTGCTGTTGGCTTTCGCGGGCCTCGGAATCGGTCACGTGATTAGGCCGGACTATTTCATCCGGCGCTCAGCCGTGTTGAAGGGTGGAACCCTTTTGACGCGGATTAATCGATTTGAGTTCCGCGTCTTGGGTGCCATCTTTGCTGCGGGCGCAATTTATGTACTTTTGCAGATATTGCGCAAATAGAAGTCGCTTCGGCGCTACGCAACGAGAGCAGATCCCTCGCTTCGCTCGTGATGACAATCTTGAAAAGGCACTCACGATGAGAATCCGTAAAATAGTTGCAGCGCTCTAGACAATCGTCCCATGCCCTTCTCTGACTTTCACGGCAACCCCGAAGTCGTTCACACCATCCGCGAGATGTTGGCGCACGATCGCTTTCCTCATGCGGTGATCCTGTCGGGACCGCAGGGCTCGGGCAAGTTCACGCTGGCGCAGATGATTGCCAAGACGATGAACTGTCTGGAGCGTCCGACGACTGACGGCCTGCCTGAGTTCTGCGGACATTGTGCCAACTGCGTTCGCATCGCCGAGGCCGACGACCTGGAAGCTCGTTTCGCCGAGGCGGTCGAGGCGCGCGAGAACCTGCGCGACGCTGACAAGCGCGAGACTCGCATCCTGGTGCAGACGCATCCTGACGTGATGATTATTCCGCCCGATCCGCCGCAGATGCTGGTGAAGGTTGACCAGGTACGGCACGTCATTGGTGAGATCTACTACCGTCCGGCGGAGGGACGCGAGCGCGTCTATATTTTCAGCGACGCTGACTTCATGAAAGAGGCGGCGAACTCGCTGCTGAAAATCCTGGAAGAGCCACCCGACTTCGCGACCATTTTTCTGCTCACCGACAATCCTTCGGCACTGCTGCCGACCATTCGTTCGCGCAGTATGCAGCTGCGGCTTGGCGGCGCTTTCTCCGAAGGAGGTGGAAGATTATCTCGCGGAGGTTCGTCCCGAATGGAAGGCGCGCGAGCGTGGCCTGGTAGCGCGACTGTGCGGCGGGGGACTGGGCCGGGCGCGCAGCTTCGACCTGGCGCAGTATCTTGTAGCGCGGCAGGACGCGCTGGCGCTGCTGGCTCCGGCAATGGGCGCGCGCGATCACTCCGAACTGTTCAAAGTGACGGAGAGCTATCGCGGGGGCGCCGACGGCAAGGCGAAGCTGGACTCGACGATTCGCGTGCTGTATTCGCTGCTCGAGGATTTGCTGTTCGTGAAGTCGGGCACGCCGGAGATGGTGCGCAACACGGACATTTTGTCTGAACTCAACCGCATGAGCGAGCAGGTGGATTTCGATTGGATTGTCGGGGCGACGCAGCGGCTGGGCGAGCTGGAGAGCGGCATGAGGCGTAACCTGCTGCGCAGCCTGGCTCTGGATTCGTTCTCGGCGTCGCTGGAAAAGGCGTAATCACCACAGAGACACGGAGGCACGGAGAAATTCATTTTTTCGTCTCCAGATCTCTGTGTCTCTGTGCCTCTGTGGTTAATCTCTTCGGTCGCGCAGCCGCACTGAAACTCTTCTAGAATTGCTCTACACGAGGTAAACATAATCATGAAGTTGCGCGGATGCGGCACCGCTATCATCACTCCCTTCAAGCAGGACGGCAGCGTCGACGAGACGGCGTTGCGTCATCTGGTCGAATGGCAGATTGAGTCGGGCATCGACTTTCTTGTGCCCTGCGGGACGACCGGCGAGACGCCGACGCTGACGCACGACGAGTGGCTGCGCGTGATTGACGTCACCATCGAAGTCAACGCGGGCCGTGTGCCCATCATGGCGGGCGCAACCTCGAACAATACGCGCGAGGCGGTGGATAAGGCGAAGGAGGTTTCGAAGCGATCAGGCGTGGACTTCGTGTTGACCGCTACGCCGTACTACAACAAGCCGACGCAGGAAGGCGTTTATCAGCACTTCAAGGCCATCGCCGAGGCCAGCGAGAAGCCGCTGATGCTCTACAACATCGCGGGCCGTACTGGCACGAATATCGAAACGCCTACGCTGCTGCGGCTGGCGGAGATTGAGAACATCATTGCGGTGAAAGAAGCCAGCGGCAACATCGCGCAGATCGCCGAAGTTTGCGCCACCGTGCCGGAGGACTTTCTGGTTTTCTCGGGCGACGACGCCATCACCCTCGCCGTGATCGGCTTGGGCGGCGCGGGAATTGTGTCGGTGTGCTCGAACGAGATTCCGGCCGAGATGGCGCGCATGGCTCGGCGCCGCGCTGGCTAATAAGTGGGACACGGCGCGCGAGATCTTCCGCAAGTATCTGCCGCTGATGCAGGTCAACTTCATCGAGTCAAACCCCGGGCCGGTGAAGGCTGTGCTGGCCATGATGGGGCGCATCGAAGAGGTCTATCGTTTGCCGCTGGTGCCGATGAAGAAAGACACGCGCGCGAAGTTGGAGAAGGTGGTCAGCGAGTTGGGGTTGCTGGAGCGGCAAGGGGCGGAGGTGCGGTAGTGCTCGAATGCGGTTATTGTCGGTTCCGTGGGTGGAAGCCCCCGGATTTATCCGGGGGGACGATCCCGTTTCAAACGCAAGCGGCTTTAGCCGCGGAGACGGGCGCTAAAGCGCATCATCCGACGCAGATTTCCCCCGCATGAATGCGGGGGCTTCCACCCATTTTGCGGAGGCTCCTACCTATGTGCGCAAACCGCTTACGCGGCTGAGCGAGCACCGCTCCTGGCGGCGATAACCCGCCGATACAAAGTCGCATACTCGTTCGCCATGCGCTGCGCTGAAAATATCCTCTCAACTCTTTGACGGCACGCCGCAGAGCTAATTGTTGATGTCTCCGCTATGGCTGACGCCATCTGATGCACATCATCAACGATGAAACCGGTCTCGCCGTGAGCGACGATTTCGGGGAACGCTCCTCGTCGCATCGCGATCACCGGAGTGCCGCAGGCCATCGCCTCCATGGCGACCAGCGAGCTGGTCTCTTCGGCGGTGCTGGTCAGCAGCAGCGCGCGCGCGTTTCGCAATAAAGCAACTTTCTGCTCGAACAACGGTGAGTCAACGAACTGGACGCCAGTCCCCAAGATGTGACCGAATCTCACGCTCGAAATATTGCTGGTGATAGCTGAAGGGATAGACCTGTCCCGGCGAGAATCAGTGGCGCCCCTGCCTGCTTCGCGGCGGCGATTGCCAAGTGCGGAGCTTTCTCTTCGCAGATGCGGCCCATCCAAAGCAGGTAGTCGCGCTTGCGGTCGCGCACGGCGAATCGCTCGATCGCGATTCCGTTCGGCACCACGCCAATCAGGTTCGGGTAGATCGTCAAACGTTAGCGCCTGTGCCTGCGATACGCAGTTGAATACCACATTGTGGGACGAGCAGCGTAACCACCCTTCGCGATAGAAGCTGCGCGGCAGATGGAGCGTCGCCAATACGGGCACGGGGCAGCGGTCGGCATGACGAAAGAAGCTGCCACTCTCGTCGTGAATGAGGTCGAACTCAGTCGGGATGATCGCGCAGGTAGTCGAGTATGCGAGCGCAGTGCTCGCGTTCGCGTTGCTCGAAGACATCAGCAGCGTGTGCCGGCTCGCCAGTCGCGAGCAGTCGTCCACTCACGCGGCGAGCCGTCGCAAGCAGCGACGGTCGTTCGATGGCCTCGGCGAGCCATCTCGCGCTCCAACGTCAGCAGCATCTGCTCGGCGCCGCCGGCGCTTTCGTCAGAGATCGCCAGCAGGGGATAAGACACATACAGGATGGAGAGCCGTGGTCGCATCGAGTTGCTCCGTGGCTCGGACAGCATTCTGCGCACCGTCGTAACGTTCAGCATCGCAATGATGAGGCCCGCTCGTTCAATCAACGAAAGCAGGTCCTTGGCTTCGCTCAGGATGACAATCTAAATGGGGCATCGGCGAGCTGAAGCTGCGCCCCGTTCAAAGCGCAGCAGAACTTGGGCCGAAGAGAGTAGATGTTCGCTATAGACGCGGTGCCGCCTAGGCTGTGGCGGACTTTTCTGTCGCAGGAACTCGGCAAACGCGGCGCACACCTGCTGCGCGGTCATGCTCCACTGCCAGACTTCGTAGTTAGTCTTTCCTTCGTGCGGCGGCTTGGTGAAGTCGTAGGCCGGCTGCGGACGCACATGCTCCTTCATCACGTCGAAGTGAGTCAGGAAGTCTCCTTGCGAGGGATAGGCCAGGCACATCTGCGCGCTTGCGCTCCTGCTCAGCGGGCGTGGGCTTCACGTCAACTTCTTCGCTGGAGTCTCCCGAGGAAGCTCCTGGAAGACTCCGCCGCCTTCGGGCAAGCGGTGGTAAAGCGGAGCCTCCCAACACGGGATGTTGAAGCGCCTCGCGAGTTGGGCTGCGAGAAAGCTGCACGAGTCGTGATCGGGATGTCCGCCCTCGTACGCCAGCGTCAGCAGCGCCTGCACCATGCGACGCTGCACCAGTTCGGACAGCAGGTCGTACGCCGGCCGCAGATTGCTGGAACAGTTCCTGATCGACCAGCTTGCTCGCCGCCGGGCATGTCGGACAGGAAGATGACATCTTTCACGCCGGCGGCATGCATCGAGGCGAAGGCCTCTTCGCGGCGCAGTCCGGCGTAGGCCTCGCGCGAGCCGTATTGTTGCCAGAAGTATGGATCCTGCGGCGAGCCATTGGTGGCGAAGACCACGACCGGTTCGCGCATGCGCTGCAGCAGCGCGCCAAAAGCAATGCATTCGTCGTCCGGATGCGCCACCAGCACCAGGGTTCGTCCGAGCAGTTCGTCAATCCAGGCCATCGGTGTTTGATGCGCTGCGACGCTCCCGCTCAGCAACGCGTTGGAGCGCTCGCAGCCGACCATATATACTGCCCGCCAGATGCACCCATTGCAAACCGGCAATCGAGCGATTCTACGCCGCAGGTGCTGCGGCTGTCGGTGATCGCCGAGGCGCGCGCGGCTTTTCTGGAGTTTCGCGACGCTCTGTCGACGGGCACAATTCGGGCTGCCGAGAAGGTCGACGGCGCGCTGGCAAACGAACGCCTGGGTGAAGCAGGGCATCCTGCTGGGCTTTCGCATCGGCGAACTGGCCGAGAGCGGCGATGCGCGCGTGCTCTCGTTCGTCGACAAGGATACCTATCCTTTGCAGCACTTCGCGCGTCGCGAGATCGCGTTCGCGTCGTGCCCGGCGGATCGTCGGTTCGCGCCGGAGCTTACGTCGCGCCGGGCGTGGTCTGCATGCCGCCGATGTTCATCAACACGGGAGCGTACGTCGACGAGGGCACGATGGTCGACTCGCATGCGCTGGTCGGCTCGTGCGCGCAGGTGGGCAAGCGGGTTCACATCAGCGCGGCGGCCCAAGTCGGCGGCGTGCTGGAGCCGATCAACGCTTCGCCGGTGATCATCGAAGACGACGTGCTGATGGGCGGCAACTGCGGCGTTTACGAAGGCACGCAGGTGGGCGCGCGCGCGGTGCTGGGCGCAGGCGTGATTCTTACGCGCTCGACTCCGCTGTTCGATATGGTCAGAGGCGAAGATCTACCGCGTCGTCCGAAGATCAGCCGCTGCGTGTGCCGGAAGGCGCGGTGGTGGTGCCGGGCTCGCGCGCGATCACCAAGGGCAAGGCCGCCGAGTGGGGACTGTCGCTGTACGCGCCGGTGATTGTGAAGTATCGCGACGAGCGCACCGATCGCGGAGTGGAGCTGGAGGACATCCTGCGGTGACGAGTGGTCCGTGCGGCGCGAACTGCAGATCCCTCGGCTCCGCTCGGGATGACACGCGTGGAGGATCGACCGATGACGGTCACTGACCATGCTGTGCGCGCGAAAGATAACCGCGCGAGACTCCTGCTGATTGCGGCGGCCATTGCGCTGTGCGGCGGTCTTGGTCTGGAAGCATCAGGTTCGGCTACGCTGAACCTGGCCTGCGCTGGGTGGGACTGCTGGCGCTGATCGCCTACGGCTGCCTGCGGCGCACGCTGACCGCGTGGATCTTCATCGCCATGCTGCTGGGAGCGGAGATCGGGCACGACTTTCCCGACGTGGCGACCCACCTGCGCGTGCTGGCGCTCATCTTCCTGCGGCTGATCAAGACCATCATCGCGCCGCTGCTATTTGGCAACGCTGGTGGTCGGCATCGCCGGGCATTCGAACCTGAAGCAGGTTGGACGACTTGGCCTGCGCTCGATCATCTTTTTCGAAATCATCACCACGATCGCGATCTTCCTCGGTCTCGGCGCCATCAACCTGAGCAAAGCCGGCGTCGGCGTTCAGCTTCCGAGCTACCACAACGTCGAGACACGACAAGCGTGAGCAAGCTGAGCGCGGAAGACACCATCCTGCACGTCTTTCCCGAGAACATCGCCAAGGCGGTGGCCGACAACGCGATCCTGCAGGTCGTGGTCTTCAGCCTGATCTTCGCCATCGCGCTGGCGATGATCAGCGAAGAGAAGCGCCGGCCGATGCTGACGCTTCTGCGAAAGCCTGGTCGAGACGATGTTCAAGTTCACCAACATCGTGATGTATATGGCGCCGCTCGGGGTGGGAGCGGCTATAGCCTACACTGTGGGACACACCGGCTTCGGCATTCTGGGCAGCCTGCTGAAGCTTCTGCTGACGCTGTATGCGGCGCTGGCGGTCTTCGTCTTGGGCGTGCTGCTGCCGGTTGCTCTGCTGTTGCCGGGTGCCGCTCAAGCGCTTCCTCAAAGCCGTGGCCGAGCCGGTGACGATCGCCTTCGCCACCTCCAACTCCGAGGCCGCGCTGCCGAGCGCCATGGAGCAGATGGAAGCCATGGGCGTACCGCGGCAGATCGTGGCGTTCGTCATCCCTACCGGCTACAGCTTCAACCTGACGGGCAGCTCGCTCTATCTTTCCGTCGCCGCGATTTTCGTGGCGCAGGTTGCAGGCATTGCATCTGTCGCTGGGGCAGCAGTTGCATGATCTGCTTCACCCTGATGCTCACCAGCAAGGGAGTAGCCGGAGTGTCGCGCGCGGCGCTGGTGATCCTGCTGGCGACAGCGACGTCCGTCGGACTGCCAACGGAGCCGGTGTTTGTGCTGCTGGGTATCGATCAATTGCTCGACATGGGACGAACCGCGGTGAATGTCCTGGGAAATTGTCTGGCGACGGTGGTGATGGCGAAGTGGGAAGGCGAGTTCGGGACGGAGAGACCGTCGGCTGTGGTGGTGGAAGCGGCGAGATCGTAGTAACACGTATTCACCACGGAGGCACGGAGATCACGGAGGAATAGTTTGTCATCACGAGCGAGGCGAGGGATCTGTTCTCGTCTGGAGTGGAAGAATGAGCGCGCTGGATAGGCGGTTCAAGCCAGAGCAGATCCCTCGGTCGCAGCGCGCCCTCGTGATGACAATCTTCGAGAGGGTAGGGGGCCTTCGACTGCGTTCTCCGCCCATGGCGGATCACGTCGCTCAGGATGACACCCTGGAAGAGAGAGAGCCACGACAGTCAAGCGGTCCGCCAAAACAAGCTGGTCTGCTAACCGAAAAATCTCTCTGTCTCTGTGCCTCTGTGGTGACCTGGTTTCTTACGATGCGCTCGACTGCCGGCAGCTGAATCGGCTCCACTCGCTCGTGTTGCCGACGCGCGGCAAGATGCCGCTGGCGGAAGTGTCCCAGGGCGCGTTCGCCCCAGACACGCACGAAATAGTAGTTCAGGCCGGCACCGATTGCGCCGCTGACGACCGGGATGAGTCGGGCCGTCCATTTCTCGGCGATCTCGGCGCTGGTCCGTACGGCGATGCGCTGGATCACCCGCGGCACAAACTTCGAAACCACCTGCTTCTCGACCAATCTCGCGCCCAATATCCACTCCGGCGGCGCTGGCGGCTGCCACCCACAGCTCGGCCTCTTCCTCTTCGGTGTTGTAGGGAAAGCCGTACATCAGGCTCAGCTTCTGGATCATGCGCATGGTAATGGCCGCCAGAATGCCGAGGTCGGGCAGTACGGTGAACATGCCGCCCATGCCGAGTCCGGCACCTTCGGCGGCGGCCATCTTCATGCTGGCACCGAATGGTTTCTTCGGCAATGTGGTCGAGCGGTATGCATCTCGACTCCGAATGACCCCGTCGTAGGTGATGGCCGGAAGACCGTACGCCATGCGCAGGTGCTCCATGTACTTGTCGGGATCGACCTTGATGGTGTGGTAAGCGCGGGTGAAAGCCTTGCGGATGCCGGCTTCGAGCACCGCGGCGCATCAGGGACTTGGGTTCGGCGTCAGGCATTGGTCTTAAGTATAGGGCGCTCGGAAGGCCGGCTATTCGCTTTTCGCCATTCGCTCTTCGCCAGGATCTCCTCTCCGGCAAAACAGGTCGAGCGCCGTGAGCTTCTCGTGGCCTCCGTGTCTCTGTGGTAGGGCTCAAGCAGAATGGCAAAGCGAACAGCGAATGGCGAATAGCGAAAAGCGGCCTTCCCTGTGCTAGCATCGAGTTTGCTGATGCCTGTCGGTAAGCTACAAGTTGTTCCTCTGGGTGGTCTCGGCGAATTTGGCATGAATTGCATGGCAATTCGCTGGGGCGATGACATCATCGTCATCGACGCCGGACTCATGTTCCCCGAATCTGAGCTGCTGGGCGTGGACATCGTTGTCCCCGACATTCGCTATCTGCTGGAGAATCGGCAGCACGTGCGCGCCATCGTGCTGACGCACGGGCATGAAGACCACATCGGCGGACTGCCGTGGATACTGTCCGAGCTGAACGTTCCGGTTTACGGCACCGAGTTCACGCTGGCCTACGTTGAGGGCAAGCTGGAAGAGCACGGCCTGCTGGACGACGCCGAGCTCAACGAGATCCGCGCCGGCGATAGCATTAAGATTGGGCCATTCACGATTCATCCCATCCAGGTGACGCACAGTCTAGTCGATTGCGTGGCGCTGGCGATTCATACGCCGCTGGGCATTCTGATCCACACCGGCGACTTCAAGGTTGATCCCACTCCTACCGACAATCGGCTATTCGATCTGCACTCGTTCGCCGAGTACGGCAAGACAGGGCGTGCTGGCGCTGTTCCAGGATTCGACCAACGTCGAGCGCCGCGGTTACACGCCCAGCGAACGCGCGGTGCGTGCCCGCTTCCAGGAAATCTTTGCTCGCACCGAGAAGAAGCTGTTTATCGCGTGCTTTTCGTCGTCGATTCATCGCATCAAGCTGGCGATGGAACAGGCGTTCGAGAATGGGCGCAAAGTCGCGGTCGTCGGGCGCTCGATGATGGAGTCGACGGAGATCGCGCAGGACCTCGGTTACCTCGATGTTCCTGACGGGCTGATCATTCATCCTTCGCAGGTGCGGGACTTGCCGCCCGACAAGGTTTGCGTGCTCATCAGCGGAACCCAGGGTGAGCCGATGTCGGCGCTGTCGCGCGCTGCGGTCGACAATCATAAGCACGCGCGCATTGCGCCGGGCGATACGGTTGTGCTTTCGTCGCGCATCATCCCGGGCAACGAGAAGGCGATCTATCGCGTGATCGATCACCTCTTCCGCCGCGACGCGCACGTTATCTACGACGACGGCTCATCGCCGCCGGTACACGTCAGCGGACACGCCAGCCAGGAAGAGCTGAAGCTGATCATCAACCTGGTGAAGCCGCAATACTTCATTCCCATTCACGGCGAGTATCGCCAGCTCAAGTTGCACGCGGAAATGGCAGGCGCGATGCACGGGTCGGTCGGACACGTCCTGATGGCCGAGAGCGGCGACATTCTGGAGTTCGACGAACTAGGCGCGCGCAAGGCGGGCAAGGCTCCGGTGGGACGCATCTGCATCGATTCCAATTCGATGGGCGACGTGGTGGAAGACCTGGTGATTCGCGATCGTCGCCACCTGAGCGAGGACGGCATCGTGCTGCCGATCATCGCGATCAACAAGCTCACCGGCGAAGTCGAGAGTACGCCGGAGATTGTGATGCGCGGCTTCAGCAGCAGCATGACTGATAACGGATTTCTCGACCAGGCGCGCGAGACGGTGATGAATACGCTGAACGCTTCGAGCGATGAAGAGAAGGGCGACTACGGCATGATCAAGGAGAAGATCCGCCAGGACCTGAAGCGCTTCATCGTGAAGAACACGTCGCGACGGCCGCTGATTATGCCGGTGATCCTGGAAGTGTGAAGGTCGGATGTTCGGGTAGAGCTGGCCTTCGGGCCAGCGTTAATGCCGCAAGAAATCTTTAGGGCTTTAGCCCCTGCGCTCCGATAGACTCTCAGGGGCTGAAGCCCAAATCTCACAAGGGCCGATTTGCGGCACGGCTGAAGCCGTGCCCTGATACAACGCTCCGCCCGGACATCATCACCTTGGTCAACGGTTCCATGCGCTCTCGCGGATTTAGAGTTCGCCTCCTGGCGTGGGCCCTGCTGCTTCTACCTGTTGCATTGATACTGCTTTATCCCGTCGCACAGAACTACCTGCGGGCAGCTTCGCTGCTCTCGCGTATTTCCGATCCCAACGCGAAGGGCTGGATCGCCAACTATGATGTTCATCCTGTAGACACGCGCGACGAAACGTTTGAGTGTCAACGGCAAGCCCACGCCGGCGCGGGTGTATTCGCCGCGAGGAGTTGGCTTCGCACCGGGAATCGTCGTGGTGCACGGCATGCACGAGTTGGGCATCAACGAGCCTCGACTGGTGAGCTTCGCGCGCTCGCTGGCGGCCAGCGGATTTTTCGTGATGACGCCTGAGCTTCAGGGCATCGCCGACTATCGCGTTGAAGCCGAATCGGCAGCGGTGATTGGGACGGCAGCGCAGTTCTTCGCTCGTCAGCTCGAGGTGCCGAGTGTGGGAGTGTTGGGCATCAGCTTCTCCGGCGGACTCGCGTTGGTAGCGGCGACCGATGCGCAGTACAGCAGCTCGATCGCGTGGGTCGCCACAGTGGGCGCGCACTACGATCTGGCGCACGTTCTGCACTTCTTTGCGACGGGCGAGGCCGAGCGTCCGGATGGAAGCTTCGAGAAGCTAACTCCTCACGAATATGGCCCGCTGATTGTTGTCCTTGATCGGCCCGAAGATTTCTTCCCGGCGCAAGATACTGCCAAAGCCAGCGAGGCGATCAAGCTGGTGCTGGCCGATGAAGGAAAAAAATCAGAAGTGCTGACCGCGCAAATGACTCCTGCGGGCCAGGAGGTGATGCAGCGGATTTATCACAAGCAATTCGACAGCTTCCGGCAGGCGATTATGGGCGAGATCGAAAAGGATCGCGAGCAGTTGGCGGCGGCGTCGCCTGCTGGGCGGCTCGCATTTCTGCACGCGCCGGTGCTGCTGTTGCACGGTTCCGACGATACGGTCATTCCTCCCACCGAGCTGCTGTGGTTGCAGCAGAGGGTTCCGCGAGAGTATCTGGCCGGCGCGTTGCTCAGTCCCGCGATTTCGCACGTCGAAGTGGGACATAAGGCCACGCTCCGCGAGCGACTCGCCCTTGTACACTGGATGGAGAAACTGATTCGCCTGGCGCGAAACGCACCACATGCTCAATCGGCAGAGTTGCCCGCCGGAGCATGGGTGCTCTCGCCAAGGTAGACTCGGACGTCATCCCCCATGGTTACCCTCGACGACATCAAGGCAGCACAAGAGAAACTGCGTGGCATTGCGGCGCGCACTCCGCTGGTGCGTTATTACCCGCCCGCGGAGAAAGATGGAACGCCGAAGGCTGGCAACGGCGCCGGCGAACTGTGGCTTAAGCCCGAGAGCTTGGCAGCCCATCGGCGCGTTCAAGTTGCGCGGGGCGTATAACAAAATCGCTTCGCTGAGCGAGAGTGAGCGCAAGAACGGCGTCATCTCGTATTCCAGCGGCAACCACGCGCAGGGAGTCGCCTATGCGGCGCGGGTGTTCGGATTGAAGTGCGTAATGGTGATGCCGCGCAACGCGCCGAAGGTAAAGGTCGATGCGACGGCCGCGCTGGGAGCGGAGATTATTGTCGTCGGTGGCAGCAGCGCCGAGCGCATGGCGAAAGCCGAAGAGCTGGCAGCGCAACATGGCTATGCGATTGTGCCGCCATATAACGATCCGTTCATCATTGCCGGGCAGGGAACTGTTGGTTTAGAGATTCTCGAGGACTGTCCCGACGTTGACCTGGTGCTGGTGCCGGTCGGCGGAGGCGGCATAGTCAGCGGAGTTTCGGCGGCGATCAAGATGAGCGGCTCGAAGGCAAAGGTCGTCGGCGTGGAGCCGGAGCTGGCCAACGATGCGCAGCAGAGCTTTCGCAAGGGGGAAGTGGTTCAGCTTCCGGCAGAGCGGGTGTCGAGTACCTTGGCCGATGGGTTGCGAACACAATCGGTCGGGCCGCTGAATTTCGAACACATTCGCAAATTCGTCGATGACATCGTGACCGTGACAGAAGGCGAGATTCGCAGCGCCATGCGACGGGCCGTCACGTCAGCTCGTATCGTGGCCGAGCCCAGCGGAGCAGTGACCTTCGCGGCGTGGCTGTTTCATCAGAAGAAGCTCCCCGAGGCGAAGAAGACGGTCGCGATTATCAGCGGCGGCAACGTCGAGCCGCAGTTGCTGGCCGAGGTGCTGGGGGAGGAAATTCCTACGGCGAAGTAATTTCAGGATCGCCATCGCGAGTGCCGATCTTTGGGCGAGGGGCATGCTCTCGCCCCGCCTAAGAACAGATGCCTCGCTTCGCTCGTCATGACAACGCTACAATCACCGTTAATGTCCTCACATCTGCGCTCGCTGATTTTCCTGCTGCTCTTTTCCGCCCTGGCCTTCGCCGCAGTTGGCCCGCGCGGCACGACGATTCGCGAGGGGTTTATCTACATCTCGCCCGATACGAACTCGGCCAAGCTGTCTAACATCTCGCGCGGACGCGACGTCGTCGTGCTGGAGCGCTCGCCGGGATGGATACACGTGGTCGGCACGGTCGAATCCGATCCTGAACAAGAAACCGAGCGCAACGTCACCGGCTGGATGGTCGACAAGGGCATCATCCTGCCCGATACTCCCGACGGCGACAGGATTATCTTCGGCGAGGCGACCGATTCGGAATATCAGGCCAGCGAGCGTGGTGGCCGTCGCGGCGCGGCCGGGGATGCGTTGCGGCTCTATGCGGCCGTGGTCGAATACTTCCCATCTTCGTCGCTGGCGGCTGAGTCGGCCTATCGCGCCGCCGACATCCGCTGGCAGTTAGACCTGGCCGACCAGAGGACGCGCCCATCATCGAAGCTGCGCGACCCGAACATGCGGCTGCCGCTCGATGAAAGTTACATGAAGAAGGTCATCAAGAAGTATCCGGGAACAAAGTGGGCGGCCTTGGCGGCGTACAACATGATTGACAACAAGCTGTGCGGCGATTGGGAGGCGCAGGCCGAGTGCCCGGTGAAGGAGACGGCGATCTACGTCAAGTACGTAGACGAGCATCCCAAGTCGCCCAAGGCTCCTGAGGCGCTGTACAAAGCGGCATGGCGGCAGGCTGCGCTGATCACGATTTACAAGACCGACAACCAGCAGAAGAAAGCCGACGATGCTGCCGCAAGCGCTATCGCGTTGGGCAAGCGCCTAGTTTCGCAATACCCCGATTCCACCGACTGGTCGAATCGCGCTTCTACTCTGATATATATGGTGCAGACCGGAATTCCTGCTTTCGGTAACACGGTGGAATAATTTGCCAATCATTGAAGCGATCGTCCTTGGAATCGTTCAGGGCCTCACAGAATTTCTGCCCGTTTCGAGCACCGCTCACTTAGCGCTCGTCCCCTGGGTCGTCAGCCGACTCGGGCTGGCGAACTGGGCTGACCCCGGGCTTACGTTTGACGTTGCCCTGCACGCCGGTACACTTTTTGCCATCCTGGTGTATTTCTGGCGGACTTGGCTGCAAATCCTGCGCGCAGCTTTTGGCGGAAAAGTTGTTCGCTTCTCTGAGACCAGCGACAACTTGCGCGACCTGACACCGGAAGAACAACGGTGCGAACGCCAACTGCTGTGGTTCATGATTGCAGCCACTGTACCGGCGGCGATCGCGGGCGCATTACTGGAAAAGCGCATCGAAACCAGTTTCCGGTCACCGGCGCTCGTGGCTTGCATGCTCATACTCGTGGCGCTGGTTATGTGGATGGCCGAGCGTGTCAGTCGATACACAAAGCCGCTGTCGCAAATCTCCCTAGGCGACGCTCTCACGGTCGGAGTGCTGCAGGCTTTTGCTGTTATCCCGGGAGTCTCGCGTTCCGGAATCACCATCAGCGGAGGACTGTTCCGTAATCTCACGCGAGAGGCGGCCGCGCGCTTCAGTTTCCTGCTGTCGACGCCGATCATTGCCGGTGCCGCCCTTCTGAAACTTCACCATGTGATGAAAGAAGGTCTGCCCCCAGGCATGGCGACCGGATTCGCAGTCGGCATGATCGTTTCGGCGATTGTCGGTTACGCCACCATTGCGTGGTTCATTCGTTACCTTGGAACAAAAACGCTGAAGGTGTTTATTGGCTACCGCATCATTCTTGGGATAGCGATCCTGCTGCTTGGATATTTCGCGGGGTTCTCGGGGTAGTCAAAAGCCGTTTGTATGCGGATGGTCGGCTAGCTATTGGCCGCCGCCCGGTTCGGCTTGGTCGCGCGACTCACCGCGCCTGCTCCCTGTACGGTTGGCCGTCCTCTTAGGGTGTTCAGCGCTCGCCATGCCGCGCCCAATGCTGCGCCGAGCGGCGTTGAGCAGACCCACGCGCTGAAATACCAAGGAATGCGATAGTCGCCGGGCTGCCGGAATTGGCGTCTTAACTGGGCCGCGCGCTGCCATTGTCCGTGATAGCCCCAGGCGCAAGCAGCCTTGAAGGCCCGCAAGGTACATAAGTCTCGAAACAATTGCCGGTGCTGAGGCGGGCATGCCTGCAGGGTGAAATCGGGATCGACGAGAAACGGCTCCAATTGGCGCACCTGGTCCTTCCGCATGCTCAAGTTGAGGTCGCTGGCATCGAAGTAGATTGCCAAGGTTTCCCGCCATGAGAAAACGACCTGCTCATTCAACAGAAACTTGAGCCACAAATAGCCGTCCTCGCCATAGGTCCAGTGATTCTCGTAGAAGCCGCCCCATTTGCGGAACAGCTCAGTTCGCGCCACCGTCGCCTGCGAAAACATGAAGGCAATCGAATAGTGCAGCGACAGCGGCGAGTAATCCTCAAGCTTCTGCAGCCCCTCGCGGATGCCGCGCGAGTGCCACATTGGTTTCGAAGGATTCATGCCGGGACCGTTCAGATAGCTCTGGGTGAGGCACGCGACGTCCGGGTTGTCTGCGAGAAAGCGGACCGCGGTTTCAAGATGGTCGGGAAACCACTCGTCGTCGGCGTCGAGGAAGGCGATCAGTGGAGATTGGGCTTCGGCGACTCCACGATTACGAGCTGCGCCTGGGCCGGCATTTTTCTGATGGATGACACGGAAGCGAGGATCGCGAAAGCTCTCGGCCAGTTCGCGGCTATTGTCGGTGGATCCGTCGTTGACGACGATGGCTTCGAAGTCGCGATAGTTCTGCTTGGCGATAGAATTCAAGGCTCGCAGAATGTACGGTCCCTTGTTGTATAGGGGAATGACAACTGTTACGCCCGCCATTGAAGCGCTCCCGGAGGTATCGCCAACTCGCTTCAACTATATCGCACCGCATCCTTCAGCGCGAAGCTGCGGCTTCGATGGCATGTTCGCGTGCGAAGGTGTGGCGTCGGTGAGCGCGCCGAGAGTAAACCAGCAGCAGCAACAGCCCGATTACGGGGAACACAGAGTACGGCCACCAGTCGTCGATGCCGGGAGTATGAAGAACGGCTTGGGTGGGAAATGTAATCGAAGCGGCCTGAGCATCGTGTTTGAGATCTACGTGGATGGTCCAAGCTCCCGCGGCGGGAAGACTGAGCGTCGCTGGCTTCAGCAGCTTGTTATCGGTGTCGGCCTCGCGCCCGTGTATCTCGGATGCGCCGGCAGTTGCGCCCTGACGAGTGGCGCTGACCTCGACCTGCGTATCGAGTATGGGCAAGCCGGTCGCGTCTTGCGCTAGAACGCTGATGCTGTTTGCGCCGATATCCAAGTTGTCGCCGGAAGCGTAAACGGTCACTCTGAGATCGCCGGTTTGCTGTCGTGCCTGCGGCACAAGTTCGTCCTCGTCCGAGCCGGAGAAAGCAAGCAGCGCGGAAAATGCCAATCCTGTGGCGAGGAAGAGTGCGAGGAAGGAAACCGCATCCGCTCTGACACTGTTGAAACCGAACTTCGCCATTGCGCGTTGCCAGGTTCCGGCGAGTATCGGCTTGCGCTTCTTCAGTCGTTGCAGTTGGGGCAGTGCCGGCTGCCGCGTCAGGCACTGAACCGCAATCAGCATTGCGGGAATCAGAAACGCGACTGAGCCGACGACCCACATGATGGCTCCAGCAGCGACCTGGTCTTGAAGTGCGGACAGGCCGAAGACCCGTGGTGCGTCGGCGTACGAGGGATAGAGCACGCGATCGGCAAAGACCAGCGCGGCGGACAGGATCGTATTCAGCACGTCGGCAATGAGGAGATAGGGCACCATCGACCAGCGTGGCCACTGCGACTGGCTCGGCCAGGGCTGAATAGCCGGCCACCAGAAGATGAGCGAGGTGATGAGAAAACATGCGTGTTCAAACTGATGCCATCCTGGCGATCGTACCGCCAACTCGTACAGGACGGGCACATGCCAGCCGAGCATGACGATGCCCATCAGAACGAGCGCGAAGACCGGCTGCGTCAGCAATCGCCCGAGTCGCTGTGCCGCTTTCCAGTTGAGAAATGGTCCGGCAAACTCGCGTGCCGCAAATATGGGCAGGCCGCGGACCAGCGGAATCAGCGGCGCGCCCAGCAGGACGAGCGGCGGCGCAATCATCATTAGCACCATGTGCTGCACCATGTGCGCGGTAAGCAGCCATGAGTTGAAGACATCCATCGGTCCGGCGAGCGCCACCCAAAGGGCGAAAAGGCCCGCCAGAAATGACCACACGCGCCATGCAGGGAGGAGAGGGAATCCCGCGCAGCGCAGCAGATACCAGCCGCGCAGGTAGATAAGCGCGGTCATGATGATGGCCAGGGTGGGAATCCAGGGAACGGACCACGACGCCAGCGCAGCTTGCAGGACCGGAGACATTGATCTGTTTGAAGGGCCGCAGCTTCAGCTGCGCTGGCACAATTCTACTTAGAGGGCTGACCTTCGGGCCCAGAGGTAATTATCCTCAGCGGCTAAAGCCGCCTCTTTTGCTCGACCCTAACGGCACGCCTGAAGGCGTGCCCCTTCAAAACCGAGGAGGCGCACCCCTTCAAAACATTACCTGCCCTTCAATGAAGGCGTTACAAAGCCGGCGCTGAGGTGCCGCACGACCCTTAGCGTCCCGCATCGTCCTAATGCTATTTGGCCGCTGAGGGTTCAGGACCAGCGGCCGCCTGCGTCGCAGCATCGCGCGCGGCAGGCTGATTCGGCGGATGCAGCGTCTCCAGGAACGAGACCAGCGCCGTGACCTCGGCAGGATTCAGGTTCTTGCCATACGCCGGCATGTTGCCTCCGCCTTGAATCACCTGGCGGACAAGCTGATCGTGCGTCATGCGCGTGGCCACGCGATCCAGCTCCGGGCCGCGCAGTCCGCCCGAACCGCCAATGGCGTGACAGTTGCGGCATTGCTTGCCCTGGAAGACCAGCGCGCCTTGCCGCTCGAGCGGCGTCCTGCCGTTCAGGAACTCCACCGGAACGGGGTCGCCGCTCCAGGCATCCATGACCGGGCTCCAGGGCGAATAGGTCGCGAGCCGGGTAAACGTCCCGAGCGCCACAGCGATCAGCAACAGCGTAACGACCGCGATCGGGCGGCGCTTCCAGCTCTTCTCGCCTTCGCCGGAGAGGAATGGCAGCAGAACCAGAAAGCCGATAACGATCACCGGGCCGATCAGCAGCAGCAGGCGTCTCCATCGACGGCGGCAGCAGCGCCAGCATGGCGTAGAGCCAGAGGAAGAAGAAGTCGGGCTTGGGAATGGTCTGAATGATGGTCGGATCGGGATAGCCGCTCGGACCGAACGGTCCAAAGTACGCAGCGCAGGCGATGATCGCGAAGATGATCGTCGGCGGAGAAGAACGCGTCTTTCCACACGGCCACGGGCACGAAGGGCATGCCGTCCTTTGTGTTATCCTCGTGGTATTCCTGCACGTAGGTTGAGCGGCGAATCAGACGTCCGGGCATGGGCCATTCGTTGATGCCCAGCTTCAGCACCATCAGCAGGTGCAGCGAAACGAAACCGATCAGCAGGCCGGGAATGACGAACACGTGCAGCGCGAAGAAGCGCGACAGCGTGGCGCCCGCGATAATTGGGCCGCCCAGCAGCAGGTGGACAGCGTAGGGCCCGATCACGGGCGTTCGAGCGGTGATCGATGCGCCGATGCCGAGACCCCAGTAGGCGTCCTGATCGAAGCGCAGCACCTGACCGGTGAAGGCCATGCCCAAGCGTCATCAGCAGCAGGAAGACGCCGACAATCCAGGTCAGCTCGCGCGGAAATTTGTACGCGCCGAACAGGAACACCTGGCACATGTGGATGAGCACCACGGCGACCATGAAGTTCGAGCCCCAGCCGTGCACGGCGCGCAGGAACCATCCCAGGGTGACGCTGTGATTGAGGAACTGCAGGCTGTTCCACGCTTCGGCGGCGCTGGGCACGTAGATGAGCGCCAGCATGATGCCGGTGAAGACTTGCAGGATGAAGACGGTCAGCGCAGCGCTGCCGAAGACGTACCACCAGCTCGCCGACTTGCGCGGGACGGGATGCTCGGTGGCCTCGCGAATCGCGCCGCCAATTTGCAGCCGCTGCTCGAACCAGTCGCCGATGCGGCTGCTAGCCTTGACATCCGCCGCTCCTCGTCTGGCAGGCTGCGCTGGTCGAAAGCGTCGGCAGCTGTCCGGCTTCAATCATCAGCTTGCCGTTCTCCACTTTGTACTTGTACTCGAACAGTCCGCGCTCAGGCGGCCCGGAAGCGCGCGCGCCATCCTGGTAGTACACGCCGCCGTGGCACGGGCACATGAACAGGCCCGACTGCGGGAACCAGCGCACCGGGCATCCGAGGTGCGCGCAGTTGATGGCGAAGACCTGGAACTGTCTCGCCGCGACAGGCGGCGCACCCAGCAGGGAATGTTGTCGGTCTCGCCGTCGGAGACGCCAGTTATCGGGTTCTTAAACTTTGCAAGTCGCGTCTGGTTCTCGGGAAATTCGTCGAGCTCGCCCAGCGCAATCCAGCGCTTGTAGCCGCCTTTTTCTTGCGCAGCCAGAATCGGCGACACGAGATAGCCAATCATCGGGCGTCGCCAGCACGACCGCCGCCAGACCGTTCAGCAGCACGCCGATCTTGAAGAAGACAGCGCGGCGCGTGATCGAGGCTCTTCTCGTTCCGGTTCAGGCGCCTGCGCGGATTGGGAATCATTGGGAACCTCCGGAGGTGCCGCGCGGGAGATGGCAGTTGAATTCATGCCTGGCATCTTGGCGATCGCGGGCCGATGCGACACCAGACACGCGACAACGTCGGTGATGTCCTGATCGGTCATGGGCTGGCCGGGAACGTTGTTGCGCCAGTCGGGCGCGTTGAAGTCGGGCCGGCCGGTGATGACGATGGTGCGCAGTCCCTGATCGGTGATGAGGCTGAGATACGCGGGCTCGAGCACTGATCCTGCCTTGCGGACCGCCGGTGCCGTTCGTCGCCATGGCAGCTCGCGCAAAACTTGTTGTACGCCGCCTCGCCGCGTTGCGCATCGCCGGCGGTCGTTCGCAGCATACGGCGGAAGCGTTACGCCGCTTACGACGCTGGGATTGCTCCAGCGCTGGCGGATGCCGTGAACGATGGCGTCGACCTGCGCATCGGTCAGCATGCCGCCTTCTTTCTGCGCAAAGGCCGACATCGCTGTTCCGGGACGTCCCTTGCTGACGACTGAGCGCATCGTGTCGTCGCTCACCAGCGCGAGGTAGACGGGATCGCCGATGCCGACGGCTGCTCCCTTGCGCCCGTCGGCTCCGTGACATCCGGCGCAGTTCTGGTTGTAGAGCAACTTGCGAATCGAGAACCGAATCGGGATTGGGAACTTCGGGTCCGGGTCGCGGGCTTGCCGTGAAGTTCGCATCCCGAGGCGAGCGCAGAGTGCGAGTGCAAGACAGACGAATAGCGAAGGCGACGCGAAGCTTCATCGGCCTTCGTCTCCCGTCGTGACGTTCCGTGCATGAGGCCGGGAGCTTCGATACCGGCGCGCATCGCCAATGGAAGGTTCTCTGTTGTCCATTCCTTGTTGTGGCGCACGACGACCAGCCCCGCGACCACGCCGAACGCTACTTGCGATGCAGCGAACCAGTACCAGTTGATCTTCTGATCGAGCAGCGGATTGACGAAGCCGAGCACGCGAATACACCAGCCCGGTCCACAGCAGGGGAGCAATGCACGCCGCCCAACAGAATGGGACGGCCGGGAAGCATGGGCAGCATGGCGCCGTAGAGCAGGCCAACGAGCGTACACATGGTGAGGTGCAGCGCGAGCGCGAACAGCAGCCACGCGGGATGGAACTGCATCAGAGCTTCGTTCGAAGGCATCGCATCCGGCAGCATACAGACTTCCGGCAACCAGGTTGATGGGATACCAGATACTGTGCGCGAAGATGATACCGTAAAGTATCGCGATGATGGCCATGGCCACGCCGCCCGCCAGTCCGCCACGAACGCCAGCCACAACGGGATAGACCTTGAGCGGCAACCAGGCGCGCTGAATCTTTTTCGGCCGCGGCGATTTGCTAGTACCTGGGGAGCGGCCAGCGCTTCCGCTTCTGCTGGGACGGTGACCTCGACGACTTACGTGATGCTCGTGCGGCAGTACCTGGCGGAACCAGCCCACAGCGGCGATGAGGCAGAGAATTGCGCCGAGGATGCTTACCGAGACGTTGGTCAGCAGGCCGGCAAACAGCAGCGCCGCGCCGACGCGCCAGGAAGAACGGCCACGCCGTCGGCGATGGCAGGACGATTTCGACCTGCTCGGGGTGTTGCGAGACGGGTTGTTGCGGCGTTGCCATGAATTTCTTGGAGGGGCACAGCTTTAGCTGCGCCGTTAATTGCTCGCCTCTTGCCTGTCATCCCGAGTCCGCCGGAGGCGGGCGAGGGACCTGCCTTTATGCCGCAGGGGCTAAAGCCCAGCACTTTATCGAAACCTTATCGGCACGACCAAGGTCGTGCCCTGACGCGATTCTTCGCAACACTTTCATTCGCGTACCTCGCAATGAAGTACACCACCGACAACACCACCACCCAGATCGCATCGACAAAGTGCCAGTACAGCGCGAAGACGCTGATGCGGTTCTCGTGCTCGTGGGTTACATAGCCCAGCGCGGTGAAAATCATGATGATCGTCAGGCCAGTCAGGCCGACGATCACGTGAAAAGCGTGCAGTCCCACCAGCGAATAAAACGTTGTGCCGAACAGGTTGCGTGCTGATGGTCAGCCCATCGTGATAGATCAGCTGATACCACTCGCGCGCGGTGCCCACGAGAAAGATGAAGCCCAGCACGATGGTGAACAGCCACCAGATCCCGAACAGCTTTATTGCGTTGCGCCGCAGCGCGCGTTCGGCCATCACGATGGTGAAGCTCGAGGCGAACAGGCAAATCGAGTTGAATACCGGAACGTGCAGCACCTCGTTCGGATAAGGCCCGGTCAGGCTCTTGCCCGCGTAGTAGAGATAGGCGACCACGAAGATGCTGAAGATCGCCGACTCGGCGGCGATCAGGCACCACATGCCGACCTTGCCACGCAGTTCGTGGGCCAGCGGCATCTCGGGTTGTTTCAGCGCAATGCTCGGTGCTGCCAAACGCGGTCTCCTCTACTCGTACTTCCAGTCCGGATCTTCCGGGATGCTTCAAGTCCCACAGCGGACGGCGGCTGCGCACCGCGGGAACGATGGCGAAGTTGTAATCCGGCGGCGGCGAAGTCGTCGACCACTCCAGCGTCCACGCATCCCAGGGATCGTTACCGGCCATCGCGTCCCTTGTAATACGACCACAGCAGGTTCACCACCCAGCACAGGATTGCCACGATCTGGAAGATCACGCCGATCGAGACGATCAGGTTCCAGATCTCCCAGCCGCGGCCGGCCTCGTAGGTGTAAATGCGGCGCGGCATGCCCAGAATGCCGGGAATGTGCATGAAGTCGAAGGTGAGATGAAAGCCGATCAGGAACAGCCAGAAATGCCACTTGCCCAAGCGTCTCGTTCAACATGCCGTCCCGAACTTTGGGGTACCAGTAGTAGATGCGCGGCGAACACGGCGAAGACGATGCCGCCGAGGATGCACGTAGTGAAAGTGAGCGATCACAAAGTAGGAGTTGCCCAGTTGCCAGTCGAACGGCGCAGCTGCCAGCATGATGCCGGTCAGTCCGGCGATCAGCATCTGGAAGACGGCCGCGATGCAGAACAGCATCGCCGTGGTGAAGATGATTTTCCCGCCCCACATGGTGCCCAGCCAGTTGAAGATTTTTATTCCCGTGGGCACCGCAATCGCCGCGGTTGAAGCGACAAAGAACGCGTTGGCGTACGACGTCATCCCAATGGTGAACATGTGGTGCGCCCACACGCTCAGGCTGATGAATCCGATGGCAATGGTGGCAGCGACCATGATGTTGTAGCCGAAGATCGGCTTGCGCGAGAAGACCGGAATCACCTCGGACACGATGGCGAATGCCGGCAGCACCAGGACGTAGACCTCGGGATGGCCGAAGATCCAGAAGAAGTGCATCCAGATGACGGCCGAGCCGCCGGCCTGGGTGTCGAAGAAGTGCGCGCCCAGGTAGCGGTCGAGCAGCAGCATGATCTGCGCCGCGGTCAGCGGCGAGACGACGATCAGCACCAGCCCCGTGGTTACCAGGTTCAGCCAGACCAGCAGCGGCATGCGGCCCAGCGTCATGCCCGGGACAGCGCATGCAGAAGATCGTGGTGACGATGTTCAGCGCGGTGCCGATGCTGCCGACGCCGCTGACCAGCAGGCCGATGATCCAGTAGTCGGTGCTGTGGCCGGGCGAGAATGCCTGCGCGGTGAGCGGAGCGTAGGCGAACCAGCCAACGTCGGGCGCGCTGCCTGCGCCGTAGAGTCCATTTCCGCCGACGAAGCTGAAGTACAGAATGATGCCGCCCAGCGCGCTCATCCAGAAGCTGAAGGCGTTCAGGCGCGGGAATGCCATGTCGCGCGCGCCGATCATCAGCGGGACAAGATAATTCGCGATCCCGAAGACGATGGGCATGGCCGCGAAAAAGATCATGGTCGTGCCGTGCATGGTGAACATGCGGTTGAACGTCTGCGGCGAGACCAGATGGTTATTGGCGAACGCCAACTGGGCTCGCATGATCGCGGCTTCGATGCCGCCGATCACCAGGAACAGAATGCCGTAGCCGACATACATCAGCCCGATCTTCTTGTGGTCGACGGTGACGATCCAGTCGTGCACGCGATCGAGGAACGGCCGCGTCGCTGCGCCCGCTTCGGGGACGAACATCGGCTTCGATAGTGAATCAGCGTCGTACATGGTTATCGCAAACTCTGCATGTAGTCAGTTACCGCATCGATGTCAGCTTCGCTCATCTGCATGGCGGGCATCAGCGCGCCCGGCTTAAGGTCGTCGGGGTTCTTGATCCAGGCACGCAGATTCTCACGCGTGTTCGTGCGCCGCGCCGGCGGCAATGGTTTCGCGACTCATCAGGTGCGTCAGGTCGGGACCGAATTTTCCGTGCGCATTCGGTGCCTGCCACAGTGTGGCAGTTCACGCAGGCGGTCGACTCAAATACCTGGCGCCCCTGTGCGACGTTGTCTGCCTGCGCTGCAGGATTCTTCTGCGCTGTCGCCCACTTCTGGAAGTCGTCCGGCGACTCCACGATCACGCGTAGCAGCATCTTGGCGTGCTGTACTCCGCAATACTGGGCGCATTGGCCGACGTAGACCCCCGTCTCGTGCGGCTCAATCCAGATTTCGTTCGGGTGATTGGGAATGAGGTCGGTCTTGCCGGCAAGTTGCGGAACCCAGAAACTGTGGTCCGTATCGGCGGAAAGCAGCCGAATATGCGTCGGCGCGCCGTTCGGGCCCGAGCCCACGGGAACGTGCAACTCATTAGCGGTGACGAAACCCTGCTGTGGATATTGAAATTCCCACCAGAACTGGTGTCCAATCGCAATCACCTCCAGCGTGCCAGGCGGGAGCTTGGCGTCCTCTATGGCGTGGATGACGCGTGCCGTCGCCAGGAACAGCACGACCACGATGACGATTGGAATGACCGTCCAGGCCAGCTCCATCTGGTTGCTGCCATAAATCTGTGGAGGCTCGGAGCCATCGTCGTCGGCGCGGCGGCGGAACTTGACTAGCGCATAGACGAGAAGACTAAAGACGGTGATGAATATTCCGGCACAGAGGATCAGCACGAACAGAGAGAGATGATAGATGGAGTCAGCCGGGGTAGAAGCGGGGCTGAAGATATTCGGGATCGCTGGATCAAGCCGCAGGCTGGCGTGCACAGCACTTGCCCAAGCGCCGCAACTCACAGCCAAGGTGCTATGTGCGAGAGATGCGGCTCCGGCTTCGAGACTCACGGCCTTCTTCCCTTGTTGGTCTAAAAGCAGTTTTCGGAATTGATTACCGCGCGACCGTCATCCTCATTCCGGCCTGGTAACGCGCTTCGCCGAGTTGTGATCGCACAGGCCAGACTCTTTTGCGTGCTCGGATGATTGCTTTCCGCGCACTGCGTTGTCAAGAAAATTTCTCGCGCGAGCAGGAGGGAGCGTCGCTTATTATCCGGCGAAGGCTTTGGCGAGAAAGCGTGAGATATGCCAGGCGTCCATGTACTTGTACGGAGTCTCGCCCAGCGTATAGTGGCCGCACGGCAAGGCCTTAATGGTGGTGTCGAGGCCGCGCTTGAGAAACTCGCCCGCAGCTTGCATTGAAAACTCCGGCAGGAAGGTCAGGTCGTAGCGCCCGTAGATCATCAGCGACTTCTTCGGCCAGCGATGGAACTTCTGGAAGTAAGCCATCGGGCTGATGCTCATCCACATGTCTCGTACCTGGTCGTGATTCAAGATGACTTCCAGACCTTTGCGGATGTGCCGTGTCGATTGGCCGGTCCAAACCACGTCGCCAAACGTGGTCGACGCGTGATTGAAGACATTGACGGCGACACGCGGATCGTGTGCAGCAGCGATGAACGCGTAGCACGAGCCGAGGCTGGTCCCCACGATGCCTAGCTTCGAGTAGCCCTGCTGCTCGAGCCAGTCCATGCAGGAGCGGATGTCGGCAATCCCCTGTTTCACCGCGTGAATGGTGCGTCCGATGTTGGCGGAGACGGCGTAATCGGCGCGGGTAAAGCCCTCGGGACGGCGGATGTCGTGGTAGGGCATGCTCATGCGCAGGGCGGCGATGCCGAGCCGGTTGAAGAGTCGGCACAAGCCGTTCTGACTGACACCGTCGGCGTTCCACTGCGGCATCAGCACCACCGCGCGCTGACCTTTCGCGGGGAACCAGCGCGCGTTCATCAGGTTGTTCTCGGCGTAGGGTGTGTCGACCGCAGACGTAAAGCGCAGGAAGTGCCCAGTCTCGTCTTTCAGCTTGGTCTTGGGCGGCTCGCTGCCAGTGTGGAACAACTCGACTTTGCGGGGCTCGAGGCGAAAATCTGTCGGCGTCTGGTAAGAGTAGAACTGATCGCTATTTTCGATGATGCGCTGATTTACCGCCAACCAGTACTCCACCATGGCGGCGGTGTCAGCCTCGTCCTGTGGCGGACGAATGTCTTTTACCAGCGGCCAGCACTCCGCCCAGTCCGTTCCCCACTCCAGGGGACGCACGATGCGATTGGTGTCGCGCGAGGTGAGTCGAGACTCCCAGTTGTAGATCCAGCGCTGATATTTGGTACGCATCGTTAACTTATTGATGATAATTGGCGAGCGCGGAAGAGTTCACCGCAAAGCGGCTGAACCGCAGATGTAGTCATTAAACGAGAGGGGACGGACATTGAGCGGGATGGCACAGCACCTCTGTTGTCTATTCTGCGGCCGTCATCATGAGCGCCTTCTTTTCGGCGTGAGGGATCTGTTCTCGTCCGAAGCGGTACGATGCGCCAATGAAATAGCGTGCACGGCGACGGAGAACAGACCCCTCGCTTCGCTCGTGATGACAAGCCAAGAAAACTAGGTTGCCGAGCTCACCGTCTCGCGCAGCAGGGCTGCCAATTCGTCGGCTTCGCTCAACGGCGGCAGGCAAGTGAAGTTCGTGCAAACGACCGCCAGCGACCTCTTACCTTTGAGCCCAGGCAGATTAGGAATGGTTTCCGCCAGAACCGCCGGCAGGTTTTGCGCGACGGCTTCGCTGTCCGTCAGATGGACCACCGACTTGTTCACCAGGAATGGCTCACGCGCGGCCTTCAACAGTTCCGCGGCGCTCTCGTCCTTGCCTACAACAACTACCTGCGTATGTGGACGCGACATCCATGTTGCAGCAATGCCATAGGTTCCGGCGTAGATGCCGAACTGTTCCGCCACACCTGCGAACACTTCCAACGTGTCTTCGGCCTTGTCGCGATACTTCGCGTCGTTGGTGTAGGCGTGCAGGCGGAGCAAAGCGATCGCAGCGCTAGGATTTCCGGCCGGAGTCGGTGCATCTTGAAAAGGCTTGCGGCGCGCCGATAGTGCTCCCAGTTGCAGCTTCTCTTCCAGGCTGGCTTCGGTGTCGAAGAATCCACCTGAAGTCTGGTCGGCAAAGCGGCGGATCATTTCGTCCGCGATTTTTTGCGCAAATCGGAAGTAGCTCATCGCGCCGGTGACTTCATAGGCGTCGAGGCAGGCGATCGCGGTAAATGCATAGTCGTCGAGCAAGCCGCGAACGAATCGTTTGCCAGCGCTCGGATCGGCGTAGGCGATGACGTGCGACAACCCGCGCTCGTCGCTCCACGCTTCGGACAAAATGCGGTCGAGGGAGCGCAACGCGAACTTGCGAGCCGCTTCGAGTCCCAGCACCTGCGCGGCTTGCAGGTACGCCGAGACGCACATCGCATTCCAGCTCACGTAAACCGTCTTGTCGATGAAAGGCGTTGGGCGCTTCAGGCGCGCGGCATACATCTTTGTCTTCGCCGAGGCGAGCAGTTCGATCACGTCTGCCACCGTGCGCCCCATCTTGGCGGCGACTTCATCCGGCGGCATCGCCACCCACAGCACATTCTTCGCCGGATTATGGTGCATCTCGCCGTGCTCGCCGATATCGAAGTGCAGCGACGCCGCACTAAACTCGTCGTCGGTGAGAACCGCTTTCGCCTCCTCGACGGTCCAGGTGAAGTAGTCACCGTCGTCGTCGAGGTTGATGTCGGCATCCTGCGAGGCGTAGAAGCCGCCGCGCTCACGATCGCTGAGCCACTCATCCATCCAGCGAATGATGTCGCGCGCGATGTGCGCGTAGAACTCGTCGCCGAAGACCTGGTAGGCGTGTACATAGTTCTTCAGCAGCTCTGAGTTGTCGTATGCCATCTTCTCGAAGTGGGGAACGATCCAGCGCTCATCGACCGAGTAGCGATGGAAGCCGCCGGCAAGCTGGTCATAGACGCCGCCCTGCGCCATGCGGGTCAGTGTCGTGACGATGACAGTCTTCACCCGCTCTTCGCCGGTGCGGGCATACCAGTCGAGGAGAAGGTCGATCGCCGACGAGTGCGGAAACTTCGGCGCTCCGCCAAAGCCACCGTGCTTCTCGTCGAAGATAGGGAGTGCCGCCTGTACCATGACGCTGACAATGCGCGGCGAGAATTCGGCCTGGCGGCCGGCAAAGCCCTCGGCATTGTTCAACATCTGCATGGTCTGGTTCGCCGAGTCGACCACTTCGTTGCGGCGCTCGCGATAGGCTTCGGCGATAGCCAGCAGAATCTTTTTGAAGCTGGGACGCCCATATTGATCGATGGGAGGGAAGTAGGTACCACCGTAAAAGGGCTTACCTTCTGGAGTGAGAAAGACGGTGAGCGGCCATCCTCCCGTGCCCGTAAGGGCAGAGACCGCGAGCTGATAGCGGCTGTCAACATCGGGGCGCTCGTCCCTATCCACCTTTACCGCTACGAATTCGCGATTGATGATCTCAGCAACTTCGGCGCTCTCGTAGGACTCGCGATCCATGACGTGACACCAATGGCACCACACCGCGCCGATGTCAAGCAGGATGGGTTTCCCCTCCCGCTGCGCGTGCGCGAACGCCTCCTCGCCCCACTCGTGCCACTGGATAGGCTGGTGCATGGCAGAGCGCAAATAGGCGGAAGAAGCGTGGGCGAGAGAGTTGGTGGCGGTCTCGGGCATTGCCTCAAGTCTAGCAGTTAGAAAAGCGGGCCGCGGATCTTCTTCGGAAGGGCCATAGCTGTCGGAAGTATCCAGGAAGTTGATGCCGCAGGCGAACGCACGATGAACGATGCGGCGGGTTTCGTTCACGTCGAGGGCTTTCACATACCCGAAGTTGTTACAGCCCAAACCGATTTCCGAGACCGCAAGTTCCGAGCTTTCGTTGCTTCACGTGCAATCCTCCGGCGAGAGCCCACACTGCTCAGATCAACGCATTCGCCCCCGGTCACTGGTCGCTGTCGCTCAGGGCAGGGTCCAATCGCCTCGGTGGAAAGACTCCGCGGTCGGATTTCGATCAGTGGATACCTTTTGCGTTCAGCGCCACGCTGTGCTGCCGGTCTGTGCCCATGATGTGCTGGGCAAGCCAGTCTTTCAGGAAGTCCAATACCTCTACCGACAGGCAAGATGCCCCGGATGCGAAATCCTGAGAGAACTTTTTGACGCGGGCAACGAATGCTCTGTGCTGCGTGATGTGCTGGTCCATCTGGTTATAGTTCACACGCCGCAAGGCCGCCTCTTCGGAGGAGAAATGACGTTCGGTGTAGATGATCAGCTGCTGGATGACGGGCCCCATGACATCTTTCCCTTTACCCGACTTCATACCCTCATGCAGTTCGTTGATGATGTCAAAAAGCTTCTGATGTTCCGAGTCGAACTGCTTTACCTTCACGGTATAGCTATCGTTCCAGATGAAGAGTGACATGGCTACTCCTTGCCCTAATACATCGGCGAGCAGGCGCCGGACGTTAGCCGTCGTTCAGGGCTCGGAGACGTGCTCCAGAATTCCATGCAGGGGAATACGAATCCACTGGGGGCGATAGCGAAGCTCATGCTCGATCTCGAGCAGCGCACGTTCCAGCAGATAGGAACCGAGCAGGGTACGAATCTCTTCCGCACGCACGGGAAGGAAGTTCGCACCCGAGGCCGAACTCAGGTACTCCTTCAGAAAAATGCAGCTCATCCAGCGGTACCAGGCGTGCGCCCATTTCTCGATGGCGGGATGACCCTCACGGCTGGGAATAATTCCCGGGACATCACCGAAGAGGGCAGCGTGGGAAACGTAATGCAGGGAACGCATCATGCAGGCTATGTCACGCAAAGCAGAGCGCTTGATGCGACGTTCGCTAATCGATCGGTGGGCATCACCCTCGAAGTTGGTGATCAGCCAGTCGTTTCCCGAATAAATAAGATTGGAAAGCTGAAAGTCGCCGTGCTGCCGGATACGCAGACCGCCGACGCGCTGATCACGCAGCATCAGAAGCTGGGTGCGAATTTCGCTTTCCCGCGCCAGTAGCAGCTCTGCCTCCTGCTTGGCGTGTTCCTCGAGAGTTGCCGCACGCGAACGTAACGCGTCGAAGGTGCGATTCAGCTGGCCTAGAATGCCGTGATAAATGCTGTGCCGGTAGAACTCGGTGAAAGGCTCGGGAGCGAACGCGGATATGTCTGGGCGGCTGGCCAGCGCCGCGTGCATGTCGGCAGTACGTTGGCCCAGCCTCTTGATGACATCGACGAAGCTGCCGAACAGTGTGGTCATGAGCGGCGGAATCGTCGGGTAGGTCTCAGCCAATAGCTCGGGCACCGACAACTCGCGCAGCCTGGGATCCTCCTCCGGGACAGCCAAAGCGTGCTCGAAATAAATCCCGAGATGATCGAGGGTGTAGTCCCATCCACGCGTTCCGTTCCGCACAAGGCTGCTGAGAGTTCCGATGGTCGCGCTGTGCGAGTCTCCCTCGGCATCGGTCCAGCGAAATTCAAGCGAGCCGAGCGCCCGCGGCGTCGCAGGGAAATTCGTTTGCTCGGTGAGGAACTCGGGGATCTCGCAGCCCGGGTTCACACCGTCCTCGAGCTTGCGATAGATCTTGAGCAGGAAATCGTCGCCGTAGTCGATCTCGGTGTAGGGCTGCTCGGTAGCTACGGGACAGGGCTCGAGATTGGACCGAACCGATATCCATGCCTTGCGAAAGTCGCGCGTATGCGAGCCTACGATCTCACCACCAGCACCCTTGATACGCCTGCGTCGAACGATGGCTCGCAAGAGAGCGTCGCTGAAGTCGCGATCGGCAACTGCGCCAAACAGCAGCGCCTCGGGGTGCCCGGGCAGACCGTCCAGATGCGCCAACATCGATTCGGGCCGTTCGCGCAGGATTGTTTCCGCCTTTTCTCCGAGAGCTACGCTCAGGGGCACGAGGTAAGTTTCGGTCTCGGCGTCGGCGTAATCGACATCGACGAAGAGTAGATGCGCCGCGGTCTCTGGCACCGAGACAGTGTCATGCACCTTTACTGAGGTGATGGTGCGGCCCTTGCCTAAGAACCAGGGGCGCTGTGGCAGCATGCGTGGCGCCACGCGCGTCACGGAGCGTAAGGTTGCTGCGGAGAAAACCTCTTCCATGGACTTGACGGGCAGCGTCAGGGGCGCCTGCGAAGCAGTATCGATGTTTAGCGACTCAGGCACTTCGCGTGGCTGCAGATGGAACCAGTAAAACGCATGCGGGCCAAGCGATAAGGGATAAGGCTGGTCGGTAATGTTGGGAAAGCGGCTATGGCCGAATACTTCCACCGGCACGCTGCCATTGAACTGCGACAGATCGAGCTCACAGCATTGCGCAAATCGTGATAGGTTGGCGACCACCAGCACGCGCTCATCCTCAAGCTGCCGTATGAAGGCCAGCACCTTGCGATTGCCGGGATAGAGAAACTGAAGCGAGCCACGGCCGAAGACACGGAACTGCTTGCGCTGCAGGATCAGGCGCTTGGTGAACCACAGCAGCGAGTGCGAATTGTTCTGCTGGGTCTCAACGTTGACCGCTTCGTAGTGGTATTCGGGATCGATGTTCACCGGCAGATACAGCCGCTGCGGGTTGGCGCGCGAGAAGCCGGCGTTGCGGTCGGCGCTCCATTGCATGGGAGTGCGAACGCCATTGCGGTCGCCAAGGAAGATGTTGTCGCCCATGCCGATTTCGTCGCCGTAATAAATGACGGGCGTTCCGGGAAGCGAGAACAGCAGCGCGTTCATCAGTTCGATGCGGCGGCGATCGTTCTCCAGCAGAGGAGCCAGGCGGCGGCGGATGCCCAGGTTGATGCGCATTTCGCGATCGCGGCGCATAGCTCCGATACATGTAATCGCGCTCTTCGTCGGTGACCATCTCGAGCGTGAGCTCGTCGTGGTTGCGCAGGAACATGGCCCACTGACAGCTCTCCGGGATGGAGGGCGTGATCTTCATGATGTCGGTGACGGGATAGCGGTCTTCCATGCGCAGCGACATGAACAGCCGAGGCATCACCGGGAAGTGAAACGCCATGTGACATTCGTCGCCGTTGCCGAAATACGCGACGGCATCTTCCGGCCACTGATTGGCTTCGGCCAGCAGCATGCGGTCGCGATATTTCTCGTCGACGTGCTTGCGCAACTCGCGCAGCGCCTGGTGCGTCTCAGGCAGGTTCTCGCAGTTGGTGCCCTCGCGCTCGTAAAGATAGGGCACGGCGTCCAGCCGCAGCCCATCGACGCCCATGTCGAGCCAGAAGTCCATGGCGGCGAACATGGCTTCTTTGACTTCGGGGTTGTCCCAGTTGAGATCGGGTTGGTGGGAATAGAAGCGGTGCCAGTAGTAGGCCTTGGCCACTGGGTCCCACGTCCAGTTGGAGTTTTCGAAGTCCTTAAAGATGATGCGGGCGTCTGTGTACTTCTCTGGGGTGTCGCTCCAGACATAGAAGTTGCGCCAGCGAGATCCCGGCGCCGCACGGCGCGAGCGCTGAAACCAGACGTGCTGATCGGAAGAGTGATTGAGCACGAGCTCGGTGATCACCTTCAGGCCGCGGCGATGTGCCTCGCGCAGAAACTTCTGGAAGTCTTTTAGCGTGCCATAGGACGGGTGAACGTCGGTGTAGTCGGAGATGTCATAGCCGTCATCGCGCCACGGCGAAGGACAGAAGGGCAGGAGCCAGAGGGCCGTGACCCCCAGATCCTGAAGATAAGTCGAGCTTCTGCGTCAGCCCGCCAAAGTCGCCCATGCCATCGGTCACGCTGTCATAAAAAGCGCGCACGTGAATCTCGTAAATGATTGCGTCCTTGTACCAGGTGGCGGTCGAGGTGGCGGAGCTGACGTCGGACTGCGACTCGGTTTGGCTGCTGGTTTCTTCCTGCACTGGATTCACAGAATCATACCCGAAGAAAAAAGGAAGTCGTAATGACCATGCAACTCTGGTTGGATGGTGATTCGGGCCCGAATGGTTCGACAGTTAAGACGCGGGCTATTGTAAAGCGATAGCGGGTTGCGGATTTTGCGGAAAAACTCTCGTCGGCTGAAGCTTTGGAGCGCCGCGAGATATCTATGGCTTAGCACGCGATCAGCGATAGGTGTTTCTATTCTCTGCGCCAAGTTAAGAATTGTTGCGTTTGCCCCAAACACTGGAACTACGGGGAATGCCTCATTTATTGTTCATCTAACGCCGCTGGATCGTGAGACTGAAGGCTGAGTATTCATGTGGATTGTACGTTTAGCGCTGCGCCGCCCTTATACGTTCGTGGTGGTGTCGGTGCTGATTGCCATTCTCGGCGTGGCCGCCGTAATCACCACTCCCAAGGACATCTTTCCCAACATCGACATTCCCGTCATTAGCGTCGTTTGGTCGTACAACGGGCCTGACTCCGGATGACATGGAAAAGCGCATGGTGACCGTCACCGAGCGCGCCATGACGACCACGGTAAATGACATCGAGCACATGGAGTCGCAGTCCTACAACGGTGTCGCGATCATCAAGGTGTTCTTCCAGCCCAACGTCAAACCGGAAATGGCGCTGGCGCAGATCAGCTCGATTTGTCAGACGTTGCTGCGAGTCCTGCCTCCGGGAACCACCCCGCCATTCCTTCTGAAGTACGACGCTTCGTCGGTGCCGATGCTTCAGCTTGGGTTATCGGGACAGGGGTTGAGCGAGCAGCAGCTTTATGATTTGGGACTCAACTTTGTTCGCACCCAGCTTGGCGACGGTGCAAGGGGCTTCCATCCCGCTGCCCTTTGGCGGCAAGCAGCGCCAGATCATGGTCGATCTCGACCCCAACCAGTTGTACGCGCGCCATCTCTCACCGCAGGACATTTCCGCCGCGCTGAATCAGCAGAACCTGATTCTGCCCACCGGCACAGCGAAGATCGGCAACCGCGAGTACCTGGTCGCGATGAACAGCAGCCCGACGACGGTGGCGGCCATGAACGACCTGCCAATCCGCGCGTCAGAACGGCGCGGTGGTCACGTTGAAGGACGTCGGGCAGGTGCGGGATGGTTATACTCCGCAGACCAACATCGTGCGCAACAACGGCTCGCGTTCGGCGATGTTGACGGTGCTGAAGAATGGCCAGGCCTCGACCCTCGACATTGTCGCGCAGATCAAGGCCGCTCTGCCGCGAGTCTTGGCGGGCTCTGCCCCCGAACTTCAGGGTTACGCCTCTGTTCGATCAGTCGCTGTTCGTGCGAGCGTCGATTTACGGTGTGCTGCGCGAGGCCATTATCGCCGCAGTCCTGACGGGCCTGATGATCCTGCTCTTCCTGGGAAGCTGGCGCAGCACGCTGATTGTCTGCACCTCGATCCCGCTGGCGATTCTTACTTCGCAGATCATTCTGAGCTGCGCTGGGGCACAGCATCAACGTCATGACGTTGGGCGGCATGGCGCTGGCCGTCGGAATCCTGGTCGACGACGCCACGGTGGAGCTGGAGAACGTTCACCGCAACATGGGCATGAAGAAGCCGCTGACGCGCGCGATTCTCGACGGCGCCTCGCAGATTGCTCTGCCCACGCTGGTTTCCACGCTTGTCGATCTGCATCGTGTTCGTTCCCGTGGTGCTGCTGACGGGCGCTGCCAAGTACCTGTTCGTGCCGCTGGCGATGGCCGTTGTTTTCGCCATGCTCGCCTCGTACTTCCTTTCGCGAACCCTGGTGCCCACCATGGTGCACTACATGCTCGGTCCCGAGGTTCCGATCTATGCCGCGGGCGAGGGTGGTCACGCCGCTCACGTAGAAGGACTGAACTGGGTGTGGCGGACGCACTTCCGATTCAATCACCACTTCGAGCGCTTCCGCGAACGCTATCGCGATGTGCTGGAGTGGTCGCTGCACCATCGCAAGTACGTGATGGTTCTGTTCATCGCTGATGGTGGTGTGCTCGGGATTCCTGGTGTTCTTCATCGGCGAAGACTTCTTTCCGTATGTGGATTCCGGGCAGATGCGGCTGCACGTACGAGCCCCCGAAGGCACGCGCATTGAAGAAACGGAGCAGCTCTTTGCGCAGGTGGAAGATGTTATCCGCAAGACGCTGCCGCCGGGCGAAGTCGATCTGATTCTCGACAACATCGGTCTGCCGAACGAGTGGTATCAGCCTGGTCTTCAGCGACGCTTCCACGATCGGCCCCAGCGACGGCGACATTCTGATTTCATTGAAGGAAGGGCATGGCAGCACGCGCGAGTACATGCGCAAACTGCGTGCCGTACTGAACGCAGAAGTTTCCGCAGGATACGTTCTTCTTCGCGGCGGCAAACATGACCAACCAGATCCTCAATTTCGGCTTGCCGGCGCCGATTGACGTGCAGGTGGTTGGGCCGCGACCAGGTGAACAACTACAAAGTTACGCAAAAGATGCTGAAGCGCATCCAGGCTATTCCCGGCGTGGTGGACGCCCGCATCCATGAGGAGATTGCATATCCCACGTTGAACGTGGATGTCGATCGCGACAAGGCGCAGCAGTTCGGATTGACCCAGCGCGATGTCGCCAGCAGCATGCTGATCTCGCTCAGCGGAAGTTATCAGACGGCGCCGAACCAGTGGCTGAACCTGCAAAATGGCGTCAACTACAGCGTCACGGTACAGACGCCGCAATACAAGATTGACTCCATCGACGCCATGCAGCGTACGCCGGTTACCGCTGCCTCCGGACAGGGGCAACACACAATTGCTGTCGAGCATGGCAACGGTGCAGCGCGGGATTTCCACGGCGATTGTCGATCACTACAATGTGCAGCCGGTGTACGACATCTTCTGCGACGCCGACCTGCGCGACCTGGGCAGCGTGGCGCGCGCGATTCAGAAGGTGATTGATGAGGAAAGCAAGGGCCTGCCCAAGGGCTCGTGGTCGATCATGCGCGGCCAGGTCACAACCATGCAGAACTCGTTTTTCCGGCTGGGAATCGGCATCGCGTTCGCGGTGATCTTCGTCTATCTTCTGATGGTCGTGAACTTCCAGTCGTGGCTCGATCCGTTCATCATTCTGATGGCGCTGCCGCTGGGGTTCAGCGGAATTCTATGGATGCTGTACATTACCCGCACCACCTTCAACGTGCCGTCGCTGATGGGTATCATCATGGCGATTGGAGTGGCGACGGCGAACAGCATCCTGGTGGTGACGTTTGCCAACGACGAGCGCGCAGAAGGGCAAAGGCCCGTTTGAGGCGGCATTGTCGGCGGGCTACACGCGGCTGCGCCCGGTCTGCATGACCGCGCTGGCCATGATCATCGGAATGCTGCCCATGTCGTTGGCGCTGGGCGAAGGCGGCGAACAGAATGCACCGCTGGGGCGGGCGGTTATCGGCGGACTGCTGTTTGCGACATTCGGAACACTGTTCATTGTGCCGATCTTCTACACGATCTTCCGCAAGACGCCGCCGGTGGACTACGACAAGGAAATTCAGCTTGAGTATGACGAAGAATTACCCGAAGAAGGGGCCCAGCCGGCGTGAGAGAGACTGAAGAGCAGGAATTGAAGGACGAGGAAAAGCGCGATGAGTTGCGCCGGCGCGAGCGCTACGACGATGGCGGCGTGGCGGTCGTCGACGAAAACGGCGCTGCCGCCAGCGAAGCTCAGGAGGCGGAACGCGGTACGCACGCAGCGCCTCATGTGCAACTGTCTCCTCGCAAGGTCGCGCTGCTCGGGCTTATTCTCCTGGTTGTCTTCGGGCTCATTTTCGTTCTAGGCTTCCTGCCGCGACTGAGAGATCAGCGCATCACACAGGGTTTGGCGCAGAGGGAATCGACGGCGTTGCCGGAGGTCGATGTAGCGGCGGCGCGGCGCTCCACCAGCCAATCGGATTTGGAGCTTCCCGGGACCACCACGGGATTGGTGGAAGCCCCGATTTACGCGCGCGCCAGCGGATACGTCTCCAAGCGCTACGTTGATATCGGTGACCGGGTTCGCGCCGGTCAGCTCTTGGCGATGATCGATGCTCCCGATCTCGACCAGCAGGTAGACCAGGCGCGTGGGATGCTGCTGCAAAGCGAGTCGGTCTTGGGACAAACTCAGGCCCAACTCAATCTCGCCAAGGTTACCTGGGACCGGTGGAATGTGCTGGTACAGCGCGGTGTCCTGTCGAAGCAGGAAGGCGATACCCAATACGCGAATTACCAGGTCGCGGAAGCAAATGTTAAGGCCGCGCAGAATACCATCTCGGCGAACAAGGCCAATCTCGATCGCCTCTTGCACCTGCAAAGTTATGAACGCGTCACCGCGCCGTTCAATGGCATCGTGACTGCCCGCAATATCGACGTTGGCTCGCTGATTTCCGCTTCCGGCGGAGGCCTTGGTTCTGGCGTAACCGGTGCGGCGTTGCCCACGACTGGAAATGCGCAGGGTGGCGAGATGTTTCGGGTTGCGAATATCGATCGCCTGCGACTGTTCGTGAGCGTCCCGGAAGTTTATGCGCCCTACGTCACAGTGGGCGAGACGGTGAACTGCTATTTCGATTCCGTCAGTCAGAAGCCATTCGAAGGCAAGGTTACCCGCACCGCGAATGCTGTCGATCCGAATACTCGAACGCTGCTCACAGAAGTGCAGGTCCCGAACCCGGAAGGCGCGTTATTGCCGGGGATGTTCACCCGTGCGGTGTTTGCGCATCTGCGGGCGGAGCCTCCGGTCATCGTGCCCTCGGATGGCGTTATTGCGCGGGCGAATGGACTCAGCATCGCCGTGGTACAGGATGATATCGTTCATATCCGCAAGATCACCATCGGACGCGACTACGGAGCGCAAACGGAAGTGCTTAGCGGAGTGAATCCGGGGGACCTCGTCGTCATCAATCCGACCGATGCGGCACAGGATGGCGCGAGGGTCAAACCGCATGAGTTGAAGCAGGGCCCGCAGGCAGGTTCAGGTGCGGCTGGGCAGCAGAGCTCTGGCGGCCAAAATCAACAAGGCCAGCCGAAGAACCAGCAACGTAACAATCAGCAGAACCTGCAGCCGCTGAATCCGGAAAAGAATGTGCCGCTGTCGAAAGGCGTGGAGCCCGGTGCTCCCGGTGAGTTGCAGGGGCCGGGTCCGATCATTCATCCTCAGCCCGATTACGGCGCCTTTGACACGCCGCAACCGGGACAGGCGGCCGGCTCCGGTAATTCGAAGGCGAATCATGGAACGGCGGGCGGTTCCAAGGCGAAGGCTGCGGGCAGCACAGGTGCGAGCAGTACCAGTACGCAGCCACACTAGTTGACTTCACCGCACTGCAAGAGGAACTCGACGAAGCCGATGAAATTTCCCTTCCGACGCATGACGGCCGCAATCGCCGGTGTGCTGCTGCTTCCTTTCAATGTTGTAGCTCAGCAAGCGAACGTGCCGGCTGCTCCGCAACCCGGTCAATCCGCAAACGCTCAGGGCTATTCCTCGCAAAACCTCTCGGTGAACCTGCAGAACGCTGAGCAGACGAAGACGCTCCCGACAACGGAGCGGGCGCAAGGACTGGGCGAACCGACATTCTGGCAGACCTGGAGCGCACACAGCGTCGAGCCGTTGAGCTTGCGGAACAGCGAGCGCCTGCGGTCGCTCATCGTCAACGGAACGCTGTATCTCTCACTCCACGACATGATTCTGCTGGCCGTCGAGAACAATCTCGATGTCGAGGTGCAGCGCTATCAATTGTCCATCGCGGGGACGGACGTGCTGAGGGCCAAAGGTGGAGGCGTGACGCGTGGGCTGCCTCTCACCATTCAGCAGACTCCGGTGGGTATCGGCGGGCCGGGCGGGACCTTACTGAACCAGGCGGCCGCGACGGGAGCGGTCAGCCCGACAGCATCGACGGTGAGCAACGTCTTTGACGTAAACCAGCTTAGCGAAGCGCAGACAAACCTGTCGGTGCAGGGAAACATCCCTTTCAGCACCGGGCCGGCGATACCCACGTACGATCCCAATCTGACGGGAACCTTGGCCTGGGTACGGCGCGAACCTTCCGCGGGAACGAACGGCGGTATCGACAATGGTGCGCTTGTTCCCACCGACAACACCCTGGCAAACCTCTTTCTTTACCAGGGATTCTCCACCGGCTTGCAGGCACAGGCCGGGGTGTCGGACACCAACGACATCAATCTGTCGAACCTCTCGTACGCCGATCCTTTGCGCCATCCCAACCTGGTGTTTCAAGCGACGCAGCCGTTGCTACGTGGCTTCGGATTCAACGTCAATCGACGCTACATCAGGATCTCGGAAAATAATCAGAAGGTATCGCGCCTGGTCTTTCGGCAGCAGTTGATCGACCTGATTTATGGCGTCAGCCGGCTTTACTACGACCTGGTCAGCTTGAATGAGGACGTAGGCGTGCGGAAGGAAACGCTGGTCGCGGCCCAGCAGCTCTACAACGATGACAAGGCGCAGGTTGAAGTTGGTACGCTGGCTCCGCTGGAATTGACGCGTGTGGAGGCGCTGGTCGCTTCCGCAGAGCTCGACCTGACGCGATCACAGGGCCTGGTGCGGCAGCAGGAAGCGGTGGTCAAGAGCATGATCTCGCGCACCGGCAGCGCCGACCCCGATCTGCAAGCCGCGCGAATTTTGCCCACGGACACCATTGTCGTGCCGGAGCGCGCTGAGACGTTCAGTACGTCGCAGCTCATCGAGCAGGGGCTATCTAACCGCGCTGACCTTGCCCAGGCTGGGCTTCAGATAGAAAACGGCGAGATTACAGTTAAGGCTTCGCGCAACAATGTGCGCCCGGAGATCGATGCGGTTGGTGCGATTCAGTCGCACGGCGCGATTGGTTACACCGGATTCACTCCCATTGGCGGTGTTCCCCTGCCGCCTACCACTACGGGCATTAGCCAGGCCAGTGTCTACGAAGCAGGCGTGCAGTTGAGTCTGCCGTTCCGTAATCGTATTGCCCAGGCCGATGCCGCCCGCGATGAAATGCAACTGCGGCAGATGCAGGCGCGGGTTCAGCAGCTGCAGAACCAGATTCGTGATGAGATCGAGAACGCTGCCATTGCCGTCGACGTTGCGCGAACGGCCTACAGTGCAGCGGTGCGCAGCCGCGTTTATCAGGAACAGTTGTTGCAGGCCGAGAAGGAAAAGTACTCGGTGGGCGCTTCCACGAATTTCTTCATCGTGCAAGACGAGAGCACGCTGGCGCAGGCGCGTTCGACGGAGGTGGTAGCGCGCAGCACCTATGTCAAGTCGAAAGTTGCATTGCAGCGCGCGCTGGGCACGCTACTGGAAGACTCCGGCATTCAGCTCGACGAGGCCATCCGGGCGCAACTGCCACCCTCACCGCCGCCGGTTGTTCTGCCTGCGGTGCCGCATTGACCGCAACGGCACGCAGTGATAGAACGGTTACTTTTGGGTGGAAGCCCTCGCCTTCAGGCGAGGGGAAACGGATCTTACGGATCGAAGGGCTTTAGCCGTGGAGACAGGCTGAGCGAGGAGCGCGAATGTTCGTGCGCGGCCCGGCGCTAAAGCGCAATTGAACGATTCCGTTTGATCCGTGGTCGTCCGCATAAATGCGGGGGCTTCCACCCAAGACGCCGCTACTTTCAGCGATTGCGCAGCCTTGATTTACTCTTGGAATTTCCGAGGAACCCATCGTGCCTGAAACAGCCTTCTTTTCGCCCGAAGTCTTCGTCTTTCTGAAGCAATTAAAGCGCAACAACGATCGCGAATGGTTTGCCAAGCACAAAGAGCGTTTTCAGGAATGTGCGGTCAAGCCGGCGCTTGCTTTCATCGATGCTTTCGCGCCGCACTTGCACGAAATCAGCCCTCACTTTTTGGCCGACGCTCGTCCCGCGCGCGGCTCGCTCTTTCGCATCTATCGCGACACACGTTTCTCGCACGACAAGAAGCCTTTCAAGACTCACATTGGGATTCACTTCTCGCATTCCAAGGGCAAGGACGCTCACGCGCCGGTGTTTTACCTGCACCTTGAGCCGGGCGGCTGCTTTGTCGCTGCGGGAATCTGGCATCCCGATAATCGCGCTCTGACCATGATCCGCACCGCCATCGTCAGCCAGCCTCAAGAGTGGAAGCGAGTACGCGGCAAGCTGTCGCTTGAGGGCGACAAGCTGAAGAAGCCGCCGCGAGGGTTTGATCCCGGGCATCCGTTTATCGAAGATCTGAAGATGAAGGGCTTCGTTTCTTCGGTGGAACTGGAGGAGAGCCAGATTTGCGGAGGCAAGTTTCTGCGCGAATTTGCAGCTGAGTGCCGCAAGATGGCGCCGCTGGTGGAGTTCACGACGAAGGCGCTGGGACTGAAATACTGACTTCGCCACGAGTCAGAACACCTTCGGATTATTGGGATCACCCGAATCAATGTTGATTTGCTGCTCTTTTTTTCGGCCTGCGTACCAGCAGGGCTTGTCGCCCATGTGGGGCAGCAGAGAACGAACGCACTCGATGGTTTGCGGGCCGGCGTAGTCGAATTCTGTCTTACCGCTCTTTAGCTTGACGGTGTAGTAAGTGTCCAGCGTGACGCTGCCGAACGCGTTCTGATTGCGCCGCGCTCGTAGCGCCAGCCAGCCGTAGTCGCCGAGATAAATGAGGGCGAGCAGCACCACAACCGCAATCAGCCAGCGTTTCATAGTCTCGACCGAGAGTACCGGGCGCAGCGGCAGGTGGGCAACTCCGGCCGGAGCCAGGGTGGAAAGCGACGGTTGAGTTCTGGTCGCTCCACGGGCATCATATGTCACAGAGCCATGTGATGTGGGGAAGAGGGATCTGTCGACGGATCCCATAACGCTTTCCGATCACCGCTCCAGCCTGCGGAGATTTGAATCCTTGAGCCCGAGAAGTGGCATTGGCGAACCGAAGACCTCGAACGGGGGAGGCGGGCGCCCGCCGGTCGACTCCTGGCCGGGAGGCGGAGGAGGCTCGGGCGGCCGTGGCGGCGGAGACGACGTTCCTTATCGCGAACGCCTGCGGCGCTATCGCATGGGGGTGCTGCTGGGGCTGACGTCGGTGGTGATGCTCTTCGTCTCGTTCACTACGGCCTACGTGGTCCGCAAAGCTGGCGCCGTGTGGGATCCTGCCAGCAATAACTACATCAGTAACTGGGTGCCGATCACGCTGCCAGTGAAAGTTCTGCTGCTGAACACATTCGTCCTGCTGCTTAGTGGCTTCACTCTGGAACGCGCTCGTCGCCGTGCCCAGGCCGATGTCGCGCTTGCGCCCATCGCTGACATGCCTGGCATTCGCGTCAGCACGCAGGCATCGTTGCCGTGGGTCTATGTGACCATCTTGCTCGGAGTCGCTTTTCTCGGTGGGCAGTACTATGCCTGGGAGAGGATCGCGGCAACCAATTCGCATCTCAGCAGCAGTATCAGCAGCGGATTCTTCTTCGTCCTGACCGGCGTGCATGCGGTTCACCTGCTAGGAGGCATATTGGCCTTGCTGTACGCCGGGGCTACTACGTGGCTGCGTCGTCCGCCGGAGACACGTCGCATCGTGATCGATGTGACGGCCTGGTACTGGCACTTCATGGCACTGCTTTGGATCTACGTCTTCGGGCTGTTGTACTTCGCGCGATAAGCAGGCCGCCAAGAGCTGTCCCGCACGGCGGGACGGGCTGATCCAATCTGCATTTATAATCAGAGGTTTCAGCAGTCGCTTTTGAGCCATTCTGTAAGGGTGCGCACGTGTGCACCTTGGGCGCGCTGAATATTTTAGCCAAATGTCAAACGACAGTATTGTTGTACGGGGCGCGCGCGTCCACAACCTGAAGAACATCGATTTCGATATCCCGCACAACCAGCTCACGGTCGTGACCGGGGTTTCGGGATCGGGAAAGTCGTCGCTCGCTTTCGACACTATCTATGCCGAGGGCCAGCGCCGCTACGTGGAGTCGCTCTCTGCCTACGCGCGGCAATTTCTCGAGCGCATCGAAAAGCCCGATGTTGACTTGATCGACGGCATCGCTCCGGCCGTTGCCATCAAGCAGAAGAACACCACGCGCAATCCCGCGCTCGACCGTTGCTACTGCCACCGAAATTTACGACTACCTGCGCCTGCTCTATGCGCGTGTGGGCCGGACGTTCTGCATCAACTGCGGCCAGGAAGTAAAAAAGGACACAGTCGACGAGGTTGCCGATCGCGTTCTCGCGTTGGGTGAAGGCACCCGCGTGCAGGTGCTGTTTCCGTTGCAGCCGCCGCCGAAGCCAGCGAGCCGGAGAAGGTCGAAAGGCCGTCGCGCCAGCACAAGGCGAAGAAGAAAGTCGGCGAAGCAGGTGCCGAAGATGCGCTGCTCAAGGAGCGGCTGTTCGAGCTGCGCAAGCGCGGCTTCAATCGCCTGTATCAGAACGGACAGGTCTTCGAGTTCTCGACACCGGAGTCGCTGCTGGACGTGAACTTCGCCGAGCCGGTGTACCTGCTCATCGATCGCATTGCGGTCTCGCCTGACGTGCGCGCGCGCATCGTTGACGCGGTGGAGCAGGGCTACCGCGAAGCCGGGCGAAGTGATGTTCGAGACTGCTCCGCGCGACGGCGAGTTCGGCGCAGCGCCTGCGCTTCTCGCAGCGCTTCGAGTGCAAGAACTGCGGCATTCAAGTACGACGAACCGGAGCCGCGCTTGTTCTCGTTCAACAACCCTTATGGCGCGTGTCCCAAATGCCAGGGCTTCGGCAACACCATCGATTTCGATCTGAACCTCGTCATTCCCGAACAAGAGCCTCGCGCTATCGGAAGGCGCGATCGAACCGTGGACCAAGCCCAAGTACAAACCACTTGCCACCGAGATGAGGCGTTACGCACGCGCGGCCGGCGTTCCGCTCGATGTGCCCTGGGCTGACCTCACTCCTGATCAGCAGAGCTGGGTGATTCAGGGCGACGAGAAGTTCTGGGGCGTGCGCGGCTTCTTCGAGCATCTGGAGCACAAGAAGTACAAGCTGCATGTGCGCGTCTTCCTCAGCCGATATCGCGGATACGCCGTATGCTCCGAGTGCAGCGGGCTGCGCCTGCGAACCGAAGCACGGCAGGTGAAGATCGACGGCAAGGATATTTGTCAGGTATCGGCATTGACCGTCGAGCAGGCCACGCGCTTCTTCGCCGAGCTGCAACTGACGCGCGAAGAGGCGGACATCGCCGACATGCTGCTCAAGGAGATTCGCGACCGGTTGCGTTTCCTCAACGATGTCGGACTGGAATACCTCACGCTCGACCGGCTGGCTTCAACCTTGTCAGGTGGCGAAGCGCAGCGCATTCAACTCGCAACATCGCTGGGCTCACGGCTGGTTGGAACACTGTACGTGCTCGACGAGCCCTCGATTGGGTTGCACAGTCGCGATACCGATCGGCTGATGAACATTCTGCATGACCTGCGCGACCTGGGGAACACCATCCTTGTGGTCGAACATGACGCCGAGATCATGCGCTCGGCCGATTACCTGCTCGATCTTGGGGCCAGGAGCCGGGGAGAACGGCGGGCCGACTGATCGCTGCCGGCAGTTATGACGATCTCCTCCACAATCCCGCTTCGCTTACCGGACGTTATCTCGCGCGGCGAATTGCGAATTCAGGCGCCGCACTCCCATCGCGCCGGAAACGGTACGGAAAATCCAACTGTTCGGTGCGCGTGCCCATAATTTGAAGAAGGTCGACGTCACCATTCCCCTCGGGATGCTGGTGGCGATAACGGGCGTCTCCGGTTCGGGCAAGTCGACCTTGGTGCATGATGTGTTGTACAACGCGTTGACGGCCGCGAAGGGGCAGGTCACGGGCGGCCCGCAAAGCTGAGGTGGATCGCGTCGAAGGGGAAGAGTGGATTGACGAAGTCGTGCTGGTCGATCAGTCGCCCATTGGGCGCACGCCGCGTTCCAACCCGGTGACCTACATCAAGGCCTTCGATGCGATTCGCGAGCTCTTCGCCAGTCAGGCAGAGAGCCAGAAGCGCGGCTACACTGCGGGGCATTACTCATTCAACATTCCAGGAGGACGTTGCGAAACCTGCCAGGGCGATGGCACCGTCACCGTAGAGATGCAGTTCCTCGCTGACGTGGAACTCATCTGCGAGGAATGTAAAGGCACACGCTACAAGCCCGAGGTGCTGGAGATTCGTTATCACGGCAAGAACATCCACGATGTGCTCGATCTGACGGTGAAAGAGGCGCTGCATTTTTTCTCCGGCGTACCGAAGATTGTGGAGAAGCTGCGGGTTCTGGAAGAGGTTGGTTTGGGCTATCTGCGGTTGGGGCAGTCGGCGACGACGCTCTCGGGTGGAGAGGCGCAGCGCATGAAACTCGCGGCACACCTGCAACCGCGGCTGCGCGATTTGGGAAAGCCGCGCAAAGAACGCGATCAGCGGCTGCCTCGAATGCTGTACATCTTCGATGAACCTACGACTGGGCTGCACTTTGACGATGTCAGCAAGCTGCTGGCGGCGTTTCGTCGGTTAATCGAAGCGGGCGGCTCCATTGTGGTTATCGAACACAACCTCGATGTCATCAAGACCGCGGATTGGATTATCGATCTCGGTCCGGAAGGCGGCGAGCGTGGTGGACGAGTGGTTGCCGTCGGTCCACCGGAGAAGATTGCCGAAGCCGAACAGTCCTACACCGGGCAATGGCTCTCGCGCATCCTATCGCGCGACGGGAACTCACAAAGCGATGATGCAGCGTAAGAAAGATCTTCACCACGGAGGCCACGGAGGGCGGAAAGACCTTCACCACGGAGAGCACCGAGGTCACGGAGTACAGAGAAGAAAACCGCTGGGTTTCTTTTCTCTCTTCAGACTTTCGTATTCTCCGTGTCCTCTCTGTCCTCGTGGTTCAAGCTTTTTCTGTTCGCGCTAGTGCTCTCGCCGCTGAGCGCAACCGCCGCAGGAGAGCAAGCCCACCGTCCGTCACCACACGGTACAGGAAGCCACGACGGAAACTTCTCCCGAAGTCGAGCAGGCGGAAGCGGCGATCCAGAAAGGCGACTACGCCACAGCGCAGTCGCTGCTGGAGAAAGCCGTCGCCGCGAATCTCGACGACTATCTCGCCTGGTTCGATCTCGGTTACGTCTACAAAGCGACGAACCAGCTCGATAAAGCAATCGAAGCCTATCGCAAATCGATTGCAGCCAAGCCGGATGTCTTTGAGTCGAATCTCAATCTCGGCATTTTGCTGGCGCGGCAGGGCAACAACGCTGAAGCTGCGAAGTACCTGAAGGCCGCAACGCAACTGAAGCCGACGGCTCACGTCGAAGAGGGACTGGCGCGCGCGTGGCAGTCGCTGGGCATTGTTGTGCAAGATACCGATCCGCAGCAGGCGCTGGCGGCTTTTGCCGAGGCAGCGAAACTCCAGCCCAACAATTTCGAAGCCCACTTCGCGGCTGGGCAAGTGCTGGAAAAGCAGAATCAGCTCGATGCTGCAGCCAAAGAATACGAGACGGCGGCGGCGCTCGATCCCAAGTCGATCGAGCCGGTCGTCGCTCTGTCGGTGGTGTACACCAAGCAGCAGAAGTATGCACAGGCCGAGACGATGCTGCGCAAGCTGCTTGCCGGCGATCCGCAAAACCAGACCGTGCGTACTCAATTGGGACTCATTCTCGCCGCTGAGGGCAAGAACGAAGAAGCGGCAAAAGAGTTGAGCGGAAACGATGGCAAGATTCCCGGTGATCCGCATGCTGCCTCGAGTTGGGAACGCTGTATGTCAAAGCCGGAAAGTATGCCGAGGCGGAGCAACTGTTTCGCAGTGCCGTGCAGAAGCTTCCGCAGGATGCCGAAGCTCATTACGCTCTGGGTTCGGCGCTGATGCAGGAAAAGAAGTATCCTGAGGCGCAGCAGGAGCTGCTGATGACGGTGAAACTCAAGCCCGATCTTGGCGAAGCCTACGGCAACCTGGCAGTTGTGGCCTCGGAGAACAGGGACTATCAGCTCGCGATTCGGGCGCTGGATGCCCGGGCCAAACTGCTGCCGGAGACCCCTGCGACCTACTTCCTTCGCGCAACTTCATTCGACAATCTGAAAGCTACAAAGCAGGCTGTGGATTCATACAAGCAATTCCTTCAAGCCGACGCGGGACAAGCAACCGGACATGGAATGGCAGGCGCGGCATCGCCTCATCGCGCTCGACCCCGCAAACGCGAAAAAGTATGAGCCTCCGAAGTGATATGCGTATCTGGTGGCAAATTTCGGTCCTGGCGTTACTGCTCTGCTGCTTTGCCCTGTCGAAGACGGAGAGCCCAGCCGACCTGAAGACACGCGCTGATAACGCTCACGGTGGGGAAGAGGCGAAGCTATGCATCGAGTATGCCCATGCTGAGCTGGAGTATGCCAACGATTTGTTCACTAAGGGCGACGTGGATGCAGGCACAATCTGCCGTAACTAGCGTTATGGAATATGTGCGTAAGGGAAGCAGCGCGGCCAAGTCATCGGGCAAGCGGCTGAAGCAAACCGAAATTGAATTGCGCAAACTGGAAAAGCGCATGAAGGACATCGCCGAGAGTCTCAATCTTGACGACCGTCCGCCGGTGCTCAAGTCGGTGGATGAGATCGAGCAACTGCGCGCAGGACTTCTGGCCGCTATGTTTGGACCGCAAGCCGAACCGAAAGGCAAGTCATGAGAATACTGAAGCGAGTTTTGGTGAGCGGTGTGATTCTCGTGAGCCTTACTTCGTTAGCTGCTGCACAGGTGAAGAATCGCGATCCGCTGACCGAGCAGGAAGTGGATCAGATGCGCGAGACTGCCGACTTCCCCAGTAAGCGGCTGGAACTCATGATCGGCTTTGCTCGCGGCGCGTATGAAGAGCATTGAAGACTTGCGCGCGGCGACCAAGATACCGCCGGACCGGCCGGCGAAGATTCACGATCTGTTGCAGGACTTTCTCGTCGTTGCTGGATGAGATGGACGACAACATCGATATGTATGGTGCGCACAAGACCGATATGCGCAAGGGGTTGAAGCTGCTGATAGAAGCCGATAGCGAATGGCAGCTCCAGCTGCGGCAACTAAAGGAGCAGTCTCCGCCGGAAGAGCTTCAGCAGTATTCGTTTGTTTTGACCAACGCCAAAGACGCAGTCAACGATAGCGCGCAGAGCACACGCGAGACGCTTGAGGAACAGAACAAGCTCGCTGCCGAAAAGAAGCTCAACAAGGAATGGACGGAGCGAAAAGATTAGCGCAGTCTTCGCCCTTGCGCGACAAACTTCTTGAAATCTTCCTTGGTCGGCATGCTGAAATGTGTGGCCTGTGATGCGTCGTTGGGGATCAGGTCGTAATTATCGGATTCCACCAGGTGCACCGCTTCGACGATCGCTTCCGCTGCAAGATCTTTCGAGCGCGCCATGATGTCTTCCAGCGTGTCCTGCGGATTGATGCGGTATTTCTTCTGCACCAGAATCGGACCGTTGTCGAGCTTGGCGTCGACGAAGTGAACGCTGACGCCGCCCTCGGTCTCGCCGTTGGCTAGGGTCCAGAAGCTGGGCATCAGGCCGCGATACTTGGGCAGGAGCGCACCGTGACAGTTCACGATTCCTTTCGGCGTTTGTGCTAACAGGTCCTTGCGATACATCTGCGTGCCCGAGATTGACACGATGAACTCAACTCCCGAATCGCGCAGGTGCTTGCGAAAATCTTCGGTGTTGACGTTCACCTGCTCGGTGACATGCACGCCATACTTGCGCGCGACCGCCTTCACCGAATAGCAAGTGCGGGTCGAGCCTAAGAGATCGTTGAAGAACTTCGCCTTGATCTTGTAGCTCGCAACCTGCCGTAGCTTCCACTGGAAGTAGCGGAATCCGTACAGCTTGTAGAGGTCCTTCGCGGTCTCGAACACCGTGCGCTTGCCTTGCGCCACCGACTGAATATTGATGCCGGCGGTCGAGTCGTGAAATTCGCGCAGATACTTGTCGAGTACCTTGGGCAAAAAATAAGGTTCATCCTGAATGAAGACGTATTTGATCAAGCGGACATTTTCCTTGGAGACGAAACAGCTCGGCGGACTTTGGTGGTCGGCTTCCAAATCTTCTCAGCAGGTACGAAGAAGATGCGGGCAGCGGCAATGGTTGCCAGCATCAACGCAACGAAGGTCCGCGCCAGTGCCGAGGCGCGCTTCAGCGGGAATCGCTCAGGCACCAGCGGATCAAGCGCCGCCAGTGCATAGAACAGAATTTGCGGAGCGAGCACGATCCAGTTCCACGGGCTCGGCAAAGCGAAGCTGCTCAGGAAAACCGCAATCAACGCATACGGCAGCAACAGCCGCGACAGCTTGTAGGAGCAGAAGTGCCACCAGTGTTTGTAAACCGGGAACAGCAGGCGCGGGTAGTAGCCGACGAGCTGAATGAGTCCGGCGAGACTGCGAGCCTTGCGGCTGAACTCGGCGTCGAGCGCGGTGGGAAAGTCGTAGACCTTGGCGCGCTCGTCCCAGAAAATGCGATAGCCCTTGAGCAGCGCACCGACCGGCAGATAGCAATCGTCGATCAGCAAGTCGGTCGGGATGGGCTTCACCATGCTGCGGCGCATGGCATAGACGCAGCCGGTAACCACCATCATGGAAGTCGCGCGATTCAGGTTGCCGCGTACCCACCACTCGAAACGCCAGTAGAGCCCAACGCTCTCTTCCTCGTTGGTTTCGCCCGAGAGGATCACGTGCTGGCCTGAGACGGCGCCGACCTTGGGATCTTCCAGACACTCCACCAGGCAGCGCAGGCAGATCGGGTCGACGTCCTGGCGCACATCCGTAAAGAAGATAACGTCGCCGGTGGCGCGCGCCATGCCGGCATTCAGGGCCGCAGCTTTGCCGCCCTTGGGTACCTTCACCAGCTTGACGTTCTGGTCGACGTACTCGGAGACGATGGCTTCGGTGCCGTCGGTCGAGCCGTCGGAGATGATGATGATCTCCAGCAGCTCCTTTGGGTAATCCATCGCGAAGAGCGAGTTCAGCTTGCGACGGATCCAGCGCTCGCCGTTATGGACGGGAATCAGAACGCTGACGATGCGGAAATTTTTGCGGATTTGTACTTCTGGGGCAGGGAAGAACGCCAGCAGCGCCACTAAAAGTGGATAGCCGGCCATGACATAGAAAACAAAGGCCGCGCTGGCTACGAATGCAATGACGCCCCAGGACATTTCAAGTTGAATGTACCACAGCAGAGTGACGGAATTGCGCTCAGTCAGCGCCCTGCGGCCAGGTTCGCTGAGCTGTGCGGAACACCTTCCCGCATCGGAACGATGTCGCCGTCTACCATCTCGTACTCGTCGTAGTGACGTGACGTGTCGCGAGCGCGTCGGCCACGGTGCCGAAACGATAGCTCTTCAGCATCGCGCGCAGCTTGTCTTCGGTCGTATCCATGTTCACGTAGTACTTGAAGCTTTTCATGTCGCGGAAGTTGCAAACGCGGCTGTTGAGGATTGACCTCGCGCGGATGGATGTAGGTCATCACCGGACGGCCGGCACGGTGGTTCTGGCGGAATCCGTAGTGCACGATGGGCATGTTGAAGAGGCGAAGATATCCGCCGCCGGAGAACTGAATGCGCTGCCCGAGCGCCGTCATGATCGACATGGGGAAGACCTTCATCGTGCCCTTCGCTCGGTGTGCAGGATGAATGGATCGCGAGCAAACTCGTCGATGCCGCCATGATCGCGCGGCGCGGGCACGATCGAGACATCGACCATCACGCCATGACGGCGCATGATCGGGTAAGCCCAGAAGCAGGAGGGCTTGATGGAGAATCCCGGAGCGCGGAAGACACCTACCGGCTGGCCGCTCACTTCGCGTAAGGCTCCGAGGGCGCGCGTGAGGTCGGCTTCATATTCTTCCGGCGTGAGCTCGTACACCAGGCGATGAAAATGGGTGTGGCAGCCGATTTCGTGTCCCGCATCGCTGATGCGCTTGATCAGGTCGCGACGGTGCTCAGCCAGCCATCCGACGGCGAGAAATGTGGCGCGGGTCTTGGCTTCATCGAGCAGGCGAAGAATGACTTCCGTGTCCTTTACGATGCAAGTCTGCGCCGTCTCCCATGTCTTGGGATCGTCGTAGGGCGTGCTCACCTCGCAGACGTGGAACCATTCCTCCAGGTCGATACAGAAGGCGTTCACGATGTCATTGGGAAATCGGGAAGCCATTCGCGCTCATGGTAAAGCAGGGCTGCGAGCGAAGCAAAGGGGTGTGGCGTAACCTATTATTCACCACGGAGAACCCGGAGGGCACGGAGGCTCGCATTCAATCAGTCCGTGATCTGTGTGGCTCCGGGGTGATAAGCCCTTGGACGTGAGCGCGATGAAGACCTTTATACCGACCGTTCTCTCCTTCTTCTGTTTCTAAACCTCGCTCTAATCGACTGCGCCTCGCCGGCAACATGGTCCAGCCGACGCACGCGCCCAAAGCGATGGTGGCCAGCGTGCATCGCGAGGCGTCGCAGGCCGGCGTGGAGATTATGAAGCAAGGAGGCAACGCGGTCGACGCCGCAGTCGCCGTGGGCTTTGCGCTGGCCGTTGTCTATCCCGACGCAGGCAACATCGGCGGCGGCGGATTCATGCTTTTTCGGCGCGCCGATGGCGAGGCGCACTTCGTCGATTATCGCGAGAAGGCGCCGGCCAAGGCGACCGCCGACATGTATCTCGACAAGAACGGCGACGTCGTTAAGGACATGAGCACGCTGGGATATAAGGCGATCGGTGTTCCCGGTTCGGTGGCGGGCATGGTCTACGCGCAGAAGCACTGGGGCAAGCTGACGCTGGCGCAAGTGATGCAGCCCGCAATCCGACTGGCGCGCGACGGCTTCACGCTCGATCACGCAGAAGCGCTCGCAGTTGCATCAATGCCGGGCATGGAACAGTTTCCCGCGATCGCATCACATCTTCGAGCGCGACGGCAACTACTATCAGCCGGGCGAGGTGTTCAAGCAACCGGAACTGGCCAAGACGCTTGAGCGCATTGCGGCCAATCCTGACGACTTCTACCACGGCGCAATGGCTCGCGAACTGGCCGCCGCAATGCAAGAAGGGCGGTGGCCTGATCACGACCGAAGACCTCGCCTCCTACGAGGTCAAAGAGCGGCAGCCGATTCGCGGCACCTATCGCGGATACGACATCATCAGCGCACCTCCACCGTCGTGCGGGCGGCGTGGCGCTGGTCGAGAGCCTCAACATTCTCGAAGGCTACGACCTGGCCAAGGAAGGGAACCGCTCGGCCGAAAGCATTCACCTGACGGCAGAAGCCTTCGAGCGCGCTTACTTCGATCGCGCCGAGTTCATGGGCGATCCCGACTTCTCGAAGATCCCGGTGTCGCAACTCATCGATAAGCGCTACGCCGAGGCCTGGCGCGAGACGCATTGTCATTCGCCGCGCTACGCCCGCGGGCGACTTGAAGCGCCCGTCGGTGTTCAATCAGCTCGATCAGTATGCCAAAGATCATCCGCAGCCGCAAGCCCGGCACCGAGCCTGAGAACACCACGCACTACTCGGTGGTCGATGCCGATGGCAACGCAGTCGCAGTGACCACGACTCTCAACGGCAGCTTCGGGTCGAAGGTCACGGCCGAAGGCCTCGGCTTCCTGATGAACAACGAGATGGACGACTTTTCGTCCAAGCCGGGCGTGCCGAATATGTATGGGCTGATTCAAGGCCCGGCGAACGCCATTGGCCCCGGCAAGCGGCCGTTGTCGGCAATGACACCGACCATCGTGCTGAAAGACGGCAAGCTATTTCTCGTGCTCGGGACCGCCGGGCGGCTCGACGATTACGACTAACGTCGCGAATGTCCTGATGGGCGTGGTCGATTACGGGCTCAACATCCAGCAGTCGGTGAACGCACCGCGCTTTCATAATCAGTGGCTGCCGGATGAAATTCTGCTGGAGCCCATCGGCTTTTCGCCCGACACGATCGGCATTCTCCAAGGCATGGGGCACAAGGTCAACGTTCGGAAGTCGTTTTGGGGCGACGCGGAATGTATCGCGATCGATCCGAAGACCGGCGAGCGTTTGGGCGCCAGCGACGGAAGGAATGAGGGTAACGGGCGGTGGGGTACTAATACGCGAAGATCACGGCCTGCTTATCCTCCTTCGGCCCGACGGTGATGGTTTCCGTCTTCTCGCCCAGCTTCTCCTGCACCGCCGCGATGGTATAGGTTCCCGGCGGCAATCCTTTTAGCGTGAAGCTACCGTCAGGTCCGGTCACCGCGAAGAACGGATTCGACATCACGCTGAGGTACATCTTCATCCACGGGTGCTGATTGCAGCCGATGAGGATCATCAGCTCGGGATTCCGGAAAGTTCGGGTGACACTGCCGCCGTTTGCCTGCTCCGCCTGATTCCACTCCTTGTTGTTCTTCGTCTTGGGATGGACATTGTGCATGGTCATGTCGTCATCGAGGAACTCGACCGGCTGTCCAGCCATGACGGCAGCGACATGCGGATGGTAGGTGCAGCCTTTCTGCTCGACCGTAAGTTTGGCCGATGGCGGATCGAACTTGCGCTCGCCCAGTCCGCTCTTCACATACACCAGCACATTTGCCAGCCGAGAGTTGTCAACCACGATCGGTCGCCACGAATTGTCTCCCTTGCAGGCCGGGTCGGCTGACATATCGATTTTTCCCGGCTGCGGCCGTGTGCCGGCGAAGGTGACGGTTCCGCTGACGGCCGCAGTTGTTGCCGGATTGGTCGGCGGCAGGTTGGCTGATGCCTTCGCCGTATTGTTAGCTGCTACTGGGGCTTTGGAACAGGAAATAGACAGCAGAACGAAGAAAATGAGTATTAGAAAAATGAGTATTAGAAAAGATACGTTGGCAGTGCGCGTCATCAGAGCCGTGGGGATCTCCTGTACGTACTTTAGTCATCGCGTGCAAGCGGGCGCCAATTGGGGGCGCGATTAGCGCATCGAACCAGATTCCTGATTCAAGTTGATCGGTCTGCAAAGTTACTAGGAAAGAAACGAGCAATATCGCTAGAGATAGAAGCAGCGAAAAAGGCCGCTTCGACCGAGCGGCCTTTTATTTCGCAATGATCATTTTCGCTAGGAGAGCCTTCTGCTCGCGAAACTGAAAACGCCAATCATTCCCGTGCTCAGCATGACGAACGTCGCCGGTTCGGGTACCACCGCGGTATAGAAGTTTTCCGCGAGAATGCTGTCGGCATACGTCGTGGGATGGAAGTCGTCCCAGAACAGGTACTGGTTAGGATTCGAGCAGACGTTCACCCCGTCGAAGCAGGGATCAGTCACGTCGGTGAGCCCATACTTCGCGGGATTTGCGATTACGTTATCCATGAACGTGTAGGTATCGAAGTACGTCACGCCTTTGCCCTGCAATGCTTTGACCAGCTCTGAATTGAAATAAGCCGAGATCTCTGAGCCGATCGTCCCCAGCCCATGGTTGACGTAGTTGGGGGTCTTGCCTAGATCAGGCATCCCGGGCACGAATATGTGCTGGACACCGATCGCCTGCAGCCCGTCCACGATGTTCATAATGTAGCCAACTGCGTTGTCTGCGGTCTGCATGGTAAGGCCGTCGCTGGTGAAGTCGTTTGGGCCGCCCCAAACCATGAACAGGGAACCAGCAGCCATCTGCGGCGAAATGCTGCCGACCGTCAGCGCATAAGATGTCGTCATGCCGGGCAATCCGAGAAGGCCAAAGTTCTGTTCGCTGCCTCCGTCGACGACATTGCCGATTCCAGTCGTGGCTCCGCCCCATGCCCAATCCGTAAGTCCAACGCCCAGAGTGCTGGCAAGCTGTTCGACGGCAACCGGACCATTGGAGAAGCGCCCCATCCAGTAAGGCGGCGGCGGATAGCTGATCGCTCCGTAGAGATTTCCGTTGTCAGACAAGCTATCGCCGTACACCACAACGCCGTTGTACGGGCCGGCCAGCGCCGCGCATGACAGCGTTAGCAAAATAGCAAGCAGAATAACAATGCGGCTCAACAAACGCCCGGAATGCATGTTTCCTCCTGGGATTCCTTCGTGAATTGTCACAACTAAGAGAACGCTCATTCTACCGTGAGGAAATGACCCGCAAAACAGATTTGTGAACGATTCGGCAACCTGCATTTGGCTTTCCTTTGCCGGGGGCGCTCCAGACCTGACAAACAGCTGCTCTGCTCCTTGCCCCTCCCGCAGGCATCTACTAAACTGCAAGGTTTGCCTACCGTTTTGGAGTGTCCATGCCTGAGCTGAAAAATAGCGGGAAAAGTGTAGCTGAATCGCCGATCGCTGACGTCTTCGAGAACGGCCGCCATCCCTCCGAGTCGGAGAAACAGTGGGCCGAGAAGACGCTTGCGCCGACGCTCGAAAAAGCTCCGGAGAAGCCCATCGGCGAGCCCACGGGCATCAATCTTGATGAGCATGGCAACGCCCGCTACACCACGATTTCCGGCATGCCGATTCGCCGTCTGTACACGCAGGCCGACCTTCCCGAGGACTGGAACTATGACAAGTACCTGAATTATCCCGGCCAGCCGCCGTACACGCGTGGCATTCATGCCTCGGGCTATCGCGGCAAGATGTGGACCATGCGCCAGTTCTCGGGCTTTGCCTCGCCTGAGGAGACCAATGAGCGCTACAAGTATCTGCTGGCGCACGGTGGGCAAGGACTTTCAGTCGCGTTCGATCTGCCGACGCTTATGGGCTACGACAGCGATCACATGATGAGCGAAGGCGAAGTCGGCAAGTGTGGCGTCGCCATCGATTCGCTGGAAGACATGGAGATCCTGTTTAACGGCATCGACCTGGAGAAGACCACAGTTTCGATGACCATTAACTCTCCTGCATCGGTGCTGTGGGCCATGTATCTCGCCGTCGCGGAGAAGCAGGGCGCCGACTGGAAGAATATTTCCGGCACCATCCAGAACGACATCCTGAAGGAATACATCGCGCAGAAGGAATACATCTATCCGCCGGCGCCGTCGATGCGGCTGGTGATCGATACCTTCGAGTTCGGCTCCAAGTTCACGCCGAAGTTCAACACTATTTCGATCAGTGGCTATCACATTCGCGAGGCGGGCTCGACGGCGTTACAGGAGTTGGCGTTCACCGTGTATGACGGGGTGGAGTACGTCGAGTGGGCATTGCGCCGTGGGCTCGACCTCGATGAGTTCGGGCCGCGCTTAAGCTTCTTCTTCAATGCGCACAACGACTTCTTTGAGGAGATCGGCAAGTATCGCGCGGCGCGCAAAATATGGTATCGCCTGATGACCGAGCGTTGGAGAGCGAAGAGCCAGCGTACCTGGCTCATGCGCTTCCATACACAGACCGCGGGTGTCTCGCTGACGGCGCAGCAACCGATGAACAACATCGCGCGTGTGGCAATCCAGGCGCTCGCAGCGGTGATGGGGGGAACCCAGTCGCTGCACACCGACAGCTACGACGAAGCATTGGCGCTGCCGACGGAAGAGGCGGTGCGCATCGCATTGCGCACGCAGCAAATCATCGCCTACGAATCGGGCGTGGCGCAGACGGTCGATCCGCTGGGCGGCTCCTACTTCGTCGAGCGCATGACGCTCGACATGGAGAACGGCGCGTTCGACTACTTCGACAAGCTCGATGCCATGGGCGGCATGGTGAAGGCAATCGAGAAGGGCTATCCGCAGAAGGAGATCGCCGAGGCCAGCTATCAGTTCCAGCGCGCAACCGAAGCCAAAGAGAAGATCACGGTGGGGGCCAACGAGTTCGTGGTCGAGGAAGAGTCGCCGACTATTCTGTACATCGGCGAAGAGGTGGCGCGACACCAAACCGCGAAACTGAACAAGCTCAGGGCACGCCGCTCGAACGAAGAGGTCCGGCGCACACTCGATGCTCTGAAGAAAGCGGCCGCTCAAGAGCCCAAGGCTGCCGACAATGGGCAGATTTCTGCCGTGAACACGATGCCATTCATCATCGATGCGGTGAAGGCCTACGCGACCGTCGGCGAGATCTGCGACGCACTGCGCGAGGTCTACGGCACGTACGAGGAGAGCGCGTTCGCGTAGGGGCGCGCTAGATCAGTGAGAGTGCTGCCTGCGATAGTGCCGCCGGGCCTTCTCACGGTTCCCGCAGGCGCTCATGGTGCACCAGCGCCGGCTGCGGTTGCGGCTGTTGTCCAGGAAGAGCCAGTAACAATCTGAGGCTTCGCATTCGCGGACCTTTTTCAGGTCGGGCGAGGTCAACAACTCCGCCGCCGACTCGACAATCGGCCAGAGAATCCTCTCCAGCATCGGCTCATCATCCCACTTCCATTCGTAACCACCGTTGACGCGAACGATATGACGATGCTGCAAGGCCTCGGTCGCCGTCTGATCGATCAGTCCAACGTCCTGTGGCAATGGTTGCTTTCCATGTGCGAGCGCCAGAAAAGCGCGGAACATTGCTTCCCGAACTGCAATCGCCGTCCGTAGAGCCTGCGCCGCTGGTCGCGGCTGCGACTCGGTTTTGCGGCGAAGGGCCTCGGCCTCCGTAGATGCAATGAGCTTACTTTGCCGCGCAAACCCGATCAGATCGTCGTGGCTATTTAGATGTTCGACGGTTTTCTCGGGAGAGTCGCGCCGGCTGACGCTGTTGGCGAAGTCGAGCGCCAGATGGCCCCCTGAGAGGTCAAACTGAAATTCCTGCGGACGTTGTTCGGAGGACACCCTGTAACTTAATTGTAACCAATTTATTAGTCCATGGGGGTTAGCCAAGTTGCCCGATTGAAGCGTTACAATGGCGCGCATGTCTCGCGCATTCAAGAACCTTCACCTCAGCGTCCTTTTCATCCTGCTTTGGTTCGTGCCGCTTCAGGCTCAGCCGACGTCATCGCTTTCGTCGCTGACCCAGAAGTATGTCCGGGTGAACTCTCCGCGAGTGATACTCGCGCATGTTCGTGTGATTGACGGAACCGGGAACCCCGCCGTTGAGGACCAGAACATTGTGATCGAGGCAGGCAAAATCTCTGCGATTGTGCCGGGAGCCGATGTTCCAAAGGCCGACGGGGTGGTCGCCCTCGACCTGCGCGGCTACACCGTGATACCCGGCATCGTCGGCATGCACAATCATCTCTATCACATCGCGCGTCCCGACCTTGACGCGACCGGTGCATGGGAAGCTCCGCTGCTGGTGCCGCAGATGACCTTCTCGTCGCCGCGGCTTTATCTGGCGGCAGGAGTGACCACGATGCGCACCACAGGAAGCGTCGAGACTTACGCTGATCTGAATCTTAAGAAGATGATCGACACAGGCCTTGTGCCCGGTCCGCACATCGACGTGACCGGGCCTTACCTCGAAGGCGCGAATTCGTATCTCTTCATGCAGATGCATCAGCTCACCGGGCCCGACGACGCACGGCGACTGGTGAACTACTGGGCCGATCAGGGCGTCACCTCGTTCAAGGCATACATGGACATCACACGCGACGAGTTGAAGGCGGCGATCGAAGAGGCGCACAAGCGGGGGCTCAAAATCACCGGACATCTGTGCTCGGTGACCTATCCCGAGGCGGTTGCGCTCGGCATCGACGACCTGGAGCACGGCTTCTTCGTCAACACGCAGCTCGATCCTGATAAGCAGCCTGACAAGTGCCCGAAGGGCGGTGGCGGCTCCACGTTGGAGAAGATGGCGCCGGATTCTCCTGAAGCAAAAGAGTTGATCGCGTTGCTGGTGAAGCATCACGTTGCCGTCACCTCGACTTTGCCGGTGTTCGAGCATTCGGTTCCGGGGCGGCCTCCTCTCCGGCCGGCAGTGCTTGATGCCATGACTCCCGAAGCGCGCACCGCGTTCCTCTATGCGCGAAATCTTCGCGCTTCAAGACCTCCCGGGAACTCGGCCGAGATGTTTCAGCGCGATATGAAGCTGGAGTATGAGTTTGCACAAGCGGGCGGATTGTTGCTCGCCGGTCCTGATCCCACAGGCAACGGCGGCACACTCCCGGGCTTCGGCGATCAGCGCGAAATCGAGCTGCTGGTCGAGGCCGGATTCACCCCGGTCGAAGCAATCAAGATCGCAACCTTGAACGGCGCGACTTACATGGGCCGACAGAATGAGATTGGCACAATTGCTGCCGGGAAGAATGCCGACCTTGTTGTGATCAAAGGCAATCCGGCTAGCAAAATCGAAGATGTTGAGAACGTCGAAGTCGTTTTCAAGGACGGCATCGGTTACGACTCGCAAAAGCTATTCGAGTCGGTTAGAGGAAGGTACGGTCAGTACTAGATCGCTTTTTACTTGGGTTGGCGGACCAGGGCGAGTGTAGTGAGATCGTTGGTGACGGGATGGGAGCCGAGGTGCTGGCGCACCGCGTCGAGCACGCTGGCAGCGACCACGTTTGCGCTATTCATCGGTATGCCGGCGAAGTGTTCCTTCACCCGCTGGAGCCCGAATTCTTCTTTCCGGCGCATTGCCTCGACCACTCCGCGCGAGGCCAGCAATAATGCGCTGCCGGGCGCCAGGAAAGCGGTGGGCGCTTCGTAGGTGGAAGCCGCAAATAATCCTAGCGGCAGACCAGTAGCACGCAGTTCTGTCACTTCATTGCCGTGGCGCAGCAGACCGGGAGTATGCCCGGCGTTGACGTAGCAGATGGTGCCGAAGTCCTCGCTATAGCAGCCGACGAAAGCGGCGCAGACGCAAATCGCCGAGGCGCTGCGACGGATGGTGGCATTCAAATCCATGCAGAATTCCATCATGGCATCGGCTTCGTTGACGTCCACATCTCCGAACCTGGCGGCCGCAGCTTCCAGGAATGCGGTCCGTGTGGCGGCGATAATGTGCTGGTTCTCGGTGCGCTGGCCCGCAACGTCGAGCAATCCAAACACCACGCGCTGCGGAGTCGTGCGCATGAAGTGATAGAAGTCGCCACCGAGGCGGGTGCCATGAACCATGGCAGAAATTTCAGCCCCATCGAGCGGCGGGAACTCAGTACACGTCGGGGCCAGTCCCGTAGCGCCAGTGCTGGTTCGCTGAAAAGGAAGTTTCATGAAGTCGGCGCGCCGCGTCCTTTCGAAGCGGGCGGCAAAGTTGATGCACATCATACCTCTAAATAGCAGAATTGCAAGCTGTTATCCTGCGCCAACGGGGTGTCGCACGCATGCCTGCGAGTTGTGTCTCACTTGCATCGACCTCTATACTCAGGTCATCTATCTGTAACGGTGCCGGATAGACCGCATTAGGCAGAGCTGAAGCGGCAGCGGCACCAACCTGAGAACGTCCCCGCGGAGTATCGAAAAAAATTGTGTGGCATAGCCGGATTTACTCATAAAAACTGGTCGCCAGATCCCGACCGAATTCGATCCGCTACTGCTACCCTCAATCACCGCGGTCCTGACCAGCAGGGCGTCTTTCAGTCTTCCATCTGTTCACTAGGCGCAGCACGCCTGAAGATTATCGATCTCGAAGGCGGCGACCAGCCCATCACCAGCCCCGACGGCGACACCACAATCGTCTTCAACGGCGAGATCTACAACCACATGGAGTTGCGCCGCGAGCTCGAGGCGCTGGGGCACACGTTCGTCAGCCATTGCGACACCGAGACGGTTCTGCACGCATTTCTCGAGTGGGATACGGATTGCTTCCGCCGGTTGCGCGGCATGTTCGGAGTGGCGCTTTGGGTGAATTCCGAACGTAGGCTGGTGCTGGCGCGCGATCGCATCGGCATCAAGCCGCTTTACATTGCGCAGCGCCGCGGTGACCTGTTCTTTGGCTCGGAGCTGAAGGCAATCTTTGTTCATCCTGAGATTGAGCGCAACCTCAGCATGGAAGGGCTGGATTGCTATCTGTCCATGAACTACGTTCCCGCGCCGTGGACGTTGGTCGACGGCATCGAGAAGGTTCTGCCGGGGACGTGGGTGGAGTGGCGCAACGGCCGCATCATCAGCGAGCCGTATTGGACGCTGCCGGAACAGCGCTATCAGCCATGGACGCTGGATTCGGCCAAGGAAGAGTTCGATTCGCTGATGCGGCAATCTACCGCTGAGCATCTGGTATCGGACGTGCCGCTGGGAATCTGGTTGAGTGGAGGCGTGGATTCTTCGACCATCCTTCACTACGCAACGCAGGCGTCGCCTTCGCGCTTGAAGACTTTCTCCGTATCGTTCGACGGCCGCAGCTTCGACGAAACGCCGTACATCAAGGAAGTGGTCGCGCGCCTACGGCACGGAGCACGAGCAGTTCGACCTTCATCCCGGCCAGGATCTCGAAGGCGCGATCCGAGGAGTTTGCCTATTACTCCGACGAGCCCAGTGCCGATGCCGGTGCGTTGCCGGTGTGGTTCCTGTCGAAGATGTGCAAGGCGCGCACGACGGTTGCGCTGAGCGGCGAAGGCGCCGACGAGTTATTCGGCGGCTATCTGACGTATCGGGCGAATGACTTTGCGAAGGTTCTGCGCAAGTTCCCGCGTCCCACGTTGCAAGCGGCGCTTGAGCGCGCTGCGGCGGATGCCCGTTTCCGACGAGAAGATCGGCCTGGAATACAAGCTGAAGCGGCTGTTGGAAGGCTCGCTGATGTCTCCGGCACGGGCACACGTGTACTGGAACGGAACGTTTTCCGAAGACGGCAAAGAGAGCCTGATGGCGGGCGACTTTCCGCGCGCCATGAACCAGCTTCTCTACGGTCCCGATGGCGATGGCGGAGTACGAAACGGCCTGGGATCGTATCTGCGTTTCGATCAGCAGTACTACCTGGCGGACGACATCCTGGTGAAGTCGGATCGCATGAGCATGGCGCACTCGGTCGAGGTGCGGCCGCCGTTCCTCGATCACCGCATCATTGAGTTTGCCGCAACTCTTCCGCCCGAGCTTAAGATTCGCGGATCGAAGCAGAAGTTTCTGCTGAAAGAGGCCATGCGCGATAAGCTGCCGGCGATGGTTTTGAGCCGCAGTAAACAGGGGTTCGACATCCCGGCCCATGAATGGCTTCGCGGCATACTGCGCCCAATGCTTGTTGATACACTGAATACAGGTCTCGCAGAATATCCCAGCCTGTTTCGAGCAGACGAAGTCAACCGGCTCCTGAAAGAGCACACCGAGAGGCGCATCAATGTCGGATATCACCTCTGGGGGTTGATGATCCTGTTCCAATGGATGAAAAGATGGCGTATACAGCAGTCGACGTGGACGTCGACGCGGCAACAACAACTACAACCCGAGGGAATCGCGATCTCTACCTGATCGTCATCCTCTGCTCGGCCCTCATCTATCTCGCGTGCATCATCTCACCGCCTCATTTGCAGGACGACGTCGACGCTGTCCAGGCGCAGATTGCGCGCAACATGCTCACCTCCGGCGACTATGTAACCGCGCGGCTGGATGGCGTCCCTTATCTTGAAAAAGCGCCGCTGATTTATTGGCTGATTGCCGGCTCTTACAAAGTTTTTGGCGTACACGACTGGGCGGCGCGCATTCCAATTGCGCTCTCGTCGATCGCTCTTGCGTGGCTGACCGCAGCCATTTGGCATCTGGGCTTTCGGACGAAAAGCCGGACTGTACGCAGGGCTCAGCATCGCCATTTGTGTCGGCCTGTTCCTATTTACCCGGGTGCTGATTCCTGACGTGATGCTGACGTTCACCATCGCGCTGGCAATGTGGGCGTTCTTGCGCGCGCTGGATGAAGACGAGCCGCATCCGCGCGCCTGGGCTTACGTCCTGGCCGCCAGCATGGGCGTGGGATTGCTGCTGAAGAGTCTGATCGGCGTGGTTTTCCCGGTTGGCGCCGGATTGGTCTATCTGGCATGTACGCAGCAACTTTTCTCCGGCCGGACATGGAAGCGGTTGCATCCGTTCACCGGAGCCCTGATCGCGTTGGCGATTGCCGTGCCGTGGCACGTGCTGGCGACGCTGCGCAATCCGCCGTACTTCGCCTTCACGATGCACAGCGGCCCCGGCGAGTATCACGGCTTTCTCTGGTTCTACTTCATCAACGAGCAGCTTCTGCGCTTTTTGAACCTGCGTTATCCGCGCGACTACAGCACGGTGCCGCGAGCGCTGTTCTGGGGATTCCACCTGCTGTGGCTGTTTCCGTTCAGCGTGTACTTTCCGGCGGTGGCCAAGCTGTCGTATAAGCCGGTTGATCGCGCCGGACGCACGCGCCTGCTGGCATTGTGTTGGGCAGGATTCATCCTCGTGTTCTTTACCTTCTCGACTACGCAGGAGTACTACTCGATGCCGTGCTACCCGGCGCTGGCGTTGTTGTTGGGCTCGGCCATGGCGATGGGCGGCCGCTGGGTGGAGTGGGGCACGCGATTTCTCGGAGCGTTAAGCGCGGCCTGCGGGGCGGCTTGCATTGGCATACTGATCGCGGTCCGCAATTTGCCGGCAATCGGCGACATTTCGCAGGCGGTCAGCAAGCAATCGAATTACAGGCTCTCGCTGGGCCACATGCAGGACCTTACCCTGCCGTCATTCGCTTACATGCGCCTGCCGCTAACGCTGGCGGCGGCGGCATTCATCGTTGGGGCAATTGGCATGCTCGCCTGGCATCGGTCGCGCGCTTTTCTGTCGGCCGTCGTCATGATGATTCTGTTTTACCAGGCGGCAAGATTGGCGATGGTGCAGTTCGATCCATACCTGTCGTCGCAGCCACTTGAGGCCGTGCTGCAGCATTCTCCTGACGGGCAGATCATCACGTTCGGGCACTATTATCCGTTCTCGTCGGTCTTCTTTTATACAAACCGGCCGGGGCTGCTGTGGCATGGGCGGCAGATGAACCTGATCTATGGCTCGTATGCTCCGGGCGCGCCGAATGTGTTTCTAAATGATGAGCAGTTGACGGATCTCTGGCACGCCTCGCAACGCGAGTACCTGTTCCTCCCGGAAGAGGAGTTGGCGCACCTGCGGGGTTTGGTGGATTCGCAGAATGTCGTTATCCTAGCTTCAAGTGGGGGCAAGTTTCTGGTGACCAACCAGGCGCTGCCCGCCGGAGCTCGTTGATGTCTGTAACCTATCTGCCCCGCGTCTGGATGGGGACCAACATTTCGCCCAAGCTGTTGCCGTCGCGCATACAGCCGCTCTCCGCGCACATCAAGCTGACGGAGAACTGCCAGGCGAAGTGCATCAGTTGCGACTACTGGAAGACACGCTGGGCCGACGTCATTACCACCGAGCGCGCAGTCGATCTGCTGAACGAGATCTACGATTGCGGCATTCACGGGCTGCGGCTGACCGGCGGTGAGCCCCTGTTGCGCAAAGACCTGTTCGAGATTCTGGACAAAGCGAATGCGCGCCGCTTCAAGCGCATCATCCTGCAAACCAACGGGCTGGCGCTGAAGAAGCTGCATAAAGATGTCAATGCGTCGGCCATTACCGATGTTGCCGTATCCATCGACGGACTCAAGGAGAGCAACGACCTGATCCGCGGCATTCGCGGCTACTTCGACTTGGGCATGGATGGTCTTGCTCTGCTCAAGGGCAAGCGGCTAGCGATTTCAGTGACGCTGAATAAGATGTCAGCGGGCGAATTGGATGAGCTCGCCGAACGTGCGGCAGCCGTGGGCGCGCACTTGGAATTCAACATCCTGAGCACAAGCCTCTCTTTCCTCGAGAACGCCGACCTCACGTCGATGTGGCCTGACCGCGACGAGGTACAACGGATCGGAAATTTTCTCAACGTCCGGCGACCCTCGTACGAGGTCGATTACATCCGCCGTTATTACAATCGCGAGAATTTGTCGGAGCCATCGTGTGTGCTGGGATATCTGCAAGTCTTCGTCATGTCTAATGGAGATGTGCTGACGGGATGCTATCCCCTGCCGCCGGTAGGGAACATCCTGCGCGAGAAGCTGGCGGACCGTGCTGCAATCCGAGGCTTATCGCACAGCAGGCTGAGGCCATGTTGCGGCGCGAGTGTCCGGGATGCACCTGCGGCGTCGAGTCGTCGCTGGCCATGAAGCATGGCATAGCGAGCGGCTTCTTCGAACTCAGCCGGCTGAAGAAGAACGGCACTGGTTCCGGCACGAAGGCCGCACGTGATGCGGGTTCGGAAATTCCGGAACCAATCTCGGCTGCCAAGTAAAATCATAGGTTCGAGTTCACAAATTTCATCCGCAATCAAGATCAAGATTTATAGGAGCGCAAGATGAGAATTGCCGTGCTGGGTGGTGACGGCTACTGTGGTTGGGCAACGGCGCTGTATCTTTCCGCGAAGGGCAATGATGTCGCCATCGTCGACAATTTTGTTCGCCGTCACTGGGACCACGAGCTTGGCGCGCCGACGCTGACGCCGATTCGCCCGCTGGCCGAGCGCCTGAACGTGTGGAACCAGCTCACCGGCAAGACCATCGACTCCTTCGTCGGCGACATTTGCGACTACGACTTCCTCGCCGAGTTCATTCGCACATGGGAGCCGGACGCGATCATTCACTTCGCCGAGCAGCGCTCCGCGCCGTATTCGATGATCGACCGCCAGCACGCCGTCTTCACGCAGCTCAACAACGTTGAGGGCACGCTGAACCTGCTCTACGCCATGCACGACCTTGCGCCCGACTGCCACCTGGTGAAGCTGGGCACCATGGGCGAGTACGGCACGCCCAACATCGACATCGAAGAGGGCTACATCAAGATCGAGCACAACGGCCGCAGCGACGTGCTGCCGTTCCCCAAGCAGCCCGGCTCGTTCTATCACCTGTCAAAGGTGCACGACAGCCACAACATCGCATTCGCTTGCAAGATCTGGGGTATCCGCGCGACCGACCTCAACCAGGGCGTGGTGTACGGGACGGTGACCGACGAGACCGCGATGGATGACGCGCTCATCAATCGCTTCGACTACGACGAAGTCTTCGGCACAGTGCTGAATCGCTTCTGCGCGCAGGCGGCGCTGGGATATCCGCTGACCGTGTACGGCAAGGGCGGACAGACGCGCGGCTTCCTCGACATTCAGGACACGGTGCGCTGCCTTGAGATTGCCTGCCAGAATCCGGCGAACAAAGGCGAGTTCCGCGTGTTCAACCAGTTCACCGAGCAGTTCACCGTGCTGGAGCTGGCGCAAATGGTGCAGCATGCCGGCAAGGAAATCGGCTTAACGGTTGAGATCGATCACCTGCCCGATCCGCGCGTCGAAGCCGAAGAGCATTACTACAACGCCAAGCACTCGCGCCTGGTCGACCTGGGATTGAAGCCGCACAATCTGTCGGACACGCTGCTCGACTCGCATGATCCACATCGCGATGAAGTATCGCGACCGCATCGACACGTCGCTGTTCACGCCGAAGGTGAACTGGCGCAAGACGCGCAACGAGCGCAAGGCTGAAAAGAGGGCGCTGGATAAGACGCTGGTGTAGGAGCGGCAAGGGTGGAAGCCCACGCATTTATGCGTGGGACAAAGTTCCAAACGGTGCGCCATTTTTTTTGGAGAGCGTGTGTTCACCGGGCTGAAGCCTGGTGCTTCCACCGGCGTTAATCTGCTGCGGAACTTACCGGCACCAACTCCCCATTCCGGATGTAGTACTCGTGATTGCGCCAGCTAATTGTCTTGCGGGTGAAGCTGCGCAGCCAGATACCCACGGCCAGAGCGTCCCACACCGGGATCAGCAGCAGATAGCGCAGGTGGAAGGGCTGCTTGAGTCCCCAGCTTCCGATGAGCCAGGTCATTGCGATGCGCAGGGCGAGATAAATTCCAAGGTACGCAAGGCCAACGCGCGCGGAATGCGCCACCAGTCCCGCGATGATCGCCCACGGCAATCCCAGAGTGAAGATCAGCCCGATGTGTCCCCATGGACGCATGTGGCGCATCACAGTCATCCAGCGCAGGCGTTTGAGTACGAGGTCGCGCATGGAGTGGAAGTCAGCGACTGTATCGATCCAATATCGCAGCAACTTTACTTCGTAGCCTTGTTCGGCGATTAGTCGTCCGACGAGCAGGTCGTCGCCGGGACGATTCTCGATGGCTTCAAATCCGCCGAAGCCCTTGATCCGTTGGCGAGTGGTAGCGATGGTTGGTCCTAATGCGAACTTTATGCCGTCCAGGAGCCACGCCACCAGGATGCCCGGATAAAAGTCGGAGAGCATGCCGACCGACTGCAAGCGCTGCACGAGCGATGTCTCGTGGGTCGGGACGTAGAAGCAAGTGACCGCGCCCACGCTTGGGTTCGCTAGCGGAGCCACGACCTTCCGTAGATAATTCGCCTCGGCCCGCACGTCGCTGTCGTTGATCACGAGCGTATCGTAATGAGCTTCCTGCGTGAGGCGAGCCAGCTTGGCCACTTTGTCGTTGGTGGCGTCGCGCCCCGAGCCGTAGAGCAATCGGATGTCATGTTCCGGAAAGTCCATCGCCAGCTTCTGGATGACGGGAACCACAGGATCGGAAGCGTCGCCTACACAAAACAGAATTTCATAAGCTGGATAATCCTGTTTGCAGAAGCTGGCGAAGTTTTCGTAGGCATCGGGATCGAGTCCACGAACTGGTTTGAGAATGCTGACCGGAGGTGTGTAGGCAGAATGCGAGTCAACCGCGTTCTCACGGGAAAGGAAGTATCGCCATGAACTGAACAGGGAGAGAAAGTAATAAACAAAAGGCGCGCCGCAAACAATCAATAAGGCGTATTTCGCTAAGAGATGGCCCATCAGTCCTCGGCGGCGCTAGGGTAAGAACTATCCAGTGTAGACGATTGGCAAGCCTGTTGCAGGAGACGCATAGGGTCAGAAATGGGGATGAAAGTGTAGATTCGTCGAAATCCGAGGCGCAACGTGAAGAGCTTCTTCTTTCCCTTGTTTGTAGCGACTCTCTTAGTCTGCTGCTTTATGGTCATCGTCATTGCGGCTACGCTGGTCGCTCGGCCCGCAGCCGAGTGGAAGATCATTCTATTCGTGGTACCAAACGTTGTTTTCTTAGCTTGGGCAATAAGGAAAATGGTTCGACTCAGGCCGGCGGCGCGGCGAACGACGCGCAGCGTCATCTCGTGACGCAAGCTATCTCCTGCGGGTCTTCTTTGCGAGCAGCCTTTCGTACATGGCGCCGGTTCGTTCGGCAGCAATTTCGATGGACAAGCTCTCTTTGGCGAACTTCGCGGCTTTCACACCAAGATCGCGGCGCAACGTGTCATTTGTAATCAGGCGTTCCAGTTGATTCGCCAACTCGTCGGCATCGCCACTGGGAAAGAGCAATCCGCGTTCTTCGTTAGCCCCCGTCAGCTCTGGCATTCCGCCCACACGCGAACCAATGACCGCGCAGCCGCAGGCCATCGCCTCCAGCAGCGAATTGGAAAATGCTTCGGAATACGAGGGCAACACGAAAATGTCCATCTTGCGAAGCCAGTCAGGAACGTCGCGCGTGGCCGGGATGAAGTCGATCGCATCGGTTATCCCCAACCGCGCCGCGTTCTCCTGAAGCGACTTGAGCTCCACTCCGCTGCCGACGATGACCAGCCTGACCTCCGGATGCGAGGCGTGCACTCTCGCGAACGCCTGTTGCAGCAGGGGCAGGTTCTTCTCGGGTCGAAGCGCGCAGACGATGCCGATCATCGATGGCTTCGCCGGGCGCGACTCCGGCGGGTAGAACTGTGTAGTATCGACTCCGTTGTAAATCATTTCAACCCGGTTTTCGGGAAGGTGCCAGTCCTCGATAAGGTAGCGGCGAAGGGCTTCACAGTTCGCCAGCATGGTATGGGGCACACGGTCAGCCCGGCGTAGCCACATCTGCGTGCGTTTATCGACGGTGTCGAGATAACTAAGCTGACTGCCGATGGTTACCGGCACGCCGGAGAGACGCGCGACGGCGCAGGCGAAGATATAGCTGGCGTCGTAGGAATGCACAACCTGGAAGCCGTGCTGAATGATGTACCGGCGAAAATCTGCGGCGAGTCGAAGTGTCTCGACTGATGTAAGCGAGCGCACGGGAATTTCGATCACCGGAACGCCTGCCGCTCGCAGTTCGTCATAGCGGAAGCCATGCGCCCAGAACGCCATCACGTGAGGATCAAAGCGCTCGCGATCGAGGTGCGTGGCGATTTTGGCGGCATCGCGCTCAACGCCGCCCTGGTTGAGTTCGCGCACCGTGATCAACACCTTGATACGGGGCTTCTTCACTACTCGGATCTCAGATTCTTGGTTGCCGGCGAAAGTAGACATTACGATTGACGGACGACGGTCTCAAGTGCGGCAGCTTCCGAACTGGATGCGCGTTGGAGAGGCCGTGCGGGATTGCCGGCTACGACAGACCCGGCGGGCACGGAGCGGGTTACGACCGAACCGGCTCCCACCGTGACGCTTTCGCCGAGATCGGCCATGACGATTGCGCCGTCGCCAATCCAGCAGTCCGCGCCGATGCGCGTGGGATCGCTGATGGTGTCGCTGAGCGTGCCGTCGGGGTTGCGCACATGCTGGCGGCGTCCACTGGGTATCAGCACATGCGACGCGATCTGCGAACGAGCGCCGATGGAAGACGGCCCGATCACGCAGTACGCGCCGATCGAGACACCCTCTTCCAGCATGATGTCGGGCTGCACGAAGTAGGTCCCGAATGCGAGCGTGACGTCGAGTGAAGACTTACGCAAGGTCATCTTGTAATAAGCCGCACGAAGATAGCTGCCAGGCAATCCCGCGCCAAGCGCGAAGGACTGCGCGAAGAACGTATATACCGGCTTGATGCGGCCGAAAAGCGTAAGGACAGCGGCCGGAAAAGCCAGAACCAGCGCAATCGCCTGGCACAACCTCTTGATACTAATCCTCACGAGATTCAAGAAAGCCCTCCTCGAAGGAGCGCGAGATGTTCAGGAAGTAGCATTCGTGTGCGTGTGGCGACTTACGGCAACTATAACCCGAATCAGCTCTGGCTCCCAAGTCGCAATGCCGGCTCGGTGAAAACGCCGGCAACACTTGGAGGTACGCATTCGTCGCCCTCATGCCACGACTTGCGTTTTGGGCGAATGCTCCGCGGCGCGCAATGAATCGGCCTTGCGCAATTCAGGGAACATCCAAGCCCATACCGCTACCACAAGGAGTGTTCCAGCGCCGCCAAGGATGACTGCCGGCACCGCCCCCAACCACTGTGCGGTGATGCCTGATTCGAATTGGCCGAATTCGTTCGACGCGCCGATGAAGATGGAGTTCACCGCGCTCACCCGGCCGCGCATTTCGTCGGGTGTGGCCAATTGCACGAGCGTGCCGCGCACAATCACGCTGACCATGTCAGCGGCGCCCACGAACAGCAGGGAAATGACAGAGACGATTAAGCTGTGCGAGAGACCGAACGCAATCGTGAACGCTCCGAAACCGGCCACGCACCACAACATGGTGGCTCCTGCACGACGGCGCAACGGCCGATTCGCCAGCAGCAGTGCCGTCAACAGCGCACCCACTCCTGGCGCGCTACGCAGGATACCCAGTCCCCATGGGCCGGTGCGCAAAATCTCCTTCGCATACACCGGCAGGAGCGCGACCGCTCCACCAAGCAGGACGGCAAACAAATCCAGGGAGATCGAACCAAGGATCAGCTTGTGCTGCCAGATGTAGCGAAACCCTGCCAGCACGGTATTCAGGCTGACAGGCTCCCGTTTACTGGACGAAGGGCGCAGCTGGATCTTGGAAACCGCCAAGATAGAGATGGTCGCTGCGACGAAAGAAGACAGATACACCGCAGCAGGTCCCCGGAAAGCCGCGTACACCAGGCCACCCAGGGCCGGCCCGACGATGGTTGCAGTTTGAAAGACGGTCGAGGACCAGGCGACAGCATTGGGAAAGTGCTCCTCCGGGACGAGTGAAGGCAGCATCGATTGTCCAGCCGCCCCGTTGAAGGCCCTCGCTACTCCAACAATCACCAGCGCACCGTAGATCGCACGAACCGAAGGATTGCCCCGCACGGTCAGGCACAGCAATGTTGCCGACGCTACTCCCAAAAGGGTGTAACAGATGGCGACGATGTTGCGCCGGTTGAACCGATCTGCCGCATGGCCCGCTGCCAGAAACAGCAGAAGCACGGGCGTGAACTGCACTAAGCCGACCAGTCCAAGGTCAAGAGGCCGGCGGGTGATCTCGTAGATTTGCCAGCCGACCGCTACCGATTGCATCTCGCTGGCCATCACTGTGAAGAGGCGCGCGAGTTGATACCGCCGAAAGTCGGGATACTGAAATGCCGCTCTTGCGTCGGACGGCAGTTGCTCGGAAGAGCCCATGACCTTACTGTGCCACACTGAGGGGATGGGCGGTCGTCGATTTCCAAGGCCTGGCTCCGGGCCGTCTTGTCTGAAAGGGACACTGCTTTGGTGACATGTCTTATCGGGAAAATCTCGCCACAACGGCTAAGCGCTGTGGTTCGTCGGCCTGTGTACAGTCGACCCTCTCGATAGAGAAGTTCTTCTCATTTCCAATAGTCACAAGTACCAATTTCGCACTAGTTAGTGCCTATCGCAATTGAGTAGTACATGGAGAAGAGCGTAGTTCTTTATAGCCAGTAACCTGAGACAACTTTGTGCCCATTGCAATGTAGTAGAGGATTTAGCTATAGTCCGGTCACTCTAGGTTCAACCAAAGTCTGGCCGACTCGGATTAAACTAGCTGACCCTCGCCCCCGCCCCCGATCCGGCACATTTCTTTGGAGTGGTGACAGCCTGTAAGTCACGTTGGCGAAGCCCTGTAAAAAACGTCAATTGGGGAGATAAATTCTTGCACTTAAGCTCCATTTCGTCGATTGGCGCTGATCACAACTGGTACGCTGCCTACACTCAGCCACGTCATGAAAAAGCCGTGGCGCAGCAACTTGAATTCAAGGGTGTCGAGGTCTTCTGCCCCACTTTTCGCCTGGAGAGCAAATGGAAAGACCGTACGGTTCGAATTAATGCGCCACTCTTCCCTGGATATGTATTTACGAGGATCTGCTTCTCTCAGAGAGCCTTGGTGTTAAGTGCCCCGGGGGTTATACGCATACTTTCAGCGAACGGTCGCCCAGTCCCCATTCCGGTCGCGGAAATCGAGGCTGTCCGGCTCTGTCAGGCTGAGGCGACTAAGTTAGAGAGGCATTCTATAGTCGACGGCGGTATGCGGGTGCGAGTGCGAACTGGTCCGTTTCTGGGCTTGGAAGGTACGGTCGTTCGGCAGAACGATACCTGTAAGATTTTGGTCTCGATTGCCGCAATTCACCAGGCGGTGGCCTTGGAGTTGGACTGCGATTGCCTTGAGCCTGTTCCGAACTCGGGTCCCCTTAAAGTCGCCTAGCTAATCTGTTCGACTGCTTCGGTCTTAATCGTGCAACGAATTCAACGGAGCCCTTGCGCCACGTTGAAACTCCTTGTCTGACGGGCCTGGCCAGGGATGGGCTTCTGGTCGGGAAAACCACCCCGATCCGGGGAGGAAGCGTTGCTAGACCGGGAGGAAACACAGGCTCAAAGGGAAAGAAGGGCCAGGAAGCGTTACCTGGTTTCGGCTCGGGTACGGTTCAGATGGAAGAACGCCGCAGGCAAGTGGATTTCAACTAGCGGCGTGACCCGGGACGTGAGCGTTGCTGGTGCTTATATCTTGTGCCCAAATGTTCCGGACTTAAGTGCAGCGGTAGAGGTGCAAGTGGCGGTCACACCGCTAGCCCAAGTCAGGAGCAAAGCCTTCCTTTACGGCAAGGGTTTCGTGACTCGAACCAATGTCGGTGTAGGGTTTGCCGCGGAACTTATCCTGCAACTCTTCCGGAGCGATCAAATGGACCCAAGTGAGGCCTGGTAGTTAGCTCACGGGCCCATCGCAGTCCAAACGATCTTGATGAACATCCGATGATGCTACGACTCGTTCAGGAGACTGCCCGGTAGTGCCGCTGACATTCGTGGCTGTGGGTTTCTATCGAGAGCGGAGCCACTGATTCCAGCGCTACGCATTTTATAAAGCAGGCCGCGCAAACTGATGTTGAGTGACCGCGCCGAGTTCGCGCGATGCCAATCATGTTCCTCCAGCGCTTGCAGAATCGCAAGCGCCTCCGCATGCTTTACGAGCTGGCGGGTTCGAGTTTTAAATGTCGAGCCTTTCGCCGGCCTAAGCTCACACACTGGAACCAGGGTTTGCGAGTGCCTGAATCCTTCCAGTAGCGCCTCGGGCGTACCTAACAGAACATAGCGTCGCAGAACATTTTCAAGTTCCCGGATGTTGCCTGGCCAGCGATAGCGAAGCAAACGACGGACGAGATCATGTGACAGGATTGGCGCTTCGACTCCGAAACTTGCTGCAATCTGGTCCATTAGATATGCGGCGATAGCAGGCAAGTCCTCGAGTCGTTCCTTTAGCAACGGCACGTGCAGGCTGATGCCGGCAATTCGGTGAAACAAGTCTTCCCGGAAACGGCCGCACTCGACTTCCTGTTCCAGGGAAACATTAGCGAGGCAAATGACCCGGGCGCTGACATGGATTTCTTCACTGCCCCCGATTCGGCTGAAGCTGCCGTCCTGAAGAAAATGGAGCAGCTTCGCTTGCAGGCCAAGATCGCATTCGGAGATGTAGTCGAGCAACAAGGTCCCCGAATGAGAAAGCTCAAGCAGCCCTCTTGTGGTGACGCGGGCGCCAGTGAAAGCCCCAGCCTCAGATCCGAATAGCTCGGATTCCAGCAGGTTCCTGGGGATCGCGGCGCAATTAATCTTTTGAAACGGACCCTCTCGCCACGGTGAATTGTGGTGGATATAAGTTGCGAGAGCTTCCTTGCCGGTCCCGGTTCCGCCAAAGATAAAGACCGGTATGGAAACACGCGAGATCTGATCAACTACCTCGCGAAGACGAGACATCACGGTGGAAGATCCAAAAAGAATGCTGGTAGGCAGCGCGTCGTCATAGGGTCTGGCTGCTGTAATAGCCTGGGATTGACCAGTCTTAATTGGCTTGGCGAGCGGCATCTGGAAGACACAATTGCAAATGCGACGCCAAATCGCCTTGATCTAAGAAGATCTCAAAAAGAGCTGCCCACCGACCGTTTTTTCCCGTGTAAATGCCGTGGATTGAATGAAGTGAACAATTTATTTCGGAACAAAATTCTGCTTGTTGTCCATTTGTTTACAAAAGTGGAGGCGGTTTGGCGATAGATGGCCAGCTCCGACTTTCAATGAGGAAAAGTATGAGTAATTGTTTACACCGCACCCACAAGTGACTGTAGGTGTCACTGCAAGATTTGTGGCAAGTATCGACGCCCCGATAATTCGGGTCCCAAACAACAACCTTGGCCGTCAAATCTAGACACCGTCGCGGTGAAGAGAAACGGTCTCTCACTTCTAAGGCAGTAATCTCCTCGAGTTACCTGGTTGAGATTTTCCCCGGCTGTCCGTAGTACGGGAGACATTCCCAACTAGTACCGAGGAGTTTTCACAAGGAGAAGATTGAAATGGCTACGTTGGCAATGTCAGCCACTCCCGGTCCCCTGGTACTTGTTGTGAATGCCCACTCTTTGTCTCTACCAATGCGCGAATACCGGTTTGAGAGCGCCCTGTCGGGCCAAGACACACTGGAGCGACTCCGGCATACGCCCATTCCTGAACTGGTGCTGATGAATTTGGAGGTGCCAGGCGGTGACGGGTTGCGAACCTTGCAACAGGCCCGCGAGCTGCACCCTGACTTGAAGATAATCATGTTTGGCCCGGGTAGCGATGCGCGCAGTGCGGCACTGGCCGTCCGCATGGGTGCGCTGGACTACCTCTCTCAACCCCTGGAAGAAGCAGAGCTGCAAGCCGCCTTTCACCAGCACCTGCAGGAGCCTCTCGCCCTGCTGCGTCCGGTTCCCGTGGAAGAGCCGTTTCACGAGAGCCAGTCTGAGGTCGTGCCACTGGGCGATGGCGTTAACTTCGTTTGCGCCAGCCCGGCCATGAAGCAGATCTATGCTCAAGCAAATGTCATCGCAAAATTCGACATTCCCGTTCTTATGCTTGGACAAAGTGGAACTGGGAAGGAAGTCGTGTCGTTATTGATCCATCACCTGTCGCCACGCGCGAAGCACCGCTTCCTGAAAGTCAACTGCGCTGCGGTGCCGACAGAACTGCTGGAAAGCGAATTGTTCGGCCATGAAGCCGGAGCATTTACCGGTGCGACGAAGGCCAAGCCGGGCTTGTTCGAACTATGCGAGAAGGGAACCATTTTGCTCGATGAGATCGGCGAAATGCCTCCTGCATTGCAGGCGAAGCTGCTTCACTTCCTGCAAGACCACCGGTTTACACGGCTGGGCGGCCGCAACTCAATCCAGGCGGACGTTCGAATTTTGGCTGCCACCAACATAAATGTGGAAGAAGCACTGGCTGCCAAAACATTGCGTGAAGATCTGTACTACCGTCTCAGCGGCTTCACCATGAGAATCCCTTCTCTGCGCGATCGCAAGAAGGAAATTCCCTTGTTGATGAACTACTTCATGCAGCGCAATGCCGTGCAGTTCTCCAGCCCGGCGCGGCCCTTCAGCCAGAACTTGTTGCAGGCGTGTCTGGCCTACCACTGGCCCGGCAATTTGCGCCAACTGGAAAACTTTGTTCGGCGTTTCTTGGTATTGGGCGACGAGGATCTGGCAATCTCTGAACTACGGCGCGATCAACGGAGTGAGGGCGCCTTGGTGCAGATGGTCCAGGCATCGCGGGACCCGGCGGGGCTTAAATCTTTAGCTCGGTCTGTAAAGAAGGAGGCCGAAGCCGTCGCCATTGCCCACGCTCTCGAGCAAACCAATTGGCATCGGCAAAAGGCTGCGACTCTCCTCAAGATCAGCTACAAGGCGCTACTGTACAAAATCAAGCAGTATGACCTGCACCCGCCGGCCTTGGAAGAACTGCAAGCCTTGTAGTTCCTGCCTGGCGTTAGCAGGAGCGCTTCAAGAATGACATGCTCAGGAGAATATCGTTGCGATTTTCCAGAGGGTTGTAGGTTTGAGTCTTACTTCGGGGCAACCCCCTTGCGTAGGTTACAGACAACCCTCTTAGACAATGACTAGCCTGTGTGCGTCAGGTTCCGCTCGCTTATCCATCAGCGCAGCTTACATTCCCAAGGCATGGAGTCGTGTATGTACACAGCGGTGCAGAGTATCGAAGTCAGCACGGACCTAAGAAGCAAGATCGAGAGCAAGACTGCCCGCGTCGGAATCGTCGGGCTGGGCTATGTCGGACTGCCGCTGGCGATGGAGTTCGCCAAGGCAGGCTTTCCCGTTACCGGCATCGACGTGCTGAACGCCAAGGTCGACGGCCTGAATCGCGGCGAGTCGCATGTGCAGGACGTCCCCGCTTCCGAGGTCGCTCGGTTCGTCGCGGAGAAGCGTTTCAGCGCGACCACCGACTTTTCGGTGGTGCGCGAGCTCGACACCATCAACATCTGCGTGCCGACGCCGTTGCGCAAAACCAAAGATCCCGGACATGAGCTACATCGTGTCGGCCGTCGAGGAGATCGCCAAGCACTTCCATCCCGGCCTGCTGGTGATTCTTGAGTCGACAACCTATCCTGGCACCACCGATGAGCTTTTGTTGCCCACTTTCGAAAAAACAGGACTGAAGGTCGGGGAAGATTTCTTCCTCTGCTTCTCGCCCGAGCGCGTCGATCCCGGCAATCCTGTCTACCAGACTTCGAACACGCCGAAAGTGGTCGGCGGCGTTACCCCGGCCTGCACCGAGATGGGGCGGCTGTTCTTCTCGCAGGCGCTCGACACCGTTGTTCCGGTCAGCAATACCCGCGTCGCCGAGATGGTGAAGCTGCTGGAGAACACCTTCCGCATGATCAACATCGGCCTGGTGAACGAGATGGCCATCATGTGCGACGGCATGGGTATCAATGTTTGGGAAATGATCGACGCTGCTGCCACCAAGCCATTCGGCTTCATGCCGTTTTATCCCGGACCCGGACTCGGCGGCCACTGCATTCCGATCGACCCGTTCTATCTCTCGTGGAAGACCAAGCAATCGGGCATCGAAGCGCGGTTTATCGAGCTGGCAGGCTACATCAACGGCAACATGCCGCACTTCGTGGTCGACAAGATACAGAACGCGCTGAACGACCAGGCCAAGTCGGTGAAAGGCTCGCACGTGCATGTCGCCGGCGTGGCTTACAAGCGCAACATCGACGATATGCGCGAGAGCCCGGCGCTGGACGTCATTCTGCTGCTGCAAAAGCGTGGCGCCAAAGTCACGTACAGCGATCCCTATGTTCCGCAACTGAAACTCGATGGCCTGGAACTGAAATCGGAAGAGCTGATCGCAACGGCTTCGGCTGCCGATTGTGTAGTAATCATCACCGATCACTCGAAGTTTGATTACCGCGAGCTGGTTGCCTCGTCCAACCTCGTGGTCGACACGCGCAATGCGCTGAAAGGCATGGAGTCGCCCAAGATCGTGCGGCTCTAAGGCTGAAGCCGGGTACTTCAGGGTCTGCGTTTCCGGCGAGCCGTGAATACGAAAAGGCTCGCCTACCCGCCTAAAATCACCCCTCCTTTCATACCCATGAATATTCCGCAAGTGCTTCCGGCACCTCGTGGATTCTATTCGTCGCTTCAGCAGACGGACTGCCCCTCAAGAAAATAGAGCAGAGCTGTGGGGTAGTAGTGGACTCATAGCGCGAACGTAGCTATACTTCCGCGACTAAGAGGCACTCTTCCTGTGGCGTCTAGAGGTGCTTCAGCTGGCTTGTGATCTTGGCATCGAATTTTCGTGCCGGAATCGCGAAGCCTCGGCCCGGGCCCCCGTAAAAGACTAGCGCAAGGAGGAATCCTTGACCCGAGCACTAGGTGTTGTCGCACTTGCCCTTTTTCTTGTTCTGCCCTTTTACGCTGTTGGCCAGAACTGGCAGCAGGGCTTCGACTTCCGCAACACGCCAGGTTACGTCACCGACCCTCCCACCTCGACTTACGTACTTTCCACCACAGCCTATCCGACGGTAAGGAACGGGGTGACCTTTGGCTGGGCGAATCCTCCGCTAGTGTCGGCGCGAGACCGCAGCCTGATGGTGGATCCACGGCTGGCGGGAATCAACTATGTGAGCAACGGCGCTCCGGCGAAGTTTTACGTCGACTTGCCGTCGGCGGGAACCTACAACCTGTCGCTGGCCATGGGAGATGACGGCTATGGGCAATGCTGGACCCAGTGCCAGGTGCAGTTTCTCGACGGCAGCACGGTAGTGGGAACGGTGAGCGGGGGCTTCGAAGCGGGAGCGTATTTCTATGATGCTGCGGGACGCAGTTTGTCCGCCGCGAGCTGGCCGGGCAGCAATATGCAGTTGGCGGTGAGTATGACGGGCTCACGTTTGACGGTTCAGGTCGGAACCAACAGCAACTCGGGTGACTTTACGCCAATAGCCTATCTCGGCGTAGCTCAGATCTCCAGCATACCCAGCTTCAACGTGTCCGCTTCGCCCTCTTCTGTCAGCATCCTGCAAGGCAACGCGGGAACAACAACAGTAACAACTAGCATCGATAGTGGATTCAGCAGCGCAATCTCACTCTGTCGGCGTCGGGGGTTCCCGACGCACGACCGTAACCTTCAACCCCACAACCATACCTCCGCCGGGAGCGGGTAGTTCCACAGCGACGATCACCGTATCGACTGCGACCTTGGTAGGCACATATCCGATTACGATCACCGGGGGGGCGGCGGGGTGACGGAAACAACGACGCTGGCTTTGACAGTGACCGCAGGCAATCAGCCGGACTTCACGATCGCTGTATCACCGGAGTCATTGATCCTGGTGCAGAATACGCAGGGGACTCCCACAGTATTCACCAGCGTGCTTCATGGATTCAACGGCGCCATCAGTCTTTCTGCAAGTGGAGTCCCTTCCGGAACCACAGTGAGCTTTAATCCGAATACAATCCCTGCTCCAGGCGGCGGTCAATCGCAAATGACCATTGCTGTGGGAAGCGGGACCATACCGGGAAACTACTCCGTCGCGATAACTGGAAATGGCGGAGGAGCGCAGCACTCGGTGACGCTTCCGCTGACGGTGACATCTTCTGTTTGGCAGCGTGGTTTTGACTTCCGCGCTACTGTCGACTATGTGAATGATTCGGCAAACGCGAGCTCTGTTTTGCCTCAAGACCTTTATCCGACGACTGGGGAACTCGCCACCTATGGATGGCAGACCTCAGCGAGCGGGTCCAACCGGAGCACGTCCATTGATCCGAGGCTTGCGGGCATTAATTATGTCGTCAACGGCGCACAAAAGACTTTCTCGGTCAATTTGCCGGCACCCGGAACTTACAATATTTCGCTTGCAATGGGTGATGCAGCCTACCCACAATGTGCTGTTCTTTGTCAGGTGCAGTTCCTGGACGATGGAAGAGTTCTTGGCACGGTGAGTCGTTCCAACAGTCAAGCGGGGTACTTCTTCGATGCTATGGGTAACCCCTGGTCTACAGCAGGGTGGCCGAACAGTAACGTTTCTTTGACCAGTGACGCTTACGGGTACGCAGTTGACAGTGGTCGTGGGCACAAATCAGCCAACGGGGGATCTCTCGCCAATTGCGTATCTAGGCTTACAACAAGTGACAACGGGACCTATCTTTGCTCTTAAGTCGCCGAGCACGATCACCGTAGGCCAGGGGCAAAACGTAAGTGCCTACGTCTCGACCGCTCTAATCGGCAGCTTCAACAGTGCGATCAACCTGTCCTCGAGCGGAGCGCCTGGCGCTACGACAATTGCGTTTAATCCACTCATCATTCCTGCTCCCGGGGCGGGAACAGCCCTGGTGACAATCAGTGTTCCGGCTCAGGTCACAGCCGGAACCTATCCGATCATGTTCACAGGAAGCGGTGGAGGAATCGTCCAGAGCGCTCCTGTCACGCTTGTTGTAACGGCGCCCGGGAACCCGGACTTCACGTTGACTGCGCCAGCCGGAGTAAGTGTTGCGCCGGGAAGCAACACGAGTGCAGCTGTGCAGACAAACATTAGTGGCAACTTCAACGCCTCGGTGAGTTTGTCAGCCACCGGTGGCCCAACGGGAACCACCATCACGTTCAATCCATCAACCATACCTGCACCAGGTTCCGGCGCCGCAACCATGACCGTGACCGTGCCCGCGAACGCAGTCAAGAGCAGCTACCCGCTTATGGTGAATGCGGTCGGTGGGGGAAAAAACCACAGTGCAACGGCGATACTCACTGTTTCGACGAATGGTAATGTCAATCTGCCGTCCGGCACGGGATGGATACCACTGGGCCCTGGTTCTGTATTCTGCAACGTCAGTCCGGGGACGGCTTATTTCAACCCTCAGGTCGGCGACTTTGATACCTTCGATTTCTTGAGCCTTTGCCAAATAGGTAGTCTGGTAGCTTATAGCGGCGCTGCTGTCGATCCCGTCAATGACCGCTATTTCTTGTGGACTTCCGGGCACAACAATTACCAGGGCAATGAAATGTACGAGCTCGATCTCACCGGCACAACGCCTATGGTTTCACGCATTACCGACCCCGCTTGGACGGTCGACAATGAGGACGTTCCGGCGGATTGCGCTTGTAGAGGTAGCAACAATTGCGGCAAGGGAATGTGGCACGACGGGGCGAACAATTCTGTCGATGCGCCATTTTCGGAATCTGGCTATAGCGGTGCAACATTCGAATCTGTTCCGGCGCCTGATGGGAGCTGGAGTCAGCCAACTTGTGGTTATGGAACTGCATTCCAGCCCAACGCACGTGAAACCTACGCTGGTCTCGTGTACCATGCCGCAACGAACAAGGTGCTAAGTTGGGGAGGTGCGGTTGCCGCTAATCCAGACCGCTTTGGTTACAGTAATTGAAGCCTGGATCTCAACCAAAAGCCGCCCCAATGGAAGCGCTTACGGGACTCCAGCTATGTCTGGATAACCGCTGCCGTCTACGACTACACAACGAATCACCCCACTAGTGGCTATGACCTGGTATTCGACGAGAATTCGACTCTCTACGCCTATTCAGCCGCTACAGATACTTATGTCACATTGGCGAACTCTCTTCCATTCATAGGAGACAATGTCAACATTCAGCTTGACCCTGTCCGGCACTCTCTTGTGATGGAGAATGGCGACTTCTATGGTGGATACCATTTGCGCGTAGTCAACCTCGATAGTTGCAACGGTTCTACCTGTACGGTTACGAACCTTGACACTGAACTAACATGCGCGGGCGCTCTTAGCTATTGGGACGGGATTGCCTGGGATTCCAAGCGCAATGTAATGACCCTCTTCCCGTCGTCGACAAACTGCACCGGCAGCGGCTGCGTAGGGCCCTTCAACACCGCATATCTGCTCAATACGGACCCTGACAACGCCGTGACTATCACCTACCAAGGCTCTCAACATTCGATATCGCCCCAGAAATGTTTTGCTGCGAGCTACGGCTCCAGCCAAGGGGTAGATTATCCGCCGGTGTCGTTTGGTCCGGGAGTATATAGCAGATTTGCCTACTTCCCGCATGAAGATGTCTACCTATTCATTCAACATCCAAACAACCCAGTGTGGATTCTGAGACTGGAATAATGATAAGCGTCAGAGGAGTGAATATCAGGCTCGCGTCAAGCTGACTATTTCGTCCAGGCGGTGACTTAACTTTTCCGTTTGACTGCGCCGACTATAATATCGGCTTTTCGCCAGGATAGGTATGGGATGACTCCCAGCTCGGACCTGATTGAGGAATCCCGAAAGATTCTCATAAATAGCACTCTCATCAGCCATGTCGATGATGGTTGCACCGCCAGTGTCTCCAAGTAGAGTGCCTGTATCACCGGCGTGGGTAGTTAACGCGAGAATCGGCGTTCTCATGCGTAGATATTCGTATACTTTCGCCGGAACTTGATGATCGCAACATGCTCCCTGGAGCACGACAAGAGCATCGGCTTCGGCCGCATCCTGCAACGAAGCGCGATAGGGTAAGGCTGGAAGGAAGTGGACGATGTCGTCGATCCCGAGGCGATCGACATACTTCTGAAACTCAGTTTCGTTACCCGAGGCTCGCAACTCAACCGAAAGCGTTTCTTTGGATATTTTTCCTTCTGCTTTTAGCTTCGCCAGTGCTCGAAACCATGGATGGGGATCCCGCTCCCATGGATAAACCAGGCCGGAGTGCAGTAGGCGCAACCTCCGCTTCGGCTCGTGCCCCCAGGCAATTCCGTCAAAATCTGCTTCGTCATAGCCGTTGGGCAGCAAGACACATCTTTCCGCATTCAGACTTTCGTATCTTTGCTGGTACATGCGAATGGCGCCGGGTGCGGTGAATAAGAGTGCGGACGCATGGGTGACCGCCTGCCGCTCAATCCAGCGATAAACCCGAAACGTCTGTGGATCCGCTGGATAGCCCTCCTCTGTCATGCTGTCGCGAAAATCCACAATCCATGGCTTACCCGTTAACCGATGGAGGAGGTAGCCAATCATCACCGCGGTTGCAGTTGGATAGGTGGACAAGATCACATCGATCTGTTTCCGCCTTATCGCCCGCAAACCTGTCGGCACTGCTCCCAGCAACCAACTACTCCAGCGATCAGGCAGAGCTAATAGCTTCGGGTAGCTTCCACGAAACGACAGATGGCGTCGAGCGTCGAGGCTGAATGCCCGAAGTATTTCCACGTCAGCAGGAATGTCACCCAGCTGCATCGGGTCAGTTCGCTCATATGCGCTTGCTTTCACGGTCAGAACGGTTGGCATCCAACCGAACTCAGGCAGATAGCGACAGAATTTCTGTGCTCGCAAAACCCCGCTACTGCCGGCTTGGGGCGGGAAATGAAATGCGACAATGAGGACCCGTCCGCGTAGCGCAGGCCGGACTGACTCAGGATTGGTTTGGGCATCCGCCAGCCCGATGTCTCTGAGCTCAGCTATCTGACGCCCTCCAGGTTGAGCAGTCGAGATCACGCCCTGCCCGCTCCCCGCCCCACGGCGTTGATAGGTGAGGTTTCCACATCGCGAAGGTAGTCGGAGTGATTGCCGCGCCGACGGATAAGTCGCACTTCGTGGTCCGCGACCATGACCTCCGCTGGCGACGGATGGCTGAGGAAGCCGAGCGGGCTCGCACTTCGCGCATAGGCTCCGGACTGCAAGATGGCGACCAGGTCGCCGATTTCGACCCGTGGTGCAGCAACCGAACGAGCCAGCACGTCCAGGGGAGTGCAGAGCGGTCCAACGATATCGACGGTGTCGCTCTCCACCTCTTGCAACTTGTTTGCGATCGGTGACTGGGAAATTGCGCTTGATGGTCTGACCCAGATTACCGGAGGCGGCAAGATGATGGTTCATTCCTCCGTCCACAATGACGAAGGTCTTTCCTCGCGAAACCTTCACATCCAGTACGCGCGTGAGGTAGATACCTGCCTCCGCGACAAGGAACCTTCCGGGCTCGATTATGAAACGGGTGCCCGCGAAAAGTGGATCGTCGGCAATTTCGCTCATCAGCCGTTCAAGGCCATGCTTTAGCGCCTGCATGTCTAATGGCTGATCGCCGGAAAATAAGGAACACCCAGGCCACCGCCGAAATCCACGCTGGATAGAGCTCGTTTCTGACGCTCGGCAATTCGGCGCGCAATCTCGATTGCTTTCCGATACTGGTGCAGCAGAATCTCGCTATCGAGTATTTGTGTGCCTGCGAAAAGATGCATTCCGCGCAGTTCGATGAATCGGGATGCCAACACTAAATCCAGTGCGCTATCCAAACTCTCTTCGTCGATGCCGAACGGAGTTGCTTTGCCTCCCATTCGCATAGCGCCGCCCTGAGCCTCAGAAGCAGGATTGATTCGAAGGGCGACGGGTGCTAATAGTCCTAACTGCTCGGCGATCGATGCTATTCGCGTTATTTCCGTCAAAGATTCGGCGTGTATTTCGCCGACGTTCATTCGTAAAGCAGTCTCTAGTTCAGCCGGAGACTTGCCTGGGCCAGCGAACAACATACGTTGAGGAGGACAGCCGGCCTCCAATGCCTGGTGAAGCTCGCCGGCAGAGGCAATTTCCAATCCAGCGCCCTGCTCGAGAAAGAAGGCAAGAATATTCGGGTTGGGATTGGCTTTTACCGAATAATGAATATCGAAATCGTCGGGGAAGGTCGATCGCAGGAGCGCCCATTTGCGCCGCAGGACAGATTCGTCGTATAGAAATAGAGGCGTACCGAATTGTTCCGCCAGTTTCTCGATACTAAATTTCCCAATGCGCAGGGTTCGCTCCGAGTCAGGAAACAAATCGCAGATGACTTGGCGCGCCTGCATCGATTAAAGACCTTCGCGACGGCGGAGCGCCGGATAATCGACCTTGCCGCTCGATGTCTTGGGGAGCTCGCTTAAGAGCTCCAGGTATTTCGGCACCATGTGGCGCGGCATCTTCTCCGAGCAAAAACCAAGGATGGAGTCGCAGTCGAGTTGATCTCCATTCTTAGGCACAATGAACGCCTTGATGCTCTGCCCCGACACCTCATCGGGTAATCCAATGACAGCAGCCTGACGTATCATGCCTGTCTGAAAGAGAACCTCCTCTACCTCCGTAGGACTGATGCGGTAGCCTGAGGACTTGATCATGGTGTCGCGCCGGCCTACGTAATAGAGATACCCATCTTCATCCATTTTCACCAGATCACCGGAGTAGCAGACCCGCTCGGAGTCGCCGAGTTCTGACGGCAGCAGTGGATTAGGCTTGAGTACCTTGGCCGTAGCTTCGGGATTTCCCCAATAGCCCATCGAGACGGTTGATCCACGATGCACCAGCTCGCCGACTTCGCCCGGCTTACACAGCTTTCCGTCTTCGTTGAGAACCAGAATCTCGTTATCGGGAATCGCTTTGCCCATGGATGTCGGTCTGCAGTCCAGTTCTTCCGGCGGCAGGTAGGTCGAGCGGAACGCCTCGGTCAGGCCATACATCAGGAAGATCCTGGTGGTGGGCAACGCCTGTCGCAAAACCTTCAACACCGGCTGCGGCATTGCGCCGCCGGTATTCGTGATGTACCGCAGATGCGGGAACTCGTGCTTCTGCAATCCGCCATTCGCCAGCAGTGACCAGACCGTCGGCACACCTGCCAACGCCGTGATGCGCTCATCGATCAGCGCCGTAATGATCTCCTTGGCGAATACGAATTTTATGAGGATGATCGTGGCGCCCTGCTGGAACGCGGTCATTAACTGGTTCATTCCAGCATCGAAGGTGAATGGCAGTACCGCCAGGATCCGTTCGTTCTCAGTAATTTCCAGATAGGTTGAAACGATGGTGCTCCCGGCCATGATGTTGGAATGGCTGAGCATTACCCCTTTGGGGTGCCCAGTTGAACCTGAGGTGTAGAGGATTGCTGCCAGATCTTTCGAGATGCCCGAGTCAACCCACTTGGCTGGAGATTCCGTCTTCAGCATTTCCTGCAAGCGATGCACGGGACGGTCTTCTCTCGCGAGTCCATCGTGACCGTAGCCGTTCGATTCCCCCGTGACGATATAGAACTCGAGCGACGGGATCTCCTTCAAGACAGGAAGTAATGACTTCAATTTTTCAGGTGTGGTGATCAGTGCCTTCATGCCGCAGTCGCGTACGATGTGGGCGACCTGCTCAGGAAAGAGCACCGTGTTCACTGGTACATACACCCCCCCCGCCTGGCAGATGGAAAAGATCGAAAGCACCTGATCGATACTGGGATCCAAATAGATGCCGACTCGATCGCCACGCTCCAATCCGGCCTGGCGCAGGCTGGTCGCCACCGACGCGCAGCGGCTTGCCACCTCGCTATACGACAGCCGAACCTGACCGTGAACCATGGCCTCCTTCTGAGGAAAGCGAAGGGCGCTGCTTTGCAACATGTGGTGGATCAAGTAGTCCATAACTTTATCGTCGTGGCCCTGCCTCCGTTCGAGCGAGGCTTCAGCTAACCATTAGTAAGCAAGTGTCTTGCCATGCTCGGGACCCACGCAGGCTCGTACTCCGACTTTTGGCGGCAAAACAGTCTTCCGGCATAGGGAAAAGTTATTCCTATTGCTAAGAAGCCACTGCCAGGGAGCGGCTCGTCTGACGGGATGCGGCCGCCGGGGGACCAATTAGTGGACAATTCCCGTGGAAAAGCGCCTTGGAACGCCCGGTCAGCCGGGTCGATTTCGACCTGAGACCCCCAAAGAGGCGCCTCCTTGGCACGACATTTGCAACTAAGCCGTTCGGTTACTGCTTTGTGCTGGCGAGAATGACAAGTCCGTTCAAGGAGTTTGGCTGGTTCGCCGGCCTTCTCTACAGCATTGATCGGGTCTTGCAGCGGTTATCTCCTGGCATTCGGCTTTATTTTTATGAGCTTCTGGCACAGCCCATACCGGAGGGTACACTCCTCACCGGCGGTCTTGCGAGTTCGTTTGAGGTGCGGGAAATCCATCGTGGCGCCCCGGAAATAGCTTTGATGCCGGCGCGTCCGGAGATCAAAGAGTCGCGTTTTGAGCAGAGTGCGGTCTGTCTGGGCACGTTCAAGCGCAACGAGTTCGTAGGACACATCTGGTTCTGTTTCGACAGCTATGAGGAAGACGAGGTCCGCTGCACTTTCGTCCTGCCCGACGATAAGCAGTCAGTCTTCGACTTCGATCTTTATGTCTTTCCACGTTATCGGATGGGCCTGGGATTTCTCAGTGTCTGGAACGGGGCCTGCGCGTACTTACGAAAACAAGGCACAAAATTTACGTTTAGCCGGCTCACGCGGGTGAACATTGCATCTCGCAACGCTCATAAAAAGTTGGGAACGCGAATTGTCGGCAGGGTTTTTGTACTGAAGCTTTTTTCGTGGGAGCTATTCGCTTCCACAATTTCACCGTTTTTGTATTTATCTACCGGTCCGGACAAACGGGTCCGGTTGAAACTCAAGAGCCAAGTTCCGCAGCCTCAGACACTAGTCGAGCAAGCGGCGGCTTTCTAGCCACTGTGGTCGGGCGTTGGTGCTCGGGTGCAATGGATTTCATCGTTGGGGTGGCGGTTTAGCAATGACTGACTTGCAGGTACTCACAGATTACGTCAGGAACGAGTCCGGGTATGAGGGCGAGATTGATCCGGATCTCGATCTGCTGGACAAACAAATTCTCGATTCTTTCAGCGTCGTACAGTGGGCAATGTTCATTCAGGAGCACTTCCGGGTTGAGTTTGAGGCAGAGGACCTGGTACGAGAAAACCTCGCCAGCCTTTCCCGAGTGATGGCGCTGGTGAATAGCAAGCGAACTGCACAAGTACAGTCCAATTGACAGGAGAACCCGGCTTGAGTAACTCGATTCCTGAAATTCTCTGCGCGACGGCGAACCGCCTTCCCGACAAAGTCGCCATCGTCTCCGGGGCGCGCTCCATCACTTTTTCGCAGTTACTCCAGGAAGCACTAAGCACGGCCGAGTGTCTGCGCGAGATCGGCATTGAACCTGGAGATCGCGTCGGCATCTGCATGGAGAAGACACTTGATCAGGTTTCCGTGATCCTGGGTGTATTGTTTGCGAACGCGGTGGTGGTTCCGATCTTGCCGCGTTTGAAGCAGCCGAACATCCGGCACATCATCGAGAACTCGCAGATGGCTGCGCTGGTAACCGACTCGGATCGAATGAATGAGGTTACCGACTTCACCGATCTTACAAAATTGATAATTGGCCATGGCGAACTACACCTGGATTGGCCGAACCTTCCTTATATGCGCCGATTCGTTCGCCCGGAAATGCGCTATGACCGAATCAGCTCCGATAATGCCGCCATTATCTATTCCTCGGGATCGACCGGACGGCCAAAAGGGATCCTGATTTCGCACAGAAATCTCGCCGACGGGACGGAGATCGTATCGCGCTACCTGGGCACCATGCGAAGAAGACCGAATCTGCTGTGTCCTCTCCTTCAATTTTGACTACGGTCTGAATCAGATCTGGCAGACGATTCTAAAAGGAGCGACGCTTTACCTTCACAATCTCGCACTGCCGAACGATCTGTTTGCTTTGCTGTCGACAGAAAAGCTGACAGCATTGCCGGTAATGCCGGTCATCATCACCAAGATCTTCGACCGGCGACTGAAGCTTGCAACCAGCGCTTACGATTTTTCTTTCCTGCGCTACATCTGCTCTACGGGCGGCCGCCTATCTCCGGATATGCTCACCGATCTGAAGACAACTTTTCCGAGTGCGAAGGTCTATTCGATGTTTGGATTGACCGAGGCATTTCGATCCACGTACCTGGATCCCTCCAAGCTTGAGGCACACCCAACCTCGATCGGCAAGGCCATCCCCGATTCACAGGTTTTTGTACTTGATGAAAACGGCGACGAATGTTCGCCCAATGTAATCGGAGAGCTGGTGCATCGCGGACCGACAGTAACCAAAGGCTATTGGCGAGATCCCGAGGCTACGGCGAAGGTATTTCGTACCCACAAGCGCTTTCCTGGCGAAACGCTGGTTTTTAGCGGCGACCGGGTCAAGCGCGACGAGGAGGGATACCTGTACTTTGTGGCCCGGGGCGACGAGATGATCAAGACGAAAGGTTTTCGGGTCAGCCCAACTGAAGTGGAGGCCGAGGCAATTTGCCATCCCGAGATCGTCGACGCGGTTGCCTTCGCGGTGCCGAACATCACGATTGGTGAAGACGTGGCTTGCGCTTATACAACGGTGAGTCGGCAACCGATTCCCGAGCAATTGTTGAAACAATATCTGAAGAGCCACTTGCCCAGTCACATGGTGCCCGCGTACCTGATTCACTTTGAAAGCTTTCCGATTACAGGGAACGCCGGGAAGCTGGATCGCAAATCGATAAAGCAGGCTGCCTTCGAGCGGCTCGGGACGCAAGCCGAGAGCCTGGTATCTGCGGCTGCTCAGGGTTGATTAGCCTATGTCACTCGAATCTCAGGGTAGGGTTGTGATCGGTGTCATCGGAGACGATATTCACATCGTCGGCAACCGAATCATTCAGCTGGCACTAGAGGAGTCCGGGTTCCGGGTCTTTAACTTGCGTACTCGTGTTCGCCCGGAGCAGTTCTGCCAGGCGGCGCTGGAGGTGAATGCGGACGCGGTGTTCGTCTCTTCTCTGAACGGGGAGGGGGAGTATTGGTGCTCAGATTTTCGCGGCTTGTTTCAAAAAGCCGGGTTGAACCACACGCTGCTGTACGTGGGCGGCAATGTCGTCGTGGGAAAGCGTCCGAAGGAAGAAGTCACCAAGCTTTTCAAGCAGTATGGGTTCGATCGTGTTTATCACCAGGAGCCAGATATAAGCGGCGCTATAGCCGACCTGAAGGAGGATCTGACGCATGGCACTGCCTAGTCGCCAGGCACGGCTTGCGGATATCGAAAAGTACCGCAGTCAGGTACTCTCGCATCCGTTGGCCGGTGGCATTTCGCCAGATCAGGTTCGCGATCACCTGGCGAGCGTGCCAGCCAAGCGCTTTCCGCGGGTTATGTACGAGGCGCGCGGCGAAGAACCATATATTCAGCCGCGTGGCGGATTTCCTCTTTTCGAAGCGCAACATCAGTTAACCGAGCAGTTGAGTGACGCCGGCGCGGATTTTATCCCACTCACGATCGATAGCTATACCCGCCAAAATCAATACGAGACGGCAACCCAGCTTTTGCATCGTAGCGAAGAAGAGGGCAAGAACTACCTGAATGGATATCCCCTGATCAGCCATGGGTATGAGCTGACTCGACAACTCTATAACGGTCTCGAAAAGCCGGTAAGTCTGCGTCATGGAACACCGGACGCGCGCCTGCTGACGGAAGTGGCGCTCGCTTCAGGTATCGCGGAAATTGAAGGCGGTGCCATATGCTACTGCCTGCCCTACTCCGAAGGTTTCCCCCTCGATCGCTGCCTGTTGTATTGGCAATATGTGGATCGAATCTGCGCCTTGCACTCAACCCCTGAGCTGCCAATTCATCGCGAGAGTTTTGGTCCACTTACCGCGACGTTGGTTCCTCCCGCGATCGCCATCGCGGTGGAAGTTATCGAAGCTTTGCTTGCGGCCGAGCAGGGTGTCGTGTCGTTCGCGGTCAGTTTCGGACAAACTGGTTGCCTGTTTCAGGACATTGCGACGGCAAAGGTCTTACGGGAGTTGGCTCGCCATTATCTTGATCTCTTCGGCTTCGAGTCAGTGCGTACCTATCTGGTGTATCACCAGTGGATGGGCCAGTTTCCCGCGAACCGAGAGCGCGCTGCCGCCCTCATCGCCTGTTCCGCTCTGGTCTCCAGCATCATTGATGCCGACAAGATCGTTACCAAAACAGTGGATGAAGCGGTAGGAGTGCCGCGTCCGGAGATTAATGCCGAGGCCTGCGAGACGGTTCGGTACGTGCTGCGCTCGTTTCGCTCCGCCGAGACAGTGACATCGCCCATCATTCAGCTTGAAACCGAGCTGATTCGTTCCGAGGCCAAGAGCATATTGGACGCGATATTGAATATCTCTGGCCGCGAGTTCTGGGACAGCGTTTTTCGGGCTTTTCAGGTTGGGTTTCTCGACGTGCCGTTCGCTCCACATATCGACAATCGCAATCAGCTGTTGTCGGTGCGCGACACCAACGGCGCGATCCGCATCGCTGATCCGGGGAGCGTCCCGATTTCCAGGCCAGACGCGGAACTCGAACGGGAGATGCTTGCATCGCGCACAAATGGTGAGAACCAGACCTACCGCCTGATGCTGGCGGACATAAGAGCCATGGTATGAGTATCGCCGTCTCCGATGTTCGAATTGCGGTTGATATTGGCTCGACTGTCATTAAAGTCGCGCTTCTTGACCCCAGCGATGCCGTTATCGGCCAAGAATTTCATCCGCGCGACCCGGAGGCCGGTATCTTTGCGCAGGTGAATTCGCTCCTGCTCAAGGCGGGCGCCGGAAGCCTATGGAACGATGTGGTGGTATGTTCTTCGGCGAATGGTGGTCTTCGGGTAGGTATTGTTTCGCTGAGCAAATATTTCAGCGGGGCCGTGCTTCGTGACCAGGTGCTATTGGCCGGTGCAAATCCAGTCTTCGTCCATGATTTCGACGAGAATGGAAGCGATCCCGGTTATGTCGACGTTTTGCTGGTCGGTGGCGGTATCGATTGCGACGACGCAGCGCCTTTGGAACAAAGACTGAGACGCTTTGATCCAGAGAAATATCGTTACGGTACTCTGGTTTTTGCCGGTAATAAGTACCTCGCCGATTCTTTTTGCGAGCGCTTCCCGCGAACCCGAGTAGCGCCGAATCCTCTCGCCGAAGAATTGGTGAGCAGGAGCCATTCAGTTTTCGAGTTGCTGCGGCGCGCCTATCTCGACGATTTGGTTTACAAGGAGGGCGTTACCGAGTTGAGCGGTCGCTTAAGCTCAGGGATCAGACCTACGCCAGAGATCGTGAACGTGGGTTTCCAGCGGGCGGTAATGAATCGTTCTTCGCTTCCCGCAATCTCCCCTTGTATTCTGCTGGACATTGGCGGAGCCACGACCGATCTTCACTACACCGTAGAGCTCGTTAAAGAGAATAGTCCAAACAAATTGCCTTTGGCGGGATCCTCGGTGTCACGATATGTGTTTACCGATCTGGGTATTGTCGCCAGCCGCGAAAATCTGATGCTGGTGCTGCGTAACCATCCCCGGCTCTACGAAGTCATGAGCGAGATTCTGTCGCAGGACGTTACCGAGAGCTATCGGCTATTTCGTGAGGGTGAATACGATCCTTCGCCCGACTTGCTTTCTTATGGCTGCCTGTTTCTCGCCCTGGAGCGTTTCGCACAGGGCCGAGGTCCAGGCCTGCCTAGCGGCGATCTGAACCAGCTCGCCCAGTTGATCCTTACTGGAGGAGGGGCGCAGACACTCTCGGAAACTACCGTTGCGCGTCTATTCAAGCTCTTGTCCTCCAGCAACGCACCCGGCATTTTGATCGACCGAGATTACCAGATCTGGGCGCAAGGTATCTCGTGGTCCGAACGCTCCGTTGCCGCGAACGCCGGTTAGCAGATAAGTCCGCACAATCATGAGTCCAGCGTCTTCGCATTCGTGGCACCATACGAGCTTCGAGCAATTGCATGATCTTGCCGAACGCTATGGCACCCCATATTTCCTATACGACGCCGACGAAGTCGCCGCCGGTATCGAAGCAGTCCGCAACGCCCTCGCTGGCCAGGTCGAGGTGTATTACGCCGTCAAGGCAAATCCCAATCTAGAGCTCCTTCGAGCAGTGCGAGGCGTAGCCGACGGCCTGGATATTAGCTCCGCCGGAGAACTGACTCAGGCCTGTCTCGCGGGATACGAAATGCAAAACGTCAGCTTCGCCGGGCCAGCGAAAACAAAAGACGAGCTGACGATGGCTGTCACACATGGAGTTGGTTGCATCAGCGTGGAGTCGCTCCGCGAGTTGATGGAATGCGTGCGGATCGCCGAACAGACCGGGAAGAAAGCAAGCATCGTCCTGCGAGTGAATCCGCAGTTCCTCAACCGCTCCTTCGGTATGAAGATGGGTGGGCGATCGATTCAGTTTGGTATTGATGAGGAAGACTTAGGCCCCGTTGTCGAATACGTGACGCGCAATCTTTCCAGCCTGGAATTTCGCGGCATTCATGTATATGCAGGAAGCCAGTGCTTCGAGACCTCGGGCATTGTGGCGGGAGTGCAAAACACGTTGGCGATTGCCAGGCAGATTGAATCCAGCACCGATCTCGTCTGCCGGGTTATTAACCTGGGAGGCGGCTTTGGGTTGTCGCACACGGAGGAGGGACACCAACTAAATCTCGAGGAGCTTTCCGTCGAGCTAGTCCCGGTTCTGGAGAGCTTTCGCGCCTCGTCAAAGGTAGAACGGCGACTGATATTCGAGCTGGGGCGATTCTTGACCGCAGACGCCGGCATTTATGTAACGCGAGTGATCAGCGCCAAGCAATCCCGAGGCAAAGCGTTCTTTATGGTGGATGGCGGCTTACACCATCATCTCGCCGCATCGGGTACTTTCGGTGCAGCATTTCGCGCGAACTTCCTGCTCCGCAATTTGTCTCGTCCTGATGCGCCTAACATGAAGTGCAGCATTGCAGGACCATCTTGCAATCCCACTGACTTGTTGGGTGTGGATGCCGAGATCCCCGAGCCGGCCATCGGCGACCTCATTGCGGTGCTGAAGTCGGGGAGCTACGGACTCACGGCGAGCCCGTTGTTATTTCTTGGCCGAGCGACGCCGGCTGAGATTGTCCGACAGAACGGCGAGATTAGGTTGGGCCGGCCGGCCAGAACGATCGTCGATTTCAACTAGCGGGTAGAGCGGCGCTTTAGCGCATCCCGCTGCCAACGCGGCGGGATGCACAACCCTCAACTTGGAACGACGGCCGAACGCGGGCCTGAACGCCCGCTCTACCGGTCACAAAAAACACTAGTCGAATTACGGCTGCAGACTTTCCTGGCGCGGTCGTAGTCGCTGGCTGACGAATTGCGCGATTGAGCGGATACTCTCGAAATTCTCCGGAGTCAGTTCATCATCGGTGATCTCGAGCGAGTAGTCCTGTTGCAGCAAGGTCACGATCTCCAGTACCCCGAGCGAATCCATCACACCGCTGCTCAGCAGGTTGTCGTCGTCGGTGAGATTTCGCCGCCGCGCTAGAGGGAAGGTTTGCGAGATAAATCCGCGAATTCGCGAGAGGACTTCTACTTTTTCAGTCGTATTCGTCATCCTGGTTAACCTGGATCAATAAAACTTTCGAAACAACTTGCACTTACGTCGTCTAATTCAGTCAAGATTGGCCTAATCTCAGCTTTCACGGTCTCCATGCATCAACAACAACTGCGGGCCGCCCGAACCAGGCTTTGCGTATGAGTTAATGATCGGGCCCGTACCGCGGTTGCGAAATCCCAGGCTATGGAACGTCCCCATCCGCGGATCGTCGTCAAGGATTTCCATGCTAACGACCGACACTTTGCGACTGCGGAGCAAACTCATCAGGCACCTTAACATTGCCATCAGATCCGGCTCATCCATGCTGCCAAACACGTCCACGACTTGAGCCCGGCCTTCTGCCAAACTAAAGACACTGTACCCTCGCAAATTGCCGCCGCGATAGCAGGCAAAGAATTCATATTTTACGTATGGATGCCGCTGGTAACGCCAATTCAGATACTCGGGGCTGCGCACGGTGCAGTTTCCACGGGATGAACCAATTTCCTTGGCAAGCCGGGCGTACGCCGACAAGCACGGATCTTCTTCGATGTGACATTCCAAGCCTACGGGACTCGATGCTCGGCCATCCTTAATCGCCAAGGCGAGATTCACCGGTTTCGAGATGAGTTGAGAAAGTGCTTGTGCACCAGTAACCGCCCTGATTTTCTCGTCCGTTCGCAGCAGCTTCGCCATGCGAAGCGAACATTGGGTCGGCGCAACCCCCAGGAAGCGATAGATGCCGAGCATCGATCGACTAGGGAAGTCGTAGCCGAAAGCGAACTGTCCCGACTCAATGCAGGACAAGCAGGCACGTTGAAGATGCACAGCCGGACCCAGGCTGCGATAGTCCTTGGAAACGCAGAAATCTCCCAGCACACAGCCCAACACTTCATCTCCGGCGACGTAGGCACGACGTGGGAAGAGGGCGCACATCCCGATGGGCGCGTCTGTTTCGTCGCACGCAACCCAGGCGCGGGCAGGTCCGAACGGACTGTCACAGTACAGCCACTGGAATCTTTCCTCGCCGCTGGCTTGTCCCAGATTGGCTCGAGCCAACCCGATCAAAACGTCCCTATCAGTCACCAGATCGGCTTCGCGCAGTCGTATACCCATTCGGTTTCATCAATCGGTTTCACAACCCGGCTCATTTAACTTGTCCGAGCTATATGGCAGAAGCATGTAAACGGCCAATCGCGAGCATGGTTTGACCCAAAACAAGCGGGCGTTGCCCCTGCCGAAACAACGTTTTGCCTTTCGGCGGAAAACTTCTTCCCAATTTCTAGTCTGACAATCCCAATGCCGTCCTTGTTGGTGAAGACGTCCGAGGCCGCTTGCTGGGATAAACCGCTCGTAAGGAAGGAGTCTCCCGCTAAGTTGCTTATTTGGGGGACAGGACTGCGGGTCTGCGCCTCGCCGGGCTTTGGCAGCCAACTTGCCATTATCAACTCCAGATAGGCGGATAGCTCAGTTGGAGAGCGCCCCGACTACACCGGGGAGGTCGCAGGTTCAATCCCTGCTCCGCCTACCAACCTGCCCTCATGAAGATTGGTGGCCAACGAATACCCGGCAAGACGCTGGTGCTGATTGCATCAGAGGCGGCCTTGCTTGCATTCGGACTCTTAGTCGCAACAGCCTTGCGATTCAACAACATCGATAGCTTCCGCCAGGAGATCTCCCAGCCCGGCGCGCTATTACGCTATGCCATCGTGGTCGTAGTTTGCGGAATCGCACTTTATTACTACGATCTCTATGACTTGCAGATAGTAACTCGTCGTTCCGTGCTGTTCGTGAGACTGCTACAGGCGCTTGGCTCGGCCTGCCTGATTTTGGCGTTTCTCTACTACTGGTATCCGAATCTCAGCCTTGCCCGGGGAGTGGCGGCTATCTCTGCTCCCCTCATCATTATTGCAGTCGCGGGATGGCGGCTAGTGGTAGATGCGAGCGCGCCATTTCTGCGCCGCAAAGAGCGCATTCTGATCGTAGGAGACGGCCCAGCGGGCTCATGTCTGGCTGAGGAAGTGCTTCGACGGCCAGAACTCAATATCGAGATCGTCGGTTTTCTGAATGAACCAAACAGCGACCCCAGCGGAGCCAGAGCCTCAAGCAACCGCGGTTATCAAACCAGCCTTGCAGCAGTGCCGATGCATTACAGCTTGCGATATGGCGAGACGGCTACTGGTTCACGTGGCAGTGCGCTCGCCTTCGCGGGCTCGGCTGAAGGAGTTCTGAGCGGCGCCGCGACGGCAGTCGCAAAAGAGCCGGTCTTTTTCGTTCACCCGGCCGCTCCGCGAATCATTGGGACTACTGCCGATGTCGAGGGTTGTGCTCTGTCGGAACGGGCCGATCGCGTCGTCCTTTCCCTCAGCGAACGACGCGGGGGCACGCCTATCAGCCAGTTGCTCCGCCTGAAGTTTGTCGGCATGAAGATTGAGGAAGCCCACGACATGTACGAACGAACGACGGGGCGGATCCTGCTGGACCATCTTTCGCCCAGTTGGCTGTTTCTTGCCGACGGCTTCCGTCAGCCACGCCTTGTTCTCGCCACCAAGAGAGCGACCGATATCGTCATATCAGCCGTCGCACTGGTGCTGACGCTTCCAGTGATGGCGATGGTAGCGCTGGCTGTACTAGTGGAAAGCGGCTCCCCGGTGTTGTTCCGGCAGCAACGTATCGGGCGCAATGGAGGGTCGTTTGAAATTCTGAAGTTTCGTTCCATGAGACAGGACCTGTCGAAAAAGGTCGCCTCCTGGACTTCAGATCAGGATCCGCGAATCACCCACGTCGGACGATTCATCCGTAAATTTCGGCTTGATGAGTTACCGCAACTCATTAACGTTCTGCGAGGTGATATGAGCCTAGTCGGGCCGCGGCCCGAACAGCCTTCACTGGCGCAAATGCTGGAAGAACAGATTCCCTACTATGCCCAGCGCCATTCACTGCGTCCCGGAATCACCGGCTGGGCGCAAGTGAAGTACGGTTACGGTGGAACCATCGAGCAGAACAAGATCAAGCTGGAGCACGACCTTTTCTATATCAAGCACCTTTCGATGCCGCTGGATCTTGCCATTATTTTCGAAACCGGAAAAGTTCTACTGTCAGGACGCGGAGCGAAATAAAGCGTCCCAAGGAAGAGAATTCGTCATGAAGCAACATTGCGTGAATCGATTTTCATATCGCGGCCGCAAGGCCGGAGATCGGCAAGCTTTCGTTCGGATGTCGGCGCTGCTGCTAGTTTCCGGCGCGCTGCTGGGCATGCTGAGTGGCTGTGCGCGTGATCCCAAAGCAAAAGCCGAGAAGCATTACGCTCGTGCGGAAAAGTTTCTCAAGGAAAACAATACAGACGCCGCGATCATCGAGCTGCGGTCGGCGATCCAGCTTGAGCCGAAGATGGCGAAGGCACACTTTGAATTGGCAAATGTAGAGTTGCAGCGCGGCGATCCACAGATCGCATTCCAGGAGTATGTTGCCACCACCAAGGCCGACCCTAAGAACCGTCAAGCTCAGCTCATGGTAGGAGAGATTCTTGCGCGGGCAGGCAACTTCGCTCAGGCAAAGGGACAGGCACAGCTCATCCTCAGTAACTGGCCTGACGAACCGCTTGGGAAGCTTCTGCTGGCGGAAAGCTACTTTGGGTTGCAGAGACTTCAAAGAATCCCGCACTCTGGTTGAGGAGGTATTGGCAGCCGATCCCAACAATTCTCGCGCCCTGTCGGACCTTGCCTTTCTGCAACTGGCGGACAACAACCTTGCCGAAGCCACAGCCACGCTCCGGCGCTCCTGGCAGGCAGATCCGAAGAGCACGGGGCCGGTGAGCACGTTGAGTGCGTTGTACGAAACACGGGGCGACCTGCAGCAGGCTGAGGAGGTTCTTCGGCAGGCGCGGCAGCAAAACGACGGAGCGATTCCATTCGACGTACTGCTGGGAACCTTCTATCTCCGACACCAACGCGTGGCCGATGCCGAACCTATCTATCGCGAAATTCAGCAAAAAGGCAAGGATGACCCCCAGTATCGCACTACCTTGGCTGAGTTTTTCCTGGTCTCGAATCGTCCCAAAGATGCCGCCGCAGAATATAAGAGCCTGACCGAAAAGAATAAGAAGGATATGCAGGCTTGGCGTGGACTGGCGGCAGCTTACGTTGCCAACGGCGACTATCAGCAGGCCAACGATACGATAGAGCATTTGCTGAAAACCAATCCCAAGGATTGGCAGATACTCGCCTTGAAAGGTAAGTTGTTGCTCGACCGCGGTCAGCCGGCGGAGGCCATCACGGAACTGCAGAAGAGCCACAAGGGAAATCCCGGTGACTCCGAGACAGCCTTCAATCTGGCTCGCGCCTACATTGGCGTCGGCAAATTGGAAGAGGCGCAAACGACTCTTGGCGAGGTGCTGAAGCTGAACCCGGCTTACCCCGGAGCGGTCGATACTCTGGCTGCGATTCAGCTAAGCCAGGGCCATTCCGATCTGGCAGTTCAGGAACTGACGAAACAGGCCGCGGCGACTCCCAAGGAGTTGGGAACACGTTTGCTGCTTGCTCAGGCTCTGATTACAAAAGGCAACTACCAGGCGGCGGAAGCCGACCTCAACAGCAGTGCCGGGATGGCCGTTACACCTACGGCTAAGGGAGCCGTGCTCGAGTCTCAGGCAACTGTCAAGTTCGCACAAAAGCAATATCCGCAGGCGATGCAACTGGCGAGCGAAGCGTTAGATGTCAATCCGAAGTCTGCGATATCGCTTTCGATTCTAGGCGGCAGCTATCTCGCCCAGCGACAGGTTGACGCGGGCTTTGCGGCACTTCAGAAACAACTCGACAAGACTCCGGATTGGGCTGAGGGATATCAGATCATGGGCGAGTTGGCGGTGCGGGCAGGCCGCTCCCCTCTAGCCGTGACCGCATTCGGTAAAGCCCTGAGCCTTAAGCCTGATTTGGTGAATGCTCGCCTCGGGCTGGGCGATGTTTACATGATGAACAATCAATTGAATCAGGCGCAGCAACAGTACGAACAGGTGACTGCTCCGAGTGCCAGTCGCTCTTACGCCCTGTTACGCATCGGCCAGATCCATGAGCGCCAGGGGGACTTCACCAAAGCTCGCTTGGCCTATGAGAATGCGGTGACGGCGAACCCCGACAATGTAATGGCCAAAAACAATCTGGCATGGGCATACGCGGAGCACGGCGGCAATATCGATTCGGCGCTCAAGTTGGCCGAGGAAGCTAAAGAAAAGGCACCGAACGATCCCGGTATCGCCGATACGCTAGGTTGGATCTATATCAAGACGGGCTCCTACGAAGCTGCCGTGGCGAACCTGAAGGAATCAGCTGCGAAAGATCCTAAGAATGGGTCGTATTTGTATCACCTGGCTACAGCCTATTACAAACTCGGACGCAGCGATGATGCTCGCAAGGAGTTGGAGGCAGCTCTCAAGTTGCCCAACTTTAGCGACACGGAAGACGCCAAGAAGTTGCTAGCCGAGTTGCCGCAGAGATAAGCCACGCCGCCGAACAAGCGCCCGTCAGGCTATCGGATACTCGGTTTCATCGACGATGGTCGAGCCGTCGGTGTCGGGTTGCGCCTCTTGGCAAAGAACCAGTGCAAGACAGCCTTGGGGAGGGCGAGCCAACCTGACGTCGAGATTGCGCGCTCAAGGCTCTGCTTACCGATCAAATCGCAGCATAGATTAACCGTCGGGCCATTTAAAATGGCACTTTAGTGCTTTTTAAGGTTACCGAAGTGTTCCAATTAGGGACACTTCCGGTATTATTACCCTCCGCCCCTCAACTATACTTCGGCCATGAATACGGCCTCCTTCCTGAAGAACGCGATGCGGCCCGGCCGCCAATATTGGCTCTGCAAGACCTTAATACTCCAAATTGTTCTCGTAGCGATAGCTCTAACCGGACTGATTTTGTTCAGTCCACCCCAGGCATTCGCGCAGTTACCTTCTGGTGCCGGATGGCACATACTGGCGAATACGCAGATGTCATCAATGTGCGCCGGCAACGTGCCCAATGGCATGTACAGCGACAAGACGATGACCAGTACCACCGCTTACGATTTCAACTGCAATGAGATCGTTCCCTGGAGCGGCGCCGCAATTGATGACGCGCATCAGCGGCTCATCGCATGGGGTGGAGGGCACAGCGATTATGCTGGCGACGAAGTTTTTGTCCTGAATTTGAGCGGTACGCCTTCATGGCAAGCGTTCACCAATCCTACCATTCCCGTACCTTTTAATTGGGACGGGAATAATTGGGAAGGACTTAATCCGTACTACCTACGACTGGCAGATGGCGGAGTTTACCAGCCAGGAGCAACGCCTGCCTCCAGGCATACCTACAACGGTCTGCAATACGTTCCCTATCAGAACAAGCTTTACTCATTCGGCGGCGCGCTCGCCAATGTTGGTTTTCTTTCGTCAGAGGTCTGGACTCTGGATATGGCTTCGAAGACCTGGACCATGGTAGGTCCACCTTTCTCGAAGTCGCCTGGATATCCCACAACAGCCTACAACCCTGCCAACGGCCATATCGTGATGCACGATAAGAGCTGGTCCTTGATCGACTACGATCCGCATACCAATACCTGGACCACGCTTACCACGTCTTCTCACGTTGACGACGGCACCACAGCGGCGATTGACCCGGTAAACAATTTGATCGTGTTCGTGGGCTCTGCGGGCACCACCGACAACACGAGCTATCCTTCGGTTCCGACATCGCACACCGTGCAAGTCTTTTCGCTGACGGCGCCTTATACCATGCAATCATGGACTGCTGCTGGTTGCGACTTAACCTATCGCAATGGCGGTTTGGTATGGGATTCGGCTCTTGGACTAATGGTCGGTTACCCCGGAGGAGGCAACCAGGCTTATTTCTTGAACACAGGATCAGCTCCGGTAGCAACGCCATACGGATCAGTCCAGTCGCACGCGTGCCTAGATGTTCCCATCAGTCTGAACCCTTCCCCGACTAAGGGCGTTGATTACCCGCCGGACCCAGAGGGCAGCTATCGGGACGCTAATTTCGGGATCTACGGTCGTTTCGAATACGTGCCCTCACTGGACGTCTTTGTGGTCATGAACGACCACACCCAGAATGTATGGATTTTGCGCCTGACCGGCGGCAGTGCTGCGCCGGATTACACCTTATCGGCATCACCGAATTCCCTGGTTGTTACAGGCGGAGGCTCTTCGGCGACGGCGACGATTACGACGGCGGCTTCCGGCGGATTCAATAATTCCGTTGCCCTCGCCGCTGTCGGCATGCCTACGGGCATGACAGTTAATTTCTCTCCGACTTCCATTGCAGCACCCGGGTCGGGCACTTCCACCATGACCGTCTCCGCGGGGGCTACCACGCAGAATGGGACCTATCCCATTGTCGTCAGCGGATTCGGCGGTGGTGATACGCATACCGTGGTGATTCCCGTCACCGTCACTACTACTGGGCCGCCAACTCTGTCTGTCGCGGCAGCCCCGTCATCATTGTCGGTGACGCAGGGGAGCAGCGCCTCATCAACAATCACAACCACGATCGGGGGAACGTTCAACAGCGCAGTCACCCTCAGTGCGGCAGGTGTTCCGACCGGAGCGTCGATCACATTCAACCCCGGGACTATTCCTGCACCCGGTGGTGGCACGTCGACTCTGACTATCAGCGTGGGGGCGACAACTCAGGTTGGAACATATCCCATCGCGGTGACTGCCACAGGCGGAGGATTATCGCCAACGACGACGCTTACCCTAACAGTGACGAAGTCGCAGAGTCCGAGTCTGACAGTTTCGGCACTGCCAGCTTCGCTGAATCTGGCGCAAGGTTCTCAAGGAACATCGCTGATCACTACGGCCGGCAGTGGCGGATTCAACAGTCCAGTCACCCTCTCCGCAACGGGCGTCCCCAACGGAACGACGGTTAGCTTCAATCCAAGTACGATTTCAGCGCCGGGCTCTGGGACCGCCACGATGACGGTCGTCGTGGGGACCACTACTCTCACTGGTACCTATCCCATAACTGTTATCGCAACTGGCGGCGGACTCGCTCCGACCACTACAGTGACGTTGACCGTTTCCAACGCTCCGACCTGGCAGCAAGGATTCAATTTCCGTTCGACAGCGGCCTATGTAACCGATCCAGCGAACACAACTCATGTGCTTGCTACTACGGTGTATCCAACTAAGGGTGGCAAAGCGACGTTCGGCTGGCTGAACACAAAAGTGGTGCAGTCGCGCGATCGTAGCACCAGCGTTGACCCGCGGCTGGCGGGAATCAACTACGTGAGCAACGGATCTCCAGCGACGTTTTATGTGGATCTGCCTTCGGCGGGATCCTACAACCTGTCGCTCGCGATGGGTGATCAAGGGTATACCCAGTGCTGGACGATGTGCCAGGTTCAATTCCTTGATGGCAGCACAGTAGTGGGAACCATAACTGGTAAGCCCCTGATAGCGACATTCAATGATGGGAGAGACGACAACTGGTCGGCGTCCGCTTGGCCAGGAAGCAATCTCACACTGCCTGTGAACATGAGCGGAACGCGATTGACCATGGTGGTGGGCACAACCCACGGCAGCGGTGATCTCACTCCGGTCGCCTTCTTGGGGATAACGCAGAATGCCGGGTCAGCCAACTTTACCGTCGCGGCTTCTCCCTCTTCATTGAGCTTAACGCAGGGGACGCACGCGACGTCCACCATAACAACAACAGTAAGCGGTGGCTTCAATAGTGCGATTACTCTGTCAGCTTCCGGTGTTCCGACGGGCACAACCGTCGGTTTCAATCCGGCGACCATAGCCGCGCCAGGAGCTGGTACATCGACTATGACGATTACTGTGGGATCGAGTACGCCCGTCGGTACGTACCCAATCACAGTGACCGCTTCCGGTGGTGGCATTCAGCACACGACGACAGTAAGTCTGACGGTAACTTCCGCGCAGCCCTCACTGAGCGTGTCGGCGTCGCCTGCCGCGTTGACCCTTGCGCAAGGCGCGCAAGGTACGTCGACCATTACAACCGCTGTCGGAGGAGGCTTCAACAACACAGTAAGTTTAACGGCCACAGGAGTTCCTACAGGCACCACGGTCAATTTCAAGCCAAGTGCCATCCCAGCCCCGGGGGCAGGCAATTCGACTCTGACAGTCATCGTTGGATCGAATACGGTTCCAGGAGCCTATCCGCTGACTATAAATGCGTCGGGAGGCGGCCTGGCTGCTACAACTACTTTGACCCTGACCGTCACGACTGCATCAGGTTGGCAGCAAGGTTTCAACTTCAGGGCCACCGCTTCATTCGTCAGCGATCCGCTTAACACGACTCACGTTCTGGCGACTACCGCATACCCCACAACTGTGGGCGGGGTAACGTTTGGTTGGAAGAGCACCGCGGTTGTGATGTCCAGGGATCGCAGTACCTCCATCGATCCGCGTCTGGCAGGGATCAATTATGTAAGTAACGGCAAGCCTGGAACGTTCTATGTAGACCTGCCATCTCCGGGCAACTACTACTTGTCGTTGGCAATAGGAGATAACGCTTACACCCAGTGCGCAACCATGTGTCAGGTGCAGTTTCTCGACGGCAGCACGGTTCTCGGCACTGTCAGCGGCAATCCGAAAGTCGGATACTTCGAAGATGCAACCGGACAAACTTGGTCAGCCGCGAACTGGCCAAGCAGCAACATGGTTCTCCCGTTAACCTTAGCGGGCAAACAGCTCACAGTCGTTGTGGGGACGACCAGCAACAGCGGCGATGTGACCCCCATTGCCTTCCTCGGGGTTAGTCAAAGCTCGGGGGGATCTCCGAATTTCACAATCTCAGCGTCACCGTCCTCGCTGAGCATAGCGCCGGGAAGTTCAGGAAGTTCGACGATAACAACCGCAATCAGCGGTGGGTTCAACAGTGCGATTGCACTATCTGCATCAGGTGTTCCCAGCGGCACGACAGTAGCATTCAACCCGAGCTCGATTCCTGCGCCCGGCTCCGGTACATCGGCGATGACGGTCTCTGTAGGCGCCACGACTGCTCCGGGAACATATCCAATCACGGTAACCGGCTCGGGGGGAGGCATACAGCAGAAGACCACCGTGACTCTGACGGTGACTGGATCGCAGCAAAACCTCACTGTATCGGCGTTACCGGCGGCGTTGACGGTCTTACAAGGAACGCAAGGTTCGTCAGCAATCACTACGGTTGGGGGCGGCGGATTCAACAGCGCCGTTACTTTGTCTGCGAGTGGAGCTCCCACAGGCACTACAATCAGCTTCAATCCCGTCACAATTCCGGCTCCGGGGTCCGGTACATCCAACATGACGGTTACCGTAGGGGCTAATACCGCTGTGGGAACCTATCCGCTAACTGTCACAGCCTCAGGTGGCGGACTAACCTCTACCGCGTCTGTCACATTGACGGTAACGTCTTCGATGGGAGGGTCGGGGAACAGCATAACAGTGTCCGATCTGAGCGGACAGGGGCAAACCAACCGCTTTGTCTCAGTCGGAAGAGTTTTCAAGCAAAGCGATATTGCGCACTTTGCGCAAGCGGTAGTCGGAAAAACGCCGATTCTAACCCAGTGCGACGTTAAGAATCGTTGGCCTGATGGCTCGCTGAAGTTCGCGATTGTCAGCTTCATCTTGCCGAGCGTTTCAACGGGCGGAACCGTCGTCAACTTCCAGGACCAAACCACGGGCAACAACACCGGATACTTGCAGCAGGGCGATATGCTCGACCCGACATACGATTTCGACGCAACCATGCAGCTCACGGGCACAATCAGCCCGACCATAAGCGCCCGCTCCATGCTGCAGGGCGGCCACTTCCGTTATTGGCTGCAAGGCCCTGTCGTAACCGCCGTCATCATTGAAGATCGAGACAACCGAACTGCAGACGTCAATACGGACGGCGGCGCAGGCAATCCTCTGCACCCCATTTTCGAAGCCTGGTTCTACCCTCAAGGACACAAGGTAGAGGTGGGATTCACGCTCGAGAATACATGGGCCTCGTCGATCTCGACTAATAGCGCACGTAATCAGACATTCTCGTTCGCGCTGACTACGGGCTCGGCAAGTCCAGTGACACAACTGACGCAGCCCACGTTTACGCAGATCATTTTCAGTCGCTGGCGGCGGAGTTTCTGGGTTGATGGAACACCGTCGCCCATTCGATTCGATTTCAACTGGCCATATCTTGCTTCTACTGGTGCATATGCCAACTTCGATCCAGCATTTACACCAAATAGCAGTGATCTGGCAGCGATGTATGCACAGTACACGAGTTTACCGAGTGGCCGACTAACCATTCCTGGTATCGACAACCTCAACGGCAACGGCGGGATCGGCAATTATCAGGAGAATCCTAATGGAACAGGGTATGCACCCTGGATAGGGCCCTACGACCAGTGGGATGTGGATTACCTTATGACGGGTGATCCACGCATGCAGCAGATGATGACCGATAATGCCGACCTCTCCGGACGGTATCCCATCTTCTTCCGTGAGGCTGATCACAATGCGGGTACCGGACGATATTTTGATGCTCCGGGCACCGGTAGTGTGGATACTTACGGGTATGTGGTCTCTATCAACGCGCGGCAACAAGCAACGATGAATCTGTTCAACTGGAATATGTCTTGCAGTGGCAATGGTCCCGATTTGGTGGCTACCTCTCTTCCGCAAGACGGAAATGGGTGGTACACGGTACCAGGCGATACGAGTCATATACCTGATTTCGCCTATGTCCCTTACACTTTAACCGGGAAGTACTATTACCTGGAGCAGGAAGTCCTGGAGGCTGGTTACGCGGCCGGGCACGGCGTTGGATGCTATGTGCCTACAAGCGGCTACGGCCGGCAAGGCCACTATGGACTGCTTTATAGCTCAACTCGAGAGCTCGCGTGGGCCGTTAGAACTATGGCGTATGCCGCATTCATCGATCCCGACGATGCGCCGGAAGGTGCTTATTTCGCGTCCAAGGTAGTCAATAATTTTGCCATGCTGGAGGGTGAACATGCCCTCACTCAGACCGTAAACGGTAGCGATGCCAGTTTCGCTTACCAATGGGGCAAGCAGTACTTCCAGTACTCGCAAGCGGCCAACCCGTCTTCACTTACTTTCTGGCGTATGGGGGATTGCCAAGACGGAACGAGCACGTGCTATGTAGCCAATGGCAACGGGCTCAACAACAACGTCAACGCGAGTATCGTACAGTCCGCGGAAAGTGGGTTCATGTCCAGCTTCATAGACATTGTGCTGGGCCTGACACGGCAGTTAGGAGTTGTCGATACGACTCCTATGTTGCAATGGGATGCTCGGCGTTATTTCAACATTTTGTTGAATCCGGCTGTGAACCACTACTTAGTCGAACAGTATGTCTACCCCACGACACTCGTCGGACCTGTGTGCCACAATCCTGCCAATCCTGCTTGTATTTGGATCAGCGACTGGGGCACTTTCCAGAGTGGATATCTAGTTCTCCCATCAAGCTGGAGTAATCGCCAGGTAGACTATGGAGCCGAAGCCGCTAGTGCTCTGAGCTTCATGACGAATCTCACCGTCGATGGCTACCGGGGAACGGATGCCTGGAGCTTTTTCCGCAACAGTGACGCTACACAGTTAGGGATTGTCTACCACAACGAACCGCAATGGAGCATCAAGCCGATGCAATGAAACGAAGACGACCGAGGCCAGGCTTTCCGGCGACGGCCGGGTTATCCCGAAGGGCAAGAGTAGGTTACCCTTCGGGACTTCAGTCCATACCCGCCCACAGGTCCGGTCACGGTTAGGAATGCAGTTTCTGGTTGTTGTGGAAAATATTTGCTTAGACGTCCTGCGAAACCGAATTTGCCCTCCCAACATCGTGGTTGTTGTTCAGAATGAGATTGGCACGCCGTTTGCCTCCACTCCTGGTACCCCTCGGGGAGAGGCACAATGCGCATTATTCACGGAACCCTTACTCTTGCACTTGTTCTAGGCCTAGTTCTTTCAGTTTGCCTCGAGGGCGCTGCACAACAGCCTGCGTCGGTCAACAGCGGCGGCGAGTCCAGCAGCCGCCCGGGTGCCCACTCGTATAAGGCCGAACCGACGGAGGTTGCATCGAGCGCCCCTTCGGCTGCGTCGGCCGAAGTCCCCACGCCGGAGCCTGGAACAGCCGACACGAAAGTGCAACAAGATCCAGCACCTAAGCAGTTAGCCGACGTAAAGGCCAGCGACTCTTATCAGGTAGGGATTGCCGACGAACTGCAAATCTCGGTTTGGAAAGAGCCGGATCTCTCGCAAACGGTTGTCGTGCGTCCTGACGGGATGATTACGATTCCCGTGGTTGACGACGTCTACGTGGTGGGGCTTACCACGAAGCAGGTACAGGACATTCTCACCGAGAAGCTGAAGCCTGTGGTATCTGAACCGCAGGTAACGGTGATTGTCCGCAACATCCGCAGCCGCAAGGTCTATCTGGTGGGACAGGTGGGCCACCCCGGAGCCGTATCGCTCAGCGCACACGAGACGGTTCTTCAGGTTCTCGCCGAGTCTGGGGGGCCTAACTTGTACGCCAAGTCCGACAAGATCTACATCCTGCGTCAGAGTAGCGGGCAGCAGGAGCGCCTAAATTTCAATTACAAGAAGGCACTCAAGGGCAATGACCCTAAGGCAGATTTCCCGCTGGTTAACGGCGACGTCATAGTCGTTCCTTGACGTCGGCATGGACTAAACATGCATAACGGCATTCTCAAAATCTTGGCAGTGTTGTTGTTCGTCGTGCCTGCAGCACTGGCGCAGAACGGAACACCAACATCGAGTTCCTCCTCAGCGGACTCTGGGCTGGCCTCTTCTACCTCTGACTCGGGTGGAGGAACGCCACAGAATGAGGGGGCCACCGGCGTCCACAACCGACTCGACCGCCCCTGATGCAACTCCAGGCTCTTTTATTCGCCAGCTAGGAACGGCTTTTCCGCTTTCTGCGCGACCGGAAGGTTTGAAATTCGGGCCGCTGATGATCACCGACATCTCGAATTCGAGCTTCTACTTGCTGAGCAGTGCCCCCGGACAGGCGACACAGAACCTGTGGGGAAATACCACTTCTGCCGACATTGTTTACCAACATCATACGGACCGAAACACCTTCGCATTCCAGACTAAACCGCAAGTGTCAGTTACCGGGGGGCAAGCCGTTTCTTAACGAAGAATCAGGCTTTGCTTTCACTAGACAAATGAGCGCACGTTGGACGCTATCGGCGACCAACCAGCTTAGTTTCCTGCAGAACACGCAATTGGTGAACCCCCAGAATCTCCTCGCCTACGGAAACGGAGGATTCTACTGGCAGACGCTATATGCGCAAAAAACTGGAACTGCCATTTACGATTCAAGTAATATTTCGATGACCTACCAAATGAACGGCCGTACGCAGATCTCTTTAATACCACAGATCGGAGTCACCGTTGCTGATCAGTTGGGATTGGCGAATTTCGTAACATATTTGGGAGGCGGAGCATCGATTAACCGAAACCTGACCGCAACGCGTTCGGTATCTTTCTCTTATAGCTTCGTTCACTCCAGCAGTTCGACCAATTCGGTCGGCTCTTCCGGAACCTGGAACTCAAATACTCTGGGAGCAGGATTCCGTCAGCAAATTGGCCGGTCATTCTGGATAGACGGCAACTTGTCTGCGAGCTACCAGAGTGGCCAGTATTCTTATTGGACGCCGGTAGGGAATATCGGTATTTTAAAGTCCTTCCATAACGGGTCAATGTCACTTACCTACAGTCGCTCCGAGGCTGCGCAGGTCCTGCTGTCAAGCGGCTATTTCGACCAATTCGACTTTGGTTACAACCACAGCTTCAACCGTAAACTCTAGCATGTCGATGGGAGGCGGAGCATTTCGCACGGTTGAGACGGGCAGCCATGGTACCGGCAAGCGGATTGGCGGCTCCGCTTTCTACAGATGGGTGCATAATTTGTCGTGGGTGGCTTCTTATAATTACTCGACCCAAAACGGTAATCAGCCCACCCTCAATCTTGGCAATACAACTTACATAAGTTTCGGACTGAACTGGAATCCGGGCCAAGCTCCGAATTTTTGATAGCGATATCACATCCGGACTTATGTTCTTTGACTCTCCCGTCTATATATTCTTCCTGATTATCGTTGTCGTGGCCTACTAGAGACTGCCGCGGACGGGACAGAATATCTTCCTGCTTGCTGCCATTACTGCTTCTGTGGATAGTAGGGGCCGGCTGATGATAGGGAGCGCGTGCATAGCTCCGAAGGGGCAGCCGTATTCACATAGGCTCTGGCAACGGCCGTCCTAAACGCGCTGCCCTCTGCGCCTACCCGAACAGCCTCCCCCGCCATCGCTTTCTCAGCTACTTACAGAAGGGCAGAGTCGGTGAGAGGTTAGTGCCGGTGCGCTATCGCCAATTGTGCTCCGGCCGACTTCGTGGGACACCGAGTTCCGAGATGAACGGAAAATTATTTCCAAGATTGCCTCAGGACGGGGTCTGAAGCTCTCAGATATCGGTATTTGGCTCCACAAATTGCAACTCTGGCCCGGGCCGCGATTTGGAACCGCAACTGCTCTCATTTGGCAGGTGGAACAATTTTCTTCCGGCGCTGCCCCCGGCAGAGGAATTTGAAATGGCTACTCCTTCAAATCCAGCGACTGCGAGCGAGATCTTTGGTGATCTGGGGTTTCAGGACTACCTCCAAATCGCCAAGCGGCGCAAGCTTTGGATTATGTTTCCCGCGCTTGCCGTCATGATGATGACGGCCATCGTTGCCTGGCGGCTACCCAACACCTACCGCTGCCAAACCACGATCCTCATCGATCCGCAGAAGGTACCCGAGAGCTATGTAAAAGCCGCTAGTACAGAGGGCATCGCCGATCGACTGTCTACGATCCTGGAGCAGGTGACGGCTCCTGCTGAGCTAAAAAATCTGATCGACACCATGGGGCTCTATCCTGACCTGAAAAAGCGGGTGGGGGAGCAGGAAGTCATACGCTCGATGCAGCAGGCGATCGGCGTGGAGCCGGTTACGGCATTTGGCACCCAGTTGAGCGCATTTCGAATCACCTTTAAAGGCAAAAATCCCGTCGAAGTGGCGCAGGTAACAAATCAGATTGCGTCGATGTTCATCGGACAAAACCTCAAGGCACGCGAACAGCAATCCTATGGTACCGCCGACTTTCTCCAGAGCGAATTGGAGAAAACCTCCAAGGAACTGCAGGACAAAGAGGCCGAACTGGCCGCGATTCGTTCACGTTATATCCAGGACCTCCCCGAGTCCCAGCAGTTTCATATTCAGGAATCCGAAAGCTTGCGTGCCCAATTGCGCGCAGTCGAGGAACATATCAGCAACGACCAGCAGCAGAAGATCTACTTGCAATCGGTCATGACAGCGAGCTCGCCGACGGTAGATATGGACATCGGGTCGGCGAATTCAACCTACGCCTCGCAAGTGGATGCTCTCAAGACGAAGCTGGCGACCTTGACGACAAAGTACGGCCCAGCGCATCCGGACGTTCGACGCGTGCAATCAGAGCTGGACGAATTGCAGTCGAAACAGGGCTCAGCTCCTGCCGCTGAAGCGGTGCCTGTCAGATCCGGTCGCAAACCTTACAACCCCGTGCTGGAGTCGCAAATCACGAAGCTCGACCAGGATATGGAAGACCAGAAGAAACGCGCGGTCGGTCTGCAAAAAGAAATTGACTTCCATGTCTCGAAAATCGAAAGTGTTCCAATTTTTCAACAAAAGACCGCCGGCATAACTCGCGATTACGATGCCCTCAAAGCACGCTATACACAGTTGCTCGACAAGAAGCTTGTCGCCGATACCGCCAGCGCCATGGAAAGTCGCCAAAAGGGCGAGCGTTTCGTAATTCTCGATCCGGCGCAGTTGCCGGAAAAGCCGTATTCGCCCAATCGTCCGCTGCTGGCGGCCGCTGGACTGATAGGGGGCCTTATGGTCGGGATCGCTTTCGCCGCGGGAGCCGAGTTCACTGATGAGTCCATACATGACAGTCTCGATGCAGAGCGAATACTAAAAATTCCTGTGTTGACCGGCGTCCCCGAGATACTCACGGCCAAGCAGCGGTGGAGTACCACGGCGCGGGTTTGGGCGGTGGGGTCATCGATGTTGATGATCGGGGCCATTGTTGGTTTAGGAATTGTGCGTCTGAGCGCGCAATTTTTCTGACACCCTATGTATCTTGAATTTTACGAGCTTAAATACGAGCCGTTTCGGCTCACTCCCGACCCTAGGTTTCTTCAGCTAGCGGAGCCGCATCGGCATGCGCTTAAGATACTTTCTGAGGCCATCACCTCGCATAAAGGACTGGCGCTGTTCACGGGGCCTATTGGAACTGGTAAGACGACCATACTCAATGCTTTGTTGAGCGTCTTGTCGCAAACTTATCCGCCGACTGCGCTTCTGACGGCCTTGATCGTCAATCCTCGACTCAATTGTGATGAGTTTCTGGAAGTGTTGCTTGCGGAATTCGAACTACCGTGCACAGCATCGAAGTCAAGTCGCATTGTGGGCTTGAACGCACTGATGTTCGCACTCTCCCGGGCAGGGGGAACTTGTTTGCTGGTTGTGGATGAGGCGCATCTGATGAGCCCGGATGTGCTAGAGGAGATTCGGCTGCTGATGAACGCGGAGACTCACTACGACAAGCCTCTGCAAGTGGTGCTTTGCGGCCAGCCTGAGCTGAATACTCTTTTGCGCGAACCGGGTTTGCGCGCTGTTCAGCAACGTATCGCCGCGCGCGCTTCTCTGCGCGAGTTGAGTCCGAGTGAAACCCGTATGTACATAAGCGAGCGCTTGCGCATTGCAGGATTGACCAAAGCGGTTCCTTTTACGCTGTCGTCGCTGGAGAAAATCCATGAGTATACCGCTGGAGTACCGCGATTGATCAACATTCTTGCCGATACTTGCCTCAGCATTGGATGTGAGACCAGGAGAAAGCAAATTCATGATGACATCGTGGAAGAAGCCGCCGTACAGAACGAATTGCAAGTTCCCGCGCCCGCCGGTGATCCGGTGACCCCCATGGTTTCTGCTTTGGACAATTCGCGCATAGCGACATCCGCGAGCGGGAGCGAACTATGAGCAGGCTCTTTCAACAGATGCAGGAGTCCGAAGCTACTGCGGCAGCCGGCGCTGCCGCTGCTGCGACAGTACCTGACCTGCTGAGTTTGCTTCACAGGGAAGCGCAGGCCACTCGCAATGCAACATTAACGCCCTTGCTACAGTGTCAACAGGTTGAGCTTAGCCCGATGGGACTGCCGATCCTGGTCGCGAACGATTCCGACGTCGCTGCCCAGGGCGCTTGTGAATCGTATCGCTCTTTGCGGACGAAGATAACCCGTCTGCAGGCGTCGCAAGGTATCCGTTCGATCGCAATCACCAGCGCTGTCGCCGGAGAAGGTAAGACGATATCTGCATTGAACCTTGCAATTTCGTTGGCGCAGCTAGGAACCCAGCGGATTCTGCTTGTCGACGGGGACATCCGAACCGAGGGTCTAAGCAGGTTGGCAGGAGTTTCCGCAAGACCTGGATTGGGGGAAGTTCTCAACGGACGATGTGAGTTCCCGAATGCGGTGTTGTCTACGAACATTCCTGAGCTATATGTCGTGGGCGCAGGGGAGCCTACCAGCGTGGCATCCGATCTTTTTGCAGCGTCGCGCTGGAAGGAGTTCATTGCCTGGTGCAATGAGACATTCAACATGGTGATTGTGGACTGCCCACCGATTCTCGGGCTGGCAGATTTCGACCTGATCAGTGCAGCCTGTGACGGGGTTCTGGTTGTGGTGCGTGCGCACAAAACAAAACGTGAGATGTTGATCGGCATGGGCAAGCACCTCGAAGGAAAAAAGGTGTTGGGCATCATTCTCAATGGCGAAGAGCACCGTCATGCGAACTACGGTTATTACTACTACTCACGGCAAAAAGGGGTAACAAAATAAGCAGGCACGCAAGATAGTGATGCTAGACCACCATGCTTTCGATTGGAAGATGACTTATGTACCCAAATCTCAAATTGCAAATCTTTAGGCTTGGTATCCGTCAGAACCAAATTGCCAGAGAATTGAAGTTTTGCGAGAGTCAGCTCAGCAAAATTATCAACGGATACCGTGAACCTTCCGATAACGAACGCAAGCTGCTGGCCAACTACTTGAATGTAGAGGAGGCCTGGCTGTTCGAACAGCACGAAAACATTTCCGTTCCCCATCCCGGACTGGCTTCCGCTCTGCGCGGCAACAGGAACATCGACCAATAATATGCAACTTTTGCACGAGTGTCCCGCAACGGCCGAGGTTACGGTCGCCGAGTTCTCCCCCGGGATAAGCCGTGCCTGGGATGGATGGCTTGGCCGTCAGGCTGAGGCTACGCCGTTTCACTCGACCGCTTGGCTAAGGGCGCTCCAGAGGGCTTTCGGCTATGAGTCTCGATCACTCTATTCGGAACGCGCGGGTCGCATTACTGGAGTTCTTCCCCTGTTTCTCGTTTCTAACTGGATGGTTGGGCGCTGTCTCTTGTCTTCGCCTTTTGCGGATTATGGTGGAGTATGTGCCGAGGATGACGAATCTGCGGACGCCTTGGTCGAACGAGCCAGGGAGATGGCGATTGAAGAGCGTGTCGAGTTTCTTGAGCTTCGCCACCGCAAGCCAAAGTCGCTCCCGGAATTCCTCCGCAAGGACCTCTACGTCGGGTTTTCCTGCGAACTGGGCTCGGACCCCGAGGGTCTGCTGAAGAAACTGCCCAGGGATACCAGGTACATGATTCGTAAAGCTGAAAAGGCTGCTCTTGAAGCTCGCTCCGGCTTAGATCAGATGTCGGCTTTCTATCAACTGCTTGCTTTGAGTTGGCACCGTTTCGGAACACCGGTGTTTTCGCCGCAGTGGCTGCAGATCCTGGCTGAAGAATTTAGCGGCAGTATGGATTTGACGTTGGTTTATAAGCAAGGCTATCCGCTCTGTGGCGTATTTTCATTGTTTTCGCAAGACACGGCATTCCCGCATTACGTCGGAGCACGGCCAGAGGCTTACCAAGCTGCCGCGAATAATTTTGTTTATTGGCACCTGATGAAGGATGCGATTTCGCGCGGGTTGCGTCGCTTCGATTTTGGTCGAAGCAAGCGGGGCACCGGTGCATACGACTTCAAGTGCTCCTGGAACATGCAGGTCGATCCTCTCAGCTACCAGATACTCCTGGTGAAGCGGAAGGATGTTCCTAATTTCTCGCCTGCGAACCCGAAGTTCGCATTGGCTTCGGGCCTTTGGAGGCGTATGCCTCTCGTGGCGACGACGTGGCTAGGGCCACGCGTCGTCCGTTGGCTACCATGATCGTGCTGCCAGCAACTTACTATGCGTATTCTCTTCTTAACACACCGTCTGCCGTATCCTCCCGACAAGGGGGAGAGAATTCGTGCATTTCACGAGCTGAGGTATCTTGCCGCACGGCATGAGGTAGACCTCTTCTGTTTGGCGGACTCCGCCGACGAGATCGCTAATCATGCTCCCTACCTGCAGAGTATCTGCCGCAGAGTGTACGTGGTGGCGCTCAATAAATGGCGCCGACTGGGGTGGGCTTTGTGGAGTTCCGTTCTTGGACGCTCATTTTCGTTTGGCTACTTTCGTTCGTCCAAGTTCCGCCGTGCGGTGGGCCGCGCTGTGACAACAAACCGCTATGATCTTGTCTTCGTAAACTGCTCTTCCATGGCGCAGTATGTTTCGCGGCCTGCTCCCGTTCCTCTGATTGTCGATTTTGTTGACGCTGATTCGAATAAGTTTCGGCAGTATGCAGAGCGGTCCTCTTCGCTTCCTCTCAGACTCTTCTACCGCCACGAAGCGAAACGCGTGGCAGCCATGGAGAGGTCTATTGGCCGCCTCGCCGATTTATCCCTGGTTATCACTAGCAATGACGCAGAAGAATTGGGCGCCTCTGTATGGAGCGGATCGGAAATTAAGGTTCTGGGTAATGGAATAGAGATACCGCTTGGAACGCAAGAAGACTGCGCAGTGAAATTGTTGCAGCCATTCGTGTTGTTCCTGGGAACCATGAATTACTCTCCTAACGCCGACGCTGCAGCATATTTCGCACGAGATATCTTTCCTTTGGTTCGTAAGCTTAGGCCCGAGCTCAAGTTTGTGATCGCGGGCCGAAACCCAGGAAAGCAAGTGCGGGACTTGGCACGCTTTCCCGGTGTGACCGTTGTTGGGTCGGTTTCTGAGCCCTTTGAGTATTTCCGTGCAGCCGCTGTCTCCGTCGCTCCATTTCGTATCTCCCAGGGATTCCACAATAAGATTGCGGAGTCATTGGCGGTGGGTACTCCAGTGGTCGCGTTCTCACGAGCTGCTTCATCCATCGGCTTAACCGAGAAAGAAGGGCTGTTTACCGCGGTTGACACGAACGACTTTGCCAGGCGGGTGGTCGGAGTAGTTGCCGATTGTAAGTTGCGTCAGACGCTCCAAGAAAGAGCTCCCACAGTTCGCAAGCAGCTTAGTTGGGATTCTAAGCTGCGCGATTTATCTCTATATCTCGAAGAAGCGGTAAGCGCTGCGCCCATTGCGGAATATGGCACCTTGACCGCCCACGGCGTGGAACAGAGATGAGTACTCCACTGGACTGCAGCCGAGCCGAATCGATACGGCATGGTTATTCTTCAGCCATCCTGCCGCAGGCGCCTATAGGAACATTCAGTAGTGTCCGCCCCCCGGTACAAATCATGCATGTTGTGGATCGGCTCGACATCGGAGGAACCGAGATGGTCCTGATGAAGCTGGTCCGCAGCCTTGACCCAGATCTCTTCCAACACAGCATCTGTACTCTGCGAGGTATGGCTCCACGCGTTAACCACTGGAGTTCGGATGTTGTGGTTCGACACGCTGGCGGTGCGACAGGTAGTTTTCAGTTCAATCTAGTGAGGCTTTATAAATTGATGAAAGCAGTCCGGCCCACCATTGTGCATTCGCGCAACTGGGGAGGGATCGAAGCTATTTTGGCAGCACGACTTGCTGGCGTCCCGGTCATTATCCATAGCGAACACGGTTACGATCTCAATATGCAACGTGGCTTACCTCTGCGGCAGAGGCTTTATCGTAATCTTTCTTACCGCTATGCCACCGCGGTTTTTAGCGTAACCGAGGAGTTGCGGCGCTACCACTCAAGCCAGGCATATTGCAACCCCAACGATATGCGCGTCGTACACAACGGCGTAGATACGGAGCTTTTCAAGCCTCGACCGCACCTCCGAGACGCGCTCCGCAAGCAATTTGGGATCGCTCCAGACTGTCTGGTCATCGGTTTCGTGGGCAGAATGATAGCGCTGAAAGGTGTTTTGACGCTGCTGCGGTCTGCGGAAATAATTGAGAAGGAGTTTCCAAACTTTCACATCTTGCTGGTGGGTGCAGGTCCCGAGGTGGCCCGCCTCGATGAATACGTTGGCAGCTCTCCCTCGCTTCCCGGCCGAGTCACCTTTGCTGGTAATCGGTCAGACATCGCGGACCTGCTGAACGCCATGGACGTGTTCGTACTTCCTTCGATCGCCGAAGGGATGTCCAACACATTGTTGGAAGCGTTCGCAACCGGCCTCCCTGTTGTAGCGACCAACGTTGGCGGGAATCCAGAGATAGTGGAGGCCGGAAGGTGTGGCTATCTCTTTCCTTCGGGCGATGTCGCGGCTTTGGCTGACCGATTGCTAGTCTTACTTCGTGACGACCACCTGCGTATGAACTTCGGCGTGGCGGCACGACATCGAGCAGTCGCTAACTTCAGTTTAGAGGCCATGTTGAGCCGCTACTCCGATCTTTATCTCAGCCTCGCCAGAGAGCATGGCGTCATGGTAGCTGGCTAAAACTATGTGTGGAATCAGCGGAATCTTCGAATTTGGCGCCCAAAGGCCGGTCCAGCGCGAGCTTGTTCACCGCATGAATTCCTCGCTGCGACATCGTGGCCCCGACGATGAAGGCATTTATGTGGACAAGGGCATTGGATTGGGACATCGTCGGCTCAGCATTATCGATGTTGAGGGTGGGCACCAGCCTATCAGCAACGAGGACGGAACTATATGGGTCCTCCTGAACGGGGAAATATACAACTACTCTGATCTTAGTCGCGACCTGCGTGACCGGGGGCATAGGTTCAGCACGCGATCTGACACGGAAGCTATTGTTCATCTCTATGAAGAATACGGGGATGCGTGCTTCTCCCACCTTCGCGGAATGTTCGCAATAGCAATATGGGATAGCAAACAACGTCGCCTGGTCCTGGCGCGGGACCGCGTGGGGAAAAAGCCACTTTATTATTACGCCGATCATGAGCGACTCCTCTTCGGCTCGGAACTTAAAGCCATTCTCGCCGTACCGGGTGTCGGCCTGTCGATGGATCCCCTCGCAGTTAGCGACTATTTTTCACTGGGATATATACCTGCTCCGAAGACTATTTACCGAGAAGTACGCAAGGTGCTGCCGGCACACTACATAGTGGCAACTCCGCACGGCCTTACGAATGTGGAGTACTGGCGCCTTTCGTTCAATGAAGTGAGCACGCGAAGCGAACAAGAATGGTCGGAGATCATCCGCGAGCAACTGCGCGAGGCGACCCGAATCCGTCTAATGAGCGAAGTGCCCATTGGGGCTTTCCTCAGCGGGGGGGTGGACTCGTCCTCGATTGTCGCTCTGATGAGTCAGCTTATGGACCGGCCGGTAACGACCTGTTCAATCGGATTTTCGGTGCCGGAATTTGATGAGTCTGAGTACGCCAGGCAGGTCGCCTCCCTGTTTAAGACCGATCACCATGAAGATATTGTTGAGCCCAAGGCCCTGGATGTCGTAGACAAATTAGTGTGGCATTATGACGAGCCGTTCGCGGACTCCAGTGCAATTCCGACTTATTACGTTTCTAAAGCCGCCCGACAATATGTCACGGTTGCGCTGGGCGGCGACGGCGGCGATGAGAACTTTGCGGGCTACAGACGGTACTTGTTTGACTATCGCGAAAACAGAGTACGGGAGATGGTTCCTGAAGTCTTGCGCCGACAACTCTTTGCGCCGCTTGGAAAATACTATCCCGGGCTGGCATGGGCCCCCCGAGTTGTCCGTGCCAAGGCCACTTGTCAATCGCTGGCGAGAACCCCATTGGAAGGCTATTTTAATTCAGTTTCGATCTTCAGACCTGATGAAAAGAGAAGGCTGTTATCGGATGACTTCTGCCATGCCTTGAGCGGCTACGACTCGCTTAATGTATTGCAACGCTACTACGATGAAAGCGATACTACCGACCCATTGTCGCGCATCCAATATGTCGACATTAAGACCTATTTGCCCGACGATATTTTGACCAAGGTAGACCGCGCGAGTATGGCGGTATCACTCGAATTGAGAGCTCCCATCCTTGACCATAATGTCATGGAAACGGTCGCGTCGATGCCACGGAATCTAAAGCTGCGCGGCTCTGTCGGAAAATACATCTTCAAGAAGTCTTTCCAAAATATTCTTCCGGACAATATTCTTTATCGCGCAAAACGGGGTTTTGCTGTGCCGCTTAGCCGATGGCTTCGGCAGGAGCTGAAGGATGTTGCGTACGAAACAATTCTGGGCTCGGACGATGGCATTCTGGACCGCCAATATCTATCCGGGATATGGAAACAACATCAATCGGGAAGTTTCGACCGGTCCGCTTACTTGTGGTCGATATTGATGTTTCGCAAATGGCAGGAAGTGTTCCAGAGGCAGGTGACCGCATGAGCGGAATCTGTGGAATCTGTGAACCGGGAGTTTTTTGGCAGGCCCGCGAGTTGCAACCTATGCTGCGGGAGTGTGGCCAACTCTCGGATCCACTGGGCCATGCCGTAGGAGGAAAGAGCGTACTCCTTGGTGTGAGGCCGCGTTGGAACTTCCAAAGCGTAGCTTCGGGCGACGATTTCACTGTGGCGGTTTCCGCCGATCTGACTAATTTCAAGGAGTTGAAAGCTGAGGGCGAGAAGGCTTTCAGGGGGTCCAGCGACTCGACTGCCGAGCTGATCGGGCAGCTCCATAGAATTCACGGACACCATTTCCTGGATAAACTTCGAGGTAGTTTTGCGATTGCGATTTGGGATTACATCAGCCAGGAGCTTACCCTCGCGATCGATCCCTTAGGAATTGAGACGCTCTTCTGGTCACGGGAAGATGACCGGCTGCTCTTTGGCAGTCGACTCAGTTCCGTGGCCGTAGGCTGCTCGAGGTTGGAGTTGGAACCTGCCGCTCTCGTTCAATTTCTCTTACATACAGTCATTCCTGCACCGCTGACGATCTACAAGAATGTCGAGCGCATGCAAGCGGGAACGGTGCTCGTATATCGGCGGGGCTCGATCAGCAGCTGGCGATATTGGGATCTAAGCTACGAAGAATCGAGTCAAGGCAATGGACGGCAACTGGCAGAGACACTGCGGGCTAATCTCCGTCGGGCCGTGCACTCGCACTTGCCGGACGACTCCACGGACAAGGTCGGAGCTTATCTGAGCGGAGGCACCGACAGCAGTTCGGTTCTCGCCTTCGCGGCTGAGCGGCTGAAGCCGGTTGACAGTTTCTCAATCTACTTTGAAAACCCTCGCTACGATGAGATTGCTTTTGCGCGCTTAGCAGCGCAGCAGTTTGGGGCACGCCATCACGAGAAATGTCTGGGACCGAACGACGCTGCGGAAGCAATAACGGGTCTTATCGACTATTTCGACGAACCGTTCGCTAATTCGTCGGCAATTGGTGCGTACCACTGCGCAAAGTTGGCTCGTGAGAGCGGCAATGATCTGCTGCTAGCCGGCGATGGGGGGGATGAACTTTTTGCCGGAAATGAGAGATATGCGTCCGATAAGAAATTCGAGCTCTACCATCGGATTCCTGAAGCCGTGCGAGAATCTTTCATCGTACCGTTTGCGCGTTGTCTTCCATCCCGTGGTCCGTTATCCCTGCCGGCGCGATACATCCGCAGGGCGGACATTCCCAATCCTCTGCGGATGCTTTCTTATTCTTTCTTCTTTTCACAGGATGGGGAAAGCGCACTGTCGCCCGATCTGCTCGACGAGGTACCGCGCAACACGTGGATGGGAATTCCAGATGCACATTTCAATCGAGCTCCTCACGCCAACTCTGAGCTAAACCGTCTCTTGTATCTCGACGTTAAGATGACGCTTGCGGATAACGATATCCGCAAGGTCCGAGGTACCGCCGAAATGGCCGGTGTCAGAGTTCGTTTTCCTCTTATGGATCGCACGCTGACGGAATTTTCTGGAACTATTCCGGCAGATCTGAAGCTGAAAGGATTTGAGAAGCGATATCTGTTTAAGAAGGCCATGGCGGGGATATTACCTAGACAGATTTTATACAAAAAGAAACATGGATTTGGGGTACCTGTCGGCTATTGGTTGCAGCACGATCCAGCTCTGCGATCCATGGCAGCAGTATTGGACGAACCTCTTACATGCCAGCGCGGCTACTTTTCTTCGGACTTCCTTGGACGCATCCAAAAGCTGAATGCTGTGTATCCTGCATACTATGGCGAGATCGTGTGGTTGCTGTTTGTTCTTGAGCTCTGGCACCGTCGCCACTTTGATCACCGGGAATCCGTCACTCTAACGCCAGGGGCTGTCTATGCGGGCTGACCCTGCACGTCCGTTACAGCGGTTTACGTGGAAGACGGCTCTCACTCTCAGTCTCTACAAAACCGGGGCACTTCGCGCTTTACATACCATCGCAAACTATTGCGAAATTGCTAATGACGCTGACGGCCGGCTTCGTCTTCAACGTGTACGCAACGGCAGATATCTGATTTTGGCCTATCACCGGATAGGAACAGAAGGGGCGCCTCTCTACAGCGCGCTTCCGCAAGTCGCTTTTGCGGAGCAAATGAGATTTCTGAGACAACACTATCGAATTTTGTCGGTAAAGCAGATGTTAGAAGAATTGCAGGATGAGAATGCTCAAGGTCAGGCGGTCGTCATCACTTTTGACGACGGTTATGCAGGTACTTTCACCGACGCTTTTCCGATATTACAAGCTTATAAAATACCGGCGACCGTATATCTAACCGCCGAAGCTGTTGAAACCGGAGAGCTTTCCTGGTACGACAAAATCTTCTTGCAATTTCAGCGCGCCGATACCAATCTCACGCTGGATCTGGGCGCGCCACGTACCTTCACCCTGGATACTTATGGCGCTCGACTGAGGGCGGCGGAGACGGTCATCACATATCTGCGGACACTTGCGGATGATGAGCGGCAGCGGTGGTGTGCTCGATTTGAGAAACTCGTACCCCTGAACGTCGACACCGCGCGTGGCGCCATGCTGACGTGGGATGACGCGCGTACGATGAGCGATGCGGGTATTAGCTTCGGTGCGCACACAATGACTCATCCCGTGGTCAGCCGACTACTGCCGGACCGACTGCAAGAAGAGATCGCAGGATCAAGAAACCTCATCGAGGAGAGGCTGAATCGGACAGTGGATGAATTCGCATTTCCGTTTGGCAAGTCGCGCGACTGCGGCACTGCGGCAGCCGAAGTGCTGAAGCAGCTAGGGTTCGTAGCCGCTGTGACAACTATAGTCGGCATGAATAGGCCTGGGGACAATTTATATAGACTACGACGAGTGGTCGTGGACAACGATACATCAATTGCCCGCTACGCTCTGAATTTGCATAGGCTATTTCTTTGTCCTTGGGATGAAGAAGTCAGAGCAAGCTGAAGCTATATTGACGATGGAGAAGCAGTGAGAGATTACCTGGTTTTGGCCATTATATTTGCATCTGTACCAGTGGCCCTGGTAAGTCCATACTATGGCATTCTTGTATGGACCTGGCTCGCCTATTTCAATCCCCATCGTTATGCATGGGGCATGGCGCGTGACTTTCCTGTAGCGATTGTGATTGCTCTCCCCACCCTGGTGGGCACGATCTTTGCGGCAAAGAATCGCAATTTCTTGACCCGGGAATCGCTGATTTTGTGCGCCTTGTGGGCATGGTTCGCAACGACTACCGTGTACGTGCTAATTACGCCCGCTTTTGCGGGCCATGCCGCCGATGCGCAACGGCACCTGGCCGAAGTGAGCAAGATCTTGTTGATGACGTTCGTTACGATCTTGCTTGTCGTCTCACGCGAGAAGCTACGGTTATTAGTCCTTGTAATCATCGCCAGCTTCGGGCTACGAGCGCTAGTCGGCGCTATATTTTTTATAGCGACAGGAGGCCAATATAAGATCTGGGGACCGGAGGGCACATTTCTTGCGGACAACAATGATTTTGCTCTCGGATTGAACATGACAATTCCCATGTTTGTGTACTTCGCGCGTAGCGAACCACGAAGATGGCTCCGCGTAATCGTTAATATTCTGCTGGTCTGCGTGGTCATCTGCGTGATTGGTACCTATTCGCGGGGAGGCCTGATAGGTCTTGCGGTTGTGACCCTTGCACTGATGGTGAAGTCGCGCCGCAAGGCCGTGAGTGTCTTTCTAGTTGCCGTCGGCGTATTTTGCCTACTGATGTTCGCATCGCTTCAATGGAAAGAACGAATGGGGGACTTTCTCCATGGTGACCTCGACGAATCCGCGGAATCGAGACTCACAGTGTGGCAAGCCGGCTGGAATCTCGCGAGAGCATACCCTCTGACGGGAGGCGGATTCGACGTCTATACAGACCCCAGCGTTATTGTGCGTTATCTTCCTTCGGATCGCCAGGATACGGTTCTCCATGGACCGCACAGTATCTACTTCCAAATATTGGGTGAGCAGGGTTTTGTTGGTCTGGCTCTGTTTCTATTGCTGCTGGCAGCGTGTTATGTCCGGTTACGTAAACTGCGCCGAGCGGCTGCCCGATTCCAGAATCTGTCGTGGATAAGTCCTTATGCAAATATGTTTGAGATTTCCATACTGGCTTTCATGTTCAATGGCGCAACGCTAGGCCGTGCTTATTTCGACTATTTTTTCGAGATAGTCGCTTGCGTGGTGGTGGCTGATTTGCTCTATCGTCGTGCTTTCAGTGAGGTTTGGTCCCAGAAGCAGTCTGCCAGCGGCGTAGACTCCGTTGTGGACCTGACGCCAGCATTCACTTGAGCGGACACCTTGAAGATGTGTGCCCATAGTATGAGATTAAAGGAAACAACATTGTTCATACGTCACCTTCACCGGAAGGCTCTCGTAGTGGGTGTCCTGGTCATATTGCTTTTCGGTAGTGGCCATGCAGCAGTAGCCCAGCGCACATGGAAAACCGAGGAAGTTGGTCAGGGGATCGCGTCGGGGATCGCCATCGACGCCAGCCAGGATATCCATGTCGTGTACGTGACCAACGACGCCGCCCTGATGTATGCTTTTCGCCCGGCAGCTTCTAGGAAATGGTTTACGACGCCGATACTAAATTCTACCCATGCAACTCACAATGTTTTTCCACGTATCGTCGTCGACAAGCATAACCAGCCTCACGTATGCATCGCAATCGGCACTCTCGAATACATTACCTTCAAGAACGGTGCATGGACTACCCAGGAAATCGATCCAAATTCAGGTGTATTGTCTTACCACTGCTCAGTGGGTGTCTCTGACGATGGACATCCTCAGGTCATCTGGTATCACGAATTTCTACCCGGCGGCAAGCAGTTCGCACATGCACGACACGCCGAATTGGATAATGATACATGGATTGTCCACTCGATCGATGGGGGCATTTCTGGGAAGTGGAATTCCATGATAATCGACCCCCAGGGATTTCCACATGTGACATACAGCCAATGGGCTGGCGGAGGTGATATCCGGTATGCGGCCTGGGATGGGAAAGCCTGGAAGATAGAAGCGCTACCCGCACCTGCCAAGGCCGGACCGTATCGGGGCTACGATAACCGCCTGGCGCTGGACAAAGATGGCGAGCCTCACGTCAGTTTTTTCGACGAAAAGTCGCTGCAATATGCCGAGCGGCTGGAGGGCAAATGGAAGCTTGAAAAAGTAGCTGACATTAGTGGCGACTACGATTTCTATCTCGGTAATACCGCGATGTTGTTGGATAGCGAAGGCACCCCGCACATCCTCTATGGTGATATCGGCTCTATAAAACACGCGTTTCGCGACGGCGGCAAATGGGAGGTCGAGACGATTGTGTCTGGTGCGGTTGGGCAGTATCCGGTTGTTGACGCGGTAATAGGACCGGATAATACCTTGTACGTCTGCTATTCGGATCCCGAGGATGGTCGCATTAAGGTAGCGATCGGAACCGTTGCTTCTGGTTCGAAGGAGACGGCGAAGTGACATTGAAGCTTGAGGAGGTAACGTACTCGGCCGCACCTGCGACGACGAACGCCGACGTTAGGACGACCCGTGTATTACATGTTCTCGATCACTCGTGGCCGGTGCTCAGCGGTTATGCAGTTCGCAGCCGAGATTTGATCACGTCTCAGTCCCGCCTGGGGCAGGCCCTTGCAGTGGTAACAGGCCCGCTTCATCAATTAGAAGAACCGTCGAGTTGCGATACCGATGTAGACCAGGTTCCATATTTTCGAACTCCCGTGTACGGACGACTTTCTACGTTAGCCTTGCAGCGGAGATGGCCGTTAATTCGAGAGCTTCAGGTCGTACGTTTGCTTCGCGGGCGAATTTTACAGCTCATTGACCAATATAAAGTAGAAATTATTTACGCGCATTCGCCGGTCTTATGTGGATTGGCCGGACTGCAGGCTGCCCGTATGCGAAAGTTGCCGTTCGTCTATGAGATTCGCGCTTTCTGGGAGGATGCAGCTGTTGACCAGAACCGAACCAAGACAAGTTCATTGCGATATCGTTTGACGCGCCGGTTGGAAACGCATGTCGCGCGAAACGCCGACGCCGTTTGCGGAATCGCGCAACATATTCTGCACGAAGTTCAGATGCGTGGAGTAGCACCCGACCGTTTATTTCACACTCCGAATGGAGTTGACTGCAAGCGATTTATTCCGCTCGGTCGCGATTCTCAATTAGCCGACGAACTGGGCCTGACCGGCGCCCCTGTCCTGGGTTTCTTCGGTTCGCTTTATCGTTACGAGGGCATCACGTGGATGGTTCGAGCGCTGGCGGAGCTGCGCCGACGTGGAAATCCATTCAAGTTGCTGATCATTGGGCGGGGAGAAGAACAGGAGCGAGTCCGAGCGGCTGTCCATGAGCACGCTCTACAGGATTGCGTTCGTCTTATCGATCATGTTCCTCACGATCAAATAAGCCGGTATTACTCGGTGGTCGACGTCATGGTATTTCCCCGTTTGAGCGTTCGATTGACTGAGCTAGTTACGCCACTGAAGCCGCTGGAAGCTATGGCGCTGCAGAAAGCTGTCTTAGCTAGCGGGGTGGGTGGCATGCGCGAACTGATAGAACACGAGCATACCGGCCTGCTCTTTGGCGCGGAGGATATCACCACCTTTTGCGAGCAAGCCGAACGGCTACTGAAAGCTCCCGGTTTGCGTGCGCAGCTGGGAGAAAACGCCCACCGATACGTTCTGCGAGAGAAAGACTGGAACGTTCTTGCGGGTCGGTATCTGGATATCTATCGACACGTGTTGCACCGGGCCGAACCTTGCCCGGAATTACGTAGTGCCCAACTCGCTAATCCGATGACGGAATGAAAAGCCTGACGAATTTTTATAGTTGGCTCGAGTCGGCGGATGACGACGCGGGCCGGGCGGATGTTGTTTTCGTGTTCGCCGGAAGAGAGTCTCGCAAAGATTTCGCATTGTGGTTATTTGAGCATGGCCGTTCGGATGTCCTGTTGATCAGTGTCGGACGATTCGAAATCCGACGTTTTATGAGTCGCGGCTTAGAAACAGGAGGTGACCTTAGACAGATGGCCGCCTCCGTTGCTCCCAGCGCGCGGCACTATTTTGTGACGCTGAAGTCAACGGGGCCTAAGATACAGCGGATTTCTGTAGGCCGATTCGGCACCTGGAGCGAGGTCAGGGCATTTTCGCGCTGGTTAGGGGAGAACCGATGGATACGCACAGGTCTGGTTGTGAGCAGTGGTTTCCACCTGAGACGAGTTCGCTGGTGCTGCCGGTTCCTGCTCACAGAGAGTGTGAGGCTGAAGTTCGTTGCGGCTCCTGATGAGGACCCGAAGCTGAATGCGACTCAGTGGTGGCTAACGCCGTTAGGCCGGCGACTGGTTCTGTCTGAGCTCCCAAAACTTTTGTTATATGGTGCGCTGCTGTGGAGCGAGCAACTTAGAAGCAAAAGGAGGAGACGCGAGTGATCCGATCTTGGGCGTAGATGCAACAAAGCGGATCACATCGCGAAATGGCGTACTAATTGCTATATCAGTGCTGGGACGAGGAGACATGGCCGTCTTGAATTCTGTCCAAACCGCTATTGCTGACGTCTCGAACCTGGAGCGGCGGGAGTCGATTTCCTCCCTTTGGACAAGACCGCTCGTCGGCCTGCTGATCGCTGAAAGCCTGATCTTGTGGTTCTTCCGCCAGACGGTTCTCTCCATGCTGGCGATATGGGGCAACAGCGCGACATACTCTTACTGCTTCATAATTCTTCCCATAGTTGGACTTCTAATCTGGAATCGCCGACGCGACTTACTGCGGGTAGAGCCCACCATTTCGATTCTCGGCTTTTTACTCTTATTTGTTTCGGCACTCCTCTGGCTGGCCGGGAATATAGCGGATGTGCAATTGGTTCAGCATATTGCGCTCATTGCGATGCTCGACTCTCTGGTGCTCGCCTTTCTAGGCGGCAAGGCAGCACGTATTCTGCTGTTCCCATTAGGGTTTCTGTTCTTCGCCGTGCCGGTAGGAGAAAGCCTTGTGCCGCTGCTTCAGAGATGGACAGCAGCATTTACAGTTAGTGCTCTGCGGATCTCTGGCATCCCGGCGATTCAGGACGGTTTGATCCTCTCGACGCCATCTGGAAACTGGCAGGTCGCTGAGGCGTGCAGCGGGATTCGATATCTTATCGCTTCCATCGTGATCGGTTTTCTCATGGCAGGAGTGGCTTACAGGAGTTGGAAGCGCCGCATAATCTTCCTTTTGTTTTCGGCGCTGCTGCCCTTGGTGGCTAACGCGCTGCGAGCATATGGCATAGCCGCCTTGGCCTATTACTCCGGCAATGCCATCGCGACCGGTGTAGATCACATTGTCTATGGCTTTCTATTTTTCTCTCTGATCACGGCAATACTCTTGACTGTTGCCCTCCACTGGTATGAGCCGCGACCGCCCTCGGTGTCGCCGCCTGGGGGTTCCCGTACTAAACCCGTTGAATCCGGAAAAATCGTTCTGGCGTTGATTGGCGTGATCATGGTGGCAGGTTCCGCGACGACCCTCGGTGCCTTCCTGTGGTCCAGGTCTCCTACTGTGTCAACCTCACAGCCTTTGCTTGTGCCTGCTGGCTGGGAGTCAACGGACAACTTTGACAAAGAGTGGGCGCCAGAACCTACACTCTTCGAAACGCGAACTGTCGAATCATTCACCTCGGATTCAGGAATTGTGTCGGTGTGCTTCATAACTTTTTCCGGTGGCCGTAGAGGAGTAGTTCTCATTAATGCCTCAAACCTAACCGGTTCCTCTGGTGCGTGGACAGCGTTGAGCAGCAATGTCCGAACCGTGCAGACGCGAACCGGGCCCGTGAGCCTCTCCGAGTACGTCATTGCGCGAGGTCAACAACGGCGCCTCGTTTGGCTGTGGTATTCGATCGGCGACCAGCGTACAGCGAATGCTTACCAGCTCCGAGCAATACAAGCTAAGGATCGACTCCTTGGCCAGTCTCGTGAGGTTACTCTCACCGCCATATCTGCACCATTCCAGGCCGAGACATCCGAAGCGACTCGCACCCTATCCGACTTCGTGAAATAATTTATTTCTGAAGCAGAAGTTCGTAGATGATACTTGCTGCACATTTCAATCTTGATTGGCAACCCCCTTCATTTTCCCTGTGTATTTTCTTGCATAACAACGCCTAAGGGCCTGTATCTCTAAGGGAATTCCTCTTTTGTTACTTACTGTCAGCGTGCGTTGGGATTTGGAATCTGACCTGCTCACAAGTTGCTAGCGGGTGTAGTCCGTTCGATGATTTACAACCAACTCAGAAACCTAGGTCTGGAGGAGGTACAACGGATGAAAGGGAAGTATGTAGTAGTATTCTTGGCGCTATTTGCATGCAGTTTGCTGATGGTGCCTACTTCGGCGAGAGCCGCAACGAACTTGGGCTTTCAAATTTCGGCTGGGGCGTCCAATGTGACCCTGTGTGACAACGACATCAATTTCACGGGATGCACAGAGAGTGGTGGAACTGACGCGAACAATACCTTTGGAGCCATCACCTTCATCGGGGCTCTCGGCGGATGGAACCTGAACGTAGACACCGGTACAGGACCGCCGCTGAACGGCCTTTTGCCACTGCTGGACATAACGTACACGGCGGTAACGACGGGAACAACTGACAAGCTCACCATGAACCTGTCAGTCATTGGGCTCAATTCACCGAATTTCCCCTTGGGTTTGCTTAACGCCATGCAGATTCTAAGCGGTAATGGTCAGCAAACGACCACGACGGTGACATTGCAGGCATTCCTTGACCCGATGAACAGAGCGTTTTGTGGTGCGGGCTGCGGCACGTCCCTTGCGGACTTGATCAATACCACCGGCAGCAAGCATTACGACCTATCGTCGATGGGCAGCGCGTTGACGGGCACTGGACCGTACTCCGTCGATCTGGAGCTCACGATTGATAGCCACGGATTACGAGAGAACGAAACCGGCGATTCGCAGCTCGATATCCCTGAGCCGGCGACGCTATCCGTCTTGGGCGCAGCACTGCTGGGCTTGGGAACGGGAATTCGCAGAAAGCTAACTAAGGTCTAGTCGATTGGGCCGCCGAATCTGGTGAGTCCAACGCTGGTCTTCAACCATAAGGAAGGTCACCCCTTCCTTATTTTTGGGAGTGAGCTGAAATAAATTATTTCGTCTCGCCGTCAGCACATGCTCCTTCGAATAAGAAAGTTTTTTCCGGCCGCATTTCGGGCAGGTATGCACAATCAACCTCTAATTGCGAGACTCGGCACAAGCATATGCATCGCACCGCGCCAGCAGGTAGGCAGCACAAGAAAAGAGCCTTTAGCCTCTTAACATTGTTGTATGTGGCTATGATCGTATATGGCAGCCTTTACCCATTTAGCGGCTGGCGAGCCGCAATTGAGCCGCGATTTTCTTTCTTAACAGATCCCTTTCCCTACCACATTTCCGACGCCGACGTATTGACGAATGTCCTGGCCTATTTACCCCTGGGAATCCTTCTGGTCTGGACCCTCGAAACACGCAGCAGGATGCTATCGCTCATGTGCGCCGTGCTGCTGGGCGGAGTTCTGAGCTTCACGATGGAATCTGTTCAGATGTTCCTGCCAAGTCGTGTGTCTTCGAATATTGACTTGTTGACCAATTTAGCCGGGACTTTGATTGGAGCGGCGGTGGGGCTCGCATTCCACCCGAAGTCGGAATTGAATCTCCGGCTCACAAGCATTCGAGACGAATGGTTCCTCCCCGGGCCGGGATCGGGAGTTGTGATCGCTACATTTGCGGTTGTGGATCCTATCTCAGCTAAGTCCTTTCGTTCCTTCAATGGATGTGTCGAGTATTGCGCAAGGATTCGCACCAATATGGCGACCACAGTCAGCGTTCTCCCTATTGAAGGTCGCGTCGTATGCCATGAACGTTGCGGGCATCGGCCTGATGATGGCGGTAGTCGGACGGTCGGAGCGGAGAATCAAGTCAGCTTTTGTGTTTTGCGTGATGCTGGTGCTTCTGCTGAAGCCTTTCATCGTTACCCGACAACTGTCTCGGGAGGCTCTTTTCGGATTAGTTTTGGCCGGTTTGCTGTTGTCACTTCTGCCTGACCGTAAACCGTTGCAAGTCCTGCTGGCAATGCTATTTATCTTTGGCGGCTTTGTCGTTGCCGAGCTCACACCCGCGGGAGGCAGCTTTCACCCGTTCAACTGGATACCATTCGCCGGAGAGATCGATGATACTGTCGGCGGTTTCGGCACCATACTTGAGGGCGTATGGCCTTTTGTCGCCTTGGCGGCGCTCACCATCTTGGGCTTCGGGGTTAGGCGAAAACCGATGCTGTGGTCTGGTGGTGTGCTGCTGATCGGCGTCTTCGCTTTGGAATGGATGCAGCGAAGTGTTCCCGGCAGGTATGGCGATGTCACTGTCCTGATCTTGGCGGCAATCGGTTGGACCGTTCCATGGCTGTTCGTCTCGGTCCGAGGAGAAACGTCAGTTCGCCATCGGGCGCGGCGAATACATCACAGAGCTGCGGATCTGTGATAAACGGGCGAGTTCGCCCGGGACATAAAAATATCGCTGTGGATCAGAGAATCGATCGAATGGCAATTCACACGATCCTCTCCTGGATAAGCACGGCGACAGAATGCGTTGGCAACGGCGAATACCGCCGAAAACCAATTAGCTTGTGTAAGGCTGTGCTCTTAGCTGGCTATTGTGCTGCCACGATATTGCCGTCGAAGCGAAATATTGATTTTCCTATGCATCCAGTCACCGCAGATGGTTGGAGTGGGCACAAAATTAGGCACAGTAAGGCGACCCCACAAGTGCGGCATCGCCGGAGCCGGGAGAACCACCGGGGGAGGCTCTTGTTTGTACGCTTGCCTACACATCTAACGGTTACTTTGTGCCACGCCAAATGCAACGTCCGCCTGCTTCTTTATTTTCTCGACAACCTATACACCACGTGAGAGCAAAAAAATTCTTGGATGATTGGCATTCTGGACATCATTCCGGTCGCCCATGGGAGACGTGCCTGCTCGAACCCAGCGGTCTTCCTGTATTCGATATGGAATCCTAGTCGCTTACAGGTTCGCTCGAAACGTCCTATCGTCAGGCGATTCACGTCAGGCAGTTCTTTGAGACTCTTCCACTTATTCAGACGCTTATTCCCATTTTCGTCCTGATCCCAGAGGCGCGGCTTGAATGTGGGCATGTCGTAGATTCGTGCGCAAACTTCAATCAATGTCTTGTCCGAAAAGAAGCAATGGACCCAAGGTAAAGGTACCAGAGGGTGGATATGATGTCCGTATGGATGAAACCATGGAACCCACCAAATTAAAACTTTCCCACCCGGGCGCAGTACCCGGTGCCACTCTTGAATGATTTCGCCATAGTCGAGAATATGCTCCAGTACGTCAAAGCACAGGATGACGTCCATTGAGGACGCAGGGAGGTCTATGACTTTGCTATCGCCTGCAACGACGAACGTCATCGGAAATGGAAAAGATTCCCGTTCGACTCGTCTCGTCGCCGAAAGAAGAAGGTTGGCGTTAAGTTCTGTCCCGGTTACGCTCTTAGGTCCAAACTTTGCCACTAGAAAACTGAGATCACCACTGCCACAACCAAAATCTAATACATCTTTGCCAGACACATCTGTCGGGTTGAAATTTTCCAGAAATTGTTTTTCCAGTTCGATTTGACGCCACTGCTGATAACTATTGCTGTCGAAAGTCGATGGGTTACCGGCGACACTTGTCGGGGTAGTGTTCTGCAATCTCCGTTTGGACAATCTGAAGAGCGCTTCGCTGATCATCGTCATATGAGGATACCTCGTTTGCCGCTACGCAGTGGAATCGGTGACTCTTTGAGCTGACAGCATCTCACGCCTTTCGTGACCGTCCTGAAGCGTGTTCGCGAGATGGTGCAGCGGAAATTCTCGCGTGCAGACGACGAAAATTCTACAACGAACAAGGGCTTGGCAAATCCGCCAAGGGCAGCAAATCACGAATCCGCCAAAATCGGTAGTGTGCGGCCCAGTTTCCTCCGCGTAAAGCACCATTCTCCTCAGCGCGGACCTATTCAAGCAGAAACAGCACGAGCGTCTAAAACGGATTCTTCCCACACTCGCTCTTATTTGGGATCAGGACAAGACTCGCCCAGCAGTTCGAGAGGGGGTCAGCAAGGCTCTGCGATGCCGTACTCGGGAGCTAGGAGCTGAAGTGTACGCTTCCAACGCGGAGGAGCGCCTCGTTTATCACACATGCAAATCTCGGCCCTGTTCGAACTGCGGTTACCGCGCAACCGTGCAATGGCAGCGAGGCTTGTTGATTATCGCGACGGTTCATCGCAGCTGCGGTTTGTTACGCAGAAGACTTGAGGGACGGGGATCGTCTAGGCTCCAGCAGAGCGGAGAGCGAACTCTCTGTAACATTTGACTGGAAAATGGTTGCACGTGGATCGCTAGTCGCGAGGGTGCGCTGTGGATTTCTGAACCCACTCATCGAAGTAACATCTTTCCTAGGCAGTCCTCGCGGATATGCAGCCATCGGCGTCCTGCGGTAAGTCCTTTTATTTCAGCAATTTCTTCGACTGCCTGCCGATGCAAAAGATTCCACGGTTCTGGAGCCTAAGTTTGTTTCACCACCCCCAACTTTGGCCACGGAGGTGCATGTACAGGAAAGACGCCTTCTGATGGGTGAATAGGATGCGTGCGGAGACTCCATGTTTCGAACTCGCAAAGTTCAGTTTTACTTGCTTTTAACCTTGCTGGCGCTCTCGATGTTCGCAGTCCCAGCGCTAGCTGACTCGACGGTTTCAGTGCAGCTGACGGGAGCTGGCGGAGCCGAGTACGGCTTGGGCTCAAACTATGCTGATGGCGAGTACTTGATGTCCTATTACCTCACCATCAATAAGTCCAATCCCGTCGCGGTGGTCTGCGATGATTTCCTCCATACCGTAAGCATTGGAGACAAGTGGTCCGCCACGGTAAGCACCTTCGCTGATCTCAGTGGCACCCGTTTTTTCAATCTTGGTGGATCTGGTGCTGGTGTTACGCAGTACCACGAAGCTGCATGGCTCGCTTCCCAGATAAAAGCAAACTCTCCACTCACGGATATCGCTGGAGTGCAGTTCGCGATTTGGTTCCTCTTCACCCCTGGGGCACCGCAGCACGTTGACACCGAAGATTACTGGTTAACCCGGCGCAGACAGCGAAGTCGCAAGCTCTACGGCATGAATTTTGACAACGTGGAGGTTTTGACGCCCAACAACCCTCTCTCACCGCAAGAGTACTTTTTCTTCCAATTCCCGAGCCGAGCGTTTACCTCGACCTTGGATTTGGACTGCTGGCATTCGTGGCGATCCGGAGAGTACAGCGTCGGCGCATAGGCGCAACGCTGAACCAGTTATAGAAGTACGTTCGGGTGGCTGATTTTGGTTCGAAGACGGGACCCTAAATATCCCAGGTTGGCTTTAAGATGAATACCGCGCCACCGGTACTCCGATTTGGGATTTAGCTTTGGGCCACCTGATCGTAATCAGCCCCGGTTGTGATCTGTCGGCTGCTGAAAGTTCTTTTCAGCGTGGGTTATTGGCCATGCGGGCCTCTGCTGTCCGCGTGGCCGATGCTATTTTGAGGAACGAATGGTCTTTGGCAGCGTCCGTTGCTCGCCTCAACGGCCCGGCATCTACCATAGCTTCCGACTCCGACACCGGAAGCTGGCTGGCCGTCGTTGGGACTTGCTTCCACCGCTCGGGAGAGAGCGATCCCGAACATCTGCTTTCGCGATATCTGAACGTAGGTCTCGAGGAGTTTGTCCAATCCCTTGAGGGCTTCTTCACCATCGCGATCGGCGACGGTTCCAGTAAAGAGATTGTGCTTATAACCGACGTGATTGGGAGCTGCCACTTCTATGTTCGGTCGTTACCTGGCGGCACAGCTCTGTCATCCTCTTCGCAAGTACTGGCCTCACTTGGCCCCGTGACGCTCGATCCGGTAGGGTGCCAGGAGTTTCTCGGGATGGGCATCATCTACGAAGAGCGAACCATTCACAACGAAATCCGCAAGTTGCCGGCGGCTACGGTCATTAGGTTTCGTGAAGGAGCGGAGCTGAGCCGGCAAACATATTGGGATCCGCGTTCTCTCAGGCCTGGGTCGATTGCCGATGAAGATGCCGTCGATGGTACGTGGCAAACTCTGGTGTCAACGGCATCGAAAATTGGCCGGCGATATGAGCGCCTGGCGTGCGATCTTACTGGCGGCTATGACTCGCGCGCCATGTTGGCTGGATTTCTGGGCGCTGAAATCAGACCGGTTACGGTTGTCTCCGGCAATCAGAATAGCGCCGACGTCGTGATTTCTCGCGGACTGGCCGATCGATTGGCTTTGCCGCACCTCCATATGGTGCGCCAAGAGGCCCTATCGCCGGAAGACTTGCGGAACTCAGTGCGACTGACCGACGGAGAATGCGATGCCGTGGAATACGCGGCTACGGCAGCAATCCATCGCGAGCTCGCGCAGAGATTTCAAATCAGCGTCAACGGTTCGTTTGGAGAAGTGGCTCGGGCTTACTGGTGGGAGTTGTTGGCTCCTCACACCGGCTCGCGCCGTCCGCTGGATAGCCACCTGCTCGCGGCGCGTCGCTATGCTTGGAATTCCAGCGACGATCTGTTCCAGCCACAACTTCGCATGAACCTCATCGATCACATGTCCAGTGTCATTGATGGAAGCACTACCGGACTTTCGCACTTCCCTAATACCTTTCAGATGGACATCGCGTACCTTCGGTTGAGAATGCAATGCTGGCAAGGCAGGATTGCGAGCAGCACCGATAAGATATGGCCCTGCATTTCCCCATTCATGTTTCGCAGCGTGCTTGAGACGATGCTGCAATCGGGCATTTCGGTGCGACGGCGAAGTCTCTTAGTGCGGCGAATGCTGGCAAAATATCAACCGGCGATGGCCGACTATCCGCTGGAACATGGATATCCTGCAAGGCCCGCAACTCTGGGCACACTGCCGAGGTTTTTGCCAGTCCTTGGTTATTACGGCGGTCGAGTTGCCACGAAACTCAAATCAAAATGGGCGACAGCTAAGCCGGCGTCGCAGTGGGAAAGTATTCGATTAGGATTGTGGCAGCTTGAAGAGATCCGCGAGCTACTTGATTTGAAATCGATGCGAAGCCTGTGCTTACTGGAGCCATCGGCGGTGACTACATTCCTGAAGGCTTCTCAACAGCCGGGCTTCGCGCGAGATGCCGAATGGAATCGTTTGCTCACGCTTGAGCTCTCGCTGGCACACAGAGCGTCGCTTGAACGGAATGCGGTCAGCACGTAAGCCACGCGAGAAGATTCGCCTTACTTTCGCCGATACAGAGCTAACAGCCATGGCTTATGCGGCATGTGAAATAGGTTCGAATTAATCAGGTCACAGAACCCTGACAGCCGGGGCCGCTTGGGTAGTGCAGTACGGTCTGAGTGGCAATTGGGGCAGGGGCTTCGGTCGTCAACTGCCCAGGCGTCAGCGAGCCTGGTGCGTAGCTCGAGTAATATCCGGTTATATTGCCGAAGATTGTCGCCGAATTGCCTTATAGCGATCGGCTCGAAATCCGGGAATAGCCTGCGCAGATCGGGCTCATCAAACCGGCGGCGATGGCCCCAGATATGAAAATGGCTGCCACAGTCGCCGCAGCGAGCCGTATTTTCGCGCATATTTTCTCGATTGGGAACGGTAACTAGGATTGACGTGCTCGCGACGCGATTAAATTCACGCAGCGCTCCGGTGTACGTCCTGTCATCCAGATGCTCCAGCATCTCGGTGCATAACACCAGGTCGAACGACCGGTCTTCAACTCCCCACAAGTCATCGGCCGAGCGCAATAGGGTTGGGGCTTGCACTCGCGCCAACGCCACTTCACTGATATCCGCAGCTACCAGCGACTTACGGCGAGCCACCAGCGCATTGCTGAGGAACCCGTCGCCCGCTCCGACGTCAAGGATTGATTGGCAATCGCCTGGAACCATGGATACGGTGGTCAAAACGCGATTGCGTTCTCGCGCCGTGATATCGCCTTCCTTGGCCCAGCGCAAATCATAAAAAGCTTGATCGATGTCCAGTACTTTCATTCCTCAACCTCGCGCGATAAAAGCGACCCCTCTTTGGACTTCGGGTGTCATTCGTTTCTTCTCAGACCCCAGCAGTGGTGCCGGTGCCTTGCATGAGGGCATAGGCGTTGCGCAAACGCTCTCGTTGTGTCAGCAGAATGAATGCTCCATAAGCGGCAGCCCCTCCCCCCGTCGAAATCATCAGCCGAATAAGCGCAGACCAGCCTGGTGGAACCATGAGACGAAGAGTGCCCACTACAAATACCATTACGAGGCATGCACGAATTGCCGGCATCATGGCCGCGAAATATTCCCACACCGGCAGGTTGAGTTCCACGAGAGTTCGCCAGATTAACGGCGCGGTGATGCAGGGATAAAGGACGATCCAAGCAGCCGAGATCCCGGTCGTTCCCCACCGGGCGACCAGATAAAACGACACTGGGAACACCACTGCCGCAACTACAGTGTTCAACATTACAAATCGGGAGCGCTGCACGGCATTCAGTAAAACCGGCAGTAGCGTCGTGATCGAGCGCAACGCAGCGTACAGCGCAAGCAACCGCAATGGCATAATGGCGGGAATCCACTTGGGTCCGAGTGCGGCCAGTACAAACTGATCGGCAACCATCGCCAGCCCAACGCAAGCAGGAAAACACAACAATGACAAGCCTTCGGTAAGTGCGATGAGATAACGGCGCAACTGCGCTTTATCGTGTTGTACTGCAGCGAAGAAAGCCGGAGTCACTTTCATCACCATGTTGGTAATCTTTTCGACTGGAGTCGAGGCGATCGTCCAAGCCATGGTATAGGCGCCGAGACTGGTCTCTCCCAGGATGCGCCCGGCGACCAGGAAATCGGAATTCGAGTAGCTATACCAAGCAACGCGGGAGCCTAATATGTCGCCGCTGAAGCTCAGGGCCGACCTGGTCTCCCGAAGATTCGGCCAAGCGAATGAATGCTGGCGGGATGCGAGAGTCAGGGCTGCATAGATCACGGTTCCGGATAAACTGCCGAACGCCAGGCTCCAATATCCGAAGCCCCGCCATGCCAGCAGTACCGTGGTCGAGGCTTGGGCCAATGCGCGTACCGTGTCGAAGGAGGCGATTCGCCGGAAACGCAGTTCGCGCTGCAATAAAGCGTCCGGAACGACTTGGAACCCCGCTATCAAGAAGCCAATGCTCATGACCAGGATAACGACCGGAAGTTGAGGAGCATGGAAGAAGCGGCCCACGGACTTCGCGAGTGCGGTGGAAAAAAGAAATAGCGCGGCGCCGAAGCCGACTGCCAGGGTATTGATCTGAGCTACTTGCCGGGTTGAAAGATGGCGTAGCGTAATTACTGACTGTCCTAACCCGAACTCACTGATGAGATTGATGAGCCCAAGGTACATGGTCGCCATTCCCATCAATCCATAGTCGGAAGGTGCCAGCAACCGGGCGGCGATGATGGTCGAAGCCCAAGTTAGGGCCTGAGTTGACCATTTTCCGGCGCTCGTCCAAGCGATGGCCCGAACCAAAGTCCGATCCAGGTGGGACTTGGATTCCGACGCAGCTGCCGGAACCACCTCAACGACAGCCCCGGTGACCTGCGAAGAATCAAGGTCCGGCGTGAGGATCGCTTGTGAGGCTCCATATCCTGGACTATCGTTCGGCATTGACTCCTTATCTCGAGGGACTCATATGGGGCGCCTCGAACGTCGGTGTACGCCCCGGCAATCTGTTGTCGCCGAGGCGCAACTCTCCCTTAGCTGGAGAAGCAAGACGATGGCCATCGGGAACGACCCTTCTTGGTGGGATTACGGGGAGTTCTGTTCAATTTTGCGTTCCGGAAGAGGCACGAGACGCCACTCATCGGCGGCTATCCCGCTCGTATCCGGGGGGCAAAGGACCGAGGGGCGGGAGCGGTTCCAGCTGCGGTGCGCCCTTTTGCACGAACTTGACTAATTGAATCGGCCTTGCGAAGACCCAGATTTCCTGTTTTCGGGAAAAATATTTCCCAGCGATCTGCAAACTGACAGTTTCAGACCTGACCGGCATGGAATCCAGGCAACTGGCTCAGGACTAGCGTTTACCTTCTCTGTTTGCCAGTTCCAGGGCGCGTCGATAGCTTTCTTGTGCTTCCTTGTCCATGCCCTTCGCCTTGTAGGCGACTGCCAGATTCAAAACCAGGCGGGCGTTGTCCGGCTGGAGTTGTACAGCCTTCGAGAAAGCGGTTACGGCCTGATCTATCTGGTGCGCCTGCAGGGCCGCCAGTCCTAGATTGGCATACGTCTCGGCGTTTCTCGGGTCAAGCTCGGTAGCGCGACGGAAAGCTTCTATCGCGCGCGAATAGTCGCCCAGTAGCTCAGCGGCCGTGCCGATTGCAGTCTGGAGGTTCGGATTCTTGGCATCTCTGCTTGCCAGATGAGTAAAGACGTCCATCGCCTCACTGGCACGGTGTTGCGCAATCAAAGCCATTCCTAGTTGATATCGCCCCGACGCGTCATTCGGCTGAAACGAAAGAAAGTGCCGATATGCGGCCTCTGCGTCTGCAAATTGCCGCTTTTGTAGATACGCCTGACCTAGCAGAAAATATCCTTCTGCAAAGGTCGGCTTCTTGCGAACACTCTCCTGTAGCGCCGCAACAGCGGCATCGGGTTGTCCACGATCGAGAGCAGTCCTCCCTCGCTCGGCCGGAACAACGTAGGCGTCGCTATGGGCCAGAACGACGCAGCCGGCGCCGATCGCGAATAAGCCCGCGAAAACTGCGCTGCGCACTGACGCTCGCGCCAGCAGTCCTCCCATCAGCAATCCTGCCAAAAAGCCGCCGATATGGGCAGCGTTTCCCGCTCCATTTCCGATGAAGCCGACAACCAGGTTATAGCCGGCAAATATGATGACGCTGAGAAGAGCGGCCTTTGCCGAACGTTTGGGAAACGGGAGATTTCCCAGCAGGAAGCTGGCTATCAGCGCACCAGCTATCCCGAAGATCGCGCCCGATGCTCCGGCCTCCACTGCAAACGGGTGCCACGCCAAACTGAAGATTGCGCCCATAACGCCGCTTGCCAGGTAGATCGACAGGAAGACAATGCGTCCATAAATGCCTTCTGCGAAAGAGCCCAAATCCCAAAGGCACCACATGTTGACGGCCACGTGGAACAGCCCCAGATGAAGAAAGATCGAAGTCAGTAGACGCCACCATTGTCCACCGATCGTCAGCGGGCCAAAATTCGCGCCCCATTGCAACAACAAAGACTCGAAACCAAGCTGACGATGCGACAGATGAAGCCCTACCATTACCGCATAGATGCAGCACGCTTAAGGCGATGATCGAATACGTCACCACTGGCCGCTTCCGGGCACTCTTTTCCGTGAGCGGGTGCACCTCCGCGAGCTCCTGAGCAGGAACCGACGCGGCGGCAGCCACGGAAGAAGATGCGCTGGCGGTTGGAAATGCCATATCTAGTCGTCGTTCACAGCTGAAGGCAAATCAGTCACCCTCAACAACTTTATGGGGACTGCGTCCGAAAACTTGTGTTGTCGCCGTTAGGTCGCGCATTCAGACCTAACGCCCGCAGCAGTCGTGAGGCTCTTCTGGATTGAAAGCTGCAGAAATTCTTCCATACTGGCTGCCACGTTGTCCCAAGTTTTCGTGCTGGCATAAGCCATCAGATTCTTGGGACTCCAACTGCGCGCCAATGCAGTTTGCAGTCCCGCGTGAATCGCTTCGACCGTGGGATCGACGACGATGCCCAAGTCTGGAGCACTCAAGATATCTGGAACCGCTCCGACGCCGGTGGCGACCACCGGGGTACCGCACGCCAGAGACTCAAGGACTACATTAGGCCATCCCTCATCCCGGCTGGGAAGGCAGCTCACGTCGGCGGCGCTGTAATAATGCCGCAACTGATTGTTGTCGATTTCTCCGGCAAAAGTTACGCTGCGGGCGCAGCCCAGTTGCACCGTTAACTCTTGCAAGGCCGCAAGCTCAGGGCCTTTGCCCACGAAGATTATCCGACAATTTGGAGTGCTTTTTTGCAACAGTGCCGCGGCTCGGACCAGCAGGTCGGGGCCCTTAATGTGCTTCAGAGCGGCCACACTCAGTACGATTCTTTCGGTTTCGCTCAGGCCGAGTTCTCTGCGGGCTGCCAACCGGTCTTCGGGGAAGAACCGCTCACGATCAACGCCATTCCCGACCACTTTACCCATGTCCAGCGATTGCTCCAGAGCGAGCATGCGTTTGGCGAGCGAATCGGAAACCGCCGAAACGCCTGCTGCATTTCGTAGCGCCCACCGAATCTGCGGACGTATGGTTGCGAAGCTTGGAAATGTGTGAATGTCGCTTCCACGGGCAGTAAGCGTCACTGGAATCCCCAGCCGCCTACCGATCAGCACCGCCGCCAAACCGTCTGGAAATACGTAATGTGCATCGATGCAATCAAATTGATACTCCTCGTGAAGCCGACGTACCGTGCTGCGGCACCCCAAATACATAAGAAATCCGTGCAACGGCATTGATATCTTCGGGAGCAGAGCGTAGCGAGGGTGATGGACTGTGAGGCCGTCGATTGTTTCCACCGGCGGAAGAGAAGTCACGCGCCCCGCTGGGGTTTTCCGCAGGAGCTTCGGCACATAGGGAACCGGCGCGACAACCTGTACCTGATTACCTCGGCCAGCAAAATGGGAGATTCTCTGCCGCACAAAAATCCCGAAGTTCGGCGCCAGCGAATTCGGAAACAAGCTGGTGAAAGTCAGTATCCGCATGGTCCAGATTTCGCAATCTGCTGCAGTGATACAGCTGCTTTTGTCATGCGATGCGCGCCTGGGCGCTGGCTTCTCTCAGGTGGGTCACAGCAGGCAAATAGATAGAGTCGTAAATCGTGCCGAACTTAAATTGCTGGAGCAATCGCTCCAACCTGCCTTTCATGCTATCCAAGCCGGTGTACTGCCGCAGGCGCGACTTCCACGAGGCCCGCAACCTTGGCTGCGAAGGGTCAAGTTCCCAGGGATGCAGATAGAGCACCGCCGGAACAGATTCTCTCTCGTTCATGGCGCGAACGCCATTCTTCATCAGGCCGAACGGCAGTATCCGCAAGTAGGCACCGCCGCCGACTGGGAGGTTATTGTTCAAAACTCGCCAGGTCGCAATCGGCAACTCCAGCAGGTTTGGACCTACAAGATAAGGGATTCTCGACGCTCGGTGATTTCCGTATAGTCCATGACGAACCGGAAAGACACTCGAGTCATACTGAAATCCTAGCTCCTCCAGAATCGGATATGCCCAAGGCACGATATCGTTGATCGAAAAGTTAGGAGCTCGATATCCCCTCGCGGGCACTCCCGCCGCATCTTCGATCACATTCTTGGCACGATAGGTGTCGTCCCAGAACTCCTGGGAAGTCATCCTGAAAACGGGCCGATGCCAGTAGCTATGACAGCCAATTTCATGTCCCAGTTCCCGAGCATTTCGTATGAGTTGGGGATACCGCTCAGCCACCCAGCCCAGGAAGAAGAAGGTCGCTTTAACGTCATATTTGGCGAACAATTCAAACAAAGTGTTGGTGTTGGCCTCAACGTGCGAAGGGAAGTAATCCCAACCCTCGCGCGGAGCCGCGGGGGCCATTGCTTCGGTCTGAAAATAATCCTCCACATCGACCGACATGGCATTGATAAGCTTCATCCCGCACTAATAGCAGCATTCGGAATGCCGTTCTGCGAACTGAGCACTATCTTCTCGTAACCAGCAAGCGGTGCGGCGAAATAATTTATTTATTACCAATATGTCCTATCGAGTCGGTAAAGGCCTTGCCGGGGCTGCGCTTGCTGGAGTCTAAAGCCATGATTTTAAAGTCATAAGACTGGTCGCAAGATTGCACATAGCTCATCGTGATGTGGTGTCCTTCAAGTGCTCTAGGGATGTCGGGGCGATGAAAAAGAAGCAGATAGGGCGTTTGATACTCGGAGTTGTGATCGCCACTTTGGCGTTCAGCGTGTCGGCATGGGCTGCGTCTGAAACCGGCTTCGAGGGATCGACAACGACCGGGGGCATTGACTTCACAGCAATTCTCATCGTAAGCGATACCGGATTTAACACCAACACCCTCAAGTGTACGGTCTCGAACTGTGCCTATTCCTTGACCTTCACTGGACTGAACAACAACTCGACCACCTCGACCCTCAATAACTTTGGATTACAGTTATTCGGAAATGGCTCGAATGCGTCGTTCGATCTGAGTGGTGGAACTTCAATTCCCTCCGGCTGGCAATCGACTGCCGGCGCAAAGATCAACAACAGCGGCGGTCTTGGCTGCCATTCCGGTAGTGGCACCGGCGGCTGGCTTTGCGGCTCGGCTTTGAACATGAGCAAGGTTCTTAACATTGCAGCTGGCAAGACCTTTACCATGACCTTCACCGGAAATTTTCAGCAGGGAACCTCAATTATCAGCGGGTTTGACCTGATGGCGAATGGTCTGACAAATGTGAATAAGAGCAACAGCAAATGGTCCTGCTCCAAGGGATTCGCGTGGAAGGAGTTCACGCCGATTCCCGAGCCTGAAACATGGACTGTTATCGGATCAGGGCTGTGTATAGCAGGCTGTTTGCTTCGCAAGAAGCTTTCGTTTTTGAACGGGTGAGCACCCAGGCAGATCGACAGTTTCCTCTAGAATGATGACGCAGCCCGGCTGGAGAGCCGGGCTTTTTTTGACTTAAGTTTTGCTCTTGTTTGCCTGGGACTCATCTGGCAAGCTCTCGCCGGATTCAGCGAGCTTGGCTTTCGACTTCCACCCGATTCACCCTCTGTTAAATACCTATCGCTGATGCGCTAAAGTCTGCGGGTTCGCCGGCGAGTCGGCTGGCCGGTCGGGAAGAGAAATTATCGTGTCTGCACTGGGGTGAATAACGACAGGCTGCCCAGCCGGCGAAAAGTCCCGGCGGTAAACCACGTCAGCTTGCAGATGAAGTCTGATACTGCCGCCTGGTACCTTTTTCCTGACATTCCAGATCCACTCGGCATGGCCTCCCGGATCAAGGTGTTGGATGAGCGAACTAGATCCTCGCACCAGCGGCTCGATCGTTGGTCCGCCGGCGCTCTCCGAAGTGAGCCTGACGCGCAACTCATCGTCCAGTTTGAGCAGCGTTTCCCAGCTAGCTTTGCCGGGCGGATAAACCGCTGTTACGCCGTCGGAGCCCGATGGAGCGCGAGTCACCACAATCCGAATTTCATATTCTTCAGCATCCTTGGTGTTCGGAATCACATAAACCTGAAGCTGACCCTTGCGCGCTGCCTTCCATCGGCCTTCTACCCGTCGGTGAAAATCGTCTTCGTTGTTCGATTTGAGCAAAACCGAAGAGTGTTGATCTACGGCCCCAGACGGCGCAATTTGGCTCGCGGGCCGGTGTTCTGTGTTGGCAGTCGAATTCTGCGCGGCTGCTGAGCCGGCAAACGACAGGGCTATGGCCAGGAACACCCTGACAAAGCCCGATTCTCCCTTGACCGCCATGGCCTGTTCAACGCAGTTATTTGAGTCGTTCTTGTCGGAGCATCCGGCACATCGCATTCGGCGTTCGGTCACGCCATTTGTTCCAACGCTGCCGCGGAAACCGTGCTGCCCCCTGTAATCACCGACGCGATTCGCTCCGCAGCATGACCGTCCCAAAGAGAGGGTATCTGTCCTTGCTTGCCGCGTCCCGAAAGTACCCGCTCGGCTTCTTCGCGGACCTTCCGCAGGTCGCGACCGACCAGAACGTTGGTTCCAACGCTTACGGTTATTGGTCGCTCGGTATTTTCGCGTACCGTCAGGCAGGGCACACCTAAATAAGTTGATTCTTCCTGAATGCCCCCTGAATCGGTTATCACCACAGTCGCCCGAGTTTGCATTCCCAGGAACGAAAGGTATGGGGCAGGATCCATCAGTTGCAATCGGTGATTCTCTAGGCCCGACACTAGACCCAAGTCCCAGATTCGTTGGCGCGTTCGCGGATGCACCGGAAACAGCACCGGCAAGTCCTCACTAAGTTCTTGCAACAGCTGTAGAAGGGAGCCAAGCCAGTCGAGATCGTCCACGTTCGACGGCCTGTGCAGTGTTACCAGGGCGTACCTCTCAGGCAGGTCCTTTGGCGCCTCGCGCAAAGCAGCGGGTAACATCCGGATCAACGTATCAATCATCACGTTGCCGACCAGATAAACTTTGCCCGAGTCAACACCTTCGCGCTCGAGGTTGTGGTTGCCGTCTTCCGACGGAGTGAAAAGCTGGTCGGACAGACTGTCCGTAACAATCCGATTGACTTCTTCGGGCATGGAGCGATCGAACGATCGCAATCCCGCTTCAACGTGCGCCACGGGCACCATAAGCTTGGCACAGACCAACGCTGCTGCAACGGTCGAGTTCACGTCACCGTAGACGATCACGAGATCCGGCATTTGCTGCAGGATTACCGGTTCCAGCCGGGACATGATTTGGCTGGTTTGCTGAGCGTGGCTTGCCGAGCCGACTTCCAGGTTGACGTCCGCGGGGGATAGTCCAAGTTCACGAAAGAATACCTCGGACATGCTCTGATCGTAGTGCTGCCCGGTATGCACCAGAAATTGCTGAGTGTTGTCTGCTTCCTGTAGCGCCCGCATCACGGGGGCGGCTTTCATGAAGTTCGGGCGAGCTCCCACAATGTGCAGTATCTTCATGTGACAGAAGCAGTAAGGCGTCGGCTTACGAATCCCTGCATGTTACTTGCAAGTAAGATGCCAGTCAGCGTTTGGAAGGCGCCCAAGGAATCTCCCCTTAGGCAAAGTGGTTCAAGTGACCCAGGTTAGCCAGTCACAAATGTGTCTCAGCAGGGCACTAACCAGAAAGCGGTTCAGAAGCCGCCTCGATCAAGTGGCGATGACTGAACAGATAGAGAATCAATTCGGCGCGGCTTGATATTCCCAAGCGCTCGAATATTCGGAAGAGATGATTCTTCACAGTGTGTTCGCTAAGACTTAATAGCTCCGCGATCTCTCGATTCTTCATGCCCTCGGCCACCAAAGACACGATCTGCTCTTCGCGGCTGCTAAGCAGTACCTTCCCCTGAGCATCCGTCAGTTTGCCCGGAGTTCCCGTTACGAGCGCGTCAAGAAGGTGTCTCAGTTGCTGACTATTGGCCCACACCTGCCCGCGATGAACGCTGTAGACGCATTTGCAGAGCAATTCGTACGATTGCTCGCGCACCACCACCCCCAGTGCCCCAGCGCGGAATGCCTTGATCACTAACTCCTTATCGTCCCAGTCAAGCAACATGACGCAGCACAGGAGCGGGTTAGCCTTAGCGAGCCTTTTTAGAAGTGAAAATCCAGCCTCGGGCCCATCCCTGAGGCTCGAGCTTATTACCGCAACGTCCGCGTCGATCTTTTCGCTTCCGTCTCGATGATCCGAACCGTCAGGCGGTGGAACTATTCTTATGCCAAACCGTGAACTTTCCAGGGCGTGGGATAGTAACTCGCGTCCCATCCGCGTTGCCTCAAAAACCACGACCCTTATCGGCTGGAGGGGTATTCTGGTGCTACTGCTCGACGAAGTATCCTGCGCTTTCATGATCACCTTGGCTTACACTGAACCACAAACAGAGTGCCTTTTTCTATGGCTAAAGGGTGTGCCTACCAGACCACCACGTTTAGGAAGGTTGTCTGCCTCTCAGTGCCAAACCAAAGTCTTAGAATTCCAAAACTTTTAGGTAGTACTGTGAGAAATTCAACCCATCAAATAGTACTAACGGCCGTGGGATGGCAAACTGGAGCGCAATGGCGTCATCTCTGGGCCCGAAGGGTCAACGAACACCGTGCATGAAATCCTGCGTCACTCAAAGACTCAAACGGCTCTCGGGTCTCGACATGCAGGACGACGGCGATGAAACTCGGGCCGCCCGAGCGCAGTTCCTTGAGGCGCTCATGACTTCAGGAGCGGTGCAGCGATGTTTTGTGGATTGAAATGCGGATCGGGATTTTCGAGCCACCATTCCATAAGTGCTTTGGAATGATGGCGGGGTCGACGGGACTCGAACCCGCGGCCTCTGCCGTGACAGGGCAGCGTTCTAACCAACTGAACTACGACCCCGCTTTTGGTTACATCGGGTTAGCGGAAACCCGCGTCGCTGTTAGTGATTGGCTCGCCGTCCGGATGGGATGGCGTGAAGCCTTTCGTCGCGACTCACCGATTGTAACAGAAGAGAGGGCGCGTGACTCAGTCCAGCCAGCGCACACGGCCGGAACCGATCTCATACAAGGCGCCCACGATTTTCGCGCGTCCCTCATCCACGGCGGCTTTGCCTTCGGGAGTTGCCAGCAATTGGTGGATCGACCACCGTACATTCTGCTCGACCGCTTGTTGCAATCGCTGTTCGGCCGCGTGTTGCGAATTCACGGGCCGCAGACCGGGGACGATACTGTCGACAAGTATCTGTATCCGCGAGTGATGCTGAACCCCCTGCAACATCGTATCGAGCGCGGCCTTCACCGCCCCACAGCCCTCGTGTCCCAGCACAACGAACAGAGGAGTACGCAGATGCGCTCCTGCATACTGCAAGCTTCCCATCACCTCGGCGGATACGACACTTCCGGCGACGCGGACGATGAACAGTTCGCCGAAGTCTGCGTCGAAGATCAACTCGGGCGGAACCCGCGAATCGCTACATCCCAGAATGGTTGCGTAGGGATGTTGGCCTTTGGCCAGATCTGCCAGAGTCTCTTTGCGAACGGTGGAGAATTTGGCTTCCCCGCGGAGAAAGCGCTCGTTGCCGTCCTTGAGCCGCTGTAGCGCCTCGTCGGCCGTATAGGTTGTCGTCTGCATGAGAGCAGTATCGCATCGCGGCGAGTAGATCGAGAATGCAAGCCAAGCCCGCGCCGAAGCTCTCTATTGCACTAGCTTGTTAGACTGGCCTCGTGCGAAGGCTTATCGTCAATGCCGACGACTTTGGCTTGACCCCTGGGGTGAATCGGGCCATCGTCGAGGGCCACCAGCATGGGATCGTGACGTCGGCAACGATGATGGCGGGTGCCCGCGCCTTCGAAGACGCTGCGGAGCGAACCCGCTCGTTAGCTCCCGGTGCAGCCTTTAGCGTCGGGTGCCATATCGTACTGGTCGATGGCGCCCCACTTTCACCTCCCGCGCAGATTCCGTCGCTATTAGAAGGAGGCGGCAACGTTAGGTTTCGCAAGAGCCTGAGCTCGTTCGCGATCGCGGCTTTGAGCGGACGGATCAAACCAGACGACCTGGAAGCCGAAGCGACTGCGCAGGTGCGCCGCATCCAGCAGGCCGGAATTGCGCTTTCGCACCTCGATTCGCATAAGCACGCGCATATGTTCCCCGCCGTTCTGCGCCCGCTGTTGCGGGCCGCGAAAGCGTGCGGGATCACTGCGGTTCGCAATCCATTTGGTCCCGGAGATGGGTTGCCCCTTACTCGTGTGGCGACCAACCTCAAGCTCGCAAAGCGGTTGGCCCAGATGAGAGTTCTGCGCAGCTTCGCTTCCGGCTTCCGCCGCGAAGTTGCCCGCCAGGGCCTGCGCACAACCGACGGAGCCGTGGGCGTGCAGGTCACCGGCATCCTGGATCTCCCCCTCTTCGTTGAAATCGCCGCCACTCTTCCGCAGGGAACATGGGAGTTCGTGTGCCATCCGGGCTACAACGACAGCGATCTCGATGGGATCCGTACCCGGTTGCGTGCCTCCCGCGCGCAGGAGTTGGAAGTGCTCACCTCGCCCGAAGCCAGGCGCGCTTTGGACAAACGCGGCGTGCAGTTGATCAGCTATAACGAGCTGTGAAGAGGCAATTAGCAACTAGCAATTAGCACCAGTTAAGGCACGATTCCCAGCAATCGCCTTCCTGCCTATAGAATTGCGTTTCGCAATTGTTTCCTCACATGAACCCGCTAGTTCTCTCCCCCGAGCAGTATCGCCAGGCGTATGAGCGCATCACGCAAATCGCTCTCGCCTATCTCGGCTCCGTCAACGATCTGCCAAGTTTTCCCGAGGTAGACGGTAAGCGCGTTCAGGGAATGTTTTCCGCGGCACTGCCGGAACAAGGCATGGGAATGGCGGCGCTCGAGGACCTGACCGACATCATCGAGAACACGCGTCCTTGTGGCCCGCGCTTTTTCGGTTATGTACTGGGCTCCGGCGAGCCCATCGCTGCTGCTGCTGACCTGTTGGCGAGCGTCTTAAACCAGAACGTCACGGCTTGGCGCTCATCGCCCTCGGCCGTGACTATCGAGCGCACGGTGGTGGGATGGCTCGCGAAGATGATCGGCTGCGATGGCTTCACCGGAAGCCTGACCGGCGGCGGCTCGTCGGCCAACCTGATGGGATTGGCCATGGCGCGGGAGGCGCGGCTGCCGGCTAACGAAAATGGAGTGACCAAGCCTGGCGCGGTGTACGCCTCGACCGAGGCCCACATGTCGATTGGCAAGGCAGTCGCGCTGCTCGGCATTGGACGCGATCATCTGCGACTGATCCCGTGCGACGACGATTTTCGAATGCGTCATGATCTGCTGCAGCAGGCGATTGAACGTGACAAGGCGGCCGGCGTCACACCGATTGCAATCGTCGGCTCCGCCGGCACCGTGAACACGGGCAGCATCGACTATCTGGGGATGCTCGGGGTAATGGCTGAAGAAATTGGCGCATGGTTCCACATCGACGGCGCGTATGGCGCGCTCGCAGCTATTGCAGATCCGGAGAAGTTCCTGGGTATGGATCAGGCCGATTCCATTTCGCTCGACCCGCACAAGTGGCTTTACCAGCCGCTCGACTGCGGATGCCTGCTGTATCGCATGCAGGCACGAGCGCAGCGGGCCTTCTCGCATACCGGCGACTACGCCCAGTCCTACTTCGCTGACTCGTTGGAAAATTTTCAGTTCTTCGACGAGAGCATGGAGCTATCGCGACGGTTTCGTGCGCTGAAGCTCTGGTTGTCGCTGCGGTATCACGGACTGGAAAACTTCCGCGAGTCCATTCGCAACGACCTTGATCTCGGTGCTTATTTCGCCGGGCGCGTCGACGCTGAGCCCGAACTCGAGCGCCTTGCGCCCGTTCCGCTCAGCGCTGTCTGCTTCCGGTATGTTCCACAAAATCGGCCCGCTTCCGAAGATCAACTCAACCAGCTGAACCAGAAGATCCTGCCGAAGGTCGTGCGTCGCGGACGAGTATTTCTCTCGAACGCGACCATTAAAGGTGACTTTGCTTTGAGAATTTGCGTGGTCAATCACCGCGCCACCCGCGCTGCGCTGGATGAGGTCGTCAGCGAAGTGCTAACGGTAGGCAGGGAACTTTCGTCGGGAGCTGCTTCGTAACGTGCCGCGTAACGCCACCCAAGATGCCTCTGAAGCCTCAGCCATCTTCGCTCAGGCCCCCTGCCGCGCCGACCTTGCCGGGGGAACCTACGACATTTGGCCGCTGTACCTCTTCCACCCCGGCGCGGTCACGGTCAACATGGCGCTTTCTATCCTGACCAGCTGCAAGCTCACGCCGCAGCGGGGAAGCGAGATCTCGCTGATTTCGCACGACACTGGCCGCTCGGAACGCTTCGCTTCGCTGGACGACTTGATGCGTGCGAAGACTTACAAACACGCGCTTGCCGCCTATCTCATTCGTTTCTTTCAACCGAAGAGTGGCTTCACTCTGGAGACGCACTCGGAGTCTCCAGCAGGGGCGGGCATCTCGGGTTCTTCGGCATTGATGATTGCCACCACAGCCGTGTTGGCGCGCCTTACCGGGCAGGCGCTCGACATAGAGCAGATACGCGTCATCGCGCAGAACGTCGAGGCCCAGTTGATCAAAGTGCCTACCGGTTGCCAGGACTATTACCCCGCGATGTATGGCGGTGTGAACGCGATCCATCTCTCGCCAGCGGGAGTGTGGTGCGAACCGATTCCGATTGCAGCCGACGAGATGACGCGCCGCTTCGTGCTCTTCTATACCGGCGCGCCACGGCAATCCGGCATCAACAATTGGGAGGTCTTTAAACAACACATTAACGGCGACAAGAAGGTGATTCGCAACTTCGAGCAGATTTCACAGATCGCTCAGCAGATGCGTCGCGCGCTGCAATCGGCCGCGTGGGATGATGTCGAGCGCCTGCTGCGCGAAGAATGGAAGCTGCGCCGCAGCAACTCCCCGGCGATCGCAACGCCGCTGATCGACTCGCTGATCGCGACAGCTCGCAAGCATGGCGGGAGTGCAGCCAAGGTCTGCGGAGCCGGCGGAGGAGGTTGCGTCATCGTTCTCGTCGAAGAGGGAAGCCGCGAACGAGTGGCAGCGGCGATACGCGACAACGGTGGCCAACCGCTGGACTTCCACGTCGTGTCCGAAGGGCTACGCTTCCATTCGGCTTTGGAGGGGCAAGGCTTCAGCCGTGCCGAAGGAGCTTCTTTCAATCGGGGCTTTAGCCCCAGAGGCAATTCCTGAACCTCTGCCATGTTCACCTCTCCAAGCGGACGCCTGCAGCCGGTGTGGAGCTTCCTGTTATCGGTCGCGTTCTCCATCGCGGCATTTGTCGCGTGCTCGTTCGCCGCCGCGCTGTTCGCGGGCGAGCACGTTCTGCGCTTTGAGGCGATCTTCCGTCCATTGCTCGTGGCGGCGCTGTTTGGGATTTACTTCTGGCTGTTGACGGTTGCCGATCAGGTGGAAGAGCAGCGCGTGGCAGCCTTAGGATTTCCAGTCGTGCGAGGCTGGAAGCGTCAGCTCGGGGCAGGCTGCATCCTCGGATTGATTCTTGCCTCGCTGGCAGTGATACCCGTCATAATCTGGGCTGACACCCGCGTGGACATGTACGTCAACTCACGCAGCCTGCTTCGCGCCGTCGTCGTCCTCATCGTGCTAATCTTCGGCGCCCTCGCCGAAGAAATGATGTTCCGCGGCTATCCTTTCCAGCGTTTGGAAGAAGCGATTGGCGCAATCGGGGCGATTGCTGTTTTTTCGGTGCTCTTCGCGCTCGTGCATCTCTCGAATCCCGGCGCTAGTTCGCTAGGGCTGCTGAATACCGTCCTCATCGGGCTCGTCCTTGCAATCGCGTACCTGCGTACCCGCGCGCTCTGGTTTTGTTGGGGAATTCACTTCGGATGGAACGTCACGCTGGGACTGCTGTTCGGCCTTCCTGTCAGCGGATTGCGCATCTTCAACGTTGTGGTGCGTGGGTCTACAACAGGCCCAAGTTGGTTGACGGGCGGCAGCTACGGCGTAGAGGCCAGCGTTCCCGGCGTTTTCGCCGTTGTCATTGGACTGCTGCTCGTTTGGAAGTGGCCGGTGGTGCGATTGGGCAAACCTTTGACATTTCCGCCATCGGAAACCGAGCACCTCGACAGCGTCACCGGCATCCAAAACTAATGTCGCCCGCTGCCGCGCCGGTGGGCTTATAATCTCAAGCAACGGGGAATCATGGCTGGCTGGCGTTCCACTGTGGTTGGATTTGCAGCGCTGCTGCTGATAGTACCCGTCTGCGTCCGCCCTCTCGCCGCGAGCGATACCAAGTCAAAGCCAAACGTAAGTCCTGTCCCGTCGGTTGTCGATCCCAACGCGCCGAAGCTCAGCCCCCGCACGCGGCTCGAGATTATTCGCAGCCTTGAGGCAGAGCGCGTGTATTCACGCGTTTTGTTCCCACAAGGCAAGCAAGGCCTTGTAATCAAAGACGGCGTGGTGAAGCCGAACCAGATGGGCGTGGCCCAGATGGTTGCCGAGAATGGCGCTGCCGCGAAGCCGGGCGACCGATGCATCATCAGTGGCGTTGAGGTCAAGGACAAAGAGATCATCTTCGAGATTAACGGCGGCCCGACAAAAGGGCCGAAGTGGTATCAGCGCATCCAAGTTGGCGGGGGGATGAGCGGCGGCCAACTCCCGGGCACGGGTACTCCCCAGAGCCTGGACGCACATGGCTCCCTCGTGAAGCTTGCGTTCGACAAATATGTCCCTGAAATGACGGGCGATCAGGTGCGTGCGTTGCTCGATCCGGTATTCGACTTCAAGGCGCTAACCACAGCTGAAGCCTATGAGAAAACGCTTCCTCCCAAGGTGCAGGAGGCGATCAAGAACCACCAGATACTGGTCGGCATGGACAAGGAGATGGTCGTCTATGCCAAAGGCCGCGCCCCGCAGAAAATTCGCGACAAGGACGATAAGGGCCAGGACTACGAAGAGTGGATCTATGGCACTCCGCCGGAAGAAGTTGACTTCGTACGCTTCAAAGGCAACGAGGTTGCGCGGCTCGAGGTGATGACCGTCGACGGCCAGAAGATTGTCAAAACCGAAAAGGAAGTTGATCTGAAATCTCGCGAATCCGAAATGGCCGACGCGAAGCCCAAGCCGAAGCCGGCCAACGCTCCCACGCTACTGCGTCCCGGGGAGCAGGCCGCAAATCCTTCCACCATCGATCCTGATCAGCAGACCACGACGATCGGACCCCAGAAGCAGCCGCAGCCGGTGAGCGTGCCGCCTCCGTCAGCGCCGGGTCAACCGAATCCTCTCCCGGGGCCGCAGTAGCTGACTCGGCCGTCTCAGGATTGAAGAGCAGGCAACTGAATCCCCCTCCCCGCAAAGCTTCTATCCAGAGCTACTCTCTCTAGGAATGGTGATTGCGGAGCGCCGCATTGTTCTCCACGACGCCGATGGCCGCGAGAGGGAAGTACTTGTCAAGTTGGGCTTGCCTGTACCAACTCTTCCATACCTCTATCGTTGTCCGGCGCAGACTGCTGGGCTTGATTTTGATGAGAAAATCTATTCGCCCACGGGATCGGATGGGTTCGAGGCGATTTTCAACGCGCTGCATTAGTCGGTCAAATATTGGACCTCAAAGCAGAGCAACTCAGGCTACGAATCGTTCCGAGGGAGTGGAGTCGACGATTCTGAATTGGACCTGGAAATATTAGTCCACCGAGTAAACTCTCATCCCAAATACCGCAGGAACGCCGCCCGCGAATTATCGTATCCGGGAAAGACCGTATCTAGGTTTGGATTACCGACGTGCCGGTACACCGCTTCGCCTAGTACCCGGCGAAAGTCTGTCGTCAGCGCGAGGTCGCGTCCTTCGTTGAGTTGCGAAGGTTCGAGTCCCGGCCAGCGTCCGTACACACGGCCGCCGCGCACAGGCCCGCCGAGCACGAACATCACGTTGGCGTGACCATGATCGGTCCCGCGATTGCCATTCTCACGCGCGGTGCGTCCGAACTCCGACATGGTAACGATCACCGTGTCTTCCGCAAGTGGCCCGAGGTCGACCCAGAACGCCGCGATGGATTGGCCAAACTCGCGCAGCACATTCGCGAGCTGCCCCTCGGCTGCGCCCTCGTTCACGTGATGGTCCCAGCCGCCAATGTCGGTGAACGCGATCTGCACACCGACGTTTGACTTGATCAACTGCGCGGTCTGGCGAAGCGCGTCACCGAAGCGGCCATTAGGATAGTTCGCTCCTGCAGCCGGCGTGTACTTCCTGGGATCTGCAGATTTGAGCATCTTCACCGCCTCGAATGTTTCCTGTCCGGTACCGTGCAGTACGGTGTCGACGGACTGGTCGTACATCGCTTCGAATGTGTTGCCTAACGGCGCTGCCGCAGGATTGCCGCCCGCGATGCCAAAGGCATTCACGTTGTTGACGGCGACTGCCTGAGCTTTGCCGGAGAGAATGCGCGGCAGGGAAGGACCGAGCGCGATCGCCGAGAACGGACTTTCCTTGGTTTGCTGTTCGCTTTGCAATACGCGGTTCAACCATCCATCGGGCGTGCTCTTTATTCCGGGCGTGCCCGACTCCATGTAATCCTGAGCATCGAAGTGCGAGCGGGTTGTATCGGGCGAACCGGCAGCATGCACGATGGCGAGATGTCCCTGGTCCCACAGTGGCTTGAGGCTCGTGAGGGATGGATGCAGTCCGAAGAATCCGTTCAGGTCGATAACCTGCCTGCGTTGAATGGCGATGCTGGGCCGCATCTGGTAATAGGCGGGCTCCGCGTGTGGGATAACGATGTTCAAGCCGTCAGCGGCCCCGCGTTGAAAAATTACGACCAGCCGCTTATTGCGCGCAGAGGGCGAAACAGATCCGTACGCCGCGCGCGTAAGAAAGCTGGGAACCGCGGCAGTGCCGATCACCGCCATCGCTCCGCCCTTCAAGAATGTTCGCCGGGTAACGCTCATAATGGACCTAGTGCCGCTGAAACTCGGGCGAGCCGAGCAGCAGGGCGGCAACAGCGTTCGTGCTGTTCTGTGCCGGACCGCTTGCGGCGGCCGGCGTCGCGAGCCTCGACTCAATCGTATTGTGCGTCTGCGCTGAAACTTGCCCGTCGAGTAATACCTGCTCCAGCTTGAGCTGCGCCTGGTACGGATCGGTATCTGCGGGATTAATAGGCGCGTTTCCGGTCAGCTTCGCGATATCGAAGTTGCTGCCATATATCTTGTTCGTCACCAACCCGAGGGCAAAATTCATGCGCGCCAGCAATGCAGACGAGTTTACCCACGCTTCGGCTTTCGTCGAATAACCCGTGGGAGGCTGCATTCCATACAGCGGCATTCCCATCTGGTTGAGCACAAAGATCAGCGGCACTGGATCACTCACGTCCGTCTGCGTAGCGCGCAGCGACGAAGCTACGAACTCCAGCGGCGTCTTCACCTTCGCGTTGTAACTCTCTGGCGCCCAGAATTCCTGCGAGCGGAACATGGTACGCATCACCTCGCGCAGATCGCCGTCGGTCTTCAGAAACGTCTTGCTCATGACAGCCACCAGCGAGGGCGGAGGATTGTCAGAGACGAAGCGCTCAGCCAACTTGGTGGAGATGAACTTCGCTGTCGCCGGGGAGTGCGCGAGAATCTCGAGCACCTCCGTACCTTCCTTCTCACCGTTGTCTTTGATCTTGTGCCCAAGCACTGTCTTTGTACCGGGCTCGTGCAAACGCGGCTTGAATACGAACCCGCCGCCGTCACGCGCATCCTGCAACGTCCAGCCGGTGAAAACTCGAGCGACTTCGGTCACGTCCTGTTGTGTGTATCCTCCGTTGACGCCGAGGGTGTGCAGTTCCATCAATTCGCGAGCATAGTTCTCATTCAGACCGCTGCGTTTCTTTTGGCGCGGGTTGCCGTTCGCACCGGCTTGGGGACGTTGCTGCTGCGGACGTGGTGGATAGATCACGGGATGTGGCCCGAACGGACCCTCTCTCCAGCGTACCCGCGGATTCTGCGCCACGTTTTGCCGGATGCCCAGCGCCTCATCGGAGTGCGGCCCGACGCTCTGCCAGTTATCGAGATAGAAGAGCATTGCCGGGCTCTGCGCTGTAGCGATGAGCAGGTCTTTGAACTTGCCCAGCACGTGGGGGCGAATGACATCACGCTCATACGACGTGACGAGATAGCGGTCGGCGCCCTTGCCGATGAAGATGTTGAAGTGATTGAACCAGAAATCAGTAAGCACCTCTTCGAGCTGGCGGTCGCTATAGACGGCGCGCAGTATTTTCGCGGACTGTAGTTCGCCGTCAACCACCGCAACGGGATTGGTCAAAGCCTGTACGGTTTCGCGCTGCTCCGGCGAGAGTCCCGCCAGCAATTGCTGCCGCCGTGGCTCGGGCAGACCTTTCATGAGTTCGCCGTGTTGATCCGGAGGAAGCGCCAGGATACGTTGCATGCGCGTGCTGGGATCGAGCAGGCTCAGTTGCTCGACCATCTGATTGCGCTGGCGCCGCGAGTGTTCGTCCATCTCGCGGCGCGTTCGGCAACGCGGCCTGGTTAGTCGCAGCGTTATTCGAAGCCGTGCCATTCGCTGCTACTTGCGTCAGGCCGGCGGTATTCTGCTTGGCTTCTTTTTTCTCTTCCAGGCGCACAAGGTTCGCCGAATACACTGCGCGGCGATAGGAATCACTTGGCATCGGCAGCTTGCCATCCTGCACCGCCTTTAGAACCTGCGGAGGAGGGAAGTTCATTGCCATCTCACGTGCGCTCATGTGCAACGTGCGGTACAGCGCGAGGCGTGCGTCAAGCGCGGTGTTATCAATCTTCTCGGGATGCAGTTGCAGCTCGATCCACTTATCGACGCCCATCTCCGTAACCGCTGGTACATCGCCGGGTCGAGGGCCGAAGGTCAGGCGATCAACCGCATGCAGTGCGCGCTGCTGCTGATTTGCGGAGTCGGTCGGCTCGGGTTTTTTCTTGGCGGCCACGAATCCCGCAAAGCCGCAGACCAGGACCATTGCGGTGATTCTGTTGGACAAGGCTTGCACGCTATGAGTTCCTCAGCAGACGGGCGCGCAGTTCCAATAAACCGACCGGCGGTGAAAAGTTGCTCGGACATTCATCAAAAGGGGGGAAACAGCAGGTCCTTCGTCCACCGCTGCGGCCTCAGGATGACAATCCCTAAGGTGTTGGCCATAGCGCGCCTAGAAAATCTCCCTTAATTGCCCAAAGCCTTCTACGTGCAGCAGCCTCCGCCCGTTCGGGGGCGAGATAATTTCGCCGCGCTCCAGCTCCCACGTATTGTGGTGAGGAACAAACACCGCATGCAGTCCGGCATCAAGCGCGGGATTGATATCCGAGCTGGGACTGTTGCCGATCATCCACGTCTTATCATGCTGCAAGTCATACTTCTCCACCAGTCCGCGATAGGCCGCGGTGTCTTTTTCACTCAGGACCTCGACCGCCGTGAAGTGCAGCTTCAAATCCGAACGCTCGAGTTTGCCTATCTGCTCGGTAGTGTTTCCCTTCGTGACCATGAACAGGCGATGCCTCCGGCTCAAATCGGCCAGCGTCTCGGGCACCTGCGGCATCAGCTCCATCGGATGTTCAGCAATCCTGTAAGCGATAGCCTTGATCTGCTCGTGCAACTGCGGGGTTGCCGGATCGACGGATAGCCGCTCGAAGCATCCAACCAGTGCGTTGGCGAAGCTGTGCATGCCGTAGCCCTGCCGGCGGATGAGCTCGCGCTCGACGTCCCACAGCACGAGGCGGACTTCATCAGGAGTGTGAGTTTTGTGATCGAGAAAGCTGATGAAATCAGCGATCGCTCGCTCGAAGTAGATGTTGTTTTCCCACAGCGTATCGTCGGCGTCGATGAGCAGGTTCTGTCCCGGCGGAATCTTCTGCTCAAGCGCGGCGGACATGGTTGCGCTAGCTCGCGTTGGAAAGAGCCGCGCTGCCGACAAACTCGACTTGCGGCTTTTGAGTGATGATGCCTGCCTCGTAGCCCATGTCCAGCAGCTTGACGATAGCTTCGCGGCCGTCTTTGCCGTAATCGACGGTGCGCTCGTTGACATACATGCCCACGAACTTATCGGCCAGTTGAGCATCGAGATCACGAGCGAACTGCATCGCATACTGCAACGCTTCCTCGCGATGCTCAAGAGCGTACTGAATGCTGTCGTGCAACGCCTGGCAACTGGAGTTGATCAATTCCTCGCCAAGATCGCGGCGAATGGCATTCCCGCCGAGCGGCAGCGGCATGCCCGTTTTCTCACGCCACCACTTTCCCATGTCTACAATGCGGTGCAGCCCCACGCGATCGAAGGTGAGCTGCCCTTCATGGATGATGAGCCCGGCATCGTACTTGCCTTCGAGCACACGCGGGATGATCTGGTCGAACGGCACGACCTCAGTTATCGCCTCCGGCAGGTACAGCTTCAGCGCCAGGTAAGCCGTGGTCATCGTGCCCGGCACAGCGATGGTCACGCCGCGAAGGTCGTCCTTAGGGATGAGGCGCGGGGACACGATCATCGGCCCATAGCCTTCGCCTACGCTACCGCCGCTGGGCATCAGCGCGTACTTGTCCTGCAGATAAGGGTAAGCGTGAAACGAGATGGCGGTGATGTCGTAGAAGCCGTCCAGCGCCTTGCGATTCAGGGTCTCGATATCGCAGAGCGAATGCGTGAACTTCACTCCCGGGACGCGCACCTTGTTGGTGGCCATGCCATAGAACATGAAGGCGTCGTCCGAGTCAGGACTGTGAGCGACAGTGATTTCGCGAAGTTGATGGCCAGGATTGCTATTCATAGGTAATCGACCGCCTGATGCTACGAGACACGACTTCGAGGAGATCCTGTGGAACTCCGAGACAAGATGGTTAGAAGCTTCGCTGTAAACGGCGCGCCAGAGCCGCCGCGATCATTACCTTCATCACTTCAGCAGCGAGGAAGGGATAAAGTCCGAATGCCGCTGCATGCTGCCAGCTATGCGTCAGTATCGCGAGCCAGGAGATTCCACTGGCGAACAACACAACTTCGGCGATCGAGCCGCCGACCAGGTTGCGAGTGAAGCTTCGCACCCCGCGCTCCGCAATCAGGCCCGCAACGAACGCTACCACGGGATACGCCCAAAGATATCCGGCGGTGGGCCCGAGCATCTGGGCGATGCCACCGGGTCCCGCCGGGCTGAACACCGGCAATCCCATCGCGCCCCATCCCAAATAGAGGGCTGCGGCTGCGAAGCCGCGTTTGCTGCCCAGGGTGAGTCCGACCAGCAACACACCAAAATTCGCTAGCGTGAGCGGAACTGGCGTGAACGGCAGCGGCAATACCAGGCGCGCGCAGACTGCGATGACTGCGCTGGCGCAGACTACGATCGCAACTTGGCGCAATCCGTTGAAAGAGTGTTCAGCCGAGTTTTCACGTATGCCTGTCGCCGCTTTTGCCATGGTTGCTCTCCTCGGATGCTCCCGCTGTGTCAGCCGACTTGTCGTCCTGACCGGATGCGACGGTTGCCTTAGTCATCTCCCCTTCCGAGTGGGTCGTCTCAAGATGACGCCTGACGCGGAGGTAAATGGCGACGCCGACGGCAATGATCGCTGCGGTGCTCAGTATGAGGACGACAAACAGAACCTTGATCACCACAGACACTCAGGATATCAGATTGAGGCACGCCGTCTGTGACGTGCGCACCAGGCGTGAGTTCAGCTCTTTGGCTTGTATGTTCCCGCCATTGACGATTCCACCTCTTCGGCTGTGTGGGGTAGCGAAGCCGTCAGATCGACCAGGTTTCCCTTGGCGTCGACGTAATAAATGTCCTCGATGCGAACTCCGATTTTTTCCTCAGGAATATAAATACCCGGCTCGATCGTAAACACCATCCCCGGACCGATTTTTGCCTTGGTGTCGCCCACATCGTGAACTTCCAGGCCGACGTAGTGCCCCAAACCGTGGATGAAGTACTGCCCCAAAGGCTGTCCATGCAGGTCTTTGCCGTGCGTGTTGATGTAGTCGTACGCAACTTTGTAGAGCGAATCAGCACCTGTCAGCGAGTATTGGCCGGACTTGAAAGCGTTCATCGCCGCTTGTTGTGCGCCTAGAACGATGTTGTAAATCTCGCGTTGACGCTCTGTGAACTTGCCGTTGGCCGGAGCTGTTCGCGTGATATCCGACGCATACATCGCGTACTCGCCCGCCACATCCATCACCACCACATCGCCATCGCGGATGGGCGCGTCATCCGCTGAGTAGTGCAGCACGGTGGAGTTGAACCCCGAGCCGACGATGGGCGCATAGGCCGGGCGCTCGCATCCGCCTTTCATGAACTCGTATTGCATGCGCGCCTCAACGTCGTGCTCATTCAGGCCGGGCTTGATCATTTGCAGGGCTGCGAAGTGTGCGGCAATCGAGGCGTCCGTCGCGTGACGTATGCGTTCGATCTCTCCTGAATCTTTGATCACGCGCAATTGCGCGAGTGCGGGCTTGACGTCATTGACACCCGTGCGCATGGGCAACGTGTTAGCGCGTCGCGACCAGTCGAGGAAGTTAGATGCCGCGTTCTGCTCACCGCTTTCTGGCTTGTCGAGGTAAAGAGCAGGGCGGCCGTCCGCCAGCAGTTTGGCAAGTTCCGCCGACAGCGTGTCCAGGTTGGCGACGCGATCAAAGCCGGTGATGGCCGTAGCCTGCGGATCCTCTGGGCCCAGCTTCGGGCCAGTCCACTTCTCCTGTTTCAGGTTCCGCGCAGGAAGGAACAAGATCTCCGTGTAAGGCTGAGATGAGTTCTTGCTGAATGCGGGTGCCACGACCAGTGCTGCGCCCGGCTCCGTCAGGCCGGAAAGGTAGAAGAAGTTGTTGTCCTGGCGAAACCCGAAGGTCGCGTTCGGACCTTCAGCCTCCGTCGCCGCGAAGATGACAGCTACTCCACCGTCTAGCTTTTGTGCCAGCGCCACGCGCCGAGCGTGATAGTCGGCGTTGGGCTGGCGGTCGAGGCGAGAAGGCGGTAAGCGTGGAGCAGGCGAGTGAGAAGGGCCAACCAGAAGGCTCCAAGTATCGTATCGTGTCTCATTTTCGATTACCGTTCTTTTAACTTGTCATCCTGAGTCCGCCGCGGCGGACGAAGGACCTGCTGTTCGCGCCTTCGGAGTTACTGTTTGGCGAGTTCTCCAAGGTGAAGGTCGCTTGGATACTCAAACATGGGCTGCACCTGTGGTGCTTCATTTCCAGTTTTCAGGAAGACAAATAAACCGCCAGGGTCGCTCGGATCCGGTGATTTAACGAGGCGAACGCCACGTCCGCTCGAATTCCACCACTCGCCCTGCAGCTGCACTCGATCGTTTACCAGTCTGATCTGAAGAACGACTCTGCCCTGTGGATTTCGGATTTCCAACGCCTCATTGGTGTAGTTCCTATCCCACGCTGACGGTGCCACTTTCCACTGATTGCGTTTTAGTTCGGCTATAAGGTTTCCGTTCAGATCTAGCAATTCCGTGGAGACATACAACTTGCCTTTCCGCTCCTCTATTGTGAGATTAGAATTTTCTGCAAATTCCAGTGCGGGTGTTCCTTCAGGCCCTTTGTAGGTCAGCATCGAGCCAGAATCACCGATCTCGAATGTCCTATCAATGTCGTGTTGGCCCAATGCAAAGACGATTCGGGACTTGGGCCACAATATTCCAAAATTCTGGGGTACTGCGGCTGGTCTTATCCAAGCTGCAAGCACAACGAGGAAAGACCCGAGTACTAGCACCGAAACGACAAAGAGCCACGCGCGAGCTCGAATACACCCAATGCCGTAAAACCCTATAGCACCCACGGCAAATGCTGCCAAAAAGCAGATCCTGGCAGCGGGCACGCTAACTTTGGGCGAAAACGTTAGGCCAATGGCGACGAGCGTGACAACTAACGCAATCATCGGTTCGCCGAGCACCTTCTGCAATTTCTGTCGCATTTGGCTTAACGTTACAGGGAGCATGATCTGATTGCCGCTTGTTCCCTAGGCGTCCCCGTCCTCAGACTCCCACCGGGAATGGCTTCACGCTGTGCTCTTCGGCTGAACGCGCCTGGCCGAAGGCGTCGAAGCGGCCTTGCATCAGCGACATGATTCCGGTGTACCAATACCCGAAGACGAAAAGGAACAGAAACGGAACGGTGAAGTAATTCTCCGTCGACATCGCGTACCAGATGGTCACGGCAAAATAGGCGCCAATCAGCAGCTCAAGATATGGAACCCAGCCCAGGCGCTTGCGATACTTCTTTGCGGCAATAGTCTTGTCCTGTTTGCTGACCACGCGGTACTTCGGAGTACGCGCAAATGCGGTCTGATGTCCCACGAGGGCTTCGATGACCGCTTTGCTGTTGGTAATGGTCAGCCCGATTCCCAACCCCATCAGCGGAGGCAGATAGAGTAATGTTCGCAGCCAGGACTTCGGAAACAGCTCTTTCTGCGACACCAGATAGAAGCTGGAGATCGAAAACGTCGACGCCAGGAACAGCGGCAGGTCGATGGTGAGCATCTGAAACCAGCCCTGGTACGAACGAATGATCATGGCCGGCATCAGCAGCGTGCTGAGCACAATCATCAGCGGATAGCTGAGGTTCGCCGTCAGGTGATACCAGGCCTCGATCTTCTCGCGCCGCGAGACGTTGGCGCGCAGCACGAACGGAAGATCTTTCCTGGCGCACTGAATCAGGCCCTTTGCCCAGCGTGCCTGCTGGGTCTTGAATGCCGTCATCTCGATAGGCAGCTCTGCTGGACATTCGACGTCTTGCAGGTATCGGAATTGCCATCCCTTCAACTGCGAGCGATAGCTCAGGTCGGTGTCTTCGGTGAGAGTGTCGTGCTCCCAACCACCTGCATCGTCGATCGCTTTGCGCCGCCACATTCCGGCGGTGCCATTGAAGTTGAAGAACACGCCTGCGCGTGAACGGCCTCCGTGTTCCAGTACGAAATGGCCGTCCAGCAGAATGGCTTCGACTTCAGTGAGGAATGAATAGTTGCGGTTCAGATGGGTCCAGCGCGTCTGCACCATTCCGATCTGCGGGTCGGCAAAGTGGTGGATGACCTTTTGTATCCAATCGGAGTACGGTGCAAAGTCAGCGTCGAAGATGGCAATGAACTCGCTATCCGTCTTCTTGAGGCCGGCATCGAGCGCGCCCGCTTTGTATCCTTCGCGGTTGGTGCGATGGTGATAGCTGATGTTGTATCCCATCGCGGCATAGCGATCGACCACAGCCGACGCGACCTGCACGGTCTCATCCGTCGAATCGTCAAGTACCTGTATCTCGAGCTTCTCGCGCGGGTAATCCATCTTGCACACGCAGTCGACGAGGCGGTCGATCACGTATTGCTCGTTGAAGATGGGGAGCTGAATGGTGACTTTGGGCAGTTCAGCAAAGCGTGAAGGCGGTTCCGTGACCTTGTTCTTGCGGTGCTTGTAATAGAGATAGACAAGCTGATACCGGTGCATGCCGTAGAAGGCCAGCGTTATCAGCACGATGAAATAGGGAATAAGCAGCGCCAGATCGAAACCGTTGGCGCGATAGAGGCCAACAAACGTCTTATCGAGGAAATGCGTCCGGAAATAATGACGGAACCCGTGCGGTTCGAGCAGCGCGAGACCTACTGTAAACAGGACGGTGTTCAGAGCATTGCTCCGGACGGAAGTCTGGGTGACGATGTAGTTGTGAAACTCATCGAACCGATTGATTGTACCTGAGCGGTTTCCCGGCGCAGCCTGCGAAAACAGGGCGGCTGCTGCTGATCCAGGTGCCTCTTCGCCAGACGAAAAAGATCCCGCGGCGTTGACCTTTGGCGCGCCAAGCGAAAGAATAATGTCGCTGGGGAAGTCATGCGGCTTCGGGTTCTTCTGATACTCACATTCTTGTCGTGCGGCGCAGGCTTATCTGTTCTGGCCGCGGACCAGCCTGCGGCCAACCCGACTCCTGCTCAGCCCGCGAAGCATTATCCCGACGAGGGTCTGCTCTCTAATTACCGCTACTGCAATGCGTTCTTCGGCTTCTCTATCGACTTGCCCGCCGATGCCGCTTTGCGACCGATCCCATCTTCGAATCCTGCAGACGGCAGCATCGCATTGTTGGAGACGATCGGTTCGTCGCCGCACCGATCGGTCATGGCAATTTCGGCCTATCCTTCGGGAGACAAGGGGCCGAACGCCCGCCTGTTGTTGCGCCGCGAACTCGATGATGAGCTCACCATCGGCGTGGAAGAGCTACACGGACTCACCAAGACCAGCATCGCAGGACATCCGTTCTTCTATTACGAAACGCGTCGCGGCATCGATCAGCACGCCATTTACGCTACCGATCTCGACGGATACGCGCTGCGCTTCGTTGCCGCTGGACGCGATCCCAAGGTGCTGCAGCAGCTCGAAGCGGCAGTCACGCACATCCGCTTCTTCCCGCCTGAATCCATCAGCGATTACGCTGGCGTGGGCGCGCAGCCTTATAGCGGACCCGCGATTCCGTCGCACCTCGTCGAGGAGCTCAAGTCCGATCCGCCTGCGCGCAAGCTTGCCGACGGCAACGTGTCGGGCAACGTCTACGAGAACGCTTTCCTGGGCTTTGGCTACGAGCTTCCCAAGAACTGGCATTACGGAACGGAAGCGGCCATCATGCCTGCGGTGGAGCAGAGTCGCGAGCACAACTATGATCGACCAGCAGTCTCACCAAGTCAGCGGGCGCTGCTGAAGTCATGCGAGCGAACGCTGGTTTCTGCCTGGCGCAAGATGCCGGAAGAAACCGGCCAGATCGCCTACGAAGACTTTGGCGAGGTCACGATCTCGGCGATGTCGCTGGCCTGCTTCCCGAACGTGAAGTTCCCCGATGTTCACGACGGCAAAGACTCGATGAGCGACTTCATGGTCGCGTATGGACTTGGACATCCCATCATTCAGGACATGAAGGGAGCGCGCGCGTTTGAGCATGACGGTCGAATGTTCATCCTGATGGACGGCACAGTTGCCTATCACGAAGACGGGGACGCGCTGTCGCGCCGAGTGTCGGTCGCGTTGGCGCTCACCAGGCAGCGCGATTATGTGGTGAGCTTCTTTTTCGCGGCTCCGCACGAAGCTGAGTTGCACGAGTTGATGAACGCTAAGGCCGCATTCGATCCCGAGCCGGCTGTGACAACAACAAGTGCAAACGCTAAAGCTGCGGATAGCGGGCTTCAACCGGGCGGATCGACGGCAGCAACTTCGGGCACTGCGGCTGCTGCGGAGGCGTCGTCCGCGAACGCGCAAACTGTGTCGGCTGATAATCCAGCGACTCCCGCGGTAGCCAAGCCTCAAGCGGATCCGTCAGCACCAGCTTCCGAACCAACTGCCAGCAGCTCGTTCCATCCTTCGCTGCTCAGGCCGGGCGAGACTATGCAAGACCAGCAGATGCAGGGCAAGGCGGCCCCGAAGAAATCCCACTAATAGGAGTACCTCCCACAATGTGGGATATGTACCACAATGTGGGATAGGCAACTTACACCGACGCTTTTCCTGCGTCCTTTCCCACCAGTTTCTCAATCTGCGCAACGTGATTGACGTCGTGTCCGGCCATCTGTCGCGCCAGATCGGCAATCGTCATCGGGCCGCGCTCTTGGTGAAGGCCTCCGAGCTGCCACTGCTCCGGCGTCAGATGGTCGAACATACGCAGGTTCGCGGCGCGCATCAGCCGGAAGAGCTGCAACGATTCCTGCGGATCGCGCGAAGCGTAGTCGCCCAGCTTGTACCACAGGTCCTGATCGAAGGGGATGATCGCGGAGCCGTTGTGCTCGATCATCTGGCGATAGCGCCAGAAGCATGACACTTCCGCCTCGGCCAGATGGACGAGGATCTCCGATACCGACCACTTGTCGGGCGCGGGACGCTTCGAAAGCTGTTCGCGCGATGCGCCGTCCAGCAGCTTCGCCAGCTTTGCCGCCGTCTCGCGTTGCACCGCGATGGCGTCTTTGCCTTCCATCAAACCCAGGATGCGTGCCTTGTATTGTTCAGGCGTTTCCTTTGCCATGTGCTTCCTTTCCAGCGATGATCGACCAACTCATAGACGGTAGTGCGCAATCTTCATTTACCCGCGAAGGCAGCCACAGTACAATGTGGCACATTCGCTCGTCGAGGAGGAATCGTGGAGACTTCGCCATCAACTCCGTTGTCCTACGAAGTAGAGGTGTCAGGCGACACCGCTACCATCACATGTCACGGGCGCATCGTCGCCGGAACAGCCGAAGAACTGAAGGAACTCGTCAAGCCGATGATCCCCAAAGTGCGGCGCATCATACTCGACTTGAGCGATGTGTCATTCATCGACAGCTCCGGGCTGGGCGCGCTGGTTAGTCTAAAGATTTCGGCGGCATCTGCGGCCTACACCAGCCTTGAGCTGATCAACTTCTCGCCGCTGCTCAAAGAGTTGTTGCACACAACCAAGCTCAGCCAGTTCCTGGGCGTCTCCTGACGGCGACTCGTTCGCTGCTTACGCCGGTTATGTTTGAAAGGGCACAGCTTTAGCTGTGCCGCATAACTCCTCGATTTATTTTGTCATCCCGAGCGGACGTTAGTTCGCGAGGGACCTGCTTCTGTGCCGTCCCTAAAGGGACTTGTACTGTAACGGCCGGCTATAACGCGGCGCTGAAGCGCCGCTCTACCTAATTCAGAAAGAACTTCGTGTACAGCGTGTCGCGCTGCGCCGGACGGAAGCCGGCATCGCGAATGATCCGCCGCAGCTCTTCTTCGGTGGTGCAGTTGCGCACGCCGGCCGCGCGCACTACGTTCTCCTCGATCATCACCGAGCCCACATCGTTGCCGCCGAAGCGCAATCCCATCTGGCAGACCTTCAGTCCCTGCGTCACCCAGCTCGACTGCACGTTCTTAAAGTTCGTCAGGTAGAGCCGCGCGATCGCCAGCGTCTTCAGATATTCGACCGCGGTCGCTTCGTCCCATCCGCGTCCGCCCAGCGCCGTGTTCTGCGGCTGGAACGACCACGGAATGAACGCGGTGAATCCGCCAGTCTCTTCCTGCAAATCGTAGATCGCCTGGAAGTGGTTCACGCGGTTCTCGTAGTTCTCGCCCACGCCGAACATCATGGTCGCCGTCGTTCGCATGCCCAGCTTGTGCGCCGTGCGATGCACGTTGAGCCAGTCGTCGGTCAGGCACTTCAGGCGCGCAATCTTGTAGCGCACCTCGTCGTCCAGAATTTCGGCGCCGCCGCCGGGAATGGAATCCAGCCCGGCATCGCGCAGCCGCTTGATCGTGTCTTCGATCGACAGCCCGCTGACCTCGGCGATGCAGATGACCTCCGACGCCGAAAAGCAGTGCAGATGCACCTGCGGAAAGCGCTGCTTCATCCCGCTAAGCATCGCCTCGTACCACTCGATCTTCAGGTCGGGATGCAGGCCGCCCTGCAGCAGCACGCCGGTGCCGCCCAACTCGACCGTCTCGCGCACCTTGTCGTAAATGGTGTCGAAGTCGAGGATGTATCCCTCGGCCGCCAGCTTGCCCTTCAGCGGCCGGTAGAACGCGCAGAAGGTGCAGTACTCGGTGCAGAAGTTGGTGTAGTTAATGTTGCGGTCGATGATGTAGGTGACCACGCCTTCGGGATGCAGGCGGCGGCGCACCGCGTCGGCCTCCATGCCGATGCCGATCAGGTCATCGGAGCGAAACAGCTCCAGCGCTTCAGCTTTGGTCAGGGACATAGGGGACTCACGGGTCGTAGTGACATTTTACCTGTTGGGGAGCCGCCAGCTTCCAGCTCCCAGCCGCCAGCCAGATCGCTCTTCGCTTTTCGCCGTTCGCTCTTCGCCTTGTCATCACAAGTCCGCCGTGGCGGGCGAGGGACCTGTTCTTTGTTCAGCTCTCAGCCATCAGCCCTCAGCTGTCAGCCGTCAGCTCTCAGTAAACCACTACGGGTGTCATTCCGAGCGCAGCGGAGCGGAGCCGAGGAACCTGCAGGTTGTTCGCGCAGCCAGTGAGGCTTCGCACGGGTGTCATTCCGAGCGGAGCCCAGGAACCTGCAGTTCGTGAGCACCACCGACAGCGTTTCCCCAAGTGTTAACTGTTTGTGTATCCAATCCGTTCTTCTGACCACTGACCGCTGACAACCAACAACTGCTCCACCCCCCTCCCCCCATGTACACCTAAAATCTTGATTCCATTGAGCCGCAAAAAATTTTTCCGCGCAAAATCTTGAGCGCGTGAGAGTTACAGGCAAAATCTTACAATGATGGGACTTAGCTCGATTGATTGCACCAGACACGATGCAGAAGAGATTTTGAGGAGTAACGAAACGGTCAACCTGAAGCAAGCCTAGCGGCATTACCCAAACGTCCTAAATCACCGCGCCCGGAAGGCCCCGGCGCGCATGGGCACACAACTCCCGTGCCCACCAAGGCGAACGTAACAGAGAAGTGAGGGAGGGTGCAAGTTACGAAGGTAACCAGTGGATCAATCGGCTTCGCCTCATATTCGTTGGGGTCGGTGAGTGTTTGGATGAGGAACATGAAGTCGCATATCATACGCGCGAGGATTTCGAGGGAACATGTCCCTATTCAAGTACATGTCGGCAGAAGTCGCACCCCTATTCGCCAACAGCCTGAAGGTGCGCTTTACTCAACCATCTGAACTGAACGATCCGTTTGAATTTCGTCCTTTGATCGACTTCGAAGGCACTGCGGCCCACTTTGCTGCCGATGCTGAGGCGAAAATCACCGCACGTTTTGGCACCATAGAAAGTGCTCTTGCAATGATCGAGGAGCAGCAACGCACTGATCCGAACTTCCCTAAAGTACCCATTGATCTCTTTCGCCGTTTACTGGTTCTAAGGCCAGAGTTGGCGCATGAGTTTCTGGCGGAGTTGGAGCGGCACAAGGCCGAGGTACTGGGCCCAATTAGGAAAACTGAGATATGGCGCCTGCAATGGGAGAAGTTCCAGGACGTGCTCGGGAGATTAGGTATCTTCAGCCTCACTGAAGACCCGATACATAACGTCATGTGGGGCCACTACGCAAGCCAGCATCGTGGGATAGTTGTGGAATTTGATGATCAAAATCTGTGGTTTCACCAGAAACTCGGCCCCAACGATGAGTTCCGGCACCTTGTCAAGGTTTCTTACGTAGAGAACCCGCACCCACGAAGCCTGAGTCAATTGGCCGGAGGCGACGTATTGTATACAAAGAATATGGAATGGTCGTATGAGCGCGAATGGAGAATTATTCGGCCCCTAAAGGACGGCATCGAGGTAAGTGCTGGCAAATTTTTCTTCGAGGTTCCACCCGAGGCTATTTCTGCAGTCATTTTTGGGGCCCGCACTAATCCTGTTCTAGCGACCGAAATTCGTTCTGCCATGGAACGAAACCCCTCTATGAGGCACGCGCGTTTGAATCGCGCAAAGCTATTAGAAGGAGGCAAAATCGAAATTGTCGGTGCTGATAAGCTAGCAGCTGCTGGGGCAAATCCGTAGCCGCGTGGCCCAGTTCGGCCATCGGACGGGGTGGCCCCACTTCTTTTCTCGATCTTGCGGAGCGGCATTCCCCCCGCATGAGAGTCTGTTACGAAACTCCTGTCGTCCGCTGAAGCGGACTTGGGATATCCAACTTACGCCTACCCAGCGCTGAAGCGCTGGGCTAAGCTCTGCTGTCCCTGCGGGACGGGCGTGTGTTTCGTCCCACCGTCGTCGCTCAATCATGAGTTTCGTAACAAACTCATGAATGCCGGGGGCTTCCGCCCTCGAGCCACCCGCACGCCCAGGTTCCGAAGCAAAAAATATCGCGGCACACGGTCGGAAGACTGACGGAGACAAGATGGTCCTGCGTGGTTGAATGGAGAGCCGCCTATGTTGCGGTCGCGGTGAAGATATGGCATGGGTGTACGATGGCCCATGCAATGTACCTCCGGCTGGCTGCGAGCGTTGGTTGCGGTTTGGTGTTTGGTGGGTTTGTTATGCTTGCCCGGCTGCAACGCCGTGAATCCCTTGTGCGGAAGCGCCCGACCAGTTCCTGCAATCTCGTCCCTCTCTCCAACCACGATTGAGTTTTCACAGGTGCAACAGAACGCGGTGCTCACGGTGAATGGTAGTAACTTTGTTTCGGCTTCTGTGGTGCTCATTAATGGGATGACAGCGGTTACTTCGGTGGTCAGCAGTGAGGAGTTGCAGGTCACGCTCACGACCACATTGATCACGGGCGCTGGAACAGCAGAGGTCTCGGTCAATACTCCGAGTGGGAACTCGGGGGATCTCGGGTGCAACAGCGGCGGAACCAGCGGCAGCCTGGTTTTGACTATCACCTAAGTCTGATGCCCCACGTTCACGCCCCTCGTTTTGAACGTTGACGTGGGCTGAACACTACCTCCTCGCCACTTCTCCCATCGGATCGCGTTGATGCCAGGTTAGTCCAAGTTCGGCCATCGGTTGCCCTAACCAGGGCGGGCTCATGGCAAGTTCTGCGGCACGCACCGAACTACAGGTCCTTCGACTGCGCTCGACTACGTCTCGCTCCGCTCAGGATGACACCCGGTGACGAGTAGTGCAGGGAACGAACAGCGGGTCCCTTCGGCTTCGCTCAGGGCAGGCTCAAACCTGAAGCCGGGCCCGTTCAAAAAAGTTTCCAGGGACGCGGCGCTAAAGCGCCGCACTACCACAGGGACTGAGAGCCGTATCCTGATACAAGACTCTCTTCCACCCTGTCGTCCAAAAGATGGATGACAGAATGGGGCACCAAAAGCGACTAAAGTCAAAATCCCCACCCCGGCAAAACCAGCCGGAATGGGGCACCAAGCTCTCTTACTTAGTGCATCCCTGGTTGTTCGCGGTCTTGACGCAGGTGGTGCCGCCCGGCCCTTTAGCTACACCCTTTCCATTCTTCGTCTTGGCTTCTCCACCTTTGCTGGTTTGCGTAGTGGTTACGCCGTTCGAATTGGTATGTGCGGCAGCAGCATTGCCGGTGCGCGTGTTGACGGCAGCAGCACCGTTGGGCCCTTGAGCGGTATTAACTCCGTTCCTGGTGTTGACCGTGCCACCGTTGCTGGTTTGCGTAGTGGTTACGCCGTTCGAATTCTTGTGAGCGACTGTAGCGTTTCCGGTATTGGGATTGACTGCAACAGCGGTCTGACCGTTGCCACAAACGGTCTGTCCGCGCCGGTTTTTGACGCAGTCTGCGGCAAACAGACTCGAGGCAAAGAACAGGCACGAAATTAGTAGGAAGCTTTTCATTGGGCACCACCTTCCTGACACTTACACCTTTGGCCGCCGAAAAGATACCTTAAAGCGGCGGCTGGCCAGCGCAAGGGTTCTTGGGGATACGACGAAGGGCACCCCTTCGACGGCGCTAAGTGTCTCGGCTTTCAGCCAAATCCCCACCCGCACCCGACGGCATGCCTAGAAACACGAAAAGCCCGGAACTCTGCAGTCCGGGCTTAAGGAGGTTACTACCCTCAGAAGACCTGAAGGTTTAGCGAACTGAACGCCAGACGAACCTGAACGCTTTAGCGATCCTGAACGTTGAGCGAATCTGAGTGCTTACAGAGCCTGAACGTTCTCGGCCTGGAAGCCCTTCGGCCCTTTGTCACGGTGAACTGGACGGCCTGGCCTTCTTGAAGGCTGCGGAAACCGCTCGACTGAATTGCCGAAAAATGCACGAAGACATCTTCGCCGTTCTGGCGGCTGATAAAGCCAAATCCCTTCGCGTCGTTAAACCACTTCACTGTTCCTTGTTCCATTGTGTTGTACCTGTTTGTTTGTATGAATTTCCTGCTGAGAAGATCGGTTGCTACTTGGAGTGGGTAACGCGTTGGCGGGACCAGCTCTAGTTCGCGTTCGTTCAAACTTAGCCAGATGTCAATATGATGCCTGTCATCCCCGGAAGATGCAAGTGTTTTAATTTCTCAGATTTCGCTGTGGAACCTCAATGGTCTGGCCCGCTGCCACTCCGGTCGCTGCGTACAAAATCCCCACCCCGGCAAAGAAGCCGGAATGGGGCACCCCGAAGAGTTAGAGCCAGCTCATGGTTGCGCCTGGACGCTTGCTGCGGAGGGCTTCTGCGTCGCTTGCAACTCATGCGCCCGGGCGAGGAGCTTTTTGATCTTGCCCTCGATCGCGGTGTCGCCGATGTGCTCGTCTTGCAGCACGCCGTCCGCGTCGATGGTGAAAGTGTGGGGAATGGCATTCACGTTGAATGACTTCGCCAAGGTTCCATTGAAGCCGCCATCGAAGTACTGCGGCCAGGTCATTTCATTCTGAGCGACGAAGTCTTTCCACTTTTGCTCCTCGCTATCGAGGCTGACACTTAACACAACGAATGGCTCGCCCTGGAACTTGTTCGCGATCTTCTTTATGGAAGGCATGGCAGCTCGGCAGGGACCGCACCAGGTCGCCCAGAAATCGACCAGCACGACTTTGCCCTGAAGATCGTCGAGTGACAGCTTCTCGCCGCTGGAGGTCGTCACCGCAAATGGAGGCGCCATTCGGGCCCGCGCCAACTCGGGCTGGCTGATGTAGCGCATGGCCCGCCCACGGTCGGTATCGTCGGCCGATTTCAACTGCACGAACTGCTCAAAGCGTGCCTTGGCTGCGTCATCTTGTTTCAAGTACGACAGGGCGCGGCCATCAGCGAACAGAGCGGCAGGAAAATTGGCGGAATGGCCGATAGCCGCAGTGAACTCTTCATGCGCGTGGGCGAACTGCTCGTCCTTATGCTTTGCCAGACCTTCGCGGAAAAAGACCAGGCCAAGTTGATAGTGCGCCAGGGCCTGCGGTTCGTCGCCTTGAGCCGCGGCTATCAGTTCTCGCGCCGCGCCTTCAGCGCTCTTCCAGTCTCCAATTTGAATGCCGTAGGTAACCATCTTCTGCTGACAGGCGGTGCAATGTCCGCCATCCTCTTTGTCGGCCTTCTTGAAACTGTCGATGGCAGATGACGTCATTCCCAAGCGAAGATACGAGAGCGCATCCTTATATGCTTTTTGTGCTTTTTCGGAGGTCGGCCCGCCCTTATCAGCGGGGTTTTGCGCCTGCATAGGCGCGAACAGGCAAACTAGTAGACATGTGAGGACTATTCCGCGAAATGACATTGCAACCCCACCGATCTTGCAAAGGATATTAGTAAAGAGCGGGCGGGAGAACGTACGAATAGAGGGAGAGCGCCAGAGCTCTTTCGTCTTTGGACTATTCACTGGATTAGAGACGGCATATTCCGAAGTGAGTGACCAGCCATTCTAGAGCATCAGTCCGGGATATTCCGAAGACTTTATGGTGGGTCGCGGTTGAAATGTGCCGTTGCGGGAAAGGACTCGTCCGACGCTTACTCACTGGTCGCGCAGGGTCTTCACCGGATCGAGGCGGGCAGCGCGATACGCCGGGCCACTGCTGGCGAGCAAGCACACCAGCAGCAGCACTGCGGATACGACGACGAACGTCAGAGCGTCGAAGGCGCGTATGCCGAAGAGCATTCCCTTGAGAAAGTTGGTCAGCGCAAGAGACGCGACGATACCGAGCGCGACGCCGATTGCTGCGAGCACCATTCCGCGGCGCAGCACCATCGCCAGAACACTTTGTCGCGGAGCACCGAGCGCCATGCGTACGCCGATCTCCAGCGTGCGCTGCGCTACCAGATACGAAAGCAGTCCGTAGAGGCCGATGGCGGAAAGCAAAAGCGAGATCACCGCGAAGGCAGAGACCAGCAGCGCCTGGAACCGTTGTCGTGCGGCGGAACGGGAGAACAGATCGTCCATGGTGCGGACTTCATAGAGCGGCAGGTTCTTGTCGATCTGCGCAACTTGCGAGCGAACCGCAGATATCAGGCTGACCGGATCAGTTGCGGTGCGGATGACCAGTTTCGGCGAAACCACCACCGACTGAGAAAAAGGAAGATACATTTCCGGCACCGTGTCCGTGGTGAGGCGTCCTACCTTTACATTGCCCACGATGCCGACAATTTCACGCTTCACGCCAGTGACGACTCCGTCACCCAATCCCGGATTGATGCGCTTGCCGATGACGTCCTCTCCGGGGAAGAACTTATTGGCGAAGGCTTGGTTAACGAGGACTACCGCTTTGCTCTTCGTAGTATCCGTGTCCTGGAACTCGCGCCCGCGGACCAGCGGGATGCGCAAAGTCTGGAAGTAGCCGGGCTCGATGATGGAAACGCGCGAGACATGCCGCTCACTTTCCGGCATGCGGACGTTCTTCGATATCGAAGGAGATACCGATGCCGCTCGGCGAGAGAGGCAGTGGCCACCCTGCGCTGACTGAGGTCACACCAGGCAACGAGCGGAGCCGAGGCAGAAGGTCCTGGTAAAACTCGATCTGCTTATCGTGCGAGTAGCGATTATCGGGGAGCGAGAGGCTGGCAGTCAGCACGTTACGGCGGTCGAAGCCGGGATCGACCTGCAGCACCCGCACGAAGCTGCGAATGAGCAAGCCCGCACCGATCAGAAGGAGCAATCCGACCGCGGTCTGGGCGATGACGAGCGAATTGTGCAGGCGATGTTGTCCGCGGCCAGTGGTCGCCGTACGCGTGCCATCGCGCAGAGCGACCGAAGGATCCACGCGTGCCGTGCGCAGTGCCGGGAGCACGCCAAACAACAGTCCTGTCACAAGGGAGACCGCGAGGGAGAAGGCCAGCACCGTCGAATCGATGGTGATAGAAGCGGCACGCGGCAGGTCGGAGGGAAGCAATTGCAGTACGCCACGCAACAGCAGTACGGCGATGAAGATTCCAAGCACACCGCCAGCCATGGACAACAGAACCGACTCCGCGAGAAACTGACGGACAATCTGCGCCCGGCTTGCACCCATCGCGGTCCGCACCGCGATCTCGGAGCGACGACGCGAGGCACGCGCCAGCAACAGTCCGGCGACATTGGCGCAAGCCACCAGCAACATCAATACAACCGCGGCAAACAACATGCGCAGCGCGGCCCGCGTATCACCCACCAGAGCATCGAGCTGCCGATATACATTGGCGGACAAGTAGTGTGCGTTGTCGTCGGGATATTGGGCAGCGAGATTACGCGCGATCAGGCTGAGATCGGCGGTGGCTTGTTCAATCGAGACGCCCGGTCGAAGTCTGCCGACCAGCGTCAGCATGTGGGCTCCGCGTTGCGCGGTTATCGGCTTGTCGCCCGTCGGATCGTAGGCGTCGTCGGCGAGCGAGGTCCACAGTTGCGGCGCAGGCGTTTGAATAGGGAACTCGAAGCCCTGCGGCATGACTCCGATGACGGTGTAGCTCTTGTCGTCAATGGTGATTCCGCGTCCCACGATTGCAGGGTCGGAGCTGAAGGCGGTACGCCACAGCTCGTGACTCAGCACTACGACGTGTGATCCCACCTTCTCGTCGTCCATGACAATGCCGCGGCCGAGCGCAGGTTCTACGCCGAGCAGTTTTGAAGAAATCCGCGGAGACCACCTCACCATCGAGGTGTCTGGGCTCGCCAGCGCCAGTCAGGGTGAAAGTGTTGTCGCGGGACTCGGCCAGGGTGGAGAAAGAATGATTTTGCGAGCGCCAGTCGAAGAAGTCGGGATAACTCATGGAGCCGACCGAGTTCATCGGCTCTGGTCGGCGGTCGTTTACCGGGCCGGCGGTTACCAGGCGATCGGGGTCGGCAAAGGGGAGAGGGCGGAGCAGGACGGCGTTGACCAGACTGAAGATCGAAGTGGTTGCGCCGATCCCCAGCGCAATGGTGAGGATCGTGGCGACCGCAAAGGCCGGCGCCTTCCGCATCTGACGAATGCCGAAGCGAAGGTCCTGCTGCAGATTACGCATTTCTCAACTCCCGTGAACGAAGACGTAATCGGTTCTACATGCAACCTGCCAGCCAACTCTAAGCTGAATCGCTTCAGTGACATGGATTTCGAATCGGGGAGGCGATCGTCCGTCGTGACCGTGGGTTGTCCGGTAGCGGACGTGAGCAGGACAGCTTGAATCTTGCGGATGCAAGCCTCATCTCTTGCACGCGCAGTTCGGCAGAGCACGACCTTTGCTCAACAGGTGAATTGACCTTCGGTAATAAACGATATTTCAACTCAGTAAAAAGACCTACTACCTTTGGTTTCATGCTCAGCCAGGCGCCATATTGTGCCTACTACCACGTTTTCGGCATAGGCAAATCGCAAAGGCTCAGATACATATAGACAAAAGCGCTCCCCCCAGGCCAGCTCAGTAGTGCCGTCTCCGCGAAAAGTGACTCGGGTCGCTTTTCAATGAGGGGTGATTGAGCATCAATGTTATCGGTAGGAATGACAGACCAGGCACAATCCGTGGCTGACAAGACCGTTCTATGTGTTGACGATGAGCGGATCGGTTTGCGCGTGCGCAAGATCATGCTGGAAAGTCGCGGCTTCAATGTGCTCACGGCCAGCGATGGTCACCAGGGGTTGGCAATATTCGACAAAAATAAAGTCGACCTGGTGGTGCTGGACTACTTCATGCCCGACATGAATGGCGGTGAGGTAGCGGCTGAGCTGCGCCGGCGCCGGCCTGACCTGCCTATCATTTTCCTTTCCGCCTATTTCTCGCTGCCGCCGGAAGCGCTGGAACTGGCCAACGCCTTCATCACCAAAGGTGATCCTCCGGATGCACTGCTGGAGAAGATCGAGCAACTGGTGCTGCTGGGCGGCTAATCCGTAAATTCTTCGGCCATTATGAATTGGTTTTAGCGCACAGATCTGCCGGTCTGTAGCTCAGTAACATCGCATGGTCGCTGAAATAGCTGATGATGGCGGCGAGGTTCCGAAAGTGCACGCGGCACACGGAGGAGTGTGCCGTTCGTTGCCAGCAATGTTTATTCGCGGCCGAAGTACTTCGCGTTGCGCGCTGTGTATTCGTTCCACTTCTCCGGCAGATCCTCGAGCGCGAAGATTGCCGACACCGGGCACACGGGGACGCAGGCGCCGCAGTCGATACACTCGACCGGGTCGATATAAATCATCTCTTCCGCCGCAAACTTGTCGCTGTCCTTCTTGGGATGGATGCAGTCCACCGGACAGGCGTCGACACAGGCCGTGTCCTTGGTTCCAATGCAAGGCTCTGCAATTACGTAGGCCATAACTTGATCTCTCCCTCAACCCCTCACATTAACGATATAAGTGATGTTAGCAAAAAACCCTAAGTTGATGCCTACACCTTCAGCTAAGCGTAACGCAGAGGGCCTGAGCGGGCGCGTCAGTGGGTCAAGCTGCGGAGACGTTTTCCGGCGAGGAGACGAGACTGGCTTGCGCCGACTCGGTGGCGCTGAGTAGCGGCCACCCCTTGCGCAAGACGTAGTCAAGCCACGCTCCGGCAACTTGAGAGGTCAAGACCGCAGCGATCACCAGCGTGGTATAAAACTGCGCGCTGATGATGCCCGCCTCGAAGGCCACGCTGGCCAGGACGATGCCGGGGCCGCCACGCGCATTGGTGGTGACCGCGAGGTTGATGAGGTCGAGTCCGCGGAAGCCTGCAAAGCGTCCTGCCAGCGATACCGAGAGCACCTTCACGATGCAGCTACCGAGGACAAACGCGAGGATCATGGGTAGCGAGACTCCGCGAATGAGGTCGAGCTTTAAGCCCACGATCGCGAAGTAGACAGGAATGAAGAAAGCGAACGAAACTTTGCCGATGGCGTCCAGCGCTTCGGCAAACAGGCGGCGCTTCTTGTGTACGACGGCAAAGCCGGCGAGAAACGCGGCGAAGACCAGGCTTACATCGAGGGCTCCCGCGACCACGCAGTAGCCCAGCAAAACTGCAATTGCATAAGCGACCGGAGATTGCTGCGCGATGACGTTGAAGCGTGCTTTGTTGATTCGCTTGATGACGCGAGGGAACAGGGTGAGCCCGAGCACAAAGAACGCGATGGTGCCGATCAAGTGGCGCGACATCTGGTGGAAGTTGAGCGCCGTTTGTCCGGCAAGCGCAGTCGCGACCGCCAGCGCCAGCCAGAGCACGATGTCCTCCAGTACGGCTACTCCCAGCACAAGGCGCGCGAACCGGGTGTGCAGAATCTTCAGGTCAGCAAAAATCTTCGAGACCACCGGGACCGAGGTCACGGCGACACCGACGGCAAGCACGATGATCAGCGAGATGCGATTGCCATGCGGGCCGGCAAGCGACGGTCGAACCAGCCATGGACCGAGCGCGAGGGCAAGAACAAACGGCAGGCCAGTGCCGACGATGGTCAGCCAGCCGACTTCGCGACGCTCTTCACGGGTGAAGAGCTGTTGCGTTTCGGCCCCGGAGAGAAACATCAGCAACAACAGGCCAAGCCAGTAAACGAAGCTTAGAACCTCGCCGCTATGCCGGGCGCTTTCCGTCAAGCGTGAGATCGCCGGCAGGCGGCCAAGTATTGCCGGTCCGAGCACGATTCCGGCCACGATCTCGCCGACAACTTTGGGCTGGCGCAGGCGCACGAAGAGATAGCCCAGCAACTGCGCCAAGCCAACCAGAAGCAGGAGTATGCACAAGACGGAAGTGAGATCCGAGTTCGACACGTGGGCTGTCCTGCAGCTTAGGATGCAGGGCTAGCGGAAGGGTTTGGATGAGGAGAGGGTTGCGTCGCCGCGAGTCCTCGAAGCGGAGGTCAAAGTATAGCCCAACACGGAGCCGGAGGCGGACTGCTGGGTACGCTGCCATGAAGTCAGAGTCCCGGAGAGACACTCTTTGGTCCCATCGTCGGTATTTTATGAGTTGCTGTACTGATCGACGTCAATAAAGTGCGATGACGAGGTTACGAAGGTCGTAGAAATTCTCGAAATGGGAATGGATCCGGAGGTGGACGTGCGCCGCCCCTGAAGGGGCTTGGGTAATTGATGTGCCCGTTTCGGCCCGACTGAAGTCGGGCCCTGATACAAATCGGCCTGCGTTTCCGACCTCTGAAGGTGAAAGAGGTCTACCCAGCATTCCGGCGCGCCTGCGGCGGCCTTCATGCTGGGCTAAGCTGAGCCGGCGCCTTCGGCGCTCGATTTCATCTCCTCCGCACGTTCGAAGCTCACGAATGTGTAGGGCACTGAGTGCTCAGGCATCAGAACCGGTTGCTGGCGACGGTATCCACGGTCGTCTGGGTTTGCTCGGTCGAGGCCGCAGCTGGAGCAACGGGTTGCAGGTCGGGCGAGATTCTCACGTTGCCGGCCATCGTCGTCAGCGTCCGCTCCCAGACTACGTAGCCATCTTTGGTGAGCTTCACCGTGTGGTCTCCCGAGGCAACTCTCACCAGCGACGGCGTGCTGCCGACAAATTTTCCATCGATCTCGATGTCGCTTCCGGCCGGGCTGGAGGCAATCTCAACCTGAGTGCTGCTGACGGCTGGCGCGGCGTTCTTGAATGCAGCCTTCAGACAGCTTTCCCGGGCCGCCATCAGAGCGGTCGGCATGTAGTCGGAGTCGAGGATGAATACGTCAGAGCCATTCGCCTGAAGGTTGCGGACATCGTGCTCTGTGAGCTTGTTGTGGAAGCTGACTCCCTCGGGCAAATTGCCTTCGACGAACTGAAACTCACTGCCGCGGACACCGAAGCGACAGCACACGGCTGGTGACTTGACCGACCGCTCCCATGCGCTCCAGGATCACGCAATTGGTTTGCCCGATGTGCCCGGGATTGGCCGCCTTTACGGGCGTAGCCGCAAAAGACTGTTCGGCTGCGAACAGGCCGATACACAGGACGATCATTCCGACCAACCGGCGCGTGACTTGCTTATTATGTGCGCTCATTATTTCCCCTCCTGACGCTCTGTTCACCAGATGCCGTCCCTAACACCAGATAGAGATGCAACGGGGGTTCCAAAAGGACCAAAGTCTGAAAACACTTAACGGTTGCGTGAGTCCAGGGCCAATCTGGCGTTGAAATGTCGACAGGTGTCGAAGTCAGCTTCGACACTTACTAGCCAAAAAGATAGTCGCTATCTTTATGTACATTCGAACGGGTTGGAGTTTCGGGTGCCCGGCGGCGGGCAGCGTGCCCTGGGAAGAGCACACGAGGGTGAAAGGTACAGGGTAACCACGGTCAGCGAACGGTCCCAGGTTGGCGCTTACGGTCGATGACGGCACTGACTCCGGCGCCGAGGAAAGCGGGCGCGGTGGCGATGGCGATCATGACGAACTCGAATGGCCACAGATTGTGATTTGTCGGATCGGTTGCACAATCTGCCACGATGAGGCAAGCATTGGCCACACAGAATCCGCCAGAGCATCGCTGCTGGAATCGAGCGCTTCTTTCCTTTAACGGCGAGCGTAAGGAGGAGTCCAGCTACAAATGCAAGGACAGGGAGAAAGTACCAGGGCAGAATGCCGGGTCCATGCTCGCGCGTCGCATAGGGTTGGAACTTCCAGAAAAAGACCGCGTCAAAAACTACGCCAATGACAACTCCTGCCGCAAGCCGCCACTCCCTCGAAGACATTCGCGCTCTCCTGTGTCAGAAAGTACCAGAGAATTTGTCGGACACATGCCGCCTAATTGCGGGCGTCCACACGCAGGCGCCCCTTAGCGCACACATGTTTTCTGTTACAGATTAGTAAATTTGCATCGCAATTTCTGGTTGTTTCTTCTATTCTCGCCAAAAGAAGCCAGATAAATAAGAGACCCACCTCATCTTCAGGAGAAAGTATGCCAGCCGCCACTGGAACTGCTAAGAGTCCGATCAAGACGCCTTCTAAGAACACATCGAGCAAGAGCGCACCAAGCAATGGCGCTACGGTCAAGAACATCAAGAAGCCGCTGGTACACCATGCGGAAACGCCCAGCTGGGTGGGGCGCGTTCCTCATTTGCAGCCTGGTCAGTATGCCGACGGGATGCCTATCCATCATCCGCAATACCTTTGCTGCAAGCTCATTTTGCGACCGAACAAGTTCATCTCGCGCGAGAGCCTCTTCAACTTCGGGAAGACGATGCGCGAGCCCTGCCGCGAACACGGCGTGAAGTTCACCTCGGCCGGTTTCGAGTCTGAGCCGGTCGCGATCAGGGAAGTACTGTTCATCGATACTGAGGACTTCCGGCTCTATAACAACGCGTTCATTCTTCGGCGCAGGATTCCGTATCACGACGGCTTTCCGATTGGCGATCCGGAGATCGTCTTCAAGTTCCGGCATCCTGACTTGCAGAAGTGTGCGGAGACCGACGTGCGCCCGCACATTCTCGGCGACCATCGCGTGAAGTTCAAAGTTCAGGCCGTGCCGTTGAAGGAAAAACTGGGCGGCATCCGTCTGCTGTACTCGCACAACGTGCAGTTCCTGCGTTCGGCGATCGGCATGGGCAAGGAAAACATCCGCGATATGGACCAGTTGATGGACTTGCTACCAGTGCTGCATCGCGTCCGCGCAACGCCGAAGGAAGAAATCAAGCTGGTCAGCAACACCATCATCGAAGAGGTCTTGCAAGACATCGGCATGCTGGACTTCGGTGAGGGCATCAGCTGCAAGGCGAATGTCGCCATCTGGCGAACTCGTGGCGAGCACCGTCCGCTGATCGGTGAGTTTGCGTTTCAGTTTCGCTTTCAGGACCGCAACATGCTCGCCAAGGAGGCCCTGAAGCGAGCCGAAGCTTTCTTCATCTCCCTGCAGTATTCGGCCGAGGACTACATCGCGCTGAATTTAACCAAAACCGCAGCGGTGTACCGGCTGCTGGGCAATGCACCGAGAGCGCATGAATAAGGTCGCGATGCACGAACGGGGTCTAAGCCATGAGTAGTGTTGCTGCAAAACCGGCATTGCAGGTCGCGGGGACCGCAACGCCTGCATTGAACGTCTCGGTGTGGGACATTTTCCTTCATTTCCTGCTCATCGGCGCAACCAGCTTCGGCGGCGTGGTGCCTTACTTGCGCGACCGTCTGGTAACAAAGAATAAATGGATCGACGACAAGGAATTCGTCGAGATGCTGTCCATCAGCCAGTCGCTGCCCGGCCTCAACGCGACCAACATGGCGGTGCTGGTGGGCGAAAAGCTGCGTGGAGCGTGGGGAGCAGTCGTCGGAGTGATAGGCATGTGCCTGCCGGGGGCTGTGCTGATGTATTTCGCCGGCATCTCTTACCACCTGCACGGCGATCATCCGTGGTCCACGGCGGCGCTCAAGGGGGTTGCGGCAGCAGCGGTCGGCCTGATTCTCGCGACCGTTGTCGGGCTGAGCGAAAAATCACTGTCGCATAAGTTCGACTTCGTCTTCATCGCAGCCACGGTGCTGGCGGTGAATCGCTTCCACTGGTCGGTACCGCGCGCACTGATCGTTGTGGGCATCGTCGCAATTTTGTTTCATCGGCCTAAGGGGCATCACGAGAAGTCGGAGGTGGCGCGATGAACCAGATTCCCGCCCTGATTCGCGTGTTCTCCTACTTGTCGATTCTTACCGTCGGCGGAGGCATGGCCGCCTTTCCCGAGATGAAAGTGCTGACGGTGGACGTGCACAAGTGGCTGACCTTCACGCAACTCATTCACATCTACTCGTTGGGCCAGATGGCGCCCGGCCCGAACATGATGATGATCGTTGTCGTCGGCCAATGGTCTGCCGGATTGCTGGGAGCCGCCGTTACCCTCCTCGCATTTTTCGGTCCTACCGCGGTGCTCGCGTATATCGTCGCCAAAGGCTGGAGGAAACTTGCGAAGTGGCCCTGGAGAAACTCGATCCAGGAAGGGCTGGCTCCGGTTTCCATTGGCTTGCTGTTGGCGGGCTGCTTCAGCATGGCCAAGGGCGCCATCACCGGGCTCGAAACTGGAACGGTCGCGGTCGTGACCCTGATGATTCTGCTGCGGTACAAAATCAATCCTGCGTTACTGGTGGTCGGTGGCGCAGGCGTTGGGCTGTTTTTCTTCCTGCCGAAGTAGGGTTACTTACTAAAGGCGATGGTGGCAGATAAACTGTCGCTGCATAGGCGGAGGGATGAATGGCGCAGCACAAGTTCACAGTGAAACTGATCGGGCAGGAAGGCTCGCAGGTCGCGGCAATGAAGCCGCCCGTTCGACGTGGTGGAAGTCTTCGGGCGCAAGGGCCGGGTGCCGGTGAAGGGAACGATCAACGGCTTTCCCTTTCGCAGCTCGCTGATGAATATGGGCGACGGCCACATGATGGCTGTGAATGCGGAACTGCGCGCTGGCGGCAAATGCAAGGCTGGCGATAGCGTGAAGATCGTCATGGAACTCGACGAGGAAGAGCGCGAAGTCGAGGTGCCAGCGTATCTCAAAAAGATCATCAACAGCGATGCGCACGCGAAGGAACGCTGGGCCAAGCTGTCGTTCACGCATCAGAAAGAGTACGTCCGCGCCATTGAGGATGCGAAGAAGGATGAGACCCGCGAGCGGCGTATCGCGGCGATGATGGATGCGCTGCGGAAGGGACTGCGGAAGAAGTAATTGTCATCCCGAGAGAGCTTCTTTTGCGGGCGAAGGGCCTAGGCTTGCCGATTCGTGCCGGTGCACGACAGGCACGCATCCTTATAACCCAGTTTTCCACTTTCGCCAAATCTTCGCCTGCGCTACAATACGGCATCGGCGAGGGCCCCTGTGACAACTGAATTTCTAATCCTGCTAATCGGAGCGTTGATTGGTGGCTGGCTTGCGTATATGGCGTCGAAGGCCAAGTCTGCGGAAGCCAGAGCCCAGGCCGCATCGCTCGCCGGTGAGGTAGACAGACTGCACGCTGAACTGGCCAGCCGACACGCGGAGAACGCAACCCTGCTTGAGGCCAAAGCAGCGGTCGAGGCCACGCTCGTCAGCGAACGCCGCAACGCCGAAGAGAAGCTGCAGCTCCTGGCCCAGGCGGGCGACGAAATGCGCGCGCAGTTCGAGTCGCTCGCGGCACGCGCTCTTCAGAACAACAACGCCAACTTTCTCGACCTGGCAAAGGCCACGCTGGAACGTCAGCAATCGGAAGCCAAGGGCGAATTGGAGAAGCGCGAAAAGGCAGTCGAGACGCTGGTCAAGCCGATTGCCGATTCGCTGAAGCAGGTCGATGAACAGGTGCGCGCGCTGGAAGAGAAGCGCGCTCACGCTTACGGAACCTTGTCGACGCAAGTCGCGTCGTTGCTCGAAACCCAGCGAGCTTTGCAGACGGAAACCGGAAACCTGGTGAAAGCTCTGCGTGAGCCGCAGGCGCGCGGACGATGGGGCGAGGTGCAGTTGCGCCGCGTGATCGAGATGGCGGGCATGACGGAGCACTGCGACTTCGACGAGCAGGTCACGGTGACGTGGCGACGAGCGGCGATTCCGTCCTGATGTGGTGGTGAAGCTTCCGGGCGAGAAGCAGGTGGTCATCGATTCGAAGGCGCCGATCGTCGCCTATCTTGAGGCGCTGGAAGCGAAGGATGAGCCGACACGAAACGCGCGGCTGCTGCAGCACGCGCGGCAGGTGAAGGCGCATATCGACGGTCTGGGATCGAAGCGCTACTGGCAGCAGTTTGAAGCGACGCCGGAATTTGTGGTGCTGTTTCTGCCGGGTGAAGTTTTCTTTCGCGCCGCGATGGATGCCGATCCTGAGCTGATCGAATACGGCGTTGCGCAGAAGGTGATTATCGCCTCGCCCACTACGCTGATTGCTTTGCTCAAGGCCGTCGCTTATGGATGGAACCAGAAGAACCTGGCGGAGAGCGCGCGCAAGATCAGCGAGGCGGGCAAGACGCTGTACGAGCGGCTGTGTGCGATGACGCGGCATCTTGAGGACCTTGGCAAGAAGCTGGATAGCGCCACGAATTCATACAATGCTGCGGTCGGCTCGATGCAGAAGCGAGTTTTTCCGGTGGCACGTAAGTTCGCAGAGTTAGACAAGTCTCTAGCGGCCGAGGAGCTGCCGGACCTCGAGCCGTTGGAGAAGAATGCGCGGCAGCTCGACGCTCCGGACTGGCGCGATGAAGATGTGGAGAACCATCTGTTGTTCCCGGAAGAAGCGGACAGCGCGAAGGCGTGAGCAGAGCAACGAAGAAGGGGCACGGCTTCAGCCGCGCCAAGGGAGATCGTTTTGAAGCAAGGGGGATTAGTCCCATTCGGGATTGATCCCCGCAAACTCAAAAGCACACGTTGCGGCGCGCCTGAAGGCGCGCCCCTTCTAACCTACCTCGTACTCGCGCAGGCGCAATTCCCGTATGCTCCTGCGCCTAGCCCTTCGATAGCGCAGTACAGTCCGCGCACCTGATCCGGCTTGACCTTCGCCGCGTCGCTGGACACGTTGTAGAGCCTCAGCCAATGCGCGCGCGCGGCGTCGGTCGTCGCGATCTCGTCATAGATATTGCCGAGGCTCGCGGAATCCAGTTGCTTAGTTTTCCACTCCCGCGAGAAGGTGTATTCCTTCTTCCACTTGCCACTCTGTTTCGCGCCGGCGGTGGTGAGATTGGTCAGGTAGTAGGTTGTCTGATCGCGCACCTCACTGCCGACAACCTCGAGCACGCGGAACGCCGGGTTTTGGTCGTACACCGGCGAGATCGGCGGATCGACGAGCACGAACTCCTTTGCGGCGCTACCATCGCGAATTACGCGGAAGTCGTCGGTGTGAGTGTGTCCTGCGAAGCTGGCGGCGACAGTTCCCTGATAGTTGAGAAGCAGGCTGTCGAACTTCACCGTCCACTCGGGCAGCCACATCGGCACGATGTCGGCCGCACACGAGCCTTGGTGATTGTGCACACTGCCGTAACCGTCGATGCCGGGCGGAATGTGAAACATCAGCCAGACCTTCTGGTTCGCCAGCCTGGCGTCGTTTACCGTCTGCTCAAGCCAGGCAAACGCCTGAGTGGGAGCGGCCGATTGCACCTCCTCACACGATTGCCGGAAGCTTTGCGGCTCGTATTTTTCGGAGAAGAAAACGCTGTTGAACGAGACGATCTTCAAGCCAGGAATTGCCGAGGACAGCAGGCTGTAGCTGCCCAGCGCCTTCCAGTCGGCAGCCGTTTGCTCATCGGCTCGGGCGAGCTCGCGCACCGTAGCTGCGGTGTCACTGAGGAAAGCCCCTCCCGCCTCCACGGTGTAGTCGCCACAAACGTCGTCGTCATTACCGGGAGTCAACAGGATTTGTGTGTTGGGCCAGCGCTGCCGCAACTGCAAGGCGAGAAATTGCATCGTCTTCAGCACGAAACGCGCGATATTGCTCACGATTATCATTGTGACTGGTCGCGCGGTACATCTCAGAAAAATGGTGCGCCAGCATATCGCCCAGCACTAAAAAAACTGCCGGCTGCGGCATGGTCTTGCGCATCTGGTCGAGCGACGATTGCAGCAGCCACCAATTCGTGTCTTGTCCGTAGGGACTGAACGAGTGCGGCGCAGTCTTATTCAGAATGGCTTCCCACTGCGCCGGCTCAGCCGCAATCAATCGCGCAACAAGCGACGGATCGGCCATGGGATTGAAGTGAATGTCGGAGGCCACCAGCACTTTGTGCCGGACAGGATTAGCGGCTGACAGCCACGCTCCCGGTGCACAGCAGGCAGCACAGAACTGCCAACAGCGATGAGCTCGCGCGGCGGGCTACCTTCGGGATAATGGTTCTCATGATAGGCAACGGTGCGTGGCATTCTAGCACTGAGACCATTGGCACGGAGTGGCACCCGAAAGGTCGTATTCGCATCCGTTAAGCCATCGTTTAGAATCAAGAGTCCGACGATTCCCGGACCAGCCATTTTGCGCAGTCGCGCGTACAAATTCATACAGGGCAATCTCAGCCCGTGGAGGTTTTGCCGTGAAACTTACCCCTGGAAAATTAACCGGCATCAAAAATGTTTCGAACGATCGTGGCGTCATCGCCGCCGCGGCCATGGATCAGCGTGGGTCGCTGAAGAAGGCGCTTGGCCAGTACGCCACTGACGATGGCCTGGAGCAATTCAAGATTAATGTGAGCGAAGTGCTGACGCAGCATGCGAGCGCCATCCTGCTCGATCCCGAGTGGGGATTGCCGGCTGCCAGGCGCCGTGCCAAGGGTTCGGGCCTGCTGCTCGCCTACGAGAAGACCGGCTATGACAAGACGCTGCCCGGACGTCTGCCTGACCTGCTCGACCTGTGGTCGGCTAAGCGCCTGAAGGAGGCCGGCGCCGATTGCGTGAAGATCCTGCTCTATTATTCGCCGTACGACGAGCAGAAGATCAATGACCACAAGCATGCGTGGACCGAGCGCATCGGCGATGAGTGCAAGGCCAACGACATTCCGTTCTTCCTCGAGCTGGTGGGATACAAAGAAGGCATCGACGAGAAGGGCGCGGAGTACGCCAAGCTGAAGCCCGAGGTGGTGGCGAAGTCGATGGAGGAGTTTTCGAAGGACCGCTACGGCGTCGACGTGCTGAAGGTTGAGATTCCGGTGAACCTGCAGTTCGTGGAAGGCGCAAAGTCGTTTAAGGGAACGAAAGCTTATACGAAAGCTGAGGCGCTGAACCACTTCCGCGCCGCCGCCGGTACAACCAGCAAGCCGTTCATCTATTTGTCGGCGGGCGTGAGCAATCCGGAGTTCATCGAAGATCTGGAGTTCGCGGCGGAAGCGGGCGTGAAGTTCAACGGCGTGCTATGCGGCCGCGCTACGTGGAAGGACGGCATTCCGATTTTTGCCGAGAAGGGCGTCGATGCCTTCCGTAAATGGCTCGAGACCGAAGGCGTTGCCAACATCAACAACGTGAACAACGCGTTGAAGGCTGCCACATCGTGGTACAGCATCTACGAGGTGCAGGAGCCCGCGGCGGCAGGACGGTAGCTCCACGGTCACACCAGGTCGCCCACACATTCGCGGTTTCGAATGTGTGGGAAAGCCGATTCAACGTTGCTAGAGGTCGCACTCATGCCAAATGCAGGAATGAGTTGGGCACCCCGCCGCTTTTCGCATCAGGAGACTATGGATTCCCAAGTTCAGCAGGAGAAAAGCTTTCATCGCTTCGCTGTGCATCTTGCGGGCGCAACCGCTCTGCTTGCCTACAAAGAAGAGGACGGCACCATCTACCTGGTTCACACTGAGGTTCCGGCAGAGATGGAAGGGAAGGGAATTGGCGGCCATCTTGCCAAAGCGGCGCTGAATTACGCGCGAGAGAATAGATTGAAAGTCGTGGCGCGGTGTCCGTTTGTGGCGTCGTATTTGGAGCGGCACCCGGAATATCAGGATTTGGTGGCGCCGTAGGCGTTGCTTGCTATACCGATGACGATCGACGGTGACGGCGAGAGCAGGTCCCTCGCTTCGCTCGGGATGACAAACCGATAAGATGCCGGTCGTTTGGCGTTGCTCGAAATCATTTCCTGCAACCGGCGCAGTAGCCGCCGATTTCAAAGCGCGCGATGAGAATGTGGAAGCGACAATCGCGCTCTACTTGGCCCTTCACCCGATCAAACAAGTCGCTCTCAAACTCCTGAACTTTGCCGCAACGCAGGCAGGTCATGTGCATGTGATCGCGCTGCGGCCGGCGCTCATAGAAGTGTCCCTCGCCCTTCACGTGCAATAAGTCCAGCTCATCGACCAGGCCCTGCCGCTTCAGCAAGGCCAGCGTGCGATAGATGGTGACGCGGTTGATCGTGGGATCGACCTTGGAGGCCTTGCGCAGAATCTGCGCTGCATCGAGGTGCTGTTTCGCAGTCTCGATGATTTCCAGAATGATGCGGCGCTGCCGGGTGAGTCGGATTCCGCGGCTCAGCAGCACGTTTTGCAATGCGCCGGGGGCAGCAGTTTCAGCGAAGGGCATTTCATATCTCCCACGGAAGTTGCAGCCAGTTGCAATCGAAGTGCGACGAAATCTTGCACCTGCACGCCCAATCTATTGTGCAACCCGTCAGTCATGTTGCCTAATAGAAAGAGTAGCTAGTTGCAACCAAGTTGCAAGTGTTGCTGCAATTACTAGTTGCAACTGAGTTGCAACTTAACCAGCCATCATTCTACCATTTGCGAGGATTATGACGTGAGTGTTAAGTTTCTCCGTTTTGCTGTATTACTTCTGGCCTGCTTCCTGCTTCTGGCCGTCGCCGCTGCCGCGGGCGATCGCCCTTACTTCATCACCTACGACCACACCATGGAGGAGCCGGGCAATCTCGAGATCGAAAGCTCCGGTCTGGTTGGCCAGCCGAAGGGCGGCGATGCCTTCACCTCGGGACTCATCGAATTTGAATATGGCGCCAAAGGCTGGTGGACCACGGAGTTCTATCTCGATGGGCAGGCTACAGCCAACCAGAGCGCTATCTTCACCGGCTATCGCTGGGAGAACCGCTTCCGCATGCTGATGAAGGAGCACGCGATCAATCCGGTGTTCTACGTCGAATTCGAAGATATTAACGGTGCGGACAAGACGCTCAAAGAGGTTGTCGGTTTCGATGGGCAGGAAGACGGTCTCGTCCCCAACAGCATTGCGAGGCAGGACAAGCAACGCGAACTGGAGACAAAGCTCATCCTGTCGAGCAATGTCGGCGGCTGGAACATTGCGGAGAACATCATTGCGGAGAAGAACCTGTCTGACGAACCGTGGGAGTTCGGTTATGCGGCGGCGTTCAGCCGTCCACTGTCGTTCCTGGCCTCGGCCAACGAATGCGTGTGGTGCCGCGAGAACTTCCAGCTGGGCGCCGAATTTTATGGCGGCTTGGGCACGGCAACCAAGTTCACCGTGCACGGAACGTCGCAGTACATTGCGCCGACACTCGGATGGCAGGTACACAATGCGATGTTCAAGATTGCTCCCACGTTCGGCCTGACCGACGAGAGTTACCGCGTCATGTTGCGCTTTGGCATGACGTATGAGATCGACGGATTCGGGCGCAAGGTGAGAAAGCTATTTCACTGACCCACAGCGCTGGTGGCCGGCACGGTGGAACGCCTGGGCAGCAGCTCTCCGATGCGGCGGATCTGGGCCCCAACAGATTTCAGCTTCTCCTCGATACGCTCGTAGCCGCGATCGATGTGGTAGACACGGTCGATGATGGTTTCGCCGTCGGCGACTAATGCTGCCAGCACCAGCGATGCGGAGGCACGCAGATCGCTGGCCAGCACCGCCGCTCCGCTAAGGGGAGTTTTTCCGCGGATCACGGCGCGGCGGCCGTCGATTTTGATATTCGCGCCCATGCGTACCAGTTCCTGCGCGTGCATGAAGCGGTTCTCGAAGATGTTCTCGGTGACGATGCTGGCGCCTTCGGCCTGGGTCGCGAGGGTCATGAACTGTGCCTGCATGTCGGTGGGAAATCCGGGAAACTCTTCGGTCGTGATGTCAGCAGCTTTCAGCGGCGCGTCGCTCATCACCCGCACGGACTCGCCATTCATACGCAGCGTGACACCGCACTCCGCCAGCTTCTCAAGCAGGGCTCCAAGGTGCGAAGGATCGCAGCCCTGGACCATCAGGTCGCCTCCGGTGAGCGCGGCGGCAACGATGAATGTACCGGCTTCGATGCGGTCGGGGATGATGCGATGACGGGCGCCATGCAGCTTGGCGACTCCCTGCACGCGCATGGTGTGCGTACCGGCGCCTTCGATGCGCGCCCCCATCTTGTTCAGCAACGCGGCGAGGTCCGAAACTTCAGGCTCGCGCGCGCAGTTCTCCAGCACCGTCTCACCTTCCGCGAGGGTGGCGGCCATCAGCAGGTCTTCGGTGCCGGTGACGGTGATTTTCTCGAAGACAATGCGCGCGCCCTGAAGCCGATCGGCGCGGGCTTCAATGTAGCCGTGTTCCTGAGTGATCTGCGCGCCTAGTTTTTCCAGTCCTTTCAGGTGCAGATCGATAGGTCGCGCACCGATGGCGCAGCCTCCCGGCAGAGAAACGCGGGCGTGTCCCATTCGCGCTACCAGGGGCCCCAACACCAGGGTTGAAGCGCGCATGGTTTTCACCAGCTCGTAAGAAGCTTCAGGATTCGCCAGTTTGCTGCAGTTGATGGTGGTGCGATGCTGCGCGCGTCCGTAACCAAGCTCGACCTGGGCGCCCATGGCCGCCAGCAGTCTGCGCTCGGTCTCGATGTCGCGGACCTGGGGAATGTTTTCGAGGATGACATCGGCGTCGGTGAGCAGGGCGGCGGCCATGGCGGGCAGCGCGGCATTTTTGGCGCCGCTGACGCGAACTGTGCCGAGCAGCGGACTGCCGCCGCGAATGACTAATTTGTCCATGATGAATCCATGAGCCCAGGCATTTCCTGTCTGCCCGGGTTTAGCGAACCGAGCAGCATTGGCGCGCGCTGCCCGTTCTCGTAAACGCCAGATTACATCATTGGACGACTCGCGAATATGCGGCGGAAGCAGAACAGGGCGGTGCCGCTGGCCAGCCCCATAATGGTGGCAGGCTCGGGAGTGGGAGTGGCATATCCTGTCGTTGTGCCCGAAAAGCCAAGCACGTACTCCCAGATATTGGCTTCTCCCATCTCGATGAAATATCCGCCGCAGGCCGCCCGAGTGTCTACGAGCTTGCCGTCCTCGATATCGATAGATAATATGTCGAATCCAAATGGACCCCAGCCAAAATCCGAGGTTGCCTGGTACCCGTCGATGCAGGGTGGTCCGCCCATGCAATTCAGCAAGACGGTGCTCATGAAGTAGTTTGAGCCGGGCGCGTTCCATTCAGGAGCACGGAATGTCATTTCCAGGCTCCAGGTAGTCACCCATCTGGCAACCGTATTGATCGCAAGTTTGCTGATTTTGAATATCGTTAATTGTGCCGGTAATGAAGATCGTACCTTGGTTGGCGTAGTCATCGGCGAGACAAGTTGCTGCTGAAAGGAGAAATAAGATCGCAAGGTATAGCCATTTCTCGCGGAAAAGTTAGCAAACAAATATTTTGACGCATGCTTCCTCCTCCTAAGGGGGCAGGTTAGAGGTTGGATTAAGGGGACAAATGACTTCCTTTCTATGCACCTTCAATGGCCTCGACGACGGCATCGTGCAGCAGTGGGCGCACAACCCGAATCTGCTGCGAACTGCGGTCAGGCCAGGTGCGGTTGGTTAGTAGGACAACAGAGAGATGCCGCTTGGGATCAATCCACAAGGATGTTCCGGTAAATCCCAGGTGGCCGTAAGAAGTTGGAGCAAAGCGCGTGCCGGACGACGAAGGATGCGATGGCGTATCCCATCCCAGGGCGCGTGAGGTTCCGCGTGGCGACTCTTCGCGGCGGGTGAACAGCGCCAGCGTGTTGCGGTTTTACCAGGGGCGCGCCTCCGCGCAGGAGGCACTCGGCGAAGAGTGCAAGGTCGGCTGCTGAGGCGAACATTCCGGCGTGTCCGCCGACGCCGCCCATGACCCAGGCATTTTCGTCGTTGACCTCGCCCTGGATGATTCGTTTACGAAATGTCCGATCGTCCTCGGTGGGAGGAATTTGTGAGCGCATTTCCAGCGGCGGTACGAACCAGGTTCGCGAGAGCCCGAGCTTGTCGAAAATCTCACGTTGCGCGAATTGGTCGAGCGGCACGCCTGCGATGCGTTCGAGGATTTCGCCGAGCAGGATGAAGCCAATGTCGCTGTATTCGGCGCGGGTGCCGGGCGCGGCTGGCCAGCGGAGTCGTCATGGCAGCGCGAAGCAGTTCTTCGCCTGTCGTGCGCGAATTCGAACAGCTTCTCGTAGGCCGGCAAGCCGCTGGAGTGGGCCAGCAGCATGCGCACGGTGACTGCTTCGCGCTTCGCCTTTTGGTGCGGCGGACTAAGAGTGACGAACTCGGGCAGCAATTGAGCGACAGGAGTTTCCAACTTGAGCGAACCCCGCTCAAACAGGATCATCGCCATGTCGGTCGTAGCGACAGCCTTGGTAATCGAAGCGATGTCGAAGACCGTCTCGCGCGTGACCGATGGCGCTGCGTCGTCGTAGGTGAAACGGCCAAATCCGTGGGAAGCGAGCAGCTTTCCCTGATACGCTACGGCCAGCGCTGCCCCGGGAAATGCATGCTGCTGGATGGCATCGCGCAGGACGGCGAAAGCGCGCGCGAATTGCTTCTGCTGATCCGCGTAGTCGGGACGCAGTGAGGCGTTGGATTGAAGCAATGCGTGCAAGAGCACCTTCAATGTGGACGGGGGCAGTCGCAGTTGACCTTATAATACGAAACGAGTTGATGATAGCCCCGTATTCAAGAGCGCCTCAGCTTATCTTGTCCCCAAATCAGGAACCTGGCCCATTTTGAAACAGCACGTTTGCTTCTTTCCTTCGCTGGTTTTCGTGATAGTTATCCTGCTGGCCGGCACGCTGCCTGGCTTCAGCCAGCTTAGTACGCCCGCTGCAAAGCCCACCCCCGATCGCTTTGCACCTCTCGATCTAATACTGCAGAGCGCGGTTGCCAAACAACAGATTCCCGGGGTGGTATGCATTGTCGGACATAACGGAGAAGTCATTTATCGCAAGGCGTGGGGTTTTCGCGCCGTCAATCCCATCCTGGAGCCCATGACGGTCGACACCGTGTTCGATATGGCTTCGCTGACGAAGGTCATGGCGACCACGGGATCGATCATGCGCCTGGTGCAACTGGGACAGATCAAGCTGAATGATCCGGTGGCCAAGTACATCCCCGACTTTGCGCAGAACGGCAAAGAAGATGTCACCATCCGCCAGTTGCTGACGCACTACTCCGGCCTGCGTGCCGATCTCGACTTGCGTCCGACGTGGAGCGGCATGGAGGAGGGCTATCGTCGCGCCAACGCCGAGAAGCTGATCAACCCGCCGGGCTCGACCTTCCTGTACAGCGATATCAACTTCATTGTGCTGGGCGAGTTGGTGCAGAAGGTGAGCGGCGTAACCCTGAATCAGTACGCCGAAACGCTTCATCTTCGGGCCGCTGGGGATGAATACCACGCGCTTTCTTCCGCCACTGTCGCTGCTGGCGCGCACCGCGCCCACCCAGGTGAACGAGAAGACCGGCGAGGTTTTGCGCGCAGTGGTACACGATCCCACGGCTCGCGCGATGGGCGGAGTCGCCGGCCACGCGGGACTGTTCTCGACCGCCGACGATACGGCGAAGTTCGCGCAAGCCATGCTCAATGGCGGCTCGCCGGTGTGGTCGAAGGCGAATCGTCGAGAAGATGACGACGCCACAGCAGCCTCCGAACCTCACAGTGGTGCGTGGCCTGGGATGGGACATCGACAGCCCGTTCTCATCGAACCGTGGAGACCTGTTGCCGGTGGGCTCGTATCGGTCATACGGGCTTCACCGGAACCTCGCTGTGGATTGATCCCACGACGAACAGCTACATCGTTCTGCTGACCAACGCGGTTCACTTGAAGGAAGGTACCGTCATCGCGCTGCGTACCGAGGTTGCGACGGCGGTGGCGTCGCTGCTCAACCTGAGTGTGCCGCAGGAGCAGAAGTACCGGCTGTCGCGCATTACCGGGTACAACGAGGTGGCCGCTGCCAGCCGGCGAATCGTTGCGCGCAACGGGACGACGCTCGCTTGGAATCGATCAGCTGGAGTCCAGCGACTTCGAGGCGCTGCGACAGTTCGGGACCAACAAGCCGCGCATCGCACTGCTGACCAACCAGGCAGCGATCGACAGCCTGGGACATCGGACGATCGATGTTCTCGCTCACGGCAACGGGCCTGCACCTTGGGCGCCATCTTCACGGTCGATGGCCGGAGGTACTACGGAAGGCGGGTCAACCAAAGACAGTGCGACGGGCGTTCCGGTCTACAGCCTTGATGGAGATGCCCAGGCGGCCGGTCGCGTAGCCGCCGACGCGCTCCGCAATCTCGATGTGATGGTGATTGATGTGCAAGACACCGGCGCTCGGCTTTCGCCGCTGACAGCCACCCTGGGCTCCTTTCTTGATGCCGCAGCCAAGGCCGGCAAGCCGGTTGTGGTGCTGGATCGGCCGAATCCGCTGAACGGAGCTTATGTGCAAGGGCCCGGTTGGCCGACGCCGGACGCGAGCTTTCCAGAGGCTGCCGCTTCGCCATGGTATGACTGTTGGCGAACTTGCGAAGCTGTTGAATGGGGAACGAAACATCAACGCCAAGCTCACGCGTCGTTCCCATGAAGGGATGGATGCGCGGCGACTGGTTCGATTCGACTGGCCTGATGTGGGACGAATCCGTCGCCCGATATTCACGATTTGCAGCAGGTGCTGCTCTACTCCGGGAGTCAGCCATGCTGGAGGGCACGGATGTCTCGCTGAGAAAGGGCACGCCCTTTGCGTATCAGGCGCTCGGAGCACCGTGGATCCACGCTGTTGAACTGGCTGCCTATCTCAACCAACGCAAGATCGAAGGCGTGCGCTTTGTTCCGGTAGCAGTTCACTCCCGCTTTAGGCAGATCACGCGCACCAGCAGTGCGGCGGAGTGGACATCATGATCGTCGATCGCGAGACGCGTCGACACGGCGGAGCTGGGCATTGAGCTGGCGGCAGCGTTGCACAAGCTATATCCGAAGGAGTTCGATGTCGCGCATGTTGCGGACACGCTTGGCAACCAGGCGGTGTTTCAAGCCTTGCAGAGCGGAGAAGATCCGCGTCGCATCGCCGACGACTGGCGCGATGGGCTGGATCAGTTCATGCAGGTCCGGGCGAAGTACCTGCTCTACTGAATCACGTAGCGCTCTTCTGGGCGCGGGTGCGGTCGACTTCGATGGTTCGCTCCAGCACCATTTCGACCGAAGATCCCGTGCCGAGCGAAACGTCGGGTCCGCGGGTCAGTAGCACGGTAGCAAGTCCGACGACGCCGCCGACTCCGGCGCCAATTCCCGCTCCCTTTCCGCCGTCAGCAAGCGCGCCAATTGCCGCACCGGGTATGGTTGAGGTAGCGATGGTCTGCGCGTCCTTGCCCTTCGACCCGGATTGCTCAATCGTTCCTTCGCTGTCCTTTATGGCGCTGTTGTTCGACCCCGGCACTCCCTCGACTGCGCCCGGCAACACGACGGTGTAGCCGTTGGGGAAGATCATGGAAGTGAAGGTCATCTGCAATTGCGCGCGCCCCTTCACCTTACCCGGGTGCACGATGCTGCGAATGGTGCCCTGAACGAAGGTCCCTTCAGGAATCACGACTCGGTTGTTTTGAACGATGGGGAAGGCAGTCTGCGCGTAGACGGGATCGCCCACGCGAGCGCTATGGGTGCTGATGGCCTGCTTCAGCGTGAGGGGAATTTTTGTTCCTGCCGGCACCGTCATGTGCCTGTGACGGTTCGGGCGCAGTCGGCTGATCGATGCGCGATTCTTTCGCGGTCGGCGCCACGCGCGGTGTGATCTGCGGCTGATCTTGCGCAACAACCGAAAGTGCGCCGACGGCGACCGCCGCCAACAGCATGAGCTTACGCTTCATAGGTCTCCCCGAATCGAATGTCCACTCACTCTAGAACGCAAAACGCACAACGAAGTCGCGCTACTGAAGATTGTAAAGGGCGTTCACGTGCGAATTTACCGTGATCTTCTGTGGCGTAAATTCCTCGGTTGCCGGAGGCGGCGGGGCGGCACCTGCTCCCATGGCCAGACGCTTTCATCATCATCGGACGCATAATCGGGCCCGGCTCGGAGACATCGACCGAGGCATACGACAACGTGCCCAACGTGTGGCTGCTGCTCTGCGCGACGGCTTGCGCCAACTGCCGGGTCTTGCGCATCGCGTCTTCCACCGCTTTCACCTTGGCCGCGTCCATGTCTTCCAGGATGTAGCTCACGGATTGGCTGTCGGTGACATCGAGGCTGAAGAGATCGTTGGTGAGCGGACCGACCTTGGCGAAGTCCTGGAACTTGATGCTGATGCTGCTGTTCACGCGATAGCCGACCAGCTTGCGCTTGGGAGTCTTGTAGTCATACACCGGCGACACGACGAACTGGCCGATCTGCGCCAGCTTGGGATCAAGTCCGTTCTTGCGCAGCAGGTCGCGTACCTGCTCGGCTGCCTGCTTGGCGCGATCGCTCGCCGCCTGCAAGGTTTCGTTTTGCGCGGAGATGTTGAACTGCACCAGCACGGTATCGGGATCGGCCTCGAACTTGCCGTCGGCTCCGACGAACACAGTGTTGGCTATGATCCCGCGCTCGCGATCTTGCGCCATACCTGCCATGGCGCTGAACATCAGCGACAGCGCCAGCAACATCCTCAACCATGTTTTGTTTTCTTGCATGATGTACTCAGACGGGCATGATTTGTGACGGTGAGCGGCACAATCACGACAAGCTTCGCCCGGACGCATCATAGCCGAGCCGATGCGAGTTTGCCAGACCGCTACTGTCGGGAGGGCAGATCAGGAGCCACAGCGGCGGAGAGTTTTATGCCGGGGTTGGGCTTCGAGTTTAGAGCCGCCTGAGCAGTGAAGTCGGCGACCAGCTTATAACGCTGCTTTACTTGCGCGTACTGGCCGCAATTTCTTCCAGGAGGTGGATCATTGCGTTTGTCTTACGGATATAAATCGTAGGAACATAGATCGTCCACAGCGCGATCACTATCACACAAGTACCAAGCACCAAGCTAGGCCAAAACAACATAAATACCTCCAATCACGGTGTGTATGGTGTGCACAACATACATGCATCCGTCCACTGGGCCTGAGCGTATTCGTGGCCGCCTGGGTTGTCAATCACACTAGAGTGCACACTACAGTGCCTAGGTTGGGGAGCTCAGAGTCGGTGAGCGGATTCCAATGAACCTATTTGACACCAACGCTATTCTGAGTCCTGGGGGTAGGGGGGGTGTCTCTTTTCGCCCAAGGCTGAATCTTCCGCTTTGCTCGCCAGCCTAACTCCTTCGACTGCTGCTCCTGCCGGGAGACCATCGAGTTCTCGAGGATCGAATAATAATCGCCAGTTCGCTCAGTGCCGCTGCATGTGGACGACACTCAATCGTTACCAGCTCGTGCTCATCCAATGATTGGAAACTGCCGTTGAAGGAGGTAAGTTGCTGGTAATAGCCGAAGCTGGTTCGGCAAAAGGGGGCGTGATGCGCAAATGGTATGTGCCATTGACGGTCGCGAGCATCGGGGGACTGGGAGTGTTCTTGTTCAGTGAGTCCGGCCGCAGGGCCGTGCGCTGGATCGGTCAATACGTTCGTTGGAATTCCGAAGGGCTGTTGGAGTGGAACGACGCGGCAGAGGCCGAGCTGTGGCGTGTTCAGGAAGCGTTGACGGCGATTAGTGAATCGCTGCAACCCCGTGCGGAGTTGGGCCACGAAGCGAACCTCGGCGCCCGAAGCTGAGCTCACTTCAAGTCGTATAGCCACAAACAGTGATCGATGACCTGCGCGGGTTGATACGGCCAGAGCCAGTGAAAGGCATCTCTGTCAGACAAGTTCTGCCCGGAGAGCAGTGTCGGGCTCACGACCACTGTTCCTTTTACTTGAGCGTGAGGCGCTAGCGGCGCGGCCTTGATCCCGTACAGCGCCGGGTCCACCGAACCGAAATAAGCAAGCTGCAAGGGCCCGTCCGGATGTTGTTGCTGATAGTTGCGCAACGCAATCAATCCCTGTCCCCAGTCGAGATTGCTATCGGTGAGCAGCCGCCAACTATTCTGCGGGCGAACGAAAATGTTGAAGTAAGAAAGGTAGTCTGGCGCGTAGCGTAACGCGTCAGCGGCATTAAGACAGAGCGCGAGGATCAGAATGACGTTGAAGCGAGTTGATACGTGCGGGTTCCCCATCCTTCCCTTGTTTTGGAAAGGGCGGGATCGCCAAACGCCTCCAGCGACCAGCAGCGCGAAAGGATACAGCGGCAGGATGTGACGCTCGCCAATGTTGTATTTCGCATTCAGCGCGAACAGAAAGAACACCAACGGAAATAACAGCATCAGGAATAGATCGCCGCGCGCATTGCCGCTCCGCCACACTCTCGACGCGATTGCGAACGCAAGTAGCAACAGCAGAACCGTCGGCCACTTGAGCGCGATGGCCACCGGGTAATACGCGAGGATCCCTCCTTGCGGATAAATCTTCCCCAGAAACCACGCAGGTCTGCCGTGATGATTGTTGCGTGCAACTTCGCGCAAACCTTCGATGAATTCTCCCGCAGGAACGATGGTGCTCAGGTGTAGCCCGCTGGACGTTGGCCATTCGCGCACGTCGCGGTTGGGGAAGCTGGCGCGCACGTGGCCGTTGCCGATCTCGAGACGGGAAACGTGAAAGAAGTACCCTGCCCAGACAATCAGCAGCGCGATTGCGAGAGCGACTAACACCGGCTTCCAGTTCGAGCTCGCATTGAGAACAGGCGGCTCTCATCCGGGCTGAGGAACAGCATCAGCAGCAACGCCAGCAGCACCAGCGGAGGCGCGTAGAACTTCGACAGCAAGAGACCACCGAGCAGCAATCCCATGAGCGTGGTCTGAGCGGCAGTTCGACGATGTCGCCATCGGACCAGTTGCACCGCGACAAGAAAGATGAAGAGCGCTCCAATGCCGTCCGTGGTCGCGACCGAGAAGTGCGCGATCAGCGACGGTGTGAATGCAAACAGCGCCAGCGCGAAGTTGGCGGAGCCTTCAGAGAAGATTCGACGGGTAGCGAACCATAGCGCTATACCCAGCGCGAGGCCCAAGAGGGTGTTCATCGGGCGCGTGCGCCAGGCGAGCCACTCGGGCCCGGGATTCAGGCGCGTGACCAGGAAGTCGCGGTCGGTGAACTGCACCTCGATCGTCGAGCGGCGTGGCGGCGATAGGTAGCGTCAGCCACAAGCGCCCAAGCGGAGGATGGTCGTTCCATCGCTCGAAGCGTCCCATACGCCACGCCTCTGAGCCCGCAATGATGTGCGCCGGCTCATCGTAGGTCAGCGACTGAGTTTTGATGAACCAGAGAGACTGGACGGCGAAAAGCGCCAGCAGAATGCAGGGAATGAGTCGGAGGCGCGAGTTGGGATGTGTGTTGATGGTCAGAATCTCGTGGAACAAATCATAGGGTAATTGGTTGGAAAGTTCGAAAGCAGGTCCTTCGCTGCCGCTCGAGGACTCAGGATGACGCGTATTCTTGACTGCGCCTTTCCTAGCCCGGAGACAGGAAGTTGCATCCGCGGCGCGAGCAAACTGCAGGTCCCTCGACTCCGCTCCGCTCGCTCGGGATGACACCTTAAGATAGGACGCAAAAGCCAAGAGCCAATGGCCAAGAGCGAACGGCCGCCTTCCTACGCCACGTCGATCGCTCCACGGGTAGCCAGCATGTGCTCTATCGCGATGGCGACGCCGACGCAGAAGAAAACCAGCATGACCAGGCTATCGTCCCCCAGCGAGGATTCGACTAATGAGGTAAGGAGAAACGCCACGAACCCGGTGAAGATGCCGGTTACGACTGCGAAGCCAAATCGCGTTCGCTGTCGCGCTCGGGGTAAGAGGCGTAGCAGGTAAACCAGGTAAGCCACCACGAACCAAAGCCAAGCCGCCAGCGTGAGGAAGCCTCTCTCGGCAGCAAGTTGCACCAGGTCCGAGTGAAAATTCCAGAACTGCTGAAATTTCGCGAAGCCTTCGAGGTGCCACTCCGGCCAGCGATTTTGTACTGAATCCATGCCAACGCCGAAAAGAGGATGTTGCACGGCGAGGCGCGCGCCGTCCTTCCACATCAGCAGTCGGTACTGGGTTCCGGGATCTCGCGCGTCCACCCATTTGAGCCCGCGCGTGTGTTGAATCCACAGCACCGCCGCGACAGCGAGAACCACCAGAACGGAGATGAACCAGAGGCGCGCTCGCCGCGGCACCATCAGGAATAAGGCAATCATGCATCCGATCACGACTCCGCTGAGCGCGGAACGCGATTGCGTGGCGAACACAGTACCCGTAATGGCAAGAAACATCACTCCGAACGCGATCTGTCGCCCGCGTTTTCGCGCAGGAGTGCCGAGCATCAACGCCCACGCGAGGCATGCGAGGGGAGCGAAGACCTCCGCCAGCTTTCCGTAATGGCCGAGGGTACCCGCGGCTCGATAGGGAGTCGACTTAACCAGCATGACCGTGTGCGTAACCTGGCCGTTGACAGCGAAATCCCCGGCGCGGGCGAAGGTCTCTTTGTGGCGCACGGGGGAGCCGCGAAGAAACTGCACGCGGACGGTGGCATCAGGAGAGACGCCGGCAACTGCATGCACGATGTCGGCAGGCGTGTGGATGGAATGATCATTGATACCGACCAGCACGTCTTCGGGACGAAGGCCGGCGTCATATAGCGGCGAAACAGGACCGAAATAAGCGATCTTCAATCCCATTCCCCGCAGATACTGCCAGGCAGTGAAGCCTCCGACGGCAGTCGCCGACAACAGAAGCAGCAGCACGAGAGTACGCACCTGCGACAGGCGTTCCAGATTTTGCGCGAAAAGGGTAGCGATCAGCGCGGTCCAGCATACGAGCTTCATGTGCGGCCAGCTCATGTAGGGTTCGTACGACAGCGCGCATGAGATGCCGCTCAGCACGATGTAGGCAAGCAGCGGCAGAGCGAGAGGTTGCGGGCGAAGACGCTTGCGCTCGACGATCAGCGAGACGACCCAAATAAAGAACGCTGCGATCCAGGCATAGCGCGCGCCTTTGATGGACCAGGGCAGCAGAATCGTGAACAGGCCGAAGAAGAAGAAAATTGCGCCGGTAAAGTACCTGGCGACAGGCGTGTTGGGTACGCGGGCTATCGGCTCTGCCTGGGTCGGTAAAGGCACCTCAGAGATTGTACCGTGGGGTGCGCTTGTTCTCAGTGAGGCAGATGAAAGGCCAGCACATTTACCGAACCGACATAGACCACGCCGTCAGCCACCGCCGGCACCGATACGGCTAGAGCCGGATACTTCCACAGGCGTCCCCCGGTTGCGGCGTCGAACGCGTAGAGGTTGTTGTCAGCGGAACCGATGTACACCACGCCGTTGGCTACCACCGGTGATGACTGGATGATGCTGCCCGTGGTGTACTTCCACAGAAGGGAGCCGGTACTGGCGTTCAAGGCGTAGACGTTATCGTCTTCGGAGCCGAAATACACCACGCCATGGGCCACGGCGGGAGAAGAATAGACGGCGTTGCCGGTCGCGTACTTCCAGAGGAATGCTCCGGTGACCGCATTCAAGGCGTATAGAGTTCCGTCATACGAGCCGACATAGACTACTCCGTTGCTAACAGCAGGCGACGATTCGACCAGACCGCCGGTCGCGTACTTCCACAGGAATGCTCCATCGGCGGAGTTCAACGCATACAAACTGTTGTCGCGACAGCCGACGTAAACCATGCCATTGGCGATTGCCGGCGACGAAGCTATGCCGCCGCCCGCTGTGTACTTCCATAGGAGCGCGCCGGTGTTGGCGTCCAAGGCGTACAGGTTGTTGTCCGCGGACCCGACATACACCGTGCCATTGGCTACCGCCGGAGAAGAGAGGATTTGTTTGCCCGTGGTGTACTTCCACAGGAGCGCGCCAGAGTTGGCGTTGAGCGCGTAGAGATTACTGTCTGTCGATCCGATGTACACCACGCCATTGGAAACGGCGGGTGATGAGAGCACCTGATTTGCGGTTGGGAACCTCCATAGCGGCGCTCCAGTAACGGCGTTCAAGGCTTGCACACTGTTATCGGGAGCAATGAAGCCAACGTACACCACGCCGTTAGCTACGGCCGGCGCAGTGTAAACAGCCGCTCCCGGGCTGTATTGCCAATCCAAAGCCAGGCTGCCGACGTTCGCGGCGTTTAGAACTACTTCATAAGGGTTATAGCCGGTGTGACATTGATCAAAACGAAACTGCGAGCCCCACACTATGAGACTGCCGAGGCCGTCACACGACGGACTGGGTGGCGGCAAGCAGTCGCCGCTGTGAGGTGGCGGCGGAGTTGAGGGCGAGGAGCAAGCCCAGACAGCAATAGATTCTGATGTTCATGTATCGATCAGGCTTTTTAGAGGCGGAGCAACTATTGTCGCAGCAGCAGACCTTTCAGTACCGCCTGCTGCTTCAGGATCAAGCGACTCGATTCCGCTGCGGGCCAGCCCCATCATCTTGTTGAACTGCGCATCGTCGAACGGGCGTTTCTCCGCAGTGGCCTGCACCTCGATGATGCGCTTGCTGCCGGTCACCACCAGGTTCATGTCAACATCGGCGCGCGAGTCTTCTTCATACGCCAGGTCGAGCATGACCTCGCCGTCGACAATGCCGACGCTGGTTGCTGCGACGTAATCGCGAATGGGAGCGACCGAGATCGCGCCGGATTCCATCATGCGCATCATGGCCAATCCCATGGCGACGAACGCTCCCGTGATGGATGCAGTTCGCGTACCGCCGTCGGCCTGGATGACATCGCAATCCAGAAACAGTGTGTGCTCGCCCATCTTGTCCATCTCAGTGACGGCGCGCAGCGAACGGCCAATGAGTCGCTGGATCTCGTGCGTGCGCCCGCTTGGACGCCCCTTGATGATCTCGCGCGGGGTGCGGGTCAGAGTAGCACGTGGCAGCATGGAGTACTCGGCCGTCACCCAGCCCTTGCCGTATTGCGCAGGAATTGCGGGACGGTGTCTTCCAATGTGGCAGTGCAGATCACGCGCGTGTTGCCCAACTCGATGAGACACGAGCCTTCGGCGGTGGAAATGAAATCGGGCACGATGTTGACCGGCCGCATCTGTTCGGGCGAGCGATTGTCGGAGCGAAAGACCATAAGAGGCGATTGTAGAAGAAACCCATTCACCACGGAGGCACGGAGGACACGGAGAAAATCAGGGCCTTAAGGTTTTACGAGCGACACGATTGATCCCCCCGGAATCGACGGCGCGCAAGACCTGATCAATCTTCCCGTATATTCCATGCTCTCCATTCACTCTGTGTTCTCCGTGCCTCCGTGGTGAAGCTCTATTTCCGCGCCTTGCCCAGAACCTCTCCCTGAAATGTCCGCTCGTCCACGCGATGCAGGCGCTTGATCATCGCCGGAGTCAGCAGCTTGTAGTGCTTCACTTCGAACAGGTAAATCGGGATGAACCAGATCGGCTCCTCAGTCGTCATCCACTCGCGATCGTCGAAGCGGGCGAGATTCACCGGGCGAGAGAAAGTTCGCATGGTGCGCTCGCGCCGCATATTGAAGTAGATATTGAAGTAGCTCATCGCGAGTTCGCGCAGGGAACGGTAAACCGGCTCGCGATAGCGGCATCCGGTGTAATTCGATTTGGCCAGCGCTCCCCAATGGTTCTTCACTTTGAAGATGGCCACCACATGGTCCGTGTCGTGTTCAGCCTCAAAGTCGAGGATCAGCGGAGGGTGCCCCAGCACGCGCAAGGCGGCGGCGGCAAAAAGAGCGCCTTCCAGGCAGTGCGCGGTCCCCTCGCGCAGCACCCGACGTGGAGACCACGCCGTGTCTTCCAAGTGATAGGGTAGGTCGTCGAGAAAGCGCTGAATGCCGTGCGGCTCTTTGAAGCTGCCCATTTTACGCACTTCCGCCGGAGTAAAACCCCAACTCTTCTGGTTCATGTGGAAAACAAAGTCTACAGGAGTCGTCAATCAATAGCAGAATTCGGAAATAGATCACGCGGACGCCTTTACGTCTACAAGCTCGCGTTTTGAGGTGCTCTCGTCGAGTCGGCGCCGGAGGAAATACCCGGCGCCTCTTGGCGTGACAACTTCCTCGCTTATTCCCGCCTCTCAGCAAATGCGGACCCGCGACAGCTATTAGGCGAGCCGCAGAACAGGGCCCTGGAAGACACGACCCCCGGGTTGCAGTGCTTCTTCTGCCTGACACCTGGAGTGGCGATGTCTCGAGTGGTCAAGCTCACATTAGTGGCGCTGCTTGTTTGCTGCCTGCATGTATCCGGTTTTGCCCAGCTCAGTGTTCCACCAACTCCGCTAAACCTCGGCGACAATCTTCCGATTGTGCAGACGCCCGCGTATGCGAATTTCGCCGACCCGCGGTGTGACAACGATGGCACGATATACATGAGACAAGAAAGCGCCGGCAATAACTCATGGGATATCGCTATGGTTTCGGCGGATGGCAGCGCCCAGCAAACCGAACTGGCGGCCGTTCCCGGATTCGGCGACACCCACACCTTCGTCATGGCCACCTCTGAGGGTGGAAGCGTGCATGAGGTTGTGCGCGCCTGGGACTCTAGCGACAGAAGCGACTCTCCTTCCATCTACTATTTGCGTTTCGATGCCGACGGAAGTTTTCGCTCTCGACAGCGGTTCGAGCAGGAATTCATTCCCGCCATGCTGCTGCCACTCCCCAGCGGCAATTTCTTCGCCGCCGGCGTGGTGGTGAAGAAGCCGCAGGGAGCAGAGGAGGTCGAAGAGGTTCCTCTGGCGGGGATCTTCGATTCCGACGCCCGTCTCATAACCGGGTTGCAGAAAGCATCGGCAAAAACAGCTTCAGCCGCCACCAAGTCTTCGTCGTCTGACAGCGACATCGATGACGCCATCCAGCAAGGCGGCCACGTCACTCTCGGCGATGACGGCAACATCTACATCTTGCTGTCGGCGTAGCAATACACGCGTGCGGGTTTATCGCCAGACCGGAGAGTTCCGCCGTGAGATGACACTGCAGCAGCCGTTCCAGGAAGGACTCGCTACCGGCGTGTGGGTTTCCGGCGGACGCATGCTGGTGACATATGAGGGCGAAGCCGACGATCCTAAGGACGCCATCACCTATATTCTGTACGACGCGGGAACAGGTCAGTTGCTACGCGCCTATCGTCCACAATTCAGCGGAACCGTGGCTTGCTTTCAGGATGGTCAGACCCTGACCGTGCTGGTGAACCGGAAGTACTCCGGGCGGCTGGCGATTGGTAGCCTCGACTTGCAGTGAGCGACCGCCACATCGCGGGGGCCCTCCGAAAGCGCTTTGTTCGTTCGGCAACGAAGAACAGATCCCCTCGCTGCGTTCGTGATGACAAAGGGCTTTAACTAGGTGCGTGCGGTGCGCGTCTTGCTCTTTTTGTGATGATGCTTTGCCGGCCGTAGCGTGGCCTTGACCCGGTGCTCAGCCGCCGAGGGACTTTCCGCGTAGTCAGGGTCAAACATCGCAATGACGGCGATGGCTCGAGTGGAGTACTTGCGCGCCCATTGGCTGTGAATCAGACTGGCTTGCACTTCCTGCCAGTACTGACGATCTCCTACGGCTCCCACAGTGTAGGATGCGTTCTCCAGCCGTGCATCCTGGTTGATGAGGGCGAGAAACTGTGTGAACTCTTCAAGGTTGACGCCCATCTGATAAACCAGTTGCGTAATCGCCATCTGTTGCGAGGCAGTCAATCCATCGAAGTTCCGGCAATAGGCTTGCGCATTATGGATTGCCTGCACTTCGGCGACGCGCAGCAGGCTGAGCGCTTCATCGTCCGTTACCTGCTCGGGTAGTTGACGAATCTTCTTGCGATACTTTCGCGTGCCCCAGATTTCGAGGTTTGACTCGTAGTCCGTCAGGATGTACTGCAGGCGCGGCATGTCGAGTCCCGCCGCCTGCCATAGCTGCTCAGAGGAAGGCTCGAGGAACTGGCGGGGATTCAAGGGATCGCTTTGCAGATGCGAACGCGCCGGCAAGCTCAAGGTGAATCCGGCGCCGATCAATGGGTCACTGGTCTTGGGATCGGGATAAGCTGCCAGTACCCAGCCTTCGTGCTTCTTGTCGCGCAGGATCTCCGTCAGCCGGCTGAGAGAGAACTTGATGTCGGAGTTGCTGAGTTCGAAAAAAGGCTCCAGTCCGGTGGGCACTCCGGCGGCAGGCAAGGGAAGTAGGCCATCCGGGTTCTCGATGTGCCGCTTAGCCGTACGGATTGAAGCTGGGAGCGAAGGTGCGGCACGAACCGCCAGTGTGGGCGCGGCAGGCGAAGCCGACTGGCCCATAGCAATGCACGGCACGGCGAGCAGCCCGCATAGCAGCGTAACTGCTTGCCCCCACGACAGCCGAAACTCGTAGCCAGTCACTCTCACGCCAACAGAGTAGCGCAATTTGTTTCAGCTTTGAATTACTTGTTTAAGTTCCTAGCCACGGAGTGCTGGAGGCGAGAGGGTTAATGGACTTCCGCCGGAAGGGAACTCATCGCCCCGCATGACAAATGCGAAGACTTGTTGTGTTACCGACAAAAATCCCGGCTTCCTGGCGCTGCCAGCGAAGGGCAATTAGCGAATAGCGAAGATCGAGTCCTTCTGGTTGACCCTGTTTCTCGCCGAACCCTACAATCGAGATTTCTCTCATCGCATTTCTGAAAGGCTTCATGGCAATCGAGCTTTTCAATACCCTGTCGGGCAAGGTCGAGGAGTTTCGTCCTCTGGAAGACAACCTGGTTCGCATGTACGCCTGCGGTCCCACGGTGTATGACTACGGGCACATCGGCAACTTCCGCACCTTTATCGTGGTCGACACGCTGCGCCGCTTCCTGAAGCAGAGCGGCTACCAGTTGAAGCACGTCATGAACATCACCGACGTGGACGACAAGATCATCCGCAACGCCGCGCGCGATGGCGTGACGGTGCAGGAGTACACGGCGAAATACAAGAAGGCGTTTCTGGAAGATGCCGATGCGCTGAATATCGAGCATCCCGAATTGATGGTCAACGCGACCGACCACATCGACGAGATGGCGCACTTCATCGCCGTGCTGCGCGACAAGGGCTACGCCTACGAAACCGAGGACGGCTCGTACTACTTTCGCATCGCGAAGTTTCCCGAGTACGGCAAGCTGTCGAAGAAAGATTTCACCGGCATGGAAGACGGCGCACGCGTCGATGTCGATGAGTACGAGAAGGACAACGCTCGCGACTTCGCTCTGTGGAAGGCTCCCAAGCCAGGCGAGGCGCAGTGGGACACCGAGATCGGGCCGGGACGGCCAGGCTGGCATATCGAGTGCTCCACCATGTCGATGAAGTATCTGGGCGAGACCTTCGACATTCATCTCGGCGGCGAGGACCTGATCTTTCCGCACCACGAGAACGAGATCGCGCAGTCGGAGGCAAAGACCGGCAAGCCGTTCGCACACATCTGGGTACACTCGCGCTTTCTGCTGGTGGAAGGCGAGAAGATGTCGAAGAAGCTCGGCAACTTCTATACCGTGCGCGACCTGGTGCTGATGGGCCACAAGCCGTCGTCGATTCGCTTCCTGCTGATGTCGGTGCCATATCGCAAGCAGCTCAACTTCACCTTCGACGGCCTGACCCAGGCGGCGAACTCGGTTGAACGGTTACGCAACTTCAAGCTGCGGCTGGAGACGACCCAGTGGCCGGAGGGCGCAAATCCGCAAGGTTGCCGAGATGGCGGCGCAGGCATCGGCAGAGATGACCGCCGCCCTCAGCGACGACCTGAACACCGCGCGGGCGCTGGGCGCGATCTTCGACCTGGTGCGCGATGTAAATGCCGCTGCGGATGCGGGCGAGGTTCGCAAGGATGATGTCGCTCATGTGCTGAAGGATCTAGTGCAGTTCGACGAGATATTTGCTGTTTTGACAGATGACGACGCAGGCAAGGTGCGCGGCATCGTCGAGTGGGCCCAGCAGGAGGGCTTGCAGGATAAGATCACGCCGGCCGCAGCCGAGATGGCGAAAGCCGCGGCGCTGTCCGACGAAGAAGTCGAGCGGTTGGTGGCTGAGCATTCGCAGGCCCGCAAGGCGCGCAACTTCGCGCGCTCGGACGAAATTCGCAATCAATTGGCAGAGCAGGGAATCATCCTGGAGAACACCAAGGACGGCGTGCGCTGGAAGCGTAAGTAAGGCGTTAACCACGGATCTGCACGGACCATCACGAATCGGAACGACAAGTATGCGCATTTTAAGTGTGGGCGAGATTCTGTGGGACGTCATAGGCCAGAGCGAGCACCTGGGAGGTGCACCGCTCAATTTTGCTGCCCACGCGCAGAAACTGGGGCATGAAGTTTTCCCTCTGAGCGCCGTCGGTGATGACGCGCGCGGCCATCGCGCGCTGGAACTGATTCGCCAGCGCGGTATTTCGACCGAGTTCATTCGTGTTCTGCCCGACCAGCCAACCGGTACAGCCGAGGTTGAACTCGATCTCGACGGCAAACCGACGTTTCGTATTGTGCGGCCAGCTGCCTATGATTTTGTCGAACTCTCAGAAAGCGATCTTGAGAGTTTGGTAAAGCTCGATCCCCAATGGATCTATGTCGGAACGCTGTTTCACACTTCGAGCGCTGCGCTCGCTTCTACCCTCCGCCTGCTGCAGGCTTTGCCTGCTGCACGCCGCTTCTATGACATCAATCTTCGCGACGAAAATTGGAACCTGACGGCGGTTGAACAGCTTTCGTCGCAGGCAACAGTGGTGAAGCTGAATGACTGGGAGGCGGAGTGTCTCGATGCGACCTTTGATGTCGCGGGCGAACACGAGTCGATTGAGAGCTTCGCCCGTCGTTGGGCGGACCGCTTCGGCGTCGAGATCGTCTGCGTCACCTGTGGCGAGCGCGGCTGCTCAATTCTGAAAGAGGGAAAGTTTGCGCAAGTGCCCGGCTTTCGTGTCGAGATCGCAGATACCGTCGGAGCCGGCGATGCCTTCGCGGCGGGTTTCGTACATGGCCTAAGCCGAGGATGGGACGTGCAGCAGATCGCTCGTTTTGCGAATGCGGTCGGTGCGGTAGTGGCAGGCAAGCCAGGAGCGATACCGGACTGGAATATCGAAGAAGTGAGGGAGAAGCTGGAAACGAATGCCAGTTAACAAAAAAGTTCATGATTTCGTTCGTTCTGAGCCAAACGATAGACTTGACGCGCATCGAACTACGAGCGGATAGCTGTCGCGATTCATTTTGTGGCCAGCCTGTTCCGAGTAAACTAGTAGCCACATCTTGGAGTTCCTCATGAGATTTTGCCGCACAATCGTCCATCCTTTGCCTGTCTGTCTTGATGACAGGTGGCGTCACCACTATCTGTTTCGCGCAATCCGCGCCAACTCCGGCCAGTGCTGCGGCTTCGCCAAATGCCGACCGCTCCGGCTGCGACCACGCCTCCGCCGCCTGCTCCGGTGCAGGTGACGTCGCATGGCAATCAGGTCGAGGTTAAAGTTCCCGATCAGTCGCCGTTGAGCACGGTTATGTCGTCGCTGTGCCAGCAGCAGAAACTCAAATGTACGGGCACGGAAACTTTAACCACATATCGCGGACCCGCGATGTCGGTCGAAGGTACGTTGCGGCAGGTCATTGCCAAGCTGGTGGAAGGTACCGATATCAACTACGAGTTCTCGCGCTCGTCGGAAGGCGGCGCAACCGCGATTGCTTTCCTGGGACACGCGCCCAAGGGAACCGCACCGGTTCCGACGCACGAGCAGCCAGCGCCAGCGCCACCGCCACCGTCCCGGGCTCTGCATTCGCGGCCGTTTCCCGGTAACGTTCCGCAACCGGGCCAAGCTCCTGGTCAGCCGGCTCCGCAGCCGCAACAATAGCCGATCTAGAGTAGGAGGTAGATTCGCTGGATGAACCGCCTCCACACCCACTTCTCCTGCAAGAACCCTGAAAAAGTGGTTTGATAGTCGTCATGCGCAAGGAATCCGATAGCCATGGCGAGATCGAGGTCCCCGAGGAGAAGTTGTGGGGATCTCAGACCCAGCGCTCACTGAAGTATTTCAGCATCGGCAGCGAGCTGATGCCGCGCGAGATGATCACCGCGTATGCCGTGCTGAAGAAGGCGGCTGCGATTGCGAATCACACTCTCGGCGAGCTCTCGAATGAAAAGACCAAGTTGATCGTGCAGGTGTGCGACGAGCTTCTTGCGGGCCAGCATCAGGACATGTTTCCCCTGCACGTGTGGATGACCGGCAGCGGCACGCAATTCAACATGAACGTGAATGAGGTGATATCCAACCGCTGCTCGCAGATCACGGGAACGCCGCTGGGATCGAAGCATCCGGTGCATCCCAACGATGACGTGAACCGGTCGCAGTCGTCGAACGACACCTTTCCCGCGGCCATGTATATCGCCGCGGCGATAGGAGTGAAGCAGAGGCTGATACCCGCGGTGCAGGCTTTGCAGGAAGCCGTCGCTGCAAAGGCTGAAGCATGGAAGGACATCGTCAAGATCGGGCGCACGCACATGCAGGATGCCACGCCGCTTACCCTTGGGCAGGAGTGGTCGGGCTACGCTGCGATGCTCGCCGACGACTTACAGCGCATCGACGGGGCTTTGCCCGGAGTGTATGAGTTGGCCCTGGGAGGAACCGCGGTTGGCACCGGCATCAATGCTCCGGTGGGATTTGCCGAAGCCGCAACGGCCGAGATCGCGAAGCTCACGGGTCTGCCGTTCGTAAGCGCTCCTAATAAGTTTGCCGCGCAAGGCGCACACGATGCGCTGGTGCATCTATCAGGTACGCTGCGGACGCTGGCGGTTTCTCTGTACAAGATCGCAAACGATATCCGGCTGTTGTCGTGCGGTCCGCGCGCGGGATTCGCTGAGTTGCACATTCCTGCGAATGAGCCTGGTTCGTCCATTATGCCGGGCAAAGTGAACCCGACACAGGTCGAAGCGCTGACGATGATTGCCGTGCAAGTAATGGCCAACGATGTCGCTGTCGGCTTCGGCGGAGCAGGTGGCTATCTGGAGATGAATGTTTACAAGCCGCTAATGATTCACAACGTCATGCAGTCGATTACGCTGTTGAGCGATGGCTGCACGAACTTCCGCATGTACCTGATCGAAGATGCCAAGCCCAACCACAAGAAAATTGCCGAATATGTGGAGCGCTCTCTGATGCTGGTGACCGCGCTGTCGCCTGTCATTGGCTATGATAAGTCGGCGCACTTGGCGCATTTCGCCTTGGATCATGACCTCACGCTGAAAGAAGCCGCGCTTCAGCTTGGCTACGTGACGGAAGAAGAGTTTGATCGAGTGGTCGATCCCAGCAAGATGCTGGGACCAACCACGAAGAAAAGCTAAGAGTCCGCAATACCTTAGGACCGGCGCTTGATTTACTGCGGCTGCGGCCTATTAGGACGGCCGCCGGTATGCTGGTCCGTCGTCTGCTGCGCCTGGGCCTGCTGCAACTGAGTCTGCTGTTCCGGGGTGAGGATCGAGTTCATCTGGGTCTTGGTATTCTGCCGTATCTCCTGCATCTTACTTCTGCGCTCCTGCTGCGTGAGCGAGCTGTCAGAGCGTAGCGAATCCATCCGGTTCGACTCCTCTTCCAGCATGAGTTTGATATTTTGCTGCTGATCGTTGGTCAGCTTGAGCTGCTGTGTGAGCATCTGCACCCGCTGCTCGGGAGACGGCGGTTGATGCTGTCCATTCCCGGGGCCAGGGCCGCTTGTTTGGGCATAAGCGGTAGTGCCACCCAAAACTACAGCCAAGGCCAAGGCACTACACATAAGGAACCTTTTCATGATGCGAAACTCCTTAAATAGAGGATGAAATGTCACTGCCAAAATATAAAGCGTCAGGGTCCAACCGGGCGAGCCCGAAGTTGACATCATCATCACTACTTCTTCGAACTTCTCGTGCAATGAGTTATACACGCTTGTGATTCCCAATGAGGATTCAACAACAAAGACAAAAACCCACGTTGGTGCACCGAGTTTTTGCTCTGCATGTTAAGAATCGTTTCGAGCGAAGCGCTACTTCTCATCGTTAATACCTCCAGCTCTTCAAATCTGCTCCAGCAGGAGCAGTCTTCTCGATGCGCTCCATAATTTTCGGCAGATACATCGTGTTGTAGTGCAGGCGCGACATGTAATTGGGAAGCTTGGGATCGCCGTTCCAGCAATGTTCGGCGCGATCTCCGTACTTGATCTCGCCGTCGTAGTAGGGATTCTTCGTGCTCTCCAGAAAATCCTGCATGAGGTAGACAGCGTCGTTCAGGAAGTAAGTATCGGCGCTACCGACATAGATATGGATCTTGCCTTGTAGCTTGGGACCGAGCGTCGCCCAGTTCTTCTCCAGGATGGAGCGCAGGTCGTAATGCTCCTTCCAGTAATCGGCAACATTGTGGTCGATCTCGCCGGTCTCTTTGTTGAAGATGGGCTGCGGATAGCCGTCGGCTCCGACTGGGCCATAGACCGCCTGCCAGATGTCCCACTGCTCGCCGGAGCGGCCGTGATCTCCCAGCGCAAGCTCGTAAGCGTTGTTGTCCCTGATGCTGATTAAAGTGTTGCCGAGATAGTTGCGCATGGCGGGCTGCTCGACATGTTTGTGCGCGCCTTCGAGATAGAACGCGTTCGGATCTTTGTAAATGTCGATCAGGGTATAGGCGCGGAAGTCGACGGGATCAGGACAGGCGCAAAAGACTCCGTTGTAGTGGTCGGGATAGAAAATTTGTACCGCGAGCGACTCCCATCCGCCGGTTGAGCCGCCGTAGGTGAAGTGCGCCCAGCCATCGGGAATGGCGCGAAACTTCTTCATCAGCGCCGGCATGAGTTCCTGCTCGATGGCGTCGCCGTAAGGACCGAGGTTCGCCGAGTTCACCGCGTAGGAATCGTCGTAGTAAGGATTGGCGTGCTGCAACTTGACGACGAGATAGCGCGGGAACTTGGGCGAGATCCATTGCTGGTAGAACTTGTAAGCCTCTTCCTGCTGAATTTTGTTGTAGCCCGAGATGTGGAAGCGCTCGCTGTAGTCGGGTTTCAGGTTGGGATCGGGCGGATCGGTTCGAAAGTCGTCGAAGTCCGCAACAAAGTGATCGTGGAAGAGCAGCAGCGGATAGTGCGCATCCGGGTGCTCGTCGAATCCCCAGGGAACGAGCACGATCGCCGAGATATACATCGGGCGTCCCCAGAACTTGGTCAGCAGTTCGCTTTGCATGCGGATGTGGCGAACGTACTTGGTATCGACCGGCGTTGCGATCGGCGGAATCTGCTGGTCGAGCACGATCTTCACCGGCGCGCCACCGTGGCCGAGCGTGATCTTCACCGGCTTGCTGTAGAGATTGCCGGGCGCGAGGTTCCAATGCTGGCCTTCTCCGCGATCGGGAGCAAGCTTGATGGTCTTGCCGTCAGCACGATGGAAGGTCTCATAAACGTTGAGCAACGCCTGTACGTAGTAGTCGCCCGCAGGCACGTCACGCAGGCTACGGATCGGATAGCCCCAGGCTTTGTCATCGACGACGATCGGCTCGCCAGGCTTGAGCCCGTCGACAGTCACACCAAAGACCATCTGCGTCTTGGGCGTGTCATCGATCTGCATGCGTGGCTCTTCTGAAGGATCGGTGGAGAGCAGCAGCAACATGCGGCCGTCGAGCGGTTGCGCGCTTAGCTGCGGGGGAAAGGAGATGGAGAATTGCGGCGCCTGGGCGAGAGCGGCGACGGCACCAAACATTAAGGCGAAGAACGCGAACGTGAAGCTTCGGGCACAGCACTTCCGGTCTGGTTTATTCATCGATCGTCCTGAATATCAGAGCTAATGCTCATCTCGATTCCTGCCGAAGGTTTCGTTAAGGAGAATTCAAACGTGATCAGCCATGTTTCGCCCACAGCCACCCCGCACGTAGCCCCCCAGCCGACTGTCGTGCCCGAGAATAACACTCAGGCGCCGCAGCCACCGACTGCGAAGCCGGCACCGACGGTCAAGGCATCGGATTCGGTCAAAATCAGCGCTGCCGCACAGGCGATGCAGGAAACGATAGAGACCCCAGCACAGACGGCCAAAGAAGCCGCTGGTGGGGATGTTCAAGCCAGACATCTTCTTGCCAGAGAAGCAGCTGAGAAAGCTGCGGAATAGGTAGCGCCAACTTCTCGCTGAGGGCCGTGGGTTGAATTTGGCCGGGCTCCGGAGCCTGCCCTTAGCTTGTCGTCGGGTTCGCCAATCTCTTTGGGCTAACCCGGGACCGCTGTAGGCGGTGTTGCGCGCGGCAAGGAACCCTTCGACGGAGAGGTAATGACGAGCAAGCGCAAAGATGTTGAAGGTGGCAAAACGGTGTAACGGACGAGGTGCAGCGAGGACAGCGATTCGCGCGACGGTAGTTTCCGGCGCGACGATCGATGTTTGCTGACTGGTAACATCTCCGCTCTTGGGGCAATTGCACCGTAGCGAGTGCAATCCTTGAGGTCCCCCCCTCCCCCCACCTATCTCTAAAATTTTGAAACCATTGAGGCGCTGAAAAGTAATCACCGCAAAATCTTGAGCGCGTGAGACTTAGAGGCAAAATCTTGGAATGAAAGGACTTAAGTGCGATTTCTTGAGGATGGAGCAGTTGGAGGAGTTTAGAAGTGGTTAACAGTGGCCAACAGGCGCTATGACAGATTTGCTGCGTCACGCCTCCCTACTGCAGGGCGCTGATTCCGAGAGAGACAAATCTCCCTCGTCCTCATGGTGGCCAGTTTACCGAACGGGGCGACATTGACCAAGCGAGTTTGTCACAGATGTGTGTGACGTGGGACCAGTTGAACTTTGCTGTCACCGGTGGAGCGGGCCTTCAGGCCCCGCATCCAACCCTCCTCTTGGGACAAAGTCGGCTTTTATCTGACAGAACGTGTGCCGCCGGCTGAAGCCGGCTCAATTTGAAGAGGAGACGGCGTGACGCGGCGCTAAAGCGCCGCTCTACCCGTGCTCGTTGGGATCGCGCATATTTCTAAGCTGTATTGGATAGGAGTGTCGCCGCTGACGCGGCTCAGATGGATTAATGGAACTCGCTACCGCGGGCGGAGCCCACGGCTCACACAGATGTCGCCCGTTGGGCTGGACAGAAATTGTTGCGCCCTGCGGGCTACGGCCTTGGTCACCCAGAAGTTGCCGCACCGCCATACTGAGCGTCTGGAGGTAATCACGACGGCTGTCCAGAGCGAACGACCAGCGTTCCTTTCGTCAGTCGGGATCAATCTTGCTCAGGTCTTGCGCGCGCTGAGGGCACATGGTGGGATCAAACGGCTGCTTTACATACACCGGCACGAAGGGCTTCTTCTGGGTGAAATCGAAAAATGACTTCATGTCGGTGGCATCGGCGTCTACCTTCGTCAGCGGTGGCAAGTCGTAAAGGTCCTCGAGGAACTTCAGGATGGAACCGTAATCCGCGACCCCATGGATGACTTTGCCGTTCGCGCCGTAGGGCGAGATCAACAGGAAGGGAATACGCAGCCCCGGTCCAAGTTTGTCCTCCCTGGGGGGAGGTGGCACAACGTGATCGTAGAACCCACCCCAGTCGTCCCAGATGACAAAGATGGCCGCGTCATCCCATGCCGGCGAGGTGCCGATCAAGTTGATTACGGAAGGAACCCAGTTTGCCGCATCGTCGGTAGAAACGCCGTTGGGATGATCGCTGAGGGCCGTGCACGGTGGTTTGATGAACGTCACCTGGGGAAGCGCATTGTTAAAGATGTCCGGCTGCAGGTCGAACATCGAGTTGGGCCAGTCCAAGGTTGCCTTGTACCACTGTGAGTTGTTGATGTAGCCGTTGAAGACGCCGCGCTGGCCGTAACGCCCGTCGCTATATTCCAGCGTGCTGTAATGCCGCCATGAGATAACTTGTGCGTTAAGCAAGTCTGCAACCGTGGCGTGGTCATAGCATTCGCCGGCGTAGTCCTCGTGCCTCCAGTGAATGTAACCGTTGGCTTCCAGCACCGGTACCCGGGTCTCCACGTCCTGGGGATCGATGCAACCATTGGCCTGCCCGTATTCGTCCATGCCCGTGCTGTCTGTGCCGGTCTTGATCTGGGGCTGATCGGCAATGGTCTGGCCCTGGTTGTCGGTTGATTGTGCGCCCACAATGTACTGGTGGCCGGGGAACGAGCTGGTGCTGCTCACGGCGAAGAAGTGGTCGCCCAGCACATACTTGCTGGCGATGTCCCAATACGATTTGCGCAGGTCGTTAGCCAGGTAATGGAACGGATGCACCTCGGTGAGTGGGTCGAAGAGTCCAAGACACTGCAGCCCATTCTCGACCCCTATCCATGAATCGTCGCTGAACTGGCCTTCCGACAGGCATTGCCACTCATCGTGGCCGGCATTGATGCTTGGCGGATCGCCATACGAGGTGGACTGCATGCGCGGCTGAATGCGCAGCGGGATGGTAGAGTCGGCTCCGGGATACGCAGAAGGATCGGTCTGCTGGATGGGGTTCCATCCACCAAAAATATTGTCGAAGGTCCGGTTCTCCTGCACGATGATGACGACGTGATTAATCAGGCCCTTGGCCGACTGACCGGCGGTGAGATTTTCAGGCTGGGTCGCCGGAGGGCTTGAGCTTGAGCTGCTGCCGCCGCAACCCGCAACACAGAGGAGAGCAACAATTGAGATCAGCGTGGCGACAATTGCATAGCTACGCCAGGAGACAGCGGAAAACCGTCGAGCACCCATTGACTGTGAGCCTTTGTTCGCCTTTTAGCGAGGGTGCGCAAACAATACCTCGTACAAGAAGGCACTGCAATGACACAAACGTGAAAGTGATGAATAAATAATTATGCCGGCTGAGCTCGTACTGGTCAGCGCTTCAAATCTGCTGCTAAGAGGCGATGAAACAGATGCTCGCCGGCCTCGCGGCGCACCGACAGCCGACCCGCTCCATAGGCGCGCGAATGCAGGCCGCGCTGCACGGCCTCGCAGATTCCGACATCTTCGTCGTTGACGCGCTCGCCCACCGCGATGCTCTGGCGATTGCGCTCGGCGGCCGCGTTGCTCACGTCATCGAAGTAGAAATCGAAGATCACCTTGCAGCGATCAACTCCGTCGGGCAACACAAGGTTGGTATCCATGTAGCCGCTGTAGAGGTTGATCATGAAATTGGGGTATTGCCAGAAGTACCAGGCGCGATCGCCGGTGCGGGTGGCGGCGACGTTGGCGTCTTCGGTCGTGGCCACCATTGGGCTGGATTGCAGGCAGTAGCGGTCCTCGCATTCGATAGTGTATTGCCGATAGTCCAGCACGCTATTCAGTCCCTTATGCAGATGAGGAACGTGATAACCGCCGTCGAGATAGTTATCGACAAACACCTTCCAGTTGCAGTTGAGGCTATATATCCGGCGCTCGAAGAAGTGCAGGGAACTGAGATTCAGCGGAGCGACGCGCTGTGTGAGGCCGCCAAGAAATTGCGCCAGCGGTGTGGCCTCGGGATCGAGATTGACAAAGACGAACTGCTCCCACGCCTCGACTTTCAAAGGAACGAGTCCGTTTTGTGCGCGATCGAAGTCGCAGACACCTTCGAATTCCGGCGCGCCTTTCAGCGAGCCGTCGAGACCGTAGCTCCAGCCATGATAGGGACAGCGAAAGATGCTTGCATTCCCATGCTCTTCGGTCGCGACGGCAGCGGCGTGGTGTCGGCAGACGTTGAAGAAGGCGCGCAGTTGATTGTCGCTGCCCCGGACAACGAGCAGGGGCTCGCCCGCAAGGTCTGTGGTTACGAACTGGCCGGCGGTTGCGACCTGATCGGCGCGCGCGACAGCCTGCCATGTGCGACCGAAGACGCGTTCGCGCTCGAGTTGTGCGATGCGCTCGTCGGTGTACCACGCAGCAGGAATGGTGGATGCGCGGTCAAGCGACGCTTGATCGTCGTACGACGCGAGGATGTTGCGGATGGTGGAATCCATGCGCCCATTATTGCTTGAATGCCGGGTCCGACGCAGCATCCGGACGAGGCTTCCACTCCAGCGAGTAGTACTGGCCGCGATCTCGTCCCCACGGATCGAAGGCGTTGGTCACGTGCTGTAGTTCAGGCGCGAGCTCGGGAATGTTGCGCAACAATATGCGCTTCAACGGCGAAACCGGTTGCGTGTGACCGTTCGGCGTTCCAATCTCCATCATGATCGGCCCGGGGCCGTTGTGATTCACCCAGTTGATGCCGAGCGTGGTGTAGAACTCCGGCCGGAAGCTGGAGGTAAAGAAGCGATCGCTGAACAGGCGGCGCGAAGCGTTGAGGATGAACACCACGAACTGCGTCTCGGAGATGGCGTAGCCATGCGGGCGCGTGTATTCGGCGAGGTAGCCAACGATGGTATCAACGTCTTCGATGTTGTCGACCACGGATCCGTTGGGATGGCCGAGACAGTCGTTGATGGGCGTGCCGTCAGGATTGCGCTGCGCATCGGTAATGATCTTCGACGCGTCGCAAACGTGCGTGCCGTAGATCTCGCGGATTTGAGCGATGGTGTCCATCTGCCGCTTGCGCTCGGGCGAGTCGGCAGGAAGCCGCTGATCGACGAAATCATCGTAGCTGGTCAACTGTCGCAGTCCGTATTGGCGGCGAAACTCGTTGAAGCGGGGAACACCATGCTCGCGGTCGCGGATGAGGTCGAGGGCGGCGATGTCGAGTTGGCCGGTCGGTGTATCGAGGCGCGGCAGCTTGATGTTTTGCAGGAACTGCGGAGTGATTGTTGAGGGTGAGCAGGCCGAGGCGCTGGCGGCCCATGCTCAAGCCCCAATTCGCCATCCCGCCGGAATGCATGGCGGCGGTGGCCTTGCTCTCGAAGGTTTCGATGACCGCAACCTTCTCGACGATCTTATTCGGATCCTTTACCTCACGGTATTCAATGAGGTCGGGGACGAGCGGGTGCAGCCGGTAGACAGTGACGAACTCCTCGGGGAAGTTGAAGGGCGAACCGAAGTGGTTCACGCCGCCGTTGACGTTGTCGGGATTGGTGATGTCGTAGCCGGGGACAGTACTGCCCAGCCCGAAGATGCCGGGACCGGAAGCGAATACCGAATACCATTGCGTTCCCTTGGTCGCGTTGGTTGAGGTTCCGAAGCCGTGTACCACAATGTCAGACAGAGCCTTGGTCGCGTCGGGGTCTCCGGTGCCAAGCAGGCCATTCCAGTTGGCGTTCATGCCCTTGTACAGCGGCTCATCGTAAAGCAGTTGCGGGGTCCACTCGATGGTGTGGATCTTGGCGATCTCGGCGGCAACCACCAGGCGGGCGACGTTGAACAATTCGTCTGCACTCACGTCCTTGTAGCGCGATGATGCGCTTGGGATCGGAAGGATTGCGCAGACCACTGTCGGCTTCGGGAGTTTGCGCTGCCTGGCGGCGAAATTCGCCGACGAAGCTGTTGTGCTCGCGGGCAAACAGGTTGTGAAAGAAGCTGAGCCCGATCGACCAGTTATCGGGAAACGCCACCGACTCCTGGCCCGTCCACTGCGGCTGAAAAGGATCGCCAGCCTGCAACACCGGTAGATAGCCCGGGCCCGGCATGCCCGCGACGGGGTCGAGTTCCATCTTCGCCGGATCATTGGGATCGTGCTTCACGCGCTTCACAGATACGTCGTCGAAACCGTAGAACTCAGAGGCGTCCCACCACGCTGTGTTGTTGTTGAAGTATGTCTTGGGCGCGCGCGTCAGGTAAGTCTTGCCGTCGGCGGTGAATTGTCCCGGCGCAGAGTCGTCGAGCACATAAGCCTTGTCCACCTGGTCTGCGGGGCGGCAGCCGAGCTGCTGAATCTCGCCGGGCGTAAGTGGGGTTGGAACGCCGTTGACGAGTTTCGTCTTGCAGCCGACCTCCATGCTGGTGCCGGGAGCGTTGTGGCCGTCGTCCATGTGCGAGAACCAGTCGTGCGTCATGAACTGGATCCAGTAGGCGGCGAGAACGTTGAAGAACGGAGCCTTCTGGTAATCGCAGTTCGCGTCGACCGAGTTGTTAGGCAGTCCGAACCCCAGATTGCAGGCGGCCGGGTTCGACTGCGCACGGGTGAAGAGTTTGCGGCTGATCAGTTGCGGGTCGGGCGTGAGCAGGCCGACGCGGCCGCCGTGGCGGTTCTTGGTGAGCGTGGTCTCCTCGAGATCAGGAAACGTCGCGTCGAGTTCGACGTTGCGAGCAAACGGCATCCCGGTCGAACCCATCAGCGGATTGCGAATGTCGTTGCAGATGCCGGTCAGCGTGCGTGCGCGAATGAGAGAGCCGCTGCACACTTGCGGCCCGTCTCCGCCGACGGCCTGGTAGTTAGGATTGCTTGCGGGAAGCCGCATCTCCGGCCACGTCTTCACGACCTGTCCGGGCACGCCACCTCGACCCGAAACGTAGGTTTGATATGTTCCGGAGTTGTCGAACAGATTGAATTTGATGAGTTCGATGCGCTCGTATTCCAGGTCAAGCAGCGCTCCGCTCACGCCGCGAAACTTTGGCGGCTGTACCGCGAGAAAGCCCACGGGAAGCGACGAGGTGTCACCTGCTCCCCAGTAGTTCGACCAGTCCACCCAGGGAGTGAAACGGAAGTTGACGGCGTTCATGCCTCCACGGCAACGGGCTGTCGGTTCGGTGACCTTGCCTTGAAAGCGCTGGTCGCGCGTGGGAGCAATCTGCAGAAACCCGCCGGCGACGGAATGGGCGCACGCGCCTAGTTCGGCGGCTTCTTCCTGCTTCGGGCTCAGCTGATTGGCGGCAAACATCGCGGCCGCGAGTCCAAGCACAAGGGCGCCCGTGAACGCCATAAACATGGGAGCTTTCATGGGGCATCATCATTGACTTTTTCAGTTCCAAAAGTCAACGATTTTGCGAAAAGCGGAACTGCGAGTACAAATGGTTCAAACTTACCAACGATGACATCGGACCAGAGAGAACAGCCCGGCACCGTCGCGCTTGCCGGTAGCGACGGCACGCCGCATCCACGCCGCGCCTTAGGCTTACGCGACCTCGTGCTCTTCTACATTGTCGTTACCTTGAGCCTGCGCTGGCTGCCACTGGCCGCTGCCGCCGGCCCCAGCACCATCATCATCTGGCTGATCGGCGTTTTGGTGGTATTCATTCCGCTGGCGCTGTGCGTGATGGAGCTGTCGTCGCGCTATCCGCAGGAAGGCGGGATGTACGTCTGGAGCAAGCGCGCGTTTGGCGATTCTGCGGGCTTCCTTACCGGATGGATTTATTGGACCAGCAACCTGCCGTACTTCCCGGTGCTGCTGTACTTCGCCGCGAGCAACGCACTGTATGTGGGCGGCGACCGCTGGCATGCCCTGCAAAGCAGTCCCTCGTTCTTCATCGGCTTTTCGATTGTCGGGCTGTCGTTGGCGCTGGTGTTGAATATTGTCGGGCTCAACGTAGGAAAGTGGCTCAACAACCTGGGCGCGATCGGCACCTGGATACCGGTAGCTCTGCTGTTCGCGCTTGCATTCTGTGGTGTGGTCGAAATTCGGCCCGGCCACCAGCTTTCCCGTGCAGTCGTTCAAGCCCACGCTGACGGTTGCGAACTGCGGCATCTGGGCAACCATGCTATCGGCGTTCGCCGGGGCCGAGGCGGCATCGTTCATGGGCAGTGAGATCAAACGCCCGCGCCGCGACATACCGCGTGCGCTGCTCATCGCCGGATTTCTGGTGGTGGCCGGATATGTTCTTGGCACGCTCGCGATCCTGGTCGTGGTTCCGCGCGAACAACTCAACAGCCTCGAAGGATTAATGCTGGCAATCTCCAGCAGCGGCGCACGCATAGGATGGAGCGGGCTCGGACCGGCCGTGGCGCTGCTTATCTGCATTTCCAACCTGGGCGCGGTTGGGGCTTACCTGGCGGCGGTGGCCCGCATACCGTTTGTCGCGGGTATCGACCGCTACCTTCCGCAAGCGTTTGCCCGGGTTCATCCGCGATGGGGAACGCCATACGTCGCGCTGATCGTGCAGGCGCTCTTCTCGGTGCTGATTGCGGTCATGGGCCAGGCAGGCAGCAGCATTCGCGGCGCTTACCAGATACTGATAAGCACGACCGTGATCGCCACCTTCTTGCCTTACCTGTTCATGTTCGCAGCGCTGATCCGGCTACAAAGAGAGCCAGTAGAACCCGGTGTGGTGCGTATTCCGGGAGGCAAGCCAGTTGCGATAGCGGTCGCGGTTCTCGGATTCGTCGCTACCGTGTTGGTGGTTATCGGTTCGGTGATTCCCGATGCGAGCGAGCCGAACAAGGCGCTCGCCGTCGTCAAGGTCGTGTTGCTGAGCGTGGCGCTCGTGCTCGGAGGAGTGCTCCTTTACTGGTTGGGGAAGCGGCGGGCCGTGAGCTAGGCCCAACCTGACCTTTCAGTTCCGCGTTCGTTACTCAGCCCAGCCACTCAAGAGGACGAGGTTGAAAATCGAGAGTACTCCGCGCCTTCTCGTTGGAAGCGCCGCGCAGCTCTGGTTTGGTAATAGACAGCGTCTGCGCCGGCCGCGGTGAGGGCTTGCTCTTCCGAGATGTGGGTTGGAGGGGCAGCGCCAACGAACTTGGCGAACGCAGGCGCCCAGACGTTCACCGCGGAAGGATTACTGTCGACAATGTTGTAGATACCCGGCGTTGCAGTCAGCGCCGCGACTGTGGCTTTGGCGGCGTCGTCAATATGAATCCACGACCAGACGCCACGACCCTCGCCGATGATCGGGACTTCTCCTCGGCGAAACTGGTCGGCTCCGGCTCCGTCGCGGTGATACCAGGTTCCGGGGCCGTAGAAGAATCCGTAGCGCAGGGCCACGCCCTGCAGAGGAGAATCGAAGAGCCGTTCTTCCAGTTCTTCGTAAGTCCTCGCGCTCCACGAGACGTCAGGACTGGCACCGATGGCGAAACCGGCGGACTCCGTCGCCAGACCTTCTCCGGGTTCGAGAAAGAAACCGCTCGACTGCTGGATGTAACGGCGAACACCCGTAGCGATCGCGGCGCGCAGCAGATTTTCGCCGCCCTCGATACGCAGCTTGCGGTCCCCCGGAAGCGATTTCGGAAGATCGGCGGGATCGGCCGGAAGCGATGTGAGCTCATCGATGATGGCATCCGCCTGCGAGTCGCGCACTGCTTGCTCCAGTGCGTTGCCATCGAAGACGTCAACCGCAAGCACGCGCGCCCCAAGTCTCTGAAGGCCTTCAAGACGAGCAGTTGAACGCGCGATTCCGGTTACAGTGTGGCCGTTGCGAATGAGTTCGGCAACGATGGGCTGTCCGATCGCGCCGCTAGCTCCAGCTACGAATACTTTCATGGCGTCGTCCTTCCGGGGTTATACCATGCCTGAGAGAGCCGAAATGTTACAGATCGGCGTTCGCTGCGTTTTCATTTCACGGGATGCGTGATGGCTTCCCGAACGTTCGCCAAAGGAGCTTTGTCGTTGAAGGTCACGGTGCCGTCGGGCGCGCGCTGAATACCAAGCTTCTGCCATAGTGCAGCAAGATCGACAGGCGCAGGCTTATCGCGCATCTCATGATAAAGATCGGTCAGCACGTGCGTTCCGGTCGCCTTGTCGCCTGCGGCGAATGCCTGCTCGATCTCCCAGTCCTGGGTGATGTTTCCGCCGGAGTTTAAGATGCCGCGCAACGCGTCCTGCAGGCCCTTACGATTGTGGGTCTGCTCGCGGATGCGGACATCAGCCATCAGGCAAAACATCGCGCCTCCCCAATAGGTGCGTCCCCAGGTAGAGGTGTGGTCGAGACCGCGGTCACCGGATTCAGGTTCTCCCTGCGGCATATCGCGAATCACATCGCTCCACATCTTCGCCGCGGAGAGCTGCCCGGCCTGCACGCGGGCGATTGGCTCTACGTACACCGAGATGCCTTCCTCGATCCAGTGATGGTCCTCCGCCATCGAGGGAAACGCCAGATGGATCATCTCGTGGGTGAGCATCCAGTCCGTGTCGAGGTCTGACGCTGTGGTAGTCGCGCCGACGGAGATCCTGATGAGTCCGCCATTGTCAGACGGAAAGGTAACTCCGTGATGCACGCCCTCGCCACCGCGCACTTGTACCTGGAGCCTGAGCTGCGGGACGGGGAACTTGCCGTAGTAGGTGCAGACGGCGGTCGAGGCGCGCTTGATCCAGTTCATCAGGGCGTCGTTCGAGACGCCCTTGGAATCGTTGTCGAACCGGATGTCGATGTTCGCGCCGCACGCGGAGATACTCTGCGTCGAAATAGCGGAACGTGCGGGTAAGGACACGAGAATGGCTAGCAGCAACAGCAGCGCCGACGGCCAAAATCGCCAGTGAGAATCGAAACTTCAGATTGTTCCTGTCGCCCGACTGCCCGCGTCTGCCCGGTCAGCCAAGTCCCGAGTCTGCAGCATCTCAATTGGATGCTTTCGAAAGCCACATGCGATCAATCAAAGCGTCGAGCGAGTATTGTCCCGGCCCGAAGAACAGGATGATCAGCGACGCCAACCAGTATGAGAACGGTGCAGCGGCGATGAATTTGTCAGGATCGGAGAAGAATGACATCACGGCGTCGCGATCGCCCGTGATATAGGCCACCGTCATGTTGCCGGCGAGCAGCAGAGCGATGAGGCGAGTCCCAAGTCCAATCGCGAGCAGGATGCCGCCGACCAGTTCGAGAATCGAAATAGATAGAGCGGTCGCGCCCGGCGCAGGCAATCCCAGGGTGCCGAAATATTCGGTGACCTTCGCGAGATTGTGCAGTTTGCCCCAGCCATCGACCGCGAACTGCCATCCCCAGTAGAGCCGCACGAAGAGCAGGAACAAGGATTGCAGGGAGTTGGCGCAGGTTATGAGCAGCGCGTAGAGCTTTCGGAGGGCATTCATCGTTCAGATCCTCGCATGCAGTTGCAATCCTAGGATTCAGAGGCCCTGGAAAAGTTACGAAGGAAATATTCAGTTGCAGGGGCTGAAGCCCCAGCGTATATACGTCGCACGTAACGCCGGCCTGAAGGCCAGCACTACCCGGGCGCGAAGCTCAGCACTAGCCTTTGCAAAACCATCCCGCGGCCGACCAGTATGCGAACCACTTCTGAACATCAGCCATAGCTTCTTCGATGTTGCGTCCGCTCCAATCAACTTCGTCTACCGCGCTGGAAAGCGTCATGCCATCGCGCAGTGCGGAGAGAATGGTGAACGCCTCATGGTCGATGCGCTTGAAGTAGACCGTGTTGTCGGCGCGATGTACGGCGAGAAAGATGCGCTCGGCTTTTGGCAGGCGGCGCCGCCGTGAGCGCGAATGGGTCCGTTCGCTGACCGCGTTGCTGACGATGTCCGTTTCTTCCAATTCGCTGCGAACCTTAATCAGCAGGTCATCGACGGGATAGTTCAAAGTCGAGCAGCCGAATGTATGGCTGGAGTTGGAAGTGCGGATCGGGGCCGAGCGCCGGCAGGTCGGCTTCGGTGAGCCGAGGCCGCGCAGCTTCGTCGAAGGCTTCGATCTCCGCCCACTCCAGGCGAACCATGTCGAGCGCGATCTGCTCGTTTCCGGCGATGTGCTCAGGATGCTGGCGCAGCCACGACTCCAGCCGCGAGCCCAGATTGCGCAGGGTGAACGACTGCGACGGGCAGTCGTATAGATACTCGACCGCCATCTTGTCGAAGCGCGACTCGCCGATGATGGCGCGCAGTCCGGGGAAGTCTTCCGATAGCGCTGACAGAATCCGGAACCAGTACTGCCGGTTGTAAATTTCCAGCCGCTCGAAGGAGGTCAGCCGATCGTTCGGCTTGATGATTTCTTCGGCCACGGCGCGAAGGGACTTGCCATCGCGCGAGCGCTGGCGCATGCCTTCGTCGGCGGTGAGCGGCTGGCGAATTGCGTCGAACATGGCGCGCTGGATGTGGTCGAGTGCCATCAGGCGCCCACCTTCTCGGCGACGTAGCGATGGGCCTTCAGCGCTTCGGCGTGGACTTCGTCGAACGACGGAATGTGGTCGTCCCACTCCAGCAACGTCGCCGTCGGGCCGATAAGTTCAATGGCGCGCGCGTACAGGTCCCATACCGGATCGATCACGGGATGATCGTGCGTATCGAGGATGTACTTCTCGAACTTCGAGTGCCCGGCAATGTGGATCTGCGCGACGCGCTCATGGGGCACGCTGTTCACGTAATCATAAGGATCGAAGCTGTGATTGCGCGACGAGACGTAGATGTTGTTGACGTCGAGCAGAATGCCGCAGTCGGCGCGCTCCACCACTTCGGTCAGGAATTGCCACTCCGTCATCTCGGAGGCGTGAAACTCGGCGTAGCTGCTGACGTTCTCGACCACGACCGGCACTTCCAGAAAGTCGCGCACCTCGCGAATCTTCTGCGCCGTCTTCTCCGCCGCCTCGAACGTGTAGGGCATCGGCAGCAGATCGTGCGAGTAGCTGCCGTCCACGCTGCCCCAGCAAAGGTGATCGGAAAGCCACGGCGTATTGGTACGGCGCACCAGCGTCTTCAGGCGCTTCAGGTGCTCGCGATTGAGCGGCTCAACCGAGCCGAAGTACATCGAGACGCCGTGCTGGACCACGCGGTACTGCTCCAGAATCTGATCGAGCACGTGCAGCGGGCGGCCGCCGTCGACCATGAAGTTTTCGGAGATGATTTCAAACCAGTCGACGACCGGCTTCTTCTCCAGGATGTGGTTGTAGTGCGGAATGCGCAGTCCGATTCCGACTCCGTATTCGGTAAAACCGTTGAAGCGATTAGCAGGCATTGGAAAATTCGAGGCCCTGGCTCTTCTTGAAAATGCTAAAAGGCCGAAGCTGGTTGGCCCCGGCCCCCTTGGATGTTGGACCGGATTTACTGTGGTGGCTTGGAGCCGTCGGTCGCGCAGCCGCCCTTGCCCTTGCAGGAGTTCTTTCCCTTGCAGCCGTTGTCGCTAGACTTGCAGCCGCCCTTGCCCTTACAGGAGTTCTGGCCCTTGCAGGCGTGCTTGTCCTTGGAAAAATCGGTGGCATAGGAACCGTTGTCCGCGGAGGAAACGGCGCTGCTGCTGGAGTTGGTCTGCGCGACGAGGGAGTCGCCGGTCATGAAACCAGCCAGGGCTGCGCCCATCATCAGGGACTTCATCGACTTCGTCATGTGTTAATCTCCTCTACCGTTGTTGGAGCGGGCCACTGTCAAGGCGACCTCACCCACATTGATTACGTGCGGGGTATCTTCTGGGATTTCTTCCCGCAAGGCAAATGTTTTCTTCCTGAGATATTTCGAGGATCCCCCACCTAGGTGGCAACCACTGGATCGCAGCAGTCAGCCGGTGCCCAGCAATGTACCACGCTGCCTTACTGCGCGTTAAGACGTTCCTTCGCGGCGAAAGTTACGGGGCGTAAATGTTTTTACAAAGTGGCGGGGAGCCGTCACCAAATCGTGCGAACGGAGTCACATGAGGAGCAGCAAACGAGGAGTAGTTCGCTCATGATATTGCATGCACCCAGGAAGCGTCCTGAGCCGTGGCGGGAACGACGTGCCGCAGCAAACAGTGTTGGAATGGTTGTGCTGCTGGCGATCGAGCATCCGTTTGACTGGCTGGCATATGTGCTCAGCCGGTGGTCGTTTCTCGAAGTTCTGGAGTACCTCGGCAGCTTCTCGATACTGATCGCAGTTATTTTCTACTTCAGCGAGTCGGGCGACCGCCTGAAGCAGAAGCACTATCAGGCATGGCAGGTTATCAACACCGCGCAGGGTAAGGGCGGCAGTGGAGGGCGGATCGAAGCGCTTGCAGGAGCTGGATGAAGATGGCGTTCCGCTGGTGGGAGTCGACGTGTCAGGAGCGTTTCTGCAGGGCGTCCGCTTGCCTCATGCGGGATTGACACGCGCGAACTTCAATGCGGTAGACGCTCGCAATAGCGATTTGCGGGATGTCGATTTCACAGCCGCAAACCTGCATGCGGCGAATTTCCGCAACAGCAATTTCAGTTCTGCGAAGCTTCAAGACGCCGACCTGGGCGAAGCCGATTTCTGTTCTGCGAACTTCAGCGGCGCCAATCTTGCCGGCGCAACACTCGACGGCGCCGACCTGGGAAACACCGATCTCGCCGGCATCAAGTGGCAGAACATCAAGAGCATAAAGGGAGCCAGCCTACAGGATGTGCGCAACGCACCGTCCGGCTTTGTGGAATGGGCCGCTCAACACGGCGCCGTGACAACCGGGCATTCTGATTGTGAATGACAGTGGTGCTTGGGTCGTAAATGCGCTGGCGCAGTTCCTGCTGTGGTGCGAGACAGCATTCGACTTTCACAGGTAGACTCGCAGTGATGTGGATTGCTGCTTTAGCTCGTCACTGCAGCCGTGCTAGCTCGCTCGCTTATGTCGGCACACTGGTCGCCGCCTTCGCGATAGCCGCACCATTCGTGTGCTTTGCGGCCGAGAACGTATCCGGCACAGTCAAGGACCGGAGCGGCGCGGTTATTCCTTCGGCCGATGTTGTTCTCCGCACGAATGGGACAGCGTTGCGCCAGACCACGAACGCCGCGGGTGCATTCAGCTTTTCCGAAGTCTCGGGAACTGCTGGTGAGCTAACGGTTACTGCGGTCGGATTCGCGACCACGGCGCAGGCGTGGAAAGCGGGCGACATGCCACTGGTGATCGTCTTGCCGCCGGCAGCGATCCGGCAGGCTCTGAACGTGACCGCTACCCGAACTTCCATCTTGCCCACCGGCGCTGAAGATCTCGAGCTACAACCCAGCACTACAATCCTTCCGTCAGCTACGCTGCAACAGTTTGGAGCGATTACCATCGACGACAAGTTGCGGCAGGTGCCGGGCTTCTCGCTGCTCCGCCGTTCAGGAAGCATGACGGCGAATCCCACCTCGCAAGGTGTTTCGCTGCGCGGACTGGGCGCGAGCGGCGCAAGCCGTGCTCTGGTGCTGAACGATGGCATCCCGATTAACGATCCCTACGGGAGCTGGATTTTCTGGGGGCGAGTGCCGGTGGCCTCGTTGAATGAAGCGCAGGTGGTGCCCGGGGGTGTGTCGTCGCTTTACGGAAACGATGCGTTGGGCGGTGTTATCAATCTTGAGACGCGCTCGTCGGTGCTGACGAACTTTGCCATGGAGGGCTCGTTCGGCAACAACAACACTCCATTCGGCTCGGCGTACGGCGGAGTGCGCGCGGGACAGTGGGCCGTTTCAGGGAGCGCCGAGGGATTCAACACCGATGGCTACATCGATGTGCCGGCGAACATCCGCGGCTCGGTCGATACTCCGGTTTCCTCCGAACATTCCACCGGTGAGGTGAAGGTCGAGCGCTTCTTTGGCGACCATGGACGCATGTTTCTGGACGGCTCGCTCTATGGCGAGCACCGCGACAATGGCACTCCCCTGCAGATCAATGCGACCACACTGCGTGAGCTCGGTTTCGGCACTGACTGGCAATCTGCGCGAGCGGGCGTATTCACTCTGCGCCTGTTCGGTGGAACAGAGAACTATCATCAAACATTTTCGTCGATTGGCCCAAATCGCAATTCGGAGTCGCTGACGAACGATCAGCATGTGCCAGTGCAGCAGATGGGATTCATCGGCCAATGGTCGAAGGCGATCAACTCGAGGTTCAGCCTGCTGGCGGGGCTCGACGGTCAAGATGTTACGGGAACCAGCCTCGAGACTTCGTACGTGCTGGGCAAAGCGACGGCAAATCTGGCGAACGGAGGACGGCAGCAATATCTCGGCGCCTTCGTTGAAGGAATCGTTCAGCTCACCAACCGATTGTCGCTCTCCGCCTCGGCCCGCGAGGATCTTTGGAGCAACTTCGACGCCAGCTCATCACGCACCCCGATCGGCGGTACGATAGCGACTACTTACTACCCCAACCGGGGACAGAACTCCTTCGATCCGCGGGCCACTCTCTCTTATCGCTTCGATAACGGGGTAGTGCTGTATGGATCGGGCTATCGCTCGTTTCGTGCTCCGACTTTGAATGAGCTGTACCGCAGTTTTCGTGTCGGCAATGTGCAGACGCTGGCGAACCCGTATCTGGTGGCCGAGCATTTTGCCGGATTCGAAACTGGCATGCGCGCTTCGCTGTTGCATCAGCGTTTGCAGGTGAACGGAACCTTTTTCTGGGGCTATGTGACGAGCCCCATCGCGAACGTCACGCTGGTGGTTACTCCAGCGCTGATTCTTCGGCAGCGGGAAAACCTGGGCAAGATCGGCACCCCCGGCTTCCAGGTGGGAGCGAATCTGCGCATCACCGACACGCTGCACTTCTCCGCGGCGTATCAGTTCGTGAACTCGACGGTTGTGTCGTACCCGGCAAACCCGGCGCTGGTAGGGAACTTGATCCCTCTCGTACCCCGCAACGATGTGACTTTTCAAGCTACATGGCAAGCGCCTCGACGGTTCCTGGTCGCTCTGCAAGGCCGCGCTGCCAGTAACGAATATGACGACGACCAGAACCTGCTGCCGCTGGGATCGTACTTTGTGCTGAGCGGCAGCGTCTCGCATCCCTTGTACAAAGCGGTCGACATATTCGTCGCAGGAGAGAACATTACCAACAGTAGCTATGAGATCGCACGCACTCCTTACGTCAACCTTGGTCAACCGATCCTGGTGCGGGGAGGGTTGCGCTGGCAGATGTCGCGATGATGGCCACACGAAAATGGAACGATGGTTCTAAAAAAAGCGAATTAACAAGTAGCTCCAGCCGATTCTGAAATCCAGCTTAAAATCATGGTCATGCCTGTTCGTGTGCGCTCGATTCTCCTGGGCACCTTGTCGTTTCTCCTGCTCGGCATTGGCGGTGTCGCCCAGACCGAGCAGCCTACGCAATCCTCTGAGTCAGTCAAAGCCCTCAAGACAGATCCACTCCATGTCTTCAGCGAGTCAGTGCAGGAATTATCGAGTGCGGTGACGAAATCCGTCGTGCAGGTGCTGACGATTGGTTATGGTCTCAGCTCCGACAACGACAACGATAAGACCGACACCACGACTGCGTACCTGACGCCGCAACGCGGAATCGGCGCAGGCGTCATCCTGACTCCCGATGGTTACATTGTGACTAACGCGCACGTGGTGGAAGGCGCGCGGCGCATTCGCGTGCGCTTACAAGGCATGAAGCAGGCGCAGGACGATGTGCACGGGCCGATCGAAGCCAAGCTTGTCGGTGTGGATCAGTTATCGGACGTGGCCGTCCTGAAGATCGACGCCAAAGACCTGCCGGCCTTGGAGTTCGCCGACTCGAGCCTGCTGAAACAGGGGCAGGTTGTGTTCGCGTTCGGCAGTCCGCTGGGGCTTGAAAATTCCGTCACCATGGGCGTCGTCAGCGCGACCGAGCGCCAGATCGACCCTGACAATCCCGCGATTTACATTCAGACCGACGCGCCCATTAACCCCGGCAACAGCGGAGGCCCGCTCGTGGATGTCGACGGCAAGGTAGTTGGCATCAACACTTTCATCATCTCGGAGTCGGGAGGTAACGAAGGCCTGGGCTTCGCCATTCCCAGCAACGTGGTGAAGAACGTCTACGAGCAGTTACGCACCGAGGGACATGTGCATCGCGGCGAAATTGGAGTTGCCGTACGTAGCATCACTCCTGATTTGCTGGAGGGACTGGACCTGCCGACTGCTCGCGGAGTGCTGCTCGAAGACATAACGCCCGATTCTCCGGCAGAAAAAGCCGGATTGAAGATTGGCGACGTCGTGGTCAATGTCGGTGGTAAGCAGGTCACGAACGTACGCCAGTTCTCGCTCGATTTGCTGGAGTACAAAGTCGGACAAACTACTCAGATCGAAGTGCTGCGCGGCAAGAAGCCGCTTACATTTTCGGTCAAGCTGATTGAGCGCTCCGACGATCCGCAGCGATTCGCCGACATGGTGACCGGGCCCGACAATCTAGTGCCTCGCCTGGGAATTGTCGGAATCACCATGGACCATCAGCTGCAACAGATGCTGCCCGACCTGCGCATCCCAGGTGGAGTGGTGGTCGCCGCCAAGACTTCGGCAGCCGCACTCCTGGGAGAAGGTCCCGAACCCGGAGACGTGATCCACAGCGTCAACGGACAGCCGGTGGAAGATGTCGCATCGCTCCGCGCGAAGTTGCGCGCAGTCAAGCCGGGCGCTCCCGTTATTTTGCAGATCGAGCGCGACGGCGGGATGAGTTATCTGGTGCTGGAATCGGAGTAGGGTGAACTCGGACCTGAAGGTCTCTCTACCAGCGTCCCCTTACAAGTCAACCACGCCGCGGGTTCCGAGCGCGGCATCGTTTTCGTCGTTCGGTCCCCGTGGGCCACCCTCCCGCATCTTTGCGGTCATCTCTTCAATCACGATCTCGATCACGGTTGTCGTGCGCAAATGCGCAGGCGGAGCCGGGATGTAGTCGCGCCCGGCGGTGCGGCCGGGGAAGTAGCGCAGCGTCATTTCTTCAAAGATCTGACGCTTTTCGTCTTCATCTTCCAGCGGGCGTCCGCGGCCGAAGCACATCACGGAACGATAGTTTGCCGAGTGATACTTCGCATCGCGCGAATAGACCAGTCCGTCGAGTTGGGTGACGGTCGCGCAGACGGGAATTCCCGTAGCCAGTGCATTGAGCATCCGGCTCGCCGGGCCGCTGTGCACATAAATTCGATCCGGCCGCTTGGAGGAGTACTCGTAGAGCATGGGGATGACATAGGGGCGGCCTTCGTAGTTAAACCCGACGTGCGCCACCTGCCCCGACGTTAGAAATTCCTGAGCGCGATCCGGAACTGCGCGCTCTGGGTGCTGCCGGATTCTTGTCGTCCAAATGTTCTCGTAATCGCCCATACCTTTTATTGCCCCGTACTCGCTTGGTCGCCTGTTTTGAACTCTTCCCAGGGATTGCCTTTCATGTCCTTCAACACGGGCTTCATCCAGTCGTACTCGGAATGCGCAGCGAGAAACTTGTCGGCAATAAAATCCTGTCCGCAGGGATGTCCGGCGCGAGCGATAAACGACATGTTCTTCGTCATGGTGCTATCGGCAGCTTTGCCGGTGACCGCGCCATCCGGATAGTAGGGAGTCCGGTCCCACGCGGGCATGCCGCGAGGCGAATCCTCAAGGTGTCCGCATAGCGTACGCTCATTGGCTTCCTGCTTGTTCTGGTAGCTGTCCCAATGATCGGCCAGAAACTGTTGTGCCAGCACAACGTCAATCTGCCCCTTGTTTTGCGTCATCAGTTCGTTCCACCGCTTGTGGCGCGCATTCATCGAACTCGAAGGGTCGTCGGGATTGAAATTGGTTTCCTTCTTGATGAATTCAGGATCGCTGGGGAAGTTGGAGCCGACAAAATACCCGTCTTTGCTGCGCCACACCCGGTGCATCCTCAGTCCCAACTCGAAGCGCGCGACTTCGCCGGTCTTGTTGTCGGCCAGCAGCCAGTCGTTGGCATATCCTCCGTTATTTTGCGCAAGCATGATGCGCACGAAATCGTTGATTGAGTTTGCATACTGCATTGCCTTGCGCGCGCGTACGAATTCAGGCACGCCGTTGGGGTCGTAAAGCGAGAACCCGGTGATGGTGGTTTCGGTAATCATCAGCCCGGCAGCTGTGACCGTGAAGTCGTCATCGCTGACGATGATTCCGGGGAAGCCGTCCATCAGCATGCGGTAGCCTTTGGCGGGAACAATGTCGAAGATGACCGTGAAGCGTGAGCCATCGGGAAAGGGGCTCCAATTGTTGTGGGCGATCACCGGCTTGTGGTCTTTGGTCCACGAACCCGTGGCCACAAACGCGCTGCAATGGCCAGGCGCCTTCAGGCTCGCCGCCGCAGTGCCCTTCTGCTGCCGTTCGAGAGTTGGGATGTAATAGTCGGGCACTTCTTCCTTGGCGTTCAGCGCGACGACGTCCCAGAGATCGAGCGACGCGCCACGCGCCTTCAGACCGTCAGCAATGCCTTGTAATTCCTGGCGATACTCGTCCTCGATGTGCGGCCAGAGAACGTTTTGCGCGGTATCGCGGAAGAAGTTCCAGTCGCGCTTGCTGTCGTGTGTTTCCAGGAACTGTATCGCCTTAAAGCCGTCGACGATTTCCGGCGCAAGCAGGTATCCGTGCTGAAAACCAATCTCAGAGGGCGAGCCTTCCAGGTGAACGTAAACCCATCCCGCGCGCTCGAAGCGGTAAGCGTTCTTCAAGCGAGGATCGCTGGACGATGCGGCGTCCTGCTTAGCAAAGACGAAAATTGAGGTCACGACTACAAAGCCGATCAGCAGTGCGCGACGAACCGCTCTTTGCCGAAGCATCCTGTTCTCCTGGAAAAGCAAGGTGAGCCAGCAGCTTACCGCGTCGACCAGCCAGATTCAATCACCATGCGATGGAGACAATTACGTGCCGGTAACTACCGTAACGTGCTCTGTTTACTTATCGTTTACAAGCGGACTGAAACTTTCGGGCGTTTCCGAAGTCTGAACATTCAGTGCAATTCGAAGCAGACTAAGACTAGAATCGTGCTCCAGTTGCATCTAACTAAGAATTGCTAGCTTGAGACTAATTTGAAGTTCTTGTACAAAATGCGACTTTCTCTCTTCGGCGCTGCTGCTTGCGGCGACCAGTTGCCTTGCTCTTCCGGCTGTCGCGAGTACGCCCGATCTCGATCGCGGTTATCGCCAGATGTACGACCTCGATTTTTCTGGGGCCCACACCACGTTTCAGCAGTATCAGCAGGCGAAGGCCAACGATCCCATGGGCTACGTATCGGATGCGGCGGCCTATCTGTTCTCAGAGTTCGAGCGGTTGCACGTGCTTGAGTCGGACCTCTTCATCGACGACAGCCACTTCGACGCGCGGCACAAACTTACGCCAGACCCGGCTCTGAAGGCTCAATTCGATTCGCACCTTGAGAAGGCCGACGCGTTAGCCGATGCTGCTCTGGCGAAAAATCCTAAAGATACCGATGCGCTGTTCGCCAAGGTGCTGGCGAACGGATTGCGCTGCGATTATGCCGCCCTGATTGAGAAGCGCAACATCGCGAGCCTGGGATACATGAAGACCGCTCGCGTCCAGGCGCAGCAATTGCTCGCCATTGACCCGACGCGCTACGATGCTTACCTTTCGCTGGGCGCGGAGAATTACCTGTTGGGTGCGAACCCGGCACCCGTCCGGTGGGTGCTTAGCTGGACGGGATCCAAGACCGACAAGCAGCAGGGAATTGAGCAGCTTCGTATTGTCGCCGAGAAGGGCCACTACCTGGCGCCATTCGCGCGGCTGCTGCTTGCAGTTGCGGCGCTGCGCGACAAAGATACGCACACCGCGAAGGTCCTGCTCGCCGGACTGGCCACGGAATTTCCCGACAACAAGCTGTATTCCAAAGAGCTGTCGCGGATTCAGTAGCTAAGTGACGTCAGCTTCGGTCCTCGGCGTGACACCGCGAACCGTCCAGAAATCGGCTGTCACCCGAGGATTCGCGATGTAGTCGTATGGCATCCAGAAATAGCCTTTGATTCCCCAACTCCAGCCCCAGGAATTACGCACCAGCATCCGCTGATGGCGGTCGTCGTAGCCGACGGCCATCACGGCGTGCCATCCTCTCAGCCGCTCGCCTCGCTTGGGCATCGGCATGATGCCTGTCTTAGCGACATGCTCAGATTCGAAGCTTTCGTGGACGAGGAAGGCAAAGAGGAACGGGAACCCTTCTGCCAGGCGGCACTTCATCAGCCGCAGAAACTCTGCCCGCGAACGCCTCCCCATAACGATGCGTTCATAGCGCGTGATCTTGTGGTGCTCGGCTACCTCGTACGCGTGGCGATTCGGTTTGCGAGCCATCGCAGCCTTCGTCAGTGAGAAGGGCCAGTCTTTTTCCGGGCAAACGCCGTGCCGTGCGACGGCCTTGAGCGCCGCACGCAAGTTGACGCCTTCTTTCTTCGGGACATGCTTTGCGCGCAAATACGCGAGGGTGTTGTAGAAGATGAAGAGCCGCGAAGGAGAGAAATCCTTCAGCCCGAGACGGCGCTGCTCGAACTGAAAAGCTCCAGCTAGAGAATGTGCGGTGCAGGTGAGAGGATGGCCCTGCTCGTGAACGCGGGGGCAGAAAGACCTCAGATCGACCTTCGCCGGAAGCTTCTTTGGAGCAGCGTCAGGCGCGTATCGAAAATCGCGACGGTCGCGAGGATCTTTGACAGCGCCGTAATACCCAGGTTTCGCCTTAGGCTTCTTAGGCTCAGAACGCGTTGCCATTTACTTTTGCACCCACGCCGAGTGAAATGCCTCCACCCGCTCGCGCACGTTCATGACGTGGGTAGGCAGCTCCAGCGACGAACCCTCTTCGAGGATCGGAATCAGCTTGTCGAACTCAGGTCCGGAGTGCGATCCGGTGATGACAATGCGGATTGGATGGAACAGCTCTTTGCCCTTGGCGCCGGTCTTCTCTTTGACCTCGTTCACGATGGCCTTGAAGCGCTCCGGCGTCATCGGCGGAGCGTCGGCTTCGACCCGCTGCAGGAACTCGGCGAGCACGTCGTTCGCTTTGGGTAAGGCCAAGCACCTCGGCGTTATCGGGCGAAGCTAGCGCGGCAGCGGCATCGACGTGGAAGATGAGGCTCGCCTTTGCCGGCAGCTCATCGAGCTTGTTCACCGACGGCACCAGCAACGCGACCACCTTGCTGAACCACTGCGCAATGCGAATGCACGGATCGGTCGGTATGTAGCCTGCCTGAACGAAGTACGGCAGCGCCAGATTCTCGATGCGCTCGGGCGGGCTCTGCTTGATGTAGTGCCGGTTGAGCCAGTACAGCTTCTCCATGTCGAAGACTGCGGCCGCCGGGGTGACACGCTCCAGCGAAACTCCTTCTTCAGCTCGTCGGGCGAGAAGATCTCGCGCGTGCCGCCGCTCGGCGCCCAGCCCAGCAGCGCCAGGTAGTTCATCAGCGCCTCGGGCAGCACGCCCATGTCGCGAAAGTTTGCAATCGAGGTTGCGCCATGACGCTTCGAAAGCCGCTTGCCATCGCTGCCGAGAATGGTCGACAGATGCGCAAACTCCGGCACCGGCCAGCCCAGCGCCTCATAGAGCGCGACCTGCTTGGGCGTGTTCGACAGGTGATCGTCGCCGCGAATCACGTGCGTGATCTTCATCAGCGCGTCGTCGACCACCACGACGTAGTTGTAGACGGGAATCCCTGACGAGCGCAGGATGATGGGATCGCTGACCGCTTCGTTGGGGAACTCCACGATGCCGCGCACGATGTCGTGAAAGCGGATCGGGTGCTCAGGAATGCGCAGGCGGATCGCCGCCTGCTCTCCCGCTGCGCGGCGGCGACGCGCCTCCGCCGGGTCAAGGCCGCGGCATGTGCCGGGATACAGCGGCGAGCGTCCTTCGGCCATCGCTGCTTCGCGGTCGTGCTCCAATTCTTCCTGCGAGCAGAAGCAGAGGTAAGCCTTGCCTTCGCTCACCAGGCGCTCGGCATGCTCGCGGTAGATTGCCAGGCGATCGCTCTGCCGGTACGAGGCGTACGGACCGCCCACGTCCGGGCCCTCGTCCCAATCGAGCCCAAGCCACTTCAGGTCATCGAGCAGTTGCGTTTCGTAGCGGGCTTCGCTGCGCTCCAGGTCGGTGTCTTCAATGCGCAGGACCATCGTCCCGTGTTTCTGGCGCGCGAACAGCCAGTTGAACAGCGCAGTACGGGCATTGCCAACGTGCAGTTGGCCGGTAGGCGAGGGAGCAAAACGAACGCGAACTTCGGAAGTAGTGCTCACCCTTCGATGGTATCAAGAACACCAATCCGTCAACGGTCGAGGATCCAGCCGTACAAGCAAATAGTGGTACGATTTAAAAAGTCATGACCATAACGGCTCGCTACGAACGCGGCGTTTTCAAGCCCCTGGAAGACGTTAACCTCCACGAAGGAACCATCGTTGAAGTTCGCGTACCGTCGTATGCTGATCGCCTGAAGGGAAAGTTGCCGCCCATCGAGAGCTCTGGCATCTTCGGTATGTGGAGTGACCGTACCGATATGGGTGACAGTGTGGACTATGTCAACTCGCTGCGTCGTAACCTTCGCGGCTGAGCGATCTCCAATCCGAATCGGCGTGCATGCCCTACTTAGTCGACAGTGATGTACTGATAGATGTATACCGCGGCAACGTACGCGCCCAAGAGTATATCGACGCGTTGCCTGAAGCATGGGCACCCTCGCAAGTTTCAGCCTTGGAGCTCATCGTCGGTGCCAGGAATAAGGAAGAGCTCGCTCGAACGGACAACTTCCTCTCAGATTACGTAGTCGTGCCGCTTCAAGGTTCGACCGGTTTACGAGCGTATGAGCTCCTTAAGAGGTACGCAAAGTCGCACGGCTTGCAGGTTTTGATTCATTGATTGCGGCTGCGGCAATGGAGGAGAATCTTACCTTGGTGACAAGGAATCGCAAACACTTCTCAATGATCGAAGGTCTTCTCCTGCAGGTTCCTCAATACTAGAAAATTCTCATGTAGCGTCGGCAAACTGCCGGTGCTTACTTCCCGTCCTCGACAATCTTCACCAGGATGCGATCGATAGTGTCGAGGGCCTTCTTGGTAGGCATGGTGTGATTGTTGGCCACGATGCAGAACGCAATGTGATCGCCGCTCTGCGTCGTCGCATAACCGGAGAGGGAATTGACGTGCGTCAGCGAGCCGGTCTTCCCGCGCACTACACCTTGTAAGGGCGTGTTCTTGAAGCGATCGGCCAGCGAGCCATCAACGCCGGCGACGGGCAGCGTGTCTTCGAAGAGTTCGCCCCAGCTTTGCTTGTGCGCATAGATGAGCAACTGCACCAGCGCTTCGGGAGTGACCAGGTCTTCCCGCGACAGTCCGGATCCGTCATAGAAGACGAAATCATCCGGACTCAGACCCGCTCCCATGAGGAAGCCGCGCAGCACTTCCAATCCGCCCTGGATGGAGCCCGACGTACCCTTCTCTTTGCCGAGCAGCCTCAGCATAAGCTCGGCATGCAGGTTCTGGCTCACCTTGTTGATGACGCGCAGATCTTCCAGCACCGGCTGCGATTGATAACTGGCCAGCACGAGCGGCGCGGGATTCATGCGTGTCGCCGCGTCGCCGCCTCCGCCCGACGCTACGGTGGTTACCGAGAACGTCTGCAACGAAGCCAGTTCGGTGTGACGCGTGCGAGGGCGACCATAGATGACGACGCCGCGCTGCTCCAACAATTCGCGAAATAGCTTCGCCGCAAACTCAGCCGGATCATCGATGGCCAGAGCCTCGCCGGCACCCGGGTCGTCTTGCGGAATGTTGCCCCAGATGGTGAGCTGGTTCGAGCCGGGCTCGCGGTTGATGTAGATCTTGCGCGGCTCTGTACCTTTTGGCGTGGTCAGCACCCGGTTCTCAATGCGGTAGTACTCGGGGAATGGAGTGACGTTCAGAAATGCGCGTTCGCCGGCGATGGTCTCGCCGGAAGGATGTTGACGAAGATGACGTTGTCGTTGATGGTAAGCGCCGAGACGGGAGCGCCCCACTCCCAAACCAAATCGTCTTGCGACCACCCTTCGCCGTATCGTTCGAATACGTAATACGAGTCATCGGCAACCACGTCGCCGTCGACGAACTTCAGGCCTTTCTGTACCAGTTGGTCGGCCAGGTCCTGCAAGACCTGGATCGGCGGTACCTTGCGCTCCGTTTTCAGGTTGTACGGCAAGGTGCGGCCGGAAAGGTTAGGATCGCCGCGGCCAACCAGCACGAGGTCGGAATCAAGGCGACCATACTTATCGAAGGAGCCGGTGCTTTCCACCGTGGTCTTGAAGCGATAGCTGGGCCCGATCAGCGCGAAGACGGCGGCAGTGGTAAAGAGCTTTTCATTCGACGCTGGAGTGAAGAGCTTGTCCTGGTTCAGCGCGTAGATCTGTTTGCCGGTGTCAAGAGAAACGGCATAGATTCCCCACCACGCACGCGCAGCTTCGGGGTCGGTCAGGATCTGTTCGATGTCGCGGTCCAGCTTCGAGGCCTCGGCTTTGGACGATGGCGTCTTCTTCCCGCCAAACGCAAGGGCTTGCGTGAGCAGCAGGAGAATGAGGATCGAAGCGAACTGCCGGGCCGGGTACATACAGCTTCAACTCGGATTCTACACCGGCTTACGCGGGCGACATGCTGTTGTTGGAATTACCTGAGAGTGAACCATCGGTCAATCGACTCCAGGTTGTTGATGTGAGTTACTACCTGGCACATTTTCTAGCCGACTCTTTGATGACACTGCTGTGACCGACTGGTCCAGTCGCCGAATATAGCCGGCAACTCCTTTGATTACGTCGACAGCCGGGCCAGCAAACATACCCACGACGAATGCCCTAGTTGGGCCATACCTTGGTGTGCCAGGTGTACCGCGGCTGGGTGAGCACGACCCTGAAGTCGGACGGCATGATCTTCCGCAGGGACCTCATCTCGGACAAAGGCCATCGCGAGTCGCCGGTCGCGGTGACGTACATGTCCGATCCGCGCAACAGGAGAATCATCCCGTACTTTTTCAGGGCATGGATGATGGCCCTGGCGGTTGGCCCGTAGCCTGTCTCGTCGAAGTCGGCGCGCAGGACGAATCGAGTGCCGGTTCCCACGGGATACGCGACCGAGGTTCCGTCGGACTTCAACGGCATCATGGCCGGTGGGGTGAACCATACCGGTGCGTTCCGGTTGGGAAACTCCTGGGGAGACAGCGTGAATATCAGGGCGTGGTTCACTTGGTCCGCTGCGGCATCGTCATAGGTGAGCAGCCCGCCCATCCATGATGCTCCCCCGCCCATGCCGGCAGGCGTAAGCCATGGCCGCTGATAGTCGCCGCCGTAGAGGTTCCAGGTTGCTAGCGTTTGTGTTTCCCACTGTCCATTGGCGAAGTTGAGACCCTCTGCCTCCCACGCCATGCCCTTGGCCCGGTCGACGACGATTCCGTGGAAGTCCAGCGCGCCGGGGTTCTGACCCTTCTGGGTCCACCCTGGGTTCAGCGGGAAAGGTGCGTAGCATACTTTTCCGATGCAATTGTCGTTCGCTCCGGTGACCGCGACGGACACCGGCACCAGGGGTTGCGTTCGGCTATCCACCACGACGTAAGGAACCTCGGCGTCGATGAGTAGGCCGCGCTTCGAGATGCTTGCCAGAATTGCCGCGCTGTTGGGGTCCGTCGGCATGTTGTCCGCCCTGGTGTTCCACAGCGAATTCGCAGAGAACGGACGGAACCCGCACAGATTGCCGTTGATGCCAAGGGTCCACTGACAGGATGGCCCCCTGGTCTGCGCGTTGGCCTCGGGAATCAGGTGCCCAGAGACCACCACGGCCGCGAGCGCCAAGGTCAAACGGGTAGCTTTGAATTTCATCGTGCGTTCTCCATTGTTGCGCCAGTCTATATTTTCGGCGTACCCATGGCGCGTGGACGTCTCTTCCCGGCCAGCCAGGACTAGGCCGCTGCCGATGGCAGTGGCTCTGCTCGCTCATTCGCGCTACCGGTCCCGAAGGCGGCCCCATCGAGTTCGTGCTGCGTCGCTACACCCTTGATCGCTTCCCGGACGAGGGCGGCGAGTCGACCTACGCAGTGGTGCCAGATACCCACTGGGATGCGCGGAATGAACGACAGCGGCTGATTTGCAACGCGAACCATTACTTTTGTGGGCATCAATCGATAAATAGGACTCGCTCGCTGCTTTCCAAAGGAGACTAGAATCTCCGACATGCGTCCCTCTTATTCCTGGCGGTTGCGAACCAGAGGTCTGGAGCTCGGAACTCGTACGCTGGTAATGGGAGTTGTTAACGTCACCCCCGATTCTTTCTCCGACGGCGGCAGGTTCGTTCGCCCTGAGGCAGCGATTGAGCATGCGCTGCGGCTGCTGGACGAGGGCGCGGACATCCTCGACATCGGAGGCGAGTCCACCCGGCCCGGCACAGTTCTACATGGTGAGACCGGGCCGAAGCCGTCGGTAAGCCCTCAGGAAGAACTGGATCGCGTGCTTCCGGTGTTGGAGTCAGTACGTCAAGAGCGGCCGGAGGCAGTGCTTTCAGTTGACACCTATAAGGCCGCGGTAGCACGCGCAGCCGTCAATTCCGGCGCGGAGATCGTCAACGACGTCAGCGCGTTTCAATGGGATCCAGCAATGGCTGCAATCTGCGCGGAGCTTGGCTGCGGAGTGGTGATGATGCATACGCGCGGGCGGCCCACCGAGTGGCGAACTTTAAATAAGGCAATTGACATCGTTTCCGAGGTGGAGCACGACCTCGCGAATTGCGTGCAGCTGGCTTTCGAGACCGGAGTTCGCCGCGAGCGTATCGTGCTCGATCCGGGCTTTGGCTTTGGCAAGAATTTCGAGGACAACTATCCCTTGCTGGCGAATTTCCGGCAATTCCACAGGCTAGGCTTCCCGTTGTTAGCTGGGGTCTCGCGAAAGTCATTTATCGGAAGAGCGATTGTCCAGCGTACTGGCCGTGATGTACCGGTGAGCGACAGATTGAATGGATCGCTTGCCGCCATGGTCGCCTGCATTCTTCAGGGAGCACATATTGTGCGCGTGCATGACGTAAGGGCATCGGTGCAGGCGGCCGCGGTGGCGGATGCGATTCTGGCAAGCGAATCGGTTGCGAGTGCTGAACGCCTGTGACGACAGGCCAGCGCGCGCGTTGTCTTTGCATCTAAAATTCAGGCGTCCCCCCACGCGAATTGCCCCGGTGCGCCCACCGCGGGCTCAGCACATACATATGGACAAGCTTGAGCGGTTGGTTTCGAATCCACGCGTCACAGCGCGCCGAGACGGCGCGCCCGATCCTTCGGGCAAGACCGTCGTCTACTGGATGCAGCGCGCTCAACGCGCACTCGACAATCCTGCGCTGGATGTGGCGGTTGAGGCTGCTAACGCGCTGCAACAGCCGGTGGTGATCTTCTTCGCCCCGGTGCCGTTCTATCCTCACGCCAACTTGCGACACTATGCGTTCCTTGCGCAGGGCGTCCCCGACATCGCGGAGCGCGCGCGCAAACGCGGCATTGGATTTGTTTTGCGCCACTATCCCAACCATCATCTGACCAAGTTCTGCGATGAGGTGAAGGCGGCAATCGTCGTTGGTGATGAGAATCCGCTGCGCGAGCCTGATCATTGGCGCGAGCTCGCGACGAAGAAGCTGAACATCCCGCTCTGGACGGTCGATGCCGATGTGATCGTGCCATCGAAGCTGCTGGAGAAAGAGCAATACGCCGCGCGAACCATTCGACCCAGGTTGCAAGCGAAGTTCGACGAGTTCCTCCAGCCGCAGAAAAACCCTCGCGCCAAAGTCGAATGGCAGAAACCCACGGGCTTGCGCTCACTGCCGGACGACGGCTCGTTCGACATCACAGACGGTTGGAAGCTACTCGATCGCTCGGTCGCTCCGGTTGATTCATTTCGCGGAGGAACCAGCGAAGCCCTGAAGCTGCTGCATGACTTTGTTGCCCATAAGCTCACGCGCTACCCCGAGCGCCATGGCAAACCCGAGGTGGACGGCAGCAGCCGGCTCTCGCCGTATCTGCACTTTGGACAGATCAGCCCTATCACCGTGGCGCTCGCGGTTGAAAAATCCAATGCACCGCGCACGGCCAAAGATGCCTATCTCAACGAGCTCATCACCTGGCGCGAGCTGGCCATCAACTTCGCGCACTTCAACAAGCTCTACGACTCCATCGAGAGCGCACCCGATTGGGCGCACCGCACCTTGGCGGCACACGCCCGAGACAAGCGGCCCATCGTTTACGCGCTCGAACAACTGGAATCCGCCGAGACCCATGACGATTTATGGAACGCCGCGCAACAGCAGATGCTCTACGCCGGATGGATGCACAACTATATGCGCATGTACTGGGCGAAGAAGATTCTGGAGTGGAGTCCCTCACCGCAGGTCGCCTATCAGACAGCTGTCTACCTGAATGACAAATACTTCCTCGATGGCCGCGATCCCAACGGATACGCCGGCATTGCATGGGCGATTGCCGGCAAGTTTGATCGGCCGTGGTTCGAGCGACCTATCTATGGGACGATTCGGTACATGTCCGGCGACGCAGCTCGAAAGAAGTTCGACGCCGACAGCTACATCGCACAGATGGCTAAATTGGCAGGGAAGGAGGATGAACAGCCAAAACTCTTCGGATGATTTGCGGGAGATAGGGGTCCTTCGACTGCGTTCGCTCGCTCGCGCTCTCTCACTCCGCTCAGGATGACAGCGGTGAAGGGATGTTGTCGCTGCCTACGGTGCGATGCGCAAGCTGACCAGCAGCGCCACTCCCCACACCATCACTCCTGCGGCGGCGACCCCCAGATACCAGTTTCTCTCGCGAGCGTTATGCAGCGTAGGCAAGGGAAGTGGAGATCCCATGGAGCGATGAAACCATGCGGTAAGAAATCCGCCGAACCCGATCAGGGCCGTTAGGCCGCCGAAAGCGAGCCCGGCCACCACCAACACAAAACTCAGGTCGAACACGGTTCACCCCAAAAGCTGGAAACTACCCTATGCTCAGCGCGGGTTGTTGGCAAGGCCGTTTGCTAGAATCCAGCAGGTAATCAGGAGGACGAAGTGAAGCGAGTCACAGGTCTGGGCGGGCTTTTCATAAAGTGCAAGGATCCGAATGCGATGTATGAGTGGTATGAGAAGCACCTGGGGATGAAGCGCGATCACAGTCAGACCGTGCCTTTTAATTGGCGGGAAGCCGAGGAGCCGGAAAAGACCGGCATGACCGTGTGGGCGCTCTTTCCCGAGAGCACGAAATATTTTGAGCCCAGTCGCGCCCCCTTCATGATGAACTTCCGTGTCGAAAACCTGGAGCAACTTCTGGCCTCCTTGCGCGCCGAGGGAGTGCAAGTCGACGATAAAGTTGAAAGCTATGACTACGGTAAATTCGGCTGGATCATCGATCCCGAAGGGAACCGCATCGAGCTGTGGGAAGCGCCTGTCGAGCGGCAGCCGTTGCCATAAAAGCTGCATTGTGGCTCAGAGTCTAAGTTTCTACTACGCGTATAGTTGACGCGCCGTGGCTGCGCGCGATAAAGTTCCATCGTCTCAACTACTCTGCTCATCCAGGTCCCCTATCTTGGAGATAACTCCAACAGCACGCGAGGTTTGTCTGCTCATTGCTGTCAATCACACATGTTCTAGCAAAGGAAAAGTTTTCTTATGACTAAGCCTCAAGGCGTCCCTCGTCTTCTTTCGATCGGCAGTCTTCTGCTGTTGCTTTTCATCTTCACTTTCGCAACTGTCATTTCTGGATTTGCCCAGAGTGCCAACCTGCTCCAGCTGAGTTTCGATCCCTTCACCAATGCTACGAGCCAGCATCAGACCGAAGTCGAGCCTGGGGCCTTCGCTTATGGCAACACCATCGTCGCAGCATTCCAGGTCGCACGCATCTCCAACGGCGGCGGGGCTGACATCGGTTTCGCAACATCGAAAGATGGCGGCCAGACCTGGACCAACGGATTGCTTCCCGGCCTCACCCAGTGGTACCAGGGTGGGAGCAACTCGGCGGCCAGCGATGCCGCGGTCGCTTACGACGCCAAGCATGGGATGTGGCTCATCTCCACCCTGCCTATCGGCAATAACGATCTGGTGGCGACCAGCCGGTCGACCGACGGACTGACCTGGTCCAACCCGGTGCTGGTCACCTCGACCATCGACTCCGACAAGAACTGGATCGTCTGCGACAACTGGCTGAGCAGCCCGTTCTACGGCAACTGCTATACCGAGTGGGACAGCCCCAACTTTGGCGATGTTCTTTACATGAGCACATCCAGCGACGGGGGCGCCACGTGGGGCGTTGCTAAGAGAAATGCCTCCCAGGACTCCGGCATCGGCGGCCAGCCTTTGGTGTTGCCGAACGGTACGGTTGTGGTGAGTTACGCCGATTTTGGCGGCGGCATGAGCGCGTTCACCTCAACCAACGGCGGCTCAACCTGGGGTGCTTCAATCACCATTGCCAACGCTCCCAGCCGCGGTGAGGATGGCGATCTGCGCAGCGCCGGCTTGCCCTCGGCGGCCATCGACGGAGGCGGCACCATCTACATGTCGTGGCCGGATTGCGGCTTCCGCAGCGGATGCTCGGAGAACGACATCGTCTACAGTACCTCGACCGATGGCACGCACTGGACAGCGAAACAACGCGTTCCAATCGACCCCGTCACCAGCACCGTCGATCACTTCATCCACGGAATTGGAATCGATCCCAACACCGCCGGGAGCACAGCTCATATTGGAGTGAATTACTATTTCTACCCCAATGGGAACTGTGGCAATAGCTGCAGCTTGCGCGAGGGATATATTCAATCGAACGATGGCGGTCAGACCTGGTTTCAGGCGGCGCAGCTCGGTGGCCCCATGCAGCTCTCATGGCTGCCCGATACCTTCTCGGGACGAATGGTCGCCGACTACACCGCAACCGTCTGGTCTAACGGCCAGAGCTTCCCCATCTTCGCGTTGGCCTATCCGCAGATCAGCCTGAACACGCCTTTCCGTGAGTCGATGTTCACCCTGAAGCGAAACTTTAACCTGCCCGACAACGGCATCCGTCTCAGCGCCGCGCAGGATAAGCCGATCCCCGGCGTCAAAGGCACTCGCGTTTGGGAATACTACGACTTGGATCACAAGCACCCGATTCATCCGGGAACGGTTCCGGTTCCGACCGGGCCTGACAACGACTAAGACTTGCTTCTGAAACACCTAAGGCCGCTGAGTAATCAGCGGCTTTTTTGTCCCTGTATTCTCGGTTTTGACAATACATTAATACTAAGTACAATAGGTTTCGTCATTTAATTGTTGATCAGGAGGTCCTGTCATGACCGTTTCATCAAAGGTCGAGGTAAAAGTTGCTGATGAGGTATGGCTGGCGACCGCGTTGTTGCATCGTGAAAATCCCAAACGGAGTTCGTTCTCGATTGAGGAGATCGTAGACCGCGCCGCTCGAGAAGGCCTGGTGAAGCCTCAGCGGCCTGGAGTCTACGTTCATGCCGTGCAGCACTGTGTCGCCAACCGGCCGCCGAACCCGGGAAGATATCGCATGTTGTTCGAAACTCCTGACGGCTATCGTCGACTCTATCGCCGAGGAGACCCGTACCATCCGGCGCGCGAAGGCGCCAAACTGACGCCTTCGCCTAAGGACCTCCCAGATCGTTATCTTGAGCTGCTGGACTGGTACAAACGATGGTCCGAGAACACAGCGCGCCAAGCCGCAGAGAACGACCCATTGTTAGCCCTGGCGGGGAGCGGCCGTGCCCTGTGGCGCTCCGAACATGCTGATCAGTATGTAAAACGATTGCGCGAGGGTTGGTGATGAGCCGAATATTCTGGGATACCAACCTCTTCATTTATCTTTTTGAGGATTATGGCGAGCTTTCCCGAAGAGTGCAGCGTCTGCGAGCAAGCATGCTGTTGCGTGGCGACCAGCTTCTTACATCCGCCCTTACACTAGGTGAGATTTTGGTAAAGCCAGCCGAGGAGGGCGACTCCGACCTTTGTGCGCGTTATGAGAACGCCATAACCGCAAGCTCAGTAGTAGTTCCATTCGACGTGAAAGCAGCGAAATTGTATGCCGCTTTGCGTCGGGACCGGGCGCTGCGAGCTCCGGACGCCGTGCAGTTGGCATGTGCAGGATCGGTTGGGACGGACTTATTCATCACCAACGACATACGACTTCGCAACAAGACTGTGCCCGGCATTCAGTTCATCGTGTCACTGGAGAATGCGCCTGTCTGACTGACGTCCTACTCCGTCCACCTTCTAAACACCAGGCACCCGTTCGTTCCGCCGAAGCCGAAGGAGTTCGACATGGCGTACTCCATCTGGGCTTTGCGCGCGGTGTGAGGAACGAAGTCCAGGTCGCAGCCTTCACCGGGATTGTCCAGATTGACCGTCGGCGGCACAATCTGATCGCGCAGCGCCAGCACGGTGATTCCCGCCTCCAGTCCTCCGGCGCCTCCCAGCAGATGCCCGGTCATCGACTTGGTAGAGCTGACCAGTATCTTGTAAGCATGCTCGCCGAAGGCGCGCTTAATGGCGGTGGCTTCGATCTCGTCGCCCAGCGGGGTGGATGTTCCATGGGCGTTGACGTAGCTGACTTGCTCCGGCGTGATGCCGGCGTCGCGCATGGCATTGCGCATGACCCGGAATCCGCCGTCGCCATCTTCCGCAGGCTGAGTAATGTGATATGCGTCAGCACTCATGCCGTATCCAATTATCTCGGCAAGAATCTGAGCGCCACGCTTTCTGGCGTGTTCCAGTTCTTCGAGGATCAAAATACCGGCGCCTTCGCCGATGACGAACCCGTCGCGGTCCCTGTCCCAGGGACGGCTGGCGTGATGTGGATCATCGTTACGGGTTGACAGCGCGCGCATGGCGGCAAAGCCTCCCACGCCCATCGGGGTGATCGCAGCTTCAGAGCCGCCGGCAATCATCACGTCGGCATCGCCGTACTTGATGATGCGCGAGGCATCGCCAATGGAGTGGGCGCTGGTGGTGCATGCGGTACACGTCGCCTCGTTCGGACCTTTGGCGTTGTGGCGCATGCTGACCTGGCCCGCCGCGAGATTCACGATGGCAGAAGGAATGAAGAAAGGCGAGATTTTGCGCGGGCCGCCATTCAGCAGGTTATTGTGCTCGCGCTCAATGACATCGAATCCGCCGATGCCTGAGCCGATGGACACGCCGGTGCGCTCGGCCATCTCTTCGTTTTCAACTTTGTAGTTAGCTGATTGCAGCGCATCGTCGGCCGCAGCGATGGCAAGGTGAATGAAGCGCGCCATCTTGCGCGCTTCCTTCTTCTCGACATAGTGCAGGGGATCGAAGTTTTTAACTTCGGCGCCGATCTGGCAGGAGAAGTTGGAGACGTCGAAGGCGGTAATGCGCTCCACGCCGCTCGTGCCGGCCAGCAGCGCCTGCCAAACTTCGGAAGCGCTATTGCCGACGCCGCAGATGAGTCCGATGCCCGTTACGACGACGCGACGTGGCAAACTACTTCGATCCTTTCGCGTGTGCGTTGATGTAGTCGACGGCATCTTTCACCGTACGGATTTTCTCCGCCTCTTCGTCGGGAATCTCGATGTCGAACGCCTCTTCGAAGGCCATTACCAGCTCGACCGTGTCCAGCGAATCGGCACCCAGGTCGTCGACAAACGATGCATTAGGCGTGACCTCGCCCTCATCTACCCCCAGCTGCTCCACAATGATTTGCTTTACCCGCTCGTCTACGGATGCCATGTTCGCAAGGCTCCTTCCTGGAATGTGTCGGCTTTAAACAGAATTTTGAGGGACAGCTTTACTTGCTTGCCTTCGCGTGCTGCTCGATGTATGAAACTGCGTCTTGCACGGTACGGATCTTCTCCGCATCCTCGTCAGGGATCTCGATGTCGAAGGCTTCTTCAAAAGCCATGACCAGCTCGACGGTATCCAGCGAGTCGGCGCCCAGGTCGTCTACGAACGAGGCCTTTGAGGTCACTTCGCCTTCGTCCACTCCGAGTTGCTCCACAATAATCTGCTTAACCCGCTCTTCAGTCGATGCCATGTATTGCCTCTCTTGCCGCGTCATGCGGAAACCTATAAGTGTAAATGTCGCCGGGAATCCCTGTAAAGAATCCCAAGTCTGTTATCAAAAGTCGTGCACCTCGTAAGATGCACGGTTCCCGGTCGTGAGACTCGACTCATCCTAAACGCCAGCTTTAGCAACGGTCAACGTAAGGCTTTACCGCCGCCAAACTTCCGTGCTTAGATGCTTCTCAATTGCAGAGGAACTCTCGGCCGCTCGTGATAGAAAGTCATCATGCGTGCCGTGGTGCAGCGGGTCAGCCGAGCGTCGGTCAGTGTTGAGGGCTCGATCACCGGAGCGATTGAGATCGGGCTTCTCGTGTTGCTGGGCGTGGGACAGGACGATGACCGCTCCGACGCGGATTACCTGGTCGACAAGGTCGTCGGTCTGCGCATCTTCGAAGACGCAGAAGAAAAGATGAACCGCAGCGTGGTTGACGTGGGCGGCGCCATCCTGGCCGTGTCGCAGTTCACGTTGTATGGCGATGTAAAGCGTGGCAAGCGCCCGTCGTTCGACGCGGCCGCTCGGCCTGAGAAAGCGCGCGAGCTATATGAATATTTCGTGAATGGCGTTCGCGAGCTCGGCGTGCGCTGCGAAACCGGCGTCTTCCAGGCCACGATGGAGGTCGAGTTGGTGAACTCCGGCCCGGTGACGATCATGATCGATTCGAAGAAGCAGTTCTAGGATGGTGATGTCGGTCAGCGACGTTCGTCTTCGCTTCGGGGTAGCCCTGGAACGGGAACGGACTGAGCCCGAAGGGCGTGCGATGACAGCCCAGGACGTAGCGCAGCGGAGTCCTAGGTACGCGGAGCAAATAATCCCCGAGCCCCTCGGGGACGACATAAACACTCTTGAGACACCGCGAACGTCTGGCATATGCCGCCGGCTGAAGCCGGCTCCCAAATATCCTCTCGGCACCTTACCCAGCGTTCCGCTTCGTTGCACGCTGGGCTATCATCACACGCCCTTCGGGCTCTGAGCATCGGCCGATGGGAGTCAATGCCGCGCACGCACGACAAGCCATTTCTATCCCCGTTGCTTCCGCCGCGACGTGTCGCCGGCGACTGCGAACCCCACTTGGAGGGGAGCCAACGCGTCCCCTCGGGATATGTTCTACCCGCGCACCTTGGCGACGCGCTCCCGCACCCGCGAGACGAATGCCGCATCGTTAATATCGCCAAGGTTGATCTCGACGTTCGCCAGCGCGCCATCGGCCGCGGCCTTCGCCAGCCCGATTCCCACCGTGATATCCGACGCCATCTTCGGATTCGTCATCGGCCGTAGCGACTCGAGAATCTCGCGGGTTTCCCGCGCCTGCTCAGCCACTTTGAGCGGGATTTCGGTCGCCTGCTTCAACGCGGCGTCAACCTCTGCCTGCGCCTCGGGATGATCTTTGGCCTTCCTGAACGCCGCCATCACGTCATTGAACGAGGCTGCATCGGCATCGATTGCAGCCTTCAATGACTCACGCAACTCACTCAAACGCGCAATGGCATTGCTCAGCGGCGCCTCGTATTGCAGATAGGCCTTCTTGCCGCGCGACATGCCTGCAACCATGCAGCCCAGTGCTGCCGCCATGGCTCCGGTTGCCGCCGATGCGCTGCCTCCACCCGGCGCCGCCGTCGGCGCTGCCAGTTGCTCGACGAACGGCTCGACACCCGCGCGCAGGCCTCCCACGGCCATCTTGCCGCTCATCACGGCCGCGAGCCGGTTCTCCAGAATCAGCGACGAATCGAAGTTCTCGATTTGCAGGAACCACTCCGCCGCATCTTCCAGCGCCTTCTTCGGAATGAGTCCGACGATCTCGCTCGACAGCGGCATCACGCCGTAGCGCGCGGCCTCGCGCTTCACGTATTCGTACACACGCGCAATCGGCGTCTGGTCGGTGTCCGTCAGGTTCATCGAAACCTGCGCCAGACCGCGCACCGGAACGCCCATGCCCTTCACGTAACGTAGTCCGCCATTGGAGAAGCGAACGGCTTTGCCGATCTTCTTCGCGATGTCGACGTCCGGCGTGTTGAGGTACACGTTGTAGGCGACCAGAAATTTGCGTGCGCCGACGATCGTCGCTCCCGCCGTGGGATGCAGTTCAGCGTTGCCGAAGTCAGGCTTGCGCGCCGGATTGATCTTCACATCTTCGCGAATGCCCTCGAACTGCCCGCGACGAACGTTCTCCAGATTCTGTCGCTCGGGCGTCTGCGCCGCGGCCTCGTACAAGTAGACCGGCACCCCGAAGCGCTGCCATATCTGCTCGCCAACACGGCGCGCCATGGCGACACAATCCTCAAGCGCGAGGCCTTCGATAGGGATGAACGGAATGACATCGGCGGCGCCAAGGCGGGGATGCGCCCCGGTATGTTTCGTCAGGTCGATCAGCTCGGCAGCTTTGCCGACGCCGCGAATCACGGCTTCTTCCACCTTGACCGGATCGCCAACCAGCGTGATGACGCATCGGTTGTGGTCGGCGTCCATCTCGCGGTCGAGAAGGTAAACGCCATCCATCTTCATGGCTTCGAGGATGGCGTCAACTTTGGCCTTGTCGCGGCCTTCAGAGAAGTTAGGAACACATTCGACGAGTGCAGGCATAAGCGTCGAGGATAAAGAAGCGTAGGCCGCGCGGCAAGGACAGAGAACACAGAAGCAGGTTCACCACAGAGACACAGAGGCACGGAGAAACAATGGTCTGGAGGACTATTGTCCGGGATGATGTGAGCGCAGGGTCCGCGCTATTGGTTTTCCCCTCCAGTCCTCTGTGTCTCTGTGTCTCCGTGGTGAATGGGTTTCGCTACTTCTTCAACGACTCCAGATACGCCACCACCGCCTCGGCGTCGGCTTTATTCATGTGATAAGCCGGCATCGGAGGCCGCGCGGGCTGCCCGTTCGGCGCCAGTCCGGTCATGAAGAACTTCACCGCCTGCGCGTGGTCCCAACCCGGAAGTCCAGCGATGTTGGCGGAAGTGTCAGCCCAGCCTGGCACGGGCACGGTGGAAGTAAACGTCAGCTTCGTGCCCTGCAACCACTTTTCCTGAATGTAGTCACCCTTCTCATTCATGGGAGTGTGGCAGTCGGCGCACTGGCCAATTTCTTTCACAAGGTACTCGCCATGGGCCATCATGGCGCTCTTGTCGGCCGACGCTTTGCCGGAGCCGGCGTTGCTGTTGAGTACGACCGTGCAGAGCACTACCACAACCGCACCTGCAATGAGCAGCTTTTTCATCGTTTCTCCTGAGTATGGTCGTTGCTGAAGCACAGCTCGCACAGTCCTACATGGCTGGAACGCTCAGCGCTTTCCAGTCAGTAGGAGTAAAAGGTCAGGGCGCACTTGCAGCGAGAGTGCCTGATTGTGCAGCACGTCGAAACGCGTTGTCAATTATCTGCGACGGTTACCGGATAAGGATTACTTCGCCACCATCGCCGCGACCAGCGAATGGAAGATCTTCGCGCCGTCGGTCATGCCCAGCTCGGGCTCGGCTGCGCGCTCGGGATGCGGCATCATCCCCAGCACATTGCGGCCTTCATTGCAGATGCCGGCGATGTTTTCCAGCGAGCCATTGGGATTAGCCTCTGCGGTGACTTCGCCTGTCGCGGTGACATAGCGAAACACGATGCGGTCCTGCTCTTTCAATTCGGCCAACGTGCTCTCGTCGCAGACGTAGTTGCCTTCCATGTGTCCAATAGGAATCTGCAGCACCTCGCCCTTGGTGAGCTGATGGGTATAAGGAGTGTTCGTCGATTCGACGCGCACATACACCGGCTTGCAAACATACTTCAATCCGGCGTTACGCATGAGCGCTCCGGGCAGCAGTCCTGACTCGCAGAGAATCTGGAAGCCATTGCAGATGCCGAAGACCAGTCCGCCATCGGCAGCGAACTTGCGCACCGACTCCATCACCGGAGAAAACTTCGCGATCGCTCCCGTGCGCAGATAGTCGCCGTAGGCAAAGCCTCCGGGCACGATGATGGCGTCAACGCCCTTCAGGTCAGGCGAATCGTGCCACAGGAACGTCGACCGGCTGCTTTTCGACCGACTCGATGGTCCAGTAGGCATCGTGATCGCAATTGGATCCGGGGAAGATAATGACGCCGAATTTCATAGCGAGAGCGTTCTCCGAGGGGATACTTTCAGTTTAGCATTGGGCTTGTAGCTCTCGTCCGCGGCGGCATACATCCAACTAAACATGCAGGTTTCGCGGCACATCCACATCACCGGCTCGGCGCTGAAGCAGTGGTTTATCGGCCAGTGCTACGACTCGGCGTGCGTTGGACTGCTGTGGTGGGCCGGCCTGACGTTTCTTCAGGTGCCGTTCGCCATCTTCTGGGCGCTGCTGGCCGCGTTGTTTCAGTTCATTCCACAGTTCGGCGCAGTCCTGGGCGTCATCGGTCCCCTGATCGCCGCGGCTTTCGTCAGTTGGGAGACCGCGCTCTACGTGCTGATTCTCTACGGCGCGATCGTCGTGGTCGACGGACTTATCCTGCAGCCGATCATCATGCGTCGCCAGACGCGCGTGCCCATCTGGGCGTCGCTGATCATTCCTATCCTGTTGGGCCTGTTCCTGGGATTCTGGGGATTCGTAATCGCGGCGCCGCTGTTAGCTGTCGTGTTCGCCTATCGCGGGATGGCAAAGAGCCCGCGCCCAGCCCGGAGTTCCCCAGCAGACTCCTCCGGGACAAGTCATTACCGGAGGGCGGCTGATCGATCCCGGCGGAGTCAGACGGGACACATCCCGCGGTCGGAGTGAGATAGAGCTTCAGGTTGCGCTATACTGCCCCTCCATTGCCCGCAGAAAGCACGTCAGGTAGGAGAACGATGAGTTCATCCCCAGCTACTCAGAACATAACGATTCGCCGCGCTCAGCCGTCCGATGCCGAAGTTTGCGGCCGCATCTGCTACGAAGCGTTTACCCGCTGAATCAGCATCACAACTTTCCACCGGATTTTCCGTCGCCGGAGGTGGCAGTGGGCGTTCTCTCCACGATGTTCTCCAACCCGCGCTGCTTCTGTGTTGTCGCAGAGCAGGGCGGCAAGATTCTGGGCAGCAACTGCATGGACGAGCGTTCGCAGATAGCCGGCATCGGTCCTATCACGGTTGATCCCGCAGGGCAGAACTCCGGCGTCGGCCGCCTGTTAATGAAGGCGGTGATGGATCGCGCGGCCGAACAGCGTTTTCCTGGAGTGCGGCTGGTGCAGGCAGCCTTTCATAGCCGGTCTATGTCGCTCTACGCGAAGCTTGGCTTCGACATACGCGAGCCGCTGGTAGCGATGCAGGGAACGCCGATCCGGCATGTGCCGTCTGGATATGTCGTGCGACCAGCGGTGGCGACGGATCTCGATGCGTGCAACGCGCTATGCCGTCGGGTCCATGGACACGACCGCTCCGGCGAACTAGCGGATGCGATTGCACAGGGTACAGCGCGGGTAGTCGAGCACGATGGTCGGATCACGGGATACGCGACGCTGATCGGCTTCTTCGGTCATGCTGTCGCGGAAGACAATGCCGAACTGCAGGCGCTGATCGGCGCGGCAGAAGAATTTGCCGGACCGGGCCTTCTGCTGCCCACGCGCAACACCGAGCTTTTTCGCTGGTGCCTGCACCACGGACTACGAGTTGTCCAGCCGCTCACGCTCATGTCGCTTGGGCTGTACAACGAGCCGGCTGGGGCGTTCTTGCCTTCGATATTGTTCTAGTGGGAAGTTACCCGGCTTTACAATGTTACCCAGTGCTTCTATGCCTACCATCACCCTGTGTCAATTGCGCGATACTCGCCGCCTGAAGGCTTGGCTTAAGGCCGGCAAAACCGTGGAATTGCGTGAGCGCGACCGTGTTATCGGGCGCATCATACCGAAACCACAGCCTCCTCAAAGCGGTTCTGTCGAATACCCGGACTTTGAGGCTAGGGCCAAAGCAATCTTCGGCGACCGAATCTTGCCGAACGCTGTGATCGAGGAGCGGAGGCGTTCGAGGTATTGAGCGTCTAGGCGGATTCTGACGTTGTCACTTGCGAAGCCTGGAATGGCTCGGAGATCGGTGAGACTGCACCCAAAAGCAAAAGACCCGGGCGCTCGGCCCGAGTCTTTAAGAAGCTTGGTAACCCGTCAAAGCAAGTATCGGCCGTACCGCAACAAATGTCAACGGAACAAAGTTGGGGTACGATCATGCCATGAATTGGTTCGAGCCGCCAGACCGAACACCCGAGGAATGGGCCAAGCGAAGAGCCCAGTTCCGGTGGGTTTGGATGGGATTCGGAGTGTTCATGGCCGTCGGCGTGATTCTCATGCAGAGATGTGGACGCTAACTTGCTCACCAATGCCAAAATAGGCCAACGACCAAAGTTGGGAACGCCCGTCTCGTTCGCAAATTTGCGCGGTTACCGCGGTGGACCTGACCGGAATCGAACCGGCACCGGATAACTTGACGGGTTACCATGCTCCCAGTTACACCACAGGCCCACGTTTTGGAGTCTAGCTTTTGAGACTCTGACCGGCACGGTTGCGTGTCACCCTTCGCAGTGACGGTTGGGTCCCCGTTTTCCACACTGTTCACCGGCTGCAAGCATCTCCTCCGCCCAATAGAATAGAAGTATCAACTCCATGCCTGAATTCGTTCACCTGCATCTGCATACCGATTACTCCATGCTCGACGGAGCATGCTCGACCGAGAACCTGGTCAAGCGCGTCAAGGAACTCGGCATGCCCGCCGTGGCCATGACCGACCACGGCAACATCTTCGGAGCCGTCGAGTTTGTCGACGCGGCCAAAGAGGCCGGGGTCAAGCCGATCGTCGGCTGCGAACTCTACATCTGCAAGAAGGACGATCATCGCGCCTCGCCGGAGGGCGACAGTTACAACCACTTGATCGTGCTGGCCGAGAGCGATGAGGGATATCGCAACCTGGTGAAGATCGTCTCCGAGGCGTCGCTGCATGGCTTCTATTACAAGCCGCGCGTCAGCAAGAAATTCCTCGCCGAGCATTCCAAAGGGCTGATCGGCATGTCGGCGTGCCTCAAGGGAGAAGTCGCCGAAGACCTGGTCGAAGGCAAGTACGAGAAGGCGCGGCAGGCAGCCGTCACCTTCAACGACATCTTCGGCAACGGCAACTTCTATCTCGAAATTCAGGACCAGGGCCTTCCCGAAGGAGAAGCTCATCCAGGCGAATCTGGTGAAGCTGGAGCAGGAGCTCGGCATTCCTCTGGTCGCCACCAACGACAGCCATTACCTATGCGAGGACGATGCGCACGCGCAGGATGTGATGGTCTGCATTCAGACCGGCAAGTCGATCAACGATACCAACCGCCTGAAGTTCGCCAACAACCAGTTCTTCGTGAAGAGCCCGGCCGAGATGGCGAAGATATTCTCGGGATACGAGCGCGTGCTGGCGCGCACCATGGAGATTGCCGAGCGCTGCAACCTCGAGCTCAAGAAAGTACGCGAGCCATTTCCGAAATTCGATGTTCCTGCCGGATATTCGCTCGACGACTACTTCGAGCACGTTACGCGCGAAGGCTTCGCACGCCGCCTTACGTTGCTTCGCGAGTTGCAAACCATGGGCCGAGTGAAGCATCCGCTGGAAGATTACGAGGCCCGCCTCGCGCGCGAGATCGGCATCATCCGCCAGATGCAGTTCGCCGGATACTTCCTCATCGTGTGGGACTTCATCCGCTACGCCAAGGAAAACAACATCCCCGTTGGTCCCGGCCGCGGTTCGGCCGCGGGCGCGCTGGTCGCCTACGCACTCGGCATCACCGATATCGATCCGCTGCAGAACGAGCTGCTGTTCGAGCGCTTCCTCAATCCCGAGCGCGTCACCATGCCCGATATCGATATCGACTTCTGCATGAACCGTCGCGGCGAGGTCATCAACTACGTCACGCAGAAGTACGGACGCGATCAGGTAGCGCAGATCATCACCTTCGGAACCATGGCGACCAAGGCTGCGATCAAAGATTCGGGTCGCGCCATGGATGTGCCCTACGCCGAGGTTGAGCGCATCACCAAGATGATTCCGGCGACGCTGAACATCACCATCGATGGCGCGCTGAAAGATTCGCCGCCGCTCGCGACCGCTTATCAATCCGAGCCGCAGACCAAAGAGCTGATCGATACCGCGAAAAAGCTGGAAGGCCTGGTGCGCAACTCGGGCGTACACGCCGCGGGAGTAGTGATCTCGCCGCAACCGCTCACCGATCTGGTCCCGCTCTATCGCACCAAGAACGAGGAAATCGTCACTGCCTACGACATGAAGGCGGTGGAAAAGCTGGGCCTGCTGAAGATGGACTTCCTCGGGCTCACCACGCTGACCATCATCGACGACGCGCTGCGGCTCATCGAGCAGACGCGCGGCGAGCGGCTGAATCTCGAACGGCTGGAACTCGACGACGCCACTCACCTACGAACGCGTCTTCCATACCGGATTGACGTCGGGCGTCTTCCAGTTTGAATCGCATGGCATGCGCGATGTGTTGCGCCGCTATAAGCCGACTATGGTCGAAGATCTTACCGCCTTGAATGCGCTTTATCGGCCGGGTCCGATTCAGGGCGGCATGATCGATGACTTCATCGATCGCAAGCATGGCCGCAAGAAGATTGAATACGAACTGCCGCAACTCGAGACCGTGCTGAAGGAGACGCTGGGCGTCATCGTCTACCAGGAACAGGTGATGCAGATCGCCAACCTGCTCGCCGGATACTCCCTCGGTGAAGCCGACCTGCTGCGGCGCGCCATGGGCAAAAAGGACCCGGAGAAGATGGCCAAGCAGCGCGCGCGCTTTGTGCAAGGCGCGGCAGAGCGCAGCTTCCCGCCGAAGAAGATTGAGAAGATCTTCGACCTGATGGAGCAGTTCGCCGGATACGGCTTCAACAAGTCGCACTCCGCTGCGTATGCGCTGCTTGCATATCAGACGGCGTACCTGAAGACACACTATCCCATCGAGTTCATGGCCGCGCTGCTGACGTCAGTTTCCTCGAGCACCGACGACGTGGTGAAGTACATCAACGAGTGTCGCGAAATGGGCATTTCGGTCGAACCGCCCGACGTCAACGTCAGCCACTGGTCGTTCACTCCGCATGGCGAGGCGATTCGCTTCGGTCTCGGCGCGGTGAAGAATGTTGGCCAGCACGCGATTGAGTCCATCGTTGCCGCGCGCAAGGAACTCGGCAGCTTCTCGTCGATCTTCCAATTCTGCGAGAAGGTCGACCTGCGCCTGCTGAACAAGCGCGTGATGGAGTCGCTCATCAAGAGCGGCGCTATGGACCAGCTTGGCCGTCGCTCACAGCTCATGGCCGTCGTCGACAATGCCATGGATCACGCGGCCAAAACGCAACGCGATTCCGCTATGGGCCAGCATGGGCTGTTCGGTGTCTTCGCCGACGAAGAGCCGCAGGCAAAAGAAAAGCCGCTGCCCAACCTTCCTGACTGGGATGAGCATCAGCGTCTCGCCTATGAGAAAGAGATCCTGGGCTTCTTCATCACCGGGCATCCGCTGGAGAAGTATCGCGACAAGCTGCTCGATTTCCACGCGCTCACCACGGCCGAGGTCAGCGAGTTGAAGTCGTCAACCGGCAAAGACGACACGCTGATCGGTGGCGTACTGAAGGGCATTCGCGTAGCCAAATCGAAGAAGGGCGACCTCTACGCGACCGGACAGCTCGAAGACATGAACGGCTCGGTCGATATCCTGTGCTTCGCCGAGGCCTATCGCCGGCTGGGTGAGAAGCTGAAGCTTGACGTGCCTGTGCTGGTGAAGGGCGGCGTCAAAGTCGAGGAGGGTTCGAACACCAAGATCCTCGTCGGCGACATCACGCCGCTGGAGCAGGCAACGCCCAGGCTGCCGCGCAGCTTGCGCATCAAGATTCCACTGGAGAGCGTTTCCGACAATACCGTCTCTGGTCTGCACGCGCTTTGCCAGGAGCGCAAAGGTGAGGCCAAGGTTCTGTTCGACCTGGAACGCAAGGGCGACTTCACTGTCGTGATGGAGGCGGAAGGCTATAATGTGTTGCCGGACCGCAATTTTATTAGCCGAGTAGAAGAGCTTTGCGGGCGCGGCAGCGTACGCGTGATCGACTAGGTTAGAACGGGCGGCAGAGCTGCAAACGTGGCCGCTGAGCTGAACGAGGTTGGCGGTTTGTATCAGGGCACGACTTCAGTCGTGCCGCAAGCTATGCTCAAGACCTTGGGCTTCAGCCCTGCTTCGTTTACGGCGAAGGCCGCAGCGGCTAAAGCCGAATCAATTTTCCGCCGTCGGCGGCACGACTGAAGTCGTGCCCTGATACACGGCAAAGGCCATACACCCGAGGAATAATCCCCAATCATGGAAGCTGCTTCGAAAGCCCAGACCGAACTGGAGCGCATCGAGAAACAGATCGAGCACTTGCAGGCCGCCGCCGGCGAGAACGACGAGGCGCGCCGCCAATTACAGGACATGCATCAGCGTGTCGATGCCTTGCGCCGCCAGGTCTCAGGCAAGTTGAGCGCCTGGGAGCGAACCGAACTGGCGCGCCATCCCATGCGGCCGCATTTCCTCGACTACGTGGAGCGCGTTTTTTCCGACTTCAGCGAAATTCACGGCGATCGCGGATTCGGTGACGACCCCGCCATCGTTGCCGGCATGGCCCGCCTCAATGGCAGGGAAGTAATGGTGATCGGCACCCAGAAGGGCCGCGAGACCAAGCAGCGCATCTATCGCAATTTTGGGCAGCCCAATCCCGAGGGATATCGCAAGGCGCTGCGCATCATGCGCTTCGCCGAAAAGTGGCACCGGCCGGTGATCACGCTCATCGACGTGCCCGGCGCCTATCCCGGACTGGGTGCCGAGGAGCGTGGGCAGGCGGAAGCTATCGCGCATAACCTGCGCGAGATGGCGCGGCTGAAGGTTCCGTTCATCGCCGCAATCACGGGCGAAGGCGGCAGTGGAGGCGCGCTGGCCATCGCCGTCGCCGACCGCGTGCTGATGATGGAGAACAGCGTCTACTCGGTTATCTCACCCGAGGGCTGCGCGTCGATCATGTGGCGCGACTCCAGCAAACGCGAGATCGCGGCCCAGGCTATGCGTATCACAGCGAAGGACAATCTTGAGATGGGATTCTGCGACGAGATCATCCCCGAGCCTGCCGGCGGCGCGCATCACGACTGGGACGCCGCGGCGGCAGGACTAAGCGCTGCGCTGGAGAAGAATCTTGCCGAGTTGGAAAAGAAGCCGCTGCAGGAACTGCTCGACGCGCGCTACCAGAAGTTCCGCACCATGGCGCAGTATTACGAGACGGTGTAGGTGCGGTAGGCTAGTCACATGGCAACAGATCGAATCACGGTTGACCCGCAGGTAATGGGTGGTAAGCCCTGCATCCGCGGCATGCGAGTCACGGTCGGCATGATTGTAGGTATGCTTGCTGAAGGTCATGCCCCTGTCGAGATTCTGAAACTCTATCCCTACCTTGAAGCAGAGGACATTGCTCAGGCGTTATCTTATGCAGCCTTGCGTTCAGAAGAGCGTGAAGTCGAGCTGAAGCAGGCGTGAAGCTCCTGATAGGATATGAATCTCTCGCCTGAATGGGTGGCAGCGTTTGAAGCGGAAGGCTGGGAAGCTGTTCATTGGACTTCGGTCGGCAACCCTGATGCGAAGGATAGCGAAATTCTTGACTGGGCTAGAGAAAACAAGTACGTCGTCTTCACGCACGATCTTGATTTTGGGACCATGTTGTTCGCGACGGGACGCCGCGGCCCGAGTGTCATCCAGTTCCGAGCGCAAGAAAACCTCTCCGGCTCGTATGGGTTCACTTGTAGTCCGGGCAATCAAGCAATTAGCCGAAGAGTTGAATAGCGGTGCGTTGGTCACGATTGACCCGGCGCGCGCGAGAGCGCGCGTGCTCCCTATCGCTTAAGAAATTCACACCGTAGCATTCTAATTTTCTTCCCTCTGCTTCATATTGCCTGTCCGCAGATACCGGCTGTGCCAGCCCAGCGATTCCGTCAGCAGGTGCGGGGTGTGCTTGCCGTACGACAGACGCTCAGCGCGATTGAGGTAATCGAGCAGTTGAGGCTTGTAATCCGGACTGGCGCACTTTTCGATGATCACGTGCGCACGCTGACGCGGCGAGAGTCCGCGCAAGTCGGCCAAACCTTGCTCGGTCACGACCACCTGGACATCGTGCTCGGTGTGATCGACGTGCGACACCATCGGCACAATCGTCGAGATCGATCCCTTCTGTGCCAGCGACGGCGCCATGAAGATCGACAGGTAGCCATTGCGCGCGAAGTCGCCCGAGCCGCCAATGCCGTTCTGGATGCGCGATCCCATTACGTGCGTGGAGTTGACGTTGCCATAAATGTCGGCCTCGATCATCGCGTTCATGGCGACGACACCAAGGCGACGAATAATTTCCGGGTGATTAGAGATCTCCTGCGGCCGCAGCACGATGCGGTCTCGGTAGCTGGCCATGTCGGCATTCACTTCGTTCAGCATCTCAGGACTGAGAGAGAACGCGGTCGCCGACGCCGACGTCACCTTCCCCGACTTCAGCAGCCGGATCATGCCATCCTGAATCACCTCGGTATACGAAGTCAGGTTTTCGAACGGGCCTTCCTCCAGCCCGAACAGCACCGCGTTGGCGATGTTGCCGACGCCGGATTGCAGCGGCAGCAGGTTCTGCGGCATGCGGCCCTTCTGCACCTCCCAGCTCAGGAACTCAAGAATGTGGCCTGCGATGCGCTTCGAGGCCGCGTCAGGTGCTTTGAACGCGCTGTTGCGGTCAGGCGAATCGGTGAGCACCACGGCCACCACCCTCTCCGGATCGACTTTCAGATACGGTGATCCAATGCGCTGCCCGGGATGGACCAATGGAATAGGCCCGCGATTCGGCGGCGGCTGCAGACCGTAGTAGATGTCGTGCATGCCCTCCAGCGCTAGCGGCTGCCACGCAGTTCACTTCGAGGATGACCCGCTCGGCGCAGTCAATCCACGTCCGGTTGTTGCCGATGGAAGAGCTGGGCAGCAGGCGACCATCTTCCAGCACCGCCGCAACCTCGATCAGCGCAACGTTGAGCTTGCCGAGAAACCCGTATTCCATGATCTGGGCGACGTGGCTAAGGTGGACATCCATGTATTCCATCTCGCCGGCGTTGATGCGCTTGCGGGTCTCCGGATCGGACTGATAGGGAAGCCGCAGGTTGATGCCGCCCGCCATGGCCAGCGCGCCATCCAGTTCCGGGCCGGTGGAAGCGCCGGTGAAGACGCTGACCTGAAACTTCTGGCCGCGAAAATTCGCCTCCGAAATGCGCCGAGCCAATTCAATGGGCACCACCTTGGGATAGCCCGAGCCAGTAAAGCCGCTCATGCCGACCTGATCGCCAGAGCGAATCAAGGCTGCGGCTTCATCGCCGCTCATGATTTTCTTGGCCAATTCGTTATTCAGAACGCGGGTGGTCGTGGAGGAGATAGCTGTCGCCATGTAACCCTTTCCAACAGAGGGGAGGTGCCCCAAGCATCAACCATAGGGTTCCATCGCTGACGGGGTCTGTGAGCTAGGTCACTACAGCGGCGGATTTCCGGTAGAGCTGGCCTTCAGGCCAGCGTCGACGCCGTAGAAAGGGTGTGAGGGCTTTAGCCCCTGAGGTGCAGTCGTGCCTGGATGGGCCTTCTCTTGCATCGCGAGCGCGCCACGCCTGCGGGTCTATGGGGCGCCGAAAATGCGGAAGTAGATTTTCAGCAGCCCTGACTGGGCCTTTGGCGGCCGCGACGAATGCCACTCCCACACCTGGCGTTCGGATTCCATGAGCAGGCGCTCGAAATCGGCGTCGCTGATGGTTCTCTTCCCCATCAGCTCGTCACGCTTCTTGTGCATCACAGAGCGTTTGGCAACTGCCCCGCGAATCCCGCGTATGTACGCGCCCAGCCCGCCGCGCTTTCGAACCACGAACCCGAACCACAGCGCCTGAAACAGCAGGATCCGCGACAGGTAGCACCGCACGATTTCCTGCGGATAGTCCTTGGCCAGCAGCCATAGCTGATTGCGCGTCACCAGCTCAAGAATGCGAGGATGAACCACCGATCCAGTGGTCGCACTGCCGATGTGGTAGGCCACGGCCTGCGGGACGTACATCCCGCTGTAACCGACGATCTGCGCCCGCAGACCTAAATCGATGTCGTCGAGGTAAGCGAAGAAGTCGGCGTCCAGCCCGCCACAGAGTTCGAAAGCCGCACGCCGATACAGCACGGCAGCACCGCACCCGGTCAGGATCGCCATCGCCTGGTCGAACTGCCCACGGTCTTCGTCCCCGCTGCCCAGGCGATAGGCGCCTCCGGCAATCAGCATGGCATCGCCCGCGCCATCAAGATGTGTGCGCTGGGTGGCGCGCAGCAGTTTGCCGGCGGCGAACCCAAGCTGCGCATCGGCCTCAAGCGTACGGACCAGTACCTCGAGATAGTCCGGCTGCATTTCGATGTCGTTGTTCAGCAGCAGAAGATATTTGGATGAAGTTGCTGCGACCCCGCGGTTAATCGAGCCCGTTGTGCCTTCGTTGACAGGCAGCTCTATTCGGGTTGTGTTCTCAGGTAGCGGGTCGGGCAAGATGCTGTCGCCGCGCGCCTCGTTTTCCACCACCACAACTTCCCAGTCCGAGCGCGGCAGCGTCTGCTGCTGGATGAATTCGATGCAACGCCGCGTCAAGTCGGGGCGATGCAGCGATGGGATGATGATGGTGACGGTCTTCACGCGCGGTTAACGCGATTCTACACAGGCGGGTAGTGGGGCAGTTTGGTTGTCATCCCGAGCGAGCCTGTTTTGCGAAGCGAGGGATCTCCCACCCCGATGGGCGCAAACCGCGCGTGCATCGGGGACCCCGGTCCGGGCGTGCCGATTCGCGCCGGGCGCGAAAGAGCCTGCCCTGAGCGACGCCGAACGAAGTGAGGGGAGCCGAATGGGCACGCATCCATATCCAAACTGACCCACTACACAGGCGCAGTGGTTCACACGCTGCGCCGCTATTGCGTGTAGCGGGCTTCAAACTTTTCCGGAACCATGACCGTGACGTTGCCGTTCACTTCAAACGCGTCCCCGAGTATGGCGCCGGGCGGTCCATTATGAGCGAAGAGTGCGTAGCCTGAGCTGTTCCGAGGCAAGTTCAGGCTAGTAGGGTAACTGGCGCGAGACACCTGCTGATTGGCCGGAACGCTGACCGACGCTGCCACTAACAACTGATTGCTGGCATTGTAGACATAGAGTGTCCCGGTAATTGGCATGTCGGACATGTTGGTGAAGCCCCACGACGTGTCGAAGCCCACCCACGTGCTCCAACGCGCGTTGAACAGTGTGGTGTCGGTGAAGCGATAGGAATACGTTCCTTGCGCCCCAAAGTTAGTGACCGACACAATGTTGAGCCCGGTAGACGCTGCGGTAAACGAAATCCGCTGTCCCGTACCATACTTGCTTTTCGCTACTACCGGCGAATAGGCCTGGGTAGCGTAGTAAGTCACGCTTGAGGACCCGAAGCAACCGTTCTGTTGCAACCCGCCAATGTCGTTTGGTCCCCAGACGCTGAGGTTGGCGAATGCGATCGACGTGTTGATGCTTTCGTTGTCAGTGGTCGCGACGAACTCCGCCGAATACGAATGTCCTGCCTGACCGTAGAAGGCATACCAGTAAATAGGGTGGTCGCTACCAGAAGTTCCGGCAAACTGCGATGTCACCATCCGGTTGTCGGCTTGCACGAGACTGGGGTTTACGCAGTTGGTGGATTCTCCCAGCGCGCCGATGGCGGCCAGTAACGTTACGAAAAGGACAGCAATCCTCATTACCAAGGCTCCCGAGAATCAGAGTGGGCATTCTCAGAGTAACTGCGCACGAGGTTACGTTGCTTTATTTCGGGATGGTTTTTAGGAATCGGTTCCCAGAGTGGGAATCGCGGCTGCGCAATTGACCGGGAGAGCAGCTTAGATTTTGCATTGCTTTGACGGCACCGGTCGCCCTACATCTCGCGGTAATTCAGTAGTCCGGCGCCGATGAGAACGAAGCATACCGGCCACACCCAGGAAGGAATTTTGCGGTTCTCGGGAGGCAGGCGCAACTCCAGCCAACGAGCCCATCCGGCAAACACCGCGAGCACACCCATCGGCACGTGAGTCAATTCCACCAGCAGGTTCTCTTTGACGTTGGTGATGGCGTGCTGATGTGTCAGCAGCACCGCGCCTCCGGCCGCGCACATCAGCGGGAAGACCAACGCCATGGGATCGTTTTCTCGCTGCCGTTTACGGACCCGCAATTCGAAAATCGCGAAGCCAATGCACACCAGCGCTGCCAGTCGATGCTGAAACACTTCAGGATCGGCCATGCACGCGCCGACACTCTTCCATCCCACAGGCCAGCATTCACTGTCGGCCTGCAAGATGATAAAGATCGCGATGCCGATGAGCAGCAGCGGCCAATACTCTGCCCAGGGAGCTTTGCCGGTGCGCGCCAGCAACGCCAACACACCCATAGCCAGCACCAGCACGCCCATCCAGTTGTGATTGGCCTCCGACTCCAGGGAGTCGGCGACCATGCGCGCCGAAATCAGCTCACCGTCAGCGTTGTACGCAACCGGAAGCGAGGTGGAACCAGTGCCTCCGGGTAGCGCTGGGCCGGCCACACTGGCTGTCTTCACGTGAGTGTAGGTGAGCCGCGGAAGGGTCGGTTTGAAGCGCTGCGCAATCTGATGCAACGAGACAATGTCGTTCGGCTGATCGACCGCCGGCGGCTGCGAGGTGAGAGATGCTGCCGTCAGGATTACGGTGATTCCGATGCCTACCTCAGCTTCAATCAGGCGACGCAGGCGCGGCATCACCTGGTCGCGCGGCAGGTTGCGCAGCATCAGGAAGTTGATGCCGCCCAGCAGCATCAGCACGCTCAGCATCACGGCTTTGGCCAGCACCATCACGCCGTAGGCTGTGCCCAGAATTGCCTGCCACGAGCCGATGTACACCACGCTCATGGTGAGGCCGCTGATCACGATGAGAATGACGCTGATCAGCGCCAATCGCGAAAAGCGCTCGGTCACGTACAAGCGTGCACTCGAATCCTTATCACGAAACAGGGCGAGCACCAGATAGGGCAGCCCGCCGATCCAGAATCCCGTTGCTATCTCGTGTGTCGCGGTCAAGGCAACCAGCAGCGGCCGTCCTTCCAATCGTGACGCCGCGTGATTGGTCATCAGCGAGGCGGCCATGACCACGATCGCTGGCGCTACCAGCGCCCACGATGAAAGCTTGCTGCGCGACACGGAAATGATGAGCGCTACCAGCGCGGCGCCCAGTACGACACTGCCTGAGATGAAGAAGTTCGCGCCAACCACTTCACCGAAACCAATCTCGGCCCTGGTCATCAGCACCGACGAATCGACAAACAGATACAGCGACTGAATCACTATCAGCCCGAGAATGCTGATGCGCAACAGCGTCCACGAACCGGTTTCCATGCGCTGCCGCTGCCCCGGATCGCCGGGTGTATTCCGCGAGACCCACAGAACGAACAGCACTCCGCCCAGCAGCAGGGACTGGAAGACGAGCGTCCCCGCCCGCAGGATTACCGACAGGAATTCGAAGAGATCGGCGAGTTGCCGCATTCGCTGGAGCTACTGCACCGTGAACGGAACTGCGCCCTTGCTCATGTGTCCGTCGGAGGCAAGCACGTTCCAGATCAGCTTGTAAGCGCCCGGCTTCAGGCCGCTGGCCTTGCATTGCAGGATGTCAGGCTTGGCCTGTTTGTCGAGCTTCAGGTCCGACTTCGTTCCGTCAGCCGCGTCCAGTTCCACGCGCGAGCGACCGCCATCGATGCGCACGTTGTAGCGCAATGTGATGTCCACGTCCGGCCCTTTGACAGCGGAGTTCTGCTTGGGAGTCGAGTCCATCAGGATGGCATGAGCGAAGAGCAATTGTGTGCAGGTTAAGACGATAGCGAGCGTCAGCAACGCATGTGCGTAGCGCCGGGATAAAACCACGTCGTGTTCCTCCAGAATGTAACGGTATTGAAAGGATACGCGGACGGGGGCGGAGGCTCAAGCGAAAGGGTAGAGCTGGCCTTCAAAGAGTAGCGTCGATGCGATCGAAAAATGGGGTAGAGCTTGCCTTCGGGGGTCTGCGTGAGAACTCGACTCTGCCAATGTCGGTGAAACAATCAGCTATCTGCGCCCCTTGAGGGCGACCGACATGACAGCCCAGCTCGCAGCCGAAGGCGGAGTGCTGGGTATGAGTAGGAAAGGTTCTTTAGTCGCGTAGCGACGGCACAGCTTCTCACGCACACACACTTAGGCCCTGCGGTGATGCGAGGGTTTGGAATGCGTCGCGTCAGGGCACGACTTCCAGTCGTGCCGACCACACAGTTTAATTTGTCATCCTGAGGCGGCTTTAGCCGCCGAAGGACCTGCTGTTTGCTTGCTTTGCGACGGAGCCGCTCCGCGCGGCAAGAATTTTGTTGGGGGCATCGTCACCCCACGCTCACGCGTGGGGCTAAAGGCACGTCATCGCTCCGCGATGGAATGCTGCTTCTTCTACTCCACCTGCTTCTTCAACTCATGCAGCAGATTCAGCGCCTCCAGCGGGCTGATGCGGTCGAGGTCGGTTTCCTTCAGCCGGTCAACCACCTTCTGCGATAGCGGAGTGAAGATGGTCAACTGCATCGGCCCGGGCTCGGCCTCGGCTTCGTTCGCCAGATGCTTGACGGCGTTGCGCTCGGCGCTTTCATGTTCCGCCAGCACCTCGCGCGCACGCGTGATGACGTCGTTCGGCAGGCCCGCGAGTTTCGCGACTTCGATACCGTAGCTCTTGTCGGCCGAGCCTTCCTCCACCTTGCGCAGGAAAACAATCCCGCCGCGGCTCTCTTTCACTGACACGTGATAGTTCTTCACGCCGCTCAAACGATCGGCCAGCTCCGTCAGCTCGTGATAGTGCGTGGCAAAGAGCGTCTTGGCGCGCGTGTTGGCGTGGATGTACTCGATGGCCGCCCACGCGATCGCCAGCCCGTCGTAGGTCGAAGTGCCGCGGCCAACTTCGTCGAGCAGGATCAGCGAACGCGCAGTCGCGGTATTCAAGATCGCCGCCGTCTCGGTCATCTCAACCATGAAGGTCGAGCGGCCGCGCGCCAGGTTATCGCTGGCCCCGATGCGGGTGAAGATGCGATCGACCAGCCCCAGCCGCGCCGAGCGTGCCGGAACAAAAGATCCCATCTGCGCCATCAACGCAATCAGCGCAGCCTGCCGCAGGTAGGTGGACTTGCCTCCCATGTTCGGCCCGGTAATGACCAGCACCGCGTGGGTCGTGCCGTTCAGGTAGAGATCGTTGGGCACGAAACGGTCGGAGACGCCGCTCAGGTCCTGCTGCTCGATTACCGGATGTCGCCCGGCTACGATCTCCAGATCGCCGCCATCAACGAACTGCGGACGGCAATAGTTGCGATTGGCTGCAAGTGTGGCGAACGACGTGAGCACGTCGATTTCGGCCAGTGCTAACGCGGTTTGGCGAATGCGGCGCGCCTCCGCCGCGATGGCCGTGCGCAGCTCGGCGAACAGCCGCCGCTCGATCTCGACCATCTTCTCCTGCGCATCCAGCACCTTCGCTTCGTAGTTCCTTCAGCTCAGGAGTGGTGAAGCGCTCGGCATTGACCAGCGTCTGCTTGCGCTCGTAGTCGGGCGGCGCGTGGTGCAGGTTGGCCTTCGAAATTTCCAGGTAGTAGCCGAACACCGAGTTGAACTTCACCTTCAGCGAACCAATTCCGGTGCGCTGGCGCTCGCGCTGCTCGATCTGCGCAATGTACTGCTTGCTGTTGCGGCTCAGGTCGCGCAACTCGTCCAGCGCCGCATCGACCCCGCCGCGAATCACGCCGCCATCGCTTAGCGTCAGCGGAGGCTCGTCTTCCAGCGTCGTGGCGATGCGCGAACGCAGGTCGGCCAACTCATCGCATTGCGCGTGCAGCGTCTGCAATCGCTCGACATTGAACGCTGCCACCGCCGCGCGAATCCCCGGCAACTTGCCAAACGAAACCGCCAGCGCCAGCAGGTCGCGGGGGTTCGCCGACTCCAGCGTGACGCGGCTCAGCAGGCGCTCCAGGTCGAGCATGCCGTCGAGCGCACGCCGCAACTCTTCGCGCCGAATCAGGTCAGCGACCATCGCCTCGACCGCGCTCAGCCGCTGCTCAATCTCGCTCAGCTCGATGGACGGCCGCAGGATCCACGAGCGCAGCAGTCGCTTGCCCATCGGAGTCGCCGTGCAGTCGAGACACCGAAACAACGTCACGCTGTCGCCCGCGCCGGAGAATAGCGGCTCGATCAGTTCCAGATTGCGCACCGTGACCGCGTCGAGCACAAGACAGTTCTGCCGCTCGTAGTAGCCGATGCGGTCGATGTGGTCGAGCGAGCCCCGCTGGGTGCCGCGCACGTAATGCAGGATCGCGCCCGCTGCGCTCGCCGCCGCCGACCGGCCAGCCAGCCCAAAGCCTTCCAGCGACAGCACGCCAAAATGATTTTCGACCAGCGGAATCGCATAGTCCGGCGCGAACACCCAGTCGTCCAGCGGCGTCTCCGCCCAACTCGCGTTTTCGATCGACGCCATGCGCGGCCGGTGCCCTCCGTTCATGTCCTTCGGTTGGACAGTCGGGTGGCCCACATTCACGTCCATCCGTTGGACGTTAATGTGGGTTGAACTCTGATCGAACAGCGGCAGGGAAGAGGCGAACAAAACTTCGCGCGGACGCAGCACCACCAGCTCTTCTCGGACTCGCCGCTCAGCATCGGTTCCGCGAAACTCGGTCGCACGAAATTCGCCGGTCGAGAGATCGAGCGCGGCAAATCCCACCTCATCGCCATGTTTGGCGACGCATGCCAGGAAGTTGTTCTCCTCCGACTGCAGCTGCGAGTCAGCCGCCGTGCCCGGCGTCACCACCCGCGTGACTTCACGCTTGACGATCTTCTTCGCCACGCGTGGGTCTTCCATCTGATCGCAAATCGCAACCTTGAATCCCTTGCGAATCAGCTTGGCGATGTAGTTCTCGGCCGCGTGATACGGTACCCCGCACATGGGAATGGCGATGCCCTTTTCCTTGTTGCGCGAGGTGAGCGTGATTTGCAACTCCTTCGCCGCGACCACAGCGTCTTCAAAGAACAGCTCGTAGAAATCGCCCAGGCGAAAGAACAGCAGCGCGTGGGGGTGATCTTTCTTGATGGCTGCGTATTGCCGCATCAGCGGCGTGGAAGGCTCGGTCATCGCACAAAGCGGAGCGGAGTGAGGATGCGCGGATTATAGCAGCGGAACAGGTCCGCAAAAGACCCACTCAACCAAAAGATGGTTGAATAGGGCACCCGCGCCCGCGAAGTATCTCCCCGTAGTCGCAGCACAACCATCTGTGGCCCACGTCACTGATGAGGCGGTACACGCGTAGAGACAATAAATCCTGAAATCTTGTGTGTTTTGGAGAGATCAGAGTTCAACGCACCGGATCGGCGCACCACAACGAGGTTCTATGAATGCAGAATCTGTCGAGCGGTTGGTTTCATTCCTCGAAAGCATAGCCAGTGAGACCCAGGAAAATTCGAGTAAGCTTGCCGCTCTCGATCGCACATTAGCTCAACATGAAGCAGTGAATTCCCAATACCGAGAGTCGATCGGCAGACTGCGCTTCGCTCCGGCAACCCGTTCCTACCGCCAAAAAAGCGTTGAAGCACTCGAGTTGCTTCGTCAGGCCCTTCTCCGCGACCAGCCGCCTGCTCAAACGAGCATTACCGTACAAGGTGTGCGGGTCAGACCGCGGTCGAGTCGAAAAGTCGGGAAGAAGACATTCCCGCGGGCAATGACCGTGCTGCGTTGAATATCCATCGGGTACCCCATCCTTTTCCCGGTGTTGGAAAGGGTGGGGGTGACGCTATCGGATCAACTCACAGAGGCGATCGGGACAACCGGATCCCACCCTTTCCCAACTGACGGGAAAGGATGGGGCACCCACCTTCTTAAACTTCAAAACGAAAGATCAATCCTCTCCAACCTAGAACGGCCACGTCCAGCTCGCCGCTTCCGGCTGATCGACGCCGTACTGGTGCGCGTAGTTCTTGCATTCGATCTGCTGATTCAGGAAGTGCTCTTTCGCGTGGCCTCCGATGCGCTGCAGGCGCGGCACGCGGTCGATCACGTCCATCGCCAGGCTGAAGCGATCGATGTTGTTGTTGATCGCCAGCTCCAGCGGAGTATTGATGTTGCCCTTCTCCTTGTAGCCGCGCACGTGCATGTTGTCGTGGTTGTGCCGGCGATAGGCCAGGCGGTGAATCAGCCACGGATATCCATGGAAGTTGAAGATCACCGGCCTGTCGAGCGTGAACAGCGAATCGAAGTCGCGGTCCGGCAGTCCATGCGGATGCTCGGTGCTGGGCTGCAGCTTGAACAGGTCAACCACGTTGATGAAGCGAATCTTCACGTCAGGAAATTCCTTGCGAATCATCGCCGTCGCCGCCAGCGCTTCCTGCGTCGGGATGTCGCCCGCCGAGGCCATCACTACGTCAGGCTCGCCGTCCTGGTCGTTGCTGGCCCAGTCCCAAATGCCGATGCCCTTGGTGCAGTGAGTAATCGCCTGTTCCATGTTCATGAACTGGAGATGCTTCTGCTTATCGCTGACGATGACGTTGACGTAGTTCTGGCTGCGCAGGCAGTGGTCGGCCACCGACAGCAGCGAGTTCACATCCGGCGGCAGATAGATCCGTGTCACGTTCGCACTCTTGTTGACGACGACATCGAGGAAGCCCGGATCCTGATGGGTGAAGCCGTTGTGGTCCTGCCGCCACACGGTCGAGGTGATGAGCAGGTTGAGCGACGCAATCGACTCGCGCCACGACAGATGGTTGCAGATCTCCAGCCACTTGGCGTGTTGGTTGAACATCGAATCGATGACGTGGACGAAGGCTTCATAGGTCGAGAAGAAGCCGTGCCGTCCGGTGAGCAGGTAGCCTTCGAGCATGCCTTCCATGGTGTGCTCGCTCAGCATCTCCATCACGCGGCCATCACTCGATAGTTCACTGCCGTCGAGGTCGACCTTGAAGAACTCCTCGATCCAGAACTTCTTGCTCACCTCGTAGATGGCGTCGAGCTTGTTTGACGTGGTTTCATCCGGCCCGAAGACGCGGAAGTTGGTCATGTTCTCCTTCATGACGTCGCGCAGCATGACCCCCAGCGGCCGGGTGTTTTCGGCCGACATCGTCCCGGGTTTCTCCACGGCAATTCCGTATTCGCGGAAGTCAGGCAGGCGCAGCGACTTCTTCAGCCGTCCGCCGTTGGTGTGCGGATTGGCGCTCATGCGACGCGTGCCGGTCGGAGCCAGGTCGCGGAATTCCTGAACGAACCTTCCATGCCCGTCGAACAGTTCTTCCGGACGTTGCGAGCGCATCCAGTTTTCCAGCAGACGGAGCTGCTCGGGATCCTTCTTCACGTTCGGCAGCGGCACCTGGTGCGCGCGCCAGAAGCCTTCCAGCCGATGGCCTTCGACTTCCTGTGGCGCCGTCCATCCCTTGGGCGAGCGCAACACGATCATGGGCCAGTGCGGCCGCGAGAAGTGCGAGTTGCTGCGCGCGTCGCTCTGGATCTGGCGAATCTCGTTCACGCAGTGCTCCACCGTCGCCGCCATCGCCTGGTGCATGCTGTCGTGGTCGGAGCCTTCGACGAAATAAGGCGTCCAGCCATAGCCACGCATCAGGTTTTCCAGTTCCTCGTGCGGAATGCGCGCCAGCAATGTGGGGTTGTTGATCTTGTATCCGTTGAGATGGAAGATCGGCAGCACCGCGCCATCGCGTGCAGGGTTGAGGAACTTGTTGATGTGCCACGAGGTCGCCAGCGGCCCCGTCTCCGATTCGCCATCACCTACCACGGCAGCGACGATCAGCTCAGGATTATCGAAAGCCGCGCCGCAGGCGTGCGACAGAACGTATCCCAGCTCGCCGCCCTCGTGGATCGAGCCCGGCGTTTCGGGCGTGCAGTGGCTGCCGATGCCGCCAGGGAAGGAGAACTGCTTGAAGAACTCGCGCAGACCTTCGTAGTCTTCGCTCTTCTCCGGATACACCTCGGAGTAGCCTCCTTCGAGATACCCGGGGCCAAGCACGCCGGGCGCGCCGTGTCCGGGGCCGGCAAGGAAGATCATGTCGAGGTCGTACTTCTTGATCAGCCGGTTGAGGTGCACATAGGTAAAGGAGAGTCCTGGGCTCGATCCCCAGTGGCCGAGCAGGCGATTCTTGATTTGCTCTGGACGCAGCGGCTCTTGCAACAGCGGATTGTCGAGCAGGTAGATCATGCCCAGGCTCAGGTAATTGCAGGCGCGCCAATAGGCGTCGGTCTTGCGCAACTCGTCCGCGCTAAGTGGCTTGCCGGTAATGGTCGAGCGCGCCGGTCCGTAGGCGCTCAGAGAATCATCGTGGGAGACAACATCGGGAGGAGCGATGGTAGCCATAAAGACAAACTCCTTGTTTGTTACGCCGGATCAATCGGGGTGGATAAATACCGCGACACACTAAGCCTCAACCTTCCCGGGAAAGGAGTCAATGTCTCTGGATGTTTTGTTAACCAGATTTAATTAACGGTTTTCAAATGGGGAAACCTGGTTCAATCTTGCCCTTTGCGCGTAAGCCAGAATCCGGCGACGAATTCGGCGGCGGCCACGCCAGTCAGAATTCCAGCGCGCTGCATCGAACGCCTCTTAGCTTGAATGCGCGGCTGTAAAAACGTCCGCTCAGGATAGTCTTCCTGCGCGGCCTTCCCCTCGTTGCGGATGGCCATCGCCATCACTTCTGCGAGGTGCAGCGCGTGACGCGACGTCTGCTGCTCGATCTGCTGCTTGCAACTGAAGCCGTCGGCCATGATCAAGGTTGTGGTCTCAGCCGAACGAACTTCGGGCAGCAGCTTGCGTTCGCCGACAGCGATGGAAACGTCGTACTTGTCCTCTTCGTATCCAAAGGCGCCGGCCATGCCGCAGCAGCCTGAGTCGAGCACCTGGTAGTCGAGGCCCATCTTCTTCATTACGGCCTCTTCGTCATACAGCCGCATGATGGCCTTGTGATGGCAGTGCCCCTGCATGATCGCCTTGCTCTTCAACTGCGGGGCCTGGTAGTCCTTCACTCTCTTTTCGAGAAACTCCGAAAGCGTGAACGTGTTCTCCGCGAGCCGGTGCGCGGCTTTGGATCCGGGCATCAGTCCGTTCAGCTCGTCGCGAAACACCGAACAGCAACTTGGTTCGAGGACTACCATCGGCGTTCCAGCTTCTATGTCGTCGGCCATCACCCGCAGCACGGTCTCGAGATACTTGCGCGCGAGGCCCAGAAATCCGTAGTCGTAGAGCGGACGTCCGCAGCACAAATGTTGCATCGGCACCTGGACCTGATAGCCGTAGTGTTCCAGCACTTCCACCGCCGCCTTCGCCGTCTCAGGGGAGTAGTAGTTGTTAAAGGTGTCAGCCCAGAGCGTGACCTTCGGGCCGGGTGCCCCGTTCAGCCCGGGTGCCCCGTTCAAGCGCAGCTTGAGCGGGTCTTTTCCGCGCTTGCGGAACCAGACCTTGAATGGCTCGGCCGCAAACGCCGGAATTTGCCGCTGGGCAGGAATGCCAACCAGCTTCTTGGAAATCGTACTCAGCACCGGGAGCTGGGTGAACAGGTTTGCGAATCCCGGAGCCACCGATGCCAGCCGCGACCACACGATCGATCAGCCCGAACGCGTATGCGTGAACCGGACGAACCCGACCTTCCCAATAATGCGACAGGAACTCGGCCTTGTAAGTCGCGATGTCGACGTTGACCGGGCAATCGCCCTTGCAGCCCTTACACGAGAGGCAGAGGTCCAGCGCTTCTTTGACGGCGTCGTCCTTCCAGCCGTTCTGGATGACGTTGCCGTTCAGCATCTCCCACAATGTGTGAGCCCGGCCGCGAGTGCTGTGCCGCTCTTCGTGCGTCACCATGAAGCTGGGACACATGGTGTCGTCGTTGGGATTTTTGCCGTCCTGCCGGCGGCATTTGCCTACGCCGACGCAACGCAGTGTGGCATGCGCGAAGCTGCCGCCGTCTTCCGGAAACTTGAAGTGCGTCTTCGGCTCCCACGGATGGTAGTCGGCGCCCAGTCGCAGGTTCTCGTCCATGCGGTAGGCGTCGATCGACTTTGCCGGGATTCATCTTCCAATCCGGGTCCCAGATGGATTTGAATTCGCGGAAGGCCTGGATCAACTCCTCGCCAAACATCTTGTAGAGGAACTCGCCGCGCGCCTGACCGTCGCCATGTTCGCCGCTGAGGCTGCCTCCGTGCTTCACGCACAAATCCGTAGCCTCTTCCATGAACGCGCGCCACTTCTTGATCCCCGGCTCGCTCACGAGGTCGAAGTTCATCCGGCAGTGGATACAGCCCTGCCCGAAGTGTCCGTAGATGGCGGGAGTGTATTCGTACTTGCTGAACAGCGCGCGCAGCTCGCGCAGATAGCTGCCCAGCTTCTCGGGAGCAACCGCCGCATCGTCCCACCCCGGCCAGGTGGGCGCCTCGCCGGGAACGAACGCCGTGGCGCCGAGTGCCGACTCGCGCAGCTTCCACAGGTCGGCCATCTCGCGCGTGTCGGTGAACAGCCGCATGTGCGGCGGATTTGCGCCGCCCTTGAGCATCTCCATTGCACGGTGCGCGGTGTCGAGCGCCTCGTCGCGATCGTCTGCGCCAAACTCCGCCATCAGCCAGCCGTTGCCTTCGGGCAGCAAGTGGAGCAACTCACTGATCACCCCGCCCTTCTTCTGCATGTAGTAGTGCAGGCGATCGTCGATGCCTTCCAGCGCCGTGAGATTGAACTGGTTCAGCTCGACCACGTGATCGGCTGCCTCGTACACGTCGGGATAGCCGAGCATCAGGATCACGCGTTCGGCCCGTGCATCAATCAGCCGGCACTTGGCTTCGAGCACCGTTACCAGCGTTCCTTCGCTGCCGACAAGCGAGCGTGCGATGTTGATGCGGCCCTCGGCGTCGGGAATAAGTTGATCGAGGTTGTAGCCGGAGACACGGCGCGGAATTGGCGTGTAGTTTCGCTTGATGAGCTCGGCGTAGTGGTCGCGGAGCGAGCGCAGATATCGATAGATATCGCCCTCGCGGCCGGCCCGGCGAATCTTCTGCTCCCATTCCGACTCGTGCATCCAGCCGACTGTCATGCGCGTGCCGTCGTAGAGCAGAATCTCCATTTCTTCGATGTTGTTGTCGGTCTTGCCCGACATTTGCGCGTGCGCGCCGCAAGAGTTGTTGCCGATCATGCCTCCAAAGCAGCAGCGATCATGCGTGGCCGGGTCAGGTCCCCAGGTGAGTTTGCGATTCGATTGCTTCAGGGATGTGTTGCGCAGCTCGTCGCAAACGGTGCCGGGCAACACCCGCGCCCAGCGCTCATCGAGGCTCATCTCCAGCACGCCGTGCATGTACTTCGACCAGTCAATGACTACGGCGACATTGCAACATTCGCCTGCCAGACTGGTGCCGCCTCCGCGGGAGAGCAACGGTGCGCCAAAGCGTCGGCAGGCGGCGACGGTCTGGACGACGTCCTCCTTCGACTTGGGAATCACCACCCCGATCGGTACCTGACGATAGTTCGAAGCGTCGACGGCGTAGATCGCCTTACTGCCGGCGTCGAAACGAACCTCGCCCTCTACCTTCGCGCGCAGCTCGGCCTCGAGAGCGACGGCGTCAACCCGCTCACCGGCGCTCAGCCAGTTTTCAGGGCGCGATTGCAGAATTCGGGTGAGCTCGTCAGAGATCATGAAAATGCTCCGGTGCGTGCATTGCACCGTAGCACAGGAGAGAGCAGGGATGCAGTGATGAAGTAGGTCAGCGGAGCGGAGAGATATGGAGTTCGTCGGGTATCAGATATCAGGTATCAGGTGATGTGTCTCCTCGGCCGGTTTTCCAGTCTGACACCTGACACCTGACACCTGCCCAAAAAATGAGGGCCGCCTGTGCGTCGGCGGCCCGGAGTCGTTCAGGAGGAACCTTATTGTGGCTGGCTGGAGTTTGCCTGCTGCGATGGGCTGGTCGCCTGCGCCGATGCCGGTGCTTCGACCGCGTTGCTCATCAGGCGAATGTCGACGCGGCGATTCTCGGCGCGACCCTTGGCCGACGTATTCGCTGCCACCGGATTGTCTTCACCCAGTCCGATGACGTAAATCTGGTGCGCGGGAACGTTGTACTTCTGCGCCAGATACTGAATGACTGCGTCGGCGCGGCGCTGGCTGAGCTGGTAGTTGTAATCCTTAGGCGCCGGTGGAATCCGTATATCCGTGGATCTCGACCAGGAAGTGCCGCTGATTGGCGAGCTGCTCACCGAACTGGTCGAGCGTCTGCTTGTCCTTGCGCGTGAGATCGGACTTGTCGAACCCGAACTGCACGGTCGTCGCATCGCCCACCGGCTTGTAGTTGTCGATGTTTTCCACCGTTCCCGCCAGGCTGGTCACGCGATTAGCCGCCTGCGTAGCGTTCTGGTTCGCCTGATTGGCGGCCTGCCCGGCAGCGAGCGCTTTCTGATTGGCGGCGTCGGCGGCGGAGGTCGCCTGCTGGATTCCTTGCTGCGAGCGGGAATCGACATCGCGAATGTCGCGAGTATTTTTCGCCGTCAGATCATCTAATTCATTGACCTTGTTTACGGTCGGAGTCACTTCGTTGCGCACGTACTTCTTGCTGGCGCAGCCCACGGTGAGCGGCAGTGCGACGGCGACCAGTGCGGCGGCAAAGCTGAAACGGTTCATCAGGCTCGGCTCCTTGTACTCTCGGCGAGCGAGTTCGCCAACAAGAAGAGAATGCAAGCGCATTGCCATCGCTAATGCGCCGATCGGCCTTGTTTTCAGGGCCAACTTGCCGGCGAGCGACCTGCTCTGGCGTAAAACAGGGAACAAACTGACGCGCAACGTGGAATTTTTACAAAGTAGAAGTATGGTGGCATGACTCAAATTCATGGATCACGAGCTTGCCATGACTCTAAGTAATGGCAGAAGCAGCCCGAAATAGACAGGAAATCGTAGTTGAGAACGGGGAATCAGCTGTCAAACGCTTCGAAATCCCACTCCCCGGGAACGCAAAAGACGTGGTTTCGGGATTCGGGTTCTCTGGGACCTGCGGGTCTAAACTGAGAACTGATACCTGACACCTGACACCGAAGACCGACAACTGACAACCGATAACTGCTCCATGGACCTTCACCAGAAAATCAAGACCATCCCGACCTCGCCCGGCGTGTACCTGTACAAGAACGCCGAAGGCCAGGTCATTTACGTGGGCAAGGCGAAGAACCTGCGCTCGCGGGTGCGGTCGTATTTTCTGGAGGCGGCCGCCGAGAACGCCAAGACAGGAACTCTGCTGCGCGAGGCGGTCGATATCGATTACGTCGTCGTCGACAACGAGAAGGAAGCGCTGGCGCTTGAGAACAACCTCATCAAGAAGAAGAAGCCGCGTTACAACATTCTTCTTCGCGACGACAAAACCTATCCTTATATCAAGCTGACGATCGGCGAGCGCTATCCGCGGGTGTTTCCGACGCGGCGTCTGCGCAAGGACGGCTCGCTGTACTTCGGTCCGTATTTTCCGACCAGCCTGGCGTATCGCATCGTCGATCTCATTCACCGGCACTTCCTGATTCCGTCGTGCAAGCTGGACCTGAACCGCACCTATCCGCGGCCGTGCTTGCAGTACTACATTGGGCGATGCCTGGGGCCGTGCGTCGAAGGACTGACAACGCCCGAGCGCTACGCCGAGGCGGTTCACGATGTGCGCCTGTTTCTCGAAGGCCGCGGTCAGGACCTGACGCGCTCGTTGCAGAAGCGCATGGCTGCCGCTGCCGAAGGCGAACAGTATGAGCTCGCCGCCAAGTATCGCGATCTGATTTCGACGGTCGAGTTGCTCGACCAGAAGCAGCGCATGGCGACACTCGATGGCGACGATGCCGACGTCTTCGGCTATCACTTTGAAAACCAGATGCTGGCGGTGAACCTCTTCCACCTGCGCGGCGGCAAGATCGTCGATAAGCGCGAGTTCTTCTGGGAGGAGCTGAGCGAGATCGTCGGCGAGGAAGGCTTCGAGCCGGGCGAGTTTTTCTCGGCGCTGCTGAAGCAGGTTTACCTCGACGCGCAATACGTGCCGCGCGCCGTGTATGTTCCGGTGGACTTCGAGGATCGCGAGACGCTCGAGCAAATCCTCTCCGAGGGACAAAAGCGACAACGTTCATATCACCGTGCCGCAGCGTGGCGACAAGCGCTCGCTGGTCGACCTGGTCGGGCAGAACGCGAAGCAGTCCTACGATCAGCGCTTCCGCGTGCTGAAGCCGACAACCAAAGCCGTGCAGGAAGCGTTGCAGGACGCGCTCATGCTGCCCGAGCCGCCGAAGCGCATCGAGTGTTTCGACATCTCGCACATTCAAGGCGCGGAGACCGTCGCTTCGATGGTGGTGTGGGAAGACGGCAAGATGAAGAAGTCGGACTATCGCAAGTTCATCATCCGCAGCGTTGAGGGCGTCGACGACTTCGCCTCGATGCGCGAGGTGGTGACCCGCCGCTATGGCCGCGTGCAAAGCGAGAACCAGCCGATGCCCAGCCTCATTCTCATCGACGGCGGTATCGGCCAGTTGCATGCCGCTGCGCAGGCGCTGGAGTCGCTCGGCATCATCAACCAGCCGCTGGCGTCGATTGCCAAGCGCGAGGAAATCATCTACGTCTTGGGACAGGAAGACGAACCGGTGATTCTCGATCGGCATTCGCCGGTGCTCCACCTGGTGCAGTTGGTTCGCGATGAAGCGCATCGCTTCGCCGTGACCTTCCATCGCAAACGCCGCGAGATCCGCGATCGCAAGACCGAGCTGCTGGAGATTCCTGGCATCGGCGCGCTGACGACCCGGCGGCTGTTGCAACACTTTGGCAGCTTGCAAGCCATCAAGCAGGCGGACGCGGCGGCGCTGTCGGCCGTCGTAAACCGGTCGCAGGTCGATGCCATCTTGCGCCATTTTCATGGTGACAGCGACAAATCCGAATCGTCTCAATTAGTACAAATAGACTGATACTCCAATGCCGCAACCTGAGGACTCTCGTTCGCACGATGTGTTGCTTTTCTTGCTGGTCGTACTCGTGGTAAGCGTTCTGGGATTGGGCTTCGATTGGCTGCTGGTGAAAGAAGGCGTGCGACGGCTGGACATCATGGCGCTTTCCAACGGCCTCACCGGCCTGGCCGTGGGACTGCTTTATCTTCAGCTCTCCCGCATCGAACGCGAGCGGCGCGCTCAGGTGCAGCAGCAACTGCGCACCATTGCCGAGATGAACCACCACATCCGCAATGCGCTGCAAATCATCGCCTACGCCAGTACGACAACCGACAAAACGCAATCGGTGGAACTCATCAGCCAGTCGGTCGAGCGCATCGAGTGGGCATTGCGGGAGGTGCTGCCCGGGCACGTTACGCGCGAGGTTCAGGCGTGACCCAGGGGCGGAGCAGGTAAAGGAGCAATCGGCGGGGGTAAGCGTTGTAGTTGACGGGCAGAGCTCATAGCCCGGTGTCAGCCCGAGCGACGGCGCGAAGCGACGAGCCGAGGGCCTGCAGGTGGCCGTCGCTGGCAGGAACATCAGAAGTGCCCAGATAGTCTCCGTTCCAGCTTGCCGGTAAAGCACGGGACTCTCCGCCGGTAGCGCCCCGCTCGACAGGCGCGGAAGAACCTTCGCAGTGAAAAAACAGGTCCCTCGACCGGTCGCTGACGAGCGCTCGGGATGACACACACGATGAGGGACTCTATGGCGCACCGGAAGGGCCGCGCCCCTCCAGAACACGGCGCACGGCACCGTTACTCCGGTAGCAGCCTCGGTCAGCCGTGCCTTCAAACGATCGCGCGTACACGCTAACTCTGTTCAACGCCGCTTCTGTTATCTTCTCTGAAAAGCAGCGCACAATTCGATCAGGACAGGTTCAGGCATGGAGAGCAACGAAGTACACGAGCTCCACGAGCACGCGGAACACGGGCACGAGCCGGGCATGGCTCCCGTCAGCTTCACCATGGCGCTGCTGGCGGTGCTGGTGGCAGTGGTGACGCTTCTCGGGCACCGCTCGCACACCGAAGAAATCCTGCTGCAAAACAAAACCACCGACGAATGGGCCTACTACCAGGCCAAGAACCTGCGCCGCAATAATCTTGAAGCGCTGCGCGACATGATGGGAGCTTTGCAAGGTACGGACGCCGAGAAGGCCGAGGCCGTCGAGAAGAAGTTCGACACTTCCATCGAGAAGTACGCCGACGACCAGAAAGAAATTCAGCAGGAGGCGCGGAACCTTGAAGCGGAGCTGAAGCAGATGGCCCGTCGCGCCGACCGCTTCGACATCGGCGAGGTGCTGCTGGAGATCGGCCTGGTGATTACCTCGATTACGCTGCTCACCGGCAGGCGCCTCTACTGGAAGCTCGGCATGGCCTTCGGCGCGCTGGGAATCATCGCGGCCGCCAGCGCGTACGCAGTGCGGTGACGATAATGGAGAGTAGGTAGCCACACAGCGAAGGGCAGCCTTTTATGCCATACGCGGTCAATTACAGCCCGGCACCTTTGACGCTCAACATTCGTCCCAGGCTGAATTGGCGATTGTTCCTAACAGTCGCTTGGCTTGGTTTCATCGCTTACCAAACTCTCTTGGTTAATAGGCGCAAGGTGGGTTCCTATAATGTCTTCGACATCGTTATTCTCATTGGCATTTCTACCGTAATCCTCCTTTCGTTCCTTCGGCGAGAGCGTATCGAAATATATCCCGACCAGATGGTTTGGCGTACGACATATTTCGGGGTTACTCGTTCAAAAGCCGCTCCACTCGCTGACGTGCTTGGAGCCGAGTGGAATGAGGGTGAACAACCGGGGAGGTACGGCAAAGGCCAGGATTATGTCGAATTCTATTTTCGCGCTGGGTCGATTAAAGCGTGTTATGGATTTACGTTCGACGAATTCGATAAGATGCGCGAGGACATACGCGCCATGTACCCTGACTTGATAAAACGTTGGGGACACTCACCGGCTCGGTCGAAGGATTTAACACTGCTGAACCTAAGTTGAGGGCTAAACGGTTGGTCGCGGCAGCCGGGTGCCTACATGGTGCGCCTGAAAAGTGTCCACCTGCGAACAGAAGTGCTGGCAACGGACAAAGGCTTGGCCAAATGCCCCTCTAAGTAGCTGATCCTACGGGGGCTCTGTTGGCGCTTCGCCTGCTTTCGAATCACAGGAAAATCTTCATACTTTCGCTGTTCGAAAGATAGCCATGTTCCGCGACCTGCGCTTTGCATTCCGCCAGCTCAAGAAGTCGCCCGGCTTTGCGCTTGTGGCGGTAATAACTCTGGCACTCGGCATCGGGGCCAGCACGGCGATTTTCAGTGTGGTGAATCCGATTCTCTTCCGGCCGCTGCCGTATCCGAACGCTGATCGCGTGATGAGACTGTGGGAAGGTCACCGCACCGGCGCGCCGACCTACGTCTGCTTCGGCACGTTCTACGGATTGCGCGAGCGCACGCAATCGTTTGAATCCCTGGCAGTATTCAAGGCGTGGCAGCCTGCCATGATCGGAAGCGGCGAGCCCGCGCGACTGCAAGGACAGCAGGTCACTCCGGACTACTTCCGCGTTCTGGGCATAACGCCGATGCTGGGGCGCGACTTTCAGGCTGCGGACGATCAATATCATGGCCCGCAAGTTGTAATGCTCAGCAATGGCGCGTGGCGCACGCGCTTTGCCGCCGATCCCGAGATACTGGGCCGTAAGGTCATGCTTGATGGCCAGCCCTACACGGTAATTGGAGTGTTGCCCAGTTTCGAAAATGTTCTGGCGCCGGGAGCGGAGATCTGGTCGCCCTTGCAGTACAACCCGGCCTTGCCATCGGATGGCCGGGAATGGGGACATCACCTGCAGATGATTGGGCGCCTGCGTTCGGGTGTAACCAGGCAGCAAGCAGCAGCCGAAGGCGCCGCGATTCTGAAGCAACTAGGCGCTCTTTATGCGAAGGGCTACAACAGCTCGGGTGGGGCTCCCTCGGAGCTGCTGGCGTATCGGCTGCAAGAAGACGTCATCCGCGATGTGCGGCCGGCACTGTTGGCGATCGCGGGCGGCGTGGGATTGCTCCTGCTCATCGCCTGCGTCAACGTGACTAATCTTCTTCTGGCCCGCGGCGCACAACGCCGCTCCGAGTTCGCGCTGCGGATGGCATTGGGTTCGGGCGGTGTACGCGTACTTCGGCAACTGCTCACCGAATGCCTGCTGCTGGCCTTCGCCGGTGCAGTGCTGGCAATGGCGCTTGCTGGTGTGGCGGTTCGAGTACTCATCGCGCTGAGTCCAACCGATCTGCCGCGTCTCGACGTAATCCGGCTGGATGGGGCGGCCTTTGCTTTCGCATTCGCCGTTACCACCTTGGTTGCTTTGGGCGTGGGCCTGGTGCCTGCACTGCAGGCTGCGCATAGCGATCCGCAGAGTGGATTGCAACAGAGTTCGCGGACCACCACCGGCAAGCAGCAGCTCACCCGTCGGGCCCTGGTGGTCTCTGAAGTGGCGATCGCCCTGGTCCTGCTGGTCAGCGCCGGACTGTTGCTGCGCAGCGTTCAACGATTATTTGCGATACCGGTGGGATTCAACGCCTCGCACCTGCTCACGCTGCAGGTGCAGAATTACGGACGCCATGCGGACGGTGCCGCTCTGGCACGTTTCTATGACCAGGCCCTTGAGGCTGTACGGCAGGTGCCCGGAGTTGTCGACGCCGCCTTCACCAGCCAGCTGCCGTTGAGCGGCGATTCCGAAACCTTCGGCGCCGAATTCCAGGCGTATCCCAACCAGCTATCCACCGCGGCATTCCGTTATGCCGTCAGCCCGAGCTACTTCAAAACTATGGGCATCCCGCTCCTGCGAGGCCGGCTGCTCAGCCAGGACGACCGTCCCGGGGCGGCGGTTGCGGTCGTGATCAGTCAGTCGTTTGCTAAACGCATGTTTCCGGGGCGCGATCCCGTCGGCCAGCAGCTACGGGCAGGGCCGGACGCCGGCCAGGGCGCGCGGCCGTGGGATGTCGTCGTAGGCGTGGTCGGCGACGTGAAACAACAATCACTGGCGTTGAACGACGATGATGCGTTCTATACCACGTCAACCCAATGGGCGTGGGTGGATAACGTGCAGTCGCTGGTGGTGCGTACACAAGGCGATCCGACACTGTTGATCCCGGCGATTCGGAACGCAATCTGGTCGGTTGACAAGCAACAACCAATCGTACGCATTGCAACCATGGACAAACTGGTAGCCCAATCGGAAGCGCAGCGGCATTTCGCATTGGTGTTGTTTGAAACCTTTGCGCTGGCTGGGCTGCTGCTGGCGGCGATCGGTATGTATGGAGTTCTGTCGGGAAGCGTGAATGAACGGACGCGCGAGATCGGAGTTCGGGTGGCGCTGGGCGCGTCGTCAAACCAGATTCTGGCTCTGATCTTTCGCCAGGGGATGACGCTCACCATTGTTGGGCTGGCGATCGGCCTGGCTGGGGCATGGGTGGCGGGCCGCGCGCTGGCTCCCTTGTTGTTCGGTATTTCAGAATCCGATCCGCTGACTTGCGTCGGCGTTGCGGCGGTGCTGATGGCGGTTGCCTCGGTCGCCTGCTGGATACCGGCGCGACGGGCAGCACAGGTCGATCCCGCAATCACCCTCAGAGCGGAATAAAGTTGCGCGGTGCGGCGTTCGCGAAACCGCTTGCGTAAACTGTCCGTATGTCTTCGCTCGCCGCCGCTCCCACTCTCGAAACGCCGCGCCTTCGTTGCGCGGCCATTCTCTCGATGACTTTCCTCAGTCGGCGGCTATGTGGGCTGACCCTCTCGTGGTCCGCTACATTCGCCCCAATCCTTTTACCGAGGAAGAAACCTGGGCACGAGTATTGCGTTACGTGGGACATTGGGCGCTGCTCGGCTACGGATTTTGGGTGGTCGAAGACAAGCAGACGGGCGAGTTCCTGGGCGAGGCCGGATTCCTTAACTTCCACCGCGACACCGACCCTCCACGGGTGATCAACGTCCCCGAGGCAGGTTGGGCATTTCGCGCCACAGCGCATGGCCGGGGCTATGCCACTGAAGCCGTCGCAGCCATCGCCGCCTGGGGCGACGCGCATTTCGATACTTCCACAGCCTGCATCATTGAACAAGCGAACGTGGCGTCCGTCCGCGTGGCGGAGAAGAACGGCTACCGTCCCAGGCAGGTCATAAGATATCGCGGCGAAGCATTGATGATGTACACGCGGGAGAGAACGCAGTAGCGCAGTAAGTCCGGACCCGTCGTAAATTTGTGGGTGTCATCCCGAGCGCAGTCGAGGGACCTGTAGTTTGGCGGCTGGCGCAAACCGCGTCACGTGAGCGACGTCACTGCTCCGGACGCGGCGCGGGGCCGTCCGCTCATTTCTGATTCGCGGCACGACGAACTGCAGGTCCCTCGGCTCCGCTGCGCTCCGCTCGGGATGACACCTCGAAAAATTGGGCGTGCTCATGGCTCGGAATAAGCGATTTCCCCGACCCTAAGTATGTGACGCACGTCACAGACCTGTAGCTCCGCCCATCACAGCCGCTCGGGCCATCTGCCCTATATCTTCGGACTTACAAGGTTTCGTCCTTACGCAATGTGGGGCCGCGCAAATCCGAATTTTGGGGGAGATAACGAAGTGAAAACCACTGATTACCCGGCCGCGCCAGCCGCCAGCGGCCAGCCCGCCAACGGCGCAGGCGAGGTGCTGCCCTCGTCCGCCGGCGAGACGCCCACTGGAGGCAAGATGCTCACGAGAGAAAGTCACCCTGGATGGAAACGAAGCGGTCGCTTACGTCGCCTATCGCGTGAGCGAGGTCGCCGCCATCTACCCCATCACGCCGTCCTCGCCGATGGGCGAATCGTCGGACGCATGGTCGGCCGTTGGCGAGAAGAACATCTGGGGCGCGGTGCCCAAGGTCATCGAGATGCAGAGCGAAGGCGGAGCCGCCGGCGCCCTGCATGGCGCGTTGCAGGCGGGAGCGCTGGGCACGACGTTTACCTCGTCGCAGGGCCTGCTGCTGATGATTCCCAACATGTACAAGATTGCCGGCGAGTTGACGCCGACGGTGATTCACGTGGCCGCGCGCGCGATCGCGGCGCAGGCGCTATCCATCTTCGGCGATCATCAGGACGCGATGGCCACGCGCCAGACCGGCTTCGCGCTGCTGTCGTCGAACTCGGTGCAGGAGGCGATGGACACTGGCGCTGATCGCCCACGCCGCAACGCTGGAGTCGCGCATACCGTTCCTGCATTTCTTCGATGGCTTCCGCACCTCGCACGAGGTTTCGAAGATCGAGCAGCTCACGCGACGACGACATGCGCGCCATGATCGACGACGAGCTGGTGCGCGCGTTTCGCAGCCGCGCTCTCACGCCGGATCGTCCGGTGTTGCGTGGTTCGGCACAGAATCCCGATGTCTACTTTCAGGGCCGGGAAGCGGTCAATCCGTTCTATCGCGCTTGCCCGACCATCGTGCAGAGCGTGATGGACAAGTTCGTCCAGATCGTTGGCCGCCGTTACAACCTGTTCGACTACGTCGGCGCGCCCGATGCCGAGAGCGTCATCATCATGATGGGTTCCGGCGCGGAAGCCGCTCACGAAGCGGTGGAGTATCTGACGGCGCAAGGGCAAGAAGGTTGGCCTGCTCAAAGTCCGCCTGTATCGCCCGTTCTCGGTTGAGGACTTCCTGAAAGCTCTGCCGAAGACCGTCAAGAGCATTGCCGTGCTCGATCGCACCAAGGAGCCCGGCTCTATCGGCGAGCCGCTGTATCTCGATGTGGTCACCGCTCTGACGGAAGGCTTCACCTCGGGCAACGCACCGATGGCCAGCTTCCCGAAAGTTATTGGCGGACGCTACGGTCTGTCGTCGAAGGAATTTACTCCCGCGATGGTGGCCGCCGTGTTCGCCGAGCTGACGAAGCCGGACTCCGCTGAATCACTTCACCATCGGCATTCGCGACGACGTCACGCAGACTTCGCTGGAGTACGATGCTGAGTTTTCTACCGAAGATCCGACAACGACCCGCGCCATGTTCTTCGGCCTGGGCGCCGATGGCACGGTGGGCGCGAACAAGAACACCATCAAGATCATCGGCGAGGACACGGACGATTTCGTGCAGGGCTACTTCGTGTACGACTCGAAGAAGTCGGGCGCGGTCACCACCTCGCACCTGCGCTTCAGCAAGAAGCCGATTCGCTCCACCTACCTCATCTCGCGCGCCAACTTCATCGCCTGTCACCAGTTCGGCTTCATGGAGCGGCTCGACGTACTGAAGTGCGCGGAGCCCGGCGCCACTTTCTTGCTGAACAGCCCGTTCGGCAAAGACGAGGTTTGGGACAACCTGCCGCGTTCAGCGCAGAAGACGATCGTCGACAAGAAGCTGAAGTTCTACGTCATCGACGCGGTCGAGGTCGCCAAGGCGGCCGGCATGGGCGGTCGCATCAACACCGTGATGCAGACCTGCTTCTTCGCCATCAGTGGTGTGCTGCCGCGCGAGGACGCAATCGCCAGCATCAAGCACTCCATCGAGAAGACCTACGGCAAGCGCGGCGAATCGATCGTGCGCAAGAATTTCGCGGCTGTTGATTCCGCGCTCGAGCACCTGTACGAGGTGAAGGTTCCCGACGACGATCACCTCGCGCTTCGAGCTGCGGCCGTTTGTACCTGCGAATGCGCCTGACTTCGTGAAGCGCGTCGAAGGCCCCATGATCGCCGGAGAAGGCGACTCGCTGCCGGTGAGCGCCATACCGATCGACGGCACCTTCCCCACCGGTACTACCAAGTGGGAGAAGCGCAACATCGCGCTCGAGATTCCGGTGTGGGACGAGGGGCTCTGCATCCAGTGCGGCAAGTGCGTGATGGTCTGCCCGCACGCCGTGATCCGCGCCAAGGTATACGATCCGTCATCGTTCAACCACGCTCCGGACGGCTTCCAGACTGCCGTACCGAAGTGGCGTGAATTCAGTAATTTGAAGTACACGCTGCAAGTCGCACCTGAAGACTGCACAGGATGCGGATTGTGCGTTGCGGTCTGCCCGGCCAAGAGCAAGAGCGAAGCCAAGCACAAGGCCATCAACATGGAGGCGCAGCCGCCGCTGCGCGAAAAGTACAACCAGTACTGGGATTACTTCCTGTCGATTCCGGAACTCGGTCGCGACCAGATTGCTCACGGCCAGGTGAAAGACTCGCAACTGCTGGAGCCGCTGTTTGAGTTCTCCGGCGCCTGCGCCGGATGCGGCGAGACGCCGTACATCAAGGTGATGACGCAGTTGTTCGGCGATCGCGCGCTGATCGCGAACGCCACCGGCTGCTCGTCGATCTACGGCGGCAATCTGCCGACTACGCCTTACACAATCAACGCCGAAGGACGCGGCCCGGCCTGGTCGAACTCGCTGTTCGAAGACAACGCCGAGTTCGGCATGGGCATGAGGCTCGCGGTCGATAAGCAGAACGATTACGCGAAGGTCCTGGTGCGGCGCTGGCATCCGAGATCGGCGACGAGCTGGCAGTTGCCATCCTCGACGCCGATCAGTCCACCGAGCCCGGCATCTTCGCCCAGCGCGAACGTGTCGCTGAGCTGAAGAAGAAACTCGCAAACGTTAAGTCCTCCGTCGCGCGGGACCTGCTCGCAGTCGCCGACGCGCTGGTAAAGAAGAGCGTGTGGATCATCGGCGGCGACGGCTGGGGTTACGACATCGGCTTCGGCGGACTGGACCACGTGCTCGCCTCGACGGCGAACGTGAACATCCTGCTGCTCGACACCGAGGTTTACTCCAACACGGGCGGCCAGATGTCCAAGGCCACACCGCTGGGAGCGGTTGCGAAGTTCGCCGCCAGCGGCAAGCACACTCCGAAGAAAGACATTGCCATGGCTGCCATCAATTATGGCCGCGCCTACGTCGCGCACGTGGCGATGGGCGGCAGCGACAGCCAGACCATGAAGGCGTTCCTCGAGGCTGAGGCGCACGATGGGCCGTCGCTCATCATCGCCTACAGTCACTGCATCGCGCACGGCTACGACATGGTGTACGGCATCGAGCAGCAGAAGAACGCGGTGATTTCGGGACACTGGCCGCTGTTCCGTTACAACCCCGCGCTGGCAGCGGAAGGCAAGAATCCCTTCCAGCTTGACTCGCGCGCACCCAGCATCCCGTTGGAGAAATACATCTACAACGAGACTCGCTACACCATGCTGGTGCAGAGCGATCCGGACGAGGCCAAGAAGCTGCTGCAAGCAGCGCAGGAAAACGTGAACGAGCGCTGGAAGCTATATCAACACATGGCGGCAATGAATTTCGACAAGTAGTTTTGAAAGGGCACGCCTTCAGGCGTGCCACCAGAGTCCGAGTTTTGAAGGGGCACGCCTTCAGGCGTGCCGCAAAGGTCCGAAGCAAGCGGGGCTTTAGCCTCTGAGGGGAATCGTTGTGAAACCGGCGCGTGAGCACGCCACGAACAACACGCAAACGTATTTCGTTACGGCCTCGACCTGGCAACGTCGTGCTTTGTTTAACAATGCACCTTGGGCAGACCTCTTCCTCGATACGCTGCACTCATATCGCGGCCGTGGTTATTTGCTGCATGAATACGTGCTCATGCCAGATCACTTTCATGTACTGCTTACCCCGGAAGCTACGCTCGAACGCGCAGTGCAGTTCATCAAGGGTGGCTTTTCCTTTCGCGCCAAGAAAGAGCTGGGCAGCTCTATGGAGATATGGCAGCGAGGATTCTCCGATCATCGCATTCGCGATTGGGATGATTTCAAGATTCACGTCGGCTACATCTATCGCAACCCGGTGGGACGAAGGCTGGCAGAGAAGGCTGAGGGGTACCCATATTGTTCGGCTTTTCCCGGCAGTTTGAAAGACGAGGTTCCTCAGCGGCTAAAGCCAGGAATGAAACAGAGCTTTGACGGCACGGCTGAAGCCGTGCCCTTTCAAAGCTGAACAGCGTAAGAATTTATACGACTATTGCGACGAGGACACAAAACCATGATCGACCTATCAACCAACTATCTGGGGCTGCGGCTCAAGAATCCCATCGTGGTCTCGGCCTCGCCGCTCAGCGAGAAGCTGGAGAACTTTCCCCGCATGCGCGACGCCGGCGCAGGCGCCATCGTGATGTACTCGCTGTTCGAGGAGCAGATCGAAGCCGAGAGCGAGAACATCGATTCCGCCCTCGAATACGGCGCCAACAGCTATGCCGAATCCACCAGCTATCTGCCCGATATGCCGAAGTATCACATCGGGCCCGATCGTTATCTCGACCTGCTGCAGAAGGCGAAGAAGTCGGTGGACATCCCAGTCATCGCCAGCCTCAATGGTAAGTCGCGTGGCGGCTGGTCGCGCTATGCGCAGTACATGGAAGAGGCGGGCGCCGACGCGCTGGAGCTGAACATCTTCAACATCCCGACCGATCCCGCGATCTCGGCGCAGCAGCTGGAAGACGGATACGTCGAGCTGGTGCGCAGCCATCCGCAAGCAGGTCAGGATTCCGATCTCGGTGAAGCTCGGGCCATACTTCACCTCGCTGGCCAACTTCGCCAAGCGGCTGAGCGAAGCCGGCGCCGACGGCGTCGTCATCTTCAACCGTTTCTATCAGCCCGACTTTGACCTGGAGCAGCTGGAGGTCACGCCCAACCTGGTGTTGAGCAGTCCGCATGAGTTGCGGCTCCGGCTCCACTGGGCTGCCATCCTGTATCACCAGGTCGAGACCTATGTCGCCATCACCGGCGGCGTACACGACGCCACCGACGTGCTGAAGTGCATGATGGCGGGCGCCAACGTTGCCATGATGACCTCGGCGCTGCTCAAGTACGGCATTGAGCATATCGGCGTCGTGCTGGCAGGCATGGAAAGATGGATGGAAGAGCACGAGTACACGTCGATCAAGCAGATGCGTGGCAGCATGAGCATGGTCAACGTGGAAGACCCGACCGCGTTCCTGCGCGGCAATTACCTGAAGATGCTGGGCTCGTACAGCTTCGGCGACACGGGAACCGCGCTGCCCACGTACTGAGATTCATCACAACAGAACAAAGGCCGGCCCAAGTTTCGGGCCGGCCATTTCATTTTGAGCCGGTCTATTTGAAGTAGTCTTTGTGGTTTGCGACTGCGTCTTTAAACCAGGACACACTGTCAGCCTTCAATTCCGCGCAACCTTTGGCTGATCCCATCTTCTTGTCCGTCCCGTCAAAGTTGCCAAAAGTGTCGTTGTTCAACGCACTCCTGATCTCGTCAAGATAGATATCGAACACATCAGCGAAGGTGTAGGTATTGGAGCGGGCGTTCAGCGAGAGCGACCACTTGTTCACCTTCTCGTGCGATGGCTCGAGGAACAACCGGAAGAGAGCGATCTGCAAGTCGGGATCGGGTTGGGCCGCCACTGCCGGTGGACCGTAGATTTCACGATCGATGGTGAATCCGGTGAGCGAATCGACCGCGAAGTCGGTGGCTCGTGAGGGTAGACCATATACCGACCGCTGGGCCACCTGCTTGACGATAGCTTCCGCGGTGACGGCGTCCTTGTTCTCGTCGAGCAGGCTTGCCGCGTTCGTCCCCTGCTGGTTGGCTTTAAGTTGAGGTAGACTGTGCCGCTGTTTCTGCGTGTCCTGATAAAGCTCCTTGAACTCCTTCATGCCGAAGTGATTCAGCAAAACGGGAAGCGCTTCCGGCGGAATATAGTCCGCCAGGGTCGTGAAGTTGACCTTGCAGTCGCCATCTTTGCCGCCGCCTGCGATGGCTAAAGCAACCGGCCGTATATCGACAAATTGGACTCCCTCTTTGTCGAACTTGTCTTTCAACTCTTGCCCAATTCGTTTCGCATTCAGGGCACTGAAATTGTCGAACAACCCTACGCCGCGCCCTTCATCCGACTTCAAGTCTTCGATCCCGCCGGAATCTTTGCCGTTGTGGTTGTGCATCGTCAGGTACAGTCCGCCCTGATCGACGTTGAGAGAGCACTTGCCGCCTTTGTTAAACAGCACGGGAGGAAGTTTGCATTGGTTGCCGGCATCCGCTGCCGCGTCAAACTTCACTGGCAACGGTCCCTTGTTGGCATCATTGCCCAACTCCGCCGCCGAGCCATCTTTCACCGGATCAGGCGAGATGTTGACCTGGGTTCCGTCACAATTGCGCGAAACGTTTTCCGGCAGGTCGAGTTGCTTGAAGACGGGATCGCCCGCCAAGTCCGTCAGCACCCGCTGCACGGACTTCTGTTCGACCGTGGGGGCAGTGTCGCTGAGATAGATGCGGTCGCGGTTAAAGGGCAGAGCGCCTCCCCAATTGTCATACGCATCCCAGTTCGGCCGCGGATACGGCCACGTCGACTTTTGATCTGGGGGCCCCGAGTGGCAGGAAAAGCAGGTCTGCCGGTCCTTGTTCACCATGCCGCCCTTGGTATCGATCTCGTGGAAGCGGAACTTGCTGCCGTCCCACTGGATGTACTCGATCAGGTCCTGATCATCGACACCATACACCGCGGTGGCGCCGTCGCCTTTTGCGCCGCTGTTCTGAACGATAAGCCGAGGATGTTTGGCGCTGGCATTCTGCGCACTCTTGGTATTGGTGATCATGATCCAGTCGCGCTTGAAATTCGCTGACGGATCGAGGCGCTGGAGAAACGCTGCCGCGCTTCGGACTGATGGATCGTTGGTCAACAGGTCTTGAATTTGCTCCGGAGTCGGAGTAACCGGCAGAAACGAATCGACCGCTGTAACCGGCTGCTTGCCGCATTCGACGTTTTTCATCCCGTTCAACTTGGCGGCGACATGCAAGAAACGAGGCTTGTCTTTGTCGCTGACGGTTAACGGTACTGTAATGGTGAAGACGTTGTCGTTCGCCTTAAGGTCAGGGGCGATACCGTCGTCGCGCATCATGCCAAGGGTGGCGATGAGCTTCCCATTGCTGTCGACCTCCTGCAGCATCACGCTGTTCTTGATCACGCCGCCGTCGTCAATTCGGACGGTCACCGTTACCGTCGTCGCGACGTTCAGCTTAACGTACTTGGGTGTGACTTCGGGCAGTCCTACCGGCGAGGTCTGAGCCGGCAACCCGCCGACGCTACTGATAACCACAGCAAAACAGAACGCTGCGAACCCTGATCTGCGAAGTGGCATAACGATTCTCCTTTCGGGCTTCCGCACGCTTGCGAATCCAGGCGACCGGATTCTTGCCCTTTCACGGGCTACACTGCGTCAGGTCGAGCCGAAGGACAATGGCCGGTGGGTTACTCGTGGATGTATTTCAGGTAACCGCGCAAGCTGTTGAGCGGTGGGAAATTGCAGAGAGAGATGCCTTAAAAAGCGGGCCTGATTGTGGGAACAAGTTCAGCGCGGCTCGACTGTTTCCAACACCAACTTGTCGTCTTTCGTCGTGCTTAGAAAAGTGAATGCTTCAGGCGGGTAGGAATAGCACGCCGATCTAAGTTCGGGTCGCAGGAATCTACGCGGAAGCGCAGCGTGCACGCCGCTCGTCAACCGAGAATGCCCATCTGGCCGTTTTTTCCTGTCTTTGTGAAGAACTGTAAAAAAGAATGGTACTCAGGTCGTTTTGGGAGACTTTTTGGGGCCAATTGCGTCTATACTTGTAACCCAAATCCAAGGTGGGCGCCGCAACCCCGACAGCAACCCCAAACGGGCGCCCACCGCCCCTTATGACAACAGTTGTCGGTTGTCAGTTCCCAGTTGTCAGATAAGAGCTTCGATTCAGTAGCGCAACTCTTCCGGTTTCGTTCCCGCTGCTCAGATCTCGAAATTTCCAAATCTTTCGCGACGGTGCCCGACGCAAGGATCGCTACTATGCGCTGGATTGGCAGACATGCAATCTGCCTTTGAGACAGAGCGTGACAGCGAACGGGCGGCGACCTGAAAGCTAGGCTGCGACTGCCACCTGAGAACTGCGATTCGAGAACTGACCGCTGAGAGCCTCCGGCTGACAACCGGCAACTGACAACTACTTGTTGTGGCCGTCGATCTCGCTCTCTTTGTACATGTACTTGATGCTGGGCTTATAGATAAGAAGATTGGATGCGCCGATGCGGTTCAGCTTGAGGCAGTACTTGTCGTACCACTCGATGACGCCGTGAATCTCTTCGCCATCCTGCAATACCAGGACCATGGGAGTCTTGGACTGCATTTGCTTCTGATAATAGAAATTCTCAGCGTGCGTCTGCTCGGGAGGCAGAGACTTCTTGCCGTTCAGGCTGCTGCGCTCGGTCCGCGGGCCGCCTGCCGGACGCTCGCGCCGTTCGCGCAGGTCGCCGTTATCGCCATTGCGAGGTTCGGCCGTACGCGGCTCAGTGCGATTGAAGCTGGGGCGAATCAGCTTGCGGTTGGCAAACACCTCAGTGTCGACAGCGCGGCCTACAGCCGTGGAATCGGAGGAATCTTTCATGGTGTTTGCTCCTAATGCCCCGCGCGACTGCCGTGGAATTTACTAGCTGGGGGTTGGCGAAGTCTGCGGCGCGTAGTCTATCTGGGTTAGAACGTTGGCTTAACCCTAACACAGCAGATGCGCCAAAACAACGTAGATGAATCTGCGACTTTGGTGTGACGCATATCGGCGCGAACCCGCATGGTGACGAGGCCAACAGCAGGTCCCTCACTTCGTTCAGATGACAACCGGCAGGGTCTCTGGCTGGAGATGCTGGGAGCTGGTGGCTGGAAGCTTTTCTGACACCTGATACCTGATACCTGATACCCCGATACCTACAGCTCCCCGAAGACGTCCTTGAAGTCGTAGCACCCCGTCTTGCCGACGATCCATTCGGCGGCCAGGACGGCTCCTTCGGCGAAGGTGCGCCGCGACTTTGCTTCGTGCGTCAGCACGATGCGGTCGCCCGCTGAGGTCAGCTCCAGAATGTGAGTGCCGGTGACATCGCCTTCCCGCTCGGAAGTGATGCGCGACGTCGTCGCTCTGCAGGATTTTCTGCATGGCCACCGCGGTGCCTGAAGGTGCGTCCTTCTTGTGGATGTGATGCCGCTCGGTGATGTGCCCGGAATAGCCGTGCGCCAGCGCCGGAGCTGCGGCTTTCAGGATGTCGAAAAACAGGTTTACGCCATACGAAAAATTTGCCCCAAAGACGAAGCCTGTACCGGCCTTTTCTACGAGCGCGCACACCCGCTTCATCTCGCCGTACCAGCCGGTGGTGCCAACCACCATCGGCTTGCCGCTCCCGACCACGGCCTCGATATTCGCCAGCACCGCGTGCGGCGTGGTGAAGTCGATGACCACATCGATGGCGCGAAGGTTCTCAGCCGTCAGCCACGCTGCATCTTTATTCTCCGCGCCAGCGATGCTCTGCACCTGATGCCCGCGCTCGCGCGCGACCTCGGCGACCAGGGCCCCGGTCTTGCCGCGACCGAGTACCACGATATTTAGCGGTCGCGCGTTCAATCAAACACCTCGGGATCGACTTCCGCAAAGAACCGCGCGTGCAGCCGCTGCACCACTTCCGGCACGCGCGTTTCGTCGATCACGAACGTCAGGTTGATCTCCGATGCGCCTTGCGAAATCATGCGCACGTTGATGTCGCGGATGGCGTCGAACACCTGCGCCGCCACTCCCGGGCGTTCGCGAATGGTCTCGCCGACCAGGCATACAATCGCCTGCCGTCCCGAATACTTCACCTGTCCCAGGTCTTCGAGATCGGCGGCAATCTGCGGAATCGCCTCGTTGGAATCGACGGTGAGCGAGACGCTGACTTCCGACGTGGAGACCACATCGACGGCGCAGCGATGGCGCGCGAAGACCTCGAACACCTTGTTCAGGAAGCCGTGCGCCATCAGCATGCGTGCCGAGACGATGTCGATGATGGTGATGCGGCTCTTCACCGCGATCGCCTTGAAGAGCGAGTTCGACGGCTCGGTGTGCGACAGGATGCGCGTGCCCTCGTTCGCCGGGATTGCGCGAGTTCAGCACCAGCACCGGGATGTTCTTCTCCACCGCGGGCAGCACGGTCGCCGGATGCAAGACCTTGGCGCCGAAATAGGCCAGCTCGGCGGCCTCTTCGAAGCTGATGACCTTGATGCGATGCGCGTCCGCACAAATACGCGGATCGGTGGTCTTCATGCCGTCAACATCGGTCCAGATCTCGATGCGCTCGGCGTTCAGTCCCGCGCCCACCAGGGCCGCGGAAAAATCGGAGCCTCCGCGCCCAATCGTCGTGGTCTTGCCTTCCGGAGTTGAGCCAATGAATCCGCCCATCACCGGCACTCGTCCGTCGGCGAGCAGAGGGCGAACTTTCACCGCGAGGCGGTGATTGATCTCATCGATCTGCGGAACCGCGCGCATGTGCTGTGCGTCGGTGACGATGACCTGGCGCGCGTCGAGCAGCACGGCCTTCAGGCCGCGCGCCACGAACGCCGGGGTCACGATCATGCTCGACAGCCGCTCGCCGAACGACGCAACGTGATCGGAGGTGCGCGGCGTCAGCTCGCCGACAGCGCAGATGCCGCGCAGCAACTGTTCGAGCGAGTCGAACATGTCTCCCAGCTCGGAATGCAGCTCGGTGTGCAGCCCGGTGCCAAGCAGCTCGCCGGCGGTGGTGTAGTGCCGTTCGCGCAGCTTGAGGCAAAGCTCGAGCGACTTGTCGAGATCGCCTGCGCCCGCTGCCGCCGCCATGGCGAGCAGTTGGTCGGTGACCTTCGCCATCGCGCTTACCACGACGAGCGGGCGCTCCGGCGACGCGATCTTTAACGATGCCGGCGATGCGGTCGATGGCGGTGGCGTCCTCGACCGAGGTGCCGCCAAATTTCATCACGATCACGAGCGCACCGCCGCTGGCAGTTCGATCACGGGAGGTAGCCCTGCACCTTGAGGAGTTCGGCGTTGAGCAGCGCTGCGCCGGCCGCGCCGCGAATCGTGTTGTGCGAGAGCACGGTGAACTTCCAGTCGAGCACGCCGCAGGGGCGAAGGCGTCCGACGGTGACGGTCATGCCGTTGCCGCGGTCGACATCGAAGCGCGGCTGCGGGCGATCGGGCGCGTTGTCGTAGGCGATTGGGTGCTGCGGCGCCGAGGGGCAGCCCATCTCATGCGGCGCCGACTCGAAGCCGTCGAGCGCGGCGATGATGGCGTCCGGCATCCGCCGTTCGGTTTAGCTTTATCGAAACTGATTCGGTGTGTCCATCTTCCACTGCCACGCGATTGCAATGCGCGGTCATGCGGAAGCCGGGATCGTCCACGCCGGCATCGGTCAGCAAGCCCAGCAGCTTGCGCGTCTCTTCCTCCATCTTCTCTTCTTCCTTGGCGATGTAGGGAATCACGTTGCCAAGAATGTCGAGCGAGGCGACGCCGGGATATCCCGCTCCGCTCACCGCCTGCATGGTGGTGACGAAGATGGCTTCGATGCCGAACTGGCGATGCAGCGGCGCCAGCGCGACAACCAGTCCGATGGCCGAGCAGTTGGGATTGGTGACGATGTATCCGCCGGACTGCTTGCGCCAGCATTGCCGTTCGATCAGCGCGAGGTGATCGGGATTCACTTCCGGAATCACCAGCGGCACCGTCGGATCCATGCGAAAAGCGCTGGAGTTGCTGACCACCGCGCATCCGGCAGCGGCGAACTGCGGCTCCAACTCGCGCGCGATGCCGGCATCGAGCGCGGCGAAGATCACCTTGGGCGCGCCATCGGGCGATGCGGGCGACACAACCATGTCGCGCACTTGCGCAGGCATCGGCGTCTTCAGACGCCAGCGCGTGGCTTCGCCATAAGGCTTGCCCTCCGAGCGATCGGAAGCCGCCAGCCATGCGACTTCAAACCAGGGATGGGCCTCCAGCAATTGAATAAAGCGCTGACCGACAACTCCGGTTGCGCCCAGGATTCCGACGGGAATTTTCGATGCCATCTGTAGGAACTTAAACAGCAGTAATGTCCGGAAAATTCAGCATAGCACGCGGCATGGGGTGGGTTGGACCGCGCGGCGTTTCGAAAGGGCACGGCTTTGCTTGCGGGGCACCCGCAGGTTTGATGGCCGTGACATCGGCACCTCTGAAGGCGTGCCCTTTCAAAACTAATTTGTTTCCCTACGTTCCATGCGCGACAATAGCCGCATTCTCTCTACGGAGTCCTGATTTGCCGAATCGTCGCGCCTTGCAGCTTCTGCCGCTGGTTGTGCTCTCTGCCTCTCTCGTTTGCTCACATCTTGCATTCGCCCAGTCCGCTCCCACCTTTGATGGCAAGCGCTGGTGGGAGTACGTCAAGGTGCTGGCCGACGACAACATGGAAGGCCGCGAAACCGGTAGCCCCGGACTTCAGCGCGCGTCCGCGTACGTAGTCGATCAGCTGAAGAAAGACGGCTTGCAGCCCGCGGGCAGCAAAGGCTACTACCAGCCGGTGAAGCTCGTCAGCCGGCAGATCGACGAGTCGGCCTCCAGCATGGAGTTGGTACGCAACGGCAACACGCAGTTCGTGAAGCTGGGCGAGGACGCGATGTTCAGCACGCGCGTCGATCTGGCTCCCGAAACCGAAGCGCCGCTGGTCTTCGTCGGCTACGGGCTGAACGTGCCGGAGAAGAATTATGACGACTACGCCGGCGTGAACGTGAAGGGCAAGGTCGCGGTGATCTTCAGCGGCTCGCCCGAAGACATGCCGGCGGCGCTGGCCTCGCATTACCAGTCCTCCACCGAGCGCGCGAAGGAGTTGCGCAAGGCTGGAGCCATCGGCTTCATCATGCTTCCCAACCCCGCGTCCATGGACATCCCATGGAGCCGCATGACGCTGGCCCGCAAGCGCCCGAGCATGTCGCTGGCCGACCCGATGTTCAACGACTGGAAGGGAATTGGCCTGGCGGTGACGTGGAATCCGGAATTCGCCGAAGAGCTTTTCGAAGGCTCAGGCCATACCTTCGCCGAGATCGCCGCGCTGGGTAAAGATCGCAAGCCGCTGCCGCACTTCCCGCTGACCATGAGCATCAAGGCGAAGGCGAAGCAGATTAACAAGCAGGTGAACTCGGCCAACATCGTTGCCAAGCTGCCGGGCTCCGACCCGCAACTGGCGTCGCAGTACGTTGTGCTGTCGGCGCACCTCGACCACCTCGGCATCGGCGAGCCCATCAACGGCGACAAGATTTACAACGGCGCCATGGACAACGCTTCCGGCTCGGCCCTGGTGCTCGACGTCGCCGACCAATTGCATGCCAGCGGAGTGAAGCCGAAACGCTCGCTGCTGTTCCTGTTTGTGACGGCGGAAGAAAAGGGCCTGCTGGGCTCGCGCTACTTTGCCAGCAAGCCGACCGTGCCGAAGAAAGACATCGTCGCCGACCTGAACACCGACATGTTCCTGCCCATCTTCCCGCTGAAGATCGTGACCGTGTACGGGCTCGACGAATCAACGCTCGGCGACGACGCACGCTGGGCAGCGCAGAAGAACGGCGTCGAGGTGCAGCCCGATCCCGAGCCGCTGCGCAACCTCTTTATACGCAGCGATCAGTACAGCTTCATCAAGCAGGGCGTGCCATCGCGTGGCGATGAAGGTCGGCTACACCAAGGGAAGCCCCGAAGAAGCCACGGCGGTGAAGTGGTTACACGAGCGCTACCACGCTCCGTCCGACGACTTGAACCAGCCGGTCGATCTGGAGGCGGCCGGTAAGTTCGAGACCATCATGGCCGACATTGCCCTGCGAGTGGCGGATGCTCCCAAGCCTCCGGCGTGGAACAGCGACAGCTTCTTCCAGCGCTTCGCGACCGGGAAGTAGAGGAAGGGCGCAATGTGTCCCAATCGCGCCCTTGTACTCGCTAGCGCGCCACCAATCCGTCAATGCTCCTGGGCAGTCCGTTTATCCCTTGCAGTGGCGTGACGCTTCCATCGCTGGGATTGAATCGCCACACTAGAACCCCGGGAGTGGTGTCGAACGTCTGGTCCGGAGCCAGTGCAAACAGGAAGCGTCCGTCATGGCTGAATGCCAGATCGGTCGCATGAGAGAAGCTGGCGAAGGTTCTGAGCAGGCTTACGCTGCCGGCCTGTTTGTTGATGGCGTAAGTGGACGTTGTGCTGGCAACCGTGTCGGCCATGAATGCGAACCGTCCATCTTGCGTAACCGCAACCCAGCACGCTCCGCTTTGAAAGGCCGGCACTCTTGAGCTCACCAGGTGAAGAGACCCGTTGCGGCCGATGGTATACGAAGACATGGCGCCGGCCCCAGGGGCATCGTTGAAGTCGTCGGAAACAAAGAGCTGATCGCGGTTGGCGATATCGAAGCCGAAAGGCGTTTCGGCATCCGCCGCAGTCACGATCGGTTCGCTAGCGCGACCATCGCGCCCGACTAGATAGGTGTCGATGTTGCTGGTGAGTTTTTCTGTGACCACCAGAATCGAGCCGTCCGGGGTGAACTGGATCTGCGCCGGAGCCGTTACATCAGCGCTGAGCGGACGAGTGGACTTGCTGATCTGCATCAGTTTGCCATTACGGCCCACCGTGAAACCAGTGATGTTATCGACGTCGTTCACATTGCCGCCGCCGTTCAGCACGTATAGGAGATCTCCGTGGACGGTGATGCTCAGCGGTTGCATTCCGCCCGATGGTTCGCGATCGAGCAGTGTCAGGCCGTCGTTGCGGACTGCAAACACTGAGATGTCATTGCTGCCGGGATTCACCACGAACAGCATCTTGCCGTTATCGCTGAGCGCAATTGCGTGAGCATTGCCTAGTCCAAAATCCGGCTCCCGGCCTCCCGATCCGGTTCCCCCCGTCGGGAAAGATCCCAACATCGTGAGCCGGTCATCGGTGAGCCCGAAGGCGAGGACCACATTACCGGCAGGATCGTTCGACATGGTCCAAACGGTCGCGTGGCGATTATCGTTGTCTGACGCCCATAGCGCAGCACAGCTTAAAACCAGTAATGTGCATGCGCCCAAGAGCAGCAATGTGTTCCGCTTCATGGCTGGAATCCTCCTGTTTCGGATGTGAGGGGATGCGGATATGCATCCGACTCCGTGCTCTTTGATGGACGGGGGGCAAAAGAGAAACGGCGCAACAAGAATTTCTGTAAGGCACCAAAGGGCTAGGCGTAAAAAATTCAAGTTACCTGGAAATACTTGCGCGATCGTGCAACGGGGTACTTCGCTAAGTCTTTTATTTTCGACGCGGAACTTTTGGCCCCTGCCATGCATCTAGTACGGGCAGACGAAGTGGCGCATAAGGGTCACCTGATTGGGAGTATCGGCCAGAGCTCTCACAGAAGGTGGCCCTTTTTAATGTGCCGTTAACATATGAGCGTGCCGCTCGGCGCGCCAGGTTCGGCAGCCCAAGTTTCGCTTCGCCGCTATAATTGCTGTTTCGTTTGCACTCCTCGCGTTCTCACTTAAACAGCGCTCGCAATCGAATCATCGATGATCGTTTCCTACAGCGATTTTGACGCTTTTGAAGGCTGGGACAAGTTTCCTGGGTTTATTCAATCCCTGATTCTGTCTAATTCGTGCCGTCGCGTTGCCGAGATCGGAGCGGGAGCGAATCCCGCCGTCGCGCAAGATTTTGCCCATCAGCATGGATTGAGCTACGTCGCCATCGATTCCGACCCAGATGAGCTTGCTAAAGCCGGGCCCGGACAACAGTTGGCCTTCGATTTGTGCGGAGCGTCAGGCCAAATTCCAGGTGCGCCTTACGACCTGATCTTCAGCCGAATGACAGCCGAGCATTTCAGCAACGTGGAGTTGGCATATCGAAATATTTTTTGCTCTCTCAATCCGGGGGGATTGACGGTTCACTCGTTCGCCTCGTTGTACGCGCTTCCCTTTGTGGTCAACCGGCTGTTGCCGGATGCGGCTTCGGACTGGCTGCTACAGCGGGTGAATCCGCGCGACCGGCACCGCCACGAGAAATTTCGGGCTCACTATGACCGTTGTCGCGGCCCTATCCCCGGGCAAATCGAATTTCTGAATAGGATCGGCTTCGAGATATTGGAGTACAGAGCGTACTTTGGACACTCGTATTACAGCAAGAAATTCAAGCTGCTGGACACCCTCGAGAAGCTGAAAACCCGGATGCTGGTGCGACGACCGACGCCTTATCTGGTGAGTTATGCCACGATCATCCTGCGGCGTCCGGTGTGACACGACCGGCCCGTCCGCGCCGCCGGCTGATAGCTTCGCCACGAATTTTGTCTATACCAGCGCCAGTTTTTCGCGGATGTCGATTCCGGCGCTGCGCAGCAGCTTCTCAACTGCGGTCTCGTCCAGTCGCGTCGCATCGTACTCGATGAGGATGGTCTTCTCTTTTTCATTCATCCGCACGCGCCGAATCCCGTAGACATCGTTGAATTGGGCCATGGCGGCCATCTCGGTCTCGCCCGGTGGCAAGCCATAGCGGAACAGCACTTCCACACTCGTCATCACAACCTCCGAATAAGGTGTAAGAATGAGGTAAGGAGCAGCTTATCAGGAGCGAATGAGCGATACCGAAACAAATCAGCAGACACCCGCTTCAACCACATTCCACGATCCCGTTTGCGGCATGACCGTCGACCCGGCGCAGGCGCGCGGACGGGCCCAGCATCAGGGCGAATCCTATTACTTCTGCTCGCCAGGATGCATGCATAAGTTCGTCTCCAATCCCGGCAAATATCTGTCGGCCTCCTACAAGCCCGGAGGCATGTCGGCCGAAGCGACTGTCCAGATCGGCGCCACCTGCAAGATCGATCGCGACCCGGTTTGCGGGATGAGCGTCGATCCCGCGAAGGCCGCAGCCAGCGTCGAGCACGATCACAGGCTCTATCACTTCTGCTGCAAAGGCTGCGCTGAAAAGTTCAAGGCCGATCCGCAGAAGTATCTCTCGCCGAACTACAAGCCCGGAGGCATGGGAGCGAGCACGGTCGTAACTATCGGCGGTTCGACGCCGGGCATTGCGCGACAGCCACACACGCAGGCCGCCGCACCGACGAAGGCGCCGGCCACGGCTGCAAGCACCGTCTGGGTCTGCCCCATGTGCCCCGAGGTGCGCGAGTCGAGACCCGTGCCTTGCCCCAAGTGCGGCATGGCGCTGGAGCCGGAGACTCCCGTCGCCACTGCCACGCGCACCGAGTGGACTTGCCCGATGCATCCTGAGATCGTGCGCGACCAGCCAGGATTCTGTCCTATCTGCGGCATGGCGCTCGAGCCGCGAACCGTCACCGCTGCCGAAGAGGACAATCCCGAGCTGCGCGACATGACGCGCCGCTTCTGGGGAAGCGTGATTCTCGGCGTGCCGCTGGTCGCGCTCGCCATGTTGCCAATGATGGTGCGCATGGGCCCGCTCGCGCACGTGGTCTCGCCGCGCGCGGGCACGTGGATCGAGTTCCTGCTGGCGACGCCCATCGTGCTCTGGGCGGGCTGGCCGTTCTTTCAGCGCGGCTGGGCCTCGGTAAAGCACCGCAGCCCGAACATGTTCACGCTGATCGCGCTCGGCGTCGGCGTGGCCTACATTTACAGCGCGGTCGCAACGCTGCTGCCGCAAATTTTTCCGGACACCATGCGCACGCACGGCGGCCAGCCGGAGGTGTACTTCGAAGCTGCCGCCGCCATCATCGTGCTCGTCCTGCTCGGGCAGATGCTAGAGCTCAAAGCGCGCAGCCGCACCGGCTCAGCCATTCGCGCGCTGCTCGACCTCTCGCCCAAGCTGGCGCGCATCATGCGCGACGATGGCAGCGAATACGATGTCCCGCTCGACCAGGTGAAGGTCGGCGACAAGCTGCGAGTGCGCCCCGGTGAAAAGATTCCGACCGACGGTACCGTGATCGACGGCCTCAGCGCGGTCGATGAATCGATGATCACCGGTGAGGCCATCCCGGTGGAAAAGCGCATGGGCGACAAAGTCATCGGCGCAACCGTCAATGGCACGGGATGGCTGCTGATGCGTGCCGAGCGCGTGGGCAGCGACACCATGCTGGCGCAGATCGTGCAGATGGTCAGCACCGCCCAGCGCAGTCGCGCGCCCATTCAGCGGCTTGCCGATCGCGTTGCCGCGTTCTTCGTGCCCACGGTGCTGAGCATTTCGGTCATCACCTTCTTTGTATGGCTGCTGCGCGGGCCTGAGCCGCGACTGGCCAACGCCGTGGTCAACGCCGTGGCCGTGCTCATCATCGCCTGCCCCTGCGCGCTGGGACTCGCCACGCCGATGGCCATCATGGTTGGCACAGGCCGCGCCGCGCGCGCTGGAATCCTCATCAAGAACGCCGAGGCGCTCGAGACTTTCGACAAGGTCACGACCATCGCGCTCGACAAGACCGGCACACTTACCCAGGGCAAGCCCGAGTTGCAAGAGGTGGTCGCGTTCAGCGGCGAAACCGAAGAGAGCATTGTGAAGCTGGTCGCCAGCATTGAACGCGGGAGCGAGCATCCGCTGGGCGCCGCCATCGTCGACGCGGCGCTCGCCAACGGCATGCAGCTCATTCCGCCCGACGGCTTCCGCTCGCTCACCGGCAGAGGCATTATCGGCACCGTTGGCGGCCACGAGGTCGCCGTGGGCAATGATCGTCTGCTGGAAGAACTAGGAATTTTTCTGGACGAACGAGGCATCGAAGACGATCGGGTGCCCCATCCTTTCCCTTCGTCTGGGAAAGGGTGGGATGACGAACGGTCGAATCAAGACGTCACTTCTCTGAGAGACAAGGCCGACGCCCTTCGTCGCGACGGACAGACTGTCGTCTACGCCGTCATCGATGGACGCCCCTCCGGACTGCTGGGCATCGCCGATCCCATCAAGCCTGAGGCGCCCGAAGCCATCCGCGAGCTGCAGCGTGCAGGGCTGCGCGTCGTCATGCTCACCGGCGACAACCAGACCACGGCGCAAGCGGTCGCGCGCAAGCTGGGCATCAGTGACTTCGAGGCCGGCGTGCTGCCCGACCACAAAGCCGAGGTCATCAAGAAACTGCAACAGCAGGGAAACACGGTGGCGATGGCGGGCGACGGCATCAACGACGCTCCCGCGCTGGCGCAAGCGAACGTGGGCGTTGCCATGGCGACCGGTACCGACGTTGCCATGGAGAGCGCGGGCATCACGCTGCTCAAAGGAGATCTGCGCGCGCTGGTGCGGGCTCGCCACCTCAGCCATGCCGTCATGCGCAACATCAGGCAGAATTTGTTCTTCGCGTTTGTGTATAACTCGGTCGGAGTTCCCATCGCCGCCGGAATCCTCTATCCCAAGTTCGGCATACTCTTGTCGCCCATTATCGCGGCGGCCGCCATGAGCTTCAGCAGCGTGTCCGTGATTACCAATGCGTTGCGATTGAGGCGCGTGAAGCTGTAGGAGAGTTGTCCGGTGTCGCTTGTCAGTTCGGGTGCCCCGCGTATTCCTTTGTTGGGAGTGGGTGGGATCAACGAATCTTCATCCGGCTCCGCCTTGTGTAATATTTTTCTTCCAGAGTCGCGCGCCTTCACCAGACATCCAAAAAATATAAGGATGGTAATCATGCATAATGTCGCAACTGATACCGACATCCTGATCGTCGGGGCAGGTCCCGTCGGGCTCTTCCTTGCGAACGAGTGCGCTCGCCGCGGGCTCCGCCATCGCATCGTCGAGACACATGCAACCCAGTCGCAACACTCCAAGGCGCTCGCGATCTTCCCTCGCACCCTCGAGATTTTCGACATGGCGAACGTTGTCTGTCCGTTTATTGAAGCGGCGAACCGCGTCACCTCGGTAGCGATGTTTGTGGGCGACCACCAACTTGGTCACATGCCCTTCACTCCCGAGGAAACTCCGTACTCCTTCGTCGCGATGGTGCCGCAAGACGTCACGGAAAAGTTTCTGGTCGAGGAGCTGCAGCGCCGTGGCGGCCATGTTGACTACGAAACGACATTTGTCTCCGCCGTCCAGCATGACGGCTTCGTCAGTGCGACTTTAGAGCAGAAGGGCAAGAGCAGTGACCTCACGGCCTTATTCGTCGTCGGCTGCGATGGCGCTCACAGCGCGGTTCGCCACCTGCTGCACCTTCCGTTTGAAGGAGCAGAGTACGACGCGCTGTTCATCCTTGCCGATATCCAGAGCAACGAGGCGCTTCCTGCAGATCAGTTGCAGTTGTGTCCCAACGAAGCCGGACCGGTGGCGATTTTCCCCATGAGCGCCACTCGCCGTCGAATCGTGGCCATGATCCACGACAAGGAAGGCGACGCTCCCTCGCTCGAGATGGTGCAGAGAATTCTTCGGGAGCGTGCACCGAAAGATTTGCAGGCGCAAGCGCTGCACTGGAGCAGCTACTTCCAAATCCATCATCGCCAGGCAGCCAAGCTTCGCGTCGATCGTATGTTTATTGCCGGCGATGCGGCGCACATACATAGTCCGTTCGGCGGGCAGGGAATGAACACCGGGCTTCACGATATCTGGAACCTGGCATGGAAGCTCGACCTCGCTGTACACGGCCACGCCAGCGAAGAGTTGCTCAATAGCTATACCGCCGAACGGCGGCCGGTCATCAAGGGCGTCATTGAGACCACAGACTTCATGACCAAAGCTCTGGGAACCCCCAGCAAGCTGGCGCAGGCGCTGCGCGACGCAGTGATCCCCATGGTGTCGCGGCTCGCGCCCTTCCAGCACGCTTTCGTCGAGAGGCTCTCCGAGTTGGGTATCGCCTACCGTGGCAGCCCGATTGTTGAAGGAGCCGGCAAGCGCTACTTTGACGATTCCGTACGCGGAGGCAAGTTGCTTCATCGCTTCGTGCTGATGCTTGGCAGCGACGCCGATCCGTCAGTTCAGGCCGCTGCAATGATCCTCGCAGAATTAATGCACGACACGGTGGAATTGAAACTCGACGGCAATAAGGGCATGACGTTGGTCCGCCCCGACGGCTACATCGCCTATTCCGCGCACACCGCCGACCAGTCGGCACTGGAGTCTGTGCGCTCGCTACTGCAGCGTCAGACCGTGGCAACATCGATGTCAGAACCCGCGGCCTGACCTGTTTCGGGCGCCCACTCGTTCCCTTGTTTGAAATGAATGCCCTGTGAGCGAGTCGTGAAGTTATCCTCAAGTTTGACACCGTACTGGCAAGAGACTACGGTTGAGCTTGAGTGAGTTGTTTCTTTTCCTCTTTCAGATCCCTGAACTAAGTCAGCCTGTCTGAAGTCCTCCTCCCCTTAGAGCACCAGTCGGGAACGCTCCATGTTCATATGCAATGTGGCATTTTCTTTGAAACCTGAAAAGGAACGGTTCGGTGTGAGGTCATGAAGATGATTTGTCCTGATTGCAAGAGTGAAATGTCGAAGAGGTGGCAGCCCAAAAGCGCTGACGAACCGACTGCAGCTTCCGGCATGGTGTGGTCATGCGGTGTTTGCGGGCGCCAACTCAACATGGCCGATATGAAATCGCATGCTCAGACGGAACACAAGGTAGAGCACGAGCCAATAAGTAATCTACTGACGCTGCCACGACCGATGTCCTCACAGACACCGTGGACCCCAGGAGACGCCAAGCGAAATCGAGGCTGAATCTCGCCGACGGCATCGCTTCCCGGCGCGTACTCTTCACTGAATTTCACTACCTTTGTTTCGGATTCGATGCACCCGGACTGATCGTTCCCTGACTTCTGGGTGACCCTACGATCAAGGGGTAGAAGATCTGCTGAAGTGCCTCGCGGTGGAGCCCGATCAACCCGGTTGCATGCTGAACCTGGAGGAAAGTTATCGAGCCATCGGTCGTTACAAGGAGGCGGACGACGTGCTCAAGAAAATAGACGAGCACTTTCGCGACAAGGATGTTCTTCACCTCGACCTCTATACCATGGCCTTCTTGCGTGGAGACTCTGTTGCCATGCAGGAACAAATTACGTGGGCCGCAAGCCACTCAGACGCCGATCAGGCGATAGAATCAGCTGCTTCTGATACTGCCGCTTATTTCGGGCGCGTCGGCGCATTTCGGGAGTACGCCGGAAAAGCCATCGACGGGGCCAGCCCGACTCAGCAAGAGCCCGCCGCGATTTTTCAAGCGCGCAAAGCGCAATGGGAGGCGGAACTGGGTTTTAAGGATGTCGCCGTGACAGACGCAAAGGCGGCGCTCCACCGTGCTGACACTCCTGGTGTCACGAGTATGGCCGGATTGGCTCTGGCGCGAGCGGGTGAAGACCGCGGTGCGCTGAGTTTGGCGGACGAGTTGGATCGTGAGTTCCCGGAACGATCGTTGTGGCGCCTCTATTGGAGCGCTGCGGTCCGAGCATCGGTGGAAATCAACCAAGCTAACCCAGAGGTAGCAATCAAAATACTTGAGGCCTCCCGGCCGTACGAAGCGAATGGCTATACCCTGGTCGCGAACGCCACTCTTTATCCCGCTTATATTCGCGGCGAGGCCTACCTGGCGCTGCACCAGGCGGGAAGCAGCCGCGGAATTTCAGAAATTTCTCGACCACAAGGGCATGGTGGTGAACTGTCCCTTGGCTGCCCTCGCCCGTCTAGGTTTAGCTCGTGCTTATGTTGTGCAAGGCGACAATCCGAAGGCGCGCGCCGCATATCAAGACTTTCTTGCCCTCTGGAAACATGCCGACGCCGACATCCCAATCTACAAACAAGCCAAAGCCGAGTACGCGAAGCTGCAGTAGACGATAGCGTTCAGTCCAGTTCCCATTTCGGGAATTGTCTACGACCTTCGTAACCTTGCCGTCGCACTTTTCGCGTGCAGGTCACTTCAGCAACTTATAAACTCCCTGGGAGCACACCGAGAGTGTGCTTGCCCGAGAGGCGTTGGTGGTCCCCCAGTTAGGCCAGAAGGAGGCCGAACTCGGGGCGAAAGCTCAGGCGCTAAGTTCTTTTAAATCAGGTAAGTGCCTGTAAGTCTTTGGGGCTCAATTATGTAGAGCAGGAATGTCAGCTAAAGTGTTGAAAACAAGGTATGACAATTTCGAATTTTTCGTGATCTGCGTCACATTGAGTGCTTGAAGGACGACTAAAAACCGATGGGCTGAGCTGATGGCTGACAGCTGGCGGCTGGGCAGTTGATCGCCGACAGCTTCTTACGCCGACTTCACCTTTTGGCGTCGCAGGCATTCCTTGCGAAGCCTTTCATAGTGTTGTGAGAGCACGGCGAGCTCGTCGTCGGAGAGGTTCTCGATGTCCATCATCTGGTCCTGAGCGGTGCTGATGGCATGAATGAGTTCGTTGAGCTTCAGATTGATGGCGCGGGCGTCACGGTTCTGGGTGTTCTGAATCAGGAAGACCATCAGGAAGGTCACGATGGTCGTGCCGGTGTTGATGATGAGCTGCCAGGTGTCGGAGTAGTGATAGATGGGGCCGGCCACTGCCCACACCGCGATGACGGAGATGGCGACGGCGAAGGCCCATCGGGAGCCCACGTAAGCAGAGGCGAGCGACGAAAAATGGCCAAACCAATCCGCCGCCGGCTTGTTCACAGCCGGCCGTTTTGACGACGAGCTGTTCGCAGCTTTACGCATGAGCTAGGTCGATTTGCGGGAGCCGGCTATCAGCACGACTGCGCCGACCGCGCAAAGCACGCCGCCCACTGCCGGCGAAAGTTTCTGGTTGTGGTGCGTGGTGATGCCGATGGAAGCGTCTCCGACTTTGGCTTCGTGAGTATTGCTCATGGGGAACGGCACAAAGAAGGCTAGTATGCCCAGCACCAAAACGACGAGTCCGATGAGAGCTAGAGGTCGCATTCTTCTCCTTAAGGTTGAACAGTTTCTACTTTCCTCGACCGGACGAGGCGAGGAGCGGAATTGAGAGTACCCCTACAGTTCGAACCACAAAGTACGGTTCTGGTTGTATGCGCGTGACAGGCTGGCCATAGGTACGATCAGCGAAGTGGCCCGTGTGTTAGACTTTGCGGCATTTATCAGCACGGCGCCTTCGACGAACGGAGAAAGGAATCGGTGATAGAGACTCAGCGGAACGCCGGTAACAGAAGTGCCGAGTCTGGTCTCGCGCGCTTCGGGCTTGGGCTCGCCAATTGGAGTGAGCGCTGGTTTCCCGATCCGCTGGTGTTCGCGCTGCTCGGCATCGTGTTCGTATTTCTCGCCGGCTTGTGCCTGCATGAATCCGCCTCGAAGCTGGCGGTGCAAGGCGTCAAGAATTTCTGGACGCTGGTGCCCTTCACCATGCAGATGGTGATGATCATCATCGGCGGATATGTGGTTGCGACCACACCGCTGGTGAATCGGTTGATTGTCGCGTTGGCCCGCGTGCCGAAAACCGGGCGCGGTGCGATTGCGATGATTGCGCTGTTCTCGATGCTGACGTCGCTGATCTCGTGGGGCCTGAGTCTTATCTTCAGCGGACTGCTGACGCGCGAGATGGCCCGCCGCGTGAAAGGTATGGACTACCGCGCAGCAGGAGCGGCCTCGTACCTGGGATTGGGAGCGACCTGGGCGCTCGGACTTTCGTCATCGGCGGCGATGCTGATGGCGACCAAGAGTTCGATTCCGCCGGCGCTGTTCGCCGTTTCGGGGCTTATCCCACTGCGTCAGACATTGTTCCTGTGGCAGTCCATGACCATGGCAGCGGTGCTGGTAGTGGTCTCGGTTGCGATCGCGTATCTCTCGGCTCCCTCGCCGGAGAACGCGCGCACCGCGGAGCAGTTCGGGATTACCGACGACATTCGCCCGCAAGTTGCGGAAAAGCGAACCAAGCCGGGCGAGTGGCTGGAGTACAGTCCGCTGTTGACGGTATTCGTCGGCGCGCTGATGGTCTGGTACCTTATCGACTTCTTCCGCACCTCGCCGCAAGGCGCGCTGGCAGCACTCGACCTGAATACCTACAACCTGATCTTCATTACTGCCGGATTGCTATTGCATTGGAAGCCACGCAACTTTGTTCGCTCCGTCGCTGACGCAGTGCCCGCCACCGGAGGCGTGCTCATCCAGTTCCCCTTCTATGCGGTGATTTTTGGAATGATCGTGGGCACTGGGATTTCAACCTGGCTCGCCGACCTTTTCGCGCGCGTGACTACCCACGGAACCTATCCGCTGCTGGTTGCACTCTACTCGGCAATACTGGGGACCTTCGTACCTTCGGGCGGGAGCAAGTGGATAATCGAGGCGCCTTATGTTTTGCAGGCAGCGAACCTTCACCAGGTGCACCTGGGATGGGTCGTACAAATCTATAACGCCGCTGAGGCATTGCCGAATCTAGTCAATCCATTCTGGATGCTTCCGCTGCTTGGAATATTAAAGCTTAAGGCGCGAGACCTGGTGGGCTACACCGTACTACAAATGTTTATCCATATACCTATAGTATTTTTCCTGTGCTGGCTCTTCGCGAGATATATGGCATATATACCTCCGATAAGATAGTTTAGTAGCAGGTAAACTCTGTAGCTGTGTGTAAGCAGGGAAGTACCTGGTCGGTAAGCAAGAGGTCACACAGAATACCCTACACCGTGATCCTGCGAACGTTTTAACGTTTCAGCAAACCACGAACGATCCGAAATCATTCATAGCGGAGCGCCTTTACCGGATCCAATCGCGACGCGCGGCGTGCCGGCACGTAGCTGGCAAGCAGGCTGATGACTGACAGTATCGCGACGACGAGCATAATGGTCGGCAGGTCCCAGGGCTGAACACTGAACAATACGCTTCGGAGAAAGTATCCTGCCAGTACAGCTCCGGCGATGCCTGCAACGATGCCCACGGCCGCCAGTCGCGCTCCGTTGACAAGTATGAGCTTCAGAACGCCGGCGCGGGGTGCGCCCAAAGCCATACGAACGCCAATCTCGCGGGTACGCTGGCTCACGGAATACGACACGATTCCGTACAGGCCCACGATCCCCAGCAACAATGCCGATACGGCGAAGACGCTGACCAGCCATGCCGGATATCGGTGCAGCATTGCCGCCGGCGATTGCGCGATGACATCCTGCATGGTCTGCATTTGAAACAGCATGATGGTCGGATCGACCCGGTGGGCAGCACCTTCCAGTGCCGGCCGAATCGTCGCCGGGTCGAGGTCCGACCGCACTACCATTGCGAAAATGCTGTCCGGGCCTTGTGCAAAGGGTGTGTAGATAGCGGGTTTGTCGGCGGCGTCGAGTTCGCCTTCGTGAACATCGGACACGACACCCACCACCTGCCGCGGCTTTTCCTGTGGGCTGTAGGTGAAGAGGATCTGCTTGCCGACCGGACCCTGATCGCCAAAGGCCATCTTCGCCAACGTGTCGTTAATGATTACGACCTTGGGCGTGTTTGCGTTGTCGCCTTCATCAAAATAGCGACCAGCCTTCAGCCTGGCCTGCAAGGTGGAGAAATAACTGGGATCGATGGTTCGACTGTTGGCTTCGTAAGGCAGCGGCGTAAGCGGCGCGCCCACCACGCGGAAGAGGCTGGTGTTCCCTCCAACGACTGGAGGCGTGCTGGTTGAACCGGCCGCCGACACGCCGGGTACTGCGAGCAAAGCTCCCATGAGTTTGTCATGCAATGCGATGGCTTGTGCGTCCTCGCTGTAACGCTTGCTGTTGGGGAAAACATAGAACGTCGTCAACCGGCTCACATTGAATCCGGTGTCCACGTGTAGTAACCGGTACAAGCTCTTCAGCAGAAGTCCCGACCCGACCAGCAGTACGGCAGAGATGGCGATCTCAGCGATTACGAGGAACGCACCGAACTTCTTCCAGGAGCCGGTCGCGGATAACTGTCCACCTTCTTTGAGCGATTGGTTCAGCAGCGGGCTGGACAGGCGCAATGCCGGCGGCAGCGAAAATAGGAGCGTCGTCAGCAAGGCCAGTGCGGCGGCAAAGAGCAGAACCCGCGGTTCGACAGAAGCATCCTTCAGGTATGGCATGCTCTGAAGCATCTGACTGGGCATGGCAGTGATCATCGATCGGGTAACGAGGATGGCCAGCAGAATGCCGGCGGCCGTGCCTGCCGAGGTCAGCACTGTGCCTTCGACAATCAGCTGCCGGACCACCCTCCATCGTTGCGCGCCTAATGCCGAGCGAACAGCAAACTCCCTGGCGCGCGCACTCGACCGAGCCAGCAGCAGGTTCGCGATGTTGGCGCACGCGATCAGAAGCAACATCCCTACCGCCGCCAGCAGCACAATAAGGACCGGCTTGATCGGGCCCGTGATGACTTCGCTGAGGGGAACAACGATGGTTCGCAACTCCTTGTTTGACTCGGGATATTGTTTCTCGAGGTTGGCAGCCAACACGTTCATCAGGCTCTGCGCCTGTTCGAGCGAGACACCAGGTTTAAGCCGGCCGAATGGGTGAATCCAATGCAGGTTTCGCCGGGTCAACATGCCCTCGGTGGCGTGTAGCGTCAGGTATAAATCTGCATCGCCGGTGGGAGCGAAGTGAAAGCCCTTCGGCAGCACTCCGACAATCGTCCTGGGCGTGTCGTTAAGGGTCAGGGATTGACCGACGATGTCTGGCTTTCCACCGAAATGCCGTTGCCAAAACCCGTAACTCAAAACTGCGTATCGCGGCGCTGAAGGCTTTTCTTCGCCGTCTCGAAATGTTCGTCCCAGGATCGGAGAAACGCCCAGCGTCTGAAAGAAGTTGTCACTGACCCCAGCGGCGGGGACCATTTCTGAGCCACTGGGTCCAGACAGAGTGCCATTGCCGCCGCCGCTATAGGCCGCGAGCGAACTAAACGCCTGGTTTTGTTGCCGCCAATCGAGATAGTCAGGATAGGAAGCTTCGAAACGGGAGGAAACCTCTGAGTGTCGCGAGTCCCAAATCTTCACTAACTGGTCTGGGTCGTGATAGGGCAGGGGACGAAGTAAGGCGGCGTTGATGAAGGTGAAAATCGCAACGTTGGCACCCACCGCCAGCGTAAGAATCAGGGCCGCCATGACGGTGAAACCCGGGCGGCGCAGGAGAATTCGCACCGCGTATCGAATGTCCTGAAGCAGGCTGTCCATTGGTTCCTCCGAGCGGCTAACGGTGTGGAAACTGTAATGTGAAGCACGCGACCAACCATCATCGAGCGCGATCCTGTTTTGACTTCAGAATGGGCTCAGCGTCTACACCGAATGCTGTGTTTCACTGCGTCCTGTCACATTCTTAGTTACGGCAGCGCAGCCTCGCCTGAATTCCCGAATGGTCACCCGTGGACAATTTTGTTCACGCATGGACGTCGTGGACTGCGAACCGTAGATGACTCCGCACGATGGCCTCCTCACCCTTTCGCGTAGTTTGGGCTGCCCTGCGCAAACCGAGAGCTAGCCCGGAATAGAACAAAGTTGGCAGGCTCTTGCCGAGAAGAGTTACAAACTGTTGACAAGTGCGGGGGAAACCGGGGAGCTGGGCCGACATTCTGAATGGACGGCACAAGCGGCAGCTACCCTGAATTGATCTGCCAGCCGGAGGAGGAACCATGACGAAACATGTTGGGACCTGGACGAAAATTGCCGCGCTGCTTATTGCCATGGCGTGGTTGCCGGCGATCGTTGCAACCCAGGCGGCGCAAGCGCAAACCTTCACCGTCCTACATGCCTTCGACGGCGCCGATGGATGGGGTCCAACCGCGGTGCTTCTCGATTCCGGTGGAAACCTCTGGGGGACCGCGTACTCGGGTGGCGCTTATGAAGACGGCACGGTTTGGGAATTGAGCCATGGGAGCTGGAATTTCTTTTTACGTTATGTTTTTGGCACAGGCCAGAATGACGGGTTTTCTCCTAACGGGCAGATGGTGCAGGCCCCCAACGGCGTCCTCTACGGAACAACGACCCGTGGGGGAACTTGTGGCGGTGGCACTGTCTTCCAGTTGACACCACCCGCGACCGCCGCTCGGACCGCGGCTCATTCTCACTGGACGATGACCGTGATCCACGATTTCTGTCTCGATGGCGGCGGCGCGGCGCCCTATGGCGCGTTGACTGTGGATGCGACGGGCAATCTGTACGGCACAACCAGCGAAGGAGGAGGCGGCGACTGCAGCGGATATGGTTGCGGTACAGTCTTTAAGCTGACGCGTTCTAATAATGCATGGACGTACAGCGTCCTATACACCTTCACCGGCGGAGCAGACGGCGCAAGCCCTTTGAGCGGCGTGGTGCTTGATGCCGCCGGCAACCTCTATGGCACGACTGAGTACGGCGGCGAAAGCACCTTGGGTGTGGTGTACAAGCTGACCCCGTCTGGCTCCGAGTCAGTTCTGTATACCTTCACCACCAGCAACCAAGGAGGACTTCCAGTCGCCGGAGTGGTCCTCGACCGGTCGGGTAACCTTTATGGCACGACCGTCAATTTCTGCAGCGAATTCACCGAGAGCCCATTCACCTGCGGCGCTGACGTATTTGAGCTGTCTCCCAGCGGTGGCGGGAGTTGGAACTACACGGTAATACACCAATTCACTGGCTACTTCTCCCAGGGATACGACCTCATCATGGATGACAACGGCAACCTATATGGCACTGTCAGAAACGAAGGTCCTGACTACGATGAGGTCTACAAACTCACACCCTCCGATGGAGGCTGGATCTACTCCGTGCTGCACGACTTTAACGGCGGTGATGACGGCTACAGCCCCGACGTGATGGTTCGCGACGCCAGCGGCAACATTCTTGGCGTGTGCTTTAACGGAGGAGCCGCCCATTACGGCGCCGTCTGGGAAATCACGCCATAGACGAACACTCCTCGCGATTTCCTCTGCGCCCTGCGTCAGACGAGCTCAGGAGCGGAGAGAAAGAAAAGAAAGGTGGTCTTCGCCTTTCGTCGAAGACCTTTTGGCGCGAGGCACAGTGGAAACCCCGATCGTCGCAATAGGAGGAACAAAATGCGCCCACGAACAAATCCTCTTCGCACCCCTCGCGCTTTGCTCACCACCATCTTCTGCTGTGGCATTCTCGTTGCTGCGGCGCAGGCGCAAACCTTCACCATCCTTCACACCTTCGCCGGCGAATATGGCGGATGGACCCCCACCAGTCTAGTAAGGGATTCTGGCGGGAATCTCTACGGTAACGCGGCCTATGGCGGCGACAACTGCGCTGGAAACGACCAAGGGTGCGGGCTGATTTTTGAGCTCAGCCAGCACAACTCGCAGTGGACCTATTCAATAATTTACCGCTTCGGTCCGGGAACAGACAACGGCTACCAGCCAATGGGGCAATTGCTGCTCGGCCCCGGGGGGGTTCTCTACGGAACCACCAGCGATGGCGGCGCCTGCGGGGGTGGCACTGTGTTCCAACTGACTCCTTCCACCGTCAGAGTCTCAGCTACCGCAAACGCCCATTGGACGCTGACCCGGCTCCATGACTTCGGCTGCCAATTCGATGACGGGGTGCATCCTTACGGCGGTGTGATTGCTGACGGCGCCGGCAATCTGTATGGCACAACCAGCACAGGGGTAGGGTTCGGTTGCCAGGGCTACGGCTGCGGCACGATTTACAAGCTGACGCGTTCTAACGGCGTATGGACTTCCTCTATCGTCTACGCCTTCCCGGGCCCCGAGGGGGGATGGTATCCCGAAAGCAATCTCACACTTGATGCGAATGGAAACCTCTACGGGACCACTGAACTCGGTGGTAAAGCCTGGGGTGTGGTTTTTAAGGTGACCCCAAACGGCTCCGAAACGGTCCTCCACGCCTTTGATATCGGCGACGGCGGATATCCGAATACAGCTGTGATCTTCGACGCCGCAGGCAATCTTTATGGCTGTACCAGTGTTAGTCCCTATGATGGCGACCCGGGCGGCGCGGGAGTTTTTCAGCTGTCACCGGGCGATAATGGATGGACCTACACCGCCATTTACAAATTCGCGGCCTACTACCCACAGTGCAACGCAAACCTGCTAATAGATGCTGCGGGCAATTTGTATGGCACATCCAATAACACTGGGGTATACACCTACGGCAATATGTTTAGGCTGGCACCCTCGAACGGGCCGTGGATTTATACCTCGTATTACGATTTCAACTACTTTACTGATGGGTTCGGTCCGCTGGGCATTGCCCGCGACAATAACAGTGGAACGATCTATGGAGTGACGTATGGCGGCTACAATGGCGCCATCGCTTATCAGATCACGCCCTAGAGACTGGTACCCGTAAATAAAAACCCCACCCCGGCAAATCAGCCGGAGTGGGGCACCCAGTTCATATCACCAGCTCTTAGCTAATTGCTAATTGCTAGCTGCTTCTCTTTTAGTACATTCCGCCCATGCCGCCGCCGCCGTGAGGCATCGCCGGTTCCTTCTTGTCTTCCGGAATCTCGGAGACCAGGGCTTCGGTAGTCAGCATCAGCGAGGCGATGGAGCCCGCGTTCTGCAGCGCAGTCCGAGCGACTTTGGTGGGATCGATGACGCCGGCCTTGACCAGGTCTTCGAACTTGTTGTTCTGCGCGTTGTAGCCGAAGTTGTTCTCCTTCGACTCGCGAATGCGGCCGACAACGATAGCACCTTCTTCGCCGGCATTGCCGACGATCTGGCGCAGCGGCTCTTCGAGGGCGCGGCGAACGATGTTTCCGCCGATCTTCTCGTCGCCTTCCAGCTTGAGCGCGTCGATGGCTTCGGCACAGCGCATGCAGCGCTACGCCGCCGCCGGGAACGATGCCTTCCTCCACCGCAGCGCGGGTGGCATGCATCGCGTCCTCAACGCGGGCCTTCTTCTCCTTCATTTCGGTTTCGGTGGCAGCGCCGACCTTGATGATGGCAACGCCGCCGACCAGCTTCGCCAACCGCTCCTGCAGCTTCTCGCGATCGTAGTCGCTGGTGGTCTTCTCGACCTGGCTGCGGATTTCCTTTACCCGACCTTCGATCTCGCCGGCCTTGCCCTTGCCTTCGACGATGGTGGTGTTGTCCTTGTCGATGGTGACCTTCTTGGCCTGGCCGAGATCGGTCATCTGAACGTTCTCCAGCTTGATGCCGAGGTCTTCGGTGATGGCCTTGCCGCCGGTCAGGATTGCGATGTCCTGCAACATAGCCTTGCGGCGATCGCCGAAGCCAGGAGCCTTGACGGCAGCGACGTTCAACGTTCCACGCAGCTTGTTCACGACCAAAGTCGCGAGCGCCTCGCCTTCAACGTCCTCAGCGATGATCACCAGCGGGCGTCCGCCCTTGGCGATCTGCTCGAGCAACGGGAGCAGGTCCTTCATCGACGAGATCTTCTTCTCGTGAATCAGGATGTAGGGGTTCTCCAGGACCGCTTCCATGCGCTCCGGATCGGTGACGAAGTACGGGGACAGATAGCCGCGGTCGAACTGCATACCTTCGACGACATCGAGCTGGGTCTCCATCGTCTTGGCTTCTTCCACGGTGATGACGCCGTCTTTGCCGACCTTCTTCATGGCCTCGGCAATGATGCGGCCGATGGTCTCATCGTTGTTGGCCGAGATGGTGCCGACCTGGGCGATCATCTCGCCGGATACCTTCTGCGACAGCTTGTCGAGGGCGCTGCCCTTGTACTTGCCGTCTTCATCGGCGACGCCGCAAACCGCAGTCACAGCCTTCTCGATGCCGCGCTTCAGCGCCATCGGGTTCGCACCCGCCGCAACTGTCTTCACGCCTTCGCGATAGATGGCCTGCGCCAGGACCGTCGCGGTGGTGGTGCCGTCGCCGGCAACGTCGGAGGTCTTGGAAGCGACTTCGCGCACCATCTGCGCGCCCATGTTCTCGAGCGGATCCTTCAGCTCAATTTCCTTGGCTACGGTCACGCCGTCCTTGGTGATGAGCGGCGAACCGAACTTCTTTTCGATGACCACGTTGCGGCCCTTGGGACCGAGCGTGACTTTGACTGCGTCGGCGAGAATGTTCACGCCGTGCAGAATCGCCTGACGCGATTCTTCACCGTGCAGAATCTGTTTTGCCATTGCTAAATTTCTCCTCAGGGGCTAAAGCCCCGAATCTTGTCGTTAGCTCTCTCGACACGGCTGAAGCCGTGCCCTTTCAAAACTGTTTGGCCTTTCGGCACCCTTCGACTTCGCTCGGCGCGAGTTCGGAGCCGTGCCCTTTTACAATCCTTACTTGTGGGCCATTGCCGGCTTGCTGGCGCCTTCCAGGATGCCGAGCACTTCTTCCTCACGCATGATCAGGAAGTCTTCGCCGTCGATCTTGATTTCGGTGCCGGCGTACTTGCCGAACAGCACGCGATCGCCTGCCTTCACGTCGAGGGGGAAGGTCTCGCCCTTGTCGTTGGTCTTGCCGCGGCCGACGGAAATCACTTCACCTTCCTGCGGCTTGTCTTTCGCCGAGTCAGGAATGATGATGCCGCCACGAGAGGTTTCAGCTTCTTCCACACGCCGAATTACGATCCGGTCATGCAGGGGAGTCAGCTTGGTAGCCATTCTTGGAACTCCTTTCAATGCTCTTAGGTCGATTTATTTGGGCTGAGGAATCGTCGATTGGGCGTCCGCCTGTGGCGGAGTTAACCGACAACTCCCCTGAAAACTTAGGGATAATCCCATGTTGGACGGCCGGGTGGCCAGAGTGTTAGCACTCATTACCAACGAGTGCTAATCATAAAGTGTGACACTCTCATTGTCAAGTTGGGGCGGGGAACGGGATCAGGTATCAGGCGTCAGACTCGGCGCTCGCGGCTGCGCACCAACATGAGCGTAACGCTCTCGACCAAGAGTTCAAGACTCATGCTCTGATACCTGACACCCGACACCTGAAAGCCCAACTCAGACTGCCGTTGCACGTTCCAACGCATCTATGTTCCGCAGACGCCGCCGGTACGCAACGGCATTTGATCGCCGATACGCTCGTTGTGGCGCTTGATAAAACTTTTACTTTCCGACTAAGCGGTTTCGCAGGATAATTACAGGACTACATCAAGGGTGCCACTGTGCAGCTCCTCCGCAGCGCTCGGTTCACGCGTCCTCTCTGCTCTAGATGGTTGCTTTGTGCCTGCCTCTCTGCTCTGTTGTTACCAGCTACATTATTAGCTCAGAGCATACCTCCTGCGACAGCTGGCGATTCGATTGCCAAGCAGGTGGACTCCTTGAAGCTGCAGCCGGTTTCGCTTCCACCTGAGGCTGCGCTGCCGCCGGTTGATTCACAGGCCGTGGCGGTCGACACAGCAAGCAGCGTTAGAGGCGAGCCGATGCCAGCGCCGCCCAGTGCAGCAAAATCGATGGTGCCTAGCGCGAGCGTCGCTCCCTCTGAGCCGCTGAAGCCGAAGTATGATGTTCGTCTCATCGGACAGAGAGAAGTCGCCGGAGGGGTGAACTTCTATTCGCTCGATCGCGAGATGGCGCTGGGGCGCGATCTCTCCAAGGAAGTAGAAGCCACCTCGAAGCTGGTCACGGACCCTGTAGTTACCGAATACGTCAATCGCATTGGTCAGAACCTGGTTCGCAACTCCGACGCACGTGTGCCCTTCACCATCAAGGTATTGGACAACGAGGAGGTGAACGCCTTCGCGTTACCTGGCGGCTTCTTCTACGTTGACAGCGGACTTATCCTGGCCGCCGACAATGAAGCCGAACTGGCGGCGGTGATGGCGCACGAGATCGCCCACGTGGCGGCGCGTCATGCGACCAAGAACATGACCAAGTCGGAGATCTGGAACCTGGCTTCGATTCCGCTGATGTTTGTCGGCGGCCCGGCAGGGTACGCCATTGCCGAGATTGCCAGCATCGCGGTGCCGATGACGTTCCTGAAGTTCTCGCGCGATGCCGAGCGCGAAGCCGACCTGCTGGGTCTGGAGTATGACTACGCCGCCGGGTACGATCCGCAGGCTTTTGTACAGTTCTTCGAGAAGCTGAACGCCGACGAAAAGACCAAGCACAGCAAGCTGGCAAAGATGTTCTCCACTCACCCAATGAACGCCGACCGCGTGACCGCAGCGCAGAATGAGATTCGCCAGTACCTTCCTGATCGCGAGAGCTACATTGTGGATACCAGCGAGTTCGACCAGGTGAAGGCGCGGCTGCTCGGACTTGATATGAAGCAGCATCTGGGCAGCGCCGACAGTCACCGGCCGGTACTGCTGAAGCGCACCGAAACCAGCGAGAGCCAGCCCGGCGCGGGCAGCGGTGCTTCTTCCAGCCAGGGCAGCGACGATCCCGATCGCCCGACGCTGAAGCGCGCACCGAATTCAGACTAATAACTAGTCCGGTGCTATGCTGTTGGCGTCTTCTCCGCGTCGAAAATTTATGCCGGGCAAACGGACCAGCACGTCGGCGTTACAGAGCCGGGTGGATGATCACCCGGCGATCTCGCGCGAAAATGTGCGCGAGGCGCAGTCTATTTTTCAGAGTCATCTACGGCGTGTTGGCCTGAAGCAGACGGCACAGCGTGACGTCATCTTACGCGCATTTCTTGATACCCGGGATCACCTCTCCACCGACGAACTCTACCGTTTGGTTAAGAAGAAGGACGCTACCATCGGATTCACCACGGTGTACCGCACGCTGAAGTTGCTGGCTGAGTGCGGACTTGCCAGCGAGGTGGCCTTTAACGACGGGATCACGCGTTATGAGGCGCAGTACAACCGGCGCAATCACCATCACATGGTGTGCACCGAGTGCGGCGGTTCGGTGGAGTTCTTCTCGCCCGAGATCGAACGCCTGGAGCAGGAGATCGGCCGCACTAATCACTACACCACCACTCGGCATACCTTCCAGATCTACGGCCTCTGCGAGGCCTGCCAGAAAAAGAGCAAGCGCTCAGGAATTCACCCCGCGTAACATGGCCTCGAATTTCACCGGTCGTTGGAAAGCTGATCTCTCCCAAAGCAAATTGCCAGGACCAGTTCCCAAGGCGATGACCGTCGCCATCGCACATTCCGATCCTGACTTGCGCCAGGAAATCGTTGTTACGAAACGAGAGGGAAGCGAGGAACGAATCACCTTCCACTGCCGGACGAACGGCGAGCCAGATCAGTGCCGACTAAACGAAGAAGAGGTTCAGGGAAGGGCGCATTGGCAGGAAGACGAACTCATGATCGAGCTCTGGATGCAGCATGGCGAGCGCGAGCTTTACCTGTGCGACTGCTGGTCGCTGTCGCCAGACGGACAGATGCTTACGATGGAACACCGAAATGATGCGTTAGCGGGGCAGGTCGCGGTTCTGCGGAGAATGAACTAGCGTCAGTCATGGCCGGCATCCTGTTCTGCACCTGACAGCGCCCCTGCGAAATACCCCGTCTTGGCCCGAATGCTCACGCCTTCGATCTTTGGCCGGATCGCAATCTTGCGAAAGGTGTCGTCCTTCACTTTGTTGGTGGAGTAGTATCCCACATCGTAGGACGAGCGCAATTCCTCTGCGATCTGCTGAAAATATACGTCCGGCTCGGTGCGTTCGGCGTTGATGTGCAGGCCGCCGGTTTCCTTCGCGATGCGATCCATCACGCTGATGCCATATTTGTTGCGCGCCGTGAGCTTGCCGTGCTTCGTCTCGGTGTAGCGAATGGCATAGACAGGAACATTCGCGGACTGCGCCACCTCAATCGTCGCCATCATGTTGTGCGAGCTGGAATTGTCTTCGCCGTCGCTGAACATGAGGATTGCTTTGCGCCCTTCGGCTCGCGCTAGTTTCTCAGTCACGCTGTAATAGATGGAGTCGTAAAACGCTGTGCCGAGATCGCGGTCCTCATGTGGCCCTATCTGGGGAAAGCCCTTGGAGCTTTTGGCCCAACGCGCATAGCTGTCGAGGATCTGCTCCGGCGAATTCGTATAGTCGCTCACTAGCCACAGATGGTTTCCGAAGCCGAGCAGAAAGACGCGGTCCTGCGGCCGAAGAATCTGCTTCAGGAAAACCTCCAGATCCTTCTTGTGTTGTTTGCCGAAATGATCCTGGCTGCCGCTGGCATCGACGATCAGGGCGAGGGTTAATGGCAGATCGGTGCTGCGGGCGAAGTACTCGATCTTTTGCGGAACGGCGTCTTCCAAGAGCTGAATATCGTCCTTCGTAAGATTGCGGACGAGGGCTCCGCGGGAATCCTGCGCGGTGAATGCGACATTCACCAGATTCACGCTGACCTTGTATGGTGTTTGCCCTGCATTGACATCCACGCTGATCTGCGTCTGGGCGACTGTCGCAGCAACAGCGATGGTCAACACAAACAGATTCAGCGAAAGGACTTTGAGGCGCATCTCCGCCATTATCGAGAGTACGCGGCGGAGGGCGATTCAGTTCCCGTTTTCAGCTAGGGCCCAGCGGCGACGATCGAGCACACTCAACTGTTGCTGCTGTCCATCTCCCGCCATCGCTGAGCATCCACTCCCTTGATCAGGAGCCACAGCCCCAGCGATCCTTCCCCGATGAGTCCAGTCAACATGGTCACAGGAGACAACAGTGCCCCCAGTGAAGGTGATAGGAATGTGAGCCAGCCGACGCCGGCGAGAGCAAACAATGCTCCCACGATGCGTGGCAGAAACGTCGAACGGAACGTCAGGTAGCCGATGAGGACACAATAAAAGCCAAACAGGATCATTCCGGTGGCATAGGCCAAGCCGCTGGCCTTCACGAAAAGAAGCGCCAACGCGTGCAGCTGCTCCGGCGGGAAGGCGCTTGCGTATGACGGCCCGTTCAGCAGCGCTGCTGGCACAAGGTGCAACGCGCAGCTGACTGCTCCCATCGCGCAGCCTACCAGGCTGATGAACGCCGCTACCAGAGAGGTACTCCGGTTCACCGGCTTGAACAGCTCATAAAACAGCGCGGTCACCGCAATGTAGCAAACTGTTCCCAGAAGGTTGGCGACAAAGCTCAGGCGAAAGAGAGCGGGTTGCGACAGGATGTTGGTGGCCGTTGCTGCAGCATCGTTGCTCACCACGATGCCTCGTTCCAGCATGAAGCCGCCAATCCCAAACACGATAGTTAACACATAAAAGACACCGGCACTTCGGGCGGGAGGAACGCGATGCGATTCTACAGTTCGATTTACAGCAGCGCCGGTCGCCATCGTTTGTCCTCCAGGGCGGCCTATATTTGTCGGCTCGCGAAAGGTCTCAGGATAGATACGAGGAAAGAAGGTGAAAGTTGCGGATTTTCTGGCCTCGGTGTGGAATCGGCAGTTTTGGGGATTGATCCTCTCATTTACCTCGCAGCAACTAGCCCAGAACCGCGTTTGCACATTGCAACTATCGGTCGTGATCTCGTCGCCAGCTCCATAGTCCTTGGGCCGAGAGGATGAGGGAGAACAGACCACTCACGCCGAGCGCGTGAAGCGTCCAGACAAACCAGAAGCCTCTATCTGCTTGCACCAGCTGCCCGTGAAAAATGCCTGACGGTGGCATCACATGGATGACAGGCATGCCCAACGCTATCAGCGACCCGATGAGCATGATGATGTATCCCAAGCGCCGTTCGGCAAGTATTAGTGTCCCGTACAGCCAGATGACCAGGATAGGCACCGCAACCAGTGTTGAGCCTCCTGCCTCCGGAGTCCCGACCTTGGCGTGGACAGTATCCTGCGCCAGATGAAACATCATCAACAGGATCGATACTGCCGACGTAATGACTAAGATGAGGTTGCGCTTCATTGGAACCATCCAAAACTTACGCGAGGCCGCTGATCTAATTTCATTCCTCGCGCAGCAATATTAGCGGATCGACGCTCAGCGCGCGTTGCGCCGGGATCCACGTGGCGACCAGTCCAAGCAGCGCCATGGCAAGCACAACACCCCCTAACACCAGGGGATCGCGTGGAGTCGCCTGATAGACGATGGAGGCGAGCACTCGGCTGGCCAACACGCCGAGTATCAGTCCCGCCACCGAGCCGAACAGCAGCAGTTTGAATGGCCGCGCCAACGCTGCCTGTAAGACTTCCTGAGGTTTTGCCCCCAGCGCGATACGGATTCCCAGCTCTCGTAGCCGCTTGCTGATCGAATACGCGGCTAATCCGAAGATGCCGGTGATCGACAGCACCGCGCCCATGATGCCGAAAACGCCGAGAGCCAGGGTCGCCATCCGGGAGGGGAAGAGTGCGCCTGCCAACTCTTGCTTCCAGGTTCGGATGGTGAAGGGAAGACCGGCGTCCAGCCCGCGTACCGCACTCGATACGGCATCCGCAACCTGCTGCGGGTCGCGATTCGAGCGCACCACCAGCGTCAGATCGCTCGACGGAGGCGCCTGGGTGATGGGCAGGAACATGGCCGGACGAGTCTCTTCGGCCAGAGTTCCGTACTTTCCCGTCTTCCACCAGGCCCACCACTTGTACGCGGCTTCCGTCGCGCAGCTTGAAATAGCGGCCGAGACCGTCGGGGACGGAGCCCAGCACGCGCCGCGCAAACTCGCGGTTTACCACCGCCACACGTGGCGCATTCTTGTCGTCATGCCACGACAGTCTCCTGCCCGAGAGGAGTATGGTTCCTGCGGCGTCGAAGTAGCCGGGCGAGATGTTATAAGTCGCCGCCGAGGCAGCAGCATTGGCCGGATTCAGATCGGCGGTCTGATCGGTAAAGACGTTGGCGAAATTTGCCCCGTAGTACAAAGGCAGGCGATCCACGCTTCCCACCTCAGTCACGCCCGGAATCTTCTCCAGGGCCTCGATCATGCGCTTCTGCATCAGCGGAATCTGCTCGCCTTTGTAACCGGCCATGCTCAGAGACGTTTCCACCAGCATTGCGTTTTGGGGCTCGAAGCCGAAGTTGCTGTGCAGCGAGCGCATCAAGCCACGGACGGCGACCAGCGATGCGGTGACCAGCACGGCACAGATGGCGATCTGCGCGACCAGCAGCAGATCACGGGCGGTCAATCGCCGCCACGCGGTAGCCGCTGGTCCCGACTTGATTACCTGATAGGCGTCGGTACGAAGCACCTGGGTTACCGGGACTGCGCCAAACAGAAATCCACTCGCCAGACTGAGCAGCACAGCGACAGCGTAGACGTGCCAGTCGGCGTGAATCGGTATTTGCAGAGGGGCGGTCGGCATCGGATGCCACACGCTTAAGGCGCGCAGCAACAAGATGCTTCCCCACAGTCCGGCAGCGCCGCCGATCAGGGAAATCAAGATGGCTTCAGTAAAGAGCTGCCGCAAAATGCGCCCGCGGCTCGCGCCCAGTGAGAGCCTGAGCGCCACTTCGCGCGAACGGTCGGCGGCGCGCGCTGCAAACAGGCTGCCCAGGTTGGCGCAAGCGGCCAGCAGGATCAGCGCTGCCAGCAGCATCAGTCCGCTTAGGAACGCCTGCAAGGGACCTCCCAACCAGTCGCCGGCAAGACCGGGCCGGGTCAGGGAGAACGTCATTTGAGCATCGTCCTTCGGGTAGGTCTTTTCCAGAGACGCCCCAATCGAATTCAGATCGGAGACGGCCTGCGCCGGCGTAACTCCCGGCTTCAGATGTCCCAGCATCATCAGCAGGAAGTGATTGCCACGCTCATTCCTGACATCCACTCCCTCTACCTGTTCCTGGTTAACCAACGGCACCCAGAAGTCGGGGAAGACAAACAACAAAGTCCCGCGGAATTCCGGAGGTGCGACACCCAGGATGGTGAACGGATGTTTGTTGAGCTGAACCACCCGGCCCACCACGCTACGATCATCCTGAAAATGACTATGCCAATAGGCATAGGTCAGAACGATGTAAGGTGCGCTGTTAGGACCATGTTCATCGGCGGCGTGAAAGAAGCGGCCTAGATAGGGATGTACCTTGAGCACATCGAAGTAGTTGCCGGTGGCTTCCATAATCCAGGCGCTGGCGGGATCGCCGCCTGTATCCAGGCCTGCGGGAGCAAGGTCGTAAGCTGCCAGCCCCTCGAAGCTGCGGTTGCGATCGCGCAAATCGAGATAGTCGGGATAAGAATGATTGATCGCCTTTTGGCTGCCTCGCTGAATTGACCAAAGGCTCTGGGCCTCAGGTACATTCACCGGCCGCAGGATCAAAGCATTCAACACGGCAAAGACGATAGCATTGGCGCCGATCGCGAGTGCCAGTGTCGCGATCGCGACCATCGTGAATCCAGGAGACTTCTTCAGCACGCGCAGACTGAAGCGGACGTCGCTGAAGATCGTCTCTACAAAGCTTTGCCGCGGGAGGCCTGGTGAATTTCATCCTTATAACGTTCCTGCCCGCCGAACTCGATGCGCGCGCGGCGCTCGGCCTCAGCGCGGCTTAGACCCGAGCGCTCCAGGTCATCGGCACGAAGCTGGATGTGCGAGGCGAGTTCGTCGTCCATGTCGGCGTTCAGCTCGGAGCGGCGAAACAGTGCCGCGATGCGTAGGCGAATAGAGTCGAGGAATCTCATACTTCCTCCGGTTGCGCGGCCAGAGCGGAGGCAATCGCGTCGGCGAGACGGTTCCAGCCCTCAGTCTCTTCGCGCAGGCGCTTGCGACCGGCGGCAGTCAGTTCATAGAACTTGGCGCGGCGATTGTTGTCCGATGTGCCCCAGCTCGCTTTCAGCAGCCCCTGGCGCACCAGGCGAAACAGCGCGGGATAGAGCGCTCCCTGCTCGATCAGCAGCGTTTCGCCCGATATCTGCGCGATGCGCAGCAGCACGCCGTAGCCGTGCAGCGGGCCGAGTGACACGGCCTTCAGGATCAGCAGATCGAGGGTTCCGGGAAGCAGTTGCGCCTGGTCGGGCATTGGTTCTCCTAACTGGCTTAGGAGATTAGCGCGACTCTCCTAAGCTGTCAAGGGGAAGAGGGGAATGCGGGTTGAGCTGGGTTGAAACGCAGTGTCCCTGGGCTTTTCGCCACTGACACACGGAGAGCACGGAGGAAACACTGAAGTAAGCAGAAATCAGCGTTGTCATCCTGAGCGAAGCGAAGGACCTGCTTTCGGTGGTACAGGAACAAAGTTGAGCGGTGGCAACAGCTTTCCTCAGTCGTCGGCCAAAGCTGGCGAGGAGATAAACGAAGTAGCGATGCTCAGGAGCCATGCTGTGGGAAAGTTCGCATGCGGCCGGCGAAGCGTCTGTGAGGCAAAGCACATGCTCGTGGCTGTTCCACCGACAGCAGGTTCTTCGCTTCGCTCAGAATGACAAATCTAAGAACCTCGTGTCCCCGTCCTCTGTGGTGAATGGGCCTGTTTCGTCCTTGATATACTGAACATCGCATGGGCATCGTCAAGAACATAGCGGCTATCGCCAAGGGCATGAGCATCACCTTCCGCGAGATGTTCCGGCCGACCATTGTCGAGAATTATCCTGATGGCCCGGGCCCGCTACGCGGAGCAGTGTTTCAGGAGCGCTTCCGCGGCATGCACGTGTTGCAGCGCGACGAGAACGGGCTGGAGAAATGCGTGGCGTGCTTCCTGTGCGCTGCGGCGTGTCCGTCGAATTGCATCTACATCGAGGCGGCAGAGAACACCGCAACCCATCGCGTCAGCGGCGCCGAGCGCTACGCCAAGGTCTACAACATCGATTACAACCGCTGCATCTTCTGCGGTTATTGCGTCGAGGCGTGCCCCACCGACGCCATCACCCACGGACACGGTTTCGAACTGGCGACATTCAACGCCAGCAGCTTGGTGTATCGCAAAGAGCAGTTGCTCGCCGGCATCCCCGCACATATCGGCGCAAATGCGGTGTTCAACATCGAAGGCGCCGGGCAGGGAGATCCCACGGGCCGATCGGTTCCGAAACGCTAATCAGGTTCTGAGATGTTGTTGGGCGCGGCTGCGGCCGTGCCTTTTCGTTTCGCAAGAGAATCGGTCGAAGCCCGCGAATTTATCCGCAGGAAACAGAGTAGGAATTGCAACCGAGTCGGACCTCCGTCCGGCGACATACTATGATCACACGTGATCCATCTTCAACTTGGCAAGGTCGCACACCCGAGTGGTGGGCGCGCGCGGGAATCGTCGTGCAGCTTGCCATCCTGATCCGCACGATTGGCGAGTTCTACCGCATGCGCTACTACTACGGAGCCCCGATAGCGCTCATCCGTTACCAGTCCTATATCGGCGGGCTGCTGATTGACGCCATCTTGTGTCTGGTCACGGTCGCACTGCTGTTCTGGCAGAAGCCGCGAGCGGCGGCGATCACCGCTGTGGCCACGATCCTCATCCTGCTGGCCTACAAGATCGTCGTGATCGGCTGATCGATTTGCCGAGTTCGGCTGCTGCGTCTTGCCGCAGGCCTGATCGCCTCCTATCGCGCAATCATCCGACGCCGGGCCGCGGCAGCAGCTCCCACCAGTCCCGTGCCGAGCAGAATGAAGCTTGAGGGCTCAGGAAGCCAGCCAAGCACGCCAGTAGAGAACGCCGGGTATGCCCCTTCATTGTCCGCGTTTGTGAAGTTCGCGCCAAAGAACGCGGAGTTCCAGTACTGCTGGTCTGGTATGGTCGTGCCGACGCTGTTTAATCCGAAGGTGTTGCTGTTGAATGAGCGGTTTCCGTTGTTTGGATCATTAGGAACAACGGCGAACCAATAGACGCCGCTAGGCAGGCCGTCGATCTCCATGTTGGAAGCCAAGTCCCTGTACTCCGTGAGGCCGAAGTCGCTTCGACCGGTTGGAGTGTGCGACCAGTCGCCGCCCGCCGCGGTACCGGAAGCGATCAGCGTTCCCCCGTTGCCTTCCGAAACGCCCGAGCGGATCTCCCAATAGCCGCTGGATGGACCCAGCCCACTGAGGTTATTGGTGAATAGGCCGATAATTCCCCAGCCATCCCCCCCGGCGACGACAAAGTTCTGGTAGGTCGCCGCGCCGTATGGGGTGCCGCCGACGATGGCATCGTTCTCGTTCGCCAGGCCGTTAGCATTTGGATTGTTGGGATCGAGATCGCCGCCATAATAGAAGCAGCTGGAACCACATTGAGCCCATAGCGAGCTCGCCGCCAGAATTAAGAAAAGAAGCACTATGCGTTTCATGAAGTCCTCTTTCGATCGCTGCCCGTGCGGGCAGGCAGTGAAACACAGAAGCTGCAAATGAGAGTTGCGAAGAAGAGACCGAAGCCCAGACGTCACCACGCTACTCCCGCGACAGTCTAGGCTCAACGTTGAAATCGTCACGCTTCTTTGAAACGTGCCAGAGAGTGCCATTTCGGGAATCGCAGCTTCCATTCGTTTAGGCAGCACCCCGGGGACGAACAGCGAAAGGCGACGAGCGAAGTGCGAATAGCGATGCACGAACATCGAATGGAGCGCGGCCTTCGCAACTCGTTGTAAGGCGCTGAATCTGCCATACTAAGTAGACCTGCATGAGCGAATATCTCAAAGCAATACAAGAGCGCGTCGTCATCTTCGACGGAGCGATGGGCACGAACATCCAGCTTCGCAACCCGTCGATGGACGACTTCCGCGGCAAGGAAGGCTATAACGACATCCTTGTGCTCAGCCGGCCTGACCTGATCGCCGACATCCATTCGGCGTTCTACAAGGTCGGCTGCGACGTGGTTGAAACGAATACTTTCAATTCGACCCGTATCGTGATGGCCGAATACCAGATGGAAAACGATGTCCACGAGGTGAATCTGGCCGCCGCGAAGCTCGCGCGCGAGGTCGCTCGAGCTTCTCGACGAATGGCCGCAAGCGCTTCGTCGCCGGATCGATGGGCCCGACCACCAAGCTGCCGTCGCTCGGCCACATCAAGTGGGACGACATGGTCGCCGCCTACACCGAGCAGGCGCTCGCGCTGATCGAAGGCGGCGTGGATGTTCTGCTGCTCGAGACCTGCCAGGACATCCTGCAGGCCAAGGCAGGACTGGTCGGCATCTTTGACGCGTTGAAGCAGGCAGGGAAGCAGATCCCGGTGCAAGTTCAAGTAACACTTGAAGCCACAGGGACCATGCTGCTGGGCACCGAGATCGGCGCGGCGCTTACCACGCTGGAGATGTTCGACGTGGCCGTCATCGGCATGAATTGCGCCACCGGTCCGAAGGAGATGAACGACGGCGTTCGCTACCTGGGCGCTGAACTCGCCCAAGCCGGTATCGGTGCTGCCGAATGCCGGACTGCCGGAGAACGTCGGCGGAGTTGCGATGTACAAGCTCACGCCGGAAGAGCTGGCGCACTATCACAAGCAGTTCATCACCGAGTATGGCGTGCGCGTGGTCGGCGGCTGCTGCGGCACGCAAGCCCGAGCACCTGAAGGCCGTCGTCGATGCCTGCGCCAATCTCGAACCGGCGCCGCGCGATCCGAAGATCATCGGCGCAGCGGCCAGCGCGTACTCCATGGTGCCGCTCGAACTCGATCCCAAGCCGCTGGTGATCGCCGAGGAGATGAACACCACGACGCGGGTCGAGCACTTCAAGAACATGGTGCGCACGCAGAATTACGACGCGATCCTCACCCTGGCCAAGAAGCTGGTGAACGAAGGCTCGCACATGCTCGACCTGTGCTGCGCCATCGTGGGCGAGGACGAGAAGGCTTACATCAGCGCCATCCTGGAGAAGATTGCCACGCGTGTGCCGGCGCCCATCCTGGTCGACTCGACCGAGGCCGACGTGGTCGAAGAAGCGCTGAAGCGCATTCCCGGCAAGGCGATTATCAACTCGATCAATCTCGAGGACGGCGAGAAGCGCACCTCGAAAGTGTCTGCCGATGGCGAAGCGCTACGGCGCGGCGGTGATCGCGCTGACCATCGACGAAGACGGCATGGCGCTGACCGCCGAGAAGAAGCTCGCCATTGCCAAGCGGATTTACGACCTCGCGGTGAACAAGTACGGCATTCGCCCGGTGGATCTCATCTTCGACGCGCTGACCTTGCCGATCTCGACCGGGCAGGAGGACTATCGCACCGCCGGCATGGAGACGCTGAAGGCGGTGAAGGCCATCAAGACCGAGATGCCGCTGGCAAAAACCGTGCTCGGCGTCAGCAACATTTCCTTCGGCCTGAACACCTATGCGCGCCGCGTGCTGAACAGCGTCTTCCTGCACGAGGCGGTCGACAACGGGCTCGACATGGCCATCGTGAACTACAGCAAGATTTATCCGCTGTACAAGATTCCCGAGGCCGAAGTCGACGTGGCGCGCAAGCTCATCTTCCAGGACCGCTCGAATGGCGATCCGCTGCAGTTCTACATGAAGTATTTTGCCGGCACCACGGGCAAAGAAGAGAAGACCACCGCGCATGTCGATACGCTGTCGATTGAAGACAAGCTGAAGTGGGTCATCATCAACGGCGAAAAGCAGATCGGCGATGGCGAGCACAAACAGATCGCTGGACCAGTTGCTGGAGCAGGCGCTCGACGACCTACACGCCGCTCGACATCATCAACAACGTTCTGCTGGACGGCATGCGTACGGTGGGCGATCTGTTCGGCGCGCGCAAGATGCAGCTTCCTTCGGTGCTCGACTCGGCCGGCGTGATGAAGGCCGCCGTCGCCTACCTCGAGCCGAAGATGGAGAAGAAAGAGGGCAGCCAGAAGGCGACCATCGTGCTGGCCACGGTGAAGGGCGACGTTCACGACATCGGCAAGAACCTGGTGGACATCATCCTCACCAACAACGGCTATCGCGTGGTGAACCTCGGCATCAAGCAGCCGTCGGACACCATCATCAACGCGGCCATCGAGCACAAGGCCGACGCCATCGGACTGAGCGGATTGCTGGTGAAGTCCACGCTGGAGATGAAGTACGTGGTACAGGACCTGCATCACCAGAAGCTGGAGTTCCCGGTGATCTGCGGCGGCGCGGCGCTTACGCGCAAGTATGTGGAAGACGATTTGCGCCGCGAGTACACCGGCGGCATCTTTTACGCCGACGATGCCTTTGCCGGACTGCACATCATGGAAGACCTTGCGTCTCCGAATGGCGCGCGCGAGAAGCGCATCGCCGAAGGCAAGGTCGTGAAGGAGTTCGCGCGCGCTGCTGTTGCCGGAGCGGGCGACGGTGGCGGAGGAACGAGTCCCAACATCGAGATTCCTGCGGCGCCGAACATTCCGCATCCGCCGTTCTGGGGCACACGCACGGTGAAGGACTTCGATCTGCGCGAGGTCTTCCAGTACATCAACGAGACCGCGCTGTTCAAGAACCAGTGGCAGCTCAAGACGGCGTCGCAGGAAGACTACGCGCGCCTGGTCGAGGAGAAGTATCGGCCGCATCCTGAAAGAGCTGGAAGAAGAAGTCATCGCCGCCGGCTGGTTCGAACCGAAGGTCGTCAACGGCTACTTCGGCGCGCAGGGCGAAGGCAACGACGTCGTCGTCTACGAACTGCCCGAAGGCTGGAAGCAAGGCGATCGCGGTTCCCGCAGAGACTCTCCGCTTCACCTTCCCACGCCAGCGAGAGGGAAGAGGTCTGTGCATCTCCGACTTCTTCCTGAAGAAGTCGAGCGGCAAGATGGACGTGCTCGGCATGACCTGCGTCACTATCGGCGCGCAGGCTTCGCATGAGACGCAGAAGCTCTTCGAAGGCGGCGAGTACACCAAGTATCTCTACCTGCACGGGCTGAGCGTCGAAACCGCCGAGGCGCTGGCCGAGCTGAATCACAAGCGGGTGAGGGAAGAGCTCGGTATCGCCGGCGAAGACTCGCCGCACATCCGCGACCTCTTCCACCAGAAGTATCGCGGCTCGCGCTACTCGTTTGGCTATCCGGCGTGCCCGAGCCTCGAAGACCAGACGAAGCTCTTCGCGCTGCTGCATCCGGATGAGGCGATCGGCGTACAGCTCACGACCGGCTTCCTGCTCGAACCCGAGCAGAGCACGTCCGCCATTGTGGTACATCATCCCGCGGCGAAGTATTTTGTGACATAAGTTTAGAGGCATAGTTACAGCCGCTTTATCGCAATGATCGATCCAGCTCGATAGCCGAGTCGCTCATAGAACACGCTGGCACGTTGGTTTGCCGCGAGATATTCCAGCGAAGCGAGCTGCGCGCCTTGCTCGCGTCCCCAGTCTTCCGCCGCTCGCAGTAGTTGTGCGCCAACGCCCTGGTCCTGACTGCCGGCGGCTAACAGCAATCTCCACAATGTGGCAGTAGAGCATTTCCCGATGCATCGGATCGGGCGAGCGCGTTAGCCGTGCGTCGACGAAGCCTACGATTTCGCTGTCCATTTCACCGACGAGAGTTATCGCCTCTTCCCTTGTATTCGGCGGATGCTGCTGCCCTTCGCGATAGCGCGCCAATATCGCCGCCGCGTCGGGAATCCAATAGCGTTCAGCATCAAGCCCGGCGTGATACTCAGCGCTCTCGAGGTAAATAAGGGTTATGCCGTCAGCATCTCTCGAAAGCGCAGGGCGAATCGTAATGTCCGTTAAGGAAGAAGCTTCAGTCATGCGATGAGCATAACGCCCAGACAACGCCACGGTCGGTTGCTGAATCATAGGCACGTCCCCGGTGTCGGGCGCGCTAACGCTTCGACACTATCGAGCGCCCCCCAGGCGTTCGGCAAATTATCGGTAGGTTGAAGTCTATGTCCCGGCCGCGTCTCGTTCCAGGTCTCCTCGTCATTTGGTGCTTATTGGTTACCAGTGGATTTGCCATCGGTGCTTCCAACAACTCCGCGAATAGCGCAACGAGCGAAAGCAGTGTGCGCGCGAGTAACGGAGCTGGTGAGACTGGCGGAAGCGGTCCATCGCCGTCCGTGTCCAGCTTCTCGGTGTCTCCTGCTTTGGCTGCGCCCGGCCAGTTTGTGAACTTCTCCTGGGCCGCGGCAAACGCGAGTGCGTTCGTCATCACGCCGGAGATCACACAGGATGACCAGACTCTCCCGCTGACCGCGACCGCCTACTCTTACAACACGAACGGACTTGAGCAAACCACTACCTTCACAGCGATTGCCGGCTCGGGCGCGGCCCTGTCGGCGCCGATGACGACATCGCTGATCATCGTTCCCGTAGGGTTGAGCGCGTCCTCGACCACGATTCCTGCGGGCCAGTCGGTCACTCTCAGCTACAGCGGACCCAACAACAACAGCACGTGGGAATTGCATTCCAGCAACAGCGATAACCCCATTCCGCTTGCTCCCAGTTGCATCGGCCATACCTGCCGGGGCATTTACCATTCGGGCCCGCTGGCGGCGACAACCAGGTTTTCTGTCTCGCTCACTGGCCCTGTTCCCACGGGTGGTCAGGCGTTCTCTCGGAATTTGATCGTGACGGTCCAGCGGCCGACGACTTTGGCCTTCAAGGCAGAGTCACCAGTCGCACAGGCCGGCGGTGCACTCACGCTGTCGTGGACAACGACCAATGCGTCCTCGATCACGATCGACCATGGCATCGGCCAGCTACAGCCGCCAGGCGCAGGTACTTATTGCTGCGTTCATCCCACGAAAACGACCACCTACACTGCGACCGCGACTCCGATCTATCCCGGCGCGCCTCCGGTGACTGCGACCACCACGGTGACGGTGAGCGCAGGCGACATTACCAACCTGAACCACATCATTTTCCTGCTTCAGGAGAACCGCTCCTTCGATAACTACCTGGGTAATCTGGCGGAGTATCGGGTCAACCATAATCCGCCCATTCAAGGCGCGAAGCTAAGCGACGTGAACGACCTTCACACGCTGGCCTCTGATTACCAGATCTGTAATGCGAACAATCTATGTTTCGGGCCGTTTCACGCCCGAACCGAGTGCACCGAGAACCTGTCTCCAGCGTGGACCGAGGCGCACATTGACATGGACCTGGTAGGCAATGATTGGCTGAACCTCACACAGAACTCGACGTTCGAGATGGACAAGTTTCTCGATGTCGACTACGCGGACTGGTGGGGAAATTACGATCCTCAGCACACGCGGCCGCTGGGGTACTACGATCAGACCGACTTGCCCTTCTACTACGAACTGGCAACACAGTTCACGACCGACGATTATTGGTACTCCCCGGTGACGACCTACACAGTGCCGAACCGGATGTATCTGTTCTCTGGAACCTCGTACGGCCACGCATTCGCGCCTACGAATCAAAACGACCCAGCCTGGCAGCGGCCGACGATCTTCCGTGCTCTCACCAACGCCGGAATTAAGTGGCGCTATTACTACCAGGACAACAGCGTCTTCCTGGCGCAGTGGGCGGACTGGAACGATCCAAATATTCAAGACAATGTTCGCAACATTCAGGAGTACTACAACGATCTCGCCAGCCCGAATGCAGACCAGCTACTGCCACAGGTGGTCTTCATCGAGCGCGCGACTGCGACCGGGTTCGATGAGCATCCATTGAACAACGTGCAGACTGGAGCGGCCTCTGTCTCAAACATGCTGAGTGCTTTGTTCACCAGTGCTGCCTGGCCGGATTCCGCATTCATCCTCAGCTACGACGAAGGCGGAGGTCTCTTCGATCATGTCCCGCCGATTCTGGTCACTCCGCCCGATAATCTGACTTCTCCTACGGACCTGAAACAGGGTGACCCTCCAGGGCTGTTTAACGTCACCGGATTCCGGGTGCCCGTGGTGGTGGTCTCGCCGTGGTCGAAACCACAAACCGTCATCCACTTAAAGACCGATTACACCTCAATCCTGAAGCTGATTGAGGAGCGATATAACGTACCGCCTCTGACCCAGCGCGATGCGACCACACAAGACATGGCCGATCCCGCGAACGGCTTTTTCGATTTCAGCTTTCCACATCTGTTGCATGTGCCGGCTCTGCCGACGCAGCCGACGAATGGGGTTTGCGACCAGTCACAGGACGGAGTCAACTATGTCCGCATTTTCAAGAAATGACCGTAGTGAGTTGATGCCGCGATCAGCCCCAAAGCGAATACCCTCCTTCTTGTAGTTGGCTGATTCCCGTTCATGAGGATCAGACGAGGGGAGTTCTCCTAACGCAGATGCCCGACTTGGTGCGCCACGCCACAGAATTACCATAGGCACTTTCCGGCAACGCCTCAGGAGGGCGCTGAAGCCTGCTCCAGACAACCCCAATCGTGAGTTGCCGAATCACACAGTGTGTTCGCGGTGTCGAGCGCCGCCAACTGCGCAAGAACGTTCACGGCTCGACAATCTCGAGCGACCCCCAGGTGTTCGTCAAATCATAAGTGGGTGTATCCATGTCCAGGCTGCCCGTGGCTTCAGCTCTTCTCGTCATTTCGTTGATATCAATTGCCGTCGAATCTGCGAGTGCTGCTTCCAGCAACTCCGCAATGAGCGGAAGCAGCGAAAGCAGTATTAGCGGAGGCAGCGCATCACTGGCGCCGGTGGTGTCCAGCTTTACGCTGTCTCCTGCATTGGTTGCACCCGGCCAATTTGTGATCTTCTCCTGGGCCAGCGCCAATGCCACGTCGTTCACTGTCACGCCGGAGATCGCGCAGGATGACCAGATTCTTCCGTTGGTGGCGCCTACCTACTTCTACAACACGAACGGGCTTGCGCGGACGACCACGTTCCAGGCGACTGCAAACTCCGGCACCATCACTTCGGCACCCGTTGCTGCGACGCTGACCATCGTTCCGGTGACCTTAAGCGCGTCGACCACGATCATTCCCGCTGGACATTCGGTCACTCTCGGCTACAGCGGACCGAACAACAACAGCTCGTGGGAATTACATTCCAGCAGCAGCGATAGTCCAATTCCACTGCCGCACCTTTGCAGCGGGAATACCTGCTCAGGCACGTTCGAGACAGGTCCGCTCGCCGCCGCCACCATGTTCTCTGTCTCGCTGGATGGCCCGGCCCCCACCGGAGGGCAGGCGTACTCGCCGCGAGTGGTCGTGAGCGTTCAGCAGCCGACGACCTTGGCCTTTAAGACGCAGACACAAACTCTACAGTCGTCCGGCGCAGTCACTCTCTCGTGGACAACGACCAATGCTTCCTCGATCACGGTCGATCATGGCGTCGGCCAGTTGCAGCAGGTGAGCGGCGGTTCTTACTGTTGCGTGTATCCCACGCAAACTACCACCTACACCGCGACCGCGACGCCCATTTATCCGGGCGCACCCCCGGTGGTCGCGACGGCTACAGTGACGATGAGCACAGGGAATCTTTACAACCTGGGCCACATCATCTTCCTGCTTCAGGAGAACCGCTCCTTCGATAACTACCTGGGTAACCTGGCGGAGTATCGGGTCAACCACAATCCGCCTATTCAAGGCGCGAAGCTAAGCGATGTGAACGACCTGCACACGCTGCCGCCCGATTTCCAGTTATGTAATCCGAACGATCTTTGTTATCCACCCTTCCACGCCAGAACCGAGTGCACCGAGAACCTGTCGCCAGCCTGGACCGAGGCACATGTTGACATGGACCTGGTAGGTAATGATTGGCTCAACCTCACCCAGGACTCGATCTTCAAGATGGACCAGTTTCTCGATGTCGACTGGGCGGACTGGTGGGGAACTAACGACCCTCAGCACACGCGGCCGCTGGGATACTACGATCAGACCGACTTGCCTTACTACTACGAACTGGCAACCCAGTTCACCACCGACGATTATTGGTACTCTCCCGCGGCGACCTACACCGTGCCGAACCGGATGTATCTGTTCTCCGGGACCTCGCACGGCCACGCCTTCGCGCCTACAAATCCAACTGATCCGGCGTGGGACCGGCCGACGATTTTCAAGCTCCTGACCGCCAGAGGAATTTCCTGGCGCTACTATTACCAGGACAACAGCGTATTTCTGGCGCAGTGGGCCGATTGGAACGATCTACGAGTTCGCAACAATGTTCGCAACATTCGGGAGTACTACAACATTCTTGCCAGTCCGAATGCCGACGCGCTATTGCCGAAGGTGGTCTTCATCGAGCGTGCAACCTATACCGCGCTGGATGAGCATCCGCTGAACAACGTGCAGACCGGAGCGGCCGTGGTTTCGAACATACTTAGCGCTTTATTTAACAGTAAGGCGTGGCCGGACTCGGCGTTCATCTTCACCTATGACGAAGGGGGCGGTGTCTTCGACCATGTCCCGCCGATCCTGGTCACTCCCCCCGACAATCTTGCTCCCACGGACCTGAAGGGAGGCGATCCCAAAGGGCTGTTCAACGTGACCGGTTTCCGCGTGCCGGTCGTCGTCATATCGCCGTGGTCGAAACCCCAAACCGTGATTCATTTGAAGACCGACTATACATCGATTCTGAAACTGATTGAGAAACGCTTCGATCTGCCGCCCCTGACGCAGCGCGATGCGACAACCGCAGACATGGCCGATCCCCAGAACGGATTCTTCGACTTCAGCTACCCGCACCTGTTGCAGGTGCCGCCGCTGCCAACCCAGCCAACGAACGGGACCTGCGACTACAAGCTCGAGACGTACCAGTAATGAGCATTGGCGGGAGCGCAACGGGAAGCATCGACCGACCTTCCGCTGGCCGATTGGACTCGACGCTTCGCGACTCGTCCGAAATTGTGATCTAGATCACGAAAAATTCGTGTGCGCGATGCCTTGTTTTCAACAGTTTAGGCAACGATTTGTGTCGCAAATGCCTGAGCCCGTGAGGGTTACAGGCACATACCTGATTTCAAAGAACTTACCAGCAGCTAAATAGGGACCGTTCGACTCTGCGCTTGCGCGTCACGGCAGCTACCAGGCACGGCATGTCTGTGCCCCGGCAGACAGTTTATGGGTTGCCGAACCGTAGACGCACGCAAAAACGGCGGCGGGGAGGTTACGAAGGTTGTAGGGAATTCCCGAAACGGGAATTGTTGGCCCATTGAAAAAAGGGGAGCCAGACGACCTCCCAAAGCGACTCCGCGAAGCGGAGGCCATAGTCTAGCCCAGCATGGAGCGCAGCGGAATGCTGGGTAGGCGATATGGAATGAACCTGAGTCCTGCAGGGACGGCAACCTTCATCCGAAAACGAATCGGGGATCGTAACTCACTCCCGACTTGCGCAACAGTGCGACGAACTCCTCTTCGTAGCTGCGCCGCTGGTGGTGCTCCGCCTGATTGGCGATGTATTTCACTACCGCGTCACGTTGCGAATGGCTGACGCTGAAGGCTCCATAGCCTTCCTGCCACTGAAACTTTCGCGAGGTTTCGCGCAGCCAGCGCGATGTGTTGGCTTTGATTTCCTGCATAGCCTTCGCCAGAGCGATGGTCTGCGGCAGCAATATGAGCAAATGCGCGTGGTTGGCCGTGCCGCCGGCGCCGATAACATGGATGCCTTTGTTGTAGGCCAGGCGGACTGTGTAAGGCCACAGGGCCTCGGGGGTCGCGGATGAGCGGCAGGCGTTCCTTGGTGCTGAACACGCAATGGAGGAGGTTGTTTGAATGCGTGTGCGACATACGAACAGATTAGGTTTTCTCGCGCGGGAAAATCCGTGATGTGGAGCACACGGTTGGGTGTCGTCCCCTACGGGACTCGGAATTCCCGACAAACGACCTTACCCAGCATTCCGCTGCGCTCCATGCTGGGCTAGACTATGGCCTCCGCTTCGCGGAGTCGCAGCGCGGGCTCACAGTAGTCCACCATAATATTTGCCAGCCTTTCTTTGATTAATAAGTAATGAGTTTTGCTACTGAAACTGCCGTCGGAATTCCGTCAGTTCTCGCGTTAGCTCTTCGATTCTCGATCTGAGCTCCACCACCTCTTGTTCCAACTGCGCGATGCGGTCGCGGAGATCGGATTCCTGCGGAGAGCCGGCCGACGGTGACGCCGACGCTGCATGCTCCGGTGCAGTGTATTCGATGTCTCCCGACATCAGGTGCGCGTAGCGGGACTCCTTGGTTCCGGGTTGCCGGGGAAGTACCGCCGCCAGCGGAGGCTCACGCTGCATCAGGTGCTGCAACGCCGCCTGCACCTGGTCGAGATCTTCGAAGCGGTGCATGCGTTCGGTGCGCCCACGCAACTCGCCCGGGGTTTGCGGTCCGCGCAGCAGGAGCACGCAGAGCACGGCGATCTCTCCGCGACTGAAGTTGTAAACCTCCTGCAAGCGGTGCTCGTACTTGGTCACGCGACTGTCGGCTCCGCTCGCCGGCCCGGCCAGCCGCTGGGATTGCAAGCCTGACAGCGCGTCACGCACTGCGGCTTCGTCCAGGGTCATCACCGGATCGCGGTTGTTCTTCTGATTGCAGGCATTCACCAGCGCGTTGAGCGACAGCGGGTAGTAGTCGGGGGTGGTGATGTCTTTCTCGACCAGTGAGCCGAGCACGCGAGCTTCGATGGGAGTGAGGTTCATGAGGTACGTTTTAAGTCCTAGTCATCCGAAAAAGCGCGAATCAATGGGGATCGAACTCCGCGAAGCGGAGGCTATAGTCTAGCCCAGCATGGAGCGCAGCGGAATGGTGGGGGCCTTGCGATTTAACCGTCCCGAGTCCCGCCGGGACGCCAGCCTTCATCCGAAAACGAATCGGGGATCGTAACTCACTCCCGACTTGCGCAACAGTGCGACGAACTCCTCTTCGTAGCTGCGCCGCTGGTGGTGCTCCGCCTGATTCGCGATATATTTCACTACTGCTTCGCGTTGCGAATGGCTGACGCTGAAGGCTCCATAGCCTTCCTGCCACTGAAATTGTCGCGAGGTTTCGCGCAGCCAGCGCGATGTGTTGGCTTTGATTTCCTGCATGGCCTTCGCCAGAGCGATGGTCTGCGGCAGCAGCATGAGCAAATGCGCGTGGTTGGTTGTGCCGCCGGCGGCGATCACATGGATGCCTTTGTTGTAGGCCAGTCCGACGGTGTAAGGCCACAGAGCCTCGGGGTCGCGGATGAGCGGCAGGCGTTCCTTGGTGCTGAACACGCAATGGAGGAGGTTGTGTGAGTGCGTGTGCGACATACGAGAGATTAGGATGGCCGCGATCGGAGGTAATCCGTGATGCGGCGCACACGGTTCGTGTCGTCCCCTACGGGACTCGGAGTCCTGAAACAAACGCTTACCCAGCATTCCGCTGCGCTCCATGCCGGGCTAGACTATTGCCTCCGCTTCGCGGAGTCGCAGCGTTTACGCGCCTGTTTTACTTCACCACAATATTCACCAGCCGGCCTTTGATGACCAGCACCTTCACCAATTCCTTGCCTTCGATGGCGGCTTTGACTTTTTCGTCGGCGAGGGCGAGCGAGCGGACCGATTCGTCGTCGGCGTCGGCAGGGACGGTGATGCGCGCCTTGATCTTGCCGTTGACCTGGACCGCGATCTCGACCTCTTCTTCTTTCGCCAGCTCGGGATCGTATTTCGGCCAGGGCGCGCGCAAGAGTTCGCTGTTCTGGCCGAGCATCTCCCAGAGCTCGTGCGAGAGGTAAGGCGCGAAGGGAGCGAGCATCAGGGCAAGATCGCGCTGCACGTCGGCCATGAGCTCGGGCGACGCCGGCGTCTCGCCTTTCTGGACCCCATCTTCGTAGGCGTAGAGCTCGTTGACCAGCTCCATGATGGCGGCGATGGAGGTGTTGAAGTGCCAGCGTCCGCCGAAGTCGTCGGTGATGCGCTTGATGGTTTGGTGGAGCTTACGCTGGACGGCGCGTGCTGAGGGAGGAGAACTGCAGGTCCCTCGGCTGCGCTCGGGATGACAGCCGAAGAGGGTGCGTTGTTGACGCCGCGCCGAAACGCGGCACTACCCTCATCGATGGAGAAGGCAAGTTCTTCGGCGGCGCTTTCGATGGCTTCGTTGGGAGCGGAGAGCAGTTCGTCGAATTGCGGAACTGCAGGTCCCTCGTTCGCCTGCGGCGACCTCGGGATGACAGCGGAAGAGGGGGCGTCGTTGACGCGGCCCTGAAGGGCCGCAACACCCGAGCTGGCAGCACGATGTGCATTGCCGGGGGAAGAAAGAGCAGATCCCTCGGCTTCGCCTCGTGATGACAAATCCGAAGGTGATGACAAATCAGAGGTGGTGGCGTTGACGCGAGGCTGAAGCCCCGCTCTACCCGAACCATCTGGTGCATTCCTCGCCACGAAGCGGTACACCCGGCTCAGGAAGCGGCTGACGCCTTCGACGCCCATGTCCTGCCAATCCAAATCGCGGTCAGGAGGCGCGGCGAAGAGCGTGTACATGCGCGTGGCGTCGGCGCCGTAGCGCGCGACCATGTCGTCGGGCGAGACCACGTTGCCCAGGCTCTTCGACATCTTGGCGCCATTCTTGATGACCATGCCCTGGGTGAACAGGCGCTCGACCGGCTCATCGTTTTTCACCAGTCCGATGTCGCGCATGAACTTCGTCCAGAAGCGCGAATAAATAAGGTGCAGGATGGCGTGCTCGACTCCGCCAATGTACTGGTCGATGGGAAACCAGTAATCAACAGTGGCGCCGTCGACCGGCGCGGTGTCGAGCTTCGGGTTGGTGTAGCGATAGAAGTACCAGGACGAGTCGACGAAGGTGTCCATGGTGTCGGTCTCGCGGCGCGCGGGCTGACCGCACTTGGGGCACGCGACGTTCACGAACTCGGGCACGTCTTTCAGCGGAGAGCCGCCGGCGAGCGTGATGTGCACGTTCTCGGGCAGCCTGACTGGCAAGTCGCTCTCCGGCACAGGCACGATGCCGTCGGTCGGGCAATAGATCACGGGGATGGGCGTGCCCCAGTAACGCTGGCGGCTGATGCCCCAATCCTTCAGGCGGAAGGTGACGGTCGCCTTGCCGAAGCCGTGCTCTTCTGCATGCTTCGACATTTTTTCGATCGCGTCCTCGGAGGGTAAGCCGCTCCATTCTGCGGAGTTCATGAGCAGACTGTTGGTCTCGACGAACGGCAGGATCGGCTCGTTGGGTTCGCCATCGGCGGCGTCGCCCTCACGTCGCGGATAAATCACTACGCGGATGTCGAGCCCGTACTTCTTGGCGAACTCGTAGTCGCGCTCATCGTGCGCGGGCACCGACATAATCGCGCCGGTGCCGTACTCGAGCAAAACGTAATTCGCCACCCAGATAGGAACCTTCTCGCCGTTGAACGGATTGATGGCGAAGCGGTCCGTAGCAACGCCGTGCTTCTCGATGGTCCCGATGTCGCCAGCTTCTTTGGCGCGGCGCTGCTGATTCATCAAGTCCTCGACCTTCGCCAGTAATGCGGGATCGTTGGCGATGAGATCGGTGACCACCGGATGCTCGGGCGCAAGCTGCAACGAGGTCGCGCCATAAATAGTGTCGATGCGGGTGGTGAAGACGGTGATCTTGTCGCCCGCAGGCCCGGCCATATCTTCGAGCTTGAAATCGACGAGGGCGCCTTCACTGCGACCGATCCAGTTGCGCTGCATGGTCTTGACCTTTTCAGGCCAGTCAGGCAGCGAGTCCAACCCGTCGAGCAGTTGGTCGGCGTAGTCGGTGATGCGCAGGAACCACTGCTCCAACTCGCGCTGCTCGACGGTGGTCGTCTCGTGACGCCAGCAGCAGCCGTTCGGCAACACCTGCTCGTTGGCGAGAACGGTCTGGCACTCGGGACACCAGTTCACCTTGCTGCTCTTGCGATAAGCGAGGCCGCGCTCCAGGAACTTGAGGAAGAACCACTGGTTCCAGCGGTAGTAGTCGGGCAGGCAGGTGGCGATTTCGGTCGACCAGTCGTAGGCGAAGCCCAGGCGCTTCATCTGCGCCTTCATGGCAGCGATGTTCGCGAGCGTCCACTGGCGCGGCGGCGTGTTGTTCTTCAGAGCGGCGTTTTCGGCGGGCAAGCCGAATGCGTCCCAGCCCATGGGATGGAGCACGTTGTGACCCTGCATCCACATGTAACGGGCGAGAGCGTCGCCGATGGAGTAGTTGCGCACGTGTCCCATGTGCAGCGCGCCCGATGGGTAGGGCAGCATCTCGATCACGTAGTATTTCTTGCGCGGAGAAGATGAAGGCTCGGCGCGATAGAGATCGGGATTTGCGGCCCAGCGCTCGGACCATTTCTGCTCAATGGTCTGTGGGTCGTAACGTTCGGGACGTGTGGCAGGTTCGGGATTCGCCGTGTTGGTCGTCGGGTCAGACATAGTGGGTAATCTTTGATTTTATATTGCGCGGAATGGGTACGAACGGGCGGATTCAAGGGACTGTAACCAGCCCTGGGCCGGTGAGCGCTTAAAATGCGTCGGGCGCAGGACCAGCGTCATCTTAAGCGGGTTCGCCAGGGTTGGTCGCAATTGAATCCAGCTCAATCCGAAAAGGAGTTGTCATGAAAATCACAGAAGAGTATCTCGCGCAGTTCGACGACGAGGTGAAGCGTACACGCCGCACACTGGAGCGGGTTCCCGAAGGCAAGGACGATTGGAAGCCACACGACAAATCAATGCCGCTGGGCCGGCTGGCAGGGCTGGTGGCGCAGATGCCTATGTGGTTCGCCATGATCATCAATCAGGATGACTTGGATTTGAATCCTCCGGGCGGTGGCAAGTTCGAGCAGAAACCAATGCGTGCTCCGGCCGAGTTGGTGAAGGCGCTTGATGACGGTGCCGCCGCGGGACGCAAGGCGCTGGAAGGTACAAGCGAAGAGCATCTGCAGAAGCCGTGGCGGCTGCTGGTTTCAGGAAACGTGGTGAGTGAGCAACCCCGGCATGTCGTGATACGAGATACGTTCTCGCACCTGGCACATCATCGAGCGCAGTTGGGTGTGTATCTGCGTATGAACGACGTGGCGGTTCCGGCGGTATACGGGCCGTCGGCGGACGATCAGCAGTTTGCGTAGGCAGCATTGTGCCGTCGCTGACGCGACTGGGAGCATTTATCGTTATCGCGCCCGGGTCTTACGACCCGGGCTCACAGCATCACGGCGCTTCGCGGCTATTTTTGTCGGCGGCTTGATTTCCTTGTTCGCCGGAGAATCATCCACCAGCCCCTTCAGCGCGTTCACGTTCGTCAGGTCGTCGAGCGGCTCATCGATGGGCGTTTCAGCGATGAAGGCAGCGTGAACCAGTCGCGGGTCGTTGAGCAGGCGGCGGAACGGTTCCAAGCCGATGGTGCCTTTTCCGATATGTTGATGGCGATCGAGCTTTGAGCCGCGCGCGGCTTTGGCGTCGTTGCAGTGGAAGACGTGGACGTTGCCGATGCCGACTGTCTCGTCGAGATGCTGCATCGTTTGCGCGAAGCCCGCTGCACTGACGATGTCGTATCCGGCGACGTGGGTGTGGCAGGTGTCGATGCAGGCGCCGACGGGTACGAGCTTGCGCAAGTGCTGAACCAGTTCGGCGACCTGCTCGAAGTTGCCGCCGAGAGAAAACTCGGAGCCGGCGGTGTTCTCGATGAGTACCCGCAGGCCGTGATTCCACAGACCCAGGCCGTCGGCAGCTCGCTCGATGGCCTCGGCGGCGCGTTCTAGTCCCTGCTCGCGAGTCAACCCACGATACGAGCCGGGATGCACGACGAGATAGTCGGCGCAGAGGGCGAGGGCGCGCTCCAGCTCTCCACGAAATGCGGCGATCGACTTGGCGTGAAACTCAGGATTTCCGCCCGCGAGATTGATCAGGTAGTTGGCGTGGATGGCCAACGGCTTCAGGTCGTAGCGTTCGCGCAGGCGGCTCATGGCCGCGCATTGCGAGGCGGCAAGTTCGTAGGGCGCCCATTGTCGCGGACTAGAAGAGAAAATCTGGAGTGCGTTGCAGCCCAGCCGGTAGGCGCGTTCGGCGGCATTCTCGACTCCGCCGGCGGTAGAGGTGTGAATGCCGATGCGGCGGCTCGTCAGAGCTGGCGGTTTTTTGGGCGGAGGGATGAGCTTGAGGATGTCTTTCTCGAACTTGGGCCCATCGTGAGGCATGGAGGCGATTGTAATTGGATGTGGGGGCGACCCTGGAGTGCCGTCGCTACGCGACTTCGGGACGCTTTCCCGGGCCACCCAGCACTCCGGCCAAAAGATGGCCTACGTGCTGGGCTAGACTGTTTCGCGCCTAAGGCGCTCGCACTTCGCTGTTCAGACCGCTTCGCGGCGCTGCCTACTGACATTGGCGCGACTTGTCAGCATTCAGTGAAGCGATTTGTCCATATTCGATCGGGCACGTTACCTTACCCGGCGTCTTCCTTGTCACAGCCCCTTCCGCCATTCAGTGATCTAATCTAGAGTTGCCTTTGGGATTGCTCCATAGCCCGAATTTGGAACGCCAGGGAGTGCACCTGCATCTAACGGTACAGAACGAGTTGCTTCGAGTGGTCAACCTGAAGAAGGTTTTCCGCTCGGGGCCGTCAGAGTTAGTGCTCTTTGAGAACTTGTCGTTTCAAGTCCATCGCGGTGAGATGCTCGCGATAGTCGGCGAGTCGGGTGCGGGAAAGAGTACCTTGTTGCACATCCTCGGAGTTCTTGATACTGCTTCCGAAGGTGACGTATACTTCGCGCAATCTGATTTGGGGAAGCTGTCGGAAGAGGATGCCGCTGAGTTTCGGGGACGCGAACTTGGGTTTGTCTGGCAGTTTCACTACCTGCTGCCGGAATTCACCGCGCTGGAAAACGTCGCCATGCCGTTGCTGATGCGCGGCGAGAGTCGGCGGAAGGCGGAACAGGATGCCCTGCACTGGTTGCAGGAGGTCGGGTTAGGAGATCGGGCCGAGCATCGGTCCGGCGAGTTGTCTGGAGGAGAGCAGCAGCGGGTAGCGCTGGCCCGTGCGCTGATTACCAGGCCAAAGCTTCTGATGGCGGACGAGCCCACAGGAGACCTCGACGGCCGGACAGCGGAAGCGGTATTTGAGTTGATTACCAGGCTACATCGCGATTACAGCCTCACCTCGATTATTGTCACCCACAATCTTGCGTTTGCGCGTCGCTGCCACCGGGTTATGCAACTGGAGCGGGGACGGCTGGTCGAGGTGTCGCCGGAATCGTTGGCCATGTAGAAACGACGAGAGGCCAAAGACGGGTTTTAGATAAGGAAGGCATGGAGCCGACGGGTTCCAAAATGACCCTTAAGCAAGGGTAAACGAGCCAGGAACAGCAGTTTAGGGTTTTCAGGGACTCAGTTCGGCGTCACAATAGAAAGATACGGCCCCGGAAGCTCCGGAGAGGTTAAATGTTCGAACGGTACACGGAAAAGGCCCGACGCGTCATCTTCTTTGCTCGCTACGAAGCCAGCCAGTTTGGTTCTCCATACATTGAGACGGAGCACCTGCTGCTTGGCCTGTTGCGTGAAGATAAGGCGCTCACAAATCGATTCCTTCGCTCACACGCTTCGGTTGAGTCGATCCGGAAGCAGATCGAAGGTCATACCACTATTCGGGAGAAGGTCTCTACTTCCGTGGACCTGCCCTTGAGCAACGAGTGCAAGCGCGTACTGGCCTACGCCGCGGAAGAAGCGGAGCGCCTGTCGCATAAGCACATCGGCACCGAGCACTTGCTGCTCGGCTTGCTGCGGGAAGAGAAGTGCTTCGCCGCCGAGATTCTGCATGAGCGCGGTTTGCGGCTCTCCTCGATTCGCGAGGAGTTGGCTCGCACTTCGCAGGAGAAGGCGCAGCCGGCACAACGTTCGCGAGAGTCTTCGTTGCTATCGGAGTTTTCGCGCGATCTAACGCAGTCGGCCATGGACAATCAGCTTGATCCGCTGGTGGGCCGTGACGGCGAACTGGAGCGCGTCATTCAGATTCTTTGCCGGCGCACCAAGAACAATCCGGTGCTGATCGGCGAGCCAGGAGTTGGCAAGACGGCCATCGTCGAAGGACTGGCGCAGCGCATTGCCGATGGCGAGGTCCCGTCGTTCCTGGCCGACAAACGCATTCTGGCGCTTGATCTTTCTCTTATCGTTGCCGGAACCAAGTATCGCGGGCAGTTCGAAGAGCGGCTGAAGACCATCATGAAAGAGCTGATGGAGTCGCAAAATTCCATCATCTTTATTGATGAGCTGCATACGCTGGTCGGCGCCGGCTCTGCCGAAGGCTCGCTCGACGCTGCCAACATCCTGAAGCCGGCTCTGTCACGTGGCGAGATTCAGTGCATCGGCGCAACCACGCCGTCGGAGTATCGCAAGTCGATCGAAAAGGATCGCTCGCTGGAGCGCCGCTTCCAGGCGGTGAAAGTTCCGCCGCCGAACGAAGTCGACGCGGTGAAGATCCTGTTTGGCATTAAAGAACGCTACGAGAAGTTCCACGCCGTCACTTACACCGACGACGCGATTACTTTCTCCGTATCGCATTCGAATCGTTATCTGCCCGATCGTTTTCTGCCGGACAAAGCGATCGATCTGATCGACGAAGCCGGCGCGCGCGTGAAGCTTCGCCAGACGTCGCTGCCTGAAGACATCACGGAAGTGCAGAAGCGGATCAAGTTCATTGTGCACCGCATGGAAAACGCCATCGCGAACCACGAGTTCGAGAAGGCACGCTTCTATTCGGACGAGGAACGCAAGGAGCGCGAGAACCTGCGTGCCCTGCGCGAGAAGTATCATCTCGACGAATCATCGACTGGCGTTGTGGGCCGCGAGGACATCGAAGACGTAGTTTCGCGCTGGACTGGCGTGCCCATCGCTTCCATCAAGGAGGAGGAAAGCCAGAAGCTGCTTCGCATCGAGGAAGAGCTGCACCGTCGCGTCATCTCGCAGGACCGCGCCATCTCGGCACTGGCCCGCGCGATTCGCCGCTCGCGTGCCGGCCTGAAGAGTCCGAATCGTCCTATTGGATCGTTCCTGTTCCTGGGACCGACGGGCGTCGGCAAGACCGAAGTCGCTCGCACCTTGGCGCAATTCATGTTCGGCAGCGAGAAGTCCCTGGTCCGCTTCGACATGTCGGAGTTCATGGAGAAGCACTCGGTGTCGAAGCTGATTGGTTCGCCTCCGGGATATGTGGGCTACGAAGAGGGCGGCCAGTTGACTGAGCGGGTGAAGCGCGCCCCCTACTCCGTCGTGCTGCTCGACGAAGTGGAGAAGGCGCACCCCGATCTGTTCAACATCCTGTTGCAGGTGTTTGAAGACGGCCAGCTCACGGATGGTCTCGGCAACACGGTGGACTTCAAGAACACGATCATCATCATGACGTCCAATATCGGCGCGCGGCACTTGCAGAAGCGCACCGGGTTGGGCTTCCAGACCGATCAGGAAGACATGGTCTCCGGCAAAGTCGAGGACATGGTGAAGAGCGAGGTGAAGCGCACCTTCAACCCCGAGTTCCTCAATCGTCTCGACGAGGTCATCATCTTCAACGCTCTCAACGAGGCCGACCTCATCCAGATTGTTGAACTGATGGTGAACCTGTTGAACCAGAACCTGGCGCAGCGCTCGATCACGGTCACCGTGACCGAAGACGCCCGCAAGTGGATCCTGGCGAAGACGCTGATTGACCGCAGCTATGGTGCGCGTCCTCTGCGTCGCGCCTTGCAGAAGTACATCGAGGACCCGCTGTCGGAAGCGCTTATTCAAGGCACCTTCCAGCAGCGTCCGGCGTTCATCGAGGTTTATCTCGAGAATGACCAGCTCTTCTATCGCCCGGTCGGCGAGGAGAAGAACGAAGGTGTGCTGCTGTACAGCGCCTGAGGACTTTACAAAACTGGCAAAGGGGAGCGCTGCTGGCGCTCCTCTCGCCGTCTTTAGGGTGCCTCAAAGCGCAGATGGCGAGTCTGGCAGGCTTGCAGGATGTCAGTTCTGCGTCTGTTCAGATATTCAGTGACAGCAGCGGATGCCCCCACTTTGTTGCAGTATTTGCGTGACTATTCGTTACCTTCGTTGTAAAGTCGGTTCTCCCCAATTCTTGAGAAGATAGCGGAAAGGTACAGGCTCTTCCATGAAGCTGCGTTCTTTCGCTTTGGCGTGTAGTTTTATTTTCGCTATTACATGTCTTTCAACCCAGGCTTTTGGCGATGCTTTTTGCAATGACCCCGCTCCGTACCAGTATCAAAACTGCGGGGTAGTCGCGCCTGCAAATACCTTCACCGCTAATGTTCTTGGGCTCGGCATCAACATGCTTTTCTATGACTATCACGCTGATTTCTCCAGCTCAATTAACGCGCTGGTCTTCAGAAACAGCACTCTCGTCTACACCGGCGCTGATACACCTTTGAACACCGCCATGCACCAATGGCAGTTCTTCAATCTGGTTCCGCGTGACGAATTGCAATCCGGAGATCAGATCGAACTCGTGTTGCACGTGAATGACCCGAATGGAAATCAGGACTACTACAGCTCCGAGCTAAGCAAGAATATTGACGGGCTAAACCATACTTGGGCCGAGCCGTTGACGAACGGTCAGTGCCTAATCACCGTCGGTCAGTGTACCTTTGTGGGATTCGAGGACTTGCCCATGCAGGAGGGCAGTGATTTCGACTACAACGATTTCAAAGCATTTATCTTCGGCATGCATGTCGATAGCGCGGATGTCGCCAGCGCGAACGCGGTTCCCGAACCATCTTCGATCCTGCTTCTCAGCGGCGTGCCTATAGCATTCCTGGCGCGCAAGCTTCGACATCTCTTGTAGCCCTTTCCCTGTAACCAGTGTTGGCGCCGAAAGACACAGCTCTTTCGGCGTTGCTTTTTGGAGCCTGATCTCGAAGCGTCGCTCCGGGGCGGTGCCTTAAAATTGAGCTGTACTCAAGAACAACCACAAAAGGGGCTTTGAACCGTGTCTGAACCAACCTACGAAGAACTGAAAGCAAAACTCGCGGCCGCAGAAGAACAACTCAAGGGACGCAAGAAAGGCGCTATCGATTTTCGGGTGAGCGAAAAAGGCGGGGTCAGCGTCTACGGCCTGGGGCGTTTTCCGGTAACGCTGTACTACGAGCAGTGGGCGCGCTTGCTGGATAATGCCGATGCCCTGAAGCAGTTCATGGAAGAAAACAAGTCGAGCCTGAAGCTGAAGACGGCGGAGTAAAGTCATCGCGCAGAAGCAGCGTCAAAGTAATTACGGCGCAGGTCAAGCCGCTTAATCGGCGGTCGCACCTGCGCCGTGAGCCGTTTTTAGTGTCCCGTCTGCTGACTTGAACTCTCGTTTGCCGCCGACGGACAAGTAGCCGGCTCAAACAGGCTCAGGTTCTCTTTCTTCCACTGCATGGCGCGATGAATGCGGTTATAGCCGCTGGGATGATCAAAGAAGATGAACTCCTCGACCGGGCCGGGCCGCATCTTGCGATACTCACCCAGGTGCAGCGCGGCGCGAGCCATGCCGTCAGGCTGGCGGCTGGCATTCACCCCGAACCTGTCAGCTTCGGTTTCCTCCGTGCGTGTCTGAGTGTTCATAATCGGCGTGAGGATAAAGAAGAAGACGGAGGCCAGCAGGACTACCAGCGGCAGTACTGCCGGATCGCCAATATCGCGGATCTGCCACTTCTCACCCCAGCGTGCCAGGCAAAAATTGATCGACCAGTAGAGAAATCCGAAGAAGCAGACAAAGACGATCAGCAGGAACATGAGGGTTTTCGGGATGTGGTTGAGCACATAATGGCCCATCTCGTGGCCCATGACCGCCTGGATCTCTTCCGGCGTACCACGCCGCAGGAGGTTGTCATTGAGGGTAATGCGCATGGTATTACCGAAGCCGCTGACATTTGCGCTCATGCGCGTGGTCTGCCGCGAGGCATCCATCTCATAAACGTCACGGGCGGAAATGCCGTTCGCTCGGGCCATGCTCAAAATCGGTTGCGTGATCTTCGGATCCTGCAGCGGCGTGATTTTGTTGAAGAGCGGCTGTATATAAACAGGGCTGATCATGATGGCGAAGATGGTGAAGACCATGAACACCACGGCTCCCCAAATCCACCAGGTGCGCGGCAGCTTACGCACAATGGCGAACAGCACCACCACCAGCGCACCGCCGAGTATCAAATTAACGGCGAGACCTTTCAATTGATCGCCCAGCCATGGGCCGAAGGTCTGGTTAGCCAATCCGTACTGGTGCTCGCGAATATAGCCTTCGTAAATTGCGATCGGCGCCGTGAGCAAGGTCGTCAACACCACGTATTCAATCCAGTACAAGAACGTCTGCAGCCAGCGCCAACCAGTGATGCGCTCTGCGAGATTGCGCATTGCGGCCGACCAACGCAGGTTCAACAGCAGAAGGGCGACAACCGCGCCGTAGAGGAAATCCCACAACTGAAGCCAGTAGCCGCCCTCGAAGTACGCGTCAGATCGCGATTGCGCCGACGCGGGCATCTCCGCGAGGTAGGCTTCGGTCGCGGCGTCGACGTCGAAGTGGTCAGACGCTTGCGCGGCCGCGGGAATGGTCGCAGGGATGTCTACCTGGCTCTGATCGAGCTTGGGCGAAGAGCCGGATTGCGCGATGGCGAAGCCGGTGAACAGAAGCAGCAGCGCGAACATCGCGATGGCAAAGCGGTAGCGAATCGTCATGTCGTTCCTGTCTTGCGAAATCAGGATGTGGGTATAAGGCACTCAAGTTTACGTTATGTGTATGCGAAAGGTTCCCCGGGGGATTGTGACGGCTGATACCTGATACCTGACGCCTTCCCCGAATGCCATAATCAAAACGTGCGCATCTTCCTATCTGCGGGCGAAGCTTCGGGCGACATGTATGGAGCCTGGCTGATTGAAGCCTTGCGTCAGGAGTTGCGCCAGCGCAGCGACAGCGAGGCAGAGTTCTTTGGCGTGGGCGGCGACGCCATGCGCGAGGCCGGTTGCGACCTCGTCGTCAACGCGCACGACATCGCCGTGGTGGGGCTTGCCGAGGTCGTCCGGCACCTGCCGCGCATCTACGGGCTCTTCAACCAAGTGGTTGCCGAGATCGACCGCTGCCGTCCTGATGTCGCCGTATTGATCGATTTCCCAGACTTCAATCTGCGTCTCGCCCGCCAACTGCACAAGCGCGGCATTCCCGTCGTCTACTACGTCAGCCCACAGCTTTGGGCATGGAGACCGTCGCGCGTCGAACTCATCCGCCGCTTTGTGCGTAAAATGCTTGTCATTTTTCCGTTTGAAGAGAAGTTTTACGCCACCCATGGAATCAATGCTGAGTTCGTCGGCCATCCGCTGGCCGACGTCGCCGCTAGCTCGACGACTCGCGAAGCGTTCTCGGCGCAATACGGCCTCGATCCGGCGAAAGCCTTGGATCGCGCTGCTGCCGGGAAGCCGCAAGGGCGAGGTCAGCCGAATCTTCCCGACGCTGCTAGAAGCAGCACAACTTCTAGGCTCCGATTACGTTTACATAGTGCCGGTCGCGTCGACCTTGAGCGAGTCCTGGATGAAGAGTTTTCTGCCGCCTAACTTCGCGATTCAAGTTGTCTTTACCAGCGACGCCGCCGGCGACTCTGACTCATGCGCGCGTTGCGGCGGTGGCCAGCGGAACATCGACCTTGCAGGCCGCGCTGATCGGAACGCCGTTCGTCATGGTCTACCGGGTTGCGGAGTTGTCGTGGAAGTTCGGGCGTCGGCTGGTGAAGGTGGACCGATTTGCCATGCCCAATCTCATCGCCGAGCGGGATGTCGTTCCGGAGTTAGTGCAGGACGGGTTCACGGCTGAGCGAGTTGTCGCAGAGTTGAGGCGGCTGATTCCGGAGGGCAGCGAACGGAGCACCATGATCGAAGGATTTCGCGAGATTCGACACCGATTGAGCGCCGAAACGTCTAATTTGCAGGCCAGCCAGCGAGCCGCGCAGGCTGTTTTGGCCGTATTGGATTACTGAGCGTAAGCTGTGCGAAACTTTCTATGAGGATTTTCAATCATTTATAGTGACGGCAGAGCAGGAGCTATCTCCAGGATGCACAGCGTAGCGCGATTCTCGATGCGCGTCGTTTCTTCCATCGCATTACTAATGTTGCTGGCCGCGGTAGTTTCTGCCGCCGAGAAGCCACGCCTCCAGGTTAACGACTACGCCATCCAGGCCGTCGTGATCCCGCAGAACCATCAGATCAAAGCCATCGCGCGGGTCAAGTTCACGGCGCTGGACGACATCAGCATCGCCGTCTTCACGCTGCATAACGGACTGAAGCCCACTCGCGTGCTCGGCCCAACCGGAGAAGAACTCACCGCCGAGCGTGTCAGCCAGGACGCCACTGTGCGCATCTCGCTTCCCGGAACCCTGAGCAAGGGCAGCAGCACTAGTCTCACCTTCGAGTACGAAGGAACCCTGCAGTCGGCGGACGACAGCCCTGTGCCGGGGCTGAAGTTGGCCTATGTCGGCGATCCCGAAAGCTATCTTCTTTATGCCGGCGGATGGTTCCCCATGTCGGGTTACGGCACGAACCGTTTCACCTCGACCATCAGCGTGAGTGTGCCGGCCGGATATTCGGTCATCGGAAGTGGCAAGCAAAGTACTGGGGAATTCCCGTCGCTCGGCGAGTCGGCAGGCCCATCTGGATCCACACGAAAAGCCGCTGCTCGCGCCCAGGCAGGACAGCTCAGCTCTCCCGCGGGCAATAAGATTTACACCTTCACTTACGACAAGCCGAGCTTCCCGGGCACGATTCTGATCGGCAAGTTTGTAGCAGACCAAAAGCGACGAGGGCGGACTGGACGTTACCGTCTATACCTCCGAGCAGAACAAGCCTTACGCTGAACAATATGCCGACTCGGCTTCCAAGGCTTTCTTCTTCTACACGTCGCAATTTGGCCCGCCCTACGCCAATAAGCTAAGTCTGGTTGAGTTGCCGAACGATACCGTGCCCTCGGCCTGGGGCCCTGAAATTGCAGCCATTGCCGCGCGCAGCTTCAATCAGAAGGTGAACTATCGCCTGGTGGCCAATACCGTTGCCCGTCAGTGGTGGGGAACCATGGTCAGTCCGGCCACGCGCAACGACTGGTGGATCGGTGATGGTTTCGCGCGCTATTCCGAGGCGCTTTATGTCGAGCACGTAGCGGGAGAGTCGGGGTTCGAAGAAGTCACCAAGGACATGGAAGTGGGAGCGCTCGCCTACGACACGGTTCCACTCGCCCAGATCGGCAAACTCGATCCGTTCTCACCCGACTTCCAGACCATAACCAGCGATAAAGGCGCAGTCATCCTGAATATGTTGCGCTGGATCGTGGGCGACCAGGTCTTCGATAACACGATGCGCAACTTCCTGGCGCAGTACTCGGGTAAGCCGGCGACAGTTGATGACTTTCGCAAGATTGCCGAGAAAGATTCCGGCCAGCAGCTTACCTGGTTCTTTACCCAGTGGCTCGACTCCACGGGCGCGCCCGAGTTCAAAGACAAGTACACGATTTATCGCGTGCAAAAAGGCTTCCGTGTGGTGGGAGAGATCCAGCAGGACATGGACCTGTTCCGCATGCCGGTGGAATTGAAAATCGATACCGACGGCAAAACCGAGACTAAACGCATCGAGGTTTCGGGTTCGAATTCGGCTTACGAAGTCGATACCTTCGGCAAGCCGCGCAAGATCACCATTGATCCTGATAATCGCGTGCTGAAGAATTCGCCGGAGCTTCGGGTGCGAGCGTCGATCGTGCGCGGCCAGGCCGATGTTGAGCAGGGCGACCTGACCGAGGCACTCAAGGAATTTCAGAAGGCGCTGGACACCGACCGGAACAGCTCGCTGGCGCACTACCGCATTGCCGAAGTGTTCTTCCTGCAACACAACTACCAGGCTGCAGCGAACGCTTATCGCGAGGCGCTCAACGGTAACGGCGAGCCGCGCTGGACCGAGGTCTGGAGCCACATCCGGTTGGGAAACATCTTTGACCTGACCGGCCAACGGGAGCGCGCAACCAACGAATACCGGCAGGCCCTGCAGACCAACGACAACACTTCCAACGCTCTCGACGAAGCCCGGAAGTACCTGCAGAGCCCATACAAGCCGCAGGGCAGTAGCGACGCCAACGGCATGTAGGCTGTGGCGGCATTGTCTGCCGTTCCTGGTACCTCGTGCGGCGTTGTCGATGGCGTGAAATCCGGGACGAACGCCCCGAGTCTCTGATTGGCGGGAAGCACTATTCCGTTTATCCTTTAATAACGAGCTCACAGTTCATTGCTGTGCAAGTCGGGGTTGAACTGTGTGTACCCGGCAGCCACATACGTTCGCGGACAAGCAGACATTGACTGCAGACCAAGATGGCGGCTCAGGACCGTCCTATGCATATCATTGGGGAGCGTGCCCCCTTAACGCGCGCGATTTACCGGCCATTCTTTCCGCTCATAGTTCTTACCCTTGCTGTTGCCATCGTCACCTCGGGATGCGGGAACAAGGGTCAGGCCTCCGCGTCAGCCGGACGCCCACCTGCACCAGTTGTTGTCGCTAGCGTCGAACAGCGAGACATTCCGCTGCAAATCACCGGTATCGGAAATGTCGAAGCCTACCAGACGGTGCAGATCCGCTCTCAGGTTAACGGGCAAATCGAAAAGATCTTCTTCAAAGAGGGCGACGACGTTCGCCAGGGCCAGAAGCTGTTTGAACTCGACAAGCGGCCCTTTGAGGCTGACCTTGACAAGACAGTAGCCCAAACCCACCACGACGAAGCTCAGGCAGAGAACTCACGCATTCAGCGGGAGCGTTACACCGGGTTGGAAAAAGAGGGCATCGTCTCGCACGAGCAGGCGGGCCAACTCAGCGCGCAGGCGCAGGCTGACGCGTCGGCCGTTGAAGCGGATAAAGCCTCGGCCCAGGCGGCGCGAGTGCAGCTTCAGTACACCGACATCAATGCGCCGATCGATGCACGCGCCGGCGCGCTGATGATCAACCTCGGCAATCTGGTGAAGGCCAACGACACTCCATACCTGGTGCAGCTCAACCAGATTGTCCCGATCTACGTCACCTTCTTCGTTCCGGAATCGAATCTTGCGCGCGTGCGCGAGCGCTTTGCTGGCGGGCAGCTCAAGGTTTTTGCATATCCCAAAGGACAGACTGACAACCCGGCGGTAGGCCGCCTGACTTTTATCGACAACGGTGTGGATACGACCACGGGAATGTTCAAACTGAAAGCGACCTTTGAGAATACCGACCGCAAGTTGTGGCCGGGTCAGTTTGTCGATGTCGCGCTTGAGCTTTCGACGGAGAAGAATGCGATCGTTGTCCCCACGAGGGCCATTCAGACGGGCCAGCAGGGCGAATACGTTTACGTCGTGGCCGCTGATAACACGGCTGAGCTGCGTCCGGTGAAAACGCGAGGCGTCTTCCAGAACATGACGGTGATTGCCGACGGCCTGAATGCCGGCGAACGCGTCATCGTGAATGGTCAGTTGCGAGTGGTGCCGAAGGCCAAAGTCGTGGTGCAGAACACGGTGTCTGCAACGCAATCGAGTTCTACGAAAGCGCAGTCGGGTGAGAGGGGCGGGCTGTGAGTATTTCGGCGATCTTTATCAAGCGCCCCATCATGACCACGCTGGTCATGGCCGCCATCCTGATCTTTGGCATCTTCGCCTATCAACTCCTGCCGGTCAGCGACCTGCCCAACGTAGACTTTCCCACCATTCTGGTGAGCGCGTCAGTGCCGGGAGCCAGCCCGGATACGATGGCCTCCTCAGTCGCAACGCCGCTGGAGAAGCAGTTCTCGACCATCGCCGGCATCGACTCGATGACGTCGACGAATTCGGTGGGCCAGACCAGCATCACCATACAGTTCAATCTGAGCCGCAGCCTCGATGGCGCGGCACTGGATGTACAGGCAGCGATTACGGCAGCAGGCGGTTTCTTGCCGCCGCAGATGCCGACGCCTCCGACATTTCAGAAGGTGAACCCGGCTGATTCGCCGATTCTCTATCTCGCGCTAAGCTCACCGACCATGAAGCTGTCGGATGTGGACGAAGCGGCAGAGACCACGATCGCGCAGAACATCTCGATGGTGAATGGCGTCGCGCAGGTCATGGTTTATGGAGCGCAGAAGTATGCCATGCGGGCGCAGCTTGATCCCAGTGCTCTGGCCTCGCGACAGATAGGGATTGACGAAGTCAACGCCGCGCTGCAGTCGGGCAATACCAACCTGCCGACGGGAACGCTTTACGGAGAGAACCATACGTTCACCATTCTCTCCAACGGCCAGCGCATGAACGCGCAGCAGTTTGGCCCCATGGTGGTGGCGTATCGCAACGGCTCTCCGGTGCGGCTGAACGAGCTGGGCCGCGTCATCGACAGCGTGCAAAACGACAAGACTGCGAGCTGGTTCAATGGCAATCGCGCCATCGTGCTGGCGATTCAGAAGCAGCCGGGAACCAACACCGTCGCGGTCGTGGACAGCATCAAGAAGCTGCTGCCGAGGCTGGAGGATCATGTTCCAGCAGCCATCCAGATCGACACCCTGTATGACCGCTCGGTCTCCATTCGCGCGTCGGTCAACGACGTAAAGTTCACGCTGCTGCTCACCATCGGACTGGTCGTGATGGTGATCTTCCTGTTCCTGCGCAACATTTCCGCCACCATCATTCCTTCGCTCGCGCTGCCCATGTCCATCATCGGCACCTTCTCGGTGATGTACCTGCTGGGCTACAGCCTCGACAATCTTTCGTTGATGGCGCTGACGCTTTCGGTGGGATTCGTCGTGGACGATGCCATCGTGATGCTCGAAAACATCGTGCGCCACATGGAGCAGGGGAAGACTCCGATGCAGGCGGCGATGGACGGAGCGGGAGAGATCGGCTTCACCATTCTTTCCATGACGCTGTCGCTGGCGGCCGTATTCATTCCACTGCTGTTCATGGGCGGGATCATCGGGCGCTTGCTGCACGAGTTTGCGGTGACCATCGGCGCCGCCATCCTGGTATCAGGATTCGTCTCGCTGAGCTTGACGCCGATGCTGTGCAGCCGCTTCCTGCGCCATCAGACGCTCGCATGGGCGGTTCTTCAACGCGGGCGAGCGCGTTTTCAACGGCGCCCTGCGAGGCTACAACGTCACCCTGAGGGCGGTACTGCGGCACAAATTCGCGACCTTGCTCGTCTCGTTCGGATTGATTGCGGCCACCGGATATCTGTTCATGGTCTCGAAGACGGGATTCATTCCCGACGAAGATCAGGGATTGGTGTTCGCGTTTACCGAAGCGCAGCAGGGAATTGCGTTTGCCGACATGTATGAGCTGCAACAGAAGGTCGCGAACGTGGTGCGTTCCGATCCCAGCGTGATGAACACCATGTCGTCGATCGGGCAACCGATCAATCAGGGGCGAATCTTCTTCCGCCTCAAGGACAAGAAAGATCGCGTCAACCAGATGAGCGCGATGGAGGTGATCCAGGAGCTGCGTCCCAAGATGTCGCAGATTCCCGGGCTCAACGTTTTTCTGCAGGTGCCTCCGACGATCCGCATTGGTGGATCGCTGACCAAGTCACAGTATCAGTACGCTCTGCAATCGCCCGATACGGCGGAGCTCTACCGGGATGCACCGAAGCTTGAGGCGGCGCTGAGAGCGCTTCCGCAGCTCCAGGACGTCACCAGCGATTTGCAGGTCAGCAATCCGCAGCTCACGGTAGAAGTGGATCACGACAAGGCGTATGCCCTGGGCCTGACGCCAGCGCAAGTCTCCGATGCGCTGTACTCCGCCTACGGCACGCGACAGATCAGCACCATCTACACGCCCAACAACGAGTACTACGTCATCATGGAGTTGCTGCCGGAGTACCAGAACAATCCGGATAAGCTCTCGCTTCTGTATGTGCGCTCGAGCAGCGGCAAGATGATTCCGCTGGATACGTTCGCAAAGCTGGTGCCTTCGGTGGGCCCGTTGACGGTCAACCATCTCGGGCAATTGCCGGCCGCGACGATCAGCTTCAATCTCAAGCCCGGCACGGCGTTGGGCGATGCCACCAAACTGGTGGAGCAGGAAGCTATTCGCGTCCTCCCGGCGGATATCCAAGGCACCTTCCAGGGCACGGCGCAAGCTTTTCAAAGTTCGTTTACCGGCATGGGGCTTCTGCTTTTGGGTGCTGTTCTCGTCATCTACATCATTCTGGGCATCCTGTATGAGAGCTTCATCCATCCGCTGACCATACTTTCCGGTCTGCCATCCGCTGGTGTCGGCGCGCTCCTGACGCTCAAGCTATTTCACCAGGAGCTGAACCTCTACTCCTTCGTGGGAATCATCATGCTGATCGGCATCGTCAAGAAAAACGCCATCATGATGATCGACTTCGCGCTCGAGGCCGAGAGAACCGAAGGCAAGCGGCCGGAAGAAGCCATCTACGAGGGCGCGCTGGTTCGTTTCCGTCCCATCATGATGACCACCATGGCGGCGTTGATGGGAACCTTGCCCATCGCGATTGGCTTCGGCGCCGGCGCAGAGTCGCGACGCGGACTAGGTCTGGCGGTGGTCGGCGGCCTCGTCTTCTCGCAGATCGTTACCCTCTACATAACGCCGGTCTATTACGTGTATCTCGACAAACTGCAAACAAGTTTCCGTAGACGATCTCGTTCAGAAAAGGCCGTGCCCGCCAGTGAAGAGGAAGTAAGGGACCTGGCACTGGCGGCGCACGATCGATAGGAGCCGAAGCGATTACGTTCGGTGTAGCTCTCCCCGCACTTGCATGACACTCCAGGTAACGCTGACGGCGACCACCGGCAGCAGCCAAAAGCCATTTAGCTTTAGCGCCAGGTTCGCGCTCGAAGCTCCCAGCAGCGGCGTGTACGGCCCGAGATAGCGAAATGGGTGTTTGACGTTATTCAAACGTTGCAACAGATACAGCGTGATGAGAAAGACCAGGGTTCCGGTGAACACCGCCGAAGGATGCAGCCGCCAGGTGTCCCAAAAGACCACATCGGTTGCGAAGTAGTACACATCTTCGCAAGCCGCGACCGCCGCACAACCAGCGAAGGCCGCGATCATGAAGGCCGTGTCGCTGTGGTCCTTCTTGTACTTCTCTCTACTCCGAGTCGTCATTTCTCTCTACGGCGCTGCGATCTGGAATCGGAGCACTGACTCCGCGATTTGATACTGGTATTTCGCGGCTGCGAACTGTATCTGCGCTTCGGTTTGCTGCAACTGCGCCTGGCTCAGCTCGACGATCGAACTCAGTCCCAGGCTGTAGCGTGTCTGCGAGAGGTTCAGGGCCAGGGTCGTCTGATCCACAAACTGTTGCGAAACGCCGATACGGTTATAGGCCGTAATGGAATTTAGCCATGCGGTACGAACGTCGTTGGCAATCCTGTCCTTCAAGTCGCGGAGTTGTTCAGCACTGGCCTGGGCGCGGAGTGCCGCCTCCTTCGAGCGCGCCGGGTACAGAAATCCCTGAAAGATAGGAACGTTCAGGTTCACTCCGATTGCGCCATACCAGTCGGTAAACGGCGAGATGCCAGCAATCGAGTTGCTGTAGGGCGTGCGTCCGACTACACCGAGGGCCTCAATGCTGGGAAACAGTTGGTCGCGCTGTGCCTTCTGAAACTTTTGTGCGGCTTGATATTCATAGCTCTGCGCGGCAATCTCGGGACGATTACTGAACGCCTCATCCTGCAAATGGCTGATGTCCTCTGTCGGCGCGGTAATCGCGGTGGCAGGATCGACCAGTTCGAATGGCTGTTGCGAAACGTAGCCCAGAATTTGTGAGAGGTTCGAGAGCGCGCCCTGATAGTTGTTCTGCGCATCAATCAGCAGCAGCTTCGACTGCGCCAGGTTGGCATTGGCGAAGCTGACGTCGAGCTCCGAGCGCAACTTGTTCTGGTACAGCGTCGTGATTTGATCGGATACGACCTGACGCGCGCTCACCGTTTCCTCCGCCACTTTCAGTAGCGCGAAGTTCTGCAGCGCGGTATAGAACGAGCTATCGACGGCCAGCTTGATCTCGGCAGCGGTGGCGAGGGCGTTCATGTCGGCAGCCTTGGCGCGCAACGCGGCCGTGGCCACCAGATTGTTGGTTCGGCCGAAATCCGTAATCAACTGCGACAGAGTCACACCATAGGCTGCGCGTTCGTACACCGTCGGATTGTTCAGGTTTCCGGCCGCAATGCGGGTGTCTTCTTTAGGCTTGACCGCCGTGACGCTGCCATAGACGGTCGGATAGTAGGCCGCCCGCTCCTCCCGAGTTACCTGACGAGAAGCCAGCGACAACAGATGGTAGACCGATATTTGCGGATTGTTTTTCAGCGCCATCGCCTCAGCGTCCGGTAGCGTCAGGCGTTGCCTGGGGCCGGTGGCCGGCGATGGTATCTGCGCTTGCGCCGCCGGAGCAGCCTGCGGCAGCGGTAATTGGCCAGCCGGAGCTTGCGTCTGCCCGGCCGGCGTTTGTGGCGCTCCCGGCTGCTGCGGATAGGGCGACGTCACCGTTTGCGATGGAACGGGCGCCGTTGGCAGAGGAGCTGTTTGCGGTGACTGCGCCAACAGCAACCCAGCGGTGAGAGATCTCCAGAGCGACAAGCCAGAGGGTGGTTCTTCTCAAGCCTGCACCTCCGGTTTCGCTTCTTCGCGTCGATGGATCAGCAGATACACCGCCGGTACCAGGAAGACAGTGACCACAACCGACACGGTCAGACCTCCGATGATGGAGCGGGCGAGGGGAGCGTACTGCTCGCTGCCGGCTTCCAAAGCGAGGCCCATGGGAATCAGGCCCAGGATGGTAGCTAATGACGTCATAAGAATCGGACGCAAGCGGACCCGGCATGCCAGGGCAACCGACTCGCGTATCGGCATGCCTTTCGCAGCGATAGTTGCGGGTGACATCGACAATCAGAATGCTGTTCGAAACCACGATGCCGGTCATCATGATCAGTCCCATCAGCGACATTACGTTCAACGTGCTGTGGGTGAGCAACAGGATGACGATCACGCCGGTGATGCCGGAAGGAATCGCCAGCAGGATGATGAAGGGATCGATGAACGAGGAGAACTGCGCCATCAGGATCAGGTAGACAAGAACAATCGCCAGGATTAGTCCAATACCGAAGCTCTTGAACGATTGCTGCATGGCCACCACCGATCCGCGCACCTGCACGCGCACATTCGGAGGCAGCTTGGTCTGATCGATAAGCTTATTTACCTCGCTGGAGAGGCTGCCCAGGTTCTCGCCTTTCGGAGAAACATAAACATCAATCACCCGGAATAGCTGGTAGTGATCGACCTCAGTCGGAGTGTTGATTACGTGAATGTCGGCGACGTTCTCCAGCATTGTGGGATTGGGATTATTGGGTGCCTTCAGGGGAATTTGCTTGAAATCCTCCATGGTCATGGCGCCGATCTGATGATTCGTGTACTGCACGGTTAGGAAATAATTGTTGCCGTTCTTGGGATCGACCCAGTAGCTGGGCGCAATCATGCCGTTCGAGGTCAGCGCGGTTACGACGTTGTCGACAACGTCGCTGGCGGTGAGTCCCAGGCGTGCGGCCATCTCGCGCTTCACGTCCAGTTGCAAGCCGGGGTAATCGAGGTCTTGTGGAATCAGCACATCACTTACGTCGGATCGGGAGCGTAGCTTCTGGGCCAAGTGCTGGGCCACCTCGTAGGCAGCCTGCTGATTGTTTCCGCTCACCTGGATGTCGATGGGCGCGGGCATTCCCTGGTTAACCACCGAGTCCACCAGACCGCCGGTCTGGAAGTAGGTTGCTACCTCGGGGAGATCCGCAGCCAGCTTCCTTCGCACGCGATCCATGTAAACGAAGGTGCTCAGCTTGTGTTCCGCTTTCAAGCTGACCTGGATGAACGCCGTGTGCTGGCCAGAATTACTGGTGTAAATAGAAGACAGGTCGGGCGTCATGCCGATGTTAGAGACGATCATCTGTACGTCATCGCCGATAACGTCACGGATGTCGTTTTCAACCCGGCCCGCGTAGGCGTTGGTACGCTCAAGCCGCGATCCGGTTGGCGCTTTGATATTGATGACAAACTGTCCCGGATCCGTGCGCGGGAAAAACGCCACTCCGAGCAGTGGAAAAAATGCCAGGCTGACGACAAACGTTCCCAGCAGAATAACGATGGTCGCAACCGGCCGAGCCAGCGCTTTATCTACGGCGCGGTCATACTGCATCAGCATCTGGTCGTACTTGCGATTGAACGCGGTCACGAAGCGTCCGAAGACGGATTTTGTATGGTGTCCGCCCTGGCCGTGCGCCGTCTTGATGAAGCGAGCGCAGAACAGAGGCACCAGCGTCATGGCCACCAGGTACGAAGCCGCCAATGCCAATACCACGCCGAGCGCCAACGCGGTGAACAAGTAGCGACTCACTCCGTACAAGAACACCACCGGAAAGAACACGATTGCGGTGGTGAACGTTGCCGCCAGCACCGCGACTTGAACTTCCTGGCCGCCTCGTTCAGCCGCGGTTACAGCGTCTTCGCCCTCTTCCAGATGGCGGAAGATGTTTTCCAGCACCACCACCGAGTTATCAATGACGCGCGAAAGCACCAGCGCCAGTCCGCCGAGGACCATGGTGTTGATGGAGCTGCCGGTAGCATTGAGCAACAGGAACGCCGCCAGGCAGGAGATGGGAATCGACAGCAGCACCGATATGGTGCCGCGGGCCGATCCCAGGAAGACCAGTATCATCAGCGCGGTCAGCAGCAGGCCGATGCCGCCTTCGCGCAACACATTCGATACCGCGGTCTTCACGTACTGTGACTGATCGAACACGACGTTGGTGACCAGCGACTTGGGAACGTCGAGCAGGCTTTTGACGCGGTCGCGAACGCCGTTAACGATCTGGATGGTATTGCTGTTGCCGCCTTGTTTCAGGATCGGCAGATAAACCGATTTCTGGCCGTCCACGCGAACAATGTTGTACTGAATCGCTGACGAGTCTTCGGCGTGTCCTATATCGCCGAAGCGCAAAACACTGTTGCCGATTGCCTTCAGCGGCACGTCGTTCATCGACTGGGTGTCGGCGAACTGGCTGTTGCTGTAAATGTTGTAGTCGCGTGGGCCAATGCGCACATCGCCGGCGGGAAGAATCTTGTTCGCATCGTTGACCGCGTGCACCACATCCATCGGGCTTAGTTGCGCAGCTTCCAGCTTCACCGGATCGATGTAGAACTGAATCTGCCGGTACTTGCCGCCATACGGTTGCGGTACCGAGGCGCCGGGAACGTTCGCGATCTGGTTACGCACATTGAATTGCGCGAGATCGTGCAATCGCGTCTCATCCAGTCCCTGGCCTTTGACCGTCACCAGGCACACCGGCAAGCTGGAGGCGTCGAACTTCAACACCACCGGAGGCAGTGTGCCCTGCGGCAGGCGTCGCAGATCGGCCATCGCGAGATTCGCGATCTCGCTGGTTGCCGCGTCGGGATCGGTTCCAGGTTGGAAGTACACCTTAATCAGGCTCACGCCGGTGAGCGAACGCGACTCGATGTGGTCGATGTTGCTGCCCAGGGTGAAGAAGCGCTCGAAGGTGTCGGTGATGTCGGCTTCGATCTGCTCCGGAGGCATGCCGCTATAAAACGTGGCCACCACCACCACCGGGATCTGGATCTGCGGGAAGAGGTCCACCGGCATGCGCACGACGGTGGTCACTCCTACCACAACGATTACCAGACACAACATCAGGATGAAGAACGGATATTTAATCGCAAAGCTAGACATTTTGAATTACTCTGCCTCGCCAGTAGAAGACGCGGACGCCAGGGCGGACGGTTTAGGCCTGACCTTCTCGCCTACTTGGTAGCTGCCGAGATTGCCGACCAACACTCGCTCGCCTTCCGCGAGACCAGAAAGAATCTCGGCCCGGTCCGAACTCATCACGCCCACCTGAACCTCACGCGACTGCACTCGGTCCTTGGGATCGAGCGCCAGAACTGATGTCTTGTTACCGTCATGACGTACGGCCTCGATCGGAATCGTCAAGGCGTTGTCGCGGCTGTTGGCGCTGAGCCGCACGTCGGCATACATGCCGGGCTGCAGGTGATAGGTGGGATTGGGGACATCGATCTCGACCTGCATGGTGCGCGTGGACGGGTCGAGCGCATCGGTAAAGCGTTCAACCTTGCCGGTGAAGTGTTCGCCCGTGGCCTGCACGTGAACGTCAGCGGAATCTCCTATGCGAATCTTTCCTGCCAGCGACTCGGGCACGGGAATGCGCAGCCGCAGAACATTTATCTGCGCCAGCGTCACCACGGGCAAGCCGCTAGTGTTCGAGGTCCCGGCCTGTACCAATGCGCCGGTATCGGAGAAGCGCCAGGTTACGACTCCGTCATAAGGGGCAGTAATCCTGGCGTAGTCGCTGAGCGCGGTGTAGTGTTGCTGGCTCGCTTTGGCCACTTCCAATTGCTGCCTGGCCGCGGCAAGCGCCGACTTCGCGGCATCGACCTGTGCCTCAGAGGCACGATCTTTGGCGGTCGCATCATCCAGTTCCTGCTGCGCGATCAGGCCGGGACGCGCCTTGTCGGTATTGACCAGGCGTGTCGCGTTGGCATGCAACGCGACTTCGTCGGCCTCGGCGCGTGAGACTTCACTCTTCGAGCGCTGGATTTCCTCCTCGGCATGGTGCATTGCCGCTTTGGCCTCATCGACCTCGGCCACCAGTTCGGGGATCTCCAGCACTGCCAGCACCTGTCCCTCGTGCACGTGATCGCCAATGTCGACGTAGATGTGCTTGATGTATCCCGCAACCTTGGCGTGCAGTTCAACGTTTTGATAAGGCATGAACTGGCCGGCAATGGCCAGAGTCGTGGCGATGGTTTCTCTCTTCACCGGAGCCACCGCAGCGTAAGGCGCGGTGTCACCGTCTGCCGCGTGGTCGCTCGCCTCGGCAGTGCCGGGGCTATGAGAGCGTTTGATGATGGCGCCGAGCGCGAACAGACACAACAGAACGACCGCCAACACAAGAAGCTTGTGCCAAGGGCGAACCTTCATAAACTTTCCTCAGTGCACCTGAAGCGTTCCAGCTACTCTGCAGGACGAAAGGTGCTGATTAGTTGACCGAATGATGAGGCCTGGAAACCCAATAAGTTCAGGGATGAAGCCACGATGAGAGAACTGCTAGACGACAGGAGGGGGCCGAAGAAAGCGTTGCAGATGCTGCCGGGATGAGAGCCTGAGATGAACCGTCTGCCGGACGCTGTGGGCGGCGCGCCACTCCGGTTTGCGATAGAGGGCCAGCAGGGTAAGGGAAACCATCCAGAACAGGATGGCAGCGCTCTGAGGTAACCGACGGGTCTTCCCACTTATGCCCGTCAGCCCACAGTTTGGAAGCAGTTGTCGGGGTGACCTTGGCTTGCGCGTTGCCGTTATAAACCGCAGTCTTCGCCTGTAGGACGAACAGGAAAAGGAGAAAGCAGATCACAAGCAGCAATAACGCTTCTCAATTTCTGCGAGTTAATGATTTGGCCAGGCAAAGTGGAAGCTAACCCCGGTATCGATCCTACAGTGATATACGAACCAGCGATAAATACGTGAGCAAAACCCGCAAGCATCAACTCTCGTCGAAGTACGGTCGCTGCCGTGGGGATATTGTAGCGTGCCCAAACAATACAGGCAATTTGATGCGGGAAGGCGGCAGATGGTCGTCAGCAATCCCGCTTTACGGTTGGTTTTGTTGGATGTTGTGACTGTCTTTTACGACCGGTGTACCTACGTTGCAACTCGCGTTGCGTTGAGACCCCACGGGTCTGCGGGCGCTGCGTCAGGTAGGAACGCCCATCTTCGGCAGAAGCCACTGCGTCAGTACGACGTAGCCGATAACGAACAGAACAATTACCGCCCAGCCTGGCATTTCGATTCTCCTGTGCGATGTCCGCAGTTCTCAGCCGCCTGCCTGTGCGCGCGTCGCCTGCTCGCTCGATTTCAATCCGCACTTGCCAAGTATCCACATCGCGGGACACCAGTTGGTGAAACCTGACTGTAACAGGTTCAGCCCGACAAATGCTGTGAACAGATACCAGTATGGGCTCACCCAGTAGCCCAATGCCAGCGATAGCAGCACAAAGGTTCCTGCCATCAGTCGTAAGACCACGTTCGATCGTCATACAGTTGCTCCTGACATTTGCGGAGTGCTCTCGTGGTGAGAGTGCGCCTCAGCCCTACGTTTTTCCACCATGTAATACAGGACCGGAACTGCCAGCCGCGAAAGCAGCGTCGAAGCTACTTCGCCGGCCATCAGAGAAATCGCCAGCCCTTGAAAAATGGGGTCGAACAGGATGACGCTCGCGCCGACGACCACCGCCGCCGCCGTGAGCAGCATCGGACGGAAGCGCACTGCGCCCGCATCAACCACCGCTTCTTCCAGCGGCATGCCCTGCTCGCGGCGCAGCTCGATGAAATCAACGAGAATGATCGAATTGCGCACGATGATGCCGGCGCCCGCAATGAAGCCGATCATCGAAGTCGCGGTGAAGAACGCACCCATCAGCGCGTGGCCCGGCAGAATGCCGACCAGCGTCAGCGGAATCGGCGCCATGATTACCAGCGGCACGATGAACGAGCGGAACCAGCCCACCACGAGCACGTAAATCAGCACCAGCACTGCGGCGAATGCCAGCCCGAGATCGCGAAATACTTCAACCGTGATATGCCACTCGCCGTCCCATTTCATCGTGACGCGGTTGGTTTCATCCGGCATCGCGACGTTGTAGCGCTTGATCCCGTAGCCCTCCGGCATCTTCAGCTGGTCGATGGCCTGGTTCATCTTCATGATGACGTACACCGGGCTCTCTTCTGCTCCCGCAACATCGCCCAGCACATAGACCACCGGGCGCAGGTTCTTGCCATAGAGCGAGGTATCGATCGTCTTTTTCTCGAGGTTCGTTACTTCGCCCAGCGAAACCTGGCCGCCACCCAAACTCGGCAATCGTATCTGTTGTAAGGACTCGATATTCGAGCGATCGGCGCGCGAGAGTTGCACCCGTATGGGAACGTCTTCGCGCGATTGCGGCACGTGCAACAGTCCGGCCGTGGTGCCGTCCAATCCGATCTGCACCGTGCGCGTTACATCGGCAGCCGAGATACCGTGCAACGCTGCTTTGTCGAGATCGACCTTCAGGTCGTACTTGGTTTGCGGATCTTCGATGTACCAGTCCACATCCACTACGCCGGGAGTGGTTTTGAAAATATCTTTGATCTTCTTCGCCACCTCGACCTGCTGCTGGTAGTCGGGCCCGTACACTTCCGCGACCAGCGTCTCCAGTACCGGAGGACCGGGCGGCACTTCGGCAACTTTCAAGCGCGCTCCGTAATGATCGCCAATCTCGACCAAGCCCGGCCGCAGCCGCTTTGCGATGTCGTGACTTTGCCGGCTGCGCTCGTGCTGGTTCAACAGGTTGACCTGGATGTCCGCCTGGTTAGCGCCGCTGCGCAGAAAATAGTGCCGCACCAGGCCGTTGAAGTTGTACGGGCCCGAGGTGCCGGAATAAATCTGGTAATTCGCGACCTCCGGCTGCTGTCCCAGGTACTGCCCCAACTCCTGCGCCACGCGAGTTGTCTGCTCCAAGGTCGTGCCGTTCGGCATGTCAACCATGACCTGGAACTCGCTCTTGTTGTCGAAGGGCAGCATCTTGACCTTAACCAGCTTGAATGCCACCAGCGAGCAGGCAAGCAGCAACAGAACAACCATGCCGCCCAGGAACATCCAGCGACGTCGGGCGCTGTGAATCAGGGGATTCATGATGCGCCGGTAGAGCTTGCGTGCTCCAGCCTTCGGCTTCGTGCTCATCGCTGGGTTTATCTGCGTAGTGCCGCAGCAGCCGCAAGCGCCGACCATGGCGACACCACGAACGCCACGATGAGAGAGAACAGCATGGCGGCCGAAGCGCCCACCGGTATGGGCCGCATGTATGGCCCCATCAATCCGCGCACAAACGCCATCGGAAGAATCGCGGCGATCACCGTAAACGTGGCGAGGATGGTAGGATTGCCGACCTCATCCACCGCTTCCACAGCAATCTGCGCCAGCGATTTGGATCGGTCGGTGCGAGGCATCCGGAAATGGCGGACAATATTCTCGACCACCACGATGGCATCGTCCACCAGAATGCCGATGGAAAAGATCAGCGCGAACAGCGTCACCCGGTTTAGGGTGTAGCCGAACAGATAGAAAATCGCCAGCGTCAACGCCAGGGTCACCGGAATCGCGATCAGGACCACGCCCGACTCACGCCAGCCCAGCGCCAAAGCGATCAGCAGCGTCACCGATAAGGTCGCGATGAACAGATGCTTCAACAGTTCGTCGGATTTGTCTTTCGCGGTCTCGCCATAGTTGCGCGTTATCGTGACGTTCAGGTCCTGGGGAAGCAGATAACCGCGCAACTCCTCGATCTTCTTTTCCGCCGCCTGGGTGATGATGGTGGCGTTCGTGCCTTTGCGCTTGGCCAGCGTGACGGTCACTGCCGGATATTCGCCACGCTGGGCATCATGTGCGGCACCAGCGGCATTGGCATACAGAACGTAATTCTCCGGCTCAGCCGGCCCATCCACGATTTCGGCGGCAACGTCGCGCAGGTATACCGGCCTGCCTTGATAGACGCCGATCACTACTTGTTTCAGGTCATCGGCTTTGCCAAGGAAACGGCCCGCCTCCACCTCAAACTGCTGGTTTTCCTGCGCGAAGCCTCCCGCAGCGCTCCGCATGTTGGCGGCCTGTAGTTGAGCGGCGACGGCTCCGGCCGTCATTCCGTACGCTGCCAGCTTCGGAGTATCGAGCACGACGCGCACCTGCCGCGGCAATCCACCGATGATCTTGGTTTCGGAAACGTCGGAAATCTGCTTAAGCTGGTTCTCCAGTTCACCGGCGACCTGCCGCAGACGATAGCTGTCGTAGTTCGGCCCCCACAATGTCAGAGCCATGATCGGTACGTCGTCGATCGAGCGAACCTTGATGATCGGTGGCGAAACCCCTGGCGGGATGTGATCGAGGTTTGAATAGAGCTTGTTGTAGGCCTTGATGATCGCGTCTTCTTCTTTGGTCCCGACGTAGAAGCGCACCACCAGCATGCTCAGACCCGGTCGCGTGATGGTATAGACGTACTCGACTCCGGGAACTTCACGCAGCAACCGCGCCATCGGCAAGGTCGCGCGCTGTTCGACCTCAGATGGCGATGCTCCCGGCATTTGCACGAACACATCGAGCATGGGGACGATGATCTGCGGCTCTTCCTCGCGCGGCGTCATCAGGATGGCGAACGCGCCCGCGATCAACGAAGCCGCAATGAATAGTGGCGTCAGCTTCGAGTTGATAAACGCGCGCGCGATGAGTCCGGCGGCGCGAAGATGGCCCGGAGCTGGCGTCGGTTCGCTCATTGCCCCTCGACCCGTTTGCCGGCAAGTTCGCGACCGTCGGCCTCGGCAACCACGCGATCGCCGTCTGCCAGTCCCGACAGCACCTCCACGTTGCCTGACGAGGGGTTGCCCAGCGTGACATAGCGCAGCGTTGCCAGCCCGTCCTTATTTACGACATAAACTGCATCGAGTTGTCCGCGCTGCAGCAGGGCCGTCTGCGGAACCAGCATGGACTCGCGCTGTCCGCGCGGAAATCTCGCGCGCCCGAATACGCCCGAGCGAATCAGCGGATTTGCCGGAAGCTCGACCTTCACCGTAAAGGACCGGCTTGCTGGATCGGCCGCAGGAAGAATCTGCACAACCTTACCCGCGATTTCCTGTGCGCCTAGCGAATCAATTACCACCGGAACACGTCGCGCCCAGCTTCACCACGCCGATCTGGCTCTCATCGACGCTGGCTTCCAGCCGGAAGCGGCTTGGGTCTTCCATTACCAGCAGCGGAACGCCGGGCGACGCCATGGCTCCGGTGTCGACCAGCTTGGCCGTGATCAAGCCATTGAAGGGAGCACGGATTCTGGCGAAACCCACCGTAGTAGAGGATTCGGCTACCGCAGCTTGAGCCTGTGCGGTCCCCGCCTGTGCAGCATCGCGACGCGCTTTGGCCGCTTCTAATTTCGTTTTGACTTCGTCATATTCCTGTGGACTGACCGACTGTTTGTCGTACAACGACTGATAGCGTTTCATCGTCGCGTCGGCCAATGCGTAGTCGGCATCAGCCGCGGCTACGGCCTGTTTGGAAGCCCTCAGCCCCGCCGTTGCGCCCTGGTAGGCTGCGTGTGGCTGCGCCCCGTCAATCGTGATGAGCACCTGTCCACGACGCACGGCTTCGCCTTCGTGAACGTTGACGGCCGTAATCGTCCCCATCATCTGGCTGGCCAGTTGTGCCGACTGCGTAGGACGCACTGTGCCGGTTGCTTCCAGGTATTCGGGCTGCATGGCGCGTTGCGTCGTGATCAGCGTGATGCCACGAACCACTTCGGGCGGGGGAGCTTGCGACCTTTTCTCGCCGGAGCAGGCGGAGAACAACACGACAATCGCCAGCGGCGCGGCGAGTATAGAGGTCCTTCGACTCCGGTTCGCAAAAGATGCGAACCTCCGCTCAGGATGACAATCAACCAAATTTGAAACTGAGATCATTGCGTTACCACCGGAGAACTTGGAGTGAGCGTGCCGGTCGCCAGTTCGACACCGGCATAGCTGGTTTGCACGCGATAGACGGCCTGCCAGTAATCCGCAAGCGCGCGATGCGCCGCTTCTTCCACGCGCAGCAGATCGCTGATCGTCGTCAGGCCGCCTTCGTAGCGATTGCGATTGATGCGCAGGCTCTCGTCGGCTTGCGTCACCGCGGTACGCGCCACTTCCACCTGCTGCCGCGCAGCGTCGTAATCGTAGTAAGCTTTGCGGACTTCCAGTCGAACGCCGTCGCGTGCGACATCGCGCATGGCGGCGACACGGTCGCGCGTGGCTTTCTCGCGTGCCAGATGAGCGCGCTTGCTGTCGCCGTCAAAAATGTCGAACTGTAACTCGGCGCCTGCGATCCAGTTGTTGCCGCCATTCCATCCCGGCGATGGGCTATCCGTCTCCCACGATCCAAAGACGTTCAGCCGCGGAGCGAACGCGCCCTTCGCCATGGTCACACTCTTCGACTGCGCGTCGTAGCCCAGGTCGAGCCGCTTCAGGTCAGGACGCTTCTCCAGCGCCTCCGCCTCGAGCTCTTGCACCTTTGCGGTCGTGAGGCTGTGGTCTTGCAGATTCTGCTGCGGCTCGTATTCTGTGTCCGACGCCATGCCCAGCGCGAGCGCTAGTTGGGTTTGCGCCAGCGCCAACCCGTTCCGCGCCTGGATGAATTCTTGCTTACGCGACGCCGTCGCAACCTGCGCGCTCAGCAGATCCGACTGCACCGCCAGCCCGCTGTCGACGCGAGCGCGGCTCGAAGCCTCAGTCGCCTCCGCGGTTTTCACACCGTCCCGTGCGACATCAAGCTGCTTCTGCCCCAGCAGCACGCCGTAATACGCCTGCACCACCTGGAACACCAGTTCCTGATCGGTGCGTTCGAGTTGCTGATCGCTGGCCCGTTGCTCGAAGTTGGCGCGCTTCACGCCGTACCAGCTTTGCAGGCCGTCAAACACGTTCCACTGTCCCGAAAAGCGGCTTGACCAGTTGGTGATCGGAGTGGGGTAGTTGAGCTGGTTCAACGCGAAATCGGAAGCGGTGAACCTCTGCTGGTTCAGCTTGCTTCCGAAGACGAACACCGGGTTGTTGCTGCGGGTAACGCCTTCGCTGAACATGATCTTCGGCAACAGCGGCGTTTTCGATTCGCGAACCATGGCCACCGAGATGCGCGTATCCGCCAGTGCCGCCTTGCGCAGCGGATTCTTCTCCAGCGCCATGCTCACGGCTTGTGGAAGTGTGAGTGGCGTGGGAGCCTGCGCGAAAGCCGATCCAGCTAGAAGTGCGAAAAGGATCGCTGCCACTAAAGCGGCGCGAAAATAGCGGCGTCCCAGATCATCGCAAGTTGGAAGTCCCTGCAACAACTGCGGCATCCTAGGCGCCGACCATTGCCATTTCGGCGGCGGGCACGACCTCGAATGTGGTGTGGAACTTGGCGCTCTTCTGCACCATGGCGCCCACCGAGCAATACTTTTCTTCCGACAACTTGATGGCGTCTTCTACCGCCTGGGATGAAATGTCGTTGCCGGTGAGGATGTGGTGAATGCGTACCTGGGTGAAGACCTGTGGCGGGTTGAGCGCCTGATCGGCTTCGACCTGTACTTCGTAGGCAGTAACCTGCTGGCGCTTCTTGCGCAAAATGTTGATGACGTCGAAGGCAGTGCATCCGGCGAGCGCGATCGCCACCAGTTCGATGGGCTTGGCGCCGGTGTTTCCGGCGGCGTCGTCGAGGAGAAAATGATGCCCTGTACCGCTGGTTGCTACAAACTGGCGGCCTGTTCCCGCCGCCTCTGTCAGCTTTACTTTTCCTAATATCATGGCGTGCTCCCGTGCTTGTAGTGCAAGAAGTGTTCCAACGTCACAGGAAGAAACGCAGCGAGGGCGCGAGTTGTTACAGACTTTCTTGCAATGGCAAAATTCCCGATTTGGGAATTGTCGTCAGCTCAGGAGCCGGCACGGAAGTTCAACTGCTGGCGGCAGTTAGCTGCACCTCTTCAGTTACCTGACATGAGACCGCATCCAAAGCCTGGCGCAAGTCAGCGATGAGGTCTTCGACGTCTTCAATGCCCACGGAATAGCGCACCAAGCCATCGCTGAACCCGGCGCTGCGACGAGCTTCCGGCGACATGCTGGCATGTGTCATCGAGGCCGGATGTTCGATCAGGGTTTCCACTCCGCCCAGCGAGACGGCAAGCGTGGCCAGCCGAACCTGATCCATCAAGATGCGTCCGGCGTTCATCCCGCCGGTCAGCTCGAAGCTGATCATGGAGCCGAATCCCTTCATCTGGCGTGCCGCCAGTTCGTGCTGAGGATGCGACTCGAGTCCGATGTAGCGCACACGGCTCACCTCCGGCTGTTGCTCCAGCCAGCGAGCAAGGATCATTGCGCTTTGTTGCGCGCGCTCAACGCGAATGCCCAGCGTCTTCAGGCCGCGCAACACCAGGAAAGCCTGATGCGGATCCATGTTGCAGCCCGAGCCGATCATCATCTTGCGAAGGCGCCGGTGTAGTTCAGGATCTTTCGCAACCAGTACTCCTCCGATCACGTCGGAGTGTCCGCTGATGAACTTGGTGATGGAATGCAGAACCACGTCGGCGCCCAGTTCAAGCGGCTTCTGCAGATAAGGACTGGCGAAGGTGTTGTCCACCACCACCAGGCAGCCATGCCGGTGCGCGATCTTCGCGACGGCTGCGATGTCGGTCACCTGCATGGTCGGATTGGCCGGCGACTCCACATACACCAGCCTCGTGTTCGGGCGCAGGGCCTGCTTCACCTGTTCCAGATCGCAAGTATCGACATAGGTGGACTGAACGCCAAAACGAGAGAAGTCTTTTTCCATCAGCCCACGGCTGGGTCCATAAACCGACGCCGTGCTCACCATGTGGTCGCCCGCGTTCAGCAGAGCCATATACGCGGTGCAAACCGCGCCCATGCCGGAGCTGGTGGCCACGCCTCCGAAGCCGCCTTCCAGTTCGGCCACAGCATTCTCGAGTGCGGCGATGGTCGGATTGCCGAGGCGGGTGTAGATGTAGCCATCGTCGGCGCCGGCGAAGAGTGCTGCGCCATGCTCGGCGCTGCGAAAGGCGAAGGTCGAGGTCTGGTAGATGGGAACGTTTACCGAGCCGGTGGCGTCGGGCGTATATCCTGCATGGATCAGCCTGCTGTTGATTCCAAGTTTCTTAATATTCATAAGCTCTTTCTCGGGCCGAGCGATGAGCGAGCGACTGCCCTGGGCTCGAAGCCGCGCTTTGCGACCTGCTAGTATTCGCCGCACTCGACCACCGGCTCAGTGACCATTGCCACAGGTCGAAGTGACGGGAAACCACGCAGATAACGGCAGTGAGGCAGCGCACAGCCTGCGAAACCGCCAGCGGGATTTCGATGGCGACGTGCGTTTTTCGATTGGCGCTTTCAACACCGGAGCGGAGGTCGATGCGGTGATAGCTGCAATCGCCGACATTGCAAAGTGGTCACGCGAGCGAGCAGCGAAATCCCGCAAAGCCGTACTCACGGCGGTCTGAGAGACGGGCGTTACGAACCAGCAGGGAAGTTGATCGCCTCGCGATTGCGCAATGCAGCCAGCGCACCTTCGTACTTGGGACGCAGCTCGCGGCGCATGCGTTCGGCGCGCTCCGAATCCATCGCCGGACGGTAGGCGCGGCAACGGCGCACCGCATCTTTCAGGCTGGAGAGAAAAGCCTGGCAGGGCTCGCAATCGCCGATGTGGCGGTCCATTTCATCGCACACAGCGTCGTCGATGACGCCATCCATGTAATCGGAAAGCTGGGCAAACAAGTGCCGGCAACGCGGCGGCCGCGCCGGTTCGGCAGCCGCATGGATAACGTGCGGACCCGGCACTCGCGCCTTCGTAAGCTTGGCCAGGTGCTGGCGGACGAGCAAGCGCGCGCGATGCAGCCGCACCCGCACTGTCCCTTCACGCAGGTTCAATACTTGCGCAACCTCGGCTGTGCTCAGCTCCTCCATGTCGTGCAGAACCAGCACCATGCGATACGTCGGCGGAACCGACATCACCGCCTGCTTTAGTTGCTCGGCGGATTCGTTGTCCAGCAATACCGCCTCCGGGCTGCGTGCCGGATCGCGCATCAGCTCCTTCAACTCAAGGTTGTCGGGCATCAACTCGTCGAGAGACAGATGGCTGCTCGCGGAATTCTTGAGTCCGCGGTGATTGCTGATGCAACGGTTGCGTGCGACCTTGTAGAGCCAGACTGTTAGCGCCTTGGGGTTCTCGAACTTGGCGAGGTATGGTAGCGACTTCAGCAGAACGTCCTGCGCAGTATCTTCCGCGTCTTCGGCGTGGCCACAAACTTTCATGCTGAAGGAATAGACAGTGTTTTGCAGAAGAGTCAGCGCGCGATCCAGCGAGTCGGGACGGTCGTCATGAACCAGTTGCAGCGCCTGTTCCAGTTGAGATCGCACATCTTGAGATTAATTGACGAGCCGGAGGTAGAGCAAAATCGAAAGCGTGGCGGATTGAACCTATCGTTCGAGAGTGTAAGGATACGGTTCTGCGGTCGCCACTCGATCGCGATACACATAGGCGAGCAAGCCCTGCAATTCCATGTCTTCGTATTCGTGGCGCCCGTATACGGGGATGGCACTGGGGAAGAGATACAGCGGCTTTCCTTGCGGCAGGTATTCGTGGGATCGGCCGGCAATGTGAACGATGCGATTGAGATGGACATCGTCGGATACCAGGGCCACGGTCATGCCGCGAGTTATCGGCGGCTCCTGAAAGTGTCTCACCTGGTCGGTGGTGGTCTTCCACTCCGGCTCGCCGGGCGCGGGCTCCACAATCACGAACTTCTCCGGCGGAATGCCGTTGCTGGGCTGCGAGCGCACTTCTTTTGCCTCATCATTCTCCTGGAAAAACCCGCCAAAGGTGATGAATGGGCCGTAGCTTCGCATGAAATCGCGCACCGCTTCGGCGCGTTCAACGTCTTGCGCAGATTCGCCGATGAGATTGCCGGGCATCTGCTTTCCGCTGCGGGCTTCGGCGATGCGCCGGGCGACCAACATGCCGTGCATAAAGCGCCGGCGATTGCCCCACTTGAGGAATTCTTTAATCAGCGCAGGATTGTCGCCCTTGTGGTTCCTGCGCGGATCAGGCTCTTTGACCGGCTCTTGCAGCGTGCCGACTCCAGAGAAGATCCAGACATTTTCAATTTGTTCGGCAGTTTCGCGACTGATCGTCAGTCCATTAGCCTTATCGCGGTCCGCCGCGGCTTCCAGCGACCGCGTGCGCGCGAGCGCCACCTCAAGCATCGCCAAGGCTTCGTTTTTGTCGATGGCGTCGAGGGCCGCTCGGGTTCGTCCGCTGTCACTCTGATTGCGGGCCCGCTCCCAAATGGCCTCCAGTCGAGCTGCGGCGGCGACCTGAGACGTGAGCGTGAAGGGCAAATCCATAATGGACCGGGAGAAACATCGAGTCTACTCGCGTATAATCACCTAGGCACGCGCCCGTAGCTCAGCTGGATAGAGCGATTGCCTCCGGAGCAATAGGTCGGGAGTTCGAATCTCTCCGGGCGCGCCATGACAGCCATCCTCCTTCCTGCTACATATCCTTCGGCTACGGTCGCACACGCGACCTTCGCTCAGGATTTCGCCTGTGGACTCCCGCTTCGCTCACGCCCGCAAGCCTCCCAGCAGCGTCCTTCGACTTCGGTCACGCCAAGCTATATCCGCCAGTCACCGGTGGCACACAGGTGCTTGTGACGACAGCCACGGAACAGGTAATGGACGTCTTGAAGCGAGCCACAAAGGCGGAGACATGGGGGGACGGCAGCACTCGGATAAAACTGCAAAGGTCAGGCGCGCGATTTGATGGGCTAAGTTGTGGAGGAAGAGAAAAGGGACGGTGCAGGCACACCGTCCCTAAGATAATCATCGTCACTATTCGAGAGGCTATTACCTGCAAACTCCGACAGGCGCTTGCAGCGCAGGCTGGCAACAACCGAACCCGCTGCCAAACACCACGAAGCAGGAACCAAGCCCGCTTCTACAGCTTCACATAACGGCGCAGCATGCCCGCCAGACCCGCAATGCCGGATCCAAACAGCACCAAGCTGCCCGGTTCCGGAGTCGTCGAGAACTGGTTTTGTACGCCGCCCAGAACAGCGAAGCTTCCGTTTCCGCCGCCAAGGAGTTCAACATTTTTCTGTACGTCAACTACCTTCACGCCACCGAACGTTACGCTGTCATACAGCTTGCTCAGGCCAGTGCCGAGGTAAGTGGACAGTGTTCCCAGAGTTCCACCTGCGCAGCCGTCGGCGAAGGTGTCGCCCGCGCAATAGGTTTCGGAAACCGTTACCAGGCCATTACCAACGAAGGCCCCGCCAAACATGTACAGGCTAAGATCGTTGATTTCGCTGCTGGGCGCGGTGATGGTGAACCCGATCAGAGAGTCCTGGGTCTGGTTTCCGGTGACGCCCCAAGGCGCATTAAACAGAAAACCAGGGTTGTTGGCGGTGGTGATGGGATTGACCTTGATGCTGCTGGCCGGCATCGTGTTGGTTCCGGCGGTTGAATACGAGAAATTGCTAGCCGTCAGGTCATTGAGGCCGCAACTGCCAACATAGTGGTCATATGTGTCCGTAATGCACGCCGAACCGAAGGCAGACACACCACAGACCAGAACCACCAAAAGACTAAGGGCAACTGTCTTCATTTGAGTTTCCTCCTGAGTGACGCACGTTCCGTAACAGTTCGAAATCGTGATGGGAACGATTACTTACAGCGCCTGAAAGGGAATTCAGAAACTATCAATTGCACAATTTTTTAACTGTACGATACGCACTATCGACAGCCCAACTGTGCAAGCCTCCAAGTAGTTACCGAATCGAGTACCCCTTTTTGCGCGACGTCAGAGTATCCCGATTTGGGCCAGTGTTCAAGCAAAAACTTAGCACTGAAGTAAGGTTTGTGGCCTCATCCGGGGTTGTTTCAATCTAAGTAATTGTAAAATAAGGCTGTTAGGTGTTAATTTGACGGCGTTTTAGGGGATGACCCGCGAACATAATTCCTCTTTTTTGTCTTAAAAGTGGATAAAAATGACTATTTCTGGCTGGTTAGTGAAAGTCGTGCGAGCGCACGGCGGAGTCGGTAATGTCCACCGGTTCCGGGACATACGCCTCGCGAAGCGGCCATACTCGATCAACTTTTACCGAAACCACACCTTCCTGATTCTGCAAAACCCCTTCGAGCAGCAGAAATTTCTCCGAAAGAATAAGGATGCGGTTGTTGTCCAGCACATTGGGAGAGATGATCGCGTTGCTGATGCCAGTCTCGTCCTCGAGGCTGAGAAAGACGAAGCCCTTGGCCGTTCCCGGACGTTGCCGCGCGATGACGCATCCGGCAGTGCGCACGCGCTTGCCATTTGGGAACTGCGTTAGATCGTGTGCCGATAGAATGCGCGCCCGCCGCAGGTCTTCCCGCCGATAAGAGATTGGATGCGGGCCTACCGTGAGTCCGGTTCCATGGAAGTCGGCCACCAGTCGCTCTTCGGCAGACATTGGCGCGAGCGGAGATTTCGAGTCGGTCTCAGGAATGTCATCGAGCAGTGGCCCGGCAAATCGAGCTGCGCGTTCAACCTGCCACAATGCATCGCGGCGATGAAGTTTGGATTTGTTGTCGCGCGGATTCAATTGCGCAACATTTGTAGCGCCTGCCCCCCCGATAACGTTGAGCGCGCCGATCGACGCCAGCAGTACCATCTCATCGCGGCGCAGCTCAGGCACGCGATAGGCAAGATCGGCAATCGAGGTGAATGGATCGCGATTGCGTTCGCGAACGATGGCTCGTGCCGATTCCTCGCGAAGTCCGCGGGCATAACGCAGTCCCATGCGCAGGGCGAAGTGGCCTTGAGGTGGGACGCCTTCAGGCATGGCACGAAAAGCAGGTCCCTCGACGACTGAAGTCGTCTCGGGAGGACAATTTAAATGAGAAACGTTTTCGGCACGCCTAAAGGCGTACCCCTTCAAAATCGGATCTGAAATCCTCCGTGCACTCCGCGTCTCCGTGGTGAAGCTTTTCAAGTCCTCTTCCAGCGTGCACGCCCAGTCTGAGATCGTCACATCGATCGGCTTCACCTTCAGCCCGTGTCGTTGCGCGTCTTTCACGATGGTCGCCGGCGAGTAGAACCCCATCGGCTGATTGTTCAGCAGCGCCGCAGTGAATGCCGCCAGGTAATGGCACTTGAGCCAGGCGCTGGCATAAGCGATAAGGGCGAAGCTGGCGGCATGCGATTCGGGAAATCCATACAGCGCGAACGAGGTGATCGATTGCAGGATCTCTTCCTGCGCCGCGCCGGTAATGCCGTTGCGATCCATGCCGGCGCGCAGCTTTACCTCGATATCCTTCATGCGCTTTTCGCTGCGCTTGAAGCCGAACGCCCGGCGTAACTCTTCGGCTTCACCGCCGGTGAATCCGGCGGCTATCATGGCCACCCGCAGCAATTGCTCTTGAAACAGCGGCACCCCCAGTGTGCGCTCAAGCACCGGTTCCAGCGAGGGATGAGGATAGACGACTTTCTGCCGTCCCTGGCGGCGCATCAAGTAGGGGTTTACCATCTGGCCCACGATGGGCCCGGGCCGGATGATGGCGACCTGTACCACAATGTCGTAGAAGCGCGTGGGATGCAGGCGAGGCAGGCACGACATCTGAGCCCGGCTCTCGATCTGGAACATGCCTACAGTATCGGCTTTCTGCAATGTGTCATACACTGTGGGATCGTCGGCCGGCAGCTTGGCCAGGTCCACATCTTCTTTATAGTGGTCGTGAATGAGGGTGATGGAGTCTTCCAGCACGGCCATCATTCCCAGCCCCAGCAGGTCGACTTTCACGATGCCGAGGTCGGCACAGTCCTCCTTGTCCCATTGCACGACGACGCGGCCCGGCATAGTGGCCGGCTCCAGCGGCACGATGGAATCGAGCTGGCCCTGGCAGATGACCATGCCGCCGGAATGCTGGCCGAGATGGCGCGGCAGGTCCTGGATGGCCAGGCACAACTCGAAGAACTTGCGAATGCGCGGATGGCGCAGGTCGAATCCGGCATCGCGGAACTGACGCTCCAGCGTGTCGCCGGGGTCTTTGTACTCCCACGAATTCACCAGCCCGGAGAGCCGTCCCAAAGTTTCTTCATCGAAGCCCAGTGACTTTGCCGACCTCGCGCGCGGCGGAGCGTCCACGATAGGTAATGACGTTCGCGGTCATGGCGGCGCCGAGTTTGCCGTAACGCTCGTAGACGTACTGGATGGCCTTCTCGCGCTGATCGCCGCTGGGCAAATCGAGATCGATGTCGGGCCATTCGCCGCGCTCCTCCGAGAGAAAGCGTTCGAACAGCAACTCCATGCCGACGGGATCGACCGCGGTGATGCCGAGCGAATAACAGACCGCGCTGTTGGCCGCCGAGCCGCGTCCCTGGACCAGGATGTTTTGCCGGCGGCAATACTGCACGATGTCCCAGACGATGAGGAAATATCCGGCAAGCTTGAGCTTTTCAATCAGCGCCAACTCGCGCTCGATCTGGCGCCGCGCTCGCTGCCATAACTCGCCTTGTCCGGGGCGAAGATAACGATTGCGCGCGCCTTCATACGTGCGCTCGCGCAGGAAGGAGTCCATGGTTTCGCCCTCGCCGACGGGATAACGTGGGAATTCGTAACCCAGGTTTTCCAGCGTGAACTCCAGGCGCGAAGAAAGCTCGACCGTGTTGGCGATGGCCTCAGGAAGGTCCGCGAAGAGGCGCAGCATCTGCTGCGCAGGCTTGATGTGGCATTCGCTATTTTGCGCGAGCAGACGGCCGGCATCGTCAAGTCGGCGATGGTTGCGGATGCAGGTGAAGACGTCGAGAATCTGGCGCTCTTCCGGCTTGGCGTATCGCGCGCCCTGGGTCGCCAGCAGCGGCAGGCCAAAGCTGCGCGCCAGCGAGATAGCTGCCTGGTTGCGTGCTTCCTGATCGCGGTTGTAGTGCCGCTGCAATTCGACGTAAACGTTTTCGCGTCCATAAATAAAGATGAGTTGTTCCAGCGTGTGTCGAGCTTCGGCCATTCCTCCGTTGAGCAGCGCATGCGTCAGCGGGCCTTCGTCGCCACCGGTAATGCAGATGAGGCCTTCGGCAAATTGAGCGAGATCGTCAAGCGAAGCGACGGCCTGCGAGTGAAGGATGAGATCGTCCGTGGGCTTGGCGCGTTTGGAAATTGAGGCTGGATTTTTCGGTGCGCGCAACTTGGTGCGTGTGATGAGGCGACAGAGGTTCTGATATCCCAGACGTGAGGCGCACAAAAGAGAAACTCGTGGGAGTGAGATCCCACTCATTCCAAGCGAAGGAATGAGTGGGGCACCCGTAGACTGTGAGGGGAGTGAGATCCTCACCCTGTCCCCAAAATCGGGGGACAAGGATGGGGCACCCAGCAGGGAAGTGATCTCCGCTCCGATGTGGGCTTTGAGGTTGAGCTTCTTGGCGGCGAAATAGAAACGCGGAGCGCCATAGACTCCATCGCGATCGAGCAGTGCCATGGCAGGCATCTGCTGCGCGGCACAGGCGTCGGCAAACTCTTCAGGCACCGAAGCGCCCTCGAGAAAACTGAAGGCCGAACGCGCATGTAGCTCGATGTAATCAGTCATAGCTCGCATGGGCAAACCAATGTCCACTGCCCACATCCTGGTAAATGCGATATAAGCCGATATTGCTGTCACTGTTGCTTTGGAGCGCGATGTCCCACTCTTCGCGGTCCCACGGGCTGCCAAGCTGATCGGGGTTTCGGGAATCTGCTCGTTCTCCCCACCATTCTCCCGAGCAGCGCCAGGGCCCAGCCGACCACAACACCTTGCCTTGCAATGGCAGTTGGTCGGGCTCGATCATGCTTTGAATTGCCGTGGGACGCCCGTCCGCGACGCGCACCTTGAGCCGCCGGGCTGGACGAAAGATGCGCAGGGCGTACGATGGTGAATCTGAATCAGCGACCTCTGACAATGTCAGAGTCTGCCCAGCCGATTCCTCCGGGGCGGCAAAGCGCTCCACAGCGAAGGAGTCGGGACGGTGCGTATCCAGCAGGCGCGCGATTCCGGCGCGGTGCTCGCCGACGATAGAGATGATGCGGGCCAGAGTAATCTCCAGCTTCTCCGCCTCGGGCGTGAGCGGCAGAAACAGCCCGCGTTGGGCCGAGCGCAGTGGAGCCGGTTGTGCCGAAATCCATAGCTTCAAGATGGGCGCGCCGGGAGGATGCGCCGCCAAATCCAGTTGCAGCAGTTTGAGAAAGACCTTGGCATCGCGCATGGCTACCGGCAGTCGCAAATGCCGCTCGAATATTGGCTTGTCTACCACATTGTCAGATAGCTCAAGCTCTTGCGCTGTAGTCGTCTCCTCGTCAGCAACCCGCCTTTCCAATTGCAAGCGCAGGTTCAGCTCATGAGCAGCCAGCGCGCGCGATTCCAGCCGGGCGCATAGCTGCTCCAAAAGGCGATTGATGATGAACGAGAGTGGCTCAAGATTGTCTACCGGATACTCCAGCTCTGATGCTTCTTCGAAACGGAACTCAGGCTCTGACAATGTCAGAGTACGTATCTCAGCTCCCACGCGCCAGGCGTTGCAGACGTGCTCCCGCTTGTCCCAGGCGCGAGGCCAACGCGTGTTCCGGCAGTAGCCCCAGAGTGCGAAAATCGCGAACCCCCCAGCGCTCGAGAGTATCGAGCATTTGTTCGCGTAATTTCTCGCGTTCCCGCACGGCGGCAGCTTGCGGCGTTTTCGCGCGCGGCAGATCGAAGGAATCGAGCAACACGTGCAGAGGCAGAACGCCGAGACGTCGTGCTTCTTCGCCCACAGGAAGCACCGTGGTGCCAGTGAATCCGCAGGCAGCATGCATGGCTGAATCAGGATTGCCGGCAATCGCGACATTGGCCTCCAGGCCCGCCGCACTCACCCGCGAAGCCAACTCGCGTGTCATACTGGCGGCTGAGCCATGCATCCGCTCCATGCCGCATAGGTCGAGCAATATGCGGTCCTCGGCCGTGTCTTCCACGCGTGGCGAGAATCCGAAGGCCGCGTCGAGCAGCGCGGAATGCGCCGACTTTTCCTGCTCGCGCGAGCGCTGGCGTAAAACCGCATCGCCGAAAATCGCCGCCTGCAACTTTGTCATGCCGGCTTCCATCCCCATCTGTCTCGCGCGCTCATTCAGCGCGATGATGCGCACCACCGGAGGCTTGCCGTCGAGGGCGGCGATGGCGCGTTCACGCAACAGCGGTTCGGTGCGAACGATGGCTTCGACGGGAAAATCGGGAATGTAGACACAGGCAAACATGATCGAAGCTCAGCGGATAGCGTTTTTGCTGGTTAAAGTGAATGACGAACGCGCAGACTGTACCGGCTTGCGCGTCCATGAGCGCGTGACTTCTGCCTCGAATTGCATTCCGTGCAGCAAGGCCGCGTGACTGACGACGTTGTTCGCGGGAACTGCCGGTTCGGTATTCGAGACGACGCGCCACCCAGCGGCGTCTACGGAGCTTTTCGGCGACCGCGTTGCGCGCGCAAATGGCGCGTCGTTGCAGTTGAACCACCAGCGAGGCGCAGGTCTTGGCGCAGGCTTCCTGCTCGATGAGCAGCAGCACGGTGGAAGTCGGTTCCACGGTGCGGCGAAAACGAAACCACGACGTCAACGGCACGCGCCGCGTGCTCTCCGCAGGAATGTCGCCCATATCGAGCACCACCATGCCGAAGCCGCCGCTTTGCAGCAGCAGATCGGTGACTTTCAACACCTGCTCGAGACGGCGAAGAGCCTTGCCTTGCGGACGAGCGTTGCGACCGAAATCGGGAGTGACAAGCGGTTCGCGCTCGCTGCAGCGAATCCATAGCAGGCGATCGAGCACAACGCCTGCGGCCTTGGCCGATGCAGGATCGAAGCTGTCGCCGGCATCGACCAGCGCACATACCTCCTGGCGCTGCGTGGCGGCGGCGAGGGCGGAGATCATTATGCCGGTGCGTCCCGAGGAAACCGGGCCCGTGATTTCGCTGAGCGCGCCGCGTGGAAGGCCGCCGGTGAGCGCGTCGAGCTCCGCAATGCCGATGGGGACAGTCTGCGGCGCCATGCGCTCGCGCAGCAACAGCGTGGGCACGAGCCGCTCGCTGAGCGACGATTCAATACTGGCACGAAGTGTGGCGGCAGATGGGATGAAGTACCTCGGAAGCGGAAAGCGGGTATCAGGTGTCAGGTGTCAGATAGGAAGAGAGTCAACCTGAATGCAATTGCAGCATTGATGCCTGCACCTTGACTCACATGGAAGTGAAAACCAGACGATTGACTTACGCTTTTTAACTGAGACCTGGCAACTGAGACCTAAAAAAGAACGCGATCGTGACCGCAATCCCGTAACGCAATGTTCGCTTTTTATTCGCCTACAAATGGGATTCTGCTACGCCCGGGCGGGGTTGTCAACAGGTTCTTACGAGGGGCATAAATACAGGCGAATTCGACATTTCAGCAGTCCAGATTGCGGGGAAAGCCGCTGCCCAGCTTGGCCGGCCACTCAGTTTGTTATAATGCGAAAAGTCTCACCCAAGTGGCGCTATCGTCTAGGGGTTAGGACGGAAGATTCTCAATCTTCAAACCCGGGTTCGATTCCCGGTAGCGCTACCAGCTGATTCTTAAGCACTTAGCCACCACTTTCTCCGAACATCATTTTTCCCCGATTGTGGCAATTTTGTGGCAATTCACTGCACGGCTCCGTTCCGCTTGTTTATCGCATCCCGAATCTGTGTCAGCTCTGGATGGCTGTAAATCCGCAGAGTATCGACCCGCTCGTGCCCCATCGCGTCCATCACCGCGATGATGTTTCCGGTGGCCTGCAGGGCATCTGTGGCAAAACGATGCCGCGCGCAGTAGAGCACCACCGACTTGGGGATGCCCGCCAGGCGCTTGGCTTCCAGCCGAAACCTCGGCGCGGTTCACTCATATATCGGGGAAGGTTCTGCAACTTGGTGACAGGTCAGCTTGTACCTATTCCGGCAAGCCGCGAAATCTCTCCGTCCCAGATTGTTGAACTTGGACGCCAGTGAATACTCGAACGTGAACGGACGGAGAATTTCGCAGCGCTCACCATGGAGGTCTCCGTTAGCAGTTCGATTCGCGTGACTGACCGCGAAATTCGCAAACTCGGTATCCCGGGCGCGCAAATCTACCATGACCGGAATTTCATACCCGTTGAACTGGCGACGCTCATGTTCATGCGCTATTAGCCGAATGCGCTTGGCAGCGCCACAACAAGACTTCGTTCCAGCATCCCGTGCCGGAGGACGAACGTACTATGCGATCGAGCCACCACTTACACCTGTTCGCGACGTGAATACAAGGCCCTCGCGCCTAGATTTCAGAACTGCTCACGCTGAAGATTTGTGTCGACGAGGCACGAAGAAGCAATTACCGATGTTCCCGGCCCGCGTGATAAACACGAGATTCATCTCTCGCGAATTGTGGCGTCCAAGGCCTAGATCGCTCGGCGGGATTCGCTCCGGGCACGGCCATCAAGCGCTCAGCGAGAATGAGACCTATCGCGCCAACCAGAATCCCCGCCAATACGTCGGCGATGTAGTGGTAGCGACCATAAATTGTAGAGACGCACATCGCGACGAAGAACGGTAGGAACGCCCAGAACAAGTAGCGTCGGTAGCGCCAAGCACTGAGCAGCGCTACGAACGCGCCCGTGACATGACCGGAAGGAAATGCGCCGCCACGTACGCGTCCCCAGCTTTCAATGAAATTGATCAAGCTAGTAGCGGGGCCGCCCACAAGCGGGGGCAAATGGAATGAGCGCATGGCAAAGAACGGTGCTTCAACAGGGAGGAAAATCGAAATCACATAGCCAATCGAGTAGGCGATCATCGAGGCAGCCATGACCGTCCAGAAAGCGCGCAACGCCGCGGCTCCGGACGGATCGCCCGCGGGTGAGACATCTGAGCGGGACAAGCGGCGGCGATAAAGGGAGGCTCCGAGAATCGTGAGGAATACATAGTAGGTCATGTAGGCCACTTGCAGCGCCTCGTTGATCCAGGGACGGGAGAACTGAGAGAGCCACACGCCCGGATAAACGCCCGTGAGCCGATGGTCGAACGCAATCAGGACGGGATCCCACCACGCCTGGCCGGTCAGGTGAACGAGAATTTGCAGTTCCTCGAAGCAGAAAAGAAACACAGCCTGCGGGTACCAATCGCGGACCCAGCTAAGCGTGCGGGCAATTCGAGACCGTGAAAGTTCGCCACGGCCAACGCGATCGGCAACATTCACGATGACGAAAATTGCGGCAAAAACTCCGAAATGCACCGTGATATGCAACACAGGGTGGGAGAGATTCTCGTGGAAAATGAGCATCAGGGCGCCGCTGATTCCCAGATACAAAAGCGCGACCCATTCAAATGCGCCGCACGGTTCGAGGATGGCGCGCGCCCGCGGCCATTCACGGGTGAAAGAGCACGCGGCGATTTGGCTGTCGTGTGCCGCGCCTTCCACACCGTCCATTGCTATGTAGGCCTTTTCTCCACAGCCATACCGAGTCATGTCCATGGCAACTTCTTTCTTCTTAGTTCATACCTCTAGAATCACGGCTTCTCGGCCGGAGCAAGACTCTTGACGATGCCTACCTCTGAAGCGAAAGCGCCTCGCGAAGCGATTGTGGGCAGTCGTGGGTAAATTGGCAGTTCGCTCCGCATCTTCGGTCAGACGGACCGCCTCCTTCATCTGTTGCAGAGAGACGAGCATGGAGTTCCTGGAGACGCGGCGCACGATAGGATTGGCCACCCAACGCAGGGCCATGGGAATGTCGCGACTCAAAGCAATCGCCTCGACTTCCACATAGGTTCCGCCGTCGCGTTGCTCAAATCTGGCAACGCTGTATAGGCGCCAGATGTAGCCGCTGCCATGATCTGGCGGAAGCTCCTGTTCGTCCGGGCGGCCGTGGTGCCGGATTTCTTGCACCCGCGTGGTGCGCGTGGTGCTGTACCATCGCGTATCGTCGATCTTGAAGTAGCAGGTTTCATATTCCATATCCAGCGCGGTCTCGGCTACGACCTCTTTGTTGACGACGCGCATGGAATATCTTTCACAGGGTCCGTCGCTGCTGAGCAACTTGGAATCAACAACCGTGGGCTTGTAATACTCCTTATAGTTGCTGTAATCACGCGCAGCGGACAAGATGTCTTTGATACCGGCATTGGGGAAAAAAGCCGCGCCCATCCAATCGTGGATTAACCCTGAGTCCACCGGTTTTGGGTTTTCCTTCCCCACGGACGATACCAGAATTTCACCATCGCGGACACGCTGAAGGCGCTCGGGCTTCTGGTCGACCCAGAGAAATGGCGTTTGCGAGGTCATCTGTGGACGGGCAGCATCGAGGTAGGCGTTCCAACGAACCACCGTGTCTTGCTTCAACTCAGCCGCGTGGGACAGCGAGGGCACGACGAGACAGACCAAATACACGGGCATGACAATAAGGGCTCGGAATGTGCGGAAGCTGTGACGGCTGCCAAAGCTTGTTTGTATGACTGAGGTACCTTTCATAGTTTGACCACCTTTTGTTCTACCGGCAAGCGATGGAGTTGAACGAGAGAATCTCCAAGTTGCGGAGTACACCATCGGAAGAGCAAGGCAGATGCCAAGGGGTTCTCACGGTAAGTGACTGAGAAATCAGGTTATCAACGAGGTGAGACTGGACTTGCTATCAGGAGTGTCGACCGTAAGTAGGCAGTGCTGGCTGTCTGCCCGCATTCGGGCACGGCGAGGGGCCGCATCGTCTTTTAGCGGTGAAGGTTCGGTCTGGCCAATCAATCCCTCTAGGCGACTGCAAGATAACTTTTGCGGCGCTGGATATTGCGCAAAGGGATGCTGCATTGATGGCCCTGCGTACCGAACCCTGTCAGCTGCTACCGCGACGCGCAAGTCGGACTCATTAGGATCAAGTCAGTCACGGTAAGTGTGTCATCGCTCTCGGTTGACTTCACGACAGCCACCCTGACCTCGGTATCGAGAAAAGCCGTGAGGTGGAATCTGTCACTCTTAGGATCCAAACGTTGCAGCCTTGTACCATGCAGTGTGTACTGATCTGCACCGGGACCTCGCTCCAGACAACCGGCCAGCCAGGTCACTTTGGGGGCGCGCTGATCGGCCGTCGCTGCGCCAGTGTTGCCGTTCGGGGTTGTCATCGTGTTCTGCGCGAATCCCGCCGTCGCGATGCCGGCTACCAGACTGGCCCCAAGCAGCCACAACGCGAACGTCTTTTTCATGTTCATGATGCTCTCCATCTAAGATTGCTCACCTTCAAATTTGTTATGCCCGCTACTACCTAAGATTCCGACTCCGCACTGCAAATAGGCCTTGGACTTGGCCGACCGAATTCCTCGTGTCGTGATCTTCTTGCGTCTCTCCACTGCAACCCATTCCTCCGCGCCTCATAGACAGGAACTCGCCTGTGCCAAGGTTCTGCTCGACAGCATAGAGACCAGAAACTTTGTGCAAGCGACGCTATTCTGAAACCGCTCGTCGTTGTCCAGGGTGGATGATGAGATGTAGTACTCGGTCAGCGCGAGGTGTCGGTTCTGGTCAATCAGCCAATCGCTCCAGGTTCGCAGCCTGGTGCTTTGCTTTTCGAGTTCCTGCAATGCCTGTTGATCGGCATCGTTAGAGGCAGAAAGAGCTGCCAGTTTTAGCGCATCGTCAACCTCGGCAAGATCGTTGTGAATCCAGAACTCGCCAAGCGGGAAACCTCTCCTAAGGGAGTTTTCGATCTTTCGCTCGGTCAGCTCCATCTTGAACGCGGCGTTAAGGCCGGCTGCCGCAAATGATGATGACACTTTGACGGGCGCTGGTTCTTCCGGCTCAGATTTTGACCACACATCGACCACAATTGTGTGTTCTCCGTTGTCGTTGATTCCTTGCTGCTGAGTTACAACAGGGTTCGTAGACTGCGCGTTCCCATCCTGTGCGACGGCGGAAACCACCAACAACGCGGCGATAAACGATGCGATCATCCTGGACGACTTCATATGAATATCCACCTATCCCCGAAGGTCCATTAGGGAGCCCACAGCGAAATTGAGTTTTGTCGAAAGGTGGCTGCTCTCGGCCATGGCAGCCGGTTGTGTAGACTCCCCGTACCACTCAACAGCAGTGCAGTAGGCCCCAATAGCGGATTGAAGCGGCACGTTCAGCAGGAAGACGCAGTCCTCAAACGAGGCGCCGTGGCAGCCGCGAAGAACCAAAACCGATCGAGCAAGAACATCGAGCTGCTGTATGACTCGATTGGGATCGAGCTCCTGCAGAGTTCTTGTTTCGTGCATTGAAAGAGGCTCGTGGCTATGGTGCGAGCAGGTCCAGTCGGCGTATCGTTTCGCAGTTTCCTGGATTGATGAACGGACGGCGTTCAGTGCAGTACGGGCAGTAGCCAAATGTGCCCAAAGCACCAGCCAGTCCTGAAAGTCGCGGCTATTGGTCTCCGCAAGACCTGTTGCGTCGATCATCGATCGCTCTGCCAATTCCGCACTTCCCGTGATCATCAGAGCGGTCCAGCGAAGACTCTCGCTCTGGTCGGCAAAAGGATCCTGGATCTCGGCCGTGCTGAGTACTCGCGTGATTCGTTTCTTCTGGGTATTTGTCAGGTGCAGCCAATACATACATTCCCTTCGCGCCTTCAATTTTCCCGCACTTCAAAGTTCGGACAGCGGGACGATGGACGTAATCAGGTAGTGCAGCGCGGTTGCCAATCAGCGTTCACCGCAAGTTGCTGAAATCACGTTGCATTTGCCAATGCAGACTGAATGTGCCCTGACCGCATGAAGGCGGCTGACGAAACTTCAGTAATCGGGTGGACAGACGAACGAGCGCCCGGCTGCGAGCGGCAAGCAAAGTCGATCAACGGAAAAAGGCTGGCCGGTTCAACGGAGAGGGATTATTGATGCCGTCTTGGTCAACAAAGCGTTTGAGAGCAAGGCGGCCGAGCACAAGAATCTCTGAATGGTTGAGGCTCTCGCTATTGAGCAGTCGGCAGTTCCTCTCCCGAGTTGAGAGTCTGGCGCAATAGTTCATCCACTCTCTGCTGCTGCTCTTTGGTCAGCATGCTGTAGAGCTTGGTCTCAAGCTGCGAATTCATAACAATCACTTGCTTGATGATCTGCGACTGTTCTGCTGCCACAGCTTCAACCTCTTTGTCGTCAGCTTTCCCGTCGAGTTTCAGCGACATCAATTTGCGCCGGCTCTTTTCGAGGCGGTCCACGAGTGGTTGCACCTTGCTGCACTCTTCTGAAACTTGCGCCTGGAGCGCCTGGATTTGTCGCGGCGTCAGCTGGAGATAGTCAACGAGCTGGTTGGGAATGTCAGGCGAGCAGACCACCGGAGGAATCACCAAGGCACTCCCGGAAACCTGGGATGAAGTATTCGCCTGCGCGTACATTTGTGGTGAATTGCTCTCCTGCGGCGGCTGGTACAGCATCCGTAGGAGCTGGAAGCGCGTCAGTGCAACGTAGTAGCGTTCCAGGGTGAGGTATTCCGCTTGATCACGGCTGATTTTGCCTTCACGAGCGGCCTGCGCAATTTCGCCTAACTCGGCCGACATGGCTCCCAGGACCTCCTCTAACCGGTCCGGATACCCTCCTGCATCCTGCGATCCTGCGGGTGCTTGCAGTTGCGTGGCAGAGCCTGTTGCGCCGCCCGAACTCTGCCGCGCGAAGTTTGCAATTGGGCCTTCCGCGGTTTGTTCGCGGCTGTTCTCTTGAGCGTTGGCGGAAAACGCCAGCGCACACGTCAGTAGAAATCCGATGATCCAGCGTGATTTCACTTTTAAGTCTCCTCTCACTTGCCGGCCTGAGGCGGATAATTCTTGAACAGCTTGGCCATTGCCTTCTGTAGGTTCTTGTAGTTCTTGTCCGGGTCTTTCTTTATGTCGATCGTCTTAGTGCCATCTCCACGCCACACCAACTGCTTTCTGGCGGGGTCGTACAGGTCTATGAGCAGCGTTCCGACAGGAATAGTGGATGTTTGACCGGTGACTGTACCGCTACTGAATCCACCCCATCCGCCTACCCCATCCCCAGGGACCGCCGCCGTTGCCAAATGCCGACAAGTTGATGCCTTTTTCCTCTCGGACAATGGCGTGATACGCGACTTGAAGATCTGCATTCTCGTCGACCTTGGTCAGGCCTTTCTGCGCGAGTTGCTCGTCCACTGCACGCTTGATGGACTGATCGATCAACTGATCCTGCACCGCGCCGCCGGGGCCGGGAAGGTCTACCCACTGGTAGGTTTTGTAGGCTGCGAAGTTCGCGCCGCGGTCGTAGTTATAGTGAATCTCCTGCGCATATACCGAAATCAGCAAAATGGTGGATACCAGTAAGAATAAAAGCCGTTGAATAAACCTCATCAAGGTCCTCTCTGCTAATAAACTCTTCCTCTAAGTCACAAATCCTGAATCAATCGACTTGAGACTTGGAGCTATCTCCAATGGGGCCTCTGCTCATAATCGGTACCTCATGAGACTGGCCCAGGATGTCATTCCAGATGATCGTGTTCTCGCCTACTGTGACGAGAATGTCACGTCCAATGGAATACAGAATGGTGGAATCCCCTGAAGGCGACTTAGTCAGGACCACATAGGTTGTTCCATTTACCTTTACCGACACTTCGTAGACCGCTTCACCTGGGGCAGGAGTGCCTCCACTCTGGTACGGCTTAACTTGCGTGATGGTCGCTAGTTGGTATCGCGAGGCAGTCGGTGAAGATTGGGCAAGCACCAGGGCTGGCAGGCACAACAGCACGACTGTTAATAAGACCTTTGACATCAGATTGCTCCTTTGGCGGCCGCATGCCCCATGCTTCTTAGCAACTAGCTCGGGACGCTGGGCTTGCCGGTTCATCTTCATTTCTCTAACCGAGTAGTCGAACTCCGCGCCGCAGTCGCAGCACACGCGATAGGTACGTCGGCGAATGGTGAAGACTCGGCTAAGATTGCCGTGATGACACCCAAACAGGAAATTGAGCAGCGTCGTGATCTTCATCGTTCACACCTCCTCAATCGGCTCTGGCCTTCGCTACTCACACGAACGGTGCACGTCTGATACCGAAACGATCGGTGCGTAGCTGCTGAGTAGTCTTGGGGTTGGCGCTCGTAGCACATGATTGTCTGCCCTGATACTGGCACTTACCCTTTTCTTGGCACTGGGCACGCCTGCACATCCCAGATTTCGTCCGCATATTCGGCAATGGTGCGGTCGCTGGAGAACTTGCCCGATCCCGCCACGTTCAAAATGGCCTTGCGCGCCCACTCGTCAGGGTTGGCGTATAAGGCACACAGCCGCCCATCTGCCTCCAGGTAGGATTTCAGGTCGGCCAGGTGCATGTAGTGATCGCCTGCTGATAGCAACGTGCCCCGTAGGGGCTCGAAGACGCCCGATTCGTTGCGGCTAAAGTAGTCGGAGAAGATCAGATCCAAAGCTTCGCGGGTCTCAGACTCGTGTTCGTAGTGCCAGTGCGGGTTGTACCATCCGCCACTGGCCAAAACCTGCTGGGCCGTCAGACCGAAAAGAAAGAAGTTCTCCTCTCCAGCTTCTGCCGCCATCTCAATAGTTGCGCCGTCGCGTGTGCCGATGGTCAAAGCGCCGTTCATCATGAATTTCATGTTGCTTGTGCCGCTGGCTTCGTATCCTGCCGTCGATATCTGATTGGATACGTCGCTTGCGGGAATCAGGTGCTCCGCAAGCGAGACGCAGTACTCAGGCAGAAACACAACCTTGAGCCGGCCCCGGACTGCGGGATCGCCGTCGATTGTGCCCGCGAGATTGTTAATGAACTTAATAATCAGTTTGGCGAGCCGATATGCAGGGGCAGCTTTGCCGGAAAAGAAGAATATTCGGGGCTGCATGTCCAGGTCAGGGTTCTGACGTAGCCGGTTGTACAGCACTACGATTCTCAGTGCATTTAGTAGTTGGCGCTTGTACTCGTGAATGCGTTTGATTTGGCAATCGAAAATCGCGTCTGGGTCAAGCACTTGCCCTGTTGACCACGTGAACCATTGACAGAAGTCTCGCTTGGCACGGCGCTTTGCATTCATGAATTCATCACGGAAGTTGCCATCATCCGTGAATGCTTTGAGTTTTTCTAATTGGCTTAGGTCAGCGATCCAGCTGTCTCCAATCGCGTCGGTGATGAGCCGGGAGAGCTGAGGATTGCAAAGTAGCAGCCACCGGCGGGGCGTAATGCCGTTGGTTTTGTTGTTGAAACGCTCGGGATAGATCTCTGCCAAGTCCTTTAGCGTCGTCTCCCGGAGTAGTTGCGAGTGAATCTCCGCCACCCCGTTCGTGCTGTGCGAACCTACGACCGCCAGATGCGCCATGCGAACCTTTTTGGCGGCGCCCTCTTCGATGAGGCTCACGCGCTGAACACGGCCTTCATCTGCCGGGAATAGCCGGCGAACATCTCCCAGGAAACGTCGATTGATTTCGTGGATAATCTCGAGCTGCCTTGGCAGCAGCTCTTCGAACCATGCCACCGGCCATTTCTCCAAGGCCTCGGGAAGCAATGTGTGATTGGTGTACGCCAGAGTGTTCTGCGTGATATTCCAGGCCTCGTCCCATCCAAGTCGTTCCTGGTCAACCAGGATTCGCATCAGCTCCGGTACTGCCAGGGCGGGGTGCGTATCGTTCAGCTGGAATGCGACTTTTTCAGGAAACAACTGCCAATCAAAGTTGGCATGTCGGAAACGTCGAACCGCGTCAGCCAGGGAACAGGCGACAAGGAAGTACTCCTGCAAGAGACGTAATGCCTGCCCCCTAAAATCCGAGTCGTCAGGATAGAGGACCCGGGTCAGCGTTTCGGCCGAAAGCGTTTGAGTGAACGCTTCCACAAAATCCCCGTGGGAAAACTCTGCAAAATCGAAGTAGTCGGGTGCAGCAGCGGCCCAGAGGCGGAGAGTGTTGATCGTGGAGCCGCCATAGCCGATTACCGGGCGGTCAAATGGCACGCCGATCAAGGTCGACGGACGCCCCGAGACAGGACGCAAACTGCCTCCGGTGAGTTCAAATGAGCAGGCCAGGTTGATCTCTACCTTCTCGTTTGGTCGCGCGACCTCCCATGGGTCGGGAGAACGAAGCCAGTTGTCGGGCGCCTCTTGCTGCCACCCGTCTCGGAGGGACTGCCGGAAAATGCCGTACTCATACCTAAGTCCGTAACCCATGGCCGGGAGCTGCATAGTGGCGGCGGATTCCATGAAGCATGCCGCTAGACGTCCCAAACCGCCGTTACCAAGGCCAGCATCGGGCTCCTGCTCCAGGATCTCAAGGAGGTTGAGTTTCTTTTCCTCGGCCACCTGGTGCGACAGTGGGCCAAGCAGAAGATTCGAAACGTTATTCTGAAGCGAGCGGCCGATGAGGAATTCCATCGAGAGGTAGTAAAGCCGCTTAGGATTTTGCTGTTCGTACGTCTTCTCGGTTAAGAGCCATCGCTGCGAAAGAATGTCGCGCACCGACCGGGCAAGTGCCTCGAACCGGTCGCGCGCCGTTGCTGACTCCAGAGCCACGCCATTGTCGAACAATAGGTGCCGTTCATACAGCGCGTCGTCCGTGCCGGCGAAGTGCACGGGGCCGCATTCGTATTGGGTATTGATGAGCGTGAGAGCATCCTGCAATGCATCCCGCTGCTCAACAGCCTTAATGCTCATATTTGAGTCCTTCTAATTGTGCTGGGAGTGTTGTGGTCGGAGGCTTCAGGTCTAATCGGATAAGGTCGTGCCTCGAGGAGCCAAGCTCTTGGGTGAGGCGGTACCGACGAACTAGATAGCGCGCGCAGAAGATTGCGAGCAGGGAAGTCAATAGTGCTGCTAAGACCCCACCGGCTCTGCCGGCGTACGCGGCCGCGCGATCCAAATCATGGCTCAACATGTAACCGAGTCCAGCGTAGGCACACGAGTAGAGTCCGGCGCCCACTCCATCAAGGGCCAGGAACTGGAGACGGCCGGTGCCAGATGTCCCTGCCAAGGGAGGGGTTACTGCGTCGAGTCCCGGGACGAACTTGGCGATAAGGAAAATGGAAGTCCCATACCGGGCAAAGGTTCTTTTGGCCCTGCGGTTGTGGGCTTCAGGGTTCTGCGTAAAACGGTGTATGAAATGTAGAACCCTGTCGCCCCACAACTGACCCGCCTCGTACCAAGGCCAGTCCGCCAACACGCAGGCAGCCACCGCGAGAAGAAGCGCGGAGAGGAGGTGCATCTTCCCTGCGGCGGCGAGCGCTCCGGCAGCGATGAGAAACAGTGGCCCCGGTGCTGGGGCGCCCAACTGGTGCAGGAATACGGCACCAAACAGAACGGAGTAGCCATGCTTCGTAACGAAGTCGAGAATAGAATGCATTTATCTCCCGCGGAAATTCGTGCTACGGCAAACGCGATGCAAGGCCAGACCGCCAAGTCGCCGAAGGCCAGCTCTGGCCGTCGCGATTGAGCGACCTATGTTCATAATGGCAAGTCGACTGCCATACAGCGGTGTTCAGAAGTCAGTGAAAATGTGGGATCGCCTAATAAGACGATCGGACGGAGGACCGGCACCCGCGACGGGACACGGGCAGTGACCGAATCTGGGCAGCACGTCGCGACCTAAAGTGAAGGGCGGCGATTTGTAGATAGTGACTGTGTCGAAAGGGTGAAATCTACTGCGGACGGATCTACCTGATCGCAACTCCGGATATAACCCCTTGGGCAGACCGCGTGGATTCGCGCGTGTTTGCTTACCACTCCGGGTTGACGTACTGCGGAAATAAGCTGCACGCGACGAAGTTCAGGCCAGCTTGCATCATATGGTTCCACATCTGCTGCGCGCGCTCCTCCTCATTGAGAAACGCCGTCGCTTGTTCGCGGCTCACAGTACAGCCGTGTTCGTCGGCCAGTCGTATGAGATGAAAGAGTGTTATCTCGGCGATCACCCTTTCCCTGTCTCTGTTCTTCTTCATGGTAGTCACCCTACTTAATGGGAGTCGAGGCGCTCCCGACGTCGCGTCAGCAGCTGCGGCCCAGCAGCGAAGCACCGACCCAGGTTCCCCGAAGCCGTTGCCATGCAGTGCCAGCAAAATCAAGACGCCTGCCGATAATGAGCTTCCGTGATACCGAGACGGCGAATCTTGTGTTGCAGAGTCGTGCGCTTCAATCCGAGCCGTTGGGCTGCTCCTCCACTGCCTGCCACACGTCCAGACGCTGCGACCAGGGCATTGATGATTACCTGTCGCTCGGCCTCGCGGAAGGTGGAGCCCTGTTCAGAAGCAGCGCGAGGGTACGAGGCCGTGGGCTCGCCCATGGGCACTTGTAATTCTTCGCCGGGCGAAAGAATGACCGCACGCTCAATGAAGTTCCCCAATTCCCGAACATTTCCCGGCCATGCATTGTTCCTCAGAGCGTCCATGGTTGCCGTGGGTATGGAGCTTATCCGTCTCCCCATGCGCCGCGAGAACTTCGCCACGAAATAGTTCACCAGCAGAGGAATATCCTCCCGCCGCTCGCGAAGAGGTGGGATCTCAACCGGAAAGACATTCAGGCGGTAGAAAAGATCCTCACGGAACTCCTCATCACGAATCATGGAGGAGAGGTCGCGATGGGTGGCGGCAATGATGCGCACATTGACTCCGATCGTCTTGGCGCTTCCCAGGCGTTCGAACTCTTGCTCCTGCACTGCGCGCAATAGCTTTGGTTGCAGTTCAAGGCTGATATCGCCGATTTCATCGAGGAAGAGCGTGCCCTGATCGGCGATTTCGAATCGTCCCTTCTTCTGCATCAGGGCGCCGGTGAATGCACCTTTCTCATGGCCGAATAGTTCGCTCTCGAGAAGTCCGGACGGAATGGCAGCGCAATTCATCCGAACGAAGGCACGCCGCGAGCGGGAACTCAGGTTGTGAATGGCGTGTGCCACCAGCTCTTTGCCTGTACCCGTCTCGCCGTGAAGCAGGACGGTTGCATCCGTCGGCGCAACGATGCGGACCTGTTCCAGTACGTTCCGAAGGGCCGCGCTCTGGCCGATTATCCCTTCGAAGCAGTTCTTACCCATCGCTGATTCCGGAAATAGCCGTTCGTCTGCGATTCCCATCAGGTCGGAAAAGCCTGCTACTTCCGGTCTTCCCGCATCCGTGAAAGCAACGCCCGCGTAGCCCATATCATCCTGCTCCATATCCGTCACTCTATCTTGTGGAGTGGCCGTTTAATGAATGAATAGCTTGGATTTCAGCAAGCAGCTGGAAGCTGTCTTTGCTAACGGTGTGCTCCAGTGCCAGCAGCGATGCCGTGTATTCTGCCGTCTGCTGTGAACAGTGAAGCCTTTGCTTCAGTCTCGTTGCCAGCGTGTAGATCCTGTCCAGATCCATAAAACTTCCTTACAGGCTTACGCCTAGACCGTGCGCCAACACGTAGTCGTATTGGTTCGCAGTTAGCAGCTCGAATGCTTCTAAGGCAACATCCTCTTCCAGGAGGTTCCGCGAGCCGGCAAGTTCGAAGCAATGCTGAGCCGATTCTTGGAAATCTTCTATCTTGTGCATGACGCCTCCAACTCGGAATTTCAATCTCTTTTTCAATCCCGCTGGCTTGAATCTTGAACGGAAGCTTTTGTTCCGTTGATGAGCGCAATTATGTACCGGCTTGCATTTGCGCACAGCCCCACATGGGGGCAAATCGCGACCTCTTGGGAGGCGAGTAGCACCCTCTTCTGAGCAAGGAAATTCGGTTGTTTGGGTAGTTTGCTACTGAGGGATAGAACTGCTTTTGCGCGGCGGAGCTTCGACGCGCTTCCACCCGAAAAGGCGAGCGTCGATCGACCATCGACCCGGCCCTAACATCGCGAGAGCTGCACTAACGGTTCCCAACAACAGCCAAAGCCATCTGTCGCCAGGGAGCGTCAGGACCTTCCAAGCTTCAATGACCGCTACTGAGGTCCCCACGATGGGCGTCCATAAACCGAGCATTAAGAGAATTCCGGCTATTCCGAGGATTGCGGCGGTGATTGTGACGTTTAGCGGAGGATCGCCCCAGAGCCGCAGGCCCGCGCGCACAACCAGCACGGACCCGACCACCAGGCGCATGAGAAGCAATCCTGTGCCGGGCCAGCCGCCCGCGAATGTGGAATAGAGGCGTCGCACTACTGTCCTTCTCGAACCTTTCTAGACTGACACGTTTAAAGAGTTCGCGAGACCCCAAAAAGGGTCGCGAGCGTCACTCTTTTGAGGTTTAGAAGGGGGCAGCTCGAGGAGGTGGCTCGCGAGAACTACAGCTCGATGATCCCTCTCTTCAGTCCGATCATCGCCGCATGAGTTCGATCATTGGCGCCCAGTTTCGAAAGGATGTTCTTGACTCGGCTCTTAACGGTCTCCTCGGTGATCGAGAGCTGATCCGCGATCTGCTTGTTGGCATTGCCGCCCGCAATCAGTCGCAACACCGCGATTTCCGCCGGGGTAAGTGCATCATCCGTCGCATGCTCGGCTATTTCGTATGAGGCCTCGGGCGAAAGCATCTTCTTCCCAGCATGTACTGCACGGATGGTGTCCAGTAATTCCCTGTGCAAAGTATTCTTCAGCAGGTAAGCCTGAGCCCCGGCCTTGAGCGCACGAAGAATCTGCACATCGCCGACGTAGGTTGTCAGCACAATTACTTTTGCGTCGGGAAATTCATTTCGAATAGCAATGAGCGCCTCGATCCCATTCATCTCCGGCATCTGCAAGTCCATCAGCGTGACGTCCGGTTGGAGCAGTGCGGAATTGCTGGATGGCCTCGCGACCGTTGGAAGCCTCTCCTACCATCACCATGTCCGGTTGAACGCCAACCAGCCCGGCTATGCCGTCGCGAACCAATGCATGGTCGTCAACCGCAAGGATTCGAATTTGCGAGCTAGCAGTGTCCATGACCTATTTCATGCCTTTGCTTTTACCGCAAACTTTCGCGAGAACCACGAGCCTCTCCGGGCTGATACATATGCAATGTCGGCGGGAAGGCGCAGTTCCACTTCGGTTCCCGCATCGACTTCGCTCCATATTGTCAGCTTGCCTCCTATGAGCTTGGCGCGTTCCCGCATGCCCGGCAAGCCAAAGTGTCCCTCTTTGCCCTGTTGCGAGAGAATCGCCGCATCAATGCCCTTTCCGTCATCCCGCACCCGCAACTGGAAGCGTTCATTGTCATAACGGATTTCGACCTCGACCTGCTTTGCGTTTGCGTGAAGAAAGGCGTTCCGGAGTGCTTCTGCAGCAATCTTATACACTTCGTCGCGCAGGATGGGATGCAAATCTCGCGACTGGCCCTCAACGGCTACACGGAACGCAGGGCGGTGGCCGGTTGAGTCGGCTGCGAGTTCTTCTCCGAGGGTGCTTATCGCCAGTGCCAGATCATTGGTTTGAGTTGTCGAATCGCGCAATCCCTGCACCGTATCCCGACCTTCGGTGATCGCGTCAGCGGCCTGCTCGATCGCGCCGTCCAGCTTCTCTTTCGCCTCCACCGGACGCCCGGGCAGCAATTGGGAAACGGTTTGGAACCGCAGCAGCAAGCCGTGGAAGCTTTGCAGCAGGGTGTCGTGCAGTTCGCGCGCAATCCGCGTGCGCTCGCCGACACGCGCGTCCAGCGTCATCTCGAACTGATGATGCAATTGCCGGACACGCCACTGGTAGGCTGCCCACAGCAGCGCCAAGAAGAAGATCGCGCACAGCGCGCGAAACCAGTTCGTCTGGTAGTACGCGGGTGTGACGGAGAAATCCAGCCTGTGCAGGCAGTATCGTCCCACACGCCGTCACTGTTGGCATGCGATTACGCGGAAGGAATATTTCCCGGGAGGCAAATCCGTGTAAAACGCCTGCCGGCGCGTACCGGCTTCATGCCAATCGCGGTCGTAGCCATCGAGACGGTATCGGAACTTAACGCGCTGAGGAATCAGAAACGTCGGCGAAGTGTAATCGATCTGCAGGTCACGCGGGTGCGGCGCGACTTTAAGGTTCGCGGTTGCCGGGAATTCCTTCCGGTCAACGATGACTGATTCGATGGAAGTCTTCGCCGCCGGAGGTCCGGGCGAGAGCCGGGAGGGGTCGAGCACCTGTACGACAAGTCCGCTGGCAAACCACACCCGACCGTCCGGAGAGGTTGCGGCTAAGCTAAAGGAACCGTTGTTGGGTTGAGCTCCATCCAATTGGTCATAGACCCGGGTCTGGAGGACTGCACCCGGGTTGGCCCACCATCGTTGGAGCTCGGAATCGGCTATTTCAACTACACCGCAACGAGTGTAGAGCCACCATCGCTTCTGATTGTCCTGGATGAAAGTGATAATAAGGTCGCACGGCAGACCATTTTTCATCGTCATCCGCTGCACTTTACCCGCGCGCCATCCCACCAGCCCATGCTCCGAGCCAGCCAAGACTGAGCCGTCTGCAGCAGGGATAATTTGGAACGTAATCGGATAGCCTCCTGGGTCCAACGCGAACTTTGTTCCCACAGCGCCGTTGCGGAACAGCGCGATGTCTCCTTTTGTAGTCGAAATCCAGATTCCACCATGTGGATCCGCCGCGATATGTCCGGGCGGAAATTCCGGCATAGGGAACACTTCCCGGATCTGGAAATCGCGGATGCGAATCAGCTTTCGGGGATGGCTTTTACACGCCGCCCAAATATTGCCATCGATGTCCTCCGTCAACCCAACCACCATTCCAAGCGGCTGACGATTGGGTTCAGGGAGACGACGGAAATGCCCATCTTTGAACTGATACAGGTCGTCATCCACTCCCACCCACATGTTTCCCGCGTCGTCTTCCAACATGGATGTCACTTGACTGCCCGGAAGGCCGTTACCAGCGCGAATCGATGAGATGTTGCCGTTGACGATGTGGTCCAGCGATCCAGCGTTCGCCACCCAGACAGTGCCGTCTCTGCTGGCTAGCAGCCCTGCGGCTAAGTCCTTTGGCAATCCCTCCGATGGCGAGAACGTAGCAACAGCTGGCTCGCGGAAGTTGTCTATTCCGCTTGTCGTTCCTGCCCAGACGATTCCTTCGCGGTCTTCGTAAAGGGCCCATACGGAATCGCCGGATAAGCCATTCGTGTGGTCGTAATGGTCGACCAAGTTCCCACGAATACGAAAGAGACCGTTGCCTACGGTGCCGACCCAAAGGTTGCCGTCACGGTCGAACATCAGTGTTCCGAAATCGAGGCGACTGCCGTCGAACGTGGGCGTCACGAACGGTTTCGCAACACCGTCCTTAAATTGTTCAAGTCCATGACCTGCCGATATGCCCAGCCAGAGCGATCCGTCGGGACCACGCGCCAGGCTCTGAATCCCCTCGGTCCGATACGTCTCCGAGCGGCCGCGGTGCCAATGAACCAGCGACGTCTGTCCTCCCAGCCAAAAGCCACCCTCCCCGTCGGCCAGTAACGATTCGATCGCGGAAATCGGTATTCCATCCGCCTTTCCGAAACATTGGAATGCGTGGTCGGTAACATGGCAAAGGGGCGCGTCCGGAGCGCGGCTTCGCACCATCCACAAAGAGCCATCCGGATCTTCGCTCACGGTTTGGAACATTCTGCCTTGCAAGGCGAAGTGAGAAGTGACAACCCCATTTTTCAGATGAACCAGTTCGGGGTGCCCGACTACCCAAAGTCCACCTGCGCGGTCGGCGAAGACATTCTCTGCGCTGCTGAACGGAACAACGCCAGGTAAACGCCATGGCACAAATCGAACGCCATCGAATCTGTAGAGATCGCCCGGAAGAGACACGAGCCACAGGAAACCGTCCGCGGTTTGCTTGATGTCGTGCATCCCCGAAGGCGCGGACCCATCTTGTATTCGCCAGGAGGTATGCATGTACTGGGTGATGTGTTTGTTTGGATCGAGCGCATCAGCCGGTGCTGGCAAGTAACAACACGCAGGCGAGACAGGAGCCCAGCGTGGCCGCAACCGCGGCATTGGCCCAGTTGGAACGAAGCAGAAGCTGGGTGAGAAGTTTTCTTGGGTCCAAGGCGTGAGCTGCGCCTGCAAACTTCGCCATGCCGTCGCCAACCAGTGCATGGCCTTCAACTGCAAGGACTCGAATTTGCGAGCTGGCCGTGTCCATGACCTGCTTCATGCCTTGGCCCTTACCGCAAACTTTCGTGAGAACCACGAGCCTCTCCGGGCTGATACATAGGCAATGTCGGCGGGAAGGCGTAGTTCCACTTCCGTTCCGGCATCGACTTCGCTCCAAACGGTCAACTTACCTCCAATAATGGAGGCGCGCTCCCGCATGCCCGGCAATCCAAAATGTTTCTCTTTGCCCTCTGGAGAGAGAATCGCCGCATCGATACCCTTTCCATCATCCCGCACCCGCAGCCGGAAGCGGTCATTGTCGTAACGGATTTCGACCTCGACCTGCTTTGCGCTTGCATGAAGAAAGGCATTGCGGAGTGCTTCAGCAGCAATCTTATACACCTCGTCGCGAAGGATGGGATGCACATCTCGCGACTGGCCCTCAACGGCTACACGGAATTCAGGGCGGGCGCCCGGCGAGTCCGCTGTGAGTTCTTCTCCGAGCGCGCTTATCGCCAGTGCCAAGTCGTTGGTTTGAGTCGTCGAATCGCGTAAGTCCCTGCACCGCATCACGGCCTTCGGTGATCGCCTCGGCCGCCTGCTCGATCGCACTCCCCAGCTTTTCTTTTGCTTCGACCGAACGTTCCGGCAGCAACTGGAAAGCGGTTTGAAAGCGAAGCAGTACACCGTTGAAGCTCTGCAGCAGAGTGTCGTGCAGCTCACGCGCAATGCGTGTACGCTCGCCGACACGCGCGTCCAGCGTCATCTCGAACTGATGATGCAGTTGCCGGACGCGCCACTGGTAGGCCGCCCACAGCATCGCGACGAGGAACACCGCGCACAAGGCGCGAAACCAGTTCGTCTGGTAGTAGGCGGGTGTGACGGAGAAATCCAGCTTTGCGGGGCTGTCGTCCCACACGCCGTCAACGTTGGACGCGACTACGCGGAACGTATACTTCCCGGGAGGTAAATCGTTGTAGAAAGCCTGCCGTCGTGTACCGGCGTCGTGCCAGTCATGGTCATAGCCGTCAAGCCGATAACGGAACTTCACCCTCTGCGGAATCAGGAAAGTCGGCGACGTGTAATCAATCTGCAGGTCACGCGGGTGCGGGGAAAGCTTAATGTTCTCTGTGGCGGCGAATTCCTTTCGGTCAACGGTTACCGATTCGATGTAAGTCTCGGCTGGCGGAGCTTTCTGCGAAAGTCTGGACGGATCCACCATCTGCAAGACAAAACCGCTGGCAAACCATACCCGCCCATCTGGAGAATAGGCCGCTGAATTGAAAGAGGGTCGTCCCTGTGGACGCGCACCGTCCAACACGTCATACACATGGGTTTGAACGACTGCCTCAGGATTTGCCCACCAGCGCTGGATCTCGGAATCCGGCAGCTCAACCACTCCGCACTCGGTGTAGAGCCACCAGCGTTTCGCGCCGTCCTGAATGAACGAGATTACGGAGTCGCACGGTAGGCCGTTCTTTTTCGTCATTCTCCGCACTTTGTCCTGCCGCAACCCGACCAACCCGTCATCCGAGGCGGCGAGCACCGAGCCGTCTGGGTTGACAATAATCTGGTGGCTGACTCGGTTGCCTGTTGCCTGGAGCGGAAAGTTCTCCAAAGCCCCGTGACGAAACCGTACAAGGTCCCCGGTTAAAGCTCCTATCCAAATTCCACCGTGAGGATCGGGTGCCAGCGTGTGGCCCGGTGGGACTTGCGACGAACTAAACTCTTCAACTACCTGGAAATCGCGAATGCGAACCAGCTTTCGAGCATTGCCCGCGCACTCTGCCCAAATATTTCCGTCGATGTCCTCGGTAAGTCCAACGACTAACCCGAGCGGCTGGTGATTCGGTTCGGGAAGGCGACGGAACCGCCCATTTTTGAAGAGATAGAGCCCATCGTCTACTCCGACCCAGAAGTTACCAGCTCGGTCTTCCATCATTGAGGCAACTTGATGACCTGGAAGACCATTGCCCGCTCGAATAGACGAGACGTTCCCGTTAACGATGTGATCGAACGATCCAGAATTGGCAATCCAGATCGTGCCATCCTGGCCTGCTAGAACACCTGTTACTGCATCCTTGCCCAATCCTTCTGAGGCGGAAAACGTGGCAATGCGCGGATCGCGAAAGCTGTCGATACCATTCGTAGTCGCAGCCCATACGATTCCCTCTCTGTCTTGAAAGAGAGCCGTTACCGTATCACTGGATAGGCCTTCTGTTCGTCCGTAGTTCTCCACGACATCTCCGCGGATGCGGAAGATGCCTTTTCCCAGGCTAGCGACCCAAAGACTGCCATCGCGATCCACCATCATGTCGTAGACCGACAGTTCACTTCCATCGAAGGTGGGGGTTATGAATGGACGAAACAGCCCGTCCTTCAGTTTTCCAAGTCCCAGTCCGGGCCCGGCCGCAGCTATGCCGACCCAGAGCGATCCATCCGCGCCACGGACCAGGCTATTTATCCCAACATCACCGGTATTGGACTTCAGTCCTTCAATGGGATAGACCTGCGAGACGCCGGCACGCCAGTGGACAAGGGCCGTCTGTCCTCCGACCCAAAAACCTCCTTCTCCGTCGGCCAACACAGCGTCCGCCGGGGCGATGGGTATTCCATCGGATTTTCCAAAACACTTCGCGGCGCTATCACTGATATGGCAAAGTGGCGCGTCTGAAACCCGGTTGGAGGCTCGCGTGATCCACAACGAGCCGTCGGCATCTCGGCTGACGCCATCACGCCCACCGATTCCTTCCAGGTCAAAATAAGCAGTGACGGCACCATTCTTAATATGAGCGATTTCGTGATCGGCTATCGCCCAGAGCCCGCCTGCGTTGTCGGTGTAGACGTTGTCTATGTGGATCGAACTAATCTTGGCCGGCGGAACCCAGGGAACAAACCGTACACCGTCAAATCTGTATACGCCTTGCGCGATAGCTGAAAACCAGAGAAAACCATCGGAGGTTTGCGTAATAGAGAACATGCCCGCCGGCAGAGATCCATCCTGTATTCGCCACGAGGTATGTATGTACTGGGTGATGTGTTTGTTGGGATCGAGGGCGTAAACCGAGCCGGGGAGAAACAAAACACAGTTCAGACAACAGCTCAGTACGGCCGCGATCGCGCCGCAGCCCCAGGTCAAACGACGCAGAAGCGGTCGGCGAGAAGCTATCTTTCTCATGTTCGTAGCCGAACAGTCTCGGACAATATGTTCCCGTTCAGTTTTACACCGGTTACGCGGTAATGTAGCACTCTCATTGCCGCTTGTCAGTGTATGCGGGGTACGGTCGGGAGCCGCTGCATGGTGGATTCCAGATGACCGCTCAGACCAGGCGATTGCCAGTCCATCGTCTCAGCTGCCGATATAACGTCAGTCCGGCTTGGCGTTTAATCACTTGACGGCTGAAAAGTCAATGAATGCTTCGAGTTACGTCGAACTGCTTTGGCTGCTCGTTTGCCCTAAGTAGTGGCATGTTTGCCGTAACTCGTACGCTTGTCTATGCTCTTTTCTTTACTATCGCCGCGGCTACCTTTAGCCCGGCGCAACAGGTTCCGCCGGAAACCTCGAACACAGCGACCATCCTCGGAACGGTGCTGGATGTCACCGGGGCGACGGTTCCGAATGCACTTGTTGTTTTGCAAGGTCCGAACGAACGTCGCACCTTCGTTACCGGGGATAACGGCTTCTTTAGCTTCGAAAACGTCAGAGCTGGAACACCAGCCCGAGTCGAGGTCAGTGCTCCGGATCTCAAGAATTGGAGTTCGAACGAGATCGTCCTGCAAGCAGGACAGTCTTTCATCGTGACTGACATTAGTCTCGGCATAGCGGACGTGGAGACAGCAGTTAGTGCCACTAGTCCCGAGGAAGTCGCCGTTGAACAAGTCAAGCTCCAGGAGCAGCAGCGCGTGTTTGGCATAGTACCCAACTTCTATGTCACGTATGAGCACGACCCCGCCCCGCTCACGCCGAAGCTGAAGTTCCAACTGGCGATGAAGGCCCTCACCGACCCGGTCACGATTGCCGGCTTCGGTGTGAATGCTGCAATTTATCAGGCCGCCGGCTACCCAGGGTATGCCCAAGGCGCAGCTGGCTACGGCAAACGCCTGGGGGCCGCTTTTGCAGGGGGATACAGCAACATCTTGCTGGGTGATGCTGTACTTCCTTCGTTATTGCATCAGGATCCACGCTACTTCTACCAAGGTACAGGCACGACGAAATCCCGCATTCTGCACGCGATGTCAACTCCCTTTATAGCAAGGGGGGACGACGGTCGACGAGAGATCAACTACTCGAACATCCTGGGCGACTTGGCCTCCGGCGCGCTCGCGAACGCCTACTATCCCAGCCAGGACCGCGGCGCAGGACTCGTTGTCCGCAGCGCAGCGATCGGCATCGGTGGCCGTATGGTTCTTGGCATCGTGCAGGAGTTCGTGCTTCATAAGTGGACGAGGCAACACACCGATTAGCCCTCATACCTCGAGATACGCGCAACCATTTCGAACATTGCCGACAGAACGAGACGCATCCCCGGGCTAACTACGAAACCCGGGGATGCGTCGTTCAAGCAGTTCAGGGAATTACTGGATACCTAGCGGCCCTCGTTCCCGAGCGTGCAATCCGGGTTGACGTTCTGGATGAAGACAGCCGAGCCGCTTGGGAAGCTCCCGTAGCGGTAATCCTGGAAAGCGATCGCGGTGTTCCCATTCGACGCCTGTGCGGTTGCCAGCCGTGATTTGCTCACCTCGAGAGAGCTGACCGGAAACTGCGAGCATGCATAAGCACCCGTCGCATCCATCTGCACTCCCTGGATGGTGCCCGTCATATCTACCTGCTGCTCAATCCAGAACACGAAGGCGTGGTTGCCGATCTGCACTGTGCTTTCTGAGATTTCGGCATTCACCTGCAAGGGCACAATGGCCAAACCGTTGTCGCTCCACTGCCGTGTGCCGGTTGCGTCGATCCGCTGTGCGTATACGCCGCTCATACTCTGCACCGAGTCCTCTTCTTCCCAGGAAACAAAGATGTCTTTGGTTTGCGGGTTGTAAGCAGCCGAAGGCTCGACTCGTACCTGCGAAGCGTTGGTTGAGACCGCCACCCCGTTGTGCGGGAAGGCTTCCGTACCGTCGGCGTTGATATGTTGCACAAACGACTGCAGTGCCGGGGCGCTGGTATACCAGGCAAAAACCGCTCCGCCGGCGCCGTCGTAAAGGAATGTTGGGAAATTGCCTAACTGCAGCGTGCCGCTGGTAAACACCTTCTCGTGACCGGAACCCCACAACAGTTTTCCTGATGCGGAGATCTTGTTCGCGTAAAGGTAACGTTCGCTGCGGAAACCGGTGTCGCGGCTGAAAGACACAATGACGGATCCATCTTCCGCCGCGTGCAAGTCACACACAATGTAGTCGGCCTTGTTCTCCGACAGGATAATGCCTTGGTTGACAAGGCTCATCGCCGGCCACTGCGGATTGCCATTGGCGTCGAATTTCTGAAGCACAACGAAGGTGTATTTGGGTCCGGAGGCGGTCCACGCTACGACTACACCGCCATCCGAGGTCCCCGCAACCTTTGGATTGTGGGCGCCGGGAGTACCGGCGGTGACCTGAATACCATCAGGTCCCCAAAGGGGTTGGCCGGCTGGGCTGACCTTTGTAACCGTTACTTGCTGATTGGCGCCTTCGCGGGTATCGAGAAAGGCCAACAAGGAATTGCCTTGGCTGTCGATGCCAAGGCCATAGTCTTCGGTAGACGTATTCGTAAGTTTCGCAATCTGGTCACCATCGTGCGGGAGTTGTTCGTATCCGGTGGCGTTCAGACGCTGCAAGTAAACGTCATATCCCTGTGGCAGGAGGATCATTAGGATTGTTATTAAACCAGCTTACAAAGAAGCCATTGTCCGACAGTGGCAGAACCTTTGGCTGTACTTGATCGGCTCCCGGGATATTCGACAACGCAAGATTCTGCATGGGATCGTTGGACCATTGTGCCCACGCGCTCATACTGAACGCCAGGACAAGCACAACGGGAAGATAGGACCAAATACGACTGACCCTGTTGATGATGGGCTTACTCATAATGTTGACAGATTCCTTTCATAGTTGCTGTTGTTATTGTTAGTTAAGCAGTCTCGTTGCTGATGGAGACGGGGCAGAGTACGGCTGTGGCAGGTTAGGTCATCAGGTAAGTGACCTCCTGGTTGCTCTTGACGGCCCCGATTCTGGCAGGGCACGCAGAGTCGAAGTTATTTACAAGCTGGTTAGGACGGCAGGCATTCTTATAGCGCGACTGTAAGGTTTCAGTCTCTGACTTACTTCTCAGGCTGGTGCTATGTCGGCAGGAGTACGCGCAATTCCCAGCTTGCGCATCTTGTTCTGCAGCGTTGTGCGTTTGAGTCCCAGGAGCTCCGCTGCGCCGCCTTGTCCCGGAGATTTTCCCGCGCGCGGTTTTGAGTGCCTCCACAATCGCCTGGCGCTCTGCTTCCTCAAAGGTCGACCCGGAGGTGCTGACGGCCGAGGATCTCTTCAGCTCCTTCAGTGGGACCCGGAGCTCGCTGCCTTGCGTCAGTATCACCGCTCGTTCGATGAAGTTTTCCAGTTCGCGGATATTGCCGGGCCACGGTGCATTGGTTAAGTGCTTCCATAGCTTCTTTGGGAATAGACTCAATGTCGCTTCTGCATCTTGCGTGACAGTCGAGAGACGAAGAAGTTTACGAGCAGAGGAATGTCCTCACGCCGATCCCGAAGCGGCGGAATCTCGACGGGAAAGACATTCAGCCGATAGAACAAATCTTCGCGAAACTGATGGTTGCGCATCATCAATGGCAAGTCGCGGTGAGTCGCAGCGATCAGCCGGACATCGACCTTAATCGTCTTGGCGCTGCCCAATCGCTCAAATTCGTGCTCCTGCAAGGCTCGCAGGAGCTTTGGCTGCAGCTCGAGGCTGATGTCCCCAATTTCATCGAGGAATAGCGTTCCCTGATCGGCGATTTCGAATCGTCCCTTTTTCTGCATCAGGGCACCGGTGAAGGCGCCCTTCTCGTGACCGAACAGTTCACTCTCCACCAGTCCGGCGGGGATAGCAGCACAATTCAGGCGAACGAAGGTGCGGTTCTTTCTGGCGCTGAGGCTGTGGAGGGCACGCGCGATCAACTCCTTGCCGGTTCCCGTCTCGCCATGCAAAAGCACTGTCGAATCCGTAGGCGCAACAATTTCGATTTGCTGTAGGACTTTGCGAAGTGCCGCGCTCTTTCCCACAATGTCTTCGAAGTTGTATTCGGCCCGAAGCTCCGACTCAAGGTATAGGCGCTCCTCCTCAATCACAGTTCGCGAAGCATTCAACTTTTCGTAGGCAAGTGCATTGTCCAGCGCCAGCGAAAACTGGGTCGCAATCTGCCCCAGCAGATCGAGATCATCGCGGCGAAAATGAGTTGGCCTCTTGCTCCCCAACGTCATCACACCCAGAGGACCATTGGGCGTGCGCAGTGCTGTGACCACCATCACCTCGATGCCCTCGGACAGGAACGCGTCACGGATAGTAGCTGGAAGCGCTTCCAGCTCCGCACGGGTCCACAATTCGGGCTGGCGGGTCCTCATTCTATGGAGGTCCTCACCGGTGAGGGCCGGCATCGTGATGTCATCCAGGAAGCCGCGGCTGGCGGGGAAGTCCATCGCGGCACATTCCAGCCGATTCTGGTCCTTGTCGATGATCCAGACCGCAGCGTAGTCGTTCTCAAAATATTCACGCAGTGAGCTGCAGGCAGCGCGAAACAAGGCCTTCACGTCAAGATGCGCGATGACGTGATTATTGATTTCGAGCAGCAGCCTCCAGCGGTCGCGCTCGGCGACCAACTGTCCCTGATACGAGTCCGCAGCATCGCTCGCCATCGCGCTCTCCAGAGCCGTTGCCAGATGCGAGGCGACGGCCTCCATGAGCGCGATGTCATCCGCTCCAAGTTCACTCTCTTCCCGAGTTCCGAACCACAGCACGCCAAGCCTTCGTCTGGAAGTGGAAACAGGCACCATATACGAGGCGCGTAGTTCGGTGGTGCTGGCCTGCGAAGCGGTCTGCGGAAAGCGGACCATCTCCTGCCGGATGTCAGGAACGTAGATTGTCCGTCTGTTCTTCGATCGCGCGACCCGCTTCCGTACCTGCGTAGGGACCCTCAGCACCAAGGTCGACGTGAGGTCCTGCCGACCCTCGTTCGAGCGCCACCAGCCGCAGCGACCTTCGATCTTCCGTCAACAGCATCATGGCAATGCCGTCGAAATGAAGGATTGCCGATAGCAGCTTATGCAGACTCTTCAGGACGGCCTGCACGCTCGTCTGTTTATCGATCGCAGTTGCCAGTTCGAGCAGTGTGCGATAACTGACATCTGGCGCTGGTATCTGTGATGGCTGCTCTGTTGTGAAATCCACTGACGATTCCGCCTTCCTCTATCCGTAGCTCGCCCGTTGTCTTAGTTTGTCGTTGTCAGGACCTGCTCGCGATCCTGGATCCTTCTCGACCAGGTTTGTAATAAGCGCAAACAACAGGCTTACGGATATACCACACATCAGTACTCCCATCATGCTCTCTAACGGCCCCAGCAGACGCCATTTCAACGGGACGACAACATCGCCATATCCAACGGTCGAATAGCTAGTTGCCGAGAAGTAAAACGCAGAGTTCCAAGACCGAAAGCAAAGCCAGCGATAGCAGCAGGCCCACAGCAGAATGACAATTCCCTGCAGGATGATAATGGCTATTGTGGCTCGCATGACCAGCGCGGCAGAGTATGACATCCGAACCTGCTGAATGTCATCTGACGCTACCGTTCTTACCCAGCTTATTAATGCAGCAACACCGGCACACTGCAGACACAGCGTCAGCACCACCAGCAGGACGGCTGCGCCAATCTGTTGAAGCCAAGTCATAGACTCAGGAAACTCCGTTTACCACACCATAGCGCCGACCTCGCTTGCAGACCGGCTTTGTCGCCGGTTAGCTCTGCCAACCTCCGCCCAGGTTTCTATAGAGATCCACCAAAGCCAGAAGCTCATTGAGCCGTGCCTGCGCGAGTCCCAGCTCAGCATTGAAGTGGTTGGTTTCGTTCGTCAGCACTTCCAGGTAGCTGGCGCGACCCCCTGAATAACGCACTTCGGACAGCCGCGCTGAATCCTGAGCGGCCGCCGTCAATTGCTCGTGAAATTCGCGAAACTCGCGGTCCTTTTGATATGCGACCAGCGAGTCAGAGACACCGCGAAAGGCCTCCTGAATCGTCTTTTGATAGGTCAGCAGCATCTCCTGTTTTTGCGCCTCGGTGTACCTGACGCCCGACTTGATTCTGCCGCCGGTGAATATCGGTTGCATCAGTGAGCCTCCGAAAGCCCACCAACCGGCCGGGCCTGTAAACAAGCTAGTCAGCGCCGAGCTGGCATATCCCGCGTTTGCGGTCAAAGAAATGTTGGGGTAGTAGGCGGCCTTCGCTACTCCGATTTGCGCGTTGGCAGCACACGAGTTGCTGCTCGGCTTCCCGGATGTCGGGCCGCCTCTCCAGCAAGCTGGAAGGAAGTCCGGCCGGCACCTCTGGCGGATGGGGCTGCTCGATCAGCGGCAGGCCGCGCGCGATGGGGCCAGGGTTGCTGCCCAGCAGAGTGCTGAGGTAGTTCTCCTGCTGCTGAATACGGCGTTCGAGATCTGGAATACTTTCTGCCGCAGCGGCGACCAGTTGCTCCGCCTGGCGCTGGTCAAGCATGTTGGTCGCGCCGCCGCTTACCAAGGTCTGGGTCAGCTTGAGCGACTCTTTGCGAGCCGCCAACGTTCGGCGGGAGATCTCCAATTGCAGGTCCAGCGCACGAAGCTGGAAGTACGAAGCAGCGACATCGCTCACCAGCGTAGTAATCACGTACTCCCGCGCCCAGCGTGCCGCAACCAGATTGGCGCGTGCCGCTTCGGTGGCGCGGCGGTATTTCCCCCAGAAGTCGAGTTGCCAATTAAAGCCGGCACCGACTGCGTTTACGTTGGTCTCGGTATTGGGAGTGATCTGTGTTCTTGGGTATACCCGCATTGATGGCGGCGGCGCCTGCCGATATGTGGGCAGTTGGTCAGCACGCGTGATGCCTAGTTGCGCCTGGGCCTTCAGAATTCGCGCCGCCGCAATGTTGACGTCGTAGTTATTCTTGAGGGCAGTTCGGATCAGTTCCTGGAGCTGCGGATCCTGAAAAACCTCCCACCACTTCTCGTCGCCGATCGAGACAACCGCCGATTGCGAGGCTTGTGGGCTGGATTGCTGGTCGGCTTTCTTCTCACCAGGTTGCATGCCGGACTGTGCGCCGTCCGCCGACGGCGCGGCGCCTCGGAATCCGCCCGGCACATCCACCGTTGGTCGCTTGTAATTGGGACCAACCGTGCAGCCGGTGCCCAGCGAAATCAGCACTAGTATTGTTGCCAGCTTTTTCACGTTAGTCTCCTTGCACCGCAGCCGGTTTTGAAAGCGCGGGAACCTGTTGCTCTTCTTGCCTTCTCAGACCTGCCATCTTTTCCACCAGTACATACAGCGCCGGAATAATGAAGATGGCAATGCCGGTCGCGGCCAACATCCCGCCAATTACGGTGGTGCCCATGATTTGCCTGCCCACAGAACCTGCGCCGCTGGCGATGAACAAGGGCACGCAGCCGAGAACGAATGCGAACGAGGTCATCAGGATTGGCCGGAGCCTGAGCTTGGCGCCGTCTAACGCTGCATCTACGATCGGTTTGCCATAGACTTCGTGTTGCTCCTTGGCAAATTCGACAATCAAGATTGCGTTCTTGGCTGCCAGGCCGATCAGCATTACGAGCCCGATCTGCGAGTAAACGTCGTTGTCGATCTGCACCATGAAGGCGGGGAAGATCATCCCCAGCACGGTACGACGCAGCCATAGGAGTCCGAATGCTCCAGCCACCGCGATCGGTGTGCTCAGCAGCACGCTGAACGGCAGCGACCAGCTTTCGTACAGCGCCGCGAGAATGAGGAACACGAACAGCAGCGAGACCCCGAAGATGACCGAGGATGGGATGCCCTCGCGGGCCTTTTGCTCCTGCCGTGACATGCCCATGTAGTCGAAGCCCATCTCCGATGGCATTGTCTGGTGGAAGACTTCTTCCAGTGCGTTGGTCGCCTGGTCCGAGCTGTAGCCCGGCGCAGCACTGCCGATAATCTGGGCCGATGAGTACAGATTGAAGCGCATTTTGTATTCCGGCCCGTAACGCGTCTCGAACCGGGTCAGCGCCGAAAGCGGCACCATCTCGCCCTTGGCATTGCGCACATAGAACTGTCCTGCGTAGTCCAGGTTGGAGCGGTAAGGCGCTTCCGCCTGCACGCGCACTTGCCAGGCACGGCCAAAATCGTTGAAGTAGTTGACGAACAACCCACCCATGTAGGCCTGAAGGGTGTCGTAGACGTCGCTGAGCTTCACGCCTTGCTTCAGTACCTTCTCCTTGTCCACATCCACGAACTTCTGCGGCGTGTTCGGAATGTAGGTTGTGGTGATCATCCCGATCTCGGGTCGCTTCTTGGCGGCCTCGAGGAACTTGTTCAGGTTGTTCACCAGGAATTCGGGGTCCTTGCCCGCCCGGTCTTCCAGCACAAACTGGAATCCGCCCGAGGTGCCCACTCCAGCGATTGCCGGTGGAGAGAAGGCGAAGACGGTGCCTTGAGGAAGCGTAAGTAGTTTAAGGTTCAGCTTCGCCTTGATTACCTTGTACTGCTCCTCCATCTCTTGCGCTCTTCCCATGGCTGCAGCGTCACCCAGAAGAACGCGTTGTAGCTGGTGCGTGTCAGACTGAGGAGACTGAATCCCATGACCGTGCTGGTGTACTTGACGCCCGGCGTGTACTTCAGGACAGCTTCGACCTCGCGGGCTGCGTCCGAGGTCGCTTCCAGGGAAGATGCTTCGGGCAGTTGCATCTGGACGTACATGTATCCCTGATCTTCGTCAGGCAGGAAGCTGGAGGGCAATTTCTTCCCGAAGAACACAACCGCGACTGCCAAAGACGGCGACTGATCACGAGGGCGAAGGCGGTTTTCCGTATCAATCCGTGGCACGTCCGCACATACAGATTGGTGCCGCTCTCAAACTTGCGATTGAACCAGGCAAAGAACTTCGCCAACGGCCCATGAGTCTCCTTCTTGGGCCGGAGAAACAATGCTCCAAGCGCCGGGCTCAAGGTCAGGGCGTTGAAGGCTGAAATGATGACGGAGATCGCGATGGTCAATGCAAATTGCTGATACAGGCGGCCGGTGATGCCCGGAATGAACACGGTGGGGACGAATACCGCTGACAGTACCAGGGCTATACCAACCACCGGGCGGTCAGCTCCTGCATGGCTTTGCGAGCCGCTTCCTTCGGAGTCAGACCTTCCTCGATGTGGTGTTGTATGCCCTCGACCACCACGATGGCATCGTCCACCACCAGGCCGATCGCCAGCACTAATCCGAAAAGCGACAGCGTATTAACCGAGAAACCGAATAACGGGAATACAGCGAACGTAGCCACCAGCGAGACTGGCACCGCAAACATGGGAATGATGGTGGCCCGCCAGTCTTGCAGGAAGATATAGACGACGATAATGACAAGGATGAAAGCTTCCACCAGGGTCTGCACGATCTCGTGCATGCCTGCCTTCACGGCATCGGTTGTGTCCAGGGTGACGGCGTAATCAATGTCCGCCGGGAAGCTCGCCTTCATTTTGGTCATCAGCTTCTGGACACCCTCCGCGGCTTCGCACCGCATTCGAACCGGGCAGCTGATAAATGCCGATGAGGGCCGAGGGCTTGCCGTTGAGTCGCGTGACCCAGGTATAGTCCTGGGAGCCCAATTCCACCCGGGCCACGTCCTTCACGCGTACCACACCGCCATCGCTGTTTTCGCGGATGACGATGTCGCCAAACTCTTCCGGCGTCTTAAGCCGGCCCTGGGCACGAACCGCATACGTGAACTGCTGGCCGTCGGCGGCCGGTTCGCCTCCAACCTGACCGGCCGGATTTACCGTATTTTGTGCTTTCACCGCTTCGGATACTTCGCTGACGGTGATACCCAACTTCGCCAGTTGATCGGGTTTCACCCAGATTCTCATCGCGTACTCACCGATGCCGAAGATCTGCACCTGTCCTACGCCGTAAGAGCGCGCAATCGGCTCCTTGAGATTGATATAGCCATAGTTGGACAGGAACTTCGCATCGTGCGTCCCCTTTGGGGAGTACAACGCGACCAGCATCATCGGAGAGGTCAGCGACTTCTTCACGTCGATCCCGAGCGCATTGACCTCCTGAGGAAGCTGGCCATTCGCCAGTTGCTGGCGTGATTGGGCGAGGAGGAGATCCGTATTGGGATCTGTCTTTAGATCAAAATTGACAAACAGATTTGTACTCGAATTGTTGGTCGAGCTCAGCGAGTACATGTAATCCATGTTGTCCACGCCGTTGATCTGCTGCTCGATGGGCGTGGCGACGGCCTTCTCCATCGTCTCGGCATCGGCACCGGGGTATAGAGCCTGCAGCTTTATCTCCGGGGGAGCAATGTCTGGAAACTGCGCAACGGGCAGGCTCACGATGGTGATCGCGCCAATGATCACCATAAGGATCGAGATGACGATGGCTACGATCGGACGCCGTATGAAAAACTCAGACATGACTTACCGCCCCTCCGCCTGAACGTTCGCCGGTTTAGGAACGACCGGGGTCCCATCCTTCACCTTCTCAATGCCTTCCACAATCACCTGGTCGCCCGGCTTCAGACCTTCGTCGATCACCCACATCGCTCCGACCTTCTCTCCAGCCTTAACTTGTCGAATGACGGCCTTGTTGTCGGGACCGAGAAGCGCGACCTGGTAACCGCCCTGAAGCTCTTTCACTGCACTCTGCGGCACCAGCAGCGCATTCTGCTGGATGCTGGTTTGTATCCGCACACGCCCGTACTGGCCAGGCCGCAATTTGTTGCCCGGATTAGGAAATGCCGCAACCATTCGAATGGTTCCGGTGTTGGGGTCGATCTGACGATCCGTTAGCAGGATTTTGCCCTTAAGCGGGTACACCGAGCCGTCGGCCAGGATCAGCTCAGGGGAGCTTTCGAACAGGTTGATCTGCTGTCCCCCTGTGGTGATGTGTTGTGCTCGCAAGTACTCCTGCTCGCTCACTGGGAAATAGACCTTGACCGGGTTCACTTGCGAAACGGAAGTCAGGTGAACATTGGGTCCCACCAGGTTGCCCATCTGTACTTCCGCGATCCCCGCCACTCCATCGACCAGCGAAGTAACCTTCGTCCAGCCGAGATCGAGTTGTGCGCGTTCGACTGTCGCCTTTGCCGACTCGACAGCTGCCTGGGCCGCGAGCTTGGCCTGGATTTCAGTATCGAGCTGAGCCTTGGCAATTGCCTTCTGCTCAGCTAGTGGAGTATCACGCTCTACATCGAGCGCCGTTCTGCCCAACTCGGCCTGCGCCTGGGCCAGATGTGCCTTGGCGCTGTCAAGAGCAGCCTGGAAAGGTCTTGGGTCTATCTCGAACAGGACCTGTCCTTTGCTGACCGCCGATCCTTCTTTGTAGTTTTGGCTAATGATGTAGCCGGACACCTGTGGTCGTATGTCAGCGTTGACGTAACCGTCCAAACTCGCGACCCATTCACGCTGAAGTGGGACGTCGTGCTGAACCGGTTGCGCAATCAATACTTCGGTCACGATGTTTGGCACGGCAGCGTTGCCTTTGCTGCATGCCACCATCCCTGCGCTCAGTATTCCCAGAGCCGCGGTGATGATGATTCGGGTGATCCATGCTTCTTGTTTCTTAGGAGTTCTGCAACACATTCCAATACCTTCCTGCGCACAAGTGCCCATTCGAGCTTTCTTAACGAGACGGTCTGACTTGTGCATGAAGGGTGCCAACCGGTATGTGGGGCTAAGCTTCGCGTTTCAACGCACTTACGCGGGCGAGCGGCTGCCCAAGATCTGTGGTTGGGCAAGGTCAATGCCCGCATGCGGGCACCGCATTTTATTCGTGTGCTGGAAAGCGTGACAGGAAAATCGCGCCCGTGGAGATCGTCAGACTAGGCGGTTAGGTTGGAGGATCGTCTTGCGGCTAGATGGAAATTCGACAGTCGCGTTACAACGCAAGGCCACAGTAGAAGTCAATCATGCCCGAAGTTCGGCAGGGTCACTCGCCACCAAAAGGGTTGTGACTTGGACTTCGGTTTGGTCGAGCTCCACTACAGCGGCGCCTGCGTTGGCTATGTGCCTTAGAACCGCGTCCGTAGTTTCCTCAACACGAGTGTTAGGCTGATGGAACTTACGGGTAGCTATGGAGACCACGCGGCAGAGGCTATACCGATTAGGCAGCGTCTGTTCGGCTGCAAACACCAGCTCAGATCTCATTCTTTCCTTACTCCTTTAAAGGCTCCGGAGATTCTCATGAGTACTCTTGCCGCACGTTCCGCAGAGGCATAGGTTTCTTAATGCGGCGGGAGGGCCGGACCTTTCGGTCCGGCCGCTTGTGCGTGGGGGGATTATCAGGAGGAAGTTGGAAGCATATTTGGGTTGCTCTCGATTTCTAATCACATGAACTTCTACAAGCACGTATGTAGCCATCCAGAAGGCAATAAACCAGCGTTAGCTACAGCTCGGCAGAGGTAAACCCGCCCTTATCCGGACAATGACCAGATGAAGGCAATCAGTTTGTTCTAACTCTGGGTAATCCCAACATTCTAGAGCCACATAGGGACGGTGAAGTTGGCACGAGCTTTGCACATACAAAACCAGAGAAAAGAGGCAACTGCCGCGATGGAGACCCATGTTTCGAGCTCAGATTAACCAAATGGCTGATGGTCCAACACTCAAGCTGGAAGGCTGTCTTGTCGCAGAATGGGCAAGAGAGGCTAAATCCTTGCTGATGGGTGGTCCTGTTCCGAAAGGCCTCATTGTCGATATAAGCGATGTGTGTCATATCGATTCGGTGGGCGAGCAGGTTCTGGCTTGGCTGGCAAGTATCGGCGCATCCTTTATGGCTGGAGGGGTATATGCTGCGTCGATTTGCGAGCGACTGCAACTTCCTTTTCACCGCAAACCAAGTCGCTCCCGAAACCAGCCATAGCGTGCCATCCCTGACTTCTTCGTTCAATGTTTAGGAAACTGCCATCTATGCTCACCTACGAATAGCAATCGACGGTAGCAGTAAAAACATACGTGTGACAAGGGTCAGCTGATATGCAGTGCGACCGACAGCGGATAATGATCGGAAGCAACGACGTCGTTGTGCAGTTCAGGCCGGTCATAACGTAGCGGGCCGCCAACCAGGATCCAATCAACCGCCCGTGGAGGACCCAATCGAGGCCGCGTTGTGGTTGAAGGATGATTGTCATGGTTGAAAGGATTTCGTAAGGTAGCGCCATTCACGACCGAAATACCCGGGTCACGCGAAAGCTCGAAATTGAAGTCACCGCCTACGACCACCGGCAAACTCCGAGCCATATTGGTGAATGTCTGAAGCAACCTCAGCTAATTGACTGGATCTAAGCCGGTCGTTCCCACGACTTTCCAAGTGAAGGTTGTACACCAGCAGCTGTCTTTCTGACCATGCGACGTGACTTACGAGCGCCATCCTCCCTCCCAGTCGTCGTTGTGACAGTTTCGAGCTGCGGAATGAACCAGCGCGGGCGCCAAAAACCTGATTGCCTGCCAAACGTGAGTATGCGCGATGACAGAATCGGAAGCTTCGAGAGCGTAGCCTGGCCGTGGTAGGCAGGCGAGCTGGGGATTGCTCTGTGTCAGTTCTTCGAATTCTCGCCCGAAGACATAGTTCATACGCAACGCCTGCGCGATTTCTCGAGCGATGTTGCGGTACTGCGTCCGCCGGGCATTTACATCTGCTTCCTGCAGCAGGATCAGGTCCGCGGACGCTTTGCTGAGAAAATCGAGTATTCCGGGTAGCTGCAGACCGCGATTTATGTTCCAGCTGACCACCCGGATCGCAGGTCCGAGTGCGCAGGAATCGGCTGCTGAAACGAATGATCCTGTTTCAAGCTCTTCCATCACGTCTCACCCGGATAATCAAACCAGCATAGTTCTCTGTCTACGCTAGCGCAGCGTATCTTCAGAGACTGGCCGCAGCCGCCGAACTGGCCGAGAACGCTGCCCGGTAAAGGTTTTATGGAAACGGTAACCAGCGCTGAGATGATCCATGCGAAATTTGCCCCGACTGCTCCCACACGTATAGGTACCCAAGTCAGTCTAAAGATGTGCAAACCCAAGAAGCGCGTACGGCAGGAAACAACGACGGATCATGAACTCGAGATGCCGGCCAATATATGCCAGGGGATTTGACATTTTGCTTTCAGCCTTCTTCTGCCACACCGCCAGATACTGCTCCGGACGCTGCCCTGATAGTCGTTTACGTCCGATGGAGGCCGCAACGAAAGTGGCCATCGCGCCAACATGAGCATTCCGCCCCAGGTTAGATAGCTCGTGTTTCTCCGTACTACGGACCAGTCCAACCGTCATTCCGACGAAGATGAAGATGTAATAAAGGTAGTCGCAAATCGTGTCCAACCAGCAACCGAAGGCCGACGACTGAAGCTTCAGGCGGGCGACCTCTCCATCACAGCCGTCGAGAATGCTGGCCCAGAGAGACAGCGCAGCACCGAGTAAGCGTGTTCCAGTATCCGCCGAATGCGAAGTACAGTCCCGACGCAAGACTCACGCCCAAGGTAAACAATGAAACCATGTTGGGCGTGATCGGAAGCTTGATGAGCTGACGGCTAATGGGTATGGATACCCGCCGGTTCATTCGCGCAAAGATACCGTCTGTAGGTTTGACAAGCCAACCATCGAGCTTTGCTTCTGCGGCCACGCGATCTTCTTCGGTCGCGACTGCCTGCCACATGTCGTCGGATACGGCTTGGTCATACACCTTTGCCTGGTGCCGGTGAACCCAGGTATGCAGGTCGTCTAGAGTCCGCACCTCTGATCCGGAACACATAGCAATATCCAGCGCCACCTCTCTCGACAGCACGCTGAGTCCGATGGATGCTTTGTGCGAGCTGAGTTCAAGGACACCAGTTCCATCCCATTCGCTTGCCGTCCGATATAGAGAAGGATGATAGCTGCAATCTCCTCGGACCAGAATCACGCGACTAGCATCGAGAGCAACGCTGCCCAAAACGGCGCTAATGGCGGCACTGTGTGATGGCATCTTAACCCACTCGACAGATGAAGGCAGACGCCCCGTCCGAGCCAAGTTGTTGCGGAGCGGAGCGCCGTTCACCGGGTCAACCACAACCACGACGCGATCGGCGCCTGCGCTGCGTGCGCTTACGATCGCACGCAGCACAAGGGGGAGTGCGCCGACTTCCGCCAAGGCGGAATGCGACAAATCCGAATTCGAGACCGTCTGATTCGCAAGTACGATCGCGACTTTCAACGGGAGCGGCGCGATTCCGTCGTTCTGTCCTGTTTCCTGTTGCAACATGTTCGGCTCCGTTTTCTGACCCGTGCTTTGGTGCGGTTTCGAGGTTTTCTTTAAGCGAGAGAAGTAAAGCAGGCAGATGCCACCGATAATTGCCCAAACGATGCTCCTGAAGCGGCGGCATAGTCCCAGGGTTAGACCCTCAGCGGGGGCCAGCCCAACCAGTTTCACGATGGCCATGTTGCCGCCCTCGTAGGTGCCAACGTTTCCGGGATTGATGGTTCCGACGGCGTTGATGAGCTTCGTAAGGGCCTCGAGCATCAAGGCACCTGTGAGGGTGACCTTGCTTCCCACCAGCAGGAGGATCAGGTAAACCTCAGCGATAGCTAGCCCGTGCGCCAGGAAATTGAGAAGAGTGCTGATCCAGAAGGCTTTTGGCTGTTGACTATGGAAGGTGAGAAGCTGCTGTTCCGCAGCAGCAATCACAGATTCTTCACGCTGCAGCCAGTTTTTCAACCAGGGAAGGCGACCCGCTGCTCGAGCCAGGCCTGACAGTACCGGTAATCCGCGCCGGACAGCCCATACCGACAACGCCAAAAGCATGAACAAAATGACCGCAGAGATACTCGCGGTTACTCTCAACCCTCGAGATACAGTCGGCATGAAGAGCAGTGCCGCAAATCCTGCAATGGTGACGATCAGCCCGCTGAGCGTAAAGAGACCACGATCCAACGCCACCGACGAGACCACATTGGAAGCAGGGAGGTCCGACGTCAGCAGCGATCCTCTGGTCGCATCTCCCACCATCTGTCCCACGAAACCAAACTGCCCAATCGCTTCGGATACCAGCCGAAGCCCCAGCGTGCGTGAGAAGGAAACCTTCTTGCGCTCCGCAGGTAATGTCAGCCGCCAGGCCCAAGTCTTTACGATATGTCCAATGCCGGCAAGCCCGAGCACGAGGAGAATGCCCCAGCCTATCGTCCTGGCATTTTCTATTAGCTTGTCGGATCCAGCCCTGACGATCAGAGAAATTAGTAGTGCCGTACCGAGTATTGCGCCGGCGGTCCGCAAATATCGGGACGTTTGTGGCGAGACTTTAGACATAAATAGCCTGCGAACTTATCGAGTTCGGCACGGCAACGTCTGAGAAGACATCCCTCGCATAGTCCAGGGCCTCGGGAGTATCACAATCCTGCCAGTGGGCTCCTCCGATGTCGAAGCCCTTGAACTTCCCGCAGCTTGCCAGCAGCCGTAGTCCGTCGGACAACGAGCAGTTCCAGTTGAACATCGCTCTTTCGAGAGCCTGGAACAGCGCCGGCGTGCAGTGGAACATGCCGGTATCCAGCGCGTTGTACAAGCGAAGGTTCTTTCCAATCTCTACGATTCGCTCGCCCCGCATTCTAACCTTGGTGGCATCGTCCAGATCGAAGACGGAATCGATGTTCTTGTCGACCGCGAGGATGACTTCGCCATCGCGCACGGGTTGGTGCAGCAGAGTTCGGGCCGTCTCGGACTCGAAGATGTGGTCTGACATGAGCAGCAGAAACGGCTCGCGGATCTCCGGCTTTGCCCGCAATACCGAGACGCCGTTGTCCTTCAGATACTCCGGGTTCTCCACCCAGGTCACAGGCAGGTCACGCACCGGACTGGTTTTCCACCACTGCTGAATCAGGTGGCCGCGATAGCCGACAACGATGACGAAGCGCTCGATTCCTGCCTGGTGAGCGCCGCGCATGACGTGCTCCAGCAGCGGCTTGCCATGTAATCGCACCAGTGGCTTGGGAAGTTCTCCTGATCGAGCGGCGAGCCGCTTTCCGTTTCCAGCAGCGAGGATGAGAGCGAGTTTAGTGTTGGACATAGTGTGCCTCAAGGGGTTGTGAATTGCTTTGCTGCTGTTGATAAGCCGCGACCGGTCTATAGTCGAAATAGCGGATATCTACGGCTGTAATTCCGAAGATTCTTGCGTCGGTAACGCTGGTCGTCGAACTCGGATACCAGAACGGGCCACTCTTCTGGTATTGCGCAATGAAGTGAGTGCTGTGGATCCAGAATGACGCGGTCTTGGCTGGTTGGCCCTCAACACGCACGACCGCGTAGTCCTCCGCATCGACCCACACACGTCCGCGAAACAGGTACTTGTCACTGCGCTTGGGAATAGCTCCAATGACGTATGCCAGCCTGCCGTCGATGTAGTCCGAACCCACAAGGTTGAACTCGTAGTTGTCAGGTATCAGCCGTGTCTTTGGGCGGCTATTTGGCTGCGATGTTTCGGTCTCTGAATCCAGCATCTTATGCAGTACATGCTTGTGGGCTGACTTCCAACCATCTTCGGAGATCACTTCGAAGTGCTTAGTGCCGTCGGGATCGCATGACACTGTCACTTGCATCTCGGCGCGTTTGTCCATGCGATGGTTCTCCAGGACATATTCGCGCTTTCCCGTATACCCACCGCTCATGGCCTCGCGCATGGAATCTTTGGCGAATACCCTCGCCATCACCTCATCTGCGCTGGGCCCGGTGACAGGGGGAGTCTCGGCAAGTAACGGTCTAAATGCACACATTAGGAGAGCGATAATGAGCAAATGCTTTTTCATGGCTACCATTGGAAGACCAACTTTCCGCGAAACGTCCTCCATGCATCGTTGTAGAAATCGCCGTAGTGCGAACTATTGACAATGGTCTGCACGTCGCGTGGATTGTCGTGATTGAAGACGTTGAATACGGCGACACCGGCGCGCAATTTGAGCTGCCGCTCGCCCATGTGAACGGTGAAGGGCCGGGTTACCTGAACGTCGGTGGAGGAGAAGCGCGGGTAACGGTTGCTGTTACGTTGTCCGATGTACTCGCGGTATTCATCCTGTGTCGAGTACGGAAATCCGGTATGGGTGTCCCACACCGGGGTCACGCTCAGCTTCCAGGGTCCTGCAATATCGCCCCAGACTATGAATCGATTGGGCGCGTCGAAGGATAAGCGGCCCTGTGCATCTGGCTGAATGACCGCCTGGGGGTAGTTGCCGAAGAATAAGAAGGGATCATTCAGGTTGCCATATGCCCGGGACCGCACGTACGAGCCATTCAACAGGAATCGGCTGGTGTGATAGCTGCCTGTCACCTGGAACTCGCGGTAGGAATTACTACCCCCATTAGAAAGAGCAATGATTCCGGAATTGTTTTGTGCCAAGGGTGATACAACGAAGTCGCGCGCGGTATTGCGCGACTCATATCCAACGCGGACGGTGAAGCTGTTCGTGATCTGCCGTTCCAGTTCCACGTTCCACGCCGTGCTGCGTGGATTCTGCAGTCCGCCCATGATGCGGTTGGTATATGCCGTGGAGCTGACTACGCCACCGCTTGAATTGAGCAGCGATACGGTGCGGTCAGGGAAAGACTCGAACACCGGATACATTAGGGGCACGCGATCATAGAAGATCCCGCCGCCGCCCTTGAGCAGCGTCTTCCCATCTTTGGTCAGCGCCACCATCACTCCACCGCGAGGCGCGATGTGTGTGCTGTCGGTAACGCTGTCTGTGTCAGAACGAAGGCCGAGCGTGAAGGTAACGCGCTGAATCGGGTTCCACTCATCGGCGACATAAAACGCCGCCTCGTTCTGGTGAACCCTGAAGGAACTTGGATCTGTGAAGGTAATCCGCTCGATAGTCTGGCTCGAAGAGCCCACCAACGCGGCAGGAAGAAAAGTCTCACGCCCGTCGAATGCCGAGCGCGAGTAGTCCATCCCTGCCTTAAGTTTGTGCGATCCGAGGAATTGCCTAGGGGCAAACGCGTAGCTCTCCTGCCAATCCAAGCGATTGGTTCGCCTGCGCTGCTGATTGAAGAATGCTCCCTGGGTGGTGTCGATAAGTAGCTGATAAGCGCCACTGCCTTCGGCGGTGGTATCGGCGTCGTAAGTCTTATAGCTGAGCTGCGATGTCAGAGCGCTTTCTGACCCTGTCAGATAGCGATCTTGTCCGTAAAGCTGATAGCCGGTCTGGTGATAATCCGCCGTCGAGGGCTGTGGTGTGAAGGTATTCAGCCCCATGTACTCGAGCTTTTGTGGATAGACTGCTGCTGAAACCGTCGCCGTCTGCTTGTTGCTGATGTTGAAGTCTAATTGAGTATAAGAATTGAATCCTTCCAGCTTCTGATCGCGCTCCAGCGGCGGCAAGCTGGTAACCGGAGTTCGAACAAATCGATATTCAAGAGACTCGGTAATTGCAATCTTGTCTTTCACCAGCGGACCTGTATAGGTCATTCGCGGGGTTGCCGATTCGACACCCATCAAACTGCCGTCGCGGAATCGCGGCCGCGGCATTATGTTCTGGATCGAGAAATGCCGGCCTTCATAGTCACTTGTTTTTGTCTCGACACTCGATACCGCTCCGGCGAGCTTGCCGTACTGCGGGTCGTAAGGATCAGAGATGACCTGTACGGAAGACACTACGTCGATCGGTAGGTTGATTGCCGGGCTGCCCGTGGCCGGATCGGTTACGTTCGCGCTATTCACGAGCGCTCCGCTCTGGGTGTTGCGTGCGCCCTTCATGTTGATTCGTCCGTCGGGACCGCGCACCACTCCGGGTACCAACGGCAGCAAGCTTTCAAATCGCTCGTTCGCGTTGGGAGCGTCATCAATCGTCTTCTGCGTGATGGTTTCCGTAGCGACTGGTGCTGCCGCATCGCTAGAGGTCTCGCTGACGGTCACTGAGGTCTGAACGGAGACTGGCTTCAATTCCAGCTCAACCTTCAGCGCCACGCCGGCAGCTATCGTGATCTCTTCCTCTGTTTGCAAGCCAGGAAAGCTCGCAATTATCGAGTACTTTCCCGGCTCAACATCGTGGAAGCTATACTGACCTTTTTCGTCCGTCTCTGTGAAAAGCGGATTGGGCGCCTGTAACGTGACCTTTGCGCCCGGCACATAGGAGCGACCTTCGGAGTCCAGAGTAAAGATCGACCCTTCTACCGATCCCTTAGCAACGGCGGTCTGGGCGCTTGCGGACGCCACAAGCAGGGAACCAATAACAAGGAGAAGAAATAGGTGGATCGCAAAGTAGCGGCCGCGCTGCTGTGCGTCTCTTCTGCCAGGCCTGATCGACTCCACCTTCATACTTATCTCCCCTGTATCGGGACAGAACAGCCCAACTCACGGATCAGGTTCTATCTATGTTTGAGCTGTTCCAATCCGCTGAACGCCAGAGATAGTGCACGAGCTACACCAGAGCCCACGAGCTAGTAAGTCTTTGCCTTTCAAGGTTGAAGGACTGCAATGCATTTGTGAGGGCTGCCCATACTCGGGCAGTGACGGCGCATTGGCGGGTTAGTGCTGGGCAATCGGTAAGACTGACAACGGGCTGACGGCACACCTGACCATCGTGCGGCTGCACATGCATTGACAGAGTCCAGGTAGGCGCCTCAACCCGCCTGTCAGACGCAGGTTCTCGTATCATCCCGTCGTTAGCTTGTGAGAGAAATCCAGGAGGCTCGCAAGTAGAGCAGGAAGGCGCGAAGCGTTCTCGTGTGATCAAGCTCGGCAGAGTCGCGTTTGATAACAGCGAGCCGGCTAGCAGCCGCTCCAGCTCAGCGTTCGTTCTCGTGCGTAGAGGGTCGGCTGCTACTTCGCTGTTGCAGGCTCGCCAGGTCCGCGCCAGGGATGGCGCCGGGATGAAGTGCGCCCGGGAACATTCGTCGGGGTTCGGCAAGGACTTTGAGCGTTATTCAGCATTCTTACTCTTATGCTGCCCTGCCACTCCGGGCGCCAGTCTTTGCGGCAACGACCCTGGCAGTTAAATGCCTTCAATCCTCCACCGAGCGGACCGCCGCAACGAGGACAGATTAGGTTCACGATGGAGGAGATATCGTTAGCAGTGAGTGAGGTTCTGTTAACTGTTCTAGAGTGCATCGCTTTCTCCGAAGAGACTGAGGTTAGTCACACTCTCAACAGCAAGATTGGTTCCAAACTAGCAGCGGTCTATTTGTTTGAATAATAAGCCTTGATCTATCGCAGATTAGATGTTCTGACCGCATGTCGGCAGAAATGACCTTATGCATTGGCAGCCGCGAATCACCGCCTGAGGGTCCGGCAGAGATCTCAGACAGCATCTCTACTTGCGCGTCTACACTCCGATCTTGGCTCCGCAGGTTCAGGCTTAGTGTTTTTCAATAACTCCTCGCGTTGGAGGAGGCGTTTTGAAGATGGTCCTCGCGATTTCTTGGGCGGGACGGCCGGCGACGAAGCAGGTGTTTTGCGAGCTCTCGGATGCCCGGATCAGGGTCCTCCAGCGCAGCAATGAGCTGATTATGAGCGGCCACATGGGCATATTTTCGCCACTCCAGGTGGCAGACGAATAAGTAGAGTGGATCGTTAGTTTGCATTTCGTCGCCGTGCTCCTGATAAGGTAATCTCAGCTCTGTGATGAGGTGGGCGAAACTGACGGCCAGCGCCGCGCGAACAAAAGGCCATGCTCAAGTCAGTGCCTCATTGGGCGACTGCAAGAAGAACGGTGAAGCAATCCGCTATCGCAAGCACTAACCCGACACCGCCTAATATCAGCGCTGCCGTCACGCGCGACGAGTCGTCGCCGGCCTGCAGGTAAAGCCCCGCTGGGTACTCGATCACTAGTATGTTTAGCAATGCAATAATGATCCACCATTTAGGATCACGTCTCTTGTTCCTCATCGCGCAACCTCGACCGAAAGCTCTTAACCGCGTTCGTGGTGAAGAACCTCGCATTATCAGGTAGCACGAGTCGTGCCAATAGGCTCAGAGCTGCCGCTCGCTGATCAGGGGCTAGACCGATTCTCCGCAGCATAGACAGTTGGCCTCCCGTTTCCAGGGAACCTAAAGGTAAGCGGTGTACATCTTTGCGGGCATATGACCAACCCGCTGATTTGAACCAAAGTCTGCGAGAAGAAGTTTGATGCCTGCATTATCCGGCAGACCGCTTTGTGCTTCGTCCGAATTTGCGCATGCAGAGTTCTCGTTTCCGAGACCCGATGTGGTCAGTGCCGAAATAGGGGCGAACGTTATGTTCTCCCCAGACTGTGTCCGGTGAACTGTCACCTGTCGGTGCGAGGTAGGCGCCGCACAGGCGTGAGGGTGCTGGTATTTGCGGTTACCGCCGTGAAGGCAGCTTCCGCACTTGGCGAACTTACTCTGAAAATGCTGCATCAGCTCGAACACGCCATAACCCGAGGCTGCTCGCGCAGTAGTTCATCCCTCAGGTAGCGTCCCACCGCCATCTCCAAATTGAAATGCATTCCCTCACGCTGAAGGATCTGTCCCAGTGGGGATCGTTGTACTACCGCCAAAACTCCGGGACTCATGCCAATCAGCCACAGTTGGATGCCATTCTGACTTTGCTTCTCCGCAACTTGCGCGAACATTTTGAGCGCAGTGTACTCGATGTCGAGGACTGCACTAGCATCCACCGCGACGACCTTCGGCTGCGTTTCCCTAATCAATGGCTCAATCTTGTGTGCGATCTGTGTTGCATTGGCAAAGAAAATTGGACCTTCCGGCCTCAGCAGCAGAAGGCCAGGAAAACTCTCGTCCTCGGGATGTTCCGGCGATTGCGGCCGGAATACGTTGGTTCCGGGCTTGCGCCGCAAGACATACACCGGAGGATCGGCTAGGTGGTACGCCAGTGTGACCAGGGAAACGATTATCGCTACGATGATGCCCTTTAGCGTGCCGACGAACACCACTCCAGCGAACGCCACGATTGCCCATGAAAATTCGGTCCTGCGAACTCTAAGAATCTCACGAAACTGGATCGGTTTAATAAGTCCGAGGGAATACACAATCACCAGCGCCGCCAATGCAGATTGCGGCATCATGGCCACAAGTGGAGCGAGGAAGAGGGTCGTTACCAGTGCCATCGCCGCGGTTACAACCTCGGCTAATTGCGTGCGAGCTCTCGCGAGGACGTTGACCGCGGTCTGCGTTGTGCCGCCACCGCCCGGCATTGCACCCAGCAGCGCGCCTCCGACATTGGCGAGTCCAGTTGCAAGCAGCTCTCTGTCTGCTCTCGGCACCGGCTCGCCACTACGCGCGAAGGCTCGGCCCGCCGCCACTGTCTCCGTGAAACTCATCAAGGCAATCCCTAATGCGCCGGGCCACAGCGCTGCTATCAACGAAAGGTCAGGCTTCACCAGCGATGGCACGCCTGGCGGTATGTGGCCCACCAGTTCGACACCCAGATGTTGCAGATTCAAGAAGTACACGCCCGCTATCGCAGCAGCTACCGCCAGCAACGGCGCTGGCAAGTTCGGCAGGAAACGCTCCATGGTCAACAGAATCGCGATTGTCGTGAGCCCGACGGCCAGCGTTGCTAACGGCGTTTTGGGAAGGTGCTGAACTATCGAGAGGACGTTCTGAACGAATGTGCCTCTTGTGAAGTGGATGCCAAGGATCTTCGGGATCTGGTCCACCACAATGACCAGCCCGATGCCGGCTCTGAAACCGACAAGCACCGGTTCGGAGATAAAGTTCGCCACCATTCCTAGGCGCAGCAGGGACGCGACTAAAAGTGCGGCTCCCACCAGCAGCGTCAGCGTCGCTGAGGCTGTCAGCAGGGCTGCGGGGTTGCCGTCGGGCACGACCTGTCCCAGCTGGGCGGCGGTCAGGATCGCCAAGGTTGTGGTGGTGCTGACGCTGAGCACGCGCGAGGTCCCAAGCACCGCGTATATCACCATCGGCACCAGGGCGGTATAGATGCCTACCTGCACCGGCAGCCCAGCCATCATGGCATACGCCATCGCCTTGGGAATGATTACCGCGCCAGTGGTCAGCCCGGCGACGATGTCGGGCCGCAGCCAATCCGCATGGTAGGGGAGCAGCCACTCTGGTATGAAACGGAACCACCGATGCTTTGACATGCTGGGTGGCCTACCAGAGCTGCGGGACGGTTCGATGCTTCTGCTGCGGCTCTACGTACCCTTTCGGCTTCAGCCTTGGTGAAAGCTTGGGAGGCGTATAAGGAATCTCCTCGCACGGGATGCTGTTGAGTATGTGCGCAATGCAGTTCAGGCGGGCACGCTTTTTGTCGTCTGACGGAACCAGATACCAGGGCGACGCTGCCGTATCCGTGGCTGCAAGCATCGCATCCCGTGCGCGCGAGTAGTCGTAATAACGCCGGTGCGATTCCAAGTCCATAGGACTAAGCTTCCAGCGTTTGGAAGGATCTTCAATCCGCGCGAGGAAGCGCTTGTGCTGTTCCTTTTCCGATACTTCTAGCCAGTACTTCAGAAGGATGATTCCCTGGCTGACCAGAAAGCCCTCGAAGCTGGGACAGTCCCTGAGAAACTCGCGGTACTGTTCAGAAGTACAAAATCCCATCACGTACTCAACGCCCGCGCGGTTATACCAGCTCCGGTCGAAGATGACGACTTCACCTCCGGCGGGCAGTCGTTCAATGTAGCGCTGGGCATGGAGCTGCGTCTTCTGCCTCTCGGTTGGCGCGGGTAGGGCGACCACGCGAAAGATGCGCGGGCTGACACGCTCCACGATGCGCTTGATCATCCCGCCTTTACCGGCAGCGTCTCGTCCTTCGAAAATGATTACAATGCGGGCGTTGGTCGCTTTGACCCAGTCCTGAAGCTTGACCAGGTCAACTTGTAGCTTGAAAATCTCGGCCTCGTACTCATTGTTGCCGATCTTCCGTTGTCCGTTGACGCCGGACTCTTGCGCGCCGCTGTCCAGCCTTGATGGTTGTTTCTCTTTGCTTTTGGATTTCTTGCCCATCGTTGTTTATTAGTCTCCCCAATCGGCGTGTCTGTCTAGACTCCGGTCGCGTTCCCAGGGTGGCATGATGTCGTCGTCAATGAAGTGCGGTAGGTCGGGCGCAGAAAATAACTTGCGGATTTGCTCGATAATTCGTTCCACGAGTGTCATGGCACCTCCCGCCGCGTTTGTTCCAGCTTTCTTGCCCGCGTCGCGCCGGACCGCTAATTTCTTCATGAACTGCTAGCTCTGGCGCTTCATCGTTGGTGTGGCTGGACAGGTGAACTCTTGCGCAAATGCACAACAGAGCCACCCTCCTCGAACAAAACTTCATCCATTAGCATTCGCATCAAGAAAATGCCCCGACCGTGCTTGGATAGCACGTGCTCTGGAGCAGTCGGGTCAGGTACGGAGGCGACGTCGAAGCCGGCACCTTCATCCCGAATGGTGATCTGCACCTCTCCGTCGGCGCTGCTGCGCAGTGTGACATAGACGCGCTTGAATGGATCTTCCCTATTGCCATGGATAACGGCGTTGAGGAGCGCCTCCTGCAGAGCCAGTTCGATATCATCTTTGGCGCCCTCGTCGACTCGGAGGCTGCAAATTCTGGCGACTAGGGCATCAACGACCCGCGACACCACGGCTACAATGCTGGGGAGAGAGTACTTAAATTCTGCAATACCCCCGCGAGGAGGTATGGCGTGCAGGAGGGCGATACTGGATGTCTCAGCCATATTGAACCCATTCGTAAGCAAGCGCGCCTGGGGGCGTTTAGTCGTAGTAATCCAACCCCAGATGCGTAATCATCTCCTCGCCCATAAGGTGGCGCAGAGTGTTCTTCAGCTTCATGGACTGGATAAATAGATCGTGCTCCGGATATAGTCCCGGCACTGTCATCGGCGACTTGAAGTAGAAGCTCAGCCACTCCTGGATGCCGAGGCTTCGTAATGCTGCCGAACGCTTCGCGAGGTCCATGAGCAGCACCAGGTCCAGAACGATGGGAGCGGCAAGAATTGAGTCGCGACACAGGAAGTCAACCTTGATCTGCATCGGATAGCCGAGCCATCCGAATATATCGATGTTGTCCCACCCTTCTTTGTTATCGCCGCGCGGCGGGTAGTAGTTAATGCGAACCTTGTGGCAAATGTTGCCGTAGAGATCGGGGTAGCGGTCAGGCTGGAGGATGTGCTCCAGTACGCTTAGCTTCGATTCTTCTTTGGTCTTGAACGAGCCTGGATCATCCAGCACTTCGCCGTCGCGATTGCCGAGAATGTTGGTCGAGAACCATCCCCGAATCCCCAACATGCGTGCCTTGAAGCCCGGAGCGAGAATGGTCTTGAGCAGCGTCTGCCCGGTTTTGTAGTCCTTGCCGCAGATCGGAGCCTGGTTCTTGCGCGAGAGTTCCAGCATCACAGGAATATCTGTCGTCAGGTTGGGCGCACCGTTGGCGAACGGCACTCCCTCCTGCAATGCGGCATAGGCGTAGATCATTGACGGAGCGATGTCGGGGTCATTGGCCATCAGACCCTTTTCGAATGCCTCAATGGACTGGTGTACCTGCGCCTTGCTGGATAAACGTCTCGGTGGATGCACACCAGATCATGACCAGCCGGTCCGCACCGCTCGACTTCTTGAAGTCGCGAATGTCTTCTCGAAGCTGCTCGGCCAACTCCATTTGGTTTTTGCCTCGTTTCACGTTCGGCCCGTCCAGCTTCTTGACGTAATTGCGATCGAACACTGCCTTGCGTGGTGTGATCGAGGACAGAAATGGCTTCACCTGTTCCAATAACGAAGACTCCAGCACTCCGGCCTTGGTCGCTGCGACATACATGTCGTCTTCGAAGATGTCCCAACCGGTAAAGACCAAATCGTTGAGACCGGCCAGGGGAACGAAATCCTTTATCTGCGGCGAGCGGCCTTCTGTACGCTTGCCCAGTCGGATGGTGCCCATCTGTGTCAACGAACCGATAGGATTCGAGATGCCTTTGCGCACAGCTTCCACCCCCGCGACGAAAGTGGTGGCCACTGCACCCATACCTGGAATCATGACGCCGAGCTTGCCTGTGGCTGGCGCCACTTTCTTACTCTCAATTTTGCTTTCGTTCTTTGGATCACATTTCGACATTGCATCCCCTCTCTGAGTACTGCCCAGGACCCGGATCCTCACCGGCTAGCATGAGTCGGGTTAGGACTCTCCAACTGCACCGAAACTTGCACAATCTCGCCGGCACCAATTCCTATCTTCTGTTGAGCGCGGAGACCCAGGTACCTCGCCTCGAGGACGTAGATTCCGGGCGCAAGCCCCGAAAAGCTGAACTTGCCTTCCCGGTCACTCACCGTCGAACTCACGCTGGTATCACCGAACACAGCGATCGTTGCGCCCGAGACGGGAGTTTGATCCGTCCCACCTGCGATTGACACCGTGCCCTGCATAGCACCGGCTGTCGGCTGGAGGGCCTGAGCTTGCGATGCCGCTGCATTTAGCAAAGAGAAAGTGAGCAACAACAGGACAGCCCTGAAGTTAAACTCAACCAAGTGAGATACCTCCGAAGCCACCCCTATCTCGAATAGTTCACTTCGGCGTGACTTCAACCGAGACGGGTGCATTCGCATTACCAGAATCAAATGGTATGTAAAGCCTTGCTCTTCACTGCGAAGAGTTCTCGAAGCTCTTGAAACACCTGCCCATCCTCGGGCAGTGCCAGACTGTGGTCGTAAACTGTGCATCAGGAACTAAGCGCACGTCGGAGCAAGCGGAAGTGACAATCTTTGCGGCTGAAATATTGCGGAGCGATCGCTGATAGTTCTGGTAATTAAAGACATCTCTACATTACCAATGCGACCGACTCAAGTGCTTCCTGTATGGTGGCAAACGAGCAACCCGACGCTCCGATTTTCGTCGCAAAATCCAGAGCCATATTTGATGAAACGCCATATCCTTGACTGACTACGAAGTCCATGAGGATGTCAGCTAGTTCAAGGGGATCAGGGATTCTTCGAAGTAATCTATACCTGAGGACCGACACGTCAGCACTTGTGAACTTCTCGCCAAACATCTTGAATCACCTCCGAATCTACGATTTCCAATCAAAGATGAAGCATTCCGATTGCCACATCTAAGGTGCCGTAAGCCTGTTACCTCCAAAGGCGAGAAAGTTCGAGAAGTTGTCAACTGTCCACATGTCGTCACTTCGAGCTGGAGGGTTTCAAGAAAAGGGCAGGTGGTTCGTTTAGTGGCAGAGATTGTTGCCGATTGCTCCCGTGGGATTCAACTCGCGCATAGTGACACTGGCTCTCAATAAAGAAGGAAGGTTACCGTTACGGGTGCGGCACCCAACGTGCAGCGATACAGGTCGAGGTTTCTGGCCAACGGCGACTGTAAGGATGTATCCATCCATCCATCCATCCATCCTTGGAGATGTCGTTTGGGCGGTATACGAAAGCCATGTATTGGGTGCAATTCCTCACGAGCGCTTCAATTGCCGTTGTTCTGCACGAGTCCGCGCATTTCGTGCTTGCGCGATTACTAGGTGTGCGTGTCAAGCGTTGTGGAGTCTCTTGGCGCGGTTTCTATATTGTCCGCGAACCCGGTACTCCGTTACAAAATGTGGTCATTTCTGGCGCAGGACCGCTTGCAAATCTGATTTCAACCAGTACGATCTTCCTGATCCCTTATCTAGGGACAGCAGCTATTACGTTCGTCTTGGTTTCTCTGCTACTTGGAATTTCTAATCTCTTGCCAATTCCAGGCTCCGACGGGCACAGAATTTTGATGCTCTTGCAGCAGGACTCCCCCGACCTAGTCGTCCGTTGAATCGGATTGCTGTGCTGGCAGTATGCGGTCACTCTGCCACAATGCCGTCAGTCCTCGACCTTGCTATACAGTTTCAGGGCACGACTAGCCGGACGTCCTTACCCCGTCATTCACCAAGCATTCTGCAATGCCGCCGATGCTCTCACCCGGAGGAACCCATCATTACCCAGGGTCTGAGGTATCATTCGCTCGGCATGCTGACACAACTTCTGGGGCACGGGTCTCTGATATATCAGGGTGGCTTCTCTAATTTAGCGAAGGGTAAGCTCGTACCGTTGGCGGTCCGCTGGGCTATGGCAGGTTAGGCTCGCTGGGGCAGTTCAGAAAACAGGTTGTTAGCGAGGCCGGCTAATGCACCGAGCACCTTCGGGCACCGTTAGGTGATGGGGGGCGATATCATCACAGAGCCGGCTGAATAGCCGGGGAGTGATCAACTATGTCTTCCTCAGCCGCCGGGAAACATGCCAGTGGCGGGACCAGCACTCAGCCTGCTGTCCCAGAGCCTTCTTTCGCCGAGAAAGCGCGCACTTTAATGCACTCTGGACATATCGGCACCCTCTCAACCCTGTCGCGCAAACAGCCTGGTTTTCCTTTCGGTTCGCTGATGCCTTATGCGCTGGACGATCGGGGCTACCCGATTTTCCTTGTCAGCACGATGGCGATGCACACGCAGAATTTGCAAGCTGACCCTCGGGCCAGCCTCTTTGTGACGGAGCCGCATGCAAGTGGCGACCCGCTCGGGGCGTCCAGAGTCACGTTGATCGGGAACGCCAGCAAAACACCGGAGCCAAAGCTGGCGGGTGCACGCGACGTCTACCTGAAACGTTATCCGGACAGCAAGTACTGGGTCGACTTTGACGATTTCTTCTTTTACCAGATGGATGTGTTGGGCGTTTATTACGTCGGCGGCTTTGGAGTGATGGGTTGGGTGGCAGCGTCGGAGTACTCTCAGGCCCAATCCGATCCCCTGGCCGACGACAAGCGAGACATCATGCAGCACATGAACACCGACCATCCGGACGCGCTCATCCTGCTCGCGAAACATTTTGCGGGAATTGAAGCGCAGGAGGCGGAGATAACCTCGGTCGATCGCCTTGGTTTCAACCTGCGGCTAAAGACGCATGACGGGACGCATGGAACACGCATTGCATTCTTGCGGGAAGTACGAGAGTCGGTCCACACCAGAGAAATCTTCGTCGAGATGTTGCGTCTCGCGCGCCAGACTTAGGCCGACCGGCCTTTGTCCAACACTGCCAATCGGGGAGGTTCTGTGCGGAGTCCTCCCGAACGTCAGAATTCCGACGTAAACAAAACCGCATTTCGCCGAACCTTCGCTGTGCGATTGTGGCAATTTTGTGGCAATCGTCTGCACAAATTGCCGCAAATTGCCACAAAATCGGTCAATTTCCGTACTTACGAGATACTCACCCGTGAGACCAAGAACGAGAGCTAAGCGGCATATCTTTCAAATGGTTACAAACTCGATAGTGTTCGACTTGTGAAGCTCGAAAATCGAGGGATTTAAGATTCTCAATCTTCAAACCCGGGTTCGATTCCCGGTAGCGCTACCAGCTATCATCCGCTAAAGCCCGCTAAATCAGCGGGTTTTGTTTTGCCCTGAAAATCCTTCTATGCCTCGATAGCCGCTAATAGCCCCATCTGTAGTACACAAAATGGTATACAGTCCCGAGATGCCAGCCGTACTAATAGCCAGTTCCCTGAGCGAGGCGCGCTCTTGAAACTTATCGATTCGGGAGGAACCATGTTTGCGAGAGACCGCCAAACCCGCCATTGGGTTGAACAATGGAATCGGGTTGACCGCTGGTGGATGAAACTCCAAAAAGCGTACGGGACTGCCACGCCCGCCGATGAAAATGGACCTGTTTTACACCTATTTCCAAAACCTGTTTTTCATGCGGGACTGGTTCGAACATTCCGGCATCGACAAAGCTAAGGTCAAAGCGCTTTTCTCGTCTCGCCATCTCAAGCTTTGTCGTGACATTGTGAACGGATCGAAGCACCTGAAGATCAAGGAACCGTGTTTGGACCCGGCAATTGCAACGGTGCGGGAACACGAATCCCAATTTGGCGCGAATTGGTTCCGAGCGGACGGAACTCTTCAGAGTGATTGCAAATGGTTGCAAGATCGACATGTACGGTCTCGCACTGAACTGCATGAGTGAGATTCAGGGATTCTTAATAGGTGAACAGTTGTGGGGTGCTACTTCATCTCCCACGTGCGCAGAATATTGCTTTGGACCTGAGAATTAGCGTGTTTTGACTGAGAACTCAAAATTGCCCGATGCCCCTTTCCCTTCTGGAATTTGTTGAGCACTGGAAAGCAAGCACACTTAGCGAACGCGCTGCTGCACGGAGTCACCTCATCGACTTGTGCGAAATGTTAGGGCATCCTCACCCGGCAGCAAAACACGGTTGACGGATTGAATCATTGAATCCGCCGGCAACGTGACTTCACGCCTTGAGGAGCAAATTCTCGGGCGGCCCAATCTTGCCCCTTCGTTCACAGCGGATTACTGCCGGGTGCCCGTATTCAGAAGTAATGAACGCTGCTGCGTCCACGAGCCGACTTCCCGGGGTATCTCCTACAAACCGGTTTGGGGACAATATGACAAGCGAATGCTGTCTTCCGGCTCAATTAGGGTACGACATGGCCTGGTCACAACAGTCATCACTGAAGTCAACTACTATCCAGTGGGTAATCGTCGTGCGACTCAGATCATAATGGAGCTACCAAATACAGCAATACGGAATTAGCCCACTACCGCCGTCCGCGATCGCTTGATTGTGCCAGTCGTACCATGTAGACTCGCAGCGCCCCGCAGAAACCGAGCACAGTGCAGGATCCCCTATGCAGTAACGAAACGAGCTTCCACAGGCTGGTGCAATTCCATCCTGACGCGATCCTCGTTCACGCCGACAACCGAATTCTCTGGGTAAATCTAGCGTGTATCAAACTATTGGGCGCCGCCGACGCCGCCCAACTTCTGGGAAAAGATATCTACGAGATCGTAGCGAAGGGCGAACGGGATCTTGTGCAACAGCGCATCGAGGAGCACCGGCGAACTGGCCGAACGCTGCCTCCGATGGAACACGAACTGATCCGGGTCGACGGCTCGAGGGTGGAGGTAGAAGCGGTGGCGATACCTCTCGATTGGCATGGGGTGCCCGCTATTGAAGTCGTTTTCCGCGACATCACGAATCGCAAGCGCGCGCAGGCAATCGATGCCCATTGGCAGAAACGTATGGAACTGGCGCGGCGAGCGGGGCTCCGGATCGGCTTGTGGGATTGGAATCTGAGCGACAACACGGTCGTCTGGTCCGACGAGTCGTATCGCCAATTCGGCTTCACCGAAGAGACATTCTCCGGGCGTGTGGAGGATGCGGTCCAAAGAATCCATCCGGACGACGTAGACAGGGTTAAGGAAGCGATCCAGAGAGTGGCCGAGGGAGGTGGGCAGTACGCTGCACAGTATCGTCTCATAAGGCCCGATAAATCTCAGTCCTGGATTGATGCGCACGGCGTTCTTGTTCAGAACGGTTCGAAACACATGCTTGGTATCGGAGTGGACGTCACCGAACTAAAGTCCGCCGCGAAGTCGCAACGTGAAACTGAGGAAAAATACGCGCTGCTGCTGAACTCTACCGCGGAGGCGATCTATGGCCTTGATCTTTCCGGCAATTGCACGTTCTGCAATCCAGCGTGCCTGAATCTATTGGGCTACCAATCTGCCGACCAACTGCTCGACAAGAATATGCACTGTCTCATGCATCACCACCGGGCTGACGGTACCATCTATCCAGAGGAAGAATGCGGCATCTATGTCGCCGTCCGCGAAGGCCGTCCCACTCACGTCACCACTGAACTCCTGTGGCGAGCTGACGGAAGCAGTTTTCCGGCTGAGTACTGGTCTTATCCCATTTATCGCCACGGTAAGTTAACCGGCGCAGTGGTCACCTTTCTCGACATCTCAGAGCGTAAGCAGGCGGAACGGGCGCTCCGGGATTCAGAGGAGACATACCGCAGTATTTTTGAAAACGCGATCTTCGGGATCTTCCGTTCCAGACCTGACGGCACCTTGCTGGACGTGAACCCGGCCATGATCAAGATGCTGGGCTACGATTCGAAGGATGAGCTCTTGAGCAAGAATCTGGCTCGGGACATTTATATCAACCCAGCTTCGCGCGAGAGAGTCATGAAGGGCTATGAAGTGGGTGGTCGTGTCGACGGAGCCGAGACAACTTGGAAGCGCAAAGATGGAACCGTCATCACCACTCGATTGTGCGGAGGTGTGGTTTCAGGCGAGAGCGGAGAGGGAAGGCACTTCGAGGTGATCGTCGAAGATATCACCGAGCGCAAAGCCGCAGAGCAGCGGGTTCAATTTCTTGCCTATTACGACTCCCTTACAGAGTTACCGAACCGAGCCCTGGCGCGAGATCGCATCGCCGTGGCCGTGGCAAATGCGCGTAGACTCAACACCAAGGTCGCTCTTTTTCTGATTGATGTCGATCATTTCAAGAGCATCAACGACTCTCTTGGACACACCACCGGTGACCTCCTCCTACAAAGAATGGGAGAACGCCTGCGGGCAACTATACGCGCACAAGATACCGTAGCTCGGTTGGGTGGAGACGAATTCCTGGCAGTGCTGAATGCCGTCCGGGGAAGTGACGAGATCGTGGCTATGGCCGACCGTGTGCTGCGGGCCATCGCGGGCGGCTTCGTGATCCACGATCGGCCGCAGGCTACGACATGCAGCATTGGGATAAGCGTCTTTCCGGATGACGGCGACGAAGCGGAGACCCTGATCAAGAACGCCGATACAGCTATGTATGTGGCGAAGGACAGCGGCCGCAATACCTGGCAAGTTTTCAGCGGAGACATGCACACGACAGTGGTCGAACGCTGGCAACTTGAGAATAGCTTGCCACAGGCACTCGAGAGCAACCAACTGTTCGTGGTTTATCAGCCGCAGGTTGATATTCGCACCGGAAAAATTTCGGGAGCCGAAGCCCTGGTTCGCTGGAATCATCCAGAAATGGGTTCAATTCCTCCAGGGAAACTCATTAGCCTCGCCGAGAACAGCGGATTGATCCTGCCTCTCGGAGAATGGGTGCTTCGGACTGCATGTTCGCAAGCTCTGAAATGGCAACAGGAAGGTCTTCCGGCGCTGCCGGTGGCCGTCAACGTTTCGGCAGTCCAACTTCGCAAGCAGGGGTTCGCTGAACTTGTCGAGCAGGTTCTCAAAGAAACCAGACTGCCTCCGGAATGTCTCGATCTGGAGCTCACGGAGAGCCTCTTAATCTCAAATGCGGATAAGATGCTTTCGGTGATGAGGAGTTTGCGGAGCCTTGGCGTGAAGCTCACCATTGACGATTTTGGAACTGGTTATTCCAGTCTGAGCTACCTAAACAAGTTCCCCGTACACAAGTTAAAAATCGACCGCTCGTTTGTGCAAGATCTGGGGACGAATCGTGATTCATCGGCGATCACAACGACAATCATCAGCCTGGCCAAAGCGATAAATCTTACCGTACTTGCCGAAGGCGTGGAAACCGAATCGCAATTGGCATATCTGAGGGCAAACGGCTGCGACGAGGTTCAAGGATTTTACTTCGGTATGCCTTTAGACGCGGACGTTTTCACAGAGACTCTTCAATGTCCTGCAGCAAGCCGCGGCAGAGACATGTGATCACACCCGGCGCTCGTCGACCAACGTGCAGGGTGGTTGGACTACCAGCGAACCTTTTTGCTTACTCGACTGCGAAGGATTCGTGATCTGGGAGCGGGCACACCATCTTCCCACCCGTGCACTCGCCTCGATTCTTAGGCTTTAAGCTTCCCTTTTGCCCCGCTGACATAGGACCAAGAGCCTATAGCCAAGCAACCTGTCTGTGTGTAAGCTGCCCTCGAAAGGGGCTTGGAATGTGGCGCCTTTGGTAGCCATTGTGGACGACGAAGTTTCGGTGCAGCGCGCGATCGGACGATTAGTCAGATCGGCTGGACTCGAAGCAGAGTGCTTTTCTTCTGCGGAGGAGTTTCTGGAAGCACACTCCGTGCGCACCCACCACTGCCTGATTCTGGATTTGCGTTTGCCCGGGATAAGCGGGCGTGAGCTTCAGAACCGATTGCTTGACAGCAACACCAGCACTAATACTCCTATCATTTTCATCTCAGCACAGGACGATCCAGAGTCGCGGAGTGACGCGTTGAGCGCCGGCGCTGCCGCATTCTTCGGCAAACCATTCGATCAGGAAACACTGCTTGAGGCGATTCAGGCGGTAGTACGCGACGATCAAGGGTAGACGCGCACCTGACTGTGATTCGAGTAATTTCCTGCTTGAGGCAGAATGACGCTTGTGCCTTAGAGGAAAGTAGAGTTAATTGGCAACACTACCGGCTTGACGACGCTCCCGAGTTTTCCTTTCCGGACCCATAGAAGGATCGTAGTCATGGGCCGCTCTTTTCCGTTGGTCGCAGGGCCCTAGCGAGTTTCACGAGAACAAAAGAGATATCCATTTGGCTCACAAGAGTTGAGGAACCCAGTGTTGTCATACCGGTTCGTAGTTCCTGCTCAGTGCGCGGAGGGCAAGTTTGCCTGAAACTAGCCACCTGTTTTCGACACACCTAAACACCGTTGCCCCTGGGCCGTACATCCCATCCGTCAGCAACAGTCTCCAGAGCAATCAGGCGAGGCTGCTCCGCCGCCCGTCATCACAGGCCCCCATATGGAGGAGCAATGGGTGATCAAGAGACCCTCGTCAAGGCGGAACGCTCCTCCGACACATCCGAGAACCCAGGCTATGCCGAGGACTGCTTGGCTGGTGGCGGACACATGGGCGCGCTCATGCGCTCCATAGACTGGTCCAAGACCCCAATTGGCCCGGTGGGATCGTGGTCGCCCACATTGCGGATGATGGTGCGGCTGATGTTGTGGAACCGCCTCCAGATCTTCCTCTGGTGGGGTCCACACTTTGTGCAGATGTACAACGATGCTTCCTGGCCGGCGCTTGGAACCAAGCACCCTCGCTCCATGGGACAGGCTGCCAGCGAGTGTTGGTCCGAAATCTGGCACATCATTGGACCACTCATCGAAGCGCCGTTTCGCGGCGGCCAGGCGACCTGGATGGAGGACATCTTCCTGGAGATGAATCGCAAAGGATTCATGGAGGAGACCCACTGGACCATCGCCTACAGCCCCGTCCTGGACGAAACGGCACCGGGCGGAATTGGCGGCGTCATAGGCACGGTGAATGAGATCACCGAAAAAATTGTAGGAGAACGCCGGGTGCTATTGCTGCGTGACCTCGGTGCCCGCTCCTCTGAGGCCAAAACGGCTGAGGAGGCCTGCGTCATTGCAGCGGAAACCATGAATCAGCATCGCGAGGATGTGCCCTTCGCGCTGCTGTACCTGCTGAGTGAGGATCGAAAGAAGGCGCACTTGGCAGGCGCCGCGGGTGTTGCGCTGGGTCAACCGGAAAGTCCGATGGAAGTTGATCTGCAGCGGGAAACCACATCTAAGCCCGTCTGGCCGCTCGCGGAGGCAGTGTCGCAGAAGCAGGTGCAGTTCGTCGAGGAGTTGGGAAGCAAGCTATCGAATGTTCCGCCAGGGCCGTGGTCCGATCCGCCGCGCTCGGCGGTGGTCTGTCCAGTACGGTCGAACATCGCTCATCAACTTGCCGGAATACTCGTCCTCGGGGTTAGCTCACGCCTGAGTTTTGATGATCGCTATCGCGGGTTCTGTGATCTGGTATCAGGACAGATCGCGACCGCCATTGCTAATGCCCGGGCTTACGAGGAAGAGCGCAAGCGTGCCGAAGCCCTGGCCGAGATTGATCGTGCCAAGACCCAGTTCTTCAGCAACGTCAGCCATGAATTCCGCACCCCGCTCACGCTCATGCTGGGTCCCATCGAGGAGATGCTATCCCGTGGCAACGGAGCGGTGACCATTCCCAGGCATGAACTCGAACTAGTTCATCGCAACTCTATGCGTCTGTTGAAGCTGGTGAATGCACTTTTGGACTTCTCCCGGATTGAAGCCGGCAGGGCGCAGGCCTCCTACGAACCGGTGGACCTGCCGACATTCACAGCGGAGCTGGCAAGCGTGTTTCGCGCGGCCATCGAGAAAGCCGGTCTTCGGCTCAACATCGACTGCCCTCGTTTGGATGAGCCGGTGTACGTAGATAGCTGCATGTGGGAGAAGATCGTCCTGAATCTGCTTTCAAACGCCTTTAAGTTCACATTCGAGGGCGAAATCACGGTTGCTCTTAAGCGGCTAAACGAGCACGTGGAACTTTCTATAGCCGACACGGGAACTGGAATTGCGGAGGACCAACTGCACAGGGTCTTCGACCGATTTCATCGGATTGAAGGGGCGCGCGGGAGAACGTTCGAAGGCTCCGGCATCGGCCTGGCGCTGGTGCAGGAATTGGCCAAGTTGCACGGAGGCGATGTGAAGGTTGCCAGCACCTATGGAAAAGGCACACAGTTCACGGTGTCCATTCCCATGGGAAGGGCTCATCTTCTCGCCAGGCATACAGAACCGGCGCGTGTATCTCACACAGTCGGAGTCAACGCTTATGTGCAAGAGGCGCTTCGCTGGCTGCCCGATACCGATATTCGCGTCTGAACCTGCCGCTGCCCAGGCTAGCGAGGTTGGTGAGCGAAGAAGGATCCTGTTCGCAGACGACAACGCCGATCTACGGCAATACGTGCGGCGGCTATTATCGAAAGACTATGAAGTCAAGCTTGCGCCGGACGGCGAAGCCGCATTGACGGCCGCGCGACACACCGCGCCCGATCTCGTGCTGAGTGACGTGATGATGCCTCGACTGGACGGGTTCGGCCTGTTGAAAGCATTGCGCGATGACCCGGCCACCCGCAACATCCCAGTGATTCTTCTCTCCGCAAGAGCAGGTGAGGAGTCACGCGTCGAGGGGCTTTCGGCAGGAGCAACGGACTACCTGATGAAGCCGTTCAGTGCAGCCGAACTGCTTGCTCGCATTCGCAACTGTCTGAATGTCGCGGCGGAAAATCTAAAGGCACAGCGAAGCCTTTATGCTCTGGTCGAGAATAGCCCCGATTTCATCGGCTTCGCAGCGATTAACGGTAAGGCGCTGTTCGTGAATCCGGCGGGAAGGCGCCTGGTCGGACTCAGTGAAGACGAGGTCAAGGAGACAGTTCCTCTTGACTATATCTTTGAAGAAGACCGGGAACTTGTGAAAGTGGGCCTCGCCACTGCCCTTGAAGCGGGCACATGGGAGGGAGAAGCACGTTTTCGGAACTTCAAAACAGGCACAATCGTCCCGATGTTCCAACACATATTCCTGCTTAAAGAGAGCGACGGCAGGCATATTGGCTTGGCGACTATTAGCCGTGACTTAACTGAACGCAAGCGTTTCGAAGCCGGCTTACGCGAGGCGCAGACGGAATTGGCTCGCTTCTCTCGCGTGGCCTCAATGGGAGAGCTGACGGCATCTATTGCTCACGAGATCAACCAACCCTTGACTGCGATTGTCGCGAATGCCAGCGCTTGCACGCGGATGTTGGCGTCTCGCTCGCCAGACCTGGAAGAAGTTCGACTTGCCGTGGAAGACATTGCGGATTCCGGGCGGCGTGCGTCAGAAGTCGTTTCCCGCATTCGTGGGCTGCTAAACAAATCGCATTCCGAGAAATCCCGGCTTGCAATAAACGAAGTCATAGCCGAAGTGCTTCCCCTCATGCGAGGAGAGTTGGACAAATATCAAACCAAGCTCTACACGGAATTACAGGTTGATCTCCCTCCGGTCATGGGCGATCGGATCGAACTGCAGCAGGTCCTGATCAATCTGCTGTTGAACGGCATGGAAGCGATGGTATCGGTCTCGGAGAGGCCTCGAACGTTAATCGTTTGCTCCAACGCCAATTCGGGTGAAGTTGTTGTAGCGGTACGCGACACTGGCGTGGGGTTGCCTCCGAATAAGTCGGGAGCAATTTTTAATGCATTCTTCACCACCAAGCAAGGTGGAATGGGAATGGGATTGGCCATCTCCCGAACCATAATCGAATCTCATGGTGGAAAGCTTTGGGCGACGTCAAACCAAACTGGCGGTACAACGTTTCAGTTCGCACTCTGTGCAGCAGCGTAAGAGGTCAGCATGACCGACCTTCGGCCGGTGGTATTCGTCGTGGATGACGACCCTGATGTGCGGGCCGCTCTCAGAAGATTGGTTCACTCTGTGGGTTTCGATGTGGAGACGTTTACCTCGGCGAGAGAATTTCTAAGCGCCAAGCGCGCCCGGGCACCGGGTTGCGTGATACTCGATGTTCGTCTGCCGGACCTCAGCGGGCTCAACCTGCAAGAGAAGCTCACAGGAGCGGACATTGACCTGCCTATCATCTTTATCACCGGGTATGGCGACATTCCAATGACAGTGCGCGCCATGAAAGCCGGCGCGTTGGATTTCTTGACCAAGCCCTTCCGAGACCAGGAACTGCTGGATGCTATTCAGCGCGGCATCGACAAGCATCGCACGCAGTTGGCGAAACGCGCAGAAATCTCCCAGTTGCAGGTGCGTTTGCAGTTGCTCACTCCTCGTGAGCGGCAAGTCTTCCCGCTGGTGGCCGGTGGTTGGCTCAACAAACAGATTGCAGCCGAGCTGGGAACAAGCGAGAAGACCATCAAGATTCATCGCGGTCAGGTGATGGCAAAGATGAAGGCTGATTCCGTGGCTGACTTGGTCCGAATGGCGGAAAAACTGGGTCTCGCAGGTTCCAATACAGCGACATAAAAGGCCCGCGTCGTTGCCAGCCCAAAAGCACATGGTCATAAGACCAAGGGCCGATAGTAATTCCTTCATCCGGTCAATATTCTCATTCCCAATGGGTGGCACATAGGCTTAGACCGGAGCTCAGCATGTATTTTCGGGCGTGTGAACGTCATCGTTTGTGCGCCCATTACGACAATTCAGAAGCCTGTTCATCGCTCGGAGCCGCCAGAACGTGCTCTCTGGAGCGATGAAGTGCTCCGAAGTTATCTCAGCCGGATTCAGATAGAAGGAGACTTTGATGTCGAACAATCCCCGCAATACCACGATCCGCACGCAACTCCCACAACTGCTGAAGGGACGGCCGCAAAGAGGGGCACTTGATGCCGTGCTGACGATTTCGAAGAATGGCGGCAATGGTTCTCCACGCCCGCAATCCGAACCAGCGCGGACATCCAGTACTCAATGCTTTCTCGAACCGCGCGAAAAGCTAAAGCTCCTGGTGGCGGACAATCATCCAGTGGTATTGGCCGGGGTGGCGTCTATGCTGTCCGGTCGCAACGACATGAATATTGTGGAGCAGGCGCGCAATGGACGAGAGGCGGTCGAAAAGTTTCTTGCGCTTCGTCCCGATGTCGGGGTGTTAGAGGTTAGGATGCCGGAGATGGACGGGATTGGGGCTGTCAACGCGATTCGCGCGCGGCTTCCTGGTGCTCGCCTGCTCATGTTTACCGCCTGTCAAAGCGAGGAAGATGTGTACCGCGCGGTACGCGCCGGCGCCCAGGGCTACGTATTCAAGAACGCACCGACAGAGGAACTCGTGCAGAGCATCCGCGCGGTAGGCTCCGGGCAACAGTGGATCCCGCTGATGGCAGCCGCTCAGCTGGCAAGGAGGATCGCCGACCGTGAATTGACAGTGCGCGAGCAGGAAGTGCTGCTCGCAATCACCAGCGGAAAGAGCAATAAGGAAATCGGCGTGGCGCTGAATATCAGTGAAGCTACCGTGAAGGTGCATGTCACTCACATTCTGGAGAAGCTCAAGGCGAGCGGTCGCACGGAGGCCATCCGGCTGGCGGTGCAGCGCGGACTCGTTTACCTGGACGCTCCGGCTCTTGCCGCAGCCTGACTCCTGGGGCGTTCTGGATGATCAACAGAGCAGCTAAAGGAGTGGGCATGACCGTCATCAAGGGTTATCTGGGGTGTGAGCCAGCCCGCATCCTCGCGGTTGACGACTCGCCTGCGATCCGTGCCACGTGGCAGGCACTGTTGACGGGCGAGAAGTATCAAACGGAACTGGCAAGCAATGGAATTGAGGCCCTGAAGAAAATGAGGAGCTTTCTGCCGGACCTCCTTCTGTCAGACCTCCGCATGCCGGAGATGTCGGGGTTCGAACTGCTCGCCGTGGTTCGCAAGCGGTTCCCGCATATCAGCACGGTTGCGGTGAGCGGGGAATTGACTGCCCGCGAAATCAGCGCTGCGGTGGCGGACCTATTCATCGAGAAGGGGAGCTACTCGCCTCTTGAGTTCCTGGGGTTCATCAAAGACTTGCTGGCGCACTCGCCACTCCGACCTCGCCTGCCTCATGCAGAAAAGATCCCTTTCTGCTTGCCCCAGACTTTCACAGGAAAGTACGGACTGACATGCAGCGAATGCCTGCGATATTTCGAATTCGCCCCAAACGACGCACACCCTGGGCAGGCACGCGTGACGTGCTGTCCGTATTGCAACGCGGAGCTGACTTATTTCTTGGACCCAATCGGCAACAGGGAAACGTTTCTGCCGCGTCCCGCAGCGTGACATCTGGACATCGCAAGACGGCGATCCGCAAACAAACCTTCACCGGCCTGGGGCATGAAGCGGTGTTCTATTTCTGTCCCTTTCCGTTGTTCTGATTCACCACTTGCAGATTGTTGGTCACGCTAAACACTCCTGGCACCGAGTTCGCCCGAATCCCCGCAACATTTTTGTCAGTCTCGCTATCCACTACGCCTTCCAGCATGACGTGACCATTCTTCACAATAATGTGGATAGAAGGGATCGTCATGTTGGCATACTTGAACAGTGGACCGTAACCGTAGATTGCCCGATAGGTTTCGGTGCGAATACGGTCGTCCATGGAGCTGGGAGGAAGGACCTCGATATTGTTGATGACCTTCTCTACTCCCTCGATATGCTTGACCGAATTTTCGGCATCGCTTTTCGTGACGGAGTCGTGGCTAGTCACGTATCCCGACAGGATGACGGTATGTCCCTCGACCTGGAACTTCAGATCGTCGAACACCCCGTAATAGGGCAACATCAGCAACTCGTGGCGAACTTCGCGAATCAGGCGGTTCTCATCTTGCGGAGAGAGCGAATTGTCGGCTTGCATCGCCTGATCGCTGCCTTGTTGCGCGAAGTCCGCGACAGGTGTCGGTGTGCTTTTCTGCGCAACGGCAAGGCCGCTGGAGGCAAGCAGAAATAACAGGCAAATCGGAACGACATTGTGCCAGCGTAGTTTCATATCAATTCTCCTGTCTCGTCTTTTCGGCGGGTCTCAACTCTGCGCTGTTTGCGATGGAGCTTGAGGAAGGCGCCGAGCTTTTCTTTCAGGGCTGCTAAACTCCGGCCAGATTCTTCCTTGTTCTTTAGCTGCTTTTCGAGCTTGGAAATTTCTTCGTTCAGCGAGGCATATTCAGGTGCCCTGCTTGCGTAACCCAATAGCCTGGCACGCAGGAGTTCGTTTCTTGCGGTTTCCAGGAGTCGCAGCGCCTCCGCCGGACTATCGAGCTGAGCTTGCGCATCGTTAATGGCGTCGCGGGCAACAATCAGCGGAATTGGACTGACCTCATCCAGAGCGGCAAGTGTATTCAGGGCAGCGCTCAAGATAGAGGCTGCCTCGTCGCTCTTTCCTTGTTTGAGGAAATACGAAGCGTCTTTCAAAGCGTTGGGGAAGGTTGCCAGCGGCAGGTTATAGATGCGTACGCGAACCTCGCTCATCAGGGCATGCAACAAAGTTCGAGCGTCGGGAAAGTTCTCTTCGTCAAAGGCCAGAGAAGCGTCCTTCGCGATCTCAAGTATTTGCTCGCCATCTCTCGGCGCAGTGTCGATGACCCTGGCTCGCAAATCGACCGGCAGGAGCGCCGACGCCGGATTGCGCGTTAGCAGGAGGTCGAGTTTACCCTGGGCCCGTTCGATGGCTTGCATGGCTTCTCTGGTCTTGCTATCTGCAATATGCCGGAGAGCCTCCCTGGTTTCCTCGACGGCGACTATAGCCTCATCGTCCAGAATCTTTCTGGCTTGCCGCTCCGCCTCTTGGCGCTCGCTCTCGATCGTGGTCTGTGCGCGTCGACTTTGCGGTTCAGGCCGACTCGGCTGAGCTGCGGGGGAACCCTCGCCTTCACTTGAACTGACAGACGCGAGCCCCACGCAGCCGGACCAAGCCGACAGAATGAGCGCCAGGGTTTCACTGGGGTGGTTCAATACAAGGTCCTCGGCCAACGCATTTCAGACCGGCTACTGTGGCAGCGCTTCAACCTGAATAATGTGGATAACGTTGTTGTCAGGATCCACGTGCACGATGAGGCCCACGGGCTGCCCCTCGTGGCCCGACAAAGCATCTGGATTACTCACGCCGTATGTCTTGTTGTCACTCTTATCGGTAAACGACTTTCCGTTCTTACTGACGGTGCCCGACATGTGCTGGTTTCCCGCCGAGGTTGTCTGAGCGTTTTGCTGAGACGCTCCCTGTTGCGGTTGGCTGTTGCTCTGGCTGCCCTTGCTTTGGGCGCACGCGACCGTCGCCAGCCCGAACAGCAGGACAACCATCGCTGACAATATCTTCTTCATCGAATGCTCCTTTCGTCACAGAAACGGTGACACGTTTCTAGATAGAACCTAGTTGCCGCGATGTCGAAGAACAATTCGGCAGTAGGAGGAAATCTAGCTACGACTTCAGCTTTACGTAAGAATCGAGAGCGCCTAATCCAAACGACGTATGGTCAACTCTGTCCCACGACTAACCATGCTCTAAGAGCTTTCTCGGAAATCTTGTTCGTTCTCCTGATGAATTGCTCCAGCCGGGCGCCACAATTAGGCTGCGTACAAGTACGCATAATGGAGGACCGTGATGGCTACAACTCCGCTTCTGCTGGAATTCGAAACGATTCGTCATCGATGGGGCTGGCTGCTGGCGCTTGGCATTCTGATGATCGTTTTGGGAACGATCGCCTTCTTCCTTGTCCCGGCGGCGACGCTTGGTACTGTTCTTGTATTAGGCTGGCTGCTGTTTGTGAGCGGCATCATCGAATGCATACAGGCATTTCGCGAGCGCAAGTCCGGCGGCCTGTTTATGCACCTGGTCGCGGGCATCATTGGACTGTTCGTGGGTTTGCTCGTGGTTACTCATCCTGTCGCCGGGGCGCTCGCCTGGACGTTGCTATTTGCGTCGTTCTTCATCGTCATCGGCACTTTCCGGCTCATCAGCGCAATTCGACTGAAATTCCCCAACTGGGGATGGGCCGTCTTTGATGGTGCGGTTACGTTCGTACTGGGAATTCTCCTCTGGGCAGAGTGGCCGTGGTCCGGAGTCTGGTTCATGGGGCTCGCGGTCGGAATATCGCTGTTATTCCGGGGATGGTCGTACGTCATGCTTGCTCTCGCGGTCCATAGCCTGCCGATACCTGCACAGGTTCCTCGCGCGGCTTAAGCTCGCAGATGAGGAGACATGGAAATGGACACACCACGAGTGAATACCGGACTAGAGGCTGAATATCTTGATCCCGAGCACGAGGTTCCACAGTCGCCGAATGAGCAGCAGCGGGGGCAATCTTCAGCCGTTGGGACTATCGCGTCCTTTCCTGGGGAGCCGTCAGAGATCGAGAAGCTGAAGGCGGAACGCGAGGCCCTGCTCGATCGGTTGGCTCGCGTTCAGGCCGAGTTTGAGAACGCGCGCAGGCGCATGGAGCGAGCGCAGCAAGAGGCCCGGGCGCTTGCGGTGGGCGAGACTTTGAAAACGCTGTTACCCACTTTCGACAGCCTTGAACTGGCGTTGCGGACCCCAGCCCCGGATCCCAAGGAGTTTCGCCGAGGTATTGATTTGATCCGGCAGCAGATGGAACTCGCTATGCAGAGTCTGGGGCTGACACGCATTTCAGCCGAGGGCAAACTCTTCGATCCCAATCTGCATGAGGCCATCGAGGTGGTGGAGACCACGGACGCTCGGGACGGCGAGGTCGTGGAGGAGATACACGCCGGCTTCAAACTGGGAGATCGTCTGCTTCGCCCGGCAAAGGTGCTGGTGGCGCGTAACCGCGCAGCCTGAAAATTATTCAGTGCCCGCTGCTATAGCTGAGTTGCTCGTTCACCTAGAGCGAAGGTCGTAGGCTTTAGCTGCACTTTAGGCCGATCCCTAATTGCTCAGACTATCCCATTGCTAATTCGTCCTGTTGAGGAATTGTTGGCTTTCAGTGGCCGACATAACATCGCAAGGTAGACGCGAAAATTTCGGTGAATTCTTGAAACGCGAGCACAGGCGACATCGCCGAGCGGAAGCTTTTTGGTTTCGCCAATCACAATCAGCAATCGAATCTACGGAGGAAAATGATGTCAGCACAGACAGCGACCCAACCCCCAGCCACCAGAAGTGCAGCGCAGACGGGCCAGAGAAACGAGCTGGCGAGGCGCAGCAGCGGGCTGCCTCTTGTTCCATCCCTAATGCTGGATCCTTTTGGATTCCTCGATGACAACCCCTTTTCGCTGCTCAGACGGATGCAGCGAGAGATCAATCGCGCCGTTTCGCAGTCGGGCGGCAACAGTGATACGGCCCTTTCGGCCTGGGCGCCGCCGGTGGAGGTGTCGTATAACGATGGCAAGCTGGTCGTCTCGGCCGAGCTGCCCGGACTCTCAGAAAAGGACGTGAAAATTGAGGTCAACAATGACCTGTTGAGTATCGAGGGTGAGCGCAAGGTCGAGGAGGAGAAAACCGAAGGCGGGGTCCATCTCACTGAGCGGCGGTATGGCCGGTTCTATCGCGCCATCGCGCTGCCGGATGGAGCAGACGTCCAGAACGCCAAAGCTGATTTTCAGAACGGCGTGTTGCGAATCACCGTTCCTGTACAGGAGATGCGGCAAAGTCAGCGTCAAATTCCAATTCAGACCAGTGGCTCGGCGCAGGGCCAGACCGCAGGTTCGTCAACACAACCGGGCCCGCAAAGCACAACAACCAGTTCGAGCTCTACCGGCGAGAAAGCTGCGTAACGATGAATGAGGAACGAGTGGCCTTGGGCGTTCGTGCGTTATAGGCGGATGACGCTTCAGGGCCACAACATTTTGATCGACAAAATGCGGTGGAACGGAGGCGCAGCAGCAAGGTGGCAGCATGGACGTTTCTTCGCACCCTCCGGCGTTTCTTTTTGATCTCGATGGAACGCTGGTGGACAGCGTTTACCAGCACGTACTGGCCTGGCGGGAGGCATTGGAGTCCTGCGGAATTCAACTCGCCGTCTGGCGCATTCATCGTCGCATCGGAATGAGCGGTGGACTACTTACGGCTGCTTTGCTGCGGGAAACTGGTCGTGCCGTAACAGCGGAGCAAACTGAGGAGCTGCAGCGACTTCATGCGGAGGCCTATGCCCGGCAGATGTCGCAGGTGCGCCCCCTCCCTGGTGCGAAACAACTGCTGAATGCGTTGACCACAGCCGGCGCGCGCTGGGCGATTGCGACGAGCGGGCGGGGTGAGTTCGCCAGAAAGACACTGCGCCTTCTGGACATCGGTCCGGATGACCCGGTCATCACCAGGGACGAGGTCGCGCACGCCAAGCCGGATCCGGACTTGTTTCTCGCCGCGGCGAAACGGCTGGGTGTGGACATTCATGCATCCGTCGTGGTGGGTGACAGTGTATGGGACCTTCTCGCAGCACAGCGCGCCAGGGCACTGGGAGTCGGCGTACTCTCCGGCGGGTATGGGCAGGATGAACTCGAGCGCGCTGGAGCTTACCGCGTCTATCAGGATCCGCTCGATCTGATGGAGCATCTGGATGAACTTGGCGTCCGCATCGTGAACTAATCGAGGCCAGAATGGATGAAGCTGATTCGAAGGTCAAGATCTATGGAACTCGAGGCTCCTCCCAGGCGTTTTCCATACGTGACTTTCTATCGCGCAGCGATGTCCCCTTCGAATGGATTGAGCTGCACAGTGATGAACAAGCGCAGGCGTTTGGCCAATGTCAGCAGCTTGAAAGACAGCAGACTGCCGGTTTGCGAGTTCCCCGACGGTACCAGGCTGGAATGTCCTACCCTCCGGCAGCTTACGGAAAAGCTCGGCTGGTTCACGAATCCTTCCCGCTCGGAATACGACGTCAGTATTTACGGTGCCGGCCCGGCCGGACTCAGCGCCGCCGTTTACGCCGCTTCCGAAGGCCTGAGAACTGTTCTGGTTGAACGCTACGCAATGGGTGGGCAGGCAGGCACGAGTCCCAAGATCGAAAATTATCTCGGATTTCCCCAAGGCATCAGCGGCCGGGAATTGGCCGATCGTGCAAGGCAACAGGCTGCCCGATTCGGAGCTGAGATTCTGCTGCTTCGCGCCGGAGTACGAGGCGAATTCCTGCCGGGGAAAGGAATCGTTTACCTGGAGGACGGAACCAGGATCATATCGCGAGCATCGATCTGCGCCACCGGTGTGGAGTACCGGCGTTTGGGGCTGCCCAACGAAAAAGAATTCGAAGGCGCAGGTGTCTACTACGGCGCAGGATCGAGCGAAGCCTCGCTCTGTCGTAGTGAGCAGGTCTTCATCGTCGGAGGCGGTAACTCGGCGGCGCAGGCTGCCGTCCAATTGGCGAATTACGCGTCCACCGTCACCATGGTGGTTCGGGATGACTCGCTGAAGCGTACTGTCTCGCAGTACTTGATTGACCGTATCCGCGCAACTCCGGAAGTGAAGGTCCTACTTTGCACCGAAGTAGTCGCCCTCCACGGGGACGCTATGTTGCATGCCATCACGCTGCGCAACAATTCAACCGGCGAGCAGTGGGATGCCACCACAACGTGGCTGTTTCTGTGTCTTGGCGGCGTGCCGCACACGGATTGGGCCGACCAAGTCGGTGTGGTTCGTGATGAGGGCGGATACCTGGTGACCGGACCCGATTTGCAGCGGAACGGCCATCCTCCCGAGAACTGGAAGCTCGACCGCGATCCCTATTATCTGGAGACCAACATCCCGGGTGTCTTCGCCGCCGGCGATGTGCGCCACGGCTCGGTCAAGCGTTGCGCATCTGCGGTGGGAGAAGGTGCCATGGCTGTGACTTTCGTGCACCGATATGTAACCAGTGGCTGACAGGGCAGAGCTACGCCGTTTTCTTAAACTGAGTTTCCGTGTGAGACTGCACAGTTGCTGGTTCGCCTTTCAGGTGCCGTAACACTTCTGCGCGTACGTCCTGAACAATTCGCGGTACTTGTTCCGGTGACACGTTGGCGATCCTCGCGACTTCCTCATCGCGAAACCCCTCAACCGCCGAAAGCTCAAAAACGATTCGCTCCCGAACGGGAACCTTCGCTAGGGCTCGAAACAGCTCCTCCAACTCCTCTTTCTCGTCCACGATCTCTTCTGGGTTGGAAGTATCTGCTGGTGCGTCGAAGTGCCTGGGCGGTATTTCACCATCATCGAGATCTTCGGCAAGATAGATTTCACCTTCCACATCAGCAGTGATGTCATCCACTCCCGCGAGGGTCCGGAGCTCCGCCGGGACCAGGTGCTCGAAACTCCTCCGTCGCCGCTCCGTGGCATGCCGCCGGTGGATATACCTGTCCGTGATGTCGTTAGCGATCTGATACAGCCACTGCTCTAGCGTTAGCTCCCTCGGCTTGCGAGCGTACTCCTTGTACGCCCTGAGTATGGTCGTGTTCAGGATGTCGCCGCTGGTGTAAACCGGGGTTGTGATGTCCAGGCTCAGATACGCAACCTTCAGGCGACGCTTTATGTATGACTTGAGCGAATCAAGCAGCGGGAGAACCTGGGCGAAGAATTCTCGTTCGCGTCCCGCCGACGCGAGCTCCTGCAGCGCGGCTTCTTTGTCGCGGAGGGCGGTGGTTTGTTGCGTTCTTCTAACCCAGAGCTCGTTGTGGGAATTTACCATCTGACATCCATACCTTTGATAGCGACTATGCCACTACCTTCTGAAAACGCCGAGTGTCGCATCCCGCTTCTGCCAACAACGCGGCGATATCGGACTCGCTCAACCGCGACGCATCATATTCAATCTCGATCAGGTGCGCTCCCTCGTGCAGGGTGAGACTTCGAATCCCGTACACGCAGCGTATCTGACCCAGCGCTCTCGCTTCCGATTCACCGGAGGCACGCCGTAGACGAATGTCACGCCTAAGCTGGTCATAAGGCGCACTCCTCCAAACCCGAGCGCGACCACGGTTTCGTCAGGCACTCTTGCGCTCATCGACGTCCACGTATTCGGCGTCCACCACGCCCTCATCCTTCCGCGCCTGTCCATCCCCGGAGGAAGGCCCGGTCGCGGCGCCCGATGCGCTCGGTGGACGCGCCCCCTGGTACATCTGTTCTGCGAGCTTATGAGAAGCCTGAGACAAGCGCTCACGTGCCTGATCCATCTGCCGCTTGTCGCCGGAATTCAACGCCGCCTTGGCATCGGCAATGGCGTTTTCCACCTCGCCGCGTTCTGAGGCACCGATTTTGTCTCCATTCTCACGCAGCATCTTCTCCATGCTGTAGATCAAGCCGTCAAGTTGGTTGCGAGCTTCGATCTCCTCGCGCTTGGCCTTGTCCTCCGCCGAGTGGGCCTCGGCTTCCCTGGCCATGCGCTCGACATCCTCTTTGCTAAGACCGGAGGAGGAGGTAATTTGGATTTTCTGGTCCTTGCCAGTGGCAAGATCTTTGGCGGCTACATTGAGAATTCCGTTCGCATCAATGTCGAAGGTCACCTCAATTTGGGGCACGCCACGCGGCGCCGGCGGTATACCGTCGAGATGAAACTTGCCGAGTGTGCGATTGTCGCGCGCCAAGGGACGTTCGCCTTGCAACACGTGCACCTCGACCGAAGTCTGGTTGTCGGCGGCGGTTGAGAATGTCTCCGTCTTGCGAGTCGGGATCGTGGTGTTACGTGGAATCATCGGCGTCGCGACACCGCCCTGTGTCTCGATCGAGAGAGTCAGCGGCGTTACGTCGAGCAGGAGCATATCCTTGACTTCGCCTTGCAGCACGCCCCCTTGGATTGCCGCGCCCACAGCCACCACCTCGTCGGGGTTCACGCCCTTGTGTCCCTCTTTCCCGAACAGTTCCTTCACCAGTTGCTGAATGCGAGGCATGCGAGTCTGCCCACCGACCAGGACGACTTCGTCAATTTTGCTTGCGTCGATACCGGCATCTTTCATGCATTGCTGACAGGGAGACACCGACCGCTGTATCAGGTCCTCAACCATGGACTCGAGCTTCGCCCGCGTCAGCTTCTTCACCAGATGCTTGGGACCATTGGCGTCTGCCGTAATGAAGGGCAGATTGATTTCCGTCTCCATGGTGGTCGAGAGCTCGATCTTGGCGCGCTCGGCTGCGTCACGCAGACGTTGCAGGGCCATCTCGTTCCCCTTAGCGCGCAGGTCCAGACCCTCGTCCTTGCGGAACTCATCAATCAGCCAATCCACGACGCGCTGATCGATATTGTCGCCGCCAAGATGAGTGTCACCGTTCGTGGCCTCTACTTCGATCAGGCCTTCACCGACGCGGAGGATGGAAATGTCGAATGTTCCCCCTCCGAAGTCGTAGACCGCGATGGTCTCGTCCTTCTTTTTGTCCAGTCCGTAGGCAAGTGCCGCTGCGGTGGGCTCGTTGATGATGCGCTTCACATCAAGGCCGGCAATCTTTCCGGCATCTTTTGTTGCCTGCCGCTGCGCGTCGTTGAAATATGCAGGTACGGTGATGACCGCGTCGCTGACTTTCTCGCCCAGGTAGTCTTCAGCAGACTTCTTCAGCTTCTGGAGGATCATCGCGGATATTTCCGGAGGCGTGTACTTCTTGCCCTGCGCGACTATAACGACGTGATCGCCTTCCGCCTCTACTTTGTAAGGCACCATCTTCAACTCGTCACGGACCTCCTCGTAGCGGCGGCCCATGAATCGCTTGATGGAGAAGATGGTGTTCTCTGGGTTGGTAATCGCCTGACGCTTCGCCACCTGGCCCACAAGACGCTCTCCCGACTTCGTAAACGCCACTACCGAAGGTGTAGTCCGGCCGCCTTCCTCGTTAGGAATGACCTTAGGCTCCCCCGCTTCTATGACTGCAACAACCGAATTCGTAGTACCAAGATCGATACCAATGATTTTCGCCATCTGCATACCCTCAGAAGGATTGAAATATCCGGACGACGTGTTGTAATCGCGGAATCTTTTCCTTTGTGATGCTAGCCGCCGAAACTGATCGACTCAATTCGTCGTCATGACGACATTGCATTGCGAGAATGCGACTAATTGAGTCTCCAACCGGCGCCTAAGATGCGCCTAAGACTTTGGAGTTAGCGGATCAATCCGGAATGAGGAGAGCTGAAAGAACTATGCTGGAGGGCGGCTGCGGCACCATGCAGACGTGGGAACCGTTTTTGTCCATCTATAGCGTCTCGAGCGGAACGTGCTTCTTTGGCGGTGGGAATGCTCGGTCGAGCAAGTCAAAATCTTCGGCTGTCAGCGTAACATCCAGGGCGGAGCGATTCTCCTGCACGTGTGCGGCGCTACCCGCTCGGGGAATTGCGATGACCCGATCCTGCCGCAGCACCCACGCCAGGCCCACCTGCGCAGGAGTAGCGTCGTGCTTCAACGCAATTCGTTGAAGTACCGGATGACTCAACATCCGGCCCTGTTCGATCGGGGAATAGGCCATGATCGGGAGCTCACGCTCGCGACACCACGGCAGCAGATCAAACTCGATGCCACGCCGCGTGAGGTTATAAAGCACCTGGTCGGTGGCGACGCTGGCGCCGCCAATGACGCTGTCCAAGTCCTGCATGTCTGCCATCCCGAAATTACTCACACCCCAATACCGAATCTTGTGCGCCTGCATGAGCTCTTCGAAGCCGTCTATCGTGCTCTGAAGTGGTACGCGTCCGCGCCAGTGAAGCAGGTACAGGTCGAGCCGATCTGTCCGCAATCGTTGGAGGCTCTTTTCACAGGCCGCGACGGTTCCCGCTTCGTCTGCATGGTGGGGCAAGACCTTGCTGACAAGAAACACTGAGTCCCTGCGTCCTGTAATGGCTTCGCCCACAAGCCGCTCGGTCGCGCCCGAGCCATACATCTCTGCGGTGTCAATCAGGGTCATGCCAAGGTCAATGCCCAGTTGCAGCGCCGCGACCTCCTGGTTGCGCGGATGCAGCCCCTCTGCAAGTCCCCAGGTGCCTTGTCCGAGCACCGGAACTGCTTCGCCCGACGGAAGAGCTGTATTGCGAACCGTAGAAGTTGACAACATGAAAAGGCCTCCGAGTTTCATGCGTGAGTGTGAAGCCCGCTCGTTCAATGCCTTAGGCTGCGAGTTCGGCCACCTCAGCCTGGTCAATGTAGCACCAGACCCAAGCCTCACCTGGCTCGATCGACCGGATCAGCGGATGACGGACCTTTAGAAAATGCTTGGTTGCATGTTTGTTTTTGGATGAATCGCAGCAGCCTACGTGTCCGCAACTCAGGCACATCCGTAGATGAACCCACGAATCCCCCATCGCCACGCATTCCACACATACGTGCGTCGTCGTATCCGTGACTCGCACCTGGTCAAGGTGGCGACATTCTGATGGAAAGCTCTCGGGTATGACCAACTTAAGCTCCTTCGGGGCAGGCTGCCACTGCGGCGTCGGCTACAGGTGCCGGGTGATGATGAGCTCTCTTATCGCGCTCCTCAGATCTCCACTGTTATCTGATTGTCGACATCGGCGATGCCCGGGGCAGACCACGCCGTGCGACCTGCTTCTTCCTTTTCGGCCCATGACCGAACGGTTCCCTTCAAAATGGCCTTGCTGCCCTGGACTTCAACGGTGATTCTGCGGGCGTCAAGCTGAGCGTCCCGCACCAGCGCGTCCTGGATCTTCTTCTTAAGATCCGCGGCGGCCACCTTGGGTTTTACTACGATCACGTTCGTGACTCCTTTGACCCCAGCCAAGCGACGCACAACCCGCTCAGCATCGCTCTTCTGGTATTGCCACTCGACCTCGCCTTTCAGCGTGACCCAACCCTTGGAAACGGTAACCTTGACCTTATCTGCGGGCACAAAAGCGTCCCATTCGAGCGCGTGGACCGCCGCCTCTGCAATATCCGCGTCAGTGCGCTCATTTGCCAATCGAACCTCGATATCGTTCGCGACCGCCTTGACGCCGGGAGCGCGATGCGCAGCTTCCTCAGCGCTCCACTTCTTCAGGTACGAATCCACCCATCCCGTGAGAGTGACTACGCCGTCTTTCACAGAAACGCCAATTTCGTTCGGTAGCACCTGCGCGTCCCATTTGAGCTCGGCCAATACGTCTTTCTGAATCTCCTCGTCAGTTCGAATCAGTGTTGCGACTGCCATATATCAATTCTCCTTCTGTTGCATCTAGTGCAGGCGCAGGGCTGTTTTCGGGTGTGCATCGTCGAAATCAGACCCTTCGCTCCAACGCAATCAGCATTCAATGCTAGCGGGGGAGGGGCGCCGCGAAAATTGGCGTGATGTCGCAATTTCCCTGCGCAAATGAGCGTAGATGCGATTACTCGGAGCGATTCAAGCAGTAATAAGACTTTGGTTGGAATTGTCTGAAGTAGTGCGAACTCTTACGCTTTCTGATTTAGCTCTGGCCTATACCAATCTCCTAGTTCAGCCTATACCGTCGGATTCACTCCTCTTCTCTCCGCATAGTCAATATCCTCACACCTGATGAGTCGCTAGGATTGGAGTTTAAGACACCCGGTGCCAGACTATCTGCGATGTCTCTGGCGGGTACGCATAGCACGGAGCAGCGTAACCGTGATTCGTGTTGTACAAGGTGATTTCCATGCGCAATGAAAGAATGTCAATTTCGAAGCTGGCGATACTCCTGTTTTTCGTCTCCTCGGCTTCAGGCCTTCGTGCACAAGCAGCTCCTTCCGCTGAATCCGGCAAGACCACTGTCCAGAGTCATCCCGCTGCACCGCTTTTCAAGAACAAGCAAGGCAAGCAGAAGACTTCGGCCTACTACGACCCTGCGACCCAAACGGTAACCTTAAACGTTATTGTTCAAACTCCCGCTGGCTACTTTATTCCCGACCTTCACCCCGACAACTTCGCCGTTTTTGAGAACGGCGTTCGGCAGCAAAACGTGGAGGTGCATGTGGAGCATGCGCTGGTGAAGCTGGGATTGCTGCTGGAGTATGGCAGCCGCTTTCCTTCCTTGAAGTCGATGCTGGGGACTGATGTCCGGGCCGCCGCCCACCAACTGCTGTCGACGCTCACCCCCGCCGATAGGGTTCAGGCGTGGACATACGGTGATACCGTGCACAACCTCAACGACAAGTTCGTGGATGCAACCGATGCGGACCAAAGAGTGCTCGGGTTGGAAGATCCTTCCTTTTCGGAATCGAATCTATATGACTCCCTCCTGTCCGTCGCAAGCCGGATGAAACTGGTTAAGGGAAATACGGCGATTATCCTGCTGTCGTCCGGCATAAACACGTTCAGCAAAGCTACCTACCAGGATGTGGTTACCAGCCTGAATAACACGGAGGTTCCGGTTTACGTTGTGGGACTCACAACGATGCTGCGCCTTTACGCAACGACCAACGGTGCTCCAGCGGGCATCGCTTGGCAAAAAGCTGAGCATGACCTGGAGGGCATCGCCACCGCTTCTGCAGGCCGAGCCTACTTCCCTGAGAACACGATTGATCTGGCGCCGATCTTCGACGATCTGATGGAGAATCTAAAGGTACGGTACGTGGTGACCTACAAGTCGCCAGCTGGCAGTGATCTAAACAGTCCGAGAACGGTGCGCGTCAGTCTGGTTGACCCAAGATCCGGAGCCCCACTGCGCGCAATAGATGAGAATGGCAAGCCAATTCAGACAGTCGTCGTTGCTCCGGAAAGCTACATACCGGCACAAGCGTCGCGGCATTTGACGGATACGATGCTTCAGCGTCCGGCCATCAACAACCCTCATGGCTATAAGTAAATGCCTATCGTGCTCCCGTCTTTTGCATATCGTGCAGATGTAAGGATGATTGAGAGCGGAGGCGGCACGGCCGCCAATCCCGGAAACGCTCCAAGGTCTGGGGAGCTTGCGCAATGATTCGATAACTCGGGCGGCCCTTGGTGGTTAGTCGGCGTCGTATTCCACTTCGATGTATTGCCGCGACCGGAAGGAACCGATCTGTTGTCGGCAAGACGTAAGTTCAACGATCACTGACAATACCGTTCAAGTCGTCTGAGAGGAGGAGCAGTATGAAGTCGGCCCAGTATTGTGCGCCCGCAAATGACGCTGTCGAGAATCGCGCGCGCTTTATTACGCGTCCCAAATTCCACTGCAATTCGATCTGCGCAATTCCATTCGCGAAGCTTTTCCTCCTCCTCTCGCTCACGGCGCTTCTCGCATTTCGAGCGACGGCGCAGAACGCGCCGCCTCCGCCTCCTCCACCAGCGCCGGCCGCTCCCGAGCCTGCGCCGCCTGGCCCGCCGCTCACCGAGAAACAATTGGAAAATCTCGTTAGCCGCATCGCGCTGTATCCCGATCCGCTGCTTGCACAAATCCTGACGGCATCTACCTATTGGAACGAAATCCCCGAGGCCGCCGCGTGGGCCGACGAGCACAGCAATCTCAAAGGCGAAGTGCTTGCCAACGCGATTCGTGAAGATAATTTGCAGTGGGACCCGAGCGTACTCGCGTTGATCCCGTTTCCGTCGGTGCTTGACATGATGGCGAAAGATCCGGCGTGGACTGAGCAGCTCGGCAACGCGGTGCTCGTGCAGCGCGGGGACGTCATGGACGCCGTGCAGCGTCTGCGCAGACAGGCGCGCAAGTATGGCTACTTGCAGACGAATCCGTACTGCAACGTCGTCGAAACCGACGGCTATGTGGAAATCTTGCCAGTCAATCCGGCGTACATCTATGTGCCCTTTTACGACCCGTTCGTGGTGTTTGGTCCTCCCCGCCCGGGATTTTTCGTTGGCGGAGCGATCCGGTGGGGGCCGCCGGTGATCATCACCGCTGGATTTTTCCCGTTTGGATGGGTGCATCCGTATTTTTTGTGGGGCGCGCACACCATCTATTTCGATCGCACCCCGTGGAGTCGCGTTTGGGTGAATCGCGGCTACTACCGTCAACCGTATGCACATCCGTGGGTCCCACGGCCAGGGCCTCGCGTCGAAGTGCACCCTCACGTCCACGTGAAGAAATAGATCGCCACGCTCTCGACAGCAACAAGCGTCCGGAATGAGGCAAGCGACCAAAAATCACAACTCGCAGTTGTTCGAATGCTTTACAGGATCCGATAGTCTCACTTCGCGCTGGAGCGGCGGACCGGGTATGACGGCGGCTGGATGAATGATTTCATAAAAGAGCCTGTTTCACTTTCGCTCGTCGGCAAGTGCGTTGCGGCAGTTGTTGGAATCCTGTTCATCCACGCCACGTTTCGGGTGCTCGAACAAACGCTGCCCAGGCGCTTTGGCCGGGCCGACGCGCGTTACAGGGTCCGCAAGTTCGTGGTCTTTTGCGGATACCTTGCGATTCTACTTTTCCTCGCCATCCTCTTTGAAGATCGCTTGGGTCGCCTCAGCTTTGCTTTGGGTGTCGCTGGCGCGGGTGTGGCAGTGGCCCTCCAGGACGTGCTGGCCAGCATTGCAGGTGCTTTCTCGATCGGTTTTTCAAAACTGTATAGCGTGGGCGATAGAGTTCAGATCGGCGATATTCGCGGTGACGTGATCGACATCGGACTCCTGCGAACGACGCTGATGGAAACGGGGAACTGGGTCAGCAAGGACTTATACAACGGCCGGATCGCTCGCATCCCCAACAGCACCGTCTTGAAAGGGTCTGTCTTCAACTACTCGCAGGGATTCCGGTTTATCTGGGACGAGATTAAAGTTGTGCTTACAGGCACCAGCGACTCCCAATTTGCCAGGGCGATGCTTTTGAGGGTAGCCAAAGAGGCGATTGGTGAGTACCTGTTGGAGGCACAGTCCTCCTGGAAAACTATGAGCGAAAATTATCACAGCGAAAATCCTCCGTTAGAACCTACCGTCGCCCTAGCAATAAAATCCGGGTCGCTCGAATTCACCGTCAGCTATGTTGTGGACTACACGAAGCGGACTGCCATGCAAGATCGGTTGTTCGCGAAAATCGCAGAGGAAGTGACGGATAGCAACGGACGGTTCACATGGGCATCATCGGCAATTACTGTCATAAGCCAGCCAGTGACTCCGGACCCGATCGAAGCCCGCCAGACATTGTCGAGCCTCAGCGCGGACGAAGCGGCGGGTTCCGTAAATCGTGATCGATGAGAAAGTGCTTGTGGAATGTGACGAGAATAGGTGCCGCGATCGATCATCCGAGTAACTTACCCGCGAGCCAGTAATCGACACTGAACTTTCCCGGACCAGAGCAGAGCAGCCAGATAAAGAAGAGCACATACAGGACTTCCGGAAGGTAGAGGAAATCGTCGAGCCAATTCAGAGGCGAAAGTCTTTTAGGCAGGGTGGAAAGCGCGCTGGTCAGGACGGCGACAGTCATATCGATCAATAGAGCCATGCAAGCGGGGCTGGAAAGAAATCCCACGGCCAGCAGGGATCCGCAAACGAATTCGACACTCGCCACGAAATAAGCTGTCTGACGGGGAAACGGCACTTTGGCCTTAACCAGCGTTTCGTAGACAGGTTTCGTGCCGCCGGCGACAAACAGTTTGTTTGCCCCGGAGATAGCGAAGAACAACCCGATCGAAACCCGCACCAGCAGGATGGCATATTGCTCCAACGCACTGCTACCCAGCAGGCCAAACTGGATCAACTGTTTCCAATTCACCTCTTATCCCTCCATCGCTTGCGGCCTCGAGATTATGTACCCATCCGTTCGACCCATTGAGCGCGCCATGCGGGAGCCGGGAATGGATCCGCAAAATATTGTGTCTCCCGCGCAACCTTGTCGCCCCTGAACTCCATGATGCTTACGGTGTAGGACGGCTTGCCATCATAGGTCAGGACGAATTCGGTGACCCAAAGATCACCGCTGCCAATGATTCGTTGGATAGTAAACCGCTTTTTGCTCGGCTGACTAGCGCGTTGGCCCTGTATGTTGCGTCGGCCGCGGGTTAGCTCGCCTGACTGCGGGTATTCGAGCACCGCGTCCTCGTGATAAATGACGTGCTCGGTTTCAAAATCGTTGGCATCGGATGCCGCCCAATGCTGATCCAGTGCCGCACGAATCGCGTGATCTCGCGTTCCAGAATCGCGCTCACTCTTTTGTTGATGGTTCATCTTCAACCTTCAGTTCGACAACACGCTAAATGTTTTTTTGGTTTCGCTGATCGTCTTTCGCAAATGTTTGCGCTCTATAAGCGGCGGTGTGAAAGAATGGCTTCGGTTGTGAGATGTCGTGAAATTTTATCAGGAGTGAGTCCTTATATGGCAACGGCTACAGCGATGACAGGATTGGAACCGAAGGAGTTGTGGAAGCATTTTGACGCGCTCGCGGCAATTCCGCGAGGATCCGGGAATGAGGCAAAGGCGCGCGAGTATGTGCTGGGAATCGCGAAACGGCTGGGGCTGGAAGCGGTGCAGGACAAGGTGGGCAACACGGTGATTCGTAAACCTGCTCATGCAGGCCGTGAGTCCGCCGCCATGGCGCTGCTACAGGGCCACCTCGACATGGTGTGCGAGAAGAACGAGGGTACGGCCCATAACTTCGAGACCGACCCAATCAAGGTAGTGCGCGACGGCGACTGGCTGAAAGCGGAGGGCACAACGCTAGGCTCCGATAACGGCGTCGGGGTTGCCGCCTCACTGGCAGTAATGGAAAGCACCGACATCGCACATGGCCCGCTGGAGTTCGTCTACACCATCGACGAAGAATCGGGGCTGACCGGCGCTGCGGAATTTCCTGCCGGCCTGCTCAAATCGAAATACTTTCTAAACCTCGACAATGAAGAAACAGCCACGCTTTGCATTGGTTGTGCCGGTGGAGTCAAGACGACGGCGCGCCGCAAGGTGACGCTGCTGCCTGCGGCTGCCGGTGATGCCTACCGCATCAAGGTGTTCGGGCTCAAGGGCGGCCACTCGGGCGTTGACATTCATCAGGGTCGCGGAAACGCAGTGCGTATCCTGGGCAGCCTGTTGCAGAAGGTCCTCGATCTTCCGGCATCGTTGGGAAATATCAGCGGAGGCAGCGCGCAGAACGCGATTCCGCGCGAAGCCTCGGCGGTGGTGGTCGTCGATCCCAAACTCGCCTCTGAACTGAAAGAGATGGTCGCCAAAGCCGAGGAGGAGCTTAAGGCCGACCTGGGCGGCTTCGATCCCGGACTACAGATCAGCGTGGAGAAAACAGAGCGCCCAGAGAAGGTGGTGCAGGCCGCCGACGCTAAGCGCGCGATGGATCTGCTGGCGACCTTGCATCATGGCGTGCTGGCGATGAGCCCGGATGTTCCCGGACTGGTGCAGAACTCAACCAACCTGGCGATTGTTGCTCTGAAGGGCGACACCGTGGAGATCGTCACCAGCCAGCGCAGCGCGATTGAGAGCAGCAAGAACGCGGCGGCGCGCATGGTCGCGACCGCTTGCCAACTCGCCGGATTCGAGACCGAGCATAGCGGCGGCTATCCCGGTTGGAAGCCCGATCCGCATAGCGAGATTGTGGAGAAACTTCAGAAAGTGCACCAGCAGGTTTTCGGGCAAGAGGGAAAGCTGATCGCGATGCATGCGGGACTGGAGTGCGGCGTCATCGGCGAGAAGTATCCGGGGATGCAGATGATTTCGTTTGGGCCAACCATTGTCGACCCGCATAGTCCCCACGAGCGGGTGCAGATCTCAACCGTCGATAGCTTCTGGCGGTTCCTGCGGCAGGCGCTGGAGGCGATTTAAGGGAAGGCGTTCGAGCTCGATGGAGAGGGTGGCATAAATGAAATGGGAATACAGAATCGAGCGTGTCACGTTTTCGCTCGGCAGCGGCGGCAACGAGACTGAGGAAACCGTCAGACAACTCAACGGTCTCGGTGACAAAGGGTGGGAAGCTGTCTCTATGTGGGACGGATCGCTGGGCACTCACGTTCTTTTGAAACGGCAGATCTTGAAGTAGCGCGGAATCGCCGATTTGCCCTCCGCTCTCAGGTTGGCCGCACAACGCCTGTGAACCGGTTGCTTATTGCAGAATTGCGTCTTTCTGCAACTCGTTGACGATCAGCTTTGAGAGGCCGTCGATCACTTTCTGCGCCGAGCGAGGATTGAAGGTGTCGCTCGTTCCTGACCACAGGAGTTGCCCTTCGTCGCCGTGCACGGCGTAGACATTGGTTTCGACCCTTACGGTCGTATCCTCACGCAGGTAATCCGGCGAATACACCACCGGATAGATCGTGCTGTAGTACCCATAGAACGATCCGTAATAGGGAGGCACGAGGTACGGGCTGCCCGGAATGTAGGTAATATTCTTGTCCACCTTCACCAGGCGGGACACAATTACGGCGTCGATCTTGAACGTTTTGACCTGGGTTTTCAGGTAGTCGAGGTTAAGCTGCGTGCCTTCTGGCCGCAGCAAAATGGTATTTCCGGGGACGGCTTCGACTCCGGTGGTGGCGACCAGTTGCGACAGAGCATCTTCGAAGTCGGCGCGAACCCCCGGCTTGGCGCTCATACCCAGAACCAGAACCCGGTGAAACTTGGTTGCTGTGTACTGCGGATTCTTCCAACTGGTCACCAGCTTGGTGGATTTGGCATTCGCAAAACCTGCCAGCACCAGCAGTACTGCCACAACGAATAATTTTTTCCTCAATATTTACTCCTTACTCTCTCGCAAGGCTTTCGTCCGTCTCAACACAGCACGAGGAAGCCAATCCTTTCGATTGCAGGGAACGGTTCAGCTCGGCGAGTGGCCCACTTTGCAGCTTCTGCCAATCGGCGAGGCCTGACTTTGCAGCTTCCTCGGCAACGCGATAGACCTCCAGTGCCTGCGACGGAGTTGTGCGATCGCCGCTCTCGACGACGCGCAGCGCCGAGGCCAGCGCCGAACTTGCAGACGCGAGTCCCGAGACCGTGCCCGGCGCCCCGGGTGTTCCAGACTTGATGGCCTTCATCGCTGACTCGACTGCGGTGATCTGGGGCAGCAGGTCGGGATGGCTTTTCTGCACCTGAGGCTTTACCGCCGTGAGCTTCTTGCTAACGGCGTCCATTTGGGCCAGCGCCTTGCGTGCTTGCATCGCGTCGGCGTAAATCTGCAAGCCCAGTTTCTGCTGTTGTGCCAGAACGTCTGGCGTCGCCGCCGAACGTGGGTCCATCGTGACCTTCAGCGGCTGCGTGTAGCTCTTGCCATCGACCGTCAGCTTCAGCGTGTAATTGCCGGGCGCAACACGTGGCCCACGTGGCGCACTCCAGTCTTCATCGTCGTCCCCATCATCACCGTCACCCGAACCTCCCCAGCGCAGATCCCACACATAGCGCTGCATGCCGGGCGCAGTTTCGAGCATCGAGGGTTTAGGAAGCCAGCGTTCCGCGATGGGCAGCGGAGGATACGACGGTGGTTTCTGATCGCTGCTGATGTGTCGCACCGGCTTGTTGTTTGCGTCGTAGATGTCGAGGGTAATCTGTTTCGCCGCGGAATTCAGGACGTAATCAACGATGGCGCCATCGGGCGGATTCTTGGCGGTCGGCTCCTCCGGCGGCAACGGTGTTCCGAGGAACACGTCGTTGTCGACGCGGATCGCATTTTCCGGAGCGAAGAAGATGACCGGCTGGGCTGCGGTGTCGCGGCTGAGCTGGCGCAGCGGCGTGATGTCGTCGAGAATCCAGAAGCCGCGGCCGTGGGTTGCGATGACAAGGTCGTCGCCGTGGATGGCCGCGTCGCGCACCGAGGCGGTCGGCAGGTTGAGTTGCAGCGCCTGCCAATGATCTCCGTCATCGAACGTTACATAAATACCGAGCTCGGTGGCGGCGAAGAGCAGGTTCTGTTTCTGCGGATCCTGCCGGATGGCGTTAAGAAACGAATGCGGGCCGATGCCGGTAGTAATCGCCTGCCAGGTTTTTCCGTAGTCGCGCGTGCGGAAGAGATAGGGCGCATCGTCGTCGAGGCGGTGACGATCGACAGCGACGTAAGCGACGGCAGGATCGAAGTGCGAGGCTTCGATGCTGGTGATCTTACTCCAATCGGAGAGGCCCGAAGGCGTAACGTTCTGCCAGTTCTTGGCGCCATCGCGCGTCAGGTGCAGCAACCCGGTATCGCTGCCGGCCCAGATAACATCCGCCTTCAATGGTGATGGCGCAATGCTGAACATCACTCCGTACCCGCGCTCTTTGGCCTTCTTGATCGGTGGGCGGACCTTGCGGCGTTGCGCCCGACGATGCGACGCGCCGGTCAGGTCAGGACTGATCTGCGTCCAGTGCAGTCCGCCATCGCTGGTCCGCAAAACATATTGCGTGCCCATGTAGAGCACGCCCTTTTCGGCCGGCGACGAGACGAGCACCGGCGTCCACGGGAGCACGATACTTGCGCGCATCGATCTCATCGCTAAAGCTCTGATACGGCCAGGGCGCGATGTTCTGACTCAGCGATGTACGCCGGTCGAACCGCACGGCACCGCCGTAAGCCCCGGTGGCATAGAGAATGTTCGAGTCGCTGGGATCGACAACGATGTAGCCGCTCTCGCCGCCGCCGACGGGGAACTGGTCCTGCGCCCTGATCTGGTTATGATCGGTGCGGCTATAGATTCCGATGCTGCCGGTGTCCTGCTGTGCGCCGAAGACCGCATAGGGGAATTGGTTGTCGGTGGCGACGTGGTACATCTGCGCCGTGGGCTGGTTGTACCAGGTCGACCAGGTTTGGCCGCGGTCGATGCTGACGCTGGTTCCCTGATCGCAACCGAGAATCAGGTGGTTGGAATTTTTCGGATCGACCCAGACGTCGTGGTAATCATCGCCGCCGGGCGCGCCACGAACGATGGAGATGGTCTTACCGCCGTCGTCCGAACGATAGAACGCGACATTGGGGATGTAAACCACATCGGGATTGCTCGGGATCGACGGTGAGCCAGTTGAAATACCATGCGCGACTGGTGAGCCGCGGATCGCTGTTAGCGAGGGTCCAGTTGTCACCGCCGTCATCGCTGCGGTAGAGTCCCGACTTCTTGCCGGCGTCGATCAGTGCGTACACGCGTTTGCCGTCGGGCGCTGCGGAAACACCGACGCGTCCCCAATTTCCGTCCGGCAGGCCGTGACCGGTCAACTGCGTCCATGTCGTGCCGCTGTCACTCGAGCGGTAGAGGCCGCCGCCCGGTCCATCGACAGGAGCGTAGGTCGTCCATGGTGGACGATGCGTCTGCCACATGCCGGCGAAGAGCACTGCCGGATTCGCCGACGCGATGCTGAGGTCCGAGGCGCCGATGTCCGGACCTTTATATAGCGTCTTCGTCCAGGTTCCTCCGCCGTCGGTCGACTTGAAGACGCCGCGCTCCGGATTCGGTCCGTAGGCATGACCCAGGGCAGCAACGTAGACCACATCTGCATTTTGCGGATCGACGACGATGCGGCTGATCTGACGCGTATCGCGAAGACCGGTGTTCGTCCAACTCTTGCCGCCATCGCGTGGACTTGTAGACTCCATCGCCGGAAGAGAGAGCGGAGCGGATGTCGGACTCGCCGGTTCCGATGTAGATCACGTTACGGATTCGAGGGCGCGACGGCAATTGCGCCAATCGATGCGATCGGCTGGCTATCGAAGATCGGCTCCCAGGTAACGCCCGCGTTAGGAGACTTCCACACTCCGCCGCCGACCGCACCGAAATATGCGGTGGCCGTATCTCCGGGCACTCCGGCAACTGCCACAACGCGGCCCCCTCGAAAGGGGCCAATCAAGCGCCATTGCAAGGCACTGAAGCTTTCCGGCGGAACGGTCTGCGAAGAAAGGCTGGGAACGACGACGATCAGAACGGCGAGCGCAAGCAAAAACTGAACTGGGCGCGGCGAGCAACGCACTGCGAACGTCCTCCTGGGGAAATTGTCGATTCACCAGACTACACGTTGTTTAAAGGACATGCAGAAGCGCTTTAGATTGGCCAGATTCGCCAAGATCGCCGGTTACGACAAGCAGAATCGTCTGAGCTGATGCTGATCCTCGCGCCTGGAGAAATGGGAAGGAGTAAAGCAGACGGCGAGTAATGGCTCGATGCCACTAGATCAAGCCGCCAAGTTCGCTGCGACCATCTTCAACCCCAGGGGAGGGCGGTACCATGCAGCGGCTTGGCGGCGATGGACGAAGAGCCTTAGTCGTCGGTCCGGTCAGGATGAAATTTCCAGTCGTCGTCGTCAACTTCCTTCAAGCGGCGCGGTTTGAGATTGGCGGCGGCGTGACAAGCCACTTCGGCGGCTTCGCGCGCCTTCTCCAGGTTGTCAAACTCAAACTGCCCGTCTACGTGGACGTTCTTGTCGCTGACCACAACCTTGTTCCCGTTAGCTTCTTCCATCAGTACTCGTACGATAAACGTCATCTTTTCTCCTATGATTGCGGCGCCTTCCGTATCGCGATCCGGGTTCCGGAAAGAGCACCCACAAATAGATATTTAGCACGATGCTTCGACGGGTGAATGTGGCGGCGCTCACGTCTGAAAGTGATAAGTGAACCAGGTAGCTGGTGAGCAGAAGAGTCCTGAAGCCCGCAAATCACAAGCCCCTCACGGGCCATTGTGACGTGCGCACCGGCCGATGTGATGTCTGCACTAGCTCCTGGATGGCCACGAGCAGATGCTGGATAAGGTTGAGCCGCGCGTTGCGCGCGTGTCTCGTACGAGCTATGTCCTCTACCTAATCCACATACAGGGAGTTCTATCATATGGCAATCACAAAGCAAGAAGCACTTGATTATCACCAGGGAGCACGTCCCGGTAAGGTGGAGGTGGTTTCTACCAAGCCCTGCCGGACGCAACGCGATCTCAGCCTGGCCTACACCCCGGGCGTGGCTGTGCCCTGCCTGGAGATTGAAAAGAACCCGCAGGACGCCTATCGCTACACCGCGAAAGGGAACCTGGTCGCAGTGGTGAGCAACGGCACGGCGGTGTTGGGTCTGGGCGACATTGGCGCGCTGGCCGGCAAGCCGGTGATGGAAGGCAAGGGAGTCCTGTTCAAACGGTTTGCCGACATCGACGTCTTCGACATCGAGCTCGACACCCACAACCCCGACGAAATCATCAGGGCCTGCCAGTTGCTTGAGCCGACATTCGGCGGCATCAATCTGGAAGACATCAAAGCGCCGGAATGCTTCTACATCGAAGAGACGCTGAAGAAGACGATGAAGATTCCCGTCTTCCACGACGACCAGCACGGCACGGCGATCATTTCGGGCGCAGCTCTGGTGAACGCGCTTGAGCTGGTAGGCAAGAAGATCGATGAAGTGAAGTTGGTGGTGAATGGCGCGGGCGCCTCCGCCATCGCTTGCGCCGAGCACTACATCTGCCTCGGCGCGAAGCGCGAAAACATCACCCTCGTCGATACCAAAGGCATCGTTTACAAAGGCCGCAAGGAGGGAATGAATCCCTACAAGGAGCGCTTCGCCCATGAAAACACGAAGCGCACATTGGCCGAAGCGACACAGGGCGCCGATGTGTTGCTGGGTCTGTCGGCGAAGGGCGCCTTCACAGCGGAGATCATTGCCTCCATGGCGCCGAATCCGATTGTGTTTGCCATGGCGAACCCGGATCCCGAGATTACCTACGACGAAGCCAAGGCTGTGCGCGATGACATCATCATGGCGACGGGCCGCTCGGATTATCCCAACCAGGTCAACAATGTGTTGGGCTTCCCGTTCATTTTCCGTGGCGCGCTGGATGTTCATGCCACCACTATTAATGAAGAGATGAAGCTGGCGGCGACGCATGCGCTGGCATCACTGGCGAAGGAAGACGTGCCCGACTCGGTCTGCCGCGCTTACGGGGTTGGACGCATGAAGTTCGGTCGCGACTACATCATCCCGAAGCCGTTTGATCCGCGGGTTTTGGTGTGGGAAGCCATGGCGGTTGCCAAGGCGGCGATGGAAACCGGTGTAGCGCAGAATCCCGTTGACCTGGACGAGTACCGCGAACAACTGGAGAGCAGGCTGGGCAAGGCGCATGAAATGATGCGCGGCATGATTCACAAGGCGAAGGCCAATCCCAAGCGGGTCGTGTTTCCGGAAGGCAATCACGAGAAGATACTGCGGGCATGCCACGTGCTGCTCGAGGAGAAGATTGCCGTTCCGATACTGCTGGGCAAGAAAGAAGCCATACAAAATGCAGCCGCAGAATTGGGCGTCGACCTCGAAGGTGCGGTTATTGTGGAACCGAAGAACTCGCCGCGACGCGACGAATACGTTCAGGAGTTGTACCGGTTGCGCCAGCGGCGAGGCGTTCCTCTTGCGGCGGCGCAGGAAATGATACTGGACCGCACGATCTTCGGCTCCATGATGGTTCGCATGGGTGACGCCGATGCCATGGTCTCGGGCGTTACGCAGAAATTATCCCGACACGATTCGCCCCGCCTTGCAGGTGATCGGCGTGCGTGAAGGCATTCACAAGGTGAGCGGCATCTACCTCTTCATCACCCGCAAGGGTGACCTTTACTTCCTGGCCGACGCCACGGTAAACATCGAGCCGACGGCTGAGGACCTCGCCGAGATCGCACTTTGCGCCGCGCAGGAGGCACGCCGTTTCGACGTCGAGCCGCGGGTCGCGATGCTTTCGTTCTCCAATTTCGGCAGCACCAAGCACCCGTTGTGCGACAAAGTACGTCGCGCTGTGGAGTTGGTGCGCTATGCCGACCCCACGCTGATCATCGACGGCGAAGTGCAATCCGACATGGCGGTGAATGGCAAGAAGCTGGAAGCGGCTTTCCCGTTCACCACGCTCAAGGGCGGAGCGAATGTGCTGATCTTCCCCGACCTGCAGTCCTGCAACATTGCCGCACGGCTGCTGCCGCAACTCGGCGGAGGAGAGGCGATCGGTCCCATCCTCTCGGGCATGGCGAAGCCAGTGCACGTGCTGCAGCGCAACTCAGAGGTGGAGGACGTGGTTAACATGGCTACCATCGCAGTGGTCGATGCTCAGGACACCGCCGCTCCGGTGCTGGCGCAGTTCGATGAGGTCACAGCCAAGTAAGCAGGACCGCAGTTCAAGAAAGCCCCGGCCGCAGCATCGCTCGTTAGCGTGAGCAGTGCTGCGGCTTTTCCACACCTGGTCCGCAGCTCTCCTTCTCTTGATCCCCAGGACAACGCTGTTCCGTTTCTCATGCCTCCAAACATACAAGGAAGCGAACAGCTATGTTCCACCTTGGGAGATCCACGTGAAAAGCAACATCATTACTGCTCTGGCTGCAGCGGCATTGTTTATGTGCTCCGCTGTGGCAGTCAATGCGCAAGCTAACACCAACCAGAACCAGCAAGCGCCTGCACAGCATCACATGCGCGCTATGAACAATAATGCGAACGCTACCGGATGTCTTCAGCAAGGCAGCAACGGCAGCTACACCCTGACAGCACAGGATGGAAGCACCTGGCAGCTCACTAGCAATGCCATGGACTTAGGGAAGTACGTTGGGAAAGAGGTCGATGTAGCCGGGACAGAATCCGGATCGAAAGGCGGCCACGTCAAGAGTGTCTCGACATCGCAACAGGGGAACGAACAGGGACCAATGGACGTGCTGGATTTGGCCGTAGTGAACGAGAGTTGTCAACGCTAGAGACGTAGAGGTTCCAGTCCATTCGGTGCGCGGGGCGGGATCTGTCGACTCCGAGTCTGAACGCCGGAGCGGTAAGCTCGTTGTGTCCCGTGCACGGCGCGGTCGCTATCGATTCGACTAATCGCCCTCGACCGCCAGGTTGTACACTGGCGGCTCTATATGAACCGCTCTCCATCCTTGCCAGCCGTTCAACCAACGCTCGCTCGCGGTTGGAGGTTGTTGGATCTCTTCCGAACAGCGAGTTCTCGCACACTGACGCGCACATTCACTGCGGTCGCAGTCGCATGGATTCCACTCGCCGTCCTATCTGCTCTCCGAGGAGGCGATTCCTTTCTATCGTTTCTCACGGACTATGCGACGCAATCGCGATTCCTCATCGTTGTGCCTGTGCTGATTCTGGCCGAGCCGCAACTACGGGAACGGCTTGCGCTCGTAGCCCATCATTTCGAGGCGGATCTGGTACCCCGCGAGGAATGGCCGCAGTTTCAAGCTAACTGGAATTCCTGCGAGAGACTGCGCGACTCCAGGCTGGCGAAAGCAGTGATCGTCTTGCTTACCTACGCCATGGCAGCATCGCTCAGTCAATACCTGAGCCCAGGCGGTTCCGAGTTTGTCGAGTGGTGGAGGGGAGACAGTGGCTTCAAAGCATTCTCGTTGGCAGGAATATGGGCATTCTATGTCAGCTATCCGATTCTGGTTTACTTCACCTTCTTGTGGATCTGGAGGCAGTTGCTTTGGGCGCGATTCCTGCGTTCTACCACCCAATTGAAGCTCGCCCTGATCGCTGCCCATCCTGATCACCTGGGCGGACTGGGGTTCCTCGAAGCTTCTATCATGGGGCAAATTCCCTTCAGTTTTTGCATCGGTGTCGGACTGGCTGGCGCCATCGCTAATCGGGTTCTACACCATGGATACCCGCTGTTGAGCTATCGCTTCCTGGCCCCAGCTCTTCTCGTCGGAGTGCTTTTGTTCTGTATCGGGCCTTACCTGTTTTTCATTCGAACTCTCTTACAAATGCGGCGCCTGGGGATGTTGTCTTACGGAGCCTTCGCGCGCGCCGTGGGGGAGGAGTTTGAGAAGAAGTGGCTACATCAAACGGGCAGCTTGACGGAAGAAGTATTGTCGGTGCCGGACTTCTCCACCACGGCTGATCTTTACGGAGTGGTGCATAACATTGACGATATTCGCATCGTTCCAGTTGGACTGGTCGACCTGTATGCGATCGTGATCGCGGCTGCGATTCCGTCAATTCCAGTTGTCATCGCTGCAATCCCATTCGATGTTCTCATCAAGGCCGCGATGCGCCTGCTGTTCTGACCGTCACATCGGCGAGAATTACACTCCACAAATCTGCTAGCCTTAGCACCGTTTTCGTACTAAAGTCAGCTCAAGGTTTGGATAACTCTATCAACACTTGAACTTGGGATTCCGCGGTGGCGATCCGTTCGCCGCTGGGCTACTGGGATTCCGTTTGTTACACATTATTAGATTATTTCGAAGGAGGGGAATATGGATCTTGGAGCAAGTGTTCGGAAAATAACGCTGGGTGCGCTGACCATTTCCAGCTTCTTAATGGTTGGAAGCGTAGTCCCGAGCGCGGCACAAAACTCAAAACCTAACATCGTCATGCTCATGACCGATGACACCGGATGGAACGATTTCGGCGCCTATTCGGGCGGAGGCATGACGCTCGGCCATCCTACCCCCAACATCGACAAGATGGCCAAGGAAGGCGCCGTATTCACCAGTTGGTACGGCCAGGCGAGTTGCACTGCGGGCCGCGCCTCATTCATGACCGGTCGCATTCCTATCCGCAGCGCCCTGTCGATCGTGGTTGCCCCCGGAGACGAGAACTACCTTCGTCCGGAGACCCCAACCATTGCCGAATTTTTCAAGAAGAACGGCTACACAACCTACTTCTCCGGCAAGTGGCACATGGGCGATAAGCCGGTTGCTTATCCAACCAATCATGGCTTCGACGAAATGAAGGAGTTCGCCGCCTACTATGCCGGCGTCTATTCCTATCCCGATACCTCCAAGTGGTTCCATCCCTGGTTCCCGTCGTACAACCCGGATTTCGAGAAGACGTTTGACTCGATTGTGAACCTGTACGAGTGGGAAGGCGTAGCGGGCCAGCCTGCCAAGCAGGTTGCCAAGATTACCTACGACTACATGGCGACCATGGACGAACGGCAGGCCGACTACGCGGTCGACTACATCAAAGACCACGCCAAGAGCGGCAAGCCGTTCTTCATGGACGTGAACTGGATCAAGATGCACAACCCGACCAATGCCGCGCCGGACTTCCGCGGCAAGTCGCATCTCGGCGATTATTCCGATTCGCTGATGGAAATGGACGCCGACATCGGCAAGGTGCTGGATGCCATCCGCCAGTACGCTCCCAACACCATCGTGATCCTGACCGCCGACAACGGCGCATGGCTCGATGCCTATCCGGATGCCGGAACCACCCCGTTCCGCGGCGAGAAGGGTTCGGCATTTGAAGGTGGCTGGCGCGTGCCTGCCATCATGACGTGGCCCGGACACATTCCCGGCGGGCGCAACCTACGGCGAGATGATGTCGCACATCGATTGCTGGTCCACCCTGGCGGCGATGGCAGGCATTACTCCTCCACCTACGGGCGAGATGAAGGACAACAACGGCAAACCCATCTACTTCGACAGCATCGACAACAGCGCCTACATCCTGGGCAAGGCGCAGCACTCGGCACGCACGTCGTGGATCTACGTCAATGGCGAATATCTCAACGCCATCCGCACCGATATCTCTGGCGATCCGGATGAACCATGGGTGAACATCGCCTGGAAGTTCATTTGGACGGCGAAGGACTCATGGCTGGGACCAAGCCAGGCCCTGGGCTCCATCCCGGCTGTGTACAACCTCACTATGGATCCGTTTGAGAGATACGACATGATCTTCAACGGAGCCGAAGGTGAGATGAATGGTCTGAGGACCTCGCCGGGACGGTACGCCGGCGAAGACAACGGTTGGTCGGCTGCACTCTTCTCGCAGGCGCTCTACAACTTCGACCAGTCCATCATGAAGTATCCAAGCATCCAGCGCTTCCCGGGTGGCGCCTCGACCGACTTGATCCCGGACCTCCAGCATCCCAAGAACCCGTTGCCGCTGCTGGATCCCAATAACATGCCGAAGACGATGCCTTCGTCCGATTAGAATCACTGCCACTTGGATAAATAGAGGGAGCGTGCACACCGCAACGCTCCCTATTTTTGTGGGTTGTATCCGCGAACTGCAGTCGCGCAAGACGGCATGTGACGATGGCGGTGAAGATTGCATTGACGGTTGCATTGCTTGTTGGCGCTTCCTGGGATTGCATTGGCACAGTCAGAGACGGCAGAATTCTGGCCCGGCGTCGATGCTCATGTGCAACTTTCGGACAACACGCGCGTGCTTGCGTTCGCCGGACTGAAGAAAGGAGACGAATTTGCCCAACAGGAATTCAATGCCGGGCTAGGAGTGGGATATCAGTGGAAATCCATCACCAAGCCCCATCCGCAGAATATCGATCCGGATAAGGAACATCTGTTCTTATTCGGCGGAGGCTACGAACGACTCGATACATTGCAGTCGGGCGCCAGCAGCTACGAGAACCGCATAGTGCTGCAAGCCGTGGCGGGTTTCAGGCCAACTTCCCGCTTGTACCTGTCCGACCGAAACCGGGTGGAGTTTCGTTGGGTGAACGGGACCTACTCCACCCGTTACCGGAATCTGGTCTTCGGCGAATATGACATCACCATCCACGAGTTTCGGATTAGCCCATATGCTTCGGCGGAAGTTTTTTATAACGGAGCGGTCGGCTCGTGGAATGAAGAGCAGTACACCGCAGGCATTGAATGGCCGTATAAAAAGCTGTTGATGGTCCAGACCTATTATCTGCGCCAGAACTGTACCACCTGCAATCCGGCGCATTTGAACGTCGGAGGAGTGACGCTCAATCTGTTTTTCTAGCCGGCCCGCGTCGGTGCTGCTTTCGTTGGCACTCACGCCTCACAACGACGTTGCCGCCGCGCTTTCTCGCGATGCCGGAATCGAGATTACAGCGACGCATCCGACTGCATCCTTGCGATTGAGCAGCTGAATGCTGCCGCCATGGGCTTCCACGATGTGCCGGGAGAGAGCCAAGCCCAATGCCGCTGCCGCTTTCTTTGGTGGTGTAGAAAGGCACAAACGCGTTCTCCGGATTCAGCAGGCCCGGTCCGCTGTCGATGACTTGTATCTGCAAGAAATGTGAGTTGAGCGACCAGCGAATCGAGACCGGAGCTTCCGGCCCCGCCTCATGTCCGGCTTGCATCACCGCTTCAGCGGCGTTGCGCACGATGTTGATGAGGACCTGCTCCAACTGATCGGGGTCAACGCTGACGGTAACCTCGGGCCCGGGTTCCAGTTGCACGGGAACGCGGTTTTCGAATGCCGCGCTGCGCTCCAGCAGGCTGCGTATCGGAGTGGGTTGCAGCTTGGGCCCTGGCATCTGCGCGATCTGCCGGTAGGCCTGAAGAAAGCGATTGAGCGATGCCGAGCGCGCTTCGATGATGCCGAGTCCCTTCTCGAAGTCGGCCTGCTCCTGCTCGCCGATGTCCATGCCTCGCACTCGTAGCAGCAGAGTGCCGGCGATCGACTTAATTGGCGTCAGCGAGTTGTTGAGCTCGTGGCCAAGCACGCGGATCAGGCGTTGCCATGCGCTGCGCTCTTCTTCGCGCAATGCGCGGCTCACGTCCGACAGCAGAATCAGCGTGTGCGGCACGCCTTTCTCGCGGAACGATGTGCGCCGTACCATCCAGCGCGCGTTGGGATTTAGCGGACTGCCCGAGGTGACGCCGGTTTCGGACTGGAAAAACGCGGTCAGGCCGATGTCGTCGGCCGTGCGACCCAGCAGGTCGTCTTTCGACTGCTGCAGCAGGCGCGTTCCGGCGGAGTTGACCAGATTCAGCTTGCCGTTGGGATCAAAGGTGAACAGCGGCGTATCGATTTCTTCCAATACGCGTTTCAACAGCTCCGTCGCTTCGACCGCAAATGTTTTTTGTTCGGAGAGAGTATCTGCCAGCGCGTTGACTTCCAAAGCAAGCTCACCGAGCGCGTCATTCTGAACTGCTCCTCGGGCGCGGAAGGAGAAGTCTTCCTCACGCAACGATGAGATGACATTGGTGAGCGTTTGCAGAGGACGAATGACCTGGTCGTGGAGAACAGCTTCGAAGACTAGGAAGAAGATGAAGAGAATTACTCCCAGGGACCACTTCGTGTCGCGCGACCAGTTCTGCTGTGAGATCAGGAGAATGGCGACGATCAGTCCCGGCCCGGCCAGCAGTAGCGAGAATACCCGAATGCGGCGTTCGTAGACTCGGCGAAGTCTCCGCTTGTGCGGCGAGTATGCGCTCGCAGGCCCATGTCGGCTAGATACCATGCTTTTCCATGCGCCGGTAGAGCGCGCCACGGCTTAGTCCCAGCGCCTCCGCCGCTTGCGTGACATTCCCCTGGAACCGCTGCAACGCTTTGCGAATGAGCACAGCTTCCATTGATTCCAGGCTCATGTCGTCGACGGTGACGGATCCGGTGCGCTGCTGCGAGAGCCCGAGATCGGCCGCCTGCAAGTCGGAGGAGCGGGACATGAGTACGGCGCGCTCCAACGTGTGCTCCAACTCGCGGACGTTTCCCGGCCAGGGATGCTGTAGCAGCGCCTGTATCGCAGCGGGTTCGAAGCCACGAATGTCGCGACGATACCGGGTGGTATAGCGCGCCAGGAAATACGCCGCCAGCACCGGAATGTCTTCGCGCCGATCGCGCAACGGCGGTAGTTGAATTTCGACGGTGTTCAGGCGGAAGAGCAGGTCCTCGCGGAATTGCTGGTTAGCGCACGCAGCGCGCAGATCCATGTTGGTCGCGGCGACAACCCGCACATCCACCTGCTTGGAGCGCGACGAGCCGACACGTTCGATCTCTCCCGACTCCAGCACGCGCAGTAGCTTGGCTTGCTGGCGGTAGGGAACATTGCCAATTTCGTCGAGGAAAATTGTGCCGCCGTGTGCCAACTCGAAGCGGCCGATGCGGTCCGTCTTGGCGTCCGTGAACGCGCCTTTTACGTGGCCAAACAGTTCGCTCTCAAAGACGCCTTCGGAGAGCGCGCCGGTATTGACCGCCACCAGCGAACGTTGTGCGCGTGCCGAAAGCGCGTGAATCGTTTGCGCAACCACTTCCTTGCCGGTGCCGTGCTCGCCGAGGATAAGAACGTTGGCGTCCGATGGCGCGATGCGCGTGATCGTCTCCATTACGCTCTTCATCGCCGGGGCGGTCGCGATGAAGTCCGGACGATTCTCCGCCTTGAGCAAGCGGTTCTCGGCCTCCAGGTGCTGCGCTTTTTGCAGCGCGCGATAGAGCTCAATCTGCGTGCGAACGATCGAAACCAGTCGCTCGTTATCCCACGGCTTCTGGATGAAGTCGCGGGCGCCGCGCCGCATCGCCTCGACGGCAAGCTGCACGTTGGCCCACGCAGTCATGACGATCACCGGCAGATTGCTGTCGATGGCGACGATCTCAGACAGCAGGGTGAGACCTTCCTGCCCGGAGGTGGTGTCGCGCGTGTAGTTCAGGTCGATGAGCACGGCGTCGTAGTTGTCGAGCGACAGCGCCTCGCGCACCAGAGCGGGAGAGCGCGCCGTGTCGACCTGGTATCCCTGTGCCGTGAGCAACAGTTGGATGGCGTCGAGTATGTCCTGTTGATCGTCCGCCGCCAGCACCCTGGGGCGTTCGCTGTCCACAGTGCGGGGCCTGCGGGCTGAGCGTACCGGATTCATGTCCCTACTTTCGAGAGCTGGCTGTACCATTGATCGCGTCCTGCACCTGGATGCCATTATGTTCTAAAGTTCTTCCAGTTGCACGGTCCACCTCGACCCGTGACTTCTCGTACGCCGTCATAGCATTCACGAAGTCAAGCTGCGCCAGGGCCAGGTCGCGCTGCGCGCCCAGAGTTTGAAAGCTGGATGCGGCGCCCAACTGCTGCTCTTTCTGGGTGATCTCGAACAGGTGCTGTGCCAGAGTCGCGCCCCTTCGCGGCGGCGGTAACCCGAGCCGCGCTCTGCTCCAGCGCGTAGCGGGCGTTGCGGACTTCGATGCGAATTTGCTTTTTCAATTCTTCGAGTCGCACTTCAGCCTGGCGATATTCCAGCTCAGAACGGTACTGGTCGGCTTTCGCGACGCGATTTCGCAGCGGGATGTTGAGCGACGCGCCGATAAAGTAGTCCGACGCCGAGCCATTCCATGCGTTGCTGAAAGCGCCGCCGAAGTCTCTGGGCACAGTGTTCATGCCGCCCAGCGTGTACGCCGGATTGTCCAGGCCGGCCAGGCCGGTACCTCCGTAGGAGGCAATCAGGTCAACACTCGGCAGAAGCGCGTTGCGGGCTGCCTTGCGGCTGATCTCGCGGTTGTGCAAGTCAATCGTCGATTCCGACAACTCCGGCCGCGCCTGCAACGCCTCCTGGATGAGATCGAGGATGGGCACGGGCTGTCACTTGTACCGTTCTGTCCTGCAGACGTGTCGGTGGGAACTACCGGCATCTCTTCCAGCACGGGATCGTCGAGCGATTTTGTCAGCGCGTTCTTGATTAACGATTCCTGCAACTGAAGATTGGTGCGCGCGATGGTCAGGTCCTGGTCGCGGCGCGAGACCTCGGCTTCGGCACGGGTGACGTCGAGGGCGGGAATGGCCTGCAGGTTGAGCTGCTTTTTTGCGATGTCGAACGACTGCTGCGCAAAGGCCAGCGACTGCTCGTTCACCCGCGCCTGCTCATAGGCGCTGACCAGGTCCCAGTAAATGTTCTCGATCTGGGTAACGGTGGCGATCACCTGGTTACGGAAGCCGATGTCGGAAATCTCTTTGTCATTCTTCGCAATGCGCAGGTAGCGAAGGTTAGGCCCGAACCCGAAGCCGGCGAGCAGTGGTTGCCGGACTTGAAATTGCGTTTGCGCGTTCAACGCCGGCGACAGACTGGTGAAGATGCTGTTGACGGTCTGCCGATTATTGAAGAACTGCGCCGTGACAATGGTGCCGGTCGAAAATGCCTGCTGATAGGCAAGATTGACGGTGCCGGTATTCTGCTGAAGGGTGGGTACGCCGTTCAGTTGCAGGTTGGCTTGCGGCAGCGTGAGATGCTCGACTCCGCCGTTACCGGTTATCGACGGATCAAAGCTGGGAACGTTCGTACCGGTACCGAGTGTCGATTCCACCAATCCGGACGCGCCTGCACCAGCGCCACCAGCGCCGCCTGTCGTACCACCCGCGCCTGCTCCGGGAGCTCCGGCGCCAAAGCCGCCGACGCCGCCGCCCGGCGTGTTTTGCACGATACCGGTGTTGACGCCGCGGAAGATGCCGCCGGCCTTGGTGCGCAGAATATCGGTATCGGCGATGGGCAGGTTGTAGCGTGCAATCACCAGGTCCAGATTGTTTTCCAGCGCCAGATCGATTGCGTCACGCAGCGAGATGTAGAGCTTGCCGTCGCGAATCAGAGACTGCAGCAGCGACGAGTTGCCCATATTCGGTTGCGGCACCGTTGCTGGCTGGTAGGGCGCGAGCGGGCCGTACGACCTTGGCATCTGCAACGAAGGCGGCGTGGCCAACGATACATGCGGCTGCGGCGCCGTCGGCAGCGGAGGAGCTTGTTCCTGCGGTTGCGAAGCGGTTGTCGTCGGAGGGGACTGCTCCTGTGGTTGCTGCGCCAAGGTAGTGAGCGGGCCGCCGAAAATCATAGCGGCGAGGGCCAAGACTGCGCATGGCTTGCGGAGATTTTCAATCACCGGGCCACCACCTCGCGCGCTGCGTTGCGTTCTTCCGAAACAATCCAGCCATCGCGCAACTGTATGGTTCGTCCGCCGTAGGCTGCGTTCGCCTCGGAATGAGTTACTTGCACGATGGTGGTTCCTTCACGATTCAACTCGCAGAAAAGCTCCATGATCTCCTTGGCCTGGCTGGAGTGCAGATTGCCGGTTGGCTCATCGGCCAAAAGCAACGCCGGCTTGTGAATGATGGCGCGCGCGATGCCCACCAACTGCTGCTGCCCGCCCGACAGCTGGCTGGGGTAGAGGTCTTTCTTGGCGACAATCTGAAAACGATCGAGCGTGTCGGCCACCATGGCCTGCCGCTCCGATTTAGGCGATGTCTTTGTACGAGAGCGGAAGATCGATGTTCTCCTGCACGGTCAGGTCATCGATCAGGTGATAGCTCTGAAAGACCATGCCGATGTTGCGCTTGGCGAGTTCAGCGCGACCCTTGCGCTTGAGCTCATGTACCGGTTGCTCACCGAAGAAGTATTCGCCGCGCCATTCGTCATCGAGCAAGGCCAGCACGTTCAGCAGCGAAGACTTGCCTGCGCCGGAAGGTCCCATCAGGGTAAGGAAGTCGCCGCGCTCGATCTTCAGGTTGATACGGCGCAGCACCCAGGTCTCGCCCGCGGCAGTCTTGTAGCTTCGTTCAACGTCCTTAAGGTTAATCATGTGATTTTCTATTCGTATCGCAACGCTTTCATCGGCTCGACACCGGCGGCCCTGCGCACCGGCAGCAGTGCGGCCGCAAGCACAACCAATGCGATGATGCCGACTACCGACAGCAGAGTCAGTGGGTCGTGATTCGTGACGCCGAACAATTGGTTGCGCAACAGTCGGCCACTCACAACCGCCAGCGGAACAGCTACAACAAAGCTGATCAGCAGTAGGCGGCCAACCTCGCCGAACATCATGCGCAGCACTGCCGCGCGATCTGCGCCCAGAGCCATGCGGATGCCGATCTCACGCGTACGTTGCGTGGCCGAGAACGCCAGCACGCCGTAAAGCCCGATGGCGCACAACAACGTCGCGAGCACGCCGAAGGAGGTGGCCAGGAAGGTCACCAGCTTCTCTGTGGTCAGCTGGGTGTCGATCTGGTCGTCCATATTGTGGAAGCTATCGAGCACCAGCTTGGGATCAATCTGCTGTACCGCGGCGCGAACGCTGCCCATCAGCGCATCGGGCGATGAGGAGGTCCGCAGGTAGTACGTCATATCGAAACGCCTGCGGTCGGTGTCGTGATCGATTGCCAGATAGCCAGTTGGCTTCGAGGGCGTGCGCAGGTCCGAATGCTTAACGTCGCGCACGACCCCGATAATCTGGATGTCGGTCTTCACCGTGGGCCCGCCACCGAGTCCGTAATAGCGCCCGATCGCGGCTTGTGGACTGGCAAAATATTTCTTGGCGAACGTCTCGTTGATGACCGCGACCCTGGCCGCATCGGGACGATTGTCCTCATCGGTTATCGCGCGTCCAGCGACCAGCGGCATGTCCATGGTCGCGAAGTAACCGGGCGTGACCTGTCCACGTTCGACATCGGTGTCGTCTTGAGACGACTCTGGTATGCCGGCCACTGTGATGTTCGTGCCGGTATCGTTGCCGGAGAGCTCGGGATCATCCGTCGCAGCGACCGACCTTACGCCGGGAAGCGCCTTCATGGTTTCCAGCAGGCGCCGCGCGAGTGCAGGGCCGCTGGTCTTGTCATATCCCGCCAGCATGGGATCGATGGTGAAGGTCAGCAAATGATCGGGACGGAAACCCACATCGACGGAGCGCAGGTTCTTCATGGTGCGCACGAACAGGCCTGCGCCAAACAGCAGCAGCACGCTCAGAGCCGATTTGCACGCCGACAAAGATCCTTTTGATGCGAGATTGGCGAGTAGTTGCGGTGCTCACCTGCTGCTTCAACGCAGCTGTCAGGTCGGGACGCCAGAATTCCATTGCCGGCACAACGCTGAAGACCAACCCGGCCAGTATGCCGACGACGAGATTGAAGCCAAACACGCGCAGGTCAAGACCTGAGCTAAGGGGATGCATGTTCGGATCGCTGAACATGCGACTTATCAGCAGGCTAGTCAGCTCAGGCGCCAGCGCTAGTCCCAGCAAGCCGCCGCCAATGCCGAGCAGCATGCCTTCCATCAACAGTTGCTGAACGATGCGACCACGTCTGGCGCCCAGCGAGTAACGCACCGACATTTCGCGCGTGCGTCCAGCCGCGCGCACCAGCAGCAGGCTTGCGAGGTTGGCACAGGCGATGACAATCACCAGCACGACCATGCCCATGACGATGAGCAGCGGAGTGCGTATCTGGTCGCGTAAGGGCGAGAAGCCGCGGCTGGCATCGAGCAGCGAAACCTTGGACTTGGTGACGAAGCGCTCGATGAACTTCGCGGAGTTATCGTGGATTTCTTTCAGCTCTTCCTGGCGCAGTCCTTTCCATAGCGGCTCCAGTCCAGCCTCGGCCGTGGCGACGGACTCGCCCGGTTTGAGGCGCGCGATGATGTTCAGCCAGCGCGAGCGATGCTTGTCGAGATCGTTCCAACCAGGCGTCACCTCCGCCTTCATCATCATGGGAACGAACAGGTCGGGGCTGTCGCCCACTACCACGCTCTTGAATCCCGGAGGCGCGACGCCGACGATGGTGAAAGGATGTCCGTTGATCGATATGGTGCTGTTCAGCACGCCGCGATCACTGCCAAAGCGCCGCACCCAGTACTCGTAACTCAGGACGGCAACGGGATCGCGCTCCTGCACCTCGTCGTCGCTCGGCATGATGAGTCGTCCCACTGCCGGCGAGAGACCCGAGAACCTGGAAGTAGTTGCCCGAGACCAGTTCGGCCATCCCGAGTTTCGACTCGTTGTGATACTGAATTCCAACCTGCGCCGGAGTGCGCGCCAGCATTCCATCAAAGACGGAGCTCTTATCGCGCAGGTCACGATACATCGGATAGGAGAAGTAAAGATGGTCGTCTCCGCCCCACGAGCTCACATGACCGGAATCGCTTCCAACCGATTTAAGCTGAACCAAGCTACCGGGATCTTTCACCGGCAAGCTGCGCAGCAGTACCTGATCGAGCAGGCTGTAGATGGCCGTGTTTGCCCCGATGCCCAGCGCCAGAATCGACATGGCAACGAGGGTGAAGCCCGGGCTCTTGCGCAACTGGCGCAGCGCGTAACGAAGGTCCTGTAGCAGGGCGCTCATCTTCTATTCCTCTCTCAGCGTTCGCATGGGATCGAGCTTGGACGCGCGGCGCGCCGGCAGATAGCTGGCCAGCAAGACGGTCGCGGCCAGCAGGGCAGAGGTGGCAAGCAAGCGTCATGCGGATGGAACAGACTGGTCGCGAACAACATGCTGGAGAGCACCCGCCCGGCGAGGAAGGTCGCGAGAAGCTCCAATGACCAGACCGGCGGCGGCCATTTCCATGCCGCGGCGCAACACCAGGGCGAGCACGTCGGAGCGGCCCGCGCCCAGCGCCATGCGAATGCCGAGTTCGCGCACGCGCATGTGCACGCCGTAGCTGATGACACCGTACAGGCCGATGGCCGACAGCAGCAGAGCCAGTCCGGCAAACATCGACAGCAGCACCACGATAAACCTGCGGCTCACCAGCGAGGTGTCAATGCGCTCGCTCCATGGTCTCGCAGATCGTAAACCGCCTGATTGGAATCCACCTGGCGCACCGCATTGCGGATGGCATCGGCCATGCTGCTCGGGATTGGCGCTGGTGCGCACCACGATATCGAGACTCACGGCGACGGCGATTGCGAGAGCGGAAGGTAGTAGATGCCCTCTTTGTTGTCCTGCTCCAGCGACGACACGCGCGCGTGCTTCACCAGCCCGACGATGGTGATGGCGGCTTGTCTTGGATCGAAGTTTGATCTGTTGGCCAACGGGATCCTGGCCCGGCCAGTAGTCGCGGGCCAGGGTCTCGTCGACGATCGCCACCTGCTGCGTCTTGGCCTGATCGGTCGAGGTGAAGAAGCGGCCTTCGACGAGCGGGATCTTCAGGGTGGCAAAAGTAATCGGGCGAAATGGAGACGGATGTTGCCGTGCGGAGGCGGAGCGTTCGGCGGCAGCACCTGGCCAACGATCTCGAACGAGGCCGAGCCCGCCGTTGGCGGAGAAGGGAAGCGCATCGACCAGGGCGGCATCGGTTACTCCGGCCTGGCTCTTGAGCTGGGTGTCGAGCGCCTGCGCAAAGGCAGCCTGTTGCTCGTCGGTCTTATAGGTGTCGCGCGGCAGAGTGAGGCTGGCAGACATCAATCCCTGCGGCTCAAAGCCGACTTCGACACGCTCCGCTTGCTTCAAACTGCGCACCAGTAGTCCGGCGGAGACCAGAAGCAGCATGGCCAGAGCGATTTCGCCAATCACCATCGACGGAGCGCAGCCGCTGGCGTGCCTTTGCTCGACGGTCTCGGACCGTCCACTCTCCTGCAACGACTGGAACCACCGTATGTGGGTCATCTGGTAGGCCGGACCCACACCACACAGCAGCGCGCAAACCACGCCGGCGGCGATTACGTACAGCAACACCGGGATGCTGATCTGCACGTGCAGGTTCCGCACCAGGTTTTCCGGCGCGAGCATGAGCAGCAGAGGAATGGTGGTTCGTCGCCAGAATCAATCCCAGCACGACGCCGATTACGGCGAGCGACGGCAGCTTTCGGTGAAGGCCTGCGCCAGTAGCGTCTTGCGGCCAGCACCCAGCGCGATGCGGATCGACGTCTCGCGTTGCCGGTCGGACGCGCGCGCCAGTTGCAGTCCGGCGATGTTGGCGCATGCGATGAGCAGCACCAGCATGACGGCACCCAGCAAAACTGCCAGCGGCTTGCGCAGATCGCCGGCGACGTACTCCAGCAGCGGCATGGAGAACATGCCCCAACCGGAGACCTTTGCGTAGCTCTTGTCGCCTTCGGAGTTGACATTCTCGCGCGCCTTCATCGCGAGATACTGGTTGACCTGCTCGATGCTGACGCCGGGCTTCATGCGCGCAACGACGAACAGATATTCGTTGTAGCGATAGTTCTGGTCGTGCAGGCGGGCCGGATTCAGCGCCAGCGGAGTCCAGACCTCAGCCTGGTTGGGCCAGCCAAACTCGGGTCCCATCACGCCAATGACTTCGTAGGGCTGCTGATTCAGCGTGATCTTGCGGCCCACGATGTTGGGGTCGCCGCCGAAGCGCTTCTTCCACGTGGGATAGGAGAGCACAACTGCGTGGTTGGCGTCAGGAACGTCCTCCTCGGGCCGGAACGTTCTGTCCCAGGATCGGCTTGGCGAGAAACGCATCGAAGAATTGCCACGAGACAGCGGCGTTGATCAGCCGCTCAGGGCTTGCGGCCCTCCGGCAGGTACGAAAGATTGCCCACCGTCATGGCCGCGGTCGCGGAGAGGAACTGCTTGCCCGCTTCGGCATCGGCGAAGTCGGGCGGCGACATGCCGATGTTGCCCAGCTCAGCTGGAGTGCCATAGTGCGCGCGCACGGCGATCAGCCGATCAGGATTCGGTATGCCGCTGGGATTGAGCAGCACCGCATTCATTACGCTGAACACGGCCACGTTCGCGCCGATGCCGAGTGCCAGGGTAAGCGCGGCGACGATGGCAAAGCCTCGCGAACGATTCAGCTGGCGAAATGCGTAACGCAGGTGCTGTGATAGCGAACTCATGGCTTACTCCCAAAAAAACGGTTTGCGCCCGACGAGCAGCGCGATCACTCGGCCCGGCTCAGTTCACCTCTTGAATGAGTTTCTTCAGCTCTTCTTCGCCGACAACTTTTCCGTCGAACAGGTGAACTTCGCGTTCGGCATGCGCGGCGAACCGCGGATCGTGCGTCACCATGCAGATGGTTGCGCCCTCGCGGTGCAGGTTCTGCAGCAGCTCCATCACGGCTTCGCCGTTGCGCGAGTCCAGGTTTCCAGTCGGCTCGTCCGCCAGCAGGATCGACGGCTTGCCGGCCAATGCACGCGCCACGGCAACACGCTGCTGCTGACCGCCTGAGAGCTGCGAAGGATAGTGCCGCAGGCGATGCGCCATGCCCACCTTCTCCAGCGACTCCATCACGCGCTGCTTGCGATCGGCGCTCGACATGCGCTGACGATAGGTGAGCGGCAGCTCGACGTTCTCGTACACCGTGAGATCGCCGATCAGATTGAAACTCTGGAAGATGAATCCGATTTCCTGGTTGCGAATGCGCGAACGCTCCGCAAAATCCAGGTTCGCCACCGGTTTGCCGCTCAGCGTGTAGCTGCCGGCCGTCGGCGTATCGAGCAGTCCGATAATCGACAGCAGCGTCGACTTGCCGCAGCCCGAAGGTCCCGACATGGCTACGTACTCGCCGCGGTTGATGGTGAGATGAATCCCCGAGAGCGCATGCGTCTCGATCTCATCGGTGAAGAAGACTTTGGTCATGTCCTCGATGTGAATTAAGGTCTGGCCGTTATTCATTTCCGCCTCTCTCCAGAAACTTTTGTTCAATCTTTACTCAAGCCGAATGCGATCGGTGTTGTCCCAGCGCGACATGTCGGAAAGGATTACGGTGTCGCCATCCTTCAATCCCTCTTCAATCTGGATTGCGTTGACCGATGCCCGACCCACCTTCACCGGAACCCGCGTCGCGTACTGTCCCGAGGGATCAAGCTTGAACAGGCTGATGGTGCTGTTCTCCTGTCCAAAGGCCGGACGTCCGACATAGAGCACGTTGTCGAGCTTCTCGAGATCGATGGTGCCGTCCACGCTCAAGTCCGGTCGCGCGCCCTTGGGAAGCTCACCAGTGATACGCACGTCAACGGTTACGGTTCCGTTCTGTACCGCCGGATCGACACGCATCACCGTGCCTGTGGCTATGCCGTTATGGGTATCAATGCTCGCCGGCTCGTTGATCTGCACGTCACGCGCCTGGGTCTCAGGAATCTTGAGCGACGCAATCAGGTGCTCGGGCTGAACCACCTTCGCCAGCATGGTGCCGGGCAGTACGTGCTGCCCCACCTGCAGTGGCATATCGACCAGTACGCCCGGAATGCCGGCGCGCACGCTCAGGTCGTCAAGCTGTTTCTGCTTGAGCTGTGCCAGCGCGCGCATCTCATCGACCTTCGCTTCCTGCACCGCGAGCTGGGAACGAATCGCCTGCTGATTAATGGTCAGGCGCTCCTTCTCAATGTCGTTACGCGTATTCAGTTCGGTGGCCTTGCCGCTGGAAGCCTTGTAGGTCAGCCCCGAGATCACGCCGAGGTTGTACAGCTCCTTGTCAGTTTCCGCCTGTAGTTGCGCTTGGGAATAATCCGCACTCACGGTGGCGGCGCCGGCTTTCTGCGTCATCAGATCGCTGTCGAGCTTAACTTTCAGACTTCTTAATTCGGCTTCGGCAGCTTTGAGTTGTAACTGCGCATCAGCCGCGGCTTGCTCTGTCGCCGGATTGCTCATCTGCAGCAGAACGGTATCCGGCTTCACCTGCGGTGCCGGGCAGCACCAGAATGCGTACCACCGTGGCTTCGGTTTCAGCGGGAATCTGGCGCACGTCTTCAGGACTCGGCACCAGCGTGCCCAGCCCTCGCACCTGGCGCAGCATGGAGCCGCGCTTCACGGTGTCGGTCCAGACGGTGCTTCGTTCGACGGTGGGAGCAGCGGGCTTGAGCCGCGATACGCCGACGAATGCGGCGGCTGCGATCACGATGGCGACCACGCCGATGAGTGCCTGCTTGCGCCGCTTCTGCTTCTTAAACTCGGGCCGAGCGATATCCATTGCCATGGATAGAGCACTTGCTGTTCCAACTATGGCCCGCGCTCAGAGAAGAGAAGTCGCCTGTGCTCAGGGGTTTGCGAACCGACCGCAAGATGACGAGGAACTCTGCGTTGTTCTGTCGTTAATCGAGCTGTCCATTTTCGGACGCCCTCGCTCGCCTCGCAGCCTGCGTCCAGCGGCGGCTGCCGCGTCCAGTTCCGAACGGAACCGATCGTGGGCGGACAGCGTAAGCGCAAGCGTGGGAACCTAAGTGATACCGGCGATTGCTTTTACTGCTGGCCCTCAGGCTGCTCCCTACTTGTCGATTGCTGGAGGAGAAATGTCGGGAATGCTACAGGACTTTCGTTACGCGATACGGCAACTACGCAAGTCGCCGGCGTTCACGGTGGCCGCCGTGGTGACACTCGGTTTGGGCATCGGAGCCAACACAGCGATGTTCAGCGTGATGAACGCTGTGCTGCTGCGCTCGCTTCCCGTGCCTGAGCCCAACCGCGTCTTCTATCTTCGCGTTCCGACCGAGCAGCCCGACGGAGCAGAGAACACCGGCAACGGGGACACATCATTCTCCTATCCCGTGTTCCAGGCCTTGCGTCAGCGGCACGATGCGTTCTCCAACGTAGTCGCCTCCGCGCCCTTGGCGATAGGCAAGACCAGCATTCGCGTTGGCGATGAACCGGAATTGGCCGATGGAGAAATCGTCAGTGGAAACTTCTTCTCCGGATTAGGCGTGAAGATGGCGCGCGGACACGGTTTCACCGAGCAGGATGAGACTGCGCAATCGCCCATCGCGGTGCTGAGTTATCAGTTCTGGACGCGACGCTTCAACCGCGATCCCGACGCCATCGGCAAGACACTGTACGTGAACGGAGTGCCACAGACCATCGTCGGGGTTTCAGCGGAGGGTTTTAATGGGCTGAAGCGGGGCGAGGGCGACACAGATTTTTGGATTCCCATGCAGGACCGGGCTGAGCTGAATGCCTGGGGGCAGGCGACCAAGGAGGGTAAGACCTACTTCTCGCAGCCCAAGTGGTGGTGCCTGCTGCTGAGTGCGCGGCTGGCTCCTGGGATCACGCCTGAGCAAGCCACGGCCCGCGTGCAACCTCTCTTCAAGGCGACGGCGTATGCTCCGGTCGGACCTCCCAAGCCCGGCGCGCAGCAGGTGTATCTGACGCTCACTCCGGCCAAAGGGCTGGACAGCTACATCGACGACTACAGGCGTCCGCTCTCTTTGCTGATGGCGTTGGTGGGATTGGTACTGTTCATCGCTTGCGCAAATGTTGCGCTGTTGCTGGTGGCGCGCAACCAGGCACGTCAGCGAGAGTTCAGCCTGCGACTCGCGATCGGCGCCAGCCGCGGCGCGCTCTTCCGCCAATTGCTAACTGAGAGCATCCTGCTTGTCGTTGCCGGAGGGGTGCTGGCGTGGCTGTTTGCAGTGCCGGCGACTACCGCGCTGGCAGCATGGTCGCACCTCGATACCAGCCTGCGTCCCGACACGACGGTATTGCTTTTCACCCTCGGCGTGCTGATTGCAGCGGCGTTGGCCTTTGGCCTCGCACCGCTGTTCGACGCATTGTCGGTTCCTGCCGGGCTGGCGTTGAAGAGCTCGACGCGAACCGGGACGCAAGACAAACGGAAGTCGCGTTTCGGCCGCTTGGTTGTCGCATTGCAGATCGCACTGTGTGTCGTTCTTCTGGTCGCCGCAGGACTGCTGCTGCGGACCCTTCGCAACCTTGAGCAAGTGCCGCTTGGCATGCGTGCCCAGCGACTCTTGGTGTTCGGCGTCGGAGCTCCCGGTAATCTCGACACCCAACAGAAGAACGAGTTCTATCAGCGGCTCCAGGATCGCTTGCGCGTGTTGCCCGGAGTCGAGTCTGCGACTCTGGTCGAAAACCGGCCCGGCACGGGTTGGAGCAGCAACAATCAGGCGTTCGTCGATGGAGTGGTTCCCAACCACGGCGGCGATAAATACGCACCGCTGCGATCGAACAATGTCGGCCCCGACTTCTTTCACGTGATGGGAATTCCTATTTTGCAGGGTCGCGGCATCGACGAGAGCGACACTGCGACGTCGCCGCGAGTAGCCGTCGTCAACCAGACGTTTGCCGAGCGATATCTTCCCAACCAGTCGCCGCTCGGGCACCAGGTCGGACCGAAGGGATCGGAGCGGACCATTGTCGGCGTGGTTCGCAACAACAAGTACACCAAAATGGATGAGCCAGACCGGCCCATGATGTGGATTCCCTATACCCAACTTGGTGTACTCGGGGTCGGGGAAATGAATGTGGAGATGCGTATCAATGGCGACCCGATGTCGGCGTTGCCCAACGCTGAGCGTGCTGTTCACGAGTTGGATCCGAATCTCCCTCTGCGCGATCCCATGACGCAGCAGGAGCAGTTTGAAGAGTCCATTGCCGGGCAACGCCTGTTCTCGCGCCTTGCCGTTTTCTTCGGATTGCTCGCCGGCCTGCTGGTTGCGACCGGGCTCTATGGCACTCTGGCGTATCGGGTGAGCCATCGCACGGTCGAGATTGGCGTGCGGTTGGCCATCGGCGCGCAACGCGGCGAGGTGTTGCTGATGATCCTGCGCGAGAGCCTGCTTCTCGCGGGCATCGGCGTCGCGATTGGATTGCCGCTGGCTGTGTTGGCGTCGCGTCTGTTACGCGCAATGCTCTTCGGTGTCAGCTCCTCACGATTGGCTGACGTTTGCAGGAGCGTTGCTGATCGTGGTGGTGGTTGCGGTGAGCGCTGCGTTCTTCCCGGCGCGTCGCGCTGCCAGCACCGATCCCATGCAGGCGCTAAGAACGGAGTAGCGGTCCTCCATGAATCGGTCGACCTTGTATCAGGGCACGCCTTTCAGGCGTGCCGAACGCGGTGTAGAAAGTTTCCGGGCTTCAGCCCCTGCAAAACTGGACGCGCAGGGGCTGAAGCCCAAGATAATTATTTGCCGCTAACGGCCCGGCTGAAGCCGGGCCCTGATACAAAACGATCTATAGATAGCATGGGCTCATTTACCCGCTCCCGCCATCTGCTCCAACTCTGTCGCCATCTGCTCTACGAAGGCAGCCTCATCGTTCACTGCTTTCGCAACTCTCGGAACTTCCGAGTCCGCGAGTTTGTAGTCCTTCAGCTCGATGCTCTCGCGAATGCCGGAGAGGGTTTTAGGGCCGTAACCGGTGTAGAGTCCCGGCGCGTAGAGCATGTGCTTGTAATACGGACGTGTCGGCAGGCCTGCCGGATCAAGCAGAAGCCGCTCCGCGGTGAGCAGCTTGTCGTTCAAAGCAGTAAGCTTCGCCTCGTCCAGATTGGTTTTCATCGCAGCGTTCAGCGCCTTGTTGTAGTGCTCGCCCGATTTCGCCAATGCGTCGGCAGCATTTTGCAGCGGAGCGAAGTTGATGAACGGCGGCACCGCTTCCTGCTTGGGTGCGACCTCGGGACGGCGCGGATCGTTGATCGCGTGATAGACGCCGTCTTCGAGTTCGCGGTTCGTTTCCTTCACCTGCTCCTGTTTCTGTTTCAGCAGCTCCTGCACTTCTTTCAGGTACTGGTTCACCGCGTCGGAGAGGCTGCTGAAGCGGTAAGGAAGCACGTCGGCATCCGCCAGGCGCATGACCGTCATGCCGATGGTTTGCGCCAGTGCTTTGCCGTAAACAAAGTCGGTGTCGGAGAAGTGCGTGTACCAGTAGAAGTCGTCGTAGATGGAGTGATAGATTCCTTCGCGATCTTCTCCGGCATACCCGAGATTGAGCGACGCGACTCCGAGGTGATGCACGAAGACGGTGTAATCGGTACCGGAGCCGAGCGGAAACAATTTCCAGTCGGTGCGATTGCGAATGGCATTCTGCGCCTCGACGTCCTTGGCATCGTGGATACGCTCTGCCTGCGCACGCTTCCACACCGAGATGTTGGCCTCGGGATCTTGCACATCACGAGCTACGCCATTGACCAGCGCCTCCAGCGAGTGCGACCCCTCGGCCTCAAGAAAGCCGCGGCCATTGCCATCGGTGTTGATGTAGGCCACGGCGTGTTGCTGCAACTCGGTGGCATGAGTCTCCGCCCATTCGGTTGATCCCAGCAGCATGGGTTCTTCGCCATCCCAGGAACAGTAGATGATGGTCCGCTTGGGCTGCCATCCCTGCTTGTGAAGCTCGCCCAGCGCACGGGCTTCTTCCAGCAACGCGACTTGTCCCGAGACTGGATCTTCTGCACCGTTCACCCACGCGTCGTGATGATTGCCACGCACCACCCATTCCTCGCCTTCGCCAGTGCCTGCCATTCTGGAAACGACGTCGTACACCGGACGCAGCTTCCAATCGAAGCTGACGGCAAGGTGTACCTTCGCCGCGCCGGGACCAACGTGATAGGTGATGGGCAACGAGCCGCGCCAGGACTCCGGCGCGACCGGGCCTGTCAGCGCCGCGAGCAAGCGGCTGCGCATCGCCATAAGAAATCGGCAACGTTGGAATAGGCGCGAGATTCTTCGCGTCCTTGATGTCGAGCCGCTTGGCATCTTTCGTCGCGCCGACTCCCGGAGTCAGCGGATCACCGGGATAGGAGTGCGGAAAGTCCATCACGCTGCCGCGCTGCACGCCTTGCGCCGGACGCATGGGGCCTTCAGGAAAAGTGCGCTCAGGAGAGTAGCCATCATCCTGCGGCTCGGAATAGATGAGGCAGCCGATGGCGCCATGCTCCCATGCAACGCGCGGCTTCACGCCGCGCCACGAGTGACCGTACTTGGCAATAACGATTGCGCCTTTCACCGAAACTCCCAGGCGCTCCAACTCTTCGTAGTCTGCCGGCACGCCATAATTCACAAACACCAGCGGCGCGGTGACATCGCCATCGGGCGAGTACGCGTTGTAGGTCGGCAGCTGTTCGCTCTTCTGATTGCTGGTGGGATCGACGGCCACCGCCGGCTCCTCGAGCTTCGCCGTGAAGTGCGTCGGCGCAGTCATCTCCAGCAGACGGCTTTTGGGCGTGGGGAAGAGAACGTCGAACTGCTCGATCTTCGCGTCCCAACCCCACGACTGCATCTGGCTCAGAATCCACTCAGCATTGTCCTTGTCGTATGGAGAGCCAACGTGGTGAGGACGCGCGCTGAGCCGCTGCATGTAGTCGCGCAACAATTTCGGATCAGGAATGCTCTTGAACTTATCTTCCCACTGGCGCTCCTGCGCGCTCGATTGTGCGGTAAAGCCGAGCAAAGGCTCACTGGGTGTGGCAGGCGAAGACTGCGCCCAAGTCTGGGGAGAGCACATTCCGAACATCAAGGTAACCGCGAGCAGACGACGCACTTCAGCCTCCTGGGTGCAAAAACAGGTAGCTTACAGGAACGTGGCGCTCACGTCGATGTGGCGGGCTGCTGGAGCGGGCAGAAAAAGGGCCGCCAAGCCGGGTTGTTTCCGAACTGGCGGCCCGAAGAGACTACTGGTTTGAAATGGTTGCAGTCGTTCCGTCGAACTTCGTGATCTTGATTGTGAACGGTTCGTTGTAGCTGTCCGCCCGATCTTTCAGGATACTGAGCCCAACCTGCTCACCAAGAATCAGCGACCAATAGCTGGAGCTCCGGAAGTGAATGCCGGCGTGGATGCCATGGCCGGTAGTGATATTCCACCCCAGCTTTGCCAGCTCTCCGTTGATGGTGAGACTGTCACGGTCGCTACCGGTATACGGTACCAGTGAGAGCCCGTCTGCGCTGGGAACCATTACATCCGAGCCCGCGCGTTGCAGCAGGGGCCGGATGGGTTGGCTTCCGTCGAAGAAGAACTTCAAGGCGGCGATGCAGGCTCCTCCAACCGTGCCATGTCCGGTGGGATAGCAAGGATGGGTCGGCGAAGCCTCGGGGAAGGCTTGCGGCAACAGGTAACTGCCATGCTGCGAATAGATAAGACCAAGCGCGGCGGACTTGAACACGTCCGAATGTAGCTGGCCCGCGGCCTGTGGGAAGGGATGGGTATGGGTGATATTGGCTTGCACCAGGGCTCCGTACTCCTCCGGACGCTGGCGAAGGTTCACCACCCATTTGTGGAACCAGGCGGCTTTCAGCGCCCGCGTGGCCATTTCAGGGATGGTTGCGAAACCGTCCACCGAGCCGAACATGCTGCCAAAGGTATGGAAGCCGTGTTCTGTTTGAGAGACACCGGTGGGGCCATAAGGATTGCCCGGGTTCATGGGAGCGTGAATACCGCAAAGCACCAGAAGGGCGACAAAGTACGCCTGATGCAGCGCGTCCACATGGGTGTATGCCGACATGTCGCGACCCATGCGGGCAAAGCGGAAGTGGGAATCGAATGCCAGTTGCTTGACCGGCACCTGGCCGTTCTGCACCGCCTGATACTCGTCGACAGTCGTCATGTAGTCGGCCCCGCCGTCGCCTACCGAGAGGAATCTCTGATACTGCTGGGTAAGAGGTTGTACCCCCATAAAAGTCGGCTGCAGCAGGAACTGAGAGAGGTAGGGCCCCTGCACGTTGCCGTCACCCGGGTAGAACTGTCCACGGAAGAGATTCTGCGGTGTGACCGGGTACGGGAAAAGGCTGCCCCTAGATTTCACGTAGGTTAGTTTGTTCAGGTCTGAGGCGGCCTGCGACGCCACCGAGCTGTTGGTGTACTGGGTGAACTGTACGTCGCGCATCATGGCGGCCCAATAATGTTCGACAAACTCGTCGGCGGTCTGTGCGCTGGTGACGCTGGGTGCGGGCGGAATGTTGGTGGCGTGTGAGTCCAGTCCCTCCAGATCGAAGGCGAAAGCACCTTGCGGATCATTTAGCGTGGAAGTAAATCCCGCCCCGCCCGGGTTTCCCACAATGATGTTTTCGAAGTCCGAGAAATTTCCTGTCGTTAAGGCATACAGGAAACTCTTGTAGGAGGTAGCGTTCACCACTCCGAGGCCATCATGTTTGAGGCACTTGCTCCACAGCCCGCTGTAATCGGTGAAACGCGAGTCATCACCATTATCGGGCAGTTTGCCGATGTCGATGTCATCGTTCTGTGCCGTGGTTTTGCGATATGTGTAGCTGGCGCCAGCGCGCGAACTGGAACCGTAGTTCACGACCGAAGCCTCTGCCTGCCCATGTTTGCCTTCAAATAGTGGCTCCAACGGAATGCCAACTGCTAATGCCACGGCAGTTGCTCCTCCTATCTTGCCCAGAAATGAACGGCGGCTGGAGTCTCGAGACGCATCTGGGGCGTTGCGTGGATTCTCCTTCTTAGTTTTGAGTTCATCTTCAGTTTGAGAAAGTGTAATTGTTTGGCGATGCTCAGTTTCTTTCACGGAAAAACTCCCTTCATTTGTGTTGTCGTTATGCTTTAGGGGTTATGGGAGGTACCGCAGATTGAGGGCGACTCCGCAGTATCTCGACTTGGGCTTCAAAACCCTTCACCACAGACTGGGTGACGCATGTGCCGATCAGCCGCGGGAGCTGGCTTGTGAGTCCAACCAATCGCTAACCATTCTGTTGCGGTCGAACGATTCAGTTGCGAAACGAATACTGAAATCAAACCCGAGCAAAGTCAAGCGGAATCTCTGCTGAATGGCGTTCAAACTTGTGGTTACTTGATCTACGAAAGAACTATTACTCGGTAAACTGAGTAACAGGAGAAGCAATGGCAATCACGCAAGAAGAAGTGTTGACGGCACTTAAGGAATGCTATGACCCGGAGATTCCGGTGAACATCGTAGACATGGGCTTGATCTACGAAGTTCGGGTTAAGGCATCCGAGCCCCCTTATGAAGAGGGAGAAGATGTCGAGGTTGAAATGACGTTGACCTCACCCGGATGCCCTTCGAGCGGTCACATTAGCGATCAGGTGAAGCAACGCCTGTTGCGCATGCCGGGCGTGAAAAACGCTAGCGTCGAAATCGTGTGGTATCCGCAATGGACTCCGGAACGGCTCAGCGCCGAAGCGCGAAAACAGTTGGGCATCGACTGACGTTCTCTCATTCCGCTGCATCCAAGTGGATGCTCATGTCGAAGACTGCACGGATTGTTCAGCTTGTCCTGTTGGTGGCGATTGTCGCCGCCGGAATTCGGCTGTACTTGTACATGCGTAATCGGAACGCGCCCCTGGTGATCGCTCCCGAACAGAAGAAGGAAACGGCGCTTGACCCCGACGCATATGTATCGCCGAAGAAGCTTCATCCGCAAGACCTCGAAGACGCGAAGGAGTTGACCAAACAGCCGGCGTGGGTTCGTGCCGGATATCAGATGGTCTACTACCCGTTCAATGGCCACACTGATTTCGCGCACGAAGCCGGGCGGTTGGGGCCGATCGAGAAGCTCGACATCAAGGATGTCGTCGTCGATCGTCCGCCACACGGCGAGAAGCAGGTGATGGCCGTGTTTGAGAAAGACGGCAAGCGCTATGCCTTCACCATCGGCAACGCCGAGGACAACAGCTACACGATTTACTCCGACGACATTCTTTTCATCCAGGACCCGCACGAACTTTATAAGCACTGGCCGCCGGACGTCTGGCAGGCCATCGACAATCATCAGGTCAAGCTCGGCATGAATGAGCTACAGGCATCGTTTGCCGTAGGGGTCGGGACGCCGGAAGGCTCCGGGACGGGCAATCCGCGAATTGTGAACTACGAAAACGATGGCCATCCCCTGCGCGTAACCTTCGACAACGGCAAGGCGACGGAGATCGTGCCGGGCGCCTCGCGTTCCACATCATGACGTTACTTTGATCGCGTCAGTTTGAGAACCCAGGGGCTCGCGGTAACGTATTCGCTTCATCCGATCCGTGAGATCCGTGTAAATCCGCGGCCCGTTTTTTCTTATCTGCCCCGCGTCTACAATAATTGCTTCATGCAATTCGAGCTCTTCGTAGCTGCGCGATACTTACGGGCCAAGCGGCGGCAGGCCGTCATCGGCATCATAACTCTCATCTCCATCATTGGAGTTGCCGCCGGGGTCGCGTCGCTCATCATCGCGCTGGCCATCAACAACGGTTTCCGGCAGGACCTGCAAGACCGCCTGCTCGGCTCGATGTCGCACGTAAATTTGTTGCGCATCGAAAGCGACGGCATTCGCGATTGGGAACCGCTGCTTAATCGCCTGGAGAAAGCGCCGCATGTTGTAGCCGGTGCTCCGGCGATGTACGAGCAAGTGCTGATTTCCCGCGGTGCGCACGCCCAAGGTGCTGTGCTGAAGGGCATCATTCCCAGCTACGAACGTAGAGTCAGTGACATTCTCGATTCGGTGAAATCAGGCTCCGCCGCGCCACTCGATCCGGCCAGTGAGAAGGGAAGCGCTCCTGCTGACACTGATGAGACGAACGGATTGTCGGCTCGCGTCACGGCTTCGCTGCCGCCGATCCTTCTGGGGCAAGACATGGCCAACTCGCTCGGCGCCAACGTCGGATCGCTCGTGACCGTCACCAGTCCGCAAGGCGAGCTGACGCCCTTCGGAATCGTCCCCAAGTACGCGCGCTTCAAAGTCGTGGGAATCTTCAGCTCGGGTTTCTACGACTCCGACAATACATGGGGATTCATTCGCCTTGCCGACGCGCAGAAGCTGTTCGATCTCGGTAACGTGGTCTCGGTGCTGGAGTTCAAAGTCGACGACATCTATAAAGCCGACCAGATTGGCCGCGAACTCGAGACGGCAGCAGGGAAGGGATTCATGGCGACGAACTGGATGGAGCAGAATCGCGCTCTGTTTCGCGCCCTGCGCCTGGAGCGGCTGGTCACCTTCATCACCATTGGCCTGATCGTGTTTGTCGCAGCGCTGAACATCCTGATCTCGCTCATCATGATGGTGATGGAGAAAACGCGCGACATCGCGGTGCTGGTCTCTATGGGCGCAAAGAAGCGGCAGGTGCGTCGCATCTTCATTTATCAGGGATTGCTGATCGGCGTGATCGGAACGCTTATCGGACTCGTGCTGGGATACGGCATCTCACTCATCGCCGGCCACTATCGGCTGCTGAGTTTGTCGGCCGAGGTGTACTCCATCGACTACGTTCCCTTCGCGCCGAGAGTCATCGATGGCTTGCTGGTAGCGTGTATCGCGATTGGAATCTCGTTTGTGGCGACGCTCTATCCGTCATGGTCGGCGGCCAGTGTACTGCCGGCGGAAGCGTTGCGTTACGAATAGTTGGTGGCCCTTCAGCGCGCCAGATTATTCATCACCCTTTTGTTTTGTCATTACGAGTTTGTTTTGTCATCACGAGCGCAGCGAGGGATCTGCTCTCGTTGGCAGCGGCAACAACGTCTCGGCTACGCGGACAAACTGCAGGTCCCTCGGCTCCTTGCTGGCGCGCGTCGCTCGGGATGACAAATAGAAAAAAGGGCTTGTTCTGGCGCCGCTAAAGCCACGCCCCTTCAAAAACAACACGGCCTACTCGTACTTCAACGTCTGCACCGGATCCAACCGCGCCGCCCGGCTCGCCGGATAGAGACCTGCCAACAAGCTCACTATAATCGAGAACGCAATCGCCGCGCCGATCAACCATGGTGGCAGGATCCATACCGGTTCGGCGGGAAGCCCGCGGCGCTGCAAATAGAATCCCGTTCCTATGTTGATCGCTTTGCCGATGGCGAAGCCGAGCGCAATGCCCAGCAGCCCGCCGAAGAAGCCCATCGCCCCGGCTTCGGTGAAGAACAGCTTCTTCACATCGCCATCGCTGGCGCCGATCGCTTTCATCACACCGATTTCACGGCGCCGCTCCAGCACAGCCATCACTAACGTATTGATGATCGCCAGCGTCGCCACCGCTAGCGCCAGCGAACCAAAGATGCCGAGGAAAACGTCAAGCACGGTGAAGAACCGCCGCAGGCTCTTGGTGGCGTCGAGAACGGAAAACGTGCGGAAGCCCATCTTGCTGATTGCGTCCTGCACACCCTGAACCTTTGCCGGGTCTTTCACGCGCACAGTCAGGGTCATGTAGTTCTTGCCACTGCCGCGCAAGGAGCCGCGCATGTCGGTGAACTGCGCCATGTTCAGTCGCTCCATCGTGCCCACGGGCAGAAAGATTCGGCCGCGCGACACTGTGCGCATGCCGCCGTACGGCTCTTCATCGATGATGCCGACGATCTTCACATTCTGTGTTTTGCGCACCACGGAAAAACCGTAGCTGTCGCCCGAATCGTCAGAGCTCCCGCTCTCCTGCGTCGCCATGCCGGGCCGATTGTCGGAGGCATCTGCTGGCAAGCGCCTGATGCTCACCGTAGCGCAACGTTACATCCTGCCCGACCAGCGCGTTGGGATCTTTGTCGTTCAACTCTTTCGCGAAGTCTCTCAGGATCACGACTTCATCAGCGTTATCGCTGCTGAAGAACTTGCCCTTCAGTGTCTCGAACGCTTCGTTCTCATGTGCCGACATGGGCAGGCCAGTCACGAATCCGAAATGAGTCTGTCCGTCATAGCCGATCTCGCCCATGACGCGCATCTCGGGCTCGACTTCGGTCACGTTGGGCAGTTTGGTGATGGCTTGTCGGACAGACTCGTCAAGGATGGGAGCCTTCTCCGGATTTGGCGCCTTCGCGTCATCTTCCTTGTCGTACCCGCGATAGTCCTGACGCGAGGTGACGAATACCGTGTCGAACATCCCCGAGCCGGCGAGGCGTCGGGTGGCCAACTGCTGCAGTCCCACACCGAGGGATAACATTGCCACCAGTGAGGCCACGCCCACGGAAATTCCAATCGTCGTCAATCCATTGCGCAACTTTGATTGCCGCAGGTTGCGCACCGCCAGGTCGAACAGGTCGTAGTTCTTCACGCGCGCACCTCCTGACTCTGCAGCTTGCCGTCGGCGAGAAAGATGAGCCGCTGCGCGAAGCGCTCGGCCAGCGCGCGCTCGTGCGTCACCATCACCACGGTCATGCCGAGTGAGAGACTCACGTCGCGAATCAGGTTCAGAATGTCTTCGCCGGTGCGGCTATCAAGGTTGCCGGTAGGCTCATCCGCCAGCAGCAGAGAAGGACGATTGGCCAGCGCCCGCGCGATCGAGACGCGCTGCTGTTCGCCTCCTGAGAGCTCTGACGGACGATGGTCCATTCGCTTCGCCAGTCCCACGCGTTCCAGTGACTGGCGAACCCGCGTCGCGCGCTCGGCACGATCGACTTCGGCAAAGCGCATCGGCAGCTCCACGTTTTCCGTCACCTTCATGGAGGCGATGAGGTGGAAGGACTGAAAGACCATGCCCACGTCGTTGCGACGATAGCGGGCCAATTCTTCGGACGACATCTTCGCCAGGTCGCGTCCGTGTACCAGCACCGAACCCGACGTAGGCCGGTCCAGCCCCGCCAGCAAGTTCAGCAGAGTCGACTTGCCCGAGCCGGATTGTCCTAAAAGTGCGACGAACTCGCCCGGCTCGATCTCTAGTGAAATGCCATCGACGGCACGAATCACATCGCCGCCCATCTTGTAGTGGCGACAGACGTTCTCGGTTCGAACCGCCGCCTTATTGCGTAATCCTGCTGAAGAGCTCATGTGTAAGTCATTCGATGAGTGCGAGAGTAACTCGGGCGCAAACACCCGCCTCCACAGTTATCAATACGCCGCTCAGCCCTGCTTTGCTCCATCGCAACCGTAACAAAGTGTTAAGCGTCTCGTCTCGCGCGAGTGGGTTCCGTCAGGGTTGCCTCTACCAGGCTGGAACGTACTCAAAAACGGGTTCCACTCTGCAAGCAACACGAGCTTCGCTTTCGCTCTCTGAGTAGCTGAAGGTTGCTGACCATGAACCGTTTACCCAAGCTAAGGGCCATCCTACTGTTGAGCGGTGTGGTATTTTCTCTTCTTCTAATTGCAGCCTGCGGCGGCAGCGGCAATGGGAACGGTGGCGGTGGCACACAGCCGGCTCCTACCGTCACGCTGACTGCATCGCCGACCACCATCATGGCGGGCCAATCGGCAACGCTCTCATGGACTACGACCAATGCGACTTCGGTCAGCATCGACAATGGCGTTGGCGCGGTTCAGCCAGTATCGGCAGGAAGCGTCACGGTCGCGCCGTCGAGCACCACCACATATACCATCACAGCGACCGGCGCGGGTGGAACGGCAACCGCGAAAGCGACAGTCACGGTGCAGGCAGGACCTCCGACTGCGACCCTCACAGCCTCCCCGACCAGCATCACCTCCGGACAGACGGCTACGCTTACCTGGACGACCACAAATGCGACCTCGGCCAGTATCGATAACGGCATAGGCGCAGTGCAGCCGGTGTCGGGTGGCAGCGTCACGGTCGAGCCTTCCAAGACGACGACTTACACCCTCACCGCGACCGGTTCCGGTGGCAGCGTGACGGCGCAAGCGACCGTCACGGTTCAGCCCGGCTCTCTAACCAACATTCAGCATGTCATTTTCATGCTGCAGGAGAACCGCAGTTTCGACAGCTACTTCGGCATGCTGAATCCCTATCGCCAGGCGAACGGCTGGACCATGGGCGACGACAACCAGACGTATACCGTGGACGGAATCGACGACAAGCTTGACAAGTTCACCAACTACGACGACGAGAGCGAACCGTTCATGCTCTTCAAATTCAAGAGCGCGTGCGTCGACGATATGACTTCCGCGTGGCTGGAAAGCTACGGCGATGTGAACCGCTACGACTTCTCGCTCACCCGTACGATGAACATGGACGGCTTTGTCCACACGGCGGAGAACTTCGCGAAAGACGGCGGCGGCGATGGCGACTTCACCGACTTGCAAGGCAAGCGGGCGATGGGCTACTACGACCAGGACATCCTGAACTACTACTACTACATGGCTGCGCAGTTTGCGATTTCCGATCGCTGGTTCTCGCCGGTATCGAGCAAGAGCACGCCGAACCGGGTCGCGACCTACACGGGAGGAACAACGCAGGGCCTGGTGCGCGATCCCTTCGTCGACGACATGTTCACCAATCAACTGGATATTGAAACCATCTTCCAGGAGCTGGACGCGAATAAGGTGTCATGGAAGATCTATTACTCGCTGACAGCGGGCGGTTGCACCGACAAGGACGGCGATTGCGGCCAAGGCGGACATTCCAGCGACTATCCCGTCACCACGTTCTCTGACTTTTCGTATTCCACCAAGTATCTTTACGAGAACCCGAACCAGGCGCCCTGTATTGCTCCGACCATCGGCTCCAAACAGGCTGTGGGTGATAAGGACAATGCCTTCTGTATCGACATCAACCATATCGCGCCGCTGGAGTACTACCTTGACGACGTGAAGAACAATACGCTGCCCAGCTTTGCCTATATCGAAGCGGCATACGGCCATAGCGACGAACATCCCGGATCAGGGCAGTCCATCTTGTCCGGCCAGCAACAGGTCGCGATGCTCATTAACGCGCTGATGCAAAGCCCGTCCTGGTCAAGCTCGGTGTTCTTCCTGAGCTACGACGAGCCCGGCGGTCCATTCGATCATGTGCCCCCAGTCCAAGGCCACTCCAACGATTTCACCGATTCCGGTATCAACGCGCCTGACATTTCGACGATCTCGGTGAATGCCGATACTTACAATCCGTGTCTGCCGCCGAATGGTGTTCCTACCGTGCATTGCGACCTCAAGCCAACCGACCCGGGAGCAAATCCTAATGATGCGCCGGCTAAACTAGGCTTTGCCGCTCAGCTTGGCTTCCGGCTGCCGAACCTCGTGATCTCACCGTTTACCAGGAAGCACTACGTTTCCCACATTCCAATGGACCACACCGCGATCATAAAGTTCGTGGAAAACCGTTTCATTGGCCCGAACGCGCACCTGACGAACCGCGACGCCGCCCAGCCCGGTCTGCTGAATTTCTTCGACTTCAACATGGCTCCCTGGGGAATACCGCCTACGCCGCCAGTACCCAACGCGCCGCCCGGCCGCTGCACTGCGAACGATATGTAAACGATTTGTAAACGATGAAACAAAAGTGACGCCGCCGGGCGATCTCTAGAGGTCGTTAGCGGAAGTCTTTTCGTGGACACTAGTCTCGGCGAGTGGCGGCGGCACCGCCAAATATGCGGGTGCGAAGTCAGGTGCTCGGACAGCGGCTTTTTACCCCTGACCCTACTTCTAATGGTCCAAAAGAGGAAGGCCGTTGCGCTAGTTGCACCCGGGTTGCAACTGTTTCTTCATTCCCACCATTGACACCGGCCGCTAGTAAATTGCAACATCATCTCTGCGTTTCAGCGGCTCCGACGGTCATCAGCTTCGTTCCCGTTCTGCTTTCCGTTGTGCCCCACGCTTTTCAAAGCACAAAGAGGAATCACCTTGAAAGCCGACCTGCGTACCTGTCTCTCTGCTGTCCTCTTGTTGGGTCTTAGTCTTGTGTCGAACGCAGCCGAGCCGAGCGCGAAGCCGGCAGCCCGTGCACCTCAGCCGCCGACTTACGTGATTACAAATGAGGACTGGGGATTTCCCCAAAACACCCAGTACTCAGTATATCTGGCGAGTGGCACGGACAACGCGCCATCGCTCACTTTGCAATCCACAATTCTAACCGCAGACTATGGGAGTTTCGGCGGGTTCTTCGGCACTCCACGCATAGCCTCTGCGCCAGATCTCAATACGAATTGCATTTATTTGTCGAATTCGGGCGACAACACCATCACGTCTGTTGCCCTCAACACCCAAGCGATTGTGGGCACCTTCTCCGGCTCGCCTGGCGACAGCGGAATATCGGACGGTATCGGATTAACGGTAAACGCGAACTATCTGTATGCCGGATACGGAGATTCCCAAAGCATCGGCGTATTCAGTACCAGCCCGGGATGTGGACTGACCTATCTACAAAGCCTGCCTGCAGCCGGCAAGAACGGCGGTTCTCCTACGGGTATCGCTGTGCGCAACAACATTCTCGTTGTTAGCTACGGTGATGGGTCGATTCAGTCCTTTGACGTGACCCACGGCATTCCCACACCAAACAACGACCTGCAGAACTCACTCGGCTTCGCAGGGCCGGTGACCGGACTCAATTCTCCGCTAGGCAACATCCCGAACGGTGTCGATATCAGTCAGGACGGCCGCTGGGCGATTTTTGGGGACACCTCGACGTTGTCTCTGGTCGAAGTTTCGAGCCTTTTCACCTTCGCTCATACTCAGTTGGCCCGGACCCGCGCCTTTTATAACCTGGGAACGAATGTCGATGCCGGCGATGTACACCTAAGCCCCGACGGCACCCTGCTCTACGCGGTCAACAACGAAAGTGGAACGGTGACCGCAGCCTTCTTCAATACCGCTACCGGATTGTTGACGCGGGGCTGCGTATCGCCCGTTTTGCAGGGCTTCAACACCCGGCCCTGGTATGGCCAGATCGTGACCAGGGACACCACCGGCACCGGCAAGGTGCTATACGTGGCGGAGTTTGGCCGCTCCATCGACGAGCAGAGAGTTCAATCGGCAATCGGGATTCTGACCATCACGGTCAATGGAAACAGTTGCACGCTTGCCGAATCGCCAAATTCTCCCGTGATCTTGACCTGGCCGGGAACGCTCTCGCTGGGTGCGTATCCACCGCGACCGTACTAAATTTCAGTTGGAATCATTTTGGGTTCCGGCTCTTATGAATGAGGCAACAAGGATGAAATGGAACTGCAAGCTTAGCCTGGTCATGGCCATACTCTGCGGAATGTCGTTGGCATCCGTAGCGCAAAATTTGTGTCCCCCGCGACCGCAGCCGGGTGATGAGGTGGTGAATCCGCCGGAAGTGTCCAGCCAGAATGGCGTGCTGAACATTAACCTCGCTGAGAACAGTTCACTCGGCCCGACCCAGATGGTCCGCTACTGCTATGTGTACAACAACGGTAGTCAGAACGTTGAGTCGCCTACGTTGCGCCTCAATCCCGGCGATGAGTTGAAAATCAACTTCACTAACAATATCTCGGTCGTGGGAGGGGTGAACGGAGCGCGCGTGCTCAAATCGCGTCACGCTCCTAACAAGCCGATGGCGATGGGCGATCCCGCAGCCGCCAAGAAGACGGGCGACTACTGCATGGGTGGAATGGTTGACGCTACCACCACCAACATTCACTTCCACGGACTGAATATCCCCCCACTATGTCATCAGGATGAAGTGGTCAATACCATCATCCCAAACGGCGGCTCACAGTTTCAGTACGACACGCAGATTCCGCCCAACGATCAGTTCGGCATGTATTGGTATCACCCGCATCCGCATGGGTTTTCCGCTCCGCAGGTTTTTGGTGGCGCAGCCGGAGCGCTCATCATCAATGGCTCGAATCAATACACCCAGGGTCTGCCGGAACGCATCATCGAAATTCGTCGCAATGTCGACGCAGTCACCGATGAGGATGGCCTGTTCACCGTCAATTTCGTGGTCGCGAACTACCCCCGTAAGCCCTTGCCGGTCATCAACACCGTTCCCAACCAACCGGAATTCTGGCGCGTTCTGAACGCGTCCACCAACGGCTTCCTGAGTCTGCAGCTGTTCTCAACTCAGGCGTTGCCGTTGCTGGTAGTTTCCATCGATGGCATTCCGCTCAATCCACCGCAGAGCATGACCACGGTCAGCATACCGCCGGCTGCGCGAGCCGAATTTGTGACTCCGGCATTGCAGGCCAACGTTCGCACCCAGCTTCAAACTATCGGCTTCGATACTGGATCGATCGGTGATCCCATGCCCCCCGCCCTCCTGGCTAATGTTGTGGTCTCCTCTTCCAATGCTTCGAAGCAGCCTCCCCGGATGCCGCCTGCCGTCAAGCAAACCCGTGTTGAGCGCTTCGCCGGTATCGCCAGCAAGAAGCCTAACGTCCAGCGGAGTCTCTACTTCTCTGAGACCAACGTGGGCACTAACGGTCCCGGGCAGTTCTACATCACCGTACAGGGTCAAATACCGAAGCTGTTTGATGCCATGAATCCACCGGCGATCGTAACCAAGGTGGGCAATATAGAAGACTGGACGGTCTCCAATCAGAGCGCCGAGCCGCACGCGTTCCACATCCATCAACTGCATTTCCTGGTGATGGCATTCGACGGTGTGCCGCTGGCGAACCCCTACCTCGCTGACACGATAACCATCCCCGAATGGGCGGGCAGCGGCCCCTATCACACTGCGACGGTTCGAATGGATTTCAGCGATCCGAACATCGCCGGTAAATTCGTTTATCACTGTCACATCCTCGATCACGAGGACGGAGGCATGATGGCGACAATTGAGGTCGATCCCAACTAGCGCTGCCCTCACTTCGAGAAAAGACGCACGATGGCTTGTCTGTCGTGCGTTTTTTTGTTTGGCGCCCCCGCTATCCGATGCCCAGGTCTTCCGGCATCTCCAGCGGCGTACCGCATTGCCGGCAGATGACAGCCGAACAATCTCCACAAGTGAGCGGATCATCCACCTCGCGCGCACAGGTTGGACAATAGAGCAGGGAGGAGGGTTGGCCGGAACCGTTGGTCGGGCGATCGGGAGTTTGAGCCATGGATTCGGGAAACTGTAGCATAGAGAAGCCGCTATTCGCTGTTCGCTATTCGCTTTTGGCTCAGGCAGTACCTTCTTGGTATGGTGAGCGGTCGCGTCGGGCTTCGCAAGATGTTATGTGAGTTCTGGCGAATGGCAAACGGCGAACGGCGAAAAGCGATTTACGGAGGAATGCATGTCTGATCTACGCACCAGCGCTGCCGACGAGCGCCTACGTCAGGAATTCAATGAATGGGCCGAGCAGGGCAAAGGTGAAGAGATGGAGCATCATCACATCTCCATCACCGAGCAGACGCTGGCCATGATGAAGCTCAAGCCCGGCGACAAGGTGCTCGACCTTGGCTGCGGCGCCGGATGGGCGAGCCGTCTGCTGGCAGAGGCGATCAACGACGCCGACAAACCAGGGCAGGTGATCGGGCTAGATGTCTCGGACGAGATGATCCGTCGCGCGCGCGCGGCCTCCACCAGTTACGACAATCTGATGTTTGTTGTCGGTTCGGCGCAGCAAATCCCCTGGGAAGAAAACTACTTCGACAAGGTACTCTCGGTCGAGTCTTTCTACTACTACGCCGACCAGGATCGTGCGCTGGCTGAGCTGTTTCGCGTCATGGCGCCCATGGGCGAGCTCTATATCCTGATCAATCTTTATCGTGACAATCACTACACCGTGGACTGGCAGAAGCTGTTGCAGGTGCCGATCCACATGCGTTCCGAGCAGGAGTACCTTGATCTGCTGAAGGCGCACACATTCGAAGATGTCCGCGCCGTACGCGTGCCGGACCTCACTCCGACTCCCGACGAGTACACAGGGCGCTGGTTCAAGAACGCCGAGGAACTGCGCGAATTCAAGCGCATCGGCGCACTGTTGCTGGTCGCGCGCAAGCCGAATTTCCGCGTGCCCCCGCCGGCAATGCAGGTGTACTAGGTTTCAGGTGTCAGGCATCAGGCGTCAGAGGGTGCGAAGCCGAAGCCGGCTTGTCACCTCGCACCATATATCGCCTGAGTATTCGGCCCGCCCTTGATGCCCGATCTGATACCTGACACCTGCAGCCTGAGACCTATCTTGGAACTTCTTCTCCCGCCCGTCCGTATCTCTCCTCGTAACGGGGGGACCGCCCATGATCCAACTTCAGAACCTTACCAAGGAATACGACGAGGTCACGGCTGTTCGCGATGTTTCGATCGAGATACCGGAGGGCGAGATCTACGGCCTGATCGGTCCTAACGGCGCGGGCAAGACCACCATGCTGCGGATGTGCTGCGGACTTTTGCCGCCCACCTCGGGCAAAGTGCTGGTCAACGGCATCGATGTGCAGAACGATCTTGAGGCCGCGCAATCGCAAGTTGGCTATCTCGCAGATTTCTTTTCCGTCTACGACGATTTGAAGGTCTGGGAATATCTCGACTATTTTGCGCGCGCATACAAACTGGACTCGACATTTGTGCCCGAGCGCGTGAACGAAGTCATTGCCGAGATCGGCCTGGAGGTGAAGCGCGACTCCATGGTCAAAGGGCTATCACGCGGAATGAAGCAGCGCCTGGGCATTGGCCGTGCCGTGATTCATCGCCCCAAGGTGCTGCTGCTCGATGAACCTGCGTCTGGTCTTGATCCCAAGGCCCGCTTCGAACTGCGCCAGCTTCTAAAACGTCTGCGGGACCAGGGCGCAACCATCGTGGTCTCGTCCCACATTCTTCCCGATCTCGAAGATTTCAGCACCTCCATTGGCGTCATGGAGCGCGGCGTCATGCTGCGCAGCGGTGAGGTGAAGCAATTACGTCAGGAAGTAGAATCGGGCGACGCTCGCACCATTCAGATTCGTTGGGTCGGCGCTGCGGCTCCGGTGACTGAGCTTGCTGCGCGCGCATGGGTTGGCGCAGCACGCTGTTCTCCAGGAGCACGAAGGCGCTTTCCCGTTCCGCGGTGACGACGAGGGGCTCAGCCAATTGCTCTCCGAAATGACCTCTGCCGGCCTGCGGCTCACCGCCTTCCACGAGGTGAAGCAGTCGGTCGAGGACCTTTATCTGAAACTTTCTCACGGGCAGGTGATGTGATGAACTCCATCTCGAATCCTGAATTTTTGCGTTACGTGCGCTCTGAACTGCGGCCGGCTCGCGTTGCCGTCATCGTTTTGTCGACGCTGGCAGGCGCATTGCTGATGGCAATGTTCGTGTTTCAGCAAAACCGGGTGCAGGATATTAGTCCGGAATACTGGGGCAATGTCTTTGGAGCGATCTTCGTCGCGTCCTCCATGATCCTCGTGCTCTGGAGCCTGCTCAACGTCTCGCAGTCAGTTGTCAGCGAGCGGACACACCGTACCTTCGATTTCTGGCGGACCACTCGTCTGTCGCCGCTTACGCTCGCTCTAGGGAAGCTCTTCGGCGCGCCTCTCAGTCCATGGTTGCTGTATGCGACGGCGTTCCCCGTGCTGCTGCTCACCGGATTGCTGGGCCACTATCGCTTGTCCGCCATTGTGGGATCGTATTTGGTGGTCGCGCTCTTCAACGTAGCGCTCAGCGCCATTGCACTTTGCGGGTCGGCACGCGCCCAGGATTCGCGGCGAGCGAATATCTTCATGCTGCTCGGCGTGATTGGCTTGATCGCGATTCTCAATCTCGGCGGTCACGCTCGTCACTTCTCTGAGACTCAGAGCGCATGGACGGCGCTATCTCCGGCTGCGGGTATTGCTATGTGGCTACAGGGGACCGCGCTCCATGTGTCGCTGTTCGGGATGGCGGTTCCGTCGCTGCTGGTGACGGTTGTGCTGTCGCTGGCCGTCATCGCATGGTGCCTGGTGGCGCTGGTGCGCTGCATCAAATTTGAACCCGACCAGATTTCGCTGTTCTCTCCGTCGCAGGTAGTTGGCGTCTCCTCATCGGCGCTACTGTTCGTTTACGCCGCATTCCAGCCGGTTGGAGCGTTCATCACCGCCCCGAATCTGCCTGCCAGCGACCTCGGGACCGCGCAGCTCACATTGGAGAGCCTGGTAGGAATCGGTCTCGCTGCGGCCATCGCGTGCCTGTACTTTGCCGTGAATGCCACGCTGCTCACGCGCGACAATCTTCGCCACGAACTGCGCAATCGGCCACCCTCTGAGGTCGGGTTGCGAGCGGTCGCACCGTGGCTTGCCACTGGATTCGTGTCGATCCTCGCGGCCGTCATTGCGCTCGTCGGCTATCGCTCGATGTTTGCCGGTGCAGCGCCGCAGTGGTTCAACCTGTTCGCAATGTACTTGAGCGTGATCGCTTACGTGACGCGCGACGGTATGTTCCTGCAGTGGATGGTGAGCCAAAAGATAAAGGCGCCAGTGCTGAAGGGCTCCGCCCTGTTGGCGTGCTATTACGTCGGCAGCTTCGTCGTGGCCGCAGTCATCGCCGGTCCGCCGAACGCGATTCAGATGCTACGTTGGCTGACGCCATATGTCTTCAGTGTGGCGAGTGGTGTACCGGGCCCGGGATGGATGATCCTGGTGTTCCTGGTGCCGCCGATCGCGACTGCGGTGCTGCTCGCCGTCGGTGTGTTCCGCAGCATGCAACGCGCCAGCAAAGCGGCAACCGCGCTGGCGAGCGTGTAGATAGCTGGTTTACGTTGAAAGCCCCCGCAAGCATGAAGGCTCCCATCTGTGGGAGCCTTCTGCTGCTTCTATCCTTTTGCACGGCCGAAGTTGAGAACTGACCACTGAACTGAAAAACTGACAACGGGCCACCGATAACTAATCACTAACAACTGGCGACTGCCAACTCTTCGCTGACAACTGCCAACTGCCTCACGCCCCCGATCCGATATGCGTGCTGCCGTTCACATTGCTGAGTTCGATACGAGTGCCACCGCTGCCCAGCGTGCCCTTCAGCCGCCGCCCCACGAATCCACTCTCAATCTGGACGGGGAAGTCGCTTTTGATGTTGCCGTTCGTCGTTGACGCCGAGAGTTCTGCGTTCGGCGAAGCCGGCAGCATGAGGTTGATACTTCCATTCACGGCGCTGATCTTGACTTCGCTCACGTTGGCCAGGGTGCTGTACTGAACCTCGCTCGATCCATTTACGGTCGACAGGTCAGCGCGGCCCGCGAGGTCATGCGCCTTGAGTTTTCCGTTCACCAGGTTGGCATTCACTTCGCCCCGAACCTGCGCGATGTCCAGCGACCCGTTTACCAGGCTGATCTTGGCGAGCTGCGCTCCCGCAGGCACGTGCAGCGTATAGTGCACCGATGCGGGATTGTTGCTGGTGTGGCCTTCAGGATAACGGGTGCGGATGTTTACCGCGTCGCCGCTTCCCTCGACTTCAATCTTCGCTTCGTCCAGCCGCTGCTGGTCACGCGCCGACTTCACCGCATCGATCTGCACTTCGTTCTTGTCCCAGCCGCTGATTTCGACGTTGCCGTTGACGTTCTCCAGCGACACGCGGCCGTTGGCATTCAGTGAAACCGTCTTGTGAAATTCCTCGGTGACGTTGTCCCCGGAAAACGCATACGCGGATGGCGCCAGGATCATAGCGATCAGCGCGGCAAAAACAGCTCCCCTGGACTTGAGTTGGTTTGTAAGATCTCCCGACATGACAGCCCTCCTTATCGCGGTTTAGACGCCAATACGGGTGCGGGGTTAGTGCGGCTCGTCCCATCCGCCGGCTTAACGTATTCATACTTCTTGCTGGCGATGTCGGGCACGGCATGGCGGCGCACCGCGATCATCTCCGCCACGATGGCGACGGCGATCTCTTCCGGCGTGACCGCGCCAATTTCCAAACCTACGGGGGCGTGCACCTGCGCGAACTTCTCGGCGGGAATGCCTTCCTTTTCCAACTCTCTGTAGATAGAGATGGTCTTGCGCCGCGAGCCGATCATGCCCAGATAGCGGGCATTTGCATTTACCGCCCAACGCAGAATGCGCATGTCATCGCGATGTCCGCGCGTAACGATCACGATGTATGCCGACTCGGGAATGACGAGCCGGTTGGTTACGGCCCCGAAGTCGTCGGCAATAATCTCGCGCGCGTCCGGGAATCGCTCGGCGTTAGCATACGATTCGCGATCGTCGACGACGACCACATCGAATCCGGCAATCTTCGCCACCTTATACAGGTTGTAGGCGACATGCCCGGCCCCGAAGATGTAGAGCAGCGCCGGTGGCAGCACCGGCTCGATGAAGATCTCCAACGTGCCTCCGCAAACCAGGCCGGTATCGTACTTGGGATCGTTGTTGAGATTGAAGGTGAGTGAGCGCGGCTTCTCCTCTTCCATCACCTCGCGCGCCGCCTGCCAGACCTCGGCTTCCACGCAGCCGCCACCAATGGTGCCGACGATCGAGCCGTCATCGCGGACCAGCATCTTCGCCGTCTGAAACGACGGAATCGAGCCACGAACGTTGGTGATGGTGGCTACCGCGCCGCGGCGTCCCTGGCGGCGAAGCTCGACGATTTGTTCGTAGATGTCCATGAAAGGCTGACTGTGATTATAGATGCAGCGGCTGCAGCAGAAACGGCGTGGTGACGGGATCCTTGTTGACGGTAGTCTAGGGAAGCCATAGACTTTCCCTATGGCCACCCTATACGTTGAAAATGTTCCTGACAGACTTTATGAGGCTTTGCGGGCGCGAGCGCGTAAGCATCGCACCTCTATCGCTTCGGAAGTAATTACATTGTTGGAGGAGAACGTGCCGACTACCGACCAGTTGAGACGTAGGCGCGAGTTCTACCGCACACTTGAAAAACTGCGGTCGCAACCGTCGCCTGGGCCTGGGCCCTTTCCGTCTACGGAAGAGATGCAACGTGAAGACAGGGAGAGGGGATGAAATGGGTTATTGATGCGAGTGTGGCTGCGAAGTGGTTTCTTCCGTCCAAGGATGAGCAGTTGGTTCCGGAGGCGCTGGCGTTATTGCAGGCATACAAGAACGCAGAGCATCAATTTGTGGTCCCGGATCTCTTTTGGGCTGAGTTCGGCAACATCCTCTGCAAGGCAGTGCGTCGAAGTCGCTGTTCGAAAGCAGTGGCGGAGACCAGCCTTGCGGAATTGATGGCGCAAGATTTGGTTACCGTCGCATCGGAAGCACTTTTGCCAGAAGCCCTCAAGATTGCCACGACCTTCGATAGAAGTATGTACGACAGCCTTTACGTGGCCCTCGCCGTGGCAGTTCGAGTCCAATTGATAACCGCGGATGAAAAGCTGGTCAACGCACTTGGCGGTAATTTCCCTGTGAAGTGGCTGGGTACCTTGTAGGGCGGCGAGCCTCAAGCCCCTACGACTTCGCTTCTGCGCTCCATCAGCAGAACATCGCGCCACGCTCCTTTTAATTGCCCGAGACGTTCGCGTTTGCCTACGATACGAAACCCACAGCGCTCATGCAGCCGAACGCTTGGTTCGTTCTCGGCGAAGATTCCAGCTTGTAGCGTCCAGATGCCTGCCTGCTCGGATGCCGTTACCAAGCCGGACAGGAGTCGCAATCCTGTGCCACGGCCACGTGCGGCTCCGGCTACGTAAACACTCACTTCGGCAACTCCGGCATATACGCAACGAGACGACACCGCACTTAATGCCGCCCAGCCAAGTATCTCGCCTTTTGTCCGTGCCACGAGGCGACATGAGGGGATATGTGCCGCGTCCCAGCGCTCCCATCCTGGCGCCGAAGTCTCAAAGGTCGCGTTTCCGGTGGCGATGCCTTCAAGGTAGATCACTCGAACTGAGGGCCAGTCATCCGGCGTCATCGGTTCAACAGAAACCGCTTCTTCAGCATTGCTCACGACTGGAATTATAGGGGCGCTTGCGACGCGTGCCACATTCGTCAGTTCCGCAGCGCAAGGCCGATAGGGGGCAAGCAACGAAAGCCGACTGCATTCATGATTTGGCGGAGCTGAAGTCTCAAATACGAAGACGTTTCCGATCCTGAGTTACGCAAGGATCATGCACTGATTCACGTGCGCCTCAGTTCCAGCGAATCAGAAACTCCAGCGGTTCCCATTTCGGGATTCTCGGTGACCTTCGTAACCTCTGTCCCGCACTATTTCCGTGCACGCCAGTCCCACAGCTCGTAAACTTGCTCCGAGGACACCGATTGTGTCTGTGCGACTCTGATCCAGCTAAGCTCTTTGAAATGTGTTAAGTACGTGTAAGTCACTGCGGTTCAATCATTTGCATCACAAATGTCGTCTATATCGTTGAAAACAAAAGATGACGAAATAGAAAATTTGGTGATCTACGTCACAAAAGCACAGCACGAAGGTGCTGAAAGGCGCGCTCGCGAATCGCTGTATCAGTGCGTGGTAGAGTGATTGTTTTCACCAGCTGATCTCGGTATCCAAGGAAATACCCGCTATGAAGGCCGTCCGCATTCATGAATTTGGTGGGCCTGAGGTTCTGAAATATGAGGACGTGCCTGACCCTGAGCTACGCAAGGATCACGTACTCATTCGCGTGCGCGCCTGTGCCCTGAACCATCTCGACCTGTTCGTCCGCAAAGGCCTGCCGGGAGTGAAGCTGCCGCACATTCTGGGCAGCGACATAGCGGGCGAGGTCGCCGAGGTGGGCGAGTACATCACCGACGTGAAGCCCGGGACGCGCGTGCTGCTGTCTCCCATGTTGTTTTGCAATCACTGCGAGATGTGCACGACGGGACAGCATAACTTCTGCAAGGAATTTGCGGTGTTGGGCAACAACGCTGAGGGAGGCGACTGCGAACTCATCGCCGTGCCACGGGCGAATGTCATCCCGATTCCTGACTCTCTCGACTTTGTCTCTGCGGCCAGTGTGCCTCTGGTGTTTCTGACGGCGTGGCACATGCTGGTGGGCAAGGCAAAGGTACGCGCGGGAGATACCGTCCTCGTGCTGGGCGCCGGGTTCGGGCGTGGGGTCGGCGGCGATACAGATTTGCAAGATGCTGGGAGCCACCGTCATCACCACCGCCGGAGGTGAGCGCAAGCTGGAGAGGGCACGTGAGCTTGGCGCCGATTACACCATCGATCATTACAAGCAGAAGATCTCCGAGGAAGTGAAACGGATTACGAATCGGCGCGGGGTGGACATTGTCTTCGAGCACGTGGGAGTGGCCACCTGGCCCGAGAGCATCAAGTCGCTGAAGTATGGCGGAACGCTGGTGACCTGCGGCGCGACCACCGGCTTCGACGCGCAACTCGATCTGCGTGTGCTCTTCGCCCGGCAGTTGTCGCTGTTCGGAACCTACATGGGCGGCCAGGGCGAGTTGCTGGAGGTCTTGAAGCACGTGTTTGCTGGCAAGTTGAAGCCGGTGGTCGACCGCACATTCCCGTTGGCCGAGGCGCGAGCAGCACATGAATATCTCGCCCACAGCGAACAGTTTGGGAAGGTGGTGCTGACGATGTGACTTCGTCGCGGAGTTCTGGGTTAAGTAAGGCGGGGGGGAGGGGTGGAACGGCGGGTTCTGCCAGCTTTCGTCGCGGGCAATTTTGCGACCTTCCCCTTGGACCACACGTAGACCGGTAACCCTGCACTTTGAAGCTCAGCGATCTCCTTGCGGACGGCAGAACGCATAGCCCGTATCGCAGCCTGCTCCAACGAGAGATCTTTCAGTTTTGAATCAGTACTCACGGCGTCTTTCCGTATTCTGCCACAAGGCGGTGATAGAGTTCGCTATCGATTATATGCAATGTGCCGGTTTGTTCAGATGCAATCATAGTTGGGGTAATCGTGGAATTGTCGACCAGCATCCAGGAGTTCACAAGAAATCGATAATGCTGGAAAAAGTTAAAGAGGGAACGCTCGAATCGGCGACGGACGACTTCTTGTGGCACATCATGACCGCCTTTCGCAACTCTGGTTTTGATTCGGGAAATAGCCAGTTCAGCACTGGGGATCCAAAGATAGAAGAGATGTATACGATAGCCAAACTCACGGAGTTCCTGAACAAGCCGCAGATGAGCTTTGCCTGAAAGAGTTGTCTCAAATCCGAAGCTTTGGCCGCGGTCGGCCGAACGCCTGATCTCGTCGAGCATGATTTTGCCGGCACGCACGGCGGCTGAAGCAGGAGAAAAAGGGGAGAGTCCTTGAGCAATCAAATCAGCATTAATGAAGTGCGGGGATCGAGCGTACTTGGGCAGAAACTCTCTCGCAAACGTCGTCTTTCCAGCACCGTTTGGACCGGCAATGATGTAGACGTTTCGGTTCATCCAAAGAGACTTACTGCTCCAATGCTAGCTCATGGCTGATGACATCAGCGATCTTTGCTGTTGCATCAGCGAGTAACCAGAAGCATCAAACGGATATAATCAGTTACTGATATGGATCTTCAGACGGGCATCACCGAAAAGGATATAGAACGCTCCAGCCCCAAGGGCCACGAGCGCTTCAAGGACCTGGTCGGCTCGGACCAGAGCCGGGGCGCCATTCTGCGCGCCACCTTCGGCGAGCAGCAGCACGAAGGCGTGGTGCTGGCGTCGCTCGATGCCGTGGTCAACTGGGTACGCAAGAATTCGATTTGGCCGATGACCTTCGGCCTGGCCTGCTGTGCCATTGAGATGATGTCGATGGGCGCGTCGCGCTTCGACGTAGCTCGCTTCGGCGCCGAGGTGTTTCGCCCATCACCTCGCCAGTCGGACCTGATGATCATCGCCGGCCGGGTCTCGCAGAAGATGGCGCCGGTCATCCGCGAACTCTACATGCAGATGCCCGAGCCGAAGTGGGTTATTTCCATGGGCGCATGTGCGACTTCTGGTGGCGTGTTCAACAATTACGCGCTGGTGCAGGGCGTCAATCAATGGATTCCGGTGGACGTTTATGTTCCCGGCTGCCCGCCACGTCCCGAGCAACTCATTTATGCCATCACCCTGTTGCAGGAGAAGATCGCCAACGAGCGCGGCTCCTTCAAGCGGGCGTTGAATTTGGGATAACTAGACGAGAGCTTCCGTTTCCCCAGCAGATCGGCGAAAATAGATTCTCGGTCACATATCACAGACAATCGGTGCGCCTGACGTGCAGGCTTAGGTTTGGACCTGCGGCAGGGGTGCAGTCGTCCGCAGCTACTTAGGAGGAATCTCGTGAGCATGAACGCTTCTACCCGGCAGTTTCAGGATGTAACCGTGGTTGATCTGAGCGGGCAGATTAAGCTAGGAGAAGGCAGTTCCGTTCTCCGCGACACCGTCAAAGACTTGCTTGCCAAAGGCCATAAAAAGATTTTGGTGAACCTTGGCGAGATCACTTACATCGACAGTTCAGGAATCGGTGAACTAATCAGCGCTTTTACGTCAACGCGGAACCAGGGCGGCGAGCTGAAACTGCTTAATCTGACGAAGAAAACCCATGACCTTCTTCAGATTACCAAGCTATATACCGTGTTCGACATCAAAGACGACGAGGCAGAAGCGCTCGCAGCCTTTGAGGAAGGCTAACCCGTTCATCGTTGGTACGTAGGCTGGCGATGTGCTGGCAGCGCTACGGCATGCGTGCTGCTTCGGCGCTCCGTGCGGCGAGAACGCTCGGTTGGGTCGCTAGTTCTTCACGCAGCATTTGGAAGACGGCCGCCAGCACAGACACGACAACAGGACCTAGAAACAGCCCGAGGAATCCGAACACCTGGACACCGCCGAGTATCACGAACATTAGAACCAGCGGGTGCAATTCCACCTTGCCGCTGACGACCCATGGCCGCACCACGTTGTCGACCGCGCTGATGACGATCGTTCCCCAGGCCAAAACGAAGATGCCCTTCCATAGCGCGCCGGTGAAGATGAGGTAAAGCCCTGCTGGAGCCCAAACCAGAGCGGCACCCACGACCGGAAGTATTGAAGCGAAGAAGGCGGCGATGCTCAGGAGCAAGGGCGAGGGAAGCCCCACGATCGCGGTGGCGACGCCGGTCAGGATGCCCTGAATCAGGCCGACAGAGACGATTCCGTAGACGTTGCCGATAATCGTGTCGTTGATGTTTCGAAACAGTCGTGACGTCTGCGCCGGCGACAGCGGCATCAAACTGCCGAGTCCCGCAGTCCATCTCTCGCCATCGCGAAACAGAAAAAACACCACGATAAGCATAAATAAGAAGTCAGCGGTGAAACGTGCAAGGCTGCCCAGAATCGCGGCGCCGGAACTTAGCACGGTGAGGCTTAAGCGTTGCAGGCCGGTAGTGATGGCATTGTGTATGTCCAACTTGGAAAGATCGACGAAGCGACCGAAGAAGTGCAGTGGGCGCTCCGCCATGGCGAACACAAACTGTCCAAAGCCGCCCTGCTCGGCGCTGAGGCGGTTCAGTCGTTGTGCCGCGGTTATGGCCTCAGTTGTTGCCTTGAGCAGGATCAGACTCACGGGGAGCAGGAACAGAAACACAATGCCCAAGGTTGCAACGAGCGCGGCCCATGTACTCCGGTTGCCCATCCATCGCAACACTCTCTTGTAGGCGGGGTGGAAGATTACCGCTACGATAACTCCCGCTGCAATCGACCGCAGGAAAGGTTGCGCAATGAGCAGCGCAACCACTCCAAACAGGACGATGAGGCCCGCGAGAAACCAGAGCGTAATCTTCTTGGGATCCATTTGGCAGCCGAGTGCTTGCTATGGCCTCACCTTACCACAGGAGGTTTTCCCAGGCAGGCATTAGGAATCTCACCACGGAAGCACGGAGGACAGAGAGAGCCTCCGCACCTCCGTGGTTGAGATTCTTTGTTACTCTGAGGCTATGATTCACGAGATATTCCCCGTCGGTGTTTTGCAGTGCAACTGCTCGGTTGTGGGAGACGAGCAAAGCAAAGAGGCGATGGTCATCGATCCCGGTGACGAAATCGATCACATCCTAAGCATCGTCGCGCAGCACGGATTGACGGTGAAGCAAATCGTCATCACCCACGCTCATATCGACCACGTGGGCGGCGCAATGAAGCTGAAGGCAGCGACTGCCGCGCCCATTCTGCTGAACCAGAACGACTACGCCTTGCTCAAAATGCTGGACACGCAGGCAGCGTGGATCGGGATGCGTTCACCAGGAAGCGTTGCGATTGATGCGAGTATCAGCACCGGCGACAAGGTGGCGGCGGGCAATGTCGTCGCTGATGTGTTGCACACGCCGGGACATACCGAAGGCAGCGTCTGCCTTTATTTTGAGGCGGACAAAAAGCTGATTGCCGGCGACACTCTGTTTGCCGGCTCAATCGGGCGCACTGATCTCCCCGGGGGCTCTTATCAGAAGATTATGGAGTCCTTACAAGGCCCGGTTATGGCGCTCCCCGATGAAACCATTGTCGTTCCTGGTCACGGTCCGCTCACCACCATCGCTGAAGAACGCGAAAGCAATCCATTTCTGATTACGCGATAGGCTGGATGTCGGCGGACGCTTCCGGAACCGTGTTGCAAGGCCGATGGTGCCGTTCCAGGTTGCGGATGGCACTCATGACCGCGAAGCTCTGAGGAACAACCAGTACCACAACGTAGGAGATGATGGTTCCCAGAATCACGCCGAGGGCGCCGATGCGCACTACCAGCACGATCGACAGCGCGACGTTTACAACCGCCGCTAACGCTGACGCGACCGCCTGCACGCGCGTATGATTCAGAGCTCCTAAAAGGCACGACTGTGCAGTCATGAATCCGGCGATGACACTCCAGCATGCCATCGCCAGTAGAAGAGACCGCGGTGGTACGGCGGCAGGACCAGCCCATAAGCGAATGCCGAGTCGGCCGAAGATGACTAGAAACATCGCCCACGCGACATTCAAGGCAACTGTGGTTCGCATTGCGATAGCGAAGGTACGTCGAATCCATGTGATGTCGCCGCGTGTGCGCGCCTCGGCGTAGGCCGGCCACAACGCCGGGAATACGAGCGTTTGCAGCACCGCTCCAAGCCCAACCACACGCCAGGTTACGCTGTAGGGTGTAACTTCAGCCGCGCCGAGATAGTGGCTCACGATGATGTTGTCCGTACTGAAGACCACCATTGCGGCGGCTTGAATCAGCAGAAACGACCAGCCGGTGCTCAGCAGCGTGAGTGCTTCGTTCAGGCTAACTAGCCCAAGCCGCGGTCGCAGCCAAGGCTTGTGCCACAGCACCAGCCAGAGCAACGTCGCGGTTGATACCAGCGTGATGCTCCCGAACGAGAGCAGAAACAGAATCGGCATCGAAACATGGAGCCAAATGCCGGCAGCCAAGCCAACGAGACTGCCGATGGCGCCCAGCGCGAGAGTTTTGTTGTAAGTGTGTAGCTCCTGATATCCGGCGAAGACCTTGCCCGCGAGATTCAGCGGCAGGCCGGCCAGCGTGAGGAACGTGGCTATCAAGACTGTTGCTCGAACCTCGTGGTCGAGGGAGTAGCTGGCATTGAATATTGCGATCCAGTTCACCCGAGACCAAAAGAAGCCGAAGACGCAGGCCGCCAGTCCAACAGCTCCGATCGTCACAGCCATCGCGTTGCTAAACGCTCGCGCAGGCTTCCGTCCGGTCTTGTCGCGCGTAGGCTTGGGACACCAGATTCGTCAAGCTGTTCGCGATGCCGAGGTCGAGGAGATTCACCCACACCGCAACGCTCACCACGGTCGCCCAAACACCATAGCGCTCGGGTCCCAGGTAGCGCACCGCCAGTGGCAGGGAAATCAGCGTCAGCAATGACGACAGCACCCGGGCAGCGCCACCCGACACGACGGCGGTCATAATGCGCCGGTAGCGTGAATCGCTAAACAGCGAGAAACCAGCGCGAGCGTGGCTTGCTGACTGCGGGGTTTCTGGTCGCGGGCGGTGAGGTGGTCACAACGGGGAGCTCGTGATTAGCTTATCGCGCACTCGGCTGTTCTGTATCAGCAGTGCCTCAGCTGCCGAGACTACCTCCGGAACCGAAACCTCCAGGATGCAATGGGGGCGGCTGATTTCCCGGCAACTGGCGTCGCAGTCGCCGAGCCCATGTTCGGGCTGGAGCACGCTAGCCGGCACTCCCCAGGGAGCGAATCGCGCTGGGCTGTTGGGATGCTCCGGGTCGCCGTGCATGGGATGCCGCGAGATAACAATGGTGGGGCACTTCATGGCTGCGGCCAAGTGCGCAGCGCCGGTGTCGTTGCCAATGAACAGGTCGCAACGCTCGAGCAAGGCGCAGGTTTCGCGAATTGCAGCGCTGTCGGAGATGCTCGATCCGGTGGACAATGCTCGGGCGAGATGGGTCGCCTGCTCATGCTCCGAAGGGGCACAGGTAATGACGGTATGTACCGGAACTTTCTTCGACAACTCGTCGATGACAGCGGAGTAGCGCTCCAACGGCCAGCGTCGCCCGGGCGACTGCGCACCGATACCCAATGCCACCAGAACAGAATCGGCGGGAACGTTGTGCAGTACTCGGTTCGCGTACTCGCAATCCTCAGCGGTTAAGCCGATTTCAGTTGCGGCGGCGTCATTTGCGTTGACGCCGAGTGTTTCGACAATGGCAAGGTTTCGCTCAACTTCATGCCGCAGCGGACCGGGTTCCAGGCAGATATCGAAAGCGCGATCGAAGCCTTTGTTAAAGCGCCGCTTGCCGGCTGAACTCCGCTCGCTGTAGCCGACGCGCAGCTCCGCAGTCGTCAACGTGCACAGCAAGGTCGCAAGATGCTCATCCGTGTCCCAGCGAGGACAGATTGCAACGTCGAACCGGCGGCCACGCAGCTCGCGCCAGTAGAACTTCAGGGTCGTCAGAAGATAGCGGACCTGCTTGAGAGCCGCATCGCGAACCGCGGGCACTGACAGCACCTCGTCCACCTGGGGATTGCTTTCGAGGATGGAACGATATGCCTGCTGGACAACAGCCGTAATTCGCGCGTTCGGGTAAGCTCGCTTCAACTCGCGAAAGAGCGGCGTCGTGAGTACGAGGTCGCCCAGAGCGTCGAGCCGGAAAATGATGAATGAGTCGCGGGCAGCCGGTGCGCGCGTGTGATCGCGACAGGTCATCCGGGTCCACCAGATCACCAGACGCGTCGGCAGAAGCACGCAAAACAAAAGTTTCACCGCAGCCTGCCTCGTCTGGAATTGGCTATGCGATTTGACAGCGTCTTGTGAACAAACAAAGACCCTCCGGACGATCCAAGTCTGAGGGTCGGCGACATTAAAGTTGTACGTCGGTTTGCGGTTCAATCTTACGGGAGTCGTCGGGGACAAATCGACTCCACAAAAGTAGCAGTTTCCCCACTTCCTGACTCAGGACGAGTCAGATGATGTCTGGCTGCATAGAAGAAGCCCACCCAGCAGAGCCGGATGGGCGTAAGTTTCGTAATCTAGTTGATATTCCGCTCGCCCGTCGCGAGCCAACGTGCCCTACTTCGTTGAGCTGGATTCGAGTCCGTGATACTTGAGCATTGGCTCGATGCTCGGCGCTTTGCCCCGCCAGGCTTCATACATCTTTGCCAGGTCCTCGGTATTTCCACGTGACAGCACCATCTGCCGGAAGCGATCACCGTTGGCACGGGTCAATCCGCCGTGCTCCATAAACCACTGATAGGCATCGTCGTCGAGCATCTGCGTCCAGAGATAGGCGTAATAACCTGCCGAATAGCCGCTGCCCCAGATATGACTGAAGTAGCTGGAACGATAACGCGGAGGCACGTAGCTGATCAGCAAATGCGTTTTCTGCAGAGCCTCGGTTTCGAATGTATCCGGGTTCTGCAGGGGGGCGTTTGCCGGTAATGAGTGCCACTGCATATCGAGCTCTGCGGCAGCCAGAAGCTCCGTCGTATCGTATCCCTTGTTGAAGGTCTGTGATTTTTCGATCTTGGCCAACAGTTCTGCCGGCATGGGTGCACCGGTTTTGTAATGCGTGGCGTAGTGCTGGAATACCGCCGGATACGTCGCCCAGTGTTCGTTGAACTGCGACGGGAATTCGACGAAGTCGCGCGCAGTGTTCGTACCCGAAAGGCTGGGATACTCGGAGTTGGCGAACATCCCATGCAAGGCGTGGCCAAACTCGTGGAACATGGTAGTGACATCATCGGCGGTCAGCAGAGCAGGCTCGCCCGGCGCCGGAGGAGCGAAGTTGGCGACATTGGTAACGACGGGTTTCGTGCCCATCAGCTTCGATTGCTCGACCAGGCTGTTCATCCACGCGCCGCCGTTCTTGTTGTCGCGCTTGAAGTAATCGCAGTAGAAGAGCGCCATCGAGCTGCCGTCGGCATCGAAAACCTCGAACACGCGGACACCATCGGCATACACCGGGATGTCGTGCCGCTCCTTGAATGTGATTCCGTAGAGCTGATTGGCCGCGTAGAACACGCCGTTCAGCAGCACGTTATTCAGCTCGAAATACGGCTTCACCTGCGATTCGTCGATGTCGTACTTCGCCTTACGAACCTGCTCGGCGTAGAAGTCCCAGTCCCAGGGCTGCAACTGTGAAGCCACCCTTTTGCGCGTCGATGACGTCTTGAATGTCTTTTGCTTCCACGGCCGCTTTGGCAGTCGAGCCCGGCACCAGTTGCGACATGAAGTTCAATGCCGCCTCCGGAGTCTTGGCCATCTGGTCTTCCAGCTTCCAGGCGGCGAAGCTGGAATAGCCCAACAGTTTCGCCTTCTGCGCGCGGAGCTGAGCAATCTTCGAAATAATGTCGCGCGTGTCGTTGGCATCGCCCTTCTCGGCGCGGTTCCACGAATCTTCGAACAACTGCTGCCGTGTGCTTCGATTGCTTAGACTGACAAGGTCAGGCTGCTGGGTCGTGTTCTGCAGTGGAATCACGTAGCCGTCGACCTTGCGCCCCTTGGCTGCTTCGGCAGCGGCGGCAATCTGCGCGTCGCTGAATCCCGCAAGCGCAGCCTTGTCGGTCGTGACGAACGCGCCGGCTTTGGTCGCCGCCAGCAGCTTATTGCTGAACTCGGTCGACAAGCTGGCGATCTCTTCGTTCAGCTTCTTCAATTGCACTTTGTCGGCTTCCGAGAGATTGGCGCCGGCGTGAACGAACTCGTCGTAGGTGACTTCGACCAGTCGGAGCGATTCGAGATCCAGCTTGAGTGACTGCCGCTCCTTGTATATAGCGGCGACGCGCGCAAACAGTTTGGGGTTGAGGTGGACGGCGTCAGCATGAGCAGCGAGTTGAGGAGCAATCGCCGAGCGGATCTTTTGCAGCGTTGGATTCGTATCCGCGGCACTCACGGAAAAGAACGCAGCAGTCGCCCGGTGCAGCAGTCGCCCGGACTTCTCCATCGGGATGAAAGTGTTCTCAAAGGTTGGAGCTGCGGGGTTGTTGGCAATGGCCTCCATCTCTTTCTTCTGTTGTGCCATGCCCGCTTCGATCGCCGGCTGATAGTCGGAGTCTTTGATCTTGTCGAAGGGCGGTGCATGGAAGGGAAGACTGCTGGGGGCATAAAACGGGTTCTGGGGACCGAACTCTGTGTCGGCAGCTTGCGCCGGCAGCGTGGTTACGCCCAGAACAAGGATGGCAGCAATAATCAACGTTGTCATAAACAAATAGTTTAATCGGGGAGCGAGATCTCTGCAGGGAATCGTTTCGAGGCGGGGCTCAGCATGAGGGGAAACCGCACCAAGGCAGTCCATGGGCGTCCGACAGCCTGGTTTGAGATACGAATGAAAACGACGATATCTTCCCAACCTGTTCGCGTGCCGCCGGGCAACATCGAATAGACCAAAGCCGCCAAGCCCTCGAACTAATAGTCGGCCACACGAAGTTAAGCCGTTCCAATGTTCACGCCGATTGTCTGGAGACCCAGCTGCACTGTACAGCTCGGCTGCTCTATGCGGTTGAGAAGGTGCAGATCGGTCACGTCGCAAACAGTACACAGTGCCGCCCAACCGAGGTTGCGCATACGGATCCCACAATGGGAAGGAGCCGGTAATTGTTTTGCAGCAACTGTAACAAAAACGTGCACCAAGGATTTGTTGGTCGGACGCCGAGCAGCAGCGAGTGCCGGCGTCGCAAAGGTAATTTCTATGGCTTATTCAAAACTAATACGTTTTTCCGTGCTTCTTCTCAGCATTGCAGGGGCGATGGTCGCAGTCTCTTTTGCGGACAGCAGTAGCGACGGCAAATTGCTCTACCGCTCCAATTGCAAGGTCTGTCACGACAAGGGCTCTCCCAACGGGCAGTACACGCCCATGACTCTCACGCAGGACCAATGGAGAAAGTTCTACAGCAGCAAGCTGGTTCCGGCCCACAAGAACGCGATTGAGCCGAAATCCGGCAAGAAGCTGCTGGAGGAGTTAACGCCGGCGCAACTCAAGGCCATTCAACGCTTCTGCGTTGACCATGCCGCTGATTCGGAGCAACCGGCTACCTGCGGATAGTCCGCATCCACAACCACGACGTGCATTTCACTCTGAGGGATAGCTATGTCTAAATCTCTGCGAACACTTGCGTCTGCTCTGACTCTTTTACTGGTGAGTGGTGTCCTGTGCTGGAGTCAGCAGCCACCGAGTCAGCCTAACTCTGACAACATGGCGGAACTCCGCCAGGAAGTCGATCAGCTGAAGAAAACCGTCACCTCCCTCGAGGAGCGGCTTACCGCCCAGGACAAGAAAGAAGGAGAAGCGCAGCCTGCCGATGGGGCACACCTGCTGGCAGACCAGAGCTCTCCGGTCGCACCATCGACGTGAAAGAACTCGACAACCGGCTGAACCAGGTGCGAGCGCCACTCCGCGCTAGACCGGCTGAACTGGAGCGGCGACTACCGCTTCATGGGATACAGCTACACGGCGAATATCCCCAGCCATTTCGACGGCATGCAGCTGCAGAACCTGCTGGTTAGCACCATGTTCTTCGTGCAGACCAACCAGGGGCAGATGCCGACCAGCGTGGCGCAGATCAACAACAACGTGGCGTCCAAGAATACAGCGACTATCAGTACTTCACCAACAACCTGACCTTTGCGCAGTTGAAGACGGCCATTGGCGCAATTTCCGCGCGCCGATGCAGCAGCAACTGATGCAGATGCTGATGCCGGCAACCTATGTGCCGGGATATGCCGCCAACAACAACGCCATGTTCACCAATCGCCTGCGGCTGAACTTCGACGCCAAAGTTGCCGACAATGTCACCGTGGCTGCCCGATTGAGCATGTACAAGGTTTTCGGCAACTCCACCGGGGTGCAGGTTTTCGACGGTCAGCCGACCACGCTGTACCGGACGGCACTACGGTCAGCGTTCCGGGCTCGGACATTGTCCACGTGGAGCGCGCCTATTTCACGTGGAACAATATCGCCGACTCTCACTTCTATCTTTCGGTCGGACGTCGGCCATCAACGGATGGGCCGCCTTTGAACTATTCGTCGGACGAACCGCGAGGAGGCACTCCCTCGGGGACGCTTATCGACTACCAGTTCGACGGTGCTACGCTCGGCTATCACATCGGCGACAAGACCACGTTGCGGGCCTGTTGGGGCGTAGGCTTCACCGAGGGCTACGGCAATGGCCAGAACCTGGTAGCTCCGGCCGATCGCATCAAGGGCGTTCAACTACTGGGCGGCAACTTCGATCTCTACAGTACCGACCATAGCCTGGTGCAAGTCACGGTTGCACACGCCTGGAACGTGACCGACGGCTTCAATGGCGAGATCGTTCTTCCCACCAATCCGGTGACCGGCGACGCGATCAATGCGCCGGTCATCATGCGGTACACGCCATCGACCAATCTGGGCGGAATCAACCTTTACGGCATCAACCTCCAGCACCGGCTTGGTTCTTTCGATCTTTACGGCAGCATGAACTTCGACGGCACTCGCCCGAACGGTGAGACCTCACCCTTCGGCGGACTGCTGTCGGACCCGTTCGAGACGCCGGTGAACCACACCGGCGAAATGGTCTTCGTGGGAGCGCGCTTCAACTTCCCGCAGAACGACGGGCAGAACGAAAATCGGCTTTGAGTTCAATTACGGGCTCGAAGTATTGGTTCAACTTCGCCCAGGCGGAAGATGACATCCTCGCACCTAAGACAGCGACCCGTGGTCGAGGTCTATGAGAGCTTATCTGACCCACCGCATCAATGACCACTTCATCTTCAAGGGAGGATACCAACGCTACAACTACAAGTATTCCGGATCAGGATGGAATGTGGGCGCGCCGCAGTTGCTCAACGACAATCCGGTTCTGGGCTTCCCGACTACCAGAACGCCAATGTATTCGAGTACGGCATGATGGCGCGGTTCTAGTCCCGGTATAGGTCGTATCTCCTGAGGCAGGCCGCAGGGGCCGGTCGCAAGATCGCTCCTGCGGCCTCTGCAAGGAGACGTCCGAGTTGCAACGCCGATAACCGAAGCAGGTTGCGCAGTGCAATTAGAAGAGAGGCCGCGTGAGCAAGCACAACGAGGATTCTGACGAAGGCTCCGCTGAAGCTGTCACGCCGTAGGTTTCTGCAAGGTCTCGGCTGCGACGGCAGCGCTGGGCGCCTCGGCACCGAGCGCTCGCTGCCGAGGTGCATCCACCCGGCTGGCGGGGCGACACCCGCGTTCAGCAGATCGCGACCAACTGCGAGATGTGTTTCTGGCGCTGCGGGGTGATGGCCGAAGTGGCCGACGGCCGGTCCTGAAGTTGCAAGGAAATCCACATCATCCGCTAACAAAGGGAAAGTTGTGCGCTCGTGGCAATGCTGGTACAGCACTGTTGTATGACCCCGACCGGCTGAAGTATCCGCAGATTCGTACTGGGTGAGCGCGGCGAAGGCAAGTTCCGGCGGGCCAGATGGGACGAGGCGCTGGATTTTCTGGCATCGCGGCTGAAGGAGCTGAAGAGCAAGTATGGCCCGGAGAGCGTTGCGCTGTTTCCGCACGGCGTGCATTCCGGCTTTCTTTGCGACGCTTGATGAAAGCATACGGCACGCCGAACGCGGCGGAACCGGCATTCGCGCAATGCCGCGGTCCGCGTGACGTCGGGTACCAGCTCACCTTCGGCCGTCCGGTGAACTCTCCCGAGCCGGTCGATCTGGAAGAGTCCAAGTGCATCGTGCTTATCGGCAGCCACATTGGGGAGAACGTTTTTACTTCGCAAGTGACGGCTTTTGCCGACGGACTGGCGAAAGGCGCGAAGCTGATCGTGGTTGATCCACGCTTCTCGACGGCGGCGTCCAAGGCGACGCACTGGCTGCCTATCAAGCCCGGAACCGACACGGCACTGCTGCTGGCGTGGATGAACGTCGTCCTCACCGAAAATCTATACGACCAGGAGTATCTCGATCAGTATGCCACGGGTCTTAAGGAATTGCAGGAGCACGTTGCAGTCCTTCACGCCGGAGTGGGCCGCGCCGATTACCGATTTGCCGGCAGACAAGATTCGCGAGACCGCGCGCCTGATGGGGGCGTCGCGGCCCGCAGTCGCGATCCATCCCGGCCGCCATGTGACCTGGTATGGCAATGACACGCAACGGGCACGGGCGATGGCGATCCTTACGGCGCTGCTCGGGCGCCTACGGACGCAAGGGCGGCATCTTTCTGCCCACCAAGCTGGCGCACGGGCAGAATCCCGCTGCCTCCCATGCCGGAGACGGAGAAGCCCCGCGCCGATCGCGTCGGTAGCGTCTATCCGTTGGCCAGCGAGGAATCGCACGGTCTGACGCAAGGTCTGATTGCGACGACGCTGACCGGCAATCCTTATCCCATCAAAGGCTGGATCGTTTACGGACAAAACATCTTCGAGAGCATCCCGGTCGCGGCAGAAGACGCTGGAGGCGATCAAGAACCTCGACTTCATGGCAGTGGTTGATGTGTTGCCGATGGAGCAGACCCGCTACGCCGACCTGGTTCTGCCGGAAGCGACCTATCTGGAGCGCTACGATCCGCCGGCGATGGTCACTACTCACAAACGTCCCTTCGTCGCGATCCGTCAGCCGGCCATTCAACCTTTCTATGAATCGAAGCCGGGCTGGTGGATCGCCAAAGCAGACGGCGCAACGGCTCGGCCTGGCCGACTACTTTCCCGTGGACTGATCCCGACGATCATTTGCGGCGACTTGATCGAGCCTCTCGAACATCGACGAGACGGAGCTGAAGGCCCTCGGCGCGGTGTCCTTCGACGGCAAGCCTTACATCGAAGACCGCGGCGAGAACGATGGCCCGTTGTTTCCGACCCAGAGCGGCAAGATCGAGTTGCTGTCGTCCGTTCTGCAGGACCTGCAGCTCGACGCTCTGCCCAAGTACGAGCCGGTGGAAGATCCGCCTCCGGGTTATCTGCGCTTCATCTACGGCCGCGCACCAGTACATTCCTTTTCGCGCACGGAAAACAATGCATGGCTCGATGATCTGATGGCCGAGAACCCGGTGTGGATCAGCCAGCAGGCCGCGTCGCGCATGGGGTTACGCGATGGCCAGAAGGTCTGTCTGGAAAACCAGGACGGTGTGCGAAGTCCGTCAGGTTACGGTACGAGTCACGCCCGCCATGCGCAGCGACGTGGCCTACACGGTCCACGGCTTTGGGGCCCAGGCTCCCGCGCTGAAGAAGGCATATCAGCACGGCTTTTCCGACACGGCCCTGATGACCCGTATTGCGATTGATCCCCTGATGGGTGGGACCGGCATGCGCGTGAACTTCGTTCGCCTTCATGCGGCGGAGAAAGCATAGGAGCGGCGGAATGTCCCGATACGCAATGTTGATCGACATGGAACGGTGCGTGGGCTGCCAGTCCTGCACCGTGGCGTGCAAGTCGGAGTGGGCGGTCCCGCTCGGCGGTGCACGCACACGGGTGCGGCCGGCCGGCACCGTCGGAGACTATCCCAATTTCTCTTCGGTGTTCTATGTGTCGCAGTGTAACCACTGCGATCGTCCCACCTGCGTTCCGGCGTGTCCCACGGGAGCAACCTATCAGGACAGCACGGGTACGGTTCGGGTAAACCGCGAGCTGTGCATTGGCTGCGGCAGTTGCGTGGCGGCATGTCCCTACGACGCGCGCTACATCGACGGCGCTGTCGGCAAGGTTGACAAATGCGATTTCTGCGCCGATCGCGTGGAGAAGGGCTTGCAGCCCGCTTGCGTGCTCACCTGTCCCACGAAAGCCAAGACCTTCGGCGACCTGGAAGACAGCTCGGGTACGTTGTTCAAGACGGTGTACTACGGCGGAGCCAAACGGGTTGAGTCTCGCAGTGTAGCCATCGGACCCAACGTCTATTACGAAGCGAGTCCGGGCGCATCTACAGATGGCGGAAGCCTCCTTCGCTCCGCATCCTCCCCGTACCATCATGGCAACTCGGGTGTGGGGAGCGGTCGCCGAGAAGCTTGTCTTCCTGGCGGTTGGCGCAACCTTCCTCGGACAAGCCGTCGCCTTCTTCCGTCAACTTGCGGTCGGCGAACACCAGTTCGAGGAGTAGGAGATTCTATGGCGGCAATATCCGCAACTGCCTTGTCCGCAGACCCTTACGCCAGCGCAGGCGCGAGAGATGGCCCAGACTCAAATCAAAAAGCATGTCGTCGCTGTCGTACTACTGCACTGGTTCAATGCATTTGTCTGGCTGCTGGAACTGATCGACCGGCGCCGCGCTGATCGTCAGTCCATCGCTGCGCTTCATGCCGTCCTGGTACCTCATCACGATGGAGCAGCTCTTCGGCTCGCGCGCGAACCTGCTGCGCTTCCATATCGCGGTTGGCATGATCTGGATTGTGGTCTGCGCCGTGTATATCGTCTTCGGCTGGCGGCACTTCTTGCACGCTGAGGTACTGGCCAAGGAAGTCGCGCTCGACCAAGACGATTTCGAATGGCTGAAGATGCGCAGCTTGTCTCTGCTGAAGAAATCTGATCGCACCATTGCCGCCGCAGGGCGCATACAACGCCGGGCAGAAGCTGTATGCATTGATGGTATACACGTGCCTTCCCATGATCATGATCTCGGGGCTTGATTATGAGCTTCCATCTGTTCGGCACAATAGCCGTCCAGTGGGCCATGGTCGTTCACTTTCTGCTGGTGGGAATGGTGGTCTCCGGATTGATGATCCACGTTTACATGGGAGCAGTGTTCCCGGAGGAGCGTCCTGCGTTCTATTCCATGATCACCGGCATGGTGGATGAGCTGTACGCTTACCGTCATCACTTCAAGTGGTGGGCCGACATTAAACGTCAGCAACAGGAATGGGAGGAGTCCATGAATCAGCGAGCGACCGAACTGGCTGACAGCGAGCCGGCGCCAGACGCGAAGGATACGGCTCGCCGCTGACTCTGAGCCGTCGAGGTTCGCAAGGCAAAAAGAACTGTGATGTGCATCACGTACCTGCGAGCTTGCAAAACGGTATCCTGCGAGCATGCGGGATGACGTCGCGCAGGCCTTGGAGATTTACCAGCAGCAATCCCACGATTCTCTCGAGCGCGCGGTGGCTCTGCTGCAACACACAGTCTTCGCCTTCAGCATGAAGGCTTGCGGGCATCCAGAAGACGCCGAAGACACCATGCAGGACGTCCTGGTGAAGACTGTTCGCTACCTGGGCGGCTTTCGGGATGCGAGAGCATTGACCGTCTGGCTGTATAAAGTTGCTCGCAACACCTGCCTTGCCCATCGCCGCCGTCCGCAAAGCGCTCCCTTTTTAGACCTGTCCCTGGACGCATTGATGCCAGATGAGCGGGAGATGTCCCTGCTTCTCTCGACCAAACTCCCGGATCCGGAGCATCAGGCCGCTGCCCGTGAAACTGCTGACCTGCTGGAGCGGGCGGTCCGGGAATTACCAGACACTCACCGTGCGATTCTGGTACTGCACGACATGGAGGGACTGAACCACTCCGAGATAGCAGAGGTTATCGGTTTGGCGGAAGGCACAGTTCGCGTGCGTCTGCACCGCGCTCGACTCCATGTACGGCGCATTCTGACGTCTCACATGTTGGGTATCCAGGAACGCGCGGGTCGGGAAAAATCAGCCAAAGCAAGCCAAAAACCCAAGCATTGTCGTGACTTGTTCGCCCGGCTATCGGACTACATTGACGGGGTGCTCGAAGACGACTTCTGTGCGCAAATGCAGAAACATCTGAGCGACTGCGAACCCTGTTTGGCGTTTCTCGCCAGTCTCGAACACGTTGTCAAAGTCTGTCGCCTCTACCAACCGCACCACAGTTCGGAGCATGCGGAGCAGTTGCGGCGTCGCTTGGCGAGTGAGTACGATTCGGCGAGACAGGCGCTTGCCTGCTGCTCTACTGAAGCACGAGACTAGCAGGGTGCAGTCGGGCACGGCAGGTTGCTTCTCTGTCAGCGTTTCACTCTTTAACGCCGTCGCTGATCCACGACATTGCTCGCATCGCACTCGGGACGCCGACCGTGGTGATCGCCAATAGCGCACATGGGCCATCTAGTCTTCGCTGATGCCCGCATCCTTTATCTCACGTGAAAGATAGAAAGTATTGGGAGACTATTTCTATCAATATTTATAGAAAATCTATTGCGACAACCCATGAGGGCCGAACCTACGACTAAAGGCTTATTTATTAAGCTCAATACTCAGAGCGGGTTACTGGCCGTATGCTCTCGTGAGTACAGCGTGTTAGCAATAGCGCTCGCTTAGAGAGACCCAGGCCGACGTCATCAGGGTTGGTCAACGCCACGTCGATTTGCTGGTGCCACCAGGAGGTGCCGTACCTTTAGGCAGCGGCGAGAGCGCGATGGGCTGTCGTGATGCGGGAGCTACGGCCAAGGTCCGAAGGTGCTGTTGCGAACGTTGCCACCAACCATGGAACAGGCGGCATTCGTGCGTTCGCACGGTGAAGCGCTGCCATTCGCTGGGGATGATCGGCGGGTGAGAGATGGTGACCGACACGCTTCGCGTATCAGCCCGGAGCCCGGTAGTCAGCGCTTTCAAAACACATTCTTTGGCGCTCCAGATCAGTGTCACGGTTAGCACTTTTTCTTCCTCGCTCTGGGCTCGGGCGACAGCACGTTGCTCTTCGCTGGTGAAGTAGTCACGAACGAAATTATCGGAATGCTCCTCGATACCCTCCAGATCGCACCCAAGCTCGGCGTGCGGCGAGGCGACGGCACACATGGCCACTCCGTCACGATGGCTCAGCGAAATCGACACTCTCTTTGGCGCATCGCAGATGAACACCTCCGGTGCTCCTGACGGAGCTGGCCGGATCTCGATAGCCCTGAGGGCCGGCCGGTCATCACCGCAATCCAGGTGCATCGCAACCGCACGCTTGGCGGTCCAGCGGCCCAAACGCCAATCGGCGCGCCGTTTCGGAATATGAAAACTGGTGAGCCGGTTCGCCTCCAAAGGACTCAACCAATCGTCTTCAGTGGGCACATCCGCTTCAGTCTGTTCCAGCCACCATGTGTCGATCAGAGACATCTTCGGTTTCCAGCTTCGTTTGTGGTAATTCCGGGAGCCCAGCGGATCCTGGTGCCCAGCGATTCATGCCGCGCTCAACCGCTTCGATAAGAAAGGGCCGGAGATTGCGCGGCGGCAAGATCGCGTTGAGAGCACCGACTTGCAGTGCACGTTGGACACAGTGCACGCGGTCAAACTCGGCAGCCATTTCGCCCAGCTTCTCCGAATGCACGATCTTGAACAAGTCGTTCCACTGATCGCGCAAGCAACCTTTCTCGGCGCCTTCCGCCTGGGCAACGGCCTGCTCCAGCGCCTGCACGCGAGCATCTTTGCGCGTGCGCGTCTCCACTTCGCCTGCAAATACCACCGCTGCCGCCGGAGCACCGCCGATCACTGAAGCGTAGGTTCCTTCTAGCGCGAAGACTTCAAGGTTCTCGTTCAACGCTCGCGAAAAAACGACGTATGCGCCGCCGTGATAACGGGAGACGACGCAGAACACCATCGGACCCTTGAAGTTTGTCACCGCCCGGCCAATCTCGGCGCCGTACTCCAATTGCAAGCGACGCATGGATTCCGGCGAGCCGTCGAACCCCGACAGGTTGGCGAGAATCACCACCGGACGGTTATTGCTGGCCGAGTTGATGGCGCGCGCCGCCTTCTTAGAGGACAAGGGAAAGAGAGTGCCGGCTGTCCACTGCTCCGGGCCATCGGCCGGCACGAAGCCGAACCGAGGCACCGGCTTCGACTGTATTCCGATCAGGCACACGGGATAGCCGCCGAGATGCGCGTCCCATACGACGACGGTTTCTGCCGAGCGCATTCCGGCCCAGCGCTCGAGGTGCTCATGGTCCTGATCGGACACGGCCAGCATCACCTTGCGAATATCGAACGACTTCTTGCGGCCGGGATTGGTCTCGTTGGAGAAGATCTCGCCGATGTGGGTGAACGTATTGCTGCCGCTGTCGGAATGAGGATAGAGTCGGATATCGCGGTCGGGCGGGTCACTGGTGACGGCTCGCCGGGGAAAGCTCTCGCCGGGCGCTACGTAGGCGTGCTCATAATGCTGCATGAGGATGCGGCAGGCATCATCGATGTCGCGGGCAAAATATTGGGCCTGTCCGTTGAAGCCCATGATGCGGTCGTAGCCGCCGATGCCGAAGTTGTCCTCGGCCGAGACGCTGCCCGAGTAATCCAAGGCCCGCTTGCCGGTCAGCACCATGGCAGCCTTTGGCGTCATGATCAAGATGCCCTTGGTGTGCATCAGCATCGTACATTCGGCGTTCCAGTATGGCTGAGCGCCGACATTGATGCCGTTGACCACCAGATTGATTTCGCCGCCCGCCTGCGTGAACTCGATGATCCGGCGTAGCACCTGGGCGATCCAGTCCATGTTCTCCACCCCGCTTTCCATGGAGATCTTTGCGCCGGCCGATAGGGTGAACCATTCCAGCGGGATTCGTTTGTCGCGCGCGAGGTCGAGGCCGGCAATAATGCGCCGGCATTCCGGCTCTGCAATTGCGCCCAGATCTTTGCTGGGATCGCCCAGAAGAACTACTCGTTCCATACCTTCGGGATACTTCGTCGTGAAGTTGCGAATAAGACCGACGATGATGTTCGACTTGTTCTCGCCGTAAGGCCTCTCCACCGGCACCAGATGGTGCTCGGCGTCGAGGTCCATTTCGGTGAATTCGCCGGGCGAGAATTCGCTCCGCGTATCGTGGGCCGAGGATGCGAGCATCCTGATGATTTCGTAGGGATACAGCATCCCGCGTTGCCGCATTTTTACAACTTTCTGGTCGTACGCACTAAGCGTTTTGAGCGGTTGCAGCCTGCCATAGGGACGATAGGTCACTAGCAGACCGGCGTCGCCCGGCGCTGATACCCGCAGGACCGTTTCCCGTAACTCGCCTGTGCGCGGATTCGGAATGCGCGCGCGCACGACGACCTGCTCCAGTCCCAGGCCATCGGTCTGAGGAGCCAGACGGCGCGCAATCTCGTTGACTTCTTCCGGCTTCAGCGCCAGCGTCGGCCATACATAAAGGAAGATCCGGTTCCAGTAGAGCCGCTTACGCGGGTCACGCTTTGCCTGGAACATTCGCATCGCTGCCACCGCTTCAGCGAACATTCTCTCCAGGTATGGCAATTGCAGGATTCTGCCAGCGCGATCGCGCACGGGCGTCAGATCGCGCACCTCGGCCATCGCGAACAGGCGCTCGTCCTTGGGATTGTCCTTACCGACCGCGTGGAGCAGGAAGATTTCGTTCGGTGATGGCTGGCGAGCGATGTTGAAATTCTGCAAACGCCATAAATGCAGACGGTCGCTCATCATGGGATGAATTCCACGATAGAGCCGTGCTTCTTCGTAGCCTTCGGCTCCAGGTTCATAGGTGTAATGCTGAATGGCTCCGGCGCTGGGCTCGCCACCGGAACTTGAGACGGCAACTACGATTCGTCCAATCGCGCGCGGCAGCGAGACTTGACGCAGGACCTGTTGAATTTCCTGGCCGATGTGATCTGGGTCGCCGAGCGGCTCGGGATTCCACGCCATCAAGTCGAGAACTACGTCATCCTGCTCCGGTACTTCTTTAATGAACTTCGCGACCGAGAGAACACGCGCCTCCAGCGAATGGTAGTCCGCATGGCCGGCAAAAACATGCACTGACTTATCTTGCTCCTGATAATCGGCAGCGACGCACCAGAACCCGTTCAACGAGAGAGTGCGAGTGTTGGTCAAGTTGCGCGCGCTGTAATACCGCAGGACCAACACCTCCAGCATTAGCTGCTGCAACCGGGGCGTTGCGGATGTGAATCGTGGAGCGAACAGAGCGGCCAAGGGCTGCGCGCACTCGATGAGAGAGCGCATCTTCTCGCGCAGGTCGACCGCATTTGGGTTCGCCGTAAGATATTCGAGGGTTTCTTCTGCTGTCCGGTAAATATGTCGCCTTGCTTCCTGGAATAGCGGCTCATCACAGCAGACATAATGTAATTCGCGCGCCAGGTCACTGACCGCTGGAAACTGGATGCGAGTGTTTGAAATCATCCGGTCCAGCAGATTGCGAAAGGCCTCCCCAGCAGGTTGTTTGCTGTCGCGCGCCCACCGCAGTCGGCGCTCCAGCACTCCCACAATGGAAGATATCTGCTCTTCCAGCCGGCGGTGCGACTTATACATCCACAGCAGGCTATCTTCCAGCTCCGGCGAACGATCGAGCGTGGTAAGCCCGTAGTGGGCAATAGCCCGGCGCAGAGCAGCGAGAAAGTCTTCGGGCAGTTTTTCTCCCTGAGTGTCAAGCATCCGCAAGTAGGAGAAAAGGTAGGCTTCCGAGCTGGGAGCTTCTTCGGCATCTTCGGTATGCTTGGGTTTGGTGCGAAAGAGCGAGCAGATATCCACGAAGATGTTCAGGATTTCGTCCTCTTGTTCGCCGATCTCGCCGTCGGCATACGTTTCAGGCCAATCGTTCCATTCGGCCAGCAGCCGCTTCGTCCGCTCGGCACTGATATCGAAACCCAGCATCAACTGCCGCAGCTCTTCCAGATTGTGGCGACGGCGTGCCGCAGGTTCGTCGGGGCAGGCTACGCTTTGCGCGGGGAAAAGAACCCGGCTTGCCTCGTCAGCAGTACTGTCCTCGCGTGCGGGATCAATCTGCAGTAGCGGCGCGCCGGGTGACACCTGCACGTTGGGAATGGCCATTATCTGGCGAACTTTCCCAGCGAAGGGGGCGACCACCTGCATCTCCATCTTCATGGCTTCGAGGACGGCCAGCCGATCTCCAGTTGCAACCATGTCGCCAGGCTTCACGGCGATGGAAGCGACCACCGCAGGCGAAGGCGCACGTACGATACCGACATCAGCGCGCTCCACCAGGTGCGAAACGCCATCCACCTCGATGCGATAACCCGATCCCTGCTCCACGGAGACAACGTGGTGCCGATCAGCGCCTACCGTGAGCCAATATTCGAATCGCCCAACCGGGTCGAGTTGCGCATCGATCCGTGATCCGGAAACCTCAAGGCGAAATTGCCGAACTCCCAGGCGGAAGGTAGTGATGGGATAGGAGTGTGGCCCGTAGCGCAGTTCCACCCGATGTCCGACCTCATTTCGGACCTCAGGTCGGCCTCGCAGGGCAGAAGCATAGAACTGTGCCTGCTCAACCCGACGTTCCGAGTCGTAGGCTTCAATCGCTGCATGGATTAAAGCGACATCGGCGAAGTTGCGGGGGATGTGTTCCTTCTTTGCTGCCAGGCGGTCCAACCAACCAATGTTGACCTCGGAGCGCTTCACCTCTGGGCGGCTGAGCATCTCCAGCAGGAATGTGCGATTGCTGGCACCGCCCCTGACCACGATCACGCTATCGCGCAGGGCGCGCTGCAATCGTGAGAGAGCCTCGTCGCGATTACGGCCGAACGCCACGATCTTCGCGAGCATGGGATCGAACTCCGGCGGCACCACGTCGCCTACCTCGAAGCCGGTGTCGATGCGGACGCCAGGGCCACTCAGAAATCGAAAGCGCTCAATCGTCCCGGGAGCAGGAGCGAAATCATTGTCCGCGTCTTCTGCCTTCAGACGGACCTCGATGGCGTGCCCAATCGTCGGCGGAACCTCGCCTTCAAGGTGGCCGTCGCGCGCGATGTGAATCTGCAGCTTGACCAAGTCCAGACCGGTCGTGCGCTCGGTCACCGGGTGCTCGACCTGCAGCCGCGTGTTCACCTCGATAAACGAGAAGTTGCGCGTCTCAGGCTGATAGAGAAATTCCACCGTACCGGCATTGCAGTAGCCGGCTGCCTGGGTCAGACGTACAGCGGCATCGCGCAGTTCATCGTCCTGCTCCGTTGACAGAACGGGCGACGGAGCCTCTTCCAGCTGCTTCTGGTGATGACGCTGGATGCTGCAATCGCGTACTCCGACCGCCCACGTGGTTCCATGATGATCGGCGATGACCTGAACTTCGACATGACGTGCGCCCGGAATGAACTGCTCGAGGAACACCGTCGGATCGCCAAATGTTTTGAAGGCATCGGCCCGAGCACTCTCGAAGGCATGCTCCAGTTGATTTGGCGAACTCACTCTGCGAATGCCGTGACCGCTCCCGCCGGCGGTGGCCTTGATCAGCACGGGATAGCCCAGGCGCTCGGCATGATGACGAGCGTCGTCAAAGGTTTCCACCGCGCCGCCGCTCCATGACACGACGGGAATTTGCAGCCGCTCCGCCAATTTCTTGCCCGCGATTTTGTCGCCCACGCATCGCATGGCGTCGCCGTCAGGACCGATGAAGACAATGCCCATCGCGCGGCAGAGGTCGGCAAAGCCGGCGTGCTCGGCGACAAAACCCCATCCCACCCAGACTGCGTCAGCGCGGGCAGACACTAACGCCCGTTCCAGACGTCCATAGTCGAGATAGCAACTCTTGCGCTGCTTGGTGATCGGGTCAAGCACCTGCGCCGGACCCAGGAACACTGCCTCGTCTGCCTCGCGGACGAACATGGCATGACGATCGGGCTCCGTGAAAAGTGCGATGCTGCGCAATGCCGTGCCGCGTTCCTGGTTGAACTCGCGGGCCGCATGGATAAAGCGCATGGCAGCCTCACCGCGATTCACAATAGCTACTCTTTCAAAATCTGTCGACATACATCCGCCTCTCCCTGGGGTCCGGCTAATCGGCATTGGCGACGTCTGTTGTGGCTGTAAAGACCGCCTGTAAAGGCTTGAGCGACTCAGCGTCCAGACCCGCCGGAAGCGCGGCAGTGCTGTAGCCGTTCAGCCGGACGTACAGCTTCCCGGCGGCATCGACGACTTCCGCATCGAAGTTTCTCCTCTCGGAGTGCGGCGTTACCACTGCGTACAAGCGGCCTTCCCGCTTGGAGTGTCCGTTGGACGAGGAGACATCCTGAACGTGACTTGGAAGCCCCATGCGACCTGTGGTGCCCATCTCCCAGATGCCGGCGGTCTGAAAGCAAAGCTCGATGAGTCGTGGCAGCATCAGGGTCGGCTGGTCAGGTGGATGATGGTTATCCGGCAGCTTCTCGGCAAACTCGCCGATGATGTGTTCCCCGTCCCACCATGCGCGTTCCAGCACCTGGTATGCCGGTCCGTGGAAGTAAATGCGATAGATATGGGCGGCATCGACGATCGCTTCGCTCGAGAGCCGCGGCCGTGCCGCTGCGACTGATTCGGCTACTCGCCGGGTTAGCCTTACCCGCGCCGTGAAGTGAACCGTCACCTGCGGATCAGACTGACCGGGTAGCATTCGTTTGCCAATCAGACGGCAATCTGCCACCAAGATGTCGCCGAATGAGCGATAGATCGTTTCGATGGTCACCGTCCGTGGCTCGTCCTTATAGAACTTGAACGGTGCGAGGAAGTTCACTTCCTCGATCGTCTCGATATACCAGCCCGGATGCACGCACAACGCAGCCTCAGCAAATCCCTCGATACCCATGACACCGGGCAGCACGGACGTGCCGTCGATGCGATGGTCGTTCAGGAATGGTTGCGCGGATGGAGTAAGCGTGGTCTCCATCGTCAGGCCGCTGTAGATTCCGAAGCCGGTAATCTTGCCGACCATCGGCCCGGGAGCGGGAAGCTGATCACGCGACCGCGCGAGGCCTTCGATGTCGAGTCCGCCGGTTGAATCAAATTCCTGCAACAGTATTCCCAACCGGTTGGCAACGACGACTTCGCCGCAAGCGCCGCCGCTGGTGAGTTCGCGACGGATGAACGGAATTCCGGCTTCAGGCGGAAGCATGTCGATGCCGGCGAGCTCCATCATCTTCGGAATGGAGCCGCGAGTGGCCATGCCGATACCGCCCCAGGCGGTCCAGTCGATAACTATGCCACGAGTTTCAGGACGCGTCGTACGGAAGCTCGATGTGATTTTGCAAAGCAGGTCATTCGCGGCGCTGTAGTCGCACTGCCCGGCGTTGCCGAATCGTCCGGCAACGGAACTGAACGCAACCGACGCCCCGAGCGGCATATTGCCGATAGCATGAAGCAAGTTGAACCAGCCATCTGCCTTGACGTCGAAGACAAGGTCGAACTCCTTCGGGTCCTTATCTGGGAGGAAGTGGCTGCGTTCGAGACCCGCGGCGTGCAGTAGGACATCAATGCGCCCGCCGCGCTCGCGCACTTGTGCGACGGCTGCGGCCACGGCGTCAGCGTCGGCAAGATTTACGCTGAAGTAGTAGGGAGTACCGCCTGCTGCTCTCACCGCGTCAATAGCCGATTGCGCTGAATGCGCGCGTTCGAGTGCCGCGAGTTCTTTCTCGATCATCGCGGGCGTGACTCGCTTGCCCGCTGCCTTGAATCGCGCGGCGAGGTCGACCTTCAGGCCCTCCTTGTCAGTGCCGAACCGCTTGATGTCCCCGTTCGCCGAGTCTGGCTCAGGAACGATGTCGAGAAGATAGAAGATGCCGCCCGATGCGGCAGCCAGATCGGCTGTGATTGCGGACACTATGCTTCCCGCAGCGCCGGTGATGAGGAATATGGTTTGGTTGCTGAGTGCCATCCCGGCTCGTCCGTCTTCGACGGGCTGTTCCTGAAGTCCGACCGTCCAGCGCAGATCGTTCTTGTAGCCGATCTCGACTGCTCCCGGGTCGCTGAGGGTTTCTGCGATTAATGCCTCGGCAATTTGGGCCGCGTCGCGGCCAGTCTCGAAATCAACCGCTTTGACGGTTGCGTCCGCGCGCTCCCGCTTGAACGTCTTGGCGAAGCCGGTGACAGCACCGCCAAGCGGAGCTGTGGCTCCCACAACGTCGTAGCCGTGGTGCCCGCCCAGGCAAGTCGCCGAGATGAGGAACCCGCCTGCGCTTCCAACCTGCTCGTACAGCGCCTTGGCGGTAACATAAAGCGACTTGACTCTCACGCGTAGCGATTCCCGCCATGTGCCGAGATCCATGTTGCTCAGTGGACCTTCGTCATCGAGCGCAGGCAGCCAGTACACGCCGTTGATTGGTCCGGCAGCCAACCACTCCTTTAGCTTGTCCACCAAGGCTTTTGCGTTCGCCTGCCGCTCGATCCGCAGCACTTCAACTCCGAGCTCTTGCAGCTTCGTCGTGAGCGCGTCGGCAACGCCACCGGCGTCGGGCATGAGCACCACTCTCGCGCCGGTCTGCAGTGCAGCGCCTGTGGGCTTGCAGAGAGACAATGGCGGACGCAGTACAGGAACCGGTACGCGGCGTGGAATCTTCTCCGCAGCATCGAAGCTGGCGGCTACGGGAAGTGTGGTAGTGGCAGCCGTGGCTTCCATTGCGCTTAACGGCACGGAAGTTTGAGAGCAACCAACCGATGCTGCTCTGTCGCGAGCAAACTGGACGACGTGCGACAGGGTTGGGAAGTCCCGCAGCTTCAGGTTTTCATCGCGCGGAATGTTGTACGCCGCGCGAATGGCGGCAAACATCTCTGCTTGCTTTACTGTGTCGACACCGAGGTCGGCTTCGAGATCCAGGTCAAGGTCAAGCATGTCGGGCGGATAGCCAGTCTTTTCGGCGGCAATCTCCAACACCTTCTGCGTGATCGCATCCTCGGCGGGTTGTGCCACGGCCGGCTCCGGCGCGGATAAGAGCGACGGGCTCAACGGCGAGGCAGCAATTGCAGGCGCCCCGAGGTCGGGCCGGTTCTCATACACAAAACGGACGACATGCGACAACGTGGGATAGTCACGCAGCTTACGGTTTTCGTCACGCGGAATGTTGTAGATTGCGCGAATAGCGGCGAATAGCTCGGCCTGCTTGACGGTGTCGACGCCAAGATCGGCCTCGAGGTCAAGATCGAGATCCAGCATCTCCGGCGGATAACCCGTTTTCTCCACCACCAGGGTCAGAATGCGGTCCTTTACCGCATCTCCCTCTGACACCGCCGGCGAGGCGGATGCAGTTGCATTTGGATTGCCAGCTGCATCCGCCTGGGGGGCGAGGGAGGAAACTGCCGGCGTCACGAGGTCAGGCCGGTTCTCGTAAACGAACCGAATGACGTGCGACAGTGTGGGATAGTCGCGCAACTTGCGGTGTTCGTCCCGCGGAATGTTGTAGATTGCGCGAATAGCGGCGAACAGCTCCGCCTGCTTGACGGTATCAACGCCGAGGTCGGCTTCGAGGTCCAGGTCGAGATCCAGCATCTCCGGCGGATAACCGGTCTTTTCGACGACCAATGCGAGGATGCGCTCCTTCACCGGATCGCCGGTCTGGACAGGTGCGTCGACGAGCGTAGACGAGATCGGTTGTGGCGAGCCAGCGGGTTGCGGAGTCGGCGCCACACTCGCCAGGTCAGGCCGATTCTCATAGACGAAACGAATGACGTGCGACAGTGTGGGATAGTCACGCAACTTGCGGTTCTCGTCACGTGGAATGTTGTAGATCTCGCGAATGGCCGCGAACAGCTCCGCTTGCTTAACCGTATCGACACCAAGGTCGGCTTCGAGATCAAGATCGAAGTCGAGCATCTCGGGCGGATATCCGGTTTTCTCGACCACCAGCGCAAGCATGCGCTCTTTCACAGGGTCACTCGGCGTGCCACGGACCTCGGGCGGTTTCGGGACCGGCGCAGTGCCTACGGGTACCGGCGTAGGTTTGAGTTTTATTTCTGCAGGTTTCGGAGTAGCCATCGCCGCGGCAGGTACTTGCAGTACTGGAACCGGCACCGATGCGGTCCTGGCTTGCGAAACCGCATCCGGGACCCGGGCACTCGGCCCTCCATCGCGTATCCGCAGCGTGCGGTGAACCACTTCGAGATCTGCTGCCCGACCACCGGCGATTCCGCTTAGCCATGTATTCCATGCGGCAGGATCGGCAATACGGTATGCGTATCCCAACGCGCCTGGGTTCGGACGCAAGCCGCTCTTGGCTGGAGTGCAGCGCAAGAAGATCATGCTGACTTGCGAACCGAATCCGGCGCCCAGATGTATAGCGTATTGAACCGGGTAAGCGCCGCCCTTCGACAGGTTCAACGGACCCAGTTCAGGATCGATCTCCTTGAAATTGGGTACCGGGGGCACCAGACCGGTTTCGAGCGCTTTCACCGCGAGAACGTCTTCGATCCCTGTAGCCATCGCGTGTCCGGTGAATCCCTTGGTATTGGCAATTACGATCTGGCCGGCCGCGTCGCCAAAGACATGACGCAAAGCGTTGACTTCGGCCGAGGCGCTACCACCGCGTGCCGGAGTGTAAGTTTCGTGCGAGACGAAGATGGTATGCGGTGCTATCTCGCGACGCGAAATGCCTCCCTTGGTCTCCGCCTGATGCATCAGGCTTTCCATGACGTTTCCGATATGTTGCACATCAAGGCGAGTACCATGGAACGCGCTATTGGCTGTGACTGTGCTCAGGACTTCGCAGATGGGTTGAATGCCGCGTTCACGCGCAGCTGTCGGCGCTCTCAACCACGAGCGCAGCAGCGCCCATGCCCATGAGCAAACCGTGGCGGCGGCGGTCGAAGGGAATCGCCGCGTCTTCGACAGCACCGTCAGTGGCTGCCGCCCCGCTGGCTAGGAAGCCCGCGCCGAACCACTCCAGCATGTGGTCGCTGGTAACGTCGTCGGCCGAGATAACGATCACGCGGCGGCACCGTCCCGTGTGGATCCAGTCCTGCGCCAGCCCCACCGCTTGGGCCGTAGTCGCGCAAGCGGAATTGATTTGGGTGTTGGGACCTCGAGCCCCGATCAGCTCGGCAAACTGCGAATGTCCCATGGAGAGGACCCTGAGTCAGAAAACGCCGGTCGAACACATAGGGCTTGGTTTCAATTTCCGCACGCAATGCCTCGAGACGGTCCTCGATCTCCTGCACGAGCGCGGAATGACCGTTGGTGCCCGTGATATGACTGCGCAAGCTGTCCAGCGTAGCGACTTGTTCGCGGCGAGCATGATCTGCGAAATAGCTCGACATAATTTCAGCGAACGAGTCATATCCCGGAAAGGCGGAGCCGAAAATCACGCCGGTATCGTCGCGCATGATGTCGGGCAATCCCCATCGATCGGGTAACTGCGTGCCCTTGGTGGTTGTTTTGTAGCGCAGGACCAGCGGGATGCCGGCATCGCGCAAGGCATCGAGGCCGACGGCGATAGCCAACTGCGTGACGCGGTCAAGCGAAGCGCACCGGTCGGCAGAGACTCCGAACTCGGCTTCCAGGTCGAATGCGCCTCCGCGACCGGCCAGCTTGATCGCGTCGGCAACGTCATGCAGGGTTTCGAACGTCCCGCCACTTTCGTTCTTCACCAGACGGGTGATGTGCTTGTCGATCATCGCCTCGCGGAAGCTGCGCAGGAATGGAATGGATGAACTGCTCTCCGCGCAGCAGGCGGCCAATATTGCCATCGTCGAAGATGTGCTCGGTTCCCGGCAGGCCGAGGGCTGCGCCGGTGATCACAACCGGAGTGACGACCCGGGCTGGCGGCGTTTTCTCCGCGGTAAACCTGCATGCCACGATCGAGGAAATCGGCAAACAGGTGACCCAACTCGTTGTAGCGATCGGCGCTGCCGTTTCTTGGGCCGGAATACCGGGCATTTGTAGGAGGAATCGTCTGCGCCGCAACACTCGCTTGCGGAACAGCGGGCGCGGCGACCGCAGGCCGAGTCACGACTTCTGCAGGAGCCTCCACAATTCCGCGTCCCAGTCCGGCGGCATACAAGCCGCACAGCGCCTGGTTGAATGCTGGAATGTCCCCGACCTTGGGATGATTGGTGAACAGTGAAATCACGTCGCTGCGGCCGATGAATGCCTCCTCGGCAAATCCGAACAACGCCTTCTTCGGCCCGACTTCGACGAAGATGCGCGCCCCGGCATCGTAAAGAGTGTTCAGACCCTTTACGAACTGCACGGGACAAGCCACCTGCTGCGCGAGCAGATCCAGCATCTGCGGAACGACGCCTGGCCCCATGGGATAAAACTCGCCATTCACATTGGCGACGATCGGCAACTTGGGAGGCTGTATCTGTAAATGCGACAGCATATCGCGCAGCGGCTGACTGGCCGGAGCCACAATCGAGGTGTGGAATGCGTGACTCACCGGCAAGGGCACCACGTTGAAGCCGGCGTTCAAAAAGATCTCGGTGGCCTGTTCAACGGCTTTGCTGGCTCCGCCGATCACCGACTGCAGCCCGCTGTTGATGTTCGCAATCACGACGTAGCCCTGAATGGTCTTCAGGATTCGTTCCACTTCGGCCAGCGGCGCAAAGACCGCGGCCATGCGCCCGGTATCCTTCACCGCCACTTGCGTCATACCGCGGCCACGGGCACTCACAGCGTTTAAGGCGTCGTGAAAGGAGAGCGAACCGGATGCAACCAGGGCGCCGTACTCGCCCAGGCTGTGTCCCATCGTCATGTCGGGCTGGACGCCGTAGGCGGCCAGCAACCGAGTCAGGGCGAGGTCGATGGTCAGCACGGTAGGCTGTGTGATCTCGGTCTGGCGCAGATCTTCTTCCGCCTTGGCGACCGCTTCGGGGTTGGATGGATCAACAAAGATAAAGCTGCTCAGTGGTCGCCCCAGCAGGGGAGTCATGATACGGTCAGCTTCGGAAAAGATATCGGCCACGATGGGCTCAGCCGCGCGAAGCGGAGCGAGCATGTTGACGTATTGCGAGCCCTGTCCCGTGTACAGGAACGCCACTTTTCCCGGCGCGCCGCGCCCACGGAAGATCCCCTGCGGACGTAACGCCTTCCAGATTGCGGGCTGGTTCGCCGCAAGCGCCTTCAACGCTTTCGCCGCGTTGTCGGCCAGGTCAGCCGCATCGGCGTAGTCGATCGCCATACGTTCGGGGGCGCGCAGGTCGGCTTCGGCCGGAGCGGTTGGCGCGGGAGCATTCCCCGCCGCGCGCGTCCTTCTCGACCGTACGCAGGCGCTCGACAAGTGCGGCCTCGGAGGCTGCTCCGATCACGAGTGCGCCACGTAAAGGTGCTTTATAAGAACTGAAGGCGCTGCGCGAGGCGACTGGTTGCGCTCATCGCTGGCATCCGTCATTCTGCGGTATTTCGCTCACCGCGACCGCACCGCTTTCCGTTTCCATTCAGCCGGTGCGGGATGTACTCCTCGATCACGGCATGGAAGTTGGTTCCACCGAATCCAAAGGCGCTGAGACCGGCGCGCCGGACGCCGTCGGCCGGAGTCGTCCACGGTCTCAGTTCGGTGTTGACGTATAGCGGTGAGTGCGCGAAATCGATGCCCGGATTCGGGTGTTCGAAATGCAGGCTGGGCGGAAGCACCTTGTCGCGAAGGGCCATGACTGCTTTCAGCAGTCCGGCGGCTCCAGCCGCGCCCTTCAGGTGGCCGATATTCGACTTCACGGAGCCCAGGGCCACCGAGGCAGGCGAAAGCTGGAAGCTGCTCAGCACGTCGACCATGCTCTGCACTTCGACCACGTCGCCCACGCGGGTCGAAGTCCCGTGTCCTTCAATCAGGCCGACGGTCGCGGGAGACAGTCCAGCGTTTTGCCATGCCCGCTCTACCGCTAATTTTTGGCCGATGGGATTGGGCGCGGTAATGCCTTTGCCCTTGCCGTCGCTCGCTCCGCCAATGCCGCGCAGGACGGCGTAGATCTTGTCGCCATCACGCTCGGCATCTGCCAGCCGCTTTAGCAGGAAAATGGCGGCACCTTCGCCCATCACGAATCCGTCAGCGCCCTCGGCATAAGGACGAGTGCCGGTCGCCGACAGCGCGCCAATCTTGCAGAACTTGACGAAGGTGGGAGCGCCCATGTTGCGGTCGACGCCACCGGTGACTGCCACGTCAAAATTATTCTGTACCAAGCCTTCAATGGCGGCGCTGATCGCCGCCATTGCCGAGGCACATGCCGCATCGCAAACGAAGTTAGGTCCGTGAAAGTTGTAAAGATTCGCGATGCGTCCGGCCATGCAGTTGGCCAGCTCGCCGGGCATGGTGTCTTCGGTGATGGGGGCATAGCGTTGGCCAATACGGTCGCGGAACTCGCTCTGGATATGACGTCGCGTCGCCTCCGGCAAACCGGCGAAACTAGCCGTGTCGTCCAATTCATGCGCATACTCCGGAAAGAAAATGCGCACCGAAGAGAGGTAGTGCTTCTCGCCGGCCATGGCGTTACCCAGAATCACTGCCGTGCGATCGAGGTCGAGCGGCCGCTTGGGATAACCGTAGTCTTCCAGCGCTTCCCGTGTGCAGGCTACGGCCCATTGCTGCGCAACGTCCATAGCATCGGCGACGCGGGGTGGAATCGGCAGGTGCCACTTCATCGGGTCCCAGGTGTACTCGCGCACCCATCCGCCGATTTTCGAATATGTCTTGTCAGCTGCGTTGGGATCGGCGTCGTAATAGCTATTCGAATCCCAACGATCGGGCGTGACCTCGGTGATGCTGTAACGGCTGTTCTTTATGTTTTGCCAAAAGGTAGCAACGTTGGGGGCGTCGGGCAGGATCGCTCCCACTCCAACAATGGCGATGGCTCGATAGGAAGTGTCTTCCATGATTGCACTCCTGCTTTCAGAGGCGCATCGGCCTGACTGAGCGGGCGGAGGCGCCATATCTTCTTATCTAGTGCTGCAAAGCAACGGCTGGCTCCAGGTGCTTCTCAGCGCGTCCGTATAAGGTGTCGGCTATGAAATCCATATCCGCGATTAATCCTGCTTGCGCTCGATGAACCGCAGGCAAACCTAAACTCGACTCAAACGAAGCCATGTCGGCAGCGGTGACCCCGCCGCCTCCGGCTATCCAGCGCAGTCCGTCCTGCGCGACTCTCAAAGCAGCTTCGCGGGAGAAGATGCGGCTGAGCGCTGCCAGCGACGGTGCGTTGAAGCGATCACTCGCCTTCTCGTGCAATCGTCCTTCTTTGGCGCGGGCGGCGCGGCGCGCCAAACATGCTGCGCTTTCGGCGAAAGCGATCAACTCACCCAGGCGCAGCAACACGTGCTGGAAGCGTGTGAGTCGCGCGATGCGGGCGCGTTCCAACACTTCAGCAAGAGCGTGCAATGCCAGAGCGGCATTATCGGCGCCGACATCGGGATGCTGCGCGTGCAGCGCCTCCGATTCACGGGCCAGGTCGTGATAGTGCTGCCCACGCGTCTTGAGGTGAAGCTGCCAGCGGTCGCGGCTGATGGTCATCTCCATGATCTCGGAGGTGCCTTCGTAGATGGTAGTGATGCGCACATCGCGGCTGATCTTCTCCACCATGTACTCGTGGGTGTAGCCGTAGCCGCCGAGCGCCTGGATGCTGTCTTCCGCTGCCTTGTTGCCGGCTTCCGTCGCCATGTACTTGGCGATGGCGCCTTCGGTGTTGAGACTGCCTTCGGTTCCGGAGTCGATGCGCTCCGCCGTCTCTTCGATATAGGAGCGAGCAGCTTCAAGGCGTGCGACGTTAGGCACGATCAGTTTGTGGGTGTAGCCCTGCTTCTCCGATAGCGGCGCTCCAGCCTGAATGCGTTTGGTGGAGTAGGGAATCGCCCGGTCGAGGGCTGCCCATCCTGCGCCCAGGCCGAAGGCTGCGACCATCAGCCGCGTGTAACCGAAGACCGCCTGCGCCTGCAGCAGCCCTTGTCCTTCCACGCCGCCGATGAGCCGGTCGGGCGTGACGTAAACACCTTCGAGCGCCAGCGCCGCGGTGTTGCTGGTGCGAATGCCGTGCTTGTTCTCCGGCTTGTCGTGGGTGAAGCCCGGGCGCGCCAGCCTCGACCACGAACCAGGTCGGGCCGCCGGGAGCGTTGGCCAGAATGCTGTAAGCATCGGCGATGCCGCCGTTGCTGATCCACTGCTTCAGGCCGCTGATCCGGTATCCGATGATCTTGTCGCCATCCATGACGCGCTCGGCCGTCGTCTTGAGCGCGCCCAGGTCGCTGCCCGCATCCGGCTCGGTGGCGCCATAGGCGAAGAGGATTCCCTCGTCAGCGATCTTGCCCAGCCACAGCTTCTTCTGCTCAGGAGTGGCGCCAACGGTAATAGGATCACTGCCCAGGAAGGTCGCAAGCACCGACGTGGCGATGCCGAGGTCGATGGCCGCCATGGCTTCGCAAATGCGATATACGTCGAAGGCGCCGCCGCCCATGCCTCCGCAGTCCTCGGGCACAAACAGGAGCTGGATGCCCAGCTTGTCGGGGCTGCACATATCGCGCACGATGTCGAGCGGACATTCGTCGCGCTCGTCCAACTCGATCCGTACGTCGTCGGGCAGGCGTTTTTTGCCGAACTCCTTCAGCGACTTCAAACTCAGCTTCAGCGTCTTATTGGTAATCATCGGTGTGCCTCGCTCTGACTATGCTTTCGCGGTAACCGCCTCGCGCACCTTCTCGGTCAGCGCGGGCATAAACTCCAGGATGTCGTCAACGATGCCGACATCGGCGACCTGGAAGATGGGGGCCTTCGGATTTTTGTTGACGGCGACGATGAATGGATTGCCCTTCAGCCCAGCCAAGTGCTGGAACGAGCCGCTGATGCCCAGTGCCATATAGACCTTCGGCTTCACCGTCTTGCCCGACGATCCGACCTGGCGTGACTTCTCCAGCCACTTGGCATCGACCACGGGACGCGAGCAGCTCACCGCGGCTCCCAGCGCATCGGCAAGCTCTTGCGCGATAGCAACGTTGTCCTGCTCCTGGATGCCGCGCCCGATCGAGACCAGCACCGCGTGTTTGGTAATGTCGACATCTCCGGATTCGGCGACCTGAGTCTCGAGATAACGGCGACGCGTGGTGATGCTGCCGACTTCGGCGGACTTATCGATGACTTGTCCAGTTGCTGACACGGACTCGACCTTGAATGCGCCGGGGCGGATGTTGATCACTGCGCCATCGGAAATGTCGCAGCGAACGTGCGCACTGACTTGGCCGCCGAACTCCTGGCGAACGGCGGTAAGATTGTTGCCCTCCATACGGATGTCGAGCACGTCGGGCACATAGGCTGCGTTCAGCTTGATCGAGAGCCCCGGGGAGAGATCGATGCCGAAGTGGTCATGCGCAATCAGCAGCACACTTCCAGCGGGAATTACCTTGACCAGCACCTGGCGGATGACTTCCGCATTGGGATAGGCAAGCGCCTCGTTTGAGATTTTCCAGATCTCGCTGTAGCTGGCTTTGAGAGACTCGCAGACCGCATCGAACTCGCCGCCAAACCCGGTGACGATTGCGACGGGAGATGCACTGGCGTCAATCTTCTTAGCCGCCGCAATCGGCTCGAGCGCGGTATCGTCGGCAACGCCACCCTTATGTGAGATGTAAGCGAAAATGCGCCTCATGCCTGCAACCCTCCTTTGCTCTTCATCAACTCGATCAGTCTGTCGATTACGTCTTCGCGTTCGCCGGTCAGCATCTCCGCGCCCTTGGCCGAGCGCGGGGACGAAGTAGTCGAGCCGCTTCACTTTGGCTCCTGCTTCGCCCACCGCGCCCTTATCAACACCGAGCTCTGACGCACCGAACTGCGGAATCTCTACCGACGCGACCTGGCGGATGCCGCGCATCCCGACGTAGCGCGGCTCGTTGATGCCGGTCTGGATCGACAGCACGCAGGGCAGATCGATCTCGCTGACCTCTTTATTGCCGCCGGCGATTTCGCGAGTGATCTTCAGCTTGTTGCCGTCCAGCGACCTCAACTGCGTTGACCAGCGAGGCGAAGGGATAGTCGAGCAGCGCCGCCAGCATTCCGCCGACTTGTGCGCCGCCATCCTCGGCCTGCACCCCGGTGAGGATGAGGTCGAACTTGTTCTTGTCGACGTAGCCTTTCAGGATGGTCGCGATGCCCTTGGCGTCCGAGCCGGCCGAAGACTTCGTCGGTGAGCAGCACGCCCTGCTTTGCGCCCATGGCCATCTCGCGACGCAGCACCTCTTCGTCTTCTTCATCGCCGACGGTGACGACCGTGACCTCGCCGCCCACGCGCGCGGTAATCTGCAGCGCCTCTTCGACAGCGTAGTTGTCCCATTCGTTGATCGAGTACACGAGGTCGTCGCGCTCGATATCGTTGCCGGCGCTGTTTAGCTGGATCTCGTTTTCCGACGTGTCCGGCACTCTTCGTACACAAACCAGAATGTTCACCTTCATTCTCCCTGTTCGCTCAATTCAATCCCCATTCGCCAACGCAGCCGTCAGCTCAGTGTCGTCGTACGTCTTCGGACCGCGCACCAGTTGCTGGTCCACCAGTTCCGTTAGGTCGATGGCGGTCATCTTGCCTTCCATGCCCGTGACCTTGATTGCGTCCTCGATGTTCACCATGCAGAACGGGACACGCGGTGACGATGACGTTGGCGCCCGCTTCGGCCGCCATCTTCACTCGCAGCACTCCCATGCGCTCGTCTTCTTTGGGCTCGTAGAACAGCATCAGCCCGCCGCCACCGCAGCAGAAGGAACGGTCGCGGCAGCGCGCCATCTCCACTCGCTGCAGTCCAGGAATAGCGTCGAGCACTTCGCGCGGCTCGTCGTAGATCTGGTTGTGGCGGCCGAGGTAGCAGGGATCGTGATAGGTGTAGACCTTGCGTCGGATCGTCGACGCGGCTTCAGCTTCAGCTGTGCCCTGCTTGATCTCGCGCGCAATCGTCTGGCTGATGTGCTCAACCGGCGGCACATCTTTGTAGTCGTGCTTCAGCGCGTTGAAGGCATGCGGGTCGGCGGTAACGATGCGCTTTGCGCCCGAGTCTTTGATGGCGGCAACGTTCTGGTCGCGCAGCGCCATGAACAGCAGCTCTTCGCCGAAGCGCCGCACCTCGTGTCCGCTGTCTTTTTCTGCCGCGCCCAGAATTCCGAAGTCCTCCCCGGCGGCATCGAGAATCCGCGCCGTCGCGCGACCGATCGCCTGAATGCGGTCGTCATACGAAGTGACGCTGTCAACAAAGAACAGCGTCTCGGCCGTCTCGCCATCGAGAATCTTGACCTCACAGTCCTTCGGAAGCTCCTTGTCTTTCGCCCAGTCGGCGCGTTTCTTCTCCAGCTTGCCGTAAGGATTGCCGCGACTCTCCAGCGCCTTCAGCGGCTTCTGCAATGTCTGCGGCACATTGCCCGCGTCAATCATGCCGCGCCGCAGATCGACGATCTTGTCGATGTACTCGATCAGCAGCGGGCATTCCTCTTCGCATTGCCCGCAGGTGGTACACGACCAGATTTCGTCCTCCGAGTAAATTTCGCCGATCAGCGCATGGCTGTTGTTCGACTTACCAAAGACAGGAAAATGCTGGAAGGCGTAGTCACGGGCCTTGATGCTGAGGAAGCGCGGCGAGAGTGGTCGGCCAGCAGCATTCGCCGGGCACTTGTCGGAACACCTTCCGCAATCAGCGCAGGAGTAGAAGTCGAGGATGTGTTTCCAGGTGAAGTCCTCGAAGGTTTTCACCCCGAACGACTTCACCTGGTCGATCTGCTCATCCGCCACGCCCCACTTCACCGGCTTGATGGTGCCGCGGTCCAGCTTGGCGAAGTACACATTGAACAGCGACGTCTCGACATGAAACTGAATGCCAAACGGCCGATAGCACAGCAGGAAATAAAATGACGATGCGTGCAGCAGCGTAGCTCCGGTATGAATGCCCCAAAGCGCACCGAGCGAGATCGAGCCAATCGCGAGATTCAAAATCCAGGCCAGTGAGAAGAGGGCAAGCGTCTGTCCGTTCCCCGCAGCCGGTTCGCTGGCGGCAAACAAGCTATCGGCAAACATCAGGATGGCGATTAGCTACTAATAAAAAGATGGCGTCAGCCCGATGGCCCTTGCCATATCTCGGGGGAACGGAATACCGCGCGGGCTTGAACCCCAGACGCCGCACCGCAGCTACAATCATGCTGATGAAGACCACAGTAGCGGCGTAGTCCGTGATCCATGCGTACCACTGCGACAGCGTACTGGTTCTGCCCGCGGGCTCGAAGGGCCCAGGCATGCCGACAACCAGCAAAGTGAACGATCGCAGTGCGAGGATGATGAATCCGGCAAAGATCAGGATGTGGAGAATGCCGGCCGTGGGGTAACGCGGATGCTTCCATTGTCCGAGCCAATATTTGGCCAGCCTTTGGGTACGCTCCCAGGGACGATCAAAGCGGAAGTCAGGGGCGGCGATAAGCATGGGCGCCAGCCTCTGCCTGACGATGTAGTAGAAGCAGGCGAGTCCCAGGACCTGAATCGCTACGAAGGCAAGTTGCGCAAGCGATTGTGTCGTGTGGCCCGGAAGATACGATACGTCCATACTTCCTCACCTTGCTTAGGGATGTGGGTCCTGGTTTGTTGCGCGGAATCAGCAACCGGAAGATCTGTGGCGTCCGATTACAGACGATCTTCCTGCCATCCACTGCTCAACAACGTTGGCCCCGGCAGCACACGATGGCGCACCGACTCCCGTCTGCACTCTTCGGCTGCATTGCCGCAAAGGAGAAATCTGTACGTCGAACGACGATTCCTGTGGCTGTCTTAGGGCATCGGCAGCACCGGTCAGGTGCTAGTGACGATCGCACGCACGAAGTGACATGGGGACCAGGTAGCGATCACTGCCCGGTCATCGTATGCATTGTGACTGGACGATGGGAGGTGGTCTGTGAGCTATGTGTGGTTCAGGCGTGAGATGCGGCTAGTCCGGGCGTGAGCATCATCACAATTCGACGGTTCGGCATGGTTGCTAAACCGTTGAACTATTGCCTGCTGCAGCGCAGCATGTACATGAGTCGATGGGCACTTATGCGAACCGACGCGGGAATATCCTGTTGCGATATCTGTTTCTGGCCCAGCCAGGGACCCGCCATGAACTCGATGCTCGCGAAGCGACATTTTGCGCCATCGAACTGATACGCCGTCAGAACTGATACGTTTATCGCTGATCCTAAGCGTCACCTTGATCATTAACCGAGACTTTATTTGGTGGAGCTAGTCGGGATCAACCGACGACCTTATCGTTGCGAACGCGCTCTCCCACCCTTGATCATCCCAAGCACCGACGCCAGAACCCCCGGACGGCAGCAACTTCTCGCCCCGTCGTGTCCTGCGCGGACGGCAGAACATAGTAGTGCCGGAATAGTTCGTATGTGCCATCAATCAGATAGATGTCCTTCATCTGGGGAGTGGGTTAAGCCGAAAACTGCCGTAACGATTACCGCTCAGCTGGAAGTTCCCTGGTTAGTGGACCTTAACCGTGGACGTGCCCCGCTAGTCGCGATTAGGTGGGCTCCTTAGCGCTGCTGCCTCACGACTCCCGCGAGAATTACCGTGATTAGCTTCGGAGGTTGATGGCACAGTGAATTGGAGGTTGCCGACGGTTGAAGAACCAAGACGCTAGTTCTTGGAATTGAAGGCCTCGACGGGGTCTCGCCAGCAGCGCTTCCAGAAGGCATCGTCAGACAAGTGTCCTGCCCTCCACTGCTGGAGGTTAGCCAGACTGGTGGCCGCCATACCGCCATCCTGGGAATCGAAAATCACCACCACGCCGGCCAATTCCGTGCTGTCGCTGGGAGCACCCGTGTCGGCCTTGCGAAAGACGGATTTGGCCATCTTCCACTTGGATTCGGCACCAAACTGGTCCGTGGTCAATGGCTGAACCCATATAATCTTCACTTTCTTACCGTCTAACGTCTGCCACTTGCCAGGAAATAATCCAACTTCTTCCTTAGTTTGCCGAACTGGTTCTTTGTTGCCTTCCTCACTTTGCTGGGCCGAGAGGCTGACCGTGGCTGCTCCGGGCAAATCCACATAGTCCCGTCGTAACCAGCCACGGGAAATGCCGGAGATCTTGACATGTACCCAGCCCTCCATTCCATCTTCATCCAAAACCTCGAACTCATCTTCAGCAGTGGCACGGAATAGCACTTGGGCTCCTTCCACCGGTTGTGCCACTACCGGGGTATTCACGCTCTTGACCACCGCCAGATTTGTCGGACGCGCCTGGTTGTGCAGTATCTCTTCCAGGTTTGCGGCTTCCTGCCTTAGTTCGGAAGCGCGCTTGCTCGTTACCGGGTCTGAGATTGTGCTGGCCGGAGGTTTCGCAGTCCCAGACGGAGCGGTGGTCCAGCGGGGAGCGTGGAAAGCCGGGTCCGCTGTGGCGGATGGACTGTCTGGTAAGCCGAGAGGCGCGGGACGGGGAGCGGCAGCAACGGTCGAGCGGGTACCGGCGGATGCGGGATTCAATTTGTCGGATAGAGCGTCAAGCAAATCGGACTCGAGGCGTCCACTGGATTTCAGAACCTTATAGCTGGAGGTTGCCGTGGATGCGCCTGCGTACCAGGCAGTGATTTTCACGTCCACGTGCACCAAGGTCTCGGTCGGACTGGTCGTCCGAATACGCAAGGCGTACTCATAGTAGCCGCGCTGGTACTTGTCCAGCGAATGCTCTCCGCCGTCAGCAAAGCCCTCAAGTGTAGGCAGTTTTCCTCCCGGATAGGACTGAATGTCGTGCAGCGCCTTCTGAACCTCCGCCTTAGTTGCGTGGAATGTTCGTTCCACGGGTGGGGCTTGCGCCGCTAGTGTCGCCGGGAGTAGACAGCAGCTAACCAGACTGGCGATGAAGCAGACGAGCGCATGCCTGGTCCGGTGGATGGTGGGACTCACGGGAGGGACTCCAATTGGCTGTGATGAATCCAACCGCGATGACCGTCCTTGGTCTCGACTCCGTACCAGTAAGGAGTCAGCACGACGATGACGACTTCGGTTTGCGCCGGCAGCGACGAGATGGAAGCTGCACCTTCAAACGGTGCGGATTTCAAGGAAGCTCCCGCGTCTTTGACCCGCAAAATGACCTGGTGCCGTAGTGACTCGATCTGCTCTTGTAGTTGCTGCACGTTCAAGCTAGAGACAGATGCGCCGTTGGCGGAGTCCGGGGACGGTAGTGCTGCCAATGGCTCCGCCGCTGATTGTGAAGGTTGGGTCGCAGGCTGCGCGGCCGCCTCCAAGACCTGGTTTCGGCGGGCTTGAATGTCCTTCAGGTGGTTTTGAATTGCGCCATATTCGGCCGACTCGACGGTCAAACCCATTGAGGGGTGCCTGACGTTGCGGGCATCCACGAACACCGCGTTGATCCGCAGAGTGACAGCGTCCGGGCTCTCGTCCTGAATTACATAGCGGATGCTGATGGTGCCGATATCCTCGCTGTCCTTGAAAAAGCGGGGTGAAAGGACCTTGTCGGCGGTTTTGTAGTAAGCCTTTCCAGGGTTTCCCCAGACTCCAAAGACGCGAGCGGAGCTGGCACTGTGCGCTCCGTAGAGAATTCGCTCCTTATCGTAGGAGTAAGTTCCGTGGATGATCTGATCCTGTGTCACCTGCTGCACGGCCTTTACAACGTCGGCTTCCGGCGATTCGACCCGCACCACCAGGGTTTGCGGTTCGTCGGTTGGCGTTTTAGGAGAGCGCGCCGCGGCACACAATGTCAGCAGTAAGACGAGAGACACTCGCAGAACAAGTGCACGGATTTTTGAATGATAGAAACGGTTGGCTTTGACGGGATAAATGGGCATTCGTCGTTACATCTAGAGCAACTGCACGTGGACAGCATAGATATCTTGCAAGGGACTACGTTGTCAAGCGGGCAGCGGTCAGCATCTTTGTTCGCTATCGTTGTCAAAATCGTGTCACAGGCTAGTCAAATTTCTGTCAAAAAAAAGTGTTGCAGAGTCATCTACTACAGGTATAGGATTCCCCCCAATTTGGGGTGCCATTGTTTTCCAGTTGAAACATAAGCCTGTCTTGTGAGCGAGGTATTCGCTATGCAGATCAGCTTTAAGATGGTTTCGGGTGGTAAGCAGTTCTTCTTCGGTCCAGCGTGTGCGAGCTTAACCAGCGCCTTAACCCTGATGGTTTTCCTGCTGATGTTTTTCGGGAGGCCCACGCCGGTTAGGGCGATTCCAGCTTTTGCCCGTAAATACGGATTGCCCTGTTCGGCCTGCCACGAAGCGTGGCCCATGCTGAACACCTTCGGGCAGACCTTCAAGGACAACGGCTACCAGTTGATGAACGACCGCGATTCGCCGATATGGCAGAATCCGTCCTATTGGCCGTCAACCTTCCGCATAACGCCGAACTGGCACCGCGAGAGTACGAACAAAGTGGCGGTCGATCAACCAGACGGCAGTCAGGTGGAGCAGGAAGTCAATCAGAACGGCTTCGATCTCAGCGGCCTCGACTTTCTCACTGGCGGTACGCTGTACAAGAATATCTCGTTCTTTGTGACTCCTTCTGCTGACAACACCGGTGCTTTTCACTTTGAAACTGCTTACGCCAGGTTAGACAACATCGGTCACAGCTCATGGTTCAACTTCAAGCTGGGAAAATTTGAACTGGATAACATCATCTCAGAAAAGCGCATTCTGACCCTTTCAAACAATGGTGGTTACTATGTGCTTTATCACTACATTCCCGCGGGCGACAGCAATTTCTTTGGTCAGATTGGCGACAACCAGCTGGGCATGGAATTGATGGGGCACTCGCTGAATGACCGGACGCGCTACTCCGTTGCGCTCCTCAGTTCCAATGACGGCAATGTCAGCTTGCCCTCCGCCACCGCCTATAGCACCTTCATCACGGCAAGCCAGGCTTTCGATGCCGGTTACCAGGGCGGAGTCGATCGCGTGGGTGGCTATCTATTTATCGGAAATGCGCCAACCTACACTCTGAGCTCCGGTGGAGTGCCCCTCACGTCGGTAGGTAACAAGCCGTTTAATCGGGAAGGCGCCTTTGCCGTCCTGTATGCGAAGAAGCTGGATTTCCAGCTGTTTTATCAGCACGGATGGGACAGCGCCTACTTCGGAAGCAGTACACCTGCCAATCAGCCGCTTCCGCCAGGAGCGGCGGCTCCTTCCTGGAATGGCGGGTTCATAGAAACCCATTATGTGTTCAATCCGCAGATGATCCTTATCCAGCGTGACGAGTTCGTGCGCATGGCTCAACAGGGCTCATCGAGTCTCGCCGGCAATACCGGTAATACCAATGCGTACACGTTCGGGTTCCGCTATTACCCGTTCATGTTCAGCCGGGCCGGGTTTGCTTATCACGCTGAGTATTCGCTGGTGCAAGGAAAAGGAGTTTCTCCCATCACCTTCACGCAACTTAACAGCAGCAGTGTTTTCCTTGGCTTTGACTTTGCATTCTGAGGGATAACCGATGCGCATACAAATACTAAGGCGCTGTTTCATCCCCAGTGTCGTCACGCTGGTGTTTTTCGGGACCACGTGTTGGTCCCAGCAGACGGAATACAGCGAAAATCAGCGACTCAACATGGAGAGCCACGTGGGCACCATGACGGGGCATGCGACCGTGGGCGCTCCAATCTACAAGCGGTTTTGTATCGGCTGCCACGGAGAGCTTGGCGACGGCAATGGCGAGAATGCGCAGTGGATCGATCCCAAGCCGCGCAATTTCACCATCGCGATTTTTCGCTGCCGCTCTACACCCACGGGAACCCTGCCCACCGATACCGACCTGTACGACACCATCGGACGCGGGATGCTGAATTCGAACATGCCGCACTGGCTGCCCCTGAAGGACGAAGATCGGGTAAATCTTGTGGCTTACGTGAAACATTTCTCGCCGCGCTGGCAAACCGAAAAGCCAGGCACTCCGATTGTGATTCCGCCGGAACCACCCGTAACCGCAGAGCGGATCAAGGAAGGGAGGGCTCTGTTCCAGAAGCTGGAATGCTGGAAGTGTCATGGTGTGACCGGCCGGGGCAACGGGCCTTCCGCCTCTACTCTGACCGACGACGAAAACCGCCCCATCTTGGCCTTCAACTTTCATGATTCGCAGCGCTTCAAGTGCGGCTCAACTGACGCAGAGATGTACAAGGACTTCATGACCGGGCTGGATGGCTCACCGATGCCATCGTTCTCCGATAACGTAAAGCCAGACGAGGCGTGGGCCCTGGTGATGTATTTGCGCACTTTGCAACCCGATAACACCCAAGAGAAGCAAATTGCCAAGCAGCTTGGGTTGACCCCGATTGATCCCTACGCAAAGCCGCCGGAAAGCCCCGCGCAGCCTGCGCCGAGCAATCCTCCGTCTTCCCAGGAACACGCAACCCAACTTGCTAATCCGTCGAGCAGTTCGCGGCAAGCCAACTACGCAGGAAACCAATGACCCGGTGTAACAAGGAGACCTTTCGATGAAAGTTCAGCTGAAAGTTGTGGGAATGCTGGCCGCGCTGGTCACCCTCGCGACGGTTGTTCTCGTGCATGCCCCTCATGTAAAAGCGGCAGCGAACGGCAAGATTACCGGAACGGTCAAGCTTGATGGCACTCCTCCGCACATGAAGGGGATCGACATGTCGAAAGATCCCTACTGCGTGAAGTACCACGAAAACAATCCGGCTCATTTGGAGCAGGTTGTGGTGGGCAAGAATAACGGATTGGAAAACGTTGTTCTTTATATATCCGAGGGTCTGCCGCCGGGTCTAGCAAGCCAGAAACCTGCTACCACTCCTGTCTTCGACCAGAAAGGATGCGTATACACGCCTCACGTTATAGCGATGGATGTTGGCCAGGAATACAAGGTAGTTACCAGCGACCAGACCGCGCACAACATCCATCCTGAGCCCGACCCTATGACGGGGAACATCCCATGGAATCGGTCGCAGCCCCCCGGCGCGCCTCCTATCGTCCAGAGCTGGAAGGCGCCGGAAGTCGCTATTCCGGTAAAGTGCAACATCCACCCGTGGATGCACGGCTACCACGTCGTGGTGAAAGGCCCCTACGCGGTTACCGACGACAACGGTTCGTTCACACTCGAAAACATACCTCCTGGGACCTACACGGTGACCTCGTGGCAGGAAACCTATGGAACTCAAACCCAGAAGGTGACGGTGGCAGCAGGACAATCGGCGGCCGCAAACTTTACCTACAAAGCGAAATAGCGGCTGCGCGGGGTCCGTCCATGACTGAGCTCCGCCAAAATGAGTGTCGTTAAACGATCGAGGCGCGTATGGCAAAATTCTTTGCGCTGACCATCATCGTAATTGCAATCGCTTCGGCGGTTCCCATCGTGTTGCACACTTGGGAGCCGCCCGTCGATATCTCGACCCACGGCCCGTTGATCGATGCGCAGATGTCGGAGACCATGATCGAGGCAGGTATCTGCTTTCTGGCCGCACAGCTGATTCTGGGATTTTTCATCTGGCGATTTTCGAATCGTCCCAAGGATGAAAAGATCAAGAGCTTTCCCGGTGGAGCGCGCGCGCTGGTTACCGCTGCGGTCGTGGTGGTGGGCATTGAAGTCCTGGCGCTCGGAATTTTCGGGACCAGGGCGTGGGCCAGCATCTACTTCACGCCGCCCTCGTCCCAAGCGATGCCGGTACAGGTCCAGGCCGGCCAGTTCGCCTTCTATTTCCGCTATCCCGGGCCGGATGGGAAGTTCGGTCCGCTTCACCCGGAGATGATCAACGAGGCTACAGAAAACTTCTTTGGTCTCGACACGACACACGATCAAGACTCAAAAGACGACATTGTGACCGCCGAAATGGCAGTACCAGTAAACCGTGAGATCCATCTGCTGATGCACTCCAAGGATGTGGGGCATTCTTTCTTTGTGCGTGAATTGCGCATTCAGCAGGACTTTGTGCCCGGACTCGATTTGTCGGTTCATTTCACTCCGACCAAGATCGGACGATACGAAATCATGTGCACGCAACTCTGCGGTCTGGGTCACTACAACATGAAGGCCTATCTCGAAGTCAAGTCGCAGGAGGATTTCGATCAGTGGCTGAAGCAGCAGGCGGCATTGCAGTAGACGGTCAAGCTACTTCCGCAGACGGGGAAGACTGAGGGGTCACTCCATGCACGACATGTCAGCACCGGCTGTTCATCATCACGCTCCGCCAACCGGGTTCATCCGGAAGTACGTCTTCAGCCTCGATCATAAAGTGATTGGCGAGCAGTACTACGCGCTCGCGTTGGTGGCGGTTTACATCGGGCTGGTGCTGTCCTGGATCATGAGGATTCACCTGGCGTGGCCAAACTACGCCATCCCCGGAATCCGCTTTCTGTCTGAAACCGGAGCGCCGGGAGGCGTGCTCACCCCCGAGTACTACCTGCAACTGATGACCATGCATGGCACCATCATGGTCTTCTTTGTGCTGACGACGGCTCCCTTCGCAGGTTTCGGCAACTACTTCCTGCCGATCCAGGTAGGTGCTGAGGACATGCCGTTCCCGCACATCAACATGATGTCTTTCTGGGTGACCTTCGTTGCGTTCCTGGTGGCGGTAGCAGCGTTCTTTGTACCCCAGGGCCCACCATTATCGGGATGGACGGCTTATGCGCCGTTGAGTGCCCTTGGCCAGATCGCCGGGCCGGGACAGGGCCTGGGCCAGGTGCTGTGGGCGGTCTCCATTGCCATCTTCTGCGTAGGACAGTTGCTAGGATCGTTGAACTTCATCTCCACCGCTCTCGACATGCGTTGCAAGGGCATGACTCTGATGCGCATGCCACTTACGGTCTGGGCCTGGTTCATCACCTCATGCATCGGCCTTACGGCGTTCGCGGTATTGATGCCGGCTTGCATCCTGTTGATCATGGATCACGTTGCCGGCACAAGTTTCTTTGTCCCTTCCGGCCTGGTGGTGAACGACCAGTTACAGACTCACTCCGGCGGATCGACTCTGTTGTGGCAACATCTCTTCTGGTTCTTCGGCCACCCGGAAGTCTACATTGCGATCGTGCCCGCAGTGGGCGTGGTCTCGCACGTGTTGATTACGAACATGCGCCGACCGCTGCTGAGCGCGCGCGTCGTCATCTATTCGATGATCGCTATCGCGTTTCTCAGCTACATGGTTTATGGACATCACATGTTCGTGAGCGGCATGAACCCTTTTTCCTCGATTGCATTTTCCTTTCCTACACTGGTGATCACGATACCCGCCACCATCATTGTGCTGATCTGGATCGGGAGCCTTTACGGTTCGAAGCTGCGCATCAACACCGCCTCGCTGTTTGCCCTGGGGTTTATCTCCATGTTCGTCAGTGGCGGCATCAGCGGCTTTTTCCTGGCCCAGCCTTCGCTTGACGTCATGCTGCACGCTACCTATTTCGTTGTCGGACACTTCCACCTGGTAATGGCCGTCGCCGCCTTGTTCGGAATCTTTGCCGGAACCTACTTCTGGTTCTCCAAGGTGACCGGCAGAATGATGAACGAGACCCTGGGCAGGATCCACTTCTGGTTTACATTTGTCGGCGCGTACTGCATTTTTATGCCATTTCATTACCTTGGGATGGCAGGCAATGTGCGCCGCTATCAGGCTTTCGTCAACGATTTCATGGGACCATTGATGCCGGTGCACAAGTTCATAACTATCGCCGCTCTGATCACCGGTGCCGCGCAAATTGTTTTTTTGTACAACCTGATTCACAGCCGTTTCTGGGGAAAACCGGCGCCTCAGAATCCATGGGAGGGCACTTCTCTGGAGTGGTCAATCCCATCGCCGCCGCCGTTCGACAACTTTGGCGGCCACATTCCCGTCGTCTATCACGACCCCTATCAGTACGGCGTGGAGGTCGACGGCAAGGATTACGTGATGCAGGATTCGCCGGAACAGGTCGTTTCAGCGCAAGACGATAAGTAACAACGGGCAACACGAAGGGCTCATTGCATCATGGCAACTACGGTCCACGAACCACCAGATATACAGTCCCGTCCGACTCTGTCGCAGGGCGGCGGAGGCTACAGTCCGAAGCCTCCGGCCTGGGACATGACCGCTCTCGCGGAGAGTTCGCCAGCTTCCAGAACCGGCATTTGGGTGGCCATGGCGGCCATCAGCATGACCTTCGTGGCGATCACCAGCGCGATGGTCGTGCGCAAGGGCGCTTCCGTGGACTGGCGGCATTTCACGTTGCCCTGGGTTCTGTATGTTGACACCTTCGATACTGCTGGTGAGCAGCTGCACGATCCAGGTGGCTCGCAAACGGGTGGCGCTCTTCGCCCGGGGAGTCCAGGCGAGCCGCTCGGTTCCGTTGTTGTGGTTGTGGATTACGCTGGGGCTCGGATTTTTGTTCGTAGGCGGGCAATACGGGGCTTGGCTGCAACTGAAGGCACAGGGCTGGTATCTCGCTACCAATCCCAGCAGTTCGTTCTTCTACCTGTTTACCGCTCTGCATGCGATTCATGTGCTCGGAGGCTTGGCAGGGTTGATGCTGGTGATCTGGCGCTTCAGCAGGCCGGTTCCGACTTTGCGCCTGAGTACTCTGACCACGGTTTCGTACTACTGGCATTTCGTCGATGTGCTTTGGATCTATCTGTTGCTGTTGCTATGGGCGCGCATTTGACATCCCGAGGAGAAGAGGGTTCATGAGCCAAATCGGTACGACCATCGGAGCCCATTCCACTGTGCTGGAAAGATCGTCGCCGTTTGCCATGCCGACGAAAAAGCTGGCCGTCTGGTTGTTTATCGTTGCCGATGGCGCGACTTTTGCGGGATGCCTGGTCGCGTACGGTTTTCTCCGAAACGGGTCACCAAATTGGCCTACACCGTTCCGGTTCTCCCCCACCGTCTTGAATGCGATGGCGATGACATTCATCCTGATCACCAGCAGCTTGACCATGTTGCTGTCTGTACGAAGCGCCAAAGCGGGAGATAAGCCGAAGGCGATTCGGTGGATGCTGATTACCGCGGCCGCCGGCCTGCTTTTCGCGCTCCTCCACATCCGCGAGTGGTTCGGAATGATTCATGAAGGGGTAGGATTATCGCACAATCCGTGGGGAGACCCGTTGTTCGGTGCGGCGTTCTTTACGATTACCGGATTACATCTGCTGCACGTGACCGCCGGGATCGTTGTGTTAGTGGCTGTGGCCGTTCGCTACAGGGGAGTACATTCCGACGCCGATGACGTCGAGGTCGCCGGTCTTTACTGGCACTTTGTCGATCTGGTCTGGATGTTCGTCGTACCCTTCGTCTATCTGTTAAACGTAGCCAAGTAATACCGGCCTTAGAGGGCGTGCTATGAGTGTTACAACCGCAAAGAGGGGCGAGACCGCTGACTACTCCGGCAGTTTCGGGAGGATTCTGATCATCTACCTCTGCATACTCCTGCTCGCAGCGTTGCAGTTCGTGATTGCGTATCAGCATTGGGAGGTCAGGACAACGTTTCTCCGCATGCTTGTGATCGCTCTGTTGGAAGCAGGTCTGGCCGTCACATTTTTCATGCACCTGGGATCAGAGGACCGGAAGTTCACCTTCAGCATTGCTCTGGTAGTTATTTTTGTATTAATTTCCATGCAATTCAGCTGGTCGGATAGCTTCCGATTGCAGCGCGGAGTTCCAGGAGCAAACTATAGCTCGGGGCCAAAGTGATGAAACAAGATACTGCTCATTTCGGTCGACGTCAGTGGCTGGCTATATCTTTGTTGGCTGCCGTGGTGTTGATTTTTCCCCATACCGCTTTTGCTCAAAGCTGTTCTCTGTGCTATACCCAGGCGGCTGCCTCGACCCAGCGTTTCATTCAGGCCCTGCGGAGTGGAATTCTGATTCTCGTTCTTCCCCCCATGGCATTGTCGATTGCAGTCACTTGCATCGCCTACAAGCGGCGTAATGACTTTTATCAGCAGTGACAGAATGGCACCACGGCCTATCTAGACCCAGGAGTTACACGAGGCTCAGCCTCTCAGTTGCGTCAAGTAAGCGTTTCATCGCAGGAGGTATCGCTTGGAGACTGCCATTGGCGTGTTTTCTACTCGGGACCACGCAGAAGAAGCGGTGCAGGAGCTAGTAGATCGAAAGGTTCCGCCGGAAGCAGTTGTGTTCCTCACTCGATCGGAGGCGAAGGCCGCAGAAGCCGGCAAGGAACTGGGAGCAACCGTCGGCGGGTTCATGGGCGTAGCTACGGGGATGTCAGCCGGAGTGGGTGCAGCCCTGCTCATGGCAGTGCCAGGGATCGGGCAGGTGTTTGCGCTGGGTTTCGGCGCGGCCGCCCTGCTCGGCCTGGCCGGTGCCGGAGCGGGTTCGGCGATTGGAAAGTCTGCGGGCGAGAGCGATGTAAAGCCTGTCTTGGAAGAGAAAAGCTCCGAGGAAATCGAGTTCTATCGTGAGGTCTTAGCGGCGGGCCGAAGTCTGGTGATTGTTCGCAGTGAGGCGCATGAGACCGTGAATGTCGCCAATGAGGTCCTCAGTCGTCGGGGCATTGGGATTAAGGAGCATGTTCCCGTCAAGATGCAAACGACAACCCGTGAGATCGCGGACATCACGATTGTTGAGGTGAGGGGAAGAATAACTGCTGGTGAGGGGAATGTCATGCTCCGCGAGGTTATTCGCGAACTGCTTGAAAAGGGAAGCAGGAAGGTTTTGCTTAAGCTTTACGAGGTCGGATACATAGATAGTTCAGGGCTGGGCGAGCTAGTTAAGACCTACTCCACTGTACAAAGCCATGGCGGACAACTCAAGCTGGTTCAGCCCAGCAAGCGAGTCGAGGACCTGCTTCGCATGACGAGGCTGCACGCGGTGTTCGATATACAACCTGACGAAGCGAGCGCCCTCCAGTCCTTCGGATCAGGCTCGCCATCGGCGAAGGCGACTTAGGGGTGGTTAGCAGGGATGAGAGCCAGAGCCTGAGCAGGAGCGATTTGATATCGGCTGAATCTGAGGGTAACGGGATCCGGTAAACCGAGAAAAATGGCGATCGCTAAAATAGTCCCAGAGCCACTCCGCAAATATGGGTTCAGATCCAGATTTCGGGACTACTGCACCCTGACCAAACCCGAAGTGAACCTGCTGATCCTGATGACGACCTCGTCCGGATACTATCTGGCGTCTCGTGGACCGTTCCAGGTCGTTGGTCTGATCAACACGCTGCTGGGAACGCTTTTGGTGGCCAGCGGCACCGCAACTCTCAATCAATGGATGGAACGGGTCTGGGACGGGCAGATGCGTAGAACTGCATCGAGGCCATTGCCATCCGGCAGAATAAGCAGTCGTGAGGCGCTAGTGTTTGGCGTTCTGGTGAGTGTGGTCGGAGGAGTCTACCTCGCGATCACGGTAAATGCATTGTCAGCTTTCCTGGCTATCTCGACACTGCTGTCATACCTGCTGGTTTATACGCCACTCAAACGCAAGACACCGTTGTGCACTCTGCTGGGCGCAATCCCCGGAGCCATGCCGACCCTGATCGGATGGGCTGGAGCCTCGGCGAGCCTTAATAGGCAGGCCTGGTTTCTGTTCGCAATTCTCTTTCTCTGGCAGTTCCCACATTTCCTCGCAATCGCCCTAATGTATCGCGAAGACTATGACCGCGCAGGCTACCGGATGCTGCCTCGCTTCGATCTGGATTCCCGCTTCACTCGCGCAGAGATGATTGGCTTCTCGATCGTCTTGATAGCAGTCACCATGTTGCCGCTGGTCGATCGCAGCGGACCGGTTTATTCCGGTGGTATGCTCCTGGCCGGCGCTTTTCTGCTCTATCACGTGGCTAAGCTCGCAAACTCTGAATCAAGAAAGCTGGCCAGCCGCGTGCTTCACGCGTCAGTGATTTATCTGCCGATCGTGCTCGTTTTGATGATCGCGTGCAAACGCTGAACTTCGGTCTGGATTCCAGTCGTAGCAAAAAGCTGCGAGACCCGGCGTTCAGGAGTTTACGTTAGGTGTTGTTCCCGTTCTCATTCCGCGGGCAAATATCCCCCCGATCGACTTCGATTGCTGTCGCCGCGATCGCAGCTTGCCTGTTGCTGGTATCACCGCTGGCCTTTGCCCGGGTTTCTGCACAAGACCAGCCGGTACGGCATCATGGCCGCATTCAGCGCTTGCCACTTACCAAATTTTACGATGATCCCCAGCCTCTATCTCCCGGCAAGCCTGGAGAACTGATTCGCTTCGAGCCTGCGGATGACTATGACTTAGCGGCAGACTTTTCAGCGTTCCGCATTCTGTATCATTCGCGCGCCGCAAGCGGACGGGACATAGCTACGTCTGGCGTGGTCCTGGTGCCCGATGGAAAGCCTCCTGCGGGTGGCTGGCCGGTGCTTGCCTGGGCGCACGGCTTTACTGCTGCCGCCCGCCAATGTGCTCCGTCGCTCCAGAGAAACTTGTATTACGGGCCGCTGCTGTCGATGTATGTCCATCTTGGCTATGCCGCGGTTGCGACCGACTACGCGGGGCTGGGCACTCAATCGCGAAGTGCAGTCATGGACATACCGTCCAATGCTGCAGATGTAGTGAACTCGATTCCGGCAGCTCGTGCCGCGGTTCCTCAACTGGGCGCGAAGTGGATCGCAATCGGCTCTTCTGTGGGAGCCAATGTTGCCGTCGGCGTTGCCGAAATCGAACGAAGAACCCGCGACCCCAACTACCTTGGCAGCATAGCGATCTCGGTCCCCGCCGATCTGAAGGTACTGTATGACGACCAGGCGAAAGGGGTGCCGTTTCGTACGCTAGCTTTATTGGCTTATGGGATCAAGACGGTGTATCCGGATTTCGATCCAAACGACATGCTGGCGAAGACAACGGTTCCTGTCTACGACCAGATCATCGAGAGCTGCGACAGCCTGAGCAGTAGCTCCCAACTTTCTAACGGTGGGATGCTGAAGCCAAAGTGGCAAAGCAATCGGTTCGTCCAGGAATTTTTCACCCGGAACACTCTCGGCGAGACACCGGCCTACGGACCGCTACTGGTTATCGCTGACGATAATGGTTCTGCTGTTCCATCCTCGATGGCAGCGCAGGTTGTTGCTCGTATGTGCCGGCAGGGCGATGCTATTCAATTGGAGATGTTTTCCGATCCGCAACCTGGCTTGGTTTTAGGCGACTCAGTGAGAGTGCAGATGGCCTGGATCGAAGCGCGCTTCGCCGGCCGACCTGTCTCGAGCAATTGCCGCTAGCTAGATCAGTTATGTGCGAAGGTGTGAACCCAAAGCTACCTTCTAGTAGCAACCGTCAGCCACCTTTTTCAACTTCGACACTGCCAAGGTGGGAGGCTTTGGTGGAAAGACTCGTGCCGAAAACATGAGTCCTGAAGAGCGGCAGGCCGGTGCAATCAAGGCTTCCCGTGCAGCCGCAGCGGCACGTACTACAAAGGCGAGGGCGAAATAGGGCGCAGTTCCGCGCCTGCCGACCTCTATGAGCGGAAGTCACAAAGAGGTGGCACATGCCAATCAGTTGGAACGATTTTTCTCACGCCGAAATCGCGGCGGCGATTCACTTAAGGTTGGACGAGAACGCTGTCGGGCGTTCAGCGGAGGACTCGTCGCGGCACATCCTGTGCCGCCGGCTCAAATTTCTTGACGCCGAGGAACATCGCCGGTTCATAGAGTTGGAATCGCGCAATCTGGTCGCGCACTTGCGTTGTACTCGCGATGTATATCGGGAATTCGTCGAGACGCACAATTGCAGTCATGTTCTCGAAGCATACTGGGTGGTTTTACGTTACGCCGTCCTTCCTACCTCCATAGCTGCTCTCCAAAGAAAGGTGATCGAGTATTTCAAGCTGGCTGAGGTTCCTGGCCAAGATTTGTCTCTCCTATTCGGCATCCCAACGCGCACCTGCTATCGGGAAAGCTCAGGACCACTTCAGCTGTTACGCGGACCAGATCTTAACGATTTCACCGTCGTAACTGACATTGAACTCCGGAACCTTGCAAGAAGGGTCAATGAGAACACGCTGCTCTTATTCCGCGACATCTGCGACGGCGGTGCGGTCGGCCTTCCCTTCGGAGGAGGTCCGTTTGCTCCTGATGATGCACAAGCCGTTCGCCTCAGTTGGAGTCTGTGTGGATTACACGAGCACATCACTCTGCTGGATTGGGTGAGTCTCCGAGATGGCGGCAGTGTGCTCCTTGGAGTGACGGTCTTTTCAATTTGTTCGGCGCTGTGCAGGAGGAGTTATTGTCACAATGGCGTGCCCTGCCACCGGATAGCCGGGCATATGAACATCAGCTGAATGGCAAGCCGCTACTCTTGAAGAAAATTGCCGTAAGGCGCTGCGGCCCACGTTTTTTGGTGCGTAATCCGCTAGAGGGGGTTCAGATTCGCCCTTCGCGAACGGGCAAACGCATCAAGCCAACCATAACCATGCGTCAGTTTCGATTACTCGTTGAGGCCATGGACGAGCCCTACGCCACGATGGTGTTTGTATGCGTCTTAGCCGGATTGCGGGTAAGTGAACTGATCGGGCTCAAGTGGGAAGGTGTCCACCGGGACTCACTGACGATCGACGAGCGTTTTTGTCGCGGAGATTGGGGATGCCCAAAGTCCGATGCCAGCAACGCCACGATCGGTGTTGATACCTTCGTGATCGAACGCATCTATCAACTCAAGAATGCTGAGGTCACGATCAATTGGGGAGGCAAGGGAGCACGAAAGACATTCAAGCTGGTGCGCTCATCTGAACCACATGATCTTGTCTTCAGTCTGTGAGGACGGGTGTTCCTATGTCGGACCACAACATCCTGTCGCGTCACATCAAGCCGGCTGCGAGCCAGCTCGGCCTGGGCAAAGTGAACTGGCAAGTGTTCCGGCGTTCCTACGCTACTTGGATGGTGGAGGCGGGAGCTGATCCCAAAGCGGTGCAAGGGCAGATGCGGCATTCTCGCATCGGCCCGACGATGGACATCTACGCGCAGATCGTGGCCGCCTCACAGCGGCGGGCGGTCTCGAAACTCAGCGAAATGCTTGCGAGTCACGTCAGTAATTGGGACGTAATGGGACGTTCCGAAGATTCGCAAGTGATTGAAAACATGGTGGAGCTAGTCGGGATCGAACCGACGACCTCATCGTTGCGAACGATGCGCTCTCCCAGCTGAGCTATAGCCCCACATAAGCGGTCGAGCGACCGTGTGGCTGGTTTCTTGATTATACAAGGACGACGCTGCGCTGAAAACGGCACACGCGGAGCCTTGTGGCACCGAGCTGCGCAGATTGTCCGACCACGCTGGCGCCTCGCCATCAGATCAGACCGCAGAGTCGCACGCTAACATCTCACGGTTGCAGAGGCGTGCCGTCAAGTACCAGAACTTCGAAAGGTTTGAGCGAAAATGTGTGCCGTTGTCCCGCCGCGACTCGCACACTCGCTTGTGCTCGATCTTCTTTCCACGGACTGTGCAGCTGATACGCTTGCGGAGCAGCGGCAGGTAATTCAAACACTTTTGCAACGTCCAGGCTGACCGATTGCGGCTTATCGGATGGGTTGCGCAGTACCAAGATGGCTTTGCTTGGAGACCATGAAGCCCAACCGTATACCTCCAGTTGTCCAGGATCGCCGCCGACCCAGTGAGTATCGACCAGCACATCCGCGTTCTGGCGCGACCAAAGCGCGGCTTCGGCCAGGTGGTCCCAGTTGGAGTTCGACAGCAGCGAGGGAGTGATGTACATCTCCTGCAATTGCGTGCCGCTGCCGAAATAGTCGCGTACTTCGTTGGTGAAATCGTCTTGCGGGTCGGTGTTCAAGTCGCGCGCGGATTTCGCGTAGATGATTCCATGCAGCATCAGCGAATTCAGCGGGTAGAGCGGTCCCTTCAAAACCACGTGCTCGTAGGTGTCAGCATCGCGGTAGGTGATCCACCGCTCACGTCGGGGGCCGACGCCAAGAAAATCGTGGTCTTCACCGCCACGCCAGATGGAGTCGGCATAGCGCAGCCAGAACGGGGAGGGATAGGTGCCGGTAGTCAGGTTGATGTAGAGGTCGGGCTTCAGAGCCCGCAATTCACCGATCAAATAAATCGCCGCCGCAAAGTCGCTGTCGAATGCGCTACCCGGATAGACTCGGTCGGCATTTCCGGTTCCGTCGAACTTGAACTGATTCACTCCGTAATCACGGATGAACTTAATACACGTATCGCGAAACGCCGCGAAATACTTTGGACCCGACAAGGCGAAGCCATTATCCACGACCTCGTAGCCGGCTTCGCGCCCAGCAGCTACGCGCTGCTGTTTCGGTTTACCGTAGCCGCCCCACGGCGACATCCAAACGCCGGGCGCCGTGCCGTAAGTTGCCGCGGCCGCCCGTACCTTTGTGAAGCCGTCAGGGAAGCCGGCGTTGAAGTGCCACAGCGTAGCTGAGTCGTCCCAGCCGTCATCGAAGAGAAACGAATTAATCGGCACTCCGCGCTTTTTCGTCAGTTCATTTCCGAACGCATTGATGACTTGCAGCGCACCGGCCTCATCGTACTTGTTGAAGAATCCCAGGTCGTACCACGAGTTGTAGTGCAGAAAGGTGCGATAGGGATGCGCGCGCTCACGCTCCACATAGTGCAGGAATCCGCGACGAAGCTGTCCAGGCTGCGTCACTCCAATCACGGAGCTGTAGGTGACACTCTGGCCAGATTTCAGGGGCAGCTCGCGTTCTATCCAGCACCGTGCACGATCATCAGCAACAGCACACGATGACAGCGGGTCTTCGATAGCAGTAAACAGCGTGCCGGCAACAACCGGAGATCCCTTCGTGGTCCCCACAACCTGTGCGTTCGGAAGATTCCAATCTACCAGCCTTACCTCTCGCACCGGAACGTCGCTGGACGTAGTCGCTATCTTGATCTCCTGCCGTATGTAATTGGAGCCGTCACGCAAAATCACCTGCCATGTGATGTGAAGCTTGCCGGAGGCGTTCGCGAACTCGACCACCACGGCTTTACCGGGAACTTGCTGCGATATCGGCAAAGCTCCGGCTTCCGCGGGGAGATCGACCAGGCGTGGCGGGCCCGCCAACTTCAGGGCAGAAGCGGACAGAATGCTGCCGTCCCCAAGCAGAAGGGTGAAGGGAACTCGCTGCGCAGCTAGCGCGCGATGCGTGATGAGGTCGGTGAAATCCTGGCCCCCGATAGTTTCGCCGTCAATCTTCCACCGCATGCGCAGAACATCATTGGCCACGGTAAAACGATAGCCATTCACTTCTGCTTTCGCAGTACCTGGATTCGGGGCGAAATAGACAGGCGTATCCGCCGCCAGTAACGCCGCAGGGAAGAGCAGCGTAAACAGCAATCCCAGTGACGCGAGCCGATGTTGAATCTTCATTCGTAGAACCTATGAAGCCGTTTCCGCTCCTGCGGGGAGCCCGGTGGGATCCCCAGGAGTGCGCTTGACCAGCAGCGAGCCGAGAACCATGCCGGCCGCCGCCATCGCGAAAGCTGCGCCTCCGGCATAACTGGCTGGAACTTTGAACAAGAAGAAGGCAACGGTAGCGATGGCTCCGCCGGCCATGGCCATGTACCCACCCAACGTGGAAGCTCGACTCCAGAACAGTCCTGCAATCACCGACACCAGCGTTCCCGATAGATAGATCGTGGCTGTCATGTTCAGATAAAAGTAGGTTGGCCCGGGCAGGGTATACCACAAGCCCCACACCATTACGAACAGACTCACGAACAGATTGGCGCCGCGATTCAGCAACACCTGCTGTAGCGAGGTGAGAGGGTGCTTGCGCAGCGGCAGGATTATGTCCTGCGCAATGATCGAGCTCCAGCCCAGCAGATAAGAGCTGTTCACCGACATCGTGGCGGCGAGCATGCCGGCCACGACCAGTCCCAGGATGCCCGACGGCAGTATCGTTGCCAGCATCCGCGGCATGGCTTCGAGTGAATTCTGTGCCGGGCCAAGCATCGCCAGGGCAGCGATTCCCCACATCATCGGCATCATGCCGCGTCCCAGAAAGATGAATCCCGTCCACAAAAAAACGCGCTTGCTGACTTCCGGGCTGCGGGTCGAGAAGTTGCGCATGGCGGTCGTCTGCCAGCAGGTGTGAACCGCCAGCCAGATCAAAACCTGGAACGCGATATAGGCCCAGCCGTAATCGGGATTGGAAAATGGATTGAACCCTCCTGCGCCCATGCTCTGGTGAACCGCGTTGTACATGTGGGTGAGTCCAGCCGAACGCACCGCCCACACCGTCACCAGAATTGTGCCCAGGCTCAGCGCCACAAACTGGATGAAGTCGGTGATGACGATCGACACCATGCCGCCGAGCACGGTGTAAACCAGCTCCAGCAGAAGTATGCCGGTCATGACCGCCTTGATGTGGGTCAGCGGGATGCCCGAGATCAGCGCCAGGAACGTGCCCTCGACTTTCAGGAACACGCCCATATTGAGGATGCCGCCGGTGGCGACCAGAATCCCGGTGAACACGCGCAGGTTACGGCTGAACTTGACCTGGAAGAATTCGGGGACGGTCATCAACTGCATCGCGCGGAGACGCTTCACGATGAATCCGGTCCGGCCTATGAAGATCATGACCAGCCCGGCGATCAGTCCGTTGACGAAGGAGGCGTAGCCGGTCTTGTAGCCCAGCTCCGCGTAATACATAAAAGTGATGGTGCCGATTTCGGTGGCAGCCAGCGTGGCTACAGCGAGATAGGTTCCTAGCTCTCGACCGGCCACCAGAAAATCAGAAATGCCGCCGACAAACTTGCGCCCATACAGGCCCATCGCAAGCGTCGCGGCTAAATAGGTGACGACGATGATCCAGTCGAGAAGTGAGAAGTGGGTGGCCATTATTGCGGGCGCTTCGCCTGCTCCCGCAGATTAGTGAACATCTGCCGCAGATCACGCACTCCGCGCACCATTACGATCAGCGCAATAATCCCAAAGGCGGACCCGGCGACAAAGAAGTTCGCCATCCAAAATTCGTACCAGCCGATGCATAGTCGCCGCCATTGTAATTCAGCGCTGGTTTACGCCCAGCGAGATGGCGCCTTGCATTACACTGGGGCGCGAACCATGACAGAGTCGGCAACGATCCGCAAAGCCGTGATTCTTGCCCGTGGACTAGGAACCCGAATGCGCAGCGAGGACACAAGTTCAGCGCTGAGCAGGGAACAGTCTGAGGCAGCCGCGGCTGGCATCAAGGCCATGATCCCGGTAGGACGGCCGTTCCTCGACTATCTGCTCAGCAGCCTCGCCGATGCTGGATTCAGTCACATCTGCCTTGTCATTGGCCCGGAACACGGCGCGGTTCGCGATTATTACGCTCGCATTCCAGCAGCGCGGATACGGGTTAGCTTTGCAGTGCAGGCAGACGCGCTTGGAACGGCAAATGCCCTGCTGCCGGCAGAAGCATTCACTGGTGACGATGAGTTTCTGACGATTAACGGCGGACAACTATTACCCCGCCGACGCTCTGCTTGCCATTCAAGAGCTCGAGCAGCCAGGGGCAGTACTCTTCCCCGCGGACACGTTGGCGCGCAACAGCAATATCCCGGCGCAACGCATAAACGAGTTCGCCGCCGCAGTGGTCGACGAGCGGGGCTTCCTGGTTCACATAGAAGAAAAGCCGCAAGCTGAGCCGGACGGCCGACGCCTGGTGAGCATGAACTGCTGGCGATTCAGCCGGGACATCTTTTCTCTGTGCCGCGAGGTTCCGTTGTCCGTACGTGGCGAATTTGAGTTGCCGATGGCCGTCAACCTGGGAATTGCCCGAGGCCTGAGGATGAAGGTCGCCATCTCTCATGGCGGGGTGCTCGACTTGTCGCGCCGTTCCGATATCGCTGCGGTCGCCTCGCGGCTGAAAGATATTCAGGTAAATCTATGACGACCACGGCTACGGAGAGTCTGCCTAGGGCCGGCATGAGCCAGCATGAAGCTCGCCGCAAAGCGCAGCTCTTTGACGCGTTGACGCAGCAGCTGTCAGCAGGCGATCAGAGCGAAGCCATGCAATGGTTCGTCCCTGGACGTATCGAGGTTCTTGGCAAGCACACCGATTATGCCGGTGGCCGTAGCTTGCTCTGTACGGCTGAGCGCGGATTTTGTGTTGTCGCCATTCCGCGCACGGACTCGGTTGTTAAGGTCAACGACATCGTCCGACAGCAGAGCCTTGAGTTCACCATCTCCTCAGACCTCGCGATCGCCCCGTCGGGCTGGAGGGTATTCCCGATGGTGGTCGCGCGGCGCCTGGCGCGCAATTTTGGCGACGACTGTCGTGGCGTGGAGATCGCCTTTGCCAGCGACCTACCCTCCGCTGCCGGAATGAGCAGTTCGAGCGCGTTGCTCACCGTTATCTTCACCGTTCTAAGCGCGATCAATCAGCTGCCGGAGCGTGCGGAGTTCAAGGCTGAGATCCACACCATCGAGGATCTGGCTGGATACCTGGGCTGCATCGAAAACGGCCAGAGCTATAAGTCCTTGCATGGCGACGGCGGAGTCGGCACGTTTGGCGGAAGCGAGGATCACACTGCCATCCTTGCCAGCGAGCCCGGGCAGCTGAAGCAGTACGCCTTCTGCCCGGTGCGCTTGGAGCGTGTGGTCCCAATGCCGGCCGAGTGCGTGTTCGTAATCGCGGTTAGCGGCGTCGTGGCAGATAAAACCGGATCTGCTCGCGCTCAATACAATCGCGCCTCCGAAGCCACCAGACGCATTTTGGAGATATGGCGCACCGCGACCGGAGCAACCGATCAAACATTAGCCAATGTCTTGGCATCGGCCTCCGATTCCGTCGATCGTGTACGCCACGTCCTCAAGCAATCCGGCGCCGACGCAAGATGGCTCGGCAATCGATTCGAGCAATTCTGGCGAGAGTCCGACGTGATTATTCCGCAGGCCTGTGATGCTCTTGTCCGGAACGATCTGAACAGATTCGGCGAACTGGTTGATGAGTCGCAAGCTGCGGCCACATCACTGCTCGGGAACCAGGTGCCTGAGACAATCTGGCTCGCAAAAGAAGCGCGCTCGCTCGGAGCATATGCGGCTTCCGCTTTTGGCGCCGGCTTCGGAGGCAGTGTCTGGGCACTCGTTACGCGCGAGGAAGCCGCGAAATTCGCTGAGCAATGGCGAGAAAGCTACCTGTCGAGCTCGCATCACGCAGCATCGAAGTCCGAGTTCTTCATCACCGCCCCCGGACCTCCCCTAACTCGGCTCTAAGGTCGTGACGCTCAGGCCTGCGCAAATGCCAAGCATGGTTACCGGCTCGCTTCATACGCATGCAACGGCGCGCGATTGCGCACGGCCGGCGGCGGCGTATCACCTTTCAGCATCACCCACAAGATGCGGTTGTACACCTGATCGTCCACCCGGTCGGGAGCGCTAAGGTCGAGCCCTTCTGACATGCGTGCAGTCGGAGTGTTCGGCGGATTCTTCTCATTCAAATCCTGCTTGGGCGTGATCGGATCGTAAGGCGTGAGGTCGGGTGTGGCGGCAAAGATGTTCGCCAGCGAGCGACTGAAGTAATCGAACTTCGAGAGCCGCCCCATTCCGAGGATGTCTTCGATCGCGGCGACAACATCAGTCGTATTGATAAAGCGATCCACCGTGCCGGGCCGGTTGTAGGCCGAAATCGCGTAGAACGGTGCGCGGTGCGAATCGACATGATCGGGGCCGGCTTGCGAGTCATCTTCAACCACGAAAATTACCGTGTCCTTCCAGTAAGGGCTACGCGAGAGCGCCTGCACAATGCGACCTAGAGCGAGATCGTTATCGGCCATGCAGGCAAACGGAGTGCATTTACCAGGACGAGCGGCGGTGAGGTGGTCCATAGGCAGCCACATGAGTTCGAGCTGCGGCATATTGCCATCTCGCACGAAGCGCTGAAGCTCGGCGATCCACACGTCAGCGCGCTTCTGGTCCTGCGTGACCAGATCAAAGGGAACGTAATCAGGACTGATATCGGAGCCGAGATCTTTTTGCGTGACCGGCCAGCCTGGATTTCCTTTGACCATTTCTCCGTAGTCGCGGAAGGTGACGCCGGAGCTTTTCGCCAGCGTCCACAGGAAGCCGCGTTCCGGCTCGTCGGCGTCTTCACCGTCGACATCACCGCGTTTGCCGGCGTACGCCGAAGGGATGGTCTTCTCGCCGTAATCGGTAACGTATGCCGCCGTGGACCAGATATGCCCTTGCGAGCTGCACTCGGCGTTAACAAAGAAGCGATCGTAAAGCCCGAAGCGCCGCGCCAGTTCGTGATGATTGGGAGTGACCGTGATGTCGGGGAAATAGACAAGGCTGGCATCGCCGTCGCCTTGCTTGATGTCGCCCAGCACCTGATCGTAGGTGCGATTCTCTTTGATGATGTAGACGACGTGCTTGAACGGCGGATAGCGTCGCGCCTCAGAACTCTGTTTCCAATTGTTGGCAGCAGTAACCCGTTCAGTGAAGGCGTTTAGTTCGGTAGCGCTCATCGCGGAGGGCGGCAACCGCAGGCTGCCGTTCAACTGTCCAAGCGTGTAGGCGTGTGGTCTGCCGGTCGGCCAATCCGTGAGCGGCACGGGACCGTCGGGGTTGGCATGCGTGCCGTGACCTTTTCCAGAGAGGAGCAGGAGCTGCGAGCCGGCTTCAGCGACGGCAGTGGGATACCAGTCGGTCGGAATGCGTCCGAGCAACATGCCCGTCGCCAAATCGAACACAGCAACTGCGTTGTTGTCCGCTTCCGCGATAAACAGACGCTTGCCATCCGCGCTGACGGCGATAGCATTCGGGGTACTGCCCTCGGGCGGAGCGCCGGGCGCCGAGTCGTGAAGGTGTCCCGTGACTTTGCGGGAGCTGATATCGACGACCGCCACGCGATCACTGCCGGCCAGTGCGACGTAAAGGTGCGGGCCGCTTACGGCCAACGCCGACGGATGACGTCCGACCTCGATACGCCCAGTGTCGGCGAGTCTTCCATCCGCGAGAACACGAAACTCTGACACGGTGGTACTGCCCCATGCAGACACGAAGAGGTGCCCGTCGGAGCTGACAATTACGCCGTAGGGATAATGATCGGTAGGGAAGCGCTGCTGCACCTCGCCCGTCGCGGCGTTGATCACAGCGAGGTGATCGCCAACATTTTCCGCCACGTAAACGAACTTGCCGTTTTGTGCGACGGCTAATCCTGCCGGATAGCTCGTGCCTGTGCCGTCGGCAGTCTTCGTCGTGGCGAGCGCGAACTGCTTCGCGAGCGCAGTCTTGCCATCACTCCAGGAATAGACGAAGACCTTATCGGTGTTGCCGCCCGAGACGTAGAGCATATGGCCGTCAGGAGAAATGGCAGCGCCGTAGAATGCGCCATCTTGTAATAAGGTCTGCGTAACGTGCCGCGTCTTCAGGTCGACGATCTGGATGCCTTGTTCGCGCCACCCACTGAGCACCACTACGGCCTTATCGCCGCCGGGCGCGACTACGACGTTGAGCGGCATGCTGCCGAGTTCAACAGCATCACCCACGGCATCGAGGCGAACTCCGGTCGGCAGAGGAGAGGTAAAGTTCGGACCTGCGCAAACCCTACCGCACACAGCAGCACCGAAAACAAAATGGCGAGTCGCCTCAACCACAGCAGATACATTGCGCCCTCACAGACTTGTCGCAACCGGGTTTCGTCATCTGGTCAGTCGACAGTCGCTGCCGCCTCGGATGCGTATCCAGAGGGATGCTGCTGCATCCACTGCCAGGCGCTCTCAACAATGGAGTCGAGGTCGGTATATTGCGGAGCCCATCCCAGTTCACCGCGTATTTTTTCTGAGCTTGCGATTAGTATTGCAGGATCTCCCGGCCGCCGCGGAGCTTCCACCACAGGTATTGCGACGCCGGTCACGCGTTTCGCGCTATCGATCACCTCGCGTACGCTGAATCCTCGCCCATTGCCCAAGTTGTAGATCAGCCGATCACGGTGCTCAAGCGCATTCAACGCGAGGACGTGCGCCTGGGCCAGATCGCTGACGTGAATGTAGTCGCGGACACAGGTGCCGTCAGCGGTGGCGTAGTCGGTTCCGAAGATCGAGATCGAATTCCGGCCGCCGCTGGCTACTTGCAACACAAGAGGAATAAGGTGCGTCTCCGGTTGATGGCGCTCGCCTGAATAGCCATCCGATCCCGCAGCATTGAAATAGCGCAAGCTGGCATAGCGCAAACCGTGCACACGACCGAACCAGCCCAGCATGCGTTCGACCAGCAGCTTCGACTCGCCGTAGGCATTAGTAGGATCCAGCGGGTCGGTTTCCTCAATAGGTATTTGGCGAGGTTCTCCGTATAGCGCGGCGGTGGACGAGAAGATTAGTTTACCGACCCCATTCGCCAGTATTGCTTCCAGCAACGTCAATGTTGCGGCAGAATTGTTGCGAAAGAACCTCTCCGGTTGCTTCATAGATTCGCCGGCTTCAATAAATGCGGCGAAATGAAGAATCGCTTCGGGTTGGTACTGCCGGAAGGCCGAGTCAAGAGCGGCGCGGTCGGCCACATCGGCCACAATGAGTGGCACCTCAGGCGGCAGAGCTTCGCGATATCCTTTACTCAAGTTGTCATACACCGCTACTTCGTGCCCGTCGGCCATGAGCGATCGAACGGTGGTCGCTCCTATGTAGCCCGCTCCTCCGGTTACGAGAACTTTCATCGTTATCCTTATAACATCTTGTATGCTCGCTTCCGACTGTCAGCCACACTCGGTATGATGGTTCAAAATCGATGTATCTTCCGCACTCTGTTCCGAACAGGCTGAGATGAAGGGTAAACGACAACTTCTAGCTGACGCATTTGCCAGATCTGGGCTGACCCGACTGCTGGAGAGCGTGTTGCGGCGCGATGCGTTGTTGGTGATCAATTATCACCGCATTGGCAATGCGGAGGAGACTCCCTATGATTCCGGTACCTTCGGACCCACGGCGGACCAATTCGACTGGGAGCTCGGGTATGTGAAGTCCAGATTCGATTGCATTAGCCTTGATGAAGCACTTGCCATGATGACCGGCGAAGCGCCCGTGCGGTCGAGCCTGCTCATCACCTTCGATGACGGAAACCTCGACAACTACCAAACTGCGTTCCCCATTCTGCGTTCGCACGGCCTTCAGGCGACGTTTTTCCTTCCTACCGCGTTTATTGGAAGTCAGCGCCTGCCCTGGTGGGACACCATCGCATACATCGTGAAGCACAGCCGCAAAGACAGCTTCAAAATCCACTACCCTCAACCCGCTGAGTTTCGCCTCGACCGGGACCGGCCATCGACAACTGTTTTTCAGCTCTTGCGGTTCTGCTCCGAGCACGCTACCACCAACTACGCTCCTCTGATTGACGAGTTGGAAAACGTATGCGATTGCGCCCGCCCCAACGGTAGCTCGGAACGCTGCTTCTTGAATTGGGATGAGGTTCGGGAAATGCAGGCTGCCGGCATGAACTTCGGCTCACATACTCACAATCACGAAGTGCTCAGCGGATTGCCGCTGGAGCGCCAATGTTCTGAGCTGACCGAATCGCGAGCGATCCTGGAACGCGAGCTCGGGCGCACTGTCGACATCCTCGCCTACCCTGTAGGCCGTCCCTATACCTTCAATGCCGACACCCGAGCCGCACTCGTAGAATCAGGCTACCGCGCTGCCTTCTCCTTCTACGGTGGGGCGAACCTGGCTAACGATGTGAACCGGCTCGACATTCGTCGCCAGGATTGCCACGCTCCGAGTACCGCGCTGTTCCGGCTTCAGACCACGCTAGCCGCCGTCGGCTCGACATCCGTCCTGAGCGTAACCCGCCCATCGGCATTTGGCCTAGTTGCTACCATGGGTTGATGGCCGTTCAGGCTCGTATCTCGTCACAACAGGATCGCGATGGCATCACCGGCCTGATGCACAGGGCATTCGGGCGGGAGCTCGCTCCAGCGTCTATCGATCCCGGCTTCCAGCGGTGGAAGTATTGGGACGAGCATCCTTTTGCGGTGGGCGGGCGAAGCTACGTATTAAACGGCAAAGACAGGATCGTTGGACATGCCTGCCGGTGGCCGATGCGGATCGTAACCACCGCCGGCGCGTTCGACGCATTTCACCTCATCGATTGGGCAGCCGATTCCGGCCATGCCGGCGCCGGTTTGCAAGTGCTGCGTGATTCGTGCGAAAACTCGGCGGCGCTGTTCTCGATCGGTGGCAGCCCAACAACCCACCGTATGTTGCCCGCACTTGGCCAACATCTTAGTCGCCGCTCGAACCGCGCAGAGGGGCTGTCATACAAAGTGGCAGGGAAGGTGTACTTTTTGAGCCGACCATTGAAATCAGTAGCGACTGCTTTGCGCGAATCTCCCATGGAGTGGAAGACGCCTGCTCGAATCGTAAAGAACGCGTTGTATTCTGTGCTGCCGATTGCGAAGCTTTCCCCGGGCGTTGACTTCGAGCAGGTTTTGCCAACCGCCATACCTCCGGAGCTCTGGCCTCAACCGAGCTCGGAATTCGCTGTAACCGCGCGCACTGCTGATCTCTTGCGGCACTTCGCGAGCTGCCCGGTGCTTCAGCGGCCGATGAGCTTCGTCGTAAGACGCAACGATAAGCCAATCGCTTATTTCTTCCTGGTGCTCGCAGGTACTCAAGTGAGGCTTGCCGACTACGGTCCTGCAGGGTTGGACTCGCACACCGCGAAGTTGATTGGTGTTGCAGCCCAACTGGCCGCCAGGCAACACTACCCCGATGCTCTGCGCATTGCCGCGGTTACTTCCGAACTGGCTGTGCAATCTGGGCTACTCGACGCGGGCTTTCGAGGGACTTACGAAGAAGAGATACGGGGCCTGATTGTCGATCCGGCGCTCACTTCCGTGAAGCGGTATCGCCTCACCTATCTCGACCTCGACGCCCTCTGTCTGTAGCTGAGAGAAGAGCCGGGAAGCGATTTCCCGGCTCTCTGCTGTTGAGCTGCCACGATACTGCCTATGCGGAAAGCACCCGTCGACCTAGTCTCGTCAGACCAATGAGCCCGCTGCCCACCAAGGCCAAGGTAGACGGTTCGGGAACTGGCGCGCCGAAGTCAGCGTTATCGACATTAAGGTTGCTGATGCCCGACACGGGATCCCATACGATCGCGGTATATGTGTCGGCCGCGCCTGCGCATCCCGTGTCATAGCAGAGGTCCACCATGTCGCCGTTGGCAAGTTGGAAGACGATGCCTCCGCCATCCACCGCCGGACCTGGCGAAAAGAACACATTGTCGAAGCTGAAGATGTTTCCGGTGTTCGATTCGGGCCAAATACCAACAATGTTCGATCCGTTGAACACGCCGGACGCGTCATTGATCAGCCATTGGCCCGGTCCGGTTGATGCCCCGGTGAATGTACCGGAAGCATCCAGTCCTTCCCCGGAAAGGGTAAACGACATTTCATCGGCGCCTGCCGCGCTCACTAACAGCAGGGCACAACACAACATCCCCAAAACAAATAGCCACTTGTGCATATGAACTCCTCGATACGGAATTTCAGGTCGCTTTCGGAGTCGGCCCGTGTACCTCGATGGAGTTCAATGCACTGCGAAGTCCACAATCGGCCGAAGCGCAAGTGAATGCAAGATGGTTGGTTGCGACGTTCTCTGCCGAATCGGTCATTGGCGGACTGCAAAACTTTGCGGATTTTGAGAAAGCGTTCTGTCTGTCCGCGACGCGGGAACCGTCTTCGTTGACCCTTCTGCGCGCATCCCTTACTCTTTGTAAAGTCCATTCCGTACGGGTGAGAATGAAAACTGCCGAGACGAGTTCCCTCCGGATCGCCGAAGACATCACCGAGCTTGTGGGCGAGACGCCCGTCCTTCACCTCCGCCACGTGGTTCCTGCCGGCGCCGCCGACGTTTACGCCAAGCTGGAATACCTGAACCCTGGCGGCAGTATTAAAGACCGCGCCGCGCTGGGCATGATTCTGCTTGCAGAACGCGAGGGCAAGCTCGAACCAGGCTCAACCATCTTCGAGGCCACAGCCGGCAACACCGGCGTCGGCCTGGCGCTGATCGGTTGCAGCCGCGGCTACAAGACGGTGCTCGCCGTACCGGAAGGCTTCTCGCAGGAAAAGTGCACGCTCATGGAGGCGCTCGGCGCGGAGGTGATTCGAACTCCTCGCGCCGCCGGTATGCAGGGCGCAATCGATTACATGACCGCCCGCGCCGCCAAAACTCCCAAGTCCTTCATCGCTGGACAATTCGAAAACCAAGCCAATCCCGATTTTCACTATCAGACCACCGCCCGCGAACTTCACGAGCAGATGCAAGGCCGCATCGACGCCGTGGTGATCGGCAGCGGAACCGGCGGAACCTTTAGCGGGGTGGCGCGCTTTCTGAAAGACCAAAACCCCAGCGTGTTGACCGTCGCGGTGGAAACGCAGGGCTCGGTTCTCGGCGGTGGTGAAAAAGGCGAGCACGAAGTGGAAGGTATTGGCGCAAGCTTCATCCCGAAAACGTTCGATTATTCGGTATGCGACGAGATCATCGCTGTCAGCGATGCCGACGCATTCGATATGGTGAAGCAGCTCGCGGCGAAAGAAGGCGTGTTTGGCGGATCGAGTTCAGGCGCAAATGTGTTTGCGGCGATCGGAATCGCAAAGCGCCTCGGCCCGGGAAAGCGTGTAGCGACGATCATTCCCGATTCGGCGGAGCGGTATCTTGTCGAAGGACATTTTTCACTTCAACGAGAACCATAATTAACCACGGATTTACAGGGTCGCCCGGATTAGCAAACCCATCAAGCGGCCGCTTCGTCCGATGTGTCATCCGCTAAATCCGCGGTTCGAGGCCAAATGCGCACTAGCTAAGACTCCCGGCTTTTCCACACGCGCCATCCACGTCGGCAATGAGGCCGATCCCTCCACCGGAGCGGTAGCGCCTCCGATTTTTGCCACCTCCACCTACGCTCAGGAAGAGCTGGGCAAGACCAAGGGCTACGACTATTCGCGCGCCGGCAATCCTACGCGTACGAGGCTGGAAGAGAACCTGGCATCACTGGAGGGCGGAGTCGCGGCACGCGTCTTTTCCAGCGGTATGGCTGCCATTGGTGCCGTCTGCCAGATGATGAAGGCGGGCGAGCACATCGTCGCCTCGAACAATCTGTATGGCGGCGTGCCGCGGCTCTTCAACCAGATTCTGACCAACTTCGGGCTGGAGTTCACTTATGTCGACACTTCTGATGCCCGAAACGTCGAGCATGCGATTCGCAAGAACACGCGCTACGTACATATCGAGACGCCGACCAATCCGCTGATGGGACTCACCGATATCGCCGCGGTCAGCCGTATCGCGCACAAGCATGGTTGCGAAGTCGTGGTCGACAACACGTTTTTGTCGCCGTACTTCCAGCAGCCCATCCAGTTTGGCGCCGACATCGTCATGCACTCGACGACGAAGTTTCTCAATGGGCACAGCGACGGCATCGGCGGAGTCCTGGTGTGTACCACAGCCGAGCAGGCGGAGAAGCTGGCCTTCATCCAGAAAGCTGCGGGTGCGATTCTGTCTCCGTTTGAGTGCTGGCTGATTTTGCGCGGCACGAAGACGTTGGCGGTCCGCATGAGGCAGCACGATGAGAACGGACGAACAGTCGCCGACTTCCTCAGCCGCCACCGCAAGGTGAAGCAGGTGTTCTATCCGGGGCTGAGGACCCACCCGCAATATGCGCTGGCGCGGCGGCAGCAGACCGGCTTCGGCTCGATGATCACCTTCGAGACCGGCTCGCTGAGCAACGCTAAGCGCTTTCTCAAGCGCGTACGAGTCTGCACTTTGGGCGAATCGTTGGGGGGAGTCGAGTCGCTGATCTCCCATCCTGCGAGCATGACCCACGCCGCGATCGGCAAAGTGGGCCGCAAAGCAATCGGCTTGACCGATGGCATGGTGCGCATTTCGGTCGGGGTCGAGAATGTCGAGGACATCGTTGCCGACCTGGAGCAGGCATTGGCGGGGATCTAGAAGGGAAGAGGTCGTGACGGGTACATCAAACGAATGGTGCATCGGTAAGACCGAGGTGATCGGGATCTTGCAGGCGACAGCCCGAGTTCGCGGCATGATAACGTACAGCGATCTGTCCAAGCAGCTGCGAAGCATCGTGATCCCTTATGACGATCCGGCGATGGCTGTTCATGTTAGATGAGATCTTCAGCGAGGAGTTCAGGGCAGGACGCGGCATGTTGTCGGCCATCGTTGTTCATAAGTATGGCGACATGGAACCTCGCGTTGGCATCTTCAAGCTGGCCGAGTCTCTGGGATGCAAGTTCACAGATAAGACGGCCTTTTGGATCGCCCAACTGCATATGGTCCATGGACACTGGAGCAATCGTTCGTAGTTTCCTCCGGCTGAAGCAGACCGCTCCCACCCATTAGTTCTCCCAAATCCGCTATAACTAATTTGTGAGTGCACGCAATCCTTTCTTTGCTCCCAAGACGGCGCTGATTACCGGCGCATCGAGCGGCATCGGTCTCGAACTTGCGCACCTCTTCGCCCAGGACGGCTATCGCCTGGTGCTGGTCGCGCGGAATCGCGGCGCGCTGCGCCAGCTAGGTGACGATCTGCAGTCGCGCTACGGCATCACCGTGCGCATTGCACCGAAAGACCTGGCCCATCCTGCCAGCCCTGACGAGCTTTATCACGAATTGCAGGAGTCGGGGGTGGTGCTCGATGTGCTGGTCAACAACGCCGGATTCGGCGCGGCGGGCGCATTTCAGCAAACGAAATGGACGGACGAATCGGAGATGATTCAGGTGAACATCACCGCCCTCACTCATCTAACCAAGTTGTTCCTGCCCCAGATTCGTGCCCGTGAAGGCAAGCTGCTGAATGTGGCCAGTGTAGCGGCATTTCTGCCCGGTCCGTTCATGTCGGTCTACTACGCCAGCAAGGCGTATGTGCTTAGCTTCAGCGAGGCGCTGGCGGAAGAGATGATCGGCACCGGCGTGACGGTGACGTGTCTGTGCCCCGGACCGGTGAAGACGAACTTCCAGAAGCGCGCGTACGTGCAGGAAACGAAGATGGGCAACAGTCCGCTGATGGTCGACGTGCGTGAGGTGGCGCGCATTGGCTACGAAGGCATGAAGCAGGGCAAGCGCATCGTGATTCCGGGATGGAAAAATCGGATTCTAGTACAGGGAATGCGCCTGGCTCCACGCAACCTGCTCACTAAAGTCGTTCGCAAAATGCAGGAGAAAAGAGAAACGCCGGGCACTGCCGGCGTGTAGTTTCAGTTGGGATAAGTGCTGTCCGATCAACCGTGACTAGGCGGCGCGTTGCTCTCCTGAGAGGAAAACAGATTTTCCGCCCGCATCTTCCAGCATAGTGCGTGCTGTGTGCGCTGTTCCTACGCTGTCGCAGTTCACCGAAACCAGAATGCGTCCTCGCTTGATCTCCTCTTCGTATCGCTTGGCCTCGAGCTCAGGAACTCCCAACCCGATGAGGGCTCCCGCAACACCGCCGACGGCGCTACCTACACCCGCCCCCGCCAGCGAAGCCACGATGGGACCTGCGGCAATCAGTGGACCGACGCCCGGAATCGCCAGCGTCCCAATGCCAACCAACCAGCCTAAAACGCCGCCCACGACCAGGCCGGTTCCTCCGCCGGCCAACGCGCCTTCGGGAGCCTTGGTGTTTTTCTCGATGGCAAATTCCTGGTTCATCTCGCGATCGGGAAACACGACCGAGATGTCGTTGCTGTTAAAACCCTCCGCGCGGAGCCGATCCACCGCTTTCTCGACCTCCTTACGGTTCTCGAACACACCATAAACGCTGGTTGGCCGTGCGCCTATCGTAGTAACCGACACATCGGAGGCGACGGGCCGTTTTTCGACAGCCGGGCGCAGGCGCCAGTCGCGAAGCCGTTCGCGGAAGCGAGCCAGCCGTGGACTTGTCTGGGCGCGCGCAGGGTCTACGTCATATCGCCAGTCACGCCGATATTCGGATTCATAAGTCGTGAGCGCCGCGTCTGAAGCGAGCAGGTCGTCGTTGAACTCTGGTAGAGCCTCCGCATCGGCTTGCCGCAAGTTCGCGTAAAGATCGCCGCTGTCGCCATAGGCGTACACCTGGTCCGCAGGAACAAGAAACCGGCGAGACCGCAGCCAGCCGGCATTCACTATCAGGTAGCGCAGGTCTCCGCTTCTGTCGTCGATGAGAGCATCGTCCATCGTGCCGAGCTTCTCTTCGTTAGGCCCGTAGACGTTCGATCCGCGAATGTCGCCCAGGTAATCGCCTTCCAAGTTGCTTACTTTACGCAGCATTGATTCGCTCCCCTTCTCGATTGTTCTCCTCTAAGTAAGAACGGAGCGACTCAGCAGGGGTTGCACGCCGGCGCAACGGATGCGAGCGTTGAAGAAGTTATTAAAGCCAATGTAAAGGTGAGGAACCGATCTGGTGGGCCCGGAGGGATTCGAACCCCCAACCAAGGGATTATGAGTCCCCTGCTCCACCGTTGAGCTACAGGCCCTTTCAATAACTTACAGAACCGCCGCGCTTCTTTTCAGGACAGATTTGCCAACTCTACACAGCATTGTATGGCGCAATGAGTGAATCACAAAGCCATGCAATGGCTAGAAAGCACGTTCGTGACGTCTGATGAATGCGATTGGCAGCCAGCGGCAGCTATGCGGCGGCAGGCACAAACACTTGAAATGTCGTTCCGCTTTTCCCTTTGACACTGGACGAGCGAAATCGAATGTTGCCGCTGTGATTCAGTATCAGAGTGCGGGAAACCCAAAGCCCCAATCCCGAGCCTTTCAACTCTTTCGTAGTGAAGAATGGATCGAAAATCTGGCGCTGAACGGCTGGCGGGATACCTGCTCCTCGATCATGTATGGTGACTCTGGTTCCCTCACGCCCGCCTCGAACTGCCTGCCGGACACGAATGCGAACTTCGCCGCCGCCGGGCGATGCCTCAGTAGCATTACGGATGAGGTTCCCGAATACCTGAGTCAACTGCCCGGGGAAACCATGAACCTCAGGTACCGCCTGTCGCTCCAGAACCAGGCGAACGCGTCGGGTGGCAGCCCACTTGTCGTACAGAGCTATGACATCCGACATCAGGCCTCCCAAGTCGATGGGTATTGCGTTCTGCGTGTCGCGATGGAACGAAAGAGACTGCTTGGTGATACGCGAGATGCGGGCGAGTTCTTCACTGGCGCGCTCCAGATAGGAATGGGCAGCACCCATGTCGGGAACAGACTGAGCCAGATACAACAAGTTCGTCAGGGCTTCCAGCGGGTTGTTGATTTCGTGGGCGATGGCGTTCGCCAGCTTGCCGGTGGCAGCAAGCTTCTCCGCGGTTCGCATCGCATACTCGGCTAGCTTGCGATCGGTGATATCCGATAGGACCAACAGCTTGCCTATTTCGACGTTCTCAGCCATCACAGGAGCGATCGTAAGTTGCACGTTCCTGGATCCAACTTGAAACTCTTCTGAGCGCCGCTCGGCGTTTTCAGCCAAGCCGGAAACTCCATTCCCAAAACACTGTGCCAGCATCGCTGAGGCGGTTTGACCTGATGGAGAACCACAGAAGTTTTCAAAGGCCCTGTTCCACTGAGTGAACTTGCCGTCTTGATCGATGAATGCCAGGCCCTCCGACAGTGAATCAAAGGTAGACTGCCAGTGCGTGGATGCCTGCCGCGCGACCACTTCAGCGCGTCTCAACCTCAGCAGCGAGCGAACTGTGGCAACTAACACCAAGCCGTCGATTGGGTGGGTGAGGTAGACGTCCGCGCCCGCCTCCAGCGCTCTGGCTTTATCCTCTCCGGTGACAAAGGAAGCGGAGATCTGTAGGACGGAAACGGAAGCGGTGCGAGGATTGTCTTTTATTCTCCGACAGAGATCGAAGCCGGAAAAATCTGGCAGATGTACATCGAGGATCGCGAGGTCTGGCAGTGACTGGAGCTTCGCGAGGGCTTCGCGCCCGGTGCACGCCTCGTCGCACGCGTATCCAGCCTGTCGCAGGATGCGCTTGAGCACGTACCGGTTTTGTTCCCGGTCATCAACGATCAGGATGCGATTCGGCGTACTATCCATTTGCATGAGAGGCGGTATTCTGCGGCACGATGCCTTCAGCCGTGAGCCAATCCAGAAAAGGCTGAGCTGAAAGACGCGTCGAGACATCTTCCTTGCGAACCACGGCCGCGCCGAAGCTTGCCAAATGGTCTTTTTCCTCGTCCGAAAGCGTCTTGGATGTGTAGATCAGGACCGGCAGGTTCGCTGTGGAGCTGAGCTCGCGAACCCGTCGCAAAACCTCTAATCCGTTTATGTCGGGCATTAGCAGATCGAGCACCATCGCGTCCGGAGCGCCCTCGGCAACCGCGGCGAGCGCCTCTCCGCCGTTCTTCGCCTCTCTAATCTGAAGCCACGGTAGATCGAGCAGTTGGCGCAGGATATAACGAGAGACCTCGTTATCGTCGACGATCAAAAGTTGTCGCGTGCCTGGGGCCGCAATCAAAGTTCTAAGTTCGTGCAGCAGTTGCTCGCGCTCCAGCGGCTTGGGGAGAAACAGAGTCCCTCCTTCGTTGGATGCACGTTGTGCCTCATCGTAAGCACTGGTAACAATAATGGGTAATTCGGGGAATTTCGCGCGCAGACGGCGGATCAGGTCCCAAGCCAAGTCTTCGCCGATGTATACGTCCGTAACCACTGCCGCCGGGGTATGCCTCGCGACCCATGCGTCTGCATCCTGCAAGCTCGAGGCGAGGATGGGCTGGAATTCCGTATTCCGCAGGAATGTCTCGAATACGTGCGCGGCCTCCGCCGAATCTTCCAAATACAAGATCGGAGACCGATGGAAGTCGGGTACCGGCAGCGATCCCGATTCGGATGCCAGTGGAGCTTCCCCTACATAAACGATCGGGATCTCGACAAAGAAGGTCGAGCCTTGTCCGGCCTCGCTATGCAGCCACATCCGGCCGCCCAGCAGGGCCGTGAGGTTGCGGCAGAGCGGCAGGCCTAGTCCCGTCCCGCGATGGCGGTCCTGCAAAGGGTTTTCGACCTGGCTGAATTCCTGGAAGATGGTTTCGTGATACTCGCCCGGAATGCCGATGCCGGTGTCCGCCACCTCGAACAGAACGTGTGAGCTGCCCTCACACCGCGCCGAGACTGTGACTTTTCCGCTGGGCGTGAATTTCAACGCGTTCGAGATCAGATTGCGCAATATCTGCGAGACCTTGCCTTCATCCGTGCGAAGCACCGGAAGATCGGCCGCATCGACAAAAACCAGGTCAACCGCGCTGTTGTCGGCCAGCAGCGGCTTTAGCATTCCCTTCAACGCGCTGAACAATTCCCGCACCTCGAAGGTCTTGGGACGGATCTTGATTTTTCCAGCCTCTACCTTCGCCAGGTCGAGAAGGTCATTCACCAGATCCTGCAGGTCCCGCGCGGAAGATTCGATGTATTGCACCTGCTTCTCCTGCTCCGGCGTCAGGTCGCCATCCAGCCTGGCGCTAAGCAGACGCGCCAACGAGATGATGGAATTCAAAGGCGTGCGGAACTCGTGCGAAACGTTGGAGAGGAACTTGGTCTTCAGCTCCGAGGCGCGGCGCAGATAATCGGCGCGTTCATCCAGTTCGGCATACAACGCCACTACCCCTCGATTGGTATCTTCCAGTTCGCGGTTGAGCAGCATCAATTCGTCTTGCCGGGCGCGCAGCTCCTGCAAGGTCTTCAGCAGCTCATTATTCTGCCGCTCAACTTCCGCATAGGGGGATTCGATCGCCAGGCTCTTGAAGCGTCGCGCCATATCCTCCAGCGACCTGCGTGAGAATGGCTGTCCATGCCGTGGAAGGTACTTCAGCATGTTCGCTGTTGTCCCATGCGAACCCGTCGTGATGACGAAGCCGTCCATCAGACGCTTGGTGCCGATGATGCCCATGCCCATCCCAGTCTCGGAGCGATATCGGCCTGCGATGATCTGGTCGAGATTAGCGATACCCGGCCCGGAATCCGTTACCGTGATTTCGAGCCGCTGTGGCAGGTCCAAGGTGACGGAATACGTGACGGTGCCACCGCGTGCATAACGGAAGGCATTGCGGGCGATTTCCGAGGTTGCGGTTGCCAGTCGGATCTGGTCCTGGTTGTCGAACCCGAGGCTGGCGGCGACTTCTCGGCCGCGCTGCCTGGCCTGCACCACGTCCTCCTCGGTGCGGAGTGGAATCTCGAGGATGGAAAGCGAGTTCATGCGGCCGACTTTATAACTACGACGCTGGCGTCATCGCGCTGGCGCCGGAAATCGCGGATCAGGGCCGCACCAATCACGGCTGGATGGCGTGAAATCAACCCTGGGTACGAAGACAAGTCCCAACGCGACTGAAGCCCATCGGAATGCATGATGAGCACACCGTCTTTCGGCCAGTCCATGTGGAACTCCTGAATACGAGGCGACGCAACACCCAGGGTTCCGCTATGCGAAACCAGGCTGCGCGATCCCTCCTTCGATATAACCGAGGCACCTGTATTGCCCACGGCAGCATAGGTGAAGGTGTTGTCGGTGTTATTAATTCGGACAATCCCGGCAACGGCACCGCGCGTTTTCTTCAGCGCGTCATTAAGGTAGGACAAGATTTCGCCAGGTCCCCTGTCCAAACTGGATTGAAAGACCGTCACCGCCTCGCCGGCCGCCACAGCAGCGTCGTGTCCGTGTCCAAGTCCGTCGACGATAAGGACCATGGTCCGCTCAGCGTTTTGATCGTAGCTCCACGCGTCACCGCAAAAGCGCTCGCCGGGGTAAGGAATGGCGACACCCGCAACCTGCACACCTTCCCGCGGTTCTCTTGAACCTATTTCCACCATAACGATCGTCCCGGCCTGGCTGGTGAAAATTTCCATCTGGTCTGCGATTCGTTTCATCGCGCCCAGACCTGCGCCCATGGTTCCAGATGTCGAGTAACCGTCGCTCAGGGCACGCGGAACATCGGAAATCCCCGGCCCTTTGTCGATGCCAAGCAGGCGCACCATGGGACCGTGGCCATTCCTTGATCCGGTGATGATGGTCTGGCCACCCCCGCCGTGGGCCAGTACATTACGCGCCATCTCCGTAATCAGCAGCGCGAATTCGCCACTGCGAACTTCATCTAACCCAAGCCGCTCCGCAACATGAAGCCCTCTCCTCCGGGCCTCGCTGATGGAACTGCTGTCGGTGATGGGAACGTATTCTGTCAGGATCATTTCCATCGAACGACAGTGACCTTGGTACCTTTCCCCGACTCTGACTCGATAGAGAACTCATTTACCAGACGTTTGCTGCCGCCCAAGCCGAGCCCCATCCCTGATCCAGTTGTAAAACCATCTTTGAGCGCCGCTTCTATGTCGGGGATGCCTGGGCCGTTGTCAGCGAATGTCAGTTTCAACCCTGACCTCGCCGCACCATTAACGACTTCCATGGTCATCTCGCCGCCACATCCGTGATCCAAGGTGTTGCGGGCCAGTTCGCTGGCGGCAGTAACCAACTTGGTCTGGTCGACCAGGCTGAAGCGCAGCTCAAGCGCCCACTGCCGCACCTTCTGACGAGCGAGCACTATGTCGCTCGAGGATTGCAGCGGAAGCACTTCACGCTTCATTACCGTCATTACCTGTTCCCCACGGTCTCACGTTCAGCGATCCGTAAAGCAGTTCCATCCCCGATTCGACGTTCAACGCGGTGCGGACGCCGGGCAGAGACATGCCAAGTTCGACCAGGGTGATGGCGACTGCAGGTTGCATGCCTACGACAACCGTTTCAGCGCCTAACACGCGTGACATGGCTGCGATGTTGGCCAGCATGCGACCGATGAAAGAGTCCACGATCTCCAGCGACGATATGTCGATCAGAACGCCGTAAGATCCCCAATCCGCAATCCGCTGCGTGACGTCGTCCTGCAATTGCAGTGCGAGCTTGTCGTGCATATCGACTTGGATGGTAATCAGCAGAAACGGGCCCATGCGTAGGATCGGGATGCGCTCCATGTCATCCCTCCTTGGCGAAGCCAGGCAATGGGCTCGCGCTGCCCGCCGGTGAGCCGGACACGCGCACGACAGCTCTGCCGCTCTTCTGTAATGCCAGAGCGAAGGCATCGGACAGCTTCGCCTTGGTAATGACGTCTTCCAGATTGATCCCAAGGTGCACAATGGTCTGCGCGATCTGCGGGCGAACACCACTTATGATGCACTCCGCGCCCATCAGGCGAGCCGCGGTGATGGTTTTCAGCAGATGCTGGGCCACCAGGGTATCGACCGTAGGCACGCCTGTGATGTCGATGATCGCAAACTTCGAATTGGTCGCAACCACCGTCTGTAGAAGCTCTTCCATCACCACCTGCGTGCGCGAGCTATCCAGCGTCCCGATTATGGGCAGCGCCAGTATCCCGTCCCACAACTTCACCACCGGAGTAGATAACTCGAGCAGCTCCTGCTGTTGGCGTGAGATCAGTTCTTCGCGAGTGGCCATGTAAGTCTCCGAGGTCACGAGCGACAGGCGATCCAGCAGCTGCGTTGCAGACAAGAGAGCGTCGAACATTTCGTCCTGGTTGCCCGTCAGCTCCTTGCGGATATTCGCGAAGAGAGGCTGCTTGAGCGAAACCACGAAGCTCGCCGTTTCGGAGGGTGTAAAGCCCTGTCGAACACGAGAAGCGGAGATGTCCTGCAACATTTCTCGTACCGGCGCCCATTCCGCCGAGGAAACATCTGTACCCTGCGATGAGGAAAGCCCCTTGGCAATGCCTTTTAACAAAGCGGCGCTTTGTTCGTTTAATTCCGCACTGCTCATCAGGTCGGCGCGCTGGACGCCAGAAGTCATGTCTTTCATCCACTCAGTGCGGATGCGGTCTTCGTTCCGCGAGATAATCTCGCCGAGCTTACTCATGGATACCCTCCCAAGAGATCCAATCGATAAAGCCTACAGTTACAAACGATTTTTGATTCAGTCGACGAGCTGCCAGTGGGTCGAATGCTGCAGCGGCAAACGTTTCCCGCGCAATTTGAATAATCAGAATCAGGAAGCTTTGGCTGCGAATGGCTGGATCGCCCGCTTCAGCGCTGCGATACCATCTGATTTTGGTACAACAGCGGCAATTTTGAAAAGACGACAAACCTCCATCTGCTCTTCTCCCATGGCCGTCCACACAATCACGCGGCTGGAGCTAGATAATTCACGATTGGAGTGCCAAAAACGCAGCAACTCAAAGCCGCTGTCGTAGCCCAGGTCCAGGTCCACGACTATCACGTCCGGGATTGCTTGTTTGCCCTCCAGCGCCGCTTCCAGATAGAGCTGTGCGGCCCGCGCAGATGTTCGGGCCTGCACGTCGCTGAAACCCAGGGAATGTGAAACGTCAGCAGCGGTCCGGAGATCGCTCGGTTCGTCCTCTACAATCAGTAAAGTTGCCATTCGAATTCCCCACTTTTCCCAAATCATACCTCATGTTCGGGCACGCAAAAACCGTGCCTCTGGTGGCGCGGAATGGCACTTGACAGCCGCCTGAGCGGGTGAAGCACCGCTCGTGAGCTAGACGTCATCAATGCTGGTGACGGCAGTTACTGTGAACGCAATGCACCCCCGAAGTTACAGCGCTTCGACAAATTTTCTGACAAGGCTGTGACACCAACGAGTCAGTCAATGCCTATCCTGTCTCCGCAGTGGTCAATCCCTTCCCACGACCTCTGCAAGGAGAGAGACCGTGCCACACCTGAGAAGCCGTGCATTCGCATTCTTTTGTTTATCTTCACTGCTGTTCGTGAGCGTTGCCACATTCGGGCAAGGCATTGGCGGCAAGGTTTTTGTCCACAGTAAGTTTGGTGGGCAGATCTTTGGATTCGATATCGATCAGAACGGCACGGAAGGCGTGTTGAGCGAAGCCCAGACTCTGGCCAACGGCAAAGTCCTCGCCGCCGTCGAGACATTCGACCAGAGATCCGGCAAGATCATCTCTGTGGTCACGATGACGGAAACCACAGACGACTTCCTTACTCAGGGAGTCGTCGGCACCAGCGTAGGTCTGATTGAGCACGAAATCGAGACCAGCCTTTTTCACGTTACTCGCAAGTTTCAAGTTATCAACCCTCTCAGTTCGAACCAATTCACCGGTCTGTGGACGCCTCCTATCGGCTCGGACCACATCATCATGCCGGGTGGCGTGAGCCGCAGCCAGGGAGTACCGAATGTCGCTGTCTTCGCCTACGACAACAGTTCACAGTTCATTCCTTATGTATTCAGCTCGAATGTTGCAGCCAATACATTTGGACCGGTTGTGAAACTCACTGACCCGAATGACTTCGCCAGCGTTCCTCCGCCCATCGCTTATGACAGCGTGAGCAACCAGGCGATACTGGGCGGCGGGCCGGGATGTTTTGACTGCCTGCCCGTCATCGGGTTAGTCGATCTGACCAATGCGACGTTCTCGAAGTTCTTAGGTATCGGATTCGGCTTCATCAATGGGATTGCTGTCGATGCGGCAGACGGCATCTTCGTTACCACGACCGAAGACGACGCCAACGTGGAGTTCTACAATCTCGCGGAGCAGAATGGTTTTACCGTGCAGTTACCGAATTCGCAGGGAGTGCAGTTCTACAGCGGCGCCGATGTCGAATTTGATCCCATTCACAAATGGTTTTTCATCGCCCAGCCGACTTCGAGCGTAGCAGCGGGAGCACGATCTACGTCTACGACACGCAGGGTGTCCTGAAGCAGACGCTCAACGGGTTCAACTTCTCCAATTCCTTCAATGTAGTCGGTGCGCACATCGCTCTCAATCCGAGCAAGCGAATGGGCTACGTCGATGGCCCCGATCAGGGGGTAACCGAACTACAGCAGTTTACTTACTAGAAGCGGACTCTAGACCTGATGTAACGCCGATGACCGCTGCCATGGAATGGCTATCGCCGGGTTTCAGCTGAAGAACCAAGGGCGCGACATTGGAAGCTTCGATACAGACGAAGCTCTTCCACTGCTCCGCGCCCAAGTCTTTCAACGCTACCGATTTCTCGGACCAGGGATTCCACACCACGGTTGTGCGCGAGTTTTGTTTCTGTACCCTGATGCTGCGCTCGCCTGAAGGATCGAACAGCTGTAGCTCACTGGTGGTATCGAGATAGACCCTGTCTGTTTCGGCCGAGAAGCGCACGTCGTCCGCTTGCATCTTCTCGATTCGTTCATCCGTCTTGTCGATGTAGCGTGTTGCATCGAGGCCACGCACCGATGCAGACTCGGCATCCTTCACGGCGAAGTAAGCGTGTAGCGCCTCCTCGAACGTGAACTCAGACGACCCGGTGTTGGTGACGATCAACTCCAGCGTGAGTTCGTGTCCAAAGGTCGCCCGGCAGACCAGACGAAAATCAAACGGCCACCACTTTCGCGTGTCGTCATCGCTTTGTGTGGACATGCTGACGACGACATCATTCCCGTGCTGCTTCGATGGATTCAAGCTGCCATTCCTTCGTGCGGACGAATCCGTGGGCAGGCGCCGCGGGATCATCCGCCTTATCTCCGAACCACGGAAAGCAAACCGGAATGCCTCCGCGAATCGCGCGTCCGTCCTGGAACAGCGAATTAGGGCTGAGATAAAGCACCTCGTCCGCTATCCTTCGGCTTCCACGAGGTCACATGGCCGCCGTGCAGATACATCTCGCCTGCGGCTTCCGGTGTGGAGATCACCACTCTGGCAAGACCTCCGTTGCCGGCGACGATCTCCGCCTTGCCGAAAATCCCAAATCGTTTCGCGAGTGCTGCTGTGGTTTGGATTTCCATTCACGACTCCTGTCTCAATGACGGCCTGTACTCGGCTCAGCGTTGTCTTCTAAGGACGCCAACAGTTTGGCGAAAAGCGAATGGCGAACGGCGGATTTCTTCTACCCGCCCAGGTCCACATGCTCCACGCGATCGACCTGCCGCCCCAGAAACCGCGTCGCCAGCTTCTTGAACTTCTCCACCGAGTCAGTAACGAAGAATTGAAACGAACGATGATCGGTCGGCCCAGCGCTGAAGCGCGGATCATTCTGAGTGGCCTCATCCCCCCGCATGAATGCGGGGGCTTCCACCTCCGGAGCGGGTGCCCCATCCTTTCCCTTGTTTTGGGAAAGGGTGGGTTGAGGACCGTCCCACTCGTCCACCATCTTCTTCACCACCGACGCCGTCGACTCCGCCGAATCCACAATCGTCATCTGCGCTGGAGCCGTTCGCCTCAGCAGCGGCGCGATCAGTGGATAATGCGTACACGCCAGCACCAGCACGTCGGCGCCATCGCTGCCTGCCAACGCTTCATCCAGATAAATGCGTGCCACCTGCTCAGTCACCGGATGCTCGGTCCATCCTTCTTCGACGAGCGGCACAAACAGCGGGCATGCCTTCTCGAACGCCTCGACCCCATGCCGCTGCAAAGCATCACGATAGGCATGGCTGGAAACTGTAGCCTCGGTTGCAATCACCACCGCTCTGCGGCTCTGGCTGACCTGCGCCGTCATCGCCGCTCCCGGCTCGACCACGCCGACCACAGGAACCGTCGCCGCTTCTTTAATCTGCGGCAGCGCCAGCGCGCTTGCCGTATTGCAGGCGATCACCAGCAGATCGATGTTCTGCGACTCCAGAAACCGCGTCGCGCCGATGGCGTACCGCGCCACCGTCTCCGCCGACTTCGTTCCATAGGGCAGCCGTGCAGTGTCGCCAAAATAGAAGTAGTGCGCGGGCAGTCGCTCTGCCAACGCCTTCAGCACGGTGAGACCGCCGACGCCCGAGTCGAACACACCAATGCGCGGCAGCGTCACTGCAGCTCCTTGGCAAGCTGACCCATGTTGGTGGCCAGGTAAAAGCGTCGCAAATCGGCGTGCCCGGCTAGCGTGTCGCGTTCGGCTCCGTTAACGATGATCTTCACGCTGGTGATCTTTGGATCGTTGGCGTTCAGGGTAGCGACGATCGAGGTAATGGTCAGCTCCTCAGCCAGCACTCCCGAAGGATGCGCATCAGCAAATGCGGCGTTCGTGTCCACAATCGCGCTGCCGTCATTCAGCAGGTAAACGTCACGCACGTCAGCTCCCGCTCCAATGGGATGTGGCGAGCCCGACTGCAGGTACGTCCCAAACAGCGCACGCAGAATCGCACGCGCCTGCTCGCTGCGTTCTGCCGGCAGAGGAATGCTGATCTGCTTCTTGTATAAGGTGGCGTTCTCATCCGAAGCAAGAAACAACGTGACCCCTGCCGTTGGACCGTTGGCGGGTGGAGGCGCGTTCTGCTGTTGGATGGCGAGCCGTTCCTCTTCCGCCGTGACCTTCTTATGCAGATGCCAGGCGTAGAGTCCCATGCCGGCGGCGACCAGCAACAGCACCGTGAGCATCAGCACAATCCGCCGGGTCACGGATTCACCTCCGGCAACTTCGCGCGCACTGCGGCCACCCCGGCGGCGATGGCCTGTGCCACCTCCGTCTGATAGCTCAGACTTGCAATCTCATCGACACTGACTCCGGGCGGCGCAATCTCAACCGCGACCGCAGGCGCGGCCACGTTGTTCATGGGGCGCAGTGGTGCCGGCAGCGTGGAGTTTGGCAGCTTGCGATTCTCCAATTCGGCGGAGATGGAACCGGCGACCGATCCGCTCAAATCCGCGTAAGCCGACTGTGCTGTGTCCCAGGGCAGAAATCCGCCGGGAGTCAGTGGTTCGGCCGGCAACAGCTCGGTGAACACATGCACACCCTTGCCGGTATTAGCGGCATGCAGCACGATGTACAGCGCCGGACGCGCTGCGTTGATCGAGGTCGCGCGCTGCTCCAGACCGATGGCGTAGTCTCCGTTGCGCAGCAGGGAAGCGGCTATCCCGCGGGCCTGCAGCTCATGTTGCACCCGACGAGCAAGCGCCAGCACCACGTCTTTCTCGGGCAACTGCGGCGTGATTGCTGCGCCAATGTCGGCCCCGCCATGTGCCGGATCAACAATTACCAGGAACCGCGGCCGCGGCGGCGCCTGCGGAGCTTGCGGCGGCAGAGCAGTAGCGGCAGACTGTGGAACGTTCAACGGCAGTTGCTGCACCGCTTGCGTCGGCGCAGGCGCGGGAGCCGCGGTCACGATGATCGTTTTGCCGCCGTCAGCAAAGTTGGCCATCAGCGGTGCGGACCCGGTGATCTCCAACTCGGCAACACCATTGTGCTCGGAGAATGTTGTCCCAGTAATCAGCGGATCGTCGTAATGAACCGTTGGTGACGGCGCGACAACCGGATCGCGCTTGAATGTGAGCCTCACTTTACCCGGCTCAGTAGCGACCGTCGGGTTCACCGGGGCGGGGAAGCCAAGCAGCAGGCGTGAAGGCGTACCTTTCTTCAGCTCGGCGGTGAAGTGCTCGGCCACATTGCCGATGAGCAGGCGCTGCGAAGACGGCCGGTACTCAACCGGCTGCAATCCAATTTTTGGTAGCAGTTCACTGACGGACGATAGGGGCACATAGCCGCGTCCGTTCTGGAGCACGAAATTGGCCGGAAGCTTCAGCTTCTTGCCATTGATTTTTACTTCATTCTTGCCGTCGTGAAACTCAGCTTCCTGTTGCCTATTTCCCGCAGAGCTAAAGTTTAACTTTAACTTTTTGCCGTTTAGCTTTGTCTCGACGGAACCCAGAGGTTCGAGCAGATCAACCAATCCCACGTAGGGCTGCCCGCCGATCTCAACCGGGGTGACACTGTACGAACTCTGCGGCGAAAAGACCTCGATCTGGCCGGGGCCGCCCGCCTGCGCATGGACGACCGCCGGATGCGATCCGAACCGCAGCGCAAGGATGCACCCCCAGACCAAGGTAAGGATGGCTAGCGCAACCGGCCTCCGAAGGCCAACCGACAAATCAGTGACCTCCGACCGATAATTGGAGCGACATTTGGTGGTATCGCTGGGTTAATAGGAGACACGGGGTAATGGGTTGCTGCGGTTTCCGGCGGGGCACTTCATTGCGATTCTTGACTGACATCTGTCTCGCTCGTTGCCTTCGTACACTTTGAAAAGCCGTGGCAGGAAGCAAGACGAATTGTAGCAGCGCGCATCAGCAAACCAGAGGCAGGGGCGATTCATCCATGCAAGCAGCAGCTTTCACCGGCGGGAATCGAGAAATAGAACGTGACCGGGGCTTCGCTTCCCGTGTTACCATCAGCCCCACAGGCAACGAGGATCCTATGGCCCGCGGTTTCGGTAACGGTATTGGGTCAGCCCGCCCGTCTTCTCAGGATTTACCCAGTCAGGTAGCGGGACATTTGCGTTTCGCTCCCGTCCATACCTTGATGCGCGTGTTCTCTCACCTGACGTGTTTGCTGGTGGCGGTCTGTGTTGCCGCAGCACTCTGCGCTCCGCTGCTGGCTCAGGACGATACGAATCAAGTACACGTCACGCCGCGCATTCAGCATGACAAGCCCGACAGTCCACCCGCGACCACTGACGCGAAAGAAGCGCTGAAAGACGCGAAGCCTTACACAGCCACGGAAGACATTTCGCTCAAGACGCACACCAAGCCGTTCCGCAAGGATGTGGATCTGGTGCTGGTACCGGTGAGCGTGACCGATCCGATGAACCGGCTGGTTACCGGCCTGGAGAAAGACAACTTCCTGCTCTCCGACAACGGGCAGCCGCAGGAGATCCGGCATTTCTCCAGCGAGGACGCTCCGATTTCGCTAGGCGTCATCTTCGACATCAGCGGCTCGATGAGCAACAAGATCGACAAGTCGCGCGACGCGGTGGTGGAGTTCTTCCGCACCGCCAATCCGCAGGACGAGTTCTTCCTGATCACCTTCTCGGAAAAGCCCGAACTGCTGACCGACTTCACCCAGAACATCGAAGACATCCAGAGCCGGCTGGTCTATGTTCAGCCGAAAGGGCGTACCTCGCTGCTCGATGCCATCTACCTGGGCATGACGCGAATGCGCAAGGCGCGTTACGAGAAGAAGGCGCTGCTCATCATCTCCGACGGCGGCGACAATCACAGCCGCTACACCGAGGGCGAGATCAAGTCGATGGTGAAGGAATCTGACGTGCAGATTTACGGCATCGGTCTATATGATCGCGACTTCAAGACGCCGGAGGAGCGCGAAGGGCCCGAGTTGCTGAGTGAAATCACGGAAGTTACTGGTGGACGGACGTTTGCCATCGGCTCAGCCAACGAGTTGGCCGACGTCGCCACGAAGATTGGAATAGAGCTGCGCAACCAATATGTGCTCGGATACCGTCCAACCAATCCAGCACGCGATGGCAAATGGCGCAAGATCAAGGTGAAGCTGAATCCGCCAAAAGGCCTGCCGCCGCTGCATGTTTATGCCAAAACGGGATACTATGCACCAACGGACTAAGTACTGCGTCCTTCTGATCACCACAATTTTTCTGCTGGGAAGCTGGGCGCTGGCTCAGTCTGCGCCTGCTCAACCGGCCAATCAGCCGGGAATGACTCCACCTTCGGCGCCTGGGGTAACGCAACAGAGCTACGCCCCAAGCCGCCAGCTCCAGCCCCGGCAGACCAGACACAGGATCAGCAGCCGATTCCGAAAGCGCCGAATCAGCCCGGCGACACAGTGCAGGTTCCCCAGCCAGGGACAGGCCCCCGAGGCGCAAAGCGGTGACGTTTACATCTTCAAGAAGGAAGTCGACGAAGTCACCCTGCACGCGACCGTGGTTGACCAGAACAATCGCCTGGTGACAGACCTGGGGCGCAACGATTTCCAGGTCTTCGAGGATGGCCAGCCGCAGAAGATCGTCTCCTTTCGGCGCGAAGATATTCCGGTCGCGATGGGAATCGTGATCGACAACTCCGGCTCGATGCGCGACAAGCGCCCGTCGGTGAATGCTGCCGCCATCAACCTGGTGAAGTCCAGCAATCCGCAGGACAAGGTTTTCGTCGTCAACTTTAACGAAGAATATTTTCTCGACCAGGACTACACCGCGTCGGTCCCCAAGCTGGACGATGCGCTGCAACGCATCGAAGCGCGCGGCGGCACCGCGCTCTACGACGCCACGGTCGCTTCTGCCGATCACTTGAAGAAGAGTGGCCCGCTGGAGAAGAAAGTTCTGCTGGTGGTGACCGACGGCGAAGACAACGCCAGCCGCGAATCGCTGGAGCAGGCCATCCGCACATTGCAGGCGGAGAATGGGCCGACCGTGTACACCATCGGCATCCTGGGCGACGAACATTCCAAGCGCGCGACGCCGCGCGTTGCGCGAGATGGCGGAGGAGACCGGCGGCGTGGCGTTCTTCCCCAAGGACGTCAGTGAGGTGAGCGCCATCACCACAGCAGATCGCCCACGACATTCGCAACCAGTACACCATCGTCTACAAGCCGACGAAACCGCAGAGCGCCGGTGGATACCGCACCGTGAAAGTCGAAGCCAACGCGAAGGGATATAAGCACCTGCAGGTACGCACGCGCAGCGGATACTATGCCGGCCAGCAAAGCGCGCAGGCGACACCGCCGGCTCCACCGAAATAACGCGAATCTTGGTAGAGCTGGGCTTCAGGCCAGCGTCAAAGGCGCTAGGAATCGATGAGGGGCTTCCGCCCCTCAGGCGCTCCCAATAGCTTTTCCGGCTGTCTGTCACTCGTAGCTGTCTTCATAGGGCATTTTCTTCACGGCACCTCGTTGTGTCTGAACTGCCATCCCCCGTTTAAGATAAGACTTTCCAGAAAGTTACAACGCCTATGAAGCCATCGTCTCCCGTGCTGCTGACGCACGCCGCCCAGTTGCTGACACTACGCGGGCCTACGCCTCGTCGCGGAAATCAGATGCTCGACTTAGGCATTATTCCCGACGGTGCCGTGCTGCTGCACAGCGGCGCGATCGTTGCCGTGGGCACGACCGACGAGGTGACGCGACACACCCTGGCTGCGAACGCCGAGGAGATTGACTGCAGCGGCAAGGTCGTTCTTCCCGGATTCGTCGACTCGCACACTCACCCGGTATTCACCGCGCCGCGACTCGTGGATTTCGAGAAGCGCATCGCTGGGGCAAGCTACGAAGAGATAGCCGAGGCCGGCGGAGGCATTCGCTCAAGCCTTCAGGGAGTGCACCTGGCCTCGTCCGGGCAACTCGCACAGCACGTGACGCGCGCTCTTGAGGAAATGGCGAAGCAGGGAACTACTACCGTTGAAGCTAAGTCGGGATATGGCCTGAATTTCGAAAGCGAAATGAAATCGCTCCAGGCAATCAAGCTGGCAGCTCAGGGTTGGCATGGGACAGTCGTCCCGACCTTGCTGGGCGCACATGTGGTGCCTGCTGAATACCGCAGCTGATCGAGAACGCTACGTCGCCATCGTTTGCGAACAGATGATTCCGGCCGCCGCCGAGGGGAAGCTCGCCGAATACGTCGATGTTTTCTGCGAGAAGGGAGCTTTCACAATCGAGGAATCGGCACGGATCCTGCGAGCCGCCATTGAGCACGGTCTAAGGACGCGCGTACATGTATGCCAACTAACGCAAGCCGAACTCGCCCCGCTGCTGGAATTCCATCCCAACAGCCTCGATCACATGGATTACGTCAGCGACGCCGACCTGTCCGCGCTGGCGACGTCGAATACCGTCGCCACCTTGCTTCCTGCGGTCAATTACTTCCTCGGCCTTGACCACTTTCCTCCAGCTCGCAAGCTGATCGATGCAGGCGTCGCCGTTGCACTCGCCACTGACTACAATCCCGGTTCTTCCCCTACACCCTCGATGCCCTTCGTGCTGTCGGTGGCCTGCACCCACTTGAAGATGGCGCCCGCCGAGGCGATCACGGCCGCCACCATCAATGGCGCCTGTGCTCTCAACCTGCAGCACAGGAAGGGTTCGCTGGAGCCCGGCAAAGACGCCGATATCGCGGTTTTCGACGTTGAAGACTATCGCGAACTTGCTTACTGGTTTGGAGTTAACCGCTGTGACAGGGTGTTCCTGAACGGTCACCCCTCGTAACTCCGAGGCTCACACCCGGCTCGCCAAACCGTCTATGATCTTTAATACTCTCGCGGAACTCAGAGTCGCCTCCGCGCGTATCACTTGCATATCCCCTAGGTAGAAATTCCAACACTTTAGGACGCCCAATGAAACGGATTTTACTCAGCTGTGCCATCGCGCTTCTCGCTTGCTGCACAGCTTTCGCGCAACGCCTTCCCGGCGGCGCAACGCCCAGCCATTACAACCTGTCGTTCAACATCAATTTCGCGACCAACAGCTTCGAAGGCGATGAGTCCATCGATGTCATGCTGGCCAAGCCCAGCAGCACCATCACGCTGAACGCGCTGGAGATCGACTTCCACGACGTCACGATCACCGCGGGCGGACAGACGCAGACTGCCAAGGTTTCGACCGACGCCAACAACGAGATGGCGACCTTCACCGTCGACAAAGAGCTGCCTGCCGGAGCGGCCAGCGTTCACATCAAGTACACCGGCCATCTCAACGACAAGCTGCGCGGGCTGTATCTGAGCACCTACAAGGGGCGCAAGTACGCAGTCACGCAGATGGAATCCACCGACGCGCGCGTCGCCTTCCCCAGCTTCGACGAGCCGGCCTACAAGGCGACCTTCGACATCACGGCGATCGTCGACAAGGGCGACACCGCGATTTCCAACAACGAAGTGGTCTCCGACACAGCCCGGCCCCGGCGACAAGCACACCATCAAGTTCGCGACCTCGCCCGAAGATGTCGAGCTACCTGGTGGCGCTGACCGTCGGCGACTGGAAGTGCCAGCACGACGAAGTCGACGGCATCAAGATCGGCGTCTGCACCGTGCCGGGCAGAGAGAACCTCACCCACTTCCCGCTCGACGCGACCAAGGCCATCCTGCACTACTACAACAACTACTACGGCATTAAGTATCCGCTGAAGAAGCTGGACGAGATCGCCGTGCCCGACTTCCAGGCCGGCGCCATGGAGAACTGGGGCGCCATCATCTACCGCGAGACCGCGCTGCTGGTCGACGAGAAGACCGGCTCCTTCGGCGCCAAGCGCGGAGTTGCCGACGTCATCGCGCACGAGGTTGCGCATCAGTGGTTCGGCGATCTCGTCACCATGCAGTGGTGGGACGACATCTGGTTGAACGAAGGCTTCGCCACCTGGATGACGCCGCATCCCGTCGGCGCGTGGAAGCCGGATTGGCTGGTCAGCCAGGACGTGGTCGAGACCTCGCAAAACGCGTTGGCCGAGGACGGCGTGCAGAACACGCGCCCCATTCACCAGGAAGCGACCACGCGCGGCGAGATCGAGACCTTGTTTGACGGCATCGCCTACGGCAAGACCGCTGCGGTGCTGCACATGCTCGAGTCCTATGTCGGACCGGAGAACTTCCGCGCCGGCGTGAACCTCTATCTGAAGGAACACGCCTACGGCAATGCCACGGCTTCGGACTTCTGGGACGCCATGGCGCGCGCCTCGCAACAAGCCGATCGACCAGATCATGCCGACCTTCGTCATGCAGCCGGGCGAGCCCTTTGTACAGGTGTGACGCCAAGTGCGACGGCGGCAATACAGCTCTGGACTTGTCGCAGAAGCGCTACTTCAACAATCCGGAAGCCTTCAACGCGCCCAACGATCAGGTCTGGCAAATCCCGATCTGCGTCAAAGGCGTCGGCGATGCTGCCGGCGCAGAACCAGTGCTTCCTGCATGACCAAGCGGCAAGAGCAGTTCACCATGAAGGGCTGCTCGAAGTTCGTCTTCCCCAACGCAGGAGCGCCTCGGCTACTACCGCTTCAGCTACGACGCGGGCGCGCTACAGCAGTTGGGCAGCGCCGGCGAACAGGGACTGACTCCCGGACGAGCGCATTGCCCTGGTCGGCGACGAGTGGGCGCTGATGCGCGCCGGCAAGTCACAGGCCGGCGATTACCTGGCGCTGGGCGCGCAGTTCAAGAACACGCCGGGCTACGTTCTGCTGGACAACTTCGCCGGCCATCTGCAGTTCATCAACGAGCGACCTGGTGAGCGATGCCGACCGACCGAGATTCAGGCATGGCTGCGGCAGACCGTTCTCGCCGATGCTGCAGCAACTCGGTTACACCGCGAAGTCCGAACGAGCCGCCGACCCAGCGGCAGAAACGCGCAGTCCTGTTCAACGTGTCTGGGTAACATCGGCGACGATCCTCAGGTGATTCAGCAGGCCCGCACCATGGTGCAGGCACTACATGCAGCGATCCGCAGTCGGTGGACGCCACGTTGGCCAGCACGGTGTCTGGCGGTAGCAGCGCGTCACGGAGATGCGGAACTCTATGACCAGTTCAAAGCGCAGCATGAAAGCCGCGAAGTCGCCGGAACAGTACTATCGCTATTTCCGCGCGCTTGGGCGACTTCCAATCAGCAGAAGCTGATCGAACAGACACTGGCTTCAACGCTGACCCCTGAAGTGCGCAGCCAGGATCTCTACATGCTGCTCGAACGATGATGGAGAATCCCGCGGCCCGCGATAGCGACCTGGGACTTCATGCGCAAGAACTACGACGCTCTCAGCGACAAGACTGGCGGCGGACTGGGCGGCTTCGGCATCTTCCTGGGTGCGGCGGAGAGCTTTCTGCAGTCCCGAAAAAGCGCAGGAGGTGGAGCAGTTCTTCCAGCAGCATCCGATTCCAGGGGACCGAACGCAACCAGAAGGAAGCGATCGAGTCGATCAACAGTTGCGCAACGCTGAAGCAGCAGCAACAGAGCACGCTGTCAGCCTGGCTGAAACAGAATGTTTCAACCAGCGTGGCCGACGGGGGGACAAAGGCGGGCGATGCGGCGGTGCGCTGAACGACTGGGCTGGCGCCGTTTACTTAGAGATGTGAGAGGTCCCTCGCGGGAGGGACCTCTGTGTTGTCGGTAACCAGGCTTTGTCATCACGAGCGCAGCGAGGGATCTGTTCTTGTTTCGAAGCGGCAGGGCGCGAGACTTCACCGCAACTTGCCTCCCGGGCCCAGCTAACGACGCAGGCGACGGCGGAGCACTCCGGCAGCAGCCACAATGCCGGAGCCGAACAGGATCAGGCTCGACGGCTCGGGAATCCAATTAGCCACGCCGCTGGAGAAGATCTGAAAGTTACCCTCGTTGTTGGCGTTGGTGAAGTTCGCGCCGAAGAACGCGCTATTGAAGTACTGCTGACCAGTCATCTGGGTGCCAACGCTGTTTAGACCGTCGGTGTCGCTGTTGAACGAACGGCCTTGGTTGTTCGGATCATTCGGCACCACCGCAAACCAATAGGTTCCCTGGCCTACCGATACGTCCACGTTTAGAGCCGCGTCTGTGTATTCGTTATAGCCGAAATCACTCCGACCGGTTGGGGCATGCGACCAGTTATTACCGGTCGCCGTGCCCGAGGCAATCAGCGTTCCGCCGTTGCCTTCCGAAATGCCTTGACGGATTTCCCAGTACCCGGAGGTCGGGTTCAGCTGGCTGAGATTATTGGTGAACAGGTCGTTGATCCACACGGATTGGGTGACGAAGTTTTGATACGTCGCTGCACCGTACGGGTTACCACCGACAATTGCGTCATTTTCGTTGGCGAGAGCATTCTGATTCGGATCATTCAGGTTAAGGTCACCGCCGTAGAAGAAGCACCAATCGTCATCGGGCAGCCGCGGACAGCCCTGGCCATTCGCCCAGGTTGTGAAAGACAATACTCCCAACAGACAAAACAATGCGAATCGCTTCATCGCGCTTCCTCCTTGAATCGTTCATCGATGAGATATCGCAACGTACGACGCCGAACCACGCCTGCGACGGCTAGTAGTCCGGAGCCGAGCAAAATCAAGCTCGACGGCTCAGGACAGTTGTACGCAGCCTGCGAGAACTGGGCGAAAACGCCTTCATTGTTCGTGTTGGTGAAGTTCGCGCCGAAGAACGCGCTATTGAAGAACTGGTCGTTGCTGGTCTGGCTGCCAACGCTGTTGAGACCGTCGGTGTCGCTGTTGAACGAACGGTTCGCATTGCTCGGATCGTTTGGAACAACCGCCATCCAGTACTGGCCGGCGCCGAGGCTAACGCTCATTCCAACAAAGTTGGTGTACTCGTTGAAGCCGAAGTCGCTGCGACCAGTCGCCTGGTTTGAGGTCGCGGCGGTTCCGGAAGCGATCAGTGTGCCACCGTTGCCTTCCGAAACGCCAGAGCGGATTTCCCAATAACCAGTAGCCGGGTTCAGGCCGCTCAGATTGTTGCGTGAGCCAAGCCGATGATAGTGCCGCCAGCCTCGATTGAAGTTCTGGTAGATCGCAGCGCCGTAGGGGCTGCCGCCGACGATGGCGTCGTTCTCGTTGGCCAAGCCCGTTCTGGTTCGGATCATTCAGATCGAGGTCGCCGCCGTAGAAGGCGCAGGTCGCGCCAGTCTGCAACTGGGCACGAAGCGTGCGCGAATGTTGCACTAGATGCCAACAGCATTGCAAACAGGGTAAGCAGAACAATCTTCCTCATGGGATTCTCCTGGGGGCGTTCGGACGAGAGAAGCATGCCCCCATCCCGAGCCGCTGTCAGTGACTACCGACACAGGCAGTTGTTCGCGCACAAAGTGTTGAAAATGCGTTCTGAACGAACCGCCTAAGGTCGCGCTCTCGTAGAATTAATACATGCGCCGCGTTCGCGTCCTGCTGGTTTTCGTTTTCATACTGCTTACCCTCTCCTGCTCCAAGAAGCCAGCCGAGAAGCGCTACCAACTACAGGGCGAAGTTGTCGCCGTCGATTCCGCTGCGCACCAGATCACTGTGGCGCATCAGGACATCCCCGGCCTGATGCCGGGTATGACCATGCCGTTTCTCGTCGGCGCGAACGATGGATGGGTGTTCGGCAAGATTGGTCCGGGCGACCAGATTCACGCCACACTGGTTCTGGGCAGCCATGCCGAGTTGCAGGACATCAGCTTCACCAAGCAGTCAGCCCCCACCAACGACGGCACCACAACCTTCCACGTGCCGCAGCCCGGCGAGCCAGTTCCTGACTTTTCCTTCCTCAACCAGAACAGCAAGCGCATCCATCTGGCGCAGTTTCGCGGCAAGCCTCTGCTCTTGACGTTCATCTATACCCGCTGCCCGATGCCTGACTTCTGCCTGCTTATGAGCAACAACTTCAGCGAAATACTTAAACAACTACATGAAGACCCGAAGGCCTTCGATCAGGCCCAATTGCTGAGCATCTCAATCGACCCCGAACACGATACGCCCGACGTCCTGCGCCAATACGGAAAGCGCTACGTAGGCGACATCGATCCCACCTTCCAGCACTGGCAATTCGCGACCGGCTCTCCAGAACAGATACAGAAAGCCGCCGATTTCTTTGGCCTCTCCTATAACCAGAAATCCGGGCAGATCGTACACAGCCTCAGCACCGTGCTCATCGGGCCCGACGGCAAGGTCGTCAAGGTCTATCTCGGCAACGACTGGAAACCTGCCGACGTTGTCGCGGCGTACGAGACAGCGATACACGGCTGAACCCGCCAACTTCCCGCATCCGGTCAGCCTCCAATCTTCTGAGGAGATGCAATGGCTGCCACGCACACCCCGGTTGAGCAACTGAACGAACTGATTCGCAATATCAAGTTCGCCATGTTTAGTACCGTGCAGTCGGATGGATCGGTACATAGCTGTCCCATGGCGACACAGGAGGCCGATGTGGACGGGCACCTCTGGTTTTTGACCGCGACGGAGACCAGCAAGGTGGATGCGATCCAGGCGAACAACAACGTCTGTGTGGCATATGCCGATCCCGATGGACAGCGCTATGTTTCGGTGAGCGGAGAGGCCCGCTTGCTGAATCATCCGGAGAAGAAGAAGGAGCTTTGGAACCCGCTCTACAAAGCGTGGTTTCCCAAAGGGCTCGACGATCCGAAGCTGATCTTAATTCAGGTTCTAATTACCGCTGTGGAATACTGGCACGCACCGGAAGGCAAGATGGTTCAACTGCCGGGCTTTGTCCAGGCCGCCTTTAGCGGAGAGCAGTACCAGCCCGCCGGGTATCGAGAAATGGAGTTTCCCCAGAATCGGCGCGATCAGAATCCCTAACTCTTCGGCTTAGCAGGGCTCTCCGCAGGGGCCTGCGCGGGCGCGACTTCCGGAGCTGCTGGTTGAGCTGCCGGAGTCGCAGGCATGTGCTGGGCCGCTAAGAATTGCACGAACTTGTTAGCTGCCTCCGCGCGATCACCTTGCAGCTTGGACGGCACTACCGCTGGTATCTCGGCCGGACACGCCTCCATTGCGGCACAAACATTCACCGCATGAGCCATTTCTGGCTGCAGTGCAGGATAATCCAAGGCCTGGCTTGGCGAATCGAGGATCACGATGTCTACCGCCGGATCGTCCAGATGATTCAGCGCAGTCTGCAGATCGGTCATGGCCAGGTTTCCTACCTCCACCACCGCCCCGCTCTTCAGTCGCGGATTTGTGGCCTGAAAATCCAGAATGCGATGATCCAGCGCTGGACCGTACGGGGAAGAGAGGTCGTGGTAGATGCGGACCGAAACCGGCGCAACCTTAGTTCGGGCTTTGCAGCCCGGCAGCAACACACAGATCCCGGCGAGAACCGCCAACGATGACGAGCGAAGTCCCATAGGACGATAATATCCGACCGCGTCGAGAGGGGAAACCCAACTCTTGAAACCAGATGTAACCAGCACGTATTCTGTCGGGGGCGAGCGAAGCAGTATGTTACGAAAGTGTTGCCCGGCGACTGCTGTATAAAAATTGCTAATTCCAATCTTTACACAAACAGCCTTTCACAACAGAACACATTCATACATAATGCGAGTATCAATTTACGTCGGACGTTATGACGGCAACGGGCAAAATCGGGGTTGTTTGCCTGCTAGTCTCCGGCGCCTGGCTTCAGGCGCAGCAGGCATCTCGCCCTGTGCTCCACGCTGACGCCGCTTTCGAAAGCTCCTCCAATCCGCACCATTTCACCGGAAGCCATCTATATGTCCATCACCAAGGCCTGGTGTCTCCCGCTGCATTGGAGCAGGTCAGCGACGGAAACATCTGGATGAAGTCCGGCGCGTTAGACGAACCGACGACTGGAAACTCCGACCGTTGCGCGCAGGGGGCCAGTGCCGAAATCGCTGAGATTCCCGGCGGACTCGACGAAACGCCTGGCGGAGGACTGGCGCTGCGCAACTTCAGCCTCCACGGCGAATTTACCCGCGACCACATGATGGCGATGGCGCGCAACTTTGTTCCCAGCAAGCCACTGCCCGACGCGCCCTCGTACACCCCGCATGTCCTCACGGGAGAAGTTCGAAGGCTGGGCGCACCACACCTACTCCGCCGACATGTTGATGGGGACCGTGTTCGACACGCTGATACTCCAGGCCACCGGTGCGTATCGCGACTACGGCGGCGGCATGGGAGGATTCAGCAAGCGCTATGGCACGCAGTTGTTGTCGAACGAAGCAGGATCGCTCTTCGGCCGTTGGCTGTTCCCGACCATCCTGCATCAGGACACGCGCTACTATCCGTCGGGCAAGACCAACGTATTTGATCGCATGGCCTATGCCGCGAGCCGCGCAGTTATCACCCGCAGCGATAACGGCAACAATGTCTTCAACAGCTCACTGCTGCTTACGCTGCTCGTCACCTCCGCTCTGAATAACGGCTATAAGCCGAATTACGACGAGAGCTTCCAGGCGACCATGGCCAACACGTTTGCCGGACTTGGCGCAACCGCACAAATCAACCTGCTGAACGAATTCTGGCCCGACCTGAAAGACCTCTTCACCCATCACCAGCCCGGAAAGGCCATCACACATCAGGTCTCGCGCGACATTGATCGCCTGACCTCTGACAAAAAGTCCGACGCTCCGTAGGGTGAGAGTTCTCGGTAGATTAATCTGCCGCGCCACACCGTAGCGATCCAGCGGATGACAAGCACGTGCCTGGGGAGTAGATTGAGAGGAACACGGTAGTTCGGTGGATGTTATGCCCAACATAACCATTCAAAAGGCGGAGAATCTGTCTGCGGCAGTGAGATCCGCATTGGAATCCCTTCTGGGCCGCCCTTTGGAGGCGGCTGAAGAGATCAGTATTATGGCTCTGCGCCCTCATGAAGCTCCGCAAGGGCACGAGCGCAATGAGCTTGCCCAACAGCTCAAGCGGCAGATGGATAAGATGTCGCAACGCGCGCAAGGCTCTTCCGATGAAGAGCTGGACGCGATTTTGGACGAAGGCATGAGCTCGGTGCGTCCATCCTATCGCCCTCTGAAATGAGGGTGGTTCTCGACACAAACATACTGATCCGCGCCAATCCCAAGGGGCGAGGGCCGGCTAGGGAACTCCTTGAGCAGATTGCTTTCGGGGAGCACGTCCTTGTCATTTCACATTACCTGCTTTTAGAGATCGAGCGAGTTCTGGCGTATCCAAGGGTTTCCACACGATGGAAACTAACGGCGCAGGAAGTCGAAGAATACTTGCAAACACTGGCTGCAATTTCGGAGACGGTCACGCCGCTCTCCGGTGGACCGATCATCCTGAAAGATGTTGACGATGATCCGGTGATTTATACGGCGGTAGCAGGAAGGGCCGAGGTGCTCTGCACCCGGGATGCGCACTTTTACGCAGAGGCGGTCCTTGTTTTCTGCCGACAGAAGGGTATCGAAATCATGGACGACGTCGACCTGTTGAGAGTCATTCGAACTCTAGAAAGGTAGTATGTCCGACATGTCTCGTCCGCTTCGTGAATCCCCATTTACTCCCTGCAGTCACAACTAGCTTCCTGATGCCCAGCGGCATGACAATTGTCACGCGCTCGCGCTGACATTGCGCACTTCTGCAGATTGTCGAGACGACCGATGATGTCGTTGGACCATTACGAAACTCATGGCCGTGAAACCCATACCAATCGACAAGCCAACCCTTCCAAAGACTCAGGAAGGATGCGATTCTATAGGCATTCACCTACAGGAGAGCCGTCGCTACCAGCATGCGCGATCTCAAAGAAGAGCTGGCATCACTGCGTATCGAGCGTGATCGTCCGCCGCGGCGCTGGGGACGAATCGTCGGTTGGCTCTTGCGTGCTCGCGGTCATTGCCGCTGGCGCAATCTATTACTGGGCGCCAAGCCCGTCGCTCGGCTCGCTTGGCTGCGACTCAGCGCCGTCGAAGTCGAAACCACCCAGGCCAGCGTGCAGAACACTGGCGGCCCCAGTGGCGGCACGCCCATCCTCACCGCGTCCGGATATCTGGTGGCGCGCAAGCAGTCGGTTATCTCGTCGAAGATTCAAGGACGTCTCTCGGAGCTGCGCGTCGAAGAGGGAAGCGTCGTCCGTGGCGGCGAAGTCATCGCCCGCCTGGAAGACGCCGACTACGTTGCCGCGATCGCCAAGGCCAAGGCCGACATCGAGTATGCCAAGGCCAATCTCGCTGAGATGCAGCGGCAGGCGCGGCTTCAGCGAGGATTGTTCAACGGCAAGGTCGTTTCGCAGGACGCTGTTGACGCTGCCGACGCGAAGGTTCGCATCGAGCAAGCTACGGTCGACCAGGACGAAGCCAATCTGAAGGTGCAGGAGTCGCTGCTGGAGTTCACCAACATCCGCGCGCCCTTCGACGGCGTGGTCATCAAGAAGATGACGGAAGTCGGCGAGAGCGTGGCGCCCATTCCGCCGGGCGTGAACGTTTCCACCTCTTCGGGAGCCATCGTCGCCATTGCCGACATGAATTCGCTGGAAGCCGAGGTTGACGTCAACGAAGCCAATGTGGCGCAACTCAGTTCCGAACCAGCCGGCGACGATTTCGCGTGCAGGCGATTCCCAATCATCCCTACGACGGCCGCTTGCGGCAGATTATTCCCACCGCCGACCGCACCAAGGCGACGGTGACGGTGAAGGTGAGCATTCTCGATAAGGACAAGTACCTGAAGCCGGAGATGAGTTGCAACGTCACCTTCCTGGAGCCGAAGAAGGAGTCGCCAGCCCAACGCGCCGCCGCAACGCATCGTGACCATCTCGAAAGATGCGATCACTACGCGCGACGGCAAGTCCGTGGTCTTCCAGGTCGACGACCGCAAGGTACACATGATTCCCGTGATCACCGGCAACGATTTGAACGGCCAGGTGATCGTGAAGAAGCGGTCTCGCGGGCTCGGAGACGCTGGTCAACAATCCTCCGCAGAAGCTGAGAGACGGCGACACGGTGAAGGTGAAGAGCTAATGGTAGAGCGGCGCTTTAGCGCCGCGTTGAGCGGGAATACTTTGATTGAGGATGTGCTCTCCGCTGCTTGCAGCGGAGAGCACAGTCCCGAAAACGATAGAGGCTAAGCGGACGCGGACCTGAAGGTCCGCTCTACCGAAGTGCAGGAGATCGAATGAGTGCAATTTCCACGCCCGAAGTCGCAACCAAAGCCAGCGCGGTGAGCGTGCAGAACGTTCGCAAGGTCTACCAGCGCGACAGCCAGCAGCTCACGGTGCTCGACGGCATCAACCTCGAGGTGCCGGCCGGCGAGTTCGTCGCGCTGATGGGGCCTTCGGGCTCGGGCAAGACCACGCTGCTGAACCTGATCGCCGGCATCGACCGCCCGACCTCCGGCACGCGTCGTCGTCGCCAATACCGACCTCACGCCGCTTTCCGAAGGCGAACTGGCGAAGTGGCGCAGCCGCAACATCGGCTTCATCTTCCAGTTCTACAACCTCATTCCGGTGCTGAACGCGATCGAGAATGTCGAGCTGCCCGCTGCTGCTGACTTCGCTCTCCAGCAAGGAGCGCCGCGAGCGCGCCATGACCGCGCTGCGCATCGTTGGCCTCGAAGACCGCTATAAGCACTATCCGCGGCAGCTCTCCGGCGGACAGGAGCAGCGTGTCGCCATCGCGCGCGCCATCGTCACCGATCCCAGCGTGCTGGTGGCTGACGAGCCCACCGGCGATCTGGACTCCAAGAGCGCGGAAGAGATCCTCGACCTGATGCAGACCTTCAATAAGGAGTTCGGCAAGACCATCGTCATGGTCACGCACGATCCGCGCGCGGCCGAGCGCGCTCACGTGCAGCGCCATCTCGAGAAGGGAGTGCTCAACCACTGACATGAAATACGCTCCCCTGGTTCTCAAGCATCTGCGCAAGAACTGGATTCGCACCCTGAGCACCGTGCTGGCGATGTCGGTCTGCATCTTCCTGTTCTGTGTTCTTGCAGACCGTGCTCGCCGCGGTGAATTTTGGCCTGACTGCCGGCAACACCAATCGTCTGGTTACCCGCGACTACGTCTCGCTCGCCAACACTGCTGCCCATCAATTACAAGCAGAAAATCGCCGCCATTCCCGGCGTTAAGGACACGGTAATCGTGTCGTGGTTTGGCGGCATCTATGGCGATCCGAAAAACTTCTTCGCCAATTTTGCGGTCGAGCCCGAGGCGTTTCTGCGGGTTTACCCCGAGATCATGCTGCCGCGCCGACCAGAAGCAGAAGTGGCTGGGCGACGTTCGCGGATGCATCATCGGCCGCAAGCTGGCGCAGCGTTTCAACTGGAAGATCGGCGACACCTTCCAGCTGGAAAGCTTCATTCCTTCTTACCGCGTCGGCAAGCCATTCGATTTCGTCGTGGACGGAATCTACGACACCGACGAGGCGCGATATCCCGCCACCGATCTGAGCTCAATGTATTTCAACTTCAAGTACCTGTACGAAGCCACGGGGCAGCGCATTGGAATCGGTACGCTCACCTCGCGAATCGACGATCCCAAGCCAGGCAGGCGCGATCAGCAAGCGTATCGACGCGAAGTTCGACAATAGCGACCATCCCACCAAGACCGAAACCGAGCAGGCATTTCGCGCCGGCTTCGTCGCCTTGGCCGGCAACCTGGCGCTGCTGTTGAACGGCATCGGCCTGGCGGTTGCCTTCACCATCCTGCTGGTCACGGCCAACACCATGAGCATCGCCGTCCGCGAGCGTCGGCAGGAGATCGGCGTTCTCAAGACGCTCGGTTTCTCCAGCGGACTCGTGATGACGCTGATCATCAGCGAGGCGCTGCTGTTAGGTCTGATGGGCGGCCTCATCGGAGTCGGCGTATCTCGCTTGGGCCTGTGGGTGCTGGTCAGGGCTCCTTTCATCGGCGATGTGCTGAGAGGATTCCCTGGCTTGGGCCTTTCGCCACAGATCGTCGTCGTTCGGCCTCGGCATCGCCTTGCTTCTGGGATTGCTCGCCGGATTCATTCCCGCCCTGATGGCGTATCGCTCACGCATTACCGAAGCCCTGAGGCAGGTGTAGCATGGGACTCCTTTTCCGATACAACCTGCGCAATCTGCGTGCCCGCTGGAAGGTCACCCTGCTGGCCATCTTCGGTATCGCTCTCGTCGTGGCCGCCGTGGTGGTGATTGCCTCCATGTCGGCCGGCTTTCAGATCGCGCTGAGCTCCACCGGTTCCGACAACAACGCCATCGTCGTGCAGCGCGGTTCAATGTCCGAGCTGACCTCGTGGATCAACATCGGTAACGTGCAGACCATCCTCAGCGATCCGCGCATCGCGCGCGACGCTCAGGGAACGCCGCTGGCCTCCTGCGAAATCGTGGTCATCGCCAGCAAGCCGAAGAAGGCTGACAACCAGCCGACCAACATCACCCTGCGCGGCGTCACTCCCATGGCCTTCAACGTGCGCAATAACATCAAGCTGGTCGAGGGCCGCATGTTTACTCCGGGCCTCTTCGAGGTGATTGTCGGAAAGAAGATCGCCGACCGCGTGAACGGCCTGAATATCGGCGACACTCTGCGTGTACAGCGCAAAGAGTTCAAGGTGGTCGGCCTGTTCACCGCCGATGGCAGCTCGTTCGAGAGCGAGATGTGGGGTGACTACAACGCGCTCGCTCCGGCGGTCAACCGCAACGGCGGATGCGAGTCGGTGACCGCGCGTATGATGAACCCGGCCAGCATCGGCGCCTTCGACAAAGACCTGCGCGCCAATCCTCAGATGCAGGTACAGGCTGCATCCGAACGCAAGTACTACGAAGACCAGGCCGGCAATCTCGGCACGGTACTGAAGATCCTCGCGGCCTTCGTCGGAATCGTGATGGGCATCGGCGCGGTCTTCGGCGCGATGAACACTATGTACGCCATCGTCTCGCAGCGCACCCGCGAAATCGGCACCCTGCGCGCCCTGGGCTTCTCGCGCCTCACCATCCTCTTCTCGTTCGTCACGGAGTCGGTTTTCCTGGCCGTCGTTGGCGGAGCCTTGGGCTGTGTGCTGGCTTTACCCATGCAAGGCTTCACCGCCGGCACCGGACAGACGCAGAGCTTCAGCGAGTTGGCATTCGCCTTTCGGATCACGCCGCCCATCATCGTCACCGGCATGATTTTCGCGGTGATCATGGGCTTTCTCGGCGGGTTGCTTCCCGCCTTTCGCGCCTCGCGTATGCCGATCACCAGCGCTTTGCGCGAAGCGTAATTGTTTTGCCCATAACAAGGGGACCTCATCCTTTCCCGAACGCTGGGAAAGGCTGGGGGACACCCGACCGTAAAGCGCAAGCTCATTACGTCACATCCGCGTGTTCATGCGTCACACATCTGTGTGACCGTCTTCTCACCGACATTGAGCTTTAGTTTCTGTAGCGTTAAATTGAGAAACCAACCACTCTGTCGGAGTCACTCATGTCCTCACATCCTCCCCTTTCGAAAGACACCAAAATGGCCATGGCCTCGCAGTTCCTCGGCTTCATGCTCGATGCCTACGACATGGCCATGGTTCTGGTGATGGCCCCCATATTGGTAAAAGTGTTTGCCTCGCCCAAAGGTAGTGCCGCGTGGCAGTACATCACCATTGTGTTTACCTACGCCATCACCATGGCGGCCAGGCCAGTCGGCTCCGCGATTTTCGGGCACTATGCCGACAAGATCGGGCGACGCTTCCTGCTTGTGCTCACCATCGGCGGTGTTGGAGTCATGTCACTGGTCGCAGGTTTCCTGCCGACTTACGCGCAGCTGGGCGTCTGGTCCTATGTGATCTTTTGCGTTCTACGCTTCGTAATGGGCTGCTTCTTCGGAGGCGAGTACGCGGTTGGACACACCTTCGCCATCGAGCATGCGCCACGCACTCGCCGGGGCGCCATCGGCGGTTTCATCCAGTCCGGGTTCCCGCTGGGATATGTCCTGGCCTCTCTGGTCTTCGCCGCGATATCCGTGCTGATCAGCAAGCCGGCCATGATTCAGTATGGCTGGCGTATTGCGTTTATGACCGGTGTAGTACCCGTGTTCTTTGCCCTCTACATCCGGCGCAACTTGCACGAGTCTCCTGAGTTCGAGAAGGCCAAAGCGCAAGGAACCATCGAGAAGGCCCCCTTCTTGAACCTCTTCAAGCCGCCGCAGCTCTGGGACTTTCTGCAGGTCTTCTTCTTTATGACCGGACTGTTCCTTACCGACTATTCGGTTTACGGATTCTTGCCCAAGATTCTCACTCTCGATGGCCGAGGGTTTAACACCACCACCTACAGTCTCATCTATGGATTCGCGCTCTTCCTATCCTTCCTCGGATACAACTTCTATGGCTGGATTTCCGACCGTACCGGCCGCAAAATTCTTACCCAGTGGTACTGCGTATTCCTGGTTGTCTTTGGCGTTCCGGTTTACTACGTCCTGTATCATGCGGCGCTGGAGAGGAACATCCTGCTGGCGGTTGTCGGTACCTGCATGGCAGGCATGCTGAAGCTGGCCTGGGGAATTGTGCCTGCTTATTTGTGTGAACGCTTCCCCACCAGTCGGCGTGCCGCCGGCGTGGGTTTTGGCTACTCCTCCGGCGCATTGCTGGGCGCTTGGTTTGGCGTGTACGTCTGGTGGGCGCACAAGATCCCGTTCATCGCCAAGATCGAAGGTCAGGACCTGTGGCTGTCGCCAGCCGTCATTCTCACTATCGGTTCGGTCATGACCTTCGTCAGCTTGTTGTATTCGCCGGAAACCAAGAACGTGCATTTGGACGAAGTGGGAGCCGAGGCGACGGTTATCGAGCAACCCGGATTCCTTCCGGCTCCTGCTGAAGCCGCCGCCGACTAAAGGGCGAACAAGAAAGTCGGGCCCGCTAGGCCGGAAATGGCTCGGAGAGCCTCGCGTTTGAAGGATGGTGCCGGGGTTTAGTCCCACGTAGGCAAAAGCCCATCGCCTTCCTGCGCGGGAGCGGAGCCGTCGCGACCATGGCGCCTAGTACCGCAAGGGCAGTGCCGCATACCAACACGTATCCATTGTAGGGACGCAACTCCGGAAACACCGACTTGTTGCAAGTGAGGTTCCGGCGCGTCTCGGTCTTATTAATGAAGATGACGGTCCCGGAATGGCGGGAGCCGTGTCGCTGTCGCGGCCGATCCCATCACACTGGTCTGTGACGAACGCGCTTGGTTGGCCCCGGCCCACTCAGATACAATTGCTCGCAATGAGGACGAGGGAGAGTTGTCTCTTCTTCATATCTCGTCCCGCGGCGGGGATGTGTGACGCGATCAGCTCGTCATAGCTTCTGTTGGCTTCTGTTTACCATTCCTGAAACAATCCAATCCATCCGGCTCCTGAAAATGACAGTTAAGTCCTTATTTCGCAAGATTTTGCCTGTAACCCTCACGCGCTCAGGATTTTGCACGGATCTCTTTCAAACTGCTCAATGCTTTCAAGATTTTGGAGATGAGGAGGGGGGAGGGGGTACCTACGGGGTTGCACCTAGAGAGGTGCAGTACGATTCTGCTGTGGAATGTTACCAGTCGGATAACATTCAACGCTCCGACATGCCGTGCCTTTCCGCTTTGTATCAGAGCACCCTTCGACTACGCTCAGGGCAGGCTCTCAGTCGTGCCGATCGAGCCGTCCTTTATGCGCGGGCTCTAGCCCGTGCGAATCAGGCAATTGACTCAGCGACACAGTTTCGACCGGTCCGCCAAACCTGTCAGAAGATTTATCAACCCCCAGCTCGAAGAGCGAAACAATCTGTAGCCCAGGACGTAAGTCCTGGGTACCTGCAATTTCATGATTCCGGAGCCCCTTCAGGGGCGGCACGTCTCTCAGCGGGTGCCCCATCCAAGCCTTCGTTTGGCTTGGGTGGGATTGGCGGCTCTCTCGTCGCCACTTTGTTTCTTCTCTCCGCCGCGGCCTTCGCCCAAACCACGCCGCCCAGCGCCATCACCGATCCCACCAAGCTCAAGAGCCAGACTGTTGTCGACATGCAGAACTTCGCAATCGACAAGCTATACACCACGCGCAACATTGGAGGCAGCACATGGTCGCCTGACAGCAAGCAGGTCGCGTTTATCACCAATATCAGCGGGCGCAACAACATCTGGATCGTTCCCGCGAATGGTGGCTGGCCGACACAGCTGACCATCAGCGACCAGCGACAGACGGATCCGGCTTGGTCGCCCGATGGCAACTGGATCGCCTACGCCTCCGACTACGACGGCAACGAGCAGTGGGACGTCTTCGCCGTCTCGCCCAAGACGGGTGAGGTGCAAAACCTGACCACTACCAAGGAAACGTCGGAGGAATCGCCGGCATGGTCGCCCGACAGTAAGAGCGTGGCGTACAACGTAAAGACCAAAGGCGGGTCAAGCTACGAGATCGACGTGATGGAGTTTTCCTCGCGCCACGTGAAGCACATCACCAAAGACACGCCCGCCGATAAGAGCAACTTCAATCCGATCTTCTCCCACGACGGCAAGTACCTCGTCTACACGCAGGCCGATGCCGGCAACCGCAACAGCAACATCTTTTTGTCCGATCTTGCGTCGATGAAGGCGACGAAGCTCACTCCGCACGAGGGCGAGCAGACCTACTTCGCAGCCGATATTTCGCCCGACGGCAAGACCGTTCTCATCACCTCCAACGCGCAGAACGGCTACAACAATGCAGGGTTGCTTGATATCGCAACTCAGAAGATTACCTGGCTGACCAACGAAAAGTGGGAAGTGGAAGCGGGTTCGTTTTCTCCCGACGGCGCCAGCGTGACCTGGACTGCCAACGTCGAAGGCAACACCAGCATTTATCTGCACAACCTCGCCACGCGCAGCACGCAGATGCTTCCGCTGGCAGCCGGGGTCAATTCGCCCGCCGGCAATCCCACCGGGTTCTCGCACGACGGCGCGAGGCTCCTCTACCATCACAACGGACCAACCGCGCCAAACGATCTCTGGAGCTACGACCTCAAGACCAAGGTGACGGAGCAGCTAACCCATGCCCTGGTCGGAGGCCTGCGCACCTCCGACATGGTCGAGCCGTATCTGGTGCACTTTCCCAGTCGCGACGGCAAGTGGACCATCTCGGCCTTTGCTTACATCCCGAACAATATCCTTCGTGACGCCAAGTACCCGGCGATTGTGTACATTCACGGCGGTCCGACCGGGCAGTTCATCAACTCGTTCAACCGCAACATTCAGTACCTCGTCAATCAGGGATATCTGGTCATCGCGCCCAATTTCCGTGGCTCGACCGGCTACGGTAAAGAGTTCATGAAGGCCAACTACCGCGACGAAGGCGGGGGCGACCTCGCTGACATTGTCGATGCGGCCGAGTGGATTACGAAGAGCGGGTTCGTCGACAAGAAGAAGCTGATCTCGATGGGCGGCAGCTATGGCGGCTACCTGACGATGATGGCAGTCACGAAGTTTCCCGAGATGTGGGGCGCGGGCGTGTCAATCGTGCCCTACGTGAACTGGTTCACCGAGCTCTCCACCGAAGACCCGGCGATTCGCGCCTACGACATTTCCATCATGGGCGATCCGGTGGAGAACAAGGCGCTATACGAAGAGCGCTCGCCAATCAATTTCATCGACCGCGTCAAAGCGCCGATTCTGCTGATCGCCGGCGGCAACGACGTACGCGATCCCAGCAACGAAGCCCAGCAAGTCGCCGACGCGATCAAGAAAAAAGGCGGCGTAGTTCAGTTAAAGATTTATCAGGGAGAAGGGCATCAGTTCTCGCGCGTCGAAACCCAGATCGACGAGATGAAAGTGATCTCTGATTTCTTGAAGGTGCACGTACCTTCGCCCGGCTGTGGTTGCTCGATCTATGAATAGCAGTCGCACATCTGTCATCCTGAGCGAGGAGCGGTAGATGATCAAGACGTTGTTCCGGAATCGGAGCGGCTGATGGGCGGCTTGTAGTTGAGGCTACCATGGGGGCGTTCACGGTTGTAGTAGTCGGTCCAAGGCTGCAGATGAGCGTCTCTTTGCTCTGAGTCGGACCAGTGTTGTGCGTAAGCCCACTCGCGCAGCGCGGTCTGGATGAAGCGCTCGGCCTTGCCGTTGGTTCTGGGGGTGTATGGCCTGGTGCGGCGATGCTTGATCTGCAGGTTCTGACAAGCTTGACGGAACTGAGCGGAGCGGTAGCTGGAGCCGTTGTCGGTGAGCAGGGCGCGCACGCCGATGCCGTGGGTGGCGAAGAAGTCGGTGGCGGCGGCGAGGAAAGCGACGGTGGTTTCGGCCTTTTGATCGGGCAGCATCTGGGTAAAGGCCAGGCGCGAGTGATCGTCCACGGCCACATGCAGAGCCAGAAAGCCGGGATGTTTCTGCTTACCGCGCAGGCGTCCATCGCCGCGCAGGCTAACTTCAGAAAAGCGCGTCATGCCTTTGATATCCAGGTGCAGCAGGTCGCCGGGACGGGGGTGCTCGTAGCGCTGTATGGGAGGCGGCGGGTTCAGATCGCGCCAGCGGCTGAGCCGGGCGCGGCGCAGGACGCGGCTAACGGTGGCCGGACTTAGGCCGGTGCGACGTGCGATCTCGTAGCCAGGCATGTGGCCCCGGCGAAGAACAACAACCCTTTCTAATAATGAGGAAGCGGTCTGTCGCGGGCTGTGGTGCGGTCGCGAGCTGCGGTCGGCCAGGCCGGCCGCTCCCAACTGGCGATAGCGGCCTACCCATTTGGCTGCGGTTTTGGCACTCACACTGAAGCGTGAAGCCGCAGCACTTACCCTTAACGCCGTCGTCGATCACCATACGGGCCAGACGCTCTCGACTGACAGCTGTCCATGGGGCATTCTTGTGATAGTCCATTCGGTCTCCAGAGTTACTAGTTGCTCGTCACAACCAGCTTCTCCGGTTCCAACCGAATGGACAACCTCTTGAAAGATCACAGGTGCCCCATCCTTTCCCATCGTTTGGGAAAGGGTGGGACGAATTCGAAACGGTGGAAAAAGAAAACTACTTCCCGCGGAGCGACTTCAACGCGTTGCCCCACGCGATGACCTGGTCGAGCATGGCGTGAACCGATTTGTCATGATGTGGCGCAGGCTTGAACGTTGTGTAGTTTTCGAAGTCGGTAAACAACGACAATGCCACTTGCGCACGCACATCGGCAACCATGAGCTCTCCCATCACCAGTCGCAAGTTCTCGACTGCGCGTACTCCGCCGGCACTGCCATATCCGACAAATCCTGCGGACTTGTTGTTCCACTCATTAAACAGAAAATCGATTGCGTTTTTCAGCGCGCCCGAAGTGCCGTGGTTGTATTCAGGCGTGACAAAGACAAATGCATCAAAGCTGTCGATCTTTTCCGACCACGCTCTCGTATGCGGATTGTTGTACTGGCGCAGCGACGGCGGAATCGGCTCATCAAGCAGCGGCAGCTTGTATTGATCGATGTCGACGATTTCGTATTCGGCATCATCGCGCGTTGTAGCGATCTGGTGAACCCACTTGGCAACGGCTTCGGCCTTGCGGCCCGGACGCGTACTGCCGACAACGATTGCAACCTTCAGCATGGAGTGTCTTCCTCGGGAACTTTGATTCAGAACCGGCGAGGTAAGATTCAGCGCAATAGTCTTTACTGCTTGTTCGTTCGACGCGTTTGTGCGCGGGGATTGTGGTTGGGCGCAGCAGCGACAATGGCACTTACCAAGCCTTGCATGGTGTATTGCTTGGCCGCGACGTTTACCGGCAGATCGAACTCGCGCAGCGTTGCAGAAGTGACAGGGCCAATCGACGCGGTGTGCACGCCAGCTTTGATTGCCGCCCGCGCGCCGCGCAGGCCGAGCAGATTAACGAAGTTCTTTACCGTCGAAGAACTGGTGAAGGTGATGGCGTGAGGTTTGCGATTTCCCGCGAGCACCGAACGCAAACGCCGAGCCGAGGCCTCGGGCGCGACCGTCTCGTAGGCTTCGACAACATCGACGAGCGCCCCGGCTTTGCGCAGCTCGCGTGGAATCACGTCGCGTGCAATCCTCGCACGTACCAGCAGAACGCGCTCTCCCTTGACTTTCTTCTCCAGCGACGCGACCACCGACTCCGCAATGTATTCCTTCGGGGTTACCGCGACGCGCAGACCATATTTCTCGATGGCGCTCTTCGTCGCCGGACCAATGGCCGCAATCTTCAAATGTGCGAGGCTGGAAGCGTCAACCTTCTTCTTCGCCATCCGCTCACACATGGCTTCAACGCCGTTCACACTGGTCAGGATCAGCCACTCGTAATCGGCAATATTCTTGAGCGCTGTGTCGAGCGGCCTATACGAGCTGGGTTTGCGAATCTCGATGAAGGGAATCTCAATGACCTGACATCCGAGATCACGCAGCAGGGACGAGAGCGCACCTGCCTGCTTCTTCGCGCGCGAGACCAGAACTCTGCAACCAGAGAGAGGAAGTGGTTTCAAAGCCTTGCTCACGGCTGTTGCGGAGCCGCGGCCGCTGCTGCGTACACATCCTCGAGAATGGCAGTCGCGCCGCGCTTCAGAAGAACATCGCCCACCTGCTCGCCCAGGGCAACGGGATCATCGCCCTGTTGTACTTCACGCAGGACCTGCGAACCATCTGGCCGCGCGACCACTCCCGTGAGGTGCAGCACGCCGTCCTTTATCTGTGCGAAGGCGCCGATAGGAACCTGGCAGCCGCCGCCCAGCTTGTTAAGCAATGCGCGTTCGCAGATCGTCGCTGCGCGAGAGTCGGCATCGTTCAGGAACTCAAGGTGCTTGCGCGATCGCAACATCGCCGTCGCGAATTTCGATTCCCAGCGCTCCCTGTCCGGCCGCGGGACACATGAAAGCTCTCAGGCAAGTATTCGCGGATGAACTCGGTCTTGCCCAGGCGCGTCAGACCGGCGGCTGCGAGGATGATCGCGTCGTACTCGCCTTGCTCCAGCTTGCGCACCCGCGTATCGACGTTGCCGCGCAGCGGATGGATATCCAGATCGGGGCGAAACGCCTTCAGTTGTGCCTGCCGACGCAGGCTGCTGGTGCCCACGCGCGCGCCCTTCGGCAAGCCGTCCACGGCAATCGTAATGGACCGACAAGAACACATCGTGCGGATTCACCCGCTTCGTGATCGCCACCAATTCGAATCCCGGAGGCAGTTCGGTCGGCAGGTCTTTCAGGCTGTGGACTGCGAGATCGACGCGGCCTTCGGCCAGCGCCTCTTCGATCTCCTTGGTGAACATGCCTTTGGTGCCGACCTTGGCAAGAGCGACATCGGTGATTTTGTCGCCGGTAGTCTTGATGATCTCCAGCTCGACTTCGTGCCCACGCTCGCGCAGCAGGTCGGAGATGTGGTGTGCTTGCCAGAGCGCCAGTTGAGAGCCGCGCGAACCAATTCGCAGGCGCGCCATCAGCGTCGCACCTCGACTTTGTCAGTAGCGGCATCCGCAGCTCTCGCCGGCCGCCGCTGCTTTCTTCACTTCGCGCAGATTGAACAGCTTGCGCACTAGGTCAATCACGGTTGTGGCCTCCGAAGATTCGCGCGCCGCCGTCTTCAACGTGGTAATGGGCGTGTGCATGATTTTGTTGATGATGCCTTTGGTGAGCGCGTCGACCGCCATTTCCTGCTCGGGCGTGAGCGTGCCCAGACGTCCGCGCAGGCGATCGATTTCTGCCTGGCGCACGGTTTCAAGATGCTCCTGCAGCGAGACGATGGTCGGCACTACATCGAGCGTTTGCAGCCGCGCCAGAAACTTCTCGACTTCGTTTTCGACGATGGCTTCGGCGCGATCGGCCTCGACCCTTCGGTCGGAGATATGTGAAGTTACGACCTGCTGCAAGTCGTCAATGTCGTACACGAAGATGCCGTCAACCTTGTTCATCTCCGGATCGACGTCGCGCGGTACCGCAATGTCGATGAAGAACATCGGGCGGTTGCGCCGCTTGCTCAGGAACTTCTCGCCGTGCTCTCTGCGGAAAATGGTATGAGGCGCGCCGGTAGAGCTGATGACGATGTCAGCGAGATCGACTGTGTCGTACAGCTTCTCGAAGGGAATCGCCTCGCCGTTGAACTTCTTGGCCAGGGCCACTGCGCGTTCGAACGTGCGATTGCCGACGTAGATTTTCTTCGCACCGTGCGCCAGCAAGATGTCGCGCGGCCAACTCGCACATCTTGCCAGCACCGACGAGGTAGACGCTTTTGCCATCGAGATTGCCGAAGATTTTCTGCGCCAAGTCGACTGCCACCGACGCGATCGATACCGCCGAGGTGGCGATGGCGGTCTCGGTGCGAACCCGCTTGGCAACGGCGAAGGCGCGCGACAACAGGGCATCGAGCTGCGAATCAATCGCGCCGACGGCTCTCGCGGTTGCGTACGCTTCTTTCACCTGTCCCAGGATCTGCGGTTCACCGACCACCATCGAGTCCAGACTCGAGGCGACACGGAACACATGCTTGATCGCATCGCGGTCGCGATATTCGTACAGGTGCTTGCGATACGGAGTCGGATCGATACCGTACAAGCTGTCTGCATGCAATCGCGAATGTCGGCCAGGCCGTCTTTGGTACGCGCCACCAGTTCGACCCGGTTGCAGGTCGAGACGATCATCGCCTCTTCCACGCCGGGATGCGATGCCAGAAGCTTCACGGCTTCCGGCAAGCCGCGCCTCAGAAATGGCGAACTGCTCGCGCACCTCCACAGGAGCTGTCTGGTGGTTCACGCCGATGACGATCAGGTTCATGATCGGAAGCTATGCACCCGACTGAAATAGTTCGCCGCCCATGCGCCGAGCGCCACCACGAACGCTACCGTGGCCAGCAGGGCAGCGCGGCGGCCGCGCCATCCCGAACTCCAGCGCATGTAAAGCAGGAGCAGGTAGACGATCCACATCACGAACGACAGCAGAATCTTCGGATCGTAAAAGAACAGCGGCCCGTATTTATCGATGGCCAGTACCGATCCCGCAGCCAGACCCAGCGTCATGAAGGGGAAGCCGAAGAGCAGCGAGTTGTAGCAAATCTCGTCGATGGTTTGCAGCGGTGGCAGCCACGTCAGCAGCGTGCGCCTGGCGCTTCGACTTCAGCGAGCGCTCCTGCACGATGTACAGCAGGCTGGCTCCAAAGCTGAGGAACAGCCCGGCGTAACCGGTGAAGATAAGCACCACGTGTACGAAGACCCATCCGCTGCGCAGCAGAGGAGAGGTCAAGGTGACCGGCTTCTGCCCAATCGCCGACGCGAGCGTCAAAAGAAACACGATCGGGAAAATCACCACGCCCGGCGAAACGGTGCGATATCCGACAAAGAATACGAAGAACACCACCATCGCCAGGAAGGCCAGGATCGACTCGGAGTTGTGGATGGAAGCGAGTGAAAAATGGCCGGAGAGCGCGAAGGATTCAACCAGCGAAACAAAATGAAAGATGAGTCCGAGTCCGACGGCCGGTTCCACGACCTTCGCCAGCAAGTCACCTCGCTTGCTGAGCAGCAGGATGGAATAGACCAAGCCGACGCTGTAAAAAGCGACCGCGACTCGAAGCCAAATTAGCGGCATAAACCCCAATGAGCGGACCAGAACCTGTCGCGCTCTCGTGGTTTCAAGTATAAAGGCCCATGCTGCCCGACAGAGTGTGCTAATCACGAGGGGGTGTGACATACGTCACAAAGCGGCTGGTTTAGCGATGCGGACCGTCAGGCGGGGCAAAGTGCCAGAGAAGCCTGGGTTTACGCTCCCCATCCTTGCTGACCGACCAGCGGCACAAAGCGGCACAACTCGCGCTGCGTGGTTATCGCTTCACCATTTACCTTGCGAATCAGGTAAATCTGCTGCTCGACGCGGCTGCCGACAGGAATCACCAACGATCCGCCTTCAGCTAACTGGTCGATCAGGCTCTGAGGAACGGCTGGCGCAGCCGCGGCCACCAAAATCTTCGCGAACGGTGCATGCTCAGGCAGTCCCAAAGAGCCGTCGCGTTCGATCACATGAACGTTGTTGTATCCTAGCCGCGCCAGAATCTCCTGCGCCTGCCGCGCCAGTTCGGGCACGCGCTCGATGCGTCCAAACCTCTGCCGCGAGCTCGCCCAGGATGGCGGCTTCGTATCCGGTGCCAGTGCCGACCTCGAGGACGCGGTCTGTCGGCTCGACCGCGAGCGCCTCGATCATCGAAGCCACGATGTAAGGCTGGGACACGGTTTGCCCCGCGTCGATGGGCAGAGGGAAGTCGCCATAGGCTTGGGTGAGGCTCTCGGTTGGGGCGAACTCTTCGCGTGGCACTTTGGCCATTGCTGCCAGGACGCGCTCATCGCGGATGCCGCGTGCGCGCAACTGTTCCTGCACCATGCGATGGCGCACTTCGGTGACAGTTGCAGGAGTCTCGCGTGTTGAGCCAGTTTGCGGTCACATTAAACTTCGCGGTGACCAACGATCGTGTTATCCCCCCGGGGCTGACCCCTTGGCAGCCTCTGTAGTCGGGCCCTGACGCAAAACATTGGCTGAGCGGCGCGTGTTGGGCATCCGGTCCGCCGCAACACTTACTTCCTACGTTTTCGAATCAGCAGGTCGAAGCTTACGACGCCATTTTCGTCGCGTATGGCGTTGATGGTGTAGTCGCGGGTGACGTTGTATTCAAACTCAAGCACCTGCTGTGCCGAGCGGGCCAGGTTTGTGATGTAGGTAATCGTGACAGTGCTTGAGACCTGCTGCTCCACCGTAAGCCTGGCGTTGGGATTGTTGTCAGGGCCGCCGACCGCAGGATTGATGCGTATCGCGCTCACGCCGAACAGACGTGAAACGCGATTGGAGACAAGCTGGTTGATCGCGGCACCAATTACGGCATTACCGGTTGCTTCGCCGAGGTTCGCCCCGCCAGAACCCGTCGCCGTGTTGTAGTCCTGCTGAGTACGTCCCAGCGTCAGCAGCGAGATGATGTCCTCGCTGGAGAGAGGCGGATCGGAACGATAGGTGGTGGAAAGGCGTTCCAATGTGCCGTGCAAGCCGATCGTGATGTCGAAGTCGCGCACGCGCGTTTTGGCCTCGACGTCCAGCAGCGGATCGATGCGTACCGGGTTCGCGAACGTAATGTCCCCGCGCTCCAGGTAGTACTTCTGGCCGTTGATCTTGAAATCGCCCTGTGCGATGTTCACGCGACCCAGCAGAATGGGATTCAGCGCCGTCCCTTTGAGGCGCAGGTCGGCGTCGCCTGATAGCTTGGCCAGCGAGGTTTGCACCGTCAGTTCGGGAGCAGAGCGTACGTGAACGTCGAGATGCAGAGCGTTCAGCGGGGAAGTGGCATTGGGAACGGGAGCCGAGGTATTGGCGAATGCTGCGGCAATGTCGGCGGACGGAATCTGGGCAAAGCGCGTGATGGTGATATCGCCCGAGACGGTGGCATTCTTGGACGTGCCCTGGAGTTTCAGATCCTGATTAGCGGTGACGCTGAGGCCGGAATAGCGGAAGCGAATGTCGTTGCCCTCCGAGGTCATGTTGAAGGTCATCCCATTCGCGTACCCGATGTAGCCGGCAAACTGAACTGTGCCTCCCCCGACGTGTCCAACCATCTTTTCAATTTCCAGCCGGCTCTGATTAAAGACCATCGATCCGTTCAGGTCGGAGAGCGCCGCCGGTAAGTCAATGTCGGACACGGAAACATTGGCTACCTGGACCGTGCCGGTGATGAGAGGCTTTGGCATCGTGCCCCCGACTTGTACGTCGACGGTGGCTTTGCCGCTGGAAGTCAGCTCCGGATTCAGCGTTTGCAGCAACGCCATGTTCACAGAGCCAACCGCCTGCAGTTCAAGCCGCCGAGCTTTGGTGAGCCCGGCCGTGCCGGTGATTTTCAGTTCGGTATCCGCGCTGCTCAAGAAGAAACGCTTGAAATCAAGTGCACCTTGAGAGAGCGCTATCTCGATAGGGCCGTCAGTCTGGACCGAAATCTTGTCGAACTCTGCGTGGAAGCTGTCAACATTCAATCCGCCGCTCAGTTCTTCAGGTTTGCGAAATGGACCTGCCAGATGCACCTTGCCCGCGACAGCAGAGTGCGCTGTGATCTGGCCCTTGATTTCTTCTGTTAGGAACGGATCGATATCGAGATCGCGGAACTGCATATCGAGCGTGCCCGGCAGGTCACCGTGCATGCCAACGTTTCCGTCGATGGCCAGAACGGCGTGCTGGAAATTGGATCGCCCGGTAATGACCATCTCGTGCCCGTGAGTGACGGCATCAAGGGTCAGTGCGCCCACGTGCTCCTGGTTGAGTACAAGTTTGTCGATTCGCAGATGAGCGTCGACAGCGGGATTCTGCGGCGTGCCCGTAGCGTGCAGTTTGAAGTTAGCCACACCGGCCGTGCTCAGCTTCTCTAACTGGAGTTCGGGAACATGTGCAAGCTGAATATCCTCGCTGTGCAGGTCAGCCAGCATCTCCTGTGAAGTGAGGTTGTAAGCTCCGGAGCCGAAGACCGTGCCGCCGGGCCCCTTTAGTTCCGCATTGGCGAGCCTTAGATCGTGGCCTTGCAGTGAAACGTCGCCGGACAGGGAATTGATGGGACGTCCATAGGCGGTTGCTTTGGTGAGCGCAAACGATCCGTGGGCGTGCGGCATGGCTTTCGTGCCCGAAGCCTGCAGCGTCACGTTGGCGTCTCCGGTGAGCGGATAGTCCGTGCCCAGCATCTTCTGAATGCTCGTCACATCACCGTTGTGCATGACAGCGTGCAGCTCGAAAGCCGAGTTGTCGACGAAATTGCCGTTCTCCAGCGCCGCGGAGCCATCGAGGTTGAGGGTCGTCGCACCGCTCTGAACCGTCGAGTGATGGAACGACACCTTCGAACTGGAATAAGAGATATCGCCGTTGAAGGTATCAACGTGAATTGTCTGCGGCTGCGGGACGGCGGAGTTCGGCGATGGCGACGGGGCGTAGGGATAAGAGAACTGAGTAGCCTGCAAGTGGCCGGCAATCTCTGGACTGCGAAGCTCGCCGCTGATGGTGCCGTGGAAGCTTGCTTGGCCCGCAAGCTGCAGCGGGATGGGAGGCTGGCCGAGAGCACTCAGGATGTCGTCGATCTCCGCGAGACTGGTGGTTTGCAGGCTGGTATTCAGGCTGGTAGAGCGCGACCCTATGCGGCCGGAAGCATCGATCTGAGTCGCCGAGGTAGAGAGCTGCAGCGGACCAAGCTCGACTACACCAGAATTGAGATCGTACGAGCCACGCACGACGCCGGAAAGCGCAAGCTGATCACGGCGGCGGCCTGCGCGGGTGCGTTGACGCGAAGGTCAAACTCTGCGATGCCGCGCGTTGGAGTGCCCCGCCATGTCAGCTTCAAGTCCGCCGTCCAGAGTGCCGGCAGGCTTTAGCTTTTCCAGTGGCATCGCCGGGCTGGAGAGCAGTCGCGATGCTTCGGCCAGCGATATACCGGCGAGCTTCAGTTCCGCCGTGCCACGTCCGGGTGTTCCGTTGACAGCTTCGGCTTTGCCTCTCACCTCTCCACCGAGCAACTGTCCGGCGATGTTGTTCAGTTTGAGGCCCGCGTTGCTGGCCTGAAAGTCAGTGCGAAGGCTGGCGTTGCGAAGCTGTAAGCCGGTAGCTACGTCCTCGATGTCACGAGCCGATAGCTTGCCCGATGTCGAATACTCTCCGGGAGCGAAACTGCCGCTGCCATCGATCGTGGCCGTGCCTTTGCGAATGCCGCTCACCCGTGCAATGGCTGCGACCTGTGGCAGGTCAAGGGTCGCCGAGTAGTTCACGTGAGTTTCAGGGTTGCTGAAGTTGTCGATACTTCCGCTTAGCTCAGCGTGAGAGCTTTGCGACCTCAGCGTCAGTCGCTTAATCTGTGCGCGCGTCGGCCACACGCTGAACTCTGTTTGGGCGGCCAGCGGCAAGTCGCGATAGTCCTGGTATTTCGCGTTGATCTTCCCGACCGAGAGTGCGCCATCGTAGCGTCGATCATGGCGATCGAAGCTGGTCGCGAGGACGATGTCGTTGGCAGCGAAATCAAGCGGTAGCTGACGGTCGTTGATCTGAAGCTGCCCGTTATGTAGTTCGGCTCGTCCGATGGCGAGATCGAACAACTGCTGCACCGGATCAGAAGCGCTCTTCACTTTCGGCTCAGGCAGATTGGTTTTGCCGTCGGCAGCGACGATCAGGTTGATCTGCGGGCGATCCAGCTCGAGGTACGTAAAGTCAACTCGCCTTTGTAGCAGTGACACCACGCGCGCGCGAACCCGCACAGTTGCGACCTGAGCCAGCGGTGCGGCGGTCGACGGCTCCAAGCCATGCAGCGTGAGGTTGTTGGCTTCGAAGTCTAGCTTGGCAAGATTCCAGTGGAAAGAGCCCAGATCAACACGCCCGCCCGTCGCGTCTTCGAGCGATGAAACCACCTTTTGCCGGACAAGATCGTTGAACTGGGGACTACGCAGATACAGGACGACAGCAACACATCCGCCGACGAGAAGAAGGCCAACAACGCCGACCAGCAAAAGGCGCATGAAAAGCCGTCCGCCGTTCTTCGCGGGCATGTCTTCCATATCGTGCTGTAGCGAAGGCTTCGTCTTATTTACCTCCTGGTGAGTTGGTCGAGCCCACCGAGGCATTCATCGTTGGCAGCGGGACGAGCGTCTGAATGTGCGACTGCTGGCGCAGATTGTGTAGCCAGGCATCAAGCATCTCGTCCATATGCTGCTGTACTAGCAGCTCGCGAATCTTCGGCGCGACTTCGTCGAGCGGAATCTGGCGCGCCCCGTTCTGCTTCAAGTCTGGTACCAGCGTTGCCTGGTAATAAGCCTGCACATCGGCATCCTGAATACGCACATTCGGGCGCAGTTGCACATCGATGAAGTTCATCACCTGCACTTCATCTTTTAGATGGGCCGCGATTGTCTCCTCGGTCAAGCTGTAGGAGCGCATCAGAGCCTGCCAACTCGCATCGTCGCCCTCCGCGTGGAACTTCTCGCGAAGCTTCGCAAGGTCGTTCTTAAGTTCCGTGTCCGACGGCCGCAGAGCTTTCTCGTCCGTCATCTGCGCGTCCAGCAATTCGCGGTCGATCAGGCGTTGCAGCGCTGCGACCCGCTCCTGCTCGGAGACGTCCACCAGTTGCTTCTGGTGCATGAAGGCCTCGAAGCGGACGGCCTCGTCCCACTGGCTGCGCAAGACAGGCTTGCGATTTACGGTGGCGACCACGCCGTCGATGACCTCGCCCGCGAACGAAAGCGGAACGATGGCGAGGAGTAAGAGAGAGCCGAGAAGTGTGGCAATGTGTCGTCGCATTAGAAGGTTTGTCCAATACTGAAAAAGAAGTTGATGTGCCGCAATGACGTGACCCTATCCTGTTCGCGGATGGGATAGCGCGTCGGGTTGAAGTTGTACGAGAGGTCCAGTCGTATAGGCCCTATGGGAGTCTTGTAGCGAACACCCGTGCCGATCGCCTGCGGGTTATAGCTGAAGTTGCAAGGGACGGTGCTGGCCGCCGGAGCGCAGTCGGCCAGAGATGGCTGATGGATACGGGTGATTCCGCTGAGAATTTCGTTGGCGCGTGCTGAAGACGTTTCCCATGTCGTGGAAAAATACGAAACTCACACCGCCGCCGATGATGGGTAGCTCCACCGGCGGAGTACGCAGCTCAAGGTTGTTCACGAACAGGCCCTGTCCACCGATGGAGTAGCCGCTGTCCGGATCGCGCGGTCCGGCCTGGTTGATGGAGAAGCCGCGCAGCGAATTGCTGCCACCGGCGAAGAACAGCTCTGGCAAAGGAATAGCTGTCTCAGGATTGCCCGTGCCGTAGAAGTTCTTCCCGTAGGGACGCTCGATTCCGATTTGCGTGCGCCGCGCCAATACCCACTTCTTCTTAATCGTGTAGTAGCTGGAGTTGTCGACCAGTGTGCGCGTGAAGTTCGATTGCGAGCCCAGCGCGCTGGTCGCAATGCCGATGTCCCAGGCGGTGTAGCTGCCACGCGTCGACTCGATCGGACTGTCGCGACGGTCGCGAATATAAGTGAAACTTGGGATCGCAACCAGCACCGGCTGCGAGTACAGGGGAATCAGGTTGGGATCGATGACCAGACTATTGGGATCGACACGTAACCTCTCGTAGCTCATGCGATACAGCAGTGTGGTGAAGCGGCTGTACCGCTGCTCCACCTGTACGCTGCCTTCCAGGCGCTCGGAGGCGAAGGTGTTTACGTCGGCCGTGTTGTCGTAGAAGGCGCTGAAGGTCACGCGCCAGTTTTCACGGCGGAAAAGACGAGGGGCATCGTAGCTGATCAGTCCGCGCCGCGTAAGCAAGCCCAGGCGGAAGCGCATAGTGAGCGTCTGGTCTTTGCCGAACATGTTGAGGCGCGTGATCTCCAGCACGCCGTTGGGGCTGACGCCGGTCTTGCCCTGGGGATTGCTGGTGCTGGGCAGATTGCCCGTCGCGAACTCGATTCCGCCGCCATAGCGGAAGGTCCAGCGTTTGGCTTCGGTCAAGTCGAACAAAACATCTTTCTGCGGAACCTGGCCGTCGGGATTCTGTACTGCTGTGTTGACTTCGTTAAAGATGCCGAGGTTATACAGCCGCCGCTGCGAGTTGATCATCGAGGCCTGGCTCAGCGGGTCGCCATCGTGTATCCGCAGTTGCCGGTCGACGATGTAGGGGCGGGTGTACTCCAGCCCGGTGACGACGACACGGTCCACGTCAACCTTGCCGCCTTCGGTGATCTTGTACACCAGGTTTTCGCGCAGCCCATCGCCTGCCATGAGCGTGGGTATGGCTTCAAACTGCACGTCGGGGTAGCCGTTGTTGTAATAGAACAGCGTGATGGCGTCGCGGTCATTGATGAGGTTAGCTTCGCTGTAAGGTTGTCCCGGCAGGTTGGTGAGGAAGGACTCGAGTGTGTCGGTCCCGAAGGCGTTGTTGCCCACGAGTTTCAAATCGCCGACTCGCGTCTGCGGGACCCTCGTCGATCTTGATCTTGACCGCGATGTTTTCCTTCTTGCTGTCGTAATCGCTGATCAGCTCAGTATCGATCTTGACCGCCATAAACCCGTTGTTGAAGTAGAGGGCCTTGATGCTGGCAACATCGTCGGTCAGCATCTTCTGGCTAAAGCGGCCGGTCTGCTCTACCCAGGTCGATGGGGTGATGGTCAATCGCTCACGAATCGTCGCCGTGGTGAAGTAGTGGTTTCCGGTGACTTCGACGGCAGCGAGTTTGTGCCGCTCGCCAGGATTGATGGTGTAAACGATATTGACCAGGTCGCGTTCAGGATCTTCCTTGCGGGCCACATCGACCGCTGCGTCGAAGTAGCCTTTGGTCTGCATGTAAGTGCGCAGGTTGCGCCGGCCCTCGTTCAGCAGGTCCTCGTCGACCGTGTTCTCCTGGTACACGGGAATCAGCTTCTTAAGCTGACGCTGGCTGATCTTCTCTCCCTGCGCGGTGATCACGACCTTGGACGCCTTCGTCGACGTTGAAGTTGTAATCAAGCTTGTTGGTGTCGTCGTGATAGTTGCGGCTGGCGAGGCGCACCTGCGCTTCGAGATGATCGTTCTTCTGATAGTAGTTACGCAGCCGCTCCATGGCGCGCGACAGATGGTCGATGCTCACCTTGGCGCCGCTCTTCAGCTTGGTGATCTTCTGTATCCTGGCTGGATCGATGCCGGTGTCGTCGTGAATTGTCACCGTACCGACACGGGCGATCGGTCCCTGGTCCACCAGGAAGGTGACGTCCATCTGGCGGCTGTTTTCGTGTGGCGTTAACTGGTAGGTAACTGTGGCCACGTAGTAGCCGTAATCCGCCAGCACTTTTTTCATCCGCTGCAGGCCGCTTTGGACATCGTCTTCGGAAAACAGTTCGCCCAGATCGAGCCGGGTCGCATTTATCAAATCGCCGGGGCGTGGCGATCCATTGTCCTTCAGCCCTTGAACTCGAATCTGACCATTGAAGTAATTTTCTTTGACGACATAGGTGAGCGCGATACCACCGGGCACCGTGTCGGCCTCAGCTTCAAGGCTGGCAAATAGGCCTGTGGCATAGAGAGTGCGCAGGCTTTGCTGAAGTTCCTCTCGAGTAAGAGGCTCATTTTCCCGGATGGGCACAAGGCGCCGCAGCATGGAGGTATCGGTTGCGGCGAGGCCGCGAAAGTCAACTTGCCTCACCACGCGGCCTTCATAGCGTGAGAGCGCACTCAGGTCGTAGGTGGGGTTCTCCTGAGCGGTGGACTGGTCCTGGGTTGAAGCCGCTTGTCCTCGCGCCAGAGACGCAGCCATAAGCAACAGGGCGACCCACAATACGCACCGGAACTGAGCTGCGGGCACTGGCTTCATGAAGGTCACGCTGTTCTCAGGTGCAGACAATCAATCTTTCAGAATGGGTGCCCGAGGGCCATCGCATGCCGCCTGGCAGGCCCGATATCGGTCGTAGGCCGCGCCCCCGTCGAACCTGAAGTGAAGTTCCTATAATAAACAAGCAGGGTTCTAGAAAGCAGGTCGTTAGTTGGATTCCTCAGAACGGTACTCCCGGCAGGTTCTTTTCCCGCCAATCGGCGCGGAAGGTCAGAAGCGGCTGGCGGCTGCTCGCATTGCCATCGTGGGTTGCGGGGCGACCGGATCGGCGTTGGCTTCGCTGTTGGCCCGTGCCGGCATTGGCTATCTGCGGCTCATCGACCGCGACTACGTCGAGCCCAGCAACCTGCAACGGCAGGTGCTTTTCGACGAGGCCGACGCCGCCGAGAGTCTGCCCAAGGCCATAGCCGCCGCACGAAAGATTGGCGCGTTCAATTCCGAGATTGTTGTGGAGCCACACTCGGTTGATTTAACCCCGGACAACGCAGAAGAGTTGCTGGCGCACGTCGATATGGTCCTCGATGGGACCGACAACTTCGAGACCCGATACCTGATCAACGACTATGCGGTGAGCGCCGGCATTCCTTGGATTTATACCGCCGCCGTAGCCAGCTACGGAGTGACCCTGAACGTGCTGCCCGGCGAGACGGCCTGCCTGGCGTGTATCTTTCCTGACTCGCCGCGAGGTTTGGTCGAGACCTGCGATACCTCGGGAATCCTCAACTCAGCAGTGAATCTGATGGCCTCAATCGCCGCCACTGAGGCGATGAAGCTGGCCGTCGGCGCGCGCGACAAGTTGCGTCGGACATTGCTGTCGTACGACGTGTGGTCGAACGATCACGCCGAAATCAGTGCGGCCCGGCCGCGTGCGGATTGCCGAGCCTGCCAGCAGCGCGACTTCGTGCACCTGGGCGGCGAAGGGCGTCCGCACATCACGTTGTGTGGAAGGAATTCGGTGCAGATTCACGAACGACAGCGCCCAGTCGACTTTGCCGAGATGACCCGCCGCCTCAGCACTCATGGCACTGTGCGGCACAACGAATTTGTACTGAAGTTCTGGCGCGAGCCCTATGAGATGACACTCTTTCCCGATGGCCGGGCCATCATCAAGGGGACGACCGATACGGCGATCGCGCGCAGCCTCTATGCGCGGTTTGTTGGATCGTAGCGAGACTAAGTCAGGCGGTCCAGGGATTTACGACAGGGACCGAGAGATCTTTGAAATGGGCGGTATTACGCGTTGCCAAGGTAGCGTGATGCGCAAGCGCTATCCCCGCAATCATGGTATCTCGCAGCTCGCCGGGCCGGCCTTGCTTTTGCCGAGCGGCCATCAACTCGGCCGCCCGCGTGGCAGCCATGTCATCGAAAGGCGCAACCCTGCCGCCTATGGCCTCGAGGGCAGCTTCCAAAGCATTTATCAGAAGATCTCTGCGTCTGCCGGTCGCCATGATTTGCAATCCAAAGCGTACCTCAAACACAGTGACGGAATTCGTCCATACGGAGGCGGCTGGTTGGCTGTCGAGCCACTTAAGCACCCGATGATTCGGGCTCTCACGCATTAGTTCCGAGACAACGTTGCTGTCCAGGATTATCACGGCTTGAACGTGATTGGCTTGACCTGGTATCCGCGTAGCTCAGGTATCTCTTTATCCCAACCTAATCCACGGAACAGGGCTGCGATCTCGCTACCTAGATTACCGCTCCCTGCTTCTTCATTGGTGGCATTCCGCAGGATGTCACGCACTTCCTCTTCCATGCTTCGACCATGCCGACGGGCGCGCCGTTGCAGCTTATTTTTCACCTCATCTTCGAGGTTGCGAACCACCAATTGCGCCATATGCCTCAACCTTCCAAGAAAACGATATCATGATATCACATTGAGAGTCGAACGGGTTTTCTGCGCTGTCTGTTATCTTTTCCTTTCCTCTTAATTAAGCTTGGGTCCGCATGAAAGGTGAGTCCTTCCGATGGCAGAGGTGCAGGCGATAGTTGACACTCGTCCCGAGCCCAGCAAGTTCTTTCGCTGGCTGGTGCTGCTCGTGGTCAGCATACCGATCTTCGGCAACTACTACGTCTACGACTGCGTTGAGCCGATCGCCGACCTGCTGTCCAAGCAGTTGCACTTTTCGGACTCGAACATCGGCCTTCTGCAAGGAATTTACAGCGCCCCCAACGTCATCATGGTGCTGATTGGCGGCCTGATCGTCGACCGCCTCGGCACCCGCAAAGCCTTAATGCTGTTCGCCAGCATCTGCCTGATTGGCTCTGTGGTCACCGTTATGGCGCCACACCTCTACGTCATGGCGACCGGGCGGCTCATCTTTGGCCTCGGTGCAGAGTCGCTGATTGTCGCGGTCACCACTGCGGTTGCGAAGTGGTTTCGCGGCAAAGAGCTGAGCTTTGCCTTCGGCATTAACCTGATGCTGGCGCGATTCGGAACCTTGCTGGCACAGACGTCGCCAACCTGGGCGAAAGGCGCTTATGCAAGCTGGCGCACGCCGCTGCTGATCGCGGTTGGCTTCGCGGGGGTCTCGTTCCTCGGAGCAATTGCGTACTGGATTCTGGAAGCCTATTCCGAGCGGACCTATGCCCTGGGCGAGGGCTCGACCGATAAGGTGGTTCTGAAGGACATCTTCAAGTTCGGAGTTTCCTACTGGTACATCGTCGCCCTCTGCATCGTGTTCTACTCGGCAATCTTCCCGTTTGAAACCTTCGGCATCAAGTTCTTCATGGATGCCCACGGCGCCTCGCGCCAGTTGGGTGGAAACCTGCTCGGGATGTTGACGCTGTTCACCATGTTCGGCACTCCGCTGTTCGGGTTCTTTGTTGACCGCGTCGGCAAACGCGCCCTGCTCATGATGTTCGGGTCGGTGCTGCTCATCCCGGTTTACCTGATGATGGGCTACACCAGCGTGAGTCTGTACGTTCCCATGGCGATGATGGGCTTCGCCTTCGCCCTGATCCCGGCGGTGATGTGGCCCTCGGTGGCCTACATTGTGGGACAGGAAAAACTGGGCACCGCGTACGGTTTGATGACAATGATCCAGAACATCGGACTATTCGGCTTCAACGTGCTGATCGGCTGGGCCAACGATCACGCCGGTGCCAGCGCCATTAACCCGCAAGGCTATCGCCTGGGCATGCAGATTTTCTCGATTCTGGGATTCCTGGGCCTAACCTTCGCCTTCCTGCTGCATCAGCGCGAAGTTGGACCGCATGGCCATGGGCTGGAGACGATCACGACGGAACACCCCGCCGCCTGAGTTTTTAACCACAGAGGCACAGAGACACGGAGATCTAAGATTCAGAACTGATTTGTCAATTCTCTGTGCCTCCGTGCCTCTGTGGTTTTGTTTACGTCCCGATCAACTGATCGCAATCCGGCAAATGCGCAAACGCCGCTCGCACTAGCGCCCGCTCGTCAGCCGTGGGATTGAGCTGCTTCATTTCCAGGCAGGCCTGCTTCCAGGTAGACTCATGCGAGCCTACCTCAGCCCGCGCCATCGCCACCGCCGCCTTGTACAGCCGCGCCGCATCCGCGTAGTTCTTCATCAACAGGAAAACCTCTCCCACGGTCGCCGTCTTCCAGTAGTCGCCCTGGACAGGGTCAGTCCCCACGATTTTCTGCACCTGGTCCGCGAGCTTTGCGCCGAGGACGATATCGTCCGGAGTGCCCAGCAGCACGCTCTTGGCCGCAGCATTAATCCCGGTGTAGTAATCGTCGGGCGCTCGCTGGAAGGCTTCGGCATAAAGATCGCGCGACTGTTGCAGGTCGGAAGGGTCTTTGGATTTGCCATAGCGATCCATCCAGGTGCGTGCGTAGATGCCGAGAGTTTCCGGGTCGCGTTGCCCGTCCTGGTACAGCCGGCCCAGGGTGCGTTGTGCTTGCTTCAGGTCGTCACCTGCTGCCGCGCCGGGCCAGCGCCAGGGCGTGCAACTGCTGCGGGCGAATTGCGCGCGGAAACTGCTGTTCGACTTGAGCGAGCATTGCGATCGCGTCGTCGTTGCGCTTCAGCTTGATCAGTCCTTCGGCCGCCTTGCAGGCCAGAGCCGAAGAAGTTTGCCAGGGCAGGCCGCCCGCTTTGAACAGGTCGAGCAGGGCATCGGGATCGCGGTTAAAGATCGCCGCGTTCACGTCGTCGACTGCCTGTTTGGCGTCCTGATCGAGATGCAGGGCGAAGTCGGCGGCTTCGCGGCTTAATGGCTGCCCCGCAATGCCATGCAGCAGCCGCATCAGGTCGCTTCCGTTAGGCCCGTCCGGATAAGAGCTGAAATCGAGATAAACGCGATTGGCCACGAATGCCGGCAGCTCTGAGTTGTCGAGCCGAACCGGGACAAAATAAAACCCCGCCTTCATGGTCGCCATGCGGTCCAGCGTGCTGTATTCCTTCGTCACCCAGGCGGAATCGCTGGTCGCGCGCGACCATATCAACACTCCCGACTGGCTGGTCTGTAGCGCGTCCTGAAGCCGCGCCGTCAGTTCGCTCCCCGGAGGCAGCGCACACTGGTCGATATAAGTCTTGTAGCCATGCTGGGTCAGAACGTCGTAGAGGTTCATGGTCCAGGCACGATCAACCGAGCGATACGACAAAAACACGTGCCACTGGTCGGCGCCCTGCAGCGGCCGCGGAGAGGGGGCGAGTCGAAACCAGTCGCTGAGAGCTTGCGAAGTCGAGGCCATAATGAACTCCTGTTCTTCAGTTTTGCAGAGGAAGTGTATCCCAATTCAGACTTGCAGGATGTTAGTTTCGACCGACGCCCGCTGGCTAGAGCTCGCTGCGGCCTTCGATGGCCTTCTGCATCGTGACCTCGTCGGCGTATTCGATGTCGCTGCCGGCAGGAACTCCGGTGGCAATGCGCGTGACCTTCACGCCTGAGCCGCGAAACATGCGCGAGAGATAGGTCGCTGTTGCTTCGCCCTCGACCGTGGGATTGGTTGCGAGAATAAGCTCGTCGAGGCCGCCCGACTGCACGCGCCGCTCGAGGTTGGCGATCCGTAGCTGCTCCGGACCAACGCCGTGCAGAGGCGACAACGCACCGTGCAGCACGTGATACACGCCGTTGTAATTGCGAATCTTCTCGATGGCGGCGATATTGGTGGGCTCCTCGACGACGCACACCAGGCGCTGGTTGCGCGTCGGGCTGCTGCAATACACGCACGGATCAACGTCCGTAATGTTGTTGCAGATGGTGCAGAGATGCAGGCTGGCCTTTACCTGGCGCACAGCATCGGCGAGCAGTTCGGCGTCTTCATCGCTGGCGCGCAGGATGTAAAACGCGAAGCGTTGCGCGGTCTTGCTGCCTACGCCGGGCAGCTTCTTGAGTTCTTCGATGAGTCGAGCCATGGGCTCGGCAAAACGCGACAAGGCAGGCTCCTTACAGTCCCGGCAGGCCCATGCCGCCGAACATTCCACCCAGGCTGGACTTCATCGCGTCATCGACCTTCTGCGAAGCCTGATTGACGGCGGCGATCACCAGGTCCTGCAGCATCTCGACGTCGCCGGACTTCACGACCTCGGACTCGATGACGACGCTCAGCAGATGCTTCTGCCCATTCATCTTCACGGTCACGCTGCCGCCGCCGGATGATGCGTCGACTACGATCTGCTGCATCTTCTCCTGCAGCTTGCCGGCCTGTTCGCGCGCCTGCGCCAACATGTCTTGCAAATTGAAATTACCCATAATTTCGTGCCTCTTAACTGCGCTCCTTGAGATCGATGACAGTGCGAATCTCGGCGCCAAAGGTCTCCTGCATCTGTTTCACGACAGGATCGGACATGGCTCGGCTGCGCGCACTCGCTCCGTTGCCACTGCCGTTTGCCGGGCGCGGCGCGGCAGACTTTGCGGTGAACCCGGCGCCGCCGTTCTCCATCTTGAAGCGCAGCGGCTTGCCGGCGGCCTTCGCCAACGCGTTGTGAATCACGCGCTTGGGAGCTTCGCCGAGGGCAACGTCGATCAGCACCTGCGATAGCCCGACTTTGACAGTGATCTCTGTACCGCGGGCGGCCCACTCGCCCTGCTCCAGGTTGTGCGCCAGCATCTGCTGCCCGGAACTTTCGAGCGCATCAAGAACAGCTCCGCGCAGGATGTCGAGTGTGACTTCCGGCTCAGGTGCCGTTGCGATCGGCGGCTCGGGTTCGACGGCTACTGCCGTTGCAGTGCCGGCGCCGATTGCTTGCGTCTGCTGCGCCACCTCGCTCTTCATCTCCGACTTGCGGGTACGATCCGATTCAAACGGAGACGGCTTGCTAAACGGCGTGGACGATGCAGGTCGGGGGTTCGCCACCTCTGCCGCAGACGAGCTCGTCGCCCGCGAAGGCGCCGGCGCTGGTCGCGCAGCCGGCGCTGCAACCCGTGACGCGGGCAGGGAAGACGCACCTCCGCGCGACGGTGTTGCTCCAGCAAGCTTCACCGGTTCGCCGCTAAGCAGCTCTTCCAGCGGCAGCAGGCGTTGCGCATGTACCAGCTTGAGCAGGCCCAGCTCGAGATGGAAGCGCTGCTCCTGCTTGTAACTGAGATCGTTGTGCGTGCGCAGCATGATTTGCAGAAAGCGCGCCAGGTCCTCTTCGCTGAAGGCTTCCGCAACGCGCGCCACTCGCTCTCGCTCATCGGTCGAAATCTGCAGGACGTGAGTATCGCTTCCCGCCACTTTGGCCACGAGCACGTTGCGCAGGAAGCGGACCATCTGTCGCGCGAAGTGCTGCGCGCTTTGCCCTTCCACCAGCAGCTTGTCGACAATACGCAGCACATCAGGACTGTTGTTTGCCGCGACCGCATTCATCACGTCTTCCAGAATGTCGGATGAAACAGTGCCCACCAGCCCGCGCACGACATCGGCGCTGAGCGTGGTTCCGCAGCAGGCAATCGCCTGGTCCATGATGCTGAGCGCGTCGCGCATCGAGCCGTCGCCCACCTCGGCCAGCATCGACAACGCGGCATCGTCTGCCTGTATGCCTTCCTGCCCGGCGATATCGCGCAGCTGCTGGACGATCTCGTCAAAACGCACGGCGTGAAAGCTGAAGTGCTGGCAACGTGAGCGGATGGTCTGCGGAATGTCCTCAGGCTGGGTTGTCGCCATCATGAACACGACGTGACCGGGCGGCTCTTCCAAAGTTTTCAGCAGCGCGTTGAACGCGGCATCGGTGATCTGGTGAGCTTCGTCGAGGATCCAGATCTTGTAGCGATCACGCGCTGGCCGATACCGCGCGGCGTCGCGCAGTTCACGGATCTCGTCGATGCCGCGATTGGTGGCGGCGTCGATCTCAATCACATCCACGGCGTTTCCCGCGCGGATCTCGCGACAGGAATCACACACCCCGCAGGGTTCTGAAACAGGATGGTCTTGCGACTGGCAATTCAGCGCCATCGCCAGGATGCGCGCGATCGTGGTTTTGCCAATGCCGCGGTGTCCGCTGAAGATGTAGCCGTGGGCGATGCGGCCCTGCTCAATGGCATTCTTCAGCGTGCGGGTGACGTGGTCCTGCCCGATGACTTCTGCGAACTTCTGTGGCCGATATTTGCGGGCAAGAACCTGATAGCTCATGGAAGGAAAGTCTGATTATACGGCGCGCGACTGTGGATTCGCGTTGAGCCTGGCCAGTGCAAGCTCAGGCGCTGCCGTTGGCTTTGGATCGCCCACTAGCTCCACCACGGCCTTTTGCGCGAACGCCGCGTTTGGCCGCTTTCCTGAGCTGCTTCTGCTTGCGAGCTTCGCGCGCCTTCTGCTTCTTCAACTCGGCCGGCGAGTACATGCTGCCGCGACACTTCTTGCTGCCGCAGTGACAAGGCGCCTCGTCGTCACCATCGTAAAGCCAGTAGTCGTAGACGAGTTCCTCGCCCGCCTTGATGTTGCGGATGGCGGTGATGTAGACGCGTCCGCCGATCTCGTCGGTTTCGCAGTTCGGCTGGCAGGAGTGGTTGACGAACATCGCCATGCCGTGCCCGTCGATCACGACGTCGCCCCTCCCGATTCCAAACAGGTAGGTGAACGGCCGGCCCTCGTAGCGCACGTCACCCTCCTCTTTGGTTATGCGCTCGCCCTCGTATTCCAGCAGGCGAGTGCCTTTCTTCACCGGCTCGAGGGCAAAGCAGCCAGCGGCGTGAATGTCGGAACTGCGGATTATCAAGCGCGGGGAAATGGGAAATCTCCTGGAATTTTGCAGTATAACGCAGTCCGCGGATGCCGCTGAGAAGCCTTCCTGCGGCGGCCGAAGAGCCATGACCATCCACATTGTGCGTAAGGTCACAGAAAAGTGTTCGCTGAGGAGTTCACAATCGCTGGACAATTGCGTATCGTTGATAAGCGTTCTGGAGGCGTTAATGATCCACGTCATTATCCGGCACAAGGTTGCCGACTACGGACAATGGAAGCAGGTGTTCGATTCGCACTTGAACAGCCGCATGGCCGCAGGTGAAACCGGCTGCCGCGTTTTTCACTCGGTGGATGATCCTCGCGACCTGACGCTGATCTCGGACTGGGACAGCGTTGAGCATGCCCGCCGTTTTTTGGCTTCGGACGATCTGAAGGCTGCAATGAAAAAAGCTGGCGTCGTAGGAGATCCCCAGATCAACTACGTGCAGGACGCAACCACCGTCCGGCGAACGTCGGCTGATTGAGCTTCGTCCCACGGACTGCCTTCCCATTCGAATAGTTAGCTGCGGCGGTAGCGAAAGATTCAGGCAAGGAAGGCAACTGCGGTGCAGGAGCACCGTGCGATCCGCCTGATGGCGCGACGTTCGGATCGAGGCGTCTGCCGTCAGAATATTTTTTTATCTGCTACGGGAAAGAACTTTGCGCAACTTGTGTGACAATCGTTGACAAAGCTCTCCGAGCAAATACAATACCGCCTACTTACTTCGCGACAGGTTGAGATAACAAGACGTGACACAATCTGAAATAACTAATAACGTACTCCTGCAAACCGATTTCCCCGATCTCACTCTCTACGCTAGCGGTAAGGTGCGCGACATTTACAAAGTCGATACTGAGCACCTGCTGTTTGTCGCCACCGACCGCATTTCCGCGTTCGACTACGTGCTGGCGACCGGCATCCCGCAGAAGGGCAGAGTGCTCACCCAGCTTTCGCTGTTCTGGTTCGATTTCCTCAAGGACATCGTCGCCAACCACGCGGTGACCGCCGACGTCGCCAAGTATCCGGCCGAGCTGCAGCCGTATGCCGACCAGTTGCGCGGCCGTTCCATGCTGGTGATTCGCGCCAACATGGTCAATATCGAATGCGTGGTGCGCGGCTATCTTTCCGGTTCGGGCTGGAAGGAATACAAGAGCACCGGTTCGGTTTGTGGCATTCCGCTTCCGGCGGGCCTGCGCGAATCGGACAAGTTGCCCGAGCCGATCTTCACGCCCTCCACCAAGGCGGTCAGCGGCCATGACGAGAACATCTCGTTCGACGAGATGGTGAAGATTGCCGGCCGCGAGTTGAGCGAAAAGCTTCGTGACCTGAGCCTGAAGATCTACACTGCCGCCCGCGATTACGCTGAGACCAAAGGCATTATCATCGCCGATACCAAGTTTGAGTTCGGTCAGACGCCGCAAGGACTGGTTCTGGCCGACGAAGTATTGACTCCTGATTCCTCACGCTTCTGGCCGGCCGACAAATACACAACCCGGCGGCGCACAAGAGTCGTTCGACAAGCAGTACGTACGGGATTACCTGGAATCAATCAAGTGGAACAAGCAACCGCCGGCCCCTGGGCTTCCGCCGGATGTTGCGCAGAAGACGAGCGAGAAGTACATCGAAGCCTACACGCAGCTCACAGGGCGGCCCTTACCTGTTTAGAAAAGCACAATGTTAGTGGGTCTCTCCATTCTGGATTGGGGAATCATTTTTGTTCTTGTGATTTCCATCCTGGTTGCAGCGGCCCAGGGCTTCTTTTATGAGTTGTTTGCCTTAGCGGGAGCAGTCATCGGATATCTGGTGGCCGCATGGGAGTATCCCCGCGTGGCCGAGTGGTACATGCGGTATGTGAACTCGGGGTGGGTAGCGGACATCGCCGGGTTCCTGACCGTTTTTCTCGTGTTTACGCTGCTCGGCAGCGTGGTTGGACGAATCGCTCGCTGGGCAGTGCACGGAGTCGGCCTGCGGTGGTTTGATCGGGTTTTGGGAGGGCTGTTTGGAGGCATTCGCGGTATCGCAGTTTGCACCGTGATTGTTATGGCCCTGGCCGCGTTCAGCCCGACATCGCCGTACCTCGGGAACTCGCGCATCGCGCCGTTTCTGCTGGTGACGGGCAGGGCATTGATATGGGCAGCTCCGGCCGAGCTGCGACAACGTTTTCACGATGGCTGGAACCTGCTGCGATCGGTTCCGGAGCATGTCGAGGGTACAAGATAAAGGTTGCGAAGGCGTCCAGCCGTAGCCCCAATGAAGCGCACTACTAAAGCTGCGAATAGTTCTGAGAGAGGCTTTGTGAAAGATCAATTGGAAGCTCTGATCATGCAGATGTACAAGAGCGGCATCCTTTACAACGAAGCAGTTCGCGAATTCAAAAAGAAATTCATACTCGCCGTACTGCAAGAGAACAAGGGAAACCAGTGCAAGGCGGCGCGCCAGCTTGGAATGCACCGCAATACTCTCAGCCGCACCATCGCCGAACTCGGGCTCGACATCAAGGGCCTGCGCGGAGTCACGCGCCGTCCACCTCGTAGCGCGCGTTCCTACAGCCTCGAAAAGCGCGCCACTCGCTGAAATAAGGGTAGAGCTGGCCTTCAGGCCAGCGTTAAAGCTCTCAAAAAGGTGAGGTCTTCGGAGTAGAGCTGGCCTTGAGGCCAGTTTTGGCCGGAGTACTGGCATTGCGCCGCTAGGCGCATTAGAGCTTAGCCCGGCGCTTCAGCGCCGTGAACACTGCGGACAGCCAACTCCCGATTTGCCGTCACGCGCTAGTGTGGAACATTTCCAAGATTATTCGTGTTTTCCGCCAATAGCCTGTTGCTGCAACCCGGCGTACTCGGCCTTGGCCTGTTTATAGATCGGAATGTCCGGGTCGGCATCTTCCCAGAGCGTGAGGAAGTCCTCGTAAGCGCCGATTGCCCTGACGCGAGCGGCATCGGCCTCGGCTCCCTGCGAGCGTTTTGCCTGCAACGCATTCGCGCGAGCCACACCCAGACCTGCTAACGCTCCGGTCCAGCAATTCCAGACGATTCCGCTGTGATCGAGAATCTTCTGAAATTCGGCAGCGGCGGCCGTGCCCTGTCCCGCTGCCAAATATGCTTCACCCCGAACATACGTCGGATAGAGACAGGAAAGATTGGCAACGAACAGGATTTGCCCGTACTCAATTGGAGGCAACGCATTCTGCAGATTATCGATGGCTGCAGCATTATTCCCGCGATTCAGCGCCAGTTGCGCCCGAATCGTTGGTAGCCATAGTGACTGCATCTGGGTATCAAGGGGAAACCGTCGGTTGAGCTCCTGCGCCAGCGATTCAGCGGGTGCCGTATCGCCAGCCATGGCAAAGGCAAGTGCGGCTTCGACCTCAACGCCCTGACTCATAGGGGCGAGGTTTAAGGCCTCTGCCGCTGCCCGCTTCGCTTCCATCGCATTGCCGAAAGCGGCTTCGCGAAGCGCTGCATTCTCCTGCCAGATAGCGCCGCTTTCCTTGCTGTCACCCCGAATGGCTGAGTCTACAGACCGCTTGCTCAATTCCCGTGCCTTACCTAAATGACCCGCGTAAGCCTCGGTGTCGGATGCGAGCGCAAGACCAAAGTGCTCAAAGTCTGGCCTACCCGCGAACCACTGTTCCTGTTCCGCCGTCGCCTGGGAGTCGTGCACGAGAAAGGCCAGTGCAAAGAGGGCGTTGTGGAATATGAAAGTATCCAGGTTTCGCGCCTGCGCCTGCTGGATCGTCTGCAGCGCATCCTCGAATCGCTGCAAGGCGAGCAGGTTGTTGCCAAGGTTTTCATAAGGGGCGGCGTCATCCGGGTAGGAGGCGGATGTTTGCACGATACGCATCCGCCGCCTTCTCATACTGCCCCTGTTCGCTGTACACGAGGCCCAAGCTGGTATATGCGGCGCTCTGTCGCGGGTAGCTCTCAATCATCTCTTCAAACGTTTGCGCCGCTTTCTCCAGTTCCCCGGTTACATACTGATAATAGTGTCCACTAATCGCCAGCTTCTCCCGCCCGCTGGTATGCTCCCGCAGCTCAAACGCCTTGGTGTAGTACTCGCTGGCCCGTCCTATCTCACTCAGACTGGAGTACTCGTTGCCTAATGCGTTGTAGCCGAGCGCAAAATTCGGATCAAGCTCGATTGCACGTTGGTGGTAAGGCAGGGCTGCGTCAGGGCCTTTTTCGCGATGAGCCCTCAGACCAAGCGTGTAGGCTTTCAGAGCTTCGAGCGAGGGAGTGGTAGCCTGGGCCAGCGGAACATCAAACTTCTGCACGGTTGCCAGCGACTCGCCCAACTCTCCCCGCAGTTTCGATGCCGCTTTGCCCAGCGCATTCAACACCTTCTCTTTGCCCGACGCGGTAGCTTGTTCCTGTGCCAGCGGTTCTCCGCTCTGGCAATCCGCCGCCTGCAACCCCAGCACATATTGATTGCCCAACCTGGCAATTGATCCCACAATGTAGGCTTTGCTGGCCGCTCGCTGGCAAAGCTCGCGGGCCACTTCGGGTGTGAGTTTCGTGTCGGCCGGACGGGACATCAGTTTCAACGTCGCCGCGACTTTGTTCTCGGAAAGTACATTCAGAAATGGCGACTGCCGTAAAGAAACCGTGAGGGCCGTCTTAAGCGCGTCATCGAAGACCGGATCGCCCGTCAGGTTAGTGAAGTCCGCGACAACGATGGTGTCTTTTTCGGTCAGTGGCCGGGCTCGATGTGAACGATAGTAAAGCCCACCGGCAATTACTGCCGCGACCATGACGACGCCAGGAATCGCGATTTTCCAGAGTTTCCCCCGCCCGGCCGAAGAATCTTCTGCCATCGCCACTCTGCCGAAGCCGCCGCTTGCAGCGCGCCCACTATCGAGGTCCCGCTTCAGCCGTTGCAGATCGGCACGCATCTCAGAAGCATGCTGATAGCGGAGGTTTTGATCTTTTTCCAGGCACTTGTGGATGATCTCTTCCAGCCTTATCGGGGTAGCAGGGTTGATCCGTGCAGGTGGTACTGGCGCTCGATTCAAGATCGCATCAAACATCGTGCCTGGTGTTTCGCCCGGGAAGGGCAGGGTGCCCGTACACATCTCGTACAGCACCGCACCGAAGGAGAACAAGTCAGTGCGAGTATCGAGTTCCTTGCCTCGCACCTGCTCCGGCGACATGTAGGCTATGGTTCCCAACGCATGGCCGGGGCTCGTCAAGTGTTCCTCGGACGCGGTGGTCTCGGCGTCCGGTCCAACATTCTCCTGTTTCAGAGTGAGTTTCGCCAAACCGAAATCGAGAATCTTTGCCTGACCTCTATTCGTAACAAAGATGTTCGCCGACTTGATGTCCCGATGTACGATCCCTTTCGAATGTGCGGCGTCTAGTCCGTCCGCGATCTGGATGCCCAGATCGACCACCGTTTCAACCTCCAGCGGTTTGCCTGCGATCCGGTGCCGGAGCGTCTGCCCCTCCAACAGTTCCATAGCGATGAAGTTTCGCTCGCCGGCTTCGTCAATCTCGTAGATGGTGCAGATGTTGGCATGGTTCAACGAGGATGCCGCCTTGGCCTCCTGCTTGAAACGGCTAAGCGCCTGCGCGTCACCCTCATGTTCGCGGGGAAGGAACTTCAGCGCCACGTGGCGACCGAGTTTCAGGTCTTCTGCCTCATAAACCACACCCATGCCCCCACCTCCGATCTTCCGCACGATGCGGTAATGCGAAATGATCTCGCCTGCGGGGTGGGAAGGGGTGCCCATTCAGTAGACATGTTAAGTGTCGGCAAGGGGGAGAGCAACGTGCGGTGGCTGGCGTAACATCGCCATTACGCTCACGAACCCGGACCGCTTCAACCGAATACTTCTAGCTTCCCGCGGTCCTGACGCCCAATAAAAAACGGGAGCATGCCGCTCCCGTTTGAGTCGTTCCTGAACCCAGTCCTACTGTGATTTCTTGTGCGTCGTTGTTGTGTGATGGGCCGGCGCTGCGGTCGAAACCGGGTTGCCGTTCTTGTCCAGCAGAACTCCGTCGGTAAAGGTCATCATGAACGGATTCGGCGTGTAGCTGGAAACCGTGCCCTGGAAGAAGATCTGCGCTCCCGCCTGTGGCACCAGCTTGGCCGGAAGCGGCTTGGCCATGCTTACCGTGATATCGGCCTTCTTGGCGTCGATATCATCCTCGCTGCCGGCAAGTTGCAAGCTGCTGGCGCTGGCACTGATTACGCTGGCGCCCAGCTTCACAGCTTTGTCCTTGATGGTGTTCCAGACGGTGTCGGCAGCGGTCTGATTGCCCGACGACAGTACCAGTTGCCATTCCGCGAAGCTCATCTTCTTCGGATCTTTGCTCTTCACCAGGTCGGCTGCCTGTTCGGCAGGAGACGGCGGCGGCGGTGCGGGGGCAACCGTGAAGCCCGGCGGCGGCATGACACTGGGATTGCTGGTCGCATCGTTTACCAGCTCCTGCCAGCCTTGCTCGGAGCCGTGATAGCGAATGTACTTCTTGCGCCCGTAATCGAGAATCTGGGCCTTGCCGTCGCCCTGTGCGAGATTGGCCGCCTTGATGATGAACCAGAAGCCTTCCGGGTTCATCGGCTTGGCTTCCAGGTCAGCCTGAGCCAGCGGATAAATGTCGGCAATGTTAGGCGTGCTCTCTTCAGAAACCGCTTTCCGGAAGTCCGTGCTCGCGTCGGAATAGGTCTTGTTCTGCAGAGCCACGAACCCAAGGCCGCCCTCGAAGATGGCGCCAAGCTCATTGTGCAACTTGGTGAAATCGGCATCGCTCATGCCTTCCGGCTTGGGCATGCTGCTCAGCGCCTGTTCGCCCTGGGTAGCGTATTTCTGAATCAGCGGCAGGTTCTGCTGCAGGTTCTGCGCGGTGATTGTGGCCCGGTAGGTGTACGTAAGGATGGCCAGCGCACGAACGTTATTCGGATCCATCTGCAAAATCCGGTTCGCCGCATCGATCATCTTCTGCGCGTTGCCAGCCTGCTGATACGCCGCCATCAACTGCTCGGCGGCATCAATCTTCATCACACTGTTGGGATAGGTCTGTATGAACGCTTCCAGAGCCTGCGCCTTGGCATTCGGGTCCTGCTGCTGAATGGCATTGACGTACGCGTTGTACTCGGCAGGGTCCTTGATCTCTTTCTTTTGCGTCGCCGGGGCAGCAGCTTGACTCGATGCTTGCTGTACGAATCCCGTCGCAGCCACGACCAGCAACATTACTAGCAGAAACTTCTTCATTCGCTTGGCTCCTTCGATCATAGGAACAGATGACGACCTTAATCCAATCGCGCCTCGTGCGGGGCGCGTTCTTTCTGACCTGCGCAACTGCACAGGGACGACCGGATGGTCGTGGAAACTCTTACAGATTTCGCAGGAACACCGGGGCGCAGAAAGCGGGATTATAAGTATGTACTCCGACTAAGGCAAGTTACCGACATTCGCACTTTTGTCCCGGCTTCTACGATGCCGGGCAAACCTAGCCGGATGTGCGCCTTAACGAAAGCTGGTCCTTGTTCAAGAAATCGTAACACGAAACCTCGAACGGGTTAAGCATCTCCTGTCAGGCTGGAAAAGGAGGCGGATTTCATCCAGGGAGTCCGATGCATTGACTAACCTCTTATACTTGTTATGATGGTTAGAAATTAGGAGGCTCTTCAATGACCGAAATCGAGCAGCTCGTTCAGCGATACGACCAGACCATGAGTGGCGACGCCTGGTATGGCTATCCGATATGGAAGATTCTGGAAGGCATCGACGCGTCATGCGCCGCTGCGGAGTTGCTTCCCGGAACGCACAACATATGGCAGTTGGTGATGCACATGGAGTTCTGGGAGCGCGTCGCTGCGCAGAGGTTCTCAGCCCCAGTTAGGCCGGAGGAGGACGATGCGGGAAATTTTCCTGCTACACCGGTCGCTGAAGAAGCCGAGTGGCAGAAGTCGCTGGAAAGTTTCCGTGCGTCGAATGGTGAGTTTCGGCAGACGATCTCGCTGCTCGATTCCCGCATGTTGGACAAAAACACACCGGGCGGGCAGCATAGCTTCCGCTACGAACTAGTGGGCGTTATCGAGCATCACATCTATCATGCCGGCCAGATCGCCCTGCTGAAGAAGGGGTATTCGGCGCGGGTGAGGAAGAATCGCCGGTGAATGCCAGCAGGTGCGAGCTGTCGCCTGCTCACGCGGCCTGAAGTCAAGCGCTTCAGGCTTTTACGTCGCGCTATAATCTCGGGATGCGCTTGTAAGCTGAACTAGGTGCTGGGGCGCAACGACTGAAGCATGACTGAACATATCAAGAGAAAGCTCGAACAGGAGATTCAAGTCCTGGAGCACGAGCTGAACCACGAATTACCGAAAGAACTGAAGAAGGCGGTTGCCATGGGGGACCTCAGCGAAAACGCCGAGTATCACATGGCGAAGCAGCGGCAGGAATTCGTTCGCGCCCGCCTCGGCCAGCTCAAAAAGCGCATGGGCGACTTGTCGATGATCAACATGGCGAATATTCCCAGGGATCGCGCTGCCATCGGCTCGACGCTCGTGGTGTTCGATTCGACTAAGAACGAGGAAATCGAATACAAGCTGGTGACCAGCGAAGAGGCCGACGTAACCAAAGGCCTGATCTCCACCTCTTCGCCGATCGGACGCGCCCTGATGGGCAAGAAAGTTGGGGACGTCAGCGAGGTCGTTACCCCTACGGGCAAGCGGGAGCTCGAAGTCCTGAAGCTCCTTACCATCCACGACGAGGCGTAGTTGTTATGACGTGGACCAGCGCGGTCGGAAGATCCTGCAAATGGCTGTTGTACAAGATTGTGCACGGCCTCGCGCTGACCCGCATCTCGCCCAACGCCCTTACGTTTATCGGCTTGCTCATTAACATCGGCGCAGCGCTGCTGTTCGGATTCGCCAATGCCGAGAACCAGCGCCGCTTGTTCGTCTATGCCGGGCTGGTGATTATCGGCGCCGGCATCTTCGACATGGTTGACGGGCGTGTGGCCCGCGCTACGAACCAGGTAACGCAGTTCGGCGGATTCTTCGATTCCGTCATCGATCGCTACAGCGACGTCGCGCTGTTCTTCGGGCTGGTGGTTTATTACGCGCGCGCCAATCGGTTTCTCTATGTCGTGCTCGCGGCGTTTGTCATGGTCAGCTCTGTGCTGGTGAGCTATGCACGTGCGCGCGCCGAGTCGCTCATTCCGAGTTGCAAAGTCGGATTCATGGAACGGCCCGAGCGCATTGTGCTGATCATCATCGGCGCGTTGTTCAATCGTATGGGTCCCGTGCTGTGGATCATCGCAGTCATCAGCACCATCACCGTCATTCACCGCATTCGTTACACCAAGCAGCAGCTCGCGCTGATCGAGCCTCCGCCGGTTCGAGTTCGTCCCGACCCCATGCGTTTTGAAGAGATCGTCGGATAAGGTGATAGGCGGCTTACACGCCGTCTGTGGTGCTGAGAAACTCGCAGATTTTCAAGAATTTCATCGAAAACCCATGTTTTTTGCACGAGAAAGTGGTGCTTTTTGGGGCTCTATTTCGCTTGTCGCCCTCTGGGGTCTTGGGCTTCGCGTCTGGGATGAGCCCTCAAAATGGCTGAATTTTGGGCCTGTAAATCCGCCGAAATCTCGCGCTTTCTGCGCAAATCCTGTCAAATTCAAAGTTTTCGTGCGCCTGCATCCAGCGTATTGCCCTCAATGCGCCTTCTTATGCCGGGCTGACGGCCCCAGGAGTGGCTGACGGTGTCGTCGCCTGCCCACAATAAGGGCAGCAGGCGTAATCATTCTTGATGGGCTGACCGCAACTTGAGCACACCGGCGCCAGCGCGTAGTGGCAGCGCGGACAGAAGCGAAACGATTCGTTAACCGTGAAACCACAGCCCGGACATTGCGTCGGCAGCGACTTGCGAAGCAAGAAGTACAGAATGAATCCGATGAGGTTCGGCACGAACAGACAGATCAGCGTCCACAGCGTCGGACTCATGCCACGCCGCTTGGCATCGCGATTAACATAAGTCAGCAGCAGCACCCAGCAGACGGCGAAGGCGGCGCCGAGCATCACCAGCACCGGAACCATCAGCCGCGGGACAGGTGAGTGATGCATGCCCCGTTCGTGCGTTGCCGCGAAGAAGAGGCCGATTGCGCCGCAGATTCCCAGCGCGAAAGCCAGGAACCAGCCAAATTCGGGGATGATGGATAATTCAGTTCGAAACGTTGATTTGTTTTCACTCATAGCCAGTCTTCCTTAAAGCGTGCCGCCTGCCAGTCGGTCCGGGCGGAATCGGAAAGTGGATGATGAACCAGAAGTCCAATAGCAATCGCAGCTGCCGGAGCCAGCCAGAAAACGACAAACCCGGCTGCGATAATCAGCGGCGCAACGTGAATCTTGTCCGCCAGCCAGCCGCTTAGCCGGAATCCGACGAAGGCTGAACCCGCCGACCACAGCAAGACCCAGGGACAGAACGAAATCCCAATCAGGAAGTTGCGGGCCTGCTGATCGGAAAGCTCGGCGGCGCGTTGGCGCACGCGCGCTTGTGTAGCGCTCACCAGTGCAACCGGAGCCGTCACCGGCAGGCTGCGCAGGGCAAGCCCGGCAAACTCAAGTTCTTCGTCGAAGGCGGAGCATTGTTCGCAGCTATCCAGATGCGACGCGAGCCAAGCGGCATCGCTGTCGCTGACGCCTTCTACGTCGCGCAGCAACACAAGTTCGCGAGCGCGTTCATGATCGGAGTTCGTCATTGCGCGTCTCCTTTCAGCACCGGGCGAAGCGCCATCACGCCGCGATACAGGCGCGTCTTCACCGTCGCAACGGGGATGTGAATCAATTTCGCGATCTCCTCAAGCTTCATTTGTTCATGAATGCGAAGTGTCAATACTTCCCGGAAGATAGCGGGCAATTGTTGCAGTGCCGCTTCAAGATGCGCACTGGCTTCGCCGGCAGCCGCCTGCTCGAACGGAGAGGGCCGCGCATCCTGCACCTCGAAAGGCGCCCCGTCGTCGCAGTCTTGCATTTCGTCGAGGCTGGCGGGGGAGCGGCGACGCAGGTGGTCGATCGCTACGTTATGCGCGATGGTGAGCAGCCAGGTTACGAAGCGGCTCTTGCCGTCGTAGAGATGGCCTTTCTCCAGCACGCGCATCCAGGTCTCCTGGAAGAGGTCTTCGGCGGTCGCACGGTTTCCGGTCAGGTGCAGCAGGTAGCGCAGCAGGCGATGCTGATACTGCGCGATGAGCGCATCGAGCAGGTCAGGATCGCGACGGCGCAAGCCACGAGCTATGCGGGCCTCTTCGGTCTCCATCGAAAGCAGCGCACTGAAGGCGGTGGCAACCATGCTATCGGGGTATACGGATGAGGGGGAGAAAAAGTCTCAGGAAGGCCGCCGGAAGGCCGCTATTCGCTATTCGCTATTCGCCATTCGCTTTAGGACATGCAGCATCGCAGCCTGAGTGCCAGCGCCGTAGGCGTGTCATAGGTTAGCCCGCCGTTTCAACGGCGGGAAGGCTTCGGATCGTGGTGAGAATTAGGCAGTGAGAATTTCGGTTTCGGTGATAAACGGCACAGACATCTGTGTCGTGCCTGCGGCACTCGGAATTCCATGATGCCTGCTCCCCCGCCGTTGAAACGGCGGGCTAACCTGTGTTGCGCCTACGGCGCAGATGCGTCAGCCCAGCAATGCATTTTGGCTTGCCACGCTGGTGAGGGATTGAGGCTGCCGATGGCGGGTTCACCGGCGGTCCACCTCTGGCGAATGGCGAACGGCGAAGAGCGAACGGCGGGGTTCTGCTTCTTTCCTCGTTTACAATCATCTGTTTGTACATACCCTCAAATTCATTCTGTAGAGCGGAGCGTTCGATTGCCTGACACCATTTATGACGTAGCCATCATCGGCAGCGGCCCTGCCGGATACACCGCCGCCATTCGCGCCGGACAACTGGGCCTGAAGACCGCACTTATCGAGAAGGACTCTTATCTCGGCGGCACCTGCCTGCACGTCGGCTGCATTCCGACCAAGGCCCTGCTGTTCAACGCCGAGGTTTACGACCACGTGAAGGAAGGCTCCGAGCTCGGCCTGGAGAACACCGCCGGCGTCACCCTGAACTGGGGCGCGATCCAGAAGCGCAAGCAGGGCATCATCGACAAGCACGCCAAGGGCTTGCAGTTCCTGATGAAAAAGAACAAGGTCACCGTCATCGAGGGCTACGGCAAGCTGACCGGCCCGGCGAAGAACGGCATTCATACCGTCGATGTCGAGGGCAAAAGTGGCAAGTCGCAGGTACAGGCGAAGAACCTGCTTCTGTCGACCGGCTCGGTCGCGCGCATGCTGCCCGGAATGCAGGCCGACGAGCAGATTCTGACCAACATCGAAGTGCTGAGCCTGAAGACGATTCCCAAGTCGCTGATCGTGATCGGCTCGGGAGCGGTGGGCGTGGAGTTCGCCAGCATCTACAAGTCGTTTGGCGCCGAGGTGACCATCCTCGAGATGCTGCCACGCTACGTACCGGTGGAAGACGAAGAGGTTTCCAAAGAGCTGATGCGGGTGTATCGCAAGCGCGGCATCAACGGCTTCGTCAACGCCAAGGTCGAGAAGGTGGAGAAGACGAAGCAGGGCGTGAAGGTCACCTTCACCGCCGACGGCAAGCAGCAGACGCTGGAAGCCGAGAAGGTGCTGGTCGCGGTCGGTCGCGCGCCACGCACTGACAACGTCGGCATCGAGAAGACGAAGATCGAGGTCGAGCGCGGCTTCGTGAAGATCGACAAGTTCATGCGCACCGCCGAGCCCGGTATCTACGCGGTCGGCGACATCGTTGCCGGATTTCCGCAGCTGGCGCATTCGGGCGCGATGGAAGGCATCGTCGCGGTGACGCACATGGCAGGCAAGCCGGTGAAGCCGATCAATCCGCTGCGCATTCCGAACGCGACGTATTGCCATCCGGAGATCGGCAGCGTCGGCCTGACCGAAGCCAAGGCCAAAGAAGCCGGCTACGACGTGAAGGTGGGCAAATTTCCGTTCACCGCGAACTCGCGTGCCAGCATTGTCGGCTCACACGAAGGCTTCGTGAAGATCGTCGAAGACACGAAGTATGGCGAGATTCTCGGCGTGCACATCATCGGACCGATGGCGACCGAGATGATCGCGGAGTCTGTGGTTGCGCTGGAGATGGAGATGACCGCCGAGGAGCTGGCCAACACGATTCACGCGCATCCCACATTGTCAGAGGCAATGCTGGATGGCGCCAACGCGGTGTTCGGCATGGCGATCAACGCGTAGGGTTGATTCACCACAGAGACACAGAGGCACGGAGAAATCCGTGTCTTTTTGTCTAGACCAGCCGTTCCGGTGCCCAGACCAGTACCTTTAAGTCGCGGGAGAAGTTGACCAGTTCCGGTTCCTCAGGCAAATCGATGCTCGCAACTGACGCCATTGTGTTCTCCTCGATCTCGTCCTCAGCTTCCTGAAGTGACCACGGCAGGTGATGGATGTCTGCCCGGTAAAGCCGTCCGCGGTTGAAAGCGTACAGACAATAGCGTTCGCACAGAAAGTACCGGATCGAGCCGGGCACCGCATGAAAGGCGGATCCAGTGGGACCATACGATCCGCGGAATACTGCCGGCCTGGGCCCGTGCTCACGCTTGGAGGAATACTCAATCCTCGGTCCGCCCCGTCCCTTCACTTTCATCGAAGCCTTCCAGTAGGGCAGCCGGTAGAACACGCGCGCGCCCCAGACGGCCGACAGATTTCCGGCGTCGAGGCTGAAGAAGAACACGCCCGGTTTGCCCTCATAAGTCACATAGGTACGTACGTTAAGTTCGGGAAAGCGAGAGACGACGGGCAAGCCTGGCGAACCGTGTGGGCGTAGATGGTCGAGAACGAATGGAGTTATGGAAATCCACGCGCGCTGGTCGTAGGTGTCGAGCGCCAGCACCTCGGGAACCAGTGGCCGAAGAGCTTCCGGCGCCACCGCGTAATGCAGGAAGAGCAGGTCGTTCCAGCGCTGAGCCATCAGCCAGGGAGTCATGGGCGGAGGCCAGGGGCGATGAGCGGTGGCGAACAAAATGGAGTCGCTACCGATCCAGCGGATTTGGTCCTGCTCTGCGGTATTGAGGTCAGGGTCTGGAGGAAGCTTCATTCCGCGCCCAGCAGGCATGCCCCGGACCACGGCTGTTTCGCCGGCCTCTCCGGCAATCGCGCGAACAGGCTGAGCATGAAAGGCGTACGTTTCAGCGCGGCCGCAGTCTTCAACATGGAGTAGACCGCCAACATTTTCCAGCCATAGTGGGTGAAGAAGGCGGGACCCTCCTCCGGCGCGAACTGCAAGGGCGCAACCTCGCTGCCAAATTGCTGGTGGGTGCCCTTCTGCAGCATCTTTAACAGCGGAGGCGACACGATATCGACTGTCCAACGCTGAAACGCCGGGAAGCTCCGCAAGTCTTGAGCGAATTTCGCGACCTCATCTCTCGGCAGGTAAACCAACAATCCTTCGGATATGACAAGCGCTCGACTTGCCTCGGCATTCAAGCGGGTGAAGAGCGAACGCCGCGTCTCAGTGTCGGCCAAATCTGCGGGAATTCGATCGAGCGAGCAGACCGGCTTCTCGTCTTTGAGCACGGCCTCTTTATAGTCGAGGATGTCGGGCAGATCGACCTCTACCCATTTCAGCGACGACGGCAGCGCCATGCGATAGGGACGGGCGTCCAGACCGGCAGCGAGGTTCACAACCATATCGACGCCCTGCGCGACCTGCTCGCGGATAATTTTGTCGAAGAGGTAGGTGCGCGTAATCCAGGACCACTCGTTTTTCTCATGGAAGGGAGTGGACTTGGCAATCTGCTCACCGCGCTCGCCCGCCAGGCTGCGCGCGAAGGGGTCGCGAAACAGCGGGTTCGGCCTCTCGCTCTCACGCGCACGGAAAACGGCTGACCAGCGCGCGGTGTCGGAGATGTGCTGAATCGTGGGTCCAGGCATACGGCCCACTAGTGTAGCGCAGGATCTCCTCCGGGTTTGTCGGCCCGAAAGAAGGGGTTGCGTTAGCATGGCGCGCCGAAAGGCAGTTACCTGGTGCGGCTTTAGCCCAGCGGGAGCTCCTCGTTGACGGCGAGCGACAAAGCGGTTCCTCAGGGGCTGATCGCTCAGGTTTCAGGCGGCGATCGGATGACAAAGATGAGCCGCTTCAAAACCACGAGTGTTCGTCAGTCGGCGAAGACCGGAGTTTCTTCCTTGACCGCTTTCTTCTTGCGCCACGGAATGTGGTCGAGTAGCCATTCCTGGAAGCGATCGAGATAGATGTAGACGACGGGAGTGGTGTACAGGGTCAGCATCTGGCTGACGATGAGGCCGCCGACGATGCTGACGCCCAAGCGGCCGGCGCAGCTCAGACCCCATGCCATGGCCGATCGCCATGCGGCAGCGCTCCGAACATAGCCGCAGCCGTGGTCATCATGATGGGACGGAAGCGCAGCAGTGCCGCTTCGTAGATGGCTTCGGCGGCGGTCCTGCCCTCGCGTTCCACTTGCAGCGCGAAGTCGATCATCATGATGGCGTTCTTCTTCACGATGCCGATCAGCAGGATGATTCCGATGAGCGAGATGACGTTGAGCTCCATGCGGAACAGCAGCAGCGCCAGCAATCGCGCCCGTACCAGCCGAGGGAAGCGTCGACAGAATCGTGATGGGATGGATGTAGCTCTCGTACAGGATGCCGAGCACGATGTAGACGGCGATCAATGCGGTAAGGATGAGCAACGGCTCGGACGACAACGAATCCTGGAAGGCGGCGGCCGTTCCCTGGAAGCTACCGTGAATGGTGGCGGGCATCCGCATTTCCAATTCGGTCTGCTCGATGATGCGGGTCGCCGCGCCAAGAGAAGCGCCGGGCGCCAGATTGAACGAAATGGTCACGGCCGGGAACTGTCCCTGGTGATTGACGGTCAGCGATGTAGCCGCGGTTCCAAAATGCGCGAAGGATGACAGCGGCACCTGTGCGCCAGTCGAGGTGATGACGTAAACGCTTTCCAGCGCCGACGGCGTCATCTGGTATTGAGGATCGACTTCCAGTACGACGTGGTATTGGTTCAGCGTCTGATAGATGGTCGAAATCTCGCGCTGTCCGAAGGCGTCGTAGAGAACGTTGTCGATTTGTGACGGCGTAATGCCCAGCCGCGCCGCGGTATCGCGATCGATGATGACGTTCTGCTCCAGGCCACTGACCTGCTGATCGCTGTTGACGTCCTTCAGCATGCGGAATAGCGCGCAGCTTTTCGAGTCAGCTTCGGCGCCCACTCGTATAGCTCCTCAAGGTTCTCGCCAGACAAGGTGTACTGGTATTGGGCATTGACCCAGGCGACCGCCGATTTGCAAGTCCTGCACCGCCTGCAAGTAGAGCGTCGCGCCGGGTACGTGGGACAGCTTGGGACGCAACCGATTGATGACCGCGTCGGCGCTGACGCCCTTTGCGGTCCTTCAGGTCTTTCAGGATGACGAACATGCGCGCCTGGTTCTGCGCGCCGCCGCCACCAACCGAGGCGAGCACGTTCTCCACCGCCGGGTCCTTCTGTACAATCTGGATGAACTGATCGGTCTTCTGCTTCCATCGCGTCGAACGACACATCCTGGTCGCCCATGATCATTGCCGCCAAGACGGCCAGTGTCCTGCTGCGGGAAGAAGCCTTTGGGCACGATGACGTACAGCCACACGTTGGCGAAGAGCGTCAGGATGGTAATGGCCAGCACCAGCCGCTGATGCCGCAGCACCCAGCCCAGAGTGATCTTGTAGGTGCGGTTCAGCCACAACGAAGCCGCGTTCGCTGGCGCGATACAACATGCCATGCTTCCCGGGATCGTGGGCCTTCAGGAAGCGGGCGCACAGCATGGGCGTCGTGGTGAGCGAGACCACCAGCGATACCGCGATAGCCGCGCTCAAGGTAACGGCGAACTCGTGGAAGAGGCGGCCGACGATGCCGCTCATCATCAGAATCGGAATGAACACCGCGATGAGCGAGGTGCTCATGGAGACGACGGTGAAGCCGATCTCGCGCGCTCCCAGCAGGGCCGCTTCGTAGGGAGCCATGCCCGCTTCCACGTGGCGCATGATGTTTTCCAGCACCACAATGGCGTCGTCGACCACGAAGCCGGTGCAGATGGTGAGCGCCATCAGGGAAAGATTGTTCAGCGAGTAGCCGCACACGTACATCACGCCGAAGGTGCCGACAATCGCCAGGGGAACGGCGACGCTGGGAATCAGGGTGGCGCGTAGTTCGCGCAAGAAAACGAACACCACCAGCACGACCAGAATGACCGAGATGATCAGCGTTCGCTCGACGTCGATAACCGAGGCACGCGTCGTGATGGTGCGGTCGAGTCCAACTTCCAGCTTGATGGACGCCGGCAGCGATGCCTGAAGGAAGGGCAGCGCCTCAATGACGCGGTCGGCGGTGGCGATGATGTTGGCTCCGGGCTGCCGGAAGACCACCACCAGCACGCTGGGCTTCCCGTTGAAGCTGCCGGCGTTGTAGATGTTGGAATAGCGAATCGCTGACCGTCGCCACGTCGGAGAGGCGGACCGGCGCACCATTGCGGTAGGCGACCATCAGATTCTGGTACTGCTTCGCCTTCTTGAGCTGGTCGTTGGTGTGGACGATCCAGCTCTTGTCGCTGTCCTGCAGCATGCCTACAGCCTGGTTTGCGTTCTGCGCGGCGACGGCAGTGCGCAGGGCTTCCAGGCCGATGTTGAGCTTGTTGAGCAGATTGGGATTGGCCTCAATGCGCACCGCGGGCTGCGACGATCCCCAGACGAACACCTGGCCCACGCCGTCGATCTGCGAGAGCTTCTGCCCCATGATGGAGTCGGCAGCGTCGTACATCTGGTCCTGCCGTCATGGCGTCGGAAGTCATCACCAGGATGATGACGGGCGAGTCGGCAGGATTGATCTTGCGGTACGTCGGATTGCTGGGAAGGTCGGCCGGCAGATAGCTGCGGGCGGCATTGATGGCGGCTTGAACGTCGCGCGCGGCGGCATCGATGTTGCGGTTCAGGTCGAACTGCATGGTGATGCCGGTGGAACCAAGCTGACTGCTGGAAGTCATCTGGTTGATTCCGGCGATGCGGCCGAACTGCCGCTCCAGCGGAGTTGCCACCGACGAGGCCATGGTCTCGGGACTTGCGCCGGGCAGCGATGCGCCGACGGAGATCACCGGGAAATCGATCTGCGGCAGCGGGGATACCGGAAGCTGCATGTACGCCAGTGCGCCGGCCAGCAGCAACGCAAGGGTCAGCAGCGTGGTCGCGATCGGGCGCTCGATGGCCGGCTTGGAGATGTTCATCTCAGTCCCCGAGCGCTTCCGCAGGTTTCGGCGCACGCATGCGGCGGAAGGCTTCACCCAGGCGGTCGAACCACAGGTAGACCACCGGCGTGGTGTAGAGCGTCAGCAACTGGCTGACCAGCAGGCCGCCGATGATGGTTACACCCAGCGGACGCCGCAGCTCCGATCCGGTGCCGCGTGCCGAGCGCCAGAGGAACGGCGCCGAACAAAGCCGCCAGCGTGGTCATCATGATTGGCCGGAAGCGCAGCAGGCACGCTTCGTAGATGGCGTCCACCGGCTTCTTGCCTTCGCCGCGCTCGGCTTCCAGCGCGAAGTCGATCATCATGATGGCGTTCTTCTTCACGATGCCGATCAGCAGGATGATGCCGATCAGCGCCATCACGCCCAAATCCATGCGGAAGATCAGCAGCGCGATGATGGCGCCCACACCGGCCGAAGGCAGCGTCGACAGAATCGTGATGGGATGGATGTAGCTCTCGTACAGCACGCCCAGCACGATGTACACCGTGACGATGGCGGCCAGAATCAGCCAGCCCTCGTTGGCCAGCGATGCCTGGAAGGAGCGGGCGGTGCCCTGGAAGCTGCTTTGAATGCTCGGCGGCAAGCCCAATCTCGTGCTCGGCGTTGTTGATGGCGGTTACCGCCTCACCCAGCGAATAGTCGTTGCCCAGGTTGAAGGAGACGGTGACGGCCGGGAACTGTCCCTGATGATTCAGCGACAAGCGACCCGGAGGCGGTTTCGAAATGCGCGATGGCGCTCAACGGTACCTGGCCGCTGGCGCCGGGAACGTAAATGTCTCTTCAGCGCGTCAGGATCATCGCGGTATTGGGGATCGACCTCCAGCACCACGTGATACTGATTGAGCTGGGTGTACATGATGGAGATCAGGCGCTGGCCAAAGGCGTCGTAGAGCGTGTTGTCGATGGCCGATGGCGCTGATTCCCAAGCGCGATGCGGTGTCGCGGTCGATGACCAGCCGCTCCTCCGCGGCCTGGTTCTGCTGGTCGGTGGCAACATCGCGCAGCTGGGGCAGCGTCTTCAGCTTCTCAACCAGCTTCGCCGTCCAGACTGCCAGCTCCTTCGGATCGGCGTCTTCCAGACTGAACTGATATTGGGTGCGGCTGACGCGGTCTTCGACCGTCAGGTCCTGCACCGGCTGCATGTAGAGCGTGATGCCCTCGACGCCCGCGACCTCCTGCTGCAAACGCTTGATGATGGTGGTTACGTCGTCATCGCGATCGTCGCGCGACTTCAGGTTGATCTGAATGCGCCCGCTGTTTGGCGTCATGTTGGTGCCGTCGACTCCGATGAACGAAGACAGGCTTTCGACATCCTTGTCTTTCAGAATGGCGGCGGCCAGCGCCTGCTGACGCTCGCGACATGGCGGTGAACGAGATACTTTCCCGCGCGTCGGTGATGCCGGTGATGACGCCCGTATCCTGCACCGGGAAGAAGCCTTTGGGCACGATGATGTACAGCCAGATGGTGGCGACCAACGTCCCGATCGTGACCAGCAGGGTGATGGTCTGGTGCTTCAGCACGAACTGCACGGTGCGGCCGTAGAACGCGATCGTCTTGTTGAACGCGTTCTCGGACCACTCGTAGAAGCGCCCGTGCTTGGCTTGATCGCGCTGGCGCAGCAGCAGGGCGCACATCATCGGGCGTGAGCGTCAGCGAGATCAGCGCCGAAATCAGAATCGTGACCGCCAGCGTGACGGCAAACTCGCGGAACAGGCGTCCGACGATGTCGCCCATGAAGAGCAGCGGGATCAGCACGGCGATCAGCGAAACCGTCAGCGAAACGATGGTGAAGCCGATTTGCGCCGAACCTTGCAGCGCGGCTTCGAGCGGCGTGTGGCCCTCTTCGATGAAGCGCTCGATGTTCTCGATCATCACGATGGCGTCGTCGACCACGAAGCCGGTCGAGATGGTGAGCGCCATCAGCGAGAGGTTGTCGAGTGAGTAGCCCAGCAGGTACATCACTCCGAAGGTGCCAACCAGCGACAGCGGCACGGCAACGCTGGGAATGATGGTGGCGGACAGTGTCCGCAGGAAGACGAAAATCACCATCACGACCAGCGCGATGGTCAGCATCATCTCGAACTGGACGTCTTTGACGCTGGCGCGAATGGTGTTGGTGCGGTCGGTGAGCACCGCGATCTTGACCGAACTCGGCAGGTTTGCCTGAAGCTGCTTCAGGCGCAGCTTGATGCTGTCGACAACCTTGATGATGTTGGCGCCCGGCTGCCGCTGGATGTTGATGATGACGGCCGGAGTGGTGTTCATCCACGCCGCCTGGTTCGCGTTCTCCGCGCCTTCGATGACGCTCGCAACATCTGAGACGCGTACCGGAGCGCCGTTCTTGTAGGCGATGATGGTGTCGGCGTACTGCTTGGGATCGAAGAGCTGATCGTTGGCGCCGATGGTGTACGCCAGCCGGTTGTTCTGCAGCTGGCCTTTCGCCTGGTTGACGTTGACCTGGCCGATGACGGTCCGCAACTGCTCCAGGCTGAGGCCGTACGAAGCCAGCGCCGTGGGATTCGCCAGGATGCGCACGGCAGGCTTCTGGCCGCCGCTGATGCTGACCAGATCCAACGCCGGGGAGCTGCGATATCTTCTGCGCAAACGTAGTGTCGGCCAGGTCCTCGACCTTGCGGCAGCGGCATCGAGTCGGAGGTCAGGGCCAAGGTCAGAATCGGTGCGTCCGCCGGGTTGACTTTGCTGTAGATCGGCGGGGCCGGCAGATCAGTCGGCAGGAACAACTGCGCAGCGTTGATGGCCGCCTGAACTTCCTGCTCGGCGACGTCGATGTTCTCATCCAGATTGAACTGCAGGGTGATGACCGAGGCGCCGAAGGCGCTGCTCGAAGTCATCTGGCTCAAGCCGGGCAACTGTCCGCACTGCCGCTCCAAAGGCGCGGTGATCGAAGAGGCCGTAACGTCGGGGCTGGCTCCGGGATAAAAGGTGACAATCTGAATGGTCGGGTAATCGACCTGCGGCAACGCAGAAATAGGCAACTGCCGGTAGGCAACGATGCCCACCAGCAGCAGACCAGCCATCAGCAACGAAGTCGCGATCGGCCGGAGGATGAATGGCCGAGAAATACTCATGACTGCGAGCCTGCTTCTCCGGTTACCTGTGCGTTCCGCGATTGGCCGCCTTGCTGCTGCGGCGCTTGCGGAGCGACTTTACTGCCGGCCTGCAACTTCTCCTGTCCATCGGTGACAACGCGGTCGCCGGCCTGCAATCCGGAGGCAATGACCACCGTGTTGCCCTGGGTAAGAGCGATTTGCACCGGCTGCATCTTGACGGTGTTGTCCTGATCGACGACGTAGGTGAAGGTACCCTGCGGACCGCGCTGCACGGCTGCAGCCGGAGCCGTTATCGCGTCCTTGCGCGTTTCCAGCAGCAGATGGACGTTCACAAACTCGTTCGGCCAAAGCGTGTTTTCCGGATTCTCGAAGATCGCTTTCAGCTTCGCCGTTCCCGTCGTCGCGATCGATCTGGTTGTCGATGGTAAGCAGCTTGCCGGCTGATAGCTTCGTCTGGTCGTCGCGGCCGTAGACGTCAACCTGCATTGCTCCTTTGCGCATCTGCTGGAGCACAGACTGCAACTGGTCTTCCGGCAGGGTAAAGATCACGGCAATGGGATGCAGCTGGGTGATGACCAGCATCGGGGTGCCGGAGGCTGCGGTGATGTAGTTGCCGGGATCCACCTGGCGCAAGCCGACTCGACCATCGATCGGTGAGGTGATACGGCAGTAAGTGAGGTTGAGCTTCGCGTTGTCGATCGCCGCTTTATCAGCGGCGATAGTTCCTTCGAACTGCCCGAATGAGGCCTGCAACGTGTCCAGGTCCTGCTTGGCAATAACGCCGCTTTCATACAGGGCCTTGTTGCGCTCATACTGCGCCTTCGCGTTCGCCAGCTGCGCTTCGTCACGTTGCAGGTTGGCTTGCGCGGTTGCCAACGCCACCTGGTAGGGACGCTCGTCGATCACGATGAGCAGCTCGCCCTTGCGGACATCCTGGCCTTCCTGGAAATTGACTTGCATGATCTGCCCGTCAACCCGGCTCTTCAATGAAACGGTATTGAAAGCTTGCACCGAACCGAGGCCCGTCAGATAAACCGGGAAGTCACGCTCCTTGACGGTTGCTACACCTACCGGGACGGTCTGGTGGACCACCGGCTCCGCGGCCGCCCTTGGTAGTGCTGGCGCTGTTTGCCTTTCTGGCAGGCGGCCAGAGCTGCACATATAAGAATCGCGATCGCTAATGCGATTATTCCGCGACGCTTCAACTTTCCTCCTAGAGGTTCACGACTTCCAGCGATTTGGGGGGCAATTACCAGGGGCGCATAACGGCACTGGAAGCAAACCCGGTCTTATCAATATTATTGCCTTAAGGGCTTGATATGTGGTCCGCATGCATTGCGCCAGTACTTATTAGACCGGAATAGCTAACCTTAGGGCGGTTAAGAGAGGGTGAAGGAAGGTAAAGTTTTGTGAAGGATAATCGTACATCTCGAAACACTTCTTCACCGCCACCCTCGCCGGGAAAAGGCACAATGAAAATCATGAAGCGCCTGCTCATCGTCGACGACGATCACGGGTTGGTCACCCTGTTGAAGCGCTTCCTGGAAGCGGAGGGCTTCACGGTCGACACCGCCTACGACCATGGCGATGGTCTGAAGGCGGCCCTCACCGGGGACCACGAAATCATCATCCTGGATGTGATGTTGCCGGGCGGCTCGGGGTTCGAGCTGCTCAAATCGTTGCGCCAGCAATCTGGAGTGCCCGTCCTGCTGCTCACCGCACGAGGCGAAGCGGTTGACCGCATCCTCGGCCTGGAAATTGGGGCGGACGACTATCTCGCCAAGCCCTTCGACCCGCGCGAACTGGTGGCCCGCATCCGCGCCATTCTGCGGCGCACCCAGGAAGGCGTTCCGGGTGCACGCGCCCCGATGCCGACGAAGTCCTGAGCGTTGGCGATATCGAGATGTCGATAGCGACTCGTACGCGTGACCTGCGGCGGTCAGCCGGTCGATCTTACCTCGGTGGAATTCAACGTCCTTGAGCTGCTGCTGCGCCACGCCGGTAACGTGGTTACGCGCGAGCAGATTGCTGAAGTCGCATTGGGCCGTCCGTTGAACCCATTCGATCGCAGCGTCGATGTTCATGTCAGCCGCTTGCGCAAGAAGCTGGGCAGCTTTGCCGGCAGCGACGATCTGATTCGTCCCATTCGCGGCATTGGATACTTTATGCCCGCGTCGACTCCGGAACGGAGCCGCACATGAACCGCCGGTTGTTCTGGAAAATATTCCTGCCTTTCTGGGTGGCGCAGGCCCTGCTGCTGGGAGCGCTCTACCTGCGTCTTCACGTCCGTCTGCATTCCGAGCGCCCATGGTGGACCCAGCCTTCGCGGCAGGTGATGCCGCAACTTGGGCTCGACGCGGCGCTCGACTACGAACACGGCGGCCAGCCCGCGCTCGACGGATTCTCTCGAATCGCATATCGATCAAAGGCAGAGCATCGTACTGGTTGCTGGATGGCGACGGCAGGGAACTGGGCAGCAGGTTCGCGCCCGGCGATCTTCAGGCGCACGCCATGCAGGCATTGCAAAGCGGCGGATCCCTGCGGATCGAAGACATGCGCCATCGTGGTGAATCCATCAACACCCCGCAAGCGCGATATCTGATGGTGGCGGAGTTTGTTCCGCCGCCACTCTCGGAACGTGTCCCGGGCGACATTCTGTGGACATTGAAGCTGGGCACGATTGTGTCGGCGTTCCTCTGCCTGGTGATTGCGCATTATCTCAGCAAGCCGATCGAGCGGCTGCGCACCGCCACCAATGAGTTGGCGCGCGGCAATCTCGATATTCGGGTCAGCCACTACATCGGAAACCGGCGCGACGAAATTGCCGAACTGGTACGCGATTTCGATTCCATGGCGGATGAGTTGCGCAAGCTCATCCAGAGCGAGCGCAATCTGCTCAGCGGCGTCTCGCATGAACTGCGCTCGCCCATCGCGCGCATTCGTCTTGCGCTGACCCTGGCGCGCGGCGCCGACGCCCGCGAGCGTCGTGAGATGCTCGACCGCATCGAGCAGGACACCATTCAGCTCGACTCGATGCTGGAGAAGATCCTTATCGTCGCCCGGCTCGAGGGTGGCCAGCACAAACCCAAGTTTGAGAATGTCGCTCTGCGCGAGATTGTCGAGAACGTTCTCGATGATGCCCGGTTCGAGGCTACCGCAGTCGATGTTGACATCCACTTCGCCGGAAGCCCCGGACGTCAACCTGAGCGGCGATGCCGACCTGCTGCGCAGCGCCGTGGAGAACATCGTGCGCAACGCCATCTTCTATTCCGGTACCGGCGGCCAGATCGACATCACCTTGCGGCGCGACAACGGTACCGCGTTGCTCTCGGTGCGTGACAACGGTCCGGGTGTGCCTGAGGAATCACTACCTTTGTTGTTCAAGCCCTTCTATCGTGTCGATAATTCGCGTGGCGTATCGACAGGAGGCATGGGACTGGGGCTCGCCATAGTGCGCAATGCCGTGCTCGTACACGGAGGAACCATCACCGCGCAGAACGTAGTTCCACACGGTTTGCAAATTGATATTTCGCTTGCCGATTGCTCCCGCTGCGCCGCGCAACGTGCCACCACAACTGGTCGCGCCCACGAAGAATGGGAAGTAGTCCGGCTTACGTCGATCAGTCCGGAGTAGATCGCTGTCCCGACGACGGCATCGATGCCTGGCGGCTCAGCTGCGAGTGCACGTGTTTCGATATTGTTCCTTGATACAAGCGCCCACTGCGGGCTTTCCGCGACAACCTTCGGCGCGTCGGCTACACTGAATACTTACCTTATGACATGGTTCAAGCGAGAAAACGCCGAGCTCGACACCTCGGGCGAGAAGAAGGTCAAGACCGAAGGCTTGTGGGTGAAGTGCGACGGGTGCCGGCAGATTATCTGGAAGAAAGATCTCGACCAGAATCTGAACGTCTGCCCCAAGTGCGACCGGCATTTCCGCATCGACGCTCGCACCCGCCTGGCGCAACTGCTGGATGACGGTCGTTACGAGATCGACGACGACAACCTGGTCTCGACCGATCCGCTGAAGTTTACCGACTTGAAGCCTTACGCCGACCGCCTGCGGCGCGCGCGCAGCGAAACCGGCCTCAACGATGCCATCATTAATGCGCGCGGCAAGCTCGACGGCAAGCCGGTGCTGGTCAGCGCCATGGAATACGCGTTTATAGGCGGCTCCATGGGGGCGGTGGTGGGCGAAGTTCTCACCCGAGCCATCGAGCGCGCCACCGATCAGCGCTTGCCGCTCATCGTCGTCTCGGCTTCCGGCGGGGCTCGCATGATGGAAGGCGTCGTCAGCCTGATGCAACTGGCGAAAATCTCTTCCGCCCTGGCGCGCATGGATGATGCCGGCGTCCCCTACGTCTCTTTGCTCACCGATCCCACCACCGGTGGAGTTACTGCCTCGTTCGCGATGCTTGGGGACTTGAACATTGCCGAGCCGGGCGCGCTGATAGGTTTTGCCGGACCACGCGTGATCGAGCAGACGATTCGCCAGAAGCTACCGGAAGGTTTCCAGCGCAGCGAGTTTCTGTTGCAGCACGGCATGCTCGACGCGGTCGTGCATCGTCGTGATGTGAAGCCGTACATTTCGCGTGCCCTGGACTTCATGGCGGTGCCGAAGCAGGAGCCTGCCCGCGCCTGATACTCCAGTCCGTCCTGTTGCACTCCGCTTGTGCTACTCGCCTTGGTAGGAGCTGAATCGAAATACTGCGCGCATTCCGTGACACAGCACGCGCGGACAGGTTATGATGAATTGCTTCTGATCGAGAGAGGACGCCCGTCCTCTTACGGGTCGGAGAGGTGGCCGAGTGGCTGAAGGCGGCGGTTTGCTAAACCGTTATACGGTCAAAAGCTGTATCGGGGGTTCGACCCAAATCCGTCCTGTTCGCAATTCGCTTTTTGGTGCTGCGAATTGGTACGGAGGCGAAACCGCAAATACTGTGAGGCATTCCGTGACACAGTATGCGCGGACAGGTTATGATGAAGTGCTTCTGATCGAGAGAGGGCTCCCGTCCTCTAACGCGTCGGAGAGGTGGCCGAGTGGCTGAAGGCGGCGGTTTGCTAAACCGTTATACGGTCAAAAGCTGTATCGGGGGTTCGAATCCCCCCCTCTCCGCCAGTACTTTCTAAGTTGTTGAAAATAAAAATAAAAGTACTCACAGACAATTTGTTAGCCATCGTGTTAGCCTTTTTGAGTACTTTTGGGCGTCACGCATGGCTAAGACTGAGAAGGCTGTCCGGCTGATGAAGTCAGTGAAAGTCAACGGCAAATGGCGTTGGTGCCGCTTGGCCGTGGACAGCAAAGGCCGTCTCAGGCCGGACGTCGTAATCATTGATGGAGCCGAACGGAGCCATAAAAACGGCCGTTTCGGCGTTTTCTGGAAAGAGGCGGGCCGCAATTGCTCCGAGCCCGTCGGCAACGACTTTGCTGAAGCTCGTGCAGCGCTTCGCCGCCGTCAGACCCGCCTGAACGCCCAACTCGCTGGTGTTCACATCCCCGAGATACGCAAAGACAGCAGCCGCTTGAAGCTGGAAGATGCCATCACGGACTTCCTGCTCGAAGTCAAAGCCCACAAAGCCGCCAAGACCTACGCTGCATACCGCTCAATGCTGGAAGACTTCTCCACCTCTTGTTCGAAGACCTACTTAGATGAACTGGAGCGTAAAGATCTGATGAGCTTCACCGCCGACCTGAAGGCGGCTGGCCTCCGTGATCGTACCGTGTACAACAAGTTCGAGCTTTTGATGACGTTCCTGAAGGCCAACAAAGTTCCTCGCCTCGTAACCGCCAAAGACTGGCCGCGGTACACGGAGCAGGAGGTCGAGATTTACGAAGCTGAGGAACTTGCGAAGTTCTTCAAGCATTGCAATCAGGAGCAGAAGGTATTGTTCCGGTTCTTCTTGGGATCGGCTGGGCGGGAGCAAGAAGTGGCATTCACGGCGTGGCCTAACCTCGATCTCAAGAACGGGTTGTGGCACATGCGCGGGAAGCCAGAGCTTGGGTTCAAACCAAAAGATTACGAAGAGCGGACGGTACCGCTGCCTGACTGGCTCGTCGAAGATCTAAAGATCTGGCGCAAGAGACATGGCCGCAGCTATCTCGTATTTCCGCAAAGCGACGGAGACCCAGAAGGGCACATGCTGCGCACTCTGAAACAGGTAGCGTTGAAGGCGAAGCTGAATTGCGGGCACTGCACAAACGGCCAGGGACTGTCCTGCAAGCAATACCCGGTGTGTTCCCGCTGGTATCTGCACAAATTCCGCGCCACCGCCGCCACCACTTGGTTGCAGAACGACATTGATATTAGAACGGTCCAGACGTGGCTTGGTCACTCGGACATGGAGTCAACGTTGCGTTATCTGAAAGCAGCCTCTGCGCGTAAGCCGATCGTTAGGGAAAAGGTGAATGCTGCTTTTGCGGGAATGATGAAGTAGGTATGCCGATCCGACCTAACTGCTGTTGGCCGATCATTCGCTCGGAGCTCAGGCAGCCACTTCAGAGGTCGCGCGTTATACGGCAGGAGATCTCAAAGGCTGGCCCCTTGCCCCACCCCCCATCCCCGCGATCAATCGCCCCAATCCTCTTCGGTGTCGCTGCCGTACAGGCACTTCGAGCAGCGGTAGTGCGAGTCGCTGTCAAGCACGACGTTCCTGGGCAAGCCAAGCGCCTTCGTGATCTCGGCGACAACACTCTTGCGTTCGAGGATGCATTTGTCAGCCAGAAGCACAAATTGGCTGGTCTTCCGGTTGAATGACACCCTCGCACGGGGCGGCTCCTCATAAGGAACGTCAACGGGTACTTTGCCCAACTTCTGCCAGGCGCCCCACACGTCAATATGGCTTCGGGGATGTGTTAGGTGGTCGGCCCACGGCTCCGCTTGGTCGAGCGGCGTGCTGTCGGTGAGGAGTGTGCCGTCCAGTAGCCAGAAAATGCCGACGTGCGGCTCAGGTCCGCTCGTGGATTGCGACGCTTTTGTGGATCGCTCTGCCATAGAAAGCAACGGGCAAATGGGGTTCAGCAACTACATCGATCCGAAAGGACCATTCGCATCGGGTGGCGGCTAGCGGACCACCAACAACCAGAGAGCAATCAGGGAAATGCCTTCCGTTCTCATCGCCTTTCTCGTGTACTCGGTCGGATGGTGGCAGCAGCCGCTCCCACTGCGTAGGGACCCCCACCAAATTCGCACTTGGTTGCCGGGCGTCGCGATGTCTGCCATCGAATTCGCCGATCGCCTCGTGAGATCGCGGACTACTATCCACATGTCCGCAACTCTGCTCCCATACTTGAGCGGAGCGCTTTCCGCGAACTTACACGACATAGTCAGTCTCCGTTCGCGATGTGTTCGTGATGCTTATGCGACTACGAGGACACTCCGGGCCGTGGGTTGGCGAGTTGCAACTTACACTTGCTCATTCTTCCCCCTGTGGTCCAAATAAGAGCGGCTAGTCTTAAATAAAGAGTTCCTTGTTCTCGTCTCTGGCCAGGTTGAGGTCTACGGGAGCGGAGCCGAAGAAGTACAGCGCGGCGAGACCATCGGTGTTGAGGTCTCTCTGCACTTTGTCCTTCATGGCATTGATGATGTCCTGGTCGTAGGCGGCGATGGCGAGGATCGGTTTCGGTTCGATGTGCTCGATTTTCGCGGACTTCAGAGCGGAGTCGTTGGGAAGCAGCCCGAGCTCTCGCTTGACCTCGATTACGTCGTTGTAGGCCTTGACGAGCTCCTCCGCATGATCTTTTGCGAACGCGGTGTACTTTGTGATCTGCTCGTTGACTTCCTTAAAGCCCTTCGAGTCGGAATAGAGCCGGCCATCAAAGATCTGTTTCAATTCGATGAAGACGAGCGAGTTGCGATTTATGTCGTAGTTTACCAAATCGATTCTCGTATTGCGGCTGCCTGGCGTGGTCTCTACTTCGGGATCAGTCAGAGTGCCGGACTCGGTGAATGCGATTTCAGCGTCGAGCAGAGTATTGCGGTTTTTCTCCACCAGCTTCGACTGGATGCTCTTTTCCTCGCCGGCGAGTCTGGCTATGTTCGACTTGATCCGCTTGAAGTTCTCTTCATCAAGAATCGAAGTGACCAGGTTGCAGCACTCCAAGCTGACGGCAAGATCCTTACCGGAGGGCTTGACCTCGACGTATTCGGGGCTATGGGAGGCGATCAGATACTTGTAGTGAATGCTGCAGACGACCTCTTTCTTCTTGTTCAGGCGGATGGTCAGCAGACTTCCCATCCTGCTATAGACGCTGAGATAGTCGCCGCGAACCTGAATATTGAGCTCCGGGTCTTTGAGTGAGCGCTCGACAAGCGTACTCCACCATTCGTGCTTGCCCGGTTTAAGTAGTTCTTCCACCAGCGGATCAATTGCTTTAAGACGCACAAACTGTCTCTGGGGCTCCATGTGATCTTCCTGTCAGGCCACGACAAAAACCTCGCCGTCGTTGAGTGTGACTACGTTTGCAAAACTCTTGGGAGAAGTCTTCGCCGTGTTCGGTGTGAATGGGAACGAGTTTGCGGGGATTCAGCGCCGCGGCCAGCCGCTGCAGATCGGCAACGGGCGCGTGTCCGCTGGTGTGGGCGTAGACGAAGTTGACTGCCGGGTCGCTGCGGAAGGCGGAGATTCTGTCACTGCCGAAGTAGTCGGCGTGGGTTCCGTCGAGATAGCCGAGCCACTGCGAGTAGATGACGTTGACGGGGGCTGCGGCGTTCTTGAATTCATCGATGAGACGAAAGCTGGACATCTTGCCGAAGTAGAGGAACGCTTCGGGAGTTGCGTGTAGTTCCTCACGCTTGACCCTGTGGCGATAGAGTCGCTTTCTGAAATCTCCAAAGTAGTCTGGGTTGGCCTTGAGCCTTTCGTCCTGACTGTGAGCGGCGAAAACTCTTATCTCGGGCCAGTCCATGGCGGGCGTATTTTGAGTGATCTGCCGGAGTTGTTCGAGCACCCATGCGGTGTAGATGTCGATGACGAGGAGTTTGCCGGCACGTTTGCAGGCCCGATAGGCGGAGACGATGCGGTCGATGTTTTGCGAGGACGAAAGCAGGAACGAGATGTTCTTCTGCTGTTGGATTGTCTGGAAGATTGTGTTTTCGACTGCCGTCTCGTCAGGGAAGAGGTCGTTGTTGCGATGCAGCATGGTGCCTTCGAGGAAGAGGAGATCGATGTCGCGAATCGGGCGCTTCACGAGATTCTCGAAGAGCTATTCCCTTTCGGCCATGCGAGCGAAGATCGCCGCTGTAGAACAGGCGCTTGCCTTCGGCTTCGATGAGGAAGGCGTAGGCATCGGTGGCGGAGTGGTCGACGAGATAGGGAGTGATGGTGAACTCACCGATGGTAAACGGCTGCCAGGCCTTGAAGTCGTGGAAGTCGAGCGCATATCTGTCTCTGCCGAGGAACACCTGCGTGGCATCGATCAGGCTGCGGGCCAGCTTGCCGATGTAGACCGGAGTGCCGGGCGGCAGTGAAGCCATCAGGCCGAAGTGGTCCTGGTGAGGATGGCTGACCAGAAGGGCGTCTACGATAAGGCGAGAGAGGTCTACGGGCTGACTGTCGGCGCTGAGGGGAAGTCCGGCATCGAGAAGAATCGTTGTCTTTCCGGATGAGACCTGAATGCAGGTTCCACCAATTTCGTGGCTGCCCTTATGAATGGTGACTTTCATTGGCCCTATTTGCCCGAACACTTTCTCGCTTGATGACAGCCCGTACGCGATTCAGCCTCTTTACGCTGCGCCGATGATTGTAGCTGCGTTCGTCCATCTCTTAGTCTGTGTTCAAAATCACGGGCGTGAGGTTGTGGAAAACGCAGCTCAGATTGCGGGAAACCTCGTCAGCAAGCCGTACGCGATTCCAGCGACAGTTCAGAGTTCGAGATGTGCTCGGGAGCCAGGAATAAGAACCGGCCCGCGGTCCCGGTTGTAGGGAGGGTGCTCAAATGTTGGAAGTCCGGCCCCAAGAACGCTTCACGGCGGAGATGCGCTGTGTTATACGATTCTCAAACCGATGACAATGTTCGCCTCATCCTTCGAACTCGATGCCGTGAGTTGCAGGTAAAAGCACCTCCACTAACTGAATGGGTTCGATGTCGTATAAACGCTGGAGGCTCGCCGTACGGTCGGCGATCATGAGTCGAGTCAGCCGTTCCCGGTATCACAATACAGGCTCGTCATGGTCCCAAGCCGAAATCGAGACCGCATCACCGTGTTTGTGATGGATGGCACGCCCTTCCGTCGTAAAGGCGCAACATACTACGGCATGTCTGGTCAGCCAAGTGGCTGCAGATAACTCATGAAGCGAACGGTCTCCAAGCAAGATTGGCTGAATGCTCTCGGATGTTTGGGAATGGCTCTGATGAGATGCGCAATCAAGCCGGAGCGCCTGACGAAGCTGACCTCTTCCGCATGGAGCAGGGACAAGAAATCCATGCCTTTGCTCGGCAGCTGTATTGCGGCGATACTCAGGCACGAGGTGAATGCCTGGGACCGTCCACACTTGACCTCTGCGCTGCGAGCAAGAATTTATTTGGAGCCTCGGTCCAGGCGGATCCGTTCGTGGCAAGCGCCGACATACTCACCCGGGACGGCGACGGCTGGCATGTGCTGGAAGTCAAGTCGAGCTTTTCTGACAGCGGTAATGTGTCAGATTACATCGACGATCTGGCATACACCGTCATGGTGTTCCGTCGAGTGGGCATTGCGGTCACCAAGTCATCGCTTATCTTACTGTCGCGGAACTACCGTTACGGAGACCCGGTCGAAGAGTTGTTCGTCCCCCTGGACGAAACTGACGCGGTAAACGCTCGCATAGCTGAATTCGAGACGCAAGCGGACCATGTAGCTGGTGTTCTGTTCGATGCTATTCCGAAGCTGGTGTTGCCTGTCGCGACTCGCCATAGTACGAGACTGCGTGCCTTGGCGCTGGGTGTAGCCACACGGTCTTGGAGATTCCAAGACTCCAACGCGCAACGCTAGAGAAGTTATCGAAGGCTGATGAGGGGTTTGCGATAGCCCCTAGCATATTGGTAGCCGAGCCGCTACCATCGCAAGAATCCAAAACTTGGCTAGAGAACTACCGTAGCAATATAAAACGCATCCTCCGCGGGAGAGGCTTCGACGCCCCGACAAAATCGACTTTCTTCCGGAACCGTTCGCTGCATTTCAATATTACCGTTATGGAGAGCACACGCCCCTTTCACAACAAGGTAAGCGTAGAGTCATGGTTCTAGATTTCGGCGGAGGGACCTTTGACGCTTGCGTTATCGAGACGACGAAAGCTGGGAGACGTCAGCTACAGCGGAACAAACCAGAAGCCGATCGCAGCGCGTTCCGAGCCGGTAGGCGGCTACTTAATTAATCGTTTTATCGCGGAGTACCTAGTTGAAAAGTGTATCCCCAAGTCTAGCATTCCGTATTTAAAGAAAGGCCTGGACGCGTATACCAGAGTGCGGCGTGGAGACGAGGAGCCTGAACTTCTGGCCGATAGATACCAAATCTTTATTACCAACTTCCACAGGTTGATCTATGAGGTCGAAGGGGCCAAACTGGCGCTGTGTAAACAGATACGATCATGGAAGTTAGATGACGACAATAACTGCTCAGTCAACTTAAGATGGCTCCAAGATCCCTTCCAGCGCGACTCAGGCCATGCCGTTGTCCAGTTCTCTGCGCGAGATCTGCGTGGTGTGTTCCTTCAGCGCGTCTGGCAAGAGAGACTTAAGCCGATTGTCCGCGATGTCATCTCTTCGGCGAGCGCCGAAACAGGAGGATCTCCTCTGGACTTTCTGTTGCTGTCAGGAGGTTCTGCGAACATTCAGTGGCTCCGTGAGTTGATTATTCGCGATTTTGGCAACGAGCTTGACGAACAACAAATCCTGAAGCTTGATGATTACCAAGAAGTGGTTTCTAAGGGGTTGGCAATTGAGTGCACACGCCGGTTCTACTCTCCGGATGGTGATTTCGGTTCAACAACTTATAATCCGCTCTATCTGTCGCTGAAGCCTGACGGAGTCGATGCAGCGCTGGTCCGCTTTAGGAGCGATACGTTCTTTGGACTAAACTCACCAGGGTTGTTGATACCGGTCGGGACAAACATGAAGGAGTACGTGGATAAGACCCTACATTGGAGGTTTCGCCTCCCAGATCCTCCGAATCGGTTGTTGTACTACTTCTTCAGGGCTGCGAGCTTGGCCAAGGAGTTACTCGCTGGGCGGTACTTTGATATGGAGAGGGATTTCCATCACCTACAGAATGTTGAAGAACAGACGGCACACCTTCCAAGGAACACCAGCCGGACGGATTCGCATTTGAATATTGAACTGGAAATCAAGGAACTGGGCACTGTAACCCCCACATTTGTCTACGCAAAGAGCAATGAACGGAGATCGGGGCTTCAGTCACATGGACGATCTTTCTTCTTAGACATGACACCAATCCAGCTCGGTCCTAGGCCTAAAGCGTATATTGGCCTGGATTTTGGCACGAGTAATACGAGCGTCTCTTTCGTTGATGATAACAAAGCTCAGTGGATTCGTTATTCTGCAAGTGACGCATCATGGAAAGACATCAACGAACTTACTGCGGCACTCTTGTATCCGATAGCGAGGTCGCTCGCCTTGTATATCGCTGACCACAATTCTCGAACTGGCTACAGACGACTTCTTGACTTTGTTGAGGCATCTCTAGCTTTCGCTGCTTTCTTGGCCTATCAGGAAATGAGGTTCACCAAGAAGAGCATCAGCACGAAGTTGTTCAAGAACTTTCCCCAGCGGTCAGCGGGGCCCCTCTGGGGGTTTCTCAAGCAATGCCTCGATCAATTACCCAATGACGCAACGTGGAGCCGACCTTATGTAAAGCTCCTAGAAGAACAGCATGCATTCGATACGTTTATTGATGAGCTTGGGAAGGTTAAACACGAGAAACTCTCGTTGGACGCTGTCGTCCATCTTCCTCGAGTGCGTCTTCTCGCCAATGTCTCATATGAAGCCTGTGGCGACACTCTGCTGTTCGGGTTTTTCGAGGGGGTGAAGCAGAGTCGCTTTGGCAAGCGGTACGAAGGTATTTTTCGGATTGCACACGGAAGTGGGCTTTTTGTAGGGGCCCTGGAGTATCAAGGAAACACGAGCTTCTCGGAATCGGAAGCGTTTCTCGTCACGAGGGCTGGAAAGGCTTTGCGTCTTGCACCTCTCATCTTCTGGGACGAATGCAAGTCCCATCCGGCAGACGCTCCGCACTGCTATATGTTCGATCTGGCCGATCGGAAAGACTCTCGTTTTGAGTTCAAGGCCGCCGGATACCCCTGTACGTGCGAAGTACTTCCTGACAACCAGTATTCTGAATTTGCGCTCGACTTACAGCGATTGCGAGTTCAGGACTCGCCCTCGGATTTGCTTGATATAGGCGAGTTGAAGGAATTTAGGGCCCAATGAACGGCGATTCGTGAGTCGCGCTTTTGTTTGTATCTGTTGCTTAGGAACCAGAGGATTAGTCTTCCCTCCGAGATCGTCCACAACTTGGCCTTGTAGGTAAGTATCCTCAGGGATGATGACCTTTCCTCCATTTCTGCGAGCAGTCGGCATTGGTAGAAGCGACTGCGATGACTTGCTTCGGCATAGACTGAAAACAGCGGAATAGGTTGTAAGAAGTCGCGACGCTACCAGATGTAGAACATTCTCCGGTTGCGTTTTGCCGATCAGCGGTGCTCATGGCGGTTCCGATTTGTTCTTCTGTTTCGGGACATAAGGGCCGATCGGGCGGCCGCAGATCCACAACCACCTGTGTAATGAACGGCCGGCGTTCGAAACACTCGGGTGTTGGTCTCCCAATTGAGCGGAAGCGAGAAGGGCGTAGTTCCTGTTTGAACGGTTTTCTTGATTTTTACTTATACTATGGGATGATCCCTATCTCGAAGGACGATTAGGTACTGGATAAGTATCCATGTTTGGGTCCAAAACGGCCATTTCACGCTCTCTCAGGGGTAAAACGGGCGACCCCATTCTCCTGCCTCAAACGAGGTCGCTGATCGAAGAAAAATTAGCCCTGTTCCCGAGCGAAAAATCGGCCTGTCGGGCCGCAAGGACAGCCGTCCCGCAGAGCGGCGGCGGGGGCCAGAACCCCAACACCTACCTGCTGTAGGTTATATAGATACGACTCTCCCGTACCCTTTCACTTTCCTTCTGACAGCCAAAGCGGCCCCACTCCCAACCTGACATCTATTAGCTACAGCAACAAGCTGCTCCCCCAGATAAGAATTCATCCATACACCTGGCTCCTCACCAAGCAGTACCTTCTTCAGCAGCTACTCTCCACTAAACCGAATAACCCCAGGAACAAGCTCGGCTGCCGGACACCCAAGGCTTCCACGCACAACCCAATCCGTTGGAACGCCCGGCAGCCAGACTGCGGTTCTGCCACCGTGAAGCACAAGCCAGATGTCAGGGGAGCATGGCAGCTCGGCAGCGCCTCGGCCGCTGACAGCGTTTTTGCTTCACCGCGGCGAAGCACACCAGGCAGCCATTGCCAAAGGGTTGGGCGCGGGGCCACAGCAACACCTACTCGGGACAGGGTTCCAACCCCTTATCTACACCTTCTTCTGCACGGCTGAGAAAACAGGAGTGAAGAGCCCACCGACAGGCGGCGATCCGTAGCAAGCGCAACCCTCATCTTGGGCGACTGAGCCAGCCAGTTTTGGGTGCGGGAAGAGCGAAGGTGAACCTGTCGTTTGGGTCGTTTTGCGGCTATTACTTATACTATTAGATCGCCCCTGTCTCTTTAACGGCTGGGTACTGGATAACTCACCATGATTTGGTCGAAAACACCCGTTTTTCGCTGTCTCGGGGGTAAAATGGGCGACCCCACTTGTGGACCAAAACCGGGTCGCGGATCAAAAAAATGCAGCCCGGTTCCGGGAGTGGAAAATAGGCCTGTTGTAAGGCCACAACTCAGCCGGCCCACAGGGCGGCGGGCCAGAACCCCAACCCTACCTGCTAATCATTACTTATATAGACAAGAACTCACTTAGCTTCTTCACCTTCCCCTTAATAACAGCCAAAGCCATCCATCCACTCCTACCCTGACATCTACGAGCTATAAGCAACAGAAACTGAACTCCCCACAGGGACAACCTGGGCGGTAACCAACCACCTTCTCAGCAGCTACTCCAAGCTCGCTATCCGAATACACACGCCGAAGATCGGCTGCCGGACCAAGGCTTCCACACACACCCGCTACGTTGGAACGCCCGGCAGCCTTGCCGCGGTTATGACACCGTGAAGCACACGCCAGATGTCAGTGGGGCATGGCAGCTCGGCAGCGCCTCGGCCCTTGCCCGCGCGAGCAGATTTTTTGGTTCCCGCCGCGAAGCACCTGGTCTAAAACCACAACCAACATCTTTCATTGATCACTTATCCAGGGCTCGACGTAGCGGGCGACGAAGGTCGCCTGCATCTCGGTGACCGCGTCGTCGATGGAGACGCCCGAACCTTCGTTCAGGATCTCGACGCCGAAGATCTTCATGCAGGTGGCTGCACCGTTTTCGTTGGTGCCGGCCAGGGTGATGTCGAAGGGCAGTACCTGGTCGGAGTACCAGGGCTTGGCCTCGGTCTTGAAGCCCGAGACGGCGTCGAGACGCTGGCCGCTGAGCTGGTCGATGGTGGCACCGGCGTCGAGCCCGTTGGTGCGGACCAGGGTGGAGTTGAAGATCGCGTTCTGCGAGAGGAAGACGTTCTCGTCGGTCATGGAACTGGGGACGGACGTCGTCGACGTTGGCGATGAAGGTGCCGCCCAGCTTCTGAACCAGGGCGAGCAGGGCATGACGGTCGAAGTTGACCCAGATCAGAGATCCGGCGAAAGAAAATAGCGGGCTACTCTTTGGTGCACGTAGGGGTGTGATCTAGGCTCGGGGACAGTACATTACTGTCCCGCAAAACTGTCGGGGCCTACCATCAGGAGGCCCTAATGAAACACTCATCCGCCGCCGCCGCACCCTGCGTCCTCGTCCGACCCGTTCACAGATCCGCCACGCCATCGGCAGCTTCGGAGCACGCTGAACTTAGTACGCGTAGAGGCTGCGCTGGAGTTGAACCGCCCCGCTCCTGCGCCTCACACATGCGTTGGCTGGAGCTCGCGCTCTCGAAGACAGGCGTGATCGCCGCTTGGAGGCTACTGATGAAGCGGGCCGCGTTGTATCTCCGCGTTTCGAGCCTTCGACCAGAATCCGCAAACGCAGGTCCATGACCTGCGTTCCATGGCCGCGCAGCGCAACCTGGAGATCGTCAAGGAGTATGTCGATCACGGCATCAGCGGCACCCGCGCCCGCCGCCCCGGTCTTGATGAACTGATGCACGATGCCCGTCAAGGCCGCTTCGACGTCGTGCTGGTCTGGGCCTCCGATCGCCTGGCTCGGAGTGTTCGCCACTTCCTGGAAGTGCTCGATGAGCTTAACCATCTCGACATCGAGTTCATCAGCTTCCGCGAACAGATCGACACCGGCGGCCCGCTGGGCCGCGCCGTCGTCATCATCGTCGGCGCGATCGCCGAACTCGAACGCAACCTGATCGTCGAGCGTGTTCGAGCTGGTATGCGCCGCGCCAAGCTGGAAGGACGCCACATCGGCCGTCGTCCTCTGGAGATCGACCTCGCTGCCCTGCTGCGTGATCGCGAGAAGGGTCTCTCACTGCGCCAGTTGGCCGAGGCTCATCGCATCTCGCGTGCTACCGCGTCGCGCGTTCTACGCCAGCAGGCCGAAATGGTGAACTGATGGATGGGAAGAACTGCGGCGCCGTGCCTGCACAGGGAAAATACCATACGCATCGAAAGCCGATGCCGAGGCTGCGGTTGAACGCTGGCCCCCTCGTAGACAGGGTCGTGTCAGCACCTACAAGTGCCAGTTCTGTTCCTTCTGGCACTGGGGACACCGCGACGGAAGCGACGGAAAAAGCCCCTTAGTTCCCTGTTACAAAAGGGGTGCCTCGGCACCCCTTCCAACCCGTTGAATCCACGACACCGAGTACGGCCGTTTTCGCTGTATCAAATGGTGTGCCTTGTGCAACAGTGCTAATTCCCCCGATCGCTGTCAGCCGGTAGAGTGTAGCGAGAAATGACGATGTGTTGCTTGGAGTCAACAGATACCTCGATGACTTCGTTCAAACAATCGCGTTCGCCGATCTCGTCAAGAGCAGCAGACAGAAGTTGCCTTTGTTGCTCGGGTGGGACATTGGGCACGACTATCACCAAGCCAGCATGAACCGATTCCTTCGTATACAGCTTCCTGAAGTCGATCGCATTATTCGTCACAAAGGTAAGGCCGTGCTCACGAATGTGCTTGACTACATCGTGGTCCTTCCAAGTCCTCATTCCTTTGTGAGCGATGTGCTCGGCAGCATACCCGCGTTTATGTACCACATCGACTAGGGAGGTATGGAGGCACTCGTCGATGAGGAAATGAAGCTCAGGCCGCACTGAGCCTCCCTCGCTTGCGTCTTATCGGAGTAGATGAGTGCCAAGGCTGTGTTAGCGGCCGTCCGCGACGAGGAAAACTGCATTCATAGACTCGCGACAAACGAACCATCTCGGCGGTCAAGCCGGGATATCCGCCGAGAAGCTCCGACTCCTGTGCCCCTTGCTCCAGCATGTCCGCAATCGCGTACACGGGAATCCGTGTCCCACGGAACACCGGGGTTCCACCCATCACCTCTTCGTCTTCAGTAATCAAGTGCTTCAACCTCCGAAGCTCAGAGAGCCGACTCTCGACGCGTGCACGCGCCCCTTTGAGATCAACGATAATCGCGTCGTTGTAGCGGATCGTCGGCTGCCTCGGACTTTTGGCAATCAGTTTGAAAACGTCCTTGCGGACATTAAGCGGCAGCTTGTGCAGGCCACGGGCGTGGAGTTCGAGGCAAACGAGCGCAGAATAAGGAACATACCGCCGAGTTACGCGTCCTTCTTTCCTGACGGTCGCAGAGATCTCCCGGTTTTCGATTGCTTTGTTGACAGCCTTGACCGCCACTCCGGCGACATAAGATGCCTGCGCTGGTGTGAATTCTTTTCCCATGCCGTAATTATACCCTGGCTAGGGACGTTTTTATTGCCTCCAGTAGTGGGAGCTCCGCCCCTCATAACTGGGTCGCTAATGCCGTTTCCTTAAACGTCCGACTTCTTGCGCTCCGTCACTTTCGCGCAACGTTCTACGTAGCACTGTTTCGTAAGGCACACCATTTGATACAGCGAAAACGGCCGTACTCGGTGTCGTGGATTCAACAGGTTGGAAGGGGTGCCGAAGCACCCCTTTTGTAACACCTGGGCTAACGGCGCTTTTTCCGCTGCCTCCCTCCGCGGTGTCCCAGGTGCCAGTACGGACAGAACCGACATTTGTAGCCTCTGAGCCCGGCGTCTTCAGGAGCTATCCGTTGGACGGCGGCATTAGCAGAAGCCTTCGACCCGAAGCGTTTTTTACCTGTGCAGCAACGCCGTCGCCGCTCTTCCGCATCCATCAGGCGTTCACCGCTTCAGCACACTGGCGCAGAACGCGCGACGCAGTAGCCCGCGAGATGCGGTGAGCGTCGGCCAACTGGGTCAGCGACAGCCCTCTCTCGCGATCGCGAAGCAGGGCAGCGCGGTCGATCTCCAGTGGCCGTCGCCCGATGTGGCGTCCTTCGAGCTTGGCGCGGCGCATACCAGCTCGAACCCTTTCGATGATCAAAGAGCGTTCGAGCTCTGCGATCGCGCCGACGATGATGACGATAGCGCGCCCAGCGCACCGCCGGTGTCGATCTGTTCGCGAAAACTCAGGAACTCAATGTTGAGATGGTTAAGCTCATCCAGCACATCGAGGAAGTGCTTCACCGAGCGAGCGAGGCGATCGCAGGCCCAGACCAGCACGATGTCGAAGCGGCCTTGACGGGCATCCTGCATCAGTTCATCCAGACCGGGACGGCGGGCGCGGGTGCCGCTGATGCCGTGATCGACATACTCCTTGACGATCTCCAGGTTGCGCTGCGCGGCCAGGAAACGCAGGTCATGGACCTGCGTTTGCGGATTTTGATCGAAGCTCGAAACGCGAAGATACAACGCGGCCCTCTTCATCAGTAGCTCTCCACAGCGGCGATGGCGTCCTGGCATTCGAGAGCGCGACGCTCCAGCCAACGCATGTGTGAGGCGCACGGAGCGGGGCGGTTCAACTCAAGCGCAGCCTCTACGCGTACTAAGTTCAGCGTGCTCCGAAGCTGACCGATGGTGTGGCGGATCTGTGAACGGGTCGGACAAGGACGAAGATGACGGCGGCGGCGGAAGTATTTCATTGGCCCTCCTAAGGTAGGCCCCGCAGTTTCGCGGGTCAGTAATGTACTGTCCCCGAGCCTAGATCCCACCCCTACGTGCACCAAAGAGTAGGACGCTATTTTCTTTCGCCGGATCTCTGATCTGGGTCAACTTCGACCGTCATGCCCTGCTCGCCCTGGTGCAGAAGCTCGGCGGCACCTTCATCGCCAACGTGGACGACGTCCACGCCCAGTTCCAGACTGACCAGAACGTCTTCCTGTCGCAGAACGCGATCTTCAACTCCACGCTGGTCCGCCCAACGGCCTGGCAGCCGATGCCACCATCGACCAGCTCAGCGGCCAGCGCCTCGACACCGTCTCGGGCTTCAAGACCGAGGCCCAGCCCTGGTACTCGGATCAGGTACTGCCCTTCGACATCACGCTGGCCGGCACCAACGAAAACGGCGCCGCCACCTGCATGAAGATCTTCGGGGTCGAGATCCTGAACGAAGGCTCGGGCATCTCCATCGACGACGCGGTCACCGAGATGCAGGCGACCTTCGTCGCCAGCTACGTCGAGCCCATGGACAAGTCATCAAGAAAGCATGCTGCTTGTGGCTTTAAACCGGGTACTTCGTGGCGGGAACCAAAAAATCTGCTCGCGCGTGCAAGGGCCGAGGCGCTGCCGAGCTGCCATGCCCCACTGACATCTGGCGTGTGCTTCACGGTGTCATAACCGCGGCAAGGCTGCCGGGCGTTCCAACGTAGCGGGTGTGTGTGGAAGCCTTGGTCCGGCAGCCGATCTTCGGCGTGTGTATTCGGATAGCGAGCTTGGAGTAGCTGCTGAGAAGGTGGTTGGTTACCGCCCAGGTTGTCCCTGTGGGGAGTTCAGTTTCTGTTGCTTATAGCTCGTAGATGTCAGGGTAGGAGTGGATGGATGGCTTTGGCTGTTATTAAGGGGAAGGTGAAGAAGCTAAGTGAGTTCTTGTCTATATAAGTAATGATTAGCAGGTAGGGTTGGGGTTCTGGCCCGCCGCCCTGTGGGCCGGCTGAGTTGTGGCCTTACAACAGGCCTATTTTCCACTCCCGGAACCGGGCTGCATTTTTTTGATCCGCGACCCGGTTTTGGTCCACAAGTGGGGTCGCCCATTTTACCCCCGAGACAGCGAAAAACGGGTGTTTTCGACCAAATCATGGTGAGTTATCCAGTACCCAGCCGTTAAAGAGACAGGGGCGATCTAATAGTATAAGTAATAGCCGCAAAACGACCCAAACGACAGGTTCACCTTCGCTCTTCCCGCACCCAAAACTGGCTGGCTCAGTCGCCCAAGATGAGGGTTGCGCTTGCTACGGATCGCCGCCTGTCGGTGGGCTCTTCACTCCTGTTTTCTCAGCCGTGCAGAAGAAGGTGTAGATAAGGGGTTGGAACCCTGTCCCGAGTAGGTGTTGCTGTGGCCCCGCGCCCAACCCTTTGGCAATGGCTGCCTGGTGTGCTTCGCCGCGGTGAAGCAAAAACGCTGTCAGCGGCCGAGGCGCTGCCGAGCTGCCATGCTCCCCTGACATCTGGCTTGTGCTTCACGGTGGCAGAACCGCAGTCTGGCTGCCGGGCGTTCCAACGGATTGGGTTGTGCGTGGAAGCCTTGGGTGTCCGGCAGCCGAGCTTGTTCCTGGGGTTATTCGGTTTAGTGGAGAGTAGCTGCTGAAGAAGGTACTGCTTGGTGAGGAGCCAGGTGTATGGATGAATTCTTATCTGGGGGAGCAGCTTGTTGCTGTAGCTAATAGATGTCAGGTTGGGAGTGGGGCCGCTTTGGCTGTCAGAAGGAAAGTGAAAGGGTACGGGAGAGTCGTATCTATATAACCTACAGCAGGTAGGTGTTGGGGTTCTGGCCCCCGCCGCCGCTCTGCGGGACGGCTGTCCTTGCGGCCCGACAGGCCGATTTTTCACCCGGAAACAGGCCTGAATTTCTTCCTAAGGGCTGGCCGCCAGATCGAAAACCTCACGCTCGATTAGGCGCAGGTGGTTGAACAGATGGGCCTTCGGAAGGACGGCGCCGACCCGGTTCTGTCTGGCGTTCTTCGGCATCCATGCCGCGACTATTCAGCGGCGAACTCGTCAAAAGGGAAGTACGGGCCTGAGCCGTTTCTCGGTTTATTGCGATCGCTTTCATTGTTCGAACAGTAGAGTTATCATGCCGTATTCTGTTTTCGATCGGCAATGGCGGACGCGAATGCAATTCAAGTTTCTGGGTAGAATACCCGCAGACGACAAACTTCATCAGGTATTTCAGATTCATACCGAAGAGCGTGGCCGCCCTCCCCGGTGTGTGAATATCCCATGCGTCGGATGCGTGCCTCAATATGCCCCAACCATATACGGAGGCCAATCCGGCTTCGATCCGGCAGGTGATTGCCGAGGATACTTCACCTTACGTAAGTTTCAAATGCACAATAACTGCTATAACTACGCTCTCGATATCGCCAGCAACAGTATGGCTCAACCAGGCAGAATACACGGCATACAGAGGTGCGGCGACTTCAAGACAAAACTAATCATCGAAGGGGCGATATTAGACGGCTTGCAATTCCTTGGCGACAAAAACGCACGTTTACGAGATGTCTTGCGGAAAGCGGCAAAGTGGAGAGGCACCTTGATTGCCTTGCTTATGGCGCCCCCAGAGGACGTGGACACCGCTCGATTTCCTGGTGACTTCCACTGGGTGCGTTGTGATGACTTGGAATCTTCCAGTTGGTCACACAAACCGGGAACAGACCAAGTAAGTAGACTCGATTTCGCGGGTAAACCCGTCACCGATCCCTCCCGAGCCGCTTGGCATCTAAATGCCGGTCCATTGACATCGACCCCTCCCGGCCAGCGCGATTTCATTACTGCATATAAATTCAAGGCATGGATGTTTGTACCCTCCAAGAGTGTCGATATCATTTGAGGAGCCGCTTACGCCTTCGTTGAGTTGCTCTGATGAGAACTTTGTTCCGAGGCAGTAACATGACTGGCGCATTCGGAGTTGAGCCTGATGACCCCACCCCCGTCCGCCCTCAAGGGTCTGCGGACACGATCACTGACGCCATCCTTAAGAAACGTTATGCCCTTCGCCGGGAATTAGGTCGTGGAGGCTTTGGAATAACTTATCTGGCTAGCGATATAGACGTCGGTTCTCGTGCAGTGGTCGTCAAGGTCGCGAAAGACGAGCGATTCCGTAACTCCCGCAGTTTGAGAAGATTCCGCCAAGAGATGGAGGCTCTTTCCCGGATCGATCATCCCAATGTTGTAGGCGTCATTGACTATTGGGAAGGAGAGGATGGTCAGCGGTATCTTGTAATGCAGTTCGTGCCGGGTGTGACCCTAACGACGCTGATGTGCCGCGGAGTTCTTGCCTTTCCGATAATAGCCGACATTGTTCATCAGATGGGACGGGGACTCTCGGCGGCGCACGATGCTGGTGTAATCCATCGCGATGTCAAGCCCGATAACATCATGATACGAGACTCGCCTGACGGTGGTTATCAAGTAAAGATCATCGATTTTGGGCTTTCCGCCATTCATGCCGCCGATGCATGCACCACTTCGGGCGATATTTGTGGCACCTACAAATACATGGCCCCGGAGCAATTTGAAGGCAAGGTCTTTGTAGCAACTGATATTTACCAGATGGGAATCGTTGCTTACGAGATGGCGACAGGGCAGCTTCCTTTTCAATCGGTTAGTCCGGCCGGGATTGCGATAGAACAGCGGGAAGGAATAAGAGTTAAGCCGCGGCGACTTCGGACAGATCTTTCCGGAAGCTGCGGAGGGGACGATCCTTAAGGCCTTATCTTTCGACTCTTCGGATCGCTTTCAAAGTGCTCGGGACTTCGGAGACGCTCTTGCTAATGCTCTGATGCCCGGGGTGATCCGCACACCCGCGACTCCCAGGCGACCGCTGTTCCCAGGACGCAGGGCGCAGCGTCGGTCGATGGTGTTCGCCAAGACTTGGATACTTAGTGCTTTGTTTTTTGTCATCCTCGCTGCGCTTTCGACCATTGCGTTTCGTTTGCTGCTTCCGAGGCCTCCGAATACGACCTTCATCGCCGTTCTTCCTTTTGAAAACCGGACCGGCGATCCAGCTCTTAGCTACTTATCGGAAGGCGTTACTGAGTCCCTCATCACTGATCTCTCGCGCATTCCCACACTGCGAGTAAGCGCGCTCGGGTCAGTGCTGAAGTACGAAGGTAGCAAAGTCAATCCTCGTGATGCGGGCCGTGAACTCGGAGCGGTACGGGTGATAGGTGGCTCCGTCTCGAAGCGCGGAGATAACTTATTCATTGATACGGAGCTGATTGATGTAGCGACCGGCGCGCGAATCTGGGGAAAGGGCTACTCTTCAGATCGTTCCTCTCTGCCCGCTGTACTCGAGAGCTTTTCAAGCGAGGTGACGGATCAGCTGCGTCTGAAGCTAAGCGAGCCACTGCGGGAGCGCCTCAAAAGACAATACGCCGTGGGTTCGGGATCATACGAGATATACCTAAAAGCCCGGTATCATCTCAACAAGCGAACGGCGCCTGATTTTGATCAGGCAGTCCAATATTTCGGCGAGGTGATCGCCTCAGATCCTACCTATGCGCCGGCGCGTGCCGGCCTAGCCGATACATACGCCTGGATGGCGGTATTCGGCCCCTTTCTGAGCGGTGTCGAACCTCGGTATGCGTGGGAACGCGCGAGGACTTCCGCCGAACTTGCCCTGCAACTCGACGGTACGCTGGCAGAAGCATATAACACGCGTGCGATGGTCGAGGTTAATGCCGATTTTGCCTGGGAACCCGCAATGGCCGATTACCTGCGGTCGATTGATCTCAATCCGAATCTTGCGGAAACTCATGAAAATTATGCTTGGGAGCTAGCCGCCCTGGGGCGATCGGCGGAAGCTCTCCGAGAAATAAGTGTGGCGGAAAGGCTGGAGCCGGACAACAGTCATCTTCGATCCGCGCACGGATTAATACTCTACATGGGCCGCCGATACGACGACTCATTAGCGATGTACAGCAACGTTGCGCGAACATCTGAAGGAGCTGCACGGGTCGCCGATGTAATGGCAATGAACTATTGGAAGAAATCCATGCCGGCTGAGGCTCAGACAGTGCTGGGAAAAATGCCGAAAACGCCTCCGGAGCGGTTTGTGCCGATTACGATTACCGCGTACTGCCGGGTGGGGCAGATGATCCAGGCAAGGGCCCTATACGACGAATATTATCAGCATGGTGGAAGACGCTGGTGGTATTATCTCGCGATAGCGGATCTAAACATGCACAGGCCCGAGGATGCGATCAAGGCTTTGGAAATGGCCTATGGCGAGCGTTGGGGAGAGGTCATGTGGATTGGCGTAGACCCTCAATTTGATGCGCTACGTTCGAATCCCATGTTCCAGAGCTTGTTAGTTCGTTTGAATTTAGAGTCGAGATGAGGTAAGTTGCTGCCTCGAGGAGGGAACTCTCGTATGTCGATAAACATAACTGATGAAGAGATACTACGGCAGATGGGACTAACAGATGATGAAGTCCGCGACGCAGAGACCAAGTTTTCGCAGCTTGACACAGCACAGCAAGAAACGCTAAAGCACAGTACTCCGACGGCAGAGTCGGCCGCTGAAACCTTCAAGCCGAACGTGACTCCTGATCGTTTGATGCATTTCATCCGCGCTCGTTCGCCTAAGGATACCCCGATAGTGATATGTTTCAACGGAGGACGAGGGGACGTAGGCAAAGAGCGCTAGCTTTCCATGTTGCGCTCAATGACCTGTTCCGATTGAAATGGCGCAGCAACTGCGTATTAAACGCACACGAAAGATTGCGCCGCAACTTTCGGAGCGTACGGTACCTATCGAAGAGACATTATCGCGCGCCAGAGTTGTGGCAGCCGCCAAAGGCGTTACACGCCTCGCAGATATCACCGGTCTTGATCGCATAGGCATTCCCGTATTTAGTGCGGTTGTACCGAAATCAGACGATACTATATCGGTCTACAACGGCAAAGGCTGGTCTTCGCTGGACGCCCGCACCGGCGCTTTGATGGAAAGCATCGAGCGCCAGACCGCGCTCGACACTAACATCGACGCCATCACGGGCACTTACGCGCACCTACGTCAGAACGCTGTGCCAGCGATCGACCCGGAACAGTTTAATCACCGACTTTGCGACGATTATGATCGTCACAGGGCCTACAAGTGGGTCCGCGGATACGACTTGATCGCCAGGGAGGAGGTCCTCATACCGGCCAGTATGGGTGGATTCAGCCCCCGATTTGCAGGAACCGGTTCGCCGTTTGTTACGTATTCGTCTAACGGACTGGCCTCTGGTAATTGCATCGAAGAAGCAGTCTGCCACGCGCTTTGCGAACTGGTGGAACGCGATGCGTGGACCCTGGCAGAGTTAAGAGGCCATTGGATTCCCTGTGCGCGGCGTGAGGCTTTCCCGGAGATGTTTATAGACTCGGCGGCTCCCGATGATTGCAACGCTTATGCGAGGGTCGATCTCGATAGAGCCCCGTGGCCTATAGACGAGTTGGTTCACAAGTTTGAACGGGCAGGTCTTCGCCCAGTGGTTCGCGACATCACCTCCGACTTCGGGATTGCCTGCGCCATCGCATCTGTGGCTGACGACTTGATCCCGGGCTATCCGCAAGCACATAGCGGACTTGGGGCTCACCTAAATGCTCGTATCGCCATCGTTCGGGCGCTCACCGAATTGGCTCAATCGCGAGCTGTTGACATTCAGGCCATGCGCGAAGACATTCTTCCAGCAGACGCCGTTGCACCCGAAGATCAGAGGTACACTCAGAGACTAAAGCGCGTTGATGATACGCGTTGGATGTTGCGTAATCACGGTGCGCAAAAGCACTTCGGGGACGTCGCTTCGATAGAGCAGGAAGATGTTGCTGACGACATCGCACTGATACTATCTCGGTTGGAGAAGAATGGAATTCAGCGGGCAATTGTGGTTGATCTGACCGAGGCTGCGGGGATACCGGTGGTGCGTGTCGCGGTCCCCGGCTTGGAGTTTTGGGAACTGGACAATGGGAATTTGGGCCTCCGGGCCCTTCGATTCTGGAAGGAGCATGCTGTTACAGCATAAGCTTGGCGCGAATCGTCGTATTCACAGGACCGACCCTACATCCGTTCGAAGCCGCAGATTTGAAAGGCGCGGTTATCCTTCCCCCTGTCAAGCGCGGCGACCTTGAGTTCGCAAAACGCTATGATCCTGAAGTTATCGCCATCATTGATGGCGAGTTCTATCAGAGCCTAGCGGTATCTCCGAAGGAGATTCTCCCCGTTCCTTGAGAGGTGTACAGGTCTATGGGGCCTCAAGCATGGGTGCGTTACGGGCAGTGGAGTTGGAGAAGATTTGGGATGATCGGAATAGGTAAGGTTTTCCGCTTATTTCGTTTGAAACTCCTCGAGTGTGATGACGAAGTGTCCTGTCCTACTGCCCGAGGACTTATAAAGCTATATTCCGAGCCCCTAGTGAATACGCGATTTAGCCTCCGATTGGCAGTCAGGAATGGCATCATGACGCGCGCCGAGTCCTTGAAGATCCTCGAAACCTTAAAACAGACCTATTTCCCAGAGCGGACACGATGGTTTTTACTGAACGTAGCTTCAGCAACATTGGGCTCAAAATGTGCTCGTGCTCTTGGAGATTTTCTGACGGCGCACTCGGTGGACGCAAAGTTAGAGGATGCTAGATCGCTTATGTTGGAGTTGTCCCGGTTTTAGCCTGGAGCCAGAGTGTCCTTTTATCATTACGGAGGGTGGGGCCGCTAGGCTTGATCTTCTGGTTGAGAGTCCTCCTTCGATTCTTATTGCAAGAAGGAATTGCGGGAGTGATCAAGGGAGGTGGGGTCGGTGAACCACGCAAGATTGCTTCCCTGGCACCGTGGGTGTCGGTCTCTCCTCGAGTAACTGTCTTGACGAGATCTGTGAGGGTCAGAAGATTCCAGGTCTCGACGAACTCTTCCGGACATCATAGTGACGCTCTTCCAGGCAGCTATCCTCGGTCGCCGAGACACTGAAACGGGTGGCCGAAGCGGAAGCGCAGCATGGAGACCAAAGAACTCTGAGCAGCTGCGGCACCGATCGGGGAAGAAGAAACACGCGTAAAAGAGTTGGAGGAACTGCTGAAAACTGGCACAAGGCCAAGAGGTTAGGGGATACATTTCTCTGCGGTGATAGAGGCGAAGAGAAGTTTCTGGCGACGAACTCGGTCCAGATACTCGGGCATGGGATCGTGTCGGCACTTCAGCAAATCTGACCGGCTCGATCCCGCTGGTCGAGCCTCCACCCTCGATTACTTCGACCGCGAGGAACTGCCACGCTGAGCCTGAGCAGACGGATTCTGCAACTCTGCACCGCCAAGAAGTTCCACCATCGCTGGGCTCTTCTCTCCCGTCTTCTCTGCCCTGTTGAGAAGGTGCAGGTAGGTGGTTAGGGCCGGACCAGTCTTCAGGCTGCCTATGCGGAGGGAACACTCGAAGACAAAGTACACAGCAAGAGATAAGGTGAGAAGCCCCTCATCCCCGCGACTACCGGCTACCGAGGAAACTTAGAGTAGCTAGTAGCTCTCTCCAGAGAAGCGTGCACCTTCCTGGGAATCAGTTGGGTGTGATCATCCACGCCGTGCCGCAGCCCAGTCCGGAGTTGCACCCAGATCGCCGCCCGCCGCCGCCGAGCCATACAGATTGCCGGATGCATCGATCGCCAGCGGTCCTTGCGGAGTTGACCATCACTTCCGCCAGTGAAGTCGTGCAGGCTGGAGAACGACCAGCCATTGCTCGTCCACGCGAGCTTATAGACCGACCCGTAGCCATACATGCCGCCGATGGGGCTGCGCCGTATAAGTTGCCCAAACCATCCATAACCAAGCCGCTGTCCAAATACGCTCCCTCTCCGGGCAGGAAATCAAACACCGGAGAGGCGGGTCCCGCTGCCGCAGGTTGCGGGTGGCAACTGAGACGCCGCTCGGCTGCGAGTCGCCATTGGTCACTCCGTAAAGATCTCCTGCTCTATGGGAGTTGGCGCTGCCGATAGGCTTCCGGCCGTCTGCTCCTCCCCGGTGAAGCTGTACAGAACACACTCCGACCAGGCCTTGCCGGCAGGAGTGGACCAGGTAGACGGTACCAGGATCAGAGTTGCCGCCCAGCGTGCTTCCATATAGGTTCCCAGCTCGATCAAAGGTGAAGAGGGCCTTCCGGCCAGCTCCCGTCGGGAGAGCCCGGGAAGATGTATTGGCGCGTAGGTTCCAGGCGCCGTTCAGGTTTTGGCCGGGCGAGAGTTCATAAGCCTCTCCGGTGTGCTGGTCGCAGTACTGGATTGTGGTGCCGTAGAGATTACCTGCATTGTCAGACACCAGGCCGCCGTTTGTGCCAGATCCGTTGCATTGGCCGAAGCGATCCAGAACGGTTTTGCTCCGGGACGATCTCGTTGCGACTCAGGCCCCCGCATGTTCGGCGCAAGACGGAGCAGCAGTGCCACCGCCTCCTTCGATTCCTCCGTCGAGGGTGGTGCCGTAAAGATTGCCCCGGGCTTGGCGTTAGAGCGTTAGCGGCGAATTCGGCGCCCATCCGTCGGTGCGGCTCTGGAACTCGTACAGGGTTTTCGAGGCCCAGTTGGAGCTCTGCAAGACTCGAGGGATAAATCTCGCGCCCGGCGCGGTTGGGTACGGGACGATTTTGGATGCCGCCTTCCGCAGCGGCTCCGTCGGTTGCCGGCCTGTCGAGGGTGAGCGCGCGCCCCGCGCAAGGCCGTCGCCGCCTTCGAAGGTGTGCGGGTTGAAGGGTTGTTGTTGCGTTGCTTGATAGCGCGGGTGCAGAAGCACGCCGCGAGCGGCATCAGGTTCAATGCGCATCTGCTTTTTCATAAATTTCCTCATCTTGTTTTACGAAACTTCCACATGGGCCGGCGGAACGAGACCCGGTCCAGCGCGTTTCCCGGTAAGCATCTCGTCTGGGTTCGCTAGGGGAGAATCTCGAGGGTCATGTCGTAGCAACGACGGAGCCCTCGAAGACCACCTGTGTGACAGCTCCCCATTCGGGGGAAAGTCGAGTTGCTGGAGATCAGTCGTCAGCATGAATGTCTGCGTGCCGACGTACTGGCCGTGGCTGTAGGCGAGAACCACCAAAGGATTCTTGTTGTAGCCCGAGGCTGCAGTAGCCGAGGAAAGCAGGAAACCCTTGCCATCCACCGAAGTGATGGTGGCGTAGCAGGTCACTCCGCCGCAGACGTACGGGGAGAAAGCGACGTCCTTCCCCGGACCGTTCTGGGCGTGCTTGAAGCCAGGCCCGGCGCCGCCCCACTCCCACGGGTCGACATAGAAGACGCCTGCCCAGTTCACGCCTCCATGACCATTGGGCATCGGAGTCGGAGACGGGACGTCAGGCAGGTTCGAGAAGTTAAAGGTGCCCGGGCACTGGCCCCGATGGCCAGTCCCAGAAGTAGAACGAGCAACGTGAGGTACTTCATCGCAATCCTCTCTCTCTGAAGTTGTCTTTGCCGAAGGCGCAGGGACCGGCAGAAGCAGAGCGGGTAGTCTCTGGCACTAGAGCCGTCCGGATTGAAGCTGGTTCGCTTCGCGTTCAGGACTCCCGTGAGTACCGTTCGGCATGTTCCTTCAATCTGGAGAGCGAAAGTTGGCGTGAAAGTCCGCCACACTTTTGGGTGACTTTTAAAAGGCGGCCGGAGACGTCACAATCGACAGCCTGCGCGATCGCCGGGGGCTACGATTAACTGCTGGCCGTTAGCCGAAGGTCGCTTATAATGCGCTTACCCCGCAGCGACATTGAATCCGGGCAGGTGCGGTATGGAAGCCGGCTCATGGGGAGATCACAGTCCTTCTGCAGCGGTGGCGAACGGGTGACCGGGACGCCGAGTCTCACCTGTTCGAGCTGCTTATTCCTGACTTGCGAAAAATAGCGGGCTACTGTCTGCGGGGCGAGCGTCGCGGGCATAGCATGCAATCAACCTTGCTGGTCAACGAGGCCTTCCTGCGATTAGCTAACGCGAATCAAATCGACTGGCAGGATCGCTCGCACTTCCTCGCGGTTGCGGCCAGGATCATGCGGCACTATCTGATCGATCATGCACGTCACAAGGGTAGTGTCGTATTCATGCCGATTGACGGTCTTGATCCCATCGGCGGAAAGCGGAATCCTGGCGAAACGGTCATCGCCATAAACCTGCTGCTGGACGAGTTGCAAGAGCAGTCTCCCGAACTCTGCGAGGCCATCGAACTGAAATTCTTCCTGGGCTTGAACGACGACGAGGCAGCCGAGGTTCTCGGGCTGCCCCTACGCACTTTTCAACGGCGCTACCAGCGCGCAAAAATATGGCTGTTCCAGCGACTCCAATCCGAGCCAACCAATCGGGGGGCGACCGCGACGAACGTGTGATGGGGCTTCTGGAGGAGGCGCTGCAAAGGCCGTCTCCGGAACGCGAATCCTACCTGCGCTCCAAGTGCGCGTCGGATGAAGACCTGTATGGTGAAGTCATGGAGGCGCTGCAGTGGGAAGAGCTCATGGGAAGTTTCTTGTGCGAGCCTTTTCTAAACTTAGTAGCCTTTGCCCCTCCGTTTGAATCTGGACAAATTGTCACTGACCGCTTCGAGATCGTCCGCGAGATCGGTGCCGGCGGGATGGGCGTGGTGTACGAGGCGTTTGATCGCAGACGCCAGCAAAGGATCGCCATCAAGGCCGCGAAACCTGGGTTTCAGCGGTTGCTCTCGCCGGAGCTGGAAGGCGCTTTGCAAGTGCGCCACCACAACATCTGTCTGGTAAACGAAATTCACGCGACTCAAACCAGCGCGGGGGAGATCGATTTTCTAACCATGGAGCTGCTCTCGGGCGAGACGCTCGCGTCGCACATTGCGGCGGGCGGGAAGCTGTGCCATGAGGAAGCGCTCGAAATCGGGGTGCAGTTGTGCGCCGCAGTCACCGAGGCTCATCGCAGCGGAGTGCTGCATCGCGACCTGAAGAGCAGCAACGTCATTCTTTGCAAAGAACAAAACGGAGGCTGCCGTGCGGTGATCACCGACTTCGGACTGGCCAGCAAACTGTCCAGTCCCACCGGCGACTGGGGAGGAACGCCTGGCTACATGGCGCCGGAGTTGTGGAATGGCGGGCAGGCATCGAAGGCCTCGGACCTCTATGCGCTGGGAGTGATCTTCTACCAGATGGTCACGGGCGTCATGCCATATGCGCAGCCCGACGCGGGAGATGCTCCGGCCGGTGCCCGCGCTGTCAGTTTGCCCGGCCAGTCGATCATTGACGGCACACACAGCAGGGCCGCAACCGTTTTGCCGCCCGCTCCCAGTACCAGGACCCGAAACCTGAATCCGCGATGGGACCGCGTCATCATGGGCTGTCTCGCGCTCGCGCCCGAGGGCCGGATCCAGGATGCCGAGGAAGTGCGGCACGAGCTGACGGACAAGCACATTCGCAAGACTCCGTTTGTCGCAGCCGCGCTGATGATCGTGGTTCTTGCAGCGATCTGGTGGTGGCGGAGGCCCTTGCCACTACGCCTTCGACAAGTACACCATGTCGCCGCTTACCGAGACGGGCAATGTATCGCTCGCCGACATCTCTCCCGACGGCAAATACCTGGCCTACACCGACGACGAAGCCGGGAAGCAAAGCCTCTGGCTTCAGCAAATGGCTACTTCCAGCACCGTCCGGTTGCTTGGGCCGGTAGCGGGTCTCGCGCCCGGATTGCGCTTCACGCCCGATGGCAACTACATCTACTTCTCCCAATCGGATTCCGAGAGTGGCCGAGATCTCTACCGCATTCCGACGCTTGGCGGAGGCCGGAAAGATTGCGCCCAGAAGTTTTTCACGACGTCTTCTATCAGGTCGGCTTCTCTCCCGATGGCAAGCAGCTCGTCTTCGCGCGGCGCGCGCGCGCCGGAAACAGCCTGGTTATTGCCAACATCGACGGCACCAATGAACGCACTCTACTGACGTTCGCTGCGACAGAAGTGGTAGCGATGCCGGCGTGGTCGCCGAGCGGTAACCAGATCGCGTTCTTGCTCGACGAGAAAGCCGAGGGGGAGTTCAACTGCCTCGCGGTTGTTCCCGTCAGCGGCGGCAAAGAGCGCCGAATCCTGCACAACGTCTACAGCATGTTCGGAGTTGCGTGGCTTCCCGACGAGAGTGGATTGCGATTACGGCGCCTCCTCGGCGCACCCAACCCGGGATCTGGATCGTCTCCTACCCGAAGGGGACAATGAGGAAAATTACAAGTGATCTCGCGGAGTACTTTGGCGTGAGCAGACATCCGGCGGCAAGCGCCTGGTCAGCGTGCAGAAGAACATCGACTCGTCACTTTGGGTCGCTCCTGCCGACAATCCGTCGAAGCGACTCACCTGCGGGAGGGGTCCGGCAGAAAAGATGGCATGTTCGGTGTTACGTGGCTGCCGGACGGGACGATTGTTTACGCAAGCTGGGAGGGCGAGATCAAGAACGAATTGTGGACGGTGAGCCGCGACGGTCACGATCGTCGGCGCTTGAGTACCGGCCCGGATGCCGACATGCACCCCTCGGCCGCGAGCGCCGGGCAAAATCGTATTTGCCCGTGTCGACAGTGGTTCGAACGTGCGGGACATCTGGGAAACCAGTCGTGACGGGAGCGATGCCAAGCGTCTTACCAGCGGTCCGGGAAACAAGCTTGGCCCGGACATTTCTCCCGATGCCACATGGATTACCTACGCCACAACCGATGGACCATACAAGATGGTGTTGGCGACGGGAAAGATCACCAAGCTCGCGCCCTCAGGCGAATATCCGGCGATTTCTCCCGACGGGAAGTGGATCGCGTTCGTCACCTCGGACGATCAGACGAAGATCGACGTCATTGAGATTGTCCCGTCCGACGAGGAGTCCCGCCGCGCTTTCTGCCCTTGACTCAGGACCCACAGGTGCCGTTACCGCGAATCTGGGGAGCCTCCGATCCACTGGACCGCGGATGGCAAGGCCATCACCTACGTGCGAACCAAGGATGGCGCTCGAATATCCGGGCCCAGCCGGTGGATGGCGACCCGGCCCGCCAGCTAACGAACTTCACGTCGATGTACATCTGGCGGCACGCCTGGTCGCCGGATGGGAAATGCCTGGTGATGGCGCGGGAAATCTCCGCGGCGACGCCGTGATGCTGACGGACGCTCGATAGTCTCCCCGAGCGCGAAGCGGGCTGCGGGCTGCCCGCCTCATCGCTTGGGCTACTAGTTGAGGGTGATGCTGTAAAGCACGAACGACGCCTGTAGCGTCGATCCCTGCAATACGACCTCAGTCACGTTGCCCCAGCCCTGCGGGAAGGTCAACGTTTGAACATCGGTGGTCAGCGTGTACGTCTGCGAGCCGACATACGAGCCGTTCGCATACGCCAACACGGTCAGCGTTCCGCTGGAGTAACCGGCGGCGACAGTCGCATTGACCAATTGAAAGTGACTACCGCTGGCCGAGGTGATCGAGCTATAGCAGCCCAGCCGCCGCAGACGCGCGGTCCGAACGCGACGTCCGTGCCCGCGATGCTGCCGCTGTGCTGAAAGCCCGGACCCATGCCGGTGGCCTTGAACGGGTCGACGTACGATACGCCGGACCAGGTCAGCGAGTGATAGCCGGTCGGCAGAGGCGTCGCCGTGGCGACATCGGGCAGATCGGCAAAGTTGATGGTTTGCTGAGCGCCGGCATAGACCGTCAGGGTCAGCAGGAAAAACCACAGAACCAGCTTTTTCATTTGCATCCTCACCGTCGAAGCCGGTTTTTTTGGCCTCGAACGTGGCGAGTCTGCGGGTTTAAGGAAAAACCTTCGATGGACGGAGCGTGATCGCTGCGTGACTTGTGCGTTATCGCGCTAAACGCATGGTGCGCTGGTATTTAGGTCGTCAATCAAGCGACGGCTTCATGGTTCGTGAGCTCGTCAATGATGCAGATAGACCCTGTCGCGAGCGACCCAATAGAGTCGGCGAGGTGGAATCCGCTTCGATGGTGGATCGGCCTGCTGCCTTGGGGGGTAGTGGCGGTCAGGTGTGCGTAGTAGTATCGGCCCATCTAGCTGGCTATGACTCCCGGGAACGCAAGGCGTGCGCGGTTCGGTCCCTTCGAGTTTGATCCGCGGAGCGGCGAACTTCAGGGACCTGCCGGGACTACTCTGCTCAGCAAACAGCTTTCTGATTTGTTGGAAATTCTGGTCGAGCACGCACCTGATATCGCGACCCGCGATGAGATCAGGAAAAAGCTTTGGCCCAACACAACATTTATAGAGTTTGAGCTCGGCATACGAGCAGCAACGAGGAAGCTGCGCGGTTTTCTGACAGATTCTGCCGAGGAACCGAAGTACATCGAAACCCTTAAGAAACGCGGCTATCGGTTGATGGTGCCGGTGGAGTGGGCGGACGCTTCACCCGCTGTTGCTCGTTCGACTCAGTCCTTTCAGGTGGACAGACTGTCTGGCCTGACGGTCTCTCACTATCGCATTGGAGAGATCATTGGCCGGGGTGGTATGGGGATTGTATATCGAGCTCAAGATTTAAATCTGTCCCGCGCAGTCGCAATGAAGTTCCTGCCCGAGGAACTTGCCGATGATAAACACGCGCTTGTCCGCTTCAAGAGCGAGGCTTGCGCAGTCTCCACCGTAGATCACCCCAACATCTGCCCAGTTTATGAGTTCGATGCATACAAAGGGCATCCCTTCATTGCTATGCAGTTGCTGCAGGGACAGACACTGCGTGAGCATATCATCGACGGACGATTTTGCTTAAGCGAGCCGGAAGGACTGGAAATTGCAATCCAGATTGCCCGTGGACTGCAGGCCGCTCATGAAGAAGGCATCATTCATCGGGATATAAAGCCAGCGAACATCTTCATAACGGAACGAAATGTCGCGAAGATTCTCGATTTCGGCGTGGCAGTTGTGTTTGAAGTCGCGGAACCCAGCCACATCTTCGGGAGCGCCCTCAACCCTGGCGTTGCCTGGGAGTCGAGTGATGCGCCCCCGACCGGAATAGGCGAAAAGTTCGGCACAGCCGGCTACATGTCTCCGGAACAGATACGCGGTGAGATGCTAGATGTCCGCACGGACATTTTCTCCTTCGGACTCGTGCTCTACGAGATGGCAACTGGGGATCGCGCGTTTAGTAGTGATCTGGAGGCGGTGGAGCACGCAATCCTGAACCTTGAGCCGCGGCCGCTCAGGCAGCTGGCCCCGCGAGTCTCGCACTCCCTCGAAGCGATCATCGGCAAATGCCTCCAGAAGCGGCGCGAAGATCGCTATGCCACGGCGAGCGCGTTGCTTGCTGCACTGGTGGGCGCACGTTCTGCTGCGCAGACGGCAAAGCGAGCCGCTATTGAAGGCCCCCGCATTCTTGAAGCGGCTGCGCCGAGTGAATCGACCGTCGATAAACCGATGGAAGTTATTGCAATGGTACGTCGGGCTCGTTCGCAAGGACTTCGCGAGTACTTGCAGCTCGAGATTCTGCCCAGGCTTTCCCCTGAAGATGTGCGCGCACGACCCTTCAGGTTCCAATTTGAGATAGGCGAAGATGGTGAGCCGTTACCGACAAAAATCGCCCTACGTCTGGAGTCGCCAAGCTGCTCGCCTATCTGTCAAACCAAGAAGCTCATCGTGCCTGTCAACGGCGATTCCGAGCCGTGCATGTTTCAGATCACTCCGCTCCACGATGGCGACCTGGTTCTATTACTCGAATTGTTGAACGCGGAGGAGCACGTCATTGTCTCCAGACCGCTGCGTACCAGTGTAGTGCGCGAATCGCGTGCTGAGCGGCCAACACTGACCTTCGTCACTATTCCGCTGGAGTCGCTCCCCGGCTGGATGGATTCAGCCGCCGGCACCACACACGCCGGGGCAGGGATGGAAGAACGTGCGACGTCGAGTCCGGCGGTTCTCGTCGATGAAGCCGAGAATCCACCGGATAAAATCGTCTCTGAGCTAGGAACTGCTTTCAAATCGAAAACCGGCGGGGATCCCGTGACCGGCAAGAGAGCATTCGCAACCCCAGTCTTCCCGCCGGCGTCTGTTCACGGAAATGTGGTCGACGGCAGATACCGTCTGATCAAGGTGATAGCTCATGGCGGGATGGGCACAGTTTACCTGGCGGAGGCTCTGCAAACCGGCACAAAAGAACCAATCATAGTGGGGCATCGGCCCCAGATCGATTCTAGCGGCAGAATCGAAGAGCCACCGTCAGAACTCGCTGCTCCTCCGCTGCCCCCAAAGTCTTGGGCAAAACCCCGATGGCTTGTCGCACTCGCTGTGTTTGTATTCATGGCGCTTTTTCCGTCCCTCTGGTTGTCGCGCTATAAGCACGCTATTCCCACAAAGGGCACTATTCCCATCAAAATCGTGGTGGCGCGGTTTTCCACTTCGCCGCACGGAGACCGGTCGGTTGCGGGTACGCCGAGTCCACTTCTCGACGCGCAGCAGATTGTGGCGGAGCAGCTAGCCAAGATACCAGACTCGCAAGTAAGTGAGACCCCCGGAACCTACAAGGACATCACCGAAACTTGTCGCGACTACTCCGCGGCGCTAGTTGTGACAGGAGAGATTTCGTCGAGCGCAAAGTCCGGTACGAACACGACCGCGACGCATCAGATGTTCACGGTTACAGCCATCGCCTGGAATTGCTCAAATGCCGACAAGATTGCCAGCGCCGATTCGACTGCTGAAACTGCGGAGCAATTGCCGAAAGCCATCGAGGCCGCGGCTGCCGGACTGCGACAGAAAATAGTTACGCACAAGTAGGAACGAACGGTCGAGGGTATGTAGTAATATCGCCCAATCTCGCCGATTCATGGTCCCTGACAAGGCAAGAACACGAACGATTCAGTCCGTTCGAGTTTGATCCGCGAAGCGGCGAACTTTACGGACCCGATGGGCCGGTACTGCTCGCAAACACCTCTCCGAGCAAGCTGGTACTTAGGTCGTCAATCAGGCGGCGGATTGTTAGTTAGTGAGCCCCTAACGACGCGATCGACACTGTCGTGAGCGACCTTGGAGTCGGCAGAGTGGGGATGCGCTTCGATAGTGGATCGAACGGCTGCCTTGGAGGGGTAGTGGCGGTCAAGCGTCCGTAGTACTATCGGCCCATATGGTTAGCTATGGCTCCCGCCAACGCAACTCGTGCGCGATTCGGACCTTTCGAGTTCGATCCACGCAGCGGCGAACTTCATGGACCCGACCAAGCCGTTTTGCTCAGCAGGCAGATCTCTGATCTGCTGGAGATCCTCGTTGAGTACGCCCCCGACGTCGCTACACGCGATGAGATCAGGCGGAAACTCTGGCCTGAGACGAACTTCATAGAGTTTGAAGTCGCCATTCGCGCCGTGACGAGGAAGCTGCGCAGAGCGCTCCGTGACTCAGTCGTGAAACCGAGGTACATTCAAACACTGAAGAGAAGGGGGTATCGGCTGATGGTACCCGTGCGGTGGGTAAACGCCCAACCTTCTGTCGCTCTATCCCGCCCGGCATTTCAAGTTGACAGACTATCCGGGCTGACTATCTCGCACTACCGCATCGGCGAAATCATTGGGAGAGGAGGCATGGGGCTGGTCTATCGGGCCGAAGATACCAAGCTGCCACGCGCTGTCGCTTTGAAATTTCTTCCCGAAGAGCTTGGCGAGGACGCGAATGCGCGAGAACGGTTCCAACGCGAAGCTCATGCGGTTTCCGCCCTCGACCATCCCAACATCTGTCCCATTTATGAGTTTGACGAATACGAAGGGCACCCCTTCATCGTGATGCAACTGCTCGAAGGTCACACCTTGAGAGAGCATATCGCCGCCGGGCGGTTTCGGCTTACCGATTTCGCAGGGCTGCATGTTGCGATCCAGATTTCGCGCGCGCTTGTGGCGGCGCATGAAAAAGGCATCATCCATCGCGACATCAAACCGGCCAACATCTTCATCACGGAAAGACTGCAAGTAAAAATCCTGGACTTCGGGGTAGCTTTCGTAGTGGAAGTCGGCGAAATTACCGATTTAGCGCCAGCGTCGTCCGAACCAGCGGCCGTCGCGCAACCCAACATGTATCAACCCAGCGGCAAGAGCATGAAGTTAGGTACGGCCGGCTACATGTCGCCCGAACAAATCCGCGGCGAGGCGCTCGACGCGCGCACCGACATCTTTTCTTTCGGATTGGCGCTTTATCAGATGACTACCGGAGACCGTGCATTCAGCGGCGATCGCGAGACTGTACAAAACGCGATTCTGAATCTGGAGCCCCGCCCCTTGAAGCTGCTGGCTCCGGAAATCTCGCCGAAGCTGGAAGTAATCATTGGCAAGTGCTTGCAGAAACGGCGCGAGGAACGCTATGCAACAGCAAGTGAGTTGCTGGCTGCTTTGGAGGATGCACGCATCGATGCGCGAGCAGAGAGGCAGCCGGCCGTTAAGGATCAAGGGATTCTATATACGCTCTTAGCCAAGTACGCGAGCGACAAAGCTGTAGCGATATTGCACATCGATTCAGGCAGTGAGAGACGATCGGTTACTCTGACCAAGAGCATGGAAAGTCTCACTATAGGTCGGAGTTCGGATTGCGTTATCCAGCTAGCGGATCCCCGGGTCTCCAGGTTCCACTGCAGACTTCAGATTGATCGGGTCGGTGGATCCGGCGAGAATGTTAAATTGCAATTCACGTTGATTGACGAAGCAAGTCGCGACGGCCTTTGGTGCAGAGGTAGAAAGGTCAGTCGTATAGGGCTCCAACACGGCGACCAATTTGAGGTGGGCTCCACGCAATTTACGTTTAGCCTACTGGAGTAGGCCTATCAATTGTGCCAACTCATTCGGATGGTTTCCGCCCGCCGCTGGAGCTTTTTTGATTATCTTCGTATAGTTCTATCTCCATCTGCCTAGCTATGGTTCTCGGAAACGTATTACGCGCGCGATTCGGGCCCTTCGAGTTTGATCCGCGGAGCGGCGAACTACACGGCCCCGACGCGACCCTTCTGCTCAGCAAACAAATCGCTGACTTGCTGCAGATCCTGGTCGAACACGCGCCCGACCTTGCCACCAGAGGTGAGATCAGAAACAAGCTCTGGCCCGAGACAAACTTCATAGAGTTCGAAGTCGCAATCCGCGCCGCCACCAAGAAGCTGCGCGATGCGTTGGGTGAGTCAGCCCAGGAACCGAAGTACGTTGAAACCATTCCGCGGCGGGGTTATAGGATCATGGTTCCGGTGGAGTGGGTGAACGCTTCGCCCTCCATCGCCCAAGCGAAGCCGCCGTTTCAGGTAGACAGACTGTCTGGTCTGACGGTCTCACACTACCGTGTGGGAGAAATCATTGGGCGGGGAGGAATGGGGGTTGTTTATCGCGGCGAAGATATGAATCTCGGCCGCGCCGTCGCTTTGAAGTTTCTTCCGGCAGAATTTGGCGACGACGTTAATGCGCGAGAGCGATTCCAACGCGAAGCGCACACCGTTTCCGCCCTCGACCACCCGAATATCTGTTCCATCTACGAGTTCGACGAATACGAAGGGCACCCTTTCATCGTGATGCAACTGCTAGAAGGCCAGACCCTGCGAGAGCACATTGCCGCGGGGGGGCCTGGCTTACCGCAGGGAGTTTCTGGCTTACCGGTCCCGAAGGGCTGGGTGTTGCCATCCAGATTGCCCGCGCGCTTGAGGCGGCGCATGACAAAGGCATCATCCACCGCGACATTAAGCCGGCCAACATCTTCATCACCGCGAAGAATGTCGCGAAGATTCTTGACTTTGGGGTGGCGATAGTGCTGGAGACCAGTGAGTCTGTTGAAACGAACCAGCCCGAAGCCCCTCCCTCGTCCGGCGATGACCGACCGGTTCCTCACCAGACCGGCAAAAGCAGGAGAGTGGGCACCGCCGGATACATGTCGCCCGAGCAGATTCGCGGCGAAACGCTGGACGAGCGTACCGACATTTTTCCTTTCGGCCTGGTCTTGTATGAGATGGCTACAGGAGATCGCGCGTTTAGTGGCGACGATGAAACCGTGCGGAACGACATTCTGAGGCGTGAGGTTCGTCCTCCAAGGCAGCTTACACCGGTGCTGTCCCGGCCGGTTGAGGGCATCATTCAGCGTTGTCTCGAAAAGGAGCGCCATAGGCGCTATGCCAGTGCATTGGAACTGCGTGCTGAACTAGAACGAGCACGCGAGGACATGATTGGGGAGTGGGCTACGCAGGAAATGTTGGTAGAGGCACTCACGGTTCCCGACGAGCGCGACCTCTTCTCGTCAAGCGTGCTAGCGAGTCGGCCGAGCGCGAGGGCACGTATCGGGTAATAGATGTCCCTGCCCAAGGCGGCATGGGAGCAGTGTTCCGGGCTGAAGACTTACAAACGGGGAGACAGATCCACATCGGCATCGAGTACCCGCAGGGGAAGGACGGGGCTAAACTCCAAGTGGATGCATTGCCTCCGGGTCCGATTCGGGATGGCGAAGCATTACATAATCAGTGGACAGCTTCATGGCGGAGCCGTCAAAAGCGTATTCTTTTACTTCTCCTTTTCTTCCTGATGTTGCTGGCATTTTGGTTTATCTTGTCGTCCAAAGCAGCAGGGCTCGGCATGATTGGTCGAAGCTATGGTGATCGCACGCAAACGCAGTTCCTCCGTTGTAAATAAACCCCAGCCGGCCAAGGTTCCGCTAGGCGGGACCAAATGTGTAGCCACGTCTCCTAGGACGTGGCTCCGATAGATCCTGCCATGAAAGTTCCGGAATTTCCAGAAGCCACCGCTGTTCAACGTCAAACAACAATGAAGACGTGGTCTCCGCGCCGAAGACCGATGGGACCGCACCGTCGCTATGAAGTTGTTGCGTGAGGAATTAGCTGATGATGTCGCCCCGAAGCGATTCAGACGTGAGGCGCTTGGCCCGCCTAAGGCAGCCGGAAAGACTAGAAATCGCCGCCCAGATCGCTCGGGACGGTTGGCTACGTGTCGCCCGAACAAATTCGGGACGAGCCGGTCGACGCCAGCCCCGATATCTCTTTCGGTCTGGTGCTTTATGAGATGGCGACGGGCGTCCGCACCTTGCTGGTGATCGCGAGTCCCTAGCGCACGCTGTCCTGAACCTTGAGCAGCCGCCGCTGAAGCAGCTCGCTCCCAAACTTTCGTTCAAACTCCAGGATCATCAATAGGTGCTCACAGAAGAAGCCAGAAAAACGGTACGCAACAGCAAGTCAGGTCCGTGTTGCACGGGAGGACGCACAGCGCAAGAGATCATGGTGAAGAAGTTAGAGTAGTTGCCCGAAGGCACGAGTGTTAGGCGCGAAGCGATGACAGCGTCTCACTCCTTATGCTAATAAGTAAGGCACTATGGAAAAGATCGAAGGCGTCGTAACCTCAAAGGGGAAAGTGGTGATCCCATCCAAGTTGCGAAAACGCTTTAACATTAGCACCGGCACACGCGTTCGCTTTGTCGCTATAGACAAAGGCATTTGGAGTGTATCCGCAGTATGAGGACTCAATCGACAGCGCACGTGGAATACTGTCAGGGCTCGGCCTGCCTCCTGACATTGAACGCGATCCAGAGCGGGAAATTGCATGAGACAATTAGCTCTGATGCCAATACCTTTTATCGCTGCCGGGGAAATGCGCGGTGTGCCAGCGCTCTCGAACTGGGGGTTGAGGCTACTGAAACCGTTTTAGCCTTTTTAGCCTTTTTGGGGAAGTTCCACCGGAAATGCCGGCCACAACGGAATAGGCGACAGGTAGCGATGTTTGTATAAGCTTCATAGATACAACAATATAGTAGAAATCGCCCGGATCTGCGAAATACAGCGAATCTGGCCATTGGCGAATCCTGCCCTTCGACATCACGCTGGCCGGCACCAACGAAAACGGCGCCGCCACCTGCATGAAGATCTTCGGGGTCGAGATCCTGAACGAAGGCTCGGGCATCTCCATCGACGACGCGGTCACCGAGATGCAGGCGACCTTCGTCGCCAGCTACGTCGAGCCCATGGACAAGTCATCAAGAAAGCATGCTGCTTGTGGCTTTAAACCGGGCACTTCGTGGCGGGAACCAAAAAATCTGCTCGCGCGTGCAAGGGCCGAGGCGCTGCCGAGCTGCCATGCCCCACTGACATCTGGCGTGTGCTTCACGGTGTCATAACCGCGGCAAGGCTGCCGGGCGTTCCAACGTAGCGGGTGTGTGTGGAAGCCTTGGTCCGGCAGCCGATCTTCGGCGTGTGTATTCGGATAGCGAGCTTGGAGTAGCTGCTGAGAAGGTGGTTGGTTACCGCCCAGGTTGTCCCTGTGGGGAGTTCAGTTTCTGTTGCTTATAGCTCGTAGATGTCAGGGTAGGAGTGGATGGATGGCTTTGGCTGTTATTAAGGGGAAGGTGAAGAAGCTAAGTGAGTTCTTGTCTATATAAGTAATGATTAGCAGGTAGGGTTGGGGTTCTGGCCCGCCGCCCTGTGGGCCGGCTGAGTTGTGGCCTTACAACAGGCCTATTTTCCACTCCCGGAACCGGGCTGCATTTTTTTGATCCGCGACCCGGTTTTGGTCCACAAGTGGGGTCGCCCATTTTACCCCCGAGACAGCGAAAAACGGGTGTTTTCGACCAAATCATGGTGAGTTATCCAGTACCCAGCCGTTAAAGAGACAGGGGCGATCTAATAGTATAAGTAATAGCCGCAAAACGACCCAAACGACAGGTTCACCTTCGCTCTCCCGCACCCAAAACTGGCCGGCTCAGTCGCCCAAGATGGGGGTTGTGTTGGTACGGATCGCCACCTGTCGGTGTGCTCTTCACTCCTGTTTCTCAGCCGTGCAGAAGAAGGTGTAGATAAGGGGTTGGAACCCTGTCCCGAGTAGGTGTTGCTGTGGCCCCGCGCCCAACCCTTTGGCAATGGCTGCCTGTGTGCTTGCGCCGTTGGAAGTAGAAACGGTGTTGGCGGGCGATGGTCGGCCGCCCGATCTGGCATGTTCCCCGGATCTGAGCCTCTGCTTCGCGGCGGTGGAAATCGCCGGTGTGATTCACGCCAGACGGTCGTGAACAGTTGGTGGGGATGGTTGCGAGTAGGTGTTGCTGTGGCCCCGCGCCCAACCCTTTGGCACCGGCTGGCTGGTGTGCTTGCGGCGGAAAGAAAAAATGTCTCGCGCGTGCGACGGCCGACGCCGCCGAGTTGCCATGTTCCACTGACATCGAAGGTGTGGCGGAATCGCAGGCTGGCTGCCGGGCATTCCACGTCTGTGGTCGTGGTGGAAGCCTTGGGGCCTGGCTGCTCAGATGGCGATCATGATCCGGTCGGAGAGATTAGTGCTGCCGAGAAAGGACGGACGGGCTGATCCTCTGTGAGCAGTGGATTTGGGTAATCAGATGGTTCTTCTGATGAAGTTCAGTAGGCAGGATGAGCCCCAGAGAATGGGGTCGCCCGTTTTACCCCCGCGAGAGCGTGAAAAGGCTGTTTTAGACCAAAACATGGATACTTATCCAGTACCCCCGCGGCCAGAACGAGAGGTCCATCTAGTAGTATATCGTGGCAATACCCTTGGCTTCGTGCCTCAGGCCAAGGGTGCACCCCAGGTCAGCCCCTCTGCACTAGACGCTTCTTAATCAGTGTTGCCGGTTGCGAGGAGCAAACGACGACGGCACAATCACAGTACCGGCACGATTGATGAAGTACGCATCGGCGGTGACGGCTCCCGGCGGCCCGACAAACGCAAATGTCGCAAAGCCGAAGGTATTCACCGGCGTTGAGATGCTTTGAAAGTTCTCGGCGCTGGCGGGTACGGTGAGGTTGGGCACAGATGTAACCAGGTTCCCGCTATTGTCGTACACCGTGAGTGTGCCGATGATGGCAACACTGGTGTTGTTCACAAAAGCCCACTGGGTAATGAAGGTACCGAAGGTGCTCCAGCGCGGATTAATCAGGCTGGTGTCGGTAATACGCACAGTGTAGGCATAGAAGTTGGAGGCGTCGTTGTTCTGCACCTGCAGGACGGCCTGAGCGTCAGCTGGCTGGATCCAGGAGACGCGCTGGGCGAAGGTCCCGCTGAGCTCAGGATCCATTTTGGTTACGTCGGTCGGAGCCGGCGAGACCGGACTGCAACCGCTGGCCGTGAGCAGCGTCAGAGTCACCGTTCCGGCGATGGTCGGATCGCTCGAATCCCATACGTCCACGCTGTAGGACTTTCCCGCTTTCAGGTTTAGCAGATAGTAGCTGGAAGTGGACGGCGAGACGAAGTCGTCGGTGGGCGTACCATCGGTCGGCAGAAGGGGGTCAGCGCCGCAGATGATACCGCCATAACGCTTCACTGTATTCTGATTGTTGGATTGAGTTTCCACCTGCGCTACCATCGTAACGGTAAGCACCAAGCAGATTGTGATTAACCATAGCTTCTTCATCGGTTTCTCCAGAGAATCATGTAACAAGAATGCAAAACTTGTTGGCCATACCTGAAGCCGCACTGCTGGTAATTCTGCAGCGCTTGCAATGTCAGTGCTCGATCACCATGAGTTTGGGATATTGATTGTCAGGCAAGATAACGAACTTGTTCGGCGAAATGGCGTAAGCGACGCCTCCAAAGGAAGCAACGCCGCGGCCATTGGAGCTGAAATTCAGGGTTGCCCACCCGCCATCGCCGAAGGACTGGTTGATTCCTCCAATATCCATGGCCTTGTAGCCCCCGATAATCCCTCCGGCACCATCGCCGTAGATCCAGTCCACCTCAGTACCGGAGTTGAATTCGACCGGGTCGAGTGTGCCGCCGTAATAGTTTCCTGAGAACGAGGCATTAGAGAACGGGCCGCCGGTTTGCGGCTGCAGGAACCCCAGCTCAGCCTTGCTCGTCGGTGGACCGCCAATAAAGAAGCCGGTGTTCTGACCGGCCAAGTACACGATCATGGAGTCCCCAAGCGCTCCCCGTCCGCTGGGGGCAATGGAATAGGTTCCAGGTCCGGAATCGAAGGTCAGGGTGCCGTCGTTGTTCTTGTCCTCAATCGTGCTTCCACCGCCGTTGCCGTCGGCCGCGAAGATGCCAATTGTCGCCCGCCCTCCGCCGCCCATTGAAGGTGGAAAGATTGCCTGACTGTAGTACACCGTGTTGCCGTTGAGCGACGCATTGCTGTAATAACCGGGATTCGCCTGCCGCAGCGCGGTTGTGGTTTGGATTGAGTTGTGGGTATTTTGCGCGTTGTCCGTGCTTGTCCCCAAAAATTCGTTTGCAGAGACAACATAGTAAGCGAAGTGTGAGGTACCGCTGCCGTTCAGCACAGCTGTGGTGCGGCCGGTATTCGCGTCTATATTCGACATAGTGCCCGTGAAGCTGAAGCTCTTGGAGTTGCCATTGCCCGTACCATCACCACTTCCAGTTATGTTCCCGGCGCTGTCAAGCGTGCTCAAGCCGGCAGATACTTGCCGGTTGTCCTGCCAGTCTGTTCCGGGGTTGCCCCACACGTAAGTTCCAGCGAGGCTACTGAGTTTGAAGGCGCTGGTGTCCTGCTTGCGCAGCACACCCGACGTCCAGCCCTCGTGGTTCTGAAACTGAATGATCCTGCCGTTGCCGGTGGAATCGAGAGAGAACGCCAGCGTCATGTTGCCGTGTGCAGGAATGTTGATCGTCATCGTGCCCAGGTTGTAGGAGCCGATCTCATACGTGCCTGTAAAGGTGTCGAATTCCGGCCCTTGGTGGACGCCGTTGAAATCGCCCGCGCCAGTGAGGTTGCCTGCTCCATCCGCCACAAAACTGCCTACGAATGTGATCTCGTCAGGTACGTGGTCGTAGCCATTCGTCGCCAGGGCGTAGTGGCCCGACAGCAGCGCGGGCTTGCCGTAGGTGTTCACCGTGATGCTGAACTGCTGGCTGGCATGTGCCTGCGGCAAACCGGAGTCAACCACCTGCAGCGTGAAAGTGGACGTACCGGTCGCGGTGGGAGTCCCGGAGACCGTGCCTGCGCTCAACGCCAGTCCGGTTGGCAGGCTGCCCTGCACGACGGACCAAGTGTAGGGCGGCACGCCGCCGCTAACCGTGAGTAGTACGTAGTAAAGCTGATTCACCGGAGCGTTGGGGAACGTAGCGGTCGTAATCTGTAGCAACGCCCCTTGCTGGATGGTGATGCTGAGCGCTGCGCTGGCCGTGTGCATCTGGCCGTCGGTCGCCTTCACCGTGAAGTTCGAGGTGCCGGAGGCAGCCGGTACACCCGAGATGACGCCGGCAGTGCTAAGCGTCAGGCCGGAGGGCAGGCCCCCCGAGGCGATCTGCCAACTGTACGGGAAAGAACCTCCGACAGCGCTCAGGGCCGTGCTGTAAAACACTCCCTGCGTACCGGAAGGCAACGAGGCGGTGGTGATTTGCAACGCTGAGGGTCCCTCGGCCACGCTAAGACGCGGGTCCATGCTGTTATGCAGCGTAAACACCTTGCTGGGTGAAACGATATAGAGAACGTCGCCATAGGGGGAGATCGTGCCCCGTCCGTTGGCGGCGATGTTGTATTGAATCTGCTGACCGGAGTCCTGGCCTGTCCCGCCGCCCCCGCTGTAGTAGTCACTGACGGTGGTTGTGCCTAAGCCATCCGCAGAGGCCGCGTCCACCTCGGTTGGCACATTCTGCTCGATCGGAGGCAGCGTGCCACCGCCGTAGTTCCCCACGAGAGAGGCATTGGAGAACGGTCCGGCGGATTGCGGCTCCAAGAAACCCAGCTGGTATTTCCCGCTCCCGGGGCCGCCGACGAAGAAGCCCAGGTTCTGGCCCACCAGGTAGACGATGTTCTGATCGTTGGAGAAAATGCCCCTGCCGCTGGAGGCGACGGTGTAGGAGACGTAGGCAGTGCTGTACTTAAGGGTGCCGCCGTCGTTCTCATCCTGAACAAGCGCCATGATGCCCTTGCCGTCGGCGGTGGCGATTCCCACTCCGGCCTGCGCGGTTCCACCTTGGCTCGGGGGCGTCAAACTCTGTTGGTGAAAGACAGCATTGCCATATAGCGAAGCGCTGCTGAAAGTCCCCGGAGTGATTTGACGCAGAAAGCTTCCGTCGTTAATTCCCTGACCAGTATCCGTCTGAACGCACAGGAATTCGGTTGCAGAGACCACATAGAAGGCAAAATTCGATAGACCTTCGTCTGCCGGTCCCAGCTGACCGGCGCTGCGTCCCGTGTTCGGATCCACCGCTCCTAGAGCTCCTGCCACGCTGCCATTCTGGTAGGTACCATCGGACCCCGATTGGTCGTAGAGGCCGTTGCTGATGTTACCGCTGCTGTCGATGGCGAACTCGCCGGCGGCGGACCATTGGTACTTACCGCTAATGCCGGTCAGCCCGAAGGAGTATGTTCCGGCCATGCTGCTCAGGCTGAATGCGTTGGGGTCTTGCCTGCGCAGCGGACCCGCCGCCCAACCCTGGCCGCTCTGGTACTGAATGATCCTGCCGTTGCCGGCGGCATCGGCGATGGAGAAGGCATACGTCATGTTGCCTACCCCGACGATGTTCAGGTTCATGGTGCCGAGGCCAGTAGAACCGAACACATACGTGCCGGTGAACGTCGTGTGTGTCGGTCCGCTGACCACGCCGTTTTCGTCCACGACGCCGTTGGTAATGCTGCCGTTTCCATCGGCGACGAAGCTACCCGCCAACGTCCACTGTTCGGGCAGCCCATCGAACCCGCTCATGCTAAACGCATAGTGGCCTGACAAGACACCTGGATTGCCCACCGAGTTGATGGTGATGCTCAATTGCGCCGTCTTCTTTGCCACAGGAATCGCCGAGTCCGCGACCTGCACAGTGAACGACGAGGTGCCGGGCGTCGTAGGCGTACCTGAGATCACGCCGCTGGGGGACAACGGATTCAAGCCAGCAGGCAAGCTGCCTTGCGTCAGGCTCCAGGTGTAGGGCGGAACGCCTCCGGTGGCGGCCAGGGTTGCGTAGTAGGGCTGGTTTATCGGGCCCGTCGGCAGAGAACTGGTCGCTATCTGCAGCGAGGCGCCCCCCTGGATCGTAATGCTGAGGGACGCTTGCGTCGTGTGCGTCCGGCTGTCAGTCACCTGCACCGTAAAGCTGGAAGAAGAGCCACTCGGTATGCCCGTGATCTGGCCCATCGGGCTGAGCGTCAGGCCGGAGGGCAAGGTGCCCGAGATGATTTGCCAGATATAAGGAGGAACGCCCCCTGTCGACGCCAACGTCGCGCTGTACGCTACGCCCTGCGTTCCAGAAGGCAGCGTCGCAGTAGTGATTTGCAGGGGAGCAGGATTCAAAGGCGCCGCGCTTACGGCCACCTGAAGCGGTCCGCGGAAAGCACCGAGGTTGGTGATGAATGGGGCCTGCTGGTTGGCCAACTTCACGGCATCCAGCACGGTGACCATGTCGTAGCCCATGATGGGTACGTAGATCAGCGCGCCATCCGGGGAAACGCCGATGTTCTGGCCGTTGTTATTGGGATGCCCGATGGCATACACGCCCAGCTGGGTGAAGTTGAGATTCTTGCGGTCAAAGTTGAAGGCGACGACTATGCCAAAGTTGCTGTCCAACGCGAACAGATGATTGCCGACTACCTTCCAGCTGATGAAAGAGAGCGTTCCACTGCTGGTTTGCGGAACTCCGTAGATAGTGCTGACCAGCGCCGGACTGAGCGGGTTGGCCCCAATGTCGAAGACTCCGATTGGTCCGGCACTCGGGATGATGCTCTGCGCCGCCATTAACAACGACTGACCATCGGGCGTCACCGTCATCTCGGAATACTGGATGGGGACGAGGCCCAGGCTGTTTGTCGAGAGTGGCGTTACTGTGGCGTGGACTACGTCGAAGATTTCGATGAAGGCATACTGAGTCCCCGACTGGTCGTAGTAGTAGTAATTGACGTAGACGTACTTGCCGTCGGGAGTGGCTGCGCCGCCCTCGACCGTCAGCCCAGAGCTCGGAGGGAGCACCAAGCCGGACGGAATGCTCTGAACTAACTTGGGTGTCGAGGTATTAGTGTCAACCTCCTCCAACACAACGTCCAGCTGTCCGTTTATGTTCGCTCTAACTGGCACAAAGACGACTGGTGTGCCGGTGAGCGGGTTCAGGCTGCTGGCGATCGCGATCTCGCCGATGCCCTGGAGCGCCGTTCCCGCCGAGAATGGAAGCTCAGCTTGCAGGGTGCCATCGCTTATACTCCACGCTGCCGCCTCTGCCGGGCGGTTCACGCCACGCGTGCCTTCGCTGGCGCTGTAAATTTCTTTTCCATCGGCGTTGAAGGTTACGCCATGGGGACCCAGTGTATTAGGCACGTCGATCATGGTCTGCTGCGACGGTTCATAGACCGCGACGCTCCAATCACCAAAAGCCAACGCTGCAAACTGGTAGTTGGGCTGGAAGATACTGGTGGGAAGAATCGTGAGCTCCTTCACTCCCAGGCCGCTCTGGTACTGCTGCGCAGGAGCGCCACCGATATTGGGATTCGTCACCACCACATCCAGCGTTGCCTGCGCGGGCCAGTTCTGCGGCACTGTCACGTGCAACGACGTGGAACTATCGACCGTGGCCGCGAGTGAAGGCGTGTTACCTACGCGCACCAGCGCTCCGGCGGCGAAGTTCGTACCGGTAACGGTAATGGTGTTGTCCTGGCTGTTGGAGATGCTGGGGGGAATGACCATCGTTACCGTCGGCGCTGTCGGCGGAGGAGTACTGGTGATGTTGGCTATTGCGAAGCCATGCGGGTTCACTCCGTTGGCAACGATGGCAGTGTTCTTGATTGCTCCACCGGGGTTGTGCAGCATCTGCGTGGTGTCGATCAGCACAACGTTCGGGTTCGGATTCGTTCCGCCCTTGTGTCCGCCGACTACCAGCCGCGTATCTTCAGGATTGAGTACAGCAGCCAAGTCGTTGACGGGGATGTAATTTTGCAGTTGGACTTCGGTTGCCGTCAGGAGCTGGCCAAAGGTCGGCGAACCGTTGTTCAGATCAATCAGCGTGGCGGAGAAATTCCCATTCGTATCAAGCCCCAGCAGGTAGCCATAGTTGTTGCCGGGAGAATTTACCTGGGTAATGAGCAAGCCATAAGGGTCGAAGGCCAGCGTCTTGTCCATTACAAACTGGTCGGTCGCGGTGTTAACGAACAGCAAATGGTAGGTCTGGTAATCCGGGCTGCTCTGCACCATCACGACGTACTTACCGTCGGGAGTCGCCCCGGCATTGGGACTCCATAGGCCATAGTTCTCAAAATACCCGGCTGGAATTGCGATCGACTTGACCTTATAGGTTCTCAAATCGATCACAGCGATGGCAGGACGGCCAGCATCCGGAGCCACAGTGGTGACGTATGCCTTGGTTCCCACCACAACGATGGTTCCCGTGTTGGTTCCTGTGGCGCCCGTCCCCATGTATTGCGACAAGGCTATTTTGCGTACCAGCTTCTGGGTGGAGGTATCCACGAACTTGAGCGAGCCATCGCATTGGTCTTCCACCATCAGGTACTTCTTATCCGAAGTAAACGAAGGCTGGGCATAGGGGCAGACGCCATAGATGCGATTGATCTCGCGTCCCAGAGTGAAATCCACCACGGAGAGGTAGGCGCCATTGGTTGCCCCGATATAGGTCAGCCTCGGATTCGTTCCCACCGCGGCAAAGGCCTGGTACCCGGCAACATTCATCGTCTGCTGAAGAGTCAGCGTCTCCAAGTCGAGCACGTTTGTAGTGCCCATTTTCATCGGCGCGACCAGACTCTCCTGTGCAGGGGAGGCGAGCGTGCTCACGAAGAAGAAAAGGATGGCAAAGACAATAGCGACTGAGACGATGGTGCATTCTGCAGAACGAGCGGTCGGCGAAGACATGGGGTACCTCCAGCCGCAAAGATTTCCGTGAATGCTTGCGCCACAAATTGCGGGCTGTTCGCGCCAGCAGTTACTACACGAGGACGAAAGTCCCGCGACGATATACGACTGGACCGTATGACTTGCGGCAGCTGCTGTCTGTGACCTCTGTCACCGGGTAGTGTTTTCGCCTCCTCAGCTGGAGATTCCGGACTGGGAGCCTCGGCCCCGGGTTAGGCTGAAGCGTAGAGGCTGATCGATTGGGCTGTCCATGAAGACCACGATGATCGGCCACAATGCGGTTCTGATCGAAGCTGCTGGCACTGGCTGACCATTACTCAGCCTGCGCGGTAATCCTGTATATGCACGGCCCCCGTACGCCGGGAGGCTCTGTTCACAACAGCGTCAGGGCTAGGCCTGCCCCCTGACATCGAACGCGATCCAGATCGGGACATTGCGTGAGACAACAGGTTCTGGATGCCAATACTTTTTATCGCTGCGGGGAAGTGCGCGGTGTGCCAGCGCTCTCGAACTTGGCATTGAGGCTACTGAAACCGTGTTAGCCTTTTTTGGGGAGTTTCACCGGAAATGGCGGTTACAACAGAACAGGCGACGGTTAGTGCTGTTTATATAAACATAATATTTACAGTATTATAGATGAAATCGCCCGGTTCTGCGAAATACGGCGACTTCGTCCATTGGCGAATCCCCCCTCTCCGCCAGCTAGTTTTGATTATTAGAGAGTAACCACACAGAAGCCGAATATCGTCGTATTTTGCCCGTGTTTTCACGAATCTTCCTCGACGACCTGTAGCAGAGAAAGTCTATTCGCATTTACCAGAGCGTAAATCAATCAAATTTCTCTGAGCGCCAAAACCCGAGTACAGGTCTGCGCGCCGACCTGTACCGAAGAGTTCGCGATCCAACTCTCCTCCCGGGTCAGAGAGTCTCCAACCATCGACTTTGTTCGCTCTTCAGCGGCCGAACCCAGACAGCTTCCGGGTGTGAGAGGCAGACCGGGCCAGGCAAACGGCTCCATCGTCACGTTGCACGTTGCCTTGACGATTTTCAAATTACCGTTGAACGCAGAGAGCTGCTGGCAGGCGCCGAGGCAACACCTTCGCCCAAGCCCGCACAGCCCATCCGCCTCTCCGGAAAACCCTCGTTGTGTTCGGTGAGTCTAAGCAACTCAAGTCCATATGCGCGCCACTAATCTTGCCGCTGCGGCTCATCATGTCGAGAAACTTCCTCTAGGTCCCGCAACTCCGGGTGCAAGGCGCTGCCGCCGTAAGTTTCTCCGTTTCTTTCCGGGAGGCTTTCGTGATGAGACATATCGGGCATGGGAGCGGGACTATAAGGAGAACGCGCATCGAGAGTGGAACCGTGTACTAAATCAGTCTCTCCATAGTGCGTTTCTGCGCAAAGGCGAGTTCGCGGAAGTTGCACTTCGTGTAGTCAAAATTGAAGCTCGCACCAATCTCATATTCTCGTTCGAAAAGATGGCCATGCGCGACGCCGTCAAAAGTGCGGCCGGAGCTAAAGCATTCGCTACCGGGCTCTACGATTTTCTTTACGGGCAAGGCGGCATTGAGAAGAAGTTTGAGCGATGGTGTCAAATCGTTGACTCCTTGCCGCGGAAGCAGACCCGTGTATTCACTTGGCCCATCGTGACTGTCTTCGGATTTATCGCGCAGCCGGACCGACACATCTTTCTGAAGCCCAATGTGACGCGTCGCGCTGCGCGTGAATACGGCTTCCCGCTGAGTTATGAATCACGCCCTAGCTGGAGCACCTACGCCAGTTACCTTCAGTTCAGTGATCAAGTTCGCCAGGATATTTCAGAACTCCATCCACGAGACATGATTGATATCCAGTCATTCATTTGGGTACAGGGTTCTGACGAATATGAAGAGTAGCTAAACGATAGACTTTTCCTGAGGCGAACCGAAATGGGGGAGGCGTACCTAGTAAGGCCCCGATTTTTGTTAAAGTTTTGGGTATATGTCGCGATTGCCGGACCGCGACCTGTAGCGGAGAGATTCATTTTCTGTTTACTAAAGCCGAAACCACCCAAAATTCTCTGCGCGCCAAAACCCGTGTACAGGTCGGTGCGCTGAGGTGCACCGGAGAGTTCGCGATCAGACCTCCGGCCCCGTGGGGGGTCAGCAGAACGATCGACTTTGCTTCGCCTCCGATTGCCGGTCAGTTGGCCAAACCGGCACTATGGCTCATTTTTATGACTGCCGGCTGGCCGACCACCACTCCGAAACTTAACCAATCAGTCAGAAGCAGCGTCGCCGCGAAGTGGCTCCCAGCCGAAAGGCCTATTCCCATCGCCGGGGTTACGACACGAAGGGATAGAATGGCGCTTCGCTATTTCGGCCCGGGCCAGCGTAACCATACCGCTATCCGGTGCCTCATAAGGAAGTACGCTTGAGCCCTTTTCGGCTGTCTCGCAAATTGATTACTGCCACTCTTCTCGTTCTCTTCGTCGGCTGTTTCACTTCTTTCGCACAAACCACGGATCAGCCCGACGCCAAGAAGAATGAGCCGCCGCCTTCCTCCAAATCGAAAGCGGCTAAGAAGCCGAAGAGCGACTCCGCTACTCCGGCGAAGGAGGAAGCTCCCGAGAAGAAGCCGGGAGGAATGAACGCTGACACCTTTTCCGGCTTGCATTTTCGGCTGATCGGGCCGGCGGTTGCCTCAGGGCGGGTCATTGCCTTCGCGGTCAATCCGAACAAGCGCTCTGAATATTACGTTGGTGTGGCTTCCGGGGGCGTGTGGAAGACGGAAAACGACGGCACCACGTGGACGCCCGTTTTCGACGACCAAGGCTCGTTTTCCATCGGGGCAGTAGTCATGGATCCACACGATCCGTCCGTCATTTGGGTGGGAACGGGCGAGGGCAATGCTCAGCGTAGCGTCGACTACGGCGATGGCGTGTATCGGTCGGACGACGGCGGTAAGAACTGGACCAACACCGGGCTCAAGAAGTCGGGCAATATTGGCCGCATGGCCATCGATCCCAGCGATAGCAACGTTGTTTACGTCGCTGCCGAAGGTCCCTTGTGGGGGCCGGGAGGCGATCGCGGTCTGTTCAAGACTACCGATGGCGGCAAGACCTGGAAGAATGTTCTCAACATCAGCGAGAACACGGGCATGGCTGACGTCGCTATCGATCCGTCGAATCCTGACATTGTTTACGCTGCTGCGTATCAACGCCGTCGCCACGTTTGGACCATGATCGATGGCGGCCCGGAGAGCGCCATATACAAGTCAACGGACGCAGGAGCGACGTGGACCAAGCTCAAGTCCGGGCTGCCGACGGAAGATCTGGGGCGCATCGGCCTGGCGATTTCGCCAGCCGACCAGGATACGGTTTACGCCATCGTCGAAGCCGCTAACGGCAAGGGTGGAGTCTTTCGCTCCAAAGATAAGGGCGCCAACTGGGAGCGCCGCAACGAGTACGATTCCACCGCGTTCTACTACAGCCAGGTCTTTGCCGATCCCAAAAATGTTGATCGCATTTATGTGATGAACGCCGCGTTACGCGTCTCCGACGACGGTGGCAAGACCTTGCACAAGATGAACGAGGCCAACCACCACGGCGACAACCACTACATCTGGATCGACCCCAACGATACGGATTACTACCTGCTCGGCTCTGACGGCGGGGTATCGGAGAGCTACAATCGCGGCGAAAATTGGCTGTTCAAAGCCAACCTGCCGACGGTGCAGTTCTATGACGTCGCAGTCGACAACGCCACGCCCTTCTACCACGTCTGCGGCGGAACGCAGGACAACTTCTCCTGGTGCGGTCCTTCGCGCACGCGAGATATCAATGGGATCATGAACTCCGACTGGTATGTCACCACCGGAGGCGATGGATTTCGCTCGCAGGTTGATCCCGACGATCCCAACACGGTGTACGCCGAGTCGCAGTTTGGAGTGTTGGTGCGCTACGACAAGCGTACCGGCGAACAAATACTGATTCAGCCACAGGAACCCAAAGGTGGTCCGCCGCTGCGCTGGAACTGGGATTCGCCTCTCATCGTCAGCCCGCATTCGCATACGCGCCTTTACTTCGGTGGAAACGTTCTGTTTCGCAGCGACGACCGTGGCGATAGCTGGCAGGCCGTGAGCCCCGACCTGACGCGTCAACTCGACCGCAACAAGCTGCCGGTGATGGGAAAGGTATGGGGTCCCGATGCGGTGGCTAAGAATCAGTCGACCTCGTTCTACGGAAACATTGTTTCGATCGCCGAGTCGCCGGTAAAAGAAGGCCAGCTGTACGTCGGTACGGATGATGGCCTGATTCAAGTGACGCAGGATGGTGGCGCGAACTGGACCAAGTACGCGAAGTTCCCGGGCGTGCCTGAGATGACTTACGTCAGCCGCCTGGCCGGGTCCAAGCATGATGGGGACACCGTCTACGCGGCTTTCGATAATCACAAGAATGAAGACTTCAAGCCTTATCTTCTTAGGTCAACCGATGCGGGCAAAACCTGGACGTCGATTGCCGGCGACCTGCCCGAGAACGGGCCGGTGCTGGCTTTTGCGGAAGATCCGGTGAATCCCAACCTGTTGTTCGCGGGTACTGAGTTTGGAGCTTTCTTTTCCATCGATGGCGGACAGAAGTGGATACAAATGAAGGGAGGATTACCGACCATCGCCGTGCGCGACATGATCGTCCATCCGCGCGAGGGCGATCTGGTGCTGGCCACCTTCGGGCGAGGGTTCTACATTCTCGATGACATAACAGCGTTGCGGCAGATCACCCCCGAAAAGTTGCAGCAAACCGCAACCTTATTCCCAACCAAGGATAGCCTGCTGTACATCGAGCGGCTGCCACTTGGCGGCGCAAAGAAGGGCTTCCAGGGCGATGCTTTCTACACCGCTGACAATCCGCCGTTCGGAACGGTGTTTACCTACTACCTGAAAGACAAGCTTCGCACGCAAAAAGAGAAGCGACAGGCGGCGGAGAAGGAAGCAGCCAAGAACAATCAACCGCTCCACTATCCCACCGATGACGAGCTGCGGGCAGAAGCCGAAGCTCCCAAGCCCGAGTTGTACCTGATGGTCTACGACCAGTCGGGCGCAGCCATACGACGGGTCAATGGATCGACGGACGCAGGCTTTCATCGCGTGGCCTGGGACCTGCGCTTCTCCGCGCCAACAGTGAGTGCTTCAGCTGAGCCTGGCGAAGATGACGATCTCCCACCTGCCGGATCTATGGGTCCTTTGGTGCTGCCGGGCAGGTATTCGGCTCGGCTGTTCATGAAGGATGAGCACAACGTTACCGAAGTCGGCGGCGGAGCTCAGTCTTTCAACGTGGTTGCCGACGGCGCGTCATCGGCAAGTCCGCAGGACCGCGCGGCTCGCGAGGAGTTCAACCTCAAGGTGGCCAAGCTCTATCGGGCGGTCTCCGGTTCCATCAATGCTGCAAACGATCTGAATGGACGTCTGTCAGCTATCGAAAAGGCCTTGCACGAAACGCCTGCCGCCGACCAGCAGCTTGGTCCGGTGGCCGAATCCCTGATCCAGCAGAATCGGGATATCCTACGCGCGCTGCGCGGCGACGTTGAGTTGCAGAAGCGGGCTGAGAATGTTCCGGCCTCTATCAATGATCGTGTCGAAAGCATCATGGAAGGGGAGCGATTCTCCAGCGGCAAGCCTACCCAGACCCACATAGCCGCATACAACATCGCCGCAGAGGAGTTCACGCAACAGCTGCCGAAGTTGCACACGCTTATCGATGTTGATCTGACCAAGCTAGAGAAGGATATGGAGGCAGCCGGAGTTCCCTGGACGCCTGGCCGCGTGCCCAACTGGCAGCAGTGAACTCGCTACCAGTCACAACGGGATAAGTTCCTTGGTGTTGCAGAACCACCAGGTCCGCGCCAGGATCGGTCGTGATCAGTGCGAATTTGGTGAGCGACACAATGTAGGCGATCCACGGCCTTGGCGACCTCTGTTTTCCTCAACGTTCTGAGACGGCACTGGCGCGCCTCGGGTATTGCCCGGCGACCTCCCCAGGAAGCATCTTCGGGAAGATTACTCATGAGAAGTCGCCCAGAGTGGGGGAATGTTCATTGCAGCCGATTACTCCCGGATGACGAGCTATCCAGAAGGAGGCTGCTCAATTTGCTGAGGGCCCCCTCTCACGCAGGAGACTTTTGTGTCGCTTGCCGACGCAGCCACGCCGCGATGATGGCCGGATCGAAGAAGATGACCCCACGATGGCGATAAGCCGGTATGGTTCCTACCCCTACCCAGTCATACAACGTTGATTTACCAATTCCGAGGAGAGCCGCTAATTCCAATGGCCGCATTCCCCGCTGGATCGACTCGATGCGCTGGACCAATGTCAGAGGTGCAACGGGGCCAAGAGTTTGCAGGCCGCCGTTCGGCCGACCTAAGCGGGACTTGGAATGACGCTGGAACCTTGTCCGACCTTGCCGACGGACGCGGCCTTTCTCCAGGTTTTCGGGCACCTGGTCGAAGTCTTGATCCGAGGCCGGCGGGTTCGGGAACTTCTCTAATGTCGATGGGGCATCAGCATTCGCGGATTGCTCCGCTAGCGCACTACTTGCCGTAGGCGCGCCTGCATGGTTAGCGCCTGAGATGTGTTGTTCACTGCGGTCGCCCACGGATGTTTGTCCGCGACGACGAATTGAAAGATGCATAACAGCCTTTGTCGCTGACCTGATAGGCAGCGCTCGGCATTGAATTTGAAGCGGGAGCTGCAGAGCCAAATGGGGCAACCGCCCGCCGCTCCCGGTGCGTGCAGTGCCTCTTCGTGTTTGCCAGTGGCCTCCTTTCTGCTATTTCGAATGTGAACCTGCCGCTCATGCCTTCCAAAGCCTAGCGGCAAAGTTTTTCGAATAAACGCGATATGACACCTAGTTTTTGCCTGACCTACTGCGGCTGGTCCCCGAGGCTCAAAAGGTCACTGAAGCCTTCTGGGCTGATTTCAAGACCGACCTCGGTAGCCGAGTCCAGAAGCTCGTCGGGGCGGAACTTCCAGCAGATCTCTCCCTCATGCTTGAGCCATGGGCTGGGATCAGCCCCGTGTCCGCAAGGCGGCGGATCTGGCATGGCGGCCGCCGCAGAAGAAACGCAGCATCGATGACGTCGAGATACGGATGCTCGTCGACGAAGGCTTGTAGCGCTACCGGGTCAACCGATTCGACTACTTCAAGAGCCGTATTGTCCTGCTCAGCTGACATACAACTTGAAGATATGCGGGCGGTGGGTTTAGCGGCAGATGCCTTTGGTTCATTGGACTCCGACAGGTCAGGAGCAATCAGAGAAATCAGAGCCGCACCCGCCGGAAGTACCGAGTTCCGCGGTGTCGGCGAGGCGGTGGCGATTTCGATGGCAAATATCCATGCTCCGAGACTGGCACGGTCAGGGGCGGCAACCAAAGAGTAGGGATCGAAAATTTTCTTTGGATGCGTGAGAGAAAGAGGGAAGGGAAGCGTAAGTAGTTGGATCCGTTGCTGTTATTTTGTTTTCTGTTTCTTTATTTGCTCTCCCAATTCCTTCAGTTCTTTCGACTGTGCCTCCAGGCGGGCGGCTTCAAACCTGGTCTTAAGCCATCGGAAAGCATCTGCTCCGACACTGTTATTCGCCGCCTGAAGTTGCTTCGCCCCAGCCCTGCGGGTCGCCGCGGCATTGCTGAGGGTGTCGGCGGCGGCATTGACGAACTTCATGGTGACATCCTGCTGGCCCAAAGCCCAGGCGAGGTACGTGATGCGGAGAATCGCCTCGGGATTTGTGGGCCGGGTGACAAGCAGGCTCTGCCAACCAGACTCCAGTCTCTTCTCTCCCGATTTGGTAATCGAGAACTCCGATTTTTTGCGGAGACCGGGATCGGACTTCTTCAGGAGTCCATCCTCGGCCAGTCGTTCGAGCACTGGGGCGCTGCTGCCAATCGAAATCCCAGCCCTGGATTTCAGCTCATACGGGGTCGCGGAGTCGCTTGAGTTTTGGGCTAAGAGCGATGTGGCCAGGCACAGAACAGCTACGAACAACCAGATGTTGCGCTTCATTCGTTTTCTCCTTTCGAATATTTGCGTTCTAAGGGGCCCTCAGCGCTAGCCGCTGCGCCGAAACTCGTGGCCTGTGGATTGTGTCTGCTAGTTCGAGCCGCAGTTTGTGCGGCATGATCCGCAGGTTCTCGGTCCTGTATTGGATGAACACGCGTCCCAGGGCCAACTGTTCGGGAATTGGTGGGTCGACGATGAACTTCACTGGCTCCTCAGCCTGAATTGCGACCAACGGTGTGGCACCTTTGACCTCCCGCGCAGTTTGCGCCGAAGCAGCAGAGCGCATGAAGCGCAATCACGATGCCGATGACTGCGCACTCGTGAGGATGGCCCGCGACCGACACGATTTCGTAGGCTCGAGGCAAAGTATGTTGATGCAGCTCTGAAATTCGGTAAGGTCGGCGTCGGGTACGTTCCACTCAGGAGAACGAATCCCGTTATCATCGGGCTGCTTGTTGCTTTGTTCGGTGTCACTGGTCGGAATCATGGTGTTCTCCTTTCGAGTAGGACTGTGTTTCTGCGTAATTCTCATTACGGCCGGTGTTAAGGCGCATAACGGGTGAAGACAAAGTCGCGATCTTTGGCAGGTTCGTGGCAGGAGAAGCAGGCTTTGTGCATCGCCTCGTCGGAAGGTTTGCCGTCCTTGAAGTCTCCGAACCCCCAGCCGCCTGTAGCGGCGTATTTTCTTGAGTCCTTCACCATGACCTGCATATTCACGGGGGATCCGGCAACGAAAGCTTGGACGCGGCCAAAGACCTTGTTGTCTTCATCCGAGGGGACGCGGTTCCAATGCAGCGCGACAATGATTGCGCCGTCAGGGAACGGAAGCTTGCCTTCGCGATAGGCCTTTATCGCTATATCGTTGCCGAGTTGGGCGCGCAACTGGTTGAAGGTGCCTTCTTCGTGGGTCACTGAGATCAACCCCCAGTCGCGGTATCCGGAAGGTATGGTGACTCCGTAGATCGGAGAGGCCGCTTCATCCGTTTGACCAACCGCGGGGGAAAGAGAGGCGGTAAGGCAGGCCGCTGCTGCACCTACAACTAGAACGAAAATGGTTCGTTTCATGACATCTCCTTGCATATTTCGCCAGTGAAGCTCGCTTAAGCGGCCAAGTTGAGGCTGGTCTCGCAAGGACCGTCTTCGCAGGGCGGCCCCAGCAAGAGAGAATCAGTGACTGAGGGATTCGGCTGCGCTCGAGATGAAGTCGGCGATCCTCCCCGGTTCTTGCAACATGGCCACGTGGCAGGTCGGAAGCTCAATTGTCTTGGCGCCGATGGCTTGCGCCTCTTGTTTCTCCAGGCCGGCGGTGATCACGTCGTCGTGTCCTGAAACCACAAACCAGGATGGTTTCGACTTCCAGGCTGGCGTTACCGTGGGTGTGGCAAGCAGGTCGCCCACAGCGGTGATTCCCTGAACCGCGGCCAGTTCACGTTGCTTCTTCGAAGAGAGATCTTGTGCGAAAGCGCGCACGACGCCTTCATCTGAAATCCACGCAAAGCTCTTCGCCGGATTGAATACGAGGTAGTTGTTGATCGGTGGCGGCGGGTTCAAAGCACTGAGCAATGAGAGCGCTGACTGTCCCGTGTCGGGCGCGAATGCGGCGACATAGACCAAGCCAACAACGCGCGGGTCGTTCCCCGGAACATCCCCGATTACGACGCCTCCGTATGAGTGCCCTACAAGGAGCACTGGACCCGGATTCGCCTGAGTAATTCGGTCGATCGCCCGCTCGACTGCGGCGTCGTCATCCTGCAGGGAAGTGAGTGGCATCTGCGCCGCAACCACATGGAAGCCGCGAGCCTCGAGCAGCGGAATCACCTCGGACCAGCTTGATCCGTTGGCCCAGGCACCGTGAACGAGGACTATGTTGCGGACTGCATGGTCATGTGTAGGGTTCGATGTCTGGGCCACTGTCAGCACTGGCAGGAAGCCAGCAAGCGGCAGAGCGAAACACAGGAAAGTCAGAAGTTTAGGGATTCGTAGCGAATTCATCGGATACTCCTTTTGAATCTTCACCCGAGTTCTCGACTGGGTGAGGTCGGTGTTGCGTTATGGTGGCCCTCACGGACTATCGCGCGGCGGCTTTCTAAGACAGCTGAGTTGAAAGGGCCTTACACGTTCGGCATGGGGGCCCCTATGCATTGGCCAACAGCCTCGTGAATCTTGCTTGGCCTTGTGTAAGAATGTTCGAAGTCAGGGTTTTGAACCACACCAGATGCGGTGGTTTGTGTCCCATAAATTCAGGTAGGCGGCTAGTACCAGTCGGAAGCGGACAAGTTCTTAATTTCGCGCTGGCAGTTCGAGCACAATCACCCTTACAGTTGTCACACCATGGGCCAATAGCAATATTTCGTCGTGTCATGAGGTGGCTGCGATGGCTGCGCCCAACCAGATTCGCATCCTGTGCGTCGAGGATCATCCTGTCTTTCGCGAAGGACTAAAAGCGATGATCGCGGGCGAGCTGGATATGGTCTTGGTCGGACACGCTCCCAACGCGGTAGAGGCAATCTCCGAGTTCCGTCGTCACCGACCCGACGTTACGTTGATGGACCTGCGCCTTCCCGGAACCAACGGCACTGATGTTCTTATCTCCATCCGCGGAGAGTTCCCACAGGCTCGCATCATCATGCTCACAACCTCCGACGGCGATGCCGACATCCAGCGGGCAATGCGAGCTGGGGCCTCGGCTTACATCCTGAAGAGCATGCCCATGGAGGAGTTGCTAGGCGTCATCCGGTCAGTTCATGCTGGCCGACGGCACATTCCGCCAGAGGTGGCGGCCCGTCTCGCTGAGCATATGGGCGACGACGATCTCACGGCCCGCGAACTAGACGTTCTCCGGCTCATTCGAGATGGCTATCGCAACAAACAGATTGCTGATCAGCTAACGATTTCCGAGAACACCGTGAATTTTCACGTCAAGAATCTGATGGACAAACTGCGGGCCAATGATCGGACGCATGCCGTCACGATCGCGCTGCGGCGCGGCTTACTACACATCTGACAGTTTCCCAACCTACCGAAAATGGTAGGGTGCTGACTGGAGATATTGGGGTACCGCGGGCGACCGACGGCGAATAAGATCAATATCCGTTGCTTGAGCGTTCCCCACGCTGCGAGTGAGTCCACTGGAGGAGCGACGTGCAAATTTCGCCATCGAGTTGGACTAACGTCGGTATTCAGCGATCGTTCGCGCTCTTCATGGCTTTCTCGTTCTTCTTCCCAATCTCGGCCCGGGCAGTCGATCCTGCGCGGCACATTTCGCAATACGGACACAAGGCATGGAGAATCCAAGACGGATTTTTTGATGGTGCTCCCTACTCCGTCGCGCAGACCACTGACGGCTATGTCTGGATTGGCACCTCAAATAGCCCGTGGCGGTTTGATGGGGTTCGGTTCGTTCAGTGGACGCCACCGCCCGGAAAGCAGTTGTTGTCTTCTGTTGTTGGTCAGGTTTTTGCTGCGCGAGATGGGAGTCTGTGGATCGGGACGACCCGTGATGGCTTGAGTCATTGGACCAACCAGAGCCTAATCAATTACTCCTCGGCTGCGAACGCCTCCATCATTCCCTTCTTTGAAGAGGAGAACGGGACCATCTGGTTCTTGCGTGCAGGAAACCCGGATGAAACTGGCCCACTTTGTCGGGTCAAGGGCACGGATAAGCAGTGTTACGGGAAAGCTGATGGAATCCCTGAGGATCGATACAGCGCAGCGGAACGTGACTTGGCGGGAAATTTTTGGCTGGGTGGCGAGACTAGCCTGACCCGCTGGAAACCTGGTTCATCGCAGACGTATTACCAGAGTGTACTGAAGTCGAGTGCAGGCCAACAGGGAGTGGCCGCCATTGCGTCCAGACCTGATGGCTCGCTGTGGGTGGGAATGAATCGTTCTGGTCCCGGTTTAGGATTGCAGCAGTTTTCGGAAGGCGTATCGAAGCCGTTTGCCGTGCCCGGGTTCGATAGCAGCAATCTACGCGTTTACAGATTGTTGATCGACCGCCAAAATGCTCTCTGGGTTGGAACCATTGGGCAAGGCGTCTACCGCATTTATGGCGAGCACGTCGACCATTTTGGCAGTTCCGATGGACTGTCAGGCGACGTGATCTACAGATTCTTTGAGGACAGAGAAGGCAATCTGTGGGTCGTGACAGACAAGGGCCTGGACTGCTTCCGGGACTTGCCGATCGCGACTTTCTCGACCCGCGAAGGGCTAACCGCTTCAACGGTTAATTCGGTCCAAGCCATGCGCGGTGGCGCGATTTGGATCGGGGGCGACAACGGCTTGGACATTCTTGGTCGAGATGTTGATCAAGACCTTGTGCGCCCCCTTCAGACAGAAGAAGGGCTTGCGCGGTATTCAAATTACATCGCTCTTCGAAGATCATGCCGGCCAGCATTGGGTAGGTATTGATAACACACTGACCCTATACGAAAACGGAACATTCACGAGAATTCCCAGGCGGGACCGCAAGCCAACGGGAGTCATATATGGGATTACTGAGGATGTCGACAACAATCTCTGGGTCTTGAGCGTGGGACCTCCGAAGGTTCTCATTCGTATCTTCGATCGGAAGATCCAGGAAGAGGTGCCCACGCCGCAGATACCGGCGCCCAGCGTGATTGTGGCCGACCCGCGGGGCGGTATCTGGCTTGGTCTGCTCAGTGGCGATCTGGCGCACTATCAGCAAGGGCGTGTTGAGACTTTCCGTTTCGAACATCCCCCGCATTCTCGCGTAAACCAGGTTGTGCTGAGTGCTGATGGTTCGGTATTGGCAGCGACGAGCTATGGACTCATACGCTGGTTGAACGGAAAGCAAGAGATAATGAGTGCCCGGAACGGTCTTCCCTGCGACGCTGTAAATGGTCTTGTGGAGGACGGTAGCGGCGCCGTTTGGCTATACATGCAATGCGGGCTGGCGGAAGTCGCGAGAAGTGACCTCCAAAGATGGTGGGCGACGCCTGATGCCACGTTACGGCCACGAGTGTTTGACGTATTCGACGGCGCACAACCTGGAATGCCGGCTCCTTTCGAGAGCGGAGCGGTAAGAACTCTGGATGGTCGCTTGTGGTTTGTCAACGGCTCTACGTTGCAAATGATTAACCCAGCCCATCTGGCTGGCAACTTGATAGCACCGCCCGTGCACGTGGAACAGGTCATAGCCGACCGTAAACCTTATTCGTCGCAGGGCGATGTTCGCCTTCCCGCCCGCACGCGTGATGTGGAAATTGACTATACCGCGCTGAGTTTTGCCGTCCCGCAGAAAGTCAGATTTCGATACAGGTTGGAGGGCCGCGATAGGGACTGGCAGGACCCAGGAACGCGGCGTCAGGCTTTTTATACGGATCTGCGCCCGGGATCGTATCGATTTCACGTGATCGCTTGCAACAATGACGGCTTATGGAACGAAACCGGGGCGACTCTGGACTTCGCCATCCTTCCGGCGTATTACCAGACGCTGTGGTTTCGCGCCATCTGCGCCAGCGCCTTTCTCCTTTTGCTGTGGGTGGCGTATCGGACTGCGCGTGCGACAGATTGCAAAGGCGATCGATGCGTGCGCTTCGACGAGCGATTGGCCGAACGCACTCGCATCGCGCGCGACCTCCACGACACGTTTCTCCAGACCATCCAGGGCAGTAAGTTGGTCGTAGATGCTGCGTTGAAGCATTCCGCCGATCCCTCACGAATGCGTGGAGCCCTTGACCAGTTGTCGATCTGGCTGGAGCGGGCAACGGAAGAAGGCCGAGCAGCTCTGAACTCCTTGCGCACCTCGACCACAGAGGCTAACGATCTTGCGGATGCCTTCCGGCGAGCAATAGAGGAATGCCGAATCGAGAACGCCATGGAATCCTCGTTTTCAGTGGTTGGCGAAACAAGGGAGATGCATCCCATCGTTCGCGATGAAGTCTACCGCATTGGCTATGAAGCGATCAGGAACGCATGCGTACACTCGCAGGCGAGCAAATTGCAAGTCACTCTTACCTACAGTGAAGAACTTGGCGTGTGCGTAGTCGACAACGGCGTCGGCATGGATACCTTGGTTACCGACCATGGCAAGGATGGACACTTTGGTCTAAAGGGAATGCGCGAGCGGGCGAACCGCATTGCCGGCAAGCTCACCGTCACCAGTTCTCCGGCGTCAGGGACCGAGGTTAAGCTGGTTGTCCCGGGCAAAATAATCTATCGGAAGATGACTTCAGATCCCGAACCGCCGCGCAATAGCAGCTAAATCGAACCGGGACACTGGGACGAGTCTAGCTTCCGGTATATATTTCGTCAGACCAATGACCGAAATCGTGAATTGACGCTCACGCGGTGCCCACGTGCAATCCGCACCGCGGCCTGGATATCAGCGGACGTTTCACAGACTGCAAATAAAACCGGCTGATTCTGCACGCCTCCGTTCCATATCTGCCGCGTGCGCGCGTAATCGTCGTCGCCGTGCAATACGACTCTTCCTTGCATCGCAGTCCGCAGTTCACAGGCCGCAGCTAATTCCGATCCAGCATGTATCTTTGCTACGCTCACCGATTTGCTCCTTTTCACGATATGAATGCCGCCAACTCAGAAACCTGAGCGCTATGTTCAGTTCGATCAGATGTGGCGTCACCGAAGCCGATGTGTTCAAAACGGCTACGGTGTGTACGATCTGACCGTGAATGCATGGGCGAAGCCACTGGTCTTCGCGTACACGTGTTCACCATCGGGATGGGCAATCCAGAAAGAGGTGTGTCAGCTTCCGAAAGTGGGCTTTTGGGGAGAGTAGGTTTTGAGCCTGGACAAGAGCGTGCGGCATCAGATTTCTATGCGGCCATGCCGTCGCTCGGATAGTAAATGAGCCAGGAATCTACCCAAAAACTAGAAAGATTCTACAAACGACCTTCAACGACGAGACCCTCATCGCTCGTCGACGTCGAGGAGATGTCAGCGACGAAAGGAAAGTTGCTGGTTCCCGCGGTTAGGGAAGTCAATCTCGCGCTGTTGCTTTCCAATCACACCGCCAGTTGGCGAGATTCTTTTGGTAGCAAACGAAAAAGATCAGTGCAGGGACGGTTGCGCTTTGTCATTTCGGTGAGTCAGCAGAATTTGAGCTGCTAGATCCGGTGGACTGCGCTGTCGTCCTTTTACGCAATGAAGCTCTTGAGCAAGTTCGAGGAGAGACTCGGCAGTGCTTGGGGGAGTACTTACAAGCACAACCTGCACTCGAGGATCCGACTCTGCGAGAGCTCATGCAGGTCTTGCATCGCGAAAAGCGTGATGGCTTCCCAAACGGCCCGTTCTTTCTGGACGGCGTAGCAACTGCCCTAGCTAGCTATCTTGTGCGCCAATACTCCAGTACTTCTCGGCGGGAACAGAAGTTCACCGGCGGGATGTCGCCATCGATGCTGCGTCGATCGATCGAATTAATGGACGCGCAGCTGGATGGAACTCTCCGGTTAAGTGAACTGGCCCGCGAAGTCGGACTGAGTACATCGCATTTCGTCCGCAGTTTCCGCCAGACCACAGGCAAGACTCCTTATCAATACCTTCTTCTTCGACGCGTGGAGCGAGCGCGATTTGCGATGCAGGATCGCCGCGCATCGCTGGCCGAGGTGGCTCTAGTGAGCGGCTTTGCCGATCAGCATCATTTGGCTCGTGTTTTTCGGCGTGTTACCGGGCTAACGCCGAGCAATTACCGGGTCATGGTGTGCACTGCCCATCAGAGGTCTACAGCGATCGGCGAGTAACCCCTCAGAACGCCGATCGTCGAAAGAGTTCGAGTTGGCCTGCACTTGATGTTCCGACCACGCCTTCCCGCCACACAAACCACTCCGGTTTTCACCACCGCGAACAAGCCCTCGCATGGCGCGATGACACTCTTCTCATATCAAACCATGTCAGCTTTCGGAAACCTGGCTAACAGTAATTGCTACTGCATAGCGGGGGATGCCGGCACCTGGAAGGACGAGGGTGGCCTGCCGACCACCACAGGCTACTTCCCGAAGGCCCCGATCCAGCGGCTGCCCGCCGTCCTGCTCCAGTTGTCGGGGGCACAACCGTTCTCCGCGGGTTCTGTCACCGTTACAAACATGGCCTGCACCTACCCGCAAGGAGAGTCATTCAGCGTCAGCAACTGGTGCCAGCTTGGTTGGGGTGGCAACGCCGGACCAAACCCAACCTTTTTCGCGATTGACAATTCGGGGACGACTTTGTGGTACATCCAGGCTTCTCTAAATCCTACGTCTAATCAGTACCAATGCTCCGGGGCTTGGCAAAAGGCCTGCCAATTGACATCCGGTGAAAATGCGGTTGCTTTTGCCACTCCATCCCCCAATTTGGGCCCGACCCTCGTCGCCATGCAGGATGTGGATTACACAGTAAAGATTCTGGCTGTGGGCACAGACTCGAACCTCTACCTGTCGGGGGCACCTATACGGGCAACAACTATTCTGATGCCACGTTTAACGATCCGGTGCCCATAGCTCCCCGTCCTGCCACAAACTAAGCTCACTTTCTTTTCTACTCTTCTCAAGAATAACTACAGCGCCTCGCAACTAACGTTGCCAAAGCTTCCCCCGAAGCAAGTAACTGTGGCGAGCGGAATCGGGGGAGCGGCTTCGCGCACAGCCTCCGACACTGCAGTGACCACTCTAGTAACCAACTGGAAGGCAAGTTCGAATCCGGCATCCAGCCTCCAGCAGGAGCAACTAGCGTCCACCGCCAACGCGGCACTGCTGCCCGTGGCCGGCCTGGCGACGGAACTGCTCCCCTACGCCAAGCTGGCGGTGAACAGCGTATTGGGCATGGTAGCCGCGGATTTCAACACACTGGAAGATACCTTTACAACCACGAACCTGAATATCCCGTTTGTGTCGCAACTTTACAATCTTGTTTTCCAGCAGCCGCAACAGCAGCCGATGACGGTGCTTGACCTGATCTGCGCCGGCATCGCCATCCCAGCGGTGACGGCATATGAGGAGATCACTGGCGGCCAGAAGCCTTTTCCAAGTGGAACGGCCGATGACTTTACGGCCGTATTCACCGCTGATAACCTCTTGGCACTATGGGGTCTGGCGGAATCGGGGTGGAAGCAGCAAGTTATGGCATCCAACTCGAACGCGGTCGCGGTCCTGCAAAATGCGGCGGCTTTGTTAGGCTTGGGCGGCGCGCTGCCGCGTGCGGATCTGGATGCGATCCTGGATAGCGCGGCTATTGCCAACCTGTCTGCCGGGCCCCCATCCTTCGTCCTGAGTGTGGCGAGCATTGCATCATCGCTGGCACTCTTCGCGAGCTCGGCTTGTAGCGAAATTGCGACGCTGCTGCAGAATCCGTCAAGCAATGCGCCTACTGACTCCGCGTTGGCGGCGTTCATCGTGAGCGGCGCCCAGTTTGGCATCGACACTCTATTCACTTGCATACCGACGACCGCCAAAGTACTGCGGCTGGATGGCGACGGCGGCATTTGCATGGATATGGCCTTGTCGAGTGTTTCCGCCGCTCTTTCGGCGCTGTCTGATGCAACGCCACCAGTAGTCCCGCCGATCGCACTTGGGGGCGATGTGCTTTCGCTGGTCGCGGCAATTGGGCACGTCGGGCTGTTAAGTGGAATGGCGGGAGCCGAAGAGACCTACGGTGGAACGGTTGTGGTCTCAATGCTGCTGGATTACATGAGTGACGAATATAACCTGCTTGAGGCGGCCAACGCCGCGGCATCACTGCCACAGTCGGCGAGCGCTCAAAGCGCATAGAAGGTCAAACACCGTGCCGCCAGCATCGTCGGTACTGGGACCGGGGTGAGATGCGCACCGCAGTTCGTAGGTCTTTCGCAAGGCTTTGCAGTGCCGCACCGCTTCCGACTGGCTGGAGATGCTACTCCGCATCGCACGGACATACTCTACTGCCAGTGATCTCTCGCGGTTTAGTATGAAGCTCAAGGAATGCTCAGCGAGGACTACTTGTTATTCGTAGACGCTGGCTAACAGCGCCACCCTGATAGCGCTATAGAGAACGCCCGTGACTTCCTCCAAGGCGGCCAGCATTCCGACAGCGCCGGTCTGTAACGGTGGCGCCGTTGTGCAGGATCGATCCCGGATAGAAAACGTCGATGGTGGAGTAGAAGGCGAACCACTGCATCCCCTGAATGCCACAAATTCTTGGGGTGCCACAAAAGTGGGCGGAACCTACTAATGTTTTTATAGATTTAACGAATTTCATGTACACTCGACCGCAGATTGCATGCGCTGCATTCTCGGCCATCGACTTTTTCCGACTACTAGACTCATTTAGCACCGGCACTCGACACTTCGGGGAGCATCGAGCTGCCGGATTCGTTGACATCACTAGCGCGCGATGCTAACGTCTGCGCCCAAGCATACAAAGTTAAGGCGCGCAACCAGCGGTAGTGATCTACTTCCGGGCTCGCATGAAAAGTGGTGGGAGGCAAGACCTTAGCTCGAATCCATCAGTCATTTATCGGTCGGACCGCGCCATTTTTCCAGCCGTTCGCACCAGTACACCATCAAAGTGCTATAGCGGTCTTCTGAAGGTTCCTGCCGTTTGCCTGCTCGTGATTCTGGTTTGCGCAATTGCGCAAGCCCAGGCGCCGACCACAACTACCCTGAGCGTTTCGCCCAATATCGCGACGGCAGGGCAGGTCGTCACCTTAACGGCCACCGTCACCAGCGGCAGCCTCCCGGTCGCCGTGGGTACAGTGACCTTCCTCAGCGGTACTCAGCCGCTGGGAACAGTGCAAGTCAAGAAGTCCGACGGGACGGCCACACTCAAGACGAGGTTCGCGCCGGGAAGCGATACGCTGACGGCCCGATACAACGGCCCCAGGTCTTTTCTGCCCAGCACTTCGACGTCGCAGCCGCTAATCGTCACCGGCACCGAACTGACGATCAGTACGCTCAGCGCCGTGCCGCACGGCAGCAATTACGACTTCACGCTGAACGTCTTCGGCTTCGGATTTCCCGCACCCACCGGGATGGCAAGCCTGGACGAGTTACAAGTTCCACCGATTCATCTTGGCGACTTCACCCTGGCAGGGCCGGGAGCCTTCACCTTCCAACCGGCGCAAACGTATGCGACCGGCACGGCCCCTAATGGCAACGCGGTTGGTGATTTCAACGGCGACGGTATCGTCGATCTAGCAGTAGCTAATTTTAATGACGGCACGATCGGTGTGCTGCTGGGCAAGGGCGACGGCACCTTCCAGCCGCAAAAGACGTACGCGGCCCCTCCGGGGCCAATCGACATCGCAGTAGCTGATTTCGACGCGGACGGCTTTCCCGACCTGGCTGTGACGAATCAGAGTAACGGACAAGTCAGTGTGCTCTTGAATAACGGCGACGGCACCTTTAAGTCGCCGCAGACCTACTCCGTCGGCTTTGCGCCTAACGGCATCGCAGCGGCTGATTTCAATCGGGACGGCATTGCCGATCTCGTGATAGCGAACAGAGATCGTACGGTCAGCGTGCTGCTGGGCAAGGGCGACGGCACCTTCCAGGCACAGGTCACATACGCGGTCGGCTCAACATCTTTCGGCGTTGCGGTAGATGATTTTAACGGCGACGGCATTCCCGATCTCGCGGTGACGAATGCAGCTGACGATACAGTCAGCGTTTTGCTGGGCAACGGTGACGGCACTTTCCAGACGCAGCAGCCGTATGCGACCGGCGCTTTCCCTCGTCTGATTGCAAGTGGTGATTTCAACCGGGACGGTATTGTTGATCTTGCTGTAACAGATGAAAAGGACGGCACCGTGAGTGTGCTCCTAGGTAATGGCGACGGCACTTTCAAGCCACAGGTGGCATACGCGGTCGGCACGGGTCCGCAAGGTATCGCAATAGCCGATTTCAACGGCGACGGATTTGCCGACATAGCCGTAACCAACGGTTGCCCCGTCATCCAGTGTCAGAGTGTTGGAACGGTGAGCATACTTCTGGGCAAGGGCGACGGCACTTTTCAGCCGCAGCAGGAATACGCGACCGGCGGCAGTGGTCCTTTGGGCATCGCAGTCGCTGATTTTAATGGCGATGGTGTTCCGGATGTGGCCGCCAACAATCAAGGATCGAATAACGTCAGCGTATTGATCGCGGGAACCTCGACCACCGGTACGCTGACCAACGTCACGGTGGTTGGCCTGGGCATGCAAACGGTGCAGAGCACCTACTCGCCCAATACCCAGTTCTACAAGGGTGGAACCTCGAACAAGCTGCAGCTCACCGGCACCCAACTGGCGACGACGACTGCGGTGACTGTCGACATCAATCCCAGCCAGTACCTGCAGCAAGTCACGTTCACTGCGACCGTGACTGCGCCGAACAACGGCAGCCCAACGGGAACTGTCAATTTTTCGAGCGACGAACAGGGAGCTCTCTGCAACGCCGTTCCGCTGACTCCGATCAGCGGCGCAAGCGTTGCCACCTGCGCAGTCTCGTTAAACATTGTCGGAAGTCACTTAATAACCGCTGCCTACAGCGGCGATAACAATTACTTGCCTGGTTCGGGCTCGCTTATCCAGCAGGTGAACCCGGCGAATACGTCGGTCGTTCTGGGGGCCAATCCGCCGAACCAGCAAGTCTTTGGGCAGCCCGTCACGCTTACGGCGACCGTTGCGGGAGCCTTCGGCGGAGTTCCGACGGGCACGGTGGACTTCACAGAAAGCAACCACCTGATCACTCTTTGTCTGGGAGCGCAACTGGTCAACGGCGTTGCCACCTGCCAGACGTCGGCACTGCCGCTGGGCCAAGATAGTATCCTGGCAAACTACAACGGCGACAGCAATTTTGTCGGCAGCAATATGGCCCTGCCGTACAGGATTGTTAACAGCGGTTCTGCGACGACTCTTTCCCTCAACCCGCCGTCGCCGATAGTCGCGGGCCAAGTCGAGACGCTCACCGCCACCGTTACCAGCAACAATGAGCCGGTCCCCGCGGGCACCGTGACGTTCTTCAGCGGCACGCAGTTGTTGGGAACAGTGCAAATTGTGACGTCGAATGGGGTGGCGACGGCGACACTCAGGACACGGTTCGCGCCGGGAAGCGATATGCTGACCGCACGCTACAACGGGACGAACCAGATCGGCATAAGCACTTCGGCGCCGCAACCGCTGATCGTCACGGGAACCGAGCCGACCATCAGCACGCTTACGGCGACACCCAATGGGAGTAATTATGATTTCAGCCTGAACGTATTCGGTTTCGGGTTCCCCGCGCCGTCTGGAACAGCAAGTTTGGACGAGACGTCGTTGCCCATTCATCTCGGAGACTTCTCGCTGGCAGGGCCGGGCGCGCTTGCTTTCCAGGCTCCGGTGACCTACCCGGGCAACCCAAGTAATGGAATTGCGATTGGGGACTTCAACAACGACGGCATACCTGACTTGGTCGTATCCAACACGAGCGCCAAAACCCTCAGTGTCTACTTGGGCAACCCTGACGGGACCTTCGGTTCGCCGACGACAATTTTTGCTGAGTTTCCCACAGGAGTCGCCGTGGGCGACTTTGACGCCGATGGCAATTTGGACATTGCGGTTGCTACTGAGACGAGTTCCTTCTACGTGTTCTTTGGCGATGGGCATGGGACATTCGTGCCCATACAGGTATTCGCCTCTAGCGATACTGGTAACAAACTTGCAGTAGGAGACTTCAATAACGACGGACTACCCGACATTGCGGTTATAAGTGGCCTTGGTATCCCGAATTTCGTGGACGTGGCCCTGAACAACGGTAACAGAACATTCGCTGCACCGCAGTCAGTGACGTTCGGAGCCGTCTTGAGAGACATTGGAGTGGGTGATTTCAATAAGGACGGAAACCTTGACGTTGCGGTTACCGATTTCAGTAACAACCAGGTCGATGTGCTGTTGGGCGACGGCATGGGCGGACTGGGCACGCCAACGAGTTTTCCTGTCGGAAACCAGCCTTTCGGCTTGGTAGTCTCGGATTTCAACGCGGATGCCAACGCGGATCTTGCCACAGCCAACTCAGGAGACGGGACGGTGAGTGTGCTGTTGGGCATGGGAAATGGCAACTTCCAAACGCAGCAAACCTTCGGACAAGGGGCAGGGGTTACTACGGCCATCGCGACTGCGGACTGGAATGGGGACAATATCCCGGACCTTGCCGTGACCTCTGGTAGTTCGCAAATCAGCATATTGCCAGGCAAAGGAGATGGAACTTTTCCAACCTTCCAGTCTTACCAAGCTGTGTCGGGCATAACAGCTTTAGCTGCGTCGGACCTCAATGGCGACGGTGTTCCGGATGTCGTTACCGCAAATGCTGGCTCGAATAACGTTAGCGTGTTGATCGCGGGAACCTCGACTCAGGCTCAACTGCCGAATGTTGTCGTGCCTGGGCAAGGACAACAGACCGTGCAGGCTACCTACGCGCCTGATGCCAACGCTGCGATTTATGCAGGCAGCATGTCCAACGTTGTAACCGTGACGGGGAGCCCGAACTCTACGGTAACGGCACTGACCGCCGACTTCAATCCCAGCGGAATTACGCAGGCGGTGACCTTCAGGGCAACGGTGCAGGGCGCTAGCGGCAGTCCGACCGGAACTGTAACGTTCACGGCGGATGGAACGAATCTCTGCGTGGCCGTTCCGCTGCAGCCCTTGACGAACGCCGGCTTCGCGACCTGCATGACGTCGAACCTCGCATTCGGCGGTCACACTATCGTCGCGACCTATGGCGGTGACAGCTTCTACCTGCCGAGCACGTCGATGTCGCGGACGGAGACGATCGGCAAGATCACGAACTATATTGTGGCGCTTTCCGTGCAGGCGGTAAACCAGGGCAACAGCATCATGCTGACGGCCACAGTCGAGCCGCAGCACTGTGATCTGGTGTGCACACCCCCGGCGCAGGTGGTGCCGACCGGGACAGTAACCTTCGGCACAAGCCCAAATGACTTGACGAGCCTCGGCACGGCACAGCTCGATAGCCAGGCGATGGCGAGCATAACCGTCACCAATCTCAGCAATCTTTCGGCCATATACGCACAGTATCTCGGAGACGCGAATTTCTATTCTGCAACTTCTACTATGCAGCAAGACCCGACTGCTCCGCCGCTGGTTGTGCAGAGCGCAACTACCACCGCGGGCTCTGTCTTGTCGGTAGCCTTGAACCTCACTGTAGACTTCCCGCCGGGCACCAACTACTTCAAGCAAATAACGTGCAACGCTCCCATCGCGCTAGGAATTACCTGTACTCCGAATCCCGCGATTATTACCAGCAATGCCCAAGCCAATGTGGAGATAACGACGTCAGGGAATATTGCCTACCTGCGAATACCTGGAACTTCTGGTAGAGATGTGTATCGAGTGCTGGCGCTTGCGACACAGCTCGGTCTCCCGGCGGTCGTTTGGTTGGGATTTGCGTCTGGTCCTCAGCGGCGCAGGAAACGCGTTGCCGGAACTCTGCTGCTGCTGCTGGCATGCTCGCCGATTCTTATGACGAGCTGTGGTGGCAGCTTCGCTCCGGCAGTTCCTCCGGGCGGCTCCAGCAATGCAACTCCTCCGGGAACCTATTTCATTACTGGAACGGCGACGCTCTATGAGAAAGCCGCGTCACAAGCCGGCGGGAATTTGCAGATCGGCACGCCACAGAGCTTTCTGATTCAGTTGTTAGTTAAATAGTCGTCAGGAGCAACTTGCGGACTACTTCTGCTGAATGATTTATCGGACCATCCATAGGAGACCTTCCGTGTGCCGGAGATTCTGGGTTGGGACACTGGTGTTGTTGACGTTCGCGGCGATTGCCGCTCAAGCACAGGACAAGGCACTCCTGACCGGCGACGTGGTCAACGATCAGGACCAGCCGATGGCGGGTGTCCTGGTTACGCTCCAGAACGATCAACTTGGAGTGAAAAAGACCTTCACGACCGAGAGTGATGGCACCTACGTCTTCGCCTTCGTTGGTCCAGCCGATGGCTATCGCATCGTGGCCACAGACGCCAATGGCGATAGCTTTGCGCCAGGCCAGGTACAGCTCACCGTTCAGGTTGGCGAACACCGCTACATCTTGCCGTCGTTTATAGAAGAGCCGAAGAAGGCCGCGGCACTGAACCCCCAGTTGTTTCCCGCTCCCCCAGCCCGGGCCGTGGTCGTTGCTGTCCGGAGTCACGCCGCCGGTGACACTTCCTGGTCTCTGGCGACGGTAGTTCCGGGAAGCCATGCGAACCCCGCACTGTTGCGGGCGGCTTCCTTTCAGGTGCTTCCCTTCAGGACCTTGGGCTATTTCGACGCCCTGCCCGGCGCTGGTCCGCGAGTCCCACAATCACAAACTGGAGCGCAGGGCAGCGGGGGGCCATCAGGGACGCCTGGTCCAGGCGCGCAGCCGGTTCTGAGCGGCAGCCAGAGGCCTCTCGTGCTGGAGAACCTCTCCACCGCGATGAGCGACGTCATCACCAGCGCGCGATTGCGCACCCTGCCGCTGTACAACCGCAACTTCCTGGCCCTCGGGCTTCTCGCTTCCAGCACCTTCAATGTGCCTGCGGGATCGGTATTGCAGGGAGCTACCTTCGGAGTATCAGGTCAGCGCCCGACCTCCAATGATTTCCTGATGGATGGAATGGACAACGTAGCTTCGGGCAACAATCAAGCTATACCTTTCCAAGTCAACGATGCTATCCAGGAGTTTCGGGTCGTCTATGCTACTCCGGACGCTCAGTATGGCCGCTCGACCGGCGGTGTAGTCAACGTAGTAACACAGCGAGGTACCAATACATTTCACGGTAGTGTGTTCGGTTTCTTTGGTTCCGACAGTCTCAATGCTGCTTCACCTATCTCTGTGTACAGCGGCAGCGGCTTGGATCAAGCTGCGTCGTATGCGGGAGCCTACGTTCCGACTAACGCACAAAGTGTGGGTTTGGCTACCGATGTGTATCTTCCGCAGAACTACAACCAATATGCAGCGACGGCACAGGCGCAAGGATTGCCCTGCACGACGCCAGGAGCTATGAAGGGCAGCCCCGATTGTTATCAAAAGTTCGATCCGGCGTCCATCCTGTCCGGGCACAATAGGTTCACTCAACCGTTTTCGTCTCAGCAGTTCGGAGCGCGCGCGGGAGGCGAGTTTCTGAAGAAGTGGTATTGGTTTGGAGACTATGAAGGAACCCGTATCGATAATCCCAATCCTATCTTCGACCGCGTATCCGACAGCGTTTGACCTTAGCCGCGAGCAAGCTCTTTTTCCGCAGGGAAACCAAAGCGCGAAGATTGCCCATGACCTGCTCGCGCTATATCCGCAGTCGAATGTAGTTGGCGTTCCGGGAGCACTTGAGTTTTATCAAGGACAGGCGCCGAACTATACTAACGTCGACAACTACATGGTTCGCTTTGACTTCAACCAGTCAGCCAAGTCGGAGTGGTCCTTTCGTTACAACATTCAGGACCTGCACCAGCTTCACGACGACAGCCTTCCGTCCTCGTCTGTCTATCCGGGGAATGGCTCAAATCGCAGCGTTTTGAACCAAAATCTAGCTCTGACCTTTACCCACTCCTTTTCCGACAAGCTGATCAATGAGGCCCGAATTGGATTTACCCGTTTCCAGGTGCTTGAGACACCGCAGGACCAGAGTTTCAACCCCGCTTCTGTCGGGCTTTCATCAGGACCATTGAGCACCTTCCTGCTAGCCGGCCTTGACCCCCAATACAGCGGGGCCAAACCCGGCGTGAATGGCGCGTTAGGCGGGTGGGCTGACTCAGCATGGATTCCTTCAGCATCGCAAAACCCGCCCAGTAGCTCGCCCTTGATCTCTCCATCTACCGATGGATTGTTCCCCTTTCCACGGCTGGGAGCGCCTCTGGATTCGCCCGGACAGCGCCGCGACACCGCCGAAGAATACCTGGATAATGTTTCGCTTATCCGTGGCCGTCACTCTATCAAGTTTGGGGTCGAATTCCGCAACCTGCAGGACATTTTCATTAATGATGCATTCAGTCGCGGGATAGTCGCATCGGGCAATATTGGGGAGTTCGACAGTGACAGCGAAGGCTGTAACTCGCCCGGCTGCGTCGTGCCGGCGTTCACTAATCCATCGTTCGACTACTCACTCAAGCAGCAAGCGCCTTATCGTGGTGAATTCAATTCCTATGTCGCGGCCGGATACTTACAAGACACATGGCGGATAAAGAGCCATTTTGCGTTGAACCTCGGCCTTCGCTATGAGTATTTCTCGCCGCCAAAGGAAGCAAATGATCAAATCTGGAACTACGATCCGGCGGCGAATGGACTGGTGCAAGAGGGCCACTCGCATGTGGTCGATCCGTTCGGCTACCCTTGCAGCACCGGCTTCGGCGCGGCGGCATTTATCTACCCGGCTGCGCCGCTTTACCTGCCATGGCGTTGCCAAACCACCGGAAACGGTAGCTTCCTACATGCCAATACTGCGCAATTCGAGCCTCGCATCGGAGTTCTCTGGTCAAACGCCGACTCCTCTACCGTCATCCGAGCGGGGTTCGGCATCTTCTACGATCAGCTTCCCACCAGCCAGATCGCTCGTCTTATGTTCAATCGACCAACGCAACTCAACATAAAAACCCCGCAGGCCGTCTATGGACAGAACTTTAACAGCTTCTATTGCGGTTCAGCGGTGCTTGGCCAACCTCCCGGGCAATGCGGCTTCGGAAATACCAGCCTCAATGGTTTAAATCTCGGCACAGCGGCTTACCAGGCCGCGGCAGAGCCCTTCGGCATCAGCGCAGTCGACGCCAATCGTATGAACAGCCCGCAGAGCCGGCAAGCCAGCTTTTCGGTGCAACATCTTTTTGGCCCCAAGCTGTCGCTTCAAATCGGATATGTCGGCAATTTCATGAGGCAGCTTTCCACTGTGTCGAACACAGGATTCAACAATGAGTGGTTCTGCACGAACTCTGCAGGCGCGCAATATCCAAGTATGCCGGCCAGCAATGCTTCCAATTGCGATAGTTTCAGCTATTTCCCAATCTTCACGCTCGCCGATCGCGGATACGGCAGCTACAACGCGCTGGTGTTGGAAGTGCGCACAAGCGGCTGGCATGGCCTTCAGGCTGGGGCATCCTACACTTGGTCGAATGCTCTCGATAATGCCTCGCAGTCCGATTTCTCCCTGATTCCTACGTCTCTGTTTACACAACTTTATGGCTTTCAGTTCTACGCGTTAGGGAATCCTAGTGTGTTTGGCTTGGGAAATACCACGCAGTTTAGCAATTCGAGCATAAAAATTACTCCTGGTGCCTATACCCAAAACGTGGCTGCCCTCACAGGCTTGCTGAGCGAAGGCATAACCACAACCGGAGCAGCGCAGATCTATGCCACACCATACACGGTGCCGCAGGATCCCAACAATTTCCTGCGCAATGACTATGGGCGGTCAGACCTGAATATCACGAACCGCTTTGTCGCAGACTTCGCATGGGATGTTCCCTGGAAACGGCGGTCGCCCTACTTCGGGGGCTGGAGCCTCAGCGGCATTTTCACTGCGCAAAGCGGGCAACCGTTCACGATCTTTGCCGGCCCCCTAGTCGGGGAACTCACGCAGCGCGCTAATCTGAATGGCACCTTGGGCAGCACTGGCAACCCTAACCAGTATTTCAGCAATGTAGGAGCGATCAGTAGTCCCGCTGATGCTTGCGCCCAGAGTGCTCCGTCGAATTCCTGGTATGTGCAGGGCCAGGTTTTGTTCAATGGAACGGCAGGGTCGCCGTGCGTCGGCAACTCGGCGCGAAACCAGTTTACGGGTCCGGCCTACGTCGATCTCGACCTGGCCGTCCAAAAGGCGTTGAAACCCACGGAGCGCACGGAATTGATATTTCGCAGCGAGTTCTACAATATGCTTAATCGGGCGAACTACTACAATCCCATCAGCTCGTACTCACTTGGACGCGGTCTCGCACGAATCCGCAGTTTGGAGAGATCAAGTCGGCGCACAATCCGCGGTTGGTCCAATTGTCTGTCCGCATGAACTGGTAGTTGCGGCGGCCCCGCCGCGTGCGTAAAACCCAAGTTAGATTGATGACTTGATTGCCATGCTATTCGAAAAGCACCTGTTCATCAGCTACGCGCACCTCGACAATCAGCCCCTCACTGAACAGCAGCAGGGATGGGTGACGAAGCTGCATGCCTCGCTTTCGGCCATGCTGAGCATGAGGCTAGGCCGCAAAGCTGAGATATGGCGCGACGTGAAGCTGGCCGGCAATGACATCTTCGCCGACGAGATCGTTGACCAGTTTCCCAAGACTGCGTTGCTGGTATCCGTGGTGACGCCGCGTTATGTCGAGTCCGAATGGTGTACCCGCGAGGCCCGGGAGTTTGCCAAGAAGGCTGAGGCCAACGGTGGGCTGCTGGTCGACAACAAAGCACGAATACTCAAGGTGATTAAGATTCCGGCAGACTGCGAAGATCCCCTGCCTGACGTGATGAAGATGTCGCTCGGATATCCCTTCTACGTTCTCGATGAGCAACAGATACCCTTGGAACTGGACTCAGTCTACGGCCAGGAGTACGGGGAGAAGTACAACCTGAAGGTCGCCAAGCTGGCGTTCGACATCGCGCAGCTGATCAAACAGATAGAAAAGCAGCAAGCGGCGTCGAAACCGGCAGACGCCACATCCGGCGCGTTGAAACCGACGGTCTATTTGGCCGAGTGCAGCTACGACCGGCGGGACGCACGCGAAGCGCTTCAAGCGGAATTGCAGCTTCATGGCTACGGGGTGTCGCCGGAAACAAAACTGCCGATAGAAGAAGATGCGTATGTGTCCGTTGTGCGGAAGTTGCTGGAGCGTTGCCACCTTTCGATCCACCTGGTGGGCGGAAAGTATGGAGTTGTACCCGATGGCCCGAGCGACAAGTCGGTGGTTGTTTTGCAAAGCGAGTTAGCGATTGCGCGTTGCCAGCAAGCGCCACTTGCGCGCATCATTTGGCTGCCCGAAGGTACGACATCAACCTCGCCGCAACAGCAGCAGTTCATTGATGCGCTGTTGAAAGATGCCAGCCAGCAGGTTGGGGCCGACCTGATTACCGCAGACATTGAGAGCCTGAAGTCAGTAATGCATTCCGCGCTGAAGAAGATTGAAGCGGCAGCTGCGGCCGAACGGACCGCGGCCGCGAAGGTCGCTGCAGCAGCAGCGAGTGCCGGTGGGTCTGCTGCCGGGCAGCCGGCTGCTGAGGCAGGCAGGAAACTGGTCTACATCATTTGCGATGAGTGCGACCGCAAAGCCACCATTCCTTTGCGCAAATTTTTCAAGCAGAATGGCATCGACTCGCAAATTCCTGTGTTCGAGGGGGACGCCGCCGCGGTTCGCCAGGCGCATCAGGAGATGCTGGCGCAGTGTGACGGCCTGATGGTTTTTTACGGGGCCGGCGATGATGGCTGGAAGCGTTCGATCGACAGCGACCTGCGCAAGTTGCCAGCCTATCGCGGCACGAAGCCCGTACTGGCCAGCTACACGTATCTAGCGGAGCCCGCGACTGCCGACAAGACCGACCTAATCGATCTGGAAGAGCCGAACCTGATCAACGGATTGGGCGCGTTTTCCGACTCGCTGCTCGATACCTTTCTGAAGCAGCTCGCAGGAGGCGCTCCGTGAGCGGCAGCACCACTGTACAGGCAAAACTGGCAAACCCGTTTCCGGGACTGCGGCCGTTTCGGGAAGAGGAAGAACACCTCTTCTTCGGGCGCGAGAGCCAGGTCGATACCATGATCGACAAACTTGCCGTCAGCCGCTTCCTTGCAGTCGTGGGCACCTCTGGCAGCGGCAAGTCGTCCCTGGTGAACTGCGGCCTGAAGCCGGCGCTGCGGCGAGGCTTAATGACGCGCGCGGGCTCGCACTGGCGCATGGCGCAGTTTCGGCCGGGTGGCGAGCCGATTAAGGCCCTGGCTCACGCGCTGGCCCAGCCGGAGGTTCTTTTCGACGATCCCGATTTCGGGGACGGCAGCCTCGACGAAATTATTGAGGCGACACTGCTGATGAGCAAACTCGGGTTGGTCGACATGTATGAACAGCGGCAGGCCGAAGCCGGAACGAACCTGCTGCTGATCGTCGACCAGTTTGAAGAGCTGTTTCGCTTCAAGGCGTCGCAGACCTCTGTCCGAGCTTCCGGCAACAACGAGAAGGCAACTGCGCTGGTGAATCTTCTGCTGGAAGCCGCGCAATCGCCGCACCCCATCTACGTTGTGCTCACCATGCGCTCCGATTTTCTTGGAGACTGCGCGCAGTTCGAGGGCTTGCCGGAGGCGATCAATCGCGGAGAGTATCTCGTGCCCCGGATGACCCGTGAGGAGCGTAAGAGTGCCATCCTCGGGCCGGTGCGTGTCGGCGGCGGCGAGATCGGCCCCGTGCTGCTCACCCGTCTGCTGAACGATGTCGGCGATAACCCCGACCAGCTTTCCATCATGCAACATGCGCTGAACCGGACATGGTCGCGCTGGCAGTACGAGGGCAACGGCGAAGGCTGCATGTCGCTGCATCACTACGAAGCCATCGGAACCATGACGCATGCGCTCGATCAGCATGCCGAGAAGGCATTTTCCGAACTGCCCGACGAGCGCGCAGGAACAATTTGCAAGAAAGTGTTCCAGGCACTCACCGACAAAGGAACGGACCTGCGAGGCGTGCGACGGCCCACGCGGTTCTGGGAGTTATGCGCCATCGCCGAAGGCAGTCCGGATGAAGTCATAGCAATAATCGACGTCTTCCGCAAGTCGAGCCGCTCGTTTCTGATGCCGCCGGCAGGAGAAAAGCTTTCACCTGACACCGTAATCGACATTTCGCACGAGAGCCTGATGCGCGTTTGGACGCGTCTGCGTCAATGGGCGGACGAAGAAGCTGAGTCGGCGGCGCAGTACATTCGCCTGGTCGAGAACTCCAACCTGCATGCCAAAGGCGCTTCGGGTCTGATGACCGAACCCGAGCTCTCTCTCATGCTCGACTGGCGGCAGCGCTGGAATCCGAACGCGGCATGGGCAAAGCGCTACCACCCAGACTTTGAACATGCGATGGCGTTTCTGCAGGGCAGCCGCATCGCGCGCGACGCCATCATGCTCGCCGAGGAGGACGCGCGCAAGCAGGAACTGAGGCGAACGCGGGCAGTGGCAGGCGTGTTCTTCGTTCTGTTTCTGCTTGCGGTGGGCGCGGCCGTCTATGCGTTCAACCAGCACTCCTTCGCAAAGGCCCAGGAGGAGTTGAAACAAAAGGCGCAGCAATTGGCCGACACGCAGACCGCGCTCAAGTCCCAGGGCGACAAGTTGAATGCGGAACTGAGCCAGATCAACGGGCAACTCAGCACTTCATTGCAGAAAGAAAAAGAGGCGAGAAACGAGGCGGAACAAGCAAGAAAGCGGGCCGAGGAAGCCGATGCCCGTGCCGAACGCAACGCGAACCTCTTTATGAGCGCCATGCAGGCGCAAGCCGCAGTACAACGTGCGGCCGCGGTTGAACTGGAGAAAGCGGCCATCCTGCAGAGCGACACCGACGCGAAAAAAGACGCCGCCACCCTGCTGCAAGACAAACACGCGCTGGAAGAGGCCAAGAAAAATTCGCAGCAGCTTGCCACCGCCGCGGCACAAGAAGCCGGCGAAGCCTTCGCCATCATGGGCGCGGTGAAGATCGTCGGCACCGACCAGATCAGCCGCTCGGATCTCTTCGATACAGGCTCCGGCGCGCAGGTCATTGCTAACAGCGGGATGAAAAATCCGGGCGACATGTTCAACGGCGCTTCGGGATCGCCAGCCCGCGCCACCATCTTTGCCGACGGCCAGCCGGTGGGATACCCCCACTGGATTGAGTGGCGCACGAAAGCAAGTACGACCATCAAGAGCGTAGGACTTCACGCCGCTCACGACCAGATTCGCTTCCGCCGCGCTTTCAGCAACTTCAAGCTGTTCGCCAAGAGGCAAGGGAACTGGGTACAGATTGCCGAATACACTCCGGCCCTGCCTTATGGCGGCAGTTGCTCCAGAGAGCCCTGCCTGCCGCCCAACATCAGCTACAAGGCGGGTACGGTGCTGTCGGTTTGCGTGAATGTGAGCACGCCGGTGGCAGCCGAGGAGTATCGAGCTGAATTCGCGCAGGCGGTCAGCGCTTTGGAAGGCTTTTCGGGGCCGCGCATTCTACAACTGGACGGCTACTCCAAGTCAAATTGTGCTAAGTGACAGTGCTCCGCCGTCCTCGATGCCAAGGTCGCGAAGACTGCTGATCGTTCTTCGGCCAGCTTGCGCCGCCGCCGGCACATTCGATGCAATTTTTTTCTGACTTCGCGCAACTCGCCCCCCGCAAAGGAACGGGTCAAGATTCCAGCAGGAAAGTAGAAAAAATAGCTTGCTTATCAGAGGTAAAGGAGAGCACAATGCCGAGCCTGAAGCAATTTACACATTTCAGGTAACAAGTTGTCAGCTAATGGGCACAATCAGCATCGAGAAGATAAGGTCTCGGTCAGGTTTATTTCGGATGTGGCCTTTAGCTGTGGCTATTCTCTGTGTGGCTTGTTCCCCGCTCACTAATTTTACGGTTCCGGCGGTTGCTCAGGCGAAGCAGGACGGCCTGCCCTGTAGTTCTGAGACTACAACGGCAGGTATGCGGAACTGCGAGAACCTACGCTTCCAGCGGGCAGAACAAGCTCTCGACTCGGTCTACGCCGAATTGATGAAGAAAGTCGACAAGAGAGGCCAAGCGAAGCTGCGCGCTGCCCAGTCAGCATGGTTGCAGTTCCGCCAGGCCGAGGCGGACTTTCAAGCTGACATGGTCCGGGGCGGAACTCTGGCTCCATTAATCAAAATCACGGTAATGGCGGATTTGACCGAGAGTAGAGTCGAACAACTGAGAAAAGAACTGCAGCCGTAGAACTTTGAAATTAGGAGAATAGTCATGGCAAGCTTCGACCTGTTTCTTCCTCTCTTACTGCGTTTTGAAGGCGGATACGTAGATGATCCTACCGATCCAGGCGGCGAAACCAATAAGGGCGTCACTATGGCCGTGTTTCAGCACTGCTCGCATGAGTTGCTTGGTATCGATCCCACTTCCGCTAACCTGAAAGCGTTAACGGACGCTCAAGCGGGGGTCATCTACAAAGCGCTCTACTGGAACAAGATCCAGGGGGATAACTACTCGTCACAAGACCTGTCTAACATCGTCTGCGATTTCTATGTCAATGCTGGCACGCACGCGACCACGTTGCTCCAGCAGGTAATGAACGGCATGGGGGCGCATGTTGTGGTGGATGGAGCTCTGGGGGCAGCATCCATGCAAGCGCTTGCCCAGCTTGACCAGGTTGAAGTCTATCGTCGCTACAAAGCAGGACGGATCGCCTACTACCAGGAGTTGGGAAAGAGATTCCCGCAATTTGTGAAAGGGTGGTTGAACCGAGTCAATGCTTTTCCCGATCCCAAGCCGGCGGCTCAGGGACAGACAAGCGGAGCGTAGTGGCCGCTTTCAAAACATTGTGTAACAGTTAGGTCCCGCAACTTCAACTCTTACTGAGAGAAGGGGATTATCAATGGGTGCGATCAGGAATTCGCTACTGTTTGGGTTTTGCCTGCTGTTGACAGCGTCCGTGTTCGCTGATCCGCTGCCGTGTAAGGCTCCGGGTAAAGAACGGTGGCCGATAAAGATCACTTCGCCGGCAAACCCGGCGCAAAAGACGATGAGCGTGGCCCAGGCGCTGGCTATCCCTAGGCTCACGGATGTCAAGAAAAACGATCCGCGTTACGATGAAAAGCGCATTACAGACCAACCGGTAAAAGAAAACGAGATGGTAACAATTTCGGGATATCTTTACCTGGTTGCCTTTGAATCCGACGACTGCGACTTTCACATTCAAATCAGTTCGCAGCCGCGCACGACGACTAACAAGCCTACCCAGGACGACGACTGTATTATCGTGGAAGTCCCTTCCGGGACATACGCCACCACATTAGACGGCAAAACAGAAGCTGTACGCGATTGGGTGATCGCCAAGCTGCTGAATAACAAGCCACCGACTATTGGCAGCGTTCACGTGATGGTTCATCCTGTTTACGTGACAGTCACGGGGACGCTTTTTTACGACGATGCCCACGAGTACATGAAAGACGGCGGCACCGGACGCGGCAAGAAAGGGATGGAGTCGAAAACTCTTTGGGAACTGCATCCGGTGACCTCGATGGCTTTTGCCCCGCCGCCGAAGGGGACTTAGCGCCGCACGTACCTTTCAAACTGGAGAACCGAGCACGGTCTCTACAAGCATCGAAAGCCGGTCGGCCGGGACGGTAGCGAGCTGTTGGGGTGCCGGTACACAGATTGTGACCGCACACAGGAACCGCGCCCAAAATGAAGGACGCCCAAGACAAGCTTGCTAACATGCATGCTTGCAGGATACCTGCGGAGTGTCTTTGCTGCGACCTGGGTGCCTTCGGTTCTGGCTAGGAACTGGCGCTACGCGTCGCAGTCAGCCACTGCTCCGGGTCCCGCGCCGACCGGGAACTAGGCCCAGACGGTTAGACGTCCCTTTACATAGTCCATAAAGATTGCCGGCGTGAAATTATCGGACGAAATTCCGGGTATCGCAAGCGCATTCCAGGGCGCCCTATATAGAGATTCTGCTTGACGCGCACCGCTTGGCCACCCGGCGAACCGGGGCCGGGCGTCATCGAAAGATGTTCCTCGTGGTGAGCGAAAAGTAGAACGCTCCTGGCACTTCCCCCGCGTGACGATTCGCATTCCAGGCATAGGCAGCTGTGAACATCATCGTATTTGCCACCGTGAACCTGATTCCCGGTCCCGCGCCGTAGCGTGTTCCGCTGTAGTAGGCCGAAGCGGCGGGACCTATTTGTGCTACATCGAAAACGGCGACCGGACTAATCGAGACGATATTAACTTCGGAAAGGACTTGATACATCAGCCGCTTCACGAAGGCCATAAACTTGTTGGCCTTGGCGGAGGCGTCGTTGTCAATAGCTGTGAGCTGCTGTTGGATTTTGGTGGCTGAGGCTTCGACGTCCTTCACAGGGGCTTCACTTACAGAAACTGAAGTAAGCGCCGTACGACAGGAACTCACTACCTTTGAGAGAGGACTGGCACCGTCTGCAAGGAGATCATGAAGATCGTCGTACGCCCCGCTGGCGCTGGTATCGCTGCTAACCGCATCGTCAGCCGTTGTGGCGGAGGCCGTCAACGCCCCGACGCAGTCGTCGAACAGAGGCCCCGCGGACGTCGGCGTTCCCGTCTGAGCGGCCTTCACTGCGTCCCGAAGTGCATCTAGATGTGCCTGCAGCGTTGGAACCATTCTTCTAAGTGCATCCAGGCGGCGATCGTCACTTGCGTTCGCAGCTTCCAGTATGTTGGTAGCGGAATTGAACTGTCCATTGAGTTTCTTGCACAGATCCTGCTTTGTGGCAAGCGCAGGCGGCACAGAGGGTGAGGACCGCAATTGTGCGCACAGCCGTTCGTTGACGTTCAACTCCGCCGGTACGAGAGGCTTCCGCCAAGCCGTCGCCGCGAGGGTGAGATTATAGGAGAAGAAGGTTTTTGCGCCAATTCCACCACTCGTATTGTAGAAGCTGTTGGCCGGCAAACTTCGAATATATGGCTGCGAGAGTATTTTGAAAGACTGGTCCGATGAAAAGTAAGTTTGGCTGTTCCCTCCAAAGAACAACTCGCCCACTGGAATTGTCTGGTTCACGCCGATGCCACCGGCCGCAAACGTCTGCTCGACTTCAACCTGTCTGTGATCGCCGAAGGGTGCCCAGAGCGCGTACTGCGCGTACCCGACTTGTTTGTGCCAAGCGGATAGCAACGAAGTATTCGTGGACCCTCCCAGTTCTAAGCCATAACCCGCGGAAAAGTCCTGGCGATGTGACTGACCTGTGAAACCTCCGTAAAACTTAACCCCACTGTAACCACCGCTCGGAGTAACATTCGGGGCAAGGGTAGTGGCGGAAAATCCGCTCTGGTCATTCCCACCGCCTGCGACCGCGCCAAAGTGAAACACCAGGCTGCTCACGGGACGTGTAAACGCTGAGAAATTGGCAGTTAAACGGCCGCGGTTGAGGTCCGCCGCGGTCGTTGGCATGGACGAATTGGCATACTTTGCCGCCCACTCTGCGTGTGCCAACCAACTCGTAGTCGAATCGCGGTCCCCCTTAAGCTCCCCTTCAATCTGCCACAGCGTCGAGGACCCATAGCCCTGCACGGTGACGGTGTTGAGCGGCAGTGAACCAGAGTTCCATGAAACCGCCGCTGTGCCTCCCGCGTAAAACTTGTCAGTGGAGTTGTAACCGATATCCGGAGAGACGTGGAACGGACGCGGAACTGGAGCGGCTGCAGAAATAGGGTCTTGAACATTCGGAACAGTGATGTGCGGGGACACAGGGAGAGAAATGGCCACAAACGTGAGATCCAGCTCTCTTGGGAAGCAATTGCTGACGCTGGACGCCGAGATCTGGAGGTCAACAGAGAGCCATCGATACTTCTCGACAAGCTTCATGGCCTCATTTACCTCTGACTGGTTGTAAGGCTTACCTTCAAGAGCCGCCACCGCCTTCGCTGCGGGGTCATCGGAACCCGACCAAAATCGCAGTTTACTCCATGGATCAACGATGGTCGCCTTGCGAACGTGAAAAGCGGAAAGCTGGTCAGGGGGTGGGCATTGGCTTCCTGCAGTAGTCACGTCTTGAGCTACCGCCCAAGACGAGACAATCAAGAGCAAAGATGCGCTTGATAACCACACGGATCTCACTGATGTCCTTCCCTTAGCTCGGATTAGGCGTAATGGTCTGTTGCACGCTGGCTTTCTTGGTCGGCGAATCCACATTTGGATTCTTGGCAGTGTCGGCCGCTTTGCCGAGGGCATGGCGAGCCTGTTTCTTGCTCAGGCCGTCGTCGGCCACGGATTCGGCATCGTCGTTCAGTGCCGCATCGACCTCCACCTCTAAATCGACAAGAGCATCCCCGAACTGATCGGTCTTCTTAGCGCGCTCAAATAACTGGAAATCTATTGTCCACTTGACAATGTCGTTGTCGACCGATTTCTGTAGCTCAAAAATGACCCTGCGTAGTCCCTCTGACGTGTTGAGTGTAAACTTGACGTGAATGCCAACGATCTCGCGAGCGGTAACGGGTTGCTGCGAAGCCGTCGCGAGGCTCGAGCCTGTAGTTCCTGTAGTAGCCATTGAAGTCCTCCTGTTTCGCTACAATCAAACTGCCTCAGCTCGGTTCGGCCACAATCGGCATAGCGTTCGTTGTTTTTCTCAAACGGATAGCATCGTGGCTATCTAAGCCATATTCAATAGAGCTATCGGCGTTACTCCCTTCTATGAGACCATTGTGCGATTCGAGGGGCTAAGGCAGGTCGACGGAGTAGCCGCGTTCCTCTTGAACACTCATCAAAACCTTGTAAAAAGTGATTCAGAATTGGTACGCGTGTCTGCATATTGCAGTAGTGTGAGAATGCTGTCCATGGCCAAAAGGTGGGGCGAGGGGAAAGTAGTTATGCTTCATAGACGCGCTGGTGGTTCCGAGGCCGGCCTTCGGTCACCAGAGACGGGTTTGCCAAGGGTGACGCGGCCAGACTGCTCAACTCCCCGGCGTGAGACACAATAGAAGGGCTGCGCGATCGGGAAATTCTCTTGGTGGGCTTGCAGGTGTGCCCAGCCGCAGCTAACGACATTAATTCCGAATCTTAGGGTAGGAAACTCTGCTTGGCCTCGCCGGCCAACTTATTCTGTAGGGCTATTCTGCAATCGGAGACAAACAAACCGGAGGGCACAATGGCAGTTTCTGAGTTTCAGGGAATTGCACTCGCAATGTCGGGGGACGGTCTATCTTCAGCGGGTGAAATGCTCGGTGTACACGGCGCCGAGATATGGACCGTCCTCGCAGTCGAAACTTAAGGATGCGGATTCTTGTCGGATCGCAGGCCTGTAATCCTTTACGAGCGTCACATTTTTCATCGGCTCACTGGCGGCAAATTCGATGATGGCGATATCAGTGATCGAGCGCCTGGCGGATACGGAGCGTTGGGTCCACATCAATATGATCGCCTCGCACGTGCGATGTCTCATGACAGAACGGCCGCGCTGCAGAGTGCCTCTTGGGGAGTCGGTCAGATCATGGGCGAGAACTTTCGGGCGGCTGGATTTTCCGATGTCGACTCGATGGTCGACGCCATGACAAAGAGCGAGGATCAGCAACTCGCCGCCATGGCCAAATTTCTCCTGAATGGGAAGTTGCATCTTGCACTGCGCTCCCACGATTGGACGTCGTTTGCTCGAGGATACAACGGACCAAACTTCGCGATTAACCAATACGACAAAAGGCTGAACGCCGAATTTCAAAAGATAAACGCGGCAGGAGTACCCGATCTGCTGGTGCGAGCCGCGCAGCTGTATCTGACCTACTTGGGATTTGATCCTCATGGAATTGACGGAGTGGCCGGGACCCGGACGCACTCGGCTCTGGCTCAGTTTCAACAAAAGCGTGGATTGCCGATAACAGACTCGATCGATGCGACGACCGTGACACAGCTGGTGAGCGCGTTGTCGGTGGCCGCCATGGGCGCGACCGGAGCATAGTCTCCGTATTGGTGTCACTTGTGGGTCTCGGCCATCAGATAGTCTCCGATTTGCGCCTCGAACGACTCCGGCAGCGGTAATGAGTGAAGCTCATTTCCCACGAGAACAACAGGGCCGACTATGAGGTCGGCCCTGTTGGTACAGTGAAATACGCCTGCAACTATCCTATGGCCAGGTGGGAGTATAGAGGTTCGGCAGCCGATAGGTACGGTAGGATGCGGAATTCGCGTGTATTTGATACACAATTTCGCCCTGCAGATCGAGCTCCGTCGACTCCGCCTCGGTTTGATTGATAAACCCGTTGCCATAGCTCGCGAACAGCCCGCCCATTTGCAGGAAATCGGCGCTGCCGAGAGCCGACGAGTAAGCACCGAGATCGCCCAAGGTCACGAAAGAGGCAGTCTTCTTGACCTCGCTGACCAGCAACAGCATTCCGCGGCTGTTCTGGTTTCCACCGCACTGCGAATTACGCAGATTGCCGTCATCGAAAACCGTCATCACCTCTACTCCAATCTCAGTTTTCGACGCTCCCTGAAATGCCGGGTCGTGTTGATGGGTGAACCAGGGAAAGACGTCCGGGTTACCGCAGGTAATGGGTGGCGGGTTCGTGAGAGTGAAGTCGCCGTAGGGGCCCATCCTCCAGAGGATGCTTCCGTCTCCCTGCCCGTTCTGGTAATTCACCTTGATCAAGTAGTCCTGGGCGCGTTCCGACAGAAGGAGGTTTCCGTCATCTGCCAACTGAACCGCATTGCTGTGCAACCAGTCGTTGGCCTGGGTGAAATTCTCGTTAAACTTGGGACATCCGCCGCTGTTGTGCATGCAGATATCGTTCAACGTGGCTTTGCGGGCGAGATTGTCGTGGTCGAACGAGTCCCACGCCCAGAGTAGCTGCATATTGTGATCGACGACCAGGATCATGTCGCCAAGGATGTCGACCGGATTCTGCTCCGTACCTCCCTGGTACATGGTCGACACCAGGTCGTGTGATCCCAGAATGATGATGTTTCCGTTGGGTAGGCGACGAGTTTCATGGGTATTGAAATCGTTCATCGTCGCATATCCTTTTCTCACTAGCTGCTCGTTCAGAATGTCAACATTAGTTTCCAGCGTTACATTGCCTGCCAAGTCGTATTCCCTGAATGTCATGTCATCGGGGAAAGAAAACAAATTGCCACCAGGTTCCATGCGAGTCACGAACAAAGGCCCGGGAAAGTACCAAAGTACATTGCCGAACAGATCGGTTGCAGTCTGCCAGTAGGTAGTCTGTCCGGTGGGAAAGAATCCCCAATAGACAATGGGAAAATTTGCATCATGCTCTGTAGGAGGAACGTTGACCGTGAAGGTAGCTTTTGGGTAGTCCGATGGTAGCGGCCCCGTCAGGAACGGCACATCCGCTCCCGAATTAAAGAAATTAGGACCAGTCTCTTCCCAATGCATCAGGTATTGTGTCGACGGCAGCATTCCGGCGATATAGAAATTGGCGCTACTCTGCGAGCACGCAACCGAATTGGTTGTACTAGAGACATTTGAGTTAACCGGGTGAAAGCGAACCAGCAACGTGTGACCTGACGTACACGGTGGCCCACTGAACAACGCTACTAGAGGATGAGAGGTTGAATGCACCGCGGATCCTCCGGGCGACGTCACCCAGGGCAAGATGACATACTCCACGGAAGCTGGTGGGTAGGTGGTATAAGGCTGCTGCGTAATATCACGCACGGTCACGCTGATCCGGTAGGTTCCCTCTACGGTGTGAGGTACCCAGGTAAATGTATTCGGGGTGTTGAAGTCTTTCACAATTTGGTATTGATTGTTAAATGTTACGGCGAATTGGTAGTCGTATATATGCCCTAGAAACGGGCTGTGTACGGTGGCAGTCCAGTCAATACTGGTACCCAGGAATTGTGGGCTGGAGACGCTGGGCAAAAGAGTAATTGACACCCCCGCGGACTTGATTGTGGCGGCGAAACTACCGGCAGTAAAGAGGCTCACTAGAAATAAGCTTGCAATAGCTAGACGACACATCCTTACCACGACACACCTCCGGTGTGAAAATGTTGGGTAGAGTGAAATCTTATGCACGAACCATGTTGGCCTAAGGAATCGTTCCGTACGTCGGGTAGTAGATTTCGATCCTTCTTCCTTTCACTTGCGACGAAGTGTGCGCGCGAACACAAGGAGAGTGGCCGGATTCTAAAACAGCTCCGCCACTCAGATGTGTCCTAAAGCAGGCTCATTCATTCGAATATGCAAGGTGCGTCTATATAGACGAAGGGCGGTATTCCGATTGCAACAGCACAGGCGCGATTTCGAAGTGGAAGCGCTAGAAGGTATAAAGCTGTGCAGGAGTTTATCTCTATTTGCGAGAAAGTGACAAGAGATGTTTTGCGCACTTCGAAATTGAATAGTGACCTCACTGGTATTTTTGTCGATATTCATCAATTATCTTGTCGAAATAAGAAGCTATGACCTGGTTACGCCATTTTGCGCCAACTTGCCGATAGCTTCGGCGTGTCGTATGGCAGATTCGTGCAGATCGTAAGCAACAAGCGCTTTGCGCGCGCCTTCGCGAGCCAGGCTGGTACTCATGCGTTGTTCAGCTTCGGCGAAAACGTCTTCCGCCGTCTCATGCGCGTCGTAGGCCTCATCATCTGCTTGCATCACCTGCCTGACCGCATTCATGGCGTGGTCACCGATCTCTATAGCTTTGATCTTTGTGCCGACACTACCATTCTTGCGCGTACGTTTACCTCTCCTGTCCTCCGAGAGCAACTGGTTGTAAGCATGCTTCAGGTCGTCGCTCCAGGTTGCTTTAACCTTCTTTTCCAAAGCGTCAAGCGCGGCTCTGGCGTCATCGGCCGCCGCACGCACCCGCTTTTTCTCCATCATCCATTTCAGAACCCCCCACTCGATTCCTTCTGACATGATGGCCCTTGCGTGTTCGACGGCAGAAAGCTTTCGCATTGTGAATCTCTCCTTATGGTTTTGTCGGCACGGATGGACGAGATACAAACTGTCACTGCTGGATCTCTTGCTGCGCGGCGGCAGGTTCGAACTCTGAGGCGGCATCATCCCAGGTTGTATTGCTTGCCGACGAAATGAAACTCATGGCCCGCTCGGCCAGTGCGGTGATCGTGAGACTGGGATTCACCCCAAGATTCGCCGAGACTACGGAACCGTCGCAGATGTACATGTTCTTGTAGCCGAAGACGCGATGGCGAACGTCAACCACACCGCGGCTCGGCGAGTCGGCGATCACGCACCCGCCAATGCAGTGCGCGGTAGCCGGAACATTGAACAGGATTTCCGGTAGCATGCTCATCGGCGTCCCTCCCGACAGTTCAGCAACTTTTCTCGCGAACGCGTTGGCCTGCGGAATGTACGTCGGCACCTTGGCTCCGCGACTGACTAGAAAGTTTCCGGAATGGCCAGAACCATGGGCGCTGCCATGCCATCTCGATGTGTCCTTCCAGCGCCTGCATGCACAGCAGGATCACGCTTTCGCGTGCCCATCCCCGCGGCCAAAATACTTGCATGGTTTTGATCGGGTGCCGCACCGCGAAGCGAAAGACATTTCTCAGCCAGAGTGCGATTCGTTGCGAGCCCGGGCGGCCATCGGTGAGGAGCGTACTAAGGAGACTCATGGCGTCGGAGCCGCTCGGATAGCGGACCGCCTCGATGTGGGTGTCTTCGTCGATATAAACGCCGGAACCGATGGCGATGCCCTTCGACAGGTCGTCGTCGCAGCCAGCGACCCGAACTCCGATGAGCGACTCGGAATTGGTGCGGACATACTTTCCCAGTCGCTCGCTGATGGCGGGCAAGGAGCCCTTCTCGCGGAGATGAAACAGCAGCTCCATGGTGCCGAGCGCCGAGGCAGAGAGAACAACGCCGCGACAAGTGAAGCGCCGCGGCTGCCGGCGAATCCAGGCGGTGGATTTCTCCGTGTGAACTTCGTATCCCGAGGCGCCGTTGGTGGTCGCATCCAGCGGACGTCACGTCGACGACTTTGGTTTCGGCGAAGATCTGAACCCCACGCTTTTCGGCCAGGTACAGATAGTTCAGGTCCAAGGTATTCTTCGCGCCGTGCTGGCAGCCCATCATGCAGCCGCCGCACGCATTACACGTACTTCGCTCAGGACCTTCGCCGCCAAAAAACGGATCGGGATAGGTCTGCTTGACCGGTTCTCCAGCCGCCGACTGGAAGATGCCGACGCGCGTGCGATAGAAGGTGTGGCCGCATCCGCTGGCCTCGGCACTTTTTTTCAGAAGAAGGTCGGCGGGTCCCAGGATCCGGTTCTCGATGATGCCGAGCATGCGCGATGCGGTCGCGAAATGCTGTGGCATTTCCGTCTTCCAATCGGCCAACCCAGCCCACGAACCCATGTCCCATACTTTGTCGGGAGCGCGAAAGCAAAGTACTGGCGTAGGTGATCGAACCTCCGCCGACGGCGCAGCCATGCAGGATGGTGACGTGCCGGAAGAATCGCATGTTGAAGAAACCGCGCAACCCGAGCCGCGGCCGCCAAAACCAGCGATGGATGGACCAACTGGTGCGCGGCAGATTCTGCGGTGTCCAGCGCCGCCCCATCTCCATCACCGCGACTCGATGTCCCTTTTCAGCCAGCCGAAGGGCGGAAACGCTACCGCCGAATCCCGACCCGATGATGATGAAGTCGTAATCGAATTGCTGATCCGGGCTCATCGCTCCTCTTGACCCGCGGGTTGGGGAACCAGCTTCTGCTGCGAATGCAAATGCGCACCGATGACATCTCTAATACGGCGCAATGCCGCGGCACTCTGCGGAGCGTCGGGTCCGAACAGTTGGAAGTCGTGATTCATGTCGTCCCAGGCATCCAGGGTGACGTCTGCGCCCTGGCTTCTCGCTACGTCGGCGAAGGCTTGAATGCTCTCGAACAAAACCTCACAGCGTCCGGCCTGGATATAGATTGGAGGCAAGCCGCGCAAATCAGCCAGCACTGGCGATACCAGCGGAGCGCTGCGCTGCGCGGTATCACAGAACCAGTCAGCCCAGCGGCCGAGCATGTCTGGTTCGATATAGTCGCAGTCGTTACTTGTGGGCTGAATGTTGAAATCAGTTGCGGGCGAAAGGACGACGGCGAGTGATGGCAGCGGGAGCTTCAATTCACGCGCTCGCAGCAGCAACGCGAGTGTGAGATTACCTCCAGCCGAATCGCCGGCAACGACCAGGCTGTCTAGACTAACGCCGGAGTCGAGCAGCCAACGATATGCACTGAGAGCGTCGTCCAGTTGGGAAGGGAAGCGATACTCCGGCGAGAGCCGATAGTCGAGCGCAAACGTTTTCGACTTTGCCGCCTGCGTGATCAGCGCAATGAAGTTCGCATACGACTGCGGGTAGAAGCTGTATCCGCCACCATGAAGGTACAGCATCGTGACTTGAGGCTGACTGCCGTTGACGGAGAACCAGCTTCCCTTGAAGTTCTGCTGCGATACCGGCGTGATGGTTACTGCGGACAGTGCGGGCGAGCGAAGAACGATCGAATCCAGGAAGCTGCGCGCCTCTTGCACGTCGGCCATACCGAACGCCGCAACGAGTTGCCGCTTCAGCAGTTCGGTTGCGACTTCCACCCACCGGTTCCAGGACGGCCGGCGTGGCCCTTTGAGCAAGCGACGCGCCGACACCGCAGCCGCCGCTCGAGCCAGCATTGCGGCGCTCCGTATCCGGTACCGCACGGGGCCCTGAAAATCAATTCGCGCAAACATGTGACGTTCGTCTTGCTAAGCGCACTGAATCACGCCAGCGCGCAACGGCGTTTCGATCGCAATCAGCGCCTTCGAAGAGGCGAAGCCAACCAAGATTCATTTCCGCCGGGTCTCCGCTATTGCGTGGTCAACTGCGTCGAGCCTCGTTCCTCTTCAACGCCTGGCTGTGGCGATGCTTCCGTCTCGATGGGAGCAGCAGGGACGTTGCGAGGCCGGGGACTCGAACCATTCACCGGCTGCCCCGGCTTCGCTGCCGCCTTGGCTCGTTTTTTAGTATGCGCGTTTCTGCGGCGCGACGCCGGCTTGCGCGGGGTCTTGATTCCTGCCGCTTCGCGCAATTCGGCAAAACTCTCTTTAACGAAGTCTTCCAGGCGGCGCAGATCGGGCGCAGCATGCACGTTCCCGCTGAAGCCGAAATACATCATGCCGTCATAACTTAGGATGGCGCAGTTCACGGCCATCTCGCCGCCAATGGGAACGTAGGGATACCAGCGCAGCATTTTGTGCCCAAGCAGGAATAGCGGGTGCTGCGGTCCCGGGACGTTAGTGCACACCAGGTTGAAGGGCGTGATGGGCAACTGGCTCAAGACCGGGCCGGCGATTGCCTGCAACCCGTTAGGAAAAAGTCCGATGAGGCCTCCAGTAAGGCCGACGAGTTCGGCCGCGTGCGCTCGCTTCAGAAATTCGCTTCTGCGATGCACCGCCCCCAGCAACTCCCTTGCGTCGCGAATGTCCAGCGGCACAGTAATGGGCATGAGGGAGATACTGTTTCCCATCTCATCCGTGGTGGCGTTGCCCCGAATGTTGACCGGAATCATCATGCGCAGCAGACGTCCCTCGACAGCATCGCCATGCGCCTCGAGGTAGCGCCGAAAGGCGGCAGTCACCAGGGTGAGAATGACGTCGTTGACGCTAGCGCTGAAGGTGGACTTGATGGTCTTCACTTCTGCCAGTGAAATTTCGGTCCAGGCAAACTTCTGCGGTCCATGACAGACGACATTGAAGCGCAGCCGCTCCGTGATCGCAGTAATCTCCGGTAGCAGGTGCGAGAATTCCTCCGGTGTAATGGCGCCTCCATTCGCGGCGGCACGCTGCACCATGGTCAGCGCATCATTCATCCCAGAAAGAATTCGTTTGACGAACTCAGAGTAGCTCTCGACCAACCCAGTGGTCAGCGATGCCAAAGCGTCGCTGGGCCGCGGAACCTGGGGATGGTTCCGCGGGGCTGCGGGCGGCGCTTCGGCATCGGGGTTAAACAGCGCGTTCATCATGCCCACGCCTGCAATGCCGTCGGCCAGGCAGTGGTGCAGTCGAATCACCAGTCCGGTGCGTCGGCCCTTGAGCCCATGTACGAGTGTCATGTCCCACAGCGGGTGTTGCCGGTCCATGACCTGGCTGAAGAGTTTGGACGCGAATGTCTTGAGCTCGGTTTCTGTACCGTACTTCAGGGTGACTTTGCGCACGTGGCGGTGCAGATCGAAGTCCGGGTCGTACTCCCAGGTGGGAAGTCCCAGCCCGAATGGTGGCGTCACCACGCGCTTGAGATAGCGTGGAACCAGCGGCAGCTTCGACTCGATGAAGCGGAAGAAATCTGCGAAGGAGAACTCTCCTTCAAAGAAGCAGACGCTCGCCACGTTCATCGGCATGCCTTCCCGTTCCAGGTTCAGGAAGACCGTGTCGCCCCAGGAGAGGCGATCGACGGGTTGGGGGGGCTGCTGCGTCGCTTTCGACTTGCGTTCTCGCGCCATAAGTTTTCAGCTCACCAGAGAAAATCGCTGCTCCAGCCTCGCCAGCTTGAGCACGCGATAAACATCGACGTTCACACCGCGGAGCACGACGTTCACCGAGCGCTCGTCAGCAGCGTCAACGAAATCTGACATTGCGCTGACGGCCGCTGGAGTAACGCGGCGTACCGATGAGAAATCCAGAATCAGGTCGCCCTCCATCTCTTCCAGCTTCTCGCCGGCAGCTTGCAGGGCCCCGATCAAGTCACTTCCATTGAGCTTCAGCGACACAATACTCATCACCATAACCACCACCTCAACTACGCGGGTGTACCTGTTTTGGCTGTGCTTCGCCCTTGGTATGCCTTACGGAACAGCTCGGTCAACTCACTCATCAACGGCATACGCGGATTCGAGCGCCACGACGGATCTTCAAACGCGACGGCTGTCAATTCGGGTAGGGCCCGCTCGAACTCTTCCTCGCTGATTCCGAGTTCGGCAATCGAACGTGGAAATGCCAGGCGGTCAAGCAATTCCTCGATCGCCGCGATGAGCTTCTGTACCTTTTCTTCCACCGTATGGCCGCCAAGCCCGAGCAAGTCTGCGATCGTGGCGTACTTGTTATGCGCCACATAACCTTGCGTGTAGGGCGATGCCATGAACTTGGCAGGTACCGCAGCGTTGTACGCAATGACATACGGCAGCATGAGCGCGTTTGCCCGGCCATGGGCAACGTGAAAGCGCGCGCCAAAGGCATGCGCCAGCGCATGATTCACTCCCACCGACGCATTGGCAAACGCCATGGCCGCGATGCAGGCTGCGTTGTGCATCATCGAACGCGCTTCTTCATCGGCAGGATGCTCGTACGAGATGGGCAGGTACTTGAACGCGAGCCGAATCGCCTGCATCGCATTGGAGTCGGTGTACGGGCTGGCGAAATTCGAGACCGCGGCTTCCAGCGCATGGGTCAGGCAGTCGATACCAGTATCGGCCGTCAGTCCCTTCGGCATCGACAGCACGAATTGCGGATCGACAATCGCCACATCGGGGCTAAGCGAATAATCGGCGAGCGTCACCTTGCGCCCGTGCTCCTTGTCGGTCATCACCGCGAACGGAGTGACCTCGCTGCCGGTGCCGCTGGTAGTGGCGACGGCAATCAATCTGGCCGGGCCGTTCTTCGCTGGAGGATATTGCACAACGCGCTTGCGCAAATCGAGGAACGGCGCGGCCAGCTCTTCCAGATCGGCGTCGGGCGACACATACAGCAACTTCATGATTTTGGCGGCGTCGATAACGGAGCCGCCGCCCAGCGCGACAATCTGGTCCGCCTTGTAGAAGTTGAGCGATTCGACGCCCTGCATCACGACCTTCACGTCAGGCTCGGCATCGGGAATGACCAGCACGTGAACATGCGTCTCTGGCGGCAGGTAACGCCGCACCACATCGACGTGCCCGATCTTTTCCAGTGCCGCGTTGGTCACGATGATCGTGGTGCGCGAAGGGAACTGGCGCACGTTCTCGATGGCGTTCATGTTGAAGTAGATCTGGTTGGGAACGCGGAACCACATATGATTTTGTGTCCTTCGGGCCAGGCGCTTTATGTTCAGGTAATGAAAGACGTTGACGTTGTCAGTCGTGCTGTTGCCGCCGCCGGTGCCGCATCCGAAGGAGAAGGTCGGCACCAGGTCGTTATAAACCGCGCCCAGTGCACCAATCGACCCCGGAGAGTTCACGATGATGCGGCCGGCGTTGATGACCTCGCCGTACTTCTGGATGATCGCTTCGTTGCGCGAGAAGACGACCGCCGTATGTCCCAGGCCGCCGAGATGGATCACGTCCATACAAGTTCGCAGCGCTTCGTCCGTCGACTTGGCACGATAGACCGAGAGCACAGGGAACAGCTTCTCAACCGACAGCGGATGCTCGCGGCCGACGCCTTTGATTGGGGCGATCAGAAGCTTGGTGTCAGGCTTCACCGACAGTCCAACGAAGCGCGCGATATCCGTTGCTTTCTGTCCTACCGCCATGGGCTGCATGAATCCGGTCTGCGGATCGATGACCGTGCGCTCCAGCAGCTCCACCTCTTTTTCATTGCAGATGTGCGCGCCTAAATCGGCGAAAGTCTTTAGCGCGCGGTCGTAAATTTCGTCGTCGATGACGACGGTCTGTTCCGACGCGCAAATGGTTCCGTTGTCGAAGGTCTTGGAAACGATTATGTCGACGACCGCACACTTCAGGTCCGCCGATTTCTCCAGGTACACGGGCGTGTTGCCCGCGCCGACACCCAATGCCGGCTTGCCGGAACTGTAAGCAGCTTTGACCGCGCTCGGCCCTCCTGTGGCATCGATCATGCCGACGTCGCGATGGTGCATCAGGTAATCGTTGTCCACCAGGGTGTGCGATTCCAGGCAGGAGAACACGCCTTCGGGCGCGCCATGCTTTACCGCCGCTTCGTACATGATGCGGACGGCTTCCGAACAGCAACGCCACGCCCGCGGATGCGGACTGAAGATGGCCGCGTTCCGCGTTTTGATCGCCATGATGCACTTGAACAGCACGGTGGACGTGGGGTTCGTAATCGGCAGCAGCGACAGAATTACGCCGATGGGTTCGGCGATCTCTAGCAGATTGCGTTCGGGAAACTCGCGGATGACGCCGACCGTGCGCTTGTCGCGGACATAGTTGTAAACAAACTCGGTGGCCACCATGTTCTTGATGACCTTGTCTTCCAGCACGCCGAGCCGGGTCTCCTCAACCGCCAGGCGCGCCAGATACTGGGCCTGCGCCAACCCGGCGAGGACCATGGGTTTCACAATGCGATCGACATCTTCCTGGGTGTACTGCGTGAAGACAGCCGAGGCGAGCCGGGCCTGATGGACCAGGTTTTCCAGGTAGGTGATGCGTTCTTGACTTAGGTCTTCCGCGGGCTGCGGCATCTGTATCCGCGGCTCCGCTTCATTAGCAATCATTACTGCCCCCCGCACTCAGCCGAGAGGACTTGTTACCAACCGGAAGCACGCTCATTCTTAATGCAGCCGGTTCCCGCACGAGTCGGGAGCCTGAGCGTCGGACCAACCATTTCTTATGCGTAGTCGATGGGATGTTCGTCCAGCCAGTGCTCGTCACGCACGCGGCCAACGTTCCGCCGGACTTCGCCAGCCATCTTTGCAGTCAGGCGGCGGCTCGACCAGGCAAAGCCTGCGCCGAAGCCGATGGCACCGCACAGCCAACTGAGCGCCAGCCCCCTTCGGATCGATTTGTGCCGTCCGTTTGAATAGCTGCTCAACAAGCCGATACAGGCTCCCAGGGCAGCTGGTTTCAATGCTTCTCGAACTGACTCGCCAAGAAAGGTAGTAAGAGGTCTTCCATTAAGAAATGCTTCCCGGCCGGAACGAGTTCCCTCCAGCCCAGAACCAAGAATCTTTCGGCCGTAGGCCACTTCCGACTTGGACCACTCGCGTAAACCCATACGTCTACCTCAACTGCGGCCGATTGCGATGTATGACAGTTACTACTAGAACACTGGCAGGCCACAGTATCCAAGAGCACAGGTCACAATCCAATGTGAGAAGTGTCACGCGAAAGATGTCATAGTGGCGTAATACGACGCGATGAGCGACAGCCCGTCCTGCTGGCTAATACCGCCTACCTCGGCCGTGCAAGCAGCGCCTGGCGGGTGCAATCCAGGGTATGGATCAGAGATTCGCGAGGAAGCTTTTGAATGATCGGCTCAATAATCCATCCCAATCCCATCGGTACGTCCCGGCTCAACGACATCGCGCGGCACTCGATGTACACGCCGCCGTCGCGCTCTCGAAATCGCCAGTAGGAATAGAGACGCCACAAAAAACCGTATCCGGTATCGGCAGGGAACACGTGTTCTTTCGGCGTTCCTGCATTCTCCACTTCTGCGATCCGTGTTGTGTAGGAACGGCAGAGCCAGCGCGTCGCATCCAGACAGCGATACTGCACGTCATGATCGGTGTCGAGCACCACGGTCAGAATTTTCTTCTTCAGCAGCCGCAGGTAGATTTCAAAATCGTTGCCGCGATGCCGCATCAGTTTCGAAACCAGCACCTCCGGTTTGTAGATCTCCTGGTGATGGTCATAATCCTGAATCAGCAGCAGCGTGTTTTCGACCGTCGTGCCGGGAGTGAAGACTGCTCCCACCCAATCGTGAATCAATCCGCTCGGCACCTTCGCCGGCCCGCTCCCTGACCGGAACTGCGCCACGATCTCACCTTTGCGGACCATGTGCGCGCATGCAAGGTCTCTGTCAGACCATAAGAATTGGGCGCCGGACGGCAGCTCCTCTTCCATGGCCGTCTCAGCCTCGCGCACATAGGCCGCGAAGGCCTTCACGGTTTCGGGCTTGAGTTGGATCTTGGTTGCACTGCGTGGCATAGCGCGCCGCCGAGCGTCTGAAAATGGTTGTTGGGTGGAGCACCGCTGCAGCGGTGCAGTTTCGCACGTTCTCTTAACGCGACTTCAGCCGCTGAGGTAAACCGGAACAAACCACCTCAGGCGCCAAAGCGCGGACACTTCCACGCATTGCGACATGCACAGCTGAAGGTGTGCTCCACCCAGTCCATTCAGGTGCAAATCGGCTGCGTGGCTTTCCGAGCCTTCGCTTTCCGGGCCGCTGAAAATGTATATCTGGTCCTCGATCGCCAACACCTGAGCGGTCGCAATCAACGATCCGGTTTAGCACGAGAAGGGCACTGCTTCAGCTGCGCACACTGGAAGAGGATGCGCGCGGGGCCGGGGACCAGCTCCAGAAGCGTTTGCTTCGGCTGTCGAGCTGCCAGATGTCCCTATTCGGCAGGCTGCAAGCGTGCCCTTCTCGAACTCGTCTCAGGCGATAGTTGCCATCGCCTTGGGGCGGGCCCTCGGCTTCTTGCGCGCCGGCTTGGCGGCCTTGTGTTCAACCGCCGGCTTTACCACGGTATTCATCAACGCCTTCTGAGCATCGACATAGCTCTTCACGCCTTCGCGCGTCATGTCAGCGAAAGGCACGAAGGGGAACGGCCGCAGCAGATTTACCGCCTTACCGGCGGTTTTCACGTTGGCATTCACCTGCTTGCCGGCCAGATCGATCAGGCTCTTCTGGGCAACGATGAACGACTCCGTTGCCTGCTTCGCCAGCTCTGCCAGTTCCGTCTTCTTCATCTTCCGCATCGGCTCGTCGCCCTTGCCCTTTGACTTGGCAGCCTCTTCCGAGATCACGTCCAGGAAGCGCTTCTGCGTCTTCATGAAGTTTTCCAGACCTTCGCGGGCCATGGTCACCATGTGCTCGTACTCGTAAGGCTTGCCTTCCTTGGCTGACTCCACCCAGCCCTGCGTGCCTTTGCCGGCAATGTTCAGGAACTCCTGCTGCATGTGGATGAAAGTCTCAACGCTGCGCTGCAGCAGACTGGTCATCGCCTGTGCCGCCGGCCAGCCGCCGACGCGCTCCTTGATCCCTTCCATCAGGATCTCGTGCTGCTGCTTGCCCAGGTCGAGAAGCAGCTTCTGCCCGGCGATGAAATTGGTGATGCCGTCGCCGGCGGCTTCGCTGATAATTGCGGCAGGGCAGTAATCCGGGTCGCTGAGCTGCTCCCGCAACGTATGCATAACGTTTTCATTCTGGCGCATGGCGAGATCGAGCAGGATGCGCTGCGTCGCGAAGATGCTCTGCACACCCTGTTCCGCCCAACCCGCCATGATGGACATGAATGACGACTCCCGTGGATGATTCCGGGAGGTATCGGCTTTAACATTTACTGGCATATTAGAACCTCCAAAATTGCTGCATCGCAGCATTGGCTTTACTATATGATTTAGCTGAGTTTGTGTCAACATATTATTTGTATTGTATGCAGCGCAATATGAAGGGCTTGCATGACTGACACCATGGTTATTAAGCGTTACGGCAATCGCCGGATGTATAACACTGCCGCCAGCCGTTACGTGAATCTCGACGACATTGCCGCCCTGGTGCGTGAAGGCAAGGACGTGAAGGTGGTCGACGCCAGGACCGGACAGGACCTGACCCGCGTCACCCTGACGCAAATCATCACCGAAGACGCTCGCGACAAGCCGACCGGCCTTCCGCTCGAACTGCTGCGCCAGCTCATCGTCGCCTCCGACGAGGTGCGGCAGGAGTTCATCATGTGGTACCTGAAGTCGGCCTTCGAGACCTATCAGACGGTGCAGAATGCGGTGCAAAATCGCCTGGGCGAAGTGCAATCGGCCATTCTGTCGCCGGTAGAAATGATGAAAAAGTTTCTGGGTGGTCCGCCACAGCCCAAAGCGCGGGAAGAATCAGAGGTCGAAACGCTGCGCCGGCGCGTTGTGGAGCTGGAAGCCCGGCTGAAAAAGCCCGCACCGGCCAAGAAAAAGAAAAAGAAAAGCGCCAAAGCCAACTAGAACGCAGCAAAATCTCTCCAAAGTGCTAGCATCCGTTGCGAGCGGGGCAGTATAATCCCCCGCGGTATTCATCAGCCTCCCAGGAGCACTTGGCCGTAGGGTGCTCAAATTAGGCCGAGCTCAGGACGACATTTGCGCTTAGAAACGGCAACATCGGCATCAAAACCCAAGCCTCGCAACGCAAAACAACACTTTCAACCCACGTCTAACGTGTCCCTCTGGACCGAAGCCCTGTTCGCAGCCGAGATTCTTCTGCTGCACGCTTCCCCGGTCTATTACGGTTTTGGCGTGCCTCACGGCGACGGCTCCGGCGTGGTCATCATTCCCGGATTTCTCGGGACCGATCTTTATTTGAACGAACTCCGCGGCTGGCTGGCTCGCATTGGCTACCGGGCATACTTCTCGGGAATCGGCATCAATGCCGACTGCCCGAACCTGCTGATCCAGCGCCGACTGAACGAAACCTTGAACCGGGCGCTGGACGAAACCGGAGGCAAAATCCACCTGATTGGCCACAGTCTGGGCGGCGTCATCGCGCGTTCGGTTGCCGGCGCCCGGCCAAAGGACATCGCTTCGCTTATCACTCTGGCCTCGCCCATCCAGGGCACGGTGGCGCATCGCAACATCCTCAACGCCGCCGAAGCCGTGCGCATTCGCATTCTGCAGGAGCACGGTGACGGCGTACTGCCCCATTGCTACACCGGACGATGCACCTGCAACTTCGTCAATTCGTTGCGGCGCAAGGTGTCCGACTCCATGCTGCAGACCGCGATCTACACCCGCAACGACGGTGTGGTTGACTGGCGCTTCTGCATGACGGAGAAGGATGGGCAGGACTTTGAGGTTGCGGGCACGCACATCGGTATGGCCTTCAATTCCGCGGCCTACTCGATTATTGCGAGGCGACTGGCCCAGGCCAACGGCTCACACTAGGTTGTCGAGCCCCACCGACTCTTTGGGGTGCACGCTTTCCGCGCACGGTGACCGTTGTTTTGGATACTGCTGCGCGAACAATTTGCTGAAAATTGGTGTTACTTCTACACTGAAGTCTTCTTCTACCTGACGATTCTGTGTAATCCGCCGGCCTGTTGCTGTGCGGGGAGGGTGCATGCGGCAGTTTTCAGCAGCTCAGTGGTTAGCTGCACTTTTATCTCTGGTTCTTCTGGCTTCGATTGCAGGGTGCAGCGGCGGCGGCGTGAAAACGGCAGTGGCGTCGTCCATAACCCTGGCTCCCTCCAGTTTAAGTTTGAATGAAGGTCAAGTCTTGACCGTCACTGCAACCGCGCTGGATTCCACCGGCACGGTGATTGCTGTCGATTTCACTTTCAGCAGCAGCAATCCAGCGCTGGCCTCAGTGACCGGCGCTGGCGCGGTGTGCGGAGGGTCCTTCGACGCGAACGGCATAGTTTGTTCTCCCAATCAAGATGGCCAGGCGACGATCACCGTCACCTCGGGTAGCGTCTCGGCAACCGCGACGGTCTATGTGCACAAGCAGGTGGACCGCGTGGCTATCACGCCCTTCAACGATTGCTCCAGCATGGGCACGGTGTTGAATCCGACAGCGGTGGCCTACAATACGTCGGCGGCGGGCTGCTCCATCAGTGCACCTTGCGACATTTCATCTACGGTTGGGCCATTTACCTATGGCTCCGGCAATGCGATCGTGGTAGCGAGCGCTGCCGGAATCGATCCGAACTTCTCCTCCAGTTCGAACAGTCCTACCTATTTATCAGGTGGCACCATCACCGGTACGAGCGGGCAAACCTGTAATCTCACCAACTTCAGCGTGGGTGGCGGAACCGGTATCAATCCCACGTTTGATCAGGCTACCAAGAGTCCAACCTACGTTGCGGGCGGCAACATCGTGGGGTCCGCAGGGCAGACCTGCAACCTGTCCAGCTTTAATGGGGTGACTAACGCTACCGCCCAGGTGACGCTGACCGACACCAACGTTGTCGCGGCCGGAACTACCCTGACCATTACCAACCCGGGTACCGGAGGGGGAACCACTCCGCCTACCACGGCGACGTTGAGCAACGGCACAGCCACCTGTAGCGGTACAGCGACTGTTATTACCCAGCTCCTGACCACGGTCGGAATCGACCCGGTCATCAATGCCACAGCGACTGTCGCCCTCACCAGCAACAATACGATTGCCAGCGGGACGCACCTCACCGTCACCAATCAGGGATTCGGTGGCGTGCAGCCGCCGACCACCGCAACTCTGAGCAACGGGACGGCCACCTGTAGCGGTACCGCCAGCGTTGTCACCGCCCTCAACACGGCGACCGGTCTGCAGGCGCAAAGTCCGGGAGCGACAGCGCTGTTCGCCAGCGTAGCCGGCGTGAATAGCGTGGGCACTCCCTTCACCGTGTGTCCGGTGCAATCCATCCTGGTTCACGATGCAACAAGTTCGAATACCAACTTCACCCTCACGGGTGGACAGACGCAGAACCTGGTTGCCGACGTTCTGGACAGCAAAGGCATGAGCATCGCGCCAACCCTGACCTGGGCCAGTTCACAGGCTGGAGCCGCGACCGTTTCGTCGGAGACCGCCTCGGCCACCTTGTTGGGCGTGGGTCCCGGAACAGCCTCGGTGACCGCGACCTGCGTCGCGCCTGTATGCAACGTAAGCCTTCCGCCGCAGTACTCCTACAATGTGGTAACTGCGACCATCGCCGGGCAGAGTCCCGATACCGTGTACGTGGGCAGCACCAATTCGCTGAAGATGGTTCCCATTCCCGTGCTGACCAACGTTCCGGGCTCCCCGATAACGCTGCTCAACCTACCCAACTCAATTGTCGCCAGCCCTGACGGTTCGAACGTCTATATCGGATCAGGCGGGGGCGCGATGGTCTACAACATCACCACGGCTACGGTTACCGGCTTGCCATTCGCCGGGAAGATACTTGGACTATCGGCAGACGGATCATTGCTGCTGGTTTCCGATTCCGCCAACAATGCAACCTATCTTTACAGCACCTCGTTCTCGGCGAAGCTGGCCACGGCAGTGGGTGCCGCGACAGCAGGTGCCCTAACGCCCGATAATCAGTGGTCCCTGTCGCTGATTGGCCAGAACCTCGTGCGCCAGGGCAACGGCGTGCCGATTACTACGACGAAGTTGAGCGCAGTCCCCACCGGCATCGATGTGTTAGCCCAGGGCTCGCTCACCTTCATTACCAGCAACGCAGGCCAATCGGTGGATATACGCTCGACCTGCGATCAAAGCGATCTGCAAACCCTGAGCGCAAGCAATCCGACGTTGGTTCAACGCTTACCGAACGGGACGGGCGCGGTGGTCGCCGATGCTCCGAATCTCGACGTGATTACCACTCCACAGCCCAGCGGCTCGTGCCCGACCGTTGCCGGCAGCACCCTTACCAACTACGACCTGGGAGCGGGAACTTTCAATGCTCAACAACTGTTGGTGAGTTCTGACAGCTCGCGTGCCTGGATACTCACCGATGCCAGTTCGGTGCTGACGTTCGCGTTAACCGCGAATGCACCGACGGCTATCCCGCTGCAACCCGCGACAGTTGCTCTCACCGGAGCGCTCACGCTCGACGGTTCACAGCTTTATGTGGGGACCATCGACGGCTCGGTACACCGCATTGCCTTAAGTTCGCTTTCCGACGAACAGCAGATTGTGCCGGGTCTGGTGGACGCGAACAACAATGCTGTTGCTCCCGATCTGATCAGCGTATTGCCGAAATAGCGGAGACGCGGCCGAAGGAAGCGCTGGGACCAGGGCACGACCACGGAACTGACAGACAAGTGTCGGGTGCCCCACTCATTCCATCGTTTGGAATGAGTGGGACTCACGGACCGCGAACTTCCACGGACAAGCATCGACCTCAACCAGTCCCTTCTGCCCATTCAAGTAAGTGATGAAGTGAAGAGAGCCGTCGAGGTAATAGCGCTTCAGACCTGCTGTCATATTCCGAGGCTAAACCGATGTGCGATGTAACGTCTGTGATTTCGCCGGGGCCGACGGTGTGATATCCCACTCATTCCAAACGATGGAATGAGTGGGGCACCCGGCCTTAGTACCTGAAACTGTGCTGCCCGCACTGCGTCACTCTCTAGATCCACTCAGGTCCACCAAACCATTCCCAAGGAGATCCTTCCCTTCACCAATCCGCTGGGCGCTCTCGTTTCTTCGGGCTCGTTGCTTATCCTCAGAAGTCTTACCTATCTCTACGACGTCTCACTAAGCAAGATGTACGCCACTGTGGGGAATCGCATTTCGCTCCTGTGACCAATTGAGCTGACCTGGCTGTGCCGCTAGCATCAAGTGCGCGGGCGAAGACCCAGCTCAGTAGTTATCAATCTTCGCACGCAGGGTTTTTGCCGGATCTCCGGTGAAGGTGGAGTTCTCGTGGGCCAAAGGGCCTTGTCCATTGCCCTGGCATCCTGCTCCCAACTGCTGCGGATCGGTAAGGAAGCCTTGTCCAACGCTTCAGAGCATGCGCAACCCTCGCGCGTATTCGTGGAATGCGCGCGGGCGACGGAAGTGGGAGGGAGCGTCACGGTGAACAGCAAACCCGGACTGGGGACCAGAAATCCAGCGCTCATGCCGATTCCTGGTGCGGCGGTGCAGACCACCGCATAGCCGCCGTTTGCGAGTCACGGGCTCTATCTTCCAAGGACTGTTGAAGGGTGAACCGATGGACCGAACATACTCTGTCGAAGAAGGCGAGCGTCAGATTGATTCCCTGGCGAAAGTGAAGAGAAAAGTATCGGAAGAAGAGTTGCCACGCCCGAGGTCGCTGCTCAAAGCGCTGGAGGGCGCGACGCTATTTTCGATCTCCGAGTTGAAGGCCGTGGAGAAGGCGACCTATGAGAATCCGGTAATCAGCCTCTATCTGCAACTAAGCCCGGAAAAGCTCGCGCCGGAAAAAGCCGGCCTGCTCCGGGCCTTTCACTCGCTGAAGACCAGCGCTCTGGAAGAGCGCAAGGAGTTCATGGCGGCGTTACCGCGCCGGCAGCAAGAGACTGTGATGCGCGACTTGGCAGAAATCGAAGCGTTCTTGGGCGAGTATCTGGTGCCCGCCTTCGTTCATTCGCTCATCGTGCTGAAATCAGGTACCGAGTTAAATCGAATTGTCGGCGTACCGAATCGCACAAGCGACCAGCTGATCATCGATGTCGATTCTTATGTCCTGCCTTTGGAAGCCGTCCTCGAGGAGAGCAAAAAAGTCCTGCTCATGGAAGTGTCCAAGGGGGAGAGCCGGCTCTCGCTCTATCACCTTGGCCACTACCAGGAGTTCGACAGGATTAAATCGTTTGTGCCTACCGACACTGTCGACAAGTCGATTCCGGGAAAAGTGCAAAGGCATCGCCTGACTCACTTGCAGCGGCACCTCAAAGCGACCGCCGACCATGCCTACCGCGTTCTTAATCAAGAATCTTGTGATGCGATGGTGATCATGGCAGAGGAACGGGTGCTTCATCTTTTCGAAAGCTTTCTGCCTCTTGCGCCGGAGAGAAAAATTATCGGCCGGATATTCGGATCGCCCGAAGCCGATACTCGCGACCGCAGGGAAATCATCGAAGACGTGCTGCGCGCTTATAGAGCGGAGCAGGAGATCCAGGTTATGAATGAGCTGAACGACTACAAGCCACACCAGGATGTCATCTCTGGATTACAGGAGGTGATGGAAGCAGGTAATCTGTTCCTGTTGCGCAAACTGGTGGTAAGCGAAGGCCTCGAGCAAGCGGGATTTGTCTGCAAAGAACACCATTACCTTTCGCTGCACGAAGAGCCTTGTCCATTCTGCAAGAAGCCTCTGTTGCCGGTGAAAAATGTAGCCGACGAAATGGTGGAGATTGCGCGTCTACACGGAGTGACGGTCACGGTCGTGGAGCAGAAGCCCGAGCTGCTTGCTTCTTACAGCGGAATCGCGGCTGTTGTGTATGCTCCGCCAGCCCAGGCGTCCGCGTAAAACGGAGCACGTAACTAGCATGGCTTACGACTATCAGAACGCAATTCGCCAGTTGCAGGAGGCGCACCGGCTCCTGGCGGGAGGTCTCTTCGGGCGAATCGCGCAAGAGTTGCAAGGCAAGCGCGACATCCGGGCGCGAAGAATCCTGAGCGAATTGCTGGAGGATCCCAATCTCCCACCGCCGGTAAGGGACTTTCTACAAGCGTCGAGGCAGTCGCTCGATAAGGTGGTCCTGCGCCTGGATCGCACCGACGCCTTGATGTGGCTCTCGAATGCGATCGACTTTCTTTCGAACGGAGACACTTCCCAACGTGTACAACCGTGAACCACCATCAATGCAGATGTGGAGGCGGAGCCGCGTGCACAGCAGGCACGGAAGGTAGCGGTCGCGGCGTTGCGTGCGGTGGAAACTCCCGGTCGATCATGGGACCCGCCGGTCGGCCGGCATGAATGTTGGCCCGCTGTTGCGGCTCGAGAGGACGTCCGGGATGTTCAGCCATGGCAGGCGCCCGCTGTGCGTATGGCAATCGCTCTTGGATAGCGGTGCAAAATCGCTATCTCGCACGTTGTCCCGAGCGGCGAGTCGGACTTTACGTAGATTGTCCACAAGTCTTGTTCGGGGAAGTCACTTGGACGTGTTGTCGGCAGACCGTAGAAATGGACTGTCGGCGATTGCTCGGGGTGCCCCACTCATCCGTTCAGTTCGGATGAGTGGGATCGAGGGACTTGAAATCTATCACGACCTCGGTGGTTGTCAGCGCTACAATCCCACTCATTCCAAACGATGGAATGAGTGGGGCACCCGGCACCCGGTAGTTCTTCGATCAACGCAGGCCGGGAATTTCTCCCCGGCCTTTCTTATTACGGATGACTCTCCAGCTGATAGTTGCAAGTCCCGTTCGTCGGCTGTGTCGGCAGCGGCGGCGGAACCAACAAGTGTGGCGCGCTGAAGTCGAAGAAGCCGTTCTGCGGATCGGCCATGTCTGGTATGGTCGCGTCGCGCTGCGTCAGCGCCGGCACGTTGAAGCGTTCCTCAATCAGCCTCAGGATCGACGTGTAGTCGGTCTGCAGGTGAATTACGGTTTGCGGCCTCGACCACGGCGAGATCACCACCACCGGCACTCGGAATCCGCTCACATTGAACAGCCCCTTGGTGTCGTTCTTGCCCAAGTCCTGCGGCGTCAGATCGTCGGGCGGGGTGACCAGGATTGGTCCCACGTGGTCGAAGAGACCTCCGCCTTCGTCATAGGTGAGGATGAACGCCGAATCCGGCCACGCCGCACTGGTGAGCAGGGAATTGATGATGTTGGAGACAACCGCTGCTCCCTTTTGCACGTTGTTCTCCGGATGCTCGTCCAGACCGGTAGAACTGGCGCGCTCGATGAAGACCACCTGCGGCAATAGCTTGTCCGCATTGGGGTCGGCCAGGATGTTGTAGTACTCCTGAATGTTGCGGACATTCGCCTGGATATTTGGATCGTTCCAGTCGGCCCAGTTTGCCAGGAACACGCTGTTGTCCTGGTAGTAGTAGCGCCAGCTGATTCCCGCGTTCGTCAGGGCACGGAAAATTGTCGGTTGCTGCCACGCCGGATCATTGTGATCCGTAGGCGGGAACGCGTGACCGTACGAAGTTGCGGCGAACAGATACATGCGATTCGGGACAGTGTTCGCCGGATTCGGGGAGTGCCAGTTATCGTCGGAAGTGAACTGGGTTGCCAGTTCGTAGTAGAACGGCAGATCGGTCTGGTCGTAATAGCCCAGCGGCCGCGAGTGCGTCGCATCGTACTTGTCGCCGCTGCCTCCCGACAACGTAGTGTCAAGAAAACGATCCATCTTGTACATCGAAGTGTCGGTCAGGTTTAGCCAGTCGTTGCCCACCAGGTCCATGTCGTAGTGCGTCTCGTCCCATGAGGGAGACAGGTTCTCGATACACTCCGTTCGAGCATGGAAGGGCCCGAAACACTGTTTTTGCGCGTTGCATATCTGGTAGTCCGGCGGAAGCGTGTGAAGATCGTTGACGTCGCTCAACTTCGCGCCTTGAATCGGCGGTTGGTGATTGACGCGATAGGTAGCGAGCTCGCCAAAGTAGTTATCGAACGCGCGGTTCTCCTGAAGCATGAAGATGATGTGATTCAGGTTGGAGAGATCTCCCTTGCTCACCGTCACCGTGGCCGTTGCTGTTACCGGAGGCGCGCCGGGATAAATCGACATCGCGGTCGCGGTATAGGTCGTCGTCTGTGTGGGATGTACGCAGCAATACGAGCCCATGCCGACCGGCTGCACTTGCCCGACGCCCTGATCGATGCTGATGGAGGACGCGTTCGTAGTTGTCCATGACAGAGTGACTGCGCCGCCCGGAGGCACCGTCTGTGGCTGCGCCATAAACGTTAACGTCGTCGGCTGCTCGACGGTTACGATCACGTTCGGCGAGAACGCCTGACCGCCTGTGGGAGCCGGGCCTTGGATCGACACCGAAAATGTCGTCGTGTTGCCCAGCGGCCCGGTATCGTAGGTGCCGGTGCAGGTGTTGCCGTTGCAAGCGGGCGCCAGCGGAACCGGATTGCTGCCACTGACATTCAGCATCCATGAGGTGCTGTTGTTATTCGGCCCGCTGTAGCTGAGGGTTACCGACTGGCCGGCCATGATCGTGGTGGACGAGGCGCTCAACGTGACCGGAACGATGGTCAACGTCGCCGTAACCGGCGCCGACATGGTGGAGCCGGAGCTGGCGACGGCAGTGAACGTCGTCGTCTGTCCCAGTCCAGTTGTGTTGTAGCTGTAGGCGCTCGACTGCACCGGGAGAGTCTGGTCATCCTGCGCAATATTCGGCGTGACGCTGAAGGCCGTGGCATTGGCCGTGGCCCAGGCGAAGTTCACAAATTCGCCAGGAGCAGCCAGGGTAGGGGACATCGTAAAGCTCGACACCATTGGAACCGGTGGCGGCGGTGGTGGCGGCGGAGCAGGGTTCACGGTCACGGCAGCAGCGGCTGTCTTGCTCGTATCCGCGGCAGCTACCGCAGTGACGGTCACCTGCAGCGGTTGGTCCGGCGAAGGAGCGGTGTACAGGCCGGTTGTGGAGATCGTTCCTGTCTGGGTACTGCCGCCCGCAACCCCGTTCACTTGCCAAGTCACCGCAGTATTGGTCGAACCGGTTACCGTAGCCTGGAACTGCTGCGTCGCACCGGCAGCCAGAGTAGCTGACGTGGGCGAGATCGTGATGGCTATGGATGGCGGTGGCGGTGGGCCCGTCCCGTTATCTCCGTTATTTCCGGAGTTGTTACCGCTGCCGCCGCATCCGACGGCAATTACTAAAGACAAAATGGCCAGAAAACTTAAGGCAATGCGCAACCGGGACATAGAAATGGGACCCCACCCATGGTCTGGCGAACAGCGAGCGTCGCTTGGAATTGTTGAACCCTGACTAGCATTGTCGAAACAACTGACTCTCGACGAAGGGAACACAAATCTACGATTCAGGAGCTCACTTTCGAGTTGCGTCAGGACGAAGAAGGGATTTGCGTGGCCCTGAAATTATTTAGGGCGAGGGACTGGGATCTGGCCGAAGGGCGAGATCACCAGAGTACCTTGTTGGCAAAATGAAAGATTGAAACCGGAGTAGCGTTACTTCTTCTCGCCTTCGCCCAGCTCCCGCGCTACGCTGTCGAGCACGCCGTTGATGAACTGCACCGACTCGGGAGTAGAGAAGCGGCGTCCGATTTCGAGAGCTTCGTTGATGACTACGGGACGGGGGGTATCCGGATATCCGATGAACTCAGCAACGCCTACACGCAGCACATTGCGATCGACCACCGCCATGCGCTCCATGCGCCAGTGCTCCGCGTTGCGCTCAATGATCTCGTCAATCTCTTTTCCGCGTTCGGAGGCGATTGCGAAGAGTTCATCGGCGAAGCCGCGTACTTTACCGTCGAGGTCCTGGCGCTCGTTCCAGAAGGTGCTACGAACGTGCTCGGGCGTCTGCTGGCCCATGTCGAATTGAAACAGCATTTGCAGGGCAAGCTCGCGTGACTTGCGACGAGTACCGGACTTGCTCATTGAGCGGCCTTCACGGCATTGCTGGCGCGAACCGTAACTTTCTCACCCAGACAAGCCATCTCCACCGCCGCCAGTGCAGCCTCGTAACCTTTGTTGCCCGACTTCAATCCGGCGCGATCGATTGCCTGCTCCAGCGTGTCGCAGGTCAGCACCCCGAAGCCGTGTGGCACGCCGGTCTCCTGCGCCGATTGCCCGACCCCGCGCGTCACTTCGTTGGCAATGACTTCGTAGTGCAACGTATCTCCTCGCAACAGGCAGCCCAGACAGACAATCGCATTGTAGTCTCTGCTCTCTGCCAGCTGCCGTGCAGCGCCGGGGATCTCAAACGAACCGGGAACGTGAACGATGGCAATGTCCTTGGGATCGGCGCCGCATTGGCGAAGCGCCAGCAGCGCCCCATCCAGCAAGCGCTCGGTGATGAACGAATTGAAGCGCGCGATTACGATGGCGAACCGCTTTCCCTTAGCCTCGAGCGCCCCTTCAATTCCAGGAGCGTCAGCCTTTTTTGCGTAGGTGATGAAACCCAGGCGCAGCCCGCTGACTTCCACCTCGAATAGCCGCGCACCGTAGGGTGTGTCGCCGAGCTCCTTGCGAATCGTCACGCCGTTGTGTGGCGCCCCATCCTTTCCCATCGTTGGAGAAAGGGCGGGAGTGGATTCCTTCACGATCTCGGGTGCCCCATCCTTTCCCATGGTTGGGGAAAGGGTGGGAGTGGATTCCTTCACGATCTGTGGCGCCCCATCCTTTCCCATCGTTTGGGAAAGGGTGGGAGTGACGCTCTTCACAATCTGGTACGCCAGATCCGCGTCCGTCACTTCCACCATCGCGTCAACGCCAGGCGAATCCGGCGCGGCGATCAACTCTAATCCGCCACGCGGAGCCAGCATCTCGACCCCGTGGCTTCCGCCTTCATGCCACTCGTTACCGCTGGCAAAGCCCAGCGCCTGTAACAGTGCGAGGGCAGGCTGAAGGTCATCCAGCGATTTACCCAGCACGCGAGGAAAGACGATCGATCGGATCATAAGCTTTCAATTGTAAATTTCGGGAGGGCCCGGCGGGAGGCGTTCCTTTCTGAAAGATTCTGAGAAGATTTGGTAGTGGGTCAGTTTGGTTGTCATCCCGAGCAAGCCTCTTTTGCGCGGCGAAGGATCCGGGTGTGCCGATTCGCGCCGGTGCGCGAAAGGCATGCCTCCGTTTTCAAACTGACCCACTATGAAACATTTTCTTTGGCCCACTCACGATTTCATGAAGATTGCCGATTACAATAGTGCCACCATGGGATGAGCGGAGCGGCTGACCTAACCCTCGCTCACCAGGGATCCGGCCATGAAGCATACTCAAGCCCCCACCTGTCCACGTTGCAATCGCAACAACGAAGTGCGAAAGGTCGCACTTGAGCTCGCTAACATGAACGGCCCCCACCCTGCCGTGCGCGATGGCTACGTTCTGGAGGGGTTGGTGATTCGCCCTGACAGCGCCGACTGGTACTGCGGCTCCTGCCTCGAAACCTTCGGTACACCTCGCGTGTACTGGGGCAAATTCCTGAGCGACCGCCCGCAATAGTCGAAGCCAACTTCCCCAATCAAGCGAGCCTGATTTGCCAGGACTGCCCTGCGCTGCGCGGCTCTTGCGACACGCTGGGAAGCTGAATCAGGTATAGTACTTTAACGTAAGAATGAGGTTGGCGCCCCAGTTCGACAAGTCGCTTCGGCGATTGACAGCCGTATTCGCAGTGCTGCTGATTGCCGGGGTGGGCTTCGTTCAATCCGTCCACCTGCATGACGACTTAGCTCCCTCAGGCGCAGAGCGTACTCATTGCGCTCTCTGCGTTTTCTCCCATAGCCCGGCGGTAGTCACGGCTGCACGAACGGCGCCAGTTCCGGTCCTTAATTTCGCTTCATTGCAGTCTGCGGAGCCGCAGCTCTATTCGCGACTGCTGCTTCCTTCCGTATCCATCCGTCCTCCACCAAGCCTCTAAGCGTTCCCAAAATCATGCGGATTTGTTGCGCGTCATGCGCAACGGCTGCCATTGCTTTCGGACAGCCTCGCGCGCGCCTATTCACGGTGCGGCGGGATGCACAGCTTTTGGAGGATCCATGTCGTTTACTTGCTCTACTCCCCGTCGTCTGCGGGTCCGCAGCATCATTTCGGATCGGTCGCCAATTACTGGTTTTCGCTTGATGAAAGTCCATCGGTTGATGATCGCAACATTGGTCATCGTGCTTTCGCTCTGCGGCGGGATATGTCTGGCGCAGACCACCGGAAGTTCTTCTCTAAGTGGAATTGTTGCCGATCCCAGCGGCGCGGTAGTACCGGGCGCGACCGTCGAAATTCATAACCCCGTCAGCCAGTTCGATCGGTCCACGAAGACGGACAGCGCAGGACGATTCATCTTTGGCAACATTCCCTTTAATCCTTACCACCTCGCCGTCACCGCGCCCGGCTTTGCTCCCTATTCCCAGGATGTTGATGTGAAGTCCGCGGTGCCGCTCAACCTGAAAATCGCGGTGCAGATTGCAGGCTCTGCCGAGAACGTCACCGTCCAGGGCGAGGCCAGCGACATTCTGGAAAACGATCCGACGTTTCATACCGACCTGGACCGTAGTCTGTTTCAGAAAGTTCCGCTGGAGAGTGCGTCCTCGGAGCTGAGTTCGCTTGTTACTTTATCGTCGCCAGGAATCGCTGCCGATTCCAACGGCCTCTTTCACGGCTTGGGCGATCACGCAGAAAACTCCTTTTCCCTTGATGGCCAGCCCATTACCGACCAGCAGAGCAAAGTCTTCTCCAACCAGATTCCGCTCGATGCGGTGCAATCGATGACGGTCATTGGCGGCGCTCCTCCGGCTGAGTTTGGCGACAAGACCAGCCTGGTCATCGATGTCACCACCCGCAGCGGATTGGGAGCGACGACGCCTCATGGCAGTGTCACCGCCTCCTACGGCTCTTTTGGCAGTTCCAACCTCGACGCAGCCTTTTCGTATGGTGGAACTAAGTGGGGAGAATTCTTTGCGGTCAACGGCCTCAATACCGGCCGCTTCCTCGATCCGCCGGAGTTCGGCGTTATACATGCCAAGGGCAATGAGGAAAACATATTCGACCGTGCCGATTACGTCTTTTCTGATAAAGACGCACTGCACCTGAATTTGCAATTTACCCGCTCGTGGTTTCAAAGTCCGAACTCTTACGATCAGCAGTATCACGATTTCAGCGGCGTGATTCAGACCAATCCCATCACAGGTCTGCCCCTGGGACCCACGGATCAGCGTGCCAAAATCCTGACTTTCGATATTGCTCCAACCTGGACCCACACCCTAGCTCCCAATGCCGTTCTCAACGCGACGGGCTTCGTGCGGCGCGATACGTTTAACTATTACCCCAGCGATGACCCGTTCAACGATCTCGGGCCCCTCAACCTGCAGCGGCAGAGCGTCGCTCAGCAACGTATCCTGCTCAATGCTGGAGGGCTCGCCAACATCAGCTATACCAAGGGCATTCACAACATCAAGGCAGGCATCTCGTATGAACAGACCATCCTGAATGAAAACGACCAGCTCGGGATCGTCGACCCGACGTTCAATGCGCCCTGCGTGGATATGGGGGGTGTCCCCGTCAACGGTTTCACCGATCCCACGCAGTGCGCCGGGGCCGGGTTCCAACCCAACACCGCAGACAATCCGAACGCGGGCACTCTGGCTCAATACCCCTTGTTCAACGGCGACCTGCTGCCCTACGATCTGACGCGAGGCGGGGTCCAATTCCCGTTTTACGGCCACACTGACGTTAAACAGCTCGCGATGTACGTGCAGGACAGTATCACTGTGCGCAACTGGAGCTTCAATCTGGGAATCCGGGGAGATATATACAACGGACTGACCACCGCAACCCAGGCTGAACCTCGTGTGGGAATCTCGTACAACATTCAGAAGACCAACACTGTGCTGCGGGTTTCGTACGCCCGCACACTGGAAACTCCCTTCAACGAGAACCTGGTGCTCTCCAGCGTGGGATGCGCTTCGAACATCCTCAACCCTCTGCTGGGCTGCTCGTCGAGCACGTCAACGCCACTGGGACCCGGTTATCGCAATGAGTTCCACGCCGGCCTGCAACAAGCCTTCGGCAGGTTCCTGGTCGTGGACGCCGAGTACATCTGGAAGTACACCAAGGGTGCCTACGACTTCAGCGTGCTGGGTAACACGCCAATCACCTTCCCCATTGAATGGCACAATTCGAAGATTCCGGGCTTCGCCTTACGCGCCAGTGTGCCGGTGTATCACGGCTTCAGCGCCTTGGTAGTTATGTCGAGCGTAGCTGCCCGCTTTTTCACCCCGCAGATCTCGGGGGCGGGCGCTACTCCTTCGGCGCCCCTTGGAGTCTTCAGGATCGACCACGACGAGGCTTTTAACATGACGGCCCACATGCAGTACCAGACACCGTGGAAGCGTGGCCCGTGGTTCGGCTTCAACTGGCGTTACGACAGCGGCCTGGTCGCGGGATCCGTTCCTTGCTACGGAGTCTCCGATTACAATGACTGTCCGCAATCCACCATGATCGGCGATCAGCCGGCCATCCTCATGGTAGATGCAGGCGGGATCCCATTTACCGCCGATCAGGAGTTTCAGGCAGGCTTCACCTGCAACGGGGTGCATGCAACTCCGACAGTTGCGCTGCCGTTTACCTGTCTGGCATCGCAGTTCGGCTCTACGCTCACACAGGTACCTCCTCCCGGAACCGAGAACGACGACCACAAACCGCCCCGCATCGCCTCACGAAGCCTGTTCGACCTGGCGATTGGAGACGATAAGCTTTACAGCTTCGGGCACGACCGTTATCACCTGAGCGCCCAACTGACGTTCATCAACCTGACGAATAACTATGCCCTCTACAATTTCCTGTCGACGTTCAGCGGAACGCACTATGTCACGCCGCGTGCGATCACGGGAGAGATTGGTTTCCATTTCTAAGCAAGCGGTGGCCGGCTGAGGACACGTGCAATGTTCGTTTTCGAACGATCGAACCGTTTTCTGAACGAAACGTTCGTCCCGGGTCGAAATAAGCCTCGGCAGGCCATCTACTTAGTACTCGCTTCGAGCTGGTACGTAAACTGCAACAAACCTCGTCGGACACTCGTCTCTGCGAGGTGGGGTGATGATCGAGCGAATTCGCGAATCAATCTGCCGGGCCCCTGAACCAGGCTGTGCTGCAAACTCGGCAAGCCGAAGGCTGGAAGCTGGTGGCGGTCGAATGGGAGCGCGAGCGGACCGACGTCGAAGCCGCACCACCACCCGAGGCCGAGGTCCCATTCGGATCTGAAGGTGGCTGGCGACTGCGCTCACCTCGAAGAAGATTCCAACGAACGCGAGGTGCTGGTCGCCATGATGGAGCTGACCATCCAGGATGGCCCCTACTCATCCATCGCCGATGAGCTCAACCGCCGCGGCTTCCGCACCCGCGACGGTGTGCGCTGGACTCCGGTGTCGGTCTTCCAGATGCTGCCCCGCCTGATCGAAGTCGGGCCAACGATCTTCAACACGGAAGACTGGCAGCGGCGGCGGGAACGGATGCAGGGGACGCAGTATCGATGACACAGTGTCATCGAACAAGCGAAGTCGCGACGATTCGCGTCAGGGCACGACCTCTGGTCGTGCCACACACGCCAAATGGTATTCCGGCTTTAGCCGCTGGGTGGAAGCCCCCGCATTTCATGCGGGGGACAAACGTCGTCGGAGATTCGGGCTTCAGCCCTGGCCTTTTTGAGCCATAGCTAAAGCCGCCCCGCACAAAAATTGGCTCTGATTCCCTCATATGAATGCGCGGGCTTCCACCTAAGATTCGGGAGTCTGCATCCCTGGCAAGCCGCGCTCTTCAATCCGGCAAGCAACGACGAGCAAAGCAAGGGCTTCGACTTTCGCAATTGCTTCCTCGCGGGAGCATCCATAAGCCAATGCTTCGATGTCGGCAATCCAGCGCCCGTCTTCCTCGCGATCAATCTCTATCTTGAAATCCTGTCGCCCAATTCCTGACCGCAACATATCGATACTCTTCGTATATCTACGATGCCAAGACCCTATTCTCTCTGATCCGTGTAGATCCGCGTAAATCCGCGGCTAGCTTTTCCTCTTGATTTGCCGCCATTCTCGCACCGCTGATAAACTCAGATGTTTGCCTGCGAACCGCCGGCTCATCCTGTAAATCCCTATGTCGAATTCATCTTTAGATATCGCAATCGTTAACGGCGCCCGTACGCCCATGGGCCGCTACTGCGGAAAGCTTCGCGACTTCACCGCCATGGACCTTGGCGCCATCGCCGCCAAAGAAGCCATGCAGCGCTCCGGCGTCGAACCGGGCGAGATCGATCACGTCGTCATCGGCAACGCGCAGCAGACCTCGGGAGACTCGATTTATGGCGCGCGCCATGTGGCGACTCAAAGCCGGCGTTCCCATCGAACGTTCCCGCGCTGACCGTGAATCGCCTCTGCGGATCGGGCATGCAGTCGGTCGTCAGTGCGGCGCAGATGATTCAGCTTGGCGAGTCGAAGATCGCGCTGGCCGGCGGCATGGAATCGATGTCGCAAGCGCCGCATGTCATCCGCGGCATGCGCTGGGGCGTTGGCCTGGGCGAAGGCAAGCTGGAAGATTCGCTCATGGTCGCGCTGCTCGACAGCTACTGCGGCCTCCACATGGCAAACACCGCCGAGCTTTACGCTGAGCAGCAGGGAATCACCCGCGAGGCGCAGGACGAATTCGCGCTGCGCTCGCAGAAATGTGCTGACGACGCCTACAAGGCCGGACGCCTGCAGGAAGAACTCACGCCGGTCGCGCTGCGCAACCGCAAAGGCGAGCCCACGGGCGAGATGTTCACCGAAGACGACCATCGCCGCCCCGAGACCACGATGGAAGGTTTAGCAAAATTGAAACCATCGTTCGGCAAGAGCGGGACCGTTACCGCCGGTAACGCCAGCGGCATCGTCGATGGTGGCGCTGCTGTGGTCGTCATGCCGCTCGACGCAGGCGCAAAAGCGCGGGCTCAAGCCGCTGGGCCGCATCGTGAGCTGGGGCATTGCAGGTGTCGATCCGAAGATCATGGGCTCGGGGCCGGTTCCGGCGACCAAGATCGCTTTGCAGAAAGCCGGACTCAAGCTCGACGACATCGACCTGATCGAGTTGAACGAGGCATTCGCGGCGCAGGCGCTGGCGGTAGTCAAAGAACTCGGCATCAATCCCGAGAAGCTTAACGTGAACGGTGGAGCGATTGCTCTCGGCCATCCGCTGGGCGCGACCGGAACGCGTCTGCTGATTACGCTGCTTTACGAGCTACGCCGCCGCAACGCGACGTACGGATTGTCGACCGCGTGCATCGGCGGCGGGCAGGGCATAGCCGTTATTGTGGAGGCTGCCAACTAACCGTCAATTAGGCGATCAGGAACAGCCGAAAGGCCCTGAATTGCGCAAATGGGGTTCATTTTCGAAGAGTAAATGCCGGTTTTTGTCATGACTGAAAGTGATGGATAGAGCTGAATCCATGACTTTAAGGAATGCATCGCAATCTGCATCCCGCTAAATTCGGCAAAGTTTTGGTTCCCTGACCGCGAAAAACCCTATGCGAACGATTTCCGGCGTCATTCTCGGATACCTCCTCTTCGCCGTGCCGGTGTTCCTGCTGTTTCGTGTGACGCATCAGGACCCGCACGCGCCGACGGTCATGGGCTTCGAGATCGCGGCCATCTTAGTGGGCGTATTCTTTGCCTTCTTCGGCGGCTACTGGGGAAGTGCCATCGGCTGTCGCAGCGATATGCTGGTGTCCGGCATTATCGCGGTGATCATGGCGGCGATGGCCATCTTCTCGATGATCGCGAAGGGCGTTTCGTGGTCTCCGATGTCGGCGCTAGTATTGATGGTTCCCGCCGAACTGGTCGGCGGATATGTTCGAGTAGGCAAGGGACGACGATGATGAATCCGGGCGACGAACCTGTCGCTGCGACGACAACGTCACAAAGGTTTCTAATTACTAATCACTAATTACTAGCTACTAATTGAGGAACCATGGAAATCAAGAAAGTTGGCGTACTGGGTTGTGGGCTGATGGGCTCGGGCATCGCGCAGGTCGCGGCCATGGCGGGCTTTGACGTGACTGTGCTCGAGCAGGAGCAGAAGTTTCTCGACAAAGGTTTTGCCGGAATCGAGAAGTCGCTGACTCGTCTGGTCGAGCGCGGCCCGGCAAAAGGGCGGTCTCACTGCGGAACAGAAGACCGAAGCGCAGTCGCATCTGAAGGGCACGCTGAAGATGCAGGACCTGGCCGACTGCGACATCGTGGTCGAGGCCATCATCGAGAATGTCGATCTGAAGCGTAAGACCTACGCGCGAGCTCGATCAGATCGTGAAGAAAGATGCGATCTTCGCGACTAACACGTCGTCGATTTCGGTCACCGAGCTGATGACGTCGACCAAGCGTCCCGAGCGCTTCATCGGCCTGCACTTCTTTAATCCCGTCCCGATGATGAAGCTGGTCGAGGTGGTGAAGACCATTGCCACCACGCCCGAGGTCTTCGACGCGGCGGTTGAGTTTGGCAAGAAGCTGGGCAAGGTTCCGGTGCGCACCAGCGACAAGACAGGATTCATCGTCAACCGGCTGCTGGTGCCGTACCTGCTCGACGCGATTCGCGCGTACGAAGAAGGTGTGGGCTCCATCACAGACATCGACGAGGCGATGAAGCTAGGATGCGGCTACCCGATGGGTCCGTTCACGTTGCTCGACTTCGTCGGCCTCGATACGACGTACTACATCACCGAGGTGATGTACGACGAATTCAAGGAGCGGCGCTTTGCCTCGCCCGCGCTGCTGCGACGGCTGGTGCTGGCCGGCTGGTACGGCCGTAAATCGGGGAAGGGATTCTATGATTACGCCGACCCGAACAATCCGGTGCCGGGGAAGTTTGTGTAGTTCCATTTTGGGAATTTAGAGTTGTATAGCACCTTAGAGCCACAGAATTGCGGGGTAGCTCATAATCGCCCTCCAGGGCTATCTTCGGATGCCGCGTAATCGCACAGAATTGACCCGTGAGCGCACTCTGGATGGTTTGGCAAGCCCGACATATGTACGGGATCAGAGGAGCCGCTTAAAACGAATTCAAGCTAGAAGTTGCGACTGATTACTTCGGCAAGTCGGCGTAACCAGTTTAATGTATAGCATTTTAGTGGCGTTTCGGCTGATGGCTGACAGCCGATAGCTGAAACCTAAGTTTTTTCCGAGGAACTCATGACCGACTTTCAAAACCTTACTTTTCGAAAAGAAAAACCAGATCGCTTACATCACCCTGAACCGGCCGAAGGTGCTCAACGCGCTGAACATGGCCACCATGGAAGAGCTGCGCCAGGCGTTCGCCTCCGTCAAAGACGATGCCGAGGTGCGCGTCGTCATTCTCACCGGCTCGGGCGAGAAGGCCTTTGTCGCCGGCGCCGATATCGGCGAGCTCTCGCAGCACAACCCGGTCTCGGCGAAGGAGTACACGCACAAAGGACAGGCCATCATTGACTCGATCGAGAACCTGGGCAAGCCGACCATCGCCTGCATCAACGGATTCGCTCTCGGCGGCGGATGCGAGCTGGCCATGGCCTGCACCATGCGTCTGGCCAGCGAGAACGCCAAGCTCGGCCAGCCCGAGGTGAAGCTCGGACTCATTCCCGGCTACGGCGGAACGCAGCGCCTGTCGCGCCTGGTCGGCAAAGGCATCGCGATGCAGTTGGTGCTGACGGGCGAGATGATCTCGGCGCAGGAGGCGCATCGCATCGGCCTGGTGAACGAAGTTGTGCCCGCCGCTGAGCTGATTCCGCGCGCAGAGGCCATTGCAGCGAAGATCATCGCTAATGCTCCGCTGGCGATTCAGTACGCCATGGAAGCGGTGAATCACGGACTCGATCTGCCTCTGGCCGAAGGCTTATATCTGGAAGCGACGCTGTTCGGCGTGGTCTGCGCGACGGAAGACAAGAACGAAGGCACAAAGGCATTTCTGGAAAAGCGCGCGGCGCAGTTTAAGGGGAAGTGAAAAAGAGCAATTAGTCCGATTCGCGACGCTCCTGATTCGGTACGGAACCGAGCCTTGGCGTGTATAATCTAGTCATCTGACTAGTCAGGCAGTTGGAGTGGCAATGTCTCGTTGGCAAGTTCAGGACGCGAAGGCTCGGTTTAGTGAGCTTCTGGATGAAACTCTGGAAAAAGGTCCGCAGGTGGTCACGCGCCGCGGGGTGGAAGCTGCTGTGCTCGTACCGATTGAAGAATGGCGCAGGATGCAGCAGGCATCCCGCCCTGGCCTGAAGGAGCTTCTGCTAGGAGACGGGCCGCGCTTTGAGAACCTGGCCCCCCCGCGCGGCCGGCTGCGCAGACGCTCCGGCAGCCTATGACACGCTACCTCCTCGACACCAATGTCGTCTCTGAATTACGCAAGAACAAGCCGCATGGTGCGGTAGTCGATTGGTTCTCCGCATTGCGTCAAGAGCAGGTCTTTGTATCGGCGGTCACGCTAGGGGAGATGCAGTCGGGTGTCGAAGCAGTTCGCCTGCAAGACCGGATCAAGGCCAAAGAGATCGAGTTATGGGTAGACAGGATAGAAGCCACAGTACAGATCTTGACCATGGACGCGGCGTGCTTTCGCGAGTGGGGGAAGATTATGCGTGGGAAATCGGATTATCTGATTGAAGACGGAATGATCGCCGCGACAGCACGAGTTCACGGGTTGACCATCGCCAGCAGAAACGAACGCGATTTCGAGCAGTTTGGGGTCGCAGTGCTGAATCCCTTCAAGGCACCCCGGAGGTCCTGAACTGACGTTTCGTGTTTCACTATCTTTCGGCTGACTCCTCTTTCCAACTCTGCTACTCTTGCACAAAATAGGTCGCCCTTCATGCCTGCTAAACGCGCCGCGAAGTCTGTGCCTGGCAAACGCCGTTCAAAGGCGGGGCGCGACGGTAGCAGCTCTCGCAACCAGCGCGAGCTGGTGATCATTACCGGCATGAGCGGAGCCGGCAAGGCTTCGGCGCTAAAGGCGTTTGAAGACCTCGGCTACTACGCGGTCGATAATCTTCCGGTTGGGCTAATCGAAAACTTCGCTGAGCTGGTGCGCGACACGCTGGAGATCGATCGCGCCGCCCTGGTGGTCGACATTCGCGAAGGCTCGCGGCTCGACAAGCTGCCGGAGCTGCTGCGCTCGCTTCGGCGCTCGCTGCGCACCACGGTTCTTTTTCTCGAAGCGAAAGACGACGCGTTGGTGCGACGCTACAGCGAGACCCGGCGGCCGCATCCGCTAGGCCGCCAGAAGTCGGTCATGTCGTCGCTGCATTCTGAGCGCGAGCGTATGAAGCCCGTACGCGACATCGCCGACGTGGTCATCGACACCACAAAGTTCAACGTGCACGAGTTGCGGTCGTTCATCAATGAACGCTTTGGCGCCGGCAATCGCGATCACAACCTGCTCATCTCGTGCGTCAGCTTCGGATTTCGCCAAGGCGTGCCCGAAGATGCCGATCTGATGTTCGACGTTCGCTTTCTTCCCAACCCCCACTTCATTCCCGAGTTTCGTCCGTTTACCGGCCGCCATCCCAAGGTAGCGAAGTACATCCGCTCGTTTCCCCAGACGAAGGAATTCATCAAGCGCATCTCGGAGCTGCTGATTTATCTGCTGCCGCACTACGTGAAGGAAGGGAAGAGCTATCTCACCATCGCCTTTGGCTGTACCGGCGGCAAGCATCGGTCGGTGCTGATCGCCGAAGAAGTGAAGAAGCGGCTGGCCAAGGCCGGGTATCCGGTGAAGGTGGTACATCGCGATTCGCCGGTGGGATGAAGAAGTGACTAGTAATTAGATCAGATCCTCAGCGCGTTGTCATCACGAGCGAAGCGAGGGATCTGTTCTCGACTGCAGCGGAAGAGGAACGCTGCTGAGTCGCCGTTCAGATTCAGGTTCATGAGAAGTGTTGGGTGAAGGAAGCAAGAGCAGATCCCTCGCTTCGCTCGTGATGACAAATCATAGAGGCCCTGACTGCTGACGGCTAATAGCTAACTGCTAACTGCTAACTGCTTTCTTCCCCGCCAGCCGGAAGAACCTGTTCGCCCGCTCGACGTCTTTGCCGATCTGCTCCTTCAACGCCTCCACCGTTTCGAACTTCTTCTCGTCGCGCAGGCGCTTGAGGAAAAACAATTCAACCTCGGTTTGCGCCAGCAACTCGATGGGATGAAAGTTCAGCAGATGACTTTCGATGGCGAAGGAATCAGGGCCAAAGGTAGGACGCACGCCAACGTTGGTGACGGCGTCAAAGCACTCGTCGTTGATTCGCACCTGTGTGATGTAGACGCCGTTACCGGGTACGAGTTCATCGTAGCGTGCGAGATTGACGGTAGGCACGGTGTATTGCGTGCCGTAGCCGCGACCGCGACCCGGGTTCGAGATAATGCTGAACGGACGCCCCAGCAGTGCGCGTGCTCTCTCCACCCGGCCCTCCGCGATGAGCTTGCGAATTTCGCTGCTCGAGACGTGATGCCCGCGCAAGAGCTGCTCAGGATAAATCTTCACACCGAATCCCAGCTCTTCACCCAGCGCGTCGAGTGTATTGATGTTGCCCTGCGCTTTGTGTCCGAAATGGAAGTTGTACCCTTCGTGAACTTCGCGCGCGTGCAGCGTTCCGGCGAGCACATCCCGGGCGAAATCATGCGCCGACATCATCGACAAGTCGCGGGTGAATGGCAGCACCAGGACGGCATCGACCTTAGTCTGCTCCAACAATTTGAGTTTGATCGGCACGGTGCAAGCAGCTTCGGAGCAACGTCGGGCCGCAGAATACGCAACGGATGCGGCTCAAAAGTTACGACGACAGCTTTGCCTCCGATGGCGTGCGCGCGTTCGGCCATGTGGCTGACCACCTGTTGGTGCGCGAGATGAACTCCGTCGAAGTTGCCGACACTCACCACGGCGGGACCGAAGTCGGCGGGAACTTCATCGAGGCTGCGAAAGACTTGCATGGTCGGCGGCCTCGCTAGAGTTCGAACTCGAGTTTCAGCCCATCGTGCGACAGGCGGACGTTGGCCGGGAGCGAGGCATTGGTTTTCTCGTGCGGCAGGTCGTGTGAGATGTGAGTGAAGAATGCGCGCTTTGGTTTGAGGCGCTCCACAATCTCAAGCGATTGCGAAACACTGGAATGCGTGGGATGTGGATTGTGGCGCAGAGCGTCGAGAAACAGAATGTCGAGACCTTCGAGTTGGCGCAGGGTTTCTTCGGGCACCGAGCTGAAGTCCGTGAGATAAGCGGCCGAACCGAAGCGATACGCCTCGATGGGATAGTCGCCGTGATTCACGGTGAGTGGAATGAAACTTGCGCCTGCGATGTCGATCGGGCCATTCACCGGCTTCAGTTCGACCTGCGCCAGGCCGCCGTACTTGTAGTCGCCTTCGAAGATGTAGCGGAAAACGTGCCGCAAGACCTGAGCCGTGTTCTCGGTTGCGAACAGCGGAATCTTTGTCCCGCCGGTAGCGCGACGAAAGCTGAGCGGCCGCACATCATCGAGCCCGAGAATGTGATCGGCGTGGCCGTGAGTATAGAGGATCGCGTCGATTCTCTTGATGTGCTCGCGAATCGCCTGCTCGCGAAAGTCAGGCGTGGTGTCGATGAGGACGGTGTGGCCGTCCCACTGCACCATGATCGAAGGCCGGGTGCGGCGATCGTGCGGATCGTCTGAGGTGCACACAGCGCAGTCGCAACCGATGGTGGGCACGCCCATGGAGGTGCCGCTGCCCAGCACAGTGAGGGTGGCCTTCATCGCGGCTCGCCGTTGCCTCCCTTGCCCGGCGGCGGAGCCTTGGCGATGAGATTGGTGACTTCGAGGTAGGCCATGCGCAGTTCGTAGAGCACGTTCTGCAGCATGTTCTCTTCTTTCGCCGTCAGGTTGCCCTTGGTCTTCTCCTGTAACATCCCGATAATGTCGATGGTCTGGCGCGCGCCCATCAGGTCGACCTGTGGCTGCCCGCCCTCTGGAGCCGCCATGCCCATCTGCATCAGCGCGCTCATGTAGAGCGAGGCCAGGAACTTCTCGAAGTTCATCTCGAAGTCCTGCGCGCGATGTCCCTGGCCGTGCTTGTCGAGCTCCTTGCGAATCTCTTTGTCGATGTGGCTGGTGGACTCCTTGTAGGCCTCGGCCGAGACGCGCTGCTCGTCTGTGGTCGGCGGAGCAGGGTAGTCGCCCTGGGGCGCGGGCTCGGCTTCAGGAGCTTTTATGGATTCTGTAGTGGTTGTGGTGCGTTGCGCGTTGCGCTCTTCGTTGATGCGCTGCTGCGATTCGCGCTCTTCCTGCTCGCGCTCTTCGCGTTGCTCTTCGGCTTCAACCACGTCAGGACGGATCTCACCTTCCGAGCTGAACAGGCGGCGGTCGGTAACAGTGAATTCAGTTTTTTTCTCTTTATCAGGCATAGGTTTTAAAGAAGCTCTTGGCCTTTGGCTATTGGCTTTTGGGCACTTGGCTCTTGGTATGATTTCTGGCGCGGCGATCGTTTATGCCAAATGCCAAGAGCTAAGTGCTAACGGCTAATTACTAATCGCTGCTTACTCGAACGGCAGCACGCTCACTACAGCTTCGTGCTCGCCAACTTTCACTTCTGTTCCCGGACTCGGCGAACTCGCGCCGGATGTATCCCAGGGCCAGCGTTCTCTCGCCTGCGGGAAACGGGACACGCGCGGCGCTGGTGATCTCGCCAACTTCTTTGTCGCCGGCGATGATTTTGTCGCCTGCCAGTGGCGCCTCGCCTTGCACTTCGAATCCAACGAGCATGCGATGTACGTTGCCGCGCGAGCGAATGCGCTCGACAATCTCCTGGCCGACGTAGCAGCCCTTGGCGAAGTTCAGCACATGCTGCTGGCCGGTCTCCTGCGGCAGGTCGCGTTCGCGAAGATCGATTCCATAGCGCGGCACCCCGCGCGCGGTGCGATACAACTCAAGCGCGTCGCTGCCGGCTGGCTTTGCTCCCGCGGCGACTAGAGCGTCCCATAGGCGGTCGAGATTCTCCGCCGTTGACCAGATCTCGTAGCCGTCCACGTGCGGCAACACGCTGCGCGCGATCGGAAAGCCCAACCCCTTGCCATACAGGGTCGCTCACTTCGCCCGGTGCGAGTTGCGAAACATCGATACCGGCGCTCCGCAGAGTCTCTGCTGCCTTCGGCCCGGCAACTCCGATGGATGCCAGCTTGTCGCTGATGTCCTCGACCTCAACGTCATCCATGATGATGTAGCGATCGAAGACCTCCTTCAGCTTTGGCGCCAGCTCGTAGTCGGCGGTAACGAGCAGATAGTCGCCGCGATTGTAAGCGACGAGATCGCCAAGGTTGCGGCCCTGCGGATTCAGCACAAAACTGTAGTTGCCGTGGTTGAGCGCGAGGTCGCGAATGTTGTTGGTGACCATGCCGTTCAGCCAGCGCACGCGGTCTTCGCCGCTGAGCACTAGTTTGGCCTGCCAGCTCAAATCGAAGACAGCCGCGCCTTCGAGCAACGCGCGAAACTCGCCGGCGGTGTCGCCAAACGAGGCGGGGGTCTCAGCTCCGCGATAGGGCGTCAGGCGCGCTCCTGCGGCGGTCAGCTTCTCTTGTAACGTCATCACTGCCATACCGAACCTTTGATTATAACTGCGAATGAACTCACCACGGAGGCAGGGAGAGAAGCCACTCCGAAAACGATGTTCTTCTCCGTGCAGCCGGTGACCTCCGTGGTGAAAAGCCTTCGGCTTCTGATATCGTCGTCTGTCGCTATGTCAACAAATAACAAACGCATCGCCGTCGTCCCCGGAGACGGTATCGGCAAAGAAGTCATCCCCAACGCTCTGGACGTGCTGCGCGCTTCGGGCGCAGCCTTGGAATTTACCCACTTCGATTGGGGCGCCGACCGCTACCTGCTCGACGGCACCACCATGCCCGCAGGCGGATTCGACATGCTGGCCCGCGACTTCGACGCCATCTTCGTCGGAGCGTTGGGCGATCCGCGGGTGCCCTCGAATATTCATGCCAAAGAGATACTGCTGGGCATGCGCTTTCAGATGGACTTGTACGCCAACGTGCGTCCGGTGCGGCTGCTGGACGAGTCGCTTTGTCCGCTGAAGAACGCCAGCGTTGACGACGTGAATTTTACCGTCATCCGCGAGAACACCGAGGGCGTCTACGCCGGCATGGGCGGTAACTTCAAGTTCGGCACCCCGGACGAGATCGCCACCCAGGAAGACATCAACACGCGCAAAGGCGTGGAGCGGGTGATCCGTTATGCGTTCGAATATGCGCGGGCGAACGGTCGCAAGAAAGTGCTGATGGCCGACAAGTCGAATGTCATGACACACGCTGGTGGGCTCTGGCAGCGCGTGTTCAAGCAGGTGGCGGGCGAGTACTCCGACATTGTGGCACAACACATGTACGTCGATGCGCTCTGCCTGCAGATGGTGCGCGAGCCGCAGTCGCTCGACGTCATCGTTACTAACAACATGTTCGGCGACATCATTACCGATCTTGCCGCCGCACTTCAGGGAGGACTGGGGATGGCTGCGAGCGGCAACATTCATCCCGGGCGGACTTCGATGTTTGAGCCGGTACACGGTTCTGCTCCTCCCATCGCGGGCAGGAACATGGCGAACCCGATGGGCTCGATCCTCACCGCGGCGATGATGCTGTCGCACCTTGGAATGAATAACGAGGCGATCAAGATCGAAGCGGCCGTGATTGACGCCGTGCGTGAGCGGAAGACGACCGTCGATGTCGGTGGGACGATGGGTACCCGCGAGTGCGCCCAGTGGATCGCAGAACGAGTGGGGAAGTAGCTGTGGAGAAGTGAAGGGAAAGCAGGTCCTTCGCTGCGCTCAGGATGACAAATCAGATTTGCGGCGCCTACTCCTTAGATAGGAGCAACGGGTCGAATCAGTTGCTCAGGCGGCGGGTTTGCTCTTCGCCGCTTTCTGCGCCGCTGCAAGTTGGCGCTTCAGGATTCGTACGCCGGCGTCGACCTGCTTTTCCTGCAATAGAAATGGTGGGAGGAAGCGCAGCACGCTACCCTGCGTGACGTTGATGAGCAGGCCGTCGGCCAATGCGCCGTGGAGAACGGGGTCGGCGGGGATGTTGAGCTGCAACGCCTGAATGGCGCCCACACCGCGAGCTTCGGTAGCGATCTTGAACTTCGTGACAAGCTCCTGCAGCTTGCTGGTGAAGTAAGCGCCTACGCGCTGTACCTGCTGCAGAAGATTCTCTTCTTCGACAATCGCCAGATACTCAAGCGCGAGGCGGCAAGCGAGCGGGCCACCACCGAACGTCGTCCCGTGCTTGCCGGGCGTGATGTGTTGCGCGAACTTCTCGCTGGTTAGAAACGCTCCCATGGGGAAGCCCGCCGCCATCGGCTTGGCGATACAAACTACGTCAGGCTTCACGCCGAAATGTTCGAAGGCGAACAACTTGCCCGTGCGTCCCATGCCACATTGAATCTCGTCGAAGATGAGCGCTGCGTTGTACTGATCGGCGGCTTCGCGACATGCCTGGAGAAACTCGGGCGACGAAACCTGGATTCCGCCTTCACCCTGGATGGGCTCGACGATGATGCCGCAAACCGTCTCGTCCATCGCGGCGCGCAGAGCATCGACGTCGTTGCGCGCAACGAATCGCGCACCCTCGAGCATCGGCTCGAAACCGTGACGGTATTTCGACTGGCCGGTCAGCGCCAGCGCACCCATGGTGCGTCCGTGGAAGGAATTATCGAGCGTAATGACGACACTCTTGCCCGGACCGCCGGTAGCGTGTCCGGCGGCGCGCACCAATTTGAGCGCGCCTTCGACAGCTTCAGTCCCGCTGTTGGTGAAGAAGGCGCGGTCGAGTCCAGACTTCTGGCACAGCTTTTCGGCCAGCACTCCCTGGTACTCGTTGTAATAGAGGTTGGAGAGGTGAATGACCTTCGCCGCCTGCTCGCGGATAACTTTCACGATGCGCGGGTGCGCGTGCCCCAGCGCGTTCACGCCGAGCCCGGAGAGTAAGTCCAGATAACGCTTGCCATCGACATCCCACAGGTAAACGCCCTTGCCGCGCGCCATGGCAACGGGATAACGGGCATAGGTGTTGAGCAGATATTTCTGTTCGCGGGCGACAATCTCTTCGTAACTTGACATTCTTCTTTTTGCCTACTCTGCGTTGATGGCCTTGCGTTGCTCACGCTCGGCTTTGGAGGCTTCACGGCGGCGAAGCGCTCCTTCGAAGCGGCGCTTCTCGCTTTCAGTTTCAGGGATGACCGGCGCGACCGGCAAGCGGCGGCCGTGCCGATCGACTGCGACAAACGTTAGATACGCTTTGGCCACCTGTTGACGCGATTGCGAAATGTAATTTTCCACCAACACCTTCACGCCAACCTCCATCGAGGTGCGGAAGACACGATTCACCGACGACTGCAGCAACACCATGTCGCCAACGTGAACCGGAACCAAGAAGTCGATGTGGTCCATCGAAGCGGTCACGACGTAGGAGTGCGAGTGACGATGCGCGGCCAGTGCGCCCGCCAAGTCGATCCAGTGCATCAGGCGACCGCCCAGTAGAGCGCCAAGCGGGTTAGTGTCGTTGGGCAGCACCAGCTCAATCATCTCCGACTTAGAGTCGCTGACTGGCCGCGGGATTAAGTGTCCGTCGTTGGTCGTTTCCATTGCTTTCCTTGGCTAATGTTCTGATCGGGATTAGACCGCCGTGCCATCTGGCTTTCGATGTAGCACTCGGCCATCCGCACGAGGCATGCGTTATCGTGCGCCGATTCCCAACGTTCTGCCACCGTCTCGTAAATCAGCTCGCCGTGCCCCGCCGGCAAATAGTCGCGTTCGTAAGCAAAGCGAATGTGGACCAGTCCATCGTGCTCATCACCCTTGGCAAAGCGCACGGCGTCGGCACTCCGGTCCTGGGGAAGGCGCGCGCATCCCTTGGCATATCCCATGTTGCATGCAGTCTTGAGCTCGTCATCGCTGGGACGCTCTGGCGCTTGCGATGCGGTGCAGGTGCCGCTCCAGCCTGCACCCAGCGGTAGTCGCTGCGGAAAAGGCCAATCGCCATCGAGGCGCCTATCGGGCATGAAGAAGGGACAGGCCACAAGCTCTCCAGGTGCAAAGGGTAAATGACATTGTACTGACGAATGCGAACTGTGTACCAATGTGCTGCTCGGACCGGCAGTTCTCAAGTTGAGCCGGGCGGCCTTGCTCCTGTAGTATGCCCGTTTGGCAATGGAGACAGCACTTATGGCCGATGAAAGCCGCGTGGCGACGCTGAAGGAAATTCTCGACCTCAATCCGAACGACGCATTCGCGCGCTACGCGCTGGGGCTGGAGTATTCCGGCGGCGGCGAAACCGAGGCCGCTCTACAGCACTTCACCTTGCTGCTGGAGGCGCACCCCGATTACACCAATGGCTATTTCATGGCCGCACAGACGCTGGCCCGCGCCGAACGCAAAGACGAGGCGCGCGACATGCTGTTGCACGGTATCGAATGCGCGCAACGTACCCGCAACCAGCACGCGCTGTCAGAGATGGAAGGAATGCTGGACGAGCTGGAGCGGGGATACTGACGTTCCCTCTGCGCCTTTTGGGGCGCGCTTCTCGTAATGTACATAGAATATGTGTTTATGTACATCAGTGCTATACTGTCCCAAGAGAGGCAGGGTCATGGCGACTGCTACCAAACGTACTCACAAGCATTTTCAATTGGATTCGAGCAAGATCAAGCGCGCTCAAAAGGCATTGCGTGCCGCCACCGAAACCGAAACCATTGAACGTGCGCTTGACATTGCGATCGAGGAGCACGAGAAGAACCGTATTGTCCATGAAGCGAACGAGCGATTTCTGAAGAGTGGCATCCAAATTCGCGATGTGTACGGCAGGCTCGCCGACTAAATGCGTCCTGTTCTTCTCGACAGTTCCGTGTACATACACGCCTTACGCAGCGGCGATCCCGAGCTAGTATCGCGCAGGCGTTTAAGTGCCGACGCGCCATTGTGGCTGAGTTCAGTTGTCCTGGAAGAACTCCTCGCAGGTGCTGGAGAGCGAGAACGTCGGGTCGTAGAAGAGTGGGAACGAGACTTCGAACAGGTACGACGGATTCTCGTTCCGAATCTTAGCGACTGGCGTCGTACGGGGATCATGCTGGCCCGCTTGGCGACAAAGTACGGCTACGAGAAAGTCGGGCAGGGCAAATTAACTAACGATGCGCTGATCGCAAACAGTGCAGGCCGATCGGGAATTCGGATATTAACCTTCAATGAAGCGGATTTTCAGCGGCTGTCGGAATTCCGCGATTTCGAGTGGCAGACGCTCAGAATCTGAGCTGACTCGAATTGAATTCGATCCATACGTTTTAACTCGCTGCCAAGCACGGCGCTTCGCTCTACCCCACCGACGCTTCCTCGGCCAGCAGCAACGCGTTTTCGCGCGCGATGCGGCCACCCGGGATCGAGGTATCGCCGGCGCGCAGTTTCTTCAGTGCATCCACTTTATCGGCTCCGGTCACCAGCCAGAGAATTTTCCGTGAGCGGTTAATCATGGGATAGGTAAGCGTCATTCGACGGCGTCCCATGTACACGCCGGTCAGCGCGACATCACGGTCGATGACGTTCAGCACTGGATCGCCCGGTACCAGCGAAGCGGTGTGGCCATCGGGACCTAATCCCAAGTGTGCGAGATCGAGCACGGCAGGCGAGCCGCAGTATTCGCGCAGCGTCTGCTCGTATTGTGCGGCAGCGCCTTCGAGTTCCGGCAGTTCAACCGGCATAGCGTGGATCTGATCGAGGCGGAGAGGTGCGCGTTCCAAAAGACTGTCGCGCAGGTGAGTCAAGTTGCGGTCGGGGTCGCCGGCGGGCGCGACGCGCTCATCAATCTGGAAGACCTGCACCTTGTCCCATGGCATGTCTTCGTCTGCCAGGTCGCGGAGCATAATCCAAGGCGCATGGCCGCCGCTGAAAGCGACATTGAAGCATCCGCGGGCGGCGACCGCCTCGCGCGCATCCGCGGCCACGAGCGCTGCGGCCCGCTTCGCGACCGCTTCGGGATTGGCGAGGATTTCGACCTGCATCGCGCCTCCTATGAAGTTGAGGTCCCACGTTCACGCGACACTCTGTCGCAATCGACCCAGTACCACAGTTTGCGCTGTAGCTCAGACTGACGCCGGATGGTCCGCGGAAGTCAGCCCGCGACTGTCTGGAAGCGTATTGTTTCCTGGTCTGTGCCCGTGGGATTCTGCCAGCCGCCATCCGGAGGCGCGATCTTTGCTGCCTCAGCGGGGCCCCACGTGCCTGGGTCGTAGACATACACCGGCGTGTCTGCCTTCAGCACCGGATCAACGATTCGCCACGCCTGCTCGACATAATCCTGGCGCGCAAATTCGGTCGCGTCCCCAGCCATCGCGTCTCCCAGTAGCCGTTCATACGGCTCCATCTCAGTGGGCTTGGGATGACGGCAGGCGATCATCTCAACTGATTTGGCGAGAGGTTTCTCGCTCGGCCCCTCGGCGGTGACTCCCATCGCGATAGTCACCTCTGGACTCACACGAAACCTCATATAGTCCGGAGGCAAATTGACGTCGCGGAACGGTGTTGGAGGCCTGCGAAAGCGTGCAACCACTTCCATGCAGGTCACCGGAAGATTCTTACCGGCCCGCAGGTAGAAAGGCACGCCCTTCCAGCGCCAGGAATCGACCTCAAGGCGCAGGACGGCGAAGGTTTCCACCTTGGAATCGGGCCGCACGCCCGGCTCCTGCAAATACCCTTTGAATTGGCCGCGCACCAGGTTGGCGGCGACGATCGACGGAATGCCCTTCAACACCTTGGCCTTCTCATCACGCAGCGATTCGGCGTCCGTGTTGATCGGCGGCTCCATTGCGAGATTGCAAAGTATCTGGAACATGTGATTTTGCATGACATCGCGAATGGTGCCCGTCTGGTCGTAGAATGCGCCTCGTCCCTGGACGCCGAAGTTTTCCGCCATGGTCATCTGGACGCTGTCAATATAGTTGCGATTCCAGAACGGCTCCATGAAAGTATTGGAGAAACGGAAGTTCACCATGTTGTGAACCGGCGCCTTGCCCAGGTAGTGGTCGATGCGGAAGATGGAGGACTCGGAAAAGGCGCGAAGCAGGATATTGTTCAACTCCTGCGCCGATGCCAGGTCGCGCCCGAAGGGCTTTTCGATGATGACGCGAGCTCCCTTGGCACAGCCAGACTTCATCAGTTGCTCGACTACTTTTTCAAACAGCACAGGAGGGATCGCCAGGTAGTGGGCAGGGTGCTGCGAGTTGCCCAGCTGTTTGCGAAGCGCCTGGAAGGTGGCATCGTCGGCGTAGTCGCCGTCAATGTAGCGCAGCAGACCGCTCAGCTTGTCCCACGCTGTGGGATCAACTCCGCCGTGCTTTTCCAGGCTGTCCTTGGCGCGAGCCTTGAGCTGGTCGAGGTTCCAGCCGGCTTTGGCGACGCCGATGACCGGCACGTTCAGGGTTCCGCGCTTCACCATCGCCTGCAGGGCAGGGAAGATCTGCTTGTAGGCAAGATCGCCGGTCGCGCCGAAAAATACCAGCGCGTCGGAATGAATGGTTTCCATGGGTCCTCGCTATGCGCCCTTCGCTTTTTCCAGATGTCCGCCGAACTCGTAGCGCATCGCCGAGAGCAGCTTGTCGGCGAAATCGGCCTGCCCGCGCGAGCTGAAGCGCTCGTACAGCGCAGCGGTGAGCACGTGCGCAGGGACCGCTTCGTCGATGGCGGCCTTGATCGTCCAGCGGCCTTCGCCGGAATCGGAGACGCGCCCTTCGAATTTCGCAAGCTGCGGATCGCCGGTGAGTGCCGAGGCGGTGAGATCGAGCAGCCATGAGGCGATGACGCTGCCGCGCCGCCAGACTTCGGCGACATCGGTCAGGTTGAAGTCGTACTGGTAGTGCTCGGGATCGCGCAGCGGAGTGGTTTCGGCGTCGATCTCGTGCTTGTGCTTGCCGACGTCGGCGTTCTTGAGGATGTTCAGGCCCTCGGCATACGCGGCCATGATGCCGTACTCGATGCCGTTGTGCACCATCTTGACGAAGTGGCCGCCGCCGCTGGGACCGCAGTGCAGATAGCCGTCTTCGGCGGTGCCGCCCATCTTCTCGCGGCCCGGGTGTGCGATCGATGTTGCCGATGCCGGGAGCGATGGTCTTGAAGATGGGATCGAGATGCTGCACGGCATCGTTCGGGCCGCCGATCATCATGCAGTAGCCGCGCTCCAGTCCCCAGACGCCGCCGCTGGTGCCGACGTCGACATAGTTGATGCCCTTCGGCTCGAGCTCTTTGGAGCGGCGAATGTCGTCGATGTAGTACGAGTTGCCGCCGTCGATCAGGATGTCGCCCGCTTCGAGATGAGGCGCGATTTCGCGCGATGGTCTGGTCAACCACCGCAGCGGGAATCATCAGCCAGATGGCGCGCGGCTTGGTGAGCTTGCTGACGAAGTCCTGGCAATGAGGACGAGCCGGTCGCGCCTTCGCCTGACGAGTTCCTGTACCGACTTTGGCGTCACGTCGAAGACGACGCATTGATGGCCGTTCTTCATCAGGCGGCGCACCATGTTGGCGCCCATGCGTCCCAAGACCTACCATTCCGAGTTGCATGATTTTCTCTCCAATATCAATAGCGTTTTAAAGTGGCACGGCTTCGGCCGCGCCCAACGTTCTCTTAGATTTGTCATCCTGAGTCCGCCGTGGCGGACGAAGGACCTGCAGTTGCGTCGTCCCCGAGGGACTCAGACTCTAGGAATGCCGTTTACCGGCACGACCAGGTCGTGCCCTGACGCGGTGTTTCGACACGACGTCCCCGAGGGACTCGAATCTGTTACTACGCCTCTACCCAGCATTCCGCCTGCGGCTGCATGCTGGGCTATCATCACACGCCCTGCGGGCTCTGAGCGTCGCGTAAATCGACAGCTCTGCAATGCACGGCCCATCTGACACCTGACACCTACGCCTTGTTCGCCCGGTACAGCTTGATCAAGTTATTCGTCGAGCTGTCGTGCTTGAGCTGCGGGCTCCTGCGGACTCTCCAGCTCAGGAATGATCCGCTGCGCCAGCACCTTGCCCAGTTCCACGCCCCACTGGTCGAACGAGTCGATGCCCCAGATCGTGCCCTGGGTAAACACGGAGTGCTCGTACAGCGCGACCAGCTTGCCCAGCGCCTCCGGCGTGAGCACGTCGACCAGATCGTGTTCGACGGGCGATTGCCTTCGAAGACGCGATGCGGCACCAGCCAGTCGGGCGTGCCCTCGGCCTTCACCTGCTCGGCGGTCTTGCCGAAGGCCAGCGCCTCGGTCTGCGCGAAGACGTTGGACATCAGGATGTCGTGATGGTCGGCCGAGCGGGTTCAGCGTCTTGTAGAAGCCGATGAAGTCGCACGGGATCAGCCGCGTTCCCTGATGAATCAACTGATAGAACGAGTGCTGGCCGTTGGTGCCCGGCTCGCCCCAATAGATCGGGCCCGGTGTCGTGAGTAACGCGCGTGCCGTCGAGCCGCACGTGCTTGCCGTTGCTCTCCATGGTCAACTGCTGGAGATAAGCCGGGAAGCGCTTCAGATACTGCTCGTACGGCAGCACCGCCACGGTCTGCGCGCCGAAGAAGTCGTTGTACCAGACGGACAGCAGGCCCATCAGCACCGGCAGATTCTGCTCGAAAGGCGCGGTGCGGAAGTGCTCGTCGATCTGATGGAAGCCGTTCAGCATCTCGCGGAAGTCGTCCGGCCCGATGGCCAGCATGGTCGAAAGGCCGATGGCCGAATCCATGGAGTAGCGTCCGCCAACCCAATCCCAGAAGCCGAACATGTTGGCGGTGTCGATGCCGAACTTCGCGACGCCCTCCGCGTTGGTCGAGACCGCGACGAAGTGCTTGGCGACGGCCTTCTCGTCGCCCAGGCTCTTCAGCGCCCAATCGCGCGCGGTGTGCGCGTTGGTCATGGTCTCTAGCGTGGTGAAGGTCTTCGACGAGATGATGAACAGCGTTTCGTCGGCCTTCAGGTCCTGCACCGCTTCGGCGAAGTCGGTGCCGTCGACGTTCGACACGAAGCGGAAGGTCATGTCGCGACGGCTGTAGTGCTTCAGCGCCTCGTAGGCCATGACCGGGCCCAGGTCCGAGCCGCCGATGCCGATGTTGATGACGTTCCTGATGGGCTTGCCGGTGTGGCCCTTCCAGTCGCCGCTGCGAACGCGATCGCAGAAGGCCGCCATCTTGTCGAGCACGGCATGAACTTCCGGAACCACATCTTTGCCGTCGACGAAGATTTTCTGGTCGCGCGGCGCGCGCAACGCGACGTGCAGCACGGCGCGGTTCTCGGTGATGTTGATCTTGTCGCCGCGAAACATGGCGTCGATGCGCTCGCGCAGCCCGGCTTGTTCTGCGAGTTGCAGCAGCAGCTTGAGGGTTTCGTCGGTGATGCGGTTCTTCGAGTAGTCGAGGAAAATTCCGGCGGCCTGCAGCGTGAAACGCTCGCCGCGTTTGGGATCGTCGGCGAACATCTGCCGCAGATGCAGGGCGCGGATCTGCTCGTAATGCTGCGCCAGATCCTGCCATGCCTGGGGCTCGGGAAGCGGCTTCACGCTGGCTGCCATTATGCTGTTGCTCCTTTGTGTTTGCTCGATTTCTTTATTGCCGAACCGTTGGTTCGCTGTGGGGTGTCGGGCGCGGAAGCGGCGTCGTTGTTGGCGGCGCTGATCTTCGCATCTTCCCACAGACGGAAGCCGCCGAGGAAGGCATTGGTATTGGCGACCATGCGCGCGTGCGCAGGAAGTTTCTTCAGCAGCTTGGCGTTTCCTCCACCGATGACGACCTCATCGGGTTCGAGCGCGGCGGTTAGCTGCTCCACCACGTCGTCCACGTAGTCGCGCCATTTCTTCTTCCCGTAGCGCTTCAGGCCGCGCAGCCCAACGTAGTCTTCGTACGTCGCCTTGCGATAGGGCAGATGGGCGAGTTCCATGGGCTCGACGCGTCCATCGACGATCATGGCCGAGCCCAGTCCGGTGCCGAGGCCCAGGAACAACATGCTGCCCTTTCTCGTAGCTGCCCAAGCGCCTGCATGGCGGCGTCGTTGATCATCTTCACCGGCTTGCCAAAAGCCTTGGCGAAATCGAACCCCATCCAGCCGGGCCCCAGGTTGAAGGGATCATGCAGCGGCCGGCCATGTATCACCGGCGCGGGATAGCCGATCGAGACGACATCGTATTTCCAGTCGGCGGCAAGCTTCTTCACGGCTGTGACCATGTCTTTGGCCGTCAACTCCGGGCCGGAGACAATTTTGCGCGGAGTGGTTTCGCCGGTGGCCAGGATCTTCGACATGAGTACCGCCCACATCCACGACAAGAACGTTCATCGTGCTGCCTCCGGACTACGCGTTTGCGGTTAAGGTGGCGCTCTTGGAAGTGATGACTTCCATCAAGTCGTTCCACGATTTTACGAAGGACTCTGCGCCCTCTTTTTGTAACTGTGCAGCCAGGGCATCGATGTCGATGCCGGCCTTGCCGAAGTCGGCCAGCACCTGCTCGCAGTCGCCTCCGTCCGGCGGCATGACGCCGTCGATCTCGCCGTGATCGGCAAACGCCAGCAGCGTGGCCTCGGGCATGGTGTTGACCGTGTCAGGAGCCGCGAGCGACTTGATGTACAGAATGTCGGACGGCTTTCGGATCTTTGGTTCCCGTGCTGGCCAGCAGCAGGCGCTGCGGGATTATATCCCTTGGCGATGATCGCCTTCCAGTCGGGCGACGCCAGCAGATCGCGATACGCTTTGTAAGCAGCGCTTGGCGATAGCGATGCCCAGCTTGTCCTTCATGTTCTCGGGCACCTTGTTCGCAACCGCAACGTCCCAGCGGCTGATGAACAACGACGCGACCGAGCCGACGTTGGTGTCGAGCCCGGCGGCGATGCGGCGCTGGATGCCGCGCAGATAAGCCTGAGCGGCTGCGACATATTGTTCTCGCGAGAACAACAGCGTGACGTTGATCGAGACGCCGGCGAAGATGGCTTCTTCGATGGCCGGCAGGCCTTCCGGGGTTCCAGGAATTTTGATGAACAGGTTGGGACGCGCCGCGCGAGCGTGTAGGTCCTTGGCGGCGGCGAGCGTCGTGGCGGTGTCGTAAGCCAGCAAAGGAGAGACTTCCAGCGACACCCATCCGTCGACGCCTTTGGTCTGCTCATGGATTGCGCGGAACAGGTCAGCCGCGCGGGTAAGGTCGTCGAGCGCAAGGTCGAAGAACAATGCCTCGCCGGATTTGCCCTTGCTCAGCTCTTCGCTGATCGCCGTGTCATAGGACGCACTCTTTTTGATGGCTTGATCGAAAATCGTCGGGTTCGACGTGAGCCCGGTTACCGAGAGTTCGTTAATGTATCTCTGAAGAGTGCCGTTATTCAGGATGTCGCGCGTGATATTGTCCAGCCAGAGACTCTGGCCCAGATCGTGCAATGCTTGTGTCGGTTTCATAGTCACCTCGCAGCCTAACCGTCGAAGGTATCAGGGTGTCACGGGGGCTTTCAACCTCTAACCGCTTTGTTAAATTCTGGTTGCGGCCGGGCGGTTGAAGGGGTGGCCATGTTATCACAGGTAAGTGCCACTGCATCGCCGGACACAACAGGAGTTGAGCTAATGCCAGCCGCCGAAGAAAACGTCCAGACCGCACTCACCGTCGCCGACCTGAAGCAATCCATCCTTGACGATTTGTACTACCGGCAAGGGCGTGTGCCCGACCTGGCCACCAAGTACGACTGGTTCATGGCGACGGCCTATGCCATCCGCGACCGCATGATGCACGATTGGATTGTGTCGTTCGCGCGCTATCGCAACGAGCAGCGAAAGATGGTCGCGTATCTTTCGGCTGAGTTTCTGATCGGGCCGCAGCTTGGCATCAACCTGGTGGACCTGGGCAATATTCGCGAACAGGCCAAGGCGGCGCTCGCGGAGTTGGGCATCAGCCTGGACGAAGTTGAGGCGGTCGAGCCGGAGCCAGGACTGGGCAATGGCGGCCTCGGCCGGCTGGCCGCCTGTTACATGGAGTCGATGACGACCGAGGAGGTGCCCGCCGTCGGATACGGTATCCGCTACGAATTTGGGCTCTTCCGCCAGGAGATTCGTGACGGCTGGCAGGTGGAGAAGACCGATAAATGGCTGCAGCTTGGCGACGCCATGGGAGATTCCCCGTCCGGAACGGAACTACCTCGTCGGCTTTGGCGGCCATACTGAGCAGTATCACGACGGGCATGGGCAGTTCCGCGTGCGCTGGATGCCGGCCAACATGGTGAAGGGCGTGGCACACGATATTCCGATCGGCGGCTACGACACCAAGGTCACGAATTTTCTGCGGCTATGGGTTTCGCATGCCGTGGAATCGTTTGACCTGCAGGCCTTCAACAAGGGTGACTACTACGATGCGGTGCAGGAGAAGATGGCGTCGGAGACTATCAGCAAGGTGCTGTATCCGAATGACGAGCCCGAGGCCGGCAAGCGTCTGCGGTTGGCTCAGCAATACTTCTTCACCTCGTGTTCGCTGCAGGACATGATCCGCATCCACCTGATTCGTGGGCTCACGCTCGACAAGTTTCACGAGGGCTTCGCCATACAGCTCAATGACACGCATCCCTCCATCGCCGTCGCCGAGTTGATGCGACTGCTGATGGACGAGCACCAGATGGAATGGGAACAGGCGTGGGAGATTACGCGCAAAGCGTTGGCGTATACCAATCACACGCTGCTGCCGGAGGCGCTGGAGAAATGGCCGCTGCCCCTTTTTGCCAGCGTGCTGCCCCGCCACATCGAGATCGTCTACGAGATTAACCGCCGCTTCCTCGACGAGGTGAGACCGCAGGTCGGCGGCGACGAGCAGAAAATGGCGCGTCTGTCGCTCATCGACGAACATGGGGAGAAGTATGTGCGCATGGCGAACCTGGCCACGGTCGGCAGCCATGCGGTGAATGGCGTTGCCGAACTGCACTCTGAGCTACTGAAGAAGACGACGCTGCACGATTTTTACGAGCTCTTTCCTGAACGCTTCTTCAACATTACTAACGGGGTGACGCCACGCATGTGGCTGGCGGTTGCCAATCCTGAGCTGTCGGCGCTGATTACCAAAGCCATCGGCGGCGGATGGCTCACCGACGAAAACGAATTGCGCAAGCTGGAGCCGCTGGCCGACGATGCCAGGTTCCGTCAACAGTGGCGTGAGGTGAAACACGCTCGCAAGGTGACGCTGTCCGCCATGGTGCAGCAACGCACCGGGCAGGGCATTAATCCCGACACGATGTTCGACGTTATGGTCAAGCGGCTGCACGAGTACAAGCGGCAACTGCTGAATATCTTCCACGTCATCACGCTCTACAACCGGATGAAGAAAGATCCCAGCGCGATCGTTACCCCGCGTACCGTCATCTTCGGAGCGAAGGCCGCGCCGGGATACACCATGGCCAAGCTGATCATCAAGCTCATCAACTCGGTGGCTACCACGATCGATGCTGATCCCGCGGTACGCGAGCGGCTGCGCGTGGTCTTCTTTCCCGACTTCAATGTGAAGAGCGGCCTGTCGATTTATCCTGCTGCCGATTTGTCGGAGCAGATATCGACTGCGGGCTACGAAGCCTCGGGCACCGGCAACATGAAGTTCTCGATGAATGGGGCGCTGACCATTGGCACCCTCGACGGCGCAAACGTCGAGATCCGGCAAGAGGTTGGAGCGGAGAACTTCTTCCTCTTCGGGCTTACCGTCGAACAGGTGCAGCAGCTCAGATCGGGCGGCTACCAGCCTCGGCGCTACTACGAGTCGAATCCGTATTTGCACGAGGTGCTCGACCAGTTGGTTTCGGGCGAGTTCTCCGCGGGAGATCACGAGCTCTTCCGGCCGATCTTCGATTCGCTGCTGAATCACGACGACTACATGTTGCTGGCAGACTACCAGGCCTATGTCGATTGCCAGGAGAAGGTCGCGGAAACGTTCCGCGATCAGGAGGGGTGGACGCGGATGTCGATCCTGAATACCGCGCGTATGGGCAAGTTCTCGTCCGACCGCTCGATTCGCGACTATTGCGAGAAGATTTGGGGAATCAGGCCGCACGCCGTGCATGCCAACGGTGTTAAGGCGGGAGCGTAGAAGTTTACTCGGGTTGGGTTGGCGATTCCCCCTGTGGCTTCGCTGGACGGGCGCATTTTGACGTTCCACTTTGGTCGCAGAATGTGATCTAGAGACTTGTGTGCTGGCAAGGGTTGACCCTAACATTCTTGTATTGTGGCAAGACCCTCTCTATGCCCCGTTTGCCTGGAACATAAGATCGTCAAGATTGAGGGTGTGCAGGTCACGGCTACAGTTGATGGAGTTGAACATGCAATTCACACCGGGGGACTTTACAGGTGCTCCGAATGGCATGTGTTTGTGGTGTTCCAGTCGAACGCCGAGAAACCCATCGAGAGACCCCTCGCTGCATCTACTTGGGTTTAGCCGCCTTCTCCTGTTACGCTTTTCAAATTGAGACACTACCACGTTTGCTCTCCGCGTGGCCGCACCGGGTTATACTTCCTGCCATACTAACCTCGCACGAGAATTGTTCTCCCAGGAGGAACCATGGCCGGCAAGACCTTCCGCGATAAGTTGGCGCCTGCACCCACCAAGAAGTTGCTTACCTGCGACGGCGGCGGGATCCGCGGCATTCTCAGCCTCGAAATCATGGGCGCCATGGAGAAACTGCTGCGCGACAAGCTGGGCGATCCCAACCTTGTGCTGGCGGATTACTTCGATTACGTTGCTGGGACCAGTACCGGAGCCATCATCGCCACCTGTATTGCACGCGGCATGGCGGTTGACGACATCAAGAAGTTTTACCTTACGAGCGGGCCCGCCATGTTTACGCGCGCCGGAATTCTTGATCGCTACCGCAACAAGTACAAGGATGAGGCGCTGGCTCAACAACTGCGCGACGTGCTGGGAGAAAAAACCACGTTAGGCTCGGACGATCTTCGCACCCTGCTGATGATCGTGATGCGAAATGCCACCACCGATTCGCACTGGCCGCTCTGCAATAACCCAGCGGCGAAGTACAACAACCACACGCCCACGAATCTCGACATGCCGCTGTGGCAGCTGGTTCGCGCCAGTACGGCGGCGCCGACCTACTTTCCGCCGGAGTTGGTAGACGTCGGCAATAACACAAAGTTCCTGTTTGTCGATGGCGGCGTCACCATGTACAACAATCCGGCGTTTCAGTTGTTCCTCATGGCGACGGTCGAGCCTTACAACCTGAACTGGCCGACCGGGACCGACAAGATGCTGATCGTCTCCGTCGGCACCGGAACCAGTCCAGACGCGAATGCGAATCTTCAGCCCGACGAGATGAACCTGCTCTACAACGCATCGTCGGTACCGTCGGCGCTGATGTTTGCCGCGCTCAACGAACAGGACTTTTTATGTCGCGTCTTCGGCGACTGCGTTTCTGGAGCGCAGCTCGACAGCGAGATTGGCGACATGATCGGCGGGCATGGGCCGGTCGCGCCCAAGCTCTTCACCTACATGCGCTACAACGCGGAATTGACGCGCGCGGGTTTGGACGGTCTTGGGCTGAAGGACATCGAACCGAAACAGGTGCAGGCGCTGGATTCGGTGCAGTACGTGAACCAGTTGAGCCGCGTCGGACAGGCGGTAGCGGCCCAGCAGATTAAAGCGGAGCACTTCGCGAAGTTCTTGCCACAGGCGGCGGGGAAGACGGCGGGGTAGCGGTCTCAGGAATAGTGCTTCCTGCGACAAAATCTCGTGGCAGCGGGTGGAAGCACTGGCCTTCAGGCCAGTGAAATACAGCTCCGGCAGGGCACGGCTTCAGCCGCGGGGGCGTTGAAATTCAGGGCCCAGGGCTAAAGCCCCGATCCAAATGATGACGCTTTTCACCACGCTAAAGCGTGGTGCTTCCACCTATTGCACTTGCCAGCCGCCGCCCAGTGCCTGATACAACGCGGCGTAATATTGCAGCTCCTGGTACCACGCTGATGAAAGCAGCAGCGCCGACTGGAAGTACTGCTGCTCGTTGTACTGCACTTCCAGGAAGGCGGTGTAGCCGCCCAGGTAGCGCACATTCGACAGCCGCACCAGCTCCGCGTAGGTTTTGGTCTGCTCCTGCAGCTTCATGCGATACAAGCGCGACTGCTTGATAGCCGACCAGGCTGTTGGAGACCTCGCCGAAGGCCTGTTGCACGGTTTGCTTATATTGCAACTCAGCCTGATCGCGCTGTGCCCACGCCAACTTGTAATTGCTGCGAATACGGCCACCCTGGTAGATGGGCTGCAGTGCGTTTCCGTCCAACCGCCCAGAATAGACTTGGTCCGCTCAGGAAGTTGGAAAGACTGAGACTCTGTGTGCCCAGGGTCCCGGTAATCGAGAATTGCGGAAAGAAGGCTGCCTTGGCGACGCCCACATTGGCGTTGGCCGCAACCAGATTCTCCTCGGCCTGCCGGATGTCGGGACGCCGCTTCAGCAGGTCAGACGGCAGACCTTCGGGTATATCGGGCACAACCGGCTGACTCACCAGGTTCAGCCCGCGTCTGATAGGCCCGGGATTCCGTCCCAGCAGAATGCTTAGATTGTTTTCCGCCTGCTCCGCGAGTTGCTGATAGGTAATGACGCCGGCTTCAGCCTGCTGCAGGATGACCTCCGCCTGGTAGACATCCGTAATGGCCGCATCGCCGCCTTTGAACTTGATGTCGTTCAGCTTATAAATTTCGTGGTCGGCTTCGACGGTCTTGCGCGAATATTCGAGCTGATCGTCGTATTGCAACATCAGGTAGTAGTCGGTGACCACCGAATTGATCAGCGAAATCTGCACTACCTCCTGCGCATACTTTGTTGCCAGCAGGGTGGCACGGGCTGACTCGGTCGCTCGACGATATTGTCCCCAGAAGTCGGTAACGTAATTGAGGCTGAGCCCAAGCGTGCCGAATCCTTGTGGATCCCTGTTGTTGAATTGGACCTCATCCTTGCCGTAGTTGGCGGAGCCGGTTCCGTTCAGGGTAGGGAACTGGTTAGCGCGAACGATGCCGAGGTTCGCATTCGCTTGCAATACGCGTGTGGCCGCGACGCGCAGGTCATAGTTGTTGGTGAGCGCTTCCTTGATCAGGCCCTGCAGAACGTCGTCCTGAAAGACCGAAGTCCAGGGCAGGTCGCCGAATTGGTTCCCGGCGCCCTGAGCGTTGCGCCGGCTGCAGCCTGCGCTGCCGGCCTGCGGTTGCGCTGGTTGCGCTGGAGTGGCGACGGGTTGCTGCTCGGCTTTGTTCTCCATCGCAGGCGGAGGCGTGGGAAGGGGCGGCGTTGCAGGCTGTGCTTGCGCAGCGAGGCAGTCGCATTCGCGGGCAATGGCTCTGTCGGAGGCTGCTGCTGTGCTTCCGGCGCCACGCCGCGGTAGTCGCCCGGGCACGTCCAGCTTAGGTCGCTCGTAGTTCGGACCAACCTTGCAGGCGCAGAGGGAGAGCGGCACGCCGACTATTGCAACGCTTGTCTTGAGCCTAGTCATGGGCCGCTCCTTCCGCTGGCGCCGCGGCAGGCGGTGCGTCAGGTCGTTTCTCGCCGCCGCCAATCCAGTGACCGAAGCGCTCGACCACGTCGAAGCTGACCGGGATGAAGAAAATCGCCGAGCATCGTCGCCGCCAACATGCCTCCGATGACGCAGGTTCCCAGCACCTGCCGGGAGATGGCTCCCGCGCCGCTTGCTGTCCACAGCGGGACGCAACCCAGGATGAAGGCGAAGGCGGTCATCAGGATGGGTCGAAGTCGCAGACGTGCGCCAATGAGAGAGGCTTCCATCAGAGGTGTGCCCTTGTCGTATTCCGCCTTGGCGAACTCCACGATGAGAATTGCGTTCTTCGCCGAAAGCCCGATCAGCATGACCAGTCCGATCTGCGCATAGACGTTGTTTTCCAGGCTGCGGGAAGTAGAGGGCGACGAAGGCTCCGAAGATTGCGATCGGCACGCCCAGCAGTACGCTGAAGGGCAGCGTCCAGCTTTCGTACTGCGCCGCCATGATGAGGAAGACCACGAAGAACGCCAGGCCAAAGATGGTTGCCGGACTGACGCCTTGTGCGGCCTTCACTTCCTGGTACGACATGCCGCTCCAGTCATATCCCATCTGCGGCGGCATGGTTTGCTTGAACACGTCTTCCAGCGCCGCGATTACCTGTGCCGAGCTGTATCCCGGTGCAGCCGAGGCATTGATCTGCACGCAGTTGAACAGGTTGTAACGCATCACGAACTCGGCGCCGCTGCGCGGATAGGTCGTGGTCAAGGTGCTGAGCGGCACCATCTGGTTGTTAGCGTTGCGGACGTAAAACTTGCCCAGGTTACTGGCATTGGTGCGGAAGTCGCCGTCGGCCTGCACGTATACCTGCCATTGCAATCCGAAGCGGTTGAAGTAGTTCACCAGCGAGCCGCCCATGAATGTCTGCACGGTTTGGTACAGCGCATCCAAGGGAATTTGCTGCGTCATGGCCTTGGCGTTGTCGACATTGACGCCCACCTGCGGAACGCCGAACAGCGCGGTGGTCATTACCCCGGCGAGTTCCGGACGCTTGCGGGCCTCAGCCATAAAAGCTTGCGTGTTCTTGGCCAGAAAATCGATGCTTCCGCCCGAGCGGTCTTCCAGGATGAAGGTCGCGCCACCAGAGGTTCCCACGCCCGGAATGGCTGGCGGCGGGAAGGAGAACGCGATGCCGCCCGGAACCCGCGACAGCACCTGTTGCAGGTGCGCTTTGATTCCGTTGTAGCTGGTCTCTGGAGTCTTGCGCTCTTCCCACGGCTTTGAGCGATACGAAGAAGAAAGAGCTGTAGGTCGCATTAACGCCGCTCAGCATGCTGTAGCCCATGACTGAGCTGACCTTCGAAACTCCCGGCGTCTGCATGATCGCCGTTTCCACCATTCGCGCCGCTTCGGAGGAGCGCTGCAGCGACGAGGCATCGGGCAGTTGCAGGCCGGCGTAGAGGTAGCCCTGATCTTCGTCGGGCAGAAAGGCCTGCGGGATCCGTTTGCCGAAGAACGCTGCCCCCAACACGATGAGTCCCAGCAACAGGAAGGCGAAGCCGGCCTTGTGGATGAGGTGCTTGCACCCGACTACGTAGCCATCGGTCGCTCGCCCGAACACCTTGTTGAACCAGCGGAAGAATGCGCCGAGCGGACCACGCGCTTCTTTCTTCGGCCGCAGCAGCATGGCCGACAGAGCCGGGCTGAGGGTGAGCGCGTTAAACGCCGAGAACAGCACCGAGATCGCAATGGTGACGGCGAACTGCTTGTAGAGCTGTCCGGTAATGCCGGGGACGAACGCTGTCGGAACAAACACCGCCGCCAGAATCAGCGCGATGGCAATAACAGGTCCGGAAACTTCTTCCATCGCCCGCACCGTCGCGTCGTGCGGCGTCATGCCTCCTTCGATATGGTGCTCGACCGCTTCCACCACCACGATGGCATCGTCCACGACGAGTCCGATGGCCAGCACCAGTCCAAAGAGCGACAGCGTGTTGATGGAAAAACCCAGCAAGGGAAAGACGACGAAGGTTCCGATCAGCGAAACCGGCACCGCCAGCAGCGGAATCAGCGTGGCTCTCAAGCCTTGGAGGAAGATATACACCACGATGATGACAAGGATCAGGGCCTCGCCCAGTGTCTTGTAGATTTCCTTGATGCCTTCACTGACGGCCAGCGTCGTATCCATGGCGACGTCATAATTCAAGCCCTGGGGAAATCGCTGCTTGGCTTCCGTCATCATCTTGAGCACGTTGTCACGTGTCTGCAGCGCGTTGCTTCCCGGCGTCAGATACAGCGCAATCAAGGCGGCCGGCTGGGCCGGCGTGACCGCCTTTCCTTCCTCCGGCGCCAAACCTAAGCGGGCCTGAAATGAGTAGTACTGTGAGCCCATCTGCACCCGCGCAACGTCTTTCAGCCGCAGGATGGAACCGTCGGGATTGGCGCGCACCACAATCTGTTCGAAGTCGGCCGCAGTGGGCAGGCGTCCGGGAGCGCGGACGTTATAGGTGTACTGCTGTCCCTCAGGTACGGGCTCGCCGCCGATCTGGCCTCCAGGATTGACCTTGTTCTGCGCCTTCACCGCATTGGTGATGTCCGAGACGGTCACGCCCAGATTCGCCAGCGTGTCGGGATTCACCCAGATGCGCATGGCATAGGGACCGGCGCCGAAGATCTGCACCTGCGACACACCCTGTATGCGCGTCAATGCGTACTGCAGGTTGATGGTGGCGTAGTTGGCGAGGAAGATGTTGTCGTAGCTTCCGTTGGGCGAGTACAGATCGAGCAGCAGGAACGGCGCGGTGGTTCCTGGCTGGACGATCACGCCTTGCTGCGTGACCTCGGATGGCAACTGAGAGTTCGCCTGGCCGCTACGCATCTGCGCCAGAATCTGGTCGGTGTTGATATCGGTGCCGAGTTGGAAGTCGACATACAGCGTCATGCCGCCGCCGGAGCTGGCGCTGAGCGAGTACATGTAGTTCATGCCGCTGACGCCCGACATCTGCTGCTCGATTGGAGTAGCGACTGACTCGGCGATGGTGGTGGCGTCAGCGCCGGGATAGGTCGCCTTCACCTGGATCATGGGGTCGGCAATATTGGGAAACTGCGCCGTCGGCAGTCCGAGAATCGCAACCACGCCGACCAGCACCATCAGGATCGAAATAACAATGGCAACGATGGGCCGGTTGATGAAGAACTTCGACATGGTTAGTTGCTCCCCGGGGCCCCGGCGGGCGCGGTCGCGGGCGGCGTGTATGGCTTGGCCATCACCGGAACACCTTCCTTGGCGAACTCAGGATTCGCGGCAGCCGCCTGCTGCACCTTCTGGAACCCTTCGACGATTACTTTCTCGCCCGGCTTCAATCCTTCGGTGATGATCCAGTTCGTGCCTACACGATCTCCTACCTTGACGGGCCGGAACACCGCTCTGACCCTCGGGATTGATCACAGCTACCTGGTAGTCGGTCTGTACCTCAATCACTGCGGGTTGAGGAACCAGCAGCGCGTTGGGATTGTTTTTGGTCTTGATCCTCACCTGGCCAAAGCCGCCGGGACGGAGCAACGCATCTTTATTCGGAAAAGCCGCGGCAAGCTGAATGGTGCCGGTGCCGGCCGTGATCTGGCGATTCACGAAGATGATGCTTCCGGTGTAGGGATAGGCCTCGTTGTTGGCCTGGATGTACTCAACCTTCACTTTGCTGGAGACGCTCCCGGAGCGTAGGACTTTGGAGATGTTGGCTGCGTTGGCCAGGTAATCGGTTTCGCTAATGTTGAAGTACGCCCAGATGGGATCGGTCTGTGACACGGTCACCATCTTGGTAGCAGTTCCCACCAGATCGCCTACTTGCGAGTTAGACACTCCGGCGATGCCGTCGACCGGCGAGTAAACCTTCGTCCATGCGAGGTTCAGTTCGGCGTTCTGCTGCGCCGCGCCATTGGCAACGAGTTCAGCCTTGGCGGCAGCCTGGTTCGCCTGATCGGTGTCAAGTTGCTTCTGCGGAATGGCGTTCTGCGCAGCCAGCGGCGTATCGCGCTGCACGTCGGCGGTGTACTTGTCGAGGGTGGCTTGCGCGCGCGCGACGTCGGCTTTGGCTTTGTCCAGCGCCGCTTCGTACTGACGCGGGTCGATCTCGAACAACAGTTGCCCCTTCTTTACGAAGGAGCCGTTTGTGTAGGCCTGCTTAAGCAGGTATCCCTGGACTTTTGGCGTGATGTCGGCGTTGACCGGGCCATTCAGGGTGGAGACCCATTGCTCGTAGATGGGCACGTCCTGCTGGACCACGTCGGCAACCAGGACCTCGGGCGGCATGGGCTTGGGGGCCTCTTTCTTCTCATCACAGGCAGTCAGAAAGAGCACCAGCAGAACCGCGGGCAGAAACAGCGCAAGTTTATTGAATGATTGGCGTTGCGCGAGTTTACTGCGATTCGCAGCCAACCAAAGAAATGCATTCGCCGGCCGCGACTGGCCAACGTTCCCGAAAATACACATAACTACGCTCCTGCCTGCCAGCCGATGCCAGCCCTAAGCTGAGAACCAGAACGAAAGGAATAACCCCTTTTAACTCATAGAGGAGTAAATAGCTACTGGCTTTTTCACTAGGTGACTTTGTGCAATTCTAGATGGCCAGTCAAGCTTTTCTATAGCACTAAAGAGCTAGCGTCGCAGATTGGGGTGGGCGGTCGGGGAAAGGCCAGCCGTATGCTATAAACAGCTTCCTCGACCGGGCTTTTGAGATCGAAACCATGCAGGAGTCTTTCACCGCCGCGCTCATCCGCAAACGCATACGCGTACGCGGCATCGTGCAAGGCGTGGGATTCCGGCCATTCGTTTACAACCTTGCACACGGGCTTGGACTGGCGGGCTACGTGCTGAATTCGTCTGCCGGGGTGACCATCGAAATCGAAGGCGGCGAACCCGCGGTGTCGCAGTTCATCGCAAGGCTGCGCAATAGCCCTCCCCCGCTGGCGCAGATTGAAGAGTTCTCGGTCGCCGATCTGGAGCCGGCAGGGGACAGCGGTTTTGTTATTCGTCACAGTGAGGCTGAACCGGGAGAATTTGTGCTGGTCTCTCCCGATGTCGCGACGTGCGATGACTGCTGGCGCGACTTCGGAGATCTTTCCAACCGGCGCTACGGCTATCCGTTTACCAACTGCACCAACTGCGGCCCGCGCTACACCATCATTCAGGACATTCCTTACGATCGCCCGACTACCACGATGGCGAAGTTCCGCATGTGCGCCCTCTGCCAGGCGGAATATGACGATCCATCGAATCGCCGCTTTCACGCGCAGCCGAATGCTTGTGCCGAGTGCGGGCCGGCGCTGGCATTGGTCGCGAATGACGGCAGCTTCCCGCAGCCCGAAGATTTCGCGGCGGCGAACACGAGCGCGATCCTGCGCCGCGTGCGCGACTTGCTGCGGGAAGGAAAGATCGTCGCCGTCAAAGGACTGGGCGGATTCCTGCTGGCGTGCGATGCGCAGAATGATGACGCCGTACATACTTTGCGCACCCGCAAGCGCCGCAGCGACAAGCCGTTTGCGCTCATGTCGCGCGACCTCGCTTCCGTCGAGAGCGTTCTGCGAAGTGACTCCTGAAGAACGTGACTCGCTCGTGAGTTCGAGACGTCCGATTGTCATCTTGCGTCGACGCGATGACGCGGGCATACCGACCGAGATCGCTCCCGGCAACAACAGCATCGGCGTAATGCTGCCTTACACGCCGCTGCATTACCTGCTGTTCAGCGACTCGCCCGATGAGCCGTCGCAGTTTCGCGCGCTGGTGATGACCAGCGGCAACATCAGCGAAGAGCCGATTGTTACCTCGAACGAAGAAGCGTGGGAGCGTCTGCGCAAAGTCGCCGACTGGTTTGTCTTTCATGATCGCGACATCTACATGCGCGCCGACGATTCCGTGACGCGCGTCTTCGAGCAGCGGGAGCGCGTGCTGCGCCGCTCGCGAGGTTATGTTCCGCATCCCGTCGATCTTGGGATTGAATTGCACGAGATTCTCGCCTGTGGCGCCGAACTGAAGAATACGTTCTGTTTGACCAAGGGCCGCTACGCCATACTCAGCCAGCACATCGGCGACCTGGAGAACTTCGAGACCCTGGTTTTCTTCGAGGAGACGCTGGCCAACCTGAAGAAGCTGTTTCGAGTTGAGCCGCGCGCGGTGGCGTTCACGATCTTCATCCGCAGTACATGAGCACGCAATTTGCGCAGCGGCTTGTCGCTGGAGCCGAAGATCGCGGTGCAGCATCATCACGCGCACATCGCAAGCTGTATGGCCGAGAACCATCTCTCCGGGAAAGTCATTGGTGTGGCCTTTGACGGAACCGGCTACGGCACTGATGGCAAGATTTGGGGCGGCGAATTTCTGGTCGCCGATTATCCAGGCTTCGAGCGGCGCGCCCATTTGCGCTACGTTCCTCTGCCGGGAGGAGATGCCGCCGTTCGCCAGCCCTGGCGCATGGCCATGAGCTACCTGCGGGATGCGTTTGGAGCGGAATACCTCTCTACGGCAGCGGAGCTCGCGTTGCCTGGGTCGTCGAACTCGACACAGACCCAGCCCCGGACGGGGCGAAATAGCTTAGCCCAGCACCCTTCGACTTCGCTCAGGGCAGGCTGCGCGACGGGCGGAGTGCTGGGTAACGCAGAGAACGAACTCCGAGTCCCCCGGGGACGGCATATGGTCGTCCGCCGTAGCCCTTGAAGAGTTGGCATTATTTCGGGAAGTCCCGCAAGAAAAACGCGCCATCGTCGATACCATGCTCGCGCGTCGCCTCAACTGTTTCGATACTTCATCCTGCGGACGGCTGTTCGACGCCGTGTCCTCCATTGTGGGACTACGACACGAGGTCACCTTCGAAGGCCAGGCGGCAATCGAGTTGGAGATGATTGCCGACCCAAGCGATCGAGCGCGTTTATCCGTACGTGATTGGCGAGGCCGATGTCGCGCAACTCGACATGCGCCCAATGATCGAAGCCATCGTTCGCGATCTTTCGCGCGCAGTAGCGGCCAGCGAAATTGCAGCCGCCTTTCACAACACGCTGGCGGCGCTCATCGTCGATGTCTGCGCCAACGTTCGCCAACGCGACGGGCTCAATCGCGTGTGCCTGAGCGGAGGAACCTTCCAGAATATGTTCCTGCTAGAACGCGCTGTGCGAGGCTTGCGGCAAAACGGCTTCGACGTTTTCCTGCACTCCAAAGTCCCGCCCAATGACGGCGGCATCGCACTAGGCCAGGCGGTGATTGCCAATGCAATGCTCGGGGGTGGTAAACCCTAGCCGAGTCATCTTCCCTATTGTCATCACGAGCGCAGCGAGGGTTCTGTTCTTTGACGGCCTAAGAAAAACAGTCGCTTGACGCGGCGTCGGCAACGTCACTAAACCCCTCCTCTGCGGTCGGCGAACGAGAGCAGATCCCTCACTCCGTTCGTGATGACAAAATCGGAGGGCCTAATGGTCACGACTAAAAGCCTACCCTGAGCGCAGCTGAAAGATCGCGCCCTGACCCAGACGCAGTCATGACCCTATCCGCCGGCGATCGCCCCAATGATTAGAAACGGCTCTTTACCAGACGCGACGGCCTCGGGCAATGGAGCGTCCGGTGGTTCATGCGAGAGGTCTTCGGCGCAGGCGAAAAACCGCAGAAAGGCTCGGCGCTGCTTAGTAGTATGGTCGCGAATTGTCCCGCACAGCATGGGGTAACGCGCTTCCAGTGCATCGAGTACGGAACGCTGTGTAACCGCCCCCTCGACGTCGAGAGTTATCTCTCCATTCACGTTGGCCAGCGTGCGCAGGTGGGCCGGTATTTCAACTCGTATCAAGTCGCCATTCCTCCAGGACAGCAGCTATTTTAGCCTTGTCCCGCTAGTTGGCGTTGCCTTCGATTTCGGCTGCTTGGCCGCCGGATACACACCCAGCACCTTCACGAATTCCGCAATTTCACCCAAATGCCGAATGGCGTTTTGCGCCGCTTCGTCGTGGCCGCGATTCATGTCGGCGAAAAAAACGTACTCCCACGGGCGTCCGACGATGGGGCGCGACTCGATCTTCGACAGGCTGATATCGCGCAGAGCGAACACACTGAGTGCCTTAAACAGCGCGCCCGGCACGTTCTGAAGGGCAAAAGCAAGTGACGTCTTATTGGCTGCCGGAACTTTCTTCGCGCGTTTGCTGATGAGCAAAAAGCGCGTGAAGTTCTGGCGATCGTCTTCGATGTCTGCGAGCAGGATCCTGCCGCCGTATTGCGCCGCCGCCCGCCGCGGAGCAATGGCCGCCGCATCGTCAAGTTGTTCGGCAACAATGTGCCGTAAGCTCCCTGCCGTATCGTAAAAGGGAATCGCTTTCATCGCAGGGTGCGAGCGAAATAGCTTGCGGCATTGCTCCAGCGCGACCGGATGAGAGAAGACTCTGCGGACGTCAGCGAGCTTAGTCCCGGGCATGGCGATGAGGTTGTGCCGGATACGCAGCAGCAGCTCGCGATGGATAAAAGCATCCCGCTTCAGCAGCAGGTCGTAATTCTCCGCCACCGACCCGGCCAGCGAATTCTCGATCGCGATGGCTGCTGCCTGTACCGAGCCTGCTTCCAGTGCGTCGAATACGTCGCTGCAACGCGCGCAGGGTACCACTGCTGGCGCGCGGCGCGAACTGCGTCGCCGCTTCGTGACTGAACGAGCCCAACTCTCCCTGGATTGCGACCTTCATCTTGCGACGAGCATAGCAAACCGCTCTTGTGATTGAGGGCTCCGGGTTGCCTGAAGAGTTACGTACTTTACCCTAAGTGATTTTTTCTTTTATCCAACCATCGAGCCCACAACTAGCTTCCAACCTATTGTTCGCAGGAGCAGTAAGCTAAACGAATTTTTCTGGGGTGACACATGCTTTGGACACTCTTCGTAGTTCTTCTCGTGTTGTGGCTGTTGGGAGTAGTTACCAGCTACACACTGGGAGGCTTCATTCACATCCTGCTGGTGCTCGCGGTGATTGCGCTGGTATTCCAGCTCATCTCAGGCCGAAGGACAGCCGTTTAACACAGGGTTGCACGGCTTCGAACGCCTGAAAGGGCACAAACCGAAGCCGTTGCGACCCGAACGAAACCAGGAACCAAACCCAGGGAGGTTAACCCGAATGGATAGCGATCGTATCAAAGGAAAAGCTGACGATGTCGCCGGCCGCGTGAAGCGCCAGGTTGGCGAGTGGACGGGCGACACGGAGGCTCAGACGGAAGGCGCAGCCCAGCAGGTGAAGGGCAAGGTTGAGAACGCGTGGGGTAAAACCAAGGACGCTGTCCGCGACGCCACCGATGACGCCAAACGCAAGGCCAATAGCGACGAGGATCTCCGTGATCGTAAGGACCGCGACGTAGCTTAACCGAGTTCGTCGCTCGCTCCGAGGGCGCTACGCTGGCGCCCTTTTATTTTTTGCCGTGGTGAAGGTCAATGACCAGGTTGGCGGCGCGATCCAAGCGGAAGCTCGCTCCCGGTGGCACAACCGTAGTCGCGCTGTACTCGGTGACGATTGCGGGTCCACGTAGACGAACGCCGGGTTTCAGCGAATTGCGATCGATGATCGCAGTTGGCATCTCGCGCGACATAAAAATCACGTGACGCTTTTCGGTCTTCGTTGCCGTGGCGGTCAGCGCAAGTTTGTCGCGACCGGTGCTCGCCATCGGCGACTTCATGCGAGCGCGCAGTCGGATGGTGACGATCTCGATTTTGCGATCGGTGTGACTGTATCCATACCGCCGTTTATGCTCGGCGTGAAACTTGCGCACCAGATCTGATTTCACGGGCAGACTCAGCTCAAAGCCCTGACCTTGATAGCGAAGATCGGCGCTGGGCTCAAATTGCAGCTCGCCCTTCCAGCCTTCATGGCGGAAGTCGGCTTCGGCCTTCCGCTCCATTGCAGAAAACTCCGCGCGCAACTTGCGTTCGGGGAGCGTGCCTTCGATCTTCCAAACCACCGTCCGCGAATAATCCTTAATGATGTCACTGCTAAGGATTCCATAAGCGGAAAGCGCACCGGGCAGAGCCGGTACGATAACCGTTCGAACTCCCAATCCGGCTGCCAGTTCGCAGGCATGCAGTCCTCCTGCACCGCCAAAGGCAACCAGGGCAAACTCACGCGGATCGTAGCCGCGCTCGATCGAGACCACGCGCAGGGCCCGTTCCATGTTGGCGTTCACAACCCGAACGACGCCTTCGGCGAAACGTCGCAGGTTCAGCTCGTGAACCTTGCGTCCGCGAGCCATTCGGTCGTGAGTTGCCGGGTGCGCTCAATATCCAGGGTGAACTCGCCGCCCAGAAAACGATCGGACTGCAAGCGGCCTAACAGCAAGTTGGCATCCGTCACTGTGGGACGTGTGCCGAGGCCGTAACAGATGGGACCCGGATCGGCGCCGGCAGATTCAGGCCCGACGCGCAGCGCACCGCCGGCATCGAAGTGCGCCAGTGAGCCGCCACCTGCTCCCACGGTGTGAATGTCGAGCACCGGAACGCGCACCGGGAATCCAGCGACTTCGGCTTCGTTGGTCGGCTGCGGATCACCGCGCACCAGGGCGACGTCGGTCGACGTGCCTCCCATGTCGAAGGTGACGATGTCGGCAAAGCCGCTGCGCCGCGCCATGACGGTAGCGCCGACGATCCCTCCCGCGGGACCGGAGAGCACCGTGCGCACTGGTTGGTGAACGGCCGATTCCAACGCCGTCATGCCGCCGCTCGACTGCATGATGAAGATGCGGGAGCGTTTCGAAGTGCCCTCAGTTATGCGAGCCCGCAGGCTGTACAGGTAGTGCTGCATCAGCGGTTGCAGGTAAGCGTTAATCACCACCGTGCTGGCGCGCTCGTATTCGCGGAACTCGGGAAGGATCTCGTGCGACACCGACAGGGGTAGCGCCAGCTCCTCGAGCACTTGCGCGATCGCTTGTTCGTTCACCGGATTAGCAAACGAGAACAAAGTCGAGAGGGCGATTGATTCCGCCCCGCTAAGCCTGACGTCGGCCGCCAGTCGCGCCAGCTCGCTGCGGTCGGGGGCTTGCAGAACCTCGCCCGTGTAGCTGACGCGTTCGTTCACGCCGAAACGCATGTTGCGCTCCACCAGCGGCGGAATGCGTTCGAAGAGGAGGTCGTAGAGCTTGGGGCGGTTCTGGCGCCCGATCTCGATGGTGTCTTCGAAGCCGGCGGTAGTGACAAAAGCCACGCGCGCGCCTTTGCGTTCCAGCAGCGCGTTGGTACCCACGGTGGTTCCGTGTAGCAGGACGATAGGGCCTGCGTGTCCGGTCTTCGCGACCGCTTCTGCGATGGCCTGTGAGCGGTCGCCTGCGGTTGAGAAAACTTTCAGGATGCGGAGGTGATTGCCCTCGCGCCACACGCAGTCGGTGAAGGTGCCTCCGGAATCGACGGCGATCCAGAGCGGGTCGGTGGGTGCTCTCTTCGTTTGCGGTTTCGGTTTCGTCATTGAAAGGGCATGGCTTCAGCCGTGCCGCAACCTGGTTAGTTGTTTTCGGGCTTTAGCCCCGGCGGTGCCTGGCGTTTTCTTACTAAGCAACGATTCTCCTCAGCGGCTAAAGCCGTGTAAGAAGGCGGCGATCACGGCACGCCTGAAGGCACGCCCCGTCAAGAAACACGACAGGGATACATGCCTGAAGTCCACTCACCGCGGAATACCCAATCCGGAAAATACTCTAGCACGCGGCCTATAGCTCTTTGCCCAGGAGAAAAGCGTCGAGGCCTGTGGCGTGGTAATAGCCGGGCAGAGTCCGCAGTATGCGATATCCCATCTTGTGGTAAAGCTTCAACGCAGCCTGGTTGTCGACAGCCGTCTCCAGGTACATTTCGGTGCAGCCACGTTGTCGAACACGAGCTTCACATTCCGTCAGGAGCTCGGAGCCGAGTCCCGAGCGTCGCGCTTCCGGTAGCACGTCGAGGGTGAGGATGCGGCCATGTTTCTTGTACGGCTGTGCGATCGCGAACCCTGCGATAAGATGCTGCGTCTGTAGCTTGGGTGCCCCATTCCGGCTTCCTTTGCCGGGGTGGGGGTGTTGAACTTCCTCACCCGGCGAAGTCCGACCCGCCTGGTGTCCCCCATGCTGATCCGTCGCTGCCGCCTCCGCCACCAGCGTGATGGCATTACGTCGCGTGATGAAGCCGGAGAGCTCCATTTGCGAGTAAGCGATGCCCGGAGCGAAGCATGACTGGTCGATTTGCCACAGCCGGTCGAAGTCGGCGGCGCGATAGGGACGAAGCGTGAAGTCCACAGATCAGTGTGCTGGACGTCCTTGCCGCTGGCAAGCCAAGAAGAATCTTCATCACGGAGGCACAGAGGATACCGAAAAGCTAAGTCAGAGAATCTTGATTTTCAGTGCTCTTCGTGACCTCGGTGGTGAACCTTGTTCTGGCCTTCCCACTTCGCAGCCATTTCTATCGGATTGACGCATTCTCGACGCGCTCGATCGAGATGATTGCGATCCATTCGTTATTACGGTTGCGATAGTCCAGAACACGCCCGCCGAGCAGGGCTGCTGCGCGTTGCGGATCCATGTCCTCGTGGTAGTCGAAGAAGCGCTCGTGCAGCGCGCGTCCGAAGGGAAGGGAAGCCAGTAAGGGATGCGGCGGTTCCCACTTGGTCGAGAACAATAGCACGACGTCGAACTGATCTGTTGCCTCAGAGGCGCGCAGCATCTCGAGGTCCGAGAAGTTCTCGATTCGCACGACGTTCAGCGGCTGTTTGACGTAACCGAGATAGGGACGGGTCAGCTCGTCGGAGGCTGGCCAGGCGGTCAGAATGCGCTTGTTTGCATATCGAGCTGCAAGATCATTTGCTGCCAATTTATGTTCGATCACGTAGTCGCGATAGAGGAGAGTATCTTCTGGAGCAATGCGATACGGGGGCGGTATATACAGGTTGAAGATGAACAATGCACAGGCCGCGACAATCCACCACGTCCAGCGGCGAACGCGCCGTCGCAGCGTCGAGACGCATAGCAGGATGACGAGCGGATACGCCGGCAGCAGATAGCGGGCAAGCATCGCGCCGCCCACAATAGAAAAGGCCAGCAGATATGCCAGAATCACGACGGCGAACACCAGCTGCACGTTGACGGCGATGCGCGGTCGCTCGGAGCCATCGCGCTCAAGCAACGGTGCCACAAACATCGCGCATGCTGCGCCCAAAGTGAGCACGAAGAGATTCAGGTATCCGAGCAGATGCCACAGCCTGATAACCATGGCCAGCATCATCCGCAACGGATTCAGCGTAGCCGTACCGTTGTAGCGCAGGTATTCCGGATTGCCGAAGACGTATCCCGTGACGTGCTTGTGATAGGCCAGCCAGCAGACCAGAGGAAGCGCGCAGAGCAGCCAGACTAAAGCGCGAAGCGGCTTGCCCGACGGCATGCACAGCAGCTCGCCCGCGATCATCCGTTTTCGCAGCAGCGGGCAGAGCAGTTCCCAGGCGCACACAGCGACAGGTGTGATAAGCGCCGTCTCCTTCGCGACCGGCGCAAGCGCGAGGAAGATGATCGCAGCCACGGTGCGCCGCTCAACGTACGTGGCCAGTCCCCACAGCGTGAGGGCCGCCGCCAGCATGTCGAGGTGTGCCAGCGAGCTCTGCGCGAAGAACACGGGATACAGAGCCGTACAGACGACCGTCGCGATGGCAACTTGAGTGTTGGCGACATTCCGCGCCAGCCGCCACAATCCAAGCAACGCAAACGATGCGATGAGCAGCATGGCGAATCGCGTGACCGCCGGGGTGAACCCGCTGAACTTCCACCAGAATGCCAGCCACAGCATCAGCAAGGGCGGATGCGCATTGGAGAGCGTCGAGTGTGGAATGAGCGAGCCGGTCAGCAGCAGATCGCGAGCCGCGGGGATGAAGTATCCCGCCTCATCCCAGAAGTAGGGAAGGCGCAGCAGCGGAGCGTGGCTGACGAAGAGCGCCGTGAAAATGAGGGCGAAAGCGGTGAGGTGTTGTCGAATCACGTCGACGGAGTTGCGCAGGCGGCTATTCCGCCTTGTCATCGTGCTGTGCTCCGCAGGCACATTTCGGGGGAGGCAGTTCGTGGTCGGTTCCCCACGAGAGCAGCCACTCACGCATGTCTTCGTCGCGAAGATAGTGGCCGCTCTTCACTTCACGATCGGCAGCGCGAATTTCCGCCAGGAGATGCGAGACCGTTACATTCTCGGGGATGAACTCCATTAGAACGCCTTGCGAGGCCCTTAGTGTACCGGCGCGCCGGGCTGGCCGAAACGCGGATCCAGCTTGATCTCGCCGAAGGTGTTCTCGTAGTTCACCAGGTTCTGTTGCAGGATGGTGTAGAGAGCCTTCGCCTGTTGCGGGCTGAGATAAACTCCCTGAAAGTTGCGCACGTCGACGTGCGACTCGTCCTGCTGCTGCAGGGTTCCAAAGACCAGGAAGAAGTCCCACACATTCACGCGAACTTGCACGCTGTTGGCGTAGCTCTCGCGGTAGTCGGGCGTGTGAGTCAGATTAATTGAAGGTTGTTGCTGAGTAGGATTAGCCATCATGACCTCGCGGCGTACATTTGCCGGATGAAAGTGCAGTGTAACAAACGCCGGGATGCTCCCGCTTACAATGAGCGTATGTTTCTGCGCGTTGTATCAGTCTGGCTGTTGTTGATGTTTGGGCTCGTGGCGGGGACTTGCGCTCAAACAAAGACAGTCGCGATCACCGTCGATGACCTTCCGTACGAGTGGCGTGATCGCCAACATTCACAAGCTGGACGTAGCCGATGCCAAACAGGCGGCGCTGGTCAACCAGAAGATTCTGGCTGCTCTGGCGCGGCACAAGGCGCCTGCCACCGGGTTCGTCAATCAGCTCAAGGTCGAGCAGCTCGGGACCGAGCAGGGAAGCGCGATGCTCAAGCCATGGACCAGCGGCAGCTTCGATTTAGGCAACCACCTGTATGCCCACAAGGATGCGAACGATCTTTCGATCGAGCAAATCGAAGATGAGATTATTCGCGGCGAAGCGACAGTCGGTCCAATGATGAAGGTGGCGGGAAAGAAGCTGGAGTTTTTGCGCTTCCCCTACAATCACACCGGCGACACGAAGGAGAAGCACGACGCCATCGCAGCGTTCATCGCAAAGCGCGGTTACGGCTGGCGCCCTGCACCATCGAGAGCTCGGACTGGGAGTTCGCGTGGGCCTACGTGAAGATGCTTGCGAAACGCGACGATGCCGGCATTGCGAAGCTGCGCGCCGAGTATCTCGCCTACACCAGCGCCGAGATCGATTACTACGCGGCGCTGAACAAGCAGGTGCTGGGATACGAGCCGCCAGAGATCATGCTGCTCCATGACAACCAACTGAACGCCGAGATGATGGATGAGGTGCTCGCGATCTTCGAGAAGAAGGGGTATCGATTCGTGTCGCTCGCCGAGGCCGAGTCTGACCCGGTCTACAAGCAGCCGGATACCTACATCACCAGCAACGGACCGATGTGGGGCTATCGCTGGGCCAAGGAACGCGGGGTCAAGGTGAATGGCAAGCTCGAGCCCGAGCCGCCGGAGTGGGTAACGAACTACGGGAAGTAGGTCGGGAAAGCTGGTTCGCCGTAATCTAGCGAACGGTCAGTCGGTTACGCCACGTCGGCTTTGACGTGCAGACGCACCCCTTCGCGGCTCTGCAAGAAACTGACAATTTCAAAAAGATTGCCGGCCCGCGGATTGCCGTTGGGGCCGAGCATGCGCATCAGGCTCTTCGGAGGAATGCGGGTCGCCTCAGCAACTTCATCGAATCCAATCGTGGCATTGATGTAGTCACGAAGGATGGTTTTTCCTGTGGTGACGTCACCCGAGAGCAGACACTCAACGCCCTCACGGAGAAGTTCCTTGCGAAATTTGGGATCGCGCGCAGCACGGGCGCGAACGGTTTCCTTGAAATCACGCGTTAAGGGCATATTCAGCCTCCCGATCTTTCTGCACTTGTAATCCTGCCAATAAGCTTGGGCAGCATTGATATCTTTTTGCTGCCTTTTCTTGGTGCCGCCAGCGAGCAAAATCACCAGAGGGTCCCCATCACGACCGAAATACACGCGATACCCTGGACCAAAATCGATCCGATATTCAAGTACGCCCGAGCCTGCAGACTTGACGTTCGAAAAATTTCCTTCGCCCATTCGAGTGAGTGCAGTCGTTACCTTCGCAGCCGCCTGAGAATTTAGGCGATTGAACCAACGTGCGAACGGGCTTCGACTCTCACTGTCCGATACTCGCGGATGTCTAACACTGAATATGGTAACATATATGTCACCAAAGTTTGGGGAGCTTAACAACAAAAAACGCACCCGTCGCCGGGTGCGTCGTCGAATCGAGCTAAATCGAAGCTACTTCTCGGAGTTGGCCTCTCCGGCCGCTCCGGTGTCGCCTGCGCCGGCTTCGGCCTGCGCTGCTTCCATGGCCTTGCGGTTCTCTTCGGCGCGCTTGGCACGAACTTCGGCACGCTTCTGGCGCTTCTCGTCGAGCGTCGCTTCGCTGCCGAGCAGTTCGACAAAGGCGATATCGCCGCCATCACCCTTACGGAATCCGCCGTGGATGATGCGCAGGTAGCCGCCCTGGCGGTCGCCATAACGCGGAGAGATCTTGTCGAACAGCTTGTCGACAGCGTCGCGCGTCATCAGGTACGCCGCAGCCAGGCGGCGCGCCGCAACATCGCCGCGCTTGCCGAGGGTGATCATCTTCTCGACGTGCGGGCGCATTGCCTTGGCCTTGGTGAGCGTGGTTTCAATGCGTTCTTCCACGATGAGCGAAGTCACAAGGTTGCGCAGCAGCGCGCGCCGATGCTCCGTGTTACGTCCTAACTTCCATCCTGCTCTTAGATGACGCATGTCCGTCTTCCTTCGAAAGTGCTCGCCTCGCGGGCCAAGCCCGCTCGGAGGAATTATGGGGAGCCCTGTTCGGCACGACTGAAGTCGTGCCCTGATACAAAGCTCTCACCCGCGATGTTCGCAACGCGCTCTTAGCTCATTACCAGTTGCTAATTGCTAGTTGCTAACTACTAGAATCCCGGCCCGTTGTCGCCCCCGCCGCCATACGTCAGGCTGGAGGGCAGGGTAGCGGTAGTGATGCTCCCGCTGCCCGGAACCGCATTGCCGTGCTCGTCGATCTTCATGCCCAGGCTCAGACCCATCGAGGACAGAATTTCCTTGATCTCGTTGAGCGACTTGCGGCCGAAGTTCTTGGTCTTCAGCATCTCGGCTTCCGACTTCTGCACCAGCTCGCCGATGGTCTGAATGTTCGCGTTCTTCAGGCAGTTGTAGCTGCGCACCGAAAGCTCAAGCTCTTCGACCGAGCGGTTCAGGTTCTCGTTCACCCGCTCCGGCTTGCGGTCGTCGCCGCCGGCCATCGCCTCATGCTCTTCCTCGAAGTTGATGAAGATGTTCATGTGGTCCTTCAGCAGCTTCGCCGCGAGCCCAAGGGCATCGCCCGGCGTGACCGAGCCGTTGGTCCACACTTCGATCGACAGCTTGTCGTAGTCGGTGATCTGACCCAGACGCGCTGCTTCAACCGAGTAGTTGCACTTGCGCACCGGCGAGTGCACCGAGTCGATCGGGATGAATCCCAGCCCGAGGTCCTCGTCGAAGTTCTTGTCGGCCGCAGACGTAGCCGCGACCCTTCTTGAGGCGCATCTCCATGTCGAGCTTGCCGCCTTCGCTGATGGTCGCGATGTAGACGTCTTTGTCGAGCACTTCCACGTCGGCGTCGGCCTCGATCATGCCCGAGGTCACCACGCCCGGCTGATCGGCGCGCAGGTAAATCGCTTTCGGCGCGTCGCCGTTCAGGCGGAAGGGAATCTGCTTCAGGTTGAGGATGATGTCGGTCGCATCCTCGACCACTCCGGGGATCGACTGGAACTCGTGCAATACGCCTTCGATCTTCACCGCGGTGACCGCGGCGCCCTCGATGGAGGACAGCAACACGCGGCGCAGCGCGTTGCCGATGGTGGTACCGAAACCGCGTTCAAACGGCTGAGCCCAGAAGTGACCGTACTTGTCGGTCAACGATTCGGTGTCAGTGGCAAGCCGTTTCGGTTTCTGAAAGCCTTTCCAAAGCATTTAGTGCTCCTTCTCTTCGGCCATGCTGCTCGCCCAGGCTGGGGAAAGCCGGCGGCTGATCTGGCGCGAACGGTTGCGCGGCACCCGCATGGGCAGCCGCTGGTTGTTGCTTACTTGCTATAAAGTTCGACGATCAACTGCTCGTTGATGGGCAGGTTGATGTCTTCGCGCCTCGGCAGCGCCAGCACCCGGCCCTTGTAGCCGTCGCGATCGACTTCCAGCCAGTTCGGCGGCGCCTGATGGCTGGCGAAATCCTTTGCGATCTCCAGCACGGTGAGCTTCTTGCTGTTCTCGCGCACCTCGATCTCGTCGCCGACGTGCACCTGGAACGAAGGAATGTTGACCTTGCGGCCATTCACCGCGATGTGTCCGTGACGAACCAGCTGGCGCGCCTGACGACGTGCCACGCCAAAGCCGAGGCGGTAGACCACGTTGTCCAGACGACGCTCCAATTGCTGCAACAGTAATTCGCCGGTTACACCTTTAGATGTCGCCGCGCTCTCGAAGTAGTTGCGGAACTGGCCTTCCTGCGCGAAGTACATGCGCTTGGCCTTCTGCTTCTCGCGAAGCTGAAGTCCGTAGCCTACGATTTTGGCCTTGCGGTCTTTGCCGTGCTGGCCGGGCGCGAAGTTGCGCTTCTCAATCGGACACTTGTCGGTGAAGCACTTTGCGCCTTTGAGGAACAACTTCATGCCCTCACGGCGGCAAAGGCGGCATACTGCGTCTTTGTAACGTGCCAAGTTTCTCTCCTGTCGGCGGGCCTGGCAGCCCGTCCGGGTTATGGATCGGTTTACGGGACTTGGCGTCCTTTCTTCCCGATCGAAAAACAGTTGTCAGTGGCTCAGTTGTCGGAAAAACCAAGTCACCAGGTTCGAGTTTCATACTGACAACTGAGAACCGACAACTGACAACTGCGTCAGAGTCGTCAGACTCTGCGTCTCTTCGGCGGACGGCAGCCGTTATGCGGAACCGGCGTGACGTCTTTAATGGAGCGAACATCGAGGCCGGAGGCGGCCAAAGCGCGCACTGCCGACTCGCGTCCGGAACCCGGACCGCTCACCCGCACGTCCACGCTGCGCATGCCGTGATCGCGCGCCATGTTGGCGGCGTTCGCCGCGGCCTGCTGTGCGGCAAACGGCGTGCCCTTACGCGAACCGCGGAAGCCCAGCGATCCCGAACTCTTCCACGACACGGTGTTGCCGTTCGGGTCAGAGATGGTGACGATGGTGTTGTTGAAAGAAGCCTGCACATGCACCAGCCCGTGAGGGATGTGCTTGCGCTCCTTCTTCTTGAACTTCTTCGACTTGCCCTTTTTGTCCGCTGCTGCGGAGCCGCCTGCTTTAGCCATGGATTATGTCTTCCCAGCCGCTTTCTTCTTATTGGCTACCGTGCCCTTGCGCGGTCCCTTGCGGGTGCGGGCATTGGTGTGGGTACGCTGTCCGCGAACCGGCAGGCTGCGGCGATGACGGTACCCGCGATAGGAACCGATTTCGATCAGCCGCTTGATGTGCATGGAGACGTCTTTGCGCAGATCGCCTTCCACGTCGCCTTCCTGCTCGATGACCTGGCGGATGCGGTTGACTTCGTCTTCGCTCAGATCGCTGACCTTCTTCGTCGGCTCCACGCTGGCGGAGCCAAGAATCTTGACCGAGCGCGAGTTGCCGATACCGAAGATGTAGGTAAGCGCAATCTTGATGTGCTTGTTGCGCGGAAGATCCACGCCTGCAATACGTGCCATTATCCTTGCCTCTGTTTATGCTTGGCGTTCTCGCAGATCACGCGTACCACGCCGTGCCGGCGAATCACCTTGCACTTATCACAAATTTTCTTAACCGATGCCCGAACCTTCATGATTTCCTCAGCGGCTAAAGCCGCATTCCGATTACTCAATTACGGCACGGCAGAAGCCGTGCCCTTTCAGACAGATCCCTCGCTGCGCTCGGGATAGCGGCATCGGGCTCAGACGCCCGACAATCGCCGCTATTTGTAGCGATAAACGATTCGTCCCCGGGTCAGGTCGTAGGGCGAAAGCTCCACCGCGACGCGGTCACCGGGAAGAATACGAATGAAGTTCTTGCGCATCTTGCCGGAGACGTGCGCCAGGACCTGATGCTTGTTTTCCAGTTCCACCCGGAACATGGCATTGGGCAGCGGCTCGACCACCACTGCCATTACTTCAATCGCGTCTTCCTTACTCATTCAACCCCAAAGTTGTTATCAGCTCCGCTCGGGACTCACGTCCCTCGTATTTTGTGTCGCCCCTGAAGGGACTCGATTCTTATTGCGCCCTCACCCAGCGCTTACGCGCTCGGCTAAAATCTCGTCGCGGCATCCGCCGCTCACTACTCGGTCAAAACCACCGGCCCGTTCTTCGTTACCGCAACGCAATGCTCGAAGTGGGCGCTGTAGCTGCCGTCTTCGGTCACTGCCGTCCACTTATCGCTCAGCAGCACGCGTCTCCGGACGTCCGGCATTCACCATCGGCTCGATCGCCAGCACCATGCCATCGCGCAACCGCGCGCCGTGTCCCGGAGTGCCATAGTTCGGCACCTGCGGATCTTCGTGCAACTTGGTCCCGATGCCGTGTCCTACAAACTCGCGCACCACACTGAAGCCGTTGGCTTCGACCACCTGCTGCACTGCGGCGCCGACATCGCCTACCGTGTTGCCGATCTGCGCTGCCTTAATGCCGTGCTCCAGCGACTCACGGGTTACTTCCAGCAGCTTCTGCAAGCTCGGGACTAACCTCGTCGCCTACCGGCACCGTGATGGCCGAATCGCCGTAAAAGCCGTCGAGCACTACGCCGCAATCGATGGAAACGATGTCGCCCTTCTTCAGCACCCGCCGCTCCGACGGAATGCCATGAACGATCTCGTCATTCACCGAGGTGCACAGCACACAGGGATAATCGTAATAACCCTTGAATGCCGGCTTGGCGCCCAGTTCCTTGATCTTGCGCTCGGCTACCCGCTCCAGGTCCATCGTGGTTTTTCCCGGAGCGACTTCTTGCTTAACTGCCTCGAGAACCTGGCGGACGATGTGTCCGCTGCGGCGCATCTTCTCGATTTCGGAAGCCGACTTACAAACGATTGACATGCTCAATAGCACTAAACGCCTGCCGCATCACTTCTTCTACCGGCTGATCGCCATCGACAGCTACCAGTCGCCCTCGGGACGAGTAATAGTCCACCAGGGGAAGGGTCTGCCGCTCATAGGTTTTCAGCCGTTCTTTGACAACGTCTTCCCTGTCGTCGGGGCGGCAAATCAAAGTTGCGCCTTCGACGTCACAGATGCCTTCAACTTTTGGAGGCTGGAGGTAAACGTTGTAGATCCGTCCACAGGAGGGACAAGAACGACGCCCGGCAATCCGTTTGAATATCTTATCATAATCGACCAGCAATTGGATTACCACTGGCGCCGCGCAGGCCGCCTTCGCGGCCGCATCCCTGCCTTCCCGCTCCTTCTCCAAAAAACTGTCCAGCCACTCGGCCTGCGGCACCGTCCGCGGAAATCCATCCAGGATAAATCCGCGTTCACAATCGGCCTCCTGCAGGCGGCCTGTCACCATGTCCAGCACCAAGCTGGTCGGGAACCAACGCGCCCGTGCCCATGACGGCCTTGGCTTTGATTCCCAGCGGCGTTGCGCGCGCCACGTTCTCGCGCAGCAGGTCTCCGGTAGAAATCTGCGGGATCCCGAACGTCTTCGAGATCAGCTTGGCCTGCGTGCCCTTACCGGCGCCCGGCGCTCCCAACAGAATGATTGGACCCACGATGCGCTCGTTCGCCATAGAGCTCACGGCGGATGTCGGTGCAGTCATGTTCGACCCCGTCAGCCGAACAACAGCTCTTTCTGCCCGCGTGCGGGCCGGAGCCTCCCGGTAGCTCCGAAGATAGCTCTCAGCTTTCAGCCGTCAGCTATCAGTAAAACCAGCCGATAGAACTATACCCGTTGAACCTGGATGTTTCTCTCGGTTCGAGCAAAATCATCATCAAGCAACGGACAAACTGAGAGCTGAAAGCTGATAGCTGACAACTTCTCTTACCACGTCGCCCTGCGCCCGCGTACGCGACCGCTGCGTGAAGTGAATCCTTCGTAATGGCGCATGACCAGCTGCGACTCGATCTGGTTCACCGTGTCCATGGCCACGCCGACCACGATCAGCAGGGAAGTGCCGCCAAAATAGAAGTTCACATTCAAACCGTTGGTGACCCAGGTGGGCAGCTTCTCAAAGAACCCACCGACCAGCCACAGGTGGTTGAGATGCAGACCGGCAATCATCCATTCCGGAATGATCGAGATCAGGATCAGGTATAGCGCGCCCACCAGCGTAATGCGGGTCAGGATCTCGTTAATGTAATTCGCCGTTCTCGCGCCCGGCCGAATACCCGGTATGAAGCCGCCGTACTTGCGCATGTTGTCGGCAACCTCGGTCGGGTTGAACACGATGGACACGTAGAAGTACGCGAAGAAAACGATGCCGACAGCGTACAGCAAGGTGTACAGCGGTTCGCCCCAACGCAGGGCATCGAACATCGGCTTGATGTAGCGATTGTCCTTAAAGAACTGCCCCAACGTCTGCGGCAACGTCAGCACCGAGGAGGCGAAGATGACCGGCATGACGCCGCCGGAGTTCACGCGCAACGGCAGGTGCGTCGACTGGCCACCCAGCACCTTGCGCCCGACTACGCGCTTGGCATACTGCACCGGTATTCGGCGTTCGCTGCGTTCCACAAACACAATGAACGCGACTACCGCAATCATGATCGCTACCAGCAGCAGGATGGCCGGCACGGTAAACGCGCCCCATGCCTGGTTCTGAACTTTGTCCCACAGATCGGCAATACCGCGCGGCAGACCGACAACAATGCCGGCAAAGATCAGCAGCGACATGCCGTTGCCCACGCCGCGATCAGTAATCTGCTCGCCCAGCCACATGATGAAGACGCTGCCCGTGGTCAGCGTCAGCATCGTCATCAGCACAAAGCCCGGTCCGGGATTGCGGACGAAGTCGCCCTGGCGTTCCAGCGTAATGGCGATGCCCAGCGACTGTACCGCGCTCAACACCAGCGTCAGGTAGCGCGTCCACTGGGTAATCTTCTTGCGTCCGAGCTCGCCTTCTTTTTGCAGCTTGGCCAGCGGCTCATAGACCACCGTCATCAACTGCAAAATGATCGACGCCGTGATGTAGGGCATGATGCCCAGGGCGAAGATCGTCAGCCGGCGCATCTGGCCGCCGCTGAACAGGTCGATGAAACCAAGCACGGTTCCGCGCTGCTGGTCGAAGAACGCCGCCAGCTTGTCGGTATTGATGCCGGGCGTGGGGATGTGTCCGCCCAGCCGATAGACAGCCAGCAGGCCCAGGGTGAACATCAGGCGCTTGCGCAGGTCGGGAACGCGAAAGATGTTGCCAAACTTCTCAAGCATTACAGAAAACCCTCAGAAAACAGCTGTCAGCTATCAGCCGCCAGCCATCAGCTAGAACCCGGAAGCCAAAAATCAGCCATCAGCTTCCGGCCGATTTTATTCATCTTACTCGCGTGCGTCGGTGCTAGTCACCAAGGCGCTGTACCTGCAACTCACTTCTTATTTTCTGACGACGGAGCACTGACCACCGACAACTGCATCACCTTGCCGCCAGCCTTCTCGATCTTCTCCTGGGCCGACTTGGAAAACTTGTGGGCATGCACGGTCAGCGCGCCGGACAACTCGCCCGAGCCGAGCACCTTTACCAGCGACTTCTTGCGGCTGACCACGCCCGCCTTGCGCAGCGTTTCGGGAGTAATCTCCTTCTCGCCGAGCTCAGCCAGCCGGTCGAGGTTCACCACCTCGTACTCGGTCTTGAAGATGTTGGTGAAGCCGCGCTTCGGCAAACGGCGATGCAGCGGCATCTGGCCGCCTTCAAAGCCACGCATCATGCTGGAACCGCTGCGCGATCCCTGTCCTTTGTGGCCACGTGTCGAGGTCTTGCCCATGCCCGACCCCATACCTCGGCCGACGCGCTTCTTGTTCTCGTTCGCTTTGCGGGGAGCCCGCAGATTGCTGAGATTCATTTCGTGTACCTTATTGTGTCGCCGCTACGCGGCTCGGATCCGTATTTGGATCGCATACCCAGCACTCACGCGCTGGGCTAAATTCTCATTGCGGCGTCCGCCGCTCGTTTCGTTTCAGCTATGAGCTACCCGGCCAACCTCAGCCAAGCGCTAAATGCTAAGTACCAAGTGCTGGTTGCTCGAAGCTCGTCGCTAACTAATTATCGCAACCAGATGCGGCACCTTGGCTACCATGCCGCGGATCGACGGCGTGTCTTCCCGCTCAACCACCTGATTCAGGCGTGTGAAGCCCAGGCCTTTGATGACCAGCTTCTGCTTCACCGGAGCCTGGATGGCCGAGCGTATCCACTTCAACTGCAGCTTGGCTCCCGCTGATGCCGGCTTGGCTTCGATCTTCTTCCGTGTGCGCGCCATGATTACAGCTCCTCGACGGACTTGCCGCGCGCGGCGGCAACGTCTTTGCGATCGCGCAACTTGGCGAGCGCATCGAACGTGGCCTTGATCACGTTGTGCGGGTTGGTCGTCCCAATGGATTTGGTCAGCACGTTCTGCACCCCGGCCGAAGTCATGACCGCGCGCACCGCACCGCCTGCGATGACGCCGGTTCCTTCCGGAGCCGGCTTGAGCAGTACCATGCCGGAACCGTAGCGGCCCAGCACCTGGTGAGGAATCGTGGTCTGGGTCAGCACCACCCGCAGCAGGTTCTTCTTCGCCGACTCGATGCCTTTACGGATGGCCTGCGGAACTTCCTTCGCTTTGCCGGAACCGTAGCCGACCACACCGGAGCCGGGATCGCCCACCACCACCAGCGCCGCGAATGACAGGTTCTTGCCGCCCTTCACGACTTTGGTGACGCGGTTGATCGAGACCACCTGGTCCTTCAGCTGGTACTGACCAGCGTCAAGCTTTTTCTTTACTGTTGGCATTTGCCGTTACTCTCCAAAACCGTTGTCATCCTGAGCGGAAGCAGCGCCTTTTGCCGCCGGAGTCGAAGGACCCCTATCGCTCAATAAAACTTCGCTAAAATTCCAAGCCTGCTGCGCGCGCGGCATCGGCCAGGGCCTTCACGCGCCCGTGATACAGGTAGCCGCCGCGATCGAACACGACCTTCTTCACGCCCTTCTGCTGGGCACGCTCGGCAATCATCTTGCCTACATCCTTAGCCGAAGCGACATTGCCGCCGGTCGGGCGCTTCTCGCCTTTTACGGCCTTGCCCTTTTCAATGGAGGCAGCCGATACGATGGTCGTGCCCTTGGCGTCATCGATTACCTGGGCATAAATGTGATTTACCGAACGATAGATGTTCAGCCGCGGACGCTCCGTGGTGCCGGCCAGCGACTTGCGAATGCGACTGTGTATCTTCTGCCGCGTTTGGTCTTTTGAAGCTTTTCCAATCATCTCTTTAGCTCTCAGCTATCAGCCATCGGCCGTTAGCTCTTTCAGATCTTGTCATCCCGAAGCGCAGCGAGGGACCTGCTTTCCTCGCGCATCCCCAGCACTCACGTGCTGGACAGGAATTGTCTCGCCCTGCAGGCTTTTACTAATTGCTAGTTGCTAACTACTAATTACTAGCTATTACTTCGCGCCCGTCTTGCCGACCTTCTTCTTCAGGCGCTCGTTGGTATAGCGCACGCCCTTGTTCTTGTACGGATCGGGCGGACGCAGTGCGCGCATTTCTGCCGCAACAAATCCAACCTTCTGGCGGTCGATGCCGCTGACCGTCAAGTGCGTCTGCTTGGGATCGATGGTTACGTCGATACCGGCAGGCAGCGGATACTCGATGGGGTGCGAAAAGCCCAGGGTGAAGACCACGATGCCCTTGCCCTTCAACTCGGCGCGATAGCCGATGCCGACGATGTCCAATTCCTTCGACCAGCCCTTAGTGACGCCCTCGACCGAATTGAAGACCAGCGCGCGCACCAGCCCGTGGATCGCGGCCTTGGAATCGTCATCGCGGGTAACGGTCAGGATGCCGTCGTTCTGCTCAAACTTCACGCCACCCGGCAAGTGGGTAACGACTTCGCCCTTGGGTCCCTTTACCCGAACAGTGGTGCCTTCAACGGCGTAGGTAACGCCCTTGGGCAGCGGGATCGGCTTTTTTCCAATTCTCGACATGTTGTCTCTCAATAAGCTGTCAGCCATCAGCTGTCAGCTCTCAGCTAAACTCTTCGCCGGAAACACCGGCCTGATTGCTGTCGCCTCGCCAGATCGGCCGATATTACTGACGGCTGACGGCTGATAGCTGACAGCTACTAGTAAATCTCACAAAGGACTTCGCCGCCGACGCCTTCTTTGCGCGCCTGCCGGCCCGTCATTACGCCCTTGGGCGTGGTGAGGATGTTGATGCCCAGTCCGCCCAGCACGCGCGGAATCTCGCCGTGGCCCACGTACACCCGGCAGCCGGGACGCGAAATGCGCTTCAGTTGCGAAATTGGAGAAGTGTTGCCGCCGTCGTACTTCAGGTACACGCGCAGCAGCTTGCGGCCTTCTTCGTCGGTCGCCTTGTAGTTCGCGATGTAGCCTTCTTCCTTCAGAATGCGGGCCATCTCCACCTTCAGCTTGGAAAGAGGGACGTCCACCTTCTGATGGCGGGCGCTGATCGCGTTGCGCACCCGCGCCAGGAAGTCTGCGACCGGATCGCTCATGCTCATGCTCGATATCTCCTAATTACGTCGCCCGTTCGCTTCCCGGTCCGGACTTGTTGTCCGGGGCCCCAATCGAGATTGGGTGAGAAGAACCAGCCGCGACGAACTCAAACCAGCGTTTATCCCACTCTGTGAGATCAGGCTGCTGAGCCTGCGAGCCTTGTGTCAGGGCACGACTTCAGTCGTGCCGACTAGCCCTTTATTTTTGTCATCCCGAGGGCCTCTAGGCCCGAGGGAACTGCTTTACTACCAAGACGACTTGGCAACGCCTGGAATCTCGCCCTTCAGCGCCAGCGAGCGGAAACACAAGCGGCATACGCCAAACTTGCGATAGTACGCGCGCGGACGTCCGCAAATCTTGCAGCGGTTGTGCTGCCGGGTCGAAAATTTAGGCTTCTTGTTCGCCTTGGCTATATGTGATGTTCTCGCCATTTTTCCTTTGTTAGCTGTCAGCTCTCAGCCGTCAGCTCTCAGCTTGATTCCGTTCGCCTTTAGCTCTTCGCTTTTAGCCAATTGCCAATTGCCAACTGCTAATTACTGCTGTGTTCTAAACGGCATTCCCATGTGCTTCAGCAGGGCGCGTGCCTGATCGTCGCTGCCCGCCGTGGTCACAATGGTGATGTTCATGCCTTTCATCTTCTCGACCTTCGAGTAATCGATCTCCGGGAAGATGAGCTGATCGCGCACGCCCAGCGTGAAGTTGCCGCGACCGTCGAACGACTTGGTCGGCACTCCGCGGAAGTCACGCACGCGGGGCAGGGCAATGTTCACCAGGCGATCGAAGAACTCATACATACGATCGCCGCGCAGCGTTACCATCACGCCGATGGGCATGCCTTCGCGAACCTTGAAGGCCGCGATCGATTTCCGCGCCTTGGTGATGATCGGCTTCTGGCCGGTAATCTGGGCCACTTCGGATGCTGCCGGGTCGATGACCTTGGCGTTCTGCGTCGCTTCGCCCACGCCCATGTTGACGACGATCTTTTCCAGCTTGGGAGCGGCCATTGGGTTTTCCAGGCCTAGCTCCTTCATCAGCGCCGGACGAACTTCGTTGTAGTAACGGTCGCGCAGTCGCGCAGTTGCGCGATTGTTCGCCTTCGGCCGCGCCGGCTTGCCGTCATGCTGTTCTGCGGCTGCGTCGACCTGATCTGCCTTGGCCTTCTTGCCCTGCTGCTGCGGCTTCTTGTCGCCCTGCGGCTTCTGGCCGCCCGCCGCTTTCGGTTTTTTCTCGTCTGCCATTCTCTGCTTCTACCTTTCTCACGGACTCGGATTCGAACCGTTACGTGAGGTGTTCAATTTGGCGATTAGCCTTTAGCACTTCGCATTTGGCCAACCCCGGTTTCGTCTGCAGCCTTGGCCAAGTGCTAAGTGCCAAGTGCTAATTGCTTCATTTTCTCCAGCGTGTTGTTGCAGTTCTTGCACACACGCACGTGACGGTCGCCGCGCTTTTCGTGAGCCAGGCGCACCGGGCGCTTGCACGAGTTGCAGACCAGCATCACGTTGCTGATGGAGATCGTGCTCTCCTGCTCGGCAATGCCGCCCTTGATATTGCGCTGCGGATTCGGCCGCACGTTCTTCTTCACCATCATGACGTGCTCGACCAGCACCTTGCCTTCGCGCGGAATCACGCGCAGCACGCGGCCTTCTTTGCCCTTGTCACGTCCGGTAATCACCCGCACGTTGTCGTTGCGGCGGATATCTACGATTTTGTGTGCTCTGTCCATGTGTCTCGAAACCTTTTTAGCTTTCGGCTATCAGCCGTCAGCTCTCAGTTACTTCTCGCTTTTGGCCAAGAGCCAAGAGCTAAATGCCAATGGCCGCTTTACAGCACTTCCGGCGCCAGCGAAACAATCTTCAAAAACCGCTTCTCGCGCAGCTCACGGGCTACCGGGCCAAAGACGCGCGTGCCTACAGGCTCGCCGGCTTCATTGATCAGCACCGCCGCATTCTGATCGAAGCGGATGTAGGTGCCGTCGCGGCGGCGATGCTCTTTACGAGTCCGCACGATCACGGCCTTCACCACCGTTCCCTTCTTCGCCGTTCCGTCGGGCGAAGCTTCCTTGACCGCAGCGGTAATCACGTCGCCCAGTCCTGCCACTAGTCCGGTCGAGCCGCCCAGCGGCAGAATCATCTGCAGCTTGCGCGCGCCGGAGTTGTCGGCGACATCGAGCATGCTTCTCATCATCACTGCCATAACAATCTCTCCTTCACGCCCCCGAACCAGATCGGCCGGATGACCCAACTCACTTGGGTGCCCCATTCTGTCGCCTTCATTGGGCGACAGGGTGGGAAACTATACCGCCGGCTCTACCGGAGCCTTGATCTCGCCCGGAACCAGCGCCGCGCGCTGCACAATGTTCTTCAACGTCCAGCGCTTCAGCTTCGACAGCGGACGCGATTCTTCAATCTGCACAAAGTCACCCAGTCGAGCAGTGCCGTTCTCGTCGTGCGCGTAGAACTTCTTGCTGCGAGCTACGACGCGCTTGTAGAACGGGTGCGCCTTCTGGCGGCGGACCTCAACCACGATGGTCTTGGCCATCTTGGTCGATACCACTTCGCCGATTAACGTCTTGCGGTGGCTTACTTTCTTGGTTTCAGTTGCGGTCGTCTCGGCCATGGCTTACTTCTTCTCCGTTGCAGCCGTCTTCTTCTTGGCCGCTTTCTTCGCCGCTATCGGCTTCTTCGCCTTCGCCTTGACCGGCTTAGCCTCAGCCGCTACGGGCGGCAGCCTTGCACCGCGCCGTTGCCGGCAGCAATCTGCTTCTCGCGAGCCACGGTGTTGATGCGCGCAATGTCTTTGCGCATCTCGCGGATCTTCTTCAGGCTCTCGGTCTGGCCCATGTTGAGCTGAAACTTCAGCTTGAAGAGCTGGTCCGCCAGCTCGCGCTGCTGGTGCGTCAGTTCGGTGTCGGTCAGGTTACGAATCTTTTCGATATTCATTCTTAAGTCCAGTTGTCGGTTGTCAGTTGTCGGTTGTCAGTAAAACTGCGACCTTCGACTGTCCCGCTCTACGTTTCGCCAATCGCCGGCTATCCTGTCGTGTCTTTCTGACAACTGACAACCGACAACTGACAACTTTTTCTAGTGCACGCCTTCGCGCGCCACGAACTTGGTACGCAGGCCCAGCTTGTGCGAGGCCAGGCGCATGGCTTCGGCAGCATCAGCCTGCGAGACGCCTTCCATCTCGAACAGGATCTTGCCCGGCCGCACTACGGCGACCCAGTGATCCGGCGCTCCCTTGCCTTTACCCATACGGGTTTCGGCCGGCTTCTTGGTGACCGGCTTATCGGGGAAGAGACGGATCCAGATTTTGCCGCCACGCTTGACGAAACGCGTCATGGCGACACGGCTGGCTTCGATCTGCCGGTCGGTAATCCATCCCGGCTCCATCACCTTCAGGCCGAAGTCGCCGAACGATAGCTCGCCGCCGCGCCACGCTTTGCCGCACATACGACCGCGCTGCTGCTTGCGGTACTTAACTTTCTTTGGCATCAACATAAGAAGCTCTCAGTTGTCAGTCGTCAGCTCTCAGTTTTCGAGAAGCCACAACCTGTTTTTGGTGCCGTCCCTATCGGGACTCTTAAATTGTTCCTGCGTCCTACCCAGCGCTGAAGCGCTGGGCTAAGCTCTGTCGTCCCTTCGGGACTGCTTCAGCTGACAGCTGATAGCTGACGGCTAACAGCTTCCTTAAAACGCTCCGCCGCCTGCAGCCTGCGGTTCGCGACGCTTCTCGCGATAAATTTCGCCCTTGTACACCCAGCACTTCACGCCGATGATGCCGTACGTGGTATGTGCCTCGGCAAAGCCGTAATCGATATCGGCACGCAGCGTGTGCAACGGCAGCCGTCCCTGGAGATACCATTCCGAACGCGCGATTTCATTGCCGTTCAGGCGGCCGCTCACGCGGACCTTGATGCCTTTGCAGCCGAAGCGCAGCGCCGAATCCACCGCCTTACGCATCGCACGGCGGAAGCCGACACGCTTTTCCAGCTGCAGCGCAATGTTCTCGGCCACCAGTTGCGCGTCTAGCTCAGGCTTGTGCACTTCCTGAATGTCGACGTAGACGTCGCGGTTGGTGCGCTTCTGGATCTCCTGCTTCAGCTTGTCGATCTCAGCGCCCTTGCGGCCGATGATGATTCCCGGACGCGCAGTGCGGATGATGATGCGCAGCTTGTTGCCCGGACGCTCGATCTCGATCGAGCTGACGCCCGCCGACTTGAGCTTGTCTTTCAGCTCGGCCTTGAGCTTCACGTCTTCCAGCAGCAGTTTGTCGTAGTCGCGCTCGACGAACCAGCGCGAACGCCACGGCTTGGTCACGCCCAGTCGAAATCCGTATGGATGGACTTTCTGTCCCATAATTTCGCTTCTTCCCGAAGGGGCACGACTTTAGTCGCGCCGCTTTGCTTTGAAGGGACACGGCTTCAGCCGTGCCATGAACTTCATTTTGTGTCATCCCGAGCGGACTTTAGTCCGCGAGGGATCTACTTACTTCTTCGTCGACTTCTTGCCGGCAAATTTCTTTGCCGGAGTTTTCTTGGCTGCCGTCTTCTTCGCAGCCGACTTCTTCGCCGGAGCCTTCTTTGCCGCCTTCTTCGCCGGAGCCGGCCTTGCCGTCGCCGACCGTCGTAGCCAGCTCGGCCTTGCCGTTGCCCGAAACCTTCTCCGCCAGCACGATCTCCAGGTGCGAGATGCGCCGCTGGTAGCGATAAGCGCGGCCCATCGGCGCCGGACGGATACGCTTCATGCGTGGACCTTCGTTGGCGATCGCACTCTTCACGTACAGGCGGTCGAGATCGACGTCCAGGTTCTTCTCCGCGCTCAGATAATTCGCGTTCTCAACCGCCGAGCGCAGCAGCTTGTACATCGCCGGCGCGATACCCTTCTTGGCAAAGTTCAGGGTGTCGAGAGCTTCTTCCACGCGGCGTCCCTTGATCAGGTCCAGCACCAGGCGGGCCTTCTGCGGCGAGACGCGCACGTAATTCAGTTTGGCGGTGAATTCCATGTCGTCTCCTTAGCCTCGCGGCGCCGGCTTCGCCGACGTCTCGGTCGCTGCCTTCACCGAGTGGCCTTTGAATGAGCGCGTCATGCTGAACTCGCCCAGCTTGTGGCCAACCATGTTTTCGGTTACGTACACCGGAATGAACTTCTTGCCGTTGTGTACCGCCAGCGTGTGTCCCACCATTTCGGGGATCACGGTTGAGCGGCGCGACCAGGTGCGCACAACTTTCTTCTCGTTGCGCGCATTCATGTCCTCAATCTTGGCCACCAGGTACGAATCGATGAACGGACCTTTTTTTGTCGAACGTGCCATATCGTCTCAGTCCTACTTCTTCTTGTTGCGGCTCACGATGAACTTATCGGTCCGCTTGTTGTTGCGTGTCTTGTAGCCGCGTGTCGGCTGGCCCCACGGGGTCACCGGGTGACGTCCGCCGCTGGTCTTGCCTTCGCCACCGCCATGCGGATGGTCGACCGGATTCATGACCACGCCACGGTTGGTGGGACGAATACCCATCCAGCGGGTGCGTCCGGCCTTGCCGATGGAAACGTTTTCGTGATCGGTGTTGCCCACCTGGCCGATGGTCGCCATGCAATCCACCAGCACCTTGCGGGTCTCACCGGAAGGCAGCTTCAGCAGTGCGTAATCGCCTTCTTTGGCAACCAGCTGTGCCTGGGCTCCGGCGGAGCGCGCCATCTGCGCACCCTTGCCCGGCTTCAGCTCGATGTTATGCACCGTGGTGCCGGGAGGAATGTTGCGCAAGGGCAGGGCATTGCCTACCAGGATGTCGGCTTCCGGCCCGCTCACGATCTTCGATCCCACCTTGAGCTCAACCGGGCACACGATGTAACGCTTCTCGCCGTCGGCGTAATTCAGCAGTGCAATGCGCGCCGAACGGTTCGGATCGTATTCGATGGACGCGACAGTTGCAGGAATGCCGAACTTATCGCGCTTGAAATCGATGAGTGCGCAGCTTGCGCTTGTGTCCGCCGCCACGATGCCAGATCGTCAGGTCGCCGGAATTGCGGCGTCCGCTGGTGCGCCGCTTCGGTTCAGTCAGCGGCTTGTACGGCCGGTTGGTCGTCAGATCGCTGTTGACGGTCGAGGTAGTAAACCGACGCGTCGGAGTAACCGGTCTGTATGTCTTGATTGCCATAATCGCTCTTCGCCATTCGCTTCTCGCTATTCGCAAGAAACTTGAAACTCTCGGGCCACTGGCCACTAGCCACCGGCCACTGTCTTACAGATTCTCCGCGTACTCGGGCATCTTCTCGCCCGCCTTCAACTTCACGTACGCCTTCTTCCAGTCGGGGCGATAGCCGGTGAACTTGCCGCGGCGACGCTCCTTGCCGACAAAGGTCGCAGTGCGGACCGAGTCCACCTTCACCTTGAAAATGCTCTGTACAGCCTGCTTGATCTCGTTCTTCGAGGCGTTCACCGCAACCTGGAACACCAGCGTGCCTTCGGTTTCCTTTACGCCCAGGCCCTTTTCGGTGATGACCGGCTTGCGAATCGTCTGATAGGCCGATTTCATTACGCCACCTCCGCTTTGTGCTTCGGCGCCGAGGCCTTCAGCGAGTCCTGCAGCTTCTCCAGCGCAGGCCGCGAAAACACAGCGCTCTCATAACGCAGCAGGTGATAAGGATGCACCTGGTTGCCCGGCACCAGTTCGACACCTTTCAGGTTGCGCGAGCTCAGGTGCAGGTTCTGGTTGCCGGCGCCGTTCTCGACCAGCAGCGTCTTGCCCTTGGCATTCAGCTTGTCGAGCGCCTGACGGAACGACTTGGTCTTGGTTTCCGTCAGCTCGAAGTTTTCGACCACCACCAGCTTGCCGTCCTGCAGCTTCGCCGCCAGCGCCGAGCGCAGCGCGCCCAGCAGCTTCTTGCGCGGGAAGGTGTAGTCGTAGGAGCGGGGCTTCGGTCCGTGAACCGTGCCGCCATGCCGCCACAGTGGGGAACGGATCGACGCGATACGCGCGCGTCCCGTGCCCTTCTGCTTCCACAACTTCTTGCCCGCGCCACTTACCAGGCCGCGAGTCTTCGTGGCATGGGTTCCGGCACGCTGCCCGGCGCGGTAGTGCTTTACCGCTTCCCAGAGCAGGTCTTCGTTGACCGCGCCGAAAACTTCATCGGCCAGCTCCAACGTGCCTACCTTTTCGCCACCGAGATTTAGTACATCAATCGTCGCCATAATCTTCTTCCGTTTCGCCTTGGGACCCGCCTCAGGGGCTAAAGCCCGCGACTCCCCTTCTCGCTCGGCACGGCTGAAGCCGTGCCCTTCACAAACCGTCAACAACTAATTGCTAGCTGCTAATTGCTAGCTACTTCTTCTTCGCCGCCTGGCGCTTCGAAGCCTTCAACGGATCGACCGTGCCCGAGCCGCCAAATCCACGACGCTCTCTGGGTGGCCGCTTCGCCTTGTTGATCAATACGTACCCGTCTTTCGGACCAGGCACGGCGCCCTCAACCACCAGCAGGTTTTCGTCGCGATCGACGCCCAGCACCCGCAGATTGCGGATCGTCTTCTGGTCCACGCCCATGTGTCCCGCCATGCGCATGCCTTTGAACACGCGGGAAGGGAACGCCGATGAGCCGATCGAACCGGTGATCTGGAACATCGATCCATGCGAAGCCGCGCCGCCGGCAAACTTGTGACGCTTTACCACGCCGGCGAACCCGCGACCCTTGCTGGTGGCGACCACATCGACAAACTTCTCGCCGTCGAACAGGTCCACCAGAACTTTGTCGCCGACCTTGACGCCATCGGCCGCTTCATCGGCGCCGTCCACCACGATGGACACTTCCTTCAGGAAGCGCATTGGAGGCAGTTTGTTCTTCTTGAAGTGTCCCAGCGCAGGCTTGGTCATGCGCGATTCCTTCACGAACTCGACCAGGCCGATCTGCGCTGCTTCGTAGCCGTCCTTGGCAGCGGTCTTACGCTGTGTGACTACGCACGGGCCCGCCTTCAGTACGGTGACCGGGCGAACATCGCCCTTGTCATCGAACAGCTGCGTCATTCCGACTTTCTTTCCTAAAATTCCGTTGACTGCCATGTTGTCCTCTTAACTCTGCTTCCTGATTTCGGTTTTCTTGCACCGAGGGCTCACGCCACGGAAGCTTTGTTTCTTCGAGCTGTCAGCTATCAGCCGTCAGCTTTCAGCTTGTTCTACCTGACTGCCTGCCTAATCCCTCTCTCGCTAGCCTTGCGGCCACTGCCCGCCGTTCTTGCTGACGGCTGAGAGCTGATGGCTGACAGCTTACTTGTGCTCTTTCCCGAACGCCTTGATCTCCACGTCCACGCCGGCGGGAAGCTCGAGCTTCATCAGAGCATCGACCGTCTGCTGCGTGGGCTCGAGGATATCGAGCAGGCGCTTATGGGTGCGGATCTCAAACTGTTCGCGCGACTTCTTGTCCACGTGGGGCGAACGCAGCACGCAATACTTGTTCTTCACCGTGGGTAGCGGTATGGGGCCAGCAATCTGCGCCCCGGTACGCCGCGCCGTGTCCACGATCTCGCCAGTGGACTGGTCGAGTACGCGATAGTCATACGCCTTCAAGCGGATCCGGATTCGTTCTTTGCCAATCACGTTAGTTTTCTCTCAAAGATCTTGTGCTGGGGCTCGTCAGCGTTTCCGCCATCTGCCCTGCGGCTCTTGCCGCCGTTAATGTTCGGGTGCCCCACTCATTCCTGCATTTGGAATGAGTGGGATCCCACAACTCACTCACTTCGGGTGGCCCACATATCCCTTCTGTTGGCATATGTGGGATCCCGAAAACTCTAAGCGATGATCTCGCTGATCGTTCCGGCGCCGACGGTGCGTCCACCTTCGCGGATAGCGAAGCGCAGACCTTTCTCCATCGCGACCGGAGTAATCAGCTCAATCTCGAGCGCCACGTTGTCGCCCGGCATCACCATCTCGGTGCCCGCCGGCAGTGTCGCCACGCCCGTCACGTCGGTGGTGCGGAAGTAGAACTGCGGCCGATAGCCCTTGAAGAACGGAGTGTGACGTCCGCCTTCATCTTTCGACAGCACGTAAACTTCGCCCTTGAACTTGGTGTGCGGCGTAATCGAGCCGGGCTTGGCCAAAACCATGCCGCGCTCGACGTCTTCTTTCGCAATGCCGCGCAGCAGCAGTCCGGCATTGTCGCCCGCCAGACCTTCGTCCAGCTGCTTCTTGAACATTTCCACGCCGGTCACAACCGTCTTGCGGGTCTCGCGGAAGCCGACAATCTCCGACTCCTCGCCAACCTTCACCTTGCCGCGCTCGATACGGCCCGTCACCACCGTGCCGCGTCCCTGAATCGAGAAGATGTCTTCGATCGGCATCAGGAACGGCTTGTCGATGTCGCGCGCCGGCAGCGGAACGTTCTTGTCGACCGCTTCCATCAGCTCGTCGATCTTGGCTTCCCACTGCGCTTCGCCGTTCAGCGCTCCCAGCGCCGAGCCGCGAACCACCGGCAGATCGTCGCCCGGGAAGTTGTACTTGGTCAGCAACTCGCGCACTTCCATCTCGACCAGATCGATCAGCTCGGGATCTTCGACCGCATCGCACTTGTTGAGGAACACGACCACGTAGGGCACGCCGACCTGGCGGGCCAGCAGCACGTGCTCTTTGGTCTGCGGCATCGGACCGTCGGTGGCGGCGACTACCAGAATCGCGCCATCCATCTGCGCCGCGCCGGTAATCATGTTCTTGATGTAGTCGGCGTGGCCGGGGCAGTCGACGTGCGCGTAGTGCCGGTTGGCGGTCTCGTACTCGACGTGCGCCGTGGCAATGGTGATGCCGCGCTCGCGCTCTTCCGGCGCGTTGTCAATCGAATCGAAGCTGCGGAACTTGATGTTCGGGTTGTGCTTCGACAGAACCTTGGTGATGGCCGCCGTCAACGTCGTCTTGCCATGATCGATGTGTCCGATCGTGCCTACGTTCACGTGCGGCTTGCTGCGGTCAAATTTCTCTTTCGCCATAAGAGCTCCGTATGTCTAGTAAAACGGTTGAACCTCTAACCCCGAACTACTTCGTTCCTGCAGGACTTTTGCCCTGCACCTTCGCAATAATTTCTTCTGCCACTGCGCGGGGCGCCTCTTCATAGTGCGCGAAGTGCATGCTGAAGGTGGCGCGGCCCTGGGTGCTGGAACGCATATTCGTCGCGTATCCAAACATCTCGGCCAGCGGAACCATCGCCTTGATCACCTGCGAACCAGCGCGATGATCCAGCGCCTCGATGCGGCCGCGACGGCTGCTCAGGTCGCCGATGATGGTGCCCATGTACTCCTCGGGCACAACCACTTCCACCGACATCACCGGCTCCAGCAGAACCGGGCTGGCCTTGCGCGCCGCTTCCTTGAATGCCATCGAGCCGGCAATCTTGAACGCCATTTCGTTGGAATCGACATCGTGATAGCTGCCGTCGTAGAGCGTGGCCTTGACGTCGACCATCTCATAGCCGGCCAGCACGCCGCCTTCGAGCGCTTCCTTGATACCCTGGTCCACCGGCTTGATGAATTCCTTGGGAATCACGCCGCCCACGACATCGTTGATGAACTCGTAGCCTTTGCCCGGCTCGTTCGGTTCCAGCCGAATGCGTACGTGTCCATACTGGCCGCTGCCGCCGGTCTGGCGAATGTACTTGCCCTCCGCCTGCGACGCCTTGCGGATGGTCTCGCGATACGCCACCTGCGGCTTGCCGACGTTGGCCTGCACGTTGAACTCGCGCATCATGCGGTCAACCAGGATCTCGAGGTGCAACTCACCCATGCCTTCGATGATCGTCTGGCCGCTGTCAGGGTCGGTACTGACCTTGAAGGTCGGATCTTCCTGCGCCAGCTTGCCCAGAGCGATGCCCATCTTTTCCTGATCGGCCTTGGTCTTAGGCTCGACCGCCACCGCAATCACCGGGGCCGGGAATTCGATGGACTCGAGCACGATTGGGTGATCGTCGTTACAGATGGTGTCGCCGGTCGTAATGTTCTTCAGTCCGACGCAGGCACAGATGTCGCCGGCGTAGATTTCGCTGATCTCTTCCCGCTTGTTGGCGTGCATCTGCAGCAGTCGTCCAATGCGCTCGGTGCGCTTGCGCCCGCTGTTATAGACGCTATCGCCGGTCTTCAGCGAACCCGAGTACACCCGGATGAAGGTCAGCTGGCCGACGAACGGGTCGGTCATGATCTTGAATGCGAGGGCCGCGAACGGGGCCTTGTCATCCACCGGACGCTCTTCTTGCGCACCGGTCTCGGGATTGATTCCCTTGACTGGAGGAACGTCCAGCGGGGAAGGCAGGTAATCGATGACCGCATCGAGCAGCGGCTGCACACCCTTGTTCTTGAAGGCGGTTCCGCAGATTACCGGGAACAGCTTCATCTTGAGGGTGGCGCGACGCAGGGCGGCTTTCAATTCGGCCTCGCCGATGGGCTCGCCCTCGATGTACTTGTGCATCAACTCGTCCTGATCGTCGTTTTCGACGACCGTCTCGACCAGGATCTGGTGATACGCCGCGGCCTTCTTCTTCAGCTCTTCGGGAATTTCTTCGACGTGGTACTCGGCGCCCATCATCTCGTCCTTCCAGACGATGGCTTTCATCTGCAGCAGATCGATGACGCCCTTAAACTTGTCTTCCTGCCCGATGGGCAACTGAATCGCGACCGGCTTGGCATTCAGGCGCTTGCGGATGGTGTCGATGGCGTGCTCGAAATCGGCACCCATCTTGTCGATCTTGTTGATGAAGCAAATGCGCGGAACGCCGTATTTATCGGCCTGGCGCCACACGGTTTCCGACTGCGGCTCGACACCATGCACGGCGTCGAATACGGCACAGGCGCCGTCGAGCACGCGCAGCGAACGCTCCACCTCGGCGGTGAAGTCAACGTGGCCAGGCGTGTCGATGATGTTGATGCGAATATCTTTCCAAAAGCAGGTCGTGGCCGCCGACGTGATGGTGATGCCGCGCTCCTGCTCCTGCGCCATCCAATCCATCGTCGCGGTGCCTTCATGGACCTCACCAATACGGTGCGTGCGTCCTGTATAGAACAGGATGCGCTCCGTCGTGGTGGTCTTACCGGCATCGATGTGGGCCATGATGCCGATATTCCTGCAACGCTCTAATGGAACTTGTCTGGGCACAATCTTCTTCCGTTTTCCTGAAAGGGCACACCTTCAGTGCGCCGTTAATCTTTTTTCGCTTTGGAAGGGCGCGCCTTCAGGTGCGCCGCAACCCATTTATCTGTTTGTCATCCCGAACCCCCTTCAGGGGTGAGGGACCTGCATTCGTGTGTCATCCCGAGGCGGCGAAGCCAACGAGGGACCTGCAGTTTCTTACCAGCGATAATGCGCAAAGGCCTTGTTAGCCTCGGCCATGCGGTGTACGTCTTCCTTCTTCTTGATCGGCAGCGCCGCGATTATTGGCCGCATCGAGCAGCTCGTTGCTCAACTTGTCGATCATGCCCTTCTCGCCGCGGCCACGGCTGTAGGTCAAAATCCAGCGGATCGCCAGCGAGGTGCGACGGTCGGCGTTCACTTCGACCGGAACCTGGTAGTTGGCGCCGCCTACACGGCGGGTCTTCACTTCCAGCACCGGCTTGGCGTTCTCCACGGCCTTCTTGAACAGCTTGAGGGCCTCGTCGCCACCCTTATCTTCCAGCTTCTTCATCGCGCTGTAGAAGATGCCCTGGGCGGTGGACTTCTTGCCGTCCCACATCATGGAGTTCACAAACTTGTTGACCAACTGCGATCCGTACACCGGATCGCTCAGGGTCTCGCGCTTGGCGATATGTCCTTTTCTCGGCATAAATCCTCGTTAAGCCTTCGGCTGGCCTTCAGGCCTCGAAGGGGACGACCTTCAGGTCGTCCATAAACTGTCTCCCAAAAACAAGGGGCTTTAGCCCCGCTTAGGCCTTCGGCCGCTTGGCGCCGTACTTCGAGCGGCTCTGCTTACGGCCGGCCACGCCAACCGAGTCCAGCGTTCCCCGCACCACGTGATAGCGCACACCCGGCAGGTCTTTCACACGGCCGCCGCGAATGAGCACAATCGAGTGCTCCTGCAGGTTGTGGCCGACGCCGGGAATGTAAGTCGTCACCTCGATGCCGTTGGTAAGCCGCACGCGCGCGACCTTGCGCAGCGCCGAGTTCGGCTTCTTGGGCGTCTGGGTGTAGACGCGGGTGCAAACCCCGCGACGTTGCGGGCAGGACTGAAGGGCTGGACTCGCCGTCTTGTACTTCGGCGCCTGCCGGCCCTTGCGCACCAATTGATTGAATGTAGGCACTCTTTCCAGCTCCTTGAATCCTGGCGCGATATTCACCACGCCTTCGAAGGGGCGCGGCTTCAGCCACGCCGATAACCTTCAATCTTCTATATAGCGGCTTTAGCCGCGAATACTAGGCGGCTTCAGCCGCCGAGGGATCGCAATTCGCCTCGCGGCGCACTTGCGCTACTCACGCGCACGATGCGCTCACGCGCAATCGATCCCACATTGGGACTGGACAGAACTCAATCTGCCCATACTCCCCGCACACACGTACGGCAGGGACTTGGTTCCGATCTGGTCAAGCGAACGACGGTGGCGCCGAGGTCGTTCCACCGCAGCCTTGACGGCGCAGCGGATTGAAGCTCACGAAGGCACTCCGTTTCGTTGCCTCGGCCTGCATACCCGTGGAAAGTCCAACGGTAGCGCAGGCTCGTTTCAGCGAGGAAATCCTGAATGATTATACAGGATCGTTACGTTCACAACCTGCCACACCTACAGCGTGGCTCCGCAGAACTCGCAGAACCTATTCAGTGTAGCAACGCAAAGGCCAGTCGTCAACGCCCTAAAACCGGCTTGCCTGTGGATACGCTGTCATATATCATCGATATAGACCACGCAGAAGGAGAAAAACCATGGCGCAAACTGCAAAGCTCTTTCGCAATGGGCGCAGCCAGGCAGTGCGCTTGCCTGCCGAGTATCGCTTCGAAGGTTCCGAAGTATATGTTCGCCGCGATCCTCGCACCGGGGATGTCATTCTGTCACGGCGTCCAGAGTCGTGGCAGGAGTTTTTTGAGCTGCTCAAGAAGATCGACATACCCGGTGATTTCCTCAGCGACCGCGACCAGACTCCACCGCAGAAACGTGACCTCTTCTAATGGCGGCACGTTACCTGCTGGATACGAACACCGTAAGTTACATCCTGAAAGGGAGCCCGCCTCGCGTACGTCAGCATCTCGCCAGAACACCGATGGAAGCCGTTTCCATTTCAGTGATTACAGAAGCCGAGTTGCGCTTCGGGCTAGCACGACGGCCCGACGCGAAAAATCTCCGATTCGCGGTCGAAGAATTCCTGCTCCGCGTTGACATCCTGCCCTGGGATTCGGCTGCGGCCAGGCACTATGCCGACATTCGCGCTGAGATCGAAGCTGCGGGTACCCCGATGGGCAACATGGACCTGATGATCGCAGCTCAGGCACTCTCTGCCGGAGCTACGCTGGTGACCAGCGACCGCAGCTTTCATCGTATTAAGCGGTTGAAGATCGAAGATTGGACGAAGCCGTGAACCGCGAAGCAGCAGTCACCGGGCAGAACCCGTGTCGGGCAGCCAGCAATATTATCGCGAGTTTTACCTCATCCCTCGACCGTTTCATCCTGCTTGCCGTCGCAATTACTGCGCTGCTAAGCGGTCCGCTCTCGGCTCAGCAACCCTTCGTGCGTGCGAATGACGTCAGCTTTTCGGTACGAACTGAGCAGAAGCAATATCAGATCGGAGACAAAATCGTCGTGTCTTACACCATCACGAACGTCAGCAATGGCCCGGCGACGGTTCCTCGATCGGCATGGGATCCCGACTGCACAAACGGGCCCCACCTTTATGCTCGTCTGGAAGACAGTTCCGGCAGCCACTATGAAGGAGGCTACGGCGGGTCATGTGTGGGATGGGAGGGTTTCCATACGAGGAACCCTGCCGACAAGCTGGCACAGGTTGCAGTGCTCTTGAAACCTGGGCAGTCTACCTCCGGTACCTTCACCTACGACTCCGGTGCGTTCTCGAACGAACTCAAGCCCGGAACGTATCGACTCGAAGCATCCTGTCTGGCTGGAGCGCCCACTATAGCGACGCCGAATTGTCGGACATTTCCAAACTGGGTGCGCCACTTCTTTTCGGAGAAGCAAACGCAACCACACAGATCGAATTGATCAGCGCCCCGGCGCTGAGCGGCTGATTCGCGAGTAGGCGTAAGCTCGCGTATATTCTTTCGCATGATTCGACAGCGCCTTGCTGTGCTCCTCGCCGCTTCTGTGTTTTCTTTGCCGCCCAGTTTCTTCGCCCAGACCACCCCCAAAGCCGCGGCCGACCAATACCGCGCGGCGCACGAGCAGCAGATCCTGCAGGAATTCACGTCGCTTTTGGCGATTCCCAACGTCGCGAGCGACAAGGCGAACATTCGCCGCAATGCCGAGACGCTGGTTCAGGCGCTTGAAAAACGACACGTTTCGGCGCGGCTGTTGGAAGCCGATGGGGCGAACCCGGTGGTTTTTGGTGAGACTTAAGACCCCCGGAGCGAAGCAAACCATCGTCTTTTATGCCCACTACGACGGCCAGCCGGTGACTCCCGAGGACTGGGAGACGAAGGCCCCGTTCACACCTGTAACGAAAATGGTCAACGGCGAGCCGCGCATTTACGCGCGTTCAGCCTCCGACGACAAAGCCGCTATCATCGCGCAGCTCACAGCGCTTGACGCTTTGCAGGCGGCGAACATTCATCCCAAGGCCAATCTGCGCTTCGTCTGGGAGGGTGAAGAAGAAGCCGGATCAACCAATCTCGGAGCAGTTCTCGCTAAATATAAGGATGAGCTCGGCGGCGATATCTGGCTGATCTGCGATGGGCCGGTCGATCAGAGCGGGCGCCAGACCGTGGTCTTCGGCGCGCGTGGAGTCACGCATCTGGCGATCACTGTTTACGGCCCGAATCGCGGACTGCACAGCGGCCACTACGGCAATTGGGCTCCCAATCCGGCGATGATGCTGGCGCAGCTGCTGGCCGGCATGAAAGACAAGAGCGGCCACGTGCTCATCCCGCACTTCTACGACGGTATCACTCCACTTACTGCGCTGGAGAAGCAGGCCGTCGCCGAAGCTCCCAACAATGGGCCGATGCTGGAGAAGGAATTCGCGCTCGGTCACACCGATGGCGATGGTAAAACGCTTGTCGAACTGTTGAACCAACCGTCGCTGAACATCGATGGCTTCGCGTCGGCACACGTCGGAGCTCAACACACCAACGTGATTCCCTCAACCGCAACCGTCGATATCGACATGCGCCTGGTGAAAGGTCTCGATTGGAAGACGCAGCAGCAGCGCGTGGTCGACTACATCACGTCGCAGGGATACTTCATCACCAACACGACGCCAGACAAGCAGACGTTGACCTCGCATCCTTATGTCGCATACGTGCAGCTCGACGACGGATACAACGCGGTGCGCACGCCGATGGATCTGCCCATCGCACAGGAGGTGATCGCCGCTGTCGAAAGCGCTCGCGGTCCGGTCGTAAAGCTGCCGACAATGGGAGGCAGTGTACCGCTGGAGATGATCGAGAACACGTTAGGCGTGCACACCATTACTGTTCCCATCGCTAATTACGACAACAATCAGCACTCAAGCAACGAGAACATACGCTTGCAGAATTTATGGAACGGTATCGAGACCATGGCGGCACTGGAAGCGATGGAGTAGGCGCACGTGGCCCAGCAAGCATCCTGTAATCGATACACCCCGGGGTACTCCGCTCAACCATCCCCCTTCGAGTCTGTGGGATCGAGGATTCCCTCAGCGCCGTAGGCGTGTCATAGGTTAGCCCGCCGTTTCAACGGCGGGGATCGTGCCCTCCAAGTGGCTGAGTGCCGGAGGCACGGCACAAAGCTTGGTGGCCCGAATCACCGGCGGAACGATCTCAAACCTCTAGGTTCTGAATATGGCACATACCTCGAAATAGAGGGTGATTCCCATTGTGGGAATTTCTACGACCTTCGTAACTTCGTCGCCGCGTTTTTCCCGGGCGGCGCGTTTAGATATTCGGTAGAATCCTTCGCGGACACCCCAGGGTGTGCCGGATTTTGCCACGTCGGCTCTGGCGGTTTGCTCGTCAAAACCGCCGCGTAAGCTCTTTGAAATCTAGATTTTGCCTGTAACTCTCACGGGCTCAAGATTTTGCGATAGATTTGTCGTCTAAACCGTTGAAAACAAAGATTCGCAAATGAGATTTTTTCACGGTTTCACGTTATCGGACGTACATCGTCTGAGCATCGCCGATGTAAGCAACAGGAATATACGGTTGCCGAATCTATGAAACGGTATCGGAACAACGGCGTCCTCAAAGCCATGAAATAATGAGGCAAGTTTCTGCCCTTAGCTCAGTGTCCGTAACCGATCCTCGCCAACTTGGTATGCCCGCATGACGCGGCGCGAAGCCTTACTCCTGCTCGCCAGGAGCGCTGCGAGCTATCCGCTGATGCGCTCAGCCTTGTTTGCGCAGTCGCAAACCTTGCCGGCGAACCCGGCTCAGTCAGAGCCCGTCAATCCGGCCTTAACCGACGAGGAACTTCTGGAAGAGATCGTCACCGTGCATTTCTTTATTTCTGGAACGAAGCTTCGCCGCGCACCGGACTGGTGCGTGACCGCGCTTTGGCCAGCGGCGAGCCCGACAAGCGCATCACCGCCAGCATCGCCGCTACAGGCTTTGGCCTCGCAGCCTTAGCGATCGGGCATTCTCGCGGCTACATGCCAAAGCACCAGATCGGCGCACGCGTGGTCACGACGCTGAGGTTTCTGCTCAACCACGTGCAGCAGGTAAACGGTTTCTTCTACCACTTCATCGACATGAACACCGGCCAGCGGCTGCGTCTCTCCGAAGTCTCGCCTATCGACACGACTATCCTACTTTGTGGGGTGCTGACCGCGCGCGCGTACTTCGACAACGCGCAGATCACGCGCCTGGCGGCGATCGATCTATCGCCGCGTCAACTGGCGCTGGATGCTCAACGGCGGTACCACCTTCGCCATGGGCTGGACGCCGGAGTACAAGTTCATCGGCGCGCGCTGGGACACCTACTGCGAGCTGATGATGATGTACCTGCTGGCCATGGCGGCGCCGCTGTGGAACATCCCGGCGAGCTCGTGGGATGCCTTCTCCCGGCCGACGATGCAATATCGCCGGCTATAGCTGGATCAGCAGCACCGATCCGCTGTTCGTGCACCAGTACTCGCACGCCTGGTTCGACTTCCGCAACCAGCGCGATCAATACGCCGATTACTTTCGCAACTCTGCAATTGCGACCTACGCCCATAAACTGTTCTGCCAGAGCTTGCGCTGGCGCTTGCCCGATTACAACGACAATACCTGGGGTATCACAGCGTCAGACTCGCGCATCGGCTATCAGGCCTGGGGAGGTCCACCGGAGATCGGCCACATCGACGGAACGATCGTTCCGTGCGCAGCCGGAGGTTCGGTGCCGTTTCTTCCCGAGGAAACCATTGCCTGTCTGAAGAATCTCTACACCACGCACGGCGCCGCAAGCGTGGAAGACGTATGGCTTTGTCGACGCCTTCAATCCGCGCAACGGCTGGACTGATCTGGACGTCATTGGCATCGACCAGGGCATCACGATGCTGATGGTGGAGAACTACCGCAACGGTTTCATCTGGGAGCACTTCATGAAAAATCCGCAGGCCAAACACGCGATGGAATGGCGGGGTTCAAACCGAGGCGCAAGCAGCGGGGGCAGGGAAGTGAGTGCGGGACTTGCGAAAATTCGCGTCAGAGCACTTAGACCGTGCGGGCTGACGGGCAAATCGAATTGGCGAGCTTCGTATCGAGGGCGCCGGCTTAGCGCGAGGCGGCGAGCGAGGTATCTGAGAAGCCGGCTTTAGCGCGATGAACAGTCGGCGAGAGGCAAACTCAGGTCGCTCGTCGTCGTCGCCGCGTCGGCCGGACTCCGAACTCGGGCCTGATACATCGACCTGACGTGCGTACGCATGCGCTCGGAACAGGCTACTATCCCGACTCCACCTCGGGCGCGTAGCTCGCAGCCTCTTCCTCTTGCGATTGCGAATGCACCTGCGCCGTCGTGACCAGCGCAACTGCGACCACGATCACGGCCGATCCGATCGCGATGTAAACATCGATGCCCTCGTGCAGAATCAGCCAGCCGAGAAAGACCGCGACGATGGGATTCACGTACGCGTAAGTCGCCACCTTCGGCGTCGGCACGTGTTTCAGCAGCCAGACGTAGGCGCTGTAGCCCACCCACGATCCAAAGATCACGAGGTAAAACACGGCCATCATTCCGCGATGTGTGAACACAGCGTGCTTGTACTGGCCGGTCATCAACGAGAGCACGACGTGTCCGAGGCCGGCAAAGATCATCTCGTACGCAGTGGCAACGAAGGGATCGACCGTCATCTGCCACTTACGCGATAGCACCGAGCCAAACGCCCAACTGAACGACGAGAACAGCAGCGTGGTAGCGCAAACCAACTGTATGACGCCGAGCGTCTCGCGATATTCGAACTTCGGCCAGAACAACACAGCGATGCCGCAAATCCCCAGCGCGACGCCGGCGATCCCACGCGGTGACAGGCGATCGCCGTGGAAGACGAACGCTTCCAGCAGCATGAACCAGATCGGAGTGATGGCGATGATCAGCGCGGCAAATCCTGTGGGCACGTATTGCTCCGCCCAGGCCAGGCCTCCGTTGCCGGCGACCAGCAGCATGCAGCCAATGATCGCCAGCTTCCCTAGTTGCTCGCGCGTGACGCGAATCTTGCGGCCCATCACGGCGCAAGCGGCCATCATGATGGGACCGGCGATCAGAAATCGTATGGAGCACATGACGAATGGCGGCAGGTGTTCGTCGTCAGCGATGCCTATGGCCAGATAGGTCGAGCCCCAGAATACGTACACGAGCGCAAATGCGAGGATCACCTTCAGCCGCTGATTGGGGCTCGTGGACATGAGGGGTATCAGCTTGCGTTGCGCACGGCGGGCGCGCGTGGCTCAGCGTGTCGCAGGCGGTTCCCGGTTCGAATCACGTAGTGCACGCCGGAAATCGTGGCGAAGACGAAGGTGGCGTAAAGGAAAAATCGCTCGACCATCACTACCCACGGCTGTGTGGCGACCTGCGCCAGCACTACGAAGAACACGGTGGCGATCTGGCAGAAGGTGCTGATCTTGCCGAAGATGCTGGGACGAAAGTCGCGCATGCCGACCGTCGCATATAGCACGACACAGGTGGAGACAATGATGAGGTCGCGGCTGAAGACGATGATGGTGTACTTCCAGGGAATCTTCTTGACGAACGACAGCACGAGAAACAACGAGCTGAGCAGCAGCTTATCGGCAATGGGATCGAGATATTCGCCAAGCATCGTCTGCTGATTGAGCACGCGCGCCAGTAGCCCATCGAGTCCGTCGCTGAGCCCGGCGACGACGAGCAGGCCCAGCGCCCATCCCCAGTTGCCGTCGAAGACGTTGATGATGACAAACGGAATGAACATAAGCCGCAGCAACGTGAGTTGGTTGGGAGCTGTCCAGAACTGATTTCTCACGCGGCTCTCCTGAATGCGGGTCGAAACCGAGCGTGAGTTACGTTTGTTCAATGGGAGCATCGTTTGTCGTATTTCGATTGTGACGTGTGCTTCTGCGATTAGCAAACCGTGGGACCTTACTGTGCACCGGCAACGGTGACCGCTGTCACGGGAAGCGCGCATTCTACGGCGCTACATTGGTTGCAGGTGCCGGCCGATGACGTGGCTTCTGAAGCTGATTACGCAAACTCTTCTGCAGGTGCAGCGCGCGCTCCCGCAACGGCGAACGACACATTTGCAAACCGGAAGCCAGGGAGAAACTGCGGCCTACATCTTTCTGCGCGGCGTGGGCTACCGCATCGTCGCGACCAACTTTCGCGTCCCGCAGAATCGCGGCGAGATTGACCTCATCGCCTGGGACGGAGAAGTGCTCTGCTTCATCGAGGTGAAGACGCGCATCGGCGAGGGCTTGATGCCGCCCGAAGCTGCGGTCGATGCGGCCAAGCGCTCGCACATCCGCTCGGTCGCGCGTAGCTATCTGCGACGCCTGCCCGGTGAGCAGGACCCACCGTGCCGCTTTGATGTGGTGAGCGTGACCTATCCGCATGGTCGGCGCCAAGCCGATGCTCAGGCTCATCAAGAGCGCGTTCCACTGGCAGAGTCGCAGAGTCTCGCGACTGGGAGTACATCGCGCCGCCGCCCCGTCGCGAATCTTGGAGCCCGCGTCGATGAACCTCGCACCTGAACTTGCCTGCAAGAGATGGGATGGCTAGAATAAGGATGCTTCCGTAGAACGTCCGCGATACAGGCGCGTAGCTCAGTTGGTTAGAGCGCTACCTTGACACGGTAGAGGTCAGGAGTTCGAGTCTCCTCGTGCCTACCATTTGTTCACCCGTTCTAGATCTGGTTTAACAACCGCCGAGGCGACATGTCAGCCGTGACGACGCCGTGCTACCATGCGGCGTGTTCAATTTTGGCAAACCGAAAACGGCTGGCGACTGGATCGTCCACGTCATAGGTGCGATCATCGCCCTTCTGCTCATAGGGTGGCTGTTGCGGGTCTACGTCCTGTAATCCCGCTTGCGAACCGAGTCTCCTCGTGCCTGTTATGGGCTCATCCTAATCGTTTAGCTTCAACGCAACTATCAGCTAGCTTGCCCCCTTCACATCTTTCACGCAACGAAAGCCCAGGTGATTCGTTCCGGTCGTGACTTCGCCTTTGCCGCGGGTGCCGACGATGTAGCGCGAGCAGTATTGATCGGTGCAGAGGAACGATCCGCCGCGGTGTGCCTTCTTCTTTTCTGAGGTTCGTCGGGATCGAAAGACGAATCCGGGCCCTTGCGGATTGCGCGCCACGGCGCCTGACGCTGCCAACTGCTGGTAGTAGTCGGGACGATACCAATCGCTGGTCCATTGCCAGACATTTCCGGCCATGTCGTAGAGGCCGTATCCGTTCGGCGGAAACTGCGCGACCGGAGCGATGCCGACGTAGCCATCCGAGCCGGTGTCTTTGTCGGGGAAGTGTCCCTGATGGGTGTTGGCCATCCACTTTCCGTCGGGCCGAAACGAGTCGCCCCACACGAAAGGCTTGCCGGCCAGACCGCCGCGCGCGGCGAACTCCCATTCCGCTTCGGTCGGCAGGCGCTTGCCCGCCCACTTGGCATAGGCTTCCGCGTCGGGGTAGGCGACCTGCACCACGGGGTAGTTGTCTTTGCCCTTGATGTCGCTGCCGGCTCCAGTCGGATGCCGCCAGTTCGCGCCGGCGACGTAGCTCCACCATTGAAAGTGATCGTTGAGCGGCACGGGATGATTGGGCGGCGAAAACACGACCGATCCCGCGACAAGATTCTCCGGCGGCGCTCCGGGAAAGTCTTCCGCGCGCGGCTTGCGTTCGGCGATGGTGACGTATCCGGTCGCCTTCACGAACTTTGCGAACTCGGCGTTGGTCACGTCGGTCTTGTCCATGAAGAATCCGTCGACGTAGACGCGATGAATCGGGCGCGCATCTTCGGTGGCCTTCATGCCGACTTCATCCATGTCGGGCGGGTCGTGGGCGCCCATGGAAAATTCTCCGCCAGGAATCCAGACCATTCCCTTGGGAACTGAAACAGGCGCAGCCGCCTTGTTGGCGATCGTTGGTCCGAAGAGTGATTTGGAGTCAGACGATGGTGTGGCTGCGGGCGAGGGCCCGGGAGCGGTTGAACTTGGGTTTGCGCTCGATGAAGCCGCCGGAGGTGATGTCGCGCCGGCAGCAACAGTCTCCGACGATCTGCGCCGCAACATCCATGCACATGCGATCAGGAGCACAATCGCCAGCGGGATAATCCATGCGAGACGAGCGTTGCTTCCGCTCGACTTCAGCGGCGGGATCGGTTGAGGCTGTTTATTTTTTATTCCCTGGGTCGCCATTCATTGTCCACAACGTCCAAGGCCCGTCAGTTTTGAGGCGAGCCAAGTTACTGACGAGGATAACCCGCAGCCACTGTGATTGCGAATCGAAGTTACGGAACTTGCCTTAACAACCAACAGTTCTCATTCTGCTAAACTAGCCAGACGCCAACCATCCGGGGTGCCTCGTTTCGAACTCTCGGTAAACCCGAGAAACTCTGAAGCCGGTTGCCACCTTTCAGCATCTGCTCAACAAACTGAGGTTTGATTGTGGGGAATTCGCAAATACTGAAATTTGTACTTTTGAGTACATTATCCGCCGGCGGTCTGCTGGTCGCGGCGGGCTGCGACAAGACGCAGGCCAAGCAGCCCCCGGCGCCGCAGGCCATGCCGGTGAAGACCCAGGCGAGTGACTCTTGAGCCGGTGCCGCAGACGACCGAGTACGTCGCCACCATCAAGTCGCGCCGCTCAGCCAACATCCAGCCGCAGGTTGACGGCACCATAACCAAGATCCTGGTGAAATCGGGAGACAATGTGAGTGCCGGGCAGTTGCTGATGACCATCGATCCGCTGAAGCAGGAAGCGGTCGTCAATCAGCAGCGCAGTACCGAAGCCCAGATGAAGGCCACCTACGAATACAACAAGAGCGAACTCGAGCGGCAAAAGGGCCTATACGAGGCACAGGTTGCCAGCAAGCAGACCTACGAACAGGCGGTGCAGAACTTTGAGAATTCCAAGGCGGCATGGGAAGCGGCTAAGGCAGCCACGGTTTCCCAGCAGCAACAGCTTGCGTACTACAACCTGAGGGCGCCCTTCAACGGCGTCGTCGGTGACATCCCGGTGCGCCTCGGCGACTATGTCTCATCGACCACCTTGCTGACCACGGTCGACGAGAACAAGGACCTGGAAGCTTACGTTTACATTCCGACCGATCTTGCGGGCAGCATTCGCATGGGACTTGCCGATACAGATCGTCAGCAGCACCGGAGAGCCGATCGAGACCACCAATATCTATTTCATCGCGCCGCAGGTCGATAATGCTCTGCAGGGCATTCTGGTGAAGGCGCCAATCCACGCTTCACTTGATCGCTTCCGCAATGCGCAGCTGGTGAAGGCGCGCGTGGTGTGGAGCACGGCTCCGGCGCCGACGGTGCCGGTTCTGGCGGTGACGCGCATTGGCGGTCAGGCGTTTGTCTACGTCTCGGTGCCGAGTGGCAACGGCCATGTGGCCAAGCAGCGCGCGGTGAATCTGGGCGACACTATCGGGAATAATTACGCGGTCACAAGTGGCTTGCAGTCTGGCGATCAGGTGATTGTCTCCGGGATTCAGTTCCTGAATGACGGCGTTCCCGTTCAACCGATGAGTTAACCAGTCGCGCCGGGCGCGGCCTATAGGAATCCAGTGGTCGATTTTTTCATTCAGAGACCGGTTTTTGCGACCGTTTGCGCGTTGCTGATTGTCGTCGGGGGAGCGGTTTGCATACCGACGCTGCCTGTCTCGCTGTATCCCAATCTTGCGCCTCCGCAGGTCACCGTCACCTGTAACTACGTCGGAGCCAACGCGGCCGTGGTGGAGTCGGCGGTGACCATTCCGCTGGAGCAGCAGATCAACGGCGTCGAGGGCATGCACTACATCACCTCGACCAGTTCGAATGACGGAACCAGCAACATCAATGTGGTTTTTCGCACCGGCTATGACCTGAATATCGCCGCCGTGGACGTACAAAATCGCGTAGCGACCGCGACCGGACGTCTGCCGCAGGAAATCAAGAACACCGGCATCACCATCACCAAGGCGAATCCGAATTTCGTCTTCGCGGCCGGCTTCTACTCGCCCGATGGCAGTCTGTCCGACCAGTACATCTCCAATTATCTCGACGTGTACGTGAAGGACGCGCTGAAGCGTATTCCGGGTGTCGGCGACGTCATCATCTTCGGCGAGCGCAAGTACGCCATGCGCATCTGGCTCGACCCTTACAAGCTGGCGCAACGGGGTCTGACCGCGGCGGACGTGGTCTCCGCACTACAGGAGCAAAACGTAGAAATTCCGGCGGGCCAGTTGGGCAGACCGCCGGCCAATCCGAAGCAGGACTTCCAGATTACTCTGCGCGTGGTGGGCCGGCTTTCTTCACCGCAAGAGTTTGAGAACATCATCCTCAAGAACACGCCCAATGGCCTGGTGCAGGTAAAGGACGTCGGACGCGCGGAAATTGGCTCCGAAAGTTACGACACCAACCTGCAATACAGCGGCCACGAAGCGGTCGGCATCGGCGTGCAGCAGTTGTCGAACGCGAACGCTCTGGCCGTGGACAAGGCCGCCAAGGCGGCGCTTGCCGACCTGGCGAAGTCGTTTCCTCCGGGCATCAAGTACGTCATCGCCTTCGATACGACGACGGTGGTGGGCGATTCGATTCGCGAGGTCGTGACCACGCTGGAAGAAGCGATCATCATCGTCATCGCGGTCATCTTCGTGTTCCTGCTCGACTGGCGCGCGACCATCATTCCGGCTATCACGATTCCGGTTTCGCTGATCGGAACCTTTGCCTTCATCAAGGCATTCGACTTCTCCATCAACTCGTTGACACTGTTCGGAATCACGCTGGCGACGGGATTGGTGGTCGATGACGCCATCGTTGTCATCGAGAACGTGCAGCGACATATCAGCGACGATAAGACCGACCCGCACACGGCAACTTCGGTGGCTATGAAAGAAGTCGCCAGCGCTGTGGTCGCAACTTCGCTGGTGCTGATTTCGGTTTTTGTTCCGGTGTCGTTCTTCCCCGGCACCACGGGAATTGTTTACAAGCAGTTCTCGTTGACCATCGCATTCGCAATTGCGATCTCGATGTTCAATGCGCTGACGCTCTCGCCCGCGCTGGCGGCCATTCTGCTGAAAGGCGAAGAGCACAAATATAACGTACTCGACTGGACGCACATTGGCTGGGTCTCGCGCGGCTATCGCGCCTTCGCGCACGGTGTTGATCGTGCTATTCACGGCATGGGCACGGCGTACGGTGCCATGATCCGGCGCACGCTACGCATCCGGTATGTGATGGTGGTACTGTTCATCGCTGGACTGGCGGCTACGGCGTACGAGTATCGGCACGTGCCCACCGGATTCGTTCCGCAGGAAGACCAGAACTACTTCATCGTGGTGGTGCAGGCGCCACAAGGCGCGTCGCTGTCGTATACCACCCAAGATCTGCGGAGCAGGCCGAGAAGGTTTTGCTGGCCGATCCAGACGTGTTCGGTACCTTCGCTGTGCCCGGTTTCTCGCTTTCGGGCGGCAGCTCCTCCAACTACGGACTGGTGTTCGCTCCGCTGAAACCGATCGACGACCGCAAGGGTGCAGCGCATTCGGCGGCGGCCATCGTGGCCCGGGTCGCGCCCAAGCTGATGGCTATTCCCGGCGCCATCGTGGTGCCGTTCGAGCCGCCGGCGATTCAGGGTATCGGCAGCTTCGGCGGATTCCAGTTCCAGCTTCAGGACGAGGGCCGCAACACGCTGCAAGACCTTGCCAACACTGCTCAGACCATTGTCCAGTCCGGTAGCCAGCGCAAAGATCTGACCGGCCTGTTTACCAGCTTCACCGCCAACGATCCGCAGCAACTGGTGCAGATCGATCGCGACAAGGCAAAGGCGATCGGCGTTCCGCTTGACCAGGTCCGGCAGGCGTTGAGCGTGTACATGGGCTCGGTGTACGTCAACGATTTCGATTTCAACAATCGTTCGTATCGCGTGTACGCGCAGGCCGATGAGCCGTTCCGTATGCGCGGCAGCGATCTGCGTGCCTACTATGTGCGCTCGGCCACGAACGGCCTGGTGCCGCTGGGCAACATCGTTCGCATGACCGACACCGCCGGACCGCAGGTGATCAATCACTTCAACTTATTCCGGTCGGCGGAAATCGACGGCGCTCCGGCGCCGGGCTACAGCTCGGGCCAGGGCCTGGAAGCCATGCAGGATTTGGCCAAGCAGCACATGCTGCAAGGCATGTCGTATAGCTGGTCGGGATTGGCGCTTGAAGAAGTCGAAGCCGGCGGCAAGGCGATCATCATCTTCTCGCTTGGGATTGCTGGTCGTCTACCTGACGCTCTCGGCGCAGTATGAAAGCTTCGCGTTGCCGTTCATCATTTTGCTGGCCGTGCCGATGGCGGTGCTGGGCGCGCTGCTGTTCATCTCGCTGCGCGGGTTGGTGAACGATGTCTACGTGCAGATCGGATTGGTGATGCTGATCGGCCTGTCGGCCAAGAACTCGATTCTGATTGTCGAATTCGCCGAGCAATTGCTGGAGCAGGGAAGATCGATTACCGAAGCCGCCATCGAAGCTGCCGAACTTCGTTTGCGCCCCATTCTGATGACTTCGTTTGCGTTCATCCTGGGCGTGCTGCCGCTTTACTTCGCAACCGGCGCCGGGCAGATCGGCCGCCACTCGGTCGGAACGGCCATCGTCGGCGGAATGTTGTTCTCCACCGTGCTGAACCTGTTCTTCATTCCGGTGCTCTACGTGATCTTCAAGACGGTGCTCACGTCGTTCTCATCACGTCGCGCCAAGACCGAGGTCGAAGAGGAAATGCGCGCGGCGTAAGAGCAACGATGCGCATGTTGATTTATCATCCTGAGCGAAGAACCTACGGGTGCCCCACTCATTCCATCCGTTGGAATGTGTGGGATCATACGGACGAGCTTTGTATCAGGGCACGCCTTCAGCCATGCCGGATGGCTGTCTCCTGATCCCAGAGCCCCTTGAGGGGCGACACACTTCCTGCCATCCATCCCGTCATCCTTAGTCATTACGAGCCCGCCGCGGCGGGCGAGGAACCTGCTCGTCGGCACCACCAACCACCCGCCGCAGCGCTGTTTGGGGCTGGTTAGTTTGAACGCCAGCCGCGCAGCTCGGACTATCCAAATCGCCATTTCAACTACACATTTGGATAGACCTTGCCCGTGCCGAACGTTTCCGGAGCGTTCGCAGGTGGGGGGATAGCGGACTCCTCTCTCATTAACGATAGGGCTCAATTGGCTGCCCTTGCCGCCAACATCGGCGAAGCGCGCAGCAGTGGGCTGCAGCGAATAGCCTCTGGCCCTGAAAGTGCTAACCCCTAGATACCGCCCTCGTCGCAACCAGCAACTCGAAACCTATTTCGCTTAAAAGATCGGCCGTATTCGGCAAGGAGAACGTATGAGCAGTCCACAACCGGCCTTGACCGGCACTTCCTCATTCAACTTCCAATCGGTTAACAACCGCATTCTGCGGCAATTGGCCGACCGGGTGACAACCGCCGCCAAAGACGCGCTGATGCCCGCACCGCCGCAAATCGACAACGGCGACGCAGCGCGTTACGCCGACAAGTGCGGCACCTACACCAAGTGCATTAAGCAGGACAGCATCGGCAAGGTGAACCTCGCCGCTTATGGCACGTTCATCAATGCACTGTCCAGCGGGCAGCCGGCGGACTTCGAAAACATTACGGTTGGTGGTAGCCGCACACTGAACGACCCGCAAGGTGGGCTCGCATTCGACCTCGAGGGTCTCGACAGCAGCCAGTTCTCATCGCCTCCTGCACCGGCACTGGCTGGCGAACAATATGCGGCGGAACTGGTGGAGCTCTACTGGGCTTCGCTGCTGCGCGATGTGCCGTTCACCCAGTACGACAGCAATCCCGTCGCCGCCCAGGCTGCGGCGGAGTTGTCCTCGCTGGCCGCGTATGGCGGGCCGCGCGACGCCAGTAACAAGGTCACGCCGCAACTGCTGTTCCGCGGCGGCATGGGCAAGGTGTTTCCCGGCGAGACCATCGGGCCGTACATGTCACAGTTCCTGCTGCAGCCCACGAACATGGGCGCCCTGAAGATCGATCAGAAGTACATCACCAACAAGGCCGGGGTGGATTACATGACCGACAAGGCTACCTTCCAGCAGGTGCAAAATGGCCAGAGCACCGGCCTGTCTCTGCAGCCGGTCAGCGCGCAATATCTGCACGACGGCCGCGGACTGGCGGGATTGACTCACGCCGATGTCCTCTACCAGGAATTCCTGTGCGCCTACTTGCTGCTGGATTCCATTCGCGCCAAGGTGAACCCGGGCAATCCCTATAGAAACTTGAAAAAGCAAAACGGCTTCAACACCTTCGGCGATCCCGATATTGCGTCAACCTTCGCGGCCGTTGCCGCTGAAGCACTCAAGGCCGTGTGGTTCCAGAAGTGGTATGTGCATCTGCGCCATCGTCCCGAATCGGGTGGCGCGCTGGTTCAGCTTGTCAAAGACGGCAGCCCGACTGACGGTCAACCCAGTGCCACGGTTTTGAATTCTCAGGCGGTCAAAAGCAGCTTCGTCAAGTACACCAGCTACCTGCTGTCGCAGGCGTTTCCGGAAGGCTCGCCCGCGCATCCCGCCTATCCTACCGGACACGGCACTGTCGCCGGCGCATGTATCACTGCGCTGAAGTTCTTCTTCGACGGATCGCAGAACATCCGCCCACTACTGCAAGGTGCAGGGACTGACGTTGCCGTGTCCAGTGCCGACGGCATGTCGCTGGTGAACTATACCAGCGCAGATGCCGGTGGCATGACCATCAACGGCGAACTGCACAAGCTCGCTCACAACGTCAGCTTCGCACATGGCATCCACGCCGGCATCCACTGGCGGAGCGATACCGACAGCTCGATCCTGCTGGGTGAAGCTGTCGCTCTCTCGGTTCTGCAGGACAGGGCTAACAACTACAACGAGAAGTTCACGGTGCAGATCAACAAGTGCGACGGCACCACGGCTACCATTACCAACCAGTAGGCGGGGACGGGTGGCCGCGCAACGCAGTTCAAACTAGAAACTCACGAGCGTGCCCCACTCCGGCTTCTTTTGCCGGGGTGGGGATTTTCTCGCAGCTTTGTATCAGGGCCCCACTCCAGTCAGGCCACCCAGCGCTCTGACAGCCCCCGAGCCCCTCGGATTGAACGAATTCTTTGCGTCCCGTTTCAGCAGGTGGCGACAAGAGCAGATCCCTCGCCCGCCGCGGCGGGCTCGTGATGACAAAATTACGTCAAGGGGTACGCCAAAGGCCAACGGGCTAGTGGTCGAAAGAAAACCCCGACCGAGGGTAATCCCGCCGGGGCTGCTTTCGGGAGACCGGTTCAGCTAACTGCCACGCTCTGGCGGCGTCACTTTGAGCGCTGGAACCTCCTGCTGCTTCACCAGATTGTTGTAGGCCGGGATGTCGGTCGAGACAATCTGGTTCCACTTGGCAAGCTGTTCGTTTAGCCGCTGGCTGAGCAGGTCATCACTTCATACGATTGCTGCGTCGGCGCAGTTTCCGCGCTGCCCACCACGCCACTCAGCGCGACCAGGTCGTTGTTTAGCCGGACAGGGAAGTTCAGCACATCCTGACCGCTCTTGGCCTTGGTCTGGATGAGCGCCTCTTCGATCGGCGTCATCTTCTTGTCCAGCGCTTTGCCGGCATCGACGATGGGTTTCCCGTTGGGATCGTCGCCGAGCCGCTTGTTGAGCGCGTTGATCTGATCGCGAACCTGACGAATCTCGATGATGGTGTCATCGGTCTGGGTGACCTGATCGCGGATCTTCATCAGCAGCTCGAAGCGTTTCTGCCAGGTCAGCCTGCGTCACGCTCAGCCGAGGATCGGGCACGATCTCCAGCGGAGCGGTGTAGGACTGGCCCAGCACGGTGAGCTTCACCTGGTAGTTGCCGGGCAGCGCCTCGGGACCATCGGTACTGCCTCCCCAGAGCGGAGCCTTCGGAACCTTCGTCGCTCCCTCATAGCGCTGGTCCCACACAAAGCGATTCAGGCCGGCATCGGCGGAAAGCTCACCGCCTCCGCCACCGCGACTGAAGAAGTCTTCCTCTTCGTCGCCGCTGCCCTCGGGTTCTTTCTTGGGAAACTTGCGAATGACTTTGCCGGAGGAATCGAGAATCTCCAGCGTGATCTTCGGAGGCTCTTCTTGTCTTTGTCGGCAGCGCCGCCTTGTCGCCCTCAGTCTTCGGCTTCGGCCTCGTGCGACTCCGCACCTGCCGAGTTCGACTGGTTCGCATTGCACCGGCCTTCTGGTCGGGCTTCTTCAGCGAATCCTTCAGCCAGTAATAAATGACGGCTCCGCCGGGAGGATTTTTCCCGACCGCGCCCGACCCGCCGAAGAACGATGGATGAAAGATCGTCTCATTCGTCGTCGTGGGAGCGAACAGGTGCGCCTGCTGCTGCGGAATGGAATCGTTGTACTGCCGCAGCGGGCCGATGTCATCAAGGATCCAGAAGGCGCGGCCGTGAGTCGCGACGACCAGATCGTTGTTCTTGACGATCAGGTCGTTGACCGGCGCCATCGGCAGGTTCAGTTGCAGCGGTTGCCACTTGCCGCCGTCGTCGAACGAGACGTAGACGCCCTTCTCGGTTCCGGCGAAGAGCAGTCCCGGGCGCTTGGGATCGATGCGGACGGCATGAACATAGTCATCCGCGGGAATGCCGTTCACCAGCTTGGTCCAGGTCTTGCCGAAGTCGGTGGTCTTGAAGACGTAGGGGGTGAAGTCGTCCATCTTGTGCCGTTCGACGGCCATGTAAGCGGTGCCCGGCGTCGGTAGGCGACGCCTCGATCATGCTCACCGTGCCCCAATCGGGCATGGCCTTGGGCGTGACGTTCTCCCAGTGCTGGCCGCCATCGCGCGTGAGATGAACCAGTCCGTCGTCGGTACCGGCCCAGATCAGGTCCTTCTGCACGGGCGACTCGACGACGGAGAAAATGGTGTCGTAAACCTCGACGCCGGTGTTGTCTTTGGTGATCGGTCCGCCCGACGCCGCTTGCTTCGACTTGTCGTTGCGCGTCAGGTCAGGGCTGATGATGGTCCAGCTCATTCCGCCGTCGGTTGTCTTGAACAGAACTTCGCCCGCGTAGTACAGCGTCTTGGGATCGTGCGGCGAGAAGACGATGGGCTCGGTCCACTGGAAGCGATGCTTCAGGTCAGCCGCGCCCCATCCGATGGGATTGATCGGCCACGGATTCACCGCCTGCTGCTGATGCGTGCGGTGATCGTAACGCGAGATCTCGCCGCCATAGGAGCCGGCGTACACAATGTTCGGATCGTCGGGTTCCGGAGCGATGTAGCCGCTCTCGCCTCCGCCCACGTCATACCAGTCGGAGCGATCGATGCTGCCGTCGAGTCCGGCGCTGGCGATGGCAACGGTTGAGTTGTCCTGTTGCGCGCCGTAGATGTAGTAGGGGAAGCGATTGTCGCTGGTGACGTGATAGAACTGCGCGGTCGGCTGGTTGTAGATGCTGGTCCAGCTTTCGCCATGATCGGTCGAGACGGTCGCGCCGCCGTCGTTGCCGTTGATCAGGCGGTTCGGATCGTTGGGATCGATCCACAGCGCGTGATTGTCGCCGTGCGGCACGCGCAGGCGAGTGAACGTCTTGCCGCCATCGTTCGAGCGATACACCGCTGTATTAAGGATGTACACCGAGTCGGGCGATTTGGGATCAGCAAAGATGTGCGAGTAGTACCAGGCGCGCTGGCGGAAACGGTGGTCGTCCGTCATCAGGTGCCACGACTCGCCGGCGTCATCGGAGCGATAGATGCCGCCCTTTGCGGCTTCGATGATCGCCCACACGCGATTGGGATTCGCCGACACGGTGACGCCAATGCGGCCGATCGGGCCATCCGGCAGGCCGTGTCCCGTGAGTTGCTTCCAGGTCGTGCCGCCGTCGATGGACTTGTACAGCCCGCTGCCCGGGCCGCCGCTGTCCATGCTCCACGGTGTGCGCTTGGTCTGCCATAGCGCCGCATAAAGAATGTTGGCGTTCGCTGGGATCGAAGGTGATGTCGATGCCGCCGGTCTTCGCATCCTTGTATAGGACCTTCTGCCAGGTCTTGCCGCCGTCGGTGGTGCGGAAGATGCCGCGCTCTTCGTTGTCGGCAAACGGATGTCCCAAGGCGGCGACGAATGCGATGTCAGGATTCTTCGGGTTGACGATCACGCTTCCGATAGCATGAGTGTCCGGCAAGCCGACGAACTTCCACGTCGTGCCGGCGTCAATCGATTTATAAACTCCGTTGCCGCTGACGATGTTGCCGCGGATGCAGGCTTCGCCCGTTCCGACATATATAACGTTTGGGTCCGACTCGGAGACGCCGATCGCGCCAATCGACGGCGACATGTCTTTGGTCTTGTCGGTGAGCGGCTTCCAGTTGAGGCCGCCGTCGGTGGTCTTCCATACGCCGCCGGCAGCGGCGCCCATGTAATAGACATCGTTCTGACCGACGACACCTGACACAGCGGGTACGCGTCCACCGCGATATGGCCCGACGAGCCGGTACTGCAGGCCCTTCCATGGACCTTTGTACTCGCCCTCGTCCTGCTGAGCCTCAGCGGATTTGGCGGCAGCGCCTTGCGCGGGCTTCTGCGCCTGCGAGTGTGTTTGCTCGGCTTTCTGCTCAGGCTGTGAATCGGATTGCTGCGCGGATACTGGTGCGACGGAAACTGCAATAAGAAGAGCGACGACGATCGGCCGCAAAGCAATTACCTCCGGGAGAGTCAAATGAAATCAGTCGTGCACGCCCGTCGCTTCATGCGAAGAACGAACCCAGCACAATAGCGCTGTGGTCGAGCACCCCACTATAAAGATAGTAGACTACCGGGCAAACCGGCGGAGCGTCGCAAGGCCAGGGGCCATCAGATCGACGCAGCTTTAGGACAGGGACGCAGCCGCGAGCGTCTTTGACACTCCACAACCCCACTGCTACTATCGGGAATTGAATAACTCCCGCCCGCACGCGTCCCCGTCGTCTAGCCCGGCCTAGGACACCGCCCTTTCACGGCGATAACACGGGTTCGAATCCCGTCGGGGACGCCAATTCCTGTCGAGCAATTTAGACTGAACCAGCTAGTCCCGTTTTCTGGTGAGCGAGTTGACCGAGGCAACGATTCATTGGCGCGACTATATTTGGCGCGACGTTGAGCACATTGAATGGCAGCATTTTCGCATTCAGAATCCGTCCGGGCCGGCAGCAGTGCGTTCGATGTTGAGTGGCTACGAACTGGCGTTGCTTCGAGCCGTGGCGCAGGAGAATTACCAGGGGTGGGGCGAAATTGTAGACGCTGGGCCGCTGCTGGGCGCAAGCACCAATATGCTCGCGAAAGGTCTTGCGGCCAATTCGCAGGTGGCTAAAAAGTCCAAGCGCATTTTCAGTTTCGATCTGTTCTTGCGCGATGACCCTCAAGACTCTATACCCGACCGCTTTGGACTTTCGATGCAAGGCAATTTGCACGACACTCTGCGCGACGTGCCCAACCTTACCAACTCTGTGTTCGACGAGTTCTTGCACGTTAATCGAGACTACCTCGACAACATCTATCTATCTCCGGGCGACCTCCTGCTCCATCGGTGGAGTGGAGCGCCGATTGAGATCTTGTTCGTCGATTTGGCGAAGACCTGGAAGCTAAACGAATGGGTCGTGCAGAACTGGTTTCCCTGTCTGCGTCCAGGCAGCGTCGTTATTCAACAGGACTACATTCACTTCTACGAATATTGGATCGCCATCACCATGGAGGTGCTGGCCGAGTTCCTGCATCCGGTGGACTACGTATTCGGCGCCAGTGCCGTGTTCGTTTGTGATCGAGAGATTCCCCGCGAAAGTTTGGCAGCCTGCGTCCGCAGCATGGACGTAGACAAGCAGCTCGAGTACCTGGACTGCGCCATCCACAAAGCTCCCGCCTCGGCAGCGGAAGTGTTGAAGTGCGCCAAGGCCTTCTGCCTGCTCGACCATGATCGCGTCGCGGATGCTGAGCAGCTGATAGAACAAGTTCGCACTGATGTAGAGGATCCCGACCGCCCTCACAACTTCCGCGGTATTGCGGCCAGCAACAAGCAGATGGTGCAACAACTCATCGCCGGCCTGCGCGACAAACGCGCCGCAGAAGCCGCATCGCTAATGAAAAAGTGAGCAAGTGACCGGCAAGTCAGGTTGCGACTTCGGCCGAGGGACGGCCACTGATCCAGGCGAGAAACAATTTGTAGCCCACAGCGAGGACGATAGCTCCCACAAAGAGACCGATCAATCCCATCGCAATGAAGCCTCCAATTACCCCGAGAAATACCACTATCACAGGCACAGCGGCACCGCGCCCGAGAAGAAGCGGCTTGAGTACGTTGTCCGACACGCCGACGATCACGCACCATACCAGGAAAGCTATCGCTTTCGGCGTGGAGGCGATAGCGAAGTAGTAGGTGACTGCGGGGATGAGGACCAATCCGCCCATTTGCAATACCGCGCCGGCGAGGAAGGCAACCGACCAGATGCTTGCGCCGGGCAGTCCAAAGATCAGGAACCCTATGGCTGCCAGGGCGGTCTGGATCAGCGCCACACCCAGAATGCCGAAGGTGACGCTGCGAACGGTGGCGCCGATCAGGTGCTGAAACTCCGGGCCTTGTTCGCCGAAGAGGCGGTTCATCAGCAAGCGGGTGGCTTTGGCAGCGCCATCGGCGTTGGCTAATAAGACTCCCGACAAGAGTACTGCCAGAAAGAACTGTACCAACGTCAAGCCGAAATTAGCGGACGCCGACAAGATGCCTGGAATCGCCGCCTTGATTTGGGGAGCAAACTTCATGACAGCATCGGTCAGGTTTAGCGAAGCGGCGGCCCATGTCCGTGCCAGCCAACGGCCGATGACAGGCCAGGTTTCGACGCTTGCCGGTGGCGGTGGCAGGACAAAGCTACCGCTCTTCACGCCGGCGACAATCGGTTTCAGTCCCTCGACCAGGCTTTGTCCCAACAGAATCAGGGGAACGATGAGAATCGCCAGCAGCATCAGTGCCCAGAGGACCGCGGCGAGGGTCCGTCGCCCTTTGAGAACCTTTTCGAATTTAGTGAATGTCGGATAGGAAGCGATCGCAATAATGATTCCCCACATGACGAGAGGCACGAACGGCCGCAGGATCAGCAGGCATCCGGTGACGAGCAACGCGGCGAGGCCAATTTGTATGGACACTTCCAGCGGCTGGTTGACTCTTTGTTTCTGTCCCACTCCTGCTTCCATGTTTCACCCCCCATGCAGTGCCGCACAATGGCGCACGCAATCAGCTACTTCAGTTTCTCGGCAGCCTCGTGCGCGGCCAGGGCTATGGCTCCGGCGTGTACCGCGATGGCAATGAGTATTCCTGTAAGTGTCAGACCCAGGAGGCCGATAAAGATGGCAATCATTCGCGAGCTGACCTTGGTTGGTCGAATGTCGCCGTAGCCTACGGTGGTGGCTGTGATGAAGGACCAGTAGAAGCTGTCGAAAGGCCGCCATCCTTCAACCCGTCCGGCAATCTGCCCGAGTATGGTGATTACCAGCGCAAGCGTCAGCAGCAAGGGAAACGTTATCCAGACGCCCACGCCGACCTCTTTGAGGAAGGTTATCGTCAATCCACTAAGCAGCAAGTCAGGACCTCGCGTTCAGCAACTCCGTCGTTTCTGATTTCGAAGATTGCTACTTCGGAATTGTACTTCCGGTTGGATATGCGACTGAGTCGAATCAACAGTTCGCCTTGTGCCCGTCGCGAGGGAAGCCTATGATTAGCTGGTTTCACCACCACAAAGCACATAGGCACCGGCTTCAATCGTCGGGACTTGCGATTAGAGTCTACAGATTCCCGTCAGGTGATTTGGTCTGTTCACTGGCGCCGAAGTTATGAGCTCTCATCGGAGAGTTAGTGGGGAAGGTTACAAGGGCGAACATATGATCTCTAAACGGTTTCGCGACGATTTCTTCTTAGTAGTTCGACAACTCATTGCCATCGTCTGCGTGGCGGTCCTACTGCCCGGCGGTGTACTTCCGGTTGCGGCCCAGGACGCGGCACCCGCGGCTGCCACATTGCCTCCCGACCAACTGGACTCGCTGGTGGCGCCGATCGCCCTCTACCCTGACGACCTGCTCAGCCAGGTGCTGGTGGCTTCGACGTATCCGCTGGAAATAGTCCAGTTGCAGCAGTGGCTGGCTCAGCACAAAGACTTGAAGGACAAGGCATTGGCGGACGCTGTGGCGAAGCAGGATTGGGACCCCAGTATCCAGGGACTGGCTGCCTTACCGGACGTCGTGAAGCGCCTGGCCGACAACATCAAGTGGACGACCGACCTGGGCAACGCTTTCCTGGCTCAGCAGAGCGATGTTATGGATGCGGTGCAGCGGATGCGCAAGAAGGCTGAGGATAAAGGGAACCTGAAGAGCAACGAGCAGCAGAAGGTCGAGACCAAGGTGGTCGAAAGTAAACAGGTCATTATCGTCGAGCAGGCAAATCCTCAGGTGGTCTACGTGCCCAGCTACAACCCCACGGTAGTCTATGGCGCTCCGGTTTACGCTTACCCGCCGATTGCATATCCACCGCCGGGATACTATGCCGCCGGGATGGCGATCTCGTTCGGTGTTGGGGTCGCGATGGGCGCTTTCTGGGGTGGCGGAGGCTGGGGTTATCACTCCGGATGGGGCGGCAACAACAACATCACCATCAACAACAACAATAATTTCGTTCGAAACTCAAATAACAATCTGAACCGCAACAACGTTCAGGGCGGCAATCGCGTGAACGCGAACAACCGCAGCGGGAATAACACCTGGCAGCACAATCCGCAGCATCGTGGTGGTGCGCCGTATTCGGACCGATCCACCGCAAATAAATACGGCGGCACGGCTCGCGGCGACTCCCGCCAGAACAACGCGCGTCAGAACCAAGGCGCGCGCGCCAGTCAGCAGCCTGCGGGCAATCGTGGATCCAATGCCGCAGCAGGTAACCGCGACACCGCCAATCGCGGGTCGGGTCCAAGTGCCGGAACGCGTGACACAGCCAATCGCGGAAACTCTCCCAACGCCGGCACTCGCGACGCGTCGGGTCGAGGCGCGAGTGCGGGGACAATGGATGCGAATCGCGGAGGCGGCGGGGATCGCGTAGGCAATCAACGTGTGCCCAGCAATACACCGAGTTCCACCAACCGAAGCGCGTTTGGCGGCTCCGGCAGTGGCATGAGTGGTAACCAGGCTCGGGCCAGCAGTTCACGCGGCTCCTCCAGCATGGGCTCGTCTCGCGGTGGAGGTGGTGGCGGTCGTGGCGGCGGCGGCGGCGGTGGCCGTGGCGGCGGTAGGAGGTAGCAAGGTCCATGAAGAAGGAGAGAAATATGAAATCAAAATCCAGCTACGCAGTTCTCTTAGCTACCTTCGCGGCACTGGTATTGATCTGTGCGTTTCCTGGGATAGGGGTTGCGCAGACTCCGGCGACGGCACAAAAGGCTAAAGCTTTCGACACTCCACAACAGGCTGCGGACGCGCTTACCAAGGCGGCCAGCGACTATGACGTGCCCGCACTGCTCGCAATCTTCGGACCTGACGGCAACAAGATCGTCGAAGGCGGCGACCAGGTGCAGGACAAAAAGAACGCGATTGACTTCGGCAAAGAGGCCGGCGCGAAAAACTCCATTCAGGTTTCCAAGTCGAATCCAAACAAGGCAACCATGATCGTGGGCGAAGAGGAGTGGCCGCTGCCGGTTCCGCTGGTTAAGAAAAGCGGCAAGTGGTATTTCGACGCGAAAACCGGCGAGCAGGAGATCCTGTTCCGGCGCATCGGCGCCAATGAACTAGATGCCATCACCGTGTGTCGTGGTTACGTCGCCGCGCAGCGGGAATACGCGCTCGAGCCTCACGACGGCATTAACCAGTACGCACAGAAGATCATCAGTACCCCGGGGAAGAAAGACGGTCTGTACTGGAAGAACGAGGACGGTACCTCCGGTGGGCCGATTGGCGAAGAAGTGGCCAAGGCTATTGAGGAAGGCTACAACTACAACAACGTGAAGAAGGGCGGCTTCCACGGCTACTACTTCAAGATCCTCAAAGGGCAGGGACCTGCGGCGCCTATCGGCCGCATCAACTACGTGATTGAAGGAGTCATGATCGGCGGCTTCGGTCTGGTCGCGGTTCCCGCTGAATATAGAGTCACAGGCGTGAAGACCTTCATCGTGAGCAACGACGGCACCGTCTACCAGAAGGACCTGGGGCCGGACTCGCTGAAGATTGCCAAGGAGATGGAGCTCTACAACCCCGACAAGACGTGGCAGCCCACCGACGATGCGTGGCCGGGGAGCGTCGCAGAAACTGCGACGGCGCCGAGCAATCAGTAACTCTGACCAGATAGAGCGGCCGGTAGACACGAAGTTATAGTTGGCTCGATCGAGGGATCCACTCATGGGCAAGAAGTCCAAGAAGAAGCAGAAAGCGAATGGAGACGCAGCCGAGATCAAGGCGGTACCGGGCGATGTAACCTCGGCCAACTCCAAAATGAAGAACAAGGAGTACGAAGCCGAACTCTTCAAGCTACAGGTGGAACTGGTCAAGCTGCAGGATTGGGTGAAGGCGACGGGATCGCGCATCGTCATCATCTTCGAAGGTCGCGATGCGGCAGGGAAGGGCGGCATCATCAAGCGCATAGTGGAGCGGGTTAGCCCGCGTGTGTTCCGCCTGGTTGCGCTGCCCGCTCCTACGGATCGGCAAAAGACTCAAATATACGCGCAACGTTATATCGAGCAGCTGCCGGCAGGCGGCGAGATCGTCATCTTCGACCGAAGCTGGTATAACCGCGCCGGCGTCGAACACGTCATGGGATTCTGTAGCGAAGAGGAATATAAGAAATTCCTGAAGGGCTGCCCAGCCTTCGAGCAGGTCCTGATCAACAACGGCATCATCCTTCTGAAGTACTGGCTTGATGTTTCGGAGAAGGAACAGCACAAACGCTTTCTGTCGCGCATTGAAGATTCCTCGAAACGGTGGAAGCTCAGCCCCATGGACCTCGAATCACACCGGCGCTGGTACGATTTTTCGCGCGCCCGCGATGCCATGCTCTCGGCCACGGATGTTTCCTTCGCCCCCTGGTATATCGTTCCCTCAGATGACAAGAAGCGTGCGCGGCTGAACTGCATTGCCGACATTTTGAGTCGCATTCCCTACGAGGAAGTACCCTACACGCCACCAGAGCTTCCTCCGCGCCAGAAACCGAAGGGCTATGTCGAGCCCAAGCTGAAGCACCAGGTAATTGCCCAGCGCTGGTAAATTCCGGCCGGCGCGGTAACATGGGCGCAGGTTGCGACCGCTCGCAATGGTTGCGAAACCTGCGAATCAATGGCGGGGTGGATTAGTACATACCGAAAAGAGTGGCTGCGCCCCGACGTTATCGCTGGGCTGACCACGGCTGCTGTCGTCATTCCCAAGGCGATGGCCTACGCCACGATTGCAGGTTTGCCGGTGGAGGTCGGCCTCTACACGGCGTTCCTGCCGATGGTCATCTACGCGGTGCTCGGCACGTCACGCGCCCTCAGCGTGAGCACAACCACAACGCTGGCAATCCTCGCTGCTGCCGAACTCGGCGAAGTTGTGCCCGACGGAAATCCCAAATCGCTGTTAATTGCCTCGGCCACACTCACACTGCTTGTCGGCGCGATGCTGGTGGTCGCCGGGCTCCTGCGCTTAGGCTTCGTGGCCAACTTCATCTCCGAGCCTGTGCTAATTGGTTTCAAGGCAGGCATTGGAGTCGTAATTGTTGTGGACCAGGTCCCCAAAATCCTCGGCATCCATTTTGCCCGAGGCACGTTCGTCCAGAACCTGTTTGCCACGGTGCACGGCATTCCCAGGACATCGCTGATGACGCTTGCCGTCGGTGTCTCGATGATCGTCGTGCTGGTTGTGCTCGAACACTTCGCGCCGAAGTCACCGGCGCCGTTGATCGCAGTCGGTGGCGGCATTGCCGCGGCGTACCTGTTCAGCCTGGGTGCGCACGGAGTGGAACTCGTCGGCGCTATTCCCAAGGGCCTGCCGCCATTGACGCTCCCGGATCTCTCGCTCGTTGATCGACTCTGGCCCGGCGCTTTGGGTATCGCCCTCATGAGCTTTACTGAAACCATTGCCGCAGGCCGCGCATTTGCGCGTAGCGACGAACCTTCGCCGGAGGCGAACCGCGAATTGCTGGCCACCGGATTCGCCAATGCCGGCGGCGCTCTTCTGGGAGCGATGCCGGGTGGCGGGGGTACGACGCAAACCGCAGTGAATCGACTGGCTGGAGCACGTACTCAGTTGGCCGAGCTAGTCACCGCGGGCATGGCGCTGGTCACCATGCTCTTCCTGGCGCCGCTCATTGGAATGATGCCGCAGGCCACGCTGGCGGCTATTGTCATCGTTTATTCGTTCGGACTCATCAAGCCGGCTGAGTTCCTTGAGATTCGGCGCGTACGACGCACGGAGTTTCGCTGGGCCGTTATTGCGTTCGCAGGTGTGGTATTGGTCGGAACGTTGAAGGGGATCATCGTCGCGATCATCGTGTCATTGATCGGGCTGGCCTATCAGGTCGCGGATCCGCCGGTGTATGTGCTGGGGCGCAAGCGGGGTACCAATGTGTTCCGTCCACGCAGCGACGAGCATCTCGACGACGAGACCTTCCCCGGCCTGTTACTGCTGAGGTTGGAGGGACGCATATTCTTCGCCAATGCCAGGCAAATCGCGCACCGCATCAAGCCACTGGTGGACGAAGCGCAACCGAAAATCGTCATCCTCGATCTCAGCGGTGTACCCGATCTCGAGTATAGTGCGCTGAAGGCTTTAATGGATGCCGAGAAAAAACACCGGGAGCGCGGCACTGCACTGTGGCTGGTGGGAATGAATCCGCATGTGCTCGAGATGGTCCAGAGATCACATCTGGGTGAAACCCTGGGACGCGATGCCATGCACTTCAATCTGGAGATTGCAGTCGCGAAGTATACGGGCCAGCCATTGCACGGAGCGGGCGCTGGTGCGATTCCGTAGTTGGTCGATTACACCTGTTGCGAGCGCGACCGAGTTCTTTCTTGCATTCTGGTTCGGTGAGCTACTCCACCCTCGCCGACCGTGAACGACGAACTGGTTCCACTGGAATCTGTAACCATCCAGTCCCGCTCCACAGGGTTAACGCTGTTTCGCATGGCGTATTGCAGCAGTGCGGCGTTGGTCTCGATACCAAGTCTCGCCATCATGTCGTACTTGTGGAAGGCGACGGTTCCCGGCGAGATATCGAGGATGTTCGCCACTGTCTTCATGGATTTTCCTTCCGCCAGCAGTTGCAGGATTTCAGACTGACGGCGCGTGATGCGCCGCAGGTTCTCGCACTTTGGTTTGTGAAGCAGGTAGTCGATGGTCTCACGCGCGATGAGCGACGATAGAAAAGAGTCGCCGCGCATTACTTTCCGAATGGCCGTCAAATACTCGTCGGCTCCCGACTGTTTCAAGACGTAGGCTGAGGCACCGCGGCGGAACGCCTCAGCGGCAACTTCAGGGTCGGCGTCGGCCGTGGTGAACATAATCTTGACCGAACGCAATCTGCGGATGGCCTGCTCGGCGGCATCCAATCCGTTGAGCAAAGGAAGAGCAACGTCGAGAATCAACGCATCGGCATTTCGTTCCACGGCTGCCTGCACCAGCGACCGTCCATCATTGACGATCGCGGCCACTTCAAATTCCGGCTCGAGAATCCGCTTGCAGGCTTCAGCGAATAGCCTTTGCTGATCCGCAATTACCAGGCGTGTCTTATGTAACATTCACTGACCTTTAATATTCACAAGAGTTCATGCGACTGAGAAGGCATGCGGCACCAATTGCGCCGTGATGGTTCTTCGCCGCTTGTGACTGCTATCTAATTGACTTGGGGGGAATGCAATTACTAGTAACCCAGAATCTCCACACTAGTTGCTGCCTTCGTCTGGTTGCCGGGCAGCCCTCGCGAGCTGCCCGTGATAGTTGAGCTACTGTGCCGCCGCAATCGCCGACGGCTTCCATGTGCCATCGATAATCGAGGGCGGAGTTTCTTTCGGCCAGTACAAGCGCAGCATGGGAATGAACTTCGCCTTTGGAGCCGGCAGCCAGTTCGCTTCCTTCGCCTTGCCCGGCGAATCCGCCTGCAAGTACAAGTCAACTGAGCCATCAGGATTGGTGATGAGCTTGTTTCGCTCGCTCAGTGTGTACCGGTTCAGAGAATTAGGAACGAAGAAGTAGTCCTTGTCATACATGGTGAGCGACCAGAATCCGTTCACCGGAGGCATCTGACCTTTGTCGAAGTGCATGACGTACTTCTTGGAGCTACCGTCATAATCGTCACCCTTCGCATCTTTCTGCGAAGTCGGATAGATGGCGTCTTGTGGACGGTTAGCGCCCAGGCCGATGGCCGTGACCAACGCGCGCTGGATATAGTTGGTACCGTACACGCCAATGTCTTGGGTTAGATACATCCAACCGTTGACCGGTTCAGCCGCCTTCTTGAAGTACTCCATAATCTTGACCTGCGCCAGTTTCGGTACGGTCTTGATGACTTCTTTGTCGAAGGCCCCCAGCTTGTTGGGGTCGAAGTCTTTGCCCGGCTCCAGCCCGATAGCTTTCATCTTCTCCACCATCGGCGCGTCGGCGGCAGCAGGAGGATTGGTCTTCATCAGCCGCGCCAGATAGTTGAAGTAGTCGTTCACACTCAGGGCGTCCACCTGATCGCGAATCGCCGTCTTCATATCGAAGTTGGCATCGACCGTGCCCGGAGCCGGCGTGTAAGGCTTGTCGTACGAGCTAAGCGGCACCAGTGAGAACTTGTCCTGCAGGGCGTGAACTTTGGTGTAGTCGTCTGGCGTACCGGTGCAATAAATGCGGCCGAGAATCCACACCAGGCCAGTCGGAGACTTGTATTCCGTAACCCCTTCCGGCAGCGTGCCTGACCAAGTTGGTCCGGTGATGGCATATTTCTGCGCCTTGCCGCCGGTGGTGCGTTTGCCGGGAACCTGAAAGACATCCGTCCAGCCGCTAAGCATGGGTAATAGGTAGTAGCGATCACCCATGTCGGGAACACTGAAGATCCACGGCTCATTCGTGACATCAATCCACGCGGTTGTGTAAAGCGTGTCGGCGTTAGGGGCAGTGACAGCGTGATAGTCAACCGCAGGATAGGTCCGCATCCTGACCAGCTGACCCATCGGAGCATGACCGGCATCCGGTGCAGCTACGTTGGTCATCTGCCGGCGCGTCATGTCCATCGTGACCAGCGAGTATCCATAGGTGTAAACATCAATGGCATCGCTGACAGCCTGCTCGATGCCTTGCTTCTGCGCCGTCTGCGTGCCAGCCGAATTGCTGGTCCCGGAGTTGCAGGCGGTGAGTGACAGCATCATCGTGAGCACTGCCAGCACTACAACGAACCTAACTTTCATAGTTCTCTCCTTGATAGTTGGGCAACCCTCGCGGACCGCCCGATTGCCTGTTACTACTGCGCCACCATCACTGCCGGCGGCTTCCATGTGCCGTCACCCGGAGGGAGGATGGACGGCGAAGGTGGTTCCTTCGGCCAATACAAGCGCATGACCATGTAGATGGGGCCATCGGGCGCGGGTAGCCAGTTGGCTCTCTTGTCGTCCGAAGGCGCGTCCTTCTGGATGTAAATCGTCAGTGAGCCATCGGGGTTTTTCTTTAGCGATGGCAACATCGGCGAGTTAATCAGGTAACGGTTGATTGGATTGTCGATCAGCAGCTGCGTCTTGCCGTCGTACATCGTCACCGACCAGAACGCATTGACCGGCGGCAGCTCGCCTTTTGCAAAAGTTAACGTGTAGTTGTGCTTGCTGCCATCCAGCGGAGTGCCATCGGGTGCGGTCTTCACCATGGGATACATGGCTTCAACGGCATCGTTGCCGTAGATTCCCGCGTCGGCTGCTGCCGCCCGCAACAACCAGTCGCCTTTGTAGAAAGCGCGATCGCCGAAGGCAGCTCCCACATGCCAGCCGTTGATGTCCTTGCCAATCTCGTCGACCTTTTTCTTGATCGCGTCATAGCCATCATTTATGCCCAGCACAAGCTCCGCTTTCTGTGCTTCCGAGAGCTTGCTCTCATCCCACATCTGCCCGGGGGCGATGCCCACCGCGGCCATCTTTGCGCGAATCTCCTTGTCCTGCGGATTTTCCGGACAGAACTGGAGCAGAAATGCGAGGTACTTGGGGAATTGTGTTTTGAATGGCTCGTCGCCATTGAACTTCAGCCAGTCGATTGCCGGAGCCGCCGGTGGCGCGGGCTGTTTCAGATAAGCCGAGAGCGGCTGCACGGTGTAGCCGGCTTGGATCTTATTCACGTTCGCAATGTCCGCCGCATTGAATAGCTGCGTGCGGAAGATAGCTAGCCCGAACTGCGTCTCCAAAGGAAATACCTTCTTAATTCCCTTGGGCGCTTCGCCCTTCCAATCCGGTCCGGCGACCATATAGCACCCGCCATTGTTTCCGGTGGCGCGGCTGCCAATGTATCCCTCATTGAAGGAGTACAAGTCGGCGATCTGTACCGAGTAATAGCGGCTCTTTTCGATCTTGGGAACGCACAACACCAACGGCTCGGCGCGCAAATCCATTTCCACCATCGAGTACGGCGTGTCGGCATTCGGCGTCACGATGGCTGTGTCTTTAGGGGTGAGCGTCTTGGAATCGTTAACCAGAACGTTGAACGCGCCCTTGTACTGCGAATTCGATTTGTCCACGCTGAACTGATACATGGCCTTGTAGGCCGCGATCATGGGGAAGCCGTAGACGTACGCCTGCGCGTAATCGTCCTTGTGCGAAGCCGCCTCGCCGACCGGTCCTTCCTGCTTGCTGTTGCAGGCAAACGAAGCGAGTAACGCGCAGACCGAGCACAGTGAAACCAGTACTTTCTTGCTCATAGGATTCCTTGCCAGGGTGGTGAACTGCCAGGATTTGCCTGTCGATTGTTCGTGGGAGCGTGCATCAACTTTCAGTAATACGAACCTGGTCTCCGGGCCGCATGCCGGACAAACAGGCATTTGGAGGGGGATGCCGCTTGTCGTACCTCGCTCGCGGGTTCCATTACCTGTCCCGTTGGATTATGCGACTGGTTTGAACAACAAATTCTACTTGCCACAGGCGTTTCCCCGAATACGACTTAGGAGCTAGAAAGCTGGGTAGTGACGAGAGTTACCCGGTAATAAGTTGCACCGTTCCCAAGGGGTCCGTAGCTCTCGCAATATTTCTCTATCTCTGGAGCTGCCTCAAAAGGCATACTAGAAGCTCACCCCCAAGGTTGCGCGATAGAAGGACAAGCCTGCAATCCCAATGGCAGTAATGAATCAGCTTGTGAAGATTGGCGATGTGTCGCCCGCTCCCCGTCTGCAGGGTTCGACCCGCTCCTATCACGCGATGGTCAAGCCGGTAGGCGCAATTTGTAACATTGATTGCACATATTGCTACTACCTCCACAAAGAAGAGCTGCTGGGCAGCGATAGCAAGTTTCAGATTTCAGACGAGATTCTCGAAACCCACATCAGGCAATACATCGAGGGCCAGGATCGGGACGAGGTTGTCTTTTCCTGGCAGGGAGGCGAGCCCACGCTGCTCGGGTTGGAGTTCTTCGAAAAGGTTGTCGAGCTTGAGCAGAAGTACAAAAAATCTCATCAGCGTATCGAGAACGATCTGCAAACCAATGGCATGCTGCTCAACGATGACTGGGGCGCCTTCCTCAAGCGCAACAGGTTCTTGGTTGGATTGAGCATCGACGGCCCCGAAGAGCTGCACGACGCTTATCGAGTGACCAAAGAAGGGAAGCCGACCTTCAAGAAGGTCTTTGCGGCCTCGCAGATGTTGCATCGCCATGGAGTGCCGTTCAACTCGCTCAGCGTTATCAATCGAAAGAATGCCAAGAAGCCGCTCGATGTCTATCGGTTCTTAAAGAATGAAGTCCGGCCGCGGCAGATGCAGTTTATCCCCGGGCTTGAGCCCAAGGTATTTCGCAATGTCGCGCCGCAGATGTGGGATGAAGCGTCGTTGCCGGTCTTTGACTCACCGGCCGCGCATCCCGGTAGCGCCGATTCTGTCGTAACCGATTGGTCGATTGATCCTGACGACTGGGGCTACTTCCTGTGTAAGGTTTGGGATGACTGGTATCGCCGCGACATCGGGAAAGTGTTCATTAACTTGTTCGAAACCGCGGTTGCTCAGTGGATGGGCAAAGCATCGCAACTCTGCATCTATAACGAATTCTGCGGCAAGGGCGTCGCGCTGGAGCACGATGGCAGTTTGTATTCCTGTGATCACTACGTCTATCCCGAATACAAGCTGGGCAACATCATGGAGACCTCAAGCTCGCGCCTGGTGTTTTCCCAGGAACAGCAGAAGTTCGGCTTCGACAAGTTCAATACACTTCCCAAGATGTGCCGGGAGTGCAAATATTTGTTTGCCTGTAACGGCGAGTGCCCCAAGAATAGGCTGATCCGCACGCCAGACGGCGAAGTGGGCTTGAACTATCTCTGTAGTGGATTGCTGAAGTTCTGGAACCACATCGACCAGGACGCGCAGGACATCTGCCGCCGCATTGCTCGCGGTGAGCCGCTGAAGCCTGGACAGGCATGAGAAACTAGCCAGACATGAACACAAATCAGACCAGGGGAAGAGTTTGGTTCTGCCTGCTATGCCTTGCCGTTTTGCTGGCAGCGGGATGCAGCAAGAAGGAAATTGCGCCGCAGAATGCCGCTCCAGCCTCGAGTCGGCCGGCCGGAGGACAAGCGGCATCATCTCCAGTGCCGGCTCCATCAACCTCCCCGGCCGCTCCTGCTGCGGCCAGCATGGTCCTGCCCTCGCCCTACGGGATCCACACCGACGATCTCGATGCGATGATGAAGCGTCGCTATATTCGCGCGCTGGTGATCATCAATCCAATCGGATTTTTCTACAGTAAAGGTCATCCGATGGGCGCCATGTACGAGACGCTTCGCGAACTGGAGAAGTACGTCAACGACAAGTACAAAACCGGCAAGTTTCCGGTGAAAGTCACATTCGTTCCGCTGCGTCCGGACCAGGTCGAAGAGGCGCTGCATCGTGGCGTGGGCGATTTCGTCGCATACGGCCTGATCGTCTCGCCAGAGCGTGAACAGAGGGTCGCGTTCACGGTTCCAATTCAAAAAGACTTGAAGCAGGTTGTGGTCAGCGGACCCGATTTCGGAACCGTGACAACGGTTGAAGACCTGGGTGGCAAAGAAATCTACGTCAACGAACTCTCGGTGAGTTATCAGCGACTGCTCCAGTTGAACGAAAAGCTCAAGCAGGAAGGGCAACCCACTCATCAAGGTCAAGGCCGCAGATTCGAATCTGCTAGACGACGACTTGATCCAGATGGTAAATGCCAGGTTAATTCCCGCGACGGTTACAACCGACGCCCGCGCCAAGCTCTGGTCGCAGGTTTTGCCCGACATCACTGTGCATCCTGAGCCGGTTATCGCCAGCGGCGAGGAGACCGCCTGGGCGCTGAGAAAAGACAATCCGCAACTGAAACAGATGCTGGATGAATTCATTCCTCCGCGAGCCGTGGGAACTTCCTTCGGCAACACTCTGGTCCGCCGCTACCTGCAAAACACCAAGTGGGTCAAAGACTCTACTTCACCGGAGGAAATGAAGAAATTTCAGGAAATGAGCGCGATGTTCAAGCAGTACTCCGGCCAGTACGGCTTCGACTACCTGATGATGATGGCGCAGGGCTATCAGGAATCGCTGCTGAACCAGAGCGCGCGCAATCCCAGCGGCGCGGTGGGCATCATGCAGGTGATTCCCAAATATGCGGCGGCCAATCCCATCAATGTGAAGGATGTGCAGGTAGCGCGAGGAAACATCGAGGCTGGGGTCAAGATGTTGCGCAATATTGAGGACCAGTATTTCGACGATCCCAACATCGATCAGGTCAACAAGACGTTAATGGTTTTTGCCAGCTATAACGCTGGTCCCAATCGAATTGCCCGTCTGCGCGCGCAGGCCCAGCAACAGGGGCTCGATCCTAACAAGTGGTTTGGGAATGTCGAGCTGCTGGTTGCCAAGGACGTCGGGCAGGAGACAGTCACCTATGTCGGCAACGTCTACAAGTACTACATCGCTTATAAGCTGGCGTTGCAGGACGAAAAAGCAGAAGCAGCCGCGTCAAAATGAAAATATTTCTAGGAGAAACGATGAGGATTAGAAGTTTAGCTATTGCCGTACTCGCCTTAGCAGCCGTGGTTGCTGTGGCGCAGAATCCGCAGGTCGAACAAAAACTGATGGCCATCAAGCAAAACATGGCCAAGAACAAGCAGCAAGCTGGCGCAGTACACCTGGACGGAAACCGAAACTATCAGCCTGAAGGGCGAAGTGAAAGACACCAAGACTTATCAGGTGCAGATGGTGAATGGCAAGCAGCAGAAGACCGAGGTCGACGACCAGAAAGCACAGTCCGGCGGAGGCCGCGATGGCCGTTTGAAGCAGCATGTTGTGCGAGAAGAAGAAAGATGAATTCAGGAGTATGGGCAGTCAATCGCGCCCTGGCCAAGCAGTACACCACGCCCGAATCCCGATCGTCTGACGCAGGCCAAGCAGCAGGGCAACGTATCGCTGGTACCCGGAAGCGGCACCATCGGCCTGGTAATCAAGAGTTTCGTGAAGCCTAACGATCAGGTTACATTCACCATCAGCGAGCAGACCAAGTCGCCTGTCAGCGTGGAGATCAACTCTTACCTGAACGATCCCAGCGACAAGGTGACGATTTCTGCTCAGTTTGCCGCAACTGCCGGACGGCACCAACCATGTAACCACGACGACCATCAACGGCGAGCGAAGCAGCTGACGGCATCAGGACCAGAATTCGAACTACCAGAAGGTGATGTAGGCCTCGGGCTCGAAGGCAATCAAGGAGATGAGGCAATTTCGTCCCATCTCCTTAGTTTGCTGTCGTTCATTGGAATTTTTTGGGGAGCAGCAAGTTTTTTCGAAACCACGTACTTCTATTGGTTCAAAAACCCTACTTTGCTCTCTACAATAGCCATGAGTACACCTGACATTTTCGCAATACTGCTTATAGCAGAGAGCCGGAGTATGCGTTAACCCGGCCAAAGTCAAAGTTCTGAACTGGAGAAAGAGATGAATGTATTTCGCGGAACCCGGTCGGCATTCTTGCTGGCACTAATATTAGGCGTTCTGTTTTGCGTTTCGTCGATGGCACAAGGTCCGGCGGAGTTGAGTGCCGCCAATCCCGACCCAACCGCGAGCTCCAATGCCTCCGCAAGTCCGGCGGCAAATGCGGATCCGGCACCGGCTGCGCCTCTTCCGGATAGTGCTTCGGCGAGCAAAGCAGCTACCGACGACGCCTGGCGCGTCAAGATCTCGGTCTATGGCTGGTTCCCCGGGATCCACGGCAACGTGGGAGGGGCGGATCACAATGTGGGAATACACGCCCCCTTCAGCGATGTTTTTCATTACCTCAAAGGCGTGTTATTCCGATCGCGGTCGAAGCTAATAAAGGCCGCTTCGTCATGCCTATCGACTTCTTCTGGGTCAGGCTGGGCGACAACAAGGCCATCCCGTTGGGCGGTCTTGCGGTGACCTACGCCGATATTCACATAACCGAATCGATCTTTACCCCCAAAGTCGGATATCGGTTTCTGGACGGCGAGCACCTGAAGATCGATGCTCTGGGCGGCATCCGCTACTGGTATGTCAGCCAGAATCTGTCGCTCCTGCCTTACTGTCAGAATCAATCCCGATCCACCGGCTGGGTTGATGGCGTTGGCGGAGCGCGCTTCATCATTCCGCTGAGTCGAGAAGGCGGCAATCTCAGTCGCGGGCGATGCCGGCGGTGGCGGAGCGAGCCTTGACTATCAGGCTGTCGGCTTTTCACCTATGACTTCACTCCCCAGATTGGGCTGGGGTTGGGCTGGCGCTATCTTGATGTGAACTACAACAAGAACTTCGGCCCTCTGGATGGCCGTGACTTTCTCTACGATGTAGCTCAGACTGGTGCGTTGGCAGGCTTGTACCTCAACTTTGGCGGCAAGCCTCCGGTTCCGGTCGCGGCCACGTGCTCGGCTTCACCGACCGAGATTTGGTCCGGCGAGCCGGTGACGGCGACTATCAACCCGCAGCACTTCAACCCCAAGCACACGCTCACTTACGCGTGGAGCAGCACTGGAGCCAAAGTCGCCGGCACCGGCACGACCGGAACGGTTGACACCACAGGATTAGCGCCGGGTAGCTATTCCGTGACCGGTACTGCCACCGACGCCAAAGACAAAAAAAACAACGTAGCCAGCTGCAACGCCAGCTTCACGGTGAAGCAGCCTCAGCCTCCGCAGGTCAGCTGCTCGGCCAATCCGACCACGCTTGCGATTGGCGAAACTTCGACCGTCACCATGACGGCCACCGATCCACAGGGCTGGCCGCTTACTTATAGCTGGACCAACAGCGGTGGCCAGTTGAGCGGCAGCGGCACCTCGGTGACCGTGACCGCCACCAACGCCGATGCGGGCAACACCATCACCGTGAACGGCACTGCTAACGATGCCCGCGCCAACCTCAGTGCCAGCTGCAGCTCGTCGATCAATGTTCCGGCGATCAAGCAGTGCGTGAATATTGAAGATTGGGGCGAGTGTACGTTTGAGAAGAATCCCAAGAAACCCTGGCGTGTCGACAACGACTGCAAGGATGTACTCGACAAGGTCTCGCTGCGCTTGCAGCAGATGCCGAACGGCAAGCTGAATATCGTTGGCTACACCGACCAGGAAGAGTCGGTTAACGAACAGACGCTTGGTTCGCAACGTTCGGTCAACGTCAAGTACTACCTGACCACCGATGGGCCTTCGAAGTTGGACGCTGCTCGTGTACAGCCGCGCGCTGGAGGCACGAAAGGCAAGGCCACTCACTTCTACTTCGTCCCCGAGGGCAATCTGTGCGGCGGACAGCTAGAGGAAGGTACCGTCGTCGACGAGAGCCAGGTGCAGCCGCAGTCGCGTAATTCGGCTGCTCCTGCGAAGAAACACAAGAAGTCGAAAGCAGCGGCACCGCCGGCACAGTAGTCGCCTAAGCGTTGCGAAACTGCTTGATCCAAGGCAAGGGCGGGCCTGCACAGATTCAGCAGGCCTGCCTTCGTTTGGCACATAAGTGCCAGGGCGCTGCGCCTTGGCGCGTCAATTTTTAATGACTGTTCAGGTGATTCTGGGATATACGTAAGTGGATATCCCAGCTATGTTTTAGGTCTCATGGGGGCGGTGTTCCTTGGCTCTGATGTTGCGATAGTGTCGTCTTCGAGCCTGCCTGAACGATTACGAACAGGAACGCGTATCGATCTCATGCCGGCTCGCCTAGTTGTCTCACTTAAGTAGTTCCTGATTGCCGGAATATGCGGTACCGTTTTCCGGGGAGAAATCTGGCAGGTTTCAAGCGGTTGCTCATCATGAATCGAATACTTTCCCGCACTACCTTCGCATACTTCGTCCTGTTTCTTACGCTCGCAATTTGCCTCAGCGGCAGTGCCGTAGCGCAGCAGAAGACCGGATGGCCCCGCACCTTTAACAACTCCGGCGGCTCGTTGGTGCTGTATCAGCCGCAAGTGGACGATTGGAACCACTATTCGGTTGTCGACGCGCGCTCTGCGTTTGCGGTGACGCCGGCCGGCGGCAAACAGGCCGTGGGGGTGGTGACGTTCACCTTGCAGTCCGTGGTTGACATGGACAAGCACACGGTATTCCTCTACAGCCCCACCATCACCAAGGTTTATCTGCAGCCGCCGAATACGAATTCCGCTCCCATGGAGAGCCTGGTCAGGACGTTCATCAATCCGTCCGCCTCGATGACCATTTCCATCGAACAGCTCACGGCCAGCCTGAAAAAGAAGACTGCGCCGGCGCATGTCACCGAGGTCAACAACACGGCTCCGACCATCTTCATCAGCTTCAAGCCGGCCATGATTCTCCTGGTCAACGGCAAGCCAGTGCTGGCGCCGGTGGGCGGCAACGTCAAAGTCGTGGTCAATGCCAACTGGCCGTTGTTCGAGGAGTCGGGGACGTACTACCTGTTCAACAGCAAGGGATGGATGACCTCGAAGACTCTGGACGGAGGCTGGGTTGCCACCACGAACCTGCCGGCAGATTTCTCGCAGGTCGCCTCGAGTCCGAACTATCCCGACCTGAAGGCTTACATCCCGGCGCCGGTCGTGCCGTCGAGTCCCTCGGTGTTCTACAGCAGCACGCCGGCCGAGATCGTCGTCTTCAAAGGCAAGCCGGAGTGGGCGGCTGTTACCGGAACTCAACTGCTCTATGCCAGCAACACGGCGAGTCCGGTCTTCAAGTATCTGCCGACCAACACCTACTACTATCTGACGTCGGGACGCTGGTTCTCCTCGCAGAGCGCAATGGGACCGTGGACCTTCGCAACTGATAATCTCCCCGCTGATTTTAAGAGTATCCCGCCCTCCAGCCCCATGGGCAGCGTACTGGCGTCAGTGCCAGGAACGCCGGAGGCCGAGGACGCCGTGCTGATGGCGCAGGTTCCGACGACCGCGGTCATCAATCCCACGACGGCCGCGCAACAGGTGAAGGTCAACTTCAACGGCACGCCGGAGTGGGCTCCGATTCCAGGTACCACAATGTCGTATGCCACCAACACGCCCAATCGCGTGATCCAGGTGGGCAGCGTGTATTACCTGTGCCTGAACGGTGTGTGGTTCATGTCGAACACGCCGAATGGTCCGTGGCAGACCGCGCCGTCCGTGCCGCCGGAGATCTACACCATCCCGGCAAGCTCGCCGGTCTATAACGTCACCTATGTAACTCAGAGCACGCTGCCCGACGGCAACGTGCAGGCAAGCTACACCGCGGGATACATGGGAACTTTCATCGCCGGAATGGCGGTCGGCGCGATTATCTGTGACGGAACCGGCTACTACTATCCGCCATACATCGGCTGGTACGGCGCGTATCCGGTCTACTATCCGTACGCCGCAACCTGGGGCTACCATCCCGTGTACAACCCATACACCGGAGCCTATGGCTATGGCGCATCGGCCTACGGTCCGTATGGCGGCCAGGCGCACTGGGGAGCTTCCTACAATCCCTACACCGGAACCTACGCGCGCGGGGCGACCGCTTCGGGACCATGGGGATCGACCGCAGCCGCGCAGGCTTACAACCCATACACCGGTGCGTACGGGCAGACCCATCAAAGCTCGAATGCCTACGGCTCGTGGGGTAATTCCGTTTACAGCAAGAACGGCACTACAACCTATACCCAGCACCAGACCACCGCGAACGGCACGGAAGCCACCGCCTACAACAACAAGGGCGGGGAAGCGGCTGCGACCAGCACAAAGTATGGCAACAGCGCGGCGGCCAAGACTTCTAACGGCGATATGTACGCTGGGCATGACGGCAACGTGTACAAGAACACCGGCTCCGGCTGGCAGAGCTACAACAACGGAAGCTGGAACAACGTGCAGAAGCCGACGCAGCAGAGCGCCGAGGCGGCGCACCCGCAGGCAACCACCGACGCCAACAACTACAAGAGCTCGGGCGGATACAACGAGGCCAATCAGGAGGCCCAGAGCCGAGCCCAGGGTGAACGCCTCGACCCAGCGCTACGATCAGTCGCAGCACTCCGGTTGGGGCAGCAGCGATGGCTGGGGAAGCCACAGCGGCGGCGGTGGTTGGGCAAGTCACGGCGGCTCCGGCGGATGGGGCGGTGGTGGCGACCACTGGGGTGGAGGCGGTGGCGGTTTCAGTCGCGGAGGTGGCGGAGGTTTCCGGCGCTGATGCCGAACGAAGCGTTGTACACGTTATGTCACGCGTGGCTTCGAAAGGGCACGGCTTAGCCGGCCGCTCGCCGGCAAAGATCAGCGGGCTTTAGCCCCTGAGGTAGTTCAAGGATTTTCAACAGCATTATCAGTCGTGACTCTATCAATGAGGTGCACCATGAAGTCTCGGCAGTGGATTGTGATTTCACTCATCAGTTTGTTCGTTTTGGCAGGACAGGCGATGGCCCAGAAGAAGAGCAAGTACGTCTGCTCGGAGCCCAAACCCGAAACCCTGTGCAACGCAGAGAACACCTGCGGCTCGGCTTCGAACCCCTGCGAAGTGAACATCAACAAGGACGGCGGCTCCGCATCGGCAACGGCCAACATTACCAGTCCAAAGAAGAACGCCCTGTTCTGCGTTAAGGCGGGTACCAAGGTAGTCTGGCATTCCACCAACAAGAACACCGGCTTTGTTATCGACTTCGGACCGCAGTCGCCGTTCGACCCGAACGATGCGATTATCGGCGGCGGCAAGAACGACGTGACGGTACAAGCCGCGCGGCCGGGGTGCTTCAAGTATTCCGTGGGCGCCTGCTACTCCGGCGCGACCTACGGCATGTGCGGCAACAGCCAGACCGAAGCCATCGTACTGCCGCAATAATTTAGAGACTTCTTAACCGTCGGCGCGCAGCGCATGGCGCAGAAAGAGGGAGAATACCCGATGAAATTGAAGTCCTTGATCCTCGTAATGATGTTGAGTTTGCTGGCCGGCTCCGCCTTGGCCCAGCAGGTTTCGGTGAACTACAACCACAACGCGTCTTTCGCCAACTATCACACCTACGCCTGGGGCGGGAGTAACAAGAACCAGATCCAGAACTCCATTCTTGCTCAGGTCGCACAGCAGGATATCGAAAGTGCGATGGCAGCGAAGGGATTTCAGAAGGTCGAAGAGTCACAGAACCCGGACTTGATCCTGACCGGCAGCGGCGGCGAGCGCGAGCAGACCTCGTACAACGTGTGGGGCATGCGCGGCATTGGCGGCGGTATGGGTGGCATCAGTCCGCAGCAGAATGTCGAAGCCACCATGGTCGTCAGTCTTTATAACCCCAAGACTCAAGAACTGGTGTGGCGCGGCATCGCGCAGGACACGTTGGATAACAACGGCAACAAGAACCAGGACAAAGTCAACAAGGCCGTGCAGAAGATGTTCAAGCAGTGGCCGAAGAGCTAGGAAAGTTGTCGGTTGTCAGTGGTCAGTTGTCGGGGAAGAAGATATCGTTTGCGTGGCTTGCCTCGTTGGTATGGGTTCGCGAAGTGGATGAATAACCGAAAAGCCCGCGCCGTAGGCGCAGCAGAGCTTAGCCCAGCGCTTCAGCGCTGGGTGGAGTTGGAGAAGAGCTCTTTGAGTCCCGTAGGGACGGCAGAGGTCGCGGCACAGCAGCAGATCCCTCGACGGCTGAAGTCGTCTCGGGATGACAAATGATAGGGCTGCGGTCGGCACGACTGAAGTGGTGCCCTGACGCGAATCTTGCCCGAATCAAGTTTGGATTAAACATGAACCGTACAAACCGAGTCCCCGTCAGTTTTCGTATTGTCTTTTACCTCGCCTTGATTTTGTCGCTCGCCACTACCGCCTCCGCCCGCGACAAAATCAGCGTCAGCTATGCCAAGGGCTTCAACTTTTCGCAGTTCAAGACCTATGCATGGGCCGAGCACGGTGCAGTCGCTCATCCCCTGCTGGCGGCCGACATTGTGGGAGCCATCGATCAGGAGCTGCAAGCGCGCGGCTTGCAGAAGGTGACGTCCAATCCCGACCTCATCATCCAGATGTATGGCTCGGTTGATACCGACATGACCATGTACTCCAACGACCCTATCTATGGGGCCACCGGGAGGTATTCCGCCGTTCGATCCGGGTATGAATGGGCCTGCCTTCGTCGGCTGGTACGGCAACACCACTGTAACGATTCATAAGGGAGAACTGGTCGTTGACCTCGTTGACGCCAAGGCAAAGAAGCTGGTCTGGCGAGGAATGGCTACGGAGAGCGTCTCGGCCCACGATCCCGAAAAGCTGGTCGATGAAGTGAACGGCGCGATCTCCAAGATGTTCAAGGAGTACCCGAAGGGAGCTTAGCGAAAATCCATTTCGCCGAGTGGCGGACCGCGATCAGCCGGTGCCGATCCGAGGAGGAACGTGAAGCGCGGTCCCATAGCAGACATTTTTGGGTGTTGTCATCGGTTGAGCCGAGAAGCTGCGTTCGCTTGTCTTCTGAGTGGGCTGCTGTTCGCTGGTTTCGTTGTCTCCGGATGCGCGCAAGACCTGGCGCCGCGCGCCTATCTCATTACACCGCTGCATTCCAATGCGGTTACGCTCACCTGGTCCTTTTATAGCGGCGGCCTCGACTTCAATAATGTTGTTCCCGTGAACGACGCGAAGGGAACCTACAGCGTGCCGGTCTTCACCCTCTACCATTCGCTGAACTTTTTCGGACGCTCGGCAAACATGAACGCCTCGCTGCCCTACGGAGTTGGCACCTTCAGTGGCGATGTAGGGGAGGACCGGCGTTCCATCTATCGCTCGGGATTGGTGGACTTCTCCGCCCGCTTTTCCGTCAACCTGATCGGCGGCCCCGCCATGGAGTTTCCCCAGTATGCCAAATGGAAACAGAAGAAGATCCTGGGGGCGAGCCTTAAGATTGTGGCGCCCACGGGCCAGTACGACCCGCAGAAGCTTATCAATTGGGGAATCAACAAATGGGCGTTTAAGCCCGAGGTGGGTTACTCACAACGCTTCGGCAACTGGGTGCTCGACGCTTACGGCGGCGTCTGGTTTTACACCACCAATCAGCAGTTCTACCACCCGCCGGTCCCTGTGCCGCAGACGCAAGCGCCGGTTGGCAGCTTCGAGGGACACCTCAGCTACGACTTCAAGAAGTTGCTAGGGTCGAGCAAGTTTCACGGCTGGGCGTCGATCGATGGCAACTTCTGGTGGGGCGGCATCGCATCCATCTACGGGATACCGAATCCTAATACAGACCAAACCAGCTCACGGCTTGGCGGGACGCTCTCCGTTCCTTACTCCAAACACCAGGCAATCAAGATCGCCCTCAGCGGGGGCACCTACAGCCGCTTTGGCGGCGATTACACCAACCTGCAGGTAGCGTGGCAGTACTCATGGCTGAACAAGCCGAGGTGAAAGACGGCGGAGTCGGTCGAGTAGCGCCTGAACATTTAGTGCAGCTAGCCGTAAGCAAGAGAAAAAGCCTTGGGGTTAGGAGGAGAGGAGACCACCCAAGGCTTAAATGCGTTGTAAAGCTTCTCTTAACTACGTGAATGAACCAAACAGTATCGTTAAACTGCCCCGTGGTCAATAGCACTAAATGGACAAAATGCGCCGCACGTTTTGGAGATCGAGCCTTGAGCGCGACTCTTGCCTACAACCCCAGATCGCTCAGCCCCGGATGGTTGTCAGGGCGGCGTCCCAGCGGCCAGTGATACTTGCGATCCGCTTCGCTGATCGGCAGGTCGTTGATCGACGCATGCCGCACGGCCATGAGTCCATCGTCGTTGAACTCCCAGTTCTCATTCCCGTAGGACCGATACCAGTGGCCGGAATCGTCGTGCCACTCATAAGCGAAGCGCACGGCGATGCGGTTGCCGGTAAACGCCCATAGCTCCTTGATGAGACGGTAGTCGAGCTCTTTCGCCCATTTGCGCGTGAGGAAGGCGATGATCTGCTCGCGTCCGTTGACGAACTCCGAGCGGTTGCGCCAGCGCGAATCGACCGCGTATGCCATCGCGACCTTTCCCGGGTCGCGACTGTTCCAGCCATCTTCGGCCAGGCGAACTTTTTGAATCGCACTCTCGCGGGTGAAGGGAGGCAGCGGTGGGCGGGTTGTCACAGGTGCAGTTGCCATAAATCCTCTCTCAGGTGCAGCGTCGTCTCGGCGGTACTCTAAATTCTGCGCCAGACCTTCGTCTACTTCTGACTCTTCATGAACTCATCGACCAGCAGCGGCAATCTCATCGGCGGCGGTATCGAGCGCAAAGTGTCCGCCTTCGACTACATGGACCTGCGCGCTCGGCACGTCTTTGCGATAGCGTTCCGGCTCGCCGGAATCGAACGAGGCCTCGTGCTTGCCCCAGATCACCAGCAGCTTCGGCTGGTTCTTCTGCATCCATGCCTGCCACTTCGGATAGTTCGTCACGTTAGTTCGGTAGTCGTAAAACAAATCGCTTTGGATCTCCAACTTGTCCCGGCTTGTTCAGGAAAGCATCTTCGTCGGTCCAGAGATCGGGATCGTAGAGCTCGACATTCGGATCGTCACCGACATGGCGCGTCCTGGTAACTTGCAGCGACATCAGATTCTTGCGCAACTCTTCTTCGTTGGCAGCGCGGTTGGCCCAGAACGCCCGGCGCTTCACCCAATTCGCGCCCAGACCTTCGTTATGAGCTACCGCATCCTGAATGATGAGGGCATGCACCCGCTCCGGATGCGCCAGCACCATACGAAAACCTACCGGTCCGCCGTAGTCCTGCATGTAGAGCGTGTAGCGCGACAAGCCAAGCGCTTGCGTGAAGTCGTTCATCACCGAAGCGATGTGGTCGAAGGTGTAATCGAATTGCTTCGGGTCGGGCCAGTCGCTGTGTCCGAAGCCCGGATAGTCCGGCGCTATCAGGTGGTAGCGATCCGAAAGCCGTGCAAACAGCGGCTCGAACATGCGCGACGAGGAAGGGAAGCCATGCAGCAGCAGTAGCGTGGGAGCGTCTTTCGGACCGGCCTCTCGATAGAAGATGGAAAGCCCGTCGACTTTTATCGAACGATAGTAAGTCGGATTGCGCATGGCATTTCCTTTCCGCCGGACTGCAGCACTAGCCGAGCCAACGCTTCGTATCAGGGCCCGGCTTCAGCCGGGCCGTAGCGGGCAAGTAATTCAATCGGGCTTTAGCCCTGGGTCGCTGGACTGCGCAGGGGCTAAAGCCCAGACATGCTCTACGCCGCGTTCGGCACGCCTGAAGGCATGCCCTGATACAAGGCAAACCCGATTCATGAGATGCCCCCTCGTTGCCGTAACATCACATCGTCAGGACTACCCGGAACTGCGCCTTGCCGCTCATCATGCGGTCGTACGCTTCCGCCGCTTTTTCCAGCGGATAGGTTTCGATCATGGGACGCACGCCGGTCAGTTCAGCGAAGCGCAATGTATCTTCCGAATCGGTAGCTATGCCTGACGCCCAGCCCTCAATCGTTCTGCTTCCAAAGATCAACTGCACAGGGGATACCTCAATTGGGTCAAATGGGGCACCAATAACCATCAGCCTGCCGTTCGGACCCAGACCATCGATCAGTTCCGACATGGATTTCCCGCTTGGCGCTGTCGCCAGGATGGCCTTTGCCCCTCCCAGCTTCTGCAATTCCTGAACAACATTTGTAGCTTGGCTGTCGATGTATACGTGGGCACCGAGCTTCTTTGCCAGCGCTTCGTTCTCGGAGCCACGCCCGATGGCGGCTACTTTGTATCCACACTTGTTGGCAAATTGAATTCCGAGGTGGCCCAGGCCGCCGATACCCTGCACAGCTATCAGATCGGGAGGCATGGCGCCCGCATGCCGCAGGGCATTAAAGGTAGTGATCCCGGCACAGAGCAGCGGGGCTGCTTCAGCGTCTTTCAGACTGTCGGGCACGGTCACCAACGCTTCCATGGGAGCGATCATGTACTGCTGGTATCCGCCGTCATAGCTGACGCCAGGGATCTTCATGTTGACGCAGTTCATGAAGTCTCCGCGGCGGCACTGGAGACACGTCCCGTCGTGACCGCCGTGCCATCCGACGCCAACGCGTTGTCCTTTCTTCCATTCGGAAACACCCGCTCCCACTTCATCGACGAGGCCAACCACTTCATGTCCCGGCACGCGAGGGTACTGAATTCCGGGCAGGAGCCCATCTTTGGTGACCACATCGCTGTGGCAAACACCGCATGCCTGTACCTTGATGCGCACTTGATTTGCGCCGGGCTTCGGAATCTCGCGCTCGACTACGCTGAAGGCTGCTCCGGGTTTCGAGATTTGCGCTGACTTCATCGTTGCTACTCCGACGGTTGTCGTTGCCATGATCGCTCCTTTGAATGTTTCCACCGTTAGGTGTATTTGATCTTCGCGACCGAATGAATGTCGCGCTGATTCGCGATTCGAACAGGCCGCACACGCCGTAGCTGTTTATGGAAGAAAACTAGTCGTGCCCGATGCTCCTGGTAGCGAGCGTCAGGTTGGCTTGATTAGAGCTGTGCAGCGTGGACAAGGATGTTAATTTGCGGCGTATCTTTTTCGGATAGGTATCGTGAGCGCTATAACTGCTCCCGCCAACCGTCAATGAGGTGCTTTGAGATACCCTGAGAGTGAATGCCCTTTGTGCGAGACTCGGTGTGCGATCCCGTATCGTCGCAGCTACAGCATCATTTTCCACTGAACCGGGTTTTTCCGTTACATAGATCCAATATGAATGCGCGCGCCATGCTTCTCGCTATTCTGCTGCTCGCCGCCGAGTCCATCGTCTGCGCGCAGAACGCAGCGCCAGCTCCGACACCTCCCAATTCCGCGCACTCTGCGACTACAGATAAGTCAACATCGCCGAAGCTCCCGCCCATCGATCTCGCGCCCGGGCGGGACGGCAAACTCTCGCAGCCGCAGATGCAGCAGCTGTTTCGCGTCGTGGCCGACAAGGACCTCGAGAACGACAAACGGCAACGCGATTACACCTACATCGAGCGCCAGGTGATGCACACGCTCGACGGTAAAGGGAAGATCAAGTCCACCGAGATCAAGACCTACGAGGTGCTGGAAGTTTATGGCGAGCAGGTGGAGCGGCTGATTGCGAAAGACGACAAGCCGCTCAGCGCCAAGGACGCGGCCAAGGAAGAGGAAAAGATCCAGAAGATTATCGACAAGCGCAAGAACGAGTCGGATTCGGACCGCCGCAAACGCGAGGAGAAAGAGCAGAAGGAGCGCGAGGACGATCGCAAGTTCGTCAAGGAAGTGGCCGACGCCTACGATTTCACGCTGGTCGGCACCGAGCCTGTCGCCGGGCGCCCGGCGTGGATCATCGACGCAGACCCGCGTCCCGGATTTCAGCCGCAGTCAAAAGAGGCGAAGTTCCTGCCGCATTTTCGCGGACGGGTCTGGATCGATGAGGGCGACCTGCAACTGGCGAAGATGGATGTACAGTGCCTCGACACCGTTTCCTGGGGACTGTTCCTGGCCCGCTTTCACAAGGGCTCGCGCTTCATGCTCGAACAGACCCGCGTCAACGATGAGGTGTGGCTTCCCAAGCAGCTGGCGGTCAAAGTGGACGCGCGGCTGGCGCTGCTGAAGAACTTCAATGTGGATTTAGAGCAATCCTACCGCGACTACAAGAAGTTCCGCGCATCTTCCCGGATTGTCGCAGCTGATGAAATGCAGCCGCCGAAATAGGACCCCATCCAACCCAAAAGATGATTGGATGTGGCGCCCTCGATTGTCTGGACCACACAGAACGCTCAAGGCAGTTTCAGGGTAGGTGTATCCGGCAAAGCGGACGTTTAGATCCGCGTCCCCGGCTGGCCCAAGGTTCGGGCTTTTCGCCCACCGCATCGCCGTGGGCGAAAAGCCTGATCAGAGAGGACTGCGTTACACGGCGCTGAAGCGCCGCTCTACCCTAGTTATCCGACGAGCCCTTCCAGTCGATGATGTCCGACAGGCGCCACGGATTCTGGCGGAGGTCGAGCTCCAGCTTGCCATCGCTGTTGATGATCAGCTGGGCGGCGGGAAACAGCACGCCGGTGCTCTTGGTCTTGTCCTGATCGTTAATTTCGATCTGGCCGGCACTGAGGTTAAAGGCCTGCGATTGCGTATCGGCATACGCTTCGCCAAAGCGGATCAGCCGGTTGGTGACGAAAATGATCTTTCTGCCGGTCGGCGTGGGCTCCAGCTTGATGTAGCTGAGGTCGTATCCCAGCGTGCCGGTGATGGCGATGTGCCCCACCGCTTTCATCTTGGTCAACGCATTCACCAATCCCTGGTTTTGACCCTTCTGGAAAGCATCGACCAGGATCTGGCGATCGGCCGCGGTCGACCAGTCGTAGATGGTTACGGTAACGTCGAAATGACGGCCCATTTGCGTGCTTTCGCCCCAGGCCGTCGCGTCAATCGTTTCATTCTTGTCACGCGCAAATCCCGGAACCGTAAGCCCGAGAACCAGCGCCGCCGCGAGCATATACAGCGCAGCCGGCCTGATGAATTTCAATGCATTACGCATAATGCTCTCCTGTAGCTACGCATATGTAGCAGATTGAATGGGTTCGTCGCTATCTTACGAGGTCGCAGGCCAGTGAGTAACTAGAAAAATCACCAGTGACCCATACAAAACACCTTAGCTTCCGCTATATCGGATTGACGAAGATGGAGTTTGGAATCGGCGGCCAAACAAATGCGTGATACTGGCATAGTTTTCCAGTATCCTGCTCCGCAGGATGCCCCAAACCGCCGCTAAGCACGCGCGTCATAGCGCCCGCAGCCTGGTAAAGGAAACCTGGGAGGCGCAAGCCAATCTCTCATTTTTCCTCGCCCTGCTGGTGTTATTTGTTTTCATCCTGCCGCTGACGAACTTAGTCGAGAGGCACTTCAGCCTTTACGTAGACGTTGGTTACTCGCTGCTGTTGATCTCGGGCATTGCCATCGGCTGGAGCCGCTCATGGCTGTTCTATTTAGGCGCGGCGGTGGGGGTGGTCGGATTGGTCGTGCGATGGCTGGGCTGGTGGTATCCACCAATCTCCAGACTTCGCGAGCCCTCCACGCTGGCGGCGATCATTTTCCTGATTGTGCTGCTACTGGTCCGCGTGTTCCGCAAAGGGCCGGTCTCCGGCTCACGTCTGCAAGGCGCGGTCGCGGTCTACCTGCTGCTGGGACTGGTCTGGGCGCATGCTTACGTAATCTTCGCTCGCGATCATCCCAATTCGTTCGCCACGGCGGAAACGACACCGCCCACAGTTGCCGGCTGGACGTACTTCAGCTTTATTACGCTGACGACGGTGGGCTATGGAGATATCACTCCGAAGGCACCGGCGGCGCGCATGTTAGCGGTAGGAGAAGCCATTGCCGGGCAGATGTATCTTGCCGTAATGCTGGCGCGCCTGGTTGCACTGCAGGTGAGCGGCGGCATCGAAAACGACGCCGACCGCGACACCGAGAAAAATGAATGATGGATTTCCGCAGCTGCTAGTTCTTCTTCATCCGGCGGATCAGCCCTGCCACCAAGCCACCTGCAAGCAGCGAAATCGTGCCCGGCTCGGGAACCGGTGAGGCCTGTGAATTCCCCCCATTGGGAAAGACCACATCGACGTTGTGCAGCGATAGGACTAAGTCGTTGTAGTCCCAATCCGAGTTCCACTTTGTGGACAGATCCTCAAGCCAAATAAGCTGGGTCCCTCGACCAGGATTCTTGGCGGTAGCGCCTACGCCGCCATCCATTGGAATCTCAGCGTGGCTGAGACCGTCGACGCTGAACTTTGGGTCATTGGCGAAGAGATATTGGTTCTTGCTGGTGGAGGTGCAGATGTTGGGCTGCAAAGCCTGGTCGCAGAGTTGAACCACCAGAATGTCGTTCTTGAGCGCATGACCGAAGTCAACCGAGGGTTGGCCCACGCCGCCTTGGTTGTCCAACATCCAATCGCTGGTCCACGAGTTGTTGGGATTGGTATCGATGATTCGTACCCAATCCGGGAAATTGGCGTTGGCGTAGTAGATATTTCCCTTAATGTCACCGTCGGACAAGGCAAAGATGGTTCCGTTCGTTGCACAAGTTTGGCCGAAGGTCCAGCAATGCAATCCGTCATCAGCCAGCGCAGGAGCCGCAAAGGCGGCAAGTACCACAAGTACCAAAATTACCCAATGAGCACGCACGACTCACCTCTGGAACCGGGAATGGAAGACCACAGTGTTACAGGCGACACTATAATCCAGAGTTTTAGAAACTGCTACAGAAAAAGTTACCCTGGCTTAGAAGTTTCTTAATTTTATAGGGGTTGCCCTCTTTGAGTGACTGTTACCACCTTGGTAATAGTTACCCTTGCGAGGTTACTAGTCTGAGCCATCATAAAAGGCGACAGGATGGGAATGCGCCTGTTAAATACACATTAAATCGAGCTTAAGTAGTGATGCTTTAGCTATTTTATTTTCTGCGAAGTATTGACATAACAGTAATTGGCTTGGCCTACGCCCTCATCCTTTGGGGACCTTTCTGGCGAGGGCTCGCCGAGCCTGAGAAGAGTGGCGGACCGACGCCGCCCCTTGAAAGCAGAGCGGTTAACTACGGCGGTTATAGTAGTTAGCGCTCCTCCTGAAAGCGGAAAACACTGCACTTAGCGACGGCTTTTGACTGGCCTATGGGTCTGGCAGCCGTGTAGAATTCAGCTCACCAAGATTTCCCGTCATTTGGAGTTTTCATGGTAAGCATCTTTCCGCAACGACGGACCGAGGACAGCGAGGCGTCACAATCGCTTGCGCTCGGGCCGCTCGAATACTCGGTCATGCAGGTGGTGTGGCAGATCGGTTCGTGTAGCGTGCGTGACGTGGTCCAACGCCTGGATCGCGACCTCGCCTACACCACGGTCATGACCACTATGGACCGGCTTTACAAGAAGGGCCTGCTTGATCGCACCAAGTGCGACCGCGCATTCCTGTATTCCGCGCACGTCTCCAAAGATAGTTGGGAGCGGCAGCGTACGGACGACCTGCTGGCCGGCTTTCTCGCGGGCACCCAGCCGTCGCGCGAAATGCTGCTGTCCTGCCTGGTCGACGCCGTGGGCGAGCATGATCCTGACCTGCTCGACGAATTAGAAGCCAAGATCCAATCCAAACGCCGCGCGCTTACCGGAGACCAGAAGTAAATGGCCCTGCCATACCTGTTGCGGTTGTTGTGTCTGTGTTTCGCGACGTTTTTCATTGTGCACGCCGCGTCTGCAATATTGGTGTGGATCGGCGCTCCGGCCGCCTTCAGGGTTGCGCAACATTCGAAGCCGGGTTTTGCCGCGAAGTTCCTCTTTCTGTTTCGCATGTTCCCCTTCGCGTTGACCTTGTTCGTGGTGCTCGGCTTCTGCATTCCCAGCTACTTGTGGCTTGAGCCGCTGGCCAGCGGCGAAAAGGTTGGTTTTGCCTGCCTGGTTGCGGCTGCGATGGGCTTCACCGTGTGGCTGCTCTCGGTTTTCCGGGTCGGGTTCTCGCTGCTGCGCACGTCGCGCTACATGAGCAGTTGCCAGCGCAATGGACAGGAAGTCACGGTGGATGGCGAAGCTGCCCCGGTGCTGGTATTGAAGCGCGATGCTCCGGTCATGGCGGTTGCCGGGTTGGTGCGGCCGAAGCTCATCGTCTCGCGTGGCGTGCTGCACAAGCTCACGGCGGAACAACGCGAAGCTGCTTTCCGTCACGAACAGGCGCATCAGGCCTCGCGCGATAATCTGAAACGCTTCCTATGTCTGCTGGCTCCCGACGCGCTTCCGTTCATCTCCGGCTTCCGGAAAATCGAACGGCAATGGTCGCGTTACACCGAGTGGGCTGCCGACGATCATGCCGTGGCCGGCGATTCCCGGCGTGCACTGTCACTGGCAGCGGCGCTGGTGTCGGTTGCGAAAATGGGTGTGGATCATCAGCCCGCGTATCTGTTGTCATCTCTTTACTCTCCTCTGGTCGCTGAGGACGAGGACCTCGCGGTTCGCGTCGACCGCCTGCTGCGCGAGCAGCAATATGCTGAGAAGCCGCTGGCTCCGCTGGTGCAGGTAGCTCGCAATGTTGCGCTGGTGGCGGGCAGTCTCCTAGTCGCGGCTCTGGTTTGGCCGGGTAGTCTCGGTTCAGTTCACCGGATTCTCGAGAAGCTCATCCAATAAACAGGTTTCGGGTGGAAGCTCCACGCGTTAGCGCAGGATTCCGGGTGGAAGCATCACGCTTCAGCGTGGTGAGACGAGCGCCACTCCGACGCTGGCTTTAGCCACGGCAACCAAGCTCCGGGGGCTGAAGCCCCATTTTCTGCGACTTCTTTCACCACGCTGAAGCGTGGTGCTTCCACCCAAAGAATCGTGCTTCCACCGTGAGGAGCGCGCTCCCATCAGGCTTCCCGCTGGCTGCTGTCCCGGTTCACTTCTCACAGCCCCGCGTGATGTGGCTCACTGCGTCAGTGTGCCTAAACTTCATACCTTGAACTGTTCACGGCTGTTCACGAGCCGCGCCCCGATCGCACGCCTGCCGCGGGTTTTTACTTGGGTCCTGCGGGAAATAGGTATATGCTCCGAGGCCGACTGGCAGCCGTCACCAGTCGGAGGTGCGCTTACATGCCAACCATCAGCGATCCTGAAACCAAGGAAGCCAAACCCCAGTTGGTCACGCCCGAGATCAAACAGCCCGAGCTTTTCGCCGCTGAGATTGAGATGGAGGGAAAGTCGTCGAATCTCTTTCCCATCGTCTTTGTATCCCTGTTGATTCTCGTGGTCGGCGGGACAATCTTCTACTTCGTCAAAGGCGCCAAAGCAGTTCTGACGCAGCCCGTCGCGACCCAATCGGTCACCGCCATCCTGAAGGGTCAGGGTCCGGCTAGCATCCGTTTCAGCACGGGTCTTATCACGTCGAACGTGAATGAGAAGCCGATGGATCCGCAGTATCCGCTGCTGACCAAGGCGGGAATCCTGGAGACGAAGAAGAAGAGCTGGAACTCGATCACGTCGGCTTTGACGCCGGCCGGCCAGAAGTTGCTCGACGCCATACCCGGCGTGGAGAAGACCACCAACCCTGACAAGACGGTCACCTACCAGGTGCCGCTGGCTCAGCGCCAACTGGTGGCCATCGACAAGGTGGAGATGATCCGGCCACACCTCGCGCGCGTGTCCTACTCCTGGCGCTGGGATGCGAATCGCCTCGGCAAAGAGTTCGATGCCTCCGGTGATCTGGTCAAGAGCTTCAACACCTGGGACCGTGGAACACTCATCAAGAGTTACGGTGTGGACTTCTATAGTGCCGCTCCAGCGCACGTGACGATCGTCCTTCAGGAGACCAAAGACGGAAGCTGGAAGCCATACGTCGAGTAGGGCGGCAGCTAAACATACACATTCGTACAGGAAATCTCCGTCCAATCCCGCATGAGGTTGGACGGAGATTCTCGCGTCGGGCCTTTTATTCAGAGGCCGTGCGTTGCGGATTCGCGCCGACCCGCTTGCGCGATGAAATCGGGTTTTTCTCAACGATCTGCATTCAGCTTTAGAAAAGGTTGCTTGCAATGTTGCCGACTAAGCAACAAGATGACCCTCCGATCGCAGAGATAATTTCCAGAATATGGGTTAACACGAGTGAGGAAGTGGACCGGCGCAACTTCCTTGACCTGGAATACACAGGCTGGCCAGCAACCCGGCAGCGGTAATTTTACATCCGTCGAATGTGAGTTCCAGGAGGCACTGAAAATGGTCAATCTTCCCAGCAGGCGCTGGTTGCTGCTTGCCTTAACAATATTTCTGGCGTGTCTGACGTCGTCCGCGCAGATCATCTCCGTAACATTCGCTCCTCCGGCGCTGCCGGTTTACGAGCAGCCGCTGTGTCCCGGCGAAGGCTACATCTGGACACCGGGATACTGGGCCTATGACTACAATTTTGGCGATTATTACTGGGTTCCAGGAACGTGGGTTTTAGCCCCTGAGCCGGGGTTGCTCTGGACCCCGCCGTACTGGGGGTGGGGTGGCAACGCATTTATTTTCCATGCGGGATATTGGGGTCCGCAGGTTGGGTTTTATGGCGGGATCCCCTACGGCTATGGCTACTTTGGGCACGGCTATGAAGGTGGACGCTGGGAACACGGCCAGTTTTACTACAACCGCAGCGTCAACAACATTAACGTCACCAACATTCGCAATGTGTACGTAACCAACGTGCATGAGGACACAAACGTCCGGCACGTTAGCTACAACGGTGGCAACGGTGGGATCAACGCGAGACCAACATCGCAGGAAGAAGCTGCGGCCCGCGAGCGGCATGTCCCGCCGGTAGCGGCCCAAACCCAACACGTACAAACCGCCAGCGCGAATCGAGAGCTAAGGGCTGACAATAATCATGGCAAGCCGCCGATTGCGGCCACCGATCGGCCCACGGCGTTCTCGGGCTCCGGCGTGGTGCCCGCTAAACAAGCTGGCGCGCCGTATTCTCCTCCAGCCAATCGCCACATGAATGAGGCTAACGCGAGGGCGACTGCTCCCGGTGCGGTGAATGAACCGGCTTCTCGAGCCAACGCGCCCGTGCACGCCAAGGATCTGCCTCCCAACTATCCGCGTCCCGCTGCTCCAAACACGGCACAGGCTCAGCAGCAGCAGCGGCAAGAGCAGCAGCAGCAGCAGAACAACAACAAATATCAGCAACAGCAGGAGAAGCTCTATAACCAACAGGCGAAGGAGCGTCAGCAGCTTCAGCAGAGCCAGGAGCAGGAACATCAGAAGATGGCGCAACAACAGGCCAATGCCGAAAGGCAACAGCAGATGGAACGCCAGCACCAGCAGCAGACGCAACAGATGGTGGAGCGCCACCAGCAACAACAGCAGCAGATGCAAAGTAGAGAGCCGCAGCAGGCACAGCACGGCGCGCAACCGCAACACGGCGCCGCTCCGCCGCCACACGGCGATGCGGCTCCGGAAAAACACTAGCCTGTGTTCGAAATTAGAACAGCCTGGGAACCGCTCCTTCGAGCGTAGTTCCCAGGCTGTTTATTTCACAGGCAGCACGGCGATATTCGATGGGTCAGCAACGATGTGCGGCGAGCCGGGAGCAGCGCTTACTCCCTGTTCGTTGACATTGAAGATGTAAAGTCCACAAGCCGAGTTTTTGCCGGCACAGGTCGCCGGATCTTGCCCCGTCCCCAGCGCGTAGAGGTGTCCGGAGTTGTCCCACCTGACGGAGGTGACATTCGTGACGCCCGACAAGAGAGTCGGGTTGCCGAGCGTTAGGGGCTTACCATTCGCCTGCAACTTGAAGACCTGAATTGCTCCCATCGACTGATCGCCCACATAGCCCGCAAGCGCGAAATAGGCTCCGCTCGGGTCGAATGCAATGTCCGATTCCCAGATCTGGGGTGCGACCATCGAACCGGGCACAAGCGCAGGATTTCCGTTCGCATCCAAGGTGTAGGTAGCAAGTAGATTCCCCTGATTGCTGCTACAGAAGTAGCTGCTTCCATTCCAGACTACGGCTACATACCCAAGCGACGACGATGAGAGAAGCACTGGTTGGCAAGCACCGCTGCCCAGCGGAGACGGCGGTTGGTCGATATTAAAGTCGAATGGCCCATCCAGAACACCGTTCGGCTGGCGCCCATATTTGTTGTAGCTGTCCGAACATCCGTCGTAGGCCCAACGATTGTCGGGCGAGAAGGTAAGCAGCGCCTGGCTCTTTCCGCAACCGCTGATGGTCGTTCCCAGATACGAAAGACTTCCGTCTGATTCGATCCCAAACGGCGCGAAGTCGCTGTTGGGCCACACGGCTCCGATGTTGAGGATCGTGCCGCTGCGGTCGGGGTTCAAGTTCGCGATGTATTCGTCCTCGCCCTGCAGATAATTCTGGATCACGTTCACGGCTGAGGTCGCGCGCAGTGAGCCATCGCTCTGCGGCGTGTACGTGGTGACGGTGGTGCCCAGCTTACCGACACCGAAAACGAAGCCCGACGTTGCCGTGAGTCCGCTGATTCCGCCCGAAAGGCGACCAGGAATCGCCTGGGCCGAGCCATCGGCCGCAACCGCGAAGCCGGTGATGATGCCTTGCGAATAGTCCTGCTGGGCAGGCACAGAACTGCCTACGTAAGCGTGAGCAACGGTCTGAGAATTGGGCGACGTTTGATCGTTGGCAGCGCAAACGCCTTGCAATCCGAGCAAGCCAATCAACAAAGCCAAAAGTGGGGAGCAGAATACTGCGAAGAGCGGGTGGCGCACAGCGGGGCCTCCAGGGTTCGGTGTCTCTGCTCACTAAAGATGTGGATGGAAAGGTAAAAGGTTGCTGAACTAAGGTGGGTTTGAACGGACACGTCTTCAGCCTCGCGCTTTCGACGCTCATGTCAGCCGTGAGCAATAAAGCGCTAATACCGTACGTAGTTGATCCACAGCAGACCCACGGTGAGCGTCAGAATCGTTACCGGGATGCCCACACGCATGTAATTCCAGAAGCTGATGCTGGTAACTTCGCGCGCCTTTTCCACCACGATGAAGTTGGCCACCGAACCGGTGATCGTCAGATTTCCTGCCAGCGTGCTCGACATCGCCAGCAGCAGCCACGTGGTGTGCGGATCGCGGAAGTGGGGAACCATATCGCGCAACAGCATCACCGCGGGAACGTTGCTCACCAGGTTCCCCAGCAGCACGACGATCCCAGTAAAGATCACGCTGTTGTGAAGATTTAGTTTCCCCGCCCAACTGAGCAGTTCGCCGGTGATGCCCGCCTCCTTCGCTCCGCCGAGAATCATGAACAGTCCGAGGAAGAGCACAAGCAGCGGCCAATCCACATCACCATAGATCTCGCGCGGCTGGCGGGTGCGTCGAATCAGCAGCAACGCGCCTCCAATCGCCGCGACCAAAGGCGGCGGATGCCCCAGCAAAAATCCAATCAGCACTCCAATCGTCACTATTACCGCCCAGGCCGGATGCTCCTCGCGATGGACTGCGGTCTCAGTAACATCGGCGGGCAACGGCTGCGACTTGTGGGTTCGCACCTCCAACCAATAAAGCAAAGCCCAGTCGATAAATAATCCAATGACTGCGATTGGCCCGAGATGCGCCAGAAAATCACGATACCCAATTGCCGATGACGAGCCGATGAGCATGTTTTGCGGATTGCCGGTGATTGTCGCGACTGAGCCGATGTTTGCTGCCGTCGCCAGCGCAAGCAGGTAGGGGACAGGGTTGACCCGCATGCGCTTGCAGATGTCGAGCAGCAGCGGCGCCATGAACAGGCAGACCACATCGTTCACCAGAAATGCCGACAGGATTCCGCTGGTGAAGATGACGCCGGGCAGCAGTTGTTGCGGCTTCAGATGCTCGATCACCAGCCGCGTGACGAGATCGAAGAATCCGGCAAGATGCAGGCTGGCGACGATCAGCATCATCGAAAACAGAAGCACGATAGTCGCGAAATCAATGCTGGCGATGGCCGATTGTGGCGTTAAGACGCCGAGCACGAACATCGCCACCGCGCCGATGACCGCCATGGCGGTGCGGTCGATGAGCGTGTACGGCAGTCGCCCGACGGCGAAGACCAGGTAGCTGGCGAGGAAGATGATCCACGCCGCTACTACATGCCAGTGCGAGAGGACGTGCCGGACCTCGATCATCGTGCAGGGGACCCAGGCGAAATAGAGCTTCCGGTAACGATACTAATCGTGTTTTGCATAAGTCGTTCCGCTTTGTATCAGGGCATGGCTTTAGCCGTGCCAATGACCGAAAAAGGGAATGGGCTTCAGCCCCTGTTCTGCGGGTTCAGGGGCTAAAGCCCCGTACATTATTGCTCAATTCGGCACGGCTGAAGCCGTGCCCTGATACAAAGCCGCTGCTAAGGATACAGGAGATGGGGGTGCCGCCGGCCTCTCTACGTCATTCAATCGTTACAATCATTCTGATGCGTGAGTTTGCCACCGGTATCGTGCGGGAGCTGCGTCAGCGCGGCTTCCAGGCGTATTTCGCTGGAGGCTGCGTGCGCGACATGGTGCTGGGGCTCGAGCCTGCCGACTATGACGTCACTACCGATGCGACGCCGAACGACGTCATGCGCATCTTCCCTAAGACGTATGCCGTCGGCGCACAGTTCGGCGTAGTGTTGGTGCCGGTTCCGGAAGAGATTCGATATGAGAATCTGCCGCCGGAGCACCCGCACGCAGTCGAGGTCGCGACCTTTCGCAGCGATGGCATCTACTCGGATGGTCGCCATCCCGACCAGGTGCAGTACTCCAAAAGCCCGCAGGAAGATGTGCAGCGGCGCGACTTCACTATCAACGGATTGCTGATGGATCCGCTGGACGGCGACCGCGTGCTTGATTTTGTTGGGGGAAGAGAAGACCTGGCCGAGCACGTGGTGCGAGCGATCGGCGATCCGGAGCTGCGCTTCCGCGAAGACAAGCTACGTATGCTGCGCGCTGTGCGCTTCGCCGCTCGCTTCGGTTACGTTATCGAGCGACGAACCTTCGAGGCCATCCAGAGACTGGCGGCCGAAATCAACCAAGTAAGTCGCGAGCGCGTCCGCGACGAGCTGACGAAGATGCTTACCGAAGGCCATGCACGGGCGGCGTTCGAATTGCTCGACCAGACGGGCCTGCTCGTTCGTGTACTGCCGGAGATCGATCGCATGCACGGAGTTGAGCAGCCGCCGCAGTATCACCCCGAAGGCGACGTCTTCATCCACACCATGCTGTTGCTGGAGAAGCTGTGGCCGCATTGTCCGCGCACTCTGGCGTGGGGAGCGTTGCTGCATGACGTCGGCAAGCCGGCGACGTTCCGAGTGGCGCCTGATCGCATTCGCTTCGACGGACACGTTGAGGTCGGCGTGCGCATGGCGGAGGAAATCTGCCGGCGGCTGCACATGTCGGGAGAAGACACCGAGCAGATCGCCGCGCTGGTCGCCAATCACATGCGCTTTGGCGATGCCGGGCGAATGAAGGAGTCAACGCTGAAGCGCTTTATGCGCCTGCCGAGATTCGACGAGCACCTCGATCTGCACCGCATCGACTGCCTCAGCAGTCATTGCGACCTGACGCTGTACAACTTCGTCCGCGAACGCCGAATGGAAGTCAGTGAAGAAGAGATGCGCCCCAGGCTGCTGCTCTCGGGCGACGACCTGATTGCGATGGGATATCCGCCGGGCCCGCGCTTCCGCGAGATTCTTTCGTCGGTTGAGGATGCGCAATTGGAGGGCTCGCTGCACACGCGCGACGAGGCGCTAAGCTTCGTCGCCAGCGAATTTCCGTTGCAGTGAATGACTCGGCTCTGACTAGACCTTTATTCTGAATTACACAAAAGGGTCCACCACAGAGGCACAGAGACACGGAGGGGATATTAGGTCTGTCTTGTTCTCGTGCGTTCGAGCGTTCGTGTTCACGAGAAGTCGGTGGGCCCAAAGCCCAAAGGGTTTTCTCCGTGTCTCCGTGCCTCTGTGGTGATTCTTTCCCCTTTATCCGCAATATTCACAGAATGCAGCGCGCCGTCGTGGATGCTAATATCCGGCTCTCGCGACAATGCATCACGCAAAAGCCACTCTCAGCAAAATCTACGGGACAGCTGTCCAGAAGGTTGCCGGCGAACAGGCCCCTGTCCTGGCCTGGCCACTAGCTTGCGGCTCCAAGGTTGCGCGGCGGACGGCGGCGCTAGCGTGTGTCAACGGCGAGCTGGCGGTGCGCGTGCCCGACAAAATATGGCGCAATGAGTTGCAATGTTTTCAGGACCGTTATGTCGCGGCGCTGAACCAGGTGAGCCGGCAAAAGGTGAAGAGCATCCGCTTCGTGCCCAAGGATTGAGCAACGCTCATGCGGCGCTGAAGCATTACTCTACTTTTTCGCGCTACACTCAATCCATGGTTTCTGAGAAAGACGTTAGCTACGTCGCCGACTTGGCGCATCTCGAATTGACCGAAGGCGAGCGAGCGCGCATGTTGCGCGACCTGAACTCCATCCTGGGCTACATCGAGCGGCTGAACGAACTCGACACTTCGGGCGTCGAGCCCATGGCGCAAGTCTCAACGCGCTATGCGGGCGACGCAGATTCTGGCGAGGCCTTTGCCTATGCCATGCGGCCAGACGAGCTTGTCCCCTGTCTGCCGCATGACGAGGCGATGAGCAACGCTCCCCAGACCGACGGCAGGTTCTTCAAGGTGCCGAAGGTGATCGAGCGTTAGCCATGAACATCGACCTGCTGACCGTCGAATCGACCCGCATGGCAATCGCCGAGAAGCAGTTCACCGCCTCGGCGGTGGTGGACGCTTTCTACGAGAAGATCCGCAAAGACGATCCCGATACCGGCGCTTACCTGACGCTGAGCGAAGAACGTGCTTACGCCCAAGCGGCTCGCATCGACGAGCTCGCGGGACGTGGCGACACGCTGCCGCCACTGGCCGGCGTGCCGATTGCCGTGAAAGACGTTATCAGCACCAAGGGCGTGCGCACTACCGCCGGCTCGAAGATTCTCGACAATTACGTCGCGCCCTACAACGCCACGGTAGTTGATCGGCTGGAGAGCGCCGGGGCCATCATCCTGGGCAAGACCAATTGCGACGAGTTCGCCATGGGATCGTCGAACGAAAACTCCGGCTTTCATCCGGTGCGCAATCCTCGGGATCGCACGCGCGTTCCCGGCGGATCATCGGGCGGATCGGCGGCGGTGGTCGCGGCGGGAACGGCAGTGGCATCGCTGGGAACAGACACTGGTGGCTCGATTCGTCAGCCGGCATCGTTCTGCGGCGTCGTCGGGCTGATGCCGACCTACGGACGTGTGTCGCGTTACGGGCTGATCGCGTTTGCGTCGTCGCTCGACAAGATTGGACCGTTCGGCAAAACCGTGAAAGATGCGGCACTGCTGCTCGAAGTGATGGCCGGGCGCGACCGAATGGATTCAACCTCGGCCGATGTTCCTGTGCCGGGGTACTCCGACATTGTGGGACAACCGGTTGCCGGGCTGAAGATTGGCGTGCCTGGCGAGTACTTCGGGGAAGGACTGGATGCCGAGGTTCGCGAGGCGGTAGAGGGCGCGATCAAGAAGCTGGCCGAGGCAGGGTGCGAGATCGTGCCCATCTCGCTGAAACATACTCAATACGCAATTCCGACCTACTATCTGGTCGCGACCGCAGAGGCTTCGGCAAATCTGGCGCGTTTTGACGGCGTGCGTTACGGCATTCGCGCGAAGGGCGCGAAGACGTTATCCGAGATGTACCGTCGCACGCGTGACGAGGGCTTCGGGCCCGAAGTGAAGCGGCGCATCATGCTCGGTACTTATGCGCTGAGCAGCGGCTACTACGATGCTTACTACCTGAAGGCGCAGCGCGTGCGTACGCTGATTGCACGCGACTTCGACGAGGCGTTCGCTAAAGTCGATGCGATCGTGACACCGACCACGCCGACGCCGGCTTTCCGCTTGGGCGAAAAGGCAGACGATCCGCTCGCCATGTATCTCGCCGACATCTTCACCGTCACTGCGAGTCTGGCGGGTATTCCCGGGTTGTCGGTGCCGTGTGGTAACAACTCCGATGGATTGCCGATTGGACTTCAGGTGCTGGGCAAGCATTTCGACGAGGCGACAGTTTTGCGCGTGGGACACGTGGTGGAGCATTCGCTGGCAAGCGCGAGCAACTAGAAAATGTGTGACCCTAAGTTTTTCTTCCCGAATTGGGAAGAGGCTTGTCAATAGCGCGGAGGTGGCGCAAATCCGGGCAAGTGTCTGACAGCAATACAAATATAAAGTTGCGAAACTAGTAAAGATTTCCCGCGAAATCTGCTATGATTAAGACAGTAGAGCCAGAAGGCATAATCCGCCTTCTGGCTCTTTTTGTTTCTTGTCGCTTTCGGATAGCTGACTATACTGCCACTGACGCCGGTTCCGGCCCGAGGACCTGGCAAAGGCAGGCACTAAACCTGTTTATGGTGTCAGTGGCCGCTTTTCCTAAACCGTGCCTTATCGAAGTTCACCGTTCCATGCAGTGGCTGGTCAGCAATTGAGACGAGGAGGATGCATGAGAAAACTGTGGTCTGGGGGTGTGCTCGCCGCGGTGCTGCTGACACAGTTGGCGATGGCGCAGAATACGAAACCCGCTGCCGGCACCGGATTTTCGTTTGACGTCTACGGCGATTCGCGATCGTTGTTGTTTCTTCCCTACGGGCAAGACCAGGAAGCGGAGGCGCGCCGGTACATGGCGGATGTTTACGAACTCGCGCTCTCCGAAGAAGCGGCGACCGGGATTGTAAGCAAGGACGCAAAATTCATTTATGGCCCGTCTACTCATGAGCTATTGCAGATCGACGCGCCGCTGCACGACAAGCACGTTACGTTGAAGTTCGACAAAGGCTGGGTGACGGAGGCTTCGCTGGAAGATCCGAAGCATTTGCCTGGCGTGCGCCACACCTTCTTTCGGCTGGCAGGCGGAGATTGGGTTGCCAGAGAGGCAGTAAGAGAGGTGAAAGATGGACAGGCGCGGTTTCTTGTTAACACCGGCGATTTGGTTTTCTGGGGCAAGCAGGCTGACAAACCTTCGGAGAACCCCTACTGGAAGCTGGTCAATGAAAACGTTTTGCAGCGGTTGCCGCCTCCGGACCAGCAGATGAAGGACGCCGGCCTGGAGGGACGCGTATTTCCGGCTGTGGGTAATCATGAAGTTTGGGACGACTCGGATGTGGAGGGGTTGTTAGCTAACTTCCCGTACCTGAAGAAGTTTGGAGTCACCAACAAGCGTCTGCTGTACATGTTTGATTTCGAGGGCGTGCGCTTCATCTTCCTGTGGACCGGAAGATATGACCTGCTGGTGCCGAGTGCCTGGGATGCTACGCGGCCCACGTTCCAGGCACAAATGGACCAATTGAAAACCTGGCTCGATGATGCAAACTCCAAAGGAATCAAAAAGGTCTTCATCTCGTTTCATTACCCGACCTTTTGCCGCTTTGGCTTTGGCGGCATTCCCGAGCCAGACAACCCTCACAAGGTCATCGCCAGCTATGCGAAGGACCTGGACATCGTCGTGTTCAACGGCCATGTACACACCACGGAAGTTTTTCAGGTGGATGGCGTGAAGTACTTGGTGCTGGGCGGCGGCGGCGCGGAGCAGGAACCCATTCTGCCGGGGACGGTGAAGTTCCATCCCCCGGCGGACTATCCGGCCGATGTGTATTGGAAAGGCGAGTCTCCCGAGGAAGAGTACAACTTCGTGCACGTTGAGGTGCAACCTGGAAAGCCGACGCAATTCACTGTGCATCGTTTCCGACCGGAGTCATCGGAGCCGTTCGCCACGGTGGAGTTATTCAAATAATCGCGAATTAAGGATCGGCTTAAGGAAGCTCGCCAGTTACGCCTTCGGTTCGGCCGCGAGCATCCAACTTGCATGCCTGGCCGACGCAAGTCTTCAAAACAGAATGTTGATATCACCGAAGGAGCGGTTCCTGCCGAAGAACTGAAGCAGGAGTTTCCGCCGATGGCGCTGCCGATTCATCCGCCATTTCCGCCGATGGAGGCAAAGGCGGTGGCTGAGCTGCCGAAGGGCGACAACTGGGCTTACGAGCCTAAGTGGGACGGGTTTCGGTGTCTCGCTTTCCGTAAGGGCAGCGAAGTGTTGTTGCAGTCGAAAGCTGGCCAGCCGCTAGGGCGTTACTTTCCGGAGATGGTTGAGGCGCTCGCCAAGCTGCCGGTGAAGCAATTTGTGCTCGACGGCGAGATCGTCATCCTGCGCGACGGGCGACTGTCGTTTGACGATCTGCTGCTGCGCATTCATCCGGCGGAGAGCCGAATTCGCAAGCTGTCGAAGGAAACTCCGGCGTCATACCTGGTGTTCGATCTGCTGGTGGACGAGCGGGGGAAAGTCGCTGGTCGAACTGCCGCTGAGCGAGAGGCGGGAAAAGTTGGAAGAGTTGTTTCGGGAGTTTGGAGACCCACCCGGGCAAAAGACGCCCGAATGGGGCACCCAAATTGTCGAGTGGGGCACCCCGGATTTCGAGTGCGGCAGCCCAGATTCGGCTGTCGCCCTCGGTTCGCGATTTCAAAACGGCGCGCCATTGGCTGACAGAACTTGCCGCCAGCGGGTTTGATGGCGTGGTTGCGAAACAACTTGACTGCGCTTATGCCTCAGGTGAACGAACGGCGATGCGCAAGATCAAGCGCATTCGCACCGCCGATTGCGTGGTTGGCGGATTTCGCTATGCCAGCAAGGGCGGGGAAGTGGGGTCGCTGCTGCTCGGCCTGTATGACGACAATGGATTGCTCAACCATGTTGGCTTCACTTCGAGCTTCGCGGCGGACGAACGCAAGAAGTTGAAGCGGATTCTGCGGCCGTACATGAAAGGAAGCGGGTTCACCGGTCATGCTCCGGGCGGACCGAGCCGGTGGAGTACGGAGCGTTCGGGCGAGTGGGAGCGGCTTGATCCCAAGCTGGTGTGTGAGGTGCGCTACGACCATTTCTCGGGCGGGCGTTTTCGTCATGGAACGAAGTTTCTGCGCTGGCGACCGGACAAAGAGCCGAAGAGTTGTACCTATGAGCAGTTGGCGAATCGCGGCGGGGTGGGAAGTTTGGAGAAGATATTGGGTGGATGAGAAGCTGTCGGTTGTCAGGAAGAGAAGACAAAAGCCCCACCCCGCCAGAAGATGGCGGAATGGGGCACCCGAAGTGCCTGGGCAGTCAGGCTGCTGCCGCCATTCCTGCGGCATAGCGTTCGGAGGCGCGCAGCAGGCCGCGCACATCGTTGGACTGGCAGCAATCGACGGCGCCGACGGCGAGCGACTGGAGCCACATGGTTTCATCGGCTAAGCGATGCACCGTAGTGAAAAGTGTTGACGGAAACTCCGAGCAGAGCCGTTGTAACTCGGCATAAGAGAACAGCTCGAGGTCGACGATGACGTAGTTAGCGCGGAGACGAGCGATCTCCGCCTCGGCGTTTGCCAATGTATTCACAATTACTAACTTTCGAAACTGTGGCCGCAGAGATTCGGCGAGAGCTCGCGCCATAACCGGATCATGATGAGCGAGCACGACATTGATGGGACGCATGGCAACCCCCTTGGGGATGAGGGACGACGGCTTCGACCGCCGGTTGACGTACGTTGAGCTGTGCTTTGACTACTTTGCAGAGCCGCCGCTGGGCGGTGCCGGCTCAAATGGCTCAGGCTGAAGTTTGCCATTGCGCTTCAGCAGTATCTCGACTTTACCTTCCGCTTCCTCCAACTCCTTACGACAGGAGTTGGAAAGCGTAACGCCTTCATCGAAGAGCTGTAATGCTTTGTCCAGCGACACGTCGCCCTTTTCCAACTCGTTCACGATGACTTCCAGGCGCTGAAGGCAATCTTCAAACTTTGGCAATATGTCGCTCCATCACTTATTTTAATGCCGTCTTGGGTATCACGAAAGTGAAAATCGAGAGTAGTTCTCTCCGGGCTGGAGCCCTGGTCATGGCTGCAAACTCCGGTTGTGCCACCGCATCTTAATTAGGTTCCACCCAAGGAAAAGGAAGAGTTCCCATGAAGACACTAGTGTGGTTTATGGCCGGAATTGGTGCGGCGGCGGCTTTGGCACAGTTTGCGAGTTGGCGGCGCGCTGGTCCGGCCACGCAGGTCCAAACTGGATTGGACTTGAATCGTTGCAGCCGCGAGGACTTGCTTCAGATGCCGGGGATCGACGGCGACTTGGCCGAGCGCATCCTGGATAACCGGCCCTACCGGAGCAAGTTCGACCTGCTGAACCGGCTCATCGTTCCGGAATCGGTGTACAACGAGCTGCGTTCGCGAGTGAGTGTCGACCCGGAGGCTGCCCGTCGCTCGGTCCAGATCGCGCTCGCGTGATAGTTGGCGGATTCAGCGCTTGCGGCGATAGCGATTGAACTGATGGTCGCCGGCTCTGCGGCAGCTCAACCACTCCCATTGGCTCATGTTGTCTTTGGTGAGCCCGGGACCGCCGAATACAGTGGGCCGCAGAAGCGATACGATCTTTCCTTCCGCCGGGAGGCGAGGCTGTTCGGGGGGAACCACCTGTCCTACCTCGATTGGAGATACGGTCAGGAACTTTTCATCGATCAGGTCAGCGCGAGCCAGTGTGCCGTATAACGTCGGACCGCCTTCGCACAGCAGGCGCTTGATTCCTAGCTCACCGCGAAGCTTGACGATCGCCGCCGGGAGGTCAAGGTGTTCTCCTTCACCGGCGGTGATGATGGCCACATGAGGATGCCGGCCCTGGGCGCGGACGCGTTCGCCGCCGGCAGGCGAGGTGACAATCGCCGCGTCTACCAGGTCTCCATCAAAGACCTTGAACTGCGATAGATCCAGATGTTCGGCGCGAGTGACGAAGATATTGCGTTCGCGTGATTTGCCAAGCCGGGCGCGTAGATTTTGCATGGCGGGATCGACCACCTGGAACACAATGCCTCGGCTTTCGGGGCCGCGCAGCCGCTTTTCTTCTGTAAGCGTTGCCATGCCCATGATCAATCCGTCGGCATGCGCGCGCAGCAGGTCCATGAGCCAACGATCTTCGCGCGATTGCGAAATATATTGACCTGACGCGTACTCGCCCAGCAGGCTGGTAATGCCATCCAGGGATTGCACGAAGTTGGTGTAGATCCAGGGACGGGTTTCGGGCGGGGGCGGAAAGCCAAAATTGCCATAAGGAGCAAATGCTGGATCCTCGAACGGGCTGGGCTCGGCATGGTCAAAGAGAACCTCGAAGGGCTGGATCGGTGTTTCCGGTGGCAGCATGGCAGGTTGATTTTATCCGGCGTGCTGCCGGGCCGTGTGGCGGTTGAGTCGGCAAGCATCTCCGGGTCATGCCCAAAAAAATGTGAAAGATGGATAAAAGCACTGTTTATGCGGGTTCTAAGGTAAAAAATGCGGTCTTTCCCTTACATCTACTCTCCACAAAATTTTGTCTAAAGCAGCATGACATGGAAAAGAGGGAGCCGGCTAAAGCTGGTTAGCGAAGCCGAGGCCTCACCTCCCATACGCGCCATTTTTGACGAGGTTCGCCACAGCCTCGGGGTATCCGCCGTACCGATTTTGTACCAGGCGTATGCTGCCGTACCAAAATTCCTGGAGCTGCACTGGGAGGCATTGCGGCCCGCGCTGCACACCCGCGCATTCTTTCGCATGGGCGAACGACTGGCGGCCGAAGCCTATACCCGCGCGCAGAGTTATTTCGCCATTCCTGATTTGCGAGTACGGCGCGAACAGGATTTCGGCGATGAGTCGGAGAGCGCTTCGCTGCTCAGCGCGTTGGGGTATTACCAGTATCTCGATCCGCTGCTTGTGCTAATCACCGCGGCGCAGATGCAAGCGTTTGACGGCGTGGTGGGCTCGGCAGTCGAGCGCGTTGAGAGCGGTTCGCCGAAGTCAGTGGCGTACGCTCCGGAGCTGGCGGCTTGTGAGCAAGCCGGTTCCGCGTTGCAACGAATTTGGGAGGAACGCCGGCGGACTCTCGCCTTGGCCTTCATTCCCGAAGAGCATCGGGCGGCAGCCATGTGGCCCGGTATCTACCAGCAATGCTGGAGCGTGCTGAAAGAGCTGACCGCTTCGCCGCTGTATGCGGATTGCCAGTACAGGATTGGCGAAAGCGCCTGGGGTCTGGTTCGCGACCTGCCGGTTCCTATGGAGAGCGAAATTTCGCGCCTGGTGGAAGCGGGCCTCAGCGGGGAAGATATCTCGCTGGTGGCCCGCGTCAACGAGTCGCTGTTTGCAGCTTTCACCGGCATGCTGCTGGACGTTACCTTCATGCGTATCGCTTGCGAAGGGGGGAGCCAGACCGAAGGGCACGGCTTCAAACCTGAAAGCAAGCGGCAGGAGCGAGCAGGGATTCGCGTGGCGTAGGCTAGCGCTCGCTGATCGGGGCTTCGGCGAGTCGTTGGCGAACAAACCCGACCAACTCCGGCGGGACGTATTGTGGCGGGCGAATGAGGATTTGTGGTGTGTCGAGCACAGGCTTGAGAGAAACATTCTGCCAGGCAGCCTGCGCCGCGTGCTCGTGCAAAAGGATGAGGTCGGCGCGATCAAGAAAGCTTTGAGCCGAAGGCTTGAAGTCAGCGGTCGCCGGATCGAGAACGGTAAGGTACAAGTCGGGCCGAAGAAATCTGATCACGCTGTTGGACTCGATGATCGCGTTCTCGGCTTTCGCTAACTCCTCCCGCACCCGGGGCATGGCCTCGGCGAGAAACCCCTGACGAGTTCGCACCCACAACGAGCGTTTCGCCCCGGCGACCAGGAAGCGGGAAGAATCGCTCGCACCTGAACGATCGCGCTCTTCGCTGACGGCCCAGCTATGGTCGTCAGTAGCGCAGTCGCAAAGCTCACCATCGGCCGAACAGATGCCGTGTCCGTATTGTGTGATCTTCACGGCGGTCCATGCGAATTCCGGCAGTGCGGCGATCAGGCCCGCGACCACGCTGGTCTTGCCTACACTTCGTGAATGTCCACCAACGACGATGAGTGCCATAGGCGCTTGTGTTGGACTATTTTAAACGCCCGGTTCAGCTTTCATCAGGGTCGACGCGGCCCGGCAAAGTCGGGACAGCCGTCGGGTCCGTCACGTTGTCCTCCCACAGAAGTGGTAGCAATAATGTTCGGTGCGATTGGAGATTACGGTTTAGTGATGTCGCAAACCCGCAACATATTAACATTCCTTTAACTTAGCGGGAATTGTCGCGGCTTTCCTTCTTCTCCGCAAACGTTACGTTTGTGTCGTAGGTCACAGGACTCAGTGAGCGGTGCACGCTAGTTTGCACTGCATTTTCAAATACATTTGGCCCCCAAGGCCGACTGTGCAACGGCGTTTCCGTCTGAAAAGACAGAGGATGCTATGCTGGCGGCCAAAAATGCCCACTCGGGAGGCAAAATGAGTAATCCGCTCCGATCGAAAGCACTGTTGTCCCTCCTTCTTATGCTGTCTCTCTGGAACCCAGCGCTGATGAGTGCTGCAGACCCAGGGAGTCCGGCGACACCGGACGGGGCTACTGCCGCTGCGCCAGATCCTGCTCCAAATGGCGTAAACCTTTCATCCCCGAATGCCGTGCTGCTGAATTTGCTAGTCAGCAAGGGCATTCTCACAACCAGTGAAGCCGCCAGTTTAAGTGCTGCTACCGGGCAAGCCGGGACACAGCAACTACTCCTCATCCTCAAACAGAAGGGTGTCATTACGGATTCGGACGTGGCCTCAATGCAGACCGCGTACGCGACAACCTCCAGCGACCACACCATGGCCGATACCCAGTCGGCAGACACCTTCCTGACGGCGCAAATGACGAACGGCAGCCAAACCGTTCCCGCCAAGCCGAAGGAAGCGTCAGCGGGTCCGACGGTGATTCCAGCGATCGCGCCGTTGCGCGTGTTGCCGGTTGATCCCCCGCGCAAGGGTAGCGTTGAGGGAATATCCCTCGGCGCAGTGAAGATGCGCCCCTACGGGTTCATCAAAGCTACGATGGCTTACGACAGCAGTGATCCGCGCGGCGATGACTTCATCGTGCCTGGGTTCCTCAACTCCGACACCGGGCCAAACAAGAACCCGGAATTCCACCTCAAGGCACGCGCGACGCGTATGGGCAGCCGGTTCGAATGGCCTGACATGAACGGAAAGATGACGATCACGGGCCAGATCGAAGCCGATTACGAAGGCAACTTCAGCCGCGTCGATAACCGCAACGTCTCGAGCATTCGCAGCAATGCGTTGCAGTTGCGTCTGGCTTATGGACGCATCGACTATGCCGCCAGCGATAAAACCGATGTCTTCTTCGAAGCCGGTCAGGACTGGACCATCTTCGGCTCAGGCGCTCTGATGAACTTGTTTGAAACCACGTTCTTCGGCGCGTATTGGGGCAATATTTACGAACGTTCTCCGCAATTCAGACTTGGTTTCGTGCAGAAACTGGGTGGCTCGCGTAATTTCAAGTTCACACCGGAATTCGCGATCATGATGCCGAGCGATGGCCTCGCCCCGGCGGATAGTGTCACCTGCAACGTGAAGGAGCTAGGCGTCAACACAAGTTGTACGTTCGTCAACGGATTGGGCAACCAACTCGGTTATGGCGAAAGGCAAGGGGCGGACTCTGCCGAGCCGGAACTGGAAGCCAGAACAGTGTTGCAGTTCCAGCTAGACAAGGCACCGGGTGTAGTGCCGGCTCAGATTCTTTGGAGCGGGTTTTACAGCCACCGGCAGGCCACCGTACTTGGATCGGCAGTGCCGACAGCCTATAAAGCGAATTTCCCAACCGGCGTGGATGTCACTACTCCCGGATACGGAAACCAACTAGCCGTTTCGCTTCCCACTCGGTGGTTGACGGTGGTTGCGAGCGGATACACCGGAGCTGACATGCGCTTCTTCTTCGGCGACCAGCTCAACTCCGTCTACACCTACAGTGGTGGACTGACAGGGTTGGCCACAGGTCCTTCCGTGGATGGTGCATCAACCATCAGCTTCGGAACCAATGCGCAGGGGCAAGCGGTGGTAGCTCCTCAGAGACCGGTTCGCGATTACGGTGGCTTCGTACAGGTCGGTATGCCGCTGTCGCGCTGGTTTGACGCTGATCCCAAAGGTCGCAACGCGGGGTGGCAAGCCTATCTGGAGTACGGCGTCGATGCTTCCAACACGGACGACTTCCGCAAAGCGAAGAACGTAGGGGCTAGCGGAGCCGGACCGTACAAGAGCAGTCTGAAAGGCGCGACCGTCTTCTACAAGCTGAATCCTTACGTGCAATTCGGCCTGGAAGAGAGCCAGTATCAGAGCTACGCATTGCGAAACAACAAGGGCGTTTGCACCACGCTGGTGTCGGGTAAACCCAATTGCACGTGGACCGATTGGCGCACGGAGTTTGGGCCAATCTTCACGTTCTAATTCGAAGTTTCAGGGGTTGTAAGGTCTAGATCAGGAAAGCTGTATCCCGAGTCGAAGCGTAGTGGCGTGGAGACACCCTGGAGCGGGTGTCTCCCGCCAACGCGTTTTGAACCCGGCAGGAATTGTGTCGCTCAAGACCTAAGCAGGGTTTGGTCTATTTGCCGTAGGCGTGGCAATTGGGCGTCACGTCCTGGACACTTTTGACCCTGAAGTAGCGCTGCTCGATTGCGCTGGAGGCGCCGCCCGGAGGAGTTGTGTCAATGGTGCGTACCTCCGGTGTGCCGGTCAGCTTTACCTCGTGGCCGACCAGCTTTTTCAGGCTCTTGTTGTCGGAAAGGCGTTGGTATTCGTTGTTCGTATCCACCAGAACATAGGAGCCCTGGTTGTGTTGGAGACAGCCTTGGATCTCGGCAACCTCGTGACTGTTACTGTCACTCTTGTCGGCGAACGCGGATCCGCCTGAGGGTTGCGCCAGCATTCCGGTGTTGAAGGCGAGAAGAAGCAGGGAAAGCATAACGGTTTGGGTCATGGTCTGGTTCCTTGTGATCAAAAACGAAGTAGCTGCCAAGTACAAGGCTATACCGTCTGGTCAAGGCTGCGCTGGCTGAGCAATGGCTGATTTTCGGGACTAAGGCGAAGAACGCAAAAACCTCACTGCGAATTCGTTGTGGGGCGTATATATATAGGCATTCATGCTGGGCCCGGTTGCCAACCAACTTGGGTTTAGGGAAGTGGCGCGAATCCGGGTCGGCGCAGGTTGAGAGTCCTTAGGAGGCTTTCGTGAACACTTTCCCGATCATGCTAGGAACGCTCTGCGTATTCGCACTGGCCTACCGCTACTACAGTGCGTTTATTGCGGCAAAGGTGCTGGTGCTGGATGATCGCCGCACCACGCCTGCTCACATCTACGAAGACGGACACAATTACGTCCCCTCGCCTAAGTGGGTGCTGTTCGGACATCACTTCGCGGCAATTGCCGGTGCTGGACCGCTGGTAGGACCAACGCTGGCGGCGCAGTTCGGTTTCGCACCTGGCTTCTTGTGGATTCTGATCGGCGCGGTGCTCGCGGGCTGCGTACATGATTTCACCGTGCTGGTGGCGTCGGTTCGGCACAAGGGGAAGTCGCTCGCGGATGTGGCTCGCACCGAGATCGGTCACGGAGCCGGCCTGGTCACGATGATCGCGTTGTTATTCATTTTGCTGGTCACGCTCGCTGGACTTGGCGTGGTGGTGGTGAATGCATTGGCGAATAGTCCGTGGGGCGTGTTCACCATAGGCTGGACGGTGCCGATTGCCATCGGCATGGGCCTCTACATGTTCAAAAGCACGCCAGGCCAGATCAAGATTGCGGGCCCGAGCGCTGCAGGCGTTGTATTGCTGATCGGCGCCGTTGTTGCCGGCCGTTGGTTTGCCGGCTCCGCCTACGCAAGTGTGCTCACCTTCAATGGACACCAGATTACGATTCTGATGGCGCTGTATGGATTTATCGCCTCAGTGCTGCCGGTGTGGTTCCTGCTTGAGCCGCGCGACTATCTGTCGACCTACATGAAGCTGGGAACCATTCTCCTGCTCGTGATTGGGGTCTTCATCGTTCATCCCAACATTCAGTTCCCCATGGTGACCTCGTTCGTTCATGGAGGCGGCCCGATCATCAAAGGGAAGCTCTTCCCATTTCTTTTTGTGACGATTGCTTGCGGAGCGATCTCCGGATTCCATGCGCTGGTGTCGTCCGGGACTACGCCGAAGATGCTGTGGCAGGAGACGGACGCGCGCTTCATCGGTTACGGCGCGATGATGTGCGAAGGCCTGGTTGCGGTGTTGGCGCTGATCGCCGCGACGTCGATGTTTCCGGGCGACTACTTCGCCATCAACAGCACTCCGGCGGTCTTTGCCAAGCTGGGGATGCACACTGTGAACCTCGACATGTTCTCGAAGGAAGTGGGCGAGCAGCTTGCGGGACGCACCGGCGGCGCCGTATCGCTGGCCATCGGCATGGCCCAGATCTTCAAAGGGCTGCCCGGCATGGCTACGCTGACCAGCTACTGGTATCACTACGCGATCATGTTCGAGGCGTTGTTTATCCTGACCACGGTCGATACCGGCACGCGTGTCGCGCGCTACGTAATGCACGAGCTGCTGGGCAGGGTTCACAAGTCGTTCGCCAACACCGCGTGGATGCCGGGAAATCTGATTACGTCGGCGGTCGTAGTTCTAGCCTGGGGATACCTGATCTGGACTGGAAACATATCTACGCTGTGGCCGCTGTTTGGTACGGGCAATCAGTTGCTGGCGACAATAGCATTAGCGGTGGTGACTACTTTCCTGATCAACATGGGCAAGGTCAAGTACGCGTGGGTGACAGCAGTGCCCATGTGCTTCGTCGGCGTGACCACGCTCACTGCCGGGTATCTGTCTATCAAGACCATCTATTGGCCGCTGGCACATACGCCGGGCAAGCAGTTCCAGGGCTACCTGGATTCGCTGCTGATGGTGATCTTCATTGTTGGCGTAATCGTTGTCCTATTCGAGGCGGGACGCCGCTGCTGGGCAACATTGCACGGTGAGCCGATTCCGACTGAAGCTTTCGGCAAGCCGGAGGTGACAGCGGTCAACATGGGTTGCTGCTGAAATTTGGTAGCGCTCTTTGTTCTTACAAGCGAAGCCAGGGATCTGGTCTCTGCATCGCGCAGGATAGTCTTCACAAGAGAAGACGTTTCCCGCTGCCAGCGAGAGCAGATCCCTCGGCCGAAACGGCCTCGTGATGACAAATCAAGCCCCCTACAACTTAGGCGGCATACGTGAAGATTCGTGCCTTTGTTAGCATCGCAGAACCCCCCATAATGCGGTTCACTCAATTGAGGACGTGTCCATGAAACGGATGTTCTACACAACGTTCGCGCTTACGCTTGTTCTCGCATTGCAGATCGGCTGCAACAACAGCAAAGAGAGCGCAAGCAAAGCGCCCGAAACGGCCGCAAGTGCCGAGTCGCCATCGGCTGAAACGCGCCCTGCGGCCAATCCGCTGAAGAATGCCTACTTCGGCGATTTGCATCTGCATACCGGCTACTCCATGGATGCCTTTGCCTTCGGAACCCGGACCACGCCCGAGGATTCCTATAAGTACGCGATGGGCGAGACGGTGCAGTACATGGGCAAGCCGCAAAAGCGCAATACGCCGCTCGATTTCCTTGCAGTGACCGATCACGCGGAGTATCTGGGAGTCGTGCGCGACACGATTGATCCTAATGGACCGTTCGCCAAGTCCGAATGGTATGCCACGATGACCAATCCTGATCCGGCGGTGTCGGCCACCGCGTTTCGCAAACTCATCGGCTCCACCATCGTCAACAAACCTTTGCCTGAGTTTAACGATCCGAAATTGCTGCGCTCAGCATGGGAGAAATACTCGGCCATTTCCGACCAGTACTACAAGCCCGGCAAGTTCACCACGTTTGTAGGCTTTGAGTGGACATCGGCGCCGCAGTTTCAGAACCTGCACCGCTGCGTGATCTTTGCCAACAAGGGGCCGGCGATGCCCTACACGGCATTCGACTCACTGGATCCCGAAGATTTGTGGCGTTACCTGGAGGCTCAGCGCAAACAGGGACTGGATGTCATCGCCGTCCCTCACAACGGCAACGCCAGCAATGGAATGATGTTCAGCACGCGCGACATGTCGGGTAAACCGATCACACGCGATTACGCCGAGCGTCGCATGGCCAACGAGCCGCTGGCGGAAATTATTCAGGCCAAGGGTCAGAGTGATACCAGCCCAGCGCTTTCGCCCACGGACGAATTCGCGAATTTTGAGATGTGGCTTTACCTGATCGGTTCCGACAAGAAAGCAAATTCTGCGACCGGAAGCTATCTGCGGCAGGCTTACGGAGTGGGACAGGAGCAGCAAGCCAAGCTGGGCGTCAATCCTTTCAAGTACGGAATTGAGGCCGGGACCGACTTCCACTCGGGTATTACATCCACCGAACCCAATAATTATCCGGGCTCGCACGGCAACCAGGACAACGATCCGCGCACAGTGATCACGGCAACAACCTCCGTCGGTGGCGAACCGCCGACCGCGCTGAGTTCCGGCGGCCTGACCGGTGTGTGGGCAGAAGAAAATACGCGTGAGTCGATCTTTGCGGCGTTCAAACGGAAGGAAACCTTTGGAACGTCTGGTACACGAATCAAGGCTCGCATGTTCGCGGGGTGGAGCTATCCCAAGGACATGACGAAACAGGCCGACTGGGTGAGGGCGGCTTATGCCGGCGGAGTGCCGCAAGGTGGCGATCTGACTTCACAGGCAGGCGCAGCCGCGCCAACGTTTGTGGTGCAGGCGATTAAGGATCCGGAGAGCGGCAATCTCGATCGCGTCCAGATCATCAAGATTGCGACCAAGAACGGCAAGAGCAAGGAAACCATTTACGACGTGGTGTGGAGCGGAGACCGCAAGCCGGATTCCAAGACCGGCAAGGTTCCGGCCGTCGGCAACACGGTGGACATCAAGACTGCAACGTATGCCAACTCTATCGGGACAACCGAGTTGATCGGCGAGTGGACCGATCCGTCGTTTGATCCCAACGCATACGCTACTTACTACGCCCGCGTGCTGGAGATTCCCACGCCGCGCTGGTCGACCTACTGGGCGGCGAAGTTGAACCTGCCGCCTAATCCGAATGTCGCAGCAACTGTTCAGCAACGCGCCTGGACTTCGCCCATCTGGTACACCCCGGCCAAGCCATAGGAGCTGTTGTTGATGAAGGGAAGTCTGGTAGAGCTTGAAACGGACGCTCAGGAATCGACTCCACAGTCGCAACCTGAGCGTTCTTTATGGGCCACTCTGAAGCGCTGGTTACGCGAGCCCCTACTGCACTTTCTGCTGCTTGGCGCGGTGCTGTTCGGAATCTACTCCTGGATGAATCGCGGGCGGATGGGGATCGAGCCATCCAAGCAGATCGCGATCACGATGGACGACCTGCGGGTGATGGAAGGCTACTTCGAGTCGCAATGGCATCGCCCGCCAACTGCGCAGGAGTTTCAGGCCATGGTGGAGGACAAAGTCAGGGAAGAGGTTCTCTATCGCGAAGGGCTGGCCATGGGCCTGGATAAAGACGACACCATCGTGAAGCGGCGCATGGCGCAGAAGGTTCAATTCCTCTCAGAAGATGTAGCTACGGCGCACGAGCCTTCGACGGCGGAACTTAAAGCGTGGTTTGACAAGAATAAAGAGAAGTTCGCACTCCCCAGCCGGTACAGCTTCCGGCATATCTACTTTTCTCCTGATAAGCGCGGAAAGAACGCCCAAGGAGATGCTGCACAGGCGTTGGCGAAAATTTCGGGCCAGCCGGAAGACTCAAAAGTTCGCCGCCGCTAAGGGCGATAACTTCATGTTCCAGGATTACTACGGCGATCGCGCGCCGAGCGCAATTGCGAAGGAGTTCGGGCCACAGTTCGCTGTTTCTCTGGAGAAGCTAAGGCCGGGTTCGTGGCAGGGACCGGTCGAGTCTGGTTACGGCTGGCACCTGGTGTTCGTCGATAGCGTGATTCCGGGAAGAATTCCGGCGTTTGAAGAGATGGAGCCGGACGTGAAGACGGCATGGTTGGCGGAGCAGAAAACTATCGCATGGCAGAAGGCTTATGCGGACATGCGGGCGAAGTACTCCGTGATGCTGCCGGCGGCTCCGAGCGAAGCGGCACAGACGCCGGTGACGCAAGCTCCGGCCAAGAAGCAGGTGCCGGCTGGGTCGGGTGAGGGGCCGCTGTGAATCTTCGCCGAGCGTTCCCCTCGTTGATTGCGAGCGTTGTTGTGCTGGCCGCAGCTTTGGCATCAGCTCATGAGGCGCGTCCCGCATATCTGGAATTGAAAGAAACGACGCCAGGGCAATTCACGGTTTTGTGGCGAACGCCGGTGTTATCGGGAATGCGTCTGCCGATCGCTTTGCAGTTTCCCGATGGCGTGAAAGACGAGCGACAGCCCACAGTGGAGGAGTTGGCCGATTCGCTTCTCGAGCGCCACTGGATCGATGCCGGGCGCAGCGGACTGGCAGGGAAGCGCATTGAGTTTCCCGGCCTGGAGGCGACCATTACCGATGTGCTGGTTCGGGTCGAACTCCTCGACGGCCGTAAGTGGACGACGATAGTCCATCCCTCGCAGCCGTGGGTCGAGATTGCCGCTTCGCAAACATCGCTGGGAGTGGCTGGCACGTATATTGTGCAGGGCATCCGCCATATTCTCTTTGGCGCCGACCACATGCTTTTCGTACTGGGGCTGCTGCTGATCGTGAAAGATCGGTGGATGCTGCTTAAGACCGTGACTGCCTTCACAGTGGCGCACAGCATAACACTGGCGATTGCGACGCTGGGCTATGCCGAGGTGCCTGTTCTTCCCTTGAACGCCGCCATTGCGCTCAGCATTCTCTTTCTTGGCCCTGAAATCGTTCGCTCCTGGCGCGGCCAGACCAGCTTCACCATACGGCATCCCTGGGTAGTCGCTTTCGCGTTTGGATTGTTGCATGGTTTTGGATTTGCCAGTGCGCTGACGAGCGCTGGACTTCCACACCACGAGCTGCCGCTGGCGCTGGTCAGCTTCAACGTTGGAGTTGAGTTGGGACAGCTTAGCTTTATCGCGCTGATTCTGGCGCTCGAGCGCTCGTTCAAGATTCTTGAGGTGCATTGGCCTCGCTGGGCGGAGGCGCTGCCTGGCTATACCGTTGGATCGTTGGGAGCTTTCTGGACGATACAGCGCGTTGGGGTTCTTCTCGGAGGCGCGCGATGAAGATCTCCCAGGCAGCCTCGTATCTCCCACCCCGGCAAAAGATGCCGGGATGGGGCACCCAAGATTTGATGTCTTGGGGAAATCTGGGTGTTTTCACAATCCTGTTCCTCTGTGCACAGCCTGCGTTCGCACACCCCCAGAAGGGCGAAGCGGTAGGGTTTCTGACCGGCTTCCGGCATCCCATCTCGGGCCTGGATCACGTGCTGGCGATGGTGGCCGTCGGCCTATGGGGCGCGCAACTCGGCGCTCCGGCGATTTGGCTTTTGCCTGTAGCGTTTCCCATGGTGATGGCGTTCGGTGGAATGCTGGGGCTCATGGGTGTGCCGATTCCGGGCATCGAGTATGGCATCGCGTTTTCGGCGATTCTCTTGGGAGCCGCGGTAATGTTTGAGTACCGGCCGCGGCTCGGAGTTGCGGCTGCGCTGGTCGGCTTCTTCGCCATCTTTCACGGACACGCGCACGGAACCGAACTCCCGCCCGGTCAGAGCGCTCTTCTTTATAGCATCGGGTTCGTGATGGCTACCGGTTGTCTGCATGCACTTGGAATTGGCATAGGCACGGTACACCGCTGGGGTTGGGGACAGAAGGCGCTGCGAGCTGCAGGCGCATTGGTAGCGGTGGGAGGCGCGTTCTTCTTGTGGAAGGCGATAGCATGAAAGACGCTCGCCAATCGCGCGTTCCGCTATACACGTTCGTCGCGTTTACGCTGCTGATATGGACGATACCCGCAGAGGCGCACCTCAATTCCACGGGCATGGGTCCGTTCTATGACGGGCTCGTGCACTTCCTACTGAGCCCGGAAGATATCATTCCGGTGTTCGCGTTGGCACTTCTGGCTGGACTTCGCGGCGCCAAATATGGACGTCGGGCCCTTTTCGTTCTTCCAGTCGCATGGTTGCTGGGCGCTTTGGCAGGCCTCAGCTCTTTTGCCACCCGGCCTCATCCATTCATTGGCGCAGCGTGGTTTCTCCTGCTCGGCGCCTTGGTGGCGGCTGATGCCAAGCTTTCACTCCGCGTAACAACTGCGCTTGCTGCGCTGCTGGGTCTGTATCACGGTTACCTGAACGGAACCGGCATGGGCCAGTCGCTCTCCACCGTAGTAGTCCTGTTGGGATTGGTGTTTGCGATCTTCGTAATCATAGCCTTGGTTGCGGCGTTCGTGGTCAGTCTGCGTCCTGCGTGGACACGAATCGCCGTTCGGGTCGCCGGAAGCTGGATCGCTGCCAGCGGCCTTCTGATGCTGGGCTGGGCGACGCGGCTAAGGTGAGCTGGCCGAAGCCTGTCGCGAAAGCGATTCCATCAAAACGACACGAGCCTTGCGGCTGCATCCCGCGGATGACTCCCGTGGGAACGAATGACGCTCAATTTCAACCCTGTTGTTTTCAATAGCCTGCGCTATCACCTCCAACTTACCTCCATATCACCTCGCGAGTATTAATCGGTACTCGATGCTGGCGCATTGTGCTGATCGTTTTATTGTTTGCTGTGCTCGCTACCGGTGGATCGACCGTCAATTGGACAGGGTTAGGACGCGCGATGACCCGGCTTTCAGTTTCTGCGTATGTTGAATTCCATCAGCATACGAATCGCACTTTTGATCCGTACATGCCGATCGTGATTATCGGCCCTCTCGCAAGGGGGGCACGACCCTTGCGGTGATGTATGGTGTCCGTTCCATTCCCGGACAACTAGCCGCAGCAGGCCCAGTCTGCGCGCTCGTAATAATCATTGGCGTACCGACCTGTGTCCGCATCGACCATCAAATCGCGTCCTGGTCTATTCAGAACCCACCGCGCGAATGGGCTAAGATCCGCGCGCGATGGATTCGCTTCCACGTCATTCGAGCATTAACCTCCGTTCCCGCATTTGCCTTTTATCTTCTTGCCGTGATGTCAAATACCAGCCATCGATAAGAGCGATGATCGATACTAATGCGACGTCGCGCTAAAGGAGACGCCGAACTGGCGCCCACAGAGCCTAAGCACATCGTACGAGGCGATAGATGCATCCTCTTTTGGTAGAAACATGGGATCGGCGTTTCATGAATGGACAGGAATCACTGTTGTTTGTCTTTCGGCACTTTTTAGAGGCCTTTCGTCAAGACCAACAATTGGCTTAGCAACCTAAGGTGTTTTCGTCAAATCTCACGCACCGTCTCTCAGGGGAAATCAACGTGAATCACTTCGACTCGATGTTACAACGTAACAAAGACTTTGCCGCTGAGCAGAGGGCTGCGGGCACACTGATGCCTTCGCTGCCGCGGGCGCTGCCGAATGTAAGGGCAATCATCATCGGCTGCGCCGATATGCGTGTGGACCCGGCTCATGTATTCGGAATTCAACCGGGCGAGGCCGTCGTGATGCGTAATATCGGCGGCCGAATCACTCCAGGATTATTGGAGCAGTTGGGTCTACTTGGGCGAATCGGTAAGGTTGCTGGAGAGGTTCCGGGAGGCGGCGGAGATTTTCACATCATCGTACTTCAGCATACCGATTGCGGCATTACTCGTCTTGCCGGCGACACCGACCGACTGGCGCGCTATTTTCAAATACAGGAAGCCGAACTTGGAACAAAAGTAGTCACCAATCCGCGCGCGGCGGTTGCCGTCGACGTTGCTGCGCTCCGAGCGATTCCCGCATTGCCGGGTCAGTGGCTTGTCTCCGGTCTCGTTTATGACGTGACGACCGGACTGGTTGAAATCGTCGTGCCACCGGCGCCAATTCATACTGCCTAAATCAACCGCAGTTGGAACCGCGGGCGTAAAATCTACGGCTGAGCATGGCTCGCGAGGTTTCAATGACCGAAAACGTTCGATCCCATCAACCAGGGCAAGCCGTTTTCAAGACAATCTTGCCCGAGGATATTGAGTGGAAACCTTTTCCGGCGTTCCCGCCGTCGGTGCGCCTCGCCGTCGTTGTAGGTGAACCGTCGAAGGAAGGCCCTTACACCATCAGGGTTCACGTGCCTCACGGTGTGAAATTGATGCCGCACAAGCATCCCGAGGACCGGGTATACACAGTCATTTCCGGCGTCTTCTACATTGGGCTGGGGGATCAGTTCGATGCCGATAAGTTGCAAGCGTATCCGCCCGGCGCGGTAGTCGTTCTGCCCGGCGATACGCCCCATTTCCATTGGGCCAAGTCCGGTGAATACATTACGCAGGTGACGGCCATTGGGCCCCTCGGCCTGGATTATCTGAACCCGAAGGACGATCCGCGGAACGGATAACATCCGTGCCGCACGCGGATTCAGTTAGCTCGTCAAAGTCAACACCGACCAGGAATTCTGCTCGTCGGCAACGGCCCGCTTGAGAAGAAAGCCTCGATGAGCGTATAACGGTCGGCACCCTGAGGAGGAATTATGGCAACCACCTTCGATCCGACAGTGAGCACTACGGCTGGAAGAGCGGAGAATTCTGCCGACGAGATTGCAGTCCCAATCACGCTGCGCATCAACGGTAAGGAACACTCATTGCGCATCGATCCGCGTACCACGCTGCTGGATTGCATTCGCGAAACAGTGGAACTGACCGGAACGAAGAAGGGCTGCGATCACGGGCAGTGCGGCGCGTGCACCGTGCACGTAAATGGCAGACGGGTGCTCTCCTGTCTCAGTCTCGCCCTGGCTGCACGATGGGAAAGAGATCACGACTGTCGAAGGTCTCGGCACGCCGGAGGCACATGCATCCCATGCAGGCGGCATTTCTTGCCTGTGACGCTTATCAGTGCGGCTATTGCACCTCCGGCCAGATCATGTCGGCGGTAGCGCTGCTCAACGAGCCGTGCGGTCCAGACGACGCTGCCGTGAAGGAACTGATGAGCGGCAACATCTGCCGGTGCGGGGCCTACGCCAATATCGTGGCCGCGATCCAGCAAGTTCGACAACGCGCATAACGCGAGCGGAGATTCTCGATGCATACCTTCGAATTTATCCGGCCTGCCGATCCTGCAGCAGCGATCAACGCGGCAGCGCAGTCGAAAACCGCGCAGCAGGGCGCGGACGTGCGCTTCCTGGGAGGCGGTACGACGCTCATCGACCTGATGAAGCTGAACGTCGAAACTCCCACACGCGTGCTCGATATCAATCGCCTCCCGTTCGACAACATTGAAGACACGTCCGACGGCGGCCTGAAGATCGGCGCGACGGTTCGCAATTCAGATCTGGCGAATCACGCGAGAGTGTTGCGCGACTATGCCGTGCTGTCGCAGGCGATTCTTTCCGGCGCATCGGGGCAGATCCGCAACATGGCCACAACCGCCGGCAACCTGGTGCAGAGAACACGCTGCGTCTATTTCCGCGACACGGCCATGCCCTGCAATAAACGCGAACCGGGAACCGGTTGCTCCGCCATCACCGGCAGCAATCGCACACTCGCAATTCTCGGAACCAGCGATCATTGCATCGCCACCAACCCCTCGGATATGTGCGTGGCGATGGCAGCGCTGGAGGCCGTCATTCACGTGCAAGGGCCCAAGGGGACACGCAGCGTTCCTATTCGGCGATTTCCATCTTCTGCCCGGCGACACGCCCACATCGTGAGACGGTGCTTGAACCGGGCGACCTGATCACGCATGTCACGCTGCCGCCGCCGATCGCGGGAAGCAAGCAGGTTTACCTGAAGTTGCGGGATCGCGCGTCGTATGAATTCGCCCTCGCCTCGGCCGCAGTGGTGATGACGGTCGACGGTGAAAACATCAGCTACATCCGGATCGCCCTGGGTGGCGTCGGAACCAAACCATGGCGCTCGCCCGAAGCGGAAGCCGCGCTCGCCGGCAAGCCCGCGAATGCCGCAGAGTTTCCGCCAGGCCGCTGAAGCCGCTCTGCGCGATGCCAAGCCGCAGAGCGAAAACAAATTCAAGATTGAGCTGGCAAAGCGCTGCCTCATGCACACTCTGCAAACGGCGGCGAACGGCTGATCCAGCCGACGGAGGACGATCATGCCGATGACAACAGCAAGCATCACCTATCGGGCGCGACACGGTTCGGGTCGACGGACCTCAAAAAGTCACCGGAGTTGCACAGTACACCTCCGACTTCCATTTTCCCGGGATGCTGTATGCGGTGCCGGTCGGAGCGACGATCGCGAAGGGAAAGATCACCAAGCTCGACACCAGCGCGGCTGAGACGATGCCCGGTGTAGTCGCGATCTTGCACCGCGGCAATATCGGCAAGATCTTTCGTTCCATCCCGGGGCCGGGTTTCTCAGGCATCTGCGAAGAGCGGCGTCCGCCTTTTGAAGACGACGTTGTTCGCTACTACGGCCAGTACATTGCGCTCGCCGTGGCGGAGACGTTCGAAACCGCCAAAGCCGCTGCCGATGCGGTCGTTGCAACCTACGCTGCCGAAGAGCCGAACGTCGAACCGCAACTCGTAGCTGACGACGAGCCGGACGAAGTGATGACGACCTTCGGCCCGATGAAGCGTGTAGAAAGTCAGCGCGGTGATCCCGATGCTGCTTTCGCCGGCGCGCCGGTCAAGCTTGATCACACTTACGTCACGCCATTTGAGACGCACAACCCGATGGAGCCGCATTCCACAACCGCGATCTGGGAAGGCTCAACCTTGACGCTGTACGAGTCCTCGCAAGGCGTGGTCAATCTGCGGGGTGTGCTTGCGCAGATGTTCGGTCTGCCCGCCGAAAACGTCCGCGTGATCACCAAGTTCGTCGGTTCGGGATTTGGGAGCAAGCTGTGGCCGTGGACGCTGTGTCCGCTGGCGGCAGCGGCTGCGCGACAAGTGGACGCGCCAGTGAGACTGGTGCTGCGCCCGCAAAATGATGTTCCACGCCGTTGGGCATCGGCCGCGCACGCAGCAGCGCGTTCGTCTGGGCGCAACACAAGGAAGGCAAGCTGGTTTCGCTGCAGCAGGATTACATCTACACACGATCGATGCTGGATGCCCATCATGAAGGCTGCGGCGAGGGCACGCCCTTCGCGTACAGTGTGCCCAATCTGCGGGTGACCTTTGGCCGCACCAGGCGAAACATCGGCGGCGGGGCCGATATGCGCGGCCCTGGCCGAGTACCCGGGCTTTATGCGATCGAATCGGCGATGAACGAACTGGCCCATCGAACTGAACATGGACCCCGTGCAACTTCGCATCATCAACGAACCGAAGATCGATGAGGGCCAGGGACTTCCATTTTCGTCGCGGCATTTGCTCGAATGCTTTCAAGTCGGGTGCAGAAAAATTCGGCTGGTCGAAGCGCAATCCCGCGGTCGGCTCGATGAAGCGCGACGGCTTAACACTTGGCTGGGGAATGGCTGGGTGCTCGTGGATTGCGGCTCGCTTTCCCGCCGCGGCCTACATTCAGCTTCGCGACGACGGCTCTTGCCGCGTGGCCAGCGCCACGCAGGACATCGGCACTGGCACCTACACGAACCTCGCACAGCTCGCATCGGCGAGAACGGGTGTTCCACTGGACAAAGTGGAAGTAGAACTCGGCGATACTGCGTTTCCGGAAGGCCCGATCTCGGGCGGCTCGATGGCTACGCCCTCGTTGGTGAACGCGGTATTCGCCGCAGCTGACCAGGCGATCGAGTCGCTCAAAACGATTGCTGTTTCCACGCCGGGATCTCCGTTCGTGAACCACAAACCCGACGATCTGAGCTTCGATAACGGCGCACTGTTCCTGAAGGCAGGAAGGACCTGCGAACAGCGTGCCGTTCGACGACCTGCTTCGACGCGCCAACCTCCGCATGGTTACTGGCAACGGCCAGTCTCCGGCGACGTTCGGGAACCCGGAGCCGAAGTTCTCGACCCAATCCTTCGGCTGTCACTTCGTCGAAGTCACGTGGCAACCGGAGATCGCCCGTTTGCGCGTCAGCCGAGTGGTCAGCGTGATCGATGCCGGCAAGATCATCAACCCGTTGGCTGGCCGCAATCAGATTCAGGGAGCAGTCGTGATGGGAGTGGGCATGGCGCTGCTGGAGGGCACGGAATACGATCCCCAAAACGGCGCGCCGATCAACAGCAGTCTGGCTGACTACCTGGTTGCGGTGAATGCCGACGCACCCTCGATCGACGTGCACTTCCTCGACTATCCCGACAAGGAAATCAACGAGCTCGGAGCTCGCGGCATTGGCGAGATCGGGCTGGCTGGTATCGCCGCAGCAATCACCGATGCGGTGCACCATGCGACTGGTGTCCGGGTGCGGGAATTGCCGGTGAGGATTGAAGACTTGCTCGCGTGAATATCTGAATACGAAGAGCTGCGCTCGGGATCGATTGCATTGCCGGATTGCGCATGACCCGGCGAATCGAAGGCGATGAGGCGATGAGTTTTCGTGATCTCTCCTTGCATCTGATTGCGGAAAACGCGCCAGCAAAGCGAATTGCCGTGGATCAATAACATCGGTGTGCTGCCCTGGCCACTCTCCTCGACTTGGAGGGAGCCCTGCGACGGGAGTATTGAGTATGATGTGCTGCCGAGTCGAGTTGCTCATGCGGCTACTTCTCTACGTTCCGTCTCGCCAGGGCTCAGCTCGGCGAAGTCATCGGTGCGCTCTAAATCGCCAAAGCTTCGAGCAAGCCCGGCGGTGTCCACCCAGGACACGGGGCCTTTTTGCTGTTGAGGGAGGTTTAACAATTGCGCCTAACTCATTGAAAATATGGTGGCCAGGGACGGAATCGAACCGCCGACGCCAGCCTTTTCAGGGCTGCGCTCTACCAGCTGAGCTACCTGGCCACGTGCGCGAATGCGCTTGGAAGGGGTGCGACTCGCTGATTATAACAATCAGCGCGCGAGTTTGGCGAACACCAGTGACATCGCTTGGGCAATAGTCACTCGATGTTCGCTTTAGCTCTTTTGTGTATCCACCAAGAAGTGCCAGGAAGTAGTGTGAAGCGCTTTGCTTCGGCAAGCCTGGGAGCCGGTGCCCTTGGCGCATTGTAGTCGTGTTTCGGATCTGGCGAAGAGTAACGAAAGGCGAATCGCGGGATGAATGGGCAGCCCCGTCCGGCACACGGCCGAACGAGGGCCAGATAAGCGAAGCGTACTTACAACGCGTGGTCGGGCTGCACGATGTCAGCGCGCCGGTTGTCCTGGAAGCAGGAGTCATCCTGTGCTTGGCATACCGGATAGAGCTTGCCCCATCCCGTAGCGAAACCGACCTGCGAACCGTTGACCCCTGACTTGATCAGGTCCTCTTTGATGAACTGTGCGCGACGGTAGGAGAGCGCCAGGTTGTAGACCACATCGCCGCGACTATCCGCCCGCCCCTGGATCCAGAAGTTCGCATCGGGATGCTGCTTCAGCCAGTCGGCATCTGCCCTTAGCACGTCGGGATTCTCAACCCGGTTGTAAACATTGAAAGGGAAGAGAACGGTCTTCACATTCTGCGAGAACTCCGGCGTCTGCGAGGTGAACGGGTTCTGGGCCGAAGCTGTACCTGCAGAGAGAGCGAGGATAGTACGAGAAGCAGTGTCGTTGTAGCTACGGCGTAGGCACACTTGCGCTGCAACACGATTAGGTCTCCTTTAGTGGTTAGCCTCGCAGCATTGCTGCGACCGTACAACCTGGAAATCGGCAGTATAAATGTCGTCCCTCACCCACAAGATGAAAACTCGATGAAAGCGTGCGGGTAACCCGTTACCTACTCTGTTACCTACTCTGTTCGTACAACTTTAACAATCTATTCAAATTTCCTTAACTTTCGCAACCTACGATTCGCTAGGAAATCGTTTGGGTCAGGGCTGCGGTTGCTTAGGTTTCTAACGGCATTTGTATTTGTGCGGTTCATCCTGCCACTGATCACAGGAGAGACAATGAAATTTCCATTGATCCTTGCGCTGTCGTGCGCCATGACGTGCAGCGTCTTTGCGCAAACCCAAGACGGTGAAACCAAGCCGAAGACCCAGCATAAGGGATCGGCGAAGTCAGTGTTTCCCAATGATATTCAAGAGCTTAAGGACGCGGTAGCTGCCCAGCAGGAACAGATCAAGCAGCTACAACAGCAGATCTCCACTCGCGACCAGGCTATTCAGCAGTTACAGAATGAGGTAAAGAACATTCCCACCCCGCCTGCTCCGCCGGCTCGCGACGGACTACGGTCCGGACGTCAACGCCCTGCAGGGCGACGTGAAAGACCTGAAGGCGCAGGATGTGAGTATGGCCGATACTCTGACCGAGACGCAAAAGCGCATCGGCGATCTGGAGTCACCGACCGCCATCCACTACAAGGGTGTCACAATCGCGCCGGGAGGCTTCCTGGCGGGTGAAACGGTTTGGAGACAGCGTGCCACTATCGGCGACATCAACACCCCATTCAACAGCACTCCGTTCTCTGCCGCAGGGCAGGCTCGCCAAGGTGAGTTCTACGGATCAGGCCGTCAGTCCCGCTTGTCGCTGTTGATCCAAGGCAAGACGGGTTCGATGAATCTCACGGGCTACTACGAGATGGACTTCCTGTCCGCAGGTACCACTTCGAACAACAACCAGAGCAACAGCTACACCATGCGTCAGCGGCAAGCGTGGGCGCAGGCGGCGCTTCATAACGGCTGGACCTTCACCGCCGGCCAGATGTGGAGCCTGGTGATGGAGACCCGGAAGGGCCTGGATAACCGAACCGAAGCTACGCCGCTGCAGATCGACGCGCAGTACGTAGCCGGCATGAGTTGGGATCGCGGATACGGCTTCCGCGTGACCAAGAACTTCCACAACAAGACGTGGTTAGGCCTATCGGTTGAAAACTCTCAGGAGATCGTGACAGCCCATGGCAATCCCACCAACTTCCTGCTCGGTGGGCCGGGCACTGGTGGCGGTCTTTACAATTCGTTAGCAAACTATTCGTCCAACGTATCGCCGGACTTCGTCGGGAAGCTGCACTTCGAGCCCGGGTTCGGAACCTACGAGATATTCGCAGTGGGCAGTATCTTCCGTGAACGCATTTACCCGAACGCGCCAACCAACGCTACCGGAGCGTATAACAGCGAGACAGGCGGCGTGGGATGGGGAGCTAATGCTCGCTGGCTCTTTGCCCAGAAGAAGATTGAGACCGGATTGCACTTTATGGGCGGCAACGGCGTAGGCCGGTACGGGACCTCAGGACTGCCCGATGCGACAGTAAGTGGAAACGGCGTCTTGCATCCGCTGCGCTCCTACCAGGCCTTGGCAGAACTCGACTTACACTTGCCGAAGTGGGATTGGTACTTCGACGGCGGTGGCGAGTACGTGGGCAGCTGGTCGACTCTTCTCAAAGGAAAACCTGTGGGATACGGAGCACCGTATTTCGTCAACACCGGTTGCGCTACCGAAACGGTACCCACTGCAGCTAACGGTTACGGTCCTGGACCGCTGGCGAATTGTACGGGCGACACGCGCGCCATCATCGAAGGCACCGCAGGATTCTGGTACAAACCCTACAACGGCCCCAAGGGCAGATTGCAGATGGGAATGCAGTACTCGTACCTTACCCGCGGTACCTGGAATGGCATTGGCGGCAAACCCGACGCCATTAACAACATGCTCTTCACCTCGTTCCGTTATTACTTGCCGTAACTCTCACACAGGGTGGTTGGCATCGGCCTGCCACCCTGGTTTTTTTGCCCTGACCTCCCCTTAGTAAATTTTGAGATGATATGTGGCTTCGGCTTTGTATTTTCGGCCAGGAGGCCTCATGCGCTGCGCGAGTCTCATCCTATTGGCAGTTGTGGCCGCAGGTTCAACGGTGCAGAGCCAAACAAAGCACGCTATCTCATCGCATACGAACTTACAGGTGACCAGCCCGGCTTTCGCTTCGGGTAATGCAATTCCACGCGAGTACACCTGTGATGGACCTGATCAATCACCGGAGCTTCGCTGGAACGAATTTCCGGCAGGTATCGTGACTTTTGCTCTGGTGATGGATGATCCCGACGCTCCCGCTGGCGATTGGGTGCATTGGGTCGTGTGGAACATCCCGGCAACTTCGCACGGTCTGGCCGAAAATTCTTCGCGGCAGGAGCAGTTCGCCGACGGCACCCGCCAGGGGCGCAATGACTTCGGCAAGGTCGGCTACAACGGCCCCTGTCCTCCTCCGGGGAGGCCGCATCGCTATTTTTTTCATGTGTATGCCGTCGCTACAAAACTCGGCCTTCCTGCGGGAGCTTCTCGCGCTGAACTCGATTCGGCACTGAAAGGGCACATCTTAGCCGAAGCAGAGTACATGGGGACCTATCGTCGTTGATCATTCGAACTAAGGCCCTCAAGTCTTCTACTCATGGAGGCAGCTCTGGTTTCTGCGTAGCATTAGGCAGATGTGTTTTAGATATTTCCGCTTTCTTCTACCTTCCTTATTGCTGACTGCCTTCGCGGCCTCGGTCGCGCAAGCTCAAACTACCTCGCCATCGTTGAAGGATAATGTCCCTGCAAAAAAGGCTTCTGCGACGAGTGTGACAGAGTCTCCCGCCAGCCAATCGACGGAGGCGGGACGGAAGAAGTTCGTGCTCGACGTTGTGCAATCAGCCGTCGCGTTGCCGCAACCCGATCCGCAAGATCGGCTGCGCGTGCTCTCCGCTGCTACCAGCCTTATCTCACCCATCGATAACAAGATGGCGAAGCAGTTCGCCAAAGAGGGAGCCCGTATCGAGACCGAGCTGGTTTCATCGGGCCAGAAGCCGGCGGTCTCCATGATCGCTGACGGCCAGGTCGACTGCGCCTCGGCGCTGGATTTTGTGCAGACAATTCCGCCCGCGTCAGTCCTCGACGCCGAGCCGTCGCTGGTGGGTGCGATTACAAACTGTCCCGAGGTCCGCCAGTCGGCATCGCGCAAGGTCGAGGCCGGCATGCAGCAGGGAGTCGTCGCAGCTCGCGCCATCCTTGCCCTGATGGAATTGGGCGGCATGCAATCGCAGTGGTCGCGCCAGATGTTCGTCAATCTGTTTGCGTCACTGCCGGCGGACGCGGTGCACTATGTAAAGGAAGCTCCCAATTACGCAGCGATGTTCGTGCGGGCTGCTCCTGAGATGGACAAAGACGCGGTGAAAACTGCAGGCCTGAAGTTTCTGTTATGGATGGGCAAGCTTCCGGACAGTAATGAGCGCAAAGTCGCGGTCAATATGACGACCGATGCTCTGAGCACCATCCTCGGCAAGGATGGCTTACGATGAACTGCTGCGCTCGGATGTGATGGCGCAGCAGGTTGCGGCCACCGCAGACAAAGATGCCGTCCTGACGCCACCGGCGGAAGAGAACGTCTCCGTACTACAGGCCATGCAGAAGACCGACGATCGCACCTCGGAGCTGGAAGCATTACCGCCGTCGATGCGTGCGCGTGAAGCGGCAGCCAGTGGATTCGCCAGCGGGACGGCCGGTGATCGCAAAGCGGCCGATCATTATTTCGACATAGCTTTCTCGTCACTCGACGAAGTCTGGTCATCGCGCGCTTCGCTCAGCACCAGCGCGCCAGCGGTGGTGCAGGAGGTGAGTGAGGCCGCCGCCCAGGTCGATCCCACCCAGGCATTGCAACGCACCGAGAGATTGCAAGATCCCTCGGCCGAGGCCATCGGCATGCTGGCGGTCGCGCGCGTGGTTGTGGGCAGCGAGTGAAAATCCGCTCTCTACGCGGCCTCGATTAGAATCAAGTGCGGGTAAGCCCCGCATGCACATTCCTGACGGATACCTGAGCCCATCGACGTGCGCCGCGCTGTACTGCGGAACGATTGCGGCCTGGTACGTCTGTCTCGAAGCGGCTCAAACGAGTGCTGCTGACCCGGGTCGTTCCGCTCATCTCGGTTTTCGCCGCGTTTGCTTTCGTGGTGATGATGTTCAACCTTCCGCTGCCGGGAGGAACCACGGGCCATGCGCTGGGTGTGACCATCGCCGCGATTGTGCTTGGTCCAGCGGGAGCGGTGCTCTCGACGTCGCTGGCGATCGGACTGCAAGCTCTTCTGTTCGGAGACGGCGGCATCACCACGCTGGGCGCGAACTGCTTCAACATGGCGGTGATCGGCTCACTGGTGGCTTATATCTGTTATCGCGCGCTGGCGGCGCGAGCTCCGATCGATGCGCGCCGAAGAGTAATCGCTGCGGGGATTGCCGGATATCTGGCGGCCAATGCATCCGCGCTGGCGGCAGCCGTGGAACTTGGCATTCAACCGGCGCTGTTTCATGATGCCGCCGGTGCTCCGCTGTATGCGCCTTACCCACTGAAGATTGCAGTTCCGGCAATGATGATCGGACATCTCACCTTTGCCGGAATTGCCGAAGCGTTGATTTCCGCGGGCTTGGTGGCGTATCTGCAAGCTGCTGATCCGGCGCTGCTGATGGCGACCTCGGGTGGTGCGGCAATAGGAAGAGGCGTACGGGAAACGCGCACGCCTGCTTCTTCGCGTAGGCTGTGGGCCACAGTTGCGTTGTTGCTGATATTTACGCCGCTGGGAATTCTCGCCACCGGCAAGGCGTGGGGTGAATGGGCGCCCAGTGACTTTCTTCATCCTGATTCGCGCGCGCAGATTGCGGTAGCGTCGCACAGTGCGTTGCCCCCCGCTGCGCCTCCCAGCGGCATGGCTCGCATGGCAACCGTCTGGACCTCACCGTTTCCGGCGTACGCTCCGGCGTTTGTGAAGAGCCGTGCGCTGGGATACTTGCTCTCCGCCATGTTTGGCGTAGGAGTGTTTTTGCTTATTGCCCTTTTCGCGCAAAGCCGCTTGCGAGCACACTCGCGTCCGGAACAGGTCACGTGAGCCGCTCGAACATCCTTGGCTCGACCCTGAAAAGCCTCAGCCGAGCGTTGAGCCGGGCAGTCATCAGCGAGCAAACCGCTCGGCGTTCTGGTCTGATGCAGTGGCTCGATCCTCGCGTGCGTGTGCTGGGGACTCTTCTGCTGGTGATAGCCGTTGTACTCGTGCACAAAATCGCTGTGCTGCTTGCGTTGTTTGCCGTTGCGATTGTGCTCGCCCTCGCGTCGGCGGTCACGCTTCGAACTCTCACGCTGCGCGTGTGGCTTGTTGTACTGGCATTCACGGGCATAATTGCACTTCCAGCGCTCTTTCTGACACCTGGCGAGCCACTCTCCGGTGTCTCATCCATCACACGCCAGGGACTTCACACCGCTGTGATGTTAATTGCGCGCGTCGAAACTGCCGTAACGTTTACGACGGTGCTGGTGCTGACGACAGCCTGGGCACAAATCTTGAAGGCGCTACGTTCGCTGGGTATGCCGAAGGAAGTAGTGATGATGCTGGCCATGGCGCATCGTTACATCTTTCTTCTGGCTGAGACTGCCACGCAGATGTTCGAGTCGCGCGAAAGCCGGCGAGTCGGAGTATTGCGCGGCAGCGAGCAGAGGCGACTGGTCGCTCAAACCGCCGGCGTCCTGATGAGCAAAAGCATGGATCTGAGCCAGGAGGTTTTTCTGGCCATGCAATCCAGAGGCTATCGTGGCGACGTCGTTACGCTAACCGAGCGGCGATTGCTGCCGAGCGACTATCTTGCCATCCTCGTGGTCGCCGGTGTTAGCGCTCTGGCAATATGGTTGGGACGGTAACCCGCATTGACTTCATTGTTCGAATGCCGCGACGTACATTTCGAGTACGATCGCGTGCCCGCGTTGCAAGGCCTCTCGCTGCAGGTCGCGCCGGGAGAGTCAGTCGCGCTGGTTGGAGCGAACGGTTCCGGCAAATCCACGCTGCTGCGATTACTCGATGGCCTTTGCTTCGCGTCGCAGGGAAGTGTTTCGTTTTGCGGAGATGTTCTGACGCAAGATCGCTTGCAGTCCGATGACTTCGGACTGCCGTTTCGCCGCCGGGTCGCGCTGGTCTTTCAGAATCCCGACGTGCAGCTCTTCAATCCGACGGTGTTCGATGAAGTCGCTTTCGGTCCCGCTCAACTCCGCTTGCCGAAGGCGGAGATTCTTCAGCGAGTGGAGCAAGCGTTGCAGCTTATGCGGATCGAACATCTGCGGGACCGGCCGCCATACCGGCTCTCAGGAGGCGAGAAGAAACGTGTGGCGCTGGCGTCGGTAATCGTGCTTGAGCCTGACGTTATCCTGCTCGACGAGCCGACTTCCACGCTTGACCCGCGCAGTCAGAGTCAGTTGATTGATCTGCTGCAAAGTTGGAAGAGCGCGTCGAAAACCATCATCACGGCGACCCATCAGCTCGAAATCCTCGACGAGCTGGCCGACCGCCTAGTTGTCTTGGAAGAAGGCAAAGTCGCCGCCTCAGGCGCGACGCGAGACATTCTCGGCGACTTCGATCTGCTGCTGCGGACCAACTTAGTGCACGCTCACCGCCATTCACACGGCGGTGTGACGCACTCCCATCCGCATCGCCATTCCCATGTGGACCATAAGCATGAGGCTTAATACTTAAACCGATACTTCACCTGTACCGCAAACATCTGCGGCGGTGCGTAGTGGGTGCCACCAAAGGTGTTGCTGTTGTCCAGAAGGTATTGCTGGTTGGTGATGTTGGTGCTCATGAAACGCACCGTCCAAGTCTCGCCGAAATTCTTGCCAATCGAAAAATCGAAGGTGTGGTTGGGTGGCAGGTGATCCGGACCATCGCCATTCACGAAGCCGGAACCGTAGTTGAACTCCAGCGAGGCGAACGTGCGCCACGGCAGATTGCCCGTCGACACCGGCCGACAGCGTGTTCCGCTGATCGTGGTCGAGGTAGAAGTAGCCTTCGTCCGGCGGCGAGAAGTCGGTCAGACCTCCGGTGACGTCCTCCGGCCCCTTGCGCTGTCTGGTTGGAATAAACCACGTGCGCAGAGTAGCGATGCGCAATGAGCGGCGAGCGCACTGCGACTTCGAAGCCCTTGATGCGGGCGTACTGGATGGTTAGCGGCAGGAAGATGTTGGAATTTCCGATGGCGTCGTGGTCGAAGAAGTTCTTCGCCAGTGTATTGAAGTAGGTCAGATCGGCAGCCCAACCGTGGATGGGGATGGTCAGGCCGTACTCCTGCTGCTGATCGCGTTCACCTTTTAGCGGCAGGAAACCCAATCCCTGGGCCATCGGTGAAGTCGAGCAGCGAACCGGAGACGGTGTCGAGCGGCGGCGGCTGATAGAACATCGAATACGCGCCGCGCACGATCCAGCCGAGCTTGGGAATGCGAATGGCCACACCCAGCCGCGGATCGACCGGGTTCTCCGTGACGTTCCCCGCGAAATGCGTGTAACGCAGACCACCGCTCAGACGTGAGCCACGATGTGGCCTGGTACTGGTCTTCCGCGAACAGCGCCTCCATGTTGCCGCCGGGAGTTACGGTCTGGCTGAACTGCTCGCCCAGAACCGTCATTGGCGACCACTGAGAAGTAGCGTGTTGTCCTGCTGCGCGAAGGCATACATGCCGAAGCGCGCGTTGTGCTTGCCCTTGACCAGCGACAGCGACAGCCTGTCCGCCTTCGTAGTTCGACGCGCGGTTATCGGTGGCGCCGGGAACGTCGGTAGGCCCGCCTTCGTACGCGGCGCGGTTGAAGTGGTAGAACGGCGAAACGTCAGCATCAGTGCCGGCGAGTAGGTGTGCACCCAGCTCAAGGTTCCGAAGATGTCCTGCTCGCGCTCGCGATCTTCGACTTCCGGCTGCCTGCATATCGGGGTCGTTCGGCACCTGGTAGTAGTCGAGGCGCAGAGCTCCGTTGAAGCGAAGCTGATCTAGCTGGGTCGGGGTTGTAGATGAGCGAGGTGAATGCTCCGCCGCCATTCGGCTGCGTTGTGCAGGTTGTACTGCGGTCGGTGGCTCCAGGCCGTAATCCGAGCGATTGCCGCTGACGCTGGCGTAGTAGGCAAACTTCTCGGTGTGATCGCCGAAGCTCAACAGATCGTCCGTCTGGTTGTAGTTGCCGTAGCTGGTGATGAGCTCGGCCTGTCGATCGCGCTCGAAACCGTTGCGCATGGCCAGATTGAAAACGCCGTAGGTGCGGTCGCCCCATTCGGCGCCATAGCTGCCGGTCTGCGCTTCGAGGTAGTCAACGTCCTTGGGATTGAATTGCGGCCCGACGTTGGAGGCGATGTTAGTGTTGGGCACCGGCACGCCGTCGATCGCCCAGGTAACCTGATGGCCTCCGCGCACGTGAAGCTGGTCGTGCACGACATAGGAGCCAGGCACGAAGTCGGTAATGATTTTGAAACTGTTGCTGGCGTCGGCGCCGGCAAACGTTCGGATCTGCTCCTGGTCGATGAAGATGTCACGGCGCGGCGACTCGGGATTCAGGTCAGCCGGTGAGGCGCTTACGCTCACACTCTCGTGTGCTCCCGCCAACGCGAGCTGATAATGCAGCACTGGCGCGCTGGCGGCGCCCAGCAATCAGCACTTGTGCCGTCGGCGCGAATCCCGGCGCTTCAACCGTCACCTTGTACTCACCCAGCGGCACTCCGGGAAACTCGAAAGATTCCGTCGGCGTTGGTGTCGCTGCTGTCGCTTGTAAGCAGAGTTGGTGGATTCCAGTGTAGTGCGGGCACCGCTGATGGGATGGTGCTGCGGATCGTGCACTACGCCTCGGACATCACCCAGGATGGTTGCGGAGCAGGGAAGCGCCACCGCCGCAAACAGGCACACCAGGCCTATCAGGCGCTGCGGCAGGAAATTCTTCTTGCTGTTCAAGCAGGTTCTCCGTTTCGACTCGCAAAGCAGCAGCCACCGCCGCCCAGCCAAGAGCGGACGAAGGTCTTACTGCGCAATCAATGTGTCAGTGGGAGACCAGGCGAGTTACGAAAACGGAGGGCCGCGCTTGGGCGCGGAGTACTGTGGCGACGAAGTGACGACGCTCAACGCAGTCAGGGAGAGCTTTTCACCGCTACGCGCGATCGCGAACGTCGTGCTTCGGGCTTGCAATGCCGAAAGCGCCGGCGCCACTGCGGGGTGGATCCGGTAAGGACAGAGAGGCGTTTGTGCCCGGAAACCTTCGCCGCCCAGCTTCATCATCGCAGCGCAGTGATGCTACCGTTGGACGCGGCAGCAAGCCGGCAGCGTCTGCGGCGAAAGGGCCAGCAGCGGCGCAGCTGCCATCAGCAGCATCGCGACCACTACCAGGCTGGAGAGGCTCTTTCGCATGAAAAGTAGCGTGATTGTACTACATCACTTCCGCTGACGGTTCTGACGTTGAACAACCGCGTGCGGATGTCCAGACGGTATACTGCAACTCTACTCACCTGAAACTTTGAGTTTGTCAAAAATGCGCTACATTCTTGCAATTCTGGCAGTTGCCGGTATGGTCGTTTCGTATCTGGCATTGCGTGTTCACTACAGCACGGATTCTGCGCCGTGCAGCATCAACGAGAAATGGGACTGCGGCATCGTCAATCACAGCCCATATGCGGTGATACATGGCATTCCGGTGGCAGCGATCGGAATCGCCGGCTACTTGCTCATCGCCCTGCTTGCTTTGGCGCGTCGCCGCGGCTTGCTGCTGATTGCAACCGTGATCGGCATGGGATTCGCGCTGTATCTCAGCAACATTGAAGCGCGAGTGCTGGGCGTCTGGTGTGTTTACTGCGTGAGTTCGCAGGGATTAATCGCCGTGCTGATGATCCTGTCGATGGCGTGGTGGGGAGCGAGCTTGCGGACGCGAACTTCGACGTAGGGAAATACCTCTGCCTCAATAGAGGTCCTTCGACTGCGTTCGCTCCAGCTAGCTGGAACTCACTTCGCTCAGGATGACCGTTTGATTATGCGGTTACCGCGCGCTTCCACCGGTTCCAGATGCGCGGTGAAGTGGCGCAGGAATGGGGCCTCATAGGTCAGCTTCATGCCGCGAATCTGATCACGACGTGCGAACACCTGCAGAATGATCTCCACCACGTAATCGATGTGGCTCTGCGTGTACACTCGCCGCGGAATCGCCAGTCGAACCAGCTCCATCTTCGCCGCGCCGGCGAACATCAGGCTGCCGATTTCTACCGAGCGGATGCCTCCCTCCAGATAGAGCTCCGTTGCCAGCGCCACCCCAGGGAATTGCTCCACCGGGATGTGCGGCAAGAACGCCTTGGCATCGAGGTAGATCGCGTGGCCACCGGGCGGTTGAACGATCGGAACGCCGTGGTCGGAGATGTGATTGCCCAGGTACGCGGTTGAGGCGATGCGGTAGCGCAGATAATCTTCGTGCAGAGACTCCTGCACACCGATGGCAACCGCTTCCAGGTCGCGTCCGGCGAGGCCGCCATATGTCGGATAGCCTTCGGTAAGGATGAGCAGATCCTGCTCCTGCCGCGCGAGGATGTCATCGTTCGTGCACAGAAAGCCTCCGATGTTTGCCATGCCATCCTTTTTGGCTGACATGGTGCATCCGTCGCCAAGCGAGAACATCTCCTGCGCGATCTGCTTCGGCGTTTTAAAAGCGTATCCCTCCTCGCGCAACTTTATGAAGTAAGCGTTCTCAGCGAAACGGCAGGCGTCGAAGTACAGCGGAATTCCATGGCTGCGGCAAACCTCGCTTACCGCACGAGCGTTTGCCATCGAGACCGGCTGCCCGCCCCCAGAATTGTTGGTCACGGTCAACATGACCAGCGGAATGCGCTCCCGACCGACCTTAGCGATCAGCGCTTCGAGAGCCTCGACGTCCATATCACCCTTGAACGGCGCACGATGCTGCGGATCGCGCGCTTCTGCACACGGCAAGTCGACTGCCTCGGCCCCCACAAACTCGATATTCGCTCGTGTGGTATCGAAGTGCGTGTTGTTAGGAACCACGTCTCCCTTCTTACACATCACGTTGAACAGAATGCGTTCAGCGGCGCGGCCCTGATGCGTAGGGATCACATGGCGATATCCGAAAATCTCCTGGATGGAATCGCGGAAGTGATCGAAGCTTCTGCTGCCGGCATAGCTCTCGTCACCTTCCATCACACCTGCCCATTGGTGGGTAGACATGGCTCCGGTACCGGAGTCGGTAAGCAAGTCGATGAGGACGTCATCGGCCGGCAAGAGGAAAAGGTTGTAGTGTGCAGCCCGTAGAAGTTCTTCCCGTTGCTCGCGAGTAGTCCAGCGGATTGGCTCAACGCTTTTAATGCGAAATGGTTCGATAATTGTTTTCGTAGGCATAGACGGCCACCGTCATTGTAGTTTTCTCCATTCGCGGTTTCAGGAGCACATGTCACAAACACGTGTGACCGGTATGCCTTGCGTCGGGCCTGCCCCCTTGCTTGAATGTCTACAGGGCAGGGTCACCCTCGGATCTGAACGCCGATTGCAATGATCGCCGATGTCCACAGGAGAGGGTGCCCTTTGCGCATTACAGTTCTCGGCTGCGGTTATGTCGGTCTGGTTACCGGAACTTGCCTGGCTGATATCGGCCATTCTGTTGTCTGCACCGATAACGACGAGATCAAAATCGACGTGTTGCTTGGCGGTTCGCTGCCCATCTACGAACCGAACTTGCAGGAAGTGGTCGATCGGAATGTCGCGGGCAAGCGTCTGCGGTTTACCGCAGATCTGGCGGAAGCAGTTCGTTTCGGCGACGTAATCTTCATCTGCGTCGGAACTCCACCGCTGCACAACGGCGACGCTGATCTCAGCTCAATCGACGGCGCTGCCCGGCTGATTGCCACTGAGGCACGGAGCTCCAAGCTGATTGTGGAGAAGAGCACCGTCCCGGTGCAGAGCGGGACGAAGCTGCTGCGCGCCCTGGGCATTTACGGCCGCAACTCCCAGTGGAGTTACTCGGTGGCTTCAAATCCCGAATTCCTGCGTGAGGGCTCGGCAGTTCTTGATTTCCTGCATCCCGACCGGGTGGTTATCGGAGTGAGTGATCAAAGCTCCGAGGTGCTGCTGCGCGAAATCTATCGGCCAATCCTCTACCATGAGTTGCGCAATTGTCCGATTCACAGCGAGGGCTGCCCGAGGAAGGAGCCGCCGGTTTTGCTGGTCACCAGTATCAACAGCGCCGAGCTCATCAAGCACGCAAGTAATTCTTTCCTTGCTTTGAAGATTTCCTATGCCAACCTTGTTGCCGACATCTGCGAGGCCATGGGCGCCGACGTGGAAGAGGTGACGCGTGGCATGGGTTTAGACCCGCGCATCGGACCGGATTTTCTTCGTGCCGGGCTGGGGTTTGGTGGCTTCTGTTTTCCGAAAGATATTCAGGCCTTCGTCCGGCTCGGTGAAAAGACAGGGGTGGATGTTTCCCTGTTGAAAGACGCCGAGCTGATCAACAAGCGCCGCATCGACCTTTTTCTAGCGAAAGCCACCCAGGCGCTATGGACGGTGAAGAACAAGCGCATCGGAATACTCGGGTTGGCATTCAAAGCCAACACCGACGACATCCGCTTTGCGCCTGCCATGGAATTAATCAGGCAATTGCTGCAAGAGCAAGCAGAACTTCGTGTTTATGATCCGCAAGCCATGGATAAGACGCGGACCCTGTATCCCGATGTCGACTATTGCGGTGACGCTTACGATGTGGCTGACGGCGCTGAAGCGTTGATGATCGCGACCGAATGGCCGGAGTTCAAAAGCCTCGACTGGCCTCGCATCAGTCGACTCATGCAGCGCCCGCTTATTCTCGATGGTCGCAATCTTCTCGACTGCAACGAAATGGAGCGGCTGGGATTTGAGTACTACGGTGTGGGAGTACCGTCGGCAGCCGCCGGTGAACCTAAGCCGGTGCCGCTGTCGCCCGGTTCGCGTTACGCCGTGCAGAATTAAACCGCCGGCCCTTTATTCCTAGCGCTACGTTGATACGCTCTGCCGTGTCAGGGCTGACACAACGTCTTTCGCCTGACACATCGGGCTCATTCCATCCCTCAAGTAACTCCTGCCTTTTCAGCAGCTCCCGTCTGGTGAGACTCGTGCACTTTGCACTGCCGTAAGGCAGCGAGGTCACGAGATGCGAATCACGATCAGCCATCGGAATGAAGCAGAGGTTGCAAAGCTCGCACTCACAGTTATGTTCCTTCTGAGCTTCCCGGCATACGCCCAGGTCGCGGACAAGCGGCTCCTGCTTATTAGCGTCCCTGACCGTCAGTTGGCAGTGCTGCAAGACGGCCAGGTGAAGAAGGTGTACGACGTCGCCGTAGGCAAACAGAGCACGCCTAGTCCCAGTGGATCCTTTCACGTCGTGGTGCGAGTGGTGGATCCCACCTACTACCACGAAGGCAAGGTGATTGCCCCGGGACCGCAGAATCCGCTGGGCACACGGTGGATGGGACTTGGCTTCAAGGGCTACGGGATCCACGGAACGAATGCTCCGAAGTCGATCGGCAAAGCCGCGTCGCACGGCTGCATCCGCATGGCGAAGCGCGACCTGGAAGAGCTCTTCGCGATGGTGAAGGTGGGCGATGAAGTTGAAATTCGCGGTGAGCGCGACGCCCAGACGGCGGCGATCTTTGGATCGCAAGGCACCGGATCGCAGGGCGCGACGGCGACGGTCGTGGTCGCCGCGAATACCAAGGTAGTCGCGCCCGACGCGGTGGGCCAGTAGTTAGTAGGAGGTGGGTTGTGAAGGGCGCAACGACAGCACTGACGGTTGTAGGAATCCTGATCTTCTCCTTCTCCTGCGCAGTGCTGCTGGAGGAAGTGTTACTCGGCGGATTGTTCCGGCTGTTCTTTGCTCCGCGGCCGGGAGCCGGGCGGAAACGCGGTTCGGAGCGAATGCGGTAAACGGAGGTTGTCATGTTGGTGTTCAAGTATTTGCTTGAGGTGGTTGCCACGGTCCTGTTCGCCGGTGGAGTATCGCTGACCGGTTATGATCTGTGGCTCGCGTTCCAGTATCGCCACGCGCTGATGCAGGGGAGGGAGGGCATCACCCCTCCACAACCGGTGCGCTGGCGGATGACGCTCGTTCTGATTGCGCTGGCCTGGGTGCCGCTGCTAGTCGCGTTGAGCATCGTTGTGGTGCCCAGCGGGATGGCGGGCGTGCGGGTCAGCGAAACCCGGGGCACGGAGGCGGGTACGCTGTATCCCGGAGTGCACTTCGTCGTGCCGATGAACGAGCACGTGGAGATGTTCGACTTGCGCGACAAGTTATTCACAACCGGGTTGGTCGAAGACGGCAAGAAGCTGGAGCCGGGGACGAAGCGCGACGTGTTGAGCGTCCAGTCGAAAGAGGGCCTCAGCATCGGGATGGCGATCACGGTGCGCTACCGGCTCGACCCGAAGCGCCTGGACTTCGTACAGGCTCACCTTCCGCAACCGGTGGACACAGAGATCGTTCCGCCGATCGTGGCTAGCGCGTGGCGCGAACTCGCGCCGTCGTACACGGTGCGCGAAATCTTCAGCTCACGGCGTGAAGAGGTGCGGCAGAAGGCTGCCGATACCATCACCAAGAAGCTGGGCGCGGACGCTGTGCTAGTGCAGGAAGTAATGCTACGCGACATTCAGCTTCCGCCGGAATATGCCAAGGGTCTGGAACAACTGCTGCTCAAAGAACAGCAGGACGACCAGTTGAATATTCAGACCGACATCCAGCAAAAGCAGGTTCGCATTGCCGAGCTGGAGGCTGAGGCCGAGAAGGTGCAGAAGGTGAAGGCCGCCGAGGGCGATGCGCAGTCCAGGGTGGTGGAGGCGAAGGGCGAATCGGATGCGATGCAGTACACGCTTCCGCTGAAGGAAAAACAGATTGAGCAGTCGAAGCTCGAGGCCGAGGCCCGTAAGGAATCGACCATCAAGAACGCCGAGGCTGCGGCGGAAGCCAAGGTCATCGACAGCAAGGCGGAACTGCAACGGCGCAATCTGCTGGCCGATGCCGAAGCGAACCGCATTCGCGTGACCGCCGCGGCCGATGCCGAACGCATGCGCAGTGAAGCGGCAGTGCTGAAACAGACTCCGCTGCTCATCAATAAGATCGTTGCCGAGAAGCTGTCGGACAAGATCCAGGTGATGATGGTGCCTGCGGATGGCAAGTACTTCTTCGCCAGCGACGTGTTTCGCGGGCTGGGCGGGAAGCCGGGGATTCCTGAGACCGACGAGCCCGATTCCGGACCGGGGCAGTCGCACTAAGTTACGAATGGCCAGGCTTGCTTGCGTGATGGGCGGCCTGGCCAGTTTTGCGAGTGCGAGGGCTGCCATGAAAGTACCGGGATATAATGCGCCTCAGCGGATGATCCGAAGCAATCGGGTGTTCTCACTGTTTGTCGCGTTGCTGTGGGCTGCAGCGGCTTGGGCCGCGAATAGCTGGGACGCGCCATCGTTGGAGATGGCCAAACAGATAGCCGCTATCACCGGACCCGGCACGGTTTCTCTGAAGATCAACAACCGCTCATCCATTTCCGCCGATGAAATTCCGGCAATCCGAAAAGCACTGGACAGGGAACTGCGTGCGGCCGGCGTTATCGTACAGGCGAAGAACGCCAGTTCGGATGTGCGTTTGACGCTGTCGCAGAACGCGCAGGGCGACCTCTGGGTGGCCGAGGTGCAGGAAGGCTCGGAAATAAAGGTAGCGATGGTGCTCCTGCCGGCGGCCACGAACGCTTCGTCTGCGACAGCACCGCAGATGTCGATACGCAGTAACCTGCTCTACAGCCAAGCCGAGCCGATCCTCGATGCAGTGGTACTGGGCTCAGGAAGCGAGCAGCGGTTGATCGTACTTGAGCCGGATCATCTGAAGACGTACACGCCGGTTGGCGGCAACTGGCGGTTGGCACAGACGTTCGACATTCCCCATGAAGCTCCGTTGCCGCGTGACCTGCGGGGGCAAATCGTACCGTCTAGCGATCATTTGTTCGACGCCTATCTGCCGGGGATGGTCTGCACAGGCACAACCGGCGGAGAAACGAAGTCCATCGCGGCGTCATGCAGCAACAGTGATGATCCGTGGCCTGTGGCATCGCAGAAGGCGTTTTACAACGCCACCCGCAACTACTTCACCGGAGTGCTGGTACCGGGATTTGGCACAAGCCTTCCGCCTTTCTATTCCGCGGCCCAGCTGATAACTGCGATGAATACTGCGACGTTGTTGGCCGATGTCAGCGGGCAGGTGCATCTCTTCGAGCGCGGTACGCACAAGATGGTGGTGGGAGCGCGCGACTGGGGCAGCGACATCGCTGGTGTGCGTTCGGATTGCGGCGCGGGTGCGCAGGTGCTGGCATCGGCCGCGGGATCCGGGGCGGGTGATGCTCTGCGCGCCTATGAAATATCGGGAAGGGAAGCGGTGCCGGCGAGCGCTCCCTTGAGATTTGAAGGAACGATTACGGCGTTGTGGCCATCCGCCGATGAGACCAGCGCCAGAGTAGTGATTCGTAACCCCGAAGGATCGCGATATGAGGCTTACAGTGTCTCGCTGGCTTGCAATCCTTAGCATTGTCGCGGTGGCCGTGTCGGCCGTAGCGCGCACGCGTCCGCATTACGGCGGGACACTGCGCGTGGAGAGTCGGGCCGATTCGCTCAAGTCGCCAGATGGGCCAGCGCGCAGGTTGCTGTTCGACACGCTCACACAGACGGACGCAAGCGGCAGGGTGATTCCGGGACTGGCAGTACGTTGGGAGGCACAGAGCGGCAATCATCGCTGGCAGTTCTACGTGCGCAGCGGAGTGCGTTTTCACGATGGCTCGCCGTTAACGGCGGAAGCAGTCGCGCAGGCGCTGGCAGCAGCGTGCGCGAACTGCGCCTGGCGCGCGCGAGCGGTCGGCGACTCGGTCGTCATTACCAGCGAATCGCCACTGCCGGGACTGCCTGCGGAGTTGGCACGCGATGTCTATGCCATCACGCGTCAGGACGGGGCGGGCGATCCCAACGGTACCGGGCCATTTCGATTCGCCGCCAATTCCAACGGCATCCTCTTTCTCACGGCCAACGAGGACTATTGGGGTGGCAGGCCGTTTGCCGGCGCCGCAGAGGTCTACGGTAACCGAAGCGTGCGCGAGCAGTGGCTCGACTTCGCAGCGGGCAAGGCGGACGTGGTAGAGGTTCCCGCTGATTTGCTGCGTCCGGCTCAGCAGGACCATCTGCCGGTGCTGGTGGCAGCGCGTCCTTCGGATCTGCTGCTGTTGAGCGTTTCGGAGACTGCGATAAAGGATGAACATCTGCGCGAATCAATTGCGCTGGCTGTGGATCGATCGGCGCTGTCGAACGTCATCTTCCAAAAGCAGGGAGAGATTACGGCCAGCCTCTTACCCGACGCGCTGAGCGGTTATGGTTTTCTCTTCCCATCCACGCCGGACGTGGCTCGATCGCGCGAGCTTCGTGGAAATACGTCAGCGTCACTGCGTCTGGCGGTGGATAGCTCCGAAGCCGTCATGCAGCTTACCGCCGAACGCCTGGCACTGAACTTGCGCGATGCAGGATGGAACGTGCGGGTCGTACCTCTGGCGCAGAATTCGAATGCAGAATTAACCCTGCACCGCGTACATGGCGAGTCGGCAGACGGCGCTTCACTGCTGCACGAGATGCTCACCCGGTTCGGCGCAGCGCAAACGGAAGACGCGACAGATCCCGCCAGCCTGTACCGCGCAGAGCGCGCGTTTCTTCAGACGCACACCGTGATACCTCTGCTCTATCTGCCACGCGCTTATGGCGTGAGCAGTCGCGTGCACCGTCTGGAGCTAACACCAGAGGGCACGCCGGCTCTCGCCAATGTATGGCTGGAGGATACGCGATGAGCCTTCGGCAAAAGCTCCTGCTGGTGTTCTCGCTGACCGTAGTGTTGGCGGTGGCGGCGGTTGCATGGACCATCTCGCTGCGCACACGGCAGGCATTTGAAGCAGCGGATGCGCAGCGCACCGAAGCGTTGCTGATTCAATTCCGGCACCAATTCCAGAGGCACGCCGACGATATTTCGGCGACGATTGAGCGGCTGGCCGATAGTGAGCGCGTTGCTCGGCTGACGCTAGACGTGGCGCAGAACGGCGATGCCGCGCCATACCTGATGGAAGCTGGCGCACTCGCTCGGGATTACGAACTCGACTACCTGGAGATCATCACACGCGACGGAACGATCCTCTCGTCAGCACAATGGCCGGCGCGCTTCGGCTATAAAGAGGAGGCGCCGGCTCTCTCCAACCAGTCGGCTTTTCTCAAGCGCGAAGAGTTGGCCGACAACGCGGCGGAAGTTGGCGTGTTCGCCGTGCGCCGCGTGCAGAATTCCGAACCACCTGTGTACGTGCTGGGCGGCAAGCGATTGGATCGTCGCCTGCTCGCTGATCTCTACGCCTCGCCGGAGACGCAGGTACTGCTGTATCCCATGTTGGCGGGAAAGTTCGATCCGCAGGCGCTAATCGGAGTAGATGGCCCGGCCAAAGACGCGCAACGCTATGAGTGGCTCATCGAACAGGCGCGTTCGTCGGGACAGGAATCGCACGCCATCGTTGTATCTCACGTCGCAGCGGAAGGACAGCGTGACTGCAACTGCGATACCGCTGAAGGCGCCCGATGGTTCGGTACTGGCCGTGCTGGTGGCGGTGAATTCGCGGCGAGCCTTGGTTGAATTACAGCAGCATATCCGTGCGATCGCTTATGTTGTGGCGGGCATCGGCATTCTGCTGACCATCGTGGCAAGCCTGTGGATCACGTCGCGGCTGACGCGGCCCATCGAGCGGCTCGCCGAGGCCGCCGGCGAGGTGGCTGCAGGAAACTGGGACACGCAGGTGGAGGTTGACTCGCCCGATGAAGTGGGCGCTCTGGCAAGCAGCTTCAACGAGATGACGCGCCAGCTTTCGGAGCAGCGCGAACGACTGGTGCAGAGCGAGCGAGTAGCGGCCTGGCGCGAACTCGCGCGACGCCTGGCGCATGAGCTGAAGAACCCGCTGTTTCCCCTTCAGCTGACCGTCGAGAATCTGGCACGTGCACGGAAGTTGCCGCCGGCGGAGTTCGATGAAGTATTCGACGAAAGCGTTCAGACGCTCTCCGGAGAAGTGGCAAACCTGAAGAACGTCATTGCGCGTTTCAGCGATTTTTCGAAGATGCCCAAGCCGCAGTTGCAGGAAGTGAACGCGGTCGAGGCATTGCAGGGCGTGGCGGCCTTGTACGAGCCAGTGCTCGAACAGCACCAACCGCCGATTCTGTTGCAGTGGACACCGAGCTCGGAGCCGGTGATGATTTCTGCCGATCCCGAACTGCTGCATCGCGCGCTGTCGAACCTGGTGCTGAACTCGATGGATGCCATGCCCAACGGAGGTACGCTGCGTCTTGGCCTCGCGCGAAAGGACGACTTCGCCGAGATCACGGTGTCGGATACCGGCATGGGGATGACAGCGGAAGAATGCGAGCGCCTGTTCACGCCGTACTACACCACGAAGAAAAATGGTACGGGACTGGGTCTCGCGATCGTGCAGTCGGTGATCAGCGATCATCAGGGAACGATCAGAGTGCGTAGTGAGCCGGGTAGCGGCTCGACATTTGTTATTGATCTGCCGGCGATTCAGCCGGCGAAGGTGGCCTCCGCGTGAACAGCAAAGCCGACATACTGATCGTGGACGACGAGCCTAACACGTTGGCGTCGCTGTCGCGTGCCTTCCGGCTCGCTGGACACGAGGCGACGGTTTGCGAGAACGCAGCTAGGGCGCTCGAACTCGCGATGAATCACCCATTCGATTTGATCCTGTCGGACGTCGTCATGCCTGGACGAGACGGACTGGCTCTGCTGGAAGACTTGCGTGCGAATGGCGTCACAACGCCCATGGTGATGATGTCGGGACAGGCGCATATCGAGATGGCGGTTCGCGCGACCCGCCTGGGTGCGCTTGACTTCCTGGAGAAGCCGATCTCGACCGACAAGCTCCTGCTGACCGTGGAGAACGCGATCAAGCTGCGCCGCCTTGAAGCCGAGAATCGCGAGCTGCGCGAGCGCGTAGGCAAACACAAGATAGTGTGGCGATGCGAATCGATGCGCCGCCTCATGACGCAACTTGAGCGCGTAGCTGCCAGCGAGACGCGCATCTGCATCTACGGCGAGACCGGTACGGGCAAGGAGCTGGCCGCCCGCACCATCCACGAGAAAAGCCCACGAGCGTCGGGGTCGTTCGTGACTTTGAATTGCGCCGCCGTTCCTGCCGAGCTGATCGAGTCGGAACTGTTCGGCCACGAAAAAGGTGCGTTCACCGGCGCCCTGCAACGGCACACTGGGAAGTTCGAGCAGGCTCATCGTGGGACGCTGTTTCTTGATGAGATAGGCGACATGCCGCTGAACATGCAGGCCAAGCTATTGCGCGTCCTGGAAGAAAAAGAAGTGGAGCGCATCGGGTCGGGCAAGCCGATCGCCGTCGACGTGCGCGTCCTGGTCGCCACCCACCACGATCTCGCAGAGTTGGTGCGCGAGGGCAAGTTTCGCGAAGACCTGTACCACAGAGTAGTGGTCTTTCCCGTCACGCTGCCGCCGCTACGTGACCGCGCGGACGATATCGGGCCGCTGGTCGAGCACTTCGCGGCGCAGGTATGCGCACAGAATGGATGGAAGCAGGTGGCCTTCTCTCCGGAGGCCATCGACGCACTTCAAAAGTATCGGTGGCCAGGGAACATTCGCGAGCTGCGAAACATGGTTGAGCGATTGCTGTTGCTTGCCACTTCCAATGTCGTTGACCTGGCGACGGTGCAAGCGGCTTTGCCCGGCAGCAAGTCCGAAGCGCACGACCCTGGCATCAGGCAGCCCGGCAAGCTATCCGAACAAATCGAGCAATTCGAACGGGCTGCCATTCTTGCGGCGCTCCACGAACAGAATCACCACATCACCAACACCGCAAAGGCGCTGGGCCTCGAGCGAAGCCATCTATATAAGAAGTGTCAGCAATTAGGCATCGACTTGCGAAGGCACTAGAAGCGAAATCGGATTTTGATTTTCCTATACGTCTAGTCGCGACGGTGCCGGGACACGAAGCTTAGGCCGGTTAGTGCAGCGTTAATGGCAGGGATCAGGTCTGCTTTCATCTGGGTCTTCAGTACGAATCCAAGTGCTCCCTCGGCCTGGCAGGCCTCGACAAATTCAGCGCTTGCGTGAATCGTGAGAAACACTAGCAACGCGGCAATTCCCATCCGGCGAAGCCGATGAGCCGCTTGGATTCCGTCGAGTCTCGGCATCGATATGTCGGCCACGATTATGTCCGGCCGCAGTCGTACCGCCTTCTCGACCATCTCTAAGCCATCATGAGCGACGCCGACGACGTCGAATTGCGTCTCAAGAAGCGATTTCACTCGTTCCAGCACGAGAGGATGGTCGTCGGCCAGCAGAATTCGACGGCGCTTTTCTGGAGCTTCAGGCATTCCAATCTCTGACATGCGCTGTGCGATGACGACGAATCGTCGGCGAGACACCTTCACGGCAACAGGCTGATGCTAGGCTCAGAGTTGCACACTGACAACTAGGGATATCCCTAGCGCGATAAAGCTAGACACTGCAGTGCGAGACGTCAGAAGGATGGCGGCCGCCGCGACGGATTCGGGTCCACAGAGATCAGGCCCTCTTTGACAGCAAAGAGAACGAGGTCAGCGTTGCTCTTCAGGTTGAAGGTTTCCATGATGTGATGTTTGTGAAACTGGACAGTTTTCTCGCTAAGATTCAGCCGCCCAGCAATTTCCTTTTGCGCAAGTCCCTCGGCGCACATCTGCACGATTTCACGCTGTCTCGTAGTCAGATGACTGGAGTAATGGCGCGCCCTGACCTTTTGCACGGCCCAGTTTTCCGGCCTCAGTTTAGGAGTCACGTAGCACTTACCTTGTAGCACCTGGTCGATAGCCGTCAGTAGCTCTGACCCGGCGGACTGCTTGAGGACGAATGCCACTGATCCCAATTCCAGAGCTGCGGCAGCGAGGTTGGGGTTGTCCTGCATGGTAAGGAATATGAGTTTCACTTTCGGAAATTGCTCGCGCACTCGCTTGGCAGCATCAAGCCCATTCAAAAGAGGCATGCCGATATCGACAACGACCACATCTGGCTTGAGCCTGCACGCTTCAATTACGAGCGCGCGCCCGTCATTAACGCTACCCACAACTGTATAGCGCTTCTCCAACAACAACCGCAGGCCGTCAGCAAAGACGCCGTGATCGTCGGCAATGAGGACTTGGGGTCGGAGTTCCAATTACCAGTGTCCTTCCTCAGGGCCTGGCGTTCATTGCCGCCAGCACCGGTGACTAAAACGGTTTTCTTGGCCTAGCCTTCGGCAGACGCGTAAGAAGACCTGCCTCTCGGCTCGCCTGGACTTGCATCAGATTGCTCCTTCAATGGCGCCCATACCTCAATCCGAGTCCCATTGTGTACCTCCGAATGGATCTCGAATCGTCCCTCGATTAGACGGATCCGCTCCTTCATACTCCACAGCCCCAGGCCTTCTCCCTCTGACGTGGCGTTCAGGTCAAACCCCTTGCCGTTATCAGAGATCGACAGGTGAAGTCCCCCGTCAAGCTTTTCAAGCCTTACTTGCGCGCGACTCGCTTCACTGTGCTTCTTGACGTTCCGCAGCCCTTCTTGGACGATTCGAAACAGGCAGAGGGCCACATCAGGAGAGACGGCGCGTGGAACATTCTCATAGGCGCATGCAACTTGGGTCCCTTGCTGAGCGGTGAATTCCTTGCAGAACGATGAAACGCCCGCGGCCAGCCCAAGCCGCTCCAGGGTAGAGGAATGCAGACGGTGGGACAGGGTATGGAGATCGGCTCCAATTTCGCCTGCGGAATTCATGAGTTCGTGCAGTTGCCGGTTTGCCTCCGCTGGCGAGCCGGGGATCATCTCAGCGGCTGTCTCAAGCCCGAGGGACAGAACCGCCATCCTTTGACTGAAGTCATCGTGTAACTCGGATGCGAGCCGGCTACGCTCCTCGTCCTGAGCATTAATCAACCTACCGCTAAGCCTCGCCTGCTCTCTCCTGGCTTGTTCCAACAGCCGTCGCTCGTATAGGAGGTAGATGGTCAGCAGGCTCAGACTTACGAGAGCCAGCAATCCGATGGGTAACGTTCTCCTATATTGCTCCCACAAAGTCGGCGGCCGAAACAGAACGGTACTTCCGGCAGGGAGCCTGCTTTCATCTAGTTTCCATCGCTCCAACTGGCGCCAATCGAACAGGTAAAGACTGGGACCATGCACGATCGGGATGTCCTGGGGCGGCTTTCCCGCTAAGATCTCGAGGGCGTCGCGGCCCACGATCTTGCCCTGTTCTTCGAAGCTGACCACAAATCCCCCCAAAATGCCGTGGCCCAACTGCGTGTCGGCTATGCCAAAGACAGGAGCATTCGCGGCGCCGGCGATCACCGGAAGAGCTTCGGCGATGTTGAGAAACTCCCGCCCCTGCACGTCCTTGAAGAAGGAGAGATAAAGAACTATGGAGCGATCAGGAAGATGCCTGACCCTTTCCAGCAGTTCGCTCATCGGCAGGTCAGTCAGATAAGTGATGTCGAGCTTGTTCGCATAAGTAGAAAGGTCCGTTTTTACCAACGCTGTGAGACGCCGGTCATAATCGGATTGGCCCCCGACCACGTAGATATGGCGGGTTTCCGGCAACAAACCCAGCGCAGCCTCCACCGTCTTTGCGGGCTCCAATTGAAACCACGAGCCCGTCGATCCGTGGTCGCCTTTCATCCGGTCGATCTGCCCTGGAGCGGTGCAACAAAAGACCGCCGGGACATTGGGGAATATCGCCCGCGGCTCTGCCAGGATCTGGATCGCGTTCGGCCCCAGCAGCACAATCAGGTCGAGTTTACGGCGGCGATAACGCTGCACGACAGCATCGAGTTGTTCCTGCACCTCGTCGGGGTGATAAATGGCATCCAGGTTCTCCCAGTAGAACTCGACGTGGAAACGCGGGTCTGAGTGCAGCGCCGAAAGCACTAGATTGGTCACAATCATCGGACCAGGATGGGACTGTCCGACAATGTTGATCATGAGGACGCTTTTTCTGACCTGACCATGGGAAGCGGGGGCGAAGCCGACGAGGCCGAGCGCAGCCAGAGCAAGCAAACTTCGGATGCTGGGCCTAAAGAGCCCAATTGTCGCACGGAAGCGCTTTCTTGGACATGCGCAGTGCATTGGACTAGGGGTTGTCCCGATACGGGAATTATGCGCCTCAGGACAGGGGCAGGCAATGCCAGAGTGGGGCTTTAGCTCTGAACCGCAGCCTGCCCACTAGGGAAATCCCTAGTCCCCAAACCAGCAGCGCTGGTTTATGGTTCGCCCATCAACCGTGGAATCTCCGTGCCGGAGAGGTGGGGCGCTGCCGTGTACCAGGAATGGCTGGACGGCAGGATGTGGTGAGATCGCGCACGGGGTAATGTTCTCCGCGGAAGGAGGGACTCCCATGAACCTACGCGACGCGCTCGGCGCCATCCTTTGTCTTGCAGGTTTGCTTGCCGTTGTTTCGCCTGCAACCTATGCACAAACCACGTCACAGGCAAGTCCCGATCAGATCCAGGCGCTGCAAAGAAAGCTCGATGCATTGCAAAGTCAGATGGCTGAGGTCCAAGGTGAGATACGACAGCTCTCTGGTGAGCCGGCGCCGGCCGAACCCGCGGACCTGAAGAGTGAGGTCAACGCTGCGGTTGCTGCCGAGGAGAAGAGCAGCATGGAACAGGTTGAAGTCGAACTGACGCCGAAGCAGCAAGAAATGAGTCAGGCCACTGCAACCTATCGAACTTTTTCGCAGGACCCGATCGCGGCCGCGCGTATCAACAACGAGCCGCTCGACCCGCGGTTTCCCGGGTTTTTCCGCATCCCGGGTACCAATACACTGATGCGTATTGGCGGATACGCCAAGACAGACTTTATCTACGACATAAGGCCAGCAGGTAACCTCGACGCCTTCATCCCGGCGACCATCCCGATCCCAACGCCTGGCAACTTTACCAACTCGACTATGTCGGTAAGGGGCACCCGCTTCAGCCTGGATTTTCGTGTACCCACAAAATCCGGCGACGACAGCTACAGATTCTATTTTGAAATGGATTTCTTCGGCTCGAATGCAACCACTCCGAGGCTGCGCCACGCATATGGCCAGGCGAAGAACTTCCTGGTAGGCCAAACCTTCTCGAATTTCATGGATCCTGACGCTGGACCGGATCAAATCGACGAGCAGGGGCCAAACGCGCAAGTGGCGATTCGTAGTCCACTGTTTCAATACAGCGTGCTGGTTGCAAAGAAGACCACCTTCAGCATCTCGGCCGAGAAGCCGACTTCCGACGTGCTTTTTATGACGCCGGATTTCGTGGCTCAGCCGAATAGCCCGTCCCCCGACGGAACTCTAAAGATCCGCCGCGAGATGGACCGCGGGCACTTGCAGCTATCGGCACTCTTCCGGAGTGTAGCGGCATTCGTGCCGGACGGTCGCCATGAATCGGTATTCGGCTGGGGCTTCAACTTCGCCGGTGCAACTCGTCTTTGGGGGAAAGACACCGCGGTATACCAGGTCGCCTACGGCAATGGAATCGAGCGCTATATCAACGACACTTCCGGCCTGGGTATTGATGCTGCTGTCAGCAGCTTGCAGAGCCCGCACATTCAGGCTCTACCAGTGGTGGCGACGTACGGCGCTCTACAGCATTTCTGGAGCGATCGCGTACGTTCCAGCGCGATCTACAGCTTCGTGCAGGTGCAAAACACCGAAGTTCAGATCCCTTCGATATATCATCAGGGCCAATACATGGGCGGCAACCTGATTTGGAATCCGTTTGGTTCACTCACCGTGGGCGGGGAGTTCCTTTACGGTTGGCGAGTAAACAAAGATAACTCTACCGGTAATGCGCCCAGAATCCAGATCAGCGCCAAGTACAACTTCGTGCGAAACCAATACGCGGGCGAATACTAAGGGAGCGCGTTCGGATGGGCCATCGTGGTCGGTATGTGGGGCCTGACGTTCACAGGAATAGTGATCGCGATAGCAGTACACGCCGCTGCTTTTGCGTTATTGGCGCACGATGCCACTAAGATTCTCAAATGATGGCTTACGAGAGGGCAACCTAGTGCCAGGAGGCTAAAATGTCGGCAGAAGCTGTTGCGAAGAAGAGGATTGAAGTAAACCAACCCCTCGAATCGTCTATACAGATCGGTTTGGCCGCCTTGCTTGTCATCGGCTGCCTGCTGATTATGAAGCCCTTTGTACCCCTGCTGCTGTGGGCGATCATCATCACCATAGCTTCGTATCCTACATTTCTAAAGTTAGAGCGAGTTCTCAAGGGTAAGAGGGGACTGGCGGCTACGGTGTGGACGCTTCTGCTGCTGGCGGTTCTGATCTTGCCGCTGGTGCTGCTGGGCCAAAGCCTGGCTCAGGGTATCCAGCCTCTCGTCGCCGCGATGCGAGACGGAACACTCGTTCTGCCACCGCCACCCGACAGTGTCGCGGGCTGGCCTCTGATTGGTGGCCCGCTGTCCCAGGCTTGGGCCGCTGCCTCCACCAATCTCAGCGCGACCCTGATGAAGTTTGCACCCCAAATCAAGTCTGCGGTCCCGGGAATCCTGGCGGCGTCCGCCGGTTTTGCAGGAACTCTCGTCCAGTTGTTAATTTCGATCGTGCTGTCTGGCGTACTTCTCGCGAATGCGCAGGCTGCTTACGAGGTGACGCGATCACTGGCGAATCGGCTGTTTGGTGAAGAAGGTCCCGAATTCCAACGTCTCGTCGGCTCAACGGTTCGCAGCGTCACTAACGGCGTTTTGGGAGTCGCCCTTATTCAAACGGTGTTCGCGGCGGCCGGCTTCTTCGTCTTTGGGCTGCCCGGCGCAGGTATCTGGTCGGTCGTCTTTCTTGCGGCTGCAATTCTTCAGATCGGGATGCTGGCCCTGATACCAGCGGTGATCTACGGGTTCGCCATCGCATCGGGCACCAAGGCCGTAATTTTTCTCGTCTGGTGCATCATCGTGGGACTGATGGACAACGTACTGAAGCCGGTGCTCCTGGGACGTGGCGCAGCCGTTCCCATCGCAGTTGTGTTTCTGGGAGTCATCGGAGGCTTCATGGCCATGGGCCTCATCGGCCTGTTTCTCGGGGCTATCGTGTTGTCGGTAGGCTACAAGTTGTTTCTTGCCTGGGTCGAGAGCGGCAACGTCGAGCCGGCGAAACCATCAGCCGCGCCGAATGCGAAGGCGGTAACTACAGCCTGATGAGGAATATGGCCATCCCTTGAGGACTAGGGGTTTCCCTAGTTGCTCAAATGACACCTGGTGACTATAAGACCTAATTAAGACGCCACCAACATAGCTATCCGGGAGGTTCAGTCGCGTGCAACGGACTAGTACTATCCGCGGCTTCAGCAGACTAGAAAGAGTTCTGCTGTTCTGCGGGATATTACTGGTTTCTGTTTACATCGGCAGCCGGTTCTACGGCGCGGTTTACTCCCGTTCCAGCTTGCAAAGCTTCTGGACATCGCAAGCGTCCGCTCAAACGGCAGTCGAAACAAGTGCTCGATCGCAAGACGGTGTGCCCGACTTTCGCCTCTGGTCGGAAAAGCGTATTCAGAAGCATCAGGCCAGCCTGCTGTTGAAAGTCCCACCGCCGATGGCGGTGATTGAGATTCCCTCGCTTCGATTGCAGGTACCTATCCTGGAAGGGACAGATGATCTGACACTGGATCGTGGGGTCGGGCACATTGCCGGAACGGCCTCTCCCGGAGAATCGGGAAACATAGGTATTGCCGGCCATCGAGACGGATTCTTCCGTGGGCTCAAAGATATTCACGTGGGAGACACGATTGATCTCCAGTCCCCACAAGGCGACTCACATTACCGCGTGGACGAAATCCAGATCGTGTCACCCAAGGATGTCTCCGTTCTTGAGCCGCGGACCAGGCCCTCGCTTACATTGGTCACTTGCTATCCGTTTTACTTCGTTGGAAGCGCCCCCTCGCGTTACATCGTCCACGCAACCCTGGCCAATGCAGATGATTTGAAAATCTCTGAAACGCCGGTCCGTCAAGCGAAGCCCTAAGCAGACGGATGCGCTAACTAAACCTAACCAACTTCCGATCCGTATTCACAACGGTTTGGCCCAAAGATTTTCTGCTGTACACGAATAGGAGAACAAAATGAAATCGAACAACATTTTGAGAAAGAGCTTGGTGCTGATGACTGCGATCCTTTGCCTTACTTTTGCGCTCTCAATCAGTGCACAAGTACAGACTCAGACAAAAACCGCAACCGGAACACCTACCCACGAAGTCAAGGTTGAGAGCGGCGAAGTTGTTGCCGTCGAGGGGAATGACCTTTTCGTGAAGATGGCCGACGGCAGCATCCGTCACTTTCCCCATGTTCCTGATAGCGCCACAGTTACCGTGGACGGCAAACAGCTTGGCGTTCACGACCTTAAGCCGGGAATGAAACTTGAGCGCACCACGGTCACGACCACCACTCCCCAATGGGTCACGACCATTCAAACCGTCAGCGGGAAAGTCTGGTCGGTACAAGCACCACACTGGGTAATTCTCAGCATGGAAAACGGAGAGAACCAGAAGTTCCAGGTGCCAGAGGGGACCAAGTTCAACGTTGGCGGCCAGGACACGGACGTCTTTGCCCTGAGGAAGGGAATGGTGGTAACTGCGACGAAGATCGTGGAGTCTCCACAGAACGTAGTGTCGAGCCAACAGCAGGTGACTGGCACAATTCCGGCGGGTGCAACTGTGTTGGTTGCTAAGGGCGAGCCCACGCCGGCGCCGGGCGGCGCTGCGGAAACTACGACAACGGCTTCGGCGGAGTTGCCGAAGACCGGAAGTAATTGGCCGCTGCTCGGAATGGTTGGGCTACTTTTGATGTTCGCGGCAATGGGTAGTAGAGCATTGCGTTGCGCAGGTCGAATTGAGAGCTAGCGGGCGTTGAGATAAGCTCAGGGCTTTCAAAGTGGGCCCGAACTATTCCTCTCGTTTGGAAAGGGTCAAAGTATTAACGTCGGCCTGATCTTGTCTCGAATCTTGATTGAGATTGTTCTTTGCCCACACATTCCAAAACCAGGAATGTGTGGGGCCCCTAGCGACATCAGCCGAAGAGTTTGGAATCAAGCCTGCTGAGCATCTTGCGCAGCTCTGCGACGGATGCTTCGGTGGTCGCTTCCCCGATGCGTGCCATTTCATCGGCCCTGGTGAATTCCGATATATCAAAGGACGTCACATCAGGCGCGACCACAAAGTCTGCCGGCTGAACCCCAACGGAGTTCATGTTGTAGTCCTGGACCATGGTTTGTCGCATGATTACTTGAATCGTTGCCAGGAACCGACCGGTGAATCTGGAGCTGATTCCCTCGAAGTCTTTTTCGAGCTTTGCCGTTACGGTTGATGCGATGACAAAGTTGCACCCCTTTGCTACGAGCACATTTGCGGGAACATTGTTGAGCAATCCGCCGTCCACTAACGCCTGTCCAGCTTCAATAATAGGAAGCGATAAAGGAGGAAGGTTGATACTCTCCATAACCCCGACTGTCGCGTCGCCAGCTTCGCGCACCACCGATTCTGCTTGGACGAGGTCGACGGAAACCATAAACGTCGGAAGTATCAATTGCTCCATCCTGGATTCACCTAAGTATTTCCGCAGCATGGAATCGAATTGGCGCCACCTGTACTTGTAAAGCAAATACCAGTAGCCGGCGCCCGGCAGCTGTCGAAAGAACCACGATGGCTCCAATTCGCTCTTGAAGCAATGGGCAATATATTCGGGATCGAAACCAGCCGCGTAGATTGTGCCAACCATTGCCCCAGCGCTCGTACCCGCCAGCATGTCGATGTAGATACCATGCCGCTCAAGCGTTTTGAGTACTCCGAGATGAGCCATGCCTCGAGCAGCGCCGCCTCCCAGAGCCAAACCAATCTGAATGCCTCGCAGGTGATGAACGATTCGTTCAAATCCATGCTGCAGCAAAGTGTTTTGGTTTGCACCGGGATCATCGAAGGTGAGTTTGAAGTCTCGCTGAACGAACCCATTCAACTCTGGCACATAGGGAGCGATCGACTCCTTGGCAGTCAGAACCCACACGATCCGGATCTTGTCTCGCCATCTCGGAACGCTTTTCAGCAATCCTTCGAGCAGAACCACTGCTGCATGCGCATCTTGTGGCCGAACACACCAAAGCACCAGGTCGACGTAGCTCAGGAGCCGCATCATTGCCTCTGGTGAATAGTCGACGCGCACATCGATCAGAAGCCGACTGTTCGAGGGCCAGCCTTCAAGAATGTCCTGTCGAATCTGGCCTTCTCCGGCGAGCAATTTGAAGGGGAGGTCACTGCCGGGCTTCGATTGTTCGTGATCGCCGAACACTGCCGGATGCTCGTCTAATTCTCTAAGCCGGCGCGCGAGATGACCGACGAGTGGCCGGCTCGCCTCGCTGTGATGAAGAATGCCGACGGCGGATGGCTTCGGGAGGGAGCGATCGACCATCACATATCGCTTGAACGCATTCACCGTCAACCGAAATACAGCGGTTTGCAAGTCGGTATGCTTAGCCGCGAGTCGCAGCAACGCTGACGGCGTCAATCGTATTGCTGTTACAGGCTCAACAGCTTCGACATGCAAGAGAGTGCGATCCGTTGAGCCCAGCGCAATCAATGCAATAGCGCGCCCTGGACCGATAGTGTCAGTTCCAACCGCCTTGCCCAGCGAATCGTAGAGGGTTGACTGCACCCGGCCTGTAATCGGGAAGTACAGGTGCGTGATTTCTGCGTCGACTTCAATAACCACTTCCCCGGTCTCAAACTCCACCCACTCCGCCGCGTCCGTGATTGCCGTTAACGTTTCCTCGCTGAGCCCCAATGCCCATTCGAGCCGACGAAGATCCATATGAAGTTGCTCAGCAGTGGGGCGAACTGGTTTTTCGTCGCTGCCTTTCACCTGATCTCCTGAGAAGTTCAGAATCAAGAATATATTCTGCCGTTCGTACGGTGCAGAAATTGGTTTAGGACGGCAGAAGCACGGCCCGATTCAGTCTCTACGAATTCTTGCCCGAGGACTCACCGATTGAGCCTCGCGACACAACGATGTTTAGGGAAGCTCTACCGCCCAGGCAACAACCTTCCAGCCTGTCTGCTCTCTGGTCCACAACAGCAGAAGAGCGGGTGATTGCTCCTGGCCATAGTTTAGTCTGCTGGCGGATAAGTAATAGGTTCCGTACTTCGCATCAGCAGGATTCAACTCTGAAGAGCTCTCGGATTGCTGACGATGTTGGCACAGAAAGCTATGGGCCTTCTGGTCGGGCACAGCCATGATCGCGTAAGCTTTAGAGTTTTCCTGCTGGACTGGCCGCAGAAGATCATTGGCGGGCTGCAGACTCGACATCATGTCCGCCAGATTCGAGCCCGATGGAATTCGCGTGAGCGGCTGTTGAAGTCCCGACTGAATCCTGGCCATGGGCGTCAAGCTCTTCTGGTCTTTGGACGGCGGTGAGAGACACTGATAGGAAGCATGTGACGCAAAGGTGGAGGCTTGGGCAACATCCCGTTTTTCGATCCAAGCCTGGTAGAACTCCGCAATGGCTTTTACTGCAGCGGGATCACCGGCGATGCTCTGCGGTTCTTCCACTGCGGGTTCGGCCTGAGCTCCTGCCTTCTGGGGCACGATGTCCGCGTCCTTGCCATCTTCAAGACGAATTGCAACGATCTTCCAGTAGCCGCCCTCCTGGGCCCAAAGCAACGACATAACTTTGCTGGCGCTGTCTCCCTGCTTTCCGCGAAACGCGGTGGCAAAGTACTTGTCTTTGGAGCCCTTGCCTGAGTTATCGGCCGGTGTAGCAACACATTCCTCGTCCGGTACCCTGTCGGCAGGCACGCTCACCAGCCGGAATTCCGACGCATATGCGTTCTTAGCCTCTTTCAGAGATTGCGCCCACTTGTCAGCCGGTTCGAATGCCTCGCCAACGGCATTCACTGTTCCCAGGCTATCGCTAAATTTCTGCATTGCCATCAAGGCCTGCAGCCGAACCATACCCCGCGGCACGGGATGTTTGCTGTTCTGCACCGTTGTCTCCAAGCACGGATAGCTGAGACGCGAAAAATAGGCAACCGACTTGTTCGGTTGTTTGGCGACAACCCAGCTTTGCAGGAAATCATGGGCGCTCTTGTCGACGCCCTGATCGGCTTTCACGGCGGGATTTAAGGGAATGTGTCCGAGGCCCTCGGCGACGTTCTCTTTTGCCGGCTTAGTGCCGCTACCGAGCTGTCCAAAAACGTTGCGCCACCAGCCGTTGAGTCCCGACCATCGACCGTCATGGCGGTCCAGATTGTTGCCCGCGCGGACATCGGAGTTGGACGAGGACAAGTGTCCATTGACCAGACCTTTAGGAAAGCCGGAAGCGCGATAGTCGACATCGATGTCAGACAATTTTTGGTCAAGCGAAATGGAGAACTGAATCGAAGGAGGTCCGTTCTTCAACCTGAAGCAAATCGGAAAGCCCTTGTGATAAACGCTGTTATCGCGATCCCGAGAGAACTCCCGGCTTCGGCTCAGAACGTCAACCGTGTCGGGCTTGAGGTACACGTACAGGCGGAACTGCCGATCTCCGCCAACACCGGATTGCTCGCCCATCACTTCGTCGACGGCGTGTACAAGGTCGATCGCGCGACCCAGACTTTTGCCTTGTGCATCGGTCAGCTTGGCGTTCAGCAGCGCATGGGTCACAGCGTCGAATGTGGTACGGACGGAGAGTCGAGCGTTGTCGTAGGCTTGTTCAGGAATTAGTTTGCTGTCCGTGGTGGCGTTATAACGGCTGATGAAATCGTCTACCAGTTGCTTTTGCTCAGGGCGCAACGAGGCATAGGATTTGCCAAGCTCCAAGGTTTCACTCTTTGAATTTGCAGGCTTGGCAGCCTTCTTTGGAGTCGGTTGTGTTTGAGCAACAACCAGGTCGAGTGCGACGAGTAGGAAAAGGATGAAAATGATCAATCGGGCGATTAGTTTCATCGTGAGCCTTCCGTCATCGGTTTGCCGGCCCTGACGTTGATCTTGCCGATCCGCCCGTTGACAGCCCTTGGTCCTTATTGAGGGCCCAACCTGCACTTGACCCGACAAACGCCGCACGACATGAACTACTTCTTGTTCAAGTCGTCGTCCTTGTAGTATTTGGTGCCTTGCAGAGTGAATTGGAGAGCAAGGCCATTCTTGGTGATCTGGTAGACCCATACGCCCGGGCTCATCTCCTCCGCGCCCGAGTAGGCACCCCCCTTATCGCCCGCCTTGGCTGCGGCATCGGCTTGCGCCGAACCTGACCAGCCGGAGTTGAGAAACTGGTTCAGTGCGCCTTCGTTCTCGAAGATAAAGATGACCCGATAGTCCTTCACGCCGATGCCCAATCCGCCCCCGGCGGAGATCATCTTCATGTAGGTTTCCTGCTTGGTTTTGGAGTTGACGGCGATACCTGCACCACGCGCCGTGCTTAACACCAGTAGGTTAGTCCCCGTGTTGTTGAACACAGCATATCCGGCGGATTTGTGGATGGCCGCCTTTGAGGCGGGCTGCAACTTGTACAAGTCCTGAAGCGTTTGCGCCGCCATCTTCTCGATCTTTTGGCGGTCTTTTTCGTCGTCCGCAATAGATAAGCTGCAGGCAAGCAGAGACACAATCACGATCGAAACGATTGTCTTAAGTTTCATGATGATGCTCCTCTACGAACCGATCATCTACAACCCATCTCAATCAGCTTCACACTGCGGCGCCGTTTGGAATCACAATGGACGCTCCGGTTAAGACACCCTGCCCCACCCCGCGCGTCATGCAGCACAGCCTAGGCCCGGACCGGTCGTGGGGCAACTAGGGATTTCCCTAGTTGCCGGATGCTACATCCACGCCTCATGCTTCCAGCGAGCAAGACAACGCGACGGCATTCAGAGTCTGGACTTAGAGCTTCAGCAATTCGAGGCCAGGGATTATCACGCGGCGAATTGAACCGATGCCCTGGGGTCGTCGATTAGCCAAATTCACCGGAGGAACCAATGAAGAAGCTAGGGATAGCCGTTGTTATCGGAGCGTCACTCCTGTTGATCCAAAGTGTGGCGTTTGCCCAGAAATCGGAGACGCCGTCATCGGCACCGGCCGCTAGTGAGCAAGACATCCAGCTACTGCGGTCCGATATACGTTCCGCGAAAAAGCAACTGATTGCGGAAAACATGAAGCTGACGGCTGCCGAAGCCGAAAAGTTTTGGCCGGTGTACGATGCGTACACTCAAGAGACCACTAAGCAAGGCGATGCTCGCTACGCTCTCGTCAAGGAATACGCAAACAGCTATGTGAACATGACGGACGCTGAGGCCGACAGCCTCGTCCAAAAGATGGCGGCGTTGGATGTGCAAACTGCAACTGTGCGCGAGCAGTGGATCCCTAAATTTCGTAAGGTGCTTACCGGGAAACAGACTGCGCTGTTCTTCCAGTTGGACCGGCGCATCAACCTGATACTCGATCTGCAGTTTGCCGCAAACATTCCGATCATCATGTAGCCGCCAGCTTCGTCGCGAGAATAAGAGTAGCTGACGATGACAGGGCATCAGCATACACAGTCTGATTGAAAGGAAAACCAGATGACCAGAGTAGGTTGGAAATATGGGTGGGCAGTCGTGGCAACGACCACGGCTTGCGTGGCCTTTACCCTCAGCCTTACCGCACAGGTGCAGACACAAACTACTACAGCAACAGGGAAACCTACGGTCGTAACGAAGGTGGAAAAAGGTGAAGTCGTGACCGTATCGGGCAACGATCTGGTAGTCAAGATGGCGGATGGCTCGATCCGTCATTTTCAGAATGTGCCCGAGAGCGCGAGAGTGACAGTGGACGGCAAGCAGCTCGGCGTTCACGACCTGAAACCAGGCATGAAACTCCAGCGAACCATCACCACCACCTCAACTCCCATGACCATTACGACGGTGCAGACTGTTAAGGGGAAGGTTTGGGAAATCGTTCCGCCGCTGAGCATAATCTTAACCCTCGAAGACGGCAAAAATCAGCGGTTCAAGATTCCCGAGGGCCAAAAATTCAACGTGGACGGACAGATGCTCGATGCTTTTGCTGTGCGCAAGGGCATGATCCTGACCGCCACCAAGATCGTGGAAGAGCCCTCCGTTGAAGTCACCCAACAGAAGACTGTGACGGGACAGGCTGCGCCAGCCCCGCCGCCCGCGGATGTACCAATCCTCGTCGCCGAGGGGAGCGAAGAGGCGGTGCCGACCCCAACAGCAGCACCGACTACAGCACCAGCAACAGCGCCAGAGGCCGCGAGTGGCTCGCCGACCTGGCTGATCTGGCTGCTGCTTCTTCTGGTGTTGGCCGCCATCATCTGGTGGTACGCGAACAGGAAGAAGCGCTCGGGTTCGTGATGGGGAGTCCGATATGAAAGAGCCGGAAGGCCCGGCGCTGGATCCCGTTGAGTCAGCGCGCTATTGAGGCACTAAGAAACAGGCTGCACAAACAGACCACCACGACAACGCGAGGCGGAAAACTACCCCCGACGCCGGAGGCCTCCGAATGGGTTTTCCCTTCCAAGAAGGCCGCAGCTGGGCACCTGACCACCGTTGCCAAGCAGTTTCGCGACGCAAGGCGACAGGTTGGGTTGCCTGAGTCCTTGAAGCTTTACGGTGCGCGCCACACTTTTGCGACGTATGCCGTAGAGGCTACCGGAAATGTGTTCGCTGTGGCAGACGCAATGGGAAATGAGGACTTTGAAAACAACGCGGATTTATCAACACCCGGAGTTGGGAGCGATTCGGGATGCGATTGATCAGCGAAACCGGAGGGTAATGTGAGAGTCCCCACCATATCCCCCACAATCAAGAACAATGCCCACCGGACTCGGAGGGCAGTTGATGCAACGAAAGAAGTTAATGGAGCCGACGATCGGACTTGAACCGATGACCTGTCGATTACGAATCGACTGCTCTACCAGCTGAGCTACGTCGGCGTGATTTCCATCTTAAAGGCTTGCTTCGCCTGCGTAAAGACCGGCAGGTTTCAGAATGGGACACCGTGGCGGCTGTAAGCCCTGTTTTTCCACCGAGGTAGCCAGTTTTACACTTGCAGAGCATTGCTCGCCGCTTGATAATCTAAGAAGGCTCTGATTGCGCTTCCGACCTTCCATGACGAGTTTCGGTCGAGCGGACGTTCTGCGAATCCTGCATGTCTCAGCCAGGCAGTTGACTGGCTGGCAGAGAGCAGGCTTGGCTCCTGACGGTGAGGAGTTCTCTATTGCAGACCTCCAGCAGATAAAGCAAATACGAGATTTGCGCGCCAAACGTGTGCGCCCGGCGGTTATCCGCGAGTCGCTGGTAGCCATGCGGCGCCAGGTCGCAGGAATGGAGAACCCGTTCCTCGAAGCCAGCGCCTTCCTTGTGGGCAAGAGACTGGCATTCCGCCACCAGGGTCGCGCGGTCGAGCCGGTCGCGGGCCAGTATGTCATGGAGTTTGAGGCTGCGGGCTCGGTGGTTTCGACCGATCCGGCATCGCTCCCTCGCAAGCCCAATCCGGTATCGCCGCCCGATTCGGTTCATGAGCTGTTCGCTCGCGGCGTTGCCCTGGAAGAGAATCCCAACAATCATGACGACGCCATACAAGTTTACTTACGCCTCTTAGAACTGGAGCCGGGACACGCGGCCGCTCATATAAACCTGGGTACGCTGTACTACAACCGGCAGGAATTTGGCGCTGCCGAGAAACATTATCGTGCTGCCGTTGAGGCCGATCACCGTTACGCTCTCGCATACTTCGACTTGGGCAACGTGCTGGATGAAACAGGACGCTTTGTAGACGCAGCGACTGCGTACAAGACGGCTATCCAACTGGCCCCCACATACGCCGACGCTCATTACAACCTGGCCCTGGCCTATGAGCGCCTGCGCGAGCCTCGACTCGCACTGCGGCACTGGACGGCGTACGTCAAACTGGACCGCAGCGGTCCGTGGTCGGTTCATGCTCGTAAGCAGATCGCACGCATCCTGGAAACCGACAAACTAAAGCTGGTCTACCGGCGCGAAGCGTAAACTTCCTCCTTAAGAATCATTCATTTCCCGCCACAGCTCCCCGCGCACATTACGTTGCCCAGCAAAACTGCATCCCACTTAGAGCTCACATTCATAAGGGAGAGTTTGATTGAGGTCAAGGTTTCCTCGTATCGCTGAATCTTGCTTTCTGGGTGCCACGCTGATGGCTTTGACCGGGCTGCTGCTTGCGCAGGCGCCGCAAATCCCCGAGAACGCAATTCTCAGCCATTTGAACTCTGGCATTAGTTGGTATCGCCAGTTGACCACCATCGATCAGAGTGCTGGACAGCCCAGCGACGTTCTCTACCTTTCCAACGCGCGCAGTCAGGCCAGGCAGGCGCTGCAGCTCGCCTTCCAAGCCGCGCAGTCGATCGCGGGCTTGCAGACGGAGACCGCCAACAACAGCAAACCGTCTTCTCCCTCGACTGAGACTGCCGCTGAACCGCCACAGCAGCAAACAGGGCTGACAAAAGCTCTGCAAAGCGCGACCGACCGGCTGAACCAAGACCAGGCGAAGCTGGCGGAAATTGAGGCCCAACTGGCGCACGCGCGTGGCAGCCAGCGGGAGCAACTTGTCTCCCAACGTGATGCTTTGCAGGGCGTGATTCCGCTGGACAAGGCGTTGCAGGAACAGTTGCAGAGAATCGCAACCTTCGTCGCTACCAACGAACGCGCCCAGGGCGGAATGGCAGGGAAGATCGCTGCCCTGAAGGAATCGGTTCCCGAGGTCTTCGCCACCGACACCGGAGAAGCCGGCAAGGCCGCAGCCAACGCGACCAGTGCCAATGCGCAAAGCGCCAGTGTCGCGCGCGCCCAGTCCTCGGGACTGATCGGTCAGGCCGCCTATCTGCTGGGTCAGACGCGTGAGATACACAAGATCGACGCCCTTATCGCGCAGACAAACCACCTGCGCGACTCCGCCACCCAAATGCAAAAGCCTCTGGTTGCTGCGCTGAAGGCCCTGGTGCAGCAGGGGCACAACACCGCTGACGCCACTTCCGCGTCGGATACAGCTGCCCTCGCTGATACGCAAAAGAATCTGCGATCTCTCACCGGCCAGTTCAAGCAAATCGGCGACGCCGCCTTTCCTTTGCGCCAGGAAATCGTGCTGCTCGACCAGGTGAAAGGAAACTTGGAAGAGTGGCGCGACTCCACGCTCCTTGCCTATGGTGCCGTATTGCGTTCAGTGCTGACTCGGGTCGGAGCGATTCTATTCGCGTTGGCTCTAGTCGCTGGGTTCTCCGCGCTGTGGCGCCGGGCCACCGTTCGCTACGTACACGACGCGCGCCGCCGGAGGCAATTGCTGCTGGTGCGTCGCTTCGTTTCCGGCTTCCTGATGCTGCTCATCGTGGTGTTCGGTTTCGTCAGCGAGTTCAGTTCGCTGGCGACCATGGCCGGGTTCATCACCGCAGGCATCGCAGTGGCGTTACAGACTGTCATCCTGTCAGTCGCGGCGTACTTCACGCTGATCGGCCGTCGCGGAGTGAAAGCCGGAGACCGCATCACCATCTCCGGCGTTACCGGAGATGTTCTGGAGATCGGACTCGTACGCCTGTACCTGATGGAACTGGGCGGCACCGGCATCGATCTCTATCCCACGGGTCGTCTCGTGGTCTTCTCCAATTCGGTGCTGTTCGGCGCCACACCGCTGTACAAACAGTTGCCAGGAACTTCATACGCCTGGCACGAGTTGGCGCTGACGCTGTCGACGGATACCGATCCGGCTTCTGCACAATTCCTGCTGACCAATGCCGCGAAGTCGGTGTACGACAAATACCGCAAGGAGATCGACCATCAGCACGCAGTGCTTGAGCGTGTGCTGGATACGGCGTTCCCCATTCCTCAGCCCAGCACCAAGTGGCAGTTCACCGATACCGGCCTGGAACTGGTGCTGCGATACCCGGTAGTAATCGAACATGCCGAGGAGATCGACGACCAGATGACGCGCGAGGTAATGCGCGTGGTGACGACCAACACGCAGCTCAAGGCATCGCTCTCGGGCACTCCGAAACTCAGGGCAGCGATTCGCGCTTGACGCTCACTCGCTGCCGCAAATGTGATCGGCATCACGAAAAAAATTGATTTGCGATATTTTGTTTTCAACACTTTAGCCCACATTTCTATCGCAAATATTTGAGCCCGTGAGACTTACAAGCAAATATTAGATTTCAAAGAACTTAGGTGACACGATTTAGCGTCGAAACTCGCCAACGCGGATCGCTGAACTGGGCGCAGCAATCGCTGCACCGTAGGGAGTCTATTCTCTGTCGGGGTGACCTGCACGGTAAAAGTGAGAGGCTGAGGTTACGAAGGTGGTGGATATTCCCGGAATGGAAATACAGGGAGACGAGTCATGCTATGCGGCGGGTGGCCTCTAAGAGGCGTCAGGCTTCATGTCATCTGGGGTCAATGAGTGCAGTGGCGATATAACGTCAACTATGGCTACAGGCAGCCTTCCCCAGGTTAAATGAGTTCCACCTCAACCAACTTGTCATTGCCTTTGCTACTCGTCGGCTCGCCCACATCAAAGTCAGTAGCATCGAAGACGCACGCCACATACACCTTGTTTTCGCTGCTATTCACTGATCTTACTGATTCTTGGCCTCCCCATTTTTTGGGGAAAAGTTCACGATTCTTCTCGAAATTAACCTCGTTTCCATTCGAGCAGGCGTGGTAAGCTTCCATCCCAAGAATCTTGCCTTGAAGTCAGTCAACCCCGTCCCGCACGTTTGAGACGAAGGCGCTTTCTCAACCTCACCCAGGCAGCGCCCCAACCTTGAGACCCCGGCACTTGGAGGTGCATGATGCGGTTTGATCGTTATCTCCCCAGCGCATCGCAACGGTTGAACTCCCTTTGCTTTCCGGCGAAGCGTACGGTGCAACTTCTAACCACGTTGTTCGTCGTCTTTCTTTCACTTTGCCTACTCCCGAACGTGGCCGTGGCAGCGTCGCCGCACATTTATGACGTGCCCCAAGTTGGGCCTCCCACAAGCCAGACAACGCTGGTAGGCAACGGATTCGATCCCAACGCCACACTCGACCTCTACTTCGACAGCACCGACGTCGGCCTCGTCGTTACTGACAACAACGGAAACTTTGGAATGGCACTGAAGGCGCCGACCATTCGGCAAGAGCGGAGCCACGATCCAGATACCCAAAGACGCCGTTCCGGGCACACACTCGATCACCGCCGTGGAACGGATTACTGAGATACAGGCACAGGTAGCGTTCACCGTCCAGGACCGATTGGCTACAGTATCACTTCGATGCGCAGCACACGGGATATAACCCCTACGAAAACGTTCTGAATCCGAGTACGGTACCGAATCTCCAAGTGGCGTGGCAGCACGCAGCGAATGGAGCCATCTTTTCGCCAGCGGTGGCCGCAGGCGTGGTCTACGTTAGTGCAAAAGACGACGGAACCTATGCTCTGGATGCGAGCACAGGCGCGCTTCTTTGGAGGTCTGATATTTGGTACCAGGATGCGCCGGCGGTGGCCAACGGCGCGGTCTACCTTTGTGATGCCGGGATGGTCTATGCGCTAAACGCCAGCACGGGCGCTGTGATGTGGCAGGATACGGGGATGGGGTGCGAAAACGGTCCGCCATCCGTCGCCAACGGCGTGGTCTACTTACCTGACTATTACGGCCTCTACGCCCTGGATGCACGCACCGGTGCAGTGATTTGGAAAAACGCCGATGCCCGGCTCGGGTGGTCACCGGCGGTGGCCAACGGTGTGGTCTACGTCACTTCAAACAGTGCATACACTTACGCTCTGGATGCCAACACTGGAGCACAAATATGGAGCCTGGCGACAACTGCGGATGATTCGCCAGCAGTAGCGAACGGCATGGTCTACCTTTGTGCGAACGACGGCAGCCTTGATGCTCTCGATGCGAGCACTGGCGCGCTCCTGTGGAGCTACCAGACTACCGGAATCCTCGGTTCGCCAGCGGTGTCTAACGGCATGGTCTACATCGGCATCTACGACGGGACCGTGTCTGCCTTGAACGCGAGTACTGGCGCGCTCCTGTGGAGCCATCAGACTGGTCCCACAATCGGTTTTTCGCCGGCCGTGGCCGACGGTGTGGTGTACATCGGTTCCGACGACGGGACCGTGTATGCCTTAAACGCCAGTACAGGCGCGCTCCTGTGGAAGTACCCGCTAGGGGGGCATTACATCGTGTCCTCGCCAGCGGTGGTCAATGGCATGGTCTACATCGGTTCCGACGACGGGAACTTCTATGCCTTCGGTCTGCCCGACCAGCAAATGTCGGAGAAGTTTAGCCCGCCGGAGCGTCCCGACCCGGCTCGGCTGACGCCCGACTGGAGTCTGCAGCTAAGTACCGCAGTTACTCCACCACACAACAAGTAGTTAATTAATTTCTAATGTTTGGGCGAGCCATGCGCTCGCCCGACAATTTGGAGGGAATTAATACCATAACTACAACGGCTCTCTAACAATCCGGGCACCAGGAGGTGCATGATGCGGTCCTCTCATTTTCTCCTCAGCGCATCGCAACGGTTGAACTCCATTCGCCTTCCGGCGAAGGGTGCGGTGCAACTTCTAACCTTCGCATTGATCGCGTTCTTTCTTACCTGTGCGTTCCCAAACCCGGCCGCAGGGCAGCAGAGCGCTCCCTCGCCCCAGCTCTATGAGTTGCCCGCGGTAGGGCCGCCGACGACTTTCGTAAACCTTCAGGGCGTTCATTTCGATCCTCTGACAGCCATCGACATTTACTTCGACAGCACTCAGCTTGCTTCGACCACCACGGACAAGAACGGCTCGTTCGGCAACGGAGTCATCAGTGCAACTGGACCAACGTTCACCCGCTTGCAGGTACCGTCCACCGCGCCGCCGGGCCAGCACACCATCACCGCAAAGGAACGGGTTGGACAGCTGTCGGCGCAGCAGTCTTTTCTGGTGCGGACCGACTGGACAAAGTTTCACTTCGATCTCAGCAACACGGGTTTTAACCCTTATGAGAACGTCTTGAGCCCGGACACGGTCGGAAATCTCGCTCTCGATTGGAAATACACGAGCCAGGGTACCATCGTGTCTTCGCCGGCGGTGGTCAACGGCGTCGTATACGTGGGATCCGATGACGGCTACCTGTACGCCTTGAATGCGCAGCACAGGTGCGCTGATCTGGAAGTACGCTACGGGGAGTGCGGTCCAAACCCCGCCCGCTGTGGCCAACGGAGTCGTATACGTGGAGTCGCCGACGGCTACCTGTACGCCTTGAACGCTAGTACGGGAGCGCTCTTGTGGAAGTCCACAGGCGGGGATGTTACATCTTCGCCGACGGTGGCCAACGGCGTGGTCTACGTCGGTGCTGCCAATGACGCGGAGTTATACGCTCTGAATGCCGCGACTGGCGCGCTCATTTGGAAGTACGGGACAGGAGGAGGTGTCGATTCTTCGCCGGCGGTGGCCAACGGAGTGGTCTACTTCAGTGATGGCGGAAGCGTCTATGCTCTGAACGCCATGACTAGCGCGCTCATTTGGAAGTACACGATGGAGGATTACGTCGATTCCTCGCCGGCGGTGGCCAACGGAGTCGTATACATCGGAGTCCAATACAGCGGGAATGATCCCCCTGGCCTTTACGCCTTGAACGCTAGTACGGGGGCGCTCTTGTGGGCGTTTTACTACGCCGATGGAGTAATTATCGGAGACGGTTGTTTTAATCCGACGGTAGCCAACGGCGTGGTCTACGTCGGTTGCTCTAGCTTCTATGAAGGGGATGTTGTGTACGCCCTCGACGTCGCGACGCACGGGATCGTGTGGGCGGGCGGATTCGGGTACAATTCGCCGGCGGTGGCCAACGGCGTGGCCTACGTTAGCTGGGGGGTCCTTTATGCTCTTAATGCGAGCACGGGAGCGGTCCTGTGGAACTGCGGGGCCGGGGGGATTTAATCCGCCGGTGGTGGCCAACGGCATGGTGTACGCCGGTGCCGAGGACGGTATTGTACGCCTTCGGTCTGCCAAGCCAGCAAATGTCGGACAAGTTCAGCCCGCCGGAGCGTCCCGACCCGGCCCGGCTGATGCCTAATTGGGGGCTAAAGCCAAACACAGTCGCCACGCCCAGTAAGAAGTAGTCAAGTATTTGCGAAACAAACCTCGGGCGCGGAATAACTCCCGCGCCCGTTACCACACTCGCGGCCTGAGGGCAGACGGAACTCTGCACTGCTAAGTCTTCCCGCGTCTCTCAATCACCGCTGAATACAGCGGTCTTGGATCGCTGTTTCTAACAGGCGGGCGACCCATAATTGCCTTCGTTTGGCAATTATGGGATAGCGAAACTGTACATCCTGCTTCTTCGTGATTCACTCTGCCACCCGTCCGTCTAAGCGGGCTGGTTTTTCCCTGCTTCCGCTCCGCACAGTGTGGGTGCGTTTTCAAATCTGCGGATTATGCGTCCAAGCCCACGCAGCCAAGTTCATTGGTTCGGCAGACGAAAAGCGTAAAGATAATCGGACTATCCCCACTGGGATATAGACCGTGCCATTCGCAATGATGGGCGAGTCCCCGGGCGCGTTCGGAGACTCCCAAAGTAAGCTTCCATCCGCCGACGAAAAGGCGACGAGACCGCCATAAAAATCCACGGCGTAGAGTACACCGTTAGCAAGCGCGAGCTCATATGTCGCTCCGTAACCTCCTCCTTCCGGCCAACTCCAAAGAAGAGAGCCGTTGGTGGCGTTAAAGGAATAGAGTAGCGGACCGGGGAATTGATAGGACGCTCTCCGCTCCTACATACACCGCGCCAGCACCGACCACCGGCGAAGATGGGAAGTTACCGGCCGGCGGCGCGCTGTCCACAAGACGGCGCCCGTGAAGGCATTCAGCGCGTACAGGTCAGTTGTTGGTGCTGACGTATACGACGTTGTTGAACACTGCTACTGGCGTCGATGCCGACGCCACTTGCCAGGCTCGCATGCCAAACCACGGCGCCGGATACTGCGTTAAGAGCGTACAGATCGCCATCCCGACCCAAAATATACGAGCCCGTTCACCACTGTCGGAGTCCCCCAGGTACCAGGGGTGCGCTGCCACCGAAGCGCTCCCGTCTTCGCATCCAGGGCATAGATGGTGTAAACGTTGCTGTATGACCCGATGTAGACGAGACCATCTGCAACCGTCGCCCCAGTATTGATCGAGCCGCCGGTAGTATCGTACTTCCACAGCAGCGTACCGGCCTTCGCGTCCAGAGCATACACACTCGGGCCGGAACCGACGTACAAGACGTTGTTGAATACTGTCGGGTAATTCTGGGCTTCGGAACCGGTGTTATAAGTCCATAGCAAAGCACCTGTGCCTGCATCCACCGCGTATACGTTGGTGGCCCCTTCGAAGTACACGACATCGTTGACGAGAACTGGAGAGTTAAATGGCTCTGGCCCTGGCCCGTATTGCCATGCCACAACCAGGTCTTTCACATTCGCAGAGTTGATGCGGTATTCGTAGGGGTTGTAGCCCGTGTGGCAGGCGTCAAACCCAGACGCCGGCCAGTTGATATACGGCGCACTATTGGGACCACCGCAGCGCGTCACGGCTTGCCCCGAAGCTAACGCTGCCGTCACCATCACCAGAAAAAATAAACCGAGGGTTTTGATTCTCATGGCGTCCTCCGGAAAGCGGCTACCGTACACAACTGGACGCGTGGCGGCCTGCCATACAGAACCCAGTATGTCGTGCCCGCAGAAGTGAATGGGTAGATTGTGGTCCTTGCCCGGGCAAAGTGCCACGAAAATTTGAATGAATTGCGTTGTGTTTTGCTCTCGGGAACAGTGCTGCACCTTGAGACGCGCCCTCAAGGTCGTGGTGCGTGCGCGTGTGGGGTGCTGCCATTCCGTGAGGGGTGCGAGGGGCAAGGCTTGAGGGTAGGGCGCAGCCAGTCCTTAGAAAGGCAGCATAGGTGTTGTAACTAGGCGTTAGCACTCCTTATCTATCCCGCTGCTCGTCTTCTTCCACGCTTCCTCCGGCCTAATTGTCGGTTGATCTCTTCTCTCGAGAAGGACTCGGGAGCAAAATCACCGAGCCACTGACAGACATCATCGTGATCGGGGTGATTGGCGTCCGCCATCGCTTCGAGCAGCTCAGCGAATCCTTGCGGTCCTCCGCAGTCTTCGGGCGGACAGCATCGTTGCCCCGCCACAAATCTGCCGGAAGGATTCGTCTCCGAGCAAAACTTCCTCCAGCAAAAGGTCGTGCTGCCAGCCATCGCCGAAATCATATTCGTACAATAACCTCTCTCCCGCCGTGCCGATCACATCGCCAACTCTGGTCCGGCTCTCATTCGCGATTTTGGTGCCGGATCCACGTTGGGGATTGCGATTCCTTTGCCTCGGGAGAACAAACTGGTGGAGGTGCGAGTTCTCCCACCCCATAACCGTCTGCAAAGTGCGGTGGAGATTACTGAGGGTACTCTCCCGATCAACCAGAATGCGCCTCCAGACAGGCGGCCTTATCCCAAGCAGCGTTACTTTGATCGCATACACTTCCATTGGACCGGCCAGCCGAACTGAGTTCCTTTCATGAATCTACGTCCACCTTGGCCAAGAAGTCGGCACAAGAACGGATCGCTTCCACCTTGTCTCCGCTCAAGCCGCGCAGCTCTTGCTCTCCGAGCCGTCCCTCGTGCAGGAGTTTCCCGAACACCAGCGTGAGTTGCGAGTATCGGTAGTCGTATTTGCGGTCGATCTCCTTACGGCGCTGGGTCAGATACTGCTCCAGCTCCCATAATTCGTAGGGCTCCTTGATCTCCGCGGCCATCTGCTTTGCCCGCTGGATCACCTCCTGCAATTCCTGGTTCAGAGCATGGTCGAAGGCTAGCCGGGCGATCGCCCGTTCCGACTTGGACCACCTCAGTTCGTCCTCTCTGTGATGGCTGGCCGGGCCGGCAGAAGGAAATGGGATCGGCATGTTCGAATCCTCCGTGCGGGCATTCTAGCTCTTGCCCAGGCATCGTTTCTAGCGATGTTGAAGCTCCGGGCTGCGGGCTCGGTTCATACGATTTGGCGCCGGCACCGAGATAAAACAGATCGTTGACCGGATGTCCCAGATTTTGTTTGCAGCCGAGATAGCGCTCCGTCGTCTGGACGGATGCATGGCCCAACA
>CAWFWZ010000002.1:0-258863 GCA_963819645.1 uncultured Acidobacteriaceae bacterium
CACCATCCCCCTCCCCAGTTACAAGGCCAGAGTAAATGAGTTGCGAAAGAAGCCAGGAGCGAGTTAATCACAGCGATGTGTGATAAGGGAAACTAAAGTAACCATTTCGCTGGGCCTGTGCCTTAGATCAGGCACGATTCAAGTCAGAGCGGATCCACTCATTCAACCGATGGAACGAGATGCGGCAGCGGATCAGGGCAGGCCCTTAGGTAGAGGGCCAGGCCCTGCCTTATCCCGTATCTTCTTCAGGTTCAGGCTCGCTTAATCAGGCGAGTTATCCAGACCAGGATCACCGCGCCGACAAAGGCCACGATGATGGATCCGATCATGCCTCCGCCGGGCCAGATTCCCAGCATGCCGAAGAGCCAGCCGCCCAGAATGCCGCCCACCAGTCCGAGAATGATGTCCACCAGGATGCCGTAGCCGCCACCCTTCATGACCAGGCCGGCCAGCCAGCCCGCGATCAGTCCAACCACAAGCCAAATCAGAATTCCCGCCATGTTGCCTCCCTGTCGAATGCGATGGGGCCGGAATATCCAAAGGGTCATCGATATTCCAGCGAACTATACCCTGTCAGCGGTGAGTAAGCAATGTCGTGGCGGGTTCTCTGAGGCCCGCGAGGACTGGCCCCGAACGGGTCTAACGGTTAGGCAGATTTTGAACGTGCGCGAGCAGCCGGTATTATCGTGCACTAAGTTTCGCAATCTCTCGACCGAACTATTCCAAAACTGGAATCAACCTGGTACATTCTGGATTTTCTCGTAGACACGGTCCCGAGCGGGATAGATAATTCGCTACGGAACCCAACCAACAAAGCTGGGGAGGCATTGCGCGCTGCTTAGTCATCTTCATTTGTCCGGCTTCTACCCGCGATCGTAGCGTCAGCACCCATAAGTCTCCCCCCAGAGGCTTACATGAACATTCTGAGGCACATGGCTGGACCGACTGCCGAAAGAATCTCCACCTCAGATGTATCAGGTGATAGTCGAATTGCGATAGCTGCAAGTGCCGCGAATGAAGAACGCACCGAGAGTGCTCGGAGCTTACTTTTTCTCCTCTTCTTCATCTCTGGCTTTGCGGCTCTGATCTACCAGATCATTTGGCAGCGGGCCTTGTTCGCAATCTACGGAATAAATGTCCAATCAATAACCATCATCGTCAGCGCTTTCATGCTGGGTCTTGGACTGGGCAGCATCTGCGGTGGGTACGTCTCCCAACTTAACATCCCCCTCGTCGCTGCATTTGGTGTTGCCGAGCTAGGCACTGCACTTTTTGGCTTTTGTTCGCTACATCTTTTCAATCTTGTTGCCGTTCATACCGCCGGTACAAGTACCTTAGCTACTGGTGTCATAGCCTTTCTCTTGCTGCTGATCCCAACAATTCTGATGGGTTCCACCCTACCCATACTAGTCATGTATTCCGTGCGGGTAATCCCGAATATGGGTCGATGGACGGGCGGCCTTTACTACGTCAACACGCTGGGCTCAGCCATCGGCTGTCTCATAGCAGCGACTCTTGCCATGAAGCTTCTGGGAGAAAGCGGCTGTGTGGAGTTGGCGGCCGGCATTAACACCCTTGTCGGTACAAGTGCCTTGGTTTACTATCCTGCAACCCGCGCTGATACTGCTTCGTTTACTGAGCCTGAGCCCATCTCGAACCTAGTTGAGTCAGTGCCTTTTGCACTCGCCGTCGCAATTTCGGGCGTCAATGGTTTGATTGCCCTTGCTTATGAGATCATCTGGTACCGCGTATACTCCTTCTCCACAGCCAACAAATCTGCAACCTTCGCATACGTTCTGGGAATGTATCTCCTCGGCATCGCGATCGGTGCTCTAATCGCGGAGCGCATCTGCACGAATCGCCAGACAAACAGCCGCCAACAAAGAATTGTGGGCGTGTTCATCGTAATCGGCAATCTGTTAGCGTACGCTGTTGCTCCGCTCGCGTCGTATTGTAATGCCGTTACCAAGTCGCCTGTCTTGGGATTTTTGCTTCTCCCGATAGGGGCGTTACTGCTCGGCACGGTGTTCCCGCTCATCTGCAACATCAGCATTAGCCCAAACGCACAAGCGGGAAAGCGGATGAGCCAATTGTATTTCAGCAACATTATTGGCTCCATTCTGGGTAGCTTCGTAATCGGATATCTTCTGATGGATTTCTTTTCGACAGCGCAAGTTTCGTTGCTCCTGGTAGCGACTGGGGTTCTGGCAGGCCTCACGTTACTTGTTTGGGGGGAGCGGCCTCAGTGGAGAACTGTAGCGATGTTGTCGCTGGTCTCTGTTGTTGTAGTTGTAGGTCTTTTGCCCACGTTCACTGATCTTTACTTGCGTCTGCTTCCGTATTATCCGGTCACACGAGAACTTGAGTATCTCATTGAGAACAAGAGCGGAGTAGTAGCTGGCGTGGCTGACCGCACGGTGATTGGAGCAGGGGCGTACGAGGGCACCTTCAACACGGATCCGCTACACGATCAAAATGGAATATTTCGTGCTTATGCGTTGAGCGTTCTTCACCCTGCGCCTAAGAAGGTACTACAGATCGGACTCGCGACTGGCTCCTGGGCGCAAGTAATTGTCAATAATCCTAGCGTGGAACAGCTCACAATCGTTGAGATCAATCCGGCGTACCTCTCGCTGATTCCAAAGTATCCAGAGGTGGAGTCTCTGTTGTCGAATCCGAAAGTGAAGATCGAGATCGACGACGCCCGCCGATGGTTGCGTCGGCATCCCGAAACATTCGATGCGGTGGTGATGAATACGATTATTCACTCACATGCCAACGCAACAAACCTGCTCTCTCGGGAATATCTCGAGCTTGTAAAGGCACATCTGAAGCGCGGTGGAATTTTCTACTACAACACGACCGACTCGGCCACGGCGCAAATTACAGCGGCAACCGTCTTGGCTTATCTGATCAGGGTCTGGAACTTCGTGGCGGTAAGTGAGTCGCCAATCGTTCTTGACAGGGAGCGCTGGCTCAACACCATGCGGGAGTACACGATAGATGGTCGCCCAGTGTTGGCCCCGGCGACTGCAACGAAGAATGAGGCGTTACTACAGCTTTATTCACACTGGCTCGATCAAGCACACGGAGACTCGCCCGCACAGAGATTCGAGTATGCTGACACCCTCCGAAAGCGACACAGGGAACGCACGATTGTCACCGACGACAACATGGCTTGCGAGTGGGAAGACTAAACGACACGTCGGACGTGTGACCCGCAGAAAGCTTATGACGGTGCCCCATGCAAGTTTTCGTTTGCTCGCATGGAGATTTTCGTCTGCGGACGCGACCCGACGGATGTCCGTAATTTCCCATCGGTCGGCAATTGTGGGATGGCGAAGCCGAAGATCCCACCCTTCGCAAAAGGTGCGAAGGGATGGGGCCCCCAAGGACAGTTCTCAGGGGGCCAGTTGTCGGTTGCGGTGCGGAAGACAAAGAGCAGACCTCTTCCTCTCTACCAAAGGACTGCGCGCAGTATGGCGGAGCGCGGACAGAGCAGATCCCTCGCGGGCTAACACCCATTCGTGATGACAAACTTGGATGGGGGCACCCGATACTCGTCCTATCCCGCTAAGCCAACACGATGGCTTGAATGGGGCGCCCGGCAATCCCTCGCGGGCCAACGCCCACTCGTGATGACAAACTGGATGGGGGCACTCTCGTCGCATCCCACTCAAGCCACACGATGGCTTGAATGGGGCACCCGGCGAAGCGGCTCAGCTGGGTTGCGTGCTGGGTGGCGCGCGGCCTGAAGGCATAAAAATACCAGTGCAGATAGGCGGGAAGCCATTTCCAGAGTTGAAAACGCGATTCGCCGGCGGTGCGGTCCGTCCAGGTGGAAGGAACCTCGCTAATCTGGTAACGGTTTAGAAATGCTTTAACCGTGATCTCCAGGTTGAGCTCGAAGCCGTGCTGGCTTTCCAGTACCATCGACCTCAGCATTTCAGCGTCGTACAGTTTGAAAGCGTTGGTTGCGTCGTGCGTAGGAATTCCACGGAGATAGTGAAGACTCACGCCCGCCGCCCGAGACAGTGACTTCTTCAGCAGCGGACCACCCACGATTCGGCCGCCCAGCATGTAGCGGCTTCCGACAACCACGTCGTATCCGCTACGGTAAAGCTCGACCATTCGCGGGAGAACGCTAAGGTCGTCGGACAGATCGGCCATCAGAACTAGCACGGGTCCGCTCTGCACTTGCTGGAAGCCACTGCGAATTGCTCCGACGACACCGCGTCCTACGGAGTTCTTCAGCAAAAGCAATCGCGGCTCGCCGTGCTGCTGAATGCGGCGCACCACCGGAACCGTGTCGTCTTCGTCGAAGTCGTAAACCACGAAGGCGCGGAAGTCGGCGTCGACTAGTGATAGTTGTTGCCAAAGCCGCGCGAAGTTAGCGCCCTCGTTGAATACGGGAATCACGATAGTCAGCGGAATAGGAACGCGGTCAGAGATGGCAGCCTTCTGGGAGCCGTTGGAAGTTGGCATTCGCAATCAGATAGATCCTATTTCGACCTGCTGGGCAACCCAGGGGATAACTTCGTCCAGGATTTTATCCAGGCCGGTGTTCGCCTCAAAGCCCAACAACCGCGTGGCCTTACTCACATCGGGCGATCGTTCCTGCACATCGTAGGGAAATGGCGGGTCATTGACATAACGGAAAGGAACCGCGGAGCCACGTATTTTGTGCCAGATTAATGCGGCTAATTCCAGAACCGTCGTGCGTTCAGCGGTGGATAGATTGAAATCCTGGTTGATCGCGGCAGGAGATTCAATACAGGCACGGATGCCACGCGCCAGGTCGCCGCCATAGGTGTAGTGACGAACCTGTTCGCCGGACCCCAGGATGTGCAGCGGATCTTGCCCCTTGAGAACCTTCTGTACGAGATCGGGTACGACATGGGACATGGCAAGCTTTATGTTTCCGCTCTGAATATTACGGTCCTGAAGCGCGCGCTTCTCTCCGATTCCAACACAATTGAAAGGACGAACTATAGTGTAGGGCAGCTCATACTGCTGAAAAGCTCCCTTGGCGAAATATTCGGTTGCCAACTTCTGGAATCCGTACGTCGAGCTGGGAGGCGGGCATCGCTGCTCAGCTCCTTCGGGAGTCGGAAACTCCGAAGTATTCTCAAACACCATGCTCGACGACATGACGGTGATCTTCTTGAGCTTGCGATGTTGATGGGCCCATAGAGCTGCGTCGAAGGCCGCAGCAGTAATGCGCTCGTTCTCCGCCAACAAGTCATAGGCGAACTCGTGGAAATACGAGATGCCTCCGATCATGGCAGCGGCTGCTACAAAATGATCGCAGTCGTCGAGCAGACGTTTCAGTAGATCGACGTCTTTGGCCTCTCCCTCGGTGAAGTGGTAATCGGGATGCGTGTCGTACGACTTCTGCGCGCGACCATACTTGCTGAAGTTGTCGAGCCCTACGACCTGATAGCCGGACTGGAGAAGCTCTTCGACCAGATATCCATTAATAAATCCGGCAGAGCCTGTGACGAGTATCTTCATGGTAAGCCTAGCTGACGTTTGCGGCTGCCAATGCTGCGGTGCGCTCTGGTTCTGGAGCCTTGTCCCAAACTCCCCAGATATCTACTACAGTTTTGGAGCTTGGAATCTGAAGCTGCTGATAGCATTTATGCGGCGCTCCCAGGATGACTATGTCGGCCCGACTCAGGGCGTCCTCCAGCGACACTAGATTTGGATCCTGCACATAGGGATCGGTACACAGGACTTCCGCAGCTTCCAGCGAAAGTAGTTTCTTCAGCTTGTAGCTGAGACTCTCCCTGCTGTCATCCGACTCCGCCTTGAACGCCATGCCGAGGATAGCCACGACTTTGCCGGAGAGTCCCTGGCCGCGTAGCTGGTTCAAGCAGGAAATTCGGCAAACCTTCGTTAATTAACATCGCAGCATGGCCCATAAAGAAGTTATTTCCGGCGAATGCGGCTAGTTGCAAGGTGTCCTTGAGCAAGCACGGGCCAGCAGCAAAGCCGGGACGGGCGAAGCTTCGCATGCGCGGATATTCCCGGGTAACCGCATCGTGAATGCGCTGGAAGTCGAGGCCGTAGCTGCTGGCCAGCATATAGAACTGGTTGGATGCTGCGAAATTCAGGTAGCGCCAGCTGTTGGTGAAGAGCTTTGCCAGCTCGGCTTCAAGCGGATCAAGGTCGATGATGGTTGGAGCTATTCGCAAGAACAGCTCGCGAGCCCGCCTTCTTGCCTCGTCATCGAAGGCGGAAACAATCTGCGGCAACTCGCGTAGCTCGCGGATGGCATGACCTTCAGCAATCCGTTCGGGGCAGAATGCCAGATGGATCTTGTGTCCCGAACTTACAATACGATCGTAGACCAAGCGGGTGACGCCGGGATAAACCGTACTGCGCAGCACGAGCAGTGCGTCGTCGCGCATGCCAGCCAGGGTGCGGTCCACACTGCGATACAAAGCGTAGACCATGGGATTCAGGTGCTCGTCGACGGGAGTGCCGACGACGGTGATAACGACTGCCGCTTCCGCCAGGCACGCTGTATCGGTAGTTGCGACCAGCGACTTCCCGATGGCGCCGCGAAGGAGTTTCTCAGCTCCTTCTTCCAGGAACGGCATGCGACCCTGATTGATCGCGTCTACTTTGCCCGCATCGATGTCGAGTAGCGTGACGTGTGCGCCACCGAAGACCGACAGCACAATTCCCAGGGGTAAACCAACGTGACCGCAGCCACCGACAATGACAATTCGATGATCGATCTCCATTACGCCTCCGCGTCGCGCCGACAATGTTTAGTCTCAACCTGGCGGTCACCAGAAGACAGCCTGATCCCGAACGTATTTTGAGGGATCTTCAATTTGCTGTCGCTTTCTGGTTCCAGCCAGTACCGGCACGGCGAGCTATCCAGTTGCTGTTACTAGAATTAGTAGCTTTGAGCGCTGACTCACTTTACACCAGGACGCTTTCCGTCGTCATCGCCAATATGTTGTATTGACTGCCGGAGCAGAGGCTACGACGGTCCTGGAGAATTCCCGATTGGCCGAACCCGGGTTATACTTGCGGCCCAGCATTTCATTCACAGGGACCAACGTCGTCAGGGTAAAGCTCGATAATTTCGGGCGAACTTGAAAGGAGAAGCTATGGCAAACGGAGACCCGTTACGGGTTGGACTTTCGCAGCCACCCGACAATCGAGCCAGTTCAGCAACTGTGCTGGTTCACAATGGCAGCGCATTCGGCGACCAATCTACAGCGTTCTGGGTGCAGCGCCTGGGCACCCCGATCGCGAGTTCAGCGATCCGCGGTGACAATTTCTCCACCGGGCCTGCCGGTGGCCAGGAAGTCACAGGCGTCACAGGGGTTGTACAGACGCCAGGCGGAATGATCGGGGTTCTGGGAACCGCAGTCGGTCAGCCCAACATCATGTGGGGTGAAACGGGAGTGATGGGCGTGACCAACAGCTTCGGCGTTGTGGGACAAGGCCTGGGAAGCGTATTAGAAGAAGACGGTGAGATCATTGCTACCAGTGTTGGCGTGGTCGGCAAATGTGACGATGGTATCGGGGTACAAGGTGTCGCCACCACCGGCTTCGGCGTTATCGGCCAAAGCAACGACCGCGCGGGCGTTACAGGTACATCGGTCTCCGCGGCCGGGGTCGAGGCGCGATCGGAGAATTTTCACGCGCTGGTAGCGGTGGCCCAGGGAGGTATCGGTGCTTACGGGACTTCCACTGATGGCTCGGGCGTGCTTGGTGAGTCCTCGACCGGCGTCGGCGTCGAAGCGACCAGTTATGCGGGACTCGCCGCGGTGCATGGATCGGCAGCAATAGGCTACGGGGTCTACGCCGAATCCGCGAAAGGCGTTGGACTGCTCGCCCAGAGCCCGAGCAACGCCATCCAAGGCGTTTCGAACGGGCCGGCCGGCAGCTCGATTGGTGTGGCTGGCCTTTCTGACCAAGGAACTGGAGTGCTGGGTTACTCCAATTTCACTGGCGTTGAAGGCAGGTCCGCACAGGGGGCGGGAGGTTGGTTCTCCGGCAGAATAGGTTTGATTGGGGATTCTGCTGCAGGGGTCGCCGTAGCTGGCAGATCGGCGCAAGGTGTAGCCGGATACTTCCAGGGCGCGCTGGTGGTCCACGGCTCCTTGAGTGTGACTGGTGCGAAGTCAGCAGTGGTCAAGCATAAAGATGGTTCGCACCGCGCACTCTTCTGTCTGGAGAGCGCCGAAAGTATGTTGCAAGATTTCGGCGAGGTAGTGATCAAGGGTGACGCCGTTTCAGTGAGACTGCCTTCTGACTTCGCCCCCTTGATCCGGCGAAGCTCGTACCAGATTTTTCTCACGAGCTACGGGCCAGAGGGCGTGTACGTTCGCAAACGCACGTCAAAGGGGTTCGAAATCGCGCGCATCAAAGACGATAAGGAACAGAAAAGCTTTCGGGTGGGATACTGCATCGTCGCTCCCCGCGCCGATCTGCCGCAGAAGCGCCTGCCGAAAGTACGGCTTCCCAAAGCGCTGCCAAAGATGCTGGCACCGAAGGTCCAGTCCATCGCGAAAAAGCCAAAAGCTCGAGTGAAGTTGGGTACACAGATCAAGCCGATGCCCCCAGCTCCGAAACTACCTAAACCAGACCTGAAGCAATTGGCGAAGGATGTGCCGAGACCGGTTGAGGAGGGTGGAAACAGAGGAGCGTAGCGCACGGGATTTCCGACTCGGTAGCTCCCACATCTTCTCTGCCGACGGCCGGCGCGCAGTGTAGTAGCGCGCAACGACCTGCAGGTCCCTCGACTCGTCATCCGCCGCGGCGGATTCCTCCCTCGGGATGACACTGTTCCTGATTCCGCTTGATTTTCAATCGAATCGGAGTAGGCTGGCTTTTCGCCAGAATCAACGGTTATCGCTAAATCGCCCGTCAGGCGTTTTCCGTCCATTCATTCCGGCCTACAGATTCTGAGTCAACTCAGGTGCGCGATGAGATTACCGGCTTCTTTCTCTTGCAATGAGACACAGCAGCGTAGCGAGATAGACATCGCTAGGCGCATCAGACTTCAAGCGGTGGCGTTCGTCGTAATCTGCTTACTGTTTTTCAGTCCGCAAATCGTAGCCCAAGAGAAGTACCTGGTCAGCACAGACGATGGGCTTCTGAGCCTTTACGATCTGGCGACGAATACGTTTATCCAAGCTGTCAAGGGAAGCCTTGGATTACATTTCGTGGAATCAAATATCAGCACTAATGGAGTGCCTCTTCGCGGGCCCAGCGACCGTCTAGCTTTCGATGTGAGCGGAGCCTATGTCTCGGTCATTGACCTTACCATCAACCGAGAGACAAATCGTCTGCTGCGAGATGTATTCGAGTTTTCTTCTGGCGAAAGGCTCTCTGCGGTAACTCCGGACGGAAGATATCTGCTAATAGCGTTTCTCGCACCGGTCACGAAGTACTCCGAATCGTTCCTGCTCTATGTCATCGATACCTCATCATTTGAGGTTGTGCAAAAGGTCGATCTGACCTCTGCCTTTCAGGGCTACCCCGGATCTGTGGTTGCGGTGAATAACAAGGCTTATGTTTTTCCGAGGAGCCCTTCGCCTACGCAGAAGCTTGCGATCATCGACCTGAACACTTTCGCACTATCTTCTATTCCTTTACCGGCAGGGAACTTAAATTATCGGCCTTCTGTGGTTACGCCGGACGGAAGCTTTGTGTTGGCTTTTGAGGATGAGAACTCCGATCATGTGTCCCACCTGCTGTTCATCAGCACGGCGATGGACGGACTGGTCAACGACATCCCACAAACGCAACGCTACTCTGCAACTTCATTTGCCATTAGCCCGCCGGGGACGGATTCGTCCAATACTTTTGCATATTTCACCGCACTTCCCTCAGCCTATGCAATCGATTTGCGACCCAACTCTCCGACCTACGGGAGAGTTCTACCCGGTTCGGCTGTCACTCTGGATTTTGACTTTAGCTTGCCACCGCACGGACTAGCGGTGAGCTCAGACGGCAGCCGTCTTATTGCGGTGGGAGAGGACTTATCTCCTGGAACCAACGTAGACGTCATCGATACCGCCAAGATGCTGACTGACCCGCAGAACGCGATCATTGCTCGCGTCACTGTGAATAACGGAGTTGGTGCTGCCGCAGTGTGCACGGGAAACTTCTCGACAATCCCACCCGTTACCGCGCCGACCGTGTCCGGCGTGAGCGGCAACATCACTAACGACATGCCGCGTCAGATAGAGGTTACGGGCACAAATTTCCAGCAAGGAGCTTTGCTGCGGATCGGCAGCATGGACCCGCTATCGACTGAAGTCACGAACAGCACCACGCTGAACGTTACTGTGCCTGTCAATGCTCCGGCTGGTAAGGCGCTGGACATCATCGTTACCAATCCCGAAAGCAACAGTCCTCCCGATCAGAGGAACCAAAGCGGACTGCTGGCGGGGCAGTTCACCATCTTGCCCAATCCCAAGTTCCAACCGAAGAACCAGATCGCTACGGTCGACCTCGACAATTCCGTCTCCATCTACAGCGTTGCTCAGCAGACGATGGCGAATGTGTCTATGCCCGGGGGATCGCTGGCGCCGGCTTTCAACATCGACGGAAAGGAGCTCTACATTGCCGGCGGAATAGGCTTTTACAACGACATTTTTCCCATCGATTTGAAGAACAACCAGCTAGCGTCACCGATACAGATATGTTCGACTGACGATTGTGCGCCTCCAGGCTTGATCGCCGGCAGTCGTGACCCCTCGACCGGCAACCCGGTCGTTGACTTCGTCCAGTGGGCCTACGATCAGACGATTCACGTGAGCGTCATCGACAGCAATCCCGCGTCTCAAACCTTCAACACTGTTATCAGGACCTTCGTGGCCGGTGTTAACATCGGGTTTCTCAATACAATGACGGTGAGCCCGGACGGCAAGTACTGCTACATTTCGTACGACCAATCGCTGGGCATCCTTAATCTTTCAAACGGGCAGTTCACCAGCATTAGTGCCATTTCACTGGGAGTTCTTGGTCTTCCGTATCAGATTGGCATCTCGCCCGATGGGAAGTTCATGTTGCTACCTGGTTTTCGTGGTTCCCGGACCACCGTCCAGGTCTTCGGTCTGTCAAATCCGATTCAACCTAAACGTCTCTTCGAACTTGTTCCCGTCCCCATACCCAACCGCGGGTTCCCATATTTGGTCTATTACCAGGTGGCAGGCGGCCGGCTTTACGCGACAGATACTGTCGGCACCGTTGTGGTGTTCAACTTCGATTGGCAAAAAAACGATTTTCGCGAAGCTGGGTACTACATCAATCAGAGCGGCGACTTTTGGGGTGGGTTCAAGGTTTCTCCTGACGGAGCATACTTCTACGCCACGGATTACATCAATGATCAGGTGCTGGTGTTCGATGCAGCCAAACTGTCGTATGGCAGAGACGCGTTACTGACTGCGATACGGGCGCCGTATTACCCGTACACGATCGACGTCAGCCCAAGCACGCCGCCCGCGCTACGAGCGACGGTGAAAAAGTAGCTCTGTTCCGCACCAATCTGTGGGCGTCGCCTGGACGTGGATGTTACCTCGGGATAGGTGACCTCAACTCCTCTGAGGATAACAACGGTAGGATGATCCGAAGAATTCCCGAGCTGCTTCTCCGTTTATGGGCGGCGTCTTGTCGCGTGCACATTAAGAAATCATCCGGGCCCCAGGTCGCAGAATCAATAAGAGGAACGAATTTCTTCTTCGAGGTGCCTGCATGCAGCTCAAGCCGTTCCTGCTCGATGCCTGGCTGGACCAATACGAACACGACATAGAATTCAACCTCGCCGCGAGCACCGGACCAACCTGGACGGTCAACGACATCCTAAACCTCGGCGACGAGGAAACGCGCCACCGCTTCCTGAATCACGATCTGGTTTACAGCCGTCCCGCCGGCGCCGACAGTCTACGCGAGGCGATTGCTGAAATGCAGAGCGTGCCGGTGGAGTCGGTGCAAGTCGTGACCGGCGCGTCGGAAGCGCTGGTAGCTCTGATGTGGCTGGCCGCCGAGCCTGGTGCGAACGTGATCATTCCGCTACCGGGATTCACCACCTTCTCGGCGCTGCCGGAATCCCTTGGCCTGGAGACCCGCTTCTATAGCGTGCGCCGCGAGAATGGCTTTCGCATCGATCCTGACGAGATCAAGCGGCTCGCCGACTCGAAGACGAAGCTCATCCTGGTCAACAGTCCGCATAATCCCACGGGCGCAACCCTTGGCGATGACGAAATGGAAGCCCTGCACGACTTCGCTGCCGAACGCGGAATACAACTAGTGAGCGACGAGGTCTACCATCCGATTTACCACGGCAGGCGAACGAAATCGGCGGCGCGTCTGCCGCATGCCACCGTGATCTCGGACCTATCGAAAGCATTTTCAATTGCGGGAGTACGCACCGGGTGGATGATCGAGCACAACGCTATGCGCCGCCGGCAATATTGGAACGCGCGCGCTTACTTCTCAGTCAGCAACAGCACTACGGGAGAGATTCTTTCGGAAATTGCAATCCGCAACCGTGACGTGGTGCTGGGGAAGACCCAGGAAGTCGCCACTCGAAATCTCGAGTTCCTCGAGCGCTTCATGGCGGAGCATCGCGAAGTACTCGGCTGGATTTCGCCGCAAGGCGGCATGACCGCGTTCCCGTGGCTGGTGAGCGGAGAGAACGACCGCTCATTCTGCCAGGCCGCCGCGGAGCGTGGAATTCTGCTGGCTCCCGGCGATTGCTTCGATACGCCATCGCATTTCCGGCTGGGCTTTGCCGCGGCCGGAGACGATTTTTCAAAGGCGCTCGATCGCTTCGGAGAATTCGTGAAGAGTTGGTCGGAGCGAACGGTCACCGCGCGATAGGACGCCGCGCGCTCCAACGAAACTGAACGCCGTATCTCGCGATGCGCTTTTTGAAAATAGCGCCGCTTGTGCGTCTTCAAAATCAGGTATGGGAGACAAATAGCAGCATGTTTGAGGCGACGATGAGACTGTAAACCGCACAGACCAGCCACACCGCCGCAACCCGTTTCGTGTGCTTCACCCAGTACGCGAGTATCACAATCAGCACAAGCACGGTCAGCTTCGACTGCCATAACCCGAGCTCGCGCACCAGCGGATTGAGTTCCAGAACCCCGGGCACTCTCATCGCCATCCGAGTGGATATTAAGTCTGCTGCTTGCAGCAGACATAGAATAAGGATGGGAGTGTTTTCTCGATCCAGCTTCATGCGAAAACGCCTAACCCTTCTTCGATGGTTTTGATTCGGAGTGGATGCGCTAGTTTAGCGGCATCTTGCGCGGGGTATCTTTATTCTGCGACAACACGGAGCTCGGTCGCAAGGCACCTTTCGGCGCAAAGTCGATGGCACGTGACGGGAATACTCTACGCTCCGAATTAACCCAAAAGGTGGAGGATTTAATTCCGATGCGATATCTACAGTAGCCACGGCGTCATTAGCACGCTGATTAAACCCCGCCTGAAACCTCCTTCTCATATCATTCCCACTCCAAGCAATGCTATAGTCTCAGAAATCTCCCCCGCATTTTAGGTTCGATTTGGTAGGCGATGCTCGGAACGACAATTTCTCACTACCGGGTGCTTGATAAGCTCGGCGCCGGCGGTATGGGTGTGGTGTACCGGGCCCAGGATACGCGCCTGGGGCGCGAAGTCGCGCTCAAGACCCTCCCGCCGGAAGTGGCCAGCGATCCGCAAATGGTGGAGCGACTGGTACGTGAAGCACGTTCCGCATCCTCTCTCAATCATCCGAACATCTGCACCATCCATGAGGTTGATGAAGCCGACGGACACCACTTCATCACCATGGAGTTGCTCGAAGGGCAAACTCTGCGCGAGCGAATTGCCGAGGGAGCGATTCCCAACAGCGAGTTGATTCGTATTGGTATCCAGGTCACGGATGCCCTTGATGCCGCGCACAAGAAAGGTATCGTTCATCGCGATATCAAGCCGGCAAACGTATTCCTCACGACGCGCGGCGAAGCCAAAGTGTTGGACTTCGGGCTGGCAAAGTTTGAGGAACAGAAATCCGCTGTCACTGCGACCGCCGCCGTAACCGCAGCGGGAATCACCGCAGCCGATGGAGTTCCTGTCGCGGTTGACGTCAATCCTAAACAGCACCTGACCACTTCGGGCCAAACGGTGGGAACCATCGCCTACATGTCGCCGGAGCAGGCGCGCGGCCACAAGCTCGATGCCAGGAGCGATCTGTTCTCGTTCGGAATCGTGCTGTATGAAATGGCGAGCGGCGCTCTTCCCTTCTCCGGTGCTACCACGGCGCTCACGTTTGATGCGATTCTGAACCGCGACCCCGTTCCGCTTTCACATTTCAACTCTGGGCTTCCGCCGGCGTTTTGCAACATCGTCACCAAGCTGCTGCAAAAGGATTGCCGGCTGCGATACCAGAGTGCAGCGGAGGTTTTGACCGACCTGCGGCGCCTGCGGGATGGGCACTCGGTGAAGGTTGCGCCCCCAACTACCCCCACGGCTCGCAAAGCGGGCAAGCTTGTCGATTCCCTGGCGGTGCTGCCGTTCGTCAACGGGACCGGGGATTCGGAGCTTGATCACCTGTGCGACACCATCGCCGAAGGCGTGCTCGACGGTCTCTCGCATTTACCCAAGCTTCGGGTGGTTCCGCGCAGCAAGGCCTTTCGCTATCGCGAACACACCGACGATCCCTATGCGGTAGGACGTGAGCTTTCAGTGCGCGCTGTTCTAACTGGCCGGGTCACGGCTCGTGGCGATCTGCTATCGATTCGAGCAGAAGTCATCGACGTGGCGAAGGACACGCAAGTTTGGGGCTCGCAGTTTAGTTGCAGTACAAACGATGCCACGGAAATTCACGAGGAGATTGCCCGGCAAGTCGGCGAGCGGCTGCGGGCGCCTTCCTCATCGGGTGGCAAGAAAGCGCCCAAGCCGTCACCGGCGCGCGTACACAAAAACAACTCAGCCGAGGAACTGTTCGCTAGCGCGAATGAGAACACAATCCAGTGGACCCCGGAAGCATTGCAGCGCGCCATCGAACTCTATCGGCAGGCCATCGACGCCGATGGAAAGCTCGCTCCGGCGTATGCATGCATGGCGATCGCCTATGCCATGCTCCCGGTTGTGGGCAGAGTCGATACGACGCAGACGCTCGGCGAGGCGAAAGCGTCTGCCCGGCAGGCGATTGAGTTAGACCAGACGCTGTCGGAAGCGCATGCAGCGCTGTGTCTGGCTGAGCTGTTCTGCGACTTCAATCTTGCCGAGGCAATCTGGCAGGCGGAGAGATCTCTTGAGTTGAATCCCGACTCGGCGATTGCGCGCTATGCGTATGCGCTGGCGCTCGCGGCGTGCAACCGTCTGGAGGAAGCCGCCGACCATGCCCGAGAAGGTTGCGCAATTGATCCGCTGATGGCGCCCATCAACTACTGTTACGGGCTGGTTTTGTACTACCAGGGAAATTGGGACGAGGCGGACGCTCAGTTGCAACGCACGCTCGACATCAATCCCAATTTCAACATGGCCCGCGCGGTGCATGCGCTTGTGCTGGCCCGCTCCGAACGTTTTTCCGATGCGCTGGCACAGATGCAAGAAGTCTTGAATCAGGAGCCTGCACTCACTTGGGAACTTATGCTGGCCTACGTTACCGCTCTCTCAGGCGATCGCGAGCAGGCGCTTGGCATTCTTTCTCAATATGATTCTGGAACCATGCCGGAGAGCGCGTATTTCTCTGCCACCATCCACGGAGCGGTGGGTGATCTGGACAACGGTTTCGCCGAACTGGAGCGGGCTCGCGATTCTGGTTTTGCAAACCTCGCCCTTGCTGCGGTGGATCCCGCGCTCGAGACTTTTCGCGCGGACCCACGCTGGCAGCCTTTTCTGCGGGGCGTGGAAGAACTGGCGCAGGTGATCAGGGAGTTGCGAGAAAACGAATAATCAATGTTGCGGCTAGCGACGATCGCCGCATGGAAACTGTCTGTGACAGTCTTGGGGACGAGTAGTAATCGGAGGAACACATGGACGATCAGGGCAAGAGCGAGCTTCGGCGCAACCCACTTTATAGTTCCGGCTCTGTTACCGCGAAGCAGACTGGCGTGGAGTCTTCGCCGTCAGTGAAGACTCCTCTGCACACCTCGGGATCGGTTCCCGCAACGTCGTCAGGAAAGAGCCTGCTGCACACTTCCGGATCTGTCGCGGCATCGCGGAGCGGCAAGAGTCTTCTGCACTCTTCCGGATCCGTGCCCGCCCGCCGAGGCATGGATTCTTCCGCGGGAAACGGGAGCGGCGTCCGGCGCAACCCACTTCATAGTTCCGGATCCATCGCTGCTCAGGTTGCGATCGACATAGCCGCGTCTGCCAGAAGCGCGTATTGGTTGGGACCTGAAAGCGTTCCGGAATCTGTGGCCGAGACTGGAGTACGCCAGTCGCTGCTGGAAGACCTTGCTCTGAAAATTCTTTATCTCTCCGGGCCATTCTCGCTGCGTGAACTGGCGGCGCAGATCCGACTTCCATTCACTGTGGTCAACGAGCTGCTTCGCCGAATGCGTGCCGAGAAGCTCTGCGAACTCACGGGAATGACCGGCAATGTTCCGCAGATCGCCATCACTTCGCAAGGCAGAATCCGAGCGGCGGAATTGATGGTGGTGAACCAGTACACGGGACCGGCTCCGGTTTCGCTTGAGCACTACAAACAACAGGTTCGAAACCAGAGCGTGCGCCATCTGGACGTGGACGAGCCGTTGGTGGAGCGTGCGTTCGAGCACCTTGTTCTTGACCCCGACATGCTGGAAAAGCTGGGAACGGCGCTGAATTCCGGCACGTCGATTTTCCTGTATGGCCCCAGTGGCACGGGAAAGACCACGATAGCGGCGGCGCTGGCGCAAGTACTCGCGGTGGACCGGGTGTGGATGCCGTACGCGGTAGAAGTCGAAGGCCAAATTATCTGCGTCTACGATCCTGACGTCCATGACAAGCTCAACCATCCCGTCTCGCAAAGTAGCGATCAACGCTGGGTGTTCTGTCATCGGCCTACGGTCCTGGTTGGCGGCGAGCTGACGCTTGAGATGTTGGAGCTGCAGTTCAATCCGATCACTAAAATCTACGCCGCTCCGGTGCAGATGAAGGCGAACAACGGCGTCCTGATCATCGACGACTTCGGACGGCAGCGGATGCGCCCGGAAGAACTGCTCAATCGATGGGTGGTTCCCCTCGACCGCGGAATCGATTTCCTCACCATGGCGGGAGGCAAAAAGATCGAGATCCCGTTCGAGCCCTGCGTGGTGTTTGCCACCAATCTGGAACCTTCATCGCTGGGCGACGAGGCATTCTTGCGAAGGATTCAGACCAAAATCAAAGTAGGAGCTGTTTCAGAAGAGCAGTTCCACGCCATCTTCAAGGCGGTCTGTGGCACCTGCAAACTTGAGGCTAACGGGGAACTCATCAATGAGTTGATTCAAATCATCCGCAAGGACCTGAAGGAACCGCTACGCGCATGCCATCCGCGAGACCTGGTCAACCGCATCTGCTGGAAGGCACGTTACAAGCGAGCCGAGCCGTGCCTGGATCGGGATACCTTGCTGGAAGCGGTTGATGCATACTTCCTCCGCAAAGAGGAGAAGCCGGCTTCAGAGGAAGGGTAGTCAGTCACTGTAGTTGGGCTATGGTGCTGATGATGTTCTGCCGCTCGGGCCGGAATCCGCCTGGTTGTTTTCTCGCTGGATAATTCGATCCTCACGGTCGTAGTCACCATGAATGACCCTGATACTAGATCTGGTTACTAGGTAATCTGCATTTCTAATTCCCTCCGCTTAACAATAAGGTTGATAATGGGGCTGCGCAAAAAGCCATCATTTTGTAGCTCTGTTGAACGCAGTGCTTGGGTCGATCCGTTCGGCCGTTCTGTCCGGCGTTCGCAATAGTTTCAACTGCATACAGAGTGTTCTGAAAAATTATTAGCAATTTCGGGAGACCTTCATGGACAGATTCTTTCGAAGTTTTGATCTGCTAGGACAAAGCTTAGCGATATTGAAATCGGACAGGCAATTAATGTGGCTGCCGGTGCTGTCGGCAAGTTTTTGTGTCGCCGCGACGGTCACGATCTTCGGCAGCGGCATACTTCTCGTGTTACCGCCGGGGCCGATTCCCCAGGATCCGGCGCAGCAGAAAATACTTTGGCAGCAGATGTCGCCATTCTTATTCCTTTTCTATTTCGTGACCTACAGCATCGGGATCTATTTCAACGTGGCGCTGGTAAGCATTGCATCCAATCGGCTGGCAGGAGGACAGGCGACCTTGAGCGACGGCCTGGAGATCGCGTGGGAACGCAAGTGGAGCATTCTTCAGTGGGCCCTGCTCTCCGCAACCGTCGGCATGCTGTTGCAGATGCTGGAGCGCCGTCTGAGGTTCCTGGGGCGTTTCGTGGCCAGCATCATCGGCCTGGCGTGGACGCTAGCCAGTTTCTTCGTGGTCCCTCTGCTCGCCGCGGAAAACATGGGTCCCGTCGAGGCGCTCTATAAATCCGGACGAATATTTCGCAAGACATGGGGCGAAGAGGTTGTTGGAGGCTTCAGCTTTGGACTTATCTTCTCCCTGCTTGCCCTTCCGGGTTTATTGCTCCCGGCGATGGGCGCCCGTTCCGGTCTGGGTCCCAAGGCGATGTTAGCTGGCGCCGCTGCCATGGTGATCTATTGGATATTGCTAGGGGTCATCAACTCTGCGGCGCGAGGCATTTTCGTCGCAGCGCTTTATCGCTATGCCAACGACCAGGGAGTCTCTGGTGGTTTTAGTCGCGGCGATCTCTCAGGCGCCTGGGCACATAAGCTGAATTGAAGTGGCGTCCGCGATCTATTCAGCACTAGCAGGGTTGGGTTTTGCTGGACGATTCGCAGAAGGAAGAGGTCCAGCTTTTGCGATCTGTATTCGATTGCGAATTATTTTGATCTGCTTCGATTGCAGGGTCAGCTCCTCGGCTGTCGCCAAGGCTTCCTCTGAAGGAACCTGGCCTTCCAGAATAGCAGTTCCATGCTGGACGGTGACGTAAATAGAGCTGCCCTGGATGGCTTTGAGCCGCTGCTCAATCTGTCCCACAAGCTCGAGGTCGGAAACCGGGGCCTCAGACGTGGCGACCGAATTTTCTTTTGCAGAATCGCTCGCAACTGTCGCCGGGGGTGAGCTGCCACGCTTGCCGGTCAGGTTACCGCTCATCGCAGAAATCACGACCATCACCAGGACGATAAGGGCGATTGCCCCAACCGTAAAAAGAACGCTCCGGTTGAGACTAAAGCGGGAATGTTTATGCTCTTCTTCGACTGACTCTGCATCCGCTACAGGAAAAGATTGAAAAGTAAACGGTATCGGCTCCACAGGCGCCGGCTCGGCGGCTGCAGCGGAACCTTCGGCAGGTTCCTGCGAAGATCTTTCGACGGGGATTGAGCGGTTGACACGATGAGCCGCGACAGCCGCCAGCATTCGAGCTACATCCGAGCGCGAATCGGGAGTGGCGGGCAGCGAAGATTCGACCGCCTGATCCTTGGCACCCTGCGCCACAGCCGGTGCAACGATATTTTGCGCGACGGTCTCAACTTGGCCTGCTTTCGCGGCGGATAAGTGACCATATCTAGCAGCAAAGGCGGGGGCTGATTCTGAAAGTGGTGGAGCTTGGCGCTGAATTGACGCCTGCTGCATGGAAGAAGATTCGTCGATCGCAACCTGTTCCGGAATCTCATGTGAGGATTCCCGAGGTTGCCAGTAGCTTTCCTCCATTTCACCGGCAAAGCGTACGAGAGCAGGAAAATCCTTCTCCAATTCGGAAAACTGCGCTGCATTCGCGTTTCCTTGCGAGCCACATGCCCACTGCATCCATGCAAACGCATCTGGCCCTGGAAGATCTTTTGGTTGATCCTCAGCGGCCTCGGCCAGAAGCTCGCGCACCGCAGCCTCGCGTAATTCTCCCAGCGACGTAACGCGGCTCTTGAGACGGTGTGTGATGCTTCCTGCGCTTAATTCCTCCGCGAGTTCCAGTAATCTGCCGAGCCGCAGCTCCTTGCGACCGGCTTCGGCAGCTTCCAAATCGCGGATCAGTTTTTCCAGAGCCTGACGATCGGTCCAGTCGACATCGGGAGACTTGGCGCGAACCAGTTCACGGACAGCGTCTGCGTTCTGACGAGCTTCTCTCAGGTTCTGAGTGAATTGGTCCTTGGAAACTTCCAGCCCTGCACCAAGACACTGCAGCCGTTCTTCCAGGACGCGGACACTCTCATCGAGTTTTGCCAACGCAGATAATAAAGTTAACGACATACGAGCTTTCCACATCTTGGCCGGCGGCGAATATCTCCCTCGCTATTGCGCTACCAACCCATTGTCAATCTGACACGATCCTCGCCCGACTAGCGCTTTGCGACAACCTGACGTCGGGCGGCAACCGGATATCTTAACCAGACAGGTGACAACCACATGATAGCTCTAGCCGGTGCTCGCGTGCACAAGGAATCTGTAGGCGGTCGCTCTGCGGAGTGGTCGGGACTTAAGAAAAGTTCTTTGCGATGCAAGTCAGCGCGGAATGTGCTTCAGGCGTTCTCTCGCCGAGTCTCATTGTCCGCAGCCGAACGCTGGTGCAGTGTCGATCGAAAATGAGCGAAGAACAGCCTCAAATAGCTGATGCTGGTTGGTCCTAGATGCATTTTCGAGTCCCCGCTAGTGCGAAACACGAAGCATATGGGTACCTCGACAATCTTCATCCCGCGAGACGCGGCCAGTATGAGAATCTCTGGCAGAAAGGCGAATCCGGGGCTCTTGAATGCGATCTGTCGCAGCGCTTCGGCCCGGTAAACACGAAAACCTGAGGTGAGATCCAGGGTGCCCTTGCCCATGAAGAGGTACATGCAGCGATTGCCTAGCTGACTGAGAGCACGCTTCCATGCGGGTGTGCCATGTTCCGAACTCTGGTCGAGGCGACGCGAACCGACTACGATGTCAGCATTGCTCTCGCGCAGGCCCGCCAGCAAACGCGGGATCTCTTCCGGCTGATGATTGAGATCGGCATCCATCGTGACTACGAAGTCGCTGTCAACGGGAATCGCATCGAAGCCACGCCGAAACGCCCGCCCCAATCCGCTGGGCTGCTCGTCATAGAGAACTTCAATCTCACTTCTCTGCCGAGCGAATCGTCTGGCAATCGCAACTGTTCCGTCGCTTCCTTCAATGACGTAGATCAGTTTCCATGATGCGCCAGGTAACGAATCGAGCGTACGGATCAGGCGCTCGGTGAGCGGACCGATATTTTCGGCTTCATCGTATGCGGCAATTACGACGGCGAGTTTCATGAACTCCAATATGTAGTGCGCTACCCTGCAAATAAGTTCAACCGAATTCTTTCATACTACGGTAGCCAGGTTCCGGAGTCGATAGCACTATGGCACCATCAGGCGAGTCGACAACATTTAGATGCCAGGGATCGCCTCGTGCCGATAGCATGATTCGGCCACTTGATGCCGCTAATGATTTATTTGGCACATTCGGCTCCTCTCTATGACGATTACTCGTTCAGATTCTTGTTGAAAAGAGCTATAGTCTGAACAACTCCCAACTTCCTGTGGAAAGGAAAATGTAAGCAAGTCATCATCGCTTACAAATAGTATGCCGGTACAGTTTGCGCCTACAGATGTAGAAGCAGCGCTGGAGAACCGCTTTGTCGTGGGTCCCCCTATTGCCGTTGGCGGTCAAGGAGCAGTTTTCCGTGCGACCAGGATGTCACGCCCAGATGGCACCGCAACGGAAGATGTCGTAGCCCTGAAGCTGCACCTCTATCACACTCAGGACATTCGCGTGCGCCGCGAGATCGCCGCCATGGAGAACATCTCGCATCCGGCCCTGGCGCGGCTGATTGAACATGGCTCTTGTGATGTGGCGGGAAGACGAACGCGATACGTGGCGTGGGAATTTATTGAGGGGAAGACGCTCAGCCAACAATTAAAGATCGGACGACTGGAAGAACCTGAGGTCCTGGCGATAGGGCGTGATGTCTCGACTGCAATTGGAGAAATCTGGTCGCGGCAAATTGTTCATGGCGACATCAAGCCCTCGAACATCATGCTGAAGGAATCCGGTGGCGCAGTCCTCATCGATCTCGGTGCAGCCCGGTACCTGGCACAAGACAATAGTCCTGCTGCACGGGAGCCGTTTGGAACACGCGGCTACTTTTCGCCGGAGCAGACGCGAGCGGCCAAGGGATTGTCGTGCGCGTCAGACGTTTTTTCGCTCGGCGTGGTCATGCTGCAGGCTCTACTGGGACGCCATCCCACCGGCTATAGCCAGGCTTCCCTGGCAGACGGCCTGCGAGCGAGTGAAACTAAACTGTCGGCGAGTGCAGCCCTGCTAAGTGAGTTGGATAAGATGCTGTCGGTACGACCGACCGTAAGGCCAGAACCGGCTGACCTCAGCCGGCGGTTCCAACGCCTGTATGAAAACATTCAGGGCCTCTTCGCGATGGATTTGCCGGCACGGCCACAGACTCAAGCGACCCGGTCTGAAGGCGTTTCCGAGGAGAGCTGGGCAGGTAGTTAAGGCATAAGTTGACAATGCCGGATTACGTCATATGTACTCCGGCACTGCTCCCGGCTTGACGCTTGCGACTCTGTTTCCAACCTGACTAATCCGCGTCACTCGGAAGTTACCGGACTTACGATTCGGCGCTTATCGATCCGATACAAGACTAGCGGACTATGCTTGAAGACCAGCTCTGCAACTTGTTCAATGCCGCGCTGGTATCGAGTGTCACCATAGCTCCATATATAGTCATAATCTCTCGCAACCAGTTGCCAATCCGGCTCGGTGTCGTAGCAATGGTCCCAATAACCCTCCGGCGTGTACGCCTCGTACGTGATCCGCATCGGCGTTTGTCCGGGAACATCGAACAGGTAAGGCGAGATTGCCCCGCGACGTATCACTGCGTAAGTCCAATAATGAATGTAATAGTCGTCTAGCGGATCATCATCTTTACACGTGTCCACCAGCGGAAAGATCCTGGCGCCCTTGGAAAGATGCTCGATAGCGTCGTTCATCACGACGCCTTTCGCCACCTCGGACTCGAATCCCGTCGTAATATCAAGCACCCTTACCGCCACCAGTGCAATGGCAAGCAACGCGATCCAGGTTGCGCGACGACCCACGCGAAACACAGCAAGACTGAGCAGCCACAGTGGTGGTACCAGACGCACGTCAACGTCGAAGCTTTCTCCCCAGCCATTCGGGAGCAACAGGAATATCAGGAACAGGCCGATGGCTGCGGCCAGCCAACGCCCGTTCACCCGAAGCTCGCGATTGCGCACGATGGCGAGTAGCAAGCAAAGCACAAGCCCGCCGAGAACAACGCTCTCCAGTCTTGAGTCATATCCCATCGTCGCCACCGCTCTCAGGGCGACAAACTTCTCCATGATGGGCCGCATAACTAGTCTGCTCTGAGTTGAAAGACCAGGACGGGCCCACAAAAACAGCAGCGACAGCGGCGCCAAAAAGCAGCTAAGCCGAAATATCCCTCGCCAATGGAAGGCAGTAAGTTCATAAAGCACAAGGATGAATGCTGCCGCGGCAAAGCCAAGCGCATGAGCCAAATAGGTGGCGATGCAGATCACAGCAAATGACGCTGCTCGCGAGGCTGAAGGCTTTCGGCTATACCACAGCCAGGTTCCGAGCATCATGAAACATAGGGTTACACCGAGCTGATATGCGGTGAATCCCCATAAGAAAAGGGTGTAGTAAGAGAGCGCACACCCGAGTAAGGCGAGCTTGATTTCGGTGCGATTCGCCTGCCAGAGGAACCACGCAACGGCGATTGGCAGCAGGGCTGTGTTGATGATGAGAAGAAGCTTCCCGGCCCTCTCGACAGGCAAGACTTTCTGCAGCCCAACCATCAGCGCATCCCACAGGATGTACGGATAGGGTTTCCAGTCTGCCTGGTAGTACTTCGAAAACGTGAATGCTGGATCGTGAATGTGACTCAGGATGAAGGTGCGCGCCAGGTGGTTTGGATAGTCCAGCAGTGGAGGCTCATGTACGAAGAAGAATGGCAAGGTCAGCGAAGCGCACAGAGTTATGAAGACTGCAATCCAGAACGTGTTGCGTTTCGTCTCGTGTCGCATCCGACTGGGAAACCCTATCCGCTCGACGTCGCCTCGCCGCATTGAAAGCGAAGCTCGTCGGATTACTCGCCTGCAGGCAACAGGATACAGTGTGGCGGCAAAAACACCGTGTCAGACACACCTTTTGGGAATGTATCTTGCGGAAGATTTGCGGCGGACAATGGCCGATAGCGGCATGGGGGCAGCGACGCGAATGATGGCGGAACCTGCGGGTAGCCGACTGATAAATGTCGGGTAATTCAAATGATTGCGATAAATCATCCAGCGTGCGAATATAAACGTCAAATGCGAGATTGCTCGTTTATAGGCTGGCAATCAAGTGAATACTGTAGAAGATAGCCGCATGTTGTCACCCTTTTCGTCCTCGCTGACTAAGCTGGACGAAAACCTGCAGATCATCCAAACCCAGACTGAACGACTGCGTGCAGGTTTGGATTTCAATGAGGACCAGTTGCGCCGAAGTCTGGCGGAGGCTTGCCAGTGTGCAACCATCCTGAGTGATCTAATCAGCGCCCAGCGTTCCAACGCCAATGAGCTCGACCAGGCAGTTCTCGATCGACTCGTCCATGAGCTCAAGACCTTAAGGCGTGTCCAGCACCGCCGCCTCAAGCTACTAAATCTTGCTACGGAATTGCGCGACGGTCGAGTCCGGCACCATCGCGTCAATCGTACCGAAGCGCTGAATGAGCTGCGGCTTCGGGCTGTCAACGAATTGCTGGAAATGGCGACTAGTACCCCCCAGGAAAAAGAGCTCCCTGGTCCCACGTCCGGCAAGTGGATACATTGGGCCTGTGGCCTTCAGACGGAAGCTGAGGGCACAACGCTAGAAGCTTTGCGTCGCGATTTTCCGGCGGTAGAAGAATTCCTTGTTGATGTCGACGAGCAGCATTGGGTACCAAGCGAAACTCATGGCGCAGACTCTTCTTCCGAAGGATTCTCTTCCGAAGAAGGCGCAGGAGCGGCCGAAGAATCTGACGGAGAGCCGCTACCCGGGACGGCCGACGGAACAATCGACACACAGCCTGAGGACTATGATCGTTTAGCTCGGGAGCTGCTCGCCATATTCGAGAAGATACGTGACGTGGGAAAAGCAGAAGGTCACTCGGCTTCCAACGAAAACCCACTGCGCGCGGCCCCGCCATCGTCGGACCTTCAAGCTGTCTCGACCAGCGACTCGAATTCTGGCCAAAGCAAAACAATGCCGCCGGGTGCTCGAAAGGGCGACTCTAGAAGCGCCCAGGGACCGGCGTTCACTTGGAACGACCGTCCCATCCTAAAGGGATCAGGCAGACTTCAAAAGGCACAGATAGACAAGACGGCGGCTCGCGATTTTATGAAGGTGGTCAACGCGTGGCAGTTGAACGACGGGCAAGCGCGGCAGCTCGCAGGAATTCCTCGCACTCAGTTTCGTCAGCTACGGGAAGGAAAGCACGTGAGCCTGGAACCGGACAAGTTGACGAGGATCTCGCTTTTGGCCGCGATCGCTAAGGGATTGACTGTGCTTTACGGAACCAGACGTGGAGACAAGTGGGTCCACCGTCCCCATTCGAACCCACTTTTCGATGGAGCCACCCCCTTGAAGTACATGCTCAAGGAAGGGGTAGAAGGCCTGGTCAAAGTTCGCGAACTTGTAGGTACCTGGTCGCTGTAGTTACCCCAAAGCAAAACGACAAGAATGCAGTCAACACCCCAAATCCGCTAAAGCTGTTATCACATCACTGAGGGGTGAACTTGATTTTGATCTCAGTCTCAGCTTCGACGGCTTCTCCATTCAGATAATAAGGCTTGTACCGCCACCGCTTGACCGCATCCATCGCCGCTTGCGTAAGCATCGGATGGCCGCTGACTACTTTCACGCTTTCTACGCTTCCATCTTTCCCAATCACAGCGTTCAAGACCACGGTTCCCTGTACATGTGCCTGCTGGGCTTGCAATGGGTATACCGGCTTGACGCTCTGCATCAATAGACCCTGGGTAACTCCGGACGAGACCTTCTCTCTCTGACCGCTAAATTGCGGCTTGGCTACCGGAACTGAGGCAACATCTGGAAGTACACGATTTCCCGATGATGGTCTTGCAAGAGCTAGCAGGTCAGGAGCGCTTTCGGCCGGAGCCGCGCCCGATCCCTTGCCTGCTTTCGGTATCGCGGTCGGAGTGCGCAACTGACCATCATCGAGTTGAGCTGCCTTTTTCGTGGAATCAACTGAGGCCGGAGTTGTCTCCTCCTTCGGTTTGAGTGCTTTCGAGGCATCCGACGGCGAGCCGGCATTCGCCGGTGTGGTTACGGTCACTCCGCCATTAGTGGAGTCTTTCAGCGCGACATCCGCAACCTGTCCTGCTGCCTGGCCGTTAACAGGATTGGTGCCGTTGGGATCTGTGGCCTGATTCGCAGTGATGCTGGGCGCTGGGCCTTCAGCCCTGACCACGCTAACAGTCGAGTGCATACGATGCGACCGCCAGCCCACGATTCCCAGAATAGCGACCAATGCCACCGCTGCTGAGACAACAATCGTGGTTCGCTTGCCCTTCGGATTGTTCTTGCCGGAGGCATTCTCGACTGAGGCAGGCTTTCTGCGAGCCTGCACCCAGCCAGTAACGGACTTGCTTTTTTGGCGCAGCCGGTCGCCCAACGAATCCTCTTCATCTTCATCGACCAGCAGTGGAGGCGCTTGCATACGAGGAGCAGGCGGCGTGACAACCGCAGCCGAGCGCGACGACGAGGCACCAGCCGCGGCAGCTGCGACCGCCACGGGTTCCGGCGCCGGCTTATCTACAGTTGCTACCGGTGCGACGAAATCCGCAGTGCCCGGAACCCACATGTTGGGCTCAAGGTGGGCGATAAAATCATCGAGGTGCGGAAATCCATTGCGGATACTCTCAACCGCCTCGGCGTCCTCGGGCTCTCTCAAGCTGTAAGCCCACTCCACCCATTCATCTACCGCAGGGCCCGGCAACGGAGAGGGCATGCCTTTGGCGTTAGCCTGGTCCCGCAATTCCTTGACCGACTGATCTCGAAGTTGATTCAGCTGACTGACCCGAACCGCCCGGTGGTGCACGATGCTGCCGCGCTCCAACTCACTTGCGAGATTCCGGAGGCGTTCGCGCAAATCCTTCTGAACGATCTCGTACCTGGACTTTTCCGTCCTGGGTTGAGTAGTCTCAGGCGCCGCCTCAACCTGCCACATGCCCGGCTCAAGGTGAGAAACAAAATCGTCCAGCGCAGGAAATGAGCTTCGCAAAGTTTCCAGGGCCTTGGTGTCCCCCGGCTCTTCCAGAGCGCACGCCCAATCAAACCACTGGTCTGCCGCAGGTCCGGGAAGCACTGCCGGCACGGCCTTAGATCCGGCCTTGGTGCGCAGTTCTTTGATCGCCTGGTCACGGTATTGGTTCAATTGCTCTACGCGAGCTGCCCGGCGATGCACCACTCTTCCGCGCTCCAACTCGGCCGCCAGGTCCAGCAACTGCGAACGCAGTGTCCGAACGCGAATCTCTTTGTCTATGCTCTCAAGGATTGCATCAAGCTCCTGCCGATTCTTCCAAGACGCACCCGGTCGCTCGGATAAGACGAAGGAGCGTAGCTTCTCCGCAGCTTCGGCCGCGAGCTTGAGCTGAGCGACGACGTCTTTGAGCTCGATCGATCGGCCGGCTTTAAGGTATCCCCAGCTCTCAACCGGCAGGACCAAAGAATCGTCCAGGCGGGCACGGGTTTCCTGCGATGTTGAACTCATAGCAATCTCCTAAAACGCAGTTGGTGCTGCCACCCGCCACATTTCGGGCTCCAGATGAGCAACGAAAGCGTCGAGCTGCGGAAACAAGCCGCGCAGAGTCTTAAGGGACTCAGAATCTTCAGGTTCTTTCAGGTTGGAAGCCCATTCCACCCATTGGTCCGGGTCGGGCCCGGGTAGCGAGGGGGGCATCTCTTCTCTCTCCGCCAAGGTGCGTAGTTGGTTAATTGCGCTGTCACGGAGCTGATTGAGTTGATCGACACGCGCTGCCCGCCGGTGTACGATGCTGCCGCGCTGCAACCCAGAGGCGAGATCCAACAATCGGGCACGCCGCGCTTTCAGCTCCCGGATTCCCTCTATCTGGTCGAGCAGTGCTTCCAGTTCATTCCGGGTCTGCCACGAAGCGTCAGGTATTTCTGACGACACCAGGGAGCGCAAATTTCGCGCCGATTCCGCGGCAGCTTCAAAGTTCTGGATCAGCTGAGTAGTATCGACAGGTTTTGCAGCTTTTAGATTTGCCAGGTTTTCCTGAAGAACGGACAACGACTGGTCGAGAGATTCACGGGTAAAGTGCCACAAGGAACTCATGCTTACTCCTAAACCAGAGTCACGTTGTCGGCAGCTCCATTGCTTACGATGGAACTACACGATTGGTCGCCGAAAAGTGCTCTCCCAGCAGCGCAATTGTGACATGTATTAGAAATTTTTCAAGACAGCGATTTACCTAAGCTACAAATTTTCTTGCATTCACACTCTGCAATTCCGAGGTGGATTATAGTGGGCATCCTAGAGTCACTTGTAATTCATCGCTACGACTCCCTTATTTCAATTAAGGGACTAACTGGACTCGTGAGGGGATCGCGCTATCGAGGGTTTTAGCGGAAGACCCAGCCTTGAGTTGCTGCCCACGCAATCTACGCTTTAGATTGCTGATACTCACTTGCTCCCATGGTGACGGGCGCCGGCCAGCGCGACGCGGTTGCCGGAGGCAGCTTGTCGCCGGGCGTGACGACCGCGCCTGAAGCACCCGCGTACGCAGCAGCCGTACTTTGTTCCCCTGAGCCATTCGACGACGCAGAACCTGTCGCCGAGCCGTTGTGGGGTACTTCGCCTGGCACCCAGTAGGCCTCTTCCATTTCACCGGCGAAGCACTCTAGAGCCGGAAAATCCTTGCCCAGGTCAGTAATGACTGAAGCATCTTTTTCGTCCTGCAGATTGCATACCCAGTGCAGCCACTCGTTGGCGCCTGGTCCGGGGAGTTCTTTCTCCTGCTCCTGAATGGCAGCCTCGGCTCGCAACTCATTGATAGCTTGCAAGCGCAAATTGTTCAGCTCAGTGCTTCGAGCCTGGAAGCGGTGTCTCACTGCTCCAACTTCCAGTTCGGCGGCCAGACTAAGGAGTCTTGCTCGTCTCTCCTGATTGCGCAGGATTGCAACTTCCAAATTCTGTACTAACTGTCCCAGCGACTCTCGATCGAGCCACTTCGCATCGGGACGCTCGCTGCGGATCAGGTCACGCAGAGCCTCCCCGTGAACCCAGGCGTCAGCCAAGAGATTGTTGAGCTGTTCGCTATTAACCTCCATTGCTGCACCAAGCTGATCGAGCTGGCTCCGGATACTCTGCAGACTATCGTCCAGCTTTGCTAATGCAGATGAAAAAGGAGATGGCATACCCGTTCCTTTCGTAACTCCTGCTGAAATTCTGGCATCCTCCAGGAAAGGTGCTCAGAACACGACCTAAGTGTAGGTTGAGTGCAACGGAAATGCAACAATTTATGAGGTAAAGTGACACCACTTAAGTGTGATGAGCGGCCGACCACGACTAATCCCGCCTTGGCAAATTCAAGGAAATCCCACTTTATGTGCTCGAAATGAAGACCAACGACTTGTCACACTCTTCTGTGACAACTCCCAACTGACAAAGTCACTGTATTCAAGTGTACCCCATTCTTTGGCCGCCCGATACTGCCGGCAAGACACCAAGGTCACGCGGTTTTCTCCGAAGTGGTTACTTGAGATTCTCCAATCCAGCACCTGTAGAGACAATTTAGATTACTGATTACCCTAAAAGTGCGATGTCAATATGGCACGGGTGGGGGTATGCTTGCCCTTAGGACCTCTGGCCGGAGAGTACATGCAGCCACTTAGCGTCGAAGTCGAATCCGAACCTCGTTTCGATGTAATGACAGCTCCTGATTCAGTCTCGCAGCTTGGTGTACGCAGACCATTGCTCGAGGAGTTGGCTCTAAAGACCATCCATGTAATGGCGCCCCCAACAATGGTGGAGCTGGCGTCAATGATGTGCCTCTCCTACCTCGTAGTGGACGATCTATTTCGGCGGCTGCGCTCAGAACAACTCACTGAAGTCACCGGAATGACCAAGAACGCTCCGCAGATCGGACTTACAGCGAAGGGCAGGTCGCGCGCCCTGGAATTGCTGAACCTGAATCACTATGTCGGCGCGGCGCCGGTCTCGTTAACCGACTATGTCGAGCAGACCCGTCGCCAGAGTGTACGGAATTTGGATGTACTTCCGCCGGACATTCAGCGCGCCTTTTCGCACCTGGTACTCGATGAACCGACGCGAACAAAGCTAGGAACAGCTCTCAATTCGGGTGCTTCGATTTTTCTTTATGGACCTTCGGGAACAGGGAAAACGGCCATCGCTACAGCCATTCCTAAAGTATTTTCCGATGATCGGGTGTGGATACCTTTTGCTGTCCAGATGGATGGACAAATCATCACCGTGTACGATGCTCAGCTCCATTCGAAGGTCGATGAACCTCTTCCCGATGACACCGATAAGCGCTGGGTACTCTGCCGTCGCCCAACCGTATTGGTAGGTGGAGAGCTCACCTTTGAAATGCTGGAACTGCAACTGAATCCGATTACGAAGTTCTACACCGCTCCAGTACAGATGAAGGCCAACAATGGTGTGCTAATCATCGACGATTTTGGGCGCCAGCGCCTCCGTCCCGATGAACTGCTGAACCGCTGGGTTGTGCCGCTCGATCGCGGCATTGACTTTCTCACGCTGGCGGGCGGCAGAAAAATCGAGATTCCGTTCGAGCTGTTCGTGGTCTTCGCCACCAACCTGGATCCTGCCGCACTCGCGGATCCTGCATTCCTGCGAAGAATTCAAACCAAGATTAAGGTGGGCGTTGTTCCTCCCGCGCGCTTCCACCAAATCTTCCGCCAGGTTTGCGATCAGTGGGGGATGGAGTATAAAAGCGAGCTGGTGGATGAGTTGATCACCATCATCAAAGAGAACGGTGAACCGTTGCGTGCCTGCCATCCCCGCGACTTCGTCAACCAGATTCGCTGGTCAGCACGTTACGCGGAACGAGAGCCGGTCCTGGACAGCGACTCTTTGCTTACCGCCGTGGACGCCTACTTTGTTTCCGACGACACCGACGACGACAGCTCCGAGTCCAAGATTACGGCAATCACAGGTTCGCCGACGATAGCACGGCTAACGAGTAGATGATTGATGGATGCTACTAACCCACGATGGCGGAGTCAGGCTATGAAAGCTATAATTTCCCCATTCAACATGAAAACTTTAGTGGTATGGATTCTTTTGGCGGCCACGGCTGCGTTGGTCCAGGGCCAAGCTCCGGCTCCGGTGCCTGCCGAAGCTTGCAAGAAAAACATTTCTTTTGCGGTGGCTGAGGGCGGGCAGCCGGTTCCCGACGTTCCCAAGTTCGCTTCCAAGTGGATCACTGGCAAACAGAAGCAGCATGCCTACCCGGACCTGTGCTTTTCGCAGATACCTTCTTCCAGCCTCAACAACTATGTCGTCGTCCTGTCATCGTCTGAACAGATGTTTGAAGGTCTAGTACCTTCACCACATACCTATACAAGTTCTACGCCGTCGTCTGGGACCACGGCGGCGGTCAGTAGTTATGGGGGGACCTGGAGCTACGCTTATGTTGGCGTGACTCCTCCGACTACCACCAGCACGTTGGATTTGGGGCGCGACGACAAACCAAAGTCTCTATTCGCTCGCGCCTACAACCAGGACGGGCATGTGGTAGCGCGCTATACCCCTGCGGGCGGATGGTTCACCCGAGACAAGCTGCTGGAGAACATAGTAGCGACCATCAACGGCGATAGTCCTCCGGCAGTAAAGCAGAAGCCCAACAACACGGCATCGCTTTCGGTGTACTACGTCAATTGCGATATCGACCAGCCTATAACGCAATCGGCGAGGGCAACCGCGACACCGTCTGCTCCGCCTGAAGCTGATCCTGCCCCAGCCCAGCCCAAACCGGCGCCCCCGCCTCTGCCAACATTAGAGGTTTGGTCGAATCCCACCGGCGCTGACATCTACCTCGATGGCAACTATGTAGGAAAGACTCCGTATACCGCAACTGTGCCTGCGGGAGAGCACACCGTCATCCTTCGCAAGAGGGACTTCGGAACCTACGAACGCAAAGTGCAAATGGAGACAGGAAAGCGCACCGTGGGCGCTTACCTGGAGCAACGAACTCTTACACTACAGTGAGCTGTCCAGATCCGGCCTGCAACTCAGTCTGTGATTGAGAGCTGCTGAGGATTGTTTCCTGGTTGCTCTAACCGGATACTTCGGCCGGCGAGCGAAGCAGCGTCAGGATACGCTTGCCATCGGATTTGGGGAGTGGAAGCAAGCTACCGATTCCTACAAATAGATTCACCTGGGCGAAAGCCGGCATGGTGCTCCACAAAGCCGATGCCAGCAACAGATTGACGAACGGGCCTGAGAAGGAAATCAACAGGTTCGCCCATCGGGGACCGCACTCGCGCAAGACAAACAAGCCGAGCCACGACATCCCAACCCTCTTCACCTTGACGCCGCAAATGCGCGCTGCTGCAAGGTGCCCGCATTCGTGAAGAATCATCGCCGGCAAGCCTAACAACATCGCGGAAACCATGGCTATCACTACTTGCATGTGACGAGTCCGCCTCCCTCGGCGATGCGCCGCTTCACTGGCACTCCCCGCTTAACTTCGGCTATACGGCGAGCAAGCTTTAGGAAACACGGCGGCCACGCGATGGGATGGAGGCGCTGAATGGCGGGTTGGCTGCTCTCGCGGCGCTCTCGAGGCCCGTGATGATAAGGGGTAGGGCTACAGCGGCTATTCCGCGACGACGCGCTTAAGATCTCGGGAGGCGGGTCTCACTGAGAAACGCCGAGTCTGCGCCAACGTGCAGCACGATTTACTCACGCCTGTACACATATTGAACAGCGTTTCACAGCGCTTTCGCCGGAGAACTCCGCCACGCCTCGGTCTGCAACTACTTCATACTGCACTCAGGATGTTTGTCGAACTCCGTCCGTAGTCCCGTGAGATCGAAGGTGCTGGAAGCAGGCACACCCGTCAGGAATGGAGTGAACTCGAGGGATATGGTTGGGGCACTCAGCAGGACTTGCAGGAATTGGATGCGCTCGGGCTCAGTTTTGCCGTAATAGTCAAAGGCTTGGATGTCGCCGTGAGCTACCCAAACCGTCGATTGCTTATGCGCTCCGGCGGTCATCTGCAACGTCAGCGTTGCGGAGGCTCCGAAGGTTGAGTATTCCTGCTCGGTTAGAATGCCGCCGGGCGAAAACGTGATTGTGTGCACGATCTTCTTGCCTTTTTGTTGGCAACTTACGCTCAAGATCGGGGTCCTGGACTGCCCGGAGGCTGCCAATGCGTAAGGTTTTTGTGCCGTCACGCTCAGCGTGGTGACGCCCTTCTCGGAGCTCACGTGCACGTCTTGTCCAAAAAGGTAGGGCGAGCACAACGCACACGCAATCGCCCCGAACAGCACTATGGCTGGTACTGGCTTCATGTCGGTTCCTTGCTGTACCGGGAATATGTTCAGTTTGTGTTTGAACAGTTCAGGATAAGCCTCAGTGTCAATGTCGGCACCTTTACCTCAGCAGAGGGCAGTCGTGCAGTTGAATATGGATCCGTACCTTTCGCGCGTCGGCGCGAATCGGCCCGCCCAGATCCCTCACTTCGCAAAGGATGCTCGTTCGGGATGACACCCAAACTGCACCACTACCTCAGCAGAGACGGCGCTAAAAAGCTAGAACCATCTGAGACTTGTTAGCAGGTATTTTCAAGTCGATGCCACGTTGCTTGTTGGCAGCCAGTGTCGCCGGTACATTCACCGCGCTTATTGGGATGGTGCGATGCACGCCGTTTTGGACCACTTGCACGGACTCCGCAGTCAACGTGTACTCGCCTGATTCCAGGCGGTCGCCGTTGGCCAGAATAAAGATGGCCGCAGGACTAGCGACAGCGCTCGGCACTGCGCTTTGCGGGCTCGCCGGTTGCGCCGCTCTTCCCTTCTCTGCGGGAGGAATATTGACTACGCTCGGGGATTTGGGAGCGCCGTTCTGATTGCCAACCCGGGACGCCAAGGCCGACGCCGCACTCGGTAGCTTCGGCGGAACTATCGGCAGCTTCCCATACTCGACGCTGTCTTGGCCCAGCATTGCAGTCCCGGTCGCCAGAAGGACCACCACCACTCGAAGCAAACTTGAGTACATGATTTGTCCCTTTCAACGAGCCCAGAATAGCAGTTATGGGTGCTGACCCAATTTACACCACGATGCTTTCAGTCGCCAGTGCCAAGCTCTCCACAAGCAGCACGCCGGGGCACTTTGCGATGCCGCTACTGAATGGTAGTCGAGACGTTGTTGCTAGCGCAGTTGCGCAACTTTTACTACTGTCGCATCTGCAGCGTGGTGTCTTTTGCATAGAAGCTGCCGAGCGGACGGCTAGTTCGCGGCGAGAAAGTGTTTCATGGCCGCTGCAATTTCTTCGACGTGTGTCTCGGTTGCGAAATGCCCGGTATCAAGGAATCGAACCTCAGCGTTCGGCAGGTCCTTGCGAAACGCCTCTGCTCCCGCGGGAATGAAAAAAGGGTCGTTCTTGCCCCAGATCGCGAGCAACGGAGGTTTCGATTTTCGAAAATACTCCTGGAACTTCGGATAGAGCTTTACGTTCGAGGCATAATCCAGAATCAAGTCGAGCTGAATCTCTTTGTTCCCTGGGCGTTCGAGCAGAGCCGTATCCAAGGTGTATGACTCAGGCGGAACACTCTCTGGATTTGCTACGCCGTGCGTGTACTGCCAGCGCGTTCCATCCGCTGTCAAAATGTTTTGGCGGAGTATGTCGCGGTTCTCTGCCGTGGGTGCAGCCCAATACTTTCGAATCGGGTCCCAAGCGTCGCCCAGGCCTTCTTCGTATGCGTTCCCGTTCTGCGAAACAATGGCTGTGACCCGCTCAGGGTGCATCATCGCCAAACGGAGACCGGTGGGCGCACCGTAATCGAATACGTAGATTGCGTAGCGGTCGATCTTAAGTGCCTGGATAAAAGCGTCGATGGTGAGCGCCAGTTGATCAAAAGTGTACGGATAGTTTCGTTCAGGCGGCACATCGCTGAATCCGAAGCCTGGCAGATCCGGCGCGATCACGCGGTACTGATCGGCCAGGCGCGGGATGAGCTCACGAAACATAAAAGATGACGTGGGGAATCCGTGCAGTAAGAGGATCGTAGGCGCGTTTGCCTCTCCGGCGGCGCGATAAAACACGTTAACGCCATCGGCCTCGATCCGGTGGATGGAGGTAAGAGGAACTGCGAATCCGGAACCGTCCTGACTGGAGATTGCGCGTTTTGTTGGTCGTGACGTCGTATCGATCATGAAGTCCTCCCGTGATTTATTTTGTTTTCAACGCAGGTCAGATACCAAAAGAGCGAGGCTCATTCGAAGAAAGGGCATGCAGCACAAATCATTCTTGCCGATGAAGTTTGCAAGCAAGGAACCTACATATCTCGAACTGTGTCTGACGAATTTCTTTCTTCAGGAGTCTCTATTGCTCTTTCCATAAGCGATTCATCGAGATATTTGATTCGGCTAGCAAAGCTTTGGTGCCAGCCACGATGAGTAAGAATGGGAAACGAGGTGTGTCCTCAGGGAAAAAACTGCTGACCTTCTAGCTCTTTTGCGACATCAGGTGCGTTTTGTGCAAGCTGGTTTTATGAGCAGGTGTCATCGGCGAGCGAAGGTCTCAGATGCGCTCTCATTCGCCTCGGGCATACATCAGAACCAGCGAGCGCTGAGCAAACGGCAGGTAGACGAGCGCGGCCGTCATTCCCAGAGCTAGACCCAAGCTCAGGTGATGAATAAGTAGAAACGGAGACAACGCCCACAGAAGGTCCATCGATAGCAGCAGCGGAAAGAGCTTGGCAAACTTAGTTGGAAGTTCTTGAAAATCGAAAGCGACAGCCGCGAATAGAAATAGTCGGACCGGGATCAGTGCCACGGCGGTCATCACCAACAGCGTCAGGAGCATTCGCGGTGATGGGAGGCGAGCGTCCGCAAGAATGTCATGGATCTCCGGGATGTTCCCGAGCGCGCCCAGGTAAAACGCCAGATACGTGGCCTGGATGAGCATGAGTAGCGTTCGCACCAGCGCTCTGGAAGCGCGAGGTAGTTCGTGGGGGGCCACGAGAAGATAGCCTGGCAACGCTTCCGGCTCACCGCCTACAAGGGTGACCGGCAACTTGGTTCCTCCCTTCGAAGCCGAGGCGGCCGCATCGGGCGTATCCGTGATTGGCGGCTGGGACACGCTCGGCACAGGTGCAACCAGAGTCACCGGCGCTATAAAACGATAGCCTCTGCCCGACACCGTCTCCACATGTCGGGGTTGAGCGGCGGAGTCGCCGAGTGCTTCGCGAAGCTTGTTGACCGCAGTATTCAGGCCGTGATCGAAGTCCACAAACGTGTCTTCGTCCCAAAGGCGCTGGCGCATCTCTTCCCGCGTCACCAGCTCCGAAGGCCTTTCAAGAAGCATCACCAATACCTGAAACGGCTGTGAGTGCAGCTTGATGCGGATGCCCTGTTTACGAAGCTCACCCGTGGCCTCGTTCACCTCGAAGACGCCGAAGCGAAATACCCGGTCAGCTGTGTCCCGTGTCATTGGCAAGTTTCCAGTCTAGCTGCGTTGGGCGACTTGGAGCTATCCGAGACCTGGGTCGAAGACCGCGGCCACGCCGGGAAACAGCTTCCTTCCCGTAAAGAGAACTCCTGATAACTCTTAACTTTGCAATTGCTTACACGGTGTTGTGCAAGTGAGGAATGTTTTAGGCGTCATGCATTGCGCGTGCCTGTACGCGCAGGGCATTCTTTCGCGTGAGGCAAACCATGCGACTGAGAATGCTGACAGCGGTGACCCTCCTTCTGCTCGCAGGCCCCTGTCTGGCGGCAAGGCTGACACTGACCGCCCAGCAGGAATTTGAAAACTATACAGCCGCCGTGGAGAAGCGTTTAGCCCAGCAGCATGCCGGCCCTGACACCTATCTCGCGGTGTTCAATCTCGGAGCAGCCGACCGAGGTGAGGCGGAGCATGAATTGAGATCGGGTGCCATGCGAATCGAACCCGTCGTATGGCGGCACACGCGAAGTCGGTGGAGCACTCTTGCATCACTGGCGTGGTACGGCTCTTGTCTCCGGCGGAAAGGCGAAGGACATGCTGTCGCTGTTGCGGGATTACAACCACCTGGCCACGTACTACACACCGGAGGTTGAGTCCTCCCATGTTCTGCCAGACCATGGCGGGGTTACCACCGTCGCAATGCGGATGAGGAAGCAGAAAGTTGTCACGGTCGTGCTGGACGGGGAGTACGAAATCCATACCAAGTTGACCGGCGGCAGCGGCTACAGCTTCTCGCGCAGCACTCACATTTGGCAGATCGTAAGTGCGGACACGGCGAACGAGCACAGGCTGCCCGAGGGTAACGATGACGGCTTCCTGTGGCGCCTGAACTCGTATTGGAGTTTCGTCGAAGTGCCCGAAGGACTGCTCATCGAGTGCGAAGCGGTTTCGCTTACGCGCGATGTGCCAACCGGGTTGGCGTGGCTGATTACGCCGATCATCGAGGATATGCCCCGGGAATCGCTGACGTTCACTCTGGGCGCTACCCGCAACGCGCTCAGTTCAGCCCGTCTCAAGGGGACATCACGATGAACAACGAATGCGAGGTTCAAGTGAGAGAGTCAATGCTTGCCGACAGGAGAGAGAGCGGATTTGTGCTGGCTCGCAGAATCCACCAGTCACTCACCGCCGCAAGCGAGAAACGCCTGCTAGTGTGGCTGGCCGAACGGACACCGAAAGTCATTGGTCCCGACCATCTGACCGCGTTGGGATTTGTTGCGCAACTTGCGGCAGGTGCAGCCTATGCGCTGGCGGCGTGGGACGCACGCGCGCTGTGGTTGGTAAATCTCTTCCTGGTTCTGAACTGGCTGGGCGACAGTCTGGACGGCACGCTGGCACGAGTCCGGGATCAGCAGCGGCCGCGCTACGGGTTCTACGTGGATCACATGGCCGATACATTCGGCGCGCTGGCGCTGATGGCCGGGCTCGCCTGCTCCGGCTATGTGCACTGGCAGATGGCGGCCGGGATGCTGGTTTGCTTCTACGTGCTCTCCATCGAAAGCTATCTTGCGACCTATACGATGGGACACTTTCACCTTTCCCACGGGATATTCGGTCCCACCGAGCTTCGAATTCTGCTGGTAGTCGGAAACCTTGTGCTGCTCGTGCATCCCTATGCAGACCTTGCAGGCAGGCGCTTTCTGCTGTTCGACGTGGGTGGCGCTGTCGCCATCGTTGGAATGGCCGTGATGGCTGTCACCGCCGCAATTCGGCACACCGTTGTGTTGTACCGGGAGGAGGAGCTTCCATGACTGCTGCCGGGTGCCTGGTGGCGCGGCTCGGCAAATTCAACCTGGTTGGCTTGCTGGGAGCAGCCCTACAGTTGCTGCTGCTTTATGTGTTAACGAAAGGCCTGCTCATTTCTACGATTGCCGCTACGCCCATAGCAGTAGAAATCGTGGTCTTGCACAACTTTGCCTGGCACGAGGGCTTCACGTGGCGCGACCGCGAACTCAAAACCAGACGACAGAGGATAGCCAGGCTCTGGCGATTTCACGTTGGCAACGGTTTCATCTCGGTGTTCGGAAACACGGCGCTGGTCTACTGTCTCGTAGAGCGGCTCAAGGCTCCAGTTGTGCCATCGGCCCTTGCGGCCATCGTCGTTTGCTCGCTGATCAATTTCTTCGTTGCGGACCAGTGGGTGTACAAAACCACGTGACGTCCACAAATACTGCTTTGCCAGACACGAACGACACATTTCAAATGTTTCTCAACTTCAGTTCACATTCCAGGCTTTTTCGCGTCAATCACACTTTGACTTAACTTGCTGATCATAAGGAGATTCCGCCAATAGTCCGGCGTCCGTGGTCTGGATTCGACCTGAAAAATATTCTTGGTTAGCGGAGCGTCGCAATAGGCAGCGTCGCCGCTGGATCTGGTCGGGATCGAACTTGAGGCGGTTACGAGGTGTGAGTGGAGCGGGAACCGCGTGCCGAAATCCCGAGGTGCGAGGGACCTCAGCGCACAAATTGGAGAGCTCGCTAAGGGTCATTACTTGGTGGACCTGGTCGGGATCGAACCGACGACCTCTTCCATGCCATGGAAGCGCGCTCCCAGCTGCGCCACAGGCCCACTTTAAGGAGGACGGCGCTGACCAACGCGCCATCTATATTCTCTCGCACACCCAGAGTTGAGTCAAACCTCGCCCATGTCTGACGCCCGCACGTGAAAGTCTCGTAGGCGATGATGTAAGCCAGTCGTGTTCCACTTGTGCCCGGGTTGGCATCGAAGTATGTTGTGAGAATACCTGCCGCTTTCGATCGCAAAAACCAGCTCTGGCCGGGGAGAAAGTTCATGCGGTTCCCTGCTCTTTTGGGCCTGATGCTTATATGTTCGCTTACTGTGCTGGCGCAAGCCCCTGGAGCCGCCTCGGCGAGCACGCAGAGTTCAGGTGTTCAGCAACCCATGGGGAGCTACTCGGTGACGCCGGTGCTTTCCGAGCTTGATCGACTGCAGGCGGTGAGTTCCGCGATGAACGGCGCTATTTCTCAGCTAAAGATCGAGAAGTGGAAAGCGGACGGCAACTCGAAGCGGCAAGCTGAGTCCAACGCGGAATCGATTCAGCGAAATCTGACCGCGGCGCTTCCCGGCATGATATCCAGCGTGCGCTCAGCTCCACAGGACATCGGAGCGGAGTTCAAGCTCTATCGCAATGTCAACGCTTTGTACGATGTCGTGAGCTCGCTGACGGAATCAACCGGCGCTTTCGGACCGAAGAGCGACTACGAAGCTTTGGCTCAACAGCTCGACAGTCTCGACAGCGTCCGGCGCAATCTTGGCGATTCTCTCGAGCAGTTGAGCTGCGTCCACGCAGTCGCAACTCGAACAGCTTCGAACCCAGGTGAAGACGTTGCAGGCCCAGGCGACAGCCGCCCCTCCGAAGAAAGTTGTAGTGGACGATAACGAGAGCACATCGAAGACCACCTCAACTTCGAAGAAGAAGACAAAGAAACCCTCCTCGAAGACGAGTGGGACGACCAGTGGGACCACGACATCGCCGCCGCCGCAATAAGCGGCGCTTGACCACCTGCTGTTAACCCATCGATTACATTTCCCTCCGCGGCAAAGGACAGGCTTGTCGACGGGAAATTCGAGGTACCCCCCTCCCCCCACCCTACCCTAAAATATTGAAAACAATCAGCCGTTCTGAAAATTGGTCTGCAAAATCTTGAGCGCGTGAGACTTAGAGGCAAAATATTCCGGAATAAGGACTTAGGTGCGTTTTTCTTGGACTGGAATGGTGGGGTTATTTCAGAAGTGGTTAACAGCAGCCAATAGGCGCTATGACGATCGTATCGCGTCAACGCCTCCCTCTTAAGGGCGTAAACTGGAGAAGAGACAAATCTCCCTCGTCCTCATTGTCCACTATTTTACTGGGCTGAGCACATCCCACCAAGTGAGTTTGTCACAGGTCTGTGTGATAAGGAAGCGCCGGTGGCTGAGCTCCGACATTCCCCAACCGAAGGGAAATCTTCGCCGCCCTGCCTCCCGACCGACTCCTTTGGTAACCTCTTCAAGCAGCCAATATAACCTTCCAGCTGACCTATAACACTGCTAACCACATGACGAACGCGTCATTCCATTACGACGGGGTCGGCAACATGACTTCCGATGGCACATACGCGATCAATCAATACTTCCCGCTGGCGAAGTAATCGGTAAATCGTTCTTTCGCAACCTTCATCACCACCGAGGGATCGCCCATGCTGGGCATGGTCATCAGCAGGTGAACGTGCTCGGGCATTCGACATATCCCAAAAGTGCGAAATCGTATCTTCGCCGTGCCTGTTCGAGAACGCGAAGAAAGAGGTCGCGTCGCGCGGCCGTTCCCAGATGCGGCTGCCGCCGATAACAACTGAATGTGATGAAGTGAATCGATCCTTCGAGGTAATAGCGCTTGAGCCCTGCGGTCAGACCGTGAGACTATGCGGCTGTGTGATGGGAGGTCTGTGATTTCGCACTGTCAACGGTGTGATATCCCACTCAATCCAACCGATGGATTGAGTGGGGCACCCGGGGTGCGAATAGGACATTGTCTCTCCTCCGCATAAATGCGGAGGCTTCCACCCGAAGGGCTTCCACCCGAAAGGCCTTCACCCGGCGCGTAGCCCAGACTCAAACAGGAAGAACCATGCCCCAGCCGAGTCTTCCAATTTTGGGAACAATTTGTGTCCGGTTGGAGTCTATTCCTCTGAGCCCTCCCCCAATGCGCGCCTTGTCGCGCTGCGAGGGCCACTGTCTGGAAGGAGAATCGTCAACCGCGAGTCCGAGCGGAGTTGTTACGGATTCGTGAACTCAGTATCATTGAGGTTGACGCCGTGGGAGCCATGGCGGGAGTAACAACATTGAGCAACCTCGCTAGTGCGATGGGGGTCCGCACGGAAGAAGCCGCGGTCGTGGCCGAGTTGAAGGCCGGATCCGAAGTGGCCTTCGAGTGGCTGATCGCACAATATACCCAGCCGGTCTACAGCCTCCTGTACCGCATGCTGGACGACCCCTCCGACGCCGCTGACACGACGCAAGAAGTTTTCATCAAAGTCTTTCGCGGCATCAAGCGCTTCAACTCCGACTCCAGCCTGAAAACATGGATCTATCGCATCGCTCTGCATGAGGCTTTCAATCAGCGGCGCTGGCACTTCCGGCATAAGCAGAAAGAGACCTCGATCGAACCACCAGTCCAAAGCGGGGAAGAACATGCGCTGGGCATCAAGGATCTCCTGGTCGACGAAAGCAAGTCGCCACTCGACAATATCTATGACGAAGAGTTGAAAGCGCGAGTGGAACAGGAGCTGCGAAGCCTGGCTGAGCCATATCGCACGACGGTCATTTTGCGCGATATCGAAGAGTTGTCGTACGAGCAGATAGCCGATGTGATGAACACGTCTTTAGGAACGGTGAAGTCTCGCCTGGTGCGCGGGCGTGATGCGTTGCGCAAGCGGTTGGAGAGGCACATGCCGGCATTTGGAGTAAGTTGTTCAACCCGGAGGCGCAAGCTACCTAAACCAAGAGCGGTTGGGGGACAGGAAGCCGAGGTGTTGCCATGAAATGCTCGGTGGTGCAACGGCAAATGTCATCGTATCTGGACGGCGCTGTTACCCGCAGCCAGATGGCACAAATGAGTGAACATATCGCGGGCTGCGACGAGTGTTCGGCGGAATACCAGAACTTGCAACAGATGCAGAAGCTGGTGGGATCGCTTGGCCGTAAGTCCGCTCCGCCGGAAGTGGCATTGCGGGTCCGGGTCGCGCTCTCTCAAGAGTTAGCAAGTGCGCGCCGTCCGCGCTGGCAGTCGCTGTCGATTCGTTGGCAGAACGCATTCAACGCCATCATGGTTCCCGCCACGGCCGGCCTGGTCACCACGATCGTTATTTTCGGTTTGCTGATCAGCTTCCTCTATTATCCCGGACAGCTCTCCGCGGCAAACGATGTTCCGACTGCTTTCTACACGCCGCCCGAGTTGCAGTTCGCGCCGTTTGAGCTGGCGACTGGACTCGGCAACGCTGACGACGTCGTGGTCGAGGCATATGTCGATGCGAACGGTCGGGTGCAGGATTATCGCGTCCTCTCTGGGCCCGACAACATGAAGTCGTTGCCGACCGAACTGAAGAATGTGCTGATCTTCACGACGTTCCGTCCGGCGACCAGTTTCGGCCAGCCGACCTCGAGCCGCGCCATCCTGTCCTTCTCCAAGATTCAGGTCAGGGGATAGCGGCCGAAGCCTCGGCTCAGAGAAGATTCGCGTCAGGGCACGACCTTGGTGGTGCCGATGAGTCCCTATATCAGTTTTTGTCCTGAGCGGCGGGAGTCTAGGCTTGCCGAGACGAACGTCGTCGAAGGACTTGGTTTCGCCGGCGCCCCACAAACAGCAGGTCCTTCGGGGCTAAATCTGTCAGTCGCCGTGCGCGCTTTGCGTGGCCGGCAACGTCCCCGCCGAACTCTGACCTTCTTCCTTCTTCTTCTCTTCCCAAGTCAGTATCTTCAGATCAAGGACGAAGATCGAATACAGGACAGGCACCATCAACAAGGTAATGAAAGTCGCAACCGTTAATCCGCCGATCTGCGCATAACACAGCGGCTGCCACAGCGGACCACCATGCATCGCGAGGGGGAACAGCGCCAGCACCGTCGCGCCGACGGTGATCAGCACGGGGCGAAGGCGAATGATTCCGGCATCGATCACCGCTTGTTCGAAGGGCTCCCCGCGGGCGTGCATCTCCTCGATAAAGTCGAACAGCACGATGACGTGGCTCACGATGACGCCGATCAGGCTGGCGATGCCAAGGAACGCCATGAATCCGAATGAGGTCTTCATAACCCAGAGCCCGAAGATCGCTCCCGCGACCCCGTAAGGAGCGGCCGCAAACACCAGAAACGGTTTGATGGCGTTGTTGAACTGGAAGAGCAGCGCCAGGTAAATCGCGAAAACCGATATGGCAAGCACAACGCTCAGGTTTTTGAAGCCCTCCTGCTGCTTGTCGTACTCACCGCCAATCCGTATGCCGTAGCCGGGAGGCATGCGCTGTTCCAGTTCCTTCAGCTTCGGTAGAGCCGTCTTTGTGATCTCCGACGGCAGATGGCCCGGCGCCGAGAACGCGTAAATGGACATTGACCGGAAATGATCAAGCCGGATGATTCGCTCCGTCTGCAGCGTGGTGTCCACGTTCGAGATCTGCACCAGCGGAATCTTGGTTTTGCTCTGCTCCCCATATACGTAGAGATTTTGAATGTCGGATAACTGGGCCCGCTCGTCCATCCGAAGACGCGCGACCACCGGTATGTTGCGATCGCCATCTTGCAGCGTCGTCACTGGCACGCCGCTCAAGGCGCCGGTAGCTGAGTTGGCAACGTCGTAGTTCGAGATGCCCGCAAGGTTAGCGCGATCGGGATTGATGCTGAGCATCACCTGCGAGCTTTCGTTCTGCCACTCGTTCCTTATTCTTTCCGACCACGGCGAAGTGTTGAGAATGTCTTCCACCTGGCGCGCAATTAACCTCAACGTGTGAATATTCTCAGAGCTATCTTTGGTGCTCACGTCCGCAAGGCTGGCAATCCGAATGTCAATCGGATAATTGAGCGGGTTGGTCTGTAGCTGTCGGTAATCGGTCCGTACCCCCGGCAGAGAGGCGCTCAGAATGGGCCCGACCTGGTCGACAAATTTCGGAGTGATGTCTTTGTCGGTAAGCTGAACCAGGACCTCCGCATAGTTGAGTTGTTGCGCCTGAGGCGATAAGGAGAACCAGAAGCGCGGGCTGCCGCCTCCGACCCAGGTGGTGACGTACTTGAGTATTTCAGCCGGCTTGCCGTTTTTGTCCGGATGCTTCTTGCCCCACTCCGCCGCCTGCTGGCGAATGATCGACTCAACCTGCTGTGCCGCCTGTGCCGTGGCTCCGAAATTCACGTCATTCGGCAGCCACACATCGACGTAAGACCAGTACTGCACATCGTCGGGAAAGAATGAAGTCTGAAGCTGCGAGAACAAAAACCCGCCCGCAACCAGAAACAGTAAAGACGCAGTGGCAACTTTCCAGCGATGATCGATGGCAAACCTTGGCAGTTCGCGCGTATAGACCGGTGAAGCCCTTAATCCGACGCTCTTCGATCGGCCGCTCGGGCGTCTTCTCGGGACGCATAATGAAATACCCGAGCAGGGGAATAAACGTCATCGAAGCCAGACGCGACGCCAGCAGAGCACAGGTCATCACCACCGGCAGGCTGTAGATAAACTCACCGGTGGTGCCGGTAATCAGCAGGAATGGCAGATAGGCGACGATATTGGTGAGCGTGGCATACATGATGGCGGTCGCGAGCTTGGTCGGTCCAAGCCAGGCTGCGACGTCGCGTGCCTCTCCCTCGGCAAGCCCTCGCTTGATGGAATCTCCTGCAACCACCGGATCATCCACCAGCAAACCGAGCGCGATGATGAGCGACGCCACCGATACTTGCTGAATGTCGATACCGAGCAAGTAAATCATCCCGAAGGTCATCGAGAGCGTGATCGGGATGGAAACGGCCATCAGCAAAGCAGAACGCCACTCCCAGAACCCGATCAGCGACACCAGCACCACCAGAATGATCGCTTCGTAGAGCGCGTCCATGAAGAGGTCGATGTTCTCCCTGACCTGAACCACCTGGTCGGAGGTATGCACCATTACCACATCGTCGGGCAGATAGGCCTTGACGTTGTCTAAGGCTGCGTTGATGTGCGTCCCAAAAAGCTCAATCTGCTGCCCGGAGCGCATGTTGATGCCAAGGGTGATTGCGCGACTTCGCACCCACTTGCCGTCCTTGTCGCGCCAAGTCATGAAATTGAGAAACGTCGGAGGACTCTGATAGGAACGCGAGATGTCGACGAGGTCGCGAAGATAAACCGGACTATTCGAACTGGAGACGCCAATGATGACGTTGCCGATGGCCTGCGCATCCGGGAACAGCCCCGATGGGTTGATGTCAATGTACTTGGAACCAACCTCGAGGCTGCCGCCTGGCAGAGTTATGTTTTGACCATTCAGCGCGTCTTTGAGCTTCGACGGATCGTAGCCGTACTGCGCCAGCCGTTGCTGTGAGTAGTCCAGGTAAATCTGTTCCTGCAACACACCGGAGCGGGTGACCTGCGAGACCTCGGGCACACCCTGCAACGTGCGCTGTATGAGGTCGGTGAAGTCGTCGAGCTGGCGATACGTGTACTTCGCGCCGGCAATCTCGGTCAGCTTGGCTTCCGCCTCTGCCGGATCAGCAATCACGGTCGACTGCCACGCGTCCGGCGGAAGTTCGTCGCGATGGACGTACTGGTCCATCAGCTTGTCACCCAGAGCGCGAAGGCCCTTCGAATCCAGAGGCGTATTCACGTCGGCGCCGACAAACCCCGGCGCCTCAAAGAAATGAACGTCGCGCAGAGCTCCTTCTTGCGCGCCAGCCCGCACCAACTGCTGGAACGATTGGCGCACCAGGGTCGGCGATACAGCCATGGGAAACGAATAGATGATGCTCAAACGTGGCTGCGGCGCGCTGGGGCTCTCTGATGCGCGAACCTTCTCAATCGCACTGCGGACCACGCGAGCGCGCAGCGATATCTCCGTCGGAGACGCAATTGGGCTGGCCACAGTCAGCATCAACGCTGCTGTGTCTCCGAAGTTGCTGTTGAACTGGATTGGCCCGGCGCCGCGCGGCAGCTTGTTGTTGAGTTGCTGAAGCTTGAGATTAATATCTGAGAACTGAACCTTCTTGTCGTTGACCGAGTCTGCCAGCTGTACGTAAACCACTGCCTGCCCGGGAAAACTGAGCGACCGAATGCCGAAATCGGATGGCGAAGGCGACTTGATGGTGCTGTTCAGCGCGATGGCCTGCTCCATCGGACGCGTGACCAGTTGCTCCACCTGTTCAGCCGTCGCCCCCGGCCAGTTGCATTGGGCCGAAGCCACACGCACCGGAATGTCGGGATCCTTCCGCTTCGGCATGTGGTGGTATCCGTACCAGCCCCACACAAATGTCGCCAGCAAGAGGACTGAGCACACCTGCCGGTGCTCGGTGAAGAACCGGGCAACGTTGTGCGTTGAGGCGATGTACTCCGCGTCCGATTTGTGAATGTGCGCCATGCGTTACCGAATACCTACTGAATTACGCGGACGGTCTCTCCATCTTTAATCATGGTTGCACCATAGGTGACCACACGGTCGCCGGGCTTGAGTCCCTGCTCCACGGCGATGGTGTTGCCGTATGTGCCGCCCAACTCAACCTCTTGTGTATGTACACGCACCCTGTCGCTATCCCCGTCGGGCACAAACACGGCGAATCCGTTCGGACGCTTGAGGCTGCGCACGACAGCAGCAAGAGACACAACGTCGACCTGCTTCTTTTCGTCACCCGAACGGATGGTGATGGAGGCAATCATGCCCGCCTTCAGCCGGTTGTCGCCGTTCGGAATGCTGACCTCGACGGAATACACGCGGCTCTTCGGATCGGCGGAAGGCGAGATCGATGTCACATGACCGTTGAAATCCCCCGGCACAGCATCCGTAGTGACGACCTCGGGACTTCCCAATCGTATGTGCTCCATCGCGGTATCGGGAACGCCGAACACCGCCTTTACCGAGCGCACATCCGAGATGGTGAAGCCGTTCGTCGCCGGGCCGACCAACTGTCCTTCGTCGACGTTTCGCTTCACGATCCATCCATCAAACGGCACGCGCAACTCGCAATAGGCCAGTGCGGTCTGGGCCTCGCTGATGCTCGCCTTCGCGCTGTCAATGGCGGCCTTGGTGTCGAGCATCTGTGCGTTGGCGTTGTCGTAGTCCGAAACCGTCGCCGCTCCGTTCTTGTAGAGGACGGCCATCCGGTCGAACGAAAGTTTGGCGCGATCGTAATTCGCCTGCGCGCGCGCAAGCTGAGCAGTCGCCTGTTGCAGTTTGTCTTTGTAATCGTCTTGCGAGACGGTTGCGAGAACCGTTCCCTTCGTGACCCAGTCGCCCTGATCGATGTTGCGCATCTTGCCATTCGGGTCCTTTACCTGCCGGATACTCGCAAGGTATCCGTTGGACTTGAACGCTAGGTCGACCTGCTGATAGGGCTGGATGTTCGCGGAATAGGTATTGGCTCCACTAGCTGGGATCGACTCGACCACACCGACACGCACCGGGGTGAGCGGCTTCTCGGATGAATCGGCTTCGCGGCATCCGCTGGCAGCGAGCAGCGCAGCGATACAGCAAACCAGCAAAGCCAAAATGAAATTACGATGGCGGAGATTTGGAATAGATCATTCTTCACCGATCGCTTTCTCGAAACTTGCTTTCGCGCTCCAGAACGAAGCCAGCGCATCGTCGAAGTCGGAGTTGGCTTTTTCAACCGCCGTCTGTTGTTGCAGCACATCGCGCAGGAGTTTGGTCTGCTGTCCGTACTGCATCGTCACTTCGCGCAACTTCTCACGCGAGGAAGTCTGTGCCGCCTGTGCTACCAGGACTGAAGCCCGTGCCTCTTTCAACGATCGAAACTGGTCGCCGACGTTGATAAGGATCTTCGCCTTGGTATTCTCCAGCTCAAGCTTGCTCTGCTCCACGTTGATCGTCTTCTCGTTGACCTCGTGCTTACGGCGCCCCCATTCGAAAGGCTCCCAACGGAATTCGAGCCCAGCGTTAGCGATGTTTGTCGGAATGAAGGTGTAGCCAATCGGCGTGGTGTACTGAATTGAGAAGTTAAGGTCCGGCAGGTATTGCGACTTGGCAAGCGCGCGCGCGTTGTCGGCCTGTTTAACTGTGATCTCCCCTTCTTTCACCTTCGGATTGCTTTCCAGCGCTTTCACCTGCGCTGACGCGAGATCCATTTCCTCGGCTGAAACCGGCGCCACTGCTGCAGTACGAAACGGCGTGTTGATGTCGCGGCCAAGCAGGTCGTTCAAGGTTTCTTTCGCGGTCTGCTCTTTGTCCTGCAACTTCAGAAGCGAAAGCTGCTCCTGCGCCAGTTTGGTCTTCACTTCCAGACTGTCCGATTCGAGAGCAACCTGCTCAGAGACGTACTGCAGGGTTATGCGATCCAGCTCTTCGTATTGCTTAATGCTTACCTGAGTGGACTCGATCTGATTGTCGATCTCGACCACTTTGTAGAAGGCCTGGCGGACATCGTCGACGACCGTCTGCTTCTGCTCGCGCAGTTGCTGTTCGGCTTCCTCAATGGAGAGCCGTTGCCCGCGCAGATACAAGTTGATTTTGTAGAGCTGAATCAGCGGCTGGGAAGCCGACGCCAGCACGTTAGCGGTCGGATGACTCCCGGTAGTCAGGTACGTGTTCTGTGAGGGAATGGGACCGATGCCGGGATAACAGCAACCGAATTGTCCTTCGGGTATGAAGTAGGAGATAGGACTCAGCAGTTCCGAACCAAAGACATAGGTGTTGAACGATGGCAAGCGCCGGGTTTTGTCCGCCGCTAATTTTTCTTTGTGGACGTCAAGGTTCAGGGACACGATCTTCAACGTGCGATTGTCGGCCAGCGCGATCTTGACCGCGTCATCAACGCTGAGAGTTTCGTCGGACTGGACTTTGTCTTGTGCCGCTATCTTGTACCCAAGCTGCGACAACATCAACACTAGAAGCAACGCTACGGTCGAGACAGGCGAACGGCGGCGCATCGGCGCCACGCTCGGTTCTGCCGTCAGACACAATAGGGCCCGTACGTATTGGTTGATAGCTCCCCCTCAGGGCATCAGCCAGCGAGTTGCGTGACCGTTTCGAATGTCTTGCTGACGGCAAGTATGTTAGGCAGACTTACTGCGGGTGTAAAGGGAGAAATGGGCGGGGAAAGAGGGCTTTTCCAAGGTGTCATCCCGAGCGGACCCCGAGCGCAGTCGAGGGGGGAGCCGAAGCACCTGCAGTTTCTCCTTTGGTCCAAACCACGTTCGGTAACCCCCGGGATTCCAGACCGAGCCTCTTTTCTCACTTCCCTTTGTACTCGACAAAGAGGTCGGGAAACTCCTCTTTCAATGCCTTGATCTTCGGCAGATCGCAGACCTGGATGTAGGGATTATCCGGGTTGTGCAGCGCATAATCCTGGTGATAGTCCTCGGCACGATAGAAGCCCTTCAGCGGGGTGACCTGGGTTACGATGGGCGCCGGAAACGCCTTGGCTGCGTCCAATTGCTGAATATAGTCAGTCGCAATGCGCTTCTGTTCATCGTTGGTATAGAAGATGGCAGAGCGGTACGAGGTTCCAACGTCGGATCCCTGCCGATTGAGTTCCGTGGGATCATGGACCACCGAGAAGAAAATCCGCAGCAGTTGCCCATAGGTTATTTTGGACGGGTCGTACACCACTTCGACCGACTCCGCATGGCCCGTGGTTTCTGTGGTCACTTGGCTGTAAGTCGCGGTTGATGCGGAACCGCCGGAATATCCCGCCGTAGTCTTCAGTACTCCCTTCACACGCTCGAAAACCGACTGGGTCCCCCAGAAGCAGCCACCGGCGAACACTGCCGTTTCTTTACCCGAACTGGCAGCAAGCGATGCATCCACCTTAGCCGCCGGGATCTTTCGCTGTCCATTCGCCGAACAGGCCAGCATTGAGATCGTGATGCCGACCGCAAACACCGTACGCTTCAGATGTGTGAGCATGTAAGACTCTCCCGCGTTCACATCGATAAGATGCGTGGGCCGTCTATTAGATACAACCGGCCATCCCGCACTGAGTGTCGGCCGCGGTTGTGGTTGCAGATGTGTGATCGCGGCGTCTCCGATGGTTGCGAGCTCCGCGTCGCCATATCTATATATTGAAGTTCTGTTCTCGAGGCGCGCTCAAACATGACGAAGTTGTTGCAATACCTGGTGCTGATCATCGGTGTCTCATCGCCTTTGCTTGCGCAGTGGCTTTACACGCAGACATACAACACGCTCACGCGCGCCAGCACCAATCGCGACCAGGACTGGCTATCACGTCTAGCGTTATCCGCTTTGGCAATGACGCTGCCGTTCTTCGTCACCATGTTCATGGCGTGGATAGCTTGGCGACAGCAGCGGACGCAGGAAGCGAGTTCCAGGTCGGAGAAGAGGCGTCAACAGCGGTCTACTGCGCGCGCTGCCGCATCGACTCCTTGGATAGTGCGGATCGGTCTGATCGTGGCGGCGTTGTCCCTGCTGTTGCTGTGGAAGCCGATCGGCGACGGCACCTCCCGCTGGAAGCAGCAACGCAATTTGGCAAAGAGCGGAGTACCAGCGCCCGCCTTCGACACCCTGGACCTGGATGGGAAACAGCAGCGGCTGGCCGACTATAAGGGGCAGGTGGTGGTTGTGAACATCTGGGCGACGTGGTGCGGGCCCTGTCGCGCAGAAATGCCGGCCCTGGATCGTTTGTATCAGCAGCACAAAGATCAGGGGCTGATGGTATTTGGTATCTCGAACGAGGACGCTGACCTGCAACGGCGGTTCCGGCAAATGGTGCCGGTTACGTATCCGCTGCTCACGACAAGTGGTGACGTCCCCAATCTGTATCGCGACATCGCACGCTACCCGGCGACATTCCTCATCGATCGCCAAGGGCGCCTGCAGCCTGCACCCGGTCCCGACCATCCTTTTGAAGAGTTACAAGCTGCCGTCGAGCGCCTGTTGAACGCCGGCTCTTAGGGCCTTCGCCGAAGCTACTCTCCGCCGCCGGCTTGTGCCGCGTAGGGATTGTCGGAGAGCACCTGCCACACTGTATCGATCAGCGTTCCGTCCACCCACTTCACGACTGCTACCGGATGATCGCCCAGACGCGGCTTGGCGGGCTTGCCGCCGCAGATTTTCTCCACCTCGGCTTTGATCTCTTCGATCGGGCGAATCGGCAGGCCCTTGCCTTTCACGGCATCCAGCAAGATCCTGGCGCCGCGGATTGATGGCGATACCACGCTCGGTGGCGACCACGTCAACCAGCTCGCCCGGCCCGGTGATCGTGGTGACTTCGTCCACGATCACCGGAATGCGGTCACGGAACGAGGGCACCGCCAGAATCGTGCAGCCGCGCGAACAGGCAATTCTGCCAGCCGCCGATACCGTGCAGCAGCCGGCCGTCGGAGTGCGTGACGACATTGGCGTTGAAGTTGACGTCCACCTCGGTCGCGCCCAGCACGCAGGCATCGATCATCGAGGCGAAGTTGCCCTTGCCGTGGAAGTTGTACGAGGTGAACGGCGATGTGGCCACGTGCCGCGGATCGCTGGCGATCGACCGCACGCCATCGAGATCGAACGTCTGGCCGTCGAGGATGTAGCCGATCAGACCTTCCTTCAGCATGTCGACCAGGTACTTGGTCGAGCCTCCGCGCACGAAGCTGGCTTTCACGTTGGCTTCGCGCATCATGCGCGCGAGATAGTCGACGAAGGCCAGCGCAATGCCTCCCGCTCCTGCCTGGAAGGAGAAGCCATCGCGCATGATGCCGCTGTCGCGCAGGAAACGCGCGACCAGTTCCGCAATGCGCAGGCGGTCAGGACTGCGCGTGATCTGCGTGGTGCCGCTGACGATCTTTTCCGGATCGCCAATCGACGGCACTTCGACGACATAATCCACGTTGTTGCCCTGGATCTGCCACGGCACGCAGGGAAACGGCACGAGATTGTCGGTGACGACGATGACGCGATCGGCGTAGATCGAATCAGCCAGCGCGAAGCCCAGCGAGCCGCAGGCCGACGGCCCGTGCGAGCCATCAGCATTGCCGAAGAAGTCAGCGGTCGGCGCGGCGATCGACGGCGATGTCGATGTGAACTTCGCCGTCCTGAATCGCCTGCCAGCGTCCGCCATGCGAGCGCAACACGCCGAGCCCACGCATGTTGCCGTGCGAGCAGAAGTCGCCCAGCGGCCCGTTCATGCTGCCTTCGATGTGATGCACCGCGCCCGACTTCATCAGATCGATCACCGGCTCGTGGCAGGGAAACGACGCGCTGGGAAACCAGACCAGGTCCTTCGACGCCCATGCGGGCGGCAGTTTGCAAAGCGGTCAGGGCAACGCGGTCACCGTTGCGCAGGTGATGATGGCTGCTGATGGTCATGCCATCGCGCAGTCCGCAGAGGCGCAGCGCGGTTTCGAGGTCGGGCACGCGCTTGTCGCCGTTCGCCGGATAGTCGTTGCTGCTGCGGATCGGCGGCCCGGCCTTGCGTCCGGTCGGAGCGACTGCCATCGATGCCGACGAACGGCATCTGCTCGCGGCCATTGACCGCGGTCGGAACGCGGCGGCCCAGCGCATTGGTGACGGTGTCGGTTGCGAGCATCGCCTTCATTGCGTCCACTCCTGTCCGGGCATCGGCTGGCACGAGCCCCATCTGCCGGGCACGCTCCACCAACTTCAGCAGCGCGCTGCACCACCGGAGGATCGATCATCTTGGAGCCAACGCTCACCACGCCCAGGCCTCGCGCCTGCGCTTCTTCGAAGGCCGCGGCAATCTTCAGCGCCTTCTCGATCTCAGCCGCCGACGGCGCAAAGGCGCGATGAATGATCTCGATCTGCTGCGGATGCACGCATCCCATGCCTTCAAATCCCATGGCGCGCGAGGCTTCTCCCCAGCGCAGCAGGCCTTCGGCTGTCGGCCACGTCGCCGTAAACCGAATCGATCGCCTGCAGGCCGGCGGCCTTGGCCGCGTTGACCAGGCGCATGCGCGCGTACAGCGACTCAGCTCCGGTCGCAGTCTTCACCACGCCGAGGTCGGCGGTGTAGTCCTCCAGTCCGATGGTGATCGCCGCGTTGCGCTCGGAGGCGTGCGCGATGGCGTACACGTTCTCGACCCCGAGCGCCGACTCCACGATGGGCATCAGCCATATCGGACGAATGGCTCCAGTGCGGCCCTGAATTGCGGTGATCAGGGCATCCACTTCGCGCACCTGCTCCGCGTTCTCAACCTTCGGGATCAGGATGAGGTCCGGGTGCTGCGGAACGATCTCTTCCAGGTCGCTGCGTCCGAGCGGAAACGGATTGATCCGCACCATGCGCTCGCAATGGCCGAAGTCGACCGCTCGCAGTGCGTTGCGCACCAGCAGGCGCGCCGCATCTTTCTCTGCGTGGTGTACCGAGTCTTCCAGATCGAGAATGATACGCGTCGGGCGCATGCAGACCGGCATTGATGAAGTACTTCGGCTCGTTGCCGGGCAGGTAGAGACGCGAGCGCCGCAGGCGATCACGAGTGGATGGCGAAGGCAGCGGAACCGCATCCGGGAGTGCGGCCATGCTCGGCGTGATTCCGGCACGCCGCACCGCCGCTTCCACGCGCGCATCGATCACGAACGGCAGCGCGCCTTCGTCCACGATTTCTACGAGACGCGTGCGAGACGCCTAGCGCGTGCAGGACGTTGGTCGCCTGCAGGCGGATCGCCTCGCCGTAGTAGAGAGTCGACGCGCGAGTGCAGCTCGATCTCGATGCCGCCGGCGTGCGCTCTTCGAAGGTGACGTGCAGGTCGGAGCGCACGTCGCCCCCGGCGCGACCCGCCTCGCCGCGACCGTAAGCTAGCTTCGACTGCTGACGGCATAAGCCTTCTCCACCGGCGACGCTCGAGCTTTTGCAAGAATCGCGTCGGTCATCTCGGTCGTCGACGCCGCGCCCTGCGCGATCGCCTTCGCTCCGCCCGGCAGGCGCATCATGTCGTAGGTGCGAACTTCGCCTTCCTCGACCACGGCTGCGATTGCCTTGCGCACCTGCTCGGCCTTCTCGGTCTCGCCGAGATGATCGAGCATCATGGCCGCCGACAGGATCATCGCGATCGGGTTCACGATCGGCGGATCGAGCTCGGCATACTTCGGCGCCGAGCCGTGCGTCGGCTCGAAGACCGCGACCTCTTCGCCGATGTTGCCCGAGGCGGCGAAGCCCAGTCCGCCGACCAGTCCGGCGAAGGCGTCGCTGATGACGTCGCCAAACAGATTGCTGGCGACGATCACGCCGTAGTCTTCGGGATTCTTGGTGAGCCACATGGTCTGCGCGTCGATGTTGGTGGACCACAGCTGCACGCCGGGATACTGCTCTTGCACTTCCTTGGCCACCTCTTCCATCATGCCCGAGGTTTCGCGCAGGACGTTCGGCTTCTCGCAGATGGTGACGGATTTGTAGCCGAACTTCGCGCGTGCCGGAAGGCCGCTTCGCAGATGCGACGGGCCGCCGGCCGGGTGATGATGCGAACGGAAATCGCCAGGTCTTCGCCGGGCACGTTCGTCGAACGGCTTGAACTTCGAGTGCAAGCGCAGCGCATCGCGCACCGGCTGCGGCGGATTCGTCCACTCCACACCGGCGTACAGGCCTTCGGTGTTCTGGCGGAAGACCACGACGTCGACCCGAGGCTCTTCAAAGCCGCCGCCGGGCGACTTGCGAATGAAGTTCAGCGGATTGCCGGGGAACGACAGGCACGGCCGCATGCAGATGTCGAGGTTGAAGATCTGCCGCATCGAGACGATGGGGCTGAAGTACTGATGGCCTTTGCCCTTCAGCGCCGGCGCGAGTTCGGCTTCGGCTTCCTTCTTCGGCTTCGAGGTGATGGCGCCGAACAGGCCGACCTTGTGCTTGCGCAACAGTTCGATGGTGCGCTCGGGCAGCGCATTGCCTTCGCTGACACCAGCACTCCCAGCCGATGTCGGCGTGTACGTAGTCGGCTTCGAAGCCGACGGCATCGAGCACGCGAATCGCTTCCGGCAGAACCTGGTTGCCGATGCCGTCTCCCGGCATGGTCACGATCGTATGTTTTGGCATAGCAAACTCCTAAACTCTAGGTTCACCACAGAGACACAGAGGCACCGAGGGCGAACTTTCTGAATTTGATCCTGTAGTTCTCTGTGTCTCCGCGCCTCTGTGGTTCATAAAACGACGGCAGCCTCCAGTTTCGCTTTCAACTTCTCCGCCACCAGATTCTCAATTCCGCCGGCGACGACCAGCGACTGCGGCACCGAGCCCAGCGCCGGGAACGAGAACTGCTTCTTCGCAGTAGCGAATCGTGCTGGTAGCAAAATCGACCTCGATGCCGTCGGCAGAAATGATGGTCTTCTCCTTCGCTGCGATAGCGTCGGCGAACTGCTGTCGCAGGAACGCCACCAGCTCCGGCGCTTCGATACACAGGAAGCCGTTGTTGAACGCATTGCGCAGATAGGTCTGCGAGAAGCTGCCGGCGATGACCAGCGGAATTCCCGCGCACTTCAGCGCGGTGACCGCCTGCTCGCGGCTGGAGCCGGTGCCAAAGTTGAAGCCGCCGACCACGATGTCGCCCGTTCTGCACAGCTGCGCACGAATTGCGGGTCGTAGTTCTGCATCACGACGCTGGCCATCATCTCGGGCGTCATGTCTTCGCGATAGGTGTAGTCCTTGCCGTAGATGCCGTCGGTGTTCAGATTGTCCTGCGGCAAGAAAGACCAGCCGGCCGCGCAGCGTGTGCGGAAAGCCGGGCAGAATCTCGACCGTTTCTACGGCTACCGAGGGATGGGCATATACGGCAAATTGGCTGCGCACTTCACGCACCGGAAACGGACGAGGGCCCGCAGATGTATCCCGCGACGGCCGACGCCGCGACGACCTCAGGGCTGGCGAGATAGCACTGCGCGTCGCGCGATCCCATGCGTCCCTTGAAATTGCGATTGGTGGCCGAGATTCCGACCTCGCCCGGCTCCAGCAGTCCGGTGCCCAACCCGATGCACGGCCCGCATCCCGGCGGAAGCGGCTCCGCTCCCGCATTCAGCAGCGTCTGCCAGATGCCGCGTCTTGACTGCCTCGTCCTCGACTTCCATGCTGGCCGCGGCGAGATAGAACTTCACTCCCGGCGCGATCTTCTTGCCGTGCAGAACGCGCGCCGCCGCTGACAGGTCTTCCAGCCGCGAGTTCACGCACGAGACGAGATACGCCTTCTGGATCGCAACCTTCTTCGGCTCGATCTCGGCTAGCGATTGCATCACCTGCACCGTGTCCGGCCCGGAAACGTGCGGCGTCACCTCGTCGAGGTTCAGCACGATGCGTCCGGCGTAGACCGCGTCTCTGTCCGGCGCAGGAGGACTGGTGCGCCACTTCAGCAGGTTCATCTCGGTAATGCGGCGGATGCCATGCTTGCGCAGCAGCAGGTTGCGGCCTTCGAGGTAAGCAATGGTGACGTCGTCCACGGGAAACCAGCCCACCAGCGCGCCCCACTCCGTCGTCATGTTGGCGATGCTCAGGCGGGCGTCCATGCTGAGCGACGCCACTCCGGGCCCGCTGAACTCGACCGCGGCGTTCAGCACCTCTTCGTGGTTGTAGAGCCCGCACAGCGTGATGATCACGTCTTTGCCGGTGACGCCCGGCCGCAGCTCGCCCTCAAGCACGACTTGAATGGTTCGCGGTATCTGCCACCAGAATTCGCCTGTCGCCCAGATCGCCGCTGCGTCGGTGCGCACCACTGGAGTGCCGATTGCGCCCAGCGCTCCATACATGTTGGAGTGCGAATCGGAGGCCACGACGAAGCGACCGGGCTGCACGTAGCCCTGCTCGACCATGATCTGGTGACCGATGCCCGTGCCAGGCGGATAGAAGTCGATGCCCTGCTCGCGCGCGAATGCCTCCATGCTGCGATACTTCGCCAGGTTCGACTCTTCTGTGTTCTGGATGTCGTGATCGGCGGTAAACACCGGCTGCGCGGGATCGTGTACCTTCGTCGCGCCAATGGCCTTGAACTTCTTCATCACCGCCGACGTGTTGTCGTGCGTCATCACGTGCGTCGGCCGGATGGAGAGGAAGTCCCCGGCGCGCAGCGGGCGCTGCGGCCCTTCGGCCATGTGGTGCTGTGCGATCTTCTCGACTATCGTCTGCTTCATAATCAACGCTCTTTCCGCCCCGCGCGGAACAACCGCATCAATTCCGTCACACTCCCCTGCTTGTCCAGGTTCCAGATAGCTTCGATCGCGCGCCTGCGTGCCTTCTTCGACATAACCGGCTCGGCCAGCGCCTCGAACTTCTCTTCCACTTCCTTATCGCTCAGCGGATTGCGCGGATCGCCCTTGGGATAGTCGAGCTGCGTCATGAATTCGGTGCCATCGTTGGTACGAATGCTGACAATCACGCGCTGCAGGGCAGGAAAGACTTTCTCGATCTCCGGATCAGCGACCACGACGATCTTCTTCAGTTGCTCGCGAATCAGCGGATCGATGATCTTCTCCGGCGTGAACTGCAGCGGCGTGACCTGCCGCTCGGCGATGGCAGCGGCGATGACGTAGGGCAGCGAGTGGTCGGCCGTCTCCTTGGTGTGCGGATCGTACTTGCTGGGATCGCTGAGGATGTCGGCGCCCCGCGCGGTGGTGCGAATGTGTACTCGCGCAATTTGCTGCGGCTCCAGATCGTTGTCCTTCACCAGCTGCAGCACCGCGGAGATCGGCGTGTGGGTCAGCGCTTCGGTGGGAAACGCCTTCATCCCACATTGTGTGATACGCCAGGAATTCGCCCAGTCCATCGGTGAGAACATTCAGCTTCCACTCCGGCCCGAGGCAGTGGACGATTCCCTCTTTGCCGTCGATGACGTGCTCGGGGCCGGTGTAGCCCTTCTCCGCCAGCAGGGCCGCCAGCACGCCGCTCTGCGTCGCCAGTGGGTCGACCGTGTTCTTCATCATGGTCAGCTTGCCGGCGGTCACCGCTCCCAGCGTGGCGCGTGCGCTGGCGCTGATGCCGATGGCGTGCTGAATCTTCGGCCAATCGAGGTGCAGCATGCGTCCGGCAACGATCGGCGAGACGAACGCCGTCAGCGTCGCATGATGCCAGCCGCGCTCGCGAATGCCCGGAAAGGCCGCTTCGCACAGCCGCATCTCGAACTCGTGGCCCAGCACCAGGCCGACTATCAATTCGCGGCCATCGCTGCCGGCGCGCTCGCAGCAGGCCAGCGCCGCAGGAAAGATGTCGGAGGGATGACACGGGTCCTGCTTCCAGTAGATGTCGTTGTAGTCCATGCAGCGGATCATCAGCGCATTCGCCAGCGACGCCGACACGGCATCGACGTGCAGACCGGTGCCGATGACCGTGGCCTTTCCCGGCCCGGCGATCTCGTTCAGCACCTCGAGGGCAATCATCACGTCGTGTTGCTGATATCCGCCCAGGGCGCAGCCCATGCTGTCGAGCAGAAAACGCTTGGCCTGGTACACCGCTTCAGGCGAGAGATCTTCGAACCGCAGATCAGCAGCCCATTGCGACATGGTGGCAGTGACGGTCTGTTTGGTTACGGCAACCGGCGCTTCAGTGAGAGTGGGCATACAAATTCTCCTTACTTGCTCAGATTCTTGAAGGGCAGAAACGCCATGAAGTCGGCGTGGTGCACGATGTAGGCTTCGGTCGTGCGCTTCACCAGGTCGCCTTCGGCGGCGTGAGCCGCGATGATGTGGCACACCGCATCGGGTACGCCGCACTGCATCGCCAGCGCGACTCCGGTAAACGGATGGCGCAACATCTCGCCTCGCTTGCTCTGGCGGGCTTTGCCGTCCACCTTCTCGTATTCCAGCAGCTTGCCCACGTCGGCCAGAATCGCGCCGGCGATCACGGTGTCCAGATCGATGGGCAGCGCCTTCCCCATGAACTCCTTCATGCTCTCAGCCGCTTTGCGCGCAATGTGCACCACGCAGCGCTTGTGCTCCATGAAGGTAGTTGGGCAGTTGGGAACGAGCAGGGTGAACGGAATGTGATTCAGATCGTCCGGCGTGAGCGGACTAAGTTCGAGGGCGCGTATCCAGGTTTGGGTGACTTGCTCGCGCAGGCCGGGATCGGCGATCCACCCGATCTCGGGCCACAACTGCAGTACGGCGTCGCGCAACTTGATTCTCCGGTTCGCGTCGGCAGGCGCGGCGAAGGAGCGCGCTCTAACTGCTTCATCGCAAACATTTCACGTTACGCTTTCGCGGCCCAAGGGGATATGACGCGCGTCACAGGCAAATTGTGACGCGGCACGGGCAGTGCGGGCCTGAGGGCACACACTACCCAAAACGACGGAAGCCGAAATACACTGCACTCTATGCCTAAACGATTGCAGGTTATCCTGCAAGACTCCGATTATCGGGAAATCCAACGAGCCGCCCGGGCGCGACGCCTGTCGATCTCGGAATGGGTTCGCCAGTCACTTACCGGGGCGCGCCGGCAACAACCCGAAGGCAGTATCAGCAAGAAGCTGGAAGCACCACGGATGGCAACTCAATATCAGTTTCCGACGGGTGACATTGACCAGATGCTCGCAGAAATTGAAGGTGGCCATCTTATCGGGAAGTAAGGCCTCAGCAAGGAAAATGTGCTGGGATATCAATGCTGTCCTGCAACGCTGGCATTGTGCGCCGAACGAAGCAATATCGTCTGTCCGACCGCGATTCGACCAGTGCGAGTGACCGCTCCGTAGATCCCAGCATTGTTCTGGTTGACGCGAACGACCGTTTTCAGCACTTCCGGCGTCGGCTTCGCCGAGTCGGGATCTATATTCACCATCGAGCAGCGGACATCGCGCTGGGTGACGGAGATGGCAGGCGCGTCATCGCTATCGCCGAATGAGAGTACGCCGCCCAGCCACTCGTCCTCGAGGAACGGGCCCGGTCGCAGCAGGCGAACCAGAATGTTCGGGCGAAACCGTCGCACGTCAGGGCTGTGCCCTGCAAGCCGGCTGATCTCGCGCACTGTATCAGAGGCAATCACCGAGATACACGCGTCATCGAAAATGCCGTGCCTCAACTGCATCATGTGCACAGGAGCACCGTAGCGACGTTCGACATCTGCGGCCAGTTCCTCTCCAAAGGCAGCCAGCTCTTTGCCATCGGGCGTGCGAATGTGCGTGGGAGAATCCTCCTGAGCACCTTCTTCACGGCGCAGCGGAGTAAACAGAATTAAGTCGGGAAGCTTGCTCGCCGTCAACCACGGCATCCCGCTTCGATCATCAACCCGGCGAAGCGCCAGGCGCCTGTCACCATCAAGGCCGTGCCAGCCCAAGTGAGCGGCTTGCAGTTGCTCGCCGCGCATGGACTTTACGGGGTAACGAAAGATCGCCTCTATCTGTCCGATTTCTGTGACCATGCTCGATCAATTCTGACTCGTGCGGAGTCGGCTTAAGCCATCTTCACTCTTTTACCGCAATCCCCAACGCTTTCATCTTGCGATAAAGGTGGCTGCGCTCCAGGCCCAGCACCTCGGCGGTGCGGCTGACATTGCTGTGGTTCTCGTCCAGTTTCTTCAGGATGTAGTCACGCTCATAGGCGGCGCGCGCTTCGTGCAACGTTGAGAATTCCGCCCAGGAACGTCGTCCGCCATCGCGAAAGATGAGCGACGGCAGATGCTTGCGTTCCAGCCGGCCGGTCGTCGGATTCATGATGACGATGCGCTCGATGACGTTGCGCAACTCACGAACATTACCCGGCCACGAATAGCGCAGCAGGGCGTCGACCGCGTCCTCGGTCATCTCTTTCGGATGGCGCTGATAGGTGTGGGAGAACTCCTTGAGGAAGAACTGCGCCAGCACCGGAATGTCTTCCTTGCGTTCGCGCAGCGGCGGCACATAGAACGGGATCACGTTCAGCCGGTAGAACAGGTCCTCGCGAAAGTTGCCCTTCGATATCTCGTCCTCAAGATCTTTATTCGTAGCCGCGATGACCCGAACATCAACCGTCACCGACTCATCTTCGCCGAGCGGAGCGAAGCGCCCTTCATCCAGCGTGCGCAACACCTTCGACTGCGTCTTCAGGCTCATGTCGCCGACTTCGTCGAGAAAGAGCGTGCCGCTATCAGCCTTGCGGAACTTCCCTTCCTTGGCCGCTGCGGCTCCTGCGAAAGCTCCTTTGCGATGGCCAAACAGCTCGCTCTCGATAAGGTCTTCAGGAATGGCCGCGCAGTTGACCTCAACGAACATCGACTCTTTGCGCAGGCTCTGGGCGTGGATCGCGCGCGCCACCAGCTCTTTTCCCGTGCCCGACTCCCCGTAGATGAGCACGCGCCCGTTGGTCGGGGCCATCAGCCCGATCTGCTGGCGCAGCGCCTTCACCGGAACACTGTCGCCGACGATGACGCTGCGCGACTGGAACTGCCGTTTGAACTCCAGGTTCTCGCTGCGCAGGCGCTTGGCTTCCAGCGCGTTCTTCAGCACGATCAGAGTTCGTTCGACCGAAAGCGGTTTCTCCAGGAAGTCGAAGGCTCCGAGCTTGGTGGCGCGCACGGCGGCGTCGATGCTGCCGTGGCCGGAGATCATGATGACTTCCGGCGGATTGTTCGTGCCCATGATGTCTTCGAGGACTTCCAGTCCATCTCTTCCCGGCAACCAGATGTCGAGCAGGACTACGTCAACTGGCTTGCGCCGCAAGGTTTCGAGGCAGTCCTCGCCGGTCTCGGAGAGTAGTGTTTGGTAGCCTTCGTCCTCCAGCACCCCCTGCAGGGAGCTGCGGATCTGCGACTCGTCATCCACGATCAGTATGGTTTGCATTCGATTGCGCGACCGTGGCAGCCATCTCTTGCTGTACTGGCAACTCTAATGTAAACCGGGCGCCCACCGGACGGTTTTCCTCCACGCGGATGGAGCCGTGATGGTCTTCTATGATTCGGCTGACGATGGCGAGTCCCAGGCCGGTTCCGCGCTTCTTGGTGGAGAAGTAGGGCAGGAAGAGCTTCTCCTTCAGCTCGGGTGTGACCCCGTGTCCGGTATCGGCGATGACGATCTCAACCGCATCGCGTTCTCCGGCAACGCTGGTGGAGATTTGAATCTCCTTTACCAGCGAATCCTGCATAGCCTCGGCGGCATTGTCCACCAGGTTGGCGATGGCGCGCTTCATTGCCGCCAGCATCGGCCAGAACTGGCGGCAGGTCTTCGCTCAGATACTTGCTCACGCGGATGCCGTCGAGCCGGCCATTGAACATGCTGAGCGCACTCTCGATGATGCTGTTGATGTCGGTGGGTTCCGGACGCGACGCGGGAAAACGCGCCAGCAGCGAGAACTCGTCCACCAGGGTTCGTACCGTCTCCACCGACGAGCCGATGGTCTCAGAGCAGCTTCGGATCACACCCAGCGAAGCCGCGTCGGGCGGCACACCCCGTTCCAGATGGCGGCGAATCCGTTCCGCCGACAACGCGATGGGGGTCAGCGGATTCTTGATCTCGTGCGCCACCCGCCGCGCCACCTCGCGCCAGGCGGCCTGCTTCTGCGCGCGCAACACGTCGGACATATCTTCGAACACCATCACGTAGCCCAGGCGCGGCGTCATCGGAGGTTCGTTGCGGCGGATCGAGGGTTGCGATGGTGACCGCGACGTTCAGGTTTGCATGCGCGGTCGCGATCTCCATCTGGCTGGTGGTCGAGCCCATGCGATCGGCTCGGCGCAGCATGTGTTCCAGATCGGCGACCACTTCGTCAGAGAACAGATCGCGCAACGACTCGCCGGGCACGCTCGTCGCCTTCCTGGCGTAGCATGCGTCGCATCGCGCCGTTCATGCGAGTAATGACTCGTGACGCATCCACCGACAGCACGCCGCTGGGAATGCTCTCCAGAACGGTTTCGATGTGCCGGGTGCGATGTTCCAACTCGACATTGGCTTCAGCCAGATCATGACGAGAGGCCTCGATCTTGCTGCGGCTCGATTCCAGGTCCTCCGCCATCTTGTTGAACGATTGCACCAGTTGGCCGATCTCACTGTCGGCGGCAACATCGACGCGCACGTCCAGGCGTCCCCGAGAGATTTCGTGCGTCGCCTCCGCCAGCGCAACCAGCGGGCGCGTTACCATCCTCGACAGGAACAGTGCCAGCCACAGCGACGCGAATAGCACACCAACCGTCAGGAACAGCAGGTATCCCAGGTACGCACGCCGCAATCGGCGCCGTTGCTGGCGAAGCGTTTCGTACTGCTGCTGGCTCTTCTCGATGTCCCGCAACATGCCCGAGTAGTTGGCGGGCAAGCGGCATCGCGACCAGTATCTTGCCATCGCTTCCCAACTCTGGCCTGGCCGACGACGTACTGCGTTCCCTCGACGTCAAAGGTCTTCACCTGACTTTGGGCTGAGTCCAGTGGCAGTCGATCGCGTATCAGTGGCCACGGATCGGGCGAATGGAAGGTCGCCTCGGCGCGGTCATCCTCAAGGGCGAAGGCGAACCCGCCCTGCAGCGTAAACTCGCTGTGGCGGAACTCATCCATGATGAAGCTGAAGTTGCCGGTCTGAAACGATTTCTGCGCGCTCGGCGTGGCAGCCAATCGCTCCGCCTCAGCCCGCGCGTTGGCCGTCGCGTAGTCGGTCAACAACCCGGCGATGGTACTGGTGCGATATTCCACGTCTTCCACCGGGCGCGAGAACCAGCGCTCAACCGAGCGATTCATCAGGCCGTAAGAAAACATGAACAGGAAGATCACCGGCCCCAGCGATAGCAGCAGCGCACCCATGACCATGCGACTGCGGAACTTCGACCCCAACACTCCCGTCTTGCGTTCCGCGTACAGCCGCAACAGCGTGCGGATGAGCACAACCACCAGGGCGACGAACAGAAGGAAGATGAGCGCCGAGAGCGCCGCGAAGATCAACGTCTGTTCGCTGGTGTCGGGATCGAGGATCGTCAGCTTGAATGTGGCCTGCGCGAAGATGACGGCGAACAGCAGAAACGTGGCGATCGAGAGCGCAATGACCGCCGGAGTACGGTTTTTCTTCGGAATGTTAGAAGGCGCTGACGGCATGAATCGTTTGTCCTCCGGAATCGTTCTCCGGATACACCTGGGGTTCAAGCGGCGCGCGGGGACAGCCGGGGCAGATGCCCATTATAGCCTTAGCCCGGCTGGTTCTACTCCGCTTTCTGTGTTGCTCGCCGGTTAATATTCCGACCTGCAGTTTGTAATCGAGCACGCTGTCGCGATGACAGCATCTCCCCTAACGGACACTCATCACATTTCGGCCGGCTCTTGTCGCAATAGTGCTTGCCCAGTTGCACCAATAGCCCATGCATCTCGTTGTAGACACGTGTCCGATTGGTTTGTTGCGCCGTGCTCATCGCTGATGGCGGATGTACCAAGGGTCGTACCCCCGCGTCCACCGCCACGCTCACGCCCGGTACGCTCTTCTTCTGCCAGCGCGTGTTCCACCAGCAATCGAATCTCGTCATACTTCGCCGAGCCATTCACTATTCCGTGACGTTCGAAGACGCGCCGCGTGTATGCGTCAACCACGAACACCGAATGCAGCCCCGCATATAAGAGGATGGAATCGGCCGTCTCCATCCCGATACCCTTCTGGGTCAGCAGCTCCGCACGCAATTCGTCGGACGGTGTCGCGAACATTTGCTCCAGCGATCCGCCATACTTCGCATCGATGAACGCCACGAAGTCCTTCAGCCGTTGCGCCTTCTGCCGGAAGTAGCCGGACGACCTAATTAGGATTTCCAGTTCCGCCTGAGGAACGTTCCTGATTCCTTCCAAGTTCAGCACGCCGGCTTCGCGCAGCTTCGCCATCGCCCGCTCGACGTTGGTCCAGGAAGTGTTCTGGGTCAGGATGGCTCCGACGATGACTTCGAACGGAGTCTCCGCCGGCCACCAGTGCTGCGGCCCCCAAGCTTGCGCCAGCTTGCGGTAGATCTGCCGCACCTGTTCGTCGGCTCGGGCCGGACAGGACGCGGTTTTGGCTTTGTGCTGCGGGACTTCCACTCTTTAGTGTAGTGGCTCATCGGCCCGAGAAAGAATGTTCAACCGCAGATACACACGATCATCACGGATCAGGTCAGGTCTCGAGATTCTTAACTCCAGATGCTCTGATCCGTGTGCAGTCCGCGTCAATCCGCGGTTGGCTCTTCCTTTACGGCTTGCCTTTCAACTGTTGCTTCCAGCCCAGGACGCGCGCCTTGGCCGCTTCGGCCTCCGCTTCGGGAACCATGCCCTTGCGCTGATAAAGGATGGACAAGACTGGTGTGCGCCAGCACGTCGTCGGGATCGAGCTCCGCAATCCGGCTGGCAACGACGATGGCCTTGTCGTACTCCTCGGTGTCCTGAAGCACGCGCGCCAGCCCGTGCATGGCATCGAGGAACGAGCCGTCTTCGGCGATGGCAGCCTCGTACTCGGCGATGGCCTCGCTATGACGCCCTTCGGCATAGTGGTCGAGCGCGCTGTAGTAGTGGTCTTCAGCAGCTCGTCGCGTTTGCTCATCGCCCATATTCGAAGGTTAGCACGCGTTCGACGCTCCGGGATCCGTTCGCACAGGCCGCGCCGTCGCGCACAGATATACTGCCTCTAGCGATGCGCAACGTCCTACGTTTCCTGTGGAACGCCACGCGGGGCCATCACCTCGCGCCTTGGCGCAGTCCGTATCTGCGCTGGCGCATCGAGACCTACAGCGGCGTCAAGATGCAGAGCATCGGCTTCCCCGAGTTCTGCGGCTTCCTGTGGCATGAGCGCGAGGAGTTGCTGCGCTTCCTCAAGTGGACCGGCCATATGGATCGCTACGCTCGCACCAAGCCCAAGAACCTGTAGCCGGATTGCTTAAAGCAGATACAACAGCGCATCGAGCCCCGCATGGGTGAGGCGATACTTCGCCGCGGCGCGCACGACGGGCTTGGCGTGGTAGGCGACCCCGATGCCGGCCTGCGCCAGCATCAGCAGATCGTTCGCACCATCTCCGACGGCGACGACTTGCTTTTGCGGAATTCCCTCACGAGCCGCGACCTGGTTCAGCAACTCAGCTTTGCGCTGAGCGTCGATGATCTCCGTCGCGAGCTGCCCGGTCAACGAACCATCGACGATCTCCAGTTCGTTAGTGAACACGTAATCGAAGCCGAGCCGTTGTTGGAGACGGCGTCCGATCACGCCGAACCCGCCGGAAATCACCGCCGTCTTGCAGCCGTGCTCGGCGAGACCTCGCATCAGCGTTTCGAGTCCGACGCCCAGCTCAATTCCCTGCTCCAGTTCGGCGAAGACCTCTTCGCGCAAGCCTTCGAGTAGCGCGACGCGTTTTTGCAGGCTGGTGCAAAAATCAATCTCGCCTCGCATCGCGGACTCGGTGATCGCTGAAACCTCGGCGCCCGCTCCGGCCAGCGCCGCCAGTCTATCAATCACCTCGGCTTGAATGATGGTCGAGTCCATATCAAACACAAATAGCTTCGGCGGATGCTGAAGAGCGTCGATTGGCCGGATGAAGACATCCGCACCCATGCGCTCGACCTCGCCGTTCAACTCTCGACGTTCATCGTCCAAGAGTTCGCGGTCGCGAGTTACCTCGGATAAGGTCGCCGTACATGAAGTATGCCGCCCATGCACGGCTGGCCGCACGCGAACCGCGCTGAAGTAACGCGAGAGAAGTCGCTCCCATTCTTCGCCGTGGGAGTGTGTAGGTGACGTGGTAATTACGGTAACGATGTACTCGGCCATTCGAAGCAGTCCACTAACTTGCGTGGTAACCCATCAGCTTACCTCGTGAGGGAGTCCTGAACTGGGAATCGTTCGAAACTCAAGATGCAATAACAGCGCGATCACGGGCTACACTGGAAGTCTCCCTAATACCTGAGGTGATCTTCATGTTTCATAAGACGCGTCTTTATACTCCCGGCCCGACCCCATTGCTCCCCGACGCCCAGTTCGCTATGGCTGCGGCGGACCTGCACCATCGCACGCCTGAGTTTCGGGCCTTATTCAAGAAAGTCATCGAGCAGCTCAAGCTCTTCACCGGAACCGCCAACGACGTTGTGGTGCTCGCGTCGTCCGGAACCGGCGCGATGGAAGCTACGGTCAGCAACCTCACCAGCCCCGGCGACGAAGTCTTGGTGCTCACCGCCGGTAAGTTCGGCGAGCGCTGGAGCAGTCTCGCCAAGGCATTCGGCTGCAATGCGAAACTCGTCTCTGCGCCCTATGGAGAGACCTTCACGCTCGAACAGGTGCGTTCGCAACTTACTCCGCAAACGCGCGTGGTCTACATGCAGGCAACCGAGACCTCGACCGGCACGCGTCACGATGTCGCAGCAATCGGCGCGCTGCTCAAAGGCAGCGACACGCTTCTCGTTGTAGATGCCATCACCGGCTTGGGCACCACGGCACTTGACCCCGACGCAGCAGGAATCGACGTCATCATCGGCGGATCGCAGAAGGCGCTCATGATTCCTCCGGGGCTCGCCTATCTCGCCGCAAGCGAGCGTGCCTGGAAGCGAATGGAAACGGCGAAGCAGCCGCGCTATTACTTCGATCTGCAGAAGGAACGGAAGTCCGTCGCCAAAGGCGAGTCGGCTTACACTCCGGCGGTCGCGCTGATTGCCGCCATGGGCGCTGCGCTCGACTACCTCACCTCGCAAGGTGAAGGCGACCTCGTCACCGGACGCAACAAGCTGGTAGCGAACGCTGAACTTTGTGCCGAGTGTACGCGCGCTGGCGTCGAGGCACTCGGACTGGAGCTGTTCTCCTCAAGTCCGAGCGCTGCCGTCACCGCTGTGAAGGCGCCTGCGGGAATATCCGCGACCGACATCGTGAAAGCCTTCAAGTCTGATTTCGGCGGCATCCTCTCCGATGGCCAGGGCGAAATGAAAGGCCAGCTCTTCCGCATCGCGCACATCGGTTATCTCGACTATCTCGACTGTATCGCCGTCGTCGCCGGACTCGAACAGGTGTTTGCTCGGCTAGGTCATCCCAAGTTCGAGCTGGGCGATGGGGTACGCGCCGCACAGCGCGCCTTCGCTTCGCGGCGTGTCGGCGAATCCGTCGGAGGCGCACGATGAAAATCGTTATCGCCGAGAAGATTGCTAACGCGGCGCTGAAGCTGTTTCCTGCGCCGGAATATAAAGTCGTCGGCCCGGAGGAGTTCGCCGCCAATCCGGCCGCAGCCATTGATGATGCCGACGCATTAATCGTTCGTTCTGCCGTACAGGCCGACGAGAAACTCATCGCGAACGCCAAGCGGTTGAAGGTCATCGGACGCGCCGGCGTTGGCGTCGACAACGTGGACGTGGAGTTCGCCACCCGCCGCGGCATCGTGGTGATGAACGCCCCGGGAGCCAGTTCCGTCGCGGTCGCCGAGCTCGCACTAGGACTGATGCTCGCGATGGCACGCCACCTCTCGCGCGCCGATCACACCACTCGCGCTGGACAGTGGGAGAAGAAGTCGCTGCAAGGGACTGAGCTGCGCGCGAAAACGCTCGGCATCATCGGCATGGGAAGAATCGGCACCGAAGTCGCCACCCGCGCGATGGGTTTCGGGATGAAGGTTGTCGTCGCCGATCCATATCTCTCGCCCGCCCGCGCTCACGAACTAGGCGTCGAATTGCTCACGCTCGACGAGCTCTACAAAGTCGCTGACTACATTTCGCTTCATCTCGCGCTCACTCCGCAGACCAAGGGAATGCTGAACGGCAGCGCCTTCGAAAAAATGAAAGCTGGAGTGCGCATTGTGAACTGCGCACGCGGCGAGCTCATCAACGAGCCTCATCTGGAGCAGGCAATGCGTTCCGGAAAAGTTGGCGGAGCAGCACTCGATGTTTTCTCCGAAGAGCCGCCCAAGGGCTCGGCCCTGCTGACGCTTCCGAACCTGGTCGCGACTCCGCATATCGGGGCCTCGACCAAAGAGGCGCAGGAAGCGGTCGGCATTCAGATCGCGCAGCAGATTTGCGACTACTTCCGCGACGGAATCGCGCAAAACGCCGTGAACCTTCCCTCGCTCACCGACCTCGAATACCAGCAGCTTCGGCCGTATTTCGACCTCGCCACCCGGCTGGGCAAATTCGTTGCGCAACTGTTTCGCTCCAACTTACAGCAGATTCAGATCGAGTACGAAGGCGAGCTGGCGAACTGGAAGACCAACCTTATTCGCAGCTCTCTGGTCGCGTCGGTTCTACAGTTGGGCAGCGATGAGCCGATGAACGTCATCAACGCCCAAGCCATGGCCGACGCGCGCGGCGTGCTGGTGCAGGAAGTTCGTTCCACTCGCCGCGGCGCGCCGAGTGCCATTCGCGCAACGCTGTCAGGCCTAAGCGAACAGGTCGCAGCGTGCGGGACCCTGGTGCACAACAACGAGCCTCGGCTGATCGAGCTGAATGAGGTCGAGATCGAGTCGCAGCTCGACGGCCGCTTCATCGCCATTTCGAACGACGATTCTCCGGGCGTGATTGGTCGCATTGGAACCGTCCTCGGCGAAGCCGGCGTCAATATCGCGCGCATGTCGCTGGGCCGCAGTCAGGCGGGAGCGCTCGCCATCGTGCAGGTCGATGGTGATGTGCCGGCAGAGGTGCTGGAGAAACTGCGCACGGTCGCCGTCGATCCGAACGGCTACGCTGCTGGCGGTGTGACGTGGGCGAATGATCGGATGCCACTGGGCAAGGCTCGCGGGCACAAATCTGCGAGATTTGCCTAACTCGCGGCTACCTGTTACTTTGACGTTTCTCTCAGACCAAACATGAAGATAGCCGCTCGACTTCTCTGCGTTGTTTGTCTGCTCTGTGCGCCACTGCTGGCGCAACTGCCAACCGACAGCCCGGTTGACGTCATCCGCCATCCCGTGTGGACGAAAGGCGTCTTCCTCGGCGGAAGCACTTCGTTCGCCAACACCCCTAGCGCGCAGACGCTGCTTGCCGGCGTACGCTTCGGCCGCGTGCTGACCAACGAGCACGGCGACAACTTCCTGCGCGGCTCGTTCGAGATGGACGTCGACGTCATCCCGCTCAACGAGTTCTGGTACAACGGCAACGCGCAGTACGCAGCGGCGATCAATCCATTCATCGCCAAGTGGAACTTCACCAGCAATTGCAAATACGCTCCGTGGGTGGCAGCCGTGGGTGGCATCGTGTTCAGCACCAGCAACCTGCCTCCGGGAGACACCTCGGTGGTGAACTTTACCAGCGGCGCCGAGTTGGGCACGCACATCTTTCGCGGCGACCGTAAGGCGCTCGACTTGGCGGTAAAGGTCTATCACCTTTCCAACGCTTCTATCGGAAACAAAAACCCGGGTATCAACGGCGCGGTGCAGTTCACGGTTGGCTATAGCTGGTTCTAGCGTCTTCTCAGAATTTACAGATTTCGAAACGGTTGCTGCATCTAAGGCGGAATGCGGTTACGGTGCGCCCCACCAACACGAACGCTGCTCAGCTTTTTCTTCCTGACCGCTCTCGCCGTTGCATGCGGCGCGCAAGAGACGCAGCATACAGCCCTCGACATGCTTCGCGACCCGTCGTGGAACTACGGCGTTCAGGTGTACGGCGGCACCACAACCAAGTCCACTCCACCGATTCCGGATGGGCCGGGAGTTTATCCCAGCAGTTGGGGAGCAGAGTTTCACCTGGGACGCGTGCTCACCGGCGAGCACGGTGAGGGCTGGCGGCGCGGCACGTTCGAGTGGGACTTCAGCGTCATTCCGGTCGTGCAGTACTACGTCGATGGGCGCCACTATTACATGGGTGGAATTGAGGCCCTTTCTCCGCGTTGGAACTTCACGCGGGTCAGCAAACGCGCCGTCCCGTTCTTTGGATTCGATGGGGGCATGTTATTTGGGCCTAACAAGTTCCCGCCGGGCAACACGGCGCAGGCAAACTTCACGTTGGCGCTCGCCCTCGGAACTCATTTCTTCACCCGCCGCAGGCAGTCGTTCGACACCACCATCCGCCTGTACCACCTCTCGAACGCCGAGACCGGCCAATACAATCCCGGCGTGCCGCTGTCGATCCAGCTCATGCTGGGATACACATGGTTCTAGGCGGATCCGGTTTTGAAGGGGCACGCGTTCAGGCGTGCCGTTGCCACCGGCAAACGATACGGCTTCAGCCTCTGAGGGAAGTCGGGTTTCGAGCGCAATGGGATTGGACGCCACGAGTGGATCCCTCAGGAGCTAAAGCTCCCTCGTGATAAAGGAATCAAAGTGGCGCCGTTACGGCATGGCTGAAGCCATGCCCCTTCAAAGCACATCCGCGACAGCTATCAGCTTTCTCTGTCTCCCGGATGCAAGCCCGGCCTCTTCAAAAAACTCATCGAGATGTAGGCGCCGATCCACGAGCCAACTGCGGCGAAGCACACATACACCCAGTTGCGCGTGTAACTGATGACGGCAAACGCCGACAGCAAATACCAGACGCTGCTCCAGGTTGCGGCGGGCACACGTCTTCGCGACGAAACAGCGGCGTTGAACATCACATAGACAGCGTCAGTCGCAGCGGTCGAGAGGGCGACGCCAAGAGCAAGCAGCGGATCGATGTGGGGCAAGAGATTACCTCGAATCAAAATTCAATGAATGGCAGTTTAGCGGAGTGGTGTGAGACACGATCGAGCGGCGCTCCCTCCGGCCGCACGTCGCGCGACCGCCGTGCAGCCGATATAATCAGAAGTTTGCAGTCAGTCCCCTAATCCAGCTATCAAATCTCCGGAAGGACACCCATGCCGACAGATATAGTCATGCCCCAGATGGGCGAGTCGATTTTTGAAGGAACCATCACCAAGTGGCTGAAGCAGCCTGGCGAAAAAGTGCAGCGTGACGAGCCGCTGTTCGAAATCTCCACCGACAAGGTGGACGCCGAAATTCCCGCCCCCGCGTCCGGCACGTTGCAGGAGATCAAGGTCCAGGCCGGCAATACCGTGCAGGTAAATACCATCGTCGGCGTGATCGCCGGAGATGGAGATGCCGCAGCAGCTGCAACCAGTCAGCCCTCGACTCCTGCCGCGCAAGCGCCTCCCCAGAGTGCGCCACAGTCCACGCACGCTCAGGCTGCGCAGCCGCCGTCCGGCGAAGAGCCGATTCCCGCTAACCTGGCCGAAGACGAGAAGGATGGTCTAGAGCGCCAGGAGCAGGGCGCAGTGACCGAAACCGGTGAGCAGGGACGCGTTCGCTCCAGCCCGCTGGTGCGCAAGATCGCCAAAGAAAACAACGTCAACCTGGCCCAGGTGCCCGGCACCGGGCTCGGCGGTCGGATTACCAAAGAAGACATCGAGGCGTTCGTCGCCAAGCACGGTAAGGGTGGAGCAGCAGCTCCGGCGCAGCCCGCTGCTCCTCAGCAGCCGGCGTCTGCACCCGCAGCAGCGCCTCCGGCGGCAGCGGCTCCGTCCATGCCTGCTCAGACCGGGCCGATGCAGCCAGTCGGCGGCGTGACTCCCGGCGAAGTCGTGCCCATGTCGGTGATGCGCAAGAAAATTGCCGAGCACATGATCATGTCGAAGCGCACCAGCGCGCACGTGCACGGCGTATTTGAAGTCGACGTCACCCGTATCGTGAAAATCCGCGAACGCCGGCGCCACGAATTCGAAAAAGCCACCGGCATGAAACTCACCTTTACGCCCTTCTTCGCTCGCGCGGCCGTGCACGGAATCCGCAAGTGGCCCATCATCAACTCATCGGTCGAAGGCGACAACATCCGCTATCACGCTTCGATCAACCTGGGCATAGCTGTCGCTCTCGATTGGGGACTGATCGTCCCCGTCGTCAAGAATGCCGAGGAGCGCAGCTTCGTCGGCCTGCAGAAGGCGATCAGCGATCTGGGCGAGCGCGCCCGCACCAAGAAGCTGAAGCCGGAAGAGGTGCAGGGCGGCACCTTCACCATCACCAATCCCGGCATCTTCGGAGCCAAGTTCGGAATGCCCATCATCAATCAGCCGCAGGTGGCGATCATGGGCGTCGGCGGCATCGTGAAGAAGCCGGTCGTCGTCACCGACGCCGACGGTGCGGACTCCATCGCGATCCGCTCCATGATGCATCTCAGCATCGGCTACGATCACCGCATCATCGACGGCGCCGTGGCCGACCAGTTCATGGCCGATGTGAAGAAGTACCTGGAGAACTGGAACGAGGAAATACTGTAACGACAGTTGTCAGTGGCCGGTTGTCGATTGTCAGTAAAACCGAGCGGTTCACCACAGAGGCACGGAGGGCACGGAGGAAAACAAGAATTTTCTTACCGTTCTTCGTGCCTTGTTCGACTTCACCAATATTCCCTGTCCTCCGCGCTTCAGCTGATCCAGAAGGGACAGGCCACCCTTGGTTTGTCATTCTGAGCGAAGCGAAGAACCTGCTTTCGTTTCTCGGGCCAGAATTCGTCGCATGTATAACCTCGCCGCCCTCGGCGAACCACAGGTCCTTTGTCCGTCGTGGCGGGTTCAGGGTGACAATCATGAATTTTGGGCTAGCGAAGAACATCGCTCTACCAGCGCCGCAAAGTGACGGTAATGCCTGAACTCGGTGCTTCGTCCACTGACGGCTTCTCTCTTCTCGACACGAATTTCCTCTGTCACCCTGTAGAATCAAACCTTGCCCATGAGTGCCTTTTCCGATCTGCCGGATGAAGCTCACCAATCGCCGAAAGCTGCTCCGGTGCTGGTGATGCCGCCGCCCAAGCCCACTCGCTCACAACTCTGGATGCATCGCATCTGGCTGGTGGTGTTCGTGCTCTTTTGTCTGGAAGTGGGCATTGTTCTCATGGTGGGACCGTGGACGCGTGCCTGGGCGGAAAACTCGCTGAGCACCAGCTTCCCAACCATCCACGGCTTTCTGCTGAACGGTTTTGTTCGCGGCGCGATCAGCGGGTTGGGGCTGGTGGATTTCTGGATCGGCATCAGCCGCGCCATTTCGTACCGCGAGACGGTTTCATGAACGCGCAACCTCCGCAGCTTCCCGCGTTGCATCGAAACAGATAGAGTTCTGATCCCCAGCATGACAGACAACGACAACAAGCCCCCTAAGAAGGCCCAGCGCGCTCCTCTGGCCTACGAAAACAAGAAGTTTCTTGATGGCCCCGATGGCCGCATCTTGCGCATTTTGTCGGAATACCAGGAGCCGCTCGCACGCTTTCGCCGGGAGCGCATTCAAGACACCATCGTCTTTTTTGGATCGGCGCGCTTTCACAGCCACTCCGACGCCGAAGAAGCTCTCATGCTGCTGGAGAAACCTGGCTCGGCTACCCCGGCGCCTCCCGAAGAGCAAGAGCGGGTAAGCCGTGCCAAGGCCGATGTGGAGATGGCGCATTACTATGACGAAGCTCGCGAGTTGGCGTTTCTTCTTACCAAGTGGACGAAAACTCTCAGCCAGGCGCGGCATCGATTTGTGGTCTGTACCGGCGGCGGTCCCGGCATTATGGAGGCGGCGAACCGTGGAGCCTTCGACGCGGGTGGCAAGTCTATCGGCTTAAACATCAATCTGCCGTTCGAGCAGATTCCTAATGCATACATCACGCCTGAGCTCAACTTTGAGTTTCACTACTTCTTCATGCGTAAGCTGTGGTTCGCTTACCTCGCCAAGGCCCTGGTAGTTTTTCCTGGCGGCTTCGGCACCTTCGACGAGCTGTTCGAACTTCTGACGCTGGCCCAAACCGAGAAACTGGCCAAGCGCATGTGCGTCATCGTCTATGGCAAGGAGTATTGGGATCGGGTCATCAACTTCGAGGCACTAGTAGAAGCCGGAACCATCTCGCCCAGAGATCTTCAGCTCTTTCAGTTTGCCAACTCGCCGCAGGAAGCATTCGAATGCTTACGCACCCATCTGGAATTACATCACCTGGACCAGCCCAACCATCGCGAGAAAGAACCGGAGATCGCCAAGACCAGGCCGTAGGCGCAACGGCCTACCGCATCTCGCCAGGTAGGGAGGCCTTCAAACCACTGATCTTCACGGATAAACACGGATCAGACCGCCGCTGGAATTCCTGATCTCCTGGTCGTCCGATCTGCGGGCGTCCGTGTTAATCCGTGTCGGGCTTTCTTTTTCGCTGGATCTTTTCGACAACGGCCTGGCGGTCCGTACTGCTCAGGGCTGCGACCGGTTGAAATATAGCGTTGTCGTAACTGTCTTGTTTGCTGTCTAATACAAGTTTCTGATCGGCTACTGTTTCCTGTCCTATTCCGTTCAGATGATTCCAACCTGCTCCGACGCGGAGAGCCATGAAAATTCTGTCCATCCTTTTATGCTGTCTCGCCTTCACTTATGCTGTCTTCGCCCAGACCAGCGACGCGCCATCGCCTCAGGCCTCGGTGTCAGCCCAAACCTCTCAAGCCACTCCTGAAGCGCCTTCGACCTCGAAGCCGGCGCCTGGCAATAACGACAACCGCCTCTTCTTCCCTACCGGCTGGATCTACGGCTACGGGCAATTTGATCTCGCGCCACCGCATAACGAACCCGATCCCGGCCTCTGCGCACCCAATGCCGGACAGCCGCAGTATGGCGGAGTCGACGCGCCCTGCAACAAATTCGCGCGCTATCTTTTGAGCGGCAACTTCGTGGTTCATCCTTTTGGCCGGACCATCTTGCACGTCATCAAGTTCGAGTGGAGTCCCACCATGGCGTTCGGCAAGAACCTGCCGCACACGCTCTACACCTGGGACTGGAATTGGATAGGCATGGAAAACTCATGGGTCGCTGCGGTCGACTTGCCGAAAAAGTTCGACATCCGTATGACCCAGCACTTCCTGTGGACGCCGCAGTACACGAATCTTGGCCCGGCGTATATCGGAGGCAATGGCCCGTGGGGACGCTACCTGACCTTCGGCGTGCGCAAGACCTTCGGCACCTATCGCGATTACAACGGTCCGCAGGCTTGGAAGTGATTCCCAAAGCGGGCCTCGGGGACCGCTTTGTGGTTGTGGAGTCCAACTTGGAGGACTAGAATCGCCTGCTCTCGGAATTCACCCTTCCGGGAGAGGCTTTCCTATTCTCCGTCGGCCCATCCCGTGCAGAAAGCCGCCGGACAGCCGATAAGGACAAAGAGTCGGATGGTGCCCGAGGCTGCATCTTTTACAACCCAAGGCACATCTATAACTTGAGTGTAATTGACTCAAGGAGTTATATGTCCAGTAAAGACAAAGAGTTAGAGGTGCAAGATCCCGAGCTGAGAGACGATTCGACGGAAGCGCGGACCCTGCCGCTGCTGCCGGTTCGCGACACCGTGCTGTTCCCGCACGCGGTGCTGCCTCTCACCGTGGGCCGGGAAAGTTCGGTCCAGCTCATCAATTCCTTGGGTGAAGACAAGACCATTGTGGTGGTGGCCCAGCGCGAGGCGCGGGTCGATTCGCCGCAGCCGACGGACCTGTTCTCCGTCGGGACGCTGGCCGTGGTGCACAAGGTTGTGCGCATGCCCAACCAGAGCCTGTTTGTCTTCGCCGAAGGTCTGGAGCGAGTCAAGGTAACGGAGTACACCCAGTTGCAGCCGTTCATGCGCGCGACGGTGGACACCATCCCCGAGATCATCGCCCCCAAGAACGCGGAGATTGAAGCCCTGCAGCGCAACGTGCTGACGCTGTTCCAGCAGATCGTCGCCGGCTCGCCGACATTGTCGGACGAGCTATCGACCGTCGCCGCGAACATTGACGATGCCGGCCGCATGGTCGACTTCATCGGCTCATCGCTGCCCTCGCTCTCAACCCGCGACAAGCAGGACGTGCTGGAGACCCCCGACGTTACCGTCCGCCTGGAGAAGATCAACCAGCACCTGGCCAAGGAGCTGGAAGTTCAGCAACTTCGCAACAAGATTCAGAGCGAAGTGCAGGACCGGGTGCAGCAGACGCAGCGCGAGTACTACCTGCGCGAGCAGATGAAGGCCATTCAGAAGGAACTGGGCGAGCAGGACGAGACCACCCGCGACGCCGAGGAGTTGCGGCAGAAGATCGAAGCCGCCGGCATGCCCGACGACGTGAAGAAAGAGGCGCTGAAGGAACTTGGCCGCCTGGCTCGCATGTCGCCCATGGCCGCCGACTACGGCCTCACCCGCAACTACATCGAGTGGCTGGCGGTGCTGCCGTGGCAGAAGTCTTCCGGCGTCGAGGTCGACATCCCCAAGGCCAAGGAGATTCTCGACTCCGATCACTACGATCTGGAGAAGGTGAAGAACCGCATTCTGGATTACCTCTCCGTGCGCCGGCTGAAGCCGAGCATGAAGGGGCCGATCCTGTGCTTCGTCGGACCTCCGGGCGTGGGCAAGACCTCGCTGGGCAAGTCGATTGCGCGTTCGCTGGGACGCAAGTTCGTGCGCCTGTCACTGGGCGGCGTGCACGACGAAGCCGAAATTCGCGGACATCGCCGCACCTACATCGGCGCCTTGCCGGGCCAGATCATGCAGGGCATTCGCCGGGCGGAAACCAACGATCCGGTGTTCATGCTCGACGAAATCGACAAGGTCGGCCGCGACTTCCGCGGCGACCCGGGCGCGGCGCTGCTCGAGGCGCTTGATCCGGAGCAGAACTTCAGCTTCCGCGACAACTACCTCGACGTGCCGTTCGATCTGTCGAAGGTGCTGTTCATCACCACGGCCAACCAGCTGGATCCGGTTCCGGAGCCGCTGCGCGACCGCATGGAGATCATCGAACTGCAGGGCTACACCGAGGAAGAGAAGGTACACATCGCCTTCCAGTACCTGATCCCGCGGCAGATCGAGGAGAACGGCATTACCAAGGAGCAGATCGAGTTCCCCGAGGAAACCGTCAGCTTCATCATCCGGCACTACACGCGCGAGGCCGGCGTTCGCAACCTCGAACGCACCATCGGCACCATCTGCCGCAAGCAGGCGCGCCGCATCGCCGAAGGCAAGACCGACAAGATGGTGGTGACCCCCGAACTGGTGCAGCACCACGACATGCTGGGCGGCATCAAGATTCGCGTGGACGGCGAAATCGCCGAGCGCACCAAGCGTGCTGGCGTAGCGGTGGGACTTGCCTGGACGCCGACCGGTGGCGACATCCTCTTCGTCGAGGCCACGAAGATGAAGGGCAAGGGTGGAGCTCCCACCATCACCGGGCAGCTCGGCCAGGTGATGCAGGAATCGATGCAGGCCGCCTATAGCTGGGTGCGCTCACACGCGAGAGAACTCGGAATCGACGAGGGCTTCTTCGCCGACCACGACATTCACATCCACGTGCCGGCGGGAGCGATCCCGAAGGATGGCCCTTCGGCAGGCGTGACCATGGTGACAACTCTGGTTTCGCTGCTGACCGACAAACCGGTGCGTCCGTTGACCGCGATGACCGGCGAGATCACGCTGAGCGGCAACGTGCTGCCCATCGGCGGCATAAAGGAGAAGACTTTGGCCGCTAAGCGCGCAGGTGTGACCGACATCATTCTGCCGGAAGACAACCGGCAGAACGTGAAGGAAGACCTGACGCCCGAGCAGCTTCAGGGATTGACCATGCATTACGTGAAATCGATTCCTGAAGTGCTGGAGATTGCCTTGCCCACCTCGCGCGCTGAAGTGCAGCACGACGCCGAAATTCGCGAGCAGGTGCTGACCGGCGCCCCCGTCGCATAACTTTCAACTGTGTTTTTCTTGAGTGTCATCCTGAGCGGAGTGAGTCCCGGCGCTTGCGGGACTCACATAGTCGAAGGACCTGCAGTTTGCCCATCGAGCCACAGATTCTCGTTTTGAGAATCAGTTTTCTCCAAACCATAGGCCATCCGCGAGGGTGGCCTTTGTTTGCGACGAAAGCCTAAAGAATCTGTCATTCTGAGCGCAGCGAAGAACCTGCTGTTTGTGTCTTGAGCGACGAATTCACTCGGGCCAACAACGCGATTTTCTTGAGTGTCATCCTGAGCGGAGTGAGTCCCGGCGTGCCGGGGCGAACGGAGTCGAAGGACCTGCAGTTTGCGCGCCGAGCAACAGGCCCTCATTTCGAGAATCAGTTCTCACTCAATCCATGGCCATCCGCAAGGATGGTCTTTGTTTTGGGGCAGAAGGAGCTTGCCCTATAATACTTATCACCCCACCCTCACAACCCATCGCAGAGCGGGGTCCACCAAGGGGTATTGATGGCCACAACAGAGATTGCGGTACATGGCGCCGAGTCCGGCGCCGTGCACGAACCCGTCGTCAACGATTTCAGCATACAAGTCGCCACCGTCAACGGCTCCGGATCGCAGAGCGCCAACACCGTGCTGCTCCGCTCCATCTTCCAGATGGGCGTGCCGGTCTCGGGCAAGAACCTGTTCCCGTCGAACATCGCGGGACTGCCGACGTGGTACACCATCCGCGCCAGCAAGAAGGGCTACATCGCGCGCAAGAAGGAGATCGACTTCCTGGTCGCGATGAACCCCGAGACGGCGAAGGAAGACGTGCTCTCGCTCGCGCCGGGCGCGGTCGCGCTCTACGACGAGCCGCTGAAGCTCAACGAGTTGCGCAACGACCTGACCTTCTACGCCGTGCCTTACGACAAGATCACCGCCGCGGTTTGCCCCGAGTCGAAGCTGCGCAAGCTGGTGCAGGAACATGGTGTACGTCGGCGTGGTGGCCAAGCTGCTCAACCTCGACATGGCCGAGGTGGAGAAGGCGCTGCGCAAGCAGTTCGCCAAAAAGAAGAAGGCCGCCGACCTGAACTGGGGCGCCGCGCAAGGCCGGCTACGACTACGCCGCTTCATCGCTGACCAAGGCCGATCCGTTCACCGTCGAGCGCATGGACAAGACCACCGGCATGATCATCATCGACGGCAACGCCGCCGCCGCGCTGGGCTGCATGTTCGCCGGCGTCACGGTGGTGACGTGGTATCCCATCACGCCGTCGTCGTCGCTGGTCGAGTCGCTGATCGACTACATGAAGGAGTACCGCATCGGCCCCGACGGCAAGGCGACCTTCGCCATCGTGCAGGCGGAAGACGAGCTCGCCGCCATCGGCATGGTGCTCGGCGCGGGCTGGGCGGGCGCGCGCTCGATGACCGCGACCGCCGGCCCCGGCATCTCGCTGATGGCCGAGTTCGCCGGCCTCGGCTACTACGTCGAGATTCCCGGCGTCATCTGGGACATCCAGCGCGTGGGCCCGTCGACCGGTCTGCCGACGCGCACCTCGCAGGGCGACATCGGATTCGTCGGCGTCGCTCTCGCACGGCGACACCAAGCATCCGATGCTGATTCCATCGCAGTGTGAGCGAGTGCTTCTCGATGGCCAGCGACGCCTTCGATCTCACCGAGCAGTTGCAGACGCCGGTGTTCGTGATGAGCGACCTCGACCTCGGCATGAACAACTGGATGTCCGAGCCGTTCGAGTATCCAACGACGCCGATCAATCGCGGCAAGGTGCTGTCGAAAGAAGACCTCGAGCGGCTGGGAAGCTTCGCCCGCTACAAAGATGTCGACGGCGACGGCATTGGCTACCGCACCCTGCCGGGAACCGAACATCCCGCGGCTGCATGGTTCGCGCGTGGCAGCGGACACAACGAGAAGGCGCAGTACAGCGAGCGCCCCGACGATTACGTGAACAATCTCGATCGCCTGGCGCGCAAGTTCGAACACGCGCGCACGCTAGTGCCACGGCCCGAGATGTTCCGCAACGAAGGCAACGAAATCGGCATCATCGCCTACGGCACCTCGCATCACGCGCTCGACCGAGTCGCTCGACCAGTTGCAGAACGAGTACGGCGTCAAGGCCGACTACCTGCGGCTGAAGGCGTATCCGTTCACCCGCGAGATGCACGAGTTCATCGCCGCCCACAAGCGCGTCTACGTCGTCGACCAGAACCGCGACGCGCAGATGATGCAGCTCATCAAGCTGGATATCGCTGTGCCGGAAATCATCGAAGCTGCGCAGCGTGCGCCATTACAACGGGCTGCCGATCGACGCCCGCTCCATCACCGACGAAATCATCTCCCAGGAGGGCAAGTAAATGGCGAGCACGCCGGCCTCACAACCGAAGCCCAAAATGAACCGCCTCGGCCTAACCGTCGTCGACTATCGCGGCGGCAAGACCACGCTCTGCGCCGGCTGCGGCCACAACGCCATCTCCGAGCGCATCATCGACGCCTTCTACGAGATGGGCATCGAGCCCGAGCGCGTCATCAAGATGTCGGGTATCGGCTGCTCGTCCAAGAGCCCGGCGTACTTCATGAGCCGCTCGCACAGCTTCAACTCCGTGCACGGACGCATGCCGTCGGTGACCACCGGCGCGGTACTGGCGAATGCAAAGATGGTCGCGCTCGGCGTCAGCGGCGACGGCGATACCGCGTCGATCGGCATCGGCCAGTTCGTTCACCTGATGCGGCGCAATCTGCCGATGATCTACATCATCGAGGACAACGGCGTGTACGGCCTCACCAAGGGCCAGTTCTCCGCCACCGCCGATCTCGGCTCCAAGCTGAAGACCGGCGTCATCAACGACCTTCCGCCGATCGACACCTGCGCGCTGGCCATCATGCTGGGCGCGACGTTCGTCGGGCGCTCGTTCTCCGGCGACAAGAAGCAGTTGCACAGTCATGCTGAAGGCCGCACTGTCGCATCGCGGCACCGTGATGCTCGACGTCATTTCGCCCTGCGTCACCTTCAACGATCACGAAGGCTCGACCAAGTCGTACAAGTTCCTCATCGACCACGACGAGCCGCTGCACGACATCAACTTCGTGCCCCACTTCGAAGACATCTCGGTGGAGTACGATCCCGGCACGACCGTCAGCGTCGCCATGCACGACGGCTCGTCGCTGCGCCTGCGCAAGCTGGAAGAAGACTACGACCCGACCGACAAGGCTCACGCGATCAAGCGACTGGTCGATTCGTCCGCCAAAGAAGAAGTGCTGACCGGCGTGCTCTACATCAACAACACCGCGCCCAACTTCCTCGAGATGCTCAACATGACCGACGCGCCCGCTGGCGACTCTGCCGGAAGAAGTAACCCGCCCCTCGCGCGAAGTGCTGGAAGCGTGCATGGAGGAGTTGCGGTAGGAAGAAGTTGTCGGTTGTCGGTTGTCAGGCAGACGTCGACAGTTATTGGTTGTCGGAGTGGGAAGTTCGGGTAGAGCCGGCCTTCAGGCCAGCGTCTACGCCGTTGAAGAAATGAGTGGGGCTTTAGCCCTCTGCAGAACTTCGAACCTGCTTTTTCAGCAACCTCCTCCGTCGTGCCGATGAGGCTTCTTTCTATGTTTGTCATCCCGAGGAGGCCTTCAGGCCGACGAGGGACCTGCATTTGATTTCGGCAGCCTGCTTGCGCGTTGCCATCGGAAAGACCGGTCGTCAGCCGAGAACCAGCGGCGACCGGCCGCGAAAAGTGAGCCCCGTCCTTCAAGGCGGGGTAAGCATCTCCAAATCGCGGAGAGTGCCGTAGGCACGACAGGCTCGTGGCGGCAAACCCCGTCGAAGCAGCCTTTATAATGAAGAGATGCCCACCCGCCGAAATTGCTTTCTGTAGGGTGTCGGGCATCAGGTTCAGGAATCAGAAGCTCACATCTGAAACCTGAAACCTGATACCTGACACCCCGCAAGAAGAACCGGCACCCACGGACTCATCGACACCATGGACTTCAAACTCGTCAGCTCCTACAAACCGCAGGGCGATCAAGGTCCCGCCATCGAAGCGCTCACCCGCGGCGCGTACGACGGCGAGAAGCACCAGGTGCTGCTCGGCGTCACCGGCTCGGGCAAGACCTTCACGATGGCCAAGGTCATCGAGAACCTGAACCGTCCGGCGCTGATCATGGCGCACAACAAGACGCTGGCGGCGCAGCTCTATCACGAGTTCAAGTCGTTCTTCCCGCACAACGCGGTCGAGTACTTCGTCTCCTATTACGACTACTACCAGCCCGAGGCCTACATTCCCGCCGGCGACGTTTACATCGAGAAGGAAGCGACGATCAACGATGAGCTCGACAAGCTGCGGCTGTCGGCGACCAAGTCGCTGTTCGAGCGCCGCGACTGCATCATCGTCGCCTCGGTAAGCTGCATCTACGGCCTGGGCTCGCCGGAAGCCTATTACGGCATGCTGCTGTTCCTGGAGAAGGGACAGAAGATCAAGCGCGAGGAGATCATCAGCAAGCTGGTCGAGATTCTCTACGAGCGCACCGACGGCGACTTCCGCCGCGGAACCTTTCGCGTGCGCGGCGACATCATCGAGATCTTCCCCACCTATGACGACATCGCTTATCGCATCGAGCTGTGGGGCGACGAGGTCGAGTCGCTGGCGCAGATCGATCCGCTCTTCGGCACGGTGAAGCAGAAGTATTCGCGCCTGCCGATCTATCCCAAGACGCACTACGTGATGAAGCCGGAGCGCAAGAGCGCGGCGGTCGATTCGATCCTGGAGGAGCTGGCGTGGTGGGAAGCCGAACTGGAGAAGCAGGGCCGCATCGTCGAGGCGCAGCGCGTCCATCAGCGCACGCGCTTCGATCTCGAGATGATCAAGGAGATGGGCTACTGCCACGGCATCGAGAACTACTCGCGGCACTTCACCGGCCGCCTGCCGGGCGAGCCGCCGCCGACGCTGCTGGATTATGTGCCGCGCGATTACCTGCTGTTCATCGACGAATCGCACCAGACGGTTCCGCAGGTGCACGGCATGTGGCATGGCGACCGCTCGCGCAAGCAGAACCTGATCGAGTATGGATTCCGCCTGCCCAGCGCGCTCGACAATCGTCCGCTGACGTTTGAGGAGTTCGAGCACCGCGTCAACCAGGCGATTTACGTTTCGGCGACGCCGGGTCCGTACGAGCTGACGAAATCGGCGGGCGTGGTGGTCGAGCAGATCATTCGCCCGACGGGACTGATCGATCCGCCGGTCGAGGTGCGTCCCGTCAAGGGACAGATCGACGACCTGCTGCACGAGATTCGCGAGCGCGTGAAGAAGGGCGAGCGCGTGCTGGTGACGACGCTGACCAAGCGCATGTCCGAAGACCTGGCCGAGTACTACAGCGAGGTCGGCGTGCGCTGCCGCTACATGCACTCGGAGATCGAGACGCTGGAGCGCATCAAGATTCTGCGCGACCTGCGCAAGGGCGAGTTCGATGTGCTGATCGGCATCAACCTGCTGCGCGAAGGGCTCGACCTGCCCGAGGTTTCGCTGGTCGCGATTCTCGACGCCGACAAGGAAGGCTTCCTGCGCTCGGCAGGCTCGCTGATCCAGACCATCGGACGCTGCGCGCGCAACCTGAAGGGCCGCGCGATTCTCTACGCCGACAACATGACCGACTCGATGAAGAAGGCGATCGACGAGACCGATCGCCGCCGCGCCATTCAGCAGGCCTACAACGAAGAGCACGGCATCACGCCGGAGACGATCGTGCGGCCGCTCGACATGTCGCTGGTCGCGGTGGCCGACGCCGACTACGTCGACCTGACCAGCGAAGCCGATGGCCTGCCGGAGTTCAAGTCGCAGGAGGAGCTGGATACCTTCATCGCCAAGCTGGAAGCGATATGCGCGAGGCCGCCAAGCGCTTCGAGTTCGAGCAAGCCGCCAAGCTGCGCGATCGGGTACGCGAGCTGAAGACCAAGGAGTTTATGTTTACGTAAGACTTCCGACGCTACGGCCTTGCTCTAATCGGGACAGTCCTATTGAATTGTCATTCCTTTTATTGAATGTCATTCCGAGCGCAGCGAGGAACCTGCTCTCGTTTCCCGGCCAACAGATTTCGCCGCGCAATCGAAAGCAGGTCCTTCGCTTCGCTCAGGATGACAACTCTGATTGGGTCGCATGGGACAGAGACGTAGTGACCGAAGTGCCCTAGTCCAGATCGAAATCCCGGATCGGCTTGCCCGTATCGGGAGCCTCTTTCGCCCGCTTCATCGCTTCCTGAAATTTCTTCTCCAGCAGATCGGCTGCAGTTCTTCTGCGCTTCCACCGATTGACGGAAGATCGACTCCTTGCGGCTCTCCTGTTCTTTCATGGCGCGCGCCGCAGCATCCATGTCCTCGAAGGTCCTGGGAATTGCCTTCGCAGTGTGGGCGATCACCGCCTTAGTTTCAACGTCGATCTTGAGCGCCGCTCCACAGCATGGGCAGGCAACTTCGAACTGGCCGTGATTTTTCGCCATGCCGCAATGTTAACGCACCATGAGAGCTGCCGCCACACGCACCCATTGCACTCGTAACCGTCCTTGTTTTGCTGTCATCCCGAGGAGGGCTTCAGCCCGACGAGGAACCTGCAGTTGATTCTCTTGGCGCTCGCTCATTCTCTGCCAAGCCGATGGGAGTGCGTAGGCCCGAGGCCCTAGTCCGCTTTTGGCGACGCCGGCGTGAAGTGGTTGAGGGTCTTCTCCAGGCTGGCTTCGTCTTCCACGTTGTGGCACTTGAGCGAGCGATCGATCTGCCGCAGCAGCCCGCAGAGCACCTTGCCCGGCCCAACCTCGATGAAGTCCTGAACCCCCAGGCTGGCGAGCTGCCGCATCGAGCGGTCCCACTGCACCGCCCCGGTGACTTGACGGATCAGCGCATCACGACTTTGCTCAGCTGTCGTCACCAGAGCGGCGTCAACGTTGCACATCACCGGAACTCCCGGCGCGTGAAACTCCAGCGAACGCAGATCATCTGCCAGACGGTCTTGCGCTGGCTGCATCAACGCGCAATGGAAGGGTGCGCTGACCGGTAGCATCACCGCTCTTTTCGCGCCACGCTGTTTGGCCAGCTCCGCTGCGCGTTCGACCGCAGCTTTGTTTCCTGAAATCACGGTTTGATCGGGAGAATTCATATTCGCCGGCTGGCAGACTTCGCCTTGCGCGGCTTCGTCGCAAATCTCCTTGATCTTCTCGACCGGCATTGCGAGGATCGCCGCCATCGCGCCCACGCCTACGGGCACCGCTTCCTGCATATACTTGCCGCGATTGCGAACGGTTCGCACCGCGTCGGCAAACGAAAACGTTCCAGCGGCAACGTGCGCCGAATACTCTCCCAGGCTATGACCGGCAACATAGGCAGGAGTGATTCCCTGCGACTGCAATACGCGCCACGCCGCAACAGAAACCGTCAGGATGGCAGGCTGGGTGATCTCGGTCAGCTTGAGCTGGTCTTCGGGACCGTTGAAGCACAGCTCCGACAGCTTGTAGCCGAGCGCGGCGTCAGCTTCGTCGAAGGTTTCTTTCGCGACGGGAAAAAGGTTTGCCAGCTCGCGGCCCATGCCCACGGATTGCGAGCCTTGGCCAGGAAAAAGAAATGCGATAGGAGATGTGTGAAGGGTCATCGTGCGTTTTGAACTAACGTTGTCATCCTGAGCGGAGTGAGGGAGTCCGCAGGCGGCGGACGACCGAACGCAGTCGAAGGACCTCTACCCCGCCAGACTTTTGCATGATAGGGGTCCTTCGACTTCGTTCCTTGTGCCTTCGGCACACTCACTTCGCTCAGGATGACAACGAAGATTGATACCTGTGGTCTACACCACTTCGCTCGCCGCCGGACCCGATGCCTCCGCCGCGTGCTTGCCGTTATTGTCTAGCTCCAACTGTCTTCCGGCTGCGCCAATTCGCTCTTCAATCACGCGGTTCAGCTTGCGGTTGGCGAACTCGGAGGCCACGCGGATCGCATTCTTGATAGCGTTCGCATTCGACGAGCCGTGACTGATGATGCAAACGCCCTTAATACCCAGCAGCGGCGCGCCGCCATATTCGGAGTAGTCCAGCCGCTTCTTGAAATCGACGAATGCCTGGCGTGACAGCAGGAACCCCACCTGCCGTGTGATGGTCGCTTGCAACGACTGCTTCAGCAGGAAGCGTACCGCTTCGGCCAGGCCCTCGGAAATCTTTAGCGCAACATTGCCGACAAATCCATCGCAGACCAGCACATCGGCCTCACCGTTGAACAGATCGCGTCCCTCAACGTTGCCGACGAAGTTCAGTGGCAGGTCTTTGATCAGTTTGTAGGCTTCGCGCGTAAGATCGTTGCCCTTGCTCTCCTCTTCCCCGATGGAAAGCAGGCCGACACGCGGATGCTCGGCCGTAGGAAAGCGTCCGGCAAAAATCGTACGGAAGTAGACGTCGCCCATGATGGCGAACTGCTGTAGATTTTCCGCCTTGGAATCGACGTTGGCGCCGACATCGATGAGGATGGTCGCCGTCCCCAGCGTAGTGGGGAAGGCGGTCGCGAGTGCCGGCCGATCGACTCCGGGTAGCGCGCCCAGAACCATCTTGGCCGTCGCCATCGCCGCACCAGTATTGCCCGCGCTGACGAATCCGTCGGCCTTGCCGTCGCGCACCAGTCGCAAACCCACGCGCATTGACGAGTCGCGCTTGGAGCGTACCGCCTGCGCAGCTTTTTCGTGCATGCCGATGACTTCGCTGGCAGGCACGATTTCAATCGGAAGCTTGCGCCACACCGGATGGAGTCCGAGCTCAGCGTTTATGACGCTTTCTTGCCCGACCAGCAGTACTTTCACGCCATAGTGGCGAGCGGCGAGGATCGCACCCTCGACTTCCGGCTTAGGAGCCTTGTCGGCGCCCATCGCGTCAAGGGCAATCGTAGTTGGCATCTTCCAGTCTTAGCAGTCCACGCAAAAGTAGAAAGACCGCCGATGAAGCGGCGATCTAGTTAGGCGGCAGCCGGTTAGCTGGCGCTCTCTTCAACTTCGATGACTTCGCGACCCTTGTAGTAGCCACACTTGGCGCATGCCCGATGAGGCAACTTGCGCTCGTGGCAGTTAGGACATTCGGATAGCGACTGCGCGGTCAGATGATCGTGCGCCCGCCGCTTGGATGTACGCGCCTGGGAATGGCGCCGTTTGGGATTCGGCATTGAAAACCTCTCGCAATTTTCGACCGCCAGCCCTAAGGCGCGGTCGGCTCTCTAGCTTTGCAGCTTGTTTCTAATCTCGCCCAGCGCAGCCCAACGCGGATCGCCGGCACGCTGTTCACAATCACACTGTTCCTGGTTCAGGTTGCGCCCACAACTCGGGCACAAACCTTTGCACTCTTCGCGACACACCGTCTTCACTGGCGTCGCCAGCAGCACCTGCTCGCGCAGGACGTCTTCCAGCAGAAGACCTTCGCCCTGATAATATCCGATTTCCGTCTCAGCTTCGCTGATTGAAACCTCTTCGCCGCGCCGGTCTACTCCTTGCGGACGATACAGCAGGTCGAAATCTCGCGCCACCTTATGAACTACCGGATCCAGACAGCGGGCGCACAGAACTTCGATTTCAGTTCTGAAGTTGCCCACCAGCCGAATATCTTCGACGTCCTGACGGTGACCGCGGTGCTCGACGATCAGCTCCGCCCGGCCCTCGGCGTGTAAATCGCCGAGCTGCCGGAAGTCGGGACCAAAATCCACCGCTCCGGGAGGAAGATGCTCGTTGAACTCCAGCTTACGGAGCTCCAGTTCCCTCACCCGAATCAGCATGTCACCACCTGCCAGAAGGTATCTCTTAAATCCATTTGCAACAACACAGTTAAATCAGCGGCACGGCTAAATCAGCTTTGAAAGGGCACGGCTTCAGCCGTGTCGCAGGGCCCCATGAAATTCAGGGCTTTAGCCCCTGCGGTCTCTTCTCGCGATTTACGAGATGACCTCAGTATCGAAAGTTCTATCAAGCAACGGGCATCCCGCATGGTCCAAGACCGCCGGAGGAACCGGGTCTGGCAGGCCAAGCTCCGGATTGGAAACTCTGGCAGGTAACAGACGGGCGGGAGCGCGCACTTGCTACAAACTAAAAGGATAAAGTGCTGGAAACGCAGTGTCAAGGAGCGGGGGATCGCGATTCCGGGTATTCAGTTCCCAAGGAACGCGACAACTGCGCGGACGCCACATCATCGCAGCACGTGGCTGGCCTGCATTTCCGATCCTGTGATCCCACTCATCATACCTACCGATAGAATGGATAAGTTGCCCGGCCGCTCCGATCGCTATCAGGCGAGGGCTACGATTGAGGAAGGTTCATCCTGCGCGCCAGCTTGGCCCAATGTGGGCTGGAACGCAATTGCTGCGTATACGGCGAATTCGCATAGATCCCGGCGAATACGTCGCGCGTGTCGATCATCTTCTCGTACCAAACGGCCGCGGCGTCGATCTCCGAGCACAGGAGATGAAACCAGGCGCGGCCCCACAGGGGATTGGGTATATCCCCCATTTCTCGAATGAGAGTCTCCGCCCGGTGTTTCTCGCCAAGGCGCACCAGGCAAGCTGCCAGCAGCCCAGTTGGCATGGAGTGCTGCGGGAAGTTCTGATGCGCTCTTTCGGCAGCAGCGGTAGCTTCGGCGACTCTACCCAAAGCCAGGTAAGCCTCGCCAATGCCCAGGAACGGATGTGTTTCAGTCTGCGTAATGTCTAAGGCTTTTTGTCCTTCATGCAGCGCTTCCTCGTACCTTCCCGCATTCACCAAGTGGGCCACGAGAATCCCCCGCCAGTTCACATTCATCGGATCTCTCTCCACCGCCCGGCGCAACTCCGCGCTCGACTCCTCAAAACGGCCCAATACCCCCAGGTACAGGGCGGCATACGCCCAGTGAGCTTCGGCGGGCGGTGAGGGACTGGCCAACGCTAACTGGAATTGCCGGGCCGCTTCCGGCCAGTTGTAGTCAAGCACCGAGGCCAACGCTCCCAGCAGGACATGAGGATCGGTTTCGGAGGGGTCCAGCTCCAGCGATCGGAGGGCTTCTTTGCGAATCAGCGGCGCAACCTCCTTGATCCTGCCGGTATGGGTTGCGGCAAAGAAGATCTGAAAGCCTAACAGAGCGTGAGGCACCGCATACTGCGGATCGAGCGCGATCGCCTGCCTGCAGTATTCCTCCGCGGTTGTGAAACCTTCCGGCGAGTAGCTTCGCATCTGGTGCCGCGCTCTGAGCAGAGCTTCATAGGCCGGAAGGGTGGGCGCATGTTTGGTGGACTTCGGAATCAGCGTCAATTGCAGCGCGCTGGTGATCGCTTCGGCGATCTCGTCCTGAATGGCGAATACATCCATAAGTTCCCGGTCGTAACGTTCGGACCAGAGATTAAAACCGTCCTCCGCATTCACCAGCTGCGCTGTCACGCGAATGCGGTTGTGGGAACGGCGGACGCTGCCTTCCAGAATGGTGCTCACATGCAGCGCTTGGGCGATCTTCGTGATGTCCTGTTCTTTGCCTCGGAACGCAAAAGCGGAAGTGCGGGCGGTCACCTTCAGGTTGGGGACGCGCGCCAGGAGGTGGATGATGTCCTCGGCTAGGCCGTCGCTGAAATATTCGTCGTCGGCATCGCGGCTCATGTTGGCGAAGGGCAACACAGCGATGGAAGGCGATTTTTCTCCGCTTATGCCTGCTGCGTCTTCAAGCGCTGCCCGTCCTTCAGTTATTTTCTGGTATCGTTCGCCAGGCGACTTCCGTAAACAGCGAGCCACAATTGCGCAGACGGTCGGCGGCGCTTCCAGGGGTGGGGGATCGTCCCGCAGAATTGCGGCCGTAGTTTCACCCGCCGAGTTCCTCAAGAATGCTGGTCGGCCACTCAGCATTTCATATAGCACCAGTCCGAAGGAGAAGATGTCCGAACGCGCGTCGACCGGCTCGCCCTTGACTTGTTCGGGAGACATATAAGCCGCCGTGCCGAGGATAGTACCTGCTGTCGTAACGCCGGTTATCTGTGTTTCAGAATCGGAAGCGGGCGCGGAAACCGTCCCTATCTTCGCCAGCCCGAAATCCAGCAACTTCACGCCAGAGGCTGTCACCAGAATGTTGACCGGCTTCAAGTCGCGATGCGTGATCTTTTTGGTGTGCGCGGCGTCGAGCGCATCACAGATCTGCACCGCGTAGCGTAATGCCTGATCGAGCGGGAGGGGACCCTGTAGCGTTGTACCCTCAATGTATTCCATGACCAGGTAGTTCGGACCGACGTCGTAGATCTGGCAGATGTTGGGATGATTCAAGGCGGCAATTGCCCGGGCTTCCCGTTCAAAGCGGTCACTAAACTGCGCCGATGCGACTTTGATGGCTACGTCGCGATTCAGGCGTGGATCGTGCGCCTTCCACACCTCTCCCATCCCGCCTTGGCCGATCGGTGCCAAGAGTTCGTAAGGACCCAGTTTTTTCCCTGCCGAAAGCTGCATATGCAAGACTCAGCCAAGTCTAACTGATGGAAGAGCGGGTTCTGCCGGGCCAACGCTCACGAGGGTGGGCGGCTGCACTCAGAGCGCGTGCCTGGGCCACCCGACGGTTCCTTGGGGAACGAATCTTTCTGTCGTTCCTGTAATAGCCGCTCATTGCAGCGGTAACAGTCCGACCTGCACCACCAGGTTGCGAAAGGAGGGTTCGCCGTGAAGTTCCTCGAAAGCGGGACTGTTTCGAATCGCGGCCAGTTCCGCCTCGTGGTGTTGGTAGGCGATCTGAAGATACGTCAGAGCTTCCGGTTTATTTCCTGCGTAAGCGTAGGCTTCAGCCAATTCGTACGCTGGTAGATGGTGCTCGGCGTAGAATTTTTCTTGTACAGCAAGCATGCCTTCGAACATAGCTTGCCGCTCTCCGTGGGAGAATCCCTTCTGTCCGGCCTCGACGATCGCCAGTTTCTGCCTATCATGAGATAGTCGCGCCTCTTTTTGCGCCTCTTCCAGATAACCTCGATAGTCTGCATTCAGCAGTGAAGCGGTTTGTAAATATCGGTAGGTCAAGGGAAATCCAGGGTCGGTACTCTCCAGTTGTTTCAGTAAGGCGACTCCCTGTTCTCTGGGGCCGGCGTAGAGCAGAATCAAACCCTTGTCGGCAATGATCGCAGTCGATGCCGGATCGAGTTGTTGGGCAATTTCAATTTCGCGCAGCGCCTCTAGGTACTTTCCTTCCGCCAGCAGGAAGGTCCCATACCAGTGATGGGCTCTGGCATCACCAGGGCTCAAGACAAGCGCACGCTGGAACTCGCGCTCCGCGACTGGCCTATCGAAGCTCCCGTAAAACGTGGCGAATGCCAGCGACGTATGCGCGTCGGCGGACGAGTCGTCGAGTTCGACCGCCTTCCTGGCTGCGGCTGACGCGCGCGAGTACGCCTCGGCGGATGGCATCGCACTGTATTCGCGAAGCAGGTTGTAACTGTCGGCCAGTCCTACGTACGCCGGCGCATAGTTGGGATCGTGGACGATGGCCTGGGTGAAGTAATCGACTGCCCTTGGTCAGAGCACTCGGGAGTGCGCTTGTCCCACTCATATCGTCCTTTGAGATAGAACTCCCGCGTCTCAGGATTGGTAGTCCGAACCTCGCCGAGGGGTTGCGCCGGTGGAGCATTCGATTCGGGCAGAGCGCGAAGGCGCCCACTTAACATACAGAAATCCGGCCGCCACAATCAGCGCGGCGCCCCCCACCAAAGCACTGAGTAGCCGCCCTCTTCGTCTTACAGCGGGTCTGTCCGAAGCTCTACGCCGTAAGTTAGTCCCATCTTGCTCGGGTGCCGACTGGGCAAGAGTTATATCCTGCGAAACCGCCCCGGCTGGCGAGTCGCCGTCTGTTTCCAACGGTTCCGTGGTCGAAGCTGCCGCCTCGGTCGAGGCGGGCGACTTCATCCACCGCACGAGTTCGTCGGTAAAGGCGTGGACCGGACCTCTCGCCCCGTCCTGCAGACGGTGTACCGGAAGCCCTCGCTCCTTCTCCCACCGCTTGACGGTCCGCTCATCTCTGGAAAAGAACGAAGCGATCTCTTTCCATGAATCCAGCCGCCGGTTCGGGGTTTTCGCCTGGCCCAAGTCCACCATAAGTCACGATGTCACGAAATGTCCTTAAATGTCCCAAAATACCTGTTGCTCAGATTTTCGGAATCGCGTGAAGCTGAATATACGACAGAGCAACTACATGCTGCCACTGTCGATCGTTGGGTCACCCAGGAGGCTCCATGTATCGCAGCTGTCTCAAGATTGTGCTGGCAGTGGGAGTGCTTTCGATCGCCTTGCACGCGGATACGGTCAGTCTGCAAAGCGACTTCAGCATTACCAACGGCAACCCCAACGGAAACTGGAGCTACAGCGAAGGCACCTCGCCGTCGAGCGCGACGCTGCTTACGTTCCAGACGCCTTTGAACAACAACCCGTTGTATCCCGCACTGAGCACAGGATACTGGGGGACCGGCAACGACCTGAATGTCAATACGCCATTTCTATTCAAGGCGCTGGTAGATGGCAGCAACGCAGGCGAAACCAACAACGACTTTCTTGCCGGAAACATTGTGGGGCACTCCCCCAACGCGGGCGACTACTTATTCGAGACCTGGACGGCTCCTTCCGCGGGTATGGTCGGCACCCAAACTGGCATGGTCTGGTATGCACATTCGTCGGTGAACCGCTCCAATGACTGGGCCCTGTTTTTTGATAGCACGACGTTAGCGTCGGGTACGGTGGCCAACGGCCAAGGCCTAAACAATCCGGACATATTCAACTCCGCAGGGTTCGCGGTGCAAGCCGGCGACACCATCTCACTGGCCATTCGGAAAAGCGCCGGCCAGGATTTCGGTTCGCTCGCAGGTATGGATTTGGACTTTTCATTCACTCCGACCCCTGAACCCGGCAGCCTGATCCTGTTGGGATCTGGCGTCGTCGGCGTGGCTGGGCTCCTGCGGCGAAAGCTTCCTCTGTAATCGTAGCAGGTTGTTGCGTTCTTTCGGAATTGAATGGCTGTCCCATCGACGAAGAACCAAGCTCGAAGAGCGCAACAATCTATAGCCCAGGACGGAAGTCCTGGGAAGGCGTCCTATTCAAGGACCCGAGTCCCTTCAGGGACGGAACATCACCGCCGCTGCACGCCGCTCAACGCCTGCATGATCTGGTGCGCCATCGTCACTCGTTGCTCGATCGGGAAACTCTTGTTCGCCAGAATGACAATCCCAATTTGTTTCTCAGGAACGAACGCCACGTACGCACCAAAGCCGTTGGTCGAACCCGTCTTGTTGATCCAAACATTCTGCTGCGGCGCCATGGGCGGCGTGATCGCCGTGACCGGCGTGGCGTTGAAGAGCATTGCCGAGGAGTTTCCTTCGTGCAGCGTCTCCAGCGAGACCGGATACGGATACTGTTCCCACATTAAATCCTGTGTCATCACTCCAGCTTTGAAGTAGCCAGTATGCGTGTCGGTTATCGCGCCCTTAAGCTTTGCGTCGAGCTTCAGCAGGCCCAGGTTGGCTTCGAGATAACGCACCATGTCGGACGCGGTTGATTTGATGCCGTAGGCTTCGACCCACAGCACTCCATTCGACATACGCACCGGCTGGTCTTTATTGGTGTAGCCCTCCGCGTAGTCGGACATCTTGGCCGCAGGAACGTTGATGAAGGTGCTCGTCATCCCGAGCGCAGGCAACAGGCGCCGTTCCATCAGCGTGGTGAAATCCTGTCCCATTGCCTTCGCCGTGATGAGTCCGAGGGTGCCGACCGAAACATTGGAATAGGTGCGACAGCTTCCCGGCGCGCATGTCGGACGCCACGCCTTGAAGTACTGCATGAGTTGCTCTTCGTTGTGGATGTCGGCGGGCACCTGCAACGGCAGTCCTCCGGGAGTATGCGTGCCGAGGTTGAGCAGACTCACGTTTCCAAACGGAGTGTTGCGCAGCGACGGCAGATACTTCTCAACTTTGTCAGACAGCGACAGTCGTCCGTCAACCTGCGCCCAGGAAGTCAACGTTGCAGTGAACGTCTTGTTTATCGATCCCACTTCAAAGAGCGTTTCATCCGTCACCGGCTTGTGCGTCTCGGTCGATGCCACTCCATAGTTGAAGACCCATGACTTGCCCGCGATGGTGATGCCGACGGCCATGCCGGCGATGTGCTCCTTCGCCATCATCGGCCGTACCGCGCCGTCGACTGCGCTGCGGACGTGATCGATTGTCGCATCGGCGGCATAGCTGGTCTGCGGAATTGACAGCACGAGCGAGAGAAGCATCAGTACCAACGCAACGACGATTGCGAACTTCAATGCGGGACATTCCTCCATACCGCGATTCTCCTCTATTTCTTCTCCGGTTCCGGCAAGACGTACATCAGCAACACCATGGCGCCTATGGTGACGAAGAAAACCGCCCACATCGGATGCGACGGCCATATTTTGCCCGTTACTCCGAGCAGCCATGCTGCGGTTCCAATAACACTGGCTAAAAGCGATGCTTTGAGGGTTTTCATGTGATCTCCAAGGGTTCCCACAACTGGTTGTCATGACTCAAAGGAATGTATTCTTCCAAATCAATCACTTTCAGTCATGGCAGAATGAGCTCTAAAACCACGCATTTAGCCACCGTCTTCGTCATTCGAATAGTGAAAAACGCTCTCCAGCGGCTTGCCAAAGACGGCGGCAATACGGAATGCCGCCTCCAGCGACGGAAAATACTTTCCCAGCTCGATGGCGTTCACCGTCTGACGAGTGACCTTGATCTTCTCCGCCAGTTCTTGTTGCGTCATCTCGCCGGCCTCGAAGCGCAGGCGACGAATTTCGTTTCGAATGGTAGCCATATTACGCGCTCCGCCGATACTGAATGATCTGGCAGCCGGAGCGCATGATCTCGGTTACAACCAGGATGAACAGCAGCGAATTCGCGCCAAAGATGATCGGAGTCGGGAACGCTGCGAACAAGATGGCGCAAGCGATGCCGGTCGCCAATCCTGCATAGGCGAAGCGAGTCGCCTTGAGCTCGATCAACTTTTCGCGCTCGTCACGCGGCACTTGCGCGCTCTTCGGGTCGAATATCGCGACCGCTATGGTCAGCACCGTCTGCACGACTCACCAGAGCGATGACTGTTCCCAGCAAGCCGCTGGTGTGCCCAAGGCCCGTGTGGCCCGAGCGAATTAACGACCAGAAGTACAAACCGTAAATGCCGGCCATCGAGATGACCGAGATCCAAGCGGACTTTTCACGGAAAGACATGCTTACGTTCTCCTGTCAAAGTTACAAGACGTAAAGTAATGTTTATTTGTCTGTATGTCAAGTTTATTTGTCTTATAACGTCAAATTTATTTGACCCGAGACAGGTGGCTAACGACAACGACTTCCTGCAGGACTACGGCGGAGTGATGAACAGCAATCCCAACCAATACTATGTATTCGGTTTCACCGATGACGATCTGGACGGATCCAAGTATGTCCCCCAGGTTTCGTCGGTCGCTCGTCCGTAGTTGTGTCACGAAGATTCAGATAAGCCCGTCCCAGCATCGCAGCTTGGACGGGCTTGTTCTTGTTGGCAGCCCACTACCCTCGCAAGATGCTGCTCGCGCGTTGTAACATTAACTCGCATGAACGTTTTGGTTTACTCGGCTCCGTGGTGTCCCGATTGCCGCACTGCTAAACGATTTCTCGAGAAGCACGGAATCCCCTATACCGAAGTGAATATTGAATCCACGCCCGACGCGGCCGAGGAAGTCATTCGCCGTACCGGCAAGCGCGCCATCCCGCAGTTCGTCATCAATGGCGAATGGGTGCAGCCCTATCGTCCCGGCGAAGGCTTTCTCTACGACGAGATGAGCGAGTTGCTGGGTATCGGCTCGTAGCCAGCACAGCCCGCGCAGTCCCGGGTCAGCACGACACAGTTCAGCAACTCACATAGTCGAAAGCTGCTGGCCTCGCGAGCTAAAGCTCACTCGGGATGAGAAAGCGTATAGAGAGGGTTCTCGGCACCACCAAGACTCGGGCCGACAGCCTCCGCTCTTTGGTGTCATCCCGAGCGGCTTTAGTCGCGAGGGATCTGCAGTTTCGCCGCGCCCGCAGTTCAGCCCTCGCGAGCAAACTGCAGGTCCTTCGGCGACGCCTCAGGATGACACTTCCAAAGAGATATTTCCGGCGGTGCGGCTAAACTATTACGCGCGCATCCTTCTCATCCATCCCGGATCGCGCACGTACTCTTCTTCCAATCTTCGCAGACGGGCTGACATGATGCTGGAACGGCCAAGGTACCCCACCGGCCTTACCCGGCTCTTTTCTATCGACCACCGGCATGCGGCCAACGTTGGCTCGCAACATGCGTGCTGCTGCATCGTAGAGCACCTCGTCAAGGTAAGCGACGACCAGGTCACGCGAGCTGGCATCGAGCACAGGCATCTTGCCGGAGGGATCGTGATCGAGTGCGCGCATCAAGTCCGAGCGGGTGATGATGCCTGCGAGCTTCCCATCGTCGCCTATCACGAACACGCCTTGATGATGTGTCACCGTGGGGTCGTGCCGGCCAACCCGCTCGGCAAGCTCCGCGACCGTCATGCCGGCGGGGATGGTATCGAAGTCTCGCGACATGCTGTCGCCGACTACAACCTGTTGCAGCACGTCAGGCTCGTAGTCCTGATGAATGTGCAGCCCGCGCCGCGCCAGCTTCTCGGTCATGATGGAGTTGCGGGCGTAGCGCACGGCAATCAGGTCGGCGATGACCGTCACCATCATCAGCGGAAGCACCGAGTTGTAGTCGCGCGTGATCTCGAAGGCGAAGATGATGAACGTGAACGCCGCACGTGAAGCCGCTCCGAAGACCGCCCCCATCGCTACCAGTGCGAAGGCTCCGGGCGACAGGTTGGCCGCCGGCCAGATCTTGTCGATGATCATGGCAAAGGCCGAGCCCATGGCGGCGCTGGCCATGAACATAGGAGCGAGCAGGCCGCCGGAGGTTCCCGAGCCGAGTGAGATAACGAGCGCCGCCGACTTGAAGACCATCACCGCGAGCATGGCGCCCAGCAGCATCTTCGTGTTCAGAATGTCGGAGATGGTGTCGTAGCCGACACCCAGCACACGCGGTACGAAGTAGCCGATGATGCCAAGGCCGAGAGCTCCGATGGCGGGCCACCACATTTCATGTATCGGTAATTTTTCGAACTGATCCTCCACCCAGTACAACGCCCGACTGAAGCCGAGCGCTGCGAATCCGCAGAGCACTCCAAGAACAAGGTAGAACGGCAATGCGTGCGGCAATCCGAAGTCGACTGCGCTCACGTCGAACATGGGACCACGTCCCATCAACCAGAAGTGCACGCTGGTGGCGATGCTGCTGGCAATCACCAGCGGAATAAACGACCGCGACTTGAATTCGAAGAGCAGCAGTTCAATGGCGAGGATTACGCCCGCGATGGGAGTGCTGAAGGTGGCGGCCATTCCGGCAGCGGCTCCGGAGGCCAATAGCACTTTACGTTCGGCGGCGGTGGTATGGAGCAATTGACCGACCAGCGAGCCCACGGCACCACCGGTCTGAATGATGGGGCCTTCGGCGCCGAACGGTCCACCGGTGCCGATAGCAATCGCAGCTGAAATGGGCTTGAGGATCGCGACCTTAGGCTCGATGCGGCTGCGGTTGACCAGCACCGCTTCCATCGCTTCAGGAATGCCGTGGCCGCGAATCTTGTCGCTGCCGTAGCGCGCCATGATGCCGACGATGACGCCGCCAATCACCGGAGTCACGATCACCCATAGGCCGAGATGATTGTTGCGCGCACTGGTGAAAGCGAACGACCAGCGATGGAAGAAGAAGATGTTGGTGAACAGGCCGATCAGGTTGTAGAGCAGGAAGGCAATGATGCCCGCGAGAAATCCGACGAGGGCGGCCAGCAGGGAGATCAGAGCGGTGCGGAAGCGTACCTCCTCGCCGAGCAACGCGGCGTTGCTTGCAGGTGGATTCACGCCGTTGACGCCGAAGGTGGAAGCGCGTTCGCTCATCGCTTTTCCTCCGCGAGAGCGCGTGGTTTTGCAGCAGAGCGCTTAACCGGCCGCTGCGTGGCCTTTCCGTTCACGCGCCGAAGTGCTGCAATCAGCGCCGGGGCCGCCGAGCGAAGCTCCTCGCGATGATGCAGCGTGAGCTCGCGCAGTACCTGCTCGCCACGCGGAGTGAGGCTGACGTAAACTTCACGCCGGTCCTCAGCACTCCGATTGCGCTGGATGAGGTCTTTTTCCTCAAGGCGGCTGACTAGTTCGACCGCGCTGTGATGTTGAATTTGCAGGCGTTCGGCGAGGTCGGCGATTCGGGAGCCGTTGCGGCCGCCTGCTCCGCGCAGCGCCAGCATGAGCTGATGGTGCTGAGGCTCGACGCCGGCCCGGCGCGCCGCCTGCTCGCTGAAATGCAGAAAGCGGCGGATCTGGTAGCGAAAGTCCGCCAGGGCTGTGTAATCGGAAGGCTTCAGGTCGTGGGTGGGCATATGGTCGTGATACGATTATATCGGATAACGATATATCCTGAGAAGATGCAGGGCGCCGGGCAGGTGTTGCCGCCGCTTCGGCACCTCGGGCCAGCCGCGGTACAATGAACGGTTTAGAAGACCTACATTTCTCAAGGACAATCCTTTGATCGCGCGTTATACCCGGCCCGAGATGGGCCGCATCTGGAGTGACGAAAACCGCTTCCGCACTTGGCTCGAGGTGGAAGTCGCGGCAACCGAGACACTGGCCGAGGCCGGTATTGTTCCGCAGTCGGCAGCCAAGGCCATCCGCGAAAAGGGCGACATCGATGTCGCGCGCATTCATCAGATCGAAGCCGAGGTCAAGCACGACGTCATCGCTTTCACCACCGTCGTCGCCGAGAAGGTCGGCCCGGAGTCGCGCTGGCTGCACTACGGCCTGACATCGAACGACGTGGTCGACACAGCGCAGGCGCTGCTGGTGAAGCAGGCGTCGGCGATTATCGACAAGGACCTGTCGCAGCTGGCCGAAGTGCTGAAGCGGCGTGCGATCGAGTTCAAAGACACGCCACAGATCGGACGCACACACGGCGTCCATGCCGAACCCATCACGTTTGGGCTCAAGCTGGCCAACTGGTACTCCGAGGTGCAGCGCGACATCGCACGCTTTGAGATGGCGGCCGAGCAGATGCGCGTGGGCAAGCTTTCAGGGGCGGTGGGCAACGGAGCGCATCTTGATCCGGAATACGAAGAGCAGATTTGCCAGCGCCTGGGATTGGAGGTTGCGGCGGTCTCCAGCCAGGTGATTCAGCGCGACCGGCATGCGTTCTATGTCGCGACGCTGGCGGTGATTGCCTCGACGCTCGACAAGATCGCCACTGAGGTTCGCCATCTGCAACGCACCGAAGTTCGCGAGGCGGAAGAGTACTTCAGCGAGAAGCAGAAGGGCTCGTCGGCCATGCCGCACAAGCGCAACCCGGTCACCTGCGAGCAGATCAGCGGACTGGCTCGCGTGGTGCGCGCGAACTCGCAGGCCGCGCTGGAAAACGTCGCGCTGTGGCACGAACGCGACATCTCGCACTCATCGGTGGAGCGGGTGATATTTCCGGACTCCACCATTCTCGTCGACTATCTGCTGGCCAAGACGACGAACCTGATCGACACTCTGCTGGTCTATCCCAAGCGCATGATGAAGAACCTGGAGTCGACGGGCGGGCTGGTATTCAGCGGACAGTTGCTGCTCGACCTGGTGGAAGCCGGCATGTTGCGCGAAGATGCGTACCGGCTGGTGCAGTCCAACGCGATGAAGGCGTGGAAGGAGGACCTGAACTTCCATGACCTGGTTATCAGCGATCCGGAGATTACGTCGAAGGTCAAGCGCGAGACGCTGGAGCAGGCATTCGATCTGCAAAGGCCGTTGCGTAATGTGGACAAAATCTTCAAGCGGGTGTTCGGGTGAGCTGTTGCCCGAGTGTCCCCTTATGAGTATCTTGGAGAGCATGGAAGTACATTTCAAGCCCGAGACGGAAAAGAAGCTCAGAGATCTCGCTGCCCAGAGTGGGCGCGGGACCGACGAGCTTGCTGAGGATGCAATGGCGAGCTACGTCGACGAGGTGATTCGCGCGCGCGAAATGCTGAACAGCCGCTATGACGATCTTAAAAGCGGTCGGGTGAAGTCTATTCCGGGCGATGAAGTCGAAGCTTACTTCGGTGAAAAAAGCGCTGTCGCGCGCCGGAAACCCTCTGCTTCATGAGTGGATTCACTTTCCACCCGGATGCCGTTTCTGATCTAGACGATATTTGGGAGTTTATTAGCGCCGATAACCTCGACGCAGCGGATCGTGTCGTTGCGGAGATCCTCTCAACTATCGGAAACCTGGTTCGATTCCCTGGTCTCGGTCATAAGCGACCCGATTTGACCTCGCGCCCTCTCCGCTTCGCACTCGTACGTGAATACCTCATTGCCTATGCGCCTGATGAAAAGCCGTTGTGGGTTGTTGCGGTCATACATGGACGCCGTGATCCCCAAATCATGGCTGTCACATTGAGAGGCAGAGAATGACCCGATGAGCCAATCTCAACACTCCACTCTCACCTTGTCGTACGAAGGCCCTACCGCCTTGGTGACGCTGAATCGTCCTGACAAGCGCAACGCCATCAGCTACGAGCTGATCGACGAGTTGCTGCGCGTGCTGGCCGAGGTTAACGAGTCGGATGCGTCGATATTGATTCTCACTGGAGCGGGCAAGGCCTTCTGTTCCGGAATGGACCTCGACAACCTGCGGGCCATCACCTCGCGCAGCGAGCAAGAGAACCTGGCCGACTCTCAGTCAATGGCCAGGATGTTTCGCACGCTTTACGAATTTCCCAAGGTTACGATCGCAGCCGTAAACGGACCGGCGATTGCCGGCGGCTGCGGCCTGGCCACGCTGTGCGACTTCACGCTGGCGTCGAGTGACGCGAAGTTTGGTTATACCGAGGTGCGCATCGGGTTTATACCTGCCATCGTGTCTGCGTTCTTAGTTCGTCAGGTAGGGGAAAAACAGGCGCGCGACCTGCTATTGACCGGGCGAATCATCGGCGCGGAGGAGGCCTATCGCCTGGGACTGGCGACCGAAATGGTACCTCCGGAGCAATTACTTCAAAGAGCACGTGTATTAGCCGCCGATTTGTTGCAAAATAGTCCTGCTTCTCTGCTTGCGACGAAGCGCCTCCTGAGTAACTATTCGGTAGCGCCACTGAACGACCAGCTCGCTGCGGCCGTCCAGGAAAACGCACGCATTCGTACGACCGACGACTTCCGCGAAGGCGTAAATTCGTTTCTTGAGAAGCGCAAACCAAATTGGGTGAGGTAGAACCGTGAAGCCACTTGCAAGGTTGGCAGTCCTAATTCTTATGACCCCCGCGCTGCTACTTGCGCAGACATCAACAGGTCAGTCCACGACCGGGTCCCAGGCGAACACGAAACCGGCATACGCGCAGACTGACTCCGCCGGCGCGCAGCAGTCCACGCCGGCAGCAAGTTCCGCGCAGGCTGGGCAGGCGGGAGCTCCCGCAGCCGCGCCGGCTAAAGCGAAAGTGCCAGCCGCCTATCCGGTGATGAGCGAGAAGGCGAAGCAGCGCGCACGCCAGCTTTACGAGTACCTGGCGCACGACCAGCCAGCCCTGCTCTACGCTGCCTTCACGCCGGACATGAAAAAGCAGTCTCCAGAAACAAAGATCAGTGGCATTTCCAAGCAGATGAGCGAGAAGCTCGGCACTCCCACCCAGACTCTCGACGAGAATTTCCTCCCCGGGGTCGGGGCACCGGTGACCATCTATAGCAAAACTTCGGCTTACAGCAAAGGGAAGCAGCCGGTTATGGTCATCATCGCGGTGAACGAGAATGGCAACCTGACCGATATGCAGGTTGCGCCGGTGCCACAGCTTCGCAATGATGAATACTCGGATTACCAGGACAGCACCAAGCTGCGTCTGCCCTTCGACGGCTCCTGGGTGGTTCTGCAAGGTGGCCGCACGCTCTACGACAACGCCTTCGCGGGCAGCGATGACAACCGCTATTCCGTCAGCTTCATGCCTTTGAAAGACGGCATGGCGTACGACAACGACGGCAGGAAAAACAGCGACTATTACTGTTGGGGACAGCCGGTTCTGTCGCCGGCGGCAGGAGTTGTTGTCCAGGCCGGGGGCAACGCCTCAGACCACCCGCCGGGCCGCGTGCCCGATATCCAGAGCCGCGGCAACTATGTTGTCATCGCGCATGGGAACAGCGAATTTTCCATGATCCCCTACCTGAAGGCGGGCAGCCTGAAGGTGAGGAATGGCCAGCACCTGAAGCAGGGTGACGTCATTGGAGAGTGCGGTAACAGCGGCAGCTCCTTTGCTCCTCACGTGGAATACAGTCTGCAAAACACGCGTGGCTTCCCGCTGCCCAAGACCATGCCGGCGCAGTTTGTCGACTACACGGCCGACGGCAAAGCGGTAACCATAGGCGAGCCACTACGCGGACAGGTGGTGGAGAGTCAGCCGAAAACACCGGCGGTTGAGACTGCTGTAACGCCGGCGGAAAAACCGGCCGAAAAGCAGTAATGAGCGGGGTTGGCGAGCCCTCGCAGCATCCGCACAAGATTTACGAGACCCGCTTCCGCGTACGCTACGCCGAGACCGATCAGATGGGAGTGGTGTATCACGCCAACTACATCGTCTGGTTTGAGGTGGGGCGGGTCGAGATGCTGCGCCAGTTGGGCTTCAGCTATCGCGAGATGGAGAAGCAGGACGACACGCACATCGTGGTCGTCGATGTGCGCTGCCGCTACAAGATGCCGGCGCGGTACGACGATCTGATCTGCGTTCGTACTTGCCTGCTGAATGTTCGCGAATCGCTGTTGCGCTTCGGCTACGAAATCTTTCGCGATAGCGATCAAGCTCTGCTCGCCGAAGGCGAAACCGTACACCTTGTGGTCGGAGCGGACCTGAAACGTACCCCGCTGCCGGAAAAATATTTGACGCCGTTCCTGCAAGCTGCGGGAACGGAGTAGTTGTCGGTTATTAGTGGTCAGTAGTTAGAGGTTAGTGGGTAGTGGTCGATACGGTCGATGGCGACACTCTACCCCATACATCGTTTTGTATCAGGGCACGGCTTCAGCCGGGCCGCAAAACGCGAATGATTATCTTGGGCTTCAGCCCCTGCGCGCCCGGTTTCCAGGGGCTGAAGCCCGAACGTATTTTCAACGTCCTTTCGGCACGCCTAAAGTGCGTGCCCTGATACAAAGCAAACGGATCTCGGACATTGCCTCCGCGAGTAGCAAGGGCATACCCATGAGCGCGTTTTCACGGCGATGAATCCTCAAGAAAATTGACACCAGAAGATGAAGCTTCCGCCCCGATGACTCACACCTGATAACCTCTTACTGACAACCGACTACTGACAACTGACAACTGGTTGTGGACAACTGCCTTGCACGCTCTTCACATTGACGGCAACAGTCTGACCCTCGCGGATGTGCGCGAGGTCGTTTATGAGAACCGCCCTGTGCTGCTCGCGCCCGAAGCCCGGCAGGCAGTCGATCGCGCTCGCGCTGTAGTCGAAGACCTGCTCGATCGCGACCAGGTGGCCTACGCGGTGAACACCGGAGTAGGCAAGCTCAGCGACGTGCGAATCTCGCCCGGCGATATCCGCCAGTTGCAACTCAATCTCATGCGCTCCCACGCTGTGGGAGTAGGCGAGCCGCTGTCGGAACCGGTCACTCGCGCCATGATTCTGCTGCGCGCCAACTCACTGGCCAAAGGGTTTTCCGGGGTGCGCGATGTCGTTATCGACACGCTCTGTTCCATGCTCAATCGTGGCGTACATCCGGTCATTCCGTCGCAAGGCAGCGTGGGTGCAAGCGGTGATCTTGCGCCGTTGGCGCATCTGGGGCTGGTGCTGATCGGCGAAGGCGAGGCCTTGTATCAGGGCAAGCGACTCAGCGGCGCAGAGGCGATGAAGCTGGCCGATGTTCGCTCCGCTGGTGCTGGAGGCCAAAGAGGCGATCTCGCTCATCAACGGAACGCAGGCCATGCTGGCGGTCGGCCTGCTCGCGACGTTGGATGCTGAAAATCTCGCGGCCACTGCCGATGTGGTCGCGGCGCTCAGCGTTGATGCCTTGCGCGGAACCGATGTAGCTTTCGATGAGCGCATCCAGGCCGCACGTCCTCATGCAGGACAGTTTGTTGCCGCCCACAACCTCCGGGTGATGATGGAGGGCAGCCAGATTCGCGAGTCCCACCGCGAATGCGGCAAGGTGCAGGACGCATACTCGTTGCGATGCATTCCGCAGGTGCATGGCGCGGTTCGTGACACCATCGTGCATTGCCGCAGCGTATTCGAAGTGGAGATGAACTCGGCCGTCGATAATCCGCTGGTCTTCCCTGCTGCGAAAAAGATCGGGGCACCCAAGCCGCAGATTGGCGCGCCCATTGCGGGAGAGATTTTATCCGGCGGAAACTTTCATGGCGAGCCCATCGCCTTTGCGCTCGACTTTCTTGGCCGTCGCGTTGAGCGCATTGGCGGGCATCTCCGAGCGGCGACTGGAGCGCCTGGTGAATCCTTCGCTGAATGAAGACCTTCCGCCATTCCTCGCGCCGGGCGCAGGCTTAAACTCCGGCTTCATGATGGCGCAGGTCACCGCGGCTGCGCTGGTAAGCGAAAACAAAGTGTTCGCGCATCCCGCTTCCGTCGATTCGATTACCACTTCGGGCAACAAAGAAGATTTTGTCTCGATGGGAATGACTGCGGCCAACAAGCTGCAACGCATCGTGGTAAACACGCGCAACGTGCTGGCCATCGAAGCTTTAGCAGTTGCGCAGGCGATTGACTTTCTCGCTCCGCTAAAGCCGGGCAAGCGCGGGCAGCAGGCACACGCCGCCATTCGCGCGGTCAGCCCACCGATTGTTGAAGACCGCATCCTGTCGCAGGACTTCGCGCGCGTGTCGGAGCTGATCGCCGGCGGAGCGCTGGCAAGGATCCTGCTCTAGAGCCGGGCCCGGATTCCCATTTTGGGAACAGTCCCCAATCGTTTTCGATATTAACTTCGCTTGCAACCAGCCGGCTGTAAGAATTCTCTGGTAAGAATTTTCCCTCGAAGCTGGTCAACTCCGTCCCGCACGTCTGAGACGAAGGCGCCTTCTGAACCCTCTGCGCGCAACGTCTAACGACCTCACAACTTAGCACCGGAGGTGCATGATGCGTACTCATCATTCTTCCCTCAGCGCATCGCAACGGTTGAACTCCATTCGCTTTTCAGCGAAAGGTGCGATGCAACTTCTAATCACATTGTTCGTCGTCTTTCTTTCTATTTGCCTATTCCCGATCGTGGCCACGGCAGCGACGCCGCACCTTTATGATGTGCCGCAAGCGGGGCCTCCCGGATCCCAGACACAGACAGTAGGCAATGGATGGGATCCCAACGCCACACTCGACATCTACCTCGACAGTACGAGCGTAGGACTGGTGGACACCGACAGCAACGGTAGCTTTGGAATGGCGCTCAAGGCGCCGACCATTCGCCAAAATGGTTTCACGATACAGATACCCAAAGACGCGGTCCCGGGCCAACACTGGATCACCGCCGTCGAACGGATTACCCAGCTACAGGCACAGGTGCCGTTCACCGTCGGAACCGATTGGCCGCAGTTTCAAGTCGATGCCGAGCACACCGGCTTCAATCCGTATGAGAACGTTCTGAACCCAAGCACAGTCGGCAGTCTGACCCTACGTTGGACGTACGCATTGGACAATTGGCTGATGGCCTCGCCCACGGTGGCTGACGGTGTGGTCTACGCTAGCACCGGTTCGCTATTTGCGATAGATGCCAGCACAGGCGGGCTGCTCTGGGAACACCCAAAGCCGCCGTATTACGGCGGTTCGCCGCCCGCAGTGCTCAAGGGAGTAGTTTATGTAACTACTGGCGGGAACTGGAAGGCCGCGTGGGCCTTGAGCGCCAATACAGGCGATACCATTTGGCACCACGGGGGATTCTGTGGTGGCGTAACGACGGTCGTGAACGGCCTCGAATACGTGAATGGAAGTGACGGCTACCTCTACGCTGTTGATACCGGCACAGGCGCGGTAGTGTGGAAGTCGTGGTTGATATTTGCTATGTCCGCGCCTGCCGCCGCCAATGGTGTGGTCTACGTCAACGCTTGGGACGATAACGTTTACGCCCTAGACGCCGGCACAGGTGTTCTCCTGTGGAAGTTCGAAACGCCCTCTCCGATTGCGTCCTATCCTGTCGTGGCTGATGGTCTAGTTTATGTCGGTGCGCGGGACCTGAATATTTATGCGCTGAAGGCTGATACCGGCACCGTGGTCTGGAAGTATGCAACGGGTGCCGCGGTCGACCTGGCCCCGGCGGTGGCCAATGGCGTGGTGTATGTCCTTGCCGACAAGTTGTACGCCCTTGACGCTCACACCGGCTCCTTGCTGTGGACGAAAGCAGCTCAAGCCGGTACTGTGCCGGTGGTGGCGAACGGAGTCGTCTATTTCGGTACGGGCGCGGACCTCTATGCTGTGGATGCCAGCACTGGTGCGCTCCTCAAGGCCGTGACAATGAACGGCATCCCCTATGCGCCGACGGTGGTCAACGGCATGGTATACGTCGGCGACGGCAGCGGGAATCTCTATGCCTTTGGTCTGCCGAACCAGCAAATGTCAGAGAAGTTCAGTCCGCCGGAGCGTCCCGACCCGGCTCGGCTGACACCCAACTGGTCCCTTCAGCCGAGTAGCCAAGTTACTCCACCGCTAAAGAAATAGTTAATTATTTTCTAAAGTTCGGGCGAGCCGTGCGCTCGCCCGACGATTCGGAGGGAATCAAAACCATAACTTCACAGCCCATCTTACAAACCGAGCACCGGAGGTACATCATGCGATCTCATCATCTTCCTCCTGTAGCTCCGGCCGCTCAAGCCCACTTAGGAGCATGTCATGAAATTCAAGACTCTCTTCTATTTGACCCTTCTCACATTCGTCGCATCGCTCATCCCGGCGGTGCACGCCCAAACCTTCAGCGTGATTCACAGCTTCACCGGCGGCACAGACGGCAAAACACCTCAGGCGGGAGTGACGATACGAGGGAACGCACTTTATGGAACGACATCGGGCGAAGGTAGCGAATGGTCCTGCGGTACCGTGTATCAGTTGACCCACTCGGGATCCAATTGGCGTTTCTCTACCCTTTCGGATCTTCCCTATAATTGCAATCCGTTCGCCAGAGTCGGCTTTGGACCAGACGGCCATCTTTACGGCACGTCCATGTATGGCGGAACGTACTACCTGGGAAGCGTTTTCAAGCTGACACCTCAAGTTGGTCCCTGTAAAGACGCGGCCTGCTATTGGACGGTGAGCGATCTCCATGACTTCGGTGCGGGTACTGACGGACAAACCCCCATTGGAGACCTCATCTGGGACCAGCAGGGGAATATCTACGGCACCACAAAGTTTGGTGGAGGCTCGTCGAATTGCCTCAACGGCAGCTGCGGTATTGTCTACGAACTGACACCTACAGGAAACGGCTACACAGAAACTGTCTCCACAGATTTCTCGGGGCCTGACGGAGATTATCCTTATGCTGGCCTTGTCTTCGACAATAAGGGCAATCTGTTTGGCACGACTTCCTATGGTGGTTCAAATGGAGACGGAACCGTCTTCGAATTAACCTACGTCCCAGGCGTAGGGTGGACGGAACACGTCCTCTATAGTTTCCAAAACGCCAGCGATGGATACTTTCCATACGGCGGCTTAATGTGCGATTCCGCCGGCAATCTTTATGGCACGTCGTACTACGGCGGCAGCGGCGGCGGCGGGACGGTCTTCGAGCTCTCGCCTTCCGGAAATACTTGGACATTCAAGCTTCTTTATAGCTTTCCCGGACGGGCCTAACGGTGGGCCATTGGCGCCCCTCTCGCATGGATGGAGCGGGCAATCTTTATGGCACCACGGCCGGCGGCGGCATCTACTATCAGGGTAGCGTCTTCAAGCTCAGCAACACGGAAAACGGCTGGGTCTACAGCTCACTGCACGATTTCACGGGAGGTACGGACGGCCGAGAGCCAATCAGCAACGTGTCGATCGACACCGACGGCACCCTCTACGGAACCACGAGCGGTGGCGTGGCGGCGGTTTCGGCGTCGTCTGGATGATCAAGCCGTAGGCGGAAATCGCGATCGGCAGGTGGAAGCCCTCGGCTTCAGCCGGGGGGACGATCTGCATTTGGAGTCGGGCTTCAGCCCTGGGCGAGGGGCGAATGGAACGGGGAATCCCCATAGAAAACCGGCGCTAAGGCGCGGCTCCTGACAAAGCCCCAGCATTCTCCCGCGTGAATGCGGGGGCTTCCACCCGTTCTCATTCCCATTTCGGGAATCGTCTACGACCTTCGTAACCTCTGCCGCGCAGTTTTTTGGTGCACGACACTTCAGCAACTCATAAACTTCCTGCGAGGACACCAAAGAGTGTCTTGCGGGAAGAATCCCCCTAAGTTCTTTGAAATCTATTAAGTACGTGTAAGTCGCTGGGGCTCAATCATTTGCGCAACAAATGTTGCCTAAATGATTGAAAACAAGGTATTGCGCAAGAAGATTTTTCGTGATGTACGTCACATTTTGAGAGAACCGGGTCGCCTTGAAGGGGCATGCCTTCAGGCGTGCCGCAGCGGGGAGTAATGAAGCCGGCTTTAGCCGCTGAGGAAAGTCGTACCCGCAGCGCCTGAAGGCGGGATCGATTTGCGCCTCTGAACGACACGGCTGAAGCCGTGCCCTTTCAAAGCGATCCGCGCTAGATGACACGGCTGAAGCGGTGCCCTTTCAAGGCGGTCCGCGCCTGACGACACGGCTGAAGGCGTGCCCTTTCAAAGCGGTCCGCGCCAGCGGCCAAGGAGCGCTTTTGCCTCAGCTCTCGCTGGTTGTGAGCAGTGGCGTCTCGGCAAGGAAGACGACAAACACCGTTCCCCGCGACGATCCATTCGAGCGGCTGCGGACGCGGATCGAGCCCCGGTGTTTCTGGATGATCTCTTTGCTCACCCACAAGCCGAGACCGGTTCCGGTCATGCCTTTGCTGGTGACGAACGGCTCAAAGATGCGGCCGCGCAACTCGTTGGCAATTCCCTGCCCGGTATCGGCAACCGTCACTTGAATGCCGCGAACTCCGTCGGCGCGGACCACGGACCGGGTACGCAGCAGCAACCGCCCGCCGTTCGGCATGGCATCGAGAGCATTGGCAATCAGGTTGGCGAAGAGCTGCCGTAGCTCGCCCTCAAACGCGGTAATGGTATCGCCGTCGAGGTAGCGCCGCTCCAGCACGATTCCCAACCGGTCGAAGCGGGCGCGATACAGAGCGTAGATAGCGTCCAGCAGCTCCTGTACTCGGACAGAAACGGCCCGGCTCGACTGGCGGTGAAAGCGCAGCGTCTGGGTCGCAATCTGCGAAACACGCGTCAGTTCCTGCTCGGCCAGGGTGAGATATTCACGGCTTGCGGAAGATAAGCTGGGGTCCTGGTTCAGCAAGTAAATAAGATTGGTGACCGACTCAAGCGGATTGTTGATTTCGTGCGCGATGCTCGCCGCCAGGCGTCCCGCGGCGGCAAGCTTCTCAGTTCTACGCATCGCGTCTTCGGCCTTGCGGCGTTCGGTGATATCGATGATGAGCGCCACAAATCCGCAGACCTTGCCATTGTCATCGACATCGGGCACATAGGTGATCAAAACGTCGCGCGTCCCGTCGGGATAACGATTGGTGGCCTCGAACTGAACTTCTTGTCCGGCGAGCGCCTGCGCAACTCGGGGAGCGAGATGAACATAGTTTTCCCCGGTGATTTCGCGGACTGTAAGCCCCAGGATGCTCTTCAGCGGCTGCTGGAACCACTCTTCGAAGGTGCGGTTGACGCGCCGCAGCCGCTCGTCGGTATCGACATAGGCCACCAGGCCGGGGACGCTGTCGATGATCAACCGCATTTGAGTTTGGCTGGCTTTCAACTGCTGCACCATCGTGCGCTGCTCGGTGATGTCGCGGCTGAACGTCACCACCGATTCGACCACGCCGTCGCGGGTAATTTCGGGAACGCCGGTAGCAAGGAAGTGACGCGTTTGCCCATCAGGAGCCTGGTAACTGAACTCGACGCTGTGCGCGGCTCCTTCGGCAAATACGCGGCGGAGCGACGCATTCCACAGCTCGCATAAATCGGCGGGATATCCCAGCTCTTCGAAGGTCTTCCCCAGCGCTGCTGCGGCCGGCACTCCGGTCAGCCGCTCCACGTGAGGACTGACGTAGAGGTGGCGAAAATTGCGATCAAACCGTGAAATCACGTCGGGAAGATTTTCCAGCAGCGTGCGCGCTTCCTGTTCGCGACGTTGCACTTGCTCAACCAGAAAGTCGGAGCGTTCCTTGGCCAGGGTCTGCTCACGATACAGCTCGGTTGCGGCGAGAGCAGAGCTGCTCAACCGCGCCAGCGTCTTGGCATGCTGGATTTCGCCACTGCTGAAGGAGTGCGGGTTGTGGAAGTAGAAAACGAGAGTGCCCCGGCGCTGCTCCTGAACGAAGATAGGGACCGCCATCAACGAGCGAATACCCTCGCGCCGGTAAGCCTCGAGTCGATGGCTCAGCATCTCTGCCTTCTCCACATCCTCTGCGCAAATGGGAGTGGCGGGCATGGCTTCGGCGCCACCTCGCGTCTGGGCCGTGAAGTCCTTCGAGAGCCCCCGGCCGGCAGCGATGCGCCATTCCTGCTGGCCGCTTTCCAGCAGCCAGACGGCATGGGCATCGGCGGGTATCAGCGCGCGGGCGGTATCGAGAACGGAGTCAAGGATGGTGGCGAGTTCGTAGGCCTCTTCGAGCTTCCAATGCACGTCGGGTTGCGCAACGGCTTCGACCTTCGTCGCATTCGCAGACATGAGGCCCCAATGGATCGAACACCGTGACCTCACGACGAGCGCGTGAGAGACGGGTCATAAAAATGTAGGAGGGCAGACAGACCTCTCCCCGTTCAGGCTAAGGTTGTTTAAGATGCCAGCGAGGAGACGCAGAGTTGCCCATCGTTTCGGGCTAGACCATTTGGGTTCCCCACAGGTCGTGAAGGTGAACAACACCCAGCAGACGTCCCTCGGGATCAACCACCGGGAGCGCGGTAATCTTGCGCCGCTCCATGATCTCCAGCGCCGCAATCGCGAACTCGTCAGGGCCGATGGTCTGGGGATTGGCCGTCATACACTGCGCGGCAGAGAGGTCGAGGGCCTGCTTGCCATGGCGTTCGAGAAGGCGGCGCAGGTCTCCGTCGCTGATCAAGCCGACGAGCTTGCCTTCGTCTACGACGGTGGTCATGCCCAGCGCCTTGCGCGACATCTCGTAGATAACTTCGCTCATAGTTGCAGAAGGCCCGACGCAAGGCAGGGCGTCGCCACTGTGCATCAGCGACCAGGCGCGGGCCAGGCGTTTCCCCAGCTTGCCTCCGGGATGGAGATTGGCGAAATCCTCTTCCTTGAAGCCGCGCTTTTCCGACAGAGCCATGGCTAGCGCATCACCTAGTGCCAGCATGGTCGTGGTCGAGGCGGTGGGCGCCAGACCAAGCGAGCAAGCCTCGCGTGTGACCGAGCAATCCAGCGCGACGGTCGCAGCCTGGGCGAGCGTAGATGGCCGGTGATCTTCAGGCGCGGAATGAAGATCGTCGCCGGTGAAAGTAATCAGAGGAATCGCCAAGCGCTTGATGGTTGCGAGCAGCTGTAGGATCTCGGCTGTTTCACCACTGGAAGAGAGCGCAATCACCGCGTCTCCTCGAACTACGTTTCCCAGATCGCCGTGCAGCGCTTCCGCCGGATGCAGGTAGAGTGCAGGCGTGCCGGTGGAGCTGAGCGTAGCCGCGACCTTGCGCGCAATGATGCCGCTCTTACCCATGCCGGTTACCACAACGCGGCCGGCACAGCAGTAGAGCAGCTCCAGCGCGCGATTGAAGTCGTCGCCCATGGGACCGGCAATGCGGTCTGCCAAAGCGCGCAGGGCTTCAGCTTCGATGCGTACCACATGTTCGCCAAGGTTTTTCACGATGCAGAGCCTGAGAGATTCATTGCTGAGGCACCGGCTCCGCCGTCGGTTGAGCGGGAGACTCGGCAGCCGGCCGCGCGCTCGGTTGCGGCGTCGGCTGCAATCCACCTGGTCTGAAAACCAGCACCCTGGCTTCGTTCGCGCCGCCTTGCATGGGCACCGCCTTGCCTTCGAATGAAACCTGGGTAGCTCCGGCATTGCCGGTCCAGACCACGATCTCCTTGTCGGCGTGTAGCGTTCTGACCTGATCAGCGGCCAGTACACCACTCACCAGGACTTTGCCGTCCGCCTTCAAGGAAACCCAGGCCCGACCGGTCGTCTTTACCTCCACCTCAAAGCCGGATGCGGCTGCGGAAGTCGCAGCACCATTGGCAACGAGCCTCGAGGATGACTGCTGTGCAGACGGTGATGGTTGCGTGTTCGCGGCGTCCGAGGTTGGGTGAGGGGAGCTATTTCGACCGGCGTTGGGTGCAGTGGGTTGCGCCGACTCGGTAGATCCGGAACTCTGTAATGCCGCACGTTCAGCTTTCGCGGCTTCCCTTTCCTGCACGTGTTGCTGGTAGATTCTCCACCCGCCAAAGCCGGCTGCCACTACTATCACCAAAACAAGAACCGGCACAAAGGGGAAGCCTCGGCGCATTGGTGCTGGCTCGGCATACTTATTGTCGGACCATTCGCCCTGATGCGCGATGAGTTGGACATCGGGCTCTTCGCTGCCTGCCGCCTGCAGGTAATCGGCTACCGCCTGATCCTCGTCCATGCCCAGGTATTTGGCGTAGGCGCGCACGAAGCCTTTGTTGAAGATCCCCCCCGGCAGCAGGTCGAACTGCTCATCTTCCAAGGCCTTCAGCAGGCGCGTACCAATCTTGGTGGACTTAGCAATTTCGTCGAGGGAAACGCCCCGCATCTCCCGTTCACGCCGGAGCCGCTCACCAAATGTTCGTGCGGATTGTTGCTTCGTATCCAGAGAATCACCACAATCCGAGTAAGGCAGATGCTGCGCGAATGATAGAAAGAGAGAAACTGAGTGTCAAACTGAGCTTTCTATGGGACGATGGTTACTTAAGTTTCGAGTAGGCTCGGTTTTCGTTGTATTACAATCAGCCGCTTTCTAGTACCATAGGACTCAGTTTTTAGATGACTTCCTTCTCCGGAGTCGACTAACTGAGAGTGTAGCCTGCGCCTTCCAATGAAGATAGCCTCTGCGGCCTCAGAGTCAAAACTCTACGACCTCAGCATCTTTCACGATGTGGCCAAGGCGCTTACGTCCTCGCTCGACCTCGACATAATTCTTGAAACCCTGATGCAGAAGATGGCGGCCTACTTCGAGACGGCCACCTGGGCGCTAATTCTGCTGGACGAAAGCAGCCAACAGCCGCAGTATGTGGCGCCGGTGGAACCCGACTTCGAACGGCTCAACCTGGTCCGGTTCAAGAACAAGCAAACGCTGGCCCAGTGCGTGATGGCGACTGGGGAGGCGCTGGTCATCTCCGACCTGCGCAGCGATCCGCGCGTCGACCCGGACACGGTCGATCCGCTGTTCGCCCCTGACTCCGCGGTGGTCTGCCTGCCGGTTCGCGGCGTGCACAGTGTTTTCGGCGTCATTCAGTTGCTCGGAATCGACCTGCAGGTCTATCAGCAGAACGAGCTGTTCCTGCGCACCATCGCCGACTACGCTGCCATCGCGATCGACAATGCGCGCGCCGTACGTCGAATCCAGGAGCTCAGTATTACGGATGACTGCACCAAGCTCTATAACCAGCGCCATCTGTTTACGGTGCTGGATGAAGAGGTGCATCGCTCAGCCCGTTTCGGCTATCAGTTCTCGCTGCTGTTTCTCGATCTGGACAACTTCAAATCGGTGAATGACCGGTACGGACACCTGTTGGGCAGCAAGCTGATCGCGCAGGCAGGTCAGTGTCTGAAAGAAAATCTGCGGCTGATCGACGCGGCGTTCCGCTATGGCGGCGACGAATTTGCGATTCTGCTGCCGCAGACTTCGCGCGACTCAGCCCTGTTTGTGGCGCGACGCATTGCACGTGCCTTTCACCAGCGGGACTGGCGACCGGAAGAAAATGTCTCGCTTCAGTTGCGGGCCAGCATCGGCATCGCCGGTTACCCGCACGACGCCTCTTCGCCGCAAGACATCGTGCAGCGCGCGGATGAGTTGATGTATTCGGTGAAGCAATCGGGTCGCGACAACATTGCGGTTGCCGGACTTGGAATTGTCGGCCTCGGCGATCCCGCGGCCACCGACTAATGGTCTAGGGCCGCCGCTGGCCACCCTTCCCGGCTGCGAACATTCGGACATCAAATTCGAAAGCGCGAGGTTCGTAGGTTCGGACTTTTGCGAACTGCGGATGAGCTGGATTCAAAAGCACATTCCATTCGCCTCTGATCGCTGCCGATGGTACGCGCAATGCGACGGTGCTGCCGGCACGAATCCAGGAATCGCCGAATCTGCGCAGAGACTCGCTTCTTGTGGTGTACCAGTGCCGCGGGAGATCGTCGGGCCTGAGGCGCGCCATCTGAATATCGTCGGGAAGTTCGCACTCGATGGACACCAGGTCATCTGGCCGTAAGTTGGGCTCGAGATTCACGAAAGTTTCTATGGCAGCCAGCGCCAGCGAGGTGGAGGTGTATACAACCCTGACTCCTGGACTGTTCCAGCGTCCGCCATACAGGCGAGCTCCATCTCCGGAAAACGCGTCTTTTGCGCGGACCTGACGGCAAATCCTCCAAAGACGCATCAGCTGTAGACGCCGTAGGCGATTCGCCCCAGGATGTTTTCAACTTCCTTGGCCCCTAAGTCCGTATCCAGTTGGTCAATTGGAATTTCGCCGCCTAGAGCGCGGTTAGGTGTGCGCAACCAGAGAACCGCTTTCTGCGGATCGCCAATCATCTCGACAGCGGTGGCGTAGACGCGAGCCAGTCGAACGGTACGATCTGACTCAGCCGCCGTCAACCGCGAGTGCCGGCTCAGGCGGCGCGTCAACGTGCGTGGTGGGATTCCCAGCTTCTCTGAAAGTGCCGTGTTCTTCAGATCGAGTTTCTGCCCCAGCACGGCCAGGGAACCGGAGGGCAGGCCGCGGCGTATTAGCTCCGCAAGCTCAGCGAAACTGTTAACTGAGCGACCAAGCACCTTTCTGCCACCGAGCGCGTCAGCAATTGCGGTTGATGTCATTCTAGCCTCTTGGCTAATTATTCTACGCCAATTGGCCTGTGCCAGCAATTGCACGTGTGTTTACGGCGTGGCCGGACGCCACACGTTGGGATTGGCCGGCGCCTGCGGGTTAACTCCAAAATCCCAGACGTACAAGTTCATCTCCTGTGGCCCCAGCATCTCCACTAGTGCGTATTCGCCCGGGGCGAGTTCTTTTGCCGGAGTCACCTTGAGCCATTGCCCTTTCCCGATTTTCTCCACCGTAGTCGGAATGATGGTGCTCTCCTCGCTGGTCTTACCCTTAAGAGACACCTTGAGATTGCCGACTACACGCACATCGTTTTTCGGCTGGGTACGTACGATGCGAAAGCGATCATTGGGCTGAATGTCAGTCGCGCCCTCGTCAATATCGATGTACAACACAGGTTGACCGCTATGCGCCTGGATTTGCGCATGCGCGCCCTTCAACTCAAATGACTGCTTGGCGCCAGCGGCCGGGTTGATGGCTGCCCGCAGCACATTTTTCTTCTTGCTCTGGTTTACCTCGCTGCCGTTTTGCACGATCTCAGCCGCTTCCTGTTTGCCGTTGTAGTTCTCGAACAGGAAGACCCCGCCTGTGCCGGGCAGTCGCAGGCCGGGAGCGATCTCCGGCGAATTGGCCTCTTCCGCTTCCCTCTCTTCGCGCTCCTCCGGAGTTTCAACATGGACGCGCGCTTTGCCGGACGCGAGGTCGGCGGCATATTTGTTGGTGGCGTCCCAATCGACCAACGAGGAAGGAACCTCTTCCCATTCGTAGCGCTCGGCGCTGAAGTAGCGGACGCGGTCACCGTGTACCTCGTATTTCACCACCGACTGATAAGAGCCGTCCTTTAGTATGAGCCTGCTCGTCGGCTGTTGAGCGCGCGCCGGCACTACACAGAGCAGTAGAATCATTGCGCTCAATAGCAGCGACAAAAGGCGCAATCGACTCAAACTTCGCCACATGCTCCCTAGTGTAGCCCTTGCGGGAACCCCCAATTCGGGGAACCAACTTGCCCGTCAAAGCGAATGAAATGTGAATGGTCGACTCTCTGGGATGTTTGGTAGCATATTGTGACCATTGGCTACATCAAGGGCGCTGGGCCGAGAGTAGAATGGGTGTTACCGTAAACGAGCCGATTCCCCGGTCGGCCAGCGAAAAGAACCGGATTCCCTGCTACGGCATCTACATCCTCTGTAGCGGAATCGACAGACTTTCAATTCAAAGGAGAATTTGGCAGAGATGTACTTGCTCCGGCCACTGACTGGTGCAAGCGGCTGGGGACGCTTGCTATTTGCGACTCTGTTGATGGTTGCGCTTGTTTCTCCCCCGTCGGCGCTCTCTCAAGCCAAGCGACCTGCCAAGACCTCTGGCGCCTCCAAGACGCCCGCAGCGTCGAAAACGAGCACTACGCCGGCGCAAAATCCGTCTCTAGGCGCTCTCTCTGGAACCATTACGGATCAGCAGGGCGAAGTCGCCGAAGGCGCAATCGTCGAATTGGCGCGCGACAACGATTCCAAGAAGCAACAAGTGGCATCTGGTTCGAACGGTGAATACTCCTTTGCGAACGTCGCTCCGGGCCCATTTCATATCACGGTAACCGCACCCGGCTTCGATACCAAAACCTACGCTGGCGAAGTGCAAGCAGGTCAAGCTCTCGTCATCCCATCCATCGCGCTGAATATCACCGCCGTCACTGCATCGGTGGATGTCGAACTGACGCCGGTCGAAGTCGCCGAAGAGGAAGTCACCGAAGAGATACACCAGCGCGCGTTCGGCTTCATTCCCAACTTCTATGTCACATATGAGGCCAATCCTGCTCCTCTTCCGACTCGGCAAAAATTCAAGTTGGCCTGGAAGTCGGTAAGCGATCCGGTCACCATCGTGGGAGCCGGCGCCCTGGCTGGCATCTACCAGGCGGCCGACGAATTCCCGGGATATGGACAAGGCGCCGAAGGATACGGGAAACGTTTGGGCGCATCCTACGCTGACATTTTTGTGGGCACGATGGTTGGCAGCGCAATTCTTCCCACGCTGTTGCATCAGGACCCGCGTTACTTCTACAAGGGGACGGGAACAGTACGCTCACGACTTCTGTATGCCATCAGCAACGCAGTAATCTGCAAGGGTGACAACAAGAAGTGGCAGCCTAATTACTCTTCAGTTCTCGGTAGCTTTGCCTCTGGCGGCATATCGTACCTTTACTATCCCGCTTCCGATCGCAACTGGGAACTGATCATGCAGAATTCAGCGGTCAGAGTTGCCGAAAGCGGCCTTGCTGGTATCGTCCAGGAATTTGTGCTGCGCAGATTCACCAGCGTTCGCGGCGGCAAGAAACAGACCTCGACCCAGAACTAATCAGGCTAGCCGGGAATTTTCAAATCCCTCCAAGCCCGGATTGTGTGGGCTCCTCGCGGCACGGCTGAAGCCGTGCCCTTTCAAAACCGATTTATTGAGATGGCTATTAGTTGCTGGCTCCCGCCAACTGCGCGTACTCCGCCTTCGCCTGCTTGTAGGTGGGAATGTCAGGATCGGCATCCTTCCATAGCGTCAAGAATTCCTTATAGGCGGCGAGCGCCTGGTCGCGCGCGCCGGGTTCGGTTTTAGCTTCGATAGCATAAGCCCGAGCCAAACCAAGCTGCGCCAACGCTCCCCACTGGAAATTGAAGGTGAGACCGCGGTGATCGACAAGCTTTTGAAATTCGGCCTGGGCCGCCGCTCCCTGGTGCAGCATGAGATACGCCTGCCCACGCACGTAAGGGGGACACAAATACACGGTTACATTGATTGGCGACGCGAAATCGAGAGGAATCGCAGGCTTGAGCAACTCGATCGCGGCCTCTGGCTGGTTGCGATTCAGCGCAACTGACGCCCGGATCACGGGCAGCCAATACTTTTGTATCAGCGTGTCCAGAGGAAATGCTGCGTCGAGCTCCGAATCCAGTTTCTCGGCCGCTGCGGTATCGCCTGCGCGCGCCAGTGCCAGGGCGGCCATCGCCTGCACGTCACGGGTGGGTGCCAGCTTCAGGGCTGCGTTAGCTTCGGCACGCGCCTGTTGGCGATTGCCCGATTCCACCTCTCGTAGTGCCGAGGCCGCCTGGTAGCTCGCAGCCGTCTCCTTCGCATTGTTTCGCCGTGCTGAATCCATGGCATGCCTGGTCAACTCACGTGCACTCTCAAGTTTTCCGTACCAAGCTTGCGTATCGGCATGCACCGCCAGGGCCAGGTCTTCGAAACCCGGCTTGCCTATGGCTCCCGAAACCAGGTCCGACATCCTGGCCTGGTCGCCCTGAAGGAAGGCCAGGATGTACCGGTTTCCAAATATCCATTCGCCATTCAGCCCCTTCTCTTCGGCCTGTTTGAATGCGGCTTCGGCCGCTTGAAAGCGATTGAGACTCAAGGACGCTCCACCCAGATTGGCGTAGTTAACGGCGTTATTCGGGTCTAGTTTCAGAAGTTCTTGAACTTCGGCAACCGCTTTTTCGTAGTCTCCCAGGCGTGAGTAGATAAGAACCAATTTCCGGGATGACGACGGATCCTTGGTATAGGTTTGCTTTCCCATTTCGTAGGTCTGTGCGGCTTTGTCCAACTCCCCTGTGACGGAAAGATAGCGCTGCCCCTCGATAAGCAGCTTTTCCCGTTCGGTCACCTTGTCGCGGAGATCGTAGGCTTTCTGCTCGTTCTCTCTTGCCAGTCCGCCTTCATTGAGGGCCATGTAAGTGCCCGCCATGCGCTGATAAGCCATGGCGAACTTCGGATCCAGCTCAACCGCATGCATATAGAAAGGTAGGGAGGCGGTATCACCTTTCAAGGCCTGTACTTTCAGGCCCAAGCTGTATGCCTTAAGCGCTTCCAGTGAAGGAGTCGTAGCCTCTTCCACGGGCGTGGCGAAGTTCTCAACCGAGCGCAGCGACTCGCCCAAACGGCGTCTGACACTTATAGCCGCGCGATCCAGGGCCTTCAGCACCTCCTCCTTGTTCTTGGCTTCTTCTTGTGCTTCGGCCAACGCGGCGCCAGACTCACAATTGACCGCCTGTAAGCCAATCACGTATTGAGTGCCCAGCTCGGCGATTGAGCCCGTCAACATCGCTTTGCTGCCGATGCGCTGGCAGATATCTCGCGTTATCTCGGGAGTCAGACGATCGGCAGGCGAATGGCCCGTCAGCTTTAAGGTCTTGATCACCGTCCTATCGTCAACCAGGTTGAGAAAAGTCGATTGCTCCAGTTGAATGCGAAGGGCTTGCTTCAAGGTATCGTCAAAGACGGGGTCACCGGTGGAGTTCTCAAAATCAGCCAACACCACGGTGTCCCTTTCCATCAGCGCGTTGGCTTTCTGCGAATGCCAATAGAATGCAATAGCGATCACGGCCAGTATCGGTACCGCTAACCATCCGAGTAAACGACCCATCTTGCTGCGCCGGACCGGTTCAGGCACCCACTTCTCAGCAGCAGCTGCCTCCTCGTTCGGGGAGACCTCCGGAGGTACGGGTAGCGACATCGCGTCCTCGGTCGCGGCAGCCGGCGCAGCGGCACTCGACGCGGCCGCCGGCAGCTTTTCCGGAGAACTGTTGATGGAGGTCGGTAACAAAACTCGCGGCTGAACCCCCGAAGAAGAGGCGGTTACCTTCGCTATGACAGCAATAGTTTTGGATGTGACCGGCGCCAGGAAGCGGTATCCCTTGCGGGGAAGCGTTTCAATGTACAGGGGTTTGGAGGAGTTATCGTTCAGCGCCGTCCGGATTTGCTTGATGCACTGATTGAGGCCGTGTTCGAAATCGACATAGGTCTCGTCGCCCCAGACCTGTTGGCGGATCTCCTCGCGGGTTACGATCTGCCCCGAACGTCCGGCCAAAATGGCCAGGACCTTGAAAGGTTGCGGCCCAAGCTTGAGGGGGATCCCGTCTTTACGCAGCTCTTCTGTGTCGAGATTGAGCTCGAACAGTCCGAATCGAAGGAGCCGGTGCGTGGCACTCACGACAATCTCCTTGCTCGCATAACGGGGATTGGCCGGATTATATAACGGCCAGCCGCATTGTTAAAATAGTATTGCAATGACATCTGGCAGGAACCCTTTATTTTTCATATATCTGCACGTTGACCTCAAACTCACCTCCATATCACCCGGCAAGTATTGATCGCGGCGCTCAGCCGGCGCATTGTGGTCTCACGAGAGCGGCAGTGGCTGGTACGGCCTCAACCCTTCTCGGCAGGAGATTTGCTGAATGGCTTCCTTGTTTGCATCCTGGTCCGCCGAAGAGCCCTACTATCGACGCGTATCGCTGCGCACGAGCTTTCTGTGTGCCTTGATGTCGGCCTTTATCGCCGGCGCCGAGATGGTCAGGATTGCCAGCATGATCCGGGAATCCAACCTCCGGGGCGATTTGGTGCTAGAGGTGGCCTACCTGGTGCTCTGGCTGGCAATCGGACTGCGTTGGGGACGAGGTGCCTGGGAGTCTACGAAGCAAATAACGAAGCAGGTGGACAGCGAGGTATAGCCTATGAACCTTCGGCAGTGATCCGAGCGGCCTCATGAGAACGCACCTCATCCCGCTCCGGTAGCAATCATAAGAAATAAATAGTTTCCTCCTTTGCCGGCACGCGCTCCTCCTGCGCTGCCGGCTATTTTTTTCGCGACGGATGTAGTCCTGTTAGCCACCGATCCGGAAGATAGCTGCAGAAGCAGTGTGCGGTAAGGCGTCGCCAAGGTCTTAATTTCTTACCTACCCCGAGACCATTGCTTTTTCCGTCCTCAACTTACTCATGCAAACTAGTCCGTCTATAACTTTTTGGGCTTAATTGACTACTTATATTGCTGGATTTTGCGCCCGCCAATACCGTCCACTATGTATTTCTGTTGTCACTCCTTATCCGAAACCCATTCCCGGGTGCACCGGCACTCGCTGCCTTTGATGACATTGGTCGGCAATTGTTTAGTTTTCATAGATCTGCGCTATCACCTGGAACTTATCTCCATATCATCCCGCAAGTATTGAACGCCAATTCGAACAGGCGCATTGTGCCCTCACGAGAGCGGAACTAAGCAACAAACCGATTCAGGCTCTCGGCTAATGAGCAAGGAGGCCACCATGAGAACGCAAGACACGCAGGGGACACTCATAACTCTCATACGGACGTTCCTGGCGAAAACGAAGGAGATCAGCGATGTTGCTTCAGCCGACTCGATCGTCGATACCGCCAGCGTCTCACTTCATCCCCGCGCCGACGTGGTGGCCAATCTTCTCATGCTGCGCGTGCTTTTCATGAAGATCCAGAAACGGCTGGCCGATGAGGACCGGCTTAGCGAAAGAATTTTTCGCTACAGCAGTTCCAACCCATGCTCCCCCACAGGCGCTTTCTCCTACTTACGGGGAGGACGGCTGAAGTAACGCATGCTTCAGCATCCCGAGCGGCGAGCGAAGTAGCCGCAGCATCACACGCGATGGCCAGCTCAACTATCGCCACTAGCCAAAACCAAGATGAGGTAGTTATGAATTATCGGAATTCAAATTCGTTAACGGTCAACTATCAACCCCAGGCACGGACTACAAGGGTTGCGGTGATCGTGTCTTTATTCGCTGTTCTTTTCTTCGCCGCATTCGCGAATGCGCAATGCGTGCCCAACTGTCTGTTCTACGGTGGTGACTTCGAACCCAGTAATCCGAATGCCAATGGCTTGGCGAACGAAAATGACGCCCTGGTCTCCGGCACTCCCTATGGCGCCGCCAGCTACCAGAACTTCATCATTCCGACTGGCCAGTTGTGGAACATTCAGAGCCTGTTCACCAACAACCTGTCCACGCTGCATCCCGATAGCGCTTACTGGGAAATACGCAGTGGCGTGTCGGAAGGCAACGGCGGAACGCTGATCGCTTCGGGTTCTGGCTCTACGGGAGCGGGCACCTTCAGTTGGACGCCAACGGGTCGGAGTGATGAGTTTATGGCCCACGTTACTGGCCTGAACCTCTCTCTCGGTCCCGGCATGTACTGGGAATCGGTAGTTCCGCAATCGCCAAATGAGATCGGCCGATCCTTCAATAGCAACACATTCACGAGACCAAATGGGGTCGGCACCCAGGTCAACGACCAGCAGTATTTCGACTCCGCGTTTTTCGGCGCGAATTTCACCAATGCCGACAACGAAGGCGTCTTCCAGACGCTCTCCAGCGGCATAGATGGTTACGCAACTCCTGAACCGTCGAGCCTGATCATGCTCGGTTCGGGCGTGCTGGGCATCGGCGGACTGCTGCGCCGTCGCCTGCTCGGCTAGCTTATTCCCCTTCTATCCGGCGGCGAGCGAAGTAGCCGCACACTAACCGGGCGATGGCCAGCTCAACCATCGCCCACAACCCACAAGAAAGATGAGGGTCATTATGAATAAGGAAAATACACAGTCACTGGTGGTAGGCCGTCAATTAGAAACCAGCATCTCTAGCAAGCTTGTATTGTTTTTTGCTTTGTTTCGCGTTGCTGTTTTTCAGCGCGTTCGCGTTCGCTCAGGCTGAGCCGTGTACCGCAGCGGGCAGCGCAAATACCTTTGGCCTGAACTGCGTCTTCTACGGCGGCAACTTCGATCCGAACAATGCAAATGCCAACGCCTTGGCGAACGAAAACGACGCCATCGTCAACGGCAATCCCTACGGTGCGGAGACCCTTCAGAACTTCAACTGGAGCGGAGGCACAATTCAGGGTCTGTTCACCAACAACCTGAGTGCTCTGAACCCGACCAGCGGCTACTGGGAAATCCGCAACGGCGTTTCAGAGGGCAACCCGGGAACTTTGCTTGCTTCCGGCACCGGCGGCGGAACTGACTTCCGGCACACCGCAACCGGCAACAGCGCGTTCGGCTATGACGAGTTCACGGACGCGGTTAAGACCTCCGTTACGCTGGGGGCCGGCAAGTACTGGTTCTCGGTTGTGCCCAACGATCTAAACAGCGCCAACCGCTCGTTCAACACCAACACCTTCGTCTCCGGCGGTGCGATCGGTTCGGACACCGACAACGAACAGTACTTCGACAGCCCATTTTTCGGAGCCAGCTTCACCAACGCCAACAACGAAGGCGTGTTCCAGGACTTCTCCAGCGGCGTGCTCGGTGGAAGCGTTCCTGAACCGTCGAGCCTCATCATGCTCGGTTCGGGCGTGCTTGGCATCGGTGGACTACTGCGTCGTCGCATCCTCGGCTAGGTCATCCCTCTTCGTCTTTAGCGGCGAGCGCAGTAGCCGCCACGGTTAAATCCGGCGATGGCCAGCTCAACTATCGCCCATTAACCAGTACGAACCTAGGAGATAGTTATGAAGTTGCGCAATCTTACGATTCATTTCAAGGCGACAAATACGGCTCCGGTCCATGGAGAGAACCAGCCTTACTTCTACCTGCGGGCGCTGCTTGCGTTGGCTCTCATTTTGGGAGTTGTTGCGTCGGCGCCGGCCTTCGCCGCTACCCTCAGCAGTTCAGGCCCGTTGCAACTTCCTGGCAACTGTCCCGGCAGTGGTTGCGGCAACGGACAGCCGGGCGTCTACCCCAATGTCGTTAACAATTCCGGCACTTTCACGGGAACATGGCCATCGGGGGTTGATCAGGGCTACGGCGGACAATTCACCGGCACCGGACCTTATCCGGCCAAGAACGGCACCGACAACTTCGATTTCACTGGACTCACCCACGGCTCCTTACAGGCGGGCACGATGATGGAGTTCGGTGACCTCGACAACGCCTCAGGGAACGAGGATTTCACACTGCATGCTTACGATGCCTCGCACACCCTTATCCAATCCGCCTGGCTGCAGGACGCTTTCTACGTGTCCGGTGCAAATCCCGGTGACTTCGTCCAAGGGTCCATGCCTGAGTACAAGTGGACCAGCGGAAGCGGAACGTATATGTTCGACGGCGCAAATGTCGTGGGCAATCCTACCATTGGAGTCTGGCTTACCACGAACACAGACATTGCCTACCTGACGTTGACGAGCGACACGGACTTTGCCTCGTTCGCTATCGCAGCTCCGACGCCGGAACCGGGCTCGCTGGTGCTACTGGGAAGCGGCGTTTTATGTCTGGGCGGGATGTTGCGGCGGAAGTTTCTCGGCTAAAACCTGAGCCCTTCTATCGACAGGGGAGCGGCGTCGCAGTGCGGCCACTCCCCTCTCAATAGCTGCACTGCACTGCTGCACTAATGCACTAATGAAGTATTGCGCATGATCTGAACGCAGGAACTCGCTTTCCAAAGTCGATGTCATCGCGGGCGTACGCTCATCCCTACGATGGGCGTATGATGACAGAGGCCAGCTTCTTGCGCACGATGGCAAGCGATGAATGCTGGACTGAATCGCGAGGGTAGCAACACGAATAAGAAGCGCGGAACAGAAAAGGCCGAGGACACCTATCTCGTAGCGTTCGACGTAGAACCGTACCACCAGGGAACGCGCCATCATTGGACCATCTGCAACTCGCAGAAGCCGGACGAACTGGTCTCCTGGGGCTTTGAGCCCACACGAGAACTAGCGGAGACTGCTGCTAATAGAGAGCTCGAAGATCTGGCGGCCGGAAGGACACAGGGCGGCCAGGTTGCCAGCAGCGCCAAGCCCTACACGCATCGCATTGCCAACCGGAACTACTGAGCCGCCGCTCCCAGGCCGGTAGCGAGACTACCGGCGGCGACGAGTTTGTGCTTCGAAGACGAAACCCGGCTAGCGCCGTTCGTCGGAGCTGGTGCGGGCCTTTTTGCGCGCACGTTTGCGTGCCAGGGCCTGCTTTACCCGCTTCTTCTCGCCCGGTTTCAGATAAAAGGAATGCCGCTTGACATCCTTAATGATGTCTTCGGTTTGAACCTTACGCTTAAAGCGACGCAGGGCGTTCTCCAGCGACTCGCCCTCTTGCAACCTGACCTCTGCCAAATAACCCTCCAAAATGTGTCGTAATCGACTCGTTTCAGTTTATATCATTGGGGAGTTGTACGTCTCTCGCGAGCTGGAGAAGTTCAATCCTCGACTCGCCCTCAGAACTGCAGTTTCAGCAGAAACTGGAACTGACGTGGTGTGCCTGTTCCTATCGGAGTTGTGTTCAACGGCAGATATATCCGGCCGAAATCGGAAGCCGAAATCAGGCCATTGGGGTTGGCAAACTGCGCCCGGTTGGCAATGTTAAACACCTCGGCCCGGAACTGCAGTTGTACCTGTTCGGTGAGAGGAAAGCGTCGGGAAAGCGCCCAATCCGACTGCCAAAATCCGGGACCGCGCAAAAAATTGCGGGGAACATCGCCGAATCCTGCGGGGCAGGCACCACCCGGATAGAGCGGGTCTTTCGTCCCGGGGGTGCAAAAAGCCGCTACGTTGAGCGTGCCGCCCGCCAAATACAGGGGCTGACCGGGAACCAGGTTGGGACGCTGATTATTGCTGTTTCCGTCCGGGCCAGTACCGCTGGTGGTGAGGTTCACGGGAAAGCCGCTACGGGTGATGAAGACGCTGCTGATCTGCCAGTGACTGAAGATGGCCCTCTCGAAAGTGTTCTGCGAAAGATACGACTGGCCCGCTCCAAAAGGAAGCTCATAGATGAAGTTTGCATTGAATACATTGCGGGCATCGAAGGCGCTGCTGGCGCGCTCCCCGCACCCTGTGGCTCCCAAGGGAAAACAGGAAGCGTTCTGTGCAGCGAGCGAGTCGCCGTCGCCGCTTCCGTTCGTACCGTCGTCGATGCTGTGCGACCAGGTGTAATTGGCCGATATCAGTAAACCGCGGGCGAAGTTACGCTTTAGCGAGAGCGCCAGCGCGTTATACGAGCTGTTGCCGATGCTGCCTCGCCACGGGATCTGCGAGAAGGCCGGATAAGGACGCAGTCCAGTGAGCGGATTGATGACGTTTACGTAGGACTCCGTCAGAAGATCGGTGCCTTTACTGCCCACATAGGCCATGTTGGCCGTGAAATGGAAGGGCATGGTTTGTTCAAGAGACGCCCCCCACTGCGTCACATACGAGTCTTTGCGATTCCGCTGTTCCGCGTTGGGTGACTGTGTGCCGCTCGAGCAGACTGGAGAGCCGTTGGAGTCTAGAACCAGAGGGATAGCTAAGGCCCGGGCAATTCTTCGATGTCAGCGCGTAGCTCAGCACCTCGTTCTTGTCGGGGATGTTCTGATCGTCTAATTGGCCGTCCTCGTGGTAAATACCAAATCCGGCGCGAATGACAGTATTTCCTTCGTACTTGGCGGGAGCCCATGCGAAAGAGACGCGGGGATCAAAATCGAGGTAATTCGGCGGGCCGAAGCTTGCGCCCACACCGCAGTATCCTTGCGGCCCGCAGGTGGCGAAATCGAACGGATTGCCGCGGCCCTGTACCTCATGAAAAACATTGAAAAAGCTGTAACGCAGTCCCAAGTTCAGGGTGAAAGTCGGCTTCCACTTGAACTCGTCCTGGATGTAACCAAAGAACTGCGTCTTACGCAGACCGTTCACGGGATATTCGCCTGTGATACTGGCCTTATAAGAGTTGTTCACCGCAAATGCCGACAGGGTGTTGTAACTGATCGTGCCGTAGGCACTGCTTCCCTGGTTCATCTGTACGCGGCGAAGCTCGATTCCTGCCTTGATTACGTTTCTTCCCTTGACGGCGGTTACATCGCCGAGCCAGGAAAACGTGTTGCCCACGCCGGTGCTGAGACGTCCGTTATTCAACGAAGTGAGCCCTGCTACTGAGATCGCGTAGAGCTCTCCGGTCGGATTGAAGTATTGGGTGTAGCCGGTGCTGCGGTTGAAACCAAACTTGAAGTCGGTGAGTATCGTCGGAGAAAAAGCGTGCGTCAGCGCGATAACGCTATTGACCGGATAGGACGTAAGCTCCTCGGTTTCGTTGAGATATTGTCCGGAGCTTGGCGAATACGGAAGATGGTAGTCAGCTTGATCGATATTGGCCCGCCAGAAGAGATTGGTGGTGTCGGAGAAGTTATAGTCCAGGCGGAACATCCCCGAGTTTTCCTGGCCCACCTGGTTGCCCTGGCCCACAAACTGAGAAACGTTAGGGTCACTGGTAGCGATCTGACCTACTGGATAGCCATTGATGACGGGCGCAAGAGCCGGTGACTTCGCCAGCACTTGCGAACGAAAGGCAGCGCTGGGTACATAACCGATAAGAGTCTGACCGAGGTCTTGCTGGTAGCCTTCGTAGGCGATAAAGAAAAAGGCCTTATTGCGAACGATAGGCCCGCCTAAGGAGCCGCCGTACTGATCCAAGTGGAAGGGCGGCTGGTGTCCTGGGTTCAACGAGTCAATGGGATCGGTGGCATCGAAAGCGCTGTTCCGTAGAAAGTCGTAGGCATCTCCATGGAACCGATTGGTGCCTGAAGTCGAGGCTGCGCCCACCTGGCCGCCTCCCGTGGCGGCGGTCTGCGCCGTGCCCAGGATGGGATCGACCCGGAGTTCTTCGATGGTATCGATTGGAACCGCCGCGCGCACGTAATAGAGCTGCGATTGATTGATGATGTAAGTGGCGTCGACACCGTCGTACGTATAGTTGTTGTCGTCACGGCCCCTGCCGGCATAGCGAATGGAGCGCTGGTTGCCGGCGCCCGGTCCGCCCGCGGTATCGATTGCGGTTGGAACCAATGCAGTCAGGGTCGCCCAATTCTGCCCATTCAAAGGCAGCTCTTGAGCCTGTTTGCGTGCAATGCCCGTGTTCAGCGTGTTGTTCGTCTGATCCACCGATACCGGGGTGGAAGAGACTTCGACTTGCTGTGTGAGACCGGCTATCTTCATCGTTACGTTCAGCGTTCGAGTTGAGCTCAGCTTCTGCACCACATCGTCGAAGCGCTGCGACTGGAACTCGGTTTTATCGAAGTTGACGGTATAGTTTCCAACCGGCAGTTTAGGAAAATAGTAGGCTCCGTTCTGAGATGTGGTGGCTATGCGCTTGAGACTTGTAGCACCTTCTATGGCTACAATCTGTACGCCTGGAATTGGATTTCCGGAGCTATCGGTGACGGTGCCTGTAAGAGCTGAGTAGTCTATTTGGCTATACAACGGAGTTATGAAAACCAGGACAAGACAGAAAGGACAGCAAGCGAATAAGAGTCTTCCAGTTCGGGTCATAGCGCCTCTGAAGTATCAGGACGAGAATCAAAACCTGGGTACTGCCTGGACCGCTAAGCAATTATTTTCGAATCACGTCAGTATCGTTCCGCTTAAGAGCAACTGAAACACGCAAATAAAAAAGGAAAAAAGGGCCGCACCAAACCGCCCCTCCCCTCCGAAGGAGCATGGTTATGCCGTTTCAGGTACATACTAAGGGCGCGCATGTTAAGAGAGATTCGTGTAAGCGTGAAGGCTTCATAAAAAGCCCCCTATCGGCGGTAGGAGGAGAAATGGGATTGCACCGTTTTCGCCGCATTTAAGCGTACTTTAAAACTTGCGAAATCCTTCAGGATCGCATTGACTGCGGGCATTACCGGCTTCTAGAGTTGCTTACGTCAGGTCATGGACATGAACCACACCAATCCTTCGACAGCGCCGCTTGGTCCCCTTGAGCGACAGCTACACCGGGCTGTTCGGAGACGAGGTACGGCGACTGTCCGTGAGGTTCTACAGGAGAAGGACATCTGGCAGCGGTACAACACCGTGCTTACGACCATGGAACGCCTGTTCCGCAAGGGGCTTCTCGGCCGAGTTCTCGAAGGCAAGGCGTTTCGCTATTGGGTGCAGTGCAGCCTGGAGGAATTTGACCGCGAGACCACGGTGACCGGTCTGCGGGAATTGTTGCGCTCTGAGCACGCGGCTTTGCATCTGTCGTACTTTGTGGAAGCGGTGGGCGCAGAGGACGAGAAACTGCTCGACGAGTTGCAGGCCCTGGTGGAGCGTCAACGGGCCGAGCTCCTGTTCAAGAAGGGTGAGAAGTAGCCATGTTCGCCGTGCGAGGCGTTATCGTTTGCCTGGCCCTCTTCGGGATGATGTATGCAAGCCTGTCGTGTCTGGTTGGAGCGGCATGGCGGGTCGGGCGGCGGCTACCGGCAAGACAGGCATTGAATAGCACTAGCGTACTCTTTGGAATCAGAATCCTTCCCTTCGCGGCTTCCACTCTTTTCGCAGCTTTCTTCACCTTCCCATCTTTTTGGCTGATGGAACACAAATCGCTCGACGAAGACGGCACTACGTTCTTGCTTGCCGTTTGTGCATTGCTCCTGTTGACCGCGGGTGCGGTGCGTGCCCTGAAGGCCTCAAGGCTCACCAGTCGCCAGGTCTCGCAATGGCTAAGTGAGACGACCGACGGAAGCAATGCGAACCCGACAACGCTAAGCGCTGCACAGGGCGCCCCAGCTTTGATGCTGGTAGGTATCTGGCGTCCCAGGGTTATGGTTTCCGACGCTGCAATAACGGTGCTGAGCGAAAACGAATTGCGGGTCGCCGTTCGTCATGAGTTGGGTCACAAACGCTCGTCGGACAACCTGAAGAAACTCCTGCTGAATGCGATTCCATTTCCCGGAATGAGTGGTATCGAGCGAGCCTGGCGGGAAGCGGCTGAGCTGGCGGCGGATGATTCTGCTGTTGAAAGCCGTCAGGATGCGCTGGATCTGGCAACCGCCCTCATCAAGCTGTCCCGGTCTGCAAATCGTTGGACGGAGCCTGAAACAGCAAGCGCGTTTGTGTGTAGCTCATCTGCAATCGCCATGCGTGTGCATCGCTTGCTGGATTGGCGCACAAGTGTTCGCTTTCCGAGGACGTGGCCCTGGTTTTTCTTTCTCCTGATCGCTACCCTTATCGTGAGCAACTACAGTACTGCGCTGGTGATGACTCACCGGCTCACTGAACTTCTCGTCCCGTAAACCAGGTTCCTTTGCCAGCTTTGAGAGGGCACAGCTTCAGCGTTGCGGCACGCCTTAACAGAGTCTGGAAACAGTCACCATCAAGCATGGCTCGCGGGCTGAAGCCCGCTCGCGAGATCCAAAACAAAGGACTTGTTCGGCGCAGCTAAAGCTGCGCCCCTTCAAAACCGCTGACACCCCTGACCGCAAAAAGAAAATGCTCCGCCGGCCAGGTTCGACCAGCGGAGCAGCACAAAGAAAAAGCTAATCGTTGTCCTTGGGAGCGCCGCTGCTGACCAGTTGAACTGCTGACCGGTACAGCTTCGCCTGCTCCTTCTTGTACTGAGCCGTCTTCAGCTTGTTCTGCTCGACGGCCTGGTTGTGCAGCTCGTCGGCAGTCTGCGACAGTCGGCCAAGCTGTCCGAGACGGTGGCTGTCGCGGTCAGGAGCCGAGGTATCCAGCTTGTCGACGAGGGACCAGATCTTCTTGCCCTCGGTGCTGGGCTTGTAGTTCAAGCCAGTCTCGAAGTCCCACTTGATATCGGCGGAGGTGATGCCGTTATACGTGGGCTGGAAGAAGTCGCGAAGGTCAGTCGCCATCAGGTCGCCGAGATTGTTCGGCGGCAGACCCAGCAGCAGTTCTTCAGTCTTCACGATCGAAGCTGAGTTGTAGTGGCGAGTTGAGTAAAAACCCGGCTTCGCAAAGGGACCCATCACCACCACTGAGTTGCGGTGGGGGTGGATGTGATCCAGTGACGATTGCGCATCATCACGGGTCTGGAGGATGGCCACGCCGGTATTCGTGTCCTTGTCGTAGTAGACGGAGCTCTCCATGATGTGCTTGACCACGATGCCGACGGCAACGTCGCCGTCAGCTACCTGCTGAACGTTGCTGGCGGAGCCGAACACCGAGCTGTCATTGGGAGCCTGGCGGCTGCCGGTGTGCTCGTTCGGGACGTACAGGTAGATGAACTGCGGCAAAGTGTTCTGCGCGACCATGCGGTCGAAGTCCGAGATGAACTCCTGCGCACGGCGCTGGTCCGAGATGTTGAAGTTGTAACCCGGATAATTGGTGTCAAGGCGAGGTTCGCCGTTGGCATTCTTTCCGCCAACGACGGCCAGGCCCGGCAGTGTCATGAAGAACGTCTGGCCGACGCCTCCATTCAGCGGGGTGCTCACGTCGCCAAGATTTACCAGCGGCTGGGTGATGTGGAAGTTGTCAGCCTGAAGCTGAGGAGCGCCGTCTAATCCGCTCGGTGGATCGTTCAGCGTCGTTGGCTGGTTGGTGCCGGTGTCGCTGCCCAGGATGCGAGCCGCTTCCAGTCCGTACAGCTTGAAGCTGACGCCATTGCGGGCAGCGTTGTTGTAGATGTAGCCCGTTTCCGGATAATCCTCAGGCTCGAAGTTCTTGTTGACCAGCAGGCCGCGGCCGGACTTCACCAGCAGCGTCTTCTCGGTGTAGTCGCTGGCCATGCCGGAGGCGCAGAACTGATGCCCGGCATCGCTTTCCTCAGAGTCGGCATAAAAGTTAACGCCCGCTGCAAACTTCGTAGCAAGCTGCTGGAAGTTCAGGGTAACGCCGGTGTACTGGCCGTTGTGGTAGTAACTGCCATTGGCGTTGTTGTAGGTCAAGGCTGGCGTACTTGCCGAAGTGACCTGTCAGGTTGCCCAGCACGGAGTCAAACGTCTTGTTCTCCTGCAGGATGAAGATCACGTGCTTCACGCGATCGGAAGCCTTGCCGCCGACCGGCACGACCGATGAATCGGCCGTCTGGATGGTCTGGTAGTTGTTGGCGGGAACTGTGGTGTTGTCGATCTTGTAGCTGGCGAGATCGACCTTCTGCACGGTGCCGAAGATGTAGTTGCTGTCCGTCGCCGGCGTGGAAATCAGTCCCGTCGGAGGCTGAGGCACCGGAGACGCCTTTATGTTGGTGGCCGGGTTGATATCTTCGCCCACGCCCTTGGCGCTGGCAATGAACAGCGAATTGTTGTCGGCACTCAGCGTGACTGCGGTCGGATACCAGTCGGTCGGGATCCAGCCGAGCAGCTTCGGGTTGAGCACGTCCGTTGAGTCAAGCACCGCAACACCGTTGATGCCGGCTTCCGCGATGTACACGCGCTTGTAGTCGGACGAGACGGCGATCGCGTTGGGCTGCGCCCCGTGCGTCGGCTTGCCCGCGAAGAGCGACAGATCGACGATGCTCAGCGGCGTCCCCGTGTCGGCATCGACCAAGTTGACTGTGTCGCTGTTGGTAAGGGTGACGTAGAGAATGTTCCGCGGCGCATCGCCCGGCGTACGCAGCAGCGCAACCGCAGAAGGATGCGTATCGCCAACGAAGTTCTGGTCATCCAGTGGATGTCCCTGGTAGACCGAGCCCATCAGAGCCAAGTGGCTGCCATCGCCATTCGGGGCCGTAAGAAGCGAAACCGAAGAGGTCTTCGGATTGTTTCCGGTGGTATTGGTGACGGGGACAAAGAAGCCGTAAGGCTGATTGCCCGTGTTGCCGATGCTGGAGAGGTTATTGCTTCCGTCATACTGCGGGTTCTGGAATTTGTACTCGGTCACGCCCCAGTTGGAAACGGTGACCTTCTGGCCATCCGCGCTGACCGAGACAGAGTACGGGAAGTAGCCAACCGCAACTTGCTTCACAACCGTTTGCTGTGTCGTATCGATGACAGCTACGCTGTTGTCGCCGTTGCAAGCAACATACAGGAATTTGCTGTCAGGGCTGAGGGCCGAGCCGGCGGGGAAGGTAGTCTGCGCGCCGCCGGTGCGGGCGAAGCCAGTTGGAATGGGCGGCTTGAAACCGTTGCCCTGAACCGTGTTCCAGTACGAACTGGGTGTGTAGTTGGAAACATAGCCGGCGGTTGACGGAGTGATTGGAGCGATGGTGATTGTGGGACCGGCTGCAATCGAACCGTTTGCCTGCACTGTATAGAGCAGAACCTTGTTGCTTACGCCACCGGAGGCCCAGATCGTGTAAGGGCCGGTGCCGGTCGCCTGAAGACCGATGTAGAACTGGCCAGTGGTGGCCTGCGAGACGACGGTCATCGTCGAGGTGTCAATCACGTTGAGCGAATACCCGCCGACGTTCTTGCTGTTCTGGAAGGACTGATATCCGCCTTCGCGCTCGTCGTCGTTGCTGGTGATGAGGTACTTACCATCCGGCGTCAGCACCATGCCGAGAGGATTCATGCCGGTCTGAACCACGGTTCCGGCAGGCGTCAGCTTGCGGCCGTTGGGTGATACACCGGAAAAGTAGCTACCGAATTTGTTAGGCCCTGCGAAAAGTTCGGCATCGGAGTAAGGAGCGGCTTCCGATGTGTTGTAGACGGGTGCGACCACCAGTCCCCAGTTGCTGTTGTCCCACTGGGCTAATGCTGGTGTCGCTGCGGTGATGAGCAGCAGCAGGGCCAGCGCAAACAACAGGGCTGGCCCCTTCACGAGAGAACTTCTCTTCATAGGTTCCTCCGGAACACGCTTCAGTTTCAGTTGCAAAACGGCTATTTATAGTGAGCGAACGAGGCGGCTCGCATTTCAGAAAAACGCGATCGCATCTTTGGCAGCCGATTGGGTTCGACTGCCTTTCCTGGTTTCACTCGCGCAACGGCCCTGGGCGCCCCGGGCCAATATGCGTGGGCTGCTGAGACACACTTCTCTCGCCACTATCAAAGCGGAAGAACATGGCTGGGTGATGAACCTGTCGAAAACCTTCTGTTAAATGCGAAAGGAGAACCCGATTCGAGAAGTGTTGCTTTTCGCCACACGCAAAAAAGCCGCCCCTTTCGAGGCGGCCAACGCACGGTAGTCTTCTAGTTGCTTCCGTGACCGGGACGAACGTCGTCCGAATCGCGGCTGACCTTCTTCGAGGTCTTCACATCATCGTCATCATCCTGATCCGCAACCGAGGGGTTATGGCGGTACGCCGGCATTTGGGCATTGGGGCCCTTTACCGCATGCCACAAGACTTCGTTCAGCTTCGCTGAGTCAACGCTGTCGGGAACGTCGAAGTTCATCTTCGACGTCTCGACGGCCCACTTGTGCATCGGGTTGCTGGCCAGATCAAGATCCGAGCTGCCCTTCTGGCACATGATGGTCTGATCTGCCGGCGTGGCGTTGTAGACAGCGCTGTTGTTGGCAGCTGTGTCGAACGGAGCCACGATAGGAGTGGCATTGGCGTCGTACTGGTTGAGCGGCGTGACACCGAGCAGCATCTCGATGGTCTTAAGAATGCTGGCAGTGTTGTAGAAGGTGTGATCAACGTAGCCCTGCTTGATCCAGGGGCTGATCACATAAGCGGTGGAGCGATGAACATCGACGTGGTCGGGGCCGTCCTGCGCGTCGTCCTCGATCACGAAGAAGATGGTGTTCTGCCACAGCGGCGTCTTGCTGACAATGTCGACAAGTTGGCCGACGCCGTAGTCGTTGTCAGCCACTTCCGCCTGAGGAGTGAAATTGCCGGAGCTGAGGCCCTGCGTGTGATCGTGCATGACGCGCAGGGTGATGAAGTTGGGAACACTGTTGCCGGTCGGGTCTTGCGCGAGATACTCGTTTAGTTCGCGACGGAACTCCGAGACGCGGCTTGGCATGTTGTAGTGGCCGTACGTTGCCGTGCTATACGGGCAACCGTAGGTGGTCGGCGCCTCGCTGTCGGCGTAAGTTGCGTCATAGCGACGGAAGTCATAGTCGCTGACACCGCCGGTATCGTGACCAGCGGGCTGTATGCCGCCGTCAGCCGGGAAGTTGTCAGGAATCACTACCACGTTGTTCAGGGTCACGCCGAAGGTGTAGAAGAAGCCGTAGTTGCGGTAGGTCAACTTTGCTGCCTGTGCAGCATCCCAAATGTGTCCGGAGGGCGGAACGTTGACATCCGGAATCGCCGGCGCGCCGTTCGGGAAGTACTGCGAAAGCTGCTGGCCGTAAGGATCCTTCGCCGGGAAACCACCGACCGGGAAACCATTGTCCTGGCCTTCGAAGTCGTACTCACGGCCGCGATTGCTGTAGTTGTACGGCAGGTTCTTGATGTTGTACTCGCTGCCCATGGCTTCCGTCGACCACGGCCATCCGTCGCCGCTGGCTTCGCTGATGTCGTAGAAGTTGTCGAGCAACACGAAGCGAGTTGCGAGGGCATGCTGGTTGGGAGTGTTGGCCGCACCAAACAACGTCAGTTGCGGATCGCCATTGCCCTGTGGAATGTCACCGAGCACCTGATCGTAGGTACGGTTTTCCTTGATGATGTAGATCACGTGCTTGATCTTGCCTGACTTCAGGCCGATGCCGTTCAGCCGGTTGTCATACGGACCTTGATTCGCGGTTGTGTTGGCCGCGCCGTTATTGGCCCAAACCTGCTTGGTATAGCTCGCCAACTGCGTAGCGTTCGGAACCGAAATCGAGTTCGCGGTGCCCAGAATGAGATTCAGGTCATAGCACGGATTGTCGTTAAACTGCCACTGTACGTAGCAAGGATTGGGAGTGAAGGGGGTTACGCCCTTAGCGTTGGTCACGAGCAGCTGCTTGTTATCGCTGCTCGGCTGCACCGCCGTCGGATACCATCCAGCCGGGATGTAACCCTGAAGCGAAAGATTGTTGCCATTGATGCCCAGGACGGCGACCGCGTTCAGGTCCGCCATCGCGGCATACATCGTGGTCCCATCGGTCGAGATGCTCATCTGCAGCGGCGTTGCGCCCAGGAAATTCTGCAGCACGCCGGGCGCTGTGAACTTGATGCTGCTCACGATGGTGTCGTTGTTGGTCGAGATTACGTCGATGCTATCGGTGTGCCCGACGGCGACATAGAGTAACGATTGCGACTGATTGAACGTCACGCCAGTCGGATGCGAGCCCACGTTCAGCGTCGCGTCGAGAGTAATGTTGCTCGGGTCGGTGGTGTTGAGTACGTAGACGGCGCTATCGCGCTGGCTGCTGACGTAGGTCTTGCTGCCATCCGCCAGGACAGCGATGCCAAGCGGGAAGTTCGGGGTTCCGTAATAACTCGCCGTAAACGTATAGCGGCCGATCTGCGTGCCTGCCGGGTTGTAGATGGCGATGCTGGTGGGCTGCGCGAATGTGTCGGGATCGTTGTTGGCAACGTAGAGGTTTCCGTTGTTATCGGTTGCCAGGCCGGATGGGAAATCGTGCGCCGTGATGGCGTAGTGAGTGGTGTCAATCAGCGTGAGGTTGCCATTTTGATCGAGGCTCAGACGCGCTATGGTCTGATTCTCGCCCATCGCAGCATAGAGCGTGTACGGCGCGGAATTGCCGGGAGCGAAGGCCAAGCCGTAGTACAGGCCGTAAGGGCTGTAATTGTCATTGGGCTGCTGTCCGAAATCCACCTGCGAGATGACGGCACCCGTGCTGATGTTTACCGAGGACAGCCACTGATTGAAACCCATGTCGCTGACCAGACCGTACTTGCCGTCGGGCGACTTGATCATGTTCATCGGCAGGTTGCCGACGGCGGTGTTCGTTCCCACAGGCGAAATCTTTTTGCCCGTGACGATTTGCAGCGACGGCTGTGCCAGCATCGTTGCTGAGAGCGCAACGGTAGCTACAGCGGTCAATGCCAGCTTGCCGGCAGATTCGCGGAAGCGCTGGAATGCACTTGGCATAGTTGCTCCTTTGATGAGTGGGTGTGGTCGATGTCAAAGCGCCGAAAGCGCGCGAAAAAAACCACGAGGGCCAGTGACTTGTTATAGACCGGGCGAGTTAATTGGGAATGACGCAGGAGTTAAAAACTATGGCCATCGTGTTGTAAGAAGGTGACGCGAGGTGGGAGCAGATTTCCTGGACCAGCGAATTCATCATCGCGCAACAGGAATGCGAGTTAGCCCGCGAGCTATCCTCGTCCAGAAAAATCGCTTTCGGAGAGCGAACGCTTTGTTCAAATAGAAAGCCGGTCGGCTAATTTACGGCGTGATGCTATTGACGGCGGCCAAAGCTTTCTCGGAGACGGCGGAAGGCAGAGGCACGTATCCGAGCTCCGACGCATATCGTTGGCCATCTTGTAACGACCATTGGAAGAGCTTGCGGACAGCGTCTGACGTCTGCGCGTCCTTATAGGACTTGCGCAACAGAATCCAGGAGAAGGTCGCAATCGGGTAAGAGTCAGCGCCCGGCGGGTCGGGCACGAACGCTCTCAGGTTTGCGGGAAGCTCGGCCGTCGCCAAGGCTCCGGCGCAACTCTGTTCCGATGCTTTGACGAACTTGCCTTCTTTATTCTCCAGCGTCGCGGTATCCAGTCCGATCCGCCGCGCGAATTCGTAGCCCACGTAGCCGATCGAGCCGGCGGACTTCTCGATCAGGCCGGCGACTCCTTCGTTCCCTTTCGCACGCATGGCGTTGCCCGGCCAGTTCACTAAGGTGGCCGGACCGAACTGGCTGCGCCAATGGTCGTTCACGGCATCGAGGTTGCGCGTGAAAGCATAGGTCGTTCCGCTGCCATCCTGCCGCACAGCCGTGACAATGGTGAGCTTAGGAAGCTTCACTCCCGGGTTCGATTGGGCGATGGCAGGATCGTTCCAGTTGGTGATTTCGCCCAGGAAGATGCCCGCGTACGCCTTGCGCGAGAGCTTGAGTTCTTTATTGAAGCCCGGGAGATTGTAGGCCAGCACAACGCAACCGGCGGTGGCCGGAACCATCAGCGTGTTGTTGTCGGTCGCGGCGAGCTGAGCGTCGGACATGGCAGCATCGCTGGCCCCGAAGTCCACCTGTTCATTGGCTGCAACGGTCTTTACCGATAAAGCGATGGATGCCTTCTCCGCTGCCCACGGCGGCGTATTTCACAAACGTGTCAGGATGATTGTCGTGATAGACCGTGAACCAGCGCTTATACAGCAACGATGGGAAGGTAGCGCCGGCGCCTTTCAGTACAAAACTTCCAGCGGGCACCTGCTGTTCCGGTTGCCAACTTCGGCGGCATCGACCTTGGCCGGTAGTTTCGATTGGTTGCAACCGAGCAGAGAGGCGCAGAGCGCAACTGCGAATAGCAGGTAAACCAGTTGGACTCGAACTGTGGGGCGCTTCTTCGCCGTCATCCTGCTCGCTCTCCGTGGGTCTCGCGTCGATCCTCTAGCTGAACTCGCCGCGAATGTACTCCTCGCGTGTGCTTCTCTTTCGGATTGTCGAACATCTCTTTCGAGTCGCCGAACTCAACCAGATAGCCTGTGCGTCCTCCCTGAGATGGTATCGACGTAGAGAAATCCCGTGTTGTCGGCAACGCGCTGGGCCTGTTGCAGGTTGTGCGTCACGATGGCGATGGTGTAACGCTCCTTGAGTTCGAGCATGAGCTCTTCGATCCTGCGCGTCGCGATAGGATCGAGCGCGGAGCAGGGCTCATCCATCAGCAGCACTTCGGGATCGGTAGCCACGGCGCGGGCAATGCAAAGCCTCTGCTGCTGTCCGCCCGACAGTGACAATCCGCTATTCTGTAGCTTGTCCTTGACTTCATCCCACAGGGCCGCGCGCTTCAGTGCCTGCTCGACCTTCTCCGTCTTATTTCCCTTGTAGTTGTTGATCCGCAAACCGAAAGCCACGTTGTTAAAGATGCTGGTCGCAAACGGATTAGGCTGCTGAAACACCATCCCGATGTAGCGCCTCACCGCCACCGGATCAATGCCGGCATCGTAGATGTCTTTTCCCCGATAGCGTATGTGGCCGTTGAACCGAAAACCGCGCACCAGGTCGTTCATGCGATTGAGACAACGCAGTACCGTACTCTTGCCACAGCCGGAAGGACCGATGAAGGCAGTGATGGCGTTCTTCTTGATCGGAATTTGCGTATCACGGACCGCCTTGAAGTTACCGTAATAGAGTTCCTTGATATCGCAGTCCATGATGACTTCGTCTTTGACCAGGGAAGGTTTCGCGCCATTCCCAGGAGGGTTGACATTCGGACTTGTGGGAACCATGCCGGTAGCCATCGAGAAATTGCTCCTATTGATTGACCTGCTGACGAGAGAAGCTCTGGCCAATAAGATTCGTAACCAGAACCATAACGACCAGAACGAGTGCGGCTGCCCACGCCAGTTCAACCTGGTTCTTGGAAGGGCATGCCCGCGAAGTTGTAGATCAGCACCGCCAGCGACTTGCCGTCGGCCGCATCAGATCGACGCGCCCGTGGCTCATGATCCAGTAGTTGCTGAACAGTGCGGTAAACAGAAGAGGCGCGGTTTCGCCCGCGGCGCGCGCTACTGGCCAGCATCACTCCCGTGAGTATGCCGGGCATCGCTGTCGGCAGCAGAACCATCCAGACCGTTTGGGTTGTGGTGGCGCCCATGCCGATGGAAGCTTCTTTCATTCTCGCGGGCACCATGGCAATGGCGCTCTCCGCAGTCAGAATGATGGTCGGCAGCATCAGGATCGACAGCGCGATTCCGCCGGCAATCGCAGAGTAGCCGCCGGTAGCCAGGACGATGGCACCGTAAGCGAATACGCCCGCCAGGATCGACGGGAAGCCGGTCAACACCTTGGCGGAGAAGCGCACCGAAGATGCCAGTCTGCTGTTGCCCGGGGCTTGCGCAAGGTAGACGCCGGTAAGGATGCCGAGCGGCACCGTGATCACAGCGGCGATCCCGACCATAATAATGGTGCCGACAATGGCGTTTCCGAAGCCGCCGCCTTGCTGCAATGGTGCCGGGGGCAGTTGGGTGAACAGAGCGACACCGAGCTTCTTCCCACCCCGCCAGATCAGCATCCACAAAACGGCAAAGAGCGGGACCAGGGCGAGTCAGCGTCATTCCTCGCCACGATCCAGCTTAGGAGATGCTGAAGGCGGTGCGAGGGCGATACAGCGAGAGTTCAAGGTCGGCGAAATCAACGCCCGCAAACGGATTGCGCGCGGCTTCCGCTTCCGCCGGTGGAGCAGCGTTTCTCCGCTCACTTTCCGCTCTGGTCGGCGTCGGCTTCTCGTCGCTCATTTCGCCTCCGCTTTGGCTGCCGCACGCTCGAGCACTAGAGCGCCGAACATATTCACCATAAGAGTTATGGCGAGCAATACCAGCGCCGCATACATCAGGACAGGAATTTCCTTGGGCCCAGCTTCTGGAAAGTCGTTAGCCAGCAACGCCGCCAAGGGTGTTGGCTGGCGAGAACAGAGAAAGCGTCAAGCGATTGGCGTTGCCAACCAGCATGGCAAGCGCCATAGTCTCGCCCAGTGCGCGACCAAATGCCAGCACAATTCCGCCAAAAATGCCGCGCGAAGCAGTCGGCAGCAAAACCCCCAGAATGGTTTCCCAACGAGTCGCGCCCAATCCGTACGACGCCATGCGCAATTTCGGAGGCACCGCCACCAGCGCGTTACGACTGATGGCCGTGATGGTCGGCAGGATCATGATGGACAGTACGAGTACTGCGGGAAGAATCCCAGGACCGCTCAGGTCGGTTGAGAAAAATGGGAACCAGCCAAACTGCCCGTGCAGCCAGTTACACATGGGCCGAATCAGGGGGATCACTACAAACAATCCCCATAACCCGTACACCACGCTGGGGACGGCCGCGAGCAGCTCAATCAGGTTCTTCAGCAACGTCTCGAGCCGCTCCGGAAGCTTTCCCCAGAACGGATGGAAGTGCAGGTTGAAAACTTTCAGCGTCTTGAAAACCGCTTCCCCGAGGTAGGCCTCGCTAAGGAAGATCGCCGCTGCGACACCGAACAGCGTTCCAAAAAACAGAGCCAGCAGTGATGTGTAAAGCGTGCCCCATATCTCCGGCAAGATCCCGAACTGGCTCTTGTTGGCATCCCATGTGGTGCCCCACAGGAAATGCAGGCCATATTCGCCGAACGCGGGAATAGCCTTGATCCCGATCTCCACTACAAGCAGCACGATGAGAACAACGGTCAACGCGGCAAAGGCGACACAGAGCCGCCGAAACACCACGTCAATCCAGCGTTGGACTTTACTGGGCGGTTGCCAGATCTGGCCCACATGCCAGGCTTTGACCTCGTCAGGGCTCTGTATTCGGGTTGTTCCAGAAAGAGACGCCATAGTTTTGTCGAAGGCCGATCAAGTGCAACGGTTCGGTTAGAGAGCTTTCACGGCGTCTTGTGCCTTTGAAACAACAGACGACGGCAACGGCACATAACCCAGCGATTCTGAATCTTTCTGGCCATCTGTCAGCCCATAGTTGACCAGGCCTTTGATCGCGTCGAGCTTGGCCTTGTCGCTGTACGTCTTGTGCAAGATCATCCAGGTATAGGTAACGATCGGATAAGCATCTGGTGCGGTCGGATCCGAAACCCATACGATGAAATCGGCCGGTATTTCAGCCGATGCCAGGGCAGCCTTCGCCGAATCGATACTTGCCGCAACATAGTTTCCGGATTTGTTTTGTAGCGTCGCAGTATGAAGATTCTGGCTATGTGCATAGCCATATTCCACGTACCCGATAGCTCCGGGCGTGGTCATGATGCTGGCAGTAACGCCCTCGTTCCCCTTCGACTTCGTCCCCACCGGCCAGTTCGGCATGGTATTCGCGCCGACGGCTTTGTCGAAGTCAGGGCTGATTGCGCTCAGATGCTTGCTGAATACGAAGCTGGTACCGCTTCCGTCTGCACGCACGATCACACTGACGGGCAGATCGGGAAGCTTCGTGCCCGGGTTGTCCTTCACGATGGTCGGGTCGTTCCACTTCGTTACTTTCCCGTCGAAGATGCCGACGTAGGCGTCTCGCGAAAGACGCAGGTTGTCAACGCCCGGCAAGTTGTAGGCGAGCACAATGGCTCCTGCAGTCATCGGTATAAGTTGCACGCCGCCTTCTACCTTGGCCATGTCTTCGGGCTTCATCGCGGCGTCGCTGGCCGCGAAATCCACGGTCTTGTCCATGAAGCTCTTTACGCCGCTTCCGCTGCCGACCGATTGATAGTCCACTTGGACATTCGGGTGTGTATCGTTGTAAGACTTAAACCACTTGAGGTAGAGCGGCGCCGGAAAACTCGCGCCCGCACCCTGTAGCTTTAGGTTGTTATCTTTGCTTCCGCTACATCCGGTGAAGAAGACAGCTACCGTCAGAATCGCAGCCAAAAACACTGAATGCCTCGATGTCATTGTTAGTCCTTAGGCGCTGAGACCTTGGTCACCAGCACGTGCAGTTTGTCTTAGCTAATGAATGCGAGCAGCTCGCCCCTGAGAGAGCATTCATTGATACCAAACAAGACTGCCCTAAGCGTGTTTCAATCTGATGAATTCTCGGTCAAAGTTGAGCAAGCAGGTGAGAAAGCTCATAAAAGTCACGAGCATAGGATCCAGTATCTTTGGACAGGAGAGGACATCCAGGCCCTTGCGTCCTTGCAGCATGGACAGTTGCGCTTCCTGATTCGGCGCAGTTTTTATTGGAACTCGAGCACAACGATCTCAGGATTCGATCCCAAACGCAGAGGTGGACCCCACGTGCCCGCTCCGCTGGATGTGAACACTTGCATATTCCCGATGCGGCTAAGGCCGTACACGAATTGGCGATAGATCCGCCGTGCCATCCAGCTCCAAGGTATGAATTGCCCTAGATGCGTGTGTCCGGAGAGTTGCAGCGAGATTCCCGCGGCTTCGGCAATTTCAGGATGATCGGGCGCATGTGTCAGCAGAATGCTCGCGCGGCTGCGGTCCAGCCCGATCGCGTGTAGAACCGACGCGAAGCGGCTTCGATGCGCAGCGCTGCGGTAGGGCACTCCGACAATCTGCAATCCATCCACTTCCACTTTCTCGTCACTGAGAACACGCACTCCGGAAGCGGCTACTGCATCTTGATACCTGGTGTCGTCGCCGAATTGCTCGTGATTGCCGGCGACGAAATATACCCCGTGGGGTGCCGCAAGCCGAGCCAACGGCTCCGCTGCCCGCTGTGAATCAATGGCCGTGCCATCAAACAGATCACCGGCGATAAAAATGGCGTCCGGTTCTTCTTTCAACACTTTGGCAACGACGCGCCGCAAGAAGCCTCCGTTTCGCACCGGCCCCAGATGCAAATCGCTGATCAGAGCGGCTCTGCGACCGCGCCAGGCGACGGGCAGGTTCGCCAGTTGCACGGTTGCCCGTGTGATTCTGGTCCAGCTCGCGTTGAAAAGGCCTCCGACACCCAGAGCCAAGGATATACCCGACAAAATCTCGATCGTGGGCCGGAAGCTCAGATGAAGACCGACTAGTCTTCCCGCCGCATAGACAATCCAGGTGCCGACGGCTCCGAATAACAGAAAGCTCAGCAAGCCCATCCACACGGCCGCGACTTTGTATAGCCCACGCACCAAAACATTGTGACAGCGGAACGCCAGTAGCGACGCCCCTACAAAGCTCACCGACAAGAAACCGAGGGCGAGTTTGAGGCCGTCCTCTAGCAAGGCGCCAGAAGATCCGGACGAAAATGTCCAGGTCTCATATAGGAAGTAGTGCGCCAGGAAGAGAATGGCTTGAATGAAGAAGATAAAGGTTATGAGCCGCGTTCGTGATGGCATCGTGTGTGCGTCACCTAGACAGATGCTGCTCAATCATTCAGCGATTCGCGGGCCGAGGCGGCGCCGGGTTACTCTTTACGTTTTTTGGCAGAGCAAGGATGATGGTGGAGGCGGCGGGAGTTGAACCCGCGTCCGAAAATGCTGCCAGCAAAGAGCCTACATACTTAGTCAGTTCACGCGCCGAGTGTTAACCCGGCACTCTCGCCCACCGCGCTCAGAACGGACAAGAAACGCAGTCGGCCAGCCTGATAATCTCGCCTCGAATCCTCAGACGTGGGATCCGACGCCAGCTCACTGTATGACGCCCGCTCTCAGCCCATGAGCAAAGCCGAGGAAGGCGGCAACTTAACTAATTAAGCTGCGTATGCCAGCTGTTGATTGGCAATTCTGTTTTTGCACACGATTACGGATGCATGCACTCCGGTATGCCTCTTTGCCGCAATCACTTCCGTCGAAGCCGTGACGCCCCCACGTGTGGTTGGAACGGTCATCTTCACTCTACCATCGCTGGTTGGCGAAGCCAAACCGCTACATATATATAGATGCGGAACACGCCTTGGCGAATCATATGGTGCGGGAAGCCGCATTCCGGTAGAGACGCGTGACAAATCGCTGCATCATTGGGTCTTACGGCACATCCAAAGCCTTGCGCTGCTGATAAGCTGAGAGTGAGTTCGGTGATTGAGGCTCTTCCCAATTCGTGTTGCTGTCAACGGGAGTTGCTGGCGTGATTCCCGACTGTATTCCGTTCAGCTCGATTCCGCACACCACCAAACTCTTTTCCGATTACCTTTCGCGGGCGCCCGAAATCCGCGCGTTCTACCCGCACTCATCTGACACAGCCCACATTGCCTCCTTGGCAAAAGCGGTTCCTTCCGGAACTGAGATCCACCGCCGGGTCGCCGACGTGCTCGAGCGGCAGAACCGAGCGTGGGGTGCATCGGATGCGGTGCTGCAAAACATTCAGCGCCTCCGCGAAGGGGCGCACGCGGTCGTCACGGGCCAGCAGGTCGGGCTGTTCGGGGGACCGCTGCTGGCGTTCATGAAAGTGGCTTCTGCGCTGGCATTGGCTCGGCAGGTTGAAGCGTCCGGTGTTCCTTGCGTGCCGGTTTTCTGGATGGCCAGCGAAGACCACGATCTGGCGGAAGTGAACCAGGCGCTGCTGCTCACGCACGACTTCAATCTTGTTCCATTCGAAGCTGAAACCGAAGGAGTCAAAGGTTCGCCGGTCGCCAACATCAGCCTCGCCGAAGGCACCGGGAATCTAGTTTCGCAAGCCGTTAACATCCTCGGCGATTCCCTTGCCTCCGACTATCTGCGCGCGAGCTATCGCGACGGCGAGACGCTTTCAGACGCCTATGCACGCCTTTACGCTCGTATTTTCGCCGACCATGGTCTGATCATTCTCGACCCGGCGGACGACGAACTGCATCGCATCGCTGCACCGTTGTTCGTTGAGGCTATCCGACGTGCGCCTGAGCTAGACGAAGCTCTGCTTGCGCGCAACCGCGAACTTCGCGATGCGGGCTATCACGAGCAGGTGAAGGTCACCGATCTTTCGACGCCGTTGTTCGCGTTGGTTGACGGCGTGCGCGTTCCGGTACACCGGGCCAATGGAGAGTTCTCCATCGCCAAAGAGCGCATTTCGGCGGAGGAGATGATTCGCCGCGTCGGTGAGCATCCCGAAAAATTCAGCGCCAATGTTTTGTTGCGGCCGGTGCTTCAGGATTATTGGCTACCGACTCTGGCCTACTTCGGAGGTCCAGCTGAGATCGCCTATTTCGCGCAGGTTGGCGTCGTCTACCAGAAGCTGCTTGGCAGAATCACGGCAGTGCTCTCGCGACTGAGCGCGACTTTGATTGAACATCGCATCGAGCGTCTGCTGGAAAAATATCAGGTCGAGGTGGCGGAATTGTTTCATGGCGAATGCGAGCTGCGCGATTGCATTGCCGCTCGTTCGCTGCCTGCGCAATTGAAAGAGGACTTCCTAAAAGGCAAGCTGGCGGCGCAAGAATCCATGCAGCGCATCTCGGAATCCCTGGCGCGCCTCGACCCAACACTCGTGCGCGCTGCCGCTCGCGCTTCCAACAAGATGCTCTACCAAGTCAACCGACTTGAGAGGCGGGCTGCAGCAGCGGAACTCAGACGCAATGAGGTCATTGCGCGTCACGCCGCGCAGATCGAGAATTCACTCTATCCTCGCAAAACCCTTCAGGAGCGCAAAATCAGCGGCGTCTATTTCTACGCCAAGTACGGACCAGGTCTCATCGACCAGCTGATCGACTTGGCGCAAGGGCCCTGTCCGGAGCACAAGATCCTCCGCCTCGCCTGAACCTTGGCAGTAAAGCCCTCCTCCAGCAAAACCTTCACTCGTTGGTCACATTGCGTGTAAGCTCAGTGCGCTGTCATCCACCTGACGATATTGGTGTCTCTTGCTATCCGATGCCCTCATCATCGCTGCCTGCATCATCGCGGCGCTAGTGTTCCTCTTCGTCGTGACCCGCACATCGGCTGCGCCTGCCCGCAAGGAGGCCAACGATTTCACCGGCGCGGTAGTCGCCGTCATCGGCACCACGTACGCTGTCATCCTCGCGTTCATGCTCTCCGGCGTCTGGAACATGTTTCAGGGAGCACAGGCCAACGAAGAACTGGAAGCCAACGCCCTGACCAACATGTGGCGCATCGCCGGACAGCTGGAGGCCCCTACCTCCACCGACGTGCGGGCGCTGTGCTTGAAGTACGCGCACGATGCGGTTGATTTAGAGTGGCCAGCGCTGGCCGCCGACAAACCTGTCCCCCTGCAAACCTCGCAAACCGTGGATCAGCTCTGGCGCGTTGCAGGCCAGAGCCAGTCACATCCCGGCAATGACTCCATCGCCGTCTATCAGCTTGTGGAGGAGTTGCGCATGCTAACCGAGTATCGGCGAACCCGGATGATGCAGGCGCGCGAAGGTCTTCCCGGAATTCTCTGGGCTGTGCTGATCGCCGGCGGCATCATCACGGTCGCGGCCTCGTGCTTCTTCGGCGTGCCCAGCTTCCGCTTTCACGTGCTGCAGGTCGTGGTGCTTACCTTCCTGATCGCGCTGGTGCTGGTTGCCATCGCCGACATCGATCGCCCTTACCAAGGTGTAGTCAGCGTCGAGCCGGAAGGCTTCTCGTTCTCGCTGGACACCTTCAACGCCATCCGCTAGCGCCGGCATGCCGGTGCACAGCGCCAGGCACAAACGGCTACGTCGCCAACGGATCATCCTTGCTCTTGTTCTGATTTTCCTTCTGGCGGAATCCCGGAGCCTGGTCCTGCGTCTTCCCTTCCGGGTTGCAGCCGCTGTCATCGGCGAGCGCGTTGTGGCCCTGCGGTTCGCCCGTGTGCTCTTCGTTCTGGCCCCGCTCAGGGTAGTCACTGTCGCTGGACTTGAGCAGCGGATTCTGGTCGCGATGGCCGCTCTGTCCGGTCATCGATACATTGGTAGGCTGATCGGGGCGATCCTGTTCGACGGCGCCTTTGGCGGAATCTTCATCGCGCGTCTCATGGTGCTGGGGCATGTGCGTTCCCTCCGTATGACTTCGGCATAGATGCGACGATGTGAGTAGTCAGTTGCCGGCCAGCGCCCCCGCCCACTCTCTTCGCTTCTCCGCCTCAGCGTTCGTAAACACACCTGCGATGCGCGTGCCGCAATTTGTGCAGCAGCCGTTCTTCAACCGATTCGACATCACCGAGTGCCATGAGCGCGTAATGACCACCTGCTTGCATCCCGGGCAGATGGTGTTCGCGCCATCGGAGAAGATGTTGCCCTCGTAGACATACTTCAGCCCCATCTGCATGGCCAGGCGACGCGCTCGATGCAGCGTCTCCGGCGGAGTCGCGGGCTTGTCCGTCAGCTTGAAGTCCGGGTGGAAAGCGGTGAAGTGCAGCGGGACATCGTCGCCCAGATTGTTCAACACCCAGTCACACAGTTCCTTGAATTCTGAATCATTGTCGTTGAGCGTCGGGATTATGAGGTTTGTCAGCTCGAACCACACGCCGGTCTCGTGCCGCAGCCACTTCAGAGTATCGAGCACCGGCTGAAGATGGGTGAGCGTAATCTTGGCATAGAAATTTTCGGTGAAGGCTTTTAGATCGATGTTCGCGGCATCAATGTAGCGATAGATGTCAAAGAACGCCTCGCGCGTGACGTAACCGTTCGACACCATCACGGTGTTCAGTCCGGCGGCATGCGCGTCGCGCGCGATGTCGATGACGTACTCGCCCCAGATAGTCGGCTCGTTGTAGGTGAACGCAAGGTGCGGCGCATGGTGCTGCATCGCGACTTCGACGACGTCTTCCGGGCTGAGATCGTGGGCGTTCACCTGGTCCGACTTGGCCTTCGAAATGTCCCAGTTCTGGCAGAAGAAGCAGCCCATGTTGCAACCCGCCGTTCCCATCGACAGGATCTTCGTTCCCGGGAAGAAGTGATTCAGCGGCTTCTTCTCGACAGGATCCATCGCGATCGCCGCGGGTCTGCCGTAGCCGAGTTGCAGCAGACCGCCCATGCTCATTCTTGCGGATGAAGCAGAAGCCATGCTGCCCTTCTCCGATGTGGCAATGCCGCGGACAGAGATAGCAATGCAGACGGCCATCGGCCATCGTCTCCCACCAGCGGGCCTCGTGGGCGTTGCGAGTTTCGGGTTCCAGAACTGTTAACTGCATAGTAACGCTCTGCTTATTCTAACGCCGAACGAGAACCGATTCACCACCGAGGTCACGGAGGACACGGAGCATGCAATTTCACAGAGCTTCCTGCCCTACCCTTCCCTGCGCATGTCATCCTGAACGAAGGCGTCCGCCGCGGCGTACGCCGAAGTCGAAGGACCGGCAGTTCGTCGCGAGCAGCCTGTGTCGTCCTACGGCCAAAAGATGGCCCAGGTGCTGGGCTAAGCTATTTCGCCCCGCTTCGGAGCTGGAGCATCGTGATTTCGAGCTGTTCGCTCCTGCCTAATTGCTAGCTGCTAATTGCCTCTTTTCGTGACGAACATCACAAAAAATCGCGATGCGCGGTACCTTGTTTTCAACAGTTTAGGCCACATTTCACGTGCAAATGATTGAGCCCCAGTGACTTGTACGTACTTAATTGATTTCAAATAACTTAGCGGACCAGCACCGCAGGACGCTCCTCGGCGTTCTCCAACTCAGTTTAGTAGTTACTAAATTCAGCAGCGCAAGAAAAGTGGGTGCCAAAGGTTACGAAGGTCGTAGACGAGTTCCAAAATGGGAATCGGCGTACGTGAGATGGTCTGTAGTTGCTGGCTGCTCACTTGAGCGATGGCGGAAGGGACGTCGTACCCACCATCAATGTTCCGCTGACCTGCGAACTGCCCGCCGTGGCTGTAATCGTCACCGTCGTGTTGCTCTTCACCGGGAAAGTCTGCACGGCAAATTGCATCGAGCTCTTGCCTCCGGGAACGAACACAAACGACGGCGGATGTCCCACGCCGGGATGATCGCTGCTGAGAGCTACGGTAACTCCTCCCGGAGGAGCAGCGGCGTTGAGCGTCAGCGTGCCCGCTGATAACTGGCCACCTTTTACATAGCCTGGTTTCAACGTTAAGGAAGTGAGCGTTATGTTGGCTGCGTCGAAGCTAGCGGTTACATTCTTCGCGCTCGTCATCGCTACAGAGCAGTAGCTGCCGTTCATCTTGTCACAGCCCGTCCAGCCAGTGAAGGTATAGCCGGGAGACGGAACGGCACTTAAACTAATCTGAGCCCCTCCTGGAAAGTTATAAGAACACTCTGTCCCGCAGTAGATGTGCCCATCTATGCTGGTCACGGTACCTAGTCCCAACTTTACGAGCGAAAGCGGAGCGTACGCGAGAATCCGGAAAATGCTTCCATCTCCATAGGGCGCTCCTTGGATAGTGACACCATAAAAACTCGCGTCGGGGGTTTGCAGCAACCCAAGCGGGCGCGCGCCCTCCGTTTGGTTGAACGTGTGCAGAGTTGTCGCGGCGCCCTGGGGTGTCATTCTAAATATGGTGTCGCAGCTTCCGTAGCAAGTACCTGTTGTGGTGCCGTAAAAATTGCCGTCCGTCGCCTCAACAACACCGGCGATCGGGCCGCCACCGTCGTTGCCGTTGAAGGCATGCAGGGTCGTCAAGGTACCGTCGAGCGTAGTTCTAAACACAGTGCCAGCGATGTTGGGGGGCCCTTGGGACGTCGTTCCGTACAGGTTTCCGTCACTAGCCTGTATCAAGGCTCCTGCGGGAGCCGCACCATCGGTGCAAGTACCGAAACAGAAACTGTAGAGTGTCGTGACATCTCCGTTAAGAGTCATCCGAAAGATCGTGCCCCAATTGTTGGCTCCTCCCCTATTTGTAGTGGCATAGAAGTTACCGTCACTCGCCTGTAGAAGCTTCGTCTGCGGCCAGAATCCATCCGGGTACCCAAATTCGTGGACTACGGTAAACACCCCCTCTGGAGTAAGCCTGAAAACCGTACCGCTTTCGCCCAAGCCTCCTAAGGCCGTTGTTCCATAGAAATTTCCGTCGCTAGCCTCAATCAGCCCTCCGGTGGGAGCTCTACCGTCAGTATCAGCGAACGTGTGCAGGGTAGTTAGCGTGCCAGCGGGAGTGATCCTGAATAGAGTGCCCATGTTCTGGGGCCCACCGGTGTAGGTCTCGCCGTAGAAATTTCCGTCGCTTGCCTGGAGCAGTTCGCCGACGGGGAAACTGCCGTCTGGACAGCCAAATTGGATACAGAAGCCGTAAATCGTGGTCACCTGGCCTTCTGGCGTCATTCGGAAGATTGTGCCAAAGAAGTGGTCACCTCCATTGGCAGTCACGCCATAATAGTTTCCATCGGCTCCCCGAACTAGAGCGCCGGTTGGATTCGCTCCATCACTGCCATCGAAAGTTGCTAACGTGGTGAAGGTCTGGGCGCGAGCAGTGACGATGAACGCGGTACAGAGCACAAGCAGGGCGACAATGTGGCGCATGGGTCTCCGCTGAGACGGACTATGGGTTTGCTGAGTGCAACAGGATTATTTCGTAAGCTCAGAGCAGAGTAGCACATTTGTGTTGGGACTCCTGAGCTAAATGCTGGCTGCTCACTTGAGCGATGGCGGAAGCGACGTCGTGCCCACCATCAACGTTCCGCTGACCTGCGAACCTCCCGCGGTGGCTGTAATCGTCACCGTCGTGTTGCTCTTCACCGGGAAGGTCTGCACGGCGAATTGCATCGTGCTCTTGCCTCCGGGAACGAACACAAACGACGGCGGATGCGCCGCGGCAGGATGATCGCTGCTGAGCGCGACTGTCACGCCTCCGGGAGGAGCAGCTGCGTTGAGGGTCAGCGTCCCCGCCGACAGCTGGCCGCCCTTTACATAACTCGGTTTAAAGGTTAACGAACTGAGCGTGACATTGGCTGCCGTGAAAGTGGCGGTGACATTTTTCGCTCCCGTCATTGTCACTGAGCAGTAGCTGCCATTCACCTTGTCACAACCGGTCCAAGCAACGAAGGTATACCCGGGAAAAGGAAGAGAGCTAAGCGTAATTTGCGTTCCGAGATCATACGTATAGGAGCACAGGTCGCCACAGTAGATCTTTCCTTCTCCTCCGCTGACCGTGCCCAGGCCCGACTTGCTTACCGACAAAGCCGCGTAGACGATTAAGTGGAAGAGGGTGCCGCAGCCAATATCGCCACAGTTTGCACCGCCGTTCGCGGTTGTTCCATATAAGCTCTGGTCGGTGGCTTTGGCCAACCCGGCCTGTGGTAAGGTGCCGTCTGGCCCACTGAAGCTATATAAGGTGGTAAAGGTACCGTTGGGAGTAACCCTGAAAATGGTGCCGCAACCACCTGCTCCAAGCTCGCAGGGCGCTCCACCTGCGGTGGTTGTTCCGTAAAAGTTACCATCGACGCCCTGCACCAGGCCTGCGGCTGGAGCACTGCCGTCAGGGCCGCTGAAGGTGTGCAGGGTAGTAAGCATTCCAAGCGGAGTAAGCTTGAAGACGGTCCCGTGGCCGCTGGCGCCGCCCCCATAGGTTGTCCCGTAAAAGTTTCCGTCACTACCTTGTACCAGTGCTGAATAAGGATTGGAGCCGTCTTCACAACCGATTTGCGCGCAGAAGCTGTAGAGCGTAGTCAGCGCACCCTGCGGAGTGATTTTGAAAACAGTGCCACAGCCACCGCTGCCGGCGCAGTTAACCCCACCGCCTCCCGTGGTGCCGTAGAAGTTCCCGTCATTTGCTTGTATTAATGCGGACTCGGGCACACTGCCGTCGGTGCAGCCTCTTTGGGCAGCAAAAGCTGTAAACGACGGTGAGGTCACCATCCAGCGTGATTTTGAAGATGGCGCCACCTTGGAAATTTGCGCCGCCAAAGCTGGTAGTGCCGTAAAGGTCCCCATCAATGCCTTGGATTAGTGAAGCATCTGGCCGGTAGCCTTCCAGGAATTGAAAACTGTGCAAAGTGGTCAGCACGCCTTCAGGGGTAATTCTGTAGACGGTGCCATCGCCACCAGAATCTCCGCCCTCGTAGGTTGTGCCGTAGAAGTTCCCGTCGGTAGCTTGTACTACGCCGGTGAAAGCGTACATGCCGTCTGCACAATAGTCTTCAGAACAGAAGCTATGAAGAGTGGTCAGCGCCCCTTCCGGAGTAATTCTGAATACCGTGCCCCAACCGACGGCTCCCCCATAAGAAGTCGTTCCATAGAAGTTCCCGTCGCTGCCCTGAGTGACAGGCGCTGCGGGACCACTGCCGTCAGGGCAGTTGTTCAGAGCGCAAAAGCTGTAAATAGTCGAAAACGTTTGTGCCGGCGAGGCAATCGCCATCGCAATGACGACGCAGAACAAGAAAACCAGGACTACACGGCGCATGGGGACTCCGGCGATATGAAATAGAACCAGATGAGTTTGAGCAGGACCATTTCTCAACCGTAATCCCGCTGTCATAATGTTTGTCTTCGGAACGCCAATCGGTGTTGTTCCGCCATGTTATCGAAGCGAAGGTGGAAGCGACGTCGTGCCCACGATCAACGTTCCGCTTACATGTGAACTGCCCGCCGTGGCCGTGATCGTCACCGTCGTGCTGCCTTTCACCGGGAAAGTCTGCACCGCAAACTGCACCGATGTCTGTCCTCCGGGAACGACGACGTATGACGGCGTGTGCGTAACGCCCGGATGATCACTGCTCAAGGCCACCGTCACTCCTCCCGGAGGAGCAGCCGCGCTAAGAGTCAGCGTTCCCGCCGACAATTTGCCGCCTTTCACATAAGACGGCTTGAAGGTCAGCGACTTGAGTGTGACCTGATGTTGCGCAAATGTCGCGGTTACGTTTCGCGCGCGCGACATGCCAATGGTGCAGACGTTCGCCTGTACTTTATCGCAGCCGCTCCAAGTCATCGTGTAGCCAGGGTCGGGAATTCCGGTCAAGGTCACGGTGGAGCCGTCCGGATAATTTGCCGAGCAGGTCGAACCGCAGTAGATACCACCGTTTCCAATGACCAGTCCGTTTCCTGAGTTCGACACTGCCAAGGGATAGAGAACCTTGAAGGTGGCGCCCACGTTTCGTGGATTGTTCATGGTCACGGTGCAAGAGCTTGCGTCGCTATGGTCGCAACCAGTCCATCCGGTTAGTACCCATCCCTGGGCAGGAGCCGCGGTCAGGACAACATTGCTCCAGGCTTCATAGGCATAGGAGCAGGTAAGTCCACAATTTACGTGTCCTTCGCCACTACTAATTGTTCCATTGCCATCCTTATTTACGGCCAGGAGATAAATAGCGTGGCCGATTTGTGCGGTCACATTTCGAACTTCGCCCATCTTCACATAGCAAGTGCCGTTCTGTACCTGGTCGCAACCGAGCCAGCCATCCAACTTCGAGCCGTGCTCCACCTGAGCAGTCAAGGTCACATTGTTGCCGGGGTTGTAGTCGTAGAAGCAGGCAGATCCGCAGTTGATGTGGCCATCACTGCTGGTAACGGTGCCCACACCAGAGCCCCACTTCTGCACCGACAGTCGATATTTCTCGATCAAGTTGAAGGTTGCCGAGACGTCTTGAAAGGTAGTGATGGTGACCTTGCAGACGTTGTTCTGGACATTGTCGCAGCCGGTCCAACCGTCGAAGCGAGATCCTTGCGCGGGAGTTTCTGTCAACGTAACGACTGTACCCCCCAGATAGCCGTGCCAGCATGTCGAACCACAGTTGATATAGCCATCGCTGCTGGTGACACTTCCGCCGCCGGTGCCGACGTCTGAAACGAACAATGCATATTGCCCTGGAGTAAATGCCACCGTCACCGAACGGTCTTTAACAAGAGTCACGACGCAGTCATTGTTCTGGTCGAGATAGTCGCAGCCCGTCCAGCCGGAAACTGTCCAACCCGGAGCAGGGGTCGCGGCGAGAGTAACTCTGGCATAGACGTTGTATTGGTACGAGCAGGTAGAGCCGCAATTAATGTGGCCGTCAGTGCTGGTGACGGTCCCGCTTCCGGACTTGCTCACCGTCAATGTAGCTGGAGGGGTAACGCAGGTGGGATAGCGGAACGCGACGATCTGAGTGAAATAATTTCCCTGGTTCCCTCCAAAACCCTGGTCGGTGTAGAACATGTTGGTATACCAGAAGGTACAGTCGTCGACAGGATCAATCGTCGTACTGCTGTAGTCTCCCCAACGATGGCACGGGCCGTCGCCGCAATTGAATACCTGCGAGCCATTTCCCGCGACGTACTGTGTTTCTCCTTGTGGAAGCTGACCCGGTGGATCACTAGCCAGGCGTCCGGCGCAGGCGATGCTGGGAAAGTTAGGTACGGCTGAATTAGACGTGCTGTAGCACAGTGCCATGTCTCCGGAGGCATCGACCGCCAAGCTGCCCAGCCAGCGGAAAAGACTGTTGTCAGGGCGGTAAATCTGTTGCTGCACCAGGTTCGGATTGACGTTCCCGCCAGTTACATCGATCTGAGCCCACTGGGGAGAGGTATTGGAGTTAGTGACATAGGTGGTGTGGTTGACCCATAGCGATTCTCTCGCACCTACCTTGCGATACTGCGGCCACTGCATGATGACGTTGCGAAGGCTATCTAAATTGTTGGCATTGGTGGCGGGCGGAGGTTGCAGGATTACATTATCGTCAAGAAAATTGTAGGTTTCGTGCGGAACAGTAACTGCCGCGCTCATGTTTCCACCTGCAATACATGAGCCTGGAGGAATGGTTCGAACATTAAACGCGTCCAGGGTCTGCGATTCCTGGACAAAGTATTCCGCTTCCGATGGCGGGGGCAGATTGTTGCCTATCCCCAGCATGGCGGCAGGAAACAGCGCGAAGTTGGCCGAGCCGCTCAGATAGCTCAGCGAATAGCGCAGTGGGTTCCCGCTATACATGTCACTGAGACTGGCGGACAGAATTACCTGGCCGCTATAGCTGTCGCCAGAGAACCCATCCGCGCCCATATAAAGGCAGCCGTCGTTCCAAATCCCGAGTTTCGGATAGTCATTGAAAGTGTTTGCAGGTACGGGACTCTGATCGGTTTGCACGACGTAGAACCACCAGCCTCCATTGAGCGGGTCGCCGCTCTTCGATACCGCGAGGCACTCGTAAAACGGCCCGGAATCGGAGTCTTCGTAACCCAAGTTGGCCAGTATCCATCGGTCCGCCGTCTGGTCGTACAGAACGACTGCGTCACCGCCCGGGCTGGTTGAGCAGTATGTGTTGCCTTGGCCTGACCACAACGAGCTCTGGGTGAAGAAGAAAGCCAATGCACCAATATCCTTCTCGAACAGTGCGTAGGACTTGTTAATTGCCTGGATGTAATACCGCGAGCCGACAGCACCTGTTGGATCAGGAGGATGCCCTCGACCGTTCGTGATGTAATTCATCCCTTGAAAACTCATGACCGGCTGTGGCATCGGGGCTGACGATGGCATGAGGTTATCCGTGGGAGGCATTGCCGGTAAGACCTTATGAACGCGGTCCACAGGCGCAACTAGTTCGGGCTCCGGTGTTTCCGGCGAAGGTACCCGCGGCAGATCCCGCAGATCCCCGTTGTACTCGCCCACCCGGTTGATGGCTCCGATGAAACGGACCGGATATTCCTTGCGCTCGTCCGCCGGATCAGCCGGAGGAGGCAGCAGCGCCGCCGTCCGTGGTGAGCGGAGACCTCCGTCAGACGATGGGCTTCGACCGCTGCCTGAACTGAGTTCGGCTGCCAGGTTCGACTCGGCGATGGTTGCTTCTTCATCAGAGTCTTTGCCTGCGAGGGTCTTCTGTCCTCGCCAACCTGGTGGCTCTACTGTCAGCGTCGCGCTCACGTGGGATGAACCCGCCGACGCCGTGAGGCTGACTACAGTCTCAGCGTGTACAACAAATGTCCGCGCGGCGAAGCTGACGGACTTTTGTCCACCAGGGACTACGACCAGGGATGGCGGGTGCACCACCTCAGGATGATCGCTGCTGATAGCTATCCCAACGCCGCCGGGAGGCGCTGCCCCCGAGAGCGTAACCGTCGCAGCGGAGAGATTGCCCCCCTTCACCATCGAGGGTCGCAATACCAGCGAAGTTAGCGTGACGAGATGTTGGGTGAAGGTTGCAGTTACATTCCGCGCGCTCGACATGCCAAGCGTGCAGACGTCACCTTGTACCTTGTCGCAGCCGCTCCAACCCACCGTGTATCCAGGATTAGGAATTCCTGTCAGGTTGACTGTAGAGCCGTCCGGATACATTGCAGAGCATATCGATCCGCAGTAGATGCCACCGTTTCCAATGACCAGGCCACTGCCCGATGTCGACACACTCATCGGGTAGAGAACTTTGAATGTAGCGCCCACGTTTCGCGCATTGTTTATGGTCACCGAGCAGACATTTCCGTTGCTTCGGTCGCAGCCCGTCCATCCGGTCAATACCCATCCGTAATCCGGGACCGCAGTCAGGACAACCGAGCTCCAGACCAGATAGCTATGCGAACACGACTGGCCACAGTTGATGAAGCCATCGTTGCTGGTGACCGTACCGTTGCCTGTTTCCGAAACTGTGAGCACATAGGCGGGCTCGAAGGTCACGCTCACGGTGCGAGCGTGATTCATCGTCACCGTACAAACGTTGTCCAGAACGCCGTCACAGCCCGTCCAACTTGCGAAGCCCCACTGCTGGTCGGGTGTAGCCGTGAGCATCACGACATCGCCGCTCTCGTAGCTGGCCGAACACACGTTGCCGCATTGAATCTTGTTGTCATCGCTGCTGACCGTCCCCTTACCAGACTCGGTGACAGACAGCGCAGCATTGAAATCGATCTCCATTTTGAAAAGTGTTCCGCCGTACCCCGTGCCTCCCTCGGTTGTCACCCCATAAAACTTGTCATCGCTGGCCTGGAGCAGTGCGCTGGTGGGATAGGCTCCATCGTCGCCGGTGAAGGTGTGCAGCAGGCTCAGCCTTCCTTGCGGCGTGATTCTGAACAGCGTACCCAACGTAATGTCGCCGCCAGTGTAGGCCGTTCCGTAGAAGTTGCCGTCGGTGGCCAGTATCAGCCCGCTCTGGGGACTCGCACCCGTGGGACAGAAATAGTCAGCACAAAAGCTGTAGAGCGTGGTTAGCTTGCCATCCAGACTGATCTTGAAGACGGTGCCGCAACCGGTCGCCCAGCAATTCACTCCAACGTTGCCACCCGCCGACGTCGTTCCGTAGAGAGCGCCGTCACTTCCCTGCACCAGAGCGCCATAGGGATTAGCGCCGTCGGGGCAGCTGCTCTGGGAGCAGAACTTATATAAGGATTTGAAGTCTCCGCTGGGCGACACTCGGAAGATGGTTCCGCAGCCGTCCTGACAATTGCCATTGCCGCCGTTTACGGTCGTGCCGTACAGATTGCCGTCGCTGGCTTGCAGCAGTTCGCCGCGAGGGTTCGCGCCGTCGCTACCGTTGAAGATGTGAAAATAATTGGGATCCAGTCCTGGAGACATTTGGGCGACGGTACCACATCCGCCCGAGCATGCATTCAAGGCCCCACCCGCGGAAGTTGTGAAGTAGAAATTTCCGTCCGTGGCCTGCATCAAACCTGCGTAGGGCTGACTGCCGTAGCCTTCACATGTTTGGCAGAAGAAAAAATAGGGTGTGAGAAAGTTCGGTCCAGCCTCGAAAAATATTCCGCCGCTACCGCCGTGGGTGAGTCCAACGAAATTGTTGCCGAACATTCCGCCGGCTTGCAACAATCGGCCCGACGGAGTGCCATCATAGATTGGGAAACCTTGATATGCGCTTAAGGCCCCGGAAGTCGATGCTTTGAACACGACTCCACTTCCGAATTCGCCACCTTCCGCTGTAACGCTGTAGAGGTTTCCGTCGTTTGCCTGGATCAAAGGACCGGAAGGTGTGTATCCGTTAGACCCGTTGAAGCTTGCCAGCGTGGTGAAGTCCTGGGCATGCATAAGCAGCGTCGACACGAGCACAAGGCAAAGGTGCAGGGTGAGAACGAATCGGCGCATGCGAACTCCGGAGGTTACTCCTTATAACAGCAGAGTTGCTGCTGGCTGTCCAGAATTTTGGCCCACGACGGGTGATCCTGGCGGTGAGCGGCGTCACGCGTCGCTGTATCGGGGATCAAGAAGCGAAATTTGGTGGAAGCCTCCGCATTCACGCGGAGGGGAAAATACGCATTGTGCGGACGCGCTTTAGCGCTGGCCGGGGCTGAAGCCCAAGGTCAGGAGTGAGAGACTTTCCCCTCGGATAAATCCGAGGGCTTCCACCCTGAACCAGGACACACGGAGTATCGTCTGGAGTGCGGCCGAGCACCGGCCACTCATCCCTCAGGTTTGGAATAACCGTACGGACCAGAGGGCTCCGCTCCTTCCTTATCTCAGCGACGGCGGAAGTGACGTCGTGCCCACCGTTAACATTCCGCTGACCTGCGAACTGCCTGCAGTGGCCGTGATCGTCGCCGTCGTATTGCTCTTCACTGGAAAAGTCTGCACCGCGAACCCGACCGAACTCTTGCCTCCCGGAATAAATACGAATGACGGTGGATGCGCCACGCCGGGATGATCGCTGCTGAGAGCGACCGTCACGCCTCCGGGAGGAGCAGCGGCACTGAGCGTCAGCGTCCCCGCTGACAGCTGGCCGCCTTTTACATAGCTCGGTTTAAAAGTTAAGGAAGTGAGCGTGATGTTGGCGGAGGTGAAAGTGGCGGTCACATTCTTCGCGCTCGTCATCGTCACCGAGCAGTAGCTGCCGTTCGTCTGGTCGCAGCCAGTCCAGCCAGTGAAGGTGTAGCCCGGAGATGGAATGGCGCTCAGCGTAAGCTCATCGCCAATGTCGTATAAGTACGAGCACATGTTTCCGCAGTAGATATGTCCGTCTACGCTGCTGACGGTACCCATACCTGTTTTCGAAATGGACAAATTCGCATAAGCGACCAGGCGAAACACAGTACCGGCATTATTAGCTCCTCCACTGAGCGCGGTCCCATAGAAGCTTCCGTCGGTGGCTCGCACCAGCCCGGCAAAGATTAGGCTGCCGTCAGAGTTGTCGAAACTATGCAGCGTGGTCAAAGTACCACTGGGAGTGATTTTGAAAACGGTGCCGCAACCACCCATGGCAAAGCAGTACGCACCTCCTTGATACGTTGCGCCGTAAAGGTTCCCGTCGCTGCCCTGTGCCAGACCTGCGTAGGGATTAAGGCCATCCAGATGGGTGAAGCTATGTAGACTGGAGAGCATCCCTTGGGTAGTGATTTTGAAGACACTGCCGAAGTCGTTTGCTCCGCCTATGTTGGTCGTTCCGTACAAATTACCATCGCTCGCCTGGAACAGCACGCTGTCAGGCCAATCGCCGTCGGCACAGCCCGCTTGCGGGCAGAAGTTGTAAAGCGTCGTTAGAGTTCCCTGAGGAGTTATTTGGAAGACCGTACCGCATCCGCCTGAATCCCAGCAATAAGCTCCCCCTCCCGTCGTGGTTCCATAGAAATTTCCGTCTGTTGCCTGCACTCAAAGATGCCTGGGGGAGCCGGCCGTCGGCGCAACGAGTTAGAGCACAAAAACTGTAGAGAACGGTTACCGTCCCGTCGAGCGTGATTCGAATAACCGTGCCTTGATTGTGGGCTCCGCCAGAGGGAGTTGTCGCCGTAGAGATGCCCGTCCACGCCTTGTATCAGAGCACTACCGGGAGCAGCGCCGTCCTCGTCCTGGAAGCTATGAAGTGTGGTAAGCGTACCCTCGGGCGTGATTCTGAATACCGTGCCGACACTGAACTCGCCACCTTCGAGAGTCGTGCCATAGAAGTTTCCGTCATTGGCCTGCACCAGTCCCGCAAAAGGAGCCTGGCCGTCAGCGCAGTACTGTTCTGAGCAAAAACTATGTAGCGTAGTCAGTACGCCCTGAGGAGTAATTTTGAAAACCGTGCCCTGGTGTTGGGTTCCGCCGCCTTGGGTTGTTCCATAGAAATTTCCGTCGCTGCCCTGAACAAGTGCGTTGGGAACGGCCCCGTCAGGGCAGTTGTTTTGAGAGCAGAAATTGTAAACGGTAGTGAAGACTTGGGCAGGCGACGCGATCGATATGGCAATGACGGAATTGAACAGGAACAACTAGCGCGGCACGGCGCATGGAGACTCCGGCGAAATGAAGTTAGGAGAGATGAGTTTCAGCAGGACTATCCCTTAAGGTGATGGCAGTGTCAAGAGCTTAATCTGGAACAGAACGAGACTTGCGTTGGGCTCGCATATTATTTGAGCGATGGCGGAAGTGACGCCGTGCCGACGGTCAGCGTTCCGCTCACGTGCGAGCTTCCCGCTGTGGCGGTGATCATCACCGTTGTGTTGCTCTTCACGGGGAAAGTCTGCACCGCGAAGCCAGCCGAGCTCTTGCCTCCGGGGACGAATACGAACGACGGCGGATGCGCCACGCCGGGATGATCGCTGCTGAGAGCGACGGTCACTCCTCCGGGAGGAGCAGCCGCGCTCAAACTCAGCGTTCCCGCCGATAGTTGGCCGCCTTTGACGTAGCGTCGGTTTAAAAGTTAAGGAAGTGAGTGTGATGTTGGCAGTGGTGAAGGTGGCGGTCACATTTTTCGCGCTCGTCATTGTCACGGAGCAGTAGCTGCCGTTCATGTTGTCGCAACCAGTCCAGCCGGTGAACGTGTATCCAGAAGAAGGAAGAGCGCTAAGTGTGACGGGGGTTCCGTCAATATACGAATAAGAACACACGCTGCCGCAATAGATGTGGCCGTCAACGCTGGAAATCGTCCCGTTGCCAGTCTTGTTAACCGAAAGCGCGTATAACGGCTTAAATATGGCAGTGACGGTGCGCAGTTTATTCATGGTTAACGTACAGACGTTGGCTTGGCTGTTGTCACAACCGGTCCAACCAGCGAACGCCCAACCTTGATCCGGAGTTGCTGTCAGGGTCACGACACTTCCAGGCTTGTAGGCGTAAGAGCAGGTCGAACCGCAATTGATGTGGCCGTCGGCGCTCGTTACAGTGCCATTGCCATCCTTGTTCACCGAGAGGAGAAACACTGAAATGCCCGCATCCAGGCGGAAGACCGTGCCACCACCTCTATTAGCCCCGTCTCCGTAGGCTGTCCCATAGAACCTCCCGTCGGTGGCTTGCACCAGCGTGGAGTAGGGTAACGAGCCGTCATCGCAAGGGTAGCCAGCACAAAAGCTGTGCAGCGTGGTCAGCGTGCCTGCCGGGGTGATTTGGAAGACCGTGCCCAAGTTGTACGCTCCGCCATCGACGGTGGTGCCATAGAAGTTGCCGTCGCTGGCTTGCACCAGTCCGGCGCTAGGCCCGGAGCCGTCAACGCAAGACATTCGAGAGCAAAAGCTGTACAGCGTGGTCAGCGTGCCGCTGGGGGTGATTTTAAAGACCGTGCCGCCCAGTTCCATTGGCCCCGCCTCCGTAGGTTGTCCCATAGAAGTTACCGTCGCTGGCTTGCACCAAGCTAGAGAGAGGTAACGAGCCGTCAGGACAACCAGGCTGAGCGCAAAAGGCGTACAGGTTGGTGAGCATGCCGCTGGGTGTGATTTTGAAGATCGTGCCACAGCCAGCGGCACAGCGTTGAAACGGGTCTCCGCCCTGCTGGGTAGTGCCATAGAAGTTCCCGTCGCCGGCTTGCACCAGCCCGGCTGCCGGTGACCTCCCGTCCGTGCAGGCCCCTCCCAGCGGGCAAAAGTTGTAGAGCGTAGTCAGCGTGCCGCCTGACGTGATCTTGTAGACTGTGCCAGAACCGTGAGCGCCGAAACTGGAGGTTGTCCCATAGAAGTTCCCGTCGGTGGCTTGAATCAGCTCGGCGAGAGGCGAGCCGCCGTCGGTGCAGTTCTGTAGAGAGCAAAAACTGTGAAGCGTGGTCAACGTGCCATCAGCGGCAACTTGAAAGACCGTGCCATCACTGTTAGTCCCACCTTTATAAGTTGTCCCGTAGAACATTCCGTCGGTGGCTTGCACCAAGGCGGCCTTAGGCTGGGAGCCGTGAGTACCGTCGAAGCTTTGCAGCGTGGTCAGCGTGCCGCTTGGGGTGATTTTGAAGACCGTGCCAAGGGAGTGGAGCCCGCCACCGAGTGTTGTCCCGTAGAAGTTCCCGTCGGCGGCTAGCACCAGCCCGGCGGCAGGGTTGCCGCCGTCGGCGCAGTTCTGTAGAGAGCAAAAACTGTAAAGCGGGGTCAAGGTCTGGGCAGGCGCGGCTATCGCCATTGCGATGACAAAACAAAAGAAGATTCCTATGGGGCGGCGCAAACAACCTCCGGCGCGGAGACATGTGACCCAGGATTGGCGTCAACTATGCTCTGGTTATCAGGAGCGGTCAAGCGATTTTTGGCTGCGTCGCCGGGTGCCCCGCTCATTCCTGGGTTTGGAATGAGTGGAAAACAAGCGCTGCACACGTCGCGGTTATTTAATCGACGGCGGAAGGGACGTTGTGCCGACGGTCAGCGTTCCGCTGACGTGGGACGCGCCCGCCGTGGCCGTGATCGTCACTGTCGCGTTGCTCTTGACGGGGTAAGTATTCACGGCAAACTGCGCCGAGCTTTTGCCTCCAGGAACGAACACGAACGACGGCGGATGCGCCACGCCGGGATGATCGCTGCTGAGAGCGACGGTTACTCCGCCGGGAGGGGCAGCCGCGCTGAGCGTAAGGGTTCCCGCCGATAGCTGGCCGCCTCTCACGTAGCTCGGCTTCAGCGTCAGAGAGGTAAGCATGACGTTTGCAACATCGAAGCTAGCGGCTACGTTTTTCGCTCCCGTCATCGTCACTGAGCAGTAGCTGCCATTCACCTTGTCGCAACCGGTCCAACCGTTAAAGGTAGATCCGGGAGCAGGAAGGGCGCTCAGGGTGACTTGCGTTCCAGTATCAAACGCGTAAGAGCACACTTCGCCGCAATAAATGTGCCCACCGCCGCCGCTAACCAGGCCACGCCCTGTTCCAGCCATAGATACCGCTAGCAAGTGGGTGACGGGAGTTCCGTCAATGACCGATGCAGTGTCGTCTCCATAATTCGTCACGTAAATTCGGTTCGTGGCAGAATTAGTCGCGACCGCGTTAGGATCGTGACCGACCTTGACCGTTAGAGAAGAAAGGCTTTGCCCGTCAATCACGGTCATATCATTACTCTGCCCATTAACGGCATAGATCTTGTCTGTTGACTCGTCTACACTCACTGCGAACGGCTCACTCCCGGCAGCCACATTGGTAGTCTCATTGGTCGATCCATCAATGACCGTGACTACTCCGATCTCGCAGGCGACGTAAATCTTATTGGCATGAGTGTTGATGGCTACAGCTACGGGATACTGACCAACCGTCACGCTGGTCGTAGCTAGGGTCAATCCATCAATAACAGTTACAATGTTGCCTCCAAACATCGGATTTTGGACCACGTAGATCTTGTTGGTTGCAGGATTAACAGCAATCGCAGAGGTGCCGTTGTTGGCAACAGTAACCTCCTGAGTCGACAGAGTGCTCCCGTCTACTACGATCAGCCTATTGAATACGCCATCGCCGACATAAATTTTATTGGTCACAGGATTTACAGCAACGGTCGTGAGAATCCCGCCGAGATTGAGGATTGTAGTCTGCAGGGTTAACCCGTCAATGATCGTGAACTGACCAAACGTGCTAGAGGCATAGATTTTGTTGGTTACGGGATTAACAGCAACTGACTCGGCGTTTGGACCGACCGTTATGGGAGTCGTGGAGAGCGTCGCACCATCGATTACGGTGAGCCTGTCGGTAGAGTCAGAGGTGACATAGATCTTATTAGTTACCTCGTTGACGGCGAGACCCAGCACATCGGTTTGCGAGACTTGTACCGTGTCCGTGTTATCGGTGACACCATCGATCACGGTTACGCTTTGGCCTGCCCAGTTGGCTACATAGATCTTATTTGTAACCTTATTGACTGCTACCGTTCTGGGAGCAGGGCCGACATCGACTGTATCGATCACCGTCTGGCCCAAAGCTGAGATAGATGTTCCGATTCCGAATGCAAGAATGAATATGGCTAACCTGTGTCTGAATCGCATGGACTCCCCATAAAACTCGTTGAGCACGGATTACTAACGCCTATCTTAGCGATGGCGGAAGCGACGTTGTGCCAATCGTCAACGTACCACTGACGTGGGAGCTACCTGCCGCGGCGGTGATCGTCACCGTCGTGTTGCTTTTTACCGGGAACGTCTGCACGGCGAATTGGACCGAACTCTTGCCTCCGGGAATGAATACGAATGATGGCGGATGCGCGACGCCGGGATGATCGCTGCTGAGAGCTATCGTACGCCTCCCTGCGGCGCGGGCCCGCTCAAACTCACCGTCCCCGCCGATAGCTGGCCGCCTTTTACGTAGCTGGGTTTGAAAGTTAAGGAAGTGAGTGTGATGTTGGCCGTGGTGAAGGTGGCGGTCACGTTCTTCGCACTGGTCATCGTCACCGAGCAGTAGCTGCCGTTCACGTTGTCGCAGCCTGTCCAGCCGGTGAAGGTATAACCAGACGCAGGGACGGCACTGAGCGTCAGTTCGGCACCTATGTCGTACCGGTAAGAGCAGAGCGTTCCGCAGTAAATTTTCCCGTCGACACTGCTAACGGTACCCATGCCTGACTTTATAACGGATAAATCAGCAAAAACGGCGAGGCGATACACAGTTCCAGAGTTGTTTGCTCCGCCGCCCACAGTCGTTCCATAGAAGTTTCCGTCTCTCGTTTGCACGAGAGGAGCTGCAGGGAATTGACCGTCAGTGCCGTCAAAATTGTGCAGCGTTGTCAGCGTACCGGTAGGCGTGATCCTGAAGATGGTGCCGCAGCCGCCCATTGGAAAGCAGTTATCGCCTCCCTGATAGCTGGCGCCATATAAGTTTCCGTCGCTGCCCTGCACCAGACCAGCATAGAAAGTGACGGCCTCCGCCCTATCGAAGCTATGCAGGCTAGTCAGCATACCCTGAGGTGTCACTTTGAAGACGGAGCCATAATTGTATGCACCGCCTGTGTTGGTGACTCCGTAGAAGTTCCTGTCGATTCCTTGCACCAGCCCGGCAACTGGAAAGGAGCCGTCCAGACAACCCTGTTGCGGGCAAAAGTTGTAAAGAGTCGTCAGCGTCCCCTGGGTAGTAATCTTGAAGATTGTTCCCTGGTGATAAAGCCCACCAGCACCGGTAACTCCGTAAATATTTCCGTCGGTGGCTTGTACCAGGGGTCCATAGGGACCGGCACCGTCTTTGCAATTGGTCGTGCAGAACCTGTACAGCACGGTCACATCGCCCTGCAGACTCACTTTGTAGATGTTCCCGTAGAGTGCCGCAGTCACGCCGTAGAGATATCCGTCGCTCGCCTGGATCAGGTCTCCACTGGGCTCATGGCCGTCAAAACCATTAAACGTGTGAATGGTGGTCAGCACTCCGTCACGAGTTATCCGGAAGAGCGTGCCGGCACCGGATGGGCCACCTTCCAGAGTCGTTCCGTAGAAGTTTCCGTCATTCGCCAGCACCAGCCCTGACCATGGCTCCTGCCCATCGGGGCAACTCTGTTCCGGATCGGCGCAAAAGCTGTAGAGCGTCGTCAGCGCGCCCTCCGGGGTCATCTCGAAGACCGTGCCCCAGTGATTGACTCCACCAAAACTGGTCGTTCCGTAGAAATTACCTTCCGGATCCTGAACGACTGGCGCCAAGGGCCCGGAGCCGTCAATACACCCGAACTGAGGGCAAAAGTTGTAGAGAACAGTGAAGTCTTGTGCCGACAATCCTAAACACGTGGCGATGACTAAGAGAAAAGAGACAAAGATGGCGCGGGGCATAAAATCTCCGGTAAGACGAAGTAAAATCCACGCAGGCTACGCGCATAAACGAAACAGAGGCGTGCCCTCTCGGAGTTTGGCTCTCGAGTCCCCTGCGCGTCAATGAGATTTGTCACACGCTTTGGTGCGTTGGAACCAAAAGGCGAGAGGCGAATCCCTCGACTACGCTTCGTGTTCGCTCGAGATGGAAGCGGTTACCGTGGGTGGATCAGAGGGAAAGCAAACAGCGAGTCGACACCTCACGTGGAGGAAATGAAAGCAGGTCCTTCGCTGCGCTCAGGATGACAGACTCAAATTTGAAGGTAGAATCCTACTCGCCCTACTCTCCCGCCTTCGCTGCCCGCTTCCTTCTCTGCGTCGGGTGGACGAACCAGGCGATCGCGATGCTCACCAGGTAGAGCACGATCATCGGCGCGGCGAAGATGCACATGTTCATGATGTCGGTGGTCGGCGTGATGATCGCCGCAATGATGAAGATGACCAGGATGGAGTAGCGGAAGTTGCGCCACATCCAGCCGGCGGTCAGGATGCCCATCAGCGCCAGGAAGAAGACCAGGATCGGCATCTCGAAGACGATGCCCAGGCCGGCGATGATGGTGAGGAACAGGTCGGTGTATTCGCCGATGGTGATCATCGGCTTGAACTGCGAGCTCCAGCCGATCAGGAAATCCAGCGCCGCCGGGATAGACCATCTTGTAGCCGAAGTAGCCGCCGGCCAGAAACAGTCCCACGGTGCTGAACATGAACGGCAGCACGTAGCGGCGCTCGTTGCGATACAGTCCGGGCGCGATGAACGCCCACACCTGGTAGAGCACGAACGGCGATGCCACGAAGATTCCCGCCAGGAACGAGATCTTCAAGTACATGTTGAAGGGGTCGGTGGGATTCAGGTAGACCAGCTTCTGCTCCAGACCGTGATTGGCCAGCGCCTGCACGATGGGCTTCTGCATGAGGCCGAAGATCTGTTCGTGATACCACCAGCAGACGCAGAAGCCGCCGACGATGTAGAGGAAGCTATAGATGATGCGGCGGCGCAGCTCCTCGAGGTGTTCGAGGAAGCTCATGCCGGTCATTTCTTCCGAGGCGCGCTTCTGGGCTTTCTCGATTACGGGATTAGGCATCGGGACTACCCGGCGTTGCCGTTGACAGGGGTTTCGGCGGGCGGAAGTGCTGGGATCGGCGGTTGCGGCTGCGGGCTCGGCCGCTATCGGCGCGGGCTCAGTGATGGGCGGCACAGTATACGGTTCCAGGGTGCCGCGGCTGACCGAGTCTGCGAGGGCCGCTGATGGTGTCGTAGGCTTTTCGAGCGGCGAAGACGATGCGGCGCTCGGCTTCCGGCTTCTTGGCGCGCTCTTCCAGTTCGATGTTCATCATCTCGACTTCGAGCTGGTTCTTGAACTCGTTGCTGGCGTTCTTGAACTCGGCGAGGACCTTGCCCAGCTGGCGTCCCAATTCGGGAAGCTTCTTCGGCCCGACGATCACCAGGGCCAACAGGAAGATAAAGATCATCTCTGGCATGCCGAGATTCATAAGGTCAATGATAATCGCGCATGGTGGCGCAGGGATTCGCGCATTTGCACCATGCGTCCGAGCGTTGAGCCATCCCAGGTTGAGGCGCAAGAGACGGCCGAACCCGGGGCACAGTGCCGAACCTGCGGTGCACGGCGCCGATGAAATGCCAGGTCGCTCGACTGCGCTGCCAAAACCAGGCTGACTGCGCTCGGGATGACATGGGTGTTTCGGGGACTCCGCTCACTCGCCTCGCCGTCTGCGTCTTACGCAGGCGGGACGAGCGAAGATTTCGCACCCTGAAGGGCAGCTTCGCATCCAACGAACTAGAGTGTTTAGCGCATTGGTCCTGGCATTGAACAGTGCTATACTTCTGCTCAATTCTAGCTGCGAGTTTGCGCCAATCTGAAGCTGCACTTCCTGCCAGTCGAAGGAAACATAATGGCAAGTAGTTCGCGTCGCTCCGCCGTTCTTGTGCTCGCCATCATTCTCGCCTGCGGTTGTGCAGGCATGTTGTTTGGCCAGCGTCTGACCTCCACCGCGGTACCCAGCGATGGCGATATCCGCGACAGCCTTCACGAATTCACGCCGGTCTACGAGGTGGTGCAGCAGAACTACGCCGAGCCGGTCAATCCCGACAAGGCGCATCTATAACGGCGCCATTCCCGGGCATGCTGCGGGTGCTCGATCCGCACTCCAACTTCTTCGATCCCAAGTCCTACTCGGCCCTGCGCGAAGAGCAGCGCGGCAAGTATTACGGCGTGGGCATGCAGGTTGGTCCCCGTAACAATAAGGTCATCGTGATCGCGCCCTTCGCCGGCGCGCCGGCCTACCGCGCCGGCATTCGTCCGGGCGACGTCATCATCGCCGTCGACGGCAAGCCGACCGACAACATGAGCACCAGCGACGTGGCCGAGCTGCTGAAAGGACCCAAGGGCACCACCGTCAAGATCACCATGCTGCGCGAAGGCACCGACAAGCCGCTGGACTTCAGCGTGGTGCGCGACGAGATTCCCCGCTACAGCGTTGACGTGCACTTCATGATTCGTCCCGGCATCGGCTACATGCACGTCTCCGGCTTCCAGGAGACGACCGAGCACGAAGTCGCTGAAGCGCTGGACGAGTTGGGCGACCTTCAAGGGCTTGATCCTCGATCTGCGGCAGAATCCCGGCGGCCTGCTGAGCGAAGGCGTCGGCGTGGCCGACAAGTTCCTGAAGAAGGGACAGGTCATCGTTTCGCATCACGGGCGCGCCTCGGCCGAGAAGGTCTACAAGGCAGCGCACGGCAACGGCGGCAAGGATTATCCGCTGGTGGTGCTGGTGAATCGCGGAACCGCTTCGGCGGCTGAGATCGTTGCCGGCGCCATTCAGGACCACGATCGCGGCCTGATCGTCGGCGAAACCACCTTCGGCAAGGGCCTGGTGCAGACCGTGTATCCGCTGTCGGAGAACACCGGCCTGGCGCTGACCACGGCGAAGTACTACACGCCCAGCGGACGCCTGATTCAGCGCGACTACAACGGCGTCTCGCTTTACGACTACTACTACAACAACCGCGACAACGGCGACGACGAGGCGATCCATCGCGAATCACGAAGTGAAGATGACCGACAGCGGCCGCACGGTGTACGGCGGCGGCGGCATCACTCCCGACGTCAAGATTCCGCCCATCAAGACCAACTCGTTCCAGGACAAGCTGCTGCAGAAGTACACCTTCTTCAACTTCGCCAAGCACTACGTGATCAACCACAAGGTGACCAAGCAGTTCGAGGTGGACGACGCGGTGATGCAGGAGTTCCGCAAGTTCCTGGACGAGCAGAAGATTCCCTTCACCGAAGCCGATCTGGCGCAGAACAACGACTGGATGCGCTCGAACATCAAGGCTGAGCTGTTCATCAACGAGTTCGGACAGCAGGAAGGCATGAAGGTCCACACCGAGACCGATCCTGAGGTGCGAGAAGGCGCTGGAGCTTCTGCCCAAGGCGAAGGAACTGGCCGACAACGCCAAGAAGACTATCGCCGCCCGCAATAACGCGCATCTGACGGCTGGTCAGCAGGAAACGGCAAAGGCCACGACTACGACCAATCGATAGACCGCGTCAGTTCGAAACACCAAAGCCCGCGCGTAGCGGGCTTTTGTTTTGGGGCCGTTTTCGTAAGCTCGTTTAGAAACTGTAGAAGCGAGCGTTTGTAGGGTGAGCGATGAGCCTAAGCTCGAAGAGAGAAACAACCTGTAGCCCAGGACGGAAGTCCCGGGTAGGCTGCCTTCTTTAAGTCGCCGAGCCCCTTCAGGGACGGCGAAAAAAACTACAGAAACGGACTATGCCGCCGGCTGAAGCCGGCTCGGGAATTTCTAAACACGGCGCATTATCGGCACGACCGAGGTCGTGCCCTGACGCGAGTCTTCGCAGGCGCGAGTTATTCAGGCAGCTTGTTTCCGCCCCGGCCGGCACTAAAGCGCGTTACAGAAAAGGCGCATCTATCCCTCGCACGAATGCGAGGGCTTCCACCCGCAGCAAACCGAAGCTTCACCCTTGCCGGAAAAACCGCGAGCGCAGCAGCAGCCGCGCGTCTCGCGGGTCGATGTTCTGCGTCGGGCTGGTGGGCGAGAACTGATATTCGCGGCCAGTCGCCGGCCCCTTCACCTTCACGCTGGAGTTCTCAGTGAAGCGAATGGCGGTTCTCGGCGCCGGCATGCTCGCTGCCGTCGTTGTCGAGGTGGAAATGCCCCGTGTCGTTGGGGTTGCCATTCGGATCGTCGTGCGTTTGTTTCCACAGCACATGATCAGTCTCTCCTTCTTCGATTTGCGAAACCGTTTCGATACTTACTTGCTCGCGATGAAACTGCTGCAGCAAACACGCGCCACCTGAGAGCGCGAGCCAACTGAACAACCACTCCATCGGCCTGCGAGACACAAACAAGGCCGCAGGCGCGGCGATCCACAAGCTCAGGCAGTTGAAGCAGTCCATCAGCTTGCCGATCCAACGCTCGCCCAGCCAGACGCGGACCCGCACGATGACATCTGCCGGGCCATCTTCATTGGCCAGCAGGTGCGTGACTCGCCAGGTCGCGAGAACAGCCAGAATAAAGCGAAACCAGATGTTGGCCATCAGCCGACCCTCACACGCTGACAAAAGATGCGAGGCACCGTTGCCGGTGCCCCGCTTAGCATAACCAGGCTACGAGACTTTCTTCCGCAAGCAGAAGCCGACTCCATCCTGATTGTAATGACCGTAGCAAGTGTTGTTGGTGATTGCCCGGTCCCAGGCCGACAACAGGATGGTGTAGCCGCAAGGCGTCATCCCAGCCGTTGGCAAGGTGAAGGTGCCGCTGGTTCCAGCGGTGTTGGTGCCGTCGTACGCAACAGTGTTGGTACCGACGTTGTGGTTCGACAGAGTCACGGCATTCTCTGGTTGTAGAACGCCGCTGATGGTGATGGGCACCAGAGCGACGCTGACGACTCCGAAGAACTCGTCGGTCACACTGTAGTTGCCGGTGATGGTGTCGCCTACCTGCACATCGCCGCAGTCTCCCGAAGGCGAAGTGATGGTGATGAACACCTGAGGCCGCTGTTCCGGCACCGAGACGAGCGGCAATCCCGGCCCAGGCTCGACCAGCTCAGTATGCGGATAGCCGTTGTACACGTGAATCATCTTGCTCTTCGGAGGAATAGCGATGTAGTCAGCGCCATTCCACTTGAAGCCGCGGATTTCGATGATGTAGTTGCCTTCGGCCAAAGCACCGGCCTCGAAGATCGCCAGGGTTCGCGGGTTGACGGCCTGGAGATTCGATTCGAAATAGGTGTAGTACTGGGTTCCGGGGACGCCGCCGAGTACCGGCCCGAGAGCAGCTCCCAGTTGTTGCACATGGAAGACTCCGAAGGGCGAGTTCGGCGGATACAGCTCGATGCCAAACGAGTCGGTGAGCTGGAACGCCGGCCCAGACGGTGGAGTCACCCAAGCCTGGTAAATGATGGGATACTCACCCCCAATGACCAGGCCGGTTGTGTGATCGAAGACGTCGATCTTGGGATTGAAATCGCCTTCGATGAAGGTTGCGCCGCCGAACGGCGCGTCGGGTTGCACGGAGAAGTACAGCCACGGCGTTCCGCTTCCGGGACAATCGCCGGCCACGTAGCCGAGCCCCGGAGGAAATAGCGGGACGAAGAGCGAGTCGACCACCGCAAGTCCAGTGATGTCGGAGATGTTGGCCACGGTCACTTGGCCGATGCGCATCAGACGCATCTGTTCGCCGTCTCCGACTTCAATCTGCGGTTGAACATGCGTGTTTAACACATTGCCCCACACCGGGTTGTAGTTCGGACCGGTCGGAGGAGTGTTCCACGACAAGTATGGCGCGCAGCGGGACGCCTTCCAGCTTCTCGCACGGCATTTCGGTCAGGTTAGAGATCCGGAACACCGCATAGCTGATGGGGTGCTTCGGACTCGCCGCCTTCAGATCGTGTACCTGCACCTGGGCCACGCCCAGCGTGTTCCACACTCCACCGAAGAAGGCATAGAAGCCGACGTACTCGGTGCTGCCCTTGGTACACAGCCCGCCGGAGTAGCCACTGCCCTGCTTGATCTGGATGACGGCTTCCAACTCGCGCGTCTGCGGGTTGTACCCGGCACAAGTCATCTGCTCGTAGGTCGTGTCGCTCTTCAGCTTCAGCAGTTCTCCCAGGATGCGAGGACAGTTCTTCGCCGGAGAGCACTCCCGACCCGACATTGAGCTTGCTGGTTGAAAGCTGATTGATGCCTTGGCTGATCGGCCCGCCCGTCACTTTCTGGGCGAACTCGAAGCCAAAGCGATGCTGCGGAACCTTTTCCTTGGCGTAAAGATTTTTGAGCTCTCCGTAGCTCAGCGGCTGAAGTTCGGTTGCAGCCAGCGACTTGCTGGTGTCCAACTGCTTGAGTACGCCCGGGTCGATGGAGACTATCTTCTGTTCGATTAATTCCGACAGAGGCACTTCGAAGAAGAGGCGCGGCGCTACCTGGACTTCGGCATTCACCACGTTGCCCCACACCGGAATGAAGTTCGGATCGCCCGGTGTCGGCTCCCATTCCCACGAAAGGATGGCGCGCACCTCAACGATGTTTTCGGTGAAGCAGAACTTGCGCGTTTCGCTGAAGTCCACCGACACCGAGTAACTCAGCGGTAGCGGCCCGGCGAGATCGAATACCTGCACCGTGCTCAGACCGAGGTCGTGCCAGCCGCTCGAGTCCTTCACGAAGAAACGGACGTACTCGGTTGTTCCCGCGCCGCACCCGTTGGTGCCGTAACCGGAGTGCAGCTTGATGTTGATGACAGCTTCGAGCAGACTGCTGCCGGGATTCAATCCCAGACATTCGAGCTGTTCGTAGCTGGTATCACCGCTGAAAGCCTTGACGATCTTGCCGCCGAGCTTCGAATATGTTCCAAAGTAGTTCGGATTCGAAAGAACCAAACTCTTGAACTGTGTTCGTTCTGCCGGCAGCTCAATCTTCTTCGACTGAGCTTGAATTTTTGTATCTTCCTTTGCCATGAGTTTCTCTCCTGAATGATGTTTCGCGGAACTTGCGGCAGCGCTCGGCAGCCGCGCTTCGACGTGAGCGCAGGCTTCGTCCGTGCAGAAATCTCGTAAGAGATCGCTGCTCAGGCAGGAACTTCGCTCGTGGCGACGCTTGAACGATTGCGGGTTATCGAGTTAGCGCATTCAACAACTGCAGCTTGGCTGCCAACCGTTCGCAGCCCCGGTGCCGAGCAGCTCTCACCAAGCAACGTGGTGCCATGTAACGGATTAGGTCTGAATCGAACGACGGCCCAGGTGTGGATGACGCGAAGGAATGAGTGTCCGGCTATCCAGTCGGATAGATTTACTAGCCATGAGGTGAGTCAAAGGTGACACATCTCAGAGCACCGGAGTTATCTGCCTTAGTGTTCTTTACCGAAGTAGTAGGTGAAGCTCAAGCTGACGTAGGACTTCAGCGGAACCCCAACGACTCGCTCGAAGGGCTCGGGCTCATTCGGCAGGGCGAACGTCTCCAGCGTCTGGCCGGTGTAGCCATTCGCAATGAGGAAGTTCCCCGCCACCGACATGCGGTCGTCCTTGAACGTGCGCAGTACCGCGCCCCGCACTTCGGTCACCGGCACGCCGGTGAAGCCGTCGCCTAGCGGCTTGGCCTTCACGAACTCGAACTCGCCGCGCGCTTGCAAGTTATACGGCAAGCGGTTGATGGAGCCGAGCGCGTCCCATATCTGGCGCGGCGCTTCTGGAAGCGGTTCGCCGGTGTACAGGTCGCGAGCATCGGCCTGAGCGTAGGAGATGAACAGGCTGCCGCGCGAGAAGTTGCGCTGTATCGAGGCCGATAACACGCGATTGCGCGAAGGTCCGACCGCTTCCTGCAATCCGGTGTCGGGATCGATCTTGGCTAGCTCCAGCGAATTGCTCACCCGGCGCAGCGTCAAGTAGAACTGCGTGTTCTTCAGCGTCTTCGAGACTACGAGCTGGTAGGCGCGCGATGGCGCCAGCAACGTCGGCGCAACCGTACCACCTTCAGTTCCGATGCGCGGATCGTTGGTGTGAAACGACTCGCCAAAGCTGAACGACACCATGGGCAGGTACCAGCGGTCAGGCGGAGGCAGAATCGACAGCGTTCCTTTGGGCAGACTCAGGCTCGCCAGCCGGTTGAAACTGTTCTGGGGAGTGATGAGGTCCTGGTTATCCATCCAGACCTCTTCCTGGCGAACGCCGAGGTTGAAGTGAAAGTAGCGTGTGACGCTGCCGTCGAATGCGAAGAACGGCTCAACGAACGAGAGCGTCAGATTGTTGCTGGTGACTGGCTGAAACATGCCGTTGTCATCGATGTGCTGCAGATCGAGATTGCGCGGAGCATCGCGACGCAGGTCAAGTCCTGCCTGCAAAGACAGCCACGAGCGCACGCTCTGGATGTACATTGCCTCGCCGCCAAACACGTTGCGATTTTCGCTCTGCTGAATAAGGCCATCGCCGAAGTTCGAGCGCAGAGTGAGTGCATAGTTGCGATAGAACCCGGAAAACACAAGTTGCCGTCGCTCGCTCAGCTTCCATGTATCGCTCACGGCCGCAAGGAAATTGTAAGTATTGTCGAGCTGACGATTGTCGATAGTGTCGCCCGGTACCGGAACATTGATTGGAATCAGTCCCGGAACGTACGAAAATCCGTAGTAGCCCGCGCCGTACACGGTCAGGTCATGGTTGCCGAGAAGAAACTCGCGGGCACCGTTGAGCTTGTATTGCGTGCGCTCCTCGGGACGTTCGAGAAATCCGTTGCCGAACGAGAACTCGCCGGCAATCCAGGCGTTGGTATCGGGATTCGGCGGTGCCCATCCTCCCATGATGTCTCCGTCTCGGTAGTCGCCGGTGGCTTGCACGAATGCGCTGGTTCGTGCACGCGGTAGATACGTCGCCGCGAGGTCGATAGAGTTATTGCCCTGCCGCACATTGAACGCGCCGCCATCGACGGCAACGCCTTCCAGCGTCGGAGTAATCATGAAGTTCGGATCGGCGTATCCGTTGCCATGCGCGTTGGCAGGCAGATTGTTCGGAAACAAGAAATCGCCAACCTGCAAGTATTGCGCGATAGGCTCGCCGTGATCTCCCGCAACACCCGGAGCGAAATACTGCGGAGCTTTAATACCGCCAGACGCTGTCTCAATCGGCAGACCGGGAATGGAGATCGGCGCGCCGGGACGGCCAGGGTTTGCATCGAGCACCTGATCTTTGATCAGCACATCACGCCCCGGATCGGGAGTAAGAATCGAGGGCGCAGTCGCAACCACAGTTACGTATTGCTGATCGGAGACAATCTGCTTGAACGGCAGTATCACGTTTACCGGTTGTCCCGGACCGATGGCGACCGGCATGTTCGCTAAGACGAATGACGGAGACTCGGCCGTGAGGACATACTGACCGGCATCGATATCGCGGAACGCGAATACACCGTTGTGATCGGTGACTGCCTGCTTCAGCACTTGGCCGCCGGCATTCAGAAGCTGCACCTTGGCCTGAGCTACCGGCGCACCCTGCAGGTCAACTACGCGTCCGATCAGGGGAAAGCCTGCGGCCCACACCATATTCCACGAGACCACGCAGAGCAGCGCGATGATGAGCTGGGCACGTAGCTTCACAAGACTTCCCTTCTCGCGATTCTACTTGCCGACCGGAGTTTGAAGCCGGGCCGGGGAGTCAGATTCTTGCGAGAAGTGCCTCAGCCTATTTGCGTGCGATAACTTGCCCTGAGTTCTTGCACAATTTCGTTCGCTGCCGTACGGGCCTCGTCGAACTTTCCTGGTGGAAACGAGATCGCTCCCACGCGGGCGTGGCCGCCGCCGCCATAACGCTCGCAGATCTTCGCCAGGTTCTCCATCGGTTCAACCGGAGCCCACGGGTTCGAGCCGACCGACACCTTGGTACGAAACGTACTCTTGCTCAGTCCCACACTGTAGGTGCCATCCGGATGCAGGTAGTACGGGAATGAACTTGTTGTAACCCTCAAGCTCGTGGTCGGTAATGTCGAAGAAGATGGTTCCGTCCGTGCAAGTGGAGCGCTCGCGCAAGACCTCGATCGACTGCTTGTGTCGCGCGAGCAGCGCCGGCAGCCGCTCCGCTACCAATGGGTCAGCCACGATCTCGGCCAGCGGCCGGTACGCCAGCATCGGAATTAGCTTGGGCAGCAGCTCCGAATCCTGGGTCGATTCGATCACCATGGTCAGCTTCATCGCGGGCTCGCCCATCTCTACCGCGGTTTTGGCGTCCGTATAGAGCGCGCCGTCGATGATGTCGGCCCATTCCACGACTTGGGCAACACTGTCCTTTTGGAATCCGAACCGGTTCTCGGTCACGTCGGCGATGAACTTGGTGCACGAACGGTAGTCGGGATCGTAAAACTTCGTGTTGCTGAGCGTGCTCTCGTAGTGCTCGGCGTCTTCGGGCGTGAGGAACGCGCTCTGGTGATGGTCAAACCACCAGGTAATCTGCGGCGACGGCGAATACTTGAAATCGACGATGGCGTTCTCGTCGCCAGTGAATTCAGATTCATCGAAAAGCGCTCCGGCGCGGTGCAGCAGGCCCGAGTATTCGAACTCCGCGTGCTCGCGGATGCGCTCGCGATAAAAGCGGCTGAATACCGCCGCCGAACATGCTCCATCAAAACAGCGATCGTGGTAGAACACCTTGACCCGCACAGCCTTGGCACCGCTCCCTTCGGCCGTTCGTCCTGACTTGACGCTCGGCGCGACCTGCTATTTGCTCTGATTTTTCGAAAAGTGAAAAGTAAATAGAAATGACATGCGCGACGGGGTGCTGTCAAGCGGCGGCCCCGAATACGCGATGTCTTTTAACGGGATCGTCACCCTGCGAGCCGTTCTGCGATCTCGCCTGCGCCCGGCAGCTCGAACATCTCATGCTGATATGCCTTGTACAGCAGCAACAACCACAACGTGAGTTCTGCCAGCCATAGCAGCCCATACAGGGACAGCACCAGCAGCGGCACGAGTTTTCCAAGCAGCGCAAGCGCAACCTGCAAAACCATCAGCACCGCCACGGTCAGCAGACACTGAATGCTGTGAAACCTGACAAAGCGGTTACGGTTAAACGGCCGCACCAGCAGGAACACGATGGCAGGCACAATAAAGTAGGCTAGCATGCCCGCAATGTTGTCGGGCAGACTCGAAGCAATATTCGACACCGCCTGATGCGGCTTGGGGGGTGCAGCCGCGGCAGCCGAAGGGGTCGCAGCAGAGGCTGGCGGCTGAGGTCGAGAGATGACGGCGCCGCAAGTCGGGCAGAACCGCGCCCAATCCGGAATCTGTTCACCGCAACCAGGGCAGACCAGCACCGAGTTAGGCCTTGGCGCTTGCTGCCGCTTCGGCAGCGACCGGCAGGCCGGCTTTCTCCCACGCGTCGAAGCCGCCGATGACGTTGACAACATTCTTGTGGCCCGCGCGCTGCAGGAAGCTGCAAGCGATCATGCTGCGATAACCACCCTTGCAATGCACTGCAACGGGCGCATCGGAATCAACTTCAGGCAACGCGCGCTTGAAGTTGTCGAGCGGATGCCAACCGGCGCCTTCCACGTGGCCTGCATTCCATTCGCCTTCTCGGCGAACGTCGAGCACGTGAAAAGCTCGCTTGTCGAGCCGAGTTTTCAGCTCCTGCACTGTCAGCTGCGGCACCTGTGCGAGCGGCAGGCCTGCCGCTTGCCACGCTGCAATGCCACCTTCCAGGTAGCCCGCAATATCTTCGATGCCCACACGCGCCAGGCGCAACCTCGCTTCGGAAATCTGCTCTTCGTTCGCGCCAATCAGCACCGGGTCGGCCGACAATCCCAACACGGCTCCCGCCCACGATGCAAACTGCCCTCCCAGTGGAATGCTGATCGAGTTAGGCACGTGGCCGGCGGCAAACTCATCCTGGTGTCGCACATCTACCGCAGTAACACCCTGAGCAATTTGGTATTGCAAGTCGGCCGGCGCTATCGCAGTGAGAGCAGGAAGGTCATTGAGCGCTGGAGCGCCTTCGCGATTGATGGCCGCATCCTGCGCGAAGTATTCGGGGCGCGCCGGAAGGTTCGATGTCATCTGCGCGACGAAGTCTTCGCGTGTCTTAATCTGTAGCGCCCAGTTGCTCATCCGCTCCGTGCCGATGGTCGATGAACTGTCGGCGCGCATATTGCGTCCGCAAAGCGAACCTGCACCGTGCGCGGGATACACCAGCGTCTTATCGGGCAAGGTCATCAGCTTGTGATGCAGCGAGTCGAACATCATGTCGGCAAGCTGTTGCGGAGTATGCGTTGGAGAAAGGTCGGGCCGGCCCACGTCACCGATAAACAGCGTGTCGCCGGTAAATACCGCCCAAGGTTCATCGCCATGTTCGCAATCGGTCAACACCAGGCAGACGCTCTCGGGAGTGTGACCGGGCGTCTCCAGCGCGGTCATACAGACGTCGCCGACCTGCAATGTGAAGCCGTCATGCAATGCGACGTGCTCGAACTTCGCACCCGCGGCCGCACCGACGTAAATCTTCGCTCCAGTTCGTTGGGCCAACTCGCGATGGCCGGAGACGAAGTCGGCATGAAGATGGGTCTCGAAGATGTGGCGGATTGTGAGCCCGTTCTTCTGCGCAGCCTCGATGTAAATCTCGACATCGCGCTGCGGATCGACTACAACCGCCTCGCCCTTCGAGCCGAACATGTAAGAGGCATGCGCCAGGCAGCCAAGATAGAACCGCTCAAAGAACATGTAATCTCCCGTGCGCAGGGAATGATAACCCTTTAGCGACTATGAAGAATAGCAGTTATTGGCGGGACTTTGGGTTATGCTGCCGTCAGCAATCACGTGGCGCTTAGTCCCGGACATTCTGGCCTACGCCGCTTCGCGCGACGAGTCTTTCGGCTCGAATTCCGGGATCGCTTCGGGGCGTCCCACACTGTAGTAGATAAAGCCGGCTTCCTTCATTTGCTCGGGCGAGAAAAGATTCCGCCCATCGAGCAGTATCGGCTGCTTCATGCGCGCTCGTAAGCGTTCCAGGTCCAGGGCCGCAAACTCCTCCCACTCGGTCAGCACGAGCAGCGCATCGGCGTCGGTGGCCGCCGCGTAAGCGCTCTTGGCGAAAGTAATTTGCGCGCTCTCCGGAACTTCAGCTCGTGCTCGCGCTGCAGCCGCAGGATCGTAAGCAGTGATGCAGCAGCCTTCTTTGAGCAGCCGATGGATCACGGCAATGGCCGGCGATTCGCGCACGTCGTCGGTCCCTCCCTTGAAGGCCAGCCCCAGCACTCCAAGGCGTTTCCCTTTCAGCGTCCACAGCGCCTGGCGAACCTTGCGAACAAAGTGCACACGCTGGTCCTCGTTGATCTGCATCACCTCTTCGAGCAGGCGGAAGTCACAACCGCTCTCGTGGGCAACCGCGCGCAGTGCCTTCAAGTCCTTGGGGAAGCACGAGCCGCCGTAAGCCGATACCCGGCTTCAGGAAGCGGCTTCCGATGCGCCGGTCGCTTCCAATTCCTTCCACCACTTCTTCAATGTCCGCACCGTTAGCTTCGCAAATGTTCGCGACCGCGTTGATGAACGAGATCTTCATCGCGAGAAACGCATTCGAGGCATGCTTAATCAGTTCAGCGCTTGCGGAACTGGTGAGCACCAACCGCGCCGGCAATCGCGTATTGTCCGGCATCGGAATTGCGCTATTCGAAGCTGCATAGCTTCCGTCGAGCAGCGGCTGATACGCCTTGGTCAGCAGGTCGGCGCTGCGGAGGCAATTACAACCCAGCACAATTCGGTCGGGATACAGGAAGTCAGTAACCGCTGTGCCCTCGCGCAAAAACTCGGGATTGGAAGCCACGCGAAAACAGGACGGATGCGCGCCGTATCGTTGCAGCACGCGCGCGATCCGCTGATTGGTTCCCACCGGCACGGTGCTCTTGATCACCACCACCTTGAAGCCGTCGACGGAACGCGCGATCTCGCGGCACACAGAATCCAATACGGAGACATCGGCTTCGCCGTTCTCGCACGGTGGCGTACCCACTGCGATAAATACGATCGCGGCGTCTCTCAGTCCTTCGGCAAGCGACGTGGTGAATCGCAGACCTTCACCCTGGTGGCGAGCGATCAGCTCGGGAAGAAATTCTTCGTGGATGATGGTTTCGCCGCGCTGGAGCGCCGCGACTTTGGCCTCGTCATTATCGACGCAGACGACTTGATGGCCGATCTCTGCGAAACACGCGGCCGCTACTAGTCCGACATAGCCCGAGCCGACAACTGTAATTCGCATCACGAAGTGGTCCCCGAAAACTTCAGATGTTGGTTGTTGTAACAATGTTGATACGTCAACTTACGCCGCGGTTTCCAGCTCTTCAATCGACACGGGACGCTGGTCCTGAATGTCGCTGAAACCTTTGTCGCCGAAGAGCGATAAGTAATACCGATGCGCGCGCTCCCAGGCCTCGTCGTCCGGCGGCGTGCCAAACATCTCGACATAACTCGGACTGCCGGGAAACGGAAACATCGGCACCGGCTCGCTCACCCAGACTCCACGCGCCTTCAGGTGCTCCTGCCAGCGGCGGATTTCATCCTTGTCGTCCTTGTCGGTCAGGATCAGGTTCGCCTGCACCCAGGGAATTCGCTGGCGCGCGTAGATCAGCAGCTCGGTTATGCGCTCGGTCGAGATGCGGCAGTTCTTGTTCAGCTCGTCGCGGCCCTCATCGGTGATCGACTCGATGCCGCACTCCATCGAGATGCAGCCGGCGCGTCCAAGCAGGTCGAGCGTGTCTTCGTTCCAGAGATCGATGCGCGTCTGGAAACCGATCTTCACGTCGCGCTCGGCCAGTCCTTCCAGCAGCTTGAGCACATTCTTGCCAACGCCGAAGATTTCGTCGATGAAGTAGAAGTAATCGACTCCGCGCTCAACCAGGCGATCGACCTCCGTCAGGACGGCGTCGACCGCGCGCTCGCGAAACTTGTTGCGAAACAGTGTCTTGTTGCAGAAGCTGCACGCCCACGGACACCCACGGGCAAACTCCAGTTCGGCACCGCGACCTTCTCCGGTAAACACGTGGTGGCGATGCTGATGGCGCTCAACGTTGTAGTTGTTGAAGTCGAGCGGCGCCAGAGCTTTCATGTCCGTCACGCCCAGCCCCGGGTTGAGGCGCAGGGTTCCATCGGGCAGGCGATAGCAACAGCCGACGATGTCCTCCCAAGGTTTGCTCGCCAGCTCAGAAATGGTCTGGTCCGGCTCGCCGCGCAGCACTACATCGCAATTCAGTTTGCGCAGCGTTGCCGCCGGAGTCGCTGAGCCATGCGGACCGATTGCAACCTGGATGGTTCCCTCGCCTAGCGCCGCGAACCATCGCTTCGGAACACGCAGCTCCGGCTGAGGGCACCGCCAGAATAGATACGACGGCGCCGTGGGAATCACCAGGAAGTCCGGCCCGAAGCCACGCAGTTCCTGGCGAGCCTGCTCGATCGAGAGATCGTCGACCTGAGCGTCGATGAGTAGCGGCTCGTGCCCGGCGCTCACGGATCTGGTCGAAGGCAAACAGCAGCTCGAGCGGGTAGTGCGGATCGCGGCAGCCGAAGTAGGTCGAGCCTTCAAACGTCCAATTCGGATTGACTAGAGCGAATTTCATCATGCTGTCCGTGGGAGCGGGACTGGGTTAGCCAGCGCGGGCATTTCCGAAACCCGAGCTGGCGCGAACAGGTCGCGATTCTGCTTCCACCATCGCTGCATCCTGCCTAGCGTCTCGGGTAGCTGGATGTTCGGGCTCCACCCGGCTTCGTTTTGCAGCCTCTGCGTGTTGCTGACGTACACTGCCTGGTCGCCGGGGCGTGCCGCGTCGAATCTGGTTTCGAGCTTGCGCCCAGTGAGGTGCTCGATCATTCCCATCAGCTCAAGCAGGGAGACGGAATTCTCCGGACCTCCGCCCACGTTATAAACGCGTCCTTCGTCAGACGGCTCCAGGTTGCGTACTGCCTCGAAGGCACGCACCAGATCGGCGACATCGAGCACGTCACGAACCTGCAGGCCATTGCCATAGATAGTTACGGGCGTGCGGTTCAAAGCCGAGTACAGAAAGTGAGCCACCCATCCCTGGTCTTCCGTACCAAACTGACGGGGCCCGGCAATGCACGACATGCGAAACACCGCGGTGTTCAGGCCATAGATGCGTGCGTAGTCGCGCACGTACTGATCGGCTGCGCCCTTCGAGCAACCGTAGGGAGAGTGGAAGTCCAGCGGCTGCGTCTCCGATGTCCCTTCGCGATTCGAGCAGCCGTAGCGTGTCTTCTCCGGCCAGACGTCGCCACTGCTGGCACTGCCGTAGACCTTGTTGGTAGAGGTGAACAATAGAAAAGGTTGATTGCCCGACTTGCGCGCGGCTTCCAGAATGTTGAAGGTGCCAACAAGGTTAATGTCGAAGTCCAGTCGCGGAGCCAGGACTGACGTGGTGACAGCCACCTGAGCGGCGAAGTGATAGACCTCGGTGGCGAGACGCATGGCGCGCTCCACCATCTCGGCGTCGCGAACGTCGCCCACCGTGATCTGAAGCCGCCGCGACCGTCCGCTGAGAGATTCGAGCGCGCGCAGGTTGTGGCGAACGCCGCCGCGCGAGAGATTATCGAAGATGTGAATCTTGGCCTCGGTATTCTGCAGCAGCCATTCCGCCCAATTGGAACCGATGAAGCCAGCGCCCCCAAAAATGAGGACCGACCGAAAAGGGTTTCTCTTGCTCGTCATTGGCACACCTGTTGCTGAAGCACCACACTCTCCTCTGGTAAGTGCAAAAGGTAAGTAGATGCAAAGAGCAGCCCTTGTAGTTTGCTCAGGAGATAACGTCGAATAACGTCCCAGTATGGAAGTGCGAACTGGCGAGAGCTGCTTCTGAACATCCGCGCAAGGCGGCGAAATCGTTCATCCGTGGCGGAGCACAAGGAGAAGGCGAGAGCCCGTGCGCTGCTAGTAGCAGGGCGATCAGGTAAACAAAGTGGGGGATTACCGCGGAAAATTATCGGGGCTTAACGACATGGACCTAATTGAAGGAACAGCCGCCGCTTCCCATGCAGCAATTTCCAGCGCCACAGCCGGCGGAAGATGAGCTGCTCGACTTCGTGCTGACCGCGAATGTGGATAGCTGCTTCTGCAGATTCTGCGTGTGACACTTGGGACACTCGGCCTTCTGCTCACCAAACAGAATAGCCTCGAACTTGTTTCCACAATCCTCGCAGCGGTATTCAAAAATCGGCATAACCTCTCCACAGTTACAGCGGCGTTTCGTCAGTCATCATTATACGAGTTGCCGGATTACTGTACGCGAGGCCGCGGCGTCACCGTAATCTTCAGCAATTGCGTGCCGCGGACCACGTCCACCTCGCACGCTCTGCCACTGCGCTCGTCAGTTAGCAGTCGATGCAAATCGTCCACCCCGGTGACGTTGTGTCCATCAAAGCGGATGACGACGTCACGCTCGCGCAGGCCGGCGGTATATGCCGGAGAGTCTGCCACCACGTTCAACAAGAGCAGCCCCGACTCGACAGCCAGGTCGTAGTAGCGAACGATCCTGCGATGCAAGGTGACTCCCTGCCCCATTACGCCGATGTGACTGCGCTTGACACGCCCGTCGCGAATCAGGCGCGACGCCACGAACTCAGCCGTGTCGGCGCCAATGGCGAAACAGATTCCCTGCGCTCCCATGATGGTCGCCGTGTTGACACCGACGACTTGACCCTGCGAATCCACCAGCGGCCCGCCGGAGTTGCCAGGATTCAGCGCCGCATCCGTTTGCACTACTCCGTCGATCAAGCGACCCGAGCGCGAGCGCATGGTGCGTCCCAGAGCGCTGACCACACCCGCCGTCACCGTGTGTTGAAAGCCCAGGGGATTGCCAATGGCAACAACCAACTGTCCGACCGTGAGCTTGCGCGAGCTGCCTAACGGAACCGATGGCGCGATCCCGCTGCCACGCACGACCGCCAGATCGGTGTCCGGATCGTCGCCGACCAGTTCAGCCGGATAGCGCTCGCCCGCCTCCGTAGTGACAAGAATCTCCTCTGCGTTATGGACGACGTGACTATTGGTAAGAACAAATCCATCGGGAGTGAACAAGAACCCAGAGCCCGTGCCCTCCGCTGTTCCTCCGCGCGCCCGCTGCTTCACCTGGATGTGTACTACCGCGGGACTGACGCGCTGTACCGCTCCCACAACCGCCCGCGAATACGCATCGAGCAAGCTGCTATCGGGATTGGAGGTTAGATGGTTTCGCGAAAAGGATTCAGCAGCAACATCCTGAGCGAGCCATTGCATAGATTCCATGACAACCTCGAAGCATGTGGATGCTTCATCGGCGGCTCAGGATTCGAGGTGACGTCAGTGCCAGGATTCCTGCTCACTGCGACTTCTGTTGCAGCTCCAGACATTCGTCGTGCAACTTGGCGTCGTGCGTCATGCCATCAGCGATCATGCACTCATCAATCGCCGACTTAGGATCGGAGGTCTTGAAGATCTGCAGCAGCACCAGGTGAGGCGTGGGCCAGGTCGGCGCCAGTTGCGCCGCCTGCTTTAGTTGCGCAATAGCGGAAGTAAGGTCGTGCTTGTTCTTGTAGGCGATACCGAGGTTGTAATGAGCGTTGGCGTTGCCCGGCTGCAGCTTGATGGCCTGCGAGTATTGGGTAATCGCCTCTTCGGTCCTGCCGGTTACGTCGAGGGCGGTTCCCAGGTTCATGTGAATGTCCGCGTTGTTGGGCTCAAGCTTCAGCGCTTCGGTGTATGCCAGTATCGCGCCGTTGAAGTCGCGCCGGGCATAGAGAAGATTGCCCAGGTTGCTGTGCGCTGAAGCCATCCTGGGATTCAGACGAACGGCTTCGCGATACTCCGCCTCCGCTCCGACCCGGTCGCCCATCTTCTTATAGGCGTATCCCAGATTGTTGTGCAGGTCGGCGTCATCCGGCTTGTAGCGCAACGCTTCTTTGAATTGCGCGATGGCCTCACCGTACCCGCCTTTGTCGAGCAGCAGGTTGCCAAGACGATAGTGGGCGGCCGCATACGCGGGATATTCCTTTATGGCGTCGCGATACTCGGCAATGGCTTCGTCGGGTAGCTTGTCCTTCTCGTCCAGCAGGCCCTGGTGATAATGGCGTTCAGCCGCCGCAGGGATGATGGCTGCCGGAGCAGTCGCAGGGGCGGTCGCGTCGCTTTTGGGCGCCTCTGACGACGAGGCCTTGGGTGCTGGTGAGGATGAGGCGCTGGGTGCGGTCGAGCTGGAAGCAGCAGCCCCGGCTTTGGTGTCAAACGGAGAACTTGCCGGCTTGGAATCGGACTTCACAGAGCTGGGTGTGTCGGGCGTTGGCTGAGAGGACGGCTGCTGCTGCGCCACGCACGTGCTGGCCATCAACGCGAACACCAGCAGGCCGTATAAAGATCGAGAAAACATAACTGAGACGAGTATAGCTTCCGAACCACGAACGAAGTCGGGGAGCGGGTCGGGCAGACTCTCATCCCGAGTGAGCCTCTTTTGCGAAGCGAAGGATCCAGGCGTGCGAAAGGCACGCTTCCTTATCTACTGCTTCGCTTCCTCCGCAACCACGCGCAGATCGTGCCCTGTCATTTCCTTCGGTTGCGCGACGCCAAGAATTCCCAGCATGGTCGGTGCAATGTCCTGCAGCGCGCCATCAGGCTTCAAGGTGAATCGCCGCCCATCACCTTTGAATCCTGCGGGCAGGAACCGCGTGTTCTGCCACCACGATGAACGGCACCGGATTGGTCGTGTGCGCCGTCTGCGGACCGCCGCTCGCAGGATCGATCATCTGCTCAGCGTTGCCGTGGTCGGCGGTAACAATCATCGCGCCGCCGGCACGCTTCAGCGCGGCGTAGATCTGACCCAGGCAGTCATCGACGGTTTCGACTGCGTCAATGGTCGGCGGAATCTTGCCCGAGTGCCCAACCATGTCGGCATTGGCGAAGTTCACCACCATCACGTCGAAGGTCTTGTCTTCGATCGCCTTCACCACCGCGTCGGCAATGCCTTGCGCGCTCATCTCGGGCTTCAGATCGTAGGTGGCGACCTTCGGCGACTGCACCAGCACGCGATCTTCGCCGGGAAATGGCTTCTCGACTCCGCCGTTGAAGAAGTAGGTCACGTGCGCGTACTTCTCCGTCTCGGCCACGCGCAGGTTGCGCATGTTGCAGGTCCGCCATGACATTCGCCAGGATGTTGCCCAGCGACTCTGGCGGCGATACGACCGGCAGTGTGAAGTGCTTGTCGTATCGCGTCATGCAGACGTAGGTCAGATCTTTCGGCACGCGGTCGCGCGGAATCACGCTGTCGAGATCTTCCGCACCTTCCAGTTCGCGGCCGTCCTGCGCGGTGAAGCTGACTGTTGCGCGCCAGGCACCGCGTAATCTGCCGCGCGCGGTCGGCGCGGAAGTTGAAGTTGATGCACACATCGCCGTCGCGAATCGTCGCCACCGGCTCGCCACGCTCGTCCACCACGACAAACGGAATGATGAACTCGTCGGTCACTTCGCGGTTGTACGATTCGCGCACGCCCTGCACCGGATCGTGATAGCGACCGCCTTCGCCGACGCCGTCCACCATCGCATCGAACGGCTTTCTTCTCACGTTCCCAGCGCTCGGTCGCGATCCATCGCGTAGTAACGCCCGCTTACGCTGGCGATTTTGCCGACGCCGTACTCGCGCATCTTCTGCTGAAGCTGCTCGACGTAGCCTGCGCCGTTGGTGGGCAGCGTGTCGCGGCCATCCATGAAGGCGTGAACGAAGACACGATCGACGCCGTTCTGCTTGGCCATGCGCAACATGGCGTAGAGATGGTTCTGGTGCGAGTGCACGCCGCCATCCGACAGCAAGCCGAACAGATGCAGACGCCGCTCGCCAGTGCGCGCCTTCGCCATCGCCTCGAGCAGCACCGGGTTCTTCTCGAACTCACCGTTCTCGATCGTGAGGTCGATCTTGGTGATGTCCATGTAAACCACGCGTCCGGCGCCGATGTTCAGGTGACCGACTTCGCTGTTGCCCATCTGCCCGGTCGGCAGACCAACGTAGCGCCCGCTGGTATGGATCAGCGTGTTGGGAAATTCCGTCAGCAGCTTGTCGTAGTTCGGCTTGCGCGCCAGCGAGATGGCATTCGCCGGGCACGGCGGAGCATAGCCCCAGCCGTCAAGAATGATGAGGACGAGTGGTTTGGGTGGCATAGGGATTAGCGACCGAACAGTTCACGCTCTAAGTCAGCGCGGGACATCTCAAGGTAAGCTGCAACTTCAGTTAAGACGACGTTCAGCGTACCAAGTTTAAGCTGCTGATGAGCAGGAACTGTGACGTGGTGTTCAACTCCCCGGAATTGAGATCTCAAGCGGATATGGCTGCCTTTGCCGGGTAATCTCGTAGCCGAAGTGGGATAACAGTTTCGCCAGTTCGAAACCGCTCAAGTCCCGCGGCAACTTCAAGCCGAGATAACCTCATCATGCACGAAATGCAATCTAATCACGGGAGGCATTTCGTTCTCTTCGAAGTGACAGCGTACCGCATCGCGGACTATCTCTCGAAGTTCATCAACCGACTCCGCCTGAGTGAAGATTGGGTGACCAAGAGCGCGGGCCTCATACCCACCCTCGGTTGATTCCTGCACGGTGAAAATAATTTCCGAATCCTTCATCGCTTCCGAATTATAGCCTTCGTCGGGTACCCCGCTCATTCCAACTGCTCGAACAAATAGGGCAATCAGCAACTTCGCAGCAATTATTGTCAGTGCTGAAGTAGTTCGAAGTACCTCTCCCTGCTCATTTCAGCAACGCGCAGGAGATTCTTGATGATGAAAACTGGTACTTCGTCGTAGGCTGGAATCACGAGCGGTCGCTTGACGCCCGGTTTGGTGTAGATGAGGTGATCCCCATGTTGGCGGCCGAAGATGAAGCCCTCACGTTCGAAGACCTTAACGAGCCATTTGTAAGAGATAGGCCTGAGAGGCGGCATTACCGTATGCTTGCAACCGCGCGGTCCAACGAGACGAACTCCGGCGGGCACCAACCATCCTCTTGTTGCTTATAGCCGGCTTCCTGGAGAATCTCCTCCAGCGTTCCCATCTCCCTGCTCGTATCAAGAAATGCCTGAACCGCATCGCGGATGTTCTTCCGTGCCTCTTCAGATGTGGCTCCGCAGCTTGAAACATCAAGCTCCGGAACATAAGCCACGTAACTATTACCTTCCTTAAAGGTGTGGACGGTGTAGGAAATGTTGTGCATACGACATCCTCAATCCAAATTATAAATAGCGCTCATTCGTAGCTCGGGACGTTTACGCCTTCGCCTTGCTCACCAATTCACCGCGATAGTTCAGCGCCTTCAGTCCATTGAAACGAGCCGCAGTGCCGAGCTCTTCTTCGATGCGCAGCAACTGGTTGTACTTCGCGATGCGATCGGTGCGCGAAGCCGAGCCGGTTTTGATCTGGCCTGCGCCGGTCGCGACCGCCAGGTCGGCGATGAAGGTGTCTTCGGTCTCGCCCGAGCGATGCGAGATGACGGCGGTGTAGCGGTTCTCGCGCGCCAGGTTGATGGCATCGATAGTCTCGCTGACCGTGCCAATCTGATTCAGCTTGATGAGGATCGAATTCGCCACACCTGAGTTGATGCCGCGCTGCAAGATATCAATGTTGGTGACGAAGATGTCGTCGCCCACCAACTGAATCTTGCTGCCCAGCTCGTCGGTCAGCATCTTCCATCCATCCCAGTCGTTTTCGGCCAGCCCATCTTCCAAGCGACACGATGGGATACTGCCGCGCCCAGTCAGCCCAGAACTTCACCATCTCCTCGCTGCTGTGCTCACTTTTGTCCGACTTCTTGAAGACGTACTTCTTCTTGTCGCTGTCGTAGAACTCGCTGGAGGCCGGATCGAGCGCAATGGCAATCTGCTCACCCGGCTTGTATCCCGCCTGCGTGATGGCTTCAAGAATGACCTCGATGGCTTCGCTGTTTGACTTCAACGACGGCGCGAATCCACCTTCATCTCCAACAGCAGTGTTATAACCCTTCTTCTTCAGTACGCCCTTCAGGGTGTGGAAGGTTTCGACACCCCAGCGCAGCGCCTCGCTGAACGATGGCGCACCCACGGGCATCACCATGAACTCCTGGAAATCGACGCTGCTGTCGGCATGGGCGCCGCCGTTGAGGATGTTCATCATCGGAGTCGGCAGCAGGCTGGCGGTGAATCCGCCGAGATACTGATAAAGCTCGACACCCAGGTGATCGGCCACTGCCCGCGACGCCGCCATCGAGACCGCGAGAATCGCGTTTGCGCCCAGCTTACTTTTGTTGGGCGTTCCATCAAGCTCGCACATGATGGTATCCAACTCGCGCTGCTCGCTGGCGTCCAGGCCCTCCAACTCGGGAGCAATCACTTCATTAATATTGTCGACCGCCTTTAGCACGCCTTTGCCCAGATAGCGACCCTTGTCGCCATCGCGCAGCTCAACTGCTTCGTGCTCGCCGGTCGAGGCTCCGCTGGGAACGGCGGCGCGCCCGCGGGCTCCGCTTTCGAGAATGACATCGGCTTCTACAGTAGGATTTCCGCGGGAATCGAGGACCTCGCGAGCAAGAATCAGTTCTATTTCTGTCATGGTATGAGTCCGATCGTTCGCCGGTTGGATTAGCTTGCGCGCTGGCGAAGTGGTAAAGAGAAATTATACGAGATGCACTTCTTACCACGAGCATCGAAGGATTTCACCGCCGAGGCACGCTACGGAACAAACTCAACCAATCCGGGTTCAACACGGAATAAGCTACAAACCGCGTCTAAGGTTCTTTCCGAGTTTGGAACTCGCGGCTTCAGGGCTTATTCTGTGTCTCGGAACGCGCCAGCCGGTAGTGGGTCAGTTTGAGTGTCATCCCGAGGAGCTTCTTTCGCGATCGAGGGATCCAGGCGGGCCGATTCGCGCTGGCGCGCGAAAGGCACGCAGCCTTATTCAAACTGACCCACTACCCGCCAGCGTGTTCATTATGGGAGTTTGGGACGGAGTGTTATGAATCGCAACCGGGTTTTTTGCTGTGCTGCGGTAGTTCTGTTCTTACTGGCCTTTATTTCGTTGGCCTCCGCGCAGTCCACCGTCGCGCCGCGCATCACCCGCTCTATTAATGATGCGGACGTTGCGCTGGTACCAGGCGGAGTGCATCCGCATGTCGCCCGCGCGGTTGACCAGGGCGCTGTTTCGCCCAAAATGCCGATGCAGCGGATGGCCATCTTCTTCAAGCCCACCGCCGCGCAGCAGTCCGACCTGGATCAACTGCTTGCAGCAGCAGCAGGATCCCGGCTCGCCGAACTATCGCAAGTGGCTGACGCCCGAGCAGTACGCCGACCGCTTCGGGATGAGCACCGCCGACCTGACCAAGGTCACGGTGTGGCTGCAGTCGCACGGCTTCAGCAACGTCACGGTGTCGCGCGGCCGCAACTCCATCGAATTCGACGGCAACGCCGGACAAGCTTCTGCGGCCTTCCGCACGCCTATCCACCAGGTGCAGTACCGCGGTGAGACGCATTACGCCAACATCGCTTCGCCGCAACTGCCGAGCGCGTTCGCCGGCGCGGTCGCTGGAATCACCTCGCTAAACAATTTCCGCCCGCGCGCAATGTCGATCGCGCACTTCACCTCCAGCGTCTCCGGCAATCACTTCCTGGTTCCCGGAGATGTCGGAACCCTCTACAACATCAACAGCCTGTACAACTCGGGGATTAAAGGCGACGGGCAGTCGATCGCGGTCGTAGGCCAAACCCTATTAACGCAAAATGACGACGGCACTCACGCGGACATCGACAGGTTCCGTTCGCTGGCCGGTCTGCCGGCGATCAATCTCACGTTCAAGAAAACCGGCACTCCGACCTACAGCAAGGCCGACGTCGACGAGGCCAACCTCGACCTGGAATGGAGCGGAGCCATCGCTCCCAATGCGCAGCTCTTCTTCGTGTATTCCGAAAACGCACTCTTCACCTCGTTGCCCTACATCGTCAATAACAACCTGGCGCCGGTCATCAGTATCAGCTACGGAAATTGTGAGGCCAACTTCGACGCCTCCTCGATAACCGTGCTGACCAACATCCTGACCCAGGCCAACACGCAGGGCCAGACCATCACCGCCGCGTCGGGTGACAACGGCGCCGCCGATTGTGATGGAAGCACGCCGCCGGTAACGATGGGCCTCGCAGTCGACGTACCTGCTTCAACCATTTACGTGACTGGCATGGGAGGCACCGAGTTCACCGGCGACGGCGCAGGCACGGTCAAGTGTGATTCGCAAAATGAAAACTGTGTCGCTGCTGCCGATCCTCCCTTTTGGAACGGTTCAAGCAGCGTGACCGACACTAGCCCGACAGCCCTCGAATACATCCCTGAGACGACCTGGAACGACACCGACTCGACGACTATCGCCGCTACCGGCGGCGGCGTCAGCACCCTGTTCACCAAGCCTACATGGCAGACAGGTGCCGGCGTTCCCGCCGACGGGCAGCGCGATGTGCCCGACGTTTCCCTCACTTCCTCGCCCAATCACGATGGATACCTCATCTGCTCTCAGGGAAGTTGCGTCAACGGATATCGCGCAGGCAGTTGCGTGCTGGGTACCGATCCAGGCTGCATTCTCGACGTGATTGGTGGCACGTCCGTCGCATCACCGATCTTCTCCGGCGTGGTTGCTCTGCTGAACCAGAAGTTTGGAATGCGCCTCGGCAATGTGAACCCGACTCTGTACACGGTGGCAGCAAGCACGCCGAGCGCGTTTCACGACATCACCACCGGCAACAACATGGTTCCCTGCCAGTCGGGATCGAAGAACTGCGGCTCCAGCGGAATGATCGGCTACAGCGCCGCGATCGGCTACGATCAGGTCACGGGCCTGGGGTCGTTTGATGTGGGCGCACTGAGCGCTGCCTGGACCGGTGGCACAGGCGCCGACTTCACGATTTCCGCGAATCCGACTTCTCTTTCCATAACCCATGGCACCAGCGGAGCCTCCACCATCGCCGTTACCGCGACCGGCGGCCCAATCTCGGGCAGCGTCGCTCTTACCTGCACTGTATCTTCGACGCTCGGCGCGAGCACCTGTTCCCTTAATCCCCCCTCGGTTAACGCGGGACAGAGCGCGACCCTCACGGTAGTTGCTACCAATTCATCGGCACTTCATAGGAACGGCCTGCCCGGGCCATTGGGAATCGATCTGAGCTTCGGTCTCGCCGCTGTCTGCTTCATTCCCTTCGGACGAGCCAGGCGAAGCCTTTTCGGACTGCGAGGACGAAGAGCGGCCATCCTTCGCAACATCATGCTCTCTGCAGTGGGATTAACTTTGATTCTGGGAATGTTCGCCTGCGGCGGAGGCGGCTCGAACAACAACAACAACAACAATAACTTCACTCCGCTGAGCGGCACCGTGACCGTGCAAGCGGTCAGCGGCAGCCTGACCCATAGTGTGAGCATCCCGGTGACGATTAACTAAGAGCAATTAAGGTCATCGCATAAATCGGTTGCCTTGTATCAGGGCACGCCTTTCAGGCGTGCCGAACGAGGGCTAGGAAAGGTTCGGGCTTCAGCCCCTGCCAGATCGGGCGCGCAGGGGCTGAAGCCCAAAATAGTTACTTGCCCTGTACGGCACGGCTGAAGCGGTGCCCTGATACAAAACGACGCAACCTGCCTTCACCAAAAGGTCAGAGCGGAGGCAGACCCGCCTGCCCAACCAGCTGCTGAAAAGTAGAATCACGGTGCAGATCCACAAAGGCCTCGTGCACCCTTATCGCCAGGAAGGCTACTTCATGCCGTCGGAAGGACGTTTGCAGATAGCGTAGCGCCTCGTTCTTTTGTCCCATCCGGGCATAAGTTGTGGCAACCGAAAACGCCGGCAACTTTTCGGCTTCGAAGTACTGCTTCTGGGCGAGCGCAATGCTTTGAAACATTCCGCTCGCACCACCCAATCGATATCCTTCCCCAGCCTGCTGCACGATTGCCATCTCCTGAGCGTCGCCGGACAACTCCGCTGCTTTGCCCCCCTCCTCCAGATAAGCGGGATAGTCCCCCTTGTCCACATAAATAAGAGACAGGTAGCGATGGGTGGAGAAAAAAGCAGGCTGCGACGCGGACAACTGCTTCAGCAAAGCGATGGCCTGCTCTTTTTCACCCTGATGAAACAGGATGAGAGCTTTGTCGGCAAGAATCGCTGTGGACGCGGGATCAAGCTGACGCGCGCGCTCGATCTGCTCAAGCGCTTCGGGCAGACGTCCCAGCATCATCAGAAACGTCGCATACCAGTGGTGTGCCGTAACGTAGTTGGGATCCAGTTCAAGGGCGCGGCGAAATTCCCGCTCCGCGTCCACCGCATTCCAGTTCCAGTAGAAGGTCACGAAGGCCAGCGCATTGTGGGCTTCTGCGGAAGAGTCGTCCAACTCGATGGCTTTCCTGGCGGCGGCCTCAGCCTGGGCAAACGCCTCTTCGGAAGGCATGGCAGCAAACTCGCGCAGCAGGCTGTAACAGTTCGCCAGCCCGACATAAGCCGCAGCATAGTTGGGGTCGCGGGCGATAGCCTGGTTGAAATAATCGACTGCCTGGTGAAGGTCCTCGGGAGTGCGCTTGTCCCAATGGTAGCGGCCTTGGAGATACAGCTCATGGGCTACGGCATCGACTTGCGTCGCATTAGGATTTGAGGGCGGCGTGCCCAACGCGGACGCGGAAGTCTGGGGGGCCTGCGCGGCTGCTGTGGCGTGTGACTTCCGTTGGGTATAGACCAGCAGAACAGTCAGCCCGACCAGCAGCGCCATCACGGTGGTGATTCCGATTGTCCGTTTTGCAAAGCGGGCGGGAGTGTCTGCCGAGCTCGCATTTGAGGCTTCCGCCAATGCCACCTCGAGCGGCTCTTCGGTTATCGGCTTGGGGCTTGAGTACTCGGGAGAGTCCATCCAGCGGACAAGCTCGTCGGTGAAGGCAAACACCCGCGCTCCCGAGCTTTGGCGCAGCCGATGAACCGGCAGACCTTTTTCCTTCTCCCAACGCTTTACCGTGCGTTCATCCCGGTCGAAGAAGACAGCAATCTCCTTCCAGGAATCGAGCCTACGATTCCCCGCCGAACCGTTTATGACATGCAATGGCATGCAGTGCCCCGCTATGTCCCTTGCTTCGAATGAAGGAATCGTCGAAGTATAGGTCACTTGAACAAGCTGCGCGTCATAAATTTTCTTTTCTACCGGAAGTCGCTGGGAAGCAGCTTGCAGGGTTACTAAACGGCCTCATTGATGGGTAGCTGTGATCCTCAAAAGTGCCACGCGTGTGCCCGATTCGTGGGTTTTCTGAGTAGTCCCAAACGGGCCTGTTGTCGGCCCAACTCCTGGAGGAAAGAAATGCAAGCTCGCCACCTTTTGTCTCACGTCGTTTCACTCTCACTTGTACTGGCCGCAGCCATGACCGTTTCGGTGCCGGCCGCTGCGCAAGAAACGACCGCGACCGTGCCTCGACTAATCACCTTCAGCGGGACCTTGGGTTCCGTCGCCACCGCCGCAGACGAAAGCGGAGTGGTGATGGCTCCGGCGACGGCTCCTACCAAGGTTGTCGCTGTCACCTTCTCGCTCTATTCCGAGGAGACAGGCGGAGCGCCGCTGTTTTCGGAGGTGCAGAATGTACACGTCGATAGCGCCGGACACTACACGGTGGAACTGGGAGCGAGCAAGCCAGACGGATTGCCGATGGACATCTTCGCCTCGGTGCAGGCGCATTGGCTCGGAGTGCAGCCTCAGGGCTCGGCGGAGCAGCCGCGCGTGCTGCTGGTGAGCGTTCCGTATGCGCTGAAATCGGCCGATGCCGCGACCTTTGGCGGCCTCCCTCCGTCGGCGTATGTTAGGTGCCATCATCGGAAACGAACCCGATCCACGCGACGGAAGACGAGCGGCGCAGGGAATAGTTCAACCGGATCCAGCAAGCCGCCCGTAGTCACTTTGGTCTATGGCAATGGGACACCCGGGTACATTCCCTTGTGGAACACCTTCACATCCCAGACCAGCTCGGCCATGTACCAGAACCTTGCGAATGGAAAAATTGGAGTCGGAACGACCACTCCGAACGCCAAGTTTGATGTCAACGACAACAATAACCCTGGCTTCTTTGCTCTTTCGGGAACCACTTCGAACAGTGCCGAGGTTGGAGTCGCTGGCCAGAATCTGGCCACGACCGGCAATGGTGTCGGCATTACGGGGCACACGAAAGTCCGACGGGCGTCGGCATGTTCGGCCTTCATGACTCCACGACCGGAGCAGGATCCGGAGTTACAGGAATTACCCAAAGCTCCAGTGGTGTCGGCGTATTGGGCTCGCCAATACACCAACCGGCGAAGCCACCGGGGTTTCTGGCGGCAGCGCCAGTGTAGATGGGGTTGGAGTTGTCGGTTTTGTTTGGCCTCGACCGGTGCCGAAGGTCATAAGTCCTTTGCTGTAGAGGGCATAGCTCGAGATCCTAACGGGGCAGCTGGATCCTTCGGGAATACGGCTGTCTCGGGCAGGCCATTGGTGTGAAGGTCAAAGCGTAGCTCCCTTCGGGGTAGCGGTCTATCGGCGTTGGAGTCGAGGCCAGTCACGGCGAGAATTTTGGAGGCGATCACGACGTCGGTGTCTGGGAACGACAGTGCGAGCACTGGCATTGGCGTTTGGCCAAAACGGATGCAACCTCCGGCGGTGCTTCGGCGCAGGTGATTCACACCACGAGCGCGACCATCGCCGCGGCGTATATGGCCAGGCAACTTCAGGCACCGCAACACGCAACGGCGTCGTCGGAGTCACCACAGCGCCAGGAAATGCGCGTGGCTGTCTACGGCACGGCGACAGCAACTAGCGGTGGCGCCAATGGCGTTATGGGACCAAACCAATGCACCCAACGGATACGGCGTCTGCGGCATCGCAACTCTTCAGATCCGGGCGGCAACTCGTATGGCGTCTACGCCTCGGCCAACACCGGTATAGCCGTCTTCGGCACCTCTATGGCTAATGCCGGAGTAGTTGGTCAGGCCGGGTATGGCAACGTCGACTGCTGCACCGACGCCATTATCGGTCGCAACGTAGCGGTCAGCGGCCATAACAATGGTGGGGAGTTAGTAACCTACAGTCCGGGAGGAGTTGGAGGCATTTTCACAAATGCTGGAGGTGGCCTTTCCATACTCGCCAGAGTCAACCCGGACCAGAACTCGTTTTGGGTCGACGGCGGTGGTAATGGGTGGTTCAACGGTAATCTGACAGTCCAAGGTAGCGGCAGTACGCTCGGCGGCGGCGTCCAGATCAATGGCAATCTCAATGTGACTGGCTCGCTGAGTAAGGGCGGCGGCTCATTCAAGATCGACGATCCGATTGATCCTGCGAACAAGTACCTGTCGCACTCTTTCGTTGAATCGCCCGACATGATGAACATCTACAACGGCGTGATTCGGCTCGACGCGCGCGGCGAAGCCTGGGTCGTTCTTCCTGACTATTTCGACGCGCTCAATCGCGACTTTCGCTACCAGCTCACTTCGGTGGGATCGCCCCAGCCGCGCTTGTACATTGCACGCGAGGTGAATGGCAATCGCTTCAAGATTTCGGGCGGTCGAGCCAATGGAAAGGTCTCGTGGCAGGTCACCGGCGTTCGCCAGGACGCGTGGGCGAATGCCCACCGCATTCCGAATGAAGAGGACAAGCCGTTAGAGAAGCGCGGCACGTATTTGTATCCCGAACTCTACGGAAACAAATCGATCCAAAACACAAACGCTATGCTGCAGCACTGAAGGACAGCTTTTGAAGGCGGTCGGGGTGGCGGAAGCCACTCGCGAGGACGGGTGCGGGCCCAACGAAAAGTTCCGCGCCTACGACGGGTGCCCTAGCTTCGAACAAAAATTGAGGGCTTCAGCCCGTGCGGGGGCAGGGGCTGAAGCCCGCGCGGGGGCAGCTGAAGCCAGAATCTTGCTAAGGCTCGTTGGCATAGCTAAAGCCATGCCCTGATACAAACCTCAATATGAAATTCCGTCGAATGAGTGGCGGTGAACCCCCGCAGGGTCTTCCTCTAATTTAGGACGATAGAGGCAAGGTGCTGAGGTGCTGCTCCACCCAGGGCACAACCCATTGCGCCGCGACCTCTTCGGGCAGCGTGCCGGAGCTGGCATCGTGCATCAGGATGTCGCCGGCGCGTTTGGCGCCAAGCTCGGTCAGCAGCTTGTCGAAGCGCAATCCGCCCTGGCAGTAGGTGTCTTTATAAGTGCGATCGCCGAGCGCGATCACCCCATAGGTCACCGATGACAGATCAGGTCGCTCACTTTCGAGACTGTTGAACAAGGCCTGCGCGTTGTCGGGAACGTCTCCCTGACCGTAGGTTGAGGTACACACCAGGAACGGCCCGGCGTTGGAAAAGACGGCGGCGTCCTGGCCGTCCATCATCTGGATGCTGGCCTGGTGACCGGCCGCCTCCAGCGCGGTCTCGACCTCTTGCGCCACCATCTCAGCGGTGCCGGTCATGGTTCCTACCAGAATTGTGATGTTCAGGGGCAAATGTGCCTACTCTGCTGATTTCCCGAATTGGGAATCCCCAGCCAATCAATCGGAAGTATAATGCATGTGGAGCAAAATTTTAGACCCTGTAAAACCTTGAGTCATTTAAAAAGGCGCGATTTAGTGTCATTTTAAGCGCGAATTAAGTGTTTTTAGCGAATTTTGCGTCGTTTTAGGCCGCTTTCGATGGCGCATTAACGACGATTATCCAGCTTCTGAAAATAGCATGCGGAAAGACGCTGACCCCGGAGCACGGTACCGCGAGAGCACCCTGCTCCGACTGGTGGGCGAACGGGTGCGTGAGGCGCGCGCGCGTCGCGGAATGACGCGCAAGATTCTGGCGCGCGACTCGGGGGTGTCCGAGCGTTACATTGCGCAACTCGAAGCCGGCCAGGGAAATCCTTCTGCGCTTGTGCTGCTGGAGATTGCGCTGGCGCTGGACCTGCCCATCGAGAAGCTGGTCTACAACGGGCCGGAACTGCCCATCGACCTGGTGCATCTGACCGAGTACCTGAAGACCATGCCGCCGGAAGCGCTGGCCGAGGTGCGGCAGCTTATCGTCGGCCATTTCGGAGGGGTCGATCTGTCGGCACGCAAGGGGCGCATTGCTCTCATTGGGCTGCGCGGGGCAGGAAAATCAACCCTCGGAGCGATGCTGGCGGAGCGGCTGGACGTCCCGTTTTTCGAGCTGGATCGCCTGATCGAGCAGGAAAGCGGAGTATCGCTGAGTGTCATCTTTGATTTGTACGGGCAAAGCGGCTTTCGTCGTTTCGAACGCCGCTGTCTTGACGACGTGATTGAACGTTATCCGGGTTTCGTGCTCGCGACGGGCGGTAGTCTGGTTTCTGAGCCCGCAACTTTCGAGCGCCTGCTGACCACGTGCTTCACGGTCTGGCTGCGCGCTTCTCCGGAAGATCACATGCAGCGCGTCATCGCCCAGGGAGACATGCGCCCCATGGCCGATAATCGCGAATCGATGTCGGACCTCGAGCGAATCTTGGCGGTTCGCGAGCCGCTTTACCGCAAAGCCGACCTGAGCGTGGACACGAGCACTCAATCGGTACAAAAGGCGACTGAGGCGATAGTGACCGCCGTCCTGACGGCCGCCCAGACGGGCCGCAGCGCCGCGGGCGAAAAATAGCCGCTTTGGGCGCAAATACCGATCCAAGAAAGAGCAGAAGTGAGGCGAAAACGCACGAAAACCGCAGAATTTCGCTCGGAAACACCCAAAAATCGAGCTCTCTACGAATCTGCTTTACTTGCCTGGAATGCACTATAATGCATCTCATACTTGTTAGAAGTTTCCGGCCGCATGGGGTGGCCCGGCACGCTGAACTGCAGCGCCTGCCCTTTCGTTCCCAAGACTGTTAGGAAGATGAGGAGAGCTTATGCCTGACGTGCTCGACGCACAGCAAATGATTACCTTCGATGTGCCTGGTGGCGAGTATCGTCATTGGAAGCTGAGCGTTGACGGCCGCATCGCTACGGTTGCGATGGATGTCAACGAGGACTGCCCGCTGAAGCCCGGCTACAAGCTGAAGCTGAACTCCTACGACTTGGGCGTCGACATCGAGTTGCACGATCTGCTGCAGCGCATCCGCTTCGAACATCCCGAGGTTGCGTGCGTGGTATTGACCAGCGCCAAGGAGCGCATGTTCTGCGCCGGCGCGAACATCTACATGCTGGGCTCGTCGTCGCACGCGTGGAAGGTCAACTTCTGCAAGTTCACCAACGAGACGCGCAACGGAATGGAAGATTCCAGCCGCCATGATGGGCTTCGTTTCGTCGCCGCGCTGAACGGAACTACCGCCGGCGGCGGCTATGAACTGGCGCTGGCCTGCGATGAGATTCTGCTGGTCGACGATCGCTCCAGCGCAGTGAGTCTGCCCGAGGTTCCGCTACTGGGTGTGCTGCCCGGCACCGGCGGTCTGACGCGCGTGGTTGACAAACGCCATGTGCGCCGTGATCTGGCAGACGCGTTCTGCACCAATCCTGATGGCGTGAAAGGCGAGCGCGCCAAACAGTGGGGACTGGTCGACGAGATTGCTCCGCCGGCGAAGTTTCAGGAGCTGATACGCGCACGCGCTGAAGCGCTCGCCACCGACTCGACGCGCGATGCAAGAGCCAGGGGCATCAAGCTAACCGCGCTCGATCGCCGCATCGATCATCTCGGCTACCACTACAAGTATGTTGACGTAGAATTCGATCGTCCTGGTCGCACTGCGACACTCACGGTTCGCGGCCCCGAAGGCTTGCAGCCGATGGAAGCTGACGCCATCCACGCTGAAGGCGATCAGTGGTGGCCGCTGTGCATGGCCCGCGAGCTCGATGATGCCATCCTGATGCTGCGCGTGAATGAGCCTGAATTGGGGCTTCTGCTGATCAAGACGGCGGGCAGCATCGATGCCGTGCTTGCCGCCGACAAAGTCATGCTCGATAACCGCACCGATTGGCTGGTGCGCGAGACCATCGGGATGTTGCGTCGCACCTTCGGTCGCCTGGATGTTTCCTCGCGCAGCATGTATGCGCTGATTGAGCCCGGCTCATGCTTCGCGGGTATCCTGTTCGAACTGGTGCTGGCTGCCGATCGCAGCTACATGTTGTCGATGGCGGAAGAGGACGGCGACGCGCCGAAGATTGCGCTCGATGAATTCAACTTCGGAATTCTGCCGGCGGTCAACGGGATTCATCGCCTCAAAATGCGCTGCACCGGCAAAGCGCAAATACGTGCAGCCATTATGGAGAGCGTTGGCAAACCGCTGAACACTGCGAAGGCGCTGGAACTTGGACTCATAACCTTCGCGCCGGATGAGCTCGACTGGCAGGACGAAGTGCGCATTGCCATCGAGGAGCGCGTCAGCCTGTCGCCCGACGCGCTGACCGGCCTGGAAGCAAGTTTGCGCTTCCCCGGACCGGAAAGCATGGAGACTAAAATTTTTGGTCGACTGTCAGCGTGGCAGAACTGGGTCTTTATCCGCCCGAATTCAACCGGCGAGCATGGCGCGCTGAAGTTGTTCGGGTCGGGATCAAAGGCGAAGTTCACCTGGGAAAGGGTGTGACAGAGGCCGCCATTCGCTATTGCCCGCCCCTTGGCTTTTGGCTTTGGCCTTAGCTTTCGGCTGTTTTGAAAGGGCACGGCTTCAGCCGTGCCGCAGAATGATTTGAGGATTAGGGCTTTAGCCCCTGAGGGTTGGTTATGTATTCGGCAAGCGGCATCCCTCAGCGGCTAAAGCCGGTGGCTCAGGCAATGGTCGGCACGGCTGAAGCCGTGCCCTTTCAAGGCCGCTGTCGCAGACGGAAGGTCTTTCACGGACGACACAAAAGCAGGTCCTTCGGGGACTGACGTCCCCTCAGGATGACAAACCAATAAGAGGTGCTAATCGGCACGACCGAAGGTCGTGCCCTGACGGGAATCTTCGCAGACTAAGCAAGCTTAATCAGGGCTCTGGCCAGTGGCTAAGAGCCAAAAGCGAAGAGCGAAAGGCGAATAGCTAAACAGGACTTACACAATGTCGATCAATTACACCGAGCGCATTCCTAATAACGTTGATCTTGGTTCCAACCGCATTCTCCAGCGGGCGCTGGAGCACTGGCAGCCGGAGTTTCTGAACTGGTGGCAGGAACTCGGTCCACGCGACTTTCAGGTCGCTGATGTGTACCTGCGCACCGCAACGTCCGTCGATGCCAAGGGCTGGGCGACGTATGGCTTTGTGCGCATGCCTGAGTATCGCTGGGGAATTTTCCTTGCCGAGCGCGATCCCAATCGCAAAATCGGTTTCGGCGACAGCTATGGACAAGATGTGTGGCAGCAGATTCCGGGCGAGTACCGCGCAATCCTACGCCGGCTGATCGTCACACAAGGCGATACCGAGCCCGCCTCGGTCGAGCAGCAGCGCATGCTCGGCCATACCGCGCCTTCGGTTTACGATATGCGCAACTTGTTCCAGGTGAACGTCGAGGAAGGCCGGCATCTGTGGGCGATGGTGTACCTGCTGCATGCCTACTTCGGACGCGATGGCCGCGAAGAGGCGGAGGAGTTGCTCGAGCGCCACTCCGGCGACGCTGACAAGCCCCGCATACTCGGCACGTTCAACGAGCCTATCCGCGACTGGCTCAGCTTCTTCATGTTCACCTACTTCACCGATCGCGACGGCAAGTTCCAGCTCAAGTCGCTGGCCGAGTCGAGCTTCGATCCGCTGGCCCGCACCTGCTCCTTCATGCTGACCGAAGAGGCACACCACATGTTCGTGGGCGATACCGGCATCAATCGCGTGATCAAGCGCACGCTGGAAGTGATGAAGGAGTTGAACACCGACGATCCGGTGGCGATTCGCCATGCCGGCGCCATCGACCTGCCGACGGTGCAGCGCTATCTGAATTTCTGGTTCTCGTCGTCGCTCGACTTGTTCGGGTCAGAGCAGTCGTCGAACGCAGCTTCTTACTTTGCCAATGGTCTCAAAGGCCGTCCCGACGAGGCGCAGTATGAAGATCACGTGGCGCGCGACACGAGCTTCGAACTGGGAGTTCCCGATGGCAGCGGCGGCATCAAGAACGAGCAAATCGCGATGCGCAACGCCATGAACGAAGTTACGCGCAGCTCGTATGTGCGCGATTGCGACCTGGGCGTGAAGCGCTGGAATCGGCTGATCGAAAAAGCAGGCCACAGCTTCCGCTTGTCGCTGCCTTCGACACGTTTCCGTCGCAACATCGGCGCTTGGGCGGGCGTGCCCACCGATCTCCAAGGCAATCCGATTTCGCAGGAAGAATTCGACGCGCGCAAGCCGGGATGGCTGCCCGGCGAGGGCGACCAGGCTTACATCCTCAGCCTGATGCATGGGGTGCATGAGCCGGGCAAGATGGCGGCGTGGATTGCACCTCCCGATCGCGGGATCAATAACAATCCGGTGGATTATGAGTATGTGAGGATGGCGTAGGGCGCGAAGCGCGCGGATCGCTATTCGCTTTTCGCCATAAACGGATGGGGTGAGTGAAACTGTCGCCGCCCCAGGCGGCTCACAAACATTCCTCGCGGTGAGAAATCCAGTCGCGGGACACAACTGCAGGTCGCTCTCCGGCTGAAGCCGGTCTCGGGATGACACGTATATGAAAGGGCCTGCCCGGCACGACTGAAGTCGCGCCCTGATACAAAGCGGTTCAGGGTAAGACCAGACTCCGGCGAAGAGCGAATGGCTAATGGCGAACAGCGTGTTTGTATCATCGGCTCCGGGCCTGCCGGATGCTATGTCGCCGAGCACCTGCTGAAGCTGCTCCCCAACGCACGTATCGATGTGCTGGAGAAGCTGCCGGTTCCATTCGGCCTGATTCGCTACGGTGTTGCGCCTGACCATCAGAGCACCAAGGGAGCAGCTCGCGTTCTGGATCGTACCCTTTCGCGTGATCGCGTCCGCTTCTTCGGCAACGTGGAAGTCGGACGTAATATCACGCTCAATGAACTTCGCGGAATGTACCACGTTGTGGTACTGGCGACAGGAGCGCCGCGCGACCGCAAGCTGGGTGTCCCCGGCGAAGATCTCCCCAACGTCATCGGTTCCGGAGCGTTTGTCGGCTGGTACAACGGACACCCTTCCCGCATTACACCCGAGTTGCGCGATGTCCGTTCAGCGGTGATTATCGGCAACGGCAATGTCGCGCTTGATGTAGCGCGCATCCTGGCCAAGCACGGCGATGAACTGAAGGGATCCGATCTGACTCCGGACGTTCTCGCGGCTTTGCGCTCGCAGCCCATCACAGACATTCATATCGTCGGCCGCCGCGGCGCGGCTGAGGCAAAGTTCAGTCCTACGGAGCTGAAAGAAATCGGGACGCTGCAACGGGCGAAAGCGATGGTCGAGGATCCGAACGGCGCCAGCGGCGATACTCCAGTCGAACAAGTGCTGCGGGAATTTACTGCCGGCGATCGCACTGGCCTTCCGGTAACAATTCACTTTCATTTTGGGCTCATGACTTTGGCGTTCACGAACGGCGAAGAGTCCTCGGGGGCTAAAGCCCCCACGGATTTTCAACGGCCTGAACGCTGGCCTGAAGGCCAGCTCTACCCGAGCCTGGCTGAAGACCAGCACTATCCTGAAGGCCAGCTCCACCCAAGCCTGCAGTCTGTTCTCTTTCGCGCCGCCTCAGGTGAAGAAGTCGAAATCCCGGCGCAACTCGCCGTTACCTGTATCGGATACGAAGCTGTTCCCTGCTGCACGGCGGCGCCGGCAAATGGTGTGTTCTCCAACGATGGGGGCCGAATTGGCGATGGGCTCTACGTGGTCGGCTGGGCCAAGCGCGGTCCGTCGGGTACGATTCCTACCAATCGCGCTGAAGCGCTGGAGGTAGCGCAGAAGATCGCGAGCGAAATCGCTGTAGCGCCAGATAAGGACGCCGCCGATCTCGCCGAATTGTTACACTCGCGTGGCGTGGTTTGGACCGACTATGCAGGCTGGAGGCGAATTGAAGAGGCAGAGCGCGCAGGGGCATGCGACGAGCGCTGCCGCCTGAAACTCGTGCGGGCAGAAGAGATGATGCGGATTGCGCGGCAGACCGACCTGGAACTGAAGGGGAATTGACTTACCCGCCCGCCTCCCCAACAATTAACGTGAGGGTTCGAAAAACCTCGTCAGTGGGGCGCGCTTCCAACCGAGATAGACTGTTCAGATTCGAGGATGCCTGAGCGTTGGCATTGGCCCACAATAGCAACATAACCGCGTTGAAAGAGCTACCCCGAACCCGGTGCGAAGCTGTGGCCCACGGTTCAGGCCACAAGAAAGGCCTGCGCGCGGTTGCCGTCCTTGAGGCGGTGAAAGGGCTGCTGGCTATCGCGGCCAGTTTTGTCTTCCTCGAAATCGTCCACAAGAACGTCGATCTGGAAGATGCGGCGCAGAACCTGCTGTACTACCTGCACATCGATCCGGATCGCCGCTTGTCACAAGCCTTCGTCCATGCAGCCGGCAAGGTAATGGACGTCAACGTCACGCTGGTACTGGTAATCGCCTTCGTCTACGCTGCCGGCCGCTTCATTGAGGGGTACGGCCTGTGGAGACAGCGCGCATGGGGAGAGTGGCTGGCGATTATCTCGGGCGCAGTGTATCTGCCTTTTGAGCTGTACAAACTCATTCGCCATCCCAACTGGATTCATTGGACCATCCTTTTAGTCAACATCGTGGTCGTGCTCTATATCGGGTGGGTGCGGTGGGAAGAAATCAGCGCGCGACGCGCCGCTCGGGTACGATTGGCGGAAAATGCCGACTAACCAGCTTTGGACTTAGTGGGCGGGGGACGTGGGTGCAGGTGAAGCTGCGGGTTGCTGTCCTGCCAGATCTGACTTTTGCGGGTTGTAGTAGAAGTGCATTCTCAACCCGAGATATGGACCGTGGAATTCCGTCGGCAACGGGCTGAACGGATCCGACGCGACAATGCCTCCGTAGGCTGCGCGATCAAGCTGGATGTCGCCTGACGATCCGGTATATTGCATGCCCGCAACCTTACCGTTGGGCAAGACCACGAACTGGATTGATACCTTGCCCCTCTCCAGCAGTGGCGGCCTGGCTGCCTCCGGAATAATTGCGTACCAATTCTTTCTCACGGCTGAGAGCAACCTACTCAGGTACGGACCAAAGTCCACCCCTTGAGTATCCGTGAGTACCTCGAGGTTTCCCTGAACGCGGGCTTTGCCGGCTAACGGATCCGCCTGAGTGGCTTGCTGAGCATCCGATGGCGGACGAGCGGGCTGGGTCGAGTTTTGTGCGAAGGTCGGTTGTAGCATGAGGAGCAGAATAATGGGACCGGCCACTGTCCTTGGAAAATGCATGTCGACACCTCAAGCGTGCGGGTGCTCCAAGATATATGTTCCTTATCCGAATGTCATCTCTTGTTTCTCGAGCATTCAACCAACTGGCAACGCTCCTGCGTTGCTAGAATAAAGCTGATGGCTGAAGGCAGCGCAGTACGCCTAACGGAGATGGTCAAAGCTGCGGGTTGAGCGAGCAAGCTAAGTCCGGCGGTGCTGGACTCGGTGCTTGGGAAATTAGCCCGGCAACATGACCCGAACGTGCTCATCGGCTTCGACACAGCCGACGACGCGGGCGTGTATCAACTCACGCCTGAGCTGGCAGTCGTGCAGACAGCCGACTTCTTCACGCCCATCGTCGATGATCCTTTGTCTTCGGGCAGATCGCCGCGACCAACGCGCTGAGCGACGTATACGCTATGGGCGGCAAACCCGTGAGCGCGCTCGCGCTGGTGTGCTTCCCAGAGGATGGCGACCCGAACATTCTGGAGCGAATGCTCTCCGGCGGATTGTCGAAGATGATTGAGGCGAACTGTACGGTGATCGGCGGCCACAGCATTCGCGATCCTGAGATCAAGCTGGGCTACTCGGTGACGGGAACGGTCCATCCGAAGAAGATTCTGGCCAACAGCTGGAGCACGTGCGGGCGATCGCCTGATTATCACCAAAGCCCTCGGGACCGGCGTGATCTCTACGGCTATTAAGCGCAACAAAGCAGACTTTGCCTGGACGCGTGGCGCGATTCGCTCCATGATCACGCTTAACAAGACAGCGGCCGATGTCATCGCCGACGGATTCGAAGTGCATGGCCTGACCGACGTCACCGGTTTCGGCCTGATCGGCCATGCGCGCGAGCTGGCACGCGGCTCGGGTGTAAGCTTGCGCATCTTTGCGTCGAAGATTCCGTTGCTTGAAGGCGCGCTGGAGTGCGTGCATCGCGGTTATGTTCCCGGAGGCTTGAAAGCGAATCGCGGCTTCGTGGAAGGCTGTGTGGAATACGCTGCTGAGGTGCCGGAAGACTTGCGAACAATGCTCTATGATCCGCAGACCGCGGGAGGGCTGCTGATCTCGCTTGCTGCGGCCGATTGTCAGCGCATGTTGGAGAAGCTATCTGCGGCCGGAGTGGGTGCCAGTGAGATCGGCGAGGTGCTGGAGAAGCAAGCGCCGCTGATCAGGATCGAAGCGTAGGTAACGCCGGTCTGACGACCGGCACTCCCCAAGTTATTTGCTCTTTGCGGCTTTGGTCGTCTTTTCGGAAGCCGCTGCTCTCAACTCTCTGGTTTTGATACGCAGCTTGTCCCTTTGAGCACGGAGCCGATGAGCGCGCGAGCGATCGCCGTTCTTAAATGACATGATTTCACCCCAGAGTTGATAGTACTCTTCAGCGCAGATGTGCGCTTCCCGGGCTAAAGCCCAACGTCAGAGCCGGCCTGAACGCGGCGCTGAAGCGCCGCTCTACCCGACCTATATCTCTACCCGATCTAGATCTCCGCGAGATCTACATTTCCACTTCCACCGGCTGCGGCTGTGGCGGCGGGATGGTATGCAGCGCATCGACCATCGCGTCGGTGAACTCCGTGGTGCTGGCGCTGCCGCCAACGTCGCGCGTCAGATGCTTCTTTTCGGTGAAGACCTTCTCAATCGCGAGGCGAATGTGGTTGGCCGCGTTCTCCTCGCCCAAGTGCCGCAGCATCAGAATGCCGGAGCGCAGCACCGCCGTCGGGTTAGCCATGTCTTTGCCGGCGATGTCGGGCGCGGAGCCGTGCACCGCTTCGAAGATGGCGCACTCGTGTCCGAAGTTCGCGCCCGGCACCAGGCCGAGTCCGCCGACCAGACCGGCGCACAGATCGGAGACGATATCGCCGTAGAGATTTTCCAGCAGCAGGATGTCGTACTGATAGGGATTCATGACCAGCTGCATGCAGGTGTTGTCGACGATGTGCTCGCCGTAGGTGATCTCCGGGTATTCCTTGGACACATTGCGCGAGCAGCGAATGAAGAGCCCGTCGGACATCTTCATGATGTTGGCTTTGTGGATGGAATGAATCTTTTTACGCTTCACCCGGCGAGCGTACTCAAAGGCGAAGCGCGCGATGCGCGTGGAGGCCTTCTCGGTGATGATCTTCAGGCTCTCGACCACGCCGGGCACGACTTCGTGCTCGATGCCGGAGTACAGTCCCTCGGTGTTCTCGCGCACGACGATGAGATCGATGCCTTGATAGCGGGAGGGAACGCCCGGCAGGCTGCGAATGGGCCGGAAGTTGGCGAACAGCTCAAACTTCTTGCGCAGCGCGACGTTGATGCTGGAGAATCCGCCGCCGATCGGAGTGGTGACCGGGCCTTTAAGTCCGACCTTCGTCCGCTCAATCGACTCGATCAGTTCCTTCGGAATGTACTCGTGGTATTTCTCGTAGGCCTCGGCGCCGGCGGCGTAGCTTTCCCACTCGAACTTCACGCCGGTGGCTTCCAGAATGCGGACGGTGGCGTTCACGACCTCGGGGCCGATGCCGTCGCCGGGTATAAGAGTAATTTTATGTGCCATTTGTTAGTTGTCAGGTGTCAGGTTGTCAGGTTTCAGTAGTTCGGATTCAGGTTCGGAGTCGCCGTGATATCCTGAGACGCTGACTGCCTCGACAACAACCTCTGACTGACAACCGACACTGATCGACTTACCTTTCGGCGGCGATGCTCTTTCGTATCCAGCAAGTCCTTCAGTTCCGACATAAACTCGCCGACATCTTTGAAATCGAGATAGACGGATGCGAAGCGCACGTAAGCGACTTTGTCGATATTCTTCAACCGGTTCATGATGAGCTCGCCGATCTGGCTAGTCGTGCGCTCACGCTCGGCCGAATCGATGACAAAGCCCTCAGCGTCGTTGACGATCTGCTCCAGCGTGCCCATGGATACAGGACGTTTTTCGCAGGCACGCAGCAGTCCGGCAAGCACTTTCTGGCGCTCAAACTTCTCGCGCCGCCCGTCTTTCTTCACCACCATGTAGGGAATCTCGTCGATGCGCTCGTAGGTGGTGAAGCGCCTTTCGCACTTCAGGCACTCGCGGCGGCGGCGAATCGATTCGCCTTCCTTGCTCTCGCGCGAGTCGACTACCTTGTCATTTTCAAAGCCGCAGAACGGACATTTCATGGATGAGAGAGAACGGGCATGGCCCGAACTTCGATTCTAGCAGGGCAGGAAGAACGGCTCACCACGGAGGTCACGGAGTACACGGAGAAGAAGGACGTAAGAGAGTCCGGGGACTCTCGCAGAAGAGGGAGCAGGGCATCTACCACAGAGACACAGAGGCACGGAGCAATGAATGATTTCTTTATCTTCTGTGTCTCTGCGTCTCTGTGGTGAAAACGGGTTATAGCCGCCATCTGCTTGCGGTTGATCATAGAAATGAACGCGCGAACGATATTCGGGTCCCACAGACCACGGTCGGCTTCGTGCTGCATCACGTCAATTGCAGCCTCGTGCGACAGCGCCGCCTTGTAGGGGCGCGCAGTGCGAAGCGCGTCATAAACATCCACCACCTGCAGCACCCGCGCCAGCAACGGGATGTCCTCACCGGCGAGGCCATCGGGATAGCCGCTGCCATCCCAATGCTCATGATGGTGTCGAATGATGGGCAGCACCTTGCGCAGCGACTTCAGCGGCTTGCAAATGCGCTCGCCGATGACGGGATGCCGCTGCATTACCTTGCGCTCCGCCGCTGTCAGATTCGAGCCTTTGTTAAGAATGTCGTCGGGGATCGCCACCTTGCCCAGATCGTGCAGGAAGCCACCACGCTGCAGCGCGACGATCGACTCTTCGTCCAGCCCGAGACATCGGCCCAAGTCGCTGGCATAGCGCGACAGTCGCTCACAATGTCCTTCGGTGTAGGGGTCGCGCGACTCAACGCTCAAGCCCAGCGAGCACAGCACCGCGCTGGCGTGGTCGAGTTCGTCGGTAAACTGCTTCAGCTTTACCAGAGAACTGACGCGAGCAAACAGTTCTTCCGGGTATGTCGGTTTATTCAGGAAGTCATCGGCCCCGGCATTGATGCCGCGCAGCCGGCTCTCGCGGTCGCTCAGCCCGGTGATGATGATGACCGGAATCAGCCGCGTTGCCGGATTCGACTTCAGTTCCTGGCACAGCTGGTAGCCAGACTTGCCGGGCAACATGACGTCCAGCAGGATCACATCTGGCGGATGGCGATGGATCTCACGCTCGGCCGCTTCGGCGCTGCCCACGGCACAAGCCGCGTAGCCGCGGGATTGCAGCATCGCGTGCATGGTGCTGAGATTGTCGCGATTATCATCGACGACCAGCACTCGCGGCCGCTGCTTTGGGACAAGAATTTTTCCCATGCCAAGACGTGTGAGGTGCTGGGTTTTGCAGGGGTTGCATGTAAGCCGCTCAGCGTTCTACTGAGTGCCCGGTTACTAAAGTCACTTGCGCGTTTTCGAAAGCAAGTTGTAGCGTTGACCTAATGCCTAGTGTTGCCGGGCTCAGGAGTTTCGCAGGGATCACGCTGGCGCTGGCCTTGGCGGTTCCGGCATGGAGCGCTGCCAAACCCCATGTCGTCTTCCTCGGCAAGGCGCAAACTGTCAAAATCTCTTTTGGACGTGACGAGAGCCAGTCGGCCGCCATCAACGTGCGTCCGCTGTACGTCGATACCAAGCTGAAGGACTACACCCTTGGCGATGCTCACGACATCACTGACCGTCAGTTCGTGGTGCAGAGCGCATATCGCCTGAACGACCGGCTTCCTGGCGACTCTCCCAAGCAGGTTAAGTGGATTTGGCAGCGTGGCGACTGGCTGCTGGTCGATCGGGTGAGCGGCCACATCGTGCAACTGAAGCTACCCGATTTCGATAGCGCCACCTCGCACGTGAGCTGGTACCGGGACTACGCTGCGTATTGCGGGGTTTCCGAGAGTGGCACCCGGTGGACCGCAGTGGTAGCGCAATCCGGGGTGCGCAAGGTGCTGTTTCGCAAAGAACTGCCAAAGCCTACCGCGACCAATACCGATGCTGCTGCGGCAGACTGTTCGACCGCAACCTGGGAACGGCATCCGGCCCGAGTGACCTTCTCACCAGCCAACGGCCAGGCCTTTACCGTAAATGTAGTGACGCATCATGCGGAAGAGCTGGCGGTAGACGGCGACGTGGAGCAGTAGATCCATCCTTCCGGAGACGCGGTTGCGACATTTCGCAACCACGAAACATCGGGTGGAGCACGCCTTCAGGTGTGCAGAAGATCAGGTGCATACTTCATTTGCGCTTTAGCGCCTGAGGGACCTCAGCGGCTAAAGCCGGCTTCCATTTCTATGCGGAAGCTGCACCGCTGAAGCGGTGCTCCACCCACGCGGAGTTGCAGGCGGCTCCATCTCTCCTTGGCCGTATCCAAGCCTCGTCTCTCCGAACTGGACATCAGCCCCTGCTGCGGTTTTCGCAGGGGCCAAGCCCGAGAGACATACTCGATTAGTTCTGTTACTTGCTGGTGTCGAGTGCCGGATTGTACGAAGCGGAGTTGATGAGATCGCCGCCCAGCGAACACTGTGCATTCTTCCCCGTAAGCTGGAACGGTCCGTAAAAGACCGGGCACTTGCAGTTTGCGGTGCCGTCACCGTTGTTGCGGCACGGCGCAGTCATGCATCCGGCGTATGCTCCCTTGTCACAGGTGATAAAGTTCTTACCTGCGGTCGCGAGAGCTTTGAGGATCTCGGCTTTCGACTCCGAATCGAAGGTCGAGATGACGTCTGCCCCGGGAATTAGCTCGCCGTTATTCAGAAGCTTACAAACTGGGGCGTCGTCGGTGTTCGGACAATTCGAATTGTCTGGCATGCATTTCTTCAACGTTGCGAGATAGACAGGGTAGTTCAGAATAGACCCTTGCAACACATAGCTTGTGGCGGTCTGAACCGTACACACGCAATTGGCGGAACGCCCATCCGGAGCCAAATGGCACGGATGCGGGTCCGGTCCGGAATGGAAACAGAGCGCAAACTGAGGTGAACACGCAAGGAACTGTTTTGGTGTTATAACCGTGTCTCTGTAGGCAGGCCCGTAGTTGGTCGTCCAATTTTTTGAGTTGTCCCAGAACAACTGATTGTCGGGCACAAACTGCTCCAGCCAGTTAGCAGGATCGGCCCAGTAGCCGGATCCCGGAGCAGCTTGCGGGTGAGAGGCGGACGATTGCGCTGCTAATGGACTGGCCAGGACATAGCAGACGAGCAGCGCAAAGACGCATAGCGCTAGCCATTTAAGTGGTCGCATGTGATTTTCCTCCGAAGGTTCGCCGGACTGTAGCACATCGGATGTAGGCTTGGAAGGCACCAAAGTTGTGCAACCGCTTAATCTAGAATGAAAGTTACAAATGACTGACTATCATCATCCGAACTCGCTAGACGCACTTCTGCGCGAGGCGGAAATCGCCCACGGTCATCTATGTGCGGGGCAGGTACTAGGTGTGCGTATGGCCATGCTCGGCCTGGAGCTGCTGGGGATCGAAGATCCAAAGGGCCGCGACCGCAAGCGGCTCATCACCTTCGTCGAGATCGATCGCTGCATGACCGACGCTATCGGCGTGGTCACCGGATGCCGCCTCGGAAAACGCGCACTGAAGTTTCGCGACTGGGGCAAGGTGGCTGCGACGTTTGTAGATTTGCAGACTGATCGAGCGGTGCGCATTGCTGCCCGCGAAAGTTCGAAGGCGCGGGCAAGGGAGATGCATCCTGAGATCGAGAGCAAGAACCAGCAGCAGATGCTCGCCTACCGCGAGATGCCCACGGAAGCGCTCTTCGACGTGCAGTGGGTGAAGGTTCATCTTCCGCCGGAAGAGATGCCGGGCTACAAGGGCGAACGCATTGTGTGCGCGATGTGCGGTGAAGGGATTAATTTCCAGCGGGAAGTCAGGCGTAACGGCGAGACGCTTTGTAAAGCGTGCGCCGAAGGCAAGTACTACGAGCCGGTGTGAGTGAAATCCGCTTCTCGCTATTGGCTGTTCGCTTTGGCTGTCGATGGTTCGGGATAGAAGACACTCGTGAGTTGGTCTAGCTGGCGGCTGGCGGCTCGCAGCTCTTTCCGATACCTGATACCTGATACCTGACACCTCAACCATCACTGACCCGCCGCATCTTCATTGCTATACTTTTTTCTCCATGCTCAAGGACACACTCGAACAAGGACGCATTAGGACCGACGAAGCTCTGGAGCGGTTGCTACCTGCTGCTGCGCAGTATCCGTCTTCCATCCACCAGGCGATGAGGCACAGTGTGTTTGCCGGCGGTAAGCGGCTGCGGCCCATTCTGTGCCTGGAGACGGCGCGCATGGTTGCGGGCTGTGTGCCGCTGGGAGTCGAAGAGCTGGGTGCAGCGCTGGAGATGCTGCATACCTATTCGCTCATTCACGATGATCTGCCGGCGCTCGACAACGACGATCTACGTCGCGGCCGCCCGACCTGCCACAAGGTTTTCGGCGAAGCCATCGCCATCCTCGCCGGAGACGCATTGCAGACGCAGGCCTACGAAGTACTCGCTCAACTGCAATGTCCTTGCGGACGCTAGCGTTGCCATCATCAAAGAAATCGCGCACGCTACCGGAACCATCGACGGCATGATCGGCGGGCAGGTGATGGACCTGGAAGCCGAACATACTCGTCCCGATGCCAAGACGCTGGAGTACATCCACCGCTCCAAGACGGGCGCGTTGCTCACTGCCAGCGTTGTCGCCGGAGGCATGTATGCGGGCGCCGACGAATCACAGGTTCAACAGTTGCGCGACTTTGGCATGAATATCGGGCTGGCGTTTCAGATTGTCGATGACGTGCTCGATGTGACGCAGACCTCCGAACAGTTGGGCAAGACCGCCGGCAAAGATACTGCCAGCGAGAAGGTCACGTATCCGGCGCTGTTCGGAATCGAAGCTTCGCTCAAAAAAGCGGACGAGTTGATCGCGAGAGCCGACAGCGCTCTGAATGCTTTCGGCGAGAGGTCGCAAACACTGCGCGAGATCGCAGCGTTCCTGGTGGAAAGAAAGAAGTAACACTTTTCAATTCGGTTCGGGTTGCTGCAGAGCCGAACGTAGATCAGTCCGGGAAAAATCGCTTCCTTTGAAGAGTAGTGACTCCCCTCGATCACGCGCCAAAGCGTAGGCGAAGCAGTCGCCGAAGTTTAGTTGCGCAGGATGACCACTGCCCTTCCCATAATCACGATAGGCTTCGCGAGCGATCCTCGCTTGGACCTCGGTGACAGGCTCAATCGTTATACCGGCGTATCGCATCAGTTCATCCAAGCGCCGACTCACAATTGGGTTGCGACTGGCGTCGAGAACGATCGCGGTTTCGAAATAGCTCGCAGCCGATATATGACAGGCTGACGCGTCTTCAATTACATCACTGAAGCGCTGCGCCTCTGGCTCTTGAAAGATAATCGCGATCAGCGCTGACGTGTCTACGATCACTTCGGGAGGCCCTTCTCGTCATACAGCAGATCGCCGTGAGGCGTGGATTTCCAAGGCTCTTTAATAAGGGGAGCGATTTCTCTGCCAATTTCCATGAGTCGCTCCGCTACGCTACCTTTCTTTCGGTGCTTCTTTCTCTCTAGCCGCTCTCGAACCGACTGCGTGATGGCTTCCGTCATATTCTCGCCGGTGAGCTGTGCCAACTCTTCGATCAGAGCACAAGTCTCTTCGTTCTTGATATTTAGCGCCATGTCTACCTCTTCTACCTTACAGTTATACCATTATATCCGCGCCGACACCATTCAAATCGACTGCACCGGAATCGCCATCAGGTCGTCCACCAGCCCAACCTCTTTCTGCACAAACGGCTCCGCGTATTTCACACCCGCCAGCAGGCCGTAGAAGCCGGCCATGTGCGCCAGCTTGTCGCGAATTTCCGTCTCGCGGGGAAACAACCCGCTGCCCGACGCCTGATCGGAATACTGTGAGCGATAGGCCAGCAGCGACTGCAATCGCGCTTCGAACTGATCGGTGATGTCGATGACAAATGTTGGACGCACCTCGGCGTACAAACTCGCGTAGATGATCTTGAACGGACGGTGCGCGGGAAAACCAAGATCGAGCTTCGCCAGTCCGGCGACGAACGCGGCCTCATAGCCCAGAACGCCGGCGGTGTAGTGATCGGGATGGCGCGCCTCCCAGTACGGAAGGATAAGCACGCGCGGCCGCAACTCGCGAATCACAGCGGCGACCTTCTGACGGTTTTCGAAGGTGTTTTCGACGCGGCCGTCAGGAATGTCGAGCGCCTTGCGCCATGAGACGCGCAGAATCTGTCGCGCATCTTCGGCTTCGCGGGCACGATCTTCCATGGTGCCGCGGGTTCCCATCTCGCCGCGCGAAAGATCGAGGATGGCGGTGGTGCGGCCCATCTGCGCCATCTTCAGCAGCGTACCGCCGCAGGTCTGCTCCACATCGTCGCGGTGCGCGGCAATGGCAAGAATGTCTACCGACTCAGGCATGGCGTGATGATAGCCGATGGCACGTGCATAACGACGGCGCTGAATCGCCCGACGCCGGTCACTGCATCTCAAGGCTAGCCCCAACGCACGTCGGTGCCACTAAGCTGCCGTCACGTTCGTGAGTTGCTCAAGACGGGCATGGTCTATATATTTCCCTTCGGTTACAAACTAGGAATCACCGAACAATCCAAGACAGGAGAGACACCATGAAGGCAAGAACTGCGTTATTGACTCTGGTTATGTGTTTGCTCGCAGGCACGTTGTGGGCGGCTGAAAATCCGACCATTGGCACCTGGAAACTCGATGAAGCGAAATCGAAGATTGCTCCAGGGGTCGGCAAGAACACCACTGTGGTTTACGCAGCCGACGGCGACAACATGAAGGTCACGCTTGACGGGATGAACAGCAGCGGCCAGGCAACACATTCCGAATGGGTCGGAAAGCTTGACGGAAAGCCTTATCCGGTGACCGGCGATCCCAATGTAGACATGCGGTCGGTCAAACAGGTTAACACCTCACACCTTAGACGTCGACAGCATGAAGGATGGCAAGTCAGTGGGCACCGCGAAGGTCGTCATCTCCAAAGATGGCAAGACCCGCGAACTGACGACCCACAACACGGTGAACGGCAAGAAGGTCGAAAGTCACTACTTCTACAACAAGCAATAACAGGCAAGAAATATCGCGGGTTGCTTCCCCTATGCCCCAGGTTGGCGCCGGTTGGACGCTGACCTGGGGCCGCTCACAGAATCACCCGCTCATCCCCTATCCTCTTCGTCACCCGCTCGCGGTCCAGGTACTCCAGCAGGGGGATCGCGTATTTCCGAGTGATTCCAAACAGGTCCTTGAACGACGCTACGTTAAGCTTCGGCGTCTTTGCCTTCTGGGCAGCGATCTGTTGCCGCAGCGACTCCAGCGCGCTGTGGTGAAACACCAGGTCATCGCCCAGCTTCACCAGCACGCGATCGCGCAGCAGCAGCGTGACAATCTTCTGCGCGCGCGCCTGATCGAGACGCACGGATGCCAGTACATCCTTTAATAAGGGAACCTGCAATCCCGCCTTCGCAAACGCCTGTTCGATCTTTTGCTTCGATTCCGCCTCGTCGTCGCGCATCACCACGCCACGTCCGGCGCCGCGTACCTGCTCGCCGACGACTTCGATTTTCTTGTCGCCCACCAGCGACGCGATAACAGCGCGGTATATCTCGGGACGCAATCCAAGTTGTTCGCGCAACTGCTCCTGGTTGAGTCCGGCAACCAGCGGATTGGCTTTATGAAACTCTTCGACCGCGGCCAGAGCACTGGTTCGCGCGTGCGCGAAATCGTCGCTCGACAGCAGCAAGTCGCCGGCGTGGACAATTTTCTTCTGCTGTTTGAGTGCTGCAGCAAGCTGGTCGATGCGTGCCCGCAGCCATCCGGTTTCAGCAATCGCCTCGCCCATCGACAATCCCGCAGCACCTCGCCGCATGACGCGCGCGAGCATTGCTTCTTCGGGAGTTACGCCCGCCACTCTCTGCACGAAGGCCAGCCGCTCTGCCGCCTTCAATCGCCGCGACGGCTCGACGGCATCCAACACTTGCCCGCCGCCGATGGTGATCACCGGCGAGAATTGGCGGATGATGAAGCGGTCTCCCGGTAACAGCAGTAGCGGATCGTCGAGCTTTAGTCGCGCATAGCCCGATTCGCCTGGCTTCACCAGCTTCCCTTCCAGCAGCTTGATCTCGGCTATGGTTTCGGCGGTGAAGACGTGGAAGTGTACTCGCGCTCCGTCGCGCAGCGGCTTGGCCGACGCAAGCAGGTCGAGGCTCACGCTCAGGCGCTCGGTCGGCTGAAACATACCCGCATCGGTCAGCATCATGCCTCGCGCCAAGTCAGCCGTTTCTATCCCGGCGAGGTTAAGTGCAGTACGCTGGCCTGCGATGGCCTGCTTCGCATGCTCTCCGTGAACTTGCACCCCGCGCACTCGCAGCCGTCTGCCTCCCGGATGAGCCTCGACTTCCTGCTCAGGTGAAACACTGCCGGCAATGAGTGTGCCGGTGATCACCGTGCCGAAGCCCTTCATGCTGAAGACGCGATCGATGGGCAGGCGAAACGCAGCGTTGGAATCCTTCGCCGGAACTTCGGCCGCCAGTCGCGCCAATTCCCGCTTCAACTCATCGAGCCCTTCGCCTGTCTTCGCGCTGACGGCGACAATTGGCGAAGTCGCGGTATCGAGAAATGATCCCTTCAGGTACTCGGCCACTTCCATGCGGACAACTTCGAGAGTGTCGCGATCGACCAGGTCCGACTTGGTAAGCACCGTCATGCCCCGGCGCACGGAGAGCAGGCGCACGATATCGAAGTGTTCGCGAGTTTGCGGCTTGATCGACTCCTCCGCCGAAATAACCAGCATCACCAGGTCGATGCCGCCCACCCCGGCCAGCATGTTGCGCACAAAACGCTCATGCCCGGGAACGTCCACGAATCCAAGGTGCACCGGTTCGCCCGACAACGCCGCCAGGTCGAGGTTGGCGAATCCAATGTCAATCGTGATGCCCCGCCGCTTCTCTTCTTCGAGGCGGTCGGGGTCGGTCCCGGTCAAGGCGCGGACCAGCGCGCTCTTACCATGATCGATGTGTCCGGCGGTGCCGACGATTACGGCTTTCATTGCCACCAGTTTATCGAACGGTTTCTGGAACTAAGGTGGGCAGCCAGGGTGAATCTGAAATAAGCATATGTGTGCGAAAATAGATAAGAACGATTTGCCGCTCGCTGCCGGGTTAATTTCTTCGCGCCATCCTAGTGGACGGGGTTGCCCAGCCACCAGTTCCCTGGGCGGGTTGTAGCTCAGCGCAGTCGAACATACGGATGGCATCCATTCTTACATCGCCCGGAACTCAGCCGGAAGAACCCAAGCCGCAACGCTGGAACACCACCGCTGCGGACGCCGAGTTCCTCACGCCTCATCTCCTGTTGCAACTGGAAGACGAGTTGGAGCGCGTGCGCCGGCGTGAAGCTGCGTGGATCTCCATTATGGTCCACCTGCTGGTCGTGCTGATGCTCATTAACACTACCAAGCTGTTTCCGAACCTGAAGGGACCAATCATCGCGTCGGCTGCCGACCTGATGAAGAACCAGCAGCTCACCTATCTCGACTTGCCGCCGGACCTGCAGAAAGCGCCTCCCAAGCCGCCGCCGACCGACGTCATTTCCGATAAGAACCGGACTGCCGAGAGCCGTCATCCGCAGATCGACAAGAAGACGCTGGAGGAGTTGCGCCGTGCCGGACCTCCGGGCGGAATGCAGGCGCCACAACAGGCGCAGGCGGCGCCTCCATCGCAGCAGCCGGGTCAGCAGCCGTCGCCGCAGCAGGGTCAGCAGCAACAAATCGCGACGAACAATCAACCGTACGTTGCAGGATCCGCGGCTGCCGATGCCGCAGCAAGGCTCGCAGCAAAAGCCGACTGTCGATTTTCGTAGCATGATGTCGGCCGGCCAGCAGATCAGCCAGGCTGCCAACAACGTCGCGATGGGCCGTACCGCTCCCTCCGTCGGATTTGGCGGAGCCGTGGGTAGTGGCGGCGATTACGGCGCCGGCCGAGGCGGAGCCGCCCGGGTTCAAGGCAATCTCGAGGTCCTCAGCGATACCCAGGGCGTCGATTTTGGGCCGTATCTTTCGCGCGTGCTGGAGGCGGTGCGCCGCAACTGGTACGCCATCATTCCCGAATCAGCGCGTCCGCCACTGCTGAAGCGAGGCAAGGTGTCCATCCAGTTCGTCATCCTCCCTGACGGGAAAGTTGCAGGCCTGCAATACAATGCATCGTCAGGAGACATCGCGCTCGACCGCGCGGCCTGGGGAGGCATTACCGCATCCGATCCGTTCTCACCTTTGCCCAGCCAATTCCACGGGCCATATCTCGCGCTGCGCTTCCACTTCTATTACAACCCGCAGAAGGGCGACCTGGAATAAGCTACGGCGTTGGCTGCGATAAAATAAACTCACGATGATCCTTCCATTCGTTCGCGAACTCTTCGCGGACGTGGAAACTTCTCCCATTCTGGCGCGCGCAACAGCCCATACCAAAGGCAGCGCGGGGCGTCTTCGTGTCTCTGGACTCACCCCAACGGCAAAAGCCCTCTTCTCCGTCTTGCTGCAACGGGCCATAGCTAGGCCGCTGGTGCTGGTGGTTTGCGATAATCGCGCCATTGATGAGTTGCTGCCGGTGCTTCGTTCACTTGCCGACCTTACCGGTACGCTCGCTCCTGAGTCCATCATCAGTCTGCCGGCTTACGACGCCCTGCCTTTTGAGAGCCAGTCACCGCACCCGGAGATCCAGGAACAACGCGCGGCATCGCTGTGGAAGATTGCGACCGGCGCGGCCTCGATCGTGGTAACGACGGGGAGCGCTGCGGCCATGCGCCTGCGCGACGGCGGCTTCTACGCCGGTCTGGCGAAGGTGATGCGCCGGGGCGAGATGGTTGAGGTCGAGAAGATCGTCGAGCATCTACGGATGGTGGGCTACAGCCAGGTGGACGTGGTTGAGATGCCGGGTGAGTTCGCGCATCGCGGTGGCCTGCTCGACGTCTATCCGCCGGAGTCGGACCGCCCGATTCGCATTGAGTTCTTTGGTGACGAAGTCGAATCGATTCGCAAGTTCGATCCGGCAACACAGCGCTCGGCTGCCAGCACCGACGATGTCGTGCTGCTTCCGCTGACCGAAACGCCGCTGGAGGAAGAGACGCTTGCAGCGATCAACGCGCGACTGTCAGGCGAGCGCTTGTCCGGAAGCGATGAGCTCATCGAGCAAACGGTTCGTGCCAGCGGGGTAGCGGTTTTTCCTGGCTGGGAGCTGTACGCGCCCGTCGCCGGAGCGAAGGAAACTCTGTTCGACCTGCTGCCCAATGCGCAGGTCCTCATCGACGAACCCGAACAACTCTCCGACGCGCTGGAAGCCTGGTGGACAAAGGTCGAAGAGGCCCACGACCGAAGCCTGGTCGGCAATCTGGTACGCCCCGAAGAACTCTACCTTTCGCCTGAGCAGTGGAGCGAGCGCCTGCAGGCTCTGCCGGTCCTCACCCTCGAGCAGCTTGGCATCGAGTCGAGCGACGGGGTTGAGCACCTGCTATTCCAGTCGCAGCCGACCACGCGATTCCATGGATCGATCGCGGCGGTGGCGGAAGAAGTTGGCCAGCTCGCGAAGGATGGCAAGCATGTGATCTTCGCCGTCTCGAGCCTGGGCGAAGTGGAACGGCTGGCTGATGTTTTCAACGAGTACAACCTGTCGTTCCGCATTGGCAGCCGCACGCCCAAGCCAGGACAAGTGTATGTGGATGAGTCGAGCTACTTCTCGGAAGAGATTGCGACCACGACCATCGTCAAAGCCTATGTGCCGGAAGGCGTGGTGCTGCCCGAGTCGAACCTGGTATTGTTCGGCTCACGCGATCTCTTCGATGAGGCTGATGTTTCGGCTGGGCGTCCGCAGCAGCGCAAATCAAAGGTCTCGGCGTTTCTTTCAGACTTTCGCGACCTTGCAATTGGCGATTACGTCGTTCACGTCGAGCACGGCATCGGGCAGTATCAGGGATTGAAAGAAGTTCCGCAGGAAGATGGTGCCGCCGCCGAGTTCATGGTGCTCGAATATGCCGAAGGCGCGCGGCTGTATGTTCCACTAACGCGCCTAGACCTGGTTCAGAAGTATCGCTCGTCCGAGGGCGTGAAGCCGGTTCTCAACCGGCTAGGCACGCAGCAGTGGCAGAAGACAAAGGCGCGCGTGAAGAAGGCCATGAAAGACATGGCCGATGAACTGCTCAAGCTCTATGCCGTGCGCAAAAGCGCCGAGGGCCACGCCTTTGCATCCGACACTGAATGGCAGCGTGAGTTCGAAGACTCGTTCGAGTTCACTGAGACCGAAGATCAGATCGACGCCATCGCCGATGTGAAGCGTGACATGGAAGCCTCCACGCCGATGGATCGCCTGCTGTGTGGTGACGTCGGCTACGGCAAGACCGAAGTCGCTATGCGCGCGGCGTTTAAGGCGATCAGCGACAGTCGCCAGGTTGCAGTGCTCGCGCCGACGACGGTGCTCGCCTTCCAGCACTACAACACCTTCCGCAGCCGCTTTGCCGCCTTTCCCATCAAAATCGACATGCTCAGCCGCTTCCGCTCACCCAAACAGCAGAAAGAAACGGTCGCGAAAATTGAAGCGGGACAACTCGACTTAGTCATTGGCACGCATCGCGTGCTGTCGAAAGACATCAAGTTCGCCGACCTCGGGCTGGTGATCGTCGACGAAGAGCAGCGCTTCGGGGTTCGCCACAAGGAACGGCTCAAGCAACTACGCAAAGAAGTCGACGTGCTCACCATGTCGGCGACGCCCATTCCGCGCACGCTGCACATGTCGCTGCTGGGCTTGCGCGACATGAGCGTGATCGAGACGCCGCCCAAAGACCGCATGGCGATCCAGACCATCGTCGCGGCATGGGACGAGAAGCTCATTCGTTCCGCCATCGAAAAAGAGCTGGAGCGCGGCGGGCAAATCTACTTCGTACACAATCGAGTGGAGAGTATTTACGACATCGCCGACAAGATTCGCGAGATGGCGCCGAAGGCGAAAGTGCTTGTCGGCCACGGCCAGATGCCGGAGAGCGAGCTGGAGAAGACCATGATGGCGTTCGTGCGCCACGAGGCTGACATCCTGCTGGCCACAACCATCATCGAGAACGGCCTCGACATTCCGCTGTGCAACACCATCATCATCAATCGCGCTGACCGCCACGGCCTATCGGAGCTGTATCAACTGCGCGGACGCGTTGGCCGCTCCGATCGTCGAGCTTATGCCTACCTGCTGATTCCTCCCGATCGCGACTTGACGGAGCTGGCGCGGCGACGCCTCGCAGCGTTGAAAGAGTTCAGCGACCTGGGCGCAGGCTTCAAGATCGCGGCACTCGACCTGGAGCTGCGCGGTGCCGGCAACCTTCTCGGCGGCGAGCAGAGCGGCCACATTGAAGCCGTCGGATTCGAGCTCTACACCACGATGCTGGAGCGCACCGTGCGCGAGCTGAAGGGAGAGCTCAAAGAAGAAGTGCCCGAGACGCAACTCAATCTCGGGCTCAACATCCGCATTCCGGCCGACTACATCCGCGAGGAAAACCAGCGCCTGCGCATGTACAAGCGCGTTGCCGGAGTCGAGTCGGAGGCGCAACTGGAAGATGTTGCCGGGGAGTTGGGCGATCGCTATGGCACGCCTCCGCCGCCAGTGCGCAATCTGTTGGAGTATGCCGGGCTGCGCCTGTTGTCGCAGCGCATCGGCGTGGCACAAATCGAGCGCCGCAAAGACGCAGTCAGCATCCGCTTCACCGAAAAGGCCACCATCGAACCTGACCGGCTCATGCGTTTCGTCGCCTCTGAAACAGGAGCGCAGTTCACGCCCGCCGGCATCCTGAAGTTCTCACTGAAAGAGAAACAGCCCGAACAGGTACTGACGCGACTAAACTCCCTGCTGCAAGAGCTGGCCGGACAGGAGCAGACGGTCTAGCGCCCGACCAGCTTCTGCAGCTCTTCGGGGTAGCGCGCACCCTGAACTGGAATCTCCGACACAGCGCTGTCAATCTCCCGCAGATCGTCAGGCGTAAGTTCGATGCCCACCGCGCCTAGGTTCTCTTCCAGTCGATGAACTTTGGTCGTCCCCGGGATCGGCACCATCCACGGCTTCTGCGCCAACACCCAGGCCAGAGCAATCTGCGCCGGTGTCGCATGCTTCTTGTGAGCGATGGCGCCGATGTGGTCTACCACCGCCTGGTTCGCCTTTCGATTCTCCGCACTGAAGCGCGGAACGATGTTCCTGAAATCGTTGGGGGCGAACTCGGTTTCGTGGGTGATCTTGCCGGTCAAGAAACCTTTGCCCAGCGGGCTGAAGGGAACGAACCCGATCCCGAGTTCCTCCAGCGTGGGCAGGATTTCCTGCTCAGGCTCTCGCCACCACAGCGAGTATTCGCTCTGTAACGCGGTGACGGGCTGGACCGCGTGCGCTCGTCGAATCGTCTTCGCGCCGGCTTCCGACAATCCGAAGTGCTTCACCTTGCCTTCCTGGATCAGGTCTTTCACGGCTCCAGCGACATCTTCAATGGGAACTTTGTCGTCTACACGGTGCTGGTAGAACAAATCGATGACATCAGTCTTCAGGCGCTTCAGCGACGCTTCCGCGACTTCCTTGATGTGTTCCGGACGGCTGTTGAGGCCGGCCTGTTTGCCGTTCTCGATACGAAATCCAAACTTCGTCGCAATTACGACGTCGTCGCGAAACGGCGCCAACGCCTCACCGACGAGCTCTTCATTCACGTAGGGCCCATAAATTTCAGCGGTGTCGAAGAACGTAACCCCGCGTTCCACCGCCGCTCGGATCACCGTGACTCCCGTCTGCTTGTCGACCGGCGTGCCCAGCCCGAAGCTCATCCCCATGCAGCCCAGACCGATAGCCGAAACCTCCAAATTGCTGTTTCCAAGTTTGCGTTTTTGCATTGCTTGATCTTCTGCTCCAATCTATGAATCCATCTACAACCGCGAATGTCGTTTGGATGCGTTCGACCATCCGCATGACTTCTTTTCAACTGATTTGCACTTTCCCCTGCCCTCTGATATCTCTGGCGTGCGTCCCTCATGAGCCGCCGCTTCGAGTCCGAGCAGTGGGTGCCCGCGCCCGTGGAGCGCGTGTTCGCGTTTTTCGCCGACCCGCATAATCTGCCGCGCATCATGCCGCCCGCGCTGGGAACGAAGCTGGTAAAGCTCAGCCTGGTTCCTCCGCGCTTCCCTGCCGGACAGGTTCCTCCGGGGACACTGCGCATGGCGGGATCGGGCACCGAGATGATGGTCGCATTTCGCGTGCTGCCCTACCTTCCCGTCCATGAGCGCTGGGTGGTGAACATCAGCGAATTTTCGTTCAATGAGTATTTTCAGGATGTGCAGAAGCAAGGGCCGTTTCGCCACTGGCAGCACACTCATAGCTTCGAGCCGATGCAACAAGGGCAAATTTGGGGAACCCTGATTCGTGATGAAGTCGAGTACGAAGTCGGCTTCGGCGTGGTTGGCCGAACTTTGGAGATGCTGATTTTCCAAGGAGTCTTCCGCTCCACTTTCAATTACCGAAAGCGCGCGCTGGGAAAGATATTTCCCGCGCCCATGGCTGTTCCAGCCTGAGCTAGTCCGGCGCGTCGCAGGTGAAAATTCGCTCGTCGCTATTCGCCATTCGCTGTTCGCCAGAATTGGAACGCTAATGCTCTGGCATTGAGAAGTTTCCCGCGAAAGACGAAAAGCGAAGAGCCGGACGCTGCGCAGGGTGCAGCTTGCTATCCTGACCAAATGGACCTGTTCGCCCTGACTCGCAAGCTGATCGATATTGAGTCGATCACCGGCAACGAAACCGCTGTCGGCGAAACTCTCGCCGCTGAACTGCAGCGACTCGGCTATAACGTCGAGCGCATGACAGTGGAAGGCAATCGCTTCAACGTTTGGGCAACGTGGCCAGCCGAGCCCAATCCGCTGGTCGTGTTTTCGACACACATGGACGTGGTGCCGCCGTTCATTCCATCATCGGAAACCGATGACCGCATATACGGCCGCGGCTCGTGCGATGCCAAAGGAATCATCGCCGCTCAGATCGGCGCGTCTGACAAGCTAAACACCGAAGGTATTCATGTTGGACTGCTGTTCCTGGTCGGAGAAGAGCGCGACAGTCAAGGCGCACAGGTAGCAAATCAGCAGCCGCGTGGCGCGAAGTTCCTGATCAACGGCGAGCCGACGGAGAACAAGCTAGCGCTGGCTTCCAAGGGGACGCTCCGCGTCGAAGTTGTTGCCAAGGGAAAAATGGCGCACTCGGCTTATCCCGAGCTGGGCGAGTCGGCGATCGAAAAGCTACTCGATGCTCTGGAACGCGTCCGCAAAATCGAGTTGCCGGTCAACGCGAATGCCGGTCCGTGCACCATGAATATTGGCCTGATCGAGGGCGGCCGCGCACCCAACGTAATTCCCGACCGCGCCGTCGCGCATCTGCTGTATCGCCTGGTCGGTCCGGCCGACGACTTACGGCGAGAAATCACTGAAGCCGTTTCAGGCAAGGCCGAGGCGCATTTCCCGCTCGAAATTCCTTATATGGAGATGGCGACGGTTCCCGGCATCGAGACCATGATCGCCGCTTTCACCACCGATGTTCCGGCGCTGACAAACTGGGGCAAGCCCGTACTCATTGGCCCGGGCTCGATTCATGTCGCCCACACCGAAGGCGAGTACATCGAGAAGAAGCAGTTGCTGGAGGCGGTGGAGTTGTATGCGAAGATCGCGCGCGGGCTGCTGGCGAAAGCGTAGAGCCTTGTCCGGAAAATAGGCATGTCATCCTGAGCGAGGAGTCCGCCGCGGCGGACGACGAGTCGAAGGACCTGCAGTTCGTGGCCGGCTGCGAAACTGCAGATCCCTTGACTTCGCTCGGGATGACACTGGCATTGAATCTTTCAGCTACCTTGTCGAAACCCCTTGTTCACCCTCCCGCTTTCTGCCACCATACATCTCGCCCATTTCGTCGGAGGTACCTATGAGTGCGCCCACAGTCCAGTCCACCAGCCAGCCCGCAACCACACCCTTCACCATGCAGCGGGGATCGCCCATTCCCTGGGGCGCGACGCCGTTCCGCCGCGGAGTCAACTTCGCCATCTTCTCCAAGTACGCCACCTCATGCACGCTGGTGCTCATCGATCCTGCAACGCACAATACGCTGGCTGAACTTGCGTTCGATCCTCAGCACAATCGCACCGGCCAGATGTGGCACGCATTTGTGGAGAACGCCGATCCCGGTATGCACTATGCCTATCGCTTCGACATGCAGCCCAACCCTGACCCAACGGTGTACCGGTTCAATCCGGCCATTCTTCTGATCGATCCATGCGCGCGCGTCATTTCCGGTGGAGGCGTTTGGGGAGCACACAGCGAGGCCAACGCTCCGCAGCGCGTAGGAGTGATCAAGGAGTTGGGGCTGGCTGACTGGCAAAGCGATCAGCCACTCGATATCCCGCTGGTGGACAGCATCATTTATGAGCTGCATGTCCGCGGATTCACCGTGCATGAAACCTCAATGGTGGCCGATCCCGGAACCTTTGCCGGGCTGGTCGAGAAGATTCCTTATCTGAAGCAACTGGGCGTCACGGCGGTCGAGTTGCTTCCGGTGAATGAATTCGAAGAGGCTGACACTGATCGCGCGAATCCTTTCACTGGCCAGCAACTGCTGAACTTTTGGGGATATCAGCCGCGCGCCTTCTTTGCTCCCAACACCGCGTATTCGTCGAAGCGCGGCGATGGCGAGCAGGTGACCGAGTTCAAGCAGATGGTGCAGGCCTTCCACGAGGCGGGCATCGAAGTGTTTCTTGACATCGTCTTCAATCACACCGCCGAGGGCGACGAGCACGGCCCGACATTTTCGTTTCGCGGCATCGACAACCCGACCTACTACATCCTCGATCAGAACGGCGCCTACGAAAACTTCACCGGCTGCGGAAACACAGTCAACGCCAATAATCCCGTGGTGCGCGACTTCATCATCCAGTGTCTGCGCTATTGGGTGATCGCTACTCATGTCGACGGCTTTCGCTTCGATCTTGCTTCGGTGCTGGGGCGCGGTCAGGATGGCTCGGTGCTCGCCAATCCTCCGCTGCTGGAGAGCATGGCTTACGATCCGGTGCTCGCTAACACCAAGCTCATCGCCGAGGCCTGGGACGCCGGCGGACTCTACCAGGTGGGAACCTTTCCCGCGTGGGGCCGATGGGCGGAGTGGAACGGCAAGTTCCGCGACGACATCCGCAAGTTCGTGAAGGGCGATCCCGGCATGACATCCGCGCTGGCGACGCGCATGCTCGGCAGTCCCGATTTGTACGAGACCAGCGCGCGTGAGCCCTATCACAGCATCAACTTCATCACCTGCCACGATGGATTCACGCTCAACGACCTTGTCTCCTACAACGACAAGCACAACCTTGCCAACGGCGAAAACAATGCCGACGGCGGGAACGACAACAACAGTTGGAACTGCGGCTCGGAAGGCCCAACCGCGGACGGCGGCATCCAGGACCTGCGTGATCGGCAGCGCAGAAACTTCGCAACCATCCTGCTGATGGCACACGGAGTGCCGATGATCCTCGCGGGCGATGAGTTCGAGCGCACGCAACTGGGCAACAACAATGCGTATTGCCAGGACAACGAAATCAGTTGGGTGAACTGGCACATGGCCGACTCCAACGCCGATCTCGTGCGCTTCTTCCGATTGCTGATTGGCTTCCGCAAGCGTTGCTCCCTGCTGCGCCGCTCGACCTTCAACTTCAGCGGCTCCGACGGCTTTCACGTCACCTGGCATGGGGTGCAACGAATGCAACCCGATTGGAGCAACGACTCTCGCAGCGTCGCCATGCAACTCACGCAATTCAATGCCGACGGCTCGCGTCAGGACCTTCACTTCATCGCCAACGCGCACTGGGAAGACCACCAGTTCGAGTTGCCGCAAATCGGCGAATACGAGTGGTTCCGAATGGTGGACACATCGTTGCCCTCGCCGCACGATATCGCGGACGACGGTCAGGAATTCCCTTTGCTGTCGCAGGATAGCTATGTCGTCAAAGCTCGCAGCGTAGCGGTATTCCTGGCGAAATAAGGAGCGACGCGCTCGATTTGGCCCTTGTTTCCGTGTTGCTTATCTGGGAACCTTGCTCCGTAACCGCATAAAAAGCGGCCCTAAACGACCCTGCCTGTGGAAAACCCGCATAAAATAAGGCTGAAAATGCTTTGCGAGCGCCCGTCGTTGGTATAACATACCGTTCAATTGAGCGTCATTATTGGCTCAACCTTCAAGGAGGTAGTACCCAATGGCAGCAGGTATGACAAAGACTCAGCTGGTGCGGCACATGGCCGAGCAGCATGAGATGAGCAACAAGCAAGTCGCCGCGTTCCTCGATGCGCTGGCGGAAGTCGCAATCAAAGAGACCAAGAAGAACGGCGTATTCGTGGTGCCGGGTCTTGGCCGCCTGGTGAAGTCTGCCCGCAAAGCCCGCATGGGCCGCAACCCGCAGACCGGTGAGGCAATCAAGATTCCTGCCAAGACCGTAGTGAAGTTCCGCGTGGCCAAGGCAGCCAAGGACTCGATCGCGCCGAAGAAGTAGCTAGTTTGCTTTCCAGCAGAGGCCGGCCAGTGCGCCGGCCTTTTGCTTTGTGAGTTGCTCCCACCCGGTCAGCGAGACGGTCACCCGCATGGTTTAAGTCTTGCGCAAATAAAAAGCCGGAGCTCTGAAGCTCCGGCCAGCAAAACTTAACGAGGGAACAGGATTACAGCATCAGCTTGCGGCGCAGCACGCCGGCCAAGCCCAGAACGCCCGTGCCCAGCAGAACCATGCTGCCCGGTTCCGGAACACTGGCTTCGCTCAGGCGCAGACCGATTTCAGCGCCACCATTGCCGCTGAAGATCGGAACGCCATAGCCGCTGTAGTTGTCGTTGCCGGTGGTGATGGCGGTCAGGCCGTTGTTGCTGTAGTTGATCGGCGGGAAGATGTAGCCATAATCCGCGCTCGAGTCAGAAATCACGCCGAAGTTATAGGTCTGTCCAGCCTGAAGAGTGAAGTTGACGGGTGCAGCAACCCACGTCAGCTGCGAAATGGGACCTACATTAAACGTGGTCAGGAACAACAGGTTAGTGTTGGTGCTGTCGTAGACGAAATACTTGAAGTTGCCACCATTCGGCGAGTCCAGGTAGAACTCGACGTCGCTGAGAGTCTGCGTAGTCTGAACGCTGACGCCCTGGCCGGTTCCATCGCCGGCTCCGCGACTCGTCGTACCGTTGGTTGGGGAAAGGTCGAAAACAATGTTGTCGGCGAAAGCTGTGGTAGCTAAGCACAGAATCACCAGCGTGAACATTAACAGGGAAAGCTTGCGCATGTTACTCCTCCCAAATTTCAGTCAACTAACGTACACATACAGACAGCGCACTTCTGTCTGCCAGCTTCACCCAGATCGCAAAGCAGGGTATCGCCGCGCGGCAATAGAAACCCTGAAATCCTTCGCACCGGGTTGCGCAAGAAGTGTAGTCGAACTTGCGCTCGTCGCCAAGTGAATATTCGACGTTTTTACGCCAACGGAGTTGCGACACCTAGTGCGGGTAGCACTTTAGTGGAATAGCGTCAAAGTGACACCTAGGCCGTGACGTCTTCCAATTGCTACCCTTGGTAGAACGCCATTAGGCTTCTGGAAATCACGATCGGGGACTATGCCTAAACTCTATACGCCGCGCGATGCCGCCCAGGTGCTGGGAATCAGCTACTCCTCGCTGAAGCAGTGGATCTACCGCGGCAAGCTCAAGACGGTGCAGACTCCCGGCGGACATCACCGCATACCCGAGTCGGAGATTGACCGCTTCCTGCCGCGCGTAACCGTTTCTGGATCTGCCGCTAAGCGGCGCAAAACCTTTCGCCGCATCAGCGGACGCAACCAGCTCGTCGGGCGCATCACCGACATCAAGGTCAGCGGCCTGCTGGCTCAGGTGACGTTGTCGATTGGTGAGCAGCACATTACCTCCATCATCACCGCCGATGCGGTGCGCGAGTTGCGCCTGAAGAAGGGCCAGGTCGCCGCCGCACTCATCAAGTCCACCGAAGTGATGATCATCCTGCCGGAATAACCATTCGCGCATAAACGTTTGACAGTAACGGTTAGCTTCGATTTAATCGACTAACTGCGAATCTTCGCAGCTGGGGTGAACGTGCGCCTGTCTTCCCTGCTCTGCCTGCTTGCGGGGCTGGTTTTTTGCAGCCTGTACCCCCTCGCTGCCCAGGCCCAGGTTTCAGCCGCTATTTCAGGACGGGTTAGTGATTCCACAGGCGCCGTCATCCAGGGAGCATCTGTCACCGCCAAGGATCAAGACACCGGCCTGACTCGTTCCACACTGACAGACGCCGCCGGCCGCTACGAACTGGCGGCTCTTCCGGTGGGCCAATATGAAGTGCGCGCCGCAAAAAATGGTTTCTCTGAGCGCGTGCGCTCCGGGATCTCGCTCGTCATCGGTCAGGATGCGAATTTGGATCTGACGCTCGCTGTCGGCAACGTCAATCAGCAAGTCAAAGTCACCGGCGACGCCGCCCTGGTAAACGCGACCACGCAGAACATCTCCGGCCTCATCGGCTACGCAGGAGATCAAGGAACTGCCGCTGAATGGACGCAGCTTCGACCTGCTGCTCACGCTCAATCCGGGAATCGTAAACTTCACCGCGGAGAAGACGGGTGGCATCGGTGTTTCCAACTCAACCACGGGTAATAACTTCTCGGCCTCCGGCCAGCGCCCGCAGCAAAACATGTTCCTGTTGAATGGCGTGGAATTTACCGGCGCGGCAGAAAACAACATGCAGCCCGGGGGCCCCAGCCAGAACCTGCTGGGCGTCGAGGCGGTGCGCGAGTTCAATGTACTGCGCGACAACTACGGCGTGGAGTACGGCAAGCGGCCCGGCGCGCAGGTCAGCATCGTGACCCAGTCGGGAACGAACCAGTTCCACGGCTCGGTATACGAATATCTGCGCAATAACGCGCTCGACGCGCCGAATTACTTCGATGCCGGCTCTGCGCCGCCCTTCCAGCGCAATCAGTTCGGCGCTTCCTCCGGCGGGCCCCATCGTGAAGAACAAGAGTTTCTTCTTCGTCAACTTCGAAGGCTTCATTCAGAACTTGCACCAGACATCCGTCGCCTTCGTTCCCGACCTGGCCTCGCGCGCCGCTGCCGCTCCCAGTGTTCAACCATTGCTGAACTTATGGCCCACGCCGTCGGCGACCGACCCTGACTTCAACGGAATCGCCGCCGTCTCCAGCAGCCCGTTGCAAACCATTCGCGAGTACTTCGGCAACGCCCGCTTCGATCAGGTGTTTTCGTCGAAGGACAATTTCTCCGCGATCTATACCGTCGACAGCGGCAACGATGTCACGGCCACGCCGCTCAACCCCTACAGCACCGACCTGCTCAGTCTTACCGAGCAGGTAGCGACACTGGAGGAGACGCATGTCTTCTCTCCGATTCTGCTGAATACCGCGCGCTTTGGATATTCCCGCGCCGGATACTTCTTCACCGGCGAGCCTACGCCGGGCACACCGGCGGCCGACGTTCCGGGCTTTCTCACTGGGCATCCGGTGGGAGCAGTCGTCGTGGGCGGAAGCGCAGCTTCGAATCCGCAGGCGCAGCTGGGGCTGGCGGGCAGCAACAACGGCAGCAACCTGCATGTTGCGCGCAACCTTTATACCTATACCGACCAAGTCTCGTGGACCAAAGGACGCCACCAGTTTGAGTTCGGCGCCTGGGTTCAGCAGTTCCAGTCGAACGAGAACATCGCGCTCAGCCAGTACGGCCAAGCCACTTTCGCAAGTTTGCAAACGTTTCTGCAGGGAACGACCAGCAGCTTCCTCTACGATCCTGCGCCGACCAAGCTGAACTGGCGCTCGCTGTTCTCTTCCCTGTACGCGCAGGACACGATGCGTGCGACCCAGAGACTTACGTTGACGCTCGGCTTCCGCTTCGAGTCATCGACAGGATGGAACGAGGCGCATGGGCGCGCCGCGAATTACGCGTTCAGCGACGGCGTTATCTCCAGCCAGCCACGAATCGCCAGCAGCGCGTTCAGCACCAACAACGCGAAGTTTCTGCCTGAGCCGCGCATCGGCATCGCGTATGCGATCCATCCTGAAACGGTGATCAAGGCAGGCTTCGGCATGTACTACGAGCTTCAGGACGCGCTCGGCTATCGCATGGACCAGAACGCGCCGTTCAATCCGACGTACAGCATTGCATCGCTACCGGTTGCGCAACTGCCGATCAATCCTAACGCTCCGCCACCGAAAAAGGCGCTGCTGGTGCCGGGTGGAGTGCAGCCGAACTTGAAGATGCCCACGCTGATTTCCTGGACATTCGGCGTTGAACAGCAGATCACGCCCAACACGACGTTCTCGCTGCGCTATGTCGGCTCGCACGGATATCACGAGATCGTCGGCGTCGACGGCAACACTCCTGTCCCGACCATCTGTCCGGCGTCGCCATGTCCGGCGGTGTATCCCAGCAACTTCCCGGTGGGACTGGCGGGCACTCCCGTCCCGGCGGGTTCGTATTACATTCCCGCCGGAACGCCCAAGGCGAATCCGACGCTGGCAAACACCTGGACATGGTTCGGCGTGGGCGACAGCTTGTACAACGCGTTGGAAGTGGATTTCAATCGCCGCTTCAGCAACGGACTCGCGCTGCGCGCCGTCTACACCTGGTCGAAGGCGCTGGACGATGGCGATTCGGTGAACGGCACTACGGATGGCAATGCGCCTGGCCTGGTCTCCAATCCTTACGACGTTCGCGCCGATTGGGGACCGGCTACCTACGACGCGCGCAATATCGCCGTCATCAGCGCGGTGTACGACCTGCCGTTTGGACAAGGCAAGCAGTTCGGAAGCGGACTCCGCGGATTTGGCGGCACCATGATTAGCGGCTGGAGCGTCAACAGCATCCTCACCCTGCAGAGCGGATTCCCCTTCACCGCGCAGCTCAGCTATAACCCCTCGAATAACGGCGACACACGCAATCCGGTGCGGCCATTCAACAATCCCAACTTCACAGGAAATCCGACTCTCGGCACGCCGGCGCAGTGGTTCAATCCCAACGTATTCTTGCAGCCGCCGGCGAACAGCGGATTCTTTGGCAACGCCACGCGCGATAACCTCGTCGGACCCGGTCTGGCAACGTGGGACTTCTCCGCCATCAAGAACACCAAGCTGCGCGAGAGCATGAGCCTGCAATTCCGCGCCGAGATATTCAACCTGCTCAATCGCGCCAACTTCAATACCCCGGCGCTGATTACCTTCACCCCTTCCGGTGTCTCGGGCACCGCAGGAGCCATCACCAGCACTGCGACCACGTCACGCCAGGTGCAATTCGCACTGAAGTTATTGTGGTGATTGGGCTGTGGCTTTTTACGTTTTGGTGACGAATTTCTGGCAAAATACCAGCAAATCCCGCCCAAAAGTAGTGCTATGCTTTTCCCCATATTTCCCAGGAGGGTGAGATGGCTAGCACTTCTACGGCACTGTCGCCGCAATCTTTCGATCAGTTCAAGGCTGCATTTCGCGGCGAGCTGATTCAAACCACCGATCCGGGCTACGATATCGCCCGCAAGCTCTACAACGGCATGATCGACAAGCGTCCGCTGCTGATCGCGAAGTGCGTCGACGTAGCCGACGTGATAGCGGCAGTAAAGTTCGGCGTTGAGAACGACCTGCTCACCGCCATTCGCGCCGGCGGACACAATGGCGCCGGCCTGGGATGTTGCGACGACGGCCTGGTGATCGACGTGTCGCGCATGAAGGGCATTCGCGTGAATCCTGCGGAGAAGAGCGTTCGCGTCGAAGCGGGCTGCCTTTGGGGCGATGTCGATCACGCGACCCACGCCTTCGGCATGGCCGTGCCCTGCGGGTTTATCTCCACCACCGGAGTCGCCGGACTCACGCTCGGGGGAGGCATTGGCTATCTCTCGCGCCGCTATGGTCTGACCATCGACAACCTGCTCTCGGTCGATGTGGTGCTGGCCGATGGCCGATTTGTCACAGCGAACGATAAGCAGAACTCCGACCTGTTCTGGGCGCTGCGCGGCGGCGGCGGAAACTTCGGCGTGGTCACCTCATTCGAATTTCGAATGCAGCCCGTCGATACGGTACAGTTCGGCCCGACCTTCTGGCCGCTGGAAGAATCAGCCGACGTGCTGAAGGCCTATCGTGACTTCATCAAGACCGCTCCGGAGACTGTCAGCGGCTTCTTCGCCTACCTGGTAATTCCGCCCGCGCCAATGTTCCCCGAGCACCTGCACTTGAAGAAGGTCTGCGGCATCGTGTGGTGCGGCACCGGCACGGCGGAGGAAATGGACAACGCTACCAAGGCCATTCGCTCCATGGGCCATCCGCTGCTCGACCATGTCGCGCCTGCGCCCTTTCCCATGGTGCAGAGCATCTTTGATGGCCTGTTCGTTCCCGGCTTGCAGTGGTATTGGCGCGCCGACAACTTCACCGAGCTGAGCGACGAAGCCATCGCCCGTCATGCCGAGCACGGACCGAAGATCCCCACCATGCTCTCGACCATGCATCTGTACCCGGTGAATGGCGCGCCGCAGCGCGTGGGCAAGAACGAAACCGCCTACAGCTTCCGCGAGGCACTCTTCGCCGAGGTCATCGTCGGCGTCGACCCCGATCCGGCGAACGCCGACAAGATCACCGCGTGGTGCAAGGAATACTGGGAGGCACTGCATCCCTACTCGGCAGGCGGCGCGTACGTGAACTTCATGATGGATGAGGGCCAGGAGCGCGTGCAGGCCAGCTTCCGAGACAACTATGCGCGCTTGGCGGAGGTGAAGAAGAAGTACGACCCCAACAACTTCTTCCGCGTGAACCAGAACATTCGGCCGAGCTGAAGAGAGCCGCTTTTGGCTTTTGGCTTTTGGCTTTTGGCTTTTGGCTTTTGGCTTTTGGCGCTTGGCTTGAGGGGCGCGGCTTCAGCCGCGCCGTACAGCACCCAATTTCCAGTGTCATCCCGAGCGACGAGTCCGCCGCAGGCGGACGAGGAGCCGAGGGACCTGCAGTTGCGCGCGCCGCGAACGTATCCCGTTCACGATGATTTGCAGATTGTGATCCTGAACGAAGTGAAGGACCTGCATTTCCCTCCTCTTGCTGAACCGTCTCGCGCCTCTTGCCTTGCGCTATCCCCGCTTAACCTTCCCGTCTGTGACGTGAATCACAGCCCGCCGTGCGTCCGATAGCCGACAATAAACCCAACATTTCCAATGAGTCGAATCGTTCCGCACCGCTGTGTACTCGTATTCCTGTTGAGGTCAATTCATGGATAGCGCAGCACTCCTCATTCACCGGTTGCAGTTTGCCTTCACGGTGACGTACCACTACCTCTTTCCTCAGCTCACCATGGGCCTGGCGCTGCTCATCGTGGTGCTGAAGACGATCGCCCTGCGCAAAAACGATGAAGCCTACGATCGCGCCGCCCGCTTCTGGGCCAAGATCTTCGGTATCAACTTCGTCATGGGCGTCATCACCGGCATCCCGATGGAGTTTCAGTTCGGCACCAACTGGTCGCATTTCTCGCGTTTCGCCGGAGGCGTGATCGGCCAGACGCTCGCCATGGAAGGCCTGTTCGCCTTCTTCCTTGAATCGACGTTCCTCGGCCTCTTCTTATATGGCGAGAAGCGCCTGAGCAAGACGATGCACTGGTTCTGCGCCTTCATGGTCTTCTTCGGATCGTGGCTCTCCGGCTACTTCATCGTCGCTACCGACGCCTGGATGCAGAACCCCGTCGGCTACGCGAAGGCGGCCGACGGCACCGCGCAGCTCACCAGCTTCTGGCAACTGCTGCTGAATCCCTGGGCGTTGGTGCAGTACGCGCACAACATGAGCGGCGCCGCGGTCACCGGCGCATTTGTGATGACGGCCATCGGCGCTTTCTATCTGCTGAGCAGGAAGCACACCGAGCAGGGTCGCATTTACCTTCGCACGGGCGTGATCGCTGGACTCATTTTCAGCGTCCTGCAACTGTTTCCCACCGGAGACCACGCCGGCAAGATGGTGGCGCAGAAGCAACCGGTGACGCTGGCCGCGATGGAGATGCTCTTCAACACCCAGGAGGGCGCGCCGCTGGTCATCATCGGCCAGCCCAACATGGTGACGCAGACGCATCGACAACGGCATTCACATTCCGAGGATGCTCAGCTTCCTGACCTATCGCCGCTGGAACGCCGAAGTGAAGGGTCTGAACGACGTTCCACAGAACGACTGGCCGCAGAACATTCCGCTGCTTTACTTCTCGTACCACATCATGGTCGGCCTGGGGACACTGTTCATCGCGATCACAGTGGTCGCGGCATTACTGTTGTGGCGCGGTGCCCTCTACGACGCACGCTGGATGCTGTGGATCCTGTTGCTGGCGGCGCCGTTCCCCTACATCGCGAATACTGCGGGCTGGATGACGGCGGAACTCGGACGTCAACCTTGGCTGGTCTACGGCCTGATGCGCACCGCTGATGGCTACTCGAAGATGGTCTCAGCCGGCAACGGTTGGTTCACCTTCCTGGGATTTGCCGGAATGTACACCGTGCTGTCGATTCTGTTCATCTTCCTTATAACGCGCGAGATCGAGCACGGGCCTGAGCCGTCGCCGATCGAAAGACCGAAAGTGATCAGCATGAATTCCGTGGAGGTGCGATAGCCATGGCAACGCTCTGGTTCATGATTGTCGCGGTCATGGTGGCCGCTTACGTTCTGCTCGACGGCTTCGACCTCGGCGCAGGCGCCATCCATTTGTGCATCGCCAAGACCAACGACGAACGGCGCACCATCCTGCGCGCCATTGGCCCGGTGTGGGACGGCAACGAAGTCTGGCTGCTTGCTGCCGGAGGCGCGCTGTACTTCGCCTTTCCCCTGCTCTATGCATCCAGCTTCAGCGGCTTCTATCTTCCGCTGATGATGGTGCTGTGGCTGCTGATGTTGCGCGCCATCGGTATCGAGTTCCGCGCGCATATCGACGAGCCGATGTGGCAGGGCTTCTTCGATGTCGTCTTCAACGTCTCGAGCATGTTGCTGGCGATTTTCTTCGGAGCGGCGCTGGGCAATGTCGTTCGCGGCGTGCCGCTGAACGCCGACGGCTACTTCTTCGAGCCGCTGTGGACGAACTTCCTCGTCGGCAAGAACAACGGCATCCTCGACTGGTACACCGTGCTGTGTGGCGTCATTGCACTGGTGACGCTGACGGTGCATGGCTGTCTCTATCTGTCGATGAAGACGGAAGGCGACCTGCAGCAGCGCGCGCGCAAAGTCGCCTCATCGCTATGGGCCATACAAGTAGCGCTCACCGGATTGAGCCTGATTGCCACGCTGTATGTTCAGCCTAAGGTATTGCACAACTACGAGGATTGGCCGATCGGGTTTGTGATTCCCCTGGTCGTCATCGTCAGCCTGCTCTATATGTTCCTGGCGATGAAGAAGAAAAACGATCTGGGCGCGTTCCTCGGCTCCTGCGGATACATCGTCGGCATGCTGGTGGGCGCGGCGTTCGCGCTCTACCCGATGGTGCTGCCATCCAGCACCGATCCGGCCTACAGCCTGACCATCGAGAACACAAAGACTGGCGCGCATGGAATGGCCGTCGGCTTTGTGTGGTGGAGCATCGGCATGGTCTTCGCCATCGCCTATTTCGTTTTCATCTTCCGCATGTTCCGCGGCAAGGTGAATCTGGAAGAGGGCGGAGAGCATGGGTATTAAAAAGTTGTCGGTTGCCAGTGGTCAGTTGTCAGAATCTAGTTGGGAGTGCTTAGCCTAAGTAAGCACTCGGGATCGGCAGTTCAGATGGCAGTTGGCGACCAGCGTTAGCGTTGGCCGCCATTCTCTTTCGGCAGCGGCACAATCAAAGCCCGAAGTGTGCGATGACAGCCCACAATCAAAGCCCGAAGGGCGTGTGATGACAGCCCAGCACGGAGCGTAGCGGAGTGCTGGGTTGCGCAACCCAAAAATTATTTGGAGCCCCACAGGGGCGGCACGTGTCGTCCCTGGGGACTCCATAGAACCGTAAACAGGAAAATGGGCGCGGAGATTATTCCGCGCCCGAGGTTTGTTTCGCAAGTACTTGACTATTTCTTGCTGGGCGTTGCGGCTGTGTTTGGCTGCAGCCTCCAGTCGGGCGTCAGCCGAGCCGGGTCGGGACGCTGCGGCGGGCTGAACTTCTCCGACCTTTGCTGGTTCGGTAGACCGAAGGCGTCGAGGTTCCCGCTGTTGTCGACGATGTATACCATGCCGTTGACCACCGCCGGCGAAGACTCGACCCAATTGCTCATTGTGTAGTTCCAGAGGAGTGCGCCGGTGCTGGCGTTCAAGGCGTACACGTTGTAGTCATTGGAGCCGACATAGACCACGCCGTTGGCCACCGCCGGCGAAGACCCAACATTATTTCCGGTCAAATACGTCCAAAGGAGCGCGCCGGTGCCGGCATCCAGAGCATCGACGCTCTCGTACCCACCGGCATAGACCACGCCGTTGGCTACCGCCGGCGTAGAGCCTACCCCTTGCCCGATCCCGCTCGACCACAAGAGCGCTCCCGTTGTGGCGTTCAGGGCGTAGAAGGTACCACCCCACGAATTGAAAAAGACCACACCGTTGGCTACCGCCGGTGAGGAACCAACGGCGGCCGGGTACTTCCACAGGAGTGCTCCCGTGGTGGCGTTCAGGGCGTCTAAGCCATCGGAGCCGACATAGACCACGCCGTTGGCCACCGCCGGCGAAGAGTAGGCTGAACTCGTCGGGTACGTCCAAAGGAGTGCTCCCGTGGTGGCGTTCAGGGCGTATAAGGTATTACCGACGGAGCCGATGTACACCACACCATTGGCCACCGCCGGCGAAGCCCCGATACCCCCCGCAATCGTGTACTGCCACAGCAGTGCTCCCGTGCTGGCGTTCAGGGCATACAGGGGTCCTTCGAATTGGCCGCAGGCGACATAGACTACGCCATTGGCCACCGCCGGCGCGGAATTAGCGATGACATCCGCGACGGGGTGCGTCCACAGCAATGCTCCCGTGCTCGCGTTCAGAGCCACCAGGGCACTGCCATTGTCACTGTAGGTACCGACGTATAGCACGCCGTTCACCACCACCGGCGAAGCACTCGCCGTCGTGTTCTGCCAATTCAGCGCGAGATTTCCGACCGTGTCCGGGCTCAAAACGTTCTCATAAGGATTAAAGCCCGTGTTGCTGAGATCGAAGTGAAACTTTGCCCAGTCGGTCCTGACGGTGAACGGCACTTGCGCCTGTAGCTGAGTAATGCGTTCGACGGCGGTGATCGAGTGTGTACCCGGAACCGCGTCCGCGGGTATCACGTATCGCGCCTCCACTTTGCCGAACGGTCGGCGCTTTCAGCGCCAATCCAAAGCTTCCGTGACTGTCGGTGACCACAAGGCCGACGTCGGTGCTGTCGAAGTAGAGGTCGATGGTGGCGTTGGGATCGAATCCGTTGCCCACAACTTCTGCTTGGCTCGTGGGCGGTCCAACTTGGGGTGAAACATAAACATGCGGCGATGCTGCCGTGGCCAGATTTGGAAATAGGCAAAGAGAAACAAAGACGACGAACAACGTGGTTCGAAGTTGCACCGCACCCTTCGCCGGAAGGCGAACGGAGTTCAACCGTTGCGATGTACTGGGGAGATAACGATCAAACCGCATCATGCACCTCCAAGTGCCGGGAGGTCGCTGGGCCTGGTTGGTGATGGTTAAGACGTCTTCGTCTCAGACGTGCGGGACGGAGTTGACTACTTCCAAGACGAAATTCTTGCGACGAATCTTACACCTGATCGAATGGAAACGAGGTTAATTCAAAGAAGAATCTTGAATCTCGCCAAAGTAGGAGTATGCCGACTAACTCTTAGTCCGCCGCCTCAGCGTTTGCTTTGGATTTTCGCACGGCGGCATACACGCCACGCTTGCGTCCCCAGATGTAGTACACAGCCGTAATCAGGAGCAGCCACGGAATTCCTGATTGCAACGCGACACGCATGCCTTCCACCCACCACGTCGAGATTAGAATGGCGACGATCGCCAACATTCCGAAGATCGTGGTCACGGGAAACAGCGGCAAAAAGTGCCGAATGTTCTGCCCGCGCGTGTGCCTGCGAAATTGCAGATGGGTCATGAAGATGAGCACCCAGGCGAACAGCGCTCCGAAGAGCGAGATTCCGAACATATAAACGTAGGCGCCTTTCGGCAAGACGATCGACAACAGAAGCGCGATCGCCAGCCCTGCTCCCGAAGACAGCAGCGCCGGAAACGGTGTTCCCTTCCGCGACACGCGGCCCAGCACAGGCGGGGCGTAACCTCCACGCGCGAGCGAGAAGATCATGCGCGTGGCCATATACAAATTGCAGTTCATGCTCGACAGCGCCGCCGTAAGCACGACGAAGTTGACGATGTGCGCCGCGGCGGGAATGCGCACGATCTCGAAGACGCGTACAAACGGACTCACCGTGATGTCGTGCCCCGGCTGCACCTGCGTCCAGGGAATCACGCCGACGAGAATCGCGATGGCGCCGACATAGAAGATGATGAGGCGCGCCAGCATGGTCTCCATCGCCCGCGGCACGGCGCGCTGCGGATCCTTGGCTTCGCCTGCGCTGACGGCGATCACCTCCGATCCGAGAAAGCTGAACATCACGAACACCAGCGCGAACCATACGCCGCGCATGCCGTTGGGGAGGAAGCCTCCGTAGGCGCGGAAGTTCTCCAAGCCGATCGGCCGGTCCTGGTGGTATCCGAAGATAACCGCCGCCCCGAGCAGGATGAACACCACAATCGCGCTCACCTTGATCATGGAGAACCAGTACTCGAATTCGCCGAAGGCGCCGACGCTCAGCGCGTTGACCAAGATCAGCACCGCCGAGTAGAAGACCACCCATCCCCACATGGGCGAGTTGGGAAACCACCATTGCGTATAGATCGCCGCCGCCACCGCCTCGCTGCCCACGCTGATCGACACCGCGACCCAGTAGGTGTAGCGAATGGTGAAGCCCGCCCAGCGCGACAGATAAAGCTCGGCATAGATGCCGAACGATCCTGCGGTAGGATGCGCGACTGCCATCTCGGCGAGGCAGCCCATCAGAACCATGGTGACGAGCGAGGCAAAGATGTAGCTAAGAATCACGCCGGGGCCGGCAATGCGGATCGACAGCGCGCTACCCAGGAACAGGCCCGTCCCGATGGCGCTGCCGATGGCCATCATGCCGAGCTGGCGCTGCGTGAGTTGGCGCGACAAGCCCTGCTCGTTAGCGAGAAGCTGGTCGGCGTGCCGTGCGCGCTCGGTGGGAAGCGAAGTCATGTTAATTTGCGGCCAGGTGGCTGGCGGGTTCCGCTGCTGGCTCACGGCTCACTACTGACCGCGACCACCGAGCAAGGAAAGCCACATCTCGCAACCTACCTCTTCAGACCTGCCGTGAAGTTGGTGATCACTGTGATGGGCTGATTCACCTGCTGCGAAACCTGTTCCATCAGAAATCGTTTGCCGTCAGGCGAGACGCTGAAGAAGGGGATTGTCAGGATCGTCCACTGGCTGACGATGGGTCGAGGAGCGCCGAATTGCAGCGCGCCGCCGGCCTCCTGCACTGACACAGCGACCACCGACTGCGTGTTGTCGAAGTAAAACAGTTCCTTACCATCGGCGCTCCAACGTGGCGTCTGGCCCAGGTTAGAAGAAACCTGCCATTTGCCTTCGCCGCCGCCATAAGCCTGGACATAGACTTCAACTCGACCTGACTCTGTTGACTCGTAGGCGAGCCAGCGTCCGTCCGGAGACAGAACTGCGTTGGTTCCATGCGTGAGGATCTGGCGTGGTTTTCTATCGCCGCCTAGCGACACGGCCCATACGCCATCGTCTTTTTGCATGAACACGTTCGGAGAGTAGAGCAGCGTCTTGCCGTCATGCGACCAGTCATCGGGAGCAAAGGAAGCTCCCCGCGGATCGGGAACCAGTAATTCTTCCGAGCCGCTGCCATCGGTGGGCCGGCGATAGATGCCGCTGCCGGAAGCCCGCAACGAGCTATAGGCGATCCACTTGCCGTCAGGCGACCAGACCGGGAACGTGTTTCCCGTGGGGCCAAAGGTCAGGCGCGTGCTCACTCCTCGCGCCAGATCGAGTGACCAGACATCGTTCATGCCGGAATCGATGGTGAGCGCAATGCGATCTCCCTGGGGAGACAGTCGGGCAAACTGCAAATTTTGTAACTTGTCGGCAGCGATGCTCAGCGGCTTGCCGTTGCGGTCCATCCAAACCAGTTGCACAGCCCCGGAACTGCCATTGCCGAAGGTCAGCAGCCCGCTATTGGTGGCCGAGACACTAGTGCGCCAGGTGGAGACATCGTTCAAAACATCGGATGACACGGCTTGTAACTCGCCGCTCAATACACCTTTATCCGGATTAAGCGGCTGCGCCATCAACTGATCGCCACGGTTGAACAGCAGAAACCCATCGGCATAGATCCCATTGGTTTGCGCCCGCAGCAGAAGGCGGTTCTCGCGTCCGTCAAGCGAAGCATAGTAGATGCCATTGTTGGCGAGCCTCGACGGGTTGTGGTCCATTGCAAAGTATAGAAAATGTTTGCCATCAGGCAGAAAGAAAGGCCAGCGGTGTGAGGAGTGCAGACTGGTGTCTAGCTTGGTCAGTGGCGTGGGAGTGCCTCCGCTGGCGCTGACCTGCAGCAAAGCGCCAATCGGCGACGGCGAGAACACGATCACGCCCGTGGAACTCCATGCTCCGCCGCGTCCCAGTTGCGCGTCACACAACGTCTGCGCGGTGGTCGCACTGAGATCAATCGTTCGCAGCTTGCCATTCGCGAAGAACCCGAGCGAACGGTTGTCCGGCGACCAGAAGGGAAAGATCGCGTCGTTGGTATCAGGCAGAGTACGCGCATCCGCGCCGTTCATGGGCCGGACCCAGAGATTCGTCTTGCCGTCATTGCCCACAGCCGTGAACGCGACATAAGAACCGTCAGGCGAGAGCACAGGCGGACCGGCAAGGTCAGAGGCCAGGCGGAAGTGCTCGTCGGGTGGCGGATTTATAACCGCACGAATACTGGGGGAAGACGGAGCGGTGCGAAGCAAGTATCCGGCAAGCGCTCCCAAACAAATTGCAGCCACCACCGCCGCCAACCAGGGCAGGCGGCGCGCCATCGGCGTGGCAGGCGCTTCGGTGTCCGCTGGTCCGCCATTCATCGGTGCAATCCAGCGCAACTCCATGGCAACATCGTGCGCCGACTGGATGCGTTCGCTGGGATCTTTCGCCAGGCATCCGCGTATCAGCAGGTCGAGCATCGACGGGGCCAGCGCGGGATTGGCTGCGATGGGTTCCGGCTCTTTCTCCAGGATCGCGGTGAATACACTGAGCTGCGATTTACCTTCGAAGGCACGACGCCCGGTGACCATTTCATAGAGCACGCATCCGAAGCTGAAGAGGTCGCTGCGCCCGTCGGCCTCGGCTCCCTGCAAAACCTCGGGAGCCATGTACTGGCAGGTTCCAACCACCGATCCCTTTTGCGTGAGCGCCGGCGCCGCCGCGGTAAGCTGAGCCAAATTGATGGTCGGCGTGGAAGGAGTGAATGGGCCCACCGCCTGCGCTGCAAACGGAACTGTCGGTTTCGCCAGTCCGAAGTCCATCAACTTGGCGCCCGCTTTGGTCAACATGATGTTCGCGGGCTTCAGATCGCGATGGACGATGCCTTGCTGATGTGCCTTGTCCAAGGCTTGCGCGATCTCGATTCCAATCTTCAACACCTGATCGAGTGGTATCGGGCCCTTTTCAAGCCGAGCCGCCAGCGTCTGCCCGTCGAGATACTCCATGACCAGAAAGTCGGTCCCATCATGCGAACCGATGTCATGAAGGGTGCAGATATTCGCATGTTGCAGCGCGGAGATGGCTTTGGCTTCCCGCTCCATGCGCTGCCTGGATTCGATATCTGACGAAAGATGTGGAGGCAGGACTTTGATGGCGACCGTGCGGTCGAGACGACTATCCTTCGCGCGGTACACCTCTCCCATGCCGCCAGCACCCAGCGGAGCCTGGATTTCATAAGGCCCAAGTTTCGTACCCGAAGTGATTGCCATCCGTGCGCGTAATTATAGCCTGCGCTGCTGGTTGGCAAACACGGGGCGGCGGTGCACTGAGTTTGCCAGGAGGAAGAGCTGCGTTTCTACCATCGGGACGGGGAGCAATAGGAGAAGAGATTGCGCGCGAAAAAGGCCGCCCGCAGGCGGCCCGTGTCCTGTTGCAGTTCCCTGAAACCGTTACCATCACCGGCCCCGCATGCTCCAGTTCATGCGCAACGGCGATCGACAAACGGCGAACGCCTTCGCGGATCATCTCCGGCGTGGCGTTGGAGAAATTCAACCGCATATGCGATCCCGTGTCTCCGTCGGCGAAGAATGGATCGCCGGGAACGAAGGCAACGTCGTTGCGTAGCGCCTGGTCGAGCAGCTTGCGGGCATCAATGCTTGACGGCAACGTCGCCCACAGGAACAGTCCGCCGTGAGGATGGGTCCAGGTGACCTCCGGCGGGAAGTAATCGTTGAGCGCTTGCAGCATCGCGTCTTTGCGCTCGCTATAGCACTTGCGAATGACCTTCACGTGCTCACCGAGGAAGCCGTCGCGCGCGACCTCGTAGGTCACCATTTGCGCAAACGTTGAAGTGTGGAGGTCGGTGCTCTGCTTGAGCTGGCTCAAACGTGTGATTACGTCGGGCGGGGCAACGATCCAGGCGATGCGCATTCCCGGGGCCAGCAGCTTCGAGAATGTGCTCAGGTAGATGACGTTGCCCAGCGTGTACCCGTCTTCAGGATGCATGTTCTCGCGGTCGAGCACGAACAGCGGTGTCTTGTGCTCGCCTTCGTAGCGCAGCTGGCCGTACGGATCGTCCTCGATAATCGGGATGCCGTACTTGTCGCTCAGCAGCACAAGCTCCTTTCGCCGGTCTTCCGAAAGCGTGACGCCCGCGGGGTTCTGGAAGTTCGGCAGAACGTACATGAACTTCGGCCCCGAACGCAGCGCGGCTTCGAGATAGTCGGTGTCCAGCCCGCGTTCGTCGATAGGAACGGTGACGTATTCGGCTCCCATCAAATCAAAGGCCTGTAGCGCGCCCAGGTAGGTTGGCGACTCCACCAGCAGGCGGTCGCCGCGATTGATCAGCAGCTTGGCGATCAGGTCCAGCGCCTGTTGCGAGCCCGAGGTGATCATCACATTATTGACGTTGGCCAATATCCCGTAACGCGCCATCTGGTCGACGATGAACTGGCGCAACGGCAGGTAGCCCTCCGTCGGCCCATATTGCAGCGCTACCGTCGGATTGTCGGTGAGCACGCGCGTGCAAGCTTCTTTGAACTTCTCTACCGGGAACACCTGGGGCGCCGGCATGCCTCCGGCGAAAGAAATTACTTCGGGACGTTGGGTGAGTTTAAGCAGTTCACGAATGATGGAGCTTTTTGCGCATTTTGTGCGCTGGGCGTAGCGGTGCGCCCAAGGTGCTGCCATAGGAGATCCCCCTTAGTAATTACAGAAAATCGTAGTACCGGAACGAACGTCAGTCTGTGACGGGGCGCACGAGGAGATGTGCGGTACGTACGAAAAGCAGCATTTTAGGCGGCGCCGAAGCAGGATGGTTGACGTTTCGGACGCCGCCGTTGATATACGCTGCCACTAACGGATATGGAAATCCCTGCGCACGATTGACCGAATGACGCATCCGATTTTCGGCTCAGTTGCGCAACTTGCCAATCCGACTTTTCGAGCAGCCGAAGGCTCTTCGCCTAATCCGTCTCGTTGTTGTAGACCGGATGCTTCACCATCGGATCTTCCATTCCGCCTTCTGCTCCGAAGGCAGCTTCATCCGCGATGGTCTGCAATTGCTGCTCAAACTCGCGACTGCGCCAGCGCACCACCAGCAGTTCCTTATGCTCGACTCCATGGCCATGACAAAGAGGACACAGCACCACGTTCTGATCCGGCGAATGACTCACGATGAAGCCTCCAGGCGCGAGCTGTCTGCGCACCTCTATTCAACCGCCAGCCAGTGAAGGTTGCAGTGAGGGTTATCACCTGCGAATGTGAGAAGTCGAGCGCTCCCACTTTGAACTCAATATCTCGAAAGCACAGCTGCGCACAGTTTGCCGACGTGCTCTTGGGAAAGCTAGGATGGGTGCATGCCCCGGTTTCACGCTCTGGTTCTGTGCTGCCTTTTGCCTCTCGTATCACTTCCCTGCGTTGCCCAACAGGCCGCGCCAAGCCCGAGGCCCGCGAACCCGGCGGCAACCAGGAACGAAGCTCTGATTGATGCCCTCACCACCATCCCGTTCGGGGAGATGTATACCGAAGACATCACCAACACCAACAGCATTGCCTATTTCGGAAAGAGCGTGTCGGAAAACCCGGGCGACGGAGTGGTTCCGGCACCGCAGTTGCGAGCTATCGCAGACCTTGGACAGGCTGCGATTCCCTTGTTGATAAGCCATCTCACGGACCAGCGGCCAACGCTCGCGACCTACCACCAGCAGCCGGTTCCGGTCGCATACCTGGTGCTGGATCTATTGCTCCACATGACGGACATGAACGATGAAAGAGTAGTTGTGCCGGGATGCGAACAGCATGGACTGGGCGATTGCATGCAGCCGGACTTTTACTTCTCGCCCGACACTAAGGATCCCAACACCTTGGCATCGGTGAAGCAGGATTGGGCGGACGAAAACAAAAAGCAGCCCATCAACTTCGTGTATCCACCCTGGTGGAGGCCGGAAACCAGCGTGGCCCCGGCAAAGCCTGCCGCTCCCCAACGGTAGAGTATTTTGGTGAGAGCGTCGGTAAGAGAGCTGCGGAAAACCCACGCCTCAACGGCTGGACAGGGCGTTCAGGTCAAGATAGATCGGCGAGTTCGCGAGCCGGAACTGCGTCGCTTCGATCCAGTTGCCGGTGGAGCAATCCCACCCTCGATTAGTTTCTGGATCAATAACCCAGACGCCTTGGATACCCATCTGGCAATAGTCGTCAATGCGCTGGTGATAGCGATCGATGCGGTCTTCAGGGGACAGGACTTCTACAACTAACAACGGAGGGGTGGTAACAATCTTCCGGTCGGCGTTGGAAGCGGAACACATGCAGATATCCGGTAGACGAAAGCGAGTGGGGGCTACCTGCACTCGAACGTCTGGTAGCACCCGAACCTGCCAGTCGTCTTCGTGCCGGAAGAACCACTTCAGAACAGCCGCTATCATTTCGGAGTGTTCAATCTCGCCCACGTTCCGCTCCTGTATTTCGCCGTCAACATACTCGACGTCCGGGCGATACGCCGTATGCAGATACTCTTCAACTGGGATTTTAGTTATGGTTCCCATGGATCGCTCCACTGTTCATTGTAAAGCAGCTGCGCCGCGTCGTAGCGCAAAGCGATTCAGCTCGTTTCCGTTCGCTAATTACTAATCACTTCTTACATGATCGCCGTCGGCGGAGCCGGCTCATCCGGACTTCCAGCATTGGCCAGCGGCACGCGAATCATGGCAAAGATCAGGATTGCCAGCGCGACCAGCGCCACGATAAATGGCGGCGTCCACTTCACCAATGTCACGTCGTGACCTGAGCCGACCAATCCCGCGATCACCAGACCGCACAGCGCCTCGCCGGCGATCAGGCCTGAAGCGGTAAGCACCCCTGCGTTGTCCACTCGCGCCTTCTGCGCATCGTTGAAGCCGCGACGGTCGCGCAGCTTGTCGGTTATCCAGCGCACCAGTCCGCCAACAAAGATGGCGAAGGTAGTGCCAAGCGGCAGATACATGCCGACGGCGAAGAGCATCACGCTCTTCACTTCGATCATGATCATCGCGAATCCCATCAGGATGCCGACGATCACCAGCGGCCACGCCATGTCGCCGCCGACGATGCCTTTGGCCAGCATCGCCATCAATCCCGCCTGCGGCGCCGGCAATGCCGAACTGCCGAAGTGGTAGGCCTTATCGAGAATCGCCAGCGGGAAGAACAGCACCAGCGAGGCCACCACGATGCCCATCAGGTCGCCGATCTCCATCTTGGCCGGCGTGCCGCCCAGGATGTGGCCGACCTTCAGGTCCTGTAACATCTCGCCCGCGACCGCCGACGACACGCAAACCACGGCTGCCACGCCCAGCACGGCGGCCACGCCGCCGGTTCCCGAGACTCCCAACGCGACCATCAGCAGCGCCGCGACCACCAGCGTGCACAGCGTCAGTCCGGAGACCGGATTATTCGACGAGCCGATCATGCCCACCAGATTGCCCGAGACAGCAGCGAAGAAGAAGCCCAGAATGATCATCACGCCCGCTGCGACCAGGGCGCCGGCGATCACCTTCGAGCTCGACAGGTTTCCTGCGCTGGAGATGAACTAGTAGTAAAGAGCGATCATCGCGATGAAGACCACGGCGACTCCGGCAAACACAGCCTTCGCGGGAAGGTCGCGCTCGGTCCGGCTGGTGCCCGCATGTGCCTCCGCCGACTTCTTCAGATCGGAAACCGCGCGGCCCATGCCGATCATCAACTGCTTGCGCATCTTGAACAGCGTGTAGCACGCGCCCACCAACATGCCGCCCACTGCGATCGGGCGCACGATGGAGTAGTAGATGGAGTTAGCCAGCAGCGTCCACGACAGCGTCGTGCCCGCGGGCTGCTGTGCCTGCAGGTACGGGCCAATCGTATAGGTAAGGAGTGGAACCAGCAGTCCCCAGGCCAGCACGCCGCCGGCAAAGTTCAGCGCGGCCAGTCGCGGTCCGATGATGTATCCCACACCGAGGTACGCCGGGCTCACGTCCGGAGCGGTCAGGATCGAAGCGCCGCCGGTCAGCGTTGTTGCCACGCTGGGATTGGTGCTGGTGCGCAGGTTCAGCCGTTTGCCGAGCGTAGCAATGTTCACCAGGAAGACGTTGCTGGCCGAGAATACGTTGATCGCTCCCAGCAGATACAGCAGGCCGCCGAAGCCCATGTTGCTGAACAGAATCTTCGCCGCCTTCGAACCTTGCTGTCCGGCCTTGTGAATCTCAGACGCGGCGACGGATTCAGGATACGGAAGCTCAGGATCCTCAACCATCACGCGCCGCAGCAACGTGACCAGCAGGATACCCAGGGTGCCGCCGATCACCATCAGCGCTACCGAGTTCCAGTAGCGTTCCTTGGTCAGCCCCGTCCACAGGCCCGCCATGACGAATGCCGGTATGGTGAACACCGCTCCCGCCGCCACCGACTCGCCGATCGAGCCGATGGTTCGGGCGATGTTTTCTTCCAGCAAGCTGCCCTTCATCAGCCGCAGCAGCGCCATGCCAATCACCGCCGCAGGATAGGTGGCAGCAATGGTCATGCCGGCTTTCAATCCGAGATAGGCATTGGCTGCGCCCAGGATGCCGGTCAGCACCAACCCGATCAGCACGGCGCGGAAGGTGAACTCCTTCATCTCCAAGTGGTCGGGGACGTAAGGACGGTGGACCCGGCGCTCTTGCCGGGCTTCAGCGATCGTAGGAGTGCTCATGTTGGGACCTCAGAGGTCTCCGCAAGTTCGCGGAATATAGCAAGCGCGCACGTTAACATGCCGGAAGTACCTGATACAAGTACCAGTTCGACCGCCGCAGGCTTGGGTGAACGCGCCAGGAATTAGGCTACACCATCAATGCGGCGATATGAAAAGACTGTGAACCCAAGGCGCGTACCATGGGTGACATTGCAGGCCGGCATCAAACTTCATATACTGATGGCATTGGTATTCTCCTGCCAACCAAATCAGGCGCATGGGCGATGTCTCAGGGCACTTGAAAGCGGAGGTCGGTCTTCAGCAGTTGTGAAACCGTAGCGAGAAAACGACGAGTTATGCGCGTCGAGCCGCGTGTGAGCTTGGTCGCGCCTTTCAAAAAGGTTGTTAGCAGTCTTTCTGCGGTCCTCTTCCCATCCGATTGCCGTCTGTGTCATACCCCTCTGGTTTCCGTCACGCGTCTGCCTGTCTGTCCTGAATGCCTGGATTCCCTTGCGCCCATCCGCATGGCCCAATGTGTGCTTTGCGGCGAGCGACTGGCTCCGGCGCAACTGCTCATCGGCAACGGACAATGCCAGGCCTGTTGTGAGTATCCCCCGAACTTTGACCGCGCCGTTTCTTATGGCGAATACGAAGCCGGTCTGCGCGACCTGATTCATCTGCTCAAGTACGATGCCGTGCTTCCCGCTGCCAAGCCATTGGGCAAGCTGCTGGCCGACAGTATTGAGCAGCTTCGCCTGACGGACGTCGACGCCATTGTGGTTCCGGTGCCGCTGCATTCTTCCAAGCGGCGCGAGCGTCGATTCAACCAGGCGGAGCTGATCGCTCGTGCAGCGCTAAAGCATCTTCCGCCGCAATTTGTGTTGGATCGCAATGTGCTGGTCCGCCAGCGTCCAACCCGGTCGCAGGTCGGTCTCGATCGCGAAGCGCGCATTCAGAACATGCATGGCGCCTTCCGCGTCACAGCCCCGCAGCAGATCAACGGCCGGACGGTCATCGTAGTCGACGACGTCATGACGACCGGCACGACCGTGTCCGAGTGCGCGCGGGTTCTGAAGCACGCCGGAGCGGAGAAGGTTTTTGCCGCGACCGTCGCACGCACACTGAAGCGTGCGGACGCGCCAAGTTTCAGCAAAGCACCAGAGGGGGAGAAAATCGAGGCGCTACAACTCGCCTCGGTTTAACAAGCTATGACCATGGCCCAGAGCTCACCATCGCGACACAAATCGTTAGCCGGATACATGCACCACGCCCGCGTTGCGCCTGAAGAACGCGTTCAGCGCTCGCCGATGCACGCGCCTGTGCTGGTGCTGAACGCGTCCTACGAACCCATCAACGTGTGCGGAGCCCGTCGCGCCATCGTCCTGGTGCTCAAGGGCGTGGCCATGATGGAAGAAGAGAACGGCCACCGTATGCATGCGGCCAGGCTGGCGATGAACGTCCCCTCGGTCATTCGCCTGCTGGAATATCGCCGCATCCCGCACCAGACCCGCGCCCTGTCGCGCAAGAACATCCTGCTGCGCGACCGCAACACCTGCCAGTACTGCGGCAAGATTCTTGCCGCCGGAGAGTTGACGCTCGACCACGTTATCCCGCGCTCGCGCGGCGGCGCGTCGAGCTGGGAGAACCTGGTCGCCTGCTGTCACAACTGCAATCGCCGCAAAGGCAACATGCTGCCCAACGAAGCCAACATGAAGCTGATGCGCGAGCCCCACGCCTTCAATCTGCACACCAGCCGCCACATCATGCGCATGATGGGCCGCTCCGATTCCAAGTGGCAGAAGTACTTGTTCTACTGAGGGCGTGATGTTTCGGGTAGTGCGGCGCTTCAGCGCCACGTACAGGCATCCTCTTATAGGCTGTCATCCTGAGCGCAGCCAAGGACCTGCTTTCGATGGATGGTTCGCGTTTCCCATTTTTTGCGAAATGTGGGAACTACGATCCTTCGTGTAGCATCCCGCCGCGCTCCACACAGCCTCGCTATCCCACAATTTCCAACCGAAGGCAATTGTGGGCACCCGTCCGGCAACAGCGTTCGTGTTAGGCTTCGCTCGGACACTTCGTTTGGGAAGGCGACGCATCCATGAAACCACCATCGAACGTCAAGACGCCAGCGCAATACATCGCCTCACTCCCCGCCGATCGTGCGAAGACGATCGCAACCGTGCGCGCACTGGTGAACAAGCACATTCCGCGCGGCTACGATGAATGCCTCGTCTGGGGCACAATCGGCTGGACGATCCCCCTGTCTCGATATCCAGACACTTACAACCAGCAACCGATCTGCTACGTCGCGCTCTCGTCGCAGAAGAACTACTGTTCGCTCTACCTGATGGGCGCGTTTTGGAGTGCGCGTCAGCTCGAACAGTTGAAGGCGGCGTTCAAGGCGGCGGGGAAGAAGCTCGACATGGGAAAGTGTTGCGTTCATTTCGAGACGCCGGACGATTTGCCGCTCGCAGCGATTGGCAAGCTGATCTCGGCGATTTCTAGCGAGAAATGGATCGAGATGTACGAACAATCACGCTTGCTGACCAAGGCGGGGAAGGCGCAGATGGCGAAGCAGGCCACCCCATCGACGAGCAACGTGTCCGCCAAGCGTGCCGCCACAAAGCGTCGGCGGTAAATTCTCCCTGCATGACTCGCCGCTACCGGGCCAGCACGTTTTCCCGGGTTCGAGATGATCGATAGGCTCATGGGACTGCACGATGTGAAAAAATCGATTAGGGCCGCAGATGAACTCCCGTGAACGCGGATCACCTGCGGTGTTTTCTATTGGCGTTCCTCCGCCTCCATTGCGGGCACCCACTAGATTCCCCTTGGAAGGACTACGAGATGCGGAAGGGATTTACCAGAAAGCCACAAGCGGACGAGCCTGCGACTGGAGCCAAGAACTACATAACGCAGAGCGGGTTGCAGCGCCTCAAAGATGAACACCGGTTTCTGCTCACCAGGGAACGCCCGGCCGTGACGGAGGTTGTGGCGTGGGCTGCCGGCAATGGCGATCGCAGTGAAAACGCCGACTATCGGTACGGCAAGCAGCGCCTGCGGCAGATCGATGGTCGGATTCGCTTTCTCACCAAGCGAATCGAAGCCGCGGAAGTGGTGGACCCGGAAGCTCCGCGAGCGGGGCAGGCGGCGACGAGGGCATTCTTCGGAGCAACCGTGCGCTACGCCAATGCCGCGGGAGTGGAGCGAGTGGTGAGCATCGTAGGCACCGACGAGATCGATCTCAACCGCAACCACATCAGTTGGGTGTCACCTCTGGGGCGCGCGTTGATGAAGTCAGCCGCGGGTGACAGCGTGGTCGTTCACCTGCCGGGCGGTACAGAATACCTGACCGTAGTAGAAGTGCGTTACGAGCGCATTTCTGTGGAACCCTTCCGTGAACCAGTTGGAGCCGAGGCCTCAGCAAAGAAACTTCCTCGCCGACATTAATCCACCCGCCGAAGCTTATCTCATGCCAGTCGACGGTTCGTATAGTCCTCCTTTTCTTCGCTTGAGTGTTAAACTGCACGCGTTCCTGCGCGCTTTTCATGACAACGATCACAGTATCGAAAGAGGATTACCTTAAAGCCATCGCGGAAGCGGAGGCAGAGGGCGAAACCGTCATTGCCGCGACGCTGGCACACTGGCTTTCCGTCGTCGCGGCCTGCGGTGACCTTTGCCCTGAAGCGCCTGACCAAGGACAAGCTTGGTGACCGTCAAGAGCAATGGGCATGTCCAGCTCACATCGCAGGGACGGCAAATTGCCGAGCGCACCATTCTTCGCCACCACCTGATTGAACGCATGCTGTCGGAGATTTTCGGCATGCCGTGGTACGAAGTCCATGATGAAGCAGAACGCCTGGAACACGCTGTCTCGCCTGCATTTGAGAAGACGCTGATCGAGAGGCTGGGACACAAAGACACTTGCCCGCACGGAAACGGCCTGGCTTTTCGCAGCGTTGTCGGAGCGTCGCAAGAAGGGACTGTGCCTGCTGACGGAGGCCGCGACGGGGTCAGAATACAGGGTCGCCAGCGTGTATGAGCGAGACCGCAAGTTGTTGGAGTTCTTCGAGAAAGAAGGAATCCGCCCCGGCGCCCGCCTGGGCGTGAAGACTCAAAACTACGACGGCACCATCTCGCTGACCGTAGACAAGAGGCAGATTCGGCTGGGCGCGGCTGCGGCAGAGAAGATTTGGGTTGTCAAACCGTAATTTCCACCCAACTGTTAACTATGATTAACAGTTTTTAGTGTATCCTACTGTCACGTGGGCAGGCTTCCGGCTGCGCGCTCGGGAAGTCTTGCTGAGGATGGACTTGAGATTCGGCACCAAGTGTTTTCTGCGCATTTCGCCGCGTTGTAGCCTCTTGCTCATCTCGGCCTGTCTGTTTCCGGTTGCGGCGTTGGCACAAGCCGGAAAAGTCTGCGGGACGGTTCAGGACCAAAGCGGAGCCGTGGTCGCGGGCGCCGCGCTGGAGTTGAGCACGGGCGCGAGCCGGCTCAAGCGCCAGCAGTGATGCGGCCGGACAATTTTGTTTCGAGCACTGTCGAACCCGGCGAGTACAAACTCACCGCGCAGGCACAAGGTTTCCAGGCGGAGCAACAGAGAATTGTTGTTCATTCAGGAGAATCGGTCCACCTGACGGTCGCGCTCGGCATCGAGAGCACCGCGGAGCAAGTCACGGTGGCAGCCGGCTCCGCCGACGTCGGCTCCATCAACGTGGCTCAGACGCAGGTGGGTCGTGGGCTTATTGAGAATCTGCCCAGTGAAAGCGTGAATGCTGCCTTGAGTTCAGTTTTAACGCTGACCACGCCCGGCGTAGCGGCGGATTCGAATGGTGTCTTTCATCCGCTGGGCGAGCACGCAGAGACATCGTTCAGCGTCGATGGGCAGCCGATCTCCGATCAGCAAAGCCGGATTTTTTCCAACCAGATCGCCGCCAGCACAATTCAAGACATGCGGACGTTGCAGGGAGCTCCGCCCGCCGAATTTGGCGATAAGACCAGCCTGATTGTCGAGGCAACAACCCGTTCCGGCTTAAACTCCGGCAAAGGCTAACGGCTCGGTTTCGCTGGGGTACGGCTCGTTTGCGACTCCCACGGCAAGTGTTACGCTCGCAACCGGCTCAAGCACGTTGGGCAATTTCATCGCACTCGACGGAGTCAACAGCCAGCGTTTTCTGGATGCACCGGAATTCCAGCCGCTGCATGCGAACGGCAATGCCGAGAGCGTGTTTGACCGCTTTGACTGGCAGCTCAGCAACGCAACCTCGTTTCATTTGAACGTGTCCGCGGCGCGTTCGTGGTTCCAAACCCCAAACACTTACGATCAGCAGGCTGCGGGCCAGGACCAACGCCAGCACATGACGAGTTTTAACGTGGCATTGGCGTTCGCCCATGTGTTCAGCCCGTCGCTGCTGCTCACTGCCAATACATGGGTGCGCCAGGACCGGGTGCAGTACTTTCCCTCGGCGAATGTTGTTTTCCGATCAGCCGGCGACGCTTTCGCAGTCCCGGCGGCTGACCAGCACCGGCCTGCGAGCGGACCTCACGTATTCCCAGGGCAAACACACCGTGAAAGGCGGAGTGCAGATACAAGTCACGCCGCTGTCGGAGGCGTTCAGCACAGGCCTGACCGATCCTGCGTTCAATTCTCCGTGTGTGGACGCGACGGGAGCGCCGGTTCCCAATGCTTCGCTCACCTCTCCGAATCAGTGTGCCGCGGCCGGCTATGGGGAGAACGCGTCGTATCAACCCGCCTTGCTGCAATATGACCTTACGCGTGGCGGAACGCTCTTCCGTTTTCGCGGGTCGGCGACCATCTACGAAGAGAGCGCCTACCTGCAGGACAGCATCCGTTTTCGCCAGCTCACCCTGAATCTCGGCCTGCGCTATGACAACTACGATGGCCTGAGCAGTGGGTGGGGGCTTCAGCCGCGCGTCGGCGTTGCCTATCAACTGACGACGAAAACCGTCCTTCACGGCTCGTACGCCCGGGTCTTCCTGACGCCCTACAACGAAAACCTTGTGCTCTCCAGTTCAACCGGCCCCGGAGGACTGGCGAATGGCTCGCTGGGTGCGAGCGAGGTTCAACCCCTGACGCCCGCCCGTCGCAATCAGTTCAACGTGGGTGTCGAACAACAGCTTGGCAGGAAAGTTACCGTGGAGGCTGAATACTTCTGGAAGTTCACCAACGGCGCCTACGATTTCAATAGCATCCTTAATACTCCGCTTAACTTTCCTATCCAGTTCCGCCTGGCAAAAATCGATGGAGCGCTGGTGCGCGTGACGCTCAGCAACACGCATGGCTTCAGCGCCTTCAGCGTGCTGGGACATACTCGCTCGCGCTTGTTCAGTCCGGAGATAGGCGGTATTAACTTCGGCTCGGCGTACGCTCCGGTCGCCCGTCCCGATCACGACCAGGGATTCGAACAGACGACGAATCTTCAGTACCAGTTTCCGCAGAGCGATTTGCGCGGACTCTGGCTGGGACTGACCTGGCGCTTCGACAGCGGGCTGGTGGTGGTCAGTGTTCCGGATTACGCCACCGCGCTTACTCTCACCGGCGATCAGCAGCAGGAGATCGGATTGTATTGCGGCACCGTATTTGCGACCGTGGCTGATCCACTGCGGACCTGCAACTCGCCGCATTACGGCGCGACACTCATTCACATCGTCGCTCCCGGAACCTATAACCCCGATACCAACCCGTCGCGCATCCGCCCGCGGAACCTGTTCGACGCGGCCGTGGGCGCCGACAGCCTATGGAAGAAGGACCGCTGTTCGCTGGGCGGCAAGCTATCGGTGGTGAACCTGACGGACAAGGTAGCTCTCTACAACTTCCTTTCCAGCTTTTCGGGAACCCACTTCATCGCGCCGAGAACGATTCAGGGAGAAATGACTTTTCATTTCTAAGCAAATCAAAGTACCGCCGGTACCCCGCGCATCGTGCTCATTTGATTACTCGGAGCGCTTGCCCGGGCCACCCGCCTGCCTATTAGAAAACGAGGTCTTGCAACTGGGAACTGGGAACAGCAGAATGTGGTACATCCATGTCTGCCACTATCGTACATATCTCTGATGTACATTACGAATCTCTCAATCCGAATGTCTCCGAGAGACTCACCTCTACTTTGAAGCGATTATCACCGACCATCCTGGTGTTTACAGGCGACCTGGTAAACAACTTCTGGCGCATACCGAACGGGAAGAAGTGGTTGATCAGGCTCTGCGATGACTCCAACTTGGACCCGGTCAAGCAGCTACTGATCGTTCCAGGCAACCACGATTACCGCCTATGGGGGACATTTGGCTTTAAGCCCGTCACGGGGTTCTTTTTCCGGCGGTATTTTTCAGATTGGCGCAAGAAAATCCAGCTGTTTCCTGAACACAAACTTTGCTTCTTGCTCTTTGATTCCAATCCTCTTTCATGGGGGTTTGCCCGAGGGCGTGTCTCCAGGTTTCAACTGTCGGAGATGCGACGAGCTCTCTTCAGGCTATCAAGTGAAGACCGAGAAATTTACAGAAATTCCACGAAAATCGCCTTGATTCATCACCATCCCTTACCTGTTCCTTTTGAAGGCGCGGACAGATTCCTTGTCTCTAAATCGCTCGCAAGAGGTTCTTCAATTCCTAGCGGAACAGGATGTCAACTTCGTGCTGCACGGGCACAAGCATCGCGCTTCGGATTCCTTATTGGAAATGGGAACGTGTGGGGGAAGACCACGCGTTATCCGAGTACTCGGGGCCGGAACTGCGGCCAAGGATGGCACAGATCACGATCCACGAGGCCACAACCTGAATGTGATTAAGGTGGAAGATAGCGGCCTGATTATTGTCGAACAGTATTTTGCAAGCCCCGGGCGAGCATTTTCAAAAGCTCTCCGAACAATAGCAGATTGCTCTCCAGTTCCCTTCTCGACTTTAAATACAAGAATGAAGACTCCGTCCGCTCGAAACATTTTCATTGGGATTGCATCGTAAATTCCGATGGGGACACGTTGAACGAGCTTCGGCGCATGACGTCCTCACAGGTCCGGCCCAGCAAGCGATCATGTCGTTGGCCCCCAAGACTTACAGTTGTGATACCGGTCACCTATCCAGACCTACCCTCTCGCCGGACTCTTCCGAGATTGTCGACCTACAGATAGACAAGGCAAGAGAAAAGGGAGACCCAATTTACCATCTTGTTTCGACGCCCGCTTTCAATCGAGCAACCTCTGAGTTTCGGGATTCGGTCTTGGGATTTCAACGCGGTGGCTTCGGATCGTTTCAGCTTCGAAAGAAAGTTCCCACACAGGACTGATTATCAAGAATGGGAACAAATCCACTTAGATGAAGCGACGGATAAATTCTCTTGGACCCTTCGGTTTCCTAGCGACAAAAAACCTCGAATAGCCCCCAGTCTCAAGGTTCTCGACGACATGGACCAAGAGCATGAAGCGCTTACATCTCTGCTGTCGAATTGTTTTTATTATTCCGCGCTGCTTGGCTTGGCATCGGTGGCAATTACGGATCCGCCCGTCGCTACGACTTTCGAATCTCGTGGAGATTGCCCGAAGCGACGGCCGAGGAAAGGCCCGCGAACCCAGGTCATGTTGCGGAGGTTGAGAACATAAGCCGCACGCTGCTGGAAATTGCAACGACCTCCGGCGATCTTATTCAGAGCGTTGAAAGGGTGTTGCGGGCTGTTGGAACAGGTGAGATTTAGAATTGAAGAGCGTTTGAGCACTCCGGCAGTAATACGCCTGGAGGAATTGGACGCGAGCCTCATGGTGCTCGATGCCGGCGGGAATGGTCGCATTCTTTACTCCTCCGCCTAAAGCTATCCAATGACTTAAAGATCGCCGAAAAACGCTGCCAAGCAACGAGCTTGAGCTGCGATTTGTTGCAAGAACACCTCAATACTCCCTTCCGGAACACCCGACAAATCCGACAATGACCAAAATCAAGACTGTGTTGTCGGATGCTCGGGTGCCGACAGCCCGAGCAGAACCTCAGCCTTGATGTGGAGTACCTGTCTTGGACTACCCTCCAGAGTCCGACGCACCTGCACCATTTTTCGGCCCTCGTCGATGCTGGCCAAGACGCCACACTCTCGAAGTCGTTGGCGCAAAGCCTGCTCTCCCACCAGGAGGGGTTCGCTGGCCGCGAGTTCCTGAGCCGCCTGATAGCTTTTCGCGGGATCCAGAAATAGGTCCCTTCCCTCTTACCCAGCCGATCCGGACGCCCCGCGGCTGCCATGAAAGGGCCGGCGTTTTGCGTTCCCAGCCCCAGAAGGGAGCCTCTTCCGGTGCCGAGCCCTGACGGTCAGCCACATGAGCCCGGCCGCTAGCGAGCGCAGCTTGGAGCAGCGCAAAAAAGCGCGTCACGGGATCACTGGTCCTCTGATGTTGGGTCTGAAGCTTAGCCAGAACTAAAAATGCTCTTCCGGCTCGTTCTTCAAGGTCCTCTTTT
>CAWFWZ010000003.1:0-317579 GCA_963819645.1 uncultured Acidobacteriaceae bacterium
TTTTCTTCAGTGCGAACGGGCATGATACTCCGGGGTCTTCTGGGGTGGTGCAAGCGGAGCCGAATACTGGTGGGATGGCGCGAGAGTCACGTGTGGTTTGCCGAGGTCGCGGATGTTGCCACCGCTTCTCTCGGCTCGATTTAGAATCGAGGCTCCCATGAAACGTGCTACTCAGTTGGGAGATGCAACGCGGGCGGTACACGCGGGGGAAGACCGCCACGGCCAAGCCGCACCTCTGACCACCCCCATGCGCAGACTTCGGTGTTTGTGGTTCCCGGCCTGGACTACTTTCGCAAATACGCGAGGGCGACCGCGACGTCTACCTGTACTCGCGATTCGGCAACCCTACGGTGAAGGCAGCCGAGGACAAGATCGCGGCCCTGGAAGGGGCGGAGGCCGCGTCGTGACCTCCAGCGGCATCTCGGCTGAGATGGTGGCCGCGCTCGGTGTGCCGCGCCGGCGACGAACTGGTATGCCTGCTGGACGTGTATGGCGGGACCATGAAGCTGTTCGACGAGGTGCTGTCGCGTTGCGGCATCAAGACGCGCTTCGTGCCCTTCGACGACCTGAAGAACCTGGAGCGTTATTTCAACCGCAAAACCCGCATGCTGTTTGTGGAGACACCCACCAACCCAACATTGCGCTGTGTAGACCTGAAGGCCTGGCGCGCTGCCGCGCCGGCGCAAGATCTGCGTCGTAGTGGACAACACCTTCGCGACTCCTGTTTTGCAGAAGCCGCTGCAGCTTGGGGCAGACATGGTGATTCATTCCGCCACCAAGTATCTGGGCGGCCATAGCGACCTGACGGCCGGAGTGGTAGCTGGTTCCAGCCGCTGGATTGATCCGGCGCGCCAGATGATGATCCAGACCGGCGCCTGCCTCGATCCGGGTTGCGCCTATCTGCTGCTGCGCGGGCTGAAGACCCTGCACCTGCGCGTGCAGCGGGGCTGCGAGAATGCGGCGAAGATCGCGCGAGGCGTTGCGGCAGGAATTCGGCGGTCGAGCGGGTCTACTATCCCGGGTTGGCGAAGACCGGCCGACCGCGAGCTCGCCGCGCGCCAGATGAGCGACTTCGGCACCATGGTGTCGTTCGACATTCGCGGAGGTCAGAAGGCCGCAGGCCGCTTCATCGATCGGCTGCAAGGTCTGGTACCTGGCGGCCAGCCTTGGCGGGGTGGAGTCCACGGTGTCGTACCCTTTGCTCTCCTCGCACGTTGGCCTGAGTCCAAAACAGCTGAAGCAGCTCGGCGTGTCGGAAGCCACGGTCCGGCTTTCGGTGGGCATCGAAGATGCCGGAGACCTGATTGCCGACCTGGAGCAGGCGCTGGCGAGGGTGAGTCGCCTCGAGCGAATCAAGCGGCGACTGATTTTGGAAACAATAACTATTTCGCAAAAATCGACGTAAATCGACGCTCTAATTGTCTCGAAAAACGGCTCGGTCTGGGATCCTGTGGTCGCTCGGGCCGAAGCGCCACGGCGCGCAATGGGTGTAAATGCACGTCACTTACAGCTTTCGAGTCGATTTAATGCGATTTATGGCAGAAGCTGTACGGCCCGGGTTTGACCCTGAGTTTCAGCGCGTAGTACGATCGCATCGGGGATCGAAACGTGTACCGGGAAGAGGGCCATAGGAAGTTAATGAGTAAGTCCGCGCCACGATCCTGCCGCTGTCTTCTGGCAGCCTTCCTCCTCACCACTGGTTGCGAGACCTATGAGTCCAAAAAACCGGCTTCCTTGCCGGCGCAGGCCAATGCGCCCATCGTAACTCAGCAGACGGCGGCTACCGCCAAGTCGCCACCGAAGATACAGGAACAACCGACGCCCAAGCCCACCAACGATCCCGTCGACGCGCTCATCGCCAAGACCGAGAAGCAGTTGACGTCAGGACAGGCCAACTACGACGCCGGCCACCTCGAGGCGGCCAGAGCCAATTTCGACCAGGCTTTCAATCTGCTGGTTTCCAGCAACCTCGACATTCGCGACGACGAGCGGCTGGAGCGGGAGTTCAGCAAGGTCGTCGAGTCCGTCCACGACTTGGAAATGGTCGCGCTGAAGCAGGGCGACGGCTTCAGCGAGCCGCGTTCTGAACCGGCGCCCATCGACGAAGCCAACGACATCACCTTCCCCGTCGATCCCAACATCAAGGCGAAGGCTGAAACCGAAATCAAGACCACCAAGTCCGACCTGCCGCTGGTGCTGAACGACGAAGTGGCGATGTTCATCAACTACTTCTCGAGCCCCAAGGGGAAAGGCACGCTGGAGCGGGCCCTGGCGCGTTCGGGCCGTTATCGCGACATGATTTCCGCCACACTGAAGGAGGTCGGTGTGCCGCAGGACCTGATTTACCTGGCGCAGGCCGAATCGGGATTTCAGCCGCTGGCGCTGTCGCGCGCTGGCGCGCGCGGCATGTGGCAGTTCATGGCCAGCCGGGCTTCCATGTACGGGTTGGAGCGCAATTGGTGGGTCGACGACCGCCAGGATCCGGCGAAGTCGACGCACGCCGCGGCCGAGCACCTGAAGGACCTCTACAACCAGTTTGGCGACTGGTACCTGGCAATGGCTGCCTACAACTCCGGGCCGGGCACGATTCAGCACGCGGTCGAGCGCACCGGCTATGCCGATTACTGGGAGCTGTATCGCCGCGGCGTTCTGCCGCAGGAGACGCGCAACTACGTTCCCATCATTCTGGCCGTGACGATCATGGCCAAGAACCCGTCGCAGTACGGGTTGGAGCACGTTACCCTCGACCCGGCGCCGAAGGTGGATGAGGTCGTCATTGACTACCCCGTCGACCTGCGCCTGGTAGCGGAATGCGTCGATGCATCGGTCAACTCCCTGCAAGAGCTGAATCCCAGCCTGCTGCGGATGACCACGCCGAAAGGTGAGCCCTTCACGCTTCGCTTGCCGGCGGGCACGACGCAGAAGTACCAGACGACCATCGCGGCCATTCCACCGGACATGCGCACGTTGTGGCGCTACTACCGCGTGGAGCCCGGCGATTCGCTGGCCTCGATCGCGCGCCGGTACCACGCCACTCCATCAGCTATCACCCAGGCCAACAAGCTTCCGGCGGACTACGTGGAGGTGGGATCCAAGCTGATCATTCCCGTGACGGCGGGGCGAAGCGAGGGAGAAGCGGCCGCCTATTCGAAGCACCCTACCCATTACAAGGTACGCAAGGGCGACACCCTTGCTTCGGTGGCTGATGATTTCGACGTTCCGGTCGAGAAGTTGAGGAAATGGAACCACTTGCGAGGATCGGCCCTCACGCCCGGTCGCACCCTGGTGATCTACAAACCGGTGGGCGACACAACTGAGGTGGCCGCAGACGAGGGATCCGGCACGAAATCCAAGACCGTCTCCCAGGACAAGAAGAGCAGCAAGGCGATCAGCCGCAGCCAAGTACCACAAGGTGAAGAAGGGTGAGACCCTGAGCAGCATTGCCTCTTCCTACAACACTACGGTCGCCGCCTTGCGTCGCGACAACGGAAAGATGGCAGCGAACCTGCAAGCCGGTGACGTTCTGGTCATCCGCAAATAGCACACGCGAGCACAAAGATCGTCTTCATCCCATCACGACACTTTCCTTCTCGCGGTTCTTCTGTTACAACAAGCCCGTTGCTATAGCTTTGCTCTTGAGGTGTTCACCGGGGCAGCATATGCGCGTGCTATAATCCCGCGCCTGCCCTAATCGCAAGTGTTTTGACGTCGCTTGCAATCGAGTTCACGAACGGCTCCGTTCATCGGAGTCCGGCAATGTTAGGAGGATATATGACGTTCTACGACGAAACGCTCTATGGTCGTGACGACGAGATGGACGACTACGGAGAAGGTTCTTATGGCGAATCACTAGACGGCGAGGAGTATGAGGAAGAAGAAGAAGAGGAAGAACCCGAATCCGCGGTGGTGATCGTGGAGGAGGACGAAGAGGTTGAACCGGAAGCCGAAGAGGTGATGGCGCCTCCGCCTCCCAAGAAAGCGCCGAGTAAGGCCGCTCCCAAGAAAGCTGCGAAGAAAGCTCCGCCTGCACCAGCAAAAAAGAAAGCGGCGCCTGCGAAAAAGAAAGCAGCTCCGGCCAAGAAGAAAGCTGGCCGAAGAAGGCTGCTAAGAAAAAAGCGGCAGCCAAGAAAGCGGCAAAGAAGCCGGCGAAGAAGGCTGCGAAAAAATCGGCAGCTAAGAAGCCGGCGAAAAAGGCGGCAAAGAAAGCTCCGGCCAAGAAGAAAGCTGCGAAGAAGGGCCTTCGCCGCCGCTAAAGAGTTTATGAACTAAAGAATAATTGGTGCCCCACTCGGACTGGTTTTGCCCGGGTGGGGATTTTTGTTGGTTGAGATCAAGAACTCTCGGCTTGCGACGGAAAGGCCCCACCCCGCCAAACGACGGCGGAATGGGGCACCCAATCTGTCAGCGCCCTACCCCAGCGCGTACAGGTACTCGACGAATGAAGCCGATGCGCCATCGATGCCGGCGACCTTCGGGTTGGACGACTCGATCACGTAATACTCGTTTGGTGCATGCGCGCCTGAGCCATGTCCCATGCCGAAGTGTCCGGCCGGCAGGCTGAGCGGCGGGTTGGTGAAGATGTAGCCCGGCCATGATCCGGCGGAGCGCGGCCACATCATTGGGTCGTGCCCCAGCTTTTTGTAGGTCGCGACCTGCTCCTGAATGAGTTTGGTGTCTGGCGAGGTCTGGTTGGGATCGTAGCCGCCGCTCATGTTGACTTCGATGTCGCCGAAGCCTTTCTTCGCGAGATAGTCCTTCAGCAGTTGCAGCGTGCCTTGCGCCGTCATGTCGGGCACCAGGCGCATGTCGATCTTGGCCACGGCGCGATGCGGCAACACAGTCTTGCCGCCCGGGCCGGTGTATCCGGCAACCAGGCCTTCGATGTTGATGGTAGGCTGCGATTCCAATTGCACCAGCGCGTCGTAGAACGATTTGTCGCCGTACCAGTGGCTGACACCGAACTGTTGCTTCATCATGTCTTCGCTGCGCTTCGCGGCCACTTCCTTGATCATCTGCAATTGCGCGGGAGTAAGCGGCTTCACCTTGTCGAAGAAGCCGGTGACCGCGGGCCTGTGTCCATCGGGGCCGACCAGCGTATTCAGCGCCTGCACCAGATGCCAGGTTGGACTGTCCACCGTGGCTTCGAGGCTGGAGTGCACATCGGCCTTCGGCCCGCGCCCCCACTTTTCGCCGCTGGAAATCAGTTCCAACTCGACCACACCCTTGGCGCCAAGATCGATCTGCACGCTGCCGTCACGATCCTGGCTGGCGGATGGCATGAAGACGCCCATGCATTTCTTCAGCTCATCCATGACTTTGGGCGCGCGCACGACTTCTCCAAAGTGTGGCGAGCCAATCTCTTCTTCGCCCTCACAAACCAGAACCAGATTCACCGGCAGCTTTTTGCCTGCGGACTTGAAGGCATGCAGCGCTCCCAGGAAAGCTGTCTCGGGTCCTTTCTGATTCACCGCTCCACGACCGACACAAACTTTGCCGAAGCCCTCTTTGTCGACGATGTGCGCCTCGAGTGGCGGCGATGACCACTCTGCGGGATCGAACTGCTTTACGTCGTACATGAAGTAAATGCCGACGCTCTTCGGAGCGCCTGCATCCAGCATCCCGAACACACCCGGCTTGCCGGAGGTCGGCATGAGCTCGACGTTAGAGAAGCCGGCATCGGTTGCCAGCTTGGCCATGTACTCCGGACCTTGCGGGAAGTTGCGGTTTTCGGCAGCGATCGACGGCAATGCAATCCAGTCTTGCAATGCTTTAACGGTTTGATCGTGCAGCTTCGGAACCTCCGCTAGCACCGCCTGCATGTCAGAGTTGTCGGCAGAGAACAGGTTCAGCGGCAAACCCGCCACAACGGCGCCGGCTAGTGCGCCGCGAAGGAAGTCTCGTCGATTGACATCATTACTGTTATTGGTTTCCATGCTTTTCCCTCGGGAGAGAGTGGTTCAACTTGCATATGAAACGAGCGGAACAGACTATCACCTGGTGAAGCAGTTGTCAGTCGTCAGTGGCCAGTTGTCGGTTGTCAGTGCAAGAAGCCGACGGAATGGGACACTCGAAGCAGCATTTGGAAAGGCAACATCCGTCGAGGCTACGATTGAACGACCAGGTGAGGTCTCCAACGGTCGACCAATTCCCACCAGACTAGCCTTTCCCACTCGTCCAGGACCGTCTTCGCCCAGCGGCGGTTCCTCCACCAGTTATCGGCCGGCAAGCGCTGCGCAGTGCCGTGCTCGTAGGGAACGAACGCGCCGGCGACTGACCAGTGATAGTGCGGCAGCCGCGCCTGGAAGATGGAGAACGCACGTCTGGTGTGATAGTCCGAGGTGACGATCAGGACCGAAGACACTTTCATCGGGGCGAGGCATCGTGCCGCATCTTCGGTTTCGGCATAGGTGGAGTCGCCGTAGGCCGGGCAAACCGTTGTGTTCTGCGCATCGACGCGGTCGAGAAACTCGCGCGCCAGTTGAGGATTGCTTTTGCCGTACTTCGCGATTCTTTCTTCGGCGTCAAGCACGATCTTGTCGGCGTATCCCGCCTTCATGAGTTCGACGGCGCGCCAGTACCGCGAGTCGTCAACCCCTCCACCGAGGATGAGGATGACGTCAGCATGTTCCGGGCGGTTGACTCGCAAGAACGATGCAGCATACTTCATAGCGAGGCCGACAACCGCGGCGACGATGACAAGGAGTGTTGCGGCAATGAACAGGAAAGGACGGGAGATCCTCATCCGCAGGCCCGGACAGTTGCTATATCAGCCGATGTGTTTCCCGTCATTCTGTGGTGGCGGCGAGCGTCCTTGCCGGCAATTTCTTCATCTGGTCGGCAACCGCCATCTTGAAGCTGACGGCCAGGCCCAGGATTACGAACGGGACGCCGCCGAAACCGGTAGTGAGGAATATTCCTCCCAGGATGACCATCCACATGGAAAGCTGCATGGCTTTGGCCATCTCGCGAATCTCCTCGGTGGCGCCACGCCTTCGAATGTCGGCCAATCCGCGATAGGAGGTCACGATGGCCATAATGTACAGCACGAGCGCCAATATACCGGCTTCACTGGAGGTTTGGGTATAAGCGTTGTGAGTGTAGTACCAGGCGCCGCGTTCTTTTCCTTCTTCCTTCGCAAGGTTGTTCTCAGCCACCGGGAACTGGCCAGGCCCGACTCCGAACAGCGGGTGCCTCGCCGTAAGCTCAAGACTGCGAAGTAGCAGCCTAAGCCTGACCTCTGCCGAGTCGGCGGCCTCTTTGCTTTCGAAGGTGTTCGCCTTGGGATGGAACAGGGTCATGAAACGATTGGTCACTGTATCCGGCAGAAACGGCACCAGGACGCAGGCGAGCACGATGGTGCTGGTCAGCACGAAAGCGCGTTCTTTGTTAGTGGCGCCCTTCAAGAACATCACCAGGCCAATCACGAAAAGCACGAGCGCCATGCGAGAAGCTGAATGCCCGATGGCGACTAGCACAGCGGGCATCAATAATAAGAAGAGTACCCGGATGAACACGTTGCCACTTTTCGCTCCCAGCCACAAGAAGGGTAATCCGACCAATAGATACAACGACATGAAGTTCGGGTCAGCCAGGGTTGCGGAGTGAAACAATCCCAGCCGCTGCTCGGCTTCTCCCGGAGTCGGCGGCGCTTGTACTCCGAAGGCTTCCAGCCCGGTAGTTACGTCGCTGGCAGCGCTGCGGAACATGGTGAGCGACAATACCGCGACCGTCCCCATCGCAGCGCCCAGAACATACATGCAATTCTTCACTTCTTTCAGGGTGCGTGCGAAAGCGAAGATGAAGGCTACAAAAAGCACCGATTGCACGACGCCCTTCAGCACGTCGAAGCTTCCGCCGACCCAAATGCTGGTCGGCACACAAATGGCGGTCCAGATGGTAAACGCCGTAAGGATACGCCCCAGCTTGGTCTTGAAGAGCTCGCCGCCGCGTCCGGTAGCAAACAGGCCGGCCAGCATCACCACAGTCATGGCAAGCGCAGCGCGAATCTGGGGAAGCAACTCCGGCAGGCGGGTACAGAAGAGATAGATGTAGACCAGGAGGGCGTAATGGAACAGCGCGTAGCTTTGCGTCCGCTGATGGGTCGCGAGTGGCGCCTCGTGGGTGATGGTTTTCGCGGGCGCCGTACCAACCGCGGGTTCGTCAAGTACCGCCTCAGCAGCCGGCGAGTACGTGCCGTCGTGATAAAAGTTCGACATAGGGTCCTGATTACCTGCTTTGGGGAGACAAGATGGCTGGAACTCCTGCGGAGCCGTCAGCCAGCGCACTGCCTCGGCATCCACACCGGTGCCCGGACAAGCGTGGCCGAAGGAAGTCTCTGGACATTATGCTTCAATACGGCAAACCGAGCAATGTTCGACGCACGCGGAACGATGGCAGCCATGCGCGCGGTTCCGATCTGGGAGGGCTAGGACCCTTTCTGCACTTGTTCGAGCTCGTCTTCGGTCTTCGCCGGTATCTCAAACCGGCACTCCTCGGGTTTCTTGTCGAAGCGTAGCCCCTGAAACACCGGAGCCCGCATCTTAACGGTGCCGCTCTCGCCCTCGTGAGTCCACTCGGTGAACTTGATTTCGGCGACTAGCTCCGGGCGAACGTAATGCACCGGGCGCGTACTTTCCACTTTGCCGAAGAACGGGCTTTTCGCGACCTTGAGCTTCTCCAAGCGCTGCCACATCTCTGCGTGTGACTTTCCGGTGAATCCGCTGCCGGCATGACCCACGTGGATGAGGCGGTCCTGATCGTCGTATAGCCCGAGCACCAGCGAACCGAAATTCTCGCGCGAACCGCGCGGATCGGTATAGCCGCCGATCACGCACTCCTGACGGCGAGTGATCTTGATCTTCAGCCATTCCTGACTGCGCTTCGGCAGATAGCAGCTTCGCCGCTGCTTGGCGACGATGCCCTCCAGTCCGCGTTCGGCTGCGGCGCGAAACAAGTCAACGCCGCGGCCCACGTAATGATCGGAGAACTTCAGGCAGTCGCCGGGCGCAAGGATGGAAGCGAGCAGCTGCTTGCGCTTTTCCAAATCGACGCGCATCAGGTTGTAGCCGTCGAGATACAGCAGGTCGAAGACGTAGTACATGACGGGGATGTCATCGCGCGTGCGACGGATGCGACGTCCGCCCTCGCCGACTCCGGTGCGCTGCTGCATCAGGCCGAAGGATGGCCGCCCTTGCTCGTCGAGCGCGACAATTTCTCCGTCGAGGATCGCCGTGTGGGCGCGGATGTGCTGAGGGATCTCCTGCAGTTCGGGATACGCTTTGGTCAGGTCGTTCTGGTTGCGCGAGACCAGCCGCAGACTGTCGCCTTCAATGAAAGCGATAGCGCGATAGCCGTCCCACTTGATCTCGAAGAGCCAGTCATCATTGTCGAATGGCTCGTCCACGAGCGTGGCCAGCATGGGATGAACGACGCGAGGCATCGGCTCTTTGTGGCCAAGGGTGCCCGATTCCGGCTTCTTTTGCCGGGGTGGGGATATGTGCCGCGCAGCCGCTGTGTTTACCGGCTCAGGCGTTTTTTCGGTGGCGACTTTTTTTTTAGCGCACTGGCCGTCGAGGCGTTTTTCTTGGCGCTCGAGGCTTTGGCCGGAGCAGTCTTCTGCGCCGCCGCAGATTTCGCGGGCTTGGTCGCCGTCTTGCGTTTGGCGGCATCGGCCTTCGCAATCGACTCTGCCAGCCAGTCATTCTTCGCAGATCGCCCACCGGTCGCTGCCGGGCGGCTGCTCTTCCACTCGCGCACGCCGGCATCGTCGGCAATCTGATCGAGCGTGCGCTTGGTTAGCGCCGAATAGTCGTACTTGTCGATGTCATACGGTTCCTGCGCGTAGGCATCACGATGCTTGATCAGCAGCCACTCCGTCCCTTTGTTGCCGGGCTTACGCGAGCGGATGTGAATCAGAGCGAAGCTGCCTTTGAGCTTTTCGCCATCGAGCCGAAACTTGAAGTCGCCCTTGGCCAGCATCGCATGTGCATCACCCTCTGGCTCCCATGTTCCAACGTCCCACACCATCACCGTTCCGGCGCCGTAGTTGCCGGACGGAATGATGCCCTCGAAATCAAAATACGAGACGGGATGATCTTCCACTTGCATCGCCAGGCGCTTGTCCGCCGGATCGAGCGACGGCCCCTTGGGCACCGCCCACGACTTCAACACGCCGTCCATCTCCAACCGAAAGTCGTAATGCAGACGAGTGGCGCGGTGCTTCTGCACGACAAAACGATGACCTTTGCCACGCTCGACTTTACCCGCGGGCTCGGGCGTCTGCTTGAAGTCACGTTTGCGTTTGTATTCTTCGAGAGCCATAACAATGTGTGATGTGGAGTCGCGGTTTGTTGCTGCTCGTCAGTGCGGACGCCCTGCACATTCGCTATTTCCGAACATGTGCAAGGATAAGGGACCGCGCTGATTTTGTTACAATACACCCCCCGCGCGGTGGGCGCTTTAACTCAACGCAAATTTATAGCCTTATAAAGGCGCCGTTGGCGTCCGGATTCCCTGATGCTCGCCCAAAAAATTTGCAGTGCAGGGTCGAATGGCGGAACCGGGCCGGAGTTTGCGATCCGGCCCGGAGGTTATTGGGGTTGTTCGAGTGCCCGCAGGCACTACGGGAGTGAATTGGCCAGTGGTGCTTGGGCGGCGGGAGTCTGTCCACCGAGCATGCTTTCGATGCGAGCCAGCCGATCCTTCAGTTCATCGATCTGCTGCTGCTGGCTCTTGATCACCTCAGCCTGCTGCTGTTCGCGGTGATACTGCTTCTGCACCTCGTTCAAGCAGCATGCTGGAGAGGAACTGATAGCGCACGGTATACGGCGTGCCGTCGGGGTTGTAGGCCACCAGGTCTGGGATACACCTTGGCGACTTCCTCGGCGATCAGCCCGTACTGCAGCGTGTGCTCGCCCTTGTCGTATTCGGGTTTGTAGAGGAAGGTCACGGGGCGCAGCTTCATCAGGGCGCTGGTGCTGTCGCCCATGTCGCTGGATCTGCTCCTTGTACTTCTGCGAGGAAGTCAGTGTGCCGAGCTGTCCGTTGGAGTTGATGTAGACGGGTACGCCGCTGCCCAGAGTCACGCCGTAAATGCCGGCGATATAAGCGGCGCCTTGGGTGGTCGAGTCGCCGATGCGGATGGTATTGCTCTCATTGGCGCCGGCATTGCCCAGATAGATGTTACTGTTGCCGGTCGTAGTACTGATTCCGGCGTTTACTCCGAGGAAGAGATTGCCGCCTCCGGTGGTGATACTCTGTCCCGCGCCGAAGCCCAGGAAGGTGTTCTCAATCCCCGTGGTGCCGGCATAACCGGCTTGGCCGCCGACCACCGTGTTGTAGGCTGCGGTCGTTCCCGTGGGCGCAGCATTCCAGCCGATGTAAACGTTCCCGTTTCCCGTGGTGTTCCTGGCGCCGGCATTACTGCCGATAAACACATCGGCATTGCCAGAGGTCATGCTCGAGCCAGCCCCGTCTCCAATGATCTGGCTGGATCCGCCGGTGATCGAACCGTTACCGGCGCCACTTCCGATCATCACGTCGCTCTTGCTATCAGCATTGAAGATCGTCGTGCCGCCAATCTGATAACCCGTTGTGCTGTTGAACAGGTTGGCTGCGGCCGTGCCTGTTACTTCCAGGGACGCGCCACCGTACACATTGGCCGAATTGTTGAAGGTCAGCGGCTGCGTGAACGCCCCTGTCAACTGACCGGCAGCCAGAGGTTCCGCTCAGCTGAGTGAAGTTGTAGTCGCCGTTCGCCGACAGTCACCGCGCCACTGCGTCCATTGAACGAAGTGACGCCACCACCACCGCCGGCGCCGCCGCCGGTGCCCAGGTGACCGGTGCTGTCAATGTAGACGGGCTGGCCACTGGAGGTGGAAGCTCCGAAGATGCCGGCCATGTAGGTGGATGTCTGATTGGTGCCCGATGCGAATGGCGTTGTTTTCGTCGGCGCCGACATTGCCGATGTACAGGTCGTTATTACCGGTCATGTTGTTAAACCCGGCGATTTGCCGAGGAAGATATTGGATTGTCCTGTCGTAGTGGATTGGCCGGCAAACCTTCCGAAAAATGAGTTGCTAGCCGGTCGTGTTGTGACCTGCGTTAAAGCCGACGAAGACGTTGTCATTGCTGGTGTTCGCCAGTCCGGCACTGAATCCGACAAATGTGTTCTGGGAGCCGGTGGTAGTGAACGTGCCGGTCTCCGCCCGAGAAACGTATTGAACTGGCCGGTGGTGACGCCTTCACCGGCGGTATAGCCGAGGAACACGTTGTAACCGGTAGTGGAGGTGAGACCTGCGCTGGCGCCGATGATCGAGTTGCCGTTACCCGACGTGAGATTGAGGCCGGCCACGTCGCCCATCAGTTGATTTGCGTGACCGGTGATCGAGCGATTGCCGGCACCAGGACCGACCATGACGTCGTTCGAGTTATCCGCGAACAATTCTGAGTGCCGTTGATCTGGTATCCGTTGGCTGTGTTGGCCGCAGCGACCGGTCAGCGTACCGCCGACTGTACCGTTGCCATCGATGTTGAAGCTGGCGCTGGTTTGGGCCGTGGTGCCGTTCTGCACGTAGTACGGCGAGCCGGGATTCAGGTTGCCGGGAATACCGCGGACCTTGCGGACCTTGCGGACCCTGCGCGCCGGCAGGACCTTGCGGACCCTGCGGTCCCGGAGGTCCTTGCGGACCGGTGCGGCCCGCCAGCGTGATCTCCAGTTCAGGCTGATGGCTGGTGACGATGGCCTCTTTGCTGTCGAAGGAGAAACGCGCCGCTCGACGTGGTCAGCGAGAGCGCGATGCCATGGTTCGGCAGGCTGCCGCTCGACCCACTCCTGCACCAGCGGGGTGATATCGATCAGCATGAACTGATTCATGCTGGACGCCGTGATGCTGGTGGCATGTCCATCGGTCGCCGACGAACCCAGCGGAGGAGCGTTGTTGTAGATCAGCGTGTTTTCGCTCCAGGCGCTGTCGATCTCGAAGACGTCGAAGCTGCCGGGATGCGCAACGGCGTCGACGTAAAGACGCAGCGTCGCCTTGCTGATCGTGGCGTTCGCCGGCAGGGTCGACAGATTGAACTGAATGTAGCTGTTGCTGCCTTGTTGAACAGCCAGCAGCGGCCAGGCTCCATAGTTGGTGCGTGGGGTCGAGCTGGCGACGAACGCGTCGCGCGCTGGGCGGAGCTTGCGCCATCAGCGTCAGGGAAAACAAGGCGGAAAGCAGTACCAGTTGGGCGGCCTTCGCGGCCCACCGAGCAGGGATGAGCTTCATGGTCGTAATCTCCTCAATTGCGATCAGTGTCAGGCGCCTTCTGTCGGCTGCTTTTCTGCCACTCATCTTGAAAAGCGACAGGGAATTCGAAATTCCCTCATGCAACTAGGAGATTTTTCGCCAGCAAACAAAGAGCGGCCGGAGATTGCTCTCCGACCGCGGAACAGCGTGAGCCGATGAATCATCGAGAATCATGGATAAGCGCTATAGCCAACGCAGATGTGGTAGAGGCTTCCGTTCGACCGAATAGCTACGATAGTCGGGAATTACCAAAGTGCGATCGCCATCTCCTCCGAAGTTTGCACCCAACAGATTGAAGAGGAGCCGGTTGGAGTTGATGGGAAGCAGCCGTCCATCGGCCACCATCCACTGGTCGTTCTGGATCTTGGACGGAAAGAGCCGAAGCTCGCCCAGATAGCAGGGATCGACGGTGTTCCTGTCACCTGCGTCGTAGGTGGGTTGTAGCCCCAGAAAGGGGAGCCGATCCAGGTATCATCTGTGCCCGGAAGTGCGCCACTGTTTGCACCGTTGCGGTGTAATCTCCATTGGGTCCGCGTAGCCATAGAGCTGAGGGTGACAGCAGTCGCCTGGGTTGTAGACGTGTCGGGAATCCAAGGTGCGGATTTCACCGCGGGGAATCCCTTCGGACCTTGTGGGCCTTGCGGCCCATAGCGGACCAGCTGGCCCCTGCGGACCTTGCGCTCCGGTCTGTCCAACCGGACCGAGCGGGACCCTGTGGACCAGGATCGCCTGGTAAACCCTGCGGACCCGCGGGACCCTGCGCTCCAGCTTGTCCCTGTGACCCGGCCTGCGCCATCAGAGTCCATGCCGCGGGATTCTGATCGGGCGTGGGATTGTTCTGGCCCTGCGTCGGCGCAATGGCAATGTAGACGACCCGCTATAGGTCACGACATCATTCACTGCGTACGACTGATTCGGATCGAACGCATTGCGGAAGGTGAAGCTGACTCCATTGGTTCCGTTGTCGCCGGCTGGACCCTGCGGACCAATAGGACCAGGCTGTCCCTGCTGCCCCATCGGACCTTGCGGCCCCTGGGCTCCTTGCGGTCCAGGCTGTCCCTGCTGACCGGGTTGACCAGCGAGGTCCTTGCTGACCAGTCGCTCCCTGTTGTCCCTGTTGACCCTGCGGTCCGGGCTGTCCCTGCAGGTCCGGCTGGACCTTGCTGACCGTTCGCACCGGTCGGCCCCGACCGGCCCTTGCTGACCGGTTTCACCCTGAGGACCTTGCGGACCCTGCGGTCCCTGGGGGCCGGCTTCGCCCGCCAGCGTGACTATCAGCTCCGGCTGATGGCTGGTGACGATCGCCTCCTTGCTGTCGAAGGAAAACGACGCCGTTCGAAGTGGTGAGCGCCAGTGCCACGCCGTTATTCGGCAAGCTGCCGCTGACCCACTGCTGCACCAGCGGCGTGATGTCGATGAGCAGAAACTGATTCACGCTGGTGTTCGTGATGGCGATCGGATTTCCGCCGGTTGCCGACTGAGCCCAGCGCTGGAGCATTGCTGTAGTTCAGCGAGTTCTCGCTCCATGAATTGTTGAGCTGATAGACGTCGAAGCTGCCGCTGCGGGAGACCGCATCGACAAACAATCGCAACGTGGCCTTGGTCACGCTGGCGTTCGCCGGAAGATGCGACAGGTTGAATTGCAGGTAGCCGTTCGAGCCCTGCTGAACCGCGATCAACGGCCAGCCTCCATAGTTGGTGTGTGGGCTGGAACTGACGGTAAAGGTGTCGGCGCTGGGGGGAGCCTGCGCCAACAGGCTAAGAGAAAGCAACGCGGAAAGCACAAGTAAATGGGCAGCCTTGGCGGCCCACCGTACAGGAATGAGATTCATATCCTTAGTCTCCTGATTTGCAATTGGTGTCAGGCGCCTTGCCGAGGCCGCTTTCTGCCACTCATCTGGAAAAGCGACAGTTCGAGTCGAATTCCCTCAGCCGAGCTGATTTTTTCGGCAGGTGGGCTGACTTTGAGGCGGGTTATAATCCAGCTCTCGCCGTGGAGGAGTGCCCGAAAAGCAGCTAGCCGACAGGAGTGGTTATCCGCGCACTGGGCCGCGATGTGGAGATTGGTTGCGCCATGTCCGCAGATCAGCAACTGGTAACCAGCCTCTTGCAGCAGTGGGGTAGTGGCAACAAAGAGGCGCTGGATCAACTTATGCCGCTGGTCTACGACCAGTTGCGCAAGGTGGCGTCGCGTTGCCTGCGCGATGAACGTCCCGATCACACCTTGCGTGCTACCGCGCTGGTCAACGAAGCCTACTTGCGTCTGGTCGATGCCAACGTAGCCTGGCAGGACCGCGTACACTTCTTCGCCATATCCGCGCGTCTGCTGCGGCGGATTCTGGTCGATCACGCCAGCTCGCACAACCGGCAGAAGCGCGGCGGCGGCGCGGAGATGGTGGAGCTGGATGAGGCGGTGATGATCGGACCCAACGCGCCTTCCGGGCTGCTCGATCTGGATGAAGCACTGCAACGTCTTGCCGCGCATGACTCCCGCAAGAGCGAGATCGTTGAACTGCTTTTCTTTGGCGGACTGACCTACGACGAAGCGGCGGCCGCCCTGAAGATTTCTCCTGCAACCTTGCATCGCGAACTGGTAATGGCCAAGGCCTGGCTGCATCGCGAACTGGCGCAAGGCTCGGCTCAAGCGGAGGCATGAATGTCCGCAGCCCCTGGTGGCTGCCCGCTGGGACCGGCTGGAGCAGTTGTTCTATGCGGCGCTCGCGCTTCCTGCCGCGGAGCGGAGCGCAGTTTCTCGATCGCGAGTGCGCCGACGATCCGGCCCTGCGGGCGGAGGTCGAGTCGCTGCTCGCGTTCTCCGGCAAGACCTTGCAGGAGCTGCGCAAGCCGGTAGACCACGCAGCCCAGAAGCTCGCCTCGAAGGAAGACAGGACGAGCAGATCGGCCCTTATCGCCTGATCCGGCAGATCGGCGAAGGCGGAATGGGCCAGGTGTATCTCGCCCGCCGCGCCGACAACCTCTACGAGCAGGAAGTCGCCATCAAGCTGATGCACGCGGGACTGAAGCAGGCGCAGTCCATGCTCTCTCGCTTCAGCGCCGAGCGCCAGATCCTGGCGAATCTCAATCACCCCAACATCGCCCGCCTGCTCGATGCGGGGCATCACTCCCGACGGCGCTCCCTACCTGGTCATGGAGTACATCGCCGGCATTCGTATCGACGAATACTGCCGGGCCAACAAGCTGTCGCCGAAGGATGATCCTCAAGCTATTTCTGCCGGTTTGCTCCGCGGTGGAGTACGCGCACAAGAGCCTGGTGGTACATCGCGACATCAAGCCCGCCAACATCCTGGTGACGCCCGGCGGCGTGCCCAAGCTGCTCGATTTCGGCATCGCCAAGCTGCTGGATCCGGACGGCGAAGATGCCCTGACCATCACCGGCGAGCGCATGATGACGCCCGAGTATGCCAGCCCCGAGCAGGTGCGCGGCGATCATGTCACCACCTCGACCGATGTGTATGCCCTGGGCGTTCTGCTCTACGAGTTGCTGACCGGTGAGCGTCCGTTTCGGCTGGAGAGCAAGAACCCGCTGAAAGTTGTGCAGGTCATCTGCGAACAGCAGCCGCAGCCACCCAGCCTGGTCGCGCGCGCAAGTGCCCGAGAGACGAATCGCGGCGTTGGGCCGCGGATCGACCGTGATCTCGACAACATTGTCCTGATGGCGATGCGCAAGGAACCGTCGCGTCGCTACGTCTCGGTGTCGGCGTTGTCGGCTGACGTGCAGGCTTATCTCTCCGGATATCCGGTACAGGCGCGCACCGACAACTGGAGCTATCGCTCGGGCAAGTTCGTGTTACGGCACCGGGCAGCGGTGGCGGCTGCCGGGATGGTAGCGATCGCGCTGGTGGGGTTCAGCGTCGCCATGGGCGTAATGGCCAAGCGAGCCAACCAGGCGCGTCTCACCGCTGAGAGGGAAACGCAATTTCTCAACAGCATTTTTCAGGCGGCGACTCCGGATGAATCGCGCGGCAAAGCGGTTATGGCTCGCGACCTGCTCGACCAGGGCACCAAGCGCATTGACTCCGAGCTTGCCGGCCAGCCTGCGTTGCAGGCCACCATGCTCGACAACGTGGGACGGGCCTACAGCGCACTTGGACTGTACCCCCAGGCACAGCCACTGCTACGGCGCGCATTCGATATACGGCGGCGAATCTACGGCGCTCAGTCGCTCGATACCGCCGCCACCGAGCAAGCCCTGGGCAATGTGGTTCGGCTTCAGAACGACTTCAAGCAGGCGGAGCCGTTGTTCCGCGATTCACTGGCCGTGCGCGAGAGCAAACTTGGCAGCCACGACGTGCTGCTCGCCGAGAGCCTGGATTCGCTAGGCGAGTGTCTGTACCTGCAAGACCGGCTGGTCGAAGCGGAGCCGCTGCTTCGCCGGGCGCTTGGCGATCCATCGCAGCAATCCGAGCGATGACGCCAGCGGCACGGAAAACTATCTCGCCCTGCTGCTGGAGCGCAAGGGCAATTTTCCCGAGGCGGCCCAACTTCTGCGTGAAGCCGTGCAGATTGACGAAAGAAGTAAAGGTGCGGACAGTCCCGATTATCTGATCAGCCTGCACAATTATGGTGGAGCGCTGATCGACGCCGGCAATCTCGATGAGGCGGAAGCCACCGAGCGGCGAGTGCTTGCCCTGCGCGAAAAAATTTCCGGTCCCAATCATCCTGATGTTTTTTACCCGCTTAACAACCTCGGCTTCATACTGCTGGAGAAAGGCGAGTGGCAGCAGGCAATGCCCGTCCTGCAACGCAATCTCGATCTGTGCCACAAGATCGGCGACGACAAGCGAGTCGCGGTCGCCCGCAACAACTGGGCACGCGCGTTGCAACAGAAGGGAGACTACGCGGCCGCAGAGGCAGCACTGAAGCAGGCCTTGCAAGAGGCGCATGACCTGTCGGGAGAAAATAGCTCTCTCTCTGCCAAGGTCCTGGCCAACCTGGGATTGCTGGAGTTCGATCGCCACAACTACGCCGCCGCCGAGAGCTACGCTCGGCAGGCGCTCTCCATTCAAAGCAAGGTGGCCGGCAATCAGACGCCGGGCTATGCGAATGCTCTCATCGACCTCGCCGAGGATCGCCTGTTTCAAGGCGATGCCGGCGGCGCCGAGCCTCTGCTGCGGCATGCCCTCGCCATACGCCAGCAGAAGTTCAATGCCGGCAATCCGGCCATCATCGCCGCCGAAGTTCGGCTGGGGGAAGACCTGACTCAGGAAGGCAAGTTGCCGGAAGCCGAAACTGTCTTGCGCCAGGCGGTCACGCAGGCGAAAGCGGAACCGTTTCCGGTGCCGCCGTGGAAGATCGCAGAAGCCGAGAGCGCCTTGGGGGCATGCCTGCTCGCCGAGGGACATCGCGAGGAAGGCGACCAACTATTGCGTCATAGCGACCAGGCGCTTGCTTGCGAATCCGCAGGCGGCATTCCGCACCCCTGCAAATACTCGTTACGCTTCAGGTGCAACACTCGGCGCATCGCTCCTGAGACCCGTCTGTAGTTATGTATCTTAGCCCGCCCGATGGGTGATGTTGGAGCAGTTGGAGCCTTCGATCAGACAACAGGAAAGCTGTTGTGGGGTACGCAGCCGTTTCAGGATAGTTCGGGTTCGGGTATATCCACTGCTCCGGCCGTGTTGGATGGGGCAGATCGGCGGGGGCGTAAAACAGACGCTGGACGACACGGAGTTAACGGCGCGGCCAAAGTTGCCAGCAGTATCGGGAAGTCAAAAAATTTGGTACGCTTTGCTACGGTGGGTGTTTTGGGCGGTCCGCAAGTGATTGACCCTCAAGCGTTGGGCGCTTAACTCAGCGGTAGAGTGCCATCTTCACACGGTGGAAGTCACAGGTTCGAATCCTGTAGCGCCCACCAATATTTTCTGGGATTTTAGAGACAATTCCGAAAACCGCCCCACCAACTTCGTAGCTACCGTAACGAAATAGAAGTATCCTCCCGGTCAGCTCGATCGGAATCGCGCCTGATCCCGTATCTTTCGGGCCACGGATTCCAGGAACTCCTCGTCGGTCTGGCCGGGGTCGCGCACCAGCCCACTCTTCTGTTGCAGCCGATCGGAAATTCTGATTGCCGTGTTCATGCGCACGCCAGCATCGAGGTCCCAGCGCCGGTGCAAGAAAGTTTCGATAATTGCGAGGTCGTCGTCGGTTAAGGTGCTATACGACGCGGGCTGCTCGCTGGTAACTGGACTTACCGCAGTCCACTCAAGCTGTGCGTGTGGCGATTTTTTGTCATAGACCACGATGGTTCCCGCTACGTAATCGCCCAGCCGCCGGTTTTGCGAGCTGATCAGCATGGTGACGATTCCCACGGCGTAAAACATGAGGCCGTCGACAGCGCGCATTATGTTGCGACCAATGCCTTCAATCGCGGTGATCGGGCGGCCACTGTCCTTGAGTACGCGGATTCCTACGGCGCGCTTGCCGGGAGTTTGTCCGTGCCATAAAACTTCGAAAACGGCGAAGTATCCCCAATAAATGCAGAAAAGAAAGAATAGAGCCAGCGCCGGAGCCCAGCGATCGGGGATGCCGGGAATCTTTGCGCCCAGGCCTGCGACTCCAATCGCGAGAAGGACTACTAACACATACAACACGACCTGAAGTAAAGTGTCGAGTGTAAGCGCAAGGAATCGGCTGCCGATTCCGGCCAGGGAGAATTGCAAGGCGATTTGCTCCGGAGTATCAACGCTTACCTGGTCGCTGGGATACACCTTGATCTCCAATTCATGGCTTGAAAAACGTAGGTCGCACTGGACACGGCTGGAGACATTACTGGACCAGAGCCGCCGCGACGGACTGAAATCGCTCGGTCGTGACGACCTGCGCGACCTCGGTCTCCTGTATCGGCAGGCAGCATCGGATTTGGCTGTTCTCCGGGCCGACAGCAGCGCCACACAGTTCGCGCAGTATGTAAATGAGCTGCTGTCACGCGCTCACAATATCATTTATTCCGGCCACCGCACGAGCTATACCCGGTCGGTGCTGCGATTTTTCGACGAGACGTACCCCGAGGTTTTCCGGCGCAACCTTCAGTACGTGGTAGTTGCTTTCATACTCTTCCTGGGAGGCGCAGTGATAGGCAGCCTCCTGACACTTCAGGATCCTGACTTCCAGCTTAAAATTATCGGGCCGGAAATGGTCCAAACCATCGAGCGCGGCGAAATGTGGACGCACTCGGTGTTAGCGGTCAAGCCGCTGGCGTCCAGCGCCATCATGACCAACAATCTGAGCGTCGCATTCACCACCTTCGCCGGAGGTATCACCGCAGGCTTGGGCACCATTTATATGGTGGTGTTTAACGGCATCCTGATGGGCGTGATCGGCGCCGCGTGTAACCAGGCAGGCATGAGCCTTAAGCTGTGGAGCTTCGTCGCTCCACACGGTGTGTTGGAGTTGCCGGCAATCTTCATTTCTTCCGGTGCAGGACTGCGCCTGGCGGCCGGCTTGCTCTTCCCCGGTGTAATGCCGCGACGCGAATCGCTGGTCGTAGCCGGGCGCGAGGCTGTCCAACTTTTATTGGGATGCATCCCCATGCTCTTTGTCGCCGGAATCATCGAGGCGTTTGTATCGCCGACTGATCTGGCGCCCAAGCTCAAGTTCGTGCTCGCAGCTTCGCTGTTTACCTTGCTTTGCCTTTATCTCTCGGGATTTCTTAGTCGAGCCAGCGGCTCGCTCGCGAAAAAAGTCAAAGCCGGTTACGCTGCTTGATCTCCAGGTAGGTATTGACCAGGGTTGTGGTGAGCGCGGCATAGTTCACGTCGAGGGCAAGCACACCCCGCTCATGCATTCGGGCCAGAAGCAGTTCGCGACGATGCATCATCTCCTGTGCCGCCGCTGCCTGGTACATGGCGTCGGCATCGCTGGGATAAAGAAGAGCTGTTCGCGAGAGGTCCCGTTGGCCGATGACCGCGAAGAGCACGAGATGCAGCGGAACCAGCAACATCGCCGCATCCACGACCTCGGGTGTCATGGAGGTTTCGGCAAGGTCGGTCAGCCAGATAATAAGGCTGCGACGCTTCTGCAGGGTCATCAAGGCGCTGACGGCGCGCACATGATCGGCCTCAGCGCTTTCTTCCCGCACATCGGTCAACTGCTCCATAATCAGGCGCAGGTGTGTGCCGCCGCGACCCGGAAGTATGCGCTGCTGGATGTTGCGACCGTAGGCCAGTAATCCCACGCGGTCACCGCCGCCCAACGCAACCTCCGATAAGGTAAGCGCCGTGTTCACGGCTGAATCCAGTTTGCTGATTGAGCCCACGCGCGTGCGCATGAGGCGCCCGCAGTCCAGCACTAACCAGATGGTCTGGCTTCGTTCTATCTGAAATGTCTTAGTGACCAGCTTGCCGCGCCGGGCACTGGCCGTCCAGCAAACATTGCGCAGTTCATCGCCATCGCGATATTCGCGCAGGCTCTCGAAGTCGCGGCCGGCCCCGCGCATGCGGCTATAGCGCTTCTGCATCTCGATCTGCCGGCTGCGAACCATGTACATGGCGTGACTTTTCGCTTCGTCGAGATTTGGATAGACACGGACTGTCTGCGCCAGCGGCACCCGTGACCATCGCTGGGCCAGCCGCCACGCGCTTTCATAGCGGATATAAACCTGTTCGGGGTGAGCGTTGCCACGCCGCCCAGGAACAATGTTATAACTGCCGGAAACCCTCTCGCCCGGCTTGACGGCGAGGCGCAGCAATGGGACTTCATCCCGAAGTTGCGGTGGAAGGTCGTCCATCACGTCGGCATAGATCCCGGTGCGGCCGCGATTCTCCAGTATCAATTCAACATGGCTCTCAACCGCGAGTGCGACCGGCTGACTCCACTGGCGGGTGGCAAGGAGTTGCCCCGGCTGGGGAAGACGGACGAGGTCGTACAGCCAGCCGAGGAGAAGCAGAACGTCCCAGGCAAGAATTCCCCATAGGAAGCGGCGGTCGAGGAAGCCGGGGGCCAGCCATACCAGGCCGCAAACCAGCAGCACGAAGAAGCGGCTGCCGAATGCAACGCCGATCTTTCCTTTTCGCAACCCCGCGGCTTCGATGCGGGGCGGCGTTAATGTGGCCGCAAGATTCACTTGGGAACCTCGACAACGCGCAGCAGATCGCTAAGAACGTGATCGGAGGTGAGGCCTTCGAGTTCAGCCTCAGGTTTGAGCATGACGCGATGCCGCAGCACCGGGACCGCAACCGACTTCACATCGTCGGGAATAATGTAGTCGCGGCCGTCCATTGCTGCGGCAGCTTTGGCGGTCGCCATCAGGCTGATCGTGGCTCGAGGGCTGGCACCCAGCGACAACGCCGGCGAGGTTCGCGTCTGACGCGTGACTTCGACAATGTATGCGAAGAGGCTCGGCTCTATCCGTACTCCGGTGCGGACCTCCTCCTGCGCCCGCTTCAGCAGGCTCGGTTCGACGGTCTTGACCTCGACCCTGGCGAGATCAAACAAATCGACACCTCCTTGCAGCCTGGTGAGAAGCAGGATCTCGTCCTGTCGCGAAAGATAATCGACTCGGACCTTCAGAAGAAACCGATCTAATTGCGCCTCAGGAAGCGGATAGGTGCCCTCGAATTCCACCGGGTTCTGGGTCGCGAATACTGTGAAAAACTCCGAAAGCGGATGCCGCGCCCCATCAAGCGTGACCTGGCGCTCTTCCATGCACTCCAGCAGAGCAGCCTGCGTCCGCGGCGGCATGCGATTGACTTCGTCCACCAGCAGCACGTCTGTAAATACCGGACCCTTGTGAAGCTGGAATGAACTGCTCGCCATGTTCAAGACGTTGGTTCCCAGAATATCGGCGGGCATAAGATCAGAGGTGCATTGCACACGCTGGAAATCAAGGCCGAGAACACGCGCCAGCGTCTTCGCCATCAGGGTCTTGGCGATTCCCGGAACGCCCTCGAGCAGCACATGGCCCTTGCAAAGGACTGCCAGCATGCACTGGTTGAGAGTTTCCTGCTGGCCGACCACCACTCCTCCCACCTGCTCCCGCACGTGGGTTACGAATTCCCGGACAGCTTCCATTCGGTGTTCTCCTCATTGCCTGGGAACAGCTTGAACTGCACGGCGTATTGGTAAAGCTGGGCGATCAATTGCAATGCTTCCTTGCGTGAAAGATCGGTATAAAAGCGACTACTCTCGCAAGCTTCCAGCATGGGCAAGAAATTCTAGCCTCCGGGACGTTCCAGCGGTTGCGCACTGCACGCGCCAACTCGGCCGGCGACGCATTCGCACGAAGGCCCAGCCGTCGCGTGAGCCAATATCGGAATCGGCCATAGTTAACATCAAGCGCAACATTGGCTGCCTTGGCATGCGCGTACAGACGCCCCAGAGCCTGAACAAATTCCAGTGGCGAAAGACGCGACACCGTAGCCGGGGGGCGCATAGGGCCGCTGCGCCGCGAGTACGTCAGCAGGATGGCTACAGCGAGAAACGCCAGTTGCGCCATCAGCCAGGGGATCTGCGGGTACGTGTTGCCCTTGGCGGTTCCGTGACGGTGCCCGTGAAAATACTCATCCCACAAAACCGGGCGGTCGCGATTTCCAATCATCGCCAGCAGAAAATCCAGATTCCCGGATTCACGCAGGTGGGCATTGGACAGCAAACTGGACGACGCCAGCCACACCACTTGCCCCTTTCCCACCGGGTACTGCATCACGACTGTATTGTCGTCGTCACCATAGAGCTCAATTCCTGTTCCGCCACGCTCCCAGGCAGCGCCGGTCGCAAGCCGGATTTTCGGCGCTGACCGCGCCACCGCCGACGGGGTGAGGGCATCGTACTCCGCGGTTTGAAACTGCCGCTCATACGCAGGCCGTGGCCCATCGTTCTGGAAGAAGTAGGCCCCGAACGATCCCGAGATGAGCAGGGTTCCACCGCGCTCGACGAATTCGCGAACCGCCTGTTGCTCTTCGCTGGTGGGAGGGACATCGGGGTCGAGCATCAGCAGTATTGGATCCTGAATGCTGTCGATTTCATTTGGCGGCTGCTCCCAGCGCTCGGAGTGGTAGCCGGATTCGCGCAAGAGTAGATAGGCAGCCTTTGTACCTTCAGCGGCAGCCGAGTACGTGGTCGATATCTTCGCGCGATTGTCGGAGTTGGGCGACAACAGCAACCCTAAAACTATAACTACGACAAACAACGCCGCTACTATCGAAAGCAAGCGTCGGTCGGGACGGCTGATGTTCAGCGGCATCCCATGCGTCCTAGAATGGCGTCAATGGCGAGAAATTGGTTCATGCTTGCGGTTTCACTGCCGTACCATGCCCGTTCAAACTCTTGCGTCAGCTCAGAGAGCGAGTCGCGATGAACATCTTCGCGCGGCAGCAGACGCAAGTACTCACGCGGAGTGCGCGCCCGGTCAGGTCGCCACAGACCCTGGCCTTCCAGAAACGAGATGGCTGACCAATAAGAAAAGTGGATGGCATCGCGCCATCGTCCCTGTTCCGCAGCCGCTTTGGCTTCTTTCTGCCAGTCGTGCCATGGTCTAGCAGAAACGGTGTCGGGGGCCCCCGAGAAGTGCGCGAACTCTGCACTCTTTAAGTAGCTCCGCACAGCCCACCATGCGAGCAAACCAAACGCCAGCACGGCAAACACCCATACCATTATGCGACTGATTACCGGGAAGGCGGACGAGCCGAACATGCTTTCCAGCAGACGGAAGGCGAGCGCCTGCGCTTCGCGCTTCAGCCTCTCCCACCAGCTCTCATGTAAGGCGCTGTAAAACTCCTGGCGGGCAAGGACCTGGTCCAGACGCTGACGTTCAGCCTGCGTATCAATTGCACCTGAGTTCATAGACTTTGCATCTGTCAGGAGCATCGCAACCAGGCGGCGAGCAGCGGCGAGCGATGTTATATCTTTGCTGTCGCGCTGGTGTTCCTGAAGAGACTTCTTCAGCTCAGCGGAAGAGACCAGGAAGGTCTGCGAATCCGCTCCCACGGTCCAGACGTCAGGCAGGCCAGACAGGATGGCGTCGATGTCCCCCGAACTGGGCTGCGGAGCAGTTAGCGCTGTTTGCAGATGCTCCAGCTCATTGATGTACTGCGTGAGCGAGAGTTGAGATTCCTGGGCTCGCGCGGTCACACAGACGAAAAGCGTCGCCAGAAAACAGCACAGCAGCCGCCGTCTCAGCATTTCAGGAAAGGGCCCCGGAAGCGGCTGCCTGCGCTTCTCCGGTTTGGGGGCTGCTCATCATTAACTGAATGTCGAAGGCTTCCTTGCGCACCCGCTCGTCGTAGTACATCAGCGAGAACGCTATCGTCATCAATGGCGTCAGCAGTGCCTCGGTCACGAACGCCATACTATTGCTGGCGATGGTGAAGGCCGGATTTGTCATCCGTTGCTGCGCGGACTGAATGCCTCCCCGGAACAACATCACCGCCAGGGGGACGTCCCACAACATTGTGAATAGGTAGGTCAAGAGCGCGAACAGCAGGACAATCAGAAAGACTCGACCGCGGTGTCCAGCCGTCAAGTCGCGGCTGCGGCGCAAGGCTTCAAATAAGTCTGCATCCTCCAACACCACGACCGGGATGGTGAGGGCCCACATCAAGAACAGTATGATTCCGGGCACGATCAGCAGAAGAAGTCCTATAAAAATACCGATTCCCATGCCAATCATGGCCAGCGCGACACGCAGAATCTTGTCTTTTACCCGCGAATAGGTTTCGCCCACCGTGAGCGCCTGACCGAGATAAACCGACGACACTGCTGTCACCGTCGCGGCCTGTGCGGCGGCAACTGACACCAGATAGCAAAGCACCGCTGCCAACGCACCGATGACCACGCCGACAGCAGCACTGACATGACCCTTCAGTGCCGAAATTTGTAGCACTCCGAAAATAATGCGAACAATAAAAAGTGGCAGATAGGCTACGGCCGCGATTCCTACAAAGAGTCCAAAATTATTTCGATAAAGATGGAAAGTGCGGTCGAGTAGCTCTCCCAAGCTGAGAGGACGAAGGGCGATTGTCATTAGACAGGCCTCTTGTGAGCTATGTATGCGTGGCTGTCGCGCATATTAGCACAGGCGTGGCTTCCGAGGGCATACAACTTATTCGGCAGCAGGCGATTAGGCCACCAAGAACGACAGCAGAGCTATTTCTCTAACCTGGAGCATGTAACAGCCAGCTGTAGGTTCATTTTGGCGGGATAATAATCGTCACTGAATCGGGCTGTGTCCAGATTTCTTTGTCGTCCTTGATCTCGACCCGATTCATCGTCACCTTCATAGTTTCGGCTGACACCTCGGCCAACAAGTAGTGGTAGTTCACGCCCGGGCCCTGGAACAGGTCACTCGGGTTGCGCTCAATGAGGTAGGGGTGCGCTCCTCCTCCGCCGGTGACGAAGTAAGTTACTCCGCCATGCTGGTGCCGCTCGTAGTTGTGGACGTGGCCAGCGAAGACTATGAAGCGCGCACGCATATGCGCCTGCCGCTCTTCAAGGAGGCTGGCGAGGTCCTTCTCCATGGAACGCGCCGAGTGGCCTCCGCCGTTCTCCGAATCGGAGGAACTGGTGTAAGGGGGATGGTGAAGCACTACTAGAACGAAAGCCACATCACTCGGCAGGCTGTCGATCTGGCGTTTGAACCACTCGCCTTGAGCGCCCGTAGTCTCACCGAGGCTGCTGTCCAGCACTAGCATCAGGCAATTCGCAATGCGGGCTGAGTAATACCTGCTGCCGTTAAGCTCCGGAAACCGTTTGAAGTAGTTCGCCAGCGCAGTGGTTTGGTTGCCGTGCAAATCGTGGTTTCCGAGGGCAGGGTACACCGTCAGATTCTCGTCTCTCCAAGCCCGCGTTTCCGCGTCCCAAACGTCCCAGTCGGCGGAGTCATCGCCGCGGTAGACGATGTCGCCTCCGATGGAGATGAAGGAGGGCTTCTCCCTGGCAATCGCCCGCACGATCGCCTGCCGGATCGCGGTGTTCGCAACTTCCGTACTCGTGGAATGTGTGAATCGGGTATCGCCAAACGCAGCGAAGCGGAAAGGAACTGAGGCTTGCTGCCGGAGATCGACCGCGGAGCCCTGATTGCTGGCTTGGTGCGCTCGCGTGGCAACAAACGACGTGGCGATCAGCAGAATCGCCAGGAACGGCAAAAGCTTGCGCCACGTCATTCGCGATTCAGTCGGATTCGGATTGGTGCCCCACACGCGCTTCTGTTCCAGCGTACAAAGTCGCAGTGATGGTGTAAAGCTGAGGCTGATTGAGCCGCAGGCTCGATGGTAAGCACGCCGGCTGAACTACTGATGCTCCATGGTGCTTCGCGCCAGCTTCAAATAAGCCTGCCCGATTGACTTGGTTGCTTCATGGAAGCGGTCAGGGTCCTTTTTGATAGTTCGCCGGTATTCCTCGGACTGCGGGTGGTTGCCATGTGCGAGCCCCAGAATGTTGGCGTCGTACACAGCGAGAGCCACCACAAATTCGCGCTCGTGCTTCTTCTGGCTGGAATATGGCACGTTAATCAAGGAAACCTCCTTGCCACGAATCCAGAACAGCTTGGAATCAAGGGTTATGAGGTTGTACTCTGCCCCGGTCAAACCCGGCCAAAACGCCTGACGAATTTCGGCGAGCCAGCGTTTGGCAGGAGGCTGCGTGCAGTAGCATGCGGTGCCAGGCTTACTGCGTTCTTTCAACTCGACAATCCGGCGCGGTCCGCCTTTTGGTTGCACGAGTACCCAGATTCGAAGCTGATCGATGCTCCCGCCCCTGCTTTCGATGCGCCTCGCGATTGCAATTACTTCCTGTGAAGAGAACAGTCTTCTTATGTCCGCCAGCTTGGGGTTCCCCCGCTCGACATAGGGTTCAATCTCGCCTTTCTTCAACTTGAACCCCGCATCGGTAGACTTCTGCGCGGCGTACTTCGCGGCCATCTCGTCGTACTGGGACACGCTCATGGCCAGGCACTTCTGCACATGCTGCGGTGCCGCCGCTTTCTTTCCAGCGAGCCCTGCGAGGTACGCGTCCTGCAGCATGCGCCGCGTGGTCTCCGTGGTCAATGACTTCACGGCGATGACATAGCGCAGGTAATCGAGCACGAAGGGTCCGTGTCCAGAGTCGTCGAAGTCAACGTTCACAAACCGCATCTCGCGGCGACCATCTATCGTCGTGACCGGAAGGGGAGCGAAGTTGCCCATGTGAGGATCGCCGGCAACCGCGCCCTCAAAGGGCAGGTACCGTCGCAGCGGCTTCAAGTCCGCGCTGTCTTTCATGTAGCGCCAGTAATCCGGCGCGTTGCTGCGGATCAGCTGCGACAGATTCCTGGAATCGGCAACCTGGTCGAATGCTGGTTGTGTAGCTGTGGCATTCATCTTTGACTCCAGTAATCCATCGCAGAGTACGAACTTTACAGAGGCACCGCGCCACGTGCGCAGTGCCGCCGGTCGGCCACAGCGAATACTTAATTCGGATGGGCCGTACAGTAATTCGGAACGGTGGAAAGTCCGGCCGGGTTATCGATCACCGTCAGGTCCGCGGGCTGATTGTGCCAACGGCAACGCGCACCCGCCAGGTCTTCTCTCTTCTGCTTGAATACGGTCACCCACTGCTGAATGACTTCGTCTTCCGACTGTCCCTGCTTGAAGGTTCCATCGCTGTTGTGGTGCTCGGGCATCTCGGCGACCCTTCCGGCTTTGAAGAGGTCTGAGATTTGTTTGTCCGTCAACTGACACATCAAGCCGGCAACCATGCGACGGCCTTCTTCGCTGATAGTCGGATTGTCCAGCCCGTCCTTTGCGGTCAAGCTCTTGTGTAGCTCCGCCTGGCACTCCTGCGGCTGCTTGTTTGATCCGGCAGGCGCACCACCCTTAGCCCATACCTTTTTGTTTGACCAGTCTTGGAGATTCACTTTTGCGGTGGAATTGCTGGTGAATATGCCGCCACCACCGAACGTTGCCCCGACATCTTGTACCACCAGCTTCGATTCCTCGCAGGTTGTCGTAAACGGATTGGTGCTGGAATCCACCTTCACGCCGTTGCAGATGAGGCGCTGCTGGGGAGGCTTGTTGTCACTGTGGCTGATAAAAGCAGCCATCAGTTTGAGCCCGTCCTTCTCGTAGCTGGGGCGGCCACTGAGTTCCTGGAATTCTTTCCAGCTCCAGCCTTCGTCTTCATTACCCATCACATACATTTTGTGACCGTCGTATTTTCGTACGATCGACGACTGAGGATAGCTCCGGTCGCCCGGCGCACCATTGCCCGACTCCGGATCGGATGGGCAGTTCGTACAATCAACGCGGATCGGGAACCATGCGTCGGTGTAGAAACCCATCGCCCACAGCAGCCGGCTGGAGATGATTTCGGCATAGACCTCACGGTTATCGGCGCCGAACTTCACTTTGACCGGTTCTTCCTTGCTGTCGTCGGTCACGGTTTGGACCGCTCCATCTGTGCTCTCGACCTTAACGATCTTGCACAGGAACTTGGGAGTGTTGCCTCCCATCTTCGCGCCAGGCTCGACAAACTCGCAGGTCACCTTATCGTTGTAGTGAAACTGGACGAGCTTCTTTTTCTGCGCCGGACCAGCCATTATGTCGACGGAGGCCACATCCTGCGCCTTGAAGATGGAGGCATTCTTGATGGCAGTCTGCCTGTCCTTGGCAGAGTAGAACTCCTCCTTCGGAGTGTCGCTCGACTGGGGCGTAGTCGTTTGCGACCAGCTTCTTGCGGAGAAGACCACGCCGCTGAGCAGCGCCGCGACCACGGCAGCACGCGACAAAGAACCCAGCTTCGGCGATCTTTTCGTTACCCCATTCCAGATAGCACTGGGCCGATTGCGCAAGAACCTCGCGGCCGTCCAGACCTTTTCAGGAACGGAAGAATGGACGTTCGATCGATAGCGGTTCATAGCGATCCTTTCTCGAAGAGCAGGTTGCATTCATAAAGTTGAAGCAAACCTGTATCCAAACGGACGCGGCGGCCAAGCTAGGCAACCCCTCACGTCCACTCTTTAGAATCTGTGCCAAGCATTGTACGCGCCATTTGGAGGCAAGCCACTACTTTTTGGTAGTTGCGCGGCCCGGACTGGTTGAGGCAGGTGTCTCGACGAGAGGCATCGAAAGGCCATTGCACCAAAAGAAATACCCGATTGACGACTATCCATATCGATAGCGACTATCCGCTCCGCACCAGATAGAGCGAGCCCACCGGCGTCTACTCACAGCGAGAACCGGTCCCCGGTGTCAACGGAGCTAAGTTGCCGATACGAAGTCGGCAAGGGAAGGCCAAGTTATAGCGTTCTGCGACCTGTCGCAAGAATCCAGTTTTTTCCTGACCTGTGCTGAGTGGCGACCTCGGTGAACCCTGCCTCGATCAGCAGATTGCGGTGTTCCTCGTCACTCAGGTATGCAGCTCGAAGCAGCGGCATGACCACTCCATAGAGCAGGCGAAATGGGCCGCCACGATAGGTTTCCGCGATCAGGACGAATTTCCCACCGGGTTTGAGGACACGCAAGACCTCGCGAACATTGGCCGGCAGGTCGGGCCAGTAGTAATGCGTTTCCACGGCGGTCACAATGTCAAAGGTGTGATCCGGGAACGGCAATGCAACCACTGAGCCCTGTTCAATCTGGACTCGGCCGGCCTCGATCTCCTGGGCGTTGGTGTTTCGCGAAACCTCGACGCTGGTGGGTGAGTAGTCGAGCCCGAACACCTTGCCCTCGGGTGCCAGCGCCGCGAGCTTCTGTATAGTCCGCCCGCCACCGCAACCGATATCGAGAATCGTGGCATCTGCTGGAATCGTGACCTGGACCAGCCCCCAATCGGTCATGGCGCTGTGGGTGATATTCATCGCCCGCAGGGCGCGCCTGCCCAACGGGCCGCTGGGCTTTCGAACCTGACGCAACAACCAGGCGATCAGGAGGACCGCCACTACCAGCCGAACTAAAAACAACATGCAAAGTCTCTCCGCGAAGTGAATTAGCCACAACTGCGGTCGCAGCATGACGCTTGATTTCGTCACCTTCATGCGGGCCGCCGATCGCCAAAAACAATTTACAATCACCGCACCTTGGACGGCGATTCTTGAGCTCCGAGAAGACCGACTCCGCGCGACTTGCTTCAGGGTGAGCGATGAACCAAATCGAGACAGTCGAGTTCGTATTTCTCCTTTTGCTGTTCTTCATCGTGGTCTTTGGGATATTGGCGCGCAAGTTGCGGATCGCGTACCCGATTGTCATGGTGCTGGGTGGCCTGGCGCTCAGTTTCATCCCCGCAATTCCGCCCATCACTCTTAGCCCTGATCTCATCTTTCTGGTCGTATTGCCTCCTCTGTTGTACTCGTCCGCCTGGACCACCTCATGGCGCGACTTCCGGTACAACATCGTCAGCATCTCGTTCCTTGCCTTTGGCCTGGTGGCCTTCACTGTTATCGGCGTCGCTCTCGCGGCGCCACACGTCTTCCACGGCGTCGATTGGCGGGTCGGCCTGGTGCTGGGATCCGTTGTTGCTCCGACTGACGCGATTGCTGCCTCTTCGATCGCACGGCGGATCGGGCTTCCCGGCCGCATCGTTGACATCCTCGAAGGCGAAAGCCTGGTCAATGACGCAAGCGGCCTTCTAGCCTTGGAATTCGCGATCGGAATTCTCGTCCACCAACGCATACCGACCTTCTCCAGCGGCATGTTGACCTTCGTCTGGCTTACGGCTGGCGGCATCGCCATCGGATTGGCGGTGGGATGGGTCGTAAATCGCTTCGAGCGCTGGATCAATGATGGTCCCATCGAAGTAGCCATCAGTATCCTGGTGCCCTTTGTAGCCTACCTTGCTGCGCAATCCGTGCACGCCTCAGGAGTGCTGGCGGTCGTGAGCTGCGGTTTGTTTCTTTCGCGACGTAGCGCCAGTTTCTTCTCGCCGTTGGTGCGCATCGGTGCCTGGTCAGTCTGGGAATCACTGACTTTCATCCTGAACGGGCTGGTATTCGTTCTGATCGGCCTGCAATTTCAGTCTATGCGGGCATCGATTCGCGGCTACGGAGTTCGGACCATCGTTATCTATGGCTCGATTTTCAGTCTCATGCTTATCGTGCTGCGGCTGGCATGGGTCTTTCCTGGTGCAGGCCTCTCCTACTGGATTCGCAGGCGATTCCTGCATCAGCCTGAGGCTGCGCCGAATACCCGGTACAAGTTTGTTGTTGGATGGACTGGCATGCGCGGTGTCGTCTCGCTTGCGGCAGCGCTGGCTCTTCCCACAGTATTGGCCGACGGTTCGCCCTTTCCCCATCGCGACTTGATTATCTGCCTGACCTTTTGCGTGATTCTGGTCACGCTAGTACTGCAAGGGCTGACTTTGCCGCCGCTGATCCGTTTTCTCGGCCTTGCCGGAGCCGCGGGACCCGACTGCGAAGAGTTGGAAGCACGGCGTATCGTGACCGAGGCTGCGGTCTCGTACCTTGAAGGCGCCCGAGCTCGCGATACAGACACTACCGGCGACGCTTATGAAGACCTTGTCAATCATTATCGCCAGCGACTGAGGAGCATCGGAGTGAGCGCGGACCCAGGAGACGTGAGCAGTTACGCGCGATATGTCGAAATATCGCTGGAGACTTTGCGGGTGGAACGGGAGACGGCGATTCAACTGCGCAACGAAGGCCGCATCAACGACACCGTCTTACGTCGTCTTGAACGGGAACTGGACCTGAGTGAATCGCGCCTGGTTGATAGCGATAGTTTTTCTGATTGATCACGAGCTTCCAATCAGTATTCCTGTAGCGAAGACGAGAACGCCGCCCAGCACAACCTGGAACGCCGCCGACAAGATTGGCGTGTCCATGTAGCGATGACGGATGTAGCTGATCACGGCAAGCTCGATTGCGACAATGACCACGGCCAGTCCGAAAGCAACTCGAAAATCGGAGATGAGAAATGGCAGGGTGTGGCCGATGCCGCCCGCGGCCGTCATCAGGCCGGTAATAGAACCGCGCAAGAGTGGACGCCCGCGTCCGGTAAGAGATCCATCGTCGGAGAGCGCTTCTGCGAACGCCATCGAGATGCCGGCGCCAACCGAGGCTGCAAGCCCGACCAGGAAGGCGTCCCAACTGCTCTTGGTCGCAAAGGCAGCGGCGAAGACCGGCGCCAGCGTCGAGACCGAACCGTCCATCAAGCCGGCTAGTCCGGGCTGCACAATCTGCAACATGAACAGACGCCGCTGAGCGTCTTCTTCCTTCTGTCCGACCGCCGGGGTTATCTTCTCCTGCAATTGCTCGGCGACTGCGTAATGGCGGCGTTCAACCTCGGCGAGGTCGCCCAACAGTTTGCGGATTCCGATGTCGGTCACCTGTTGTATGGCCCGCTCATAGAAGCGACGCGTCTCATACTCCATCACTTCGACCTGCTTGCGCACGTCGGCGATGCGCAAGGGTCGCGCCAGCCACAAGGGACGCCGCTGCACAAATCCTTTAACGTCGTTGCGCCGGATCAACGGAATGTGCTCGCCGAAGCGGGACTGGTAAGTTTCCATGAGGCTGTTGCGATGCTCGGTCTCCTCCGCCCTCATTTCGTCGAAGAGCTTTGCCGTATCCGGATATTCGTCGCGGAGGCCATCTGCGTAGTCGGCATAGATGCGCGCGTCTTCTTCTTCCAGCGAAATCGCCAGCGCCAGAATCTCCCGTTCCGACAGGTCACGGAATTTCTTTGCCAAGTGCTCCTCCTTGCCCGGGGTAATGCTGCAACAAAGAACAACAATGTAGCAACTTGAAAGATGTACGAAGTGTTGGGCGACGGCCCCGGCATCCTGGCAGTCTTTTATGTACGCTCCCATACAATCGAATCATGCAGCCATGGGACGCGGTCGTTGTCGGCGCAGGAGTCATCGGCCTCTCGCTGGGGCGACGCCTCAGGCAGGAAGGCCTGCGCGTGCTGGTCATCGACAAGGGCGAGCCGGGCCGCGAAGCTTCCTATGCGGCGGGTGGCATGATCGCGCATTGTGATCCGCACTTGCCTGATGCGATGAGGCCGTTGGCAATCGCCAGCGCGGCGATGTATCCCGAGTTTGCTCGTGAGCTGCAGGAAGAATCCGGAGAGTCGCCCGACTTACGCGATCAGGGAACACTCGCATTCTTTGCCGAGGATGAGCGTCCCGGGTGCGAAGGTGTTCGTGCGATTGCCGTCGACGAGATCCAGGAACTCGAGCCGGCGATGACGCTGAGAGCGCCAGCTTATTTTCTGCCGGAGCGCAGCGTCGATCCTCGCACGTTGTGTAGCGCTCTCACCAAAGCCGCGAAGAATCGTGGCGTGGACTTCGTTACCGGCTCGGCTGTAACCGAAGTAGATGTTCAGAACGGCCTCGCGGTGGGCGTGAAAACAGCTCGTTCAAGCTATGCCGCCGGGGTTGTCGTCAACTGTGCTGGAGCGTGGGCCTCGCAGATACAACCTCTCGGACTACCGACGCACCCCGCCAAGGGCCAGATGGTTTGTGTGGTGCCTGCTCCAGAAGACGCGAGCGAAGCTCCCCTGGTTGAGCACGTGGTGCGCACGCCAGATATCTACATCATTCCGCGCAGCGATCGGCGGATTCTTTTGGGCGCGACACTTGAAGATGCGGGATTTGACAAGCGTACGGATGCCGAGACGATTGAGCGGTTATACAAAGCGGCGGCGGCAGTGGTCCCCAAGATCGGCCAGATGCGTATTCACGACGCGTGGGCGGGACTGCGTCCGGCCTCACCGGATGGCCTGCCGATATTGGGAGCCACTTCAATACCCGGCTACTTTGCCGCTACTGGACACTACCGCGACGGAATCATGCTGGCACCGATCACGGCAGAGGTGATGACAAGCCTAATCGTTGGGAGAGAAAGTAACTTCGATTTGGCACCCTTCTCGCCAGCCCGCTTCGCGACAAAATCGAGCTGAGGTGTGTGAAGAAAAGCCCCGCCGCTTGACGGGGCTGTGATGAACCTTAAGGTCTGGTTTTTATTGGGGGACGACCTTGGCGAAGATGATAACCAGTGCGAACAGCACCAGCGATTCGATGAAGGCCAGACCAAGAATCAGCGCCAGCTGAATTCCAGGACGGGCAGCAGGATTGCGCGCCATGCCTTCGCAGGCAGCCGCGCCCACCTTTCCCTGGCCGAGAGCGGCCAAGCCGGAAGCGATGGCAATGCCAAAGCCGGAGGCGATCGCGACCCAATTGACACCGCCGGCAGCGGCTCCGCCACCTTGCGCGTAGGCAGGCATGGTCATCATCGAGATGGCCAGCAACGAGAAGAACACCAACATCACTTTCCGCATTTCACTTTCTCCTTTTATGAACTGCTGCCAGTGGGTGGTTGGCGCTCACCGTGCTGGCGCCCTCACGCTTGCAGCAAGACGTTATTAGCGTCAGTTCAGGTACTCAGGCATTCAGGTCTCATCCGACAAGCTTCATTGCAACCTGGAACACTGATCACATCTGTCTGACAGCCTGATAGCTGATAGCTGGAAACGCTATTAGTGCTCGTGCGCGACTGCTTCACCTATGTATACGGTTGCCAGCAGCACAAAGATGTACGTCTGGATGAACGACACGCCGATGTGGAGCAACATGAAAATCACCGGGATGCCGATCGGGATCAGCGAGAAGAACACCAGCGTCACCATGTCGCCGGCGAACATGTTGGCAAAAAGACGTACGGTGAGCGAAAGGATACGTGCCAGGTGGCTCGCCACTTCGATGACAAACATCAGCGGCGCCAGCCACCACACCGGTCCCAGGAAGTGCTTGATATAGCCGAAACCGTTATGCCGGATACCGTGCAGGTGGTAGTAAAACCATGTGACCAGGGCGCAGCCCAGCGGAACGGAGGGTATGGCAGTCGGCGACTCCAGGCCGGGGATGAGTCCGATCAGATTGCACGAAAGGATGTAGACCCCCAGCGTACACAGGTATCCGGTGTAGCCTTCGTAGCCGTGTCCGATGACCTCGTGCGCCTGCGTTCCGACGAACGAATCGATGCCCTCAAAGGTGTGCTGCAACGGGCCGGGGTCATCCACCGAGAGGCGCATCCGAACCAGGATGAAAATCAGCAGCAGCAGGACCGCCACCAGGATCTGCATCGCCACGTAGTTGGTGATTGGCGCTTGCGGATAGCGGCTCGGCACGTGTACGGCGTTCAAGATGGCGTTAGCCACGCCGCCGAAGTACTTATTCAGGAGTGCTGTAATCCAGAGTTGCTCAGGCATCAGTACGATCGCTTTATGAAGGACTTACTTTCGACTCTCGACGCACGCGGGGCGCTTCCTGATTCTGGCGTAGAGAGGTATTTCAGGAAATCAAAGCTCGTGCCGCAGGCCCATGAACAAGCTCGACTCCCGTCTCACAGGCGATTGCCGCGATGGGCAGACACACTCCGCTCAGGAAGCCGAACAGACCTGCTCTTGAAACCTTAAATATAGCATAGGCAGCGATTGCGATTGAGACGTAGCGCAGCAGGGCGCGCAGCACCAGCAGGCCGCCGCGCTCACTGCTTTTGCCGGTGGTCATGCGTTCGCCCAGCGCGTCGACCATGCGCTCAAGCCAGCGGTGATTGATGTAGGAGATGCCGGCGCCGATCAGGAATCCGAGCAATGCCTGCCCATCCGAAGAACCAGCCGCACAACAGCACGCCCAGGCCGGAGAGGCCCGAGCATGAAGCGGCGAATGCGCAGCAGTGCCCGGTCATAGAACTGCTGCGCGTCAGGTTTCGGGAGCTCGGTCACGGCACAACTATACGGCACTGTCATCGTGCGGAAGCGCGCCGCAAGCGGTCCAACACGCCCTCCCACTCTGGCGTCTCCTCAGGAGCTTCGACGGCAATCCAGTCGTAACCGGCGTCATCCAGGTCGTGCAGTACCGCGTAGAGGCGGGACGCATATTCACGAGGACTGTCTGGCATTGGCACGACATGCGCTTCGTGTAAGGGCCCACTGTGAAGTTGCAGATAGGTGCCGTGGCCGCGCTCGGGGACGGCTCCTTCCGACACCAGGATCAGCGGCGTCTTCGGGCTGTAGTGCAGCGGGTGCATGCCCGGCGACGGGTGTGCTGCGGTCGTGGGCTGATCGTGCAAAGCAACCGGACCGACCAGGTCTTCGATCTGCGAGCGCGAAATGCCTCCGGGACGAAGAACCACGAACGGCTCTTCAACCAACGAGAGCACGGTCGATTCGATACCGACTTCGCAGGGGCCTCCGTCGAGAACGTACGCAACTCGCCGGCCCAAACCACGTCGCACGTGCTCGGCAGTCGTGGGGGAAAGTTGCGTGAATCGATTAGCGCTGGGCGCAGCCACTGAAATGCCTGCCTCGCGTAAGAGCGCCAGCGCTACGGGATGGGCAGGCATGCGCAATCCAACCGTCGGCAAGCCTGCGGTCACGATATCAGGGATCAATGGCCGCTTCTTGACGACCAGCGTCAGTGGCCCCGGCCAGAAGCGCTCTGCGAGACGCTGTGCAGCGTCGGGCCATTCGGCGGCAAGCTCTCGAGCCATCTCGATTGAGCTGACATGGACAATTAGTGGGCTGGTGCGCGGTCTGCCCTTGGCCTCGAAAATTCGCGATACGGCAACTAAGTCGAGCGCATTGGCTCCTAATCCGTAGACCGTCTCCGTAGGAAACGCCACCAGCCTCCCGTCGCGCAGCAACGCGGCAGCGTCTTTGATCTGCTGCTCAGTCACGCCGAATTGTTCTTCGAGCGTCATCGATGGTCGCTCATTGCGTGCGTCCCGCCGATGGATCGGCTGAGGTGGCTGATTCGACATCGATGTAAAGACCCGACCCAGCTTGCGCGCCCGGGGGATAACAGCTCCCGTCGGCGGCATACGTGCTGCGGCATGCGGCTGTCATGTCAGGGCGTCGTGGCGACTGCGCGTACTGCCAGACGCTGGCGAAGCTCACGCCGCTTTCAGTAGGCTGCGGTGCTCTGGCTGGGAAAACGCAGCCCGGAGATGGCCCGCAATGGTCGTTGCTGATGAAAAACGTAAGGTCACGCCCGCCAGCATGCTCGCGAATATCGTCCGCTGTTATCACCGTGCTCGTGCTCGATTCGCGGTACGGAATTCCCGAGCAGTAAATTCCAGCACGATAGCCCGCGCGCACGATGCCATCGGCGAAGGCGTGGATGTAAGCACGCTGTTCAGGAAGCATCCGTCCGCCCTGCTCCTGGTCAAGAAAGATGATGGCGTGCTTGGGAAAGCCTTCGCGTTGTGCCACTCGTGCGGCGGTCTCGGCATCACGAACGCCGACTCCTGCTGCATTTCCTGACGCCTTCAGCTCCTTGTATTCGCGGCCGTTGAATAGAAGCAGGAACCCATAGCCCATTTTCTGGAGTGCTACCTGCTTGCCGATCCATGTATCGCTGTTTGCGCCAGGCGGAATGTTCAGCCAATAGCCGGTAAACGAGAACGTGGCCTTCAGCGCTTGCATGTTCGCATCGCCGGGATACTCGTTGCGATCGAATCCCAGAAAGGTGGTCTGCGCAGCCAGAGATTCCGCGCTCAACATCCATGCAACCATCAGCAAACCTAATATGCGAGCACTGCGCTTCATCCTTTCAACTATCGCACGGATCGCCGACCGGTTGTGCTCGGCAGCCGACTGGCCCGGAATGCTTCGATATCAACCAGCTCTTCCATTCCGACTGCTTTTCGGACCAATGCTTCTCCGACCGCCGGTGAGTGTTTAAAGCCGTGTCCCGAGCAGGCTGAGGCGAACCAGATGCGCCCGGCATCGTCGGCCTGATCGATCACGAACCGCGCGCCCGGAGCGAGCGTGTAGAGGCAGGTTGCGCTACGCACGCACCGCGCGGATACATCGGGCAGACGTGTCGCAATGTATCCGCTGTAGAGCGTCTCCACCTCGCTGTCGGCAACGGTACGCTCGACCTCGTCCGCCTCGATCGCGATGTCGTAGCGCTCGGTTGCGGTCTTAATCGCCTGACGGCTGTCTTCAGTCGCCGGAAATCCATAGAACATGTCGCAGGGCTGCTCGCCGGTAATCCAGATGAATACCGGAAAATGTTGCGGGGTGTAACGCTCCTCATGACGCTCCAAGGCAAACCACGTCATAACTTGCCGATAGACAACGAGCTGCCGCGCGATAGCTTGTGGCAGCAGCCTGCCAATCCACGGGCCGGCCGAGACGATCGCGTGCCCGGCGGAGTAGGTATCGCGATCGGTTGTGACGAGCACCGAATCTGACGCCGCGTCGACCTTAATGACCGTCTCGCCCGTACGAACCTTGGCTCCCATTCCTCTCGCCAGCTCAAGGTGGGTCTCGACGCAGGCCTCCGGACGCACGAAACCGGCACCAGGCTCGAAGTACCCGATCTCTTCCTGCGCCAGACGAAACTGCGGGAACCAGGTTTCGATTTCCGCCGTACTCAGAACTTCGTGCGCAATCTCGTATGCTTTGGCAGCAGCAATGGTGTCAGCCAGGAATGACGTGGAGCCGTGGTGGTCTCCCACAATGTGGGATGACTGCAAAATTAGCACGCCATTGCGGGTGAGCAGAGTGCGCCCGGAAGCCGCTTCCAGCTCTTCCCAAATCTCGTGGGAGCGCAACACGAGCGGAACGTACTCCTGGCCCTCTCCAATGGCCTGCCGGGTGATGCGACTCTCGCCGTGCGACGAGCCCAGGTCATGCGGAGGATGAAAGCGGTCGATGCCAATAGCGCGCACGCCGAGCTTGGCTGCTTGATACAGCGCCGCACTTCCCACCGCACCCAGACCAACGACGACGATGTCTGCGGATGTGCTCATGAAGGATTTTTCATGGTAACGCCACTAGGCGCGGGGAGACCGATGCTCGGTACCCAGACCGGATGGCTCAATTCTTAAGCCACAGGATGTGGAAATCGTGACCCAAGCGGCGGAAATCGGAGTCACTGGTGACCAGTGTTGCCTTCTTCTCGATGGCGAGCGCCGCAGCAAAACTGTCGGCATAATAGAGGCGATACTTCACCTTGACTTCGGCGGCGTTTAGACAACGCTGCAACGTGGCCTCCTCGTACTGGATGGGAAGGGGGCGCACATCAGCGGCGGTCGTACGTGCCTTGTCTGGCCCTTCCTCCCGCAGAATCAAGCCATAGACCTCTCCGAAGTTGACTGCTGACATAAGGATCTCAGCTCGATGGCGCATGGCGTCCGTGAGTAAGCCGGCCAGCTTGGCTGCACCGGGCTTGCGCTGCAGAAACATCCAGAGAGCGCTCGAGTCGAAAACGTAGGTTCTCACTTGTCGTGCTTTCCTTCGGTACGATGCTCCCTCTGCCATATGGCGAGGTAGTCCGGCCCGCCCGCAAGATAGCCCATTAGGCGATTAATGTACTCTTCCGTGAGAGGCTGAATTACGATGCGTCCGAGGTTATCTTCCAGGAACTTGACCTTGGTTCCGGCCTTTATGCCGTATTTTCGGCGCAGCTCCGCCGGGACCACGAGTTGGCCTTTGGAGGTGAATGTAGCACTTAGATCGCGCATGTCTTACATTTTAGCATTTAGTAAGACATAGTCACTGTTTGTGTGACGGCAGCCTCTACTTGCCGAGCATTCCTTTCTTTAGGTCCGCATTCGGCGGCTTGGGACCGAGCCATACTGAGAAAAGCACCGGCGCGAACGCCGGGTCGGCGATGGTTACCTTGTTTTGGCCATTGATTTCCATGCTTGATCCCGTACCAGGCACGTAGGTGAACACCATGGTGTCTCCCGGCTTGACCGCATCAAGCGCATTGACCAGTTGGTCGATCTGCGTTTTCATGGTCTTCGTCGCCTCAGGACTGTTATCGCTGAAGCCCTCGTTGAAGGCGTCGCTCATCTGGCTCTTGCTGGCGCCGTGCAGGAACTTCATGACGATCTGCTTGGGAGCGTCCGACTTGATGATGGCGTTGGCGTCCGAGGACTTCTGCTCGAGGTACAGTCCGCCGACATAGACCTTGACCATGTACTTGGTCCGAATTCCCATACCATTGAGGACGAGCGTTTTGCCTGCCACCTGTTGCGTGTCGGGAAGCGTGACACCCGCCAGGTTGGCGGCATTCAGGTTGAAAGTTGATGCACTTACCAACAGAAGTACTGCGAGCGATAGAGCAAGCTTCCGCATAAGAGCTCCTTATGAAGCAGGATGCGTCCAAGGTAGCACAGCGGGTTAATCTGATACCTGAGGCCTGACACCTCCTCATGGTTTATCGCGGACGCATCGCGCCTTCACCAACCGGTCTGCTACACATCGGGCACGCCTGCACCTTCTGGACGGCATACCAGCGTGCCGTCGCCAGCGGCGGAACCCTCGTCTTTCGCAACGAAGATCTCGACCCCCAGCGCTCGAAAGCTGATTTCGCCACAGCCATGATCGAAGACCTGCGCTGGCTGGGCGTCCGCTGGCAGGAGGGACCCGACGTCGGTGGGCCGTTTGGCCCATACGAACAGAGCCAGCGGCGCAGCTTCTATTTCGAAGCCTGGCGTAAGCTGCGCGACGGCGGCTTCATCTATCCCTGTACGTGCTCGCGCAAAGACCTCGCCTTGGCGGCAGCCGCTCCGAACGAAGGTGACGATGAGCCGATGTATCCCGGCCGATGCCGCAATCGCATCGGCGAGGCCTGCAACTATGAATCGCCAGCCGGCGTGAACTGGCGCTTTCGAGTGCCTGACGGCGAGATCATCTCGTTTGAAGATCAGAAGCAGGGCACACAGACTTATGTCGCCGCCGAGGACTTTGGCGACTTCGTGGTGTGGCGGCGCGATGATGTTCCCGCTTACCAACTGGCGGTTGTAGTCGACGACGAAGCCATGCTGATCACCGAAGTCGTGCGCGGAGCCGATCTATTGAAGTCCACTGCGCGCCAGTTGCTGCTGATCAGGGCACTGGGTTATCGCGAACCCGATTACTACCACTGCGACCTGATGCGCGATGAATTCGGGACTCGGCTGGCCAAACGCCACGATGCGCTCAGCCTGCGCGCATTGCGCGAACAGGGATTGTCACTACTGGAAGTCCTCGCCAGGTGCACCGCATCGGCAAAATAGCTGGTTGGATTTCACCACACAGGGCACCGAGAATCCCATAAGTTTTTGATTCTCCGTGTCCTCCTTGCCTCCGTGGTGAATAACAACTTCATTGCGCAATCGGCGTAGACGCGATATCGTCCACCCAAAACCCAATGGAGGGATTCATGCGCGTTAACTGGGCAGCTATCGGGGTATCGGGCGTTGTGTACTGGCTGTTGCAGGCGGCATGGTTCAAGGTATTCGCGCAGCAATGGATGGCCGGTCTGCGCATGAGCCAGGAAGAGATCTGGCCTATCACCAGGCGCATCCCGACTTCCTGCCCTATGTCATCGCGCTGGTCTGCAACCTGATACTGGCGTTCTTCATTGCGCGAGTGCTTGCGCTGGGTGGCGTATGGGGGCTGATTCGCGGCTTTCGCCTCGGTCTGCTGGTGGGACTAGTGGCAGCCCTTGCCATGCTGACCGAGATGCACTTCGAACTGAAGCCTTGGCAGTCCATCACCGTCTCTGCCGGAGCTCCCGTGGTTGGCTGCGCCCTTATGGGAATGATTCTCGGAGCCTGGAAGCCGAAATCGGTGCTGGCCGAAGCCGCCGTGAGCGCTTCCTAGTTCATTGGGAGATCGATACATGCAAGCCCACTTTAAAGTCGCCGAGGCTCTGAAGCGGCTACCGACGCCGGAGGGTAAGCGCTTCATCGAGCTGTTCAAGCACGGCACTCTGGCTGTCGAGCTGTACGCGCCGCGCGGCATCGACCCGCAGACGCCGCATGCGCGCGACGAGATCTACGTCATCGCCAGTGGAACGGGAACGTTTCGCCACGCCCATGACGAGGATGTGACGTTCGGCCCAGGAGACGTGTTCTTCGTTGCCGCCGGGGTGGAGCACCGTTTCAAAGACTTCAGCGACGACTTGGCCGCCTGGGTGTTCTTCTACGGTCCTGAAGGCGGCGAGAAGGCGTAAGAATTCACCACGACCCCCGATTCTGATTTGTCATCACGAGACCGTCTGCGGCCGAGGGATCTGCTCTTTGCTGGCATTGGCATAGATACCGTATTAAGCATTCTCGACATCGCAAACGAGAACAGATCGCTCGTGCCAACCGAAGGCGCTCGTGATGACAAGCCCTACTGTGGGTTATTAGGAATCCTTGCGGGCAACTTGCCTGTCCTTGCGCAGAGCAGTTATTGTTGCCTCTGCGACGTATGGCCAACAAGAAAAGCACCCCGCCCAGTGCTCGGACGAAGAAGCCGTCCAAGGTTCCTCTGGCTACAGCGAAAGGAACGCCGAAAGCTCCGCCAGCCATCGAGCAAGCGGATGGTTCGCCCAAGTCCACGACGACGGCTGCCAGCGATTCGAGGTCCCACATTTACCAACCGAAGGCAAATGTGGGCCACCCGGAGAGTACGTCCTCGATACGCACCTACGAAATTCCCGACTATCGCCTCGAGCGCCCTGAATTCCGTATTTACCTCAGCGGAGAAGGTGCGAATTGTGAGTACCGCATCGAAGGCGACCTGAGCGCCGCGGCGCCGCCGATTCGGGAGTCAAAGTATCTTTCGCGCGAGCAGGCAATCGCTATCTATCGCTGGATGCTGCTGAACCGGCGCATGGAGACGGCGCTCGAGAGTCTCTACAAGCAGAGCAAGGTGGTCGGCGGAGTGTACTTCGGGCTTGGTCAGGAAGGTTGTTCCTGTGCCTCGGCATACGCGCTCGGGCAGGATGACTGGCTTGGTCCGATGATCCGTAATCAGGGCGCCATGCTGGTGCGCGGCTTCAGCGCACGCGACATTATGCGTCAGTACATGGCCAAGGCCGACTCGCCCACGTTTGGCCGTGATGCTTCCTCTCATTTTGGTGACTTCGAGCGGCGCAATGTTTGCGCGCCAATCTCAATGCTGGGCGAGCTGATCGGCGTGATGACCGGCGTCTGCCTTGGCGCACGCTTGCAGGGGAAGAATGTCGTCGGGCTGACGTATATCGGAGACGGTGGGCAATCTACGGGCGTCACCTACGAAAGCCTGAACTTCGCGGCGGTGCAGAAGCTCGGTTTGGTGCTCATCGTTGAGAACAACCTGTGGGGATACTCCACGCCCAGCGACATGCAGTTTTGTGTGAAAGACCTGGCGGAGCGCGCCATTGCCTATGGTATTCCCGGCGTAATCGTCGATGGAACCGATCCCTGTCAGGTCTACGACGCGACTCACGAAGCCTGCGAGCGCGCCCGTCGCGGCGAAGGACCGACGCTGATCGAAGCCAAGATGATGCGCATGAAGGGTCACGCCATTCACGACGCGGCGCAGTACGTTCCGGCAAAGCTGTTTGAGTACTGGAAGGCACGCGATCCGATTGCTCGGTTCGAAAATTACTTGGTCAACGAGAAGAAGTGGCTCAGTGCCGACGAAAATCACAAGCTGATCGAAGGCGTGGAGCGAGAGCTGGAGGCCGATCGCGATGCGGCCGTGGCGTCACCTATGCCTGATCCCGAGACGGACAGCACGCATCAGAGTGTCTACTGCGACGATGCGTGTCATCAGATCCGCCCGAAGTATGGACCGGTCACGGCGAAGTTGCGGGACGTAGGCTCATCTTCGAAGGCAGAAGAGGCTGCGGTCCATTTGAAGTGAAGGCCTTGGCAGGCGTCAGAAAAGGCTCCGGGGCCGGCGTCTTTAATTTTTTCGACGAATGATGTTTTTCTTCTTCAATCCTTCTGAAGTAAGTTGTTCAATGAGCTCCAAGTCGTGAATCGCCACAAACACAGCAGCCGGTTTCCCGAATCGATGGACGACTATCCGGTCACCGCGTTCGGCCCTCCGCAAGACCTTGCCAAAATAGCGGCGCGCATCGGTGACGCTGATGTTTCGCATTTGACCTCCTGAATACTTTATTATTCGACATTCTGCGGATTTTCCTTATGCCACCTGTCACCTATCTTGAAGCCATCCGCCAGGGAATCTGGGAAGAGATGGAGCGCGACCCGGCCGTGTTCTGTATCGGCGAGGACATCGGCGTGTACGGCGGCGCCTTCAAAGTCACCGAAGGCCTGATCGACCGCTTCGGCCCCGAACGCGTGGTCGATACCCCGATCTCGGAAATGGCGATCGTCAACGCCAGCTTCGGCGCGGCACTCACCGGTATGCGGCCCGTCGCCGAGTTCCAGTTCATGGACTTCATCAGTTGCGCCTTTAACCAGATCACCAACCTGCTGGCCAAGGCGCATTTCCGCTGGGGCGCTCCGGTGCCGGTGGTGCTGCGCGGTCCGTCGGGCGGCGGAGTTCATGGCGGACCGTTTCATTCGCAGAATCCCGAGACCTACTTCGCGCATACGCCGGGGCTGAAGGTGATTTGCCCCGCGAGCGCGTATGACGCCAAGGGGCTCATCAAGTCGGCCATTCGCGACAACAATCCCGTGCTGTTCTTCGAACACAAGTTTCTATACCGACGCATCAAAGAGGAGTTGCCGGCCGAGGACTACACCGTTCCGATCGGCAAAGCGCGCGTGGTGCGCGAAGGTCGCGACGTGAGTGTCATCACGTATGCGGCGATGGTTTACGTCGCGCTCGAGGCTGCCGACATTCTCGCTAAAGAGGGCATCGAATTAGAGGTGGTCGATTTGCGCACCGTGTTGCCGCTCGACCGCGACGCCATCCGTACGACCGTCGAGAAGACCAATCGCGTCGTCGTGCTGCACGAAGACACCAAGACCGGCGGCATTGCAGGAGAGGTCTGCGGCCATTATCAACGAAGAATGTTTCGATGCGCTCGATGCCCCGATCTGCGCGCATCGCTTCGGCTCGATTCGCCGGTGCCGTTCTCGCCACCGCTGGAAGAAGCATTCCTTCCCAAGGTGGAAGATGTAGTGCGAGAGGCGCGACGGCTACGAAGCTATTGATCAAGCTGTCGGCTATCCTACAGCGTAGGATAGGCGTCTAAGCCACAACGCGGAAAAGCTAAGGAGGCTCATGCGAGGATTCATTCTGGGAGTGATTGTTACTTTGCTTGTGATATTTGGCGGAGCCTATTTTTACGCCACAACCGGCCACTTCGATACGCGGGCTGTGCCGAACGGGCCTGGGGCCTTCGAGCGCCGCACGGCCAACAAGTCGGTGGACGAATGGGTCGACGAGCACGCCCCCAAACAAGACAATCCCTTCCAGCCGACTATGGAGAACCTGAGTGCGGGACAAAAGGTGTACGACGACAATTGCGCGATCTGCCACGGCAGCCTGAAGCAGCCGATCCGCCGATGCGGAAGAACTTCTATCCTCCAGTTCCGCAACTGATGAGCCGCACCCCTGATGACCCCGATGCCAATCTCTTCTACGTGACCAAGTACGGCATCAAGATGAGCGCAATGCCCGGATGGGACAACATCCTCTCGGATGACGATATTTGGAAGACAATCCTGTTCGTCAAGAACTCGGAGAAGATGAAGAACCTGGGCCAGCAGCAGAACCCGCAGGACATTCCGAACATGAATAACTCGAAACATAAGCCGAGCTGCGAGCCGGCAGCCATGAGCTCCCAGCTAAACAAGGACCGACGAAACGTGGGTTGCGCGAACTCCGTTTGAGGGTTGCGTCTTAGCTGACAGCTGATGGCTGAAAGCTGACAGCTTCTTCTTCACTCGTACGCCAGCGCGTCGATCGGGTCTTTTTGCGCGGCCTTCAGCGCGGGATAGAGCGCTCCGAGCATCGAACCGATGATCGCAATGATGGTCGCGCGCAGCAGCCACGCGCTGGTAATCAGTTAGCGGCAGCGTCTGGAAGTGCGCCTTTAATCCGCTCCTTGCGGCGTAGCTGATGGCGATGCCCAGTATCACTCCGCCGATGGCGATCAGCAGAGTCTCCCGCAGAATGGCGCTCACGATGTAGAGCTTGCCCGCGCCGAGCGATTTCAAGTATGCCGATTTCGCGCGTCCGCTCCATCACCGCGGCGTACATCGCCTGGAAGATGACGATGAAGCCGATGATCATCGCGATCCCGATCACCACACGGATTACCGTCGTGAGCCCGGGAACGCTGCTGGAAGTCATCAGGCTGAGATATTCCTTCAGCGAGTGCACACCATACTGCTGCCATGCCGGGAATGTTCTTGATTTCCTTCACCACCTCGTCGGCGTTGTTGGGATTGTCGAGCTTGACGTAGAAGATCGAGGCCTTACCCTGTGGCTCCGATGATGTCCTGCAACGTCTGGAGGGGCACAAATTGTCGCGCACCACGGCCGTGCTCCACGATGCCGGTAGACGGTGAACTCGTGATTCAATACGTCGACCGTGTCGCCGACCTTGCGGTGCTTCGACCCGGCTTCGAGATCGTCGATGATCATCGCGTACGGCCCTTGGAACGGACCGCCGGCGAGGTATGGAAGCGGACCACCCACGGCCTCAAACGATTGCAGGTCGATTCCGTCAATAACCTGAACGTTGCCGGCCGTCGAAAGCTGCGCTACCACCGGCGCAACCGCGATCACGTGCGGAAGCTGGCGAATTTTGTCCGCCACCTTTTGCGAGACGGGAGCGCCACTGATACCCATAAACAGCGAGGCTCCCGGTGGCTGCACCAGGATGTCGGCACCTACGCCCGCCTGGCGGCTGCTGCTGTCGTTGAGCATGCCCAGCATGATGCCGACAATCAGCAGAATCAGCGTGACTTCGACCGCAACCGCGAAGATGCTGATGATGGCGCGAATCGGCCGATGCACCAGGTTGGCTAAGAATCATTTTGTTCATAAGCGCAATCTTCGATTCTATAGGATGGTCAATCTGCCCCAGGAGTTACGCCTGCAATTACGAAGCGCTACGGTTCTTCCGCGCGAGTTCTACAATCGCGATCCCGTGGTGGTCGCTCGCGAGCTGCTAGGCAAGCTGCTGATTCGTCGCGAGGGCCGCAAGCTGCTAGCAGGACGCATCGTCGAAGACGAGGCATACCTCGGAGCCAACGATCCTGCCGCGCACGCGTTCTCGGGACGCACGCCGCGCAACGCCGTGCTCTTCGGTCCGCCGGGCCACGCCTACGTCTATTTCATCTACGGCAATCACTACTGCCTGAATGTCTCCTGCATGCCGGAAGGCGATGGTGAGGGCGTGCTGTTCCGGGCGATGGAGCCGGTCTCCGGGAATTGAAGCGATGGCGGCCGCGCGCGGGACTGGAACTTCCGCTGTCGCGCCGCGGCCTCCAGTTGCGCCTGATCTCCAGCGGCCCGGGCCGAATGGCGGAAGCGCTGGACATCACGCGAGAGCGCGACAATGGGAAGGACCTCACGTCACGCCGCTCGGATTTGTGGTTTGCCGATGATGGCTACCGGCCGGAGCAAGATTGTGGCCACTCCGCGCATCGGCATCAAGAAAGCCGTGGATGAGCCGCTGCGGTTCGTCGTAGCGGGAAATTTGTACGTCTCGGGTAAGCGACTTCTGTGATCTACTCCGGATCGTGCCAGCCGCCGATGTCGGCTGCCAGCTCGCGCGAGTCGGCTGGACCCCACGTTCCCGGCTCGTACATCTCCGTCGGGCAGCAATCGCCCAGGATGGGATCGACGATGGCCCATGCTGCTTCCACCGCATCCTGCCGCACGAACAGCAGCGGATCACCCTTCATCGCGTCGGTCAGCAGGCGCTCGTAGGCGTCCATCTCGTCGGTGGAGGTGTACTTCACCGCCGAGAGCTCAACCGGCATCGGCACCATGAGCGGGCCGGGGCGCTTCACGCGGCCACCGAGGTTGAGTTCGATGTCCGGCCCCAGACGGAAGCGGAAGTAGTTGCGCCCTTCGGGCCGCCCTTCGCCAGCGGAGGCTTGCGCAGCTTGACGTAGACCTCGGTCGCCGTGATCGGCAGACGCTTGCCGGCGCGGATTAGGAACGGCACGCCCGCCCAGCGCCAGGAATCGATCTCCAGCCGCAGCGCGGCAAAGGTTTCAACGTCGGAATGCGGACGCGACGCCGGGCTCGTCGCGATAGCCGCGAAACTGTCCGCGAACGATGTTCGCCGGACTGAGCGGCGGAATGGTGCGGAAGATCTTCACCTGCTCGTCGCGCACCGAGTCGACGTACATGCTGGTGGGCGGCTCCATGGCCAGGAAGGCCACCACCTGCAGCATGTGGTTCTGCACCACGTCGCGGATGGCGCCGGCCTCTTCGTAGAACTTGCCGCGGCCTTCGACGCCGAACGACTCGGCCATCGTGATCTGCACGCTGTGTACGTAGTTGCGGTTCCAGATGGGCTCGAGGAAGCTGTTGGCGAAGCGGAAGATCAGCAGGTTCTCGACCGCTTCTTTGCCCAGGTAGTGATCGATGCGAAAGATGTTCTCTTCGGGAAAGACCTGGTGCAGCGTGTCGTTCAGCTTGCGCGCGGTTACCAGGTCGCGGCCGAAAGGCTTTTCCAGAATGACGCGCGCATTCTTGGCGCGCCGGATTTCCCCAGACCCTGCACCACCACCGAAAACATGCTGGGCGGAATCGCCAGGTAATGCGTCGGAAGCTGCGCGTCGCCCAGCTTGCGTGCGAATCTGCTCGTAAGTCTTATCGTCCTTGTAGTCGCCGTCAATGTACTGCAGCAGCTCGCAGAGCCTCTGGAAGGCCTCGTCGTCGACTCCGCCGCCGTGCTTGGCGATGCTGTCGCGGGCGCGCTCGCGCAGCTGCTCCAGCGTCCAGCCGGACTTGGCCACGCCGATGACCGGCACGTCGAGCGTGCCGTGCTTCACCATGTTCTGCAGCGAAGGAAAGATCTTCTTGTAGGCCAGGTCGCCGGTGGCGCCGAAGAAAACGAATGCGTCGGATGCTTGATGCGGCATTCAATCCCCTTTACGGCGTCGCAGTGCAGTGTTAGCTCGGGGAACAGTGTATCTGTAGGGCAGGGTCTGTGGGTAGTGGAGGAGGACTGTCGTGACAGCCGGGTTACAAAGACGCAGTCAGCTCTCAGCCTTCAGCTGTCAGCTCAGAACGAGAACCGCCCTGAACTCTATGGTGATGTTCTGTCGATCTTCTCCAGCTTAATCAGCCAACCAGCGGCATTCCTGGCTTGAGAACTGATGGCTGATGGCTGACGGCTGATACCTCTCTTCGTTTACGATAACCCTGACCATGTCTTCTCCCTCGCCCCTGCCAGCACACCAGCGAGCGCGTGCTGGAATTCGATCAGCTTCGCCAGCTGCTGGCGGCGATACACGTCTTCGCCGCTGGGACGCGAGCGCGTGTATGCAACTCGACGCCCTCGCAGGACCGAGCCTGGATCGAGCGGCAGCAGCAGCTCACGGAAGAGCTGCGCGGATACCTGCGCACCGGCGGCAGCTTTGATTTTCACGGCCTGCTCGATCCCACTCTGCTGATCGACAAGTCGCGCATTCGCGGCGCGGCGCTGGAGCTCAGCGAGATTCGCGACATGCTGCTGCTGGCCGACCGCGCCGCCGAGTGGCGCGAGATCGCTCTGCATCCCACCGTGCAGGTGCAGGAGAACTGGCAGGAAGTCACGGCACTCTCGCAGGAACTGGCCGACTTCACTCCCCTGCTGCGCTACTTCGGCAACAAGATTCTGCCCGACGGCACGCTCGACGACCGCGCTTCGCCGGAGCTGGCGCGCATTCGCCGCGACATCGAAAAGCAGAAGCGCACCATCCAGGAATCGCTGCGCTCGTATCTGCGGCGACTTGTCCGAAGGCGGCGCGGTGCAGGAAGAGCTGGTCACCATTCGCGGCGACCGCTTCGTCATCCCGGTGAAGATGGAGCAGCGCCGGCGCGTGCAGGGTGTGGCGCACGGAGCATCGTCCAGCGGCCAAACCGTTTTCATCGAGCCGCTGGAGACCATCGAGCAGAACAACGATCTGGTGCGGCTGCTGGAAGACGAGCAGGCGGAGATTCATCGCATCCTGCTGGAGATGACCGGCCGCGTGGGCGAGTATGCCGACTCGCTGGCGGATGCGGTCGACATGCTAGCCGAGCTGGAGCTGCAGTTCGCCAAGGCGCGCTTCGCCGAGGAGTACGACTGCGTCGCGGTGAGCTTCCTTGCTGGCGACGAACAGAGCCAAACTCAAGCGCCCGAAGAGGCACAGGACTCACTGGTGCTGCGCAATGCGCGCCATCCGCTGCTGGAGCGGACCCTGAAGCCGAAAGGACGGCGCTGTCGTGCCGGTCACCGTTGAGCTCGACCGCCAGCATCGGCAGGTCATCATCAGCGGGCCGAACACCGGCGGCAAGACGGTTGCGCTTGAAGACCATTGGCCTGCTGGCGCTGATGGCGCAGTCGGGCGTGCCGGTTCCGGCGGAGCGCGCCGAGCTGCCGATCTTCGACGGTGTCTTCGCCGATATCGGCGACTACCAGTCGATCGAGCAGAACCTGTCGACGTTTTCGGCGCACGTCACCAACATCGATCTTCATTTCGCAGGAAGCGACCGCGCATTCGCTGGTGCTGCTCGATGAGCTGGGCTCGGCTACCGATCCGGAAGAGGGCGCGGCGCTGGCGGTCGCCATCGCCGATTACTTCCGCCGCCGCGGCTGCCTGAGCATCATCTCCACGCACCACACCGCGCTGAAGGTCTACGCGGCCAATACCGCAGGGCGTGCTGAATGCCGCAGTCGGCTTCGACGAGCAGACCCTGGCTCCTACCTACGAGCTGCGCATCGGCGTGCCCGGCGCTTCGGCGGGCATCAATATCGCGCAAAGAATCGGGCTGAATCCGGAGATCGTGGCCGCAGGCGCGAGCGAACTGACCTCGCAGGCGCAGGATGTGGGGCACTTCCTCGACCGGCTGCATTCCGATCTGCGCCAGATCGACAACGAGCGCGTGCAGCTACGGCGTCGGGAGCAGGAGCTGGCAGGCGAGCGCAATCATCTTGCGACCGAAGGCAAGAAAGAGCAGCGCGAAAAAGTCCGCGAGCTGGAGAAGAAGCTGGAAAGCGTGCTGCGCGATTTTGAATATCGCGCTCGCGAGACCGTCAATGCCGTGCAGGACCGCGCGCAGGCACTGAAGCTGTCGAAGGATGCCGAGCGCCGTATCGCCAAGATGCGCCGCGAATTCCGCGAGCAGTTCGATTCGACCGTCGTCGCGCACAGCACCGGCGCCGACGCTGGCGATCGCCACGCAGCTCCGCATGTCGTGCAGCAAGTTTCGGTGGGCGACATGGTCCGCTTAAAGTCGCTGGGCCGGGATGGCAAGGTGTTGCGCCACTTCGATGACGACTCCTTCGAGGTGGCCGTCGGTCCGATGAAGATGAAGGTCGCGCGCGACGATATTGCCGACGTGGTAATGCGGGCAGGCGGCGATCCGGTGTCAGCAGCGCGATCCCGCGGCATCAACGTGTCACTGGCTCGCGAGGACGACAGCGTGCCGACCGAGATCAACGTCATCGGACAGAACGTGGACGACGCAACCCGCGCGGTGGAGAAGTTCGTTGATCGCGCCTTCCTGGCCGGAGCTATTCGCTTGCGCGTGGTGCACGGCAGCGGCATGGGAATCCTGCGCAAAGCGCTGCGGCAGTTCTTGCAGAGCCATCCGCACGTGGCCACCGTCAGCGAGCCTCCGCAGAACGAGGGCGGCGCCGGGGCGACGGTGGTGGAGTTGCGGAGCTGATGCTGGCTCTTAGCTCTTGGCTTTTAGCTTTTGGCCAGAAGAGCACAAGCTTCGTGCTGCTCGGAGTCAGCCGACAATTCAGCCACGCGCTTTCAGGGCAAGAGCCAAAGGGCAATAGCGGGTTCATTGCCTCCTTCCCGCCACTTCTCTACACTACCCACAGCGATGAACAAGCTTCGCCAAACCTTGGGCGGCTATTTTTGGTGGACCTATCCGCGCGGCAGCGTGCCCTACGACATCATGGTCACGCTGATTCTGGCTTTCATCTTCCTCGCGCCGACTGGCCATCAATTTCGGTGACAAACCGACGGTCCGCGCGCCGCATCAAACTGAAACCGTTGTTCGGCCCGACGGAAATGGCTTTCTCTACAAGGTCGACGCGGCCGCCGTAAACGAAGGCAGCGACAGCGAGATTCGCGAGTCGCTGCTACGAGTGCTGGAACCGATTTCCGGCGAGATCACCATCGACCGTTACCAGGCGGTGCGCGATAGCAAGCACAAAGTCATCGCTTACCAGGTGTGGGCGCATCGCTGAGGCGCAGCGCTCGACTCGCAGCAACCTCGACTCCGCGGCAGTGTTCACTACGAAAGCTACCCTATGAAAACCAGGCTCTTCCTCGTCATTTCCGTTCTTCTACTGGCAGCGGCCGCGCAGGCGCAAAATCTTGAAGCCATCCTGAACTCCATGGATCGGGCAGCCGCCAACTTCCGCACGGCGCAGACCGATTTCGTGTGGGACCAGTATCAGAAAGTCGTCGACGAGCATGACACTCAGAAGGGCACCATGTACTTCCGCCGCCAGGGTGGCGAGGTGCAGATGGCTGCCGACATCACCGCCCCCGACAAGAAATACGTTCTGTTCAGCGGCGGCATGTTGAGCGTCTATGTTCCCAGTGCCGAGCAGGTCACCGAGTACAATGCCGGCAAGAACAAGGCGGATTTCGAAACCTTCCTGGTGCTCGGCTTTGGTGGCGCCGGACGCGACCTGCAAAAGCAGTTCGACGTGAAGTACGCCGGCATGGAGCAGGTACAGGGCGTGAACGCGGGCAAGCTGGAGTTGACACCCAAGTCGGAGAAGGTCCACAACATGTTCTCGCTGATCACGCTGTGGATTGATCCGGCACGAGGCGTCAGCGTGCAGCAGAGATTTCAGGAGCCTTCGGGCGACTACCGCCTGGCGCACCTACAGCAACATCCAGCTCAACAAGAAGATCAACGGCGACGTCTTCAAGCTGAAGACCACCAGCAAGACGAAGTTCGTGCGGCCAAACGGGTAGGGAGCCGTCAGCTATCGGCCGTCAGCTCTCAGCTAAGAACCAAGCAATCCGTTTGTCATCACGAGGCCGCTTCGGTCGAGGGATCTGTTTCCGGCGGCCGAGCCATGAAAAGCCGATTTGTGAACGTACGAGAGAAGGAGCAGATCCCTCACTTCGCTCGTGATGACAAAGCTAAAAAAGACGGGATGACGAGACAGAAAAGCCGGACACAAATCCGGCTTTGTTCTTAGCTGAGAGCTGACGGCTGTAAGCTGACAACTGCTTTTCAAATCCTCATCGGCATCACGACGTAGCGGTACTTGAAACCGTCGTCGGCGCCGTCGTCGGGGCGCATCTGGCCGGCGGACTGGGCGTCCTTGAATTCCAGCCGTACCTCGCCAGCGCTTGAGGCCTTCAGGAAGTCGATCAGGTATTCGGAGTTGAAGCCGATGGTCATGGGATCGGCGGTGTAGGCGATCTCGATCGAATCTTCCGACTCGCCGGAGTCGGTGGACGACGAGGAAATCTTGATCTCGTTTTTGTCGAGCTTCATTCGAATTGCCCGCGAGCGCTCGTCGGCAAACTGCGCCACGCGCTGCAGCGCCGTGCTCAGGTCAGCCCCGTGCACCACGATAGATTTGGTGTTCTCCTTCGGCAGCACGGCTTCGTAGTTGGGGAACTGCCCGGTCAACTGGCGTGAGGTCAGCAGCCGCTCTCCGATGCGGAAGAACAGCGTCGACTCGTCTTTGGCGAAGTCGATGAAATCCACTTCGCTGTTCTGCAGCAGCGAATACAGCTCGCTCATGGCCTTCTTGGGAATCAGCGTCTTGTTCTCGCCAGTAACGTCGAACTGCTCGCCCGTCTTTTCGATGTGTGCCAGGCGGTGGCCGTCCGTCGCCACCACGGTGATCGACTCCGGCTTTAGCACCATCAGGCCGCCATTCAGGGTGTAGCGCGATTCCTCGTTCGATATGGCGAAGATGGTCCGTCCGATCATGCTGCGCAAGGTCTGCGCCGGGACCTTCACCACGCCGGACGAAGGAAACGTCGGCAACCCGGGGAAATTGGCGCGCGCCATGCCGACCATCTTGGTGTTCGAGCGGCCAGAGCGAATGTTGACCCAGTGGTTCTCCAGCAGCTTGATCGAGATGTCGCCATCGGGCAGCAGCTTGACGTAGTCGTAAAGCTTGCGCGCGGGGATGGTGCAAGCGCCTTCCTTCTTCACCTTGGCCGCACATGAGGTACGCAGGCTGAGGTCGAGGTCGGTGGCGGTGATGGTCAGCCGGTTGTCGGCCGCTTCGAACAAGAAGTTCGAAAGGATAGGGATCGTAGTCTTGCGCTCAACCACCCCTTGGGTGGCCGTCAGTTCTTTCAGCAATTCAAACTTGCTTACGCTGATCTCCATCGCCGTTCCCTGTATCGCTCCCGTAGCTTCGGCAGCCATCATTATCACCCTTTGAAGTCGCGTTTTGTGAGCGGCTGATTGCGGCAGGTATTCCAGGCTTATCGAGCGGCGCTCAACTCTGCGACTACGACTTTCCTTATATCAAATAAGAATCTAATAAAACAGTAGTAACCGTAGGCACTCTGAAAAAGTGGAAAATGAAGGGAAAACCGCATGAATCAAGGGCCGTTGCCATGCCGCGCCAGCGAACAACAGGGGCGGGAAACCGGCTCCTTCTGTTGGGAACGGAGCCGCTCAGGAGATCCGGCTACGATGTTCAGCGCCATCCACAACTCGTCCACAGGGTCGCGCAAGGAAAACGTCGCCCTAAACTGAAAAACCGGGCCGAAGCCCGGTTTCATGCGCCCAAAGTATCCGTGAGTTTGTTCAACAGCCTGTTCAAATCCTTGTCGGTCTTGCGGGCCTCGTCGATTTTGTCCACCGAGTGCAGCACCGTGGTGTGGTGTTTGCCGCCGAACTGACGTCCGATCTCCGGCAGCGAAGCATCGGTCATGTGCTTGGCCAGGTACATGGCAATCTGGCGCGGATAGACGATGGCGCGCGAGTTGTTCTTGGCCTTGATCTCCGCCGGCCGCAGCCCGAACTGCTCCGAGACAATCTTCTGAATGGAATCGATGGTGATCTTCTTGGCCTGCGAGTCAATGACGTTCTTGAGCACTTCCTGCGCCGTCTGCAGGTTCAACTCGCCACCGGTGAGTGAGAAATACGCAGTCAGCCGGATCAGCGCACCTTCGAGCTCGCGAACGTTGCTGCGGATGTTCGACGCGATGTAGAGCGCCACGTCGGTGGGAATATGGACCCGCTCCGACTCCGCCTTCTTCTGCAGGATCGCCACTTTGGTTTCCAGGTCGGGCGGCTGTATGTCGGCAATCAGTCCCCACTCGAAACGGCTGCGCAGGCGGTCTTCAATTTCGGCCAGCTCCTTAGGCGGCCGGTCGCTGGCGATGACGATCTGCTTCATGTTCTCGTGCAGAGCGTTGAAGGTGTGGAAAAACTCTTCCTGGGTGCGCTCTTTGTGAACCAGGAACTGGATGTCGTCAATGAGCAGGACGTCCATGGTGCGGTACTTCTCGCGGAAGCTGGTCATCCGGTTGTACCGCAGCGCGTTGATCATCTCATTGGTGAACTTCTCGCTGGATACGTAGCAGATGGACATGTCGGGATTGAGTTTCTTGACCTCGTGCCCGATCGCCTGCATCAGGTGGGTCTTGCCCATGCCGACGCCGCCGTACAGGAACAGCGGGTTATACGCTTTCGAAGGGCGTTCTGCGACGGCGCGCGAAGCCGCATGAGCAAACTGGTTTCCTGCGCCGATAACGAATCCGTCGAATGTATATTTGGGATTCAATTGTCCAGCTCCATCCCAATCGAAGCGCTGCTGCCGAACCACGCCTGGGGCCGGAGCCTCGGGTGCATCCTCATCGGCCACACCGTCGGTTCGCGTCTTCTGTTGCGCCGCGTTCTGCTTTTCCTGATCGGTAACGAACTCAACGTCCTGGTATTCAAGTCCCAGATCGTCGATCGCTTCACTGATAAGGTCTCCCCACTTCTCGCCGATGTGGCAGAAATCGGGGTTGGGCACGCGGACGAACAAAGTGGGACCCTGCGAGTGACTGAAGCGAGTGGGCTTGAGCCAGGTTTCGTAGGAGCTGCGGTTTACTTTCTTTTCCAGTGCGTCAAGGACACGCACCCACGGATTGGGGATCAAAGTTCCAATAGAAGCCATAGCAGCAAATTCCGAGGCGAATCGCGCCTCTACCCGATCAAAGTAAAATTCAGTGGGAACAGGGCCGAACACACGGTGCCACAGCGTGTAGTCCGTCACACATCGCAGAAAAAAATGAAAAGACCCGCCACCCTGAAGGGCTGCCGGATGTGCAGCGTCGCACTCTGTTGAGTGCTGGTTGATTGTCTGTGGCTGCATCGGGATACTAGCACGAAAAAATTTGTGCGCAATAGGTGGATGCACCAGCAGACATGCAGTGCTCCGAGAGAACGATTGATTTCGGGAAAGTTACTGCACGAAAAATTTTTTTTGCGAGTGAAGTTAATGTTGCGCGCGATGTGCAGTCACATACCCACGTTACTTCGCCGTGGCCGCGTAACAGTCGTTCTCGCTGTCCGCCGTTCGTCATTCGCTCTTCGCCAGAGGGACGGAGCCCAGCGATGCACCATCGAAGCGGACTGGAGTCGAGAAACGAGGCACGCGACTTTGCCAACCAACGGATTTCACTGTGGCGAGATCGCACCCTCATGCCAACGTCCGAAACCCTGCACGTTGTCGTCAAACGCTGGCCCAAAGCTCTGGCGAAGAGCGAATGGCGGACCGGGAGGAGCGGCTGCAACGCACTCCGGTTGCCACCAAGCGTCCCTGACCGTTATACTTTTGGTTTGCCTACAGACATTTTGTCCTTAGTGAGGAGCGCAGTAACGAATGCCGAAGCGCACATTCCAACCCAACCGTCGTCGCCGCTCAAAGACGCACGGATTTCGTTCTCGTATGAAGACCAAGAGCGGTCGCGCGGTGTTGTCCCGCCGGCGTGCTAAAGGACGCAAACGCATTGCCGTAAAAGCTGGTTACCGCGAGTAAGCTGGCGGCAAACGGCGTCATTGCTGGAACACAGTACATCAGGAGTCGCAAACGCTGGGGACTTCCCGGTAGTCCTTAGGCGGCGGACGTTGATTGACCGAGGCCAGCCGTAAATTCCCGAAAACGAAGCGCCTGTTGCGGCATGCTGACTTTCAACAGGTATACCAGCAAGGGCGCCGGCAGTTCACCGGGAACATGACTGTTTTTTTTCTTCGCCGCGGCGACGGAGATGAGTCCTGCTCACTGCGAGTGGGCCTCACCGTAGGAAAGGTCCTGGGGAACGCGGTCGAGCGGAACCGAATCAAGCGCCGGATGCGCGAAGCATTACGCGCGTCGTGGCCGCCGGAACAAGCCTCGATCGATGTGGTGTTTAATCCCCGGAAGTCGGTTTTGCAGTTGCCATTCGGCGAATTGCGCGCCGAGGTCGAACGCGGCTTGAAGTTGGCAATGCAGCGGGCGCGGGAAGCGAAGGCTCAGGAATCGTGAAGCGGAGCTTGCAAGCGATATTGTCGGCCTACAAGCGCTGGGTGTCTCCGGCGCTGCCGATCGCCTGCCGTTTTGTTCCTACCTGCTCCGAGTACGCGATGGAGGCGGTGGAGCGGCATGGCGCGTTGCGTGGCAGCATGCTTGCCGGTTGGCGACTGTTGCGCTGCCATCCATTTTGTCGCGGCGGGCACGACCCAGTTCCGCAGAGGTTGTGGTGGAGAAGCGCGAGGCCAGTAGTGGCTGTCATCCTGAGCGAGGGCCGTGTAGCGACGAGTCGAAGGACCGCTATCGCCGCAGTAGGATTTTCGTGCGTGGTTTATAGGAGTCCTTCGACTGCGCTCTTCGCCTGTCGGCGAATCGCTCCGCTCAGGATGACAACGAAATAAGAATTCATTACTCGAACAACGAACGGACCAAACTTGCCCGAGTATCGCAACCCACAACAGGAGTCCGGCGGCGGCGGTCAAAGCCGGATGACGCTGGTGCTGGTGGTCACCTTTGCCCTGATTCTGATCGGGCAATTTGTGCTCATCAAGAACAAAGCCAAGAATCCGCCGCCCAAGACTTCCACCCCCACGGCCGCCGAGCAAAGTCCTGCGCCTGCGGCTGCGACCCAGCCCGAGCAAGCTCCGGAAACTCCGGAAGCTTCAAAAACTCCTGCCGCAGCGAGTGAGCACAAAGCGGCCACGGGTGAGATCGAAACTGTGGTGGAGAACGATCTCTACCGCATTGTCTTCACCAACAAGGGTGCCCAAGCCAAGTCGTGGGTGCTGAAAAAGTACAAGGACGAGAAGGGTCAACCGCTCGATCTGGTCAACGCCGCAGCCACTCAGTTTGGCCTGCCTCTCGCGCTATATACGTACGACGACAAGCTGCGTGACCAGCTCAACTCCGCCCTATACGTCGGAAGTGGCGAATCGCCGATTGCGGTTCCCGGCGAGCTCACCTACGAGTACTCCGATGGCGGCGTTACCGTTCACAAGACCTTCCGCTTTGATGACACCTACGTCTTGCACGTAGAGGTTGCCGTAACCCAGAACGGCAAGCCCGTAGAGGCGCTTCCCACCTGGCCCGCCGCATTTGGAGACCAGTCGACTTCCCCGTCCTACGCCTCGACGCGCGTGGAGTACGAGGCTGGCGGCAAGGTCACGCGTTTGGAAGCCAAGAAGGTCAGTGGAGGCAACACCGTTCCCGGACCTTTGAGCTGGGCGGGTGTACAAGACCAGTATTTTGCTGCCATCTTCCTGCCCGATTTACCGCGCACCGCGACGTTGGTGAGCCTCCATCACCAGATCACAGTGCCGAAAGATCCGGACCATCCTGATCCCAGCAAGGTGGATACATATCAAGTGCTGGGCGCGGCGGTAGGTAACCCTAAGGGCGTCACTGCCGAGCGGATGTTCGTCGGTCCCAAGGCGGTCGATGTTCTCGAGTCAGTGAAAGCCAACCTCGACGACGGCCAGCCCGGTGGCCCCGACCTGCGCCACGTGGTCGACTTCGGCTACTTCAGCTTCTTCGCCCGCCCGCTGTTCCAGTGGCTCAAGTGGACGTATCACCACATGGTCCACAACTGGGGATGGTCGATCATCATCCTGACCGTCATCATCAACATCGCGTTGCTGCCGCTGCGCATCACCAGCCAGAAGTCTGCGCTCAAGATGCAGAAGCTGCAGCCGCAGATGAAGGCCATCCAGGCGAAATATAAGAACATCCCGATGCGCGACCCGCGGCGCACCGAGATGAACGCCGAGATCTCCGAGCTCTACAAGAAGGAAGGCGTCAATCCTGCGGGCGGCTGCTTACCCCTGCTGATTCAGTTGCCGTTCCTGTGGGCGTTTTACTCGATGCTGGGAAACGCCATCGAACTCAGGCATGCGCAGTTCCTCTGGATTCACGACCTGTCCTCGCCCGACAAGCTCTACATCTTGCCCGTGCTCATTGTGGCGAGTACGTTCTACATGCAGAAGCTGACGCCCAGTGCGGGCATGGACCCGGCGCAGCAGAAGATGATGACCTTGATGATGCCTGCCATGTTGGGCTTCTTCAGTTGGTCGTTGCCTTCCGGCTTGAGCCTGTACTGGACGATGGGCAACGTAATCGCCATCATTCAGCAATCGGTCATGAATCGCACCGGGCTGGGCAAAGAGATGCGCGCCGAGGCGGAAAAGCGAGCCCGCAAGAGCGCTAAGTGAGCGAACATATGCCAATCCAGGACAAAGTCGCTGCTGCTCGAAAAATCAGTGAACTGCTGAACGGAATTATCCAACACGGCGATTTTCGCCTGAAGTACAAGATCCTCGTCGACCCACCAGCGATCGACCCGCACGAGGCCGACAACCCCGTCATCCTGGTGGACCTCGGCGGAGCCGACAGCCCGCTGCTGCTGGAGCGCGGCGCCGAACTGCTGCGCGCCTTCGAGCAGGTCGCTCTCGAGATGCTGAGGCTTTCAACCGAGGAGCATGACCTGGTGCTGTTCGATTGCCAGAACTTCCGTACCGCTCGCAAGAAGGAGCTACGCATGGCGTCGGAGGTTGCCGCTGAGCAGGTTCGTCGCACCGGAGTCCCCTACGCCTTCGCTCCCATGGCGTCGCGCGAGCGTCGCCTCGTACATCTCGCGTTGCGCGATGCCTCTGACCTGCGCACTGAGAGCGCTGGCGAGGCGCTGCAAAGGTATGTCGTGGTCTATCCCAAGGATTACAGCGGCAAACCTCCTGCACCGGCCGTGAGCCGCCGGCGCTAAGCAATTTCAAATGTGTGGGTAGAGCGGCGCTTCGGCGCCGCGCAACGTTCTCTCAATCTTGGTCAGGGAGCCGGCTGCAGCCGACGACACTTGCGGTTCGCTCACATCCGACAGGCTCTACGCGCCTACAACCGCTACCCGACCGCTCACATCCGACAGAACACATGGGGCTTTTCGACAGCCGGACGGCGCGGGCGCTGGCGACGATACTCGTCTTCGTCGTAGCAGTGTGGTTCGTCTATGAGGTGCGAAGCACCCTTGTCCTAGTATTGTTTTCTGTCTTTTTTGCCTATCTTCTTGAACCTCTCGTGCTGCGCATTGAGCAGTCCCCTATCGGACGCAACTCGCGCGGCCTGGCAATCCTGGAAACCTACGTCATTTGCGGCGGCGTTCTGACGCTGCTGCTGTTCATCTTCGGTCCTCGCATCGCCGACGATATGCGTCAGCTGGTCCAATCCATGCCCAGCTTGCTCGACCGCGTCGCCAGCGGCAAAATCGTTTGGCAGCTCGGCAGTCGGCACGGCTGGAGCTACGACACGCAAGCCCACATCGAACAGTTCATCGCGAGCCACCGTGATGCCATCGAGAATTTCACCAGCCAAATCGGTGCCAGCGTTGCTGCTTCGCTGAAGCACGCCATCTGGTTCTTGCTGATTCCCATCATCGCCATATTTTTCCTCAAGGATGGACGCAAGCTGTCTGAAGCCACGATTCACATCCTCAATCGCCGCGCCCAACGACGCTTCCTGCGCGACGTTATCCAGGACCTCGACGAGATGCTCGCGTCGTTTATCGGCGCTCAACTTATTCTCGCCAGCGCGGCGATGCTGGTTCTGACCAGTTTCTTTTGGCTGATGCACCTTCCTTACGGCTTGGCGTTGGGAGTCACCGCCGGATTCTTGGAATTTATTCCCGTCGTAGGGCCGGCTGTCGCCGCCGCTCTGGTGCTCGGAGTGGGGTTCCTCGACGCATTTCCTCACCTGCTCTGGATCACTGTTTTTCTAGGCTTGTGGCGACTGGTGCAGGACTACCTCATCTCTCCTCGCGTCATGGGCCATAAGGTCGAACTGCATCCCATGGCGGCAATCATCGCCGTGCTGATGGGCAATGAGATCGCAGGCGTTATCGGCGTGTATCTGTCTATTCCAGTCGCGGCGACGCTGCGCATCCTATGGGTGCGCTGGCAACACACTCGCGCGCTCCAAACAGACACGAATCAGACCAGTCCCGAAACTCGCCGAATCGCAGCGTGAGAAAGAACTTAAAGCGAAGCCGCGGATTTGCGCGGATCTCGCGGATTGTTCATAGCACTTCTAGATAGAAACGTCCTCTGTGTGGATATTGAGCGGGAGCAAGAGGCGAACGGGCAGTCTCGAACACTAATCTCTTGAACGTTGGACGTGCTCCGAAATTCAGAAGTAAGCCGACTTCAAAACTGGTAGCCTTGAGATAGTTCAGTAGTTGTGCTTCGTGGCTCATGTCGAGTACGCGTGCACACTTAAGTTCGACGATGACAACGGAGCCGACAATAAGGTCCGCCCGAGATACCCCGACAGTCTCATTCCGAAATTGCACTGTCACTGTCTTCTCGCGTTCACCCTCTAGCCCCTTGCGCGCAGGGCGATCACCATCGCCTCTCGATACACCGACTCCAGAAATCCGTGACCCAACTCGTTGTAGACCTCGTAAAATGCCCCGATGATCGGCTCCGTAATGTCTGAGTATCTTAGTTGCAACACCATTCCGTTTCCTCTCTTGCCGTCTTTATAATCCGCGAGATCCGCGTTCATCCGCGGTTAAAGTTATTTCCTCTCTTCCGGTTCACCACCCGAATCCCGGCCCGCCAATGCTCGTCGAGCTGCACCAGCTGCCATTCGATCTGCGGTGACAGGTATTTCAGCAGCACGCTGGTTGCCGGATGCGTGCGCAGCACAGGCGTGACCAGATACAGAAGAGGCGGAGCATCGGACAACTCACATCGGGGGAAATAGCCGTTGCGCGCGAAGCCGCCATTCTGCTGGTGCCAGCGGACGCGGGCCCAGTAGTCCAGGCCTTGAATAGCCAGATGAAGGTCATCATCGGCCTTCAGTTCAAGGATGGCGAGTCGGCCGTCAATCGTTACGCTCAGCACGTCGAGCATGGCGCGATCGGAGGCAGTAAAAGCGGGTACCTGCGAGTAAACGTGTGCGGGATTCAACCGTTCGTCAATCGAACGAATGTCGCGCATGATCAGCGACTCCAGCCACCGCTCGGGACATAGCCGGTAAAGCGGATCGCAGTGCGCCCCGGCAGGATGACGGCTGGCAGTTAGCCGCTCGATGAATCTGTTGAACAGCTCTTCGGTGGACGTCGTCGAGCGTGTATTCCGCCGGGCCCATTCCGAAAACGATGGTTTCGTTATTGCGAAACGATCCCGCGACCGGAGCCAGCCGCGCCCGCGCGAACTCCAGCCCATACAGCCGGAAGACGATTTCTGCAGGCGATTCGATACTTACATCCGCGTAGGGAACCAGCTCGCGGATGCGCGTAATCGACGCGGCAAAGCGCTCGCGCGTGGCGTGCGGATCGACGGCGCGAACCAATCGCGTCGCGAGGTTTCCGTGATCACGAAAATCGACTTCCTCGCACGTCTCAGCCCCTTCTCCAAGTTGGTAGAGCTGCCACTTGACGGCGTTCTGATCGAGATGCGCCATGCGTTGGCTGACGATCTCGCCTCGTCCATGCGGAACAAAAAGCTTAAGTCCCTCAATGTGGTACCTATCTGCACGGTGCCGATGATAGTCCAGCCAGAGGATGCCAAAAGTAAGCGCCGCATCAATAGACGCTTGGCTCTCTTCTCCATTCACGCCGAGAACAGCAAATGCTGATTGCCCATGGCGAACGACTGCTCGGGTGTAAACCGGACTGAACGAATGTTCCAAGTCAGCCTTGGCGCTGACGGACTCTATCTTTGCGCCCGGATATTCACGTTCGAGCAGACGAACCAGCAGCTTCTGATAGTGAATACGAGCGGCACGTTGCGCGGTGGCGCTGCGCTGTCCTGCGTCGGCCACGATTTCGAGCACCTCGGGTTTTGACTGTCCAAAGCGAAGGGCTGATAGGCGGAGCATGCGCGGTCTGGTCTCGAAGTCGAGTACGCGGCGTACGATGTTGCGTTCTTCTGACCACACATGGAGCACGCACTTACCCTCACCCGAGACCGAATACCGGGCAGTGCCGAAATCGAACATTACCTCGCCGTTTTCGATTAGCACGGCATGCGGCGCTTCGAGCAGAAAGACTTCCAACTCGCGGGCGAGTTCCTCGGCGGTGAGAGAGGTGGTGAGCATACAGCTTAGCCAAGACTAGCCAAGTCACGCGCGCGGGCGCTGCAATGATCCGCACAGCGCTGTGTGATAATCAAACATAGCGTGTGGCCTGCGCACGGCGCGGGTTCCTGCAACAAAGAACTGGGACCACCGGATTTGCACGGATCTAAGCCGAGATGTTTCTTATCTCCAGATTCCGGATCCGCGGTCATCCGCGTAAATCCGCGGCTTGATTCTTCTTCCGGAGCGCTAAGCGTCCGCCGTAGTCTCCGAGACATCCAATAGGTGTGACCATGGACAAGAAGTTTTTCTTTGACCGCTACGGGCTAACGCAGGCTGACATCGAGCGCTACCTGGCGGCGGCACTTTCGGCCGGCGGCGACTACGCTGACCTCTACTTCGAATATCAGACCTCGACCTCGGTGTCGCTCGACGAGAGTATGGTGAAGTCGGCCAGCCAGGGAACGTCCGTCGGTTGCGGAGTTCGCGTACTTTCCGGCGATCGCACCGGATACGCCTACACCGACGATCTATCGTCGCAACGCATTTTGCATGCGGCACGAACCGCGGCTCTTATCGCCAGCGGCCCGGCCAAGCAGCCGGTGGTCGGGTTGACCGACACCCCGCCGCACAACTTGTATCCCGTACCGTTGCCGTCGGTGGAAGCTGAGGTTCTGGCCAAGGTTGATCTAGTGCAGCGGGCCGACAAGGCCGCCCGCGCCTACGACCCGCGCATTCATGAAGTGCGAGTGAGCTATGCCGACGAGTTGCGCCGCATCCTCGTCATCGGATCGGATGGCAGCTTTGCCGAAGATTCGCAGCCTATGGCGCGGATGAGTGTGTTCTGCATCGCCAAGACCGAACAAGGTTCTGCTCGGGGAACTTCTGGCGGTGGCGGGCGCGTAGGAATCGAGTTCTTCCAAACCGAGAAGACGCCGGAACATTTCGCCGTTGAAGCCGCTCGCGAGGCGATCGTTCAACTCGATGCGCGCAACGCCCCGGCGGGTGAGATGGAAGTGGTGCTCGGTCCCGGGTGGCCAGGAGTTCTGTTGCACGAGGCGATCGGACACGGACTCGAAGCCGACTTCAATCGCAAGAAGACTTCAGCCTTCTCTGACATGATGGGACGTCGCGTCGCCAGCGACAAATGTACGGTGATCGACAACGGCACCATGCCCGGGCGGCGAGGATCGCTCAACGTGGATGACGAAGGCAATCGCACCGACAGCACGGTGCTGATCGAGAAAGGCATCCTGAAGGGCTATTTGACAGACAAGCTCTCTTCGCGGCTGATGAACCTGCCGAATACCGGCAACGGACGTCGCGAGAGCTATCAGCACATTCCCATGCCGCGCATGACCAACACCTACATGCTCGCCGGGCAGGATTCGCCCGAGGACATCATTCGCTCCGTCAAGTATGGCGTGTACGCGGTGAATTTCGGCGGCGGTCAGGTCGACATTACGAATGGCAAATTCGTGTTCTCCGCCTCGGAGGCGTACCTGATTGAAGACGGTAAGGTCACTGCGCCGCTCAAGAACGCCACCCTGATCGGCAACGGACCGGATGTGCTGACCAAAGTTTCAATGGTCGGCAACGATCTGAAACTCGACGAGGGGGTCGGCACTTGCGGCAAAGATGGGCAGTCCGTCCCTGTGGGAGTTGGCATTCCTACACTGAAAATTGATCGTCTGACAGTGGGCGGGACGGGTAACTGAGCGGGCCTTAGCTCCGGGACAGTAATCCACAGACTGTGATCCGATTCACAGATCCGCAATACTCGCGTGAGTCGTTGATTCGCCGAGGCTTACTGTGGGATACGGCCTAGTGTGGGACGTCCCACTTGGCGATTTCCACAAAGCTTCCACAGGGTGGGATAAGCCATTCCGTCCGGCAGCCCTCTGACAATGTAGGACTAAGGTCGTCTGAGAATAGCTCAGACATTGTAAGACAAAACCGAAATTGAATAAGGTTCACCAAACATGAGCACTAGTACGACATCACTTAATCCGCCTGCAACCCAAGGTGCTGTTGATCTCCGTGAAGTTGCGACCGACGCCGTCCGCCTGGCAATGCAGCAAGGCGCAAGCGCTGCCGAAGCGGTTGCCACCGAGGGCAGCGAATTCTCTACCACCGTCCGGCTCGGCCAGGTTGAGACACTGAAGGAAGCAGGGTCGAAGGCTGTGGGAGTTCGCGTCTTCGTCGGACAAAGTTCGGCTAGCACCTATTCCAGCGATCTCACTCCCGAAGGCGTAAAGAAGATGGTGGAGTCAGCTGTCGCGCTGGCGCGAGTCACCACTGCGGACCCGATGGCCGGTCTACCGGATCCTGCCGAGTTGGGACGGCTCGATTGCGATCTCGGCCTGTACCACGATGACGTGTACTCGCTCTCGCCGGAAGATCGCATCGACTATGCGCGTCGCGCGGAGAAAGCTGCGACCAGCGTAGACCCTCGCATTGTGAACTCCGATGGTGGCTCGTTTGACGCAGCTGTGGGATACAAGGTGCTGGCGAACTCGTTGGGATTCGTTGGCGACAATCGCCGTTCGTACTGCTCGGTAGTTGCTGTCCCGATCGCGCAGATCGAAGGCTCGGCGATGCAGCGGGACTACTGGTACTCGGTCTCGCATTCGCTGAAGAAGTTGGCGTCCCCCGAGGAAGTCGGGGCCATCGCGGCAAAACGTACGCTGCGCCGTTTAGGAGCTCGCAAGGTCAAGACTGCGAAGGTTCCGGTAGTTTTCGAGAACACCGTGGCTGCCGCGCTGCTCGGCCATATCTTTGAAGCGGTCAATGGCGATTCGGTTTACCGCGGCGCGTCGTTTCTCACTGGTAAGTTGAATGAGAAGATCGCCGGTGAAAATATCGTTATCGTTGATGACGGAACGATTCCCGGCCTGTTCGGGACCAGCCCCTTCGACAGCGAGGGCGTGGTAAGCCGTCGAACCAGTGTCATCGAGAACGGCGTGCTGAAGTCTTACCTGCTCAACACCTACACAGCGAAAAAGTTGGGGCTGAAGACCACAGGTAACGCGTCCCGCGGTTTGGCCGGCACGCCCGGTATCGGTCCGGGCAATTTCTTTCTGCAGCCGGGAACGAAGAACCTTCAGGAAATCATCGGCGACATTAAAGAAGGACTGTTCGTCACGGAATTCTTAGGGCACGGCGTCAACCTGGTCACCGGAGATTTTTCCCGTGGCGCCAGCGGTCTCTGGATCGAAAACGGCGAACTCACCTTTCCGGTAGAAGAGATCACTGTCGCCGGCAATCTCAAAGACATGCTGTTCAACGTGAGCGAGATCGGCAGCGACCTCGAATTTCGCAGCGCAGTCGCATGTCCTACGCTGCGAATAGATGGCATGACCGTGGCTGGAGAGTAGGACGGTTTCACCACAGAGACACGGAGACACAGAGAATAAGAAATCAGAAAAATCTCAGTGCCTCTGTGTCTCTGTGGTCTTGAGCTTTCTCTGCTATCGTATCCCCGCTTCGCCGGCGCGGAATTTCCAATAATCTCCAGCGGTCTCGCTCAAGTCGCCGCTGGCTTTTTCTCCCTTGAACACACGCGAGACACCGCGCACCACACGCCGCATCGGCAACTCGCCAGCGCCATCGGTCAGGAACAGCTCGCCGGCCTTCGACGTGCGGTAGTACCAGCGCTTGAGGATCGCCAGGTGCTCCATCCATTCCAGGGCACTGTGCGGCTTGCACGGCGCCACCTGCGCAAGCGCTTCCAGGATGCGCGCTTCCATCGACAGCGGCTTGGCCCGCAGATGTTCCGCTTCGGCCTGAGCTCCCACATTGAGGGATACCGGCTCGCAGATCATTCCCGCCTCGATCTTGAACAGCGCAACTGATTCCGGCTCGGCTGAGGGCTGAACCATCACGCCGTTGAGTTCATCGAGCCGCCGTACAATCTCGGGTAATTGCGACAACGCGGCTTTTACTTTCTCCAGCCGAGTATGCAGTGTCGCCGCGCCTTCAAAATCAAGATTGGCCGACGCTTCGTCCCGCATATGCTCGATCTCGCGCACCAGCGATTGCCCTTGGCTTTCGAAGTACTGCTGCACACGGCCGACTTCCGCCGCATACTCGTCGTCGGTGCAGCCCTTGAAACATGGAGCCAGGCACATTTTCATTTCGGAGTAGATACAACCGGGGAAGGCTGGGTCAGGATGCAGGTCGTCGACGCACCGGCGCATCTTAAACAGGTCAAGCGAGTCGTTCGCGAACTTTTCAGCCGCCACCCGCGATGCGAACGGACCGTAATACTCAGAGTTGCTCTTCAGTCCGGAGATGCGCGTGGTTACCGTGGCGCGAGGGTAAGGGTTGTTCAGGATCAGCTTCACCAACGGCGCGAAACGCAGCCGCAGGCGTTTTTCGTAGCTCGCGGGAAACTCGCGACGCAATACCTTATACAGGAGCAGCGACGCTTCGAAGTCTGACCCTGTGGGAGTCCACTCGACCGAGCGGACCCGATCGCGCAGATTGAGCTTGCGACCTTCGCTGGCGCCGAGCAGACGCTGCAACCGCCGACGAAGGTTCGCGGTCTTGCTGATATAGGGCTCGCTGCCCTCATCGCCGCGCAGCACGAACACCGCCGAGCCCACCGGAGTGACAGCGAACAACTCGGCGTCGCGTTCGGGCGCGAACTCTAGTCGGGTGGAATTCACTGGTCGATTCTACGGCTTATTGCAACTCTTCTTTGTCATCACGAGCGCAGCGAGGGATCCGTTCTTCGCCGCCGGGAGACGCTCTTCGCGCTGGAAGCGAGAGCAGATCCCTCGCTTCGCTCGTGATGACAATCCAATTGGGAGTGACTCTTGCCTACTCTATGTGGCACGTACGCTTGAACAGTACTAGTCCAAACTACCCTGTTCGATCACCACATTCTCGCGAACGATCAACCGATGCGCCGCCATCTCCCGAAGCTTGGGAAGCACGCGAGTGACATGTTCGTCGGTATCGACGAAGGTCACGACAATGGGAAGGTTTCCTCCCGCCTCCACCAGGTGAGCAGTGCTCAAACGGTTGCGGCCCTGGAAGCCTGCGAGCGAGTGGTAGGCCACCGCTCCGAAGACGTTTTCTTCCCGCAGATACTTCAGCACCTCCAAATGCAGGGGCCGGTGATGCCACGAGTCGCCTTCGCAGAGGTACATCGTTACCTGGACTGCCATCGCGACTGTCATTTTATATCCACCTCGCAAGGGCAGCCCCGGCCGCGACGGCGGCAAGGCAAAGAACGTTGCTGCCGATTACGTTCAAAGCGGCCTGCGACCACTGGCCTTGCTCCATCAGGGCAAACGATTCGAAAGCGTAGCTGGAGAAAGTCGTGTAGGAGCCACAGAATCCAACCGCCACCAGAAGTCGCCAGTGGTCGGCGACAAACAGGCGTTCGGTCGCAACGATCAGGAAAAAGCCCAGCAACAGACTTCCAGTGACATTAATAAGGAGCGTTCCATAGGGAAAGGCGCTGAAAGCCAGCTTTGCAATGTAGTTGCTCAGCAGATATCGGGCGCAGGCGCCGAGCACGGCGCCTATAGAGATGTAGAGCAGTCTTTCGGCCAAGGCAGTCTCCTACACAGAGTTGGTAGGAGTTATCAGCCCTTGCGCGGGCGGTTATGGCGAACTCCATCGCCTGACAACATTATATAAAGTCGGTTCCCCAGAACCAGTGCCGGCGGCGCGGTGTCTATCGCCTCCGCCGCATACAATGATCAGCAACGAGGAACTCATGCCCCTTCATCCGGAAGTGCAGTCATTGCTTTCACGTCCTAACTTCGCCCACCTCTCCACTTTGATGCCCGACGGCTCGCCGAACACCACGCCGGTTTGGATCGGGCTCGAGGGCGACAACATTGTTATCTGCACCGGCGAGGGCAGCCTGAAGGCACGCAACCTGCGCCACGACCCGCGCCTGTCCCTCTCGGTCGTTGACTTTGACAATCCTTATGAAGAGGTGCAAATTCGCGGCCGCGTAGTTGAGTTTCGTGATGACTCGAAGCTCGACACCATGGACAATATCTCGCACAAATATATTGGCGCTCCATTCCCAATGCGCGACTTCAAGCAGATCGTGATGATCATTGAGGTTGAGAAGGCGCGCTACACCAAGCTCCCCTTCAAGCACACGCCGCCCCCAGCCAAATAGCAGCTGTCCGCCTTCCAGCTACCGGGCCGGTGATCTTACAGGTCAGAATCTGTTTGCCGACCCCCACTCCTCCCGAAACAGGCGGATGAGCGGGGCAGCCGCAGCTTCCCTTGCCCAGTCGAGACTGATCTCGTCCCATCCGCGCTCATCCTGGAGTCCGCGGCTTAGCTTTTGCCCCGCTTTTCCTCCGAATCCACAGCCTTCCACAGCAATGCACCGAAAAGGGGCGTTGAAGCCGCCCGCAGACGGGACTATTGTCCGAGAGTCGGGACGAGTAACACCCCATTAACTTCGCGGACGATAACCGCCGTGATGCCCGTAATGGGTGTAAAATAACAATATGTGGTAGTAGCCTCTTGACATCCACAATATGCGGGAGTAATGTTCGCTTCCACAGGGTATTCCGGAGCCTTCGTTTGGTTCTTCTCCTCCTGAGCGAAAGCCGCCCGGAACCAAAGGTGAATCAGGGACTTAGGTGGTCGCGCTCGATTCCTCCCGAGCACGGCCAAGGCCAAGGGCCAGATCGGTTGAACTAGCAGGTAATGGTGCCGGCCTCATGCAGGCCGGCGGGCCGAAAGCCGAGTCGAAGTCCTTAGAAATAAGGACGAGAAATAAGGTCGGCGTTCGGTGTTCCTTTCCAAGTCAGCTAACCAACGTTGCCGGGAGTGGGGTGACTCCCGGCGACTTTCCCTTACAGTCCGGCAACTCCGCAGGAGCGAGATGTGCCCTGCGGAACTGGATGAGCACTCCGCACGTGTTCCTCCAGCAGTCGCGGTGACACCGGACCTAACGCACCGAGTGGGGGCTGCCTTCCCGGCCAGAATCCGGCCGACGGAGCAGCCCCCACCGCTTTGCGGGAAGTAGGTAGTGCGGACCTTTACCGACGCGATACTGAGCACGGGTAGAGCGGACCTTTAGGTCCGCGTCATGCGTCTTAAATATTTTCTGGGGCTTTAGCCCCGAATCGATCAGGAGTTTCCGATGGCCGACGTAACCACAACCACAAAAACCACGAGCGCTTCCACCACTGCAACCACGAAGAAAGCGCCCGGCCTGACCTTCAAACGTTTCTTCACCACCGCCGGCGTCTCGCCCTACGACGAGCTCGAGTGGGAGCTCCGCCTCGCTCAGATCACCGACGCCAAGGGCGGCGTGATCTTCGAGCAGAAGGACGTCGAGACCCCCAAGGACTGGTCGATGACGGCGACCAACATTGTCGCCCGCAAATACCTGCACGGCACGCTCGACACTCCCGAGCGCGAGACCGGCGTGCGTCAGCTGGTGATCGCGCGTAGCCGAAACCATTCGCGACTGGGGTATCAAGGGCGGATACTTCCGCACCGCTGACGACGCGGCCATCTTCCACGACGAGCTCGCCCACCTGCTGCTGCAGCAGAAGGCGGCATTCAACTCGCCGGTATGGTTCAACGTGGGCTGCGATCGCATCGAGCCCAACTCCGACGCGCAGAACTGGCACTGGAACGCCGAGGAGCAGAAGGTCGAATTCAGCGCCGTCGGCTACACCAAGCCGCAGTGCTCGGCCTGCTTCATCAACTCGGTCAACGATTCGCTTGACTCCATCCTCACGCTCGCCAAGACCGAAGGCATGCTCTTCAAGTGGGGATCGGGCACCGGCACCAACCTGTCGCCGCTGCGCTCCTCCACCGAGTCGCTCTCCGGCGGAGGCACCGCCTCAGGCCCGCTGAGCTTCATGAAGGGCTTCGACGCCTTCGCCGGCGTCATCAAGTCCGGAGGCAAGACCCGTCGCGCCGCCAAGATGGTCATCCTCAACGTCGACCATCCCGACGTCGTCGACTTCATCGAGTGCAAGCAGAAGGAAGAAGCCAAGGCCTGGGCGCTGGTCGAGCACGGCTACGACGGCTCCGGTCCCGACTCGGAAGCCTACTCGTCCATCTTCTTCCAGAACGCCAACAACTCGGTGCGCGTGACCGACGACTTCATGTACGAAGTGGTTCGCGACGGCGAGTTCTCGCACCAAGTCGGTGAAGGACGGCCGCCCGGTGCAGACCTTCAAGGCGCGCGACCTGCTGCGCAAGATCTCCGACGCCACCTGGCACTGCGGCGATCCCGGAATGCAGTACGACACCACGATCAACCGCTGGCACACTTCGAAGAACACGGCGCGCATCAATGCGTCGAATCCGTGCAGCGAGTACATGTTCCTCGACGACTCGGCCTGCAACCTGGCGTCGCTCAACCTGCTGAAGTTCGCGCCCAACGGAACCTTCGACGTCGAAGCCTATCGCCACGCCTGCGCCGTCGTCATCACCGCGCAGGAGATCCTGGTCGACAACAGCGGCTACCCGACCGAAGCCATCTCGCGCAACTCGCACGACTATCGTCCGCTGGGACTCGGCTACGCCAACCTGGGCGCGCTGCTCATGGCCGCGGGCCTGCCCTACGACTCCGATGCCGGACGCGACTACGCTGCCTGCGTCACCGCCATCATGTGCGGCGAGGCGTACTTGCAGTCGTCGAAGATCGCCGAGCTCTGCCAGCCGCTGGCGCCGGCAACGACAACGACCTCTCAGTGGTTGTCATCACGAGCCGAAGGCGAGGGACCTGCTTTTGGTGTGTCATCCCGAGCGGAGCGCAGCGGAGCCGAGGGACCTGCAGTTTCCGACTCTTTCCCCGGCGCCGCCTGCCCCGGCTGGTACGTCAATCGCGAGCCCTTCCTCGACGTCATCCGCATGCATCGCGCGTCGGTGAACAACATCAACCGGACGAACGTTCCCGCCTCGCTGCTCGAAGCCAGCAAGGCTACCTGGGACGAAGCCCTCAAGCACGGCGAGCGCTTCGGATATCGCAACGCGCAGGTCACCGTGCTCGCGCCCACCGGCACCATCGGCTTCATGATGGACTGCGACACCACCGGCATCGAGCCCGACCTGGCGCTGGTGAAGTACAAGAAGCTGGTTGGCGGCGGCATGATCAAGATCGTGAACAACACCGTCCCGGCCGCGCTCTTCAAGCTGGGATACACCAACGACCAGACCAACGCCATCGTCAGCTACATCGACGCCACCGGAACCATCGAAGGCGCGCCCGCCATCAAGGACGAGCACCTCGCCGTCTTCGACTGCTCCTTCAAGCCGTCGAAGGGCACGCGCACCATTCACTACACCGGACACCTGCGCATGATGGCCGCCACCCAGCCGTTCATCTCGGGAGCGATCTCGAAGACCATCAACATGCCCGAGAACGCGACAGTCGAAGAAATTTCCGAAGCCTACATCCAGGCCTGGAAGCTCGGCCTGAAGGCGGTCGCCATCTATCGCGACGGATCGAAGAAGGCGCAGCCGCTCAGCTCCATGGGCTCCGCCACCGCCAAGTCGCAGAAGGGCGACGCACAAAATTCGTCTGTCATCCTGAGCGAAGCGAAGGACCTGCTTTTAGACGAGCAGGCCGCTCCCCCCAAGGCCAACCGTCATCGCATGCCCGAGGAGCGGCTCTCCATCACCCACAAGTTCAGCGTCGGCGGCCACGAAGGCTATCTCACCGTCGGCCTCTACAAAGACGGCATGCCCGGCGAGATCTTCATCACCATGGCCAAGGAAGGCTCGACCGTCAGCGGCCTGATGGACAGCTTCGCCTGCGCCGTCTCCATCGGATTGCAGCACGGCGTGCCGCTCAAGCTGCTGTGCGAGAAGTTCGCCCACACCCGCTTCGAGCCCAGCGGCTGGAGCGGCAATCCCGACATCGGCTTCGCCAAGTCGATCATGGATTACATCTTCCGCTGGCTGCAGCTGCGCTTCCTCACCGGACAGCAGCAGGCACTCTTCGACGGCCTGCGCCCCAAGTACTTCGGAGCCCCGCCCGTCGGCGCCCCCGAAGAGGGCGGCCAGAAATCGTTCGGCGACTTCGTAGATCACGCTCACTCTTCCGACGTGTCATCCCGAGCCGGAGCCTCTTCTCACGATGTGTCATCCCGAGCGGAGCGGAGCGGAGCCGAGGGACCTGCAGTTTACGGAGCTGGCACAGGCGGTGGCTACGTGCACGCTTCCGATGCCCTGAAAGAGCTGATCGACATGGGCGACGCCCCAACCTGCTCCACCTGCGGCGCAATCATGACGCGCAACGGAAGCTGCTACCGCTGCATGAGCTGTGGAAGCACGAGTGGTTGCTCGTAATCGGGGAGTGCTGCGCTTTAGCGGCGCGTCGCGGAGTGTTTGGAGAACGACAATGGGATTTGAATATATCGACAATCTCGCATGGAAAAAGAAGCAGGAGTTTCCCGGGTGTGACGGTTACGTGGATCAGCATGTAGCTACCATTAAGCAGCGACTAAGCTATGGCGAGTATTCTGACGCCTATTCTGCCGAGTCGGATTTCCTCGATCTGGTTCGTTGGGATTCGAGAATTCGGAGGCCTACGCAGCGACGAGCGCTTAAAGCGGGCGGCGGAAAGAACTCCATTTAGGACAGGCGGCCGGCACAACAATCAACCGGGCTCAGGGAGAACGTACTGTAAAGGGGGGCACGGCGCGCCGTGTCCCCCTTTCTTGACTTGATATTCAATCGTCAAAGACAAGATTCCGTTTTTATTATGTCTTCGTATCTGTTGACCTAAACTGGAGAATGCGAAAGCTATGCCGAATGAAGATCATGGGAACCTCCCTAAAGAAGCTTCAGAAGAAGAGGAAGTCAACCCGATTGCTCAGAATGTCGAGGATTATGTCGAGACAATCAGCGGTCTGCAAGTCTCCCTGTCTTTGTCCATGTTCATAATTCAGAGCGCTCACAAGGAGTTTCATGGGCGTTTTGACCGGTACGTTACCGACCACTGCGCAATAGAGAAAGAGGAGGCAGGCAACCGGACAATAATTGTCCCAATCGAGCACAATACCGGTTTCAGGATTCGTGAGTCCAGACTAAAACAGATTCATATTGCTTCTAGTGCAGTGCCTCGGTCGTTCCTAGTGGCGCTTGTCAGTGAATATGACGCTTTCCTCGGAAGATTAATTGTCTCATTGCTCCGACTTCGCCCCGAGATGCTTCAGGCCTCTGAGCGTACCCTTACATTTTCCCAACTATCAGAGTTCTCATCGATTGAACAAGCCAGAGAGTTTGTGCTTGAGAAAGAGGTGGAAACTTTGTTGCGGAAGAGCCATGCAGAACAATTCGAGTGGCTGGAAGAGAAGTTCAAGGTGCCGCTAAGGAAGGACCTGCCAGCTTGGTCTGCCTTTATTGAGATCACTGAACGCCGTAATCTATTCGTCCATGCGGGCGGCGTAGTTACTCGTCACTACTACAGAACTGTGCGGAGCATGGCGTGAAACACGCCCCTTCGCTACAGATTGGCTCGATGCTTGACGTTTCGCCGAAGTACTTTAACCATGCACATGCCATATTCCTAGAAATCGGAGTTAAACTCGCGCAAGTACTTTGGCGCAAGTTGCAGGGCGGGTGGCCCACCCTTCTCCGTCCTCGACTAACCAGTAAAGTGGGTGCCCCATCCTTTCCCATCGTTTGGGAAAGGGTGGGAGTCGACGATGTCCACACCTCCGATGTCGGGGGTGGAACCCCGTCACCCCACCCGTGAACTCACGGAAGAGAGTTGGTCACCCGATCTTCTTCACCCCACCCTTTCGCGAAGACGCGAAAGAATGGGGCACCCCTACCCGAGTGTGGTCACGGAAAAGAGTCGGTCACTCGACCACCTTCACCCCACCCTTTTTCCAAAAGATGGAAAAAGAATGGTGCACCCGAACTCAGGACAACGAGCTGTGGAATCGACGTTCATCACCCCACCCTTTCCCAAACGATGGGAAAGGATGGGGCACCCTGAAACACGTGGGTTGGTGTCGTACGTCACCGAACCAGAGTCTTTTCTGTTCGTACACTCGACCTGGCCATGCCTTCCCATCTGGAGCGCCGTTACGGTACACATCACTTGCACTTCATCACGTGCAGCTGTTACCGGCGCATCCCTCTGCTGAATGACGACCGCATCAAGCAGACATTCCTGGAAGTACTCGAAGACGCGCGGCAGAAGTACGGGTTCTGTGTCCATGGCTATGTGATCATGCCGGAGCACTTCCACCTTTTGATCAGTGAACCGGAAACCGGCGATCCGGGAACGGTGATGCAGGTGTTGAAACAACGCGTGAGTCATCAAGGGTTGAAGATTCTCTACCCCACCCTTTCGCAAAAGACGCGAAAGGATGGGCCACCCGATCCCACGAAAATGATTCGGTCATCCGGACATCCTCACCCCACCCTTTCCCAAAAGATGGGAAAGAATGGGGCACCCAAACTCACGACAACGAGTTCTGGAATACAGGTGCCTAATCCCAAGACACTACAGTTCTGGCAAACCCGTTTCTACGATTTCAACGTGTGGAGTCAGGCCAAGAAGGTCGAGAAGCTGAAGTACATGCACCGCAATCCGGTAAGGCGCAGACTGGTGGCCCGACCCGAAGACTGGCCCTGGAGCAGCTTCCGGCACTACGCTCTGGGAGAAGTCGGCGCGGTCGAGATTGAGTCGGAATGGACAGCCCTCAGGCGGGAACGAGAAGTCCACGTTCTGCAACTTCCATCTCAATAACTTAGGCGGGTTCCCCAGACTTTCTCGGCTGGAATTACCAATAAAGTGGGTGCCCCATCCTTTCCCTTCATTTGGGAAAGGGTGGGAGTCGATAACGTTCCGCCACCCGGCCTCCCAGGGAGTGAACTCCAACCTCCAACGCTGAAGATGTGTAGTCGCAAAACTCTCGCTAACCGCGAGGAGTTGGACTATTCTCTTGGTCACCAAGCAATGAATTTCCATCTCCACTCTGGCTTATGGTTCGCTGCGCAGTTTCTTGAGGCAGGCATTCTGGTTGCGCTCTTCGCACGGGGATGGCATCGGCAATATCCCCGCTTCACTTCATACATCATCTTCCAGCTCGTGGCAGAAGTTTTTCTGATCTTCGCAATGGACCGCTTTCCTTACATCTACTACTTCGGTTACTGGGCCACCATGGTTGTAACGATCGTGCTGACCTTCGCTATTTTCTACGAAGTGGTGCAGCAGCTGTGCGCTCCCATGGATGCGCGGCGAAAGCTCGGCAAGGCGGTCGTCTGGCTGATCGTAGTCTTGATCTTCGGCCAATCCGTGATCGCCCTATGGACATCAGTTGCGCACCCGTCAAACCTGGACTCGATTACCTCATTTCTTCTTTGGGTTGATCGCGACCTCAGGGTGGTGGTGTGCGGGACGGGATTGTTCATCCTGGTCTTTCTCAAACGCCTCGGAATATCGCGGCGGGGGTTTGTTGTCGGGATCGTTGCCGGCTTTGTACTTTTCTTCGCTGTGCACCTGATGGTTGCTACAGCGGTGCCGCATCCGACAGTGCTTCACCGGTCGACGCTGGCGGCGATTAATTCGGGGGCCTATCTCCTGGCCACATTAGTCTGGCTGGCCTATGCCATCCTGTCTCCGAACGTCGTGTCCGGTGGGGCGGCGGGAAGCGCGCCTCCGCGACGCCCTTGGCCGGGGGCCAACGCTGTTGCGGGCTTTCGGCGCAAGCAGCACGGAATGCTGGTGGAGGGCTCCCGGGATTGATTACACAATTCCAGCCCAGTGCGGGAGCACTGGGTAACGGACCAATTGTCGAATCTTCCGAGCCGTTTCAACCGGCGACACTCTTTGTGCCGCCTGAAGGGGCTCCGAATCTACAAATCCTGACGCATACCCAGTGCTTCCGCACTGGGCTCGAATTGTTCCACAGGTTGAAGCGCCGAGGGATTCCCATTCTGGAACTCTCTACCACCTTCGTAACCTCTGGTCGATAGATTTTCCTTTGCAGGTCAGTTCAGCAACTCATAGACTCTGCCTGACGACACCGAGTGATGTCCCAGCGGGTCGGGTTCCGCTAAGCTCTTTGATATCAAGATTTTGCCTGTAAGTCTCACGGAATCAAGATTTTAGAGTAGAAATGTTGTCTAAAGTATTGAAAACAAGGACTCGCAATATTGATTTTTTCACCACTCATCGTTATCGGACACGCCAGGTTTAAGCAGGAGACGGGAGCCAAAAAACGCTTTTCGCCCTTCGCCCGAGCGCGGAGCGAGAGTTTCGGCGGGTGGCTGTAGAGCCTGTCCTGAGCTTGTCGAAGGGTTCGCCCATCGGTTGCTAGCAGCAACGCGAGACGGGTTCGCCGGGAGCCGGGTGCATGTTTTCGAAATGATGCAAGACTTCGTGTCCGAGCAGCGGCTCAAAAATCTCGCGTTCGGAGCGATCGTCGGCATCCTCAAACTGCAGGGGATCGAGAATGACGTTGAGATTGTTGCAGACGGCGTCGTCGGGCCAGCCGGTGGGATAGGCAGGAAACACAACGAAGGACCGCTTGTCTTCGCCCGATCGAACGTAGTCGGCACGAACCGAGACTCGATCGGAATGCACCTTATGAACGCTGAAGCGGCAGTCGGCAGAGCTGATCTTTTCCAAGTGACTGCGCAGAGCACTCACGGTGAACACGGTGACGCTTTTGCGACGACTGGTTAACTGCATGCCATCTCCCCGTTGACGCGATTATAGGCGCTAGCCAAGGCGGCTCGGGGCGATTCAGACCTGCGCCGGTTTCGTGCTAGGCGACCGAGCTTACCACTCCGGAATGCGAACCTGAAGGTTCGACAGAACGCAGTGTGCCGGTGTCGTCCGTCTCCGGAACGCAGCGGTTATACAACCAGGCGCACATTGCGCCTCCGACTGCGCCGTCCACCAGGGCATAACCTGTTCCGACGGCTATCGCGGCAGGGCTTCGGCGATGGTGGTATCCGGGATAAATGGAAGCGATCATTCTGAGGAATGCTCCGCCGTAACTGGGCCGAATTAGGTTGACGACCCCGACCGTCAGGACCGCGCCGCCCCATAGCAGAGCAGTTGTCGCAGCAGCAGCCCGGATGTTCAGCTTCATGGTGCGCTCCTTGTCTATTTCTTTAGATGCTTGCCGTTGGGATTTGTTTACAGCGCGCCGACCTCGTTTTGCCTGGCAAATAGCGCGTCCGCAGAAATGAATTCTGTGGGCGGCCAACCCTGCCACGCGGGGAACTAGCTCTTCGACAATTCTCGTTTTGCCTTGTGGCGCATCATGCTGCGATGGCCGCGCCGATCTTCTTTCTCGAAGCGGACCTCCTTGGCTTTCGAACCCCAGGCTGTCCTCTCTTTACCGCCGGAGAAGTAGCTCTGGTAGCCGCCCAGGTGTAGCGCGAAAGGCAGATCCAGGGCCTCCATATGGTCGAAACGAGTAGATCCGCGCTTGTGGAAGGTCTCGAAGTATGCGGGATACACGAAGTTTGTCATGGCTATGCCGTCTACTTTGAAGAACAGCTCCTCGACCGGATCGGCCACTTCGTAGTCATACAGGCGATTCGCCCTGGGTCCGGTGGAGTAGAGGTTTGCGGCGGGATCGACCAGCATCTCCGCCAACTCATGCGAGGCGGCGACGCTCACCTGGTCCTTTTGCTTGAGGATGTTTTTGACGAACACCTTCGACATCGGCAGGCCCTCGGGAGTCAAGTCGTGATAACCCTCGAGCGACGCGTCGTCTTCGCTGTCGAGAAACACGATGGCCCACGCGCCCTTCAGGAATCCGCCGGACTTCACCAGTTTGGCTGGCGTTCCCCACACGGGAGACAGGTGATCGTCTACGAATTTCTGCATGGCAGCGATCAGGGCTGCGAAGTTCACGCCCATTGGAGTCTTGGCACGAGTGAAGCACGCGATTCTGGGCGGCCGATTCTCATAGGAAAATGGATGCGTGGAAGACTGTCTCGCCATAGTTTCTCCTGCTACAAATTCCTGTCTAGCTCAGGGCGCGGGACGGCCCTGCTTATTCTATGTTCGCGCCGCCTTCTCCAGGCGTCGTCTGCGCATTGCCCGATCCAGCCTCGCTATTCAAATCCGCATCCTAACCTACCCTATGAGCTCTGCGCCTGGCTCGTCCCTCTCGCCCCATGATTCAATGGGCTGATGCAAGCAGTTACCATTCGTCAGGCGACCATTGCTGATGCGGACGGAATCCTGGAATGTCTCCGGGCGGCGTTCGAGCCCTTCCGCGACGCCTACACCGACGCTGCCTACAGAGACACAGTTCTGACGGAACCAGGGTTGCGCGACCGGCTTGTCGAAATGACAGTTCTGGTCGCGCTCAATCGCTCTGCCAGGTTGATTGGCACCATTGCGTACAAAGCCTCAGGTGATAGCGAAGGGCATCTGCGAGGGATGGCCGTTTTGCCGGAATGCCAGGGATTCGGGGTCGCGGATCAACTTCTCGAACGCGCGGAAGCGGAGATGATCCAGCGCGATTGCTCGCGCATCACCCTCGACACCACAGAGCCTCTCGAACGCGCCATGCGCTTCTACGAACGGCATGGCTATCGCCGGTCGGGGAGAACGCAAGATTTCTTTGGCATGACGCTGATCGAGTACCTGAAATCTCTAAACCATGACCCGTGAATTCACAAGGTTCTTGCATTCTCCCCTGTGCTACTTTTCCTCGATGATGAGCTTGACCGCTATTTCTTGGGTGCTGCCGGCGCGGAGTTCTTCTGCTCACTGCTGGGCGGAACGATGCCCTTGATTCGCATGTAGACGACGAGATTGCCGTAGTGCTCCATGTTGTGCATGTTGTTGACCGTTAGCACCCCCAACTTTGGGGTGGGGCCTCCGAAGAGACTCACCATCTGCGCGCCCGAGGCGTCGGTCATCGACGCGTAAGCCTTGTCGCAGTAGGCGAAGGCATCCTTGAGCGCGGCCGTGATGTCAGCCTTTGACGTCTTGGTCTGCTCGATCTTCAGATCGGGATGCTTCGCTCCGGTGGCGATGGAGCAGAACATGTACTGCGCGTCGGCGGCGTGACCCAGAATCTGGCCGTAGGTGCGAACGCCATCGACGGGTTTGAAGCTGTAGTTCTCCTCCGGCATTTTCTCGGCCGAGCGCAGCAAGAGCGCCGAGACTCGGCTGTAGGCGACCTTGGCAAACGTCGAGTAGGGATTGTCATTTGCACTCGGTGCTGAAGACGCAGGCCCTTGCTGGGCCATGACAAGCGTGCATGAGGCAATTACGTAAAGAACAACGGCCGGCAGGGATTTCGGCATAGGGATCCTCCTGGGGTGCAAGTACGGATGGTATAGACAATTGGTTCCCCCGGGGCCGATTGCAGCAGTGGCGACACCGAGGCCGGGTGCGCGCCATCGGTGGGTCGTTCCGCTCAGAATCGAGTCTCGGGGGAGGGTCGACCGTAATTCCCAAAACGATAACGTCTACAACCTTCGTAACCTTGCGGCTGCGTTTTTCTCGTGCACATTACTTCAGCAACTCATAGACTCCGCTGATGATAGTGAGTCCTGTCTGAGCCCAGAAGTGACAGGTTAAGTCCTTTGAAATGAATTGAGTACGTGTAAGTCTCACGCGCTCAATCATTTTGCAGTGATTTCATGTCTAAGTATGTGAAAACAAAGTACCGGATTTGAGAGAAATTTGTGATATCGCGCACACCGAAACCGACGAAACAGATGATTGGAGCCGCCAGCCGGCGGGGTCCCACAAGAGCACCGAAGGATCGCCGACAGCGGATACAACAATTCGCTGCTGAAAGGGGGTAGAGAAATGGAACCCGCCTCGTCGACGCCCACTGTCGAGCAACTTCTTGGCACATGGCAACTGGTCTCAATTGAAGACACCATCGCGGGAAAAGCCGTGCCGGCAGTTGATCTTGGCGCCCACCCGCAGGGCTTCCTGATGTACACGCCCGACGGACACATGTGCGCCACCCTGGTTGACGGAGACCGTACCGCGTGGAAAGATGCCACCAACCCGACGGATGCGGAGAAGATCGCCTATTACGACTCCTTCATTGCTTACGCTGGAACCTTCAGGCTCGATGCCGAGATGTCGGTCGTGTACCACTACCCAACCATCGCGTGGTCGCCTGCTTTCGTCGGCACCACGCAGGCGCGCCCGTTTCGGTTGGAAGGCGACAAGTTGATCATCACTGTGACCGAAAACCTTGGCGATCCACGAATGAAGAAACGAGTGCTGATATGGCAGCGCGCGAGGAACAGCGCCCCGTAAAGCGCCACAGTGTGGGACATTGATATTTGTGCCCCTTGGGCTAGCTAATATTTCGCAATCCGGATCGAGCCATCGCCGGTTGCGATCTCCAAGCTCTGGACCGCCGCCGTTCAAGGTCCCGCGAATTTTGGAGCGCTCGATCGAGCCACTCACGGTCACGGGAAAGTCGAGTGTGAGGTGACCATCGCCGGTGTGCGCGTTGAGATTAGCCGCCAGGTCCTGAGGCAGGCGGGCTTCGACACGTCCATCGCTGGTGCGAATCAGCCAGCCGGAATTCAGCTTCGAGCCGGGACGAGCCGTGAAATCGATGTGCCCGTCGCCGGTGCGCAGCTCAACGTCGGTGAAGACACCGTCGATCGTCATGTGTCCGTCGTTGGTGTGGGCGCGCAGTGAACCGTTGAAGTCGCGGACCTCAATGTGTCCGTCTCCGGAATCCAGCTTGGCGGCGCCGGAAGTGCCGTCAACCAGAATGTGTCCGTCGCCAGAATGCAGGTCGAGCGTGCTTTCCTGAGGAACCTGTACCTCAACTCTGACGCGCGGCGAGTGCCATGAAATGTGGATGCCATACTGGCGAGGCATGTGCACCTGAAGGTCGAGCGCATCGCCGTTCTGATGGTCAATGATGCTTACGCCACCAGTGCCGATGTTGATCGCCTCAGTGACGATGCGGACCGACATCGCATGACTTTGACCGCGCGAGACTTCGACGCTGGCATCGTTGGTATCGACGCGGAGGCTGGGCTTGTCGCCCACCTGGTAAGTGCGGTTCCACTCGTCGGCCAAGGCGTAGCCGGCGAGCAGAGGCAAACTGAGGAGAATCGCAAGGAGAATTCGACGCATAAAGAGCTCCCCTAATGCGCTGGTACGCAAGGGAGCTCAGCTTTGTTCATCCCAATTCATCGCAGTCCCAGCAAGGGCCAACCATCAGGGGCCCACGCGGGTCTGAACCATTAGGGAGAGTCGGCGGAAGGCTCTCGCATCAGAACAGGTCGCGATCGAGATGAAGAAGACAGGAGCGTGGCGATACCTATTCCGGGCGCCAGTGTATCTGTACCGCTGGCACTTGGGCTGGCTGTTGGGTCATCGCTTTGTGCTCCTTACTCATACGGGTCGCAGCAGCGGGCTGCGTCGCCAGACGGTTCTGGAGGTCGTCGACTATCGCAAGCCGGGGCCCGAGGTCGTGGTGGTAAGCGCCTTCGGACGGGACGCGGACTGGTTTCGCAACATCGAGGCTAAGCCTGATGAAGAGGTGACAGTTGGCGCGCAGCATTTCGCCGCTAAGCACCGAATTCTCAGTGAGCAGGAGGCAATTAGCGTGATTCGAGGGTATGAGTATCGCAATCGGTTCATGGCTCCGATCGTTCGCGCCGGATTGAGCTGGGTAGTCGGCTGGCCGTATCGCAGCCGGGACGAGGATCGCCGGCGCCTGGTCCAGCAGCTGCCGCTCGTCGCCTTTCGTCCGCGGAGGTGAAGCACCAATACGCCTCACTTTTCGCCGATGGCAACGGATGGCGCTTCGCGTCATCGTACTTCTCGCGCCAGTGCTATATTGTTTTTTCCTCGGGCGTTCTCCCCTGCGCCGGGCGGAAGCACCCGAGAAGCTGAAAGCAGCGCAAGGAGATCGCATGTCGTTTGGCAGTGGGACGAATGGCCGCAGTTTGAAGTTTGCCCTGATTGGTTCGATGGCGGTACTCGCTTTGCTGATGGTGCGGGCCCCGCAAGCGCAGGAGGCCAAGCGCATGGCTCCGTCCGGAGGTGGTGACATCGCGCGCGGAGCGTACATCGTCAACAGCGTCGCCATGTGTCCCACGTGCCACACGCCGCACACGGCGGACGGACAACTGAATCGCGGCCAGTGGTTGCAGGGCGGCCCTATCGTCTACTTACCGGCCCAGCCCACCCCGAATTGGCCGCTCTATGAGCCACGCATCGGAGGCACGCTGCCGACCAGTGAGGCCAATATGATCACTCTGTTGACCACGGCTATTTGGACCGACGGGAAAGAACTGCGCGATCCCATGCCCAAGTTCCACATGAACCGCGCCGACGCGGAAGCCGTCATCGCGTATCTGAAGACCGTGAATTCTGGAAGGTAACTGGCTGGAGGGAAAGAACCGGAAGATCGGCGGGGCGGGCTGCCGACTTCGACAATGATCTTGGGAATCGCCCCCCTATTGCCGGATCCAGCGGCACGAGCGAAAGAGCTCGCAGCACAAGGGACTTTCTCTTACGCAGATTTTGATCTCCCCTCATGTGCGCGTTCGCTTACCATGCGCGCTGCCGTAAACTACCTTAAGGCCCAATGGGTTGTTCTTGTGCCCACCTCTGCAAATCAGGGAAACTGAACTCATGGAATCTTCAGCGACACAGACGGAAACCCCGATCACAACCATCCGGGAGATCGGCCGGCACGAAGGCCAGTCGGTCATCATTCGCGGGTGGCTTTATAACCTGCGCGAAAGCGGCAAGCTGCTGTTCCCGCAGTTCCGCGACGGAAGCGGCATCATCCAGGGTGTAGTGGTAAAGAGTCAGGTCTCGCCCGAGCTGTTCGAGAGCATCAAGAGCCTCACGCAGGAATCGAGCGTGATTGTCACCGGTAAAGTGCGTGCCGACAAGCGCGCTCCCGGAGGCTACGAGCTGGATGTCACCGACGTGCAGGTAGTGCAGAAGGTGAAGGAAGACGATCCCTATCCGATTTCGCTGAAAGAGCACGGCGTCGACTTCCTTATGGAGCATCGGCATCTCTGGCTGCGGTCGCCGCGTCAGGCTGCGGTGCTGCGAGTTCGCGCGGAGATCATCAAGGCGGCGCGCGATTTCTTCGATGACCGCGGCTTTACTTTGACTGATCCGCCCATTCTTACCCCGGCGGCTTGCGAAGGCACGACCACGCTGTTTCCGGTGGACTACTTCGAGGAGCAGGCGTTCCTGACCCAGTCGGGCCAGCTCTACGTGGAAGCGACCGCGATGGCGCTGGGCAAGGTCTACAGCTTTGGCCCGACTTTCCGCGCCGAGAAATCGAAGACGCGGCGCCATCTCACCGAGTTCTGGATGGTCGAGCCTGAGGTTGCTTACGCCACGCTCGACGACCTGATGCAGCTGGCGGAAGAGTTCATCACCCAGATCGTCACGCGCGTGCTGGAGAAACGGCGTCCCGAGCTGGATACCATCGGCCGCGACATCGCGAAGCTGGAAAAGGTTGCGACGCCGTTCCCGCGTATCACTTACGACGAAGCGGTGAAGATGCTGAACGAAGGCCACGAGAAGGGATTGGTCGAAAATAAATTCGAATACGGCGGCGACTTCGGATCTCCTGACGAAACGTATATCTCGTCGCAGTTCGATCGGCCTGTCATGATTCATCGCTATCCTGCCAAGGTGAAGGCGTTCTACATGGAGCCCGATCCGCAGCGGCCAGACCTTGCCTTGTGTGTTGATGTGCTGGCGCCTGAAGGTTACGGCGAGATCATCGGCGGCTCACAGCGTATGGCATCCCACGAGCTCCTGCTGGAGCGCATTCACCAGCACGAGTTGCCGGAGGAGGCCTTCAAGTGGTATCTCGACCTGCGCAAGTACGGAGGGGTGCCACACGCGGGATTCGGCATGGGGATTGAGCGCGCGGTAGCCTGGATTTGCGGGCTCGAGCACGTCCGCGAGACCATTCCATTTCCCCGCATGTTGCATCGGCTGTACCCGTAAGGCGAGAGAGAAAGATCATGGCAAGTCCACCGATTACGAAGCCGCTAGAGAACATCGACTCGAAGAAGATCCGTATCATCGGCGTGCCGCTCGATCTCGGGCAGTCACGACGCGGCGTGGATATGGGTCCATCCGCCGTACGTGTTGCCGGGCTGGAGAGCAAGCTGGAAGCTCTTGGCTACATCGTTGAGGACAAGGGCAACGTGCCGGTCGCGCTGGCCGAGACCAAGTCATCGGGCGATCCGCAAGCCAAGTATCTGAAGGAAATCGCTGAGACCTGCTCGAAGGAAGCGGAACTCGTCATTCAAACGCTCGAGGCCGGCAAGATTCCTCTTGTGCTCGGTGGCGATCACTCCATTGCGGTGGGAACCGTCTCCGGCGTAGCAGAGTTTTATCGCCGCTCAAAGCAGCGCATCGGCCTGCTTTGGATCGATGCGCACAGCGACATCAACACGCCCGAGAGTTCTCCCAGCGGCAACGTTCACGGTATGCCGCTCGGCGCAATTATGGGGCTGTTCCCGGGACCGCTGACCGATATGTACGGGTTCTGTCCCAAGGTGAAGCCCGACAATGTGGTACTTGTGGGGATTCGCGACGTCGATCATGTGGAGCGGGAGAATATCCGCAAGGCCGGAGTCCACGCGTTCACCATGCGCGACATCGACGAGCGCGGCATGCGCGTCGTGATGGAAGAAGCGCTCCGCCTCGCCGGCCGCAATACGGTCGGCTATCACGTCTCGCTCGACATGGATTGGATCGACCCGGAGGACGCTCCCGGCGTCGGCACGCCGGTGTGGGGCGGCGCTACCTACCGCGAAGGGCACCTCGCGATGGAGATCATCGCCGACCACGGCCGCCTGTTGAGCTTCGAAATCGTCGAGGTCAACCCGGTGCTTGACGAGCACAACCAGACGGCAGAACTGGCAGTCGAGTTGGCGCTGTCGGCGTTCGGGAAGAAGATTTTGTAGCGGCGCGAGAACCCGTCCACTGGCGGACATTATCGGGTCCCAGTGGACGGAAGCGGTGTGCTTTCCCCTTCCAAATCCTTGATTCGACTCTGGCCCAGTTGGCTCGCATATTGCACTCCGACATGCGGCGCCAGTCTGCCGTGAGCTGACGTCACGGAGAGACAATGCTTCAGGACCTTTCGTACGCCATTCGACAGCTGGCCAAGTCACCCACCTTCACGCTCGTCGCTGTCTTGGCGATCGCGCTGGGCATCGGTGCCAACACGGCGATCTTCAGCGTAGTAAACGCAGTATTGCTCCGTCCTCTGCCGTATCAGGACCCAGACCGGTTGGTCACCATACTGGAGGACTACGATCGTCCGGTCGCTCCTGCGAATGTGGCGGATTGGCGCACGCAGAACCATGTCTTCGAAGACATCGGCTCAGCCGAGTCATGGACGGCCAACCTGAGCAACAGCGGGCAGGCTGAATCCGTAGAAGCTCTGAGGGTGAGCCCGAACCTCTTTCCCATGCTCGGTGTGCAGCCCCTGCATGGCCGATTCTTCGCGCCCGACGAGGACACGACGGGGAAGGAACATGTGGTCATCCTGAGCCACGGGCTGTGGCAACGCCGCTTCGGCGGCGATCCTGACATTGTGGGACATCCAGTCACGCTTCAGGGTCAGCCTTTTACGGTCGTGGGATTGATGCCGGCTGGTTTTCAGTTCGCGCCGTTCTGGGTCACCAAAGCCGAACTCTGGGTGCCTCTTGCCCTGGGGCAGCGGGTTGCCAGCCGCGAGGGACAAAGCCTGCGTGCATTCGCCCGGCTTAAACCCGGTGTCAGCCTGGCGCAGGCACGTTCGGACATGGCGACCATCACAGCGCGACTGGAGCAGCAGTTTCCCGGCACCAACCGCAACATCACGGTGCAGCTTCTGAAGGACAAAGTGGTAGGCGATGTTCGCCCGGCACTGCTGGTCTTGTTGGCGGCAGTAAGCTTCGTACTGCTCATCGCCTGCGCCAACGTCGCGCACTTGCTGATGGCCCGCGGCGCAGCTCGGCAGCGGGAAATCGCAGTGCGGGCCGCACTGGGAGCCAAGCGCTGGCGGATTATTCGGCAGTTCCTTATAGAGAGTTTGCTATTGGCTTTGCTGGGTGGCGCTGCCGGGTTGCTCCTTGCCTTCCGAGGTCTACCATTACTCACGGCGTTGATTCCCGCCTCCTTGCCACGTGCCGGATCGATCACCCTGGATGCGCGGGTACTGCTGTTCACCGCGGCTATTTCGATTCTGACGGGAGTTGTCTTCGGCGTTGTGCCTGCATTGCACGCCAGCGACGTTAACCTGCGCGACGCGTTGCAGGAAGCCGGGCGAGGTGGCGGCGAGACTCTGCGCCACAATCGCATGCGCAGCGTGCTCGTGAGTTCGGAATTCGCCCTGGCGTTTCTGCTCATGATTGGCGCTGGGCTGATGGTTCGCACGCTAATTGCTCTGCACGCGATTGATCCCGGATTCGAACCTCACCACGTCTTAAGCGCGGTCGTGTCGGTTGCCGGCTCCGAAGAAGCGCAGCCGCAAAAACGCTTCCCGTTTTATGAACAGGTCGTCGAACGCGTAGCAGCTTTGCCGGGCGTTGAGTCGGTCAGCGCTATCAATCACGTTCCACTTGCGGGCGACACCTGGGGATTTCCCTTCTCCATCGAAGGCCGGCCGCCATCCCGCCCAGGCGAGTCACCGAACGCCGTCTACCGCGTTGTCCTGCCGGGTTATTTCCGAACTATGGGTCTCACTCTTCTGCGAGGACGCGATATCAGCGGGAGTGACAGCATGGAAGCTCCCGGAGTAGTGATCGTCAACCAGCGAATGGCGCGAACTTACTGGCCTGGTGAAGATGCTATTGGCAAGCGAATCACGCTCGATGATTCAGTGAAACATCCAAACTGGCTGACTGTCATCGGTGTCGCGCAGGATGCCAAGCAGGATGCATGGACCAAGGCCCCCCGTCCGGAGATGTATCTGCCCCTGCTTGCAAAGCCGTGAGTATTTGAACGACGCATCCAGCCATTTCCAATACCTCACTCTGGTCGTGCGCACCACGGGCGAACCTGCGGCAATCGCGAACGATGTAAAGGCAGCGGTTGCGGCCCTGGACAAGAATGTTGCCGTTTCGCAGATCGAAACCATGGATCAGGCGGTCGCTGACTTGAACGCGCAGCCCCGGTTCGAATCCTGGCTACTGGGAAGTTTCGCGGGCTTGGCGATACTGCTCGCGGCACTTGGGATCTATGGCGTGATGAGCTATTCAGTTTCGCGGCGCACGCACGAGTTGGGGGTTCGGATGGCGCTGGGCGCTGCGCAAGGCGACGTCGTCCGGCTAGTGGTACGGCAGGCCATGACCCTGGCCCTAATTGGAGCGTTATGTGGATTGGTGGCTGCAGTCGCTCTCACGCGCATGATGTCGAGTGTCCTATATGGCGTGCAACCGTTCGATCTGCCAACTTACGTAGTGGCGGCGGTGGCAATTAGTGGTGTGGCGCTGGTCGCCGGCTACATTCCTGCTCGTCGTGCCACACGAATCAATCCGGTGACGGCGTTGCGGTCTGAATGAATGAGCTTCAGGTGCGTAATTGAGGAGTTACATGCCTATCGGTACGCAAGCCCGTAGGACAAACTATTGCGATGGAGGCACGTACTCTTTTGGCTTCTCGGCGCCCTCGCCGAAGAAGTAAGCCTCCATCTGCTGCACGATGAACTCCTGGTGCTCTTTCTTCCAGGGCTGCAGGCGATATTCATTGAGCAGCATCTTCATGTGCTCCTGCCACTGCTCCCAAGCCAGCTTCGAGACGTTCTCATAAATTTTCTGGCCCATCGGACTATCGAAGGGCGGCTCGTCGAGGCCCTCCATTTCACGGCCAAACTTTACGCATTTCACCATGTGCGCCATGCAGACTCCTCCGACTTCAACTCGAAGATAAATGCCAACCTTCGATTCTAACGGTCATCCCGCCAGAATCGAAAATCTCATAGGCAAAATGTCAGGAAGTAGCTACTCACCCAGCCAGGTGCCGAACGGTCGTAGCCGCTCGACGTGATCGAAGATAATTTTTGCGGCGCCGGTGATGGGAACCGCCAGGATCAGCCCGCTAGCGCCCCACATCCATCCCCAGAACAGGAGCGAGATGGTAAGGGCGAGAGGGTTCAGCTGTAATCGCTTGCCCAGTATCTTCGGGTACAGAACGTTCATCGCGAAAAGGTGCAGGCCGATCACGATAGCGAAAGTGATGATTACCGACGACAAAGTCATGTGGCCAATGTCGACAAATATGGGAGGCACGATCGCGAGGATCGGGCCCAAATACGGTATGAGACTGAGAAATCCGCTAATCACACCGACAAAGTAGAAATACGGAAGGCCCATCAGCCCAAAGGCCGCCATGCTGCAAACGCTCAGAAACACACCGATGATGAAGTTGCCCACGATGAACGATCGAATCATGCCCGAGATGAGACCCAGCATCACATAGGCGGTGTTCCGGTTCTCCATGCTGAATAACATGACCGAGGCGGTTCGAACGTGGTCCTTCCAACTCAGCATGAAGTAGACGAGAAACGGAACGAAGGTCACCGTCAGCGCCAGCTCTGATACCGCACCGGCGTTTCGCGTCAGCGTGTCGGTCCAGCTGTTGCCCTCCTTTACCGTGACCGGGACTGCTTTTTCGTTAGGCTCCGGGACGACGTCTTCCGTGGTCCTTTCCAGCTCTTCCGCCTGCTTGCGAACTTTGTCGACCATTCCCCTGATGTGCGACTTGTACTTTGGCAGCTCATGTGCGAAATCGATAGCCCTACTGTAGGAAAGATAGGTTGCGCTCAGTGTAGCGATGACCAGCAAGCCGACCGCAATGAAGGACGCCGCTGCCCGCGGTACCTGCTGGACGACCAGAAAATCGACCACAGGAGCCAGAACGAACGAGAGCAGAACAGAGACCAGCAGTACTACCAGAATGAGCTTGGCAACGAAGATGAGACAAAGCAGGGCGGCCACGGCAAGAATCGTGACCGACGCGGTATGCATTCGCAGCAGGCGACGGCGCTCCAACTCCGCAACCGTCGAGCGATTGATTGAAACCTGCGGAATTTCGCGCGGCCCTCCGGCGGCGTTCTGCTCAATGTCCACGTCGTCGGACAGAGGGGGAGCGAGTTTGTCGAGCGCGTCTTCGGGCATTACCGACCCTGAGGGTACTCACGTCGTGAGATTCTGTCCATGATACGTTTGCTGTGTCGAAAAATGGAAAATACCTTGTGACCGAGCACCACGCTGCGCAACGCCGCATTCTCGCCCTCGATTTCGGCTCAAAGACCATCGGACTTGCCGTTACCGATGAACTGGGTTTGACCGCGCAAGGGCTGCCAACGCTGCGTCGCACGAATAAGCGAAACGATCTGGACCATTTGCGCCGAGTGATAAAGCAGTATGGCGTGGGCGAGCTGCTGATGGGACTGCCTCTGCGGATGAGTGGCGAGGCAGGCATTCAAGTTGGCAAAGTCGAGGTCTTCGCCGAAGAGCTGCGAAAGAAGTTCAAGCTGCCGGTCCACCTCTTTGACGAGCGCCTGACCTCGGTCGAAGCTAACCGGGTGCTGCGCGAATCGGAAATGAGCATTCGCCGTCGCGCCGAGGTGGTCGATCAACTCGCGGCGGTGCTCATCCTGCAAGCTTTTCTGGAATTTCGTCGCTCTAAACAGGCTGGATAGTCCGCCGTGATGTCTCTGCCATGCGACACGGCTTCTCTCGATATCATCTAAACTGCAATCTTCATGCGCACGTTTTCCGCCATCGTTCTCCTCGTTGCGCTCGTTGCCGCCGGATGGTTTACCTGGACGGCGCTGCTGCCGGTGAGCCCAGCGCAGCCAACCTTCGTCCTTCTTCGTCCAGGGTGGACGACGCGGCATATTGCGCGCGAGTTGCAACATGACGGGATCATTCGCAGCGCCGACGCCTTCCTGCTGTTGCATTACGTGCGCGGTCTGGGCAGCCTGAAGGCGGGTGAATACAAGTTTGAAAGTCCGGCAAATGCGTTGGAGGTGCGGCGGCGCATCTTGCATGGCGACGTTTACGTACGCACGGTTCAGGTCCCGGAAGGCTACAACATCTACGACATAGCAAGCGTGGTCGAGCAGGCTGGATTGGGCACGGCCGCCGACTTCATCACGGCGGCGAAGGGTGATTTGTTCCTGATCAAGGACCTGGATCCCAATGCCACGTCGCTCGAAGGCTATCTCTTCCCTGATACCTATCACTTCACCCGCATCGATACGGCTCACGAAATCGTCGCCGGCATGGTTCATCACTTTCGTCAGGAGGCGCAGAAGATTGGATTGTTACGCCAGGGAGACGTCCATCGAATCGTAACGGTCGCCTCGATCATCGAAAAGGAAACCGCCGTAGCTGAGGAGCGCCCGCTGGTAGCCAGTGTGTACTACAACCGTCTCACCAGGAACATGCTGCTGGGAGCCGACCCGAGCGTGGTTTATGCGGCGCTCGTAGCCGGGCGGTATCGCGGAACTATCTACCAGTCGGACTTGCAGTTCGATTCGCCGTACAACACCTACAAGTATGCCGGATTACCGCCTGGGCCGATTGCCAATCCGGGAGCGGCGTCGCTGGAAGCGGCGATGAATCCCGCGCAGACGGACTATCTGTATTTCGTCAGCGACAATAATGGGCACCATCGCTTTTCACGAACGGCGGAGGAGCACGAGCGCAACGTGGCTGCGTACCGTCGAGCCGTAGCGCAGCAGGCGCATTGATGGTCGCCCGCAAAATGCCAGCTGATCTGTCAACAGCTTTGCTTGAATCTGGAAGGCGCTCTAATCACGCTATACTTTAGGATTCGCCTGTGCGTCACATGAGAGTGTCTCGACTTCTGCTGCTGAGTCTTATCGCTTCGGTACTGGCATGCTCTCCCGGGTGCCTTTTCCGCACGCGCAAGGTCGAGGTCCGTGTAAATAACGAGCAGATGCTGACGGCCACACTCGATGACCTGGTGAACCGTATCAACACCGAAGCTGCGAAAGTGCAAACCCTCGACGCCACGGTAAACATCGACACCACTGTGGGCGGCAAGACGAAGGGTGTGGTTACGGACTATCAGCAGATTAGCGGCTACATTCTGGTTCGCCGCCCCAACATGATCCGCATGATTGGCCTGTTTCCTCTGGTGAGGAACAAGGCCTTCGACATGGTCAGTGACGGCACCGAGTTCAAGCTTTATATCCCGGTGAAGAACAAGTTCTATGTTGGTCACAACGATGTGGTGAAGCCGGGAGCGAATCCGCTGGAAAGCCTGCGTCCGCAAGTCATCTATGAGGCACTCCTGCTGCACGCCGTCGATCCGACGAAAGACATTGCCGTACTGGAGAGCGACAACCCGGTTGAATATGACGAGAAGACCAAGCAGGTCCGCGTGCTATCAACGTATGTTGTCGATGTCATCCGCAAGGACACCGACGGAAAGTACTATCTGCAGCGGAAGGTGATTTTCGACCGCCAGGATCTCATTCCCGATCACCAGATCTTCTATGACAAGCAAGGCGCGATGGTTACAGACGCCAATTACTCGGCATTCAAGTACTTCAATGATGTGCGGGTTCCCACCATCATCGAGATCAAGCGGCCCCAGGAAAACTACGACATCACAATAGCCATCACCAAGGCTACGGCTAACGGGCCGATCAAAGATGAGCAGTTTGCACTGGAGCAGCCGCCGGGCTCGCAGGTTGTCGATCTCGATCAGCAGCCTTCGAACGCTGCCGCCGCGCCGGCGAATACGCCACAGACTCCAACGTCACATCGATAGAAGCGAAAAAGAAAAGGCCCCGTCTGCAACCTGCAAACGGAGCCTTGGACTGCTGTTCTCGAACTAGCGCTTCGACTGTCCGCGCACCATCTTCTTCACCTTCCGCTTTTCCGATCCGCGGGCGTAGGTGCGCTTCGCTTTTGGCGTCGCCTTCTTGCGCGCTGTGCGCTTTACTTTCTTGCGTTCTACTTTATCGGTAACCGCTTTTGTATTTGCCATGAACTCTCGTGTCCTTGTCGCTGAATAGAGGGCGGGTGCCCCGTCCTATCGCGCTCGAAAGCGAAGATAGGATGGAATTTCACGCCTTTTCCAGCTGAGCATATTTTTCAACCAGCTTTTTCAAGCCGTACCTTGGAAATTGTACCGTAATCTTCGCGCTCTCCCCATCGCCTTCGCGCCGATACACCGTTCCCTCACCGTATTTCGGATGGCGGACACGCTGTCCGGGACGAAAGCCGGTATGGCCGGTCGGGGCCGGAACCTCGACTTTCGGCCGCGAAAATTTCTTTCCCCGCGAGGCGAAGAAGTCCGCGATGTTGTCGATGGAGTTGTAAGCCGGGCCGCTGTATGTGCTGCGCTTTGCCGGCTCACGCCGTGCATATTGCGGACGCTGATCTTCGTCCTCGTAGGAATAGTGGGTCGAGGTGCCGTAGTCGGTGGCATCGCGATGCGCCGGGCGACGCGACGCGCCGAGGTCTTGTATAAGGTCATGTGGAACCTCTTCCAGGAATCGCGAAGGCACGCCGGCCTCTGGCATGTCGGTGCCATAGCGGCGGCGGTAGCGCGCGCGCGACAGGATCAGCGTATCCATGGCGCGGGTCATGCCGACATAGCAAAGTCGGCGCTCCTCTTCGATGTCCTCGGGATTGAGCAAGGTGCGCGAATGGGGGAACAGACCCTCTTCCAGGCCGGCCAGGAACACCAGGGGAAATTCGAGCCCTTTAGCAGCATGCAGGCTCATCAAGGTGATGCGCGCGGACTCGTCGTACTGGTCGGCGTCGCTCACCAGCGCAGCGTGGTCGAGAAACTCGTTGAGTGTTTCGCCGCGGTCCCGCGAATCCATGGCGGCGTTCACCAGTTCGCGCAAGTTCTCGATGCGCGACAGCGCTTCCGGCGTGTCTTCCGTTTCCAATTGTTTGATGTAGCCGGTGCGGTCGATCAGGAACTTCAGCAACTCGGCCGTTGAGGCAGCATCGCCCGGCGCGCGAAAGCCCTCGACAGGCTTTTCGCCTTCTGGGGAGTTGTCGGCATTTTCGGAGAGAGCGTCAGGCGAGAAGTCGGTGCTATCGTCCTCCGCGAACATCTCGGCTGAAAAGTCGATGGAGTGCTGCTCGTCGAGCTGTTCCGACTCTATCGACGCTAGTGGCTCTGCCGTCTCTTTCACGCGCTCGCCGAAGGTCCCAAGATGCATGGCCCGGGCATCGTCGATGAGTTCCTTGAAAGCCTTGAGCGCAGCCAGTGCGCGTGCCGGAAGTAGCTGCCCTCGAACGGCCTCGGCAATCGCCCGCCACATCGATACGCCTGTTTCCAGGGCGATGCGCTCCAACGTCTCCATTGTGTTCTTGCCGATGCCGCGGGGAGGCGTATTGATTACGCGCTGCATGGCGATGGAATCGTCAGGGTTATGGACCACCTTCAGATAAGAGATGAGGTCCTTAATTTCGGCGCGCTCGTAAAAACTGAAGCCTCCCACAACGTGGTACTTCATCTGATAGCGCCGCATGGCTTCTTCGAACAGACGCGATTGCGAATTGGTTCGGTAGAGAACGGCGGCCCGCGGCGGATTGCCGTCTGAATCAGCGGCAGCTTCGCGCAGATACTTCGCAATGTAATCGGCCGCAAACAGGGCTTCATTCTCGCCGTCAGGAGCCTCGTAGTAGCCGATCTTGGCGCCGCCCTGCCTGTCGGTCCACAGGTTCTTTCCCTTGCGCTTGAGGTTGTTTGCCACGACGGCCGAAGCCGCTTGCAGAATGTTCTGCGTCGAGCGGTAATTCTGCTCCAGACGGACGATGCGTGCTTCGGGAAAGTCCTGCTCAAACTCCAGAATGTTGCGGATATCGGCGCCGCGCCAGGAGTAGATGCTCTGGTCTTCATCGCCGACGGCACAGACGTTGTGCTCGCTTCCGGCAAGCATGCGCATCAGCTCGTATTGCGGGCGATTGGTGTCCTGATACTCGTCCACAAGAATGTGGCGATAGCGGCGGTTGTACTTCTCGCGCGTCTCCGCGGATGCCTTCAGCAAACGCTGGGTAAAGAGCAGCAGATCATCGAAGTCGAGCGCGTTGGATTTTGCCAGCTCCTGGCGGTAGATCTCGTAGATGTGGGCGACGCGCTCGACATTGGGGTCGCCCGATTGCAGATAGACCTCCTGCGGATCGAGCATATGGTTCTTGGCCCACGAGATGCGTCCGAGTACGTTGCGCGGCGTCAGTTGCTTGTCGTCGATGCCCAGCCGCCGCATCGCCGCCTTAACCACGTTCTGCTGGTCGGCCTCATCGTAGATAACGAAGTCTTTGCGATAGCCTTTGCCACCAATCTGCAGGACTTCGATGTCTTTGCGGAGCACGCGCACGCAAAAGGAATGAAAGGTAGAGATCAGCGGCTTGGCGAGAGTACGCGCACCAACCAGTGAATCTACTCGGCCTGCCATCTCCGATGCAGCCTTATTGGTGAACGTCACCGCCAGGATGGAGTCCGGCGCAACGCCGATGCCGTCGATCAGGTGAGCGATGCGGTAGGTGATGACGCGGGTCTTGCCGCTGCCCGCGCCGGCAAGAATCAGTACCGGCCCGTTGATGGCCTCGACGGCCTCCCGCTGTTGCGGATTGAGTTGGGTTAAGTACGACGACAAATTCCAGAATACTCGAAAGAGAGATTCACCACGGAGGCACGGAGAGCACGGAGTTTTTCTTAGATTTCTTGTCCCTCCGTGTCCTCTGTGCCTCCGTGGTGAAAATGAGAGGTCCCGGCCGGGATGCGGTCGCGATTAATTCGGTTTTGCGCTCGTGACAGGGGCTTCCATGGCGCGCCGCGCCTTGCATTCGGAGCAGGGGCAGTGCTCGCGCAGGTAGTCCCATGAATAGATGCCGTGTTCGTGCCCGTCGTTCCAGATGAAGCGGATCGCGTACTTGCCAACAGGCTCGACTTTCGTAGGTCGAGCCAGCGCCTTAAACATGGGCAAAGCGCCCGCGACAGCCTTTAGCGGATCGCCGGGCCGACGGCCGTCCTTCTCGCGCTCCTCGTTGCACAGCGCGCAGGGGCAGGCATCGCGCAGGAAGACGAACGAGTAGCTGCTCTGGTGTCCGTCTTTCCATTCGATGTCCATACCGGTGCCGGCGGTCTGGTGAACTTTGATCGACTTAGGTTCTGCTGTGTTTTGCGTCATGATTACGACTTTTCGCGGTGCTTCTAGTATCGCAGATGGCGGCGCTGCGCGGATGCTTGGATAGAGCGCGCGATAAGAGGCGCGGTAGCGGAGGGTATGGTCCCGCCCCGCCGGATGATGTGCAGAACCTGCGGGCCGCCATCTGCGGCCACAGCAGGTCCTTCGCTGCGTTCAGGATGACAAGACTTGCTTCTACCCGTGCCCGCCGGGCCCACTGAGCTCGCGCACGATGCTGCTGACAAACTGCTTGGCATCACCAAATAGCATCAGCGTGTTGTCCAGGTAATACAGCGGGTTGTCGATGCCGGCGAAGCCCGGGTTCATGCTGCGCTTGATCACCATAACGGTTCGCGCCTTGTCGACATCTAGGATCGGCATGCCGTAGATCGGGCTGCTTTGGTCAGTACGGGCTGCAGGATTGGTCACGTCGTTGGCGCCGATGATCAATGCCACATCGGTTTGTGGAAAGTCGCCGTTGATCTCGTCCATTTCGATCAGGCGATCGTAAGGAATGTCGGCTTCGGCCAGCAACACGTTCATGTGGCCCGGCATACGGCCAGCCACTGGATGGATGGCGAAGCGGACATCAACTCCCTTTTTGGTGAGCAGGTCATATAACTCGCGAACCTTATGTTGCGCTTGCGCGACGGCCATGCCGTAACCGGGGACGATCACAACCTTGCTCGCGGAGGCAAGAATCGAGGCCGCGTCTTCGGCGGCGGCGCTGCGCACAATTCGTTCTTCTTTGACTGCTGTCGAGGAAGCCTGCACCTGGCCGAACGCTCCAAACATCACGTTGGTGAAGGAGCGATTCATTGCCTTGCACATGATCAGGGAGAGAATGAAACCGGAAGATCCGTCGAGCGCTCCGGCAACGACGAGCACTTTGCTGTTCAGAACAAATCCCAGCAGCGCCGCCGAAATGCCGGCGTAGGAGTTCAAGAGCGAGATGACCGTCGGCATGTCAGCGCCGCCGATGGGAGTCACCAGCAACACTCCGAAAATCAGCGCTACAACTACCATGATGGGGAACAGTATGGCGTGTCCGGGATTCACTACCAGTGCCGCCGCCAGTCCCAGAGCTCCCGCCAGAACGGAGAGGCTGACGATGTTCTGCCCGCGATAGACGATCGGCCGCTGCGGCAGGATCTCCTGCAACTTGCCGGCAGCAATCAGACTTCCGGTAAACGTTAGCGAGCCGATAATGACTTCCAGCGAGATCTCGCCCATTCCAAAGCGCGTGACCGGAGAAGTACCCGCGTAGAACTCGGCGATGCCGATCATGGCGGCGGACAGTGCGCCAAACGCGTGGCTCAGGGCAGTTCGTTGCGGCACCGCCGTCATGTGCACCAGGCCCAAAGGGATGCCGACTCCCGCGCCGATGATCAGCGGGATGAGGACCCATTTGTAGTGCGCCACCTCGGGATTGAAAAGCGTAACGACAACCGCTAACGCTGCTCCGATTTCTCCCGCCAGAACGCCCCAGCGCGCGGTAACCGGCGAACTCAGGAACTTGAGAGAAAGGATGAAGAGTACTACCGCGATGATGTAGGCGAAATCGAGATACTGCTGCAGTTCGAGCGGGTTCATGATTGTTTCGGCCCGCGAGACTTGAACATGCGCAGCATGCGGTCGGTGATCAGGAACCCGCCGACCATGTTGCTGAACGACGCCGCCACGGCGATCGCACCCAGCACTGTGGTGAGCGGCGTCTCATGCCGGCCGGCGATGATGATGGCGGCAACCACCACGATCGCATCAAGAGCGTTGGTCAGCGACATCAGGGGCGTGTGAAGCAGGGGAGAAACCCGCGTGATTACTCCAAACCCGACAAACCCGGCGAGGATGAAAACATAGAGATTCGAAATGAAATCTGGTGGCATTTTGGTTCCTCTGCATTTCTCGGCGGCTTGGACCGCCAACATTACACAACCTGCGCCAATGCCGGCAGGCCAAACAATTCGCGAAGACGGCCATTCACAATCTCGCCGCCTTCCGTCACCAGCGTGCTGCTGATGATGTCATCCTTCATGTTCACGTTCACCTTGCCGTCTTTCACCATGTTCAACAGGAAATTGCTGACGTTTTTGCTGTACATCTGACTGGCGTGATAGGGCACGGTACTGGCGAGGTTGATCCAACCGATGATGGTGACTCCGTTTACTGAGATCTTCTCGCCGCTCTTCGTCAGCTCGCAGTTGCCGCCTCGCTCAGCGGCGAGATCGACGATTACCGATCCCGTCGCCATTCCGCCAACCATCTCTTTCGTGACTAGTACCGGAGCCTTCTTGCCGGGCACAACGGCGGTGGTGATGACAACGTCGCTCTCCGCGATAACCTTGCCTAGCAGTTCACGTTGCCGCTGATAAAAAGTCTCATCCTGCGCCTTGGCGTAGCCGCCTGCATCCTGTGCGTCTTTCACTTCCAGCGGAAGCTCCACGAAGCGGCCGCCAAGGCTTTGCACCTGCTCCTTGACTGCAGGCCGCACATCGTAAGCGGAGACGACCGCGCCCAGGCGCCGCGCTGTCGCGATAGCTTGCAGTCCGGCCACGCCTACTCCAATGATCAGCACGCGAGCGGGAGTGATGGTCCCGGCGGCGGTTGTCAGCATGGGGAAGATGCGCGGCAAGGTATCGGCGGCGATGAGCACCGCCTTGTAGCCGGAAGCCGTCGCCATCGACGATAAGGCGTCCATGCTCTGGGCGCGGGTAGTGCGGGGCATGAGTTCCACCGCGAATGAGGTCACGCCGGTGGAAGCGATGCCTTGCACGGTTTCGAGCGTTCCCATTGGCCGCATAAAGCCGATGAGGTACTGTCCCCGGCGCAGCAAGGGCAGGTCGGCGGCTCCAGTGCGATCGTTGGCGCCGTAACACAGAACCTGCGCGATGATGTCGGCGCTCGCAAAGACCTCGGCACGGCTGGCCGCGATTTTGGCGCCTTTGCTCTCGTACTCGGAATTGGTATAGCCGGCCTCAAGGCCTGCGTCAGCTTCGACCAGGACCTCCAAGCCCGCCTTGATAAGGCTGGTTACAGCGGCGGGAACAAGTGCGACGCGTCTCTCCCCGGGAAAGCTCTCACGGGGAACCCCTACCATCATGGAGCTTCCTCCAGAACGCCTAACTAAATGAAAACGCCAAACTAAAGCATTTTAGTCAGCGGGACAGGAAAAGTCCATCACAACGGAGAGGGCAGTGCCAAAAGAGGCATAGAAACGGCAAAACCCGAAGCCTATTGGCTTCGGGCCTCACCACGACTGTTGCAACTGAGTATGCGTTGCCGCAACGCAATTACCACAGTCCTGCCCCCGCAGGCACTCGTTCCATCCAAGGCTCGTGTCACCGACGAACCTGGGAGTCGGCCAGCGCATTTGCAAGCATGGCCTTGGGATCTCGCATCCTCGGTTGGAGGGGTAGCAGGGTTACACGAAATGGCGCTGCCCGTTTCTTTCGTTGGAACCCTGCTGTTTCGTGCCCGGGAGGGTCATCTGCTCCGGGCTTCAACGCGTCCCTTTTAACACCGAGAAAGATGCCATTTCGAGGAGCACGCGGCGTGCCAAGGCGCAGCCCTCCGGGTTATGGAGAAGAAGTGCTGCTAATTCAGCAACTTGCACATGACTAAGGGTCGCTTTCAAGGCCGCGACTATCCGACCAGATAGTTGGGACAAGCCTAGTGGTTAGCCGTTTGAGGCTCAGGCTTTTCCAGTTTGCCGGGTTCGGCTTCTGTTGTCGCTTCCGCCGGCGCCGCCTGACCCGAGTTCGGCTTTTGTATGTATTTCACCAGCAAGGTGATTCGCCGGTTCGAGGCGTCGGTTGGATCTGACGTGTTACGCAAGTTTTGATCGGCGAAGCCCCTCACTTCCGCGACCTGGTCGGATCGCAAGCCATTCTGCTGCATGAGTCTACGACAGGCGTTGGCACGGTCGGCAGATAGCTCCCAGTTACTGTAATTCGCGCCGGCACTGAAGGGTTGAGAGTCGGTGTGACCCTCAATCGAGACCCGATTCGGTAGCTTGCCCAATTCCGGCGCCAGCACGGCGAGGACCTCGCGCGCCGAGCTGGTTGGATTCGAGCTGCCGCTTTCAAAGAACAGGCCCGTCTCCGACTCCAGCAGCTCAATGCGTAAGCCCTCGGCGGTAACCGTCATTTCGATGTGCGCCTTCAACTTGTCGAAGTCGCTGACTTGGCTGATTGCGATCTGAAGCTCCTCTTTCAGCCTGGCCATGTCCTGCTTGCGCAGTGGCAGGTTGTCGCCACTGCCGGTTTTATCGCTGCCTACCATCTTGGAGGTACCGCTCGGATCTTTGAAATAGCCGCCAACCGCCTCCTGAATCTGCTTGCTGCTGTTCATCAGCCACAGCACGATAAATAGCGCCATCATCGCGGTCACGAAGTCGGCGTAAGCCACCTTCCAGGCACCGCCGTGATGACCACCATGGCCGCCACTACGCTTGATGACGATGATTTGCGGCTTCGTGCTCACTGCGGTTTCCTCATGCCGGGGCTGCCTCGGCATCTGTGGCTGGAGCTGCTGCCGCAGCTTGACCGGCTTCTGGCGCGCGATTCTTGCAGGTATCCTCAAATTCCTGGAAGGTTGGCCGGACGTGCGCCGGAATGGCGCGCCGTCCCATCTCGGCCGCCAGCAGCGGAGCCACGCCCTTCATGAACGCGATCATCGCGACGCGCAGCACGTGCCAATATTCGCGCTCTTCATCCGCAAGCTTGGTCATGTTGGCGGCGAGCGGGCCGACAAAGCCATAGCACATCAGGATGCCCAGGAACGTTCCCACCAGGGCAGCGGCGACCTTCTTGCCGATTTCCTCGGGAGGGCCGCCCAGAGCGCTCATGGTTAGCACCACTCCGAGTACCGCAGCGACGATACCCAGCCCAGGTAAGGCATCGGCCATGCTGCTGAGGGCTCCGATGGGCATCTGCTTTTCGTGATGATGCACGTCCATATCAGCCTCGATCATCTGATCGACGTCGAAGGCCTCCACTCCACCCATGACAACCATGCGCATGGTGTCGCATACGAAGTCGACCGTCTCGTGATCTTTCTGGAAGCCGGGGAATTGAGCGAAGAACGGGCTCTCTTTGGGCCCTTCGATGTCCTTTTCGACCGCGACCAGGCCCTGTTTACGGGCTTTGGAAAACAGATCAAAGAGCATCTTGAGAGACTCAAGATAGCGCTGCTTACTGAACTTCGAGCCGCGCAGCACCCCGGTCACACCGCCGATGATGGCTTTCAAGGTGTGCAGTGGATTGGCCACCAGCAGGGTGCCCATCGCTGCCCCGCCAATGATGAGCAACTCGGCAGGCTGAATAAGCACACGGATCGGTCCGTGCTCCATGAGGAAGCCGCCAATCACCGCGGCCAACACGACGAGCATGCCAATGATGGCGAACATATCCAACCCTTCTATCGGCGAAGAGGCATACAAGCTGCAACTGCCGAAGGAGGCGATACCGCTCTTCACCAGGTCGCGTCGAATGTTGCCATGACGAAATCATCGCGGCCGGGGGATCAGCTCTTGCTTTAAGCTGCCCGCCACCAGCTGCCAGCTCCCAGCCACCGGTCAGAGGCGCTTTCGCGCGTGCTTGAGTTGGCACCCGCTACCGAAGCCCGGGACCGCGCAAAGTGACACACATCACATAAAAATCATGTTGTGCGATACTTTATTTTCAGCAACTTAGCGCACTTTTATGTGCAAAATGATTGAGCCCCAAGCACTTACAGGTACTTACCTGATTTCAAAGAACTTAACTCACCCTCAGCCCGACCCCTTCAACGAAAGTCTGGGGCCGCCTTGGGGACACCGAGGTACACCCCTTGGAGTGTCCTCGACGGCAGTTTATAAGTTGCTTTACCAAGCTGTGCGGAAAAGTTGGGGCAGCGAGGTTACGAAGGTCGTAGACGATTCCCGAATTGGGAATTCAGGCAAGCAAGGCAGTTGGCGGTGCGAGCACGGTGAGCTCGAAAAAATACAAGCTCACTCGAGGGCATCCTTAATGAGCATTTGCGCGGGCGATCTGCCCGCCCAGGAACGATCCGATCAGGTTGAGATTTGTGTGAGGATATTTCCTCCCGTTGGGAGGGACGCAACCGAGTCGGTTCCCGCTCAAACCGGGTACGGCTGAGGTGGGTTACAATTGAAAACCTTTGTGGCGGTGGCGGGCTTTACCATGCGAATCGAGAACCGATCATCCATCCCAGGAGGGAAGCGGGCGGACCGGTTTTCGACGAGGCGCGAGGTGTGGGGCGCGACCGGCAGTCGGGGTCGGCACCAGCATGGTCTGGATCCGTTGCGGGCCCTGATTGGGGCAAAGAAATGTGTATGGACTGGACTCCTCGACAGAGGGTCCGACTATTGCGAGATAAAATGGAGTGCCGATTAAAGCGGCGCCGTTCTTGAAATTGTTGCCAATTGGGGAGTTTTTATGGATACCAAGGAATTCTACGATCAACTAAGTCCCTTCTATTACCACGAGACCTACGATGATGTAAGCAGCTTGACGGCTATTGCTCGTAGAGTTCGCACCCAGACCGTGCTTGACATGCTCAATCGGCATGTTCGCCCGGGGTCGGTGGTCGGCGACCTGGGATGCGGACCGGCACAGTTCGCTGACCCTATCCTGGAAGGCCACAGCAAGTATCTTGGGGTCGACATCAGCCGAGAGATGTACGTGCGAACGGCGGAACGTTTGGCGGACAATGCCCGGGCATCCTTCCAGGAGGGCTCGATCGAGAAGCTTCCCCTGGCTTCCGACAGCCTTGATGCCGTGATTTGCATTGGAGTGTTGGAGTACCTGCCGGCCAACGCCAAGGCGTTCCGTGAAATTCATCGCGTCCTGAAGAAAGGCGGGGTTGCGGTCATTTCGTTCCCCAACCTGCACTTCCCGATGTTTTTCCTCCGTACCATGCTGCGTCCTGTGGTAGCGCCTGTGCTGCGGGCGGCGGTGCCGAAGTTGCGCAGTACGGTTTATGTGTCAGGAACCACGCATCGGTCGATGTCTCCGTCGCGATTCATCAAAGAGGTAGAGCAGGTTCCGTTCAAGGTGGTAGAAAAGGTTTCGCACGCTTACTACCCGTTGTTATTCAATCATGCTCTTCCGCGGACGATGGTGCCCTTTTATTACAAATTGGATAGCATAGGTAAGAAGATTTCACCGAACATGGGCGCCAATTACATCGTCTGCCTCGAAAAATAGCATGCCGGGCTACATCAAATCACGCCTGAAGGAGACTGCGTTATGGCTCACAGGCATGACGGCTGTGGTCGAATTTCTATTCCACGGTAAGAAGCCAAAGCCGGGTCTTACGATTCTCTGCTATCACCGGATGGCTGAAGATCTCCCGCAGGACGCGCCCTGCGATCCCTTTAATGTTTCGCCCGGTACTTTCGAGCAGCAATTGGCAGCTCTCCGGCCCATTCGAGGCTTAAAGGTAGTTTCCGCAAAGACGGTGACTGGATTATTGAAGGGCTCAATAGTCAGCACCGGAAGCTATCTACTAATAACGTTCGACGATGGATATCACAATAATCTTTGCGCTGCGAAAATCCTGCACCAGGCGGATTATTCAGCAGTTATTTTCTTAGTTACCAACTACATCGGAAAGCCGGTCTTCGATTTCAATACCTATGACGTCTGGTGTCAGGGTCTTCCTAATGCTCAGCCGGGTTGGTATAAACCGCTTTCCATGGCGGAGTGTCAGGAGCTACTCAAGCTGGGAATGGAAGTCCAGCTTCACGGGCACTCGCATCGTCCACTTGGCGCTCTTCCTAATGCTGACCTGGATGAAGAAATTAAAAATAGCAAAGCTATGATCGAAAGCCTGGGCGCGGGCGACGCGATCGCGCTTGCGTATCCGTACGGAAGCTCCAGAGCCGGCCACTTCAATGAACAAGTGGAAGAGTGCCTGCGAGCGAAGGGAATTCAATTTGCTGTCTCAACTGACGCAGGGACAAACCCTTTGCCGGAACTTAAGGCCCACGCTTATCGTCTGCGGCGTATTCCTGTTCACGAACATGATCGGGGCCTACTCTTCCAGGCCAAGGCTGCGGGCTACTGCGGCATCCTTCCGCTTATCAAGGCGGCTGCTTTTCGGATGGGAGTTTGGACGCGGGTGCCAGCTCGAGCGCCAAGCCATGAGCCAACCTTGACTTAGCTCGCTGACGTAGCGGGAATGGGCCCGGATTGAAAGCCGCGCTACAACTTAGAATGGACAATGCGATTCTAAGTTTGTTCTCCTACGGTTGAGGTGCGCAGGTTCGTGAGATTGCCCACAAAGATTGCTTTGGCAGCACTGGGCATTGCATTAGCGTGGGTGCTGCTGCCGTCCGCTCTCCACGCGCAGTACCTCGCTTACTCTTTCAAGGCGAACCCCAAAGCCGGCCAACAGATATATACGGCGGCTTGTGCCACCTGTCACGGCAGTGACGGCAAGGGAGCTCCCCAAACCCTCACCGTCTTCAAGCGGCCTTCGAGCTTCCCCGATTTCTCGCGCTGCGATCAGACGACTGCGGAAGTTAACACGGCGTACAAGGCAGTCATCGAGAACGGTGGCCCGGACCGCGGATTTTCACAAATCATGCCGGCTTTTCGGGAGGCCCTTACCTCGCAGGACATCGACAATGTCGTCGCCTACCTCCGCGAATTCTGCGACTCTGCGCATTGGCCGCGCGGAGAGCTCAACGTGCCTCGCGCCATCGTGACCGAGAAGGCTTACCCGGAAGACGAGGTCGTTCTCTCTACCGGCATCAACACGCAAGGCATGCCGGGGAATGAAACCCACATCATCCACGAGCAGCGTTTCGGGAAGAAAAACCAGATCGAAATTGATTTGCCGGTAATCTTCGATGATCAGAATCACACCTGGTATGGCGGCGTCGGCGACATCACGCTGGGACTGAAGCGGGTGATCTTCTCCAACTTGCACACCGGATCGATTCTTAGCTTGCAAGGCGGATTCCTGTTGCCTAGCGGCAACTACCAGCGGGGCTTTGGTGCGGGGACGACCACGTTCGAACCATTTGCTGCTTTTGATCAGATCTTTCGCAGCAATACCACGGTACAGTTGCAGTTCGGAGCCGACCTGCCCTTTGACACCAGTAAGTCGCCGCAGTCGTGGTTCTTCAACTCCGCCATTGGCCAGAGCTTCGCGGGGGACCATATGCTGGGTCGCCTGTGGACGCCGATGTGCGAATTCCTCGCCACCCGCGATTTGATGGACGGCGCGAAAACCGACTGGGACGTGATGCCGGAAATGCAGGTGACCATCAGCAAGCGCCAGCACATACGCGGGAATCTGGGCTATCGCATTCCCGTTACCAATACCGCCGGCCGACAGCAGCAGATCATGTTCTACCTGTTATGGGACTGGGCGGATGGAAGCTTACTCAAGGGATGGTGATGCGCGGGCACATCCTGATCCTCGCGTTAGCGCTTGTCTGCGTGCTGCTGCCGTGGTGTGCGTTGCGCGGTGGCGAGAACAAGCAACAGGTTGACTTTCACACCTCCGACCGCTGCATGGCCTGCCACAATCAACTTGTCACCTCGAAGGGGCAGGACGTCTCGATCGGTATCGACTGGCGTTCCAGCATCATGGCAAATTCCTCGCGCGATCCATACTGGCAGGCGAGCATTCGCCGCGAGACCATTGATCACCCGTCGGTGACGCGCGATGTGCAGGATGAGTGCTCCGTTTGCCACATGCCGATCACGCGTTATGAAGCCAAGGAGCACAACCAAAAGGGCGAAGTGTTCGCCTTTCTGCCCTTTCCCGGCAAAGAACGGCGAGGCTGCGAAGGCTGAGGACGGAGTGACCTGCTCGGTTTGCCACCAGATCAGCAAGACGAATCTGGGAATGCGCGAAAGCTTCAACGGCGGATTCGTTATCCCACCTGCTGAGAACAGGGATGGCCATCCGGAAAATGGACCGTTCGTCATTACGCCCGGGCGGCAATTGATCATGCAAAGTTCGACTGGCGGCTTTCGGCCAACGCTCGGAGCACACATTCGCGACTCGGCACTCTGCGGCTCCTGTCATCAGCTCTACACCACGGCGCGCGGCGAGGGCGGCAAAGAGATCGGATCGCTTCCCGAGCAGATGCCGTACCTGGAGTGGCTGCACAGCGATTATCCCGCCAAGTCGAGTTGCCAGCAGTGCCACATGCCTGAGGTGCAGGAAGAGACGCTCATCAGTTCGGTGTGGGGTACTCCTCGGCAGGGACTTCATCAACATGTGTTTGTTGGCGACAATTTTTTCATGCAAAGTATGCTGAATCGCTATCGCGACGAGCTGGACGTAGCTGCGCTTCCACAGGAGTTAACGGCGGCCGCAAAAGGGACGCTCGACTTCTTGCACACTCAAGCCGCGAAGCTGGAGTTGCGGAATGTCGAACTCGCCTCGGGCAAGCTTCAGGCCGATGTCTACGTCGAGAACCTCACAGGACACAAGCTGCCGACGGCGTTTCCGTCTCGTCGGGCGTGGCTGCACTTCGTGGTTCGCGATCGCAGTGGGAAAACGGTATTCGAGTCGGGGAAGATCAATCAAGACGGCTCCATCGTGGGCAATGACAACGACGCTGACAAGACGAGGTATGAACCGCACTATCGCGAAATTACGGGCGGCGATCAAGTCGAGATTTACGAAGACATTCTCGGCGACCAGGCAGGCAAGGTTACGACCGGACTTCTTGAGGGCGTGAGATACCTGAAAGACGATCGCCTGTTACCCCACGGCTTCGACAAGGGCACCGCTATCAAGGATGTCGCGGTCGTCGGTGCGGCGCTTGACGATCCAAACTTCACCGGAGGCAGCGACCTGGTCCGCTACTCGGTACCGCTAGGCTCAGCGGAGGGGCCGTTTCAAATTGAGGCCGAGCTGTGGTATCAGCCGATCGGCTATCGCTGGGCGCATAACCTGGAGCCGTATGATGCCGCGGAGCCCAAGCGCTTCGTGAGCTGGTACAACGCCATGTCAACCGAGACAGCCACCGTGCTGGCGAAAGCCGAAGTCACGAAATAGTCCTAAGCCGTCCAGATCTCCCCAGAACGCACGCACGAAGTTGGCGCCGAGAACTTTCTCGGTTGTGCTGGCGGAGTAGCCTCGCTTCAGCAAAGCGTCGGCAATCAGCTCCATCTTGCGTGGGGTGTTCAGGTCCGGAATGTAAGGCGGGCGATCTTCGCCGGGCGCGGAGACTCCGGCCGCTTTGCGTTTGGCAACGTCGGCCTCAACTTCCTTGATGTCGCTGGCGCTGAAGGCTTGGAACGGAACATCGCTTCCCACGCCGACGTGGTCTTCACCGCAGACCTTTAGCGCGTGCTCCATGTGCTGCATGTAATCAGCGAGCATCGGCTGCTTGGGCGAGGGAGTCAGGAACGGAAGCATGTAGATGCCGATCACGCCTCCTTTGTCGGCCAGCGCCTTCAGCTCGCGATCTTCCTTATTGCGCGGGTGCATGTAAACCGCACGGCAGCCGGCATGTGTAATCACCGGCGGCTTCTTCGACGCGGCAATGCCTTCTGCCGTGGTCTGCGTGTTTGCATGGCTCAAATCAACCGCGACGCCCAGCTCATTCATTCTGGTGATTGCCTGCCGGCCCAGATCGGTCAAACCGCCGGTCTCGCCATCGAGGCAGCCGACTCCGAATGGCGTCTTGCGGTTGTAGCAGAGCTGCATCACCCGCACACCCAGACCGCGGAAGAGCGTAATGCGATCGAGCTGGTCACCGAGTGGGCTGGCGGCCTCGAAGGAGTAGATCACGCCCATGCGGTTTTCGGTCTTGCATCGCTTCAGCTCGGCAATGGTCCGCACCTTGAGGAAGACATCGGGCCAGTCTTCAATGAGCTGATCGGCGGCGGCGATATCGGCGACCGCCTCTTCAAAGGTGCCGGTAGCGCCTCCCAGCGTGCTCTTGACGGCCGCCACTCCGGACTCGCGGACCGCCTTGATGAATTCTTCGCGCTCCCCGGCAGGCACCATCCCAATCGAGGCAAGGGTGTTGCAGTCGAGCACAAAGCTGGACTGGTACAACTTTGCGGCTGCGGCCGATACTTTCTGTTCGTCAGCCCAAGTGTAGGCGGGCTTGAGCGCCAGGCTGGCAGCCAGGCCGCCGGCCAGAGTGTTGAATTCGCGTCGCGTGAGCAAAGCTGTGCCTCCCGGTGAACAACCACCGTATCGCACCGCGATTCAGGCGTAAACACCCGCGACACTCAACAGGCGGTTGGCCGGATTCGCGAGCTAGAATGCTGCATCGAAGTAAGGGCAGCATTCCTCAATGTCTAGTCCGAAGAAGCCGAAACAAGCGAGCGATCCTCTGGCGCCTTTTCACCCGGCCGTCCGCGAATGGTTCGAGGCCGTGTTCGCTGAGCCTACCCGCGCGCAGACGATGGGATGGCCGGCGATTGCCAGGGGCGACTCGACGCTGGTGCTGGCGCCGACAGGCTCGGGCAAGACGCTGGCGGCATTCCTGTGGGCAATCAATCGCCTGATGTTCTCGCCGGTGCCCGCAGCGACCGAGCGATGTCGCATTCTCTACATTTCACCAATCAAAGCGCTAGCGGTGGACGTTGAGCGCAATTTGCGCGCCCCTCTGGTAGGCATTGCGCAGGCGGCGGAGCGCGGCCGCTACGAATTCCACCCGCCGGAGATCGCCGTCCGCACGGGTGACACGCCTTCTGCCGAGCGCGCCCGGTTTGCCCGACGCCCGGCTGACATCCTCATCACTACGCCGGAGTCGCTCTATCTGCTGCTGACTTCGAATGCGCGCAAGGTGCTGACGTCGATTGAGACTGTCATACTCGATGAGATCCACGCGCTGGTGCCGACCAAGCGCGGCTCCCATCTGGCGCTCTCGCTGGAACGGCTCGAAGCCCTCTGTGGACGCAAGTTGCAACGCATCGGGCTCTCGGCAACGCAGCGTCCGCTCGAAGAGGTCGCGCATTATCTGGGAGGAGCGGAAACTGCAGAGGCGGAGCCGGAACTGAAGCCCGTTCCTTCGTCCGATCCGCGTGACGCTGGCATGAAGGCCAGCTCGGCTGAAATCCCCGATCTCGAAGCGTCCACCACCGCGATCAAGTATCGGCCCGTCACCATCGTTGATGCCGGCGAGCCCAAGAAACTCGATCTGCACATCGAAGTTCCGGTGGAAGACATGGCGCGGCTCGACGAGATCGTGCCCATCCCCAGCGGCCCGGCGTCGCAGGGGCCGGTGCGGCCATCGATTTGGAGCGCCATCCATCCCAAGCTGCTGGAACTGGTGCGCGCGCATCAATCCACCATCATCTTCGTCAACAACCGGCGGCTCGCCGAGCGAATCGCCGGAGCGGTCAACGATCTCGCCGGCGAAATCCTGGTTCGCGCGCATCACGGCAGCGTCGCCGTCGCGCAGCGCAAGGAAATCGAAGATCGCCTCAAGATGGGAACTCTGCGCGGACTGGTGGCGACCTCATCTCTCGAACTCGGCATCGACATGGGAGCTGTCGATCTGGTGGTTCAGATCGAAGCACCGCCCTCGGTCGCCAGCGGAATGCAGCGCATCGGGCGCGCCAGCCACACTGTGGGAGCGGTCAGCCAGGGCACGATTTTTCCCAAGTACCGCTCCGACCTGGTCGCCTGTGCAGCGGTCACCCGCGCCATGTACGAAGGCAAAGTCGAGTCGGTCCGCTATCCCGCGAAACGCTCTCGATGTCCTCGCGCAGCAGATCGTCGCTATGGTCGCGATGGACAAGTGGGACGTCAATGACCTGTTCGTCACCGTTCGCCACGCGGCTCCGTATGCGGGGCTAACGCGGGCGGTTTTTGACGGCGTGCTCGACATGCTCGCAGGCCGCTATCCGTCAGATGAGTTCGCTGAGCTACGGCCACGCCTTACCTGGGACCGCATGACCAATTGCCTAACTCCGCGCGAAGGTTCGCGCAGCGTGGCCGTCATCAATGGCGGAACGATTCCCGACCGCGGACTTTATCCGGTGATGATCGCGGGAACCAAGCGAGGCGCGCGCGTCGGCGAATTGGACGAAGAGATGGTCTTCGAGAGCCGCACCGGCGACACCATCATCCTGGGCGCTTCGACTTGGCGTATCGAAGAGATCACGCACGATCGCGTCGTGGTCTCGCCTGCGCCGGGCGAGCCCGGCAAGATGCCGTTCTGGCATGGCGACACCGGAGGCCGGCCAGCGGAGTTCGGCGAGCAGATTGGCCGCATGACTCGCGAGTTGCTGCAGATGCCCCGCACAGTGGCTTTCGCGCGCCTGGTCGAAGAGCACAGCCTCGACGAAAACGCAGCAGAGAATTTGATTCGTTATCTGGAAGAGCAGGCGACTGCTACCGAGCGTGTGCCCAGCGACGAAGACGTATTGATCGAACGTTGTCGCGACGAACTGGGCGACTGGCGCATCTGCGTGCTGACGCCGTTTGGAACGCGCGTGCATGCGCCGTGGTGCATGGCAGTAACGTCGAAGTTGCGCGCGGAACGCGGCATTGAAGCGGAATCCATGTGGTCGGACGACGGGTTTGTGCTGCGTTTGCCGGAAAATGAAGAGCCGCTAGATGAGTCGTGGCTGCTGCCCTCGCCGGCGGAGTTGCGCGAGTTGGTGCTGCGGCAACTGGGCTCGACTTCAGTATTCGCGGCAAAGTTTCGCGAAGCGGCTTCGCGAGCGTTGCTGCTGCCCAGACGGCGTCCGGGAATGCGCGCTCCGTTGTGGCAGCAGCGCAAGCGCTCGGCCGACCTGTTGGGCGTGGCCTCTCACTACGAATCGTTTCCCATTCTGCTCGAAACCTATCGCGAGGTGATGCGCGATGTCTTCGATATTCCGGCGACTGTCGCTTTGTTGCGCAAGATCAGCTCCGGCAAAGTGCGGGTGACGACCGTCGATTCCACCAAGCCGTCTCCTTTCGCTTCGGCGCTGCTGTTCTCCTACATCGCCAACTACATCTACGAAGGCGATGCGCCACTGGCCGAACGGCGAGCGCAGGCTCTGGCCATCGATCAGGCGCAATTGCAGGAGTTGCTGGGCGAGAGCGACCTGCGCGAGCTGCTCGACGCTGCCGCGCTCGACGAAGTCGAAGCCCAGTTGCAGGCGCTCGATCCCGAGCGCCAGGCGCGTCACGCCGACGGCGTGCACGACCTGCTGCTGCGGCTGGGCGACCTGGCTGAGCCGGAGCTGGTAAGGCGCTGTGTGAGCCCAGAGGTCGCCGCCAGCGTAGAAGGGCTGGTTCGCGTGCGTCGTGTTTTGCGCATAAGACTGGCCGGCGAGGCGCGTTTCATCGCGGTGGAAGATGCGGCACGCTATCGCGACGCTCTCGGCATACCTCTGCCGCCCGGACTGCCGGAGGTCTGGCTGGAAGCGTCATGCTGATCCGCTGCTGTCGATTGTGCGACGGTATGCCCGCACGCATGGGCCGTTCACAACGGCTGAAGTAGCGGCGCGTTTTGGGATCGAGCCATCGCGGGTTGAGCCTCTGCTGCGCAGCTCTGCACTCCGAAGGCAAGCTGCTGGAAGGCGAGTTCCGTCCCACAGGAACACACATCGAGTGGTGCGATCCCGAGGTGCTGCGCATTGTGCGCCGCAAAACGCTCGCCCGCTTGCGTCGCGAAATCGAGCCGGTCGAAGAACAGGTATTGGGGCGGCTGCTGGCGCGCTGGCAGGGAGTCACTGTCCCACGCCGTGGGATGGAGGCCCTGCTTGACGCCATCGGCATCCTGCAAGGTGCAGCCACTGCCCGCCTCAGAGCTGGAACGCGAGATTTTGCCGGCACGGGTGTCGAACTATGCGCCTGCCGATCTGGACACCTTGATGGCGGCTGGAGAAGTCGTGTGGGTCGGGATAGAGCGAATTGGCGAGCGGGATGGGCGCATCGCACTTTATCTGACTGAAAACCTGCCGCATTTGCTGCCGCCCAGAGTTGTCGATCCCACATTGTCAGAGCGCGCCTTGCTAATCCTGACATTTCTGGAACGTAGCGGCGCGTCGTTCTTTTCCGATCTCCATAATGCTGCCGGCGGCGGATTCGCCGGCGAAAGCCTGGATGCGTTGTGGGAGCTGGTCTGGGCCGGGCTGGTAACGAACGATACGGTCCATCCGCTGCGAGCCTTCCTTCGGCGCGACGATGACAAGCATCGCGCTGTCAGCTCAGATGGCAGGCCAGGCTCACCGGACTTCCTGCGTCGCTTTCGCGCGCGTACGGGCGCGGGCAGCTCAAGCCAGGGACGCTGGTCGCTGGTGAGCAGTCGCGCCGTTGTCACGACTCCCACAGAGTGGGTGGCCAGCATGGCGCAGCAATTGCTGGTGCGCTACGGCGTGGTGAGTCGCGAAGCGGCGGCCGCAGAGAACATCGCCGGCGGTTATAGCGCTGTATACCCGGCACTGCGCACGATGGAAGAGAGCGGATGGATACGGCGCGGCATGTTCGTGGCCGGGATGGGCGCGGCACAGTTTGCCATGAGTTCGGCGGTCGAGATGCTGCGCTCGCTACGCAACGATCCGGATAAGGCCGAGGCGGTTCATTTAGCGTCCACCGATCCTGCGAATCCATACGGCGCGCTATTGCCCTGGCCGCGCTTGGATGGCGAAAATGCCGATACGCCGCACGGCATGGCGCGCGTGAGCGGCGCAAGCGTCGTCATCGTCGATGGAAGACTGGCGGCGTTTCTGCGAAGACGCAATCCGGCATTACGTGTTTTTCTGCCTGACGAAGAGCCCGATCGAAGCCGCTATGCGCGCGAACTAGCCAGGAAAATAGCGGAGGTCGCGGTGAAACGGCAATCGCGCCGCTCGGGACTGCTGGTCGGCGAGATTAACGGTCATTCGGCGCGCGAACACTTTCTCGCCAGCTATCTGGCTGATGCTGGATTTGTCGACACAGCGTTAGGATTTCAGATGCGAAGGACAACGGCGAGCGCGATTCCCGAGCCGCAGGAGACAGCGCAAGCTGACGATATGGAAGAAGAGACCACGGAGTCTGCGTGAGTGCCTGAAGGCGATACCATCTTCCGTGCAGCACGCACGCTGAACCGCGCGTTAGCGGGTCAAACAGTCACTCACTTCGAAACTGTTCTACCGCAGCTCTCGCGGATTGATCAGGACTCACCGATCGCGGGTCGCACTGTCGAGTCGGTGGAATCGCAAGGCAAGTGGATGCTGATGCGCTTCTCCGGCGATCTCACGTTGCTAACGCACATGCGCATGAACGGAAGCTGGCATATCTATCGCCCCGGAGAAGCGTGGCGGCGCGGGCGTCAGCACATGCGCGTCGTGATTGAAACTACTTCGTATCGTTGCGGTCGGTTTCGATGTGCCGGTTGCGGAGTTTCATGACTCAGCATCGTTGGTCCGCCATCCCAGTCTGAGACGGCTTGGCCCGGACGTCCTCGGCGAGGAGTTCGATCCTGCGGAGGCTGCGAACCGGCTGCGCGAACTCAGCGATTTGCCGGTTGGCGAGGCACTGCTGCGGCAGTCTATGGTCGCCGGCATCGGCAACGTGTACAAGTCGGAGATATGTTTCGCGTGTCGCGTGAACCCGTTTCGCCAAGTGGCGTCTTTGAATGAGGTCGAGTTGCTATGCCTTACGACAAGGGCGCAAGAGTATCTTCGCGCTAACGTGACGGATTTTGCGGGCGAAGGCATCGTTACGTACACAGGATTTCGGCGAACTACGCGCCGTGCCGATCCAAGTTCGCGTCTGTGGGTATACGGTCGCAACTATCAGCCTTGTCGACGCTGCGGAGCTTCGATTCAGTCGAAAAAACAAGGAGCGGCTGCCCGCGTCACCTTCTGGTGCCCGCGTTGCCAGCCGCTCGACCGAATCCAGTGATTGTAAGGTTAGTGGTTATCGAGGGCGGCCGTAAGCGTCGCGATAGCCTTGCATGAAGCCGGCCCGATAGGATTCGTTGTTCGAGTTCCGGTAGTAGGGGTGGGCGTCGGCGTCAGGCCGCTTCCCGGAATTGGCATCAGCCCGTCCCGAGTTGATTCCGTCCTGCAAGCCCTTCTGATACTCCGGATTGTTCGTGTTGACGTGACCGATATTCCCCGTTGAGGATGTTCGCGGTCCTGACCGTAGGCCTCGTGGTAGCCCTGCGCGAAGCCTTCGCGATAAGCCTGGTCATTCGAGTTGGTGTAGTACGGGTGCGAATCTAGATCGAAACGCTTGTGGTCGTTGGCGTCAGCGCGGCCTGAATTGATTCCGTCCTGGTAGCCGCGCTGGTAATCCGCACCGCCGCGATTACCCCCGTTATATTGAACCGTTTGCAGATAGCCGTCGTGATTGTCCCAGCCGCGGCCGTCGCGATCTTGTGCAGCGGCGATACCAACCCCCAGCATCAACAGCGCCGCAAGCAGAACTGCGTTTGAGAGTTTCATACTCACCTCCGTCGAGAACCTGCTGATTGCTCTCATTCGAGGGTTAGAACCCTTACAACGCGGCGGAGTTGCCGCTAACGAGTGGCGGTTCTGTTTCATTTCGTAAAGAGGGGCCGGGGGTTGATTCTGGCGAAGCAGAACTCTGGCGGACAACCTATGTCTCAGCGCTCGGCGGCCGAGGGCAGCCTACTCACTGACCGAAGTGAGGTTGGCTTTACTTCTTCTTTGGCTTCATGAGCTGCCATGCGCTGTCGGGGATTTGGCGGCCAAGCAGGCTGAAGCTGCTGGCGCCGGCCAGCATTTCGCCACCGTCCATGTAGACCATCTCACCGTTGATATAGCCGGCCTGATCGCTGATGAGAAAAGCGCCGAGGTTGGAGATCTCCTCCAGGGTGCCGAGACGGTGCAGGGGATTGTGAGCGAGTAGCGCCTTCTCCATTGCCTCGACTGGCAGCAGCCGAGAAAAAGCGCCTTCCGTGCGAATCGCTCCCGGAGCAATGGCAACGAAGCGCACGCCACGCCCGCCCCACTCGACCGCAAGACTGCGCGTCAGAGCGAGCACGCCCGCTTTCGCAACCGCGCTGGGAACCACGTAAGCCGAACCGGTTTCCGCGTATGTGGTAGCGATGTTGAGTACCACGCCGCGATGATTGTCTTTGAGCCAGCGGCGGCCGCACGCCATCGTCATGTTGATTGTGCCCTTTAGCACGATACCGATCACGGCGTCGAAGGCGTGGGGGGAAAGCTCTTCCGTCTTTGCCAGAAAGTTTCCAGCGGCATTATTGACCAATACATCGAGCGGACCCCGCGCCCACAGCTTGTCGATCATCGGTTCGATGTCGGTAGTTTCGCGCACGTCGATTTGACTGAAGCCTTCAATGTTGCCCCCGGTCGCTGCATGCAGCTCGCTCACGGTTTTGTCGATGACTTCCTTGCGGCGGCCACAGATGTAGACAGTCGCTCCTAACTGCAAGAAGCGCTCGGCCATGGCACGGCCGATGCCAGTACCTCCTCCGGTGATAAGAATCCGTTTCGACTTAAGCAGATCGTTCGTGAACATGAGAGCCCTTTCCGAAGCCTAGTACTCGATACCGCGTTGCGCCTCGATGCCCTTTGTGTAGGCGTGTTTCACTTCCTTCATCTCGGTGACGGTGTCTGCGATTTCGACGATGCTGGGGTGTGCATTGCGTCCGGTGAGAATCACGTGCACCATCTCGGGCTTCTTGCTGAGCGTCGCTACCACCTTCGCCGGGTCGAGCATCTTGTAGCCGATGGCGTAGTTGATCTCGTCGAGGATCACCAGGTCCCACTGGCCGGAGAGGATTGCCTGCTCCGCTTCGGCCCAAGCCTCTTCCACCAGGCGCACATCCTCGGGATCGGTTTCAGCGCCGCCGACTTTCACAAAGCCGCGGCCCATCTGCTTCATCACGAACTTGTCGCCGAACGCTTTCACCGCATCGAGCTCGCCGTAATGCCACGACCCTTTGAGGAATTGCAGCATCAGGACTTTCAAACCGTTACCGACAGCGCGCAAGCCGGTTCCCATGGCTGCGGTGGTCTTGCCCTTGCCGGGGCCTGTGTTGACGATGATCAGTCCGCGACGAACGTCGGGCATACAAAGCTCCTCACCGGTTGAGTGCAGCGCAGAAGGGGCGCCGTGGGACTTTCCATGCTAGCAGGTCGTTAGACGACTGCAGCTCTCAGCGATGGTGAGGCGCGTGATGATGTCCAAATCCCTCATGCAGTGTCATGCCGAGCAAGAATAATACGACAGCCGAGAAGTAGATCACGATGCCGGCGATCCACATATTATGCCTCCGTGGGGCCGCCACTACAGGGTCCTGCTCAAAACTTAACTCTGCGGCGAGAAGATTGCAGTGATGTGGCGCACACTGGTGCAGTGCGGTATCCGCAATAGGAACGAATACGCAGTGGGGTAATTCTGAGGTAGCTCTGACGGGGAGGGGCTAGGTATTAGGGGCGGTTGCGTCTACCAAGGCTCCAAGGATTTTGTCGGCTGCCTGCTGGCCGCTGCGAACGCAGTCGGGCACGCCTATGCCGTGAAACGCATTGCCCGCGATGGCGAGCTGCGTGATGTCAGCAACGCGCTTCTCAATGCGCGCGACCCGCGCCAGGTGCCCTGACTCATACTGCGCCATGGCTCCGCGCCAACGGTAAACGCGGGCGAAAATCGGGTTGGCACTAAGCTTGATTATCTTTTTGAGCTCATCTCGGATGGCGGCCAGCAGCTCATCGTCGCTTAGGGCGAGTACGGCCTCGTCGCGGGCTCCGCCAAGAAAGCAGCGCAACAGACCTTTATCGGGCGGCGTACGATGAGGAAACTTATTGTGTACGAAGGTGCAAGCCAGCATGCGCGTGCCCTCGCTGCGAGGCACCAAAAATCCAAATCCGGGCGGCAGATGGCGTAGCTGGTCCATGTAATAACCCAGTGCCACAGTGACCGACGAGCTGTAGGCGACGCCAAGCAAATCGTTGGCGAGCTCCGTGTCGACGGCTTCGAGCAGCGCTCCCGCGACATTTGCAGGTGTGGCGACTACCACAGCGTCGTAGTAGCTATCTCCAGCCAAGCTCGGTCGCCACGCGCCATCCGCCATTGTGGGGGTACACGCCGCGCACCCGGGTGCGAAGCCGGATGCTCTCTGGCGTCGAGCCGGGCAACTACTGCGTCCACCATCTCCTGCATTCCGTCTTGGAGAGAGCTGAACAGCGGACGTGCCGGCTGACTCTTGGCAGTTACTGCCATCTTCTTGTGAGCAGCCAGCATGGCCCGGCTCAAGCTGCCATATTTTTCTTCCATCTCGACGAAGCGAGGCAGAACAGCCCGCGCGCTGAGCTTATTGGCATCGCCGCCATACACGCCGGAGAGCAGTGGGTCTGCCAGCCGATCAACAACTTCCGCTCCGAAGTGACGCTCCACCAACTCACCCACCGTTTCATCGCCATGCATGGGGCGCGGTGGATGCATCAGCTCGCGAGCCATGCGGACCTTGGTACTCCAGGAGAACAACGGAGACAAGGCGGTGGGCACCAGCTTGGTCGGAACCATGAACATCAGCCCGTCCGGCATCACGACCAGTTTGCCATGTACCACAATGTAGGTCTTACGCTGAGCATCGTTGGAGCCGATGATCTGGTCTCCCAGTCCAAGCTCTTTGCAGAGCATCGCAGCCCAGGGTTTTTCGGTCAGGAACGAATCGGGACCAGCCTCTACCAAACAACCTTCGACCCGCTCGGACGAGATGGAACCGCCGACACGCGCCGCCGCTCTCGAAAAGCGTGTATTCAAGTGCCGCGCCTGCGGTGCGGGCCTTCTCTAATTGATATGCGGCGCTCAGGCCTGAGATGCCGGCGCCAATAATGGCAATCCGCTTCATTTGTCAGCCGTTGATATTGGCAGCGAGGTTTTGGGGATCAGTATCGCCGACGGCCGCCCTCAAACGCCACCGCGGCCAACTCAGCTACGGCACGGACAAACGCGGGAGAGTCATTTAATGATTCGGCGCGATAGAGCTTCATGCCGTGCTGGGCCGCGAAATCCCGGAACAGGATATCAACGTCGAACAGAATCTCCACATGATCGCACACGAAGCCGATGGGCTGGACGAACACAGCGGTGCGGCCCTGCTGTCGTAAGCCAAGCAGAGTATCCTCCACTGTGGGACCTAGCCACTCGCCCCCTGACATTCCCTGGCTTTGGAAGGCAAAGGCCCACTCGCCGATTTCAGGGAGTTGCGCCGCGACCAGGGCTGCCGTCTCTCGAGTCTGAATTGCGTACGGGTCGCCTTCCGTAATCGTGCGCGTCGGCACGCTATGCGCAGTAAACAGCACCGGAATGTCGCGTCCCTCTTCGGAGCAGGCCTTCGTCCAGCCCGCGCGCAGCTTGTCGGCAAAAGCCAGAACCAGGTTTGGGTTGTCGTGCCACTCCTCGACAAAATCTACGGTAAACGGCACATTTTGGCCGAGCAGTGCCTGCTTGTAGAGTCCAACACTGGTTTGTGAATTGTGCGGCGCGAGACAGATTGCGACCGCGTGTCCTACTGCGTCAGATGCCATACCTTGTAGGGTATCCGCAATGAAGGGATGCCAGTTTCGCATTCCGACATAGACCGGAATTCCGAGCTCGCGTTCGACTCCTGCTGCCTGTGCCTGGGTTATGCGAGTAAGAGGCGAGCTGCCGATGAGCGAATAGCGATGCTGCACCTCGCGTATGACCGCCTCCGGCATGGGGCGCCCGCGCGAGATATTCTGCAGGAATTCGGGGATGTCCTCGACGCGCTCAGGACTGCCATGCGCGATCAGCAGTACTGCCTGCTTCATCGGGCCGCTCCCGTTACGGCCGATGCCGTGAATTCGTGTACAAACTTCGCGAGGTTCTTCACGTTCTCTACCGGCGTATGCGGCAAGAATGCCGTGGCCCAGGTTGAAGATGTGCCCGGGCCGGCCATCAGCCAGGCGCAGAATGTGCTCGGCGCGGCTCTTCACTTCGCGCCAGGACGCAAAGAGCGTTATTGGATCGAGATTCCCTTGCACGGCATGATGATGCCCGATCGCTCTTCCAGCCTTCGTCGAGCGGAATGCGCCAGTCGAGCCCGATGACTTCGGCTCCGGTCTCCGACATAGACGGCAGCAGGGTCGCGCTGTCGGTTCCGAAGTAGATGATGGGAACGTTCGTCTCTTTCTGTAGCCGCTTGATGAGCTGCGTCGTCGGGAGCAAGGCATACCGGCGATAGTCCTCGACGCTCAGGCAGCCCACCCAGCTATCAAAAATCTGTACCACGTCGGCGCCGGCGCGCACCTGCGCGGCCGTGTACTCGACCAGGACATCGACCAGCTTGCCGACCAACTCTTCCCATACTTCCGGCGAGTTGTACATCAGCTTCTTAACTTCGATATAGTGTCGCGAGCCGCCGCCTTCCACCATGTAGCTGGCCAGCGTGAAAGGCGCACCGCAAAAGCCAATCACCGGCAGCTTGTTGTGGAAGTGCTTAGCGACCAGCGCGACTGCATCGGCAACGTAGCCTAAGTCGGCGGCACGATCAGTGCGCAGAACGCTGACATCGTCAGCGGTACGCACCGGCTTTTCAATCACCGGCCCCTCGCCTGCCTCGAAGTGAAAGGGCAGGCCCATCACCTCCAGGGGTAGCAGCAGATCGGCAAAGATGATGGCCGCGTCGACGTTGAGGTATTCCGCCGCGGTGATGGTGACGTCGGCTGCGACCTCGGGCTTCTTGCAGATTTCTACCAGCGAGTAGTGCTTGCGCACCTCGCGGTATTCCTTCATATAGCGGCCCGCCTGGCGCATGAACCAGACGGGAGTCGCCTCGACAGGCTGGCGCCGGCAGGCGCGAACGAATAAAGAATCAGGTGCAGACATAGAAACATTACTGTAGCAAACGTGGTCACTCCGAGGTGTGATTCGGGTCACAAGAGGTTTTCATCCCAGGCAAAACTCGAGCTCCGAACCGCTATTTGTGCCGCACGTCACCGATTTTCGGGCCGCCGAATTTCTACAATCGGCCTTAGCTTTTCGAATGTCCTCAGTTCCGGCCAAACCGATTAATCCCTGGGTCGTCACCGCCGCGGTCATGCTGGCGACGTTCATGGAGATTCTCGACACCACGGTCGTGAACGTCTCCGTTCCTCACATTGCGGGCAACCTAGGCGCCACCGTCGACGAAGGCACTTGGGTGGTCACGTCGTACCTGGTGTCGAACGCGATCGTCCTGCCGATGTCGGGATGGCTGGCGAACCGCCTGGGCCGGCGCCGCATGTTGATGATGTGCGTGACCGGGTTCACCCTGACATCGCTGCTGTGTGGAATGGCGACTTCGCTGGAGTGGCTGATCTTCTTCCGCGTATTGCAGGGGCTCACCGGCGGAGGCTTGCAGCCGCTCGCCCAAGCCGTACTGCTGGAAACGTTTCCGCCGAAGAAACATGGCACCGCCATGGCGGCCTTTGGGCTGGGCATCATTCTCGCGCCGATCCTGGGGCCGACGCTGGGCGGCTACATCACCGACAATTTCACCTGGCGCTGGATCTTTTATCTCAACCTGCCGGTGGGCATTTTCTCGCTGCTGATGATGAACGCGTTCGTACACGATCCGCCCTACATCGGAAAGAACAAGACGGGTGGAATCGACCTGTGGGGCATCGGATTTCTCGCGCTCGGCTTCGGCATGTTGCAGGTGGTGCTCGATCGTGGCCAGCAGAAGGACTGGTTCGACAGCACACAGATACGGGTAATGGCTGCTCTTTGCGTATTCGGGTTGGTGGCGCTGGTCATCCGCGAGCTGACCGCCAAACACCCCGTCGTCGATTTGCGCGTGCTGAAGGACCGCACCTTCAGTGCCGGCGTGTTCATCATGACGATGCTGGGCTTCGTTCTGTATGCCAGCCTCATGCTGCTGCCCATTTTTCTGCAGACGCTGCTTGGCTATCCCGCGCTGCAGTCCGGACTGGCGCTCTCGCCGCGCGGCATCGGCTCGCTGGTCACCATGCCGATCGTTGGCCAGCTCACCAATCGCTACGATCCGCGCAAGCTCATCTTCGTCGGCATCGTCGTTGGCGGATGGACCATGTTCAGCCTGTCGCATCTCAACCTGAACGCGGGCTATTGGGACATCTTCTGGCCGCAGATGATTCAGGGCGCGGCGATGGCCTTCCTGTTTATTCCGCTGATGGCGGTCAGCATGTCGGCGATTTCCAGAGAGAAGATGGGCAACGCCACCAGCATCTACAACCTGATGCGGAATATCGGCGGCAGCTTCGGCATCGCCACCATGACCACCTTCCTGGCGCGCCGCAGCCAGGTTCACCAGAATCACCTGGTCAGCCACATCTCAGCTTTCGACTACAACACACAACTCACAATGCGCGGCATGACGGCGTGGTTCCAGATGCACGGATCCAATTCCGTTGACGCATCGCGCAAGGCCTTGGGAGCGATGTACGGCATGGTGCAGCAGCAGGCGATGATGCTGTCGTTCGTCGAGGCCTTCTGGGTGATGGGCGTAATCTTCCTGTGCATGATTCCGCTGCTGTTCCTGCTGCGCAACGCGCGCGACCTGCATCCGCACACGCCGAGGGCGAAGCGGATGGCTCCCGAGCCGGCTAGAGTCTCCTTAGAAGAAGCAAAGCCCGAGCCCGAGCTCGTTGGGGCGATGGATTAGCTCCTTCGAACGCCTGGAAGCCGTCCAGCGTCAGTGCAAAGGCTAGTCCCTAGATTCCGCCGATCGCTGCCTTGGTTTCGACGTTCTCGAAAACTTCTTCTGCCCGGCGCAGCGCGTCCTGCACGTTCTCGCAAATGTTGTCGGAGCCTAGCATCTCTTCCAGTTCAGTGTGACGAATGAGCTTGGCGGGCTGTTCACGGGTACCGCAGAGAATTAGCGTTCGGCCGGTCGCGTTAAGCTGCCGGGCGACTTCTTCTAGCGCAAACAATCCCGTAGCATCGAGCGCGGTCATATTGCGCAAGCGAAGGATCACAATCGGCGGCAGCGCGTGAATTTTTTCCGTCACGATCGAGAGCTTCTCCGTGGCGCCGAACAGGAATGGCCCGTGAATGCGGAAGATGGTGGCGTAATAAGGAATGTCCTTGTCCTGCAGGATATGGACGCGCCCATCCTCGACGTAGTCGTCGGTGACCTGCGAAACCGATGTGGTGTTCGCGACGCGACTGATGAAAAGCAGCGCTGCCAGAATCATTCCGGCCTCGACTGCCACGGTGAGATCGGCGAAAACGGTGAGCGCGAACGTTACCAGCCACACGCTAATGTCGGTCTTGGTCAGCTTCAATAGCTGGGGAATCTCGCGCCACTCCCCCATGTTGTACGCGACGACCATCAAAATCCCCGCGAGCACGGCCATGGGAACAAAACGAACCAGAGGCGCGGCAAACAGCAAGATGCACAGAAGCGTTAGTGAATGAATCATGCCAGCAACCGGAGTCTGCGCTCCGGCGCGGATGTTCGTAGCTGTGCGAGCGATGGCGCCCGTCGCAGGCAGGCCGCCAAACATCGGCGAAGCAATATTGGCAATGCCCTGGCCGATCAACTCCACATTCGGATTGTGATGGTCACCACTCATGCGGTCAGCGACGACGGCTGACATCAGCGATTCGATTGCACCCAGCATTGCCACGGTCACGGCCGGACCGAGCAGTCCGTGAATCAGGTCCGAGCGAAACTTGGGAATGACGAGGTGCGGCATGCCGCTGGGTATTCCGCCAAACCGAGTACCGATAGTCTCCACCGGAAGTTTGAAAAGGACGACAGCCGCAGTTCCCAGCAGCAAAACCAGAATCGGCCCGGGAATGCGATTTGAAATCATCCGGCACGCGACGAGAATGACTACGGTCGCGACTGCCAGTGCCGTGGTTGGGTAACTCAGCGTGCTGAAGTGTTGTGTGAGCACTTCCAGACGCAACCAAAAAACGCCGGGTACTTTCTCGACATGCAGCCCGAAGAAGTCTTTTATCTGGGTACTCGCGATTAGGATGGCGATGCCGTTGGTGAATCCGATGACGATGGGGCGGGGAATAAATTTCACCGCGGAACCCATTCCCGTTGCACCCATGATCAGCAGCAGGATGCCCGCCATGACGGTACACATGAAGAGGCCGTCGACCCCATGGATCGCAACAATGCCGGCGATTACAACGACGAAGGCGCCGGTGGGCCCACCTATCTGGCAGCGCGAGCCGCCAAGTAGCGAGATGAGGAAGCCGGTGACGATTGCACAGTAGATTCCGGCCTGCGGCGTCAATCCCGAGGCGATCGAGAAGGCCATTGCCAGCGGCAAGGCGACCAGCCCTACGGTTACTCCGGCAACCGCATCGTGAGAAAATTTTTCGAGACTGTAGTCACGTAGACAGAGCACAGACTTCGGAAGCCAGCGCTCCGTAGGGAAAGCAACCGCCATTCCATCATTATGGATAAACCAGAGTAGAAGCGCGATGCCACTTCAGTGGACGGGGAGTTAGCAGTGACGCATGTACCCAAAACAAAACCGGCCGCCGAGGCGACCGGTCTCATTTGGAACCTTTGAATCCCACCCAAGCCAAACGCAGGCTTGGATGGGGCACTCGAACCGATTACTAATCGCCGAATACTTCTTCCTTCTCTTCCTCACGCACCGGAGTGGCGGGCTTGATGCCGCCGAGCGCGTTGAGGGGAACGAAGCCGCCCTTTTCTTCCGGCTTTTCACCCAGGATGTGCTGGCGGTATAGCGCTGCCATGCGAGCGTCCTCGGCTTCCTTCTTGATCTTCTCGTCGCGAGCCTTGAACTTCTCCTGACGAGCGTTCTTCACGATGCCGAGGTCGTCGAGTGTGTGATTGGCATCGGCCTTCACGTGCTCGTCGACCAGTACCAACGTGTGATCGGTGGTCGGCAGGCCAACTGCCTTGCCGCCGGCGAAGATTTCGTGGCGGCCTTTGTCGGCGTACCACTTTGTCAGAGTCGCCGTCATGTGCATCTTCTCGACGATATTGCGCCAGCCCACGCCGGTGTTGTAGGCGCAGAAGCTGATCTCGCCTTCCTGTGTGGCGTAGGGGATGATGCACTGCTCAGTGCGGCGGAAGTCGTAGTTGAAGAGGTCTTGGAACCACATGCCCGCGATGAACAGGAAGTTCCAGCGATCCTGACGGCGAACCTGGATGTCCTGCACGGTACGGTCGCCAGAGACTTTGCCGTAATTCTTGCCCGTCGCGCCGAAGGTCTTGTCGAACTTCTTCAGCAGGTCGACGAACTTGAAGTGCTTCGGAGCCTTGAAGGGATCGTAGTTCTTCAGCAGCGCCAGCGTCATGCCCGCGATCGACATCCACTTGCCGCGCGCGGCATCGTTCACCTTGGCGATGTCCTTCGCGATGGTGTCGCCGTTGAGGAACGCCGTTACGGGAACCGCTTCTTTGGTTTGCTTGTCGATCATCAGGGCCATGCCGACGCCGCAGTTCGGGTGGCAACCGCAACTCAGTGAGCCCCAATCCTTGTCAGGCCCGTGAACCAGGTCGGCCCAGTCGGAGAAGGTGCTCATGAACGAGATTGGGAACCAATCGCGCGTGGGCTCGCCCAGTCCAGTCTGGCCTTTCACATCATGCGCCAAGTGCGACAGCGTGTAGCGCTGAGCGTGACGACGCTCGTCGGTGATGGCCTCGTCACGACCGGTAAACGAAACCGGCTGGAACGACAGGAACGAGATGCGCTTCGGATTATCGAGCGCGAACTGGATGATGCGTCCTACCTGCTCGTTGTTCAGGTTGTTGACGATGGTCACGACCGGCACGATCTCGACGCCGGCCTTGTGCAGGTTCTCGATCGCCTGAAGCTTAACGTCGAACAAGTTGCCGACCAGACGATGCGAGTTGGCAGCGTTGCCGATACCGTCGAACTGAAGGTAGGCGTAGCGCAGTCCGGCTTCGGCAGCCTTCTGGCAGAACTCCAGGCTCTTGGCGAACTCGATGCCGTTGGTGGCAGCCTGCACGCTGTTGTAGCCGACCTTGCGCGCATAAGCGACCGCCTCCAGGAAGTACGGCGACAGCGTGGGCTCGCCGCCGGAGAACTGTACCGACATCTGGCGGCGCGGCTTGATGGTGATGGCGTCGTCCAGCATCTGCTTGATCTCTTCCCACGACAGCTCGTGCACGAAGCCAACCTGGTTGGCGTCCATGAAGCAGGGGTCGCACATCATGTTGCAGCGGTTGGTCAGGTCGATGGTCAGCACCGAGCCGCGACCATGCTTCACCGTGCTGGTGCCGTGATGATGCAGGCGCTCGTCATTGTGAGCGCGAATGTCGCGACCGGGGAAGACCTCTTCCAGATGCCGGAAAAAGTCGGTGTCCATCGCCATCACGTCTTCGAAGTGGCCGTGCTTGGGGCAATCCTTCACCATCAGGATCTGGCCATCGCGCTCGATGATCTGCGCTTTGATCTCGCCGACCTTCTCGTTCATCAGCACGTCGACCGGCAGCTTGCCGTCAATGATCTGCTGGCGAATGTCGGGAACGCACTTGGGACAGAGCGAATCGGTGGAGCGCGGCCATCCCAGAGGAGGCTTCGATTTCTGATAGGACTTCAGCAGAGGCTTGTCAGACCACTTGGGCGTGAACGATGGATTTTGGTTGATGCTGTTCAGCTTATCGAACACAACCCACGCGCCCTTGGCGGCGACGGTAACTGCTTTTTCAACGTACTTAACCGGCTTATGCATTTAAGCCCCTCTATAAGGTGTGATGATTGTGGACGCGGCCACGAGGTACACGAATCCCGTAGCTTTCCTTCAATCAAGCCTAAATACTTAGCGCGAAAGGGCCAATCAAGATTGGCCAAATGGGAGGAAATGGCCCTTTAGCGGTGCTGTGGGCCATTGAACGGGGAAGGCCCCGCGGACTGTATGTTATTGAAAAGGCGAGATGTGAGGCCGATATTAAACCCATGTCGATGACGCCGCCGCGCTTCTTCTACAATACCGCCTACTCACATGGCAACTGTAGCCATAGGCGACATCCACGGAAACAGCTCGGCTCTGGAAAGCTTGCTTTCACAAGTCGTCCCTGAAATGCGTTCGGAAGACACGATGGTGTTCCTGGGCGACTACATTGATCGCGGACCGGACTCACGGGGATGCATAGACCGGATTTTGCGGCTGCGTGAGGAGGCATGCTTTCCAGTAGTGACCCTAATGGGCAACCACGAGCAATGGATGTTGCGCACCCTTCACGACTTCACGCAGCATTCCTGGCTGCTGGGAATGGAGGCGCTGGACACGATCCAAAATTATTCGCCAGAGGCGGCCAAGGAACTCAGTCTTGCCCTGGAGGAGCATGGGTTGCGGCTGTTCAACTACAGAATGCCGCTCCCTTATACATCCTTCTTCGACGCCATGCCGCCGGAACACCTGGAGTTCTTTCAGCGATTAGAACCTTTTCATCACTCTCCGGACGTCTTGTGCGTCCATGGGGGTGCAGATCTAGAGGGACATTTCGATCCACTTGATTTGAATACCTTCGTTTGGGGACCTTACGGGTTCCCGGAAGACTATAAGGGCGCAGCACCGGTGGTGTATGGACATCGGCACAATGCAATTGTGGGTAAGGATGGAACTGTGCGCCCTTGTATCTTGTCCAACGGCACCTTCGGAATTGACAGTATCGAGCATGGAGTGCTGACCGCTATGCGTTTCCCGGACAAGCGGATTTTCCAGAGCCAGCGATCGCAATTCGTGTAGATTTGCCGACTGGAGTGGCGCATGAGACTGCGCGAATTCGACCTGTTATTCCGTCCTCAGCGCCTGCATTGGATCGATGCTGGCAGCGCGGGTTGCCGGAATGAACCCTGCTATTGCGGCGGCCATCGACAAGACCCCAACCGCTATTGCAATGCTTAAAGGATCGTAGAAGCTGACCTTGAATAGCTGGTCCGACACGAGCTTACCGCCCAACAACGCGATAGGAATCCCGATCACCAATCCGACGATCACCTGCGCAAAGGCTCCGCGCATGATCAATCGAAGTACGTTGGATCTGTCTGCTCCCAACGCCATTCGCAAGCCGATCTCGTTGGTCCGGCGCGCAACTGCGTAGGAGGTGATTCCGTAGAGTCCTACTGAAGCCAACACTAGCGCCAGTAAACCGAACAGCATGGTGAGGCGCGCCATCAGCTTCTGCTGGCCCAGGTTCTGGCCAACCTGATCGTCCAGCGAACGCAAGTCGGTAATGGTAAGGTTCGGGTCGATATCGTTGAGAACCCGGCGCACCATGCGATCGACATTCTGGGGTTGTTCACGGAAGCGCAGCGTGATGGAGTTGATATACAGCGAGTTCCCTTCGGCCATGAGTTCATTCGGGTCGTCGGCACTTACGGCTAATACCTGGTTCAGCGGGCGAAAGTACATGGGCCGGAACTTGTCATGCGGACTGGAATACTTGGCGTCGGCCACCACGCCGACAATCTCAAATGCGCCCGCATACTTTTGCTGGAAGACCCCAAAATGGCGGCCAATAGGATCTTCTTTGGGAAAGAACTTCTTCACGAACTCCTGATTCACTACTGCGACCTTCTGCGAAGTTGCCGTATCGGCTTCGGTGATGCCGCGCCCACGAATGACGGGCTGCCCCACGCTCTGGAAGAACTGTGGACTGACGCGGTCCCACGAAGAGTTCTTGTTGGCATCGGGCCCTGGATCGGGACGACCCTCGACATAGATCGATTCGCCCCAGTTGTTACCCTCGAGCGTGCTGTAGAGCGCAAGTCCCACGCTCTGAACTCTCAGGGACCGCGCCGAAGCGTTGCTCCAGCGCCTGGTACAACGCGGGCAGCTTCTCCGGCGTGTATCCCGCGCCCATCGGATCGATGTGCACAACATAGCGGTTTGCAGTCTGAATTCCGAAATCCTGATGTTGCAGATTGTTGAGGCTCTTGGTGAGCAGCCCCGCGCCGATCAGGAGGATTAACGACATCGCCGCCTGTACCACAATGAGGGATTTCTGCGGCAACGACGAATGATCGCCGGTCGAGCGGTTGACGCCGCGCAGGGCCTCGGCGGGATCGGAATGAGAGGTGATCCACGCCGGCACCATGCCGAACAGTACGCCAGTCAACAGAGACAGAAGGAAAGCGAATCCCAGCACCGGAAGCGAGGGGCTGCTGTTGATGGGCAGGTTCAAGCGCTCGCGGAAAAGCCAGTGCCAGGATGACGCGAGCGCCCGCGTATGCCACGGACAGTCCGGCAAGCCCGCCGAGACATGCCAGCAGAACGCTTTCCGTAAGCGTCTGGCCAATGAGTTGAGTCCGTGCCGCACCCATCGCCATGCGGATGGAGGTTTCCGCACGGCGTGTGGTACCGCGCGCCAACATCAGGTTGGCGACGTTGGCGCAGGCGATCAGCAGCAGCAATCCTGAAAGGCTCATCAGAAGGTATAGTCCCTTGCCTGTATCCTGCTGAAGATTCTGTATCCCGGCTCCTCCGGGAACGATCACCACATGCTGCTTTTTAATGACGGAGGCTCTGCCTTCGCGAACGTAGGGCCCTATGGTCGCCATCCAGAGCCGCATATTGTTCGACATCTTGTCTTGCAATGCGACCGTGCTGACTCCCGGCTTCAGTCGTCCGATCACGTAGAGCCAGTTGCTGTCAGGTATGGGCAGGAACGGATTCTCCTTGGCGATGAGAGGCTCAACCCCCAGTGGAATCCAAACGGCAGGTGGGCGGGCGCGAATGCGATCACCGAAAAATCCCGGCGGCGCAATGCCTACGATCGTGATCGGCTCTCCGTTGAGGTATAGGGTCGAACCGACAAGCGACGAGTCTCCGCCATACTCTGATTGCCACGCCTGATAACTCATCACGGCCACCGGAGCTGCACCCCGATTGTCGTCCTCATCGTTCAGCATGCGCCCTGCAAATGGCCCAATGCCGAAGGTGGAAAAGAAATTTCCCGACACATACTGCGTGGGCAGCGCCTTGGCCGCTTCGGAGCCGCGACGCACCGTCATGGTCTCACCGCCCGACTGCATCGCCGCCAGCTGCTCGAATTCAGGCGTCGTGTCGCGGAACTGGCGATAGAGCTCGTACGAGAACATGTCCATGTCGCCGTCATCGTTCAGGAACCCGCCATTCACGCAGCAGTCGTCCTTGTCGCCGACGCGATACAGCGTCTTGGGATCGACCACCGGCAGCGACTTCAGCAGCACTGCATGGACGAGCGTAAAAATAGCCGTGTTGGCGCCGATTCCCAAAGCGATCGTCACGATAACGGTCAGGGAAAAACCAGGAGACTTGATGAGTCGACGGATCGCGTAACGCATGACGGGTTGAGTCCTCCAACAGATGCGGGCATTCGTGTTGCCACGGTGCTTAGCAGCAAGCTCTTGTTGGTTCTACGACGAATGCCTGCGAATGGTTCGCAAATTGTCCATGTGCGGCTGAAGTGCCCAGAATTGGACACCAACGACGCGTTAGTCCAGCGGGGAGAGTACCTGCTGGCGAAAATTACCGATATGTTGCCGAACCAGACATGCTGCTGAGCACGAGCCAGCCGGTTCCGAGGACAATCAGCACCAGCATCACGAGAGCGACCAGCCAGATGATGGCGACTGCGCGCTCCTGCTCCGGTTTGGGGAGGGTGATACCAACCGCGCTATGAATGCCGCGCGTTATTGCGATGAGGTACTTCATCATGGCAAGTAGGAATGAACTATCATTTCCTTCATTCATTCACAGCCAGGGTACGTTTGTCTACAGTGCAACACTAACGCTCTGTGGTTTAGGTAGTCGAGTAAACATCCGTCCAATCGGTAGACAATTCTTTGACTTCGAAATTACATAACTGTGGAGTCCAACTTCACACGGCATAGGTCTAACTCCCTGTCCATCATTTTTCGCTACGGTTTCTAGTACCGAGTACCTATTTCGAATGGTGGGCAGAGGAACAAGGATGATGAAGAAACTAGTTCGCACGCTAACTGCCCTGATGCTATTTACGCTTGCGCTGAATGGTATAGTCTGGGCCCAGAGTTTTGACCACAAGGTTCGCGCTGAAATCCCTTTCAGCTTCTATGCCGGCGATAAGATTCTACCTGCCGGAACCTATACCTTCGGCTTCAACATGGAGAACCACTACCTGATGATCGTCAACAGCCGGAGCGCTGACGGAGCCCTACTCATGGGATTTCCCAGCGACTCCAGACAATACAGCTCGCCAGTACTGATCTTTCGCGCGACCGGCGAGGAAGCTTATAGGCTGGAGAGTCTCGAGGGTGCCGACTTTGGTCTCAGCTTCAAATCGAAAAAGACAATGCCTCAGGTAGCAACCGACCGGACCGGTAGTTCCACTATGTCGATAACTACTGCGCCGTAGAAGCTTTCCTCCGAGCACACGTCAACCTCTCCGTGACGTGGGAAGGGACCGGGGCGCAAAATCCCCGGTCTGCTTCTTTGCGTTGAAATTGGATGAATCCCTTTCAAGCACGATACCGGGAACCGTGCTTTTCGTTTGCATTTCCGAACCAACCACGGGTAATGTATTGCAACTGCCTCCCCCAGGTTTCCCGGGATCTCTTTGCGTTTAAGTGCCGCTGACAGGAATTTCCTGCGCTGCAGGATTTTGTGCGGGTGCGTTCGAGGAGAAAGGTCATGGCCGTTGGAAACGTCGGTTTCGCCGCTCGTCTTCAGAAGGAAACGACCGCAATGACGCCGCTCAAGAGCTTCTTGAGCCGGTACTTCTATTTCAGTATGTCGCTGGTCATGACCGGACTGGTGGTGTGGGGCTTCAGCCATACGGTCGATCAGAACCTGTTCCACGCCAAGCCGGCGAAGCCGTTGCTCCTCTGGATGCATGGCGCCGCGTTCTCCACCTGGATGGTTTTCTTCATCGCGCAGTCGGCGTTGGTGCGGGTTCGCAAGGTGAGCATCCATCGCACGCTCGGCTGGTTCGGAGCCGCACTGGCTGCGCTGATGGTCGTGCTCGGCCTTACGGTAGCGGTGTACATGACCCGCTGGGATATGGTAGTGCTTCATCAGAAAGATGTCGCGCAATTCCTCTCCGTCCCGTTCTTCGACATGGCCGTCTTTGGAACCTGCATAGCGCTGGCGATCTTGTGGAGAAAGAAGCCCGATTACCACCGCCGTCTCATCTTCATTGCCACTTGCGAACTCATGGATGCAGCCATTGGCCGCTTTGATTTCTGGTTCAACCACAGCATCTTCTATATTGGCTTGGATCTTCTCATCGTGGCCGGCATGACACGCGATCTGATTGTGGATGGCCGCATTCACAAGGTGTACCTCTACGCGCTACCAGTGCTGATCGTCGGACAGGGCCTGGCGGTGTACCTGTGGCGCGTCAATCCGGCGTGGTGGCAGGCGGCTACGCACGCGATTCTGGGACTGTGAGCCGACTCCCGCTTCTCCTCGGAGCGTCTGTTATCTGACTGGTTACGCGCGGTGGTGCCCGAAATGTGAGCGAGATCACGAAAAAATCAATTGTGCGATACCTTGTTTTCAGTGATTTAGACCAGTTTTATATTCCACATAATTGATGCCCAATAACTTACAGGCACATACTTCATTTAAAAGACTTTATTCGTCGCACAGATGACAGAATCCGGGCGTGTCTGCGGGCATCAGCCAGTGCGGAATTTGCCACAAATGTTAACTACTTGTTAAATCCGTTTCAGCGCGTCGCTGACTTTCAAAGACCCCTAAACCCTACTCTCCGGATCACCGGAATGCGCTGGGCACACCAACTCCCGCGCCCACAACTCGCAACCTAGCACCGCAAAGTATGTTTCGCAAGTTACGAAAGGACATGTACTTTCGTAACCTGCGAGATGGGTGGAGCATCCTCCGGCACGGAGATCGTGGCGAGCTAAGCCGCGCTTAGCTGCGAGGTGCAATTCGGGCATCGTGTGGCTTTCACCGGCACGGACGAGACGCAAAATGGACACTCCCTGGTCGCCGGAACGCTGGCTGCGAATTGAGCCCGCAGACGGTTCACCTGGCGCACCAGAAGAAAGACGGCGAGAGCGACGATGAGGAAATCGAAACAGGCGTTCAGGAACAGGCCGTAGTTGATGGTGGCGGCTCCGGCTGCTTTCGCCTCCGCCAGCGTCGCATACGCATGACCGGAGAGATTGATGAACTTGTTGCTCAGGTCGGAGTGACGTCCGGAGAGCAGGCCGATGGGCGGCATCATGATATCGGAGACAAACGAGCTGATGACGCGTCCAAAGGCTGCTCCGATGATGATGCCAATGGCCATGTCAAGCATGTTGCCCTTGAGAGCGAATTCGCGGAATTCACCCAGGAAGCCGCCCCCTTTGCCCATTAACATTTTCGGGCTACCCAGGTGGGCCATCCCCAGATGAGTCAGAATCGGGTCGCTGCCAGTCGCCATGAAACACCTCCACCAGAGAAGTATGCTCTTCCAGCGTCGTCCGGGTGAGATTTTGCGTGAGAGTACGCACAGTGTCCCACTTGGGCTTGAACCACCGGGGTTGGATCTATCGGATCTGTCGTTGAAACACAAAAATCCCCACCCCGGCAAAGGAAGCCGGAATGGGGCACCCGATCGCGAAGAATCTAGATGAAGTTGCAGAGTGGGCTGCACAGCCGCCCACCGCTCTTCCTTTCACAACGATCGCAGAAAATTCAACAGGTCCTGCTGGTCACTGGACGACAGGTGGTTGTAGTTGTTCACCACACCATTCGCCTCCGAACTTTGGTAGTTACGGTTGCCGCTACTGGAGTGCGCCTGAATGGCTTTCACCAGGTCGTTGGTGCGGCCATCGTGCAGGAAGAAGATTCGCTGCCCGAGTCCCCACAGAGGCGCGGTGCGGAACTCGTCGCCGCCCGCGACGCCTTGGCTGACGTTGTCGGCCAGGTTCGGTCCCATATGGTGGAGCAGCAGGTCGGAGTACAGGTTAGCTTGAATGTTGCTGAGTCCAGCAATCGTCGACGGTCCGGTCTGCATAGATGGGGTATGGCACAGAGCGCAGCCGATCCGAAGAAAACACCTGGCTGCCATGCTGGGTCGATGGTGAACCTTGTCCCGGCTGCGGCTGGTCAAGCATCTTCATGAACATGGCAAACCGCACAATGTCACTGGGCAACGCGGTGCTGGCGGAATCGAAGTTGGTGCTGTCTTCCGGAGTGGGATTGAACTGGCAGCCCGGCGTCTGGTCCCGTTCGGTGTTGAACAGCCTCGTTGGTCACGCCCATCTCGACGTTGTAGGCCTCGCCGGAAAACACTTCGACCGATTTGTTCTGCGCCTTCCAGCCGAAGCGCGTGATGGTGCCGTCATTGCCACTGGTGTTAGGCCGTCCTGCGATTCCGAGAGAATGTTTCTGCTGCTGATTACTGTTCAGGTTGGCGAGGATGGTGGCGTCCGCAATCTCTTCGATCAGGCCGTCGCCGAACACCGGAGTGGGTATGCGGAAGATCAGATCACCCAGCTGCGCTGCCTTGGCAAAGTTGTCCTGCTGAATGTTGCAGCCGGGGGCATCGGTGCGTCCGCTGATGGTGAACAGAGCGTGCACCCCACCGTCGACATGTTGGAAGTCGAAGGTAAAGGGAAATCTCGCTTCGCGCACCGGGCCGTTCAGCGTGATAAATGAAGGAACCTGATTACTCGCACCTTGGTCGGTTGCGGCGGCGACCTGAGGGTTGACCGATGGGCTGGAACCTCCGACCGCAGGTTGTGCGTGGCATTGCGCGCAACTCTCGGCGTTGAAGCGGGGACCAAGTCCGTTGGGAACGGCGTCGACCTCTGCGAAGTTGGAGAGGCCCGCATCGAAGAACGCGAGTTGATTCGTCGTGAGTCCGGCAATGGGCGAGCCGCCGCCGGGAGCTCCGCCGCGCACGCCGGGATCTTTGGCGGCGAAATTCTCGGTACCGCCGCGCAGCCCGCCAGCGAACATCAGCACAAGCGCTGGGAGTAGGAGAAGAATGAAGCTGCGGTGCCGGTTGAGATGCGTGATTTTCTGGACGACTGCATGGATGCTTCGAGACACAAGTCCTCCTTCGACTCGTAGCGAGCCGTGCGAAAGCCAAGCTTCCGCTTAGTTGCGATTTCGGTTACTTATAAGGCGCTACAACGAAGAGTTCCGACGCGGACGAGTGACCTCGAGCAATGAGGCATGTTTCAGGCTTTCTCCACCGCATCGCCTTGGAAAGGTGTACGTGAAGTTTGATTGCCTGCTGTGACTAGTGGCTGGTGTGGGTAGAACTCTACTAGCTGTCAAATAGAAGTCAATGAAATTAGATACTGTCAGGCATTTCGCGTAGATGAAGTCAGGTGGTAATTAGAAGTGTGCCGTAGGCGCCCGTAGCGCGTGAGAATTTGACATGCCTCGGCGAGAAAAGACAATAGCCACACATCCCGGCGCGATACTGCGCACTGAATTTATGGAGCCGATGGGCATCACGGCCTATCAGCTTGCCAAGGCGCCGCACTCTCCGGGTATCTATGAAGTTGTACGCGGCCAGCGGGCGATCAGCGCCGACATCGCGCTGCGACTGGGCAAGTACTTCGGCATGACGCCGCAGTTTTGGATGAACCTTCAGACTGATTACGACCTGCGGCTGGTCGCCCGATGGGCGCCGCTGAACAAGATCAAAGCGCGAACCGCGGCTTAGTCAGCCTCGCATTATCGCGACAGTCGCGGTGTGGGCTACCCGATCGACCACTACACCACGACCGTGCCGATATTCCTTCGAAATCACGCACTAAGGTGAGCGCTATCACTTCTCCCTTCATCGTCTGTTGATAGAAGTTGTATTACGCGTGACTCTCGACAATCCAGAGTGAAGCGATCTGCGCCCAGGATGAACGGGAGCTTATTGTGAACGGTGAATCGGTATGGGGACGAGTATCAATGACAGCATCCAGTAAATCAGCAATCACCCTCGCACTATTCGTGATGGTTACATCGTTATTTGCAGTAAGGGCCAGCGGTGTCGATAAGGCAGATTATGTCTTCAAGAACGGCGCGATCTACACGATTGACAGCAAGAATCCGCAGGCGCAAGCAATTGCGATCAAGGGAAAGTACATAGCCTATGCCGGAACAAATGACGGGGTGAAGCCGTTCGTCGGTGACAAGACGCAGGTTATAGACCTCAAAGGGCAGATGCTGCTGCCAGGATTCGTGGAATCGCACATCCACCCCACGATGGCGCTGGTAGCAGAAGGCGCCGACTTGCAGTTCGACTCGCTTGACCAGTTGCTGGCATCGGTGAAGAAATGGGCCGATGCTCACCCTGACGCCAAGGTGATTCGCGGCTTTGGATGGCGCTATTCGCTCTTTCCCACGACTGGCCCAACCAAAGAGCCTCTCGACAAACTATTCCCCAACCGTCCTGTATTCCTCTTTGCGATTGACGGTCACAGCGGATGGGTGAACAGCAAGGCGCTCGAGATGGCAGGAGTGAATGCCAAAGCTCCGGACCCGGTGCCCGGCTTCAGTTTCTATGCGCGAGACCCCAACACCGGTGAGCCGACCGGTTGGGTGGTTGAAGGGCCCGGCCGAAACAGCCGTGTTTTTCAAGCTGCAACCGCCTTCTGCCGAACTGGCCATTGCGGCTATGACCGAAATGTTGCCGAAGTTCTCGGCGGCGGGCATTACGGCCGTGTTTGACGCCGGGATTTCAACCATGCCGACCGAGGACGGCTTGGACGGCTATCAGAGTTTGGAGAAAGAAAACAAGCTGCCGGTACGGGTGGTCGCCAGCTACTACTGGAACAATCCTGCAACAGAAGATCCGGTGGGAATTGCGCTGAAGCTCCGCGACAAATATCACTCCGAATTGGTGCAGTTCCGGGCACTCAAGATCAACGCCGATGGCGGAGAGGCCCAGCACACGGCCGTGCTGCTGAAGCCCTACTTCGACCGGCCCGGCTTTTATGGAGACTACCTTCTCGATCCCAAGCTCATGGAGGCAGCAGTCCTGAAAGCGCAGGCGAACGGCCTGGATACCCACTGCCACTGCTATGGGGACGCCGCAATTCGGGCGTATCTGGACATTGTGGCCAAGGCCCAGCAGCAATACCCGCATAGCCCCTCTCGGCACACAATTGCGCATTCGCTGCTGATTACAGACCAGGACGTGCCGCGCTTTAAAGAACTCAACGTCACCATGCAGACATCTCCGCAGTGGATCACCCCCGACCCGTATAGCGAGATGGTTGTAAAGATCCTCGGTCCGGATGTGGTCAACACCGAGTGGGCCCGCATGAATTCGGTATCGAAGGCGGGAGGCCGGCTGGCATTTGGGACAGACTGGCCGGCGGCGGGCTACGTTTCAAGTTATCGTCCGCTCGAAGCAATTCAGGTGGCGCTGACGCGTGCGATTCTCAAGCAGTACGGCGAGACGCAGTTCACCCCCATCATGCCGCCGGCAGACGAGCGCATCACCCTGGATCAAGCCCTCAAGGCTTACACGCTCGACTCGGCATACGTATTGGACTTGGAGAAGCAGATTGGCTCTCTCGAAGTTGGAAAGCTGGCCGACATTGTTGTGCTGGAAAAAGACCTGTACGGAATTCCTCCCAGTGATATCAGCACCACGAAAGTAAAGCTGACCATGATGAATGGAAAAATCACGTATACGGTTCAGTGAAAAGCCGTCGACGGTGGCACTTTAGGGTCGGGTAGCGAACGAAGCCATTAGCCATGGCGAACTGTAGCCGCGTTCTTAGACGCTCGGCGCCGAGGAGCGATGAGTTGGCTCCTAGAACGCCGCGATCCCCGTAATATGCTCGCCGATAATCAAGGTATGAATGTCGTGGGTGCCTTCGTAGGTTTTGACTGACTCCAGGTTGGCCATGTGGCGGAAGATGGGGTATTCGTCGGCGATGCCGTTGCCGCCCAGGATGTCGCGTCCCATGTGCACGTCACGGCCGGGGCTCGGTTCCTAGACGAGTTCGATAGAAACGCGGCGGCCCACCATAGCCGCGGCTCGCTGTAAGCTCGACAGAGTGATATCGTCGGTGGCGCTCAAAAGACGGTCCACCTGAGATCGGCTGGTGTGAAGCAATACCGCCATCTTGTTCTTAGAAATCTTTTTTTTCTTCATAGCCTTGGCGAGCTGCCAGGCAACGACTTCTTTAATGGCCTGCGATTGCGCTTCTTCGAAAATGCCTTCTTCCTTAAGGAAGTCGTCGAGGCGAGTGCCAATATGTTTCCTGCTCACTGTTCTAACTCCTTTTTGCGCTTGCGAGCTAACATCAGATCCTCTTGCGATGTCGTGCGGGTTTTCTTCATAAACCCATGCAGCGCGACCAGGTGCTCGCGATAAAGGCAGAGCAGCACGCGTGCCGTGCGTTTCGTCGCCAAGTCGGTGCGAATCTCAAAGAGGCCGCCTCCCATAGGGCGGCACAGCGGCATCCCAACTGGCCATCGCCATTGCGCTCGCATCAGGTCCTGCCCTATGGCGTGCCGCTCCTCTTCCGGAAGCCCCTTTAACCATTCTCGTACCGGCTCGGCACCCGAGGCAGTGCGGAAGAAAATTAACGGGATGTTCTTGCCTGAAGGAGCCTTGGGCAATGCTGTACCTTATTTAGTACATTGTACCGCAAAATGGGCATCTGTGGCCTCTCAGAGATGAATGTTTTGGTAATCGGAAAAACCGGCGGCGCCATGCTTCCCTAGAACGCCGCGATCCCCGTAATGTGCTCGCCGATAATCAGGGTATGAATGTCGTGGGTGCCTTCGTAGGTTTTGACTGACTCCAGGTTGGCCATGTGGCGGAAGATGGGGTATTCGTCGGCGATGCCGTTGCCGCCCAGGATGTCGCGTCCCATGCGGGCGCACTCCAGCGCCATCCAGACGTTGTTACGCTTCAGCATAGAAATATGGTAGGGCTTTACCTTGCCCGCATCTTTTAACTTGCCGACTTGTAGTGCGAGTAGTTGCGCCTTGGTAATTTCGCTGATCATCCATACCAGCTTTTCCTGCACCAGCTGATGCCCGGCGATAGGCATGTCGTGGAATTGCTTGCGGAACTGCGCATATTGCAGTGAGCAGTCATAGCAGGCCATGGCTGCGCCGATTACTCCCCAGCCAATGCCGTAGCGCGCCTGGTTCAGGCAGCTCAGCGGAGAGCCCAGCCCTTTCGACTTGGGCAGCAGGCAGTCGGCGGGAATGCGCACGTCGATGCAGCGACAAGCTTGACGTGACCGAGGCACGCAGCGACCACTTGCCGTGCACGTCGGCGGCTTTGAATCCCGGAGTGTCGGTGGGAACGATGAAGCCGCGAATGCGATCGTCTTCGTCCTCGACCTTGGCCCAGATGATGGCGATGTCGGCGATGGAGCCGGAGGTGATCCACATCTTCTCGCCGTTCAGGATGTAGCTGTCGCCGTCTTTCTTCGCGCGGGTGCGCATGGCGCCGGGATTGGAGCCGGCAGTCGGGCTCGGTCAGGCCGAAGCAGCCGAGGATTTCGCCCTTGGCCATCTTGGGCAGGTATTTCTGCTTCTGCTCCTCGCTGCCGAAGGCGTAGATGGGATACATGCACAGGCGCCGACTGCACGCTGACGAACGAGCGCACGCCGCTGTCGCCGCGCTCCAGTTCCTGCGTCATCAGGCCGTACTCGACCGCCGACATGCCGGCGCAGCCATAGCCTTCGAGGCTGGCTCCGTAGAAGCCGAGCTCGCCCATGGGCTTGATGAGCTCCTTGGGAAAGCGGCCTTCGCGGTTGCACATCTCGATGATGGGGACGAGGTTCTCTTCGATGAACTTGCGGGTGTTGTCGCGGACCAAGCGCTCGTCGTCGGAGAGCAGCGTGTCGAACTCGATGAAGTCAACGCCTTTGAATTTGATGGCCATGTCTTTTCCTGTCTGGCTGCGGAAATGAAGTCCCAATTTCACCACAGAGGCACAGGGACACAGAGCACATCAGAAATGATTTCTCTGTGCCTCTGCGTCTCTGTGGTGGAGCTCACGCAGTTCCGGAGGGCAAACATCCGAGGCTAACAGGCGGAGAAGAGCAGGGTCAAACGTCTGAAGGCGGTGAATGCGCGAGGGAGGACGGTTAGAATCGCGAGGCGGAGCCGGCGCTCCGCCTCTAGTTGCGCACAGTTGATTATCCTCTCATGCGGCGGCGGAGATTGCCGCACACCGCCAATGCGCTGCCTCCCAGCAGCACCAGAGTTGATGGCTCTGGCGTGGCCGTGATGCTGGCATCGTCCACGTAGGTCGTGATACTCGGGGAAGAGCCCCAGATGGAAAAGCCCGAGAGCGTTTTCCCTGCGTTCACATCGGCGGTGACCGTCTCCAGAGTCCACGTGTTTTGCGGAGCAAAAACGACGAATTCCTCATCCGAACTATCGGTATAGAAGAAGTCAAACGCGTTAGCCGGAGCACTTGTGTAAATCCAGAAGGAGACATCGGTAATCTGCGAACCGGGCGTTGGAGTGAAATCCTGCCGCATCTCGAAGTTGCCAATGTCCATTGCGCTGTAGGTCCCATTGTGGGGATTGCTATTGGTGACCGCCCACTGCGAGCAGGTACCGTTGTTGCAGAAGTCTCTCGCGTTATACCAGGGAGAAAGCGCTCCGCTTTCGAAGCCTCCATTCTGCAGAAGCTCCGTATCAGCAAGCGCGAACCCGGCAAACACAACGATGAAAAGCAGAGCGAGCAGGGCCTTTTTCAAAGCATCCTCCTTGAACTGGGGCCGACTTTCTCTTCGCGTAGACAGGTTGTCTATGCATTCCGGAGTTGGCAAACGCCCTTCCCACAGGTTCAGTTGTCTCGGGGAGAAACTGTTTCTGCGAAGGGCCAGAGTAGGTGCTGCACTATAGCCCAGCAAGGATGGGGTGTCAACGGCGTTGACGTTTGGTGATGTCGAAATCCGGAACTGTTTTTGCTGAGCTTCGTGCTAATGTGAAACGCCGAGAGGTCACGAATGGCTGACGGCGCGCAACATCTGGCACACGTGAAGCAGTTGATGAAGTCGATGTGGACGAGCGGCGACTTTGGCAAGCTCGCCGAGCTGATGGAGAAGTCGGCGGAGGAATTCGTCGCCCGGTTGAATCTCAAGCCGGGAATGCGAGTACTCGATGTCGGGTGCGGAAGCGGAAACCAGAGCATTCCGGCGGCGCGGATGGGGTCGGTGGTCGACGGGTGTGGATATTGCTCCCAATCTGCTGGCGCAGGCTGCGGAGAGGGCGAAGCGTGATGGCTTGAGCATCCATTTCAGCGAAGGCGATGCCGAGGCGTTGCCGTTCGGCGACGGGGAGTTCGACGTCGTGCTATCGATGTTTGCCGCGATGTTTGCGCCGCAGCCGGAGGTAGTCGCTTCTGAATTTGTGCGCGTGTGCCGACCGGGTGGGCTGATCGCCATGGGCAATTGGACACCGGATAGCTTTGTCGCTAAACAGAACGCCATCTCGGCGAAATTTGTTCCTCCGCCGCCGGGCTCGAGCAATCCCTTCGACTGGGGTGACGAGCGCATGGTGCGGGAACGCTTCCGGGATCGCGCAGATGTGACATGCACGCCGCGTCCGTTCGTCTTTGACCTCCCGTTGGCGCCCGAGCAGGCGGAAGAGTATTTCCGCCGGCACCTTGGGCCGATGCAGATTATCCAGAGCAGACTGGACGACTCGCGCAGACAGCAGTTGGTCGAGGCGCTCAGAGATTTGTGGGCGCGCGAAAACCAGGGTGACGCGAGCCACACGGTCATCCCGACTGAGTATCTCGAGGTGCACGCGCGGCGGAGATAGTTTCGAGTTTCAGGTTTCAAGTTTCGAGCCTGCAACTCGTTATGCGCTGCAGATAGGGCTTTCGTTGTTGAGAATGCGAGCCCGCCGAGTGGTGGACGAAAATCCCCACCCCGCCAAAGGAGGGCGGAATGGGGCACCGTGTGTCACCTGACGTCATGTAAACTAGAGGTGCTATCCGGCGAGTAGAGAGTGGTCCAACATTGGGCCCGCCTGCAGTCGAAGCCGTCCGAAACCCCCACCCCGGCAAAAGAAGCCGGAATTGGGCACCCGAAAATAAGCGGTTTTCGGACGCGAGCTTGAGACATGTGCATCTCGCGCTGGCCTGTGCATTCCTGCCCGGCCTTCACGCTATTGCCTCCCTCAAGTCGAAGTTATGCCCTAATACCACGCAATCAGGAGAGAGCAATGGCAAAGATCGCAAAGACTGCTGACCGCAAGAAGGTCATGGACACCAGCAAGAGCACCGACTGCCCCAAGTGCGGCAAGCCAACCCGCATCGTGAAGCGGGTAAAAGACCGCGAGCGCGATATTCCGGGCGGAATTTATATTTCGTGCTCGGCCTGCGAGTTCTACGAGAAGCTGTAATGGGCGCGGGTTGAAGCCCGCGATAATAACTGGAAAAAGGGTTGGTGGTGCAGCCAAAGCTGCACCCCTTCCTCTGGACTGAGATTAACGGCGGCAAATAAGCTGCGCCGGCTGGTTAGAGAGGCTCGATGATCGCTCTACTGGGTGCCTTCTATAACTACAACTACTACGTCACTCCGGCGTACGGCATTGGCTGGGGCACGCTTTCGCTCATCAATGCCGGCCTGGCGCAGGGCAAGAACCGCAGCGGACTGCTGTGGTTCCTGCTGTCGCTTCTGCTGGGCCCGATCGCAACGTTCATTATCGTGCTGCTGCCGCGCGGATAGAAATCCCGCGATATGCAACGTGGGGGCTGGCCTGAAATGCGTGGGTTGAGCCTGTGCCGTCGCTACGCGACTCAGGGGTATTTCCGACTCCAACCCCGGGCTGACGCCCGGGGCTAAAACCACGTCGCCGCTGCGCGGCTGTTCTTGCCTAGTTTCTTCCCACTCCAGATACCGAAATCGAATTCTCGCGCACTCACTTCAGGCCAGCACTACCCGATTACTGCTGGGGCGGCCGTCCGCCCATCGCGGCGCCCATGCCCGTGATGTCCATCTTGTGGTAGCCGGCTGGTACCTGGAACAGGCTTGGGTCTTGTGGACCTTCTTTGATGTTAGTCAGCTGCCAGGTGGTGCCGCCGCTCACCGTCTTGATCGGGAAGTGCAGTGAGTTATCGATCCACACGTCGGAGACATTGCCGTCCTTGTGCGTCACCTGCCAGTGGTCGGCGGTACGTCCGTTGACAGTCTCATTTCCCAGGTCCTTACAGGTTGAGCCCGGATCGCTGGCGCACGGGTTCTTCGGATCGTAAGGGTGAACGTCAGAAGTATTCGGCCCGCGATGCATGGCATTCTGGTCGGCCTTGTGCTCCATGTACATATGTTGCTGCGGCATCACCATGTCGACCGTCTGAGTGGCGAACGTGGTGATGATCATGACTTCGTGGCCGCCTTCGCCGGTCATGTCCATGCGCATGGCCTGCTGATCGACATACATCTTTCCCGCCATGTCACGGTTCACCGGGTTCGCCTGTGAGGATGACATTTGCATGTCGGAGGAAAACGGCGTGAGGTGCGGGATCTGCGCAAAGAGGGTGGAGGCCAGCAAGACGACTGCGCCGATGAGCACACTGCGAGCAACGAGTTTCACGTAGGTTTTCTCCTTGATTAACCGATAAAGGTTATCAAACCCTGTCAAGTGTAATCCTCTAAGGCCGGCTCTGGCTGCGCCACAGGGAAAGAGGTTCACCACCTAGGACACAGCCACGGAGAGGGACAGGGCAAAGGCATAAGTTTTCCAGGAGCTTGGTAATAGCGACAGACAGCAGCTTAACCGGGAGGTTCCTCGGCGCATTCCGAAGCATTATCTGACGCCCCCAGTGAACTCCGTGACCTCGGTGGTGGCTCTTCTGGTGGTTCCCGCTGGTATGGGCCTAATGAAGTTTGATTCCAGAACACCCGCCTCCTGACGCGCCCCACCTGTCGCCACAAAATTGGATATGGAGTGCCAGTTGGGCTATATTCGCTAACAGATTTAATCAGCTATTTGCAATCAGGAGGGCGCATGGGCGCAACCGGCATCTGGAGACGCACGCTCGACCACACGACGAGCAGCGATCCCATGGTCCTGGTTGTCGTGGAGGGAACCGAGCGCCGTACCCTGCTGCTCGATCATTTCCCCTTCACCGTAGGCCGCCGCACCGACCGTGACCTGGTGCTGGCCGATCCTCGCGTCTCCCGTGAACACGCCCAGATTATCCGTGACGCGGACGGCGTTTATCTTGTCGATCAGAACAGCCGCCAGGGAACCTTCGTCAACAACGAGAAGGTTTCCCGCCACAAGTTGGTACGGAACGACCGCATCGAGTTCGGGGTGCGAGGCGCCGCGTTCGTCATGTACAACCCGGACCGTTCGCCCTCCAGCATCGGGCAGCAGGTCCTGAGCCAGCTTTCTACCTGGAAACCCGCGGTGGGCGCTGGTTCGGAACTGGAGATGCTGAACGTATTTCTGGAAACAGCGCGCAAGCTGAACAACGTCGGCGTGCTGGAAGACGTTCTGCAAACGCTGCTGGAAGCGTCGTTGCGTCTGACCCAGGCGGAGCGCGGCTTCGTCTTTTTACGCGATGCGGCCGATGGAGAGCTGAAGCTGGCCGGCGGGCGCGATCGCGGTGGTGAAGTCATCATGGATGACAGCACCATCTCGCGTTCGGTGCTGCGCGAAGCCATGCGCAGCGCTTCCGACTTCCTGGTGACCGATACCGAAGATACCGGCAAGCTGGCCGGGCGCGACAGCATCGTGGCGCAGAACCTGAAGAGCGTCATCTGCATTCCGCTGCGCAAGACCAACATCCAGGAGAAGACCAAAGAAGATACCAAGTCCGAGGGCTCCGATGTGCAGGGAGTGCTTTATCTCGACTCCCACTTTCTGTCGGGTAAGCTATCGACGGTCAATCACGACATCCTGAAGACCATCGCTAACGGCGCCGCCACGCTGGTGGAGAATGCTGCGCTGGTGCAGGCGGAAGATGCGGCCAAGCGCTACCGCCAGGAGCTGACCATCGCCGCCGACATTCAACAGCGCCTGATGGCGGTGACCATTCCCGACGTGCCGTACGCCAAGGTCGACGCCGTCAGTTACGCCTGTAAAGACATCGGCGGAGACTTCTTCGACCTGGTTTATACCGAGCAGGCGCTGTCACTGATTGTCGCTGACGTGTCAGGCAAAGGAGTCGCCGCTGCAGTGGTGGCGTCAATTCTGCAGGGAATGCTGTATTCGCAACTGGCGCAAGATGGTTCGCTGCCGGAGATGGTTTCCGCGGTAAACCGCTTCTTGTGCGAGAAGGTGGGCGGACAGAAGTACGCCACGCTGGTGGTTGCGCGAATACGGCCGGGTGGCGAGATGGAGCTCATCAACTGCGGGCACGTTCCGCCACTGATTATCTCCGACGGAAAGGTACAGAAGGTCGAGGCCGGCAATCTGCCGGTCGGACTCATCCCCCATGCCGAGTTCTCAGCGACCACCTTGCACCTCGCGCCGGGAGACCGCCTCTCGGTCGTGACCGATGGCGTGACGGAAGCGGAAGATGTGACCGGCGAGTTCTTCGGCAACGACCGGCTGGAGCGTTGCTGTGCCAACGGCTTCGCCGCCATCGAAGAGGCGGTCACGGCATTTCGCGGACAGACTCCGCTGAGCGACGACTGCACCATCACGGAGCTTACCTTCCGCGGGTAAGTGATGTGGGCTGACCCGGGCAGCTCATAGAAAGTGGCCTTGTTGTTCGCACCAGCGGACGACGGCTTACGGGGTGTAGTCGCCTGATTACAGCTCTCCGACGCGCTTGTTCAGAGCGCCCCTGTACCGGAGTTGGCACGAACTCAATCTGCCAGTTCAGGCTGAACGTGGTCCCTACTGCGAGATTTTCATTACAAACGCGTCTGCGTTGGCTCCGGTGCCGCAGCTTCCGTTACAGGCTCCGGGAATCGAGAGTGGCGCCGCAACTTGAAGGCGTCCCCTGGGAAAGTCGGTTGAGAGAGTACACCCGCTCAAATAGGCATTCTGCGAGCTGTCCACTGCGATTGAGGCGTTGCAAACCAGAGCGCCTCCATCATCATCGCTGCTGCCGCCAAGATAGCTGGAGTAGACCAGGGCGTCGCCGACAGCATCGATTTTCGTCACGAAACCATCGTGGTTGTCCCCGGTGCCGCAGCTTCCCCGGCAGGCACCCGGAATTGGGTTGACCAGCGGGAAATCAGACGATTGCGTTTCACCCGTTATGTAGACGTTCCCCATGCGATCGATGGCGATGGAGTGTCCCGCTCTGATCCGCTGCTGCCTCCAAAGCGGCTGGAATAGACCAGAGAGCTGCCGGCAGCATCGATTTTGGCGGCGAAAGCCGAGCAAGAGTTCAGCAAGCAGGCGCCCGTAATCTGTTTCATGACAGGAAAGTCGGATGAGGAAGCGCGGCCAGCGAGATAGGCATTCCCTGCACTGTCCACGGCGATACCTCGTCCGTAATCGTCCTGGCTGCCGCCCAGGTAGCTGGAGTAAACCAGTGCGCTACCCGCAGCATTGATCTTGGTTGCGTAAACGTCATAGTTGATACCGGCGCCGCAGCTTCCGTTGCAGGCGCCAGGAATCTGGTTTACCCGGGGAAAATCTGGCGAACCGATTAGACCCGTGGCGTAAACATTGCCCGAGCTATCCACCGCGATGCCGAATGCGATGTCTGTGCCACTGCCGCCCAGGTAGCTGGAATAAACCACTGCAGAGCCCGCAGCATTGATCTTGGTCACGAAGACGTCGGTGGATCCGCTACCGCAACTGCCGTTGCACGCGCCCGGAATCTGGTTCACTCGGGGAAAATCGCTTGAATCGGTCGTGCTGGTGAGATAAGCGTTGCCGGCGCCGTCTACCGCAATGCCGGCGAAACCATATATATTCTCATCGCCGCTGCCGCCGACCAGGCTGGAATAAACCAGGCTATCGCCGGTTGCGTTGAGCTTGCTCACGAACTCATCTTGATTGTTGTCTACGCCACAGTCGCCCACGCATGCGCCCGCAATCTGATTCACCCGAGGGAAATCGGACGAGCGGGTCACCCCAGTTACATACGCATTGCCCGAGTTGTCCACCGCGATCCCATCACCCTGGTCACCACGGCTGCCACCCAGGTAGGCTGGAATAGACCAGAGCGTTGCCCGACGCGTCGATCTTGGTTACGAAGGCATCGTAGTGGGCTCCCTTGCCGCAACTTCCTTTGCAAGGGCCGAGAACTGATGCCGGCCGCGCGCGGGTGAAATCTGCTGAAGTGGTAAAGCCAGTCACATAGACACTTCCCGCGTCGTCGACGGCGATGCCCGAAGCCTGGTCGATAGCACTGCCTCCGAGATAGCTGGAATACCACACCGCCGGGTCGATGACTAAAGGTTGCGTGGCATCGTAAGACTCCAATCGAATTCCTACCTGGTTCCTCGATTTCAGGACGTAATGGGCCGCGACGAATTTTCGATCCTTGATTGTCGATTGCGCAGAACCGACCGCTACGTCCTGGTAAGCGACCGGCTTATGGAAACGGATTTCCCCGTCGTTCACTTCCACTACTAAATCTCCATTGCGATCAATTCGCAGAAGTACGTGGCCCGAGTGCTCCCGACCTGCAGGTACCAGACCGGGTTCTATATCGAGGGTTATCGCTCCAGGGTCACTCCCTGGGGAGACCAGGAAGTCATATTCCAGCTGTCCCTGGTTGCCGTAGTACATCAAATCCACCCCAGGATAGATGTCTTGATATCGCACCCTGGCATAGTTAGGCACATCTGTCTTCCACTTTTTGGGATCGTTGCCGAGGAAGTAATCTGCCCTACCTGGCTGTTCATCCATTCCCCTGACGACAGGCCTGGGATTAGCGCCTACCAGCTTCATCTCCATGGTCGCTTCATGCGAGAGGCGACTTGCTTGCGCGCCTTTTTGTGCTGTCTTCAACACCAGCACCGCTTCGCTGTCGGTAAGAAACAGGGTGTACCCGCCACCGCGCGCCAGAAACTTCACCTGCGTATCGGTTTGGCCTTGATTTGGCTCGAATAAGAGAGGTAAGTTGCCATAAGCTTCCGCGACTCGGGTCTGGGTTTGAGCATCCGGCTTGGCCATAGTCGGTGCGAAGTTTGCAGTCGTCGATCGCGACACGACTTGAGCTGAAGCGAGGCACGCCAATCCTAGAGTAGCAAGAACAAGCAGAGCTATCTTTTCCAGAATCCACACCATGATTTTGCGCCGCACGATAGATTCCTTTCTGGTTTCATCACGGCTCGGCTCACAGAACCTACGCTATTCGCTTTGGGCCTACGAGCACTTCAAATTCAGGGTGTGAGGGGAATCGCTATGAAAATGTAGGTCGGGTAGTCGCACGATCTACGAAATTGCTAGAACGGCTTCCGATTGTGTGCCCGCTCCACCAGGAAAGCAAGTTGTTTCTACTCATTGTGGCGCTACTTCTTACAGGATCAAGGGAGCTCATATCCAGATAACAAAGCTGATATTGGAAATTACGATTTCGTGCATAAGAAGTCTGCCTTGGGGAGTCATGCGTCAGGTGGCTTCGGAATAGCTTCGGCGATTCAGCATCGACTTCGGGCCGAGTCTGAAATAGCTGGCGCGAAGTCGCCATTACACTCAAGGTGTCGCTTGAGTCCCGGCGCGGTGTTGGGGCTTGTAGAGCGCCACCTTCGCCAAGCGCTCCTTAACTTCCTCTAACCCATTTCGGTCATCCTCCTGCACATACTGCCGATGTAACCTGCAGCGCCCAGACACTCGCTTGGGCCACAGACCAGCGGAGCACTATGTCAACTGTCATTGAAGGAATGGACGAAATTATCAAGGAATTCCTGGTTGAGAGCACCGAAGGCCTGGATCTGCTGGATCGCGACCTGGTAGCTCTGGAGCAGGATCCATCGTCGCGCGAATTGCTGGGTGAGATTTTTCGAGCCGCCCACACCATCAAAGGAACCAGCGGCGTTCTCGGCTATCCCAAGCTGGAGAAGGTCGCCCATGTCGGTGAGAACCTGCTAAGCCGCATGCGCGACGGCAAGCTGGTGCTGAATCCGGCGATCACCAGCGGACTGCTTGCCATGGTCGATGCCTTGCGCCGGCTGCTGAGCGAGATTGAGCAGCATGGCAACGAAGGCGCCGGCGATTACGGCGCCGTGGTGCAGCAGCTGGAAGCACTGCTGACCGAATCGCAAGTGGTGCCGGAAGTAAAAGCCGAAGCCATACCTGCAAGCGCTGTTCCGAATGTTCCGAAGCCTTCGACTCCCGCGGCTGAAACTAATAGCGGACCACCGCCGAAACCCGAGGCTGCGGTGCCGCCTGCGCCGACCGCAGAGCCGGCGAAGGAAACAGCGGTCGCGGGCAGCAACATCCGGGTGGATGTCAGCCTGCTCGACAAGATGATGAACCTGGTGGGCGAGCTGGTGTTGGCGCGCAACCAGATCCTGCAATGCGCCTCGTCGCAAACCGATGCCGCCTTCTTCAACGCCGCGCAGCGGCTGAACCTCATCACTACCGAGCTCCAGGAAGGGGTGATGAAGACCCGCATGCAGCCTATCGGCAATGTATGGAGCCGCTTTCCACGGCTGGTGCGCGACCTGGCGTTGCATTGCGGCAAGCAGGTCACGATCGAAATGGAGGGCTCGGACACCGAGCTCGACAAGACCATCATCGAGGCCATTAAGGATCCGCTTACTCACATCCTGCGCAACTCGCTCGATCACGGAATCGAGCAGCCGGAGGAGCGGGTTCGTGCCGGCAAGCCGCCGTCGGGCCGGCTTCACCTGCGCGCCTATCACGAGGGCGGGCAGGTCAACATCGAGATCAACGACGACGGCGCAGGGATCGACCTGGAAAGGGTGAAACAACGGGCCGTGCAGCGTGGCATTGTCGGAGCGCAGCAGGCCGACCGCATGTCGGACCGCGAGTTGACCAACCTGGTTTTTCTTCCCGGATTTTCGACCGCGGAGAAGGTCAGTAACGTCTCCGGCCGCGGCGTCGGCATGGATGTGGTCAAGACCAACATCGAGAAGATCGGCGGTACGGTTGATCTGCAATCGGTGCGCGGGCGGAGTACGACGCTGAAGATCAAGATTCCGTTGACCCTGGCCATCATCCCGGCACTGATCGTCTCCAGCCGAGGCGAGCGCTTTGCCATTCCGCAGGTCAGCCTGCTGGAACTGGTGCGGCTGGAGGATTCGCAAGGCGCTGCGATGATCGAGCAGATACGGGATGTGCCCGTCTACCGGCTTCGCGGCAAGCTGCTTCCCCTGGTGTATCTGAACCGCGAACTAAAGCTGGAAGCCGGCAAAGGCTTTCATGCGACTGACACGGTCACCAACATTGTTGTGCTGCAAGCCGACAATCGCCAGTTCGGTCTGGTGGTCGATGAGATTAACGACACCGAAGAGATCGTGGTAAAGCCGCTTTCCAAACAGCTCAAGGGCATCGCCTGCTTTGCCGGGGCCACCATCATGGGAGACGGCCACGTGGCCCTGATCCTCGACGTGCTGGGTATTGCGCAGATGGCCAATGTGGTGAGCGAGGTGCGCGATCAGGCGGTCGCAGACTCGGTGGCGGAGGACTCCGCGGCGCACGCCGCACGGCAAAGCTGGCTGCTTTTCCGTGGCGGCCAGGGCAGCCGGCTGGCTTTGCCTTTGTCGGCAGTAGCAAGGCTGGAGGAATTTCCGCTTAACCTCGTCGAGCACTCCGGCAGTGAGGAAGTGGTGCAGTATCGCGGCGAGATCATGCCGCTGCTGCGCATGTCGCGCCTGCTGCACCAGGACGGGCCGGGCGCTGATCCGTTGCAGGTGGTGGTGTTCAACGGCAATGGCCGCAGTCTCGGACTGGTGGTGGATCGCATCGAGGACATCACGGACGAAGCAATTCAGGTGCGCGACGACGGGCGCAAGGGATTCCTGCTGGGCTCCGCCGTAATCCAGCAGAAAGTCACTGACATTGTCGATTTGCAGCAGGTAGTGGCACACGCGGTCCAATCGGCCGCCGCGCCGGCACTGGCGGGAGGAGACTGAGCCATGGCGGAACAGCAATTCTGCACGTTTTATCTGGACGGCTTCTTGTTTGGAATCGAGGTCGAGAAGGTGCAAGAGGTGATCCGGCACCAAGCCATGACGGGCGTGCCGCTGGCTCCCAAGCTGATTGGCGGGTTGATTAACCTGCGCGGCCAGATTGTGACCGCGATCGACTTGCGACTGCGTCTCGGGTTGCCCGAGCGCAAGGCCGACGAGCTGCCCATGAATGTGGTGGCCCGCTCGGAAGACGGGGCGGTCAGCCTGCTGGTCGACGAGATTGGAGACGTCGTCGAGGTTTCCGACGATGCCTTCGAGGTGCCTCCTGACACATTGCAGGGCGAGGCGCGCGAGCTGGTGCATGGGGTTTACAAGCTGAAAGAGCGTCTGTTGCTGGTCCTGGACACGGCGCGTGCGATCAACAGTGAAGCAAGCACTTCCGGGAGAGTGAACTAGGCAGTCAGGTTACAAGGGCAGTTCCGGAATTTCGGCCAATCCGGTTTTGAAGTTGGCAGAGCAAAAGATTCTCGCCCGGGTTTCGCGGCCCGGCCACAAAAGGAGCAGATACGAAATGGCACAGATGGGCACATTGAATCCGAGAGAGCGCAACAAGACAAGTCACAGGGCCGCTGCCGGGACGAAAGTTCCCGCCGGACGCGAGCCACAGCCGGTGGTTACGGTCGAGACCTACGAGAAGTTCGCTAATGAACTCGAACGCCTCATGGCCGCTGTAAGCGCGGGCGATCTAAACCAACGCATCGCCGAGCAGAACTTCGAAGGGCATTGCCGGCAGACCGCCAGTACCGTTAACCAGATGCTAAACGCCATTGCCAGCCCTCTCAACGAAATGAAATCCGTCCTTGCCGGGCTTTCCGTAAACGACGTCAGCGTTAGCGTGACTGGAAAATACCCCGGTGCCTTCGGCGAAATGGCCGCCGCCACAAACATTGCACAAGAGCGCGTGAAGAACTGTGTGCGGATTTTGGGGAACATATCCGTGGGCGAGTTCAAGAAGGACCTGGATGATTTGTTGCTGGTACAACGCCGCTCGGAGCACGACATCCTGGTGCCCGCATTTATTCGGGCCATGCAGACTATCCGTTCGCTCGTCGACGATGCGCAGGTGCTGACGGCGGCCGCTGTCGCCGGTGATCTGTCGGCACGAGCGGATGGCACACGGCAGCAGGGCGACTTCCGGCGCATTGTCGAAAATATGAACGGAATCCTGGAGGCGGTTGCCGGCCCGATTGCAGTGTCGGCCAGCTACGTCGAACGTATTTCGAAAGGCGACATCCCGGAGAAGATCACCACCGAATACAAAGGCGACTTCAACACTATCAAGCAGAGTCTCAATCGCTGCATCGGCACCCTGGATTCCCTGCTGAAAGAGATGGCCCACATGTCGCACGAACATGAGTTAGGCGACATCGATGTGGCTATCGACAGCTCAAAGTTTGAAGGAGTGTTTTGCAGCGTCGCTCAGGGCATAAACGAGATGGTCGGTGCCCACATCTCGGTCAAGAAGAAGGCGATGGCCTGCATTGCCGAATTTGGTAAGGGCAACTTCGAGGCAACACTGGAGAAGTTCCCCGGCAAGAAAGCGTTCATCAACGACACCATTGAAATGGTACGCGGGCACCTGAAGCAACTGATCGCCGACATGCAGGGACTGGTGGGGGCGGCTACCGAAGGCAAGCTCTCGGTGCGGGCTGACGCTACCCGGCAACAGGGCGATTTCCGGCGCATCGTGGAGGGAGTCAACCAGTTGCTCGATGCCACGCTGCTTCCCATCGAGGAGGGCAACCGCGTGCTGCGGCAAATTCGCGGTGGCAATCTGCGCGAGCGCGTGGATATTGAATGTAAGGGCGATCACCAGAAGATGAAGGACGCGATCAACGGCGTGCACGACTGGCTCAAGGGCCTGGTGGAATACGTGACGCGCATTGCCAATGGCGACATGGAGGCACGCATGGAGAAGGCCTCCGAGCAGGACCAGATCCATGAGTGGCTGGTGCTGCTGAAGTCGAATATCGTGACCCTGCAATCGGAGTTGGGACGCCTGATCGCCGCTGCCAAAGACGGCGACCTGATCTCGCGCGGGGATCCCGGCAAGTTCAAGGGGGCCTATGGTGAACTCATGAACTCGGTGAACGATATGTTCGAGGTGTTCCGCTCGACCGTCGAAAGCGTGGGTCAGATGAGTGATCCGCTCAGTCAGGCAGCGGCCGAGCTGAGCCGGGTAGCGCAGGAAATGGGTTCCAGCGCAGAACAGACAGCCTCGCAGGCGAACATGGTGTCGGCGGGCTCGGAGCAGGTTAGCCGCAACATCCAGACGGTGGCGACAGCGGCGGACGAGATGGGCGCCAGCATCCGTGAGATCGCCAAGAACACAGCCGACGCGACCAAGGTGGCGACGGCGGCGGTACGCTCGGCAGAGGAGACGAACGTCACCATCGGCAAACTCGGACAGAGCAGCGCTGAGATTGGCCAGGTGATCAAGGTCATTACATCGATTGCGCAACAGACCAACCTGCTGGCTTTAAACGCGACCATCGAAGCAGCCCGTGCCGGCGAGGCCGGTAAAGGCTTCGCGGTGGTAGCGAACGAAGTGAAGGAGCTGGCCAAGGAGACAGCCAAAGCGACCGAAGATATCAGCCGCAAGATCGAGGCGATTCAGAATGACACAACGGGTGCGGTCACGGCGATCGAACAAATCGGCTCGGTAATCGGGCAGATCAATGACATACAGAACACGGTCGCAAGCGCGGTTGAGGAGCAGAGCGTGACTACCAATGAAATCACGCGCAATCTGACCGAGGCGGCAAAGGGCGGCGCGGACATCACCCACAGCATCGCTGGTGTCGCCGATGCCGCTCGCACCACCACTGGCGGCGCAGGCCAAACGCAGAAGTCAGCCGAATCGTTGGAGAAGCTGGCGCAAGAGTTGCACACGCTGATCGGACGCTACCGCTACGACTCGACCCAGGGACGGGTGAGTCCAGTAGCTACGGCGCGGGCCCGCAACCCGCATCACGAACTCGCAGGCGCCTCCATCCATTAGCAATGGGAAGGACAAGCGCAACGGCGGTCGCTCGATGAGTGGCCGCCGTAGCATTTGTGGGCACAACGATTCACCACGGAGGCACGGAGTTCACGGAGGAAGATAGATGATTTTTCCGGATCACCAGTCAAGCGAAGCTGCTCGCCATTAACTGCCGCCCTCTTTCATTTTCCCTTGACCTTGTCATCACGAGCGGAGCGAGGGATCTGCTCTTGTCGGCCGCGGAATACTGCTCGCCTATGAAGAGTCATTTGCGCTGCCAGCGAGAACAGGTCCCTCGGCCGAAGCGGCCTCGTGATGACAAGACGTGGCCGGCGTGCAGCATACCAAACTACAGATTCTTGTCCGGCGCTGTCCTGGGCTTTCGGGCCTTGGGCCCGGCTTCCTCCGCGCCCTGCGTGCGTTCGTGGTCAGCTTTTTTCTTTGCCCGCTTAATTTCTTCGAGCCTAGCAGCAATGCGGGCCTCAACCCCCTCATTCGTAGGATGGTAGTAGACACGGCCTTTCAGGTTGTCGGGCAGGCATTGCATGTCGGCGACCTTGTTCTCGAGATTGTGGGCATACTGATACCCCTCTCCATAACCGAACGCCTTCATCAATCCGGTAGGCGCATTTCGCAAGTGCAGCGGCACCGGATCTTGTGCCGTCCGCTCGACATCTTCCTGTACGGCGCTATATGCGGTGTAGAGCGCATTCGATTTCGGAGCCGCGCACAAATACACGACAGCCTGTGCGAGCGCAAGATTCCCTTCGGGCATTCCGAGGAAATCCACCGCGTCGCGCGCAGCCAGCGTAATCTCCAACGCTTTTGGATCTGCGAGGCCGATATCTTCACTGGCCATTCGCACCACGCGGCGGGCGATATAAAGCCCGTCCTCGCCAGCTTCGAGCATCCGCGCCAGCCAATACAGCGCCGCATCAGGATCGCTGTTACGCACGCTTTTGTGCAGGGCGGAAATGAGGTTGTAGTGTTCCTCGCCGGCTTTGTCGTACCTTAGCACGCGCTTTTGCAGCGCGTCCGTCACGACCGCATCGTTGATGTGTCCCGGCTTGTCGTGTTCACTTGCCTCGCGTGCCAGCGTCGCAGCGACTTCCAGAGCGTTATAAGCGCTGCGCGCGTCACCACTGGAATAGGCCGCAATCTTGCGTAGCGCATCCTCATCAGCAACGAGATTCAAATCGCCCAGTCCGCGTTCTTTGTCCGCCAGCGCTCGCTGCAGCAGCACGACAATCTGGTCCTCGGTAAGAGAGCGCAGAACATAAACTCGACAACGCGACAGCAGCGCCGAAATCACTTCAAACGACGGATTCTCCGTGGTCGCGCCGATCAGGCGGATGCTGCCTTTCTCGACGTAAGGAAGGAACGCGTCCTGCTGGGCCTTGTTGAAGCGATGCACCTCGTCGACGAAAACAATCGTCCTCGTACCGTATTGCCGCGCCCGCTCGGCGTCGGCCATGACTTGTTTGATTTCCTTGATACCGCTCATCACCGCCGAGAACTCGATATAGTCGGCGTGGGTCATGCGGGCGATAATTTTGGCGAGTGTGGTCTTGCCCACGCCAGGTGGTCCCCAGAAGAGCACCGATCCGGTGTCATCGCGCTCAATCTGCACCCGCAGGGCCTTGCCCGGCCCGAGAATATGCTCCTGCCCGACAAATTCATCGAGCGTGCGCGGACGCATGCGGTCGGCCAAGGGGCGGGATTTGTCGACAGATTCGTCGGCCGGGATGTTCTGAAACAGGTTCACGGATCAGTTCACCACAGAGGACACAGAGGCACGGAGAAAGACTGGTCACAAGAGCCTTCGGCGAATTCCATTCTTCAGAGCCGCAACGTTGAAGTTAATAAGAAGACCAACTCGGAATCCAGTCAAACGCAGGTAAGTCAGCAACTGAGCTTCGTGAACTGGCAGGATCTCTTGCACCGCTTTGAGCTCGACAACCACTACGTTTGCCACGATGAGATCAATCCGGTAGCCGCAATCCAGGTTCACGCCCTTGTAGGAGAGTGGCATCTCGACCTGCTGAACGAACTGGATTCCTCGGACGGATAATTCGCGGCACATAGCCGCCTGATAAGCGGACTCCAAAAGTCCCGGACCCAGTGCGCGATGCACTTCAATGGCAGCGGCGATAATTTCAGAGGTAACAGACTGATGTGGGCCTGGTGCTTGCCATTTAGGCTGGCCTGGTAGGTTTGTTAAAGCAGTCGGTACGTCCACCATAAGCGATCTCCCGCTTTACTCTTTTCGATTCTATTCCTCCGTGCCTCTGTGCCTCTGTGGTTCAATCGTCTTTCTTTGCCTGCTAGCCTCGTACAGCACCAGCGACGCCGCGATCGCCGCATTCAGCGATTCGACCTTCTCCGAATGCGGTATGGTGACCACTTCGTCTGCCTGCGCGAGCACGTGCTTTGGAACTCCCGCTCCTTCATTGCCGACAATCAGCGCAAGCGGACGCGTGAGGTTGGTCTCTGAGATGGGAGTGCCTTTGTGCGATGACGTCGCCAGCACCACAATGCCGCGCGCTTTGAGTTCAGCCAGCACAGAGTCGGTCTTCACCTTGGCTACGGGCACCCGAAACAACGACCCCGCGGAAGCCCGGATCGACTTCCAATTCCATGGACTGACGGTGTTCTCGGCAAGCAGAAGCGCGGTGGCGCCAAATGCCTCGCCGGCGCGTGCGATGGTGCCCAGGTTTCCCGGATCTTGCAGACCGGCGGCCAGCACCAGCAATGCCGGATGGTGGCGCAGAACGTCGGCCAGCGAGAATTGCCCTACGCGCACCATGGCGGCAACACCCTGGGGAGATTCGCTGGGCACCGCGCTGGAAAAAACATCATTCGGGAGAAGCAGGACTTCGGTGTGCTTGGGCAACTGCGGTAAGAGTTTGTGGGCCCGGTCGCGGGCTGATTCCGCAAAGAAAACGCTGGTGATCCGCAGGCCCGAGCGAATCGCCTCCTCCACCAGGTGCATGCCCTCGACCGCGATCTCTCCATTTTCGTCAGGCGACGCCTCGTGAAAAAGACGGCGAAGCTCTTTGACCCTGGCGTTGCTGCGGCTGCTGATGGAGCGAAGCCGGTCGTCTGCTGCCGATTCGAGAGGTGAAGGCATAGTTCCGTTCCCGGAAGCAATCGTACAACGGGAGAGCTTCCGTGGGCTCAAAGTCAGCTCGGCATGATAATCTGCTGCCTTGCTGGTACTTGGGTAAGGTGTTGCGTTTCGCACCGCGAAACTAACAGAATGTGGCGAGGTTCGGTTGCGCCCCGAAATTGTAAAGATCAATCCCGACAGTCCAGAAGCGTCGCTGGTGACGTATGCCGCTGAGAAGATACGCTCAGGGGTCGTGCTCGGCATGCCCACGGACACCTTCTACGGCCTGGCCGCGGACCCTTTCAATCTGCACGCTGTAGACCGGATTTACGAAATCAAGAGCCGGTCGCGGCACAAGCCTCTATCGCTCTTGACCGAATCAGTAGACCAGGCCGCTGAGCTCGCCTGGCCGGTGCCGGAGACGTTTTATCTGCTGGCGCGGCGCTTCTGGCCGGGACCGCTCACCATCATCGTAAAAGCCGACCCCAAAGTGCCCCTGAAGGTGACTGCCAACACCGGCAACGTCGCGCTGCGTGTCCCGGCAGCAGAGGTGCCGTTGGCTATTATCCGCTCGGCCGGCCACCCGATTACGGCGACGTCGGCCAATTTGAATGGCGAAGCGGAATGTACTACGGCGCAGGCGGTTCGCGACCAGCTTGGCGATTGCCTGTCTATGATCGTCGACGGTGGCCAGTCGCCGCGAGACATCGCTTCCACCATCGTCGACCTCACGAGCGATGACGGTCACTGGCGCATTTTGCGTCAGGGCGCTATAGCCTACGACGACATCGCAGAATTGCTGGGACAGGAGTAGTCACCACGGGAGCCGGCGCTTCCAAATCACACCTCGTCCGCTGGTTGCTCGCGGCAGCTGTCCTCGTTTTGGGTGGCGCATTTCTGTGGCTTACTCTGCGAATCGTGCAAGAAGGCCGAGTCGATGAGCCTCACAAGGCTGACTGCATCCTGGTTCTCGGAGCGGCAGAATATTCCGGCAGGCCCTCGCCTGTCTATCGCGCCCGGCTCGATCACGCCTACAAGCTTTTCCAGGAAGGAATGGCTCCCCTGATCATCACCTCGGGCGGCTCGGGCAAAGATCCGAAATACAGCGAGGGAGAGGTTGGGCGCGACTATCTGCTCTCCAAGGGAGTTCCCGAGGTAAACCTTATTGCCGAGACGCAGGCGGACAACACCGATGAATCTACGCAGCGCGTGGCCGTCATCATGCGCGTCAACGGTTTCGAAAGTGTGCTGCTGGTGAGCGATGCGTATCATCTGTTTCGTGCGAAACGCATGATGCAACGCCAGGGATTCACCGTGTACATCTCGCCCAGACCGGAGTCGGTTCCAAAGACAGAGTGGGAACGGTTCGTCGCCGCCTCACGCGAGGCGTTCAGTTATTTGTTGTACCGAGCGCATGTGAGGTAGAAAATCAGTTTTTGGCTTTGAGTGGCTAGACCAGTTTCAGGCCAGGTGTATCCGGTAGAGCGGACCTTCAGGTCCGCGTCCAAGCTGCCCCAAGATCCGGGCTTTTCGCCCACTGCATCGCAGTGGGCGAAAAGCCTCGTCAGAGAGGACTGAATTACGCGGCGCTGAAGCACCGCTCTACCCGAGCTTCTCGGATACGGCAATTGGAAAACCGCTCTAAATGCTAAGCGCTAGCGCGAATCGCCGATAGCCCCGTGAGAGTTCCAATGTCTGATGCTCCAACCGCAGGATGGCGCAACTCGCGATGGCTGATCGTCGGTTGAGCTGGCAATCGTTGCCGCCATCTATCTCATCGATCGCTTCCACTGGCATCACCTGATCGTCTTCAGCAAGATTCCGTACCTGCTGGTGATTGGCTGGCTGTCATTGCGACTGCGGGGCCTACGCTGGAAAAGCATCGGCCTCAGGATTTACCGGAGCTGGGGACGCACCCTGGCGCTCGGCGCGCTATTCGGCATCTTGATGGAAGCGCTGGAGCTCTTTGTTACTCAGCCGTTGCTTGTACGCTGGCTTCACCACTTTCCCAACTTGTCTGACTTCAACGACATGATCGGAAATTCCAAGCTGCTACTCATCTACATCGCGCTGGCGTGGCTGCTGGCAGCATTCGGCGAAGAGATGGTGTGGCGGGGATATCTGATGAACCGTGTGGCCGATCTTTTCCGTGGTGCCTCGGTCCCATTCGTGGTGAGCCTGATCATAACCAGTTTTGCCTTCGGTTTCGGGCACTTCGACCAGGGCATGACCGGCTGGATTGAGAACACCATCAACGGACTGTTGCTTGGTGGCCTGTACTTGATCTTCGGCCGCAGCCTCGCAGTTCCCATCGTGGCGCACGGAATAACCGACACCATCGACCTGATCATTATTTACTTGGGGAAATATCCGGGGATGAAATAACGCGGCACCTACCCGGGAGCTCTAGGCTTGCAGTATGCTGCGTGGCTTTGCTTCAGGTGCTCAGGTGTGCACGCACGATGGCTACGTCAGAAGCGAATGGCGAAGAGCGAACGGCGAAAAGCGGCAATTAATACACTTCGTCGAGCAGTTCGATGACGTGGGCTATGCGCGCCTTCATATGCGCGCGTTCGATGCCGGCGCGGTACTGCAACATGCATCCCACGTTCGCGGTGGCGATAATCTCAGGCGAGACACTGGCGATGAAGCCCATCTTCTCGTCCAGGATCTTCATCGAGATTTCGTTCTGCACCACGTTGTAGGTTCCGGCGCTGCCGCAGCAGCTCTCCGGACGCGGCGACTCTACGAGATTGGCTCCGACATGCTTTAGCAATTGTCTTGGAGCCGCTCGCACGCCTTGGGCGTGAGCCAGGTGGCAGGGATCCTGATAGGTCACACGTGCTTCGAGCTTGCGTTTTGGCTGGCGTAGCCCGAGTCCCGCAAGATATTCGTTCACGTCTTTCGTCTTGGCCGTAAATTCCACAGCACGCGCGGCGTAGGCTTCATCGTCCTGAAGCAGGGAGGCATATTCCTTCATGCTCGAGCCACATCCTGCGGCGTTGGTGATGATAGCGTCGAACTCCGGGCTGAGCATCGCATCAATGTTTCGCCGCGCCAGTGCGCGCGCGCCATCCAGCAGTCCGGCATGAAGGTGCAGCCCTCCGCAGCAACTCTGATGCGGCGGAATATGCACTTCGACACCGTTCTTGGTAAGCACGCGGATGGTGGCGCGGTTCAGCTCCGCGAAGGCCACGCTGGCGATACAGCCAATGAGCAGCGCCACGCGGCCACGCCGTTCGCCTTCCGCCGGATATACCTCACCGAGATCCTTGAACGAGAAGTCTTTTTCGATGCGCGGAGACAGCGCGTCGAGGTCAGCTACTCCCAGCAACTTCAGCAGTCCGGTTGCGCGAGCCAGAGCCTGAAGCCCCGATTGCTGGTAGAAGCGGACGAAGCGTGCATGAAAGGCGAGCCGCGAAAATGAGGGCAGAATATCGTTGTAGAAATGATCGCGCACCGTTCGCTGCAACCATGGACGACGATAGTTCTCGCTGATCTGCTGCCGCGCACGCTCGAGCAAGGAACCGTAGGCAACGCCCGAAGGGCAGGCGGTCTGGCAGTTCAGGCATCCCAGGCAGCGGTCAATGTGCGTGGCGAAAGAATCGCTGAGCGCCAGCTTGCCGGCATCAACCTGCACGACCTGGTAGATGCGGCCGCGCGGCGAATCCATCTCCGTGCCCAGTGCGCGATACGTTGGGCACTGATCAAGACACAGCCCGCAATGGATGCATTTCGAGTACACGTCCCACGTCGGCTTCTCGTGGGGAGAGAAGTTTGAACGCGGGGTCTCCGTTTTGTCGGCAACGACGGTCAGAAGAGTTCCCTCCCGCGCAAAACGTTGTTGGGATCGAGTGCCTGCTTCACCGCACGCATGCTGGGCAGCGAGTCCAGCGCGCTCCAGTTGCTGACGACTTGTACCGATATCGGCAGCCGATTTTTTAGCGAGTCCAGCGACTTCACGGCCTGGTCGTCGATCGCGGGCACCGCAATGCAGCAAGTGTCCGAGGCCAACCCGGCCGATGCAAGCGACGCCCGGGAAATCCTGCAGGGTCCGCAAAGTCTCGCCGAGTTCTGCAGGAGGCGCAAATAGAGAGCAGGTACGATACGCCTGAGCATCACCACTTTGTTCGAACGGGAATTGTTCCACCGCGCTCCACATTTGGCGTTCGCCATCGCCGTCCACTTCGCGCGTCACTGCGGACCCTAGCTCCTTGCGATAGCGATTCAGCACTGCATCGCTGCCCGCCGCGCGAACGCAAATCACCCACGCGTTGTCGGTCATCTCTGGCCGCATCATTTTGCGCGCGTTCGGCGAGACCATCTCGAGGCACATTGGCGAAAGCGGCGAGCGCACGACCTGATCGCGAAACTTCAGTGCCTCCTGCCATGTAGCGAACTCGGCGAGGAAGGTTCGTGTCTGTCGCGGCGCAGGAAACAACTTGAAGCTTGCCGAGGTAATTATCGCTAGGGTGCCGTAGCTGCCGATGAGCAGCTTCATCAAATCGTAGCCGGCGACATTCTTCACCACGCGACCGCCGCCCTTGGCTTTGCGGCCGTCGCCGGTCACAAAGCGGATACCAATACAAAAGTCGCGCATACCGCCAAAGCCCTGGCGCAGAGGTCCGTGTTTGGCAGCCGCCAGACACGCCTCCGACGGTCGATAGTTCGGGAAATGCGGGATCGCAAGCGAACATCAACTTGCCGTCCGCGACCAGGGCATTGAGTTGCGCAACCGTCATTCCTGCGCCAACTCCGACCGTCAGGTCTGCAGGATCGTAGTGCTCGACTTCGGTGAGCCGATGCATCCGCAAGAGTACGTCTGGCTTGGTTGCGGGAGCAGCATCAGCATGTCCGCCAATCGGAGCTATGGAGAATCCACGCTGGTTGGCCAAGCGAACAATCGCAGCAACTTCATCGGCAGAGCCGGGGTTTGCCGTAAGAGCTGAGGTCTGGTCGGCCTCCGTGACATGCTCGTCACCACAGATGGCGCGCAGTTCACGCGCGAGGTCGATGGAGACACCCGTCGCGCTCACATGCCCTCCTCTACCAGGATGGGATTGAACGCGGGACCGCGAGTCTCAACGCAAGTTCTGCTGGTAGGAAAGATCTTGCCCGGGTTAAGAGTCGATTTGGAATTGAAGGCGTTGCGCAGGTTGAGCATGACGTCGAGATCGTCGCTGGTGAAAAGCTGCGCCATCAAATCGCGCTTCTCCACGCCCACGCCATGCTCGCCGGTAATAGACCCGCCGGCATCGATGCAATATTGCAGAATTTCGCGACCTGCCTCTTCCACCATATGCAGTTGTTCCGGATCGCGCGCGTCGAACAGGATTAACGGGTGCAGGTTACCGTCGCCGGCATGGAAGATGTTGCCAATCCGCAATCCGTATTTCTTGGATACGCCATCGATGAACTGAAGCACCGCCGGAATCTTGGTTCGCGGCACCACGCCGTCCTGGGTGTAGAACGATGGGCTCACGCGCCCAAGCGCTCCGAACGCATTCTTTCGTCCCTTCCATAGCAGGGCGCGTTCGTTGTCGTCTTTGGCGCGGCGAACTTCACGAGCACGTTGCTCGAGGCATACTTTGCGAACCTGCTCGGCTTCCTCTTCGACCACCTCGGCGATCCCATCCAGCTCGATCAGCAACACCGCGCCTGCATCCAGCGGAAAACCGGCGTGGCAGAACGCCTCGATGGTCTGCAGCGTCCAGCCGTCGAGCATCTCCAGGGCAGCCGGCGTGATGCCCTCAGCAGTGATTGCCGACACGGTCTGCGCCGCATCATCAACCGTCTCGAAGATGCCCAGCAAGGTCGCAACCCGCTCCGGGCGTCGCAGCAGTTTCACGGTTGCGGAAGTGACGATACCCAGCGTCCCTTCCGATCCCACGAAGAAGCCAGTCAGGTCGTAACCAGCGCTCTCGGCGGTTTTGCCTCCGAAGTGGACGATCTCGCCATCGGGAAGAACAACCTCCAGACCGGTGACATGGTTTACCGTCACGCCATACATCAATGTGTGCGGGCCGCCGGAGTTTTCGGCGACGTTGCCGCCGATAGTGCAAGCTTTCTGGCTGGAAGGATCAGGCGCGAAGTACAAACCGAGATGTGCCACAGTGTCAGACAATATCTGGTTGACCACGCCGGGTTGAACCACCGCGCGCATGTTCTGCGCGTCAACTTCCAGGATGCGATTCATGCGCGAGAAGACGACCAGAATGCCGCCTTCGATGGGAATGGAACCTCCGCTCAAACCGGTGCCGGCGCCGCGCGGTACAACGGGGACGCCTTGCGACGCCGCAAGCTTCACGATGCGCGAAACCTGCTCCGTGTTCTGAGGAAACACGACCACATCCGGCGGTTTTGTGCGCACGCCACCGTCGTACTCGTACAGCATCAGGTCTTCGGGGCGGTCTAAGACAGCGTCGCGGCCGACAATGGTCCGTAACTGATCGGCAAGCGCGGAGATGCGCTGGGAGCCCATGAGGGATCGGAAAAGAGGAGTCTATCACCAGCAGGGAGCTTCACAATAACGCTTTGATGGTAGTCATTACCGCATGGCGTCTTCGACTTCGCTCAGCCAGTCGGGACGCTTCAGTACTTCGCGAGGTTTGGGGCCGTCGGCAGCGCCGACAATGCCGTCGTGCTCCATTAGATCGATAAGGTGCGCGGCGCGACCGTAGCCTATGCGCAGACGTCGCTGCAACAGCGAGGTCGAGGCTTTGCCGTACTCCAGCACAATGCGCACGGCGTCCTGAAAGAGCTCGTCGTTGTCGTCGCTGCCATCGCCACCGCTACCGCCCGACTCGGACGACGAACCGCCGTCTTCGTCGCGCGGGGGAGCCAGGAAATTCTCCTGATATTGCGCCGGGGCCTGCGCCTTCCAGAATTCGACCGCGGCCGCGATCTCCTTCTCGGTGACGAAGGGAGCATGAACGCGGTGGACGCGGGCCGATCCGTTGGGCAGATAGAGCATGTCGCCGCGACCCAGTAACGCCTCGGCTCCGTTGGCATCGAGAATGGTCCGCGAGTCGATCTTGGTTGCGACGCGGAACGAGATGCGCGCCGGGAAGTTCGCCTTGATCAGTCCGGTGATGACGTCGACCGAGGGCCGCTGTGTGGCGAGAACCAGATGTATGCCGACAGCGCGCGCCATCTGCGCCAGACGCGTGATGGAGGCCTCTACGTTCTGTCCGTCGAGCATCATCAGGTCAGCCAACTCGTCGATGATGATTACGATGTAAGGTAGTGGCCGCGCTTCGCTGCCTTCGTCGAACAGGCTCGGCGTGTTCTCTTCGAACAGCCGGTTGTACTGATCGATGTTGCGCACGCCCTTCTCCGCCAGCACTTTCAGGCGGCGCTCCATCTCGCGTACCGCGTTACGCAGCGCATTCGACGCCAGCTTGGGCTCGGTGATGATCGGCGTATGCAGATGCGGCACGCCTTCGTAGTTGCCCAGCTCCAGTCGCTTGGGATCGACCAAGATCAGCTTCACCTCGTCGGGCGTCGCCTTGTACAGCACCGACATGATGAAGGCGTTGATGGCCACGCTCTTGCCTGATCCGGTAGAGCCGGCGATGAGCAGGTGAGGCATGGTGTTCAGGTCGGCGGTAACGATGCGACCATTGATGTCCTTGCCGAGCGCCAGCGTCAGCTTGGACTTGGAGCCGAGAAACTCGCGCGCCTCCACCACTTCGCGCAGCCAGATGGTTTCGCGCTCATGGTTCGGCACCTGGATTCCGACCGTCGACTTGCCTGCCATACGCTCGATGAGGATGCTTTCGGCGCGCAACGCCAAGCAGAGGTCGTCGCTCAGGCCGGTAACGCGGCTGTACTTGATGCCAGCCTCGGGCTTGAACTCGAAGGTCGTCACAACGGGACCAGGATTGATCTGCGAGACCGTGCCGCGCACGTCGAACTCGCCGCATTTTTCCTGAAGCACGATCGCCAGGTTCTTCAGCTCCTCCTCATTCACCGCGCTGCGCTCGTCGGCCCGGTGTAGCAACGTCGTGGACGGCAACTTGTACCCGCCGGCAATGCGGGGCATGGTTGTTTTGCCGTGCGGGACGCTGTCGGCCCGCGATCCAACCGCGATCGGTTCATTCGACGGCGAGGCCTCCGTCTCGGGAGCAGCAACTCGCTTTGGATCAGGTACTGGCCGCGGCGGCGGAGCATCCGCTTCAAATTCGCGGTCGATACCGCTGCGCACATTCTCGGTTCGCGCGGGCGCTACTGGAAGTGGGGCCGGAATCACCTCTTCTGCGACTGGCGTCGCGATCGGCTGTTCGGGGGCGCGACGCGGAACAAGCTGTGCCGTTACGACAGGCTTTGCATTCGCCGCTGCCGCGCGCTTCTTTTCCAGGTCGCGGGCTGCACGACGGCGCACGCGTTCGGCTCGCCAGTCGGCAAAGCGGTCAACCGCAGCGTAGGCAAACGACAGGCGGCTCTTTGACCAGATCTGGATTGCGCCGAACGAAAACGCGGTCGAGAGATACAGCGCTACCGCGATGGCAGCCAGGCACACCAGATATGCGCCGACGACGTTCAGGTAGTGAATCAGCGCCATCGGCAACGATGCGTCCCAGCAGGCCTTCCGCCGGCACGGCGCCGCGCAACTTGAATTGCCAGGGGAGCAGTCCGATGAACCCTGAGGCGAACACCACCAGGAATGCCGCACCTGCGGTTTTCGCAATCGGTGAGCTGATGGGTCGCGATCGCAACCAGCGCAGCGCGTAGAGAACCAGAAAGACGGGAATCAGAAAAATGGACACGCCAAAGATCTGAAGTGCGAGGTCGCTGACGATTGCGCCTACCGGCCCGATCCAGTTATGTGCCGGATGCGAAGCCGGCGGAGCCGCCGCCGTGTTCCACGATGGGTCGAGCGGCGAATAAGAAATCAGCGAGAGGACAAGGAGGGTCGCGGAGACCAGCGCCAGAAATCCGATCAGCTCATTGAGCCGCCGGTTCGGCGTGGGCGTAAAGGCGGTGGAGACAAATGTCATGCTGGCCGATGGCCGTCTTCCCCAGCCACGCCGCTTCCGGTTGGTCATGTCGCCTTTAAGCGGAGCCCAGGCGAACATTACCCGCGTACGGATGACCGGAACGCGTGAACCTGAGAGCTGCCTTTGCGGGCCGCACGCCGACATACGTGGCGAGCGGCTTACTGCCAGAGCACCTTGATTATGCCAAACCCCCAAGCGCCCTGTGGGAGATAAATGAGTGCCGGGGTTATCGAAGTAAATGCCCCTGAAAGCTAAGACGACAGTCGTTTCGTAACAGCCTCGTACGCCCTAAGAACGCATGTGCTCCAAACGCGCCCTGGTTCCGGAGGGATGGCAGAAGTTTGGTTGTGAGTGCTATGGCGATGTTACGCTAGCAGGAAGTCTTGCTAGTCGGAAGCCGTTGTAAACTCAGTTCTGCGCAACTCTTCGTTTGCAAGCGGTGGGGGAGAATATGAAGTGCACAGGGCCGTGCTGTCTGGGGCTGCTCCTGATCTACGATCAAATGATTTTCATCGCAGAGTGGGCACGATGTCCTGCACTGTCATCCGGCTAAACCGGCGCAACTCCCGAGCGCAAGATCAACCTGAGGAAAGCCTGCGGCTCACTCTCCATCCATATGTAGCTTCATATAGCTTCGGGAAAGGAACCAACTGTGAAGGTTTCTCAAATCTTGGCGGCAACTTGCATCCTTGCGCTGGCGTGTAGCGGAATCGCTAGCGCGCAATCCTGGACACCTTTAACCAATCAGCCTGTCACGGTCGGAGGTTTCGACGGGGTGGGCGCTATGCTCCAGCTTCGGGACGGCCGCATTCTCGTGCACCACGAGAATGGCACTGGAAATCTCAACTGGGGCTATACCGATTGGTACTACCTGACTCCCGATGCCTTCGGCAGCTATGTCAACGGAACCTGGAGTCCGGCTGGCAATCTGGACGTCTCCTATCAGCCGTTGTACTTCAGCTCGCAGACGCTATTGAAAGCAGTGAACCACGGAAAGAGCACGGACTGCCCGTCGGGCCAGCAATGTGGCCAGATCATCCTCGAAGGCGGAGAGTACAACGCCAACGCCGGGGTCTGGACCAACCAGGGTGTAATCGGAACCTATGCTGCCTTCAACGGCGGGATTAAATTTACCTCCAACGCTCCGCCTGCCGGATGGCCGAATATAGGCGACGCCGCGGGTGTGATCCTGTTCAACGGAGCTTATCTGCAGTCGAGTTGCTGCAACGGGCACGGGCATGCAGAATGCCATTTTCAATGGTCCAAACTCCTGGATACCCAGTGGCGACGTCTTGGCGTCCTCCACCGACGAATCCGGTTACACGCTCTTGACCAACGGCCAAGTGTTGCTGGTCGACGCCAAGAGCGTTAGCGCATGTCCCAACCCGACGCGGAGCTCCGAGCTGTACACCGTCACCGATCCGGTGACCGGTGTCGGAACGTGGTCCTGCGGACCGTCCCTCCCGCGAGCTGCTTTACGGCGGGGACGAGGAACTGGGCGCCAGCGTGATGATGTACAACAACAAGCTGTTCCAGGTTGGCGGCACCAAGAATGCCACGGCGATTTACGACGTGGCGCTCAACAGCTGGTCCGTTGGCCCGGTTCCCGATGCCAACCTCAGCCAGTCGGACGGCCCTGCCGCGCTTGAGCCGAACGGCAAGGTGTTGGGCATGTATAGTCCGGGACTGTTCCAGAACGGCTGCTATTTCCTGGAGTACGATCCCGATACCAACACGCTCACCAACACTACGACGAGCCTGATTCCGCAGCCCGCGGATTGCATGCCGCCGTCACACGATACCTCCTACGACGGAATGCTGATGATCCTGCCCAGCGGCCAAATCATGTTCACGGCATTCAGTCTATACGTGGAGGTTTACAACCCTGCGCCGGGGATTGCCACGTGGACGTGCAACAGCTGCGTGCCTGTACAAAGCTACCCCCTGGCTGCTTCCATTGCGTTGACGAGCCCCAAGCTGGCCAGCGGTTCTATCAATAACGTCGTGTATGGCTCCCGGCTGAACGGCATGTCGCAGAACAACTTCTACGGAGATGACAAACAGTCCGACACCGACTTCCCGTTAGCTCGCCTCACTTGTGTGAATATGACAGGCAACACCTGTACCCCCGGCTATGTGTATTACGCGTTTACGCACGATGATGGGCCTGCTGGACCTAATGTGCACTCCATCGCGCCGACTAATTTCGGGTACACCCATTTCGATCTGCCGTCCATGCCTGGTGGAATGTACGATCTCCAGACAGTCACTAACGGCATCCCTTCCAACTCGGTTCGCGTGAGCGTAATCTGCTCCAACCTTCGTTGTTTACAGTAGTCTCAAGAACGAAAGCGCTCGCAACCGGGCGCTTTCGCCATCCCGCCAATTCCCTTTCCAGTTGGCGGCGTCCAGAACGCGCTAGTTCGTAGCATTTCTCGCGGCGGTTGTTGTCGCTAGCTCGCCGGGTCGGTGAGCCCGGATGCTTCCGCTAGGCTCCTTCCTTTGAAGCGACCGTTGTAATCAGGCGATAGCACAACCAATCCTGCTCGCGCCGTCCCTATGCGGACGCAAGATCCTTGCTAGGATGTGGGCGATGCTTTCCACCACTCACCGCTCTGTCATCGCCTTCGTTGCGCTGGCTGTGTTTCTCGCTGCGCCTCTTGTCGCGAGAGCCCAATGGGAGATGCAGGAATCGCACTCCACCGCCAGCCTACGCGGCATCCATGCGGTCAGTGATTCGGTAGCGTGGGCGACAGGGACGGACGGCACCATTCTGCGAACTCAAGATGGCGGCGCACACTGGCAGCGCTGTGCTACTCCGGCGGGTGCCGAGAAACTGGACTTCCGGGGCGTGTGGGCGTGGAGTGCCGAGGTTGCGACAATAATGTCTTCCGGGCCGGGAGATCAATCGCGCCTGTACCTCACAAATGATGGTTGCTTGCACTGGAAAGAGGAAGCCAGGAACACAGATAAAGATGGCTTCTGGGACGCCATCGCGTTCAAGACGGCTTCCGGTTCGCAGGCACGGACAGGGATTCTCATCGGCGATCCGGTGAATGGGCGATTTGCGACCTTCAGCTTGGTTCCGGAACGTGGCTGGCGACTGGATGAAAAATCCTGTGCCGCCCGCGATGGTGAAGCCGGATTTGCGGCGAGCAACTCTTCTGTCGTGGTGTTCGGGGCGCAGCGCTACATCATTGCGACCGGAGGCAAAGGCGGTCCGCGGGCTCTGCTGTCGCCATTGCTGGCCTACAGCGACAGCAACAGAGATTGCCTTGCAGTGCCGGTGCCGCTTGCCGGGGGCACAGATTCTTCCGGCGCATTCTCGGTCGCTTTTCGCGATCTGAATCACGGAGTCGTGGTCGGCGGTGACTACAAGAAGCCTGCCGACGCTACTCGCACCGCAGCCTGGACTGCCGACGCAGGCCGCCACTGGACGGCTGCAAGCAAGCCGCCTCACGGGTACCGCTCTGCCGTTGCGTGGTACCCGGAAGCGGATGCGTGGATCGCCGTCGGAACGAATGGTTCCGATATTTCGCGGGATGACGGTAAGACTTGGGAGCGTCTCGATGATGGCAAGTGGAACGCCGTCTCTCCGCCGTTTGCAGTAGGTCCAGGGGGACGTATCGGAAGGCTTCGCCCGGGCTCTTTCAAAGCCAAGCGGCAGTAAGAGCTGTCAGCTATCAGCTTTCAGCCGTCAGCTAAAACCACAAGTCGCCGACAAGTGCGCTTTCTTAGTCTCCGAACTGATACCGGACACCTGATACCTGACGCCTGATTCAGGCGGCGGGCTCCTGATAAATCCCGATCACGTTTCCGCCGGGATCGCGAAATCTCGCCGTGATCTCAGGCGCGTCGCCGCCGATTGCTTGCACTATCTCGCCGCCGTTTGCCGCGATGGCTTTGACCGTCTCCTCGGCGTTGTCGACCATGATGTAGAGCATCAGGCCGGGCGTCGTGCTCGGTGGGCGATTGAGCACCCACGTCCCGCTGACCTCCCCGACACCGTCATCGAACGCCGTAGCGCCGTCGCCGCGTTTCCGCAGATTCCAACCGAAGACCCGTTGGTAAAACTCGGCTGATCTCTCGACATCTACGGCCGGAATCTCTACGTAGCAAATCTTGCCGTTACCCACCGTAGGAGGCATGAATATTCCCTGATTGCAGCGGTGTTACATCGGGAACAAGTGTACCCCAGCGTGAGACAAGAGGTTTCGCCAATGGGTTCTCCATACCGAAGCCTCCCAGAAGTTGTAGGCCGCGAGCCGAGTCCAATACAGAAATCAAGATACGAGGAATATGGGCGAACGCGCGCCCATTGCAAATAAAGCAGTTAGGTTATCCGAAAGGTGGTAGCTCACGTGCAGTGCTACGTCTTAGTTTGGGTTGCGGCCAACTTCGGGGTTGCCGGCGCTCAAAGGCGTAAAGCCAACGCAGGACTTGGGGGTTCTGCGACATTAACGTGAGGCTCGACTGCAGGTTGCCACCTCGGCTTCGGGCCTCGCGAATGGCTGCTTGGTGCTCTATTTCCTCTTCGCGTTTCCCTCTCAACTAGTTCCAGAAATCCAATTGCCGCGTGTCGTTCCATCGTTACTTTGACGGCATCGTGTAGTAACCGGCTCGCGAACGCACCTGTAGCTCCGAAGGGTTGGGATAATCCGGCGTATTGGGCACGACTTTGATTTCGATCTTGCGGAACTCCGAGCTGGAGAGCCGAGGTGTCGGGTAGTACCCAATCAAATACTGTGTGCGCAGCTCCTCGCTGATCCGGTGAAAAGCTCCATCCAGTTGTTCCAGTCCGCTAGCGTAGTAGTACTTCCCGCCCGTATCGTGCGAAAGCTGAATCAGCGCGTGCTCGCCGCCAATGTCTCGGCCGGCGCTGTTTTCGATGGGAACAATGATGATGCTGTAGACGATTGCTTCCGCTTCCTGCGCCTCGCGCACGGCTTCCTGATAGCTGAGCTTGCTCATGGTGTCGCCGCCGTCGGTAATCACCACCATCACCTTGCGGCCACGCCGCTGCATAAGCGCGTCCGCGCCGAGGTACATCATGTCGTACAGCGCTGTTGCCGCGCCGGTGCGTACGCGGCTAATGCCCTTGTCGATGACGCGCAGGTCCGATGTGAAGGGAGTGAGCTGGTCGACAATCTCGCTGAACTCAAACAGCGATACGCCGTCGATGGGCCGCAGAATCGCCTTGGCAAACCGCCGCGCCGATTCCAGTTCCAGCTTCTGATCGGACTTCGTGCTCAGGCTGGTATCAATGGCCAGCACGATTGATAACGGCAGCTCCGACTCGCGCGAGAACACGGCGATCTTCTGCGGCACACCATCTTCGAAGATCTGAAAATCGTCCTGCTTCAGCGAAGCCACCGGAGCGCCCGAGTTATCGGTCACCGTCGCGAACACGTTGACCAGTTTCACATTCACCCGGAAGGTCGTGGATGCATCATCCGAAGATGGCGCGTTCGAATTGGCGCCGCCCGATGGTGTGGCCTGCGAACTCTGGGATGCGGGCGAATTTGTGCCCGTCGGCGGCGGCCGATGAACAACGCCGATTTGCGCCGCGGACCACGACGATCCCAGCATGAGCATAGTGGCTGTGCTCGTGATAAGCGCCGCTTTGAAAGCCGCGATAGTTTTAAAGGGTGAGCGCATTCCTGCGGAGTAAACCCAATTCCTGCTACTTTGACGTGCTATTCGTGGAAATCGAGATTTCGGGCGGGAACGGCTCGCCGTCGGCCCAAACCGCTCCGTCTTCGAAATACTCTTTCTTCCAGATTGGAACTGTCTTCTTCAGGGTATCAATAATCCAGCGCGCCGCGTCGAATGCCGCCGCGCGATGCGCCGACGTAACCACGATCAGCACGCTAGTCTCGCCAATCTGCAGCGTGCCTAATCGATGAACAATGCGGACGTCGCGGACAGGATAGTTCGCCAGCGCCGCCTGCGCCAGCTTCTCCAGTTCGGCGGCGGCCATCGGCTCGTAGGCGCTGTATTCGAGATGCGTGGTGCGCCGTCCGCGCGAATGGTTACGCACAATGCCATCGAAGATGACCATCGCGCCATCTTCGGCCGCCTTCAGACCGTTGACGATTTTTTCGTAGTCGATGGACTCGTGAACCAAGCGAGTGTGAATCGCGGCACTCTTGCTGGCGTCGCCGGATCCTCCACTGACCGGAGGCAGCAAGCGCTACTTCGTCGCCGTCGTGCAGCGGCGCGTCGAGACTCGCGTATTCGTAGTTGATCGACAAAGCGATGGAGTTGGCGAATTTGTTCAGGCCGGGAATGCGCTGTTGCAAATCAGAATAGAGCTCCGCCAGGCGCGCTCCGTCGGCCAGCTCGACCGTCTCGTGTTCATGGCCGGCCATCTCGCGCAAGATGCCGAAGTAGATAACCCTGACCCGCATGAATTAAGGATAACGTAGCGGCCACCGATCGATGGTCGGGCAACCTCTGCGTCGATCAGCCACCGCCAAGTTTCCCATTTTGGAACCGGAGAATACGTTTGGGGCCGTATTTTCAGTGGCGGTGCAAGTCTTCGGCCTAGCATCGCAGCTGAGACACAATCAAGGAGTATCGCAATGCATCTCCCCCGACTCGCCCCCGTCTTCCAACTTTTTCTAATTCTTTCCGTCCTTGTAGCGAGTGCTTACGCGACCGATACGTGGGACGCAACCAAGGACTTTGGCGACTTCAATCCCAACGGTGCCTGGAGTTACGGTTACGGAATTACCGGAGCATCGTTTACGCCCTATTCCATATGGGATCCGGCCTGCGTTGGGAACGCAGGCGTGGGCTGCTGGCATGCAAATAACGTTGGCCAGGAGATTCCCTTGGTGGGCTTTAATACGACCGGACATTACATTGAGTCGACAACTGCCCTGATTCCACCTGACACGCTCTTTGTTCATCCCTACGCCGGCGAGGACACAATTGTAAGTTGGACTGCCCCGACGAACGGAACCTACAACATCGCCGGGTTCTTCGACATCCTGGACATGTACCCGACCGGCATCATAGGACTTGTCTATGAGAACAGCGCACAGCTGTATAGCGGAGAGCTTCTCGGACCTCCGGCTCAGTTTCCCGACAAAGTCGGTGGCCGGGAGGATTTCAATTTCTCAGCTCTCAACCTCAAGGCCGGCGATGTGATTTCTTTCGCTGTCAACGATGACGGCGACTACAACTACGACTCGACCGGATTCAATGCAACTATCACAGCGGTACCCGAGCCTGGAAGCTTGCTGTTTCTTGCGTCAGGCCTGATGGCTGTATCTGGTTTTGCGCGCCGGCGACTCAGGAGGTAATTCCTGACTTCAATCAAATTCTCTGCGGCGCGCCAGTTCCCGGCGATTGCGTAAGTGTGATCGCCGGGACTCTCAGCAAAGTACAGTGCTTAGTGTCGGGCTACGCTTTCTAACAACTCCACCGCGTCCAGGGCGCTCTTGGGATCTTCCTCATGCTTGAAGAAAACGTAGGTGTCACGGCCTTGGCCGAGGGCTCGCTCGACTCTCGCCGCAATCGCTTTCAGATCGTCGGCGGAATAACTCACCTCGCGCAAGCGGAAGTAAGTGTAGCTCGCGGTATGAACTTCGGGCGTGGTCAACTTCTCCGTCTCGGAGATACACAGCGCCGCATTGCAATCGCGCAGCGCCTGGTAGACCTCTTCGCTGAACCACGACTCGTGACGAAACTCGAACGCCGACCGGAAGTTCTTCGGAAATAGCGCAAGAAAGTTGCGCAACAGTCCAACATCGCACTTTAAGTTCGGTGGAAGCTGAAACAGTACTGGGCCGAGCTGCGTTCCAAACGGCTGGAGCGTCGCGAGAAAACGTTGCAACGGCTCTTCCGACGTTGTTCAGGCGGCGGATGTGCGTGATGAACTGGTTCGCCTTCAGCGCAAAGCGAAAGTTTGGCCCGACGGCAGCCATCCAGCCGAGCGCCGTCTTTTCCTGAAGGCGCATGCGGAAGGTAAAGTTCACCTCCACCGCATTCAACCGGGTCGCGTAATAGTTTAGAAAGTTCTTCGAGGCGACGTTCTTGGGATAGAAGTCCGGCTTCCAGATGGTGTACGACCATCCCGACGTGCCGACGTAAGCGGTGGCGGATTGCGGGGCTGCATCGATGGAGTGCGCGGTGTCAGCAGTCATGACTAGGTATCAGGTATCAGAGTTTATCTCACAATGCCTTCTGAGACCTGATGCCTGAAACCTGACACGCGTCTTCCTTCTGACAACTGACAACTGACAACTGACAACCTGAAATCACGCCCCTTGCCTCGTGATCTCCTGCACTGGAACGCCAGCGGTCATGCCCTGCGCCATGATCAGCTCGCGCGCCGCGCCCCTGATTTTTGGCAGGTACATGGCATAGACCGAAGCTCCGGCGATGCAAGCCAGCCCACCGATCGCAACGGTGTAGGGCGCCCCGATATGGTGGGCAATGGCTCCTGCCAAGAAGCCTCCAAACGGCGCCATGCCCATGAACATCATCGAGTAGACCGACATCACTCGTCCGCGCATCGAGTCGGGCACCATCGACTGCACCAGCGTATTTGACGACGCCATTTGCACCATCATGCAAAATCCTACCGGGATAAGCAGCAGCGCCGAAAGCCAAAATACGCGGGAAAAGGAAAACGCGATCAACGCCAGACCGAATCCTGCGGCGCAAAACGCGATCAGCTTGCCCAAACCTTTCACGCCGACACGGGCCGCCAGGCTCACGGCTCCGAGCAGAGCGCCGACGCCGGTCGCACCCATCAGAATTCCGAGCGCCCTCGCACCGCCATGCAGAATCTGCGCGGCGAATATCGGCATGAGCACCGCGTACGGCATTCCCACCAAGCTGACCAAACCCAGCATCAGCAGAATCGTGCGGATGGGAGTCGCGTTCTTAACGAACCTGAAGCCGTCGATGATTTCTTCTAGCGGCGACGTTTCTCGCAGCCGCTCCTGGCGGGCGGGAAGCTTCATCAGCAGCAGGCCCGTGATCACCGCGATGTAGCTCAGGCTGTTCGCCATGAAGCACCAGCCCTCGCCCACCGCGGCGACGACGATTCCGGCCACCGCCGGGCCGATGATGCGGGCTCCGTTGAACATCGACGAATTCAGGGCGATGGCGTTCAGCAGGTCTTCGCGGCCGACCATCTCAATCAGGAACGCCTGACGCGCGGGAATATCGAACGCGTTGATGACGCCGCCCGCCGCCGCCAAGCACCATGATCTGCCAGACCTGCACGCGATGGGTCAGCGTGAGCATCGCCAGGATGAAGGCCACCACCATCGACAGCGCCTGGGTCGCGATGATGATGCGGTGCCGGTTATAGCGATCGGCAACGATGCCGCCGATGGGAGCGAACAGGAATACCGGAATCTGATTACAGAACGCGACCGTGCCCAGCAGCAGCGCCGATCCGGTCAGGCGATAGACCAGCCAGGATTCGGCAACCGTGTCCATCCAGGTGCCGACGAGCGAGATGAGCTGGCCGGAGAAGAAGAGCTGAAAATTGCGATGCCGCAGCGCCCGCGTTGCTACCGCCAGCTTCGACTTCTTCGAACCTGGGACCGCGAATTCGCGCTTTTCCTCCTGCAACTCTGAGCGGATTGCCTCAAGCTCAGAGTTCGCCGGCTCTGTTTTCTCCATAAGGGTTTGATGCTGGCGCCGCAGTGGTCGACGTAACGTCACCAATTTCAGACTACAGGAAAGGTTTTGTCATCACGAGGCCACTTGGGCCGAGGGATCTTTTCTCGCTGGCAGCAGCAAGCGTTTTCCGTCTTGAAGGCAGTTCCAGCTCGACAGAGAGCAGATCGCCCGCACCAAAAGAAGGTGCTCGCGAGACTATCGCGCAGCCGCGACCCTTTCGGCGTGCAGTTGCTGCAACGCGTACACCGTCGCCTCACCCCGTTGCAATGCCGCAATCCCATCGCACGCGGCGCGCGCGGCAGAGAGCGTAGTGATGGTGGGAATACGAGCGGTCACAGCGGCGCGACGGATCGCTTTCTCGTCGAACCAGGGCTCGATGCCATGCGGCGTATTCACGATGAGATGAATGCGCTCGCCCTTGATCAGGTCGACGACGTTCGGCCGGCCTTCTTTCACCTTGTAGACGCGCTCGACTTGCAGGCCTGCGTCTTCGATAAGCTTTGCGGTGCCGTGGGTTGCGACCAGGCTGAAGCCAAGTTCCACGAAGCGGGCCGCAACTTCCGCGATGTACGGCTTGTCGCGATCGTTGGCGCTGAGGAACACGCGGCCTGAGGTCGGCAGCATCTGTCCGGCAGCAAGCTGAGCTTTGGCAAACGCCTCGCCGAAGGTTTCAGCCACGCCCATCACTTCGCCGGTGGATTTCATCTCCGGCCCAAGCACGGTATCGACACCGGGAAACTTGCCCCAGGGAAAGACCGGCGACTTGACGTAGTAGAAGCTGCCGGTGTCGAGGTCGGCAGCACGCTCGATGTTGTCGGGCAGGAACTCGCGCAGCTTGCGGCCGGTCATCAGGCGCGCAGCAATCTTCGCCAGCGGAACGCCCGTCGCCTTCGAGACATACGGCACAGTACGCGACGCGCGGGGATTGACTTCGATCACGAATACCTTGTCGCGCTGAATGGCGTACTGGACGTTCATCAATCCGATGACGTTCAGCGCGCGCGCCAGCCGGAAGGTGTATTCGCGGATCGTCTTCAGCACATGCTGCGGAATGTCGACCGACGGCAGCACGCACGACGAATCGCCGGAGTGGATACCGGCCTCTTCGATGTGCTGCATGATGCCGGCGATGACGACGTCTTCGCCGTCGCTGAGCGCATCAACGTCGATCTCGGTCGCCGACTCCAGGAAGTGGTCGATCAGCACCGGCCGGTCCTGCGAGTACTCGACCGCCTCGCGCATGTACTGCTCGACCGAGGCATCGTCGTAGCAGATCACCATGGCGCGTCCGCCGAGCACGTACGAAGGCCGCACCAGCACGGGATATTCGACTGCGTTCGCGTTGGCCACCGCTTCTTCAACGCTGGCGGCGGTCGCGCCCGGCGGCTGCGGGATATCGAGTTCCTCCAGCAGCTTGCCGAAGCGCTTGCGATCTTCTGCCAGGTCGATGTTCTCAGGCGACGTACCGATGATGGGCACGCCAGCGGCTTTCAGCGCGCAGAGCAAGGTTCAGCGGCGTCTGTCCACCGAACTGCACGATGACGCCGATCGGCGCTCCGCCTGATGCCTCGTGCTCGTACACCGCCATCACGTCTTCGAAGGTCAGCGGCTCGAAGTACAGACGGTCGCTGGTGTCGTAGTCGGTCGAGACGGTCTCAGGATTGCAATTCACCATGATGGTCTCGAAGCCGTCATCGCGCAGCGCGAACGCAGCATGGCAGCAGCAGTAGTCGAACTCGATTCCCTGGCCGATGCGGTTGGGCCCGCTGCCCAGGATGATGACCTTCTTGCGATCGGTCGGCGCCGCCTCGTCTTCGTCTTCGTAGGTCGAGTACAGATACGGCGTGAAGCTTTCGAACTCGGCGGCGCAGGTGTCCACGCGCTTGTACACCGGCGTGACGCCATGCTGCTTGCGCAGCTGATGCACCTTCTCGGAAGACGCCCTGCCTTCCTCGACATGCATTCGAGCGTTGCCAGGCGCGAGTCGGAGAAGCCCATCCGCTTCAGGTTGCGCAGCTCGGATTTCTCGAACAGGTCCGAGTCCGCCTTTGCTGAGCCGTGCCTGCTCGTCCGCGATTTCCTTCAGCTGGTGCAGGAACCAGGGATCGATGTCGGTCATCTGCGCGATCTCGCGCACGCTCATGCCCTGCTCCAGCGCGTAGCGGATGTACTGCAGCCGCTCGGGATGCGGCGTGACCAGGCGCTTGGTGAGGATGCGCGGCTCGATCTTCTCGGCGCTGATGCTCTTGCCGGTCTCCAGCGAACGAATGCCCTTCAGCAGCGCCTGCTTGAAGGTGCGCCCGATGGCCATCACTTCGCCGACCGACTTCATCTGCGGGCCGAGCGATTCGTCAGCGCCGGGGAATTTTTCGAACTGCCACTTGGGAATCTTGACCACCACGTAGTCGAGCGTCGGCTCGAAGCAGGCCGGCGTCTTGCGCGTGATGTCGTTGGTGATCTCGTCGAGCGTGTAGCCGACGGCGAGCTTGGCGGCGATCTTCGCGATGGGGAAGCCGGTCGCCTTCGATGCCAGCGCCGACGAGCGCGAGACGCGCGGGTTCATCTCGATGACCACCATGCGCCCGTTGTGCGGATCGACGGCGAACTGAATGTTCGAGCCGCCGGTCTCGACGCCGATCTCGCGGATGACCGCGATAGCCGCATCGCGCATCGCCTGGTATTCGCGATCGGTGAGCGTCTGCGCCGGGGCGACGGTGATGGAGTCGCCGGTGTGCACGCCCATGGGATCGAAGTTCTCGATCGAGCAGACAACGATGACGTTGTCGTTAAGGTCGCGCATCAGCTCGAGCTCGTACTCCTTCCAGCCGAGCACCGATTCTTCGAGCAGGACTTCGTGTACGGGTGACAGATCGAGTCCGCGAGCCAGCAGTTCGAGCAGCTCTTCGCGGTTGTAGGCGATGCCGCCGCCGGTTCCGCCGAGGGTGAACGACGGACGCAGGATTACCGGGAAGCCGATCTTGCTGCTGAAGTCGATGCCGTCTTTCAGATTGTTGACCAGCGACGATTTCGGGACTTCAAGGCCGATGCGCGTCATCGCATCTTTGAACAGCAGGCGGTCTTCGCCCTTCTTGATGGCGCCAAGCTGCGCGCCGATCAGCTGCGCGCCGTACTTCTCGAGGATGCCGCTGTCGGCCAGCTCGACCGCGAGGTTCAGCGCGGTCTGTCCGCCGACCGTCGGCAGCACGGCGAAGATGCCGGGGCGTCCGCTCTCGCGGAGCATCTCGGCTTCGACGCGGATGATCTCTTCCAGATAAGTGCGGGTGAGCGGCTCGATGTAGGTGCGGTCGGCCATCTCGGGATCGGTCATGATGGTGGCCGGGTTCGAGTTGACCAGCACCACCTCGTAGCCTTCGGACTTGAGCGCCTTGCAGGCCTGCGCGCCCGAGTAGTCGAACTCGGCCGACTGCCCGATGACGATCGGCCCCGAGCCGATAATCAGTATCTTCGCGATGTCGTTGCGGCGTGGCATCTATTCTGTGGTTACCGTTTCTGTTTCGAGTTCTTCAAGGTTTTGAAGGGGCGCGGCTTTAGGCTGCGCCGGATCAGGCTGATTGATTTGCAGTGGCTTTAGCCACTGAGGGACTTCGTCTTTCGGACTGCTGGCGGAGGCAGAGCAGTATGGATATTCTTCGGCGCTACTCGACCAACTTTCTGCCGACGGGATTGCGATAGATGTACTCGACATGGTTCCGATAATCAGCCGATTCCCTGATCCGATGATCCGAAAATCCCGACTGCCAGATTTCCATGTTCGATTCCAACTCCTTCTTGGCGCGAAACGAGAAGCCACCCTTGATGAACTGAACGGCGCGCTCCAGCGTGACAGTCGGAGTAATCAGGATGTGGAAGTGTTCCGGCATTAGAACATATTCGTGCAACTCGTAAGCTCGGCCGCGATAGCTCTGGAGAGTCTCCATGAACAGCTCGGCCCATGCTGGCTTGTTGAATAAAGCGCGCCGCTGCCATGTCTGAGAAGTGACAAAGTATGTGTATCCGGGTTGAGTATCTTTCCTGGTCGGTCTCAAATTCGACTTCCCTCAGCGGCTAAAGCCGCACTCTCAGAAGGCCTACTCGGCGCACCTAAAGGCGCGCCCTTCAAAACTCACCCATTCGGCGCACCTGAAGGTGCGCCCCTTCGCATCTACCCGTCCCCATCTATCCCTTCCACTCCTCCATCATCTTCACAAAATCCTTGAACAGGTAGTGCGAGTCGTGGGGGCCGGGCGCGGCTTCCGGGTGATACTGCACGCTGAACAGCGGCAGCGAGCGATGGCGCAGGCCTTCCAGCGTGTTGTCGTTCAGGTCGATGTGCGTCAGGTCGACTTCGCTCTGCTTCAGCGAATCGGGATCGACGGCGAAGTTGTGATTGTGCGCCGTGATCTCGATCTTGCCGGTCGCCATCTGCTTCACCGGATGATTGCCGCCGTGATGCCCGAAGCGCAGCTTGTAGGTCTTGCCGCCCAGCGCCAGCCCGATCAACTGATGTCCGAGGCAGATGCCGAAGATCGGCACCTTGCCCATCATGCGGCGAATGTTCTCCTGCGCGTAGGTCACCGGCTCCGGATCGCCCGGGCCATTCGACAGGAAGACGCCGTCGGGCTTCATCGCCAGCACGTCTTCCGCGCTGGTCGTCGCCGGAACCACGGTCACGCGGCAGCACTCGCCGACCAGGCGGCGCAGAATGTTGTGCTTGATGCCGTAGTCGTAGGCGACGACGTGATGTTTCGGGCGGCGCGTCTTTCACGCCGACCACTTCCGTCGGCTCGTAGGAGCGCACGCCTTCGTCCCACTCATAGACGCGCGGCGTCGTGACTTCCTTCGCGAGGTCGGTGCCATCCATCTTCGGAATCGAGCGCGCCTTGGCGACCAGCTTTTCGGGATCGCTTTCCAGGGTCGAGACCACGCCACGCATGACGCCGTTGTCGCGCAGATGCCGCACCAGCGCGCGGGTATCGATTTCGGCCAGCACGGGAATCTTGTAGCGCTCGAGATATTCCTCGGCGACCTCCTGCGAGCGCCAGTTCGAGCTGACGCGCGAAAACTCGCGCACGATCAGGCCCTCGATGTACGGACGCGTGGCCTCGTTGTCGTCGGAGTTGGTGCCGTAATTGCCGATTTCAGGATTGGTGAGAACTACGATCTGCCCGGCGTAGGAAGGATCGGTGAAGATTTCCTGGTAGCCGGTGATGGAGGTATTAAAAACGACTTCGCCGTAGCATTCGCCTTTTGCGCCGTAGCCTTTGCCGTGGAAGATCCGCCCGTCTTCCAGCGCAAGGATTGCTTGCATTGTTACTCCGGGGAGTGGATTTTATCGATTTTATCAGAGACTCAGTGCTTTGGCTTTCTGCGTCCGGCGCGGTCAGCAGAAAGTCGATAGTGACGGCTATGGGCGATGGGTGGATATTGCGGTCCAGAACTCGAAAGTTGGTTTGCCGGTCGTAAACGGTCGCCTGCAATACCCCCATTCGCGCCAACTGGTCGTAGCTACATGCTGACTGAAGAAGACCGGCCTTTGACTCGGATCGTAGCATCGTCCGAGGTACTGAAGTCCGTAGCGTCTCAACCTGCGTCCGGTGTTAGTCCCCTTGTGCTCGCAAACGAGGCTTCTTGTGAGCGATGATACGCCATCCAGCCATCGTCTCCTGGTCCGCAGTGACCTATTGACGAAGTCACGATCGCCGAATGAATGCATCGAAGACCGCAATCAAAGCAACGCCGTGCGCTTCATGCGCAAGCATTGTAAGACGATTCGCTGGAATCGCATATCGTGCAAATGCATCCGACTCAGGTCTGACGGATCCGCATTCGGGATCGCGGGAGGCGAAAGAAGCGCCCGCAAGCTGCGCCGAAATCTATCGCAGTGTGCCCAGCTTGTCGAAAGGCCAGTATCCGAAGACGGCTTTGCCGTAGATGTACTGTTCCCTGACCGGACCGAAGTCACGGCTGTCGTTCGACAGGTTGCGATGGTCGCCCAAGCACGAAGTAGGAATATCTCGGCACCACGGTCTCAGGATACGAACGCGTATCCCAGTAGTCTTCCGGAACGTAAGGCTCGGGAAGGCGTACGTCGTTCACGTAAACCACGCCATCATCGATACGGACGCGGTCGCCCGCAACGGCGATCACGCGCTTGATGTAGCTCTTCGAGACATCGCGCGGGTAGCGAAATACCACGACGTCGCCGCGGTTGATCGGTTCCAACTTGTATACGAACTTATTGATGAAGACGCGTTCCTGGTCCGCCAGCGTGGGCATCATGCTGGTGCCTTCAACCTTCACCGGCTGATACAGGAAGATGATGAACAGAATGGAGATGACGAGCGAGATGATGATGTCGCGCACCCACGCCGTGACCAGCAGCCCGCTGCTGCGAGTCACGGGCACAACCGGTGCAAGATCGTTGGCAGGCGCAATGACCTCGTTTTCGTCTCTGTCCATAACTTCTATCTTAGACGCCCCACATGGTTCGACGTCCACCAGAAGGGCGTCGCAGGAAAAAATCGAGTTCCGCGGGTATCGCAACCACGCGTCATTGCACGCGCCGCGAGTCGATCCCGTTTTGCATATAGAATATCGCCCAGAGGTTTGAGGATGCGCAGACTGTGGTTGCTTGCAGGTGTGTCGGCGTTGGCCATGGTGGCCTTTGCCCAGGGAGACCATGTTCCGGCCTACAACACGGCTCCGCCGAAAGCGGGAGAGCTAATGCCCATCCTGCCCGCCGATCAGCGCGTGGGCGAGATGTTCTCCAACCCTTATCAGGTTCACGCCTACGAGTTGGCGGCCAAGATTCCGGGCGTTCTCAACCAGCTCCCCTGTTATTGCTATTGCGAACGCATCGGACACAAGAGCCTGCACACATGCTATCGAGAGCGATCACGGAGCCCATTGCGGTATCTGCATGAAAGAGGTGTTCTACGCGTACGAGCAGACGAAGCTAAGAAGACGCCGACGCAGATTCGGGCTGGGATTATCAAGGGCGACTGGAAGTCGATTGATCTTGACGCAGCCGCCAAGGTGGACTAGCGGCTCGCGGAGCTGCAACTTAGGTCAGTTGACGTGGGAAGCGATTGCGGGTGAGAATCTCCATCTAATCAGAACATCGATTTCTATCCAGGCCCTGTGCGATGGGTTCTGCCATTTGAACCCGCCCGACTGGGACAGACTGAATGAACAAAAAAACCGCAGCAGCTCGCAAAGGGGCTCCTGCTAACCCGAGGGTTAAGGCGCAATCAGCATCCATGAAGGCTTCCGACAAGTCTGGTATGAGTAAGCCGACGAAGGTTTCCGACGACCCGCGGTTCGTTCAGGCGGTTCAGAACTACGAAGCCGGCCTGAAGGCGATGCAGACCCACAAGTACGATCGGGCCAAGAGCATGTTTTGAAAAGGTGGTGACCGGCGCCAGCCCTGAACTTGCCGACCGCGCGGCGGTCCACCTCAACACCTGCAACCAGCACCTGAGCCACGCTTCCAACCATTTCAAGACGCCCGAAGAGCAGTATGACTATGCCATCTCGTTGATGAACATGGGCGACTATCTGTTGGCGCGGGAGAATTTTGAAGCCTTGATCAAGAAATCCCCGCAGCTCGACTACATCTGGTACGGCATGGCTGCGTTGAATTGCCTGATGGGACACTTCCCGGAGTCCATCACCAGCCTTGAACGAAGCCATCCGGCTGAACCCGGCCAATCGCTTCCAGGCCCGCAACGATTCCGACTTCAAAGGTCTGGCGGATGACCCGCGCTTCACCGAACTGCTTTATCCTGATACCAGCGCGGAATTGCCGTCCGATTCACGCAGAACTGGCACTTCTAGGCGCGCACACCGCTGCCAATGCAGATTGCACGCCAGCTCGAAGACTCGCGAGCGCTCCGGGTCGTCGCCATGGGAGGCGGCACCGGACTGTCCACCCTGCTGCACGGCCTGAAGCAATACGTCTGTTTGCCCGGCGAGCCTGACCTCGATCCCGAATCTGCCGTTCATTTCGCAACTGAGCGCCGTCGTGACTGTCAGCGACGATGGCGGCTCCAGCGGACGCCTTCGACGCGAGCTCAACATGCCGGCGCCGGGCGATGTCCGCAACTGCATTGTCGCACTGGCGGAAGACGAGGCGCTGCTCTCGAAGCTGTTTCGCTATCGCTTCACAGCCGGCGAAGGACTGGAAGGCCATAGCTTCGGCAATCTATTCTTGTCGGCACTGGCTGAGGTCACCGGCGACTTCAGCAAGGCGGTCGAGCTCTCTGCCGCCATTCTCGCCACACGTGGCAACATCTATCCAGCCACCACAAGTAACGCTCAGCTCTACGCGGTGATGGACGACGGCTCCTTCGTTCGCGGGGAGACCAACATCACCGCCAGCGACCGTCGCATCGTGGAGCTGCGCATGGCTCCCGCCAATGCGAAGCCGTTGCCCGTGACCCTGGAAGCGATCGAGAACGCCGACCTCATCACCGTCGGTCCGGGATCGCTGTTCACCAGCCTTGTACCCAACCTGCTGGTGCGCGATGTGTCGAAGGCGATCCAAGCCTCGCGCGCGACAAAGGTTTTCGTGTGCAATCTGATGACGCAGGCCAACGAGAGCCTGGGATTGAGCGCGTCGGACCACATCCGAGCGCTCTACAAACATGCACGGCACCAGTTCTTCGAATACGCGCTGGTTAACAGCACACCCGGCATCCGCGCCGCTCGAGCAGAAATATGCTGAGACAGTTGCAGTCTCCCATTGAGACTGATTTGCAGAAAATTGAAGAGCTCGGCGTTAGGCCGATCCTGGGTGACTATCTGGTGGAAGAGATGCGCATGCCCGACGGGCTCATCGCTCGCCATAATACCCGGAACGTTGCGCACGACCTGCTTCGGCTTATGATGGAAGTGCGCGAAACTCCTGCTGTCGCCTCGCGAAGCAAGTCGTAAATCCCCAACGAGAACGGAACATCATGGCCAACCAGAGCTCTGACTCTCACGACCAGCCTGACTTCATGTTCGCTGTCGCCATTCTTGCTGCCGGGAAGGGCACGCGGCTCAAATCTCGCCATCCCAAGGTGCTGCACGAGATCGGCGGCAAGCCGTTGCTGGCGCATGTCGTTGCTGCCGCCAGCCGGGTGGTTGCGCCGCAGAATATCTTCGCCATCATCGGGCATGAGGCCGATCGGGTCGAAGCGGCGCTGCGCTCCACCGGGATTAACTTCGTGCGCCAGACCGAGCAGCTGGGCACCGGACACGCCATGATGCAGGCGCGCAGCGCGTTGCAGAGCTTCGCGCACGTGCTGGTGCTTTCGGGCGATGTGCCGTTGATTCGGCCGGAGACCATCGAACGGGTCCGCGACTTTCATATCAGCGGCGACGCTGCAATGACGGTGCTGACCGCTCGCCCCGACGATCCAACCGGCTATGGGCGTGTGTTTCGCCGCACGCTGCACGGCAGCCCGACCGACGAGTTGGAGCGCATCGTCGAGCAGAAATCGTTACGCGACGATGAAGGCGAGCAGCGCGAGGTCAACTCGGGAATCTACGCGTTTGCGACCAAGCCGCTGTTTCAGCACATCGACCAGCTCAAGCACCGAGAACAACGCGCACGAGTTCTACCTCACCGACATGGCTGCCATTCTCGGGGATGCCGGGGAGAAGGTTCTCGCTACGGCGGCCGAGGATTCCAACGAAGTGTTAGGCGTTAACACTCGTATGGAGTTGGCCGAGCTCGATTCCAAGCTGCGCGCTCGTAAGACGCATGAGCTGATGGCCGCCGGCACGACCATCTTTCGCCCCGAAACTTGCGACATCGATGCCGACGTCGAGATCGGCACCGACACCGTGATCGAGCCCTTCGTGCAGATTATCGGCAAAACGAAGATTGGCTCCGACTGTCGCATTCGCTCTTACTCGATCATTACCAACTGCGAGATCGGCGACGAAGTGCTCATCAAGCCGGGCTGCATCATGGAAGACTCAGTGGTGCGCAAGGGAGCGATCCTCGGTCCGTATTCGCATCTGCGTCCGGGCAGCGATATCGGCGAAGGCGCGCACGTCGGCAACTTCGTCGAGACCAAGAAGACTCGGCTGGGCAAAGGATCGAAAGCCAACCATCTCAGCTATCTCGGCGACGCTGAAATCGGTGAGGGTGTCAACGTCGGCGCCGGGACGATCACCTGCAACTACGACGGCGTGAACAAGCACGGGACTGTGATCGAAGACGGCGTCTTCATCGGCAGCGACTCAACGCTGGTCGCGCCGGTGCGCCTCGGCAAGGGAGCTTATGTCGGAGCAGCGTCGTGCATCACCGAAGATGTTCCGGCGGATGCGCTGGCATTAGGGCGCGGACGACAGGTGAACAAAGAAGGCTGGGCCGCGGAACGCAGAGCCAAGAGGAAGAAGTAATTCACCACAGAGGCACAGAGACACGGAGTGAACGGAACAAAAGAATTTGGGTGCCCCATTCCGGCTTCAGTTGCCGGGGTGGGGCTTTTTGTTCGTGGGCCAAGAAGCTTCAGTCACTGGTTAGAGACCCGCCCGGGCAAAACCAGCCCGAGTGGGGCGACGGTGATAAACTCCCCCCCCGACACCCCCGTCCCAATTTCGGCCATCTTATCTCACGTCATTTAAGAGGAGACGACCACGTGGCCAACGATCCTAAACCGAATTTGGACTCCGACCTCGCTGCCAATCCCAGCGTCGACCCAAAGACCCATACCGTGAATCCGTCAGCCCCTACTACCGGCACCGAGGGATGGGGCAACACCACCGACGAACGGCGAGCGCTCTCGGGAAACCCGCCCTCCGTCAGCAAGGATGGCCAGACCTCCCGCAACGTGGGAGACAACCAGGCTGAGCTTTCGCGGCGTACGGGCGCGAGCTGCAACTTCAATGAACGTCACCCACGAAGGGCACGATCGCACGTTCCGCTGCGCTGATATGGGCAATGCCGATTGCCGCTGGGAAACCTCAGGCGCGTCGGACGACGAGATCATGGAGCAGGCGCGGGAGCACGCTCAAACACAGCATGGCTGGAACGATTGGACCGACGCCCTGCGCAGCCGGGTTCGCGATGCTATCCGCGAGCGCCGCGCGGCGTAAATCAATATCTGTTAGCTGAACCGAAACTCGGGTGCCCCATTCCGGCATCTGTTGCCGGGGTGGGGATTTTCGTTCGTACGCCAGGAATATCCAGGCCAGTTAGAGATCCCACCCGGGCAAACCCAGCCCGGATGGGCCACCCTGTCCAGGCCGAATGGCCACCCCATTACGCCAGAAAAGGAGGCCACGCGGCCTCCCTTGCTCTTGTATGGATTGAGAATGAACTTACTGCGCTGGAGGCGGCTGTTCCGACTCCGTTTTCTTTTCCCTGTGCGGCACCGTGATCGAGTTGGCCAGCCGGAACGTCACGGCCGTCTCAGCCGGAATCTGCAGGTCCTTGTTGCCGGTGAAGGCTGCTCCTGCAGTGCCTGCGCCCGCGCCGACGAGGCCTCCGATGAGAGCACCCTTACCGCCGCCGGCAAGGCCGCCGATCAAGGCGCCTGCGCCGGTGCCACCGCCCACTGCAACGGCAGTTCTCTTGCCTTTGCCCTTGATGGTCTGGGTGAAGGTTGAGGTTGCGATCTCTCTCGGCGCTCCGCCCACGTTGATCGAATTTAGCGTGATGGAGAGCAAGCCTTCGCCCTTGAACTTACCCGGAGATTTCGACTCCACCACCGTGCCGCTCACGCCTGCTCCGGCGGGAATTGCCACCTCGCCTCCCACCGTCACCGAGCGGGCAAGAACGCCGTTGAAAGGCTGTCCCGCTTCCGCTGTCTTGGTATCGAGCGTAGAGCCCAGCCGCACCACCAGCGACGTGCCGGCAGGCACCACTAACGGCGGCGGCGGAGGTGGCGGCGGCGGAGCCTGCTGTTGTGCCTGCTCCGGCATGGGCGCGGGAGCCGGAGCTGCGCCTGTGGTCGGGGACGTTTGCGTCGCCCCCGGCTGGCTCATCTGCCCGGCCGGCGGGGTTCCGTTTGCAGTCGTTTGTGCCGTCTGCGCCGACTGGTCAGCCGGTGGAGTCTGTGCAGTTTGCTCCTTCTTGCTGCATCCTGCCATGCCAACGACGAGGAGTGCGCTTAGAACGAGGCCGTAAATCCTGGATCGCATGCTATCTGCTCCTTTGGTACCGCCGAATCGGGGGGCGCTCGGCAGGAATGGTTAGCTCATAAGCTGCTTCTAGCCTGAAAAGGTCAACAGCCACACTGAGTAGCATAAATCAAAATTTCGGAGTAGAACCCGATGACGTCAGTTGACGACTGCCTCCGAGACCACGGGTTGCTCTTCTTCGCCGACGTCATGGCGCATGACGAAATAACCTACAAGTCCCGCAACAACAGAGGCCCCGAGTACGGCAGCCTTTGCGTCCGTGAGTAGGACGGGATTGTCAAACGCCAACGAGCTGATGAAGATCGAAACCGTGAAGCCGATTCCGGCCAGGGTCCCCACCGCGCTCACCAGCTTCCAACTCACATGATGAGGCAGCTTCGCAATCCCCATCTTTACCGCCGCCCACGAGAAGGCGAAGATGCCCAGCGGCTTGCCCAACACCAGGCCGAAGAAAACGCCCCACGCCACGTGACTGCGCAGCAGGTCGCCGAAACCACCTGCAGAAAATTCGACCCCGGCATTCGCCAGCGCAAACAAGCGGCAACACGAGAAACGACACCCAGTCGTTGAGCTTTCGTGTCAGCCGTTCTGAAGGCGCCTCGGTTGCACTCACTACCTGTTCCAGCACGCCAAGCATTCGAGTGGCCGTGGATGTATCGTCCGCGGCCAGCGCTTCGCGGTAGCGCTTCACGATATCGGTTCCAATGTTCTCGAACTCTGCAAAGCTCAAGCGCGGTGTGGTGGGCACCATGAATCCCAGGATGACCCCGGCGATGGTGGCGTGAATTCCGGAGCGCAGAATCGCTACCCAGAACAAAACTCCCAGCAGCGCATAAAGCATCGGACGCTGAATGCCTACCCGATGTACGAGATAAATAATCACCAGCAGCAGCAGGCCTACGATCAGCGATTGCACCCGCAGCGTCTCGGTGTAGAAAATAGCGATGACGGCGATCGCTCCAATGTCATCTGCGATTGCGAGCGAGAGCAGGAAGACCTTCAGCTCCGCCGGAATCCCTTTCACCATGGCCAGCACGCCGAGGGAAAACGCGATGTCCGTTGCCATGGGAATGCCCCACCCGTGCGCTCCCTCCTGGCGAAAGTTGATCGCAGCGTAAATGAGCGCCGGAACGATCATTCCTCCCAGCGCAGCGAAGATGGGCAGCGATGCGCGCCGCATGTCGGAGAGCTCGCCGTGCACAATCTCGTGCTTGATCTCCATGCCGACGAGGAAGAAAAAGATCGCCATCAGGGCATCGTTGATCCAGGCGTGAACTGGCAATTGCAACCGCCCCAGTCGCAGCTCCAAATCCCACACGTGGTGATAGGACTCATGCCATGGCGAGTTGGCCCACACCAGCGCGGCAACCGCAGCCAGCAGAAGCATGATGCTGCTTACGCCTTGAATGTGGATGAACTGCTGGACAGGGACAATCAACGCGCGCGTGACCAGTGACTCGCGGATTCGGGCCTCGAGACCACCGGCAGTGCGTGGGGGGATTCCTTGGTTCTGGCTCATGCGGGGTTAAGTTTAAACGTAGACCGGCAAATCCACGCGCACAATCCATCTTAGGTGCCCGGCTGTGCTCGAACGTTTCCAAATTGTGACTAAAATCAGCTTCATAAATGTCTAGCCGGTATGCCGAGTGGCTTCTATGAGAGCTTTGGCCGCGCTTAGGGTGTCGTGAGTTTCGCGACCGATCTTGCCCTTTGCAATAAGGTTGAGGAGCTTGGATTTCAGCGTTGGCGTCGAGTAGTAGTGGCTGATTTCTACCTTCGTTGAAGAATCGCCCAGCTTCTGAAACGTCGTTTCTACCGTGTAATCGCTGAGGATCTTGCTTATTCCGAACGTGTCGTGGGGTAACACGGTGACAATCTTTTCCAGCGGGACGATTTCGACGTCCTTCTCAATGCAAGTGTGCTTCCCGCCAGAAAGACAGCATTGATAAGACACTCCCACTCCGCGAACCGCACTTTCATCAATCAGGTCGACTTTGTAGACGCGAGGATGGAACTCCGGGATTTTAGTGAGATCCATGCAGAATGCCCACACTGCTTCCAATGGTGCATGAATGACGACGTCCTGCTTGGATCGAAATGGTGGCCGCATCAGTCTTGGAGTGCATCCGCGATGATCAGGTTACATTGCACGATCAGATCTTCTGCTGAGTGAGCCTACGCGCCTTACGAACCTCCCGGAGCGTCATTTCCTCAGCAATGAGCTGGGCTGCGCGAGTCTCCACCCTCTTGCGCTGCACGGGGCTCAGGCCCTTGACAATCTCATTTACGTTCTTGCTCATGGCTATCTCCCTAGTGCCGGAAGTGCCGCACTCCGGTCAGCACCATCGCTAAGCCCAGCTTGTTCGCAGTGTCGACCACATCCTTGTCTTTCACTGACCCGCCGGGCTGGATGATGGCCGTCGCGCCCGCTTCGGCAATGACCTCAACTCCGTCGGGAAATGGGAAGAACGCATCTGAGGCCGCGACTGAGCCCTTGATGCCGAGCACCGACTTCATCGCGCCGATGCGCGCTGAGTCCACGCGGCTCATCTGCCCTGCGCCGACGCCGGTGGTCTGGCCGTTGCGCGCGTAGAGAATTGCGTTGGACTTCACGTGCTTGCAAATCTTCCAGGCAAACAGCAGGTCGCGCATCTCGGCGTCAGTCGGCTTGCGCTCACTCACCACTTTGAGATCAGCCTCACTCAGCGGACGCATATCGTTGTCCTGCAGCAGCACGCCGCCGGAAACATTCTTCAGCACCCACTTCTGCTCCATGGGAACGACTTCGACCAGCCGCAGGTTCTTCTTGGTGGCGAAGACTTCGCGCGCGGCATCGTCAAACTTTGGCGCGGCGATGACTTCCAAAAACAGCTTCGCCATCTCCGTTGCCGTTTCCTGATCGATCGGGCGATTCACTCCAATCACGCCGCCAAACGCCGATATCGGATCGCACTCCAACGCGCGCCGGTACGCTTCCGCCAGCGAATCCGCCACTGCTGTGCCGCAGGGGTTGGTGTGCTTGATGATGGCGCATACCGGCCCGTCGAACTCCTGAGCCAAGTCCCACGCCGCTTGCAGGTCGACGATGTTGTTGTAGCTGAGTTCCTTGCCCTGAAGCTGCTTGCCGTTCGCAACGCCTTTGCCCGAACCATCGCTGTACAGCGCGGCTTTCTGGTGCGGATTCTCGCCGTAGCGCAAATCAAAAGCCTTGTTGAAGGACAGCCGCAGCGTCTGCGGAAAGCCCTGCTCGTTGACCTCGAGCTTTCCCTCGGGTGACGCAACCCGCTCCAGTGTCGATGCGATCGCCGAATCGTATGCCGCAGTCGTGGCGAAAGCCTTCTGTGCCAGTCGCCACTTGGTCGCAAGCGAGAGTGCCCCGCCATTGCGCTGCATCTCCTGCGCGATGGCATCGTAGTCAGCAGGCGAGGTGACGATCGCGACATCCTGGAAATTCTTTGCCGCCGAACGCACCATCGAAGGCCCACCGATGTCGATGTTCTCAATCAGTTCGTGAAAGCTCACGCCCGGCTTGGAAGCAGTCTTCTCAAACGCGTACAGGTTCACCACCACCATGTCGATGGGCACAATGCCGTGTTGCGCGACCGCGTCTTTATGCTGCTGATTGTCGCGGATATGAAGTATGCCGCCGTGCACCTTGGGATGCAGCGTCTTCACCCGGCCGTCCAGCATCTCGGGGAAGCCGGTGAGCTCGGAGATATCCTTCACTGGAATTCCCGAATCCCGCAGCAGCTTGGCGGTGCCTCCGGTGGAGACCAGTTCTACTCCAAGTTGGTGTAATTTCCGGGCAAATTCATCGAGCCCGGTCTTGTCGGTAACACTTAGGATTGCCCGCTGTATCTTGCCCATGATCTCCTCGCCTAGGGTATTTGTCCTCAGCTGTACAGCCTACTTAGAAAAAATTGCATCACTCTTTAACAGAATAGCTGAAGGCTACCTTCGGGTGGAGCGGCTGTTCCCCGGCCCACAATCGGCATCTAAGTCCGCTGACTTATGCAAAACCAGATCGCTATCGTTATCGCCGATGATCATGGAGTTCTACGGGAGTCGCTGACCGCCTTACTGCACACGCAGCCCGACTTTAACGTGGTCGGTTCAGCTGCGAATGGCGAAGAAGCCTTGCAGTTGGTGCAGGAGCACCGCCCCCACGTGCTGGTCCTCGATCTGTTTATGCCGCACGGCGACGGCTTCGAAGTACTGCGCACGTTAGATCGCGCCGGTGATCGCGTCGCGTCGGTGGTGCTGACCGGCTCGGAAAGCCAGGGCGACTATGTGCAGGTGGTGAGACTGGGAGCGCGCGGCCTGGTCCTCAAAGGCGACAATCCGCAGAAGCTGTTCGCCGCGATTCGCACCGTGGCTGAGGGTGAGTTGGCGTTCTCCGATGACGTGGCGCGCAGCGTATTAAACGCCATGGTGGCTGACCCGCAGCCCAAGCCAACGTCGATGGCGCGGCTCTCCGAACGCGAGCGGCAGATTTCCTTCATGGTGGCGCGCGGCATGAAGAATCGTGATATCGCGAGCGAATTGACGATCAGCGAGAACACGGTGAAGCGCCACCTGCAAAGCATCTTCTCCAAGACAGGAGCGCATGACCGGCTGGAGTTGGCGGTCCTCGCTCTAGCCGAAGTCAGCAAAGCCGCCTGACGCAGCTTGGCGGACGCCAACTAGAAGCTATCTCATGATTCGTTTTGTATCAGGGCACGGCTTCAGCCGGGCCGTAGACGGGCAATAATTATCTTGGGCTTCAGCCCCTGCATGTCCGGCTTTGCAGGGGCTGAAGCCCTGACATTTCTACGCCCCACTCGGCGCGCCTGAAAGGCGTGCCCTGATACAAGGCAAACTGATTTATCGGATGCCTTCGATCTTGCCGAAAAGCTACTTGCCGGTGCTGGCTGCCATTTTCTTGATCATGGCCAAGACCAGCTTGCGGTCGCTGTCGTTCAAACTCGGCGAGTAACGGCGGATTTGGGTGAGGAAGCGTACTTCGTCTTCCGCCAGCTGCGGTCCTGCTTTGGCTCCGTTGTCTCCGGCTCCATTGTGGAAGAACTGCGCCAGCGGCAGCTCCATCGCGGTGGCAATCTTCGCTAGCGTGTCGAGCGACGGCACGGTGTGTCCATTTTCAACCCGCGACAGATAACAGCGCAAAAGGCCAGTGCGCTTCTCGATATCTCCTTGGGACATTCCTTTTTGCAGGCGGTAATTCCGAATCGTTTCGCCGATGTTCATCGCGCTGCTCAACCTTTGATAAGAAGTGGCATTGAGGGGGTGACTGCATAGTAATCAGAGTGTCTGTCGATTGGCAAGCCTTTTACGCGGGTGGCGCTATTTATCTTCACGCTGGTGCAGCAATGGGACTGTTAGTGGATACCGTTAAGTTACTAAGGTGTGAGTAGCCCCCCACCATCGGGGTAAGGTTGTCTATAAACTCAGTTCCATGTACAACAGTTCCGGCACCGCATTCGTTACGTCCGCAAGCACCGCGAATCCGAACCTCGTGTAGAGCGCTACGGCCGATTGCATAGTAGGCGGATGAGTATCTAAGCGTAAACATCGATAACCACGGGTTCGTGCTTCGCTGATGATTTGTTGCACCAGCAGCACGCCGAGTTTGTCTCCGCGAAAGGCGGGCCGCACATACAGCCGCTTCATTTCGCAGGCTCCTTCCACTCCCGGAAATGGACGAAGCCCAACGCATCCGGCGGGCTGACCCGCGACCGTCGCCAGCAACAGCGCGCCATCCGGCGGAGCATATTTTCCGGGTAAGCTCTCGACCTCCTGCTCGAAGTGCAGGGTGCGGATCTGCGACGGCAACTCGGAGTGATACTCCTGAAACATGGCGCGGACCGCCTGGATCTGCTCCCCGGTCTGGACTTGTACGATCTCTGGCATTGGTGCTGCGCCATCACCCCATCAGAATTCCGCCGTTGACCTTCAGCACTTCGCCGGTGATATATCCCGCCTCTTCCGACGCGAGAAATTTCACCGCGTGTGCCACGTCGATGTCGGTCCCGACACGTCCCAGCGGAACGCTCTTCATCATGCCTTCTTTCATCTCGTCCGACAGAACGGAGGTCATCGCCGTTTCGATCCAGCCGGGGGCGACGGCGTTCACGGTGATGTTGCGCGAAGCGACCTCGCGCGCCACCGCCATGGTCAGGCCGATCAGTCCGGCTTTCGCCGAGGCATAGTTCGCCTGCCCCGCCTGGCCGATCTGTCCGAAGATGCTGGTGATGTTGATGATGCGGCCCCAGCGCTGCTTCAGCATCGAACTGATCACCGCCTGGGTAAGAAGAAACGGAGCGGTCAGGTTGGTGTTGAGGACGTCATCCCAATCGGCGCGCTTCATGCGCATGACCAGTTGATCACGCGTAATTCCGGCGTTGTTCACCAGGATGTCGACTTTGCCGAACTGCGCGACGATGGCCTTGACCCCCGACTTGATCTCCTCGTCGTTAGCAACGTCCATCTTGAAGACCGCTGACTCGCCGTCCGCGGCCGTAATTTCCGCCGCGACCTGCTCCAGCTTTTCCTGGCTGCGAGCACAAAGCGCAACCTTCGCGCCTGAGGAGGCGAGCACCAAGGCACATGCTCGTCCGATTCCCTGTGAAGCTCCTGTCACCAGCGCAACTCGGCCTTCCACGCCTGGCATGCGATCTCCTTTATTAGCGATCTTTAGGAAAGTCTGAAGAGTTCGGCGACTTCAACAGGCAAGCTTCACGGACGACGGACAATCGAGCACAAGGAGCCGTTTGTGTCAGCGCCTGAGCGCGGGTTTGTATCAGGGCACGACTTCAGTCGTGCCGCAAGCTGCGCCCATAACTTAGGCTTTAGCCCCTGTTTCCTTGCCGAGATCTGCAGCGGCTAAAGCCGGTTCATCTCCGCTGCCCTTTTCGGCACGACTGAAGTCGTGCCCTGATACGATGCAAGGCCGCAGTGCTCTCTGCATAACGCCGTCTGCTTACCCATCAAAAAGCACCGACCGAACAGAGCTTCCTCCATTCATGTCTTCAGCAGGATTATACGAGGCGCAGTCAGCCGATCTGCACCCGCTCCTCGTCGTCGGCAACGGCAACCGGCCGGCGCGGAATCTCGTCGCGAAACAAATAACGCAGCAGCGGCGTCGGCACCAGCGTCGTAATGGCGGTCATGATGATGACGATGGCATAGGCGCGTTGCGACACCATGTTCATTTGCAATCCGATGAGCGCCACGATCAACGCCACTTCGCCGCGCGGCGTCATGCCTACACCGACCTTCAGCGCGCGCTTCCAGCCTTCATGCAGCACCGCGGCGCCGCAGCCGATGACCTTGGTGATCAACGCCAACAGCGAAATTACCAACGCGACGACAACCACATTCTTGCTGAACACGTGGATGTCCAGGCGCGCTCCCATGGTGAAAAAGAAGAATGGGGAGAGAAACTCGTTGATGCCGTGTACCCGCGGCTTCAGGTTCCACTCGGGCGAGTAGTCGGAGAAGATGAGCCCCGCAAAAAATGCTCCGATGATGGCAGCCATGCCGATCTTGGTTGCCGCCACCGACAGCAGCATGCAGATCGACAGCGCCAGTACCAGCGGAGCGTCTCGCGTCGACAGCCGCTGCAGCCCCGGCTTCATGCGGCCAACCACATTGGGCCCAACGTAGATCATGAATGCCGCGAAACCGACTGCTTCCACCAGCACTACCCCGAGGTGCAGCCAGCGAATTCCCGCGCCGCTCGCCAGGCTCACCACCACCGCGAGCAAGACCATTCCCAGGATGTCATCGAACACCGCCGCACCCAGAATGATTCTCGCCGCGCGGCTGCGGAGAACTCCCAGGTCCTGCAACACTCGTGCTGTAATGCCGACGCTGGTCGCCACCATCGCGGCCGCCACGAACGCCGACTCGGGCGTGGTCTCGCCTGTGATCTTCATGTACGCGAAGCCGGTGGCGAAGGGCAGCAGAATGCCGGCGACCGCGACGTTCATCGAGGTGCGTCCCAGCCGGATGAGGTCGCTGGGACTGGTTTCAAGGCCAACGGTGAACAGCAGAAAGATGGCGCCGATTTCGGCAATCGAGATAATGCTTGGGCTGGGATCGATAATCCGCGCTGCGTAGGGACCCAGCACGATGCCGGCCAGGATCTCTCCCAGTACGGCAGGCATCCTCAGCCGTTCGAAGACTTCGCCGAACACCTTCGCCCAAACGAAGATGGTGAACAGCTGAAGCAGTAATGTGTCGGTACCGTTATTCATTCGGACGTGGCGCGGACAGAAATACGAGACCGGGCTGCCAGTAATTGTTGCTCGCAAACGGTTGCGCAACCACCGAATTCCAGAGTGTCTGCTGCTTTTCGTGAGCTGACCGGCGGCTTGCGAATTTTGCGGTGTGACTCTGGATTTGTGCCATCTTACTTACATGTCGAGGTTGCAGAGCGCAAAGGACATGCTGGCGACAGTGTCACAGAAGCTTAGAGCTACCGTGGCGGTGCTTCTTGTCGCGGGGGCGGCGTATCTGCTGGCCAAGGTGTTCGTGGGGCACGACGTGAAAGTGTTCCTGCCGCTCTGGTTCGTTGCCGTGCTGGTGGCGCTCGCAGTTCGTTACGGAATTGCGGTGGGAGTCATCGGCTCGCTGCTCTCAGCAGCAATTTTTGCAACTACTCTGTTCAGCCCGGTAGGAAGTCTCTGGATCAGCGATCACGCCGCGCGTCAGAACCTCGCCTGGATGGTGCTCGGCGGGGTGGCTCTGTCGTATCTTTTTGCGCCGTCGGATTCGGCGCGGAGGAAATCGTGAAGGGAAGATATCAGCTCGCAATCCAGTGCAAGCGAACCAGCGGACATTTAAACTACCTGTGAAGTGTATGAAGACAAAACCCATCAAGAAGAAACTCAGTGTAAAGCAGCGGGCTGAGGCGATTGCTCGAATTCAAAAGCTCAGCTCCGGTCTATCGCTGCGTGGGCTGAAGATCAGGGACCTAATTGAGCAAGGCCGGAGGTGAAATCGACTCTGCCCTTACTACGAAATCCAGAGCATCTGACGATTCACTATTTCGCGACTGCAATTAAAAAGCCCGCCAGCATCGCTGACGGGCCTCTCGTAAATCCTCCAGAAGCTCTTACGCCTTCGTTCCCTGGTTCTTCAGCACCTCGATCGCTTTGTTTAACTGATCGTCAGGCTGATTGACTTTCTGCTTTTCCTGCGTCTGATCGTCGACTGCGTTATCGTCCTCGTCGGGAACCGCGAAGTCGTCGCTGTTATCAGCCACCAGGACGTTCGGTGTGATGGCCGTATCTTCCAGCGCCTTGCCGGAAGGCGAGTAGTACTTCGCCACCGACAAGATTAGGGCTGAGCCATCCGGCATCTCGATGACCTTCTGGATCGCTCCCGAACCGAACGTCTTGTCGCCGACCACATCGCCGCGCGCATTCTCCATGATGGCCGAAGCCACGATCTCCGCCGGGCCCGCGGTGCCGCGATTCACCAGCACCACCAGCGGCAGGTTGCTGACTACCGTCTTCTGCGGATCGGCATTGAACGTCTGCTTGGGATACTTCTGCCCTTGCAGGTAGATGATGGTTCCATGGTTCAGGAACAGGTTCGCCGTGGCGATACCTTCGTCCTCTTCGCCGTCACCGGAGTTGCGCAAGTCAAGTACGATCTTCTTTGCGCCTTCCTTCTCCAGCTGCTTCAGCTTGGCCGCAACGTCCTGCGAGCGGCCCTTGGGGAAGTCGTCAATCTTGATGTAGCCGATGCCCGCTTCCAGCATCTTGTCCGACACCGGAGGATCGACCACCATCTCGCGCGTGATCGCCGTCTTCACCGGCTGCGCCTTGCGCGGCCGCACGATGGACACGTTGATCACCGAGCCCGGCTGACCGGCCAGTATTCCGTCGATCTCCGCCAGCGACATATCGCGCGTCGTCTTGCCTTCGATCGCCTCAATGATGTCGCCTGAGTTCACGCCCGCCTTGTCCGCCGGCCCGCCCGGAATCACCGAGATCACCGCGGCGTAACCGTAGCGTTTCGAGATGGCCGCGCCAATCGTGGCCTTGCCCTCGCCCTTACGCTGCTTGTAATCCTTGTACTCGGCGGGATCGAGATAGCTGGAATCGGCGTCGAGCGACTCCAGCAGCCCGTGCAGAGCGCCGTTGGTGACTTTGGCGATGTTCGGGTCCTCGACGTACTCGGTGCGAATGCGCGAGAGCACTTCGCTGTATACGCCGAGCTGCCGGTAGGAATCGTCGTTGTTGTTGGTGCTGGCCTTGACCCCTAGTCCGCCGGCTATGACGAACGTGGCGAGTACAAAGGAAAGGCTGAGGATAACGGCTTTGGTCGTCTTTGACATCGTATTTGCTGCGCGATTGTGCTGGAGGGACGGGCTACTCTGGGGAGATACGGCCCGAAGACTCGACCCTCATTATACCTGTGTTCGATGCGAGTACCCGCCCGGCGATGCGCTAAATGTGAGCCGGGCGCAGACCGCAGGTGAGGGTTGGACGCGCGTACGGAGTTTAGGAAAGCCCGGTTGTGCGCCGCATTACGGGTGGCGATGCAGCACGTGGGTGGCGATATCGGGCCAGAACTCGCGAAAGACACTAGTGAGGGCGTCGCGTCCGATGGCATACGCGTACTTCTCGGCCAGCTTTTCGCCGGTGCGGTCCTGGCTGGGGTAATAGGCGAGCGAGATACCCTGGGCGATGCCGCGACCCAGCAACTCCGAAATATTGAAGGTATTGTGCCCGTGATAGTTGGGCGTGATCAAAACGCGAGAGGCAGCGTAAACTCCTCGCTTCCAGACCGGGCCCTCGCCCATGGTGTAGTAACGCTCGTCCTGATGAAAAACGCTGGGCAGGGCAAAGAGCACCAGGTAATTGCCATCGGTCTTATCCACCAGGCCCCGCCAGTAGTACTGCCCGAAGCCGCCGATGCCTTTCCCCAGTTGTGGGTGGTTATCCGATGCTTCGGCCATCAGGGAAGTGATGCCCACAAAGATAAACGACGAGTAGTCGAAGCTGTTCCTGGTGGCAAGGATGAAGCTCTGCTTGACCGTCGGAGGCGGCGGGATCGCTCCTGCGCTGACCGCTCGGAAGTTGGGCATGATGCCGAGGATCCGCTGGGGTTGCTGCTTCGAGGCGGGAACGGCCGCCGGCGCTCCGGATTGGCTGGCAGTGTCAGCCGCGCTTGCGTGGCCCGCTTGCGCAGGGGACGGCGGCGTTGCCGGTGGCTTTTGTGAGTCGCCGGAAACGGACTGGCTATCCTGCGGCGCGGCGGGGTTCGAAGAAGAATTGCTCTGTTGCGCAAATGCGCAAGCCGTTGACCAGATCAGTACAACCCACAGAAGCCACCGCAAAAACCCCTCCCCACGTCGATCCGCGATAACTTAGATTGTAGTCGTCCGGTCTTCGGAGGGTGGTCCATGAGCGAGTGGTCTGCTTGGGCCGGGGTCGAAGATCTACTTGGGTTTGTCATTTTAGGGCGGGGTCGAAGACCCCACTCGGACTTGTCATTACGAGCGCCTTCGTTCGGCGCGAGGAATCTGCTCTCGTTCGAAGTTGCAGAACGGCCGGTTTGTTGGCGATGCAACCGAGAGCAGATCCCTCGGCCGCAAGGCGACCTCGTGATGACAAATCTAATTGCTTGTTGCTAATTGCTGAATCTCTCCCCAGACCCGCTCCACCTGCCGCTCCGTTTCTTCCAGCGTCCCCGAGTTGTCGATCACGTAATCGGCGTGCGCCGCCTTTTGCGAGTCGCTGAACTGGGCTGCGCTGCGCCGCTCCACCTCGCGTCGCGCATCATCCAGCGACAGCCCCGCGCGATGCGCGTAATGCTCCATCTTCTGCTCGAACGAGCAGGTCACGACGATCAGTTTGTCGAAGTCCTTTGCCGCTCCGGCTTCGATCAGCAGCGCCGCTTCCAACACGGCGATCCCGTGAGCATCCTCAGCTTCGCGTTCCGCCAGCCACCGATTCTGCGCCTCGATCACAGCAGGATGCACGATGGCGTTCAGCTCGGCAATACGATCGGGGAAGGCTTTGTTGGCCAGGGCTGCGCGATCGATCAGACCATTGCTGCGGACAATGTCGTCGCCGAACGCATGTACCACAGCGTCGTACACCGAGGTTCCGGGCAAATAGAGCTGGTGCGCCAGCGTGTCGGCCTGCAGGAAGTGTGCCCCGCGACTCGCGAGCATGGCGCCGATGGTGGACTTGCCGCAGGCCACGCCGCCGGTGAGGCCTACGCGCAGCATTGCGCCGCCGCCGCTTCGAGAGATTCGCTGACCGATCGATGCATTCGGAACGCAGTATATACGGGCTGCTTGCGCAGACTTTCTTCAACGTGGTCCCAAGCTGTCGGGAGTCGGACTCTCGCAACGAAAAGGGAGCCCTCGCAGGCTCCCTGGTTTACCGCGTTGTGGGTTGATTTAGCGGTGAGGTTCAGGTGTGGTCGTAGTCGTGTTCGAATTCGGGTTGGTGGTCCCCATGTTCGAGTTCGGATTCGTCGTTCCCATGTTTGCGTTGGGGTTAGTGGTCGCCGTTCCCGGAGTCGTATTGATGCCCTGAGTGCCCGTGGTTCCGGTTCCGCTGCCGGCGCTAACCGCTCCATTGTTGCCTTCAGGAGTGGTGGTCGTGCCCGGGGTTCCGGTGGTTGACTGCGGAGTAGTGGTCGTCCCCATGGTGCCCGTCGTCGTCCCCGTTGTGCCGGTGGTGGAAGGCGTTGTGTCTACGGTCGGCGGCGTCGCGGCCTGCCCGCTCACTGAGCCGGCAGTACCGGCAGTGCCTGTCCCAACCGCACCAGTCGTGCCGGCCTGGCCGGTCGCCGAGCCGGGGATTCCAGCCGTGCCCGTGCCGGTCTGGCCCACGGCGCCAGTTGTGGCTCCTGCGCCGGTACCTGCGGCAGCCCCTGCTCCGCCCGAACCAGCTCCTGCTCCCGCTCCGCCGGCCTGCGCATACGCGAAACAGCCGGACAGCAGCAATGTTCCTGTCATCAAAATAAGTTTCTTTGTCATGTCTCGTGTCACCCTTCGCTGAAAGTCTGAAATGGTCGCTCTCATTCCGATGGGGTGCCGGGTAAGCAAGATGTCTTAATCACCGCTCAAATCGAGAGCAGGAGCTGACGAGGGTATCAGGCGTGCAGGCGTCAGGCTTCAGGCATCAGGTGTAAGAAAGAGGGCTGTCAGCCGTCAGCTATCAGCTGTCAGCTTAGAGCGGCGCGGCGCTTTCGCTTGCCGCCAATCCGGCGAGATAATTGGACTGCGAATTCGGATGCGAGGTGATATTTACAATCTCAGCCTAGGAGCACAGACTTAGCTGACAGCTGACAGCTGATAGCTGATGGCTGACAGCTTCTTTCTGAAACCTGATACCTGACACCCATGTCTTTCCTACGCTTCCTCATGCTGCTCTCGCTTGTCGTCTGGGTCGGCGGACTCATCTTCTTCGCCTTCGTGCTCGCGCCGACGGTCTTCCATCCCGGCATTCTTCCGGCACGGCAGTTCGCCGGCAACGTGGTGAATCGCAGCCTCGGGATTATGCACTGGATGGGCCTGATCTGCGGCATCGTCTTCGCCGCAACCTCGATGATCGACGCGCGCGTGGTAGACGGCGCGGCGCAGCCATTCGCGATGCGCAACCTGCTGATCTACGCCATGATCCTGCTGACGCTGATCGCCATGTTCGGCATCGCCTCGCGCATGATGGAGCTGCGCAACCAGATGGGCTTCATCGACAACGTTCCCCACGACGACCCCCGCCGCGTCGAGTTCAATCGCCTGCACGTTTGGTCAACGCGCGTGGAAGGAGCGGTGATGCTGCTGGGATTGGTGTTGGTCTATGTCACAGCGCGACGGATGGAATAAGAAGCTGTCAGCTATCAGTCGTCAGCTCTCAGTAAGCGGTGTCAGCTATCAGTTATCACGCGTGAAACCAGCCAGCAGTGCCCCGATTAAAGAAGCTCCGACGTGCTTTGTATCAGGGCCTGGCTTCAGCCGGGCCGACACGGCACATCCCAATTTTGTCTGTCATCCTGAACGAAGCGAGGCGCCACAGGCGATGAGCGCAGGCTCCGAATTTCAATGGCCCGGCAGATGGAAGGCGTATAGGCCTCCGGACTCGGTTCCAATGTAGACCATGCCGTTGGCTATCGCGGGCGAGGAGTCGGGATAACCCGCTGTGATGTAGTTCCAGAGAAGTGCGCCAGTGGCGGAATTAAACGCATAGAAATTGTCATCGTCGGACCCGATGTACACCACGCCGTTGGCCACCGCCGGCGAAGAAACGATAATGAATCCGGTGCCGTGCTTCCAGAGGAGCTCACCGGTGGCGGCGTTCAGGGCGTAAACATACTCGTCAAATCCACCGATGTACACTACGCCGTCGGCCACCGCCGGCGAAGACTCCACTTCGTTGTAGCCGGTCTGGTACTTCCATACGAATGCCCCCGTGCTGGCGTTCAGGGCGTACACGTAGAGGTCATCGGAGCCGAAATACACCATCCCGTTGGCCACCGCCGGCGATCCGTAAATGAAGAATCCCGTCGTGAAGTTCCACAGCAGCGTGCCCGTGATGGCATTCAAGGCATACATATTCGCGTCGAATGATCCAACGTATACAAGACCATTAGCCACGGCCGGTGAAGATATGACAGACCCGCCAGTGACGAATTTCCAGATGAGTGCTCCGGTGCCGGCGTTCAGCGCGTACACGTTCGTATCGTCGGAGCCGAAATACACCATTCCGTTGACCACTGTCGCCGACGATTCGACGGCGTCGCCGGTAACGTACTTCCAGAGAAGGGCCCCGGTGGCAGCGTTCAACGCATAAAGATCGTGGTCAAAGGACCCTATGTAGACTACGCCGTTGGCCACCGCCGGAGCAGCGCCAACTGCTCCCCCGGTAGCGTATTTCCAGATCAGCGCGCCCGTCCTGGCATTGACCGCGTACACTTCACCGGCGCCGGAACCGAAATAGACCACACCATTGGCCACTGTCGGCGAACCGACAGTCGGCCCCGCTCCGTACTCCCAGTCCACGGCAAGGTTGGCCACGGTCGTGCGTGACAGCACGGACTCATACGGATTGCAGCCTGTGTGCGTTGGACCAAATCGGAATTGCGGCCAGTTCACGAAGAGTGAAGCAGGTGGTGTCACCGTTGGACCGCAGGGAATTTGCGCGGTGGCAAGGCATGCGATCGGAATCACCAGACTCAAACACAGAAGGTTCCGGAGTCTCATGGTCCATCCTCCAAGCGGTGCCAACGTTGTACGCGACGCCAGATGGCACATACAGAGGCCAGCACCAGCCTGATGGCCGAGCAGTGTAGCATGAAAGCCCAACTTGCATCGTGGTACCCGAGAAACAGAGGCAGCCTTCCGCGCCCTCCCAATCCAATACCCGACACCCGATACCTGACACCCCAAGCTGGCGGCTGGCGGCTGGTTGCGAATAGTTGATGTGCGTTATCTTTCGCCATTCAACGCCATTCAACAAAAAACGGCGAGGTCCCTGTAACCTCGCCGCTTCATTTGCTCTTCTGATCGTGCTCTTCTGTAACAACAAATTGAACTGCTAGAACAGACGACGGCGCACAAGACCGGCGGCCGCAACCAGACCGGAGCCGAGCATGATCAAGCTGGACGGCTCAGGAACTGCGGTTCCGACAACGCCGCTGGAGAACGTGTTGAATACGCCTTCATTGTTCGCGTTGGTGAAGTTCGCGCCGAAGAAGGCGCTGTTGAAGTATTGCTGGCCGCTCTGCTGAGTGCCAACGCTGTTCAGACCATCGGTATCGCTGTTGAACGCACGGCCGGCGCAGGTGGTGCAGACCGGAACCACTGCCATCCAGTACTGCGTGCCGCCGTTCAGAGCGACGTTCAGGCCGTCAACTTCATTGTGATACTCGGTGTAACCGAAATCGCTACGGCCAGTCGGGGTATTGGTGACCGTGCCGGTTCCCGAAGCGACCAAGGTGCCGCCGTTGCCTTCCGAGACGCCACTGCGGATTTCCCAGTAGCCGGAAGTCGGGGTCAGCTGACTCAGGTTGTTGGTGAACAGACCTGTGGCAGTCGCGCCCTGGCTGAGGGTGAAGTTCTGATAGGTGGCTGCGCCGTAAGGATTGCCGCCGACAATGGCGTCATTCTCATTGGCCAGAGCGTTCTGGTTCGGATCGTTCGGATCGAGATCGCCGCCGTAAAACAGTGTTCCGGGCGGCACATTGCTATTCGCATTGCCAACGGTCGTATGGCAATTCGCACCCTGGCAAGGGCTCGTACTGGCAAGGTACGTGATGGTGCCAGCGTTGGCCGCGACAGTGAAGAACAGCAGCGCGAACACGGACACAACTACAAGTTTCTTCATGTGGTTCCTCCTTGGAGTGTTTGGGCGCTCTGCTTCGCACGAAAGCAGGCCTCCTTAAGGGTTGATAGGTGGAAGTGGGGCGGACTCTCCCCGCGCTCGAGCAGCTGAATAGTAGTGAGGATGTATTGTTAAGTCAATAGCAATAAAATACTGATTAACTAAACAGTATAATTTACGTAGGTATTAATCCTCTTAGGCCGTTAGAAGTACAGTGCCAGCTACTCGGATTTATTCCATTACGTATCAGCAGGTTAACGAAGTTTAGAGTTGATAACTCTATCGACAATTCTTACTATGTAAGTAAGTTAGTTAATCATAAATATCATTCCAATTCTTCCACCTTAGCCTCTGCCGCTATTGCTGGAATTATTCCACTACGGCAGACAACCTTTCTGCCTCGCGCGTATCTGCTCGCATCGCGCGGAACCTGGCAGCCAGAGCGTATTCCTGAACACAAAATTGCAGCAAACGTTTTCGATAATCTCATCCGAGTACCTCCGATGGGCGTCCCAAACTGATACCCGGAACCTGATACCTGACACCCCGAAACTGGCGGCTGGCGGCTGGAAGCTGGTAGCTTGGAATGTTGCCGTTTGTGTTTTAGCTGATGGCTGACAGCTGACAGCCCTTATTCTGACACCTGACACCTGAAACCTGATACCCAATGAAAACCGGAATCATCGGCCTGCCGCAGGTAGGCAAAACTTCGCTCTTCGTCATGCTCACCGGGCAGGATGTCTCGCAGCGTTCCAGCAATCCGCGCGAGGCGCACCTCGGTGTCACCAAGGTTCCTGACGACCGGCTCGACCGCCTGGCCGCGCTGTACAACCCGAAGAAGCTGGTGCATGCCAGTGTTGAATACGCCGACGTCGCCGCCCTCAGCCAGGAGGCGCTGAAGGAGACCGCCTTCGCCGCCAATCTGCGCAACGTTGACGCGCTGGCGCACGTGGTGCGTGTCTTCGACGATCCGTCGATCCCGCACGTCGGAGCGGTCGATCCGCTGCGCGACATCAAGAACATCGACTTCGACCTGATCGTCACCGATCTCGGCCAGGTGGAGAAGCGCCTCGAACGCCTGGAAAAAGACCTGAAGAAGATGCGCACCGCCGAGCTGGAGAGAGAAGACGAGTTGCTCAAGCGGGCGAAGATTCATCTCGAAACCGAGCGCCCGCTGCGCGAGATGGAGATGACCGCCGACGACAAGAAGCGCGTGCGCGGATTCATGTTCCTCAGCGAGAAGCCCATTCTCTACGTGCTCAACATCGGCGAGAGCACATCGCTCGAAAAAGATCTCGAGGCCGCCGTCGAGAAGTACGGGCTGACCGAAATCGTGGCCCGCCCAAACACAGGAGCAATCGCCGTCTGCGCCAAAGTCGAAGCCGAGCTGGCCGAGATGAGTCCGGAAGACGCCGCCGAATTTCTCTCCAGCTACGGACTGAAAGAGAGCGGCCTGGTGCGCCTCATTCGCAAGAGCTATGAGCTGCTGGGCCTGATTTCGTTCTTCACCGTCGGCGAGGACGAGTGTCGCGCCTGGACGGTCGAGCGCAACTCAAAGGCCGTCGACGCTGCCGGCGCGATTCACACCGATCTGTCACATCACTTCATCCGCGCCGAAACCATTCACTGGGACGCGCTGCTCGAAGCCGGCTCCGAAGCCAACGCCCGCGCCAAGGGCACCCTGCGCCTCGAAGGCAAAGAGTACATCGTGAAAGACGGCGACGTGATGCACATAAGGCATAGCGGATGAGGGAGAAGCAATTAGCAGCTAGCAATTAGTAAGAGCCCGAAGGGCGAGCGTTGCAACAGATCCCAAGTCCCGCCCTCCGCTTCGCGAAGTCGCTGCATCGCAACTAGCTGTTGGCTTTTGGCACTTGGTAATTAGCTCTCGGGTTTTGGCTGATACTCGTCACCCAGTTTGTCGTCATGGGCGGGATGCGCTATCTGTCGGTTGTGCCGCGGTCGCATGGTGGCGACATTAACATCCCTACTCCCGCGTGTACTCCCGAATCAAGTCCGCGGCCGCGGGATACTGCTCGACGAGCTTCTCGCGTACTCCACCCTCGTAGTCCGATTGGGAAAAGCCTGGCGACATGGTTGTCCCCAGCAGCGCGAATTTGCCGCCCGGTGCCAGATGACAGCCCATCCACACATGGCCGCGAACCACTACCTGCGGACGAGCGCCCCCGGCCAGATCGGTGCCCAGCGTAATCGTCTCGTGCGTGCCATCCGGCTTGAGTTGCAGCATGATCGCGGGGTCACCGAGGTAGAAGTGAAAAATCTCCGACCCAGGAAGCCGATGCAGTCGCGAGTAGGAGTCAGGCGTAATCATGAAATAAATAGCGGTGCCGATGGAGTGCATGCCCTGCATGCCTTCGGGCAGATAGTCGGGCGAAACCATCCAGCGCGAGCGATAGGTCTCGCGGAAGAAGCCGCCTTCCATGCGCAGCGGTTCCAGTTGCAGCAGTTGCTTGATCTCGTCAGCGGTCATGGCAAACAGCGTAACATCGGAGTGCCGCTCTTCGCTCTTCGCTTTTCGCTTTGGAACCGCAAGCTACAGCTGGCAAACGACAGTTTGAGGTATCAGTATCAGGTATCAGCCAACGACAGCTAAATACCAACGGCAATAGCCGACGATCAACAAACTTTAGCTGGCAGCTGGTGGCTCCTTCTGAAACCTGACACCTGATACCCGACACCTTCCCCAACGTCCACAAGCGGACATCCAAACTAAGAGTCGGGCGGTAATCGCGACGGATGAAAGCCCACGCTGAACGTAAAGTTATGTATCGTCAACCGCTTCGGCAAACCGCCGAATGGTCAACGACCTGCTTATCTTGTTGATGCCGTTGTAGAAAAGTTTCGCCCGGGCAAGAAGATTTTTCTAACCATCCGCCGGGCAGCGCGTCAGAACAGCAACGGGGAGGGATTATGGAGCGCAGATACCTTGCGGCGACGATTGCGATGGCAGCGACCTTCGCGCTTTTCTCTCACGCCTTCAGCTCCGGATTGCTGAACCACGTGCCGGATTCGCGCGCGACCTTGATCTCGGAAATGCATTGCGCGGCCCAAACTCTGCGAACCCGGCTGCTTGACAAAGTGAATCGTTCGTTCGGCTCGGGCAATGCTAATGCTGAAGAAGCGCAGCTTCGGGTGGAATTGAACCTGCCCGCGGCGCCGGCGCTCGCAGCCGTACCCGCCGTTCCGGCAGCACCGGCAGTGGCTCCTGTCGCGCTCCAGTAAAGGTATCAGCTCCGCAGATCGTTGCTTGTCCTTCGCAGCGGCTGGTCGCCATTCACATCTCGCGAGATTACGAACGAGAGCAAGCCCGAGCCATGGCGATGCAGTCGAGGGCTTTGGCGCATCAGGCGCGCATGGTGGCGGTACAGGCCAGACTCGCGTCGCAGACGATGCAACGCGAGATTACCCGCGCAGCCGTCGCGCAAGCGCGCGCCAACATGGCTCAGGCGAAAATCAGCTCTCATCCCTGCAGCGGCCAACGCGACGTGCGAGTCGTCTCCCGCTCGGACGATGACGATATGGGTATCAACGTCGATCTCGACCAGCTCTCGAGCCAAATCCAGGAGCAGGTTTCCCGCAGCTTGAGTAACAACGTTCGCAACTTCTGACGTCCGCCTTCAGAGTTGGCGCGGTTCTACGCATTAAACGCCTTAGGACCGAATGACTGCGGAGATACCCACCAGCTAAATTACCGGCTCTTGCTGTTGAACCCGAGCTAGAGCATCTACCGAAGTGACAAAGATTCTCGTTTTACGCGATATTCCCGCGCATTGCGCGCGTCTGCTCTGCCGGTGAGTATGATGTTTGGCGATGGCCGACAAACCAGAGAAGATCCAACCTGACAAACCGGACCCGAAGCACTGTTGTGCATGCGACTGCAAGCTATGCGATCTGGGCGCTCACGAAAATTGCAACCGACCGGAGTGCCATATGCCGAAATGGAAGGACATCAAGAAGCGGCTTTCTTGAGGTTCTTCTGTGCCCACTGCCGGAACTGGAACTCAAATTCGGCAGGAGAATAGATGCCCTTTTGAACAAGAAGCGTGTTCATAGCGCAGACTGTAGCTTTGAAACTGTCCTCGCGGGACAGCACCTCGACGGCGTCTTCAAAGCTGATAAGATCGTCGGTCTGCGCTTCAGTTTTGTTCCATGGAATAGTTGCCATCGATAAATCCTTGCTTTGATTTTCCACTAAGGGCCGAAGAAGTCAATATCCGTCTGCGGACCATCTGGTGATTGGGGGCCTCTTCCAGCATCTACCCGTAAAGTCGCATCATCTTTTGCCCGCAAAGTTCTGATGACCCTTTGCATTGCGAGTAAAATGACGGCAACTAAGAGGGATGGCCTCGGTTGCCGGTCACGGCAGCCTCTGGAACAATACAGGTAACAAGTTCTCATGCCACAAATAGGAAGTTTCGCGCTCCTGCTCGGCCTGGCGCTGGCCGCTTACTCGTTCATTGCGGGCGCGCTGGCCCTCTATCGCAAAGACGACGCGCTGGGCGAGACCGCGCGACGCGCCGGCATAGCCTGCTGGGTTGCGGTCACGGTGGCCGCGATCGCGCTTGTCATGGCGGCGTTCGGGAATGACTTCTCGGTCGCCTACATCCTGCACCACAGCAATCGCGACCTGCCGGGCGCCTACAAGTTTGCCGCCCTGTGGTCGGGCCAGGAAGGCTCGCTGCTCCTGTGGGCGTGGCTGCTGTCGACCTACGGCCTGGTCATGCGGATGCGTTACAAGGTCGATCCGCAACTGACGGCCTACGCCTCGGCCATTGTCGCCGCTGTTCAAGTTTTCTTTCTGCTGCTGATTAACTTTGCCGCGCATCCGTTCGGCTTGGTCGTGGGCAACATTCCTGCGGACGGGAACGGATTGAACCCGCTGTTGCAGTATCCCGAGATGGTCATCCATCCGCCGATGCTCTATCTCGGCTACGTTGGCGTGACCGCGCCGTTTGCCTTCGCATTGGGCGCGCTGATCATGAAGTATCCCGGCGAGAAGTGGATCCACATCACGCGCCGCTGGACCATGGTGACCTGGCTCTTCCTCACCTGCGGAATCTTTCTTGGTGCGCACTGGGCCTACGAAGTGCTGGGCTGGGGCGGCTACTGGGGATGGGACCCGGTGGAGAACGCGTCGCTGCTGCCGTGGCTGACCATGACCGCGTTTCTGCATTCGGTGATGATGCAGGAGAAGCGCGGCATGATGAAGATGTGGAACATGTGGCTCATCTTTACCACGTTCCTGCTGGCCATCTTCGGGACGTTCCTCACGCGCTCGGGCGTGGTGAGCTCGGTACATGCGTTTGCGCAGTCGGGTATTGGCATCTGGTTCGTGTGGTTTCTGGCGATCAGTTTCGCAACTTGCGTGTTCTTCTTCGTGCGCAATCGCGACACGCTGCGCAGCGAGCATAAGCTGGAGTCACTGGTCTCGCGCGAGTCGAGCTTCCTGTTCAACAACCTGGTGCTGCTGGTGTCGTGCTTCGCCGTGTTGTGGGGCACGCTGTTTCCGGTGCTCTCGGAGTGGGTGACGGGCAGCAAGGTCACGGTCGGGCCTCCGTTCTTCAATCGCGTGAACGTGCCGATTGGAATTTTTCTCGTCTTCCTGACCGGCATTGGTCCGCTGCTGGCGTGGCGGCAAACGTCGTTAGACAGGCTGCGGCGAAACTTCGTGTGGCCAACCGCGCGCCGCGCTGCTGACGGCAATCGTGCTGATCGCCGGCGGCATGAAGCCGTGGGTCAGGACAGCGGCTACTTCTATTCGCTGATGGCGATAGCGCTGTCGGTGTTCGTTGTCGCGACGGTTGCGGGTGAGTTCTGGCGCGGCGGACGCGTCATCGCGCGGCAGCAGCACACCAACATCGCCAACGGCATGGTGCAGATTACGCGCCGCAACACGCGCCGTTACGGCGGATACCTGGTGCATCTCGGCGTGGTGCTGATCATCATCGGCTTTGCCGGGCTGCCCTTCAATCAGGACAAAGAGCAGGAGATGGGCTTTGGCGACAAGATGCAGATCGGCCACTACTTGCTGGTCTGCCAGTCGTACACCCAGGATGATAATCCGAACTACGGCAGCGAGTGGGCCGTCATCGACGTGTACAAGAATGGCAAGAAGATCGCCACCATGTTTCCCGAGCGGCGGTTTTATAAAGCCAGTCAGCAGACCTCGACCATCGTGGCCAACCGCTCGCGACTGAACGAAGACCTGTATCTGGTCTACACCGGCAAGAATCCTGATACCGGCAAGCCGATCATCAAGGCGCACGTGAATCCGCTGGTGCTGTGGATATGGATCGGCGTACACCTGCTGCTGATTGGAACGATTATCGCGCTGCTGCCGAATGCAAAGCCGAAGAAGTTGGCTCCGGAGAAGAAGGAGCGCGAGGCGGCGGAGGCGGCGCGGGGGGTTGTGGGAGTAGGCGGGGATTGAAAAAGAGTTGTCAGTAGTCGGTTGTCAGTCGTCAGAAAGAAGTCCGAAACAATTCCAGCCCCGCGCGGAAGCGTTGGGTAGAGCGTTCATAATAATGGGAGTCCGCTTTAGCGGATGACACCCCAGGTTGCGGCGATACAAACAACAGCAGGTTCTTCGCTTCGCTCAGAATGACAGATCAAATTGGTAAGGCGTAATTGAAACTCGAAACTCCAAACTCGAAACTGCTTCCGCCGCATTGCGCAACTCGCCCTGCTCGCAACGCTCGCCATGCTCTTCCTTGGTGCCGACACCGATGCGCGCTTCAACAAGCTGGGACATCAGATGATGTGCATGTGCGGCTGCAACCAGATTCTGCTGGAGTGCAATCACGTGGGCTGCACCTACTCCGACCGCATGCGCAATGAGCTGACGGCCGGCCTGCGAGCGCGGCGACAGCGATTCGCTGGTGCTGCAAAGCTTTGTGCAGAAATACGGCAACACCGTGCTGGCAGCGCCCACGGCGAGCGGATTCAACGTAGTCGCATGGATTACGCCATTCGCGGTGTTCTTTGCGGCCACGGGACTGGCAGTCTGGATTGTGCGCTCGTGGAAGGCGCGAACGCTGGCGCAACCGGTGGCGCATCCCAACCTCGCGGCGGAACAACTCGATGAGCTGCGCAAGAAAGCGCGGCAGGAGACGGAATTTTGATGCTGGCAATGTTTGCAGCGGCTGAAGGCACGCAGACGGCGTTCATCCTGTTTGGGTGCGCGCTGTTCGCGGCGGCCCTGTTCGTTTACATCTTCTATCGGCCCGACGACGCGGAGCAGGGCGAGGCCAAGACGCGGCTCAGCTATCTGGACGAGCGCAAGGAAGCGACCTACGAAAACCTGCGCGACCTGAACTTCGAATACAAGGCCGGGAAGCTGGGCGAAGAAGATTACGCCATGCAGCGCGCCGCGCTGGAAGACGAAGCCGCCGCGATCCTGGCCGAGATGGACGCTATCGAGGCGCGGCACAAGGCGACGCCGAGCCGGGGGAAGGCATGAGCAGAAATTCCCTCAGGTCCATTTTTCAGATTTGTCATCACGAGCGGAGCGAGGGATCTGTTCTCTGCCTGACCCGAGTAGAAGTGCCCTCAGGGGCTAAAGCTCAGGCCTTTCAGAGGACCTTTTCGGCACGGCTGAAGCCGTGCCCCTTCAAAGCGCTTTTTGTTGTTATTTTGTTGAGCTCCTTCGCCCTCGCCCAATCCATCACCGGCACTGTGACCAACGGCACCAACGGCAAGCCTGCCGCCGGAGACGACGTCACGCTGCTCTCGCTGTCCCAGGGCATGGAGGAGATCGGCTCGACCAAGAGTGATGCGCAGGGCAAGTTCTCGTTTGCCGCTCCGAAAGACCAGGCGCCACACATGGTCCGCGTCACCCATGGCGGCGTGAACTACTTCCCGCAGGGTGGACCAATCATGCCGGGCGCGACTACCGCCAAGGTCACCGTTTACGACACGGCGAAAAAAGTTGAGCCGCTGAACCAGACGGTCGAGGTCGATCGCTATCAGAGCGACGGCAAGCAGTTGCAGGTGATCGCGCTGTTCGCGATTCAGAACGCGTCGAATCCGCCGCGCACCATGGACTCGGACAAGACATTCGAGTTCGTGCTGCCCGCGGGAGCGACCCTGGATTCGGGCGACGCCAAAGGTCCGGGCGGTCAGCCGATCCAAAGCCCGGCGACCGAGACTGGGCAGAAGAATACCTACGCCTTCGCCTATCCGCTGAAGCCGGGCGAGACACAGTTTCAGATCACGTATCACATGCCCTACACGGGCGAAGCCAGCTTCTCGCCCAAGCCGCTCGCCGACGTGCAGCATTTCGTCGTGATGCTGCCCAAGGGCATGAGCTTCACCCCGAAGAACGCGCAGGCATTTCAGAACATGCCCGACAAATCGGGCTCGACCATCATGGTCGCGACCAACGTCAAGCCCGGGCAGGACCTGTCGTTCCGCATCGCGGGAACGGGCGCTTTCCAGCCGGAAGGACAGGAAGACGCCGGCGCCGGTGATGGTGGAGGCGGCGGCGACGCTATGGGCGGAGGAGGCCAAACTGCCGGACGCGACAATCGTCCCGGAGGCGGACTGGGCGCGCCCATCGATGCTCCCGACCCGCTGCACAGCTATCGCGCGCTGATTCTGGGCGCGTTCGCGGTGGTGCTGGTGATGGGTGGCTTCTATGTAGTGTCGAAGACGAACCACCGGCAGCATCCCGCAACGGCGGATGGCCCGCGCATCGATGCTCCCGTAACCGGCGACCGCTCGACGCTCCTGCTCGAAGCCATGAAGGAAGAGCTGTTCCAGTTGGAAGTCGATCGCCAGCAAGGCAAGATCGATGCCGAAGAATATGCCAAAGCCAAGGCCGCGCTCGATGAAACGATGCGACGGGCACTGGCGAGGAAGAGCAGCAATTAGCGGCGAGCAGCTAGCCGTCAGCACCTGGCATTTGGCACCTTGCGGTCGGCAACTGGCGAATTGGAGCTATCAACGGCAAACCCCGGGCTCGCGCCCGGGGCTAACTGCGGAGTCGCTGCTGCGCAGCTTGTTCACCTCGCCGCGCTTTACGGCAGCGGTTGCGGCCTCTGCTCCATCAGCTCGGTGAAGCGCTTATCAGTGCGCAGGGTCGCGAAGTCCGATTCGGTGTAGACCTTCTTGATATCGCGGTAGCCTTCTTCCATCGCCTTGCGCAGATACTCGATGCAATGATCGACGTCGCCGGCCTCGGCGTACATACGCGCGACCATGAACGAAAACGCGGCGCGATCTTCCGGCGAACTCGTCTGCGCCAGAATGCCCATGCGCGAAACCCGGTTGAAGATATCGGGATCGAGCATGTAAGCCGTGCGATACTCCTGCGCCGCCTCCGGATACTTGTGGCGTGCGAAGTAAACCGACCCCATGTTGTAGTGGAAGGTAGGAGAATCGGGGCGTATCGCCAACGCGTGTTCGTAGTATTTCGACGCCTTGCCGTAGTTCCGCTTCATCTGCTCGACGAAGCCGATATTGTTCCAGGCCTCGGCGCAATCCTTATCGAGCTTGAGCGAGTGGTCGAACGACTTCTGCGCGTCTTTGTACTGCTGCAGGAACAGATAGGCCATGCCCAGCTTGTTGTAGCGGAGCGGCGTGCTCCCTTGTGCGAGTGCCGCGTGATAGTAGTCGATGGCATCGAAATAACGCTTCTGACCACGCAGCAAATCGCCCTGATGCTCCAGGTCAGGGGCGCTGGAGCCAACCAGCGGGATCAGCGGCGGCGAAGGCGCAACTACACTTTGTGTTGTAGTGGGAGCGCTCGACATCTGCTGATCGTAATCATCAGCAGCCAGCGCGAACAGAGAAATCGTTAAGACAACCGCAAACAGCGACCAGCGGCAAATTCTTGGTGCAGAGAAAAGATGGCCCATGGCAGGACCTCCAACCCCATCTGCCCAATATTAGACCTATTGCGGGGGATTTTTGTTCCCTTTATCCGCCGGCTGGCCAGAATTTTGTTGCGGCTGGGTAGAATTGTCTCCCTTACCGAAGAGGCGCCCCCAGAAACCTTTCTTCTTTTTGGGCTCCTCTTCGGCGGCTTGAGTTCCCGGCTGCTGAACATTGCCCGGAGCTGCAATTGCCGCGGCCGGCACCACGCCATTCGTATCCGCGGGCGGGGGCGCCGCAGGCGGAGAGCCGATGCCCAGTATCTTGGTGAAAACTCCGCGGTTATCGGTGAACGCCTGGTCGCAAGTTTGCTTGGGCTCGGTACCGGCGATGAAGGCGACGGTGTAGTCCTGGGGACACGATGGCGTCGCCAGCAGGTTCGTAACTTTGTCGATCTGCTCGACCACGACGCCCTCAGGAGCAGAGAACGATTTGGTGTCCGAGTACTGCGGAACCTTGACCGCGCGCTTCATGAACTCTGCCCAGATGGGCGCTGCCGCCGCACCGCCGGCAAGTTTGATATCCGTGTAATCGTCATTGCCCACCCAAACGATGCACAGCAGGTTGCTGGTATATCCGGCGAACCAGGCATCGTGCGAGGTTCCGGTCTTGCCCGCGGCAGGAGCGGTAAAGCCACGCGCGCGAACCGGATATCCGGTGCCGCTGTCGATGACACTCTGCATCATGGTGGTCAGAACGTAGGCCACTCGCGGATCGAGCACCTGCTTGGAGTCGGACTCGTATTCTTCGAGCGCTTTGCCCTTGCTGTCGTGTACCGACCGCAGCATCTGCGGAGCCAGCCGCTTGCCGCCGTTGGCAAACACGGTGTATGCGCCCGCCATCTCCAGCGGAGTGGCGTCGTAGGAACCTAACGCGATGGACGGCGTGGCGTGTACGCTGCTGATGCCCGCCGCCTTCGCCAACGCCGCCACCTTGTCGAAGCCGACCTCCTGCGCCAGGCGGACGGTTGCGTTGTTCAGCGACATCGCCAGCGCATAACGAGCGGTGACTTCTCCTTTGAAGGCGTCGTGATAGTTGTGAGGTTCGTAAACTGTATCGCCAAACGCGATGCTTACCTGCGAATCGTCGAGCAGCGTCGCCGGAGTGAAGATGGCGTCGGTAGTGGTCGTTGTAGTCCCATCCGCCGGAAGGAGACGCTATGGGAATCGTCCCACCATTCACCGCGGTGTTGACCGCGGCGCCGTAAACAAAGGGCTTGAAGATCGATCCCGTGGGACGCTTGGCGACCGCGTGGTTCAACTGGCTGATGCCATAGTTGCGCCCGCCAACCAATGCCAGCACCTCGCCGGTATGGGGATCGAGTGCGATGAGCGCCACCTGCGGCATGGGCCCGTTCTGCACCGTGGTCTCGACCTTGGCGTTCTTTCCCTCCCCAACCTTGGTCTTCCGGGTGCGCATCTTGATGACCTGCGCGTCCACCAGCTTCATGCCTTCATCGACGGCTTCGGAAGCGGCGCGCTGCAAGTCGGGATCGATGGTGGTGTAAACCCGCAGCGCCTGCTGGTTGAGGTCGTTCTCGCTGAACTGATTGGAGAGCTGGTCCTTCACCAGGTCGACGAAATACGGAGCATCGCTGGCCTCAACGTTCGGCGGAGCCAGCTTCAGCGGAGTGGCTTTGGCGGCGTCGGCCTGTGCGCGGGTGATGGCGCCGGTCTCAACCATCGAGTCGAGCACGAGGTTGCGCCGCTCCAATGCACGCTCGGGATGCCGATAAGGCGAAAGATAGCTGGGCCGCTGGATGATGCCGGCAATCAGCGCGCATTCCGGAAGGCTCAGGTTTTTGACGTCCTTGTTGAAGTACGCGCGCGACGCTTCGCCCACTCCCATGATGCTGTAGCTGCCGCGCTGGCCCAGCGGCACTTCGTTGGCATACATCTGGAAAATCTGTTGCTTCGAAAACTTCTGTTCCAGGTCCATGGCGATCACCATCTCGGTGATCTTGCGCTTGATCGTCTTCTCCGGAGTCAGGAAGAAGCCGCGCGAAAGCTGCATGGTGAGGGTCGAGCCGCCCTGGGTGCGATGTCCGTGGACGATATCGGTGAGGCCCGCTTCGATCAGGCGGTAGTAGTTCACGCCGTTGTGCTGGAAGAAGCGGCGGTCCTCGATAGCGACGATGGCGTTGACCAGGTCTTTGGGAAGATCGTCGAACTTGATGAGTTGCTGCTTGGCGCGGTCCGAGCCCTCGAACAGGCCGGTCACCATCACCGGCTCCAAGCTCGTACTCCTGCTGCGAATCGCCCTCGCGGCCGGTAACCTGGATGGCGCTGACCTTTCCTTTTTCGAAGCGAATAACGGCAGCATCGCGGGCGCGGGACGACTGCGGCCCGGGAAGAATTTCAATTCCGCCGCGCGTCATCCGGTAACGCCCGATCGGCGACTCGCTGTCCTTGCCATCTTCGGTGTAGCCGGCGCGGCGAAGATTGGCCACGATCTCCTGCGCGTCGATGGGCTCGCCTACCGACACGGTCTTGGGACGCGCATAAATTTTGGCCGCGTTGCTGAAGATTGGGCCGGCCATACGCCGGTCCACCACGCGCGAGTACTTCACGTAAAAGTACGCGAAGACCGCCATGAAGATAATGCCGGCGATGAGGAATCCGGAGACAAACAGCTTGACCACCGGATCGCCGAGGGTGAAGTGGCTCGACTTGGCGGTCGTGCGCGAGGAGGGACGGGCCGCGCCGTCAGCTTTCTTGCGGACGGGCTTTCCCGATCCAGGTAATTTGATTTTGATTGCCACGTTTATGAAAGTACGGAGAAACTCGCCAACCCCAATGATAGACGGCTGCGGGGGAAGTTTCGTTTATTTGAGATGCCGGTATCAGGGGATGTGTTTAAGATTTTGGCGCTCCCGGCCTCGACACCAAGAAACAGGCTGAGGTAACGCCAGAGCGTTACTATTATTTTAGAGCATCTTGCAGGGGAGAGCGCTTGTTCCGGGCATGCGCTCAACAAGACGGCCGACAAGTACTGAGATGTCGCCTCCGCGAATCTCGTCAACGCCCAGTTTTTCAGGTAGTCCGGGCGAAGCGCGCTCTGATGTGCCGCTCCGCTCTACTCCACTGCACCACCTGTGGCGTCCGCAGCAACGGGAAGCGATCCGGAAGTCGCACCCGCTGCGACCGCGTCGGCTTTCGCCGGCTCGGTTGTCGTGGTCTCCGCGTCGTCCGCCGTTTCGGTCTGCAGCACCGGCTTCAGGCGGAAGGCAGCGATCACAACGAACATGTTGGTCACCAGCACGACAGTGAAGGCCATCGCCGGCAGAAAATGGAAGGCGGCGCCACGCGCGTTGACGATCTGCAACGCCAGCACAGCGGTGATCAATCCCCGTGGGAGCATGAGAAACAGCAGTTCGTTATCGGCCGCGCTCGAACCGCGAATGCTCCAGCGTGTTCCATAGACTGCCGCTACCCGGGCCACGATCAGGGCAACCAGAATTGCGATGATGGGCAAAACAAAACTGCGGCTCACCACCTGCGCCATTACGCCCAGAACCACGAAAAAGAACGAGCGCACCAGGAAGGTGAACTCGGTATGGAAGGCGACCATGCGTGCGCCCATCCGCGTCATGTGGGGCGTGCGCGGCAGGTTCGCGAGCGTGAGTCCAAAAATCAATTCGGCCAGCAGTCCGCTGCCGCCGGCCAGGCGGCCGATGGAGAAGACCCCGAGCACAACCCCGAGATTCAGGGCATTGCCGAACTGCAGGGCGGCAGCGAAGGGCACCAGGCGGTGCCACAACAAGCCGGCCGCCACACCCAACACCAGGTCTACTATCACGTGGTGCGAAAAGCCCACTACGAGGCCCGAAAACAGCGATTCCGTGCCTGAGATCGTAACCAGAACGCCGACCGTAAGCACCGCCAGAATCTCGCCCAGGGACGCTTCCAGGGTGAGCGTCACCTTCAGGTAGTCGGGCACTTCCATCTGTTGCAGCGCGGGCAGCACAACCGAGCCGCTGGTCGAGCCGAGGGCGGCCCCGATCAGCAAGCTGTCAATCCAGTTGAAGTGCAGCAGCAGGTGCGTGACCAGGCCAACCAGCGCCACGGTGAGCGCAAAACAAAACGTCGATAACAGCAGCGCTCCGGGCAGGTTGCGCACCACTTCTTGCAGGCGCAGCTCGAGTCCGCCCTCGAAGAGGATCAGGATCAGCGCCAGCATCCCGATTACGCCGATGCTGGGCTGAAAGGCATCGGCAGCGATCCAGTGGGTGACCGGCCCCAAGCCAATGCCGAGCAGCAGTAGTACCACAATGTCAGGGACGCGGGTGAGCCGCGACAGACGATTGGCAACCACTGCCAATATCAGCAGCGCGGCGGGAAAGGCGAACATGAGACCGTAGCCCATAGGTTTCGTTCAACCACCCAGAGAGGATTAGCTATGTTGCTGGATTTTGATAAGAAATTCCAGAGGCAAGGCCACATTGACACACAAAATCTTAACCAGGGAAGTCACCGGCGTTATGGCGATCGGACGCAATCAGCAGTTCTGATTTTCCCCGGCGACTCTTCAGCGGCTCGAACGGCTTCTCGCAATCTTTACCTGCTTTCTGAACCTACTCTCGATTTTTCCTGATTTCTGCAATCTGAACCGGTGGCCCTTCCGTTCATGGCGCAGTAGCGGGCTTCTTCTAGCCGCTCACCCCATGGAGGCACCAATGAGTAAGCTGGATCAGCTCTCGGAAATCATCGACCGCCCATTCACTCGCCGCTCCTTCACTAAAGGAATAGGACTGACCGCTGCCGGCATTGCCGGAGCCAGTGTGCTTGGCAGCATGGCAACCAAAGCCCTGGCGCAGAGCTCAGGCAGCGACACCGGCACCACCCAGATCACCGATACCGACATCCTCAACTTTGCCCTGAACCTGGAGTACCTCGAAGCCGAGTTCTATGCCGTCGCCACCTACGGCGCGACCCTGGTGCAACTCGGCGTGATTTCGCAGTCGGATACCACAGGCCCAACCACCGGTGGGCACATAGTCCCCAACTTCTCGAAGTCGCCGTTCGCTTTTGTCGCCACCGCACTGCGGACGGACGAGATCGATCATGTGAAGTTTCTGCGCTCTGCCCTGGGGAGTTCGGCGGTGAAGAAGCCGGCCATCAATCTGAACGCTCTTGGCTATGGCTTTGCCAACACCAGTGATTTCCTGAAGCTGGGACGTCAATTTGAAGACGTCGGAGTGAGTGCCTATGCCGGCGCTGCGCCGCTGATCTCTAACAAAACCTACCTCGATGCGGCGGCCCGGATTCTCGCCACCGAAGCGCAGCACAGTGGCAGCGTTCGGTTTGCCTGCGTCTACTGGGGCGTCAACAGCCCGGCGGTTGACGGCCTGGACGTGCCGCCGTCCTCCGGCAAACCCTACTGCGTCGACAGCATGGCGCTGTCCATCACGCGCACTACCTCGCAGGTGTTGAACATCGTTTACGCCGGGCACCAGGGCGGAGGAGGATTCTTTCCCCAGGGTATGAATGGCAACATCCGGTAGAATAGAGGGTTGATAACTATAGCGGCGGGACAGGCTTACGCTGTCCCGCAACTATGCAACGCACTAATAGGAAGGACTACCAATGTTTGACGGACTGTTTCAACCCATGCACCTGCTGGTGATCGCTTTTATTGCCATGCTGGTATTCGGCCCCAAAAAGCTGCCAGAACTGGGCAAAGGATTGGGCGACGGAATTCGTAGCTTTCGCGATTCGCTGAAGGAAGACAAGCCTGCAAACCCGCCGCAAGCTTGACTTCTGATTCACCACAGAGACACCGAGACACAGAGATTTAGAAGCTAGCAAAGGACTTTCTCTGTGCCTCGGTATCTCTGTGGTGAAGGCTCTTACTCCGGCTTGCAAAACACCATCGCGATCTCGCGCTGCCGCGGACCATCCAGTTCGATCAGCACCACGCGCTGCCACGTTCCCAATACCAGCGCCCCATCTTCCACAATCAGGCTGAGCGAAGTTCCTATCAGCGCCGACAGGATGTGATCGGGCGCGTGCGAAGGATCGTGCGGATGACGATAGCGCAGCTTCGGGATCATGGCCTCGAAGGCGTCAAGCATGTCGAGGTCGGTGCCGGGATCAAGATCGGCGGTGGTGAGCGCCGCAGTCGTATGCAGCACCAGCAGATGGCATACCCCGCTGTGTCGTGGGTGACCGCGGCGCAATTCGGCCTGCACCTGTTCCGTGATGTCGATGACGGCACGCTTTTTGGGAGTTGGGATCTTCAGGCGGCTCATACAGGGTGAGATTGTAGCTTTCTGGACCGCATGGGTGATCAGTAGGGTTTCAAATAGTCATATTCAAAACAGAGACGTTATAGAAAAATCCTGCGAAAGCAATACCCCGACTTAATGGCGCGAAAGCGTAAGACCGATTGAAATCATTGGGCGTTACGAAATTTTATCTTTGAACTCGGGCCTAACCAGCTTACAATGCTCGGCACTGTCGAGAGTACCCCCTCGTGCAAAGGGTCTCACAGCGTTGTGCGAATTTTAGGAGGAAACCAAGTGAAACGCTACATGCCTCTTGTGTTGGTTGCCCTGCTTGCCGTGTTTGCGGCACAGGCGGGCGCCACGAACCTGATTGAAAACGGAGATTTCCAGTCCGGCGACTTCACCGGCTGGACCATCGGCACAACATCCGACGGAACTTGGGGACAGGGATTCCCAATCGTTACGGGATGGCCCTTGGGCGGAATGAATGCTGCCGAAGGCGAAGTTGGCAACATAAATCCCACCGGCACTCAGCAGGGTGGAACACTAACGCAGACCTTTACCAGTGGCGCGGGAGCTGCATCCCTCAGCTTTATGTATGCTGCCATGGGTGACGGAATCCACACCAACGCCGACGGCGGCGACTTCACGTTGATCCTGGACGGCATTACTCTGAACAGCATTGACGTGGGCACGATTGGTCCGAACGACCTGCTCAGCGGTACGCTCACGGCCAACGCCAATCTGAGTGCCGGCACCCACACCTTAGAGATCGATGTCACTCGTATGTACACGTCGGCATTCCAGAACACGCCGTATCAGTATGTGACGGGCGTTGATGTGGAAGGCACGGTTCCTGAGCCGGGTTCGCTGATCCTGATGGGATCGGGCGTGCTGGGTCTGGCCGGCGTTCTGCGCCGCAAGATCGGCTTCTAACCAGTCAGCAAGTTTCTCAACTAGGAAGGCGGCCTTGAGAAGGGGCTGCCTTTTTTCGCCTGCCTTCTTTGCGTCTATCTCCGGCCATGCCTGGCGGCAAAGCTATGAAAATATCGTGACAACGGCCTAACAGTGCCATAGATTCATTCAAGATCCCTGATCTGGCGGCCGATTTACCTTGGTCATTTTCCCTTTTTGGGGCTATATTGCCTCCCTGCGGAAAAGTGGACCGTGCGTGATCCGCTCACCGTATCTGTGCACTTTAAGGAGGAAAGAGTGAAACGCTACATGCCTCTTGTGTTGGTTGCTTTGCTTGCCGTTGTTGCGGCGGAGGCGGGTGCAACCAATCTACTTGTTAACGGAAGCTTCCAGTCCAACGACTTTACTGGCTGGACAATTGGTACAACCTCCAACGGAACCTGGGGCCCCGGATTCCCAATCGTTACGGCATGGCCCTTGGGTGGCGCGAACGCTGCCGAAGGCGAAGTCGGCGAAGTGAACTTCGACGGCACATACCAGGGTGGAACCCTGTCGCAGACTTTCACCAGCGGAGCTGGCGCTGCAACCCTTAGCTTTGCCTATGCTGCCGTGGGCAACGGGGGTACCAACGCTGACGGCGGCGACTTCCGCTTGATTCTGGATGGGACCATTCTGGCCGATGAGGATGTGGGCACGATTGATGCCAATCAGATCATCAACGGCACGCTCAACGTGAATGCCAACCTTACCGCCGGCACCCACACCTTCGAGATCGACGTCCTGCGTCGCTATCTGGGAAACAATTCAACCCCCTTCCAGTACGTGACCAACGCTGATGTGGAAGGCACGGTTCCGGAGCCGGGCTCACTGATCCTGATGGGGTCGGGCGTGCTGGGTCTGGCCGGCGTTCTGCGGCGCAAGATCGGCTTCTAGACAGTTTCGAGATTGTTTGATTATTTGGGCGGCTCGCCAAGGGCCGCCCTTTTTTACGAAAACCGGGAGAGCTGCGGAGATAAATCCAGCGATCTTCTGCGACGTAGGTGGTAGAACAGCCATACTGACCCTGGGTATTCCCAATTTGGGAATAGGCTTGTCAATGGCTCGAACATGCCATAAATCCCGCTAAGCTTAAGCTAGAGTAGGGAATATAAAGCTGGCAAATAGTAAAGAAATCCCGCTGATCCTGCTATACTGAAAGTAGAGTAAAGCCAGAGAGGGTAGTCAACCCTGTCTGGCTTTTTGTTTTTGTGCTGGAATTGCCCTCACCCGAGTGGTGAAGGCTGGCAGACCCAGCTTCAATCAGGTTCGACCCTCGGAGTCCCGTTGCTCGGGACCATGAACCGCATAGCTCAGACGTAACCTCGCACGACTTTCGTTAGAACTTCCTAACCAGCTGATTTTCGAAGCTTCCGGTGCCGATGAAGTTCTTGGCTGCAATTTGCAGCGATGGACTCCGGCCCAAAGGGCTGCGAACGGCGAACCGTAGAGACCAGATCGCGTAAGCGATGTCCTCGACGGTTTGCATGGCGCGCTGTGCATCCCCGTGTAAGCGCATCAGTGGCTTTGAACGACAGCGAGCTGAGCGGCAACTGAGCACTTTCTGTGCGGCGCCAAGTCAGAAGCAGCATTCCGAGAGCCGGTCCGTGCCTTATCCAAGGAGCTCGACATGTTGTGTTGTCCTGATAATAATTTTCCCAGTCGGAGCTGCCGCTATCTCGGTGGCTTTATTAAGTTTTTTATCGGAGCCGCTGTTGTTATTAGCTTGCTGGCGGCAGTCTCCGCCTGGGCCAGTACTGGATATCCGGGCGAAATCTCTAATATCGCGGTGCAAAACCAGACCCCTACCACGGTCGATATCGTGTGGGACACGGTGCACCTTAGTTCATCGCAGGTGGTCATTGCGCGCGATGTGCACTACGCCGGCGAGCGCCGGATTCCCCTCATCCCCGATCCTGCTCTAGTCAACCATCACAAGGTTACGGTCGATCGGCTGATGCCATACGATTCGTCCCAGGCGTTGGGTACCTACTACTTCTACGTCGCCTCGGTGGATGTCAACAACGTGACCTCGACCTTTCCTGGTCCCTTCAACGGTGGCACGGGAGATCCGAGTACCTATCTACTGCCTTTGCAGACAGCACCGCCGAACCCGAACGGTAAATCGAATTATGTTGTCTACACCCTGGGGCCCTCCGATGTTTACACCGGCAGCGATCTCTACTTCGCAATGCAGGTTGCTCAGCTCGCGGGCAATCACCCCAGCATTTATGTACACAATGTAGGCGGCTACAACAACGGCACCGATGGAGTAGTGAAGGGACTCATCGCGCGAATGCCAGGGGCGATGAATCCGCAGACTATCAAAGTTCACCTGGAGTGTTTCGAGTACAACCCCAGCAATAGCGACGCGAATGATCAGTACTTCGACTCCGGCAAGAATATGGGAAAGTGCTGGGACGTCGAATACCCCCTGATCACGGTGCGGCTACGCACCGCGGCGAATACCGTTCCCGGAACCTACTCGGTCACAGTTACATTGGAGGACAACGGGCAGGTGGTTCCCACCACGTACTATTTCAACGTGCAGCCGGTGCCACCCGCGCCTGTCGCGCACAGCAGCTACCCGCCGCCGATTCCAGGTAAGGATACCTGGGAGAGCAACATGGTCCTGTACGGCCACAAATTCTGCGACAACCTGAAGTACAGCGGGTCGCGCGATAGTCTCAACGCGGCCGGCAACTTCCTGACCGGCTGGGCCAACGAGTCGGACACCTGGTACTACGATGGCGGCCGAGTTTATCAAGAGATCGCAAGCTACACCAATGACCCATCCTGGAACCACTGCGCACTGACCGTTTTCGATCCTTACCGGCAGTGGATATTGGCCAATAATGCACAAATGGACACTTGGGCCATTTTCCCATATGGCATGCTGATGAACTACTGGCGGACGGGAGACACTACCAATGCGAACGCCATTCACTTCCTGGCTACGAATAACGGAAGCGGTAACTACGGTGGCTGGGTCGATCCTTACGGGATCAGGGAAACAACGTATATCGCCGACGTTCGCATCGCCGACGAGTTGATTACCGGCAAGCGTGATCGTCTTCTGGCCAAGAACATCGACAAGCTGCTGGGCAACCTGGATATGCTCTACAACGGCCAACTGGGCGCATCGCATCCGTTCATGGTCGGCTTGGCGTTGGAGACGGCGATCCACTACTACGACATGACGGTAGTCGAAGGGCATCCCGACTATCGTGTTCCGGCTACGATCAAGCACGCTCTCGATGGGCTGTGGCGCGATTACTATGTTCCCAGCACCCACGCTTTTCGCGATACCCGCTGGGATGTGCCAACCCAGGACAACTGGTTCCTGCTCAACGATCTGATCGCGCCCGCTTACGCCTGGTACTGGAACCTGACGGGCGATGCTGTAAGCCTGAGCCGGGGCGATGAACTCTTTCAGCACGCGCTGGATGATCCGGCCCACACCATCTTTAGCGGCAAGCAGTTCAGCCAGCTATATAAGTGGAGCTTCGATTACCTAAGGTGGCGCAGCGGGAACGCAACGTCTGCCATAGTGAAGGAAAACAATCCGTTCAGCGGCCCCTATCCCGACACTGAGCCTCCAATCGAGAGCAAGGTCGCGGTTGGCAACATCACGAACAGTACCGCAACCATCACCTGGATGACCTACGAAAACGCAAATTCGCAAATCATCTATGGGGTTGCGAGCGGATACTATCCGTGGCAATCGGCGATTTACGACAGCGGTCCGGGAACCAAGTCCCACAGTGTGACACTCACTGGATTAACCGCGGGAACCACGTATCACTACCGCATCAACTCGCGCGATGCGGCAAATAACCTGGCCTCGCTTGCGGATGCCACCTTCACGACATCCGGACGCAGTTCCAATGGCGGCGCTGACGGAACGCTTGGAACCATAACCGGCGACGGCCCGGGCAACACCGGTGGTGGTACAACCAGTGGCGTCTCGAGTACCGACAGTTCCCGTTCGGGCGATTCGCGAGCGGTCACGCCGGCTGGAACGTCACGCACAACTTCATCGAAGCAGTCGCTGATGCAGTAACCAGCAACAATGGTCAGCTTCGGCCGGGGGCGCCCACCTCCGGCCTTTTTTGTTCGCTGACCGTTCTATTCGCCGACCCACGCCTTTTAGGCGGGTCGCCGTGAAAATTATTCCCGGGTGAACGCAGTTGCACTTCGCAAGTGGCTGATTTTGCTAGCCTTGTTTCTGGCATGGCGTTTGCCTTAATTGCTAACGGGCGACACTCGCGAAAAGGAGGTTTGTCTGTATGAAAAAACTACTTATTACCGGAATGCTGCTGGGGCTCCTGACCGGGGTCGGTGTCGCGCAGCGCGGGCGGCCAGCGGGACCTGTGAGTCCTACTGCAAGGCCGGATGTCAGCCTCGATGCCGGCAGAACGGCCGGCGTCTCGCCAACGCTGGCGCCCAACAGGACGACGACGATAAATCGAGGCGTCAGCCCCACGGTCGCACCAATCAAAGATCCGACCATCGGTGCAACGGCCACGGGCGCTCCCAACGGGACAACGGTGAATCGGAATGTGGGCCCTACGGCTGCGCCGATTAGAGATCCGTTGGCTGGCGCGTCAACTACCGCAGGCCCCCACACGACTGTGAATCGTAACGTCAGCCCCACGGCAGCACCGGGTGAACGAGATCCCAAGTAGTCACGCGAACTCTCCCGCGTAACTGGGATACAAGAACGGCCGGAGCGGTAGGGGCTCCGGCCGTTCTTCTTTGCTTTCCTCATGTAGATTTTTCCCTCTGCCAGCTTGGGTCTGGTTTGCATGTAGCTGATTTTCCTGAATCTCTGTCTGGCACGCAGTTTGCCTGAAACATTAGTTCGAGGAGGGTAAGTTGAAAGCAGAAAGACGATGGTGCGCCTATGCAGCGATGCTGTTGTGTTCTCTGCTGCTTGTCAGTTGCGCTAAAAAACCAAGCGAAGATGCGAAAAATCTAAGTACCTCCAGTCAGACTCAGGCAGGCCAAGCGAGCAGCTCAACGGCGCTTGCCGACAACAAGCCGACTCTTGAGACACGCTCGACTCCAGAGGAAGGAACTCCGCAGGAAGCAGCGAAGAACGCACAGGTGACTGCGGCGTCCGCTACGGCTCCGCTGGTCGTTCCGCAGGGAACGTCTATCACCGTTCGTCTGCAGGATTCGCTGTCGAGCCGGTACTCCGTGCCGGGGCAGCGCTTCGATGCTGTGCTCGATGAGCCGATCGTGGTGGATGACCAGGTGGTTGTGCCTACAGGCTCGCTGGTTACTGGACACGTGACTTCGGCGCGCCGCTCGGGACGGCTGCGGCATCCGGGCGAACTCGGCTTGACGCTGGACAGCGTAACCGTTGGTGATCGTCAATTTTCGCTCGCGACCTCGAACATCGTAGTGCGCGGCGGCTCGCACAAGAAACGCAACCTCGCTTGGATCGGAGGCGGCACGGGCGGCGGAGCGCTGATCGGTGCTTTAGCCGCCGGAGGCAAAGGCGCACTGATCGGAAGCGGTATCGGCGCGGCCGCCGGAACTACCACCGCCTTCATCTCGGGCAAGAAGGATGTTGGGTTTAGCGCGGAGCGTCGCTTGCGCTTCCGGCTCAATCACGAAATTAGCTTGGCGGGATAACCCGCAACGGAGACGCTGCCCGTCATGATTCGTGGACTGTTTCGGTTTCACATGCACAGCGATGACGAGCAGCCACGACGCAAACCACGAAATGTCATTTGGAATCGATGCACACTCTATCCAGCGGAAGAGGGAATTATGTTTGAGGAGCAAACCACGCACGTCGCAGGTTGGAAGGCGATGGCTGCACTGGGAGCAGCCGCGATGTTGGGCTTGGGTGGACTGGGAATCTATGCCGAGCACGAACACCGGGCCGTCACCCAGGCTTCCACCCAGAACGAGCAGATGGCAGCGGAGCTGTCGGGCACCCGCAACGAGATTGATCAACTCAACAGTAAAGTGAATGCGCTGAACTCGCTGGTGGCAGCCAGCGCTGAACCGCAAGCTCCACCGGTTCGCGTCGTCTCGCCGGCGCCCAAGGCTGCGGTACACAGAAAGCCTGCCGAGGATTCGCGGTATAAGAAGCTACAGTCGCAGGTCGATGCGCAAGGTAAGGCCATCGACGACACGCGCAGCGACCTGAGCAACACGCGGACGGAGTTGACCGGCTCCATCGCGCGCACTCATGACGAAGTCGTGCTGCTTACAGAAGAAGGGCGAACGCAACTACTACGAGTTCGACATCGCGAAGTCGAAGCAGTTCAACTTCGAAGGGCCCATGGGCGTTCGATTGAGGAAAGCCAATCTGAAGCACGACTATGCCGATCTTGAACTCATGCTCGACGATCGCTCGCTCAGCCAGAAGCATGTGAACATCTATCAGCCAGTGATGTTCTACACGCCGGATACGCCGCAGCCGATCGAGTTGGTGATCAACAGCATCACCAAAGATCACATTCGCGGCTACGTCAGCTCGCCAAAGTATCGGCAATCGGAGCTGGCGGCTATGCAAACGGCAAATGCGGCTGCGGCGACGACGGCCGTCGCGGGTACGACAACGACGAGCCAGTGCGAGTCCGGTGCGGCAGAAGTTGCCGGCGCCGAGATAGGGCTGTTCCGCAATGAGGCGGTAGTCGCTAGCAACGCTCAGCTTCGGCCGGGGGCGCAAACCTCCGGCCGTTTTCTTTCCAGTTCGCAGATTTCTTCCAGTGAACAGCCACAATCCGCGAATGGGATAGAATGCCGTATTCCCGCTTCGCAAGAGTAAGCCCTCTTCCTCCCCTCGGACACCTGCGCTTGGGCGCGGTTCGTCGCGGCAATCTCGAAGCGGGACAGGAGACCAATGGTATCGAGCCCTGGTGGGAGCGGCCGCACTCGCGCATTCGAGATCGTACTGGGCATCGGCATTGCTCTCGCGGCGCTCGCCGTGGCGGCTCCGGTTCAAGCCCAGACTTTTCAGGTGATATCCACGCTTCCCGATGAGTGGTTTTCATCGCAGCTAACGATGGATCGTGTAGGTAATTTGTATGGAGTAACGGCGAATAGCGGCGAGTATAAAGACGGCGAAATATGCGAGGACGGATGCGGAGCTGCATTTGAACTCTCACCAGCCAATTCGCAGTGGGTATTGACGACGATCTACACTTTTCAGGGAGTAGCTGACGGATTTAATCCGCAGGGCCAGCTGACTTTCGATCGGGATGGCAACCTCTATGGAACCACTTTGTACGGCGGCTTTTGGGGTTTCGGCTCGGTTTACAGGCTTGCGCCGCCCTGCAAAACCGCCTGCAGGGGCGGAGTAGTGTGGAAGCACACGGTGCTCTACAGTTTTCTAGGTGGCAACTGCGATACAGGTTGCGACGGAAGGTATTCCAGTACTCCGGTTACGGTTGACTCTACCGGGACCCTCTACGGCATAACCGAATACGGCGGCTTTGGGAACGACGGCATGGGACAGGGAACGATATTCGAACTGTCGCCTCCGCCTCGCGGCCCACGCGAGACCAAGTGGCACGAGACGCAACTCCATGCCTTCGGCAAAACACAGTCGGATGGAACGCAGCCCCAAGGCGGTTTGCTGAGGGACGATGCCGGCAATCTCTATGGCACAACCTTAAGTGGCGGGGACAACAACCTGGGGACGGTTTATGAGGCGGTAAAAACCGGGAACACATTTACCGAAGTTGTTCTGCACAGCTTCAACTACAGCGACGGAGCGCACCCGGTAAGCAGGTTGATCGCTGACGCGGCGGGGAACCTGTACGGAACAACGTATGCCGGCGTCTCCGGAGGCACAGTTTTCGAACTGAGTCCGTCAGGTAATGGTTGGACGTTTAGCGTGCTCTACACTGCCCAGCCCGGGCAGGCGGCATCGTTGCAGAACCTGGCAATCGATGCAGCCGGAAACTTGTACGGTGTGGGATACACCGGCGGCAAGTTCGACGTGGGCGCCATTTATAAGCTCGCGCCGACGGAAAACGGGTGGGTGTACAACAGTCTCCATGATTTCAACGGTGCGCTCGACGGCGAGTATCCGGAATCACTTTACCTGGATTCGAGCGGCAATCTCTACGGCAGTGCGCATTGTGGCAGCGGCTGCGAAACCAGTCTCATCTGGATGATCACGCCGAAGTAGAGCGGCTTTTGGCTATTAGCTCTTGGCTTTTGGCCAGATATTCCCAGGAAACCCGTTGGCCAAGAGCCAATAGCTACCCGCCAAAAGTGGTTGTCAGTTCTTACGCCGCCGGCGCGCGACTAGCTCGATGACGGCGTACACCACGACGCAAATCCAGAAGTCCACCAGCAGGCCGAGATCCAGCTTGTCAGGACGATGCTGGGCTGGCGCCGGCAGATGCGGCATCAGCAGCAGGAAATAGATCGCGTTGCCGATGATGATAGCGACCAGTTGCTTGAGCAGGCGGCGGGCCATGGAGATGAAGCTAGCAGCTACGAGCCTCCAGCTACCAGCTAAGAACTTTGTCTGCGTCGACCATCGCCCAACATGTCGGGACGCTAGCCGAAACGATCCCGAGTGGCAGTTTCCAGCTGAGAGCTGAGAGCTGCGGCTGACAGCTTCCCGCTGATTTACCATGCTCTTTGCTCGACCTCTCCACCAACGTTCAGTACGTCAAGGGCATCGGTCCCCGGATTGCCGAGATCCTGCTCGAGAAGGGGATCACGACCGTTGAAGACCTACTCTACTACCTGCCGTTTCGCTACGAAGATCGGCTGAATCCGCGCGGCATTAACGAGCTGCGAGCGGGCGAGATGGCCAGCATTGTCGGCGAGGTGCGCACCTTCGGCCTGTTTCGCACCAAGCGCATGCCGCTGTTCGAGATGACGGTAGGCCAGGGGCGCGACACGCTGAAGTGCATCTGGTTCAACGCCACGTATCTGCAAGACAAGTTTCGCGCGGGAATGATGGTCGCGCTCTACGGCAAGGTGGAGATGAGCGACTTCGGCCGCCAGCGATTGCAGATCATGCAGCCGCAATTCGAAATCCTGCATGACCCCGGCGAAGCCGAGACGCAGGCCGGCGATGAGAGCAAGTGGAAGACGCTGGAGGTGGGCCGCATCGTTCCCATCTACGAGGCGGCGGGCAAGGGAAAGCTCAGCGCGCGCTGGTTTCGTCGCGTGATACACGGAATGCTGGAGCAACTTCAGCCCGATATTCCGGATGCGATTCCTCCGATTGTGCGCGGGCGCATGAGCCTCGTCGACCGGCGACGTGCGTTTCAGCATGCGCATTGGCCTGAGGTGGGCGAGAGCCTGGCGAAATTGCAGGAGGCGCGTACGCCGGCGCTGCTGCGGCTCATCTTTGAAGAGCTGTTCTTCCTCGAGCTCGGCCTGGAACTGAAGCGCCGCAAGATGCGCGCGCAAACCGGCATCGTATTCGAGACCAATGAACAGATCAGGGCGGCTCTGCGGAAGATCCTGCCATTTCGTCCGACCAAGGCGCAGTTTCGCGTGCTGAAGGAAATCGTCGACGACATGAAGCAGCCTTCGCCCATGCGGCGGCTGTTGCAAGGCGATGTCGGCTCGGGCAAAACGATCGTCGCGCTGGAGGCCGCGGTCATTGCGATTGAGAACGGCTACCAGGTCGCCCTGATGGCGCCGACCGAAATTCTCGCCACGCAGCATTATCTTTCGGCGCGCCGCATTCTCGAGTCCGCGGGATACCGCATCGTACTGCTGACCGGCTCGCAGGAGTCGTCGCGCAAGAAGCAGACGCGGCACCACATCGCGCGCGGCAACGCGCAGCTGGTCATCGGCACGCATGCGCTGATTCAAGAGTCGGTGGAGTTCGACAAACTCGGGCTGGTGATCGTCGATGAGCAGCATCGCTTCGGCGTGATGCAGCGCTTCAAGCTGATGAAGAAGGCCGACGACGCCGAACCCGATGTGCTGGTGATGACGGCTACACCGATTCCACGAACGCTGGCCCTCACCCTGTACGGCGATCTCGATACCAGCGTGCTGGATGAGCTTCCGCCGGGGCGCTCGCCGATCAAGACGACGCGAGTCGGTGATGAGCGCGCTGAGGGAGTCTGGCAATTTGTGCGCAAGCAGGTTGCGGCGGGGCAGCAGGCGTACGTCGTGTATCCGGTGATCGATGAAGGTGCGCTGGGCGGCGAACTGAAGGCAGCCATCAAAATGTACGACCAGTTGCGCAAGCGCGATCTTGCCGGTTTGCGTGTCGGCTTGCTGCACGGACGCATGTCAGCCGATGAGAAAGACGCGACCATGGCCAGCTTTCAAAAGGGCGATATCGACGTGCTGGTTTCGACCACGGTGATCGAAGTCGGCGTGGACGTGGCGAACGCGAGCGTGATGGTCATCGAACATGCCGAGCGCTTTGGGCTGTCGCAATTGCATCAGTTGCGCGGACGCATCGGCCGCGGCAGCGCGAGGTCACATTGCGTGCTGATGACGGGCGGCAAGGTTTCTCCCGAGGCGGAAGAGAGACTACAGGCGATGGTGCGAACGCAAAACGGTTTCGAAATTGCCGAACTGGATTTGCAACTGCGCGGCCCGGGAGAGTTCTTCGGCACGGCGCAGGCAGGCATGCCGAATTTTCGTGTGGCCAACCTGATTCGCGATCGCGACATACTGGAAGCCGCTCGTCACGAGGCGCGATTCGTGCTCGAAGGCCCAAACGAGAACCTTACGAAAGAAGAGATCGCGCGCACGGTGCAGCATCTGCGCACCCACTGGAATCGAAGGTATGGGCTGGTGGAAGTGGGATGAAGAAGTTGTCGGTGATCAGTTGTCGGTTGTCAGTAAGGCTATTTCGTGAGGCGTTTTGTATCAGGGCCCGACTTGAGTCGGGCCATTAAGCCGCGTTCTTTGAATTGTCATCCTGAAACGGCTTCGGCAGCCGAAGGGTCTGCTCTCCTTTGCCGAGTGAAAGTGACGGTTTCTAGGTTGCTGCCGAAGGCGCAGTATTGTAGCGCACACACACTGCAGATCCCTCGACTCCTCGTCCGCCGCGGCGGACTCGTCGCTCGGCATGACACAGAAAGGTGAGAGGTAGCTATGAATCATGCACAGGAGATTCTGCAATCAATGGCGGAACGGTTTGCCGGAACCGCCAGTGTGAAGCAAGTTTTTGGGGAACCCATCCAGCGCGAGGGCAGGACCGTCGTTCCGGTTGCTTGCGTTCATTACCGGCTTGGCGGTGGGTGGGGAGGTGGAGAAGTTACCGACAATTCATCGGCTCCCCCGCGCAAAGGCGGAGGCGGCGGTGGAGGAGGCCTGGTCTCAGCCCGGCCAGTAGGCGCGCTGGAGATTACAGACGCCGGGACGCGCTTCATACGCTTCATCGAACCAGCGGACATCGTTAAGGCCTGCGTCGGCGGAGTGGTCGCAATCCTGATCATTCGGAGGCTGACCGGGAGGCGGCGCTAGGATGCTGATAGGTTGATTATCCCGTTGGTGCGTGATAGCTTTCCGATGGCCAAAACTCACAGCCTTGATTGGCGGCCTCCCGAGAGGCTTACGGTTTGACAAGAGGAAGTGTGCGCCCGGCAATCGTGTTTTTTTTCTTATTCGTCTTGGCCCCCGCAGTCGGTCTGTCTCAGTCGCTATCCTGCGAGAGGGAGTTTGAGGTTCCAGGTTTCGACTTTGCAGGTAAAGAAGTCCCGGGACACCCCGCGCCTATTTTTGAGTTCTGGAAGCCCTTCGAGAGTCCTGTTCGTCTGCCGGTTCACGTACTCGCTTTGCTCCTGGAAGATGACGTGAGTCGAAGCAAACTTCAGGTCTGTTCGGAAGGAGGCGTCTCACAGGTCCCACCTAAATGGCTTACCGCTCGTGAACTCAAACTAGTGGACGGCGAACTGCCGGGTCTTATGGTGAAGGCTGCAAATTCCTGCGTTTGGAAACCCGGAGGAGAACGGGAGGCTGGTTATTTCTGGCTTTTCCGCCAGTCACCTACGGGATACCAACTTGTGTTCAGGGAGAATACGCATGCACTCCAGGTGCTAAATAGGAGCACTGCCGGCTACCCGAATCTATGCACCATTGAAGGGCAGGAGACCGACAGTTCGATCACGCAGAAGGTCTATACGTTTGAGGACGGCAAGTATCAAGAAGCCATTTCCACTCACATAATCCAGGACGACTTCGGAGCACCACCTGAGCCTGGGGGCATTTCTTTAAAGCCCTCTCCAGAGCACCACTGAGGCACGGGTGCTACGCGAGAACTTGCATACTTGCTCATGAATCCGCAAACTAGCGGACGTGAGCCCCACGGAAAGATCTGAACTCTATCGCCTGCTGCCTTCGGTTGACGAGGCGCTACGCCTTCCCGCTGTGCAGCCCGCTCTTGCGCGTTACGGCCATGCAGCGGTCGCCGAGGCTTCTCGAAGCGTGCTCGACCAGGTTCGGCAGGCGATAGCGACCGATCGCCTGGATGAGCGCGGAATCGCGGCCGCCATCGAGGCTCTGCCATCGCTGGTCGAGAATCATCTGAGCAAGTCGCTCGGGTATTCGCTGCGACCGGTTATCAACGCGACGGGCGTCATCCTGCACACCAATCTTGGCCGCGCGCCGCTCAGCCGGAAGCGCTGCGCCATGTAGTCGAAATCGCGCAGGGCTATTCCAACCTGGAGTTCGATCTCGCAACCGGCGAGCGCGGGAAACGGGATTCACACATCGACAGGCTGTTCTCGCGACTGCTACGCACAGCGGAGCGCGAGGTCTCGACTATCGTCGTGAACAACAACGCGGCCGCGGTGCTGCTGTCGTTGAATGCGCTGGCCGAGGGCGGCGAAGTTGTCGTTTCGCGCGGCGAGCTGGTGGAGATTGGCGGATCGTTTCGCATCCCCGATGTGATGGCCAAGTCCGGCGCGGTGCTGCGTGAAGTGGGCACCACGAATCGCACCCGCATCGCTGACTACGAAGCCGCAATCACCGACAAAACGAAGCTGCTGTTGCGAGTGCATCGCTCGAACTTCCAGATTGTCGGCTTTGCCGAGCAGCCTTCGCTGGAAGAGCTGGTCGGGTTGGGACGCAAGCGTGGTATTCCGGTCATGGAAGATTTGGGCAGCGGAGACCTGTTCGATCTGCGGCAGGTGGGCGTGCACGGCGAGCCGACAATTCTCGCCAGCATTCGCGCGGGCGTGGACGTTATTACCTATAGTGGCGACAAGCTGCTGGGTGGCCCGCAGGCCGGACTCATCAGCGGCAGCCGCGAGCTGGTGAAGAAGATCCGCTCCAACCCACTGTTTCGCGCGGTGCGCGTTGACAAGATGTTCTATGCCGCGCTGGAGGCGACATTGCTGGCATACCTGCGCGAGGACTACGACTCGATCCCGACGTTGCGCATGATGCGCCTGGATGCAGAAGAACTGCGAAATCGCGCCGAACACCTGATGCGCAAGTTGCACGTCAGCTGTCCGCAGTTGCATATCGAGGTGATCGAATCTCGCTCGGTGTTGGGTGGAGGCGCGGCTCCGGGATCGACATTGCCGACGCATGTGCTGGCGATAACAAGCGCGACGATGAAAGCCGATGCGATTGCTGAGGCATTGCGCGGCAGCCCCACGCCCATCATCGCGCGGGTAGACGATGGACGGGTGCTGATGGATCTGCGGACGGTCACGGCAGAAGAGGAAGAGATCGTCGCCGCAGCCCTGGAAGGATTTCCGGGGGACAGCGAAGGGGCCAACGGTCAGCGTTAGACCGAGAACGCTTTTGCGGCTTGACTAATAAATTGACTATAGTCATAATATGTAGTCAATAGAGGACCCATGCAGGAGATAGCAATCTCGGAATTCAAGGCGAAGTGCCTTTCGCTGCTGGAACAAGTCTGCAAGACGAAAGAGCCTCTTCGCATAACGCGTTTCGGAAAGCCGATCGCGGAAGTCATCCCGCCCGCAACCCTTGTGGACCGGGAGCAATGGATTGGCTCGATGAAGAACTCCATGCAAATTCTGGGAGACATCGTTTCGCCGGCGAACGATGAGGACGAGTGGGAGGTGCTGCGAGATTGAAGCTTCTCCTTGATACACATATCTGGTTGTGGACAATTCACGAGCCCCGGCGGCTAGGAAAACACCTGTTGCGAGAGTTGCGCAACCGGGAGAACGAGCTTTGGCTCTCGCCGATTAGCACGTGGGAGGCGCTGACGCTGCATGCAAAGGGCAGGGTAAATCTTGGGAGCGATCTTCAGGATTGGCTCGCACGAGCAACGGCGGGGACGCGCGAAGCTCCCTTGACTCACGAGATTGCTTTGGCTGCTCGAGACCTGCCTCTGCATCAGGATCCAGCAGACCGTTTTCTCGCGGCCACGGCCTTGGTATTGGACTTGATTTTGGCAACAGCCGACCAGCGCCTGCTGGGTTTGGGAGAAATTCGCACATTAGCGAACCGCTGAGTGAAGCGACGTAAGCAGCAATTCGAGCCTCTCCATAAACGCAATAAAAACGCCGGAGCATTGCGCTCCGGCAGTTTTATGCGTTCTCACGTGTACCTGTCTAGAACAGCTTGCGGCGCAGAACGCCCAATCCGCCCAGGATACCCGTGCCCAGCATCAGCAGAGAACCAGGCTCCGGGGTCGGAGTGAACTCCAGATCGACGGCCCAATCTGGCGACAGCGGCCCGCTCCACGCGGTGGTGAACAGCGAGTCGAAGTCACCCGAATTGTTGTTGTAGACGAAGCCGTTCAGGCCGTCCAGCGAGCTGCCCTGAGAAACATAGGTTTCGCCCGAGGACTGACCATAGAAGTTGGAGATACTCAGGAACATCACGTACGCTGGCCCGGATTCAATGTGACGTTCGGAGTTGCCAGGTCAGCTGCTCGTCACCGTTGTTGTCATAGTTGAATGAGCCGCTGTCATACAACAGCGTGCCGGCCATCGAGCCATTCCACGTCGCGATGTAGGCGCCGGTGACGATATTCCCACCACCCAGGGAACTTCCCGTGTAGAACGAGAAGCTCGCGAGATTGGTGTCGGCGTTGTTGGGTGCGGTGAACAGCTCGCCGTACGTGGCCGTGTTGGGATATCCATAGGGATGCCAGTAGTCACTGTATCCGGTGAAGTTGTTGTAGGTGGTGTCAGCGTAGCCGGAAACGGCAAATAGCAAAACACCTATTAGAAGAAGGGCTTTCTTCATTTCGCTCCTCCTGAATGAGCACTTATGTAGTGCGTGGCCTGGCCGGGGAAGGTTCAGATCAGGAGCTGAACGGAGCTGCATCGCGCATGCAGCAGCCAAGTTTCGCGGGTTCAACTGAATGAGCGCGCACCGTAAACGGTGTTTCCAAGCCTAACGCCGAATGACAATGTAGCCGCGAGAATTACTCGAGAAACTTCTTACGATTCCCGATTTGAAACTTGCAGATGTGACCGGCGTGCAATAAAAAACGCCGGAGCTTTGCGCTCCGGCGCGATGCGAATCAAGTGTAAGTCTAGAACAGCTTGCGGCGCAGAACGCCGATGCCGCCCAGAAGGCCGGTGCCGAGCATCAGCAGCGAGCTGGGCTCCGGAACGTGAACTCGAGATCGACGGCCCAGTCGGGCGTCAGACCGCTAGCGTCCCAGTTGTTGGTGAACAGCTCGTTGAAGTTGTCAGCGTTGTTGAAGTACGCAAAGCCGTTCAGGCCATTGATCGATGCCGCCCTGCGAAACATAGGCTTCGCCCGACGGACTGTCCATAGTACTTGGAGACGCTCAGGAACATCACGTACTGCTGCGCCGCGGACTGACCCCGACGTTGGCGATGTTGACAGTGATCTGTTCGTCACCGAGTGTTGTCGTAATTGATAGGGGCGCTGGAGTACAGCAACGATGCCGGCGTGGGTGCCGGTCCAGGTCGCAATGTATGCGCCGGTGATGATGTTGCCGGGCGCATCCGCGCTGCCCATGTAGAACGAGAAGCTGGACGAGGTTGGTGTCCGCCCGCTCGGGGCGGTGAACAGCTCACCGTAGGTGGCGGTGTTGGGATTGCCGAACGGATGCCAGTAATCACTGTATCCGTTGAAGTTGTTATGTTGGTGTCCGCGAAGCCGCTCATTGCGACGAGCAGAACCGCAGCCAGAAACAGGGCCTTCTTCATATTGCTCCTCCTAATACTTCAATTCGGTCGTGAAACGCACACTGACCTGCATTAGGTCAGACTAGAATTGAAATCCGCACAGAGTGAAACCCGTTTGACCGCTCGGTACTCCACAGCGCGAGCAAAATGAGCGGTCGAACCGGACGCGGGAAAGTATACCTCGTACCAGAAACAAAGTTAACTGAATAACAATAATTTCTTGAAAACAAACTGGGTCTGCTTACAGCACTTTGGTGGTGATGGAGTTGCTAGGTTACTGACAAGTCAAATGGCAACTATCTACACAATCGGTCACTCGACTCGGACCTTCGACGAGCTTGTACAGGCCCTGAGCGGTTATGGAATCGTCACCCTTGCCGATGTTCGTTCGTTCCCCATGTCGCGGCGACTGCCGCATTTCAATCGCGAAACGCTGGAGGCTGAGTTGCCCAAGCGCGGGATCACTTACGTCTGGATGAAAGAGCTGGGCGGACGCAGAAAGAAGATTCGCAACGACTCGCCGAACCTGGCGCTGCGCAACGATTCGTTCCGCAATTATGCGGATTACATGATGACCGACGAGTTCGCGCAGGGAATCGAACGGCTGCTGGCGCTTGCCGTCGCAGGGAAGACCGCCTACATGTGCGCTGAGCGAATGTACTTTCAGTGCCACCGAATGCTGATCAGCGATTACCTGGCCGCGCATGGACACACGGTGCTACACATCGACGATGAGAAGCGCCCTCTGCGCGAGCACAAGATGATGGCAGAAGCGCGTCTGGTAGATGGCAAGTTGGCGTACGACGGAGGGATGCTGCTGTGAACGAAAAAAATTCACCACGGAGGCACGGAGGACACGGAGAGGATTGGGGTCTGTTCTTTTTACACGCAAAGGATAGGCACCCGGTCCGATTGTAGCTCTTGGCGCTCATGAGGCGCGGAGTGCCGGATGAGGTGTTAGCCCCATCGCGTAAGCGTGGGGAGAGCGGGACGCCGCGATGAGTCGAGCTGCGGAGCAGCTCTTTAGTTCCTGTCAAATCCAATCTCGTTTGATTCGCGCTGAATAGGACGCCGCTCCGCGGCTGGTACCGTGTTGATGATTCGTTTACCCCACGCGCACGCGTGGGGCTAACAGCTCATCGGCGCTCCGCGCCTGTCAAGAGCTAAGAGCTAACAGCCAATAGCGAAGAGCGACCTTTCTCCGCTATTCTCGAAAGACGCATGAGACAGGCTGTTTTTCGCGAACGGAACAAGAATTACTACCGCGTTCTGCATACTCCCATCTGGATCTGGGTGTTCTGGGTGCTGCCCGGGTATCCGCTGACCTATGACCTGTACACTCATGGGCCTGACCTCCGCCACTGGATATGGCTGGCCATTGTCGCGGCGGTTGTGTTCTGGCGGGGATACGTGGGACGCATTCCGGGATGCGAGCAGCGTCCGTACATTCACTATTACGGCGTGCATCAACCGAACCTTCCCTATCGCGTGGTCTGCTACACCGCAGCCTGGATCGATTTGCTGGTTCCGTATGCGCTGAACCTGATCGGATTGATCATCGCTTCAGTCAACGGCCAGTGGATGCTGCACGACCTGTATCGCTGGGCGTATTACCCGCTGGCGCTGGCAGTGGTGTTGGCAGCGTGGCTTGACTGGGTTCCGCGGGCGAAGCGAAGCACCATTGGCGAGGGCGCGCAGCGCGCATGGTTTTACGTTGCCATCTGGACGGTGGTGCCGACACAGGTCATCAACTGGGCAGCATGGCGGATGGGCAAGTTCATGCACCTGGAGCCGCTGCCGCTGGCGCAGGTGCGGTTGGCAGTGTGCGTCATCGCGACAGCGTTCTTCTTCACGCTGGGGTATTTGCAGAAGTTGCCGCGAACGACGCGCTATTACGAAGGCGTCGCGGCGGCAGGAGTGTAAAGAGGGTAGAGCGGCGCTTTAGCGCCGCGTCATGGTGCCCGATGCTTCTTTCGTGGATTTGCATCATGCTGCAAGCAGCAGGATGCAAACCTCAAAAATAAGTTAGAACCCGATGACGCGGCGCTAGAAGCGCCGCTCTACCCCTCTATTCCGTGCGCAGCGCGGTCATCGGTTGAACAGACGCAGCGCGGCGTGCCGGCAGATAGGTTGCGAACATCGCTACTCCCGCGAGCAGGATTCCCGATGCCGCGATCGTCAGTGCGCCGAAGTTGTGCGAGCCCGCCAGCAGCGCGCTCATCCAGCGGCCGAGTGGAATGGTCAGCACCACGCCCGCGGCCACGCCGAGTAACACCAACAATCCCGAACGCCGCATCAGCAACGACAAAATGTCGTACGGTCGCGCGCCCATCGCCATGCGAATGCCGAACTCCCGCTCCCGCCGGCTGACTGAGTAAGCCATCACGCCGTAGACGCCGATGCTGGCCAGCAGCAGCGCAAGACCGCCCAGGCTTCCTGACAGCGCCGTCGAAACGCGCTGAGCGGCAATCGAGTCGGAGGCGAGTTGATCGGCCGAGGTCACATTCGATACTGCCTGTTCGGGATCGATCCCGTAGACCGTTTTCTTGGCAACTTCAGCCAGAGAGAGCGGCTCTGTCGTAGTGCGCATGAGCAGGCTCATGTTCCGGACAGGATGCTGCAAGGCGCTGACATAGAGTTGGAATCCTGCAGGTTGGGCGACACCGGCGGCGCGTACATCTCCCGCAACGCCGATGACTTGATGCCAACCATCGATTACCTTGATCCGCTTGCCAACCGCACTCTGATCCGGCCATAAAGCTTCCGCCATGGTGCGGTTGATGATGATCACTTTCGGCGCTCCCGGCTGGTCGTGCCGGTTGAAGGAACGGCCTTGCAGGATCGGGGTTTGCAGGGTCTCGAAGTACCCGGGACTTACGAAGTAATTCGCCGCAAAGGGCAGTTGTTGCGAGGAGCCGGCTGGCTGGCCGTCATATTCGAAATCGCTCGAAGAAGCGTCGCCATCAAAAGGCGCCGACGACGAAGCAGCGACTGCGGTGACAGCAGGTATCGCCTTCAGCTTGTCGACGATCTGCTCGAAGAATTGTCGCTGCTGTTCCCCATTGGCATAGCGCACCGGTGAGAGCGAGACATTCATGCTGAGCACGTGGTCCGGGGTGATGCCAGAGTCAGTGTGCATGAGCTCGGTGAAATAACGTGCCATGCTCAGTGCACCTGTAACCAGCAGAGTCGCCAATGCAATCTCAGAAACCATCAGCACCGAGCGGGTGATACCTTGTTCGCGGGTTTCGGTGAGCGTGCGGCCTTCGCGGGTGGCGGCGAAGAAGTTTTCGCGCAGTACGTAAAGCGCAGGGATGATTCCGAAAAACAGTCCCGTGAGGACCGCGAGTCCGGCGGTAAACAGAATGACGGTCGCATCCAGCTTCACCTGATCCGGCCGCAGCAGGTACTTCGGCCACAGAGCGAGCGGGAGCCGCGTTATTGCGACGGCGCAGACCAGGCCTAAGGCGCCTCCCAGCAAGGCGAGTAGCAGACTCTCAGTGATGGTCTGTTTCAACAGCCGCCGCATCGAGGCGCCGAGGGCGTTACGGATAGCGAATTCGCGCATGCGATCGGTAGCGCGTGCCAGCAGCATGTTGGCGAGGTTGAGGCACGCGATGAGCAAAATAAATCCCACCGCCGCCAGCAGAACCAGGGTGACGGAGCGGATATCGCCAAACATGGTCTGGGCCAGCGGTCGCACACTGATTCCGTGCGCGTTCCCGGGAAACTGCTTGTCGACCTGGCCCTGGATGACGGCGAGCTCGCTGCGCGCAGATGCCAGGCTCACGCCGTCGTTGAGGCGTCCCACGATGTTGAGGTAGTTCGTCCCGTGTCCGTCGTAGGGCGGAGCCGCTTCCAGCGGCATCCATACCTGCGGTTCGTAATAGAAGCTGGGGACCATTCGAGGTGCAACGCCGACTACCGTGCCTGCACGGCCGTTCAACGTGATCGTGCTACCCAACACGGCAGGGTTGGCGCCGAACTCGCTCTTCCAGAATTCTTCGCTCAACACGTACACCGGAGCGGCACCCTTCTGATGTTCGCTGGCCAGAAAGCCGCGGCCCAGCACAGGAGACAGTCCGAATGTCGGCAGGAAACCGTCGGAGGCGTAGGCTGCCGCGATGCGCATGGGCTCGTGCTTGCCGAGATAGGTCATGCGGCTCGGGAAAATTGCGACCAGCTTGGAGAATGATTTCGATTGAGTCCGCCAGTCCTGAAAGTCGGGCAGCGATCCGGGAGTGTCTTCCGATCCGGGATAGGTGTTGCGCACCGTGACAAGCTGGCCAGCGTGGGGAAACGGCAGGCGAAGCGTGCCATGCAAGACCAGGAAGATCGCGGTGTTAGCGCCGATGCCCAGGGCCAGCGTCAACACCGCAATCAGGGTAAATCCGGGACTCTTGCGCATCTGACGCAGCGCGAAATGCAGATCTTGCCGCAAACTCCACATGGGACGCTCCAGAAACACGAACTCGCAGGAAGGTAAAGCACGTCTTCTGCCACGCTATTGGTCGTCGAGACGCATTAGAACCCGCTATTTACGAGAACGCAGCGAACGGGTCCTCGTCCGTCCGGGGAAGCAGCTGTCCGAGCATGGACACGCTGCTGGAAAACGTTCGTCTCGCCCCCGAGGGCCTCAGTGGATGCCGCTGACGACATAGAGATCCGCGAGGCGCAAACGATAGTCGAAGCCGTAGGTAGCGCCGTCGGGTGTGAAGATGGGCGGGTCAGGGAATACCCCTGAGATTGCGGCCCCGTAGAGGTCGCGAAACGAAGTGCGCGTGCCGGTGAACGGATTCAGCTTGATCAGGTGAAATGCCTGGCGCTGCCGGTCCGGAGTGCCGGCAAACAGTTGGTTATCGTCGGTCCACCCAAGGATGATGTCGTCCGGGCGCAGACCAGGAATCTCTTTCACCTCTCCGCCGGTTAACGCGACAAGCGCTGCTTGCTGAACGGCAGCGGCAGCGCGTCGCCGCCCGTTGGTCAACAGCCATTTATCATCGGGCGAAACCAGCCAGCCGAATATGCCTTCTGGAGTGACCGGACGTGGAGTTGGGCTGTCCAGGTCCTGCATCCAGGTTCGGAGTGGATGACCCGCTTCGTTGGCGATATAGATGACCCGCTTGCCATCGGAGAGAAAGCTGGCCGCGATTAGCGGCTGCAGGTTGGGCGGACTGATGCGGCGCGCCTCGCCGGGCCCCACCGGTAGTAGCCAGATTTCTTGCACGGGATCGGTGAGCTTCTGTCCCAGCGCCCAACGTTTGTCGCGGGAAAGCGCTAACGCGTAGCCGTCGCCCAGTGCGACCGCGGGTGAGCCGTCCACGTCGCGAACAAAGACCTGGTAATTGTTTGAACTGCTGCCTTCTTCCTCGAAGAGGATGGTCTTGCCGTCGTCGCTGATTGCGCGCAAGTAGCTGAAATCGAGCCAGGAGAGATCTTTCACTGATTCGCCGTGGTTGGCCGAGACGACGATGCCGCGACGCGCCAGGCCTTGCTCGACCAGCATTTGACCGTTGGCGGCGATGTCCTGCATTCGGAGGCGCCCGGGAACTGCCAGCGGCGTGCTGATTTTTCCCGACAAATCGAGAGCGCGAATCGCACCCGATTCCAACGGAGAGGAAATCCAAACCTGGTTTCCCGAGGGCGTCCAGGCAAGACCCTGCGCACTTTCAAAGAGCGGGCTCTCGGTGACCTTCTCTCCGCTGCTGCGCAGGACAATCGCCCGGCCGCGATCGTCGGAGTTGTTGTCGTGGGTAATGAATGCCAGATACCGACCGTCAGGGGAGAAGCGCAGATTGTCGATAAGGCTGGCGCGGTGCAGCACCTTGCCGATTGGGTATTCCAACTGGCACATCCCGTCGGCGGGCGTATATCGCACGATGGCGAGAGCGGAGCCATCCGGGGTGAAGTCCGCCGCTACGACGTTGGCGATCTCCGGCTTGGGAGCATTGCTACCGGCGTCAGTGCGGGCCAGGCTGCCGGCAGACATGAAGGTTGCAATGTCAGTCGGCGACAAAGCGATCGCCAATTCGCCTCGCCGCGAAATGGACAGCAAGCGCGCGTTACGAATGCCGAGCGAATGCCCTCCAACGCCATCGACCGATACCGTGTATAACTCGGGCTCCGGGCTGTCCCATGCGGCGGTGTAGATAACGTCTTTGCCGTCGGGCGTGAACCGCGCGTTTCCGACGAGTTGACCGCGCCGATAAGTGAGCTGGTGAAATTGTGTGTTCGAAGCCGGGTGGGAGACAGAAGACAGCTTCCAACCTAGCGCTACCGCTGCGATGACCAGCGCGGCGATCGCCGCCGCCCAACCCCAATGTCGGCGCTGCTTCACGGTTGCGGTGGAAGCACTTCCGGAGCCAGTCAACGTGGAGAGGGATTCCAGATCGAAGGCCAAGTCGCGCGCCGACTGAAAACGCTGCGCCGGAGATTTCTCGAGGCAGTGGCGAACGATGCGATCGAGCCCCAGGGGAATCTGGCGGCCCGACTCCATCAGCTCCGGCGGCTCTTCTTTCAGGATCGCCGTCATAGTTTCAGCGGTAGTTTCGCGCTGAAAGGCACGCTGGCCGCAGAGCATTTCGTAGAGCACAGCGCCGAAGCTGAAGATGTCGGTGCGGCAATCCACCTGGGCACCGCGAACCTGCTCGGGCGACATATAGCCGGCTGTGCCGACCACGGTGCCAACGTCGGTCGCCGGAGCGGCACCGGTCATGGTAGCCATGCTCGTCTGCGAGTTCGGTACCGCGGCCTTGCACTGTCTTGGCCAGGCCGAAGTCCAGAATCTTCACATGACCATCGCGGGTGACGAAGATGTTGTCGGGCTTCAGGTCGCGATGCGCGATGTCCTTCTCGTGCGCTGCTCCCAAGCCGTGTGCAATCTGAACCGCGTAATCGACCGCCTTGCGATGCGACAGGACGCCGCGCCGCAGGACATCGCGCAGAGTTTCGCCTTCCAGCAACTCCGAAACCAGATACTGAGTTTCGCCATGCTGGCCGATGTCGAAGATCGCCAGGATGTTGGGATGATTCAGCGCAGCGACCGCCCGCGCTTCCTGCTCGAAACGCCGCAGGCGTTCCGGATCAGCGGCAAAGGAAGCGGGCAGGACCTTGACCGCGACCTCGCGACCGAGGCGAGCGTCGCGCGCGCGATACACCTCTCCCATGCCACCAGCACCGAGAGCGGAAAGAATTTCGTAGGGCCCGAGTTTGGTTCCAGGGGTAAGCGGCATCGTCGGCGCAATTATAGAGGCACTTGCATCGGCAAGACAGCGAGGCAACCCAGCCGGATGATTTATTTCCCGCAACCGATATCGTCTTTCGGCGTCTCGCAGTGCGATCGAGCATGAAACCGCTGCATCATTCGTAACGGAGTGCGCGGATGGGGTCGATATTTGCTGCTTTCCTCGCCGGAATCATTCCTGCCACAAACGTAACCAGCAACAGGACAGCGACAGCCACTCCGAGGGCCAGAGAATCGTGCGGGCTCAAACCATAAAGCTGAGCTTGCAGAGCGCGACCGAAGAACCACGTGGCCGGCAGGCCAATGATGAGTCCGGCAAGTACAACGCGCAGCGTGTCCGCCAGTATCATTCCCAGAATCTTGCCGCGCCCGGCGCCTAAGGCGAGACGCACTCCGATCTCTCGCGTGCGCTGCGCGACCATGTACGCCATGGTGCCGTAGAGCCCGATACAGGCCAGCAGCAGCCCCACAGCCGCAAAGCCGCTGCTGAGCTGGGCAAAGGCGCGCTCGAGAGAAAGGTGCCGCTCGATCACGCTCGTTTCTTCGCGAAAGTTCACCGCAGGGACTGACGGATCAAGCTGCAAAGCCAGCGACGCCACAGTGTTTTGTAGCGGACGTGGATCGCCGATGGTGCGTAGGAAAAAGCTGACCTCCTCGGGCACGAACGGATTTTGTCGCAACGAGAAGTACACAGTCGGCGGGACCTCGTCGCGTATGTGGTGGTAGCGGACGTCGCGGGCAACGCCAACAATTTCGTAGGTAACCGGCGTTTTGCGCGCTCCCATTACGACCTGGCGCCCGATTGGATTCTGCCCGGCAAAGTACTTCCGCATCATGGTTTCGTTGATCACGATGACCAATTTGGAGGTGTGGGTGTCCTGCTCGCCCGAGCGCACGGCCGAGCAGCAGCGGGATGCCGAGCGTCTCGAAGTAATCATCGCCAACGATGTGCCGGTAATAAGGCGACCGCTTCTCTTTTGTGTTGAAGCCGGGGATGTAAACCAGGCTGCTCGAAGCGCCTTCGCCAACCGGGCTGAACTGAGCGTAGGTAGCTGAGGAAACTCCGGGCAGCGTCGCGACACGCCTCAGAAAGCCGTCGTAATAGTTGGAGAGTTTGTTCTCGTTGTATCCGTTAAGTCCGGGGCGCACCGTGAAGGCCACGATGTTCTCTGCGCGGAAGCCCAGGTTAACGCGCTGAAGCTTGTAGAGCGTGCGGGCCATGAGTCCGGCGACTGCAACCAGCAGCACGCAAAGCGCGATTTGCGTCGCGACCAGCGCCTTGCCTGACCAGAAGCGGCTTTCGCCAGAGTGGCTTATGCCACCCTGCTTGAGCGTCGTGCCGATCGGAACGTTGGTGGCGCTGAGTGCCGGAGCCAGTCCGAACAGCAAGCCGCAGAGCAACGAGACTCCAAACCCGAAGAGCAGCACGATGGGGCCGAGCTTGACCGAGATACCGAGAGGTTCGCGGTGATTGTTTAACAGTTGCAAAAGTATAGAAGTCAGCGAATAGGAGAGCAGGATGCCGGCGACTCCCGCGACCAGTGCCAGCAGCAGGCTCTCCGTCATGAGCTGCCGCACTACGCGGCTTCTCGCTGCACCCAGGCTAAGCCGGGTAGCTACTTCGGTTTTGCGGGACGGCAGTTCGCGCCAGCATGAGCGCGGCTACATTGGCGCAGGCAATGATGAGCACCATGACAGCGATGCTGGCCAGCAGCCAGAGCGAAGACGAATACCGCCGGCGCAGGTAGCTAAGGCCGCGCGACGCTGACTGGACTCTCATCGCCGGGATCGGTCGGGTCACTCGCAGCCGCAGGCGCGTTGATGGTACGGGCAAACAACACCGCCGTCTCGGCTTGCGCCTGTTCGAGGCTTGCTCCGGGCTTCAGGCGGCCAACAACCGTTAGCCACCAGTTAAAAGGATCATCAAGATTCTCCGCGGTTCCCGCCGAACGCGATCCATTGTGCCCGGTATACCGACAGCGGAATCCAGAAGTCGGGCGCGACCGTAGCATCGAGACCGAAGAAATCCGGCGGCGCTATCCCGACAATCTGCGCGGGCGTGTTGTTGACGCTGATGGTCTTTCCGATGACTGAAGCGTCGCCACCTAGCTGGTTCACGAAGAACTTGTAGCCAACCACTACGACGGGTGGGGCGGCAGCATTGTCATCCGATGGCACGATGAGCCGGCCCGCCATCGGAACTACCCCGAGACCATCGAAGTATCCGCCGGAGACGCCCTGCAACGTCCCAGCCTCGGCGCGGCCGCCGAGCACGGCGTTGACTCTCTGCTCGTTGGAGGCAAAGGCAAATACGTTATCGAACACGGTGCTGCTGCTTCTGCACCGCCTCAAAAACGACGGTGGGCATTGAGGTCCCGATCTGCCAGCCCGGAATGTTCGTCCACGTAGGTATCGCCTTCGAAATCGTGCATGAACTTCTCAGGAAAGAAATCGTTCTTCAAGGCGCTGTTCAGGATGACAAGACGGTCCGGGTCCGCCACCGGCACTGACTTCAGCATCACGGCGTTGATCACGGTGAACATCGCGACGTTCGCGCCAATGCCCAGCGCGAGCGACAAGACCACGACGGCTGCGAACACAGGGCTCTTCCGCAGCACACGTACTGCGTAACGAATATCTTGCGCAACGCTTTCCAGCGGGAAGCTGGTTTCGCGTGCACGCCTTCCTCAACGCTGTCGCGCCTGCCGAAACGCACGCGAGCCTGGCGGTGTGCTTCCGTGGCACTCATACCCTGCTCGATGAGTTCGCGTTCGATGGCTTCAATGTGAAACGCAATCTCCTCGTCGGTCTGATCATGGAGCCGCTTGCGCCTGCAATCGGGCCTTCAGTCGTCTGAGCCAGTGCACGAATCACTCCTACGCGGTCTGCAGCACGCGGCCGATGGCGGCAATGAGCTGCTCGAATTGCGAAACTTCAAGGCCGTACTGTTTGCGTCCCGCGGGAGTCAGCGAGTAATAGCGTGCGCGGCGATTGGTCTCCGATTGCCGCCACTCGGCCTTGACGAAGCCCTGCACCAGCAGACGCTGGAGTGCCGGATAGAGCGAGCCTTCCTCTACGTTGAGCACGCTCTCGGAGGTCTGCTTGATGTGGATGCGCGATGCCGTATCCGTGCTGCGACCCGAGACTCAGCGTCTTGAGGATCAACATGTCAAGCGTGCCGGGAAGGAAGGCGCTGCTCTTTGCCATAGATTGTCAATACATAGTCTATCTATGGATGTTCGTCAAGCGGCAAATTGCCCGGACGACAGCGGCACCATATGCGATAAACTTGCCGACTAACCCCCACGCGCACCAGGAGGCAGGAACGTGCTCTTCGGATCGCGATTGTTGATCGCTATTGCAGTTCTTTGGGCTTCTCAAGCCGTCGCACAGGAGACGCACGATCATCCGGCGCCCGAGAAGCTGGGGCAAGTTTCCTTCCCCATATCCTGCAAGCCCGCCGTCCAGGAGGAATTTAACCGGGCTGTAGCTCTACTTCACTCGTTCGCTTACAGCGCTGCCCGCGAAGCGTTTCAGAATGTTGCCGACCATGATCCGCAATGCGCAATGGCGCACTGGGGGATCGCGATGACGTACTACCACCAGCTCTGGGAACCTCCGATGCCGGGTGATGCCGCAGCGCGAGGCCAGCAGGAAATCGAACGCGCCAAGCAAATTGGAGCGACGACGGATCGCGAGCGTGGATTTATCCGGGCAGCCAGCGTGGTGTATCAGGATGCGGCAACGGTTCCCTACACCACACGAGCGTTGAACTATGAACAAGCCATGGCCAGCCTGGCGGCACAATTCGAAACCGACGTCGAGGTGCAGGTCTTCTATGCTCTATCGCTGCTGGCCAACGCGCCTCCTACCGACAAGAATCATGTGCGCCAGAAGCAGGCGGCGGAGATACTCGAGCCGCTGTATGCGAAGTATCCCGATCATCCCGGCATTACCGCACTATCTGATTCATGCCTACGACAACGCCGAGCTTGCACAGCGAGGCTTGCCGTACGCACGGGCGTATTCCAAGATCGCGCCTTCGGCCCCGCACGCGCTGCACATGCCGAGCCACATCTTTACGCGTCTCGGACTCTGGGACGATTCCATCGCCTCGAACATTGCATCCAGTGACGCGGCGCGCAAGACGGGAGATATTGGCGAGCAGTTGCATGCAATGGACTACCTCGTCTACGCGTACCTGCAAAGTGGACGCGACGCTGATGCGGCGAGTGTCATCGCGCAACTCAAAACCATGCCGGGCTTGAACGTCGGTTCGTTCAAAGTGGGCTATGCGGCAACCGCGATGCCCATCCGATACGTAGTGGAACGGGGTCAATGGGCGGAAGCTGCGCAGATCACGCCTCCTCCGGCGGCAGCTCCACCACATGTGATCGCGATTGCGGTTTGGGCGCGAGGCTTGGGACTGGCGCGCAGCGGCCATCCAGCTGACGCGACCGGATCCGTTCAGGAACTGCAACGTCTACAGGACAAGCTTCGCGAGTCAGGCAACGAATATTGGGCGACTCAGGTCGGGATCATGAAGCGCGAGGTGATGGCGTGGTCGGCAGAGGCCCAAGGCAAGCAACAAGACGCCGAAGCACAGTTGCGCGGAGCTGCGGATGATGAAGACGCTATCGAAAAGCTTCCGGTAACGCCGGGCCCGATCATCCCTGCCCGCGAGCAGTTGGGCGACCTGCTGCTGGAACAAAATCATCCCGAGCAGGCAGCCAAGGAATTTCAGACTGCGCTTGTCAACTCACCTGGCCGGCGCGGGTCGTTACAGGGCGCGTCAGAAGCAGCGGATCGGCTGCGTGCGGCTAAAACCAATTGAAACCAAAAAAGAAAGGCGACCAATATTCCGGTCGCCTTCTTCGAACTTACGCTCGACTACACAGCCTGAACGTTCTCAGCCTGCCAACCCTTGGGTCCTTTAACTACGCTGAACTGAACGGCTTGCCCTTCTTGCAGGGAGCGGAAGCCGCCCGCCTGAATTGCCGAGTAGTGGACGAAAACGTCCTCGCCATTCTGACGGCTGATGAAGCCGTAGCCCTTCGCGTCATTGAACCACTTTACTGTTCCTTGTTCCATGGTGATGCTATTCCTTCTAATTGGTGTAGCTGCAATTGGATCGGGTGTGAAGCAGGCAGGGAAGCTGCAAGGCAGAAACTGCTGCGTAACAACTGCGATCAATCGAGCAGCAACATCATAGCAATGAATAGTCAAAATCCCAAGCTTTTTGCCGGGATGCCGCCAGCACAAGCTCGATAAGGTGTTGTGGCTGTGGCTGTTAAGCTGCTTAGGCGTACCACTTTCACCGCTCGCTATTCGCTCTTCGCCTTTCGCCATTCCCCAGATAAACTTCTCTCTGCCACCCTGTGGTGAATTAATTCATTTAGGCTGGCGAAGGCGCTCTGGCCAAGAGCGACTAGCGAATAGCGAAAACATGATCGTTGGAACGGGAGTCGACATCGCCGAAGTGGCCCGCATCGCCGCATCAATTCAACGCTTTGGCCGACGTTTCACCGAACGTGTGTTTACGCCCGACGAAATTCGCTACTGCGAATCGAAGGCCAACAAGGCCGAACGATACGCCGCGCGCTTTGCCGCCAAAGAGGCAGGCATGAAAGCCATCGGCACCGGATGGCGGCATGGTGTTACCTGGCAGGATATCGAGGTGAAACGAGTTCCGGGGGGACGACCGACCTTGGTGTTCAGCGGAAAAGCGGGCGAGTTTTTCGATAAGTTGGGTGCAACGAAAGCGCATCTCTCGCTGACCCATACGGCAGAGTTCGCAATGGCACAGGTGATTCTGGAAGACTAGCGATTAGCAACTGGGCAATTAGTCAAAAAATCGGCAGGCCTTCTGCGACAGCTATTCCCTGCGACTGGGCGAATTCGATTGGTGTTACAGGCGGCCGTGGAGAACGCCATAAAGATTTCCGGCGCGGTACAGCGTTAGTTTTGGATAGCTGATCTATCACGCGATTAGCTTTTTGGATAGCCGAACCGATCAATCTCCACTTCTCCTAAATGCCTACGGCGAAATAGCATAACCACTTACGTATTCGACGGGCTGTCCACGACGCAATTTGCCGGTGGTTCTTGATTTGCAAGAGCATAGACCAGCATTTCGGGACCTCTTGAGGAGCGTACTATGCCTTACTCCAGTCAAGTTCGCGTTAACGACGCCAGTGGGGCGGCTGCGCAGGTCAACGTCTCTCTTACATTGTGGGAGTTGTCCGATGTCATTAATGGTTCCGGACACATCCATGAGCACCAGACTGATCAGGATTCAACTTCCGTTGTAGCCAGCGGGGGCGTTCCGGTGGGGTTCTCATTCGTGCGTGGTCCGAGTTTCTCCTCCAACCAGAACCATGACATATCCCTGGCCGCCTACCAGAGCGGCTTGCCAGGACCCATGTTTCGTTCTGGACGGATGAGCACGCTCCCTGCCGGTGCTCCGGGCAATCCAGATGCGCTGGTCGACGTGATGTTGATTGATCAGCAACGGTTCACCATGGCTGCAATCAACGCCGCGATTCCAACCCCGATGACGTTGCAAGACGGTACCGTAGTCAAGACAGCAACAATTACCTCAGCCCCTCCATCGCGCTCGCTAACGCTTGTAGCCACGGGCCCGTACGGCGCGACCACTTACACGTACACGCTTTCGTTCACGATCGATCCCTGGGACGACGAATTCGATCTGACTCACGTTTTGGGAGCCAATGCCGCCGGCACCGGTTCGGTGGTTCTTACCGCGGGACTGGGTGGTGGCGTCCAGGCATTTATCGACAATCTGTTTTCGTTTCTGTTCGTAAACAACATAACCAGCCAGGTGCTATCCACTGTCACCAGCCGGTTGAATGCTACTGCGGCGGCAGCCGGAGCCAGTGCCGCAGCCATGGCCGGCGCACCCAGCGGACTGCCGCCCGGAGTGATACTAGGAGTGCGCAACATCGGCGTCGCCTCGAACGGCGATCTCGTGATGTCTCCAGCAATCGGGACCTTTGGCTCGATTGTCGATAAGTTCCTTGCGGCAAGCCCAGCGGGACAATCTAAATGCTTTGTGGCTACCGCCGTGCATGGCGCCGATTCAGTAGAAGTTGCGACTCTGCGTGCGTTTCGCGATGACTCGCTCTTGAAACACGCGCTGGGGCGAGCTCTAGTTGGGTGCTATGAGACGATCTCTCCCGCGTTGGCGACAAGTATTCGCAAAAGCGCGTTGCTTCGCGCCCTCGCGCGAAGGCTCATTGTCGCTCCCGCGTATGCAATGGCCCGTCGGTTCCGGAGCTAAAGAATGGATCATTCTGAGTCTGGAGGCGCCAATCTCCTCGTAGTCCAGCGTCCCCCCGAGCAGTAACTGTCCGAAGCAGGCCGTGTCCAGACGTGCACAGCTGCCCGGGATTCCCCAGTCGAGTTGAAGTTTCTTCAGAGGGCTACTCTCCCGCACTCTCGTGCATCTCAGCATGCGCTTCGAGCGGCGGTTTCGTGCTGATTTGTTGTGATTCGCAACGAATTCTGCGATGAGGTTATGAAAAAAATCTATTGACGCAATCAAACTGCCCGAGGCAGTTGCATAACCATAAGCTTGCGTTGTTATAATCACACGCTTGGGTGATGTGCGTCACACACTGCTGAGACACTTCAGCACGCTGCACGAAAAACGAGCCGTCTCGGGTTGCGGCTCCTGATCCACAAACTGGAAAGCTGTACATGGCACAAATCTTTCATCGTAGTGCGAACACGCTTGCGAGAGTGTCGATTATCGCCGTAGTGGTGATTGTCTCGGCGCTGCTGTTTGCAGGGATTGAGATCCAGCGGTCGCCGTGGGCCACCTGGCAGGGAGTCGAGCAGGTACAGCCGGTGCCGTTCAGCCATCAGCACCACAATGCCGGGCTGGGCATCGACTGTCGCTACTGCCATACCTCGGTCGAGGTGTCGAGCTACGCGGGCATTCCGCCGACCAAGACGTGCATGAACTGTCACCAGCAGATATGGACCAACGCTCCCATGCTGGAGCCGGTCCGCGAGAGTTATCGCACCGGCAAGTCGATTGAGTGGGTCAAGGTGAACTACCTGCCCGACTACGTGTACTTCAATCACAGCATGCACGTGGCCAAGGGCGTTGGCTGCTATAGCTGCCACGGCCCGGTGAACAAGATGCCGCTGATGTACCAGGCGGAGTCGATGCGCATGGAGTGGTGCCTGAGCTGCCATCGCGAGCCGGAGAAATTCCTGCGGCCGAAAGACCAGGTTTTCAACATGAATTATGAGCAGCCCAGTACGTTGAAGCCGGTGAAGCTGGCTGACGGCAGCGTGTATACCGATCAGCTTTCCCTGGGGCGGGCGCTCAAAGTGCAGTACCACGTACGCACGGTGGAAGACATTACCAGCTGTAATACGTGTCATCGATAGCGCTGAGTTTAGAGTTTCAAAGTTTCGAGTTTTAGTAAGCAGCCCAAGAATGGAAAAAGCGAACCAAAAGTCTGAAGCGGTATGTCCCGGCAAGCTGGAACTGGCCGAAGTTAAGGACAAGCTGGCGCGCGCCAAGAGCGGTCCGCAGTACTGGCGCAGCCTGGAAGAGCTGGCCCAGACGGACGGCTTCTTCGAGATGCTGCACCGCGAATTTCCCCGCCAGGCTTCGGTGTGGCCGGAGGGAGCTTCGCGTCGCGACTTCCTGAAGCTGATGAGCGCCTCGATGGCGCTGGCCGGACTGTCAGCCTGCGTGAAGCAGCCGCTGGAGCCCATCGTTCCCTATGTGCGACAGCCGCACCAGCTCGTGCTGGGCAAGCCTCTCTTCTTCGCCAGCACCATGCCATTTGCCGGCTATGGCCTGCCCGTCCTGGTAGAGAGCCACGAAGGTCGTCCGACCAAGATCGAAGGCAATCCGGAGCATCCCGCGTCGAAGGGCGGCACTGATGTATTCATGCAGGCGTCGATCCTCGACATGTACGATCCCGACCGCTCGCAGAACGTGACCTATTTGGGCGAGATTCGTAGCTGGGATGCGTATGCGCAGGCGATCCGCGGGCCCCTGAATTCGCAGCGAGCTCTGCAAGGCAGCGGGCTGCGCATTCTGACTCGCACCGTATCGTCGCCCACATTCGCGTCGCAGATGAGCGACGTGATGAAGGCGTATCCGCAGGCGAAGTGGATTCAGTACGAACCGCTGGGGCGCGACAACGCGCGCGCCGGTGCGCAGATGGCCTTCGGGCAATACGTCGAGACGCGCTATCAGCTCGACAAGGCCGACGTCATTCTCGCGCTGGATGGCGACTTCCTCTCCAGCGGCTATCCCGGCTTCCTTCTATATGCACGGCAGTTTGCTTCGCGCCGCAATCCCGATCTCAAAGAGAAGATGTCGCGCTTCTACTCGGTGCAGAGCACGCCAACGAATACCAGTGGCAAGGCCGACAACTCGCTGCCGGTGCGCGCATCGGAAGTGGAGCAGATCGCTCGCGCTATTGCCGCCGGAATTGGTATGGGTGGAGGCCAAGCTGCGGCGGGCGCGCAGAAGCAGTTCGTAGATAACGTGGTGAAGGACCTGCAAGCGCATCATGGTGCGGCGGTTGTCATTCCCGGTGAGAACCAGCCGCCTTCAGTGCACGCACTGGCACATGCCATGAACCAGGCGCTGGGCGCTGTGGGCAACACGGTCATCTACACCGATCCAATCGAAGCCAAGCCGATGGACCAGATGGCGGCGATGAAAGAGCTGGTCAACGACATGAACGCCGGCAACGTCGACCTGCTGATGATCATCGGCAGCAACCCGGTCTACGACGCTCCGCAGGACCTGCACTTCGCCGATGCGATGAACAAGGTTCCGCTGCGCGTGGCGCACAGCCTCTACAAGGACGAGACCACCCAGCTCTGCCATTGGCACATCAATGCCACGCATTACCTGGAGCAGTGGGGCGATGCGCGCGCCATCGACGGAACCGTCAGCCTGATCCAGCCGCTGATTTCGCCGCTCTACGACGGGCGCAGCGAATACGAATTCATTCAGGTTGTCGCCGGTGGGCGCCGACAGCCACGGGCTTCGACATTGTGCAGCGCTACTGGCAAGGCCAGATGAAGACCGGCGATTTCGAGGCTGATTGGCGCAAGGCGCTGTACAACGGCTTCATTCCCAATACCGCCGCGGCAGCGAAGAACGTTTCGGCCAAGGCCGAAGCGTCCTCCGGCGCTCCAATCTCGCTGTCAGGCGACACCATTGAGGTGATCTTCCGTCGCGATCCGATGATCTATGACGGAAGCTTCGCCAACAACTCCTGGTTGCAGGAGACGCCGAAGCCGCCAACCCAGGTCTGCTGGGACAACGCGGTGTTCGTGAGTGTTGCCACAGCGGAGAAGTTGAAGCTCGAAACTCAGGATGTAATCGAGATTGAAGTTCAGGGCAGCAAGCTGAAGGGCGGCATCTGGCGTACCCCAGGGCATCCCGACAATTGCATCACCGTCTCGCTGGGATATGGACGCACGAAGGCGGGCCGCGTCGGCGATGGCGTCGGCTTCAACGCCTACGAGCTACGCTTCAGCAACGGCATGTACATGGCGCCGGGAAAGATTCGGAAGACCGGCGAGCAGTACGAGTTCGCCAATCCGCAGGGCTTCCAGTACATCGACTACTCCGATCTTCCGGCAGGAACCGAGGACCTGAAGTCGCGTCACGTTGTGCGCGCGGCGACGCTCGAAGATTTCATCAGCAATCCGAACTTCGCTCACGAAGACGAGATCGAGAAGCCGATTCCACCGGAGCTCACGCTTTATCCCAATTACAAGTACACGGAAGCGCGCTGGGGCATGGCCATCGACATGAACTCCTGCGTGGGTTGCAAGACCTGCGTAGTAGCCTGCCAGGCGGAAAACAATATTCCCGTCGTCGGCAAAGAGCAGGTAAAGCGCGGCCGCATCATGCACTGGATACGCGTGGATGCGTATTACGAAGGCGGCACGGAAAATCCGAAGACCTTCTTCCAGCCGGTGCCATGCCAGCAGTGTGAAAACGCTCCGTGCGAAGTGGTTTGTCCGGTGGGCGCGACGGTACACAGCACCGAAGGCCTGAACGACATGATTTACAACCGTTGCGTCGGCACCCGCTACTGTTCGAACAACTGTCCTTATAAGGTGCGGCGCTTCAACTTCCTGCTGTGGCAGGACTGGGATACCGAGCAGTACAAGCTGATGCGCAATCCCGAAGTCAGCGTGCGCAGCCGCGGCGTGATGGAGAAGTGTACGTACTGCATTCAGCGCATCAGTCAGGGACGTTATGCGGCGGAGAAGGAGAACCGGCCCATCAAGGACGGCGAAGTGATTACCGCCTGCCAGCAGGCCTGTCCGGCCGATGCCATCGTCTTTGGCGATTTGAGTGATCCGAATTCGCGTGTTTCGAAGTTGAAGGCGCACCAGCGCAACTATGGCCTGCTGGAAGATTTGAACACGCGTCCTCGCACCACATACCTTGCGGTGGTGCGCAACCCGAATCCTGAACTTGAGCAGTCGGAGCGCAGTTAATGCAGCAGGGACCGGAAGAAAAAACCGCATTGCTTGATCCGTGGCCGAATGAGCCGCCGGTAATAGGGCCGGGCCATAACTTCGACACGGTTACCGACAAGATTGCCGATGCCGTCTTGAAGCGGCCAATCGGCTATGGCTGGATGGCTGGCGTCGCGGTCGCGGGCTTCCTGACCATGATGCTACTGATGGCGGTCACCTGGCTGTTCATCCGGGGCGTCGGCATCTGGGGCATCCAGATCCCCAGCGCGTGGGGCTTTGCCATCGTCAACTTCGTTTGGTGGATCGGTATCGGCCACGCCGGAACGCTGATCTCCGCCATTCTGCTGCTGCTCAAACAGAGCTGGCGCAATTCGATCAACCGCTTCGCCGAAGCGATGACGCTGTTCGCCGTGTCCTGCGCCGGCATGTTCCCGGTACTGCACCTTGGCCGTCCGTGGCTGGCCTACTGGCTGTTCCCGTATCCCAACAGCATGGGAGTGTGGCCGCAATTCCGCAGTCCGCTGGTGTGGGACGTCTTCGCGGTTTCAACCTACGCGACGATTTCTGCGGTGTTCTGGTTTGTTGGCCTGGTTCCTGATTTCGCCACCATGCGCGAGAAGGCCGAGTCGATGTGGGCCAAGCGCATCTACGGAATTCTTTCTCTCGGTTGGCGCGGCTCGGCTCGCCACTGGAAGCGCTACGAAGCGGTATACCTGATTTTGGCGGGACTGGCGACGCCCCTGGTGCTCTCGGTACACACGGTCGTCAGCTTCGATTTCGCGATCGCCATCGTTCCCGGCTGGCACACGACCATCTTCCCGCCCTACTTCGTCGCGGGCGCTATCTACTCCGGCTTCGCTATGGTGCTGGTGCTGGCGATCCCGATTCGCAAGTACTACCACCTGGAAGACATGATCACCATGCGCCATCTGCAGAATTCGGCGAAGGTGATGCTCGCGACCGGGTTGATCGTAGCGTATGGCTACTTCTTCGAAACCTTCATCGGACTGTACAGCGGATCGACCTACGAGAAGTTCATGTTGCAGAATCGCTGGTTCGGGCCGTTTGCGGTTTTCTACTGGCTGCTGATTATCTGCAACATCCTGATCCCGCAGTTGCTGTGGTTCCCCAAGGTGCGCTCCAACATTACGGCGCTGTTTCTGATCTCGCTCGACATCCTGATCGGCATGTGGCTGGAGCGCTTCGTGATTGTCATCACCAGCTTAAGCCGCGACTTCCTGCCGTCGTCCTGGGGACACTACGTTGCGACGCGTTGGGACTACATGACGTTCTTTGGAACATGCGGCTTCTTTGCGTTTGCCATGTATCTGTTCATTCGCATCATGCCGGCGATCTCGATCTTTGAAATGCGCATGCTGCTGCCGCAGGCGGCGGTGGCCGAACCGGCGGAGGTCAGCAAATGAGCCACGTGACCGCTCCCGCGCTCTACGGCCTGCTGGCGGAATTCGAAACGCCCACCGACTTTGTGGTTGCGGCGAAAGCGGCGCATGACGCCGGTTATCGCAAGATGGATGCCTACAGTCCCTATCCCGGTAGAGGAAGCAGCCGAGGCGATCGGCTTCCACAAGACACGGGTGCCGTTGATCGTGCTGTTGGGCGGAATACTGGGCGGTTTGTCCGCCTTCGCACTGCAGTATTGGATCAACGTCATCGACTATCCGTTGAACATTGGCGGCCGCCCTTGGAATTCGTGGCCGGCTTTCATTGTTCCGACCTTCGAAATGACCGTGCTGTTCGGCGGACTGGCCGGCGTATTTGGCATGTTCGCTCTCAATGGACTGCCCATGCCGTATCACCCGCTATTCAATGTTGAGCGGTTCGGCGCCGTGACGCGCGATCGCTTCTTCATCTGCATTGAGGCGGCCGATCCCAAGTTCGACCTGGTAAATACGCAACAGTTCTTGATTACGCTCAAGCCTCTGTCGATTTCGGAGGTGCCGCATTAATCGGCCAATCAATTTCCGCCTCAAAGGGCGCGCGATCAGTTTCGGGCTGGCCTGCGCGGCCGTGCTGTCGCTGGCGGGTTGCCGCCTTGATATGCAGGTGCAGCCGTATTACCGTCCGCTGGCCCAGAGCAACTTCTTTGCTGATAAGCGGGCGGCGCGCCCGATCATCGAAGGCACTGTGGCCCGCGGCGAACTGGACGCCGACAGCTACTTCCAGACCGGCAAAATCGGCAGCACCGATGGCGACTTCATGCCGTTCCCGGTAACCGCTGAGGTGCTGGCGCGCGGACAGCAGCGTTTCAATATCTACTGCTCGCCTTGCCACTCCGAAGTGGGCGATGGCAACGGGATGATCGTGCAGCGCGGCTACCAGCGTCCGCCGTCGTATCACATCGATCGTCTGCGCAAGGCGCCGATTGGGTACTTCTTCGACGTGATTACCAATGGCTACGGCAGGATGCCCGATTATGCCGCACAGGTGCCGACACGCGATCGTTGGGCGATTGCCGCCTACATCCGCGCGCTGCAGCTGAGTCAGGACGCGACTAAGGCTGACGTGCCCGCAGGTGAGCAGATTGCTCCGCAGCCGCCCGCGGGAGTGCAGATCATGCCGCCTTACGACACGCACAGTGCCACCAACATGCCTCCCGCCACTGTCACTCCGAGTGCGGCGGCCGCTTCGGCTGGAGGGCCACCGACACGATGAGCCGACAAAGTTTACAGGTTGAACAGATGAACTTCGCCGTCCCGGCCGATGCCGCGGGCTGGCAGCGTCGCGCACTCATGATCGGCGTGCTGGGCGTTATTGGTTGCGTGATCGGAGGCTTCCTCCAGCTCAATACCTTCCTGCGCGGCTACCTGATCGCTTATATGTTCTGGACCGGCTTAAGCCTGGGCTGCCTTGGCCTCCTGATGGTGCAGTTTCTGACGGGCGGGTTGTGGGGGCTGGTGATTCGCCGCTTCCTCGAAGCCGGGGCGAAGGTGCTGCCGTTGATGGGAGTGCTGTTCCTGCCCCTCCTCTTCTTCCGCACTCATCTTTATAGCTGGATGCTGGAGCCGGTGAAGGAGAACCACTGGTACCTGAACACGCCCAACTGGATCGCGCGCTATGTGCTGTACTTCGTGATCTGGTTTCTGCTCACGAAGGGACTTACCAGCTGGGGCAATCGCCTCGACACTCCGTGGAAGGTTTACCCGCGGTTGCAGGCGCTCAGCGGTGCCGGATGCGTGCTGCTGTCGCTGACCGTCTCATTTGCAGCAGTGGACTGGGTGATGTCGCTCGATCCGCATTGGGGATCGACGATTTACGGATTGATCTTCCTTGTGGGGCAGGCTCTTTCGGCCTTGTGTTTCAGCATCATCATGCTGACGACGGTCACCCGCTATGAGCCCTATGCGGAAATCGTGAAGCCCATGCAGTTCCATGACATCGGCAAGCTGACGCTGGCCTTTGTCATGCTCTTTGCTTACTTCTCGTTCTCGCAGTGGCTCATTATCTGGTCGGGCAACTTGCCGGACGAAATCAGTTGGTACCTGCAGCGCATTCGTGGGTATTGGGGATTCATCATTCTCGCGATTGTGATGTTTCATTTTGCGCTCCCCTTCGCCATGCTGCTGTCGCGAGACCTGAAGCGCGCCGGACGGCGATTGGTGCCGTTGGCGCTGCTGCTGATGTTCATGCGCCTGGTCGACATCTACTGGTACGTTATCCCGAATTTCAAAGATGTGGTTGTCTTTCAGCATCTGGTACGTCATCGCGCCCATCGGACTCGGCGGCCTGTGGCTGACGTACTTCTTCTATAACCTGCGGCAGAAGCCGCTGCTACCGGCATACGATCCGCAGATGCCGCTGTTCTTAAATCAAAAACATGAGCACTAATTCTAACGACGGCGAATTCTTGCGCAATCCGGCAGTCGATTACGACCGCACAGACCTGAGTGCGCGCGGAATCCTTCTCTTTCTCGCCGGTCTGCTGGTGGCGGGGATATTTATCGAACTGGTGATCTGGGGGATGTTCCGTTTCCTGTCGCATAGCACGTTGTTCGCGCAGGGAAATCCCAGCCCGCTGGTGCAGGTGCAGAAGGCGATGCCGGAAACAAACTCGATTTTGCAGAACACCGGGCAGGTCAATACGAACGTGTTTCCCGAGCCGCGTCTGCAGACCAACGACGAATACGACATGGCCAGCTTTCTGTCACGTGAGAACAAGGTTCTTTACCCGAAGCAGCCGTTCGAAGACAGTACCGGGACGGTTCACATCCCGATTAATCAGGCCATGGCGCTGATTGTTGAGCGCGGGCTGCCGGTGAAGCCGAGTGCGCCGCCGCGAGACTTCAATGGGGCGATGAACGCCAGTAGCGCAGCGGACGCCCAGAAGGAAGGAATGGCGACTCATCCTTCGCAGCGTGCGAAGCCCGGGCCGGAGCAGAAGCAGTAGGGTTTCTGTGGCAGACAGGTTTGCAGCAATAGCGAGTCAGTCCGAAGGACGAAATAGGTGGAAGCCCCGTCCTTCAGGACGGGGATAGAGGAACGTAATAAGGTGAGTCCCTTCAGGGATGGCACAACAGCAGGTCCTTCGGTCGCTGCAGCGACCTCAGGATGACAAATCGGAAGTCAGGGTCAATGGCAACACCCAGTTCGCTAAAATTCGCGCTCCTCGGAGCTGTTCTCGTCGTAGGCACTGGCCGCCCTCGCGCAGCCGCCGTCGACGTTTATGCGCGACACCAGCCAGCCGGCTTCGCAGGTAAAACCAGAAGAGTTGGAAGGCGTAGGCATCACTCAGAAGCTCGACCAGCAGATACCGCTGGATCTCACGTTCAAGGATGAAACTGGCAAGACGGTCCAGTTGGGGGAATATTTCGGATCCGGCAGGCCAGTGCTCCTGAACCTGGTGTATTACACCTGTCCCATGTTGTGCGGTGAAGCGCTGGTCGGCGAGTCGAGCGCGCTGGCGGTTCTGAAGTTTTCTCCCGGCAAGGAATACGAAGCGGTGATCGGTGAGCTTCAATCCGGATGAAACGCCGCAGGATGCTGCCGCCAAGAAGAAGATATATGTCGACCGGATGAACGAGCACCTGGAGCCGAAAACTTCAGGCGAAGCGTGGCATTTCCTCACCGGCCAGAAGCCTGAGATTGACCGGCTGACGCAGGCGGTGGGCTTTCGCTATCGTCGCGATCCCAAGACCGGCCAGTACATTCATTCCACGGCGCTCATCATCGTGACCCCGCACGGCAAGATCGCCCAGTATTACTACGGCGTGGAGTATTCGCCCCGAGATATACGGCTCGGCTTGATCGAAGCTTCGCGCAACAAGATTGGAAACCTGGTGGATGCGGTGGAAATCTACTGCTGCCGTTACGATCCGAACACCGGACGCTACGGCGCAATCATCAGCCGAGTTCTTAGCATTGCGGGAGCGGCGACTCTGCTGGTCCTGGGCGGCTTTGTATTCGCGATGATTCGTCTGGACAAAAACCGCTCTCATAAGGGAACGGAACAGGCCTGATCGACTATGTGGAAGAACTTCCCATTATTTCCGGAACGCGCCTCGGCCCTCGCGGGGCAGGTAGACGGACTCTACTTCTTTCTGGTCGCGGTGTCGGCATTCTTTACGGTGCTGATCTTCCTCACCATCTTCGTGTTTGCGATTAAGTACCGGCGCGAAAACAATCCTCATCCCACGCATATCGAAGGCTCGCTTCCGCTGGAGTTGACCTGGACGCTGATCCCGCTGGGCATCTGCATGATCTTCTTCGCCTGGGGCTCGCTGATTTATTTCCAGGAGGGACGCGCGCCAAAGGGTGCGATGGAGGTCTACGCCGTCGGCAAGCAGTGGATGTGGAAGTTCGAGCACGATACCGGCCAGCGCGAGATCAATCACGCTCCACGTTCCGATCAATCGCGACGTAAAGATGATCATGAGCTCGCAGGACGTGATCCACAGCTTCTTCGTTCCTGCGTTTCGCATTAAGCAAGATGTGCTGCCCGGCCGCTATACCAGCACCTGGTTTCATCCCACGAAGCTCGGAACCTATCACCTGTTTTGCGCCGAGTATTGCGGTACACAGCACTCGGGAATGATCGGCGAAGTCGTGGTCATGGATCCCTCGGCCTATCAGGCATGGCTGGTGTCCGGCGGCTCAGCGGGCGCGCTGTCGGTCAGTGGGCAGCAGGTTTTCGAGCAGATGGGATGCGCGCACCTGTCATCGCTCCGATACTCAGGGTCGCGGTCCGAACCTGGCCGGCATCTACGGCAAGCAAGTGACGCTCGATGATGGCCGCACGGTGATGGCCGATGAGAATTACATTCGCGAGTCGATTTTGAATCCTGCCGTCAAGGTGGTTGCGGGCTTTAAGCCCATCATGCCGACATACCAGGGCCAAGTCTCGGAAGAGACACTGGCGGAGCTTGTCTCCTACATCAAGTCGCTGTCGCAACCGCACGGCGGGCGGAACAGTCAACCAAAGAAGCTCGCAGAAACCGGTAACAGGGAGTAGCGAGGCACCAAGAGGGTCTGAAATGGCGACCGCAGTACAACCCGTTGTTGAACGCGAGAATTACCTGAATTCGAACTACGGCATCAAGTCGTGGCTGCTGACAACAGACCACAAGCGCATTGCGCTGCTCTATCTGATGTCGATCACCGCCATGTTCTGGCTCGGTGGATTCTTCGCCATGATGATCCGCCTGGAGCTGCTCACCCCGGCGGGCGACCTGTTGACCTCCGACACCTACAACAAGATGTTCACCATGCACGGCATCACCATGGTGTTCTTCTTCCTGATTCCTTCGGTGCCGGCGGTCATCGGAAACTTCGTCATTCCTTTGATGGTGGGCGCAAAGGATCTGGCATTCCCCCGGCTGAACCTCGCCAGCTGGTACATCTACATGATCGGCGCCTGCCTGGCGCTGTGGGGATTCCTCTTCGGCGGCATCGATACCGGCTGGACCTTCTACACGCCGTTCAGCACCGCCTATTCGAATACGCACGTGGTCACGGTTGCGGTTGGAATCTTCGTGGTCGGATTCTCGTCCATCTTCACCGGCCTCAACTTCATCGTGACCATCCATCGCATGCGTGCGCCCGGTCTTACCTGGAGCCGCCTGCCGCTGTTCTGCTGGTCGAACTACGCTGCCAGCCTCATCATGGTGCTGGGCACGCCGGTCATCGCCATCACCCTGCTGCTGGTGGCGTTTGAACGCCTGTTCCACATCGGAGTGTTCAACCCCGCACTCGGCGGCGATCCGCTGCTCTTCCAGCACCTGTTCTGGTTCTACTCGCATCCGGCCGTCTACATCATGATTCTGCCGGGCATGGGCGTTATCAGCGAGGTCATCACCTGCTTCTCGCGCAAGCGCGCCTTCGGATACGAATTCGTCGCCTTGGCTTCGATCGCTATCGCGGTGCTCGGCTTCCTGGTCTGGGCGCACCACATGTTCGTCGCCGGTATCTCGATGTACTCGGCGCTGGTGTTCTCCCTGCTGAGTTACTTCGTGGCCATTCCTTCCGCGGTGAAGGTCTTCAACTGGACGGCGACCATGTACAAGGGCTCGATACGCTACGAGACCCCGATGCTTTACGCCTGGGGCTTCATTGGACTGTTCACCGTGGGCGGCCTGACCGGCGTCTTCCTGGCTTCGCTGGGTATTGACGTCCACGTCACCGATACATACTTCGTGGTCGCACACTTCCACTACGTGATGGTGGGAGGCATGGTGCTCGCTTACATGGCGGGACTGCATTTCTGGTGGCCAAAGATTACCGGCAAGATGTATCCGGAAGCTCCGGCGAAGCTGTCGGCGTTGCTGGTGTTCGTCGGCTTCAACCTCACGTTCTTCCCGCAGTTCATCCTTGGCTACATGGGCATGCCACGTCGCTATCACGCTTATCCGCCTGAGTTCCAGGTGCTGAACGTGTTGTCGACCGCGGGCGCCTCGGTACTCGCCATTGGATACGTGCTGCCGATGATCTACTTCCTGTGGTCGCTGCGGTATGGCAAGGATGCCGGACCGAATCCGTGGAACGCCGTGGGCCTCGAATGGATGACGCCTTCGCCGCCGCCGACCTTCAACTTTGACGAGACGCCGGTCGTGACCTGGGAGGCTTACGACTACGAGCACCAGCCGCAAGAGGAGATCACCGTTGGCCACTAGCTCCGAAATCCGGTCTGCTGAGCGTTCGTTCCAGCACCACTTCGCGTCGATGGTGCAGCAGCGCGACACCGCTACCTTCGGGATGTGGATGTTCCTGCTCACCGAAATCATGTTCTTCGGCGGGCTGTTCACCTCCTATCTGGTGTATCGCCACTCGTATTACCAGGCCTTCGTCGAAGGCAGCCAGAAGATGAACATCATCCTCGGCGCGGTGAACACGGCAGTCCTGATTTGCAGCTCGCTGTCGATGGCGATGGGCGTTCGCGCCGCGCAGATGGGCAACAAGAAGCTGATGGTCATCCTTTTGCTCATCACGATCGTGTTTGGCTTCGGCTTCCTGGGCATCAAGGCAGACGAGTATCACGAACACTGGCACAATCACGAATTTCCCGGACCAAACTTCCACTTTGAGACCGGCGATCCGGCGCATCCAGCGACTGATCCGTTGCACACCGAGATTTATTTCGGGCTGTACTGGGCGATGACCGGCTTGCACGCGCTGCACATGATTATCGGAATCGGGCTGGTGACCTGGCTGGTGATTGCCGGTGCGCGAGGCGCATTCAGTCCCATCTATTACAGTCCGGTGGAAAACGTCGGACTGTACTGGCACTTTGTCGACTTAGTGTGGATTTATCTCTTCCCGCTTTTGTACCTGATCAGTCATAAGCACAGCTAACGAGGAAAACGATGGCGCAGCCGGAACAACAACACGACGACGAATTTACCCACGTAGTACCAGCGTCGCTTTACATCGGCATCTGGGCCACGCTGATGGTTCTGACGCTGACCACCGTACTTGCCTCGTTCGCTGAACTCGGCCCCTTCAACATCGTGGTCGCTTTGCTGATTGCGACCATCAAGGGCACGCTGGTGGTGCTGTTCTTTATGCACCTGCGCTACAGCCCCAAGCTGACCATGGCCGCGGTGATTGCATCGATATTCTTCCTCTTCATCATGTTCTCGTTGACCATGACCGACTACCTGTCGCGCGCCTGGGCAACCTACGCGGGACGGTGAAAGAACAGTTGTCAGTTGTCGGTGGTCAGTTGTCAGTGATGGAACTGGTTTCAATCTAGGACAGTAACACCTGACACCTGATACCTGACACTCTTCCTACTGATTCAACGCGTAGTACCCATGCCGCGCATGCACCATCAGCTTCTTCGGATTCTGCACTTCGACTTGCAGCGCGTGGTAGCCAGGTAGTTCGTCCTGCGGGCGGAATGAGACGTAGTACTGCGTGCGCAACTCCTGCTCGAGTTCGCTGAAGATGGCGTCGGCCTCGCGCGCGTTGTTGGCGATGAAGAACCTTCCGCCGGTCTCGTCAGCCAGCTTCTGCAGTACGCCATCGCCCGGATAGCGGCGCTTACTCAGGTGAAGATTGAGAGTGTAAATCTGGATCTCGCTGCGTTGTGCGGCGGCAATGACGTCGTTCAGCACATGCCGGCTTCCGGTGTCCTCGCCGTCGGAGATAACGATCATCACCCGGTGGACGGGTCCGCTCTCCGGGGCCTTCCACTGATTGACACAGCCGGAATATACGGCGTCGAAGAACTCGGTTGATTCACCCGGCCCTTTCGCCTGCTTCACCGCCCCAATCAAGTCGGAGATTTCGCTGGTCGGGTCCTGGAAGATCTGCACCGTATCGCCGAAGGCCATGACGAAGCCGCGATCGCTGCCCGGCCGAACCACTCGCCGTAGGAACGCCAGCGCGACCGACTTCTCCTGTGCCATGGCGCGCTTCATCGAGTCGCTTACATCCAGCAGCAGTCCTACACGCAGGGGCAGGTCACTCATCTTCTCGAAGTGCTTAATGTGATCCACCGGAATTTGATCGTCGAGGATACGAACATCAGAGAGAGACAGGTCGGGAATCAGACGCCCATGTTCGTCCGCCACCGTGAACTGCAACCGCACTTCGGGAACGTTCCTGCGGATGGTGTAAGCCGCATTCAAACTCGCCGGACTCGCTGCGCCTGGCGCCGATCCGATTCCCGAGAGTCCGGGCGGCATGCGTGCGGAGTTTCCGTGGTCCAACCCGGCGGGCACATCGTAGGTCGCAGCGGAGAGATAGTCGAAGCCACCCGACACCCAATATCCGACGCCAGCCAACATGCCTCCGCTGGTGGCGAGCAGGAGGCCGGCGATCAGGGTGGAACGCTGCACAAATGAGCTATCGGCTATGCTGACGCCCCGTCTTGAGAAGAGCGTGGAAACAGCGGCGCGACTTCGGAGCTCCGGCCGGTCTCTCCACGACCTTTTGCATGTCCGTACCCCAAAAGTGCCTCTCGGGAGTGAGGCAACCGTAGTACGAACGATGCACGACGGCGTTGCAAAGGTTGTAAAGGGTGGTTTCATCATGCTGTAACAAGTTCTGCATACTCTATTTGCGAGATGATCACACACGAAAATGAAAATTCCGCGGTCAGCTACAATTCAGCCGTGAAGCAGACCATCTTCGCGGTGGAAGACGACACTGACATTTCCCGTCTGGTACGCCATCATCTGGAGGGCGCGGGATACGCCGTGCGCACCTTTACTTCGGCGTCCGGCGTAGTTGCCGAGGCGGAGAAGACAGCCGCCATCTCTTTTCCTGCTGGACATCATGATTCCCGGCGGCGATGGCCTGGAGCTGTGCCGGCGTATTCGCCAGACCAGCTCGCATCGCCATGGTGCCGGTCATCTTTCTGACCGCGCGCATCAGCGAGTCTGACAAAGTCATCGGCCTGGAACTGGGAGCGGACGACTACATCCCCAAACCGTTCAGCCCGCGTGAGCTGGTGGCGCGCATTCGCGCCGTGCTGCGCCGCTTCGAGCGGCCGCTGGCGCCGGCCATCGTCAAGGCCGGAGAAATCGAGATCGACAGCGGCGGCATGACGCTGATGGTTCGCGGCGTGCTGACGCAGACGACGGCCACGGAGTTTCGGCTTCTGGAATACCTGGCTCGTCATCCGGGACGCGTGTTTACCCGCGATCAGCTGCTCGATGCGGTATGGCGCGACACGCACTACGTCACACCCCGCTCGGTGGACGTGTACGTGCGCCGCATCCGTGAGAAGATCGAAGCCAATCCCGATGAGCCTCGCTACCTGAAGACGGTGCGCGGAGCCGGGTACCGCTTCGAGGTCCCCAAACTGTGAAGAGTCGCATTTTCGTCAAGTTGTTCGCCGCGGCGTTATTGATTATCGCCGTGTGCGCACTGACGATGAATGTGCTGATTCAGAAAGCCTGGGAAGACATGCTGCGCAGCGAGATTGAGACCTCGCTGCGCGCAGAAGACCGTGCTGTTCGCCTCCCGCATCGAGAGCACTCCGCCGGATTCCATTCGCAAGGTAACGGCTGAGACTGGCGCAACTGCTGGGCGCCCGGGCCACAGTCATCGATCGCGCCGGCAAGGTGCTGGCCGACTCGGATGCCGATGCCGATACCATGGAGAACCACGCCGCTCGCCCGGAGTTCGTGGCTGCCTTGCACGGGCAAGTTGGGCAGCGACATCCGCAACAGCCATACCCTGGGAATTCCGTTTCTCTACGTCGCGACGCCGGTCCCTGGGGGCGCGGTACGCATGGCGTATCCGCTTACCGTCCTGCAGCAGGCGGATCGCCAGGTACGCAATGCGCTGATCAAGAGCTCGGCCGTCGCCGTGCTGATCGCGATGGTGTTCGCGTTTTTTGCGACTCAGTCGCTGGGGAAACGGCTGCGCCGAATTACCGAATTTGCCGAGCGGGTGGCGGCGGGCGATCTTTCGGCCCGAATCCAGGAAGACTCCAGTCCGACGAAATCGCGCACGTCGCAACCGCCCTCGACAAGACGGCGCGCAAGCTGGAAGACGGTTTCCGGGCGCTGGAGAACAGCCGCCAGACGCTGGAGACGCTGCTGAATTCCATGCAGGAGCCGGTGATTGCCGTGTCACCGGATGGCGCGTGTCTATGGGCCAATCAGCGCATGGAACGCCTGCTGCCCAGCGGCATACGGCTGGGCGAACCGCTGGTGCAGTCGGCTCGCGATCCGGAGATTCTGCGCGCCGTGCAGGATGCGCTGGACACGCGCGACGTGACCCTTGGCTCGCGCGGCGAAGATTTTTTCCGGCCGCGTGTTCGATCTGACCGCCGCTCCCATGCCGGGCGGAGGCGCGGTCGCCGTGCTGCACGATCAGACCGAGATCGAGCGGGTGGAAAAGACACGGCGCGACTTTATCGCCAACGTCTCGCACGAACTGCGCACCCCACTGACCTCGATCCAGGGCTACGCGGAAACGTTGTTGGACAGCAACGGCGTTACCGGTCAATCACGCGATTTCGTTGAGATCATCCGCAAGAATGCTGCGCGCATGGCGCGTCTCACCGAAGACCTGCTGGTGCTGGCCCGGGTGGAATCGGGCGAGCGCAACTTCACCTATGAAATGATATCGCCGCAGGAGTTGCTCAAAGACGTGCAGCAGACCTTCGGGGAAATCTGCGAAAGCCGCGGCGATGGAGCTTTCAGTGATCAATACTGCGTCGTCTGCGGTCTTCGTCGATCGCGATGCGATTCACCAGGTCTTCGGTAATCTGGTAGAGAACGCGATGAAGTATGGCGAATCCGGAAAGAAAATCATTGTGGGCGCCTGCGAGACCGAAGACGGGGTTCAGTTTTTCGTGCGCGACTTTGGCGAAGGCATTCCCAGCGAGCATCTGCCCCGGCTCTTCGAACGCTTCTACCGCGTCGACAAGGCCCGCTCCCGCGAGGCCAGCGGCACCGGCCTGGGCCTGGCCATCGTCAAGCACGTGGTTCGTGCGCATGGCGGCTCCATCAAAGCCGAGAGCGAACTGAATCACGGCGCTACCTTCTATTTCACCCTGCCGCGGCAGGAAGTCGCCTCCGAGCGTTTGAGCATCGCGTAAAGAAGGTTTTCACCACAGAGGTATGAAGGAAACCGCGGAGTAGAGAAGCGATACGCGCATCGCGCAGACCTCCTTATTGTCGGCTGTCGTCCCGAGCGGAGCGCACCGGAGTCGAGGGACCTGCATTTTCATCTCATAACCCTGCGACGGGCGCAGCTCCAACAGACCTCATTTCCCCGTGCCTCCGTGGTGAATGGTTTTAGCGTTGCGCCACCCCGAACCCAGGCCGCAGAATGGCACTGGTGAGAGCGCTCCCCAATCTGCGCATTATCTCGTTAGCCCTGATCGCCCTGGTACTGATCGGCATTGTCGGGTTTCATTACATCGAAGGCTGGACGTGGTTTGAGGGCTTCTACATGGTCCTCACCACCATCACTACCATTGGATACGGAGAGCTTCACCCGCTCTCCCACATCGGCCGGCTCTTCAACACGTTCATCATCATCGCCGGCGTAGGTCTGCTGCTGCTCCTCACCGGAGGAGCAGCGCAAGCATTGTTAGAATTCGAGTTGCAGACGGTCTTCGGCAGGAGGCGCATGGAGCGCGACATCAGCCGTTTGTCGGATCACTACATCATTTGCGGCGCCGGACGTGTGGGCCGCAGCGTTGCGCGCGAGCTGGCACGCAAGCCCGTGCCCTTTGTCATGGTCGACACCGACGAAGCCAAGCTCCAGCGCTACAGCGATGAGGGCTGGCTCTCTCAGGTAGGCGATGCCACCCATGAGCACGTTCTGCGGCAGGTGCGCATCGAGCATGCCAAAGGCCTGGTGGCTGCCACCACCACGGACGCCATCAATATCTATGTCATCCTCACCGCCCGCGGGATGAATCCCAAGCTGAAGATCATCGCCCGCGCCAGCGAAGAGGACGCCGAGAAGCACCTGCTTACGGCAGGCGCCGATTCCGTCGTGTTGCCTTACACCTTTGCTGGATACCGAATCGCACAAACCTTCATGCGTCCCCACGTCGTCGATTTCTTCGATACCGCGATGAACCGGCAACGCCCGCTCGAGATCGAAGAGATCCTGGTGGAGGCAAGGGTCGTCCATCAGTCGGCAAGACACTCGAGGCTTCCCGCATCCGCCAGGAGTTGGGCGTCATTGTGCTGGCAATAAAAGGCGAGGGCTCGGATATGTCCTTCAATCCCCCACCGGATGCCGTCATTCATGCCGGCGATCACTTGATCGCCATGGGCGACCTGCACGGCCTGCGGCAGCTCGAGCGTATGGCTTCGGAGCGCATATGAAAATCACCACCGCCGCCGAGATGCGCGAGATTGATCGCGTAACCACCGAGAAGTATGGGGTGCCCTCGCTCACCTTGATGGAGAACGCGGGCACCGGCGTCGCCGATTTCATCCTGGAGCGCTATCCCGAAGCGCAGCGCATTACCGTCATTTGCGGCAAGGGCAACAACGGTGGCGATGGTTTCGTGGTTGCACGGAAGCTTCACGAAGCGGGGCGGGTGGTCGAGGTGATTCTGCTTGCGCGTCCCGACGAGTTAAAGGGCGACGCCGCCGATATGTTCCAGAAATTGCCACTGCGCGCGGCTTCCGTCGAAACTTCACAGCAATTGACGGCAGAGTTTTCGCGCGCCGTGGCCAGCTGCGACCTGATCGTCGATGCCATCCTGGGCACAGGGTTCAAACCTCCGGTGAAAGGCCTCTACGCCGAGGCCATCACAGCGATGAATCGTAGCGGCAAGCCAGTGGTCGCAGTCGATATTCCTTCGGGGGCCGAGTCCGATTCGACGCAGCCGCAATCCGGCGAAGGCATCGCGCGGGCAGATGCCATCGTGACGTTCACTGCGCCGCGTCCGGCGCACGTCTTCGGAGCGCTCACGCGCGGCCCGGTGGTGGTAATGCCGATCGGTAGTCCCGATGAGGCGATTGTCTCGTCGCTGAATCTGGAGGTGACGACACCACGCGACTTCTCTCGCCTGCTCGCGCCGCGTCCTCTGGACTCGAACAAGGGAATGTACGGCCACGCGCTCATCGTCGGCGGATCGCTGGGCAAGTCCGGCGCTGCAGCGATGGCGGGAATGGCGGCACTACGCGCAGGCGCCGGGCTGAGTACGGTCGCGGTTCCTCGCAGCGTGCTGCCGAGCGTTGCTTCGTTCGCAGCGGAGTTGATGACCGAGCCGCTGCCGGAAACGCAGAGCTGGCGGCATCGACACGTTGCGCTGGATCGCGTCGTCGAGCTGGCAAGCACGATGACAGTCGTTGCACTGGGTCCGGGAATCGGCCGCGAGACCGAGACGTTTGCAGTTTGTGCACGAACTCGTCAAGCGTGTGAAGTGCCCGATGGTGATTGACGCCGACGGGCTGAACGCGTTTCAGGGCAAGACGGAGTTGCTCGATGGCAGCGAGCGGCCGCTGGTGCTGACGCCACATCCGGGCGAGATGTCGCGGCTCACCGGGTTATCGATCAAAGCCATTCAGGCGGATCGGCTGAACGTTGCGCGCAGCTTCGCCGAGGAGCATCATCTCGTGCTGGTGCTGAAGGGAAGCAACACGATCGTCGCGCTGCCCGATGGGCAAGCCTGGGTGAATCCCACCGGCAATCCGGGCATGGCGACCGGCGGCACGGGCGACATCCTGACCGGCATGACGGCAGGCGTGATCGGCCAGATGCCGGACGATGTGGCACGTGCGACTGTTGCCGCCGTTTACCTGCACGGCCTGGCAGGCGATGTAGCTGCCGAAACCATGGGCGAGCACTCGCTCACAGCCACGGATCTTCTGACCGCATTGCCCGAGGCCTTTCGCCGCGCGACGAAGTGGGCGGGTGAAAGAGTGGTGCGCATCCGCGGATGAGCCACCCACGAATACATTACCCACTCCGCCGAAGAAACCATCGCACTCGGCCGCGAGCTTGCTCCTACACTGAAGGACGCGCGCATGGTCATCCTGCGCGGCGATCTTGGAGCGGGCAAGACCACGCTGGTCAAAGGCATCGCCGAAGGCTTACAGGCCGCCTCGCGCGACGACATTACCAGTCCGACGTTCACCCTCATCCACGAATTCCGCGGGCCCGAAGTTACGCTGTATCACGTCGATCTTTATCGCATCGAGACCGAACGCGAGTTGCAGACTTTAGGACTTGACGAACTCTTTGCCGAATCCGGCAATCTCGTTCTGCTGGAATGGGGCGACAAGTTTCCGCGCTTTCAACGCGAACGTGACCTTGAGATCGCAATCGAGCGGCGGGGAGAGCAGGAACGGACAATCTACATACGCTAAGTGCGGCTGAACATCTCAACCAGCAGCGCCGAAACACTCGCGGCGGCTATTTCACCCACCTGGCCCAGTTTCTTCACTGCTCGGCCCTGATCAATGCTTCTGATCTGGTCCAATGCTATCTGCCCTGTCTTTCCCTGGAATCGAATACGTATCCTGGTGGGATACGGCCGATCGGCCGTGGTGAGCGGGGCTACCAGTACAGTTCGCAAGTGGTCATTCATCTCGTCAGGCGAGACAACTAGACAGGGCCGGGTTTTGCGCATCTCCGAGCCGACCGTGGGGTCTAGTTTCACCAGCCATATCTCATCCTGGCGTGGGGCCGCTTTTACCAATGCCATTCCTCGTCATCGAAGCGGTTGCGCATCTCCAGCAGAAGCTCGTCATGTTTTGCGCTCCCGGCAGTCGCAAAGGCCTCGCGCCATCCTTCACGCGGCTTTCGCCGGGCAGAGATAACCAACCTGTCACGCTCGACCCGCAGGTCGACCGTATCGCCCAGCCCACATTGCTCGATCACTGGTTTGGGGATGCGTATACCTCGCGAATTGCCTATGCGAATCAGCTCTGTCCTCATAGTAATTACATTGTATCTACTCGACCTCACCGCAGCAAGGGTCTACCCTAACCACAGCAGCGTGGCTCTGGAATCTGCGTGGGATACACTACCGTCAGGAAAACGCGATAAAATTAACAATTGGGCCTGCCCCGCCGATTTGCGGTTGCCGGCCGGAGAGCATGTACGAAGTCACTGTTGAAGACACTTTTTCTTCCGGACATTACCTGCGCAATTACAAGGGCAAGTGCGAGCGTCCGCACGGCCACAATTATCGCGTACGGGTGACCCTGAGCGGCCAAGAACTCGATCACGCCGGGCTGCTGCTCGATTTCAAGGACCTGAAGGAAGTCCTGCGGCCGGTCATCAATTACCTTGACCACCAGATGATGAACGAGTTGGAGCCGTTCACCGTCATAAATCCGTCGGCCGAGAACATTGCCAAGTATTTTTACGACCAAACGAACGCGCACCTGAGCGGCGTCACCAGCGGCCGCGTGCGCGTGAAGGACGTCACCATCTGGGAGACTGACACGACCACCGCCCGCTACAGCGAATAATCGCAGCTTTCCCGCTCACGGCGCGTCCATATTAATACGAGAATTTCCTGATCCGCACTGAGGTGCATTGAATTGGCTATTTATTTACCTGCTACCGTTGATGAAGAGAACGTCGCTCTCGATGAACTGACTCCGCGCGAGATTGTGCGCGAGCTCGACAAGTACGTGGTTGGGCAGCACGAGGCCAAGCGCGCCGTCGCCATTGCCCTGCGCAATCGCATGCGCCGCCAGAAGCTCACACCCGAGCTGGCGGAAGAAGTCATTCCCAAGAACATCATCATGATGGGCCCCACCGGAGTGGGCAAAACCGAGATCGCGCGCCGCCTGGCCAAGCTGGCGAATTCGCCCTTCCTGAAGGTCGAGGCCTCGAAGTTCACCGAGGTCGGCTACGTTGGCCGCGATGTCGAGTCCATGGTGCGCGACCTGATCGAGATCGCCATCGACATGGTTCGCGAAGAGAAGCTTGAGGATGTTGCCGACAAATCAGAGCTGAACGCCGAAGAGCGTCTGCTCGATCTGCTGCTGCCATCGATGCCGACCCAGGTTCCTCCGCGCCAGCCAGTGGCACCGGATGGCCAGATCGGATTCAACATCGGAAGTGAGCCGCTGTTGGCCGGCGAGCCCGGCTCGCGTACGCGTGAGAAGCTGCGCCAGCAACTGCGCGAAGGCAAGCTCGACGAGCGCATGGTGGAGTTGGACGTTCGCGAGAAGTCGTTTCCCGCTTTCGAGATCATCACCAATCAGGGCGTCGAGGAGATGGACGTCAACATGAAAGACATGTTGCCCAACATCTTCGGCCAGCGCACCAAGAAGCGGAAGATGAAGGTCAGCGAGGCCTTCGAATACCTGATCCAGGAAGAAGAACAGCGCCTGGTCGATATGGACCAGGTGCAGCGCATCGCCGTTGAGCGCGTGGAGAACAGCGGCATCATCTTCCTCGACGAGATCGACAAGATTGCCGGCCGCGAAGGTGGCCACGGGCCCGACGTTTCGCGCGAAGGCGTGCAGCGCGACATCCTGCCCATCGTCGAAGGAACCACGGTCAACACGCGCTACGGCATGGTACGCACCGACCACATCCTGTTCATCGCCGCCGGCGCGTTTCACGTTTCGAAACCGAGCGACCTGATTCCTGAGCTGCAGGGCCGCTTCCCCATTCGCGTGGAGCTGCAATCGCTCACCGTCGAAGACTTCATCAAGATTCTGACCGAACCGAAGTCGTCGCTCACCAAGCAGTACATCGCGCTGCTCGACACCGAAGGCGTGAAGCTGGAGTTCACGGAAGAGGCGCTACAGGAAGTCGCGAACTTTGCCTTCCGAGTGAATGAAGGCACGGAGAACATCGGCGCGCGGCGTCTGCACACCATCATGGAGCGCGTGCTCGACAACATCAGCTTTGACGCCCCCGATATGCAGGAGAAGGACGTCGACGGTAGACGGCGATTACGTGCGCAACGCGCTGACCGACATCGTGAAGGACCAGGATCTGTCGCGCTACATTCTGTAGTGCGAAACGGCGTGGCAGTGGTGTTTTGAAGGGGCACGCCTGGCGTGCCGTTAGGATGCGCTGCATGCCAGCGTCCTTCGTCATGTTCTGGCGCGCAGTTGATGCAGCACAGCTGGCCCTTTAGATCGCAGATCTCTCCCGCGTTCTTTGCTTCACCGCTTCCGCCAGCTCTCCCAGCAACCCGTACGTCTCGTCCCATCCGATGCACGCGTCAGTGATGCTCTGCCCGTACACCAGCGGCGATCCGTTCTCTAGCTTCTGTGCGCCGGCTACCAGATTGCTTTCCAACATCACGCCGAGAATGCTGCCATCGCCTTGACGAATCTGCCCTGCCACATCGCGACAAACTCCTCCCTGCTGCTTGTAGTCTTTATGACTGTTGGCGTGGCTGCAATCGATCATGACTCGTGCCTGCAACCCAGCCTGCTGCAACTGCTCGGTTACGTTGGCCACCGACGCAGCGTCATAGTTGACGGATTTCCTGCCTCCGCGCAGGATCACATGACAATCAGGATTTCCCGTAGTAACAAAGATGGCAGACTGTCCGCTTTTGGTGTGTCCAAGAAATGTATGCGGATGCGCGGCCGACAGCACAGCCTCGATCGCGATCTGAACGTCGCCCGAAGTCGCGTTCTTGAATCCGACCGGACATGACAGTCCGGAAACCAGTTGACGGTGTACCTGGCTCTCGGTGGTACGCGCCCCGATCGCTCCCCAGCTCACCAGCGAAACCAGATACTGCGGCGTCATCACGTCGAGGAACTCGGTCCCGGCGGGCACGCCCATTTCGGCGAGGTCAAGCAAAAGGTGCCGCGCGAGCCGTAATCCGTCATTAATTTTGTAGGACTGGTCGAGATGCGGATCGTTGATCAGCCCTTTCCATCCCACGGTCGTACGCGGCTTCTCGAAGTAGACCCGCATTACCAATAACAACTCGCGCGCAAACTCGGGCGCAACGTCTCTCAGCCGCTCGGCATATTCGCGGGCAGCCTGAGTGTCGTGAATAGAACAGGGTCCCACCACCACCAGCAGTCGCGAGTCGCGCCCGGCGAGAATGTCGCAAATGGCAGTGCGCGCGTCGTGAACCGTAGCAGCAGCCTTCTCGGTTACAGGGAGTTCCTCCTCCAGGAAAACCGGCGGCAGCACAACTCTCGTCCACTTAATGCGAAGGTCGTCGGTGCGGTAAAGCGTCATCAATCAAGAATAGCGAACTCACGATGCGCTTCCAAACAGCGGAGGTGCTGCGGCCGTAAGCTCTCTCCTTGTCATCCCGAGGCCAGACGAGGGACCCGCAGTTGTGTTGCTGGCGAACAAATGCGTCTGGAGGGATGATCCACAACGACGCAGAACTCAAGTCTTCCGCTCGGGAAACAAGAGCAGATCCCTCACTTCGTTCGTGATGACAAAGCCAAAAGTTCGTCATCACAAAAACAGAACTGTTCGCGTTACCGATTGCCGAATGTCCAGCCGAGCCCCGTGCTGGTGCCATAGTCGCTGCCGGAAAATGTCGGCGGAGGCTGATTGTCCCAGTTGCCGTAGAACGAGACGTTCCAGGTGAAGTTGCTCCAGAATTTTATCCAGTAGGTGGCATTCAGAGCGGTATAGACGCGCCCTGGCGTATTGAAAGCTGGGACCACTGTGGTGGCAATTGTGAGGTTAGTTTTGTTGAACCGGAAGAGCTCTGCGGATGCACCAACCAGACCGGCTAATGTGTTCCGTCCGGCCTGATCGATTACAGTCTGGTTGTACCGAGTGTTCTGGTAGGCGATGCCACCATAGACAGCGATGCGAGCACGATTCGTGTTCTTAACGTAACGTCCAATGCCGCCGCCGATGCTGGACTGCAGCGCGATGTCCTGCTCGGTGCTTTGCAGCAGCGAGCCCACGCCGGTGTAGAACCAGTTATTCCAACGCATGAGATGGCGATAGTAGGCTGTCCCGTCATTACGGGTCGAGGTGGACGGCCCCGGTATTTCCCGTAAGCGATGAAGTGAAGCCTGCGCCGGCGGACCAGCGTTCCCGAGGATAGATAATGTTCGAACTGAGGGAGTACTGAGTAGAGCTGTTGGCCTTCGAGAAGATAAGGCCCGAGTCAATTTCTCCGTTGAACCGGCGCCAGAAGTTGGTGTCTGTCTGGTCGATCTGTACAACATCTCTGCGCCGCACCTCGGTTGTGTGGTCCTGATCCTCTACCACTTGAATGAAGATGGGACGCGCCTCTTCTGTCTCTGCCGTCGAAAGAGTTCCGATGTACGAATTGCCCGGTCCCGTCTTCACCAGGAACAGTTGCTTGCTTTCAATATGGTGCACCTTGAGCCAATTCACCTCGGTCGTGCCCTTGATGTAATCGAAGCTGACATAGAGCACGCCGGCATCGAGCCCCTTGATTTCGCAAGTGAGGCGGTCGCCGTTGTTCATGACCAGCACGTCCGATTTTTCCCGCGCAAGTACAGGCATAGTGATCAACAATGCGCAGAACACCACCGAGGCAGCAATCTTCATAGCGCTTCCTATTTAAACAGGCAGTTTGTGGAATTGCCCGGTGAATTCGGATAGAGGAGCGGCCCTCTGTCTGACGTCGGCAGAGAGAATTCCCATATCCCACTTTAGTTGCATGCGCCCATTCTCTCGGTAGTTTAACCGGAGTTACTAGGAGTTCTGCGGGTTGGCGCGACTCCATGGAGCGCTTATAGTTGGCGGTGATTCGCCGCAGAATCGTAACTTGGAGAGTGTAAGATGGGGTGTACCCGAGTACTCACAATTGCAGTGTTGCCGTTTGATGACGTGCGCCTCAGCGTCAGTGCAGAGTGCGAAGAGTGACGTGGAGTGAGATAAATCCACGAGCTTTTTGTCCACGAGATCCAGGCCTGTGTTCCGGGATGCCCACCCCGAATTAGCTACGAGCCAATGAATTTTTTCTACAACATCGATTTTCAAGTCAGGAGAGGAAGTATGACAAAGACCCAAACATGTAAAGCTGCATTCGCAGCCCTAGCCATAATCGTCCTTGCGAGCTTCAGCACCGTTGCCTTTGCCGGCGACAAGGTGAAGGTTGAAGGCATCATCAAGGGCCGCGTCGGGCCTGAAGTAATTCTACAAACTTCGGATCAGCCGAGACTCGTGGTACTACTCACCGACTCGACCCAGGTGCAGCAGGTGCAGGGCGCACTCAAGGCTCGCCGGAAAGAGATGTCCATGGCGGCGCTGATTCCTGGCCTCGCGATCAAGGCCGAGGGAAACTACAACGAGAAGAACCAGCTGGTGGCGACTTCCATTCTGTTCAAGGGAGACGATCTTGAGCAGGCCCAGGCAATTCAGGCGGGTGTGCATGAGACCCAGCAGCAAGCCGCTGCGAATGAGGCTGCGCTGGCTGCCCAGAACGCCGCTTTGAAGGAGCAGCAGGCTGCCATCGACAAGCAGCAGCAGGAGATCGCCGCCAGCAAAGCCAAGATCGCCGCCAACAGCGCCCGCTTTGGCCAGCTTGACGACTACTACATCCTCGATGAAGTGACCGTGTACTTTGCTAACGGCCAGATTAAGGTCGATCCCCAGTACAACGCTCCCCTGCTGGCACTGGTGCAAAAGGCCATGACCTACAACGGCTACACCATCCAGGTAAAAGGCTACGCCTCCTCCGTGGGGAGCGCCACGCTGAATCAGAAGCTGAGCGAAGACCGCGCCAACAATGTCACCAATATCCTGTTGCAGCAGGGGCACGTTCCTTTGACCAACATGCTGGCACCGGGAGCCATGGGCGAAGCCCACCAGGTCGGTAACGATAACACCGCCGAAGGGCAGGCTGAGAACCGTCGCGTGGTGGTGCGCGCATTACTCAACAAGGGCATCGCAGGCACCGACTTGTCGCTGCCCTCAACGACGACGAAGTAACCGTCTCGTCAACTGACAGGAAACGCTGGGACAGCAGCAGTGCTGTCCCAGTACTATTAACCGGGGCGAGCGGCGGCCATTCCCGTTCGACGTTGCTAGCTCGCACCAGCAACCGCTGAAAGGTTTGGCGTTTATGATCCGCTCGCTGCGAACGATTGCTTTCCTCTCTCTCATCGCCCTCATTTCGGTATTCGCTCTCGCGCAGAATGCGCCGACTCCCGGAAATCGTCCCAAGGTCGGCTTGGTGTTCGAGGGAGGTGGTGCGCTTGGACTGGCGCACATCGGTGTAATCCAATATCTGGAAGAGCACCATATCCCGATAAGCTACATCGCGGGTACCAGCATGGGCGGCCTGGTGGGCGGCGTCTACGCTACCGGTCGCAATGCGGCCGAGGTGCGCGACGTGGTGAAGGCGATCAACTGGAACCAGGTCATCGCCGGGCAGACACCCTTATAGCGACCTATCCTATCGGCGAAAAGAAGACGCGACGGAGTATCCCAGTACGCTGGAGTTTGGTGTGCACAAGGGATTGCAGTTTCCCTCCGGCTTTAATGCCGGCCAGCAGGTAGATCTGATTCTCGACCACATTGCGTTGCCGTATTCGGGAATAAAAAGCTTTAACGATTTGCCCATTCCGTTCGCCTGTGTGGCCACCGACCTGGTGGAGGGGAAGGAGCACGTCTTTCGCAGCGGACCACTGGAGCTGGCCCTGCGCTCGACCATGTCGCTGCCCGGCATCTTCTCGCCGGTGCACTCTGACGGCCACATCTACGTGGATGGCGGGCTTATGAACAACTTCCCCGTCAGTGTCGCCAAAGCGATGGGGGCTGACACGGTTCTCGGAATTTATCTGGAAACCGAACCACTGAAACCCGACGCGACGCTCTCCAGCTTTGGAGTGTTGGGTCAGTCGATTTCGGTGATGATCGCCGCCAACGAACGCACGGCCCTCAAAGATGCCGACATATTGGTCAAGGTGCCGCTGCTCAAATACACCTCGATGAGCTATGACGACGCGGATGCGATTATCAAGGCTGGTTACGATGCTGCCGCAAGCCATGCCGACCAGCTTGCTCCTCTGTCGGTCGATGAAGCGTCATGGAGGAAGTACCTCGACGAGCGTGATGCGCGACGGATACGAGCAACCGCGGTGCCGCAGTTTGTGCAGGTCGCCGGTGTCGACCCGCAAATTGGCAAGTCGATGGCCACGGAGATGAACGGCTTCATTGGAAAGCCAATTGACATCGCAAGCCTGGATCAGCAGATTTTGCGCTTCAACGGCCAGGGCGCTTTTTCCAGCCTGAACTACTCGGTCATACAAAAAGACGGCCAACCCGGACTCCAGGTCGATGCCCAGGTCAAGCCCTACTCGCCGCCAATCGTGCGTCCGCTCATCCTGATCAACGGATCCGACTACAACGAAGTTTTCTTCAGCATGGGTGCTCGGGCCACATTTAATAACTTCGGTGGATATCGCCGGGAGTTGCGTGCCGATGTGACAGTGGGTTCGCAATACCAAATCTACGCCGAGTATTACCGGCCCTTTGATGCCCTGAGCCGATGGTTTGTAGCTCCCAGAGTTGACCTGAACAGCTACCAATATCCGCTCTACAACGGCAACACGCTGCTCTCTATCTACAGAGACCGCCAGGCGCTGGGCGGCCTTGACTTCGGATACGCGTTTGGCCGTACTGGCGAATTGCGACTCGGCTATGAAGGTGGCTACGAGCGGCTCTCGCCTCAGGTTGGCAATAGCGGGGAGCTACCAACGGTATCCGGGGGAACTGGAGATATCAGGCTTCAGTACACCTTCACCACAACGGACGAGCCTATCGTTCCGCGTAAGGGCGAGACCGTCAAATTCTATACCAAGTACTACAACGCGAATCCAGGGGCTCCCGAGGCATTCCCCGTCTCCGAACTGGGCATTCAAAACTTCTTCCAAATTAGTAAGCCTTCGACCGTTTTTCTGAACGCGTATGGCGGAACCAGCTATGGCTACAAAACCGGAATTCCAGCGTTCAACTTAGGCGGACCTACCCGGTGGGCGGCATATGGCGAGAACGAACTGCTGACCAACCAATACTTCCTCTTCCAGACCGGCTATATCAGAACGTTGAAACAGCTGCCTCCGCTGCTGGGCAGCACCATCGATTTCATCGGCGAATTTGAAGTTGGAAAGACCTACCAGCTTCCCAATGGTCCTAAGCCGCCTTATCTACCAGGCGACGTAGTGGCAGGCGTGATTGTGAACACCTTATTCGGACCGGTGGAAATAGGAGGCGCCGTCGGCAACTATGGACACGCCAAGGTCTTCTTCCAGGTAGGCAGGGTTTTCTGACATACGAGGGCCGTGGCAATGACCGCGGTCCCAGGGTAGAAAGGTTTTTCGATGCAACGACGAGTGACTACTTCATCCTGCGCAGCTGTACTTGTTGCGTTCTGCGCCTGCATTTTTGTCGGCACGTTGAGTGGCGCACAAACGCTTCCTAACGCGCCCAGTACGCAGAAGGCAAAGACCCAGACAGCCAAAGCTTCGGAAGGCACATGGCCTCGTACCTTCACCAGTGGCTCCGACAAGTTCCTGGTCTACCAGCCGCAGGTGGATAAGTGGGAAGGCAACCACATCAATCTCTATTCTGCTGTCGAGATGACGAAAGAGAAGGGTGCCAATCCGACTTATGGCGTGGTGTGGTTCTCCGCTCGCACCGAGGTGGATAAGATCAATCGGCTGGTGACGCTCGACAACATCGAGCTCACGAAAGTGAAATTCCCACTTGCTCCCGCAAACGAGCCCGTCCTCACCGCGCTCCTTCAGACAAAGCTGCCGGGTGCGACCAAGACAATATCGCTCGATCGACTCCAGGCATCGCTTGAGGCTGACGATGAAGTGGCCAAAGGCGTCGAGGTCAAGAACGATCCACCCAAGATCATTTTCTCGACCACAGAGTCGGTGCTCGTGCTTGATCGACGGGCCTGCGCAATTGCGCGAGATCCAGGGAACCAAGCTCCAGCGCGTCATCAATACCCGCGCCGTTCTGCTGTTTGAAAACGACAAGAAGACGTATTACCTTCGGGTGTCTGACTGGTGGCTGCAGGTCAAAGACGCTCGAAGGTCCTTGGACCTACGCCAAGAAGCTGCCCGACGACATGAAGAAGGCTGAGGAATACATCGTCAACCAGACCGGTGGCGCAGACCCTGCAAACCGCAGCGGCAGCCCAGCAGCGTCCGCGCAAGTCTTCTGAAAGCCAGCAACCGGCGCCGCCGCAGCCTTCGCTGAAAGAAGCAGGGGAAGAACGCGAAGATTCCGAACGTGTATGTTGCCTTTGGCCCGACCGAACTGATCGAGACGCGAGGCGAGCCCGTCTACAAGCCGATTCCCGGTACCGGGCTGGAGTACGTCGAGAATACGAATGGTGACATCTTCCGCCTCAACGGTGAGTACTACGTTCTGATCTCCGGCCGCTGGTTCAAGGGCGCGTCGCTCGATGGACCATGGACGTTCGTAGCAGATCCGACATGCCGCCTGACTTTGCGAAGATCCCGGTCGACAGCCCGAAGGCCACGGTTCTCGCTTCCGTGCCGGGGACGCCGCAGGCGCAGGAAGGGCTGATCGCGAACTCGATTCCGCAGACCGCGACCATTACCCGCTCCGAAGCCAAGCTGACCGTGGTACTATGACGGCGAGGCGACCTTCGTTCCCATCGAAGGCACCTCGATGTCCTACGCCAAGAACACCATCGGTGCCGGTGATCAAGGTATCTGACAACAACTACTACTGTGTCGAAGGCCGGCGTGTGGTTCAAAGCGCCGAGCGCCGCAGGGACCATGGAACGTTGCCGATACCGTGCCGCCGGAGATCTACACCATTCCGCCCAGCTCACCGATCTACTACGTCACCTACGTAAAGGTTTACGAACTCGACGCCTGACGTCGTCTACGTCGGCTACACGCCCGGCTATTACGGCACGGTTGTTTCGGCCAGCACGACGACGGTGGTCTACGGCACGGGATGGTATTACGCGCCTTACATCAGTCCCACAGTGTGGTATGGCTGGCCGTACACCTACGGCGTTGGCGCCGGATTCACCTGGACGACGACCACCGGCTGGAGCTTCGGCTTCGGTTACGGCTACGCTTACTATCCCTGGTATTACCCGTGGTGGGGACCGATGGGCTATTACGGATACGGCTGGTATCCCTACTACGGATGGGGAGCGTGGGGCGGCGCCGCGGTCGCCAACGTCTACGGCGTGTGGGGCAACACCGCCTACTCCCGCACCGGAGCGGCCTGGGCCAATCCCTACACCGGCAACTACGGCGCGGCTACTCGCGGCTCGTACTACAACACGCAGACCGGCCGCTCGCACGGTTGCCGGACGCGGCACCAACACGAACATCTACACCGGCAACACGGCCGGATATCGCGGAGCCGCGACCTACAATCCCAACACCGGTATCGTCGCCGGCGGCGGAGCGGGTTATGCCGGCAACATCTACAGCGGCCAGGGCACGGCCGGACGCGGCGGCTTCGCCTACAACACCAACACCAACGCGGGCGTCGCCGCCGGCAAGAACAATGTCTACGCCGGGCAAAGATGGCACTGTCTACCGCTACAATCGGCAATTCCGGCGATTGGTCGTAGCAATAGCGGCAGCGGGTGGCAATCCGCGAGCAAGCCAGACGCCAACCTCCAACGCCAGCAGCAGATGCGTACCCAAGGCGCGCAGCGAAGTCAGACCTTCAACTCGGGCAGCTACGGCGGTGCGAGAAGGGGCGGCGGCGGCGCAGAATGGGAGGGCGGTGGCCGCCGGCGCTAGTAGATGACGGCTGATCTCACGGCTGCGAGGGTCGCTGGCACCTTGGAGTTAGGGTCGTCGAAGTTGGTGCTGCACCCTGAAAAGCAATACATTAGTACGAGCGGAGCCACTCCTTCTTGCCCGCAGGGAGCACGACATGCCCGTCTGGCCGCAGTATCCCACACTGTATGAGATCAATACGTGGGTATGGCTTGCCGAGCTGGCCGTCAAGACGCGAACGTCCATCGACCTGAGTTCCGTACCCTCCACCGAATGGGACGCGATCGCTGCCCTTGGCTTCGACGCAGTTTGGTTGATGGGCGTATGGGAACGAAGTCCCGCCGGTATCGCCATTGCCAATCAGAATCCTAATCTCCAGGCAGACTTCCGCAGGGCGCTTCCCGACTTTCGCGCCGAAGACAACGTTGGCTCGCCATACTGCGTGCGTCGCTATGTTGTAGATCAACATTTGGGCGGCCGGGAGGGTTTGAAGATCGCCCGTCAGGAGTTGGCGAAACGGGGTCTGCGTCTCGTTCTCGATTTCGTTCCCAACCACGTTGCCCCTGACCATCCCGTGGGTGAAGCAGCATCCCGACTATTTCATTCGAGGAAGTTCTGACGATCTGCGGAACGATCCGGCTTCCTACGTTGAGGTCGATGGAACAGTCTTCGCCTGCGGCAAGGACCCGTACTTTCCAGCATGGCCCGACGTGCTGCAACTCAATGCCTTTCAGTTGGAATTGCGAGAAGCCGTTATCGATACCCTCGCCGATATTGCCGACCAGTGCGACGGAGTGCGCTGCGACATGGCAATGCTCTTGTTGGACTCGGTGTTCGAGCGAACCTGGGGAAGTCGCGCCGGGAAGAAGTCAGCCGTCGGAATACTGGGACGACGTGATTTCGGCACTCAAGAAGATCAGTCCCAACTTCCTGTTCCTTGCCGAAGCCTACTGGGACATGGAGTGGGAGCTTCAGCAGAATGGTTTCGACTTTTGCTACGACAAGCGGCTGTACGATCGGCTGGAGCATGACAATGCCGAGAGCGTTCGTCTGCATCTTTGCGCTGACCTCGCTTACCAGGAGAAGTTGCTGCGCTTCCTCGAAAACCACGACGAGCCGCGAGCAGCAGCAGCCTTTGATCCTGAGAAAGAACGTGCTGCGGCGGTTGTGACATCGACCTTGCCGGGCGCGAGAATGTTCCACGAGGGACAGTTCGAAGGCCGCAAGGTTCGCTTGCCGGTTTTCCTCGGCCGTCGTCCGCGAGGAGCCTGTCGATACTGGACTGCTGGAGTTCTACCGCACTTTGCTCGCGGCTATTAACAGTCCGGCGTTTCGCGATGGCAACTGGTGCTTGTGCGAGCGTGCAGGCTGGCCCGATAACCCCAGCTACAAAAACATCGTCGCCTGGAGCTGGGAAAGGAATGGCGAGCGATATCTTATCGTGGTGAACCTGAGCGACAGCCGGGCGCAGGCGATGATTCACGCGGGTTGGAATGATGTAAATGGTCACAACGTCATTCTCAGGGACAACATATCCGGAACGAAATACGAGCGCTCGGGCGACGACCTCCAGTCCTGGGGACTCTATGTGGATCTAGCTCCCTGGGGCTACCACTTCCTTCAAACTTTCTTAGCCATCGCAGCGGAGCGGTAAAGGAGATTTCCATGGCAGTATCAAACCAACAGAGCACGCCACTCGACTACGTACAGGTCACCGAGCAGAAGCGATTGAATGACGCTCGCGAACAGGGCATTCCATGGAAGAAATGGGGACCTTACCTGAGCGAGCGGCAGTGGGGCACCGTTCGCGAGGACTACAGCAAGGACGGCAATGCCTGGAACTACTTCTCGCACGACCAGTCGCGCTCGCGCGCCTACCGCTGGGGCGAAGATGGACTTGGCCGGACTCTCCGACGACAAGCAGCGCCTTTGCTTCGCGCTCGCGTTGTGGAACGGCCGCGACCCGATTCTGAAGGAGCGGTTGTTCGGCCTGACCAACAGCGAAGGCAATCACGGCGAAGACGTAAAGGAATACTACTTCTACATCGACAGCACGCCGACGCACTCGTACATGAAGTATCTGTACAAGTATCCGCAGCGCGAATATCCCTACCGCGATCTGCTGGAGACGAACGCAGCGCCGTTCGCGCGAAGAGATGGAGTATGAACTCCTCGACACCGGCATCTTCGACGACGATCGCTACTTCGATGTTTTCGTGGAATACGCCAAGGGCGATCCGGAAGACGTGCTGATCAAGATCTCGGTCCTCAATCGCGGCCCGGAAGCAGCACAGATTCACCTGCTTCCCACATTGTGGTACCGCAACACCTGGTCATGGGAGGAAAGCGAGCCCAAGCCTGCCTTGCGCCAGATGGGCGACAATGCCATACAGGCTTCTCATCCGCAATTTGGCGATTACACCTTGCAGTGCGATGGCGCCGCCGAGCTGCTGTTCACCGAGAACGAAACCAACGCCAGTCGCCTTTGGGGCCAGCCGAATCCGACTCCGTACGTAAAAGACGCTTTCCACGAATACGTAATCGCCGGCAAAACGGACGCGGTGAATCCTGCGAAGTCCGGAACCAAAGCCGCCGCTCATTACGTGCTTGACGTTCCGGCCGGACAAGCGAAGGTTGTGCGGCTGCGCCTCAGCGCCAAGCCGGCTGTCGATGCCTTTACCACCTTCGACAAAGTCTTCGCGAGCCGCCTCGCAGATGCCGACGAGTTCTACCACCGAATCACGCCGGCCAACCTGAACGAAGACCAGCGCCGCGTCCACCGCCAGGCTCTGGCGGGCATGCTGTGGACCAAGCAGTATTACTATTTCGACCTCGATCGCTGGCTGACCGAGCATGACTCTCACCCATTGATGGGAACCGGCAAGGGTGGGGCGCGTAACCCGGAGTGGTTCCACATGCTCAACAGCGACGTCATCTCCATGCCCGACAAGTGGGAGTATCCCTGGTACGCCGCGTGGGACCTGGCCTTCCATACCATCTCTCTTTCGCTGGTCGATTTCGACTTCGCCAAGGACCAGCTGCTGCTGATGCTGCGCACGCTGTACGCCCATCCCAATGGACAGATCCCCGCCTACGAGTGGAACTTCAGCGATGTGAATCCTCCGGTGCATGCCTGGGCGACGTTGTTTCTGTACCGGGTTGAGACCGAGCTGGGCCGCGCTGATCTGCGTTTCCTTGAGCGCTCCTTCCAGGGCCTGATGCTGAACTTCAACTGGTGGGTCAATCGCAAGGATCCCGAGGGCCGCAACGTGTTCGCCGGCGGATTTCTTGGGCTCGACAACATCGGCGTGTTCGACCGCAGTTCGCCGCTGCCAACCGGCGGCCATCTCGACCAGGCCGACGGCACCGCATGGATGGCCTTCTACTGCCAGTGCATGCTGGAGATCGCGCTCATCCTGACGGAATACGACTCGATGTACGAGGAGATTGCTTTCCGCTTCCTCGAGCACTTCGCCTGGATCACCTATGCGATGGATCGCATCGGCGCCAACCAGGACGAAATGTGGGACAGCGAGGACGGCTTCTTCTACGACCTGCTCCACTTCCCGAACGGCGATGCCATGCGCTTGAAGATTCGTTCCATGGTCGGGTTGCTGCCCCTGTGCGCCGCCACCGTCTTCGAACCGGGCACCATTGCCAATCATCCGAGAATTCTCGAATTGGTCGAGTTGTTCCGCAAGCGGCATCCGGAGGTGGTCAAACAGATTGCGGTATTCGATGGCGGCTTCAAAGGCTATGCCGACCGCAGGATGGCCTCCGTCTGCAGCCGGCAGAAGCTGGAGCGGATTCTGAAATACATGCTCGACGAAAACGAGTTCCTCAGCCCTTACGGCATCCGCTCGCTGTCGAAATATCACCTCGATCATCCCTTCGAGTTTCAGTTCGGCGGCCAGGAGTACAAGGTGCAGTACCTGCCGGCCGAGTCGAACACCGGCATGTTCGGCGGCAACTCTAACTGGCGAGGACCTATCTGGATGCCGGTGAACGTGCTCATTCTCCGTGGATTGCTGAACATGTATGCGTTCTACGGCGATGACTTCAAGGTTGAATGTCCGACCGGCTCCGGGAAGTACATGACGCTGTTCGAAGTGGCCAAAGAGATTGCCCGCCGGCTTTCCTGCATCTTCGTCCGCGACGCAAAGCGGAAATCGTCCGGTTTACGGTGGAACCAGGAAGTTCCAGGACGATCCCTACTGGCGGGATTACATCCTGTTCTACGAATACTTCCACGGCGACAACGGCGCCGGCCTGGGCGCCAGTCACCAGACGGGATGGACTGGACTCGTGGCGCGTACGCTTGACCTGTTTGCCCGCTTGAAGTCCGAAGACCTGTTGCTCGGAGGCACGAAAGTCGTCGGCGAGCTGACGCGCGCACAGGTCGTGGGACAATGAGGCAGCGCAAGCACGGTCTCAGTCCGATGTCCGATCTTGCCGGGAAAGGATTCCTCGCGTGCGATGGCTGCGTAACCTCGTGCTGGTGCTGCTGACAATCATCGCGGTTCTGCTCACCGTCTGGGCGGCCGCCGCACTCTTCTTCGATTCGCCTTATCCGGCGTTGCGGCCGGTGCTCGCCATCGTCTATCTCGCGGTGATCTTCGGAGCCCTGCTCTTGCTGCGCCGCGGTCACGCTGGACTGGTGGTCGCCTTCGCCGGCTTCGCTCTCGTCGTTTTCTGGTGGCTCAGCATTGAGCCAACCAACACCGCTGATTGGGCGCCCGACAACGCCCAGACCGCTTACGCCGACATCAACGGAGACCAGGTCACGATTCACAACTTTCGAAACTGTAGTTACGTCACCGAAACCGATTACACCTGCAAGTGGGAAACCCGTTCCTATAACCTGTCGAACCTGAGCGGCGCCGACATCTTTATTACCTGGTGGGGCTCGCCCTGGATCGCCCATCCTATCGCCAGCTTCGACTTCGGCGATCAGGGCCATGTCGCCATGTCGATTGAGACTCGCGACGTAGTCGGCCAAAGCTATTCCGCCATTCGCGGATTCTTTCGCCAGTACGCTCTTACCTACATCGCGACCGACGAGCGCGACGTCATCCGCCTGCGCACCGACTACCGCAAGGACGAAGAGGTCTACCTCTTTCGCACCACGGTAAAGCCGGCGATGGCGCGCAAGATCTTTCTCGACTATCTGCAACGCGCCAACGAACTGCATCGCCAGCCGGAGTGGTACAACGCGATCACCAACAACTGCACCACCAACATCGCGGTCTCCGCCGACGAGGCTCGCCAGACCCGCATGCGCCTGGATTACCGCATCCTGCTCAACGGCAAGATGGACGAGATGATGTACGAGCACCACACCCTGGTCACCGGCGGACTGACTCTGCCCGAACTGAAGGCCCAGGCCCACATTAATCCGGTCGCCAAAGCCGCCGGCGACAGCCCCGATTTCTCCAGCATCATTCGCCAGGGACGCGTCGGCTTCACTCCGAAGCCTTCCGTCGCAGCCTCTCCTGCCGTGCCGTAAGAGCGGTCGATGTTCGGGTGCCGGGTGCCCCATTCAAGCCGTCGTTTGGCTTGAGTGGGATCTTTGCCGGGTGCCCCATTCAAGCCGTTTTTTGGCTTGAGTGGGATTTCGGACGATGGCACTTAGCAGTTGGCTCTTGGCTCTCGGCTGTTGGCCGGAGGCTTATTCCTTTCCCAGCGGTGTCATCCCCTCTAAGGGTGTCATCCCGAGCGGAGCCGAGGGATCTGCAGTTCGCCGGGTGCACCACCCAAGCGTCGTTTGGCTTGAGTGGGATTTCGGCTTCGCTTTGTATCAGGGCCCGTCTTTAGACGGGCCGTTGACGTGCCCTGTCGTTCGGGCTTTAGCCCCTGCGCGCTGGGTGCCCCATGTTCACGTCCATCGTTTGGACGTTAACGTGGGTGATACACCTATCGAGCAGGCCGCCACTCTTCTGATCAAAGAATGATCCCCAGGTTAGCCCAAATGATGGGCGAACCTGGGGCACCCGGCGAGCGTGTCCTTCATATCGACCACCTGTTTGCACGCATGCAGCGTCTCAATCCATACGAAGTAAAGACGAACGCCATGACGAGAATCGGATCAAATTTATCCCAAGTACTGCGACCGCCATTCATTTGTGAATAGAACGCGAGTAAAAGATCGATCGCGATACCGGCATAAACCCACTCAGTCAATCGAGGCACATTGGGAATCAGAAGGCCCGCGCCACCAAGGATGTGGGTCACGCCAATCAGAGGGATGATATAGAGCGGGTATCCGAGTTGCTGATTGGCGATCCTCCATTCGCCGGGATCGTGAATTAGATATAACCTTCCGAAGTACACCCAGATGAAGGCAACAAGGCCGGTTATTAACATCGCGGCTATTTGAGTTGCTCTACCTGCCCGCGCGGATTTATCAATTGTGTGTTCAGCGTTCATATTAAAAGATCCTCCTCTTGCGGTCTAAATGGTTTAAATCGTTCCGCAATAAGCCGGCTCTTGTACGCGACTGAAATCCACGCGCAGCCTGCGCGGGACGGCCTCCGGGTCCTGCATTCAACGAGGGCTTTCTGCACCCTTCACCACAAGAGAACAGGTGAGGGCGCTCTCGCAACGAGCATCGCCCTCGATCCTGTCTACTCCCGGCAGATCGGCGCTCGCCACCGAGCAAACCAGGGCCACGACGTAATGGCCTTTCGCCAGCTTGCCTCGGACTTACGCCTTGACGGCGCTCTGTGCAGCCGCAAACACGTCGCGTGCGGATATCGTACCCGCTACGTGCTCCGTACCCGCGATTCCGAGGTCCATCCATCCCGCGTTAATGCTCTCGTACATTTCTTCGGCAGGTCCAGTGTGGCCCTTCGGGATGCCGAACTGCTCGAATGCTTCCGCCCAGCCTGCACGCGGGACTGCAAAGGCTTTTACATCGAGTGTCAGGACCTCACCCAATTGTCCGGCTACTTCATCCGCGCTTACCATCGAACCCAACTCGATGACGCGATGCCCTGACCACGCCGGCCCGGTCAGAAGCGTTGCCACCTCTGCGCCGATGTCGTCTGACGCGACCATTGTCGATTTCCGGTTTGTAGGATTGTAGAAGACCGGTAGTGTTCCGCCTTGGGCGGCCTGTAAGCCGAAAAGAAAGTTTTCGAAAAAGCCGCCTGCGCGCACAAATGCGACCGGAGATGGCAGGCTGCGAAAACCCTGCTCCAAGAGTGATAAGGCCGTGATCATCCCCAACCCGCTTGTTCTATTCGCGCCCATCGACGAGAGCGCTACCACCCGCGAGGGCACTACCCTGGTCAGCGCCTCGACATAGTTCGCAATCACGCCCTTTGCTTCTCTGTAATCAGCCGAGGGTGCCCATACGGCCGGCAACATAACAAACGCGCCCTCAACACCTTTGAGCGCCGCCGCTATGGCTGTCGCATCGTTCCAGTCTCCACTCACCAACTCCACGCCTCGGTCTGCCCACTTCGCCGCTTTCTCGCGATTGCGCACAAGTGCTCGCACCTGTTGGCCTTGCTTCAGCAGATGCCGCGCGGTGGCGCCGCCAACTTTTCCAGTAATGCCCATGACTAAATACATGATGTTTTCTCCTTTTGCCTCGTATTTGGCCGCCCATCCAAATGAGCGATCTGACTATTGGACGTCTATACAAACCATTGGTTGCAAAATAATCAGTGGTTACAAAACCAGCGGTTGTAAATCAACAACCGGTCGCTAAAATCGTCAAAAGGGATTAAGCTATTGAAGTGACATCCACATCACCAAGTCGCAGGGTCGAGCGTAAGGAGAGGTTGCGGGCCGAAATCCTTGCAGCTGCAGGTAAAATGTTCGCCGATCGCGGTTACGAAGCCGTGACGCTTCGTGCGATCGCTAAAGAGATCGGTTACACGCACGCCGTGATCTACCAGCATTTCCCGGACAAATCACACATTCTTGCCGAGTTGAGCCGCGAGACCATCGGGCTGATGATTCAGAACTTCGACGCGATTGCCGCTAAACATCTTGCACCGAAAGAGCGCCTTTTTGCGACCTCACGCGGCTTGATTCACTTCTGCATTGCCCATCCCCAGCAGTTCCGCAACGTCTTCTTCGGGCCTGAGAACCGAAACGGCGTCCGCGCTGGACAATACATCAACGACATTGGCGCGCCGTTGTTCGGACGTTTCGTGCAGCTCTTTTTCGATGTTGCCAAAGATGAAGGATTGCCAAATAGGGATGACATAGTGATAGCCCACACCTGGTGGTTTACGATCTTTGGCCTCGCCACACTCTTTGTCATCCAAGGGGTTGTGCCTGACTTGCCTGACCGGACTCTCGTGATCGAGCAAACGATCGCAACGCTTTGGGCGGGCGTCCAGGCTGTTCCGCGATTGCCGAAGAGCGTAATCACTAAGCGATCCGGCCGATCTAGTGCCTCAAAGCACTAACAGCTTCTGACAACTTAGGAGTCGTTGGAGGTATGCCCGTGGAGTACCAGCACTCAACCACTTCTCCGGGCCGTAGGACGGGTGGCCCAGGCAACGTTTTACTTACACAGATAGGCACCCGGCAACTCACTCATTCCCGGTTCTTGAGACCGCCCATCCGTACTTCGGAACCAAAAGCCAAGAGCCAATAGCCAACAGCCGAATAGGCACGAACGTGTTGTATAACCGCCCGAACTATTTTGTCCACACTTCAATTTCTAAGTTGCTGAACTCACACCACTTCTGATTTCCCTTCGTCACACATCAACGTGCCCGCGCTCACCGCAATCGCGTTGCGTGATTTCTTAACTCTTGCAACGGATTCGGGGAGGGGGAAGGTGTGGGGAAAAGCCGCTTTGCCGCTATTCGCCATTCGCTGTTCGCCAGAACTCGAGAGCTCCCAGCCGCCAGCTTCCAGCTACCAGCCAGAAGAAAAGCCCCACGTGCCCAGCCGCCACAAACTACACGAGCCGCCGACCTCTGGCGAAAAGCGAATGGCGAACGGCGAAAAGCGTTTGTTTCCAAGATTTTGCCTGTAAGTCTCACGGGCTCAAGATTTTACCGGGAAAGTTTTTTGCCGGCCCAATGGAATCAAGATTTTACGGGGTACCAGGGGGAGGGGGGTACCCAGCAACAGTCACCTCCGCCCCGGTGGGAGCCCCCGCATTCATGCGGGGGAAAGCAGGCGTCTTTATGAAACGCGCTTTAGCGCCGGGGCTGAAGCCCGCAATCGAAGTGAGGCCCCTTTTCCCTCGGATAAATCCGAGGGCTTCCACCCGAAGCCGCCGGCTGGGAGCTGGCGGCTCTTTCCGACACCTGATACCTGACACCCGAAGAACAGATCCCTCGCGCCAAGGGCGCTCGTGATGACAAAGACTGAAAACGCGCCCAATGAATTTACTGACAGCTGACAGCTGATGGCTGACAGCTAAAGGAGCATCCATGACCCGCCACTGCGAACACGTCAAATCCAACGGCCACTTCTGCGGATCGCCTGCCATGCGCGGCCGCAATTACTGTTTCTTCCACATCATCGACATCGGACGGCGGCTGCGCCTGAAGCGTTATTTCGACCACGGCCTGCAGGCTCCGCCGATCGAGTTGCCGCTGCTGGAAGATGCTGCGTCCATCCAGCTCGCGCTGGTGCAGGTGACCGACGCCCTGCTGAAAGGCACGCTCGACCGCAAGACCGCCGGCCTGGTGCTGTATTCGTTGCAGACCGCCAGCTCAAACTTGCGCAACATGCAAAAAGAAGCTGAGGCCGACTCCGACAACGCCATCTGCAATCGTTACGACAGCTTTGAGCACGACTACGAGCTCGACATGGCCGAGACCGCCAGCTTGCGCATCGAGGAGCCGACGGAAGGAGAGAACCTGGAAGCGACGGCGGCCGAGATCGTGGAAGGCGCAGCGTATGCCGGACTGATCAAGAATGACGGAACCGGGAAGCGCGTGGAAGATGTTGATGCACACGAATCGTCTGGTGGACGACGAAAGGGATGCCACTCCGAAGCTCGGCCCGGTCAACTACCTTGACCACGATCCCGTCGACCGCAGCGTGCGCATCCCGTTGCTGCTCACGCCGGTGCAGTATGAGCAGGCGAAGGTTTCCATCTTCGGCTACGAGATGTTGAACAGCATCGACCGCGAACATCGCGACGGCCGCAAGCCGGTCGCACAACGCGCCGCCATCAGCCAGAACATCACGCTGCCCGTGCGCAAGCCGGTGGTGAGCGTGAGGGTGGAACAGGAGCAGCAATTAGCAACCAGCAATTAGCAATTAGTTGCGGAAGCGCGGAGCGTAGCCTCGGGTGGAAGCCTCTGCATTCATGCGGAGGAAAATGTGCAATGTTATGAAACGCGCTTTAGGGGTGGCCGGGTGGAAGCCCTCGGATTTATCCGAGGGGACATCGCGCTCCCCCGATCATGGGCTTCAGCCCGGGACACTTGGCGTCCGTGCGATTTCGTCAAGGAGCGTGCTAACATCGTGTCCCGCGAGGCGGCTGGTCCTGGCTGGCTCGAACGGAGGCCTGCATGGGAGGCTTAGTCCCGTTAACCGATGCGTCGCGACGCCCGGTGCGCATTCCCGTCGTCACCGCTGTGCTGATCCTCATCAATGCCATCGTGTTTGGCATGGAGCTCACGCATGGCGACCCATTCGTGTTGCAGTGGGCAGCGGTTCCGGCGCAGATTATTTACGGCCATCGCTGGATCACCGTCCTGACGGCGATGTTCATGCACGCCAGCTGGTCGCACATTATCGGCAACATGGTCTTCTTCTGGGCCTTCGGTCCGGAGGTGGAAGATGCGATGGGCCGCGGCCGATACCTGATCTTCTATCTTCTGGGCGGCGTGGTTGCCATGTTGGCGCAAGTTCTCGCCGACACTCATTCCACCGTGCCCAATCTGGGCGCCAGCGGAGCGATCGCGGCGGTGATGGGCGCGTTTCTGGTGATGTATCCTCGCGACCAGATCAAGTCAATCCTCCTCATCTTTATATTTGTGAAGATCACGTTTATTCCTGCTTTCCTGCTCATCGGCTTCTGGTTCCTCACCCAGCTGGTCAATGCCGGACAGGTGGCGCAGGCACAGTCGGGAGGAGTGGCGTACCTGGCGCACGTCGGCGGATTTATCTTCGGCGTGATTTTCGCGCGGATTTTTGTGCGCTCGCGCCCAGGTTACACGCAAACACGTTGAGTACGCGGAAGTCGCAAATCGCGAGCGCTACTTAGCACTGTAAATTCTTGAACCTTTGCGTTCGTCCCGGAGATTCGACACGGGACGAAATTTAAGTTTCCGGCAATTCATATCTTCGCGCTGGGCTCCAGTCTGCAAGCCAAAGCAAACGCTCACCATCGCGATTGGCTCATGTCGTGCCTTCTCTCATGCCAGCGTTGTTTGCTGATCGGTTTCGGCAACACCGAACTATCAACGGCAACGCACGAATCAACCAGAGAAGTGGAGCGTGCGATGAATAGAAGGATTTTCGCGCTACTCACCTTGCTTAGTGCCATGTTGCTGCTGTCCACTCTGTCGTTCGGACAGGCCATCAGTGGCGACTTGACGGGCGTGGTGAAGGACGCGACGGGGGCATACGTGTCCGATGCCGACGTCACAGTAACGAGCCTTGGCACGGGGTTTAAAGAGAACCTCAAAACCAATGCGCAAGGTGAATATCACTTTGTCAATCTGCCGGTAGGACACTACTCGGTCGACGTGAATGCTCCCGGGATGAAGGGCGGCTTTCGCGATGTCGAAGTGGTGCTCAACAAAATAGCCACTGCGAACATCACGACCGCCGTCGTTAGCGGAAGCACCACGGTCGAGGTCAACGAACAGGCAGTGGCCATCGACACTACGACGCCAACCATCTCGACCACCTTCGGACGCCAAGCAGGCAGCCGACTCGCCCATCACCTCGACCGGCGGCACCGGCAGCGGCGTGCTGAACCTGTCGCTGCTCGACGCCGGTGTGGCCAGCTCAGGCGGCGTCGGTGTAGGCACAGGGCCGTCCATAGGAGGACAGCGTCCTCGCAATAACAACTTCACGGTAGATGGTGTGGACAACAACAGTCTCACCACAACCGGTCCACTGATGTCGATTCCCAATGATGCGGTGGATAGCTTCACCGTATTGCAAAATCAATTTTCGGCAGAGTTCGGTCACTCGTCCGGAGGGCAGTTCAACGAGACCATCAAGAGCGGCACCAACCAGTTCCATGGCCGCGCCTACGAGTACTTCCAGAACCGTAACCTGAACGCGATCGACTCGCAAACCGCGTTGTCGCAGGTCAGCAATGGCTTGACGCCTTCCAATCCGCGGTTCGATAACAATCGTTACGGCGGCCAGATTGGTGGACCCATCCTGAAGAACAAGCTGTTCTTCTTTACTAATTGGGAATACAACAGCATCGGCCAGACCGCGACTCCGTCGACGGCCTGCGCGCCGACTGCTGCCGGTTACGCGCAATTGGCCGCTCTGTTTCCCAACAACACGAACCTGCAGCAGTTTCAGAAATATGTTCCCGCGGCGACCTCGGCCCCGACAGTTTGCGGACTGAATGGCGCCGCCAACACGGTCTCAGTCGCTCCGGGACTGGCAACCACCAATCCGAATTTCAACAACCTGGCGGCGAACATCCCGGTGGGCGATGTTGGATTTCTTGGCTCGAGCTATCAGAACTTTCTGAACACTGCCAACTCGATTGACTACAACCTTTCTGAGAAGGACCAGTTTCGCGGGCGCTTGGCCTACACTAAGAACCCGGCCTTCGATACGACTGCTCAGATTCCAACATTTTGGACGGTTAACCCAACCTACTTCTGGTTGGTTACGCTGAGCGAGTATCACAACTTCTCGCCTAACGTGAATAACGAATTCCGTTTCGGATTCAACCGTTTCAACACGGTTACAGCGTCGGGCGACGCGAGCTTCCCCGGATTGGGTGGGCCCGGCAGCTTCCCCAACCTGCAGGTCTTCGAGTTAAACGGCGTTCAGCTTGGTCCCGATCCCAACGCGCCGCAGGAGACCATCCAGAACTTGTATCAGTTCGTGGACAACGTGAGCTGGGTGAAGGGAAAGCACAACATTCGCTTCGGTGGCGAGTTCCGCTGGATCATCAGTCCCCAGACGTTCACCCAGCGCCTGCGCGGCGACTACGAGTGGAGCTTCCTCTCCGATTACCTCAACAACGTCGCGCCCAATCCGAACCAGGGCGATTTCGGCGAGCGCTCTTCCGGTAACGTCGTCTACTACGGCAACAAGAAAGCGGTATACGGTTACATCAATGACGAGTGGCGTGTTACGCCGACCGTCACCATCAACGGCGGAGTGCGCTATGAGTACACGGGTGAGCCGCAAGCGGCAAACCTGCAGTCGCTCAACTCCATCTCGAACGTGCCCGGCCTGATCACGTTCGGCACTCCGAGCACGCAGAAGACGAACGTGATGCCGCGCGTCGGCATTGCATGGTCGCCTGATCCGAATACCTCCGTCAACGTCGGGTTTTCGATGGCGAACGACGTTAGCTTCGACAACCTGAATATCCTGTCACTGCCGCCGCAGGTACAGCAGACCTGCGATACGACAGCTCCGGGCACAGCCCAGATCTGCCCCTATTCGGTCAACAACTTCCTGGGCGCGGGCGGACTGCCTAACACCACCGCTCCCATCACGGATCCGGCAACGGCCCGTGCTGCAACCAGTGCGTTTATACCCAACCAAAAGCTGCCCTATTCGGAGACGTTTACGGCAGGCGTGCAGCATGTCTTCAACAATCAGTACACGGTGGAACTGCGCTACGTTGGGACGCGTGGCATTCGCCTTCCGGTGCAGACTCGCCTGAACGTGACCAGCCCGGTAACCTCCACCAGCAACCTGCCGACGTATCTCTCGATGCCGAGCCAGGCCACACTCGACTCGCTGGGTACCACGCTCGACGGGTTGACTGCGATCGGAAACCAGGTACCGGCATTCGCCAACGCCGGCTTCCTGAGCAACATCACTGCGTACGAGCCGTGGGGCTCTTCGAACTACAACGGTCTGCAAGCGTCGTTGAAGCGGAACTTCACCCATGGACTGCAGTTCCAGGCTGCCTACACCTGGAGCCACACCTTCGACAACTCGACAGCCGAGGTGTTCTCGACCGTGCTGACGCCGCGCCGTCCGCAGGATTTCTCCTGCATCGCATGCGACTACAGCTCGTCGGCACTCGACCGCCGTCAGCGGGCAACCCTGGCGCTTACCTACGACATGCCATTCTTCAAGAACGACAACTGGTTCATGAAGAACATCGTGGGCAACTGGCAGGTGACGCCGATCTACACTTACCAGTCGCCTGAGATGGTGACCGTGCAGAGCAACGCTGATTCGAACCTGAATGGCGACTCGGCCACCGACCGTGCGGTGTTTAACACGGCGGGCGTTCCGGGAACCTCTTCGACGGTGACTCCGTTGCTGAACTCGCAAGGGGCAACGGTTGCCTATCTGGCGAATAACCCGGCCGCGCAGTATATCCAGGCGGGACCGGGCGCGTTCGCCGACGCTACGCGCAACTCGTTGTACTCGAATGCGATTAACAACTGGGACTTCTCGCTGCTGAAGCGCGTCAACATCACCGAGCGTCAGTCAGTCGAGTTCGCGTTCCAGGCAACTAACATCCTGAATCACGCGCAGTACGTGCCGGGGAACATCAGCGACGTCGCTCCGGTGACCTTCACCAGTGGTGTGGTTCGCGGAGCGCTGCTCACGGGCTCTCCGACGTTTGCGCAATGGAACCAGGTGTTCACCAACCATCCCCGCGATGTGGTGCTGGTGATGAAGTACAACTTCTGACCTCTCCCACTAGACGTCGCCCATTCCCTGAGGAGCCTGCGGGCTCCCCGGGGAGCGGGCGATGAAATTCCTTTGCAGAGAAGCGCAGCCCTTCGCTGGCGATCGGTAGTGTCGCCGCCCCCGCCTTCCAAGTGACTAGACCCTGCATGGCGCTCAAGTGCTGCGTCGACGGCGGGCTCGAGAGCTATACCGCGGGCAGTAGCCGGTTCTGGGAACTCTCGGCGCCGTTGGCGGGCAGAAACACGGAAAAAACCGTCCAGCCCCGACTCGCGCCGTTGCTGCTGCGGACCTGTATCGAGCCACTGTGTTTAGCAACGAGGTCCTTTACTACCCACAGCCCCAGGCCGGTGCCGACCGCGCCTTTAGTTGAGAAAAATGCCTCAAAGATCTTGTCGCGATTGGCTTTGGGAATGCCGGGTCCATTATCGCCGAAAAGGATCCTGACGCCGTGCCGGCCCCCACTCTGGGCCGCGCTGACGCGAATGCGAATGACCCCGTGCTGCGGCACCGCATCGATGCTGTTGCCCACAAGGTTGGCGAATATCTGGCGCAACTCGCTGGCCCTACCCAGCACGCTGAGGGACGGCTCGAAATCGCGGTGCACACGGACAGCTTTGTTTCTGATTCGGGCCGCGAAGACTGCCAGCACGTCCTCGATCAAGTCGCTAACCAAAATCGGCTCCAGCCGCGAACTCTCGTGATAAAAGCCGAGCGTTTGCTTGGTGATGTGGGCCACGCGCGCGAGTTCTTCCTGAACGGTTCGCAGATACTGCTGGGCTTGATCGGACAGCTCAAGGTTTTGCAAAAGCCACACAAGGTTGATAACAGCCTCGAGCGGGTTGTTGATCTCGTGCGCGATGGTCGCGGCCAGGCGTCCGGCGACCGCCAGCTTTTCGGTGCGGCGCAGTGCCTCTTCAGCTTGCGCCTGCTGCCGCACGTAATCCCGCACCTGGTACTGACGTAGCCGGGAGCGGATGGCGTTCTCAACCGTACTGAGCAGGGTCTCCGGACGCACCGGCCGCTCCAGCAGCAGGACATTGCCCAACGGCTCGCGCAAGTTGTTGCGATGAAGCGTTGCCGACGTTACGCGCCCGGCAGCGGTCAGCAGAATGAGCGGAAGGTCGGACCAGGACGGCTGCTGCCGTAGCAGCGTGGCCAGGTGTTCCACGATTTTCACACTGAGCGATTCTTCGGCGATGACGACGGCGCCGGCACCGCTCTGTAGCTCATCCAGCAGACCATCCGGCGCGCATGTCTCGCACACGAAGTGCGACCGCTGCAGCACCATGCATATCAGGCGGCCGTCCCGGCCGGTTGGTGCGACCACCAGCACGCGACTTTCATTGGTCGAAACTTCTTCGAGGCGAAGCTTGCGTTGAACGGAATGGAGTTGTGATTGCACGTCGGCGTAGTTCCTTAGTTGCGAAATCTAGGCACTCCGGTCAACACACCTTCAAAATGCTCCAGCGGTGGTCCAACCTGAACGCCATTCTTGCCGAATAACAGCTCTCGGATACTGCGCTCGTGAGGTCCGCTTCGTTTCTTCATCACCGAGAGCGCCTGCTTCACCGCGCCGGAGGATTCAAAGTACCGGAACAAAATGACAGAGTCGGCAATGTAGCTCAAGTCCACGGGGACTGTCATGTTACCGATGATCCCCTGCTGCGCGAGCGTCAGAATAGTGGCTACGTTTTGCTGGCCGAGAAAAGTGAGCAACTCGTGCAATTGGATGACAAGAAAGCGTTCGTCGGGCATTGCGTTCAGCAGCCCGTTCAGACTATCCAGGACGACGACCTTGGCCTTATGATCCTCAACCAATTCGCGAAGGCGAGCCACAAAGGCTCCTGGCGCCAATTCGGCGGGATCGACCTGCTGCACGACTAGCTTGCCGGATTCAATGTGTTTGTCCAGAGGTATACCCAATCCCTTGGCGCGCTTGGCCAGTGTCGCCACCGATTCGTCGAAACAGAAAAAACAGGCAAGGTCGCCGCGGCCTGCTGCCGACACGGCGTAATGAAGCGCGATCGTTGACTTGCCCGCTCCGGCGGGTCCCATCAAAAGCGTACTGGTTCCGCTATCGATTCCTCCGCCCAGCAGCGCATCAAGTTCTTTCAATCCGCTGGACACCGGCTCCTGGTCCAGGTCAGGGCGATGCTCGGAGGCGATGAGGCGCGGGTGAACCACGATGCCACCTGATTCGATGCTGAAATCGTGATATCCCTCGCGAAAACGGGAGCCACGCAATTTGCGGACCTCCAGCCGGCGTCGGTTGATGCCGTATTCGCGTTCGAGTCGCTGCATCGTGATAACGCCGTGTGCGATGCTCTCCAGCTGTAAATCCGAGGGGGACGAGGTGAGGTCGTCGAGCAGCAACACGGTGCATTTGCGACCCGCGAAGTAGCGCTTCAAGGCGAGTATCTGGCGGCGATATCGCAGCGGGTCGCGCGCCAGTAGACGCAATTCGGACAAGGAATCGAAGACCACGCGCGAGGGATTGCTGCGGTCCACCTGTTGCAGCACCAGTTTCGTCGTGTCATTGAGTTCCACGTCGGAAGGGTGGAAGACGGTGTATTGCTCCTCCGGTGAAAGCTCTTCCTCGGTTGGCGTCATTTCAAAAATCGGTATGCTATCCAGCTTCCAGCCGTGAGAGGCGCCAACCTCAACGATTTCCTCTTTGGACTCGGACAGCGTCACATAAAGGCTCTTCTCGCCTTCGCGCTCGCCGGCAAGCAGGAACTGGAGGGCGAGAGTTGTCTTTCCTGTACCCGGATGTCCTTCTACCAGAAACAGGTGGTTGCGGGGAAATCCTCCGGCAAGCACATTGTCAAGCCCCGATATCCCAGTAGAGGCGTGGGTTTTGTTCATACGGCAGACCTCCTGATTACCGCTCAAGTCAACTTTGATGCTTAAGATTGACCGAGTGAGAGACACTGCTTTTACGCCCTAGGGTCGGATAACGAACGGAGAAGAGTTGACATGTGTAGCCGGACAGTAACAGGACACTAAACTTTGCTATTTCCTGTGGGACCCGCGGGTTGGAGCGCTCCGTGCAGCGGGCGATTTGCCCGGGGGGCACTTCGCAGACTGTGCTCGTTGAGATGAAAAAACGCAGCCATCGACGGTGCATCTGGCCACGACTAGGCTGTCAATTCGTATCCGATTGAAGGCGTGGTGCCGGGAGGGGGGGTCGAACCCCCACGAGGTGATAAGCCTCGGCGGATTTTGAGTCCGCTGCGTCTGCCAGTTCCGCCATCCCGGCAAGTGGGTGGCATCAGCAGGTTAGCACAGGTTCAGAGCGAGCCCAAATCGACCGGTGCGCAAAAAGCGCACATCGCTGGACTTCATCTCATCCCATTCACGAGGGCAGACAATCGCGAGAACGGGCCGCCCGAATACCCAACTTCGAGCAGCCGTTTTCGTGCAGGAGCTGATTCACCCGAGGAGCTGCACCATCAACGCCGGTCTGTTGGTTAGTGCTGTGTTGTCACGGCGCCTTGCTGTAACAATCCGAACATCACCACGCCCGTCGGGGTCGAGACATACACTCTGCCGTTCGCAATCATAGGAGTGTTGAACCTCGTGCTGGGGCCGAACTCGTCGCGAAATCCCTGCTGGTCGCTGTTGTAGAGCTCCTGCGTCAGGTCCAGGGCGTTGTAGGCATGCAGTATCGCTGTCCCAAGATCTCCCCTGACCTCGATCGCCCAAAGTATGCCGTTTTGGGATTGATTCGAGGAGACGCTGGGCGTCGGACCAGGATAAATGTACGATGTGCTGGTCTGGCTGCTGGGCAAAGGCGCAAGCTTACCGTTCACGATGGGAAATGCCTTGACGAAATCATTAAGGCCGCCGAAGTAGACGGTATTGTGGAAGTACGCCGGCATCGACCATGAGCCGTTGGGCAGGGCACCCGTGAGTTGCTGGTAGAGGTTGTTGTTGTTGTTCGGATTCCATTTGCCCATATTGTCGCGACTGGCGACATAGATGTTGCCATCCTTGCCGGCGCCGATTACCAAGTGTACCTTTTTGTTCGCGCTGACCGAAATATCGGGGAGCACGATGGCTCCGCCAGAGCCCAGGTCGAGGTCCTGTTGCGACTCCAGCACGGTGTTGTAAGTGTTGAAGTAATCTGCCACCTTGAGCGTGCCTGAAGTCGACACCTTTATCATGGCATTGCCGTAGTCGCCGTTTATGGGGAACCCATTGCCATCGAGAGTGGTGTCGAAAGTACCATTGGCGTCGAGGAAGTAGATATTGCCGTCAGTGTCGGCGGCAATCCCAGTGCCGGCCTGCCAAATCGCACCCCGGCCTCCGTTCGGCGTAACATTCAGCACCCCAGTCTGCTGAAGGGTGGACGAGCTGTACTGCAACAGCCAGCCGGTATAAGGCTCACGATCGCAGTGCGAGGTAAACGTAAGATAGATGTTGCCGGCGAGTTCGAGCAGTGCTGCGCGGTCGTAGTACGCCTCCGGATCGAAAATCACGAAACCGTTCTGGCTATTGTCACCCGTTCCGGGATACTTTGCCTGGATCTCAGTCGGCCCGCCGAACAATTCTGTACCCTTAGCGAGATCCAGCGCGTGCAGCCGTTGGTGATAGACGCTGTTGGAGTCTTTCGTCATGGCCACAAGATAGATCGCGTTTTTGTTGCGGTCGATCACCGGCGTAGCGGTAATGCCGACCTCAGGTTTAACCTGGGTGCAGCCGTATACCTCGTCGCTTGGCATCTCGCCCGACGTCAGTACCGTGACCTGCCATAGCTTTATGAGGGAATTGGCGTCAAAGGCGTAAACGCTGTCGTGTTCAGTCGCAACATAGATCACATTGTGCGCCACGCCGTTAATCGTGACGTTGGAGACATACAGCGGCTCGCCGTCTACCTTCCCGTCGGTCGAGAAGACGCCGAGCTTGCCGAACGTTGTCGACTTTACGTTGGCGGGCGTCAGTATCGTCTCCAGCGGCATGAGCCCCGTGCGCATGTTGTCGTCGTGATAGGTCAGCACATTGATTGGCGAAACGGAAGCACCGATTTGCTTTGGCGCCAAAACCTGCGCGAGCAGAAACGAAGGGACGAGCAGCATAGACAGAACTGCGGCCGAACAACGCATGTGATCACCTCTGGGATTCTCGAGACTACGAGATAGGTATTAACATCTTCCCCTTGTAGCGCAAACCCTGTCAAGCCGAATCAAGCTCAGGTTGGCCGCCACACTTCACGCGCGGTTAACATAGCTGCCGCCAGAATCTGAACAAGGATTGTTCACATTGCAGTGCTTCCGGCGTGAGTCAGTATCCGACCATCGCTAAGTCTCCGCACCGTTAGTTCGGGTCGAGAGCAATCACGGCCCACGGTCCGGTACCAACTTTCACTCGGTGCGTAACCGTGTTCGTTGCCAGATCAACGACAGAGACGTCGTTCGAAGGGCCGTTGGCCGAGTACAAAGTCTTGGCGTCGGGAGACAGCGCGATCCCCCACGGACGCGCTCCCACCTCGACAGAAGACACTGGCTTATTGGTGGCGGTATCGATAGTGAAGATCTGGTGTCCGCGGCCGGTGCTGACATAGAGACGGGAGCCGTCGGGCGAAAGCAGGACAGCCATGGGCTTGATGACGCCGGCCTTGCCGAGCGGAATCGTACCGATCATCTTTTGCTTGACCGCGTCAACGATTACCACGGTCCCGTCATTTTCGGCATTGATGTAAGCGCGCGACCCGTCGGGAAGAAAAGCGATGGAGCGGGGACGATGTCCCACCTTAAATGTTTTGATGACCTTTCCCGCTTTGGGATCGAGGACCGCAATCGTGCCCTCCTCTTCCGAAGTCACATAGACCAGCTTTCCATCCGGCGTCACCTTTACGCCTTCCGGTTGTTCGCCAACCTTGAACGACTTTACGACCGTTCCGGATGCAACATCGACGATGCTCACTTCGGAAGTTTCTTCGTTGGAAACAAATATCTGCGTTCCATCCTGGCTGACATCGAAGTTCTCCGGATCGACTCCGGCGTGGATGGTACGAACGATCTTGTTTTGCTTCACGTCAAAAACAGCGATACCGTCGGCGCTCCGGTCGGGAGGCGGGAGCGTGCTTTCATCCACATCGGGACCGGCGATCGGCGAGCCGCTGACCGCTACGTAGATCGTCTGGCGGTCGGGACTGGCGTGAATGCCGCGCGGACGTTTGCCCAGCGGGACCGTCGCTATAACCCTGTAAGTTGCCGAGTCGATGATTGTGAGGTCTCCTGACACTTCGTTGCTGACATACAGGCGAAATGCGGAGGAGTTGGAGAGCGGCGCTGGTTCGGCTTGCTTCGTTTGCTGTTGAGCCGGTTTGGAGCACCCGGTGAAGAACGCGGCTATGAGGCAGATCGACAGGGTACAGGCGGCTTGGTGGCGCGCTGACTTCAGCAATGGGTCATTCTCCTTTGAAGGTAAAGCTTGCCACGGTTGTCCCCTGCGGAGGAACGGTAATCTTCTGCTCCTGCGTCCCCAAAGTTTCATGCCATGCTTCGATCACGTAGTCACCCGGCGGAAGGTTGCGGATTTCGAAGGAACCGTCGGCGCCGGAGACAGCGAAGTAGGGATTGCTGACGACGCCGATGAAGGCGTGCATCCATCGATGGATATTGCACTTCACGCGAATCATGATTTCCGGCTGCAGGAATTTTCTCGTCAGGGCGGGGTCTCCCGGACCCTGGCTATGGTTCCACTCGCGATTGATTTCCGCGAGCGGGTGAATATTGTGCGTTACCGGGTCGGAGTTGACCACGCGCAATATCTGACCGGTCTGAATGCCCAGCACCCGAGGATGAAACCAGCAGCCCTGCTGGTCGATGGTGACGGGTGTAGCGGGAACCTCAAACGTTTTCCCTTCGAGCCCACTTTTGACATACACAAACACGTTGGCAAGGGTGCCGTTCGGATTGACGAGAATAGACTCGTCGCGGGCCTTCCCGTGATGCGCCTCCACACAGGCGGGTTCGTCGCTCATATCGATCGGTTTGAGCGTCGGCCTTTTTCCGGTGAAGCGTATCTTGCCCTGAACGACGCCCGCCGTCGATGGGTCCACCTTAAAATAGGCGGGCACTGGGGCCGCTGTGGTCTGCGGCTCCGTCTTCGTTTGGCTGTTACAGCCCGCAACAACAAGGATGGCTAAGAGGCAGCCTACAGCCGGGGCCCCTTTCATCTTCGATAGCTTCGTGCATGCAGCGCAGTTTTTGTTGTCTGAGATGATTCAATAACCGTATTTAATGCAATAACCCGTACACCATCACCCCAGCTTGCGTTCCTACGTAGACCTTGCCGTTCGCAACTGTCGGGATGATGAACTTATTGCCCAGACCGAGTTCGTCGCGTGTTTCCCGACTGGTTGCTGTCGTACAACTCCTTCGTCAGGTCAAAGGCGTCGTAGGCATACAGTATGCCGGACTTTACCAACCTGGGGTTGCTGACCTCAGCCGCCCACAGAATAGCGTCCTGGTTGCCGTTGGCCGAGATGATGGGCGTGACGCCCGGATAGTAGAGGATGTGGTTCGTCTGGCTGCTGGGCGAGGCGAGCCGGCCATTCACGATAGGGAATGCCTTGATGTGATCGCTGGTGCCGCCAAAGTAGACCGTGTTGTGAAAGTATGCGGGCATCGCGAATTCGCCGTTGGCCAGCGCGCCGGTCAACTGCTGGTAAAGATTATTATTGTTGTTCGGATTCCACTTGCCCATGTTGTCGCGATCCGCGACGTAGATATTCTTGTCCTTGCCTGCTCCTATCACCAAGTGGACCTTCTTGTTCGCTGATATCGAAACATCGGGAAGCACCAGCGCCCCGCCGGAGCCAAAGTCGAGGTCGGCTTGCGACTCTTGCACCGTGTTGTACATGTTGAAGTAGTCAACTACGGCCAGCGGGCCCGATGTCGATATCTTTAGCAACCCATTCCCGTAGTCTCCGTTGATGGGGAATCCGTTGCCATCGAGCGCAGCGTCGAAGGTGCCATTGGCATCGATAAAGTACATGTTGCCGTCGTTGTCAGCGGCGGGGCCGGCGCCTGACTGCCAAATCGAGCCTCGGTTTCCGTTCGGCGTGACATCCAGGACGGAAAGCTGCTGCAGGGTGGAGCCGCTGTACTGCATCACCCAGCCGGTATATGGCCGCTGATCGCACTGCGACGTGAACGTAAGATAGATGTTGCCTGCGAGCTCGAGCAATCCTGAGCGCTCGGCGTACTGCTTCGGATCGAAAACCACGAAACCGCTGTGGCTACCATCACCGGTCCCGGGATACTTGGCTTGGATCTCGGTCGGTCCGCCGAACAATTCCGCACCCGTAGCCAGGTCCAGTGCATGCAGCCGCTGGTGATAGACGCTGTTTGCGTCGGTCGACATGGCGACGAAATAAATCGCCCCGTTCGGCTGCTTGGTGCGGTCGATCACCGGGGTGTTGGTAATGCCGGTTTCGGTGGGGAAGCAATCGTTGGGCTGCAGACTCGGCATCTCACCTTGCAGCAGGGCAGTGGTTTTCCAGAGTTGCGCACCGGTGTCCGCATCGAGTGCGTAGATGCTGTCGTGTTCCGTCACCACGTAGAGCACATTATGGACGACACTGTTGATCATGACGTTAGAGGCATACAGCGGCTCCCCGCCCACTCTCCCGTCGGTCGGGATGAAGTTGACCTTGCCGAAGCTGGCCGAATTCACGTTCGCCGGCGTCAGTATCGTCTCCAGCGGCATCAGTCCGGTTCGGCCGATGTCGTTGTGATAGGTCAGAACATTGACCGGCGAAACTGAAGCGCCAATTTTCTTCGGTGCCGAAACCTGTGCGAGCAGAAGCGAAGGGACGAGCAGCATGGAAAAAACCGCGGCCAAACAACGCATGTGATCACCTCTGGGATACTCGAGACTACGAGATAGGTATGCCCGGTATCTTCCCCTTGTAGCGCAAATCCTGTCAAGCCGAATCTGAAGGCGGGTTGGCCGCAATACTTCACGCGCCGTTCACATAGCCGCTGGGAAGGATCGGCACGAGAACTCATCGCATCTCTGCGCTCATCGCGTGAGCCAATACTCGACCATCGCGAGGCGGGAGGGTGTACCGATGTTGGCCGATCGCAGAAATTTTTCAGTGGCTGCGACGAATGCCAAGGTGCCGGAGAATTTGCCGGAGAGGACGCCAACAGGAATCAAATCATTGAACCACATTTATACGTATCGGCTTGTGCCCGGTACTTCGAGCAACCAGCAAAGACGTTTCCAAAACGGGCCACAGAGTTTCAATGTTCATCATGAGTTGAACTTTAGGTAAAAATAGCAGGACTGCCTACGTCGGAGACCTTATGCAGTCCAAATCCAATCCAAGGATTTCGATAAAACCACCGGAAGAAATAAGCCCCGCCGCAGTCGCACTTCCTTGGCCGCTCCCATATTCCCCAAAAGTAGTAATTAAATCGCAAAATTTAGGCAAGACTTAGTTCCCCACAAGTAACCATAAGGTGTCTATCTGTAGGTTACTTTTGGATGGGTAACATCGGAAGAATTGGTTGACTCAAGTCATCCATGCATGTAACAAAAGTTACAGAGCTTATTGTTACCTTCTAAATTTAGTCCGGTCGGTGAGATCGTGATCGTGGAGACCCATTCGCTACCTTGAGCGAACCACGACCGTCGCACCGGCGGGATCCGTATGGTTTAGCGTTCCAATGTCGTCAGATTTGTTGAGCGTGGTGCGAGGTAAGCGGGCAACGTCGACCGTCACCGCGGCCGTTAACGCGGACTTTAGTGACATGATCGGTCTGTCCCCTTCTGGTCTGCCCCAAGGCGTGACACGGAGGTATAAGCCCGCACGGTACTCGCGTCGGCAAGGGCAGCTCCAGCCTGGTTACTTCAATCCGATGCAGCACTTACGCTGGGACGCACCGGTTGGCATGAGCGGATCCCAAAAGCAACAGGCAGACTTTTCATATTGGCAGCGCACGATATCTACTCGCAAACGATGGGTACTGGAGGGCCTTATGCGCCACACAATTTTCGCAATCATACTTCTGATTTTGGCGTCTCAGTTCGCCTTGGCGGGCGCAGGCAATGATCAGCCAACGAATATCACCGTTACCAGTCCCTACTCGAACAACGTAACTTGGGCGAATGTCTGCTGGAATACGGTCAATCAAAGCGACTCGCTGGTGATGATCGGCGAAACTACCGACTTCGCGCGCCAGATTTATAACCCGACGCTAACCACCAATCACTGTGTTGTGGTGCAGAATCTTCAGCCTAATACCGTGTTCTATTACTCGGTAGCGAGTTGTACTGATCCCGTCGGCGGCAAACAATGCGACAGGACCGATACAAATTGGAGCTCGGCGCCGTGGCCTACAAGTCTTCCCACGTTCGCGACGGTGCAGTCAACCAGTGGACCATTGGCCTTTTCGGCTTTTCCGTATGGTCCCAGCTACGTGTATCAGGGCGCCGGAATGAATGTCGGAATCAGTCTGATCCAGACTTCCGGTCTTATGAGTTCGCACTACATGATGGTGGTTACCGAGGCGAGCATCGATGGAACCTCGTGTCTTCCGGGAACCTTGCTGGGAGCGAGTTGTGGCAACACGGGTATAGCTTTGACCATGCTCTGCGGCAACAACAGCGAAATGGTTAATCCCCAAACTGACAACTACCCAGTGTTTCTCCCTAGTGGGCCGCCTTTCCAGGGAAGCTATATCTGTTGGAGCAATTATTTCGCGGAACCCGGCATGGAAGCTAGGATCGTTGCGTCTGGGGGCCAATTGCGCTCGTCACGCCTCGGCCCCTCAACCCAAGGCCATACCTTGCGCCTGATATTGCAGGTCATTGATTACACTCAAAACAATATTCCGGTAACCGAGCCGGTGAAGGTGACCTACAACTTCACGGTGGCTCCGCCTCCCCAGTTTAAGGTGACTGCTCCTACAACCTTTCCTCCTATTCCGACTTGGAACAGGGTCGTCTTAAACGCGGGGAAGTTTGGTCCTCCCAGCTGCAAGTCGTTGACGGACGCCAACAGCGCCGGCACTTTTCTGAATGCCGACTTCAACTCCCTCTCGTCCAATAATTCTCCTTGGGACATCTACGCCTATGACGGCAACCGAGTCTACAAACAGATTGGCGATTGGCTCGACGGCGTAACAGGCGCTCAATGGCAGCCGACTCATGCGTACAATACTGGCGATCTTATCGTCACAGGAGGCTATACCCAAGTCGCTGTTTCCTCTGGCAACTCGGGCTCAAACCCGCCGATGTTTGACCCTACCCCTGGAAACACCACGCATGACTGGGGCATGACCTGGAGCAATGCAGGCAACACGGCCTATTGGAACCAGTGCTCGGAGATTGTTGGGATGCAGTATCTGAACTGGGCGACGAACGTCGCCAAGTGGACTGGAACACAAGAGTTCAATATATTCCCATGGGGAATGTACATGGACTACCTTCGCCAGGGAGACGTGCTCAACGAGAACTGCGATGGAGGTCCAACCTGTTCGGGGCTGAACGCGCAAGCCGACTGGCGATTCGGCGCTAATATCCTGACCTATCCAACTCCTGGATTTGTGGATGAGAGTTTCACCCTCACCTACTTCGTTAATCCGGGCGGCACCCTCAGGCCGTTGCCCTATGACATCAATACACTGCTGGTGAACTGGCTTGAGACCGGCGTGCAGCCGACGAATGAACTCAAGGCAAGGCTTGACCTACTGATTCAGAGCATCTCGGAGTTGACCAAGTATAGTCCGCTCGACGGGCCCAATCACTACAACTGTTGCGATGCCGCGCCTAATTTCGACGTGGGGCTTGCGTCGATGGCCCTTATCCGTACCTATGCCGTGCAGAACCGTATGAACGTCACGCCTGACGCGCGAATTCCTATCGAGTTAATGAAACTCCTGGATTGGTTCTACTCCACTCAGGTCAACCTTCTGGGAAATGACAGTACCTTTCCGTTTGAGCCGTGGAGCATTCCCTACAATTGTTCGATTTTCCAGAACAACGACTGCACGAATAACCAAGGCGGAACCAATAACCTCGTATCCCCCGCATATGCCTGGCTCGGCGCGGTCTATGGCGACTCATGCAAGCTGCCCACCAGCGGGGTCAAATGCTGGGATGCCGCAGACCTGCTCTTTACGAAAGCATTTTTCGACGGGTATCGGGGTGACGCAAAAAGCTACAATGAACTCTTCCAGGATTTCCCCGACTACATTGGATGGCGCACCGGAACATTTCCGGGAACCGATTCCTACGTTCTGCCGACGCATAACCCGCTCGGTAACCCTTACCCGGATGTCATCGGGCCTTATCCGTCCGGTGCATATCCGGCAAAGCCCACCGCCGGCAACATCACAAACAGCAGCGCAACCATAACCTGGTACACATATGAGCTGGCCACAACCACGCTGGTCAGAGTGGGTACAGATCCGAATAACATTAGTCTCGAGACGGACTGTGGGCCGAGTATCTACACCAACACGGATAATCTCTGGATCAATACCTGCCGCGTCTCCGGTCTCAGCCCCAACACGCGCTACTATTTCGGAGTAGGTGGGACCGACGCCGCTAGCAATTTCGCATTTTCAGCTGTCGATCCTACAAACATCTTGAACGGCGACACCCTTAATTTCATGACCACGCAGTAGCGCCCGTTGTTATATCGGTAAGGACGAACTTATGAAAATCATAACCATGTGCTGTCTGGTATTGTTCCTGATCGTGGGTGCAGGTACCGTACAAGGAAGAAATCTTCCACCGCCCAACCTATGTGACTCGACCGCAGCAGGAATATTAGAGTGGAAGTCGCAGTATCGCTTTGACCCCTGCCACACAGGTTTCAATGTATATGAATACATTCTGAGTCCCTCAAACGTCGGAAGCCTGGTCCAGGCATGGCAGTACACCACTGGAGATCAGATCTTTTTTGCCTCGCCGACAGTCGCCAATGGCGTGGTGTACACCGGGTCGGACGACCAGAATGTGTACGCCTTGAACGCCAGCACCGGCGCGTTGCTGTGGCGGTACACGACCGCGGGCCTCGTGCATTCCTCGCCGGCAGTGGCCAACGGCACCGTGTATGTAGGATCCGACGATCACAAGCTGTATGCGCTAAACGCCGCCTCTGGAGTCCTCAAGTGGACCTATTCGACGGGGAACCAGATCTATTCTTCACCGACGGTGAATCTCGGCGTGGTCTACGTCCTTTCAAGCGACGGGCTTCTATACGCGATAAACGCCAGCACCGGGTCACTTATTTGGCAGCACTGGACTGGGGGGATAGTCTCAGAGTCTTCGCCCGCGGTGTCCGCCGGCGTGATTTACATCGCGTGTCCGGAGTCTCTGTGCGCTGTGGACACCGCCACGGGACACAATCTGTGGACTTCGGGGAACAATTTGTCCTTCTACTCTTCCCCGACAGTGTCCAACGGCATGGTGTACATCGGTGGGCGGGATAATAACGTTTATGCTTTCGACGCGCCCACGGGAGTTCTCCGGTGGAGCTACCCGACGGGGAACCAGGTCTGGTCTTCGCCTGCGGTGGCCAACGGTGTGGTGTACATCGGATCCGTGGACGGCAACGTCTACGCCTTGAATGCCACGACGGGAGCGCTGATCTGGCGGTATCTGACGCTTGATTACGTCCTCTCGTCGCCGACGGTGGCCAACGGCGTGGTCTACGTCGGTTCGGCCGACAGTAACCTGTACGCGTTGAACGCCAACACAGGGGCACTCTTGTGGACCTACACAACCGGGGATGAGGTTGATTCCTCGCCGGCGGTGTTTAATGGCATGCTGTACGTCGGCTCTCGTGACGGAAAGCTGTATGCCTTCCATCTGGCGGGACACTGACGAGATGGCTATGGTGAACTGGGCGCTTTCGTCGAGGATGTCTATTTTCCTCGAATCGCAAAGCATCTACGACCCGCCACCGGTGAATGGATACAAGGGTATTTGGGAAACTCGTCTGAAGGCCCGTTGTGCCGGAATCCTGGGTGAAGGACGTCAGAACCTATCAGTTTCAACAACGGGTCGACAGCATCGCACCACTTGGTCATCTCGCTCGTCGCACAATCCAACCCGTCAAGTGCTGTCTCAGTGACACCTTCCACATCGGCAGCAGCACCACAGCAAGATCAACAGCAGCAAGTGGTCGTCCCAGGTGAGATAACAAAGCACCTTAGTCACTTAGGTGGTGTTGACAATCGCGATTATGTTAAAGCATAATCCCGCGCATCCCTTAATAATTACGCAATTTCACTCTGACTATTGGGGGTCTTGCAGTTACGGTGCGCTGGCCGTACGTCTGACCATCCTCATCGGTCCATTGATCGTTCGAACCGACTCCACGTCCGGTAGTAGAAAGTTACTAAGCCATAGGCGGTTGGCGCGCTTCTACAGTTGCGGAATGGAAGAATCATCGCCAGTCCGATCGAAGCGGCAACGCCAAATACGTGCTGCATCTTGGCGCCAGAATAGTAACGGCTCGGCGGGTGGACGATGCCTTGGGGCCCCTGGGAAGAGTGACACCCTTCAGTTCCGTCACGTCCGTGGAAAACGCCGGGCCGATCTGCTGGGGACCCTCGGTGACGCGCAAAGCGAGTCGGCGAGTCCGCATGGTGCTTGAGAATCGTGGGAAGCTCGCTGGAGAGCCACGCGAAGGGCGGGCATGACAGATAGCACTCGCGGAACTGGTTGAGGAAGTCATAAGCGGCAGGGAGAGTTGTAAATGAAACCTCGCATTAACTCGCTTTTATCGTTCACAGCCGTCTGGTTAGGGGCCTTTGCCCTCGTTATATTCGTTGCATTCGTTGGATCCGTGGCCCACGGGCAGACTTGGACTACCGGGCCCAAGTCCCCCATCGAGGCTGGTACCATGCTCCTGCTACGCGATGGCCGCGTGCTGGCCCACGAAGGCAACAGCACCAGCATCGCCATCCTCACCCCGGACGTCACGGGCAGCTACGTCAATGGGACGTGGGCGATGGCTGCGCCCCTGCCTGCCGGCTACGCGCCTTACAACTACAGTTCCGCCGTGCTACCTGACGGTCGCGTGATCTTCGAGGGCGGCGAATACATCTACGGTGCGCTGGTCTATTCCACCATGGGCGCCATCTACGACCCCAAAGCTAATACCTGGACGCCCGTGAATCCGCCAGCGAAGTGGACAATGATCGGCGACGCTCCAAGCGTGCTGCTGGCAAGTGGCACCTATATGCAGGCAAATTGTTGTAGTTTGGAAAATCAAACGGCGTTTCTAAACGCACAAACGCTAACTTGGACAGAAGGGCCAAACGGCCTTATTAAGAATCATGAGAGTGGCTGGACACTTTTGCCAGATGACACGGTAATGATGGTAAGCAATAACACGGCTTGTGGCTCAGACAAAAGTTCGCAAATTTATCAACCTTTGGCCAATATATGGACGTGTGGTCCTGAATTAACCGAGCTGATGTATAGACCTCCTCCATTTGAGCCTGAGATCGGCAGTACTGCTCTTACTTATAATGGAAAGGTTTTGCAGGTTGGTGGAAACGATATTGTAGCAACGAATATATTGAATGTAGGAACAATGACCTGGTCGAATGGTCCTATTCCCCTGAATGGATTTAATCAGGATGATGGACCAGCTGCGCTTGAGCCTAATGGTAAGCTTCTATGTGTTAATGTGGAAGCCTGATCTTCCCATAATAAAGTTTGCCAATTTTTTGAGTTTGACCCAGCCTCAATTAGTATTAATGCTTTTGTCTATGCTTTCAAATCCTCCTGAGTGTCCGAATGGTGGAGCTGGCGTCAATTCTCGCTTAGTCCCGCTTCCGACCGGACAAATCCTCTTTACCGACTTCAGCACCACGGTGGAACTGTACAGTCCAGCAAAGGGGGCCATGCGGTCAGCCGCGCCCACAATTTACTCTACGTCGCTGGTGCTCACCTCGGGTAGCGCCAACAATGTGCTATTCGGCAAGCAACTGAACGGGCTGTCGCAGGCGGTGTTCTTCGGCGACGACTACCAGGGAGCCACAAACTACCCGTTGGTGGAGCTGGTGGACGCCCAGGGCCGCGTCTGGTTCGCCCCCACACACGCTGACAGCTACAGCGGCATCGCCCCGAACGCGGTCAGCTACACCAAGTTCGACGTACCGGGCAATGCCTGTGGGTGCTTACACCATGCGGGTTGTAACCAGCGGCATCGCATCTAACGACGTACAGGTGACGGTGAGAGGGCAGTAGAGGTAGCCAGGACACCATGTTTGGTACACCTACGAGCTGGCCGCAGGCGGCTGACGATGTTCTCGGGAAGCTACCCCTCGCTTGCGCCACCTGCATCCCGCTGAATATACTTTGAAGGTTTGCCCGCCGAATCAATTGGCGCCTGCGCCGAGCGGCCGCCGACCACTCGCGCCTGCAAGCGCAATTCTCTTGGAGATAGTATGGAAACTTCTTTAATGCTGGAGCAGGAAAAGAATCCCTGGAGCAGCAAGCTGCCCGATTCAATCAAGCTGCCGAAAGGTTGAAGCTCGACGAGGGGCTGTGGAAGGTGCTGCAACAGCCCGCTCGCGAAATCATCGTTCATATACCCGTAGCGCTGGATAGCGGAAAGATTGAGGTCTTTACCGGATATCGCGTGCAGCATTCCATCGCGCGTGGCCCGGCGAAGGGTGGCGTTCGCTATTCGCCCGACGTCACGCTCGACGAGGTGCGCGCGCTGGCGATGTGGATGACCTGGAAGTGCGCGGTCGTCGACGATGCCAGTCCACGGGGGCGCCAAGGGCGGGGTCACCATCGACCCGAGCAGCACGTCGCGCGGCGAGCTCGAACGCGTCACCCGCCGCTACACCGGCTGAGATCTGCCGAGTTCATCGGCCCGGAGCAGGACGTGCCTGCGCCCGACATCAGCACCGACGAGCAGACGATGGCGTGGGTGATGGACACCTACTCCATGCACATGCGGCCACACCGATCACCGCCGTCACCACCGGCAAGCCGCTGGCCGTGGGCGGATCGCGGGGACGCGCGACCGCCACCGGCCGCGGGCGTGATCACTCGGCGGCGCTGCGCTCGGCGACGCAGGCGTCAAGCTGGACGGGAGTAAGACCCGGGCCATTATTCAGGGCTTCGGCAAGGTCGGGTCGCACGCGGCCCGCTTCCTGCACGACGCGGGACACACGATGGTGCGGTGTCGACGAGCGGGACGGCGGACTGTCCGCGCCACGGGCTCGACATCGCGGCGCTGTGGGGCACGCCAGAGCTGACCGGCCACGTCGTCCACGGCTTCAACGGCGGGACGCAGTCGACAACACCGAGGACCTGCTGGTCGCTCGACGTGCGACGTTCTGGTCCCGGCGGCGATCGGAGGAGCGTCATCACCTCAGCGAGACCGCCGACCAGGTCAAGGCCACGGTGGGTGGTCGAGGGCGCCAACGGTCCGACCACGGCGGCCGCGGACGACCATCCTGGCTGAGCAGGCACGTGTTCGTCGTGCCCGACATCCTGGCCAACGCCGGCGGCGTCATCGTCTCCTACTTCGAGTGGGTGCAGGCCCACCAAGGCTACTTCTGGAAGGAATCGGTGGTGAACGAGCAGCTCAAGGACATCATGGTTTCGTCGTTTGAGGACGTGGTTCGCTACGCGGAAACGCACCACGTGAATAACCGCATTGCCGCGTATATGCTGGCCATTGATCGGGTAGCGTTTACAATTCGGCAACGCGGATTTTACGCCTGATTACTGACTTGGTAATCGCATCGAAGGGCGGCTCTCCCGGAGGAGGGCCGCTTTCTTTTTACGCAAAATAATCTCCAAAATTCCGCAGATTCCGAATTGGAACAGGAGCATAATGGTGAAAAGGCGCTCTCGCGCGTGTGGAAACGGACCTCAGATAGCAATGGTTCGCCTGCTTTCCAGTCTCCGGCTTCTCGCGGTAATTGTCGTTAGTCCAATCCTCGTGCTGGGCATCCTTATTGCCTGCGCGCTTCACCCGCCAGTATTACCTTCCGCCGCCTCTGCAACAGGCCGCTGCGCCTGCTGATGAACGCCTCAGACTCGGTGCGAGGTTGCCCGGTGGGATACAGCTGCTGGAGGCGTACCGGCGCCCGCCATGCTGGACGAGATTGCGGTGCACCACGAAGACAACGCTTCTTAGCTCTTAGCGCAAACCCGTAGTCGCGTCATGAGCATCTGACCTGCATTTCCCCGGTTGCTTGCCTCTTCCGGGTGAACGATAACGATTGCGAACGCGAGCTACTGCGCCACCTGCCACTCTGGTTTTGTGAACCTTCCGAACTACATCACGTTAACCCGTATCGCCTGCATCCCGGTGCTGATCTGGGTGCTGACCAGCAGTTCGTTCAGATTCAGACGATGGCGATCGCGGTTGCAGGCGTCGTTCATCTTCATTGCCGCCTCGATCACCGATGCCATCGATGGCTACCTGGCCCGCAAGCGCGCGCAGGCTACCACCATGGGCATGCTGCTCGATCCGGTGGCCGACAAGCTGCTGATGCGGCTGCCTTCATCACGCTGGTGCAGTTCA
>CAWFWZ010000004.1:0-580081 GCA_963819645.1 uncultured Acidobacteriaceae bacterium
CTTGTCCAACTACCGTGATGAAGAAGAAGGTGGAAATATCGGGATCACTCGGGTTGGGTGACGACTCCGAAAAATACAACCTGCGCTCAAGGAGTGGCCCCTTCCAGGCAGCTTCGCCGGAGGTTCCCGGTTTTGAAGCAATCGACACAGTAGCGGATACTGCAGCGGCGCTCTCTCTGCTGACAACTTGCACCAGGGGACGACGGGGATCGCTATCGCCCGCGGGACCGGTATCCCAACGTTTGGTAATCAATTGCATCTGATCTCCACCGTTCGGGGTTTGCACCACAAACTCTGCTCGTGAGCCAGGCGGCAGCGGAATGTCTTCTACGGAAGAGTTCGCTGGCTCGACTGCAACTCCGTCGAGCGCGATCAGTTGCACTTTCTGCGCCTGCCCATCCTTCAGCAACTGGAGATCGAGGATGGTATCGGCGCCTGCATTCACTACTCTCCAAAACTCCTTCTCATGTGGATTAGTCTCGACCGTCACGGGCAACAGAGTGGGATACAGAATCGGCACATAGTTGATCGAAAGATCCCAGCTCGGAGCAGCGTGATCCAGCGAAGGTGTCAATTGCTGGTCGCGAATTACAAAGATTCTTTGCGGCATGCCGGCGAGAAACGAACGCTGCTTCTCTATGCCCTCAACGATCAGGGCACCCGAGGCCCCGCCTTGCATCTGGCTTTCGGTGATGCCGTGCACGTGCGGGTGATACCAGTACAGGCCTGGCGGCTGGTTTACTGGAATCCGTACGTCGTAGTCGAATTCCTGCCCCGGCTGGACGAAGGTATGCAATACATCGTCCTGGTGGCAAACCGGTGGAATGCTCATGCCATGGAAGTGCAGGTTGGTGGAAAAGAATCCCATGGTCGCATCGCTGCAGTCGCGTTTTTCACGAATTGTCGTCGAGGGCGAGGACACATATTTGCTGGCCGGGGCTTCATTGACGAAATGGATGATGAGGCGATCACCGGGATGCACTCGAAGCGTGGGGGCCGTCTCGCCAGCATCGGTGACGTAGCAGTATCGGACGGGTCCTTCGCCGATGAGAGTTGGACGAAACCTGAATTTCAGGGTTACTTCCAATACTCCGTTTTGGCTGCGCAGCTCGGGAGGATTCGACACCACGGATCCTTCAGCCGGCCGGAAGCATGTTTCGTTCGTCTTGGCTTGGGGCAAAGCAGATGCGTAGCTCGCAAGTGCAAACGCGAGCACCATCCACCACAATTGCGCGGCTGCAACGAAGGGACGACTCCTACAGGTTTTGGCGACGATAAATAAGGGTCGCAGCGAGCGGAACGGGAACATCGTTAGTTTTCATGATTTCACAGACTCTCGACTCGAGAGGCCGGCGCGGCAGATTTTTTTGCAAGCTAAATGAAACAGCTTCGGTTCATTTCGATTGGACGCTCTCTTGGCGCACGCCAACTACAGGCCCGGCGACTCCACTGGGCTTCGCTCTAGACGATCCACATGGAACATGTTGCTAATAAACCAAAATAGGGCAGCCTTTCGGGCTGCCCGGGAAGTGTTTCAGCCTTGGTTGCAGACTTAATCGACCTTATTGCACCGGAACAGCTGCGAAGTTCACGTCCTGCACCGCGATTCCGTTTATGCTGCGGCGTCCATCGGTCCAGGTGCTGAAGGCATTGCTGCCACGGGAGGTGTTGTAGTCGTAGTCACCGGCATAGCAGCTCACGACACCGCCATCCAACTGAGACGGCTGCGGGCTAAGCGAGCTGCTCACCGCGAAGTCAGTCTGCCATGTCACGCCGTTATCGGGCGACTGACGCGCATAGCGGTTGTAGCTGCAACCCACGTCCGTGTAGCTGTTGCAAGCGGTGCTGGCCTGACGACGGTCATACCACGAGGCAGTCAGCTTGCCGCCCGGGGTCACCGATAGCGAAGGCATCCACTGCACGTGGTACTGCTGGTCGGGATCGGTGTTGAGCTCGATGGGAGCGCTCCAGGTGGCGCCATTGTCGGTCGAGCGCTGGTAGAAGATGTCGCCGTGATCGTTGTTGGTTCCGGCGCCGGCATAAACGTAGTGGACCACGTTATTAGGACCAACCGCAGGCTCACCCCAGCCCATGTGCCTGATGATCGGGTTCACTTGGTAGAAGTAGCCGCAGGAGCTGTCACCCACCGGATTGAAGCGCGGACCCATCGTCACCTGAGTGAAGCTGGTGCCGCCGTTGTCGGAGCGGAACATCAGGTTCTGGCGGGTGTTGGCCCCGCCTCCGCCCTCATCCATGCTGGCGATGAATACGGAGTCATATCCGTGGAGCGAGGAACGGTTTGCCGTCGGGCTGACCTGCGCACCGGTGATCTGCACGTTGCGAAAGAAGGTGCCAGTATTCAGTTGCAGCGGGGTGCTCCAGGTCGTGCCATTGTCAGAATGGGTCACGAAGAGGCAGCCGCCCGCTCCGCACACGGTGGTGTAGTCGTTCCACGAGATGTAGATTCGACCATAACCGGCACTGGTGGGATCGTTATCAACCCACATGGATTCGCGGTCGTCGAAGCTGCCGTTATGGGCGCAAGCGCCGGTAGTCCAAGTGATGCCATCGGGTGAGGTCCAAAGCCCGATGCCCTGGCCGCCGCAGCCGCCCACGAGGTCACCGGCGAACCACAGGTTCAGCTTTTGATCGAACACCACAATTGGATCGCCGAAGTTCGAGGAATGGCCGCTTGCAAGCGGGTCAGGTTCGATCTCGGTGAAGGCGGCACCGCCATTGGTAGAGTAGGAAATGCCGGCATAGGTATTATTCTGGGCGGAGTTATGATCGTTATAGTTGGTGACGATCGTCTGGCCATCGGGGCTGGCCCAAACCATGCTCTCGCTCTTGGTGCAACTGGTTTGACTGGTACAGGTGCGATTGCTGACCAGAACATTTGGCGGCTGGGGATAGTTGTCCTCAACCTCGCGATCAGATGGCGAGCCGCCACCCTGTACGATCGCCGCACTCGATCAGGGCCTTGCCCGCGCGCATGTTCTCCTGGGAGAGCACGTGATATTGGCTAATCTCTGAGCAATCGATGCCCACCGAGGTCATTTGCGCCATTGCCGGAACGGCAAAGGCACAGAGGGCCACTGTGAGCGCACAAAGTACAAACTTACTGCGATGATTCATACTCCACTCCTGTAAGTTAGTTCTTGCTTTCGGTTGTTGGTTGAGTTCGACCTTTCTGTTTCTGTTGGTCCACTTCGTCATCGAAAAAACGGGGAAGGGTGGTTGCTGACAGTCAACAATAACCTGCTGGTTGTCGGACGAAATTCGGGTTTCTTTTTCAGAACATCCTTGCGCCAAAAGTAAAACGGGCGGCCTTTTCGGCCGCCCTTAGGCTTTACAGGTTGGATAAGGCTTACTGTTCAGGAACGACCGCCAGGTTGACGTCCTGCACCTGAACGCCGCTCACATTGCGGCGGCCATCCGTCCAGGTGACATAGGCATTACTGCCCTGCGCGGTGCTGTAGTCGTAATCACCGGCGTAGCAGCTCACGATGTTCGGGTTGTCCTGAGCCGGTTCGTTGATAAGGGAACTGCTAATCGCAAAGTCGCTCGTCCAGGTTACGCCGTTGTCGGGCGACTGAATGGCATAGCGGTTATAGTTGCAACCCACATCGGTAACCGCGTTGCAAGCGGTGCTGGCTTGACGCCGGTCATACCACGAGGCAGTGATCTTACCCCCAGGGTTCGCTGACAGGTTTGGCATCCACTGGGTGTGGTACTGCTGATCGGGATCAGTATTCAGTTTGATCGGCGTACTCCAGGTCGCGCCGTTGTCAGTTGAGCGGGTGTAGAAGATATCGCCATGGTCGTTGTTGGTTCCCGCACCGGCGTACACGTAGTGAACGACGTTGTTAGGACCAACCGCCGGCTCACCCCATCCCATGTGCCGCCAAATCGGGTTGACCTGATAGAAGTAGCCGTTGCTGGGGCAACCCGAATCACCGACCGCGCCGAAACGCGCTCCCATGGTTGCCGAGGTCCAAGTCGCGCCGCCGTTGTTAGAGCGCCACATGATGTTTTGACGGGTCGAGTTGCCGCCGCCGCCCTCATCCATGCTGGCGACGAAGACCGAGTCGGAGGCGTGCAGAGCGGCGCGGTTCGCGGTCGGGCTGAGCCCCGCGCCGGTGATCTGGACGTCACGCAGGAAGGAACTGGTAAGAGTAACCGTGGTCCATGAGGTCCCGTCATCGGAGTAATTGACCTGCAGGGCACCACTACCAACGTTGAAATTGTTCAAGGAGACGTACATGCGGCCATAGCTGGCGCTGGTGGGATCGTTATCCACCCACATCGACTCGCGGTCGTCGTTGCTGCCGTTATGAGCGCAACCGCCCGCCGACCAGTTGATACCGTCCGTTGAGGTCCACAGACCGATTCCAAAGCCGCCGCAGCCGGTGGCCAAGTCACCAGCAAACCACTTACCCAGTTTCCGGTTGTAGACAACGATGGGATCGCCATAATTGGTTCCATGCCCCGTGCAGAACGGAGACGTCGGAAATTGCGTGAACGTGGCGCCGCCATCGGTGGAGTACGACAAGCCCGTATAGCAGTTGCCACCGTTATTATCGTTGAAGTTCACAACGACGGTCTGACCGTTTTCCCAGACCATGTTTTCGCTCTTGGTGCAAGTCGTAGCGCCGGTGCAGGAACGGTCGCTAACCAAGATGTTAGGAGGAGTTGGGAAATCGATGTCGCTTCCCCCCCCCCGGCTTTCCACCCTGCACAATGCCGCACTCAATCAAGGTCTTTCCAGCACGCATGTTGTCCTGCTGGAGAAGGTGTAATGCGCTAACCTGTGAGCAATCGATGCCCGTCGAGGTCATCTGCGCCATGGCTGGAACGGCCAAGGCACATAGGGCCAATGCGAGTATACAAATCGCCAGCCTGCTGCAGTTTCTCATAGTTTCGCTCCTCTTTTTCCTACTTCATTACAGCGGTTTTCCTTGTCTCTACTTCTGTTGGGCCCGCTTCTCATCGGAAGGACTGGGAACCGGGCTCTTCGCCGCCGATACTGGACCGGCGAAATAGTCATCGTCTAGCCAAACTCCGGTCTTCTTCTTCAGGGCGTCCATCTCCTCCCGGAGTTTTTGGCCCTGGAGTTTCTTCTCGATTTCAGGCTTAGCCTGCGCGAGAGTGAGCCGGTCTTTCTTTACCACTTCAAAAAGAATCAGGGCATCGGGTGTATCGGCCACCTGCGACCACTCGCCGACTTTCATATCAAACGCAACCTTCAGAACCGCCGGCAGGTCATCGCGTCGAAAGGTGAGAGGCTCGGCATCAAGCGAGTCCTTCGTGTCCTTGATTAGCGACTTCGCATCACCACTCGTGGTTAGGGCCTTGCGAATCTGGTCAGCCCGCGCCTGAGCTTCGGCGGCCGGCACCCCATGTCCGTTGCTGTGGTCGGTCTGCTTGTAGATGAACACGCGCCGGATCGCGACCTGGTCGAAGTCGTCAAGGTGCGAATCGTAGTACGCCGAGATTTCCTGCATGGTCGGCTTGGCCTTGTCCTGCAGCAGGTTGTACTCGGCGGTGGAGAGAATCTGGATGCGATTCATCTCCAGTTCGCGCTGCACCTCGGGCTTTTTGTTCAGCCCTTGTGCTTCCGCTTCTTTCGCCAGCATCACCCCACCGGCAAAGTTCTCGGCCGTCGTTTTCTTCTTGGGTACGGGAGCGCCTCCCTGATCTTTCAGGAAGTCGCCGTACATGTCTTCAAACTGTTTCTGGGTAAACTGCGTGTCACCGATTTTCATGACTACGCGCTGATCGGGAGGAAGATTGCTGTTCGAACTAGCGGAAGTGGAAGCAGCGGTAGCGCCGCCCGCTGACGAAGTGGAAGACGATTGCGCCCAGCCGACACTGGTCGCAAGCAGAGCGATGAGAATGAAACCTGGGACCCGGTACATTGAATTCCTTTGGCATGCAGCTACACACGTTCGCACTGAGTACGAAGGGCGCAGCAGCAGGTTGAGTGTGCTTACAGTTCAGGAGTATACGCTCGGACTCCCAACGGAACGGAAAGTACTATGGCGCTAGTACGGCGAAAATTATCAGCTCTGCTGGTGAGGAAAGCAAGTCATTTTTCTGTCACATGTGGGAACCACTAAACCACAAGACTCTAGTCCTTATCACCTTGCTACGAAAGGAGTTGGGGATGCTGCGGCAAAAAGCGTAACAAAACCAAAGTGGTGCATGGTCACTTTCGGGAGCTTAGCGCACAAGGGTGCGGTAGTACGACTCGACTTCGCTCGGGATCACAGAGCGTGCGTGCCAAGTGAGCAAACTGCACGTCCTCGATTTCGCTTCGCAACGCTCGGGATGACACCCTGATAAACGAAAAGACTCAATGTGCCGACATGACCTCCGCGCCGGGCTTGGGCTTCTTGAGAAAGAATGGCAAGGGAACCAGGCAGGCGACGATCAACGCCACTACCCAGAATGCATTGACGTACGACAGCAGCGCGGCCTGCTGCTCGATGACCCCCATCACCTGCGCATACGCTTGCTGCAACGCCAGCGCGGGCCCGGAGCCGGCGTGCGCCATGGTGGCCGCCGAGCCGTTCAGCATGCTCTGCAGTTGCGGATTGGCGCTAGTGGCGTGCGCGACCAGGTCCGTCTGATGAATCTGGCTCTGGCGCGCAAGGAAGGTGGTCAGCATGGAAATACCGACACTGCCGCCCAGGTTGCGGATAAAGTTGCTGATGCCCGACACCTGATTGTTCTTCTCCAGCGGCACACCCACGTAACTGAGAATGCTGATGGGGATGAAGATAAAAGCCAGCCCCGACATCTGATACATGCGCCAGAAAATGATGGTGCGGAAGTCGACTGCGAGGTTCAGGTTGGTGAGGTGATGTAGCGCGATGGCGGTGATGCCGAAGCCGAACGCAATCATGTAGCGCGGATCGATCTTGGTCGACAGGATGCCGGCAATGGGAAACAGCAGCATCAGCATGAAGCCCGCGGGCGACAGAACTTCGCCAGCCTTCTCCGCCGTATAGCCCATCATGGTCTGAAGGAACTGCGGAATCAGCACAGTGGTTCCAAATAGCACACATCCCAGCACGAAATTGAACAGAACAGTAGCGGCGAAATTGCGGTTCTTCAGCAGTGTAAGCTCAAGGATCGGGTGGGGCGTTCGCCATTCGTGAATGACAAGCCATACCAACGCGACTGCAGCGATCACCGCAAATGTGGTGATTATGTTCGAGCCGAACCAATCGTCCTGCTGGCCCTTATCGAGGATTACCTGCAAGGCGCCAATGCCGAGCACGATCAGCGAGAGGCCAATATAGTCAACTTTCATGGCAGCGCTCTTGAAACGCTTCAGCCACGGCGGGTCTTCGACCACGGTGGAGGTCAGGAAAAGCGAAAGCAAGCCGACCGGCACGTTGATGAAGAATATCCAGCGCCAGTCGTAGTTATCGGTGATCCATCCGCCGAGCGTGGGGCCAATCGCCGGCGCCACCACGACTGCCATGCCGTAGACGGAGAACGCCATGCCTCGTTTTTCAGGAGGAAACGTGTCGGCCAGGATTGCCTGTTCGCTCGGGCCCATGCCTCCGCCGCCCGCGCCTTGCAGAATGCGGAAGAAGATGAGCATCCCGAGCGACGGCGCAAATCCGCAGAGTACCGACGACACGGTGAACAGCGCAACGCAAATCATGTAAAAGCGCTTGCGTCCGATGACCGTCGTCAGCCAGCCCGACATGGGTAGCACAATGGCATTCGAAACCAGGTAGCTGGTGAGCACCCAGGTAGATTCGTCCTGGCTGGCGCTCAATCCACCCGCGATGTGCGGTAGCGCGACATTAGCGATGGAAGTGTCGAGCACTTCCATGAACGTCGCCAGCGTCACCGTGAGCGCAATGATCCACGGGTTGTAGCGCGGCTTCCACCCGGAGGCCGTGTAGTCCTGTACTCCCGGCATTATTAGTGGCCTATCACCCTCACATCAGGCTCAACCGACATGCCGGGACGAAGCTCGCCGTGCTTGTTGAAGTCGGGCGAATCGTTGTTATCGAAATCGATGCGAACGGGAATACGTTGCACCACTTTGACGTAGTTTCCGGTGGCGTTCTCCGGGGGCAGCAAGCTGTACTTGGCTCCGGTGGCTCCGCCGATGTTGCTCACGTGTGCGCTCCAGGTGCGGCCGCCGTAAGTATCGACTTTGACCTTCACCGCCTGACCCGGCTGCATGTGGGTAAGCTGCGTCTCTTTGAAGTTCGCGGTGACCCAAATGTCGCGTAGCGGAACGATGGACATCAGGTCCTGTCCGGTTTGCACGTTTTGTCCGACCTGAACCGAGCGGCGCCCGACAATTCCATCGACGGGAGCCGTGATGGTGGTGTACTGAAGATTGAGTTGTGCCTGATCGAGCGCCGACTTATAACGCCCTACCTGAGCGCTGGCGGACTTCGCTTTGGCCTCAGTGGCGGCTACCTGTTTAGGAGTGATTTGCGCATTGCGAATCTCGGCGTTGGCCTGAGTGATGCGCGATTGCGCCTGCTGCACCTGGGCCTGCGCCGCGAGCAGCGCGGCCTGACGCGCTTCTACCGTCGCGTTGGCGCCGGTCGCGGCCGCGGTAGCGGAATCAAACTGCTGCTGCGAAATCTCGCGCTTGCCGAGCAATTGCTGATAGCGTTCCACATCAAGGTTCAGCTTCTTGGCATTGGCCTGAGCTTCGACGACCTGCGCCTGCGCCGCGTTCACCTGTTTTTGCGCTGCTGCCAGTCCGGCTTCTGCGTTCTGCATGTCGGCCGCCGCGGAACGAATCTGCTGCACCGATCCAACGCTGGACACCGGAACCCCATATTCAGCCGCCAGGGCATTCGCCTGCGAGTCCGCGTAATTGGCCTGCGCCAGCTCGAGCGCTACCTGGTAGTCCGTGGGATCGAGTTGTACCAGAACGTCGCCTTTGTGAACGACCTGGCCGTCGTCGTAGTTGACCTTAACCGCGTGCCCGCTCACCCGCGCGCTGATGGGATAGATGTGTCCATCGATCTGCGCGTCGTCGGTACTTTCCCAGTGCCGGCTCTCCCACCAGAACCAGCCAACCAGCAGGAGGGCGACGATTGCCACCAGAAACACAATGGGCTTGGCGGCGGGATTGCGCTGGAAAAAGCTGCGTCGATCCTCTCGCGGCTGCGCGTCGGGGTCGTGACGCTCACCCTGAGGCTCGGCGTTGTTGTGTTGCTGTTCGGTTTCGTTCGGCTCAGTCGTCGTCGGACTCATCGTGCTCACCTGTTGCTTAATTTCTTTACTCATTGCGGCTCAGGACCGTGGCGTCTCAGGCGCCTGAGGGTTGGGCACCGGCGCCGGTGCAGTGTTTGGACTCGGCATCGGGGCACTCTGATTCACATTTGATGGCGTAGCCTGGTTGCCGGTGTCGGCCAGATACTGCTTGGCAAGCTGCTCGGCATTTCCGATGGCGCGCGCCAGCAGCACCTTCGCAATGTTGTGCTCGTAAAGGCTGGCGATGTACTGATCATTGGCCGAAGCAAGTTGCTGCTGCGCCTGGATGACTTCGACATTGTTAGTTACGCCGGCGGCGAAGCGGTCCTGCGATTGCGCCACGGTTTGCTTTGCAAGCTCAAGCCCGATGGTGGCGACGTCAACCTGCTGGGCGGCAGCTTTCAGATCGAGCAGCGCATCCTGCACATCCTGCTCGATCCCTGCTTTCAAGTTGTCGACTTGTGCCTGCCGCTGCTTCAGCACGGCGTCCGCCTGCTCCACGTCGGCGCGCACTTTTCCGCCCTGGAAGATGGGAATGCTCAAGGTTCCCGCGACCGAGTATTGCGGGGCAAGGCCGCTGGGAGTGTATCCCAGCACACCATACTGCCCCGAGGCGCCCAGTGACGGCAGGTACTCCTTCCACGCGGAGGAGCGGTTGAATTGCGCCGCCCTCAACGAAGACAAAGCGGCCTGGTAATCGGCTCGCGTCGCCAGAGCGCGTTCGTAAGCGGTGTTGATGTCGATCTCAGGAACGGGATGATAAGGTACGCGATTTACCAGGCGAAACTTCTGCTGCACCGGTAAACCAATAACGCGGGCAAGCGAGATGCGCTGCTTTTCCAGATCGTTCTGCGCCTGGATGAGAGTCTGCTGCTGCGCCTGGAGTTGCACGCGCGACCGCAAGGTATCGATCTGCGGAGCTAACCCAGCATTCTCCTGGTCGAGCGCAAGCTGATAGAGCGCCTGCGCAGTCGTCACTTCAGCCTGTACGGCAGCTACCCGCGACTCAGCAGCGATGGTCAGCAGATAATTCGCGCCAACCGCCAGCACGACCGTGTCGCGCGCGTCTTTATAGCTGAATTGTGCCGCCTGAACATTCTGCCTGGCAGCGCGCAGCGAATCTATATGCGACAGATTGCCGAAATTCCATTGGCCGGTTGCTCCGACCTCAAAGAGCGCGAACGGCCCAATCGAAGAGGGAAATCCGGGAAAGGTAAAACCAAACGACTTCAAGTTGACCCGCTGGAGTTCTTCCGATACCGAACCGTTAAAGTTCGGCATCAGCTCGCTCAGCGCTTTCAGGCGTGCGGCGCGAGCCTGGTCGGTCACCCGGTCGCTGAGATAGAGACCGAGGTTGTACTTCAGCCCCATATCGAGCGCCTGCTCGATGGTGAGCTCCATGGTTTCGCCAGTCGCCTTCCCTTGGGGCAACGAGCCGGCAAAAGGATCTGTGTTGCGCTGGATCACCTGCTCGGGTGAAGGCAGCGGCGCAAGACCTGTGGCATTGGTGCCTTGCGCGAACATCGAAGCGGAGGCGAGTAACAGGAGAGCGGCCAACGATGCGCTGCACCGCAGCCGCCGGTCAGGCTTTGCCTTGCATCCTAAACGTTCCATGTTGTATCTAATACATACATGCATGTATGGAATCTTTCAAGTTCGGTTAGATGACAACACTCCCCGAGGAGTTGCGGAAAATAATAACCCGACAAAAGCTAAAACTTAGATGACGATTTCCCGACAAAAGAACGGCATAATTCCAGTATCCCGCCACCAGGAAAAGACGGATGTCACCCGCGCCCGATTCCTGCAGTCCGCTGAAAAAATATTTGCCCGTGACGGTTTTGACGCCGCCAAGCTAGAAGAAATCGCAGCCGAGGCGGGCTATACCCGCGGCGCATTCTACGCCAACTTCGAAAGCAAGGAAGATCTTTTTCTTGCGCTGCTGGAGCGGGAAATCAGCTCCCGTATCGCAAACCTGCGCAAGCACATCGCCCGTTATGAAAACCCTTCCGACAAACTGAACGCGTTGCGCGATTTCTGGCTGGACATGTGCCTGGACCGCCGCTGGAGCCTGCTGGCGCTGGAGTTCAAGCTGTTCGCCGTTCGTCATCCTGAGGTAAAAACCCGACTGGTCGCAATGCATCGCAGGCTGGTGTCGTCGGGAGTAGAACTGATGCAGGAAATCACAGACGCTCTGGGCCGCAAACTTCCTGTATCTGCTCGCGCGGTGGGCATTGCCTTCTTCGTATTGAGCAGCGGCCTCACCATGGAGCACATGCTCGACCGCACCGTGATGTCGGAAGAGACCGTCCGCACGCTGCTATTGACCTTCTTTGACGCGATGATGGCGGGGGAACACACAGCTCCGTTGCCGTGGCACGAAAAGCAGGTCCTTCGCCCGCCGCGGCGGGCTCAACACGACAATTCCTAAAATCCTATCGTCCCGGGCTCATTCCTTCGCTGGTGGAAGGTCGGCTCATGAGTTCGCGGATCGCGTCTTTGGGTGATTTTCCTTCTTGCAGGATGGCATGCATCTGTTCGGTGATGGGCATCTCGACGCCCATCTTGTGCGCCAGTCCGATCGCCGCATTCGTAGTCAGCACCCCTTCGGCGACCATGCCGTGCATGCCGGCGATGATCGCGTCCAGCTTCTGCCCTTTTCCGAGCGCCACTCCTACGCTGCGATTACGCGACAAGCCTCCGGTGCAAGTGAGGACGAGATCCCCCAGGCCAGCCAGACCAGCCATCGTTTCCTGTCGTCCGTCGCAGGCAACGACAAGACGCGTGATCTCGGCCAGGCCGCGAGTAATGAGCGCTGCGACCGAATTGTGTCCCAGGCCAAGCCCGTCGCAGACGCCGGCGGCGATCGCGACGATGTTCTTCAGCGCGCCGCCGAGCTCAACGCCAACGACGTCGTCGTTCGTATAGACACGAAATCCGGGGTCGCTGAATTCGCTCTGCACGGCGCGCGCAAGATCGCGGTCTTTAGAAGCAACCGTGATCGCTGTGGGATGGCCCTCCGCCACTTCCTTCGCGAAGGATGGTCCGCTCATCGCTCCGATGCGCACCGAAAATGGGACGGTAGCGGCGATGACCTCCGTCATGCGGCAGAGCGAGTCGTTTTCGATTCCCTTGGTCGCACTGACAAAGAGCATCTCGTCGCGCAGGTGCGGACTCATGGCGCGGAAGAGGTGCCGAGTATGATGCGACGGCATCACGCTGACCACAATAGCTGCCTGGTGCAGAGCATCAGCGAAATCGTTGGTCGCGCGAACCGAAGGGGGAATGGTGTCGCCAGGAAGAAACAGATCGTTTACGTGGCGCGCGTTGATGCTTTCGCTGACTTCCGGCTCGTGCGCCCACAGTCTGACATTGTGGGAGCCCTTGCGCCCCAACACAATCGAGATGGCTGTGCCCCAGGCGCCTGCTCCGATGACGGCGATCTCGCTCACGCGTTCACCATAATCGACTCTCGGTGCCGGCGAGAATGCGCTTAATGTTCGCGTGATGTCGCACCACGATGAGCAGGGACGTAATCGCGATGAGAGTCATGGTGACGGGGTCGCGCATGTCGGGCACCAGCCACCAACACGCGATAGGAAAGGCTAGCGCTCCCAGGATGCTGCCGAGCGACACATAACGAGTGACGGCCACTACGACAATGAAAAGCACAAGCGAGACCAGCAGGGCGCGCGGCGCGATGGCCGCGAACGCTCCTACGGCGGTGGCTACTCCCTTGCCGCCTTCGAACCACAGCCAGGGCGTGAACATGTGGCCGAGGATGGCGCACAGCGCGGCCAGCGCCGTAAGCATGATGATGGTGTCGGGGGTCAGCTTCTCAAAGGTGGCGTAAGTGCCCGACGAGCCTTCAACGGTGGCGCGCATGGCATACCAATGCGTGAAAGCTACCGCAGCATAACCCTTCAGCGCGTCGAGCAGAAGCGTAATAACAGCCAGCAGCTTGGAGCCGGTGCGCGCTACATTCGTGGCGCCGATGTTTCCGCTACCGTATTTGCGAATGTCACGCTTGCGGAAGATGCGAACCAGCAAATAACCAAAAGGAATCGATCCCAGCAGGAACGACGGGACGGCGACGATGAAGATGACAATGGTCAAGGCTGTTCTTTAGTGCGGGTGATGGGTGCAGCGCGCCTTCAGGCGTGCAGGAACTCACCCAAATGTGAACTTCAGCCCAACGGGTATCTCGCCAGCTTCGTGTAGCGCGAGCCTGTCGGCGTTAGCGTGCTCTGATACAGATTGAACTCGTGTGCCGTCATTGTACCGAACTCGGGCGACGGCATGGTTTCGAGTTTCGCGCGAACTTGTTGCAATCCGGGTGCGCCCTTGTCGCCCGGCAGGGCGTGGGGGCGTCCGCTGCCTGCCCGCGCGAGAGTTAGGTGCGGACGATAGGGGCCTTCGTCGCGCTTGAAACTCAGCGGGGCGAGAGCTGTGCCGATGGCCTCCACCAGGAGCTGAAGATTGGAGTCGGACTCTATGCCCACCCAAAAGACCCGCGCACGTTGAGGATTGGGGAAAAATCCAGCACCACGAAATGTCACGCTAGTTGGTGCGGTGTTCAGCTTTGCGAGTACGGCTTTGATCTCCTCGACCTTTTGCGTCTCGCCCAGGAATTGCAGCGTAATGTGAAATGTCTCCGGCCCGACCCAGCGCACACCGGAGGGCGCGATGGCTCCCATCTCGTTGCGAAACGCGGCGATGCGGTCGCGAATTTGTTCATCAATGTCCAGTGCAACAAATAGGCGCATGGGTTCACATCATGATCTTGCGGACCAGGTCGAGCCCCTGCTGGCTGGCCCAGCGGCGAATGCGCTCGCGGTCGCCCGGAAAACGCCGCTCCACCACCTCGTGCTTTTGGCCATCCGTCACCGCGATATACACCAGGCCGACTGGCTTCTCTTCCGTACCGCCTCCCGGCCCAGCGACTCCGGTAATGCCCAGCGCCGATATCGGCGTTGCAGATGTCGCGAATATTCTCCGCCAGCGCCAGCGCGACCTCTTTGCTCACCGCTCCGTGAGCTTCGATCATCAGTGGAGGCACATCGGCAAACAGGGTCTTCAGGTCGTTCGAGTACACCACGGCTCCGCCAAGAAAATAGCGCGAGCTGCCGGCAACCGCGGTGATGCGTTCGGCCACCATTCCGCCAGTGCAGGACTCCGCTACCGCCAATTTCATACCGCGCATCTGGAGAAACAGCCCGACAATCTCCTCCAGCGATTCGCCACCGGTGGAGAAGACCGCATCACCCAGCTCGTCTTCCAACTCACCCGCGAGCTTCTCGACAGCGACCTCGGCTTCTTCCTTTGTGACAGCCGTGGCCTTCAGGTGAAACTCCACCTGGCCCTGTCCGGCGAGTACGGTAGTTTCGATGTTTGAATACTTTTTATAGATAGGCGCGGTACGCAAGTCGGCTGCCGATTCGGGCAGCATCGCTGTCTTCAGCACCCGCGTCGCGATGGCCGCCGGCGGCACCAGCGGACGCAGTCGTGGCATCACGTCCTTCTCCCACATGCGCTGCAATTCATGCGGCGGACCGGGCAGCAGCAGGATGATCTGTTGCCGCCCATTGTTTTCTCTTTGCAGCCATTGCCCGGGAGCTGTTCCGCGAGAGTTGGGGATCACCTCTGCGCCGGTGATGACGTCGGCCTGGCGCGCGTTGTTCTCAGGCATCGAGATGCGCCGCTCGGCGAAGCGCTTGTACATCGCAGCAACCAGATCGTGATTACGTCGAAGCTCAACCCCCAATGCGTCGGCCACGCTCTCGCGCGTCAGATCGTCTTCGGTCGGCCCCAGGCCTCCCATAAAGATGACCAGGTCGGAGCGCTCGATCGCAGTGCGGGCGACGGAGGTCAGTTGCAGCCGATGATCGCCAACGATGGTCTTGAAGGCAACGCTCACGCCGAGTTCGTTGAGTTGGCCGGTGAGGTAAAGGGAGTTGGTATCTTGCCGGTGCGGAGTGAGCATCTCCGAGCCGACGGCCACGATTTCGGCGATCACGGGTAAAGGATAGCATCGGGTGGGAGGCGGAAGAACGGGAGCAGCCAGGCGGACGTTGGGTATCAGGTTTCAGGTGTTAGAGGGCGGTGGGCCATACATCAGTGTGAGAACCGGGTCATGTCCAAAACTGTTTGGGATTGCTGGCCCACACATCGGGTGTCGCGCAGGCGCCGCACAGAAGCTACTCGGCGAGCCCTCATACTTGTCTGATACCTGACGCCTGATACCTGCCCTTACCGCGCGAAGCTGCTTACGACGTCCTCGCTTGACATATTCCCATATCGGTATATATTGACTCTATGCCCCGGGCCGCTACCACCTCCGACGCTTTCAACGCGGTCGCCGAACCGCGCCGCCGCGAGATCCTCGGCTACCTCGGACCGCGGGAACGCACGGTGGGAGATATCGTGGTCACTCTAAAGCTGGAGCAGCCCTCGGTGTCGAAGCACTTGAAGGTGCTGCGCGATGTGGGGCTGGTACGGGTACGGCGCTCGGGAAGACACATGCTGTATCGCACGAACGCGGAAGCGATTCGTCCGCTGCACGAATGGAGCAAGATGTTCGAACCCTACTGGCAGCACCAGCTCAGCCGGATCAAAGAACGCGCTGAGGCGAAAGCCAAGGCCTTGAAGAACTCAATCAAAGAGGAGAAGGAAAAATGATTGCCACTGCAACTGCGCTTGAACTTGAAAACCTGACACTCAACATCACCCAGGAGATCTTTGTCGATGCGCCGCTCGACGTCACCTTCGATGCCCTGCTGGAACAACTGGGGCAAGGAAACGAAACTCCCGAGGGCACGGCGTTTCCCTTGACGTTGGAAGCATGGCCCGGTGGACGCTGGTTCCGCGACCTGGGCGACAATAACGGCCACTTCTGGGCGAATGTGCAGGCGATCAAGCGTCCGGGGCTGCTGGAGTTGGTGGGGCCGCTGTTCATGTCGTATCCGGTCTCGTCGAACGTGCAGTATCGGCTGACCGAGGCGAACGGCGGAACGCTCATCAAGTTCCATCACAAGGCGTTCGGGCTGATACAGGACGATCACCGGCAAAACGTGAACGGTGGCTGGAGCCACATCAACCAGAGCGTGCGTGCCAAGGCTGAGGCCAAGGCGAAAAAACGCTAGGCGCCTGTATGGTTGTCTAAGGGCTCGGATTTGTAAAGCTTCGCAGCCAGTTAGCAACTTGCCACCGCAATGGTTTGTATCAGGGCCCGGCTTCAGCCGAGCCAACATAGGCGAAGGAGCCGGGCTTTAGCCCCTGCTCAGGGCCTAAAGGCCACGCTGTTTTCGTGTCCATCGCGGCACGGCTGAAGCCGTGCCCTGATACGAAGCTCGCAAAATCGCAGTTTCAAGGGGAGAAACAACATGCCGCAGATGACTGAAGCGATGCTGTACGAATTCCGACAGGAAGCCGAAACCACACGGCGGGTCCTGGAGCGCGTTCCGGCCGACAAACTCACCTGGAAGCCGCATCCGAAATCCATGAGCCTGGGCCAACTGGCGATTCATACGGCCAGCATTCCCGGACGACTGGGTTACATCGTGACCCAGCAGGATCGGTTAGAAGTGAATCCAGAGGCTTTCATTCCGGTGCCGCCGAAAGATCTCAAGGAAGTTCACGACACCTTCGAGCAAAGCTGCAAAGACGCCGAGGGATACCTGCAAGGCTTGAGCGATCAGGCAGCGATGGCCGACTGGACCTTGATGGTCCAGGGGCAGCCGGCCTTCACGTTGCCGCGCATTGCGGTATTGCGCTCGATCATGCTGAACCACTGGTACCACCATCGAGGGCAGCTTTCGGTGTACCTGCGCATGCTGGACGTGCCCGTGCCGATCATCTATGGACGCAGTGCCGATGAAAATCCATTCGCATGACATGACGGTCGTCAGCCGTCGGTTAAGTCACTTGAGACCGTCACTGAGGGCGTTGTTGCGGTAGTGACGAGAGCGGATCCCTCGCTCCGCTCGTGTCACAAATTGGAACCTGATGACAAAGTCGAGGATCGAACCGGCTAGAAGAACGCCATCACAATCCAGAATTGCCCACCGTCGCCGGATTGCTCGGGAGTACAGGCACCTACAGCGTAAGCGTTGATGTGGGTGCCCTGCATTACGGAGTCGACCTGCGTCGACAGGGCTGAGGGATCGGGCGTACTGAAACCTACCACCTCCTGCGCCGGCCTGCCTTCGTAGGTGAAGCCGGCCCGGTGTAGAGTGCCGCCGGACTTTGCGGCTTCGCAGGCATAGGTTCGCAAGGCCTCGACCGTGACTCGCTTCGGGGCCGCGGAATGATTCGTCTTCCACTTCGATTCGAAGCTGGCCGCTGTTTCATCCTCGGCCTGCTGCGCTGACAGCGAAGGCGTCAGCTTCGCGAAATCTTCGGTGACCCAATAGTCAGGTCCCATGTGAACAACGCCGACTCCCACAGCGTCGTAGGCCGCGTTCAGCATGTTGGTGCGATGTCCCGGCGAACGCATGAACATGTTGTTCACGTCGCTCAACTCGGTGTTCATGCCGACATTCTCGGCGGCTGCGGTGAAAATAAGTCCTGTGGAGCGCAAGCGCTCAGCGAGCGACGGCTCGCCCGGAAACTGGTGCGACAACACGTGACGTTTCGACAGCAGCAAAGCATGGTGGCGCGCAGCCTCAATCAGCTTGGGATCCGACTTTAGGGGAGGCACTCCTGCCTCGGCCCGCGATTGGTTCAGCTCGGCAAGAACTCGCGCTTCACCGTCAGCGTCGAAAACGGAAGCATTCTGCGCCGCCAGACCACACGCCAGCAGTAGCATGCCCGCCAATAAAACAATCCTGTAATGACATTTCACGAGGACACCTATCGAAACTGTGCTACTTTGATGTTCCCGCTGGCTTCCAGGAATGATCGCTATGATGCTTGAAACAGAATTGTTCCGAGTGGAACCCGACATCACTGTGCTGGCGTGCGCCGGCAGATTCACCATGGGAACAAGGTTGAAGCAAACCGAAGCCATGAGCGACTCGCTGGTCGCCGATGGTGTGCGCAAACTTGTGCTCGATCTCACTCACACTGAGATGGTGGACAGCGCCGGGTTGGGTGTCATTATGCACATGTCGGCCAGCCTCGAACAAGCGGGCGGCAAGTTCCGGATTTGCGGGGCGAATGAACGCATTCAGCATCTGCTGAGCATCACCCACACCGATGCGTTGCTGGCGCACGATGACGACTTGGAAAGCAGTGTGCGAAGTCTGGGAGGCACTGCCGCGACCGGTGCATAGCCGGTTGGACTGAAGTACGAATCGCGTTTTTCATCTTGTCATCACGAAGCGAAGCGAGGGATCTGCTCTCTGCTCCCGCTTAAGGACTCTTCACTCGGGAAAAGCATTCGTGCTGCCGACGAGAACAGATCCCTCGGCCGAAAGCGGCCTCGTGATGACAAAACCATAATGCTCGGCTGAGGCCGTGTGCCTCCAGACTCAGTCAGGAGTTACTCCTATTCAATCTGCAATCCGCCGGTAAGCTCCCGTATTTTCTCAATGCGGTGTTCCAGGCACCACTTCTCTAGCGAATCAACCAGCGTCTCGGAAGCACAGGGATCCCAGAAATTTACGGTTCCGACTTCGATGGCGGACGCTCCCGCCAGCATGAACTCGATGACATCTTCGGCGGTGCTGATGCCGCCGATACCAATCACCGGAATGCGTACCGTCTTCGCCGCCTCCCACACCATGCGCAAGGCGATGGGCTTGATCGCCGGGCCCGACAGGCCGGCAGTGATGTTGGAGATGCGTGGCTTGCGCGTCTCGGCGTCAATGGCCATGGCGACAAAGGTGTTCACCAACGAGATGGCATCGGCACCCGCGTCTTCGGCCGCGCGCGCGACCTCAGGAATGCTGGTGACGTTGGGCGAGAGCTTCACGATCACGGGTCGCGTGGCCAGCCGCTTCGCAGCACTGACCACGTCGAACAGCATGCGTGGGTCGCTGCCGAATGCAATGCCGCCACACTTCGTGTTGGGGCACGATACGTTCAGCTCGTAGGCGGCGATTCCCTCTCCGTCGTTGAGCGCGCGGATCACGTCCTCGTACTCCTCTCGCGAGTGGCCGAAGACATTGCAGAAGAAGACGATGTCTCTTGATCTTGCGCAGCAGCGGAAGCTTCTCTTCGAGAAAGGCTCGCACGCCTACGTTCTGCAAGCCGATGGCGTTGAGCATGCCGGCGGCGGTTTCAAACAAACGCGGCGGCGGATTGCCCGGCATCGGCTCGCGCGAGAGTCCTTTGACCACGAAGCCGCCCAGGCGCGACAGCGCGACGATGTCTTCGAATTCGACTCCATAGCCGAAGGTTCCGCTGGCGGCGATGACCGGATTCTTCAGCTCGATTCCGGCGACCGAAACTGACAAGTCCAGCGAGCGCCTGGGTCGCGGCCGGGCTCACGGACGGCTCTCCTGTTGCACGCGTGGCTTTGGCGGCAGCTGACGGATCGGATCGGCTCCGCTCTGCGCAATGGCCTCCGTCAGTACGCGCCCGCTGGAACTCGTTGGCTTGTTGATTCCGAGCATCACAGCGAGCGTCGGCGCGAGATCGATCGGCTCGACCTGGTCGCGATAAACGCCGGCTTTGAAGGCCGGTCCATAGAATGCCAGCGGCACGTGCTGATCGTAGCTGTAAGGCGCTCCGTGATTGGCAATCGCCTTGGCCGTAGGCGGCGTAGGCGAACGGCGTCGGCACGCCCATCACCCAGGCTCCGCCATACGGCGAGTAGCTGTTCAGGTAGAGGTGCCCCAGCGGAGTGGGCGGAAGTTCGCCGTTGCCCATCTGCTCCTTGGTAAAAGCGTTGAGGAAGCCGGCGGACTTCATCGCTTCAGCAACGTGGTCTCTGCTTCGGCTTCGCTCAGGTTGGGCGGAAAGGCTTCGCTGTTCACGAACACGATGGGGTACGACACCGAGCGAATATATTCGCCCTGGCTTATGCAGGCGCGCGCCGATGATCTTTGTTGAGTTGCGCCTTCCAAGTCGCTGCTCGAGGCGTGCTTCGCCGGGAAGCTTGAGCTGCTTGTCCGTAGCCTGCAGCGGAGCGACGCCGTGATCGGCTGTGAGCGCCAGCCAGAATTGTCCCTGTCCATATTGTTGATTAAGAAAGGCCACGAAGTCGCCGATCTGACGGTCGAGCGCCAGCGCCATGGCACGCATCTCGCGGCGCGTCCGGCCCGACCATGGTGGCCAAGGATATCGTTCGCCGACAGGCTGATCACCAGCAGATCGGTGACCGTGCCGTTGCCGAGCTTCTCCTGCTGAATCAGCTCGCGCGCGAAATCGAATTCGTAATCGTTGCCGAAGGGAGTGGAGCCGACCAGCTCGTAAGTAGCTCACCGGCTTGCCATCGTCGAAATTGTGCGGCTTGGTCGATGCCAGCACCGTGCCGTCGGTGTCCTTCCATTCCAGGTTGAGATACTTCTTCGCCGAGTCCTCGCCCGTTGAATGCCAGCAACCAGCGCGGAGGGGCGCTCATGTAATAGGTCGAAGTCAGCCAGACGCCGCTGTCCTGATCGATCCAGAACGCGCCGTTGGCACTGAAGCCGGTCGATAAAATTGCGGCGCGGTCTTTTAGCGCTATGCCGTAGACTCGCGACTGACCTTGCGTGGCCAGACGCAGCTCGTCGGCGAGCGTGTCCGGCCAGCAGGTTGTGTGGCGAGGCACCCACGCCCTCCACTTCGGCTCCGATGAGCTTGGTCGCGCTGTCTTCTACGCTGCTGACCATGCGCTTCTGCGCAGGGTCCCACCATTCGTTGGAAAAAATTCCGTGTGCCGGACTGTAGGCTCCGGTAGCCGATGGTGGCATGTCCCGGCGCGGTGCGCGTGTTGGCGTATTGGTAGTAACAGGCCGGGAAGTAGGCTCCGCGATCGGTGAAGAGACGAAAGCCGTTGGGTCCAAATTCTGAGTGGTAGCGCTCGAGGTAGTCACCGCGAAACTGGTCGATGACGAGGATGACGACCAGCTTGGGACTGGCCTGGTAAGCAGACCCGAAGCACGCAAGCGCTGCGAGTAACACCGCAAGCAGGACGGCTAGTTTGGTGCGGAACATTGCTGAAACAGTGTAGCAAGTGGCCGCGGCGGCCGCGCCGAACTTGGTGGAAGCATCGCGCTTCAGCGTAATGAAACGAGCGTCCTTCTCTTGTGTGTCATCCCGAGCGGAGCGAAGCCGAGGGACCTGCAGTTTCTACCCCAGCCACCAATCCGCCCCATCTATCCCACTTCCTGCTTTTGCCGCACTGCCACCGGTTGCTTGACCGTGGCGGTTCGCTCCAGCTTGTCCCAGGAGAAGCTGCGGCCATCGATGGCGCGCTTCAGCGTCTTCACCAGCACCAGTGAGAACAGCTGGCGATACGCGAAGCGTTGCAGCCACACATGGCCCAGCAGCAGGAAGTCGCGCTTGCCTCCGGGCTGCTGGCGTTCCAAGGCGAACGCGATGGTTGAAGCAATGAAGTCGATGACCATGAACAGCGCGAAGTAGACCACCAGTTTGTGGAAGTCGGCCGGATTGGCGGACTCGGGATGACGATACTTGTCGATGAAGTACGAGATCGTTGCGCCCACCACAAACATCAGTCGATGAACGGCGACACCAGCGGCAGCAGGACCTGGAAGATCATCACGTTGGGCAGCGCCACCCAGCCCAGCGCGCCTTTGCGCTTCATCGCGGCCTTATGCTTCCACACTGCCTGCATGATGCCGAACGACCAGCGGAAACGCTGCCGCATGAGGCCGTTTGCGGTGGTCGGCGCTTCGGTGTAGGCCAGCGCGCGATCTTCGTAGTTCACTCGATACCCGGCCTGCGAGCAGCGCCATCGTCAGGTCGGCATCTTCGGCAACAGTGTCGTGGTGGTAGCCACCGGCAGCGCGAACCGGGGCGGTTCTCCAAGCGCCAATGGCGCCGGGAACAACGCTCACTGCGTTCGAGTAGATTGAGCGCGCGACGCTCGAAGTTCTGGCTGGTGATGTATTCCAGCGCCTGCCAGCGGGTCCAGAGGTTGACGCGATTGCCGACCTTCGCATTGCCAGCCATGGCTGCTACTCGTGGATCGGCGAAGTGCGGCACCAGTTTCGAGATGGCGTCGGGCGCGATGATGGTGTCGGCGTCGATGCCCACGAAGATCTCTTCCGTCACGTGCTCCAGGCCGAAGTTCAAGGGCGGCGGCTTTGCCGGAGTTGGCCTTGGTCAGCACCGTCACACGTCCCTCGGCAATCTCCTTGCGGAAAGCTTCGCGGCAGACCTCCAGCGTCGCATCGCTTGAGCCGTCGTCGATCACGATGGCGCGCAGGTTGGCGATAGTCCGATTCGAGCACCGAGCGCACCGTGCGTTCAATCACCTTCTCTTCGTTGTAGGCCGGAATCAGCACGGCGACATTCGGGCGGTAGCTCGAGATCGGCCGGCGGCCGGCGACGCACGCGATCGATACGTCGCCAGTCGCACCGATCAGCACCAGGCGCGCGCTCATCAGCACGTCGCCAACGAAGAACACGATGATGATGAACGTCGACAGCCCCGTAAACAAGACAAAGCTCACGCTGTCGATCCTGGCAGCCCATTGCTCTTTGGCAGGAGAGCGGCGGCATGACGTCGGCGCGGGTCTTGCCCATCAATTCGGAGACGGGCACAACCTCGTATCCGCGCTCCTTCAGGCCGGCGAGCATCAGGTCGAGAGCCATCACCGTCTGGCTGCGATCGCCGCCGCCATCGTGCAGCAGAATGATGTTGCCGCAGCGCAGATTGCCCGGCGCGCAGGGCGGCAGGTTGGCCAACACATCGTCCGCAAGCTCCTTGGCAGGACGCCGCGGGTTGTCGCGCCAATCATTGGGATCGATCTTCTCGCCAACCGAGATGTAGCCGAGGTCCTGTGCCACCTCCAACGGGCGAACCTGGTCGGCAGTATCCGGCGCTTCGTCGATGGCATACGGAGGCCGCATCAACACCGGCTTCACCCCGTACTTGCTCTCGAAGAGCCGTCTCGGTGAGATTCAGCTCTACTTCGAAGTAACGCTTCGAGATGGTGCTGATGTCGGGGTGGGTGAAGGTGTGGTTGCCGATCTCGTGGCCTTCGTCGAAGACGCGCTTGGCTACGCCTGGATACTTCTCGACCTCGGCGCCGATCTGGAAGAACGTGGCCTTCACGCCATACTTCTTCAGCACGTCGAGGATCTTCGGCGTCCACTCGGGATCGGGGCCGTCGTCGAAGGTGATAGCGACTTCCTTGCGCTGGGTGCCGCCGTACATATCGACCACGTACGGCATGGGCAGGTTCTGGAAGATCTCGTCGCTGATCAGATTGGTGTCGCTATCGACGACGATTTTGCGCTCACCCGGCGCCGGGCGCGACTGGATCCGAATAATCTCGCCCAATGCCCTCGATCGTCGACGTCCTGACCCGGCGGAACGCTCTTCAACTCTTCGGGAGCGCTTGCGTCACCCGGCTTGTCCCACACTGTCCAGAGTGAGCGGTCCTCCGATCCCAGCCGCCACAGGGCGAAGGTATTGATGCCCAACTGCTTCGCGCTCCGCATCTGGTTCAGCGCGGTGACGCCGTCGAGAAACCACACGTCGTGCCGCACGTTGTTTTCGTCCAGGTAGGCGAAGTGCGGGTTCATGGCATCGCTGTCGAAATCCACGTCCGACTCGGACTCCGACGCCTCAAGCCACGCTTCCTGGACCGAGACGTTGTGTACGTCGGACGGTGGAGAACCCTTCTTCTGGTCCTTCTTCATCGCCCAGTCGTAGCCGTAGTTGCCGACCGCAGCAATGATCTTCTCGCGCGGTATCACCTTCAGCGCGTCCTTCAGATTGTTGGTGAACCAATCCTGACTGGCCACCGCTCCAGGAGTGCCGCCCGGATAGTGTTGGTCGTAGTTCATCAGGATGATTCCGTCGGCATTCTGCGCGACGCTGGCGTAGTCAAAATCCTTGTCGTTCACCGGGACAGCTATGTAGAGCTTCAGCCCCTTGCTGCGCAGGTCGCCGTAGAGTTCCTGTACCAGGTCGAGATAGTCGGCGCGCGAGCTTTCGGGAAAAGCTTCGATATCGAGCGTGATGCCCTTGTACTGATCGGTGGCAAGAAAAGCCATCAACTCGCGGCGGAAGCGCTGCCGCGCCGCCGGGTCGCCCATGAACTTCGCGGTAGCGTCGGGATCCCATTGGTTGCTGACCGGGTCGTAGTTGTTAACCAGAGGCAGAACTTCGGTCTGCGCCTTTTCGCCCTTGAGGAATGGCATGACCTTGTCGTCCACCTGGCGAGGTTTGCCTTTATCCATCAGGTCGAACAGCGCGTTGGTTTCCGTCACCGATTGCAGGCGGCCATCGGCGGTCAGTGCGTGCAGCCACTCCGGAAAGAGCAGGTCGATTTGCGGGTAGTACTCCTTCAGCGACGCAAAGCTGGCGGCATCCCACTGGACGTAGAACGCGCCGCGAATACCTTCCTCTTCGTTCAGCACCACCTGTGACGCCGGCTTTTTGGTTTTGCGATGGGTGTTGACATGCCTTAGCGGCTTGCGCTTCTGGTTGTCCTTAAGCGCGTGATATGGCTTCTTGACCTCAGGCAAGGCGACCCCGGGGACCGAAGAACCGCGAATGATGCTGACGACAAAGAACACCACCAGCAGGGTGATGACGATGACGCTGCTGTCGATCAACAGTCGCAGCCGCCGCCAGCGCTTGCGGTCGGGATCGTAGAAGATTTGCTTAGGAGAAGACATTCGTTGAAGCCAATAGCGACAAGCGTGCCGCGGGGCAGGTCAGGCCGATTTCAACCTTTCAACTTTGATGCGATCGGGGGAAATCTGTGCCAGGTCATAGTGTGCCTGTTGCGTAAGCCAGCTTGCAGCACTGCCCCCAAAAACTTTCGATAGCCGAATCGCCATCTCGGGAGAAATGCCACGCTTCCCGTTTACCAGCTCGGATAAAGTCGTGCGGGTAACTCCCAGCGCTGCCGCAGCCTGGGTTATCGTCAACCCGAGTGGCTCGATGCAGGTGCGCAGCACAAATCCGCCGGGATGCGGAGGTCTCTTCATCGGCATAATGGTGTGTCTCTCTCGCAGCTGTCTCATAGATCGGTCTTGAAATGGGACGCCAACCGGTTTTGAAAGGGCACGGCTTCAGCCGTGCCGAAAGTGCGGATATACCGGGCTTTAGCCCCTGAGGGACTTCGGGGTTCGAAATATGAGGTGCTCCTTAAGCGTAATGCGTTACATTACGCGCGTCAACCGCCTAATCGGGTGACCTGCCACTCAGATGCTATATTCGCCACGTGCTGCAACCGGAGGTCAACGCGCTCGGGAGGGCGGAGCCAAGCTCATTCTTCAGCCTGCTTCGGAAGTTTTGGGGATATTTCCTGATCTTCGTCCTTGCCGGTTTGTTCCTGCGGCTTTTCTTCTTTCTTAGATTCTCCCACGTAACGGGCGACTCGCTCATCTACGGCGACATCGCCAAAAACTGGCTCGACCACGGCGTCTTCGGCCTGACCCATGCCGAGGGCGTACGTCCTACATGGATTCGGCTGCCCGGCTATCCCGCTTTCCTCGCCGCCTGCTTTGCTCTGTTCGGACGCGAGCACTACAACGCCGTTCTGCTGGTGCAGATCGCGATTGACCTGCGTCGGCTGCTTTATCATCGCTGATCTGGCGCGCCGGACTGTTTCCAACCGTGCCGCCAAAATAGCCTTCGCGCTGGCGGCGCTGTGCCCGTTTACCGCGAACTATACGGTCGCCCCTTTAGCCGAGACGCTTAGCATTTTCTTTGCTGCGGCTGTACTCGACTCGGCAGTCGCCGGGTTCACTGCATTAGACGAAGGACGCCTCGCCTGGAAAGCATGGATCGTGCTGCGGGCTTGCTTTGGCCGCAGGGATCCTGCTGCGGCCCGACGGCGGCATTTTGCTCGTCGCGGTCGGCCTGTTTCTACTGTGGCGGATGTGGCGACTGCCGCAGCAGCGGACGCGGCTCTTCTGGGTAGGAGCAGCTTTGCTTGCCATCGCCATCGCCCCGCTTGTTCCCTGGACTATCCGCAACTGGCGCGACTTCCATCAGTTCCAACCGCTGGCGCCGAGGTATGCCAACGATCCTGACGAGTTTGTCCCCGCAGGCTTCGACAAATGGACGCGCACCTGGATCGCGGACTACGTTTCCACCGAAGACATCTACTGGCAGGTCCCCGGGGACGACGTTGATCTCAGGCTCTTGCCGCGCCGGGCGTGTGACACGGAGCAGGAATGCGCGGAAACCTCGGCTATCTTTGCCGATTATTCGAAGTCCCACTTTGTGGGACCAGAGCTGAATCAGCGCTTCGCCGCCCTTGCGGACCAGCGTATCGGGCGACATCCTCTGCGCTACTACGTCTGGCTACCCGCGCTGCGCATAGCCGACATGTGGCTTCGGCCGCGAACCGAGATGTTGCCGCTCGACTCGCGCTGGTGGGCATTTGGCGATGATCCGCATGATGCGATCCTCGCGACGGCATGGGGTGCGATCAATTTTCTGTTCATCGCCGCGGCGGTGATGGGAGTAGTGCGAGGGCCGCGTCCGCAGTACCTCAGCCTGATGCTGTTGTTTGTCCTGCTGCGCTCGGCATTCCTCGGAACACTGGAGAATCCCGAGCCGCGCTATACGCTGGAGTGCTATCCGGTGGTATTGGTGCTGGCGGCGGCGTGGATCAGCGGGTGGAGGCGGCGCGAGCGCCGGACCTGATCAGCGCGGCGCGAGTAGAAGATTGTCGATCAACCTAGTCGCTCCCACATAGGCCGCGACGGCAACCAACGCCCCGCGCGAGATGTCGCTTACCGGCTCCAGCGTGTCGGGATCGACAATCGCGAAGTAATCCAACCGAGCAGCCGGTTCCTCCGCTATTACGCTCTTCCCTGTTTCGATCAGCTTGGCCACGTCGCGCTCGCCGCGGTCGGCTGCATACTGCACCCGCATCAGTGATCGATTCAACACCAGCGCCTGTTTTCGTTCGTCGGCTCCCAGATAGGCGTTGCGCGAGCTCATGGCCAGGCCGTCTTTCTCGCGAACGATGGGGCAGACGACGACTTCTACGTCCATATCGAGATCGCGAACCATGCGGCGAAGCACCGCCACCTGCGCGGCGTCCTTCTGGCCGAAGAAAGCGCGATCGGGCCGCACAATCTCAAACAGCTTGGCGACGACAGTTGCAACTCCGCGAAAGTGTCCCGGCCGCGAGCCGCCGTCGAGCCGGTCGCTGATGCCGCCCACTTCGACATAAGTCGTCGCGCCCGCGGGATACATCTCGCTCACCGTGGGCGCATACAGCACATCGACCCCCAACTCCTGCAGGAGCTTGCTATCGCGCTCCATCGTGCGCGGGTATTTATCCAGGTCTTCGGTCGGCCCAAACTGTAGGGGATTTACAAAAATAGAAACCGCCGTCGCCTGGCATTGCGCTTTGCTCGCACGCACCAGCGAAGCATGCCCATCATGCAGCGCGCCCATTGTGGGGACAAAACCCAGGGTCCGACCACTGCGTGTAGTTTCGCGGCAGACCGCTTTCATTTCAGCAACCGATTGAATGAGTTTCATCGCGAGTGTCAGTGTGGCTCAGCTGGGACGGGTTTGCCGGGCGAAGCCGCCGCCGGCTGCGAGCCCCCGTCTCCGGAAGATTCAAGCTTCCAGCTGCGCACGATGGCGTCGAGCGCCGGTTCCAGCCGTGCGATCGTTCCGGGCTGCGCCTTCAACGCAACCGAGTATATCTCCTGCTCGGGGCCTTCGATGAAGACTAGCTGCTCGATCCAGTCGCGGCCGCTGGGCTCGTCGTGGTAGCGAATACGAATCATCTGCGCCGGATATCCGGCGACCGTGCGCTGCTGCCGCTGCAAAGTTTCGGCATCGCGGCCGCTTGCTTTCATGTTCGTCATCGCCGTCTGAATCACCTGATCGATGCTCATCGCGGGCTGATCTTCGGCCGGAGGAGGCACCACCGCCGCAACTGTCACCTCGTCCCACAATGTGGGATCGAGTGTTTGCTGGGGAGCGACAATCACGCCATCGCCCATCGATTCACCCAGCATGGTCCAGTTTGCGGGATAGCTGAAGCAGAATCCTCCACCCGGCTGGCAGTAGTGCTTTTGAGCGGACGGCGTTTTCGCCGCCGCCTTCGTCGGCTGGCTCTGCGCGAAACAGGAAACTGTCGCAACATAAGCAGCGAAGACGAGCCACCTGCGAAGATTCCCACTCAACCAACACACGGTTGAGTGGGGCACCCGACGAGTCAGAACTTTAGGTGGCAACCGCACTTCCTTATCATCGCAGGGCGTGCTTGCGTTCGGCAATGTCGCTGAGCGCGGCGTGCGTGTCTTTCGGCAGGTGATACGACTCGGCTTCGCTTGGGAACGCGCCCGATTTCACGTCTTCTTTATAGGCGAGTACGGCATTGCTGATCGCGCTGCCCAAGTCGGCGTAACGGCGGACGAACTTCGCCGCGGGCGCGAAGGTCAATCCCAGCACGTCATGAAATACCAGCACCTGGCCATCGCAATCCGGACCTGCGCCGATGCCGATCGTTGGAATCTCCAACTCGCGCGTGATCATCGCCGCAACTTCGCGCGGGATGCCCTCCAGCACGATGCTGCACGCACCGGCACGCTCCAGGGCCACAGCGTCGCGCATGAGTTGCTCGACCGCATTCAGCGTCTTGCCCTGCACCTTGTAGCCGCCCATCGCATGCAGCGATTGCGGGGTAAGACCGATGTGTCCGACTACAGGTATCTCGGCGTCGACTAGGCGTTCGACCAACCGAGCGCGTTTTTCTCCGCCTTCGACTTTGACCGCCTCGGCGCCGCCATTTTTTATGAAGCGCACTGCGTTGCGCAGCGTGTCACGTACTTCAACGTGAAACGACGCGTACGGCATGTCAGCAATGAGGAAGGCGTGCTTCACGCCGCGGCGAACCGCGCGGACATGATGCAGCATCTCCTGCATGGTAACGGGCAAGGTGTTCTCGTAGCCCAGCATGACCATGCCCAGTGAGTCGCCTACCAGAATCATGTCGATGCCGGCTTCGTCGATCAGACGAGCGCTGGGGTAGTCGTATGCCGTGAGGCAGGTGATGAGTTCGTGCCGTTGTTTCTTGTCGAGGAGAGAAGAAGCAGTGACTTTGGACCGGAAGTCGCCGGTGGTAATGCTCACGATATCCTCCAGTGCAGTTCCGCAACGCGGATACCGCCTGTTGGTGCTGTCACATATTAATCTGATGTCACAGCCACCGCGAGGATTCTACACCCTCTGGGCTTGCGCAACATATAAATCGCGGGCAGCGGGCGATGCCGTCACTGCTCGCCGCTGGAATGGTCGTGCACGATGCGCCAGCCTTCGGGAAACTTGCGAAACACAAGCGTGAACAGGCCGTGCGGCTGTTTCCCGTCCGGCATGGTTAACTGCCAGTGGCCGCGCACGAACGCCGTCTCCGGGCAGAGCTGTTCCACGCTCAAATCGCTGAATTCCAGAGTACCCATCGCCACCCCGTTGGCCTGATAGCGTTGCCGGTAACGATCCAGCGTCGGCTGCCATCCCTTGGTCGCCGTGACGCCGGAGAAGAACGTCAGCTCTGGGGACTTCCAGTAACCTGCCATGAAGCCTTCTAAATCGTGGCGGTTCCAGGCGGCCGCCTGGCCATCCATCACCGCGCGAATCTCCTTCGCCGCTTGCAGCGCTTTGCCGACATCGGGCTGCGCAAAGAGAGGGGAGTTCAGGGCAGCGAGACAAATCACCAGCACAAGTCGCATCAGGGAAAGCCTCCGGCTTCGCGGCAGTCTAGCGAATCCGGCACCCCGATGCAAACGTTGCGAAGCAAAGAAAAACGGCGGGCCGGTTAGCCCACCGCTTCTACATCTCCAGCAACCTGAGTTTCTGGAAACTTACTTGTTGTTTTCCTTCTTCGCTGTCGCTTCGGCGTGCGCATTGCGCACGGCAGCGATGAAGCGATCCTTGCCCGACATCGGGTCCTTCACCTGGCCCGTGAGCACAGGACGGAAGCCGACATCGTGTCCGTAATAGCCGGTCATGGCATCCTGATCGGGTTTCACAACAACGCCATTTAAGATCGCTCCCGCGTACAGACCACGCGAACGCGAGTAGGTCAGGATTTCATTCTGCATCTTCCAGTTCGTCGAAGCGCTAACTTCACGCCCTACAGGACCGGCGGCCGCGCTGGCGTCTGCACCGATCTTGAATTTGGAGTTGAGCAGCTTCTCGGCACCTTGCTGGGTCATGAACAGCATGACCAGGTCGGTCGCCTGTCCGCCGATCTGCGCGCCCCAGTTGCCGCCGGTGGCGGTGAAGAACGCAGGTGCGCTCCAGCCGTTCCCGGTGCGGCAGGTGGCAACGCCACGCCCGTGCTCAGCGCCGAAGATGAATCCTCCCTTAATCATGGAAGGAATAACCGCAACGCATTTGGCATTGTCCAGCACTTGCTCGGGGATACCGTTGTCCGGTGTGGTCAGAAGCTGATTCAGAACTTTAGCGCCTTCATCCAAGCGGGCCAGGGCCTTTTCATGCTCAGCGGTGGCGTCGCTACCGGCGTTCTTCGCCTTGTCCTTAGCCGCCTGTGCGGCCATCTCGTCGCTCGTGGCGGCATTACGTTGCTGCTGTTTTGTGTCGGGGTTGTTAGTGTCGGTACCGCTGGCGTTGCTACTTGCGTTCGAGCTGCTTTGCGCCATCGCCATCAATCCGGACAGCAAAAGCGTGACGAACAAAATTCCGATTTTTTTCATAAACTCTGGCTCCTCCGGACACCCGGGATCGACTTTGGCGTTAGTCTTCAAGTACGCCTCTCTTGTAATTGGATAGGAAATCGGGAAGGAAGTTTGCATCGCGCCCACAAGAATTAAGGCAATAAAGCACTACAACCCTTTGAGCCTCGCATTCATCGCTTCAGGCCGGTTTTTCGCAACCGCAGCCGACGGCTGTCATCTACATAGGTGGGTACACCCATGGGAAATACCTTCAAGACAGCTCTGCTTTTGACGGCAATGACGCTCTTTCTGCTCTTCGTTGGGCAGATGTTTGGCGGCACGCGCGGCCTGGAACTGGCCCTGGTCTTCGCCGTCGTCATGAATTTTGCTTCGTACTTTTTCAGCGACAAAATCGCGCTCGCCATGTATCGCGCCCAACCGGCCACGCGCGAGCAGTTGCCGCGCGTCTACGCGATAGTTGAGCGACTCTCGCAGAAGATGGGCATTCCCATGCCGAAAATTTACGTCATACCGACCGACTCGCCCAACGCATTCGCAACCGGCCGTAATCCTCAGCACGCATCGGTCGCGGCGACACAAGGCATTCTTGACCTGCTGAACGACGACGAACTGGAAGGCGTGCTGGCGCATGAATTGGGACACGTACGTAATCGCGACATCCTGATCAGCTCCATCGCCGCGACACTCGCAGGAGCCATCACCTTTCTGGCGCGCATGGGATTCTGGTTTGGCGGAAATCGTGACGACCGCGAGGGCGGCGGCATGATGGGCTTGTTGATGTTGATCCTTGCGCCCATCGCGGCAGCATTGATTCAACTTGCGGTGTCGCGCTCGCGTGAGTACCAGGCGGATGAAACGGGCGCACATCTCACCGGAAATCCTTACGCACTGGCAAGCGCCTTGGCTAAGCTCGACGCCTACTCGAAGCGCGTTCCCATGGTGGCGTCGCCGTCAACGGCGCACCTGTTCATCGTGGCTCCCAAGTTGTTAGGAGTGAGCTTCGCCAGTCTATTTTCGACGCACCCACCGATCGCCGACCGCATTCAGCGGCTGACTGGGCAATCTCCGGAAGTGTACGGCGTACAATCGCGCCAAGCGTAAGAGCAGATTTTCAGCACGGAGAACACGGAGAATTTAGAAGTTGAATTTTCTCTGTGTCTCCGTGCCTCTGTGGATCGCGCCCTCGGCACGGCACAAACCTAGCGGGTGGAGCGCCGCTTCACCTCGGCATATACCTCGCCCGCCGACATCCGACGCGCCTCGGGCGCAGCATAAGAAAGCCCAGCGCTTCAGTGCTGGGAAAGGGATCGCCAACAACCCGAGTCCCCCGGGGACGCCACAAACGCCTGTGCGCAGCATCACCGAAGTGCCACAAGCAGCCCATCTACCATGTTCCCATGCCCCACGCATTAATCTCCAACCTGGTGCATTGCACATTCAGCACGAAGAACCGCGAAGATTCGATCTCTGATCCACCTACGCTCGCTCGGTACTTCGGAGGCGTGGCAAAGGGCAAGGGAATCCCGCTGATCATAGCCGGCGGGACAAAAAACCATGTTCACGTACTAATCGCTCTGCCGGCTGCGATGTCGCTCTCCCGCGCAATTCAGGACTTGAAGGGTAACAGTTCTAGATGGCTCAATAGGCAAGGGTCTGATTTTGCATGGCAAGAAGGCTATGCGGGGTTCAGCGTGAGTCCAACGAGCAAGCGTGCCGTGATGCGCTACATCGCCAACCAGGAGAAACACCACGCAACGACAAGCTTCGAAGACGAGTTGAAAGAGATGCTCAAGAAATCGGGCATCGAATACGATCCACGTTTCGTACTTGGGTGAGCGGTTTGTGCCGTCCCCGGGGGACTCGCGAATCATTTTCGATCCCTTTCCCAGCGCTGAAGCGCTGGGCTTTCTTATGTTGCGCCCGAGGCGCGTTCGGTATTTGGTGCCTGCTTCTCGCTTTTCTGTGGGCGGCGTCTGTGTCGTGCCCGAGGCACTCGCAACCTTCAATCACGCTCCCCCACCGCTGAAGCGCTGGGCTTTCTTATGCCGCGCCCGAGGCGCGGTTAACCATCCGCAAACTTGACGCCTTGAAATGAATCATCCGTTCATTCTCACGGACCTCTGTGGTGAACCGTTCCTTCCCTTACAATTAAGAGATTCACTTACAGGAACCAAATACCCACTATGCATCGCTGGTCTCAGCTCTTCATTCCTACGCTGCGCGAAGCTCCGGCCGACGCCGAAGTCGCCAGCCACAAGTTTCTTGTCCGCGCGGGATACATTCGCCAACTTGCCGCCGGACTTTATTCGTTCCTCTTTCTCGGCAATCGCACGCTGGTGCGCATCACCCAGATCGTGCGCGAGGAGATGGATCGCATCGGCCAGGAGTTTTATCTTCCCGGCGCTGCATCCGCGCGAGATTTGGGAGGCGAGTGGCCGCTGGCAGGTGATGGGCGACAACATGTTTCGCCTGAAAGACCGCGGCGGGCGCGACCTCTGCCTCGGCATGACGGAAGAAGAGGTCATGACCGAGATCGCGCGCAAGGAGCTGCGCAGCTACAAGCAGCTGCCGCAGATCTGGTATCAGATTCAGCAGAAGTTTCGCGATGAGCCGCGTCCCAAGTCGGGCCTGCTGCGCGTGCGCCAGTTCACCATGAAGGATTCTTATTCTTTCGATCTTGATGCCGCCGGCCTCGATGTCAGCTACAAGAAACACTACGACGCGTATTGCCGCATCTTCGATCGCTGCGGATTGAAGTATGTCGTGGTCGAAGCGCACTCGGGCGCGATGGGCGGCTCGCAGTCGCACGAGTTCATGGTCTACACCGACGCGGGCGAAGACTTCGTCGTGAGCTGTCCGAGTTGCAACTATGCGGCAAACCTGGAGAAGGCCACGTCGAAGCTGGCGCCGGTTGCAGAACTCGCTCCTACGGGTGACGGCAAACCTGAGCTGGTACATACACCGGGGAAAGGCGCCATCGCCGATGTGGCCGAATTCCTGAAGGTCGCGCCGAACCAGGACATCAAGGTCGTGGCTTACATGGCGCTGCTGCGGGACACAAATCCCAAGGCCGCGCCACGCAAGCCATTGCCGGTGGCCGTCTTCTTGCGTGGCGATCACACGGTCAATGAAGCCAAGCTGCACGCGGTGCTTACGCAGGCGTTGGACCAGAGTTCCGGCTCGGGCGTGAACATCACTGAGATTCGCCCCATGCATCCGGAAGAGGTGCAGGCGTCGTTCAATGCTCCCGGCGGATTTCTGGGGCCTGTGGGACTGGAGATCTCCGCGAAGCCCATGACTTCGGGGCTGACGGTAATCGTGGATGATGGCCTGCTGGGGCGCGAGAACATGATTTGCGGCGCTAATAAGCTGGACTACCACTTGCGCAACGTAACGCCCGGCCGCGACTTCAAGTGGAATCTCCAGGCTGACGTTCGCAACGCGGTTGAAGGCGACATCTGCCCGAACTGCGACCATGCGCTGAAGGTCGCCAAGGCCGTCGAGATCGGGCACATCTTCAAACTCGGCGACAAATACACGACGACGATGGGCGCGCGCGTGCTCGACGAGAACGGCAAAGAAGTCACGCCTGTCATGGGCAGCTACGGCATCGGCCTGGAGCGCATTCTCACGTCGTGCATCGAGCAGAACAACGATGCGAATGGCTTCTGGCTGCCGGCGAGCATCGCGCCGTTTCATGTCGTAGTTGTGCCGACAAATACTACGGATGAGACGATTAACTCAGGCGCAATCGGCATTGCTCACAGGCTTGAAGATGCTGGCATTGACGTGCTTCTCGACGACCGAGATGAGCGCCCGGGCGTGAAGTTCAAAGATGCCGATCTAGTTGGAATTCCCTACCGGATTAATGTAGGCAAGAAGTTGGCGGAAGGCATGATCGAAGTGGTGACCCGCGCCACCAGCACGCGCGAAGACGTGGGCGCCGCCGAAGTCGTGACCCATTTGCAGGAGCTGCTATCGGCAGATGGCGTCTCGAGCAAGACCGTGAGCCATCCTTAACGTCAAAACCAGCACCTCACTGGAGTGTCAACCTTGCGGGTTGGCACTCCCCAAATGCGAAGACCTACCTTTATCGTCGCCGAACCTGAGCCCGATCAGGCGATCTCCAGCCGAAAGCTGCTGCTGGAAACGTTCAAGTTCAACGTAATCACTGCCCATTCTGAGCCGGAGATGCTGGAACTACTCACCGCATTTCCGAACGTCGACGCTGTGATTCTTCATGACGACACTCCCGGATCGACGATCCAGGAACTGGTTCATAACGTAAAACAGCGGTGTCCGGGAATGAATGTTGTTGCGTTAAATCCGGGAGGAGATAGACGAAGCCGCCTGGCCGACCATGTTGTGAACAGCCACAGCCCGGAAGAGCTGCTTCATCTCCTACAAACTCTTTTTGGCGACCCACGAAAGATTGATGGAGTGGGCAAGCAGTTGCCGGGAGACATCAAATAGCGGCCTTCAATCCATCCTCAGGCGCCATGTAGAGCGTGAAAATCGGCTTAATCCGATCAAATTTTCTTGGTTTCGCGCTAAAACATGCCTCCGCGAGCATCGAAAACGGCCGGTTCCGGGACGTCAGTCAATATTCATCGAAACTGACTCTGCTCCCACGAAGCTTAAAGCACCCCGATTTAGAGCGCGAAATTGGCCCATTTTAACGTCGGAATCTGCCGAATTCGCGCACTTTAGGGCTCTTCCTGCGTGGTTTCGATCCGCTTAACCTGCGAGGTGAACCGGCCGCGGCTCAGCTCGGTGCGAACCATATCTCCGCTCTTGAGCTGGGAGCCTTCCTTGATCAGCGATCCATTTTCATCGAAGACCAAAGCGTAGCCACGCTCCAAGACGGCTTTCGGCGACAAGGCGTGAAGACTGCGATCCAGCCCCAGCAACTGCGACCGCCTTTGCAACATGAGCGTCTCTGTGGAGCGGCCAAGCGATGCGACTGGTTGATTCAATCGCTCACGCCGCCGCCCAAGAAAATCGGACATGGCCGTTGCCAGCGCGCCCTCACGATCACCCAACTCGCGCCTGACATTGCCAAGCCGAATCCGCATGTCGTGATGGCGCAGACGCGAATCCAGCAATTCAAGCTCACGGCGCACTCGGGTAAGAATCTGCGCCTCGGCCCGCACCATGCGATGGAGCCGATCATCGAGCCGTTGCTCGCGGCGCGCGATGGAGTCCTTCATCCGCGCGAACGACGGGTGCTGCGTCAGACGCGAGAGCGCAGTACGTGCCAGCAACAGCCTGTATTGCAATGACTTCAGCAGTCGCTTGTGCAAAGTGTAGAGGCGCTCATCCAGTTCCTGCTTGGCAGCCGACAACGATCTCGGCGGCTTCGGACGGAGTCGCGGCCCGGCGATCGGCAACGAAGTCGCAGATGGTGAAATCCGTCTCGTGTCCAATAGCAGAAATCACCGGTACCTTCGACGCGGCGATGGTGCGCGCCAGTCCCTCATCGTTAAAGGCGAAAAGATCTTCGAGTGAGCCTCCGCCACGAGCAACGATGATTACGTCCACCTTTCCGTGGCGATTCAGGTAACGCACCCCGGCGCTCACCTCGCCCGCCGCAGCTTCTCCCTGCACCTGCGCGGGATAAATCAGAACGTTCACCGACTCATGCCGCCGCTGAAGTATGTTCAGGATGTCGCGCAGCGCGGCCGCCCTCGACGAAGTGACAAGACCAATTCGTCGCGGAAGCGTTGGTATCGGTTTCTTGCGCTCAGCTATCAAAAAGCCCCTCAGCCGCCAGCTTGGCCTTGAGCTGCTCGAACGCGAGTTGCAGCGCTCCGGCACCTTTCGGTTCGAGGAACTCTGCCTGAAGCTGTAGCTCGCCGCGCTCTTCATAGACGGTTATTCTGCCGCGGATAATGACCTGCATTCCATTTTCGGGCCGGAAACGTAGTAGCCTGGCCTGGCTTCGCCACAGCACGACGCGGAGCTGCGCCGCGCCATCCTTCAGGGTGAAGTAGACATGGCCGGACTCGGCGGGACGGTAGCTGGAAATCTCTCCCTCGACGTAAATATCTGTAAATGAACGCTCTAGCTCGGTTCGTACCGTGGTGACGAGCTCCCGGACGGCATAGATTTTGCGGGAGGGAGCGGCGAAAGTGAGCCCGAGTTGTTCGCTGATGCCCATCAGAATAGAGCAGTTAGTCGTCTTTCCTGAGGTACCTTGCTCGGCACACAAGACGAAGTCTCACAACAATACAGTTGCAACATCCGAGGTGCAACTTGTAGTATCGGGGCGCCTATACATGCGCGCGGCCCCTACTTATTCCCGAATCCAGCGCTTTCGCCTGCCTCGCCTCTGCGTGGCGGTGATCGGATCCGATCCGGCTAACCTGCTGGAACGCGCGGAGTCTCACGTTCGAGATAACCCCTTTCTGGAGTTCAGGTTAGATTACCTTTCGCAGCCGGCGGCGGCGTTTCCCAAGCTGCGCCACTTTCTGGAGCTGCATCCCGAGGCCATGGTCATCGCGACCTGCCGTCGAGCCGTCAACGGTGGCAAGTTTAAGGGGTCGGTACAGGCGCAACTGGACATTCTAACCAAGGCGGCCGATTCCGGCTTCCAGTTAGTAGATATCGAAATCCAGAGCGCCCAGGAACTTAAGCGCGACCAATTTGCCGAGTTGAAGAACCGCGTGGGAGTGATCCTTTCCTTCCACGACTTCAAAAGTACCAAGAAGCTCGAAGACCACTTCGCCGGTATGCGCGAGTTTCCGGCCGACTTCTACAAAGTGGTTACCACGGCGACCAATCTCTACGACAACGTGACCATGATGAAGTTTCTCCAGGCGCACTCCGGCCAGCACGAGATGGTCGGGGTCTGTATGGGAGAACAGGGAATCATCAGCCGCGTCCTGGGCGTCCGAGCAGGCAGCATTTTTACCTTTGGCGCAGCCGCCCCCGGCGAAGAGACCGCGCCCGGCCAGATTACTGTCGGAGAACTGCGCGATACCTATCGTATCGAAAGTGTCGAGGCTTCCACACAGGTTTACGGCGTGGCCGGCGACCCGGTATCGCACTCGCTGTCGCCGATCATGATGAATGCCGCATTCCGGCGCGAGACGGTTAACGCCGTCTACCTCGCGCTGCACGCGAAAAGCCTGAAAGACCTGCTGGCCTGCGCCAACGACATTCCCATCCGCGGCATGAGCATCACCATGCCGTACAAAGAAGAAATCGTTAAGGTGCTGTCGAATTCCGATCCTCTGACCCGTCAGATTGGCGCGTGCAATACCGTGGTTCGCAGTGCCGAGGGTAAACTTTACGGCTTCAACACCGATGTCGCCGGCATCGTTACTCCGTTGGAACAGCGCATGCATCTTGCGGGAAAGCGAATCCTGATAGTGGGTGCCGGAGGCGCTGCCCGGGCTGCGGCGTTCGGGCTGAAGGCCCGCGAGGCTGAAGTATTCATCGTCAACCGTACGCCGGAAAAGGCGCAGGCGCTGGCGCGCCAGTCCAAGGCGAAATACGTTAAGCGCGCTGACTTGGCGAAGTTGAGCTTCGATGTGATCATCAATGCCACTCCACTCGGCATGAATGGCAATCGGCAGTCGCCGCTGGAGGAGAAAGAACTCAACGCAGCGTATGTCTTTGATCTGGTTTACGCACCCGCGGAAACCAAACTGATCAAGATGGCAAAGGCCAAGGGCTTGCACGTGATTCCCGGGCTTGGAAATGTTCGTGCAGCAGGGTGCGCGCCAGTTCGAGATTTGGACAGGAAAGCCCGCCCCGATCGCGGAAATGGGCTACGTGGTATCGAAGGCTTTGGATCGTCGACTGAGCGCCGAAGCACCGCAGGACGAAGCGCCACCGCCTGCTCCGGAGAAGAAGCCCGCGCCGGAGAAAAAGAAGAAGTCACCAAGCCCGCTAAGAAGACTGCACCCGTCTCGAAGAAGACGGTCGCGAAAAAGCCGAAGCGCGTGGTGGTGAAGTCCTCGGCCAAGTCTTCAGCAAAGAAAACCGTGCGGCGCTGATGCCGATCAGGCTGTTCTCTCTGCTTCCTGCTCTATCTCTGGCTCCGAGTACATAACCACCTGATTGCGTCCCCGATGCTTCGCACGATAGAGAGCCGCGTCGGCAAATTCAATTAGCTCTCGCTTAAGGCGAGTGTCCCTTCCATAGACAGCGATGCCGACACTGATGGTGACCGGCTCCATTGGTTTCAGACCGTCACGACGGAAGCGCGCTAACTCGACGCTTTGTCGAATGCGTTGCGCGACCAGCAAAGCATTCTGGGCGTCGGTTTCCGGAAGAATCACCACGAATTCTTCACCGCCGAAGCGCGCCAGGGTGTCAAGATCACGCATGTCTCCCTGCAAAACAGTTGCGACCTCGCGCAACACCTGATCGCCAATATGGTGTCCACACTGGTCGTTCAGGAGCTTGAAGCGGTCGATATCGAGCATCAGCAAGGCCAGGTATGAGCCGGTGCGGTCCGCGCGCTTGATTTCCAGGTCCAGCTGCTGCTCGAAGTAACCCCTGGTGCGTAGTCCAGTGAGGTAATCCGTAAACGCAAATTTGAGCAGACCATCATTGGAGCATCCCCGGCTGAGCTGGTTCTCTGCTATGAGGCAGAAGGTCCAGAGAAGCTGCGCATCTTCTGGTTGGAATTTGTGCGGCTTGCGGGAGAATAGCTGGACCGATCCCATGACTCGGTTCCCGATGGTTATGGGTGCTATCAGCACACAGCCACTCTGCACAGCAAGAAGGCTGCCGTCTGCATCCGGGTGTTCGCCGGTGGAGATCAACATGGGTTTCGCAAATCGGCTGGCCCACACATTCAATATGTTGCCCTGCGCATAGTTCTCGGGATCGATGCCTTCCAGTCCGCGAGCCAGACGAACCTTCGGGGCATCCTGCTCCTCGTCCCAGAAGAAAACCAGGATGCGATCATAGGGCACGATTTCTGCCATGAAGTCTGCGAAGGTATTTAGGGCGGCATCAAGTTCCATCTCCATGCCGACCAACATGGCGAGCCGCAGCAGCGCATTCACAGCATTGGAACGCGTGCGCACGGTGTTCGGACTTAGTTCCGCGTCTACTTCGACGATAAAATCTTCCGGCGTCACAATAATCGGAGCGTGATGAGCCTGGGCCATAACTCACTTAGAGAAACAAATAATTTCCTGGGTCTCTCGCCACGCAATCGCGTCGATCGAACCGCTGAAAAATTTGATACTGCGAGGCGGTATGCATTTACGAAGGCGTTTTCTGATCCGGGGATGGCCGAAGAGTGTTCAATGCGCAGTCCCACAGCTCAAAATCGCACACCTTTGATTGCTAATCGCTGCGGACTGCCGCATTTCTGTTGCACACATCGAGAGTTCAGGCTTAGAATACGTGCTGGGAGCTGTCCCCAAGTCGCAGTCAAGCCTTACCCAGTAACTCCACGTTCGAAGTCGGCCATTTCTCACGCAAGCGCCCGGTGTTTTGCGTGAGCTTTCCCAGGAGAAGACGGAGATGGCGTGGTACGCGTACTGCATCACAGAACATTCTGGCCTGCAAAATGGTAGCCGGCCTAGACGTCCTTACATTCTAGAAAACCTTAAAGGCGTGAACGACGCCTCGGTTTTTGCCTATCCCAGCGGGGATTTCGCCGTTATCGTCAGCGAGGTCTCTACAGAAAAGCCACTCAGCCAACAAGATATCGTCGATCATGCTCGCATCATCCGTGAGTGTTTTCGCACTATGACCGTGCTGCCCTTCCGTTTCGGCACGATCTTCGAATCTGACGAAGCTCTTCGCCGCGCAGTTCGCACCAATCGCAAAACATTTTTGGAGAGCGTTCATCGTCTGCGCGGAAAAGCAGAGATGCATTTCAAGATCGTGCTCAAGGACGCTGAAGTCGAAAAAGCGCTTAGGGAATTGCCGGCCGGCGTGGGCGGCGAGTACCTTCGCAAGCTGCGCGAGCAGGCCAGTCGTGAGCGCGAGCGGCAAACCAAAGCGCGTGCCCTTTCCGTCCAGGTACACAAACTCTTCTCGCCCCTGGAGGAAGACGTCGTTTGCAAGCGCGTCGATGCCAGCAATATGCTGCTGGACTTCGCGCACCTGATCGACACCAGCTCGATCTCCAAATACCAGAATCGGTATTCGGCAGCGACTCGGCATTTTAAGGATTGCCAGGTAAGCATCACTGGCCCATGGCCGCCGTATCACTTCATGCCCAATAAGATTCGAACGGTGTCTTAGGGCAGAGTGACTTCACAGATGTAATTGATCTTGTCGCGGCGGCTCTCGGGCCGCCGTCGTCATTTGTCACCGTCTACAATTCGGCTGGCATTCGCGCCGCAATGCGGACAGGAATAGCCTTCTATCAACTGCGAACCAGCATCAGCTTCCGACTCGAAGCCGTCCAACAGCAGTTTGTCCGCGTGATGGTTCATGGCATGACCACAGTTCGGACATTTCATTTCGTCACCTCTTCACTTCAAGGGTTCGGCAATACACGAACTACTCCAGATTAATGTGTTCACGGCCGTGGCGCAGCGTCTTGGCCATCCAGATGAGCTCCTTCAGAAACTGGTCGATGCGCGGAAGCATGGTTTCATCCCGCAGCGCGCCGTCAGGGTGGAAAAGCTTATGGACATTTGCGAAATTCACATCCCAGAAGATTGTCACCAAGCCAAGCTCGCGCATGACAGGCAGCAAGTCCTGAATGCCTCGTGCTCCACCAAACGCACCAGCAGAAACGCCTGCGATCCCAACCGCCTTGTGGATGTATTCCTTCAAGCAGCTATCGAGCACATGCTTCAACAGTCCGGAGTAGCCGTGGTTGTATTCCGGCGAGACTATAACGAGGCCGTCAGCCCTAGCCATTTTGGAGGCGAACTCGGGGTTTTTAATGTTCTGGCCTGCGTCATCGGTGGGCAACGGGAGGTGGGCAATGTCAATAAGTTCGGTCTCCACGTTCGTCCGCTTAGCTAGTTCTGTGGTCATCAACCGCGCCGCGCTTTCGCTCATGCGGCCATTTCGCACGGTGCCTAAGATCACCGGGATGTAGAGTGGGCGTAATTCTCCGGAGAAATCTGAACTTTCGCTGATCACTGTTTCGTCCATTTCTAGTTATTCCCTGTCGAGAATGCCTCGATTATTTCCTGCCCGCCGCAGGCCGCAATTTGCGAAACAAATTACAGACAAAATTGTACGGGCACGACTTGGCACGTCTGTAGTGGGTCAGTTTGAGTGTCATCCCGAGGAGCTTCTTTTGCGATCGAGGGATCTAGGCGGGCCGATTCGCGCTGGCGCGCGAAAGGCACGCAGCCTTATTCAAACTGACCCACTACCGGCACTTCTGTTCTATTGACCTGGTCATTTCTTCCGCAGTAATATTTCGGGCCACTCCAAGAGGAGGAGTCTAGCCTATGAGCGACTTCAAAGCTATGCATGGGTTCCGGGCTCTTGTGGTTCTGGCGCTCCTCGTTGTGGGCAGCTTCGCTACGGCGTACGCCGCCAATTGCAACATCAACACCGAACCGAACTGGGACAGCAACATTACTAATGGCTGGCTGGCCCAGGCGCAAACCTTCGAAGCTCCGTCCGCCAATTGCAGTTTGCTGTCGGACTGGGAGTTCAAGCTGGCGGGGAGAACGTCTCCCGGACAGATCACCTTCAATATCTATCAATGGGGTCCAAGCGGCCCCGTCGGGAACGCGCTGTACAGCCAGACGCTCGCTTGGGGCACGACTGATCAGTTGTTCGACGTCACCGGGATTAACCTGGCGCTAACGCCCGGACAACTGTATGGCGCTGATATCGACCTTCAGGGCTACAGCGGCGCGAGTGTTTACTTTAACGAGAATCAGACCGGCTATCCGGGTTTCGACGGCTGGTGGTACAACCCGGACTTCGGCGGTTGGAACGATATCGGTGGAACCAACCAGTACTTCATGGCTGACTTCGCCAGCGTTCCTGAGCCCGGCAGCATCGTACTGTTTGGCTCATCGCTGCTTGGAGTCGCCGGTATTCTGCGTCGCAGAATCCGCCTCTGAACGCTTGCCACGAATCTGCGCAGCCGGAGCCGCAAAAGCTCCGGCTTTCTTGTGCCTCGTTGACGAAATAGCCCTGAACATCGGTAGAGACAACATCCGCATGGGTTGCTGCGCCGCAACTCACCTCAGCTCTCTCCTAGCATCTGCGCCTCTCATCGCCGCATCTTACTGGCTTCGGGAGATCTATGAACTGGATCACTGTCGCGGTAGTCGGGGCCGTTGCAGCGTGGTTTGAATACAGCTATCGCAGAAGCCGCCGCAAGAAAGCAGAATCGGTCGGCAACGAATCCTCCACAACGCCTGTAACCCAGCAAGCGCGAGTCGCGCAGCCTGGCAGCGAGCCCTCCATCGTTCCTGGCGATGAGAATGACAAGCAGATGAACGCTACGGTGTAGTCGAACGGTTCGCTTTAACCAATCATTCATCTAACTTCGCGCTGCCGCATTGTGCCTCCAACAGCTCCGGCAATACACTGGATGTTCATTCGAGTGTGGGGTCAAGCCTTGCCGGAATCCATCATCCAAGCGCGCGCGGTCGAGAAGTACTACCCGCAACCTGACGGCAATCGCATTCAGGTGATCGCGCCTACCGATCTTGACGTATCAGTCCGGGAAAGATCATCGCGCTGCTCGGCCCTTCGGGCTCGGGCAAGTCGACGCTGCTGCGCATGCTGACCGGATTGTCGAAGCCGTCTTCCGGCCAGGTGCTCTGGCACGGCAAGCCGATGGACGGCCAGATTCCGAATGTCGCCATCGTCTTTCAGAGCTTCGCGCTTTTTCCCTGGCTGACGGTGCTGGAGAACGTCGAAGCGCCGCTGGTCGCGCGCGGCATCGGCTGCGATCGAGCGCCACAAGCGCGCGCTGCGCATGATCGACACCGTCGGACTCGACGGATTCGAGACCGCGTATCCCAAGGAACTCTCCGGCGGCATGAAGCAGCGCGTCGGCTTTGCGCGCGCGCTGGTGGTCGAGCCGGAAGTGCTTTTCATGGACGAGCCCTTCTCCGCGCTCGACGTGCTGACCGCCGAGAACCTGCGCTCCGAGCTGCTGGAGCTGTGGCTCAACAAGAAGATGCCGACCACGTGCATCTTCATCGTGACCCACAATATTGAAGAGGCCGTGCTGCTGGCCGATCGCGTGATCGTGCTGGGACGCAATCCCGGCGCGCATTCGCTCCGACTTCGAAATCGATATCCCGCAGTATCGCGATCGCAAATCGCCGCGCTTTCTCGCTTACGTCGATTACATCTACAAGGCGCTGACCAAGCCCGAGGAGGAGATGCCGTGCTCCACGGCAGCTGCGCGCGCTGCCGGCGACGGCCAGGCGCGCGAACGCACGAAGTTCCAGATGCTGCCGCACGCGCGTCCCGGCGGCATTGCCGGCTTCATGGAACTGCTGGCCGATCGCGGCGGACGCGACGACCTCTACAAGCTGGCCGACGAGCTGGCGATGGACGTCGACGATCTGCTGCCCATCGTCGACGCGTCGGTGATGCTGGGCTTCGCCGTGCTGCGCGAAGGCGATGTCGAGATCACGCCCGAGGGCCGCGCCTTCGGCGAAGCCGACATCCAGACGCAGAAACAGCTGTTCCGCGAGGCTGCGCTGAAGAATGTCGCCATTCTGCGCCTCATCGAAAACACACTGCACGCCAAGCGCGATCACGCCATCGGCGAGGAGTTCTTCCGCGACATCCTCGACGAGCATTTCAGCGCCGATGAAGTCGAGCGCCAGTTCGAGACCGTGCTGAACTGGGGCCGCTACGCCGAGATCTTCGACTACGACTCCGAGACCGGCCGCCTCTTCCATCGCGAAGACGCCGACGTGGCCGCCGCAACGGCGAGAAGAGGCAGCTGATGGCGCGCGACGTCTGGCAGCCGGTCCGAATTCTGGGCAAAGGACCGTGGTCGCTGCTGCCCGCGCAGACCTGGTCGATGCTCACCGACTTCTTCATCTTCGCCGCGGGCCTGTCGCTCTTCTACGGCGTCGTGGTGCTGGCGCGCAGCTGGTTCGGGCCGTTCAATCCGCACGTCGAGATCTCGCGCGATCCCACGCATGCTGCCGGTGTACGCCGCCTATTCGCTGCTGCGCATCGGCATCGCCTACCTTCTCTCGCTGGCTTTCACCCTGGTCTACGGCTACGTCGCCGCCTACAACGCGCGGGCCGAGCGCATCATGATTCCGCTGCTCGACATCCTGCAATCCATCCCGGTGCTCAGCTTTCTGCCGGGAGTGATGCTGGCCATGGTGGCGCTGTTTCCGCATCACCAGCTCGGCGTCGAGCTGGGCGCCATCCTGCTCATCTTCACCGGCCAGGTGTGGAACATGGCCTTCAGCTTCTACTCGTCGCTGAAGAGCATTCCGCGCGAGATGCGCGAGGCCGCCAAGATCTACCGCTTCAACTGGTATCAGCGCTTCACCCAGCTCGAAGTTGCCCTACGCAGCCATCGGCCTGGTGTGGAACTCGATGATGTCGGTCGCGGGCGGCTGGTTCTTCCTGATGGCCTGCGAGATGTTCGTGCTCGGCTCGAACGATTTTCGCCTGCCGGGACTCGGCTCGTACCTGCAGACCGCGGCCAGCGCCGGCGACACGCCGAGCGATTCTGTGGGGCATCGGCACCATGATCGCGGTCATCGTGCTGCTCGACCAGATTGTCTGGCGTCCGGTCATCGCCTGGGCGGAGAAGTTCAAGATGGAGCAGGTCGAGAGCACCGACGCTCCGCAATCGTGGTTTCTGAACCTCATCGAGCGCTCGCGCCTGCTGGTGCGGTTGCGCAAGCGGGTCGTCAATCCGCTGCGCGAATGCCTGGCGCATGCACTTCGCCCGAGCAGCACGCGTCGGAACACGAAGCAGCAGCCCGAGCGCATGGAAGGTCTGGGTCGGGCGGCTCATCGCCTCGCTGGCCGTGCATCGCCGTCTTCTACGCTGTGGTTCGCGCGGTCGTGATGCTGGCCGGACTGAACCGCGCGAGTACCGCGAGATCCTCGAACGGCGCCGGCGCGACGTTCCTGCGCGTGCTGGTCGCGCTGGTGATCGGCTCGCTGTGGACGATTCCGGTCGGCGTCGCCATCGGCTTCAGTCCCCGGCTGGCGCGCATCGCGCAGCCGCTGGCGCAGATTGCCGCTTCGGTTCCGGCGACCGCGCTGTTTCCCATCGTGCTGCTGGTGCTGATTCGCATCGGCGGCGGGCTGGGGCTCGGATCCATCGTTGCTGCTGCTGCTGGGAACGCAGTGGTACATCCTGTTCAACGTGATCGCCGGCGCGATGGCGATTCCCACCGACCTGAAAGAAGCTGCGACGCTGTTCCGGTTCAGCTCGCGGCCAGCGCTGGCGGCAGCTGATCCTGCCGGGAATTTTCCCCTATCTCGTCACCGGCCTGGTGACCGCGTCGGGCGGCGCGTGGAACGCCAGCATCGTGGCCGAGTACTTCCGCCTCAAGGACCAGACCTACACGACGGTCGGGCTTGGGCGCGACCATCTCGCGCGCTACCGACGCCGGCAACTTCGCTTTGCTGCTGGGCTCGACCATCGTGATGGCGATCGTCGTGGTGACGATCAATCGCCTGGTCTGGCGACGCATGTACCGGCTCGCGGCGGAGCGCTACACGCTGGAAACATAGGAAAAGCCTTCACCACGGAGGCACGGAGAGCACGGAGAATTTGCAAGTTAAGGACCCAAGTGTTCCTCAATGTCGGTTTGTCACCAGCAGGGTACGACCCAGGAACCTCGCGCTCCCTTGTTACGTAACTAAATTCGTAGAATTGTGTTTCCCGCACGACGGGCATAATCTGGATATCCGCTAAGGGGGCTTGCATGACAAACCGAGTGGGTTTCATAGTGTTCGCCATCTTCGTGCTGGCGGCTGCCACGCTGCCGGCATTGGCCAAGTCTGGGGCCAATAACGACCGGGTGCAGTTCGGCAACAGCATCAACGTTTCAGAGGATGAACAGGTCGGCGACTTGGTGTGTATTGGCTGCTCGATTCGCGTGGCCGGCACCTGCGGTGACATTGTCGCAATCGGCGGGAGGGTCGAACTCGAAGGCCACGCCAAGGGAGATGTTGTGGCCGTCGGCGGCAGCGTCCGGCTGGGCGAGAATGCCCAGGTTGGCGGCGATGTGGTCACCGTTGGCGGGCAACTCGCTCGCGGCAATGGCTCGGAGGTGGGCGGCCAGATCGTGTCCCAGGGCGGCGGCTACATTTTCCCGTTGCTGATCATCGTGCCGCTTATTCCCGTGGTTCTGGTAGTCGGCCTTATTTGGTGGCTGATTGCGCGCAGCAATCGCCGGCCGGTGCAGCCGCAGGCATACCCGGGGCGGTAGGGAGAACTCGACCTGCGCGATTGAAGTTGCAAGGAGCATTTCTCAAGATAGCAAAGTCTTGAACTTTCACTCTGGTCTCTGAACTGTCATTCTGAGCAAAGCGAAGAACCTGCTTTCGTCTACGCGCCACGAAATTTGCTGCTTCGTACAATGCACAGTGCTCCGCATCCCACACGCGTTCTCGTTGCCATGGATTTGAAGTCAGCGCGTGAAAACCGCTAATTCGTTTTCATCCATTCCAGCAAATCGCGCCGCCTCTAAACGAGAGCGACCGGCGACATCTTTCGCCGCGGTATGCACAAGCGGGGTGCGATCGAGGGTTTCACGTGGGAGAACTGGCGCCAAGCCGAAGTTTTCGGCCAGTGAGTAGAAAGCAGGTTCTTCGCTGCGCTCAGAATGACAGGTCCTCAGAATGACAGTCCCATGGCTTAGTGTGACTTCTCTGTCGCCTCTTCGTCCCCGGCAGCGAATTTCGGCACGATGAAACGCAGCGGTGAGCGGAGACCTTCCGTTACCACCGAACGCAGCATGCGCAACTGCTCGCGCAGACCAATATCGTAGGCGCGCAGCGCGACGTACAGCGCAATCATGAAGCTCACCGTCAGGTTCAGCACAAACACGACGGCGATTCCTTCGATAGCATAGAGAAACCAGCGATCGCCCAGGCCCGCGGTTCCGAAGCGCGCTGCGGCCAACGCCAGGGTTCCGCTAGAGAGCGTGACGTGGCGCACATCAAGCGGAACGCCGAAGATCGCGCCGAGTACCGGAGTGAATCCAAGGAGGTAGCCGAGCACGATGCTGGTGCTCCAGCCCCCCATGTTGTGGCGAACGATCTTCGCGAACCTCTTCGTCGCCCGCTCGCTCAAGCGCAGCCCAAGAGGATGCTGAGCGATCGCTTCCGACAGGTCGTAATACACAGCGGCATTTTCCAGCCAGCTTCCGGCAAGTGCAGCCAGCCAGAGGATGACACCGGTGACGATGGCATAAAACGCCGTGCCGGAAGCAAACGGATGCAGCGTTTCGTAAACGTGCGAAGCGCTTTCGCGCGCCAGATAGGAGTGCGCGAACAACAGCTTATAGAGCCATTCGAACAACACCGCTCCGGCCGATACGGCCAGTACATTACCCAGCGCCGCAGCCAGCTGCGTGCTGGTGATGCGCGAGACGAACTCGGTCAACTTGCTGGAGCGCTCCTGCCCGCGGTTGTCGCGAATGATACGCGCGAAGGTTGCTGCCGTAGTTGCAGGCTGCTTGGTGGCCAGCACCAGTCCGAAGACCTGTAGCAGGACGAAGCTCACGGCGTAATTAGTGCCCGCGGCGAAGCCTTCGAAAAACAGCGGCAGACCGGCTTCGACAATGCGCATCTTGATGGCCGCGGTGAACACTGTGAGCAGCCCGCCGCCGATGGCCGCGCGCCACATCCAGCGGTACTCGGCGCGACTGGTTGCGATGTAGTGCTCGCCGGTATCGCCGGTGCGATCGACAATCTTGCGCGCCAGCAGGTTGAGGTTCTCGCGCAGCAGCGACGAGACGCGTTTGTCGTCGAGATTGCCCTCCTCAAGCCGCGACAGCAGATGGTGCACGGCCGCCAATCGCGTCGTCCGATCGGGCGAGGTGAGCACCGTCGTGATCGATTCCATGCGCTGCAGGCAGGCCTGGATGGTCTTCAGATCGAACACCAGCTCGACGCTGATACCCTCCGATTCCATGTGCCCATACACTTCTTCCATCTCCTGGCGGCAGCGAGCGACGTCCTGCTTCCAGCCGTCGAGGCAGGCGACCGCTTCGGGCGTGCCGGTGGCGAAAATGAGGTCTTCGGTTTTGCGGGTCAGCTCGTAGAACGGAGAGCGCGCAATGCCGCGGGTGCCGCTGCGGTCACGCATTTCGGGAGCGAGGCCCAGACCGCTGATACGCGCGGCCAGCAGGCGCATGGCCTCGTGCAGATCGTGCAGTTGACGCTCCCAAAAATCAGGTTCGTCTTGCGGCGTGAGCACAGCCGCGGTGCGCGCGAATAGTTCGGCAGGTTGTTCCGCAAATCGGTGGACATCCTTCTCGCTGGTATAGAGGTCCATCAGCAGCTTGGCGGCGTTTGAATCGTGGCGCGCCGAAGGCAAAACGCGACCAATGAGCCGGCGAACGATCTCGGTGGTGAACGGGTGGACCGAAGGCAGGCCAACTTCAGCAAAGAGGGCGAGAGAGTCGATTTCGGCGAGCAACTTCCCTAGCGATTGCTGCACGCCGACGCGCAACTCGGCGTCGCTCTCCAGAATGTCGAGGAGCTGAACCAGGCGCGCGAGCTCAGCCGAAGCGCCATCGCCCTTGGCGCGTCCAGCGAATGACGGCGACGAAGGCCACCCTGCGCGCCGGAAGCGTGGCGGCAACGCGAAACCTCTCCAACAGATGGAGTAGTTGCGGCGGCTTCAGTATCCGCTCGACCCGCTTGTCACCAGAAGGATTGTAGGCAAGCTGTGGCTCGGTGCTCATGCGTGCGGCGAGATTAACACAGGAAGATGAAGCGTCTCGCACGCGTGCGGGATGTTCGTCACTGCCATGAGTTCTTCTTAGGGCGTGTCAGCTCCTGAGCGAGGTGAGTCCGTCCCGAACGGGACGAGGCGAAGCGCAGTTTGCGAAGGACCCCTATGACATGTCGATCTGAAGATCGCACCAACTCGCGACTACGATTCTGGTGAAGTATTTCGCGAACTCTGTACATTCGGCGTCGCGGCAGCGCCGATCGACAAAGCGACTTCTGGCAGCACGGATGAGCAAGCCAGCAACTTTCCGGACTTCCTGCGCGAAGCCACAATCGTTGATCGACTTCAGGTGTATCCGGGAACGAAGTGATCAGAAGATGAATGTGATCGGGCATTACGATGAAGGCGTGGAGAAGAAATTGCTCATTGCGCGATTCGAGCAATGTGTCGCAGAAGAGCTCAGCCATCCGCTGCGACTGAAGCAGGCGCAATTGCTCCAACCCCGGCAGTGATGAAGTACGTGGAGGACACTGGTTTGCCCACGATGCTGGGATGGTCAATCCGGGTACCTCAGCGGCTAAAGCCGCCTTCGACTGCGTTCGTCATGCCTTCGGCAGACTCACTCCGCTCAGGATGACAACTTTTGTAAGCGGTTCTACCCGATGCTCACCAGCTCGGCAATCTTCGCTTTCCATTCCTTGGGCCCGGATTCGTGCACCGAGTTACCGTTCACGTCGACAGCCACTGTGACTGGCATGTCTTCGACTGTGAATTCGTAGATCGCTTCCATGCCGAGGTCGTCGAAGCCGACGACGTGCGACTTCTTGATCGCCTTGGAGACGAGATACGCCGCGCCGCCGACCGCCATCAGGTAGATGGCTTTGTGATCGCGGATGGCTTCGATCGCCGCGGGGCCGCGTTCGGACTTCCCGACCATGCCGAGCAATCCGGTGTGCTCGAGCATGTGGCGGGTGAATTTGTCCATGCGGGTAGCTGTGGTGGGACCGGCGGGACCGACAACTTCATCGCGAACGGGGTCGACCGGACCGACGTAGTAGATGAAGCGATCCTTGAAATCGACCGGGAGCTTCTCCCCTCGCCCGTGCATTTCGTGAATGCGCTTGTGCGCGGCATCGCGTCCGGTGAGCAGCTTGCCGTTGAGCAGCAGCACGTCGCCCAGCTTCCAGGTGGCGACTTCGTCGCGGGTCACAGTGTCGAGGTTCACGCGGCGCGCGCCGGATGCCATGGGATCGTAGGTGATATCCGGCCAGTCGGAGAGCGATGGCGGCTCCAGCGCGACCGGGCCCGAGCCGTCGAGCACGAAATGCGCGTGGCGTGTGGCGGCGCAATTGGGGATCATCGCGACCGGAAGATTGGCAGCGTGCGTGGGGTAGTCCTTCACCTTCACGTCGAGGACGGTGGTCAGTCCGCCGAGCCCTTGCGCGCCGATGCCAAGCGCGTTGATCTTCTTGTAAAGCTCAAGCCGCAATTCTTCGGCGCGATTGGACGGGCCGCGCTCGATCAGGTCTTGAATGTCGATGGGATCCATGAGCGATTCTTTGGCCAGCAGCATGGCTTTTTCTGCGGTGCCGCCGATGCCGATGCCTATCATCCCCGGAGGACACCAGCCAGCGCCCATGGTCGGAACCGTCTTCAGCACCCACTCGACGATCGAGTCGGAGGGATTCAGCATGACGAACTTCGACTTCGCCTCCGAGCCTCCGCCCTTGGCGGCGAGCGTGACTTCGACGGTGTCGCCGGGCACAACCTTCATGTTCACTACGGCGGGCGTGTTGTCCTTAGTGTTCTTGCGCGCACCGGCCGGGTCAGCAAGGATGCTGGCGCGCAGCACGTTGTCGGGATGCAGGTAAGCGCGGCGCACGCCTTCGTTCACCATGTCCTCGACGCTCATCCACGCGTCCCACTGCACGTTCATGCCGATCTTCAGGAACACGGTGACGATGCCGGTGTCCTGGCAGATGGGGCGATGCCCTTCGGCACACATTCGCGAGTTGATCAGGATCTGGGCGATGGCGTCGCGCGCGGCCGGCGATTGCTCTTTCTCATATGCGCGCGCCAGGTTTTGGATGAAGTCAACCGGATGGTAGTACGAGATGTATTGCAACGCGTCAGCGACGCTCTGGATGAAGTCTTCCTGCTTGATGACCGTCATGAATGCCTCGGGGTGGGCGCGAAATTTTCTCTTTGTCTAACTTTACAGATTACAAAACCGAACCGGCCGATGCGATGGAATTCCGCTCAACCTGCGGTGCGCTCGCACGAAATAAGGCTTTTGTGCCGCATATCTACTTTTATCGACACATCACCGTGCGTCGGTGAGGTACGTCACAGAGGCTTGTGTCAGCACTCCGCCGCAGCGCCCGGCTTCCCTGACACCCATCCCTTAGAGCTGTCATTCTGAGCGGAGCGAAGAACCTGCTTTTTTCGCTGCACGCCGCGAACTGCTGCCGTCCGCTGAAAGCGGACTCACAATTTTCCCTCACGCCTACCCAGCATTGAAATGCTGGGCTAAGATCTGCCGTCCCTGCGGGACGGGCTTACGGTTTGGTCCACCGTCTCCGCATCTCGGGTACCAGCGCGATATCCTATCTGCATGTCTCAGAACGGATCGAACCCGGAGCCTTCGCCTGGGCGCTTCGACGTAGTTGTCGTCGGCGCCGGTCCGACGGGCTTGGCGTGCGGCATCGATGTGAAGCGTGCCGGGCTGACGGTGGTCAACATCGACAAGGGCTGCCTGGTGAATTCGCTGTTCAACTATCCCAGCAACATGACGTTCTTCACCACGCCCGAGCTGCTGGAGATCGGCGACATTCCATTTTCCAGCCCCAACCAGAAGCCCACCCGGCAGGAGGCGCTGGAGTATTACCGCAAAGCCGCCGAGCACTACGCGCTCGATGTGCGCCAGTACGAGCCGGTGCAGCGGGTGGAGGGCAGCGACGGCAGACTTCGTCGTCCACACCACCGACATGCACGGCCGCAAGCGCGAGTACCATGCCCGCAAGCTGATTCTGGCGACCGGCTACTACGATCGGCCGAACCACATGCATGTTCCGGGCGAAGAACTGCCGAAGGTCATGCACTACTATCGCGAGCCGCATCCGTTTTTTGGGCTGGATGTGTTGGTGGTCGGCGCCAAGAACTCAGCTGCGATCGCCGCGCTGGAATTGTGGCGTCATGGCGCGCGCGTGACGATGGTGCATCGCGGCCCGGGTGTCAGTCCATCGGTGAAGTACTGGATCAAGCCCGACATCGAGAACCGAATCAAGGCAGGTCAGGTGAAGGCGTACTTCAAGAGCACGGTGCGCGAGATCGCGCCTGACCACGTCGTGCTGAATACGCCCGAAGGCGAAGTGACGATTGCGAACGATTACGTCTTCGCTCTCACCGGCTACCATCCCGACTTTGAATTTCTGTGCAGCCTGGGCATCAAGCTGCGCGGCGATGCCGACAAGAAGCCAATCGTCGATCCGCAGACGCTGGAGAGCAATGTGCCGGGAATCTATCTGGCAGGCGTGATCGTGGCGGGCATGAGAACGAGTGAGATATTCATTGAGAATGGGCGCTTTCACGGCCAGCAGATTGCCGTCGATTTAAAACGGAAGCTGAGAGAAGAAGCGGTCGGGGTGTAGTTGCTGGCTTTTGGCTGATGAACCATCTCCGGCCAACAGCTAAGAGCCAAGAGCGAAGAGCGGCTTTTCGCCGGCCCGGCCGAAAAAGTATTCCCGTGGAGCACGCCGTCATACGCGCGAGGGAAACCGTTGTTCCCCTGGTTTCGGTTTCGCTCGTCCGTGCGGCGCCCGACCGGGCCGACGCCAAAGCTGGAGCATGGTTAATACCAAAGTCGTTTAGCCTAACCAAATCCAGCAGCTCAGGGCCAAATGGTCTCAACCTGAGCGTGAATTCGTGATGCCGTGAGCCCACCCTGCCAAGTCTGAGCTTCCGAGTGCCACGCCTGAGCAACCAGCTTCCAAGGTGACTTGCGATACGCTTGGAGTACGGCCGTTAAAGCTTCTCTCACATGCAACGCCTGATAGTTCCAGAACTACTTGACGATGACCTCGGTACGCCGGCCGAGATCGCGCAATCGTTACGCGACTTGCAGCGCATCAACGAGTGGTTTGGCGGAACACCTACGACCGTTCGGCTGCTGAAGCGGATCGCGAAACAAGCCGACCGCCGGACGCTGAGTCTGCTGGAAGTGGGCGCCGGGAATGGCCATGTGCCAATCGCTGCCCGGGAGCGGCTGGCGCAGCGTGGCATCGAGCTCCGCGTCACGTTGCTCGACCGCGTCGCTTCGCATCTGCCCCAGAATGGAGTCGCCGCCGTCGCAGCCGACGCCACGCAGACTTCCTTTTCGTGAAGACAGCTTCGATGTGGTCGCGTGCAATCTGGTGGCGCATCACTTCGAGCCGGACATGTTGGAACGTGTTGCGCATGAGGCACTGCGCGTAGCTCGCAGTGGCGGTTCTCATCAACGACGTGATTCGCAGCCGCATACATCTTGCACTTACCTACGCCGGGCTGCCGTTGTTTCGCAGCCGTCTCACCTGGCACGACGCTCCGGCGTCCGTTCGACAGGCTTATACACTGGATGAAATGCGTAGCATCGTAAGCCGAACTGCTGCCCGGCGCGTCGAGATATCAAAGCACTACCTCTATCGCATGGGTGTTTTGTTGTGGAAGTAGAGCGCTCGCATTACGATCTGGCCGTCGTGGGCGGCGGTCCGGCGGGAACTTCGGCTGCCATCACGGCCGCGCGCAACGGCGCTTCGGTTGTGCTGTTCGACAGCAGCGAATTCCCCCGGCAAAAGGTCTGCGGCGAATTTGTTTCGGCCGAGTCGCTGGGCGTTGCTGCGGGAACTGCTGCGCGGACATGCGCGGGCCGCTGAGATTCTGCGCGATGCTCCAGTCATTGCTCGAGCGCGCATCTTCGCAGTGGGCCGTGCAGCCGAGACCGAAATTCGGCCAGCCGGGACTGAGCATTCCCCGAGCGGTGCTCGATCTGTTGCTGTGGGAGTGTGCACAGCAGGCAGGCGTCGCCGCTCATGACAAATGCGAAGTGCTAGCGATCAATGGACGCGGACCGTTCACGGTCGCAACTGCGCAGGGAGAGTATCAAGCTGATGCCGTAATATTGTGCACTGGCCGGTGGTCGCGTTTTTCCGGCTCCAGTTTGGTTGCGAGCGGCCCCAAGTGGATTGGACTCAAAGCTCATTATCGCGAGCGCCATCCCGCTCCAAGTACCGACCTTTATTTCTTTGACTACGGATACTGCGGTGTACAGCCTGTCGGACCCGACAGCGTAAATGTCTGCGCGCTTGTACGTTCCGACTCGGCGACTACGCTGGAAGCAGTCTTCAATCGCTCACCGCAACTTTCTGTTCGCGCCGAGCAATGGGAACGTATCACCGCTCCCGTAAGCACCGCTCCCGTTCTGCATCGCAAACCGATCTGTGTGCGCGACAACATCTTGCTCGCGGGAGATGCTGCCGGTTTCATCGATCCTTTCGCAGGCGACGGTATTTCTCTGGCCATGCGCAGCGGGCAGGCTGCGGCGCAGTGCTTGCGTCCATTTCTTGCGCGAGAAGCGTCGTTGGATATCGCCTGCCAGGAATACGAAGCGGTTTACCGGCAACAGTTCGCTCCGTTGATCGCGGCATCAACGCGAGTTCGCAGGCTTGACTTTTTTGCCCGCGATCGCCCGACCGCTGGCGATGCAAATGTTGCGAATTCCCGGGGTGCTGCCGTACGTGATCAGAAAAACGCGCGTGGGATGAGCGGGCTTATGCCCTTTTTGTAAGAATTGTCATTCTGAGCGAAGCGAAGAACCCGCTCTCGCACGCCGGTCTACAACGGTTCATATCGACGAACGGGCCAGTCTTGCCAGAAGCTCTGAGCCCGAAGGGCGTGCGATGACAGCCCAGGACGGAGCCGCAGGCGCAGTCCTGGGTAGGCGCAAATTCTTGCTGAGTCCGTCGGGGACGTTATCCGATTTTTAGATGATCTGTGCATGGAACAATGCATCGTGCCGCCGCTCCGCGGCTCTGAAATCATTTGTGGATCGGCACCCAGGGTTCCGCTGCGCTTCACCCTGGGCTGTCATCCCACGCCCTTCGGGCTCAAGATTCCGGCTGAAATCTATTTTTCGCCAATGCAAAGAACGTTTCATCGCGCAGCGAAAGCAGGTCCTTCGCTTCGCTCAGGATGACAAATCAGAAAAGTGGCACAGTTGCGGCACGACCAAGGTCGTGCCCTGACGCGAATCGTCGCGACCAAAGCTCCTCTAAAGTCTAGCGAATGACCAGCACGTCGCGAAGGTTGTCGCGTCCGAGGAAGAATTTAATCGATCCGAAATCGCGGAAGAGATTTTCGACGTGTCGGTTGGCAAAGACACGTTGCAGCTTGAAAGACTCACCCGGCTGCATGTCGACCGCCTCTTTCGAAGCGATGTGATAGCGATAAAAAGGTTCCTTAGGGCCGGCGTCCTTGGTATGGAAGAAGCCGAGCAGAATTGAGCCGGGCTTCATTCCTACGTGAACCCGCTCAATGACCGGCTTCACCAGCGGCTCCGGCAGGTAGTCCGCCAAGTCCCAGAACATGACCGCGTCGAATTCTTCGCGCTCGAAATTGAGGTTGTCGCGCAGGAACCTCTCCGCATCGAAGACCTTCCCGCCCTTGTCGTCTGCGACCAGCAGGTCCTTGTCGGCAGAAAGGCGTAGCAGGTCTTCCTGATGGAAGTTGTGCCCAAGTCCGGTCATGAAAGTGATGTTAGCGGCCGACGTGGCGCCGAGGTCGAGGATCCTCAGGTTCTCTTCTTTTGAGATGTACTTAATGAACTCGTTGAAGCCGGTGGAGCGCCGGGCGATACGTTGGCCCGAGCCCCCGCGCTTCTCGGGTGCCGAACCTGTCTGCGATCCGAAGAGTCTACCGAAGATTCCAGATGACACGTTCCCACATTGTAAGGCCAGAGAAGAGCGGATACCAGCGTTAGACCGCTTGGCAAAAAGAAATCCCCCGCACGCAACGGGGGATTCAGGTTTCTCAGCACACGATGGTTCTAGTGACGGTTGCCGCCGCGTCCCCGTCCTCGATCGCCGCCGCGTCCGCCGCCACCGCCGCGGCCACCGCGTCCGCCGGGATGACCTCCGCCGTCACGCCGGGGAGGCCGATCGCCACCGCGGTCATGCTCGCGGTTGAAGCTGGGCTCTGCGGTGTCGGCTGCTTCGTGGCCGCCCTCGAAGGTGACAACTCCGCCGCCCTCTCCCTCGGGAGCTGCTTCGCCGCCGCCCATCTTGGCGCGCTGCTCTTTGAGAATGGCTTTGCGCGACAACTTGATGCGATTACCTTCGACGGCCAGCACCTTCACCAGTACCTGGTCGCCCTCTTTCAGTTCGTCGCGAACATCATTGATGCGATGCTCGGCGACTTCACTGATGTGCAGAAGACCATCGGTTCCGGGAATGATTTCAACAAATGCACCGAAGTCTGCCAGGCGGGTGACTTTGCCCAGATAGGTCTTGCCGACTTCCGCCGTCGCGGTGATGTCGTTGATCATCTGGATGGCCTTGGCCGCTGCCTGCTGGTCGCTCGATGAGACGTTGACCTTGCCGCTGTCTTCGACGTCGATCTTCACGCCAGTCTGCTCGATGATGCCGCGAATGACTTTGCCTCCGGGACCGATCAGGTCGCGAATCTTGTCAGGTGGAATCTGCAAGGTATAGAAGCGCGGAGCGAATTCGCTGAGCTTGGTACGCGGCTCGGTGATGACCTCGTTCATCTTGTCGAGGATGAACAGACGTCCGCGGCGGGCCTGGTCGAGGGCTTCGCGCATGATCTGCGGGGTGATGCCCATGACCTTGATGTCCATTTGCAGGGCGGTAATGCCGTCGCGCGTGCCGGCGACTTTGAAGTCCATGTCACCGTAGTGATCTTCAGCGCCTGCGATGTCCGTGAGGATGGCGTACTCTTCGCCTTCCTTCACCAGGCCCATCGCCACACCGGCGACTGAGGCCTTCAGCGGAACGCCTGCATCCATCAGGCTCAGCGATGCGCCGCAGACTGTCGCCATGGACGATGAGCCGTTGGATTCCAGAATGTCGGAGACTACGCGCATGGCATACGGCCAATCTGCCTGATCGGGCAGCACAGCCGAGATGGAGCGCTCGGCCAGTGCGCCGTGACCGATCTCGCGGCGCCCGGCTCCACGCAGGAATGCGACTTCACCCACCGAGAACGGCGGGAAGTTGTAGTGCAGCATGAAGCGCTTCTTGGCTTCGCCTTCGAAGGCTTCGAGCCGCTGCATGTCGTCGGCAGTGCCCAGCGTGGTCGTAACCAGAGCCTGGGTTTCGCCGCGGGTAAAGATTGCGGAGCCGTGGGTACGCGGCAGCACGCCGACTTCGATCCAGATATCGCGAATCTGGTCGAACTTGCGACCGTCGGGACGACGCTTCTCCTTGATTACCTGCTCGCGGAAGACGCGCTCGCGCAGCATTTCAAGGTAGCTCTTACCCTTCTTGCGGCCGTCGTCATCTTCGTCCTCGAAGCTGTCGAGAAACTCGTCTTTCAGCGCCTTGATCATCCCGTAGCTTTCAGCCTTGGGATACTTCTCGGTGTTCACCGCGTCCATCAGGCGATCGCCGTACTTGGAGCGAAGCTCGCTGATATAGGCTTCGTCGATCACCGGCGGCTCGACCTTGCGCTTGGGCTTGCCTGCCTGCTTTTGCAACTCGCTGATGGCAGCACAGATTTTCTTGATCTGCTCATGGCCGAACTCGATGCCCTGGACAATGACCTCTTCCGACTCTTCGCGCGCACCAGACTCGATCATCACGATGCCGTCGGCGGTGCCCACGACCATCAGGTTCATGGTGCCTTCGCGCTGCTCGTCGTAGGTCGGGTTGACCACGAACTCGCCGTTCACGCGGCCGACGCGCACTGCGCCGATGGGGCCATGGAACGGAATGTCCGAAACGCTAAGCGCGACCGATGCGCCGTTGATGCCGGCAACGTCGGGGTCGTTCGTCGTGTCAGCCGAGAGCACCATGGCGATGACCTGGGTCTCGCAACGGAAGCCATCGGGGAACAGCGGGCGGATGGGGCGATCGATCTGGCGGCTGGTAAGAATCTCGCGCTCGCTGGGACGCCCTTCACGCTTGATGAAGCCGCCCGGAATGCGTCCGGCGGCGTAGGTGTATTCGCGGTAGTCGACGGTGAGGGGGAAGAAATCGATTCCCTCACGCGGTTCGGCGTTGGCGCAGGCGGTGGCGAGAACAACGTTGTCGCCGATGCGCACAATGCAGGAGCCGTGGGCCTGCTTGGCTAGTTTTCCGGTTTCGAAGCTGATGGACTTTCCACCATGCAGCTCAACACTGATTTCGTGTTTCATTTCTTGCGATTCCTTTTCTGAGCGCGACAATTCGATTGCGGGCGTTCCGCCGGATCGCTGCCAGGGAGGTGTGCTCTTCGAATGGCAGGGCAGGCGGATGAGAGAACAGAGGATTGCGGCAAGCGAGATTCTCCGCTGGCGCCGTCAGGTGCGCTAGTGCGACCTGAAATGCGCTCGGGGCCCGCAGGCCGATATGACTCAAATTACCCATGACGGAAGACGCATGAGTCCGTTCCCGGCAAGCACGTAGTAATGCCCTTGCGGGGACTGAAATGACACAGAATGCTTCGAGGCGCAGTACTTCAGCGGCTGGCAAACAGCTTACTTGCGGATGCCGAGTTTCTGAATAACGGTCTTGTAGCGTTCGGTATCGGACTTTCTGAGGTAATCAAGCAAGCCGCGACGCTTGCTCACCATCATAAGCAGGCCGCGCCGGGAGGCATGGTCTTTCTTATGCGTCTTGAAATGCTCCGTCAATTCACCAATGCGCTCACTCAGGATCGCGATCTGGACCTCAGGGGAACCAGTGTCGGTATCGTGAGTGCGATACTGGTCAATCAGGGCGGATTTTTTCTCTCGTGCTAACACAGAATCGGGTGCGCTCCTACGTTTTAATCGTATCTTGTTACGCTAATGAGAATAACACGGCAGCGGGTTTGCGCGAAACCGGGACGTCACCGCCAGTCCTGCGCGCCGTGGTAGATGTGCAGGATTTCGACCGCGTCAGGCTGAACGGTATAGATAACGATGTAAGGAAGGCTCGGAATGGGAAGCTCTCGGGTTCCGCTCCGGTGCCCTAGTCTCCCTCGATTGGGCGAAGTCTTCAGTCTCTTGATTTGCCCATAAATCGTCCGTACGGTGGATTCGGCCAACTGCGGATAGTGCTTCAGCAGATAACGGTGGATGTTTTCTAAATCATCTGCAGCAGGAGCGGTCCAGCGAATCCGCATCAACGCTTGAACATCGCTTCAAAACGAGCGTCCATTGCTTCTTCTTCAATGAACTCACCTCGCTCCGCGGCAGCAAGTCCTTTTTCAACTGCGGCAAGAAAACGCGTCTCTTCGTCCAGGTAGCGAGCAACCACTTCCGTCACGACTCGTTCCGGGACTGTCCCGGATTTTCTGGCAAGTTCCGCGATTCTTGCCTGTTGCTCTATCGTGAAATGCACTTCCATGGCTGTAGGATACGAGATTTACAACTTGAAAACAATGCGTCAAGATCACTCGGGCCGACGCGCCCGGATTCCATCTTTCAAGCAGAAAAAACACCCCGGGGGCGGTTCCCGAACATCTCATTTATAATGCCGGATTACGCTGAAGCGCTGAGAATTAATTCCTACTTCTCTGGCTGACGCAGGTTCGACCGTAACACCCCCAGGCAGGTAGCCTGACATGCCACATACTCTTCTCCAAGGAGCCCTTCATGGCCATCAAAGCGTCGGAACATATCTGGCATAACGGACGGCTGATTCCGTGGGACGACGCCAAGCTGCATGTGATGTCGCACGTGGTCAATTATGGCTCCGCCGTTTTTGAGGGCATACGGTGCTACCTCACAGAAAAAGGGCCGGCCATTTTCCGTCTCGAAGATCACATGCGCCGGCTGCTTGATTCCTGCAAGATCTACCGTATTGACGTTGACTACACACTCGACGAACTCTGCCAGGGAGCAGTCGAACTGGTCGCCGCGAACAAGGTCGCGCCGTGCTACGTGCGACCCATCATCCTGCGCGGATACGGCCAGGTCGGGGTCAATCCGTTCAATTCGCCGACCGATGTCTACGTCTGCAACTACGAGTGGGGCAAGTATCTTGGCCATGCCAGCGACGACGAGGGAGTCGAAGTCTGTGTCTCCTCGTGGTCGCGCATCGCGCCGAACACCATGCCCGCGATTGCCAAGTCGGGCGCGAACTACATGAACTCGCAGCTCATCAAGATGGAAGCCATCGTCAATGGCTACAGCGAAGGCATCGCTCTCGATGTGAACGGCTACGTCAGCGAAGGCTCGGGCGAGAACGTTTTCGTAGTTCACAAGAACCGCGTTTATACGCCGCCGATTGGGAACAGCGTATTGCCGGGGATCACACGCAACTCCGTACTGCACCTCGCCAAGGACCTGGGCATCGAAGCGATCGAGCAGGTAATTCCGCGCGAGATGCTGTACATCGCCGACGAAGTTTTCTTCAGCGGCACCGCAGCCGAGATCACTCCCATACGTTCGGTCGACAAGATCACGGTTGGCAAGGGAGTGGCCGGGCCGATTACCAAGACGCTGCGCAGTGAGTTCTACAACATCGTGAATGGCAAGAGCGAAGACCGCCACGGTTGGTTGACGCCGGTTCCGGTGAAGCAACCGGTGACGGTTTAGCGGGTAGAGCTGGCCTTCAGGCCAGCGTCTACGCCTTCAAAAATGTCCTGGGGCTTCAGCCCCCTCGGTAAAGGGAGTGGCACTGTCCGCTCCCTTTGCTATTTCGCAGAGCACCTATGCATGTTCATGTTTCGTTCCTCCGCGGAGTAAATGTCGGCGGCCACAACAAGATCAAGATGGACGCCCTGCGCGAGTTGTATCGCAAGCTGGGCTTCCATGATCCGCGAACCTACGTGCAGAGCGGAAATGTCGTCTTCGGCGCGAAAGACAAGAACCTCAAGGCAAAGGTTCTGGAAGACGCGATCGAGAAAGACCTTCGGGTTTCGCCCCGGAGTGGTTTTGCGCACCGCGGCAGAGCTGAGGCAAACGGTTGCAGCCAATCCTTTCGCTAGAGCGCGACGGCATCAATCCGGGCCTGCTGCTGGTATCGTTCCTTGCCACTACGCCAGCCAAACAAGGGCTCGATGCGCTAAGAGCGCTTCCGATCGCCTCGGAAGAGTTGCATCCAGTCGGCCGCGAACTTTTCATCTACTTCCCCGACGGCATGGGACGCTCGAAGTTTCCGTGGGCGTCAATGGACAAGGTGTTGAAGATGACGGTGACGGGACGCAACTTCAGAACCGTCACCACGCTGCTCAAGATGGCGGATGAGATGGAAGCGAGCTGCGCTAATCGTCGCCTTGTATCAGGGCCCGATTTCTAGTCGGGCCGAAAACGCATCCCGAGAAATTGAGAATCCCTTCAGGGATGAGACAAGAGCAGATCCCTCGCGAGCTAAAGCTCGCTCGGGATGACAAATCATATAGACGACGTTGCGGCACGGCTGAAGCCGTGCCCTGATACAAAGCTGGTGGAATCGTAGCAGTCTGGAGGTCCAGACTCCTGCCTCCACGCTCGAAATTTGTCACATGCGTCGTTCCTACTTCGCCACGCTCGCCGTCAACTGCTTCAACTCCGCCGGCGACGTGCTGAACAAGCTACGCAGCACCGCGACCTCCGCGGTGATGCCGGTCTCGATTGCCGGCTTCGCATCAGGAGCGAACAGCGGCGAATGGTTCGAGGGGAGACTCTCACCGGAAGCTTTCGCCTGCGCATACTTCTCGGGATTCGCTCCACCCAGCGAGAAGTAGAAGCCGGGAATGCCCTGCTCGACGAAGTACGAGAAGTCTTCGGAAGCCATATGCGGCGGCTCCTGCTCGACATTGTCTCTTGCCGAGCGCCTCACCAGCACCGCGGTCATGCGTGCTTCGCCAGCGCCGGATCGTTGTACACCGCGTCGGTGGCTTCGTCGTGGTCAATCTGCGGAAGTTTCGTAACGCCGGCTGCCTCGGCTTCGCCCTTCACAATGCGATTGATCGACGCCAGCACGTGCTTGCGCACATCGGAATCGTAGGTGCGAACCGTCAGCCCGAGTCTGGCTTCGTCGGGGATGATGTTGTTCTTCAGCCCGGCCTGGAAGTATCCCACCGTGACTACTACGGGTTCCCCCGGCTTAACCTCGCGTGACGCGATGGTCTGCAATGCCAGCACAATCTTGGCTCCCAGAACAATGGGATCGATCGACTTCTCTGGCGCCGAGCCGTGCGCGCCCTTGCCGAAGACGGTGATCTTGATTGAGTCGGCGTTGGAAGACATGTTGCCCGGTGTCACGCCGACCTTTCCGGCCGGCAGGTCGTTGCCCACGTGCAGCGCAACCAGCACATCGGGTTTGGGGAATTTCGTCATCAATCCATCAGCAATCATCGCCTTGGCACCAGAGATGGTCTCCTCCGCCGGCTGGCCGATGAGGACCAGCGTGCCATGCCAGGTCGACTTGCTTTGCGCCATCACTTCGGCCGTGCCGATGATCGACGCCATGTGTACGTCGTGACCGCAAGCGTGCATCACCGGAACTTCCTTGCCGCTGTCGTCCTTGGCCACGACCTTGCTCGCGTACGGAAGACCTGTCTTCTCCGGCACCGGCAGTGCGTCAAGCTCGGTGCGCAGCAGGATCGTCGGGCCAGCGCCATTCTTCATCACCGCCACGATGCCGGTTCCGCCGACGTTCTCGGTGACGTCATAACCAAGACTGCGCAGGCGTGATGCCAGCTTCGCCGCGGTCTGCGTCTCATGCGACGACAGTTCGGGATGCTCGTGCAGGTCAACGTACAGCTTGTAAACATCGGCGGACGCCGCCTGTACTTCTTTAGAAGGTGTGGGAGCTTGTGCGAACAGCGAAGCTGTCAGGAGCAGCGTAAGAGGCAAACCTAAAGTCTTAAGCATGGATGTCACGGATGATAAGCAACTGCGACGCGGCCTGCAACTCACCATCTCAAGAAGAGCCTCGGAAAGCGCAGGGGAAGCGTCCTCAATCCGGGCTATAATTCCTGCCCATCACAAGTTTGCTTGGGGGTGGGAACGGTGAGCGCACAAGGGGTTCAGCTTCAAAGCCAGGCCACCAGCATAACGGACGAGAAGGCGCATTGGAACCTGACGACGCGCATCGCGTTCCGTTTCTGCTTCGTCTACTTCGGTTTGTATTGCCTGCTGACCCAGGTGCTCGGCGGGCTGATCCCACTGCCGAACGTGGATCTCCCCGACCCTTCAACCTTGTGGCCGATTCGGCAGATTGTCTTTTGGACCGCGGCGCATGTGTTCCGCGTGTCGCAGCCGCTGATGTATCAGGCCAGCGGGAGCGGCGATAGAACATACGACTGGGTTTTGCAGTTCTGCATCCTGGTGATTGCATTGTTGGCTACGGCGATCTGGTCGCTTCTCGACCGCAAGCGGGAAAACTACACCACAGCTTACAAGTGGTTTCGTTTGTTCATCCGTTTTAGTCTTGCGGGACAGATGCTCGGGTACGGTTGGGCGAAAGCGGTTCCGTTGCAAATGCCCTTCCCCCGGCTTAACGAACTGATCGAGCCCTTTGGCAACTTCTCGCCGATGGGGGTACTGTGGTCCTCCATCGGCGCGTCACCCGCATATGAAGTCTTTGCCGGATGTGCGGAGATGCTGGGCGGCATTCTTCTCATCCTTCCGCGCACCACGATGCTTGGCGCTCTGGTCTGCCTCGCCGACATGACGCAGGTGTTCATGCTGAACATGACCTACGATGTGCCGGTGAAACTCTTCTCCTTCCATCTCATTCTGATGTCGCTGTTCCTACTCGCTCCAGATATCAAACGCCTGCTCGACCTGTTCTTCTTCAATCGCCCGGTGCAGCCGTCCACGCAGTTCCCTCTGTTTGCGACACCTCGCGCAAACCGCAGAGCCGTAGCCGTGCAGATTCTGTTTGGAGTTTTCCTGATGGGCATGAACGCCTATGGCAGCCGGACTCTCTGGTATCAGTACGGTGGAGGCAGTCCCAAATCCGCGCTGTACGGCATCTGGAATGTCGAAGAACTCGTCGTTGATGGGCAGCCTCGACCGCCTTTGATGACCGATCAGGAACGCTGGCGGCGCGTGATCTTCGATGTGCCAATGCGAGCGGCATTCCAGAAGATGGACGAGTCGCTTGCCCGCTTTGGCGCAGTCATCGACACCAAAGACAATACGTTGAAGCTTACTAAGAACGATGACAAGGACTGGAAGGCCAGCTTCGCTTACACTCGTCCGGCGCCGGATCGGCTGGTGCTCGAAGGCGAAATCGATGGGCACAAAGAAAAGATGGAATTGCAATTGGTGGATCGCGGGAAGTTCCTGCTGGTGAGCCGAGGCTTCCATTGGATACAGGAGTATCCGTTTAATCGCTAGGCGCGGGTCCACGGTTGGAGACGACTCTCCTGGTTAAAGCAGTTTCAGGGTAAGTGTATTCGGTAGAGCGGACCTTTAGGTCCGCGTCCAGGCTGCCCCAAGGTTCGGGCTTTTGGCCCACTGCATCGCAGTGGGCGAAAAGCCCCATCAGAGAGGACTGCGTTACGCGGCGCAGAAGCGCCGCTCTACCCGGGTTTCGAGAATACGGGAATTTTGAAAACCCTCTAGTCGCGCTCCGAATACAGCGCCCACGCGCTCGCCAAATCCTGCACCACGTGGCCAAGCGACTTGTAGACGGTGATCTCGTCATCCGAGCGGCGACCTGCAACGTCGCCTGCGAGCACCTGACCGATCTCGGCGACGATGTGGTCGTCGGTGATCAGCCCGGCTGCTTTGGCGCGTAGAAACTCGGCGCCTTGCTGCAAGTACGCCTTCGCGGCTGTCGACGAAGAAGCGCGAGCGGACAACCAGATCGTTATCGACCTCGGCCGGCCCGGCATAACCCGAGCCAACGACATTCACGTGGGTACCGGGCCGAATCCATTCGCCATTAAGGATCGGCTCCGACGCGGCGGTGACGGTGCAGACGATGTCGGCATCGGCGACGGCTTCTCGAACGCTGCTGCCACACCAGGATCGGGCAACTCAGCTCGACTTGCATCTTACTGCGAAGTGCATGCGCGCGCTCAGTCGATCGTCCCCAGACGGTGACGGATTCAAGCTTGCGGACCTTGCTGATTGCGCGGACGTGCGTCGCTGCCTGCTCGCCATAGCCGAGTATCGCCAGGCGTCGCGCATCTTTGCGTGCCAGAGCGTCGGTCGCGACCGCGCTGGCGGCAGCGGTACGGATAGCGGTGATCTCTCCCGCATGAGCAGCGCAGACGGGAGCGCCGGATTCGGGATCGAAGAGGATCACCAATCCCTGATGGGACTGCATTCCGCGAGCAAAATTGTCAGGGAAGACGCTGATGAGCTTGGCGCCAAAGACAGCACGCTCGCCCATCGCGCCCGGCATGATGCCGAACATCCGGCCATCCGCCAGCGGAATGATGGAGCGCAGCAGTTGCTTGGTTTCGCCGTGTGAGAACGCGATCATGGCTTCGCGCACGATCGGGAATGCACTTCTCGTACGTCAGGCGTTGGGCGACTTCTTCCCGGTCGATGAATCGCATGTGACGGGAAGCTTAAATCACAAGCTCCCCGTCACGCGAATACCGGCTCTAGGTGACGGCTTTAAAGACGGTCACACCCAGAATGAGCGTGAGTACCACGCCGATCAGAAGATCGCGAACAGGATCTTTGCGATGGCCGCAAAGCCGGCTGCGATTCCGCCAAAACCGAGCACTCCGAAGATGATCGCCAGTACGGCGCAAATCAGTGTCCACTTCAACATGCATGGATGGATGACAGGTGTCGGAAAAATGTTGCTGGCCAACGCTAAATTTGCATCGTCCTGAGCTGCGGACTAACGATGAGCGGCGCTTCCGTCGCTTTCTGCACGTCATCGGGACTCAGGCCGGGAGCGATTTCTTCCAGCACCAGCCCGGTCTGGGTCACGCGGATGTACGCCATTTCGGTGACAATGGTGTCGACCACGCGCAGGCCGGTGATGGGCAGCGTGCAACGCTTCAGGATTTTGGGAGCGCCGTCGCGGGTGGTGTGCTCCATGGCAACGACGACGCGTTTGGCGCTGGCGACCAGGTCCATGGCGCCGCCCATGCCTTTGACCATTTTGCCCGGGAATCATCCAGTTGGCGAGGTTACCTTCCTCGTCCACTTCCATCGCGCCCAGCACGCTCAGGTCAACGTGGCCGCCGCGAATCATGGCGAACGATTCTGCACTGGAGAAGAATGCGGTGCCGGGTATTTCTGAAACCGTCTCTTTGCCGGCATTGATCAGGTCGGGATCTTCCTCGCCACTCACGCGGGTAAGGCCCAACGCCAAGCATTCCGTTCTCGCTTTGCAGTACGACTTCCATGCCCGGTGGAACGCAGTTGGCCACCAAGGTCGGCATGCCGATGCCGAGGTTGACATAGAAGCCGTCCTGCAACTCCTGGGCAACGCGCCGGATGATGCGGTCGCGTTTTTCGGTGTCTTTCTGCTTGGCGGTCGTCACTTCAGCCATGAAATGCTCCCTTCAGTGCGATGAAAGCGTTCACCACAGAGGACACGGAGGTCACGGAGAAACCCTAATAAACCACAGAGGCACAGGGACACAGAGAATACCGAATGACTTCTCAGGCGACGGTGATGAATCGTTAGTGTCGGACATCTCCCGCTGGCACCGCATTCAAGATCTCGTATTCTCCGTGCCTCTGTGTCTCTGTGGTAATTTTGGCCTTTTCTCCGTGACCTCGGTGCCCTCGGTGGTGAGCGTCTTATGTCTTGCGGACAGTCCTACGCTCGATGCGCTTCTCGTAGTTCTGCCCCTGCAAGATGCGCTGCACGTAGATGCTGGGCGTGTGGATCTGGTCGGGATCGAGTTCGCCAGGTTCGACCAGATGCTCGACCTCGGCAATCGTGATCTTCGCGGCGGTCGCCATCATGGGATTGAAGTTGCGCGCCGTCTTGCGATAGATCAGGTTGCCCCACTTGTCGCCCTTCCAGGCTTTGATCAGCGCGAACTCTGCGGTCAGCGCCCGCTCCAGTACATACGGACGCCCGTGGAATTCGCGCGTCTCTTTGCCTTCGGCAACAACCGTTCCGAATCCCGTGGGAGTGTAGAACGCTGGAATGCCCGCGCCGCCCGCGCGAATGCGCTCAGCCAGAGTGCCCTGCGGAACCAACTCAAGATCGATGCGGCCGGTGAGCACCATATCTTCCAGCAGCTTGTTCTCGCCGACGTAGCTGCCCTTGTGCGACTTGATCTGTCCGGCGGCAAGCATCAGGCCCAGGCCGAACTCGTCGACGCCAACGTTGTTGCTGATGGTGTTCAGGTGCTTGACGCCTTTGCGCACCAGGGCCGCGATTAAGTTTTCAGGGATGCCGCACAGGCCGAATCCGCCGACCATGATGGTCGCGCCATCGTGTATGTCGCGCACCGCTTCGTCGGCATTGGCTACAACTTTGTTGAGTGACATGAGGTTTGGTCCGACGGGCGATTGTAAAGGGGGAAGAGCAACAATACCAGCCCGGCGCGGGAGAGCTGACGTGCGGTTGCACCGAAGAGAGGGAGCCTTCAATGGTCCACTTCGGCGGAGCGCAGAACCGGCGAGCAAGTCCCGTGAAGAGATGCTAACCGGCAGAACGAGAGGTCTTGGGGATCAAGAGCGATCGCTCCAATATCCTGGTTTTCTGCTACCGTGAGCAACCGCCCAAATCGTGATTGTCGGCCTGCCTACGGAATAGACTACCGTAAATGGAAAACGCCAAAGGAGAAACCGTCTCGTATCCCGTGTCCCTACGGGCCAGCGCTTCGGTGCCTTGCGGATAGTCTGTATGGCACGATCCAACTCTTCGACGAAATCTCGAGCGGCTTTAGGGCTGCGATCGCGATACCAAGAAACTGCGGCCTTTATGTCAGCCCTTGCGCCTTCATGGAATTCAACTCGCCTGGCGCTCATCGACCATGGCCAAAAGCTCACGACGGAGATCTTCCCAGGGAACGGTCACGGCGTGGCCAGCGTTCAGTGCTTCCATTCGCCGCGCGATTTCTTCATCCCACGCCTCTTGCACTGACTGGCTGCCGAAATCGATGACTCTCGAAGCAGCGTGTTAGCCAGTGCAGCTCGCTCTTCTTCGGGAAGAGCAAGCGCCCGCTTCAAGAGCTCTGAAACTTCTGCCGTCATGAGCTGATTCTATATCCGAATGGGCGTCCTCTCTAGTCGTAATACTCCAGCCCGAGGTGGGTGATCATTTCCTCGCCCATCAGGTGGCGCATCGTGTTCTTCAGCTTCATCGACTGGATGAACAGGTCATGCTCGGGATAGAGCCCCTCAGCCGTCATCGGCGACTTGAAGTAGAAGCTCAGCCACTCCTGGATACCGATGCCGCGCAGTGCCGGCGATCGCTTCGCCAGATCGAGCAACAACACCAGATCGAGCACGAGCGGCGCTGCAAGAATCGAGTCGCGGCAGAGGAAGTCGACTTTGATCTGCATCGGATAGCCGAGCCAGCCGAAGATGTCGATGTTGTCCCAGCCCTCTTTGTTATCGCCGCGCGGCGGATAGTAGTTGATCCGCACCTTGTGGAAGATGTTGCCGTACAGCTCGGGATAAAGCTGCGGTTGCAGGATGTGTTCCAGCACCGACAGCTTCGACTCCTCCTTGGTTTTAAAAGACCCGGGATCGTCGAGCACTTCGCCGTCGCGATTGCCCGAGGATGTTGGTGGAGAACCATCCGCTCAGCCCGATCATTCGCGCCTTAAATCCGGGCGCAAGAATCGTCTTGATCAGCGTCTGCCCGGTCTTGTAGTCCTTGCCGCAAATGGGAGCTTCCATCTGCTTCGAAAGCTGGTGCATTGCAGGAATATCGACGGTCAGATTGGGAGCGCCATTCGCGAAGGGCACGCCTTCTTTCATCGCCGCATAAGCGTAGATCATCGAGGGCGCGATGTTTTCGTTGTTCTCGTGCATCGCCTTCTCCAACGCTTCCACCGAGCGATGCATGTTGCCCGTCTCGATAAACGTCTCGGTCGAGCCACACCAGATCATCACCAGGCGGTCGGCGCCGCTTGTGCGCTTGAACTCCTGAATGTCCTGGCGGACCTGCTCAGCCAGATCCATCTTGTTCTTGCCCTTTTTCACGTTCGGGCCATCAAGCTTCTTGACGTAGTTCTTATCGAAGACCGCCTTGCGCGGCTTGATCGACGACAGGAAGGGCTTCACCTGTTCGAGCAGCGAGCGGTCGAGCACGCCTGCCTTGCCCGCGGCGGAGTACATGTCGTCTTCAAAAATGTCCCAACCGGTGAAGACCAGATCGTTGAGCTGCGCCAGGGGAACGAAGTCGTTGATCTTGGGAGAGCGGCCTTCGGTGCGCTTGCCCAGGCGAATGGTGCCCATCTGAGTCAGCGAACCGATCGGGCTGGAAATTCCTTTGCGAACCGCTTCCACGCCGGCGACAAACGTAGTGGCTACGGCACCCATACCGGGGATCATGACGCCCAACTTGCCGCTCGCCGGCGCGATTTCCGTTTTGCCGGATTTATTATTGCTTTGCGATGAATCTTTCGGCATTCCTACCATTCCGTTCTATAGAGTGTGTACAAACTTATAATCTTCTCGTATTGAACCCCACAGCGCAAACCAAGTCAGTTAAATGGATGCTGGGGCGCATTGTGCCGCAAGATGCGGGATTGGCCGGATAACTATGGCAGAACGCAAGATCGCAGTCGTGACCGGCAGCTCCAGCGGAATCGGGCTGCTCACCACCATCGAATTCGCCACCAACGGCTATACCGTGGTCGCCACCATGCGCGACCTGGCGCGCAGTGGACGCCTGGAAGAGGCAGCACAGAAAGCCGGGGTACGCGATCGGCTGGACCTTCGGCAGCTCGACGTGACGCAGTTCGATACGCTGCCTGGAGTGGTCGATGAGATCGTTCGCGACCATGGTCGGATCGATGTCCTGGTGAACAACGCGGGGATGTCTGTCGCCGGCTTCATCGAGGACCTGTCGGTCGACGAGATTCGAAATCAATTTGAGACGAATTTCTTTGGCGCGGTCGGAATGTCGAAAGCTGTGCTGCCGACGATGCGCCGGCAACGCTCTGGACACATCATCCAGGTGAGCTCGGTAGGAGGACTGGTCGCCTACCCGATACTCGGGGCCTACAACGCTTCAAAATGGGCGCTGGAGGCGATGAGCGAAGCTCTCCGCATTGAAACCTTCTCGCTGGGCATCCGCGTCGCGCTGGTCGAGCCTGGGTCGTACGACACCGACATCTGGACGCGCGGCGTCATCGTTGCCAAGGGCGGATTGGACGATAACTCACCCAACAAGGAACGCAGCCGCCGCTTCACCGAATTCGTGAAGAGCCGGGCTGCGGGACGGCAAGACCCTCGCGATGTTGCGCGCTTGATTCTGCGTGTGGCCAAGAATCCTAATCCGAAGCTGCGTTACCTGATCGGCAAAGATACAAGAGTGCAGATCTGGACGAGGCGGCTCATCCCATGGCGTATCTACGAGCGCCTGATCGCGAAGGGGACGAAGATCGACTGAATATGAAGCAGAGACGCTCCAAATCGACTACGACCGGCAGCACGGCGAAGTGTGCCGTCAAAGAAGCCAAATCACGTCGTCGTAAGCAGCGGCTGAGTCTGGATCCTCCGTTGATCCTGCCCGCCGGGCGGCGCATTCGGATTACGAACGAACAGGCATATAAGCTCATTGAGTTTCCCTGACGTGCGCACGCTGGCTTGGCCCTAGCTGTCCTTGCGATAGAGCAGATCGCGAATCACGCGCCGCCGCTCGGCATTCATTTCGGGGTTGCCCTCGACAGTGCTCTCGCCGGCAGGCTCCTCTTCAGGCTCGCTGCAACTCGGACAGCGATTGGCAAAGCCGGGCTTGCCGGGCTTCAGCTCGAACTCCTCGTGGCAAATAACGCAGGTTTTGATGGGAAAAGCCATCTTGCACTTGGCAGTTGGCACTTAGCACGACACTCGATAGCTATTGCGCAGCAACCAAGTGCCAAATGCTAAATGCCAAGTGCGACATCTCAAATATCCAGGTTCTTCACGTCCAGTGCATTCTCTTCGATAAACCGGCGACGCGATTCCACGTCTTCGCCCATCAGCGTGGTGAAGATAGTTTCCGTCTCGGTCAGATCTTCAAGCTTCACCGATAGCAACGTCCGCCGCTCGGGATCCATCGTCGTCTCCCACAGCTGCGTCGAACTCATTTCGCCCAGACCTTTATAGCGCTGCACTGTGTATTCCTTGCGTCCTTCATTGAGCACGTAGTCGAATAGCTCGCGGGCGCTCGGCTTCTCGACCGTTTCCGGCCCTGACTTCTTCTTCGAAGCCTTCGGCGCCACCTGCTCGACCTTCTCCTGATCGGCGCGCTCGGCATCGCTGAGCTCTTCATCGCTGGCCTTCGTGGCTTCCTTCTTCACCGCTTCGATGATGTACGGCGGCTGCATATACTCGGCAATCTGGCGGTACTTCGACATCATCTGCCGGTACTCCGGCGTAGACGCCAGCTCCCAGTTAATGACGTGCTCGGCGCCTTGTGAATTGACGAAGGTCACTTCCCACAGGCTGTGCTCTTCTTCAAAACGCTTATCGACGGATTTGATGCCACGCTCCTTGGCGATCGCCTTCAGCGCTTTCTCCACGTCAAGAATCTTCTTCGGCGGCGTCTTGCTGTCGCCTTCGAAGTCCGCGCGCTTCACCAGGTCGGCCTTGGGTAGGACTTCGGTAATGCGCTCATCGCGAATGCGCTTATCGACCTTATCGAAGAAGCCGATGTAGTCGTTCAGCGTGGTCATAAACTTGGTCAGCGGAGCGCCTTCCAAGGTGGCTGCGCCTTCGCCGTAGCGAACCACGATGCCGTCGGCAGCGCGCTTGACCATGACCTTCACGAACTCGGCGTCGTTCTTGATGTACTGCTCGAACTTGCCCTTCTTGATGCGGTAGAGCGGCGGCTGCGCAATGTAAACGTTGCCGCGCTTGATGAGCTCCTGCATATGGCGGAAGAAGAACGTCAGCAGCAGCGTACGAATGTGCGAGCCATCGACGTCGGCGTCGGTCATCAGGATGATCTTGCTGTAGCGCAGCTTCGAGACATCGAAATCTTCCTTGCCGATGCCGGTGCCCAGCGCCGTAATCATGGCGCGAATTTCTTCGTGCCCCAGCATCTTGTCGTAGCGCGCTTTCTCGACGTTCAGGATCTTGCCCTTCAGCGGGAGAATCGCCTGGAACTTGCGGTCGCGGCCCTGCTTGGCCGTGCCGCCGGCGCTTTCGCCCTCGACCAGGTAGACCTCGCAGCGATCGGGATTGCGTTCCGAACAGTCAGCCAGCTTGCCGGGAAGGCCTCCGCCGTCGAGCGCGCCTTTGCGGCGAGTGAGATCGCGCGCCTTGCGTGCCGCTTCGCGTGCGCGGGCCGCTTCGATGGCCTTGTTGATGATCTTTCTCGCGACCGGCGGATTCATCTCCAGGAAAGCGCCCAGGCGCTCGTTCACGAAGGCCTGCACGATGCCGGCGATATCGGAGTTGAGCTTGCCCTTGGTCTGCCCTTCAAACTGCGGCTGCGACAGCTTCACGCTGACCACGGCTACCAAGCCTTCGCGAACGTCATCGCCCGACAGGTTCTCTTTCACGTCTTTGAACAGTCCAAGCTGCTGTCCGGCGTTGTTCACCGTGCGCGTCAGCGACGTCCGGAAGCCCGACAGGTGCGAGCCGCCGTCCACGGTGTTGATGTTGTTGGCGAAGCTGAAAACCGTTTCCGAGTAGCCGTCGTTGTACTGCAGCGCGATCTCCATGGCCACGTCGTCGCGTTCGGCTTCCATGTAAATCGGCTTGTCGTGCAGCACGCTCTTGCCGCGGTTCAGGTGCTTGATGAACTCGGCGATGCCGCCGTTGTACTTGAACTCCGTATGCTTGGGCTCGCCGGTTTTCGAGTCGGTAGTGCGCTCGTCGGTTAGGGTGATAAGCAGGCCCTTGTTCAGGAAGGCCAGTTCGCGCAGACGCTGCGCCAGCGTGTCGTAGTTGTACTCGGTAACGGTGAAGATCTCTCTGTCTGGAACGAAGTGTACCTTGGTGCCGCGCTTCTTGGTTGCGCCCGTTTTCGTCAACTTGGTCGTCGGCACACCCGCGGAATAGCTCTGCTCCCACACCGAGCCGTCGCGCCAGATTTCGAGATCGAGCTGATGACTGAGCGCGTTCACGCACGACACACCGACGCCGTGCAATCCGCCGGAAACTTTGTAGGTTGAGCTGTCGAACTTACCACCCGCGTGCAGCACCGTCATGACGACCTGCGCGGCGGGCAGGCGCTCGCCGTCCATGTCCATCTCGTCGACCGGAATGCCGCGTCCGTTATCGACGACGGTGATGGAGTCGTCGATGTGGATGGTGACGTCGATACGATCGGCAAATCCGGCCAGCGCTTCATCGACCGAGTTGTCGACCACTTCGTAGACGAGATGGTGCAAACCCATGTCGCCGGTCGAACCGATGTACATGGCGGGACGCTTGCGCACGGCTTCCATGCCGCCGAGCACTTTGATCGAGTCAGCAGTGTACTCGCCCTCAGCGTGACCGTTGCCGTTCTTTCCGTTCTTCTGCGGCTTCTGATTTGTTTCTTCTTCGGGAATGTTCTTGCCGTTAGGTGCTGCGGCAGCACCAGAATCTCTTGACGCCATCCTGCTCCATTTCGCCGCTCGCGAGCTTACGTTTTCGCAAGCGAATATCAGACGGGGGAACGCGGGAGGAGCATACCTCCCACAAGCCGCTCAAATGCTAGATTTTTCAATAACTTATGAGCGTAACAATCCAAATTGATTGTATCACATTTCAGACCGGGAAAAAGGGGCGGTAGGAGGTTGTAACTATCGATTTATGAACGAGTTGCGCGAGTACTTGGCACGGATAGGGTCGGCGGTGGAAAACGATGGCCAAACTGCCCCGGATTTCGCTTCCAACCTGGTCGTCACTTCCGCTCGAGTGCAGCCCGCAGCGCGCCGCCCAAGTCGGGATGGACGAACTTGTATCCGGCGGCTTCTAACTTCGTCGGTATCACGTTTGCAGAATCGAGCAACAACGTTTCGCCCATCTCGCCAAGCAGGAGTTTCACCGCGAATGCCGGAAGCGGCAACGGCGTCGGGCGATGCAGTACGTCGCCGAGCGCTTGAACGAAATCGGAAACGCGCGCAGGATGTGGCGCGACGACGTTCATCGGCCCGTTGACATGCTCGTCGTGCACGGCAAAGGTAAACGCGCCGACGACATCTTCCAGCGTGACCCAGCTCCAGTACTGCCGGCCATCGCCGATGCGCCCGCCCAGCCCGAGTCGGAACGGAAGCAGCAGAGGCGGGAGCGCTCCGCCATTTTTCGCCAGCACCACACCGATTCGCATATGCGCGACGCGCAGACCAGCTTCACGCGCCGGATCGGCGGCCGCTTCCCATTCGACACACACTTCGGGCAGGAAGCCTTGTCCGGGCGTGCTGGTTTCGGTGAGCACCTCGTCGCCGCGATTGCCGTAATAACCAATCGGCCGAAGCTGCGATGAATGCTCGCGGGCTCCCGCATTGGCGAAATGATGCCGCAGCCGCAGTCGCAAGGGTATGCGTGCCCTGCACGCGACTGTCGCGTACCTCCTGCTTGAACTTCTCGGACCAGCGGCCGGCGATGTTCTTTCCCGCGAGATGCACGATGGCATCGAACTCGAAAAGTTTCTGAGGATCGAGTGCCCGCCCCGGAGTCCATTGCACCTCGCCGGCTTGCGGCGAGTGTCGAACCAGCGCGGCAGTCTCGTCGCCGTGCTGCGTTAATGCCGTTCGCAGCGCGCTGCCAATCAGTCCTGAAGCGCCGCTGATTAGGATTCGCATATTGGTTCCGTCATGAGCCTGGCATTCGCTCGAAAATGGGCATCAACCTTTGTTCGAGGCTTTGTATCAGGGCCCGACTTTAGTCGGGCCAAATAAGACAACTTAAACGCCGGGCTTCAGCCCCTGTAAACGGCTCAGGGCCTAAAGGCCTTCTCTCTAGGTCTTTTTCGGCACGACTGAAGTCGTGCCCTGATACAAAGCGGATTGCTTCGAGTTCGCTCATTGACACGAAAATTCATACCGCGGCCGCGGTTCCTTTGCCCACTACTGTACGCCTTGAAGGCGTACTCCACCCGACTCCCGACATCGCTGATGATGCTTAGCTCACGAAAGCCCAGTTCCCTCTATAATCAGATATGGCGACTTTGCGCCAGGCCATCGCGACCAATGTTCTTACGGTAACCCGCTTTCGCGATTTGCTGCGCAAAATCCGCGCCTACCGGCCCAACGACGATCTCGCGCTGGTCAAAAAAGCCTACGAATTTTCTCTCCAACATCACAGCGGACAGACCCGCGCCTCAGGCGAGCCCTACCTGGTGCATCCGCTGCAAGTGGCCACAGTACTGGCCGAAATGCGACTCGATACTACGGCCATTGTCGCCGGCCTGCTGCACGATTCGGTGGAAGACACCAAGGTCACAGTAGACGAGATCAAGGCCGAATTCGGCGAGCAGGTCGCTCACATTGTCGAGGGCGTCACCAAAATCAGCAAGCTGGAATTTGCTTCCCGCGAAGAGGCCCAGGCGGAGAGTGTCCGCAAGATGGTGCTGGCCATGGTGGACGACATTCGCGTGGTCCTCATCAAGCTCGCCGACCGTTTGCATAATATGCGAACATTGCAACATCTGTCGCCGGAGCGGCAGCAGAAGATCGCGCGCGAGACCCAGGAGATTTACGCGCCCATCGCGCACCGCCTTGGCATGGGCAAAATTCGCGGCGAACTGGAAGACCTCGCATTTCAGTATGTCGATCCCATCGCGTACAAACAGGTCAAAGATGCGGTCGAATCGCGCCGTAAGGAAGGCGAGGCCTTTCTTGCCGAGGTGCAGAAGATTATCGAGGCCAAGCTCAAGGAAGCCGGCCTGCAAACCACCGTGGAAGCGCGCATCAAGCGCTTTTACAGCATCTGGCAGAAGCTGCAGCGGCAGCACATCTCGGTCGACCAGATCTACGACATGCTCGCTCTGCGCGTCGTCACGCAATCGGTGAACGACTGTTACGCCGTGCTGGGCATCATTCATAACCAGTGGCGGCCGGTGCCCGGACGAATCAAAGACTTCATCGCCATGCCGCGGCCCAAACTTGTACAAGTCGCTGCACACCACGGTCATCGCCGACAACGGACACTCCTTCGAAGTGCAGATTCGCACCGAAGACATGCACAAGATGGCCGAGGAAGGCATTGCCGCGCACTGGAAGTACAAGGACGGCCCTGTCTCCGCGCGCGACGAACAGCGCCTGGCATGGCTGCGGCAGGTGGTTGAGTGGCAGCGCGACGTCGAGAACGCAGAGGAATTTGTTTCGACGCTCAAGATCGATCTCTTCCCTGAGGAGGTTTACACCTTTACCCCGAAGGGAAAGATTGTCATTCTGCCGCGCGAAGCCACGCCCATCGATTTCGCCTACATCATTCACACCGAGGTCGGGCACAACTGTGTGGGCGCCAAGGTCAACGGCCGCATTGTTCCTCTGCGCTACAAGCTGCGTTCGGGCGACATCGTCGAGATCCTCACCCAGGCGGGGCACCAGCCCCAGCCGCGACTGGCTGGCATTTGCCAAGTCCGCGCGCGCCCGGCAAAAGATCAAGCATTGGCTGAACATTCATCAGCGCGAGCGCGCCATCGAAATCGGCCGCAAGCTGATCGAAAAGGAAGCGCGCAAGTATCGCGTTTCCATGAAGGAGATCAACGACGAGGCGCTCATGCGGGTTGCCGGCGAGCATGGACTCGGTCGCCCAGACGACCTGCTGGCCGCGATAGGCTACGGGAAGTTCTCTGCCCGCACCATCCTCGCCCGACTGGTTCCCGCCCAGCAGACCACGAACGCGCCGAACGACATCGAACGAGGACGAGACTGCCGGCGTTCTGACCAGCGTAGTGCGGCGGGTGTTCGGCGGCGACGTCTCACCCGCTGCAAGTGAAGGGTCACGATGACCTGATGGTGTATCGGGCGCGCTGTTGTAATCCGATTCGCGGTGAAGACATCATCGGATACGTGACCCGCGGCAAGGGTGTCGCTGTTCATTCCAAGGCTTGCCCCAATGTGGAAACATTGATGTATGAGCCGGAGCGGCGCATTGCTGTCGAGTGGGGCTCGGAAGGCAAGATCAGCACAAAGACGCCTTGGCTCAGAGGTTATCCGGCCAAGCTCGTGGTGCTCTGCGACAATCGGCCGGGCATGCTGAAACAGATCACCGCGGTCATCAGCGATGCGAATACCAACATTCGCAATATCGGCGCCAACACCGAAGAGACGCACGCAACCGTCGACATCATTGTGGATATAGCCGACGTCGCCCACCTCCAGCGCATCATCTCCGGCGTGCGAAAGATTCCCGGCGTCCGTGAAGTGCAGCGCGTGCAGAAGCTGTAGGAAAGCCGCTATTCGCCGTTCGCTTTTCGCCAAAGATCAGAGCCCATCAACAAGCCGATCTCCGCTGGCCCCAAAAGCAACTGCCCCGTTGCGGAAACGGGGCAGTAAAGCAGCGATTGCAGATCAAGCTATTGCACGACCAATGTGAAGCTGGTCGTCTGGGCACCGGTTGAGGTTGAGCCGGCGATGCTCACGGTGGTGGTTCCTGTGGGCGTCAACACGCGGTTGTTGCTGCCACTGCCTCCACACGATGCGAGCATCGAGACCACAGCAATACACAGCATGAGCGAGAACCAGGATGCATAGCGGCCGAGTATTCTACGGCGGCCATTTTTCTTCTGGCGTCTGCCCCTCACCTGCACCAGGCCCAGGATGCCCATCGAGAACATGGCGAGCACAGCGCCGCTGCGACGCAGGTTCGGCCAGAGCAGCCGCGCGGTCGCAACGTTGGTGCTGACTGTCATCACCACAGTTGAGGGAGTGTTACTACCGTCAGGAGTGATGGTTGCCGGCGAGAAGGTGCATTGCGAGTAAATCGGAAGACCCGAGCACAGGAACGTCACCGTCTGGTTGAATCCGCCGGAGGGTATTAACATCACGTTGGCGGTTCCGCTATTGCCCTGGTTTACCGTAATCGTTGTGGGATTCACCGTAAGGATGTAATTAAGCGAGGTGCTGTTGTTGATAGTCTGGGTGAACGGCACCGAAGTAGAGCCTTGGAAGATCGAGTCCCCAGAGTAGACGCCGGTGATGGAGTGAGTGCCGACGGTAAGCGAACTGGTACCGAAGGTCGCGACACCGTTGCTCAGCGTACCCATGCCAAGCTCGGTGCCCCCATCGTTGAAAGTTACTGTTCCCGTGGGAGGATTCCCGAAGCCTGCGGTGACGGTGGCGGAGAATGTCACCAGGGTTCCGAAATCGGCGCTCGGCGCAGAGCTGCTGATGGTTGTAGTGGTCGGCGTCATGGTGCCGACGGGAACTACATCCAGCCTCACGACCGGCGAAGTCGAAGGCAGGAAGTTGGCGTCGCCACCATACATCGCCGTGATGCTATAGCTGCCGACCGCAAGATTGGAATCCGTGATGCTGGCGTTGCCGGAGACGGGATCCAGGGTCGCTGTCCCCAGCTGATTCGTACCTTCCAAGAAGGTGACGGTTCCGGTCGCTCCCTGACCACCAATCCCCGTGGCGCCACCAACATGTGCCGTGAAGGTAATGGTTTGGCCCAGCATGGCGGGATCGGGAACAATTTTCACGTTTGTGGTGCTGGGGCTCTGCATGCTGCCCTGAGGAACGATGTTCAGGGTCATAACAGTTGAAGTCGAAGATGTGTAATTGGAATCGCCACCATACATGGCGGTAACCTGGTAGGAGCCCTGAGCCAGCGTAGAGTCGGAAGTGGTCCCGGTACCGGTTGCATCCAGAGTCACCGGGCCCAGCTGTATGGAACCGACCTGGAACGTAACCGTTCCGGTCGGGATGGTCCCAGTCCCACTGGCATTTCCAATAACCCTGGCCGTAAAGGTGACGGTTTGTCCTACCTGCGCCGGATTGGGAGCCATGGTCAGGTTTGTGATGCTCTGTTTCAGGTCCGGCGGCTGTTCGGCTGAAGCGAGCACCGGCATGCCGGCTGCAACTGTAAGAAAACTCACGGCTAGAACAATGACATAGGCCCAAACTAAACGACGGACACCCATACAGCTCCTCCCCAGACGATGTGGAACCAGGTTCATTATCAGCGCAGACTCTGATCGTAGGTTAGCGATATCTGAAGCAACGGAAGACGAAGTTGCTGAATAAGGAATATAGCGCGGAATTGCACCAAAGTGGCCTATTTTTTTCACCTTGGGGCATTTCCCTTATCCCATTCCGGTGCGGTTTGCGCTCAATAGCCGCAGCGCCTTCGGAGAAGTGTGTACCCTGCCGTCCTACGGGCGCTTTAACTCGTTGCGCTCTCTGCTGTTTCGCAAACGCAGGTGCGTTGACTCTCACATTCCTTTGTGACTTGGCTCACGGCAGCCTTAGGTGGCGCTTTCTAAACTAACAGTGGACTCATCGGCCTCTGATCAGGGGCCACTTCATGGAGGCAAGTATGCGTAAACAGTGGTTCGTCATTACGATGACGATCGTTCTCATTCTTTGCACAGCAGCGCTGGTACAGGCATCGGATAATTCGCTGGGTATCGCCAATAAGCAGACGATTGTTTTCAGCAGCCCGACGGTTGTCGGCGGCACTCTTCTGCCCGCAGGCGAGTACCAGGTGCTCCATCAGATGAATGGCACCGAGCACATCATGGTGTTCAAGGGCATCTCCGGCACCAAGGGCGAAGCGAAAGCGAAGTGCACGTCTGGTACCGCTCGGCGAAAAGGCCGGCCAGACCGAGCAGCGCTACACCGAAAACGCCAAGAGCGAGCATGTCCTGCAGGAAATGACGTTCAGGGGCGACTCGTCAAAGCACGTGCTCGAGCCGTAACGTAGTAAAAAAAGCAGATTCCCAAGGACGGCTCACAAGCCGTCCTTTTTTGTGGATCCCTTAGCCGGCGAAAGTTCTGTCCCGGTGCAAATAGTGCCGTTCGAAATACTGGCGATAAGTTCCGGAACGAACCTCGTCCAGCCAGGCCCGGTTCCCGCGATACCAATCGATCGTCTGTTCCAGCCCTTGCTCGAAGGCAATCCGGGCGTGCCATCCGGTTTCGCGCGAGAGCTTGTCGCAATTCAATGCATAGCGCAGGTCATGTCCCGGCCGGTCTTTTACGAACTCGACCTGGGCTTCTGGTAATTCGAATTTCTTGAGGATCAGGCGCGCCACATCGAGATTGCGCATCTCGCATCCGCCGCCGATGTTGTACACCTCGCCGCAACGGCCCTGCTGCAGAATCACCTCGATTGCATCGCAGTGATCGCTGACGTGTAGCCAGTCGCGAACATTGACGCCCGCGCCGTAGACCGGCAAGCGCTTGCCTTCCGAGGCCTGAGCGACCATGAGAGGGATGAACTTCTCCGGAAACTGATACGGTCCGTAGTTGTTGGAACAGCGGGTGACGACCGCGGGAAAATTGTGGGTCCGCACGTACGCCAGGACCAGCAGATCGGATGCGGCCTTGCTCGCGGCATAAGGACTGTTTGGCTGCAAGGGCGACTCTTCGGTAAATTCGCCGTCTTCCCCCAGGCTTCCGTAAACCTCGTCGGTGCTGACGTGGAGGAACCGTGGAATGGCGGCGGCGCGCGCCGCCTGAATCAGGTTGTAGGTGCCTTCGATGTTGGTGCGGACGAAAGCGGAAGCGTCTTCTATGCTGCGGTCCACATGGCTCTCAGCCGCGAAGTGCACCACGGCGTCACAGCCGCGAAGCACATCCACTACACCCGGTTCACAGATATCGAGCTGGACGAATTCGCAGCGGCCCGACCCCAGCGCTGATTCCAGGTTCTTCAGATTGCCGGCATAGGTCAGCTTGTCAATGACCAGCAACTTCCAGTCGGTGTGGGCAGACAACGCTCGATGCACGAAGTTCGAGCCGATGAAGCCCGCGCCTCCGGTGACGACCAGCTTCACGGCTCACCTGCTGCGGCCGAGCGTTGCGACTTCTCGCGGACCATGTTGCTGGCGTGCCACAACGATTCAAAGGTGCCGGCATCGGTCCACCAACCCTGCATGATCGAATGGGTCAGCGAGCCTTCATCGATGTAGCTGTTGTTGATGTCCGTGATCTCGTATTCATTGCGCTGCGAGGGCTTCGAGCTTGCGGATACGGTCGAACACCGTGCCGTCGTAGAAGTAAATGCCAGTCACGGCATAGGGAGATTTCGGCTGAGTCGGCTTCTCCTCAATGCGAACGATTCGCTCACCGTCGAAGACCGGTACCCCAAAGCGCTCGGGATCGGTAACTTTCTTCAAGAGCACCATCGCGCCTTTTTGCTGCCGTTCGAATGCCTGTGCCGCTTCGCGAATGTCACCTTCGATGATGTTGTCGCCCAGCACCACGCAAATTTTTTCGCCGTTGACGAATGGCTCCGCCAGGCGCAACGCGTCGGCAATGCCTGCTTCGCCTTCCTGATAAGCGAAGCTGAGCTGCTGCAAACCAAATTCCTTGCCATTCTGCAGCAGGCGCAGGAAGTCACCCGCGTTCTGGCCTCCGGTGACAATCAGGATGTCGCGCACTCCGGCATCGACCAGCGTCTGCAGCGGGTAAAAAATCATCGGCTTGTCATAGACCGGAAGCAGGTGCTTGTTGGTGACCCGGGTCAGCGGATACAGCCGCGTCCCAATTCCCCCGGCCAGTATGATGCCCTTCATGAATCTCCTTCAGGTCCCGCACTCGAAGCCAAATCGCGCTGATTTCTTAGCGGATAAGAGCAGAGGTTATGAGGCCGCGATGACCATCCGGTGCGGACAGAAACCAAGGCTCCTTATCAGCGAATCGTTTCCAGCATAGCAAGGCGCAGCAGGTGCTTCCAATCGGGCAGACGCACCCCGAAATCGCGCTCGATCTTGGCATTCGAAAGACGAGAGTTTGCCGGCCGTCGAGCAGCCGCTTTGAACTCAGAGCTTGCGATGGGAACAACACGTTTCGCCAGTAGAGGGCCGCTGAACTCTCCGGAATCCGCGGGCCATGCGAGCAATTCGTCGTAGATTTCCAGAATTGCCTCGGCGAATCCAGCCCACGTCGCGGAGCCCGCCGCGGTGAGGTGGTAAATACCGGTCTTCGGGAAGGTTCCCGAGCCACCGACCCTGGCAGTTTTCAAGATCGCGACAATCGCGGCTGTTGCTTCGGCGATCGCACGAGCCCATGTCGGCGCTCCATGCTGATCATCCACCATACGCAGCTCGTGCCGCTCGCGCGCTGTCGTCAGCACCCGACGCAGGAAGTTGGTCCCACGCGTGTCGTAGACCCATGAAGTGCGCAGGATGATGTGAGCGCAGCCGCTCGCCGCAATGGCTTGCTCGCCTGTCAGCTTGCTGCGGCCGTATTCGTTCAGCGGCCCGGTCGCATCGTCTTCGCTGTAAGGCCCAGCTTTGGCGCCGTCGAAGACGTAGTCGGTGGAGTAATAAATCATCAGTCCGCCACTTCGCACCAGCTCCTGCGCCATCCGCCCCGGGGCGACGGCATTCACCGTCTGGACAAGCTCAGCCTCGCTTTCCGCTTTGTCCACCGCGGTGTATGCGGCGGCATTCACAATTACATCAGGCTGAAGCTCGCGAACGAAATGCGCCGCCCGGTCGGGATCTGACAAGTCGAGCTCAGCGCGGGATGGCGCGACCACCTCTCCCAGGGGAGCGAGCGTTCGCACTAGCTGCCAACCAACCTGTCCCGTGGCGCCGGTTAGAAGCAGCTTCACGGCTCGTACCTCGGCAGCATCTCGCGTGGAACATCAGCCAGACGGGGAAGGCTCTGGTCTTTGGCCGACACGATGGGCTCAGCCACATCCCATGCAATTCCGATCGCAGGGTCGCTCCACAGAACGCCACGATCATCGTTCGGGTCGTAGTAGTCGCTGCACTTGTAGAGGAAGTCGGCCGTCTCGGTGAGCACCAGGTATCCGTGAGCAAAGCCGCACGGAACGTAGATCTGAAGCTTGTTCTCTTCTGACAAAATCACTCCCACCCACTGCCCGAAGTTAGGCGAGCCTGACCTGATGTCGACCGCAACATCGAACACTTCCCCGGAGACTACGCGGCACAGCTTGGCCTGAGGATGCTGCAATTGATAATGCAATCCCCGCAACACCCCGTGCGTCGAGCGGGCATGGTTATCCTGCACCAGGTTGTCATGAATGCCAGTGGTTTGGAGAGCTTCCGCGCGGTACGTCTCCATGAAGAAGCCACGTGCGTCTTCATGAACTCGGGGCTTGATGATGACGACTCCGGGAAGCGACGTCTGGATTATGTCCATTCAGTCTCGTGTGAACGCGGAACAATGCTGGGTTTAAGTAAGCGACGATTATAATGCGGCTTCCTTCCATGCCCCGTTGCTCGGCCATCATCGTGACCTACAACTCCGCCGAGAGCATTACCCAATGCCTCGCGGCGTTGGCAGGCGAGGACTGCGATATTGTCGTAGTTGACAATGGGTCGCAAGACGAAACAGTAGCAAAGGTCGAAGGGCTTCAAGCGCATCACCCGGTCGAGCTACTGCGAATTTCGCGTAACCTGGGCTTTGCGGCGGGTGTGAATCACGGAGTGAAAGCTGCCAGCGGAGATTTTCTGCTGGTGTTGAATCCCGACGCCATCGCAGAGCCGGGTGCGGTAAGCGCTCTGACCGGTTGCATGACCGCGCAGTCTGCCGCAGCCGCAGGCGGAGCGTTGCTCGATGCCTCCGGGGAACTTCAACGCGGCTTCGCCTTTCGTCGCCTGCCCACGCTCGGCAGCTTACTGTGCGAGGCTCTGCTGCTAAACCAGCTGTGGCCGTCGAATCCTGTTAACCGCCGCTATCGCTGCCTCGATGCCGATTACTCCAAAGTGCAGCAGGTTGAGCAGCCCGCCGGAGCATGCCTGGCAATCACACGAGAAGCCTGGGAGGCGGTCGGCGGCATGGACACGCAGTTCACTCCCGTGTGGTTCGAAGACGTCGACTTCTGCAAGCGTCTGCTCGATTCGGGCCGCAAGATTGTCTATTGCCCGGCAGCACGCTTTCATCATTCCGGCGCGCACAGCGTGGGCAAACTCAGCTTTGCTGACAAACAGCTCTTCTGGTACACCAACATGCTGCGCTACGCAGGCAAACACTTCTCGCGAGCCAAGGTGCTGGCTCTGCGCATCGGGATTATCAAAGGGATGATCTTGCGAATGGTCGCTGTATGGCTCAGCGCTGGGCCGAAGGATGCGGGCGCCACCGAAGCAATGCGAGCGTATCGTGACGTGATCCGTCTCGCCTTGAACGGGCCTGCGCCGAACGGCGGCTAGCATCTTTGAGTCGCGAGTTCGCCGCGGAAACCAATGTCTTGTATCAAGGCTCGACCGCCCATTCGCCCCTTACGGCTTTGTATCAGGGCACGGCTTCACAGCCTGCTGAAAAACTCTGCCGGGCGCCGTTTTGAAGGGGCGCAGCTTCAGCTGCGCCATGAAAGCCCTATGTTTTTGTCATCCCGAACCTCTTTAGAGGTGAGGGATCTGTTTTTCCACTGCGAAGAGTTTTTCAGCAGCCTGTGAAGCCGTGCCGCAACGCTGCTCTGTCCCTGTCGGGGCGTTAGCCCCTGTGGCGCTCCCGCGAAGATCCTACGGCCGAACCTCCACCAGCAGAAAACAGTCTCACGGCTTCGCGCTCTTATGAATCTCCACCGTGCTCCACGTCTTGTCGGCGGCGTGGCAGATATTCTCCAGTGGACATTCAGCGCACTTCGGCCGGCGAGCGATGCACAGCGCGCGTCCGTGATGAATGATCTGGTGCGAGAAGTCGATCCAACGCTCGCGGGGGATCACTTTCATCAGGTCCTGCTCGATCTTCCGCGGGTCTTCGTTTTTGGTCAGCTCCAGGCGGCGCGAGATACGCTGCACATGCGTATCGACCACGACCCCATCAGCAATCTTGTACCAGCTCCCGAGAACCACGTTGGCCGTCTTGCGCGCCACGCCGGGTATAGTCAGCAGTTCTTCCATATTGCGGGGGACATCTCCGCCAAAGTCGCTGATCACTTTGCGTGCAGCGCCCACAAGCGATTTCGACTTGTTGCGAAAGAATCCAGTCGACCGAATGTCATCTTCCAGGTCTTCCGGTTGCAACGCGGCGAAGTGCTCAGGCGTGGGATACTTCTGAAACAGCCCCGGCGTCACCATGTTGACTCGCACGTCGGTGCACTGCGCCGAAAGAATGGTCGCCACCAGCAACTCCCATGCGCTGTTGTGATGCAACGCGCAGACCACGTTGGGATAGCGCTCGTCCAGTCGCTTAAGGATTTCGTTAACTCTCGCGGGCGCGATGGGGTTGTAGCCCTTGGGAGGGCCGGCGACCGAGCGTGTCGCGGTCTTGGACGGCACGACCGCATCTCTGACCGACTTCTTCCCTGCGGCATTTCTGGACGGCTTGGTCGCGGGTGCCCCATTCAAGCCTGTTTTTGGCTTGAGTGGGAGTTTTGCTTTTCCCGCGAGGCGATTTGCTGCCGCAGGCCGTTGTATGCGGTCCTGGCGTCCGGCATTCGATGGTCGGCGTGGAATCTTGCCGCGGGGCATGAACTGATCTCCAAGAGAAGTTTAGTCGATGGGGGGCGGTATTTGATGCTCCGGCTTCCCCAGGCAGGATTGCGGGTCGCCCCGGCAATTTTAGATGTGACCAAGTTAGTCACGTTTTGATAGGATCTAATCATGAAAAAGGTGAATGTCGGCGCGCTCAAGGCGCAGCTAAGCGCACACCTGCAACTGGTAAAAAAGGGTGAAGAGGTGCTGGTCTGCGAGCGAAACCGGCCTGTGGCACGGATTATCCCCTATATTTCAGGCGACTGGCCGGAACATGAGCAGCGATTGATCGCCGAGGGCAGGTTGGTTCCACCGCGCAGCAGGCGATCCAAAGCCATTGCACTGCCTCGGCCGGTCGGCAATGTTTCGCGCGAGGTGATGGACCGCATCTGGGAAGAAGAACGCGAGGACCGATAGGTGCTTCCGCCGGCGTTCTGGGATTCCAGCGCCTTAGTCCCGTTATGCCTGCTGGAGCCGCTCACCAGTCGTGTCCAAGCCCTGTATAAGCGCCACCAGCCCGTGGTCTGGTGGGGGACTTCGGTGGAAATAGCCGCTGCGTTCGCCCGCTTGCTGCGCGTGAAGCAGTTGGATATAGCCGACTGGAACATGGCGAAGCTATCGGCAGAGAAATTGTCAACTCGATGGGCGGTTATTCAGCCTTCCGAAAACCTACGCACCAAGGCGAAGCAGATTGTCGAGAACTACGATTTGCGCGCTGCAGACTGTTTTCAACTGGCCGCTGCCATGGACTGGTGCGACGACGCTACAAACGGCCGCTTATTCTTTAGCGCGGATCGAAGACTAAGGGATGCGGCGCTGTTGTGCGGTTTCGATTGCCCGGCCCTGTAGCTGGGAAGAGTTCTTCCGAATCGTTCCCATTTCGGAGCGGTTCACAAATTTCTGGCTATCCGGAAATAAAAGCCTCTTTAATCCTCGCGCAAACCACCTAGAATGTGAGTTTGCGTAGCACGAGCACAATCGATCTCGACTGTCGAACTCGACCGGCGACAGCTTCGACGCGCATCCGTCCATTTGCAATTCTGTGCGCCTCGCTGACTCTGCTCCTCTTGTGCGTTACGGTTGACGTCCGCGCCCAAGGCTATGCCCCACAGTTCTCAGTCCAGGCACTCGACGGCGGCTCCATTACTAACAGTTCCCTCAGCGGAAACGTGGTCCTGCTGCAATTCTGGGCAACCTGGTGCCAGTACTGCCGCGGTGATCAATCTGCGGTGGACCAGGTGGGGAGGGCCTTCGCCGACAAGGGATTGATGGTGCTGGCGGTCGATGTCGGAGAATCGCCAGAGGCGGTCAGAGCGTACCTGCAAAGCCATCCCAGATCAGGCCAGATTGCACTCGATCAGGGCCGTACTGTGGCTACCCAATTTGGTGCCCGTGCGTTTCCGCACTACGTTCTCATCGACCGGAACGGCAGGATTGCCGGAACCTCACATGGAGCAGGAGGTGAAGAAGCCCTCCGACAGCTCATCCGACGTTCGAAAGTGTTTTCAAACGCAGACAGACTCTCTGCCTCATACAAAGCCGGTGCGGCACCCGTCGGCCGGTCGAGTGTGATCAACGTTCCGATGGCGTCGACTGCCTACCCGTCAAAGCCGCTTCCGAAAACAGTTTTCTTCTTCTCGAACGGTGAACAATTGGAAGCAGAACGTTATCTCTTGCGTCCGGGCGTTCTGGAATTGACGGTGAACGGCGAGGCCAGGCAGATTCCACTCAACACGCTGGATCTTAAGAAGACTGTCTCGGTGAATCACGCACGCGGAATCGATTTCAAGATCCCCACCCAGGGCGAGGTCTTTTTGTCATTCTGAGCAGTCGACCGCCTTTGCGCACTCCGATGTAAATCGGCAGACCATTTAGTAATGCGCGTTGAGCAACCGAATCGTTTCCAGCACCACATCTCCCACGATCGCCAGCGACTTAGGACTCAGCTTGTCGATGGTGTCTTGCGGCGTGTGATGGTACGCGTTGTTGTAGCCGTAATCCAAGTCGATGATGTCGACGGACGGAATGCCCGCCTTCAGCATCGGCAAATGGTCGTCGTCGATTTCGAAGGCCTGTTGGTAAAAGTGCGATTGGTAACCAAGATTGCTGGCGGCCTTGTAAACCAACTCGCTCAACCACGGAGTCGATTTGGTTTCCTTCTGAATGTCGAGGTCGGCGTCGCCAATCATGTCGACCAGCAAAAACGCCTTGATCTGCTTCGCTGTGCCGTCCTGTTGCCACTTCTGTGCGAGGTGTCTGGTGCCGTACAGGCTATCGCTCTCGCTCCACTGAACGAACGCTTCCTCGGCGTCGGTCCACACCAGCCAAACGCTGTAACCTTGCGGCGGGTTGCTGCGAAAGTAGTCGGCCAGCGCGAGCAACAGCGCCGTTGACGATCCGCCGTCATTAGCCCCGACGTAACTCTTGGGCAGCGGATAATTGGTGTCGTAGTGCCCGGCGACAACGATGATGCCATCCTTCTTGCCGGGAAATTTCGCGATGATGTTGTTGATCTTGAAGCTGCCAACCGGCGTCTGCGCGGTGAAGGTGTCGTCTTCCACCTGGTCGCTCTTCAGCTTCGTATGAATCAGTTGCTCCAGCTTCGCGTGTCCGGGACTGCCGACTGGACGCGAGCCAATAGCGACCACTTCTTTCACGTACTGCATCACTTTGTTGCCGTCGATGCTGTTGCGTCCGCTGTCTGAAGGCACGTCATTGAGTGCGGCAACTTGCTGGACACGCGGATCGGGAGCAGCGACTGCAGCGGGTTTGGGCTCGCTGGCGCTTGCAGTGGCAGGCGTCGACTGCGGCTTGGAACATCCGACAGACACAAGCAAAGTGACGATGCAGAGTAGAAGCACTGGACGCGCAGTCATGTGAAGGTATTGTAATTCTCGGCGGTGAATGTTGGCTGGCGCGTGGTTTACAATGCAAGATTCCTGCAGGTTATCCGGAGACACTCCGACTTTTATGGCCTCACCAATCATGGCTTCCGTTAACGAAGACACGCCGGCACAGCTTCCCAACCACAAAGTCAAATACAAGAAGGCGTATCAGCGTGCCTGCAATGAAAAGGACGCGAAGGGAAAAATCTGCGCCGGACATCTGAAGCGATGGTTTTACCTGACCGACCGGATTGAGCAGGCGTGCGGGGACGTGAAAGCTGCGTATGGTCCGCAGGCCGAAATTTATCGCTGTGAGCACTGCAAGACGCTGTATTTGCCTTCTCCGGAAGAGCCGAAGGGCAAAAATGTCGCTGGATTGGGACAGAAATCGGTGTTTGGAGTGACGGTTGCGCCAAAAAGCGCGCCTTCGAGCGATGACTCAAAGTGATGGATTCGACGCGATCCATCACTTTAAGTCATGGCAGGCTGCTTCGGTGTTGCTGATTCGGCGCTGTGGGGGCGCTGAAATCCGCGATAAAGCCGCGGATTTGGTGGGGAAATCGAAAGTTCGTTCGTAGAGGGTGCTATTTGTCTGACGTATCTGAGCTGATTTACGACTGGAACACGGTCTATGCCCGCTCCATGAAGCCGGCAGGACGTGCGCTGCTCAATGACGAGTCACTGCGTGACGGGCTGCAGTCGCCGTCGGTCCGCGATCCTTCTATCGAAGAAAAAATCGAGATCCTGCACCTGATGGAGCAGGTCGGGATCAACATGCTCGACATCGGTCTGCCCGGCGCTGGGCCGCGCGCGGTCGCACACTGCGAAGCGTTGGCCAAAGAGATTGGTCGTGCGCGCCTGAAGATCAAACCCAACTGCGCGGCGCGCACGCATGAGAACGACATCCGTCCGATCGCTGAGATCGTGCAGCGCACCGGAGTGCCGATTGAAGCTGCGACCTTCATCGGTTCGAGTCCCATCCGCCGCTACACCGAGGATTGGACTGACGACTTTCTGCTCCGCACAACCGAACATGCGGTGAAGTTCGCGGTGTCGCACGGGCTCGACGTCATGTACGTCACCGAGGACACCACGCGCTGCGATCCGGAAACCATTCAGCGCATGTACACCACGGCGATCAACTGCGGCGCCAAGGCAATTGTCATCTGCGACACTGTGGGACATGCGACTCCGATGGGGGTCGTCGCGCTGATTCAGTTTGTGATGAACGACGTGGTGAAGCCCAGCGGGCAGAACATTCGCGTGGAATGGCACGGCCACTGCGACCGCGGATTGGCGGTTGCGAACTCTCTGGGCGCGCTGGTCGCGGGGGCTGAAGTTGTTCATGCTACCGCCTGCGGAATCGGCGAGCGCGTCGGCAACACGCAAATGGACCAGATGCTGGTGAACCTGAAGCTGCTCGGAGTTGAGCCCTGGGCGAGCCAGGACCTGACCAAACTGAAGGAGTACTGCGAGGTTGTGTCGAGGGCAACCGGCATTCCGATTCCCAAGAACTACCCGGTGGTCGGCGACGATGCTTTCCGCACCGGAACCGGCGTGCATGCCGCCGCGGTCATTAAGGCATATCGCAAAAACGATGCCGAGTTGGCCGACAGCATCTACTCCGGCGTGCCGGCGCGCTACTTCGGTATGGAGCAGGTCATCGAGATCGGTCCCATGAGCGGCAAGTCGAACGTGTACTTCTGGCTGGAACGTCATGGCTACGAGACGACAGACGAAGTGGTCGACCGCATTTATCAGAGGGCGAAGAATTCTGATCGGATGCTGACCGACACCGAGATTCTGAAATGTGTCCAGGCGGCCTCGAAGCGACCCAAAGAGATAGCGTCGTAGACGCTCGCGGTCGAGCAAATCTTCAGCGGGTCAAGGCGCCGGTTTGGTACGCCTGACCTGCATCTGCTACTCTGCCCAATTGCACTTCTGGCGAGGAATTTCAGGCATGTCTATCGTTACGTCTCTGCAGCGCGCTGTTGCGCTGTCGCTTTGTTTTGCCATCGCGCTACCCTCGGTTGCCGCTGAAAAGAAAACTGCTGCTCAGCCCGCTCAACCGTCCTACGAACTGCCGCAGCCGCAGCGCGAGAATCTCGATCTCAGCATGTATCAGCTCATTCGCCAGGAGGGGCTGATGCACTCGCACATCATGGAGTACGCCTCGGCACTGGCGGATGGCATCGGACCGCGCCTCACCGGCTCACCCAATCTCGCGCGGGCGAACGAGTGGACCCGCGATCAGCTCACTGCCATGGGTTGCGTGAATGCGCATCTGGAAGACTGGGGCGAGTTCGGCATGGGCTGGCAGCAGCTCAATACCTGGGTGCGCATGACGTCTCCCGACACCGCAGTGCTTATCGCGCAGGCTGCTCCGTGGTCGCCTTCTACCAACGGCGCGATCACGGCGCCAGTGGCTGTGGCCGAGATCAAGGAAGAGAAGGACCTTGATCAGTACCGCGGCAAGCTTGGCGGAAAGATTGTGTTTCTCGGCGCGCCATGGGAGGTGAAGCCGGTCGACAAGCCTCTGTACAAAACCTACGACGAAGCCGACCTGAAGAAAATCGAAGAGTATCCGCTGAAGCCGCCGAGCCAGGAGTGGCGCAAGGACTACCTGAAGCGGCTGGAACTGCGCAACAAGATCAACACGCTCATGGCCGAAGAAAAGGCGCTCGCCGTAGTGGTGCCCAGCCGCGAAATGCGTGACAACGGCGCGACCGGCGGCACCTTCGCGGACGATGGCGGCGCTGACCTGACCTCGTTTGCCTATCAGCACGAGCACATGAACTCTGTACCCGTCGCGGCCATGGCGATCGAGAACTACGGTCGCGTGTATCGACTGGTGAAGGCGCGCGTGCCGGTTACAGTCGAGATGAATATCGACACCAAGTTCACCGGCGATCACGAGCACGGCTTTAACACCATCGCTGAAATTCCCGGCACCGATCCCAAGCTGAAAGACGAACTGGTGATGGTGGGCGGACATCTCGACTCCTGGGCATCGGCAACCGGCGCAACCGACAACGGTGCAGGCACGGTTGTCGCAATGGAGGTAATGCGAATCCTCACCACCCTGAAAGTAAAGCCGCGTCGCACGATTCGCGTCGGCCTATGGACGGGTGAAGAACAGGGCGAGTTTGGCTCGCAAGGCTATGTGAAAGAGCACTTCGGATATGTGCCGCTCTCCACCGCCCCCGACCAGATGAAGATGCCGGAGTGGCTGCGCAAGCCGGCGGGCCCGGTGCAGCTCAAGCCCGATCAGCAGAAGATCTCGGGCTACTTCAATCTGGATAACGGCAGCGGGCGAGTTCGTGGTATTTACCTCGAGCAGAATGCGGGAGTCGCGCCCATCTTCGAGCAGTGGATTGCACCGCTGAAGGACCTTGGTGTAACGACCATTACCTTGCGCCATACCGGCGGCACCGATCACGAGAACTTCGATGCAGTAGGTATTCCGGGATTCCAGTTCATACAGGACCCGCTGGATTACGGCTCACGCACCCACCACACCAACATGGATACCTTCGAGCGCCTTCAACCGGAAGACCTGGCGCAAGCGGCTACCGTTGAGGCGATATTCGTCTACAACGCTGCCATGCGCGACCAGATGCTGCCGCGCAAGCCGCTACCGCATCCGGAGCGCGAGGAAGAGAGCACGTCTCCGCTGAAGAACGTAATGCCGGGTGCCGAGGCAGAGGAGAAGGGCATCGCGCCTAAGACAGATCAGGAGCAGCAGAAGCAACCGCCTACGCAACAACAGCCAACGACGCCGAACCCGCAGCCGGCTGCGCAACAGGCGACCCCGCAAACGACTCCGCAGTAATGTTTCGGGTGGAGCACGCCTTCAGGCGTGCAGATTAGGTTGCACTATTCCGACCGGCTTCAGCCGCTGAGGTACTTGAAGACGTTGCCTCAGCGGCTGAAGCCGAGAAGGTGGGCAAACAGCTTTTGTACGCCTGAAGGCGTACTCCACCCTGATGTACGTAATGCCATGAATATCGGGACTCGCTCCATTTGCGTGACCACAGCGATGTTCCTGCTCGTGATTCTTGTGGGATCGAAACTCTCAGCGCAAGGGCCGCCGTACCAGACCGACGATCCCGTACCGGTAGATCTGCACCATTACGAGTTTTATATTTTTGGCTCGGCCGACGGAACGCCCGTGGAAATGGATTCCCAGGGCCCGGCATTCGAGTTCAACTGGGGCGCGCTGCCTCGCGTGCAACTGCATGCGATATTGCCGTTTGGGGTAGCAGCGCCGAGCAACAATCCGGTGTATCAGCCCAGCGGAACCGGCCCGACTGAGTTTGGGCTGACGGATATGGAGTTGGGCGTGAAGATTGCGTTTATCAAGGAGAGTAAATACTTTCCGCAGATTGGCAGCTTCACCATGTTCGAGATGCCGACCGGCAACGTTCAGAAAGGGCTCGGCGTGGGCAAGGTCTGGTACAAGTTACCGATCTGGCTGCAAAAGAACGTGGGCAAGTGGACCTTCGACGGCGGCGCGGGCTATCAAGTAGTTCCGCAGACTGGGTATCGCAACTTTGCATACACCGGCTGGCTGGTGAAGAAAGAGTTGAACGAGCGGCTCGAGTTGGGCGCGGAGATTTTCGCCCATGGTTCAGAGGGAAGCGCAGCGCCGCAAACCCGAGCTTCCACCATGTTGGACGTGGGCGGCTACTACCACTTCAAGCATCACGAAGGCGAGCAGTTTCTCTTCTGCTACGGTCACTCCGTCGCAGGACAGACGGAGAACTACGCCTATGTGGGCATGTACTGGACCTGGGGAAAAGATAAGCACAAGGGGAAGGACTCAGATAGCGAAGGGCTGTTTCCGGGGCCCCCCAATCGTATCGGATTCTGACGCATCCCTCTTTGAAGTACGCTGCTCTTTTTCCGGTCAGCTACTCGATCGTCACCCGGTTGCGACCGAGCGACTTGCTTCTATACATCAGTGCGTCGGCTCTCGACACCACAGAAGCCTGCGTATCCGTGGCCCTGACCAGGGTGCCTCCGATGGAAGCTGTCACATGAATGAGCGAGGTATCTGCCTTGGTCGATGATTGCGACAAAAGGGTTCGCGCGCGATTCGCCAGCGAGGCGAGTTCATCTTTGGATACGTCCAAAACGATGGCCAGAAATTCCTCTCCACCCCAACGCCCGATAAAGTCCCTCGGACGCAGCCCGTTGGCCAACGTTCTAGTCGCTGTCTGTAACACCGCGTCTCCAAGGTCGTGCCCGTAGGTATCGTTCACTTCCTTGAAGTGGTCCAAATCGATCATGAGAATCCCGATACTTATATCGAAGTGCCGCGTCTCCTGGATGGCTTGTCTGATCCTGAGCTGCGTATAGCGGCGATTCGGAATACCCGTGAGCGCATCGTTCAGGGCCATCTTCTGGAGCGTGGCAGCCCGCCGCTCAAGCCTTTTCTTGGCGGAAACATCGGTGAAGATCTCGACGGCCCCGACCACTGCACCTTGGCTATCCGTGATGGGAGAGGTGCGGACTGACACCGGGACGCGATGCCCGTCGCGGTGCTGAAGGAAGACCTCCGATTCCCGCTTTGCTCCATCGGCAAGGGTATGGCTCAGCGGACACCCTTCCAGACAGAGTTTTCGGCCCTCACCATCCACATGGTTCAGGAAATTGTCAAAGCAGTGTTTGCCGATCGCTTCTTGCGCGGAATATCCCGTCAACTCCTCGGCTGCCTTGTTCCAGTAAGTGATCGTGCGCGCGGAATCGACGAAGTACACTCCGTCGTAAAGGTTGTCCATCAGTTGTTCGTGGAAGCTGTGGGGCTGAACACGGCGAGTGCGCTGGCGCGATTTGTACAGAGGGTCGATATCTGACATCACGCCTCCGACAAGCACTGGAATATCTCCCGCTTACATCGGCGACAAAGGAGTTACCACTAGCTTATCGCAGGGACCTGCTATCGACCAGCGAAAATCCACAGGAGAGATCAACCCTTCTTGACGGTTGCGCCAGTCTTGGGCAACAGCGCCAGAAGATCGCGCACGCTCTTCTTCAGCACAGGATGCTGTACGTCGGGTGCGATCTCGGCCAGCGGCTCGAGCACGAAGCGCCGCTGATGCATGGCAGGATGCGGAAGCGTGAGCTGCGCCGTCGTCAGCACGGCCTTTCCGAACAGGAGAATGTCGATATCGATGGTACGTGGCCCCTTGGGCTGGGTGCGTTGACGTCCCATTTCACGCTCGATAGCCATGATCTCTTTCAGGAAATCGTCGGCTTGTAGCTCCGTCTGAAGCGCCACCGCGCAGTTGAGAAACCAGGGTTGGTCGGTGAATTCCACCGGCTCAGTCTCGTAAAACGACGATACCGCAATGAGCCGGCCAAGGTTCAGCAGCTGTCCGATTGCGTTACGGAGATTGGCACGGCGGTCGCCGAGATTGGAACCCAGGGAAAGGTAGGCGGTCTTCTTCACTTACTCAGGGTAGCGCAGACGCCTTCCAGGGGTGGAGGCGCTCGACACTCTTTGCGACTGCAGCATTGTGGCGATCCGAGAAAACTACAGGTTCCTCACTGGCGTTCGGAATGACACTTCCGGGCTAACACGACGAGGCAGTTTAATCGGCGACGGCCAGATGCTCATCGGGAAACTGAGCAGCGGTGTATTCATCCAGCGTTACTTCTTCCCAGTAGGTAGAGTCGCGCAACACGCGGGAGACAATCGCCGTGTGCATCGCATGTCCGGCGCGGTCGGCCTTTACGTAGCCGAACACGCGCTTGCCGAACAGGGCCAAATCGCCGATCAGGTCGAGCACCTTATGGCGCACAAACTCATCTGGAAAGCGCAGCGGTCCGTTATCGACAGCATCACGCGTTAGCACCAGGCAGTTCTCGCGCGAGGCGCCACGAATCAGTCCCATGTTGAGCATGGCCTGCTGCTGTTCCAGGAAGCCGAAGGTGCGCGCTGCCGCGATCTGCTCAACGTAGCTGCCGTTGGAAAGTTCCACCCGGAAGCACTCCTGCCCGATCAGCGGATGAGGGAAATTAATCGAGTAGCTCACCGTGTAATTGTCGGCAGGATAGATGCCGATGGTCTTGTCGCCCTCCCTCATCTCGTAAGGGCGCAGAATCTTGATGTAAACGCGCTTGCGGCGCTGCTGCCGCAATCCAGCCGCAGCTGATCATGTCGATGAAGGGCTGAGCGCTGCCGTCGAGGATGGGCAATTCGAGGTTGTCGAGCTCGACGAAAGCGTTGTCGAGTCCGACGCCTACAAACGCGGAGAGCAAGTGCTCGGTGGTCGAGATGAGCACGCCCTGCTTCATCAAGCTGGTGGCGTAGCTTACCTTGGCGACATTGCGGCTGACCGCTTCAACTTCGAAGTTGTCGAGATCGGTGCGACGGAACACGATTCCTGTACCCGCAGGCGCGGGCAGGATACGAAGATTGGCGTGCGCTCCACTGTGCAGCCCAACTCCGCTGCAGTCGACCGGCGTGCGAATTGTTCGTTCGTAGATCAAAGACGCAAATTGTATTGCCGAGTCAACAGACTACAGCTTCAGCGGCTCTCACGTGTGTGGTATTTCTACAACAGTCGTGGTTCTGTCGCACTAGTATAAGTGCAAGGTACTAAAGCGTTTATTTGCAATCAAATTTCGAATAGAACGATGACTCGGTAACCCAACCGGTATATCTATGGTTACCTGGGCACGCAAATCTACTGAGGGTTATTGGACGACTTCTGCGGGTTGCCGGGCGTCTTCTGCGGGTTGTAGGTGATCCCCTTGGTCTCAAACAGGGTGGGCGCCAGTTCGGGGTTGTAGGCGACATTGGTGATGAAGCGCTGGTTGCGCATCTCGCCATTTTGCAGCCGGACCGTGCTGTAGGGTGTGTTTATACCTTGCACCAGGCGATAGTTGCTGTAGATCTCGGTGTCGTCATCCTTCAACCGGTCGACGGGATCGCGATAACTGAACGTCTTTCGCACCGGCAAGTGAGTGCGAGGATCGACGGAGATGGTGACGCTGTCGTTGTCGCCGTTCAGGACGGTGACTTCGTCGGCCATGTTCTGCTCGACGATTGCGGTTCCGCTGTACAGGATCATGGTGTCGGACGCGGCGAGCCATTTGCGCACCACGTTCTCCAGCGAGTGGTCGCGCCGCCGCAAGTAGTCGTCGATCTGCTTGGGATCCTGCGTAGCCGTGCCCTTGTAGGTGATCTCGTAGCCCTTGTCGCCCACGTACAACTCGACCACGTCGCGCTGCTTGGTCAGCTCCACTCGGTCTTTGTCAGGCCACTCCCAGAAACGCCAGAACAGCAGGCCCATGCCGCTCGGCTGTCCCTTCCAAAACGAATAGCTGCGCCCCTCTGTTGTCATGGTGCGGAGATTCAGGTAAGTGTCGCCGCCCAGCGCGCGAATCATGTCGTCGAGAATCTGCTTGGCCTTTTGCACGCTGGGATCTTTGGTGGCGGCAAAGTGAGCCGTTGGCCATCCAGGCGTGGCGCAGGCGGATTGGTGGCGCGGGAGCTTGCAGGGTGGCAGACTGCGCGATCGGCACAAATCGCAAACGAGAGCGCGATACGTCAGGGCGAGGATGCGACGCATGCTGCGGCTATTGTAAATCGCGAAGAACCGACGCTGCGCACTGGGCAGACTCACTTCTGCTTCCGCCGGGCCTCTTCCTGGCTGCGGGCCTCTCTTCTTCGGCGATGGCGAAGATCACACGCCTTTGCGCATGATCGATCCGATCCACCAGCACGCGTACCTGATCGCCCATCGAGTACGTGCGCCGGCTGCGCTGGCCGATGAGCTGCCTGGTGTTCTCGTGATAGAGGTAGTGATCGTCCGTCATCGAGCCCAGCGGCACCAGACCTTCGACAAAGAGCTCAGCGAGCTCGACGAACATCCCGAACTTGGTGACGCTCACGATCAAGCCATCAAACTCTTCGCCAAGGTGCTGCTCCATGAACTTGGCTTTCTTCCATTCCATGAGCTCACGCTCGGCATCGGCAGCGCGGCGTTCGGACTGACTCGTTTCCTCGGCGATGTCGTGCAACTCGGGCTCCGGGATGGGACCCGGCAGCGCGTGCCTTTGCGGCCGCTCCGCTGTCGAATGCTTCTTGGCCGACGGGCGCGGCGCCTCGCGCTTTGACCACGGCGACGGCGCCTCGCTATGCGCCAATGCTCCGGAGCCCACCGGCACGCCATGCTGCTCGGTTTCGGCAGATTCGCGCAAAACCTCTTTGAGAATGCGATGGATGATGAGGTCGGGGTACCTGCGGATGGGCGAGGTGAAATGCGTATACGACGGCGCCGCCAGCGCGAAGTGGCCTTCGTTGATCTCCGAATATCGCGCCTGTTTCAAGGAGCGCAGCATGAGATAGGACAGAATGCGCTCCTCCGGTTTACCTGCAATCTTCTGCGTGAGCTTCTGATACATGCGCGGCGTGAGGTGAACTTCTTCGGGAATTTCAACGCACGCGCGCCTGCCGTCCGGTGCCGTAACGCTCACGCCGGTCGGCCTTCATCTGCACGCGCTTTACAGGTAGCGGCCCGACGCCAAGCGAGTATCCGAACTTTGCGGCAATGGTTTCGAAGTCGTAGACGCGCTTGGGATCAGGTTTTTCGTGAATACGATACAGCGAAGCGACACCTTTATTTTCAAGATAGGTCGCAACGCATTCGTTGGCCGCGAGCATGAACTCCTCGATGAGGCGGTGCGCGATGTTGCGCTCCGAACGAGTCACGCTCTTCATCAGTCCGTTCTCGTCGAACTCAATGACCGGTTCGGGCAGATCGAAATCGATGGAGCCGCGCCGAACGCGCTTGCGGTTCAGGACCATCGCCAGTTCGCGCATCAACTCGAATACGTCGACCAGCGGGTGATAGTGCTGGCGTAACGCCGGATCCCCCTCCAGGATGAGATTGACGTCGGTGTAGGTCATCCGCTGGGCCGAGCGGATGATGCCCTCATTCAACTTGAAGCCGATAATCTCTCCCTGGTGATCGATCTCCATGGCGCACGAGAGCACCAGGCGCTCGACCTGCGGACGCAGACTGCACAAATCGGTCGAGAGTTCGATGGGCAGCATGGGAATCGCACGGTCAGGAAAATACACCGACGTCCCACGCAGACGAGCTTCCAGGTCGATAGCCGAACCCTCGCGAACATAGTGCGCCACGTCGGCGATGTGGACCTGCAATTCGAAATTTCCATTCGACGTGCGGCGCACGGTCACTGCATCGTCGAAATCGCGAGCTGTTTCGCCGTCGATGGTCACGATGGGCAGGTTGCGGTAGTCCTGCCTGTGCTGCATTTCGCGCGCGGGAATCACCGCCTCAAACCGCTGCGCCTCCTGCAAAACTTCAATCGGGAAGCGATGCGGCAGGTGGTGCTTGCGGATAATGATCTCCACATCGACGCCGAAATCGTCTTCGTAGCCGAGTATCTCCACCACGCGCCCACGCGGATTCTGTGTAGGGCCCGGCCACTCGGTGATCTCGACATCGACCACCATGCCTTCCAGATCTCCGGAGGCGCGACGCTTGACGCCGGAATCGTAGACGCGGTCGCGATCGAGCGTTTCGTCGCTTGCTCGTTTCGATCGCTCCGATCGACGACTGCTCGATGCGACCGCGGCCGTCGATTCCTCAGCCTCGGTGCCATCCGGACGCTCCATACCGGCAGGAATGATTACTTCTTGCGTAACTTTTTCGTCGAAAGGCGTCACGAAGTTATTGCGGGAGCCGTGATGGAAGATGCCGACGATGGTCGGGTTCCCTCGGCTGAGCACGCGCAGGATTCTGCCTTCAGCGCGGCTGTCTTCCCGCTTGCGCCCGAGTTCCACCAGCACCTGATCACCGTGCATAGCGGGCCCGATGGCCGGAGGAGGAATAAAAATGTCGCCTTCAACTGCGGTGCGCTGGCCAGAATTGGGTATGACGAAGCCGTATCCGTCGCGATGCATGGTGAGACGCCCGGCGATGAGGTTGTTACGCGCCGTCGCGTGTTGCGGGAGCGTGTAGCGATCGCGATCAGTTTCGATCAGCTTGCCCGCTTTCACCAGCGCTCTGAGTCGCGCCTCGAGTTCCCGGCGCTCGTCTCCACGTGATCCCAGTTCGCGGATGAGCTGCTTGTAGCCGGCGGAGCGGTTTGGCTGGCGCTCAATGCGTTCGAGAATGGCTCGGTCACTTATCATGACGATGACAAAGATTTGAGGTCCGCGTCAGGACCAATTCATAGCGCAGCTTTTTTGCTCCGTGTCAGACGCATATCTGGACGTGAGTACCTTTGTGTTGCCTTTCCGGGTTCCAGCTGCGCGATTGGCCCTAGTTCTTACTACGCGCGGACGAAATTTTCGCGTAGGGCTATTCCCTGATACTGAAACAGGCTGTATGTTAGCAATAATTGCATCACGGCATGTGAATCGTACGCATGCAAACACTGGAGCCCGTGAGCCTCACTCGTCCGCAATTTTCAAGTGGTAAAGGTCTGGCTAGCTTCCATCTCCAACGCGCATTCAGCATAGAAAGGATTCTCCCTGATGTGGAAACCCACGAATACCCCGACGACCCCGAATACTCCCAACACTCCTGAGCCTCAGCGCAGCTTCACGCCCGCAGTCCCGGAACCTCTGCCGGTGCCGCGTCCGGCGGCCTCCGCCCCACTGAACACCCAGGAACAGGCGACGCTCGGCAAGTCGCTGGTCATCAAGGGTGAGGTTACGGGTTCCGAATCGCTCTACATTGACGGACGCGTGGACGGATCCATCAACCTCCCCGGCAATCGCGTCACGGTTGGCCGCAACGGCGTGGTTGCGGCGAACATCTCAGCGCGCGAAATTGTCGTGCTGGGAAAAGTGCGCGGCAACATGACGGCCAGCGATCGCGTCGATATCCGGGCCGACGGTTCGCTGACTGGCGACATCGTGGCCCAGCGCATCAGCATCGAGGATGGCGCCTATTTCAAGGGCGGCATCGACATCCGCAAGGCCGGCCAGAAAGTGAATGGCGAAGCTAAGGAAGTGGTGAGCACTCCGGCGGAAGCGAGTTCTTCTTCCGCGACGGCTGCGCGGGCGTAAGCAAGTAACGTCCTCAGCTGTCATCCTGAGCGGAGTGAGTTCGCCGGAAGGCGAACGAATGCAGTGAAGGATCTGCAGTTTGTTTCTCGAACGACAGATTGCAGATAGGAAGCAAATGCAGGTCCCTCGACTGCGTTCGGCTACGCCTCACTTCGCTCGGGATGACGCTTCCTTGACAGCGAGCTCACCACGTCTAAAGGCTTTTAGCCTGCCCTGGCAAGGCCGAAGGGTGCCCTGACGCGGCGCATCCCGTCGCTCAACGTGCCGGTTGCTGCTGCGTCATGCAGTGCAAAGCGCCAAGTCCCCAGATGAAGTCGCCGCAATAGATGCCCACAATCTTCCGTTTGGGAAAGGCTTCTGCCAGGATGTTCAGGGCAATGCGGTCGTTCGGATCGTTGAAGACCGGAACGAGAACCACCCGATTTGCGATATAGAAGTTTGCGTAGCTGGCAGGCAGTCGCTGCCCGCGAAAGATGACCGGCGACGGCATCGGCAGCTTGATGACCTGCAGCGGCTTGCCCGATTGATCGCTGCTCTTCTTTAGCTTGCGAAAGTTCTCGCGCAGCGGTTCGTGATTGGGATCGCTCCGATCTTCCTCATAGGCAGTCAAAACCGTATCGGCGGCCACGAAGCGCGTGATGTCGTCCACGTGTCCGTGCGTGTCGTCTCCGGCAATGCCGCGCTCCAGCCAGATCACCTTCTGAATGCCAAGGTAGTCGGCAAAGATGCGTTCGAGCTCCGCGCGAGAGAGTCCGGGATTGCGCTGCTGAACTTCGCTGAGCAGGCACTCCTCGGTAGTGATCAGCGTGCCGCGCCCGTTGACGTCGATGCTGCCGCCCTCCAGCACAATGCGCTGCGGCTTGCCATTGAGGTGCACCATCGGCTTCCAATGCGGCATGCGAAGGCGCTCTGCCAACTCCGACGAGACGGGCGCATCGAGCTTCCAATCGTTGTACTTGGCCCACGCATTAAATCGCCACGCCGTCGCCGCAACGCACGGCAGTTTATCGGCCCTGATCGATTTTCGTTTTACGAAGATCGGTCCATAGTCGCGCGTCCACACACGATTGGTAGGAATGCGAACGAACTCCACATTGCCTGCTGGCTTGCTCGAGTTCGACCGCTTGTTCCGGAAGCACAGCCGCGCGCACCAACACTTCACGCGCCTTTGCCTCGGCAGCCTCGTCGTTGACGAGAATATTGACGCGCTCGCTGCGCGAGAGGTGACGCACGATTTCCGCATAGACCCACGGAATGGCTTCGAACTTTCCGGGCCAGTCGGAGCGGTTGTGCGGCCACGCGATCCATGTTGCGTCGTGCGGCTCCCACTCGGCCGGCATGCGGTAGCCGAGCGAGGCGGGCGTTTGGGATGGAGTAAGATCTTGCAACTATCCTGAACCTAAATTGCCCATGATCTGATAATCACCACAGAGACACAGGGACACAGAGAGAAACTCAATTCTGATTTCCTCTGTGTCTCCGTGCCTCTGTGGTTCAAATGATCTTAGCCCGCTATACCAGGAATCTCTGCGTAATCCCCGTATACGCATCGACCCGGCGATCGCGCCAGAAAGGCCAGTTGCGACGCACATCCTCCATGCGTTGGATATCGACTTCTGCAATCAGCACGGCTTCCCTGTCGTGCGGAGCCTCTGCGACGACCTGTCCAAAGGGATCGGCGATGAACGACCCTCCCCAAAACTCGAGCCCTTTGCCGGGAGCTTCATTGCCGCGAATGTTCCCGGTCTCGAACCCGACGCGATTGGGCACAGCGACGTATACGCCGTTGGCGATGGCGTGCGCACGCTGTATGGTCCGCCATGCATCGTACTGTGCTTCGCCGTACTGCGCCTTCTCGTCAGGATGCCAGCCGATGGCCGTCGGGTAGAACAGGACGTTGGCCCCTTGCGCTGCGGTAAGCCGCGCGCCCTCGGGGTACCACTGGTCCCAGCAAACCAGGGTGCCGAACTTGCCAAAGTCCGTCTCAAACGCTTTGAAGCCAAGGTCGCCGGGAGTGAAGTAAAACTTTTCGTAGTAGAGCGGGTCGTCGGGGATGTGCATCTTGCGATAGATGCCCTCGAGCTTGCCGCCACTGTCGATGATCGCAGCAGTGTTGTGGTACAACCCAGGCGCGCGACGCTCGAACAAAGACGCGATGAGTGTAATTTTCAACTCGCGGGCGACATCGCCCAACCGTTTCGTCGTGGGGCCGGGGATCGGTTCAGCTAAGTCGAACAGTGAATGATCTTCACGCTGGCAGAAGTATTGCGTCTGGAACAACTCAGGCAGGCAGATGAGCTGTGCACCCTGTTTAGCGGCTTCGCGCACGTGCGCGATCGCCCGCTCCAAATTCTCATTCGGCTCGGGCGCACACGACATCTGAACGATGCCGATGGTGAAGTTCTTCTCCGGCAATTCCGGTCTCCCACCAACAATCAAATCACAAGCATAGCATTCGATATTCGCTTGCCAGTTGCCGCAGATTAACGGCAAGTTACAGACAAGCAGGTGCGTTGACGACACGATTCCGAGACTGTACTTTCGAGTATTCAGGTCTTATTTGCTCTGCACCTTTCATCTTTCAGCGCGCCGGATTGGTTGCGCGCGTCTTGAGGTTACAGAATGCACGACAAGCACACACCGCACGGCGAAGGCATCGACCGTAAGCTGCATGATCCCGTTTCTGACAAGTTGGTTCCGCTGACATCCCTGGATCTTACGAAGGTCCACTCTGTCGATGACCTGGTCCGAGCTATGGGCAACACTGCCTTCACCGGTCGCCAGGTTGGCGAAGGCGCCGACGTGCTGGAAGCGATGGCGCGTGACAAGGAATGTTTCGTCGTAATGACACTTGCGGGCGCTATGACGGTCGCCAAGCAGGGCCTGATCATTACCGAACTGATCGATCGCGGAATCGTGAACGCCGTCATTTCGACCGGAGCGCTGATGGCGCATGGACTGGTCGAGGCGGCAGGTCGCTCGCATTTCAAATACGACCCGCGCATGGACGACCTGGAGCTATACGAGGCAGGCTACAACCGCGTGTATGACACGCTGGAGCCGGAGACTAACCTCGACTTCGTCGAGAGCATTGTTGCGCGCATTCTGAAGATCCTGGGACGCGAACGAGGTCATCTGCTCGTACAAATTGAATCGTGAGATCGGACGCTACTTGAGCGGGAACGTGGCCGACCGGGGGATTCTGAAGTCGGCGTTTGAGAAAAACGTTCCGGTCTTTGTGCCGGCGTTTAGCGATTCAGAAATCGGACTCGACTTCGCGTTGCACAATCGCTGGCGCCGCAAGAACAACATGCCTGTGCTGCATTGGGATCCGTTCGAGGACTTGGAGTACTACGCGGAAACTCTGCTCCGGCAGCACCGGCTTGGCATCTTCACCATCGGTGGCGGCGTGCCGCGCAATTGGGCACAGCAGTTCGGGCCGTTCATCGAGCTGCGCCATCGTCGCGGCGGCGAAGACCTGCCGCTGAAACGATTCCACTACGGCGTGCGCATCTGTCCTGAACCGGTGAACTGGGGAGGGCTCTCAGGATGCACCTACAGCGAGGCGGTGTCGTGGGGCAAGTTCGTTCCGCCGGAAGAAGGCGGCCAGTTTGCCGAAGTCTTGCTTGATGCTACGGTCGGACTGCCGCTGATCGCCGGTGCGGTGTTGCAACGGGTGGGAGAACGTCACGTAGAGATTGTTACGGCCGGGACCAAGTAGTTCGGAGCGCTTAGCAGCAGGAATGTTTCCTGGGCAAGGATATAAGAGCAGGTCCCTCGCTGCGCTCGGGATGACAAATCAATATTGGGTCGGAACTGACAACCAACAACTGACCACTGACAACTTCTTCCGATCGCCTTTCCGGCTCCGGTTCAGGCCCGGCGAGGTCTAAACTCCGGAGCCGGCGTCGGCTTCCGCGGAACTCTATCGCGAGCGGGATGCGGAGCGGCCTTGATCAACTTGTTTCGAAGCTGATTGAGCGTTTCCTGGCTTTGCGCGGCCACCGATCTCGCGGAAGGTCATGTTCATTGCCTTCTGCTTGGTTTTACGTTTCCAGTCAAAGAAAAGTTCAGAGTAGGATTTGGTGATGTAGTCTTGCGGCGCGATGCCCAGCGCCTTGGCCGTGCGGTCGATCCAGCGCGACTTGCCTTCGATCTCGGCGATGTCTCCGATCGGCGTGTGATCGAGCACGACATGGCCGTTGCCATCGCTCCACTCCGAGCGAAATTTCTCATACATAAACGTAGGCGCATATCCCAGCGCCCGCAGAATTCCGTCCATGTGTTTGCCGTCAGAAACTGAGGTTTCCGACTCGGCACGTGACTTGTGTTTCCCAGCGATACCTTTTGCTTTGTGCGTGAGCTTCCATTTGTCGCCATACTTTCGCAACCGGAGAAGTTCTCCCTTACGACGGAGCTTCTGACCAGGAAGGTCGTACAGCGTATTCACCTCGTGCGTGGAGGGAGTTTCGCAACGGAAGCCGAGGCGCTTCAGCTTGTCTTCAAGAGGCTTGGGATCGGAAACATAGAATTTGATCTCGATTTCTTGCGGGGTAGCCATGAGGAAAGTATAGCTGCGAGCGATTCTTGAATTCTTCACAGACGCCAAAAGAGCACGCCCTTCGGCGACTGAAGTCGCCTCGGGAACAAATCTAAAAATGGGCTATCGGCACGGCTGAAGCCGTGCCCTGATACAAAGCAGGCCTACCAACTAGTTGCTAATTGCTACTTGTTAGTTGCTAATTGCTGTTTTTCTTAATTCTGCCGCTCCACCACGAACTCCGGAACCCACAGCAGCACGCGTTTGATTTCGGAATCGGGGAAGGTACAGATGGCCTCGCGCGCGGCTTTGGCGAAGCTGTTGGCACGGGCGTAGGCGGCGTCGATGGAGCCATGACGGCGAAGAATGGCGACGATATCAGCAGGCGCAATGCCGTTGAATCCGCCATTGCAAAGAACAGCTTCGATGGTGGCGCGCTCGGTAGGAGTGCAGTGCTCGAGCGCGTGCAGGACGGCCATGGTGGCCTTGCCTTCGCGCAGGTCGCTGGCGACGGGCTTACCCAGCACATCCTCGGAAGCGGTGAGGTCGAGCACGTCGTCGACTATCTGAAACGCCATGCCGAGATTGCGGCCATAGTCCGCGAGCTTCTGCTGGTCGGCATCGCTGGCCCCGGCAAGAATCGCGCCCAGCTTCATGCACACAGAGAACAGGAACGCCGTCTTGCGATGGATGAGCTCGAAATGCTCGTCGATGGTGATGGTCTTGCCGAGCCGCTCGATCTGCAGCAACTCGCCCTCCACCATGGCCTGCGTCAGATCGATAAGCGAATCAAGAATCTGGAAATTGCGTTCCTGCAATGAGACCTTGAAGGCCTGCATGTAGAGCCAGTCGCCCGCCAACACGCATTTGGCGTTGCCCCACTGCGTATTCGCCGAGGGGCGCCCGCGACGCGTCTCCGCCTCATCAATGATGTCGTCATGAACCAGCGTGGCAGTGTGAATCATCTCCACCACTGCGCCCAGCCGGATCGCTCCCTGGCCGGAGTAGTTGAGCAGCTTGGCGGAAAGCAGCAGTAGAGCAGGACGCAGGCGCTTGCCACCGCCGGCGCGAAGGTACTCGCCGATCTCGGTGATGGCGCGCACGTTCGAGACCGTGTCGCGACCGAACTCGCGCTCGATGGCTGCGAGGTCGTCGTGCAGAAGGTCAAAAATCTCTTTCGCGTTGCGGATTACCGCTGTGTTCAACCGATTCGCCCCATTCAGTTGGATCGATAATTCGTGAACTGCATGTCGATGCCGAAATCCTTCTGCCGCAGGAACGCAATAATGTCCTGCAAAGTATCGCGGTCCTTGCCGCTGACTCGCACCACGTCGCCCTGGATCGAAGCCTGCACCTTCTTTTTGGAATCCTTGATCGCCTTCACAATCTCCCGAGCTTTCTCCGTCGGGATACCCTGCTGCAACGTGATCTTCTGCCGCACCGTCGAGCCGGCTGCGGGTTCAATCTTGCCGTACTGCAAACCCTTTCAGCGGCACATTGCGCTTGACCAGCTTGCCTTGGAAGACGTCAGTCACGGCCTTTAACTTGAAATCGTCAGCTGAAGTGAGAACGATCGCCTCGGTTCCTTCCATCTGGATATCGGACTTCGAGTCCTTCAGGTCGTAACGCTGGTGAATCTCCTTCAGCGCCTGCTGGATCGCGTTCGAAACTTCCTGCAGGTCGATCTTGCTCACAATGTCGAAGGTGTTCTCGGGCATACCTCAAGTGTAGCAAGCCCGCAGTGTTCTACCCCGGTTTTGCCGGTCATTGCCTGTCTACGCAAGGGCTTTACGCCGGACATTATCAATTCACTGAGATTTTGCCAGTCCGAAAAAGTTGTAGAAGTTCTGCGTGGTTTTCAAGCCGATTTCTTCAGCCGAAAGTCCACGCACAGCAGCAATCGCTCGTGCGACCTCAACTACGAAAGCGGGCTCATTGCGTTTGCCGCGATGCGGAACCGGCGCCAGATAGGGTGAGTCGGTCTCGATGAACATGCGGTCCAGCGGCACGATGGCGGCTGCGTCACGCAAATTCTGCGCCTTGGGATACGTGATCATGCCGGCAAAGGAGACGACGAAGCCAGCATCGAGCACAGCCTTTGCGTTCTCGACTGAGCCGGTAAAGCAGTGCAACACGCCACCCAGGCCAGTCGAAAGCCAGTGCTCGCGAATCAACCGCAGCAGATCGTCCCAGGCATTCTCACTGTTGTCGGACGGCCGGTTATGAATGATGATCGGCAGCTTGGCGGCGCGTGCCATCTCCATCTGCTGAACGAACACGCGCTGCTGCGCGTCGCGGGGTGAATGGTCGTAGTAGTAATCGAGACCGATTTCACCCAATGCGATCAGCTTGGGATCGTGCAACAACCGTTCTAGTTCGTCGAAGTCTGCCTGCTTTGCCAGCGCAGCCTCGTGAGGATGGATTCCCGCAGTTGCGTACACCCAGTCGTACTGTTGGGAGAGTTTCACCGCACAATCGAGCGTGCCCGTTCCGGGACCGTCTCCATTGCCGATCGCAAGCAGGGCCTCGATGCCTGCGGCCTTGGCGCGCGCAAAGACGTCAGCGCGATCGCTATCGAAGCGCTTGTTCTCGAGATGGCAATGGGAGTCGATGTACATAAAGAAGCTGTCAGCTTTCAGCCGTCAGCTATCAGCTAAATCAACTGCAAGAATCTTATTGTTGCGCCGTAGCTTTTGAGGGCTCGCTCTGAATTATTGCCATTGAATCGATGGTCAAGCTGATGGCTGATGGCTGACAGCTGACGGCTATTTCAGCTTCGCCCCGACGGGCACGTCCTCCAGAAATCCCGCAAGCACCGGCAGACCTTCATCGCCGAGAGACGCCGCGACGATCATGCCTTGCGATTCCAATCCCCGTAGCTTGCGCGGCTGAAGGTTCGCCACGATGACCACCTTGCGTCCAATCAGCTTCTCGGGATCGTAGGCCTTGGCGATACCCGCAACGATTTGCCGGACCTCGGTTCCTATGTCCACTTCCATGCGCAACAACTTGTCGGCGCCTTTCACTTTCTCAGCGACTTTCACTTCACCTACACGAAGCTCGACTTTCAGGAAGTCATCAATGCTGATCTTATTGTCGACTGCAGGAGCGGGCACGGCGGCAGATACCTCGGAGCTTTTAGGTTGAGCCGATGGCGCAGCTTCCGCTACTGCTTCCGTCGCGCGCTGCCCCGCTTCGGCGCCGGTGCGGGCCGGTTCAGCTTCCGCAGCCTGCGCTTTGCTCTCACTCACAGTTGAGCGCTCCAGCTCCATCTGTTGCATCCTTTCGATCGTGCTCTTGTCGGCGCGCGGGAAAACCGCTTCGACCTTGCCGAGCCTGGTGCCAATCTGCAGCTGACCCCACTTGAGCTCGCGAAGGTCGACTTTGCTAATATCGCCGAGCCCAAGCTGCTGCCAGATGCGTGCCGTGGATTCCGGAATGATGGGATGTGCGAGCGCCGTTACAATACGCAGCGCCTCTGCGGAGGTGTACAGCACGGTGCCTAGCCGCGCTCTCGCATCCTGTCCCGGCTTTTCTGCCAGCGTCCACGGCTCGTTATCGACAATATATTTGTTGACCGCGGAGACCAGCCCCCAAGCAGTCTCGAGCGCTCGCGAAAACTGAAACTGCTCGAACTGCGCATGAAAATCGCGGATGGTCTGATCGCCCAGCTCGGCAATCGCACGATCATCGGCAGTCCTCTCCTGCGCTGTCGAGGGATACGGAACTTCACCGCCGAAGTAGCGCGTAATCATGCTCAAGGTGCGGCTGGAGAGATTGCCCAACCCGTTTGCCAGATCGGCGTTGAAGCGCTGCACCAGCGCATCGAAGCTGAACGACCCATCGCTTCCGAAGACGATCTCGCGCAACAGGAAGTAGCGCAGCGTGTCGGCGCCGAGCGTGTCGAGGATGGTTTCGCTGCGCACGATGTTGCCGCGCGACTTCGACATCTTGCTCTCTTCGAACAAGCAGCCATCCGTGCGCCACGATCGACTTTGGCAACGGCAGCTCGGCCGCAAGCAAGAACGCCGGCCAATACACGCAGTGGAAGCGCACGATCTCTTTGCCGATCATGTGTACATCGGCCGGCCAGTAGTGCTCGAACTTCTTCTTGTCTTTTTCTTTGTCGGATCCGAAGCCGATGGCGGTGATGTAGTTGGCCAGCGCGTCGAGCCAGACGTAGATCACGTGCTTGGGGTCGCCCGGTACCGGAATGCCCCACTTGAACGTCGTCCGGCTGACCGACAGGTCACGCAATCCACTGCGGACGAAAGCGATGACTTCGTTGCGGCGAGTTTCCGGGCGAATGAAGTCGGGCTGTTCCGCGTAAAGTTTGAGAAGGCGATCTTCCATCGCCGACAGCTTGAAGAAGTAGTTCTCTTCCTCGACCGTCTCGGTCGGGCGCCCGCATTCGGGACAAGGCGCACCGGGGCCGACAGCATCGACGTACAGCTCGTCGAACACGCAATACTGGCCGCTGTACGACCCCTTGTAGATGTAGCCGCGCTCCTGCAAACGGGTAAACAACGCCTGCACCCCGCGAACGTGGCGAGGTTCTGTGGTCCGGATGAAGTCGTCGTAAGTCAGCTTCATGCGGTCCCAAAGCTCGCGGTACTCAGCGGCAATCTTGTCCACGAATTCTTTGGGAGAACATCCGGCCGCGGTCGCCGAGCGCTCAATCTTCTGGCCGTGCTCGTCGGTTCCGGTGAGGAAGTATGTATCCATGCCCATCATGCGCTGGCGCCGGGCGATGGCATCGCACACTACGGTGGTATACGTGTGCCCAATGTGCGGGTGCGCGTTGACGTAGTAGATGGGCGTGGTGATGTAGAACTTTGCGGGCTTATCCATTCTTCTGGTCCAGGTAACGCCGGATGGCTTCCTGCATCACTGTCTTGAGCGGAACCGCGTGCTCCGATGCAATGCGTCGGCAGTCTTCATACTCGGGCGCGTACTGCAACGCTTTCCCGTTACCGGCAATCTTCATGCGAACCTCTCCCCACGGTGTGGCGACGGCCTCGTGCCGCCGCGGCAATGCATAACGATCTTCGCGGCGCACGCGAATACCCAGCGTGCTGCTCTCGCGAAAAATCATCTCGCGCAGTTTCGGTTCATCCTGCGGCTTCGCCAGCACGGTCAGCAGGGTTCCGGGGCGGCTCTTCTTCATTTGCACCGCAGCGGTGAAGACATCCAGCGCACCGAGCGAAAAGGCAACTTCGGTGATGTAGCCGATCAACTGCGGATTCAGGTCGTCAAGGTTCGCTTCCAGAATCGCGATTTCTTCCTGTGAACCCAACGAAGCAGACGGTTCGACGTGCCGTGCAGTCTCGATCGCATCTCCTACGCTGAGGCGTAACACGTTGGGATGATGGTCGAAGTTGCGCGATCCCGCGCCGTAACCTATTTTTTGCGTTTTCATCGGAGGACGAGACTCGAAACTCTTCACCAGCACCTTGGCAATCGCTGCCCCAGTTGGCGTGACCAGTTCTTTCTGAATCTCTCCGGAATAGATAGGAACGTCCTTTAGCAACTCCAGCGTGGCAGGCGCGGGCACGGGCATCACGCCATGAGCACACGTCACCGTTCCGCCGCCAACATTTAGCGGTGAAGAGAGAAAGTGCTCGACACCAAGTGCATCGGCTCCTACGGCGGCGCAGATCACGTCGACGATGGCATCTTCGGAACCGGCTTCGTGAAAATGAACCTGTTCGACGGGTACGTTATGTACCTTGGCTTCGGCGCTGCCTAATGCCTGAAAGATATCTCCCGCCGTTTGCTTTGCGCCATCACTGATCAGTGCGGCGCCGATGAGGCGAAGGATTTCTTGCAAATCGCGACCGTGATGGTGTTCATGCGAATGCGCATGAGACTCATCGTGGCGATGCTGTTTCTCCCAGAACTGCTCTCGTGGCAGGTCCTTTTCTCCACGCACCAGAACGTCGACTTTACAGGCAGAAATGCCGGCGCGATCGACGCGCGAGAGCTCCAGCGTCGCACCAATATTCAGGTCGGCGACGGTCTTCTTCAGCAACTCGAACGGAACTCCGGCATCGACCAAGGCGCCGAGAAACATGTCGCCGCTGATGCCAGAGAAGCAGTCGAGGTACGCAATTCGCATGGGAGAACTCGCTGGAGGTCGAAGCTCGCAGGAACCTTCATCATAGGTAAGGCGTTTGCCAGCGTCAAACCTGTGCAGCGGCACTACCGCGGCGATCGCGAACCATCGCCCGCCGACGGGAGGCATCTAATTCGGCGGAGGCCGTATGACCGTAACGCTTCAGGTCCTCGCAGTGCTGGTGCTTGGTTTGATGTGCGGAAGTGAGCTGAACGTGGCAGCGTTCGCCCATCCTGCCCTCAACCGGCAACCCCTCGAAGTACACATTAGACTGCGGTCGTCGTGGGCGGCGTTATTTGGTCGCGTGATGCCGTTCTGGATGACCGGCTCGACGCTGCTGAATCTATTGTTGTTGCTCCCAGTCGCACATCTGAGCGAACCTGCGTGGCGTTTTGCCGCCATCGCCCTCGGCATCCAGATCTTTGCTGTCGTGTTTTCGCTCATCGGCCCCGTTCCGATCAACAACCGAATTATGAAGTGGACACCTGAGTCGCTTCCGAATGATTGGAGATCGCAGGAGCATCGCTGGGACTTATACCATTGGGTGAGAACCGCTGGACTGATTGTTGGATTCGCCTTGCTTGTCCTGAGCGTTACTCTGTGTTGAGCCCAAGAACGCTCTTTGTTGCGGGCTGCGCACCAAAGCCGTTTTGCTACACTGAACGTTCCGTATTAGAAGCACGCAAGCTTTGAAGGGGCACGGCTTCAGCCGTGCCGTTCGGATATCGCATCGATCGGGCTTTAGCCCCTGAGGAGCTTGCGTTTGGAGAACGAGGCAGTCCCGCAGCGGCTGAAGCCTTCCGTCACAGGTCGATTTCGGCACGCCTGAAGGCGTGCCCTTTCAAAAACTCCCGTGTATCTCGAAAAACAAAAGCTTCTGGCGACCCGCGTTCGCGAGTTCCTCCGCGATAAGTATCAGCTTGAGCTGGCAAACATCGTCATCGAACAGCCTCCGAAGGTCGAACTTGGAGAGTTCGCGCTGCCTTTTTCCTTTGAACTGGCGAAGAGGTTGCGCAAACCGCCACGAAAAATCGCAGAAGAGATTGTCGCTGAGTTTCCGCCGCCCGAAGGATTCGAGAAGCTCGAAGTTGCCGGCGCAGGATACATCAATGCAAGACTAAAGCGCGATGTCGCAGCGCGAGAGTTGCTGTGGCCGGCAGTGGTAGGCACAAGCGATCATCACGGCGAAGGCGCTGCTGACGTTGCCGGAAAGATTCTGGTTGAGCACACCAGCATCAATCCCAACAAGGCCGCGCACATTGGACACTTGCGCAACGCAATCCTCGGCGATACCTTCGTTCGCCTGCTGCGTGCGGCCGGTCATTCTGTCGACATTCAGAACTACATCGACAACACCGGCGTTCAGGTGGCGGATGTAGTGGTCGGTTTTGTTCGCCTCGAGTGCCAGTCGAAGCAGGAGATTGCTGAGTTAATCGCGCACACTCCGCGCTTCGACTACTACTGTTGGGATCTGTACGCGCGGGTGTCGCAGTGGTACGAGCAGGACAAAGCAAACTTGAAGGTTCGCGGGGAAGTCCTGCACGCCATCGAGCAGGGCGGCAATACCCTGGCCGAGGTGGCGGAACTCATCTCGACGGCCGTGCTTCGCCGCCATGTCGAGACCATGCAGCGGCTCGACATTGAATACGATTTCCTGCCGCGCGAAAGCGAGATTCTGCGCCTGCACTTCTGGGATTTGGCGTTCCAGCAACTCAAAGAAAAAGGCGTGCTGTACTTCGAGACGCGGGGCAAGAACACGGGCTGCTGGGTGATGACGAGACCCTCGGCGGGAGCAAAGTCTTCGAATCCCACCCCGGCAAAAGATGCCGGAATGGGGCACCCAGACGGAGTGGGGCACTCTCAGGAAACTCCCAGCGACGGTCCGGATGAAGACGCTAAAGTCATCGTGCGCTCCAACGGCACGGTCGGCTACGTCGGCAAGGACATCGCCTATCATCTGTGGAAGTTCGGACTGCTGGGCCGCGATTTCGGATATCACCGGTTCTATCGTTATCCCGACGATCACGAGGTTTGGATCTCCGCCGAGGAGGGGCTGGCTGATCACCCGCACTTTGGCGGCGTCGAGGCTATTTACAACGTCATCGATTCGCGGCAGAGCGATCCGCAGAACACGGTGATCGAAGCGTTGCGACTGCTGGGTTACACCGAGCAGGCGGCGCACTACACACACTTCTCTTACGAGATGGTTGCGCTAACCCCGCGCTGCGCCATGGACTTGGGCTACGACGTAAGCGAGGAAGACCGGGCGAAGTCCTACATTGAGGTATCTGGACGTAAGGGCTTCGGGGTGAAGGCCGACGACTTGCTCGATGCGCTCATCGCCGCAGCCAAGAAAGAGGTCGATGCGCGCCATCCCGAGCTGGACGAGTTCAGAGCGGCAGCGAATCAGCGAGCAGATCGCCATCGGCGCGCTGCGCTACTTCATGCTGAAGTTCACCAAGCAGTCGGTGATCGCCTTCGACTTCAAGGAAGCGCTGGCGTTTGAGGGCGAGACCGGCCCGTACGCGCAGTATGCTGTCGTGCGCGCGACCAACATCTTCCGCAAAGCCGGGATTGAACCCGAGCAAGCGCTGCACGCCGAGATTGATTTCGAGCGCTTCTTCAGCTGACGAGAGCGGCACGGAGATCTGGGAGCTGTGGCTGCTTGCCGGCAAGACTTCGTCGATCATCGAGCAGTGCATTGCCACGACTGAGCCCGCCTATGCCGCCAAACATGCGTTCCAGCTGGCGCAGCAGTTCAACAACTTCTACCACCGCCATCACATCCTCACCGAAGAGGATGCAGAGCGTAAGAAGTTCCTGCTGGCCACGGCGGCGGTGGTTCGGCGCGAGCTGATTAAGGTGCTCGGCATGATGGGGATCACCGTGCCGCCGGTGATGTGAAGCTTGCAGCTGTCAGCCATCAGCTGTCAGTTTCGACCTTTTGTACGAGCAAGTGAACGATTTGCGGTTCCTGAAACCTGACACCTGAAACCCTCTTTTGCGGGTAACATCATCCTGTGCCTGCTCAACCAAAATTTACGATGACGCCGATCGGATACGTCCGTGGCCCGTACAAGGAAACCAGCCAGATTCCGAAAGGACTGGGAGCCAAACACGATGCGGAAGGCGAGTTTGAAATCCTGGCGGAGTTCGAAGCCGGACTGAAAGACATTGAAGGCTTCTCGCACCTGATGATCGTGTGGGCGTTCGATCGCTCTGAAGGATTCGACTTGTGCGGCAAGCCGCCCTGCGACGACCGCGAACACGGCGTCTTCGCCACCCGCTCGCCGCGCCGTCCTAATCCGATTGCGCTTACCACGGTTGAGTTGCTTGGACGCGACGGCCGGCGTCTGCGCGTCCGCGGCATCGATATGCTCGATGGCACGCCCATACTCGACATCAAGCCTTACTTGTCGAGTGTTCCTGAAGAGAAACTACGTCGCGGCTGGCTTGCCGAAGCGGAAGAGCGAAAGGGAACGTAAGCTTTCAGCTTTCAGCCGTCAGCTCTCAGCTAAATCCAAGTTAAGACGTTGATGCTCCGAATGGTAATGGGACGCTGTATCGAACGCTGCTATTTTCACGTTAAGCTGACGGCTGAAAGCTGAGCTGATAGCTGACAGGTTCTTCACCACGTGTTGTAGGCGGTGCCCTCGGTCGAGCTCTGATCGCTGCCGCTGTGGACGTCGATAATGCCCGGCTCAGTTTGATCGGGCGACATCAGCGAGTCGTCCTGAACCGGAACCCACGAATCTCGCGCGTTGGTAAAAGGATCCCTGGGCAGTTCCTTGAGATATCCGGCGTCAACCAGGTCCTGAAGCGACTGAGGCGCCTTCTGTTTGTCGAGCGTGTACTGGTCGATTACCGTGCGCAGGTCGTACAGATCACTGTGCAAGACCGTTTCACGCGCATGCAAGATCGACTTCTGATAGCGCGGAATGGCCACCGACATGAGAATCACGATGATGCTGATGACCACCATCAGCTCGATCAGAGTGAAGCCGCGTTGTCGAGAGCGTCGTATCATGCAGTGCAGCCAGGATGCATCTGAGGCTGAAGCCCCGGGCGTTAAGTTGGTTCGTTCGACGCCGCTGAAGCCGCGCCCCTTCAAAATATCACCACGTTTTGTACTTCGTTCCGTCCAGTCCGGTGCCGTCGGACTTGGTATACACATCGAAGACGCTCTGCCCGCCCCAGGAATCCGAGTCGGGATCGTCCTGCATCGAACGCAGCCCCCATTCGGTTTTGCCGGTCATCGGGTCTACCGGAATACGCCGCAAAAAGCGCAGCTTCTTGCCATTGGAGTCGACACCCTTCACCAATGTATCCATATCTGGCGGATACCCCTGGCTGTCGAGCTTGACCTGAAACGCTCCGCGATCGGCGGCATCTTTGTAGCGGTCGATGGCGTCGCGCATCTCCCACAGGTCACGGCGGAGCTCGCGTTCCTTGTTCCTCTGTATGGTAATTCGGACGACCGGTACCGCGGCTGAGGTCAGAATCATGAGGATCGTCATGGCGACGATCAACTCCACGATGGTAAAGCCGCGCACCCCCAGCCGCGGAGCGCGTCCCCGAATCGGAGGACAACCCTCGCCCGAAAAACCACCTGTTTGTGAGAGACGTTTACTCACTACAATTATTCTAGCCCGTTCAAGTAATCGCGCGACCTAGATGATCCCTCGCGGACTGAAGTCCGCTCGGGATAATGACAATAGCAACGAGCCTTTCGGCACGAATAAATTCGTGCCCTGCCGCGGAATTCCCAACTGGCCGTCGCGCAGACGTGAACTCACGCCGACCCTAGGACGCGCATACGGATTAGACGCGCCGCTCAGTGGACGGTCACAATCGCCTGCGAGCCGCTGGCAGGCAAAGTTTGCATGGCAGCATTCTTCAGTTGAGCGCGATTGATGCTCAATGTCGCTTGTCCGGCAGCTTTCGCCTGGAAGGTCAGCGTGAACACCGACCCTGTTCCTGAGACTCCCGCTGCTCCAGGCGGACGTGACGCCGTCAGTTGCACGATACCTGCCAGCGCGTCGTCCCGATGAACCAGGGCCACCGGTTGTCCATCCTGCTCCAGCAAGGGACCATTCGAAACATTCAGCAATTGCAGCACGCTTGGGTTGTAGGTGATCTGCAGCGGAACCGAGTTCACGTTCTGGGCCGCCGGCAACACTTCACGTTCACGGTGAAGGTCGAGCCGATCGCCTGATTCAGGTTGGCCGGATCGAAGCTCACGATGGCGCTGCCCTGCGGAGCCGGCGCCGGCGATTGATCCGGGCTGGCCCTGCGGCTGAGGAACTCCGGGCTGACCGCCTGGCTGCTGCGCCTGCGGCATTGCTTGCGTGTGCGGGTTTTGCGGGGCTCCGCCGTGCGAGGTGACTCCCGGCGAATTGATCACCTGCGTTGATCTCCGGCAGAATGCTTGGCCGATGCAGCTGGATGACGTTGGCGGTTCCGACATCAATCGACTTAGTATTCGAAGGGCTGATCTCCTGCGCGCGCACGATGTGCGGCACCAGCATGAAGACGAGTTCGTTGTCCATTCGATTCTTCTGCTCGTTTGAGAACAGGTAACGGAAGAACGGTATCTGGGCCAGGCCGGGTATGCCCTGCAGGTTCTTGGTGTCGGTCTCTTCCAGGATGCCGCCCATGATGTTGGCTTCACCCTCTTTCAGGCGGATCTCCTGCTCGATCTTGCGCTGGCCGATGACGGGCTGCTGAATGCCGCCGATGTTCTGGTAGGAATCCACCGCCGAAATATCCATCGCAATCTTCAGGGTTACTTCATCCAGGCCATGAATGCGCGGCGTGATGTCGACGTTGACGCCGACGTCGATGTAGTTGAACTGCGTATTCACCAGCGGGTTGATGCCGACGCCGCCGATACCCGGCTGGAACGATCCGGTCGCCACCGGCACGCGCTGCACCAAGTTTCAGCGAGGCCTTCTGGCCATCCAGCGCGCGTATCTGCGGCTGTTGCAGAATCTTCGACGTACTGTCGGTGTACAGGAAGAACGCTGTTGCCGAACCCACCGTCACCTGGAAGTTCGTAGCGTTCAGGTGCGCCAGGCTGTTCAGGTTGATGGAGCCGGTCGTGCTGCCGGTGGTTGTGCTGACGCTTCCGTTGCCGGTTCCAACGTTCGTGCCCGATGCCGAAGTCGTCGTGCTGCTGTTATCCACCAGCGACGACCGACGCTGATGATGGCGGCTGGATTCCCAGGTTCTGCAGCTTATTGCGCTGCACCTGCATGATGACCACTTCGACTACCACCTCAGGCCGCGACTTGTCCAGGTCTTCAATCAGCTTCTCTGCCATCGCGATCTGGTCGGGCGTGCCGCGGACCACGATTGCCTGTTGCGACGGGAACTGCTGCAGACGCTGGGTATCTAGAAGAGTGCGGAGAATATTAACCAGGTCCTGCAGTTCGTTCGGTTGCGACAGGTTCGTCAGATAGAAGGTGCGGATGACGCTTTGTTCCAGCTCTTTGCGTTTGGCAGGAGTATCGGCCGCAACAAAGATTGTGTTCGGCGTGACGGGGCGCCAGAATGTCTTCGATTCCAGCGCGGTAATCTCGAGCGCCTGCTCCAGGGTAACGCCGTTCAGGTCAACCCGAATGCGCCGCGATGTGTAATCAGGATCGAACAGCACGTTGATACCGGCCAGCTTGCCGATCGATTCATAGATGGTCTTGCTGTCTTCGCTGAGCCGCAGTGTGATCGGCGTGTCGGAGATAGGCGCCAGTTCGACCGGTCCTGTCGCCTCTTCCATGCGCTTGTGCAACTCCGAGGTGGGCGTCGGTGGCGGAGCGGTTCCGTTCTCGATCTGCTGGTTCTTTCGCAGTACATCTCGTACCTTGTTGGCCTCCTGCTGGGCGATGAAGCTGGAAGGATCAATGCCCAGCGCCCGCTCAAACATGGTGAGGGCTTCCTGCAACTTGCCGCTATTGACCAGCAATTCGCCCTGGTGGACCAGCGAGGCTGCGGCCAGAAATCGAACTCGTTCAAAGGAAGCGCGGTAGGTAAGCTCTGCCGGCTTGAGATCGTAAGCCTGGTGGTAGAGGTTGTACGCGGCCACGTAGTCGAGACGGGTCTCGGCCGCTAACCCTTGCTTATAAAAAGCCTTGGCCTTGTCGGTGGCCCCCGCTGCGGTAATACAGATGAGCAGCAAGACCAAGACGGAGGTGAGCCGTTTCATTGCAATCCTTATGATTCCGGGATACATCCGTATCGCGCGCCGCTGCAGCTTCGAGGCGGGATTCGGGCCTGTGTTTCAGACTTTAGTGTACGCAATTTGTGAGCATCGTCGCCTTCCAAAACGCGAGATACCAGCGTTGAAAGACCAGTATGAAATCGCCGCGATTATAGCATTCGCACCGCACCTACATGCCTGTGTTAACCGCGTGTTAGCATACGAAATCAGGTCCGCAGCGTCAGCGTGAGATCGCTCGACCCGCTCGCCACGCGGGTGGACACCTCAGCTTCGAAAAATTTGCTTTCATGGCTCGTCGAACCCAATCCACAGTGACCGAGAAGCCGAAACAAGGCCGTCGCGACCCCATCTCCAGCGGCGAGCGCGATGCCTCGCAGAACCGCGCCGCGTCGCACAACTACTTCCTGCTGGAGAAGTTCGAAGCCGGCATCGCGTTGCGCGGCACCGAGGTCAAGTCCATTCGCGCCGGCCGCGCCAATCTCAAAGACGCCTACGGTCTGGTGAAAGATGGCGAACTGTGGCTCATCAACGCGCATATCGGCGAGTACGACCACGGAAACATCTTCAACCACGAACCCATCCGCACCCGGAAACTGCTGGTCCATAAGAATGAGCTCTACAAACTAATAGGCAAAACCCAGCAGAAGGGGCTGACCCTCATCCCCACGCGGCTGTACTTCCGAAATGGGAGGGCAAAAGTTGAGCTCGCGTTGGCCAAGGGCAAGCAGACCTGGGACAAGCGTGAGACCGAGCGCCGCCGCACCGACGACAAGGAAGCCCGCGAGGCCATCGCCAGAAGCCGCAAGGCATAGTGCTAGAGAGGCGGGGATATACTTCTTCGCAACCCCCATCATGAAGCGGCACGTCCTCATCTTTGGTCTGGTCGGCGGCCTCCTCATCGCCACACTCCAATACACCGAATACCGCTTCGTCATCATCGAGCACTCGGTCGAGCTCTACAGCGCGCTCGTTGCCGTCCTCTTCGCGGGCTTCGGCATCTGGCTCGGCCTTCGCATCACGCGCCGTCGCGAAACCATTCGCGAAACCATCGTGGTCAAGGAAGTACTGGTCCCTGCGGAAGCCCCCGCCTTGGAACCCTTCGCGCCCAATACGGCCCGCCAGCAGAGCCTCGGCATCACGGCACGCGAACTCGAAATCCTTACCCTGATCGCCCGCGGCTTCAGCAATCGCGAGATCGCCAGCCAGCTTTTCGTTTCCGAAAACACCGTCAAAACACACTGTTCCCGCGCCTTCGACAAACTCGGAGCCGCCCGCCGCACCCAGGCCGTCCAGCGCGGCAAAGAACTCGGTCTCCTGCCGTAACCGCGTCACCCGAAAGCACGATTTCAGCTCTTTTCCTGCAAAATCATCCGAAAGGATGACGACATCCGGCCCGATTACACTGCATTGTGACTGCGTCCACACTCGGACCAGGAGCCTCACATGAAGAAAACCGTTCTCACCTTCGGCCTCATCGCCGGCGTCATCATCTCCGTCCTCATGGGCGGTTCGCTTCTCATCGCCGACAAGATCGGCTCCGGCCATAGCATGGCTCTGGGCTACACCATCATGGTGGCGTCGTTCCTGCTCATCTACTTCGGCATCCGCAGCTACCGCGACAATACCCTCGGCGGCCAAATCTCCTTCGGCCGCGCCTTCGCCTGCGGCATCCTGATCGCCCTCATCACCACCGTCTGCTACGTCGCCATGTGGGAGGTCCTCTACTTCAACTTCATGCCCCACTTCATGGACAGCTACTTCGCCGCGCAGATTCACAAAGTCCAGTCCTCCGGACTTGACCCCGCCACCACGGCCGCGCAGGTCGCTGCCATACAGCACTCGCAGCAGCTCTACCAGAACCCCTTCGTGAACATGGCCTACACCTTCATGGAGCCGCTGCCCGTCGGCCTTATCATTACTCTCATTTCGGCGGCCGTCCTCCGCCGCAAAGCGCCTGTCAGGTCCACCGCCGCTCCCGCAGTCATGACCACATGAATTAAAGGGTAAAAGGCTGCGGCGGTCACTTGCAGGTGACAGTCGCAGCCCAAGTTGTTAAGAATCGCCGAGGACGCCGACCCTTCGACCAGGCTCGGGGCAGGCTCTGAAGGTCGGCTCTACCCGCTCAGTTAAAACTGGCGTCCCGGCTTCTTGTTCTTCAGTTGCTCAGGAGTCAACGGCGCCTGCCGTGCCGGCTGCTGGTCCTGACTCAATGCTGGAGGCACGACCAGGTTCTTCGGTCCCTTCAGTGTCGTGCCATCAATGTGGTCGAACGGCACTGTCCGGTTGAAGGTCGGCAGGTTGTTCTTGCGTATCTGGGTTACGGCTTCAAAGCCGGAAGCCAGCTTAATAAGCTTCGGTTCGCTGAAGGCCGTCCCAAAGAAGCTGACGCCCATCGGCGTGCCGAACACCATGCCTGCCGGAACCTGGATCATCGGATAACCGCCCGGAGCAGCCAGGCCCGATGTTCCAAAGAGGAAGTGGTCACCGTAAATCAGGTCGGTAGCCCAAGCCGGATTGTCGGTTGCGGTCATCACAGCGTCCAGATTGAACTGAGTCAACGCCGCGTCTATGCCATTCACGGTCGCACTCTGATCGTCATCGAGCGCCTGGTTGTAGGTCATGCCGTTAAACGCCGGCTGAGGAGTGTTGTCCCCTTCCAGCAGCGAGTACGAGAGGTCGAAGATGTCCTGCGTGAAGTAGGGCATTTCGACATCGGCATGAGCGATGTTGAAGGCGATGGCGTCTGCCAAGGTGCCACCAGCGACGGGAACGCCCTTGCGTGTCTTGAAATACGAGGCGACATCGTGCTTGAAATCGTAGGTCAGCACCAGCGTCTCGCCATCGGCTGGCGGAAATACGAAGTTGTTCGCGTCCAGATCGATGATCGTCGCGCCGGCGTCCTTCATTGCCTGCACCGCCGCGTCAAACTCGGCGAACACCAGCGGAGGCGTCGGGAAATCGGGATCGAAGCTGTTCAAGGCTGCGCGGGTCACGCCGATCCTCGCGCCCTGGAGTCCGTGCGGGTTGAGGAATTGGGTGTAATCGCTGGGAATATTGTTCGGCCGCGGAAACCGATTACGCCAACCCAGCGGAACCCCGCCCGTTGCGGGATCGCGGCCATCGTAGGTTTTACTCTGCACTACGCCCAGAGCCACCGCAGCGTCGGCGACATAGCGGCCATGAATGCCAAATGTGTCCTGCGTGTGCGAGATGGGAACGATGCCCGCGCGACTGGTCAGGCCCACGGTGGGCTTGATGCCGACTACCCCGTTGGCATTCGCCGGACAAACGATGCTGCCGTCGGTTTCGGTTCCAAATGACACAGTCACGAAGTTAGCGGAAGCAGCAGCGGCGGAGCCGGCGCTCGAGCCGCACGGATTGCGCGCGATGCCATAGGGATTGTTGGTCTGGCCGCCGCGACCCGACCATCCACTAATCGATTCGAACGAGCGGAAATTCGCCCATTCCGAAAGATTCGTCTTGCCAAGAATGACGGCTCCGCCGGAGCGAAGCTTCTGGGCTACCGTCGAGTCCTGCAGCGCGGGCTTGCCTACCAGCGCGAAGGAACCCGCGGAGGTCTGCATCTTGTCGCCGGTGTCCACGTTGTCCTTCAACAGCACCGGGATACCTTGCAGCGGACCGAGAATGATGTGCTGCTTGCGGAGCTTGTCAGCATAGCGTGCCATGTCGAGCGCGTCCGGGTTGAGCTCGATCACCGCGTTCACGTTAGGTCCATTCTGGTCGAGCTCGAGGATGCGCTGAATGTAAGCCCTGGTGAGTTGTTCAGAGGTGAGCTTGCCTTGCTGCATCATGGCTTCCAACTGGGCCACGGTGGCTTCAAGGTAGTTGAAATGGTCATTGTTGTTATTCGGATTGGCTGGTTGGGCGAAGCTGCTCAGAGACAGAATCGAAACGAGCAGTGCCAGGATCAGGCATTTGCACAAAATGCGTGAGTTCATTTGCCTCTCCTTTTTGATCGAGGGCCTCGTACCGAGCCTCAAAGTGCGCAAAAGTATACATTCGTGGGGCGCGTGGAGTTGTCAAAGTGAATAGAAGGAGGATGAGAGCTGGTTTACAGCAGGGTAGGATTAAGAGTGAGAGCTTAGCAATCGGGCCTGACAGCTAATGCTCGACGCTCGAAAACTAATTACCGCGTCTCTCGAATTTTGAAACCTGAAACTGAATTGTGCGCTGTCGATTGGCATGAACGGATCGCGATCTTGCGTCTCGTCTCCGACGACGGCACCAATCGGTTGAGCATCGCGCGCGTAAGCGCACTCGCTGAAGCAGTTACCCTTCTCGCCGCACAGAAGCCTGCCAGGCTGATCATCACCGGCAATACACACTTCTTCTCCGCCGGAGCCGACCTGCACGAGATCGCAGCGCTCACTGGCTCCGGAGCACTTGGTTTCGCCGGGATGGGACAGGCGCTCATGAACGCTGTCGCTAGGTTTCCCGCACCCACGGTCGCCGCGATCCACGGATATTGCATGGGAGGCGGTCTTGACCTGGCACTTGCCTGCGAACGTCGCATTGCCGGTCCGCACGCGATATTCGGTCATCGCGGCGCAGCACTTGGATTGATCACCGGATGGGGCGGAACCCAACGCCTGCCGCGCATCGTCGGGACGAGCCGCGCAATAGAGATGTTCATCACCGCAGAAAAGCTGAATGCGAAACGGGCGCTGGCGTTTGGATTGGTTGAAGCTGTGGTGGACGATCCGGTTGCTGCAGCACTAGGTTGCTAGTTTTTTTCTCGGGGCGGATTTATTGACCTGGAAGCGGTTCGGCGCGGAGCGCCGATGCGGTTTTAGCCGTGGGCGTAAGCCCGCGGTTTCTGAGGTGACAAGACTGTCCGGCTGCGGAGCAGCGTATTTGTCTCGCCCAACCGGTGATCAGACGAATATGCCGCTCCGCGGCTGTGCACAGCTCAACCTGTTAACCCCCCGCTCACGCGTGGGGCTAAAACCAAATCGGCGCTCCGCGCCTAGCGCTTCCTATCTCAACACCCGACACGAGTAGGTTTTGATAACCAGCCAGACTCGCGAGCCCGCCGCGAGTTGCAGTGCGCGAACTGCTCCAGGCGTGAGGTGAACTTCGAAGCCAGCTCCGCAGTCGACGTGCGCAATTACGATGACGTCGCGCTGCTCGAGCTTAGTAATCACCCCGGCAAGCACATTGCGGGCGCTTAATCCTTGTGGCGGCGCGATTGCCACCATAATGTCGCCGGCGCGAATTCCCACACGAATCGGCTGCCCCGGATCGACGCGGGTGAGAGGAACTTCCAGTTCGACCCGCGAATCCGCAATGCGACAGGCCATGGTACCTTGCTCGACGTGGCGCTCGACAACGGTGCCGTCGAAGACGTTCTCGAATCCGGCGAGTTGGGCAACGCTCTCCAACTCCGGCCGGTGCAACACCTCTTGCGGAAGCCCCTGCGCCACGACGCGGCCGTCCGCCAACACGAGCATGCGCTCGCCGAGCGCGAAAACTTCTTCGCGATCATGGGTGACGTACAGAATCGGGATGCGCAAAGCGCGCGTTCCATGCCCGCAGGTCGGCGATGATTTTGGCCTTGGTGACTAGCGTCGAGCGCGGTCAGGGGCTCATCGAGCAACAGCGTGCGCGGACGGGTCACCAGGGTTCTGGCCAGCGCGACTCTCTGACGCTCGCCGCCCGAAATCTCAGCGGGGCGGCGCGCTGCCAAAGCCAGAGATGTGAAACGAATCCATGATTTCTGCGACCCGGCTATCCCGTTCCGTTGCATCGAGCGTCGCCAGACCGTACTCGATGTTGCTACAGACCGACATGTGCGGAAAAAGCGCCAGTGTCTGAAACAGGTATCCAACGTGGCGCCGGCGCGCCGGAACGTTCACGTCTTGCCGCCGAGTCGAACACTTTCTCCGAGCCGATGCTGATTGCGCCCTCGTCCGGCGTTTGCAATCCGGCGATGCAATCCAGAATCGTCGTCTTTCCCGCGCCTGACGCGCCAAACAGAATCGTGATCCCGGCCGGAGCTTGGAAATCCACGTCGAGCTGAAATTCGCCCTGCGCCGCATCGCCGAAGCGCTTGCGGATGCGGACGCTCAGCCCTGCTCTCGCTCAACTCCGCCTGCGTGTCGCTCAACGCCCGTCCCATAGAATCCAGCCGTTATGCCGGCGGAGCGCGTACAGGCAGGTCAGAAGCAGCAAGCACAGGACGAGCAGCAATCCCGCAGTCTCGTTGGCCACGCGATAATTCAGCGCCTGCACCTGATCGTAAATAAGAATCGAAACTGTCTGCGTCGCGCCCGGGATATTGCCGCCGATCATGAGCACCACGCCGAACTCTCCCAGCGTGTGGGCAAAGCTCAGCACGAACCCGGTCAGCACCCCGGGAAAGCTGAGCGGCAGCACGATGCGCCAGAACGTCCGCCAGCGTGATGCGCCGAGAATCGCTGATGCTTCGAGCAGCTTGCGATCGACCGAAGCGAAAGATGCGGCCATCGGCTGCACCGAGAACGGCAGGCTGTAGATGACGGACCCGATGACCAGTCCGGTGAAGGTGAAGGCCAGCCGTGTCCGGTGAGCGACTGATACCAGCGGCCAATGGGGCTCAGCGGGCCAAGTGCTACCAGAACGTAGAATCCCAGCACCGTGGGCGGCAAGAACGATCGGAAGCGAGACCAGCGCTTCCGCCAGGAATTTGCCTCGCCAGCGCGAGAACGTGAGCCAGTACGCGAGCGGCAGGCTAATCAGCAGCAGTATGAGCGAGACGACCACTGCCAATCGCAGCGTGAGGGCTAGTGCCTGAACGATCATGGTTGCGGAGCGCGAAATCCGTACTGCTGCAGGATAGCCTGCCCCTCAGGCGACGTCACGTAATTGAGAAAGGCCTGCGCTGCCCCCTTGTGCTTCGAGGCGCTGACGATTGCGGCCACCTGCGACAGTTCGGGATACGAATCCGACGGCAACTCCCAGTAATGGCCGGCATCTTTCATCGCCGGCGAGAGCGCGAGCGACAGTGCGATCAACCCTGCCTGCGCATTGCCCGACTGCACAAACTGCGCCGCCTGGCTGATGTTCTCTCCCATCACGAGTTTCGCGGCAATCTTGTCCTTCAGTCCGAAGTGCTCCAGCGCAGCCATGGCAGCACGACCATAGGGCGCATGCTGAGGATTCGCAATTGCGATACGCTGCACCTGCGGAATCGCTCAGCAAATCCATCTTGAGTTTCTGTGGATCGAGGCCCAGCGAATTCGGCACCCACAGCACGAGGTGTCCCACAGCGTATGTGCGAACGGACGAACGCTCGACCTGCCCGGCGTCCGCCAACTTCTGCGGGTATCCACTGTCGGCGGAGAAGAAGAGGTCAAAGGGCGCACCGTTCTGAATTTGCGAAAACAAGTTCCCCGACGAACCGAACGAAAGCTTCACCTCGGTGCCCGTCGACTTGGTGAATCGCTGTGCAAGGTCTTTCAGCGCGTAGTTCAGATCGGCCGCGGCGGCGACCGTGATCTCCTCGCCGCGGGCTTGCGCCGTGACCCCGAGCGCGCAGCACAAGAATCAGAACGACGCTTATCCATTTCATGATCGCGTACAGAGCTTCCTCAATTCGCCGAAGTGCAATCCGGATATCGAAATCCGCAACTCGTCCCGTTCGGCGCCCCGTCCACCACCTTTTTGCTACTTCGCCACGCACGAGAGAGTCATTCCTAGCTTGACCCTTAGCTGCTTTCGTGTGACAGTAGGTCTCGATGGCTACTCGGGCGGGAGTTCTGGGCCCCCACCCAGTTCGGTTCCTTGCGGCGTACCCTGATCGCTCAAAACACCGATGATACGCATTGAGGTCACACTCAACGCCGACCCTACCGCCATCAGTCCGGTGGTAGAAGGCATTATGGAGATGGCGCGCCGCCTGGAATGCGCCTCGGGCAAGGAATTCGAGATCGAGACCGCCATTCGCGAGGCCCTCGCCAACGCCATCGTACACGGTTGCAAGAACGATCCCGAGCAAAAGGTACAGTGTTGCGTGGCCTGCGATGACGAGCGGGGCATGCTGATCATCGTGCGCGATCCCGGCCCTGGCTTCGACCCCTTCCGCGTTCCCGATCCCCTCAATGGCGAGAACATCTACTCCAATCACGGGCGCGGCATCTTCCTGATTAACCAGCTCATGGATGAAGTGAAGTTCGAGCGCAACGGCACCGAAATCCACATGCGGAAGTATTAGCTGTCAGCTCTCAGCCGCCAGCTATCAGCTCGTATCCGGCTGGTAGGTAGCATTCTCCTTGCAGCAGCTCTCATACTCTCGGGTGTCATCCCGAGCGAAGTCGAGGGATATGCAGTTTGCCCGCATCGCATCGTTGTCTACAGGTGATCCCAAGAGGACCGTCCAGCCGATGCCCCCGTCCCGCCACCCGGGACGGCATATCTAAGCCCGGCGTTTCAACGCTGGGAAAGTAATTTATGAGGATTCTGAGTCCCCGGGGACGGCACACGATCGGCTACCTGTGAGATCCAAAGCGAGGAAACAACAAGCGGTGGAAAATGGCACTCATGCCTCGCGCGAGCTCACTCGCCAGCGGTACCGTCCCGTAAACGTTCACATCCTATTCGTCGGCGAGGCACCACCCGCATCCGGCCTTTTCTTTTACGACGCCAACTCAGGTCTGTACCGGGCCATCCGCAATACCTTTATCCACGCCCTCCCGGCCCTTCACGATGCAGATTCCCTCAGGGCTTTTCAGCGCCTCGGATGTTATCTAGTCGACCTCTGTGGCAAGCCGGTCGACCAATTGGATAAGGACTTGCGAAAGAGTATCTGTTCCGATGGCGAGTCGCGACTTGCAGAAACCATTCGCGCGCTAAAACCAAAACTCATCATCAGCGTGGTTCGTTCTATCCAAAACAATGTGAGCCGCGCCTGTGAACAGGCGGATTTTACCGGCCAGCACATAAACCTTCCCTATCCCGGACGATGGGTTAGGCACCGTATTGAGTTCGAAAATGCGCTCGCGCCTATCCTTCAGCGCGAATATGGCCATGTCGAGAGCTGTTGACTACCCGCCCGGCCGCGACAGCACGTACGTGAACCGTTGTTTCAGCTTCAGGAACGGCGTCTCCAGCCAGCGATACGAAATCGCAGCCATGGTGACGGTGAGGGCAAGCGCCACAAAAACTCGCAGACTATAACGCGCAAGGTTCGCGGTCTGGTTCGGCACGACGTAATCCGAGATCGTCAATCCCAGCACGTGAAAGACATACAGCCCATAGGAAATCCGGCCAAGGTAAACCAGCGCTCTCGTTGGATTCGCGCCCTGACGCAGCACAGCGAGCAGCAACAAAACTGCACCGATCGCCACCGTTGGATATCCCAATACGATTCGCGCGGTGGTCAGCGGATCGTTCTTTATTCCGAAATACAAGGCAGCAGTCGCAAGGCACACGACCCCGGCCACTGTCATCGCCGTCCGCGCCAGCTTCGAAAATTGCGGAACCGTGCCGCGCAGCAGCACTGCGATCAGAATGCCCGCTGCGATCGGATCAAGCTGCACCAGGGTGTTGCACCACACTTCGCTCTCCAAACGATGGTGTGCGCCGAGGTAGAAGCGGGCAGCCGTCGCAACCCCGAGCAGTCCGACGGCGAACATCACCATGGTCATCTGCGAGACACGGCGCACGATCAGCGGCCATGTCAGGTAAAACTGCTCTTCAATGGAGACACTCCACAGCGGGAAGATGACCGACGAAGGAAAGCCGATGAACACGATGTACCAGTTACCCGCCAACGCCGAGAATGCCAAGCCTGCGCGCCACCCCATGTGCTGCCCGGGCATAACCCACTGCAACGCAACCGCCAGCGCCAGAAAGAGAAAGTACAGCGGCCATATGCGCAAGATGCGCCGCACATAAAACGACTTCACGTCGAGCGAACCGACCAGCTCTTTTTCCCGCAGCAGCAGCTCGGTAATGAGGTAGGCGCTCAATACAAAGAACAGGCTCACGCCGAATGCGCCGGTCGCTCCGATTCCCGCCAGGACTCTCGCCACAATCGAAGGCAGTCCCAGCTTCGTCCAGAACTCGGGCTGATGCGGAAACGCGTGGTGCAAAAACACCATCAGAAATGCGAAGAAACGCAAGGCATCAAGTTCGGGATGGTAGAAACGGGAGGTCGCAGAGCGCGCGGATTCAAGCGCTGCTATTTCAGTGGCAGGTGTGATCAGAGAAGCCAATGAAAAATTGTAAACGACTACCGGTTAAGGCCCGACGCCATAAACGAACATCTAACCACGCCTACTTAGGGGAGGAACCATTCGCGTTCGGGTCGGAAGCAATGGCCGCCTTTGCCGCCTCGTCAACTGCTTTCTGTGCAGCCGCCTGCATCTCCGGCAGATGCTTCTTGATGATGGGCTGCACGGTTTGCATCGACTCAGCCATCATCGTAGGCATTTCTTTCAGCATTTTCTGTCCCGCCGACGACGAGTAGAACTCGATGATGCTTTGCACATCCGCATGAGTGAGATGGCGCTGATAGATAGGCGCGATCGCATCCATCAACTCATCCACCGAGAAAGCATTCAGTGAGCTCTGGGTGTACTTGCCAACAATTTCAGCTACCTTGCGCAGCTCCAGCGGTGTGGCATCCGGGTGCTTAAGCCTGTAGGCGTCGGCAGCAGTAGTCGCCGACTGCTGGGCCATTGCCGCCCACATTTGCTGAACCCTTTGCTTTGCACCAGTTATTTCCAGCAGTTGCTGGACGTCCTCTTTAGTCGCAGCGTCCAACTGCTGCTGGCAAACGGCGGGAACAAAACAGGATGAAATGACCAGAGCGACGATCAAGAAGTTTCGCATGATGACCGCCATTATGAGTTAGGGAAGGGCGGGCGTCTAGAAGAATTGCTATGTGAGCGCTCACCCGTGATCGGGAATTCCCGTTTTGAATGTCAGCTAAAAACGTGGATCTTTGGGCGACGAAACGGGCTCACATCCAGTCGCGTTTTGCTCCAAGAATCTGCTCTCGCAATTCAGCAACCAATGGACGAAACGGCCCTGCTTCCGAATCCCCAAGCTGCGCCAGCCGCTGCTCAATAGCGGCGACCACCGCCTCAGCTTCTTGCAATGCTCTGGAGCTGAAGTCGCTATTTCCCTGGATGCGATGAGCTTTCGCCTCATCGACCAAACCAAAGCCGCTCTCCACGTCGGCCTCGATAAATTGCACCATCACCTGGTCTGAGACTTTGCGTCGCATGGGTTGGGGCAAAGTGAGCCACTCCGATCGGCAAAGACGTGCCCGGCACAATAACACAAACCCCGCCGCCTCGTCTCACGAGACAGCGGGGCTGTCGTTACGCTAGGGGCTAGTTGACCCGTCTTCCCCGCCGCAGCAAGGTCGTAGCGATCGTTGTTCATCACCTTGGCCCATGCCGCCGCGAAGTCTTTCACGAACTTCTCTTTCGAGTCGTCCTGAGCATAGACTTCCGAGAATGCACGAAGCTGCGAGTGTGAACCGAAGATCAGGTCCACACGCGTGCCGGTCCACTTCACCTCACCAGTCTTGCGGTCGCGACCTTCATAGACACCGTCGCTAGAGGACGGTTGCCACGCGGTATTCATGTCGAGCAGGTTAACGAAGAAATCATTGGTCAGCGTTTCAGGGCGCTTGGTGAACACGCCGTGCTTCGACTGTCCAGCGTTGGCGCCCAGCACGCGCATGCCGCCAACCAGCGCCGTCATCTCAGGAGCAGTCAGCTTCAGCAACTGCGCCTTGTCCACCAGGTATTCCTCGGGCGAGGTTCCGTTCGTCTTGCGAACATAGTTGCGGAACCCGTCTGCCTTCGGCTCCATCACAGCGAACGAGTGCGCGTCGGTCTGCTCCTGCGAAGCATCGGTGCGTCCCGGTGAGAATGGAACCTTCACGCTGTATCCAGCCTTCTTCGCGGCTTCTTCAACGGCTGCGTTGCCACCGAGAACGATCAGGTCAGCCAGCGAGACCTTCTTCTTGCCGGACGCGCTGTTGAACTCCTTCTGGATCGCCTCCAACTTTGCCAGGACCTTCGCCAGTTCCGCCGGCTGGTTCACTTCCCAGTTCTTCTGCGGCTCTAAACGAATGCGTGCGCCGTTCGCTCCGCCACGCTTGTCGGATCCGCGGAATGACGACGCCGATGCCCAGGCAGTCGTGACCAATTGCGAGATTGACAGTCCGGACTTGAGGATTTTGGCCTTCAGATCGGCAATGTCCTTTTCTCCGATCAGTTCATGATCGATCGCGGGAACAGGGTCCTGCCACAACTGAGGCTCCTTCGGAACCAGCGGGCCAAGGTAGCGCGCTATCGGGCCCATGTCGCGATGCGTCAGCTTGAACCATGCCTTCGCGAACGCGTCGGCAAGTTCGTCGGGATGCTCGTAAAAGCGCCGCGAAATCTTCTCGTAGGCAGGGTCGAACCGCAACGAGAGATCGGTGGTCAGCATCGTCGGCGCATGACGCTTTGAAGAATCGTGCGCATCGGGAACCGTACCGGCACCCGCGCCATTCTTGGCCGTCCATTGGTTCGCACCGGCCGGGCTCTTGGTGAGCTCCCATTCGTAGCCGAACAGGTTCGCGAAAAATCCGTTCCCCCACTTGGTCGGAGTCGTGGTCCAGGTAACTTCCAAGCCGCTGCCGATGGTGCTGTCTCCGTTGCCGCTGTTATACGTGTTCTTCCAACCCAAGCCTTGCTGCTCGATGGGAGCGCCTTCGGGTTCAGGGCCGACGTACTTGCTGGGATCGGCAGCACCGTGGGTCTTGCCAAACGTGTGCCCTCCGGCAATGAGGGCCACGGTCTCCTCGTCGTTCATCGCCATGCGAGCGAACGTCTCGCGGATGTCGCGCGCGGCGGCGAGAGGATCCGGATTTCCATTGGGCCCTTCTGGATTGACGTAAATCAGGCCCATCTGCACTGCAGCCAACGGATTCGCCAGATCACGGTCGCCGCTGTAACGCTCGTCGGCCAGCCACTTGCCTTCGGGGCCCCAGTAGATGTCGTCGGACGGTTCCCAGACATCCTCACGTCCGCCGCCGAAGCCAAAGGTCTTGAAGCCCATCGACTCCAATGCGACGTTGCCGGCGAGAATCATCAGGTCGGCCCAGGAGATTTTCTTGCCATACTTCTGCTTGATGGGCCAGAGGAGACGACGCGCCTTGTCGAGGTTCACATTGTCAGGCCAGCTATTGAGCGGCGCGAAACGCTGCTCGCCGGAACCGGCTCCACCACGGCCATCGCCGATGCGATACGTGCCGGCGCTGTGCCACGCCATGCGAATGAAGAGCGGCCCGTAGTGTCCGAAGTCGGCCGGCCACCATTCCTGCGAGTCCGTCATCACGGCGTGCAGGTCTTTCACCACCGCATTCAGGTCGAGGCTCTTGAACTCTTCCGCGTAGTTGAACTCCGCGCCCATCGGATCGGACTTCGGAGAGTGCTGGTGCAGGATGTTCACGTTCAGCTGGTTCGGCCACCAGCCTGTGTTGTTTTGTGCCTGGGGCCGAGCGCCGTGCGCAACCGGGCATTTGGATTCGCTCTTGGATTCGGTTGAAGATGTTGGCAGCGAGTTCCGGTGGCCGAAGCCCCGGCTGCGGTGGCGAGTTCTTTCTCCATGTTCTGACCTTCCCTTGAAATCAAGAATCTGATGATTACGCTACCTACAAGACTACGCCGCGCGAGAGGCAGAGGTAAAATATCTGTTTCCTATACTTCCCATAGGCAGAGCATCTCGTGTCCGGAAGTATTAAGGTCTGGTTCAAAGCATGGAAATCCATCAGCTTCGTTATTTCTGCGCCGTGGCCCGGCACGGAACTTTCACTCGCGCTTCGGAAGTTGAGCACGTGGCCCAACCCTCCTTGTCCCAGCAGATCCTGAAGCTGGAGGCGGAACTGGGCTCGAAGCTGTTCGATCGCTTGCCTCGTTCCGCTAAGCTCACCGTCTTCGGAGAGGCTTTCCTGCCTAAGGCAGAGCGTATTCTGCGCGACCTGGAAGAAGCCAAAACCGAGCTGCTCGAAATGGCAGGCGATGAGAAGGGAGACGTGGCGCTGGGAATCATTCCTACCATCGCGGCGTATCTCTTGCCGAGGCTGTTGAAGGGCTTCTCCGCTCGCCACCCGCTGATCACCGTCAAGGTCGTGGAAGACATCACGCCTACGCTATTGCAACGCTTGCACCAGGGCACCATCGACATGGCCGTCGTCGCGCTCCCGCTGCCGGGCGGCGAACTGGAGAGCGTGGAGTTGTTCGAGGAGAAGTTCTACGCAGTGCTGCCGGAGTCGCACGCACTCGGGCGTCGGAAAAGCGTGAGCCTGACAGAACTGAATCGCGAGCCCTTCCTGTTGCTGAAGGAAGGCCACTGCTTTCGCGACAGCCTGATCGCGGCGTGTCGCAAGTCGAAGATGTCGCCCAATGTCATCTTCGAGAGCGGGCAGTTCGCGACCATACTGGCGATGGTTTCGGCGGAGATGGGAGTCTCGGCCGTCCCCGCAATGGCGGTACAGCCGCATCCCGGCTGCAGGTTTGTTCCTATTGCCGGCAAGCACAGCACGCGCAAGGTTGGCGTTGTCACCTTGCGCAATCACTACGCGACTCGTGCGCAGCAGATACTGATGAAGCAGATGCAAGACGCATGTGGAGAGAGATGAAGGTCGATCAGGGCAGCCGCCCCATCGAGGGGAACCATCGACTTGACAGCCGTCGTTTCGGCAAACATACTTGCGCGGATTGAAAACTGCTCTGTGACGGTGATTCCATGAAAAAGCCTGTAAAGAAGAAACAGAAGGCAGTCAATGCGAAAGCGCCTGCGAAGAAGCGTGCTGCGTCGAAACCGGTGCGCAACACCGCGAGGAAGTCCGTAGTCGCGGCCAAGAAGACCAGCAGGCCGGCGGCTCCGAAGATTCCGCAGAGAGTAACCCCTTCGTCCGATGCCGGCGACAAGCTCAGCTTCAACCATGCCATGATTTATCTGAAAGACGTAGGCGGCGGCATCGCCTTCTATCGCAACTGGCTCGGCTTCAGGCTTATCGAAGACTATCGTCACGAGGGCAGGTCGGTGTATGCGCGCATGCAAGCGCCGGGTGGAGACGGCACCATCGCCTTGCATCAGGCAGGCCCGGGCGCATCGGTCGCCAGCGACGGAGTGCGTCTCTACTTCGAAGTACGCGAGCTCGACGAGTTCTGCCAGAAGTTGCGCAAGCGTGGATTCGTCTTCACTCAGCAGCCGCAGATGATGCCATGGGGTTGGCGCCACGCCTATCTGAACGATCCCGAAGGCCACGAGATCAGCTTGTATTGGGCCGGCGAACAGCGCATGCAGAAGAGCGTGATGCAAGCGGCCAAGCAGGCTGGCAACCGCTAACTCGCGGGTGCCCATACACTCGCGGTTTTCGAATGTGTGGGAATTGCGCTCTCCCGCGCAACCCACTAGCATCGTCTGTTATGCCAGTACTCACTGAGCCCTCCAGCACTACCTACTCTCCGATCAAGGCGCCGCGCGGCAACCAGCTCTCCTGCAAAGGCTGGGGACAAGAAGCCGCCATGCGCATGCTGATGAACAACCTGGACGAAGAAGTCGGCGAACGTCCGCAGGACCTCGTCGTCTACGGCGGGACCGGGCGCGCTGCGCGCAACTGGGATTGCTACCACGCCATCGTCAACTCCCTGCGCTCGCTCGATAACGACGAGACACTGCTGGTGCAATCGGGCAAGCCGGTCGGCATCTTCCGCACGCATGAGTACGCGCCGCGGGTGTTGATCTGCAACTCCAACCTGGTCGGCCACTGGTCGAACTGGGAGAAGTTCAACGAGCTGGAGAAGCTCGGCCTCATCATGTACGGCCAGATGACGGCAGGCTCGTGGATCTACATCGGCTCGCAGGGCATCATCCAGGGCACCTATGAGACGTTCTCCGCCGCAGGCGAGAAGCACTTCGGCGGCGAGCTCGCGGGCAAGCTGATCGTCTCCGGCGGAATGGGCGGAATGGGCGGAGCGCAACCGCTGGCCGCAACGATGACGGGCGCGTGCTTCCTCGGCATCGACGTTGATCCTGAGCGCATCAAGAAGCGCCTGCGCAGCGGCTACTGCGACTTCATGGTCAACTCGCTCGACGAGGCGCTGCGCATTCTGAAGAACGCGGTCCGCAAGAAGGAGAACATCTCCGTCGGGCTCGTCGGCAATTGTGGCGACATCATTCCTGAGCTCGCCGAGCGCGGTGTGGTGCCCGACATTCTCACCGATCAGACCTCGGCGCACGATCCGCTGAACGGCTATGTGCCGAGCGGCATGACGCTGGAAGCTGCGCTGGAGCTGCGCAAGAGCGATCCCAAGACGTATCAGGAGCGCTCGCTCGATACCATGTCGCGGCATGTGGAAGGCATGCTCAAGCTGCAGAAGATGGGCGCGGTGACCTTCGACTACGGCAACAACATCCGGACGTTCGCCTTCGACCACGGCGTGAAGAATGCCTACGACTTCCCGGGATTTGTGCCGGCATACATTCGCCCGCTGTTCTGCGAAGGACGCGGGCCGTTTCGCTGGGCAGCGCTCTCGGGCGATCCGGCCGACATTCATGCGACCGATGAGCTGGTGCTCCAGATGTTTCCCGAGAACCGCATTCTGAGCCGCTGGATCGATCTGGCGCGCAAGCGGATCAAGTTCCAGGGGTTGCCTTCGCGCATCTGCTGGCTCGGCTATGGCGAGCGTGCGCAGTTCGGGCTCGCGCTCAACGACATGGTGAAGAGCGGCAAACTGAAGGCGCCCATTGTCATGGGGCGCGATCACCTCGATACAGGTTCAGTGGCATCGCCTTTCCGCGAGACCGAGAGCATGAAGGATGGCAGCGACGCGATTGCCGATTGGCCGCTGCTCAATGCGTTGCTGAACACCGCAAGTGGCGCATCGTGGGTGTCGATCCACAACGGCGGAGGCGTTGGCATTGGCTACTCGCAGCACGCAGGCCAGGTCACTGTCGCCGATGGCACCGACGCGATGGCCAAGCGCATCGAGCGCGTGCTGACGAACGACCCGGGACTCGGCGTCGCGCGCCACGTGGATGCAGGTTACGACGAGGCGAAGCAGTTCGCGAAGGAGAAGGGCGTCAAGGTGCCGATGATGCAACCGTAAGCGGCTGCCAGCGACAGCAGGTTCTTCGCTTCGCTCAGAATGACAGATCAACATTCACTAGAATTTGAGACAACAAAAACGGGGAGCGGCTGGTAAACCGTTCCCCACTCTCTCCGATCAGGTTTGCTATTGCCCGCTACTCTAATCGCCAGCTCTCATCGCTACATCAGCGGCTGATGAAATCCAGGTTAAAAGCTGGTTAAACAAATGTAGTACTACATTGTGGGAGTCTGGTCCTGCGTCGTAGCGTCCGCATCCTGTGGCGCTCTCCAGGTGTGCCCGCAGGCATTACATTTCCAACGGTGCCGCCGAAGCGGTATGGGCACGCCTATGACCCATGCACTGGCTAATCCTATTCCTTTGTAAACCGCCTCGTAGTTGACGTCCAGCGCATGACACTTCGGACAGGAAGGCTGCTCAAATGTGCCAACGCCTTCGGCCTCCCAGCGCGGGCTGAACGCCTGTGCGAGTGCTTCCAGCGCCGCCTCTTCGTCCGCTTCTCGAACGCACAGTTTCACGCCGCCGATCAGGTTCGACCAAAACCAATCGATCCGAACCAGATGCTCGTCGACGAGGAAGCATTCGATCGCCGCCGTGTCGAGCAATCCTTTCGCAACTATCGCTTCGGGTAGATCACGAAACCGCTGCAGAATCACAAGCTCGTCAAATTCGGCAACGTCGAAAGAAGGCTGAGGATTTTGGAGATCAGCCTCCGGCTTCAAGTTCCTTCTGGCAAATTCCTCCTGCAATTTCTGGCGAGCCTCGTCCGTGAGCGAAGCCGCATCGCGAGCAGCTAGTTGCAACTCAGCGTCGGCCATCGCCGCGTATACATCTCCGAGCCCGCGTCTCTCCTGCTCTGGATCTTGCTTTGACATTTGCGACCGGCAATTATAGTCGTACGCCGGAATCAGTTGTTTTTACCACTGCCACTTCCGCTACCCAGGTCCTGCACGAACTCCACCAGCGAGCGCACCGGCACTCCCGACGGGCCCTTGGCGATCCAGGGCTTGGTGTCTTCCATCCAGGCGACGCCGGCGATGTCGAGATGGATCCATGGCGTGTCGCCGACAAATTCCTTCAGGAACATGGCTGCTGTCACCGCGCCGCCCCAGCGTCCGCCGACGTTCATCATGTCGGCGATGTTCGACTTGAGCATCTCGCGATACTCGTCATCGACCGGCAGCCGCCACATCTTCTCGCCCGATTTTTTCAGCGAATTGTTGAAAGCCTCGTAGAAGTCATCATTGTTGGCGAAGATTCCCGCGTTCACCATGCCCAGCGCGACAACGACGGCCCCGGTCAGCGTGGCTGCGTCGATCAGGTGGGTCGCGCCCAGCTGCTTGGCGTAGTGCAGACCGTCGGCCAAGACCAGGCGGCCTTCGGCGTCTGTGTTGATGACTTCGATGGATTTGCCCGACATGGCAATCTGTACATCACCGGGCTTCTGCGCCGTGCCGGAGGGCATGTTCTCGCTCGCACAAACGATGCATATCACGCGCACATTCGGCTTAAGCTGCGCGATAGCGCGCATGGCTCCGATCATGGCCGCGCCGCCCGCCATGTCGTACTTCATCTTCTCCATGCCTTCGGCCGGTTTGATCGAGATGCCGCCGGTATCGAAGGTAATTCCCTTGCCGACGAGGCCGAGCACCGGCTGCGCGGGCGCGCCCTTCGGCTCGTAGCGCATTACGATGAGTCGTGGCTCTTCCTCCGAGCCCTGCGACACGCTCCAGAAGGCACCCATCTTCAGCTCGTGCAGCTTGTCAGGACCGTATATCTCACAATGTAGTCCTACTTCGTCAGACATCTTCTTGGCGCGTTCGCCCATCACGGTGGGCGTCATTTTGTTGCTGGGCTCGTTGGCCAGATCTCGCGCGAAGTTCTGCGCCTCGCCGATGATGCGGCCGGCTTCGGCGGCAGCGTTCAACGCTTTCTCGTCGCCGGGAGCGGAGATCACCACTTCGTCAATTTTCTTGTCTTCGCGATCGCTCTGGTAGTAGTTGGGCTCGAAGCTGCCGACATAGGCGCCTTCGACGATCGACTTCACGGCGTCAGGAACGCCGGTCGCGAGATTCGGCGCAACGAAGACGAAGCTCTTCAGGTTTTTCGATTTCAGATTGCGCAGCGCGGCGCCGGCCAGCTTACGCAGTTCATACGACGAAAAGCTCTTGGCCTTGCCTCCGCCGATCAGGAGCAGGCGCTTGGCTTTCAGTCCCGACGGCTTGTGCAGAAGCGTGGTTTCGAGCATCTTGCCGGTGACCTCGCCGGAAGCGATCAGGTCGGCAGCAGCCGCGCTCACGGCCTTGTCATCGGTCTGAAGCTGAGGCGCAGCTTTGGGCTTGTCACCGGGCTTTGATTCGCTTTTGGGCTCGGCAGCGGCGTCGACGACGGCGACAACCAGGCATTCGGTTTCGATTTGCGACGGATTGGCGGTAGAAATTGTGATTTTCATGGCGTTTTATGGATGAGACATCTCAGTTTACAGCGCGTCGACCGTGGCAAGCCCTCGTTCTTTCCTTCACGTAGTTTCTCGCTCTTCGCCTTTCGCTATTCGCTTTTCGCCAGAACCGCGCTGAGATTTCTCCTCGCTAGTTGATATTTGCCGAGATGTGAGCTACATCACAACTATTCCTTGTGCACGATGCCTTGTTTTCAACAGTTTAGACATGTTTTCTATCGCAAATGCCTGAGCCCCAGTGACTTATACGTACTTACCTGAGCCGCAACGACTTACGCGTCCTGCCCAGCTGCCTTCCGGAGCGGGTCAGCTTCTTCTCTTTGCGGGGGCTTGCGGGCATCCGCCTCGCTCTGCGCCACGATCGGCGAGGCGTCTTGTAAGGGGGACGGCCCTGCTGTCGCCCGCGCACTGGCGGCCTCGGCCTTACGCTGGTCCTCAACCAGTCTGGCGGCGGCCAGCTTAATGTTGTGATTGCGCGCCAACTCCTGGTAGCGGGCACGTTGCATGTGGCGTTCGCGGCGCCGATCATTACGCGCCATGTGGTTGGCGAACTTCCCGGCGGCGATTTCGCCTTCGCTCTCGTAGATTTCCATCAGTTCCACCTGATCGGCCGTCACCAACGGAGGGGTCGTCGCAGCGTCGCCCAGCGCCCGGCGTACCTGCGCGCGCAGGGCATCGTCGCTCCTACTCAATCCAACCGCAGGATTGAGTGGGGCACCCGCTGCGTTCTGTTCGTTCGGCGGCGGGAACGCCACCTCCGGATCGAGACTTAGATCGAGGCCGGTGGGCAAGTCGTGTTCCTGCTCGAAGGTTTTCCACTCGCTGACCGACGCTTGCTGGTCGCCGGCAAACTCCCACGCCGGCCGGCTCTTCAGGTTTTGCATGGCGAGGCGTAACACGGTGGTGAGCAGCCGCGCGTGTTGCGGCTCGATCTCACGGTGAGCGATGGCGTCGGCCAGTTGCATCAGCGCGATCTGCACCGAGTGAAGATCTTCAAGCAGGGGCAAGTTGAGCACCATCGTCTGATGGCGCGCACGCATACGTGCGGCCTTCATGCGGCGGCCTACCTGTTGCAGATGGAAGCGGCAGTAATCGCGATCGCGTAAGGGCGTGGCCTGGCATAGCGCTCCGCCGGCAAGGACGTGGTGGCAGGTTGGGGTGGACATGGGTTCTCCTTGAAAATAGCTGTCAGCCATCAGCTTTCAGCTATCAGTAAAGGCGGCGTGCGTTCACTGACGGCTGACGGCTTCATACTTTCCCAGTTTCAAGACTATTGGAGAGTCAAGCGGAAAGTCAGCGGTTTTCGGGGGTTGGGAGGTTACGAAAGGGTATGTACTTTAGTAACCTGCTCAGTTCCAAAATGGGAATGGAAGCAATAACGATCACATGAGGGTGTGATTTGAAAGAGGGAGCCGCGAAACCCCACATTTTGGCCTTGGGACGCCGAGAAAGCGTTTCGGCACGGCTGATGAAAAAACTCTTCGCAGTGGAAGAAACTGCAGATCCCTCACCTCTAAAGAGGTTCGGGATGACAAAACACAGGACTTTTATGGCGCAGCTAAAGCTGTGCCCCTTCAAAACGACACCCGGCAGAGTTTTTCAGCAGCCTGTGAAGACGTGCCCTGATACAAGGCAAAGCGTACCGCCCCCGGGATAGTAAGGAAGAGCGCCTCAGCACGGCTGATGAAAAAACTCTTAGCAGTGGAAGAGGCTGCAGATCCCTCACCTCTAAAGAGGTTCGGGATGACAGAAATATGGGACTTTCCTGGCGCAGCTAAAGCTGTGCCCCTTCAAAACGACACCCGGCAGAGTTTTTCAGCAGCCTGTGAAGACGTGCCCTGATACAAGGCAAAGCGTGGCGCCCCTGAAGGGGCTCGGGGTTTTATATGCAGCCCACCCAGGACTCCGCTGCGCTTCGTCCTGGGCTAGACTGAGCCGCGCCTACGGCGCTGGGTCCCTGCGTGGTGCGCAATTATCTGGTGTCCGATCTTGCGCGCAGCCGATCAGGCGCTGCGCACAGAGAGCAGATCTCTCGGCGGCTGAAGCCGCCTCGGGATGACAATTCATAAGGGACAGCTGACGCGGGCTTGAAGGCCCGGTCTACCCAGGATGGCAGGCGAGACTCCTTTCCCGGAGAGGGGTTCCAAGGTTGAACGGGGGGAATCAGGTTCGTGAAGACAGAGCGGTCGACTCAATTTGCAGCGGCAGTGCGGACCATCCTTCGCGCGGGACTGACGGCAGGAACCCTGGACGGGCTGGACGCCGCAATTGTGTTGGGAGTGATTGGCGGTCCCGGGGTGAAGCGGGTATTCCAATATATCGCCAGCGGAGTTCTAGGTCCCGCCTCGTTCCAGGGAGGATGGGCTACGGCAGGCCTGGGGGTCGCACTGCATTTCACCGTCGCAACCGGGGCGGCCACTACCTACTACCTGCTGAGCCGTCCTTTGCCGGTGCTGGTGCGAAAGCCGGCGATTTGCGGGCCTATCTTCGGGCTCGGCGTTTTTGCGTTCATGCGCTACGTGGTGGTTCCGTTGTCGGCGGTACCCAAGGTGCGTCCGCTGACCGGCTGGGGGCTGGTGAATCAGCTGGTTGCGCACACGGTTTTCGTGGGACTGTCGATTGCGTTGATCGTTGCGCGGTCGAGGTCGGAACGAAAAGGATAGGCGGCGTTCCGTTGTGTGTGCCGCCCCTGAAGGGGCTCGGTATTGCGAGGGTGCGTGCGGCCCGACTGAAGTCGGGCCCTGATACAAAGCTTGAGGAGCGAAGCGCGAATTTGAGTGTCCCACCCCGGCAAACGAAGCCGGGATGGGGCACCCGAGCATTGGGCTGGAATCGTGCTTCATCCCATCTCGTCGGAGTAGCTGCCGGCGTCGTAGCCGTCGGCGAGGTTTTCGAAGCGGGTGGAGTTCTTGATGAACGCCAGCTTCAGGGTGTCGACGGGACCGTTGCGTTGTTTCGCAATAATGATTTCGGCGATGCCTTCGATCTCGGGCGTGATTTCGTCTTTCTTTTTGTACATCTCTTCGCGGAAGATGAAGGCAACGACGTCGGCGTCCTGCTCGATGGAGCCCGATTCGCGCAGATCGGCCAGTTGCGGACGGCGATCTCCACTGCTGCGGCTCTCGGGAGCGCGGCTTAACTGCGACAGCGCCACCACGGGGACCTTCAGTTCCTTGGCGACGGCTTTCAGTCCGCGCGAGATGGCGGAAACTTCCTGGGTGCGGTTCTCGAAGCGCTTACCGCCGATGGGAACGGCCGACATCAGTTGCAGGTAATCAACGAGGATGAGGTCGAGCCGGCCCTCCTGCTGCTTGAGGCGACGCGCTTTCGAGCGCATTTCCGTGACTGAAATTCCCGGCGTGTCGTCGATGAAGATGGGCGCCTGCATGAGCTGCTCCATGCCACGCGTCAGCTTGGCCATGTCCTCCTTGTAGAGCGTGCCGGTGCGCAAGCGGTGCGAATCGACCTGCGAGCACGAGGCGAGCATGCGCATGAGCAGAGCCTCTTTCGACATTTCCAGCGAGAAGACGCCAACGACTTTGCCGTCGCGGATGGAGGCGTTCTCGGCGATGTTCATGGCGAACGAGGTCTTGCCCATCGAGGGACGGGCCGCGATGATGATGAGGTCGGAAGGCTGGAAGCCGCTGGTCAGCTTGTCGAGCTGGGTGTAGTGAGTGCGAAGCCCGGTGATCTCCTGCCCACGCGCGTAGAGGGCGTCGAGCGAGCCGAACGAGGACTTGACGATCGACGGGAGGGCTTCGAGTCCCTGGCCGATGCGGCCCTCCGAGAGGTCCATGATGGCCTGCTCGGCTACGTTGATGACCGCTTCGGCTTCCTCGCTGTGTTCGATGGCTTGCGCGATTGCGTTCTGCGCAATGTTGATGAGGCCGCGCAGCAGCGCCTTGTTGCGAACGATGCGAACGTAGTGTTCGATCGACGGACGGTCGGGCACGCCATCGATAAGCGAGGAGAGATATGCGACTCCGCCGACGGCTTCGACCTCTTTGCGGCGGTCGAGTTCCTCGGCCAGGGTGATCATGTCGACTGGGCGGCCCATGGTCTGCAAGTCCGACATGCGCCCGAAGATGCGGCGATGCGCGTCGAGCGAGAAGTCGTCGGGCTTGAGCGGGGCGGCCTGGTCGTAGAGACCGTTGTCGAGCAGGATGGCGCCGAGGATGGAGCGCTCAGCTTCGATGCTGGCAGGAAGTCCGCGTTCGAGATTTATTGTGTCGAGAGTGGCCATCGGAGGATTCAATTACGTTAGGCGCAAGGGACGAGCGTGGCAATGATGAAGCAGGTGCGCGGCGGAGGATTTCAGTGATAAAGGTGTGAGTGGCTGTGGGAATGTGCGCAGAATGTCACGGGCAGAGCTGTGGCGGGCCATGAGCGGAACATGTGCCGTCCCTGGCGGGACTCGGGAGTTCTTACAACGTCCTCCCAGCGCTGAAGCGCTGGGCTTAGATATGCTGTCCCGCACGGCGGGACGGGCGGGGAGATCGGCGTCGGCGTCGCAGAATATTCTTCTCATCGGAGAAGCACGTCTCTGGTAGAGGGACCTCGATGCGCATTTAAGTCGGCTGTCCGTGCAGTAAACGAAAAGCAGGTTCTTCGCTACGCTCAGAATGACAGTCGGTATTGGTGGCGCGAACAATTGTGCCTTGCTGGGATCGGGAGCGAACTGCAGGTCCCTCACTGCGTTCGGGATGACAAATCATAACGCCCACCGCGAGCTCACGCCCACGGCTAAAACAAATGTCGCCGCTGGCAGCGGCTGTGCGCCTTACGCGAGAAGCCATCATTTGCGTTAAGGACAGGGAAAGCAGGTTCTTCGCTGCGCTCAGAATGACAGGTCGAAAAAGAGGAATTGCAAAGCGAAGAGCGAATGGCGAATGGCGAACAGCGGCTTTTTCTATGCGACCCGCGAGGCCAGCCACCTGCGGGTCGCACTTGCTCAGTCACAGGCTTCAACGTTTGTTGCCCAAACGTTGGCGCGGCGTTCCAGAGGCCGCGAGTTCATCGCCGATCGGCGTGCGGTGAAGGTGCTTCTCAAGCGGTGCTCCGACTGGGGAGGAACAAACCGCAGCTTGGATGCCGCGGCCAGCGCAAGCACGTTTCCCCTCACTTCGCTCAATCGCCTTCCGCAAACGCAACCGGTTTCGCGCTCGTGAGCCGCTCTCCTTTACGAGCGGATGGCAATCGCAGGGTGCTTCATTTCAGCCTGCCTTGCCGCGCTTCGACCCTGGTTGGACCCATCGATTACGGAAGAATTATTAGCCTGTGCCCTGGATGCATCGCAGGATGCCTGATGACCGAACGGGTGGCAAGCGCGAATGCGAGTTGGGCTGTGTAATTCATGTGCATCGCTGAGGATTCTTGTGCAGGGCTGTGCAAAAACGGGGCGTCAGTTCGCGATATGGCAACAAGTGCCCGCCTCTAAAACTGTCATTCTGAGCGAAGCGAAGGACCTGCTTCCGTTCCTCCCGAAACAACGCTTGGCTGGTGATGCATTCGTCAAGGGCAGGTCTTCATGTGCTTTCCTGATGGGGATTGTCGCAACGCGCGGCTCATGCTGGCATGAGCAAAAAACAGGTTCTTCGCTACGCTCAGAATGACAGGTCGGAAGGAATGACAGGTCGGGAGGAATGATAGGTCGGGAAGGAATGACAGGTCGGGAAGGAATGATAGGTCGGGAAGGAATGACAGGTCGGAAAGGAATGACAGCTTTAGTTGAAATCCGGCTGAAGCCCACGGGGATTTCAGCGGCGTTGACGCTGGCCTGAAGGCCAGCTCTACCCGAAACTGACGAGTTAATCACTTTGTCACTATCGCGGCGCGAGGCTTTACGGTTATGCTCGCGGCTATGGCGGTTTCGATTACGGTACTGGCGAGCGGAAGCGGTGGCAACTGCACGCTGGTCTCGAGTTCCGCTACCCGCCTGCTGGTGGATGCCGGGCTTTCCTGTCGTGAAATCATGCGCCGCATGAAGTTATGCGGTGAGGATCCGTGTAGCGTCAACGCCATCCTCATCACGCATGAGCACGGCGACCATGTTGCCGGGCTGCGCGTCCTCGCCAGGAAGCTGAAGGTTCCTGTCTACATCACCGGCGCCACGCATGACAGCTATCGAAAGTGGGCGCGCGACAGCGCAGGCAACAAGGTCACGCTGGAGCGCAAGGAATATTTCTCGTCGGGTCGCGCGTTTCACATCGGCGACGTCACGGTGATGCCGTTCACTATCCCGCATGACGCGGTCGATCCGGTTGGGTTCACGTTCATCAGCGAAGGCATCAAGGTGGGAATCTGCACCGACCTGGGCTACATCCCGCCGAATGTGCGCAATCACCTGCGCGGCTGCCAGATGCTGATGATCGAGTCGAACCACGATCTGGAGCTGTTGCGCGGAGGCCCATATCCGTGGTCGGTGAAGCAGCGAGTGATGAGTCGGGTGGGTCATCTGTCGAATGAGGCGCTCGCGGATTTTCTGACCACCGACTATGATGGAGGAGCCGAGTTCCTCATTCTTGCGCATCTTTCGGAGAAGAATAATCATCCTGAGATTGCGCGAATGACGGCCGAACGGGCGCTCGGCGAGCAGCGCAGCTTTGTGCGAAACCATCTTCTGCTCGCGGCCCAGCAGGAGCCTCTGCCTGCGGTTCGGTTGTAAGTTGCGTGGCTGCCGGGCGGCGGCGATGCAAGCCCGGGTTGATAGTCCATGACGCAATGCACTGATCCCGTCATCGGGAAGATTTTGGCCGGCTGGCGTTACGACATCTCTGGCCTTGCTCCGGAGATGCGCGGCGACTACGAGGCCCACCTGGCGGAGTGTCCGCACTGCCACTCGTGGCAGAGGCTGCATCGCATTATCGACATCGGACTGATGGCGCTGGCGTCGGTTTCAATGGGTGTATTTCTTCTCGCTTACGGCGTGATCCGCCACTTCGACCCACCGCACGCGTTTCTGCTGGAGATTGGCGCACTGGGAGGCTTCCTGCTTTCCATGCTGCTGTGGCTGCTGGTCGCGGTTGCCACGCCGGCGCCGCTGGTGATGAAAGATGCGGCCCTGCTGGGCGCTCGGCGACTGCATGACAAGTTGCCGGAAGAAATTCGGCAGCGGATTCCGGAAGAGCTGCGGGTTAAAATCTCCGGGCAATAAGAAGGGTTGTCGGACTGCGCTTGTCCGGTATCCGTGGTTTTGCCGTGTATCAGGGCACGACTTCAGTCGTGCCGCCAGACCGCGGCAGAATGAAACCGGCTTTAGCCGCTGCGGCGACAGGGGCTGAAGCCCGAGTTCTAGACATCTTTGTCGGCACGACTGAAGTCGTGCCCTGATACGAAGCTCAACCGTGAACAGCCCTCAATGGCAGCGGACAAAGGTCACGAAGATCCCATCAACGAGCAGGTAGTGGAGGCTGCGGAGGTCGAGTTGGATGCCGCCCTTGAGCTGGCATTCACGCGCACGGAGCTGGCCTCGGATCGCACGCTGCTGGCATGGGTTCGCACGGCGCTGACGTTAATGGCTGCGGGCATCGCGTATGACAAAGGGTTTCGCCTGCTGCACGACCAGCGGCTTGCGGCAGGAACGGCACTGGTGCGAAGCGCCAACTTCTCCGGCGTGCTTTTGGCCGGCATCAGCACCGTGCTGCTGGCGATCGCGACGATACGGCACGTGATGATTGCGCGCTCGCTGGCAGGCGCACGTCAGCGCGGTATGGGAGGAGCGATTCCTACCCTGCTGGCTGCGGTGTTGGTGATCCTGCTGGGATGCGCAGTCGTGGTTTTTCTCCTGGCCACGGGATAGGACGCGGGTCATTGATCCGGGCAAGGTCGTTTTGTGCAGCCGACTCAAGCTGTGGGCTGAGTGCGACCACCGCGCCTCGGGCGCGGCACAAGAAAGCCCAGCGCTTCAGCGGTGGGAAAGCCGGATAAAACAGGGGTAGAGTCCCCTCGGGGACGGCACAGATTCGCAAAAGCGCGGCTCGCGTGTGTAATGGGGATGTTTCGCTCATTGCCGTGTCTGCACCAACCCGGAAATTAGGATTCCGACGTTGTACGCAGCGTGTAGCGAAAAACAGGCTGCGACTGAACGGGTTCTGATTCGGGTAATCCCCAGAAGTACACCGAGTGCCATAAATAACAGAATCAAACGGTAGCCGCCCAGATGAAAGAATCCGAACAACAGTGAGGAACGACAGGTATGCCGTCCCCGAGGGACTCGGAATTTTCTTCATGCTTCCCCACCGCTGAAGCGGTGGGCTTTCTTATGTTGCGTCCGAGACGCAATCAGAAGGCCGCATCCGGGACGCAATCAGAAGGCTGTGCCCGGGCACCCGCACAACAAAAGCCTCCAGTACGTACCCTGGCCCTCTGGGAGTTGGTTCAGGCGCGGAGATGGTGGCATGCCGTTATACAGCCCGCCTTGTTGTAATCTGAAATTACGGCATGAGCTACGACAACAGCGTTCAGCAACTCTACGCGTTGGGGCACGAGCTTGCCTCGACGCCGTCGCACAAGTTCGACCTGGCATATGTGCGCGAACTGCTGGCGGCGTTGGGCAATCCTGAGCGGCGATTTCCCAGCGTGCTGATTGCCGGAACCAACGGCAAAGGCTCAACCGCAGCCACGCTGGCGTCGATTCTTCGCGCGGGCGGATATAAGACTGGGCTCTACAGTTCGCCGCATCTGGTGACAATCAACGAGCGCATTCGGATCAACGGCGAAGCCATCGCTGACGTGGAGTTCGTCGAGATTCACAATCGCGTCGAATTGATGGCGCAAGACCTGGTGCTGCGAAAGAAGCTGCCATGGCATCCCAGCTTTTTCGAGATGCTGACGGCGATGGCGTTCGAATATTTCGCCAGCATTGCCGTCGATATCGCGGTGCTTGAGGTAGGGATGGGCGGCAGGCTGGATGCGACCAATGTTGTCGATCCGCTGGTGTCGGTCATTGCCGACGTCGCGCTCGATCATCAGAAATATCTGGGCAATACTATCGGCGAGATCGCTCGCGAAAAGGCCGGCATCATTCGCGAGAAGGGAATCGTGGTCACGCTGCCGCAGCATCCTGAGGCGAATGACGTCATCGGCAACGCCATCGTGGAAAAGAATGCACGCGGGGTGAGCGCGACCAAGTACGTACCGCCGGTTTCTCCGGGAGCGACTGGCTATTTCGCCGGGCGAGTGACTCCCGCGCTTGGGCGCAATCGCTATCCGCTGACGGTTATGGGCGAGGAGATCATGGTGGATTCGCCGCTGCCCGGACGACATCAGTTTCGCAACATTGCGCTGGCGATCGCCGCCGCGGAGGAGATCGCGCCATTCGGGTTTAAGGTCACGCCTCAGCAGATCGAGCGAGGTATCCGCGAGACGCATTGGCCAGGACGCTTTCAGGTTGTCGCCACCATCGGCTGCAACTTGCAATCATGAGGTCGTGCTTGATGTGGCGCATAATCCCGCGGGTGCATGGGCGCTGCGCTCGGCGCTGTCGGAGAACTTTCCCGAGCGGCCACTGACATTCGTTTTCGGCGCCATGCGCGACAAGGCGATACAAGAGATGGCTGAGATATTGTTCCCGGTGGCTGAATGCGTAGTGCTGACCGAGGTAAACAATCCGCGTGCGGCTACGGTTGACGAACTGATACAAATCGGGGAGCGCACAGGCACGCAGCTTTATGCAGAGGCCTCGGTAGCCGCAGCGCTGGCAAAGGCGATTGAACTTACGATGACGCAAGGTGTGATCGTGGTGACGGGATCGATTTTTCTGGTCGGCGAAGCTATGGCTGTCATGGGGCTGAAGACATAGCCATGAGCTACGGCGAAAAAATCGGAGACGCCGAGGAACGTGGCCGGGGATCGCTGTTCACGCGCCTGCGGTCGTATCTGGTATATGTTCCGCTCATCTACTTCTGCACCGGAGTGATGGGCACGCTCGCGCTGCTCTCATCTTTCTTCGATCGCGATGGCCGCATACAACACTGGTTTGCGCACACCTGGGCGAAGCTGATGCTGAAGATCGTTGGCGTGCGCGTAAAGCTGCGCGGACTGGAGAACGTGGACTTCTCGCAGCCGGCGGTGTACGCGGCGAATCATCTGTCGGCGCTGGATATTCCGGTGCTCTACGCGACGCTGCCGATTCAGTTCCGCATTCTGGCTAAGAAGGAGCTGTTCGCTTATCCGTTCCTGGGATGGCACCTGCGGCGTTCGGGCCAGATCGCGGTCGATCAGCAGGACGCACGCGCCTCGCTTCGCAGCCTCAATCGCGCGGGTCAGAGCTTGCGCGAGGGCATGCCGCTGGTGGTGTTTCCTGAAGGTGGACGATCACCCAGCGGAGAGCTACAAGAATTCATGGGCGGTGCATTCTATGCAGCGCTTAAGGCGGGGGTGCCGGTGGTTCCAATCGTCATCACCGGAGTGCGGGAGCTGCTGCCGATGAACAGCTTTCATGCCCTGCCTGGGGAGGCCGACGTTGTATTCTGCCACGCGGTTTCGACCGAGGGAATGACTCCGCGCGACATGGATAAGCTTGCGGCGACGGTGCGTCAGGTGATGATGCAAGAGATGTCGGCGCGAACGCCAACGACCACTATCGCCCGTGAATACAGAAGAGGTGGCGCGATGAATGAGAAGCCGCGCATTGCGATCCCGGCTCCAAACTCCACCCGGCCCGACTATGTGGATCGGGCGTTGCCGCAGTACGAACACGCGGTGCGCGAGGCTGGGGGCGAGCCGGTCGTCATCCCGGTGAATGCCACGCCGACGGAGATTGCGCAGGCAATCAAGCAGTGTGACGGCGTGCTGCTTCCCGGTAGTCCGGCGGATGTTGATCCGGAAAAGTACGGTGAGGAGCGGCACGAAAAGACAGCGCCGTCAGATTCGTTTCGCGATAACACGGATGAGCTTCTGCTGCAGGACGCTTACAACATGCACAAGCCGGTGCTGGGTATCTGCTATGGACTGCAATCGCTGAACGTGTGGCGTACCGGGACGCTGAAGCAGGACTTGCCGGAGGGCGTCAATCATCGCGCGGGACGCGCAGTGGCCGAAGCACACCCGGTACAGATCGAGCCGCACTCCAGGCTGGCGGCGATTCTTCGCGAGGGAGGAGCGCTACCGGACAGCGCTCCGCTAGTGCTGCCGGTCAATTCAAGCCATCATCAGGCGGCGGCGGCGCTGGGCGATGGGTTGCGACTGGTTGCGTGGTCTCCCGAGGACGAAGTGAAAGAGGCGGTCGAGGGTACATCGCCAGATCATTTTGTGCTGGGCGTGCAATGGCATCCTGAGCGCGACTTCGATCAGAGCGCCGTATCGCGGGCTATCTTCACGGGATTCGTGCGCGCGGCGGCGCTTTGGCATCGGCAACTCGCAAAGCGGCAAAGCGATTTCGAGTCGGTGAGGAAGTAGGATTTCATCTCACGCGCGATTATCAGCGGCGGAGCCCCGACCCTTAAGGTGTGTCATCCCGAGCGGAGCGCAGCGAAGCCGAGGGACCTGCAGTTTGCTCGCACGAGAATGCATTCTCGGGTGGTGGAACTGCAGATCCCTCGACTCCGCTCGGGATGACACTGCAAAAGGAAGTAGCGTTCGTGGCACTGCGAGCAACTGCAGATCCCTCGACTTCGCTCGGGATGACACCACAAAAAGAAGTAGGTTCGTGGCACTGCGAGCAACTGCAGGTCCCTCGGGTGCGCTCGGGATGACATTGCAAAAAAAAGTAGGTTCGTGGCACTGCGAGCAACTGCAGATCCCTCGGCTTCGCTCGGGATGACACGGCAAAAAAAGAACTCCGCTCGGGATGACACTGCAAGAAAGGACTCGCTCCTCCGCTCGGGATGACACAAAGATAGTTAATCGATAGTTCAGCAGGCAATCATTGCTGGGTTTGCGGGGCAGCAGGGCGGTCGGTGCTGCGGAACTTGGTGCGAAAGTGCTCTGAGAGCAGCTCGACTGCGGGCAGGTTTGCCTCCGGATCGGTCTGCACCAGATAGCGAATGGCCTCGACCAGCAGGCGTTGCCCCTCAATGTAGCGTGGGTCGGAACGTCGCCGCGGCGTGTGGCTAACGTCGGGCGGCGCGGGCATAGTCAAGATTCTGGCCTTGGGCATCAATCCTCGTGCGGCATCTTCAACCGCCTACAAGGTGAGACGCGACCAAAGCGCTCCGCCGTTGTACCGGTAAGGACAGGCTTGCTGCGTCACTTCGCGCCTCGTCAACTTCTGAGCCTTTCCTTCGACGCTTTCAGCGGCAGGCAAGTCGAATAGGTTACGATTCCCAAGAAGCTCTTTCTATGAAACGCACTGTTTGCCGTATTACCGGTTTTTGCTTTCTTCTGCTCGCGACTTGTTCCTTGGCCCAGGTGCCTATTCCCAATCCTGCTGCTCCTTCGACTTCGGGGCAGGAACCGGCCGCCACCGCGGGGAGCCAGGCTCCCGTGCCTCCTGACTATTCCCAACAAGCCTTCGTGGTCGAACACTTCCGTCAATCGCAGCGCTTTGAAAACGACGGCACCGGGCGTGAGGAGCAGGAAGCCAGGATCAAGATCACCAGCGAAAGCGGCGTACAGGCCCTGGGACAACTGAAGCTGGGCTACAGCGCGTTCAGCGATAAGCTGGAGATCGATTACGTGCGCGTGCGCAAGCCGGACGGCACGGTCATCACCGCCCAGGACTCGGCCATCCAGGACCTCACCATTCCGGACGCGCCGGTCTACACCGACTATCACCAGAAACACATCAGCGTTCCTTCGCTGCGACCGGGCGACACCCTGGAGTTTCGTTACGTTCGCACCATCGTGAATCCGCTTATCCCGGGACAGTTCTGGGGAAGCTACAACTTTACCGAACACGGTATCGTGCTCGACGAACAGGTCGAGATCAATGTTCCCAAGGACCGCCAGATAAAGCTGAAGACCAAGCCGGGGTATGAGCCGAAGATCAGCGAGGAGGGCGACCGTCGCATCTACCGCTGGAGCCATTCGCAAACCAAAGACGCGGAGCCTACGCCGAAGAAACGGGCCCGGCCTGAGACTGAGGAAACGCCGGCAATTCAATTGACGACCTTTCAGAGCTGGGAACAACTGGGCGACTGGTATCGTTCGCTGGAAAAGGACCGCCGCGAGCCGACGGCCGAAGTCAAAGCCAAAGCCGACAGCCTGGTGCAGGGCAAGACCGATGACATGGCGAAGGTGAAGGCGCTGTATGACTACGTATCGCGCGACTTCCGCTATGTAAGCCTGTCGCTCGGGTTGAGCGCCTACCAGCCACACCCTGCCGCCGATGTGATGAACCTGGGCTACGGCGATTGCAAGGACAAGAACACCTTGCTGGCGGCCCTGCTGCAAGCCGAAGGTTTTCAGTCAACTTCAGTACTGATCAATGCGCTGCGTAAGATCGACCCCGACGTGCCGTCGCCGGCGCAATTCGATCACGTGATAACGCGGGTTCCGGTTGACGGCCAGGAGATATGGCTCGACAGCACGTCAGGGGTAGCGCCCTTCCGCATGCTGTCGTTTTCCCTGCGCGATAAAGAGGCGCTGGCGGTTCCGCCAGAAGGCAAGCCGGGGCTGGTGCGAACTCCCGCGTCGCTTCCCTTCCCGGCGTTCGACCGCAGCAAGATTGATGGGTCGCTGAATGACACGGGCAAGCTGACCGCACACTTCTCAACCACCGTTCGTGGCGATGACGAGATGACGATACGATTCGCGTTGCGGCAGATACCGAGCAACCGGTGGAAAGAACTGTTTCAGACATCGCTGCAGGGTTCGCCGTTGCGCAGCGCCGACGTCACCAATGTGCACGTGAGCGATCCCTCGGACACCGACAATCCGATACAGATCGACTACGATCTCTCGGCTGCCAACTATTTCGATTGGTCGGTAAAGGAGTCAACCCTCCCGCTCCCCATCAGCAGCTTCCGGATGACGTCGGCTGACGACTCCGATAAAGACGAACCCTTTCGGCTGGGGCCGCCGCAGGTGGTGCAGACCGAAGCGTCAATCAACATTCCAATCAAATACACGCGTCAAGTTGCCGATCGGTGTGGATGTGAAACGCGACTACGCGGAATATAGCTCGTCTTACAAGGTGCTGAACAACGAACTGGTCATCAGCCGCAGCTTGAAGACTTCGGTCTCCGAGCTTCCATACGACCGGCAATCCGACTACGCGGCATTCGTACGCGTGGTTGACTCCGATCAGGCGCAGACCGTTCGGCTGGAGAATCAGTCGCCCGGCATGTCGGGGTTGGGCGGAGAAGGCACGCCGAATGACTGGTTCGACTCGGGAGTGCAGGCGCTTAAGAACCGAAATTACGATGAGGCAGTCCAGCTTTTCGAGCAGGTGCAGAAGGCAGATCCCACTCACAAAGACATTTGGAAATACCTGGGCGGCGCATACATGGCCACCAATCAAACCCAAAAAGGGGTGGAGGCTTTTCAGAAGCAGATTGCCGCGAATCCGTACGATGACTCGGCTTACAGCGAGTTAGGTCAGGCGTATGTGCAACAACAGAAGTATGACGACGCCATTGCTCAGTTCAAGAAACAAATCGAGATCAATCCGCTGGACCCGGGTGCGCATGCCAGGCTCGGCGTGCTGTACATCAACTTGAAGCGTTTTGGCGAAGCCGTTCCGGAATTGGAGAAAGCTGTCTCGGTGCAACCGAACAATCCGCTGCTTCTGGCGAGCCTCGGGCAAGCCTACCTGGGAGACGGTCAGACGGAGAAGGGGATGGCGTCGTTTGACAAAGCCATCACCATGGCGCCGTCGCCTCTGGTATGGAATGACGTCGCCTATGCGATGGCCGAACAGAACACCGAACTGAAGCGCGCCGACGGTTACGCGGATGCCGCTATCAGCGCGTTAGAAACTCAGTTGCGCGATGTGTCGCTGACGAACCTGCGATTCCCCGACCTGGGGAATACCCAGATGCTGTTCAATGTGTGGGACACCAAAGGCTGGGTGCTGTACAAGAGCGGCGACATCGATAAGGCAGAGGCCTACATCCTGCCCGCGTGGCAGGGGACGGAGAGCGGCGCGGTCGCCGAACACCTGGGCGACATCGCGGATAAGAGGGGCAATCACGACCAGGCGGTGCATTATTACGTGTTGGCGCTGACCGGGGATAGTCCGAGTTCGACCGCACGCGACAAGCTGAAGAGTCTTGGTGTGAGCGGCGGCGCGCTCGACTCGATGATCACGAAAGCGCGTAAAGAGCAGATCAACGAGCGAACCGAGAAGCTCGATATGGTGCAGGCCGGAACCGCCGACTTCTTTTTGCTGGTTGGCCCGGGCAAGATCGAGCAGGTGAAATTCGTGCGCGGCGAAGAAAGCCTGCGCAGCTTCACCGACACCCTGAAAAACATTTCTGTGCCGGTGAAGTTCCCGCCGTCGTCGCAGGTGCACATTGTGCGCCGGGTGCGGCTGACCTGCGGGAAACAACCGCCGTCGAAGGACAAAGCCGCGGCAGAGAAATCTTCTACCGCGACGCCCGGGCCGTGCAGCCTGGAATGGCTTCCCACCAGCGAAGTGCGCGGCCTTGATTAGCCGCATCGGTAGTAGATTATTAGTAGAGGTGCAGCTTGGCAGACCTGCGATATCCGATTGGCAAATTCGAGTGGGTTCCACCGGAAAACGACGAGCAGATGACGAAGCGGCGCGTGCATTACATCGACGTGCTGTCTAAGCTTCCGGCGAATCTGAACGCCGCCATCGATGGCCTCGACGCGAAGCAACTCGACACTCCTTATCGCCCGGATGGCTGGACGGTGCGCCAGGTGGTACATCATGTACCGGACAGTCACATGAATGCTTACATCCGCTTCAAGTGGGCGCTGACAGAATTTGAGCCCGCGATTAAGACCTACAAGGAAGACCTCTGGGCCAAGCTGCCGGATTCCGAACAAACGCCTGTGGAAACGTCTTTGCGCCTGCTGCAGGCGCTACACGGACGGTGGGTCACTCTGCTGCAGTCGATGAGTGCGGAGGATTTTTCTCGCACGTTGCGGCATCCCGAATCGGGTGTGCTCTCGCTCGATCGAATGCTGGCGCTGTACGCCTGGCATTCGGCGCATCACACCGCGCACATTACCGCGCTGCGGGCACGAATGGGTTGGGAGTAGGACGAACTACCGCCTGTATCGTAGACAATCGACCTAGATAATCACAAAATCAACAATAACCCTGGATATTGGATGCTGCTGCACCTGTTTGTGATGCGCGTCACTTGAATGTGACCGCGACAATTCCGTGAAGTGCATTTCATCCCGCCATTCTGCCTATTTATCCCAGCCGCTAAAGATGCCCTCTTTACACTAGTTAACAGTTTTCTTCTACTCTGGCTGGAACTAAGCAGCTCACCACTTCGTAGCAGCTACTGGTCAATAATTCACGAAACCTTTCGGCCGCATCGTAGTCAATATCTTGTGTGGTCAGAGTAGGCCAGAACTAACAGTCTATCCATAGAAGAAGGAGTTTACGTCAATGAAGCGCTTTGTAACTCTTGTTTGCGGTACAGCTCTAACACTCATGCTGACAGGCGCCGCCTTTGCGGGCACTGTCTCCAAGACACTGACTTTTTCGGATCCAGTCCAGGTCAACGGCACTACCCTCCAGCCCGGCGACTACAAGGTCACCTTTGATGACAACGCCCCCACTACCCAGCTGACGTTCAAGAAGGGCAAGAAGGAAGTTGCCACTGCGCAGGCGCAGGTAAAGCCGGCCGACAGGATGATCCACACCACGTCGGTCGAGTTCAACACCGAAGGCTCAACCCGCAAGCTGCAGCAGATCCAGTTCGGCGGTTCGAATCAGGCACTGGTGCTGGCTGAGGGTGGATCGAATTCAACTTCCGGTCAGTAACACCCGGATCGAGATACAAAAAGGGAGGCCGCGGCCTCCCTTTGTTATTTGCCTGATAGACCTTCCGCCGGGTTACGCGCTGGCAGCAACCAGCCTCGGCGTGCTTCCCTGCAGCCGCACTGAAACCAGCTTGGATACTCCCGGCTCCTGCATGGTGACGCCATACATTGTCGGCGCCATGCTCATGGTCTTCTTGCTGTGAGTGATGATGATGAACTGGGTTTGCGAGCTCATGTCGCGAACCAGTTCGGTGAAGCGACCGATGTTGGCTTCGTCCAGCGGCGCGTCGACTTCGTCGAGGATGCAGAACGGGCTGGGCACATACTGGAAGATGCCGACCAGCAGCGCGAACGCCGTCAGGGCCTTCTCGCCGCCGGAAAGCAGCAACACGTTTTGCAGCTTCTTGCCCGGAGGTGAAGCCACCACGTCGAGTCCGCTTTCGGCTGAATTTTCCTGATCGGTGAGCCGCATGAACGCCTGACCGCCGCCGAACAACTTGACGAACGTCCGGCTGAAGTTTTCGTTGATCGCGGCAAACGCCTCTTCGAATTTCTGTCGCGAGACGATTTCGATTTCCTTAATTGTGTTTTGCGTATTCTCGATCGAGTCCAGCAGGTCTTTGCGCTGAGTGTCGAGGAATTCGTGGCGCTGCGCCGTCTCCTGGTACTCCTCAAGGGCCATCATGTTGACCGGCCCCATGTTCTCGAGGCGCGTGCGCATCTCTTTGTAGGCTTCTTCTTCGGCGATCAACAGCGTCACCTGAAATTCGCACGACCGAATCGTCGCTCATCAGCTCTTCGCGCTGCGTGCTCAGCTCCTGTACGCAGGTTTCGGACAGATGTTGCATGTCGGAGTGCAGCCGGGCCTGCTCCGCAGCCAGCTCGCCGCGACGGTCGCGAGCCGCGTCGAGCTCGGCGCGCGCGGTCTTCAGCTCCTCTTCCAGCTGAGCGAGCCGGGCACGAACCTGTTGTAACTCCTCCGCGATTTCATGGTCGCGCGTTTGAGCGGCCTCGCGTTCCGCTTCCCATACGACAACCTGTTCGGCCAAGCGGATATTCTCCGACTCGCGCTGTTGCATTTCGGCAGCGGCGGAATCGATCTGGCCCCGCAGCTTGGCTACGCGGCCGGCAGCCTCGGTCGTCATCGACTCCAACCGCTGCACGTTGGCGATGGCGCCACGCCGCCGTTCTTCCAGCGTGGCTAGCTGTGCGCGCGCCTCGGTCGCCAGCTGCACCGATTCGTCGCGGCGCTGCCGCAAGCCTTCGAAGCTGGACTGCGCCGCCTGCAACTCGTCTTCAAGCGCGCGCTGCCTCTGCTCAAGCTGTTCGAGTTCCGCGGTGTGGCTGGCGACGAACGCCTCACGCTCGATCCGTTCGGAAGACAAACGCTGTAGCTCGCCCTCGTAGGTCGTAAGCCGCTCGCGAACCCGCGTCATTTCGCCCGAAAGCTGATTCAACGTATGGCCCGACGTCATGGCCTGACGCTCGGCGTCGCGCTTCTCGTCCTCCAGCCGCTGCAATAACCCGCCAAGCTCGCCGATCTCGCGTCCAATGGCCGCGACCCGCAGCTCCTTGTCGCGAATCGCCGCCTCTAGTTCGTCCATTTGCTTCAGGACGTCGCGCAGCTCACGCTTCATCGACAGCGGACCTTCGCTGCGCTGCTTGCCTCCGGTGACGGTCACGTTGTGGAAGCACTCACCCGACTGCGAGAGGAAGAACGCGTCGGGATTCTCCAACGCGAGCTCGCGCCCGACGCTGGGATCGGGAACGATGTAGCCGTTGCCCAGCTTCGGCAGGATCGACCTCGAGCGACTTGCCAAAGCCGTTGAGCACGCGAATGCAGTCCTTCATCGGAACCACGCTGTCGCGTCGCGGACCCCGTAGCTGACCTCGTCGTGAACGAAGGAGAACTTTGCCTGCGAGTCTTCCGGGATGGACGAGGAAGGTGGCGCGACCATCGACATCGCTGCGCAGCAGGCGCAAGCCTTCGTCGGCGGCATCCCACGACTTCACCACGATGTAGTTCAGCTCGTCGCGCAGGAAGTCTTCGACCACGTGTTCGATAGCGGTCTTCCACTTCGAGGAAGTCGGCGAGCACTCCGGCGGGCGCGTGACCACCGTTAAGGGCTCCCGACTTGAAGAGGCGGCGAACGGATTCGGTCGAGTAGCCATGCTCGGCGATGACAGCTTCCAGCGAGCCGCGGCGGCCCATCAATCCGGCAAACTCAGAACGCATGCCGTCGAGACTGGCGCTTGCCGTCGGTCTTCGGCGGCGCGCAGCTCATCCAGCTTCTGGCGAGTTCCGGTGATGCGTCCAGTCCAAGCTCGGAAACCAGCTGCGTCGCGGACTCAAACTCCAGTCCTAGCTGGCCGCGCTGACCACCGAACGTGTCCAGTTGCTGATTGGCGGCCGCGACTTCGGAATTCAGCCGGTGGGCATCGCGATCCAGGGCGGCGAGACGCTCTTCCGCCTGCGTGATGCGATTGCGGAGCCGACGAGCCTTGCGACACGGCCTGCATGATCTGGCTGCGGCGCTGCTCCTGCTGACCCTCCAACTGCATCAGGTTGGCGGAAGCGGCCGCAGCTTCTGCCTGCCGCTGCTGAAGCTCGGCTTGTGCGCGTCAACATCGGCATTCGCCGATTGCAACGTCGCGCGATTTGCTTCCAGCTTCCTGCTCAAGCTGCGAGAGCTGAGCTTCACTGGTCGGCTATCTCAGCCTGCGCTCCGGCGGAGCGCGCCTCCAGTTCGGCACAGCGCTCTTCATTGGTGCGACGCCGCGCTGTCGCGCGATCCAGTTCCATCGCCAGCGTATTGAGTTGTTCGCGATTAGTTTGCGCGTCGCGCTCCACGGTGTATCCGCGTTGGGTGAGTTCGCTGTGCTCGGACTCCATCTGCTGCGACGCTTCGAGCTTGGTCCGCATTTCCTCACCAAGCACGGTGAGCTGCGATTCCAGCGAGGCAGCTTCTGATTCGAGCTGTGCGAACTTGCTGGTGAGGACGACACGCAGCTTGGCGCGCATTTCGTCGCGCAGCTTGGCATAGCGCTCGGCCTTGCTGGCCTGGCGCTTCAGCGAGTTCATCTGGCGCGTGACTTCGTCGAAGATGTCGTTGATGCGCGAGAGGTTCTGCTTGGCGTCTTCCAGGCGAGCTTCGGCCAGACGCTTGCGCGTCTTGAATTTCGTAATGCCCGCAGCCTCTTCGATGATGGCGCGACGATCGGTCGGCTTGCTGCTCAGGATCTGCCCAATGCGTCCCTGCTCGATGATGGCGTACGACTCCGGACCCAGGCCCGTACCCATGAACAGGTCCTGAATGTCGCGCAGGCGGCAGAGCTTTCCGTTCAGCAGATATTCGCTTTCGCCGGTACGGAAGAGCCGCCGGGTAACGGCGATCTCTCCGGCCTTGAATGTGCGCTTGAACTTGCGACGGCGAATCTTGAGCACCACCTGCTGCACTGGCGAAGCGGCAACCGGTTCGGCACTGGTTTCGGCTGCAGGCGATTCTTCATCGTCGCTCTGCCCGGGACGAACTTCCTCCATATAGCGCTCGGCATCGTCGGCGCTGGCGGCGCGGATCGAAGACTCGTCCCAGTCCTCGGGCATGTCGTCCTGCACATCGACTTCAGGCTCACCCACATCGCCGTATACCGCGGGATCGACCAGGGTCAGCGTGACCTCAGCCATGCCGGTTGGCTTGCGCTCTCGGGTGCCGGCGAAGATGACGTCCTGCATGTTGACGCCGCGTAACGAGCGCGCCGACTGTTCGCCCAGAACCCAGGAGATGGCGTCGGAAATATTCGATTTGCCGCATCCATTGGGGCCGACGATGGCGGAAATGCCTTCGCCCTCGAAACGCAACTCGGTGCGATCGCAGAACGATTTAAATCCCAGGATTTGCAGCTTCTTGATCTTGAGCAACTTCTACTCCTTGCACTCGCCGGGAATCCCACCACTTCGGGACTTTGTGCCCGGCCGGGAAGGGTGCCTATTCTGTAGACGAACCGCGCGGGCAGAAGAGGCACCGGATTGCTTAACCCTTGGTTCCCCTCTGCCTAATCCAAGGCAACTGTAACGGCCTTCGGGGGGAGGGGTCAAGATACAAAACGCTATATTTAGTGCCTGAGTTGTGGAAACCACAGCATATTGCACCTTAATTGCAGCAAGTACGCGAGATTCAGGCGTGAGGATATTTCAGAGAGGTCGAGGAGAGTCTGAGAGCTTGCACTAGTGTAGGTGCAACGCAGAGGGGAATCAACCGCCAATCCGGGGCGGTACCAAGTCGGTTAATCAGTGAAGTCGCGGCAGTTCCAAAAGAGCGCTCAGCATGACAGCCGAGAGATTAGTCAGCTGCCACACGCCTCCGCGGCCGACGCCGTGGCAGCGCCAGCCAGTTTGGCATCGAGCGAACCAACGCGGCGTTGATCAGGATGGTGATGAGAGAGGCCGCAAGAGTCGCGTGGTAGAAGCTCTCCGTCAGCAGGCCGCTGGTGCGCGCTGCCTGCACCAGGATGAATGAGAACTCCCCGATTTGCGTCAGCCCAGTTCCTACCAGCAACGAAGTCCGCGTGGAATATCCGAAGCTCTTCGTGATGCCCGTCCAGATCACGGCTTTGCCGACAACAACCATGCCGACTATGGCCAGCAGCACTCCGGTGTCGGCGAATATGCCACGAGGATTGATCAACGTGCCTACGGTCACGAAGAAGAGTGCGACGAAGGCATCGCGCAAGGGCATGAGCCGTTCCAGGGCGCGGTGTGCATGCTCCGAGCCGCTGATGGTGAGGCCACCGACGAACGCTCCGATGGCTAGTGAGAGGCCTACCGCCTGAGTAATGGCGGCGGCGCCGAGACAGACCGCCAGCGTGAGCAGCAAGAAGATCTCATCGCTGCACATGCGCGAGATCACCGCCAGAAGACGCGGCACCAGATATCTCGCCAGGAATATGAGCGGCACGAGCACCAGAGCAGCCAGCCCCAGTTGCTTCGCCAGCGCGATCAGGTGCGACGGAGTGAAATTCGCCAGCAGCGGCAGCACAATGATAAGCACGACGGTGCCAAGGTCTTCAACCAGAGTGATGGCGATCATCACGCGCCCCTGCTCCGATTGCAGCTCTCCCCGGTCAATTAGCAGCCGCGACATGACCATGGTGCTGGCGACAGAGATCACCAGCCCCACGGCGAGGCCCGGCAGCATTCCCCATCCCAGCAGAGCTCCCGACGCCAAGCCCCATCAGGCCGCAGGCGGCGATTCCGAGCGGTCCTCCGACAAGCGCGATGCCTTTTACTCGCAGCAACTCCTTGACCGAGAACTCGAGACCGATGGTGAACATCAGGAAGATGACGCCTACCTCGGCGAGCAGTTCGAAGGTGTGCGCCTCGTGAATCGCCGGCCCCGGGGTGAAGGGGCTGATTGCAATACCGGCGAAGACATAGCCCAGGATGAGCGGCTGGCGCAGACGCCACGCCAGCATGCCGCCGAGAACGGCGGCGATGAACACGTAGGAGAGTTCCTTGAATATCTCGGAGTGCGGCATCGGCTCAGTGGGGACAGGGTACTACAGAGCCATCGCTTTGTATCAGGGCACGACCTTCAGTCGTGCCGAACAGCGGCGATTTAAAGAAGCAGGGCTTCAGCCCCTGCAACCCGCGCGCGTAGCAGCAGGGGCTGAAGCCCTGCTTTGTGGCAGGCGCTTGCGGCACGTCTAAAGACGTGCCCTGATACAAGGCAAGTTATGAGGTTCTACTCACCACGCACAACCAGCCCCTAGAAGCGATAGGTGTATCCAGTGGAGATCTGGAAGTTGCCCTGGGTCACCCAGTACTGGTTGGAGATGACTCCGCCGATTTGCGTGAAGCGATCGTCGTAGCGATCGGTGAGGTATCGCACCAGCGTGGTCCCGACATCGAAACGGAGCACCGAGCGTGACTCGCGACCGGGATAAACCTCAACGATGCCGCCCATGTCCCAAGCGAAGCGGGTCAGGCTGTTGGGGGTGTCATCTCCGCCGCCGGGAATCGCATTCTTGTAGTAGATGAATCCCGGGCGCACCTTGCCGAAGACGCCGACGTGATGGAATTGCTGACCAAGCCTGATGCCATAGAGTCCCTCCATCATGCCCTGGCTTCCGTTCTGGCCGGGAAGGAAGTTCGTGGTGCTGTCGAAGGCGAAGCCGTGGGTGAAGTTGTAGGTGAATGTAGTGCCCATTCCGGAAAAGCCTTCGCGACACGTGGTGGGACAGTCACGCGTAAGCACGGGCAGGCTGACATAGGTATATTGCGTTCCTAACTCCCAACGCTGGACCGCATCTCTGGGCGGCTTCGGCGGTTTCACTTTTGCGTTATAAATGAAATTATTTTCTGGAGCAGGCAGCATCCAGGGAAACTTTCCTGCAAATAACGCGCCCATCGAGCGAGTGGGTTCCAGTGCACTGCGAAGTATGCGACCGCCCAATATGCGATGCTCGCGCGCAATCGGCGTCACGATGTAGCGGTCGATGGCGTCTTCCGCCACCACCCAGCCCAAGCCGACAACGGGCGTGATGATGAAATCGGTCCAACCGGTGTTGTTGGTAATGCCGCCAATGCCGGTGTATTTGTTTGCGCCCGCGGAGTAGGGCGGAGTGGTGAGACACGCTTTGTTTGTGCCACATCCTATGCTGTAGTAAAAACCGCCCTGATTGCCGATGGTCGTTTCACTGAGAGGCCCAACCTCGAACTGGGTCGACCATAGCGTCATCCAGGCAAGCGATTGCAAGCGCGACGTCCAGTAGCCGTTGTGCCTCCCGATCTCGACGAAACTCTTAGGATCGTTTTGCAGGAAGAGACGACCATAGACGCCTCCCTCAAGCGGGTGACCGACATCGTTCACTATGAAATCGTCGCCATCGCTCCAATGGTTCATGTGGTAGTCGGTCAGGGAAACGCCGTAGTCGTGCCAGAAGGGCTTGTGTGAGATGAGATAACGCAGTCCGGGATCAAACGCCGCGCGCCAGGCGTGCTGGAAAACGGTGAACTCCAGAGACTGGATTAGCATGGGCTTCCACTGAATCTTTTCAACAGGCGGCGTGGTCACCAACTGTGGATTGGCATCAGGAAGTATGCTGGCTTTGCTGGAGGAATCCTCCGGCGAAGAACCTGCGCCTTCTGCTGCGAATTTAGTCGCGCCCGGACTATCGGGCAGCGAAGCAACAACGCTCTGCGCCACGGGTGCACTCGGCTCCGTATCCGCGAACGCGGGCGAGACCACAAGAAGGGCCAGAAGAAGGACGAGGCACACGAGTAGCTTCTCGAGTGCAGTCTGGAAATCGTAAGACACCAATACTGCGCTCCTGTTGAGTTTTGGGGTGCGGGGGGCGCCCCAAAATAATACCGCGAAAAAGGGGGAGAGTTCTACAAAAACTCTCCCCAGTAAAACCGTCATTTTGCGTAGCGGCTACTACTCTCCGAGCTTCTGGAAGAAACGAATCAGCGATTCAATGCCACGATAGAAGTTCGGGATATGGAACTTCTCATTGGGCGCGTGCAGATTGTCGTCCGGCAGACCCATGCCCATCATGATGCTGGGAATCTTCAGGTCTTTCTCGAATTGAGTGACGATGGGAATCGAACCGCCCGAGCGAATGTAAACCGTGTCTTTGCCGAAGACCTCGTGCATGGCTTCGACTGAGGCCTCGGCATATTTGTTGTCGGTGCTGACCACGCAGGCCGGGCCTTTGCTCAGAATCTTTATTTTGGTCTGGATGCCCTTGGGCGTGATCTTCTCCACATAGTCCGAGTACTTCTTGTAAATGTCATCGGCATCCTGGTCGGGAACCAGTCGCATCGAGACTTTGGCAGTCGCCCGCGCCGGGATAACCGTTTTGGCGCCAGAGCCAATGAAACCGCCGACGATTCCGTGAACCTCGAGCGTTGGCCGAGCCCAGGTACGATACAGCACCGAATAGCCGGGCTCGCCCGTCAGCACGTTGCGAGCCGACTTCGTTCTTGCGATATTCCTCCTCGTCGAAGGGCAGGCTCCTGCCACGCTTTCAGTTCGGCGTCGGTCGGCTTCTGCACGTCGTCGTAGAAGCCGGGGATCTGGATCTTGCCGTCAGCGTCCTTCAGCTTGCTGATGATCTCGATCAGCCCGAAGATGGCGTTCGGCGCGGCGCCGCCGTACACGCCGGAGTGCAAGATCGGTCTTGGAGCCTTGCGCTTCGAGCTCGGTATAAACCAGCCCGCGCAGACCAACGCACAGGGTGGGAAGATCGGGCGCGAACAGCTCGGTATCGGTCAGACCAGCGCGAAGTCAGCCTTCAGCTTCGGCGAGTTGGCGTTTTGCTTGACGATAGGCTTCGATGGCCTCGCCGCCAACTTCTTCTTCACCCTCGAGCAGCACACGGATATTGATGGGCAGCTTTCCATTGCCGCCCTTGAACAGCGACTCGAAGGCCTTCATCTGCATCCAGAGCTGGCCTTTGTCGTCGACGGCTCCGCGAGCGTAGATGTTCTGATTGCGCTCGCTGGGCTCGCTCCAGCTTTGTTTAATGGCCTGCGCATTGTCGCCCTTCACCGGGTAGGCATCTTTGTCCACAAACGGCGGGGACTTCCATTCGTCGAGCGGCTCAGCCGGCTGCACGTCGTAGTGCGCGTAGCACAGAGCCGTGGGCTTGCCGGCGGCATGCAGCCAGTCGGCATAGACCAGCGGATGTCCCTCGGTCTTGATGATCTCGACATTTTCGAAGCCGATGCGCTTCAATTCGTCGGCGCACATCTGGGCGGCCTTGTCTATGTCGCCTCTGTGCTCGGGTAAAGTGCTGACGCTGGGAATACTTCAGGAAGTCTTTCAGTTCGTTTAAGAAACGGCCCTGATTTTCACGGGCAAAAGCTACAGCGGCGGAAGACATGACGGGATTTCTCCTTCCAGGAAAAGAGCTTACAGAATCTGAATAGCGAGGATGAGCAAACCCCTAAGTATATCGCACGGAGGGAAGGTCAGCGGTGTGTGAAGCCGACGCGACGGGCCACCGGACAAGCCCGCTTGGGTGAACTTTTCCGGATGGTCGCGCGTACCTGTGCCTGTGAGAACAAGGGCGCCAGAGTGGCTCATCATAATCGGAGCCAGCGTGTTTATCCTCATGCTGCTCGTGTCTGCCGTTTGGGAGCCGAGCATTCGCTGGCTGCACTTCTTCCAAGCCTGGATGTATCTGGCCACCGTGTGGTTGAGCCTCCGCAAGAACCGCTGGGGCTACTTCATCGGGCTCTCCGCCGCAGGATTGTGGGCGTATAGCAACCTGTTTGTCAGCACGTTCTTCGTCAACGGCCTGCAGCAGCTCAGCCTTTGGATACAGAGTGGACATCTGGCTCGGCCAGACCTGCTGATTGCGGTTCCGGCATGGTTCGCGAATCTACTTGTGGTAATCGGATGTGTATGGGGTTATTGGCTGACGCCACGCAAGGCGGTCACTGATCCTGGCAGGTTCGTAATCAGCTTCGCGCTCACGACTGGGTTCTTTGCGCTCGACATGTATCTGTTCCAGCCTCGATATCTGGGAATGTTCCCTCACCTGCTGCATCCGCACTTGCCCTGGTAAGCCCTCCTCGCTCACGGAATCTGCAATGTTGTATTAACAGGACCTCGGCAAAATCTAACTTTGACCTCGTGCAGCTTTCATCGAGCCGCATATGATGATACGTTTCAAACGCACACACTCTGTCTCGACAAATCATTGGCGAACACACGCTGAGGAATCCTGAGGGCCGCATGATGGAAACAGCCGGCAACAGCACCTACGACCTGGTGGTTATCGGAAGCGGTCCCGCTGGACAAAAAGCCGCGATCTGCGCCTCTAAGCTACGCAAGAAAGTCGCCGTGGTGGAGCGCAAGCGCAGCATCGGCGGAGTGTGCGTCAACACCGGCACTATTCCCAGCAAGACGCTGCGCGAGGCCATCCTGTACCTCAGCGGCCTGCGGCAGCGAACGTTTTACGGCCGCGGCTACGCCCTCAAAGACAACATCTCGATGCAGGACCTGGTGTTTCGTGCCGACGCGGTGATGGCGCGTGAGATTGAGGTCATCAAGTCGCAACTGCGTCGCAATCGAGTCGCGGTTTACGAAGGCAACGCCAGGTTCATCGACGATCACACCGTCGAAGTCACAGGCGACAGTGGATACACTCTGCTGCGTGGCGAGAATTTCGTCCTCGCCTGCGGAACCAGGCCCGCGCATGACGCGCAGATCCCGATTGACGGTAAACGTATCTTCGACTCCGACCAGGTGAACGGCCTGCAAGAATTGCCGCGCGAGTTGATCGTCGTGGGCGCCGGCATCATCGGGCTGGAGTACGCGTCGATGTTCGCCGCGCTGGGCGTGAAGGTCACGCTGCTGGACCAGCGTCCGGTGCTGCTGGACTTTGCCGATCGCGAGATCGTCGAGAGTTTGTGCTTCCAGCTTCGCCAGTTCGGTACCGTATTCCGGCTGGGCGAGAAGGTGGTGACCGTTGGTTTTGACGAAGACCGTGACCGCGTCTTCGCCAAACTGGAAAGCGGCAAGACGGTGCACGGATCAGCGCTGCTGTACGCTGTGGGACGCCACGCGAACAGCGATCAGTTGAACATTGAAGCACTCGGAATAGTGCCGGATGCCCGAGGCAAGATCAGCGTCAACATCAACTTCCAGACCTCAGTGCCGCACGTGTATGCCGCCGGAGATGTCATCGGATTCCCGGCGCTCGCCAGCACCTCGATGGAGCAGGGCAGGCTGGCAAGCTGCCACATCTTCGGAGTGCCGGGCAACATTCCTCCCAATCTCATTCCGTACGGCATCTACACCATTCCTGAAATCTCGATGGTCGGGCCGACGGAGGAGCAGCTTACCCGGGATAAGGTCCCGTATGAGACCGGCACGGCGCGCTATGCGGAGCTTGCCAAAGGGCAGATGCTGGGCGACGACGAGGGATTCCTGAAGCTGATCTTCGATCCCACTACGCTCAAGCTGATCAGCGTCCACATCATCGGCGAGCGCGCGACGGAGATCGTACACATCGGACAGGCCGTGCTTACCATGGGCGGCACGATCGAATATTTCCGGGACACGGTTTTCAATTACCCGACGCTGGCCGAGGCGTACAAGGTCGCGGCGCTGGATGGGCTGAACAAGCTGTAGGGGAGTCCTTGGGGGTGTGAACAGAACTGCAGATTCCTCGCTTCGCTTCGGGATGACACTCATGAGAGAGTTCGGCGGCATGGCGAACTGCAGATTCCTCGCTGCGCTCGGAATGACACTCATGGGAGAGTTCGGCGGCACGGGCGAACTGCAGGTTCCTCGCTGCGCTCGGAATGACACCTTAACTGCAGCTCCCTCGCTTCGCTTCGGGATGACACTTTAACTGCGGCGCGCTGGCGAACTCTCTCATGTGTGTCATCCCGAGTCCGCGCAGCGGGCGAGGGATCTGCAGTTTGCTCGCGCGGCGAAGGACGATGGCTAGAAATGGGATCGCGGCCCCACTTCCAACTTTCCGCTGAGGGCCGCAGGGGTGTACCAAGCTTCCGCAAGATCAGACCATGTGGGATTGGTGACCCTAATCAGTGCAACTTTCTTTTCGCGCCGCCAGCCCTTCAGTTCCTTTTCGCGCGCGATGGCTGCAGTGATCTCTCCAAAAACTTCAACGTGGACCAGACGCTCGACCCGGTACCGGGCGGTAAATCCCTTTGGGTAGTCGTGCGCTTTGTGCTCCAGAACGCGCCTCCAAAGATGCCCAGTTACTCCGATGTAGAGGGTCAGCGAGCGACTGGCCATGATGTACACGCAGTACGATTTCGGCTCCTGCACGCGCGCAGTATTTCAGACGAAGCAGGGATGAGCAGTGATGGAGCTCACGCGATGCGGTTCGGCGCTGGGGGCAAACTGCAGGTCCCTCGCTGCGCTCGGAATGACACTCATGAGAGAGTTTCGGCGGCATGGGCGAACTGCAGGTTCCTCGCTGCGCTCGGAATGACACTCATAGGAGAGTTTCGGCGGCGCGGGCGAACTGCAGGTTCCTCGCTGCGCTTCGGGATGACACTCATGGGAGAGCTCGGCGGTGCGGACAGAACTGCAGGTCCTTCGCTGCGCTCAGGATGACAAATCAAAGATGTGCTATCCAGCAGGTTGAAGACTACCCAGCCGCTACGCCGCGCGATTTCACATTGGTGCGAATGAATTCGATGATCGAGTCCATCGGAGTTCCCGGCTGGAAGACAGCGGCCACCCCGCCTTCTTCAGTCCCTCGATATCCTGATCCGGAATAATTCCGCCAATCACCACCAACACGTCATCCATCTGGTTCTGCTTCAGCAAGTCCATGACGCGAGGCACGATGGCGTTGTGTGCTCCGGAAAGAATGCTGAGGCCGATGACGTCGACGTCTTCCTGAAGCGATGCATTGACCACCATCTCCGGCGTCTGGCGCAGGCCGGTGTAGATGACTTCCATGCCGGCATCGCGCAGCGCCCGGGCAATTACCTTTGCACCACGGTCGTGGCCGTCCAGACCAGGCTTGGCTACCAGCACACGAATCTTACGATCAGGCATAAGGCCTCGAGAAAGACGGAATTGGATTATAAAAACCGCAACCTTGCATGATACCGCTTGCGTCCACGCGGGTCATCTTATTAAGAGCTCACGAAATCTTCCTCGCCGACCCAACATCGCAGCGATGACAGCCATCTTACGAAGCGTCCCGAAATCGAAATCCAGGAGGAACTATGGCTCTTTTCACTATGAAGCTCGAAAATCTGGAACAGCTCTTCTTGCAGGAGCTACGCGACCTGTACGACGCGGAAGACCAGATCACCGAGGCGCTGCCGAAGATGATCGAGGCTGCGCACTACCCTCAGCTCAAGAACGCTCTGCAGGATCACCTCAACGTCACGCGCAAGCAGATTGAACGCCTCGACCAGGTCTTCAACATTCTGGGCGAGGACGCCTCAGGCCAGACCTGCAAAGGAATGAAGGGCGTCATCAAGGAAGGCGACGAGATCATCTCGCAGGGCGGCGACAACGCCACGGTCGACGCCGGCATCATCAGCGCAGCCCAGCGCGTGGAACACTACGAGATGGCAGGCTACGGCACGGTGCGCACCTATGCCGAGTTGCTGGGTCAGCAGCAGATCGCGAATCTGTTGCAGCAGACACTCGACGAAGAGAAAGAAGCCGACGAGAAGCTCACCGAGATCGCGCGCAGCGTGAATATCGAGGCTAAGGCCGCGTAGCGACAGTCCCGGCTTGTGGTTGCGAGGCTCCGCCGCAAGCGGGGCCTCTCTTTTGCGGCAGAACTAGAACGAGTTGCCGCCGGTCGCGGGGACCAGTTTGGGCTGCACGTTTTGGTTTACCTTCTTCGCTGCGGTGCCGCTTGCCGGCATACAAGTCGTCTCGCGTACCAACTCCGGAACCCGATCATCGTTAGTTTTGAAGATGAACGCATGAATTCGAAGACACATGCGGCTCTGCTCGGAGACGTTGGTCTGCTTGCCGGCGAAAGGATTGAGTCCCTGAGGCATTCCGGCGTAGGGATTAGCAGGTGCGGCGGCAGATTCGTTGGTTGGTTGCGTCACACCGGAGTTTGCCACCTGGGCGAACGCGGCAGTGCTAAATACCAACAAGGAGAAGAGCAGGAGCTTGCTCATGAGACCCTCCCAGCGATTCGATGTTAGCACCGATTGGACGCAACGGCGGCGATTTCAGCACTTGGATTCAGCGTGTGGCGGCTCGCCTGGCCGCCTCACGCTCACGCCGTAGTAACTCCTCTTTGCGCTGCACTCCCCAGCGATAACCGGCCAGATCACCGTTCTCGCGAACCACACGGTGGCATGGGATAACCAGAGCGACTGGATTGGAGGCGCACGCCCGCGCAACTGCCCGAGTCGCCGATGGGTCGTCAAGCGATTTTGCCATCTCAGAGTACGACCGCGTTTCGCCTGCAGGAATCTGCCGTAGAGCACTCCACACCTTCTGCTGAAAGGCCGTTGCCCTGATGTCGAGAGGCAAGTCCAGCAGCGTCTTCTGGGTCGCAAGCGCCGAAAGAATCGGGGTTACAAATTTACGCAAGCCATCGTCGTCACGATGAAGGTCGGCGGCGTGAAATTCATCGCGTAAGTCGCGTTCGAGCAGCTTGGCATCGTCGCCGAACCTCACGGCGCAGAGTCCGCGTTGCGTGGCCGCGACCAGCATCTTGCCGAGTGCCGAGTCGGCTATGGTGAACGCGATTTGTTCGCCGGAACCACCTCTGCCGTAGGTCGCTGGAGTCATGCCGAGTTGCTGATCGGCAACTTCGTAGAGGCGACTGGGCGAGCTGTATCCAGCGTCGTAGAGTGAAGTGGTGACGTCAGCTCCGGCGCGCAAACGCGACTTAACGTGCTGAGTGCGACGCGCTGCCTGATATTCACGGGGACTGAGTCCCGTCGCCCGTTTGAACAGACGCTGGAGATGAAAGGCACTCACTCCCACGCGCTTGCTGAGCTCCTGCAACGTCAGCACACTCTCGGAGTTGTCGAGCAGTTGACGAGCCCGCATTACGTGCTGCGCCTGCTCGGAAATCTGGGTCGGTTTGCAACGCAGGCAGGCGCGATAGCCGGCGCGCTCGGCGGCTTGGGGCGAAGCGAAGAACTCAACTGAGTCGCGGCGCGGCCGCCGACTGGGACACGAAGGGCGGCAGTACACGCCGGTGGTGCGAACCGCGAACACGAAGCGGCCGTCCTGCCGGGCGTCGCGAGAGAGAATCTGTTGCCAATGTAATTCGGTTTGCATGATGCGACTGTAGCGCCGAGTGGAGCGCCCGCCTATCCGGGGTTTGCGCGCAAAGCAAGTTTACTTGCGTGCCGCTCACAGGGCGTGGTGCGGCCTGCGGTTGCGGTTGTATCCTGACGATTACTATAATCCGCCCACAGCCGCGAGTTTGGGAGAATCCATTGCCGGTCGGAACCGCGTTTCACGAAAGAACGTTGCCGCTTTGCCAAAGCCTCAACTATCGGGAGTGGGCCGGCTACTACGCCGTCAGCGTCTACGAGACGCATCACGAGCACGAGTACAACGCCATCCGGAACGCTACGGCACTGATCGATGTCACTCCTCTTTTCAAATACATGATCAGCGGCCGGGATGCGACACGCTTTGTGAACCGGGTGATCGCGCGCGACATCAACAAGGTCGGGGTCGGGCAGGTCATCTATTGCTGCTGGTGCGATGAGGACGGCAAGGTCATCGACGATGGCACCATCACTCGGCTGGAGGAGAACCGTTATCGCTGGACGGCGGCTGATCCGAACCTGCGCTGGTTTCGCCAGAACGCAATCGGCTTCGATGTCGAGATCAGCGACATCACTGAGCAGCTTGCAGCTCTGGCTGTGCAGGGACCGACCTCGGGCTCGCTACTGAAGAGTGTTGCCGAAGCCGATATCGCGAACCTGAAGTACTTTCGCAAAACGTCGGGCAAGATCGGCGGGATAAAAGTCGACATCTCGCGTACCGGCTATACGGGCGATCTCGGATATGAGATCTGGATTCCGTGGGACAGTGCGGTAATCGTGTGGGACGAGTTGATGAAGGCGGGGCGTCGGTTCGACATTCATCCCACGGGCATGCTGGCCTTGGACGTGGCGCGCATCGAGGCTGGACTCATCCTGGCCGATGTCGATTACGTCAGCAGTAAGAAAGCGCTCATCGAGTCGCAGAAGTATTCGCCGTTTGAGATCGGACTGGGCAAGCTGGTGCACTTCGAGAAAGAGAACTTCATCGGTCGCGAAGCACTGCTTGAGGAATCGAAGAAAGGCCCGTCGCGGGTGCTGGTGGGCCTGGAAATCAACTGGGATGAGATGGAGGCGATGTTCGACAAAGTCGGACTCGCGCCGCAGACGCCAAGTATCGCATCGCGGGCGCACGTTCCCGTTTACAAGGGAGCTAAACAGGTCGGCAAGGCAACATCGACGACCTGGTCTCCGCTGCTGAAGCAGCTCATTGCCTTAGCCAGCGTGGATCGGCAACACGCGAAGCCAGGGACACAGTTGCAGATTGAATCCACGGTGGAAGCGGTCCGCAAGAAAATTACTGCCACGACCCGGAGTTTGCCGTTCTTTAACCCCACCCGAAAGACAAAGACGCCTGTCTAGTCGTACGACGATGATCGAAGGTTTTGCAGGAGTACAACGGGAGGCTTGGATTCCACGGGAACTTTCTGCTGTTCGTCATTCCGGAGACGAGTGAGGAGCTCGGCCACTGTCTGGTCCATGGTATCCAGCAGGCTTTCAGTAGGTATCTGAGCGCGCGCGTCTTCGAGGGCCTGGTTCCACTGGTCGGTCAGTGACACAGCCGTGGTCTGTCCAGCCAATAAGGTCTTCGGGTTGGCAACGTAGAACAGCCAAATCAGACATGCAATGACGTAGGCGCCGCTGTTGATCGCCGAGAGGGTGGTGCGATGCAAGACCGTGGGATGCGCAACAGCCATCGCAATCAACATATGAATCGCGGAAAAGAACCCGAACCCCACCGCTACTCCAAACATCAGGTGACGGCGTGAGATTCCGAGGTATTCGCTGAACATGACCAGGAAGAAAACCAAGCCGCACAACATCACGCGGACGTTACGGTCCACCATGAGAATTGTTTTGGTAAGGGTGTCGAGATGGTCTTGACTCGAGAGGTTCAGTGCTGACATTCCCACAACCAGGAGTAAGACCAGAGCGGCCCAGCGGAAGAGGATGGCGCTCAGTTCTCGCAGAGCTTCGAATGGCCGGAATGCATCGCGAAAAACTTCCAGCAGAACAAAGAAAGAGAGGGTTACACTGAGGCAGGCGGTGATCCAGTACGCAAAATAATAGGTATATGGCCAGCGATCTTGAGCCAGAGTGAGAAACGGATCGGAAAGCACCTGAAGAATGATGTAATAGAAGAATGCCGGATAATATTCCTGAATCCGACGCCGGTACATGGATACCAGTATCGCCAGTTCGAGTGCCTGAGCGCCGAACCAAAGCACAGTCTGGAGCGAGAGCGAATGCATTGTCGCTCTCAAGCATATTCTTACGGGCAGCGGCAGACAAGCGGGAAATACACAGGCCCACTAAAGTGTCGGCGCGTACCGGCACAAAGAGACTCGTCTTCTAGGTTCCTGACATCAACCAGCTATTGGAGCTCCAGACGTTAACTCGCTAAGTTTGCCAAAACATGCTGAATCTCGGCTCCGGCAATGATCTGCTGCTGATCCGAGTCTCCACAATTCTTGCCGGGGAAACACGTCGGCATCGGCGCTCCTTCTCCAGCAATCGTCTGCTGCTGATCCGAATCTCCACAGTTCTTCCCCGGGAAGCAGGTCGGCATCGGCGCTCCTTCTCCGGCAATCGTCTGCTGCTGATCCGAGTCGCCGCAGTTCTTGCCCGGGAAACACGTCGGCATCGGCGCTCCTTCTCCGGCAATCGTCTGCTGCTGATCCGAGTCGCCGCAGTTCTTGCCTGGGAAGCAGGTCGGCATCGGCGCTCCTTCTCCGGCAATCGTCTGCTGCTGATCCGAGTCGCCGCAGTTCTTGCCTGGGAAGCAGGTCGGCATCGGCGCTCCTTCTCCGGCAATCGTCTGCTGCTGATCCGAGTCGCCGCAGTTCTTGCCTGGGAAGCAGGTCGGCATCGGCGCTCCTTCTCCGGCAATCGTCTGCTGCTGATCCGAGTCGCCGCAGTTCTTGCCCGGGAAGCAGGTCGGCATCGGCGCTCCTTCTCCGGCAATCGTCTGCTGCTGATCCGAGTCGCCACAGTTCTTCCCCGGGAAGCAGGTCGGCATCGGCGCTCCTTCTCCGGCAATCGTCTGCTGCTGATCCGAGTCGCCACAGTTCTTGCCCGGGAAGCAGGTCGGCATCGGCGCTCCTTCTCCGGCGATCGTCTGCTGCTGATCCGAGTCGCCGCAGTTCTTCCCTGGGAAGCAGGTCGGCATCGGCGCTCCTTCTCCGGCAATCTTCTGCTGCTGATCCGAGTCGCCGCAGTTCTTGCCCGGGAAGCAGGTCGGCATCGGTGCTCCTTCTCCGGCAATCTTCTGCTGCTGATCCGAGTCGCCGCAGTTCTTCCCTGGGAAACAGGTCGGCATCGGTGCTCCTTCTCCGGGCGAGACACTGGCTGCTAACGTTACGTTGTTAGAAAGAGTCAAAGTTGAAACCGTTGTAGCGACGGCAGAGGGCGCCTGCACTGCCCCTGCGAAAGCGGTGGAAGCGATCAAAGTAACTGCGAGAGCACACAGAATGATTCGGTTCATAAAATATCTCCAGGTCGTCAGGGACGACCTCGGCTGATGAAACGTTTGTCTAGTGCGACATAGAGTCGCCGTCGGGGGCAACAAATGGTGCACTTACTAAAACCATGGACGAGCCCTGGACGGATGAAAAAGCTGCTAACGGACCAAGGTCAACGACCGGTTCAGTGGCTCCGGCGAGGACGCCGGCCAACATCAGACTTGCAAGTGCGGCAACGAGAGCTCTCATCATGGTTTCAAATCTCCTAAACTTTATCTGAAAACTGATTGTCGACAACGCGACTTCGTCGGCAATCTCTTACAGCCGATTAACCGTTCACAAAATGACATTTACGACGTTCGCGGAAGCCTATTATGACGTCTCGCATTATATGAAGCGCCGACGCAAAAGCCAGTAACAAAACCACGTGTCAAGGCAACAACGGCTTTGTCCAAAACGGCACTCTAATATTGGAGAACAGTGATCGACACTGCTCAATCCCTATTTAGAGCTACTGCATTGCGAAAGGAAACCTCAGCGCGCATTCAAGATTACGGATGCCGCTCGTTGTCGCAATACAAAGCAGCAATGATCATATTGATGACCCAAGGCTAATCAGAAATGAGACGAAGTCAATAGTTACGAAAGAGCTATTACCGCTCGGCGCTTGCCGGGGCTTCAATTCGGCTGCAATTGGAGGACTTGCACGCAACGCATCGTGTACCTTGGTTCAGAGTTAGATTTCTCTCAGGAGGTATTCAAAGATGCAACGTACAGCGAGCGCTCATTGGTCGGGAGGTCTCAAAGACGGCAAGGGCACAATCTCGAGCCAGAGCGGAGTACTCAGTAACACTCAATATTCGTTCAGCACTCGTTTCGAATCAGGTGTAGGAACCAATCCGGAAGAGCTGATCGCCGCTGCCCACGCGGGATGTTTTACTATGGCGCTTTCCGCCGAGTTGGGCAAGTTGGGCATGACTGCCGAAAGCCTCGACACCAAAGCCACCCTGACGCTGGACTTCATCGATGGTAAGCCGACGATCACCACGTCGCAACTGGAAGTGACAGCACGGATTCCCGGCGCCGATCGCGATAAGTTTAACGAAGCCGTGCACAACGCTGAAGTGGGATGTCCGGTTTCGCGCGTGCTGAATGCGAAGGTCAGCGCCGTGGCCACCCTCAATTCCTGAACATCGTTCCTCCCGCAACATTCCCCCTTTCAGGTGTGGCTGCTCTTACCGCGGGCAGCCAACACCTTTGTTCATCACTCCATCGAATCCTGAGTAGGTTGTGATGTGGCTTGCCACATTCCGGGAGCTCGCAATTTGCAAATCCTGTTTTTCGGACTGACGATCTCCTCGTCCTGGGGAAATGGTCACGCCACTCCGTATCGCGCGCTGCTGCGAGCGCTCCACGATTTGGGTCACGAGCGTCGTCTTCTACGAGCAGGACGTGCCCTACTACGCCAGGCACCGAGACTTCGACAGTTGCGAATATTGCGAACTCATCCTGTACAAAGATTGGGACACGGTCCGCCGAAGCGCGCTGCGTCAGGCCGAGGCTGCGGATATCGTGGTGACCGCCAGCTACCTTGCTGAAGGCGCTCGTATCTCAGAAGAGTTGCTCGAGCTCGACGGCCCGCTGCATGTCTTCTACGATCTCGACACGCCAATCACTCTGAACCGGATGGAGAATGGGAGTGCCGATTATCTTCGCGCCGATCTCATCTCCCAATTCGATCTCTACCTCTCATTCACTGGCGGAAACATCCTGCGCACTCTGGAGCAGAACTTTGGAGCCCGTTGTGTCCTGCCGCTGTACGGCTGCGTCGACCCCGACCTCTACGTGCGCGTCGCCCGCAGGGAAAGGTTCGCGTGCGATTTAAGTTTCATGGGTACCTATGCGCCGGACCGGGCAGACTGCGTCCGCGAGCTCTTTATGAGCGCCGCCGAACGATTGCCCGGGCAGACATTTCTCCTCGCCGGTTCCATGTATCCCACAGAGTGGGCATGGCCTGCCGGGGTGAAGCGGGTGGAACATGTACCTCCGTCGGAGCATCCCGCGCTGTATTCCTCGTCGCGCGCAACCCTAAATCTGACACGCAGCGAGATGGCGCAATCCGGCTATTGCCCCTCGGGACGCTTCTTCGAAGCCTCCGCCTGCGGCACGCCATTGCTCACGGATGAGTGGGAAGGGTTGGAGAGCTTTTTCGACTTGGGGCAGGAATTACTGGTGGTTCGCAGCGCCGATGATGTAGTGCGGGCGCTGCAACTGCCCGATGCGGATTTGCAGCGCATGGCGGCACGAGCCCGAGAACGGACTCTCGACGAGCACACCGGCCACCATCGCGCCAGGCAGCTACTCGCTGCGTGCGAAGAGGCACGCCAACCTAAGACCGTCATCGCGGAGACATTCTCATGATCGGTATTATCCCCGCCGCCGGAGCCGGCCAGCGCATTCAACCGCTCGGCTGCTCGAAGGAACTGCTGCCGGTGGGTTCACGCGTCGTCCACGGAGTGGAGCGTCCCAAAGCAGTTTCGGAGTATCTGGTGGAACGCATGATCGCTGCCGGTGCGACTCAAATCTGCATGATCATTTCTGCCGAGAAGAGTGACATCGTTCGCTACTACGCGGAGCGCGACTACAACGCCGAAATCTTCTACGTGGTCCAGCAAAGGCCAATGGGACTGTGCGACGCGCTGTTTCGAGCAACGCCATTCACCGCGCATCACGACCAGGTTTTGATCGGACTACCCGACACCATCTGGTTCCCAGAGAACGCCTATCGACTGCCGCTGGAACGAGACGACGCCGACGTAAATCTGGTGCTCTTTCCCGTAGTCGATCCAAGCGTTTTCGACGCGGTGGTCTGTGATGCTCAGGATTACGTCGTGAAGGTTGAGGTGAAACAGGCACACGCACATTCGCAATGGATTTGGGGTGCGATCACAAGTACGGGCAGCGCCTTCCACGCTTTGCGATCGTTATGGGAATCACGGCATCGCTGCGATGAGTATCTGGGGAGCTTACTGAACGCCTACATCGCGGCCGGTAATCTGGTGCGCGGCTATCACGTAGGCGAGAGCTACATGGACGTGGGGACCTTCGAGGGTTATCGGCAGGCACAGGATTTTCTGCGACTCCCGCAAGCCGCTTAACAGCATTCGTAAGGGACCGAACCTCAGCTCAGTGAGCGCAGGATCTCGCGAATCTCGCGATTGATGCGGGCCGCGTCCTGAGTGGCCTTGTCAATCAGATCGAGCCATTTCTTGTTGGGCTCTTCTAACTTGGCCTGGGCAAGAAGATAAGAAGCCTGCATAACAGTTTCGATGGAATTGCTGAGATCATGCGCCAGGGTACGCAGTTTGGTTACGGTTTCGTTCTGCACGGAGGCTCCCATTGCGGTATGTGCCACCTTCACTCTCCTCAGCCCGGGCATAAGTGCGGCTGGATGTTTATTTAGAGGCCCCCAAGGCTGCCTGGGTTGTATTCTGACCGCAGTAAAAGGTACCACAAGCTGGGCCGCTTTCGGAGGCAGCTCTCTTTCGCTGTTTGCCTCGAACGCCTGTTATGATTCCAATACGCCACCGTCCTTTTAAGACTTTCGATGGCTCCCATTAGCCTCAAAACCAAGCTCGTGCTGGCCATCAGTGGCATGGTCTTTGCCCTGGTGGCTACATTCTCGTTCCTCTACGTTACCAAGGTAGTGCGGCAGCGCACGACGCAGGCTTACCAGACCGCCGACTTATTTGCGAAAGAAATTCTGGAGCGCGCGGGAGACGTGACTCACGTCGATGCCGCCACCCTGGGAGCTGATCCCAGCGACCCGAAAGCCGTGAATCTGGCGATTGCGGAACGGTTGCAGCACGACCCTGGGTTGCACTCGCTCTTCAACTCGATCATAGGTTTCTCCGATATCGTCTACGACGCTGCGATTGCCGACAACGACGGGCGCGCGATCGTTGACACGAATCAGAACCCAATAGGCACTCGGCTCGATGTTCGGGAAGATTTCGACACCCTGCTGGGAGCGAGCCTCTACAAACAGCTTCAGGTGTTCTACGGTCCACCCCGAGTGTACGACCACCACGTACAAATCCGGCGGGAGGGGCGGCCGTTTGGCGATGTACGGGTTGGCATCTCGACTGTCCTCTTCAAGCACGATATTCAGCCGCAGTTGATTCGCGCTCTTGGATTTTCCAGCCTTGCCATCCTGGTATCGCTTGCCCTGGCGGCAGGCCTCTCCAACATCGCATTGCGGCCGCTGGAAGAAATTGGCCGCCGGCTCGATCAGATGACGGCGGGGGCATCTGATTCCGCACCGGAACCCGAGCTCCAGCGAACCGACGAGTACGGCGTCGTCAATACCAAGATCGATCGCCTGGGCCGCCAAATGCGCGATGTGAAGGAAGTCTTCACTGCGATGAAGGAGAACCTCGACCAGTTGATGGAGTCACTCCAGGACGGTCTCATTCTCTTCACTCGCGACTCACGCGTGGTGCTGGTCAGCTCGTCCGCGGAACGCTTCGTAGGCCGGCGCCGCAGCGAGATCCTCGGCCATACCGTAGAGGACATTTTCAAACTCGACGGCAGGTTGGGAACCGTTGTGCTTGACGCTTTTGCGCTGCACCAGTCGGTGCCGCAGCGGGAAATTGAGTTGCAGACCGGTCAGCGCGTGCAGATTGCGCTGGACTTCATCTCTGAGCGTGGGGAGCGCATTGGCGCGCTGCTGACGATGCGCGATGCCGAATCGGTGCGTCGCATTGAAAACGAGATCGAACTCTCGCACCGGCTGGCATCCATTGGCAGGCTCACCTCAGGTGTGGCCCACGAGGTGAAAAATCCCATTAACGCAATCGTGGTACACCTTGAGCTGCTGCGCGAGAAGATGCGCGATGCGCAGCCCGATACGCGCCGTCACATGGACATCATCAGCAACGAGATTCACCGGCTTGATCGCGTGGTCCAGACGCTGGTCGATTTCAATCGTCCGGTTGAGTTGAGGCTGAAGAGCACCGACCTGCGCCGCGTTCTGGAAGAGGTGACACAACTGGCTGCGCCTGAGGCGGAGCAGAACGGCGTCAGCATCGTCATGCAATTGGGGACCGCGCCCCTGCCGGTTCTCATCGATTATGACTTGGTGAAGCAAGCGCTGGATAACGTGGTGCTGAACGGTGTTCAGGCGATGCCTGAGGGAGGCACGTTACAAATTACCGCGCGTCATGACGACAAGGCGGCTACCGTCGAGGTACGCGACGCGGGGCCCGGCATACCGCCGGAGATTCGCGACAGGATTTTCAATCTTTACTTCACAACCAAGAAAACCGGAAGCGGCATTGGGCTGGCCATGACTTACCGGGTGTTGCAGATGCATCACGGTTCGCTTGATTTCGAGACAGAAGTCGGAAGCGGCACGACCTTTCGGCTCTGTCTGCCGTTGGCGTCAGCTGGCCAAAATCCCGGTTCGGCGATGGCTGCCGCCGGTCAGCCTGATGACCAGACACGCGCACGGTCGTAGATTTAACATTGTGTATTGTTAGTGTTGCCTGACCGATTCCTGCTTTTGGGGATCGGGGCCGGGCAGTTAGAAAATGAACAGCAAGCGCCAATTCGTCCTCGGCCTGCTGGTGGCGCTGCTTGCCTTCCAGCTCGGCTGCCACAAGAAGCAGGTAGTGCAAACGCCCAACCTGCCGGGACCTGCCGAAGCGCCTACCCTCACCCAGACATTGCCGTACGAGATACAGCCGGAGCCGGTGCCGGAAAATCCGGAAGAAGCTGCTGCCAAGCAGGCTCCTCCGCCGCTGCCGACGAAGAAGACTCGCAAGAAAGCGAAGCCCACTCAGGCAACGGCCCAGCCATCCCCAACGCAAACAGCGGCGCCGGCTACAACGGCGGAGCTGCATCCGCCGCCGAACCCGGCTAATTCCGCCGCCGAGGTTGCGATTGGCCCAGACATAACTAGCGCCGAGGCGGCTCGCGACCGGCAATCGACGACCCGGCTGCTCGACACCACAGAAAATGATCTCAAGCGTGTCGACAGCAGCAACTTAAGTTCTGATCAACAGGCGATGCTCACGCAGATCAGGACGTACATCAGCCAGTCGCGCAAGGCGATAACCGAAGGTGATTACGAGCGGGCATCGAACCTGGCAAAGAAAGCGCAAGTGCTGACCGATGAGTTGATGAAGAAGTAGAAGGTTGTCAGTTGGCAGTTGTCAGTTGTCAGTAAGAAGTTGGCGATTGCAAGAAGTTAGCAGCAACTAGTTATAAGCCCGGAGTTTGCAAGCAACTGGCAAATGCCGAACTGCAAGAACGGCAACGGTATCGGTACGACTTGCAGGTGCCGCACCCGTTAAGAAGCCGCTTTCTCAGACCGAAGCTTTTGGTGGCGCCGCTGGTCTGATGGAGTTCATCAGTCCGTTCAAAATACGCCCCAAGTCTCTGGATTCGCGGATTAAAGCTTCGCGCTGCTCGACCGACAAATATCCAAGTTCCGATGCAAGCAGCGTCTGAGTTTCTAACTCATACAGCGATCCGCGGGCCTGCCCGAGAAACTGATAAAACTCGCCACGCGTCGTTCTGCCCTGTCCTTCAGCAATGTTGCTAGGAACCGACACCGAGCACCTTCGCATCTGCGACTTCAGCCCAAAGATCTCTTCCCGCGGGAATTGAGCGCTAGCGACGTAGATCATCTTTGTCAGGGCCATGCCACGTTGCCATGCGACCAAGTCTCGATATGATGCGACCTTCATTAACCTTCGTCCTCAATTCAATATGAAAACGCAAACGGACCGAAGGAGTCTGTGATAAACGACCATCGTTGGCGTTCGTCCGCTGCTTAACCAATCTTGTTGGTGCAGGCTGGGGATGCAGGAGCGACGTACTGGAAACAGTTGTCCGAAGCTGCAGTGTTAACGTAGCTAAAACCTCTGAGTACCTGTTCAACTTCTTTCTGACAACTATCAACCGGCAACTGACAACTATTGCAGCGCTGTGGAGAGCTCTTCCCATTCCTGCATTTTCTGCGCGAGTTCAACGCGATATTGCGCCAGCAGGTCTGTCTGCTGTTGTGTTTCTTCGGCGCTGACATACGACTGCAGCTCGAGTTCGCACTGGGCGATTCCCTGCTCCAGACGCGCGATTTCTGCTTCGACCTGCTGTTGTTGGTCCTGCATCTGCTTCAGCTTGATGGGATTGATACGCTTCCTGGCGCCACCGGAATTCCCGTTGCCGTCCTCGGACGGCGATTGCTTTGGCAACGCCGGCGTGATCGTATTTCTGCACGTATCCCGGAACATCCGACAGCGTGGGATAGTCGCTCGACAGACCGTCAGACGCCATCTTCGTCTGACCCGCGCTGCTTGCGCCAGAGATAGTCTTCGTAGTTGCCGGGGAAAACATCTACGCGTCCATTGCCGATCTCGAAGATCCGCGTTGCCAGCTTGTCGATGAAGTAGCGGTCGTGCGACACGAAGACAACCGTTCCGTTGTACTTCTGCAAGGCTTCCAGCAGAACGTCTTTGGCGCGCATGTCGAGGTGGTTGGTCGGCTCGTCCAGCAAGAGGAAGTTCGACGGATGCAGCAGCATGCGTGCCAGGGCATAACGATTGCGCTCGCCACCAGAGAGCACGCCGATGGGCTTGAACGCGTCGTCTTCGGAGAACAGGAAGCAGCCGAGAAGCCCGCGCAGCTCCGACGTTGTCTTTTGCACCGCTACGTCAGAGAGGTCGTCCAACATGCGACGCTCGGGATCGAGCTCTTTGTACTGGTCCTGCGCGAAGTAGTCGGGCTCAACGTTGTGGCCGAGATGAAGCATGCCTTCCGTTAGCGGCTCGATTCCGGTCAGCAGCTTAATCAACGTCGATTTGCCCGCTCCATTCACGCCGACCAGCGCGATGCGATCGCCGCGCTGGATCGTGAAGTTCACATCGCGGAAGACCTCCTTCGGCCCGTAGCTCTTCGCCACTCCGGTGCATTCGACTACGGTGCGCCCGCTCGGCTTCGGCTGCGGGAAGCTGAAGTGAATGGTCTTCTCGTCCGGCGGAACCTCGATGCGCTCGATCTTGTCCAGTTCCTTGATGCGGCTCTGCACCTGCTTGGCCTTGGTCGCCTGGTAGCGAAAGCGGTTGATAAACGCCTCAAGCTGCTCGATGCGGTCGCGCTGATTCTTGTAGGCGGCGACGAGCGAATCGCGGCGCTCCTGCTTCTGCAGGAGATATTTCTCGTAGTTGCCGCTGTAGACGTGTACGCCTTTGTTCCAGATCTCCATGATGCGATCGACCGTCACGTCGAGGAAGTACCGATCGTGCGAGATCAGGATGTACGCATAGGGATATTGCAGCAGGTACCCTTCGAGCCAGTTGCGGGTTTCGAGATCGAGGTGGTTGGTGGGCTCGTCGAGCAGCAGCAGGTTCGGCTTCGACAGCAGCAGCTTGCCCAAGGCAATGCGCATCTGCCAGCCGCCGGAGAACTCTTCCGTCTGCCGCGTCCAGTCTTCCTTGCGGAAGCCCAGGCCATCGAGCACCGTGCCGACCTGCGATTCCAGTGCGTAGCCGTCGCGCATGTGAAACTCGCCTGAGATGCGTTGGTATCGGTCCGCCACCTGCTGGTATTCGGCAGACGTGTGGTCGAGCTCCGCCATCTTGTGGGTGAGCTCTTCCATCTCGGTCTCAAGCGCGCGCAGATCGTCGAACACCGACATGCACTCGGCAAAGACGGTGCGGCCCTCCAGACGAAGGCCATCCTGTGGCAAGTATCCGAACGTCGTGTTTCTAGCGGAGGTGATGCTGCCATAATCGAGCGTTTCGATGCCGCCGAGAACCTTCAGCAGTGTGGATTTGCCGGTACCGTTGGCGCCGACCAGCCCCACGCGATCATGCGGCGTGATCAGCCAGTCGAGATTTTCGAACAGGAGCTTGGGGCCGAAGCGTTTTCCGGCGGAGGAAAGCTGGATCATGAGAGGTCTGACGGGGCACTAGGTTTCGCCATTCGATCTCACAAACAAGAACGTTGAAAAGGCAAGCGCGAAGAACCCAACCGCCATTGACCATTCTGCGACTCTTCGAAGGTCAGGTCGATGTCGAGGCCACGAATTTGTCCTTCATGTTCGGCCAGATTTGAAGAAACACAAGCTCAGCGTCGGATGGTGCACCGGCTAACGAGTGTCCGCTAGACCGAATACTAGCTGTTGTCGCCCTGGACTAACGGGAATCGCCATCCGATGGAACGGCAATGATGCGAATCGTATGCCGACGGTGTACCCATAAAGCAGTCGCCGAGCGGTCAGGTGCTCCAGCGGCGTGGCCGCTCGATTAGCTACCGTGGACCTCAAAACCGTCGAAACAGTACTGCATGCGGTGCGACACTCGGGAAACGACGGCGATCTCGAGACTGTGGTTCACCCCAGCCTTCGTGCGAACTTCGTGCGCACTGCTGGAGCCTTAGGAGCTGATGACGTTTAGCTGGAGTCTTCATTCGGCAGTTGCGTTATTGGGATTTGCATGACGGGCTGTTGCGAATACCAGCCTGCGCGTCTGACGATGGGACGTACGCGAGAGCCGAAAGCCATCCCCAAGCGCCCGACACCAGCAGCAGAAGTCCAACGATCAACAGAATCCACTTTGTCATCGCTTTGTATCAGGGCACGACTTCAGTCGTGCCGATAGCGTCTGAATGTGATTGGGCTTTAGCCCCTGCACGCTTCTTCATCGCTAAATAAGCGTAGCAAAACGGATACGATTCCGGTGACTCCGCCAAACCCGCTCTTACCGGATTTTGAGCTATATACTCGCGGTGCTTCAAGAAGCTCTGGCGATCTTCAACTCGAACTTCTGAAAATCCGCGTTGCCACACCGCGCCTCGATATCCAGCCTCTCTTCCCAACCGATACGAGAAGCCGCCCTTTATGAACTGCATCGCGCGTTCTATGCTCAAGCTGGCGTCCACCGTAATTAGAAGATGAAGGTGATCGGGCATCACGACGAAATCGTGAACTACGAACTTCTTTGATGCGACGCATGAGCGCAACACCTCAATCAACAGCTTTGCATTGCGGTCTGATTGCAATAAGGCTCGGCCCATGCTGGTCTTAGTTGTTACGAAGAACGTCCGTGAGGAGCTAAGGATTTGTGCAATTTCGGAGTTGCGTGAAGGGATCGACATTTGCAGGGGCTAAAGCCCAGTCCTTAGTAGAGGCTGGTCGGCACGGCTGAAGCCGTGCCCTGATACGGGGCATCAAAGCCGAGTGCCCACGCAGTCCAAACGAAGCCATGCGTGAGGCACCCGCGATCCATTGCTAAGCCGAGCTTTATGGCGGTCACACACGAGAGCAGATCCCTCGCTTCGCTCGTGATGACAATCCAAACTTTGATGACAATCGAAGACTGTGCCGTGTCAGTTCGACTTCTTCGGCCCGCGCGAGATGCGGCCGTCGATCGGCTTGCGGCCGGCAAAGCCTTCGCTGGTGCCGTGATAGTGCGTGATGCCCTTCTCGCCCAGCTTCCAGCACAGCAGAACAACATCGCCATCGACCATGCACGGGAAATCGAGCAGGCCGATGTCGAGGTCTTTCACCTGCACGCCGGCGGCATCGATTTCGGCGACGGCATCTTTGGCGCGCTGAATGGCTTTTTCTTTCTCGGCCTTGCGCCGCGCCATCTTCTCGACATCAACGAACATTCCGCCGTTGATAAAGATGCGGCTGCGCAGCGAATCGAATTCGCCATCAACTTCTTCAATCAGGGCTTTGGACTGCATGGCCGAGCGCAACAACGACTCCAGCACAGGCAGCAGAGTCTCAGCTTCGGCAAGGGTAAATGTGCGTGGCATATCCGTCTCAGCCTCGCTGGGCTCCAGCGATTGCAATGCCGCCATGTGGCGGGCGTCAATGCGATGCCGGCGATCGCGCAAGTCGAGCAGGTAGCGCGGAACCCGGCGCAGGTACTTCTCACGTGGACGTTTGCGTATGCGAATGATCACTGTATCTCTAACATCTTATCAAGCGCGACGCGTGCCCACCTCTTTACATCCTGTTTAACTTTGATGGGGTTCACTACATTGCCATCCACCAGGTTCTCCAGCGCCCAGCACAGATGCTGCGGCGAGATGCGAAACATGGTGGTGCAAAGGCAGCCGGAATCGTCCAGCGTGATGATGTGCCGGTCGGGAAATTCCTTGGCCAGCCGGTTTATCAGGTGGATTTCGGTGCCGATGGCAAATGCGCTTCCCGGCGGCTGACTGCTTCACGGTCTTGATGATTTGATCGGTCGAGCCGATCGCGTCGGCTTTCTGGCAGACCTCCCAGCGGCACTCGGGATGGACCACGACCTGGATGCCGGGATACTTGGCGCGAACCTTGTCGACGTGCTCCGGCAGGAAGCGCTGATGCACCGAGCAGTGGCCCTTCCACAGGATCACCTTGGCTTTGCGCAGGCGCTCGGCCGTCAAGCCACCCTGAAGCAGGTACGGATCCCACACCACCATCTCGTCGAGCGGTATGCCGCGCGCGAATCCGGTGTTGCGGCCCAGGTGCTGGTCGGGCAGGAAGAAAATCTTCTGGTTGCGCGCAAATCCCCATGAAAATGCGCCGTGTGGCGTTGGACGAGGTGCACACCAGGCCGCCACGCTCGCCGCAGAAGGCTTTGATCGCAGCCGTGGAGTTCATGTAGGTGATGGGCGTGATGCCGTTGCCTTCGTCATCGGTCAGGCCGAGCGCGATGAACTGCTCCCAGGCGTCTTCGACCTGTCCGATCTCCGCCATGTCGGCCATGGAGCAGCCAGCATTGAGGTCGGGCAGAATGACGGACTGCGACGGTCGCGCCAGAACGTCGGCACTCTCGGCCATGAAGTGCACGCCGCAGAAAACGATGTAGCGTCCTTCCGTTTGCGCGGCCACTTGCGAGAGGCGGTAGGAGTCGCCGGTGTAATCGGCGAAGCGCACGACTTCATCGCGTTGATAGTGATGTCCAAGAATGACGCACTCGCGTCCCAATTCTCTGCGGGCGGCCGCAATGCGGGCGTCCATGGAGTTGTCGGGGAGAACGAGATAGTTCTCGAGCGAGCAGGATGACTGTTCTGTTACAGGTGCCGTAGCCACGTTTTGTATGCTCTGCCTTCAGTCCCGGCGGCGTCTTCCGTTGTGATCGGAGGCACCCCGAAACGGGGATGTTGAAAGCTGGCTTGCGGCTCCAGTAGATCCACTGCCCGGGTTACGGGCCCGACCTACGGGGATGTTGAAGCAGCAAGTTGACGCTTCTTACTACTCAGCCTATTGGATGTCCTGCCAGCGCCTTCGTTACAAAACCTTGAACCGGACTCAGGGCCTGAGCCGAACGGGTCACATTGCGGCGTGACAAGAACTTCCAACTAGTATTGTTACGCGGGGGTGACGAATGTGCAAGGGGCGCGATTGACCAAGAGAAGGAATGTTTATACCATGTATATACATTCGGTAGTGGAGGTGTCATGCGCGCACGCAAAATCGTTCGTTGGGGAAACAGTATGGCGGTTCGTCTACCCAAGGTTGTCTTGAAAGAAGCTGGGCTTGAGGAGGGTGACACGTTGATTTTCGGGGCAAAGCAGGGGACCATCGTCGCCAAGCCCGTCAAGAAGAAAGCATCTCTGCAGGACCTACTCGCTAAGATAACACCTGAAAATGTGCACGAAGAGATTGACTGGGGGCCTGCGCGAGGAAAAGAAGCGTGGTAAGACGCTCCTATGTGCCAGACGCTGGCGATTTGGTATGGGCATCATTCGACCCCCGGCTCGGCCATGAACAGGCCGGACGGCGTCCGGGCATCGTGATCTCTCCGATCGCCTATAACGAACTGGTGGGTCTGGCTCTGACCTGTCCAATAACTTCAAGAGTCAAAGGGTACCCATTTGAGGTTCCTATCGTTGGGAGGCGAATCAACGGAGTGATTCTCGCGGATCAAGTCAGGAGTCTCGACTGGCGTTCTCGAGAGTTCTCCTTCGTTGAGTCTAGTAGTAGGGAAACGCTAACGAGTGTGAAACAGGCTCTTAATATGCTGCTATCGGACGGCTAGCTTTCTGGCCCGGCTACGCTAGCCCCCGATATGCACCATCGTCCTCGAAGCCGGAACAAACCCTGCCTCACCAATGTGGTGGCGCTCTTCTTTCTGATCGACAACGTGGTAGATGAAGTCGGTGAGTTCCTCGTCAGATGCGCCCGCAGCCATGCGCAACGCCAGATCGTGCTCGCGCACCGAGAACAGGCAGGTGCGAATCTTGCCGTCCGAAGTGATACGGACGCGGCTGCAATGTCCGCAGAATGGGTGTGAGACCGGTGCAATGATTCCTATTTCTCCGAGGCCGTCCTCGAAGACGTAACGTCGCGCCGTCTCGCTGTCGCCGCGAGCAATCTCGCGCAGCGGCATGAACTCGGCCATGCGAGTGAGAATCTCTTCCAGCGGCACCACAATCTCGGGCGACCACACGCGATCTTCTTCCAGCGGCATGAACTCGATGAAGCGGACGACGACGCCTTCCTCGCGAGCGAACTTGCCGAACGCCGGAATCTGGTCGTCGTTGAAGCCGCGCAGCAGAACGCAATTGACCTTCACTGGATTCAGGCCGGCACGCTGGGCAGCGCGAACACCGGCCAGCACCTGCTCGTAGCCGTCGGGCACTCGCGTAATGCGTGCGAAGCGGGCAGGATCGACCGCGTCCATGGAAACCGTGACGCGCGACAAACCGGCATCGGCCAAGCGGCTTGGCCATTTCGGCGAGCAGGTGTCCGTTAGTGGTGATAGCGATGTCGAGCAGATGGCCTTCCACGGTGCGCATGCGGCCCAACTCGCGCACCATGTCGACTAAACCCTTGCGCAATAGCGGCTCGCCGCCGGTGAGGCGGACCTTGGTGATCCCCAGCGAAACGAACAGACCGCGCCATCCGGAGATAGTCGCCTATCGAGAGCTCCGCGAATTGCGGCCCTTCGCTGCCCGAGCGGCAATAGACGCATTTGTAATTGCAGCGATCGGTGATGGAGATGCGCAGATCGCTGATGCGTCGTCCGAATTTGTCGGTCAAGTGCACGCTATTAGCTCTTGGCTCGGGTGCCCCATTCCGCCTTCGTTTGGCGGGGTGGGTCTTTCGCATTCTGTCGTCCCTTGCGCTAAGCTCTCCGGCAACGTGCCGAAAAGCAGGTCCTTCGCTTCGCTCAGGATGACAACTCAGAATGTGCGTGGGAAGGAAGAGAGAGCAGAGCACACCGCGAGGTGCCGCAGCGCTCACGTTTCCTTTCCAAGCACGGGAGGCGTGGACGTTTCCCTCCACACCCTCGGTCCCGAAACTTCCGGGACACCGCCGCCGCAACCCTGAGTATGCCTTTAGGCTGCGGAGGTCGGAAACAATTTTCACAATTATAGATGCAGCACCCAGTTCCCCGACACTTCAGCTTGGCTCAGTCTGAGAGCGGTCTGGAATCCGTCCAGAGCAAACCACCCTGCTCTCGCATTCGCCATCTATGAAAATCAGGTGAAATTCGAGCTGCTCTCGACGAACAAGTAGCTCTCCTCGCGGAGGGAATCCATCGCAATTGGCTGAACTTCTTCTACGATTTGCCATCGGAGGCGTTGTCGTTTCCACCTTTTCGGCCATCGGGAGCGTCCTGCGACCAAAGACCTTTGCCGGATTGTTCGGCGCCGCGCCGTCAGTTGCCCTGGCCACGCTGGTTCTCACGTTCCACAAAGACGGCCATGCCTATGCCGCGCTCGAAGGACGTTCCATGGTCCTGGGCGCGGTGGCGATGGCTGCTTATGCGTGGGTCGTAGCCATGATCCTGTTCCGTGCCCGGCACAACACCTTACTCGTCACATCGGCTTCGCTTGTCATCTGGCTTGGAGCGGCTCTTGGCCTTTGGTTTGTATTGCTGAGATAAAGCAATGGTCGTCAAGGCTGACATCTCGGCACTCAAGCAAGCGAGCTGGCTCGAATACGGAATCCGCTTTCTCTTTGGCGGAACCATGACCGTAATCGCTGGGCTCATCGCGAAACACTATGGGCCGGAGCTTGGCGGACTCTTTCTCGCGTTTCCGGCCATCGCGCCGGCGGCGGCCACCCTGCTCGATCAACATGCGAAAGAGCAAAGACAGCGGGCCGGTATGGAAGGTCACACGCGCGGAAGAAAGACAGCTGCCCTCGACATGTACGGCACAATGTGGGGTAGCGTTGGCCTCGTCGCATTCGGACTGGTGATCTGGCGAATGGGCGGCTCGCACAGGGCGTCGATGGTTTTGTCGGTCGCAACCGGCGCTTGGTTGGTTGGGGCATTATCGACGTGGCAGATGCGCCGCATTTTGAAGCGTTGGCGAGTCGCGCATCCTAAGACAACTGTCGATCAAGTCGAGATGCCAAATTGCCGACGCTAGCACTCTATTTCGGCGGCAATTGCGGCGTGCATCGACCGAGTTCTAGATTGTAAAATCAGGCACGCTATGAAACACACCGTACTGGGTGCCGGCGCTATTGGTGGAATGCTCGCGACCGCCCTCGCATCGCTCGGAAACGAAGTCAGCATCGTCGTCCGCCAAGAGAAGCTGGGACAACATCCCGAAACGATAATTCTCGATCAGCCGAACGACACATTAACAGCAAAGGTCAAGGTCGTCGCCGATGTCTCCGAGCCCACCGACGTGTTGTGGATCGCGACCAAGACTTATCAGCTCGACGACGCGTTGCAGGCGATCGTGAATGTGCCGCCCGCGATTGTGCCTCTGTTGAACGGAGTGGACCACATCGCTGTACTGCGTTCGCGCTATGGAGACGATCGCGTCATTCCGGCGACCGTTGCCGTCGAAGCTGAACGCACCGCTGACGGACACTACGTTCAACGTTCTCCCGTGCGGCTGAATATCGCCGCCAGCGGAGAAGCCCTGCTCGGCGACACCGCGCAGGAGTTGCGCGACCTGGGATTCCTGTGCTCGTTCATCGCCAACGAGGCCAGCCTGATGTGGGGCAAGCTATGCTTCCTCGGCCCATTCGCTTTGGCCACGACTGCCTCAAGCAAAAACCTGGGCGAGATTCTGGCCGATACCGAATGGAAGAAAAATCTGGACTACGCCTTTGCCGAAGCGAAGGCCGTAGCCGAAGCTTTCGGAGCGCAGATCGACCCTGCGCGGATTCAGGCGATCATCGACTCCTCGCCGCGCACCATGCGCAGCTCAATGGCCAAGGACATCGACGCCGGCCGACGGCTGGAACTTGACGGCATCGCCGGCCCGATCATTCGAGGCGGCGAACAATGGGAAATCGCCGTTCCTACGACGAAACGATTGGTAGCGATGATCGAAGAGCGACAACGGGCAAGAGCGCATTACTAGAGTGTTTCAGAGTTTGCTGTGTGCCGTTTTGAAAGGGCACGCCTTCAGGCGTGCCGGCGCGGGGAAGAAATGAATCCGGCTTTAGCCGCAGAGGGGAGGCATCCCCTCTACGCCTAAAGGCGAAACCGATTTTCGCCCCGGGACGACGCGGCTGAAGCCGTGCCCTTTCAAAAGCTTCCCCGCCTCGTTCGAGTCAAGGAGAGAGAGTTTGGCACGGCATCACCGCAGCCCAGCGAATCTACTGCTTCACCCGGGTCGCCGTGAACTGAACCGGCGAATGCTGCTCCACGCTGCTGTCAGTCACCAGGGTGAACGCGATGTTGTCGCCTTTCACTATGCCTTTGTAATAGTGCTTATCTTCGTAAGTCTTGTCGTCCCCCGATAAACTGGTCAGGGTCTTGGTCATAAAACTGATATGATCGCCCACGATCTTGCCGTCCCAGATTGGCCGTCCCTGCCCCTGACGGCTGCCGAGAAATCCGGCGGTCCCGGATACGTCCTGTCCATTAACTTCAAAATCAAACAACTCCTTGTAAGTGTCTCCCCAGTCGTATTTCACAGTCGCCTCCCATTCTCCCGCAACCTTTGCCGGAGGCGGACCCGCGGAAATTTTCTGCCGATTGAGTAGCAGCCATGACAGAGCCCCAGCGACAACTACGGCAACGATCAGAAGTGCGGGAATGAATCGCTTAACGCTCGCCTCAGTCGAGATCAATCCGCTGCCGTGGAGGGTGCCATGCAGCACATCGACCAGGTCCTTCGCGTCTTCATGAAAGCGCGTGTCGCGAATTTCTACCGCTTGCCGATCGCATAAGGCCTTCAGATTGTCGGGCAGATCGCTGGGATGCGGCAGGGTCGCTCCGCCTACCAGCACAGGAATGACACGAATGCCGCGCTGTAGCGCTTTTGCGATTTCGATACGCACGAAATCGTTCGGGTTATCGAGCCGCCGCCCTCCATTTGTCTCGGTCACCGACACCCAGCGCGGGCCGATGACCGCGACCATGGCATCCGACACGCCAAGTTTGCGCTCGATGACGGTGGTGAAGTCGTCGCCACCTTTGATGTCGTCAACATCCATGAACGTGTTTTCCGCCCCAAACGCGGCGCTCAGGATGTCGAACAACCGTCCGGCGTAGGCAGCGCTGTCTTCGCGCCGATAGCTGATGAAAACTCCTGGCATGATTTTGGATCTGCTTAACGAGAATGGCCGGATTATAGACTTGCGCGTCGCGCAGAGCTAGAGCGAGGGTTGGTACGAGGATGTACGGCCGAAGCCAGAGCTACGGCTCGGGTATCGAATTCATCTGCTTGAGGGTGTCGAGTTCCCGCAGTATCTGCTCACCGCCCTTGGCATCCACTGGCGGCCCCGGATCGGCATAGAACTTAAGGATGTCCCGCCTCAGCCCGGCTGGCACCCGGCGTTGCGGATCGGAAGTGATGATGTGCAAAAGCCTGGAATAAGTCTTGTCAGTAAGTGCATATGCTCCACGCCGGGTCGGCTGCCCGGTATCGAGATCGAGGTTGGGCAGGCGCAGCGGAGTCTCCGGATGGGAAGTCAGTCTGTTTAGAGTGTTGTCGTAATAACTCATCGTCCGAACCAGGCTATCCACGTACAACTGCTCGGTCTTCGTGTTGGGGCCGCGAATCTTGAGGTACGCGATGGGGCCGATTGGCGGCAGAATGCGAATCACGATGGCCAGCAAATGTTCGCCAAAATTTGGCCGCCGGTATTCGTGCTCCCATGCCGGCAGATAAGCGGCCTGTTCCAGTTCGTGCTCCAGTTCGGTAAAGGAGTCGGTCGACACGTCCTCCGGGAAGTTCTTGCGATGGATGACGACTTCCGACTTGGCGAAAACCGGGATAAATGAGCGCACCGAGCCGCGATAGCTCCTGATCCCGGCCCGCGATGTCTTGCCCATCACCGTGGTCAGCTTCAGACCATAGGTTTCAAAGAAGGCCCGCTCCAGCAGCTTGCGCGGCACCTTCAGGCCGATGTAGTGAAGGTAGGCATCAGGCGCAAACCGGTCGCGTGAGATCTGCTCCACGTCGAAAGAAAACTCTGTGGCGACGAAGGCGTGGGGACTGTTCTGATACGTAACGACGCTCCCGAATTTCTTTGCCAGCCTGGGATATTCGATAGCGGTAGCAGGATTGATCGCATCGGCGTGGCCGATGGAATCCCCTACATAATGAGACATCGCCCCGATGGCGAAGGCATACTCATCCACATTATGTGCATTGCGAAAAAGGCTGTCGACGAAGTCGCCGGTGCGCACATAGTGCGCCAGATCGCTGAAAAAGACGTTCGCAAATGGGTAGTAGCCAGCGTCCTGAATGGCACATCCGCCGTAAGCAAAAGCGTGGGCCCTTTGAAGCTGCTCTTCGGTTGTTCCTGGATAGCGGCTCAAAAGCAGTGGCCGAATGGAGCCGTTCCAGGCTAGATCGATGATTTCTTCGTGGGTCAGCACCGAATAGGCTGAACATGGTTCCGGGATGCCGCAGACCAGGATTACCAGCAGCAGGAACCCGCACCAAATCCTGCACATGAAGTGTGGCGAATTTGGCAGTCGGCCGGCTACTCCCGCCACCGGCGATTCAGGTCTGACGTGGAAAACCGGCACTCGTATTCAGAGTGTCCGCACCGGAATCGAGTTGGTTTTGATCCGCAAGGATTCCGCCGATGTGCGGCCGCAGCAAAGCTTCGGTCGTTCGCGGCTTCAAACCGCACGCGGGAGGGTGTGCTCCACCCATTCCGACCGTATTTGGATCGCGGGTTAGCCCAACTGATGGGCGAACCTGGGGCGCCGGCAGCACTATTTACCCCGAGCGATTGAGTGTCACTGACAGTCACGCTGGCAAGGAGTAATCTACGTCCTCACGGTAGTACATTGGCTGGCGCCGCAGGAGGCCGCATGGAAACGATCACCAGTCTGGGCCCGTTTCTTATTCCGATTACCGCGATCGTCGTAGGTGGGATTATCGCCGTCGTCGTCATCGTTCTTAAACACCAGGAGCGAATAGCCAAGATCGAGCGCGGCATCGATCCTGACGCCCAGGATCCAAGGCGCCCCAGGTAGTGTGGGTGAAGTGCGGGGCTCAGACCAGCGGGTGGAGCTCTTACTATTGTTAACGCGCTAGCCGGCGTTCTTCCGTCCGCCGGCCGGCACCGCTGGTTCCGGTGGGTGGAGCACCGCTTCAGCGGTACAGCTAGCCTACAGGCAAGCGACAGCGGCTTCAGCCGCTGAGGTAAGAAATCACCTCAGGCTTGAGCTCAGGTTAGTCCAACTGACGGGCGAACCGGCACCGGGCACCAAATCCGGGTAAGCCTCTTCTGGAAGCGCGAAACCAAGCAACTCCCCGCCTTCGGCTGTCCTCACAACCCTGACCATCCTTAATCTTCAACCACGTCGAGGAGAGCTGAATGTACCACCACGTCAAGAAACTGATGTACACCGTAAACATCGGAGAGCCTGATCCACGCTTCGGAAACATGCTGCTGGAGCAGTTTGGCGGAGCCAACGGAGAACTGGCGGCTGCCATGCAATATTCCATCCAGGGCTTTAATTGCGAAGATCCTGCCCGTAAAGATCTGTTAATGGATATTGGAACCGAAGAACTGAGCCACCTGGAAGTTGTCGGCGCGCTGATTCGCATGCACCTGAAGCCGATGAAATCGGACCGTGGCGCAGCGGAAGCCGATCCGCTGGTCGCTATCGCCGGAGGAGGCGGGGTTGGCCTCGTCAATTCCGTGGGAGATGCTTGGACCGCCGACTACCTCAAAGTTACGGGCGATCTCGCCGTCGACCTGCACAGCAATATCGCGGCTGAGGCTCGGGCCAAGATCGTGTACGAGCGCCTGATCAACTTCACCGACGACCAGGGCACGAAGGAAGCGCTGCAGTTCCTTATGACTCGCGAGATCACTCACATGCGCGCGTTTACTGCCGCTCTCGAGACCATGGGTAAGCCTCGATTCTCCATCGGAACCATCGCCCCGACAAAAGGCCTGGTGGACGAGTACTTCAACGACTCGACCGGCGAAGGCGACGAGGGACAGGACGGATTGGCTGACAGCATTGTCAAAGCGGCAAAGCTTACCAAAGTCGACTCCGAGCTGTTCGGCGGAGCAAGGGCTGGACATCGCACCGGACGCTCCGGTTCCCGATTCCGAGGAGGTGTCGGAAGCGGATTCCACCCCAGTGGGACGAAAGCCGATGGGTAAGCCAACGATATTGAAGAAGACGGGCACCCGCCACAAGTAGGCTGAACTAGCAGATCAGAAAGATGGGCCGGCGAAAATCGTCGGCCCGTCGCTTTTTGAAGGCGGAGCTAAAGCTCGGCGCTTCCTCTACTGAAGTTCCAGCGAGATGACTTTTCCCTCGTTAGGAGCAGATGGAGCGTAATTGAACGCCACCTTCTTTTGCGTCCACGAGCAGGAAAAGTTGTCGGCGCCGATCACAACCACATGGTCGGTGTCGTCGACCACCAGCTTCCATGTCTTGTTGCCCGCGGACACTGTCAGCACCGCAACAGGCGGCGAAGAACAATCTACGCTTACCAGCGTTCCCTGCAAGTATTGCGCTGCGACCGGTTTGACAGGCGCGCTTGGCTCAGGGAAGGTTGACGCAGTTTGGGCTGGCGCTGGAGCTTCCTGTCTGAAGCTCGGCTGATCGACTGAGGCCTCCGCAATTTTCGTGTTCCTGCGATCATAGTTGTCACGCTCATTTACGTACTTGAGCGCTTGGCTGGCTTCTTCTGCAAGATTGGGGTCGGAGCTATGCAGCACCATGCCGAGCATCTGTTTACCCTTATCGATCTGTTGCTGGTCCAGCAAGGCGAGCCCGTAGTTGTAGCGATAGAGATCGTTTCGCGGAGCAAGCTCGACGGCGCGAGCGAGGCTTGACTCTGCTTCAGCCGGAGAAGTCTTACTGTCCATCAGCGAGACTCCCAACATGGCATAGGCATCGGCGCATTGTGGGTCCAATTCGATAGCGTGCCGGAGATTGGCCATCACTTGCGCCGAAGTCAATGCCGCAGGATTTTCCTGGTGGAGCAACCTCGCCATGTAGTAGTAGACCTTCGCGTCCTTGGAGCCAAGACGCGCGGCAGCCTGAAGATGTTCAGTCGCTTTGGGGAAATTTTGCTGCCGAAGGTAGGCATATCCGAGGCCACGCTGCGCCTCCGCCTGATTAGGATTTTCAGTAATGATCGCTTCAAATTCCTTGATCGCCGCAGCCTGGTAGTCCGGCGAGTGCAGGTGTAAGTCCGCCAGTTGAGCCCGCGCTTCCAGAGAGTCGAGCGTTCGCACCGTCACATCGCTCGAAATTGCCTGCTCCTTCAGGCTGAAATATCTGACTGCGACTTTCTTGGCGCGAAGATAGTCAAGCACCGCCTTCTCCATCTCAGGCAGAGTCACGCCAAAGGCTTCCTGTACAGCCTGCGCAACCGGCATCTGTTGGTTATTTCTTAGCTCAAAGTAACGGGAGTCCTTCGTCGCCAGGCCAGTGTCTAAGAGATAGTGAACCACCAGCCACGACTCTACATAGAACATGCCCCGGCGCTGGCCGTTCCTGTTGTAGGTTTCGGAGTGGTGCTCAACCTCGAACAACTCCTGCAGCCCAAGTTTCCTGCCTTGAAAGAGAGCCGGCGCCTCTAGTATCCCGGCCCCAATTTCCGCTACACCACCGGACAACCTCAGGGATGAGAAAAACTCGGCAAAGCCTTCATCGAACCACGGAGCCGTAGCCATGAAGTTCGCATTGAGAAGGTCGTGAGCGTACTCATGCTCTACCGTCTCCCAGCTGGCGTCATGGCTCAGGTCGACAGCAACAAAATTCTCGTCCCGTCCGGGGATGAAGAAGCCCGAGAGCTCGACCACTTTACCCTGGAACAAAGGGCTATATTGTCGAATTTCCTCGGCATTGCGGAAGGCGATGATAGTGAGCGGAACCGGTTCGTTGAGCGTCTTGCGGCGGAAGATAAGTCCAAATGCCGCACGCATCTGTTCGAAGCGCTCAGCGATCTCGCGGCCGTTCTTCTCGCCTGCGTCGGTGACAACGCGAAAGTGCTGCGTCTTAACTTCGATCCAGCCGGTATCCGCGTGGACAAACGGGGCGAGTAGAGCAATCAGGAAGCAAAGACAGAAGCGAAGGCTGTTTCGGCGCATCGAACCCCTCGGTGCTTTAGTAAGTGATGTAGGGTCGGAAGCATTCTCTTCTACTTGAAGGTGAACTCGATGCTTATCCGGGGCTGAAGCCCTTCAATCTCAATTCGCTTTTCGCCGAGCTGAAGCTCGGCGCTTCCACCTTTAGTACGAGTACCCGTCCGGCTGGGATACAGCGCCGACTTCGACTTCGGTATCCACGTAGTCGCGGCCGGCTTTGATAGCCTGGCGGTCGAGTTCCAGCAGCTTCGGATTCTTGACCGTCGCTTCAAGCACTGCGATGGCCGTGTCCGCGGGCAGGCACTCGGTTTCTTCCAGCAGCGCGCCCAGCATAACGACATTAGCTACTTTGGCTGAGCCCATGCGGTCGGCGATCTCCGATACCGGCACGCACACCACGCGGGCTTGTGTGATGTTCATGTCAGCGGGCACTTCGTGGTGGTTGTACAGAATCAACCCTCCGGAAGCGACTTGAGACGCGAACTTGCGCAGCGAGAGCTCGTTCATCGCGACCAGCACTTCAGGCCGCGAAATCAGCGGCGTTCCGATGCGCTCGTGCGACAACGTGACGTGGCAGTGCGCGCTTCCGGAACGCATCTCCGGCCCGTAGGATGGCAGCCAGCTTACTTCCATCTGCTCGCGCAATCCCATCTCCGCCAGTAGCTGCCCCATCAGCAGGACGCCCTGTCCGCCGAAGCCGGCAAACTTCACCGTGAGATCGCGCGTGTGATGACGGCGGCTGGGAGCCGTCTCCGGCACCGCGTTAGTATCAACGTTTAGCGCTTCTGCAACTGTCTTGTGCGGCACCTTCGGCGATTCCGGCAGCTCGGGCCTGCGATCGCGAAAGACGCCGAGCGGGAAGGCCTTCACCAGCGTGTCGGCGACCCACTTGCGCGCGACCACCGGGTCCATCTTCATAATAGTTGGGCAAGGGGAGAGCATTTCGATGAGCGAGAAGCCGCCGCCGTTCTTCTGGATCTCCAGCGCCTTCTTGACCGCCTTCTTCGCCTTGTTGATGTTCTTCATGTCGCAGAGGGCGACACGCTCGATGTAGGTCGGCGTCTCCAGCGAGGCGAGCAGTTCGGCAACGTGCAGCGGCAGGCCTTCGTTATTGGCGCGGCGTCCCCAGGGGGAAGTAGTGCTCACCTGGCCGGGGAGCGTGGTCGGCGCCATCTGGCCGCCTGTCATACCGTAGATCGAGTTGTTGATGAAGAACACGGTGATGTTCTCGCCGCGATTGGCAGCGTGAATGATCTCAGCAGTGCCGATGGCAGCGAGATCTCCGTCGCCCTGGTACGACATGACGATGGAGTTGGGGTTGGCGCGCTTCAACGCCGTCGCGGCCGCAGGCGCGCGTCCATGCGCGACCTGAACATTGCCGACATCGAAGTAGTAGTAGGCGAACACCGAGCAGCCGACCGGGCTGACGAGGATGGCGTTGTCCTGCACGCCGAGTTCGGTGAGGGCTTCGGCGATCAGCTTGTGCGCGAGGCCGTGCCCGCATCCCGGGCAGTAGTGGGTCTGTTGCTGCAGTTCGCCCTTGCGTTCGTATTTGTCATAGAACGCCGGCGATTTTTCATAGACAACCTGGTAGCCTTCCACAATTCCTCCCTGATCAGGGTGCCGTCCCCTATGGGACTCACATTTTTTTGCGCATCAGCGGCACGGCTAAAGCCGTGCCCTTTCAAAGCTGCGTTTACACCAGCGCCGCGATGCGCGCGAACACCTGCGCGGTAATCTCTTCCACGGTGGGGACGTTACCGCCGGCCCGCCCGTAGAACTCGACCGGCAGCGACCCATTCAGCGCCAGCTTTACGTCTTCCACCATCATGCCGGTGCTCAGCTCAACCACCATCACCGACTTCACAGTCTTCGCCGTCTCCCGCAGCTCGCGCGAGGGGAACGGCCACAGCGTAATCGGACGGAACAGTCCAGCTTTCACGCCTTGCGCGCGCAACTGGTCGACAGTCGAGCGCAGCACACGCGAAACGATTCCGAAACCGATCAGCAGAATGTCGGCGTCTTCGGTCAGATAGTTTTCGCTGCGGGTCTCGAGTTCCTGCGCGAGCTGATACTTCGCTTCCAGCTTGCGCACGTGCGCTTCCAGCTGGTCGGGCTCGAGATAGATGGAGCTGATGAAGTTCTTCTGCGTCTCCTTGGTGCCTTTCACGGCCCAATCTTTTGCCGGAGGCTCGATGTCGCGCAGCTTGATGTCGAGCGGCTCCTGCATCTGGCCGACATAGCCATCCGTCATGATGACCACCGGGTTGCGATAACGATCAGCTAAATCGAAGGCGAGCACGGTCAGGTCGAACATCTCCTGCACCGAGCCGGGAGCCAGCACGATGTTGCGGTAGCAGCCGTGGCCTCCGCCCTTGACGCAGCAGAAGTAGTCGCTCTGCTCGGGCGCGATGTTGCCCAGGCCGGGACCGCCGCGCACCACGTCAACGATGACGCAAGGCAGCTCCGATCCCGCAATGTAGGAGATGCCTTCCTGCATCAGGCTCATTCCCGGGCCTGACGAAGCCGTCATCACCCGCTGCCCTGCCGAGGACGCGCCGTAGACCATGTTGATGGCCGAGACTTCGCTCTCAGCTTGCAAGAAAGTACCGCCCACTTCGGGTATGAGGAGGGCGGCATATTCTGCGATCTCGCTGGCCGGGGTGATGGGATATCCATAGAAGGCCCGGCATCCGGCGAGTACTGCGCCTTTGACGACGGCGACGTTACCCTTACATAACTGGCGCATGGCTTTCTCCCTGGTTGGCGTTGGCGACGACGGTGACTTTGGGCGGTGGAGTCAGGCGATACACGGTGATCGCGCCGGGTTCGGGGCAGCAATAGAAACACGCGCCACAGCCGGTGCAGTCCAGTCCGGTGTACACGGCGGGATGCACGCCATACTTGCTGAGCTCGGGTGCGAGGAAAAGACACTTGGGCGGACACGATTCAACACACAGCCCGCATCCTTTGCATTCATCGACGTCGATGGTTACGTTACCGCGTGGTTGGGTTGTCATACGGGTATCTGAGCTACCTCCAGAGCATTGCGCTGGAACCAGCGCTGCTCTTCGCAATAGTCGTACAGCTCGTTACGGAACTTGGGATGGGCAATCTGAATCAACGCGTCTGCCCGCTGGCGGATGGTCTTGCCGTGCAGGTACGCGATGCCGTATTCGGTGACTACGTAGTGCACGTCAGCGCGCGTAGTAAGAACGCCGGCGCCGTGGGCAAGCCGCATGGAGATGCGCGAAACGGTTTCGTCCTTCGCAGTCGAGGGCAAGGCGATGATCGGCTTGCCGCCCTTGGAGCGGGCCGCACCGCGCATGAAGTCGAGCTGCCCGCCGAAGCCGCTGTAGAACCGCGGCCCAATCGACTCCGCGCAAACCTGGCCGGTAAGGTCAACTTCAATCGCCGAGTTGACGGCGATCATGCGATGGTTCTGGGCGATGCGCCAGGGATCGTTGGTATAAGCCGAAGGGTGAAACTCGAATGCCGGATTTTCGTCGATGAAGTCGAACAGCTCCTTGCTGCCCAGCACGAAGCTCACGATGATTTTGCGCGGCTTGAAGTTCTTGCGATCGCCGTTGATTACTCCCGCCTCGATCAGCGGAATCGCATTGTCGGAAACGAGCTCGGTGTGGACGCCGAGGTCGCGGCGATCCATCAGGTTGGGCAGAATCGCATTGGGGATTTCGCCGATGCCCAGTTGCAGCACTGAACCGTCTTCGATCAACGAGGCGCACTGTACGCCAATTTTTTCGCTAATCGGATCGCCGAGGTGGTTACTCATCTCGCACAACGGTTGCGAAACTTCGACGATGGCATCGAGCTGGCTGACGTGGATGAAGCTGTCGCCATAGGTACGCGGCATTTGGGCGTTGACCTGCGCCACTACACGGCGCGCACACTTCGCCGCGGTAAGCGTGATGTCCACGCCAACACCGAAGCTGCAATAGCCGTGCGGATCGGGCGGAGAGACCTGGATAAACGCGACATCGATCGGCATCTCGCCGGTCTCGAACAGCGCCTCGACTTCGCTGAGCAGGATTGGCGTGTAGTCGGCCCGTCCCTCATTCACTGCCTTGCGCACATTGCCGCCGACGAACAACGCGTTGTGACGAAAACTCCGCGCCATCTCAGGAGCGCAATAGGGAGACGTTCCCATGGTCAGCAGATGTACGACTTCAACGTTTTGCAGGAAAGGCGCGCGCGCCATCAAGGCTTCGACCAGCGCCTCGGGCTCGGCACAGCCGGGATGAATGTAGACCCGCATGTTTGACTCGACACAGCGTACGGCTTCGCTGGCGTTTATCAGCTTGCTGCGGTATTGGTCGATCCAGGACATAGAGCTCCTAAGCATTCACTACTTCGCTGGTTGCCGCGTAACCGGCCGTCGCTCTTTCATGCCCGAGCGCGGCGTAGTACATGGCGTGACCAAAGAACTGGTCGAGCATCTCCTGTAGCTCGACTTCGGCAAAGACCTCGGCGGGACGCTCGAGCTCGGCGTGCGTTCTGCAGGTAGTCCCACAGGTTTTCGCGGACCAGCCAAATCATCCAGACCACCTGGCTTGCCGGAACGCCCTGCTCGGCGCGCTTGGCGCCAATCTCCAGGTAGCGCTGCTCAATTTCGGCTTCGGTCTTCGACATCAGCCATTCGCCGAGATGGCGATAGACCTCGTAGACGCGCTGTGTCAGCTCGCTCGCCGCCACGTTGACGTAGGCCGAGCATCGCGGATCTTCGAGATAGCGTTTGTGAAGGCTGCGGGCTAATCCGTCGGAATGGGTCTCGATCAGCTTGACCAGCCGATATGCGAGTAACATCACTGACCCCTTTCGCCGGGGCTAATCCGCTAGAAAGGCAGGGGTGCGGAGAGAGTCCCGGTGCTCCTCATCGTTACCCATGAGTGTGGGCCTTAGGCGGGCATTGAGGCGGTGATTGAGGTCACAAATTGGGGTGATTGGAGTCACGCGAAACGGGAAACGGGCGGACTTGACCGGGAAAATGAGTTGGGCCGCCAGTTGCGTGAAGCGCATAATATTGGCGCGAGGGTGTGTTGAGAATTCGACTGGTCCAATGCCTAGTCGCGGCGTTCCTTTTGGCAGAAGCGTTGCCCGCTGCGGCGTGTTCCTATGGCTATCCGGAACACCATGTTGCCGGCAGTTTCACAGTTGAGGTAAGGGATTGGGCCGGCAAACCTCTTCAGGACCTGGCAGTCGTCCTGTCGCCACATCAGGACGAACCCACTCCTGGCCACGCATCCGTCGGAGCAGAAACCAACGGCAATGGCATCGCCGAATTCAAAGGTATCGCCAATGGCGAATATGAGCTCACGACCGGTATATCTCACGGTGAGACCCTGTTCGTAGTCGTGCAAGACGTTCAGTCGGAAACTCCGCGTGACGAGTGGCCGCATCCCGTCGAGAGGGATTTGCAATTGAAATGGCCGGATCTTCAGGTAATAGAGGTCAGGCGAATAGCGGGACAGCTTAGCAAGAGCGACGGAACCGCGGCGCATGTTCATTTGTCGCTAATTGAGGGGACAAAAGCTCGCACGCTCAGCTCCGGAGAAACGGATAGCTCTGGGAAGTTTGAGCTTCCTGCCGCCAACCCGGGCGTTTATCTGCTGCGAGTCTCAGGCGAATACCTCGATGGAGATATCGCTATAGCAGTTAATCCTGAGGCCAATAAGCCGAAATTAAATGTTGAACTAGAACTCACCACCTGTGGTCTCATGTATGGCGAGCCGCAAAGTTGTGAAGTTCACCTGCTTCAAATCGCAAACATATGCGGAAAAGTACTGGATTCAACGGGAGCGACGATTCCGCAAGCGACGGTGGAACTTAACCGGACGGATTCAGAAAAGGACTTCTATCGGCTGGTTCCGGTAAATTCGAGAGACGCAACCTTCGCAGTCTCTGATCTCGCACCCGGCGAGTACTCGCTGCTGGTTTCTGGACCTGGGTTCAAAACGCTCGATCAGCCTCTGCGTGTTCTGGATGGAACAGGAAAGCCTTGCTCAGAGCAACTACAAGTCACTCTCGCCGTATCAGGCTCCTGCAGCAAAGCAGAGATTACCTCCTCGCATTGAATCGCTGATGTTTGTGACTTCTAGCTGCTGACGGATGGCTTCGGCCCGTCACCGTCCGCGAAGCGGACAGCACATCTAAGCCCAGCGTTTCAACGCTGGGAGGCCGGTCAATAAATGCTCCGAGTCCCGTCAGGGACGGCATATGAACCGACGACTGTGCGGAGCATCACCGATTAGGAATGCGAGCGTCGATAGTCTCGATGTATGTCCCACACACACGCATGGGTGCTCGTGCACGTTGTTTTCAGCACTAAGGAGCGCGCTCACCTCATACCCGATGTCAGCGAATTGTGCCGTTACATGACCGGCGTTGCGAAAGCGAAGAAGCTCACCCTGCTTGCGGCTGGAGGAACCAGCAATCACGTGCATCTGCTGATCGCGTTGAACCCTATTCTCCCATTGTCGAAGGCGGTGCAAGACCTAAAGGGAAACACCTCGCGATGGCTGGGTCAACGCGGCGTTCGGTTTGGTTGGCAAGAAGGCTATGGAGCGTTTGGAGTCAGCCAGTCACAGAAGGATGTAGTAGCCAACTACATTGGCCGACAAGAAGAGCACCATCGAAAATGGAGTTTCGAGCAGGAGTTCATGACCCTGTTGCGGAAGTCGGGCGCCAGCTTTGATCCCAGGTACGTGTTTGGGTAAGACATATGCCGTCCCTGACGGGACTCTGGGGATGATAATCACCTTTCCCCAGCATTGAAATGCTGGGCTTAGATATGTTGTCCGCTTCGCGGACAGGAACGGCGGCGTGATCCGCCGCTTCTCAAGCCTGAAAAGTTGCTAGAACATATGCCGTCCCTGACGGGACTCGGGACGTAAACAACACGCCTTCCCAGCATTGAAATGCTGGGCTTAGATGTTGTCGGCTTCGCGGACGGGATCGCCGGCAGATCCCCGCTTCTCAAGCCTGAAGAATTGCAAGAACTATGCCGTCCCTGACGGACTCGGAGACCAAACAACACGCTTCCCAGCATTGAAACGCTGGGCTTAGATATGTTGTCCGCTTCGCGGACAGGAACGGCGGCAGGTCCGTCAATTGCACCTTACCGGAAGTTCCTTATCAGTACCGCGTCGGAGTCGACGCGTCCACGCGCCGCGGCGAGCTGGCCGCTGGAAGATACGGCATAGCTGAAGATGAGGTCGGAGGGGAAGTGCGTCAGTTGCGTGCGCGTGCCTGATTTGAGCTGTAGCTTCCACAGGTTCATGACCTGGTCGCGGCTATCCAGGTAGACCACGCCATCGTCGTCAGGCGTCCACGCTGGAGTTCCGCCATTTTCCAACGGGGTCAATTCCACGGTCTGAAGCAGCTTGCCATCGGAGGTGGAAATGACGCCGACGCGCCACTGCGATGTCGCATCGTCGTAGTAGCGAGCGGTCATCCGATCGCCGTGATGCGAAACCTGGGGCATCTCAGCCTGGAACTGCGTGACCTGGACAGGTGCGCCACCAGCAACCGGAACCTTGAAAATATGCACCTTGCCTTCTGTCCAATGGTTGTAATAGAGCCACTTTCCATCGGGAGAGAAGCTGGGCATCTCGTCGTGATTGCTGGTCGTCACCTTTCGAGGATTGTTGCCGTCAGCATTCACCAGCCAGATGTTCGGCTGCGCCGTCAATTTGGGAAGCGAGCAGAACGCAAGGTATTTTGCATCGGGTGACAACGATGCGCTGTTTGCCAGATCTCCCGGCGGAGTCGCCTGCACCGGGTTCGCTCCGTTAGTATCGGTCACCCAGATCGCGGTGTAGCCGGTATCGGTGGAGCTGTAGGCGACTTTGTCGCCCTCGACATCGACCACCCTTCCGCCATCGTCGGCCCCGGAGGTAATCTGCTTGCCCTCCTGCGTCAGTCCCGGTGACAGCCATACATCGGAACGGCGGGCCGCTTGAATCGTGATAAGCGCAGAACCGTCAGCCGTGACTCCCAGGCTCAATTGACCGTAGGAATTCAGGTCATTGGTAATGCGTGAAACCTGGCCACTGGGATAAGCCACGGTAAAAAGCTGGTAGTTGTCCGTCAATATCGCAGGAGTAGCCGAGAACACCAGTCCGGAACCGTCGTGCAGCCAAACCACCCGGGCAATCTGGCCGGTCAACTTCGGCACCAGTTCGGTCTCTTTTCCGTTCATGTCGAAAAGCGAGATGCCGTTGCTGTAACCTGCGGCATCCAGTTTGTCCATTCCAGCCGCGATATATTTGCCGTCGGGCGACCAGGACGGGCCGTGGTTATCGAACCACTCCACGGCGATTGTGCCGGTGAACAGCACCCTCCCGTTCGTACCGTCGACGTTCGCAATTACCAGCTCGGAAGTCGGCCCCATGGTCGAATGCTCGCGTACGTACGCGATCTGCTTGCCGTCAGGAGAGAAGGTCACAGGGCTGCCGATGTTCGAGAGCACTTTATGAGACGCGCCGCCCAGCGTGGGAACGACGTACAGTCCGCCGCTCGGATTCTCCTTGCCACCGGCAACGTAATAGACAAAGTTGCCATCGGGCGAGAACGTTGTGCCGCCATAGCCGACTTCACTGTCGGGCACCAGCTTGACCGCGCTCGCGGTAGCAACCTGGCGCAGCCACAGGCTCAGCTTGCCGCCACGGTTCACCTCGTAGACCACGTACTTGCCGTCAGGCGAGATTGAAGTCGAGCCTGTCGTCTTGCCATCGTTGGTCAATCGCGCGATGGACATCTGCTCGCCGGAATTGCGAGCGGACTGGGTATGGCTTTGGCGATAGAACAGGAATCCGAGTGCCGCCACCACTGCGAGCAGAGCGAACACTCCGATGGTTGTTGCGGCCTTGTGTCGTTTGACCTCACCCAGCAGGACGGCCCCGCTCGAGGTCGGCGTGGTTCTCGCAGGCATCACTCGCGATGTGGTGATGGAACCGTCCGAATCGGGCGTCGCCCTGGTGGATCCTCCCGCGGAAATCGAGCGCCGCAAGCGCTTCAGATCGGCCTTCAGCTCGGCTGCGGTCTGGCAGCGCAAATCGCGGTCCTTCTCCAGCGCTTTGTCGATGACCTCGGCCAGCTTCGGCGGCAGCATGGGATTCAGCTCCAGCACAGGAGGAGGATCATGTTCGAGGATGGCGGCAAAGATCATGGCCGAAGTCTTGCCCTCGAACGGCATCCGCCCGGTCGCCATCTGATACATCACCGCGCCAAAGGAAAACAGGTCGGTGCGGGAGTCGAGGTCTTCGTTACGCGCCTGCTCCGGCGACATGTAGGCGATGGTCCCAACCGTCGTCCCCGGGCTGGTGAGATTGGCGCCGTCTCCCGTGGTCGCAGCCGTAGCGCCGACTGTTTCGGCAACCGCCCGCTTTACCGAGGCGAGCTTGGCGAGACCAAAGTCAAGCACCTTCGCAACTCCGCGATTGGTGACGAAGATGTTCGACGGCTTGATGTCGCGATGAATGATGCCGTGCGCGTGCGCGGCGTCGAGGGCATCGGCAATCTGGATCGATAGGTCGAGCAGTTGTTCGGTCTTCAGCTGACGATCGGCGATGAACTGGTCGAGCGTCTGCCCCTGCAGCAATTCCATGACGATCATCCATTCGCCATCATGCTGCTCAATGCCGTGAATCGTACAAATGTTGGGATGATTGAGGGCCGAAGCCGCGCGCGCTTCCTGCAGGAAGCGATCCAGAGAGGTCTGGTTCGGCGCGGTTTCGGAGGGCAGGAACTTGAGGGCAACGTGGCGGCCCAGCACGGTGTCTTCGGCTTCGTACACGACTCCCATGCCACCGCTGCCGAGCTTCGAGAGGACCCTGTAATTACCGAAACTGCGCTCGATCAATGCCCTGTACCTACACCAGACTCGTTAGATTCACCACGCGCACACTTCGTTAGCAATTATGGTATGTGTCGCTGCCTTATGACGCAAATGCCAGTGGGGAACAGACCTGGCGCGGCGACTCAGCCGGCGCGATGACATTTGTCATTCGCGGCGACTGACATTCCACACTATGGACGTACGCGCGCTTCGCCGAAGATGTTCCCGTACCCGAAGAACGGGTGAGGTGGAGCGCAGATGTCAACCGCAGTCGCAGAATTTCTTCCCTACCTGGCGCCGCAGCAGACCGCGGTGGCCCGCACTCGCAACCTGACCAAGCGGTACGGCGATACCACGGCGCTGAACAGAGTCAACATGGAGCTGCGCTCGGGTGAATTGCTGGCGCTGCTGGGGCCGAATGGAGCAGGCAAGACCACGCTGGTGCGCATCCTGCTGGGACTGGCCAAGACCGATGGCGGCAACGTGTCGGTCTTTGGTGCCGATCCGCGCAGCCTGGCGGTGCGCTCGCGCTGCGGAGCCATGTTACAAGTCGCGCGCGTCCCTGAGACGTTGAAAGTCAGCGAACACGTCCGGCTGTTCTCATCGTATTACCCCAAGCCGCTGCCGCTGGCAGAGACGCTGAAGGTTGCCGGGCTGGAAGAGATCAAAGACCGCCGCTTCGGCGAACTCTCGGGCGGGCAGAAGCAGCGCGTGATGTTCGCGCTCGCCATCTGCGGCGATCCTGACCTGCTCTTCCTCGACGAGCCGACCGTCGGCATGGACGTGGAAGCGCGCCGCCTGATGTGGTCGCAGATACGTCTGCTCATCGCGCGCGGCAAGACGGTGCTGCTCACCACCCATTATCTGAACGAGGCCGATGCGCTGGCTGATCGCATCCTGGTACTGCAACAGGGCGCGATTGTCGCCGAGGGCACGCCGTCCGAGATCAAGGCGAAGGCAGCAGGCAAAACAATTCGCTGTTGCACGCGGCTGTCGCGGCAAGAAGTCGCGGGCATCGCCGGAGTGGTGGCGGTGAAAGAAGATCGCCAGGCATTCGAGATTCAGGTGAGCGCCGCTGAGCCGGTGGTTCGCGAACTGCTGCGCCGCGACGAGTGGCTGTCGGACCTGGAGATCACGAACGCCGGGCTGGAAGAGGCGTTCTTGTCGCTGACGCAAAAGCGTGGCGCGGTATCGAAAGACGTTTGAACCACAGAGACACGGAGGCACAGAGATTCTTAAGCTTATTTCCCTCTGTGTCTCTGTGGTGAATTCAGAAGTTTGGAAAGGAAATGATGATGGCGACTACCACCATGCCGGTTGCTCTTGCTCTTCCCCGGCGCTCGCTCGGCGAATGGATTTCGCTATTCGCGCTGGAAGCGAAATACGAAATCCTGAAATACGTGCGGCTGCCGATCTTCGCTATTTCCACGCTGATGTTCCCAACGATGTTTTATGTGCTGTTCGGCATTGTGCTGCCAGGTGGAGGACACACGAACCGCACTGAGACCGCGACCTACCTGCTCGCAACCATGGCCTGCTACGGCGTGATGGGCGTCGCCATGTTCAGCTTCGGCGTGGGCATCGCGATGGAGCGCGGCCAGGGATGGCTGCAGGTAAAGCGCGCCTCGCCTATGCCCTTACCGGCGTACTTCCTGGCCAAGATTGTGAACGCGATGGTGTTCGGAACGGCGATTTCTCTGCTTCTGCTCGCGGTCGGCGCGGCCTTCGGCGGAGTTCGCATGGCTCCGCTAATGGCATTGAAGCTGGTGAGCGTGCTGGTGGTCGGCTCGATTCCATTCAGCGCCATGGGACTGGCTCTGGGCTACTTCGCCAAGCCGAACTCCGCACCCGCGATGGTCAACCTGGTTTATCTGCCGATGTCGTTTTGCTCGGGCTTGTGGATTCCAATCTTCATGCTGCCCAAGGTCCTGCAGAACGTCGCGCAAGTGTTGCCGCCATATCACGTGGCGCAGTTGGCGCTGAACGCAATTCATATGGGCCCGTATCCGAATCCGGTTGGTGGACACATCGAGGCGCTCATCGGGGTGACGCTGCTGTTCCTGGGAATCGCGGCGTATGGGTACTGGAAGGATGAAGGAGAGACGTACGGGTAAGAAAAGCCGCTATTCGCTATTCGCTATTCGCCATTCGCTCTTGGTGCCCCTGTTCGCAACGCATTGTTTGGGGGACTGGGATCTCATGATCCGGATGCGATACCCACATGTGTGCGCAACGCGACCGGCGAAGAGCGAATAGCGAAAGCGAAAGGCGAAAGGCGAAGAGCGTACCTATAAAGGGAGTTGCTTATGACACGCTGCACCATCGAATGGATCATTTTTATCGTTGCCATGATCGTGTTCCTGGGCTTCGCGCTCAGCGGCCGCTGGAACGATCTGGGCATCGCGCTGGTGATTACCGGCGTGCTGTGGTACACACTGGTTCCCGAGTATCATTCGGGGCGACAATAGTGGAAGAGTGATGAACCGGCTGACGCGCCTTTGGTGGCGTTTTTATCCCAACACCGACAAAGAACATCGCTGGATGCCATTGATCTGGCTTCCCTTCATGTTCTGGTTTTTCGTCTTCCCGTTATGGAAGCACGCCAGCCTGTCCTTCTGGATTGTCAACACTGTCGTCGGCCTTGTCTTCGTCGCGCTCTACCTGCAGGCCTTTTCGCGCGGCGGCCGGGTCCGGCTGATGTGCACGCTCATCATGCTGGCAATCGCGGCTGCTGCTACTCCTTACAACCATAACGGGAGCACCCTGCTCATCTACTGTGCGGCCGCCGGCAGTTTCACCACGCAGCGAATGCGCATGCTGGCGCTGACCGCAGTGGAAGGCGCCGTCCTGCTCTTCTACGCCCACCGCCTGCACTTCGAGGTCGGCTTCTGGACTTCGATGCTGCTGGTGATCGTCCTGGTAAGCCTCGCCAACCACTTTGCTGCCGTCTCACATTGTCAAAAGGCAGAACTCCGGCTGGCCAACAGCGAGATCGAGCATCTGGCCAAAGTCGCCGAGCGCGAACGCATCGCGCGCGATCTGCACGATGTGCTGGGACACACGCTGTCGCTCATCACGCTGAAGTCGGAGCTGGCACGCAAGCTGGTCGATCGCGATCCCGAGCGCGCCAAGCTTGGAGATGCAGGACGTGGAGAATACCTCGCGCGCCGCCTTGGCCGATGTGCGTGAGGCGATTCGCGGCTATCGCAGCGACGGCTTCTTCGCCGAATTGTCGCGCGCGCGCGCTGCACTGGAAACCGCCGGCGTCACTCTGCAATCCAGCACCGTGCCGCTGGAGTTGAGTCCGGCGCAGGAATCGGTGCTGGCGCTGGTGCTGCGCGAGGCTGTGACCAACGTCGTCCGTCACGCTGAGGCGCAGCGCTGCGAAGTGCGACTGCTGAAGCAAGACGCGCTGTGCCGGTTGGAGATCTCCGACGATGGCTGTGGATGCAATGATCCTGAGGGCAACGGTCTGCGCGGCATGCGCGAGCGGCTTCAGACCATCGGCGGCTCGCTGGAACGGCTGACCGGGCAAGGAACCCGGCTGGTGATTCAGTTACCATTAGCCGCTGCGCCCTCGGGCGTACAGTAGAGTCGCAGTCTTCATTTTGTCATCACGAGCGAAGCGAGGGATCTGCTCTCGTTGGATCGAGCCGCGATCGTGGCTTCTGCGTCGTCCAGCGATTTGGTTGAGGCGCGGTTTCCTGCCGGGACGCAAACTGCAGGTCCCTCGACGGCTGAAGCCGTCTCGGGATGACAAGAGTTAAGAACATGCCGACGGCGCAGCTGAAGCTACGCCCCTTCAAACCTGTGCCCACCACCAAGCGCGACAAGATCCGCGTGCTGCTCGCCGAAGACCAGACCATGGTGCTCGGCGCGCTCGCCGCATTGCTGGAGATGGAAGACGACATCGAGGTCGTGGGCCGCGCTCGCTCCGGCGACGAGGCGCTCAGGCTGGTTCAGCAGCATCGCCCGTCCGTGTTCATCACCGACATTGAAATGCCGACCATGACCGGCCTCGAAGTCGCGGCCGAGTTGAAGCGGCGGGGCACACCGGTGCGCGTCATTATTCTTACGACCTTTGCCCGGGCGGGATACCTGCGGCGCGCACTCGACGCGGGCGCGTCAGGCTATCTGCTGAAAGACATGCCCGCCGAGCAGCTTGGCCGACGCCGTTCGCCGGGTGCATCGCGGATTGCGTGTTATCGATCCGCAGCTTGCCGCCGAGGCGTGGACGGAGGAACCCGATCCGCTGACTGAACGCGAGCGCCAGGTTCTGCGACTCGCCGGCGAAGGCATGGCCAGCTCCGATATCGCCACCGAGTTGAATTTGTCGGAGGGCACGGTCAGGAATTATCTATCCGAGGCTATTAATAAGATGGGGGCAGCGAACCGCGTCGAAGCCGCGCGGCTGGCGCGAGCGAAGGGGTGGCTGTGAAGCGGGAGCGCTCGAAATGGTTCGCTTGGGCAACAGCCGTTATTGGCCGACGCTCAGAGCCCGAAGGGCGTGTGATGATAGCCCAGGATGGAGCGAAGCGGAGTCCTGGGTAAACTGTCCCCCAGAGATTTACCGAGCCCCGTAAGGGGCGACAAATGGTTCGATGCTCGATGAATCGCCTGTTATCACCAATCAAATGCGAACCAGCCAACAGGTTCATGCGAGCCCAATACATTAGCGTTGATGTGAGGCATGCGACTGGAAACACTTCTTCTCCGTGCTGTCGATTTCCACCTGTCGGCGCTGCACATTGCTCACGAATCGGCATCGGATTCCTTCAAGGGCGACGCGTCTCAACAGTAGATGTCGCAGTTGGGCGATATCAGAATGCTGTTCTACCGAGGGAGCTCTAACAGAACGCCTTACTAGCATCCACGAATCCGATCAAGGTTGGCTGGCGATGTTTGACGTGATGCGGTGCGGGCCAAGCGAGTTTCATACGCTGCGAATCGAGACGTGGCTGGGCTCGGCGGAGCGCTCGTGGCCGGGACAACGCAGCAGCATTCACCGGAGTCAAGATCCCGCTTCGCAATTGGGAACGGCTGTCCGACAAGGGCATTACGTGACATTCAATACCATCGCTGCCTGATGGTCGACAACAACAACCTCGCTTGACTGCAACGACCCGATCGACCAGAGAATCGAGGTATTTGGCGACAGAACCATTGCAGTTTCGTGCTGATTATCGGCGAATCAGGCGCTCGAATTAAGTAACTGACGTAATATCGCCATTGCACCCATAACCCTAACCAGCCGCTCATCGTCGGATGTTGCCGTCCCTACGGGACTCTGAAGATTTCTAAATGGCAGCCTACCCAGGACTCCGCTTCGCTCCGTCCTGGGCTATCATCACACGCCCTTCGGGCTTCGGATATCGGTGGTTGCGAAAGTTCGCGACTATGAGATTAATTAGCGTCGCGGGCGAACTGCAGGTCCCTCGACTCCCTCGATGCGCTCGGGGTACGCTGGGATGACAAACCAAGAGAATGCAAAAGCGCTCGGGATGACAAATCAAGAATGATGCAACAGCACGGCGCAGCTAAAGCTGCGCCCCTTCAAGACTCATTTCTTAAACGCGCGGCTACTCGCTTCTCTTCAGCGGCAGCAGCACCACGAATCGCGTTCCCTTCCCCACTTCGCTGGTCACTTCGATTTTGCCGCCGTGCGCTTCGACCGTGCGCTTGGCCAGCGACAGACCGAGGCCGGTGCCGTGTCCTTTGGTGGTAAAGAAGGGGCGGAAGATGCTGTTGATGTGCTCAGGAGCGATGCCTTTTCCTTCGTCAGCGACGGTGATCACCGCGAATTCGTTTGGCTCATCCGCATCGATGGTGACGTGAATCGTTCCCGGCTGGTTCATCGACTGCACGGCATTGAGCAGCAGGTTCAGCAGGACCTGATTGATCTGGTTGGGATCGTGTTCTACGGCCGGCAGCTCGTGTTTCGCTTCCAGCTCGATGGTGATGCGCTTGGTAATCGCCTGCTGCCGCGCAAAGCCCACCGCATGCTCTGCGGTCGAGACCAGGTCGGCGGCTCGGAATTGAGGTTGTCGCGGTCGCGCCGTCTCCAGCAGATCGGTCAGGATGCGATTGATCTGCACCGCCTCCTGCTTGGCGTCGGCCATAACGGAGCGAGCCGCACTGTTCTCCGGCAGGTCGCGGCCAACGATTTCCAACACGCCGGCGATGCCCGCCAGCGGATTGCGAATCTCGTGTGCCAGTCCGGCGGCCAGCTCGCCTAAGGTGGCGAAGTGCTCGGCGCGCGACATCTGATTCTGGTGCAGCCGCTGGATTTCCTCGCGACTCGACTTCAACTGCTGCACCATGTCGTTGAAGTCGCGGCCCAGGTCGCCAATCTCATCGTTGCGATCGGCAAAGTTGACGCGCACATCCATGTCGCCCAATCGCAGGCGCGCGATTTTCTCCTGCAGTTCAAGCATGGGCCGGCGAACGCTGAAGGAGAACACCACCAGCACCGCTGCGCAGATTACGAAGGCTCCGCCCGCGGCCACCGCGATGACATTGTTGCGCGGCCCGGGCGCCAGCGATGACGAGACCAGCACAAACAGCAGAAGTCCGTTGACCAGAACAACGGCTATCGGAAGCAGTGCCTTCAGCACCCAGTTCATGTGCCGCTCGCGCTCGACCACCGGAGCCGCGACGACGGCGCGGCCGGAGGATTCCAGCTGAGAGCTGTCGGCGTTGCTGATTAACGGCTGGGTAGGCACGATAGTTTCCAAGAATTCTTCAGGGCTGGAGTGGGTTTCTGGTCCCTTGGGGCCTAAACCTCAGATCCAGCCCCTGTTCCAGCCCTGAAAGTCCTCATGCGTACGCGTGTAAGCCGGGAAGCAGATACGTTACGCCGAGGAAGGTGAAGATGACAACGCCAAAGCCGAGAATCGCAAAGTAAGCTGCACGGCGGCCGCGCCATCCGCGCGTGATCCGCATGTGCAGGTAGCCGGCGTAGACCAGCCAGGTGATGGCGGCCCAGGTCTCTTTCGGGTCCCAGCTCCAGTACGAGCCCCAGGTGCGATTGGCCCAGTAGGCGCCAGCCGCGATCATGCCGGTCAGCAGCGGGAAGGCGATGCAAATGGTCTTGTAGGTGACGCGGTCGAGCACGTCAGCCGAAGGCAGCAGGCGTTGCAGATCGTTGCGTCGCCATAGCAGCATCAGGTACAGCAACGATGCGAACACGCCGGTGACCATGCCGCCGAGGATGAATGGCGACGCTGCGAGAGAGGTGGGATAGAGACCATCCTGATACGGCGAAGTGTAGCTCGACTCTTCACGCGCAGTACGAAGGCCGCCAGCACCGCGACCTGCAGAAGAATGCCGATGAATATTGCCTTGTTGGCGATGCCAAGGAGGCGCTCATCCTGCTTCGCGCGCCACGCAGCGTAAAACGCCAGGGGAACGATGCCGGCCAAGGCTGCGATGACGAACAGCCAACCAAGATCGGGGATGGTGACGAACAATCGAACGCCGCGACCGAGGAACATATCGGTTTTGTTCTCGACGTCCCAAGCCGTAACCGACAGGCCGCCCCAACGCTCGAAGCGAGTAGCAACGATGGCAATGTAGATTGCGCTGACCAGCGTGCTGGTGCCGGCGAGGAAAGTTTCCGTGTGGAAGTTGTCCTGGATGAGAAACATCATCGCCAGCGCGAAGCTTACGGCGCAGGCGGCGTAGCTCAGCATGGCCAGCGTCACGTGCACATGCAGCCAGGTGGACTGAAGCGCCGGAACCAGCGGCCGTACTTCCGACGGCAACAGTTGCATCAGGATGACGCAAACCACTGCCAGCGGCATGGTGATGCTGCCGATGATTTTCACCCCGAACTTCTTCTCGGTGATCAGGGTCAGCAGCGCCAGTGTCCAGACGAAGCTCAGCAGCATTTCATAGATGCTGGCGAACGGTGGACGTCCGGCAAGATACCAGCGATGCGCTACGGCCAGCGTGTTGGCGATGAATCCGATGGCGGTCGCAATCGACGCGTACTTTACGTATTTGTCGGTTCCGGTCACGCCGAATCCCATGTAGAGCGCCGCGGCACCTGCGTAGAAGATCAGCGCGACGTAAAGAAGATTGCTTTCGGTGTAGAGACTTCCGCCGACTTTGGCTACGTTCAGCAGGGCCGTGATCAGCAGAAAAGCTACGCCCGAGTCCCACCAGCACCAGCAGCGCATTGCCGCCGCTTGGGGTTGTGGTTTCCAGTTGCGTTACTCGTGCTCGAGTCGACATTTTTCTGTTCTCCTACTTCACGCCGGCAAGTTCAGGCTCGCGTTCTTCTTCGACGTTCTGCGCAGAGCGAGCCTTGGCCGGAGTTGTTCATTCAGTTCCTGCGAATCTCGGTGATGACTTCTCCAAACTTTTGCTCGAAGCGGTCCTTGTTTTTGTTGGCAGCGCCGCCAACCCACAGCACAAGCTGACCGTTCGCAGTTCGGAACGGCGGTAACCCACATCCTCATGTGCACCATGTAAAAGGCGACGAAGAGTCCGCACACCATGAGTACGCAGCCTGCCCAGACCAGCCACTGGCCGGGCTCGTATGCGACTTCGAGTCCGGTGACGGCCGGGAAGTCGATGTCTTTGGCGGAGGTGGGTCCCGGCGAATTTGTACTTGAGACTGTCGCCGCCGACGATCAGCGCCTTGGGCTGGAAGCAGCCAGACTTTCGTCGTCGCTGCCGGTAGCGCGGTCGGTGACATCAGACCGAAGGCGATGTTCTCGATCTCATCGGACTTCTTGAACACCTGGCCATCACGAACGAAAGCGTCGGAGATGTAGTCGGTCAGCGTGACGGTAGTGTTGGGATCGAGTTCGACCGACTGGTTCATGACTTCAATTCGATTGGCTGGGAGGCTGCCGGCCTGATTCACTGCCGTTAGCCGCAGTCCGTTGACTTTCTTGCTGTCGATCCAGTAGCTGGCCTGGAAGAATCGCAGTCCCTTGTAGACCAGCGGATCGTTGACCACGATTTCCTTGTGAAGCGACTTCTTTGCCGTTGTCGACACTGCCAGCTTCGACCACCACTTCTTCGGCGAGCCGTCGGCATAGTTCTCCTGGCCGGCGCTGTAGCACTTCACGCTGAACGGGCAGAGTCTTGTTGCCGCCGGCGCGCAGTTCGATGACGTTTCCGGTCTGGCCCTCGTGCAGGCCGATGAAGCCACCAAAGCCGAAAGCGCCGTCGATGATTCCGCCGGCAAAGATCAGCAGCAGGCTGGCGTGGATGACGTAAACCGCCATCACCGAGAAGCGATGCTTCTCGCTGTACAGCGAGGTGCCGTCATTGCCGGTGATCCTCTGCACTGGCCAATGCAGTTTGCTCAGCGCGCGCTCGGCGGCGTTCAATCCCTGTTCGGCATTCTGAATGGGAAATTCGATTTTATATGGATTGGCGGAGCGGAAGTGCGCGTCGGTCTTGCGATAAGGACGCGCGTAGAAGCGCCATGCGTTGGGAAAGCGCTCGAGCGAAACGAAAACGATGCTCAGGCTGACTAAAGTTAAGAGAGTAAGAAACCACCATGAGTGAAAAACGTTGGTGAGGCCGACACGATCGAGGATCCGAAGCGCTTGTGGTGAGTAGGTCGCCTGCAGCTTGCTCGCATCCGTGGCGGGTCTTTGCAGAATAAAGGTTCCCATCGCAGCAGCGATGACCACCAGGATCAGCAGAACAATGTCCGGTGCGCAGATTCGAGAAAGTTTTGTAAAAACGTTTTGGTATCGAGAGTACGTCGAAGGCCATAGGGCTCCTTCCGTCCACTCGCAATACGGCAACTGGAGAGCCAAAACTGGGGAATTCGTAACTACTTGATTCGGCTGTGATTTACGCCGCGGAAGTAAATCGGCGTCGGCCATTCGCGTGAGGCATATCACCCATCCCGGTGATTAAACAGCGCAGTCGGTCTGCAGCGATGGAAAGCGCCAGGTGGAATCTTTCGCATACAACGAAAATCGTTTGATCTCGCCGCGGAAGTGTGTGATTTCACATCGAGCTGCGCCGGAAGTCTCACGCCAAGCGCCTGCATTCAACATGGAATGCGACGACAGGCAGCACAACAGCCAGCCTGTAAGCGCTTAAGTTTTAACGCCCTTAGATAACTGCCGAAGCGAAGCTGCGACGGCCACTGCTCTCGGCAACGAACGTGCACACTTTCCTTTGCTAGAGACGGAGGCAGTTGTGAGGACAGCAGTACGGGTCATTTTCGGGGCGGCACTCATGCTGAGCGCAGGGCCAATTTTCGCCGCCATCCACCCAGTCCAACTCGAGCCAAATACCGACTCCGCGAAGTGCATTGAATGTCACGAGGACAAGAGCAAAGGGAAGTTCGTCCATTCAGCGATAGCCACCGGCTGCACAAGTTGTCACGAAGTTCGAGTGAGCAAAGACGTAACCCGCATTAAGCTGATCACCGCGACCCCGCAGGCGCTGTGTATCACGTGTCACGCCGACATGAACGCGGCGGAGATCAAAGGTACGGTCCATCCTCCCGCGGTGCGCGACTGCACCAAGTGCCACGATCCACATCAGTCGGATAACAAGTTTCAGTTGCTGAAAGCTCCCGAAGGAGACAAGGGACAGAACCTCTGCCTCGAGTGTCACACCCAGGGACTAAATGTTCCCAAGGATGGCAGCCGTCACGCCGCGCTCGACATGGGCTGCACCACCTGTCACAACGTGCACAAGACCGGCGAAAAAGGCGTGATGGAGTTCGACGACCACCTGACCAAGGCGGTTCCGGCGCTGTGTATCGAGTGTCACGATCCCAAGGCCGAAGACTTGCAGAAGGCCCACAACGGGCAGCCGTTCGCGACTGCGAATTGCGTGCAGTGCCACGATCCGCACCAGTCGAAGCAAGCGCACCTGATGCAGAAGTTCACCCATGCCGCGTTCGACGGCGGCGGTTGCGATACCTGCCACGCTGCGCCGAAGGACGGCAAAGTCGTGCTGACGAATTCTGATTCGCGCGCGCTCTGTCTCACCTGCCACAGCGAGCAGGCGGAGAAGATCGAGAAGGCCGCGGTGCAGCATCCGGGAGCGCAGGGCGAATGCATCGCCTGCCACAATCCGCATGCCGGGCCGACCCCAGGATTCCTGCAGCCCGATCCGGTGAAGGCTTGCCTGGCTTGCCACTCGGATCAGGCCGACCAGTTCAAGAAGGCGCATCTGCATCAGCCGGCGTTCGGACAAGGTTGCGCCACCTGCCACGAGCCGCACGGTGGAGCGAACGCGCATCTGCTGCGCGCCAAGACCACCAACACGTTGTGCCTCGAGTGCCATGGGCCCGACGCGCCTGCGCCCGGAAAGCTCGAGTCCGAGCACCTGATCACGATTTTCAACGGCTCGGTGAAGCTGCCCGACGACTACTTCGTGAAGGAAAAAGTTGTGGTGCTGCCGTTGAAGTATGGGCGCGGACATCCGGTGATGGGACACCCGGTTTCCGACGTGCCGGATCCGACAAACACTTCCAAGGTTTATCAGCAGATTAGTTGCTTGAGCTGCCATCAGCCGCATGCTTCGGCGCAGCCCAACCTGCTGGTCAAGGACCAGGTGAATAACACTGCGTTCTGCTCGGCGTGCCATAAGAACTTGCAAGCTCGTTAGAGGCGAGCAGGAGGTTGGTTCCATGTTGGAACTGCGAAAAAGGGTAATCGACTTAGGCCCGGTACTCATCGGGGCGGTGCTGCTCACCATGATGTTGGGCACGCCCTACGCTGCTTACGCGGGAAAGAACAAGAAGGCTGACGCCAGCGCCGCAGACGAAGAAGGCGCCGGTGATCGACTACTCCAATATCGTCTGGCCCAATCCGCCCGCCATCGCGCGCATTCGCTACCTGGCCTTCTATTCTGCCCAGCCGCTGAAGGACCTTGACGCTCCCAAGACGGCGAAACAAGGCTGGATGGATCGGCTGGCCGGCTACGGTTCCGCAATCTGACGGCGGCGGCAAGGTGCTGTTCCAACTCGCACAGCCCTACGGGATGGCGGTCGACTCCAAAGGCAAGGTGTACGTCGCCGACACCAAGGTTGGCGCCATCTTCATCTTCAACACTGAAACGCGCGATGTGGAGATGATCAAGAACAAGGTCGACGCGCACTTCGATCGCATCATCGGCCTCGCCATGGACGACGACGATCGGCTGTTCGTTTCCGATCCCGGGCTGCGCCACGTGCTGGTCTTCGACAAGCAAGCACAAGGCCGACGACGTTATCACTGACGGCATGGTCGAGCCCAGCGGCTTGGCTATCGACGTTCAAAATCGTCTGCTGTACGTCTCTGACATCAAGCAGGACCAGATCCTGGTCTACGACGCCGACAGCTTCAAGCTGAAGCGAAAGATGGGCACTGGCGGCAAAGAACACACGCTGACCACGCCCGGCGATTTCGCCAAACCCAGCGGCGTTGCCGTGGACAAGGAAGGCAATCTCTACGTTGCTGACACGTTGAACGATCGCATCGAAGTGTTCGATGCCGACGGAGGTTTCATCCGCACCTGGGGAAAGAACGGCGATGGCCCCGGCTACTTTGCGCGTCCCAAAGGCGTCACCATCGACAGCGACGGTCACGTCTGGGTAGCCGATGGAATGCAGGATCGCGTGCAGGTCTTCACGCCGGAAGGCCAGTTGCTGATCTCGATGGGCGGACACGGCCTGCTGCCCGGCCAATACCAGGGCCTGGTCGGCATCGCCAGCGACAACAAGCGCAACCGTATCTACACCTCGGAGATTTATCCCGGGCGGGTGCAGGAATATCGCTACGTTACCGACGCCGAGTTCGATCAGCTGCAAGAAAGAACGTGAGGCGTTGCGCGCCGGCAATGCTCCGAAGAAGGATGCTGAAGCCGCATCAGCTTCCGCACCCGAAGACGGCAGAGCAGCCAAGCAAGCCGCAACCAAAGTAAGCGCGCGCGTCGGGTTCGCGTCCGGCTCGGCAGACCGAGAGGTGGAAGCCCTCGCGATTTATGCGAGGGAACAAGATTCCCCCTCTGTAGCCGGCTTTAGCCGCGGCCGGCGCTGAAGCGCGGCTGATGAACGCACCATTCCCCCGGATAAATCCGGGGGCTTCCACCGGTCACATTTCCGCTTGCGACGTAGTTCGCAATCTTATCGCGGTATAAAGAGGGCCTAGTCAAGTCCATGCTGGCCCAGGGTGCTGGAGGCGGGAGAGCAGCCACATCTGGCTACCTCCTGGCCTAAGCCTCCAGAACCGGGAGTAACGTTGCGTTACTGCGAGGAGGTGAACTCCCATGAAAGAAGCTACTGCTGCTGACTACTCTTCTGCGTCGGCGGGATTGGTGATGGCACAGAACTGGTCATCAACAGTCGACATTCTGGGCGCGCACAACAATCAGGGTCGAGGATGCGCGGGCTGTCACGCTCCGCACAGCGGCTCATTTGGCGCCGGCCAGGGCGGAGCTCCCGATGCCGGAAGTTACGCCTTGTGGGGACAGGATGCGAGTCCGCTCTACGGCAAGACGATTTTGTTCGGCGACAACGGCAGATACGTTGAGGTACTTCCGAACGGCATCACCAGCGGAGGCAAGGAAGTCACCGGCATCTTGCTTTGCCTGAGCTGCCATGATGGCAATCTCACGCAGAAAAACATGATGCAGAACTGGTCGTACGAACAGCAGATCGGATTGCTTACTAATACTACCTATGGCAAGCAGAAGATTCCGACGCTGTTAGGCAATGACGGCACTACATCCGGAAACTACTACAACGATCATCCGCTGGGAGTAAATGCGACGATCCAGAATTTGACATCCGACGGGCTGGTCTGGGCGAACAACAGCTACACGATCACTCCCGGGTCGCAGTACGACCAATTCGTCACCAACTATGGCTGGCCAGCACTGGCGCCGGGAAAATGGTCGAATCCTTGGGAAATCAACAGCGCGGGTATGCCGTACGTAGTCTGCACCACTTGCCACAATCAGCATGACATGACGGTTTACGCATCGACGAGACAGCCAGATCCAGAAAGACGGCGGCGGAAAATTCTATGCCACCTATTTCTTTGTCAACGGCCCTTACGATCCAAATATTCAGGGAAAGCAACTCGCAACTAGGCTCCCTCGACCGCGCAATTCTGCCGCGAGTGTCACTTCTGCGAGTCGAACGAAGCGCACAATACGCCGAACATCGCTACGGTGTTCCAGTAAGGTCACTGGCTGAGAGATATCAGGGCTCGGCTGAGAGATATTCGCCTTGTATCAGGGCCCGGCTTCAGCCGGGCCGACCGGCGCTTTTTGTTGATTGTCATCCCGAGGAGGACGTCAGTCCGACGAGGGATCTGCAGTTCGCAGATCAAGAGCACATCCCTTCGATGAATCCGGGGGCTTCCACCCTGGTCATGTCTCTCCCCCATCCCCACTGTTGCATTCTTCAACTAAACCTCGATGAATGCGCCATTTGACTGCCGCCCCCGTCCAAGTGGCTCTTTTCACCCACCTGAGCCACCGTCGTGCCGATTTGGTCATTCGCGCCATTCCTGGCGTAAGTTGCTGTTTTTGATGAGGGTTGCGGCAGCTCGCCCCACTTTGGGACCGCCTCAGCGTCTTTGGCCGCTGAATTGCGATCACTAAGACCGGAGGCGGTGACAGAAAACAGCTCTCTAGCCACCAGGCCTAGCCTTCGGAAACGAAAATGACAGTGTTGCAACACACTCTGGAGGTCGCTACTTAAATGAAGAAAGTCGCTTTTAATATCCCTTTTCGTATTAGCCATTACAGGGCTAATGACGGCGCAGAATTGGTCGTCGCCGACGTTGACGTCCTGGGCGCTCACCAGAATCAGGGCCGTGGCTGCGCAGGCTGCCATGCTCCGCATAGCGGCTCTTTTGGATCCGGTCACGGCGGCGTCGCCGATGCCGGCAGCTATGCATTGTGGGGACAGGACGCGAGTCCGCTCTACGGCAAGACCGTCGCGTTCGGCGACAACGGACGTACGTCGAAGTTCTGCCCAACGGCATCGCCACCGGTTCCGAGGAAGTCGGCGGCATCCTGCTCTGCCTGAGCTGCCATGACGGCAACCTCACGCAGTCGAACATGATGCAGAACTGGTCCTATGAACAGCAGATCGGCCTTCTGACCAACACCACCTACGGCAGCCAGAAGATCCCGACCCTGCTCGGCAACGACGGCACCACTGCCGGCAACTACACCAACGATCACCCGGTGGGCCAGAATGCCACGATCAGCAGCGGCAGCGGCCTGGTGTTTGCTAACAACACCTTCACCGTTACCCCGGGCACGCCTTATGCCCAGTTCGTAGCCAACTACGGCTGGCCGGCGCTGGCGCCTGGAAAGTGGTCGAACCCATGGGGCATCAACGGCGCAGGCAAGCCCTACGTCGTTTGCACCACCTGCCACAACCAGCACGTGATGACGGTTTACACGTCGACGGCGTACGAGCCCGATCGTTGGACGACGGCGGCGGCAAGTACTATGCCACCTACTTCTTCGTGAACGGCCCGTACAACCCGAACCTGCAGGGCAAGCTCACTGCCGGTCAGGCCGCTTCGACGACTCAGTTCTGCCGTCAGTGCCACTTCGGCGAGGCGAACGAAGCCAACAACACCAACAACATTCCGACGGTATTCCAGTAAACGTAACTTGCACTACCTGGGGGAAGGAAATTCCTTCCCCCTTCTTTCTGGCACTGAAGCGAGAGGAATTATGAAGAGCCGGATCCTTACCGCAATTCTTCTAACAGGCTCGATGATCGCATCTGCGCAAGTGGCATCGCACGCCCCGACACAGGTGGCCAAGGCGAATGCACCGTCGGCCATGCAGTACCCAGCCCATCACCCAACCGACGGGCAAGACGGTGGCCAAGGTCAACGGCGTCGTGCTGACCGACAAAGATCTGCTGCGCGAGATGTACGCCATCTTCCCCTATGCCAGGCAGCACAACGGATTTCCCAAAGCGCAGGAAGCCGGCATTCGGCAGGGCGCGCTGGAGATGATCATCTTCGAAGAGATGGTCTACCAGGAAGCGCAGCGGCGCAAGATGACTGTCCCGGCGGCGAAGATCGACCAGGCCGAGGCGGCGTACAAGAAGCAGTTCGACAGTCCGGACCAGTTCCAGCAGTACATGCAGCAGGAGATGAACGGCTCGCGCCAGCAGTTGCGACAAGAGTATCGAACGATCGCTGCTGATCGACCAGTTGCTGAAGCAGGAGATCGACAATCGCAGCGCGGTGACAGCCGGCCGAAGTCAAGGCCTATTACGACAAGAACTCAGCCCGCTTCATGTTGCCTCAGTCGTATACCTTCCAGAGCATCTCGATTGTGCCTCCGCTGAAAGACACGCCGGAGCAGGCGAAAGAGGCGCGCAAGAAGGCCGACGACGCGCTGAAGCAGGCCAAGGCGACCAAGAGCTACGAGCAGTTTGGACTGCTGGCGGAGAAGGTTTCGGAAGACGACTATCGCGTGAACATGGGCGACCACAAGGTCACGCCGGCCGATAAGCTGCCGCCGCAGATCATCAAGGCCTTCCAAGGCCATGAAGCCGGACGAGGTAAGCGGGCTCATTCAGATCGAGACGGCATTCACCATCGTTCGTCTGAATGCGCATACGCTCGCGCACAAGCAGAGCTTCAACGAGGTCAAGGCCCAGCTTACCGAGGAGCTACAGAAGCAGAAGTACGAGCAGCTGCGCGTGAACCTGGCGAAGCAGTTGCGCTCCAAGGCGAAGATCGAAGTGGTGTAAGAGCCGCTCTTGGCTGTTGGCTCTTGGCTTTCGGCCAGAAGTTTCATCGCGAGGCACAGAGGTTGGGTTCTCTGTGCCTTTTTAGTTTCTCTCTTCCGGGTTGTCATCCTGAGCGGAGCGAAGGACCTGCTTTTGCGGTGGAGTAACAGCAGGTCCTTCGCCGGGCTGATGCCCGACTCAGGATGACAAACGGAATTTGAGAAGCGTTTACGGCGCAGCTAAGGCTGCGCCCCTTCAAGGGTTCCGAACTCCCAAATCCTCAGTGCCTCTGTGTCTCTGTGGTGAAGCAGTTCTTCCCCGCTCGTAACACTATCAAGCGCACAGCTTTAACTCTGGATTGCGACTTTCGCCACGCCACTTGAGTGTTATCCCGCAGAACGCCGCCAAACGACCCGCCGATCCGCTTTGGGCACCGCTGCAACCTGCTTACTATCAGTGACTTAGCTAGCCTAAAACGGAGCTCGGTTTGGTGAGCAGCGTGCCATATGCAAGGTGTTACTCGACGCCGAAATCGGAGAGCTTCGGCACGACGGGATGGCAACGGGTCTGTGAAGCAGGTGACGAAAATTCTCGCTGGGTTGTTGGCCTTGGGCTTCTCAGCCACGCTCCTCGCTCAAGTGCAGATCGGCGACCGGACGCAAATCAGCGGTGGGGGCACAGTAAGCGTCGGTTATTCGGGCGACTTCGGCAACGAGACCGAATCGAATCATGGATTGACCTTCGGATTCGGCGGCGGCTTTGACGGCTACTACTACAATCCCAACTTCATCAACTTCAACATCACTCCCTACTACAACCAGTCGAGGGCCGACTCCAACTACCAGTCGCTCACGAATGCCAGCGGCGTTGCTGCCTCCGCGAATTTCTTCACCGGAAGCCACTTCCCAGGCTCGGTCAGCTACCACTACGACTACAACAGCACCGGAACCTTCGGCCTGTCGGACACGCCGAATTTTACAACCCAGGGCAACGGCCAGGGCGTCGGCATTAATTGGGCGGCGTTGTTTCCCGGCTGGCCAACAATTTCAGTTGGATATCAATACGGCACTGGCAGCGGAACGCTGTATGGGACAGATCAGCAGACTTCAAGCAAAACCGGCATCCTGAACGTGCGATCGGGCTATCAGTTGAAGGGTTTCAACCTGAACGCCTATTACGACCACAGCACGTTGAACGGAGTTTATCCTGAGATCTTGACCGGAACCGCGAACCTCAACGACAGCACCGGCTACGACACCGGCATCAGCGCTTCCCGCAACATTCCGTTTTGGAATGGAGCTTTCTCCGCCAACTTCAGCCACACTTCGTACGGGTCGAACTACATTACGCAAGATGTGCAGTCGAACAACTCGGGCTACGCAGCCGATATTGAGTCGGCGAATGCGAACTTTCGTCCGACCGAGAGACTCAGCCTGTTCGCCAATGAGAACTATACGAACAATCTCTCGTCGTACTTCCTCCAGGATCTTGGGCCGAACAATCCGCCGATACCGGGAACCATTCCCAACCTGGGGCAGAATTCATATTCGCTGACCATGGGAGGCGGCGCAGCCTATCAGTTCTCGCAGCACCTGAACGGCAACACCAACATTACCCATTACAGCCAGTCTTATCTGGGTAACACATACGACGGAACGTTCCTTGCGGGAAACGTTAATTACAATCGCAAGCTCTTCGACACCTTTACTTTCACCGTAGGCGTCGTGGAAGGCACCAGCAACTTCAACAACAGCAACCTGGGTTTCATCGGCACCATCAACGGATTCCACAACATTGGCCGGTGGCAGGTATCGGGCAACTTCAGCTACGCGCAGAATGTGCAATCGCAGTTGATTACCTACACGACTTCTTATTACAACTACAATGCCAACCTGCACCGCCGGTTCAGCAACCATATGCAGTGGACCGCCGCTTTCAATGGGGGGCACAGCGGATTCAGCCAGCAAGGTAATTCTTCCACTACGACGGCGAACTTCAGCACCTCACTGAGCCTGCGGACCCTGGCGTTCACAGCCAACTATGGAAGCGGCTCGGGAAACTCGCTGCTGACCGCAACCGGCGTGGTGCCGCTGCCGCCGATCCCCGGCCAGCCCGATCCGAACCTGATTTATTACAACGCGAAGAACTATGGCGGAGGAATTTCCTGGACACCGATTCGCCGCATGGTGCTCACCGGAACTTACAGCCGCTCGCTCAGCAACACGCTGAGCAACGAGGTGTTCTCTCGTAACAACACCGAAGTGATATACAGCCAGATGCAGTACCGTTTGCGCCGCCTTAGCCTGCTGGGAGGATACACTCGCTTCACCCAGGGCATCAGCGCCACCGGGCAATTGCCGGGCACGGTCAACTCGTACTACGTCGGAATTTCGAGATGGTTCGACTTTTTCTAAACCGTTGTGGCAAGTCACTTTCTCGAACCGCGTTGATCGCCGCGGTTATCCTGCTCTTGTTGTTACCTGCCTTTGCCGGGAAGCACAACGAGCCGACCGTGAGCCAGCCTGCTCCGCCGGAGTTGCTGCTGCCCGAAGGCCGCAAGGTGACCTGGGAGCGCAGCTTCAGCCTGGAGCGCGAGGTGAAGCCCAAGCGCAGCTTCTGGACCAAGCTGGTGGACGTAGTCGCCGGCGAACCGGACTTCCGCTACATGGTGAACCCGTACAGCGTCACCACCGATTCGAAGGGACGCATCATCGTCAGCGATCCCGGGGCCGGCGGCGTACACGTCTTCGACTTCGCGCAGCAGAAGTACAAGTTCCTCAGCCGCCGCGACAAGGACAAGGACGCAACCCTCAGTCCGCAGTGCGTCGCCGTCGATGCGCAGGACAACATCTACGTCACCGACTCGGAAGCCGGCAAGGTTTTCGTCTTCGACAGCGGCGGCAAGTACAAGCGCGCCATCGGCAGCTTGAAAGGCGGCGAGGGATTTTTCAAGCGTCCGACGGGCATTGCTGTGGACTCAGCCGCACAGAAGATTTACATCACCGACACGCTGCGCAACAAGATTTACGTCACCGACATGCAGGGCAGCGTGCTGCAAACCATCGGCAAAACGGGCACGGGCGATGGCGAGTTCAACTATCCCACCGAACTGCGGCTCTACAACGATCAGCTCGCGGTGGTGGACGCAATGAACTTCCGTGTTCAGGTGCTGGACCGCTCGGGCGCGTTCAAGTATTCAATCGGCAAGCTGGGCGATGGCGCCGGATGGGTCTTCCGCCCCAAGGGAATTGGCTTCGACTCTGAGGGACACTTGTACGTTGTGGATAGCGCCTGGGACATGGTGCAGGTTTTCAACCAGCAGGGACAACTTCTGTACTACTTCGGCCAGAAGGGAAATGGCCCTTGGGATTTCCAGTTGCCCGCGGGCTTGCAGATCGATAGCAACGACCGCATTTATGTAGTGGATTCGTATAACCGAAGAGTGCAGATTTTTCACTACACCGCGGTCGGCAAGCAAGCCGCAGGGGCAGCGCGATGAAGGTTGTCACGTCGCTTGCCTTGCTTGTTTTGCTCGCTGGAATGCTCGCATCAGCTCAGGTGCCCAACATCGACGCGCTGGGCATGCACAATCTCACGCCCGGCAGTGGGGCTTCCGTTTACCAGACTTCTGGGGTCACCGGTTGCGCCTTCTGTCACCCGCCGCATAGTGGACTCGGTGGAATCAGTCCGCTGTGGAACCAGCAGTATTCCAAAGCGACCTATAACACGTACAACAGCACCACCTATCATCAGACCGGCAACTCGCAGCCGCCGCTCGGCGTAACCAGCAGCTTGTGCCTCAGTTGTCATGACGGCACGGTCGCGGTCGGCACCAACCAGGCCTATGGCCAAGCCGGGGTAAGTGGCAAGTGGGCTCCCCAGGATTCGTTCGGAAAGGACCTCAGCAGCTCGCATCCTTTTAGTCTCGTCCTGCCGATGAAGGACAGCGTCGATCTGGTGTCGACGCTGATATCGGGCAAGACCGGTGATCCGCTCGGCAAGGTGAAGCTGATCAACGGCAACATCGAATGCACGAGTTGTCATGATCCTCACGTTCAAGCCACCGACACCGTCGCGCAGGAATTCCTGGTGCGCGACAGTTCAAGCGGGCAGATGTGCCTGGCCTGTCATGACCCCAACCGTACCATTCAGGGCCAGATCAATCCGCTCGCGGGATGGGATGGCAGCATCCACCAAACCGCCACCAACAAGGTTGCTACCGAAGCTCGCGTTGGCTCGTACTCCACCGTCGCACTGAATGCCTGCACCTCGTGCCACGCGGAGCACAACGCCAATGGAGCGGCGCGTCTGCTTCGTCCCGCGACCCCGGGCGCGCCCAACCTCGATGCGGCGACGCAGGATTGCATGACCTGCCACAACGGCGGCACCTATGTTTCTCCTGCGGCGCCTAACATCATGGCCGAGATCAACAAGACCGGACATCTGCTGCCGGCGGGAAACAATCCGCACGATGCGGCTGAGCCGGGAGTGCTGATCAACAATCGTCACGCCACTTGCGTGGACTGCCATAGCGCGCACGCATCGAGTGCGGTCACGACCTTCGGACCGCCGCCGGCGATACGGATTTCGCAGTCTTACGTTGAAGGCGTCAGCGCGCTGGATGGCATCACTGTTTTGCGTCCGGCCGTCAACCAATACGAGAATTGCCTGCGTTGCCACGGCACCGGGCCGGGCAAGCAGCGCCTGCTCATCTACGGCTACGCGCCTTCGCGGCTGGTGAGTCTTCCCGATTTCCTGAACGTCATTCCCGAGTTCAGCCCCAACGCGACGTCGAGCCATCCGGTGTTTCATGATCGCAGCAGCCCGCTCCCGCAGCCCAGCCTGCGGACATACATGTTGACCCTGAGCGGACAGCCATCGGCGCGCGCGACCGGGCCGCGCATCTTCTGTAGTGACTGCCACAACAGCGACGACAATCGCGAGTTCGGCGGACAAGGCCCCAATGGACCGCATGGTTCGGCGAACTCACACATCCTCGAGCGCAACTATCAGTTCAGCCAGGCGGCCGTGCCGGGCGGGCCGGTGAGCAACCTGTTCCCCAATCCCGACACGGGATTGAGTGGCCCGTACGCGATGTGCGGCAAGTGTCACGACCTGACCAGTGTTCTAGCGAACACCAGTTGGATCAAGCACAGCACGCACGTTGGGCAGGATGGCTTTACCTGCTCGGTGTGCCACACCTCGCACGGCATGGGGACCAACTCGCCGAATGACAGCGGCGAACGCCTGATGAACTTCGACATTAATGTCGTGGGCGTTAATGGCAGCTATCCCATCTCTTACAATCGCGGCACCGGCACCTGCACTCTCATGTGCCATCAGGTGGCGCACAATCCGGATGGCTCCGTCAGCAGCGGCACCAAGGGCGGGCTGCAAGGGAAGAAGAAGTAGGCGTGCGGCGGCCGTCGAGCATCGGGCTGTTGCAGATTGTCGCCGCAGTCATCGTGTTCGCATGTCCCGCATTGTGGGAGTTCCTTCGCGGCAACGCACTCACCAGCATCACTGCCGCCGACTTCTGGTGGCACCTGCAGACCGGACTCGAAATCCTGCGGACTCATACCCTGCCCCACACGGGATGGTTTTCGCAATCGGCGGCGCGGCCCTGGATCGCTTCTTCGTGGCTGTACGACATCAAGATCGCTTTCTGGTATCACTGGCTCGGGCTTCGCTTCCTGCCGTTGTTAGCCGTGAGTTTCAAGCTCGCACTCGCAGTGCGTCACGTTTCTGCTGGCCGGAGGATTGCGCGGGCGATTCTGGGCGGCCTTGTCGCTCTCGGCGATCGCACAGTACCTGCTATGGCAGATGCCGCCGCTGCCGGTTTTCTGCTCGGTGCTTGCGCTTGCCATTGAGCTGATCCTGTTGCTGGAATTCCGCAGTCGCGGATCGCGATGGGCCCTCTTCTCTCTGCCTGTGCTGTTTCTCGCGTGGGCCAATCTGGATTCGCACTTCGTTTACGGAATTCTCGTTCTGCTGCTGTTTGTGGCGGCGTGGCTGGCGGAACAGAAATTGAGGCGCGACCGCATCTCGCGAATCAGACAGAAAGAAGATGCCTGGCTTCGTGCTGCTCGGCGACTGTCGCTGCTTCTATCGCTGGCGACGTGCATAACGCCATACGGATGGCAGCCATGGGCGACGTTCTGGGCCAACGCGACCAGCGCGGCGAACGTTTATTTTCCCGACTACCAGAGCCTGCGCTTTCGTGCTCCGCAGGACTATGTTCTTATGCTGCTGGCGATGGCGGCGTTCCTCTCGCTGGGAATGCGCCGTTCCCGCGATTTGTTTCAGATCGCGCTGCTGGTGCTCTGCACCGTAGCTGCCTTCCACGCTCAGCGCGATGCATGGTTGCTGGTGCTGGCGGCAGTGGCTGTCATTGCGAATCCTGCGCCGCAGGAAGCGGCGAATCGCGAGCTTCGGGCTACGACCGGCGAGTCGAGAGCTACGTTTCTGGTCGCGGTCGGAATCAGCCTTGTTCTGCTGACGGCAGTTATTGTTGCGCGAATGCCGAGCCGCGATGCGGTGCTGGCGAAGATCGCTGAGACCTACCCGGTCGCGGCCGCTGACTACATTCGAACCAACAACCTTCCCCGGCCGCTCTTCAATTCGTTTCCCTGGGGAGGCTTCCTGACCTGGTACCTCTCCGAATATCCGGTGGCCATCGACGGGCGAACCGACCTGTACGGCCCCGACTTCAACATTCATTACGCCAAGGTGATGAATTTCGAGGAGCACTACTCCACCTTCGCCCCGCTAAATGAGGCTGGCGTCATCCTGCTGGAGAAAAACTCGCGCATGGCTATTGCACTGGCGAGTGTTCCCGCATTCAAAACAGCCTACTCTGACAATGTGGCAGTCGTGCTGGTCCGCGATCAGGGCCGGCCATGAGCACGATGGCAGTCGCAGCCGGTGCAGTTCCGCAACAGACGCGCCTGCAACCCGCAGATGGGAGAAGATCGGCAATGCCATCGTCTTGCTGGTCTATTCCGGCGTCGTGCTGTTCACGGTCCGCTACCACGAGAAGTGGGCTGACGAAGCGCAAGCCTGGCTCATCGCACGTGATCTCGACCTGAAGACCATCTGGTTCCACGAACTGCGCTATGAAGGCTCGCCCGGCCTCTGGCATACCATCCTGTGGATCGCGCAGCACTGGTTCCATCTACCATATGCCACACTGGGGTATATCGGTGTGGTATTCGCGATCGCGGGCGTCGCTGTACTTATCTATAAAGCGCCATTCCCCTGGTACATCCGCTGGCCGCTGGCGTTCACCTATGTGATGGTCTATCAGTACGCGGTCATCGCGCGGCCGTATACGCTGCTGCCGCTGCTGTGCTTCCTGGTCGCGATTTTCTTCAAGGATGTCGAGCACCCGGTGAGGATGACGGTTGTGCTGGTGCTGCTGGCGAACCTCACCCTGCACGGCACAATTCTGGCCGCATGCTTTCGGACTGCTTTACCTTGATTCAAGCAATTAAGACGTGGCCCACACTGAATGAAAAGCTGCGCAATCGTTATTTCATCTGCGCGGCAGTGATGGTGTTCACGTTCCTGTTTGTCTTCGTCATTCTGAAGCCGACACCGGACATTGAAGAATTCCTCGTCAAAGAAGAGCTCTCAAAACTGTCCGACGCCCAGAAACAGGCGTTGCAGATGCCAAGCGCCCTGCAAGAAAGCTGACGACGATAATCTTCTGGCGCCTTTCTCGACTATTCTGTACCCTCTATCCGTCTTCCTGTTGTACGCGGCCGCCTGGGGTTTTCTGCGACGGAGGTTCTTGGTTTTTGCTCTTCCCAGTCGGGATGATGATCGCCTTGTACTCAGTCATTCATGGTATGCCGCACCATCACGGCACAGCATTTGTAGCGACGATTACCGCCTTCTGGATCGCATGGCCAAGGATGCGCAAGCGGTAGTTCAATCGTAACCGCCAAGCGCGATGGGCGTTACGAGTGGCATACTGCTTCTGCTGTTGTGCCTATGCGCTGTCAATATCTGGGATGCAGCCGTAGTCATTAAGCGGGAGTATTTATATCCCTATAGCGGATCGCGAAGATGCCGTCAGATATACTTCAAATCGGTTGGAGCTGACAAAGCGCCGATGTTCGGCTTTCTGTATTGGAGTTGCTGCGGTACAAGCTTACTTTGACCACAATATTTTTGCCAACATACTCTACTACTTACTTCCACCACGGACTGCCGCTGTACGGCAGCAGGCTGGACATGGACGAGCTACATCGGGTTCAACCAGAGTACATTGTGGTCTATTCCGTGGAGCCGCATGCTGTTGATGAAGGCGCGGAGTTCCCGAACTGACTCGAGTCGAGGGCTACGAGATAGTCCACTTCTCCGATGGCTACTACCTCTACAAGCAGGCCGTCCATCAGCGCGAGACTTCTATTTCATCCTCCGTCGCATTCACCCTAGCGTCGAGCAAACACCACAGACATCGAATCCTGATAAATAAGCTGGAAGCGGGGATCGGCGGTCAGCAGCTTGGCCAGCGGCAGGTCCGCGGCCAGCAGCACCACGCCCGACTCGTTCAGGTAAGGATCGGTGGTGTATCCGGTGTCGCCGTTCTGCGAGGCATAGAAGAGCTGGTCGAGCTGATCGCCATAGAGATCGTTGCGGCCATCGACCGCGACCGGGAAGTCAGGCATGTACCACATGAGGAAGCCGCCCCAGCCAAGGTTGTTGTAGAGCGGGCCGGGTTGTGGATGCTGGCGCAGGAAGTTCACCGCGTTCACCGGATACTCCGAGCTGATGGCGCGGTCGATGCCGCGCTCGGTGAAGTCGGTTCCGCGCGCGACCACAAACAGCAACACGACGACGGCTGCGGCAACTCCGATGGCCTCAGTCCAGGTCATGCTGGGTTCGGGCTCCTGAACCCCACGCACGTCGGAAGACGCAACGAGTGGGGCACGCGATTCCTCTTCACTGGGGGGAAAGTCGGCAATGCAGGCTGCCGCGGGAATCGCGATGAACCAGGCATCGCGCATGGTGCGATAAGCGACCACGCTGCAGATGGTCAGCATCGTCAGCTTGAAGAGATCAATCTTCTTCCGCCAGCCCACGGCGAAGAATGCGAACGCGGTGAGCAGCAACTGGACGTAGTTGCTCGATCCGCGAAAGCTTAGCGGCTGCAACTCGATGATGACGTTGTAGGCAAACTTCGCTTTGGAGTACTCGAATACCGCGACGTAGGGATGATAGAAATTCGGCCCGAGCAACGTCGCCAGAACACAGGCTGCGAATACTCCGATCAGCGGCAGCGCCGGCAACTTGGGCTTCAGCAGAAAGCCCGGCGCGATTCCCCATCGTTTGCGCGATTCGCTGCGCGACCGTGGTGCCCATCAGCAGCCCGACCAGGAACAGTCCGTGGATGAACTGGATGTGCAGGTTCACCCATAGAAAGAAGATCAGCGGCAGCCAGTAGAGCTTCTCGACGCGCCCGCTGCGATTGGCTTCGAGCAGCAGGGTCAGCGTCGCGCAGAACAGCATCATCGAAAAGAAAACCGGCCGCGGCATTCCGTTGAACAGGAACGACCAGCAGGTGATCGCAGCCAGCACGAGCGCAATCCAGAAGCGCCCGGATAGTCGCCGAAGCATCCAGTACACGGCAAACGCGACGCCGATGGTGAGCAGCGTTCCATAAAGTCCGATGCCAAGAATTCCGACCCAGCGGTAGGCCCATGACATCAGCACTTCGTAGCCCCAGCTATATGCGACCCATGGGCGGGTCGCCGCGGTACGCGACAGAATGCCGGTATGCGGAACCGCAAGGTGCTCGACGATCCAGTCGCCGACCTTCAGGTGCCACCAGATATCGTTGTCGATGACGCAGAGCTTGGTGTAGAACGCGAAGCCGCCGATGACGGTAAGGAACACGACGAGGGCGGCAAGCTGCAGAGGACGAAAGCGCAGCAGCGAGCGGAGATCTGCAAACGCGTTCGACGGCGCGGACTTCACCCGCGCGGTGTCGAGCTTTGCGATGCTTGTTGTGAAGCCACTGTCATGAGAGCTACGCCAGCGAAGCCTCGCTGGCTTTCATCGGCACCAGTCGCGGCTCGATGCGCTGCTCGCCGGCGCTGCCCGACTCATGGTATTCGCCGTCCTGGTTCACGGCCCAGACATCGTACTCGGCGCGGCCGGCGAGAATGTTGCGCGCCGCCAGCAGCGCGGTCATCATGGCGTGGTCCTGGTTGTTGTACTTGTGCATGCCGTTGCGGCCCACCAGGTGAAGGTTGGGACAATGCTGCTCCAGCGCCTCGCGCACACTGGTTACGCATGCCTGATAGGTGTCGTCGTACACCGGGTAAGCCTTGCGCTGGCGGATGACGACAGCCATCGACCACGTCTTCGGCGGCGCCCAGTCCAATCTTTTGAATTTCCTTCTTGGCCATTGCGATCAGATCGCCGTCTGACGAATTCCACAAGCGATCGCCATCGAAGCAGAAGTATTCCAGACCATAGCAGCAGAACTGTGGATCGGGCACCATCTCCGGCGACCACGATTTGTAGTTCTGCACACGTCCAACCTGGACGGACGAATCGTGGATGTAGATCCAGTTGTCGCTGAAACGATCTTTGTCGCGAAGGATCAGACCGACGGTGAGGAAGTCGCGATAACGCAAGCCATTCGCCGACTCGACAGCCTTCGCTGGAAGTTGCGGCTGAAGCTGGGCGATCAGTTCGCGAATCGGCATCGACGAGATAACGTGCTCGCCAACGTATTCTTCGATCTGGCCATCCGCATTGCGCAGCCATCACGGTCCAATGCTGCGTGCGCGAATCGAAGATGCAGCTCGTGACTTTGCGGCCCAGGAGCACTTCGCCGCCCATTTCGCGAACGCGTGTGGCGCAGCGCTCCCACATCATGCCTGGGCCTTGCCGCGGATAACGGAAGGTATCGATCAGGGTCTTGATCATCTGGCTGCGATCTTTTGGTCTTCGCTGCGGCAGCAGGGCGTTCTTCGCGGCCGACCATAGCGACAGTCCCTTGATACGCTGCGCCGCCCAGTCGGCGGAAATCTCGCTACAACTCATGCCCCAGACTTTTTCGGTGTAGGTCTTGAAAAAGATGCTGAACAGCCGCCGCCCGAACTGATTGACGACCCAATCTTCGAAGGTCTTCGGATTCGGCGTGGGATGAAGCTTCGCCTTAGCGAACGACGCCATGCATCGCATCGACTCAAATATCCCCAGCTTCGAGAGGGCTTCGAACGGCTTCAGTGGATAGCTGTAGAACTGCCCGCGATAGAAGATGCGAGACGAGCGCGGCCGCTCCAGCATCAGATCGCCGCCGATTTCCGTCCACAGGTCCTCGACCTCGCGCGACTTTGAGAAGAACCGATGGCCGCCGATGTCGAAGTGGAATCCCTTGTAGTTCACCGTGCGGGAGATGCCGCCAACGTATTCGGGGTCGGCCTCGAGCACCACGACAGACTGGCCATGCTTCGCAAGTTCGTACGCCGCGGTGAGTCCCGCCGGCCCGGCGCCGACGATCACTGATTTGTAGATTATTTCTTTCATCGCACTTCCGTCGTGACAGCGGCTCTCAGCCTTAGGCTGGTGCCGCCAAAATCCTGCGTCCCCGTGCCATCCCTTGAACCAGTTGCAATGCATAGGTGCAGGTCGCCTTCCACAGAAGGGCGCTTGTAACTCATTCAAACCACGGGCCAAACCCAACGAACCAGCATCGCCCGGCCACATGGATGGGCGTCAAAAGACACGCAGGCTGCGGAGAAAAACACGCCAAATCGGGAACCTATCACCCGAACGCCGGTCGTGCCGGCCCCTAAACCGCTGAGCCACAAAGAATTTCCAGATCACACTCGTCTGTGACTGCTTTGGCAGCCCTCATGCGTAGATAGAAGGTGAATCTGCGCCGCTGGTCGCGCGAGTGGGGCTTGCGTACCGAGCGTCATGCGAGGGGTACAACAAAATGCAAGAGGAAAGTAAGGGTCCCGAAACCCGGCAAAGCTATTGGCGGCCATTCCAGGTTTATGTGCTGGCGGGCGTTTGCCTCGCCGTCGGCTTCCCGGTTGGATATCTGCTGCGCGGCTCGGCTCCGGAACCTACCGCGGTTGCAGCGTCGTCGACGATGGCTGCCATGCCGCCGGCTGGTGCGATGCCAACAGCAATGCCACCCGCCGGTGCAATGCCAGGAGGAAATCCACACGCCGGCGCGATGCCAAATGGAATGCCGGCCGGCACTCCCACAATGGCGGACATGAAGCACATGGCCGACAAGAAGGCCGAGCCGCTGCTGGCACAGCTCAAGTCTAAACCCAATGATGCAAAGTTGCTGAACCAAGTCGGCATCGTCTATCGCAGCGCGCATCAGTTCAGCGAGGCTGCAACTTATTTTCAGAAATCTCTGGCTGTCGATCCGAAGAACGCAGACGTGCGCACCGATATGGCGGCGTGCATGTTCTACTCCGGCGATGTTGATGGCGCTATCACTGAGCTGCAGCAGGCGCTCAAGTACGATCCCAAACACCCCGGCGCTTTGATGAACCTAGGGATTATCGAGTGGCAGGCGAAGAAGAATGTGCCAGATGCAGTAGCGTCGTGGGAGAAGCTGCTGAAGCTGAATCCTAACTTCCCGCAGAAGGAACAGGTCGAGCACCTGATTGCAGAGGTCAAGAGCAGCAAGAGTTAGCCGAACGCAATGTCAGAGTCTCAACTGCAAACTCGCGAGGCCACCACAGAGCAAGTCGCTGAGACCGAAGCGCCTGCTCCTCCGCCTTCTCGCAGATGGCGTATTTGGGCTGTTAGAGCGGCGATTGCGGTCGGCGTTCCACTTCTGCTGCTGGTCGCGGTCGAGTTGTGTCTGCGCGCCTTCAATGTCGGATACTCAACCGAACTCACCCAACCCTGCACGGTTCATAGCCGTCCAGCAAACTGCTACAACCTGTTCTTTCCCGCGCCATTCTTTCCGCCGGGAATGATCAAGACGCCGCTGGTGTACGCGGTTCCTGTCCAGAAACCTAAAGGCACGTATCGCATCTTCGTGTTGGGCGAGTCGGCGGCGATGGGCGATCCTGATCCTGCCTACTCCTTCAGTCGCTATCTGGAAGTAATGTTGGCGCAGCGCTTCCCGGACAAGAAGTTTGAGGTCTTCAATACCGGAAGCGTAGCCATCAACTCGCATGTATCGTTGCTGGTCGCAAAAGGCCTGGCGAAGCTGCAGCCTGATTTCGTCATTCTTTACTCCGGCAATAACGAGGTTGTTGGACCCTACGGCCCGGGCACTGTTCTCAGTTCTTCGGGCATGTGGCTCCCCTTGGTGCGCGCGAATATCTGGTTCCGTTCGACGCGGGTGGGCCAGTTGCTGACGAGGCTTGGCGCGCAGAAACAGGAATGGGGCGGGATGGAAATGTTCCTCGACAAGCAGGTCCCGGCCAGTTCGCCCCTGATGAAGTACGCGTACACGAACTTCAACACCAACCTGCGCGACACTATCACGGCATCGCAAGATGCCGGCGCGCGCGTGATTGTCAGCACGGTTGCAACCAACCTGAAGGACTGCGCTCCGTTTGCCTCGCAACATCGCGAAGGCTTGAGCCAGACTGACCTACAGAAGTGGTCAAGTTTGGTAGACGAAGGAAATCGTCTGGAAAGCGCCGGGGGTTACGCGCAGGCGCTTCATATCTATCGCCAGGCACTAGCGATTGACAACCAGTATGCCGAGCTGGAGTTTCGCGTTGCGCGCTTGCTCGAAAATATTGGGGACGCGCAACAAGCCGCAGAACACTTCGCACGTGCCCGCGATCTTGACACGCTACGCTTTCGCGCCGATAGCCGCATCAACCAGATCAACCGTTCAGCATCTGCGGCGGGAGCAGACGTCGTGGACGCCGAAGCTGTTTTCTCTCAAAGTAATCCTGCAGGAACGATCGGCAGCGACCTGGTTTACGAGCATGTACACATGACGCCTGCTGGAAACTACCTGCTGGCTCGGGAAATGTTTCGCAAGATAGCAACTCACATTTCGGGACAGCCCGTTCGGGATGATGAAATTCCCTCAGAGGCACAGTGTGAACGCTTGCTCGCCCTTACCGGCTACGATCGCTATCGCATGTCGAACGAGATGTCGCAGCGATTGGAGCGGCCTCCCTTTACCAATCAGTTGAACCACGCCGAGCAGCAGTTGCGGCTGGCCGTTGAGGCACAAGCGCCGGTTGAGAGTCCTGACGACACGGTTGCCGAGTACCGCTCCGCAATCGCGCAGCGGCCGGATGACCGCGTTCTGCGCTACAACTTCGGACTGTTCCTCTACAACTTCGATCGCGATGCGGGCGCCGAGCAGTTGAGACTTTCGCAACCGTGGGACGGATTCCCCGTCTTTGGACCCGATGGGACGCGCCTGCAATAGCCCGCGGGTGGGGTGAACTCCGTGTCGCAAACCATTCTCTACATCGCGATCTTCCTGGTTGAAGCGGCGATCTTCGCAACCGTGCGTTCGCGCGCAGTGCGTCAGACAAGCCTTCTGCTTGCCAGCTACGCGCTGTACCTGACATGGCAACCATGGTTCGCGCTAGTCTTGCTCGCGTCAACGTTGATGAACTACGGGATGGGCCAAGTCATTCGGCGCCGTCCCACCGGCATCGTTACTCGGCCTAGGCATTCTGCTGAACCTGCTCTTGCTCGGCACATTCAAGTATCTGCCGCCGGTTGCGACGCAGCTTCCCTTCTCGTCATTGCAGCAGTTCGCGCATCTGGCGCTTCCGCTGGGCATCTCCTTCTGGACATTCCAGGCGATGAGTTATCTCTTCGACCTGTATCGCGGCGAAGAGCTCGATCCCTCGCTCATCGAATTCGCTCTCTACATGGCGTTCTTCCCGGTGACCATCTCCGGGCCAGTCTGCCGCATGCCCGACATGCTACCGCAATTTCGCAGCGAAGCAGCGGTGCCCTGGTCGGCCCGGGAGCGAGGTTTCAGCCGAATCGCTATCGGCGTGCTCATGATGCAAGTGGCAAAGCTGTTGGGCCGCGGCGTGCTTGGGGGCGCGGGAATCACCGCCGGCTTCGACCACATCACCAAGTGGACGGGCCCGGACGTTTGGTGTCTGGCCTTCGGCTACGGCTTGCAATTGTTCTTTGATTTTGCGGGATACTCCCACATCGCGATTGGCGCGGCACAGGTGCTGGGGTTCACGCTGCCGGAAAATTTCGCGCGTCCGTTCGCCTCCGATAGTCCTTCTGTCTTCTGGACGCGCTGGCACATGTCGCTGTCGTTCTGGATTCGCGATTATGTCTTTCTTCCGCTGGCCGTGTTGCGGCGCGAACTCTGGTGGCGCAATCTGGTGCTGGTGATCTCGATGGTGCTCTTCGGCGTCTGGCACAAGGCGACGTTGCTGTTTGTGCTGTGGGGTTGCTATCAGGGATCGCTGCTGGTCGCGCACCGACTGGTGGAACAGTTGCAGAGACGTTTCGATTGGAATCCGCCGGAAGCGGTTTGGAGCCTCGCTGGTTGGATAGCAACGACGATCTGCGTCAGTCTGGGGTGGATCCTCTTCCGGGCGAATTCACTATCACAAGCAGGCGGCATGCTGCGGGCGTTGGCATCGCATGGCAGTTACGCGGCTCACTCCATGGATTTGAGTCTTTACCTGTTGGTATTTGTGATTGCCCTCGGTTATGCGATCGTCTTGCAAGCGGCAGAAGCTCTCGACAGCTACTCGCACGGCGCAGAGCACTCGCAATCTGGATTCTTTATCGCGCTTGCGAAGCGGCGGTGGTACTGGCTTCCCGCTCTCTACACAGTTGCACTGCTGGCCGTCTTTCTAATTACCCAGACGCAAGGCGCGAGCACGTCGCAATTTATGTACAGGACTTTCTAAACCGATGCCGATGCACGTCAACTGCGGCGGTGAGTCTACGACATGCGTTACGAGTTCGTTTCACACTGTCACCGAGGCACTGGCTGCTGCTCCCGCAGATCGTTCTTTCGTCACCTATTGGATTGACGAAGACGAGCAAGAACAGGTCACGTTCGGGAAGTTCCGCAGTCGTGCGCGACGCCAGGCAGCCATGTTAAAGAGTCATGGAGTAGGTCGCGGCGATCGCGTCGTGATCATCATGCCGCAATCCATCGCCGCCATGACGTGCTTTGCGGGCGCGATGATGCTGGGAGCCGTTCCAGCCTTTCTCGCTTATCCCAACTTCAAGATCGAGCCCACCAAGTATCGCTCGGGCTTAGCGGGAGTGACCGCCAACCTCTCAGCCAAAGTCATCGTGATCGACGAAGACTTCCCCGAAGAGTTGCTGGCGCATGTCACAGTCGGCAATGGTACGCAGCTAGTTTGTGCCCGCGACTCTCCCGAAACAGACGAATTGTCGGATGAGACCGAGAGCGGAGGCCCTGAAGACATCGCGTTCATTCAGCACTCGGCCGGGACCACCGGACTACAGAAGGGCGTCGCGCTGACGCACCGGGCTGTGCTCACCCAGCTTCGCCATCTTGCGGATGCGCTGCACATCGATAGCGAGACTGACCGGATCTATAGCTGGCTGCCTCTGTATCACGACATGGGATTAATCGCGTGCTTCATGCTGCCGCTGGTCTGCCATCTGCCGGTCGTCATGCAGTCGCCGCTGGACTGGGTCATCCATCCCGAAACCATGCTGCAAGCGATCACGCAGCATAAGTGCACACTGGCGTGGATGCCGAATTTCGGGTTCCAGTTTCTGCCGCGGCGCACCCGGCCTGAGCATCTTACGGGCATCGATCTTTCGTCAATGCGCGCGCTGATTAACTGCTCGGAGCCGGTACGCGAGAAGAGCATGAAAGAGTTCGCCAGCGCCTTCGGCAAGCTTGGATTGAAGCCGAACGCACTCCACTCGTCTTACGCAATGGCTGAAAACGTCTTTGCCGTCACGCAGTCGAGGTTGGACAGCTCGATGGGGCCGGCCAGTATCTGGGTCGACGCCGCGCGCTTCCGCAGCGAGCATGTTATCTCCATCGTGGCTGAAGGGACGCCGGGAGCTGTGCCTTTTGTATCCTCCGGCGAGTTGTTGCCGCATCATCGGGTCCGCATCGCATCTGATGACGGCGCTATTGCAGATGTTGGTGTAGTCGGAGAGATTCTTATCGCGAGCGACTGCCTCTTTGATGGCTATTACAACCACGCCGACCTGACGCACAAAGCATTGATCGACGGCTGGTATTGCACAGGCGATCTGGGTTTCATGCTCAATGGCGAGCTATTTGTAGTTGGCCGTAAGAAGGATTTACTAATCATTGGCGGCGAAAATATCTATCCGCAAGACATAGAGGAAATAGTCTCGTCCCATCCCGCTATTCACGACGGCCGGGTAGTCGCACTGGGGATTTATAATCCCGATCTCGGAACAGAAGAAATTGTCGTGGTTGCAGAAGTAGAAGCAGGCGAATTGCTCGCTCGCTCTTCCGAGATTGAGAGCGAAATTCGCAGCAGCATAGTTGCGGCTCTCGGGATTGCGGCCCGGACTATCATCCTGAAGCCACCGAAGTGGATTGTGAAGAGCACTGCAGGCAAGCCTGCTCGCTCAGCCACGTACGAGAAGCTGCTGCACGAGCATCCTGAACTCAGATACGAACGCCAGGAGGTCTGACTTATGACGCCGGAAGCACAACAGATGGCTGACTATGTTAGTGAACTGATTCGCAAGCCCGGCGTGCCGATAGAAGAAGATACGCCGCTCGTGTCGTCCGGCCTTATCGATTCCATGGCGCTGGTCGATTTGCTGATCAAACTCGAGGACCTCACCCACATGCGCATCCCTCCAGGTAAAGTCCAGCCCAAGGACATGAACACCATCGCGCTCATGTTCGCCACAGCTCAGCGCGTCGGCAAGCCCAGAAAATAGCGCCATTCCTGCTTGAATCTTCGAAAAACAAAGGCCCCGCATGCCGCGGAGCCTTGGATGTCTAATTGTTAGAAAAGCGCCGCTTCTCTTCCACTCTTAGTGCAGGTTATATGAAGCGAATCCGGTGGCGCTTTGTGAATAACTACTACTTAGTGCCATCGCTCTGACCACATACGAACCCGCACCCGTGACGGTGATAGGACACGGACTTGAACACGAGGGCGACCCAGTTGTTGGGAATCCGTTAATCGCATAATAGATGGTTACGCCCGGGGTGGTATCCGATATGGTCACCGCCAGGGGCGAAGCATAGCTGCCTGATCCAGGCGAGAACGTAGGAGTCTGCGCCGATAAGGTATAGACGCCGACTGTAGTTCCGCTCTGCGAGATCCCATTACCCGCTGCCATCGCTCTCAAGGTGGTGGTCGTGGTGATATTCACCTGGCATGGACTTGCGCAATGAGGGGAGTTGGTCGTCGGGAATCCGTTGAGCGCATAGTAAATCTGCACTCCCGGCGTAGTGTCGGTCATGGTAACCGTGACTGGCGCGTAGAATGTGCCGCTGGACGGACTAAATACTGGATTGGCTGCCGTGATCGTGTAGGTCGCCACCGACACATTACTGGATACGTAGCCGCCGCCTGAGGCAATGGCCTTCAGCGTCGTCGTAGTCGAAACCGATAGGTTGCAGGGATTGGGACACGACGTCGAGTTGGTTGTCGGGATCGAGCCGTCAGCGGTGTAGTAAATAGTCGCTCCGCTGGCGGTATCGGAAATAATCACGGCAACTGGCGGACTATAGCTTCCCGAACCTGGCGAGAAGGTCGGAGCCGGCGCCTGGATATAGTAGTTCCCCGTCGAGACACCGCTGTTCAGGTATCCATAAGCGGCAGTGATGGCCTTAATGGTCGTATTCTTCGTAACTGAAATCGGTGCGCTGTAAGCCGTCGAATTCGTGGTCGGATTAGTACCATCGAGCGTGTAGTACATCGGCAGGTGCGCAGTGTTCGACAGCGTCACCGATTGCGATGAAGTATAGGTCGACGGAGGCGGCGAGAACAGCGGTGGCGGCGCCGTCGGCAGGTTGATGGAATACTGCGCGTAGGCTATGTCGCTTTGCGGCATTCCCTGGATAACGCCGATAGCCAGGAATGAGGTGCTCGTCGTAATGGTGATGGGCCCGGTATAGATAGGCGAGGTCCTCAACGGTACCGTTCCGTCCGTCGTGTAGTAGATTGTGACGCCTTGCATGGTGTCGGACATGGTCACCGTTACGGGCGCCGTATATGTGGCAGGCGTCGGAGAATAGGTTGGTCTCGGAACTCCCGGATCCGGATTATGAATCCCAACCGCCATTTGTGCTAATTGATTTCTGGTAAAGGCATGCGCGCCCGGTAATCCAGGAGGCAGGGTAAGACCATAAGGATTCGTCTGGCCATCGCCTCCAACATGGCACTGGCCGCAGGCGAGGTCAACATCCAGCCAGCTCGCCTGATTGTAGGCTTCTCCGCTGTAGCGAGAGAGCGAAGGCCACGTACCCAAGCCGGTCAGATTGTCGACATAGAGCTGCTCAGGACTTGGATAGGTGTAGTAGGTTTCGTTGGTATTGATGCGGAACAAGTGCGTTTGCGCCTGTCCCAAAGCTCCCTGCATGTGGCAGGTGACGCAAGCGCCCGGAATGTCCGCCTGTGTGCCAGTCGGGAACGGAGTTAGCGGTCCTGTCGGATGGCCCGTGGTCTGGATGATGGTCTTCGACAGCGGATGGCAGGTATCGCAAGTGTTGACGATAGGTTTCTGAGCTTCATTCTGTGGAACGCCCGCAACCGTGCTCTGGTGGGGATCATGACACCCGACGCAGCCGTTGTTCTTGGTCGGATCGCTTGGAGCTTTGCTGAAATAACTGTTGTAGGTTCCCGCAAGCGTGACGGAGAGATCGGGCGAGTTCTGGGCGTTTTGGACCAGATTTCCGGTAAACCGTGAGTGTGGGCTATTCAGGAACTCCTGTCCCTGTGCATGATCGACTTGAGGCTTGTAAACCCACTGGTTCGACGGATTCTGGACGCAGGTCGAATAGCCAGAGCCTGACAGGTCAGAGCAATATCCATGATCGTTTGTGGTGAGCGGGTTCGACGGGACTATGCTTCCTGTCTGATTTCCACTCGCCATGGTAACCGTCTCCTGGCGATGACATTCCATGCACAGGGCTGTGGCTGCTTCATTCTGCGGCTGAGTTACGTAGACGTTGTCGTAAGGATGCGAACCCCAGGTATAGGCAGCTACATGGCAACGCTCGCACTGTATGCCCGTCATGAACCATGAAGAAGTACCGTTGGTACCCGGCGCGATGTATCCATTTGTCGGTATGCGGGGGAGCCTGTCGTTCGGAATCCAGGCGATCTGGCTGTTCGTGTTGCTGGTCGGCTCAGGAGCCCAGTTGTCGAAGTTATAGCCTGTAGCGTGGCAGCGCGCGCAATCGTAATTACCATTGGGATAAAGCTGCCCTGTGTGCCCTTTATCGAAAACTGTACCTAGCTGAGTGGCTGAGGGATTAGTGGTTCCCCCATAATTCATCCAGCCACCTTTGAGGTAGTAGAGATTTCGCTGTCCCCCGCCCTGCTGGGTTGGTGGCACTGTGGTGTAGGGCGCCGGTGCGTGAGAGTTTGGCAATGTGTAGTAAGAATAGGTACACAGTGGATCATTGACAGGCACTCCATTCTGCAATGGAGTAGCCAGGGGATCGCACCACCCGATGGTTACCAGACCATTGTTCCAGTCATAGGTGCTTCCTGATTGATAGTGAGCGTCGGTCGTCGGATAGAGAGTGCCGTCAGGACCGCCCCATAAAGTCCCCGGTGCAAATTTACGCAATGTATTCTTGTGACCAGTCCAAAGATAGGGATAGGTATCCGTTCCATAGTGGCAAGACAGGCATTGGTTGACGTCCGAGTAGTTGGTCGTCCAACCTCCTCCGCCATTATTCGAGGCTCCGTCCCCGTGATAAACCTGCCCGGTTGCTGGATTGGGTTGGTAGTTCAATAAGTCTTGTGGCTTACAACCCTGGTTCAGATAACACTGTGCCAGACCGGGCGTGGAAGCGATCACAACAACGAGAAGGGAGATTACAACCGGCCAGGGAATCTTCGCTCTTGCGTTCATGAGGATCTCCGTATCCGTCGCTACTCATCCAAACAGGCGAATGGACAAAGTCGCGTTATGCCTGAATTGTCGGTACTGCTATCCGGGAGAAGACTTAACTTTCGAAGCAACTACATCGGCAATTTATCGGTTGCCGAGCCGGGTAACGTTCCAATACGAACCAAAGGGACCCAATCCCTAGTCCGCGGTGAATCTGATATGGGGGTTACCTTCACCGCAACTTGTCCATGAGGTTCGCGAAAACCCAGTTTTTTCTATAGCAGCCAACGGAGGGTCCCGTCGGTGACCTGCCGCACGGAAGCATGTGACCCTGCAGCCAGGGGCAGCAGAAGAGAGCCTCCGGGATTTCAGGCGTGAGATCACCGACAAAGACGCTGAGATGCTATATCGTTTACGGTGCTCTCCCCGTTGCTGCAGACCGATCCTGCCTCGCTGCGTGGCGACCTCCGCGACATCATTGGCGGCACATTCTTTGTATTAATCGGACTAATCGCGTTCTCGCTGGCCGCAATGCGGCGGCAAAGCGGGATTGCGATGAGAGTATGGCTTGGGGTTTGGAGCACGCTGTTCGGCGCAAACGCGCTGGTCCACTCGCAAATCGTCATAGCCGTACTTCCGGCCTCCTGGGGGCCGCTGCGCAACCTATTTGTTGTGGCGACTTCTTATCTCATCCTTGTCGCCGCCATGTTTGCCTTCCTGCACTTGAGTTCGGGATGGCTGCGCCGTCTGCTACAACTCTGGCTTTACGCTGCGATCGCCGTGGCAGTTGCCGGAATTGGCTGGTTTATTCTCCGCGGTTCGCAGGACGCTCTCATCATTTACAACCAACTGCTGGCGTCAACCAGCTTGGTGATTCTGCTCGTCGTGTTGGCCGTGCCCAGCATCTCGAAGCGATGTCTGGTAGTCGCGCAACACCGGGTACTGACCATGGGTACTGCGGCTTTCGTCGCGGTGGCTCTCTTCGGAAACATCGCCCGTACCCTGGGCTATTCCGTTCCCGACATCGTCAATTTCCTGGGGTTCTCAGCGTTGCTGCTGTCGTTCGGCTACGTTGCGCTGCAGATGACGGTTTCGGATGAACGGCGATTGCTGTCGATTGACAAGGAGCTGGAGATCGCTCGCGAGCTTCAGTTTTCGATTCTTCCCGAAGGCGTGCCCGAAATTCTCGGCCTTCGCGTCGCGGCTTCTTACTTACCCATGACTGCGGTTGCCGGGGACTTCTACGAATTTGTGCGCATCGACGAGCACCGGGCAGGTTTTCTGGTCGCAGATGTGAGCGGACACGGCGTGCCCGCGGCCCTGATCGCATCCATGCTGAATGTCGCCATGCACGCGGTTGCCAGTTGCGCGGACGATCCCAGCGAAGTGTTGCGACGGCTGGGCAGCACTCTGTTCAACGAGCGGAGAGGGCACTTTGTTTCCGCGGCCTACCTCTGGATCGACACTGAAACTCGCACGGCACGCTACTCGGCTGCCGGTCATCCACCACTGCTTCGCTGGTGCGCGGCTGACGATGCGCTCATCCGCATCGAGAGCAACGGTCTGCTGTTCGGAGTTCTGGCCGATGCCCCCTACCCCACGTGTGAAGTTCCCCTGGCAGCCGGCGACCGCCTGCTTCTTTATACGGACGGCTTCACCGAGCCCGAGAACGCCGCAGAAGAAGCTTTTGGCGATCGCAAGCTTGACGAGGTGGTTCGGCAACGCCAGTTATTGCCCGCACCGCAATTGGCAGACTGCTTACTGAGCGAGCTCCGAACCTGGCAGTCTGCGAGCCAGGCACAACAGGACGACATAACGTTGATTGTGATTGACGTGACCTAAGTCGCAGGCCGGCAAGCTCTGCTCACCCTGCTATGTGACATTGCGCGTCACCTCAGGTGATAGCCCTCACTGCGCTTGTGCCCGCCGAGGCTCACCATCAAGCCCAGGAGAAAAGTGTCCCCACATCATGGGTCTAATGACGCTTTAACCCACTATGAGGCGTGTTCTCATCATTGGTGCTGCCGGCCGAGATTTTCATAACTTCAACCTTATCTTTCGTAATAAGCCTGAATTTGACGTAGTCGCATTTACCGCCAACCAAATCCCTGACATTGCAGGCCGTAAGTACCCGCCGGAATTAGCGGGCAGCCTGTATCCCGAGGGCATTCCTATTGTGGAAGAAAGCCTAATGGAGGAGACGATTCGCAACGAGAAGGTCGACATTGTTGTCTTCTCTTATAGCGATGTGAAATACGAAACGGTCATGCATCTGGCCTCGCGCGCAGTCGCAGCGGGCGCCGACTTCTGGCTGCTGAGTGCCCAGCGCACCCAGTTGCAGTCCGAGCTACCGGTGATCTCGGTGTGCGCAGTGCGCACCGGATGCGGGAAGAGCCCGGTATCGCGGCGTATTGCTGCCGAGTTACGAGCCCAGGGATGGACATCCGGTGGTGATTCGTCATCCCATGCCTTATGGCGATCTTAATGCCCAACGCTGCGAGCGGTTCGCCACCATGGACGATCTCGACCGCTACGAGTGCACCATCGAAGAGCGCGAGGAGTACGAGCCGCACATCGCCGAAGGCACCATCGTCTATGCCGGTGTCGATTACTACGACATCATGAAGGCAGCCGAGCAGGACGGCGACGTCATCCTGTGGGATGGCGGCAACAACGACACTTCGTTCTACCGGCCCGACCTCGATATCGTAGTGCTCGATCCGCATCGCCCGGGACACGAACTCTCCTATTACCCCGGCGAGGTCAACTTCCGCACCGCGCACGTGCTCATCATCAACAAGATGGATACCGCCAACGCGGAGGGGATTGAGACGGTTCGTCGCAACATCGCGCTGCATAATCCGACCGCGCAGGTGATCGAGACCGCATGCCGGGTCACGGTCGCCGATCCCGAGAGCATTGCCGGCAAGCGCGTGCTGGTGATTGAAGATGGCCCGACACTTACGCACGGCGAGATGCCGTATGGCGCGGGAGTCGTGGCCGCCAACCGCTACCACGCGGGCAAGCTGATCGATCCGCGGATTTATGCGGTGGGCTCCATCAAGAAGACGTTTGAGAAGTTCCCGCACTTAGGCAAGCTGCTGCCCGCCATGGGCTACAGCGAAACCCAGCGGCATGAGTTGGAGGAGACGATCAAACGCGTTCCCTGCGACGTGGTGCTGGTGGCAACGCCGATCGACCTGGCTCGCACCATCGTCATCGATAAACCGAATGTTCGCGCGCGCTACGAGGTGGAGGAGATCGGCAAGCCCGCGATCCCTCGGCTCATCGAGAAGTTCACCGAGCAGCATCAGCGCGTTCTGGCCGGCGCAGGGAGGTAGCGATGCATGGGAAAGACTTTGTATCGCTGCGTGACTTTCAGCCTGGCGACATCCGGCATTTCTTACACGTCGCCTGCATGGTCAAAGCCAATCCTTCGGCTTACTCGCAATCGCTGAAGGGCAAGACGCTGGCCATGATCTTCGAGAAGCCGTCGCTGCGCACGCGCGTGACGCTTCGACGTCGGCATCGAGGAACTCGGCGGGCATCCGATTTATCTTTCGCCTGCTGAGATCAGCCTGGGTAAGCGCGAGTCGGTACACGATGTCGCGAAGAACCTGGAGCGCATGGTGCACGGCATCATGATCCGGACCTTCTCGCACGACATCGTGGAGCAGATGGCGCGCTGCGCCAGCGTCCCGGTCATCAACGGCCTGACCGACTTCAGCCATCCCTGCCAGGCGATGGCCGACTACCTGACCATGCTCGAGGTGAAGGGCCGCATTGCCGGGCTGAAGGTGGCCTACATCGGCGACGGCAACAACGTGGCGCATTCGCTGATGTTCGCCGGGGCGCAACTGGGGGCGAATGTCTGGATTGCCACTCCGCCGGACTTTGAGCCCAACCTCGACGCAGTGTCATGGGCCCGGTTGCGCTGCAGCGGAAACCCACGGCAGCGTCACCGTGACGCACGATCCGGAGATGGCGGTCTTCGGCGCCGATGTGGTCTACACCGACGTGTGGGCCAGCATGGGTCAGGAGAGCGAAGCGCAGAAGCGCGCAGAAGCTTTCCGTCCTTACCAGGTGAACGCAGCGCTGTTCGACCAGCGCAAAGAAGGACGCTATCTTCCTGCATTGCCTACCGGCGCATCGCGGCGATGAGGTCACCGACGAAGTGATCGACTCGCCGCAGTCGTTCGTCTTTCAGCAGGCAGAGAACCGGCTGCATGCGCAGAAGGCCATCATGCTGGAACTGATGTCGGAGCAAGCGGCAGAAATGCGTCGCCATACCGTGGCCGAGCAGGTAGCTGAGCTGGCGAGATAGGAAGCTGTAGTCGGGCTCAGTGATGCTCGAGTGCCCCACTCATTCCTTCGGTTGGAATGAGTGGGATACCCACGTCCTTACCCGCGGAGAAGGTCGTATGCCGAAGACTGCGCTGGTCGCGGTGGGCGGAAACTCGCTGATCCGCGCGGGCGAGAAGGGCACCATCGCCGAGCAACTGGCGAATACACGACGCACTGCCGCGGCCATCCGTTGCCCTCATCGAGCTGGGCTATCGGTTGGTGGTCACCCATGGCAACGGGCCGCAGGTCGGCGCGCAGTTGCTGCGCTCCGAGCGCGCCTCGGACGTGACCTACAGCCAGACGCTCGATGTGTGTGGCGCGGCCAGCCAGGGCGAAATCGGATATCTGCTTGCGCAATCATTGAACAACGAGTTTGCCTCTGCCGCGCTCAAGATTCCGGTGGTTTGCGTTGTGACGCAGACCGTGGTGTCGGCCGACGATCCGGCGATGCTTCATCCTTCCAAGCCCATCGGGCCGTTCTACTCGCGAAGCGATGCCGAAGAGAAGCGGCGCACGCTCGGCTGGCAGATCGTGGAAGATGCCGCACGCGGCTATCGTCGCGTGGTTCCCTCGCCCGAGCCGCTGGAGATTGTCGAACTCGAGCTCATCCGCGATCTGGTCGAGGATGGCGCGCTCGTCGTCTGTACCGGCGGCGGAGGCATTCCGGTGCTGCGCGAAAACGGCGCATTGCGCGGCGTCGAAGCGGTGATCGACAAGGACCGCGCTTCGGCCGTGCTGGCTTCGCAACTCGGCGTCGATCTGTTCGCCATCTCCACCGATACCGATTACGTCTACCTGAATTACAAGAAGCCGGACCAGTCGCCACTATTGCGCGTGACCGTTTCCGAACTGGAAGAGCATCATCGCGCCGGACACTTCCCGCCGGGCAACATGGGGCCCAAGGTGGAGTCGGTGTTGAGCTTCCTGCGCAGCGGCGGCAAGGAAGCGGTCATCACGTCGTTCGAGCACCTGGCCGATGCCGTGAAAGGTTCCGCCGGTACACACATCGTGCCCGATCCGATTCCGCTTTCGACCTATCGAAGAAGTTGAGGTGTTGACATGCCGATAGAAGCGCTTGAATCTCGCGCCTGCCAGCTTGGGCAATGGCGCGCCGCCACTGCCCCTGAGGCACGTGGTGGAGTCGCAGCAGTTCACCGTTCCTCTGCTGATGGAGCTGTTCGACCGCGCCCGCCAGATGGAGCGCATCGTCGCCCGCGGCGGCACGCTCGACTACCAGGGACGCATGATGGCCAGCATCTTCTATGAGCCGTCGACGCGCACTCGCCTCTGCTTCGAGGCCGCCATGCTGCGCCTCGGCGGACGAGTCATGTCGACCGAGCATGCTCGCGCGTTCTCGTCAGAGATTGAAGGCGAACAGGTGGAAGACACCATCCGCATCGTGGGCAGCTACTGCGACCTGGTCGTCATCCGCCATCATGAAACTGGTGGCGCCGCGCGCGCGGCCAAGGTCTCGCCCGTGCCGGTCATCAACGCCGGAGACGGCGATGGCGGCCAGCATCCTACGCAGGCGCTGCTCGACCTGTACACCATCTATCGCGAGCGTCCGCTCGATGGGCTGAGTATCGCCTTCATCGGCGAACTTGATCGCGGGCGTACCGTGCGGTCACTGGCCTACCTATTGGCGAAGTTCGACCGGGTAAAGATTTTCTTCGTCAGCCCGCCGGAGTTGCAGATGAAGCCCGACATCCTGCAATATCTCGAGCGCCACGGCGTCCGCTACGAAGTGGAAGCTGAGATCGACAAAGTGGTTGGGCGAGGTGGATGTCGTGTACCAGACGCGGATTCGCCCACAAAGAGTCGCAGGTCTGAGCGGGCCGCTTCGCTTCGCCATCGATTCGTCGGTGCTGCGCCAGATGCGCTCGGATGCGATGATCCTGCACCCGCTGCCACGTACCGTCGAACTGGACAAAACCGTGGATGAAGATCCACGCGCAATGTACTTCCGTCAGGCGGCGAATGGTTTGTATGTACGAATGGCGCTCCTGACGATGCTGCTGGATGGAAAATGAAAGAGTAGTTCGTAAGTAGTGGTTAGCGATTAGTAATTAGTGGTTAGTAATTAGCAGTTAGCAGTTAATAATTAGTAGTTAGTAGCAATTACTAATTGGGTGATCGTCACGAGAGTTCATTTCAAGGCTTTGTATCAGGGCAGGGCTTCAGCCGTGCAGAGCCGCGTCTTAAAGGTTTGTCATCACGAGCGAAGCGAGGGATCTGCTCTCGTTTCCCGAACGAATAGGATGGCTTCTGCGTCGTTGTCGATTCTCGATGAGAGCGCGCTTTTTGGGCTAGGACACAAGTGCAGGTCCCTCGGCGCCGCTGCGCTTTGTTCGGGATGACACAAGGCTGAAGTCGTCTTGCGGTCACAGCTACAAGGATTTGCTAATTACTAATTACTATTTACTCGCTACTCTTGAGGAAACTATGCCCGTAATCGAACATCTCCGCACCAACGACTACATTGAGCTCGAAGAAGCTTTCGGAGCTCACAACTATCATCCGCTCGATGTAGTAATTGAGCGCGCCGAGGGGGTTTGGGTCTACGACGTCGACGGCAACCGCTATCTCGACTGCCTGGCGTCGTACTCGGCAGTCAACCAGGGACACTGCCATCCCAAGATTCTCGCGACCCTCATCGATCAGGCCAGCAAAGTCACGCTCACCTCGCGCGCGTTCCGCAACGACCAGCTTCCGCTGCTCTACAAAGAGCTGCACGATCTGACGGGCTTCGACATGGCGTTGCCCATGAACTCCGGCGCCGAGGCAGTCGAGACGGCGATCAAGGCCGCGCGCAAGTGGGGATACAAGGTTAAAGGGATTCCCGACGGCAAGGCTGAGATCATCGTTTGCGCCAACAACTTCCACGGCCGCACCACCACCATCGTCGGCTTCTCAACCGACGAGCAATACCGCGACGGCTTTGGTCCGTTCACTCCCGGGTTCAAGATCATTCCCTTCGGCGATGTTAAGGCGTTGGCCGAGGCTATCACTCCGAACACTTGCGCGTTCCTTGTCGAACCGATTCAGGGTGAGGCTGGCATCATCATTCCCCCGGCAGGCTATCTGCGGCAGGTCGAAGAGCTTTGCCGCGCCAACAACGTGCTGTTCATTGCCGACGAAATCCAGTCCGGCCTGGGTCGCACCGGAAGGCTTTTCGCGCATCAGCACGAGGGAGTGCATCCCGACCTGGTCATCGTTGGCAAAGCGCTCGCCGGCGGATTCTACCCGGTGTCGGCGGTGCTGGGCTCGAAAGAAGTACTGGGCGTCTTCAAGCCGGGCGATCACGGCAGCACCTTTGGCGGCAATCCGCTGGGCTGCGCCGTGGCGCGTACAGCACTGCGCGTTCTCGTCGAAGACAAGCTAATCGAGCGCTCCGCCGAGCTCGGCTCCTACTTCCTCGAGCAGCTGCGCGCGATCAGCAGCCCGCACGTGCGCGCGATGCGCGGCAAAGGATTATGGATTGGTATTGAGCTCAACACGCCGGCGCGACCGTTTTGCGAGAAGCTGAAACAAGCCGGCGTGCTCTGCAAGGAGACCCACGAGAAGGTCATCCGCGTCGCGCCTCCGCTGACCATCACGCGCGAGGAGATCGACTGGGCCATGGAGCGCATCGCAAGCTGCCTCTGCTAGCTGGGATTCTCGCACTGGAAGGGCATGGCTTCAGTCATGCCCAGAAAGGAAGCTTACGAAATTGGCTTCAGCCCCGGGGCCGCGGTGGGCTAAAGCCACACTCCAGGACGCCGTTTCGCCGTGCTTAAGCGTGGCGCTCCGACCGTAAGGACTTTCTTTGCAGGATCAAAAGCGGCCATCATCTTCAGTGAACCACGTCCGGTTTTGCTAATTGCTAATTACTGTCTTACTGCTTCCCCGCCGTCCCTGGCCCATTCTCAGCCACCACCTCGCCAGGGTTTTGCAGCAACTGCAGCGCCTGAGCGGTAGTGATGTTTGACGGCACTGGGCGGAAGTCGCTCATGGTCTCGTTCGAGTCGATGGTCAGATTTTTGATCATGAGAATCTTGCCATTGAACTGTAATCTCTCCTGAGTCTCTTCCCACTTGCCTTGGCCGACATCGGCCTGGTGAATAATGAACTTCCCGCCTTTGAACAAGCGGCCCAGGATGCCCCATCCAAAATCCACGTCCTTGAAAAGTTCGCCGTTAATCTCCGCGATGCGTCCAGCCGTCTGATCGATGACCATGTTGCCGTCCATGCCCTCCAGCACGCGGGTTTCATGGGTCGGCGCACTCCAGCCTGGTTTGGCCTTGAACGCGAGCTGAACCATCTCATGACCGTTTGCGCCTTTGGTCACGCCAGTCACGGTGTAGTTGAAAGCATCGGGCAGGCTCCGCATCAACGTGATGGAGCGTTGATCGTCTTCGCCATTGGACTGCCGCTTCTTGCGGCGAGCCTCATTGTCGTAAGCAAAGCTCTTCAACTTCTGGTCGGCCTCCGCCTGCTCTTCCGGTGTCAGCGGCTTGCCGTTCTTCGCAATTGTTCGGTTCAACCCACCATCGGGAGTCTCGATGGCTTCGGTCGTGATCGAGTGGTCCTTGTACTGCGTGTGATCCTTGTACATGAAGAACGGCGCCTTGGTCGGACCTGTAGCGGCAATTTCGTTCTGCGTCGCGTGGCGAACGAGAGCGACGGGATCAATGCTGTTCTGCGGCTGTGCGAATCCGACTTCGCAGCAACAAAGCAATCCGGTCAGAAACAAACTGGCAGTAAGGGCTCGCATATCGACATTCAAAATAGTGTCTCTTCTACTCCACTAATGTTAGACGGCCAAAAAGTACTCGGCAGTTGCTTTTTTTGCAAATCGGGCAGGTGCAAGCACCGCCGCTAGGGGGTAGAAGCAGCCGTTTCTTCGGGGTGGAAGCACGAGCCTTCAGGCGGGTGAAAAGACACCCAAAATTGGGACGGCTTTAGCCGGTGCGGAGCCTCCACGTTCCAAGGTTAAAGCCCGTCGAGAATGCTGGATACTGCTCACTGGCCTGAAGGCCGGAGCTTCCACCTGCCTTTCCGACAACTGACAACTTTCCTCAAGGTCTGGTATCCGGCACCGTGATGGCGCGAAACATGTGCGGCAGCGCTTCAGCAACAATCATGGCAAATACGATGAGCCCTCCGCCAAGTGCCTGCCTTGCCGACATCGCCTCTTTCAACCAGAAAACGCTGAGCAGCGCAGCCACCACCGGCTCGAGTGAAAAGAGAATGGCTGCCTCAGTTGGCCCCAGCCGGGTTTGCGCCGTGGCCTGCGCCCAGAAGGCGAACACAGTCGAGAACAGCGCGAGGTAAAGCGTGGCCACGACCGCGTGCCAGTTGGTCAGGCCTCCAGCAGCTTGGGCCGATTCTGTTCCGAGCCGCCCGGCGAGCGCGATGCCGGCGGAGATGATTCCGCAAGTGATGACCTGTGAGCTGGCCAGCAGCCACGCATCCGACTTGCGCGTGAAGTTGCCCATCAGCACGATGTGTACGGCGCATAGGAAGGCGCACCCCAGCGTCTCGACGTCACCGCGGTTCCAACCCGACAGCCAACCACCCGGCAGATGCACCAGCAGGTAAAGTCCGTAGGTCGCAATCACAGCGCCTAGCAGCGATGTAAGCTTCACCCGCTGCCCAATCGCGACCGCGATCAGCGGCGTGAACAACACATACAGCCCAGTGATGAAGCCGGACTTCGCGGTCGCGGTGAAGCGCATGCCATCGGTCTGCAGCCAGAACAGCGTGGCCAGCACGATACCCAGCCAGATGCCGTCAACTACACCGCGACGCCGGATGGGAATGCCCTTGGCGCGCACAATGATCGCCATCAAGCCGCCGGCGATAACGAACCGCATGCTCATCAGCACGCCGACGGACATGCCGCCACTCAGCGCGATGCGCGTCGCCGGAAAACCGCCTCCCCAGATGGTTGCCGTGATGGCAATGATCAGGACGGCGTTGCGGTGGGATATCTCAGCGGTTTTAGGCTGTCGGGAAGTCAAGAAAAAATCACCGAATCGCGGATCACCACGGATGTACACGGATCAGATCAGGAATAACAAAGGTGGGAGGCATATCCCCCGCCTGCACGGCCGAATTGATTCTCCTTAGATCCGTGAGAATCCGTGCAGATCCGTGGCTAAAGTTTTGGTCCTACAGCGTAGGACTCTTGTCCTGGATTAGCTTCTTCACTCGCACGATGAATTCGCCGATCGGCACCGAGCCCTCCGCCTTTTCCTGGCCGCGCACGCGCACGTTCACCTGCATCGCGTCCATCTCCTTGTCGCCGACGACGAGTTGGAACGGCACCTTCTGCATTGCATGTTCGCGAATCTTGGCATTCATCTTTTCGTTTCGATTGTCGACATGCACGCGCACGCCTTCGGCTTTGAGCTTCTCGCCGATTTCGTTCGCATAGGCGTGATGCTTTTCGCCGATCGGGATGATCGCCACCTGTACCGGTGACAGCCACACCGGAAACGCTCCTGCGTAGTGCTCGATCAGCACGCCGAAGAAGCGCTCGACCGAGCCATAGAGCGCCCGGTGCACCATCAACGGCTGATGCCGCTTGCCGTCTTCGCCGACGTACTCCAGCTCGAAGCGCTCCGGCAGCGTGAAGTCGAACTGCACGGTCGAGAGTTGCCACAGCCGTCCAATGGCATCGACCAGCTTGATGTCGATCTTCGGCCCGTAAAACGCTGCTTCGCCAGGGATGGTCTTGTACGGAATCTCGCGCCGGCTCAGTGCCTGTTCCAGCGAACGCTGCGCCATCTCCCACTGGTCGGGCCGGCCTGCGTAGGTCTTCTGATCGTTGGGGTCCCACGTCGAAAGCTCAACCTGAAACTGATCGAAGCCGTAGGTCTTCAGCACGGCCAGCGCGAAGTCGATGCAGCCGACAACTTCGTCTTCAATCTGCTCTGGCGTGCAGAAGATGTGCGCGTCATCCTGCGTGAAGCCGCGCACGCGCAACAGTCCGTGCATCACGCCCGAGCGCTCATAGCGATACACCGTGCCGAGTTCGCCCAGCCGCACCGGCAGGTCGCGATACGACTTCAGCGAGTCGCGATAGATCAGGATGTGGAACGGACAGTTCATCGGCTTCATGCGATATTCCGCATCGTCCAGCTCCATCGGCGTGAACATGTTCTGCGCGTAATAGCCAGCGTGTCCGCTGGTCTTCCACAAGTCGGTCCGCGCCACGTGCGGCGTAAACACCAGCGAATAGCCGCGCCGCAGGTACTCGTCGCGCATCCAGTCTTCCATCTCTTTGCGGATGAGCCCGCCCTTGGGATGCCAGAAAATCAGCCCCGGCCCGGCCAGCTCCTGAATGGAGAACAGGTCAAGCTGCTTGCCCAGCACGCGATGGTCGCGCTTCTTCGCCTCCTCCAGCTTGTGCAGATAGTCGTCGAGGTCCTTCTTGGAGAAGAACGACGTACCGTAGATGCGCTGCAGCTGCGGATTCTTCTCGTCGCCCAGCCAGTACGCGCCGGCGATGTTCAGCAGCTTGAACGCCTTGATGCGGCCGGTCGAAGGAATGTGCGGCCCGCGACAGAAGTCGGTGAACTTGCCGGTCTTGTAAATCGAGATCTTCTCGTCGGGCGTGGTGAACTGCTCGATGAAGTGACACTTCATGAAGTCGCCTTCCGACTTGAAGCGCTCCAGCCCTTCCTGGCGTGGCAGAAACTCGCGCGCGTAGGGCAGGTCCTGTTTCGCCAGCTCCTGCATCTTCTTCTCGATGGCTTCCAGGTCTTCGGGCGTGAACGGCTTCTCGCGATAGAAGTCGTAGAAGAAGCCGCTCTCCGTCGCCGGACCATGTCCGAGCTTGGTCTCGGGGAACAGCTCAAGCACTGCCGCTGCCATCAGGTGGGCGGACGAGTGGCGATAAACTTCCAGCGCTTCGGGATCACGCTCGGTCAGGATGCGCAGCTCGGCATCGTTCTCCAGCGGACGCGCCAGATCGACCAAGCGGGCATCGTTGGCGGTAGGCTCCGCGCTCGTCGCCGCAGCAGCCGCTGAAGCATCGGCCCCGGGCTTGCTGCCATTCCCGCTTCCGTTGGACGACATTGGTTTCACCTGTGCCACAAGCGCCGCATCGGCAAGCCGTGGGCTGATGCTCTTGGCAATGTCGAGCGCGGAGGTCCCGCGCGGAACATCTTTCACGCTGCCGTCGGGCAGCTTTACATGAATCGTTTCAGACATAAGGGCCTTACCTTTTCGGGTGCTTCTTCGATGCTAGTAATGATAACGATTTAGCTTTCAGCGCGCCGCGCTGAGCCCGTCTGGCCGCTTGCAAGTCGCTGGGCATTACGCAGTGAGCGCAGTAGGTATGCTGTTTCCGCAAGGCTGCTCCATTCGTCCGCCGGAACTATGGCCACGTCCTTCGCACCTCGACGACGGATGATCACAACTTCTTGATCATCGCAGACTCGGTCGAGCAGGGGGTTCAGCCGCTTTTGCAATTCTTCCTCAGAGATTTCTATGGCCATATGCAGCTCTCAATTCTATGCACATCGATAAAGTACTTCGGCGGTGAACTTGCTATTCACTGATTCTTCGACGGGAGAGTGAGCGCCCTAGCGCTCCCGGGATGTTCGACGGGCGCGCAGCTCGAGGTAAGCGGCCCCGATGAAGGCCACACAGCCGATCGTGATCGGCGAACGGAATCGCGACGTGAAGGTAGGCATTGCGCATATCGACCTGGCTGCCGCGAACCGCTCCCCAGGCGATGGTGCCCAGGATGCCTAGCAACAATCCCACGCCCATACCGGCAGCGGTGAACAGCAGGGTTGCAAACAACACCCGCGCCACCGAGGCGACGACGATGGAGAACGGGCTCGGATGCTTGGCCGCAGCTAGCGTTGAAGCTGCCATACACAAATAGGTTACAACAGACCTTGTATCGCCGCTGAGCACCGCCGCGTTATTGCACGTGGGTTACAATCGGACTTCATGTCGCATACGTCTCAAGCCATTACGCGTACCCCGGCCGAAGTGGTCCGCATGGCGCCGGTCTCGCAGGCAAGCAACGGGATCTGCTATGCCATTTCCGGCGAAGTAACAGCGTCGGCAACCGATCTGGATCGGCTGGTGTCGACCGTGCCGCGTACCATTGCGGCAGCCCTGGCCCGCAAGGCCTACTACTTCGTTCCGCTCACGCTGAACCTTGGCGACGAGACTCTGATTGCCGATCGCTACGACGTCCAGCTTTCCGACAGCGCCATCTGCCACCGCGATCACAATGTCGGTGATTCGCAATATGTTTTCATTTCTACGCGACTGATGGAAGACAGCTTCGCCATCGCCTTCGAATTCTTTATCAACATCGGCCACAACTTTGTCGACGAGATTGGCATCTCGCAGGATTTTGCCGACCTGGTGTGGAAGCAGGTACAGGACAAGGCGCGCGGCGAAACCTCCATGGACGCTTACGAGTTGCGCAAGGTCGCAACTGCCAATGGCCCTGAGACGGAGAAGGCCCGCCACGAATACCTGCTCGCGACCTTCGCCGATGCCATCGCCGTGTATCTGCTTTCGCTCTATGTCGATGTGGACTACCACGAGCTGCGCGAGCGCGATTATCCGCTGCTCGCCCCCGGCGCGCTGGCCGAGCGGCTGCGCAAAATCAACGAACTGTTTCCCCCGAATCCGGGATTCGAGTTCGCGGTCTATCACCGGAGAAGGCAGTAGGAAGTTGTCAGTTGTCGGTTGTCAGAAAGAAGTTGGTAGTGGTGAGTTGGCGGTGACTGAAAGCTTCACGCCTCTTGCAAAGCCCGCGCCGTAGGCGCAGCAGAGCTTAACCCAGCGCTTCAGCGCTGGGTTCATTGTTAAACCGGGCTGAGTCCCGTAGGGACGACAGAGGTCGCGGGCAATCTCCATCGTTGGCAACTGAGAACTGCAAACTTCTTACTGACAACCGACAACTGGTCACTGACAACTGTCGGGACCGCTGACCACCGACAACTGACAACTACTCGATGATTGCTCATCTCCGCGGACGGCTCATCTCGAAGCATCCCAACCAGGCTATTGTTGAGGCCGCTGGCGTGGGCTACGACGTGACCATCACCGTTCCCACCTTCTCCGATCTACCGGGAACGGGGAGCGAAGTCGCGCTGCATATTCATACGCATGTTCGGGAAGATGCCCTGGCTCTCTATGGATTTCTGCGCTCCGAAGAGAAGCAACTCTTCGAGAAACTTATCACCGTCAGCGGCATTGGGCCGAAGCTGGCGATCACCATCCTCAGCGGCATGGGCACCCCTGACATGGTAGGAGCGATCCGAGCCAACGATTATGCGCGCCTCACGAAGATCCCCGGTATCGGAAAGAAGACTGCCGAGCGCATGTGTGTCGAGCTGCGCGACAAGCTGGAAGGCTTCGGTGAAAGTCCAACCGCAAAGAGTGTTTCCGCCGTCGAGGAAGACGTCATCTCCGCGCTCACCAATCTTGGCTATCAGCGGGCGCTCGCGGAGAAGGCCGTCGAGCGCGCGGTCGCGTCAGCGGGGCGAGAGAACTTCGACGCAGTGTTCCGAGCGGCGCTGGGAGGGCTGTCGAAGTAGCTATTCGAATCCCAACTCCTTCATCTCTTCATCCGTCAGCGGATCGAAGCAGTCCGGTGTCCACCAAATCTTGCCCTCGAACCCGCCCGGTAGCCGCTGTCTGAGGCCGGCGGCGATCGACACGACCTTTACGACCGGCTTGCCCTGAATAGTGATGTACACATCCTATCCACTCTCCGCCTCGCGAATGATCTTGGACAGGTTTTTTGGCAGCCTCTTCGACCGTGTATTTCTTGGCTTCATTCTCCGTGTCCAGAGCCTGCCCTGAGCGCAGCCGAAGGGTGCCTCTGTGGTGAATTCTACTTCCCTATACAGAACGAGCTGAAGATCAGGTTCAGGACATCGTCGGCGGTGGTCGCGCCGGTGATCTCGTCCAACGCGTGCAGCGCGTTGTAGAGGTCCAGCAGGATCATCTCGTGCGGCGTCTTTAGCGGAACGGCAGAAGATGCGGCATCCAGCGCGGTGATTGCGCTCTGCACTTCGCTATGCTGGCGGACGTTGGTGAGAAAGCCGCTCTCCTGCTGCGCGCCGGCGTCGCCACCTACCAGTTGAAGAATGGCCGTGCGCAACTCATCAATTCCTTCGCCGGTTATCGCTGAGGTGAATACTGCGGGTTCGCTTTGCGAATCAGCCGGCAGTCTCCTGGTGACCACGCCTCGCGACTCGCTATGCAGATCCACCTTACTGCAAACTAGAATGCGCGCACGACCCTGAGTCTTCTCGATCAAGTTGAAATCCAGGTCGAACGCCTCGTCCGACATCTGCGTCAGATCGAGGACGACCAGCACGACATCCGCATCCGCCAACGCCTCCAGAGATTTGCGAATGCCGATGCTCTCCGCCTCATCGAGCGCGGTGCGAATGCCGGCAGTGTCGACCAGCCGCACGGGGATGCCGCCGATGGAAACTGTCTCGCTCACCAGGTCGCGCGTCGTTCCTGGAGTCGCCGTGACGATCGCGCGCTCCTGCTCGACCAGGCGATTGAACAAACTCGACTTGCCGACATTCGGCCGACCGACGATGGCCAGCGTCAGCCCTTCATGCACAACTTTGCCGAAGGCGAAGCTGGCCAGCAGTTGCTGCAACGGCTCACGCACCGCCGCGATGCGCTCGAGGATCTGCTCGCCTGGGATCACCGATACGTCGTCTTCCGCAAAATCGATGCCTGCTTCCATCACTGCGATCAGCTCCATCAGCTTCTGCTTGATGGGCTGAATGCGTTTCGACAGTGAGCCTTCGAGCTGGCGCGCCGCCACCTGCGCCTGGTAAAGCGTCTGCGAATCGATGAGGTCGCGCACCGCCTCCGCCTGCGTCAGATCCATGCGGCCGTTGAGGAAGGCGCGCATGGTGAACTCGCCGGGCTCGGCCAGCCGTGCGCCTCGTGCAAGCGCCATCTCGACCACGTGTCGCAGAACGACGGGCGAGCCGTGACACGAAATCTCGACCACATCGTCGGTCGTGTACGAGTGCGGCTTGGCGAAAAACGTTGCGACCACTTCGTCGATGCGCTCGCCGGTCTTGACATCGATTAGCTCGCCGAAGTGTGCACGATTGGTTTGCAACTCAGCGGCACCGCTCAACCGCAACATGGAATGCGCGATGGCACGGGCTTCTGTCCCCGAGAGCCGCACCACGCCGATCCCGCCGCGGCCCAGCGGTGTTGCGATGGCGACAATCGTGTCGTCGAGGTTCACGGGTTCATTGTAAAGAGGGGGCGATCATATCGGCTGATCAGCCCATATCAGCAGCTGTCGGACAGAAGACAGTGATACTCTCACTGTTGGCCCAGCCCCCGATGAACTCCGACTCCATCAAAAAGCTGTTTCAGCAGGTAAAGAAGGGCACGCTCTCGCCGGATGAGGCTGTGCAGCAGCTTCGTCACATGCCATTCGAGGACATGGGCTTCGCCAACATCGATCATCATCGCGCACTTCGCGTGGGCATGGCGGAGGTTATCTTCGGGCCGGGCAAAGAGCCGCTGCATCTGGCCGAGATCTTCGCCAATCTGGCACAACGCGGCAACAACGTGCTGGCGACGCGCGTGACGGAAGACCAATTTCGCGCGGTGAAGCGCAAGCTGCGCAAAGCCGAGTTTCATCTGCTTGCGCGCTGCATCACCCTGACGCAAGATGAAACAATTCGCGGCAAGGGCAGGATCGTCGTCGTCTCCGCCGGAACCAGCGACATTCCCGTCGCCGAAGAAGCACTGGTGACCGCGCAGACCATGGGTAACGAAGTTCAGCATCTGTATGACGTTGGTGTGGCGGGAATCCATCGCCTGCTGGCGCGCAAAGACGTGCTCACCAAAGCACGAGTCGTGGTCGTTTGCGCCGGGATGGAAGGGGCGCTGCCCAGCGTGGTCGGCGGATTAGTGGGCGTTCCGGTGATCGCCGTCCCCACCAGCGTCGGCTATGGCGCTTCCTATAAAGGACTGACCGCACTGCTGGGCATGCTGAACTCCTGCGCTTCGAACGTGACGGTCGTGAACATCGACAACGGCTTCGGCGCGGGCTACGTCGCGTCGATTATCAATCGGCTGGAGTAAGACGGCGAGCGGCGAGCCACGAGCTACTAGAGCCGGCAGAGGTCGGAGGATCACTGCCGTTCAACAGCACAAGATGTTTGTCATCACGAGCGAAGCGAGGGATCTGCTCTCGTCGAAAGTTGAAGGATCACCGCTCAGTGTTGGCAGCGTCAGCGAGAACAGATCCCTCGGTCGCAAGCGACCTCGTGATGACAATTCAAACGTTGACGGCTGATAGCTGACAGCCGACGGGTCTTCTACATCTTCGGTCCGCTGAAGCGGCTCGCAATCTCGACCGCCAGACGGAACGGTTCGGTGATCGGCTTGCTGATTGGCAAAGCGACGTCGCGCTGCTTCAAGGCTTCGAATAATTTTTCGGTCGGAATGTTTCCCACCAGAACGTCCTGCGCGAACGGACATCCGCCCATACCGCCGATCGCCGAATCGAAGCGGCGGCAACCGGAGTCATAGGCCGCGAGAACTTTGGCGATGGCATCGTCGGGCCGGCTGTGCAGATGCACGCCGATTTCGATGTCGCTGAAGCTGCCGTACACCTCGTCGAGCAGATCGCCGATCTGCTCCGGCGTGGCGAGCCCCACAGTGTCGGCCAGCGAGATGGCCTGCAGGTCCAGGTCGGCGAGCAGGCGAATGCCCTCGATCAGTTCCTCGGCATTCCACAAATCGCCGTAGGGATTGCCAAACGCCATCGAAATGTAGGCCACCGTGTCGAGCCCGCTCGCGTCCGCCTTCTGCTTGATCTTCTCCAGCGTCTCCAGGTTCTCTTCCGGCGTCTGATTCTGGTTTTGCTTGAGGAAAGTCGGCGAAAGCGAGTACGGAAAACCGAGCGTGTGCACCGCATCGGTAGCGATGGCGCGCTCGGCGCCGCGCTCGTTGACCACGATTCCGATGATCTCAACGTCATCGGGCGGATCGAGTTCGCTGAGCACGGTTTCCGAATCGGCCATCTGCGGCACGGCTTTCGGCGAGACAAACGAAGCTGCGTCAATGTGCTTGAATCCGGCGTTGATCAGCGCCTGAAGGTATTCGACCTTCAGCGGGGTCGGAATCTGGCCGGGCAGACCTTGCCATGCGTCACGCGGACATTCGATGAGTTTGATAGATGCGGCCATTGGCTATTAGCTCTTGGCTCTTGGCTAAGACAAAAACCAAAGGCCCCTCGTCAAGAGGAGCCTCGATTCTAAATGTTCTGAAGTTGAATGCGACGAAGGCACGCGCCTCTCTCGCCAAAAGCTAAGAGCCAAAGGGCAAGAGCCGATCGCTAATTGCTAGCTACTTCCTTCGCAACCACTGACACAAACTTGCCCATCGCGCCGCGATCTTTGAACTCGATGACGCCAGTGATCTTGGCGAAGAGGGTGTCGTCTTTGCCGCGGCCGACATTGAGGCCGGGCTTGATACGAGTGCCGCGCTGCCGCACGATGATGGTGCCGCCGGGAACGAACTGTCCGCCGAAAGCTTTTACGCCAAGCCGCTGCGCGTTGGAATCACGGCCGTTTCTGGAGCTACCTAAACCTTTTTTATGTGCCATATCTCTGTTCTCGTGCCGCCCCTGAAGGGGCTGAAATTTTTAATCTGCCTGGACGCTGCGCTAAAGCGCTGCTCTACCCAAACCTAATATCCGCAACCCAGCGCTAAAGCGCCGCTCCACGCTCCGCCTAAAACTCCGCCTCGCCGTCGGTTCTCCAAAACGGCAGTCCCGATAAGCGCTCACGTACCGAGGCCCACCAGTGCAGCAAATGAGAATCGAACCGCCTGATGGCCGACATTGCAGCCATCATCAACTGACAAGTCAGCATTATGCTTTGTGCGCCTGGCCGTCGACGTTGATGCCGGTAATCTTCACGGCGGTATAGGCCTGGCGATGACCTTGCAGCTTCTTGTACTGCTTCTTCCGCTTGTAGTGGAAGACCAGCACCTTGTCGCCGCGCTTCTGCTCGACGACCTGACCGGTAACGACCGCGTTTGACGGGAAGCCCATCTCGCCCTCTTTACCGCTAAAGGCCAGAACTTCGGCAAACTGAACTTCGGCACCGCTTTCCTGCGGCAGCTTCTCGACTTCAATTACGTCTCCGGGTGCGACGCGATACTGCTTTCCCCCGGCGCGGATTACCGCGTACATGGCAATCTCCTGAACTTAAACTGTTGCGATGACGCAACTGCGCCGCCTTCCAGCGACACCTAAATCATTTGTGCACTTGCACTTACCAGCGCCAGGAAGGAAACCTTCAAACTACGGGCGGCTGGATGACCCTGACGGGACACAGTCGTACAGGCAAACCATAGAAGTTTAGCGTGTTTGGCAGGCAGAGGTCAACCGGAATGGCGGAACGGCATGCCCAGGCAGGCTCAAGGCTGAATAACCAACGTCCCGGTTACCGACGATGCACCTGCGGTCGCCGTAATCTGCACTGTCGTTGGTTTGTGTACATGCACCGTTCTGATGGCGAATCCCATCGAAGTGCGCCCGCCCGGAATATACAAAGTCCGTGGTGTGTCGACGAGATTCAGCGGGCTGCTGCTCAGGCTGACGGTAACTCCTCCGCTGGGAGCAGCCGACCCAAGGAGGAGTGTTCCTGTGAACAATGTTCCACCTTTAACGCCCCTGGACATAAAAACCAGGGAACTCAGGGTGACGTTCGCGGGAGAAAACGTTGCCGTCACGGTCTGAATGTCGGCAACACGAACGGTACAGGTGTTGCCCTCGACGTTGTCGCAACCGATCAAACTCGACAGAGTGAAACCGGGATCGGGAAGCGCGGTCAAATACACGTTAGAAACACCCCAGGCGTATTCGTAGGAGCACGTCGAGCCGCAGTTAATGTGGCCGTCCCCTGACCAAACTTTCCCCGGCCCAATCGTCGATATTGACAACAACGCATGACCATCGATTACAGCGAGGGTATTGTTGCTGTTCACCGCAACATAAAGGCGCTTGGCTGCCGCATCTACCGCCAACGCTACCGGGAACTGCCCGACTTTAACGCTTGTGGTGAAAAGCGTGAGCCCGTTGATGAGAGTCACAGCATCACCGCTTGGATTGGTGAAAAGCACGTTACTGGCGGTATCAACTTCAAGCAGAAAGGGAGCCAGGCCTACGGCAGCCTGACCTGTTATGCGGTTGGTCGCACCTGCAATTTGCGACATGTATTCTTGATAACCATCGACGTAAATCTGGTTCGTCGCTTCGTTAACCGCAATTCCCGCGCCGAAATAAGAAACCTGCACAGGAATCGAGCTTAAGACGGTATCGGTCGCGCCATCGATCACCGAGACCGTGTCGTCAAACAGATTGCCCACGTAAATCCGGTTGGTCACCGTGTTTATTTCAACCGCATCAGCAACGTCTCCGACGCGCAGCCGACCAATGATGGCATTCGACGTTCCATCCACCACGATCACAACAGATTCGTGACCTTGAATCGTGACATACACCTTGTTGGTGACCGGATTCACAGCGACACAGCCGGGCAACGAGTCCCCGCCGACAGGAATCTCCGTGATCGATTCGGTAGCCCCATCAATCACTACGAGATTATTTCGCGTGGTGACGGCATAAATCTTGTTGGTGACAGGGTTCAGCGCCATCGGCTTCGGACCGAATCCAATGTTTTCGCCCGTGAACAGCGAAGAAACGGTGAGAGTAGACCCGTCGATCACCGCGATGGCGGGAAGGGTGCCGTCAGTCGATACATAGATTTTGTTGGTCTGCGGATTCACCAGGACGAAATTCGGCGTCCACACAGGAACGGTGCTGGTATCGAAGGTGTTGCCGTCTATGACGCTTACACTGTTGTCTCCCTCATTGGCCACGAACACCTTGTTTGTTACCGGGTTTACTGCTACCCAGCGTGGGTTGATTCCAACGGGTATGGTCTTAATGACTCTCTGGCCGAGTAAAGGAAATGCCACAAAGACGAGACCAAGCAAGAAAAGGAAGTATCGAAGCCGATGAATATGAATCGTCAATGTGCGAGATTTTGACGCATCAATCTCAGGCATCGGCAGATCTTTCTGAACTCCAGATTTGTACGGACATCACTGAATACCACGGCGGGGTACTCCGCACAAGCCTGTTGCGAGATCACAAATTCCCATCGTCCTGCTATTAGAATCAGTGTATGCCCCTTCTTCGCAGCATCGGCACCACGCTGGAGATGATCAAGTGGGAGCACTCCTTCCTTACGCTCCCGTTTGGGCTAACCGGAGCGGTGCTGGCGGCGCAGGGCATCCCGCCGGTGCGTGTGCTGCTGTGGACCTGCGTCGCCCTCATCGCCGGACGCTCGGCTGCCATGGCGTTTAATCGACTGGTCGACGCCAGCATCGACTCGGCGAACCCGCGCACCAAAATGCGCGCCCTGCCTGCCGGCAAGCTGACGCGTGAATTTGTCGCAGGATTTGTGGTCGTCACCTCGGCGATCCTGATTTTCGCCGCCTGGCAGCTCAATCCGCTGGCGTTTCGTCTTTCGCCCGCGGCGCTGGCCATTGTGTTTCTGTACTCCTATACCAAGCGCTTCACCCGCTGGTCGCATGTCGCGCTCGGCCTCGCCATGGGAGTCGCCCCCGTCGCCGCCTGGATCGCGGTTCGCGGCTCGCTCGATCCCCTCATCCTGCTGCTGGGCGCCGCTGTCATCTTCTGGGGCGCAGGCTTCGACATTCTCTACGGCTGCCAGGACTACGACTTCGACTGCTCGGCCAACGTTTACTCCGTGCCGAAAGCGTTTGGCATTCGCAATGCGCTGCGGCTGGCGCGCCTCTTTCATGTCGTGACGTTCGCGCTGCTGGTCTGGATGGTGGTCGCCTTCGGCTTAGGGAAGGTTGCGCTGGCGGGAGTCTTACTGGTCGGTCTGCTGCTGATTTATGAGCACTCGCTGGTGAAGCACGACGACCTTCGCCGGGTGAACGCCGCCTTCTTCACCCTGAATGGCTTCATCTCCATGGGATTTCTCTTCTTTATCGCGGCAGATTTCATCCTGAGGCGCTAGGGCAGATTCAGGGCAGGGGTTGCTTTGAGGCGCCGGTAGGTGTCGTCAGGGTGGAGCACGCCCTTCAGGCGTGCATCATCGCTATCTTGGATCGCGCGCGGCTTCAGCCACCGAGGTAAGGCGCCTGAACTGCACCTCGTCGGCTCAAGCCGAATCTCGTCGACTCTGTGGCATTTTGTACGCTTGGAAGGCGTACTCCACTGAAGAATTGGCACCAAGGTGACAATAATTGCGCTCGGTTACTCCAGCCTCGACGAGTAACCAAAATTTAATTTCGCGTTTGAAGCCATCCTGAGGCGTCCGCCTGCCGCAGACCAACTCAGGGCTCGTCCACCCATCACTGAGCCTTCCACAAGTCAATTCTGCACGATTGCAGGCCAGTCCAGAATGGCTCCAGATGTCACTCTTTGGGTCAGTCGTCAATTGTTGGCACTTAGGTGGTGATTCTTGCCTCGGAATTGCCGCTTCTCGTTCGGACATATGAGTCAACTTGGCTCTGCCCAGTACCTCACTTTCTGAACCCGAATGTTACGATGAGCCGAGTCGTGCGCCCTGTCGCGCGACGCGAAATAATCCTCATGCCAGCCGAGCAGCCCGCACGAACGCTGACCGTCGCCATCACGGGCGCCAGCGGATCGATCTTCCCCCGAATACTGCTTGACCTGCTTGATCGGGATGATCGGGTCGGCGCGGTGAACCTGATACTTTCTGACAGCGGGTTGCGGGTCATGGCCGAGGAGGTGGGCATCTCCGGCCGCAATGAAGTGCCGGCGAAGCTGCTGGGACGCTCCTCGCAGAAGATTCGGCAGCAGAACAATGACGACATCGGAGCCAACGTCGCCAGCGGGTCGTACCCGACAGACGCGATGATTGTGTTGCCGTGCAGTATGGGAACGCTGGCGCGGATCGCGAACGGGATGGCAAACCAGCTCATTGAGCGCGCCGCCGACGTCTGCCTGAAAGAAAGGCGGCCGCTGGTGTTGTGCGTGCGCGAGACGCCCTTCAATCGCATTCACCTGCGCAACATGACGCTGGCTGCCGAAGCCGGAGCGACGATTTTCCCGGTGATTCCCGCTTTCTACTTCAAGCCGGTGTCTACGGAAGAGATTGCGCGCGAGTTCGTCAATCGCGTGCTGGCGCACGTGGGACTGCCACAAGCTGACGCTTATCGCTGGAAGGCAGAGTAAGAAACCGCCGTCTCCCGCGGCGTTCTTGGATTCCCGCGTAACAGGAACTCGCACACGACCTGATTGAACTCCATAGGAAGCTCTTCATAGGGCAAGTGTCCGACGCCTTCCATCACAAGCATTGTGCTGTTCGACAATCTATCTTGCAGCTGAGACGCGGACGAGGGATAGACAACTCTGTCGCGCGACCCCCAGAGCAGAAGCGTCGGCAACTCCTGCAGCAGAGGCATTGTCGCCTCGATCTGCCGCAGGTCGGGATGCCAGCCCCTCATGATGCGTACCAGGTGATGAAAGCTGCGCGGCACCACCAGTCCTGCCTCATAGCCCTCAATGCTGCCCGGAGCGATGCGTGCAGGGTCACCGTACAAATCGCGATGGTACATCTTCATGATGGAGTGCAGGCGCGGCGCAACGTGAATCACGAAGTGCCGGCCCAGCGGAGCAGCGAGCCAGCGCACCCGCTGCCGGCCAAAGCTCGACCAGGGATTGATCGGCGCACACAAGATCATGCGTGGCATCCGATGCAGCAAGCCGCGTTGCGCAAGCAGCCCGGCGAGGACGATCGCAACCCCGCCTCCGCGAGAAGATCCCAAAAGATAGAAGTCGGCTACGCCGAGAGCGTCCGTCAGCGAAATCAAACCATCGGCATCGCTCTCCAACGATCCCGTAAGACAATCCGCGCGTTGCGAGAAGCCGGTACCCGGAAGGTCGGGAGCATACACCGTGAAATTCTGCGCCAGCTCGCGCAGGTTAAAGCGCCACGACCACGAGTAGCCCATCAGCCCATGAACCAGCAGCAGCGCCGGGCCTGAGCCCGCGCGCAGGTAGCGCCACTCGATGCCGTTGATGGTGATGCGATGTTCTTCGACGCCGGAGATGTACGCGGCTGGGGAAACGTCGCTAATGTTCCCGGCTGGGTTGGTGGAAAAAGGTGACAGCGGGGAGGGCATGCGCTGGTTGGAGTATAGCGCCGGATGAAGGACACGACCTTGCTACGACTGAGCAATTGAATAGGTCACTCTCGGTTTTGTCATCACGAGCGAAGCGAGGGATCTGCTCTCGCGTCCGGCGCGACACACTTCGCTATGAGGGCAATTGCCGCTGCCATCTAGAACAGATCCCTCGGCCGAGCGGCCTCGTGATGACAACGAAAAAGAGACGCCGTCCCGGGTGCATCTCAGATTCCTGTCATAATAAATCCAGATGTTGAACCAGATTTCTCCTGCCCAGAAACCGCAGAATGCCGAGAACGATGCGGTCGGGTTGCTCATCGGCTGTCATCAGCGCATCAAGCACTTCACGTCAGTCGCTACCAAGCTGGCACATGCGCAAGCTGCCACTCCGCAGGAAATTCAAGACGCTGCAGAAACCGTTTACCGCTATTACTCGATCTCGCTGCCGCTGCACGAGGCGGATGAAGAAGACAGCCTGCGTCCGCGGCTCGACAAAGTTCCTGATGACCGGGTGCATCATGCGCTGGCCGCCATGCACGATCAGCACATGGCGATTGACGATCTGCTGGAACGCCTGCTGCCCTTGCTGCGGCTAGTCGGCAACAATCCTGCAACGCTGGCCGAAGCCGGCGGCGAGATGTGCTCGATCACCAAAGCGTTGACCGAGATGTTCGCTGCGCATTTGCAGATGGAAGAGGAAGTGATCTTCCCGGCGATTGAGCAATCGTTAACCGAAGACGATCGCGCGGGGCTGCTAGCGGAGATGCGCGGACGACGGAAGCAGGGGTAGTGGGTATTCTGCCATCGAAAGCGAGAAGCGGATTCGGCGGGAGAGCACAAAGCAATCGTTTAGCCAGACACGAAACAATTCCAGCCCAGCGCGGAAGCGCTGGGAATCATGCGCCAATTATGATGTCCTGAGCCGGTTTCAACCGGCGACACATTGCCGTTTTCATCCACATTCAATTGGTACCGCAGATTGTGCCGTCCCCGAGGGACTCCGGATGTTATTTGCCAGTCTTCCCACCGTTGAAACGGTGGGCTAACCTATGCTGTCCCGCAAGCGGGACGGGTTTGTAACAACGGGACGGAGATGCCACCTCCACCGTTCCTGCAAACACACCGCTAACCTCTTCACTCGGCATCAACCGACAACTGACGACTGGCAACTTCTTCTTCACGGCCACGCCGGAGTACAATCTGCGAGGCCACTGAGCCCGTACTCTCAATGGGAATGATCGAAAACCCGGGTATGCACGCACGCCGAGGCGACTGACGATATGCGTCTCATCGCCCGCATTCGTGCCGGCGAGCAGGGTGCCATGTCTGAGCTTTATGATCGCTATTCCAGCGTGGTGTACGGCGTGGCGTTGCGGGTTTTGCAGGATGCGGCGGCAGCCGAAGACGTTCTGCAGGACATTTTTCTGCAACTGTGGCGCAAGCCTGACGCCTTCGACAGCAGCCGCGGCAGCCTGGTGGCATGGCTGGCAGTGATCGCGCGGCATCGGGCGATTGATCGCTTGCGGCAGCGGCGGCCGGAGACGGACATTGAGGAAGTCGTCATCGCCGGGACCACGGATTTGCGTGATGAAACCGAGCGCTCGCTGGTGATCGAGAAGGTGCGCGCGGCCCTGCAAGAGATGAACGCCGATCAGCGCAAGGCGCTGGAGCTGGCGTACTTCCAGGGGCTGACGCATGTCGAAATCGCGGAGAAGACAGGCGCGCCGCTGGGCACGATCAAGACTCGCATTCGCAGCGGGCTGCAGGCTTTGCGGACGAGGTTTGCGTAATTCGAACCGATGAGGACACACGAACAATTCGCGGATGAGTTGGCGCTGTACGCGCTCAACGAGCTGCACGGCGACGAGCTCCAGGAATTCGAGCAGCATCTGGAGACCTGTGCCTCGTGCCGCCGCGAGTTACAGGCCATGCGCAGCGATCTCGGGTTGCTGGGATTGTCGGTGGTCGGCCCCAGGCCGCCGGCGCGCAGCAAGGAACGGCTGATGCGCGCCATTGCCGCCGAACCGCGAGGCACGACACCTCCTGCGACGGTTGCAGTGGTCAGGCCGCAGAAACTTCTGGCTGGCGTGGATTCCAGCGGCCATCGCCCTGGCGGTCATCGTCTTTGCCATCAGCCTGCGGCAAAGCAACCAAAGCATGCACGACCAGCTTGCCGAGTTGCGCAACCGCTATAACGACCAGAAGATCCAGCTTGCGCAGGCGCAGGAGAACATGCGGCTGTTGCTGGCGCCCGACGCGGTACACGTTTCGCTCACTCCGCAGAACACGAGCAAGCATCCCACAGCCACGGCAATCGTCAGCCCATCGCTGGGCCGCATGACGTTGATGGCAAGCAACCTTCCGCCGGTTCCTCCCGGCAAGGCGTATGAGTTGTGGATCATCCCGCCGCAAGGCGCGCCCGTCAACGCCGGCGTCTTCAAGCCGGACGAGCACGGCAATGCCATCATGCTCGATCATCCGCTGCCGACAGTGCAGATGAAGACCTTCGCGCTGACGGTGGAAGATGAAGCCGGCTCCGACAAGCCAACCTCCCCGATTGTGATTGCCGGAACCATGGGAGAGGGACAGTAGCCGGTGAAGAAGCTCCTCGGCTTATTTGTTCTCATTTGCAACTTTGTCCTTGCTGGTAGCGCTCAGCAGGTCTACTACAACCTGGTGCCGCAGGCGACGGTCGAATCTCGGCTGAACAAATATGGAGGAAAAGACAGCGAGCGTGAAGCGACGCTGAAGCAGATGTTTGCTGAGGCTGGATGCGATGACGAGCACGTTTCTGAACAGGTTGTAAAGCGATCGAAGTTGCCAAACGTAATCTGCGTGCTGCCGGGAACCTCCGACAAGATCATTATTGTCGGTGCCCATTTCGATCACATCGCGGAAGGCAGCGGAGTCGTCGATAACTGGAGCGGAGCGTCGTTGCTCCCCTCGCTTTATCAGGCGTTGAAGGACGGGCCGCGTAAACACACATTCATCTTTATCAGCTTCACGGACGAGGAAAAGGGTGAAGTAGGGTCGCACTTCTACGTCCAGCAAATGACGAAGGAGCAGGTCGACACAACCGACGCCATGGTGAACATGGATACTCTTGGACTTGCTCCTACCGAGATCTGGATGAGCCATTCCGACCAGGAGCTAATTCGAATGGCGGGCCGGGTGGCCAAAGCCACGAACCTCCCGCTTAACGGAATGAATGTGGAGCAGGTCGGCTCCTCAGATTCTGAACAATTTGTAAAACGCAATATCCCCAGGATCACCTTCCATTCGCTGACGCAGCAAACATGGGATGCCAACATCCTCCACACTAAGAAGGATCAAATTTCGAAGATAAACTTGAATGACTACTACCAGAGTTATTGCCTGATCACGGCATACCTGGCGTATATCGATGAGGCCTACTCGAAATCCACCGTCCCCTCAACCAAGTAGCCCTCCCTACTCCGGCAGAACTCTCCCCTTGGTTTCGATCGCGAATGGAATCACCAGCAACCCTATTCCGAAACCGATTGCCGTAATCGCGACCGGCCGGCCTAGCGTGCCGGTTTGACTGACCAGCCCGGCGATGGTGAAGTTCACGCCGGCGGCGATGAATCGTCCGAAGGACGTGGTGAAGGCGAAGGCAGTCGCGCGAACCGAGGTGTCGTATTGCTCCGGCAGCCACAAGCTGAAGACGGCGAAGTTGCCGCCGAAGAAGCCGAGAAAGAACAGCACCGCGATAAACGGCTTCAGTCCCTGCGCCAAATAGAACGCCCAGCCGAAGCTGAGCAGAATGCAAATAGCCATCCCCGCGAAGTAGATGGCCAGCGTGCGCTTTCTGCCGATTCGCTCGGCCAGCGGCGGCACCGCCAGGCAGCCAAGAATCGTTCCCAGCGACAACAAGCCCATGCCGAACGATGACATCTTCACCGCCTGGGCCTGCGCCATTCCCGCACGCTTGGCGAGGCCAATGATCGCGGTCGGCGCGTAAACGGCGCCCGCCCACAGTCCGCAGATGGCCGAGGCGAGCAGCACGGTATTGACGATCGTGCGCCGCACATATCGGCCGGTTAAGATCGCGAGCAGAGGATGTTGCCGCAGCATGTGCGATCGCGTCCAGCGCTCGGGCTCTTTCACCCGGCGCAGAATGATGAGCGTCAGAATGATCGGTGTCAGCCCGCACCAGAACATCGCACGCCATCCGAAGCGCGCGCCGATGGTGAAGTTGAGCGCGGCGGCCAGAAAGAATCCGGCGTAATAGCCCGTCTGCAGATAGCCGGCGCCCATCTTGCGGCGATCCTCCGGCCATGCTTCGGCGACGTAGGTTCCGGCCAGCGCCCACTCGCCGCCGATGCCGACGCCCGCCAGCAATCGGAAGATCGCCAGCTGCCACACGGTTTGCGAAAGCGCTGCGGCTCCGGTGAACAACGCGTAGACAAAGATCGTGGCCGCCAGCACGCGCGTGCGGCCGAAGCGATCGGCGATCGGTCCCCAGATGAGCGACAGTCCCCAGCCAACGAGAAACAGCGCAAACAGCACCGAGCCCGTGTATCCGACGGTCGCGGGAGTCGCCTTGATGCCGGACTTCGGCAGCAGTTCGTTCAGCGCGGGACTCAGCACCAGCGCGTAGATGACCGAGTCCATGCCGTCGAGCGTCCAGCCAGCCCATGCCGCCCAGAAGCCGGTAATCTGCGAGCGGTTGAGCTTTGTCCTGGTTACGGCGCGGGATGAAGGAAGTGCACCCTCAGACATGGCAGCGTCTCCACAGTTCTGGGCGCAAGCAAAAGCGAATTCACGGGAGCATACCACGGCAGTCAAGTAGTGCTGTCTGGTTGGGCCTCGAAAAGCGTACGCACCGCCGGTTTGGTGACTTTCCCCATAGCGTTGCGCGGCAGGTCATCGAGCAGCATCAGTCGCGAGGGAATTTTGTGCACTGCAAGCCGATCTTTCGCCCACGTTCGCAGAGTTTCAAGATCGAGCATCTGACCGTTGTTGAGCACGAGCGCTGCTGCAACGCGTTCGCCCCACTCGGGATCAGGCAGGCCGATGACAGCGCATTCGCGGATCGCCGGATGCTCGCGCAACGTTTCTTCGATCTCCAGCGCCGAGACCTTGTGCCCACCCGTCTTCAGGATGTCGATGTTCGTGCGGCCCAGGATACGATAGAAGCCGTTCTCGACCACGGCCGTATCGCCGGTGCGAAACCAGCCATCGCGAAACGCGTCGCGAGTTGCCTGGGGCCGTTGCCAGTATTCGTGGAAGACATTCGGGCCGCGCACCTCGATTTCGCCGGGTGCTCCTTCTGCAACTTCTAAACCTGAATCGTCGACCAGCCGCACCTGTACCTGCGGTAATGGCTTGCCGACACGTGCCCGGAATTCGTTCGCCACGATAAGGATTCGACAGTGCCATTCCGATCTCGGTCATGCCGTAGCGTTCCAGCAAGGTGTGGCCGGTGATCTCGCGCCAGCGCTCCAGCGTGCTCACCGGCAATGCAGCCGAACCGGAGACCATGAGCCGCAGTTTCGCGAGCGCCACCACGCAAAATCGCCCGCCGATCGGATGAGAACGATTCCCAGGCTCCGATCAGCTTGAAGTAAATGGTAGGCACGGCCATGAAGAGCGTGAGTTCGCCGCGTCCAATGCGCTTCCAGACGGCGTCGGCGTCGAAATGTGTCAGCATCTCGCAGACTGCGCCCGACCACAGCGCGCACGAGACCACGTTGATGATTCCATGAACGTGATGCAGAGGGAGGCACAACAGGATACGATCATCGGCGCTCCACTCCCAAGCTTCGGTGAGGCTGCTGATTTGCGCCGTGATGTTGGCGTGCGTCGTGACCACGCCTTTGGGTCTGCTCGTAGTTCCGCTGGTATAGAGGATCATCGCGCGGCGCTCTGCCGCGATCTCGGGCAGCGCACCGGGCGATGCTGCGAGCAACTCGTCGTAGCAGCGAACCTCTAAGCTGCCACATTCCGAGGCTGCGCCGGTGAGCGTTTCCTTGTTCGCAACGTCGCTGATCAGAACCGACGCTCCGGTGTCGTGAATGAAATACGCCAGCTCGGCAGCGGGCGAGCCAGTCGGAAGCGGAACCGCCACACCACCAGCGCGCCATATTCCCCATTGCACAGCGACCCAGGAAAAGCCAGGCGTGATCAGGAAGGCGACACGTTCTTCGTTCAGGTCACCGCGTCCGGCAAGCAGGACGGATGCCACGCGCGCCGAAGCGTCGAGCAGATCACGGTAGGTATGCGGTCCTCGACCATCGAGGATGGCGGTTCGCGATGCGTTGGGCGTGGCGCGCTCGAATATCAGCTCGGACGGCTCCGGCATAAGGGCAACTGTAAGCACAGTTGCCCAATTTGTCATCTGCCGCAATCAATATCGCGCCGTAAAGTTCACCGTTTTCGACGTGTACTCATCGAACGTATTCACCACGACGAAGGACGCCACATGGTTCCCTCGCGACAACGTCACCGTCGCGTTCAATTGGTCTTCCAGGTTCTGCGAAACTTTCTTGCCGTCGATCCACAGTTCCATGCGTTTGGCGACGCCGTTGAACGCACTGCCCGACCCCTTGAAGGTAAACGTCTGGCCGACAACCTGGCCGTTAGTCGGCGCGCAGATGTTTAACGCCAAACGTTGGAATGAAGTGTAGGGCCCCTTCGGTAGCGGACAATTTGTCGCCGCGCTGGTGTTGGTCAGTGCGTCGAGACCGCTGCCCGACTGCATGATCCAGGTATAGGGAATACCCACATCATGCCTGGAATCGCCATCCAGGTCGCGAATCAATACGTCATTTTGGAGATCGCCCCAGTAGAGACCCTGATATGGTCCCTGGAAGGTCCCGTCTCCATTGCCCAGCCCGTAAACAGCGATGGCACCGGTATTAAAGCCTCCTCCGACGACATAGATGTCATCCTTGAAATCGCCGTCGAGGTCGCCGGCGGCAATCGCCTGGTAAGGGTCTCCAATAGTTTGGGCCAACACCGTTTTCGGTCCAAGCGTAAGTTTCCCATTGGCATATCGCACCGGGTAGAGCCATTCGCTAAAGTTCGGCGGATTGTATAGTCCCGCCAAAACCACGAGACTCTGCACGCGGTCGTTATAGAAATCGCCCACCGCCATCCATTGCAAGTCGGAGACGGTCTGCACCACCGGGGCAGCGAATGTGCCATCGCCTTTGCCGAGGTAGAGGGCGATTTGTCCGCCTGAATTCGAGGCGATGATGTCCTGATGTCCATCGGCGTTGAAATCGCCCGAGACAATTTGCCAGCCGCCATCGCTCAGACTGGAAGCGAGAGTGAAAGTGCCGTCGCCCTTGCCCAGGTACACCTGCGTTCCCGCGTTATCTGAGATCGCGATGTCGGGCAGGTGATCTCCGTTGAAATCGGCGAGCGTGAGGAAGTGCTGGTTGCCGGGCAACGCAATGTAAGTCCCCAGATGGAAGGTGCCATCGCCGTTACCCAGAAAGATGTAGAGGCCTCCCGACTCGCCGGATACCGACACTACCGCCAGGTCGAGTTTCCCATCACGATTGAAATCGGCCGCCATGACTTGCCCAAGGCTCTGCGTGATCGACTGGTTCACGGGATTGGCATAGTTGCCGCCGCCAAGTCCCTTATAAAACGACAACGTTGAGTAGTTGATGGTGACGAAATCGAGAATTCCGTCGCCGTCGAAATCTCCAACTGCGATTCCATTGCTGGAGATATCGCCCGAATCGATTGCGATCTGGTTGAAATTGACCTGGCCAAAGCCGAACGAGGTGGTTGCGAGAGTAAACGCAAATGTCAGAGCAAGCAGGATGCGGGTCACGATGTGCTCGTTTCCGGGGAACGGGTATAGAGATGGCAACGTGTGCTGCTCAGTTGTCTGGGGAAGAAGCTGTAATCGCGATGTAACAGTCTGGGATGGCAGGCGCGTTCGAAACCTAGTCCGCCAATGCAGCCTCGGATTTTTCAGTCTCGCTGGCCGGAAGCAGCACGGTGAAGCGCGCGCCTGGCAGTTCGCGGCCACGCGTGTCGGCATGGATGCTACCGCCGTGACGCTCAACAATCTGTTTCGATACCCACAAACCGAGTCCGGTGCCTACGTCTCGCTTGGTGGTAAAAAACGGTTCGAAGATTTGCGTGGCATGGCGAGGATCGAGTCCCGGCCCGTCATCTTCCACGCTGATCTCGATGGCCCGCCCCCCGTCCACGCAGGCGACTTCGAGGCAGAGGCTGCCTCCCATCGCAGACGCGTCGATTGCATTGGAGACAAGGTTCGAGATCAGTTGCCGTAACTCGCCAGTCCTGCCCGACACTTCGCACTGTTGCAGCCGCTTTTGAACGCGAATTTTCTTGCCCTTCAGTTTGTTGTCGAAAAGTTTGAGAACGCTCTCCACCAACTCTGAAATTTCCACCGCATCCAGAGTGCCCGACTCTCGATAAAAGCCAAGCGTCTGCCGCGTAATGTGCGATACGCGTTCCAGTTCTTGTTCGGCAAACTTCAAGTGGCCCACCGCCTCTTGCGGTACGCCCGGCGTGGCCTTCGCCAGGTAAACCAGATTGCCCACTGCCTCCAGAGGATTGTTGATCTCGTGGGCCACCGTCGCAGCCAACCGGGCAGCCGCTGCAAGCTTCTCCGTCTTGCGCAGGATCTCCTGGGCATTCCGATCTTTGGAAGCGTCGCGAAACACCAGCACTACGCCGACCAACCGGTTCATGTCATCGCGAATCGGCGCCGCGCTGTCCTCGATCGGAATCGTCGTTCCATCGGGACGCATCAGCACGGTGTGGTTTGCCATGCCCACAATCTCACCCTTCTTCATGACGATGGCTACCGGATTGTCGACGGGCTTCTGCGTGGTCTCATTAAACAAGGGCAGCACGCTTTGTACTTCGCGCCCTCTGGATTGCGCCAAAGTTACGCCTGCAAGCTGCTCGGCAACCGGGTTGATAAACGTCACCCGGCCCTTTTCGTCGGTAGCAATCACGCCGTCACCAATGCTGGTGAGAGTTGTCCTGAACCACTCTTCGCGCTGGCGAATCTGTTCGCCATGTTTTTCTCGCAAACGGATTTCGCGCAGGATGTAAAACGCGAGAAACCCGAGTCCCAGGGCGGCGACCAGCGTGGTCGCGTAAATGCCCGCCGCAGTTCGCCGGGTACTGCTGATGTAGGCTTGGGTTCGCTGGCCTTGCAGGGAAATTTCTTCGTGCTGCATCTCGCCGAGCAGGCTGCGCAGCTTCTGCATGGTGTAGAAGCCGGCATCCGTGTCCACCAGCGCCTTCGCGCCCTGCGCATCTCCGGCACGATAAAGCTTCAGGGTTTCCGCAAGCTCGTTCAGCTTCTGTTGAGCCAGCCCGTGCAACTGGTCTATGCGCGCCTTCTGCGCGGGATTATCTGCCGTCAGTTGGGCTAAGCGGACGATGTGCGACTCGACTTCGCCTTTGGCTTCGTTGTAGGGCGCCAGATATTGTTCGTCGTTGGTGTAGAGAAACCCACGCTGGCCACTCTCGGCCTGGGTGAGTAGCGACTCGATTTGCGTGAGATCCAGCAGGACCTCCTGGGTGTGCAGAACCCAGTCGTGCGCCTCGATCTGAGTGTCAACCTGATGGCGCATCACCACGGCGTTGATGGCAAGAACCATCAACAAAGCCAGGAAACCGATAACGACGCTAAAGCGCTTGACCGAGTTCTTCATCCAGACGGGCCCCGGGGTACAAGTGATTTTATCGAAGTTCGCTCTTCCGCGAGCGGCCAATTCGCGCCCGGACACTAGCCTGCCACGATGGCTTTCCTCGTGAGAAAATCAAAGTAGTAGGGCGGATCAGCCGGACTCGCGTTAAATTAAGCCTCCCACAACCTACGGACCAGGTATTTATAACCAATGTTTGAGAATCTAACCGACAAACTGCAGCGCGCATTCAAGAACCTGCGCGGACAAGGCACCCTTACCGAAGAGAACATCGGCGAAGCGCTGAAAGAAATTCGCATGGCGCTGCTCGAGGCCGACGTCAACTTCAAGGTCGTCAAGGAACTGGTCGACCACATCCGCGAGAAGGCGCTGGGCCAGGAAGTGCATGACCGCGCTGTCGCCCGCCGAGCAGGTGGTCAAGATCGTTCGCGACGAGCTGGTCAACATCCTGGGCAAAGACACGGCGAAGATGAAGTTCGCCTCGCAGCCGCCGACCGTCGTGCTGATGGCGGGCCTGCAGGGTTCCGGCAAGACGACGACCTCGGGCAAGCTGGCGCACTGGCTGAAGCAAGGCGGACATCGCCCCATGCTGGTGTCGGTCGACGTCTATCGTCCGGCCGCGCGCGAGCAGTTGAAGGTGGTTGCCAAGGCGATCAATGCGCAGCTCTATCGACGGGCGAGGTCGACAGAGGCGAACACCGCGACCGTCGAGCGCCTGGTGAAGGAAGCCCGGCGCGAGGCCATCAACAACGCCTGCGACGTGCTCATCGTCGATACCGCCGGCCGTCTGCACATCGACGAGCAGCTCATGGAAGAGATGCAGTCGCTGAAGAAGCTGCTCAACCCGCAGGAAATTCTGTTCGTCGCCGACTCCATGACCGGACAGGACGCGGTGCGCTCGGCCGACGAGTTCCACAAGAAGCTGACGCTCACCGGCGTGGTGCTGACCAAGATGGACGGCGATGCACGCGGCGGCGCGGCGCTCTCGATTCGCAACGTCACCGGCCAGCCGATCAAGTTCATCGGCATGGGCGAAAAGTACGACGCGCTGGAGCCGTTCCATCCCGACCGCATCGTGGGACGCATTCTCGGCATGGGCGACATCCTGTCGCTGATCGAGAAGGCCGAGTCCAAGCTCGACAAGAAGAAGTCGGAAGAGTTCGCCAAGAAGGCGCTCAGCCACGAAGGCTTCTCGCTGGAAGACTTCCGCGATCAGCTGCGCCAGGTGAAGAAGCTGGGATCGATTTCGAGCATCATGAGCCACCTGCCGAAGATCGGGCCGTTCGCCAACATGCAGCAGGCCGCCGACAAGGTCGACGAGAAAGAGATCAACCGCGTCGAGGCGATCATCAACTCCATGACGCCGTACGAGCGCGAGCACCACGAGCTGATCAACGGCAGCCGCCGCAAGCGTATCGCGCGCGGCTCGGGCACCACCGTGCAGGAAGTCAATCAGTTGCTGAAGCAGTACGCGCAGATGCGCAAGATGTTCAAGAGCATGGGCAAACCGAGCTTCGCGCGGCGTCTGGCCGGAATGAAGATGCCGGGGATGTAGAAGCAAGTTGTCAGTTGTCGGTGGTCAGGAAGAAGTGGATGGTGGGTAGTGGACAGCGGGCAGACGCTTGCTATCGGCCGTCAGCTCTCAGTTGCGCCAAGAAAAATTGATTTGTCATCCTGAGCGAAGCGAAGGACCTGCTTTCGATCGACGCGCCGTCTAGCCGCGGCCTGAGCACAGCCCTGAGAGAGGCCGGAGGGCTCTGGTTCCTGCCAGCCCAGCGAAACTGCGGGTTCCTCGGCTGCGCTCGGAATGACACTTGGATTTGAGTCGCCTCACTCATAGCTAGTGGCTAGCTGCCCACTTCTTTCCGACAACCGACAACTGACAACCGACAACTGCTCTTGTAAGCTAAAACCGTAGTGGAATCTCCTCAGCGGCTTGTCGGCAACGTCGTTTTCGTTCTTCTCCTGGTCGTGACTGCGGCAGCGGGAGCGGCTTGCGGTTTGCTGCTCATCTACTCCAGCGACCTGCCGCAGGTGACAGCCCTGGAGCAGTTCCGGCCCAGCACCATCACCCAGCTCTACGACGATCAGGACCGCGTCATCGGCCAGTTTGCGTTGCAGCGCCGCGTCATCGACAAGTACGAGGACTTTCCCAAGGTGCTGCGCGACGCCCTCATCTCCACCGAGGACAAGGATTTCGAGCGGCACTGGGGCGTCGATCCCTGGCGCGTCGCCGGAGCGGCCTATCGCGACCTCACCTCCGACAGCCGCGCCCAGGGCGCATCGACGCTGACCATGCAGCTGGCGCGCAACCTGTTTCTTTCGCCCGACCGCAATTTCCGCCGCAAGATTCAGGAGGTCATGCTCTCGATCCAGATCGAGCGGCGCTTCACCAAGCCGCAGATCTTCACCCTGTACGCCAACCAGATCTATCTCGGCCACGGCGTCTACGGATTCGAAGCGGGCGCGAATTATTACTTCAGCAAACGTGCAAAAGACCTGACGCTGGAAGAAGCCGCGCGTGCTTGCGGGTCTGCCCAAGGCGCCCAACGCGTATTCGCCGATCAACAATCCTGAGCGGTCGCTGCGCCGGCGCAATCTGGTGATCAACGCCATGCTCGAGGACGGCAAGATCACCGCCGAGGAAGCCGAGCGCGCGAAGAACTCTCCCCTGGTGGTGCACGTTCAGAGCGACAACAACAACATCGCTCCCTATTTTGTGGAAGAGATTCGGCAGTATCTGGAAAAGAAGTACGGTACCGACGAGGTTCACGAAGGCGGACTGCGGGTGTACACGTCGCTGAACCTGGAGATGCAGCGCGCCGCTCAGCAAGCCGTATACGACGGGCTGTCTGCCTATGAGCGCCGGCATGGGTGGAAGGGCAATTTGCTGAACGTGGTCGCTAACGGCGAGACGCTGGCGAGCTATCGTCACATCGACTGGGACAGCGAGATTCGTGCCGGGCAGCTACGTGCATGCGCTGGTCACCGAGGTCGCGCCCCAGTTCGCGATCGTGAAATTCGCCGGATACCAGGCGCAGCTGGGCCCAGCCGAGATCAAGTGGACGCGTTATCCCTCTCCGCGGGACTTCTTAACTCGCGGCGACATTGTCCTGGTGAAGGTCGAGGAACTGAACGGAGCGCAGAGTCGCGTCGCGCTGGAACAGGAGTCGGGAGTGCAGGGCGCGCTGCTGGCGCTCGACAATTCAAGCGGCGACATCAAGGCGATGGTGGGCGGACGCGACTTCGAGCAATCGAAGTTCAATCGCGCGACCCAGGCCTTGCGGCAGGTCGGCTCGTCGTTTAAGCCCTACATCTATACCGCTGCGATCGATGAGGGCATGACGCCTGACGACACCGTGCTGGACGCGCCGATCAGCTTCCCCAGCGGTCAAGGGGTGTACACGCCGCACAACTACGATGGCAAGTTCGAAGGCGTCATCACCTTTCGCCACGCACTGGCAGAGTCGCGCAACATCCCGGCGCTGAAGGTGACGGAGCGCGTAGGCGGCATTCGCACCGTGATCGACTACGCGCGCAAGTTCGGCATTACGTCGCCGATGCCGGCCTATCTGCCGGTCGCGCTGGGAGCCGCGGACATCACGTTGATCGAGCAGACCGCCGCGTTCACCACGTTTCCAGACGATGGAGTGCGGGTTGTGCCGCGTTACATCCGCAAGGTCACCGACTACGACGGTCGCGTGCTGGAAGAAAACTATCCTGACGTGAAAGAGGTCGTCAGCCCGCGCACGGCGCGCATCATGGTCAGCATGTTGCGTGAAGTAGTGCAGCACGGAACCGGCTACCAGGCCAGCAAGCTGAACCATCCGCTGGGCGGCAAGACCGGTACTACCAACGATTTCACCGACGCCTGGTTTGTCGGCTTCTCTCCTTCGATTACCTGCGGCGTCTGGGTGGGCTTTGACGAGAAGAAGACGCTGGGCAACAAGGAAACCGGCGCCCAGGCCGCGCTGCCCATCTGGATGGACTTCATGCGGGTTGCTCTGCAAGGGCGCGAGTCGGAGGACTTCGCAGCGCCTCCGCCAACCACGCCCAGCGCGCTGGCGCAGAAGGTCGATACCGCCGCGCACGAGCCCACCGATTCGGAGTCGCACTGATGCGAAAGTTCTTAACATTCGTTCTGCGACTGATGATCCTGGTGATCGTGTTTCTGGTATCGGCGCTGGTGGCCATGCGGTTTGCGATTCATGGCCGGCAGGTGGCGGTTCCAAAACTGGTCGGGATGGCGCCCATGCAAGCGCAGAAGCTGCTCGAATCCAAGGGACTATTGCTCGACGACTCCGACCGCTTCTACAGCGCCGACGTTCCAGAAGGACGCATCATGTCGCAGGTTCCGGCAGCGGGGGAGCAGGTTCGCAGCGGCTGGCGCGTGCGCGTCGCCGAGAGCATGGGACCGCAGCGCGTGGTCATCCCCGATCTAGTCGGAGAGAGCGAGCGCGCGGCGGAAATAAATATCCGGCGCCGTGGATTGGAAATGGGTACGGCAGCGACCGCGGCAATCGGAGGAGAAACTCCGCCTGACGAGATTGCGGCCCAGAGCCCTCCGGCGAACGCGACGAATGTTTCGTCGCCCAAGGTGAGCATCCTGGTCGCATCGCCCGAAGACCGGAAGTCGTTCGTCATGCCGGATTTGCGTGGACGAGGCGAAGATGAGGTCATCAACACGATTGTCGCGGCGGGCCTCAAGGTCGGCAGAATCTCCAGTCAAGCAGGCGCCGGTGAATTGGGGTCCTCCAGCGGCCGCCGCGTGACCCGGACCATTCCCGCAGCCGGACAGCGCATTTATGAGGGCCAAAGCATCAATCTGGAGGTCACCCAGTAGCGTCGCAATCGAAGTAGCCAACGAGAGTTCCAGCAGCATTTAACATTCCCGGAGCATGCAAGTTTTCGCTGCTGGCAAGGCTTGAAGATGCGGTTTACAATCAGTTGAACAGCCCAGGACACCCCCAGGATTTCGGGCGCCATAGCTTTACCCAGATTAGGATGTTGATGAAACCTGTATTCTCCCTCGCCCTTATATTGGCCGCCGCGCCGGTCGTCGCTCAGCAGCCCACATCGCAATCTCAGGCATTGTCGCCGAACCAGCAGGTTGCCAAGCAACAGGTCCCGCAGGCGCAAGCCCAGAGCGCGCAACCGCAAGGAAGCGTCGTGGAGGAGATTGTTGCGCGCGTGAACAACAGCATCGTCACCCGCGCCGACCTGCAGCGCAGCAAGGACCAATGGCAGGAAGACGTTAGCAAGGCTAAGTCGGAGAACGTGGAAGCTCCGAAAGAGCAGGACCTGCTGCGCGACTTGATCGACCAGCAGCTGCTGCTGCAGAAGGCTACGGAGCTGGGAGTCAGCGCCGACACCGACGTGGTTAAGCGCCTCGACCAGATACGCCAGCAGATGCATGCTGACTCGATGGAAGACCTGGAAAAGGCGGCGCAGGCGCAGGGTGTCTCCTGGGAAGACTTCAAACAGAACCTGAAGAACGGGATCATTACGCAGAAGGTCATCCAGCAGGAAGTGGGCGGCCACATCATCATCACGCAGCAGGAGATCCAGCAATACTACGACCAGCATAAGGCGGAGATGGAGCGCCCCGAACAGGTGCGATTGAGCGAGATACTGGTTTCCACGCAAAAGGCCGCGGTGAAGACCGAGAACGGCAAAACTGCGCTGCCCGAGATGCCGGATGCGCAAGTGGTCGCCGATGCACAAAAGAAGGCCGACTCGATTTACCAGCAGCTGCAAAAAGGCGGGAATTTTGCCGACCTGGCGAAAGCGGACTCCGACGGTCCGACTTCGCAGGCAGGTGGCGACCTGGAGTACTTCAAGCGGGGAACGCTGTCGAAGGAACTCGAGGACAAAGTGTTCGCTCTGAAAGCAGGCGAGTACTCGCAGCCGATCCGCACCAATCAAGGCTGGGTGATTCTGAAGGTGACGGAACACCAGGCGGCCGGCGTTCCGCCCGAGAAAGATGTCGAGCTGGCAATCCAGGAGCGTCTGTACATGCAGGCCATGCAACCGGCGTTGCGTGACTATCTCACCAAGCTGCGCGAGGACGCCTACATCGACATCAAGCCAGGCTTTGTGGATACCGGAGCCAGTCCCAACGAAACCAAGCCGATTTACACCACCGCAGAAGCGAGCCCCAACGCCAAGCCTGCCAAGAAGAAAAAGAAGCTAGGACTGTTCTAGAAATTTCAGCTCTGGATGTGAGAGCGGCGCGCCGAAAGCGCGCCGTTTTCGTTTGCCCCGCTATTGCAAGTCAATAAATTTTTCGCCAGCCTCAGGGCCAAGGCAACCGGCCGGCTCCGACGAGGACAACCCGCAGCAGCACGGAATCCTCCCATCAGCAAAACCTTTGTTCCCCCTGAGGTGAATTTGTGAGACTCGCAAGGCCAATTCTGTTCGTCTGCTTGATCGTCGCTGCGACGCTGGCTTCAGCACAGGTCAAATTTAACTACAGCTTCTTCCAGACTTCGGGCCAGGGGATTGGTGCAGTCAGCGCCGATTTCAATCGCGATGGTTATCCGGATGTTGCGTCGGCACCAATGGCGCCATCGAGGTCTACTTCTCAACCGGTAACGGCAGCAGCTTCGGCCCGGCACAGAGCTATTCGCTGCCGAACGATCCGGTTGACTTCGTCGCCGTCGATGTCAACAACGATGGCTGGCCCGATATCGTGGTACTGCCCTCAAGGCAAGGCACGCAGGTACAGGTGCTGATCAACAACGGCGACGGCACGTTCCATACGGGAACACCGATACAACTCGTCTCGAAGGCCGGCAATTACATCTCTGCGGGAGATGTCAACAACGATGGGAAGGTCGACCTGGTTGTCGAGGAGCTGATCAGCAGTAGCATTTCGCAGACTGCACAGGGTGGCACAAACAGCGTCTTCGTCGTCTACACAGGAAATGGCGACGGCACCTTCACTCGCGGCCAGTCTATCGGATTGCCTGGACTTGCCAGTCGTCCGGTACTTTACGATCTGAACCGCGATGGCAAACTCGACATCGCCGCCGTTGCCAACAAGAACGCGGTGATGTATTGGGGCAACGGCGACGGCACCTTCCACGGACCTACGACGATTGCTGCCTCCGATAGCAACGGCGACAACGATCTCACGGTCGCCGACTTCAACAACGATTCCAATCCCGACCTCGCGATCATGACATCGCAATTCTGCGGCTCGGCATGCGGAGTTAACACCGTCTATGTCTACCTGGGCGATGGCAAGGGCAACTTCACTCTGAAATCCTCAGCGGTGATGAACTATGTCAGCGCGGGTGGCCAACTCTTGGCTGCGGATATCAATGACGACCAGAACATGGACGTAATTGTTCAGAATCCCGCGAACTTTGGCGGCGCTATCGTTTACGCGTTGGGCAACGGAGACGGGACTTTAAGCAACCAGTATGAACTCACCGGCGCCGATAACAATACCAGCGGCTTGGTAATACGTGACGTGAATCTGGACTCTCGCCCGGATGTTCTCATCCCAACCTGGATGGGCAATGGCTTCACATACGGCGTTAATACCACCGCGTACGTCAACTGCGCGCCGCCGGATTCGTCGGAACTACAGGCCAAGATCTGCGTTCCGGCGCCGAACGGAAATGTGACGAACCCCATCACGGTGCGTGGTGCGGGCAATTCGCCAATCGGGGTGAAGCGTCTGGAAATCTGGGTTGACGGCGTCAAGTTGACTGAGGAACTGAACGATCAGATCGCGAAGCAGATCACGCTCAGCCCGGGCATGCATTCTCTTTCCCTGGTTGCGGTGGACCAGTATCTGGGATCGGCCAGCGTTAAGGAGAACATCAACGTTCAATAACGCAGTGTGGCGCCATCGCTTGCACACAAAAAACGGCCCGACGGAGTTTCCGCCGGGCCGCATTTTGTTTCAGCGAAAGGCTACAGCTTAGCCAGCGTTGACTGCGCCTGCTTGGCGTCATCGCCATGCAGGTTCAGCTCCAAGGCCTTTTGCAACTCAGCCTTGGCCCGGCCATTGTCGCCGGCTCCGCTTAGGGCCATACCCAGGTGATAGCGGTATTGCGGGTTCTGAGGATACTTCTTTACCGCTTCGTCGAGCAGTCCTACGGCGATGCTGTAGTTTCCTTTCTTGTATTGCACCCAGGCCAGGGTGTCGGTGACGGCTGGTACATCCGGCATCGTCTGCTTGGCCAGCTGGGCCAGGTTCAAAGCGACGTCCAGGTTCTCGCCCTGCTGCGCGTAGGTCCACGCCAGATCGTTGGCCACCAGAGCATCGGCAGGAGCGATCTGGTTGGCCTTCTCGAAGTACGTCCGCGCCGACTTCAGGTCGTTCTGGGAAAGGTAGATCTCGCCCATTGCGAGGTTAATTCCCGCAGCATTGGGATCGACGCTAAGCGCCTTCTGTCAAGGTGGCAACAGCCTGATCAGGCTTGTTCTGCCCCAGGTATATGCGTGAGAGTTGCACGTACGGTCCCATGAACTTGGGTTCAATATCGACGCACTTCTGGAACTCAACCGCAGCCTGATCGAGGTTCTTGCTGTTGGCCAGCGCAGTGGCATAGATGAAGTGCGGCTGCACCCGGCTTCCGTTGCTGGCCGCGTACTGCTTGGCGAAGTCGAGCGCCTTGGCTTGCTGGTTGGTGCCGAACAGCAGGGCGACATAGTCGGTCGCGGCCGCGTCATACTGCGGATTGAGTCGCAATGCTGTCTGGAATTCGCGCTCCGCCTCGGTGTACTTCTTCTGTCCGGCGTAGGAGAACGCCATGTTCAGATGTACCGCGGGATTGTTTGGAGCCATCTGATTGGCCTGCGCCAGTTGCTCATCGGCCGCCTTGTAGTCCTTCAATCCCAGCTGCATGGTTGCCATGGTCAGGTGGGCCTGCGGACTCTTGGGCGCCAGCTTCAGCAACCTGTCGGCATAATCCTTGGCGTTCTCCTAATCGCGCACATCACGATAGATTTCGGTGAGCGACTCCAGGAAAAGCTGTGTTGTCAGGCTCGCGCTTGACCGCTTCCTGAATCTCACTCTTGGCCCCGGCGGAATTGCCCGACTGCCGGTAAGCCTGGGCCAGATAGTAATGGGCGCGAGCATTCTCCGGTGCGTCTTTCAGAACCCCCTGCAGCACCTGGATGGAATCCTGCACCTTGCCGTCGGCGCCCTCCAGCCGCGCCTTGGCCATGCGCGCGGCAACATCGTTGGGATGCTCTTTCAGGACTTCTTCGTTGAGCTTCCGTGCCTCATCGACGTGGCCGGTGATCAGCTGAATTTCGACCAGGGAGGTCTTTAACTTTTCATTCTTGGGATCAACGGCAAGGCCGCGATTGTACTCCTGAATGGCAGCCTCGGGATTGCGCGCCGCCAGATAGAAGCCGGCGATTTCGCCCGCCAGATCACCCGAGCTGGGCTTGGTGTTGCGCAGGTTCTGGAGGACGGTTTCCGAGTCGCTCTTCCTGCCCAGACCGATGTACAGCGATGCCAGGCGGAGATAGTTAGCCGGGTCATCGGGATTGGCCTTGATGCCATCCTGCAGAACTTCGATTGCCTTGTCAGGCGTGCCCGCTGAGATACGTAGAAGCGCGCCAGGTTGGCGTAGCGCGTCCGAGGTTCTTCGGATCGACGCTGATGGCCTTGCGGAAGTCGGCCTCGGCCTCGGGCAACTGGTTGGAAGCGGCGTAAGCGATTCCGCGATTCAGGTAAGCAGCTGACTCGGTGGGCTTCGCCTGTATGGCTTTGGTATACGACGCGATGGCTTCGGGGATCTGCTTCTGCGAGAGCTGCACGGCTGCCCATCAGGCGATAGCCCTCGGCGCTGTTGGGATCTCGTTCGACGATCGCCTTGGCCTGCTCTTCCGCCTCGGGGTACTTGCCGCCTGCGAGATAAAAATCGCCCAGGGCAACGCGTGCCTTCAGGTTGTTGGGATCAAGCTCCACCGTCTGGCTCATCTCGCGGAAGGCTTCGCCCCAGTGCTCCAGCTTGAGCGCAGCGTCGCCCAACTGGTAGTGCGCCTCCGCAAACTTGGGGTCGACCTGAATGGCCTTCTTGAACTGAATGGCAGCGGCTTCATACTGCTTGCTGTCCATGTACTTCATGCCGCTGTCGAGATACTTCTGCTTGGCCTTTTCGGGATTGCGTTTGCAACCCGCGAAGGTCAGGGCCGTGAGCGACCAATATGAAGAGGACGATGTAGCGGTTCCGCATAACTTCTCCTGGGATTACCGGGGGATGATCTGTTCTACGTCCATTGCAACTTGCTTGGCGAACGACGTGGCGCGATTTTGCGCTTCGGTTTCGTCACCGTTGGTTACCGGGGCCGTGACGCGAATCAGCGCGGCGTCGGTACGATTCAGACGCAGAGCGTCCATCGCGAGATAGAACTTGCCCAAATACTCGTTCGCAACCACACGGCCGTGCGACTGATACCAGTAGAGCACAACCTGCTCATCCAGGCCCTTGCGCACGATGTACTTGTTGACCGGAACATGGCGGCCATCCGGCAGGTCCAAGGTCGTAACCGTGTTCACTACCGGGTTCCAACCAGCCGCCGGAAGGCAGTTCTTGGGAGAATGGATGCCCAGCCCACCGCGCTGGGTCTGGAAGTAGGCGATGTACAAACCGACTTCACCGGCTCCCGGCGCGTAATAAGCCCGGGTCAGGTAATCGGTGGGTTTAAGCACCTCCAATGTCTCCTTGTCCATGGGGACATCGGCAACCTGGCTGTAGATCAGGACTTGGTGGGGGAATTGCTTCAGTGACTTCGCCAGCGGGGTGGCCTCTCCATGAGACAACATGGCCATTCCAGCGGTGGCAGCAACCAAGCACAGCGATCATCAGCCAAAAACGCATACTGGATTTCACGCAACTGCCTCCTTGGGCGGTTTGGCGGAGGATCCGGCGGTAGCCAACCCAATTTCTTTGCGAATCGTTACCGTCAGGCTATGCAGCGCCAGGAACAGGATCGTGGCGACCACGAATATGACCCATCCGGAAAATTCATGCATGAAGCCCTCGGCCGCCTTCGGCCCAATGTAGTGGGCCATCAGCGCGGTAATCATCACGCGGGTTCCATTGCTGACGATGGCCAGCGGGATCATGGCCAGGAACATAAACCAGCGCACAACATTGCTCTTCTCGGCCAGATAGCCATAGCCCGCGGCCAGCGCCAGCAGGGAAATCAAGGACCGTATGCCGCTGCAGGCTTCCACCACTTCCAGCTGCAGGCCTGGCATGACCAGGACATTTCCCTCGCGCATGATGGGGAATATGTTGAGTATCTCCAGCACGCGTGTGGCAAAGCTGGAGGCTATGAATTGCAGCGGGAAAACGATCTCGTTATAGAGCAGGTGGGGAAGCGGAATACAGAACAGCAGGAAGGCGATGGGGAACGTCAGGGCCTTGCAGCATGGCCCATCCGCGGAAGTAGACAATCAGTCCGCAGATGACGCCGACGATAGAGACACGCGCCAGCGAAAGTTCTGCCCCCAGGCTTCCCAGGAACATGACCACCAGCGACCCCAGAACTACAAGCAGGCCTCCGCCGAACGACGGCTTGCTGGGGATCTTGGCGAGTTCAGCCCGCTTTCTCCAAATCAGGTACAGGGTAACGAAGGGTACGAGAATACCGTGCGAATAGTCCGCGTCGTTCCACCACTGGGTAAGCCAGCTCGACCTAGGATCGGAGCGTATAACGCGGCGACCACCGCGATAAGCAGGTATCCCTGCCAGCCAATCGCTTTGAGTACTTCAGAAAAGGACTTTTCCGGTGGAGGAGGAGCCTCCCCCATGAGTACCGAGTTGCCAACCGGCGCGCTCACAGACGAACCGGTAGGCTTGGTGCCAGCCAGCGCCACAATTTATCGCTCCATTTCGGGTTTGCTCGATTCGACTGGCCGAGTGCGGACACTGGCCCATCCGAGTGTCTGTTTAGCGTACACCAGAACTACTGCAAAAGTCAGTAGGCTGAAGCGCGTAGGCGTGCCGCAATATTCATTAATGGGCATAGCGCAAAGCTGTCGCCGGTGAATCATCGTCCACCCGTGTCGATTTCAAGCGATGCCAGCCAGCCCTTTTGTCAAAGCTCTACTGAAACGCAGACTCTGAAGTACCCTGCTCCTGCTTTACAGCCGCACGATCTTGGGCGACTCCATGCCTTTCAGCGCATTGCGCGTGTCGACCACGAGGTTGGACGAGGCAACCAGCTCGCGGTAATCAAACTTCGAGTGGTCGGTGATGATTACTACACAATCGGCGGCGGAAGCCGTTGCGATCAGCTCTTCCGATTTCAGTTCCAGGCCATCGAGTTTCAGTTGCGGAACATAGGGATCGCTGTACGTGACCCGTGGCTCCTCGCTTGCGCAGCAGCAGAATGACGTCCAGCGCCGGGCTTTCGCGCATGTCGTCGATGTTGCGCTTGTAAGCCACGCCGGCGATATGCACGTGCGAGCCTTTCACCGACTTGGCCTGGTCGTTCAGCGCGTTCTGTATCTTGTCGACCACGAAGTGCGGCATGTTGCCGTTGATGTAGCCTGCCAGCTCGATAAACCGGGCTTCGATGCCCGATTGCTTGGTCTTCCACGAGAGATAGAACGGGTCGATGGGGATGCAGTGACCGCCCAAGCCAGGTCCGGGATAAAACGGCATGAAGCCGAATGGCTTGGTGGCAGCAGCGTCAATCACTTCCCAAACATTGATACCCATGCCGTCGCACATGATGGCCATCTCGTTCACCAGCCCGATGTTGATCATGCGGAAGGTGTTCTCCAGCAGCTTCACCATCTCGGCAACGCGGGTATTGCTTACCGGAACCACGGTGTCGAGCGCCTGCGAGAAAAACAGCCGGCCCATCTCGGTGCATGCCGGGGTAACTCCTCCGACCACCTTCGGCGTGTTCGAAGTCTGATAGACAGGATTGCCGGGATCCACGCGCTCGGGCGAGAAGCAGAGGAAGAAGTCTTCCCCGACCTTCAGTCCTGTTTTTTCGAAAGTGGGCAACAAAAGCTCGTCGGTGGTGCCGGGATAGGTTGTCGACTCAAGAATCACCAGCAGGCCGGGATGGAAGTGCTCGGCAATCTGTTCGACGGCGGACACGATATAGCTCATGTCGGGATCTTTAGTTTTGCGCAAAGGCGTCGGCACACAGATGTTGATGGTGTCGAGCTCGCGCACCACCGAAAAGTCGGTGGTCGCACTAAAACGCTTGTCCGCGATGAACCGAGCGACCTCGGAATCGGGGACGTCCTGCACATGCGACTGGCCGCGATTCAGGCCCTCGACCTTGGCTTTCAGCACGTCGATGCCGGTAACGGGAAACCCTGCCTTGGCGAACTCCATCGCCAGCGGCAGTCCGACATAACCCAGCCCGACAATCCCGACACGGGCAGCCTTGCTCTCGATCTTGTTCTTCAGTTCCGCAAAAACTCCGGTGGCCTGCACAGCGGTATGCATCAATAAAACTCCATGCCTTGGGAATGTGCTGCGCCGATGGATAAGCGAGCGGGTACGATATTCTTGTGAGGCAGGACTGCTTTCAGGCTCATTCTACAACGAGTCCAAGCCGCCTGCGTCGAGTTTGACCTACGCCACCTGGCCTATGCCCTCGGGTGACACGACAGGTTAGCAATCGTCTAAGCGATGAACTGGTAGCGAGCTATGTGTGGAATAGCGGGTGTGGTCGCACCCGGCAATCCGGAGTACGCGCAGGACGCCGTGCGCAGCATGACCTGCGCTTTGCAACGCCGCGGCCCTGATGCCGAAGGCATTGCAAGCTGGCCTAACGCAACCCTCGGGCACCGGCGGCTGTCAATCATCGATCTGAGCTCCGCCGGCAATCAGCCCATGCTCTCCGATGACGGGCAAGTCGGCATGGTCTTCAACGGCTGTGTCTACAACTTCCGCGAGATCCGTGAGGAGTTGGAGGCGCTCGGCCATCGCTTCCGTTCTCATACTGATACCGAAGTGATTCTGCGCGGCTATCAACAGTGGGGCATCGACCGCCTGCTGCCTAAGCTGCGTGGCATGTTTGCCCTTGCTTTCTGGGACGAGCCCGAGCAAAAGCTGACGTTGGTGCGTGATCGCCTCGGCGTCAAACCTCTTGTCTATTGCCAGCAAAATGGCGGCATCGCCTTCGCCTCAACCATCGAGGCGCTGCGCTCGGCAGGCATGGGCGGCGACATCGATCCCGTGGCCGTACTCGACCTGCTGGAATTCGGCTTTGTTACCGATAAGCGCAGCATCTATCGCGGCATCACCAAGCTGCCGCCCGCGACCATCGCCGAATGGCGCGACGGCAACGTCGTGCAGCGCCAGTACTGGTCGGTTCCCTCGCCCGATCCGTGGTCGAATACCAGCTTTGATGAGGCGGTGGAAGAAACCGAGCGGCTGCTGCTGGAAGCTACACAATTGCGCCTTGTTGCAGACGTGCCCATCGGCGTGCTGCTGAGCGGCGGCATCGATTCCAGCCTGGTCTGCTGGGCCCTGCAAAAGCTTAACGCGAATGTGAAGGCGTTTACGGTGCGGGCGCCGGATGATCCCAGCGACGAAAGCGCCGATGCCGCCGCGACTGCGAAACAGCTTGGCATCGAGCATGAGATTGTCGAGATGCCGCGCGCCGAATTCTCCCTCGAGCAACTTATCGATGCCTACAGTGAGCCCTTCCCCGTTTCCTCGGCGCAGGCGATGCTGTGGGTCTCGAGCGCGGTGAAGAAGCGCGCAACCGTTTTGCTGACCGGCGATGGCGGCGACGACGTGTATCTCGGCTATCCGTTCTTCAACTACGCCGTCACCTGTGAGCGCGCGGCACACGCGATCCCGCAACCCTTGGCTCCGGCGATTCGCGGACTCGCTAACTTGCTTCCCGACTCCGGCCGGTCCAAGCGACTGCGCAGCGCAATGAGCTATGCGACGGGCGGTATCGGTTCCTGGATGCAGCGTCACGAGGGGCTGCCCTACCTGCGAGTCGCGCGGCATTCTGGGCGAGAAACTTGCCGGATCGCATCTACGACTGGCGCGAGATACCGCCGTCAGCGGCATCGGCGCGGCGCCTGTTCCGCGATGTTTTCGAATCGCACCGCCAGCTTCATTTCACCAGCGAGTTCATGCCCAAAGTCGATGGCGCGACCATGCACTACGCTCTCGAAGCGCGCGCGCCATTCCTCGACCAGAAGATGTGGGAGTTTGCCGCGACCCTGTCTCCTGAAGTTCGCTTGCAAGGAGGCGTGCTGAAAGCGGTGCTGCGCAAACTTGCCGGCAAACACCTGAATCGCGAAACCGCACAACGCCCCAAGCAGGGCTTTGTCGTGCCGGTCGAGCGCTGGCTGGCGACGCGATGGAGCGCCATGCTCGATCGTCTGCAAGGCGGCACCATTCTGGAGCGCGAAGGATGGATCACGCCGGGAAGTCTCTCCGCGCCAATTCAAGAGGCAAAGCGCAAAGGCGAAGTGCCGCTGCAAATCTGGCGGCTGCTGGTGCTGGAAAGCTGGATGGAGAAACAGCGGAAGACGGCAGCGAGTGACCGTTCAGCGAAACTCGCGTCAGTGCATTCGCAATAATTCTGAGTTTGTCATCACGAGCGAAGCGTTTGTCATCACGAGGTCGCCGTGGCGACCGAGGGATCTGTTCTTCGTCCCGCCAACAATGCTCGACCGACTAGCCCTGCAATCATGACGACGCAAAGCAGCGATACTAGACTGCCGACGCGCTCAGCCCTATCCCTGGGAAGCTCAAGGACGAGCTCATAATCTCCACGCGGAATGCTCAGCTGGATGAACCCCTCCGGCGATGGGCTCGCCGGTAGCGTTCTTTCCGTGCCCTCGACTCGCCCCTGCCATCCCTCGTAATAGAAGTGATTGACCGTCAGTTGCGAGTCTTGCGAACTGTGTATCGCGAGCAGTACGCGCCGAGGTCGCCAGCGCTCCACGACTGCTGTCCCGGTCGCGTCGTTCGTCGAAAGCGCTACGATCCGCACAGCTTTCGGAGGATGCGTCTCCACGAAGGCATCAAACTCAGCAGCATCTTTGAGTACTCGCTCGCTGGCGGGCCGAGGCATCATGTCGAAAGGCTCCAGTTGTTTCTCAACCCAGTGTCGGTTGGACTTGGCGGGATCGCCTCCCCAGGCTGAATACACGTGCGTCGGAGACCAGGCATCGGCGGCGAGCCACCCTACCGCTACCAAGGCGAGCAGCAGCGTAGCCGCACGGGTACGGGGTTGTAGCAGACAAGGAACGGACAAGGCGGCGAGCGCTGCGAGGCAGAGCGCAAGAATGACGTTCAGACGCGACGGGAATTGCAAATACTTCAAGAAGCCGGTGAGGCTCCAGATAAACGCGCTCGCTCTGGTCATGAAGAAGAGCGTGACCAGGGCGACGACTGCGTAGAACGCCGCGATGCGCCGAGTGCGGCTATCGGTCTCGAGCCTCCGCGAACAAGCAGAAACAACAACGCAATCGCGACCATGGTCGAGAGTGTGACCAACAGAATGAAGCTGTATCCGGCGACACCAGTAGGCAGTGTGGCCGGTCTGCCTGCGAACCTAGCCAGCAAGTAATGCAGGCCCGAGCTGATCTCACCTCGCCAAGGCAAAGCCCAGTTGTTGCGATAGTCGGCGAGACCCGAGGTGTAGCGCGCCACCGACGCCTTGTGTTGATCGAGAACGGCGGGCAACAAATAGACTGCATCGAGACCGACGCCGAGCAGCAATGCTCCGGCAAATACCGATGTCAGGCGAATGCGTTCCCTGCCCGGGCTCAAGAAAATTACATACGCCACCGCAACCGCCGCGAAGCACACTGCCGTGCTTGGGTGCGAAAGAATCGCCAGAGCGAATATGATCGCCGCTATAGGCACGGCCCATCGCGAGCGCCGAAGCAGGCCTTCGGCCGACAGCAACACCAAGGGCAGCCACACAAATACCCACAGCTCCGCCGACGCGCCGCGAAGATAGAGATCAACCGCGAGATGATAGGGTGCGATGAGATAAACAACCGCTCCTAGTAGAGCGGCGCGCGAGTCGGTCAGCGAGCGCAACCACAAATAGGCTGCGATCCCCGACAACGTGAAAGCCAGCACCAGCGAGTATCCCGAACTCAGCCAGCCCGCATTGCTCCTTGCGGCTTCCAAGGGCCAGAAAATGCTCGAGGCGTAGTTGGTAAGTGGCGGATAGAAAAATCCCGAAGGTCCGCCATAGCCGGCGTTGACATTGGCGAACCAGCGTGGATACCACTCTCCCTGCCAAAGCTGCGAAGCGAACTGCTGCGCCCATACTGCATGCGCCGCGCCGTCCCAGGAGAGCTCAGGGGCACCATGCACCAGGATCGGCCAGCAGACCACCAGGCCTAGGCCGACGAGGATCGCCAGGCTGGCGGTGATGCTCGCAACGGCGTCGCGCGGTTTCGCCATAAAGCGAAATTGTAATCAGCCGGACACGTGGGCGTTCCGCTCAAAGAGCTATTTGGTCACCGGGTCATGTACAATCGGCGTCACTCCCCGAGTACACGGCATTATCGGCAATCCCTCAACAGGGGTGCCCAAATCACTATTTTCACAAGGAGAAATATGATGAGGAAGTTCCTGGTGTGTCTGGCAGTTGCTTTGTCAGCTTTGTGTGCTCAGGCCGCCGACAGCGTGGACAAGCAAATCATTTCCCTGGAGCAGAAGTGGGCGCAGGCCCAGAAGGCAAGCGACGCGAACGCGATCGCTCCCATGCTGGCCGACAGTTTTGTCATTGTGTTTCCCGATGGCCGCCTTATGAACAAGGCCCAGGCCCTGGACGACACCAAGAAAAGCAAAATGGAGAGCGTCGAGGCGAGCGACATGAAGGTGACCAGCTATGGAGACACCGCCGTCGTTACCGGCGTCTGGAAGGGCAAAGGTACCGATGCCGACGGTAAGCCTGAGGATGATCGCGACCGTTTCGTCGATACGTGGCACAAGTCAGCCAACGGCCAGTGGCAGTGCGTTGCTTCCGGAAACGCAAAGATGCAGTAAATGCAGTGCTATCGTTTCAAGCAAAAGGGCGGAGCCACAAAGCTCCGCCCTTGTAACTTCAAAAAGGTGTTTACCGCTGTCCCTTTTCGCCAGCCACTTGCAGACGCACCTCGGCGCGCTGAAGTGCAGCCATCGCTGCATCGTAATCGGTATCGGGCTTGGGATGCTCCAACTGCTCTTCCGCCCTCTTCTTTGCTTCCTGCGCACGCTGGACGTTGATCTCTTGCGGGCGTTCGGCAGTCTGCGCCAGAATCGTGACCTTGTCAGGCAGGACTTCGGCGAATCCCCAACTCACGGCGAGATGCACCACGGTGCCGCCCTTTTTGTAGCTCAGGTCGCCAGGCATAATTTCCGTGATAAGCGGAGCGTGCTGTGGCAGCGCTTCCAGGTATCCGGACTTGCCCGGTATCTCGACCTCATCGACCTGCTCGTTCACCAGCAGGCGATCAGGAGTGACGATTTCGAGTTGTATCGTGTCTGCCATTGGATTACGCAGTCGCCTTCATCTTCTCGGCTGCTTCCATGACTTCCTCGATACCGCCCTTGAGGAAGAATGCCTGCTCGGGAACGTCGTCGTACTTGCCGTCGATGATTTCCTGGAAGCCGCGAATGGTATCGGCCACCTTCACGTACTTGCCAGGGATGCCGGTGAACTGTTCGGCCACGTGGAAGGGCTGCGAGAAGAAGCGCTGAATCTTGCGCGCGCGCGTCACCGTGAGCTTCTGGTCTTCGCTGAGCTCGTCGATACCCAGAATCGCGATGATGTCCTGCAGGTCCTTGTAGCTCTGCAGAATTTTCTTCACTGCCTGCGCCACATTGTAGTGCTCTTCGCCCACGACGCGCGGATCGAGAATGCGCGAGGTCGAAGCCAGCGGATCGACAGCCGGATAAATTCCCAGCTCGGCGATCTGGCGCGAAAGCACCGTGGTCGCGTCGAGGTGAGCAAAGGTCGTCGCCGGAGCGGGATCGGTCAAGTCGTCGGCGGGCACGTACACGGCCTGCACCGAGGTGACGGAACCCTTCTTGGTCGAGGTGATGCGCTCCTGCAACTCGCCCATTTCGCTGGCCAGGTTGGGCTGGTATCCCACAGCGGAGGGCATGCGGCCCAGCAGCGTGGACACTTCCGAACCGGCCTGGGTGAAGCGGAAAATATTGTCGATGAACAGCAGCGTGTCGGAACCTTCCTCGTCGCGGAAGTACTCGGCGACGGTGAGTCCGGTGAGCGCCACGCGCAGACGCGCTCCGGGAGGCTCGGTCATCTGGCCGTAGATGAGCGCGGCCTTCGACTTTTCCGGCTCCTTGATGTTGACCACGCCCGACTCCTGCATTTCGAGCCACAGGTCGTTGCCCTCACGGGTGCGCTCGCCCACGCCGGCGAACACGGAGAATCCACCGTGTTGCAGCGCGACGTTGTTGATGAGCTCCATGATGACGACGGTCTTGCCCACGCCGGCGCCGCCGAAGAGGCCAATTTTGCCACCCTTCAAAAATGGCTGGATGAGATCGATGACCTTGACGCCGGTCTCGAACATTTCCATCGACGTGGACTGCTCGTCGAACGCCGGCGCCGCACGATGAATAGGCAGCCGCTTCTGGGCGTTGACCGGGCCCAGCTTGTCCACCGGCTCGCCGATGACGTTGAGCACGCGGCCGAGCGTCGCTTTGCCGACGGGAACGGTGATGGGGCCGCCGAGATCGATGGCCTTCATCCCGCGCACCATGCCCTCGGTGGGCTCCATGGCGACGCAGCGTACGCGACCTTCGCCGAGTTGCTGCTCGACTTCCAGAATGACGTCGAGTGGGTTGGGGATGTTGAAGCCTTCGCTGGTGACGCGCAGCGCCGAGTAAATCGGCGGCAAATGGCCTTCTGTGAACTGCACGTCTACCGCAGGACCTGCGATTTGAATGACGTGTCCGATATTTTCTGCCATATGAACCTAGCTCTCAGCTGTCAGCTCTCAGCCGTCAGCTTGAATAAAGCTCTCAGCTGTCAGCCCTCAGCCATCAGCTTGAATAAATCTCTCAGCTGTCAGCCGTCAGCTTGAGAATGCCTGAATAACGCGATCGTCGCGGCCGAACATCAATCTAGCCGACTCACTTCATCCGCCAGCCTTAGCTGAAAGCTGACGGCTGACAGCTCTCTTACAACGCTGCTGCGCCGCTCACGATCTCGATAATCTCTTTCGTGATCGCCGCCTGGCGCACGCGATTGAGCGTCAGCGTCAGCGAGTCGATCACATCGTTCGCATTGTTGGTGGCCGAATCCATCGCCGTCATACGCGCTGCGTGTTCCGCCGCGGCCGACTCCAGCGTCGCCTGAAAAATCTCAATCGCTACATACCGCGGAAGAATCGCCGCAAACAATTCATGCGGCGGCTGCTCGTAGATGTAGTCCACCGGCTGCGTGCCGAACTTCACCGCCTCTTTATCTCGCTCGCTCGGCTCAGGCTCTTTCAGGCTGATGCCGGCACTGCGCGCGGCCTCGGCCATGCGCTCGCGCTCAGCCTGGGTGGGCTCCTCGGCAGCAGTGACTTCCCGGCGTCCAATCTCCTGCACCGGCAACAGGCGCTGCACAATCACGCGCTGCGAGATCACCGACTTGAACTCGTTAAACAGCAGGTAAACCGAATCGATCTGCTCGCGGGTGTAGCGCTTGACCACCGCTTCGGCCATCTCGCCAACAGCTTCGAACTCCAGCTTGCCCAGCAGCGTCGAGTATTCGTCGATGACCTGGATCTTCCCGGCCCGCTCTGTGCCGTCGGGCTTCAGCGTGGGATAACGGCGGCGCATGAAATCGCGGCCTTTACGTCCGACCACCAGGATGTCGATGTTCTTGCCGGCCTTGACCTGCAAGAACTTCATCGCGGCCTTCAGCACGTTGGAGTTGAAAGCGCCGGCCAGCCCGCGATCGCCAGTAACCAGAATCAGCAGGATGTTGTTCTCGGGACGCTGTTCGAGCAGCGGATGCTTGCACTCGCCGGTCTGCTCATCGACCAACTCAGAGCGGCTGATGAGCGACTCCAGTAGATTGATGAGCATCTGGCCCATCGGCCGCGACGCCAGAGCGCGTTCCTGCGCACGCCGCAGACGCGCCGCCGAAACCATCTTCATGGCCTTGGTAATCTGCCGCGTGTTCTTCACGCTGCGAATACGCCGCCGGAGATCGAGTACGTTCGCCATTCTCTTAAACCAAGTTCGTCATCGCTGTTACCCAGCTTTGAAGGAACACCCTTCGACTTTGCTCAGGGCAGGCTCTTTCAGCCGTGCCGTTACGATCCTCAACAACAACCCGCCTTTAGGCGCTGCGGGAATGCGTTCCCTCAGCGGCTGAAGCCGGATCTACCTTGGCCCTTGCGGCGCGCCTGAAGGCGTGCCCTTTCAAAACTGCCCATGGCTACCAGCGTTCTTTTATGCGCTGGCCTTCGCCACCGCTTGATGCTCGCTCACGAACTGGTCTTTGTACTGCTTGATCACGTCCGTCATTGACTTGCGCAACTCGTCGTCGAGCATCTTCTTCTCTTCAATCGTGCTCAGCACGCCGGGATTGCTCAGGTCAACGAACTCATACAGACCCTTCTCGAACTCACGCAACTGATCGACCGGCATGTCGTCGAGCAGGCCCTGGGTTCCGGCGTAGATGATGAGAATCTGCTTGGAGAACGGTAGCGGAGAGTACTGGCCCTGCTTCAGAATCTCAGTCAACCGCTGGCCGCGGGCAAGCTGCTGCTGCGTGGCCTTGTCGAGATCGCTGCCGAACTGCGAGAACGCCGCCAGCTCGCGATACTGTGCGAGGTCGAGTCGCAGAGTTCCGGCAACCTGTCGCATGGCTTTGATCTGAGCGCTGCCACCTACACGGCTGACTGACAAGCCCACGTTGACAGCCGGTCGCACGCCCGAGTTGAACAAATCGGTTTCGAGATAGATCTGGCCGTCAGTAATCGAGATGACGTTAGTCGGAATGTAGGCCGATACGTCGCCGGCCTGGGTCTCGATGATAGGCAGCGCGGTCAGCGAACCGCCGCCCTTTTCGTTGCTCAGCTTCGAAGCGCGCTCCAGCAAACGGGAGTGGAGATAGAAAACGTCGCCGGGATAAGCTTCGCGTCCTGGAGGACGGCGAAGCAGCAGCGAGATTTCGCGATAGGCGACGGCGTGCTTGGACAAATCGTCGTAGATGCAGAGCGCGTGACGCTTGCTATCGCGGAAGTACTCACCCATGGCACATGCCGCGTAGGGTGCGATGTACTGCATCGGCGCCGGATCGGAAGCTGACGCGGAGACGACGATGGTGTATTCCATCGCGCCGAAGTCTTCCAGCGTCTTCACTACTTGCGCAACCGAAGAACGTTTCTGGCCAATGGCGCAGTAAATACAAATCAGGTCGCGACCCTTGCTGTTGATGATGGCGTCGAGTGCGACGGCGGTCTTGCCGGTCTGGCGATCGCCGATGATGAGCTCACGCTGCCCACGTCCGATAGGAATCATCGAGTCGATGGCCTTGAGTCCGGTCGCCATCGGCTCTTTCACCGGCTGGCGATCGATGACGCCGGGAGCCAGACGCTCGACCGGGTAGAACTGATCGGTGTTGATCGGGCCCTTGTCATCGATGGGCTGGCCGAGACCGTTGACCACGCGACCGACAAGCGCGTCGCCTACCGGCACGCTCATGATGCGTCCGGTACGGCGGACCTCGTCGCCCTCTTCCACTTCGGTGTAGTCACCGAGCAGAACCGAGCCGACCTGGTCTTCTTCCAGGTTCATGGCGATACCGGCCACGTTGTGGGGGAACTCGATAAGTTCGCCGGCCATGACCTTGTCGAGACCGTAGAGGCGGGCAATGCCGTCTCCGATGGACATCACCGTGCCGACTTCGTCGACGGCAATCTTGGTCTCGTAATTTTCGATCTGCTCACGAATGAGCTTGGTAATTTCGTCTGCCTTGATTTGAGCCATATAAATTCCGCTTTGAAAGGGCACGACTTCAGTCGTGCCGAACCGCACCCTTATAAAACTCTTGTCATCCTGAGGGGACGTCAGTCCCCGAAGGACCTGCTTTGTGCCGCCCCTAAAGGGGCTCACATTTGGAACTAACCCGTTTACCCAGCACTTCGCTGCGCGTAGCCTGCCCTGAGCGAAGCCGAAGGGTGCTGGGCTATCATGCTGGTCGCCCTCCGGGCTTGGCGATTGATCAGGCCACTTACGTGAACTCACGACAACGCGTCGCGATTCGCGCTAAGAGCTAAGAGCCCGTCGTTCTAAATTGCCATTCCGGCACGACCAAGGTCGTGCCCTGACGCGATACATCGTCACACCCAAACTCTAGGGCCGTGCCCTGATACAAAGCGTCAGAACCAAACTCATGTACCGCTGAAGCGGTACTCCACCCGACAGCTAGCTGTTCACCAACTGCTGGCGCAGCTTTTCTAACTGGCCGCGCACCGTACCGTCGTAAATCGTGCTGCCGACCTGTACCATTACGCCGCCCAACAGCTCCGGATTGGCAGCGTAGCGGGCGCGAACCTTCTTGCCGGTCATGGTCGCCACCCGCGATTCCAGTTCACGCTTCTCACCGTCCGACAGCGGACGGGCGCTGGTGACCTGCGCCTCGGCGAATCCCAGCCTGGCGTCCAGCTCGACCTCGAACTGGCGGGCAATCTTCTCCAGCATGGCGATGCGCTGATGATCGATCAGCACGGCAAAGAAGTTGCGAATCATGCGCGAAAGCCCGACCTGCTTGCCGATGGCATCCAGCAGATTGCGCTTCTGGGCCGCGGGAATATCCGGCGCCTCCCAGACCTTGCGCAAGTCAGGACTGTCCTTGATCGCCTCAACAATGCTGTTCACCTGCTGCACCGCGGTCGCGGGATCGATCTTCTGCTCCATCACGACATCGACCAGAGCGCGTGCGTAGCGGCTTGCAACGGCAGCCATTATTGACGACCGTCCTTTCCAAGCTGGTCAACAAACTCGCGAACCAGGGCCTGATCAGAATGCTCGTCAACGTGGATGCGCTTGGCGGCGATATCGACAGCCAGCGTGGAGGCATAGCTCTTCAGCTCGCGGCGGGCATTGCGCGCGATGGCATCGATCTCCAACTTGGCCGACTCGACCACCCGGTTCTTATCTTCTTCGGCGGCGGCGTGAATGCGCTGCTCTTCGGCAACGGCCTGCTTTTCCGCCTCGGCACGAATGCCCGACACTTCGCTATCGAGCTTAGCCAGCCGTGCTTCCACTGCTTGCAGCCGTTCCGTCGCTTCGGCGCTGGCGGCGCGAGCCTCGCGAATCGCTTCCTGAATGCCCTGCGTGCGATTGCGGAACATCGCGGGAATCTTGCCGCGCAGGAGGACCCAGAAAAACAGCGCCAGCAGACCAAAGTTAATAAGCAGCGAAACCCAGTAGGCGCGATGCGGGTCGAGTCCGAGATGCTGGGCAAACCACTTCACCGCAGGCGAGTACTTGAACTGCCCGTTCTCTTCGTGCTCCTCAGCGTGCTCGGCTTCTTCGGACTGCTTGGATAACTCACTGCCGATGGCCGCGTTGGGATTCTCGGGTTGCTGCTGGGCCTGCGATTGCGCGCCGCTGCTTGCGGCGGGAGCGGCTTCCTGCGCCCACGCGCCGGCAACGAGAAGTATCAGCGCCAGAAAAATGATTGGCAGGCCAATGCGTCGTATCCGCTTCATTGCTGGCCGCCTGCTACCGGAAGGGCTCCGGCGGGCTTGAGCACAACCTGGATGATCTGGTTGGCAAGAAGTTCGCTTTCTGCCTGCAAGGTGGCACGGGCTGCGTTCATGTCCTGCTCGAGGGCCGCCTGAGCTGCGCGGATCTGCTGACGAGCAGCCTCGCGGGCTTGGGCAATGACGGCATCGCGGGCATGCTGTGCTGCCAGGCGGCGCGCTTCAGCCGCTTTGAAAATTGCAGACTTAGCTTCGCGGAGCTTCTCTTCGTACTCTGCGGTGCGCGCTTCGGCTGCAGCTACGTCGGCGCGCGCCTTCAAAATCGCGCCTTCGGTCAGTCCCCGGCGCTGTGCCAGTACGCGTCGCAACGGCCGGTTTACCAGAAACCCGTAGGCAGCGTAGAGGAAGAGAAGAATGAGTACCGTCGGAATGGCTCCGAGCAGTAATTCCCCTACTTGCTTAAGTGTCTGATCCATTTCTGTTGGTGATTCCTGCGGCTGAAAGATGCGTTTGCGGGCGCTATGACAAAATCTGGAACCTTTGAAATTAACAGAGCTTGAGAGGCAGTGTCAACGCGGGAAGATAGCTCTCAGCCGTCAGCTGTCAGCTCTCAGCCGTCAGGGCGCGGGTATCAGGTGTCAGCATCAGGTATCAGGTGTCAGATCACGTTTGAGGTATTGTGGCGCGCAACAATCTAAAACCAGCAGCTCGGCGGCTCTTAGCTGATGGCTGACGGCTGATGGCTGACGGCTGATAGCTGACAGCTGACAGCAGTCTAGCTGGTGTGTCGATCCCATCAGTGAACCGTGGTCCCTCCCGTCGGCTGGGTCGCGCGAACCAGGTCAACGACGTCATCCACCTTATCGGCAAGCACGTTTAGTTTGCGCGCCAGGCCCTGTATCTCCGTCTCAGCCCGGCGGTTGACGTCGAAGTCGAGCTCACCCCGCACCCGGTCTTTCTGGTCCTGACGATTCTGGCTCATCATGATGACGGGCGCCTGCAGCGCGGCCAACATGGACAGAAAGAGATTCAGCAGGATGAACGGATACGGGTCCCACGCCTTGTGCCCCAAAACGACATTGATGGCGCTGTAGACGATGAGTACAACCAGAAAGAGGATGATGAAGGTCCACGATCCACCGAAAGCCGCCACGCGATCGGCAATACGCTCGCCGAAGGTCGATTCCTTTTCGATCAAATCGTTGGGATTGCGCGCGGCCCGGAGCCGTACCAACTGCTGCGAAGCATGGAACTGCCTGCCCAGCACCGCCATCATATCCATGCCGGCCATAGGCTTCTTTTGCAGCAAAGTGGAAATGTCGTTGCGGTCGACTTCGACGCAGGTGGTCTCTTCCAGCGCGGTCGCGGTGGTCTGGTGGTCCTTCTGGTCGAGCATGGCAGCAAAGCCGAAGAACTCTCCGTGGGTTGGCTCGTCGATGACCAACTCCTGCTGGTCTTCATCGACGGTCGCTACCTGCACCTTGCCTGACATCACGATGTAACCGCGCTCGCCAGGGTCGCCCATTTTATAGATTCGCTGGCGGGCCGCAAATTTCCTCAATTCGACTTGCTGCGCCAGGATGGCGAGCTCTTCATCGTCGAGCTTTTCGAACAGCGGCACATGTTTCAGTTCTTCGGGATCGCAGGGCATGGCGCACCTCAAGTCTGAGTTTTATGCGGGTGGGGAGAGAATCGCATACTGACTCTAATCGGCACAACGAAATCAAACTGCGGGTGTGAAAAGTCTGTGAAAGAAGCATGCGGTGGCGCGCCTCGTCCTAGTAGGCTGTACAGCGCTGTCAATTTTCGGACGCGAGAAGCGTCTGTGGCGGGTTCCGTTGATTCCAAATTCTCCTCATTTTGCGCTGCCTCGACTTCCGGCTGCTCCATTGGAGAAACCGGCGGATTTGGTGAGCCATATCTTGGATTTTGTGCCTCAAAAGACCTTTCTTTGCCATGACTCTAATTCATGGATATCGCTGTTACCATGACTTTAAGTGATGCATCTGAGCAAAATGTCAGGTGCCATAGCCACGAAAAAGCTGCTTTATTGAGAGTCTTTGGCTGGTTTTTGCCGAGTCGAAGGGCGGCTCTTCCTACTGACAACCGACAACTGACCACCAACAACTGGTTTTTGGAGGCGCGGGGCGGAATCGAACTTGAGGCGTTTAGCAGGCGTGAGCGTAGCGAGAGCCTGCTGCCGAAATCCCGACCTTGAGCGAAGCGAACGGAGAGGGACCTGCGAATCAAAAAGCCTTCTCGGCTAGAACTGGAGGCGCGGGGCGGAATCGAACCGCCGAATAGAGGTTTTGCAGACCTCGGCCTTACCACTTGGCTACCGCGCCCTTGGGGAAAACTTGGCGGGCTATACGCAAAGCCCCCGCGCAGGGCGAGGGCAACAAATTCTGGAGCGGGAGACGGGGGTCGAACCCGCGACTTCGACCTTGGCAAGGTCGCACTCTACCACTGAGTTACTCCCGCTCGTGGAAACCTGATTATAACGAACTGTAACCGGAAGCGGCAAACCCGCAGCAACGTTCGTCTTAAAGCACAATCTCTCGCAGGCTGACTCGCCGTGGGCTATCTTCCGCCGAAACCTCAGTCTTCGGCGTCATCCTCGATTAAGCGCTCGCCCTTGCCCGCCGGCTCGATGTGGCCGTCGCGCATGTGAATGATGCGGTCGCCATACGCAGCAGCTTCGGGATTGTGAGTGATCATCAGCACCGTCTGTCCCAGCTCTTTGTTGGACTGGCGCAGCATGTTCAGCACGATCTCGGAATTCTGGGTGTCGAGATTACCGGTCGGCTCGTCGGCCAGCACGATCGACGGCTTGTTCACCAGCGCGCGCGCCAGCGCAACCCGTTGCTGCTCTCCGCCGCTCATCTCCGATGGCAGATGGTTCAGCCGCTTATCGATGCCCAGCAACTGGATGATGCGCGCAATGTAGGCACGATCGGCCTTGTGGGCATGGCCCGAGATGTCGAGCGCGATGTCGATGTTGCCCTGCGCGGTCAAGGTCGGCAGCAGATTGAACTTCTGAAAGACGAAACCAATCTTCGACTTGCGCATGCGGGTGCGTGCGGCATCGGAAAGCTCGGTGAAGTTGACGCCGTCGATGATGACACGCCCGGTGTCGGCATGGGTCAGGCCTCCCATGATGTAGAACAGCGTGGACTTGCCGCTGCCGGACGGGCCAACGATGCTGACGAACTCGCCCTTTTCCACCGCCAGCGAAACGCCGCGCAGGGCCGGGACGTCGACCTTGCCCACGCGGTAAATCTTGCGCACATCTTCTACCTGGATCATCAGCGCCATGGCGAATCTTCGATCTTACATGATCGAAAGCGGCACTTGGCCGTTGGCACTTGGCTTTTGGCTCTTGGCTTGAGTACCGCGACGACTCGCGTCAGGGCACGACTTCGGTCGTGCCGACCACATCCCTTTTCTTTCGTCATCCCGAGGGGACGTCGGTCCCCCGAGGGATCTGCTTTCCCCCGCCTTAACGAGCCTCTGTCGCCGACTGAAGTCGGCTGGGGATCGCCACAATAGAGCGCTTTTCGGCACGACCGCAGGTCGTGCCCTGACGCGAATCTTCGCTGAGCCGGCGTAGTCGCATCTCATAGCACCCTTCCGCGAAACCGGCTCGCTACTCCCAAAGGCAATTCAAACGCGCTACAACCAAACTATGAAGCTGCCGAGCCGACAAGAAGAAGCACGCCCTGCTGGTGTCGAAGGCCGTGCAATGGCTGCGCTCGTATTACAAATGCGGCGTCATTCTCTCCGAGCAGTACTGCGCCACCGGCGAGGTTCCCGACGTCATCGGCTGGAAAGGCTTCTGCCGGTCGGTGCTGGTGGAATGCAAAGTCTCTCGCGCCGACTTCCTGGCCGACGCCGGCTAAACCATTCCGCCAACAACCCGAGGAAGGCATGGGCTGCGAACGCTTCTACCTTGCGCCCGCAGGCGTGATCCGGCGCGAAGACCTGCCGAAGCATTGGGGACTGCTGGAGCTTCGGGCCCGCGAAATCCATCTCGTCGCCAAACCAGGACGGATCGACCTGCGCAGCCCGGCGGCGTTGATGAAAGAGATGAACCTGCTGCTGGCCAGCCTGCGCCGGGTGGAATTGCGCATCGAGCCGCAATCCATCACCGATTTCCTGAAGTGGAAAAACCGCATGGCCGACTACAACGGCGGGGAATTGCCGGAAGGCGTTGATGCATTCGAGCAGGAAGATAATTCCCATCTGCACGTGACGCCCTAGCCAAGGCGACGGACCCGCTGAAGGCTTTAGCCCGAGTTCAGCCAGAAATCATCGTGGAGCTGCTTTGTATCAGGGCACGACTTGCAGTCGTGCCGTATAGCGGCACCAGAAGATGAGGGCTTCAGCCCCTGAGATCGCTGGTTGCAGCGGCTAAAGCCGACTCTCATGCTGAAGTTACGGCCCGGCTAAAGCCAGGCCCTGATACAAAGCGAGTCGTTCGAAGCTGGAGCGGTTGCCCCCGCAAGTTTCCCCGCCCCCTGCCGATGAACCATACGACCCGTGTCTCGCTCGGAGGCGTAATGCGAACCCCGGCTGCGCTGCTGACCTTATCAATCCTCATCGCTCTACCAACATTTTCGGAGGATGCAAAACCCATTCTCAGCCCGCAGGCTCAGGCCGAAGCGCGCATGTGGGAGCCCGGCTCCAGCTTTTTTTACATCAACGGAATCGCGTATCGCTATGCCACAGCGTCGTCCTACGCTGTGGTAGCTGCTGCGACGACTGGCGTCGGCGGCAAATATCTGGGCGTGAAGGTACATGTATTCAATCGCAGCCGCCAGTCGATCACGGTGCGGCCGGAAGACATCGCAGTGGTGGACGCAATTGCTAACCGCCGCCTGGTTCCGATTCCGGCAGTCGAGATCGTCAACCGCAAACGCGGCCAGCCAAACTGGATGAAGTTTGCCGGCAATGCTGTCTCCGGCGGCAACGAGCCGATGGGCGACCTGGTCAATCCGCAGTGGAACGAGCTGGTACGGGCATTGCAACCGGAGGTGACTTCCAACGCGCGCGCCGACTCGACCACGGCCGTCTACTCCAGCCAGAAGGTGCAGGTGGATGGCCCGGACTGCGACACCTCGTGCCAGTTGCGAAATCGCGAGGTGAACTCAACCCTCTCGTCGGGATGGCAGCAGAATCTGGCGGAATCGATTCAGCAAACGGCGTTTCTGGCCAACACCATCCCACCGCAGTGCGACATCGAAGGGGTACTGTACTTCCCTATGCCTCGCCAGGCGGCGACCGATCCCAAGGCACGGCGTCGCAGCAAGAGCTACGCCATTACCATCACGGTGCCGGTTGCGGGCGAGCGCTTCAATCTGGATTTCCCCGTGGAATAACACTCAAGCGACTTCTGAACCCTTACGGGAAAATGCGACGCTGCGGTTGTTTCGGCGATCAATCTGCCTGCGGCGAGCCATCCCGTCAGGTTGATTCTGCCGGCCCGGCAGGGTACCTTGACCACTCGGAGGAATTCTCTTGAGACCTCAGCGTTCATTGTTTCGACTGGTTTGCGCAGTCTGTCTGGCAGCCTTCGCATTGACCTGCGTCGCCGGCGCACAGACCGCCGCGCCGAAGTTTGTATCTCGCGACGCCGCTGTCGGCGGGGTCCGCATTCATTACACAACTGGCGGCTCCGGACCAACAGTGATACTCCTGCACGGTTTTGCGGAGACTTCACGCATGTGGAACCCCATCCTGCCGGCACTTGGCGCCAAGTTCACCGTGATTGCTCCCGACCTGCCCGGCATTGGTGATTCGTCAATTCCTGCTAGTGCAATGAGTGTGACCACGGCGGCAATACAAATTCATGAGTTGGCGAAGTCATTGGGCGTGACCAAGGCGCGCGTTGTCGGGCACGATATTGGCCTGATGGTCGCCTACGCGTACGCGGCAAAGTTTCCCTCTGAGGTGGAAAAGCTGGTGGTGATGGATGCATTCATTCCCGGCGTGCAGGGCTGGGAACCGATCTATAACAGTCCCGACTACTGGCACTTTCGCTTTCATGGTCCAACGCCTGAAGCGCTGGTGAACGGGCGCGAGAACATTTACTTCGCATATTTCTGGAACGACCTTGCGGCCGACAAGAATCATTCAATTCCGGAGGCCGACCGAAAAGCCTATCTGGCCGCTTATTCGCGTCCCGGGCGCATGCGCGCGTCGTGGGAGTATTTTGCTACGTTCCCACAGGCGGCCAAGGATTTCGCCGAGATGGCGCAGACGAAATTGACCATGCCGGTGCTCTCCATCGGCGGCGACAAATCTCTGGGAGAGCCGCTGGCAGAGCAAATGAAATTGGTCGCGACCAATGTGACTGTCGTGATCGTCAAGAACTCAGGCCACTGGATACTGGAGGAGCAACCGAAGCAGACCACTGATGCGCTGGTGAACTTTCTATAACCGCGGCTCGACGCCCGTGACCTGGTGCCCAGGCGCGCCCCGTTTGATGCTAACCCGGGCGTAGAAGCATCTCATTCAAGTCGTGATGCACATCGAACCCATGCCACTTCGTGCCCGAGCCCTTCGTGCCCCGCCGTCTCTTTCCCGGCGGACACGCGCAGACCATTGCCGGCAACTTCCTGCGCCGCACAAATCTGCTGCCTGCCGCCGGAAGAGCGCCTATTCGACGTGGAACCCGGCATCCAGGTGCTGTGCCATTGCCACTGGCAAGCTGAGCGCACATCGACGATGACGGTGATTGTGGTGCACGGTTTGGAAGGCTCGGTCGAGTCGAGATACATGATCGGCACCGGCAGTAAGGCGTGGGCAGCGGGCATGAACGTGGTGCGCATGAACATGCGCAACTGCGGCGACACCGAGCATCTCGGACCCAGCCTGTACAACTCCAGCATGTCTGACGATGTGGGAGTCATCGTGCAGACCCTGATCGCGGAAGAGCATTTGCCTGCGATCTCGCTGGTTGGCTATTCCATGGGCGGGAATCTTGTGCTGAAGCTGCTTGGGCGAGTGGGGCAGCGACGCTCCGCCGCAAGTGAAGGCAGGAGTAGGCGTGTCGCCGGCGATGGACTTGGCGGCGTCGGCGGATGCGCTGCACGACTTCGCGAATCGAGTATACGAATACCGATTCTTGAAGTCGTTGCGTAACCGCGTGCGACGCAAAGCACAGCTCTACCCCGAGCGCTACGATGTGAAGTATCTGCGGGGGCTGCGCAGCATTCGCGACTTTGATGAGCAGATCACCGCGCGCTATTGCGGATTTGCCGGTGCCCAGGACTATTACGAGCGCGCCGCTGCGGCCAACGTTCTCGAGCGCATCGCCGTGCCCACACTGGTGCTGCATGCCGACGATGACCCGTTCATTCGCGTGCTTCCCCGGACGCGCGAGAAGCTACTGAACAACCCGCACATCACCTATATCGAAACCGCGGCCGGTGGCCATTGCGCTTTTCTCGCTGAGCCCAATGGTTATGACGGACGCTGGGCCGAGCGCGAGGCGGTGCGGTTTATTGAGGCAAAGATCTGAAGGTGCGGGGCGCGCGATCATGATCAGGATCGCAACAAGTGCTAACGTCTACTCCTTCATCATCACGATACCGATCGCTTCATCATCATGATCAAGATCACTCTCGAAACCAGTCTCGCCAAAAGTTTAAAGTGCTGCTGTGGCGCTCCCGGTTCGGAATGAAATCAAGCTCCTCTTCGAATCGTTTCTGCAAAATGGCGAAACTCAAGCCGTATTTATTCGCAAGGAACCGAACGTCTGCCTGGTCTTTGGGACTGTTTCGCTCAAGTTTGGAGAGAACGAGATCATAGACGTCTGGAACGAAGATCTTGATGTTCTCAAAATGGAAAGGCGCTTCCAGCAATCGCTCGTCGAAGTTATAAGGCATAGTCACGAAACCGACATAGTCCACATACAAACCGAACTTCTTGTGAAGTGGAGTACCTTTGCCGGCAATTTGCGCTAGTTCAGCGGTGAGTTCGTGAGGACATTCCACATGGTCGAGGTCGCCTGTGCTGCGAGAAAAGCCGTGAATTACGGTAACAACAAAGCCCCCGATACAAACGAGTCGAACGGGCGAAGATAATTGTTCGTCGATTTCGGTTAAGAACTCGTGCCAAGGGGAGCCAAGTTTGAGCGGTTCGTCAGGCATACGGTAAATGTTCGGGGCGCCACGTTGTTAGCAGGTGCCACTGCTCCGCATCTTCCGGCCTATTTTGCCGCACCCACTCCTGCTGGGTTGCTGACAGCAGACGGTTGCCAAATGTGTCCTCAGCTTCCAATCGGCTCAGCTTAAGCATGTTTCCTAGTGCTGCCAGACTGTGGTAGACAGCAGAGTCTTGATTCCCGCGCTGCTCCTCTACGCGTTTTGCCAGCGATACGACAAATCCAAGTCGATTCGTCAAACCGCGGAGGCGAGCCTCTCTTAGCAACCAATCGCGATCCAAGTAAAAGTAATTAAGAAGAACCCAAGGCAATGCTTCCGCGACTCTGGAATCAAGATCCTCTTGCTGCAATGCCTCAAGAAGCACTTCGGCGGGATTTCTCGTCCATCCTGCCCTCATGTATCTAAAGCCGGGATAACCCAGAGCACTGAGTTGCCTTGCAAGAGAATCTGTTGTTGTGCGGCGATTTTGCCAACGCTGATCACATGGAACGAGTGTGGGGCAGACCTTCAACATACGGACGGCCTTACGCGCAAGCGACTGTGTAACACGTCGCTCCCCTCGTTCGAGCAACGCGAGATATGGCTGAGACACCCCCAACCGAGCAGCAACTTCCTTCTGGGTGAGACCTTGCTCCAAACGACCCTTTTTGAGGATCTTACCAGTCATAATGCTGCCTCCGACCTTGTTAGATACTATTGATATTACAAATGATGTAATAAAAACTCAAGTATAAACGCATCAAAACACATGCTTTATCTGACGCCTATAATAATTTAAGCATGGCATTTATCGATGCGGTTCAGTTAAGACGATTCGGGGTTGATCTGATAAGTCGCTCTTAATCATATGTTTACAGCTGAAACATCGATGGGTGCCGCGCATAGGGGCTAAACACAAATTCTTCCCTACCGGTTGTACACCGGCAGCGGCCCCCGCAAATCCTGCCAGATCTGGTCGCAGGCGTTGAGCGTCTCTTCGTCCAGCGGACCCTCTTCGGCAGCAGCGAGATTCTCGTTCAACTGCGCGAGGCTCGACGCGCCGAGGATCACGACGTCGCTTGGCGTATGCCGTAGCAGCCAATTCAGAGCGAGGCTCACCAGTGAACGTCCCGCTCGGCGCGCAATTTCGCGAAGCTCTTCGACGGCCTTGAAGTAGCGATCGTGCCAGTAACGGTCCTGGTAAAGCTTGTTGTTGTCGAAGCGCGTGCCCGGCGTGATGGTTTGCTGCTGGTGCTTGCCGGTGAGCAGGCCGCCCGCGAGCGGGTTGTAGACGATGGTCGAGACGCCGAAGCGTTTGCACATCGCGAGGTACTCCTGCTCGATGCCACGCGCCAGCAGGTTGTACATGGGTTGCGAAATGTACGGAGCCGCCCAGCCGCGCTCCTTCGCCAGCCACAGCATTTCGACCACTTCCCAACTCGCATAGTTCGAGCGACGCGAGGTAGCGCACCTTGCCTTGCTGCACCAGCGAGTTCATCGTCTCCAAGGACTCTTCGATGGGCGTCGAATGATCCGGCGCGTGCATGTAATAGATGTCGAGGTAGTCGGTTTGCAGACGGCGCAACGATTCGTCGATGGCGCGCAGGATAGCCGCGCGCGTGAGTCCTTGCTGGTCGGGCTGGTCGCCGACTTTGAATCGCACCTTGCTGGCGATGACCAGCTTGTCGCGCCGGCCCTTGATGGCCTCGCCGAGCATGGTTTCGGCCACGCCAGTCTGGTACATGTTGGCGGTGTCGAAGAAGTTGATGCCGGCTTCGATGCAGCGGTCGACCAGTTCGGTCGAGCCGGCCTGATCGAGCGGTTTGCCGAAGGTCATAGTGCCGAAGCAGAGACGCGAGACGTTGAGGTCGGTGTGGGGGAGAGTGCGGAGTTCGATGCTCATGCTCTTACGATTGTCGCAAATTGCACTATGAAATTGTCATCACGAACGAAGTGACGGATCTGTTCTTTCTTTCCGCGGCCGCGGGTGGAAGCCCCCGCATTTATGCGGGGGAAACCGAACATATATCGGGACTCGCGCGCTTTAGCGCTGGCCGAACACGCCATGCGTCCTCAAAAGATCCAGGGCCGAAGCCCTTCGTGATTTGTTCTATCATCCCCCCGCATAAATGCGGGGGCTTCCACCGGGGACGAGCACATCTCCACGATACGGGAGAACGTCGTTCCCGGCTGCGACCTCACAACGGCTTCGACATGGTGACGAAGTGTACCGGCTGCGTCGCCGTTTTGATCACCTCGGCTGATTCGATTCCGGTCGGCACGAAACCTAACTTCGTGTAAATCTCCGACAGCTCCGGCCGCACGTTCACGATACGAATATCGAGCACTTCGCAGCCGTGGGCTCGCGCATAGTTTTCGGCCTCATTCATCATGCGGCGGCCGATGCCGGATTTCTGTTGCGACGGATCTACCGCCAGCGTTCCTGCGTACGCACGTTCGCCGGTGATCTTGACGTATACGCAGGCGATCAGAGCGCCGTGCCGATTCGAGCAGAAGAAACTCGCCGTGCAGCAACATCTCAACCAAGCCCGCAGCATCAATTCGCTCACCCGACTTGAAAAACTTCTCGACCGCAGAAGGCGCGATTGATGAGATCGACAATCGCGGGTATATCCGCCGGAACGGATGTCCTCAGGACAAACTCTTCCGAAGACTGTGAGGCGCCGCTCATCGCTTACAGCACCGCCGTCTCGTGCAGCAGTTCGCCCTTGGCGAATCGCGCCGGGCTGAGCACCTCGACCTCACTCACCACGCTCGGTCTTCCCTGTCGTGATCAGGTCGGCCAGAATCTTGCCCGTCGCTGGAGCGTGCATCACGCCGTGGCCGCTGAATCCGTTGGCGCAGAAGAATCCGTCGAGTGCCCGGAACCGGGCCGAGGATGCAATGATGGTCGGGCGTCATCTCGTACAGTCCGGCCCAGGCGCGCTTGGGATTGATGGCCAGGTTCTCGAAGCAGGGCACGCGATCGGCAGCGCGCTCGAGAATCTTCTCGATGAACGTCGGCTCGAAATTTGTGTTGAAGCCGGGCGTCTCGGTCGGATCGTTCCACGCCAGCAGGAATCCCAGGCTCTCGGGTCGGAAGTGAAATCCGTTTGTCATGTCGATGACCATCGGGATCGCGTGCGAGACGCCGTCGAATGGCTCGGTGGGAACCAGCATGCGGCGCAGCGGTTCGACGGGGAGATCGACTCCGGCCATGGCCGCAACATCGCGCGCCCATGCTCCGGCGGCGTTCACGACGGTCTTGGTGCTCACCGTCCCGCGCGCGGTCTCCACCTCGAAGCCTGAACCATTGCGTCGAATCGCGGTGACCTCGGTCGAGCGCCACAGCTTTGCGCCGCGCTCATGCGCTGCGGTGGTGAAGCCGACCATCACGCTGTTGGGATCGACGAATCCGTCGGTCGAACAGAAGCTGCCGCCGAGAATATCGTCGGAGCGTAACTGCGGCACGCGCTCGACAATCTCGCCGTGGGTGATCATATCGACGTTTCTTCAATCCGAGCGACTTCTGCAGCGCCTGATTGGTCTCCAGATAATCGAGGTGCGAATCCTTGGTGGCCACGAACATGTATCCCTGCGGACGATAGTCGGCAGGCTGGCCGAGGCGCTCTTCAAACGCGGCATAGAAAGGAATGGAGTACAACGACATCTGGATGTTGGGCTTGGTGGCGAACTGCGCGCGCACGCCGCCCATGCTTTTTCCGGTCGATCCTTTACCCTGATGCGACTCACGTTCGATGATGAGAACATTGCGGCATCCAGCTTCGGTCAGGTGCCACGCGATGCTTGCGCCTACAATTCCACCGCCTATGATGACTACATCTGCTGTTTCCATGAGGCCCTTTCACTACCGCCAGCATTGTAATTAGTTGAAGAAGCGTCGGCAGTGATTTAGGTATAGAACTGTCGATCGTAATGAGCTTGCGATTGACACGATCAGCCCGGAGTGTCCTGATGCCCACGTTATCCGTCGTTCAAATTCTGACCGGCTCGATTGCTCCGGTCATCGTCATCTCGGGTGTAGGACTGGTCTTGCTCAGCATCAGCAACCGCTATGGCCGGGCGCTTGACCGGGCGAGGGCGTTGTTGAAACAGATCGAACAGGGCGATAGCGCCGCCGCGAGCGCCATCCATTTGGACGAGCAGCTGCAGCGCACTCACCGCCGCGCGAAGCTTTTGCGGTCGTCGATGATGTACGGGTCGGCCAGCATCTTCTTCGTGTCGCTTACCATTCTCGCGCTGTTTGCCGAGTACATTCTGCAAGTCCACATCGACTTCCTCGCCCTGCCCTGCTTTGCGCTTTGCCTGCTGTGCCTGGTTGCGTCGTTGTACTACTCGATTCGCGACATTACGGTGTCGATGGGCGCGCTCGATCTGGAGATCAACAGCGTGCGCCGGAGCCGTGGGTCGCTTCGTAGCTAAAGCTCTTACAAAGTGCCCAGGGGCTAGAGTGTGTGCATGAGAGCCTGTGCCGTCGCTACGCGACTCAGGGGTATTTCCCACTCGCACCCAGCACTCCGCCTTCGGCTGCGTGCTGGGCTATCATGTTGGTCGCCCCCAAGGGGCTCAGATAGCTGGTTGTTCCACCGACAGTGGCAGAGTCCAGTTCCCACGCACTCACTAAAGTCCTCGCGTCTTGGCAACGGCGTACCGCTGGGCTGAAGCGCCGACACTACCCGAAATTCTCCGGGGTCGCGTCCGCGAGATATTTTTTCAGGAAGAAGTAGGTTCGCTGGCCGGCGTCGAGCATATTGAAACCGTTGAAGCCGTGGTTAGCGTTGGGATAGATCTTCATTTCATACGGAGCCTGCCGCGCACGATACAACGCTTCGATTTTGTGCGCTTCGCTCACCGGCACAACCGTGTCCTGATCTCCATGGAGGATAAGCACCGGCGGCAACTGGCGCACCTGCTCGGCAAAGTGGTCGGGCATGCCTCCGAAGAAATCGACGACGGCCTTCACCCGTGACTGCTGTGACGCCAGCGCGAGCGCAAGATACGCGCCAAGAGAAAAGCCGATGATCCCGATGCGGCGGCGATCGGTCAGGGAATGGTCTTGCGCGAAGTCGAGCGCATCGGAGATGGCAATCGTCCACGCCGGGAAATTGTCGCGAATGATGAGCGGGCTTGCCCAGCGTGGTGTTCGGTGGTCTCGAAGAAGTGCGGCAGAAAAACGACGAATCCGCGATCGGCGAGCATCTGCGGAAACTGACCCGAGCCGGAGTGCATTCCGCTGGAACCATGCAACGCCAGCACGATGGGGTGTTCACCGGCCTGCGGCGGGACGAAGACATCGATACCGACGGATTTGCCGCCGCTGAGATAGGTGGTTTGCAAAAGATTATCCTAAGTCGTTTTGGATGCTCGCGCGGTACACGGGGGAGCAACGGTGTCCGGTGTCAGGCATCAGGTGTCAGGTCATGTCAGTGAAGGCAAGCACCTCTCGCTACATTCGCGGCACCGATCGACTCTCAATGATTTTCAGCTTCGAAGGGACGCTATTCAGCCCGTCCCTTGTCTTCATTCGTACTCGCGACTGCCCGCATTTAACGTAGTCGAAGCTGGCACCCATTCAAGTCCCATCCCCAATATCCGTTGAATTCAGTCTTAAGCAGCGAAAGATTATTTCCAATCTTTCCCAAAACAGGGCTGGAAGGCTAAACAAGCCATTGATAAACTTCGGCTTCGAAAGCACACCAACTGGGCGACCGGGCCTTTAACGAGGATTCATGCAGACTATCTCGGATGGTATTGTCTCGGCGGGACGAACTCTCAGCGCAGTCGCAGGCCGGCAGGCGGAGCGCAGTACAAAACATTTTCCGAGACTTGTACCATCTGCAACACAGAATGTGCCTGGCAAGGTGCTGCGCAACCAGATTCTTCTCCTGCTGATTTCACTGCTTGGCTTGAGCGGCTGGGCCCGAGCGTCGAGCGAAAATTGGGTGGAGGTTCGCAGCCCTCATTTCGTTGTACTCACCGACTCCAACGAGAAGCAGGCTCGCCATGTCGCCGATCAGCTCGAGCGGGTACGCTCCGTCTTTCATGTCTTGTTGCCGAAAGCAAATGTCGATCCCTCATCGCCGATCGTAGTGGTTGCTCTGAAGGACAAGAAAGGGTTCCAGGCCCTGGAGCCGGAAGCTTATCTGGGAAAGGGACGGTTGGATCTAGCCGGATATTTCCTGCACGCGCCTGACAAGAACTACGTTCTATTGCGACTCGATGTCCAGGGAGAGCATCCCTTCGCTACGGTCTATCACGAATATACGCATTTGCTACTTGAGAACTCGGGCGTGTGGTTGCCGTTGTGGTTAAACGAGGGACTGGCTGAGTTCTTCCAAAACACCGAGATCACAGATCGGGATGCAAAAGTCGGCGAGCCCAGCCAAGACGACATCCTTTATCTTCGGCAAAATCGCCTGGTTCCGCTGACTACGCTGTTACAGGTTGATGTGAATTCCCCCTACTACCACGAGGAGAATAAGGGATCCATCTTCTACGCCGAGTCCTGGGCGCTTACCGACTTTCTGGAAATGACGGACCGAGCGGCGCATACCCAACGACTGACCGACTACGTTGCATTGGTAAATCGAGACCACGATTCCCTGGCAGCCGCACAGCAAATTTTCGGAGACCTGAATCAGCTCCAGAAAGCGCTCGAGTCTTACGTGGCGCGCAACAGCTTTCAGTACTTCACGTTGTCGACTGCCACGAGCGTGGATGACGCTGCCTTTAAGGTACGACCGCTACCCCTGACGGAGGCGAAGGCGGTGTGCGCGGATTTGCTGGCCTACAACCAGCGCACCAAGGATGCGCGCGCATTGCTGGACACGGTGCTGCGGGACGATCCCAACAACGTGTCGGCACACGAGACCATGGGATACCTGGAGTTTCGCGCGGGCAATCTGCCGGAGGCGCGGAAATGGTACGAGCAGGCGGTGAAGCTTGATTCCCAGAGCTTTCTTGCTCACTACTACTTCGCTGCTATCTCCATGCGAGCAGGGAGGGTCGACTAACGAGGCCGATGTGGAGTCCAGCCTGCGAACCGCGATCAAGTTAAATCCTAAGTTTGCGCCCGCCTACGACCAACTTGCGGTGTTTTATGGAATGCACCACGAGAAGTTAGACGAAGCCCATGTATTGAGCCTGCAAGCCATCGCTTTGGACCCGGGAAACCTTACCTATTGGCTGAACAGCGCGAACATACTCATGGAAACGGGTCGCGACACAGATGCCCTGGCCGTGCTGCAAAAAGCTGTGGGCCTGGCCAAGACGCCGGAACAACTCGCTTTGGTGCAGGAACACATTACGCAAGCCCAGCAGTTCCATACAGCGCGAAATCAGGCTGCGGAGGCGAATCGTCGCCCGGCTGAGAATGTGCCGGCCGCGGATGTCGTTGACCAGGACTCCCCGCCGGCACTAACCAGGCGTGCTCAACCAGTTTCGGCGGATCCGCTGCCGCCACCCAAGCCGAAGTATCTCAGCGAAGAACCGCACGGCCTAAAGGGCACGGCCCAGGGCGTTCTCAAGGACGTGCATTGCACACCTCCTTCGTTGCTCGAGCTTAAGGTCGAAGGGACCGGCAAACCTATGTCGCTCTACAGCAATAACTACTTCAAGGTCGCTTTTAGCGCCGCCAATTACATGCCAGAAGGAGACCTTAATCCCTGTACCGATCTGGAAGGCAAGAAGGCACGCGTGCAATATTCTGGGACCGCCAACCAATCGGTTGACGGGCAGATTCTCTCCGTAGAACTCAGCAAATAGGAGCACCGATTGCCGCCACCCGTACCAACCGAGACGTGAGATGGGAACCCGGACGCCTGGGCATCCGGCCGTCAGATCCTCTCCAACTCTTTCAACGTCCGCTCGCTCTCCACGTTGCCGGTATTGAGCGTCGTCTTCGGTTCGAGCAGCATGATGTGGGTCTCTTCCTCGGCTGACGGAAGATGCTCCACGCCGCGCGGAATGATGATGAACTCACCGGACTGAATCAGGAATTCGCGCTCGCTGCCATTCTCGCGCACGCGCATGCGCAGCGCGCCTTTGACCACATAGAACAGCTCGTCCTCGGCATCGTGATGATGCCAGACGAACTCGCCTTGCAGCTTGGCCAGCTTGACGTAGGAGTCGTTGACCTCGCCGACGATCTTGGGACTGTAGTGGTCGGTAAACAGAGACAGCTTCTGCGCAAGATTAACCTTGTCCAAGGGGTCGCTCCTTGGAATACGGTATCAGCTCGCGCCGGTCTGTATGTAGGCCCGCATCATTGCCGCCTCGCCGACGCTTTCGTCCACCTTCTGGTGCAGCAGGTCACGCAATGACAGAAAGCCGACCAGCGTTGACCCGTCACACACCGGCAGGTGGCGTACCGCGTATTCCTGCATCATGGTCATGGCGTCATGGCAGGTCGCGGTGGGAGCCACGGTGTGCACGCCTGTGGTCATCACGTCGGAAATGTGGGTCGTTAGCGGATCGCGCCCTTCGGTGACCACGCGCCTCATGATGTCGCGTTCGGAGAAGATGCCGACTAGCTTGGTGTCCTCGAGCACAGGGACAGCGCCGACATTGCACTGCACCATGTAGTTGGCCGCCTCGAAGACAGTCTGCTCGGGTTGCACATAATGGATGGTGCGGTTGCTTAGCAGATCGCGAATCGTCGCCATAACTACCCCCTGAGGACTTTGCCGGACAGAGCTGTGCGACACGTCCTGTTTGTACACATCTGAAGCACTAGACGGGGCCGGGTTGCCTGTCCACATACCGTGTTGGCAAAGCGGCGAACCTCGCCCCAGAAAATTGCCCGCAGTATATGCCTTGGAATCGCGAGTGTGAAGCGCAAATCGCAAGCTGCCCAGCGGGCACGACCAGCTACTCCGGCCAGGGCAGGAGTTCCGATGGTATCCTCGAAGTTTTCAGCAATAACCTTGGAGAGTGTGGATGTCGAACGGATTGCAGGGACGGAACGTGGTCGTATTTGGCGTGGCCAACAAGCGCAGTATCGCCTGGGCCATTGCGCAGCAGATGCAGGCCGCGGGCGCCCAACTCGCTATTACTTATCAGAACGAGCGCCTCAAACAGGAGGCCGACGACCTGATTGCCGCACTGCCAAACTCGCAAGCGTTCCAATGCGACGTCTCGCGCGACGAGGAGATCGAGCAGCTGTTCGAGCAACTGAAGCAGCGCTACGGCAAGCTTGACGCTCTCGTGCATAGTGTCGCCTATGCTCCAGCCGAAGCCCTGAAGGATGACTTCGTCGCTACCAGTCGCGAAGCGTTTCGCATCGCGCTCGATACCAGTGCCTACTCGCTGGTGGCTGTATCGCGGGCTGCGGCGCCGCTGATGACTGACGGCGGCAGCATCATCACAATGACCTATTACGGTGCCGAGAAGGTGGTCCCACGATACAACGTGATGGGAGTGGCCAAAGCCGCGCTGGAAGCCTGCGTTCGGTACCTCGCCTACGATCTTGGCAAGCAGAAAATTCGGGTCAACGCCATTTCTGCCGGACCCATCAAGACGCTGGCTGCGCGCGGTATCGGTAGCCTGGGCGAGATGCTGAAGAGCCAGGCGGAACGCTCGCCTTTGCAGCGCAACATCGATGTGAACGAGGTCGCATCAACCGCGGTCTTCCTGGCCGGCGACGGCGCCACCGGCATTACCGGCGAGACCATCTATGTCGACTGCGGATACAACATCATGGGGTTCTGAAGGAAGCAATGAAAAGCAGGTCCTTCGCTTCGCTCAGGATGACAATCGGAGGTTTCTGGAATGAATGCTCACCGCGCATACCGCATGTGCTCCTTCAGAATGCAGCGGTCCATCACCACGAAGATTCCCGCTTGACGCGCTTTCTCCGCTGCCTCTTCGTGGACGACGCCTTCCTGCATCCAGATCGCCGGCACATTCAGCTGAATCGCTTCGTCGACAACTTCAGGCACGGCTTCCGGGCGACGAAAGATGTTCACGATGTCGATCTTCTCCGGCACATCCAGCAAGCTCGGGTAGGCTTTTTCGCCAAGCGAATCCGTCACATTGGGGTTGACGGGAATGATGCGATATCCCTGTGACTGCATGTAGTCAGAGACGCCGTAGCTCGGACGCAGAGGGTTATCCGTCAAGCCCACGACAGCGATGGTCTTGGACTGCTTCAGGAGATCGGCGATGCGCTCTGCTTCCGTTGCGGACAAAGCTGCTACCTCGCTTCCGGGGTCTTGTAATCGATGACTATTTCCTGCGCTTGAGTTGGCGGGTGGTGCGTTTGGGATCGGCCAGCAATCCGGAATAATGCTCCAGTTCCGTCACCGCGCGGTCGAGATCATCAAGCAAGGGCTTCAGCAGATGCGTCACTCCACCGGCGCGGTACTCGCGAACCAGCGAGCGGTAGTACCAAAGAACTTTGGCCTTGGGCGCCGAGAAACGGTCGAACGCAGACTCGCCGCTCTGCCGCAAGTCGCGTAAGACGGCTCGCGTGTTATAGAGCTTGTCGGCGGCCGAAACGAAGCGCGTCTCGGCATCCTCCTTGCGCACGCGGCGCAGATACCGCAGCTTGCGCGGATACCACTTCGGCTTCGCCTTGTCCTCATCACCGTAGGAGTCGGTGCAGCCGTCCACCACCTTGGCCACCCGCGGCCCGAACATCTGCTCGATGGTGTGCAGCATGGCGCGCCCACCATGGTCTTCAGCCGCATCGTGCAACAGCGCCGCGATGCCGAGGTCTTCGTCGCCGCCGTAGTCAAGAACGATGGACGCCACGCCCAGCAAATGCGAGACATAGGGAATGCCGCTGCGCTTACGGTCCTGGTTGCGATGTACCTCGGCGGCAAACAGCAAAGCATGATCGAAGCGTGTGGAGAGAGGAACAAACGGCTTCGATGCGGGTTTTCCGTGCAGAGTTCTCATGATTTATGAGGTGCCAAACAGGATAACGGAAATCGCGGGCGTGTGAAAATTAGTTTCACCACAGAGGCACGGAGACACAGAGAAGAACCGGTCTTATCTAAAGGAATTCTAGCCAGGAGCAGTCGATGCTCAAGTCAGCAGCTTCATCGTCGAACGTCTTCTAACCCGATTCCATCTCTGCGCCTCTGTGCCTCTGTGGTAAATCAAGAAACTCCATTCCTCGTAGCGATTCAGCAGCCGCAATCTTCGCAGGCCTTACCCCGCAATCCCTGCATCCCTTCGCGCGCAATGATTGGAACCATGATTAGCGCCGCCACGGCATCAGCCCACCACCATCCCAACAGCCAGTTGCAGCACAAGGCCTGCAAGCAGAATGGCTGACAGATACGCACAAAAGTCGGCCTGTCGCGAGTCGGCCTGAAGCGCGCGGCTATGCAGTGCTCGCGCAACTGTTCGCTTTGCGCGGCCCAGCAGTGGCATCACTATGACGGCTGCGATAGCAATTGCGATCCCCGGGATGCTGCGCTCAGGAACCGACCGCAACCACAACGCACGAATGGATTCGACAGCAATATAGGCGGCGAGCGCCACGCAGGCAAGTGCCGGCCAGGCGGTGCGCTATTTGTTCGTCGCGCTCTTGGTGTGTCGCGGCGGTCTGAGCGCAATCGCCACAGCAGAATCGCTGCCGAGACCATTTCAATAACTGAGTCCAGCCCGAAGCCGACCAAGGCAACGCTGCCTGCGATGACTCCGGAAGCCAGCGCCACAGCGGCCTCAAAGCCGTTCCAGGCCAAGGTCAGGTACTCGAGTCGCCTGCCGCGCGCTACGAGCGCCGAGTGCCGCTCGGGCGATATTGTCTTGGCATTCTGATCTGCCATCGGCTGCACGGACTACGAGTATAGGCCGTTCCAAATTGGACCGGACCTTTGAAATCAATGATTGAGAGTTTAGCTTAAAGCTAAAGTCTGGTAATCCAGGCCCTGTTACTTCCGGAACCTAGGGCCGTGGGCGAAGGTCTAGTCGAGCCGCACCAGGAACACGCCACCTTCTTTGACGTGCGTCTTGCTGGCGACCTCCTGCGCCATGCGCTTGTCGTCACCCTGAGGACGGATGCGCACCCATTCGCCGGTCGGCCCGGTGAACTCGATGACCTGCGCGTCCTGGTAGTGGTCTTGCAGCTTCTCTTTGAGCTTCAGCGCGTCATGGCGGCTCTGGAAGGCGCCAATCTGCACACACCAGCGGCCGCCTTCGAAAATTGAGGCGGGCGTCGAGAGCACCTCAATCTTGACCGTCGCCGTCCCGGGACGCCAGACGTCAACGGCTTTCGCTGCCGCCAGCGAGAGGTCGATCATACGATCTTCGATGAAAGGCCCACGATCGGTGATGCGGACCACGACCGCGTGTTTGGTGCTTTCGTTGGTCACGCGCACCACGGAGTTCATCGGCAGGGTGCGGTGCGCTGCGGTCAGGGCGTTCTGGTCGTAAATTTCGCCGTTCGCTCCCTTGCGGTTGTGGTACGGCGGCCCGTACCAGCTCGCGAGGCCGGTCTCGACATAGATCGGCTTTTGATGCTTGCGCGGTCTTCGACGGTGGGAGCGGGCGGGTTGGCGCTTGGCGCGATGGTCGGCGCCGTACTGGCCGTGACAGTCGGCGGAGGCGGAATGTTCTTCGCGGTTTTCTTGTGGCCGCAGCCGGAGAGCAGGAGGACTCCCCCGACGCGTACAGATGAGCAGGGCGGCCCTGAACAATTCCAGCCCGGCGCGGAAGCGCTGGGTGGAGTGCGCCAAATGCTCGGAGAGTCCCCGCGGGGACGACACAACAGCAGGTCCTTCGCTCCGCTCAGGATGACAATCACAAGGAAATCGGCGCGACCGGCACTTGCCTCATGGCTTGTGAGGTGCACGCCAACACACTATCCCTGGTTCTGCTTCTTCGTATCCATGTAGGTGGCGAACTCCTTCAGCTTGTCGGCCGCCACGTGCAGCCCCTTGCTGGAGTTCTCCCGAATCAGGGGAACCACTTCGTCGTTGATGTAATCGATAACGGCCTGCGTCTGCTGCTCGACTTGCTTCGAGGCATCGCCGAGTATGCTGTCCAGGCGCTCGCCCGCCGTCTGGAAAGGACGGCGATCGTTCGTGTTTTGCGCGTTCACGTAAGACCACCTTGTGCGTACGGAAAATCGCTGAGCATTGCGATTATCCGGCGATTCGCGGGTGCCGGTCAATTGGCGAGAGGGATGCGCCGCGAAGGCTTCACCACGGAGGTCATCGGAGGAACTAGTATCACCACAGAGACACAGAGCACAGAGAACCAAATCGAGGCCAAGCAGAAATTCGGAGAAACAGTTCGATATTGAAATTGACCTATCTCTTCACCGGATTCTCAGACTCGTTCCTTCTCTGTGCCTCTGTGTCTCTGTGGTAAATCGAACGGGCCTTCCGTGTCCTCGGTGGTGTAAGACTCCCCCGCGCAATTAAACTGGATACTTACCATGTCAGCCAAACCCACAGGTTCTGAAGTCCGTTCCATGTTCTTGCGCTTCTTCGAGCAGAAGGGGCACAAGATTGTCCACTCGTCGTCGCTCGTCCCGCACAACGATCCCACGCTGCTGTTCACCAACGCCGGCATGAACCAGTTCAAGGACGTGTTCCTCGGCATCGAGAAGCGCGACTACAACCGCGCCACGACCTCGCAGAAATGCGTGCGCGCCGGCGGCAAGCACAACGATCTGGAGAACGTCGGCTTCACCAATCGCCACCACACGTTCTTCGAGATGCTGGGCAATTTCAGCTTTGGCGACTACTTCAAGAAAGACGCCATCGCCTTTGCGTGGGAGCTGGTGACGTCGCCGGAGTGGTTCGGCATTGCGAAAGACAAGCTGTACGCCACCATCTTCAAGGGCGAGCAAGGCATTGCCGCGCGACGACGAGGCTTAGGAGCACTGGATCGCCACCGGCGTGCCCACAGAGCGCATTTACGAGCTCGGCATGAAGGACAACTTCTGGCAGATGGGCGACACCGGCCCCTGCGGCCCGTGCAGCGAGCTCCACTACGACATGGGCCCGGCGGCCAGCGATGCCGGACACACCGACTGCCAGTTTGGCTGCGAGTGCGGCCGCTACGTCGAGATCTGGAACCTCGTCTTCATGCAGTTCGACAAGCAGCCCAGCGGCGAGCTGATTCCGCTGCCCAAGCCGTCGATCGATACCGGCGCGGGCTTGGAGCGCGTGACGGCAGTGCTGCAAGGCGTCATCTCGAACTACGACACGGATTTGTTTGTGCCGCTGATCAAACGCGCCGCCGAGTTGACTGGCGTCTCGGTCAACGAAGAGATGAAGCGCGAGGACGTCGAAGAGCAACATCATCAGGCGGCATCTCTGCGCGTCATCGCCGACCACGCGCGTGCGGCGACGTTCCTGATTTCGGATGGCGTGCTGCCCATGAATGAAGGGCGCGGCTACGTGCTGCGCAAGATCATTCGGCGCGCGATTCGGCACGGGCGATTGCTGGGGCAGGAGAAGCCGTTCCTCTTCGAGATGGTCTATGCGGTTCGCGACCTGATGAAGGATGCATATCCGGAGCTGATTGAGACGAGCAATCGCGTGGCGGAGACGATCAAGGGAGAGGAGACGCGGTTCGCGCACACGCTGGACATGGGACTGAGCCGGCTGGAAGAGCTTGTGAATCGCGTGGAGAAGCGGTCTGGCGATTGCCGAGAAGCACTACAGATGACGGACTCTGCGAGGACACCGAGAGATCCGCGGACATCTGCAACGACCGAGGAATCGCGACTATCGGACGACTGGATGCGCCGTACTCCCTGGCGAGCGAAGCGTTCAAGCTCTACGACACTTTTGGACTGCCACGCGACTTCATTGAGGACGCGTGCACGCGATCGCGGAATCAGCTTCGATGCAGGCCGGCTTCGACGCTGCCATGGAAGAGCAGCGCCATCGCGCGCAGGCTTCATGGAAGGGCGGCGCGAAGGCTACCGCCAGCCCGGTCTATCAGTCGCTGCCGCGCACTGAGTTCGAAGGCTACCGGCAGACGCTCTCCACCGGCTGCGAGGTGCTGGCGATTATCACGCCGCAGAACGGGATGGGAGTCGGCGCGCAGGAGCTCAAAGCCTGGCGAGCGCGGCGAGATTGTGCTCGACCACACGCCGTTCTACGCCGAATCCGGAGGCCAAGTCGGCGACGTGGGCTGGCTCTATGCCGACGATCACAACACGCTTGGTCGCGGATGTCGAAGGTGTCAGCTTATCCAGTGCAGGGCGTACGCGCACACCGAGTCGTCGCCAAGCAGACGATTCATGTCGGCGACAAGGTTGATGCGAAGGTGAACGACGAAGTGCGCCGCGCGACCATGCGCAATCACACAGGCACGCACTTGTTGCACGCCGCGTTGCGCGAGGTGCTGGGCACGCATGTGAAGCAGGCTGGTTCGCTGGTCGATCCCGGTCACCTGCGCTTCGACTTCTCGCACTTTGCTTCGCTCGGCGACGAAGAGTTGCAGGACATCGAAGATCTGGCGAACAAAGAAGTCCTGCGCAACGATCGCGTCGAAGTCATTGAAGATGTGCCCATCGACGTGGCCGTCAACGAGTACAAAGCCATGGCGCTGTTCGGCGAGAAGTATGGCGATCGCGTGCGCGTCATCCGCATCGGCGACTTCTCGACCGAGTTGTGCGGCGGTACGCATACGGCAGCGACGGGCGAGATCGGGCTGATCAAGGTCCTGAAAGAGGGCAGCGTCTCTAGCGGTGTGCGACGACTGGAAGCTGTGACCGGTGAAGGCTCGCTTCGCCACTTCCGAAAAGATCATCAGCTTGAAAACGTCGTTGCGACTCTGGTGCGTGGCGGCGACGATCAGTCGCCGGCCGAAGCGCTGAAGCACGAACTGGAGCGTCGTGAAGAAGAGCTGAAGAAGCTGCGCAAGGAACTCGATCAGGCGCGCATGAAGTCGGCGTCTTCGTCGGCCTCCTCAGCCACGGAGAACGTTCGCGAAGTAAAGGGCGTGAAAGTGCTGGCTCATCGCGCCGACAATCTCGATCGCTCGCAGTTGCGCACGCTCATCGACAACCTGCGCAACAAGCTGGGCTCAGGCGTGGTGGTGCTGGGTTCGGTCGCCGATGGCAAAGTCGCGCTCATCGTTGGCGTGACGAAAGACCTGACCGCGCGCGTACAGGCGGGCAAGATTATCGCGGAAGTGGCGAAAAAGGTCGGTGGTTCAGGCGGCGGACGACCCGACATGGCCGAGGCCGGCGGCAAAGATCCCGCGGCGCTGGATTCGGCGCTAGCGGAGAGCTACGACGTGGTGGGTAGTTTGCTGGGGTAGCGCCGCGTCGGCGCATCAATAGATCTATTCGGGATACCTTCACATCGGGTGCCCCATTCCGCCGTCTGTTGGCGGGGTGGGGCTTTTCGTTCCATACCACACCAAAATCCCCACCCGGCCAAACCCAGGCCGAATGGGGCACCGAATTTTATTGGAGACAGTTTCACGCGCGGCTGCGAACAAACTGCAGATCCCTCGACTCCGCTGCGCTCCGCTCGGGATGACACAGTTGAAATTATTCTCTGTCTCTCTGTCCTCTGTGCCTCTGTGCCTCTGTGCCTCTGTGCCTCTGTGGTGACAGCGTTTATATCCCGATAGCCTGCTGAATCGCAGCCGCAATTGCATCGGTGTGCCGCCGCATCGCCTCTTCCGATTCGGCTTCGATCATCACGCGCGCCAGCTTCTCCGTTCCGGAGTAGCGCACGACGACGCGGCCATTGCCATCGAGTTCGGATTCGGCGGCAGCGATCGCCTTCTGCACCGCAGGTATTTCAGCTCAGCGGCGTCTTCTCGCGCACGTGCACGTTCTTGATTTCCTGCGGAAAGACCTTCATGTCGGCGACGAGTTCCGCCAGTGGCTTGCCGGTACGGGCCATTACTTCCAGAACGCGCAGTCCGGTGAGGATGCCGTCGCCGGTAGTCGTATCCATGTCACGGAAGAGGATGTGGCCTGACTGTTCGCCGCCCAGGGTCGCGCCGGATTTGAGCATCTCTTCCAGAACATACTTGTCGCCCACCGGCGCGCGCTTCATCAGGATGCCGCTGCGTTTCAACGCGGCTTCCAGTCCCATGTTCGACATGGTGGTGGCGACCACGGTGTTGTTGTGCAGCAGGACGTGGGCTTGCATGTCGCGCGCGGCCAGCAGCAGCACGCCGTCTCCGTTAATCACGCGGCCTTGCGCGTCGGAAAACATGGCGCGATCGGCGTCGCCGTCGAAGGTGATTCCGATGTCGTACTTGCCGTTCGAGGCGGCGACCGCCTCAGCCACGTGCTCCGGGTGCAGCGCGCCACAGCCGGCATTGATGTTGCGTCCGGTGGGCTCGATGTGCAGGAAGTCGGCCTTGATTCCCAGGTCCTCGAATAGAAGCGGCGCGATGGAAGATGCTGCCCCGTTGGCACAATCCACTAGCACCCGAAGCTTGCCGAAGATCAGCAGGTCCGATCAGCTCCGCCAGCCAGTCGGCATATTGCTCGCGCAGGTTCGCGTCGCCCGGCAGCATCTCCAGACTCTCGCCGGCGTGCTCGGCTCCGGCGGCAAGCTGCTCCAGATGGGCGAAGATGTCGGTTTCGATGGCGTGCTCCAGCTCGTCGGAGAGCTTGTAGCCGTCAGCGCCGAAGACCTTGATGCCGTTGTCGCGCCATGGATTGTGCGAGGCGGAGATGACAACTCCGGCGGCCATGCCGTTGGCGCGCGCCAGATAAGCCACTCCCGGAGTAGTGATGACGCCCGCGCTCACCACCCTAACCTTCGACGCGGAAAGACCGCTGGCCAGCACCGCACTGATCCAAGCGCTGGATTCGCGGGTGTCCTGGCCGATGACAACGCCGGCATCCTTTGATCGCTCGGCCAGCCGTTGCCCAAGCGCTCGGCCAATCGCGAAAACGGTTCGCCGATCCAGCGGATATTCGCCGGCGACTCCTCTGATTCCGTCGGTTCCGAATAGCTGTCTCATTGGAGATTGAGTGGCGGCGCTGCTCAACGGGGCGTCTCTCCTTTGTCGGTCTTCGAGGTGGTCACGGTTACGTGAATTGGTTCTGGCCTCTGCACGCGAACCAGAGGATCGGGTACGTAGGCGTGCGTGGTAAACGTTGCCGACCCAACCACGCCGGTGGCGTCAACCGGATCGGTGATGGCATCGCCCGCTTCGTCAATCCGGTGCGCGGGACCCACAATGTTGATGGTGCTGGGATCGGCAGTCACGTTGGCGATGCGATAGCCGGTAACCAGCGAGCCAATCACGCGCGGCCTGACTTCCACTGTGCGGGTGGCGCTACGATCGAAACTGAGCCGCACCTGCGAAGGCTCGATTTGCACGACTTCAACCGCGTCCGGAAGATGCACCTGCTTCGCCGTCAGGTCAAAGGTGCGCTCACCGGCGCGGGCTCCCGACAGGTCGACGATGGCCTGCACATCGGCAGGGCTCAACCGGCGAACGGTGCGTTCCGGACCACGCACCCTGATTTCGACCTGGGTCGGCCCTTCGACGCTCATCTCCAGATTTTCAGGCGCGTGGTGGAACTCCAGTGGAGCGGTGATGACGGCTTCGACCGTTGGATCGTGAGCGACGGCCCACCACAACAAAAACGCCAGCCCGAGCGCCACCAGCTTCAGCCACCAATTGTTGAAAATGTATTTGCGAAGGAAGTCGCGCATGGTTAGCGTTCCGTTCCTTCGCGAAAGTCTTGTTCGGGTAGATACGGTTCGAAATCGCGCTCGCCATTGCCCAACGTGTTGTCGGAGATTTGTGTGGGCAGCGCTGCCTGGGGCACGTAGCGGCTCAATAGTTGGCTCAAACGCTGCCGCAACTGTTCGGCGTCGATGTTGCGTTCGATCGCTCCACCCACGGCGAGACTGATGGCGCCGGTCTCTTCCGACACGACCACGGAAATGGCATCTGACTCTTCAGTGATGCCGATGGCCGCGCGATGCCGGGTGCCCATTTGGGTGGACAAGATTGGGTTCATCGAGAGCGGCAGAAAACAGGCGGCGGCGGCGATGCGGTCCTTCTGGACAATGACAGCTCCATCGTGCAGCGGGGCGCTGGGACGGAAGATAGTCGTCAGCAGGTCGAAGCTGAGATTCGCATCCAGAGCAACGCCGCTTTCGATGTAGGTACGCAATCCGATCTCGCGCTCGATGACGATTAGCGCGCCGGTAAGGTTCTCGGAAAACTGTTTGGCTGCAAGAACGATGTCGTCATAGCTGTCGTCTCCCGAACCCGCGCCCAGGCGGCCGCTAACCATGCGGCGGCCAAGCCGGGCGAGCACGTGGCGGATTTCGCTGCCAAAAACGACGATCAGCGCAAAGATGGCATAGGGAAGAAGCGTGCTCAGCAGCCAGTCAACGGTTCGCAGCGGCTCGATGTGAGCGATATAGAACGCGATCGCCAGAATGACGACGCCGCTCAGCATGGGAATGGCGCGGGTGCCTCTGATGAGCTTCAGGAACTCATAAATGAGAAACGCCACAATCAGGATGTCGATGACCGACAGCACTGAGACTTGCGGAATGTGGCTGAATCTCTGCAGCAATACGGCTCCTTTCCAGTGCGCTGACAAGCACCATGTGCCTTCATTCTAATGCAGGTTTAGCAACGATTCTCGGGGAATGTCTTACTTCCAGAGCCGATGATGTTCTCTGCTTGTGCCTGGAAATCGGGAGTAGCGCGTTTAGGACTGGGAGACGCCCGCAGGATTGGCGCCCGCCAGACCGAGTTCCACGGCCACAGTTCTCATTGCGTCGATGCAGAAGGTGATGTGCTCGTCCAAGTCGACGCCCAGGTCGGCCGCGCCGTTGATGATGTCGTCGCGACTGACGGAGCGCGCGAAGGCTTTGTCCTTCATCCGCTTTCGAATGGACTTGGCGTCCACCTCGGCTAGCGACTCGGTTCGGCTTCACCAGCGCGGTGGCGGTGATGAAGCCAGCGAGCTCGTCGCAGGCGAAGAGGGTCTTCTCCAGCTTCGAGTCGCGGCTGACTCCGGCGTAGTCGGCGTGCGACATGATGGCTCGGCGAATGTCTTCGGGCCAGCCGCGCTCGGCGAGGATGGCATTGCCCTTGTAGGGATGCTCTTCGGCGCTGGGATATTTCTCGTAATCGAAGTCGTGGATGAGGCCGACGACGCCCCAGAGTTCCTCGTCTTCTCCGAATTTGCTGGCGTAGGCGCGCAGGCACGCTTCCACAGAAACGGCGTGTTTGCGAAGACTTTCTGAGAGGGTGAACTCAGTTAGTAAACACCAGGCGTCATGGCGCGTCATCGCTATTTCTCCAATAAATTCGCGGTTTTCCGCAGGCTATGCTCATAAAACCCGCGTTTTACACAGGTTTCGTGCGTTTTCGCGGGCCAATGCTCTTGACTCTAACAGAGCAAATGGCGCAAAGTACGCCTAAGTTCGACCGTGAAAGCTGTCAAGTATGTTTTATGGTTCGAATTTTATAGTGCCCTGCTCTGGCACTCCCAAAACCTAAATGGCCACGACTCTCGCACCCGTAGAAGACCGGGAAGTGGTGAGATGCGACCATTGTCATCTCGTCCAGTTCAAAACCGTCAACAATCTATGCCGTCGTTGCCGAACGTCGTTGGATGAGGATGAGCCCGAGCCAATCTTCGCCCCAACCATCGAGGCAGCAGAACCCGAACCCAGCGAACGCTCTGACGTGCAGGTGGCCACGGCGATCCGCATGCTGCGGCAGCGGCTTGGCTTGAGCCAGCGGCAGTTGGCGCTACGCATGGGAGTGCCTCGCACCTACGTGTCGAAGATTGAGAACGAAAAAGCTACGCCGACGCTTTCGTCGCTGGAGCGGCTGGCCTTGGCGCTGGAAGTCACCGTTTACGACCTGCTGCGGCTCTGCGGGCCGTCGCGAGAGGACGAGATCCAGGAGTTGTTGTCCGATACATTCCTGGCGGAGCTGGCCGAGTTCACCTCGAGTCTGAACGCGATGCAACTGTCCAGCATTCTTACGCAGGTGCGTGACATTGTCGCGCATCCGCGGCGAGTGGCGTAGTAAACAAGAACAGGTGCGCACCGACCGGTCGTGCCGGATGCGCACCTTTCGCTTTTCGCGACAAATCCCGCTCGTAGTGAGCTATCGCGTCCAGCCTTGCTTCATTGCCCAGGGCTGCCGGCGTTGATGGTGATCTCCTGGCCCTTTGAGTTCTTTGGCGCCAGCGTGAAGTGATAACCATCCGGCATGCCTTGGAACCAGACATAGTCCAGATAAGCGTTATCTCCCACCTTCTTAATCATCACCGTGTTGTGTTTCGGCACCCCGCCTGCGGCCCCTTCCCAGTTCGAATAGACAGCTTTGATCGGGGGTGACGTCAGTGCCACTTGTTTGCCAGACGGATCCTCAATCCGGAAAACATGCGCCTGTTCGCTCTGCGTCCTCTCCTGTTGGAAGATGTATTGGCCGGGAGGAAGTGTCTTATCGGCATTCACCTTCACGGGCTGATCGAAGGTTGCCTCTATTCGGGTATGTGGCTGGTCGAGCTGGGCCAGTGCGGCGACAGGCAGCATGAGGATACACCCAACCAGTAACGTGCTCAGTTTCATGTTCCGCTCTCCTAGAGACTGGGTCTCTTTCACACACGTGAGAGAGTCGCGGAGAGGAAAAAGTTTGTTGCTTGTGCAAGCAAAAGCGGAACTACCAGTGGGCCGGAGCAGGGCAGCTCACCCGGGCACGGTTGAGAGCTGCTGCTGAGAGTACCTTCACATAGATTGGCAGTTCCGCTGTATAGCGTTTGGGCTGCTGTTCAGTCGTGCTGCTCGCAGTTCACCATCCAAGGAATACCGAAGTGGTCAACGAGCATTCCAAACGCGGGCGACCAGAAGGTCTTGGCCAGCGGCATATGGACGTTCGCGCCTTCCGACAGGGCTGACCAAATGCGTTCGGCTTCTGCCGGGTCGGTGACGCCGATTGAGACGGAGAAACCGTGGTTCCCGTTGAACATACCCGGCGGGCTGTCAGCTCCCATCAATATCTGATCTCCGACTTGCAGACGGGCATGCATGATCTTGTCTTTGAAATCGGGCGCGGTCTGGTCGGCCATGGGCGAGTCTCCGTATTTCATCATCTCTGCCTTGCCGCCGAGGCATTTTTCGTAGAACTTGAAGGCGTCTCCGCAGTTTCCGTTGAAAGCCAGGTAGGTATTGATCTTCATCTCTGCTCCAGCCAATCTTTAGTATTGAATTTGCGATCCGAGGTGTTGACCTGCAGAAGCCCCCTCGAGTTTAACCCGGCTAAAGGTCGTCGTGACCGCTACTCGTCACGGAAATATGTCGACCTGAAACTCTCTGCATGCGGGAACGAAGGCCGCCCTCTCGTTCGGCCCCCAGGCGAGCTCCGATTCTTTGCGGCTGACACCCTGCTATGCTAGGTTCTGTTATTTGAGGTAAGCCTTGCGCACCCAAGTGCCGGCCGGGCTGAACCGCAAAGAGGCCGAGATCTACTCCCGCCTCGATTCGCAGCGGTTGCCCCACCACATCGCCATCATCATGGACGGAAATGGCCGCTGGGCCAAACGCCGTCACCTGCCGCGTGTCGCAGGACACCGGTCGGGCGTGGCCGCCGTGCGCTCAACCATCGAGACCGCCGCCCGGATCAACATTCCCGCCTTAACGCTTTACTCCTTCTCAGCGGAAAACTGGAAGCGGCCTAAGTCAGAAGTCAGCTACCTGATGAACCTGCTGCGCCGCTATCTCAAGATGGAGCTGCCGACGATGATGGAGAACAACATCCGCCTGCAGTACATCGGCCGTCAGCATGAACTTCCGCAGGAAGTGCAGGAGCGTATGGCCTGGGCACGCGAAGCCACCGAGAAGAACACCGGCATGGTGCTGACCCTGGCGCTGAATTACAGCTCGCGAATGGAGTTGGTCGATTCCTTCAACTCTCTGCTGCGCGAAGCCTCGCGCAATGGCGGAGCCGATCACCTCAAGGTGGATGAGCGCAATATTTCGCGCCACCTCTACACCCACGGCCTTCCTGAACTCGACCTGCTCATCCGCACCAGCGGCGAAATGCGGCTCAGCAACTTCCTTCTGTGGCAGGCTGCGTACGCCGAGATCTACGTCACCGAGACGCTATGGCCCGACTTTCGCGGCACGCAACTGCTCGAGGCCATTGAAGCCTTCCAGAAACGCGAGCGCCGCTTCGGCGGCCTGATCGAAGACCAGGGACAGCTCCCGTGAAGCGGGTCATCACCGCAGTGATCCTGATTCCCATTGTTGTTGTGGCGCTGTTCAAGGCGCCGCTGTGGCTGTTCACGCTGCTGGTGTTTGGCGTGGCGGTGCTGGCGGCGCATGAGTATCTGGGAATCGTGAAGGCGCAGGGATTTCAGCCGATGACAGCGGTCGGTTATACGTTTGTCGCGCTCTCCATTGCCTGGGTTTACGCGTTTGCAACCGTGTTAACCCGGCAGCCGACCGAACCTCTCTCAAGAGCTTGGTCAATTCCTCTAGTGTATGGATACACGTGGGGCTTGCAGGCGATAACATTTCTGTGCCCTCTCGTAATGCTTGTAATCGGCTTGGAGCGAGAGCCCCTCTCCAGGGCGCTCCCCGACGCAGCCGTTTCATACCTTGTGATTCCGTATGTAGGGTTCACGCTCGGGATGCTGATATATCTGCGCAGCTTCCCCAACGGCGCCCTGTACCTTCTGTACCTTATGCTGCAAGTTTGGTGCGGTGATATCGCTGCCTATTACGTCGGGCGAACGATCGGGAGGCGGAAGCTGGCGCCGCGCATCAGCCCAGGCAAAACGTGGGAGGGGGCTATCGCGTCTGTATTAGCCGCAATTGTCGTCGGAGCGCTGCTGTTTCGCTTTATGAATCCGATCTCCAGCGCGTTGCAGAATTTGCGTTTGTTCACTCCTGCCGCACACCCGACGATCTGGCCGCCACCGAGCGCCCCGTGGGCGTTCCCGATGCCGCCGCTGGTGGTCATTGCAATCTTCGCAATCTGCGTGAATGTCGCAGCCCAGCTTGGCGATCTGGTCGAGTCGGCGATTAAGCGCGGCGCTGGAGTGAAGGACTCGGGAACACTTCTTCCAGGACACGGCGGGGTGCTCGATCGCATCGATGCTCTGCTGTTCGCGTTGCCGGTGGGATTGATTTTTTACGTTGCCGGAATGGCGAAGTATTTCTCGACGTCTCTTCCGGCACGTTGAGTGCTCGGTGCCGCTGCGGACTCCGATCAACCCGAACTGCCATAAACAGGGTTCCGGTCTGCCAACGCGGACACTCCGCGAAGCGGAGGCGATAATCTAGCCCAGCATGAAGCGCAGCGGAATGCTGGGTAAGGCATCGTAGAAGGCCTCCGAGTGCCGGGGGCACGGCAGCCCTCATCCAAACACGTATCGCGGGTCGTAGTCGATTCCCGATTTCTGCAACAACGCAACGAACTCCTCTTCAAAGCTGCGTTTGCGATGATGCTCCGGCTGGTTGGCAATGTATCGCGCCACAATCTCACGCTGTGAATGACTGACGCTGAATGCACCATATCCTTCCTGCCAATGAAATGCGCGCGACGTTTCGCGCAGCCAGCGCGAGGAGTTGACTTTGATCTCTTGCATCACCTTCGCCAGCGGAAGCGTCTGCGGCACCAAGATCAGCAGGTGTGCATGATTCGTAGTCCCTCCCGCCGAGATAACATGGACCTTCTTCTCATATGCGAGGCCAACCGTATAGCGCCATAAGGCTTCTGGATCGCGGATGAGATGCCGGCGTTGCTTGGTACTGAACACGCAATGCAGCAGATTGTGCGCGTAGGTGTGAGACATAGCAGCAGCGTAATTATTTCCCGCCATTCGAATCCGTGATGGGGCGCAGGTTGGCTTGTGTCGTGCCGACGGCACTCGGGGTTCTCTACTCAAATTTGTACCCAGCATTCCGCCTTCGGCTCCTTGTTGGGCTAGACTATGGCCTCCGCTGCGCGGAGTCACAGTGTCACTGACGAGGTACGCGGTTCGTCCGTCGCTTTCATACCCCGTTTGTGGGATAGCGCCCTCAAGTGTGACCTTCGCTTGCCGTAGTAATCTATGTCTAACGAATGCCCTCTGAAAAAGTCCTGATCGTCGACGACGAGAAGCTGGTTCGCTGGTCTCTCCGTCAGAAGTGCGAAGAGTGGGGATATCACGTTCTGGAGGCCGACAACGGTACGGCCGCGTTGCGCGTGGCGCACAACGAGTCTCCTGATCTCGTGCTGCTTGACGTGCGCCTGCCCGATGCCAGCGGGATCGAAATCCTGGAGCAGCTCAAGAAGTCTGGTGACGCGCGCGCCGTCATCATGATTACCGCCGACCCTCAGCTTGAGGACGTGAAGACGGCGCTCAAGCTGGGCGCTTACGACTTTGTCGGCAAGCCGCTGGATTTTGACGAGCTGTCCGTCGCGGTGAAAAACGCGCTGGAGACGACCCGGCTGCGCAGCGAGGTAGAGACGCTGCGCGGAGAGGTGCGGCGGCGCACTGGACCTCACAACGTTATCGGCGTCTCGCAGAAGATGACCGAGCTGATGGGCTTTGTCGGCAAGGTCGCGGCCAGCGAAGCCACCACCATCCTCGTACAAGGCGAGAGCGGAACCGGCAAGGACCTCGTCGCAAAAGCCATTCACTACCAGAGCCGCCGGCAGGACAAGCCGTTTGTCGCCATCAACTGCTCAGCTATTCCTGAGACTCTGATGGAAGCGGAGTTGTTCGGGCACGAGCGCGGCGCCTTCACCGACGCCAAGGCCATGAAGAAGGGCCTGTTCGAAATGGCGGATGGCGGAACGCTTTTCCTGGATGAGATCGGCGAGCTCTCGCCGTTATTGCAGGCAAAGTTGCTGCGCGTTCTGGAGGACCAGGTTATCCGCCGTGTGGGCGGGGTACGCGATATGCAGGTCGATGTGCGCGTGATCGCAGCCTCTAATCGTGACCTGGAGCGCGCCGTTCGCGACAATACATTCCGGCAGGACCTTTATTACCGTCTGGCGATCATCTCGATTTTCCTGCCGCCCTTGCGCGAGCGCAAAGAAGACGTTTTGCCGCTGGCTGAGTTTTTCATCGACCGCTACGGCCGCAAGTTCCGCAAGTCGGTGAAAGGCATCACCGACGACACCCGCAAGCTCTTCCTGAAATATGACTGGCCGGGCAACGTGCGCGAGCTCAAGAACGCGGTGGAGCGCGCCATGATCCTGGAAGAGGGCGAGGTTCTCAGTCCCGAGTATCTCCCCTTCCCAGTCGCGCAACAGAATGGCTCGCAAACCGCGTTCGAGCGCACCTCCGGAATCGTTTCCGGAGCAGAGGCGCAGCTTGCAAACGGCCGCAGTTTGCCAAAGCTCTCCATTCCTGACGGCGGAACTTCGCTGGAGGAAGTTGAGCGCGCGTTTGTGGAGATGGCCATGGCCCAGGCTAATGGCAATCAGACCCACGCTGCCCGCCTGCTCGACATCAGCCGCGACGCGTTGCGTTATAAGCTCAAGAAGTTCGGCCTGATGCACGTGGAAGAGGAAGAAAACTCGACCGCATCGACCTAGCACTCCAATACTCAGCTGCAAGAAACCGCCCACGGGCTGCCTTCCGAATACCCGTGGGCGATCAAATAGCGAGCAGCGCAGATCGAGGAGCTTAGAAAAGCTTTCTGCGCGCTACGCCAAAGGCAGCTACCAGACCAGTTCCCAGCAGTGCAATCGAACCGGGCTCTGGAGCAAACTGCAAATCTGAGGTCAAAATCTTCCCCCGGCGTGGTGGTAAGGCCCTGCAAATTGACCCACACGTCAGTCGCATCAAACGTCACACGGCTTAGATCGAATCCGCTGATGTCATTGAACGCGATTGAGACGCCAGTGATAGCGGTCCCTCCGGAATTGACAACCATGCCATAGCCGTTGAAATCGGCGGCTGTGAAGTTGATGTCGAATCCGGCAACGTTAGTGAGAACCAGGTCGGACGGGAAGGTCGTGAAGTCGTGCTGACCGAACGAATTCACGGTGAATCCTCCCGGAGTGACCACCCCGGTGCCTAAGACCTGATAGATGTCGTTGATTTCTGGGTAGAGATAGTTGACGGTAACGTTCGCGCCGTCCAGATCAGCAAAGGCTGGAATTCCTGACAGAACGAACAACAGCAGCAAGGACACAAGCAAGGCTGCACGTTTCATGAGCCTTTCCCTCCTACTAGCAATGGGCCCTGTGCAGATTTGAACTCGCGCCACCAAAGCCGCGCGAATTGCGGTAGTATAGGCCGAAATGCCCTTGCTGTATGACAGATTCGGGCGAAAATTTCACCTTTAGCTGCGCTCGAATCTGTGCAACCGGCGACTTCCCGGAGGTTTCTAGTATGTAAGGGTGTTTCGAATCGCCCAACTGTCCCCCTTTAACCAATGGCGTCTCACCATTCCGTCTGAAGGGAAGTGATTTATGCGGAAGCTGCTCATCGCGGTCGTGGTCGTTGTTCTGCTTGTTGTTGTACTCGTAGTCGCCCTGCCGTTCTTCATCAACGTCAATCAGTATCGCGGCCAGATTCAGGCGGAGTTGCAGAATCGGCTGAACCGTCCGGTTCAGTTGGGGAACATGAGCCTGAGCGTCATCCCGCTAGCGGTGAAGGTCGACAACGTAACCATCGGCGACGATCCCACCTTCCACAGCAACGCGCCGTTTGCGCAGGTACAGCAACTGGATGTTCACGTTGGAGCTGTTTCCTCTGCTGGCGAAGAACATTGAAGTGAGCAGTCTCACCCTGGAAAAGCCGAAGATCGAGCTGATTCGCAATGCTGCTGGAGTGTGGAATTTCGCCACCTTGGGCCAGAAACCGGCTGGGGCGCCCGCACCCGCGGCGCCTGCCGCTCCCGCCGCCAAGCCTGCTCCATCGGGCGCGCAACCGGCTGCACAGCCGGGCGGGTTTCAACTCTCAAAGCTGGCGATCACCGATGGACAGATCGCGGTCACCGATTATCAGAAGCATCAATCGCGCGCAGTTTACGACCACATCGATTTAACGCTCAAGGATTACGCGCCCAATCAGCCATTCGCGCTTGATGTTGCAGCGCACCTGCCCGGCAAAGGCTCGCAGACCTTGCAACTCAGTGGCAAGGGTGGCCCGATCAACGATGCGCAGCTGATCAACACCCCTTTCAGCGGCACCGTGAAATTTGACGAGGTGTCACTGGCAGGCGCGCAGAAGTTCCTGAACACGCAGGCGCTGGAGAACTCTGACGCCGTCATCACCGGTTCCAGCGATTTCTCAACCGGTGGCGGCAAGGCAAGCGCCAAGGGTTCGGTTAAGTTGAATGACGCGGTAATCCACGGTGTGCAGGTCGGGTATCCGATCGAGGCGGATTTCAACTTCAACGATGATCTGACTACAGATGTGATTCAGATCAGCCAGTTCGCGCTGAAACTTGGATCGACTCCCGTATCACTGAACGGGACGCTCAATACGAGACCGAATCCGATGATCGTCGACGTCAACGTCAGCGCGTCGGATGCGTCGATCCAGGAGATGGCGCGGCTGGCATCGGCGTTTGGAGTTGCGTTCAGCCCCAACACCAAGATCGCCGGCCAGATTACCGCCAAGGTCCATGCGCAGGGTCCCACGGATCATCTCGCTTTGAATGGCAACGTGAACGGACACAGTCTGGAGGTCACCGGCAAAGATATCCCGCAAGCTGTGAAGGTTCCGGCGATCGACTTGGCCATGACGCCGCAGGATATTCGCTCCAACAGCTTTACCGTGTCTTCCGGCGCGACCACGCTGAATGCGCAGTTTGCGCTGTCGCAGTACGCTACGCCGTCGCCGAACATCGACGCCACGCTCAAGACGGTGAACGCGAAGATGGAAGAGCTGCTTGGGATCGCGAAGGCTTACGGATTCGACGCTGCCGAAGGGATGTCGGGCAGCGGCGCGGTCACGCTGGACGTTCACGCAACGGGGCCCATCAAGAATACGAATGCAATGAACTTCAGCGGAAACGGGGCGCTGCAAAACGTCACGCTGAAGACGTCCTCGCTAACTCAGCCAGTCAACGTAAAGACCGCAACCGTTCAGTTCACGCAGAACTCCGCAAACCTGACCAATTTCGCTGCGTCGCTGGGCTCGACTAACGCTAACGGCAATATCAGCATCGCGAACTTCGACGCGCCGAATCTGCGCTTCGCTCTGAACATCGACAAGGTGAACGTAGCTGAGCTGCAGAAGATTACGGGCGGCACTGCTCCGCCGGCGAAGAAGGCTGCAGCCAACTGGAGCCTGGTCCCGAGCGCCAATGCGGCTCCCGCTCCTGCACCGAAGCCTAGTTTTCTGGAATCCGCAACCGGCAGCGGAACAGTGGCTGTCGGCACCATCATTTATGACAAGACCGATCTCACCAACGTTCACTCCAACGTCAATTTGAACCACGGAGTGATTCAGTTGAGCCCGCTGACAGCCCAGGTGTATGGCGGGCAGATCAACGGCACGATCTCGATTGACGAGCGTCATCCGACGCCGACCTTTGCGGTCAATGCCAAGCTGTCGGGGGCCGATGCCAACAAGCTGATGAGTGCCATTGCCAATTCGCCTGACACTCTTTACGGAAGCCTCGCGGCGAACATCAACCAGACTTTCGCGACGCCTCCGTCGGGCGATGTTGTGCAAACGCTGAATGGGCCTTTCAGTTTCGTCCTGACCAACGGCAAGCTAACCAAAGTTGACCTCATCGCCGAGCTGTCGAAGATCGGCAAATTTGGCGGAGCCGGCGCGAAAGGCTATACCGCGATCTCGCAGATGAGCGGCACCTTTCAAGTAACACAACGGAGTCGCTAATACAAACGACCTGAAAGCCGCGCTGGATATCGGCTCAATGGCCGCGCAAGGCGCCCTGAACCTGATTAACCAGACGCTCAATATGCACCTCCAGGCCGTGCTGAGCAAAGGTTACAGCCAGTCGGTTGGAGGCACCGGTGTCGGCGGATACCTGAACACCGCGCTGGCTAATAAGCAAGGTGAACTGGTGCTGCCGGTAATCCTCACCGGATCCATGAACCACCCGGTCGTGACTCCAGATGTCGAAAAACTCGCGCAGATGAAGCTGAACAACATACTGCCGAATGCGGCGGGGATGTTGGGCGGCAAGAACCCTGGCGGAGTGGGCGGCATAGTAGGCGGACTGCTGGGCGGCGGACAACAGCCTGCGGCGCAGCCCGGTCAAAAACCAAACCAGCAGCAGGATCTGAACAACTCCATCAACAATGCTCTGGGTGGATTGCTAGGCGGGAAGAAGAAGCCGAAGCAATAACCCGAAAATCGCTCGCAGACACGGAAGCCGCCGTTTCAACCGGCGGCTTTATTTTGGCTGAGTTGTCAGCTAGACGCCGGTGTGCTCCAGCATTCCCTTTTCGAGTTTCTCCTGGCACTCAATGCAATGCCGAGTCCAAGGTACTGCATCGAGACGTTTGGCATTGATCTCTTCACCGCAGGAGATGCACTGTCCAAACGTTCCTTCCTGAATGCGGCTGAGGGCACTCTCCACCATCTGCAGCAACTGACGCTCATTGTTACTTTGATGAAACAGAAATTCCTTGGTGTAGGATTGCGCGGCGCGATCAGCGATATCCTGGGCTGACTCCACATCTGCCTCGCGCCCGTCCTGGGTGGTACGGTTCACCGTTTCCCGCAGTTCTCGCTGCCGGTCTTCCAGCCGCTTCTTGAAAGTGTCCAGTCTCTTCTTCTCCATACTTGGCCCCCGAACTACGCTGCGAACGTCACCCTGAACTGGGGTCGCAAAATCGTTACTGCAAGAGCGGATGATATTCGCCTCCAGAATCGCAGTCAAATTGCATAGACCGCGCTTGTCGCCGAAGAATCCACTCCCGCCTTCGTCTCGCCCTTCCTAACTATCGGCATGATCCAATAAAAAAGCGGTCCCCTTGGACCGCTCTTCCGTAAGAGGCAAGCTGTGAAGGGAAACTTCAGGGGAGGCGATGCTGGGCGCTGCCTCGATCAAAGAAGCAGACGAAAAGACAATCTTGATGGAAGAGTGAAAACATCACAAAGTTGGTGCCTCTTCTGTTTGTCGCGTTGAGTTGCAGTTAGACATCCAAAGGTTGCCTCCCGAAGCTTGGATCTCCGTGGAAAACCAAGGTAAGTACCCGCCTTTAAATAGCCTTACGAAGTTGCGATGACAGGCGGGCTGAGCCGTGAACAGGATAGTCGTCGACACCAAATGTGGAACCTGGATACCACGGTTAAGCAGAGAGGTTCTTGTTGTTGGCGTCCTGCTCTTCGAACAGCTTTAGCTTGTTCAGAAGTGCCTTGTAGCTGATTTTTAATATCTTGGCCGCTTGCCTGCGGTTCCAGCGGGTCTCACCTAGGGTTCGTTCGATGGCTTCGCGCTCGGCACGCATCGCGGCGCGTCGTCCGATATCGAGCAACGACGGGGTTTCCTCTTCGACGATCCTCGGCTTGCCGGCTGTTATCGGAATGGCGGGGGAGCTTGCCGAAACACGCGTCCCAGCTTGTTGGTCGCCTCCGGTTAAGTGCGCCTCAGGAGCAGCCGTCGCTCCCGCGGCCGGCTTGTGGCTGGAGAGTTCGCGGATGATTTGGGCTTCGTTTCCGACGATTACGTAGCGCTTGACTAGATTCTCCAGTTCGCGGATGTTGCCAGGCCAGTGATACTCCACCATGCGGCCCAGCGCAAAATCGCTGAAGGGCGCTGGCTGCTTGCCGTAGAACTCGCTGTACTTGCGCAAGAAGTAGTCCAGAAACACCAGCACTTCTTCACGACGCTCCCGCAGCGGAGGAATTTGAATCTTGATTACGTTGAGCCGGTAGAACAAGTCCTCACGGAACATGCCGTCTTCGACTGCGCGCTCGAGATGTTTGTTGGTGGCCGCGAGAATCCTGACATCGACCGATATGTCGCGCTTGCCACCCAGTCGTGAGAACTCGCCATCCTGCAGCACGTGCAGCAACTTCGCCTGCAATGCCGGATGCATTTCGCTGACTTCATCGAGGAACAGCGTTCCGGCATTGGCCAGGTCGAACTTGCCAAGCTTCTGCCGGTTGGCTCCGGTAAACGCTCCCGGCTCGTATCCGAACAGTTCGCTTTCCAGCAGTTCGTGCGGAATGGCCGCGCAATTCACCTTGATGAAAGGCTTTTCCCGGCGGGGAGACTGCGCGTAAATCATGCGCGCCACCACTTCTTTTCCCGTGCCGCTTTCGCCGCGAATGAGAACGGTCGCGTTGGTCTCGGCCACCTGTTCGATGGTGTTCTTGATCTCCTCCATCTTCGGGCTGGTACCGAACAGCATGGCAAAGTCGCTGTTTCTGCGGACCTGGTCGCGAAGCTGCGTCACCTCGGATGTAAGCCGCTGCCTTTCCAGCCAGCGATTCACCCGCGCCTCAAGGTCTTTGGCGTCGACCGGTTTGCCAACATAGTCGTCCGCACCGGCTTTGGAGGCGCGGAATACGAACTCCGGGCTGGTCTGAGCACTGACCAGAATGATGCTCACATCCGGTTTGATCTGCCTCAGGCGTTCCACCAATTCAAGGCTGGACCCGCCCGACAAGGCCGGATCCAGCAGAACCAACGCTGGGTCACACACCCGGAACATCCGCACCGCCTCGTCCGAAGTTGAGGCTGCGCTGACGTCCAGCCCTTTGCGAAGCATTTGAGAGCTCAGGAACTGGCTCGCGCTTGGGTCTTGGTCGACGATCAGTACGCGCGCTTTGGGCTGGGGTGACATAAGTCGATTCATCAGGATATAAGCGAAGACGTGCTGGGTTCCCCGACGTAATAGGGAAGGAGACTCTCCAATATGAGAATCCCGATGCCAACTGCGGGTTGCATCGGGGCATATCCTACCTGTTTCGAGAGCGTGAGAGGCATTCTACGCCTAAATCGGCTGACAGCCAGGGGGAAAGTCTCATTCATTAAACCGTTTGTACCTTCGCCGAGGGTCACAAAAGCGGACGGGAGAGATAAAAGCCCCCAACACCGCCCTCGCGCAAATAAATAGCGGTGACTCCAGCATCTTGGAAATCTCCCGCTGCCAGTCGAGTTTCCAAGCATATAATGAGCGCAACAGAACGCCTTCCTCCGGTCACGTTGTAACCTTTTTTCACCAGCCGGAAACTTTTGGCGAGGGTAGGGGTTGGCAGCAGTAAGGGTGGCCTGGCGCTCAGGGTTGGAGTACTTCCATGAAGTCACGCGCGTTCGCTGTTTCCGTTGCCATGTTAATGAATGTCAGCCTTGCCATGTCGACCATGGCACAGGAGACGTCTCAGACGACTGCGACGCCTCCCGGCAGCAGTTCGAGCGCTTCCACCGCTCCTGTTGCAACTGCTCCTGATCAGGCGGGCGCTCCTGCCGCGACATCTTCGGATCAACCGGCCGAGTCGAGCAACCCACCCCGGGAAACTCACAACAAGAACAAAAACGACATCGACGACATTGGCAATCGCAACATAGGAAAGCGCGGCCTCGGTGATTGGTATTCGCTCGACACTGACATCAAGATGGGCAAGCAGTACGCCATGATGGTGGAGCAGAACGCCAAACTGATTCAGGACCCGGTCGTCACGGAATACGTCAATCGCATCGGACAGAACCTGGTGCGCAACTCCGACGCCAAGGTTCCCTTCACCATCAAGGTCATCGACTCCGACGAAATCAATGCGTTCGCACTACCCGGCGGTTTTTTCTACGTTAATAGCGGTCTCATTCTGGCCGCCGACGAAGAGGCTGAACTCGCAGGCGTAATGGCCCATGAGATCGCGCACGTTTGCGCACGCCATGCAACACAAGAGATGACCCGCGCCAACTATGCGCAGATCGCCACCACGCCCCTGATGTTTGTAATCAATAGCTGGGGCATGTACGAGGCCACCAACATCGCACTCGGCCTTGCCATGCCTATGGCGTTCATGAAGTTCTCGCGCACCTTTGAGGCTCAGGCCGACTATTTGGGGCTCCAATACATGTACAAGGCGGGATACGATCCGCAAGCCTTCATTTCATTCTTCGAGAAGATTGAGGCCCGCGAAAAGCAGAAGCCAGGAATGATCTCCAGGGCGTTCGAATCTCACCCGCCCACTCCGGATCGCATAGCCAAGAGCGAGGCTGAAATCAAAGATCTCTTGCCGGCGCGGTCGCAATATGTCGTGGATACGTCAGAGTTCGATGCGGTGAAAGCAAGGCTGGCGGCGTTCGAGGATCGCAAGAAGGCCATAGCGCCTTCTGACAAAGACAAACCCACGTTGCGTCAGACCAAGACCGCTGACGCAAGTACGGCGGCTCCGCAAAATCCGAACGACGATCACCCAACGCTTTCGAAACGCGACGACGACTAAATTCCGGCTGGCGTTTGTGGTCGATGTTTTGCTGGTGGCGTGTGAAAAACATGGTCTAAGGTCGACGTGCTGGTGCATCGCAAGTTATTGACAAATCAACCGCTTTTGGGAGTTACGAAAGTAACTTGACTTGGAATTTAAGTAGAATTAACATTTAGACAGTTAATAGGCAATGCAATCAATAATTGTTTCCTCCTCCTCTTGAGGCCGTCCGCACGCGGCCTCTTCTTCTTTTTGGTGTAAAGCCGGTTCCCCAGTGCCAGTTTCGCTACACAGCGTCTCGAACGTGCCGTCAAAAAACAGATCAGTGTTCTAAAACAGCTCTGATTCCGCTTGACTTCCAGTCGGGATGGGCTAACATGGCGTGCTCCCGAGGAAGCAGAACCGCGGAGTGTCATTACTTCACTTGCTCTGCGCATCGGCTCAGTCCCCTCAGCTGCAGTGCAGCTCTCGTCCGAAGTGAGGTGCCATGAAATCGCGAGTCTCCCAGCGCACCACTCGTCCATTTCCTTCCGCCACAAATTCGCAGTGGGGCCGCTTCGCCACGACTGCTCTCCTTTTCCTGCTGCTGACGGCATCGTGCAGCGCATTGTTCGCACAAGAGAAATTTCTGGTAGGGACGGAAGACGGACAAGTGACACTCTATGACCTAGCGACTTACTCGGAGCTGGGAGGAGCAAGGCCCGCACAACAGGCGTGGAGTATTGTCCCAGGACCGAACAACCGTCTGGCATTTCACGTCGGCAATGCTGGCGTCTCTGTTATAGATTCGACGATCGGTCAGGTGACCAAGCGAATCATGGGCATAAGCGGCATAACGGGAGCGATCACGCCGGACGGGAAAACCCTTCTCGTCGCCGAACAAGTGGGCACATGTTACTTAGACATCATCGATACAGCGACATTCCAGGAGCTTCAGCGCATTAGCTTGGGCTCTGCGCTCGGAGCCGGTGGATCCCCAGGACGGGTCGTGATCGCGGGAAACAAGGCTTACATTGAGAGCCGATACCGTTACCAGATTGCGGTTGTCGACCTGACAACGTACGCAATCTCCTCCATCATCTTGCCGCAGGGCAACTTCTCGACTCGCAACTCGATGGCAGCCACTCCCGATGGTTCAACCTTGGTCGTCGCCGAACACCAGAACGCGGACAAGAATCTTCATATCGTCTTAGTCAGCACGGCGACAAACCAGATCGTGGCTGATAAATCACAGAGTGGTTTCAGCTATGCGTATGCTTTGGCGGTGACACCCGACGGATCTGATCCGTCGAAGATTTTCGGATATGTGGGCACGTATGCGAACGGGACGTACGAGCTATTGGTGCTGGATTTGAGAACTGGTTCACAAACCTATGGACAGTTGCTGAGCAACACGGCAATAAGCCTGGGATCGTCTCTCAATCCCTATGACATGGCAGTCAATTCCGATGGAACACGACTGATACCGGTAGGCTTCGCGGTCAGTCAACCGGGGCCTAATGCCGCAGTAGTAGATACAGCCAAGATGTTCTCTGATCCTAGCCATGCGGTTCTCACGCAGTTGACAGTCGATGGTGGCTGGGAGGCCATTGCGGTTTGCACAGGCTTTTTCGCTATCACCCCGCCGAATACTGCCCCGGTAGTCACCGGGGTGAGCGGGAACGTGACCAATGACACCGCAACGCAGATCGAGATTACTGGCGGAAACTTCCAGCAGGGCGCGCTGGCTCAAATTGGCGACATGGCCCCGATTGCTGCCATGGTGACGGGCGGCAATGCGTTGAATGTCACGGTCCCTGAGAACGCGCCGGCGGGCAACGCGCTGAACATCATTATCACCAACCCGCTGACAAATGATCCGCCCGATCAGCAGAATCAGAGCGGCATCCTGGCAGGGAAGTTCGCCATCTTGCTAAATTCGAAGATCCAGCCAACCACTCAGTTTGCTACTACGAACTATGACAACTCCGTCTCGATATACAGCGTCGCTCAGCGTGACATGGCAAATGTCAAGCTCGGCCAAATCGGGTATCCGTATTGGCCAGCCTTCAATATCGATGGCAAGGGCCTGTACGTGCTTGAGGACCAATTTTATGGGGACACCTCATGGTCCGTCATTCCGGTAGACCTTACCAGCAATCTTCCAGGGCCACCGATCGCGCTCGATTCCAACGCCTATCAGGTAGCTTACCCACAGGGGATCGCTGCCAGTCAGGACCCCACGAGTGGCACGCCCGTAGTGAACGTGCCGTGGAATGACTATTCAGATATCCACGTCAGCGTAATCGACAGTGACTCTGGATCTCCGACTTTCAATACCATAATCAGGACTTTCGCCGCAGGAATCAACGATCCCGACCAGGGGGTATACCTGGATCTTATGACGGTACGTCCGGATGGGAAGTTCGCATATCTATGGTATGACGATTACGATTACAACACAGGGCGAGATATCTACTATCTCGGAATTCTCAATCTTTCAAATGGAACGTTCACGCACGTTACTGCCGACTCTCTTGGCGCTTACGACTACCAGCAGCAGGTTAGTGTTTCTCCCGACGGCCAGTCGCTGCTGCTCGCTTCCTATCGTGGCGATCGGGCACGAGTTAAGGTCATCAACATCTCAGACCCAATACGCCCTAAGCCCTTCGCCGAACTCACCCCTGTTCCAGTACCCGGACGTGGTTTCCCTTACGTATTCAACTATCAAGTCGTTGGCAACAAACTATACGCAATTGACACGAGCGGAATCGTGGTCGTTTTCAACTTCGACAAGCAGAAGGGGGATTTCCGCGAGCGGGGGTATTCCGTGTCCGGCTCGTCCTCATCCTACTATGGTGGGTTCAGCTTCTCTCCGGATGGCCTGTATATGTATGTCTCGGATACGGAGAACGATCAGGTGTTGGTGCTGGACGTCAGCAGACTAAGTATTGGTAAAGGTGTATTGCTGACCAGTGTGCGCGCTCCGTACCTGCCTTACACCATGGCCGTCAGCCCGGTGCCTCCGCCGATTAAGGCGGCAACTGCCAAACACCTAAGCGGCCAGCATGGGTCAACTGAGCAAAGGTCAGTTCAGCAAAGGGAAAAAGGGTCGAAAATCGTCGGTATTCGCTAAAAGCTTATTGCCAAACCAGCTCTGGTTACATAAGTTAGATAGTCATCTCAATTGAAGAGGTCGAGAAATGAAAAAAGTCCTCCTGATTGCAGCCTGCTGTTTCCTAACCACCTCCCTGGCCTTTTCGCAGACGCAGCAACAGGGCCAGACCTACAATCTTCGGGCCAAGACCAAACTGATCCACGACGCACCCACGACATGCCCGAATGACCCGGTACTGGTTTCGGACGGGACCGCGGCCGAATCCGACCTGATGGTTCCGGGAGTGACCGTCTTTTACGCCGTCAATGCTAAAGGCGGACACTCGTACAGCATCGACGTGTGGGACACTTTTGATTCCACGGCTGGCGTTGCGCCAATGGTTAAGGTGACATCGGACTGCTCCACATCCATCGCGGGCGTAATGGACGTGACCAACGTGGACCCGGACATCAGCGGCGGCTTTTCCAACCGCGTGAGTTGGATCCAGAGCTCCGACCAGACGGTGTACGTCTCGGTGACCAATCCCGACCAGAACAACCCCTACTCCTACAACATTCGCGTAACGGACACGACTCAGATCAATCCGCGGTGGAGCACTTATGACCCCTTCGACACGTACTGGGGGTTTACGAATACAACCACGTCACCCATCACGGGAACCCTGACGGTGATTGATTCCACCGGCTCGGTTTTGACGACGATTACCAAGACTTACCCGGCCGGGTTATTTACCCAGGTCAGCGCCAAAGGCAACGGAGTACCTAAAAATCATTACGGTAATGCGGTTTTCACTTACGTCGGTCCCGCAGGGGCTATTCTGCCGGACGCGGTTCTCATCCAGCTTCCCAACGCGAACCAAATCGTGCCGTACAAGTTCGAGGGCATACACTCGTACCGCTGAGTTCGTAGCCAGGTACGCACGATAGTTGACGACCAGTTTGACGAAACCTGCTGCTCCAACGGCGAGTGCCGTGCTGAAGCGCAGGTTTCTTTTTTGCAGAGCAGACTCACCGACATCCGTCCGCATCGTAACACCGACAAGGAGGAAGTATCGATGCAGACCGCCCGCGAGTTGTTCGTCCACGAATTGACTGACATGCTCGACGCCGAGCAGAAGCTGGTCGAGGCGCTTGGCACGCAAGCCGAAGAGAGTTCCCGACCAGATCTGCAAAAAGCGTTTGAGTCGCACCAGCAGCAAACCCAAAAGCAGGTCGAACGTCTTCAGCAGTGTTTCGATCTGCTGGATGAAGAGGCCGAGGAAACCGAGTGCAAGGGCATTGCCGGAATTATCGCCGAGCATGACACCTTCAAAGAGGAAGAAGAGCCGTCTGACGACCTGATGGATATCTTCAACGTCGGCGCCGCTGCCAAAGTCGAGAGTTACGAGATCGCCGCCTACGAAAGCCTGATCAACCTGGCTCAGCAATTGGAGCAAACCAAAATCGAACGCCTGCTGAATCAGAACCTGAAGGAAGAGCAGCAGACCCTGAAGAAGATGCAAAGCTTCGCCAAGAAGCTCAAGCCGCAGCAACTCGAAATGGAAGAGGAGGAGGAGGAAGATTCCGGCGAGTACGGGGAGGCGGACGAGTACGCTTCCGTATCGGGTTCGGACGAACAATCCAGCAACAACTCGTCTCGCAGTCGCGGTGGCAAGAAGAGCAGTTCCTCAGCCGGCAAGCCGCGTCGCGGCAAAGTGGCATAAATCTGGCAACAACAGACAGGGCCGGTTCTGAACCGGCCTTCTTTTTCCATCTTCGCCCACCGTTTTGAGAGTGCGACTCCGCCCGGGCACCATCATCTAATGTGGTAGGCTTTTAGCTAGGTGGAGTGTCTCTGCGCTACGCGGTACTGCTCCTGCGGCAAATGCCTGGTCATATTTCCAAGGAACTACAGCATTGATTAACACTCTTTTTGCTAAGGTTTTCGGCACCAGTAATGAGCGCGAGCTCAAGCGCCTTGCGCCGCTGGTGGAGCGCGTCAACGCGCTCGAGGCCGGAATCAAACAGCTTAGCGATGACCAGCTCCGGGCCAAGACGGACGAGTTTCGCAACAGAATCCGCCAGCGTGTCGATGCGGTCGAGGATCCCGACGAGAAAGACCAAGTCCTGAAGGAAGTGCTCGACGAGTTGCTGCCGGAAGCCTTCGCAGTCGCCCGCGAGGCCGGCTGGCGCGTCTTGAAGATGCGCCATTTCGACGTGCAACTTATCGGCGGCGCTGTTCTGCACGCGGGCAAGATTGCCGAGATGAAGACCGGCGAAGGCAAAACGCTGGTCGCCACCCTTCCTGTTTATCTGAATGCGCTCTCCGGACGCGGCGTTCACGTCGTTACCGTGAACGACTACCTCGCGAAACGTGACTCCGAGTGGATGGGCAAGCTGTACACCTTCCTCGGCTTGAGCGTCGGTGTCATCGTGCATGAACTCGACGACAGTCAGCGTCGCGAAGCCTACGCCGCCGATGTTACCTACGGCACCAACAACGAGTTCGGCTTCGACTATCTGCGTGACAACATGAAGTTCGATTTGAACGATTGCGTGCAGCGCGGGCATAACTTCGGCATCGTGGACGAGGTTGACTCGATCCTGATCGACGAAGCCCGCACTCCGCTCATCATCAGCGGCGCCAGCGAGGAATCGACTGACAAGTACAACCGCGTCAATCGAATTATCCCGCAGCTCGAATTAGGCGAAGAGATTGAGGAATCCATTGACACGAAGGTTCTCACCGGCGACTTCGTGGTCGACGAGAAGCATCGCACCATCACCGTCACCGACGAGGGATGGGAAAAGGTCGAGCGTCTGCTTGGCATCGGCAACATCGCCGACCCGGAAAACTGGGACCTGAAGCACCACGTCGAGACCGCAATCAAAGCCCACCATCTCTATCGGCGCGACGTTGAGTATGTGGTGAAAGACGGCGAAGTGCTCATCGTCGATGAGTTCACCGGACGATTGATGCCCGGGCGCCGCTGGTCCGATGGCTTGCATCAGTCGGTCGAAGCCAAGGAAAACGTAAAGATCGAGCGCGAGAACCAGACCCTCGCGACGGTCACCTTCCAGAACTACTTCCGTATGTACAAGAAGCTGGCCGGCATGACCGGCACGGCCGAAACCGAAGCTGCCGAGTTCGACAACATCTATAAACTTGAAGTGGTGGTGATTCCGACCAATCGGGAATTGTTGCGCATCGAAAATCCCGACGTGGTCTATCGCACGGAAAAAGAAAAGTATTTCGCCGCTGCTGAAGAAATTCAGAAGCTCGCGGAGAATCAGCAGCCGGTACTGGTAGGCACCACTTCAGTTGAGAAGTCTGAACGCCTCTCAGAAATCCTCAAGAAGAAGGGCGTGCGGCACGTTGTGCTGAATGCCAAGTATCACGAGAAAGAAGCGGAAATCGTAGCCCAGGCCGGACGCAAGGGCGCGGTCACCATCGCGACCAACATGGCAGGCCGCGGAACCGACATTCTGCTGGGCGGGAATCCCGAGTTCATGGCCAAGCAGGAGTGCCTGCGGAAGGGTATCGCGCAAAAGCTGAAAGCTGCCGCCGGCGAAGTTACAGCCAAGCCCGACGATCCCACATTGTCGTACTTCTATTACGGCGGCGATGAGTACCAGGTCCCGACCGATCAGTGGAACGAGCTTCTCCTCCGCTTTAAGGCCGATACCGACCAGGATCACGATGACGTTATTGGCCTGGGTGGTCTATTCATTCTCGGCACTGAGCGCCACGAAGCGCGTCGCATCGACAACCAGCTCCGCGGACGTGCCGGCCGCCAGGGCGACCCTGGCGCGTCGCGATTCTATCTTTCGCTCGAAGACGACTTGATGCGAATCTTCGCCAAGGAGTGGGTATCGACGCTGCTCCAGCGGCTGGGCATGGAAGAGGGCATGCCCATCGAATCGCGCATGATCAGCAAGCGCATCGAGGCCGCGCAGAAAGCCGTCGAGAGTCAGAACTTCGAAGCCCGCAAACATCTGCTTGAGTACGACGACGTCATGAATAAGCAGCGCGAAGCGGTCTACGGACTGCGCCGCCAATTGCTTGAAGGGCTCGATCAGAAGGACCTGATTCTCGAGGACTACGTACGCGACATCCTCGGTGAGGCAATCGACAAGTACGCCGGCAAGGACGTACATGCCGAAGATTGGGACACCAAGGGGCTGAAGAACGAGATCTTCACCAAGTTTGGCGTTGATCTCGAAAAAGAGGGCATCGACGCCGACACGCTCAACCGCCAGGAACTGGGCGACGCTATTTTCGAGAAGCTGAAAGAACGCTACGACGCCAAGGAACGATTGATCGGTCCCGATGCCATGCGCCACCACGAGCGCATCATCATGTTGAGCGTGCTCGACCAGCACTGGAAAGATCACCTGCTCAACATGGATCACCTTCGCGAAGGCATCGGCCTGCGCGGCTACGGGCAGCACGATCCGCTGGTTGAGTACAAGCGCGAGTCTTTCGACATGTTCGAAGAGATGATGCAGCGCTTCCAGGAAGAGACGGTTCGCTATCTGTATCTCATGCAGGTGATCGAAGCTCAGCAACCTGTTTCACAGCATGTAGCCCCCGGCAATGGTGACGGCAACGCACTAGCCGCAGTCGGCACAGGTTCGCGTCGCATGCGACAGGCGACCACTTCGATTGACGAGATGGAAGAGGCCTTCCAGCGCCGCAAGAAACGCGAACTGGAACAGGCCCGCATGGCAGGTTCCGGCGATCAAGGCCCGGTGCAGCAGGTCAAACGCGGCGACAAAGTCGGACGCAACGATCCTTGCCCCTGCGGCAGCGGCAAGAAGTATAAGAAGTGCTGTGGCGCCGGGGCGTAGGAGAGCTCTCAGCTATCAGCCGTCAGCTATCGGTTAACTACGGGGTAGCCCGGTTTGGTGCTAAATTCGTTTCATTCATCTGCATTTGGTTTTAACTGACCGCTGAAAGCTGACGGCTGAAAACTAATTCTTATGGCAAACCGCACGTCGTCTCTCCGGGCTCTCGGCATCGGATTCGTAGCTGGGCTGCGCTCCATGACTGCTCCCGCCGCCGTCAGTTGGGCGGCCAGCAGCGGCCGGCTCTCTCTCGGCAACTCGCCACTCTCGTTGCTCGATTCCACGCGTGCCGTCCACACGACTCGTAAGCTGGCGCTCGGCGAATTTGTCACCGACAAGACGCCGTTGCTTCCTAGCCGGCTCAAGCCGGGCTCGTTGCTCTTTAGATTGATTTCGGGTGGAGTTTGCGGTGCTGCCTTTTCCGTTTCCGACGGAGAAAATCCTCGCGCGGGCGCGGCGCTCGGGGCTACTGGAGCGCTCGTCGGCTCGCTGCTTGGATACGCCTGGAGAACGCGCGTGATCAAGCAATGGCAAATTCCGGATTTCGCGGGGGCTTTGGTGGAGGATGGCGTCGCCCTCGGACTTGCGACAGCGCTGGTAACGTGTCCGATGCAGCGTGGCGCACATGACGCATGGGCGGATCCCGACAATCCTGCGTGGCTGCCCTAAACCGCCGTTCACTTATCGGGCGCGCTACTCGCTTCCTGTTTCCACAATCGCTGCGCTGAAGCCCACAGCACGGTCGGGATGATCATGCTTGCACCCACTGCGGCGGCCACTGCTCGCGGCGAGATACCCTTATCGATCGCTGTTCCTGACAACCATGCCGAGACGGCGATCACGGCCATAGCAATTCCGAAATCGGCCGCGAAAACCCTGCCGCGGTAGCGGTCATCGGTGTTGAGTTGCAGCAGCGTCGTCGAGAACACCCACACAATCGAGTTCCCCGCATGCGCCAGCAGCACCACTGCGGCTGCCACCCATATCGTGGGCGACATCCCCAGCATTATGTAACCGGCACCGGCGATGACAAACGCAAACAGCACTCCGCGACGCAGCCGTCGCTGCTCGATGCCCGCCCAATGCGACGCGAAGAGCGGCCCGATCAGCGAACCGACACCGCGAGCCGTCAACAATATGCTCATACCAACAAGCGCACGGTCCCCGCGGCCCAGGTCGGGGATGGGCAACACTCGCTGCCCGAACACAGGAAACAGCACCCACGATGCGCCGAGAATTCCCGTGCCCCCGCGCAAGCACACCATGGCGAGCATCCGCAGGTTCTGCCCGATGTAGCGGAAGCCTTCAACCATGGGCGAGTAGTCGAATACCTCGCGCACCGAGAGCCGCTGGTGAGTGATGTGCGGCTCATCGAACTTCATGCGGCTGATGAACATCGCCGAGACCAGGAACGACAGCGCGTTGATGATGAATACCGCCTGCCTTCCCATGGTCGCTGCGACCACCCCTCCGATCAGAGATCCGATCGCGAGGGTGAAAGACCAAGTGGTTGACGCGAGGGTGTTGGCTACGATGACGTCCCGCTCAGGCGTGATGTTGGGAATTACGGAATTGCGCGCCGGCTCGAAGAAGCCCGCCATCACAGTTTCAAGAAAGATCAGCGGATAGATTAGCCACGCACTTTGTGCGGAGCGGACGAACAACATGGAGCCGACAATCACCACCCGCGCCAGGTCGGCGAAGATCATCACCTGGCGGCGGCTGATGCGGTCGTTCACGGCTCCGGCAATCGGGCCGACGAACGTCTGCGGCAGTACCCATAACACCAGGCCGATGGCCACCGATTGCGCCTTCCCGGTCAGGTCCAGCAGTAGACTGAAAATAGCGATGGTGTAGAACCAGTCCCCGATCTCGCTGACAATTTGCGCCAGCCACAACTTGCGGAAGTTGCGATTGCCACGCACCAGCCGTCCGTATTCAAAGATGGAGATCGTAGGAGAGGACATCGGAGGGATAGCGTAGCAGAACGGCGCAGCAGATCCTGCTTGAAAGGGCACGGCTTCAGCCGTGCCGTAAGTTTTTTGTCTTTGTCATCCCGAGACGGCTTCAGCCGTCGAGGGACCTGCAGTTTGCCCGCGTAACCAACAGACCTCGCTCCGCAAATCGGAGCAGACGCATCTTCTTCGCTCCGCCAGCGAGAACAGATCCCTCGCTGCGCTCGTGATGACAAACGCAACGCGAAATTCGGCACGGCTGAAGCCGTGCCCTTTCACATCTCTTCTTCCTAGAACAAGTTCCACAAGTACTGGTTGTAAACGTCGTGGTGATACTGCACCTCGGGCGCTTTGACGAACGTCCCCAGCAAGCGCGGGCAGCGGTCGGCCGACGCCTGCTTCAGGTCGGCATAACGTCCCTTGACGTCGGCACCAAGCAGTTTCGTCGTCCAATCGGCCTTACGGAAGTCCTCCAGCGCCGTGTAGATGTTGTCGGGCAGGTAGCGCTCCGCCTGGCGCAGGTTCTTGATCTTCGCCGTTTCGCCGTGCAGACCGGTCTTGAAGATGGAATACATCACCAGGTACGGATTCGCATCGGGCGAGACCGAGCGCACTTCCACGCGCATGCTGCGCTCGTTGCCGATCGGCACTCGGACCATGGAACCGCGATCCGTGGGCGAAGCCTTGATCTGGTTGGGAGCTTCGAAGTGCGGATCCAGCCGGCGATAGGCATTCACGCTGGCGTTCAGCAGCAGGCAAAGATCGTTGCCATGCGTCAGGATGCGGTCGATAAACGCCCATCCCGTCTTGCTCAGCATCTCTTCGCCTTTGGCATCCCAGAACAGGTTCTTGCCACCCTTGCTGATGGAAACGTTGGTATGCATGCCGCTGCCGTTCACACCGACGACTGGCTTGGGCAGGAATGACGCGGTGCATCCCATGTGGGTCGCCACCTGACGGCAAATCAATTTGTAAAGCTGAATGTTGTCGGCAGCAGCCACCACTTCGGAATAGGAGTAGTTGATCTCGAACTGCGAAGGCGCGACTTCAGGATGGTCCTTCTCGTTCTCGAAACCCATGGCGCGCTGCACTTCCGCCGTGGTGTCGATGAAGCTGCGCAGCGTATCGCCGGGCAGCGAATGATAATAGCCGCCGGTGTTTACATATTCGAACTTGCCGGTTTCGTGATAATGCCGCTCGGCATCCGCACCTTTGAAAAGGAAGCCTTCAATCTCGTTGGCCGCGTTGAGCGTGTAGCCTTCCTTCTTGTACAGTTCGTCAGCGAAGTTCTTGAGCACGCCGCGAATGTCGCCGCTGTAAGGCCGCCCATCCTTGTCGATGACGTGTCCGAAGACCAGCACCTTGCCCGGACCGAAAACATCTGCCGGCCCCCAATGAAAGGCGCTCCAGTCGATACCCAGCCGCAAGTCGCTCTCGCGCTGCGCGGTAAATCCGCGAATCGAAGAGCCGTCGAACGTCAGGTTGTCCCAGCTCTTCAGCAGGAACTTCTTGTCGTAATCGAGCATGTGCAGCCGGCCCTCCAGGTCGCTGAAGAGCACCGTCACTGCCTTGATTTCCTTCTGGTCGGTCAGATATTTCAGGCGCTCGTCCTGAATCTTGCCAATGTCAACGCGGTTGAGCCGGTCCGCTTTGGCGCGCAGGTTCATTTCTTCCAGTTCGTCGTAGGAAAGCGCGAGGAAATTACGCAGTTCCGTAGGCATGCAACTCCTTATCTTTAAGAGAATCTCTGCAACCAGCAGGACGGTTGTACCGCGTGGTCAATGCTTTTGACGGGGTACCTCTGAGACTACAGGGCATCGAGAGGTCCAATCCAGTAGAAAATCTTGATGGCAACCATAGGGGGAATTTATGGACGCGACCCAACTCCTCGTTTGTCATCCTGACCCCGAGCGTACCGAGGGGTAAGGACCTGCTTTTCGCGTCGGCGCCAGCATAGCAACCACCACCTAATATCTCTTCCCCATTTTTCATCGGACGACTGATCACCGACAACTGATATACCCCCCTCCCCCTGATATCCCTAAAATATTGATTCCATTGGGTCAGAAAAAACTTTCCCCCGCAAAATCTTGAGCGCGTGGGAGTTACAGGCAAAATCTTACGAGCAAAGGAGTTAACTGCAATTTTCTTGAGATAGAAGGGTCGGAAGGATTCAGAAGTAGTAAACAGCGGCCAACTGGCGCTATGACGATTGTTGCGCGTCACGCCTCCTTCCACAGGAGCAGGACCCGTAGAAGACAAATCTCCCGCGTCCTCGGATGCCATTCTAGTCCCGTCGCTCAGGCGTACCAAGCAGCTTTGTCACAGATGTGTGTGACAATCAAGCCGCCCGAGGCATGCTGAAATTCGCTCAAGGAATGGCTTGACCTGTCTATAACTATAGGGTGGATAGTGGATCTCGTGATGCTAAGCGTTTCGCAAATCGCAAGCCAATTCGGCCTGAGCCGGACCGCGGTTCTGTACTACGAATCGGTCGGGCTGCTGAAGCCGGCTCACCGCAGCGCGGCCAAGTACCGCCTATACGGCCGGAAGGAGATCGAGGTCCTGCGCCAGATCTGCCTCTACCGTTCCGTCGGACTCAGTGTTCGTGACATCGGACGCCTGCTTTCGGGCAGCGAAGGTGGAGCGGCAGCGGTGCTCAACCGGCGGCTGGTCGAGTTGGAAGCGGAGATCGGCGAGCTGCGCCGGCATCAACAGGCAATTGTGAAATTGCTGCAAGCCAGGAAATCACTATCAGGGAGAACGAAAGACATGACCAAGGAAAAATGGACTTCGATCATGAAAGCTGCCGGATTCACCGAAGACGACATGAAGCGGTGGCATCAGGAATTTGAACGAGCCGCGCCAGATGACCATCAGGAATTTCTTAACTACCTGCACATCGCCCCGGAAGAGATCCGTCACATTCGCGACTGGAGCCGAACGGGCGAGGGAAAGCACTAAATCGACAGGGGGCACGGTACAGGGATGTGCCCCCTTAAATATTGCGCGATAGTAGAATGGCCACATGAGCGACAAAGTTTCCGATCTCCTGAAAGAGGCCTTGGGCCTGCCCGCAGAAGCGCGCGCAGCCTTAGCAACCTCGCTGCTCTCCAGCCTCGATGAGGATACGGTTGACGAAGCCGCGGAACTCGAGTGGGAGCGTGAAATTGCACGGCGTGTCGATGAGATCAAATCGGGTACTGTTTCGACCATTCCCTGGGCCGAGGTAAGGAAGCGCGCGCTGGCCCGGATCCATGACCCACATCGCTAGAGTCGACTTTCATCCCGATGCTGTTGCGGAGTTTGATGCTGCCACCGATTGGTACCGTGAGAACAGCGAGCGGGCTGCGGAAAATTTCATCGGCGAAGTCGATCGGGCAATCGCACGGATCGCTCAGAATCCTTCCATGTGGGCCGATTATCTGCACGGCACGCGTAGGTACCTGCTGCGACACTTTCCTTACGTGATCGTCTACTTACTGCGCGAAAACCGGGTAAATATCGTTGCAGTAGCCCATGGAAGGCGACGTCCCGGTTATTGGAAGAAGCGACTCAACGCGTACTAAGGAGGTACTCCGCGAGGCTTTCCCGCGGCACCTTTTCCTGCTTGCCCGTCGCCAGCTCTTTCACCGCGAACTCGCCTGATGCCGCTTCGTTCTCGCCGACGATCACGATGTACTTCGCGCCGCCGGCTTTTTCGGCGGCTTCGAATGACTTTTTCAAACGAAACGTCTCATCGCCTATGTCAGCACTGACGCCTGCGCGACGCAGTTCTCGCGCCAGCTTCAGAGCGTGCGAATTCATGCCTGCTCCAAGCGGAGCGATGTAGGCATCGAGCTTCACGGCAGCGCTGACGCCCTCGGCTTGCAGCGCGAGAATCAGACGGTCTTCTCCGATGGCGAAGCCGATGCCCGGAGCCTTCGGCCCATCGAGCGACTCCGATAGTCCGTCGTAGCGTCCGCCACCCAGCACCGCGCTCTGCGCGCCGAGATCGCCGTGAGTGAACTCGAAGGTCGTGCGCGTGTAGTAGTCGAGGCCGCGAACCATGCGCTCGTTGATGCTGTAGGGCACGCCGACAGCGTCGAGCATCGACCGCACCGCGGCGAAGTTTTCGCGGCAAGGCTCGTCGAGATACTGGCTGATCTTCGGCAGCTTCTCGATGATCGGCTGGTCTTCCGGAACCTTGCAGTCGAGCACGCGCAAGGGATTCGTTTCAGCACGCCGCTGGCAGTCGGCGCACATCTGGTGGACGACTGGCTTAAGCGCCTCGCGCAAAGCTTGGTTGTAGCGGGCGCGATCGTCGGCACAGCCCACCGAATTCAGTTGCAGTTGCCATCCGCGCAGACCGACTTCGTCGAGCAATGTCGCGAGCATCTCCAGCACTTCCGCATCGCGCGCCGGCGACTCGCTGCCTGCGCTCGGCGGGCCGATGATCTCGGCCCCGATCTGGAAGAACTGGCGGTAGCGTCCCTTTTGCGGACGCTCGCGGCGAAACTGTGGCCCGATGTAATAGAGCTTCTGGAGCGTACCTTTCTTGTCGAGCCCGTGCTCGATGTAGGCGCGCACCACACCGGCCGTGTTTTCGGGGCGCAGAGTTAGCGATTGCGACTTCTCGCTGGCGGCGCGGCTCTTGTCCTCCCAGGTGAACATCTCCTTGGTGACGATGTCGGTTTCTTCGCCGACGCCGCGCGCGAACAGGCTGGTGTCTTCGAATACGGGAGTGCGAATCTCGTGAAAGTTGTAGCGCGCAAACACATCGCGCACCTTCGCCTCGACCTGGTTCCACAGGTCGGTGTCGGGAGGCAAAAGGTCACGGGTTCCGCGGACGGCTTTGATCATGTCGCTTTTCGCTATTCGCTTTTCGCTATTCGCTATTCGCCAGAGAGGGACTCGATGCGCCATATCCGGCGAAAAGCGAACAGCGAAGCGCGAACGGCGTTATTTCCTCTCCGCCAGATACTGCTCTCTGATACCCCAGATAATTCCTCGCGTAGCGCAGGATCGTCTCCTGATCGCTGTCGTCGAGTTCCCGGCGCACTTTGCCCGGCGCGCCCATCACCAGCGAGCGCGGCGGAATCACCATCTTCTCCGGAATGAGCGTGCCAGCGGCCAAAATCGAGCCTTCGCCGATGCGCGCGCCATTCAGCACGATTACTCCCATGCCTACGAGGCAGCGATCTTCGACGACGCAGCCATGCAAGGTGACGCTGTGTCCGACGGTGACCCAGTCGCCGACCTCAACCGGCCACTGGCCCAGCATGCCGTGCAGCACGCTACAGTCCTGGATGTTGCTGTTGGCGCCGATGCGAATGTAGTGCACGTCGCCGCGCACCACCGCGTTCATCCAGATGCTGGCGTTCTCGCCTAACGTGACGTCGCCGATGACCTGTGCCGACTCATCGACGTAGCAGGTCGCAGGTATCTTCGGGCTGATTCCTTTGTAAGAGCGGATCATCGTCTGGTTGCGCTTTCGCCTACGTGCCACAGAGACTTCGAAGACCTCTCGGCATTTTGCCGGCATCGAGTACGAACGCTGTCCGAACATAACATGCACCTGCCCACGATGAAAACGCAGCACACCGGGCACAGTTTCATCAAGGCTTAAGCAACGAAATATAGTGACCGGCGTTCCCGAAACAGGCCCGGCATGGTTACTAACGGACATGTCCTTTCGTGTACCTCTCTTGGTTGTCACATCACAGACCTGCGGGAATGGTTCTCCCACAATGAAATATGCGGTTCCCTTAAGGGAGCCGCGACAAAGGGCCCCTCCCCCATGCATTGGCTTCGCGGATCACTGTCGTCTTTTTTTGTCACCCTTATTATGACAATCCTGGCCGTAAGCATCTCGGCCGTTCCCCTCAGCGCGCAGGATGGCTCCGCCTCCATGCGTGGCGTAGTTGAGGACATTTCCGGAGCCCGAATTCCCGCCGCATTGGTGATCATTAGCAGTCCCGAGACCGGTTTCCAGCGCGCCGCCTTCACCGACTCCGAAGGCAACTTCACCTTCGGCATGCTGACGCCTGGCCAGTACGACGTGCGAGCAGTAGCGGCCAGCATGCAGCCGGCAGACCAGCCCAGTATTCAACTGCATGTCGGAGCGTCCACCGAGCTGCGCTTTCAGCTCGCGCCAGCGACACGAATCGAGACGGTGAACGTCGTCGCGCCTGCCGTCCTGGTGGACAGTCAAACCGGCGAGGTCTCGCACGACATCGTAGAGCAAGAAATTCTGGGGCTGCCGCTCAACGGTCGCCGATTCACCGACCTGGCATTGCTGACGCCGGGGGTGACGCAGGACCCGCGTGGACTTACCTCCGACTCCAATGGCGATTTATCGTTTGGCGGAGTTCGCGGCTACCAGAACAATTTTCTGGTCGATGGCACCGACAATAACAACTCATTCTTTGCGCAGGCGCGAGGCCGGTATCGGGCTCCTTATCAGTTCAGCAATGAAGTGATTAAAGAATTTCGCGTCTCCTCGAACTCCTACAGTGCGGAGCTGGGTCGTGCCGGCGGAGGCGTATTCAATGTCGTCACCAAATCGGGGAGCAATGACTTGCACGGTACAGGGTTTGTTTACGCGCGTGATCGCATATTTGATGCTCAGCCGGCCTTTTCTCCCGACAAGCCCGCAGCCCGGCAGGATCAGTTCGGCGGTACAGTAGGCGGTCCGATACGCAAAAACCGCGTCTTTTTCTATGCCGGATTCGATGAGAACCTGCTCGATGCGCCCTCCATCGTTCAGTTCGCCAACGGAGCAACCACGGTCGTGCCGCAGCCGGTCGATTACGACTACAAAGATCAGGCCCTGGTCGAAAAGGCGGCACAAAAGCTCAACAGCATGGCGGGTGAATATCCGACGAAGATGTGGGGCAATGCCGCCTTCGGCAAGCTCGACTTCACACCTTCATCAAAACAACTCATCTTCTTGCGGGTCAGCACCTCTCGCTATGACGGAATCAACAATGTTTTTTTCAATCCCTCAAGTCCATTGACGACCTATGCCGAGAGTGCGAACGGATCGGAGAATGTCGCCACTGAGAGCATCGCCGCCTCGCTTACTTCATCCTGGACCAGTAACTTTGCCACCCACCTGCGCGCGCAGTTCTCGCGTGACCTGCAACAGTCGTCGACGAACTCCGAAGACCCTAAGCTCAAGATCTACGACCTGCTCGATGGCGTTGGGCGCTCTAATCTGCTTCCGCGCGAGACGCGGGAACACAAGCTCCACATCGCCGATACCGCCGATATCGAGGCTGGCCGCGTGAGCTGGAAGTTCGGCGTCGATTACATCCGGACCTGGATTTACAACTATTTCCCATCGATGTCGGGAGGCGAGTTCTACTTCGACAACGTTAAGGTCAACCCATTCACCTTCGCTCCCGAGCGCTATGGACAACCCTTGACTCCGCTGCGTGCCTATGCGCATGACGTGCCGCGATACTACATCCAGGACTTCGGCACCGCGACGTCACATCCCGATTCCGGCGACGTCGCGTTGTTTCTTCAGGACACGTTTCGCATCACCCGTCACTTCACCCTGAATGCTGGGATTCGTTGGGACCTGCAGACGTTCCTGGTATCTGGGCTGGTGAGCAACCCGCTCTATGCGCCCTCCGGCAAGCTGCCCTCCGATCTCAACAACTTCTCTCCCCGACTGGGCTTCTCCTGGTCGCTTGGCGATCACAATCCGCTGGTTATTCGTGGTGGCGGCGGACGCTTCTATTCGCTGGTGCCTTCGATTTATGCTTCGCAGGTGCAGACCGACAACGGGTTGAACCAGAGTGATCTGTTCCTCGACCTCATGAAGCCTGCAGATGCGGCGATCTTTCCCACTTACCCCAATCCACTGGTGCGTTGCCCTTCGGGAACGGTGAACTGTGTCGTGCCGGCGAATGTTGCCGGCCACCTGACGACTACGGTTTCTGCATTCTCGCCGAACTTTCAGACTCCCTACACCGACCAGGCGAGCCTTACCATCGAACACGATTTCGGGCAAAAGATCATCGCCTCCGCCAGCTACCTATACGTGCATGGCGAGCACCTGATTCGTTCGCTGGATGCCAACCTTCCTAAACCGACCATCGAGGACTACCCGGTCTATAGCGACGATGGCTCGGTGTTCCTTGGCCAGTATCTTCCGGTGGAATCGTTCTCCACCTGGCAGACGAAAAAGACCGTCGATTGCCCCTACCCCCCCTGCATCAACGACATCCAGCGGCCGATCGCCAGGCTGGGTACGATCAATTCTTTTGAGAGTGAATCCAGCAGCGTCTACAACGCGCTTACCGTATCGCTCAAGCGGCAGGTGAGCCACGGACTCTTCCTGCGGATTGCTTATACTTTTGCGAAAGCGATTGACGATGGCCAGGACGCCTTGGTCGTGGGCAGGCCGGGCAACGTCCAGGACGCATACGCCGTCAATCTGGAGCGCGGACTCAGCGTGACCGATCAGCGAAACCGCCTGGTTGCCGCCGGCGTGGTCCAGCCTCCAAAACTGGAGACCGGATACAACTGGCTGAACCGGGTGGCGAACGGATGGCAGCTTTCCAACGTGCTGACGTACGGGTCCGGCCGGCCTATCAACGCCACTGTCGCTGGCGACGCAAACCAGGATGGGAACACTTACAACGATCGGCTTCCGGGATACCGCCGAAATGCCTTTATCGGACCCGATTACTTCACTACCGACTTCCGTGTCACACGCAATTTGCACTTCGGCGAACGCGTCACATTGCAAGCCCTCGTCGAGACCTTCAACACTTTCAATCGCACCAACGCACAAGTCACGATCAGCGATGACGGCTTCCTCAACTCAGCTGGGCAATTCGTTGCCTACTCAACCCAGGTAGCGTCGAAGGTTTATCCAGGACAGTTCCTCAAGAGTTCAGACTTCCTGAATCCCAACAACGCCTATGCGCCGCGCCAGGTGCAGTTCTCTTTAAGAGCAAATTTTTGACAGGTTTTGGAACATACGACACCTTGGTGAAGCTGCTGTATGGCTCTTAAATGGCGGGTGGAATGCCTACTCTATGCTTGACTTAGATAGTCAACGCTGGGATAACTACTAGAGTCAAATTGGGGTGTCGCAACAAGGTTCGTTAAAGAACGGAACTAATCGTCAAGTTGGGCCGCCATCAGCGAGGCGGCCCAAGGTTTTCTTCAGGCGGTTTCGTTATAAGGAGCAGTCGAGCACGTCCGCAGTAATAACTTTGTGCCATGCGCTCGCGCATGGAGGGCCGAACCCAGGGGCAGTATCTGAGCAGCGGAGTTGCATCGCCGGTGTAGACCTTTCAGTCCGGGTCTCCGGAGCTGTTGCAATACCCCATTCGTTGCTCGGGATCACGGACTGAAGGGAGCATTTCTCCATGGAATTCCAGGACAAGGTTCTGAAGTGTATTGACTGCGGTGCCGACTTCGTCTTTACAGCTGGTGAGCAGCTGTTCTTCCACGACAAACAGTTCAAGAACGAGCCCAAGCGGTGCAAGGCTTGCAAATCAAAGCGGGCTTCTTCGATGGGAACCACCTCGTCGGGCGGCTACTCCAAAGTCGAGACCCGTACCAACTGCTCGGGTTGCGGCAAAGAGACCACTGTACCGTTCAAGCCTACACAAGGTAGACCTGTCTTCTGTCGGGAGTGCTTTCAGCAGCGCCGGAGTGCGGCTGCCACTGCCTGAATCAATTTCCCTGAATGTCCAAAGTTGACGAGTGAACGTCGAAGCGCTTGGAGTGTGCCCCCGCTCGGCGCCTGAGAAGATGGCTAATTTAAAGGGCTTTCTTCGAGGCTGCGCGCGACTGGTCTGCGTGACTGGCGGGCGGAGCGATCTTCTTGCCACCCACTTTGCCCGGCTTGAGTTTGTGCTCGTTGTGTGAAACCAACAGGTTCTCGATCTGCCGCAACAGCTCCTGGGTATTGACCGGCTTTACCAGCAACGACTGCGCTCCCCGGCTTTGCCATTCTTCGTCCATCGAGGGATACGCCGTCAGGATTGCGGTTGCGGGATCGTACGCTTGCTGACGCGCGGCTCGTATGACCTCGTATCCTGAAGTCTCCGACTCCATGCGCATGTCGGTGATGACCATCTCGTAGGTCTGGTTCTTGAGCTTCTTTTCTGCTTCACGCGCCGACGCCGCAGTATCCACGTCGAAGTTGTTCATCTCCAGGATGGCACGCAACGTAAGAAGGATGGCAAGCTCATCATCAACCAGCAGGATGCGACGTTTCATCGATTTCTCCAGGGGAATTCACCACGCACAACGCAGCGACGTGAGATGCAGGATTACGAGTGACAGTTGTTTGTGCTGCTAGCGCCAGCGGATACTCGAATCCGTACCCAAACCGGCAAGCCACATCTCTGTGCTCAGTATAATAGCTTTTGTGGCGACATATTATGTGGAGAACTTCGGGTGCCGTGCTACCCAGGCCGACGGCGCAGCGCTCGAGCGTCAACTCCGCGAGCGCGGCTTGACTCGTGCCGATTCCACATCACACGCCGAAGTCGTCGTTCTCAATACCTGCACCGTTACCGCATCGGCTGACCAGGATGCGCGGGCCGCAATTCGCCGCGTAAAGCGCCACAATCCCCATGCAAAGGTCATCGTCACCGGCTGTTACGCACAACGTGCTCCGCAAGAGCTGACCGCGATTCCCGGTGTCGATCTCGTGGTAGGTAACTCTCACAAGCACGCGCTCGTCGATTCGATTCTGCCTCTCGCGGCAACTGGATCGTTCGTTCCACTGGCGCATCTTGGCGCATCGCTCGAGTCGAAGGTGATGGTCGGCGACATCTTCGCGCACACCGAATTGCTCGCAGCGCCGGTGTTCGAGGCAAGCGATCCGCATGAGAAGACGCGGCCTAATCTGAAGGTTCAGGATGGCTGCAACAACCGCTGCTCGTTTTGCGTGATTCCCTACGTCCGCGGGCGCAGCCGCTCGCTGAAGCCGGAGCACGTCATTCGCGAAGTTGATGCATTGGTGGCAAGCGGCTATCGCGAGATTGTGCTTTCCGGTATCAATCTCGGACGCTGGGGACGCGAGCTCACACCGCGCATGAATTTCGCGACACTGCTGCGCGAGATTCTGCACAGCACGAGCATCGCGAAGATCCGCATCAGCTCAGTTGAGCCGATGGACTGGACAAACGAGCTGATCGAACTGGTCGCTTCGTCGCCGCGCATCTGCAAGCACGCACATGTGCCGCTTCAGTCAGGCAGCGATAAGGTACTGCGACGGATGCATCGCAGGTATCGCCCCTGGCACTACGCCGATCGGATCGAGCGAATCCGCCGTGCCATGCCAGATGCCGCGATTGGTGCCGACGTGATGGTCGGCTTCCCCGGCGAGACCGATGACGACTTCGAGCAGACACGAGCGTTCATCGACGCGCTGCCGTTTACGTATTTGCACGTCTTTACGTATTCCTCGCGTCCGGGAACGCAATCGGCCGACATGCCAGATCAGGTTCCCGTTCATATCGCCCGCGAGCGCAATCGAATCTTGCGCGAGCTTGCGACCGAGAAGAAGCACGCATTTATGGAATCGTTCGTTGGACGCGAAGTCGAGGCGATCACGCTGACCCACTTCGACGGCGAGTACACGGAAGCGCTCAGCGACAACTACCTGAAGCTCAGGATTCGCAGCCAGCACCAGGCGAATCAGTTGCTGAGAGTTCCGGTTCGAAGTGTCGAAACTGATGCACTGGTCGGTTCGCTCCCATAAGCGGAATTGCTGGCGATGCTCTCTGTCTAGCCGCAAAAAGGTTGAGCCCCACATGCTATACTTTGGCATCTAACTGATAAATCGGAGGATTGTATCGATAAACGTTTTATCCGTATCAATGAGCGCATTCGCGTTCGCGAAGTTCGCGTAATCGATGACGAGAGCAACCAGCTTGGCATCATGCCGCCGTTCGAAGCGCTCAAGATCGCACGCGAAAGAAATCTCGACCTCGTCGAAGTCTCGCCCACCGCTCAGCCTCCTGTGTGCCGCATCATGGACTACGGGAAGTACCTGTACCAGCAGGAAAAGCGCGAGCGTGAAGCCAAGAAGCACCAGCACCAGATCACCGTCAAGGAAGTGAAATTCCGCATCAACGTGGACGATCACGACTACGAGACGAAGAAGAACCACGTGCTGCGGTTTCTCGGCGAAGGCGACAAGGTGAAGGCGACTATCTTCTTCCGCGGACGCGAGATGACACGCCAGAGCCTGGGCCGCACGATTCTCGACCGGCTGATTAAGGACCTCGGCGATAAGGCGATCGTAGAATTTCGTCCGCGTCAGGAAGGCAACACGCTGCACCTCATCCTGGCTCCGCCGAAGGAACAGAAGCCCGCCGGCAAATCCGAGAAGCACGAGAAGCCTGAGAAGCAAGTGTCCCCTCGTCCGCAGCCTCCGGCGCCTGCGCCACCTCAGCAACAACAGTAAACATGTAAGCGGGATGCAGAAGATACGTCAGTCATAAACTTCGCGGCGGTGTCCTATTCGCGTCACGCTCACAAGTTTTATCTGATCGTTGATGAGGTACACCGCGCGCCAGTCACCGACTCGGATGCGCCATTGGTCTTTGTAGCCTTTCAGCTTCTTGCAGCCGGCGGGTCTTGGATTTTCGCGGAGCGCTTCCAGCTTCGAAATCATGCGTGCGAGTACTTGGTCGGGGAGTACTTCGAGTTCCTTCCGGGCGGAAAGCTTCACCTCAACGGCATAACTATGCACGAAGGCGTCCACGTTTTATGAGGTCAGCTTTCACCTTGGCCAGCGGCACACCTTTTTCTTTGCGGCGCGACTCCGAAATGAGGCCGTCCCAAAGATCCTGAAGCCGGGCACCGTGTTTCTTCAGATCGATCAACACCGCAACCTTTTCGCCCTTTTCATCCGTGACAAACTGTATGCCGGTCATGCTTACATTATGCCTCACGTAACGTATGTCGTTTCTTGGATGGACGGTCGGTATCGTTGCTGCCCACATCCACTATCCACTATCTACTGTTCTGTGTTGTAATAGAAAGACTGCTATGCCCAAGTTGAAGACACATAAGGGAGCGGCCAAGCGTTTCAAGAAGACAGGTACCGGCAAAATTAAGCGCGGACACGCGTTTAAGCGCCACATCCTGACTTCGAAGGGTACGAAGCGCAAACGCCAGCTCGACACCGATACGATGGTCGATAAGGCGGATCTGCATAAAGTAGCGCGCATGATCCCCTACTAGACTTCTGAGCCGCATGATGCGGCGCCCGGCGTCATCCCACATTTCAAACGGAACATGGGAAGATGACGGTTAACAGTGTGTGAAGAGGTAATCAGGTCCCCTCAAAAACCCTGAGCGTGGGCCGGCTCACAAAGCTTCTTGCCTCCAGCCGCTGAACGAACTTGAAAAGGAGCAGCAATGCCTCGCGTAAAACGTGGTACCAAGCGCCGCGACCGCCGCAAAAAGATATTAGAGCGTGCAAGTGGCTATTATTTAACAAAATCAAAACTGTATAGGTCGGCGAAAGAGTCGGTCGAGCGTGGACTGAAATTCGCCTACAGCGGCCGCAAGCAGAAGAAGCGCCAGTTCCGCTCCATCTGGATCGTGCGCATCGGCGCCGCCGCCAAGCTCAACGGCATCAGCTACAGCCAGTTCATCAACGGCCTGAAAAAGGCCGGCATCGAACTCGATCGCAAGATCCTGGCTGACCTGGCCGTGAAAGATCCCGCGGGATTTACCGCGCTGTGCGAACAAGCAAAATCAGCGCACGCCGCAGCGGCGTAGTAACGCCGTCCATCCCCGGAACAATCTGTATCGCACTCGATGGGCGGCCGTCATGGTCGCCCGTTGTTGTTGAAATTGAACGTTCGAGTTCCTGTTTTAAGTTTGGAGGTCGCATGGCTAGCAAAGCGATACCAACACCGGAGATTCCCGCTGCTCTGCATCGCAATGAGAGCGCACTTCCGTTCGTGACCTATCAGGAAGGTGTCACCTTCCAGTTGTTACAGGTCGACATCGAGGCGGGGCTGTGGGTCATCCGGGTACGATTTCAACCCGGCGTCACCATCCAGCGCCACAAGCATACCGGCGAGGTCTTCGCCTTCACGCTCCAAGGTGCGTGGAAGTACCTGGAATATCCCGAGGTGAACTCAGCCGGTTCGTACCTGTTCGAGCCGGCGGGATCGGTACATACGTTGCACGTGCCGGATTCTAATCGTGAGGTCACCGACGCCTGGTTCGCGATTCGCGGAGCGAATCTGAATCTCGACGAGCAGGGCAATGTGGAAAGCGTTTTAGATGCTGCGGCAGCGCTGGAAGTCTACTTGGCACGCTGCAAGGCCGAAGGACACCCGCTGCCAAATGTCATTGGCACGTAGGACTGATTGAACGATTCATGTACACCGTTCCCAAACTCGACGACTACTCGCCCGCGGCGCTCGATCGCGCGGTGGCTGACCTGTTCGCTGCCCTCGATGCCGAAACTGCCGCGCTGCATTCCGAATCCGACTGGAAAGAATTCCGCGATCGCTGGATGGCGCGCAAGAACGGCATCCTGACGCAGGTCAACGACACCTGGCTGAAGGCCGCGCCGAAAGAAGCCAAGCGCGATGTCGGCCAGCGCGTCAACGAACTCAAGGCCCGGGCTGAAGCCGCAATCGAGGCTGCGCACGAGAAAATCCACGCATCTTCTGCCGTCACGAAGCTCGCCGTCCGAACGCCTCGACATCACGCTTCCCGGCATCCGCCGCCCCATCGGCGTCAAGCATCCCGTGCTGCGCGTGCAGGACGAGATCGTCGCCGTCTTCAAGGCGATGGGCTACTCGGTCGGCGAAGGTCCCGAGGTCGAAACCGACTACTACAACTTCGAGTCGCTGAACTTTCCGCCGAACCATCCGGCGCGCGACACCCAGGACACGCTGTTCATCGCCGGCCAGGAGCGCAAGCCCGCGCGCGACCGCCTGTTGCTGCGCACGCACACGTCGCCGGTGCAGATTCGCAGCATGGAGAAGCTGGCGCCCCCGGTGCGCATCGTCATCCCCGGCAAGGTGCACCGCAACGATCCGCTCGACGCCACGCACTCGCCGGTCTTCCACCAGGTCGAGGGACTCGCGGTCGATACCAACATCACCTTCTGCGACCTGAAGGGAACGCTCGACCACGCCATGAAGTCGCTGTTCGGCTCGTCGGTGAAGACGCGCTTCTATCCGTCGTTCTTCCCCTTCACCGAGCCGAGCGCCGACATGCAGGTGAGCTGCATCTTCTGCGGCGGCAAGGGCTGCCGCAAGTGCAAGTTCAGCGGCTGGATCGAGCTGCTGGGCTGCGGCATGGTCGATCCCAACGTCTTCGAATTCGTGAAGCAGAACGGCTACGACTCGTCGAAGATCTCGCGGCTTCGCCTTCGGCATGGGCGTCGAGCGCATCGCGATTCTGAAGTACGAGGTCGAAGAGATCCAGTTGTTCTACGAGGGCGACGTGCGCTTCCTGGAGCAGTTCGCGTGAGGGGATTGCTTTTATGCTGGTAGTGAGGCTCATCGGCGTCCTTTTGTTCGCTGGTTTTATAGCCTGCGCTATCGCGAGCTCGATTGTTATTAGCGACATGATCGAGGAAATAAATGCAGCCTCCGAAGACAGAGAGAACCCGATGTTCGGGTACCTCGGCAAGCTCAGACGAATTCGCCGAAAATACCGAGCGCTATGTCCAACGGGTACCCGAGACAAGCTTCTCGACGGCCTGATGATTTCGGGCCTTGTGTTGTTAGTCTGTGGCGCTGGTCTGATGCTGCTTCCGCGCTGAGTGAAGCTCCTGTTGGTCGCCTGCGAATCGTTGTCGTGAGCTTACGAGGTGGCAGCTACGAAGGCCCGAGCCCGTAGGGCGACCAGCATGACAGCCCAGCACAGAGGCCATCTTTTGGCCGGAGTGCTGGGTAGGCGTGGTTATTAATTGTGAGTCCCTCGGGGACGACACAAACAGCAGGTCCCTCGACGGCTGAAGCCGTCTCGGGATGACAAACATAATAGGGTCGCGTCGGCACGGCTGAAGCCGTGCCCTTTCAAAGAATCCGTTTGAACGCTGGCCTGAAGGCCAGCAATACCAAATCATGAGAATCCTACCCACATGGCTGCGTGAGTTCGTAACCGTCGCCGCCGACGACCGCCAACTCGCCGAAGATCTAACTTCGGCGGGAATCGCTGTCGAATCGGTCGCCGAAGAGAACGGCGAAACCATCTACGAGATGGACCTGACCACCAACCGCGTGGACGCGATGAACCACTACGGCGTCGCGCGCGAAGCGTCGGCGATCTACGGCGTTGAGCTGAAGAAGGTCGAGCCCAAGCTGCCCGGAGGAACTGCAGGTCCCTCGGCTTCGCTCGGGATGACACCTGGGACATCTCCTCAGCTCGGGATGACAGCGGGAGAGGGCGTGTTTCCCATCGTCATCGAAGATGCCGAAGGCTGCGCGCGATACACCGCGCGCGTCATTCGTAACGTGAAGATCGGCCCATCGCCTGCGCACATCGTGAGGCGTCTCGAACTGCTCGGCTCGCGCGCCATCAACAATGCAGCTGACGCGACCAACTACGCCATCAACGAACTCGGCCATCCGACGCACGCCTTCGATCTCGACCTGCTGGAAGGTGGAACCATCATCGTGCGCCGCGCCCGCGAAGGCGAGACGCTGAAGACGCTTGACGGCGTCGATCGCAAGCTCTCGACCGACGATCTGGTCATCGCCGACGCGAAGAAGCCGGTTGCGCTTGCGGGCGTCATGGGCGGCTTCGACTCGATGATCACCGAGAAGACGAAGAACGTGCTGATCGAGTCGGCATGGTTCGATCCGGCGACGCATTCGCCGCACCGCCAAGCGGCTGGGCATGCACACCGACGCCTCGCATCGCTTCGAGCGCGGAGCCGATTGGGGCATCACGCCGCTGGCCTGCGATCGAGTGGCCGAACTGATTCTCGAATCAGCTGGCGGAGAACTCATCGGCGAGCGCATCGATACTGTTGCACGTTCGCTTGAGCGGCCGCCCATCGCGTTGCATCGTTCCGAGGTCAAGCGCATTCTCGGCATCGAGCTCAGCGAGCAGGAGATCGAAAGCATTCTCGGCAAGCTGGGCTTCAGCGTGACCCCGGCACCTTCCAGCTTAGCTCCCACCCTGTCCCAAAGGATGGGACAGGATGGGGCACCCAGCGTCGTCAGCGTGACCATTCCGACCTGGCGCCTTGATGTCGAGCGCGAGATCGATCTGCTGGAAGAGTTGGCGCGCATCTACGGCTACAACCAGTTCCCTAACACGCTGCCATCGTTTGCCGGCGCTGTCGTCGCTCTGCCAAATGAGCAGAAGGACGCAAAGCTCCGCGAGACCATGCTGGCGCTTGGCTACGACGAAGCCATCTCGATCACCTTCGTCTCCGAGCAGGACGCGCGCACCTTCAGTACGGCTGAACCGCTGCCGCTGGCCAATCCTCTGAGCGAAGAGGCGGGATATATGCGCAACTCGCTCGTGCCCGGCCTGCTGAATATGGTTGCGTACAATCTTAACCGTGGCAACAACGATGTGCGCCTGTTTGAAGCAGGCGAGATCTTCGCCAAGAACGGCGAGCGCCACGAGGAGCACCGCACGCTGGCCTTCGCCGCGACCGGCAATCTCATCCCGGCCAACGTTCATCGTGCGGCCGAGCCATACACGTTCTTCCACATGAAGGGCGACATCGAAGATTTACTGTCGTCGTTTCAGCACCAGACTCTGTACTTCGACACCATGACCACGCACTATCTCCATCCCGGGCGTTCGGCGCGTGCGGTGCTCGACGGTGAAACTGTGGCGCCGCTTCGGACAGCTACATCCTGAGATCGCCGCCGCACGCAAGCTGCGCCAGGATGTGTTCATCGCCGAGGTACTGCTCGATCGTTTGTACAAGCACGCGCTGCGCGAGCCGAAGTACGAGCGCATCTCGAAGTTCCCTGCGGTCGAGCGCGACTTCTCCTTCGTCTTCGACGATGCGGTCACCTTCGAGCGCATTCGCTCAGCGGTCCATATGTTAGGCATTGCCGAGATGCAGCAGTTCGCGCCCCGCGAGATCTATCGCGGCGAGAAGACCCACTTGGGCAAAACCGGCCCGGATGGGGCACCCAAGTATTCAGTACTGCTCCACGCGGAGTTCCAGTCGAAAGAGCGCACCCTGCGCGACGATGAGGTCGCACAATGGTCAGCTCAAATCGTGCAGACGCTGGAGAAGCTGGGCGGGGTCCTTCGCGGCTAGCGTTGCCTCGAAAGACTTTCACCACAGAGGCACGGAGACACAGAGAATCCGGATTTAGCCAGTGGTGGCGAGTCGATACTCGGCTTGCCACCCCTAGATTTCTTGGGCCGATCCTGGAACTTGTTCTCTCGGTGCCTCTGTGCCTCTGTGGTGAATCAGTCATTCCGTTTCGCAAGTCTCGCTAACGTCGCCAACTCCCTCAAGTATTCGCGCAGCGGCTTCGCCGGAGTTCCCCAATACACCTCGCCCTTCCCGCGGAACTTCTTGTGTGGCAGGATACCGGCCTGTCCTCCGAGGATCGAGCCCGCTTCGATCTCGGCATGATCGCCGATACCGACCTGTCCGCCGAGCATGCACTCGTCACCCACGCTCACGCTGCCGGAGAGACCGACCTGCGCCGCCATGATCACGTTGGCACCCAGGGCACAGTTGTGGCCGATGTGCACCAGATTATCGAGCTTCGTGCCCGGACCAATCACCGTCGCGTCGAGCGCGCCGCGATCGATTGTCACGTTGGCTCCGATCTCGACATAGTCGCCGATCACGAGCTGCCCGATCTGCGGGAACTTCACATAGCCGTCCGTACTTGTCGTCGCGCACGTAGCCGAAGCCATCGCAGCCGAGCACCGCACCGGCGTGAACGATCACCCGGCGACCGAGCGTTGTGCCTGAGTATATGACCACTCGCGGATAGATCTGGCAGTCGTCGCCGATGACGACCCCGGCACCGATGCAGCATCCCGCGGAAACATAGGTCCGATGGCCGATGACGACGTTCGGCTCGATCACGGCATGAGCATCGATGCTCGCAGTGGGCGAGACCTTGGCCGACTGATGAATGACAGCGGTCGCGTGAATCGCCGGAGGATACTGCGGAGCAGCGTGCAGCAGCGACCCCGCCGATGCGAATGCGAGCCGCGGGTTGGCGGCGATCAGCAGCGGCTTGGTGGCTCTCTGGTTCGCGGCAAACTCTCCGGCAATCACCGCCGATGCTTGTGAGTTCAGCGCATCCGCCAGATGCTTGTCCGACTGCACAAATACCAGATCGCCAGGCTGGGCGCTGGCGATGCTGGCAACCCGCGATACTTCAACCTGTCCATCGCCGATAAGGCGCGCGGAGACAAACTCCGCCAAGGATTGCAATGTTTGCGGCATGCGCCTGTTATAGGCGACTGAGGCGCGAATGACAATCCTGCTCTTGCCATCAATCAGCCCACAGCGAAGCCCTCGGCTGTGGTCCGGTCTTCTTCTCCTCCCAGAGGCAGATCTCATTTCCGTCGAGGTCGTGAAACGATGAAAGCAGTCCCGGTCCTTCGTCCACAGGTTCCGCGCTCATAACGCCGAACCGTATGAGGTCGTTTCTCTCGGCATTCATGTTGTCGACACGCAGGCATAGTCGGGCATTTCCGATGCCGCGATATCTTTCGGCATGTTTGGTAGGAACCAGTTCCAGGCAAACCCCATCGACATCAAACCTGGCGACCAGGTCCTTCGACTCCAACTTCAATCCCAGAGTGTTCTCGTAGAAGGCGACCGCGCGCTCCAGGTTAGAGACATAGTAGAAGACACAATCGAACCTGAGATTCATGCCGCCAGCGTAGCGCCAGCGCTGGCTTAACTTCAGTGATAAGGGCGCAGAAAAATTCGGCCAAGGCCCATTTCGAAACTGCCCTTCACCACAGAGACACAGAGGCACGGAGAAATTCGGAAATCAAACTCTCAGTGTCTCCGTGTCCCTGTGGTTCAATTACGCCGTTACGTACTTGCCGGTTTCGAGCACGCGCGCGGCAATCTGCTCCTGCAGCGCGATGACGTTTACCGGCTCGTGCTTCACCAGACGCCGGACGATCGCCATCTGCGTGCGCAGCATGTCGCCTTCGGCCACGGCGGCGATGACCTTCTTCGCCGCAGCTTCCAGTCGAGCCCATGCGCGCCGGCGATGTACACCTGCGTCATGGCCGCGACCAGAGCAGCTCTTGGCCTCGCCGTTTGCTTCGGCATACTTACGCGCACGCAGCAGGCACGAATCCATGGTGAACGACTCAATCACCATGTCGGCGATGGCTCCCATGATTTCCTGCTGATCGGCCAGCTTCTGCATGTACTTCTGCGACGCCGCACCGGCAATCAGCAGCGAAAGCTTCTTCGCGTTGGAGACCATCTTCTGCTCCGCCGCGAGGAAGCCCTCGACCTCGTCGCCCATCGACGGACCAGACATCACTTCGTCCATCGTCTTCTTGATGGCAGGCAGCAGCGGAAGCTGTCCGCTCATGGCACGCTTCAGCAGCCAGCCGGTGATGATGAGCCGGTTGATTTCGTTGGTGCCTTCGAAGATACGGTTCACGCGCGAGTCGCGATACGGCGCGCTCCGCCGGATACTCCTCGACAAAGCCGTAGCCGCCGTATATCTGCACTGTTTCGTCGACGATGTAGTCGAGGATCTCCGAGCAGGCGACCTTGATGATCGAGCATTCGACGGCATATTCCTCAATGGTCTTGCGGATTGCCTCGGGATTCTTCTCAACCAGGCCCGAGCGCAGTGTCCATCATGCCGACCGTGCGATAGACCATCGATTCGCCCGCGTAGGTGCCGACCGCCATCTGCGCCAGCTTCTCGCGGATAAGACCGAAGTCGGCAATGCTCTTGGTGAATGCTTTGCGCTCCTTGGCGTAGGCAATGGCGTTGACCATTGACATACGCCCTCCGCCGACGCAACTCGCACCCAGCTTGAAGCGGCCCACGTTGAGGATGTTGAAGGCGATGATGTGTCCCTTGCCGATATCGCCAAGTACGTTCTCGACCGGCACCTGGCAATCGTTGAGGATGAGCGGCGCAGTGGACGAGCCACGAATGCCCATCTTCTTTTCTTCCGCACCGACCGAGAATCCGGGGAAGGTCTTCTCGACGATGAAGGCGGTGAACTTCTCGCCATCGATTTTGGCGAAGATGATGAACAGGTCGGCGAAGTGGGCGTTGGTAATCCACATCTTCTCGCCGTTCAGGATGTAGTGCTTGCCATCGGGCGACAGCACCGCACGAGTGCGAGCGTTCATGGCGTCGGAGCCGCTGGTGCTCTCCGACAGCGCGTAGGCGCCGACGATCTCGGCGGTCGCGAGCTTCGGCAGGTACTTCTGCTTCTGCGCTTCGGTGCCAAAGAACACGATGGGCAGGGTGCCGATGCCGCTGTGCGCGCCGAGCGTCACCATGAAGCTGCCGTACTTCGACATGAAGTCGGAGATGATGGCCGACGAAACTTTGTCCATGTCGGAGCCGCCGTATTCGGTGGGGATGTCGGCGTTGGTCAGGCCCTGCTCCGCCGCTTTTTTCAGCAACTGGCGGCAGACCTCCCACTCCTTGTGCTCCATCTTCTCGGCTTCGGGAACCACCTCGTTGGTGGCGAAATCTTCAGCGAGTTTTACGACCATCAAGTGGTCTTCGTTAAAGTCTTCCGGGGTGAAGACGTTTTCCAGGTTGTGCTCTTCGAGCAGAAAGCTTCCGCCCGTAGTTTTGGTCTTGGGAGCTGCCGTCATCGTAGCCATGGTTCAACCTCTAGTTTGATCTTCAAAAACCTGTTCACCACAGAGACACGGAGACACAGAGGAAGAATTTGGGCTTCGGATTTCTCGATGCTGCCACGCCATTCGCATGTGAAAGCTCTTCAACAAACCAAAGCTCGAATCGATTTCGGTTTCTCCGTGTCTCTGTGCCTCTGTGGTTCAATCTCTTACTGCAAATTCTCGAAAATGCCTGCCGCGCCCATGCCACCGCCGACGCACATGGTGACCATGCCGTATTTCGCTTTGCGGCGCTTCAGTTCGCGGATGATGCTGGCCGTCAGCTTGGCTCCGGTGCAGCCCAGCGGATGGCCCAGCGCGATGGCGCCGCCATTCACATTGATGCGCGAGGGATCGAGCCCGCCTTGCTGAATTACAGCCAATGATTGAGCCGCGAAGGCCTCGTTCAATTCGATCACGTCGATGTCGCTCAGCTTCAGGCCGGCGCGTTTCAAAACTTTGGGAATCGCGAATACCGGGCCCAGTCCCATTTCTTCGGGCAGGTAGCCGGCCGTGGCGAATCCGACATAGCGCGCCAGCGGCTTCAGTCCCAGCGCCTTCGCCCGCTCGGCCGACATGACGATTGCAGCGGCAGCACCATCGGACATCTGCGACGAGTTGCCGGCGGTGACTGTGCCCTTGGCGTGGAATGCCGCCTTCAGCGCAGCAAGCGCTTCCATCGAGGTGTCGGCACGCGGGCCTTCGTCCATCTTGAAGATGATCTCGGTGCGCTTGGGCTTCGAGCCGTTCGGAGTGGTGAAGCTCACCGGCACGGGCACGATCTCGTCGTCGAACTTGCCGGCTTCGATGGCGGCGATCGCCTTCTTGTGGCTGTCGACCGAGAACTGGTCCGACATCTCGCGGGTGATGTTGTAGCGCGAGGCCAGCCGTTCCGCGGTCAGTCCCATCGAGAGATACGCGTCGGGATAGTTTGCGATCAGCCACGGGTTGGCCGAGACCTTGTGGCCGCCCATGGGGATCATGGTCATCGACTCGACACCGCCGGCGACGACTACATCCGCCGCGCCCGCCATGATCTTCTCGGCTGCCATCGCAATCGCCTGGAGCCCCGAGGAGCAGAAGCGGTTGATGGTCATGGCCGACGCTTCGACCGGCAGTCCGGCGCGCAGGGAGGCGATGCGAGCGACGTTCATGCCCTGCTCTGCCTCAGGCATGGCACAGCCGAGTATGACGTCTTCGATCTCCTTGGGATCGAGCTGAGGCACGCGCTCGAGCGCGCCCCTGATCGCCACAGCGGCGAGGTCATCGGGACGGGTGGCGCGCAGCGTTCCCTTGTTGGCGCGGCCGACCGGGGTACGAACGGCGGATACGATTACGACGTCAGACATGTTCTTAAGCTCCGAGCTGCCAGCTCCCAGCCGCCAGCCAAAACGTGATGCACATCACCGAAATTTTTGTGTGTGCGATATTTTAGAATCAATGAGTTAGACATGATTTGTATCGCAAATATTTGAATCTAAATATAGTTACAAGCAAATATTTGAAAACAAAGGCATTTATGCCGCCGCTCCGCGACCCCGAATCCGTTGTTTGTCTCGTCGCCCACGCGGTGGGGCTACTACCCGTCGGCGTGCGTCCGCGCATGTGCCGCCGCCAAAGCGGCTCGAGGTTTTTGATCGACAGCTGACCGCGGGCTTACGCCGCACGGCTAAACCAAATATCGCCCTTCGGGCTCGCTAGCGGCTCGTGTATCCGGTTCCGATCGGCTTCCTCAGCGCGACCCGTTGGTTTGCGAGCCGCGCGAGCCTGAGCGCTTCACGTCGATGGTCCAAACTCGACGCCAAATCTCGCGACAATCCTCTGCACCTGTTCGACTTCCGGAAGAGCGTTAGAATCCGACGAGGTAACGCCTTCTAGAATGGAGCGAGCTTCGAGGTCGTACTCGTCCGAAGGAGCTCCTAGCTCCAACAGACCTTCAATGTCCACTTCGTCGAGTGCCCGCTTGATCCGACGAAACAAGAGTTCGGCATCCATCTCTAGTTCCTCAGCGTCTTGCCGGTCTTCAGCGTGAACTGGATGCGCTCTTGCGTTTTGCGCTCGCCTGCGAGTGACTTGAAGGCTTCGCGCTCAAGATCCAGCAGGTACTGTTCGCTGACCAGCGTGCCCGGCGTGACGTTTCCGCCGCAGAGAACTTCCGCCACTTTGCCGGCGATCTTCAGCTCGTGATCGCTGATGAACTCGCCCTGCCGCATGATGTGCGCGCCCAGCTTCAGCGTCGCCAGGATGCTCTCGCCCGGTGCAGGAATATCTTTGCGCGGGATCAGCGGACGCCAGCCTTCGTGCTTCAGCTCCAGCGCACGTTCTTTTGCGTCGGTTAGCACGCGCTCACGGTTCATGGTGACGTTGTCACCCGGCGACAGGAATCCCAAGTTGCGCGCCTCGGCTGCCGAGGTCGAGACCTTCGCCATGGCAACGGTTTCGAACGCCTGCTTCATGGCTTCCATCAGTTCGACGCTCTCGCCGCGTCCTTGCGGACGAATGTGCGTGGCCTTGTGGATGGCGCGAATCGTCATCTCCTTGCAGCCGCCGCCTCCGGGCAGCAGGCCGACGCCGACTTCGACCAGGCCGGAGTACAACTCGGCGTGCGGTTGACGGGCCGCGCCGTGCAGCATGATCTCGAGTCCCCCCACCGAGAGTCATGCCGAACGGCGCGACCACAACCGGTTTCGTAGAAAACTTGATGGCCTGCGTCATGTTCTGGAACTGGCGGATGGCCATGTCAACTTCGTCCCATTCTTCTTCCTGCACCGCCATCAGCAACATCATGATGTTGGCGCCGACGGAGAAGTTGGGAGCGTCGTTGGTGATAACGAAAGCGTCGAAGTTGTCGCCCGCGCCGCCGGGCTTCATGGTCGAGGTGATCATCTGCACGATGTCGCCGCCCAGCGAGTTCATCTTGGAGTGGAACTCGATGCAGCCGACACCATCGCCGAGATCGACCAGCGAGGCTCCGGAATTCTTCTTCACAACTCCGTTCGACTTTTTCGCAACTGTTACCGACCATACGCCGGCCGGAACTTCTTCCGGCTTGTAGTTGGCCGACGGCAACGTCGAAGAAGTCGCGGCCGCTGGGGACCTTGGTGTCATCGGCATACCAACTGGTCTTGCCCGACGCCAGCAGCTTCTCGACGTTGGCCGCTACTGGGCTGGCCTTCCTTCTTCATGCGCTCGACGGTCTTGGAAACGCCGGCCATGTCCCACAACTCGAACGGGCCATACTCCCAACCGAAGCCCAGCTTCATGGCGCGATCGATCTCGACCACAGAGTCGGCGATCTCGCCAATGCGATTTGCCGAGTACGTCCACAGGTCCGAGAGGACCGCCCACAGAAACGTGTTGGCCTTGTCTTTCGACGGCGCCAGCAGCATCACCAGGCGCTCCTGGCAGGTCTTCCACGTTCTTCGCCATCTCCAGCGCGGGCAGCTTTACCTTCTGCGCGGGCCGATATTCGAGCGTCTTCCAGTCGAGTGCGAAGCGCTGATCGCCGTCAGCACTCTTCTGCTTCTTGTAGAAGCCACCCTTGGTCTTATCGCCCAGCCACTTGCGATTGAGCATCTCCAGGAAGAACGGCGGCAGCTTGAGGTCGCCGCGCTCGTCCTTGATGTTGGTCGTGGCATTGCGGACAACGTGGCCGAGAATATCGAGTCCGACGAGATCGCCCAGGCGGAAGGTGCCGGTCTTCGGCCAGCCCACCGCAGTGCCGGTGAGCGCGTCGACTTCTTCGATGCTCAGGTCCATCTCCTGCATGATGCGCATGACGTTCAGCATGGAGAAGGTGCCAATGCGGTTGGCGATAAAGTTCGGCGTGTCCTTGGCGCGGCACTACGCCTTTGCCGAGGTAGAGATCGCAGAAGTCGGCGACAGTCTGCATCAACTCGGGATCGGCGTCGGGGGTGGGAATCAGTTCCAGCAGGCGCATGTAGCGCGGCGGATTGAAGAAGTGCGTACCGAACCAGCAGCGGCGGAAGTCCTCAGAGAAGCCTTCGGCGATCTTGGCCACGGGCAGGCCGCTGGTGTTGGTGGTGATGATCGTTCCCGGCTTGCGAACGGCGTCAACGCGCTTCAGCAGCTCGCGTTTGATGTTGAGATCTTCGACCACGACTTCGATGATCCAATCGACTTCGGCCAGCTTCGGCAGGTCGTCTTCGAAGTTGCCGACGGTAACCAGGCAATCGAGTGACTGCTTGAAAAAAGCGGCGGGCCGGGACTTGACGGCGGATTCCAACCCGGCTGCGGCAATGCGGTTGCGCGCTGGGCCGTCAGCGTCAGGCGGAACGATGTCGAACAGGTAGGAGGGAACACCGGCATTGGCCAGGTGCGCGGAGATACGGGCTCCCATGGTGCCCGCTCCCAGGACGGCAACTTTGTTGATCTGTCTGTGCATGGCGTGATTCGCTCAACTGCCCGCCAGCCGAAAACTAGCCGGTCTGACGCAATAGACGTCTGAAAGTCCTTAAAAGTGCGCTGGTTTAGGAACTTCGGTTATGCGAAATGAAGATGCAGGGATGAATCCCCAGGGTCAACGGCAAGCGGCCTGGAAAGCTAAGCCGGTACTTCACGAGACTCTCCTAAAAACGGCCCTACAATAAAGTAGCGCGCGTCGCAAGATGTGGGGTGAGGATGGCAACGACGCGCGCCTATTAAGTTAGATCAAGAGTACTGAATGAGGATTCATTCAGTCAAGAGAAATCTTAAGAAATCATCGCCACGGAGGGCACGGAGGACACGGGGAGGAATTTCGGGCTGAGGAATCAATGGATTACCGCATCTGACAAGCGTGAAGCGCCGATGCGAGGTTAGCCGTGGGCGTTAGCGCGATGGCGGACACGACGGTACGGTCGGCTGCGGAGCAGCGTTTTTTGCAGGGCAGACGAAAGGACATCAGCGGCTTGGCCGGAATTCAAAGAGCCGCTCCGCGGCTGGAGACGTATTCACACTACCTCCGCGAGCTTCGCCCACGGCTAGAACCACATCGGCGCTCCGTGCCGCGGAATTTGCTCCTCGCCGCCGGTGTTCTCCAGTATCGAGGCCTCTATCGGTGCCATCCGATCTCTGCTTACGAGAACGCCTTCGCCAGCAGGAAGGCCGCGCCGGCGGCGAGACCGCCGATCACCACGGTTTGCAGGCCCGAGCGTAGCGGACGGGTTCCGGTGAAACGGCCTTTGATGTAGCCGAAGACAGCGAGCGCCAGCAGCGTCACCAGCACTGACCAGCCCAAGGCGGAGCGCGAGCTGTGCATCAGCATGTAAGGAGCAAGGGGGATGATGCCTCCAGCGATGTAGGAGACGGCGATGGTTCCGGCGCTTTGGACGGCGCGCTTGGGATCGGGCTCTTCCAGCCCCAGTTCGAAGCGCATCATGAAGTCGACCCACTGCTGCGGCCGCTTGGTTAGCGACTGCACCACCGTCGTCACTTTCGTCCTTGGAAAGCCCGAAGCTGGTGAAGACCTGCTGCACCTCGCGAGCCTCTTCGTCGGGAATCTCTTCTACCTCGCGCACTTCGCGCTGGCGTTCGCTTTCGTAGTGCTCGGCATCGCCGCGCGCGGCCAGGTATCCGCCGAGGCCCATGGCGATCGAGCCGGCAGCGATTTCCGCCAGTCCGGCGACCACCACGATATGGCTGTTATCGACCGCGCCGGAGAGGCCGGCGGCCAGCGCAAAAGGAACCGTGAGCCCGTCGGACATTCCGATGACCACGTCGCGGACGACTTCTCCTGCGGTGAAGTGCCGCTCAACGTGGGGCGTTTGCGGCATCTTGGGCCAACTCCGGATGGGACTTGAGATATTCCAATGCCAAAGTCACGACCTCGCGTTCTCCCTTGTAGCTCAGCCGCGATGGGCCGTCTTCCAGCGGCAGCCAGAAAGCGCGCTGCACCTCGACCCGCATCTCCTGCGAGATGTTTCCCATCCGCCCGGAGCGGTAGAGGAAGAGATAAAAACTGACGACTTTGAAGACGCGGGCGTGGTCTCCCCAATTGCGGATGTAGAAGTATTTTGTGTCGGCCAGCTTGGTCACTATGTCGGCGCGGACGCCGGTTTCCTCGCGGACTTCGCGCTCGGCGGCTTCTTCCGACCGCTCGCCCGGATCGATGGTGCCTTTAGGAAGCGCCACCAGATCGGAGGCGCTGCCGCTCTTCCGCGAGCGCAGGGGGTGCACAGAGCGACGCGGGCGCTCGGCATGGGGCTCGATGACCGCCAAATACCAGCGCTTCCGCATTCTGCGCAGCACTACGCCGCCTGCCGAAAATTCTCTTACTGTGGGCACAGGTAGGTCCGGGTGCAACTACTTTTAGTTTCGCAGAGCGGAGAGGGAGTGACAACCCATGGGAATTCACCAGAAGCTATTCATAAGTCGTTCTTAGGTTTGTATCAGGGCACGACTTTCAGTCGTGCCGATACCGTCGCCCGAGCATCAGGGCTTTAGCCGCTGCTAAATCAGGCGTTCAGGGGCTAAAGCCCGAGTCATTCACGTGCTCCCGGCACGGCTGAAGCCATGCCCTGATACAAGGCACCAGCGTTGATGGCTTCCGCTTCAAAGCAGACGGCGCATTGCGATAGTTTCTCCTCGCGACACGCCGTGTTAAAAGCCCATCCGCTACTGGTGGGGCTCAGGTTGCGGAGGATTCTGAGGCTGATTCTCCTGTGGCTGAGCCATAGGGGTCTGCGGTGGCGGCGCCGAGGTAGGCTGCGACAGGGTCAGGTTCGCCGGATCGTTAGGCACGATTCCCGGCACCTTCGGCGGATGGTTTACCTTGCCGGCTTCGGCATCGCTCATATCGACGCCCAATCGGGTCAGCGTGTCACCGGTCGAGAGATCGAGCTGCACGCGCGATTTTTCATAGTTCGTCGCTGCTGCCAAAACGTTGGACTGCGCTTGCGTCAACGCACTCGAAGCCTGCAACACGAGCGTAGAGGTCGAGGCTCCCAGCGAATACTTCTTCTGCTCGGCATCGAGGTTCTGCTGGGCATAGTCGCGGGCGGCCACGGATGCCTGTAACGCCGCGTAGTTCTGCTGCAGCGCAAACTGGGCTTGCCGGACCTGCAGCACGATGGTGTTTTCCTGCTGCTGCACCGCGATCTCCGACTGCCGATATTCCAGTTTCGACCGAACCTGATCGGCCTGCACTTGCCGGTTACGGAGGGTGACGTTCAGGTTCACGCCGATGCCCTTGTCGGGTCCCGTGCCATTCCAGAGGTTCTCGAAGGCGCTTCCCAAGCCTCCTGGCGGAACCGTCGAGGTACATTGCACCTCTCCGGGCGGACACAGCGGATTCTGCTGGCCGGAGAGTCCGGCCGCACCATAGAACGCGTAGACGTCGAGCTGCGGTTTGAGCAGGCTGTTAATGGACTGGATGCCAATCTTCTTGTTGGTCAGATTGATGCGCGACTGAATGATTTCAGGACGCGCCTGTAGTGCCGCGTTGATAAGGTCTTCGACCGGGCGAATTTCAAAGGGCGTGTTGATCTGCAGCGTGTCGGTTGGAATCACCGGCGCCACGGCCAGAATCGGGTCGGCCACATTGCGGGTGATGGCATTCTTCATCAGCAATTGCTGCAGTTGCAGGTTGGTCTGCGCGACAATCAGGTTCTGCTGCGCGGTGGCAACCGAGCTCTTCGACTGGACGACGGTAATGGGCGCCAGAGTCCCGATCTGCACCTGCTTCTCGGTATCCGATAGCGTTTTGTTTGCCAGGTCGAGGGCGCGCTGCTGCACCTTGACGTTCTCGTAGGCGTTGACCAAGTCCCAGTAGATGTTTTCGATTTGCGAAACCGTGGTCATGATCTGCAACCGGAAGGCGACGTCCATGATCTCGCGGTTGTTGCGCGCAATGCGAATCCAGCGCAGGTTGGGCTCGAATCCGAAGCCCTGTAACAGGTGCTGCGTCAGGGTGACGTTAAACGATGACTGCAGAGCAGGCGACAGAGTACTAAATAGCGCATTCGATGTGGTGCGGCTGTTATTGAATCCGACCGACAACAGTGTGCCGGTGGCAAAGCCCTGGCTGTAGGTGAAATTCGCGTTGCTGGTGTTCTGCACCAGGGTCTGGGTACCAGTGAAAATTACGTTCGACTGCGGCGTGGTAGCACGCTGACCCAGAATGCTGGTCCCGCTAACGATGGGATCGTAGTTTGGGATCACCGGACCTTCACCGGTGGTTGATGCCACGATACCAGCAGCACCGGCGCCCGCGCCGCCTACGGCGACCGATCCACCGCCAGCGCCTCCACCTGTCGTACCGGTGGTTGTGGTTCCGGTACCGCCAGTGGCTACGCTGCCCGTGGTGCCGCCGGGAGTTCCCTGTACGACGCCGGCGTTTACACCGAGTGCCGGGAAGCCCGACGCGGTACGAAGGATGTCAGTATCCGCAGTATCGAGGTTATAGCGTTGAATGGCGATATCAAGATTGTTCTCCAGCGCGAGAGAGACGGCATCGTTCAACGAAAGATACATCTTGCCGTCCTTCATGATCGAGTCGATGGTCGCGGAGTTGGTCAGGTTCGGCCGGGGAACATCGCGCGGCGTGTAGGGCTGCCAAAACTTGGGAAACGGCGATTGTCCCTTGGTGTAGTCGAGCTCGGAATACGGGTGCGCGTTGTGCTGCGGCGCCGGCGCCTGCGGCATCGCATTAACTTCTTGCGGCTCGGCTGATTGCTTATTGCTTTGTGGCGGCGCATCCTGGGCGAACCCAGTGGTGGCCATAAGCGCCGCCAATATCAGCGACAGTACGCTTTGCGTCGCTGACACTACCGTTCTAGAAACAGACATTCCCTCGTCTCCCAAAAACGTATGACATTTAGGACCGCGCAGGCTTTTGTTTTGCAGTGATTCTCCGTCGCCTATCCATAATACGGAGGAGCGTTCGCGAAGGTTCAATTGCAGGCCGGCTCTCGATCGCAGGATATTGTTAAGTCGAACCTCGTAAGTTGCAGGAAGTACAATAGTATAGCTGAGTCAGAGCAGTCTTTTTCTGGTGCTAACGGGGATGTCGGAACCGTGTGATGCTCGGCGAGCACCGTCATCCTTGCACATATTCGTGAGCCGCAACCTCAAACTGACGCTGGCGTATGACGGCACCGACTTCAATGGCTGGCAGATTCAGCCCGGTCAGCCGACCGTGCAAGGCACGTTAGCCGAATGCATTCGCCGCATCACCGGCGAGGACGTGCTGCCGCAAGGCTCGGGACGCACCGACGCCGGGGTACACGCGCTGGGGCAGGTTGCTTCGTTCGCCATCGAGTCGCCGATTCCGGAGCGCGGCCTGATGACAGCGCTGAACGATACGCTGCCACCGTCGATTCGGGTCAGCGCGGTGGAGGAAGTGGAGGCGAGCTTCCATGCTCGACATTCCGCGAAGGCCAAGACGTATCAGTACCGCATCTTTCGCGGCGATGTCTGTCCGCCATTTCTGGCGCGCTACACATTTCACTATCCCTACCCGATGAATGAAGAAGCCATGATGCGGGCGACGGAGAACATTGTCGGCAAACACGATTTCACTTCGTTTGCCGCGTCGGACCCGGACCGCAGCGCACGCATCGCTCAAACCCCCACCCCGCCACAAGAAGGCGGAATGGGGCACCCACAGGCTGCCGATGGTCTGAGTGAACACCGTGATTGCGCCCTCCAATGTGCGAACCATCCATTCTGCGCTGTGGGTGCGTACGCCGACGAGTTGAGCTTCACAGTGCGCGGAGACGGGTTCCTGCACCACATGGTGCGCAACCTCGTCGGTACGCTGCTGCAAGTCGGCAAAGGAAGCCTGCGGGTGAACGACATCGCGCGCATTCTGGAATGCCGCGACCGCAGCGCTGCCGGCCCCACTGCCGCAGCGTGCGGACTGTATCTGGTGAGCGTAGAGTACTGAGCGGGAGCCGTTGAGGAAGATGAGCGTTATGTTCGGCTTTGTATCTGGGCACGGCTTCAGGGCATGGCTTCAGAGGCTGCGGAAAAATTGTTCGCAGTGAGAAGAAGAGCAGATCCCTCGCGGCTAAAGCCGCTCGGGATGACAAAACAAAAGGGCTTAGCGGCACGGCTAAAGCCATCCCCTGATACAAAGCAGGCGATACGAGAGTTTTTCAGCAGCCTGTAAAGCCGTGCACTGCTACTAAGCTGAACCGTCCGACCGAAAAGCTTTGCTTAAGGGGCACGCAGTAGCGGAGCACGACCATGACCGCTGAAACACAAGCTGTTGCGAGCGAGACGATCATCGTGGTTACCAATCCTTCAACGGGAGAGGTGCTCGCCGAACTGCCGTGCGCGAGCGCCGAAGAGGTGCAGGCCGCAGTACTGCGCGCGCGGACGGCGCAGCCGAAGTGGCAGGCTACGCCAGTCGCGAAGCGTATCGAGGTTATACGGGGATTTCAGAGCCTGCTGCGCGATCGCACGCAAGAAGTCGCGCAACTCATTTGCCGCGAAGCAGGCAAGCCGACGGCCGAAGCGATCACGACGGAAGTTCTCGTGGTGCTTGATGCCGCCGAGTTCTGCATGCGGACGGCGCACCGTTTCCTGGGCGATCAGCCGGTACCGCACGGCAACATCGCCATGAAGTCGAAGCGTGGCGTACTGGCGCGCGAACCTTACGGCGTGGTCGGCATCATCTCGCCCTGGAACTATCCCTTCTCTACCCCGGCAGTCGAGACGCTCGCCGCGCTGGTCACCGGCAACGCAGTCGTGATCAAGCCGTCGGAGTTCACTCCGCTGGCTGCGCTTGAACTGCAGAAGGTGATGCACGCGGCGGGGCTCGATGCCGGACCTGCTGCAGGTCGTGATTGGCGAAGGGCCCGCCGGCGTCGCACTGATCGACTCAGCTATCGACAAGCTCATCTTCACCGGCAGCGTCGCGACCGGCAAACGCGTGGCCGAAGCGGCAGCCCGGCGTCTGCTTCCGGTGGTGCTGGAGCTAGGCGGCAAGGATCCGATGATCGTGCTGCCCGACGTTGACCTCGACGTCGCGACCAGCGGAGCGCTGTGGGGCGCGTTCATGAATGCCGGGCAAACTTGCCTGTCGGTCGAGCGCTGTTACGTCCATCGCGAGCATCTACGAAGACTTCCTGAAGATGATGGCCGATAAGATCGGCAAGCTTCGCGTCGGCAATGGCGTTGATTCGCGAAGTCGAGATGGGGCCGCTGATCAACGAGCGTCAGTTGCGCACGGTCGAGGCGCATGTGAATGACGCCGTCGAGCGTGGGGCGCGACTGCTTGCCGGAGGCCGCACGGCTCACTGAACTTGGTCCGAACTTTTACGCTCCGACACTGCTGGCCGATGTCACTCGCGGATATGCGCGTCATCCAGGAAGAGACCTTTGGGCCGGTGCTGCCGGTTGCTGCGTTCGATACGGAAGCAGAAGCCATCGAGCTCGCCAACGACAGCGAATTCGGCTTGGCGGCCAGCGTGTGGACGCGCAATCGCAAAGCGCGGCGAAGCCATGGCACGCCAGATCAAAGCCGGGACGGTGATGATCAACGACATGATTTCCTGCTTCGGTATCTCCGAGGCGCCGCATGGCGGATTCAAGCAGAGCGGCATTGGGCGCACCCATGGCGAGATGGGACTGGCAGAAATGGTCCAGGTGAAGTACATCGATTCCGATCTGCTGCCCAACATGAAGAAGGTCTGGTGGTACGGATATGGAAACACCTTTCAGCAGCAGGCGGAAGGACTTGTCCAGGCGTTCTACGGGCGCAGCTTGGCAGACCGATTGAAGGGCTTCCTGCACACAATAGGCGCAATCCGGCGAGGCAGTCGCATCTAAAGGCCGCCCCGAATTACCCAGTCCACCACTAAGCGCACGTAGTCCAAAACCAGCGTCGCAGCCGCATGAATCCTGCATGCAACACATGGCTTGGCAGGTGCATTTTGTCACTGGCGCAATGCCACGTGTCCCGCTTTAGGAGTGTTTACAAATACTTGACTCGCAAACCATCCCAAATTCAGCAATTTACCTCGTGAACACTGCTATTCTTTACAGTTGTCGTAAACTGTAGGGGGGTTGTATGGCGGTTTGCGCCCGCGTCTGTGCACGTTGCTTTGAGTCATTACCCGGAGTGCGGTCGAGCACTTCGGCTGAGCCGGGCGGCTCTGATCGTCGCGGTACTGCTTTGCGCGCTCCCTGCATTCTGCCAACGTGCAGGAGGCAGCACAGCCACCCAGACTCAAGGCTTGAAGACCCCGATGGGCAATTCAACCGGCGACCATCCGGATGATACCCGGCGCGGCGTTGCCATTCACGTGAACATCCTGGAATCGAATAAGCAGCCCTTAAAGCAGCAGTCTCTGGTGAGAGTCACCAACCAGGGCACGGGCCGAGTGTTGTTCCAAGCGACCAAAGGTGGCGAGGCCATCTTCGGTGATCTCACACCTGGGACGTACCTGATCGAGGTTGGCGCTGCCGGATACGTGGCCGTCCACCACGAAGTTAACATCCCGGATCTCGCTCATGACGTCACCTGGAATTTCCAGCTGACGCGCGATCCAGCGGCGGTGAATCTCGCGCTCGGCGATGAACCGGGTATGCCCGCTAAGGTACGCAAGCAGGCCGAAAAGGGGGTGCAGGCCCTGGAGCTGGGAAACTTCGTCGAGGCTCGGAAGTATCTGGAAGCGGCGAACCATCAGTATCCCACGAGTTCGAGCATCAATTTCCTGCTGGCCTATACGGCAGTCCAGCAAAAAGAAGAAGACCGGGAAATGGAGTACCTGCTGGAGGCGACGAAACTCGATCCGCAAAACCTGCAGGCCCAGAACTTGCTGGGACAGATCTACTACCGGCGCGGCGACTATGCACAAGGCAGCGGAAGCCGAGTCGATTGTGGTCGCGCGCAGCGGAGATTCCATTGCCGCGCGCAGGGTGCTTGCGAGTTCCTGCCTGAAGCTGAAGCAGTACGACAAAGCTCGCGAGAATGCGCAGTGGCTGGTAGATCACGGTGGCAGCGAGTCGGCTTCGGCGCGGCTCATCCTGGGACAGGCCTTGGCAGGCCTGGGCAAGTATGCAGAGGCCATCCCAGTTCTCCAGGCTTATCTCGCGAACGATCCGGGAAGCCCCGTGGCATCGCAAACCAAGGAATTGATTAGCGAACTGCAGATGAATGCCGCGAATGCCAAGCTTGGCATCCCCGATCCCGAGCTTGCCAGTGGAACCGCCATCCTGCTCAAGGCCGGCATGCCGTTGGATGTCGACAGCCAGAAGCCGAACGTCGCCTCGGGTGTGCCGTGCCCGGCCAATCTTATGCAGATGACGGCAAATCCGTCGAAGCAGTTGGTCGACAGTGTCTCCCAGTTCTCGGCGGTCGAGCACATGGTCCACGAGAACATCTCGGTACAGGGTACTCCCAGGAACCGCGAGACTCGGGAATACAACTACGTCGTCGCCATCACCGAACCGCCGCATGGCACAGTAAGCATTCAGGAGTTTCGCGACTCTGGAAACCTGGCGATGCCCGACCAGATAACCACGACTGGCTTGCCGGTGCTGGCGATTGCCTTCCACCCGCTATTTCGCGATGACTTCGAAATGAAATGCGAAGGTCTCGGCGACTGGGATGGCAAGGCGGCATGGCTGGTGCACTTCCGCCAGTTAGACAATAAGCCCAGCCGCTTGCGCTCATACGTGGTAAACAAGAACAACTATCCGGTGGCACTGAAAGGCCGGGCCTGGATTTCAGCCGACAACTATCAGATTCTCCATTTGGAAACGGACCTGGTAGCACCGATTCCGGAAATCCGTCTCAACACCGAGCACACCAGCGTGAGCTATGGTCCAGTAGAGTTTCGCAACCATGGAACCGATCTGTGGCTGCCCAAGAGCGCTGAGCTCTATGTAAGCCTGGGAAATCGACGCTTCCATCGCAGCGAGAACTTCGATCACTTCATGCTGTTCTCTACCGATACCCAGGAAGCCGCGAAACCGCCGAAGACCGAATCCGCTCCGGCGCCGGTACCGAACTCAGGCCCATCGCCCAACGACTAAGCGGGGCTTCGTGGCTCTGGTCAATCTTTCGTGCCGCGAATTGCGTTCAAGACGTCGTTGGTCGTGGCCGTCTCGCCTAGCCGGGGAAATGTCTTCTCCACGCTGTGCCGGTGCACCTCGGCATCCCTGTCGGTCATTGCATCCACGACAAACACCACGTTGTAGCCGAGATCGTGGGCGCTGCGCGCCGTGGACTCCACGCCGAAACTGGTGGAGATGCCTGCCAGAAACACCTGCGTGACGCCGCGCCGGCGCAAGACTTCATCCAGAGTGGTTCCGATAAAAGCCCCCACCCTCTGCTTGCTGATGATGTAGTCGCCGGACTGCTTCTCCAATTCGGGGACAAGGTCGGTCCAGTCCGCTGGCCGTGAGGTTGTGGGAAAGCCTGCATCAGTGCGTCCCGGCGCCCGTGTCGTCACATTGACAAGCACGACCGGCAGACCGCGTTCGCGGAAAGCACGCGCGAGTTCCGCAGCCCGGGCCACGATTTCGCTGGCGGGATGCGCAGTCGGTGCTCCGACAATACCTTTCTGCAAGTCGATCACGATCAGAGCGGCGGTGGGGTCGAGCTCAGTGAGTGGCATGATCTATTCGATGAGGCAAGAAGGTGGTCAGCGAATTTTCGTACGGACCAATCCGGTTGTAAAGCGGTTGCCTCGAAGCAAACGGCCGCCGATCGGCCGTCCCGACCGGCGGCCAAAGTTTTTCAGTGACGATTGCTACTGCGGTTCTTTGGCTGCGAGAATGTCCACCATCTCGATCGCGGGCGGCTGGGCGAGCAATTCGTCCGCTTTGGCGAACAGCGCTTTGGCGATTTCTCCATTGAGATGTGCCTGACGGCCGTTGTCATCGGGGAAGGTATCGAAGATCCCGAAAGTACCAGGACCAAATTTGAGTGCGAACCAGACATTTGTACCGGGCTCCGCCTGAGCCAGCGGCAACGCACTTTTCAGAAATTCCGCCAATGCTTCTTCTTTCCCCGGCTTTGCTTCAAGTCTCGCCAAGAGTGCCAGCTTGCTAGTCATTCCGCTCTCCTTGTCGACCTTCGTTGTGGTCTGCAGATGAAGATGCTCGGTGCGCGGAGAAAGTAACAGGAGTCAGCGCATGTTGATTTCTGATTAGGACAACGAGGCTGACATTTGCGGATACAAAAAACATCGGCCGCCCCCGAAGAGCAGCCGAATCGCTTCAGGGCTAGAGCCCTTTTCCTTTGTGAGAGCGCATACGCGACGCTGAAGCGCCGCACTACCCGAACTAGTGCGCCGGAAGCTCCCCGTATTGCACCTCGCAATTATTCAACTCTGTGGTCAATGCTTTGGTGCGTGACGCGCAATAACTTCCCATAGGTGTACTGCAATCCAGGTTCCCCAATTGCTCGCGGATGGTATCGCATGGGTCCGACAGAATCCACGCATTGCGCCCATAGGTCGCGGCCAGAAGCGTGCCGGCCGGAGTGATCTTCAACTGCGTGACAGGAACATTGGGTAATTTCGTTCCCAGCTTCTGCCACTGCTCAGTCGCAACCCCGCCGTCATTGGCGACATAGACTCCGACGTTGGTAGCCAGGTAGATCGCCCCGTTCACTGGATCCAATGTGATCCAGTTCAGCGGTACGTTGGGCAAATTGCCGGAAATATTCGTCCAGCTCACGAGATCGGTGGTCTTGAAGATCTTACTTTTAGCCAGAAACCCGGCCTTGATCAGGTATAGCGTTCCAGATTTATCCACTGCAATGTGTCCAAGAATGTCGCCATTCACCGGACCTGTGGTTATCGCCGTTGCGTGGGCAGTTCCTGCGAAGGAGATGTTGCTGACCTGGAAGAGCGAGGTCCCGGCTACCACGAAGGCTTTCGTGGGATCCCCCGGAACAGGAGCGATGTAATCGAGTTGTTGGTTGATGTTGCTGGTCAGCTGGACCGCCTGAGCATTGCTCGGCACCGCAGGATTGCAGTTTGCGGCGGGCGTTTGCGGCAGACATGAAAACAAACCCGTGGCCGAAGGGTCAAATGCTACGAGCCAGAGATCGGTATCCCCGGTCAGCAAAATGCGTCCCTGGTTGACGACCGCTGCATTACCTCCGGAGAGTCCATTTCGCACGTTGTTGTTTGCCTGCAGAATCTCAAATGGGGCCATGAAGTCTGCCCGCCCATTGAAATTGATGACCGGAAGCTGGTTCGCTGTGTCGGCGGTCTTAATGTAGAAAATTCGGCCCCACTGGTTGGACATGAAGAAGGCGTTGGAATCCTGCGGATCAGCCGCGACATAGGTCCCATCACCCCAGGTGATCTGCTGCCAACCTGGGGGCAACGATCCCACGATCGCGCCGTTGTCCTGCAGGCCGCCGGCATAAGTGCCGCTGGCATCCTGGTCAGCGCTCAGGAATTCCAGAGTGCGCAGACCGGAGTTCAGACTGGTCCAGGTCTGGCCGCCATTGGTGGTGGCCCATGCGCCGCCATCGTCGCCTGCGTACCAAGTCTTGGGACCGGCGAAGGCGATCGCATGCTGGTCGCCATGGATATTGTGTTCAATGTTGTCCCACGCAGGCCGAAACGCAAAAGTATCGCTCTCGAAAAGAAGTTGTGTGGCGAACAGGAGCACGCTGGATCCGGGCGGAGCAGCCACGTACATCAAGCTTCCTTTCTGCAATCCTCCAGCGAATGCTGGTGCCTGATGAGTCCAGGTGTTTCCGTTGTCGGTCGAGGTGTGCAACGAAACAGGAAAGCTGGAGCAGCCATCCGACATGATCAACACCCACAGCTGTCCGTTGCGCGAAGCGAGACTGACCTTGGCCATCTGGTCGCCTGGAGGCAGCCCCTCGCCCATCCCAGTCGGGAGGGCTTTCCATGTTGTGCCTTGGTCGCTCGAGGTAAACAGTCCCACACCGCTGATGCCGGCGTAGTAAATCGCCTGCTTCGGTTCAAAGATGAGATCGATATGAAAAAAGCCTGACGGATGAAGCTCGTCGGGTGCTCCGCAGGCGAGCACGCCGTGGGTGGAATAGTCCGCACTCATCACCTGCGTCCAGGTTTTCCCTGCGTCTGCGGACCGGTAGAGCCCGAGATTCTTAAATCCGGGGTTACCTTGTGGGACAGAGACAGGAGGATGGTTGGGATCAGTAGCCATTCCCGTGGCCGCAACAAGGATGTCGGGGTTTACCGGATCCACGAGGATGCTGGAAAAACCCAACCCTACAAAACTGTGCGCGCCACCATCGGCACTGTCCACCTTCGTCCAGGTTGCGCCGTTATTTTTCGTGCTCAGGATGCCGACGCCGGTATAGCTGCTGATGTTGCTCGAATTATCGGGCGCGCCGGTGCCCACGTAAATAGTGGGCGGGTTGGTGCGAGTGTCCAGTGCAATCGCGCCTACCGATAAGCTCTGGCTCTGGTCGCTCAATGGCACGAAGCTGGGTGAAGCGCTCAGGCCGTTGGTTGATTTCCAAACTCCGCCGCTGGAACTTCCCACATAAACCAAATTACCTGTCGGATCGTGGACCAGATCGACTGCGATCGCGCTCACCTGGCCTGATATGGCTTCCATCCCGCCCAAGGGATTCATGCCTTGAAACGCCTTGGGAAGTATTTCCTTCCACGCGCCGCCAAAGCGTCGCACGCCGGGATCGCTGGTCGGCAAGGGTGGTGGCGGTGAGAGCAACCACGACCGGAGACCCGCGCTCTGAAACGGGCCCTGTGTCAATCCGGGCTGCGTACCGATGAGAATTCCGAAAGCGAGCAACGCAACGGTCTTCATCCATCCTCCTGATCCACGAACTACCGCGGTCTAACCCAAGAGGCCCCGTCCCATGCTGGGTACATTTGACGTCGATCCCGCTACTTATTAACGTTCTTATACGCTCGTGGCGCAGCAGCGGCCAGCGCATAATCAGGTTCTCGCAAAGCAAATCGGCCGCCCCGAAGAGCGGCCGAAGATGTATGTCAGGGCTGAAGCCCCTTTGCTTTGTGAGAGGCGATTACGCGGCGCTGAAGCGCCGCTCTACCGAGCTTCTCTTACCCCGCGACTTCTTCCAACTGCTTCTGGTCGATGTCGAAGTTCGACCACACGTGCTGCACGTCGTCGGAGTCTTCCAGCGCTTCCAGCAGACGAATCATGGTGTTGGCCTGCTGGCCTTCCAGCTTGGTGTAGGTCTGCGGAATCATTCCGACCTCGGCCACTTCCGGAGTGATGCCGGCCTTCTTCACCGCCTCCAGAACGCTTTCGTATACCGCCGGGTCGCACAGAATCTCCCAGCTCTCGCCGTCGTCTTTCAAGTCTTCGGCGCCGGCCTCGAGCACGATGTTCATCAGGTCGTCTTCTTTCGCCGCCGACTTTGCGATGATGATGTCGCCCTTCTTGTGGAACATGTAGGCGACCGATCCGGCTGCACCCATGTTTCCGCCGTTCTTGGAGAAGGCGTGGCGAATTTCGCTGACCGTGCGGTTGCGATTGTCGGTCGACACCTCGACCAGGATCGCGACGCCGCCCGGGCCGTAGCCCTCAAAGGTGATCTCTTCGTAGGTCACGCCGGGCAGCTCGCCGGTGCCGCGCTGAATGGCGCGCTTGATGTTGTCGGCGGGCATGTTCTCGGCCTTGGCCGCAGCCACGGCAGTGCGCAGGCGAGGGTTCTTCTCCACGTCGCCGCTACTCTTGGCCGCCATGCTGATTTCCTTGATCAGACGGGTAAAAATCTTGCCGCGCTTGGCATCCAGCGCGCCCTTTTTGTGCTTAATTGTGGCCCATTTTGAATGGCCTGACATGAGAGACCTCGAAGAAAGATGGCTAGTTTTGCATCCCACGCACGCCAAAGGAGGACTTGCATGAGGCACCCGAGCGGAGTCGCCGGGCAAACCACGATTATAACATCGGAATCGCGACTTCCAGATTGGCCGTTCGCGGCCGCGCCACCCATTCCGGCCTATAATATCGGCCAACGGAGGAGACCTATGGGTTTGGTGATCCCTCTTCTGCTGCTGTTTTCTACCTTTCCGCTGTATGGCCAAGTCGGGCCGCCACGAGTTCGCATCGTGATTCAAAGCTTGCACATCACCAATGACAGCAGCATCTCTTCCGAAAACCTTCTTCGTATTGAAAGCAAGCTTCATGACCTCGGATATCCGCCTGACCCTGGACGTTTCGTGCAAAAGATTGCCAAAGCCGAGCTGGAAAGCAACGGCTACTTCGAGGCGGACGTCGCCACCGCGGCAACAGAAGTGGTGAGCGAGACGGCCACCAAACACTACATCGCGGTGACACTACGAATCCGCGAAGGCGAGCAATACCGGCTTAAGGAGATCAAATTCGAAAACAATAAAGCGCTCTCTGCTGCGCAGCTGCGGCAGGTGTTTCCGATCAACGACGGCGACGTGGCTGACGGCTGGAAGATCGAACAGGGCGAGCGCGCCATGCGAGAGTTATATGCCCGTGAAGGCTACATGCAGATCACAGCGGTGGTGAAGAATACGCTGAACGACGAAACCCGTCAGAGCCGGACGCTTATCTTTCGTGTTGACGTTCAGGAAGGGCCGCAGTTCACCGTCGCCGGGCTGACCCTGGAAGGCAATCGGAAATGGCCGGCTGACAAAGCCGAGAAACTGCAGGCTGTGGCTGCCAAGTACGAAGGGTCCCACAACGTGGGAGTCTTCATTGAAGCCGTGAAACAGACGATGAGAGACCTATTTCCTGGCTGCGACGCCGACACTCTCGTAGCGGTTACGGAAGGCGGGGAAATCCCCCACGCTACGGTCAACGTTACTTGGCCTGAGGACGTTCCGAGCAATTAAGCGCTCACCCCGCCATCTTCAACTTTGCCAGCAACTCTGAGGGATGCACCGGCTTGGCCAGGATTTCGAAGTCGTGGCCCTGAGAACGGGCGTTCTCCAGTAAGTCGGCGGTCGCTGCCTGTCCGGAGAAGAGCAGGATCTTACATGAGGGCAGGAAGTCGCGAATCTTGATGGCGGCTTCAATGCCGTCCATATCTTGCATGATCACATCGCTGATGATGAGATCCGGCTGCAGGCTGCGCGCGCTTTCAACGGCGGACAATCCGCTGTACACCGCAGAGGCGTCGTAGCCATTGATGTCGAGAATCTTGGCCAGAGTGTCCGCTATTACCTGCTCGTCGTCGACTACCAATACCTTGGGCCGCTTGGGCGCTTGCATTCACCAGCTCCTTCAAAGAGTTGCGAAGAAACGATTGTAATGGAATTAACAGAAAAGCCAGTCAACCACTATTGGATGTCAAAGCTGCTCTGCAGGTCGGCCAAAATCGTGCAAAATGTACACAACTGGCCCTGCTTCACCTTCGGTTATTAACTATTTTAGCAATTACCAAGCCACAGTTTCTGCTCAATGACGCGCCATCTCACGCCAAAAAGTCAACCGAAGTTCAGAGCTCACAAAGCCGAGTGACGTATGTCACGGCCCGTCGGGTAACGATTTTCCTAGAGTGGTGATGGCGGCGATGAGCCGCTGCCACCGATGCCGAAATGGCCGGGGCACGCATTCGCAGATCGGAGAAAACGCACTCATGGCTTATACGATTGTTGATACCTGCACCAAGGATGAACTCTGCGTCGAGGCTTGTCCCGTCGATTGCATCCACCCCAAAAAGGACGAGGACGGTTTCGAGGCCGCCACCCAGCTTTGGGTCGATCCCAACGGCTGCATCGATTGCGGCGCCTGCGTTCCGGTCTGCCCGACGAATTCGGTTTTCCCGAACGAAGAAGTTCCGGCCGATAAGGCAGAGTTCATCGAGAAGAACGCCGCATACTACGCGTAAGAACAACAGGGTGGAGCACGCGAGGTTGCGAAGATTCGCGTCAGGGCACGACCTCGGTCGTGCCGACACTCACACAAAATAATCTGGGCTTTAGCCCCTGCATATGTCAAAACCGTCGAGGCCTGCTCCTCCAGAGTCGGCAAAGGCTGAGGCTCGCACCTTTTTCGTCACAACGCGAGCAGCCGAAGGCAAAGCCATTCTCCAAAGCGACCGCATGGCCGACTTATTTGTCGATGTCCTGCGCTCGTACCTCCGCGAAAGAAAATTCCAGGTCCACGATTTTGTCGTGATGCGAAATCACGTTCATCTACTCATCACCGTCGACCACTCAATAAGCATTGAGAAAGCCATGCAGCTCATCAAAGGCAATTTCTCGTATCGAGTGAGAAGCGAACTAGGATTTAAAGGTGAGGTTTGGCAACGCGGTTTCTCCGATGTCCGGGTCCGTGACGAGCAAAGCTTTCGAAATCACCAGCAGTACATCTACAACAATCCAGTAAGGGCGGGAATGGCGAGGCTGCCTGAGCATTATCCACATTGCTCGTTGTATCTTCGCATCCTGAAGACGCAGAGGCTGAAGCCCGAATCAAAAGAGGCGCTTATCGGCACGACCAAGGTCGTGCCCTGACGCGGACCTTCACAGGCGCGAGTTTATTTGTTGCACTGTGTTTTAATTGAAGCGGCTGCAACTCTGCCGGGAGGACGAAATGGAAGAGCGTGACTTCTACGATGAACGTCAGGAAACGAAGAAGGCAACGCTGATCTGTCCTCATTGCCGGCAGGAAGGCGAGTACGATCTGGGCTGGTTCGTGCGCACCAAGAAGCGCCAGCTTCCGGGACGCGCCGACGAGCGCGACCGCGCCAAATTCGCCAAGGCCCGTTCCTACATGGTGCGCCGTGACGATCTGGTCGCCTGCAAGAATATTCGCTGCCGCAAACGCTTCGAAATCGCCGGCGTGCAGTCGGTGGCGTTCATCGACTAGCGGGGCGATTGCCTCTGCCGCTTCGAAAAACCGCCAAGCGCCGTTTGCCCTGCTTTTTCAGGATTCGATTTCTCCACTACTACTCATGGTAGTACTATCCGCGGGCGATTAGCCTCGTCACACAACGGCTGTTCAGGGTTGCATTCTTGCTGTCTCCCGAGGTGGTTTGATGCGAGGTTCCGATCTTGTTAGCAGGTTCTCGTTCCTTTTCCGCAGTTTCCTCGTCATCCTCACGGTTCTCATTATTTCTCAATTTGCCGCAGCGCAGAATGCAACCGGCACTCTGATCGGCGAAGTACAGGATGCAAGCGGAGCGCGCGTGAGATCAGCCGCAGTCACCGCAACCTCCAACTCGTCGGGCGTATCGCGGCAGGCCACCAGTGGCGCGTTTGGGGAGTTTCGCTTCTCTGAGCTGATTCCAGGAAGCTACCACATTGTGGTAGAGGCCAAGGGCTTCGCCAAAGCGGAGACCGATGTCAGCGTGCTGGTGAGCAGTACGCGCGACGTGCTGGTAACGGTGCGTCCGGGCGCGGCGACGGCGACAGTCAATGTGCAAGCTCAGGCGTCCTCCATCACCACTCAGGCGCTCGATACCACGGACGCCGTCAATGGTGGTGTCGTGACTACTAAAGATCTGCAGGACATCCCGCTGGCGGCGCGCAGCTTCGCCAACATCGCGTACATGGTGCCGGGGACCGAGCCGGTTGAACCTTCCGATCCCACGAAGGCGCGCATCACTGCTGTCTCCACCGGCGGCAGTTCCGGGTTGAACAACAGCCTCAACGTCGATGGCGTCGATAATTCCGACGATTACATCGGCGGGTTTCTACAAAACTTCTCGCCGGATGTAGTCCGCGAGTTTGCCTTCCAGACCTCGGTACAGAATGCCGATATCGGACGCACTACGGCCGGCGCTGTCGTTATCAGCACTAAGAGCGGCACCAACGATTGGCATGGCGATTTCGCCGTCTTCGAACGCGCTTCCGCCCTGAATGCCCGCTTCCCTATCGAGAATCCGGCGCCCGAACCCAAGCAGCCGTTCTCGCGGCAGAACTATGTTGGGACCCTCGGCGGGCCGATCGTCAAAGACAAGCTGTGGATCTACACCGGCTTCGAAATGGTGAACGAGCACGCCAGCATCAACTACAGTCCCGACAGCCTCACGCAATTCAACGCGCTCAATCAGCTGGCGCAGCAAGGACTGATTCCCAACACCAGCTCCATCCCGATTCCGCCGTTTGTTCGCGTGCCCTACCAGTCGTACCTGGGTGACATTCGTTTTGACTGGGCACAGTCGCAGCGTTCGCAATGGTTCGTGCGCTATGCCCTGGACAACTCGACCACCAACAACGCCCTGGTACAACAGGCGACGCTACCCTCCACCGGCGCGACCACGCATTCGAATTACCAGAATGGGGTGATCAGCAACACCTTCACCTTCAGCCCCGCATGGGTCGGCAACCTCACACTCGGCCTCAGCTATCTGCACGGGACCGCCGATCGCAACGGATATCTGGGATTCGCGCTGGCTTTCCCCTTCAGCTCCACCTCGAAGACCATCTCCGGTTTCGAAACTTATGGTGACAACCAGTTCGTTACCGCGATCACGGCATTTCCCGTGATTCGCAACCAGGAGAAATATCAGTTTCGCTACGATGTGAGCGGATCGGTGGGCAGACACGCGCCGAAGTTCGGGGTTGACTTCATCCACGAGCCGGTGTTGAGCGGAGCGTTTCCCGGCCAGGCAGAAACTCTCTACACGCTGACGGAAAATCCGACCTTCTACCTGACGAATCCGGACCAGCTCACCGCAGAGCTGAATTGCCTTCCGCCGTTCGATGGCACGAACTGCCAGACCACTTCGACTCCCGATGGTTACGGAGGCTTCAATCAGAACATTCAGCGCCTTGGCATTTATGCCATGGATCAGTTTCGTGTGTCGCCGCAGCTAACCATCAACTATGGCCTGCGGTGGGATACGACGTTTGGATTATTTCAGGCTAACGGAGTCAACCAGCAATTCAACCCCGCAGTGCAGACGGTTCAAGGGCTGCAACTCCCGCTGCCCACCGGCGTGCCGCATGACTACCGTCATGCCTTCGCGCCGCGCGTCGGAATTGCGTATTCTCCCGACGCCACTGAAGACCTGGTGATCCGCGCCGGGTTTGGGATGTACTACAGCGATCTGGCGCAGAACGGTTGGGCTACGGCATTTCAGGCGGTGAACACGCCGTCCGCCTTTGCGCCTTGCACGATGCCTGGCGACGCCGGCTGTCTGCCCGGATCGGCGAATGGCGGCGCCGGGGTCATGATCGATCCCAACTATCACACGCCCTACGCCATCCACGCGACAGTGGGAGTGCAGTATCTGTGGCACAAAAACTGGACGCTGAGCGGCGATTACGTTTACGAAAAGGGCGTTCACAGCTACGCCCGCTACAACTACATTGCGGGTAACACGCTGTTCTCTCCGCTGTTCGCGCAGGATCCAGCTACCCAGATGGCGAATGTGCCCGACATTTCTGTGTTCAAGTCGGACAATCGCTCGGCCTATAACGCGCTGCTGCTGCGGGTGCAGGGAAACGTCAGTCGTCGCTTCAACCTTACTGCCAGCTATACCTACTCGCGCGCCAATACCTGGGGTTGCATATTAGGTGAACTGTTTGACTATGTCGATGGCGTCTGCAATCCCTTGAATCCCTTCGGCCCCGGCGATTACGGCGCGTCGGGAGAGGATGTCGGCAGCCGCTTCACCCTGGCCGGCGTCTTCTACGTTCCGGGAGGCTTTCAGGTTTCCACATTGATCCAGGCCGAAGGCGGTCGTCCTATCACGCTCACTACTCCTGTCGATGTGAACGGACTCGGCGATCCGGGTAACGATCGCGCGGTGATCAATGGCCAACAGACGACACTGGACCAGTTCCGCGGCACCCCTTACTTCCAGGTGGACATGCGGGTGGCACGGCCATTCAAGGTGAAAGAGCGGTGGCAGATTTATCCCTTTGCCGAATTCTTCAACTTATTCAATCGCAATAATCCGGGCGCCAACTACGTCACCGACATCTCGGCGCTGCCCAATCCGGTGAACGATCTTTCGAACGCTACTCAAGTCTGCTATCCGACAGGTTGCGTACCGATTACCAGCTCGAAGCAGTTCCTGGTTCCTGCCGGAGCCCTGGGCGACTTCTTCGGCCCGGGCACGACGGTGGGCATCCCGTTCGCGGCGCAGTTGGGGGTAAGGGTGTCGTTCTGATGCCGTAATTGGTTGCTGAAGAGTGAAACTAAAGCTCCCGCCTGAGCTTGAAAAATCAGGCGGGAGTTGGACTTCGTTCGCTGACTGCGCGAATCTGTCTATTTGCCGACCAGGCCTTTGTCCACTCCTACTCCGGTGCAGAAATCCCACCCCGTAGTTGCGCTGTGGGTGCCGCAGCTTCCGGAAGTGATATCGGTGAAGTAGTTGGTGAAGCCCATGTTGCTGTAGATCAGAGTATTCTCGGCGTTGCTGCTGGACTTGAACTGCCCCGCGGCGTTGATAATTCCCGAAAGCGCCGGCGAAGCCACGCTGGTGCCGTACACCTGTAGCCATCCGCCATAGCAGTTCGAGTTGTAGACAGCGACCGGCGAGCCTCCGCTGGAGTCAAACGACAGATCGGGCGTGCCGCGCTTACTGCCGACGATGCCTGAAATGGAGCTCTGGAAGGACGGGCGCGCTTCGTACGCGCTGGCGCCGCCACCGCCGCTGCTCCACGCTGTCTGGTTGGTGTAGTTACCGCCGCTACGGTTGACCTGCGTGCCGCCGGCCGACAACACATTCGGCGACGAGCTGGGATAGATCACGCCCGGTGAATCACCTGACGACGCGAAGTACACCACGCCCGACTGGGTGAAGTAATGATCGCTGCTGCTTTCGCCGCTGGTTTCGCTTCCGCCCCAACTCATCGAGATTTCGCCCTTGCCGCCATGCGACGCGATATAAGAGTTCGCCGCCGTTACCGCCTGGTAGAGCGCGGTATTGCTGGCCGAAGAAGCTTCCATCAGCACGATTGAAGCATTCGGGGCCATGGCATGGGCCCACTCGATGTCCAGAGCCTCTTCACCTTGCCAACCGCTGCGACAGCCGTTGGTTGGCTTCCGTCCGCTGGCATACTGCACGGTGAAGTTCGCCTGTGGCAAGCCGAACTCAGTGGAGAACGTCGCCAGGTCTGCGGCCGCGGAAGGATAGTCATAGGCATCGACGATCACGATCACGCCGCTGCCACCAGTGGGAAGCGAGGTGGACGTGGCGATGGGGCAGCCAGAAAGCGGGTTCGAGACCAGACCGTAAACGCATCCCAGCGAAGCCGGTGTTTCTCCACCAGGATTCGCCGCAGGAACGACGACTCCTCCCGGCGCATAGATGATGTAGTTGGTGTGCATGCGGACGCCGACATCGGCAGGCCGCTCGATGCTTGAGGGCGGATAAATGCCCAGCCCATTCGGTGTGCGAACCTGAGCGTTCAGCAACGTGCCCGCTGCGAGCAGGACGCAGAGAGAGACGACCTTCGAGAACACGAGATGCGACACGCGCCGCGTAACTTCGATCTGCATGGTTGATAACCTCCAGACTTGTCGCTGCTTCTGACAAGTTGCGCGATTATAGACCCAAGTGCTATCGGCGCAACGTCACCTAGGTGTCGATTTTGCAAATTTATGTTGAGGAGATCTGAAACCTGCGGTGGGGGCTGCACCAACTGAATGACAACCCTGAATTTGGAACGGCAGCCGAACGCGGGCCTGAAGGGCCGCCCTACCGGTCACAGCAAAACAGAAAATTCTGTGGCTCGCCGGCCAACAGGCCAAATGCTAAGAGCCAAAAGCCAAGAGCGGTTTTCTTACTGCGTCACACCGAGAGCGGTCGCAGGGACGACTCCCTTTTGCGCTGTCGTAGGAGCCGGCTTGTAAGCGAAGTAGTCGTGGTCGTAGAGATTGCGATACATGCGGCCGGCTAGCTCGGCGGCTTTTGGGCCGAAGGTTGGACGTCCACCTTGCAGGAATACGACGGTCACGATGCGTCCGTACTGCGTGTCGGCGTAGGAGCCGAACCATCCAAATCGCGTGCCCGACTTGGAGCAGGTTCCGGTCTTACCCAGCACCGGCTCTTCGATGAAGTTCGAGCGCAGCAGGCGCGCCGTGCCGTACTCCACCGCTCCCGACATGCCCTCGGAGATTTCAGGAATCAGCGGACCGATATCCAGACGTCTCTTAACCTTGGGCGTGAAACTCGCGACCTCTTCCGGCGTGGTGGGATGCTGCAGGTAATACAAGGTACCGCCGTTGGCGATTGAAGCCATCAGCGCTCCCAGCTGCAACGGAGTAAGCGAGATGCTTTCGCCGAACGAGCACATCTTCCCGACGCCGCCGAGCTTCGCGTCCAGCTCTTCGCTGGGAAAGGTCCCCAGATGCTCACCGGGAATGTTGTAGCCTGCGAGTTCGCCAAGGCCGAATTGCCGATCGTAGTAGCTGACCTTCTCGAATCCCAGCTTGCGGCCGACGGCCTCGAAGTACGCGTTGTTGGAGTGCGCCAGCGCGGTGGTCAGGTCCACCTTGTAGTACTTGCCGAGCGGAACCAGAGTGTCTTTGGTGATGACGTTTTCACTCAGCGCCGCGAGCGCCACCGCGACTTTGATGGTCGAGCAGGGCGTTGCGCCGGCGGAGAGCGCCATCTTCTGATTGACCATCGCCAGGATGCGTCCGCTGTCAGGATCGATAGCGACGATGGTGCCGTTCATGTTGCCGAGTGCATCGATGGCTGCCGCGCGAACCACCGGATCTTCGCCCGCCGTGACATCGCCTTCCGTCTGGTCAAGTGCGAACGAGCTACCGGAGAAGCGCTCGTAATACTTATGCTTTTTAGACTTGGATGTCGCAACCACAGTGTGCGTGGAACGATTGCGGCTGGCGGCCGTCTTGCTGCTGTGCCGCGACTTCGCGATCTTCTTCTGCGCCGATGCCGACTCGGTGATCTTAGTGGACTTGCTCTTGGAGCTGTGCGTCGTGTGATGATTGGCGGCGATGGTGGCCGCCGGCGCCGCACATGAAAATGCGAGCAATGCGGCGGCGACGCGAGCTACGATGGCGCGGGGGAAAGTCATGGCGAATCCCAAGTTTCTACAGCACGTTGTGGACCAGGACTCTCTAACCTCACACCCTGATCCGAAACTGGTTTCGATAGTAGGTAATCTGATCTCAGACTTCAACCCCAAAATCGCGCGGTCGAGGGCGGGAACCAAGTCCACAAACAGAAGAGATGAAGCCACTTACGAGTAAGTTGCAGGTCAGACCAGGTGCTATTCACAAAGTCATTAAGGCTTTTGCCGGTTTATCAGTGCGTCAACTTTCGATTGAGCCGGCGCATTCATTGGAAAATCCAGCAAGTTCACTTGCCCTACAAATCTATGAATACGGATTAACCTTTCCAGATTTTGGACACAGCGCCGAACCAACGTCGGAGCTCCTCGATTGCGAGTTCCGGTGGCAGTTTTTCAATCGGCTCTCGCCCTCGAAACTCTCTGAAAGGTGCAGGGTTTATCCGACCAACAACCCTGAGAATGGTCGTTTAAACAACGGCTATGCCCTCCGCGGAACAACTCGCCCCTGTTCCGCGGAGGGTTTTTCGTTGCGAGCTATCAGCTTTCAGCTCTCGGCTTGGGTATCAGGCATCAGCATCTCAGGTCTCAGGTCTCAGATAGATATTATGCTCGGCTATTAATTGTCCGTTCCTCTGCTATTCCGGATTTCATCTGACGCCTGACGCCTGATACCTGATGCCCAAGCGACGGTTCAAACTGAAAGCTGACGGCTGACAGCTGAGAGCTGTATTACCATCAGCACATGTCCGACGAACGCGCTCGCAAGATCAAGCTCATGCTGTTCGACGTTGATGGAGTGATGACCGACGGAACCATCTTCCTCTTCCCCGCCCCTGGCGGCGCAACAGGACACGGCACGCACGAGCGGCGCGAGCAGTACGCCGACAAAGGCGGGTTTGGCATCGCCAGCTCGAGCATGATGGAGGCGAAAGGCTTCAACGCGCATGATGGCACAGGATTCTCGCTGCTGCGTCTTGGCGGGATCAAGGCCGGCATCATCACCAAGCGCATCTCGGAGACAGTTGCGCTACGCGCCCGCGATCTGAAGATCGACATTGTTTACCAGGGGCAGCAGGATAAGGCGGCCGCGTTTTACGAGATTCTCGACAAGCACGGCTTTCGCGCAGAAGAAGTCTGCTACGTCGGCGACGATGTGATCGATCTTCCGGTCATGCGCCTGTGCGGACTGGCGATCGCCGTCAGGAATTCCCGGCCGCAAGTGCTGCAAGAAGCCCACTACGTCACCGAGAACAATGGCGGACACGGTGCCGTACGCGATGCGATTGAGTACGTCCTGCGCGCGCAAGGCACGCTCGAGCGTGCGATCGACGACTACATTGCCTCGCGCAGTGAAGATCCGGCGACCAAGGTGCAGTAGGGAAAGCTCTCAGCTATCAGCTATCGGCCACCACTTCTCGTTGAATGGCCCGATACGGGATACCGAGATTCGCCGCCCGCAAGCAAGCCCTTGAAGTTGTACAAAACAAAATGTACAATTAACAAATCATGAAGGCGTACACCGTCTCCGAAGCTCGCGAGCATTTTGCTGAGATACTGAGTTCTGTTGAGCGGGGCGAAGAGGTGTCGATTACGAAGCACGGACGAGCCATCGCCAGGATTGTCCATGCGCCGGTTCCGACAGAGAGCGCTGCGGTGCCGCCACCGGGATTCCTTAAGGCGCAAGGCTGGAGCGTAGAGATCGCCCCCGACTTCGACGTTATCCCGGAGGGCTTTGAGGATTACAGTTGAAATGTTGATCGATACCAACGCTCTAATCTGGTACGGGCTCCAGCCGGGCCAGCTCAGCAGACGCGCCGCCAAGGTCATGCGGCAGAAAAACAACTCCTACAGTTACGTCAGCCTATGGGAGATGGCAATCAAGAGCAGTTTGGGCAAGCTCCAGCTTCTGGGGCCGAACGGTCAGCGCACAAGCGCGAAACAATTCCTGTTGCACATGGTGCGCGAGCTGCAGCTTTCCGCGGTGCCGCTTGAGTTTGACGATTTGGCAGATGTGGAAGACTTGCCGCAGCACCACCGAGATCCATTTGATCGCTTGCTCGTGGTGCAAGCCAGGCGCCGCAACCTGCCAATCGTTTCTGCAGATGAATGTTTTGATCTGTATGGTGCGCAGCGAGTCTGGTGATACGCCGTGGGGACAGTAAAAAGCCGGGAACCTATGCCCCCGGCTGGTGTAGAAAGCTTCGAAACTAACTACAGATTGATCTTGCGGCGCAACACACCGGCAAGGCCCAACACGCCAGTGCCCATGAATACGAGCGTGCCTGGCTCAGGCACTTCGGTGTTCATGTAGGTCTGGAAAGCCATGCTGTAACCGAAATCCTGGGTATAGTCGGTGAACTGGCCGTTCAGGTCGAGATAAAGGTCGCCACCGGAGTACGCGCTCGTCGAGCCATAGAGATTGCAGCATCCCGGGCCGCCGGACACATCGATGGTGAAGAGATCGTTGGGATTGAGCGCGATGTTAGCCGACGAAGTGTCGATGAACGTTCCACCGGCGTTGATTCCAACCGTCGTCTGAAACGCCCATGCACCGGTAAAGGGCGCCGAGCCAACGCCGATCCTAACCAGGTCGGTGTCGGTGCCGGACTGCGTGTAAAGCGTGATGCCGGACAGAATGCCGCCGAGACCTACGGTGATCTGCTGCTGCCATTCAAGACCGTCATTCAGGCCGACATTCAATGGCGGATTGTTCTGGTCGAGGATTGAGTTCGCCTGCGCCGAAACCACGAACCCAAGAAACATCAACAGAGTCAACCAGACTACTGATTTCCCACGTGTCATTGTTCCTCCTGCTCGGCGATGCACTGCCGATCTGTTAGAGCGAAGCTGAAATCCGATGCTCCGTTCCCCCACCAGAATGGGTTTCGCACATGAACGCAAGCAACGGTTAATGAACTACAGGCCCTTTTTTGTTGCCTGAGGGAAATCGACGGTGGGCAACGGTGTCCATCCGATTTCGCGGGAGGCATTTTCGCTGTCGCGATTTACTGCTACCCGAAGGTGGCACACATTTTAGGACGAGCCACGAGGAACAACAAGGATTTAATTAGGGGAATCCCCGCTTTTTGGACAAGGCGGAACTTGGCGCATGTGGGTTAAGCTATGTGGCCTCTGCAAGGCAGGTGCATTCGCAAAGAATCGACCGCTGACCAATCCCATGCCTGGCACATCTGGCGAAAAGCGAAAGGCGAAGAGCGAAGAGCGTGCCTCTTACTTCTTCTCCCGCAAACGCCGCAGCCCTCGCACCGCGATGTCCTTGCGATAGTGCATGCCTTCGAAGCGAATCTTCATCACTGCGTCGTAAGCGCGATCGACGGCCTCGGGAAGATCGACGCCGCGCGCGGTCACGCCCAGCACGCGTCCGCCTGCGGTGTAATACGCGCCCTCACGTCGCGTCGTGCCGGCGTGAAAGACCTTCACTCCGTAGATGCGGTCGGCCTCATCGATGCCGGTGATCATCTTGCCCGGCCTCGAACGAGCCGGGATATCCGCCCGACGCCATCACCACGCAGACCGCCGGATCGGGCGACCACTTGAAATCGCCATCGCTGACCCGTCCTTCGACCGAGGCCTGCAGCGCGTCGAGCAGATCGCTGTCCAGGCGCATCATGATGGGCTGCGTCTCGGGATCGCCAAAGCGGCAGTTGAACTCCAGCACCATGGGCCCGCGCGCCGTCATCATGATTCCGCAGTACAGCACGCCTTTATATTCGGCGCCCTCGGCCTTCATGCCGGCGATCACCGGTTGCGCAATGTGCGTCACCAGCCACTTGCGCATCTCTTCGTCGATAATCTGGTCGGTCGAGTAGGCGCCCATGCCGCCGGTGTTCGGTCCCTGATCGTTGTCGAAGACGCGCTTGTGGTCCTGGCAGGCGACCAGCGGCGCCAGGCGTTCGCCATCGCTCATCACCAGGAACGACAGCTCCTCGCCTTGCAGGCATTCTTCCAACACCACGCGCGAGCCGGCCTCGCCCAGCATCTTGCCGCTGAGCATGTCGGTCGGCAACCGTCTCCGCCTCTTCTTTGGTTTGCGCGATGACGACGCCTTTGCCCGCAGCGAGTCCGTCGGCTTTGACGACGATCGGGGTATGGAACAACGCCAGCGCCTCGCGCAGCTCGTCTTTGCTGGTGCAAATCGCGTAATGCGCCGTGGGGATGCGGTGCCGCTGCATGAACTCCTTGGCGAAGCTCTTGCTCGATTCCAGTTGCGCCGCGGCCTTGGTCGGCCCGAAGATCGCCCAGCCGCGGCGCTGGAATTCGTCGACCACGCCCAGCGTCAGCGGCAACTCGGGACCGACCACGGTGAGATCAGGACTGAGATTGGTTGCCAGCTGCACCAGCGAGTCGAGACTCTTCAGGTCGGCGGAAACGCATTCGGCATCTTCGGCGATTCCGCCATTACCCGGTGCGCAATAGAGTTTGCTGATGCGCGGCGATTGCCGCAGCTTCCACACCATCGCGTGCTCGCGACCACCGCTGCCGAGGACGAGAACTTTCATAAGGGACCCGTGATCCGATGCAAGGAAAGAAAAGAGTAGGGGGGCGCTGCGGGGCGTGTCAAACGTCGCGGCTCCGTCGGAAAAAGCGAGCCACGGATTCACGCGGATCTCACGGATCAGAAAAAATAAAGCCGGAGCGGAAGCTCCGGCTTAGGCTGAGGATCAAGTTGTTCGGCTAGAGACCGATTCTGCGACGCAGGGTGCCGGCCACAGCCAGGATGCCGCCGCCCAACATAACCAGCGTGCCGGGCTCGGGAATGGGGTTGCTATAAAGCGTGAAGGCTTCGCCGCCATCTCCGCAGTCTCCCTGGTTCACTCCACCTACTGCAAAGTTACAGGTGGCAGGACCCGGAACTACATCCCACCCATCAAACTGGGTGAAGGCGCTATCGTTGGCATTACCCAGGCTGAGCCAGTAGGTCTCGCCTTGCGTCAGCGTGCCGGAAAGGCCCGTGATGTGAGCAGTATAGACGTCATAGCCGAAGCCGTTGCTAAGGCGCAAAGGTGTAGCCCACCTGGGCGACATTGCCGCTCCCCAGATCGCCGCCGAACGCCGACGTGCCGAGCCACCACGAAACCGTGGTCGGAGTCGTCCCGGTGGGGACCCAGATACCGAAGTCGAGGCTGCTGGCAACCCCGCTGGCGGTGGCGACGAATCCGTCTGAAATCGACTGACTGTACGGACCGGGGTTTGGACCATCAATAAAGAAACCATTGTAGGTTCCGTTTGTCGCGCCATCGTCAAAAATCACGTTATCGGCGAAGGTGGGAACGGTAAACACTAGACAAAGGATGGCAAGGAATACGACTGCAAGATGCAGTTTCAATTTCTCCTCCTTTAGGGGTCTTTATGTATTCAGTTGGTGGAAGACTGCTACTTCAATCACAGCTGTGTGATCAACGCCACTTGGGGGAGGCGACTGCATGGTAGGACAGAGGGAACAACAATGCGAATAGTATCGCTAAGAATTCTAAAGTCTCTTCCCAAGATGGGAAGGAGCGGAAGAGGGAGGTGAAGCCCGAAGGGCACAATTTGTTCTAGCCGTGGACGTAAGCCCGCGGTCGGCGCCGTAAAAAGCTCGCCCGTTCGGCTCTGAGCCCGTCCGCGAAGCGGACAGCATATCTAAGCCCAGCATTTCAATGCTGGGGATGCGTGTTGTATTGTTGGATGGCGATACCGGTATTGAACAGGCTGAAGGGCGGGATGATGTGAGACCGGCGCGTGAGCGCCGGGAAATCGTCCGAATGATATTGTGAGCCGCGTCAGCGGCGACATAAAGCGTATCGCCGCTGACGCGGCTATACCATCTTCATGTACTCCTTCCCGCCGCTCACGAGGCGGGCTCACCCCATCCCGCCCTGCCGGCTATTACATATTCGAGCTTCGCGTCTGACCCTGCTGCGAGAGTCGGGTGGGACGTACGATCCCAAATACGTGTTTGGGTGAGACATATACCGTCCCTGGCGGGACTCGGGGTTGTGGGAACGGTTTCCCAGCATTGAAACTCCTGGGCTCAGATATGCTGTCCCCTGCGGGGACGGGACATAGGCAGATCAAAAGTCGCGGCTCCCGCGAATCCTCCCAATCTCTTTGCCTACTTAATATTCAGCGTGATGACCTGCGAGCCCGACACGACGTAGTCGACCGGGGCTGCGGCTTCATTCACCGCCGACTCGCCGACCACCACCATGTCCTGGGTGCCGCGCATGCCGTCCATCACGTTCATCACCGACAGCGGAAGCGTGGGCATCATCTTGTCATCGACCATGGCCTGCGGATTGGCTTCGAGCAGCGAGATGTAGACCTGCGAGTTGGAGTGTTCCTTGGTTCAGCAGCGCGATGGTCGAGCCCAGGTCGAGGCGGCGGCTCATCTCCTTCGAGACGCGATGCATCTTGTCGAGCGTTTCGCCGTCGCTGATGAGAATGCGCAGCGTACCCTTGGGAGTCGACGTGGGAATCTTTATCGGGATCTCGCCGCACCACGCTCTCGCCGCGATAGGGCTTGCAGCAGGGTTTCGATGGTGATCTCGTCGCCGGGACGCGCTTCGGTCACGTCGGTGCGCGCGGTTTCGAGGCGGGCGGTGCGGCGGTCGGGGACCAGTTCGAAGTTCAGCTCGACGCCTTCAATCTTCGGCGTGTCGTACGGGTTCTCGAAGATGCGGCTGAAGTGCTCGCCGATGGACATCGCAATGTTGTAGGCCGTGGGCGTGTTGCCGTCGAGCGGCGCGAACATGTTCTGCACCGCCAGCTTGGGATAGCCCAGCACCGAGATGTCGCCCGCCAGCCGGTAGGTCGTGTCCTCGCCGTACTCGTTCATGCCTTGCAGCGCGTTGAAGACGGTGGCCATCATGGCCGCGGGCGTGATCTTCGCGTTGTTCAGCACCTCGTAGTGAAACGTCTTGGGATGGCTGACGCCGCGAATGGTCAGAGTCACCGGAATCATCTCCGGCGCGCGGTCGAAGCGGCCCATGATGCCGGTGTGGCGGTCTTGCACGAAGGCGCCAATGGTCTCGGTGGTGTTGACGATCTTGAACGAGTTCTGCGGCGACGGCAGCGTCGCCAGCACGCGCGCCTTGGTCATCGGCATGTCGATGTTGCCGGACTGCAAGATGGGGTGTCCGCAGGCCAGCAGGTGTGTAGTCATCGATATAGGTCACGGTGCAGGTGGCCGGCAATGCTCATATCGCCGCGCACCATCAACGCGCTGACGGCCGAGCCCGGCTCGATCGGCTCGGGCTGCTTTTCGTTCGTCACCGAGCCGGCGCCCATCACCGGCACGATGCCCGACGGAGGCGAAATCCTTGGCGAAGAACCGCATGGTGTCTTCGCGGAAACCGGAGAAGACCAGCGGCGTATCGATAGGCTTAAGTAGATTGGCGTAACCGGCAGCCCCAGCGTTGGAATCGTCTGGCGCACCTACGCTGGTGCGAGTCGCTACCTGTTGGGAGCTTCCGAACTCGCGCGCCAGATCGCCCGGGGCTCTTGTCCAGCTCGTTGATCTCGAGCATGTTCGCCGCAGGTGTGATTCCGGCAATCGGTTCCTTGGAGAACTCGCCGATGCGATAGGCGATCGCTCCCACCAGCTTGCCGTCGATGTAGACCGGGCTGCCGCTCATGCCGGCGACTACGCCGGTGTACTCTACCTTCGCCCCGTGCAGGCGCGCCAGGATGACGTCGGACTTCGGGCCGGCCATGCTGCCCAGCGTGCCCAGGATTTCGACATCCATGGCCTCGGGCTTTGTGCCTTCGAAGACGGTGTAGGCAACGCCGTGCATGCCCGGCTTGACCTGGCTTTCGGGCATGATTTGGACTTTCCGTTCGACGGCGGAGGCGGCCAGTGCAGCGAGTAAGCAGCGAAGACAAGACGGTGCGGCGCAACATGATTGACATCCTTCAGACTCACCCGGCTTCTTTCAGTGTGGGCGCCTGTCGGCTTGGCGCCCGACTGCTACGGCGGGAACTGCTGCACGACCAGGTACACAGGTTTGACGGATGCGAAGCAGTTACGTCAAAAGAAGTGGCACCAAAGGCCGCTTCGCACCGAATCAAAGTAGCTGAAAGTGCATTTATACTAACAAACAGTCTGGCCTATGAGGCTCACCGATGTCTTCTGAGAAACACCTTAGTATTCAAGCGATTTTCATCCGTAGTCCAAAACTGTGGGCTCGTGGCTCTGCTCGCGGCTGCCGTCCTGCTCTTTACGCCATGGGCGCTGGCCCAGTCGCAAGACTCCAGCAGTTCGTCTTCGACGCAGTCGGCGCAGACTCAGAATGGCCAGAAACAGCCGGACAACATGCCTGCCGAGGCCGGCGGCCCCGGCGGCGATATCGGCCCGATCGCCGTCCCCAAGAAGAAGGACTCGTCCGAAGACGACACGCCTCCGCCTCCGCGTCCGAAAAAAGTCGACAACATGCCCGAGTACTCGCTGAGCGTCGACGTACCGGTGGTGACGGTCGATGCTCGGGTGGTGCAGAAGAATGGGCTTCCGCTCGCTCTGCCGCCCAACATGGCCAAAGAACACTTCCGGATCCTGGAAGATGGTGTGCCCCAGAAGATTCAGAGCGTAGCTCAAAGCGAGGCCCCGATCACGGCGGTACTGCTGGTCGAGTTCTCCGAAAGCAACTACAACTTCATGTACGACGCACTCAACGCCTCGTATGCCTTTGCCTCGGCCCTGAAACCTGAGGACTGGGTCGCAGTGGTTGAGTTCGACATGAAGGAACACATCCTGGTTGACTTCACCCAGGACAAGCAGGCCATCTTCGGCGCGCTCAATCGACTGACCATTCCCGGCTTCCGCGAATCGAACCTGTGGGACGCGATGTTCGACACGCTTGACCGGCTTGATCGCATCCCCGGCCACAAGGAACTGGTCGTCGTGGGCAGCGGCCTCGATACTATGAGCCACATGACCTGCGACAAGATTTTGAAGAAGGTGAAGGCCACGCCCAACGTGACCATCTATACCATCAGCACGGGGAAGGCAATGCTGACCGTGGCCGATACTGGCCTTAACTCATCGGAATACATGATGAGATTACGTGGTGGCTGACCAACAGATGAAGGAGTTCGCTACGCTTACCGGCGGACAATGGTATGGACCGACGATTTACCGGGCGAGCTGCCGGGGATCTTCCAGCAGGTTGCGCAGTCCATTCGCAACCAGTTCACCATCAGCTACAAGCCGACCAATACCAAGCAGGATGGCACCTTCCGCAAGCTGAAGGTCGAGCTGGTCGGCCCGGACGACAAGCCGCTGGTCATCAAAGACGAAAAGAACCACGACGTCAAGTACCAGATCATCGCGCGCGACGGCTACACCGCAAAGCACGAAGTCGAATAGGGAATGTTGCCGGCCGGTTTGCGTTTTAGTTCTTGACGAACGCGAGAGGCTGTTAAAAGCTGGTGACAGCCGGAGGCTTCTCACGATGCGCGGTCTGCGTTGGTCGTTGGTTGCCGTACTCTGCCTGTCCACCTTTGCTTCAGCCGACATAAAGATCAAAACCCGTACCACCGTGATGGGGCACTCGACCGAGAGCACGGTCTACATCAAGGGTGCCCGTCAGCGCACCGAGATGAGTTTCGGCGGTCACGGCGGTACTGCCAGCATCATGCAGTGCGACCAGAAACGCATGATCACCGTCACCGGCAATCAATGCATGGTAATGCCCTTCGGTGAAGGAGAGAGCTCCTGCCCGGCAAGACCCAACGTGCGTGACATGATGAGCGGCAAGCAGGGTGAGCCTCAGCGCGCAGGCGGCGTGCTGACTATCACGCGCACCTCCACCGATACCGGCGAGCGGCAGGAGATGTTCGGTTATAAGGCGCGCCACATCAAGAGCACCATGATGATGGCGTCCAGTCCCGATGCCTGCAACCAGTCCAACATGAAGATGGAGATGGATGGCTGGTATGCGGACATACCCGGATTCTCGTGCGGCGACGAATCCTATCGCTCCATGGCTTGCGGCGGAGGAGAAAAGCCCGGCTGTCGCGACCGCATCGTGATGAAAGGCGGAGGCGGCGCGGCGCTGGGTTATCCGCTGAAGCAGACCATGAACATGATCACCCAGGAGCGCACCTTCACGGTGACCACCGAGGTGGTGGAGTTGACCAACACCACGCTGGAGCCGGCACTGTTCGATGCTCCTCCGGGCTGTCAGAACATGGATATGGGCGCCATGACGGGTGGCACGTCACACTCTACGAGCGCGGAAACAACGGCTCCCGTAGCGACTACGACTGCGCCAACTCATCCTGCAGCGTCGGCGCATACGGCTCAGCCGACTGCTGTATCCGTCGCGCCGAAAGCGGCTGGCGTGGTTCGCATCGGAGTGGTGAAGATTAACGACAAGAGCGGACAGTCACTGCCGGCCGACAATCTGCGCCTCAACTTGCTGAGTGAGTTTGGCCGCCAGCAACTGGAGGCCGTGCCGCTGGAGACGGAATCTCCTCAGGCCAGCGTGGAGGCCGAAGCCCGAGCCAAGCAATGCGACTATTTCGTGTACACCGTTCCCACTGACGTGAAGGATGCAGGGAGCGGCGGCATTGCAGCGGCTTCCCTGCCCAAGGGCGTAACGCTTGATCCGACGAAGTATCAGGCGCTGACGCTGATCACCCTGTACAAAGTGGGCAAGCCCGCGCCTGAATTGAAGGACGTGCCGCTCGCGGCTGACGCTAATTCCATGGCAGTGGATGCCGTCACCGACACATTCGTTCAGGAGGCCGACGCCGTAGCCAAGCAAATCGCCGACGATGCCCACCCCAAACCTGCGGCAAAGACTGCTCCGGCAAAGCACACGACCACGACAAAGAAAACACAGTAGGCCGTGAAGTTAGTCGGAAGGGACAAGCGTAGGAATCTTGGAGAGCTACATCACTCATCGAGAGCGGTGACAGGATTGTGAGTCTAATGGCCTAATTATGCCAGCTATCTAGACTGCGTTACATTATTCCGGTGTCGTTCGCCAACAGAACGCTGCTGATCGTCGCAAACCTCTCGACTTCCCTCACCTCGTGTCGTTTTACTCGTGAGACGCGGAATTCGAATCTCGATCTTCCTTTGGCGGTATAGAGAGTGAACTACTCGGGAGCTCCTGGCGACGTGCTAACCGTGAACAAGGTTTTCAATTCCAAGAGCATTGTCATCATCTTTGCGGCAACAGCTTTCCTCGGGTCGTGCCTCCTTTTCCTTTTAGAGCCTATGTTTACGAAGATAATCTTACCCATCTTCGGAGGTTCGGCTGCCGTCTGGAATACGGCGATGGTATTTTTCCAGTCCGCGCTTTTCCTCGCCTATATCTACAGCCATAAGGTTGGAAACTTGACTGTCCGGCGGTCGGTGATAACTCAATCACTCGTCCTTTTCGTCCCATTTCTTGTTTTGCCGATTGCCATCCGAGGCACCACGAATATCAAGACAATCGTGAATCATCCCATCCTGGCGATCGTCGAGATTGCGACTCTCAGCATCGGCCTGCCATTCTTTATTGTCTCGACGAGTGCACCGTTGTTGCAGCGATGGTTTTCTCAAACGTACCACCGCAATGCCTCCGATCCGTACTTTTTGTATGCGGCCAGCAACGCAGGTAGCCTTATTGGCCTGGCTATGTACCCTGCGATTCTTGAGCCAGGATTTCGCATCTCTCAGCAGACTGAGATTTGGTCGGGCGCTTATGCCGTCTTCACCCTATTGACTTTGGGGTGCGGTTTTGCAGCGTACAAGTGGCGCCGGCGAGACACGCTACCCACTGAAGGCGATGAGTTAGAGCTATCGCCCCGAATCGGTGAAAAGCTTCTCTGGGCGGCCCTTGCTTTTGTTCCCGCCAGTCTGCTTTACGCAGTCACTGCGCAGCTCTCCACCGATTTTCCGCCAATCCCACTTCTGTGGGTGATTCCACTAGGTCTGTATCTTCTTAGCTTCATCATGGCATTTTCGAGGCCGTCATGGTTGACCAGTCGCTGCGGACGCTTGCTACAGGGAACGGTGATAGGTTCGATGCTGATTTTTTTGATGGGCTTCGGAGTTCGTCCAGGCGGATGGGCAGCGATGGGGCTGATCAAGCTGTGTTGCTTTGGCATTATCGCGTTAGGCTTTCACACGGAGTTAGCATCGCGTCGTCCCGGATACCGGCACTTGACAGGGTATTACCTTTGGATTTCCGGCGCTGGAATACTCGCAGGGCTGTTAAATGCGGTTGTTGCGCCGGTTATCTTCTCGGATTACTGGGAATATCCTTTAACGCTCATCGTTGCTGCTGCCTTGTTGCCGACTATCTCAACCGCGCGTCGCCGTCCCGTAAACCTGAAACTGTTAAGCAGCAGCATCGCGGTCGTGTGCATTGCGGGAATTGCGATCCGCTTGATGGGCTCCTCTGTCAAACCCGGCACCAAGCTTCTCGTACTCTTACTGGGTGCTCTTCTCTGCCTTAGGGTCCCGGTAAAGTGGGCAGCTGTGGGGCTTGCAATCGTTTCACTTTGTATCGGCCGCATCGAAACACCGCCTCTGTACCAAGGCCGCAGTTTTTTCGGGACCTACAAAGTCACCACGGCAGCCGACGGTAAATGGCACATCCTTAGACACGGAACCACCATTCATGGACTTCAACGAGTTGCAGACTCGCCGATGCAGACGACACCGACGGGATACTATGTGCCGGTCAAGGAGGTATTCGGGCGAGTTCTATCGCATAAACCGCTCGCCAGGGTTGGAGTCGTTGGGCTCGGAGCAGGTATTACTGCCTGTTACGTTTTGCCCGGGCAATCGACCACCTTTTTTGAGATTGATGCTTTGGTCGAAGATATAGCCAACCGGTATTTTACTTTTCTCTCGCAATGCCCTGGCGCTAAAGATGTGGTCTTGGGTGACGCGCGCCTCACGATGCGAGATGCGGCCCCACATTCATTCGATGTCATCGTGCTGGATGCATTCAGCTCGGATGCGATCCCGCTTCACCTGCTCACCAAGGAAGCATTCGCGATGTACAGCGAAAAATTGAAACCCGGCGGCATCCTGCTGGCCCATGTCTCGAATAATTATCTGGAGCTCGCTCCCGTGATCGCTGGTTCCGGCCAACAATCCGGACATTTGACCTTGCAACTCGACGATTCTCAAGTTACGCCGGTCGAATCTTCACATGGCCGTCTACCCTCGCGATGGGCGGCTATTGTGCCATTCGATCTAGTGCCAGAATTTGAATCGATTGGCTGGAAACCGGTCACAGCTCCTGCTGTGACGTGGACGGATGATCACTCCAGCGTCATTGCGGCTTTGCCGTGGACCAAGCTACTTGGGATTAATCTATTCCGATTCAAGGTTGAATAGTAGAGGAACGAACCCTCGGGCCGAGACCCTGGATTCGGTGTGGGTTCGAGCCATCCACCGCCGCTCGCGGATCGTCGTAAGCCGGGTTACTACTGCCTGCATGGATAGTTGTTTTAATATCGCCATTACATAAGTGGCTGCGCTCCCCAATCCCACATCTTCCGGTGGTTTCACCTGCATATGGGAACGCATTCAGCTGGTTCTGCGCCCGACACAAAAATCCCCACCCAATGCAAGGTTGGATGGGGATGATACTCCGAGTCCGCGATCTTTTACTGCAACACCAAATGCGTGAATGGCGCGACGTAGGCCATCAGGAACACCAGGATTCCCACCAGGCACGCCAGCGCAATACTGTGGAAGAAGACGTAGCGCAGGATGTCGCCCTCGTGGCCATACCACTCGGTAGCGGTACTGGCGACCACGATACTTTGCGCGTCGATCATCTTACCCATCACACCGCCGCAACTGTTAGCTGCCGACATCAGAATGGGCGAGACGCCCACCTGTTGCGCCGAAATCTTCTGCAAGCTGCCGAACAGCACGTTGGACGACGTGTCTGACCCTGTCAGAGCCACGCCGAGCCAGCCAAGCAGGGTTCCGAAGAAGGGATACAAGTGCCCGGTTCGAGCGAACGCCAGTCCCATGGTGGCGTCGAGGCCGGCGTATCGCGTCATGAAGCCGACCGCCATCATGGCCGCGATCGTAATCAGCGAGAATCGCACCTTGACGATGGTCTTCATGTACACCTTGAAAATATTCGGAATACTGAAGCCCATCACCAGCCCCGAGATGATGCCAGCGATGCAAATACTCGTCCCCGTCGCACTGAGCCAGTTCAGCCCGAAAACCGCACCCTCCTTGGCATTCTTGGTAACCACCGGAGGCGTGCGCTCCACCATTTTGTCCAATCCGGGAACGGGGAATTGCGGGTTAGTAATGTGGCTCGTCGTTTTTACTGCCGGATCGAACGAGGCGTTGTTCATGATCCGCTTGCCGGTCTGCGTACCCCACACGAAGACCAGAACGCTGAGGATCAACCACGGTACCCACGCGCGTACCACTTCGCCCCTGGAGTAGCCATGCGTGGCCTTATGCGACGTCTTCGCCTCTTCGCCTTCCAGTGTCCAGATGCGCTTCGGGCGCCAGATCATCAGGAAGGCGATCAGGCACACCATCGACACCACCGCCGCACCCACATCGACCAGCCACGGTCCGTGGTGGTTCGAGATGGTGTACTGAGTGACAGCAAAAGATCCGCCCGCGACCAGAATGGCCGGCCAAATTTCGACCATGCCCTCGAATCCGCAGAACGCCCAGATCAGCCAGAAGGGCACAATCAACGAGAAGAACGGCAGGATGCGTCCCGCCATGGCTCCCAGCGTGATCTCGCTGAAGCCCGTCACCTTAGCGAGGGCAATGATCGGCGTTCCTAGCGCGCCGTAGGCCACAGGCGCGGTGTTGGCGATGAGCGACAATCCCGAAGCCTGTAGCGGGCGGAAGCCGAGGCCGATCAGCAAGGCGGCGGTAACAGCGACGGGAGTGCCGAATCCGGCGGCGCCTTCGAAGAACGCGCCAAAGCTGAAGGCGATCAGCAGTAGTTGCAAACGGCGGTCTTGCGTGATGCCGGTCATGCTCTGTTGCAAAACGTCGAAGCGGCCGCAGTCGACCGTGAGCTGATACATAAAGATGACGTTCAGCACGATCCAGCCGATGGGAAACAAGCCGTAAGCCGTGCCATAGACAGCGGTCTTTGCAGCCATGCTCGCCGGCATGTGGAAGAAGAAGATAGCGACAAGCAACGCTGTCGCCAATCCCATGATGGCCGCCCAGTGCGCCTTCACCCCAAAGATGGCCAGTGTTCCCAGCAGCACGATTACCGGCAGCGACGCGAGCAGGGTTGATAGCCACCAATGGCCCGTCGGATCGTAACTTTGCGCCCAGGTTCCGGGAAGCGATGGAATACGCAGGATAGCTACTGCAACCACAACTGCTACCACCGTTCCAATGAGCAGTAACAGGTAGTTCGCTTTCGGAGGAGCAGTCTTGGTCGGAGTCTTCGTAGTCGAACCGGTTGCCATTCGAAATCACCTTTTAACCTGCGGGGCGCGGGCAGGCTCTTTCGTACGGTAGATGGTTGACCATGCTAACAGCGGAGCCGGATTTGGCAAGTGCTTTGCGTCACAAATTTCAGGCTTTTCTGCGAAATTAGCAGGCCCGTTCTTGGCTCTGAACGTGTCCTCTGGCCGGCGAGCGCGATTATCGCGACGATTATGACGGGCAAATGAAATCAGGCGGCATTGGACATCTCGTCAGCAGCAGCCCTCGTCCAAAGCGCGTAGAAATCCTTCCGTTTGGGGGCCACGATGTATTCTCTTCGCGTCAACATCCTGTGGGCGCTGTGCGCGCTCATGTTTCTCACCTGCAGCACGATTTCTTCAGCACAAAGCTTCGAAATCAAACGCTACGACGGCATCTACAACAGCTTTGCCATTAATCGCGGCGACTTCAATAATGACGGCATTCAGGACGTTATCGCTACCGGATCGAGCGGCAGCGGCAACGGATTTGTTGTTTTTCTTGGCAATCCGGATGGTACCTTCCGCCCGGGCATTCCCTACAGTTTGGCCGACCAGGTAAACGATTTCGCGATTGGCGACTTTAACCATGACGGCAAGCTCGACGTTGCCGTGGTCAGTCCCACCAACGTCGTGTACATCATCTTAGGTAATGGCGATGGCACTTTTCAGACGCCCGTCCCGCTGGGGACGAAGTACACCCCCTCGAGTATCGTCACAGCCGACTTCAACAACGATGGCAAGCTGGACCTGGCCATCGCCGAGAGTCAGTATCAGCCGACGACGATCGAGTTAGTCGAAATCTTCCAAGGCCAGGGAGACGGCACCTTCAACAAGGTTGGAGAATACGATTACAACGATGCGAGCAATTACCCGCTGAAGATACGAGTAGGCGACTTCAACCAGGACGGCAAAGTCGATATTGCGGTGCAACTATTTCACTCGGTCAACGTGCTGTGGGGCGGTGGCAACGGCACCTTCAAGACCCAGCAACTCGGTACCTATGTCGAGACTTTCGACCTGAATACCGGCGACCTGAATCAGGACGGCAAGACCGACATTTTGGTGTCGTACTTCGACCAGATCGGCGGCCCACCCAACCAGCAGAAATTCGGCACCCAGCACGACGTAATGGAGGGTCCAATGAACGGCGGGGTTGACGCCTATTTCGGGACCTCGGGCCAGCAGATGACGCGCAAGAACGTGGTGGGCTCACAGTATGAGAGTCCTGACTCGCTGTGGGCGGTAGATGTTGACGGCGATGGCATCGCCGATATCGCCGCGCTCGACAACAACCAGAGCTGGCACAACGGACTCTACGTTTGGTTCGGGCACCCGGACGGTACCTTTGACCAGACGCCGCACATCTTCACCTACACAACGGATCGCGATAAGGTTGGCATGGTTGCGGGTGACTTCAATCGCGACGGGCGGGTCGACTTCGTCGCCTTGCGCGTGGGCACCGGATCACTCGAGACGCTGCTGAACGCGACGCCACGCAGTGCTTGTCATCCGCGAACAGATACAGAATCCATCACCGTGTGTCAGCCTCAGGATTACACGTTCTCGAATAGTCCGATTCACGACGTGGCCAAGGCGACCGGCAACAACATCACGACCATGCAGGTGTATATCGACAACAAGCTGGTGAAGACGAGTTCCGGCAGCAACATGGATGCATACTTCTCGCTGGCGGCAGGCAATCACTTCATCGTTAACAAGGCGTGGAACGCGCTTGGCCAGTCGTTCCGTAGCGATCGCAATGTCACCATATTTAACGCTGTCGCGGGTCAAACCTGCGGCACCAATTTTGGCGGTGCGACTGACACCATAACCATGTGCCTGCCGCAGAACAACATGGTTGATAAGGGAGCAATCCGGGTCTTCGCCAACGCCTACACCGAGACCGTGCAGACGTCCATGCAGGTCTACATCGACAATCAACTGAAGCAGAGCGACAGTACCTCGAGCTTTGTCGATCACACATTTTCGGAGGCACCGGGCCAACATTACATAGTGGTGAAGGCATGGGACGCCGACGGGCATAGCGTGTCAAAGAGCGCTACTGTCACGGTGCAATAGGAAGCAAAACAGAAGCCTGCGTTGGCATTAGGGTGCTGGTCCAATCCAGCGCCCTTTTGCATTTCGGCGCAAGGATTCCCGTCAGATGGCCTCACCTATTTAGCCCGGCGCACACGCCGCTTCGCAAAAGGCGGCTTCCTCGGATAGCGGCCTTCCTCGTCATAAGACTCGCGTGGCGGATGGTCGGAGTGCGCCCCGGGAATCGGTCGTTCACGTTTTGCGGCGATGACGCCGACTGCCTGCATCAGCGGATTCGGTCGTCGTATAGATGGCTTCGTCGAACACGCTGCCGCTGTTCGCACGCGCCACCGTGATCGCGGGATAGGCCTTGCCAGAGGTGTACGCCACTCCCACGTAGTCGCCCACCATGCGGCCAATCTTCGTGTTGGCCAGCCAGTCGATGCTCATTGGCCCCGCCAACATGGTGGACGTACTCCACGTGTTTCCTCCATCCTGCGAGGTGACGTAAGCCACATCCAAGGCGCAATTGGATTCGTTGCACGAAGCGTTGGGATAGTAGTGATAGACCAGCGCGAGATGCGCCGAAGTGCCGGCGGTCGAGGGATCGACGGCAAGCGCGGGCAGGAAGTGATCGACCGTGCTGGTGACCGCATCGATGGGAATTCGTATCGGCGCTCCCCACGTCGTTCCGTCCGCGGACGTGCTCATCACGATGTCATTCGAGGAGCAGCCGCTGCGGAAGCGGCAGTCGGGCCACACCACATACAGCTGGCCATTGGCATCGGCCGCCGACATCGGCAACGCGTCATTGCGCAGAGTTGCCCGCGACCGCATGATCGCTGATGGTGGCGACGATCGTGCTGGCAGTCCAGGTCGAGCCGCCGTCGCTAGAAGTGAATGCGATGATGTGGGTCCCGGCATCATCGGACGCGGGAACCACCACTCTGCCGCTGGGCTGCACAACTGGAACCCCGCCGATTCCCTTCGCACTGTCTCCAGTGTTGGCCGGCGCGCTCCAGGTCTGGCCTCCGTCGCTGGAGGTGCTCATCCAGATCAACCCGTTGTTGCTGGGATCGTCCCAGGACACATAGCAGTGTCCGAAGAACGGACTGCTTTGGGTGTTGTCGCAGGCGATCCAGTTCTTGTCGGAGTCGGGCGTGTTGCTCACGGTGGCGGGGGCGCTCCAGTTGATTCCGTCGGCCGAGCGGCTGGTGATCACGGTATCAGTAGTGCTCGATATCGCGAGCGAGTTAGCCAGCCACACGCCGTGCGAGCGATCGTATGCGACTACCGGATCGCTGACCGCGCTGTAGCTTCCACCGGCAAACACGGTGATTCCCGGCAGTGTGCCGTTGGCCCAGGAAGCTCCGCCGTCGGTCGAGGTTGCATAGCCGATATCCGAAGCGCCGCCGTTGAAGAAGCGTCCCATCTGGAAGACCGCCACCAGCGTTGATCCAGAGGAGGCGACCGTAGGCTCGACCTCGGTCGCATGCTGGCTGGTGCTGTTGATAAAGGTGTCGGTACTGAGGCGTGCCAGCAGCGAAGGCGGAGGCGGTGGATTGTTGGAACCGCCGGTATCACCAGAGCTCGAGTTTGAGTTGGAGCCCGATCCGCAGCCCGACAATCCGACCAGCAGCATCGCGCTGACAACGCAGACCATGGCCCGCGTGCCGGTCAAGGACACGAATGCTCTGCAACGGAGCAACCCCAAATTCCCCCTGTGGCGTTCCACTTTACGACGAGCCGAACGGCCGGCAAAGCAGTTTCGACCTTCAAACCCGCGAACGCAGGCAGAGTTGCCCAATCTGCCGCTCGACGCAGGGTGGCGTTTAAGCGAACTTGCGAAACCGGGTACAATCATGCGGCGACGTTGACCACAAGCCGCTTTTGCCCAGGGGTGTTTCGCTTATGTCTTCGCTCAGTTCTCCCGGCCCGTCCGCGGGAATCGACGTGACTTCCGAGGGCCAGCCGAATCAGGTTCGCTACTTCGTTCTGGGATTGGCACTGCTTGCCCTGACCGCTCTGCTGTGGCCGTTCCTCGGCCGTGGCCTGAGTGGCATGCAGTTCATGCCGCACACCTTCTGTTACCTGGGCAACACAACCCTTATCACTACGCACATGGTGTCCGACTTGCTCATCGGCCTATCGTATGTCGTGATCTCGTTAACGCTGCTCTACCTGGTGCGTGCCAGCCAAGGCGGCATCCCCTTTCACTGGATGTTCCTGGCCTTCGGTACCTTCATCATCGCCTGCGGCGCAACCCACTTCATGGAAGTGGTCACGCTATGGGTGCCGGTGTACTGGATGTCGGCTTATGTAAAGGTGGTGACCGCGGCCGCGTCGGTGGCAACGGCGATCGCGCTTCCGCATTGCCATACCTCGCATTCTGCGCAACGTGCAGGCAGTGAATGTCTCGGAGGCGCGGGCGCAGGAGTTGGCGCGAATCAATCAGCAGCTCAGCACGGCAAACGATAAGCTGCAGGAACTCGATCGCCTGCGCCGCCGCTTCGTAGCGCGAGCCTCTGCCGACATTGGCGACTGGGAGTGGGAGATTAACACCGGCGAGCTGCACTGGTCCGAGGAGGTGCAAGCCATGCATGGTTTTGCGCCGGGGGTCTTCAACGGGAGGTACGAGCAGTGGCTAAGTTCGGTGCATCCCGAGGACCGCGAACACACAACCAGGGCGGTCGCCGCTGCTTTGGAGAACCGTTCCGATTACGACGTCGAGTACCGGACGATTCGGGCCGATGGCAGCATGTACTGGACCGCAGCCCGGGCTGCGATCGAGTTCGACGCCGCCGGGAATCCGGCTCGCATGGTCGGCATGTGCATGGATATTACGCACCGCAAGCTGACCGAAGCGGCATTGCGCAAGACGGAAAAGCTGGCTGCCGCGGGAAGGCTGGCGGCTACCATCGCGCATGAGGTTAACAACCCGCTGGAAGCGGTAATGAACTTGATTTTCCTGGTGCGTAATGAGCCGAACCAGCACGAACGTAATCGTCTGCTGGAGATGGCCGACAAAGAACTACAGCGCGTCAGCCACATCACTCGCCAGACCCTCGGCTTCTATCGCGACTCGGGACGCGCGGTGAAGGTCGACCTCAATGAAGTGGTCAACAATGTCCTCGACGTTTTCCAGGGCAAGCTGAAAACCAAAGGAGTGCTGGCGCACTTCGAGCCGCGCGGAAAAACCGTCGTCTACGGAGCACCGGGAGAGATCACCCAGGTGGTGTCAAATCTGATCAGCAATGCCATCGACGCCTCGCGACCCGGCTCGGCGATCCGCGTTCGCGTGAGACACCGCTCGGATAGCGCAGTGCTCGTTGTCTCCGACCATGGTTCCGGAATCTCAAGCACTGCCAAATCCAAGATCTTCGAGCCGTTCTTCACCACCAAGAAAGATGTCGGCACTGGACTGGGGCTTTGGATCAGCCGCCGCATCGTTGAGACCCACGGAGGCACTATCCGCTTCCGCAGCAGCGACGGATCAAAGGCGACGGGAACGGTCTTCAGGGTGAGTTTGCGGAGCACCCCGTTAGCCAAGGAAGCTGCCGGGTAGCAAGCTAAATCCGTGCCGCGCATATAGTTTTTTGTTTGTCGTCACGAGGCCGTTTTCGGCCGAGCGACCTGTTCTCGTCGACGGTGCGAATGGTTTCCAAAGTGAAGAGGGTCCAGGCGGAGCAAAGAGCAGATCCCTCGCTGCGCTCGTGATGACAAAACAATAGTGGGTTCGATCGATCACTCGCTGCGTTGACTGGAAGCCCCTCCCGTCGACGTTTGTTCACTCTCTGGGTGGGATGCCGCTGCCTGAGGGTCGTCTTGCGATTTGGGCGTTGCGTCGGCCGGCTCGGCGTGGCTCAGCTCCACCTCAATCACCGGAATCTCGGTGTGCCGCGGCTCGCGTTCCGGCTCGGGGATGCCATCTTCCATCAGCAGCGCAACCGATCGCCCATGCACGTCCATATATCCATCTATGGGCTGGCTCTTGAACGGCTCTTCCAGATCATGCGTGTCCATGATCAACGTCCAGCCATGTCCCTGTGGCGATGGCGGCAGGGTGTAGGTGACGCATATCGTGGTAGGAGTTGAGCAGGATCAGGAACGAATCGTCCGTGATCGGCTGCGCCCATCTCGTCCACCTGCGTCCAGCGTGTTGCCGTTGAACATGAGCGCGATGCTGCGCATCCAGCCGGCATTCCACTGCTCCTGCGTCATCTCCTCGCCGTCGTCGCCGTACCAGGCGATGTCTTTGAGCGAGGAGTGACGGACCTCGCGGTCCTGAAAGAACTTGCGGCGCCGCAGGTTGGGATGGGCCTTGCGCAACGCAATCAGCTGCCGCGTGAACTCCAGCAGCCGCATGCGGCGCTCGTCCAGGTTCCAGTCGTACCAGCTGATCTCGTTGTCCTGGCAATAGGCGTTGTTGTTGCCCTGCTGCGTGCGGCCGATCTCGTCGCCACCGCAGAGCATGGGCACGCCCTGCGAGAGCAACAGGGTCGCCAGCAGGTTGCGCATTCTGCACTTCGCGCGCGCGATGATCTCCGGATCGTCGGTCGGCCCTTCGACGCCCATGTTCCAGGAGTAGTTATCGTTGGCGCCGTCCTGATTGTTCTCGCCGTTCGCTTCGTTGTGCTTGTCGTTGTAGCTGACCAGGTCGTTCGAGCGTGAAGCCATCGTGCGCGGTGACGAAGTTGATGCTGGCGTAGGGCTGGCGTCCGTCGTTCTGATAGAGGTCGCTGCTGCCGGTCAGGCGGTAGGCGAGATCGGAGAGCTGGCCTTCGTCGCCCTTCCAGTAGCGGCGCACGGTGTCGCGATACTTGCCGTTCCACTCCGCCCACAGCACGGGAAAGTTGCCCACCTGATAGCCGCCGCTGCCCACGTCCCAGGGCTCGGCGATCAGCTTCACCTGCGAGATGATCGGGTCCTGATGGATGATGTCGAAGAACGCGGCCAGCCGGTCGACATCGTGCAGTTCGCGCGCCAGCGTCGCCGCCAGGTCGAAGCGGAAGCCGTCCACGTGCATCTCGGTGACCCAGTAGCGCAGGCTGTCCATGATGAGCTTCAGCACCTGCGGATGGCGCACGTTCAGGCTGTTGCCGGTGCCGGTGTAGTCCATGTAGTAGCGCGGCTTGTCGGGCACGAGCTTGTAGTAGGTGGGATTGTCGATGCCGCGGAAGCTGAGCATGGGGCCCAGGTGATTGCCTTCGGCGGTGTGGTTGTAGACCACGTCGAGGATCACCTCGATGCCTTCGCGATGCAGCGCCTTCACCATGGCCTTGAATTCCGCTACCTGCGACCCGTGTCGCCTGGCCGAGCGAATACTGCGACTCGGGGCTGAAGTAGTTCAGGGTGTTGTAGCCCCAATAGTTGCGCAGACCCCTGATCGACCAGCACTTTGTCGTGCACGAACTGATGCACCGGCATCAGCTCGACCGCGGTGATGCCGAGCTGCTTCAGATACTTGCAGCGCGGGCGGGCGAGGCCAGTCCGGCATAGGTGCCGCGCAGGTGCTGCGCGGAATATGCGGGTTCAGCTTGCTGAAGCCGCGCACGTGCATCTCGTAGATGATGGAGTCGCTAAGCGGCGTGCGCGGCGGACGGTCGTGCTCCCAGTCGAAGTAGGGATTCACCACCACGCACTTCGGCATGCCCGCCGCGCTGTCGCGGCGGTCGATGTGCAGGTCGGCATTGTCGCCGCCGAAGCGGTAGGGAAAGATCGGCTTCTCCCAGTCGACACGGCCGTTGATGGCCTGCGCGTAGGGATCGATCAGCAGCTTGGCGGGATTGAAGCGCAGTCCCGACGCCGGATCCCACGGCCCGTACACGCGATAGCCATAGAGCTGCCCCGGCTGCAGTCCGGGAATGTAGCAGTGCCAGACGAAGGCGGTCTGCTCCGCGACCAGGATGCGGCCCGACTCGCGCCGTGTCCGGTTGTCGTACAGGCAGAGCTCCACCCTCGTGGCATTCTCGGAGTACAGCGCGAAGTTGACGCCGGTTCCGTCCCAGGTCGCGCCCAATGGATGTGGCCTGCCCGGCAGGACCATTCTTTCCATTCCTGTCTCTCCTCCAGCTACAAACCTTGCACTTAGATGCAGTCAGACTGCAATCTGTTGGTGATTCCGCAAACGGAACACCATTCCGCAACTGAAAAGGTGGTGCGGCTAATCTGAAACAAGTAGCCGCAAAAGCCTTGTCACGCATCTTATATTGCGCGGAAGATACCGCCATGCTGGGCAAATGCGCGAATCCGGAATGCGGTTGCGAGTTCAAGCGTATGGGAACGGGCAGGATCTACACATTGCAGGTGAGCGATCCCATGCGCTGGGGACTTCCTGAGCACGTGAAGCAGAAGGTGGTCTGGCTGTGCGCCAAGTGCGACCACCATAAGAAGGTTCGCTTTGATCACGAGCGCTGCCGGGTGCTGGTGGTCAATCGGCACGAACAGTTTCGTCAGACTGCCTAGGCTTTATCCAACATCAGCTCTGAAGTCGTATAGACACCGGGATTGTTGGGGATAGAGTGCTGGGACCGCCTCCCGAAGTGCCATACCGCCCACGTTACTGCTACTGCAATGGCGGCCGCAATAATCCAGAATGTCAGGCCTGCGCTCCGAAGAGGCGATTGAGGAGAACTCGGACTCATGACTGTTTGGAGACCCATATCGCCGCTCAAGTTGTCAGCTTGACGGCTCGGCTCGATTGCATCCTCGTCCGGCTATACTCATCCAATTCAGACCTGATATGGCTGCGCGAGAGATCCCTATAACCGCGAACGAGCAGGACCTGCGCGACCTGGGCTTTGGCTCGGTGGTGTCGCGCGAGAGCAAGGCGCGCCTGGTGAACCGCGACGGCAGCTTCAATGTGGAACGCACGGGTCTCGCATTCTGGCAGTACTTCAGCCCTTACCACTTCATGCTGACCATCAACTGGTGGCAGTTCTTTGGCCTCACCGCGGCGTTCTACCTGTTAGCCAATACCTTGTTCGCCTGGGGATATTTGTCGTGCGGGCCAGGTTCGCTGGGCACTGCGTATGAGGGCCTGGAGCACCACACCTTCCTGCGCGCGTTCTTCTTCAGCGTGCAGACACTTTCAACCATCGGCTACGGACAGGTGTTTCCCGTCGGCCTGGTAGCCAATGCCCTGGTCACGCTGGAGGCCCTGGCCGGACTGATCGGATTCGCCATCGTAACCGGTCTGCTCTTCGCGCGCTTTTCGCGGCCGAGCGCCAAACTGCTGTTCAGCAGCCACGCCATCGTTGCGCCCTATCGCGCCATTACCGCATTCGAGCTTCGTGTCGCCAACGCGCGTCGCAACGAGGTGATCGAGGTTTCGGCGAAGGTCATGCTTACGAGGTTTGAAATGGCCGATGGCGTTCGCACCCGGCGCTACTATCTGCTGCCGCTGGAGCGTAGCAGCGTTGCCTTTCTCCCGCTGACCTGGACGGTGGTGCATCCCATCGACGAGAACAGCCCGATGTATGGCGAGACTCTGGAGTCGCTGCGCCAGAGCCAGGCAGAGTTCATCGTCCTGCTCAGCGGATTTGACGAGACCGTCGCCGCCACAGTGAACCAGCGCACCTCGTTCATCCCGGACGAAGTTCTGTGGGGGGCGCGTTTCGCCAACGCATTCCTGCTGGCGCAAACTACGGGCTCCAAAGTCAGCTTCGACATGCGCAAGTTCGACACCACGGAGCGCGTCGCTCTGCCTGAGCTTGCATTAAAGGATTGACAGAACCTCGCAAATCAAGAGAATGGTGTCCGAAATCCCCGGTTTGTTTTGCAACCATTCGTAGCTTGAACATCGATTGTTTCTGCGCCGGACTTGAAGTCCTGCGCGACTTGAGAGGAGAGAGGCGAAGCATGGCAAACGGAATTGTGGGTGGAGTCCGACGTGCGTCGGGCTGGTCGATTGCTCTTGGCGTCCTGATGATCATCGCCGGCATGATCGCGATCGGTGCTCCGTTGGAGGCCGGCGTGGTTGTGGTTATCGTTGTCGGGTGGATGGCGATTTTCAACGGCGGCGCACAGCTCTTCTACGCCTTCAGCCATGAAGCCAAGCACCGCTGGCTGGAAGCGCTGCTGGGCATTATCTACATCATTGCTGGCATTTACCTGCTGATGCATCCGCTCGGGGGCTTACTCGCGCTGACTCTGCTCATCGCCTGTTTCCTGCTGGTGTATGGGATCTTCGCCCTGGTCCTGGCGTTTCGGATGCGCCCGGCGGCGGGTTGGGGATGGGTGTTGTTCGATGCCGTCGTCACCATCCTGCTTGGTCTGTTGATCTACATTCACTGGCCGGGAACGTCCGACTTTGCCATCGGCACGTTAATTGGCATCAGCTTCATCGTGTCGGGCGTGTCGCGCCTGATGCTTTCTCTGGCGGTGCGGCGGCTAACAGCAAGAGCGGCCTAGTCCGTTCCCTTAACCGGCGCTCGGCGACCGAGCATTTCGGTCAGGGCCCGTCCTTGCGGCGGGCCTTTTCGTATGGTTTCGAAAGCTCGAAACCATAGCAAGCTGCCTCATTCTTACTTCGCCCGCAGCAGCAGCACCGGCACGCTGACGGCGTGCTGCACCCGCGTGGCGGTGGTTCCGAGAAACAGATCGGCCAGAAAGCGGTGGCCGTGGGTGCTCATCGCGACCAGGTCGCAACCTTTCTGTTGCACCCACTTGATGATTTCGCTGACCGGGTCGCCATAGGCGAGTTCCGCCTCGGTAGGTATTCCCTCGCCGCGAAATTCGGACTTCACCTTCTCCAGATAAGCAGTGTCTTCCGTGATTTCGGGGCTGACGGCATCCGGACCATAGGTTCGCGCCGCCCATCCATCAGCAACGTGCAGCAACACCAGGCGGCTTTGCGCCAGCAGGGCAAGTCGCTTGACGTGCTCAATGATGGCCCGGTCGGTTGCGGTGCCGTCGAGCGTGACCAGGATTTTGTCGTACATTGTCAGACCTCATCTGCCTAACACGATGTGCCAGGCCGTCTTCATGGATTCGGGCAGACCGTAGACATCCATCGCCGTAATCAGGATCGCGCTGGTCCAGCCGGCGGTGGTAAGGAACCAACCATTCCGCCAAGCGCCCATGCGCCTTCGCGACCCTGTGAACTGCAACAGCGGAAACATGGCAAACGGCAGCTGCAAAGCAAGCACCACCTGGCTGAGGATGAGCAGGTCGGTGACGCTGCTATCTCCGCGGATTCCGATAATCACGACGGCCGGCACGATCGCCAATGTCCGCGTGATCAACCGGCGCACCCACGGCTTGATGCGCCAGCGCATGAAACCTTCCATCACTACCTGGCCGGCCAGCGTGCCGGTGATAGTGCTGCTCTGTCCGCTGGCCAGTAGAGCCACGGCAAACAAAGTGCTGGCCAGCGTGGTTCCCAGCAGCGGCGCCAGCGTAAGATAGGCGACTCGAATCCAGTCGCTGTCGGGACTGAAGTGCACTACCTGCCCACCCAGCGTGGTGACGCTCTCTTTGCCGAAGAAAACCATCGCCGCAAGAACGAGAATGGCCGCGTTGACGAAAAATGCCAGCGTGAGCGCCACCGTGGAATCAATGGTGTTGAACTGAATGGCGCGCCGCATGGACGATTCGTCCTTTTGCAACTTGCGGCTCTGCACCAGCGCGGAGTGCAGATACAAGTTGTGCGGCATTACAGTCGCGCCAATAATCCCGATAGCGACGTAGACCATGCCGGCGTGATGGAACTGGGGCACCAGGCCGCCGGCGAGTTCGACTAACCTGGGCTTGGTCTGCGGTATAACAAATATTTCAATGTAGTAGCAGACTGCAATGGTGAACACCAGCAGCAGCACCACGGCTTCGATGGTTCTCATGCCGAAGCCCTGCAATCCCAGCAGCAGCAGAACGTCTAGGCCGGTAATGATTACCGCCCACAACAGCGGGATGTGAAACATCAGGTTGAGAGCGACCGCGCTGCCTAATACTTCGGCGAGGTCACAAGCGGCCACGGCCGACTCGCTGAACAGCCAGTTAGGCCAGCGCGTCCATGCGGGATACCAGTCGCGACAAGCCTGAGCGAGATCCTTGCCGGTGACGACTCCCAGCCGTGCCGAGATGACTTGCATGAAGATGGCCATGATGCTGGCGACGCCGACCACCCACAGCAGGCCGTACTTGAACTGCGCCCCGGCTTGCAGGTCGGTGCCCCAGTTGCCAGGATCCATGTAGCCGACACTGACCAGCACCGCCGGACCGACGAAGGCGCGCCACTGCTCCCAGAATCCGGCCTCATGCGGGGGCACGTGCACAGAGCTGTGCATGCCCTCGAGGGAAAGCGAACCGGATTGAGGCGTGGGATCGGCCATGCCGTAACTCAGATTGAATCACGGATTGGCGCGGATGAACACTGAGGGGCGTGGCCAGCGGAGGATGAGCGCAAAGGCGCGCAGAATTCAGAGCCCTACGGGCGAAATTTGGCCTGAGCCGTGGGCGTCTGCCCGCGGGTACGGGTTTGAGAGATCCCTCTTAGCTGCGGAGCGGCGGCACTGTATCCCGAAACATCATCCGGATTGAAAAGCAGGAAACGGTACTGCCGCTGCGCGGCTCGGGGGGTTATTTGACGCGCACCGCGCTCTGACGCCCACGGCTAAAACAGATGACGCCCTTCGGGCTGACAGCTTCGGAACTTGCGATTGCGTGAGGCCGTCAGCTTTCAACTTCGCTCAGGTCAGCTCGGGCGCACAGGTGCCTACTTCTTCACTACCTCGCCAATGTATACGGCGTATGGCGAAAGCTGCATATCCTGCAGGGTCTGGCCCCCAGTCTGGGATGTCCGCAGCGTTTTCAACTGCGCGCCTGCAAATCCCTGCTTCGATAAATCGAAGCTTACCTTCTGCTCATTCGGCGACATGTTCAGAACAACGATGACGGCTTGATCTTTGTAGCGCCGCAGATACGACAGGACATTCGGATCGCCGGGGTTGAGTGCTACCCAATCGCCCTCGAGCAGGGCGTTGTTGGTCTTACGCAGGGCGATCAGGTCGCGGTAAAAGTTCAGGATTGAACCCGGGTGCTTCTGCTCAGTCGCGACGTTGTGAGTTTGATAGCTGGTCGGAATCGGCAACCACGGAACACCTGTTGTGAATCCAGCGTTCGGTGTATCGCTCCACTGCATGGGCGTGCGCTCGCCATCGCGGCCTTTTTCCTGAGGCCAGCCCAGGCGTCCGATGGGATCTTTCACGTCCTCGCGCCGTGAGGGGTCGTTGTTCTGCATCCCAATCTCTTCGCCGTAATAAAGGATGGGCGTTCCCGGCAGGGTAAGATACATTCCCGCGAGCAGCTTGGCGATCTCGTCGTTATGCTTGCCGTCGCCGAAGCGGGTGTAGGCGCGCACGATGTCATGATTGCTCATCACCCAGACCGGCCATTCGCCCGAACCTACTACGGCCGCAATGTGATCGCGAAAGACGTTGGCCGAAAGTGGCGACAGCTTGGTGAAGGCGAGATCCATGGGCATCTGAATGCGATCGTGTTGCGGGCCGTAGTAGCTCTTGAGCTTCTCGATGGTGTCAGTCCATGTCTCGCCGATGAGTACGGCATTGTATTGGTTGGCGACTTTACGCAGGCCCGCGAGTACATCCATTACCTCCGGCAGATTGGTGTTGTATTTGCGCTCCTGATTGGGCTGGCCGTAAGCATCCTTGCCGGGCAAGACGGGATTGTCAGCCAGGTTGGGATCTTCAAACAACGTGTCGACCGCGTCGAGCCGGAAGCCCACAACACCGCGCTTGTACCAGAAGCGCGTTACGTCGAACATGGCGTCCTTCACCTTGGGATTGCGCCAGTTCAGGTCGGGCTGCTGCGGATAGAAGAAGTGGTAATAGTACTGGCTGGTCTTGCTGCTCCACTGCCAGGCTGAGCCGCCGAAGAGGGAAGTCCAGTTATTCGGCGGCTGGTTGGGTGCTTTACCATCGCGCCAGATATACCAATCGCGATAAGAGTTCGTCTTCGACGACTCCGACTCCAGGAACCATTTGTGCTTGTCGGAGGTGTGGTTCACCACCAGGTCGAGGACGATGCTGACGCCGTCCTTCTTGCCCTGCAACTCCATGCGGTCGAAGTCACGCAGCGTGCCATACATCGGATCGATGTCAACGTAGTTCGAAACGTCGTAACCGAAATCAACCTGGGGAGACGGGAAACACGGCGTGATCCAGATGGCATCAACCCCCAGCCACTTCAGGTAGTCCATCTTCGAGGCAATGCCGTTCAGGTCGCCGATGCCGTCGTTGTTGGAGTCCATGTAGCTGCGGGGATAGACCTCGTAAAAGACGGCGTGCTTCCACCAGGGATGGCCTTCGGCATCGAGGGGAGCGGTTGCGGATTGGGCGAAGCGAGTAAGAGAGGAAGAGAAGCAGCAGAATACGAAGCGTGAGTTTGGGCACGCGAGAGCCTCCGGGACCGAAAGAGGGAGTTTAATTCATGGGGGGTATGCGTGCTTCGGGACATATGGAATAAAGTCTAAACATGGCAATAATCAAGGTCGTGCTTGAGGGGAAACTCCTGAAGGCAACCGATGCAGCTGCGCGCCGAACTAAGCGAAGTCGGTCGGGATTTGTGCGGGAGGCACTATGCGAACGTCTTCGGAGACTAGAGGTGCATTCCATGGAAGAACGCGACCGCGAAGTCTACGCCCGGCAACCGCAGACTGAGGAGGAAACGTGCCTCCGGGAAGTGCCGACGTCGCCGGAGAATAACGAGCGCGAAGTCTAAAGCCTAACGAATTCGGAACAGTGCGCTCACGAAGGCGACGATCAGGATAACTGCGCCCGCAAGGCCAGTGAGGAGACTTGCAGGGAATGTGACAAACCAAATCGTATGCAGCGGCCTGGAATGCGCCGTTGCCCTGTTTCCGAATTTGGTGAGCTGTTCACCTAATGCTGCACCGCTGGCCACGGCCTTTGCGCAATCAATGCTTATGAACGAAATAACCGCGGTTTGAACAATCTCGAATAGCAAGTAGAGCAAAAGGGAGATGACAATTAGCAAGGCAGACCACAAAAGCGCTTTCGGACTTAGATACGACTTTGAGCCGGACCACGCAGCAAAGAAACCGGCATAAGCGATGCCGAGTACCAGCCTTGTGTAGCTGCTAGCTTTGTCAAATAATGAATTCTGAAAGGCCAATAGGTCTTTCAGCAGTGACGCAAGCTCAGCGGGAGTGCTCGATACTGGGGGACTCACGTAATCTCCATGACATAGATCCTGTTGATCCATCCACTAATCACGTCGCTCGCCGCCAACCCTTCACTCCCACTCAATCGTCCCCGGCGGCTTCGAGGTGATGTCATAGACCACGCGGTTGATGCCCGGCACCTCGTTCACGATGCGACTGGAGATGGTCTTCAGGACCTCATGCGGCAGCGGAATCCAGTCGGCGGTCATGCCGTCTTCGGAGTTCACGGCGCGGATGGCGCAGGTGTAGGCATACGTTCGCTGATCGCCCATCACGCCGACCGACATCACCGGTAACAGCACGGCAAACGACTGCCAGATTTTGGTGTAGAGCCCGGCTTTCTTGATCTCGGTGACGACGATGTCGTCGGCATCCTGCAGGAGTTTGATACGTTCAGCGGTGACTTCACCGAGGATGCGAACGGCGAGTCCGGGCCCGGGAAAGGGCTGGCGTTGCAGGATATCTTCCGGCATGCCCAGATCGCGACCGATTCTGCGGACCTCGTCTTTGAACAAATCGCGTAGGGGCTCGATCAGCTTGAGCTTCATCACGTCGGGCAGGCCGCCGACGTTGTGATGGCTCTTGATGGTCACGGACGGGCCGCGGACGGAGACTGACTCGATGACATCGGGATAAAGCGTGCCCTGCACCAGCCAGTCAACTTTGCCGTGCAGTTGCTCGATGCGATGCGCCTCTTCTTCGAAGACCGCGATGAACTCGTTGCCGATGATCTTGCGCTTGCGTCTCGGGATCGCTCACGCCTGCGAGCTTAGTTAGGAAGCGTTCGGTGGAATCAACGGCGTCGATGTTCAAGCCTAGCTTGTCGCGCAGGTTCTTCTGTACGCTGCTGAACTCGTTTTTGCGCAACACTCCGTTGTTGACGAAGATGCAGGTGAGCTGATCGCCAATCGCGCGATCGACCAGCACGGCTGCAACAGACGAGTCCACCCCGCCGGACAGCCCGCAGATTACGCGACCGTGGCCGACCTGCTGGCGAATGCTGGCGACCGTTTCGTCGATGAAGCGCTGCGGCGTCCAGTTCGGCGCGAGTCCGCAAATTTCAAAGATGAAATTGCGGAGGATGGCCGTGCCTTGCGGGGTGTGGTGCACCTCAGGATGAAACTGCACGGCCCAGTACTTCTTCGCTGGATTCTGAATCGCAGCGACCGCGTTGTCGCTCTTGGCGATAAGTTCGAAGCCGGGCGGCAGTTGCTCGGCCTTGTCGCCGTGCGACATCCAGACGGCGAGCGGGCCTTCGATGCCTTTGAAGAGCGCCGAGTGGGCATGCAGCAGATCGACCTTGGCGTGGCCGTACTCGCGCTTATCGCCGGGCACTACCTTGCCGCCGAGCTTGTGCGTCATAAACTGCAGCCCGTAGCAGATGCCAAGCACCGGCACGCCGAGATGAAGCACGCGCTCATCGGCCGGCGGCGCATCGGCGTCGTAGACCGAGCAGGGGCCTCCGGACAAGATAATGCCGGCAGGATTGTGTTTTTGGACTTCCCCAAGTGACGCGGTGCAGGGCAGGACGACGGAGAAGACGTTTTGCTCGCGGATACGGCGCGCGATGAGTTGCGTGTATTGCGAGCCGAAATCGAGGACGACGATGGATTGAGTTTCCACTATTTACTCTGACAGAGGTTGCGTAGAGTGTAAAGTGCTGGGCGGTGTTCGTGAATCGCCCTTCGCCTTTCGCTCTTCGCAAGAAGGTCGACAACAACCCATCATCGCCATCGAAACTGAAGGTGCCCGAACGGCGAACGTATAATCCGACTCTAAGCCGTTCGCTAAACTCCGGAGCGAAACGCGAAAGGCGAAGAGCGAATAGCGGCTTTTATGCCCTTCAAGCGCAGCAACAAAATCTACGACGAGCAGATGCTCTACGAGTATGCCATTGGCGCGCTGGGGCGGCGTATGCGCACGGTGGCGGAACTCAAGCGGCTGATGCGCGACCGGGTGCGTGAGCCAGCCGCACGCCGAGTTGCTGGTGGACGTGGTGATCGCGCACCTGAAGGAGCAGAAGTACCTCAACGACACGAACTACGCTGAGAGCTACACCAGCTTTCGCAAGGAGAACGAGAAGTTCGGCCGGCGACGTGTCGTGCAGGACCTGAAAACCAAAGGCGTCCACGCTGACATTATCGACAAGACGGTCGGCGCTGCGTATGCGGATGTAAACGAGGAGCAACTGGCGCGGCAGTACCTCCACCGCAAGCGCCTGAAGAAGCCCAGCGATCAGAAGCAGGCAGCAAAGGTGTTCCGAAATCTGATGCGCGCCGGATTCAGCACGCAAATTATCTTTCGCATCCTGAAAAAATGGGACGTGGACGAGGAGACACTGAGCGCGCTGGAAGCTGAGTCAGTCGAGACCGAAGTTGAGACGGAAGCGCCGCGGGAGCCAAGTTAGGCGGTGATTTTTCTTGATCACAAGTGAACAGCCCGGCTCCGCAGGGAAGACTTCGCCTCTGTCGCGCAACGCTGTAGTCGCCCTGATTGCCGTAACTCTGGCGATCCACGATGCCGAGGAGTACTTTACCTTTCCACTGTTCCTGCGGTCTCTCGGGCCGCAGTTGTCGGGATGGCTTCCCGCGCCGGCGTTGCAACACAACATGGCCAATCTCCACCTCGCGCTGACTTTGGCGACCGTGCTGCCCGGGATGTTTATTGTTTGGGCAATTTTCTCGCCTCGCCAATGGTTGCTGATCGCGGCCCTGCTGGTTGAGGCTGTCCTACTGGTGAATGCTTTGTTTCACATGCTCGCTGCCGTGCTGCGAGGCGGGTATGTTCCTGGACTAATCACCGCCGTGCTGATCAACTTTCCGTTTGGCTTGTATGTATTTCGCAGAGCAGTTCGAGACAGGTGGGTTCGTCGACCTGTAGCGTGGCAGCTCATCATCGTCGCCATCCTGGTACACGTGGCATGGCTAAGCAGCGGTTTGTTAAGCGCAAAGGCCCGATAACGCGCGGGTAACGTGCCCCGAACTGCTCTGGTTCCGCGACCCTCACTTCGTCATCTAAAGGTTGTGAGCACTACCAGCAACACTCTTGTGCAGTCGCGCGCGGGCGAGCGACAGCTCCTGACGGCGCGCCTCGTTCGTTCGGTTTCGCTTTCCGAGGCGACCAAGCACCTCGAGTTGGAAGTCGAGGGCGTCGACGTATTCGACTTTGTTCCCGGCCAATTCGTTTCCATCAAGCAGCACAAGCCCGACGGCAAAGAACACACGCGCGCCTACTCGATTGCCTCAGCTCCGCACGGCGACAACAGGTTCGATCTCTGCCTGAATCGTGTCGGTGAAGGATTCCTTTCCAACTGGCTGTGCGATCTTGAGGTGGAAACGAAGGTGGAATTCCATGGCCCGCACGGATTGTTCACCTTGCGCGAGCCGCGGCATGATTCGATTTTCATCGCGACTGGTACAGGGATCGCTCCCATCCGCGGGATGATCCACTGGCTTTTCGAGAAGCCCGAGCGCAGTGAAGGCCACGAGTTCTGGCTGGTCTTCGGCACCCGCTACGAAGAAAACATCTACTACCGCGAGGAGTTCGAGCTTATCGCGCGTGAGCACGCGAACTTTCATTACGTTCCCACGCTGAGCCGCTGCGGTGAGCTTTGGACCAGCTGCAAAGGGTACGTGCAGGACCACGTGCGTGAGATTGTGGGTGAACGCAAAGACATGCAGGCCTATATCTGCGGGCTGCACCAGATGGTGGATGCCAATCGCAAGCTGCTAAAGGAAGAGCTGAGTTGGGACCGCAAGCAGATCGTGTTTGAGCGGTATGACTGAGCTATAAAACGGGCGCGCCGCAGCCTGTTAGAATCGTAACTGCCCCTAGTAGACCCTGATGGATCCTTCACTCATCCGAAATTTTGCCATCATCGCCCATATCGATCATGGGAAGAGCACGCTTGCCGACCGTCTGCTCGAGCTAACGGGCTCGCTCACGGCGCGCGAGATGCAGGAGCAGGTGCTCGACGCGATGGACCTGGAGCGGGAGCGGGGTATCACCATCAAGGCGCATTCGGTTCGCATGATGTATCCCGCGGCCGATGGCAAGACCTACCAGCTCAACCTGATTGACACGCCGGGACACGTGGACTTCAGCTACGAAGTTTCGCGCTCTCTGGCTTCGTGCGAAGGCGCGCTGCTGGTGGTGGACGCGTCGCAAGGCGTCGAGGCGCAGACGCTTGCCAATGCGTACATCGCGATCAACAACGGGCTGGAAATCATTCCCGTCATCAACAAGATCGATCTGCCCAGCGCTGACATCGAACGCACCAAAGAGATGATCGAAGGCGCGGTTGGGCTCGACGCTACTCATGCGCTCCCCATCAGCGCGAAGACCGGCCAGGGCGTGCCGGAAATACTGGAAGCCATCGTTCAGAAGATTCCGCCTCCGAAGGGCCGCGGGGCACACCAGCTTCAGGCGCTGATCTTCGACTCCTGGTTCGATCCTTATCGCGGTGTGGTGGTACTGGCCCGCGTGATTCAAGGCGAACTAAAAAAAGGGCAGAAGATTCGACTGATGTCGAATGGCCGCAGCTTCGACGTGGAAACATTGGGCGTGCTCACGCCCAAGCCGGTGGAAATCGACGAGCTGTCAGCCGGCGAAGTCGGATTTCTTATCGCCAACATGAAGAATGTTGCCGACACCAAGATTGGCGACACCATCACCGACGATGCGAATCCTGCTATTGAGCCGCTGCCCGGCTTTGAAGAGTTAAAGCCGATGGTTTTCGCCGGGCTCTACACTGTCGATGCGCATGAGCACACGCTTCTGCGCGAGGCGCTGGAGAAGCTTCGGCTCAACGACTCGTCTTTCTTCTTCGAGCCAGAGAGCTCGGCTGCTTTGGGGTTTGGATTTCGTTGCGGCTTTCTCGGCTTGCTGCACATGGAGATCATCCAGGAGCGGCTGGAACGCGAGTATGACCTCGACCTGATTACCACGGCCCCGAGCGTGCGTTACAAAATCACCATGACCGACGAGAGCGTGCTCGAAGTTGATAATCCTTCGCGCTGGCCCGATCCCAGCGAGATTGCGAAGATCCAGGAGCCCATCATCACCGCGACGATTCTCACCAACGAAGAGTTTGTGGGTGGCATCCTGAAGCTGGTAGAAGAAAAGCGAGGCAAGCAGAGGGCTTTCGAATACGTCAGCTCGACGCGCGTGATGCTCACGTATGAACTGCCGCTGAACGAAATCGTGCTCGATTTCTACGACCGCCTCAAGTCGGTTTCCCGCGGTTACGCTTCGCTGGACTACCACCTTACGGGAAGCTGGGAGTCACCAATGGTGAAGCTCGACATTTTGGTTTCGGGCGATCCCGTCGATGCGCTTTCCATAATCGTGCACCGGGATTTTGCTTACGACCGGGGGAAAGCCCTGGTCTCAAAAATGCGACAACTCATTCCGCGGCAGATGTTCGAGGTAGCCATCCAGGCGGCTATCGGCGCCAAGGTCATCGCCCGGGAAACGGTTGCAGCCTTGCGCAAGAACGTGATAGCCAAGTGTTACGGAGGCGACATCTCGCGCAAACGCAAGCTGCTGGAGAAACAAAAAGAGGGCAAGAAACGGATGAAACGTATCGGACGAGTCGACATCCCACAGGAAGCCTTCCTTGCCGTTTTGCGTGTCGGAGAGGACTGACTCCAAGCGCTCTATTCGACGGCTATAGCCAATCCGTTTAGCTCGATCCCCGCACCTCCGTGTGGTGGGTGCCTACCGTAACGGGACAGTAACAAATGTGCAAAAGTCTTGCGTTTCGCGGAATCTTCAATTTACTTCTTGCTTTTCCGAAATTGAGAGAAGCTGCCTGCTAACTCAAACGGAATTAGAGATTTACGATTGCCTTAGCTGCGAGGCAAGTCGCACTGGCTGGCAAACTCGTTGAGAATGCAAGGTTCAAGTCCCTGTTTTCCACGGAATTATCCACAGGCTGTTCGCAAGTAAGAAGCCGCCCCTGACGAGGCGGCTTTTTCGTTTGAAGTTGCCGAACGCTTACTGCTTCGGAGGCGTAGTGGCAGCTGGCTTCGGCGCGCCTGGAGTAATGCCAGTGGCGGGCTTCGAAGCGCCTGTCGTGCTGCCGGCCGGCCTCGGGGGAGCAGGCACGCCCGACTGCGCGTTGTAAGCATCAACGATTGGCTTAGTGACATCGACTCCCTGCGTCGCCCAGAGCAGCGGACCCTGTGGCCAGGGATTCGAGGAATCCAGCAGGAGCGTGTACCCATTTTGTTTGGCGTAAGTGTCGATCACGGGCGCCATCTTCTGCAGAATGCGCTGCGCGACCTCGTTCTGCTGTTGCTGAAACTCATTCTGCGCATCTTCTGCTGACCGCTGCAGACTCTTCTGCTTGGTCTCGATGCTCTTGACGAGGGTGGCCCGCGCATCTTCGTTCATCTTGTCGCCCTGCGTGTTGAGCTGCTTCTTGAGATTGTCAATCTCGGTATTAAGGCTCTGCAGCTCGGTCCGCTTGGGTTCGAACTTCTTGGCCAGAGCTTCGAAATCCCGCCCGCCTTCGTTAGTGGCGACAATGGCCTGCTGAATATCGATGATGCCGACTTTGGAAGTGCCCGGCGCGGCGGTGGAGGTCGTGGTGGTTGCGGGGGCAGCAGGCGAAGATGCTGGAGTCGCCGATCCGGATTGGGCCATCACCGCCATCGAGCATGCCAGGATGGCGAGGCCTATGTATGTACGTTTCATTCTTTGCTTTTGACTCCTTGAAGATGCTCCGGGAATTCCTCAGACGTTCCAGCCGCGGGCAGCAGCCTCGACTCTCACTAGGCGGTCGGGACGGAGGGAGCGGCGACATGGCCCAACTCCACACAAACCCAGCCGGAAGATTCGGCGGTGCGGATTCCTTATTATAGAGAAGCGAATTCAGCAGCGTCAAACTGCATAATTCAGACAAGAATCGCGATCCGGGAGCGACGGGCGAACCAATGTCGCCGAGGCTTGGGCGACCGCTTGTCGGAATTAGGAATAGACATAACGGTAACGATGAGGGAATGGGGGGTGAGGTCGAACCGATCGACCGGCGGTGAGGTTGTCAAACGAGTTGGCGATTCAGTAAGCGGCGCGGTTTGGCAAGTTGAGCCGCGAGCTGCCGCGCTATCACACGGAGCGCGCAAACAAAGCCTCACGCCAGCTCTGCTATACTACCTGAGGATCGCGAAGCGGATGCAGCCATGTACGCCGCCGCTCTGTTGTTGCAGAGCAGCGAACCTTTGCAGAGTCAGTGACTGTTGGGTGGCTTCCGCGGGAAGCGTCCGTATCACTGCTTCGCTGTACAACTTGCCTACTATTCGGGGAGTGGCTCAGCCTGGTAGAGCACCTGGTTCGGGACCAGGGGGTCGGAGGTTCAAATCCTCTCTCCCCGACCAATCTTTTCAATAAGTCACGAGTTTATTTATCCTGCTCGTAATTCTAATGGTGTCGATTTTGTAACTATGAGAGCCTCACAGATCCACAAGCCGGGTTCGCTCAGGGCTTCACCAAGAAGAGCACCGGACTCTTGATCAGTAGGTTGAAGGTTCGATTCCGGCTCATGCTTGGAACCATCCCATGCTGCTTTAAGATCGCAACATAGTCCGCCGACGCATACTGCACTCCTCGATCAGAGTGATGCACCAGGCCGGGCAATGGCCGACGAGTTGCGATCGCCTGTTGCAGCGCCTCCGTCGCCAGGCGGCCAACTGGCGTGCGATCCAGTTTCCAGCCCACCACTTTGCGCGAGAAGAGAAGTCGGCATCTCGTATATGTGCTCTGTCTGGCTTGCATCACGGATTCACGGGCCACCGGGCAGCTTGTTGTCCGCAGATAGCTGGCGAGAACAGAGCAACTCGTAACGTACTTGCACCTAACGTAAAGGTCTGAGAAGCATCGGCTTCTCACATTGGCCAGAAACCGGCTTCGCGGAAATGTCAGCGCAAGCGGCTCTCCATAACGCCACACTTCCCAGATGAGGACTTATCGGGCCCATCGGAACGAGCCGATTCATAGAGACGAAGGCGTTTCTCGTTCCCTATGCGGTGAGACTTTCCAAAAGAGGACTCTCGGACAAATTAAGAGCGAGCCAGACTTGCCTATCGGCTCCTTCCCAGGATGAGAGCAGAAGCACGCAGTATTTCACAGGCGCGTCCTCCTTGCCCTGCGGTGGCAGCTCCCAATGCGCCGTCGTCGGCCGTCAACGCATTCTCAACAATTCGGCAAATCCTGGTAGCAGACCCGCTCCAGGTTCGGGTTTCCTACAATCCCAGGTAGGCTCGACGTACCTCTTCCATCCCAGCCACTTGACGTGACTCGCCTTCGATATTTACACGTCCCTCCGTGAGGACGTAGGTGTAGTCGCTGAGGGCCAGCGCCAGGTGAACGTTTTGCTCAACCAGCACGATGGTCATCCCGCGGTCGCGCAGTTTCTTCAAAGTGAGAAAGAGCTGTTGCGCGAGGACCGGAGCCAGCCCCAGCGAGAGTTCGTCGATCATCAGGATTTCGGGCTGCTGCATCAGGCCGCGTCCCATGGCCAGCATCTGCTGCTCCCCGCCAGAGAGGGTGGATGACTTCTGCTTGCGTCTTTCCTTGAGGCGAGGGAAGAGCTCGTAGACTTCGGCAAGGCTTTCATTTTTCTTCTTGCGCGCTCGCGGGCCGTAGCCACCCATCTCCAGGTTCTCTTCTACCGTCATGTCGGGGAAGAGTTGCCGTCCTTCAGGAACCAGCACCATTCCGAGGTTGGCCTTGGCATGTGGGGGTAGGTTGGTGACATCCTTGCCGCGGAAGAGCACATGGCCTCCCCATGGTCGCACGCTGCCCATTATGGTGCGCAGCGTTGTCGTCTTGCCGGCTCCATTGGCCCCCACGACGGTCGTCATCTTGCCGGGCTGAACCTGAAGCGATATGCCCCAGAGCACTTCGACTTCGCCGTAGCCGGACTTCAGACCATCGACTTCGAGCAGAGCCGGCATCAGTTCTTCTCCATCAGTTTCTCGGCGATTTGCTCGTCGCCGAGATAGGCCTCAATCACCTGGGGATCACCGGCAACCTCCAAGGGACTGCCTTCGGCGAGCTTCTGCCCAAAGTTCAGGACGACGATTCGATCGGAGAGCTTCATGATGGCTTGCATGACGTGCTCGATCATGAAGACAGAAACGCCGGACTCTTTAATCGCGAAAACGAGGTCGATCATCTGCGCGACTTCGGTAGGATTCAGCCCGGCGAGCACTTCATCGAGCAGAAGCAATTTTGGCTTTGCGGCCAGAGCGCGCGCTACTTCCAGCCGCTTCTTGCTCGCGAGGGTTAAGCCGCGCGCGACGGAGTTGGCACGGTCAGCCAGTCCAACTCGCTTCAAAACCTCGGTGGCGGCTTCGCGGGCAGCGTGTAATCCCAGTGATTCGCGTCCGAAGCAGGCGCCGACGGTCACGTTATCGAGAACGCTCATGGCGTTCAGCGGTTTCACGATCTGGTGCGTACGAGCAATCCCCAGCTTCACGACTTTGTTTGGCGCAGCGCCGGTGATGTCCTTCTCCGCAAAGGTGATTTTGCCAGTGTCGGGCTTATATACCCCGTTGACGATGTTGAAGAGGGTGGTCTTGCCCGCGCCGTTGGGACCAATCAATCCCAGAATCTCGCGGTCGCGGATGGTGAAGCTTACGTTCGACACGGCCTGGAGTCCGCCGAAGCGCTTGCTGACACCGTCGACTTCCAGCAGATGCGTCACTCGATGACCCCACGGGAACGCGGCACAAATTTATAGAGCCAGCCGATAAGGCCTCCTGAGGAAAACAGGACAACCACCAGTAGCATTGCTCCGGCAATCACAAGGTGGAAGTTGGAGAGCTTGGGTGAGGTCAGCAGGTACGACCGGAGGCGCTCATAGAGTGTAGCGCCAAGCGCCGCGCCGATTACGGTTCCCTGGCCGCCCAGCATCAGCATGACAATCCCCTCGATCGACAGCATGTACTCAAAGGCGATCGAGGGATCGATCATCGCGTTCTTGTAGAACATCAGGGCGCCGGCAACGGCAGGGAGGAAAGCCGATACGCTGTAGACGATCGCCTTGTAGATAGTGACGTTGATGCCAAGCACGACTGCCGCGTCTTCGTCCTCGCGAATAGCGAACAAGGCGAGACCAAATTTCGATCGCTTGATCGCGAGGCTTAGTATCAGCGACAGCGCCATCACTCCCACAATGAGGTAGTAGGTGACCCACAACGCATGCATGGCTCCGCCGAGCGGTTGGTAGGATTCGAACGCCAGATACATGCCGTCCGAGCGCCCCCAAGGATCGAAGTTGGAGACGAAAGAATTAACTGCGACCAGAACCCCGACTGTTGCGAGAGCAAAATAAGCTCCGCGCAAACGTAGGATGCCGATTCCAAACAGCAGAGCGCACAAGCTCACCGCCACTCCAGCAACCAGAGCGGCCCACTGCAGACGCCAGCCACGGGCAGTGACCAGGTACAGTCCGACATATCCGCCCAGGCCATAGAACACAATGTGTCCGAAGTTGACGTACCCGGTGTAGCCGATCATCAGGTTCAAATTGCTAACCAGAATGATGGCGATGGCTACCAGGATCAGGTCCTCGCGCAAGGCCGCGTCATTGGCACGCAGCGGCAAATAAATGAAGATCGCCGCGAGCAGCAGGATCAGCCAGAAGGTTGGCCTGCGAAAGATCACGCTGTGACCCTCCCGAAAATTCCGCGAGGAAACAGGATCAGTACGACAACGAACAAGCCAAACTCAATCAGCGGAATCCAACTGACAGCAATGAAGGGGGTGACGGCTCCTTCTAGCAAACCAAGTAGCACTCCTGCGACAAGCGCACCGAGCGGTTTGCCTAGTCCGGCAAGGACGGTTACGACGAAGCTCTTGAGTTGATAAACGGCGCCGGAGAGTATTGTGAACGGAAATAGCGTGGAGACCAGCGCCCCGGACCCGAAGGCTAATGCTATGCCGATTCCGAAAGCGATCGCCAGCACGGTAGTCGAGGAGACGCCCATTAGTTCGGCTGCATCACGGTTATCGGCGACAGCGCGAATGGCTTTTCCCGGACGCGTACGGTAGAGAAACAGCTCAAGCGCCATGGCTATGATGAGCGAGGAGCTGGCGGCGGCAATATGGTTGCCGGTGAATGTGTAGTCACCAAAGGTGAGCCCGGGCAGGCTAAAGTTCACGTTGTACGGGCTCGTACTCCAAACGGCTGTGCCGATTCCGATGACCACCATGTTTACGGAGAAGGTGGAGAGCAGGCTCATCAACTGCGAACGCCCCACCACCCAGTGCACCGCGAGCCAGTAGACAAATATGCCCAGCAGCATACCGATGACAATGATCGGCAATAACAAGAGGTATGGGTTCAGGGCGGTAGCGGTGAACAGCAGATACATCGCGAACATGCCGAGCGCGATCATGGCGCCATGGGTGAGATTGATGACATCCATGACGCCCCAAATGAGGCTCAGGCCCATGGCGGCGAGTCCATAGACTGCACCCACCAACAGGCCGTCGATCATCGATGCGAGAATTCCCGACATATCTCACCCGCGTCGCCGGAACACTTGTCCCAACACCTCAACGCATCGGGTACTTCAAGTCAGCGCTCTTGGCGGCCAATGGCCAGACCACCTGCTTCACCAGTTGTCCCGACTTATCTTTTTGCCACTGAGCTAGCACCATCGCGTGCCCCACCTGCAGCCCGTGATCAGCGGGTGACGTCGCGAACTTCGTCTTTCCATAGAAGGTGGTGATGTCGGTGTTGTTCAGCGCATTCGACACCTTAGCGGTATCGGTGCCACCCGCCTGCTCGATAGCGCGCTGCAAGATGAGTCCACAGGCGTAACCGCCGGCAGATTCGTAGCTCGGAGGCGTGTTGTACTTTGCCGTGTAGGCCTTCGCGAAATCAGCGCCGCCAGGCCCATACTGTGCCTTGAACGCGGTCTGCGGCTCCCATTGCGACGGAACGATGACGCCAACACCCGCATCTCCCAATTCCGTCCACTGGGGGCTGTCAGGCGCTACCAGCAACGCAACCATTTTCAGCGGCACTTTGTGGCCGTAGAGTTGGCGCGCCAGCGTAGAGCCGTCAGCATAGTGGCCGCCGCCCAGCAACACGGTGGTTTTCGACGAGATCACCTTGTCGATGATGGCGCTGAAGTCTGTCGTGTTGGGAGCATAGGCTTCGCTGAACCCGACACCGAGGCCGAGTCGTTGGGCGTAAGGCTTGGCCGGAGTGACTACGGCGTTGGAAAACGACGCGTCTTCATAAACAAAGGCCACGCTGGCTTTCGGGTCCTTCGTCTTGAGAGCGTCCAGAACGGCCGTCAGATATTGCGTAGCCGGCGCGAACATTTGGTAGAGAAAATGATTGCCCAACCTATAGGTTTTCTCTTCAGCCGCGCCCGTGGTTAGCATGATCTTGCCGTACTGCTCCGTCACTACGGACGCGGTCGCCGTCAGACTGGAGGAATAAGGACTGAACATGAAGTCAGCCTTGTCCTGAAGGATCATGCGAGTGTAGAGCTGCTGAACTCGCTTGGTGTTGGACTCGTCATCGTAGCTGACAAGCTGAATCTGGTAGCTCTTGCCGCCGGCCTTGATGCCTCCAGCAGCGTTGGTCTGGTCGCGCCATAGTTCGAATCCGCGGTACTGCTCCAAAGAGTCGACGTTGAGTGCGCCGGTCTTAGAAACGGTAAATCCGATGGTTATGGTGGACTGTGCGAAGAGTGGTGTAACCAGAAACAAACCGAGGATACAAAGAGCGAATCTCATTCGCTGCATAGTTCACCTCTCGATTTCTCGGGCGTGGCGGAAGCATACACGTCCGGTAGGCACCGCCAACTGTGACGGCAGTTACTGAGTCTCGTGACGAAGCTCACACTAGCATCCTGGTCAAGGCTGTGCCAGCAAGTTTCGTTGCCTATGGCGAGTCCAGTGCGATGGACAGCAATTTGGTAGTTTTTCTAGTTGTTTCGGCCTGGCACAGAACGGACCTTTACATTAGGTACTCGTCTGCTGGGGGCATCTGCTGCGAAACACGTACTAGCCTCTCGGCGGTGCGGCTGAAGGCTCTTGCGCCGAGCCATCAGACGACAAATTGCCAAGGCAGACTTACGCCTGTTGACGGCTAACGTTCCTTTAGGAATACTCTTCCCTCATCGCCTGGCCAGCCTCCGCAGGTGATCCGGCGGACGTTGTGATTTCTCCACGCGTTGATCCCCCCTGGCCGAGATCTGAGGATGTCGCCGGAGCACCCGATGTGCCGCCATGCATTCTTAACAATCGGAGCCGCGCACCGCGAGCACTGGACAACGCGAGTGCATTAGAACGCGATGGATGGTCGAGGGCAAGTAGGTTGAAGCTTCACGTATGGTGCGAGACCCCATGACAATAAGGTCCGCCCCTCGCGACCCTGCGACACGGAGGACTGCCTCTCCAGGATCGCCAAACTCCGCGACGACGTCCACTCCACACGGCAGTTCGGTGTCAGGTGGTATCAGTTCTAACAGGTTGCTTTCTGCTTCCTCTTCGAGCCGGTCTGCTTCTCTGCCGTCACTGGATGGGACGCTCAACAACCAGAGTCTCCTTGTGCTCTTCACCTGCACCGGGAAGAAACTGCTCTTCGTCGGGGATGCGCAATGGGGCAACTGGTCGTATTGGTTGTATGGCAAGGCTGTAGCGGGCTCCGATCCCGGCATCAGTGACCACGCCAAGCAGATTCTCGGGACCATCGATTTTTATAAAGTTGGACACCACGGCAGCACGAACGCCACGCCGATTCCCGTAGTGGACGCACTGAATCAACAGTGCGCCGCCATGTGTTCGACCGCGACTGGCGCCTACGGGAGCGAGGCCAAAAAAAACGGAGGTTCCCAGGAGCGCCCTGATGGATGCACTCGAGACTCGAACCCGCCAGCGGATGGTACGAAGCGATTGGATTAAGGTCGGTAAGATCGAACCAGACAAGCAGGCTCGTGAAGAGTTAGCAGAGTTACCCGAAGGCTTCACATCGCCCAACGATGACCTGTATATCGACTATGAACTCTAGTCCATTCATAAATACGAAGCCCGCCTCTCGTGTGGGCGGGCTCATTCGCTAACTGCTGACCATCGGGCTTGTCTTCATCGAAAGTCCCGGACCAAGAGATAAAAGGCCGACGCATTCTACGCTACCTAATGATCGGTAGCGGGTGAATTACGTCTGCACTGGTATCCCGGCAGGACATCTTGGCCAGATGCACGGTGTACGCATCGGAATGAAGCAGAGAAGTCAGCGTGAACACTTTATATCCGTCGCCCGAAATCTCACTGCGAGTGAACAAACCGGGTTCAGTTTCGATGACTTCTTTGGTGCCCTGCAGCTTATCCAGAAATACCTGCGCCAACTTCTGATCGACTTGTCCCTTCTGCCCCACATTGGTTAGCGATTCAGCGGCATAGGAACGAATCAGCTTTTGCCAGTACTTTTCCAGCAGGTCGGTGCTGGCGAACACATCAGCCCACGTGATACGACCGTTGACGGCCACGACCACACCCTTAGCGCCTACTCTGCGCAACTCCTTCAGGAGGCCGTCGTAATCGGCAGCGACGGATGCGACCTTCTTCTCGACCTCGGGATTCTGCATAACCTTCGCGTAGGAAGTCGTGCCGCCAATTACAGAAGCAGCTTGCGGAGCTGCTTTGGCCATTCCCGCCCTGGCCGCAGCAGAGTTTTCCCAGACGCTGCTCTGATCGCGCAACGCCATCGCCGGCATTCGTACGCTGGGTTGTGCCATTGCCGAGTTCATGCTGTTGAACTGCTGCGACGACGCGACCCATCGCCCTGGCTCGACACAGAAGACCGAGAGATCCACGGGCTCGGAATTTGGCGGGACGATGCGATCAACCCCGATTACTCGGTCCTGCTTGCCCCCGGTCACGACTTCTCCCGCCAGCAACAGCAACGGGCGATCGGAGTTGTTGACCAGCACGAGGCGGTTGACCTCAGCCGACAGGTCTCGCGGACGACGAGTGCCCGGGCGCACTAACCCTTGCACTGATCCAGCTTCGGTGACTACGACGGCGCCCGAGCGCAATCCCTCATCGAGCGTCAGCAGTTTGACAGTGTCGCCGTTCTTCCCTCCGACTACCGGAAAAAGGCTGAGGTTTCCTTTCGTGATCGGTGCCAGAACCTTGTACTCGCTGGCGATGGTTCCGGCGTCCGCCGACAGAACCGCCAGGAAGAGCGACAAAAGCTGCACCACGATAGCGCCTTTCATGATGACCTCCCGAGACGCCAACGGTTGCCACATTGCTCCTGCTAGCGGAACCGCCTATCGAGCGTCTCTTACAGAGGAACGTCTCACCATGTTCTTCTTGCAGCCAAATTGATAGGATTCGCACGCATGGCCTCGACATCGGCTTCCGGTCCGCTCGAAGAGCAGCAACCCTTTTCGGCTGTGCGGCCTTTTGTCGAACAAAACTACGAGGCATGCGGTGCACGGCAGTTCGGGATAAGCGAGGAAGCCCTGGCGACCCTGCTGGCTGAAGTTCTGAAGGCGAGTCAAGTAAATCGGGAGATTACGGAAGACAAATTCCTGCTCTCGCTCCGCCTTGAAGACCTGGTTCTGGCGCACGCTTGTGCTGATGGCAACGAACGCGCCTGGGAATTATTTCTAACCCGCTACCGGGCCACTCTCTACGAGACTGCTTACAAAATAGCGAGAGAAGAGAGTGCTGCCCGCGCTCTGGCGGATTCGCTCTATGCCGAGCTCTATGGTGTGGACTCGAAGGGCCAGCAACGGGTCTCTAAGCTGCGTTACTACCATGGTCGCGGTTCTCTGCAGGGCTGGCTGCGTACCATCGTCGCGCAAGAATACGTCAATCGCTACCGCACAGGTAAACGCGAGACGAGTCTGGATGCTGCTCTTGATGACGGCGCGCAGTTCCTCGCACCGCAACCCGAGACACCTGTCATCGACGTGCGGATTGAAGCAGCGGTGAAAGCTGAATTGGCCACGCTAACTACCGAAGAGCGTCTCTTGCTCGTCTCCTACTATCTGGACCACAGAACACTAGCGGAGATTGCAAAACTGCTGGGCGTGCATGAGTCCACCATCAGCCGAAAACTAGACCGCGCAACCGCAGGCTTGCGCAAGCGCATTAGCAAGCGCCTGATTAGTTCAGGTATGAGCAGGCGCGAAGCAGAGGAGATCATGACGGAGATCGATGTACGCGATGTGCAAGTGAAGGTGAGCGAAACTTTACGGCAAGGAAGCTTGCCCGCTACGTTCTATAAGGAGAAGGGCGAGTCTCAAGGATGAATCCGGAGCTTCCAAAATCGATACGCAGTGCCCTCGCTCAGAAGGAGTCGCTGACAACGCACCCTTCCGCCGATTTATTGACTGCGTTTGCGGAACACAGGTTAACCGCAGGAGAGAACGAACCTGTCGCCGATCACCTTGCTGGCTGCTCCGAGTGTCGTGAGGTACTGTTCCTCGCTGGTAGCGTTGAAGAACGGCACGCGGCAGATACGGAGCGGGCAGCGAACGTCGCTTTGCGGCCTCGACCAAGATGGATGCCAAAGTTAGCCTGGGTCGCGTCCGGGGTCGCGGGAATCGCGATCGTCGCGGGTGTCTTGTTACAGCAGTATCTGGCTCGTGAGAGATCGGAACTGAGAGTCGCACAGGTTGCGCAGGTGGCACCTCAGCAAGTGGCACCTCAGCAGGTGCTGATCGCGCCCAGCCCCGACACATCCTACGTGAGGGCAATCGCCCCGAAGACTGAGAAACCGACCCACAGCGCAAAGAGTAAGCCGTCCGAGGCCGGCAAAGTCTCGCACCCAGGCTCCGATATGGCAGCGATGAAACCGCCCCCGCCGAATACACCCGAGTCTCCCGCTGTGGCAAGTGCTCCGCAGCCCAAGCCAGCCAACCAGCCGGCGGGATCAGTGGTCGCTGGGGCTGCGAGCAGCTTCGACGTGGGCGTGCCCACGCAGAACTCATTTGCCGAGGGTTCAGAAGCTAGCAAGGCGCAAAGTTTCGCTTCCGCTCAATTGCAGGGCGCACCAATGGGCTTGATGCGTAAGAGCGCTGCGATCAAAACGTGGCGGGTCACGGCTGAGGGGCATTTGGAGCATCTCGCGCCAACTGGCTGGACGGGCGTACTCACTGACCAGCCGGTAAAGTTCAGGGTCGTAGCCGCATCGCCCAATGGCGTCTGGGCGGGTGGCAGTCATGGCGAATTGTTTCACTCTGAAGATGGGGGAGCGCACTGGAACGAAGTCGCATCGCCCATCCCGCCGGATGGAAAGAACGATCCTGTCGTTACAATTCATTTCGCTGATCTGCAACACGGAATTGTCTTGACCGAGAGTGGAGCGCGTTACACCACAAGCGATGGCGGGAAGAACTGGCGGCGGGAGTAGGTGTCGCGCTACGGCCCTGCCTTTTGAAAACTTCCCAAAATTTATTCTGCAAGGACAGGCAAGAACCTCGTTCCTAAGATGTGCCACGCCCGAAAGCAGAGCGCTACAGCCGGTCTTAGCTCGGCTCACATCTTTGACGTAAGGGAGTACCTATCATGCGACGTACCGGTATTTCGGAAGTTCTCGTGCTGCTGGCTCTCATCCTGACGATTTGTCTCCCGTCCCTCGGGACAAAGCCCTAAAGATAGTCCTCTGACCAATGCCGACCTGGTGCGGCTGGTCAAAGCGGGCATTTCGGAGAACACTATCCTGCGGTTGATGCAGGTCTCTGAAACAAATTTCACAACCAGTGCCAACGCGCTCATCGAGTTGAAGCGTCACCATGTGCCCGACCCTGTTATCGACGCCATGTTGGATACGAGAAGCGGTGCCGGTGGAGCGATCGGGAATCAGATCGAGCCGCTAACGTCGGACTCGTCACGAGTTGTGCCACCGCGTCCCCTAAGCGCGAAGCACTTGCCGAATATTGACGCTGCCGTGCGTCTGAACGGCAAGACGGAGGCCAAAGTTGCTGTGAGAAAAAATCACATCAATGTGGAAAGCGGGGGCCATCCATTGTTCAGCGCGACCTGGAAAGTGAAAGACTCCCGCTGACGATCGAGAAGCAATCCGAATATCAGAGCGAAAGAAACTTTTCATTTGCGCCATCGGCATACCCGCAGGTAATGTATTCCCACCGCATTTCCAATCCAATTCAACTGAAAGGCGTAATCCGTCGCGCGCCGCACAGGAGAAATCGTGTTTTTCAAATTGCTCCCGGTTAGTTCCGAAGGTGGGCACGCTAGTTTTCAAAACAACGTTCCAGATCCTGTAACCTCCGGCGAGCAGCTTCCGACTTTCAAGTTCGAGCTGGAAAAAACCGAAGGCCGAGTCATGGGAACCAGCTACGGGAAAGAGGCGACGGTCGAACAGTTGCCCATATCAAAGGGCATTGCGGGCGTTTCGATGCGCATGGAGCCGGGAGTGATGCGCGAACTTCATTGGCACGCCACGGCCGCCGAATGGGCCTTCGTAACGCAGGGCCATGTACGCACTACCGTCATCGACCCCGCAGGTTGCGCTGAAACCAATGATTTTGAGCCGGGAGACGTTTGGTATTTTCCGCGCGGCCATGGACACGTTATAGAAACCCTCGGCGACCAGCCGTGCCAGTTCATCCTGGTCTTCGACAATGGCTATTTCTCGGAATTCGGGACCTTTAGTATTACCGACTGGATTGGTCACGCGCCCAAGGAACTGCTGGCCAAGAATTTCGGCGTGCCTGCCTCAACCTTCGATAGCTTCCCCAAGAATGAGGTCTATTTCGCAAAAGGTAAGGTCCCCCCGCCGGTTGCCGCTCCACCACTGCAAGGATGGAAGTTGCCTCCGCTCACCCACAAATACAGTCTTATGTCGCAGAAGCCGTACGAAACCTTCAACGGTGGCCGCGAGTGGCGGGTAGAAGGTTCTCAATTCCCCATTTCGACCACCATGACCGGCGTGGTGCTTGAGATGGATGCAGGCGCGCTTCGCGAGTTGCATTGGCATCCCAACGCCGCCGAGTGGCAATACGTTCTGAGCGGCGAATTCAACGTGACCATGTTCGGATCGAAGGGACGCTGGCGCGCGGAGCAGATTCGCCAGGGCGATGTTGCCTACATCCCACAAGGCTTCGGTCACTCGATTGAGAACATCGGCGGCGACAGGGCGCGCATCCTCATCGTCTTCAACAACGGGCACTATCAGACAGTTGACTTGTCGCAGTGGATCGCCGGCAATCCGACTGACGTTCTTGCGACCAATTTTGGGCAGGACCCGTCGGTGTTCGAGAAGTTCCCGCGCAAAGATGTGTTCATGACCAAGTAAATGGCAGCAGAGGCTCCGACCGATTCGCCTTCGGACGGAGCTTGTTCCCTCTTCGCACGGCCCCCGACCGGCACAAACCTAGCCGATTCTGAACAAAGTCGGTGCACCCCGAGAGAAACGCGTCGCATCTTTGCTTTCGCAAGGAACAGCCGATGCACGACGAATCCAAAAACCACTCTAGTCGCACACCTTTCGCAAGCGAGTCGAGCGAGGAAGCGGCTCCCATCGCCGGTAGTCAGGGCGTCACGCGTCCGACTCGCCGGACGTTTCTCACGCAACTGGGATTAGCTGGGATAACGGTTACTGCTAGCCCGCTGCTAAACGCATCTCCGGTTGCGCCTCCTCCGGCGCAGACTCCGGCACAAGAACCGCCTTCGATACCGGGCGCGGTTCCGGTAGAACTCAACATCAACGGCAAACAATATCGATTGACGTTGGATCCGCGAACCACCGTGCTTGACGCACTTCGGGAAAACCTCAACCTGTTTGGCACCAAGAAAGGTTGCGATCACGGGCAGTGCGGCGCGTGTACGGTGCACATCAACGGCCGGCGTGTGAACTCATGCCTGACGTTCGCCGTGATGCATCAGGCCGACCAGATCACCACCATCGAAGGGCTGGCCCACAATGGCCAGTTGCATCCGGTGCAAGCCGCCTTTGTGGAGTTCGACGGTTTTCAGTGTGGCTACTGCACTCCCGGCCAGATTATGTCGGGCGCCGCTCTGCTCAACGAACCTGTAGGCAAAGACGATGACTCGGTCCACGAAATGATGAGCGGTAATCTCTGCCGCTGCGGAGCTTACGACAACATCGTCGCTGCTGTGCAGTCGGCTCGGCGCAAGGCCTAGGCCCCCGATTATGACCGGAGAATGAGCAATGGAAGCCTTCCAATATCGAGACGCCAATAGCGTTGAGACTGCAATCTCGGCCAATTCGTCACAGCCCGGCGGCAAGTTTGTGGCCGGCGGAACGACTCTCATCGACCTGATGAAGCTCAATGTCGAGACGCCACGACTGCTGGTTGACATCAATCATCTGCCGCTGACGCAGGTGGAAACCAGCAGCGACGGAGGGGTGCGGATCGGCGCCATGGTGCGGAACAGCGACCTGGCCAACCACGAACTCATTAAACAGCGCTATCCGGTGCTGCCCGCAGGCACTGCTCTCCGGCGCTTCGCCGCAATTGCGGAACATGGCTACGACCGGCGGAAACCTGCTGCAACGCACTCGTTGCTATTACTTTCGGGACACGGCATACACCGCCTGCAATAAGCGCAACCCCGGCTCGGGCTGCGCGGCGATGGACGGCTATAACCGCATCCATGCCATTCTGGGCACCAGCGAGCATTGCATAGCGACGCATCCTTCCGACATGGCCGTCGCCATGATGGCTCTAGACGCAGTGGTACACACCCAGGGCGCGAAAGGCGAGCGCAACATTCCGCTGACTGAGTTCTATCGCTTACCCGGCAACACTCCCAACATCGAAAACGTTTTGGAGCCGAACGAACTGATCACCTACGTCACGCTTCCGCCACTTCCTACCGGTTCGCGCTCGTACTACCTGAAGCTGCGTGATCGCGCTTCGTACGAATTCGCTCTGGCATCGGCCGCGGTCATTATTCAGGCGAACGGCGGGAACATTCAGAAGGCGCAAGTTGCATTGGGCGGCGTGGGCACTGTTCCGTGGCGCTCGCCCGAGGCCGAACAGGCCCTGCAAGGTAAGCCTGCCAACGATGAGACATTTCGCAACGCCGCGCAGGCGGCGCTGGCCGGGGCGCGACCGCTACATGACAACGCCTTCAAAGTGAAGCTGGCGCAGCTCTGTTTGGCCCGCGCGCTTCGTGTCGTCACCCAGCAGAGTTAACGGACTTGGGCCCACTGTTCGGAACAGAATTGGAGCTAGAAGCAATGAGCAGTTCAGTGATCGGTCAGCCGATCTCACGAATCGACGGCAAGCTGAAAGTGACGGGAGCGGCGCCGTATGGGGCCGAGCACGCCATCGAGAATGTTGCCCATGGTGTGCCTGTGACCAGCACGATCGGCAGTGGACAAGTTACACGCATCGACACCAGCCTTGCCGAGAAGATGTCGGGAGTGCTGGGCATCGTCCATCACGGCAACGTGGAGCCGATGTACCGCCCAGCGCAGGGCTTCGAGAGGATGATCCGCGCGGGAGAGACTCGCCCACCGTTTGAAGACAATAACGTTTATTACTACGGACAATACATTGCGCTGGTGATTGCCGAAACGTTTCAACAGGCACAAGCCGCGGCCTCGAAAGTACGCGTCGAATACAACAGCAAAAAGCCGTTGGTCCGACTGCAGGACTCCCCACCTGAGAACAAGCCTGCCTCCAAATACTCGCGCGGAGATGCCGAAAGCGCCTTTGCGCAAGCTTCGGTAAAGATCGATCAGACTTACATCACTCCCGTCGAAACCCACAACCCAATGGAGATGCACGCGACTATCGCGGTCTGGAATCAGGCCAAGGACAAGCTGACGCTCTACGAGACGACGCAGGGCGTGGTGAACCATCACAACACTGTTTGCCAGATGCTGGACATGCCCCTGGAATCGGTACACATCGTATCGCCGTTCGTGGGAGCGGGATACGGTAGCAAACTGTTTCCCTGGCCGCAATCCCTGATGGCTGCAGCAGGGGCGCGGCATGTTGGCCGTCCCGTGAAAATAGTGGTTCCCCGCAGCCTCATGTTCACCAGCACCGGCCATCGCCCGTTCACGCAACAGCGGGTGCGACTGGCCGCAAGCCAAGATGGCAAGCTCGTGTCGACCATGCACGACGTATTGCAGGAAACGTCGATTGTCGACGATTACTTGGAGCGCTGCACCGATCCCACGCCGATTCTCTACAGCTGCCAGAATGTTTCTGCCGAACAGCATCTCGTGCACCTGAACGTAGGCACGCCTACTCCGATGCGCGGACCAGGCACCACTCCGGGGCTCTTCGCACTTGAATCCGCGATGGATGAGCTGGCAGTCGCGCTCAACATGGACCCGCTGGAGTTCCGATTGAAGAACTATGCGGAGCGGGATGAGGGCTCCAACCGCCCGTGGTCGAGCAAGCACCTACGCGAGTGCTACGAGCAGGGTGCCCAGCGATTCGGGTGGAGCAAACGCAATCCCAAGGTCGGCTCCATTCGCAACGGCGACAAGATTCTCGGCTGGGGCATGGGGACGTGTACGTGGCCCGGTAACCGGAGTAGCGCTGATGTTCGCGTGCGCCTGCTGGCCGACGGGACGGCGCGGGTGTCGTGTGCCTGCCAGGATATTGGCACCGGCACCTACACTATTTTTGCGCAGGTGGTCTCCGACAAAACCGGCGTGCCGGTCGACAAGGTTCACGTCATGCTCGGCGATAGCGACTTGCCTCCGGGGCCGACGTCCGGGGGATCGGCGGCTACGGCTACTGTGCTGCCCGCCATCGCAAAGGCAGCCGAGCAAGCAAGTGAGATTCTCTTCGCAGTCGCCACCAAGACCGAAAAATCACCATTTCAAAACGCCGACGCCAAGACGCTGAAGATAAGTGATGGCCGCATTCATGTGCAAGACAAGTCCGCTGATTCCGGGGTTCCCTTTCAGGAGATCCTTGCCTTGCGCAGGCTCTCTTCGGTTGATGGTGAGGGCCGCACCGAGAGTCCCGAGGAGGCAAAGAACTATTCGATCCACTCTTTCGGCGCTCATTTCTGTGAGATCGAGTTTGATCCCGGTATCGCCCGGCTACGCGTAACACGATGGGTCACCGTGATCGATGGCGGGCGCACGATGAACGCCAAGACGGCGCGCAGTCAGATATTAGGCGGCGTTGTGATGGGCATCGGCATGGGTCTGTTCGAAGAGACCGTTTACGACACCCGCAACGGCCATCCGGTGAATAACAACTATGCCGACTATCTGGTGCCCACGAATAAGGACATTCCTGACATCGACGTCGTGCTGCTGAACTATCCCGATCCGGTGCTGAATGAATACGGGGCGCGCGGCATCGGCGAGATCGGATTGACCGGTGTCGCCTCAGCGCTCGCCTCGGCCGTGTATCACGCAGCCGGAGTTCGAGTGCGCAAGCTGCCCATCAGGATCGAGGACCTGCTGAGCTCCGACTCTGTCGCTTAGCATCGCCGCCACACGCGTCAAGGCCGACCTTCTTTGCCTGCGTTCTCCGTAACCGCTCTGCTGATTGTTCGAAAAAGAACTCGCGAATTTTTTGCAGCCCTTTCTGTCCGCACCACGTCTAACAAAAGCATTGAATAAATATGCGCTGCACTGTATATTAATTCGGTGTCAAAGCTTTCGCGTCATGCAGCGATTCGGGATCTGGTAAGCAGAGAAGAAATTTCCAACCAGGACGAAATGCGGCGCAGGCTGTACCGGCAGGGACACCGGGTGACGCAGGCGACACTGTCGCGCGACATTCACGAGCTGCGCCTGGTGAAGACGGCGGAAGGCTACAAGCTACCGCAGGACGATACGGAAGACGCGTTTCTTCCTTCCGTCGAGCGCCTGATTCGCGAGTTTGTGTACGAAGCAGTCACAGCGCAAAACCTGGTGGTGGTGAAGACGAGCGCGGGCAGCGCACAGCCGGTTTCAGCGGCCATTGATGCCGAAGATTGGGACGAGGTAGTTGGGACGATCGGCGGCGATGACACGATTTTGGTGATCGCTCACGACACAAGGCAAGCAGAGAAAGTGGCCAGTAGAATCCGCGGCTATTTTCGGTAGTGAGTTTGAAGACGAATTGAAAACCGCTGTACAACCCGCGATCTTTGGCGCTACGGGCTATTCCGGTTTTGAGCTGGTGCGCCTGCTGGCACGGCATCCGCATGCCAGGAAGCCGCTGCTGTTCAAGCGCAACGGCGAAAGCGGCGGGTATGCCGACTTAAGCGAAGCCTATCCACAAATCGCCGGCAATGGCGGATTTCCGTTTGAGAGCTTCTCGCTGCAGCGGATGAAAGACGTTGGGGTTCATTGTGTGTTTTTCGCGACGCCACACGAGTTCTCGCGCGAGCTTGCTCCCGAGATGATCGCGGCGGGCTTTCGTGTGGTGGACCTGAGCGGGGCATGGCGGCTGAAGAGCGCTGCCAATCGCGCGGTGTACAGCCTCAGCGATGCCGACGCTAAGTCTGCTGCGGAGCTCGACAGCCAGGCAGTGTATGGATTGCCGGAGCTGCACGCAGATGAGATCAAAGACGCCCAGCTGCTGGCAAACCCCGGCTGCTATCCGACATCGATCATCCTCGCCCTGACGCCATGGATTCGCGCCGGATATGTCGATGTGGAGCACGGCATCATCTGCGATTCGAAGTCGGGCGTGTCAGGCGCAGGTAAGACGCCTTCGTCAAAAACACACTTTGTGGAAGTCGATGGCGACTTCAGCGCATACAGTGTTTTCGGGCATCGGCACACGGGAGAGATGCTGGAGCAGCTCGGCTTGAACGGCGGATCTTTGCAGTTCACGCCGCACCTGCTGCCCATCCCGCGCGGGATCTTGTCAACAATTTACGTGAAGCTGGCCAAGCCCGCTTCAGCCGAGGAACTGGAGCAATGCCTTCGCAGCTTCTACGCAGGCAAACCGTGGGTGCGCATTTTCGGCGCGGCGCGCCTGCCGCAGATCAAGTTTTCGCTGAACACGAATTTTTGCGACATCGGCTTCTCGCTTTCGCCGGACGGCACGCGTGCGGTGCTGGTGTCGTGCATTGACAACCTGTTGAAGGGCGCGGCCGGGCAGGCAGTTCAGAACATGAACCTGATGTTCGGTTTCGACGAGAAAGAAGGACTGCAATGAAGCTCGTCGTCAAAATCGGTGGAGCAGCGCTCGACAACAAGGAACTGGTGAGCAAGTTCGCTAAGACGATTCCCAGTTTATGCAAGGAGGAGCACAAGCTGGTGATCGTGCACGGCGGCGGCGCGGCACTGAGCCGGACCCTGAAGCAGCTTGGATGCGAGACCTCCTTCGTCAACGGACTTCGCGTTACCGATGAACAGACGCGAGATGTGGCGATAATGGTGCTCGCCGGCCAGTTGAACAAGCAACTGGTAGCAGCGATCGGCGCGGCTGGACAGCCCGCGATCGGCATCTGCGGAGGCGATCTGCGCATTTTCCGCGCCGCGAAGAAGCGGCAACCCGACCTGGGCTACGTCGGCGAAATCGTTTCCGTCGATTCTCATTGGATCGACCGGCTGTGGTCGGCGGGTATCGTGCCTGTTGTCTCGAGCCTGGCGCTCGGGCAGGACGGCGAGTATTACAACGTGAATGCTGACGCCATGGCCTCGGCCTGCGCCGTCGCCTGCGGCGCAGACGCGCTCATCTACCTCACCGATGTTGCCGGCGTGAAAGACGCCGATGGCGCGGTGCTGCGCTGGTTGGAAGTGGGTTCGATTGGGCAGATGATCGCTGAAGCAACGGTCAGCGGCGGAATGCTGCCCAAGCTGGAAGCCTGCACCAAGGCGCTGAAGAAAGGCGTGGCCCGGGTTCGGATACTTCCTGCGACTCAGGCCCAAGTTTTGCCCGGATTCTTTACTCATCCCATCGAGTGGGGCACGGAGGTTATCGCGTCATGAACAGGCGAACCTTCGATCGCGCACTCGAGCGACGTACCGGATGAACCGAACCTGCGTTAGCCCGAAAGAGGGCAAACGTGGGGCACGAGGCTCATCCCGCATTTCCATCGCAATTCATTGCGTATCTCGGCAGGTAGTTGTCTGCCGCGTTTTTGCTTTTTGTTTTTTTAGTCGCAACCCAAAGGAGGTTCGACGTGATTGCTACAACGTTTCCAGCAGGCGCAAGCCCGAGCACTTACGCACAGCGTGGTGTGACCGGCCGCGACCTGATTTCAATTACTGACTTCATGCCCGACGAACTGGCTTGCTCGCTTGAATTGGCAGCAGCGATGAAGTCGCGTCCGGCAGATTTCCGCGGCACGCTGGTCAGCAAGCAGATTGTGCTGTTCTTCGAAAAGCCGTCGCTGCGTACGCGCCTGACCTTTGAAGCCGGCATGAACAGCCTCGGCGGCACGTCGTTCTTCGTCGACCAGACGCCGTCGCGACTGGGCGCGCGCGAACCGCTCAGCGACATCGCGCACAACCTAGAGCGCTGGGTGGACGGCGTTGTGCTGCGCACCTTCGCGCACGAGACCGTCACCTCAATGGCGACGCACGCTTCCATCCCGGTGATCAACGCGCTGAGCGAGTTGGAGCATCCCTGCCAGGCGATGGCCGACATGCTGACCCTGCAGGAGCACTTCGGCGACCTGCAGAATGTTCATCTGGCATACGTAGGCGATGGTAACAATGTCGCGCACTCACTGATGCTGGCGGCGGCGAGCCTGGGTGCGTCCATCTCGGTGGGAACGCCGAAGGGCTACGAGCCGAATGCGGCAATTGTGAATTCGGCGCGCGAGCTGGCGAACCTGACCGGCACTAAGATATGCGTCACCAATGATGCGGTCGAGGCCGTCACCGGAGCGGACGCCGTCTACACCGATGTGTGGGCCAGCATGGGGCAGGAGGCCGAAGCCGCTGCGCGGCAGCAGATCTTCGCGCCCTTCCAGGTGAATCGCAAGCTGTTTTCGCATGCCGCCAAGCACGCCGTGTTCATGCACTGCCTGCCGGCGCATCGCGGAGACGAAGTTGCGGCGTCGGTCATCGACTCGCCGCGTTCTGTTGTATTCGATCAGGCGGAGAATCGCCTGCACATTCAAAAAGCCATTCTGGTTTTATTGCTGGAAGCCGGTTCGCACCGCTTCCCTCCGAGGAGTGCACATGCGTGAGAAGGTCGTACTTGCTTATTCCGGAGGTCTCGACACCTCCATCATCATTCCGTGGCTGAAGGAAAACTATGACTACGACGTCATCGCCTACGTGGCGGACGTCGGCCAGGGAGACGACCTCGATGCAGTCGTCGAGAAGGCGTACAAGACCGGCGCCAGCAAAGTCATCGTCGATGATCTGCGCCAGGAGTTCCTGACCGATTACGTCTTTCCGGCGATCCAGGCGGGCGCGGTGTACGAGCACAAGTACCTGCTCGGCACCTCGCTGGCTCGGCCGATCATCGCCAAGTACCAGGTGCTGACGGCGCTGAAGGAAGGCGCGACCGCCGTCGCGCACGGCTGCACCGGCAAGGGCAACGATCAGGTGCGTTTCGAGCACGCCTTCCAGGCGCTGGCTCCGGAGCTGAAGGTCATCGCGCCGTGGCGTGAGTGGGACCTGGTTTCGCGTGAGGACTGTCTCGACTACGCCGAGGCCCATGGCATTCCCGTGGCCGCAGAGCCGCGAGAAGATCCATAGCCGCGATCGCAACCTGCTGCACGTGAGCCACGAAGGCGGCGAGTTGGAAGATCCCAACAACGCTCCTCTGCCGACGACGTGGACATGGACGAAGTCGCCGCAGGAGGCTCCGGACGCGGTCGGAGAAGGTTTCAATCGAGTTTCAGGCAGGCGTGCCGGTTGCCGTGAATGGCGAGGCGATGGACCCGGTCGCCATCGTCGAAGTGCTGAACGAAATCGGCGCGCGCAATGCGATTGGCCGCATCGACCTGGTGGAGAACCGCTTCGTCGGCATGAAGTCGCGCGGCTGCTACGAAACGCCCGGCGGCACGCTGTTGCTTACGGCGCATCGCGAGCTTGAGGCTCTGTGCCTCGATCGCGAGCTGATGCACTTCAAGCAGCACATCGGGCTGAAGTATGCCGAGGTCGTGTACTTCGGGCTGTGGTTCACGCCGTTGCGCGAATCGCTGCAGGCGTTCGTCAAGAGCTCGCAGGACGACGTGAATGGCACGGTCACGCTGTCGCTCTACAAGGGCAACATCGATGTCGTGGGACGCAAGTCGGAGTCGTCGCTTTATCGCCCCGACGTCGCCAGCTTCACCATGGGCGCCAGCTACAACCAGAAGGACGCGGAAGGTTTCATCCGCATTCTCGGCCTGCCGGCGCGCTCGCGTGCGTTGGTGAAATCGGGCGTGCCGAAGTTTGGCGTCGAAAGCGCCGGAATGGAAGACGCCGGTGGCTTCGAATCTGCGGTGGCGCAGTCTGGGGTGAAGAAATGAAGATGTGGTCGGGCCGCTTCCAGCAGGCGCCGGATGCGGAATTCGAGCAGTGGCAGCGGTCGTTTCCTTTCGACCGCATCCTGCTGCCCTACGAAGTGGCGGCCAGCAAGGCGCACGCGTCCGCGCTGGCCAAGGCCGGCGTGCTGACGGACGCCGAGCTCAAAGCTACGCTGAACGCGCTCGATCAGATTGCGGCCGAAGGCGTGCCTTCGGCTGATGATCCGTCCATCGAAGACGTTCATCATTACGTCGAAACACGGCTGGTGCAGCTTGCCGGCGAAGTCGGCTACAAGCTGCACACCGGCCGCAGCCGCAACGAACAGATTGCCACCGATCTGCGCCTGTACGTACGCGCGCAGATCGACGTCATCTCGCAGCGGTTTGGCGAGTTCATCGGCGAATTCGTGAATCAGGCGGAAGCCGCCGGTGAGGCTGCCATGCCTGCGTACACGCATATGCAGCGTGCGGAGCCGGTCCTGGTCGCGCATTGGCTGCTGGCGTATGTCGAGATGTTCCTGCGCGACCTAGATCGCCTGGCCGACTGCCGCAAGCGTCTGAATGTTTGTCCGCTTGGCTCCGGCGCCGTGGCTGGAACGATTCTGCCGTTGGACCGCGAAGACATCGCGGCACGAGCTAGGCTTCGACGCTCCAACAGCCAACAGCATGGATGCAACCAGCGACCGCGACTTCGCGCTGGAGTTCACGCAGGCGCTGTCGCTGATCGCATTGCACCTGAGCCGCTGGGCGGAAGAACAGATTCTCTTTGCCACGACCGAATTCGGCTTCGTGAAGCTGCCGGAGCAGTACTCCACCGGCAGCAGCGCGATGCCGCAAAAGAAGAATCCGGATGCGTTGGAGTTGATTCGCGGCAAAGCCGGCAAGGTCGTGGCTGACGCGACGGGCCTGCTGCTCACCATGAAGGGTCTGCCGCTGGCCTACAACAAGGACATGCAGGAGACGCAGCAACCAGTTTTCTCTGCGGCCGAACAGGTGGCGAGCATGTTACGGGTCGCGACGGGTTACCTCGCCACCGTCACCTTCAACTTTGAACGGATGCAGCAAGGCCGCCAGCGGTGGGTTCATGAACGCGCTGGCTGCGGCGGCCCATCTGGTGCGCCAGGGCGTGCCCTTCCGCAAGGCGCATGAGCTGATCGGCAACGCCGTGCAGTTGTGCGTCGAGAAGAGCTGCGAGCTGGAGCAATTGTCAGCCGAAGAACTTGCCGGCTGCGGAATCGATGCCGACGCGAGTTTTTATCGCTCTCTGACATTGTCGGAGGTTCTGGAAGTGCACGACGTTCCCGGAGGTACTGCGCCGCAGCAAGTGAAAGCGGCTTTAGACGCCGTAAAACAACGGCTATCCCCCATTGTAGGAGTTGCCCATGTATGCGCGTAGCGCCAAGCTTCCCGATGCTTTTGCGATTGAGCAGTTAGTCCAGGTCCACGTGGCCGACGGGACCCTGCTGCCGCGCTCGCTGTCGGAGATCTGCGAGAACATTCGCGACTTTGTCGTCATCGAGCATGACGGCGAGATTGTCGGTTGCGGTGCACTGCATCTATACGGAATGCACCTGGCCGAAGTCCGCACCATCACCATCACCGGCAAAGCGAAGGGCAAGGGCGCCGGCCGACTTCTCATCGACGCTCTCATGGCAGAGGCTAAACGCCAGAGCGTTACCTGCGTCTGCCTCTTCACGCGCATCCCTGAGTTCTTCGGCAAGCTCGGTTTCCGCTCGGTGGAGAAGGAAGCGCTTCCCGACAAGATCCATAAGGACTGTCTGAAATGCCCGCGCCTGCACGCTTGCGATGAAATCGCCATGTATCGTGGCACCTTGCCCAGGCACCTGCCGCGTGGCAATTTCCAGCGAAACCAGCGGCCTCTCGTACAGATCGCAGCCGGGTAGGCCTTCTGCGTGCGCACGTCGACTGTGGTATAGTCGCGCACCTCGGTGGTAAACTTCGGCTCCAACTCGGCATCTAAGCTCCCGGCGAAGAGATTCGCTCGGGAGCTTTTCTGCTTCATGAAGAGCTCGAATCCACTTGCGCAGCTACGGCCTTGAGAGGCACCCTTTAATCAGGCGGTAAACGACATGTGTCTAGCGATTCCGGGCAAGGTAACTGAAGTTTACGAGCAACAAGGGATGCGTATGGCCAAGGTGCAGTTCGGTGGCATCACGCGCGAGGCCTGCCTGGAGTACGTTCCCGACACGACGGTTGGGCAATATGTCCTGGTGCACGTAGGATTCGCCATCAGTACGGTGGATGAAGAAGAAGCGCAGCGCACCTACGAGTTGCTGGAACAGATGGATCAACTGACAGAGCTGAATGCGCCGGTGGTCGATGAGATCGGCGCGCCAAAAGAGAAGCCATGAAGTATCTAGATGAGTATCGTGACGGCAAGCTCGCAGCGAAGATCGTAGAAGAAATTCGAAAAGTTCAGACCAAGCCCTGGGTGATCATGGAGGTGTGCGGCGGGCAGACGCACTCAATCGTGAAACACGGAATCGACGAACTGCTGCCCAAGGGCATCGAACTGGTGCACGGACCCGGCTGCCCGGTGTGCGTCACTCCGCTGGAGATGATCGACAAGGCGCATGCTATCGCGCGCCGGCCTGATGTCATCTTTTGCTCGTTTGGCGACATGCTGCGCGTACCCGGCTCCGATGGCGACCTGTTCACCATCAAGTCCCAGGGTGGCGATGTGCGCATTGTGTACTCGCCCATCGATTGCCTGAAGATTGCAGGTGCCAATCCCGGCAAGCGGATTGTGTTTTTCGCCATTGGATTTGAAACGACAGCACCGGCGAACGCGATGCTGGTGCATGCGGCGAAGCAGCAGGGCGTGAACAATATCTCAGTGCTTGTTTCGCACGTGCTCGTACCGCCGGCAATCGCGGCAATTCTTTCATCTCCGGATAATCGCGTGCAGGCTTATCTCGGGCCGGGACACGTGTGCGCGGTGATGGGGTACAGCGAATATGAGCCTCTCAGCAAGCGCTTCCATGTTCCGATCGTGATCACCGGCTTTGAGCCGCTTGATCTGCTTCAGGGCATTCTGATGGCCGTCCAGCAACTGGAATCAGGGCGAGCTGAGGTCGAAAACCAATACTCACGCGTGCTGAATCGCGAAGGCAATCGTCCGGCGCAGGATTTGGTGTTCAGCGTATTTGAAGTGGGTGATCGAAATTGGCGCGGCATCGGCACCATCCCTGAAAGCGGGTACCGCTTGCGGCCCGAGTTCGCGGCCTACGATGCCGAGAAGCTCTTTAACGTAACTCAGATTGCGACCCGCGAATCGGAGATTTGCATCAGCGGCGAAATCCTCAAAGGCAATAAGAAGCCGCATGACTGCCCGGCATTCGGCAAGCAGTGCGATCCCCAACATCCGCTAGGCGCAACCATGGTGTCAGCCGAAGGCGCTTGCGCCGCATACTATGCCTACGGACGGCATCTCGAACCCGCACATAGCGATGGCAAGCTCACCAGCATTTCCAGTGCGGGCGCTGCATGATGGAACCCGCCGCGAAAGAATCGGCAAAAGCGAACGCGACCTCGAGCAACAAGTCCAGCGAGGTTCCTTCGCCGCTCTTCGGTTCGTGTCCCCTGCCTATCTTCGAGCATAAGCAGATCGTTCTCGGGCACGGCAGCGGAGGAAAGCTCACCGCCGAACTGATCGAGAAGGTTTTTCTCCCTGCCTTCTCCAATCCTGTATTGAACACGCTCGACGACCAGGCTGTGTTCGACATAAACGGTACGCGCCTGGCTTTCACCACCGACTCGTTCGTGGTCACTCCGATTTTCTTTCCTGGCGGCGACATCGGCCGGCTGGCGATTAACGGCACGGTCAACGATCTCGCCATGAGCGGCGCCCGCCCGCTGTATCTTTCGGCGGCGTTCATCCTGGAAGAGGGCTTGCTCGCCGAAGAGCTTCAGCGCGTGGTGGAGTCCATGCGTGACGCCGCACAAGAAGCCGGCGTGCAGCTCGTCACCGGCGATACGAAAGTTGTCAATCGTGGCAAAGGCGACAAGATATTCATCACCACCACCGGCATAGGCATCATCGAAGGGCCGCTCGAAATTTCCGCTAGCCGCGCCCGCCCGGGCGACAAGATTCTGGTCAGCGGATACATTGGCGATCATGGCATGGCGATCATGTCGCAGCGCGAGAACCTGGAGTTCGAAGGCGCTATCGAAAGCGACTGTGCGCCGCTAAATTCGCTGGTCAGCGCAATGCTCGAGATTTCCGGCCCGAACGACAAAGGCCCAATTCACGTCATGCGCGACCCTACGCGCGGCGGTGTGGCGACCACGCTCAACGAAATCGCAGGCCGCTCCAACGTAGGAATGCTGCTCGACGAGACTGCTATTCCGGTGCGCGAGGCGGTGCAAGGTGCATGCGAGCTGCTGGGACTTGATCCGCTCTACGTTGCCAACGAGGGAAAGCTCATCGCGATCGTCGCGCCCACCGCAGCCGAGTCCCTGCTCAAGCGAATGCGGGAACACCCGCTCGGCAAAGATGCTTCGACCATTGGCGAAGTGGTGCCTGAGCACGCGGGCATGGTCCGCATGAAGACGTCTGTGGGAGGAACCCGCATTCTCGACGTCATGTTTGGCGAGCAGCTTCCCAGGATCTGCTGACCCTCGGCGCCCGCGTCTATCCAAAAACAGCTCGTCGTTCTCGAAACCAGAGTTGGTTTTGACAGCCAACTCGAAAAGGGCGTACTGTCGTCACACTTTGTTTACGGGCTTCGTCCTGAAGCTCGCTGTGGGGTAGGGGATTTTGGTTCGCCCGCCAAATCCCGAGTTTGTGCCAAGTCTGTGTGACATCCCTATCCTGAAGTCGCCCTTCGAATTGCGGTTTCTTAGTTTCCAACTATTGCAACCAATAGACGGTCCCTCAGCCACTTTCCTCACGTCGATAAGGAGATACCTATGCCGCAAGATCCTGTACCGATTAGCGATGCGCAACGACACTCGCCCGTTCAGCCTTCTCCTGTAAAGGAGGTGCACATCTTATGGATCACGGCCGGCCTGAGCTGCGATGGCGACAGCGTCTCCGTCACCGCAGCCGAACAGCCGAGCGTTGAGGACGTCGTCATGGGCGCCATCCCAGGATTGCCCAAGGTACACCTGCACAATCCGGTGCTGGCTTATGAGGTCGGCGACGACTTCATGAAGTTCTTCTACCAGGCGGAGAAGGGAGAACTGGAGCCTTTCGTACTGGTGGTGGAAGGTTCCATTCCCAACGAGCGCATCAAGCGCGAAGGCTACTGGGCGGCGATGGGCACCGACTCCAAAACCGGGCAGCCCATTACCACGTGCGAATGGATCGACCGGCTCGCGCCAAAGGCTCTGGCCGTGATGGGCGCCGGCACCTGCGCCACGTATGGCGGCATTCACGCCATGGCCGGCAATCCGACAGGATGCATGGGCCTGGCGGACTATCTGGGATGGGGTTGGCGATCGAAGGCAGGACTACCCATCGTCAATGTCCCCGGGTGTCCGGTACAACCCGACAACTTCATGGAGACGGTGTTGTACCTGCTCTACCAAGTCGTCGGGACTGGCGCCGATGATTCCGCTTGACGATCAACTGCGCCCCACCTGGCTGTTCGGCAAGACGGTACATGAGGGCTGCGACCGCGCCGGCTATTACGAGCAGGGCGACTTCGCGTTGGAGTACGGATCGCCGAAGTGCATCGTCAAGCTCGGCTGCTGGGGGCCGGTGGTGAACTGCAACGTCACCAAGCGCGGCTGGATGCGCGGTATCGGCGGATGCCCCAACGTCGGCGGCATCTGCATCGGCTGCACCATGCCGGGCTTTCCTGACAAGTTCATGCCCTTCATGGACGAACCGCCGGGGGCGCGCGTATCGACCTTGGGAATTGGCCAATACGGCAAGTTGATTCGCACCCTGCGCAGCTTCACCAACTCCACCGTCAACAAAGAGCCGAAGTGGCGTCACCGCGGGCCGTCACTCACTACTGGCTATCGCCCTGCGATGCACTAGGGAAAGGATTCCGTCATGGGAACGACTACACAAGTAAAGCCCGAAGTCCCAACCAAGAAGCGCAATCTGGTGGAGATGAACTGGGATCCGATTACCCGAATCGTGGGCAGCCTGGGAATTTTCACCAAGATTGATTTCGAGAACCGCGAGGTCGCCGAGTGCTATAGCACCTCGTCAATTTTCCGCGGCTATAGCATTTTCATGAAGGGCAAAGATCCGCGGGACGCGCACTTCATCACCAGCCGCATCTGCGGCATCTGTGGCGACAACCACGCCACCTGTGCCACCTACGCGCAGAACATGGCATTCGGCATTGCGCCTCCCGCCATGGGCGAGTGGATCATCAACCTGGGCGAAGCAGCCGAGTACATGTTCGACCACAACATCTTCCAGGACAACCTGGTCGGCGTCGACTTCTGCGAGCAGATGGTAAAGGAAACCAATCCTGGCGTGTGGGACAAAGCCCAGGGAACGAAGTGCCCCAACGCCGACAAGCACGGCTATCGCACCATCGCCGACATCATGCGCGCGCTGAACCCATTCACCGGCGAGTTCTATCGCGAAACGCTCGCCATGAGCCGCATGACGCGCGAGATGTTCTGCCTGATGGAAGGCCGCCACGTGCATCCCTCAACGCTGTATCCCGGAGGCGTGGGCACGGTTGCGACCGTCCAGCTCTTTACTGACTATCTGGTTCGCCTGATGAAGTACGTCGAGTTCATGAAGAAGGTCGTGCCGCTGCATGACGATCTCTTCGACTTCTTCTACGAGGCGCTGCCAGGCTACGAGAAGGTCGGCCAACGCCGCGTCCTGCTCGGCTGCTGGGGATCGTTCAACGATCCCGACACTTGCGACTACACCTACCGCCGCATGTCAGAGTGGGGCAAGGCGATGTACGTCACGCCCGGAGTGATCGTCGATGGACAGTTGGTGACCAACGAGCTCATCGACATCAACCTGAACATGCGCATCCTGCTGGGCAGTTCGTATTACGACGACTGGCAGGACCAGGAAACCATGGTGCCAACTGATCCGCTCGGCAACAAGGTGGACCAGAAGCATCCGTGGAACCAGACCACGCTGCCGCGGCCGCAGAAGCGGGATTTCAACGGCAAGTACACCTGGGTGATGTCGCCTCGGTGGCTCGATAAGCGCACCGGCGATCACCTCGCACTCGACACCGGAGGCGGCCCGATCGCACGCCTGTGGTCCACCGCGCTTTCAGGTTTGGTCGATATCGGATATGTCAAGGCGACGGGCAACAGCGTGAAGATCAACCTGCCAAAGACAGCAATGCTGCCCGAGGCGGAGTTCGAATGGAAGATCCCGAAGTGGAGCAACGCCATTGAGCGTGATCGCGCACGCACCTACTTCCAGGCCTACGCCGCGGCTTGCGCGCTGTACTTTGTGGAGCGGGCCTTCGAGGAGTTGAAGGCAGGGCGGCACAAGACTTGGACGAATTTCACCGTACCCGACGAAGCCGTTGCCTGCGGCTTCCACGAGGCGGTGCGCGGCGTGTTGTCGCACCATGTCGTAATTCGCGATGGCAAGATTGCGAATTACCATCCGTATCCACCGACTCCCTGGAACGCTAACCCGCGCGACATTTATGGCACGCCGGGCCCCTACGAAGACGCGGTGCAGAACACTCCGATCTTCGAGGAGAACGGGCCCGACAAGTTCAAGGGCATCGACATCATGCGCGCGGTGCGAAGCTTCGATCCGTGCCTGCCGTGCGGCGTTCACATGTACCTGGGCAATGGAAGAGTGCTGGAGACTCGCCATTCGCCAATGTTCGGCGTGGGACACAAATAGGCCCGGGTAGAAGATTTATCGCCCTCGCATAAATGCGAGGGCTCCCACCGGAAAAGGCGAATGAATGAAAGATACGCGCGAGTTCCACGTCCGTTCGGAACGTATCGAGCAACTGGCAGCCAAGTTGGAACAGGCTTCCGATCCCGAGCTTCATGCCACCGCGATGGAGTTGTTGCAGTGCGTGATGGAGTTGCACGGCACCGGACTTGACCGCGTCATGCAGGTCCTCTCGGAATCGGACCAAACAGACTCGCTCACCCGCCGGTTGCTCGATGACAACCTGGTGTCGAGTCTGCTTCTTCTCCACAACCTGCATCCTTACGACCTGCCGGCGCGAGTCACGGCGGCTTTGGAGAAAATGCGCCAGCAACTAGAATCGCAGTCTTGTGTGGCAGAACTTGTCAGCATTGAAAACGGGGTTGTCAGTTTTCGTCTGCTGCACGAAGGGGGAGGCTGTCACTCGACCGCCGCGACCATGGCCGCAGCACTCGAAGATGCCATCACTGAAGCCGCTCCCGACGCGGAGCGGATCACAGTTGAAACGTTGGAGACGCCGGTTCAGGCGCAGCTCGTAACCATTGCGGAGATTTCATCGGAGGGAGTTAGTCATGCAGCACACCAAGCCCGATAGCCCGTCGCATCAAGCCGGAGTTCACAAAGGCGAAGAATGGAGCCGGAGCGAGACCGAACCAGGACGTGGGAAGAGTGATCCCGGTGCGAGGAACTCTACTGGTATCAATCCCGACAAACGGAGGCCGATCGATCCGCGCATGCCGAACTATCCGCCGGCGTGAAAAGGACGGCTGGCTCAAACTTCTTGATTTGTCATCCTGAGCTAAGCGAAGGACCTGCTTCCGATTGTGCGACCAGGATTTTGAGAGAAGCCGGAATTTAGTTCGCGAGCTTCGGAGGGTTCACACACGCAAGCTTGTCGCCCCGCACTCGAAAACAGGTCCTTCGCTGCGCTCAGGATGACAGACATAAAGAGTTAACCACGACACAGCGACGCAATGACCTATCGCACTCGATCGACATGACTGACCCCGCCGCCAACCCGCAATCTGAAAACGCCTTTGCTCTGCTGCGCCGCTTCGCCCGCCGCCGTACCCCGGCAGAACACTGCGAATTGTGCAGTGCGGAACTGCAACCCGCCCATCCGCATTTGCTGGAAGTCGAGAAGCGTCAGATCCTCTGCTCCTGCGAGCCTTGCGCCGTGCTCTTCAGCGGTCAAGGTGCAAGCCACTATCGCCGCATTCCGCGTGACACTCGCAAGCTCGACGGCTTCGTCATGTCTGATGAGCTCTGGCATTCGCTGATGATTCCCATCAACCTGGCGTTCTTCTACCGGCAGGCTGAAACGGGCAACGTGGTCGCCATGTATCCCAGCCCCGCAGGTGCCATTGAATCAACGCTGAGCTTCGATACCTGGAGCGAGATCGAAGCGCAAAATCCGGTGCTGGCAAAGATGGAACCTGAGGTGGAGGCGCTGCTGGTAAATCGCGTGGGCCAAACACGCGAATACTACCTGGCGCCGATCGACCAGTGCTATCGGCTGGCCGGGATCATTCGGCTGCATTGGAAGGGATTGTCGGGCGGCAACGAGGTATGGCAGCACATCGCGCAATTCTTTGCCGAGCTTCGCGGAGAACAGCAAGGAGCGCTGCTTGCCTGATCTCAGCTTTCACATCGAAGGCGCCGAAGCGCTGCTCTACGCCGCGGTGCCGATGATCGCACTCCGCTTGCGCATCAACAGTACTCCCGAAGACCAGGCTGTACACACCATTGTCTTGCGCTGCCAGGTGCAAATCGATCCTGCCAAGCGTCGTTATTGCGCGCGCGAGCAGACGCGCCTGCACGATCTATATGGCGAGCCCTCGCGCTGGGCACAAACCGTCAAGCCATTGCTTTGGATGAACACGTCGATGACGGTGCCTTCATTCACCGGTTCCACCAGCGTCAGCCTGGAGCTTCCTTGCAGCTTTGATTTCAATCTCGCTGCGACGAAATACTTTCACGCCCTCGAACTGGGCGAAATCCCCGTTACCGTGATGTTCAGCGGAACGGTGTTTTATGCCCAGTCCGACGGACGCTTGCAGGCGACCCAGATTCCCTGGGACCGGGAAGCTTCCTGCCGCCTTCCGGTTGCAGTCTGGAAACAGATGATGGACGCCCATTACCCGAACGCCGCGTGGTTGTGCTTGCAGCGCGAGGTTTTCGAGAAGTTGCTTGACTACAAAGTAAGAAACGGCATTCCGACCTTTGAACGCGCTCTGGAAGAATTGCTGCACCAGGAGTGGAAATTGGCTGCCGCATCCAAGAGCGGGAACGGGTGACGCGTGAACTTCCAGGCGGTGGAGAAGATTGCGAATGCGGTGCTGTACGAGGGATACATGCTGTATCCCTACCGGCCGTCCTCGACCAAAAACCGGCAGCGCTGGAACTTCGGCACTTTGTATCCCCAGACATTTGCCGAAGCCCAGCAGCCTCCCGAAACATTCTGGCTGCGGGCCGAGTGCCTGGTTGAAGCGGGTCTGGAAGCCAGGTTAAGTGTTCGCGTCCGCTTTCTGCATCTTGATCCGGCAGAAGCTCCACAACCAGCTAACTGGGTTGAGGGCGTAGAACGCGATGCGGAAGTGGAGTGCAAGGTGCGCGATCTGCTCGATAAGCCGCACGTGGAGGCGCTCTTGCTTGGCTCCTTGATAGGCAAGATGACGCTCAGCGCCAAAGCGATTGAAGGAGACCTGGTCAAACTCAGTATTGAACTCGCGAATCTCACGCCTTCGGAATGTGCTAATCGAGAAGAAGCGTTGCTCTGCGCTTTCAGTTCAGCGCATCTGCTGCTGGGCATCGAGGAGGGGAGCTTCGTCTCGATGCTCGATCCACCCCAACAATTTCAGCAGAGCATTGCAGAGTGCCACAATGTGGGAGTCTATCCCGTACTCGTGGGCGACGAGGAACGCCGCGACAAGATGCTCTGCTCGCCCATCATCCTCTACGACTATCCCCAGGTTGCGCCCGAAAGCGCGGGCGACTTCTTTGACGGAACCGAGATGGACGAGATGCTTTCGCTTCGCGTGCTCACTATGACCGACGAGGAAAAGGCTGAGATGAAGTCCGCTGATTCGCGCTCGCGGCATTTGCTGGAGCGCACCGAGGCGCTTCCCGCCGAGCACATGATGAAGCTGCATGGTGCGATTCGTGGGCTCCGCCGGGTTCGGCATCAGGAGGACGAATGAGTGACAGCAACTGGGATCCGCTGGCGGAACAGCCGCTGTTGGAAAGCGTGCACGTCTTCGGTGTCGAACTGCGCGTGGGCGACCGCGTCCGTCTCTGGCCGCAGAAGACAGCGGACATTATGGACATGGCGCTGCAAGGGCAGGTCGCTGTCATCGAAGCTATCGAGCAGGACTTTGAAGGCCAGGCGCATCTGGCGGTCGTACTGGAAGACGATCCCGGTCGCGACTTCGGCATGATGCGACAGCCAGGTCACCGCTTCTTCTTTTCACCGGAAGAAGTAGAACCGCTGGCTGACCTCACCAAGGAGAGCGCATGAAGGACCACATCCTCGTCGCGGGGGTGGGCAACATCTTCCTGGGAGATGATGCCTTCGGGGTTGAAGTCGCGCGCGTCGTGGCGGCGCGGTCTCTTCCTCCGGGAGTCGTGGTGCGGGACTTTGGGATACGCAGCTTCGACCTGGCCTACGCGCTGCTTGATGATTGGAGCGTCGTGATCCTGATCGACGCCGTCTCACAGCACGCAACGCCCGGTACGCTGTTCCTCATCGAACCTGATCTGGACGACTTGTCGGAAGCGACCGAGACTGCAACATTCGACGGTCACAGCATGGATCCGGTAACCGTACTTCGATTGGCGCGCACATTAGGCGAAATTCGGCCGCAGATTCTCGTGCTTGGCTGCGAACCCGCCGATCTCGGCGGTGAAGAAGGACGGATGGGCCTTTCCCCGGAGGTTGAGGCCGCAGTGGACGAGGCTGTGGCCATGGTCGAAAAACTTGTAAGAGAACTACTTGCAAAGGCTGCCGCACCTGCGACCGCCTGAAGGGAGACTCCAATGATGAAGAAGTTGATTATGGTGGCGATCTCAGTGGCAGCGGTAGCAACCCTGGCAAGCATGGCGCCTGACTTGAAGCGGTACGTAAAGATGATGAACATGTGACCGATACCAAAGTTGTAATCGATCACTGCTCGATGTGATTCGAGTCACAAGGTTTTTCCGCCCAGTGGGTGCATCGTTGTCCTATCGTGCTCCGCTCGATGAGAAGCACGGCGGGAGGCAGTTATGCCGCTGGCGGAAGCGAAGAAGTGGTATCACAGCAATCAGTACAGTGCCGACAGTAAATGCGAGCACTGCGCCGGGGTGGTTCGGCACGAGCCCTGGTGCGTGACCCAGAATGCTTTGGTGGCTTATGCCTACCTGACGGCAACCGGGGCCGCAGCGCTTTCCGAGCAGGACACCCTCATCCTGCATGCGCTGGGCGCGACCTGGACCGACCCTAACGGCTGTCGCTGTCAGGGAGAACGTCAGATGGAAGTCGCTGGCACCTAGAAGGAGCTTCGCCCACACTCGATCCACCAAGAAGATTCGACCCCGGTAGTCAGCGACACCATCTTCCTCCATTCCCGTAATTGCCATTCCTTCCATACCGGGAATTTCATAGTCGCGAGTCACGCCCTCACGTGATGCCCCTCACTGCGCGGTTCCACGATTGAGCACAACCTCTAAGCAGAACGAGCCGAACGGACCAGGTGAGCCGATGTTCCTCCTTTGTTCGGCCATGCGAAGCGCAACTGCTTCGTCGAACTGCTGAACTGTGCAAAGGAAAGGAGCGCCCTGCGCATGTCGGTGGCACTCACGCTCGACACGGCCGAGAAGGCCTTCATTGATCAAAGTATCGCGCAACACAGCGGCCGTCCCGGCGCCCTTTTAGGGATACTGGAGGCCGTCCAGGAACGCAACCGTAAGAAGTATTTGCCGGAAGACGCCCTGCGCTACATCGCGCGGCAGATGGAAATTCCATTGGCCCGGATGTACAGCATCGCGACGTTCTATGCGCTGTTCAATCTGAAGCCGCAAGGCGATCACACGATCTGCATCTGCCGCGGTACGGCATGTCACACCCGCAACTCGCGCAACCTGCTGGACAGCCTGCGCCTCGATCTTGGCCTGGACATAGACGACAACGCTGACACCGGCGACGCCGACAAGCTGACCATGACCAGCAAGGACGGCAAGTTCACGATTCGCACCGTGGCCTGCTTTGGACAATGCGCACTCGCTCCAGTGGTGGAGATCGATCACCGCATTTGTGGTCACGTGAACGAGCGCACCCTGCAGCGCGAAGTACGGTCGCTGGACCGGGAAGGTGAATGATGCGTATCGAGGATATCGGCACCTTCAACACGGTTCGCGAATCGGGAATGAACAAGCTGTTGCCGCCGATGCCGCGGATCACCATCGGAATGGGAACCTGCGGCCGGGGCAACGGCGCCGAAGGTCTCTATCACGCGTTTACCGAATCCATAGACCGCAGCGGGATGAACATCTATCTCGCCGGCGTCGGATGTTTTGGCGCCTGCTATCAGGAGCCGCTGGTTAGCGTCCACGTTCCCGGGCAGCCGCTGCTGATTCTCCATCAGGTGCAGGCCCATGATGCCGAGCGGATCCTCCACGACGTAATTGCCGGCAACGTCCCGCCGGATCTGGTTTTCTGCAAGATCGAGGAGTGGGACCACATCACTGGCTCCCTGAGGTACGGGAGAGGATATCCGGAGATACCCAGCTGGAACGAGATCGCGTTCTTCAAAGGGCAGAAGAAGATTGTCCTGCGCAACTGCGGGTTGATCAGTCCTGATGACATCGAGGAATACATCGCTGTCGGCGGGTATCAGGCGCTGTACAAGGCTCTGATCGACGCCAAACCGGAATCGATTATCGAGCTCATCAAGGCTTCCAAGCTGCGCGGCCGCGGCGGTGCCGGATTCCTCACCGGCAACAAGTGGGAGTTCCTGGCCAAGGCCAAGTCCGATCAGAAATACGTCATCTGCAATGCCGACGAAGGCGATCCCGGCGCCTACATGAATCGCAACGAAATCGAAAGCGACCCGCATGCGCTGCTGGAAGGCATGATCATCGGCGGCTACGTGATGGGAGCAACGCAAGGCATTGTCTACGTCACGGGCAGAGTATCCGCTTGCAGTACACCGCCTGGAACGCGCCATTGAGCAGGCCCGCGACTACGGCATTCTGGGCGATAACATCCTGGGACGCGGCTTCAAGTTTGACATCCAGATTGTGGAAGGCGCGGGCGCCTTCGTTTGCGGAGAAGAGACCGCGCTCATCGCATCGCTGGAAGGCGAGGCCGGCAGGCCGCGTCCCCGTCCGCCATTCCCTGCGCAGAAGGGCCTCTGGGGCAAGCCGAGCAACATCAACAACGTCGAGACCTGGTACAACATCGCTCCCATCGTGCTGAAGGGTGCGGCATGGTTCAGCGAAACCGGCAGCGCCAAGAGCTCAGGGACGAAGGTGTTTTCGCTGGTCGGCAAGGTCAACAACACAGGCCTGGTGGAGATGCCGCTCGGCACTCCGCTGAAGACGTTTGTCTATGACATCGGCGAAGGCAGCCCGCAGGGACGCGAAGTCAAAGCGGTACAAACCGGCGGTCCCTCGGGCGGAACCATTCCCCACGAGATGTTTGACACTCCGGTGGATTACGAAAGCCTGGCCCAACTTGGCTCCATCATGGGCTCGGGCGGCATGGTGGTGCTGGACGAAGACATCTGCATGGTCGACGTCGCCCGCTATTTCGTCGAGTTCACCAACTCCGAATCCTGCGGCAAGTGCGTACCGTGCCGGGTGGGGCTCAACAAGGAACTGCGCATCCTGAACCGCATCACTACCGGGTTTGGACGCCCAACCCATCTGGAAACTCTGGACGAGTTGAGCCGATACATACGCGACTGCTCGCTCTGCGGGCTGGGGCAGACCGCGCCCAACCCGGTGCTCACCACGATGCGGCACTTCCGCCAGGAATTCGAAGACCACATCGTTGCCGGGCGCTGTCAGGCGGGAGTCTGCGAAGAATTGGCTCTCTCTCCCTGCGAGAACAGTTGCCCACTGCACATGAATATCCCGCGCTTTCTCGAACTTTACAAAGAGGGTCGGCTGGAGGACGCGTTCGACTCTGTGATCTTCGACAATCCTCTGCCGTCATCCACCGGGCGTGTTTGCCAGCATCCCTGCGACAAGCGTTGCCGCCGGCAGACCATCGACAACGCGGTGAACATGCGCGACGTTCATCGTTACATCGCCGATTCCATTCTGATGTCGGACAACTTCGAAATTACTGCGCGACGCATCGCCGCGCGAACCCTCGATCCGAGCGGCCGTAAGGTCGCCATCGTGGGAGCCGGACCCACCGGACTCACTGCCGCGTTCTACCTGGCGCTGCTGGGTCACGACGTGACGGTATTCGATCCCATGCCCGAACCGGGGGGCATGCTGCGCTATGCCTTGCCGGAATACCGTTTGCCCAAGTCCGTACTGCGTCGCGAGATCGAACTCATCGAGCGGCTGGGCGTGAAGTTCGTGCTCAACACGCGGGTGGGCGTCGACATCTCGCTCAACGAACTCGATGAACGTTATGACTCGGCCTTCCTGGCAATCGGAACCTGGAAAGAATCGTGGGTCTATTTGCCGGGAACGGAGCTGAAGGGTGTTTATCCCGCGCTGCCGCTGCTGGAGATGATCTCCAAGGCGGAGAATGTGCCGCTGGGCAAGAAGGTTGTGGTGATTGGAGGCGGTAACGCCGCCATCGACTCCGCGCGTACCGCGCTGCGCATGGGAGCTGACGTAACGGTGGTGTATCGCCGCGAGCGCAAAGACATGCCGGCCATCGAAGAAGAAACCGCAGCCGCTGAGGACGAAGGAGCCCGCTTCCTTTTCCTTGCGGCCCCACATCGGGTCATCGGCGATGCCAAGGGCAACGTCCGCGCCTTGGAAGTAGTGAAAACCTTACTCGGCGAATACGACACCTCCGGCCGCCGCAAGCCAATTCTCACCGACGAAGTACGGCGTCTCGAATGTGACTCCGTGATTCTGGCTGTCGGGGAATCGGTGGACCTCGACTTCGCCAAGGCCTCTGGCCTGCGCATCAAGGAGCACGGCACCATTGAGGTTGACCGGTTCTCGCTGGAGACCAGCCGGCCGCGCTTCTATGCCGGCGGCGATTTGGTCACCGGTGCTTCGAATGTCTCGAATGCGATGGCATACGGAAAGCAGGCGGCACGGGCCATCGACAAGCAGTTGATGGATGAGGATCGTTGGGAGCAGCTGTTCCCCGCGATGCGATATGACCAGGCGGTACCCAAAGAAGTCAGCGAGAGCCGCAGGAACCTGCCGCCCCACCTGGCAGTGAAGAAGCGCGCTAACAGCTTTGAGGAAGTCGTTGCAGTCCTGAGGCCGGAACAGACCATGGACGAAGCCTGCCGCTGCCTGCGCTGTGACGTGAAGGCAGCGCCGTCGCGCTAGATAGGAGACAAGTTTTGGCACCGAAAAAAATCGCGATCCGCATTGACGGGGAGATGGTGAATGCGTCGGAAGGCCAGACCGTTCTCGAAGCCGCGCACGCCAGCAGCAAGACCATTCCTACCCTCTGCTACCTCAAAGGGCTAAAAGCGGTGGGCGCGTGCCGTGTCTGCATGGTAGAGTTCGCCGGGGTTGACCGCCTGTTCCCGGCGTGCACTACCCCGGTGCAGGACGGAATGTCGGTCATCACCAATTCGCCCAGGCTGGCCAAGTACCGCCGCATTACGGTTGAACTATTGCTGGTGGAACGCAACCATGTCTGCGCGGTGTGCGTCTCCAACGGCCACTGCGAATTGCAGGAGATGGCATACACCTTGGGCATCACCAACGTGCGGTTTGCCTACAACTTCCCACGCCTGCCGGTAGACCTGTCGCACCCTCGCTTCGCGCTCGACCACAACCGCTGCATTCTGTGTACCCGTTGCGTTCGGGTGTGCGCCGATATCGAAGGCGCCCACGTCTGGGAGGTGTCGAACCGCGGCAGCAATGCCCGACTGGTTTCCGAGCTCAACACCAGATGGGGTGGCGCCACCAGCTGCACCAACTGCGGCAAATGTGTGCAGGCGTGTCCCACCGGTGCGCTTTCCGAGAAAGGCAAGGCCGTGCAGGAGATGGTGAAAGACGCCGGGTTCATCACCTCGCTGGCTCACAGCCGAGGAGCGCAGGCATGAGAAAGACGAAGGTCGCGACCGTTTGGCTGGATGGCTGTTCCGGATGTCATATGTCCCTGCTCGACCTCGATACCGCGCTGATACCTGTAGCCCGCAAGGTCGACCTGGTGTATGGCCCACTGGTCGATGCGCACGAGTTTCCTGACGAAGTGGATGTCACCTTCATTGAGGGCGCAGTGAGCACCGACGAGGATGTGGAAAAAGTGCAGCAGATACGGCAGAGCAGCAAGATCGTAGTTTCTCTGGGCGACTGTGCGGTCACCGGCAATGTCGCGGCCATGCGCAACAGCGTTCCGGTCAGAAAACTGCTGCAGTCGGTTTACGTGGAGAAGAGCGATCGGGACGGTGCAATTCCGAAAGAGAATCTGCCGCAGCTTGCGCCGCAGGCGCGCCCGGTGCAGGACTTCGTCAAGATCGACATCTCCGTCCCGGGCTGCCCTCCGCCAAGCAAGGTCATCGGCGAAGTACTCGAAAGCCTGCTCGAAAACCGCAAGCCCGAGGCGGCCTTGAAGCTGAAATTTGGTTAGGAGCTGGGATGAAACGTATCACCATCAATCCGGTCACTCGCATAGAGGGCCATGGCAAGATCACCATCGAACTCGACGACGAAGGCAGGGTTGCCGATGCCCAGTTTCAGGTGACGCAGGTCCGCGGGTTCGAGAAGTTCGTCGAGGGCCGTCCCTATTACGAGATGCCGGGTATTACCTCTCGGATCTGCGGCATCTGCCCCATCAGCCATCAACTGGCATCGTCGAAGGCATGCGATGCCATCATGGCGGTGCGCGTGCCTCCGGCGGCTAAGCTTCTGCGCGAGCTGATCCACTGCGCCCAGATCTTCCAGTCGCACGCCTTGAGCTTCTTCTATCTCTCAGCTCCCGACTTTCTGCTCGGCATGGACAGCGATCCGGCAGCGCGAAATGTCTTCGGACTGATTGAAGCCAATCCTGACCTGGCACGCTCCGGGATCGAGTTGCGCAGGTTTGGCTTGCAGGTCATAGAAGCGCTGGCTGAGGAGCGTGTGCATGCTTCCTGGATTGTGCCAGGCGGAGTGAAGTCACCGTTGACCGCCGCCGCTCGCGAACGAATTCTGGCCGGCATGCCGGAGGCTGCTGCGGGTTTGGACAAAGCTCTGGAACTCTTCAGGGGTGTGCTCGCCAACTTCAGCGAGGAGATCGCGAATTTCGACTCCGCTCCTAGCATGTATGCCGGTCTGGTCGACCGCCGCGGCAATCTGCAGCTTTACGACGGCCTGCTGCGTTTTCGCGATGCCGACGGCCATATCCTGCTCGACGGCATCGAAAGCGAGGAGTACGCGACCTATATCGGCGAAGCAACGCTGCGTAATTCCTACCTGAAGGCGCCATATTACAAGCCGGCAGACTACCCGCAGGGCCTGTACCGGGTTGGCCCGCTGGCGCGTCTCAATGCGGCAGAGCAGTTCGGCACTGCGAAGGCCGACGCCGAGTTGGCCGAGTTTCGCCAGCGCTTTGGACGACTCCCACATTCGGCGTTCCTCTATCACTATGCTCGGTTGCTGGAGATGACCTACGCACTGGAACGCATACAGGAACTTCTCGACTCGCCTGCGATTCTTGACAGCCATGTTCGCGCCGAAGCAGGAGTAAACGCGCTCGAGGGTGTAGGCATGATCGAAGCGCCGCGAGGATTATTGATCCACCATTACAAAGTTAACGAGGAAGGCGCGATGGTTTGGGCCAATCTCATCGTCGCCACGGGACACAACACGCTCGCCATGAACCGTGGCGTTCTGCAGGTGGCGCGGCATTTCGTGCGCGGCGAGGAAATCGAGGAAGGGATGCTGAATCGGGTGGAAGCGTTGGTTCGGGCTTACGATCCCTGCCTGAGTTGCTCGACTCATGCTGCCGGACAGATCGCCTTGCAGGTGGAATTGCGCTCCGCCGAGGGAGTACTCCTCGACGAGCTACGGAGGACCTGATGCTTGACGTGCTCATCCTCGGATACGGCAACACCTTGCGTGGCGACGACGCTTTGGGCATCCACGCCGCCCACGCTCTTCACGACTTCTACTGCACCGACGGCGGCATAAGAGTGCTGGCTACATCGCAACTGACCTTTGATCTCGCCGAGGACATCTCGCAGGCGCGCATGATTCTGTTCATCGACGCAGCAGCAGCCGGACTTCCCGGCGATATTCACAGCGAGGAAATCCTGCCCGCCAATGAAAAGGTGCGATTCACTCATCACTGGACGCCCCCCACCTTGCTGATGCTGACGAAGCAACTATACGGCGCGGCGCCTCCAGCGGTGAGCCTCACCATGGCTGTGGCCTCTAGTGAGGTTCGCGTGGCGCTCTCTCAGGAAATAGAGCACAGGCTACCCGAGCTGCTGGAACGCGCAAAAGCGATTGTCTCCGATTGGCGCCTGGCCAACCCGAAGGACAAGCTTCGCAGTACTGCCCTTTCCGAAGTCGAGTTCGTGCGGCATTAAATCATTTTCATGGCTGGTGTAGACCCGAACGGTAGAGCGGCGCTTCAGCGACGCGTCCGCGACCTTCTAAGAACGCTCCCGCAGCGTGGACACGTACGTGTCCACTGCTGCGGGAGCAAATTGGTGCTTGGGCCTGACGCCGACCTGAAAGTCGGATCTACCCGGTCTACGCAAATCCTGAGCATCCTCTAATCGACATGCAAACATGGTCGCGGTAACAAGGCGATGCTTCGAGGGCACCGGATCCTTAAGCCGCCACTTCCTTCTCGCGCGCGAGTTGATGTCGCGCGATGCGTTCGTCCCCAGGATCGTCCACCCGTTGCATCAGTAGCGCAGCCAGTGCCATGAAAACACCGCCGGCAATCACCGCCGCTAATCGATTGTTGTGCAAGAGGTGAAGCATGACCCATCCGAAGAACAAGGAAGCCACGATCTCCGGCAACACGATGAAGAAGTTGAAGATTCCCATGTAAACGCCGGTCTTCTCCGGCGGCAGCGACCCTGCCAGCACTGAGTACGGCATCGACAGGGTGCTCGCCCACGCGATACCCACACCGGTCATGGACAGAAGCAGCAGGGCTTTGTCGTGAATGACTGCGACCGAAAGCAGCCCCAGAGCGCCGCACAGCAGACACAGGCTATGCGTATTCTTCCGCCCGATGCTCCTGGCAATCCAAGGCAAGAAGAAGGAGAAGCCGAAACACACGGCGGAGTACATTCCGAAGCAGATCCCCGCCCACTCAATGCCGCGGGTGTAAACGGGTGAGGTCTGGTCGGAAGCACCGAAGACATTCCATGCCACCGCTACCGGGAAGTAAAGCCACATACAGAAGAGCCCGAGCCAGGTGAGCAATTGAACCGGAGCAAGCTGACGCATGGTGTCAGGCATATCGCGAATCGACTGCAATATCTCCCCGGCATTCGCCAAAAGCCCCTTAGACTCTGACTTGCGATGCCGAAACGCCTGCATATCGTCGGGCGGATATTCGGGTGTGGTCACGATCGTCCATAGCACCGCAGCCAAAAAAGCGGCTGCGCCGATGTAGAACGACAGGCGAACCGTCAACGGAATCTGATGACCCAAAACGTCGCTCTTGAGATGGAAGTAATTCGTCAGTATCCACGGCAATGCCGACGCGACGACCGCGCCCAGGCCGATGAACAGGCTTTGCATGGCGAATCCGCGGGTACGCTGCTCTTCCGGCAGCAAATCGGCGACAAATGCCCGGAACGGCTCCATGCTGATGTTGATTGAGGAATCAAGAATCCAGAGCAGGCCGGCCGCCATCCACAACGCAGAGCTGCGCGGCATAAGCACGAGCGCCACCGAACTAAGCAGAGCTCCCGCCAAAAAATATGGCCGCCGGCGCCCCAGGCGAGTCCAGGTGTGATCGCTGGCATGACCGATGATGGGCTGCACCAGAAGGCCGGTCAGCGGAGCGGCCAGCCACAGGATAGGAATCTGGTCGGGTCGCGCACCCAGGTATTCATAGATCGCGCTCATGTTGGCCATCTGGAGTCCCCAACCAAATTGAATGCCGAGGAAGCCGAAGCTCATGTTCCAGATTTGCCAGAAGGTTCTTGGAGGCTTGTACATAATGGCCCACAGCCGAAGATCCCGCCCGGATTTTGCGGATTGGTCCCGGTTGAAACTAGTCCCAGCTTACTGGATTGTCAACCAACGGAGGGTCATTGGCGTGCCGATTTCGATGAATCCCGAAGATAATTTCAACCTGGAGTGTTGTCATGGCGGACAAGATGGAGTGAGGATTCTTATCTTTCTTGCAGCGGCTGGAGCCCGCCGGCGCCGAACGCTTTTTATCGTGGACGCACGGCTACTAATTCTGTATCGAGCGGCACGCCGCGCGCGATCTTTACCCGCACCAGCGCTTCGAACGGCTTCATTGCAGTCGTCGATCCCGGTATTTCATGCATGAGCTTTTGTACCGAATCAGGACGGCAAACAAATTCGACCGATCCCTGAGTTCCGAAGGTTGTGGTGCCCGCCACAATCATGATGAATCGCTCGGGACTTACACCCGGAAGCATGGCAATGACCCCGTAGTCTTCGGTCAATGACGCACTCGATGGGCTTGCCAAATAACTGGCGGACTCGCCCGGTTTCGGATGCCGGTTGACTACTGCCAAGTCGCCCTTGCGTGCTCCCGAAGCGACCCGCTCAAAGACAAATTCCTGCGTTCCCGGTATGTCGTGCAAGGAGAGGTTTTCTGACGGGGAACCGACAAAAATCAGGTTAGTGTTGTTCGCATCGTCCAACGAAAAAAGGCTGCCACGTTTCACCCGCAGCGTACGGCCGAGCGAGTTGAACACTTCATCCAGGGCGTGAACCGCAAGCACTTCTCCAACCCCCGTGTAGTGGTCATAGACGCGGGCCGTGGCGTCCTCGTGCGACTTCAAATACCGCATCCCGGTCTCAGGTCTTCCAACGAATGCCGCGTTGCTGAAGATGACCCATGGCTCCTCCTGCGCTGAGGTGAAAGGGCTCCAAAACTCGGCCAGGGGGCCGTTCATCACGGGCGCCGCAGCCGGGCTCGTGCCAGCCATAGTCACCCGTTTGTGCCCCCACAGCAAGCTCGCAAGCACGATGACGGCAACGATCAAGCACCCCACCAAGAGGCTGACTGCCAGCCGCCGGCGCGCCGAGACCGTCTCCATCTCATCCGCCGGAGCAGCAGTCTCGCTCCGCGCTGGTGTCGCCTCTTGCGCAAGGGGTGCCTGCTTACTCTCAAAGACCAGATGATAGCTGCCCTTCGGAATCGTTACGACAATAGGATCGTTCGCGCCTTCGCTGGCGTAGTACTCGGCCAGCTTCAGGCGCAGCCGTCCCGCCTGCACGCGGATGGTCGAATCTGACTGCGGATCAAAGTTGGCCTGCCGCCCGTACACCTCAGTTGCTATCTGATACTCCTTCAGGGGGGCGTCGGGATGTTCCACCGCTTGCCTGGCAAGGTATTCCAGCAGCTTGCGGAGGGATTCGGAGCCGCGCAGGCTATGGCTTTTTGTAAGGCGCTCCAATTGTTGGAAGAGTTGGGAGGAATCGGCGGCGAGAGTTCGCGTAACAGCCATTTAACAGCGATGTAACAGACGTCGGAGTTGATTGCAAACACAGTATTTTAACCCGGTAACCGTATAAAAACCTAATGAAACTCGATACATCTCCTTCTTTGTACTAAAAGTTGCAATTCTACTTTGCCTTGGGGGACTTTCGAGGCCGCGATTCCCGAAAGAGACCACGTTGCCAAACATCTTCTCAAAATCGGTAGAGAGCGTACGGGCACCCGCCGCGTACGACGGGGCCTCTGTGCGAAACCGAGTACGCGGGGTGCAAGAGGTCCGGACGTTTGCGATTTTCCTTCCATGCCTGCAATCCGGTCTTGCCATCTCGAAGTTTCTATCGTTCCACTACACGACAAACACGAAAGGTGGATATTGCAATGAAGGGGTTGAAAGTGTCTCGCTTGTTGGCACTGATGCTCGTATTGAGCTGTGCCGGCAGTGATGGTAGCTCAGTCGAGCAACGCCATCATTCAGGGAACTATTACCGACAGCACGGGGGCTGTCGTCTCCGGAGCAACGATTGACGCAACCAGCAAGGCCACCGGGCAGACCGTAAGCGCGGTCAGTGGAGGCGCCGGCGATTACGCCGTCAACGCGCTGAAGCCCGGTGCATATTCTGTTCAGGTGAAGGCTTCGAACTTTGCATCGGTCACGCAGGATGTGACCCTCCAGATCGGCCAAGTCCTGCCGCTGAATTTCTCACTCAAGACGGGCGCCGTCACCGAAAACGTGGTCGTCACCACTGAGGCTCCGCTAGTTGCTTCGCAGACCTCAGATTTGGGCGACGTCATCACCGGGCGACAGGTAGTAGATCTTCCGTTGAACGCTCGCAACTTTACCCAATTGGCCACCTTGGTTCCCGGCGTCACGCGCGGTTCAAACACGAACGGCGACGCCACCGGCGGAAGTGGCAACGCCGAAACCTACCGCTACAACAGCAGCGGCGGCGCGGCCCTGGTGGTGAACGGACTTCGTCCCCAGGCGAATAACTTCCTGCTCGACGGTTTCGACAACAATGAGTCGCTGGTCAACACCATCGTCTTCTTCTCCGCGCCTGATGCGATTCAGGAGTTTCGGGTTGAGACCAACGTCGCGCCCGCCGAGTTCGGACGCGCCGGCGGCGGCATCATTAACACCGGAATCAAGTCCGGTACCAACCAAATACATGGCACCGTGTGGGAGTTCTTCCGCAACAGCGCGCTCGACGCCACGCAATGGGAGCCGGTGCAGAATGCCACGAAGTTCCCGTTCCATCAGAACCAGTTCGGCGCGCGCCGCAGGCGGTCCGATCATCAAGGACAAGCTGTTCATCTTCGGCGACTACCAGGGCTTCCGTTCATCGGCGCCGGCTAGCACCGACTACGCTACGGTTCCCACGAATCTGATGCGCAGCAGCGGTTACACAAACTTCTCGGAATTGCTGAGCGAAGGGATTCAAATCAAGAATCCGCTGACCGGTCAGCCTTTCCCGGGCAACATCATCACCATCCCGCTGAACCCTGCGGCGGTTAATTATCTGAACGCGTATCCGATACCTAATTGCTCATTATCGAATCCAAACTGTCATGCCATTGAGCAGAACTACACGATAACTCGTCAGCGTACGCAGACGATCAACGACTTCGACGTCCGCGGCGACTGGATCATCGGCAAGAAAGACTCCGCGTTCGTCCGCTACAGCTACGGCAACGACAACCTGACGACTACATCGCGACTGCCAGATCTGCCGGCAGGTTTCGGTTCGGGCAGCAATCCCACAAAGCCGTGGAGCGCGGTGATGGACGAGACGCACACGTTCGGTCCTAACCTGATCAACGATTTTCGTTTCGGGTTCATCCACACGAATTTCGGCTACACACCGCCCCTGTTTAATCGAGCCGGTCTCTGCCAATCTCGGCATCGTCAACGCTAACGTAAACGCCAACGGGGAGCTCGATCCGCAACTCTTCGGCGGCGCACTGATCGGCGGCTTCAACAGCCAGTTGGAATACACGGGTGACTACGGACCGTATCAGGTGCCGCAGGATACCTGGCAGACGGCCGACAACCTCTCCTGGGTCAAGGGCAAGCACAACTTCAAGTTTGGCGCCAACATCCTACGCCGGCAGGTGAACTTCTTCCGTCCGCTGACCGGCAAAGGCTTCTTCAACCTGTGCGGCAACGGACAGTCCCCCAGCGTCACCGGATATGAAGTGACCGACCTTCTGATCGGTTTCACTTGCAACTACCAGGTTGGCCCGGCCCTGGGTGATTCTCAGACCCGCAACTGGGAAAACGGCTTCTACGGTCAGGACGACTGGCGCATAACCTCGCGTCTTACCCTGAATCTCGGATTGCGCTGGGATATCCTCACCTGGCCGGTCGAGTAAATAACAACCAGGCGAACTTCGACATCTTCACCGGCCAGCTCCAAATTGCCGGTCAGGACGGCAACTCGCGCAGCTTCGTTCCAACGTCATATAAGAACTTTGCTCCGCGTATTGGCTTTGCCTACGACTTGTTCGGAGATGGAAAAACCAAGATCAGCGGCGGTTACGGCATCTTCTATTTCGTCGATCGCGGCGGCATCAGCAACCAGTTGGCGCAGAACCCGCCGTTCAGCGGACAGGTCAACTACAGCTTTGCCAATGGCTATCGCATCACGTTTACTGGTCAGGCTCCGCAGGGAACCAACAATCCCGATGGCACCTGTCTGACGAGTTGCAACCCGGTCGGCGCGACGATACCTTTGCCATCGAAGGGTCCAATCCAGGTCGATCTGAACAACCCGCAGAACGTAGCCATCTCGGTTGCAACCTTGCCGTCCAACGTTACTCCGAACGTGCAGGAGTGGAACCTTCAGTTCGAGCGCCAGATTGGCAGCAACATGACGTTTGACCTGGCGTACGTCGGCAACAAGGGTACGCACCTGGTCACTTACTACGACTACAACCGGCAACAGTACAACGAGCCGCTATGCAGCGTGAGCAACCCTGTTGGCTGTAACTTCGCCGCCCTGGGCGCGATCAATACTCAGGCCACGATTGGCAATTCCATCTACAACTCGTTGCAAACCAGCTTGAAGCGTCACTTCACTAACAACCTGCAGTTCATGGTGAACTACACCTGGTCGCACGCCATCGATGACTCGCCTGGTGCTTTCGACACTTACAACATCAACGGCACATCGCCGGTCAACTACCGTGATCTGGCGGCTGAGCGGGCGACCTCGAACATCAATGTCGGACAGCGGGTCGTACTGACAAGCTTGTACGCTCTGCCGTTCGGCCATGGCCAGAAGTACGGGAACGACTGGAACGGCGTTACCAACGCAGTCATTGGTGGATGGCAGCTCAACCTGATCTTCAGCGCGCAGACTGGAACTCCGTTTGATGTGCTGTATAACGGAGGCAATCCAACCGTGCGTCCGGACCTGGTTGGCAATCCCTTCGCCAACGTACCAAGTGGGGACTTTACTTCAACCCCGCTGCGTTTGCGGCCGTTCCGACTGTCGGCGGTGTTACTACTCGCGCCGGCACCACCCACCGCAATTACCTCACCGGTCCCGGCTACAACGATGTGGATCTTTCGACCTTCAAAGACTTCAAGTTCACGGAGCGCTACACCCTTCAGTTCCGTGCGGAGTTCTTCAACCTGTTGAATCATCCCAATTTCGTGAATCCGGACTACAACGCCACCGACAGTAACTTTGGCAAGCTCCAGAGCACTCGTCTGGGTAACGAACGCCAGATCCAGTTCGCGGCGAAGTTCTTCTTCTAGTCAGTAGCATTGCATGACATCGGGGTGGGATTAATTCCCACCCCCTTTTTCTGAAGGCTATTCTCATGAGAACGATCAGAACTCTTCTCAGGTTTCGACTGTTTGCTGCCTTCTTTCTGCTTCTGCTCGCAAGCAGCCTGTGCACCGCCCAGCCGCAAATCACGAAAGTCGAGCCTCCAAACTGGTGGACCGATTACGTTTCGCCCGTGATGGTGTTGCTCTATGGCAATGGTCTCTCGCAAGCGAATGTCACCGTCGACTATCCCGGCGTGACGCTGCAAAAGGTCGAGGCTCAGCCCGATGGCAAGCACGCCTTCGTGTGGTTGGAGATCGCGAAAACGGCGAAACCGGGAACGGTGACGTTGGCCATTCACTCGGCATCGGGTAATACGAGCGCGGAACTAACCTTGTCCGCACGCCAGCCGCAGCAAGGCAGATTTCAGGGCGTCACGCGCGACGACGTCATCTACCTCATCATGCCCGACCGCTTCGCCGACGGTGATCCGTCCAACAACATGCCGCCGGGCGCGGCGCCGGGAACCTATGACCGCAACGCGCCCAAGACCTACCACGGCGGCGATCTTAAAGGGATTACCGAACACCTTGGCTATCTGAAAGACTTGGGTGTAACCACGCTCTGGCTCACACCGGTTTACGACCAGGACAACTCGACTTCCGACTATCACGGCTACGGCGCGGTCGATCTCTACAAAGTGGAAGACCACTTCGGCACCATGGCGGACTACCAGGACTTCGTCGCGGCGGCCCATCGGCAAGGCCTTAAGGTGTTGTTCGACACGGTGCCGAACCATGTCGGCCCCAATCATCCCTGGGCCAAGTCGCAGCCGGCTCCCGGCTGGCTGCACGGAACGACACAGGATCACATCAACACCGACTACGACTACCCGCCGATTACCGATCCGCATGCTGTGGAGAAGAACTACATCAGCGCGCTCGATGGCTGGTTCGCCGACAAGCTGCCTGACCTCGCGCAGGAAAATCCGTTAGTTGCGCAATATCTGCTGCAGAATGCGCTGTGGTGGACCGAGAGCAGCGGCATCGATGGCCTACGTATTGACACATTTCCTTATGTGCCGCGGACCTTCTGGGCCTACTACCTGAAAGGATTATTCGACGTCTACCCAAACTTCTTCACCGTTGGAGAGATCTTTAACGTCGAGCCCACCGTTACTTCCTACTGGGCGGGCGGACATAAAGGCTTCGACGGCGTCGACACGCTGCTTACCACTCCCTTCGATTTCCCGATGCAGAACGCGATCGATAGAGTCGTGAACGAGGACCAATCCGCAAAAACGATTGTCAATGTATTGCGGCAGGACAGGCTCTTTCCTCATCCCGAACTCCTGGTGACGTTCATCGGCAATCACGACATGCCGCGCTTCATCACCCAGGCGAACGGCTCCCCGCAGAAGCTGAAGGCCGCCTTCTCGCTGCTCGCAACGCTTCGCGGCATTCCTCAGATTTACTACGGCGACGAGATCGGTATGGCCGGGCACGACGATCCCGACGACCGCCACGATTTCCCTGGCGGCTTTCCCGGCGACAAACAGAATGCGTTTACGCAAGCAGGCCGCACTCCCGAGCAGCAGGAGATCTACGCCCACCTTCAAGTCCCTGCTGAAACTGCGGCGCGATCATCCGGCGCTGCGCGAAGGAGTGCAGAAGCACGTCGTCGTCGCGGATGACTACTATCTCTTCACCCGTGAGACTCCCGGCGAGCGGCTGCTGGTGGCGTTCTACAAGGGCGACGCTCCGAAGAATCTATCCGTCGATCTGACCGATACCTCCATTGCAGATGCAAAAAGCGTGACGCCGATATTTTCCGGCTCGGCAGCAACGCTTAGCGGCCGTCAGCTCACCCTGCAACTTGCGCCCATGAGCGTTGCGGTGTATCGGATAGACTAATTACTGCCCCAAAAATGCAGCGCGAAAGGCTCGGACTTCTGCGTCTCTTCAGAAAAAAAGAAAAACAGGAACATCGCATCATGCGCCAGGCGAAGGAGCGGGCCGGTGCGCTGGTTCCCGAATATCACCGAGCGACGCCGGAGTGCCCGCACCCCGAGCGTTGGAGCATGTACGACTCGATGACCGCGGAGGTCGAGGTCCTGGAGTTCCTGCGCACCCTGGTCACCACCATTAAGCCGAACCTCGTGGTCGAGACCGGGACCTTCCTCGGCGTCAGCACCCTCTGGATCGCCGAAGCGCTGCGCACCAACGGCTTCGGACGCATCGTCAGTTGCGAATACGATCCGCAGGTGTTTGCCGCCGCCAAAGAGAAGATCGACGCCTCTGAGTTTCGCGACCTTATCGATTTGCGAAACGAGTCAAGCCTCGAGATGAAAGTCGACGGCACCATCGACCTGTTCTTCAGCGACAGTGACATGCCGATACGTGAGCAGGAGGTCCGTCGCTACCTGCCACAGATTTCTCCATTTGGCCTTATCCTGATGCACGATGCCAGCTCCCACCTGAAGCAGGTACGCGACGCAGCGCTCAAGCTCGAGGCCGACGGCCTGATCTCAGTCGTGCTGCTGCCCACGCCACGCGGCCTAGTCGTCGCGCAGAAGCGTGAAGGACGACGCTAACTTCGAAGCCGCAGCAGTCCCTCATATAGCATCTCCACCTCCGCATGACGCCCCTTCCAACCGTCCCACACCGCGCGCGCCCATTGTTTAATCTGGTCGTCGCGCTCGGATCCAGGAGGCACGATCAGCGGCTCAATAACGGTGAGCGTCGCATATTTACCCGGAGCCTCGAAGAGCGGCCAGGTCTTCATTCTGTTACCCAACTTCATGTGCTCTAGTTGAACCTGTCGTCCGGTGTATCCTCGCTCCACGAAAAGGAATAGGCCAATCAGCGCCGCCGCCAAAGCGATCGGCTTCGTGTCTTTGCCAATATGTTGGGCGGCATAGGCGTCGACTGCGTGCTGGTGAATAAATTCACTGCGATCGCGCGCCAGCGTGTAGGCGTATAATTCGTCGCACATTTCCTGGCACGATCGGCCGGCGGGAAGCATGGCTCCGCAACGTTCACAGACCTGGGGTGGTTCAACCATGGAAAAAGTTCGATAGTTTCATCCTAAGGCATCCCCGCAAACCTCACTGCCTCTTGTGCTCAAGGTCATAGCTTCGCGGCGGGAACGGCGCTAGTATCTCCTCGTTAGGCCAAAGACTGCGCGCCTGGCGCGGCAGCCGAGCGAGGTGTGGTATGCGTGCTCTGCAGCGATTCGCAATTCTCTTCTTCTTCTCTTCATGGTTAGCAGCGGTTGGCCAGAACGCCCGCATCGTGATCCCCGCCGGAACACCTGAGGACAAAGAGCTCACCGCCATTGCGACCGAGACCGATGCCACCAAGCGAGCTGAGGCATACGAAGATTTCATCAAGAAGTATGCCGACAACAAGCCGGCCGTCGCCTACGCTGAGTGGCAACTTTCGCAGGACTACCTCACCGCGCACGACAATGCGAAGGCCCTCGAATGGGGCGACAAGGCGCTGGAGACGTATCCCAACGACCTCGACATCGCCGTGTCAGACTACAACGTGGCGATGGCCATAAAGGACAATGGCAAGGTCGTCGACTACGCCGTCAAAGGCGCTGCCGTGTGTAACTCGATTGCTCAACAGACGAAGCCCTCTGACGTGAGCGATGCCGAATGGAAGAGCCGCATCTCCGAACAGGAGAATGCTGCCAAGCCGAGCTGCGACTTTCTGGAAACCGCGGCTTACAACGCCATCGCTTCCGAGCAGAATGCCAGCAAGCGCATGGACTACATCGAGAAGTTCACGCCGGCATTTCCCAAGTCGCAGTTCGACCAGCAGGTATCGCAACTGGCGATGTTGAGCTTGCAGCAGCTCAATCAGCCGCAGCGACTCGCGGCCTACGGCGAGAAGGCGTTGGCGGCCAACCCTGACAGCATACCCACGCTGCTGATGCTGGCCAACGCTTATGCCGGCGATCCGAAACAGGCTACGAAGGCCGCAACCTACGCCAACAAGGTCATCGCGCTGGTTGGCGCCAATCCCGGCGATAACACGACAAAGTCCTACGCCGGTCTGGCGCATACTGCGCTTGGCCGCGCCGACCTCAACCAGGAGAAACTACCTAGCTGCCGTCACCGAACTGAAAACCGCCGTGGCCCTGTTACAGCACGATCCGCCTGATCAGCAGGTCGCGCTCTATTATCTCGGATACGCCGCCGCCAAGCAGAATCGCAAGGCCGATTCGGTCGCCGCTTTGGAGAAAGCCGCCGCAATCGATGGCCCCTACCAGGCTCCCGCGAGGGAGATGCTGAGCAAAGTCCAGGCCGCCGGAAAGAAGTAAAGTAGCTAAATAACGTTTGCATGCTGGAAAACATAAATCTGAAGAAGAAGCTCTCGCGCGAAGAATACAAACGCGTCGTCCCGGGCTTGCAGTTGCGTCTGTACGACTTGGAAAAGGCATGCTGGGACAACGGTATTCCTACCATCATTGTCTTCGAGGGCTGGGACGCGTCAGGGAAAGGGACAACGATCTCCGCGCTGACGCAGCGACTGGATCCGCGCGGCTTCAAACTCTACCCCATCACCGCTCCGCGAACTTACGAGCAGCAGCGTCCGTGGTTGTGGCGCTTCTGGCTGAAGGTGCCTAACCGCGGGGAGATGGTCATCTTCGATCACAGTTGGTACGGGCGCGTGCTGGAAGAGCGGGTCGAGGGAACCACTCCGAAGAAGGAATGGAAGCAGGCGTTCCGCGACATCACCGAGTTCGAGCGCATGCTGGCCGACGATGGCACCGTCATCCTGAAGTTCTTTCTGCATATCAGCAGGAAGGAACAGTGCAGACGTTTCGAAATGATCCAGGCCGATCCGATGGAAGCCTGGCGCGTCACCAGAGACGACTGGGCTCGTCACAAGAAATATGATCAGTACCTGGCGGCCACCGAGGAGATGCTGGAGCTCACCGAGTCGGAGTACGCGCCGTGGACCATCGTCGCAGCCACTTCCAAGTCACATACCCGGAAGTGCGTGTTCGAGACCATCATCTGCGCTCTTGAAAAGCAGCTAGGAGCAAAGGCGCCGCCGCGCGACGATATCTCTGCCGATGTATCCAAAGACGCCGAGCTGCGTGCCGCCATGGATTCGTTAAGCGAAGGCAGGCTGTAATGCTGGAGACGATGGACCTCACCCACACCCTGGATCGCCAGGCATATGTTCGCGAAGTGACGCGCCGCCAGATTCAGCTGCGCGAGCTGGGCTATCAGGTGTACCTGCAGAAGCGGCCGGTCATCATTCTGTTCGAAGGCTGGGACGCGGCTGGCAAGGGCGGCGCGATCAAGCGTATCACCGAGAAGCTCGACCCGCGCGGCTACGTCGTCTACCCCATCAGCTCACCTCACGGTGAAGATCGAACGCGGCACTATCTTTACCGCTTCTGGAGGCGGCTGCCGGAACGAGGACAGATCGCTATCTTCGATCGCTCCTGGTACGGCCGCGTTCTGGTGGAGCGCGTGGAAGGATTCGCCTCGCGAAGCAGAATGGAAACGCGGTTACAAGGAGATCAACTCTTTCGAACGGCAACTGCGCGACTTTGGAGCCATTGTGGCGAAGTTCTGGATTCACATCTCCCGCGAGGAACAGCTTCGCCGCTTCGAAGAACGCAAAGCCATCGGATACAAGGCGTGGAAACTGACCGACGAAGACTGGCGCAATCGCGAGAAGTGGGAGACCTATGAAGAAGCAGTGGAGGAGATGCTGGTCAAGACCAGCACCGCCACCGCTCCCTGGACACTCGTCGAAGGCAACGACAAATATTGGGCGCGAACCAAGGTGTTGGCGAAGATGGTTGAAATTCTCTCCACCGAACTGAACTACCAGCCTGCTGATCCACTGCGTAAGACCAAGGGGACCAAAACTCGTCGCAAAACTTAAGCGCTTTGCCCACAAATCGCACTTACGACTGCTGATGAGTGAGGTTTGTCGCTACCCAGAACGGGCGCGCCTCCAGGCGCGCCGAAACGCTTTCCGTTTCGTCGGCTTCAGCCGCTGCTGGAAGTCGTCATGAGCGGCCAGAGGGAAAGAGTTCCCTCAGAGCTAAAAGCCCAACCTCCAAGTATTCCCTTATGGCGCGACTAAAGCCGCGCCCCTTCAAAACCGGATGTCAGCAAGGCCATACTCATTCAGTCGCGCTACTCTTCGTAATCTCTTTGCGTCGCGCGGCCCCACCAGCTACGATCCCAACAACATGCCTGTGGAAACCATCAATGATGTAGTCAGCGCGCTCGACGTCATCATTCAGAGTTCGTATGAGAAGCAGAGCCGGATGGGATACTTCGCAGCGATGTACCGCCGTGTGACTTGCGAGGTGCGGGATGGTATCAGCACCGGAAGCTTTCAGAATGGCCCACTGATGGAACAACTCGATGTGGTCTTCGCATCGCGCTACCTCGATGCGCTCGCGACTTTTCAAGCCGGCGGCGCGGCATCTCGAAGCTGGATGGTTGCTTTTCATGGCTATGACGACGCCAACCTTCTAATCCTGCAGCAACTGCTGTCGGGCATGAACGCACATATCAATCTCGATCTGGGTATTGCAGCGGCACAGGTGTGCCCGGGAGCCCAACTGCCCGAACTCAAGCCAGACTTTGATCAGATCAACGCAGTGCTGGCGAGCCTGATAGGCACAGTCGCGTCAGAGATTGCAGCTGTTTCTCCGCTGATCGGCGACCTGGAACAAATCGGCATGCGCACCGCGACATCGTTCATTAATTTCGACATTGTGAAGGCACGTGACGCAGCCTGGTTCGCCGCCCAACGATTAGCCACGGAACCGCAGATCCTGCACGACATCACCATCAATGCGCTCGACTTGGCAGTATCGATTGAGGGCCGAGCGATCCTCTATCCGACCGATGACAAATGTGAGGCTCTAAAACTGATTCAACAGGCGGAAAGTAAGGATGTCCGTCTGATTATTGAGACGTTGTCACAAGGCAATTCTTCGGCCGTTGCAAGCACGGCGTAGGTCGCGCTTATTCGTATCGCAACGCTACCAACGGATCGACGCGCGCTGCACGACGCGCTGGGAAGTAGCAAGCCAGCACAGCAGCGGTCGCAAGAATCAGGAACACACCTCCGAAGATGAGCGGATCGTAAGCGCTGACTCCATAGAGCAGGCTGGAAAGCGAGCGCATAGTCACCAACGCAATCGCCAGCCCTAGCGTCAGGCCTGCAATCGCGAGCCGCATTCCCTGCTTCACAATTAGCTTCAACACGCTATTTGTTTGCGCTCCCATCGCCATGCGAATGCCAATCTCACGGGTCTGCTGGCTGACTGAGTACGAGAGCACGCCGTACACGCCTACGACCGAGAGAATCAGAGCCAGCACACCAAACAGAGACAGCAGCCCTGCGCCCATGCGTGACGCCCACAGTCCCTGATCGAGCAATTCGCCGATTGTGTTGAAGTTCGTCAGCGCGAGGTTGTTGTCGAGCCCTTGCACCTGCTGACGGACGCTGGAGATCACCGCTCCCGGAGGCCCAACGGTCCGCACCTGCATGGTGGCCGCCGGACTGTAGTCCTGCGTCATCGGCAAGTACGCCAGCGGTTGCGGCTCTTCTCCGATGTTGTTCACCACCGTGTCGCGCACCACGCCGACCACTTCCCGCAATTGCGTCTCGCCGAAGAAGTGGAAACGCTTTCCGACCGCGTCCTGCCCCGGCCAGAAGTGCTTGGCCATCGCTTCATTCGCAATCGCCACCAGCGTCGTGTCCTTGCGATCGGAGTCGGTGAACTCGCGCCCCTTGACCAGCGGAATGCGCAGCGTCTTGAAATAGTTCGGCATGATGTCGTCGAGCTGCGTCAAGTGTCCCGCGATAGCCTGAGGTTTCAGTCTGTCCCTCGGGGAAGGTGGTACGCGCGAAGCCTCCGCCTACCGGAAAGTTTGATGCGATGGTGGCCGATGCCACCTTGGGCGAAGCCTCGGCTCGCTCAATCGCGTTGCGAAAGAATTGTTGGCCGCGCCCTTCGTCGTAGTGCAAAGCTCCCAAGTCGAACGCGAAGACGAACAGGTCCTTCGACTCGAAGCCCGGATCGATGCGTTGCGCGTTTTGCATGCTGCGCACGAACAGGCCCGCACCCACCAGCGCAACCAGCGCCAGCGCGATTTCCGTCACCACCAGCAGACTGCGGAAGCGGTTGCGCGTCCAACTCACGCTGCCGCCGCGTCCTCCAAGGTTCAGCACCTCGACCAGGTTTGGCCGCGCCACTCTCATCGCAGGAGCAATGCCGATCAGCACAGCCGTCAGCAGTGACACACCCAGGGTGAAGAAGAGCACGTGGAAGTCGAAGCCCAAATCCAGATCGCCTTGCTCCAGGAACGGCGGTCGAAACGACCACAAAGCAGCGCGCCCGGCATAGGCGATGCCGGCGCCCACAATTCCGGCGACAAGCGCCAGTACCAGGGTTTCAGTAAACAACTGCCTTATGACACGGCCTCGACTGGCGCCCAGCGCGGCTCGCAGGCTCATCTCCTTCTCGCGGCGCGCGGCCTGTGCCAGCAGCAGATTGGCCACATTCACGCACGCGATCAACAGGACCACGCCGACGATCGCCATCATCAGGCCACCGATCAGTGCGATCTGGCCATGGTTGTTCACCCCCACAACCGCGTCGGTCAGCGGCGTCAGGGCCACACTGCGGCTGGCGTTGTCTTTGGGAAAAGCAGTCTCGAGCCGCGATGCGATGGTCTTCAGCGAAGCTTCTGCCCCGCTCAGCGTGACGCCATCTTTCAAGCGGCCGAACATCGTAATCGACAGGAATCGGCGGTCGTTGAAATTGTCTTTGAAGAACCCCGCGAGCACCTGGGTGTACATGCTGACGGGGACCCAAATCTCTTCTGCACTACCAAACGTGAACGTGCCTTTAAAGCCACGAGGACCCACGCCGATCACCGTGTAAGGCATCGCATTAAGCGTCAGCACCTGCCCGACGATGTTGGGATCGGACCCGAACTTGTTCACCCACAAGCTGTAGCTAAGGACTGCGACATTGTTGCCGCCGGGCTTGGTGTCCTCGTCCGGCAGAAAGAAACGCCCCACAGCAGGGCGCAGACCCAGCACGTCAAAGTAGTTTGCCGTGACCAATTGCCCGAGAACCTGCTTCGGCTCGGCGCGACCGCTCCACGTCAGCGGAAGCGGTCCGGCAACAGCCACCGCCCCGGATAACACCTGGTTCTCACGCGCATAGTCCTGGTAGTTCGGATACGACATTCCGAGCTTGGTGGCATTGGCCGCAGTGACCACGGTCTTGGTGTCAACCGTATCAACCTCAACCAGTCGCGAAATGTCCTTGACCGGTAGGGGATGTAGAAGAATCGCGTTCACCACCGTGAAGATCGTGGTGTTGGCGCCAATTCCCAAGGCGAGCGACAGAATCGCGATGGCGCTGAATGCCTTGCTCTTCGCGAGCATGCGCACTGCGTAGCGAACATCCTGCATAAGTGTCTGCATAAACTCCACTCCGGTCTTGAGTCGATCGAGAAGGCGAGAAATCCCCAATAGATTGTTGCAAATCTGCTACCTAAAGCATTCTCTGGAAGTTGCTGCAAAGGTTAGCGGGCAACGCTTCTCATAGGACGACGGAATGTCCGATGCCCCATGGCGCGTCCGGAAGTGGACATCGTTTATGCCCAGTTGCGCTCATTAATAGGGTCGTCGGTACGCGGATTGGTTATGGCGCCCTGGACGTATATAGCGGATTGTCTCATTTGCGGCTCTTAGCCGCTTTCTTCTTAGGCTGTTTCTTTGGGTTTCCAGTCCGGAGAACAGCCTTTGCTAATTTCTCGAAGTTTTCCCTTGCTCCCGGGCCTTCTTTGTATTCTGCTTTCATGCGCTTTACCTTTACCTACCTTCAAGGAGAATGGCAGCGTGGCCGACGAGCCTATAGAACCCCCAGAAACAGACGAGTCCGACGATAATAGCGGCGATCCCGAAGTGCCAGTGGCTCATCATCGCCTGCTTGCTCCACGCGAAAGAAGCCACACCGAAAATGAGAGCCGTCGCACCGCACACTTCATAGAAATATGCATTCATGCGCTGAGCGTAATTTGGTGGTTCATTTGGCTCAAAGTTCTCAGCAATGCTGCTTTGTGGACTGCGGCTGCCACCGTGGTTATCGCTCTGGTCGCTATGCGCCAACTGGAAGTCTACAGGCAACAGAAAGAGATTATGGCGCAGCAAAAAGAGATCATGGACAAACAGAAGAAAATTATGGAATCCGGTAGTGGACAAACCGACAAATTGATTTCCTTCGCAAAAAGCCAGTCCGATGCCGCCACCGATATGGCGACCGCCGCCGGTGATCAGGTTGACGCGGCAAATAACTTCGCGGATAGCGCCGAGGGAATTAACATCCAAACCGCTGAAGCCGTAGGTGAGTTTAAGCGACTGGCGGACGATACTGAGCGATCTATTCAGTCTGCCCAGAACAATGCCCAAGAGGCTCTTAACGCCAGCATTGCTGCCTCCCAACTCGATCAAAGAGCTTGGGTTGGAGTCAGCGGAGAGAGAACAATCGGGGGCGCGGAGAAAATCAACGGAACCACGATCACATTCTCTTATGACGGGGTCGAGTTTGATATTTTCAACAGCGGGAAAACCCCAGCGCTCAAAATGAGCGCGGTTACTCTCACCACTAAGCGGCCTTTGGGCTTTGAGCCAATTGGAGACTACGACTCGGTCGTCGGGGCATGGAAGGAGCAGCGGGACACGGATGCCGTGAAAGAGGAGGCTGAAACTATCAATAGACTCCCTCCCGAACTCCGAGCCAACGCCAAAGCCAATATTGACGCCTTTTTGAAAGGGCAGCCCAAGTGGGATAAGGACGAAGAGGCCCAGTTGTTCCCTGGTGGGGGTGTACTTTGCTCCCCAAGTGGGCATGGTTAAAACGAGCAGCCGTGGTACCCAAGTGGTAAGGGATGGAGATGGCCCCCATCTCGTGGTCTATATTCTTGGGAAGATTACCTACAGGGACATCTTCCCGAACACGGAACAGCACAGCACAAAGTTTTGCTTGATGCGAATTTGGGGGAACGACTTCACCATTTGCCCTTCCGGCAACAATATGAATTAGTAACAGCCCTGGTTGGTTGGGCGGGGTTTTGCCTTCCGTCATTATCTGAACAACCTGTGATCTGACCGACTCCCGGGCCCTTTCCCAAAATGGCACTCCCCGCAATTTTTCTGATGTTACGAAAGTCCATATCCCCACTTCCCCTTCGTAACTTGCGCGACTGTTGAACCTTTGAGACTCTGGTCCTGGAGAGGCGAAGCTATCGGTGTCTGCCACCGCCCGCCCTCTGGAGCCATTATGCCGATCCCTACTTGCCAGCACGTGAAGGACGATGGCGCTCTATGTCACGCCATCGCTATGCGCAATCGCGACTATTGCTACTTTCACCTCGACCTGCTGCAACGCCGCAAGCGAATCCAGCGCAACCGCCAGACAGCGAAGACAATCGCCACCACTACCGCCATTACCGTGGAGTCTAGCTTCGACGGTGGCGCCGGGCTGCTGCCCTAAGTGCTTTGAATGCAAGATTTTGCCCCTAACTCATTGAGCCGAGAGATTTTACAAGCCAGCGTCTCAACTTGGTCTTTGTTTTCAAAATTTTGCGCGATAGGAGGGGAGGGGGTGTCTCGGATCTCGAGCCACGACACTCCCGGAAGATTCGCCGATGGCCCTGCAGAATGGACCTACCTAGATCGCGATCCATCCCGCCCTGATCGCCAGCAAACTAGCTACGGCGACGATGATCCACAGCAGCACCCCTTGCAAGAGCGGCCGCGGACCGACCTTCCGCAAGGCTGCCGGCGAAAGGGTCGCTCCTATGAGGAAGAGCGTGAAGATCAGCATCAGCTTTCCAAGATTAGTGAGCAGGTGATAGAAGCGCGAGCCGGGAAACAAATAAGTGTTGGCCACAGCAGCCAGGCAGAAGAAGAGAATGAACCACGGCCACTGAATACGCGTCTTGCTGCCTTTCGCGACAGCCGTGGTGACGGTCACGGGAACGATCCAAAGCGCCCGCGCGAGCTTTACGGTTGTGCCGATGGCGAGTGCGACGGCACCATACTTCGCGGCGGCACCGACCACTGAACTGGTGTCATGGATGGCCAGCGCCGCCCACAGTCCGAACTGTGTTTGCGAGAGGTGTAGCGAGCTTCCGATCGTCGGAAACGTCAGTAGCGCAACCGAGTTCAGCAGAAAGATCGTGCCCAGCGAGACCGACATCTCATCTTCGGTCGCGCCTACCACTGGGCCGATGGCGGCGATCGCGCTGCCTCCGCAGATCGCTGTGCCGGCGGAAATGAGGAACGATGCCCGGCTCTGCACCACCAACAGCTTGCCAATCAGCGTACCCAGGATCAGTGCGAACGCAATGCCGATGGCGGTGTAGACGAAGCCACTCTTCCCCGCGCGCAGCACCTGCTGCAGGTTCATGCCAAACCCCAGCCCAACCACCGCTGCCTGAAGAAGATACTTTGATACCTGGCGCGATTCTCCGGGATAAGGATGCGTCGCAATCGCGCCGAAGACGAGTCCCACCAGCAACGCCATCGGCGGCGATGCCCACGGAGTCAGACAAAACAGCAGGCCTGCGATGAAGAGGATTTTGGACTTCATTCAAATGAGAGGGAACGGCAATCCGCCATTGTACAGAGTCGATGAGCGCGAACTTCGAGTCGGAAGCGAACCGCGGCTAATTAAAATGGGCCCGCTGCCAAGGAGCGGTGACATTTCCTTGACCTCAGGCCCATTCGATCCTGGATTGGATCGGAGGTGATACTCATCATGTTAACCCCCTGAACGCGAAAGTCAACGACAATCACGTAAGGTGTTTGCTTGTTATCGTTTGCAACTATATCGAAATCGAGCGAACTCCCGCATTCGCTTGACGGAGAGAAATCCAGTGTATGAGCAGGACGTGCTACACTCCCGCTTCTGAACCTACCATCCCTATTTCGACTAACAGCTGCGCTGCTGCTTGGCGAAACACAGAGCGAGAGTCCCCGCTTCGCAAGCTGGCGGGCTCCTGCACTACACCTTGCCGCCGGACAAACTGGCGCAGGCCCACGCTCTATACCGCATTGACGTTTCGCTGTACTTCGTTACGACGTTGTACATCTTCCTCGTACTGTGGCTCATGCTGCGCACGCGGTACGGAGTGTGTCTGCGCGACTTCGCCGAGCGCGTCTCCCGATTTTGGCTGGTGCGCGCCGCTGTCGTCATCGCCCTGTTCTCCCTGACCCTGGAACTGCTCCAGCTTCCATTCTCGCTTTACCGTCACCACATCAGCCTGGAGTATGGATTGTCGGTGCAACAGTGGGGCTCGTGGTTTGCAGATTGGGGCAAGGGACTGGCGCTGAGCCTCGTCATATCGACAGCACTCGGATGGGTGCTCTACGGCGTGCTTCGCCGCAGTCCCCAGCGCTGGTGGTTTTACTTCTGGCTGGCCACCATTCCGTTCATCCTGTTCGGCATATTCATCGAGCCCATTCTGATTGATCCACTGTTCAACAAGTTCGAGCCGCTTACCGACCATCATCCCGAACTGGTGGAGCAGATCGAGCGCGTTGTTCATCGCTCCGGAATGGACATTCCGCCTTCACGCATGTTTGAGATGAAAGCCAGCGAGAAGACCAACGAACTGAATGCATATGTGACCGGCTTCGGTTCAAGCAAGCGTGTGGTGGTGTGGGACACGACAACGCGCCACATGAGCATCCCGCAAACCCTGTTCGTGTTCGGCCATGAGATGGGCCACTACGTCCTCGGTCATCTGATGAAAGGGTTCGTAATCACTGTCGCGCTGTTGCTGGTGTTCTTCTATGTCAGTTACCTGATTGCGAATTGGCTTATGCGGCGCAACGGAAACGCATGGGGTCTTCGCGGATTGAGTGATTTTGCTTCGGCTCCCATGCTGCTTCTCATCTTCTACGTACTCTCGTTCCTGTCTGAGCCGATGTCGAATGCGATCTCACGACATTTCGAACACGAAGCTGACATTTACGGTCTCGAAGTAACTCACAACCTTGTCGCGGATTCAGGACGCACCGCTGCCGAGTCGTTCCAGATACTTGGCGAGCGTTCGCTCGATTATCCCTATGTCGGCAAGCTCGCTGAATTCTGGTTGTGGTCACATCCGACAATCGCAGATCGCGAGCTCTTCGCACAGACCTACAACCCATGGGCCGAAGGCAAGCAGCCCGAATTTGTAAAGTGAAAGGCGCCATGAACCAGCTTGTGGTGAAGAGGTATGTGTTGGGCGGTTGTGCGCTGTTCGTGCTGGCAGTGCTGGCGCTGAGCGCGTGCAGCCGCAATCAGGTGACTTCCCTGGAACCGCCTCGCAATTCAGAACCAGTTCGGAGCCCGTCCTCTCAGCCGCCTCCCAAGACGGGTGCTGCCACTGCCGCCAATCAAGCGGCGTCTGAACCTGAGGCAATGATCGACGCCGGTCCAAGCACGGGCAGGTTCGACTTCTACGTGCTGGCGCTGTCGTGGGCTCCGCAGTTCTGCGCCAGCCAGCAGGAGAGCAAAAGCTCAATCGAATGCGATCCCTCGCGACACTATGGTTTCATCGTCCATGGGCTGTGGCCGCAAAACGATGACGGTACCTACCCGGTAAGCTGCACCGCCGCATTGCCGGTTCCCAGCGACGCTATTGAGCAGATGCTGCCTATCATGCCCGCACATGGGTTAGTCCAGCACGAGTGGGCTACGCATGGCACCTGTAGCGGACAGAGTGCCCATGAGTACTTCTGGGAAGTTCGGCGGGCGTTTGGAAACCTGAAGGTTCCGGACGAATATCAACACCTGGCGCAAGCCGCCCAGGCCACTCCCAAAGAGATTGAGCAGGAGTTTGCTGCAGCCAATGGAGCGCCAGCCGATTCCTTTCGCGTGGCGTGCAGCAAAGGAGAGTTGACCGGACTGAATGCTTGCCTGACCAAAGACATGAAGTACCGAAGTTGCGGCAAAGCAGTGCGCGAGTGCCGAGCGCGGCAGGTCAGCGTTGTTCCGGCCCCGTAACAGAAAATTTTGGTAGGGCCGGCTGGGATCGAACCAGCAACCCTCAGCTTAGAAGGCTGATGCTCTATCCAATTGAGCTACGGCCCCACACGGGACGCGTTACTGCATTGCTCTTATTATCGCAAATCTACGCTTCAGCTCAGCACTCTGCGCAGAAAACCCTTCACCCCGACCCAACTCAGCACGGCAAGGCTGATAGTCAAAGCGACGATGGTCACCCACGCAGGCATGTGCGGCAGCGACGGCGTCAGCGTGGTACGCAGGCCTTCGCTCATGTAGACCACAGGATTGATCAGCACCAGGATCTGAAGCCAGCGCACGTTGTGCATCATCGCCCACGGATAATAAACGCATCCCAGAAACGTCACCGGCACCACAATGATGCCGAACATTAGCGCGATATGCTGGGGCGCAACCGACGTCCCAATCGTCAGGCCCACCGCGCCGGAGACCAGGCTGGCGAGCAGTACGACACCGATCAACATTGGCCAACTGAAGACGTGAATCACAACCGGATTGACCGGGATGAAATACACCAGCGGGAAAATCACCAAAGCTGCCAGAATGCTCTGAAGCGCGCTGAAGATGATCTTCTGCGCCGCCACCCAGCTCACCGGCAGCGGCGACATCACGCGGTCGTGAATCTCGCGCGTCGCTCCGATTTCCATCGAGAGCGGCAACGCGGTCGCCATGATGCCCTGGATAAAGATGCCGATGGCCAGCAGCCCCGGCAGGATCAGCGTTCCGAAGCTTGCGCCCGCGCTGCTCTGAAAACCTTGCCCGATCTTCGGGAACAGATAGGTGAACACGAAGACAAACAGCAGCGGGTTCATTACCGTGCGAATGACGAATGCGCCTAACTGCCGGCGCAGCACGGTGAGATCGCGCAGAAACAATCCCCAGAACGCACGCCATTTCACTCCGGAATCAGTCACGCAACTCCCTTCCCGTCAGCTTGATGAAGACCGTCTCCAGGCTGGTCTCGCTGACCTTCACGTCCTGTAATCCGTCGCCCGACGATACCCACAATCTCCGGCAGTAATCCGCTGCGGCCGTTGGTGAACAGGCGCAGCCCATCGACAGCGGCTTCCACGCCGATGATTCCAGGCATTTGCCGCAATCGTTCCGCCAGCCCATCGGTCTGCGCATTCTGCAAGCGCAGTTCGAAGACTTTCTGCGCGCCGACGCTGCTCTTCAGCTTGCCCGGCTCGTCGCAAACCAGGATCTTGCCGTGATCGATGATGGCGACGCGTTCGCATAGCGCGTCCGCTTCTTCCATGTAATGAGTCGTGAGCACGACAGTAATCCCACGTTGTCGGAGTATGCGAATGATGTCCCACAATGCCAGACGTGTCTGCGGATCGAGCCCGGCGCTTGGCTCGTCGAGGAACAACACCTGAGGCTCGTGGGCAATCGCGCGCGCAATTTGCACCCGCTGCGCCAACCCTCCCGAAAGTTGCGTCACGTTCGACTTCTCGCGCTCCGTGAGTTTGAACAGGTCGATCAGCTCATGCGCCTTTGCCGTGGATTGCGCGTGGCTCATGCCGAAGTAACGGCAATGAAAGTACACGTTCTCGAAAACCGTGCACTGCCGGTCGAGCGTATTGAACTGGGTCACCACTCCCATGTTGCGCCGCGCCTCGGCCGGATGCGCCACCACGTCGATGCCGGCGATTGTGACTTTGCCGCCTGTGGGTAGTGCGCGCGTGGTGCAGATGCTGATCGTCGTTGTCTTTCCTGCGCCATTCGGGCCGAGCAAGCCGAACAGTTCGCCGCGGCCCACTTCCAGGTCGATGCCCTTCACTGCCTCGACGGGCACTTTTCCGGCATACACCTTTTTCAGCCCGCTGATTTGGACAATCGTATCCGCCACCCTAACCAATCCCCGCCTGTGGATTTACCCGAAAGGAAGTCTTAGCAGTGTACAACGAGCGGTAGGTGCCGAGTGGGGATCAGACAGCCTGGCCGGCCGCGAATCCTGACGCCCAGGCCCACTGAAAATTGAAGCCGCCCAAATGCCCCGTAACGTCGACCACTTCGCCAATGAGATACAGCCCGGGAACTTTGCGCGACTCCATCGTCTTCGCCGAGAGTTCGTCGGTGTCGACGCCACCAGCGGTGACTTCGGCCTTTTCGTAGCCTTCGGTACCGCTGGTGTGATCGACCATGCGTGCAGAGCTCCGCTGAGCTGGTCGACCGCGGCGTTCGTGAGCCCGGCAGGGGCATGCAGATCGAGCCATCGGTCCGCGAAACGAACTGGAAGCTCGGACCGCAGCGCGTGCCGGATCATCGTCGCATCGCGGTGCGAGGCCGAACTGCGAATCGTAGCCAAGGGGATCTGTCTCGGGTGCGAGGTCAAGCGCGATCGCCTCGCCCGGCTGCCAGTAGGAAGAGACTTGCAGAATTGCCGGGCCGCTCAGACCGCGATGCGTAAACAACATCTTCTCGCGGAAGCACTGGCCATCGCTCGAGGCGATGACATCCGCTGAGACTCCCGCGAGATCGCTGTAATGTTGCCGATCGGCTGCGTTGAACAGCAAAGGCACCAGCGCCGGCCTGCACGGCTGAATCTTCAGCCCAAACTGCCGCGCCAGGTCGTATCCGAACGAAGTTGCTCCGATCTTTGGAATCGACAACCCGCCAGTCGCAACCACCAGCGCAGGCGCGAAGAACAAACCTAGGCTTGTCATCACCTCAAACCCGTCGGAACGCTGAACATCGGCGATCTCAACGCCACTGAATAACTGCACTCCCGCCGCGGCGCACTCTTGCTCCAGCATGGCTACGATTTCGCTAGCCGAGCCATCACAGAAGAGCTGCCCTAGTTTCTTCTCGTGATAGGCGATACCGTGCCTGCGTACGAAGGCGATGAAATCATCGGGGGTGTATCGTGCCAGCGCCGATTTGCAGAAATGCGGATTGGCGGAGATGAAGTTTTCGGGACGGCAATGCAGGTTGGTGAAGTTGCAGCGCCCGCCACCGGAGATGAGTATCTTCTTGCCGATGCGCTCCGCGCGCTCCAGCACAGCCACACGTCGGCCGCGCTTGCCGGCTTCGATAGCGCACATCGAGACCAGCCGCACCACCGCCCAGAACGATGACATCCAAGTCGCGCCGCATCGACTACAGTTTCAAGTTTCGAGTTAGAAGTTTCAAGCGTGAGAGACGGGCAATCGCCCTTCATTGCCGAACCGGCTGTGTCGGTGTACCCGGCTGGGATCCGAGCGAGGCGAGAATCAGGGTGGCATCGTCGGTAAGCTTGTCATTGGCGTGCGAACGCACTCGCTCAAGAATCGCCTGATACTGCTCTCGTGGCTCCAGCGAACTCGCGCTCAGCAATGCCGCCACCAATCCGTCGCTGCCGAACTCAATCGCGTCGCCATTGGCGGCTTCGCTGATGCCATCGGTATAAAACGCAAGCCGATCGCCACGATTGAGCCTGACCTTGTGTACGTCGAATTCTCCAACCATTCCAAGCCCGAGAACGGTTCGCGTGGCCGCCAGATATTCCACGGACCCATCCGCGTGCAACAACATCGGTGGACAATGGCCGGCGTTGATGTATCGCAACGACTGAGACTTGAGATCGAGCACCGCGTACACGATGGTGAGGTAGTGGCCATCCTTGAGTTGCTCCTGCAACAGGTGTTCGACCTCGCGCAGAATCAGGTCAGGAGCTGCTTCCTGACGACGACAAAGTGCTGACCGACGCGTACAGCATGGCCGCGATCAACGCTCCCGGCGTTCCTTTGCCGGAAACGTCGGCGATGCACAGGTGTACGGAATCGGGCGTAGGCTGCCACACCCCGAAGTAGTCGCCACCCACCACTCCCGCCGGCGTGCTCTCGCCGTAGACTTCGACCTCACCCGCAATCAAATGCCGCGGAGGCACGATCCGCGTCTGCAGCTTCTGTGCATCCTCGCGTTCAAACTGAGAGATTTTCTGCGAGGAACGCGCATCGCGAGCGCGCACCGTCAGCGAGTTCACCTTCTCCAGCAACGCCTCGTTGCGCCACGGTTTTTCGATGAAGTCATCAGCGCCGGCGTGCATGGCTTTCACCGCGAGCTGCACGTTACCCCATCCGGTCAGTGCGATGATCGGCAGGGTGCTCTCCAATTTGCGCAGACACTCGATGAGCTCCAGTCCTTCGATGCCCGACGTACTGTCGCGCTGGTAGTTCATGTCGAGCAGCGTGATCTCGGGCATTTGCCGTCGAGCAGCCGAGACGGCCTCTTGCGGCGACGAGCATAGCTCGACCTCATAGCCGTCGCCACGCAGCAGCATCGCGAGCGCCTCTCGCACATGCTCCTGGTCCTCGGCAATCAGGACCCTCGCTTTGTGATTCGACTTCTGCATTCGACCGTGATGAGTGCAGATCGAATGCCAACGAATCGAATGGAAGCGGCTGATTTTTCAGTGACCTACAGCGGTGCAAGGATCAAGGCTCGTCCGAAACGCATTCGCTCTGTCCGCAATTGGACAGGGCGCTTCAGGCAGCGATAGCACTCTTGGGCCGGTTGGTCGAAGCGGCAGCTTCTTTACGTGTCCGGCGCTTGGCGGGCGCGCCAGCCGGACGGCGTACGGGACGCTCTTGCAACAACAATTCGGTGGCCTGAATGCGCGCGTCGGCATGGAACCAATTGCGAACCACGCCGTTGTCCAGGAAGTTCGCCATCGCCAACAGGCTCATGCCCTGGTGATGCGCCATCCATTGCCGCACGACGGCGAAAGGCTCGCGCCGGCGTCGCACGTCAGCGCTGAAATCAACGGCTTCATAAAAACCGTAGCGACCGAGGAAGTCCTTGCGGTTCATCCAGCGCAGGTTCTTGATCGCAGCTTCGGGATCGAAATCCAAGGCCAGCATGGTCGCGTACGGCGCGATCACCATGCGCTCTTCTTCCTGCTGAACCGCCAATCCCGGTACTCCGAACGCGCGATAGCCGTACACGCCATTCTCATCCTGCACGGCAAACGCGCACTCCGAGACGCCCCACGGCACGCGGTGCTCGGCCCCGTAGGCCCGTTGGATTTCGACCGCGGCTTCCATGCTGCGCTGCAACAGCGTCTCCGGATACCAACGCATCCACACGGCCGGCAGCAGGTACTCGAACATGGTTCCCGTCCACGAGATCAGGGTCGCCTGGCCGCTGTCCACGAGTCTGACTGCGTCCCAGTTGGAACCAGCTCTCCTGTGGGATGTGATCGTTCGCGACTGCCAGAAATGCGGCGATACGCGCCTCCGACGCCAGCAGGTCATAGCAGGCAGCATGCACCTTGCCGGTTTCGGCATCCGAGCCGATAGAAAGCAATTTGCGCCGGCGGTCGTAGAGATAACGGAAATCCATCTCCTGCACTAGCCGTCCAGCGTCGTCTGCAATCTGCCGCAAGTCGGCGATGAGGCGCTGGGCCCGCGATTTTGCTTCGGTGAGCAGGGCGCGCAAGCGATCGCGCAGGAAAGCCTCTTCCACAGCATTGCGACCGCCATGCGCGAGCAGCAGCCGCGTGCGCAGCAGGTCAATAAAAGGAGGCAGCTTTTCCAGTGTCAGGTCGTGTCCCCATGCAAGTTTCCCGAGCGCGGGATTAGCTCTGCAGCACAGCAAATTCCGGCAGCAGCCAGGGCATGTAGCCGGCAACGGTGTCGCGCACCTGCTGCACCAGCTCACCGGTCTGTATGCGGAACCAGCGCGCATCCTCCGAGCGAGCGATGCCGTCAGGGATCTGCGGAAGTTCCACTCCTGCCAACAGATGGTCGAGCCAGCGCTCGTGGCCGTCCTCAAACTTCGCCACCACGCGTTTTGGCAATAGCTTCATCTCCGAAAGCGCGCAGAGATGGTCGGCGTATCCATCGAACAGCGCCGGTGCGAGCAGCGGACGGTTGAGCAGCGCCAACGCGCCCTGCTGCAAAGTCATCAGCGACGCGACCAGGTTCCCGCTATCCACGGTCGAGATGAAGCGCGGCCGGTCGGGCTCGAGCGTGCGCGTGTCGTACCAGTTGAAGAAATGCCCGCGCTTGCCGCGGCAGTCGCAGCGCCGTCGCCATGGTGCGCTTCGTCTGCTCGGCGAATGCGGGAACGGTCAGGTAGCCGATCTCACAGGCGACCTGTCGCGCATTGAACAGGAAGCCCGAGATTCGTCGGCGAGATGTCGAGCCGCGACAAACGGCGGCGTCTCGCGCACGTAGTCGGGAACCAGCCAGTTGTGTTCTTCGTTGCGAGAACTCGGCGAAGTATCGCCAGGTGTGCAGGGCGGCCTTGCGCAAAAAGCGTCGGTCACTCTGCGACGTGGGCTCGCCGCTCGGCACGCGGCGACACGATTCAACCACAGCGACAACGGCTTGGCGCAGGCCCACAAAACCAGAACAGGAAGCGCAACGTAGAGCGCGCGCGGGCGCGCAAAGTAGACGATGACGCCCACCAGTAGCGAGAGCGCGGGCGTCCAGTTCAGCAGGACGTCCACCGGCGCTGCTTCTTGCTGGCCGACTCCGCTTCGGCAGCTGTCTCCCACTCCAGCAGTCGCTGTCGTGAGACCATTCGCCGGTACCAGCGTTCGCAACACTGCGTCGGCCGAAAGCAGCGTCTGATGCGCCAGGAACGTCAGCGTAAGAAAGACGCCGACCATGCGCTGAGCCGAGCGCCGCAAATCGCATCGCGCATCGGCGCAATGCTCCACGATACGAGCGAGCGCGGAATGGTGAATGCCAACTGAAACCACGGCGGCACAAACAGAATCGCGATCGTGACCAGCGTCCAGTACAGCGGCTTGCCCGGCAGCACGGTCCAGCCCAGCACGAACAGCAGAAAAATGCCGGCCTCGACCAGGCTGCGCCGCAGGTTATCGAGAATCTTCCAGCGCGACAGAAACGAGATCGGATTGCGCACGCGACGGCCGGTCTCATCGGGCACCTTGCCCAGCAGCCAGCTTGACAATCTGCCAATCGCCGCGCAGCCAGCGGTGCTTGCGCCGGTTGTAGGCGCTGTAGTGCGACGGGTAGTCGTCGATGACTTCGATGTCGCTGACCAGACCGGCGCGCGCGTAGGCTCCTTCGATCAGATCGTGACTGAGCAGCGCATTGCGCGGGAAGCGATGCTCCAGCACCTGCTGCAGAGTTTCGACCTCGTAAATGCCTTTGCCGGTGAAGATGCCTTCGCCGTAGAGGTCCTGATACACGTCGGAGACTGCGCGCGTGTAAATGTCGAATCCGGTTTGGCCGGAGTAGATGCTCGCCAGCCGCGACTGCGATGCGCTCTGCACGCTGATGCCGACGCGCGGCTGCAGAATCCCATAGCCCGCAACCACGATGTTGTCGTTCGAATCGACGATCGCCCGGTTCAGCGGATGGGCCATCGCTCCGACCAGGCGATGCGCGGTGCCTCGCGGCAACTCGGTATCGGAATCCAGGGTGATGACATAACGAATCCGCGGCAACACCGAGACGTTCGCCCATCTTTACCGGAAAGCTGTCGTAGTCACCGCGAATCAGGCGATTGAAGTCGAGCAGCTTGCCGCGCTTGCGCTCCCATCCCATCCACACGCCTTCGCGCGGGTTGTAGACGCGATGGCGATGTAAGAACGTAAAAATGCCGCCATCGCTCGCGCGCGTACTTCTGGTTGAGCTTCTCGAATCAGGCTCGCGGCAAGATCGACCAGAGGATCGTCTTCGTTCGGTTGTTCTTCCGAGTCGGGCATGTCGCTGAGCAGCGCGTAGTGCAGGTTCGGACCGGAGTTGCCCAGATAGCGAACTTCCAGATCGTCCACCAGCCTGCGCACCTGCTTTTCGTTGAGCAGCAGTGTCGGAATCACCACCATGGTCACGCAGTCGTCGGGCACGCCGTTCGAGAAATCGAGCTTGGGCAGCAGACGCGGACCCAACAGCGAGGTCGTGAGATAGTTCATCACCTCGACTGCGCTCTGGCTGGCCGGCAGCAGCAGCACCAGAATGCCGAAGATGCGTGTCCAGAAGCTGTTGAAGAGTCCGTAGACCGGCGTCATGATCGCGATGACGATCAACAGCGTGAGGATTTCGATTCCGCCCAGGTAAAACTCATCCGGATGCCGGCGCAGGAAGTTCTGGACGCGTTGCTTCCACGGCAGGATGACATCAGCGCGCCCGCGAAGCTGCTCGGCCCCCTCGCCGATCAGGTAATAGCCCACGTGCGAACGGCGCAAGGCCAGTCGCGGGTCGCGCGTGCTTCTGCTTTTGCGAGTCCAGCGCTAATTGCAGCGCTAGCTGTGCAATTTCCAGCTCCGAGCAATCGGAGCGCTCGGCATATTCGGCCACCGTGTTGCGATACAGCTCGCGGCTGGCGTAATCCATCCGGGCATAAGCTTTGGCCGGATCAGCCGCGAGCACATGATCGAAAACGATGAGCGGCTCCAGCAGCTCCTTCCAAGGCGCTTCGTTGACCTCGCGCAGACTGGTGATGAGCACACCCATCTGCTGCGCATCGGCCACTTGGCTGATGAGCTTCTCGCCGCGGGCCGCGATCTCCTCCAGCAGCACCAGTTGCAGCGCCGGAGGTAGACAGCCAGAGTTCGCGCATGTTGAGCGGCGCGGTCTCTTGAAACGCATCGACATACAGACTGAGGCTATGGTCGGAATACTGGTACTTAGCGGCGCGCAAGATAGTCCTGAGCGATGGCCAGCACGCGCGGCAGCGGTGCTGCCTGCGCATCCCGCACATGTGGAGCACGACGCAGAGTTGACGCGTCACGCTGAAACACTGCCTGCGTCGCCCGCGGCAGGCGCGCGTTGTCGTGCAGCCATTGCAAGTCTTCGGAATTCGCGAGACGCTCCGGCGGCGTGTTTTCAGCCGACGCAAGCACGGTATCCAGCACCTTGCGATACTGCCGCCGAAACGTTTGGCGAAATGCTCCGACTCTTTCAGCGCTGGCAGCCAGGTCAGCGTTCGCGGCAGCTCACGGCCGCGCGCGGCTATCTCGCGGTCCAGATTCTGCAGTCGTGGCGCGCGACTCGCTCGCGAGTTCGGCAACTCCTGCACCGCATCGCGATGGTTGGTCTCGATCATGATCAGCGATAGCTCGCAGCCTGCAACTCGAACATCTCGGCGTAGCGTCCGCCGAGCGCGATCAGCTGCTCGTGATTGCCTTCCTCAACGATTCGACCGCCCGCCAGTACGACAATGCGGTCGGCCATGCGCACGGTCGAAAAACGATGCGAGATGAACAGCGCCATCTTGCCTTCCGTCAACTCCGCGAAGCGTTCGAACACTTCGAACTCGCTGCGCGCATCGAGTGCGGCGGTCGGCTCATCGAGGATCAGCAACTGCGCATCGCGCAGATAGGCGCGCGCCAGCGCCAGCTTCTGCCATTCGCCGCCCGAGAGATCGACTCCGGTTTCGAATCGCCGCCCCAGCTGCTGCTCGTATCGCCAAGGCAGCTTCGCGATGACCTCATCGGCCAGCGACTTGTGGGCCGCCAGTTCGATCTCATGCCGGTTCTCTAAGCTCTTCGATGCGCCCGATCGCGATGTTCTCGCGCGCGGTCATCTCGTAGCGCATGAAATCCTGAAAGATGACGCCGATCTCGCGATACAGATCGTCGAGGTCGTACTCGCGAAGATCGACGCCGTCGAGCAGAATCTGCCCTTCCGTCGGATCGTAGAGTCGCGTAATCAGCTTGACGATCGTCGTCTTGCCTTCGCCGTTTTCGCCGATCAAGCGCAACGCGCTCGCCCGGGCTGCAGGGTGAAATCCAGGTTGCTGCAGAATGCGACGCTCACTGCCGGGATACGAAAACGAAACGTTGCGAAACTCAAAGCCGCGCACAATCGGCCGCGGCGCCGGCAAGCGCATTCGGCTTGGAGCGGATCGTCGGCTGCATCTGGAAGAACGCCAGCAGATCGGTGAGGAACAGCGCCTGATCCGCAACGCCCGACAGCGTCGAGAAGATTTGCTGAATATTGTTGCTGGCCTGCAGGATCGCTCCGGCAAGTAAGGTGAGCGTGCCTAACGTGAGCGCCCCGGTCACGGTTCGCCAGATGACGTACACGTACGCTGAGTAGTAGCCGAGCGTCCCGACGATCGACAGCAGAGCGCCGGCAATCAGCTTGCGGCGCGAGAGTGCGACGTTCTCCTCGTAGATGTCGTCCGATAGCCGCGTGAAGCGATCGGTCAGGAAGCCGCTCAAGCCGAAAGAGCTTCAACTCCTTCGCTGCTTCCTTGCTGCCTCCCAGCACCCGCAGATAATCAAGCTGCCGCTTCGCGGTGGTCTGGCGAAAGTTCTTGGCGTATCCCAGAAAAGCAAAGTGAGTCTCACCGATGAACGCCGGCAGCACGCCGGCGATCAGCAGCAACAGCAGCCACGGCGAGAAGTAGATGATGGAGATCGACAGCGTGATTGTCGTCAATACCTGCTGTATCAGGCGGCCCAGCATCTGGATCATCGCCAGACGATCGGTCGCCTGCACCCGCGCCCGCTCCAGGCGGTCATAGAACAGCGGGTCTTCGTAGGCGATCAGGTCAAGTTGCGCGGCGTGCCGCATCACCTCGATGCCGACGTGCCGCGTGTACTTGTCGGCCAGCAACGAGTCGGTGTAGTCGGTGGCGCGGGTGAGAATGTTGCCCACCACCGCAATGGCGAACTCAGCGGCCACCAGCCACCACAGACGCGTAGGAACCGGCTGATGTTTGGCCAGCACCTGGTAGATGTTGTCGATGATGAACTTGCCGACCGCCAGCAGGGCGATGGGCTGCAACGAGGTGAACACACGCAGCACCAGTCCGGCCGTCACCACGCCGCGGCCGGAGCGCCAAACAATGTTCAGCACCGGTGGAAGATTCTTCAGCGCGGTCAGACGCTCTTGCCAACTGCTCGTAAATGTTCCGTGCGCTTGCGCCATGTTCTGTTTGACGGCCGCTTCCACCGCTAGGCAGGTTGTTGGGATTGGGGCTGCAAAATCGCCGGATTCCGCAAATAGAGAGATGCAGAAATCGGGGTATCAGTTTGTCTGGCTGGCCAACCGGCGGTTGTCGCGAAACGGTCACCACGCGCCGCTTCGTAGAGACGTGTCGATCATCCAATGATCATCCAATAATGACGTGACGGTTCATCGCTGGAACTGGCACTCGCAATCGTTGATCGAGGAAGGCGAATGAAGAAAGCTTGCACCACCCTCTTAATCACTATTTGTTGCACGGTTTTATTGGCTGGCTGCACCTCAGCACAAACCAAGGGAAATGACGCTCCTCCGCCCCAAGCTCCCTTCACCGACTACCGCTACGAAAAGCCGGGAGCCACGCACCACATCACAGCCAAGGATTTGCCGGCTCCGTTCGCGTCCAAGTCGGCCGTCAATGGACCACGGGTTGTCGACCGGCCTGCTAACGTTTTGCCGATCGCGCCGCCGGGATTCAAGGTCGAGCTCTTCGCTTCCGGACTGAATGAGCCGCGAGCGATGACCACGGCTCCAAACGGTGACATCTTCCTCGCAGAGAGCCACGGCGGCGACATCAAGGTCTTTCGCGGAATCGGGGACGACAGCAAGCCGATGCAAACGGATACATTCGTGACCGGCCTCAATCGTCCCTACGGCATCGCCTTCTATCCTCCCGGCCCTAATCCGCAGTATGTCTACATCGGGAACACAGATTCCATCGTTCGCTACGCTTACAAGAATGGAGATCTGAAGGCGAGTGGCAAGCCCGAGAAAATTGCTGACCTTCCTTCCGGTGGCGACCACTGGACGCGCGACCTGGTCTTCTCGCCAAACGGCAAGCAGCTGTTCGTCGGTGTCGGCTCGAACTCCAATATCAACAACCCTGATACTCACCCTGACGAGAAGAACCGCGCCGACATTCTGGTGATGGATCCCGACGGCAAGAACATGCGTGTGTACGCCTCGGGAATTCGCAATGCTGGCGGCGGCTTGGCCATCGATCCCAAGACAAGCGAACTCTGGATGTCGACGAACGAACGTGACGGCTTGGGCAATAACCTGGTGCCCGATTACATAAGCCACGTTCAGGATGGCGGCTTCTACGGCTGGCCGTATTACTACATCGGCGGTAATCCTGAGCCGCGACTGAAGGGTGCACATCCCGAGCTGAAATCGAAGGCCATCGTGCCTGACGTGCTCCTCCAGGCGCACAACGCGTCGTTACAACTGGCGTTCTACGAGGGCAGGACGTTTCCCGCGGAATATCACGGCGACATCTTCGCCGCGCAGCATGGTTCGTGGAATCGCGACCCGCGCGTCGGATACGAAGTGATTCGCGTTCCCTTGCATCAGACCGGCAAAGCAATCGGTGAGTATGAGGATTTCCTGACCGGCTTTGTGCTGCCGAACGGACAAGTCTGGGGAAGGCCGGTGGGCGTCACGGTCATGATCGACGGATCTCTGCTGGTGAGCGACGACGGATCGAACTCGATCTGGCGTGTGAGCTACCCAGGCGTAGAATAGGAGCGAAATCCGCGTCGAATTTTCACACTTACGCCCCGAAGTGCATTCAAACTCACATATTTTGTCGAATTTTTACTGTCACGCTCGTGCCAATCATGCCTCTTTGAGCATGCAAGCTGGCGGCCGGTAGCTGTTAACGGATACCTGACACCTAGAAAAACGCCGACCCGCGGGGCCGTACACGGTGGACCGTCAATGAACCCGTCCACGACGGTGGGAACCCTCCGCGGCTCTTTAGGCATCTCGGACATGGCCGAGCCTTGCACACCGAACCGAATACGAGTCGGGCCCCCTGTTCATTAGCATTGGTTCAAAAAACGGTTGCCACCAGCACCAACTTTGCAGGCCGGCTTTCTTTCGTTAGATGCTAGGGAATCAGGTTCGGAATGACAAGACTAGGACGAGAGAATGTTGGCATTCGACGTGCCACAGACGCGCGGTGGCGCTATCCGACGCGGCGGGCTTCTTCCAGCACTTCATCGAGGGCGCCGGAAAGATGTTCAGCCCTGGTCGTATAGTCCTGCGTCAGGGAATCGTATTTGCGCTTCAACACGTGTAATTCGTCGGCAATATTGAGCGCTGCCAGGACCGCAACTTTCAGCGACTCCACCGTGGCTGCCTGCTGCGAGATGAGGCGCATCTTGGTGTCTACGTACTCCGCCAAGTCCTGAATATATTGCGGATCGGTGCCGCGCAGGTGATAGCTCTGGTCGTAGATATCCACCCGTATGCTGGTGCTGCTGCCGTTTCCGTTAGCCTGGCTCACACCGACTCCTTATCGCAAGTGCGTCTCACCGAATATTACGCCCACTCTTCTGTGGTCAAAGAATCAATTTGCGTCAGCATCTTTTCTACTCTGGTACGTACCTCTTCCCGCTCCTTGCGCAGGGCGATCATTTCCGAGCGCATGGTCTCGACTTCCTCTTCGCGTTCGGCAAGCTGATCGCGCAGACGGTTGGCATCGCGCTCAGCATTCGCCTGCGCCTCGCGCGCGGTCTTCACTAACTCAATCGTACGCAGAACCTTCTTCTCAAGGGCCTGAAAATCAGCAGTGCTGGCCTGGGGAGGAGCTTCAACAACGTTGGCAGACATAAGAGCGATCGACCTCGAAAAAATTAAACTTCGAGCGCAGTATAGCGCAACCGAGAGGGTTGTTCGCGTGATGTTCTGACGTGGCCGACGAAATCAAGCAGGCGGAACCTGATTGTGCAACGAATGGAAGAGCGACGATTAGAACAGAGTGTCTTGGCCCAGCGTGTTCGCGCCGGGCTTCTTAATCCCGAAATGCTGATACGCCAGATGGGTCGCAACCCGCCCCCGCGGCGTGCGATCGAGAAATCCGATCTGGATGAGAAATGGCTCGTAAATCTCCTCGATGGCATCCGCCTCTTCCGCCAGCGATGCCGCCAGTGTGTTTACGCCCACGGGGCCACCTTGATACTTTTCGATGATGGTCAGCAGCAGCCTGCGATCAATCTCGTCGAATCCATAGCGATCGACCTCAAGCATCTCCAGCGCAGTCTGCGCCGTGGCTTTGTCGATCTTGCCTGTCCCGCGCACCTGGGCGTAATCGCGTACACGGCGCAGCAGACGGTTCGCGATGCGCGGTGTGCCGCGGCAGCGGGTCGCAATCTCCATGGCAGCATCTTCATCAATCTCGACGCCGAGGATTTCTGCCGAGCGCTGAAGAATGACTTTCAAATCTGCGTGAGTATAGAAATCCAGCCGCAGAACGATGCCAAAGCGCGAGCGGAGCGGCGCCGAGAGCAGTCCGGCGCGGGTGGTGGCTCCGATGAACGTAAACGGCTTCACCTCGATGGTGTGGGTGCGCGCCGCCGGCCCTTGCCCGATGATGATGTCGAGCTTGTAATCTTCCAGCGCCGAGTACAACAACTCTTCGAGCGCGGGTTGCAGCCGGTGTACCTCGTCGATGAACAGCACCTGCTTATCGCGCACATTCGTCAGGATGGCCGTCAGATCGCCTTTGATCTGCAGCGTTGGCCCCGAGGTCTGCTGAAAGGCCACGCCCAACTCGTTGGCGATGATGTTCGCCAGCGTGGTCTTGCCCAGCCCCGGAGGCCCATACAGCAAGACGTGGTCCAGCGCTTCGCCGCGCGACTTCGCCGCCTGAATCGCGACTTCCAGATTGTCTTTGACTTTGTTTTGGCCAATGAATTCGCGTAGGCGCTGCGGTCGCAGCTTGAGCTCATATGACGCATCGTCATCAACCGGCGCCGCCGAGACGATGCGCTCGCGATCGGGAAATTGCTTGTCAGGAGACAATGGCACGCTGGGGCGATGGTAAAGGGAAACGGACGACGAATCAACGAGCGCGACGGCTCGGTATCTTGAGTTCTACGCCACCAAAGGGAGCAACTGCTTCGCGAATAAGCTCCACCAAGTTCTTTTGTTGCTGCGGTGCAGTTTTGGCTCGTCTTGCGAGGTAGTGTCGATCCAGTGCTTGTCGCACCAATGTCTTGATGACCGCTTGCCGGCTGATATTGAGGTCGTCCGCCACTTGGTCGAGTTCCTCTTACATCGAGGCAATGAGGCCGAGATTCACTCGCTGGATAGGGCGCACCATCAATCCGGAAAAAAGAGCATCGAAATTCTGCCCTGCGACTCTGATGTTCTAATACGTCATCACGCGGCGCCGGGGTAGGCGCCAAAACTTGAGCCTAAAGGAGGAACACCCATGGTCCTCGGAATGTCTGTTTCCACTTTCACCTTGATTCACGTCATCATCAGCCTGGCCGGGATCGGGTCCGGCTTCATCGTGATGTACGGCCTGCTTAACAGCAAGCGCCTCGACGGCTGGACCGCGATCTTTCTGACCTCTACTGTCCTCACCAGCGTGACCGGTTTCTTGTTCCCATTTGATGGGTTCAAGCCCTCTTACGTTGTGGGCGGCATTTCGCTGATCCTACTGGCGATTGCGATATGGGCGCGCTACAGCCGCCGCCTCGAGGGCGGGGCACGCCGCATCTACATCGTGACCGCGTCACTGGCCCTCTACTTCAATTGCTTTGTCGCCGTCATCCAGGCGTTTGCGAAGATTCCGGCCGTGCATGCCTTGGCTCCGACACAAAAGGAACCGCCATTCCTGGTCGCGCAACTGGTTGTTCTCTCGATATTCATCTGGCTCACCATTCTCGCAACCAAACGTTTTCACCTCGAATCGCCTATGCTTCGCCGAACGGCAGACGCCGGGCGCTGAACAGAGCAGATGAATGGCGATCTGTTCGCGTGCATCAGGGAGAAGCGATCACGGCCCCAACCTCAGCAACTCCAGACCAGTGAACTGGATGAAAAGGGATGCCGCGGCTTTCTGGCTGCGGCATTCACGTTTTCGGGAATCTGCCTGTTGCGAATGAAGAGGACACGTGCCCTTGCCTCAGCACCCCGTTAAACTACTCTCGTGTCCATGAAGAACCTTGGCATCCTCCTTTCCGGACGCGGCTCAAATTTCGAGGCGATCGCGGAGAACGTCGCCTCGGGCAGGCTCGACGCCAATATTGCTGTAGTGCTCTCTAACAAAGCCGATGCGACGGGAATCGAGTCAGCGCAGCGGCGCGGGCTCAACGCGCTGATAATTTCTTCCAAGGGCAAGGTTCGCGAAGAGCATGACCGCGAAGTTGTGGCGGTGCTGCAAGAACACAAGGTCGATCTGGTCTGCCTGGCTGGGTACATGCGGCTGCTGTCACCGTGGTTCGTGCAGCAGTTTCCCAATCGGATCTTGAATATCCACCCTTCGCTGTTGCCTGCTTTCCCCGGCCTCGATGCGCAGAAGCAGGCGTTCGAGTATGGAGTGAAGGTCTCGGGCTGCACCGTGCACTTCGTGGACGAGAATCTCGACCACGGCGCGATCATCCTTCAGAGGACGGTTCCGGTACTCCCCGAGGACGACGAGCATACGTTGGCGGCGCGCATTCTCGAACAGGAGCACATCGCGTATAGCGAGGCGATAGGGATTGTGCTGCAGGGCAAGTATCGCATTGTGGGGCGGCGGGTGGTCAACGGAAGTATCAGTTCCTAAACGTTAGAAACTCTCAGCCGATAGCAAGCTCATGCGGGCTAAAAAAATGACAACCGCGAGGTTCTGCAAATTGTGCCTCGAAGTCTTCGATGAGGTTCACGAAACCGGAAGGCCTTACATGATTACGAAAAACGGCAGAGGCCTTATCAAGGTTCTCCCGTTGGAGAACTGGGAGCCTCCGAAAAGAAGAACAGAGCCAAGAAGAGTAAGGCCGTGCGGAGCAGCCTTACTCGTAAACGGACCTGAGTTGCCCTACATCTCGTAGTGCAGCAGCGAATACACGTCGTGTTCTTTGAGTTTCTCCCGGCCCTTTAGCCCGTCCAACTCCACCACGAACGCCAGGCCGCAGATGTCGCCACCCAGCGCCTTCACCATGTCCACCGCCGCGCGCGCCGTTCCCCCGGTCGCCAGCAAGTCATCGCAGATGAGCACACGCTGTCCCGCTTGAATCGCGTCTTCGTGAATCTCCAACGTGTCGGAGCCATACTCCAGCTCGTACTTCCATTGCAGAACTTTCGCCGGCAATTTTTTGGGCTTGCGCACAGGAACGAAGCCGGCATTCAGGCGGTAGGCGAGCGCAGGACCAAAGATGAAGCCGCGCGCTTCGATCCCCAATACGAGATCGATGTCTTTGTTGATGTAGTAGTCCGTCAGCGCATCGATGAGGCGAGCGAATCCCTGCCGGTCCTTGAGCAGCGTGGTGATGTCGTAGAAGAGAATGCCCGGCTTGGGAAAGTCGGGGACCTCACGGATGAGTTTTTTCAAGTCGGCGCAACTCTGGGTCGCGGGACTGGCCATGATTCACCACCCTCCTTCTTGAATGCGAAACGATTGCGCCTCAAGATACGGCGCGCTCGACTCCTGAACCATATCGACTCTGGCGGCACGCGGGCCCTGACGAAGCTTTGCCCGCAGCGAACGTTGCTGCTCTGGAGCCCCGGTCGCCATCACTTCAACGCTGCCGTCCTCACGGTTACATACCCATCCTGCCATGCCTAGCTGAGCCGCTTCGCGCTCCACAAACCAGCGGAAGCCTACGCCCTGAACACGTCCGGTTACAACGTAGCGTCGAGTCTCCAAATTAGACATAAATCTTGTAACAGGTTTTGTGACAACTAGAGGCTTACCTCTGCCCGCCCCCACTGGTCGGATCGCCTGCTGCTGCTGGTTTCGCCTGCGGCGCACCAACCATTTGCTCCACCTGTTGCGCAATGGAGTCTACCAGCTTGGCCTCATTCATGAGTACTTGTCCGGCGATGGCTGCGCCTTGCTCGGCGTCGCTCCACTTGTCTTCTTCCAGCGCCTCGCGCACAGCCGGGATAGTCTTCGCCCCATATCCGGTGTACGCGCCCGGAGCGTAAATCTGGTGCTTGAACCAGGGCCGCTCTTTCAGGCCTTCGGTGGTGGTAAAGGTGCGCTCAGTCTGCAGCAACTGCGCGTTGATCTCCTTCAGCGCGGGCGACTGCCACGCGGGTGAGGACTCGTTGAGTTTGCCCACCGCCTTGCGGTAGCGCTGCGCCGCCTTGGAGTACGCCTCCGATCCATTCTCCAGCGGAGCGAAGTTGATAAACGGAGGCACCGGCTTGACGGACGGAGGCACGTACTGCTTCTCGGGATCGGCGGTCGCTGTGAACACGCCCTCTTCGATCTGGCGGTTGCGCTCCTTCACTTCATCCTGCTTCTTCTTGAGCTCGGCTTTCAGCTCGCCAACGTAGCGCTTCACCGTATCCGCCGAATCCGACGGATCGTACGGCAGCAGGTCGGCGTCAGCCATGCGCATGACGGTCGTGCCCGCCATCTGTGCGAGCGCCTTCTCATACAGGAAATTTGGATCGCCAAAGTGCGTGTACCAGTAGAAGTCGTCGTAGATGGAGTGGTAGACGCCTCCGCCAGCCTCGCCGCCGAAGCCCAGGTTCAGCGCGGCCACGCCAGCGTGGTCGAGGAACGGCGCGTAATCGGAACCGTCTCCCAGCGCACCGATGCGCAGCTCGGCGCGGTCGCGCAGCTCCTGGCGCTCTTCGGGCGTAGCTGCACGCGCGATACGTCGCAACTGCCCACGCTTCCACACCGACATATTCTTCTCGGGATCCGGGACCTCCTTTGCGACGTCGTTGACGACGCGTTCCAGCGTGTGCGAGCCGGAGACATACAGGTATCCGCGAGAGCTTGAATCCGAGTTGATGTAGACCACGGCGTGCTGCTTCAGCTCGGCATCATGCTCTTCCACCCACTCGGTTGATCCCAGCAGGCCAGGCTCTTCGCCATCCCAGGCGCAGTAGATGATGGTGCGCTTGGGCTTCCAGCCCTGCTTCATCAACTCGCCCAGAGTCGCGCGCCTCTTCCAGCGCGACCACCATGCCCGATATCGGATCGTCCGCGCCGTTTACCCATGCGTCGTGATGGTTGCCGCGAATCACCCATTGCTCGGGAGCTTCGCTGCCGGGAATCTTCGCAATGACGTCATAGATGGTCTTGATGTCCCAGTTGGATTTCATCACCAGGTGTACCTTCGCCGGACCTGGACCAACGTGATAGGTGAATGGCAGAGCGCCACGCCAGCCCTCAGGCGCAACAGGGCCACTCAGCGCTGCGAGCAGAGGTTGGGCATCGCCATAAGAGATGGGAAGCACCGGGATCGCGGTGATGGTCTTGGCCTCGGCGATAGACAGGCGCTTCGCGTCTTTGGTGGCGCCGATTCCGGGAGTCAGCGGATCGCCAGGATACTCGGTGTCCATCACGCTGCCGCGCTGCACACCATCCGATGGGCGATAGGGGCCGGTGGGGAAATACTGGCCTTCGAAGTAGCCGTCGTCCCTGGGATCGGAGTAGATGATGCAACCGATGGCGCCATGCTCGGCTGCGACTTTCGGCTTGATGCCGCGCCACGCCGCGCCGTAGCGCGCGATGACGATAGCTCCCTTCACCGAAATGCCGAGGCGATCGAGCTCTTCATAATCCTCGCGCACGCCATAGTTGACGTACACCAGCGGCGCGGTCACGTCGCCATCGTGGGAGTACGCGTTGTACGTCGGCAACTGCTCCGCGGTCTGCTGCGAAGTGGGATCGACCGGCAGCGCCCCTTCCTGGAGCTTAGCGACGAACTTCGTCGGCGCAATCAGCTCGAGCCGTCGCTCCTTGGGCGTGGGAAACAGCACGTCGAAGGTCTCGATGTGCGCGTCGAAGCCGTACTGCTTGAACTGCGCCAGCATCCACTCGGCATTCTCCTTGTCGTAAGGAGAGCCGACGTTATGCGGCCGCGCGCTCAGCGCTGCATGGCGTTGCGCATCACTGCCGGATCGGGCAGGTTGCGAAACTTGCCTTCCCAGTCGCGCTCGGTTGCGGCGTGGGCCGCGGAGTATCCGTAGAGGTTCTCGTTTGAGCTGGGGGGAGTGGCAGCGGTAAGCGGTTGCACGGCGATGATGGCCGCAAGACAGAAAGCGGAAATGCGCGAGATCACAGTAGCCTCGGACGGCGCTCCAAGTATGGAACGAAGTTGCCGATTATACGCCAGCGTGAGCGGACGTTAATCCTTGACCAGCACTCGAACCGCGTAGCCGTCCTCATTGCTGTCGAGAACCTGCTTCCAGCCGGCTGGGCCGTCCTGCCACAAACGACCACCGGACTGCAGCGTCGCTTCGATACGCAATGTCGGCCCGACCGCCGGTACAAGCATGGTCAGCACACCGTTGTCGTAGCTCACTTCGGCGCGCCGCTCATGGCCGAGCACATGTTTCTTCCGTAGCTGCAGCAGCTTGCGATACCACTCCAGCATCTCGCGATTCTCGTCAGCACTGGCCCACGTCAGCTTCGAGCGCTCGAAGGTCTGCGGGTCTTCAGGATCGGGCACTTCGCTGAAGTCGAAGTCTTTGAACTCGCTGCGGCGGCCTTCGCTGACCGCCTTCTTCAGATTGGGATCTTCGAAGTCGGCGAAGAACTGGAAGGGCGCACTCTCGTCATACTCCTGGCCCATGAACAGCAGCGGAGTGTGCGGCGCGAGCAGCAGCAGAGCCGCGGCCATCTTGCGGGCTCCGCGCGAGACGAGTGCGATCAGGCGCTCTCCCTTCGCACGATTGCCGACCTGGTCGTGGTTCTGGATGCAGATGACATTCGCCGGCAGCGGAACATCTTCTGCAGGCGTGCCGCGAGGCCCGTTCCAGAAGGCGAAGGTCTCACCCTGGAAGACATACCCTTCACGCCACACTTTTGCGATTTGTTCCGGCCTGCCAAAGTCCTGGTAGTAGCCGGTACGCTCACCGGTGAGCAGAGCGTGCAACGCGTGGTGAAAGTCGTCGCTCCAAACGGCGTTCAGTCCGTAGCCCTTAGGCGCAGGCTCGACATAGCGCGAATCGTTCTCGTCGGTCTCGGCGATGACGACCACTGTTCGCTGCAACTCGGCGGCAAGCGCCTGCACCTTCTCCTGCATCTCGGCGAGGATGTGTTTCGGCGAATCGTCTTTGATGGTCTGCACCGCGTCGAGCCGCAAGCCGTCGAGGTGATACTCGCGAATCCAATAGAGCGCATTGTTGACGACGTAGCGACGCACCTGCTCGCAACCCTCGTCGTCGTAATTGATGGCATCTCCCCACGGCGTCTTGTGGTGCGCGGTGAAGTACGGACCGAACATGCGCAGGTAATTCCCTTCCGGTCCGAGGTGGTTGTAGACGACGTCGAGGATGACGGCCAGCCCAAGCTCATGCGCGGCATCGACGAAACGACGAAACGCGGCAGGCCCGCCATAGTTGGCCTGCACCGCGTATGGCGAGACGCCGTCGTATCCCCAGTTGCGAGTCCCGGGAGCAGCGGCGACCGGCATCACCTCGATAACGGTGACGCCAAGGTCCTTCAGGTATGGCAGCTTCTCGACGGCGCTGTCGAAGGTGCCTTCGGGCGTGAATGTCCCGATGTGCAGCTCGTAGATGACGTAGTCCTCGAGCGGCAAGCCGCGCCAGCCTTCGTCCGACCAGGCGTAGAGCGTGGGATCGACGATCTCGGTCGGTCCGTGTACTCCCTCGGGAAGGAAGCGCGAAACGGGATCGGGAATGGGTCGGCTGCCGTCGAGAATGTAGGCGTAGCGGTCGCCGACGCGCGCCGACGCGGTCGCGACGAAGTCCTCGCCGTCGCGGCGCATTGGAATATCCTGTGGCTGCTGACCCAGGCGCATCAGCCGCAACGTGATTTGCTCGGGCGTCGGTGCCCACACGCGGAAGTCAACTTTATCGCCGCGAACGGTTGCGCCGTAAGAAGAGGTCTGTGTAGCTGTCGTCACGTTCCTTCAGACGAGCTAGTTACCCGATAAGATGCATAGCGGATCACGGACAAAGATTTCAGCACGGAGAACACGGAGGGCACGGAGAAGAAGGAATAAGGCTTTGGAATTCTCCGTGACCTCGGTGGTGCGAAGTCTTCCACTACAATCCCTGCAATGTGTTCGCTCATCCTCGCTTCTGCCTCGCCTCGCCGCTCCGAACTGTTGCGGAATGCCGGCATTGCCTTCGAGGTCGATCCCGCCGACATCCATGAAGCGCCGCTTGCAGGCGAGACGCCGATCGACTACGCGCAACGGCTGGCGCGCGACAAGGCGCGTACTGTGTTGGCGCGACACCCTGATGTTGTTGTGCTGGGAGCGGATACGGTCGTCGTGGTTGATGAACATCTGCTTGAAAAGCCCACAAACGCCGAGGATGCCAAGCGTATGTTGCGTCTGCTGTCGGGGCGCACACACCAGGTCATCACCGGGGTGTGTCTGCTGAACGCCGATTTTGAACGTACCGAAGCGGAGCTAACGGAGGTCGCATTCGTCAGAATGTCGGAGGCCGACATCGCGGAATACGTCGCGAGTGGGGAACCGATGGACAAAGCCGGCGCGTACGGAATCCAAGGCATAGCTTCGCGATGGGTCGAGAGAATCGATGGCGACTACTTCAACGTCGTGGGCCTGCCGGTAGCGCGGGTGTATCGGATGCTGAAAGAACTCAGCGGTCTTTCATGGAGAGTTCGTAAGTAATTGTCATCCTGAACGACGGGCAGGACCGGCTTTGTGCCCCCGAGCGGGAAGCCGATCACGGCAAGGCCGAAAGACAGGTTCGCGGACTGAAGTCCAGTCAGGATGACACAGCTCAACTAAGACGCGGTTTCTTGGGCCAGGACGCAAACTGCAGGTCCCTCTACGGCTCGCGCCGTCTCGGGATGACACAACTAAAGAGTTAGCCTGGCGCAGCGAAAGCTACGCCCTTTCAAAGCCGCGACGCTAGAGCTTACGCCTGCTTCTTCTCTTCCGTGGTGGTGGTCGTGGTAGCGTTGGTCGCGCTGTGGTCGTTCATTGACGACTTGAAATTGCGGATACCTTCACCCAGTCCCTTGCCCAGCTCGCCCAGCTTTTTAGGCCCAAAGATGAGCAGGGCGATGAACACGATAACCGCCAGCTCTGGCAGACCGATCTTTCCACCAAACATAGAAACCTCCGGTAAAGCCCGGTTTCGTTGCGGTCAGGCAAGATGCTGCGGGCTAATCAAATTCTAGGCTTTTGTCATGCCAGCGTCAAAGACATCTCAATCTACTTGGCGACAGCTCGAATCAACCTTGCGATGCCCTTTGACAGGCAGTACCACCATAGGGTGCCGACAAGAACCAACCACGCGGCCGCCACAGGCCACGCAACCCAGGCCAGCGCGAGAAAGACGAGCGACACCGGCATGTCGAGTATGATCAGGGCGTCCTGTGCCCTCGAGGGATACTCGGGTACCTGTTGGATATTGACGCCGACAATTGCGAACAGGGCGATGCACAGGTGAATACCTGGCAGGATGTACACGGCAAGACGTTTCACGCTGCCCCTCTACCCTTGTAAGGCCCACGCTTCGTCGGAACAAAGTTAGCGTCAAATGCTGGCAACCAGTCCCGCCAGCAGCGCCGCCCTGCGCGGCATCTCTGCTGCTACGACGGATTCGCGGGGGGAATGCGCGCCATCACCGACCGCTCCCAGCCCATCGAGAGTAGGAATACCCATGCCGGCGGTGAAGTTTCCGTCCGAGCCGCCGCCCACCGCGATCTCGCTCACTGAGAATCCCAACTCCTTCGCGACCTTTTGCGCCTGGTGGAAGAGCGCGACTACCGCGGGCGAGCGCTCCAGCGGTGGACGATTGATGCCGCCCTCGACGTGCAGCTTGCACTTCTTGTTCACCGCCTCTAGAGCGCGGATCTTGCGCATCATCAAGTTGCCATCGACCTTACTGGCGATCCGCAGGTCGAACTCGGCCTCCGCGTCCGAGGGAACTACGTTCGTGCGCGTGCCACCACGAATGATGCCCGGGTTCAGCGTGATGCCTCGCTCCAGGTTGGTCATCGCCGCAACCGCCTGTATCTGATGCGACATCTCGAGGATGGCGTTCTGACCTTTCTCGAAGTCGAGTCCGGCGTGTGAAGCGACTCCGCTGACGCGTATGGTGAAGTTGCCTACGCCTTTGCGCGCTGTCTTCAACGCACCGCCGCGACCGGCGGGCTCGCACACCAGAACAGCCTCACTGCGGCTGGCCAGCTTCTCCGTGATGGCGCGCGAAGTCTCGCTGCCCTCTTCTTCATCGGAGACCAGCAGAACTGTAATCGGGCGGGCCAGTGGTCCGGCGGCTTGCAGGGCGCGAATCGCATACATCATCTGCACGACGCCGCCCTTCATGTCGAAGGCCCCGGGGCCGTAGACCAGTCCTTTGCTCTCGCGCCATGGCATGGTGGCCAGCGTACCGATGTCATACACCGTGTCGTAGTGGCCGAGCAGCAGGATGGGCTTGCGGCCCTTCGCACCTGCGAACTCAACCTGCAGATGATCGCCAGCTTTCTTCTGGCGATGCAGCTTCACGTCGTCCACCAAGCTCCTTGAACTTGGCGGCCAGCACGGTAGAGAGCGCGTCGCAGGCAGCCTTGTCGTGTGTCGGCGACTCCATGAGCACCAACTCTTTGAGGTCGGCGACCATTTCGGACTGGCGAGGCGCGAGCCAATCTCGGATCAGCAGTAGTGGCGAAACCGCGGGCTGCAATTCGGCCTTTCGTCTCTTGGATGTCATTGGTGCCGGAGTCTTCATCTTCGTTTCAAGTTACATCGAGCTTAACGCACGAACCCGAAATGTATAATCTATCGTTTTCAGCCCAACTTATGAGCGACAGCGCAAATGCGGCCGCGGCCGATAAGACCAGCCTCGATCTTCAGGATATCCTGAAGATCCTTCCGCATCGTTTTCCGTTTCTGCTGATCGACCGCATCACCGAACTGGTTCGCACCAAGCGCATCGTGGCGCTGAAGAACGTGACCATCAACGAGCCGTTTTTTGCAGGACACTTTCCCACATTCCCCATCATGCCGGGCGTGCTGGTGGTGGAGGCCATGGCGCAGGCCGGAGGCGTGCTGCTGCTGACCGAATTTCCCGATCGCGAGCAGAAGCTGCTGCTGTTCACCGGTATCGAGAAGGCGAAATTCCGGCGGCCGGTGGTGCCGGGCGACCAGCTTCGCATCGATGTCGACGTGCTGGTGTGGCGCGGTACCGCCGGACGCATGCAGGGCAAAGCCTACGTCAACGACAAGCTGGCGTGCGAGGCAATCATTACCTGCCGGCTGCTGGATCGCGAGCGGCAGAAGCCCGAACCGCCGGCTGCGACTGAACCTGCCGCGGAGCCTGCATAGCTTCGATGAGCATCCATCCGACGGCCATCGTCGATCCCAGCGCCAAGATTCCGGGCTCATGCTCCATTGGACCGTACTGCGTCATCGGTGCAGAGGTTGAGCTGGGCAAAAACTGTGAGCTGGCTTCGCACGTTATTCTAGGCGGCCCTTCCAGGTTCGGAGCTGACAACAAGATCTACTCATTCGCGGTGATCGGCGGCGATCCGCAGGATATCACCTACAAGAACGAACCTACTCGCCTGGAAGTTGGCGACCGCAACCAGATTCGCGAGTACGTCACCATCACTCGCGGCACCACGAAAGGCGGCGGCGTCACTCGGATCGGCAGCGACACGCTGATCATGGCCTATACCCACATCGGCCACGACTGCGTCATCGGCGATCACGCCATGCTGGTGAACGCGGCGACGCTGGCGGGACACGTAACGGTCGAGGAATGGGCAGTCGTCGGCGCACTATGCCCGGTACACCAGTTCGTGCGCATCGGGGCGCATTCTTACATCGGCGGCGGTACTACCATCACGCAGGACGTGCTCCCTTACTCGATGACCAGCGCCGAGCGCGACACCCACGCTTACATGCTGAACAAAGTCGGGTTGCAGCGGCGAGGCTTCTCATCGCGAGCGCATCGCACGACTGCATCACGCGTTCAAAGTTTTGCTCGCCTCCAAGCTGAACACCTCGCAAGCGCTGGAGAAATTGCGCAGCGAAGGCGACGATCCCGATGTCGCCAGCTTGATCAGCTTCATCGAAGCAGCAGAGCGCGGAATCATCAAGTAATTCGGCAATTTAGTGAAAGATCGACGCGAAGAAGGCGCCGATTTTGCTGAACACTCCGCGCTTCTCTTCTGCTGAGTTAGCAGCCACTGTCTGAGTCTTCGGCTCGGCCTTTTTCTTGCCCGGAGGCAGCACGGTCGGCTGCAACGACACCAGGTGCGTGTTGTCCAGCTTCAGGTGAGCCACGACGGCGGTCATGTCGGGCGGGATACCCTCGCCGTTGAACACAAACGGAGCTTCCATCGAGAGGTGCGTGTCCGTCATGACCGGAGCTGATTCGTCCAGCGCCGCAGCTAATGCGGCTCCGCTGGTCGGCGGCAGCTTGGCCGGAGCAGGAGGCGGAGGCGTAACTTTCGCAACTTGTACCGGCGCAGGCGCGGGACAGCCGCAACTCTGACGGGCGCGCGTCGCTCCCTGGATGTGCCCGCCCTTGAACAGAACAGCCTCGTCCTGCTTCACCTGATAGCTCTCGTCGCCCATCGCCTCGGCTACCACTACCGCTGAACTGTTCGAGGGAAGCGACTCGCACGCAGGTATCTCCGTTGGCGGTCACGCGCATGGCGACGTGAATCCTGGCGGGCCCGGGCAGCAGCAGCCGGAAGTCGGGCGTGAGCAGGTTGTCGGAGGCAGAGCCTATGGGATAGTCCAGCTCGAGATTTCCGGCGTTGACGCTGAACAGGAGCTGGCGTCCGCTCTGCGACGAGGACACAGACAGGCTGGTTCCGGGACAGACCAGCACGTTGCCCCCGCGTTCGAGCTTCAGAGTAGCGGTCTGCGCGCCGGCCGCGATTTGCGATCCGCTCACGACGCCGGTACCAGAGCCGGCGAGGATCACCGCGCCCTTGACGCTGGCGTCGGTGGCGTAAAGCTCACCGATGGTCTGCTGGGCCTCGAGCGACAGGCTTGATAGAAATAGCAGGAAAGCAGGAGCTAAGCGGCGGATCGTCTGCGAGATGTGAATCGGGGGCACAACGTACTGACGATAACACCGCCGCAGAGCAGGCACCAAGCGATGCAGACGCTTGCGGTTCGCCTTCGACCGAATTAACGCTCGCCTGACAGAGGCGTTTGGTCATCAGGTGTCAGGTATCAGTGGGTACCTCTGAAACCTGACACCTGAAACCTAACGCCCGCCACGCGATCAAAGTCGGCGGTCGCGTTGAACCCATGCCAGCTTGGGTTTAATCTCTGACGTAGCCCATGGCAATCAAAGCGACCAGCGGACGCGCCTATCCCAGGATGGTCTTGGGCGAGACCATCAGTGTCGCAGTCGAGACCTTTCGCGCGCACAAAACGCGATTCATGTTGACTGCGCTCGGCATGGTGATCGGTACGGCGTCGCTCATCCTGGTGGTCACCATCGGCCTTACCGGCAAGGAATACATCCTGCGCGAGATTCAGGCCATCGGCGCCAACATGATGGTGGCTTACTACCAGGGCGGCAGCAACTACGGCAGCTCGTCCAGCGACTATCTCACGCTCGAGGACATGGACGCCGTGCGGCGACAGGTGCCGGGCATTACATCTTCATCGCCGATGCTCGAACTTCACGACCGCATCGCCATTCCCGGCGGTAAAGAACGCGACGTGCTCATCCTCGGTGTGTCGTCGCAATACCAGTGGGTGCGAAATCTGGAGATCGTGGCAGGACGCTTCTTCGACGATAACGACGTCAGGGCGCGCAGTAAAATCGCGGAGGTTACGGTCAACCTTGCGATACGGCTTTACGGCTCTCCGGATGCGGCGGTAGGGCAGGAGATCAGGCTGGAGGGACTTCCGTTCATCATCGTCGGGGTTTTCAAGGAGCGGGTTGACACCTTCGGGCAGTCGGAAATTTCGGAAGAGACCATCCTGATTCCTCATACCGTGGCCCGCTTCTTCACCTCGACCGATGAGGTTAAGCAACTGTTTTTCTCGGTTGCCGATTCGCGAGAGGTGCCGCGCGCTACCGATCAGATTCTGCAGGTGCTGAAGTCGAGGCATCGTCCCGAATCCGTGTACAAGGTCGATAACCTGACGCAGCTGCTCAGCGTGGCGAGCAAGACAGCTAACGCGCTGACCACGGTTCTGCTGCTCATCTCGGTGCTGACGCTGCTGGTGAGCGGCGTGGGAATCATGAACATTATGCTGGCGACTGTCACGTCGCGCATTCGCGAGATCGGAGTGCGCAAAGCGGTGGGAGCAACCAGTCATGAAATCCGCGCGCAATTTTTGGCGGAGGCGATGATGATCTCGCTGGGCGGCGGAGTTTTGGGAATCATCGTCGGGCTGGCCTTGCCGTTCTCGTTGCGCTTCCTGACCGATTACCGCATGCCGGTGTCAGGCTGGTCGGTGGTCATTGCCATACTGGTTTCGTCGACTGTGGGCATCTTGTTTGGAACCGTGCCGGCAGCGCGTGCGGCGCGGCTCGATCCGGTGGAGAGCTTGCGATACGAGTAGCTCCGCCCAGGTTAGCGGCAATGAAGGGCGTACCCTTCGACTTCGCTCAGGGCAGGCTCTGGGGCACCCAGCGTCGCACTACCCGAACTCAAAGCTGAAGCGTCTTCAGGTAGTTCCGGAAATCGTTGCCCAGATCGTCTCGCTTTAATCCGAACTCCACCGTCGCCTTCAACATGCCAAGCTTGTCGCCGGTATCATGCCGCGTGCCCTCAAAGGTGTACCCGTAGACCTTCTCGTGCTTCAGCAGTTGCTTGATGCCATCGGTAAGCTGAAGTTCGCCGCCTTTGCCGGGCTCCGTCGTGTCAAGCATGTCGAAAATTCTGGGAGTGAGAATGTAACGCCCGATGATCGCCAGGTTCGAGGGCGCATCCTCCGGCTTAGGCTTCTCGACCATGTTCTTCACTTCGTACAGCCGGCCGTCGTGTGTGCCGGTCGCGCTGGCGTCGAGCACACCATAGGCGGATATGGCCGCGCCCGCGACTTCCTGCGTGGCAAGTATGGAAGAGCCGGTCTCGTTGTAAACGTCGATCATCTGTTTCAGGCATGGAACCTTCGCGTCGATGATGTCGTCGGGAAGAATCACGCCGAAGGGCTCGTCGCCGACCAGTTCGCGCGCCATCAGCACGGCATGGCCAAGCCCCATCGCCTGCTTCTGCCGAACATAAGCGATGTTGATCATGCCGGAAATCTTGCGCACCTGATCGAGAAGCTCCGCCTTGTTGCGTTGTTCCAGTTCGTTTTCCAGTTCGTAGCTGACATCGAAGTGGTCTTCGATCGCACTCTTGCCACGTCCGGTGATGACGATGATCTGGTCGCAGCCCGCGGCCAAAGCCTCCTCCACGCCGTACTGAATGATGGGCTTGTCGACCAGCGGCAGCATCTCTTTTGGTATGGCTTTGGTGGCAGGAAGAAAACGTGTCCCGAGACCGGCTGCCGGGAACACAGCTTTGCGAACTTTCTTGGGCATCGTGCCTCTTTCGAAACAGGCAGCTAGTTTCTGACGAGATAAGCGAGAGTCTCGCAACAATAAGAATACAGATTAGGGCCGGGATGTTGCCGGGGGAAGAAGCTATCAGCTCTCAGCTGTCAGCCATCAGCTAAAGCCCGGGGACTCAAGGAGTGGTCGCTCCGTCTTGCTTCAGCTGAGAGCTGACGGCTGATAGCTGACGGCTTCTTATCTCCAATGGCACACGCCAGTCGCGCGCGGAAACGTGTCCGGCGTGCATCCAGGCGACGCGCGTCAGCATGGATCCGGCGACGCTCGAAATCGCAGCAGCTCTGCGCAGCTTCTTCGACCGGCGACGAGCCCGCGAATGCGGCTGCGATACGCAATGCCAGCGGCACCGGCCCGCTGAGCACGCCGCCGAGCCGGGTGATGAGCCCGCTGGTTCCGCGCTTCAGCGGCTCCACCGCAGGCTTCTTCGAGATCTCGATGTTGATGCCTTCGAGCGTCTCAATCGCCGCAGCGCCGATGCCCAGCGTGTTGAGCGCCGGATTGTCGTGTCCCATCAGCTCGAGGATGCCAACCGCCGAGTTCAGTCCCGACATGCCGAAGTGAATCGGCAGGCTGCCAACATGTTCGTTCCACACCGGAATCACGGTCGCGCCGATCAGCACTCCGGTGTAGTTGGAGAAGGGCAGACCCGCCAGCGGCAGAAAAACCTTCGGCGATATTGCCGAGCATTCGCACCGGCAAGCCGAACCGCTCAGCAGCAATTTGCGCAAACGCTGCAGCGCCGGAGAAGCTGCCGAATACCGCCAGCGTCCAGGCGCCGACCGACATCGGACTCTGCGGCTTGAAGACTCGCATCATGGCGAGAAATCGCGCCGGACGTCCGAGATCGGAGATCAGCAATGCGCTGGAGACAATCGCGCCTCCTGCGGCGATGCAGGCGGCAGTCGCGCGCCAGCTTCTCGGTCGCGGCCGATCCAGTGCGCGACCGCGCCAATGCACCGCCGCCGATCCGGCAGCGCCTCCGACGAAGAAGTACGGCGGAATCTCCCAGGTCCACGGCGGCTCTTTCAGCAGCGGAACGCCGTAGTAGCCGGTCTCGGGCGAAGCCATGGGAAAAGGCGCGCCCGGCACGGCGAACGCCGGTCGCCTCGACATGGCCCTTGCGCTCGGCTTCGCGGCGAATCTCTAGCAGCCGATTTTCGCGCGCCCAGTCGGTGTGCTCCGGGTGTGGGACGCTGTCATGCGGATTGCTGCTCATCGTTTCGCGCTCCCCAGAAAGGCGAAAAGGCTGCCGAACAGCAGCAGGCCCGCGGCAACGGCGGAACTCGTCCAGCCCGCCTTCAGTTGTAGATCGTCGGGACCTCGGGATGCGGCGGCAGATTGTATTGCCGCGGATCGCCGCGCACGATGAAGAACGCGTGAATGCCCTCCGACGCTGGTGTCCGTGCGGATCGTAGACGCAGGCGTCGTCCATGCCGCGGGCCTGCAGCTCCTCCACACGCTCCTGCGCGACCAGCCTGCAGCTGCTTCGAGCGGGCCGAACTTGATCGACTCCGTCGGACACGCCTGTGGCACAGGCGGGCTGCAATCCGACCTTCTGCCGGTCGTAGCAGAAGGTGCACTTGAAGGCGCGGCCGTCTTCTGGATTGCGCTGCACCACGCCGAACGGACACGCTACCACGCAGTAGCCGCAACCATTGCAGACATCGGGCTGAACGAAGACGCCGCCGAATTCGGTGCGCACGATCGCGCCGGTGGGACAGGCCTCCAGGCAGCCGGCATTTTCGCAGTGCTTGCAGACGTCGGAGGAAAACTCCCACGAGAGCTGAGATCCGGGCATTGCCGCCCAGGCCGGGCTCCGGCGCGTGCCTTCGACAAACTTCACGTGCCGCCAGGTCGAGTGTCCGACCGCGCCGGTGTTGTCGTAGGAATTGCCCGACCAGTTGAAGCCGTCGTCGGCGATGCCGTTCCATTCCTTGCAGGCGACTTCGCAGGCCTTGCAGCCAATGCACAGCGTCGAGTCGGTGAAGAATGCGGTGATGGTCGCTGCTCATGCCGGCTGCTCCATGTGTTCCTTCCATTGCTCCAGCGCCGCAGGCCCGCGCTCGCGACGTGCCCGGCTCGATGTCGCAGACCAGCGCCTTGGTTTCCATGATGCGCACGTTCGGCTCCTCGGAGATGACCAGCAGATCGTTGGCTACGTCGCCCTTGACCACTCCGTTGTATCCCCAGTGATAGGGCAGGCCAACCTGATGCACCGTGCGGCCCTGCACCCACAGCGGCCGCATGCGCGGCGTCACCAGCACGCGCGCCTTCGACCGATGCCGCGCGGCGTCATGATGGTCGCCCAGTCGCCGTGCTCCAGCTCGCGACTCGGCGGCCAGTTCAGGCGAGACCTCGCAGAACAGCTCCGGCTGCAACTCGGCCAGATGCGACAGCGTGGCGCGACATGCCGCCCGCCGTGTGATGCTCGGTCAGGCGATAGGTCGTGAGCACATACGGGAAGCGTTCGTCGCCCGGATAGCGCATAGGCGTTGTCGGGACGCATCTTTGCTGATCGACCGGCGGATTGGTTGCGTGCTCCGGATAGAGCGGATTGCCGAACGGCGATTCCAGCGGCTCGTAGTGCGTGGGCAGCGGACCGTCTTTCAGTCCGCTGGTGACGAACAGCCAGCCGACGCCGTCGGGATGCAGGATGAACGGCTTGTCGCCGGCAATGCCATCCATTCCCTTCGCGCCGTCGGCTGGGCGGTAGTCCGGCGGCTTCTTCTTGTCGAAGTCGGGAACGTCGTATCCCGGTCCACTCGCTGCTTTTCTTCGTCCCACCAGACGAGCTTCTTGCGCTCGCTCCACGGCTTGCCATCGGGACGCGCCGAAGCGCGGTTGTAAAGAATGCGAACGTCGTTGGGCCAGGCGAATCCCCAGCCATGTCCGAGGTAATCCACCGGCTCGCGCTTGTTGGCCACGTTCTCGTGCTCGCTGGGATAAATGCCGCAGTAGATCCAGCAGCCGCAGGCGGTGCTGCCGTCGTCCTTCAGCTCCTTGATAGCTGTCGAGCTGCTCGCCGGTCGCGAGATCGCGGCCGTTGATCTCTTTCAGCACTTCGTTGACGTTCGGCTCGTCGTGAATGCCGTGCGTGCCGTACGGCCAGTGCAGCGCGTTCAGCGGCGGCGTTGCGCGGACTGGGATCGGCCGCGGCCTTGGCCTTCAGGCGTCGCGCCAGGTGATGCATGAACCAGGTTTCGCTGCGCGCGTCGCCCGGCGGATCGACCGCCTGTGGCGCGATACTGCACCAGGCGCTGCGTGTTGGTCTGGCAGCCTTCCTTCTCGGCCGATCCGGCGGCGGGAAAGAGGAAGACCTCGGTCGCGATGTCCTCCGGGTCGCAGCTCGCCGCGCTCGACCTCGGGCGAGTTGTACCACCAGGAGGCGCTCTCGATTTCGACCATGTCGCGCACCACCAGCCACTTCAGCTTCGACATCGCCGTGCGCTGCAAGCGCGCATTCGACGCGCCGACGGCCGGGTTCTGCCCCATGATGAACAGGCCGTCCATCTTGCCGTCGGCCATGTCGAGCCAGTAGCCGAAGTGCGAGTGATCGCCGGTGACGCGCGGCAGGTAGTCGAAGCCCCAGTCGTTTTCTTTGGTCGCGTTGTCGCCGTACTACGACTTTCATCAGGCTGATGAAGTACTTCTCGAAGTTGGTCCACAGCCCGGCGTCGGCCGTGTGCTTCTTCATGTACGCCTGCAAATCGTTGGCATCGGCCTCGAAGAACGGCATCGGCAGGTAGCCCGGCAGGATGTCATACAGCGTGGGAATGTCGGTCGAGCCCTGAATCGACGCGTGTCCGCGCAGCGCGAGAATTCCGCCGCCCGGGCGGCCGATGTTGCCCAGCAGCATTTGCAGAATCGCCGCCGAGCGAATGATCTGCACGCCTTTGGAGTGCTGCGTCCATCCCACGGCGTAGCAGATGGCCGCCGTCTTCTCCGGTCCCGATGCATTGCAGAACGCCTCGGCAACTTTCAGGAACAGCTTCTGCGGCACTCCCGCATGACGCTCGATCAGCTCCGGCGTGTAGCGCGCAGAAGTGCTTGCTTGCAGGATCTGGAAGACACAGCGCGGATGCTGCAGCGTGGGATCGGTCTCGTACTCGCGAAACTTTGCCGCTTCGCCGCCGCGGTCTTTGCCGTGACCGCCTCCGGCATCGGAGTGGCCGGCTTGCGCTCCGTCACGCGGATCCGACTTCTTCTTCTCCTCTCCCTGGTAGAGCCACGTCTCCGGCTCGTACTTCTTCTTCTCCTCGTCCCAACCGGAGAAGACGCCGCCCAGGTCTTCGGTGTCGCGGAAGTCCTCGCGCACGATCATGGCAGCGTTGGTGTAGTGCTCGCACGTACTCGCGGAAATCACTTGTCGTTCTCGAGCACGTAGTGGATCAGGCCGCCGAGGAAGAGGATGTCGGTTCCGGCGCGCAGCGGCACCCAGATGTCGGCCATCGCCGAGGTGCGGGTGAAGCGCGGATCGACGTGAATGATCTTTGCGCCGCGTCTCGCGCGCTTCCATCACCCACTGGAAGCCGACGGGATGATTCTCGGCCATCGACGATCCCATGATGAGGATGGCGTCAGCGTTGGCCAGATCCTGCTGCGCGGTGGTCGCGCCGCCGCGTCCGAACGAGGTGCCCAGACCGGGCACCGTGGAGCTGTGTCATATCCGGGCCTGGTTGCTGATGCAAACCATGCCCAGACCTCCGGTAGAAAAGTTTCTTGATCAGGTAGTTCTCTTCGTTGTCGAGCGTCGCGCCGCCGAGATGCGCCATGGCGGTGGTCTGCATCACCGTCTCGCCGTCCTGCTTCTCGACGAAACTGCGCTCGCGGGTCTCCCACACCGAGTCGGCGACCATGTCCATCGCCGTCTCCAGATCGATCTCTTCCCACTCGGTGGCATACGGACGGCGATACTTCACCGTCATCAGGCGGTTGGGATGGGTGTGCAGCTCGTAAGGTGTCGGCGCCCTTGGGACAGAGATGGCCGCGCGAGATCGGCGAGATCCGGGATCGCCCTCGATGGAGATCAGCTCGCCATCCTTGTGAAAGATCATCTGCCCGCAGCCCACGCCGCAGTACGGGCAGATGGCGCGCGTGAATTCGGCATCCTGGTTTTTGGGCAAGCAGGTTTCTGGTGCGCTCGCTCATCGCCTCGACGCCGGTACCGTCGGCGCCGGTCCTGAGCTGACGCACCAGCGGCCAGCGTTCGAGTAGTCCCTTTACCATCTCACCCTCAGATTTGAATGACAGACAGAATAAATGCAGCGCGCGATTCGCGCCTATCTGTTGTGAGATAGCGCGGGGAACAAAGGTTGTACCTCGTCAACGCGCTGATCGCAAGGCTTGCGTTTCAGGCAAAACGCGCGCCAGAAATGGCACGGATATCTCACGGGCCGGAGTTGCCTAGCATCACCGCGCACAGTCTCTCAGCGACGAACATCACACATTCGGGTGATGTATGGCCAGAATGATTCGTTGATAGCGCACACTTTGCGGTGATAGCGTAGAAATCTGGGCGTGGGCGGGGTTGGCCCGAATGCCCGGCTTGTACCGCATTTTTGGAGGTATCTGTGTCTTCATCCTTTAACGGAATTCCCTTGCCCTCAACTGGCGCGAAAATTACCTACCAGAACGGGAAACTCATTATCCCCGATAACCCGATCATCCCTTTCATCGAAGGCGACGGGACCGGTCGCGACATCTGGAAGGCGTCGGTGCGAGTTTTCGACGCCGCCGTCGAGCAGGCCTACGAAGGCAAGCGCAAGGTCGCGTGGTATGAAGTCTTCGCCGGCGAAAAGGCAATGGACCGCTTCAAGACCTGGCTGCCAGATGAATCGGTGGACGCATTTCGCGAGTTGCGCATCGGCATCAAAGGCCCGTTGACCACTCCGGTAGGCGGAGGCATTCGCTCGCTGAACGTCGCACTGCGCCAGATTCTGGACCTCTACGCCTGCGTGCGTCCGGTGAAGTATTACCAGGGCATCCCGTCGCCGGTGAAACATCCAGAGCGCATGAACATCGTGATCTTCCGCGAGAACACGGAAGACGTTTACGCCGGCATCGAGTGGAAAGAGGGCACGCCTGAGGCGAAGAAGCTCATCGACTTCATCAATAACGAGATGCTGGCGGGCACCAAGAAGCGGGTGCGCGAGGATTCGGGCGTCGGCATCAAGCCGATCTCCATTACCGGCACCAAGCGTCTCGTCCGCATGGCGATCGAGTACGCGCTGAAGAACCATCGCAAAACCGTCACGCTGGTACACAAGGGCAACATCCAGAAGTTCACGGAAGGCGCCTTCCGCGAGTGGGGCTACGAGATCGCGACCCAGGAATTTCGCGACCAGGTTGTCACCGAACGCGAGAGCTGGATCATCGACAACCTCGACCGGCGGCCCGGCCTTTCCATCGAAGAGAATGCGCGCATGGTTGAGCCGGGACTGGAGTTCGCTCCGAAGGAATTCCGCGAGCAGTTGTACAAGGAAGTGAAGGCCGTGATCGACAGTATCTATGCGACGCACGGAAACGGCGCGTGGAAGTGGAAGCTGATGATCAACGATCGCATCGCCGACAGCATCTTCCAGCAGATTGTTACGCGGCCCGACGAGTACTCGGTGCTGGCGACGCCCAACCTCAACGGCGACTACATCTCCGACGCGGCGGCGGCGCAGGTCGGCGGCCTGGGAATCGCTCCCGGCGCCAACATTGGCGACCAGCACGCCATCTTCGAAGCGACGCATGGCACGGCACCGAAGTATGCCGATAAGGACGTAATCAACCCCGGCTCGGTCATGCTGTCGGGCGTGATGATGTTCGACTTCATGGGATGGAAAGAGGCGGCGCGACTGGTTGAAGAATCGATGGAGCGCACCATCCTGGAGAAGAAAGTCACTTACGACTTCGAGCGCATGCTGGAAGGCGCGACCAAGGTAAAGACCAGCGAATTCGCAACCCACATAATCCACAACATGCATACCGGAAACGGGCTGCCCGACCTGGCAGCACACGCGGAACATCACTAGAGATAAGCGGTACGAGTTGAGTTGTGCAATTCATATGCCGCTCATGCGGCTAGACGGAGCAGGACATCATGCGTAAGAAAGTGACCGTTGTAGGCTCGGGAAACGTTGGGGCGACAGCCGCACACTGGATGGCCTCGAAGGAGCATTGCGATGTCGTACTGATCGACATCATTGAAGGCGTACCGCAGGGCAAGGCTCTGGACCTGTTGCAGGCGATGCCGATCGAGAAGCGCGACTCGTTCGTCATCGGAACGAACGACTACGCCGATACCGCCAACTCTGACATTGTGGTAATCACTGCCGGAATCCCCCGCAAGCCGGGGATGAGCCGTGACGACCTGCTGAACACCAATTACAAAATCATGAGCGATGTGGTCGGCAAAGTGGTGCAGTACTCGCCGAACTCCATCCTCATCATCGTGTCCAATCCGCTGGATGCGATGGCGCAGGCGGCCTATAAGCTGAGCGGCTTCTCGCGCAATCGCGTCATCGGCATGGCCGGCATTCTAGACTCGGCGCGCTTCCGTGCCTTCATCGCCATGGAGCTCAAAGTGTCGGTCGAGAACGTGACGGCGTTCGTGCTCGGCGGACACGGCGACACCATGGTTCCGCTGCCGCGCTACTCAACCGTGGCCGGCATTCCCATCACCGAGCTCATGGACAAGGCCACCATCGATCGCCTGGTACAGCGCACACGTGACGGCGGCGCCGAGATTGTGAAGCACCTGAAGACCGGGAGCGCCTACTACGCACCATCGGCCGCAGCCACCGAGATGGTGGAAGCCATCCTCAAGGACAAGAAAAAGATCGTGCCCTGTGCTGCCTATCTCGAAGGGGAGTACGGCATCAACGGGCTGTTTGTCGGTGTGCCGTGCAAGCTGGGCGCGGGTGGAATCGAGGAGATCATCCAGATCAAGCTGACACCCGAGGAGCAGGCGGCCCTGCAGAAGAGCGCCGATCGGTCAAAGAGCTGGTCAGCGTTATTCACGTTTAGTTCGATCAGGGAGCACTCGGTGCGGGTGTCCCCGACTTCTGCACTCCTGCCGCGATATTCTTCCTCCTCAAGATTCAACCACTCACGTAAACTCTGTGTTTCTGCTTGCGGAGCGTGTGCATGTCCCTGACCCTCACTGCGGGAACTTTGTCGGTCGCGTCGGCTTATCCCGATCCGCCGTTTGAACTCGCCGACGGTTCGGAGAATGGCTTCGACATCGATCTGATGCGCGCCATCTGCAATCATCTAGGCCTCACCTTATATCGCGAACGTTATCTCGCCGACAACTTCGACGGCATCTTCGACGGCTTGGAAAACGGAAAGTACGATGCCGTGATCTCGGGGACGACTATTACTTCGGACCGTTCTGAGATTGTGCATTTTTCGCAGCCCTACCTCGAATTCAACCAGGGAGTTGCGATCAATCGGCGACTGACTCCGAATGTATCGTCGCCGGCCGACCTGCGCGGGCTGACCGCGGGCATTCAGTCAGGAAACACTTCCGACTTCGTCGCTAAACGCTGGTTGGCAGAAGGCGTAATCGCACACATTCAGTACTATCCCTACGATGGAATTCAATCAGCGCTCGCAGACTTGAACGCTGGAAAAATCGGGTTGGTCATCAAGCTCTTTCCGGTGATCTCGTGGCTGGTGAAAGATCATCCCGACCTTGCAGTCGCGATGCAGGTGCCGACGCATGAACAGTTGGGCATCGCTTTCGCCAAGAACAATTCCGCACTGTGCGACGCCGTAAATGGCGCGCTCGACGCCCTGCACAGCAGCGGTGAGTTCGACAAGCTGCGGGCGCGGTGGTTTGGCCAGACGCCCTAGCACGAGGAGATGACTCATTGCTGCACGCGTTCAAGCTCTACGCTGGCCCTGACAATGCCTCGCACGTAACCGAAGGCACGCTCACGGAAAACGAGCTCACCGACGTAGTCTCAATCCACTTCAAAGAAGCTCCGCCGCACTCGGCCTTCGATTGGCATGATGCGCCGTGCCGTCAGTACGTCATTACGCTCGCCGGGACGCTGGAATTCACGACTCGTGATGGCGAGAAGTTTCTCCTGCATCCGGGGGATGTGCTGCTCGCTGACGATACGGCCGGTACCGGCCACAAGTGGCGGCTCATCGACGACCAGCCCTGGCGGCGCGCCTACGTCGTGCTCAAGCAGGGCGCTGAAGACACGTTCGTCGCTAAGACGTAACCGAGTCGCGTCTGCTCGCGCTATCATCCATAACATTGCATGAACAAGGATTCTGCAGAAATTTCGCCGCAACCCGCTGAACAGCAGCGCGAGGCGGACGGTGCTGACGTGGGGCTCGCTGGTGCTCGCCGCTGCCGAGAGCGCCTGTCTGGCGATGGTGGGACTCAGCGGCGTGCGCGTGGCGATTGGTCTGACGTCGCTGATCGCAGCGAGCGGTCCGGCGACCGGGTTTCATCGGGACGCGATACGTATTCCTCTTCTCGCCATCGGAACCATCGGCGCGCTCCTGAGCCTGCTGCTGCTGTGGAACGAACGGCGGCTGCGAAGCAATCCTTCGGCGGCGTGGCGCATTCAGCCCTACACCAAATCGCAGAAGCGACAGCGCCTGCTTCAGTTCTGGCTTGCGATTCTCACGCTGGCGCTAGTCGCTGGAGAAGTCATCACTCATCCCTGGTTTCATCGGGGGTAAAAAAACGTCACGAAACGGAGGCCCGCAGATGCGGAAGGACTCCGCTTTAGAGGCCGCGGTACAGCTCAAGCGCCTTACCTCAGCGGCTGAAGCCGGGCGCGATACAAGGCGGCGATGTATGCACGCCTGAAGGACGTGCTCCACCCTGACTACAGCTCCCCTGAATCTTCACTGAGCGAGTGGTGTAGCCCTGCCTGTCACCGTTCTGCTTCGGCACGGCTCAAGCGGAGGAAACGGTAAAAACCCGCGCCACCACTCAGCTGAACGCCAGGACACGCAGTACTGTCATGAGCTGACCGGTGTCCCTGGACGTTTGCTTCGATGGAGGAGGGCGCACGATGGATGCTTTGTTTCGGCGGTCCCACTACTGTACCTGAAGTGTGAGGGTCGGGCCCTTCTCAGCCGTGACGGGGACCTTCTCGCCTTTTTCGAGGTACGGGTTCAGCACAGCAGGATCTCCCCACTCCAGGTTCCAGCCGTTCTGTATGGCTACGGCGAGGTACCGCCCTGGTACCACCTGTCGCAGCGTGAATGTGCCGTCGCTGTCGCTCTCGTCAAGGCGGTATCGCTGTTTATCGCGAACACCGTCGTCCGGAACCAGAAGCACCATCGCACCAGCGACCGGCTTGTCATCTCGCAGCACCACGCCAGACACGTTGGCGGATACTCGCGTTGCCGTACAGGCTAGCTTCGCAGAGGCGCCGGCGGTCAGCGTGATCTGCGACCCCTGTACTTTGGCATTTTGCGCGACGATGCGGGTAAGAATCCAATCGGGAGCACCATAGAGCACCGCCTGATAAGTGCCGGGTCGCAGCTCGTTGTCCTGTAGTCCAAAAAGTCCTTTGTCGGAGACCTTTCCGGTCCAGCTATCACCGGTTTCCAGGTTGCGAAGTTCGATGTACGCCGGGTCACGACCGGGAGTCGGCGCCGCCCTCATAGGTTACAAGGCCGGTAACGGTGGCCATCCCAGGCGATTCGCTGGCGGAAATTTCCATGTCGCCGTACAGATCGATGTCGCGATACCATCCACTCTTGCCGCCGGATTTATCGCTCGCGCCTCCCTGAAGCTCAAGCGTGTAGTGTCCGGGAGCCAGGCCCCCGAACTCAAACATCCCCTGGCCAAAACCGTATCCCTGGCTGGCGAAGACCGGGATCGTCAATCCGTCGAAGACCCGCTGCATGATGCTGGGCCCGGGACCCTGTCGCGACTGGTCATAACGGATTTTCAAATGTGCTGCCGGTACGGCTCGCATGACCACGTCGGCAGTGAAGCGCTCGCCGGCCCGCAAAGTGATGGCAGTAGCCTGCGCTGAGTCGTCGGCATCGGGGTAGAAGGTCAGCGGATAAGCAACGTCAAGCTGCGCCGCCTCCTGTTGCACATGGGCGGCCGTATCGGCGTCAAACTGGGGTTGAACGTAGTCGCCGTGCACCGTTCTCCGCTCGCCACCTTGTGGTGAGTATTGCGCGTACCACGGCCGGCCGGAAAGGGCGACATAGTACGTTCCCGGCCCCAGATGGGGAAAGCGATAGAAGCCCTGGTCGTCCGTGCCGTCGTTGGTCACCGACACGGCGCGCCGCAGGCCATCGACCTCCTCCATGCGAAACAATTGCGCCGTGGCGTTGCGTACCGGCTCGTTCTGCTCGTCGAGCACCTGGCCGCGAATAGAAGCGTCGGGCTGCATGCGGAAGACGATGTTCGTGGCATCCAGCTTGGGACCGACCGCGACACCGGTGAAATAGTTGTCGTGTTGATTCAGTCCCTGCGCGCGATAGCCCGGCCCAGTCCCGCTGAGGATGTACTTGCCCGTTGGCACCGCCGGAAACCTGAACTGGCCATTGTTGGTTGCGCGAACCGTCTGAGGGGAACCATCCTTGTCGGGCGTGAGCGTCACCGCGAATCCTGGAAGGGGCTGCCCGGTCACGGAGTCCAGCACGACTCCTGAGACTGGATAGGTCTGAGTCGCGGCGACAGCCACGCCAGCTGTCACGGCGAACCACATGGCGAGCAGAGGCACGACAACCCGGATGTAGCGGCGCACGCTCATTGCGACGCTCCGGTCTGAATCAGTTGCGTGCTTACTTTTGTCCTCTGCCCGGCACTGATGGTCACGGGAGTTGCTTGCGAGGCGTAGGAGCGCAGAACCTCCGGATTCGAATACTCCACGCCTTCGGGATTGTCGAAGGCATATAGCAGATAGTCGCCCGGCGCAAGACTGTCGGCATGCATCTGCGGAGCACTGGCAGGGTCATTGGTGTAGAAATGCAGTTGGCGCGGGTTGGTTCGTCCTCGGACCGGAACCAGCAGCGCCATCCCCGACCCTGCGGACTTGGCTCCCTCCACGGTCGCGTTCAGCGTTCCGCCGTCGTTGCGGAGCGTGAGCTCCAACGTGCAGGAGGTCCCTGCGGTGACCAACAGCTCCTCTGTGAGCAGGTTGGTGCTGCCGCACTGTGCCGACTCCACGTACCACCCGCCGTAGGGAGAGAACTCCGCCGTATAGCGGCCCGGTTCAACCGATGGCAAGCCCGGGCCGCGATGGTCTTGCCTGCCGCCGTTGATGGAATAGGCATCAGCCACACCGGATTCGCTGGCGATCAGGTGTATGGAAATCGGGGGTGAATCGTCCGTGGCCCGCGCTCCGGCGAAGCCCCGCGACGTCGCAGACTGAGCTGCCTGGGCGCGATCGTCCATGCGTGCATGAATTGGAATCGACATTGCCGGCTGCAACGCTAACTGAAGCTGCGTCAGGTCCTTCTCGACGGTAATCCGAACGTCGGATCGAAGCTGCTGTTCGCCAGCTTGCGAATATGCCTTCAGGCGATAACTTCCCGGAGGCAGATGCGTTTCGAACTCGCCAGTCTCGCGGTGAAAGCGAACTCCAGCGGCCACGAATTCTCCCGAGGAATTCAGTACCTGGACGCTGACTCCTTTGTCAGGCAATCCGCCGACGATTATGCCCGAGACTGTGTACAGCGGCACGCGATTCATCACCATGTCGGCCTGTACCTTCTGGCCGGATGTGACTCGTATGGGAGCAGCCGACGCGATGTCCGGAGCCTGCGGGTAATACATGCCCGGCCATCCGGTGCGCGGCACGCTCGGGTCGTTGAACAACCTCTCGCGATGCGATACATCGGGGCCGGCCGAAACGTAGTAAGTACCGGCTTGCAAATTGGCGAAGCCTATACGCGCCGTCGTCGTCGGTGTTGGCGGAGCTGCGCGACTCCATTCGCCAGCTGCCGTTGCGTAAGGCTCGCTGCATCAATCGCAATCCCACCGATTCAATGGGCTGTCCATTGGACTCGGTCAGCCGACCATAAATAACGTTCTCCGCCGCGAGTTTTATGACGATGGCGTCGTTATTGGTGCCGACCTCTACGCTCTGAACCGAACGCGGGCCGCCGCGCTCCTGCGGGCCGAAGTACCCGGGTTTCTGCGCATGAATGATATGGTGCCCAGCGGGCACTCCTTCAATCGTGAATGAGCCGCTGCTGTCGCTGAAGGCATATCGCATCGGCGAGCCGATAAGCGTAACCATGGCGCGCGGGATAGGCTCGCCGCTGGCTTCGTTAACCACTGTTCCGCTGACGGTGAATTTCTGGTCGGCGCTTGAGCCCGCGACACTGGAACCGTCGTCCTGCGCCAAGACAATGCCCGACAGGATCAACACGAATGCGGACGCGAGGAAGACTAGCCGCCATGGTCTCCCCAGCGGGGAGCGTGAACGCCTCGAGTGCGAATAGGCAGAGATGAAGCGAAGGAGAAGCATCAACCGCAATCAATGCAGCCGAGTTTGCGACCGCTGCTCCATCTTACGGCAGGGCGCAAGGCGCACCCTTTAGACGTCTGTGGGGCACGAACGGTTTATCGCTTGGCAGAAGCACGTTTCTGCGCGCGCGCAATGAACGTCTCCTGGCTGTTAAAGGCATTCTTCTTGCCGGCGTTGGCGTCGCGTACGTACTTCCCGTCGGACAGCATGTGCCGCGCCTTGGCCTGCTCCTTCAGGTAAGTGCCCAGAATTGAGTCGCGCACCGTCTTAATCAGGTTCGGGTCGCTTACCGGGAAGATGACCTCGACCCGGCTGTTCAAATTGCGCGGCATCAGGTCGGCGCTGCCCAGGTACACCTCGTCGTCGCCGCCGTTGTGGAAGTAGTAGATCCGGCTGTGCTCCAGGAATCGTCCGACTATGCTGGTGACCGTGATGTTTTCGCTGACCCCCGGCACCCCGGGACGCAGGCAGCAAATGCCACGCACCAGTAACTGCACCTTCACTCCAGCCTGCGAGGCTCGATAGAGCTCCCTGATCATCGCTTTGTCGACCAGTGCATTCATCTTCAGGATCAGGTGCCCGCCGCGGCCATTCTTCTGGTGTTCAATCTCGCGATCGATGAGCTCGGCAAAGCGTTCGCGCAAGTGATACCGGCGCCACCAGCAGCTTGCGGTACTTCGATTTTGCCGAGTAGCCGGTAAGGAAATTGAACAGGTCGGTGCAATCGGCGCCGATCTCGTTATCGCAGGTGAACATGCCGATGTCGGTGTAAAGCTGCGCCGTCACCGAGTTGTAGTTGCCGGTCGAAAGATGCGCATAACGCCGAATGACGTCGCCCTCACGACGCACGACCAGAAGCGCCTTGCAATGCACCTTCAGGCCCATCAGCCCGTACACGACGTGGACGCCGTATTCTTCCAGCTTGCGCGCCCAGCCGATATTGCTCTCTTCGTCGAAGCGCGCTTTCAACTCCAGCAGCACGGCGATTTGCTTGCCGTTCTCCGCCGCCTCCAGCAACGCGTCGACCACCGGAGCATTTCTGCCGACGCGGTAGAGCGTGACCTTGATGGCCAGCACGTTGGGATCGCGCGCCGCTTTCTGAAGCAGCGTCACCACCGGCTGAAACGACTCGAACGGGTGCTGCATCAGGATGTCGCCACGACGTATAGCGGCGAAAATGTCTTCGTCCTCTTCCTTGGTCAAAGCCGGAGGCATCGCCGGAACGAAGGGCGTGTATTTCAAATCAGGGCGATCGATGCGGGCCAGCTGACGCACCCGCACCAGCGACAACGGCCCGGCTATCTTGTAGACGTCTTCCGGCTCCAACTCCATGTTGGTCGCCAGTATCTCCATCACCGAAGCGGGCATGTCTTCGGTGATCTCCACGCGCACCACATCGGCAAAGCGCCGCTGCCACACGCCTTCCTCCACCACCTCAAGCAGATCGCCGGCTTCCAGATCCTGAATAGCGACGTCGGCATCGCGCGTGACATGGAAGGGATGCGCCTCGAGAATTTCCATTCCCGGAAACAGCGCCGTCAGGTTGGCTATCACCACCTGTTCAATCCAGACGAAGCCCTGCTCTTTACCCGGAGCTCGCGTCTTGGATTTCGTTTTCAAGCTCGGCGCGAGCGGCACCAGTGCCGGCAGCGTGTCGGGAATCTTTACGCGAGCAAAGTGCTCGGTGCCCTTGGTGTCGCGCAGCACGACAGCCAGGTTCAGGCTGAGATTCGAAATGTGGGGAAACGGACGGCCAGGATCGAAAGCCAGCGGAGTAAGCGTGGGAAAGATTGTGTCCTGAAAATAGGCGTTGACGGTGCCAAGCTGCTCTTCGCTCAGTTCCGAGTAATCGTAGATTCGGATTCCAGCGTTGGCCAGCTCCGGTACCAGTTCTCGCCGCCACGTATCGTAAGAAGCGCGATACAGACGAATCACCGATGCACGAATTGCGCGCATCTGTTCCGACGGAGTCATCCCGTCAGGCCCGGTCTCGACCACGCCCTTCTCGACCTGTCGCTTGAGTCCGGCTACCCGGACCATGAAGAATTCGTCGATGTTCGAGCCGACGAACGACAAGAACATCAACCGGTCGAGCAGCGGGTTGGAAGCATCTTGCGCCTCCTCCAGCACGCGGCGCTGGAAGTCTATAAGACTCAGCTCACGGTTGATGTACAGCCCGGGATCTCTGAGGTTCAGCGGTTCGTTTGCGGCTAACTCCGCGGCGTTTCCCGCGCCGTTGCTCGGCTCAACTGTCGGGGCCGGCTTGCGCCGGGGCTTCGAAGGAATACTTTTCGCTGTGCTGGCCATCGTTTTGTGAATGGAGCTGGTGATTCCATCTATTCTATTGCGACGCGAGGTCATTGCCCACAAGTTCCTCGCAATTTGGTCAGCTTTTATCGATTTTTTATAGGATTACGACAATGTGGGAGTAACAGGGGCGATCGCGATTTTTTTGCCGTGCGAGAGGCGCTCCGTTCAATTCCGCGCAATTCAACAGCCTTTGCCGATTCTGACGCTATCCCACAATGTGGCATAGACGAAAGGTTCGAACGCGAGCAGGCAAATCTCAGGGAAAATACTCCCTCAGTCCCGTATAATCCGACCAAATCCAGTTGAATCCGGCTCACTGCGCATGCTCACGCCCGACTACAAAACGTTCCTGCAACTCAGCCGCGACGCGACTCTGATTCCGGTTGCTAAGACGCTGAACGCCGATATGTTGACGCCGGTCGGGGCCTTCCTCAGCGTAGCCGCGAAGCAGCGATACGCGTTTTTGCTGGAATCGGTTGAGGGAGGCGAGAAGATTGGGCGTTACACGTTCCTGGGCGCGCAGCCACGAATGGTGATGACCGCGCGCGGCGAGGAGATCGAGATTGCGCGCGGGAAAACAAGCGAGCGTCGTAAGGGAAGCGTGGTGGATGTGCTGCGCGCGACTTTGCAGCAGCATCGGCCGGCGACGGTTCCGGGCATGCCGCCGTTTACCTCGGGCGGCGTGGGATATTTCGCCTACGACATGGTGCGCCAGTTCGAGCGCCTGCCCTCGACGGCCAGGAACGATCTGAAGCTGCCGGATTGCGTCTTCACCTTCTACGATCGGCTGCTGGCCTTCGACCACCTGAAGCACCAGTTGCACATCATCGCCGCCGCTGATGTGAAGTCCGAGTCACCGCGCAAGGCCTACGATCGTGCGCTCGCCGACATCGACGCGCTTGAGCGCAAGCTGGTCAGCGGCATGCACCGGCAGACGCTCGGCTGGTCGAGCGGTGGAAAGAAGGCGGCGATCAAGGTACACGCCGACACGTCGCATGACGAGTTCATCGCCAACGTGAAGCGTGCGAAAGAGTACATCGCAGCGGGCGACATCTTTCAGGTAGTGCTTTCATTACGGCTGGATTTCAAGGCCCCTTCGGACCCATTCCAGATGTATCGCGCGCTGCGCACCGTCAATCCCTCGCCGTATATGTTCTTCCTGCGGCTTGACGACCTGCACGTGGTGGGTGCTTCGCCGGAGATGCTGGTGCGCATCACCGGACGCCAACTCGAATATCGGCCCATCGCCGGCACCCGCCGCCGCGGCGCCGACGGAGGCGATGACGAGAAGCTGATCGATGAGTTGAAGAACGACGAGAAAGAACGCGCCGAGCACGTCATGCTGGTCGATCTTGGTCGCAACGACTTGGGCCGTGTCAGCGAGTACGGCAGCGTGAAGGTGCGCGATCTCATGTATGTAGAAAAATACTCGCACGTGATGCACCTGGTGTCGGCGCTGGAAGGAACACTTCGCAAAGAGCTCGATCCGCTCGACGCGCTGGCGGCCTGTTTCCCAGCAGGAACGCTGAGCGGCGCTCCCAAGGTGCGCGCGATGGAGATCATCGAAGAGCTCGAACCGGTGCGTCGCGGCGTGTACGGCGGATCGATCTTGTATGCCGATCAGGCGGGCAATCTGGATTCGTGTATCGCGATTCGGACGATGGTTGTGCACAACAATCGCGCTTATGTGCAAGCCGGCGCAGGGGTCGTCGCCGACTCCGATCCCGAAAGCGAATACCAGGAGTGTATGAATAAGGCGAGTGCGTTATTGAAAGCAGCTGAGAAAACAACGTCATGAAAGCAGAGGACCAACCACCGGCACTTGCCTGCCATTTGGATGCAGCCAACTATCAGCAAAGGACTCGGCGATTTGCCGATTTGAACCGCGGATTTCTTATGGAATCGCGCTGCTTGGAGCTGGGCTTGGAGCTGACTTATTCGTTGAGCGCAGATGCTGAGCTGCGTGAGTTGGTGCGCCTTGAGGAGGAATGCTGTCCGTTTCTCCGCTTTCAGTTGGAGCCGGGACAAAGTGCCATCAAGTTATTGATCACAGTGCCGGAAAGCGCTCGTCATTCCGTCGATGTGTTATTGGAGCCGTTCTGCACAGTCTAAGCAGATTCAGCCCTCCACAAAATTCTTCACCATGTGCTTGCCGTGTTCCGTAAGAACGCTCTCGGGATGAAACTGCACGCCTTCTACAGGAAATTCGCGGTGACGTAAGCCCATGATGACGCGTCGGCCATCGCGATCAATGCACGTGGCCGATATCTCCAGCTCTTTGGGCAGGTCCTTCTCATCGACAATCAGGGAGTGGTAGCGGGTCGCCACTAGTGGCGAGGGGATGTCGCGAAAAATATTTTTGCCGTCGTGTTCGACCTGGCTGGTTTTGCCATGCATCAGGTTGTGTGCGCGGACCACGCTGCCTCCGAATGCCGCTCCGATCGCCTGATGCCCGAGGCATACGCCGAAGACTGGCACCTTGGCGGCAAAATACCGGATGACTTCAATACTGATTCCGGCCTCGTGCGGCGTGCATGGACCCGGCGACACGACGATACGGTGGGGGTGAAGCTCGGCGATTTCTTCGACGGTGATCTGATCGTTGCGGCGGACAACAACTTCATGTCCCAGTTCGCCAATGTACTGGACGAGGTTGTAGGTGAACGAATCGTAATTGTCGAGGACGAAAACCATAGCGCAGACCCCGGGGTTCAAACTATCTTACAGATTGCCTGGTATCAGCACCCGCATTCCCACGCGCCGCACCCCTTCTTAATTTGTCATGACGAACGAAGCGAGGCATCTGCTCTCGACGGCAGTCGCACTGAGGTTGGCACTACCACGTCTTAAAGCCCGAATTCACCTGCTCGCTGTTCAATGCCGCTGCGATCGAGAGCAGATCCCTCGGCCGCTTGCGGCCTCGTGATGACAAATCAAATGGGCGCTTGTAACCTGACGCTTGAAACTTGAAACTCAAGACTTGAAACTATCCGACGTGACGGAATCCGGCATCATGGCCGAAACTAAGACCCCAGAACGTACCTATTCCTTCGCGCAGCGTCTCTCGCTCACGCTTGCGTCCTGGTTCGTGCCCGCTCTAGTCACCCTCATCGGCTGTACACTGCGCGTACGCTTCAACTGGGAAGAAGGCTCCATCGGCAGCCTCGACCATGTCCATCCCGGCATTTATCCCTTCTGGCATCGCTGCGTCCTTCCCTCGGCGTGGATCTTCCGCAGTCGCAAACTCGCGGTGATGACCAGCCGCTCGCTTGACGGCGAATATATCGCACGGGTAATTGATCGCCTTGGGTTCGTGCCGATTCGCGGCTCCAGCTCACGCGGTGGCCAGCGCGCGCTGCTCGAAATGCAGACCTACGTCGACTCCGGAATGGGGGCGGCCTTTACCATCGATGGCCCGCGCGGTCCGCGATACGTAGCCAAGCGCGGACCGGTGTATCTGGCGAAAGCCACGGGCGTCGCGATCACGCCTTTCTATGTTGCCGTTGAGAGGAAGTGGACCTTCAACTCCTGGGACCGCTTCGTACTTCCCGTACCCTTCTCGCGAGCCCTAGTGCAGGTCGCACCGAAGATCTACGTTCCGCGCGATGCGAATGACGCGACGCTCGAAGCGAAGTATCTAGAAATGCAAACGGCGCTGGAGCGCATCACCGAGGTCGCGGAAGCGCAGGTCGCGCGCTAACAACGCTCACCACCGAGGTCACGGAGGCCACCGGGAGAGAGCCTATTGTTCGTTCTTTTTTCTCCGTGTCCTCCGTGCCTGCGTGGTGAAAGCCTTTCGCTCGCCCCTCGCACGCGTGATTGACAGCCGCCCCTCCCGCCATTACAGTCAATTTTCATCCTGAGCAAACTTCCGCTTCAGGCAGGTCCTTACCAATCTTTGGTTCGCGCGTTCCACCCGCTCGGGTGGAACTGGGAAGGCGGGTGCAAATCCCGCGCTGCCGCGCAACTGTAAGCGAGCTTGTGACGAAAGGCCACTGTGCAAACGGGAAGGCCCTCGTCGTTGTAAATCTCGCAAGCCAGGAGACCGGTGCGAACTGCTGACTAAACCCCTTTCGCGTGCAAAGGAGGAAGCCGTGTTTCGCATTCGCGTTGTTCTCTCTTGTCTTTTCCTGTGTGCCGTTGCGCAAGCCGCTGACCTTACAGTCACCGTGCATAGTCCATCCGGCGATCGCGTACCGGGCGTGCAAGTCAGCCTGTTTCGCGCCGCTGATAGCGCCGGCGTGGCTGTACGAACTACCGGGGGTGACGGTAGCGTCGCCTTCGGGCGTCTGGCTGATGGCGATTATCGCGCTGTCATTCTCGCTCCCGGCTTTGCCGAGCAGTCGGTCGCGGTGACACTCCCGGGCTCTGATGCTCTCGATGTGCAACTCAAGCTGACGACCACGCCACAAACCGTAATCGTCTCGGGGACGGCGACACCGGCCACTGTCGAGCAGTCGGCGACCTCGGTGGATTTTCTTAGTAGCGATCAACTCACGCTGCTCAACCCGGTCTCGGCAAGCGACGCACTCAGCTACATGCCGGGCGCCATTGTCAGCGACGCCGGGCAACGCGGGGGCCTCTCCTCGTTGTTCGTGCGTGGCGGTGACTCCACTTATAACAAAGTCATCATCGATGGCGTGCCCGTAAATGAGCCAGGTGGGACCTTCGATTTTGGCGTCGTGCCGGTCAACAATGTCGAGCGGCTGGAGATGGTGCGTGGGCCCGAGAGCACAATCTACGGCTCCGACGCGATGACCAGCACGGTGCAATTGTGGACTGCGACCGGCGATACCCGCACGCCGGAGATCGAGTTCGGTTCGGATGGCGGCAATTTCTCGACCGCGAATGGCTATGCGACGATCTCGGGCGCGCACGGGATCTACGACTACAACGAGTTCGCAGACTACTTCACTACCAACGGGCAAGGCATTAACGACGCCTACTCGAATATGCTGCTGGGCGGCAACATCGGAGTTCGCCTGTCGGACCGCGTGAGGTTTCGCTTTCGCCTGCGGAACTCTAACAACTTCACTGGTGTACCGTCGGACTGGTGGTTCAACGGCAATCCTGTGCTTCCGCCAGATTCAGATCAGTGGGCGCACCAGAACAACTTTCTTGCCAGCGCGGCGTTGACCATTACCGGCCCGGGCTCGTGGCAGCACCAGATCACCGGCTACGAGTACAACCATCTGCGAACCAACACCGACACCATCGACGATCCCGGTCGGCCATTCGATTCCCCGTTCTACAACAACGCACGCTACAACCGCGCGGGGTTTTCGTATCAGGGAACCTGGTCACCGCGCAGTTGGGCGTTGACCACGATTGGCGACACCTTTGAAGACGAGAACGGAAACATCCTCAGTACAACGCCGGAACCGGATCCGACCTACAGTTTCACCCACGGACTGCGCATCAATAACTACCTTTTCGCGCAGGAGAACCTGATCTGGAAGCGTTTCACTGCGCTCGCGGGGCTTGCCTGGGTACACAACGCCAGCTTCGGCGATCGCGCCGTACCGCGAGTGTCAGGATCGGTCCAACTGTGGAAGGGCAATCAAGTGCTTAGCGGCACGCGCCTCAGGGCTGCCTTCGCCGAAGGCATCAAGGAGCCGAGCTTCGAGCAGTCGTTTGGTATCGGCGGAACGTTTCCCACACTGCCCAATCCTAATCTCAAGCCGGAAGAAAACTACTCTGTGGAAGCGGGTTTCGACCAGTCATTGTTCGGCGACAAGCTGGCGTTGACGGCGATCTACTTCCATAACTCTTTTCGCAATCAGATTGAATACCAGTTCAACGACATCGACTTCACCAGTCAGTATGTGAACATCAATCGCTCGTTCGCCCAGGGAGCTGAAGTTGAATTGCGGGGGCAGATTATCAACCGCCTGCTGCTGACCGCCGCTTACACCTACACCTCGACGCAGATCACTCAGGCTCCTCCGTGTGACCCGCTGAATGGCTGCGATCCCCTGATCTACAGCGTGGGCGCACCGCTGTTGCGCCGACCCAAGCAGGCAGGGACCCTGCTGCTCACCTACACCAAGTCGAAGTGGGGAGCAAGCGTGGGCGCAGTCGCCGTCGGCCGCCGCCCCGACTCGGATTTTCTGTTCGGATACATTCCGCCTATTTACTACGCAGCGGGATATGCGCGAGTGGATATAGGCGGATGGTATAGCTTCACCCGCCACATTACTGCCTACGCCAACTTGAACAACGCGTTCGATAATCACTACAACGAGGTACTGGGATATCCCGCGCTGGGGGTCAATGTGCGAGCGGGGATGAGACTCACGTTTGGAGGAGAGTGAAGGCGACGGTTGGCAGTGGCTGGTTGTTAGTAGTCAGAAGGAAGTTGCCGGTGACCAGTTGTTGGTCAAGATGTGAATAGTATTCGGCTCATATCAGAGCGGAGCTCGGAGCATTAGTTGACTCGGCAACAGTTAACGAAGATTGAAACGTAAGCGTCGGGCCGCCACTGCCAACTATCAACCCTCTTTCCGGCAACTGGCACCCGATCACTGACAACTGCCTATTCTTTCCCCGCTCCCACGTGATTGTGGTATTTCAGGCGGATCTCGTGCAGCTTGTCGAGGTGCTGGCCGCTGAGGGGCTGCTGGCGGCCCAGCATGTGTGTGACCAGCGCGATCTTGGCGTAGTGTTCAACCGTTTCCATATTCATGAACGCGGTGAGCAGGTCCTGCCCGTATGTCACCACACCATGGTTGGCCATGAGGATGGCCTGATGATCAGGAATCAGCGGGGCTAGCGCTTCCGCCAGTTCGTCAGTTCCCGGAGTACCGTAGCCGGCCAGCGGCACCGAGCCCAGCGTCACAACGATCTCCGAACATAGCGGTGTGTCGAGAGGAATACCAGCTGCGGCATAGCCGGTTGCGGTCGGAGGATGCGCGTGGACCACCGCGTTCACGTCCGGGCGAAGGTGGTAGATGAACAGATGCATCGCGATTTCGCTGGAAACTTCGCGCCGCCCATTGAGCTTTCGACCATGCTCATCGACGATGACCAGGTCGTCGGTCTCCATCATTCCCTTGCTCATGAGCGTGGGAGTGCACAGCACGCTTCCATCGTCTACGCGCACCGAAAGATTGCCGTCGGTTGCTGCCACCAGTCCATTCTGGTGCAGCATTTTGCCGAAGCGCACGATATCGTCGCGGTGCTGTTCTATCGTCTTCACGCGTGCTTCCGAGGCCGCCCAAGCTGGCGCTTAAGCCTAATCCGCTTATCGTATCGCATCCGTCTGCCGGGGCAAAGTAGCTACCGCCTGCAACGCAAGCAGGAAGGTCGGGCATAATCGCTGTGTGCTGGTTTCCGATTTCGATTACCACCTTCCCGAAGAGCTGATTGCCAAGCAGCCGCTGCCCGATCGCGCCGCTGCCCGCATGCTGCATTGGCAGCGCCATGCTGCGGGATTCGTGGATCGCAGCTTTCGCGACTTCCCCGACCTTCTGCGGCCAGACGATCTGCTGGTGCTAAACAACAGCCGCGTGCTACCCGCGCGCCTGTTTGGACATCGCAGCGGTTCGCGGGCGCAGCCCGTGTCGGCGGGAAACCCAGCAGCGCGCGAGTTTCTGCGGGGCAACGTCGAAGTGCTGCTCACCAAACAGATCACTTCGTCGCCGCAGCAGTGGGAGGCTCTGGTCCATCCCGGCCGAAAGCTGAGAGTCGGCGAGCGTGTGTATTTCGGTGGACAGGCAGACGAGCAATCGCACGAACTTGCCGCGGAAATTGTCGACCGTGGAACGTTCGGTGAGCGGCGGCTGCGCTTCGATCTGGTCAGCGACTTTTTCGGCGTGCTGAACCGGATCGGGCATATTCCTCTGCCTCCATATATTGATCGCCCTGACACCGCCACCGACCGCGAACAGTACCAGACGGTGTACGCTAAGCCGCCAGGCTCGGTGGCAGCTCCTACCGCGGGCCTGCATTTCACGCCTGAGATTCTGGACCGCATTCGCACGCGGGGGATCGAAATTGCCGAAGTGACGCTGCACGTGGGTCTTGGAACTTTCCAGCCCGTGCGTGAGGAAGTGGTCGAAGCTAACAAGTTGCATCGCGAGTGGTACGAGATTTCAAGCGATGCCGCCGAGAGAATTCAAGCGGCACGCGATGCGGGGCGGCGCATTGTGGCCGTGGGCACAACCAGTGTTCGTACGCTGGAGTATGCGGCGCTTCACAATAAACATGGACGCATCGGATCGCAGAGCAGTGAAGCTGACATCTTCATCTACCCGGGATTTGAGTTTCGCGTGGTCGGCGCCATGCTAACCAATTTCCACCTGCCCAAGTCGACTCTCATGATGCTAGTCTCAGCTTTCGCCGGACGCGAGCGGACACTAGCAGCCTACGGACATGCCGTGCGAGAGAACTATAGGTTCTACTCCTATGGAGACTGCATGTTTATAGAGTGAACCGTCCATCAAGCTACAATTTCAATTCTGTTCGTCACAATCGTGGAGCAAACGACTAGGGTGCGGTGTCTATCTCTGCAAGTTTCACAGCGGAGGCGACTATGTTTGAAACTGCGCTGCTCGAATCCTCGGCCGAAATTCATCACCGAACGTCAATCTGGACTAAAGGATTGTCCTTCACTCTAGAGGCTTTTCTACTTGGCATAGCGGTTCTCGTACCGTTGCTCTATACCGAAGCGTTACCCAGGCAGGTACTCGATATTGTAGAACTGCCGGCTCCGCCACCATCGGCTCCTGCTCCGCGTAACCCGAGCGTTGTCTCGCATCCGGCAACTCGCAGAGAATTAAACGACGGCCGGGTGATGCTTCCGACTATGATTCCGCGCCGCATCAAGGAGATTCATGACGAACCCGAAGACGATGCAGGTGCGAATGGCCACTTCACTGGAGTTGTGGGTGCGCCTCCGAGCGGCACTGCCAACCACACCATCGCCAGCTTGCTTGACGCTCTGCCACCAACAATGCCAAGAAGCGTGACGACACACAATGTCCGAGTATCGTCGGGAGTAGCTCAAGGTCTGCTCATTCACGAGGTCAGACCGCTGTATCCCGCGCTGGCCCGTAGCGCGCGCATTCAAGGCGCTGTCGTACTACAGGCGACAATCGGAAAAGACGGAACGATACAGAATCTCCATCTTCTCAGCGGACATCCCTTGCTGACGCAGGCCGCGATGGATGCCGTTCGGCAGTGGCGCTACCGGCCGTATCTGCTCAACAATGAGCCAGTCGAAGTGGACACCACAATCCAGGTTAACTTCACGCTGGGCGGCGAAAGCTAGGCCCATATGGCGAGGGATTTCGGCTTTGTTCCGAAGTCCTCCCGTCGGGGGACCGTGTAAATTAATGAACGCCAGAGGGTTGCCAGACTGGATAACCTGAGAGAGAGTGAATAGGCGGGAAAACAGACTATAATTTCGCTCAATCTCAAGCTGCAGGTTGCAACTTTTGAAATGAGCGCCACCCATAGACTGCTCAAGTTCGGTGTGTTCGAACTCAATCTCGACACTCAAGAACTGCGCAAATTCGGAACTGTCATCAAGCTGCGACCGCAGCCGTTTCGTCTGCTGGCTCTGTTGGCCAGCTGCGCCGGCCAGGTCGTCACCCGTGAAGAAATTCAGGAGCAGCTTTGGGGCGAAGATACCTACGTCGATTTTGAACACGGGATGAACAAGTGCGTGAAGCAGATCAGGACCGCACTCGGTGACGACGTCAACAAGCCGGTGTACATCGAGACGGTTCCTCGACAGGGATATCGTTTTCTCGTACCTGTCGTCGCCAAGACTGTGCTTGCGCCGGCAGCGCGCGTAAAGGAGTCGAGCTCAGGAATACCGGCGGACCTGGCGGAGATGATTCGTGCTCGTCTGGCGGCGCGAAAGAGTGGCGCTACGCAACCACCGGTCACAGCAGCAGTGACACCGGCGGAGGCCGCAGTGGCCGCCGAACTCTCGGCCGTTCCACAGGCGCGCGATCGCGACTGGCGCTGGATTGCGATTGGAGCGGTGATTCTCGCTCTGTTCGTCGCGCTGGCTATTTATGGCTACCTGCGATGACGTGGCACCATCTCCACGCTGGCAGGTCGCAGTAAAGATCAGGGCGCCTATTCTTCCAGGTGCCCGACAGACTTGCTAAAATAGTCAACATCCCACAACAGCGCTTGTTCTCTGCGACTGGGACAAATAAATCATTGAGCTATGGCTTTTCAAAACCCGGAAGTGCAATGAACGAGATCTCAGAATTATCTGACCTTGATCTTCTTGAGGCGGAGAGCATACATATCCTGCGCGAAGTTGCGGCTGAGTTCCGCAAGCCCGTGATGCTGTATTCCGTGGGCAAGGATTCGTCGGTGATGCTGCGTCTCTCCCTTAAGGCCTTTGCTCCTGGCAAAATACCTTTCCCCCTGCTTCATGTGGATACTACTTACAAATTTCCTGAGATGATCAGCTTCAGGGACGAAGTATGCCGGGAGCTCGGACTGAGGCTAATTGTCGGGACGAATCACGAAGCCATCAAGAGTGGCACAAGTCCGTTTCGCGTCGGTACTGCCAGGTGTTGTCAATTGCTGAAGACGCAGGCCCTGCTCGATTCTCTCACCAGTTACGGTGCCGATGCTGCGATAGGTGGGGCTCGACGTGACGAAGAAAAATCGAGGGCAAAGGAGAGAGTATTTTCCTACAGAGATAGTTACGGGCAGTGGGATCCTAAGAATCAGCGGCCAGAATTATGGAATTTATATAATGCTCGCGTCGAAACTGGACAGAGTATTCGTATCTTCCCGCTGTCAAACTGGACCGAGCTTGACGTTTGGCGCTATATCGAGCGGGAGAATATCAAGGTTGTTCCACTCTATTTTGCCAAACGGCGCCAGGTTATTGCTCGGGGAGAACTACTGATCCCGATTTACCATGACATACAAGCTATGCCCGGAGACGAGTACATAACTGTGTCATGCCGAATGCGCTCTCTCGGCTGCACATACTGTAGCGGTGCAATCCGTTCCACCGCAGATACTGTCCCCAGGATCATTGAAGAACTGGCAGGCTTTCGCCGTTCGGAACGCGAAAATCGCCTCATCGACCATGACCAGGAAGGGTCCATGGAGTTGAAGAAGGCAGAGGGGTACTTTTGAGTCAGGTCGTTGAAGCGACTCCCGATTTATTACGCTTTCTGGTGGCGGGTAGCGTCGACGATGGCAAGTCGACCCTTATAGGCAGGCTACTCTACGATCTGAACGCCATTCATGAAGACCATCTGGTATCCATCGCTAAAGCGTCTCATGGCCGTGAATCGGGACTAGATCTTTCTCTGGTAACCGATGGTCTGCGGGCGGAACGGGAACAAGGCATAACCATCGATGTAGCTTATCGATACTTTTCGACGCCGCGTCGCAAGTTCATCATCGCAGACTGTCCGGGCCATGAGCAGTACACCCGCAACATGGCGACAGGCGCATCTACTGCTGAAGTAATGGTTCTTTTGCTTGATGCTACTAAGGGAGTACTGTCGCAAACCCGGCGTCATGCACACATTGCATCGCTGCTGCAAATTCCTCATGTAATTGCCGCAATTAATAAGATGGATTTAGTCAATTTCGACCAGGCCATCTATGGAAAGACATGCGACGAACTACATGCCATGATGGCCGCTCTTGGGTTTGAGAGTGTCCACTGTATCCCCGTTAGCGCGCTGGAAGGCGATAATGTTGTCAATACAAGTCCTCGGATGAGTTGGTATCGCGGTATGAGCTTGCTCCATGCTCTGGAAGAGAGCCCCGTACTGCGCCTGATTGAGAAACGGCCGTTTCGTCTCCCTGTCCAACTGGTCGTCAGGTCGCAGACCTCAAGGCACTATGCGGGTCAGATCGCCTCCGGCAAGATTCGAACTGGACAGGAACTTATAGTAATGTCCAGTTCGACACGCGTGCACGTCGATAGTATCCGCATAGGAGAGCAGAGCGTATCGGAAGCCTTTACACCATCGTCAATATCTGTCTCCCTAACCGAAGATACTGAAGTCGCGCGCGGCGATATGTTAGTCGACAAGGCAGAGCCAGCGACTGCGGCTCGGCGAATCGCTGCAACCTTAGTCTGGTTGTCCAGCCGTCCCTTACTACCGGATGGACGATATCTCATAAAGCACACCTCCAGAACTGTAGGCGGATCTATCACCGGCATCAATGGCCGCGTGGATATTGATAGCTTTCAGAAAATACAGGCTTCCGAACTCCAATTGAATGATATTGGCGACGTTGAAATCGAACTGCGCCAGCCTATTTTCTGTGATGCTTACAGCGCAAATCGCAATACCGGCAGCTTCATTCTTATCGATCCAACCGACAATTGCACCGCCGCGGCTGGAATGATCTCGCACATTCACCCAGACACTTCCTGGGACAAACATCATGAATCAGAAGAAGGAGCCATTGTCTGGTTTACAGGACTGAGTGGTGCGGGTAAAAGCACCATCGCTCGCGAAGTCTATAACGAGCTCTGGGCGCGAGGCATTAAAGTCGAACTTCTGGACGGCGACGATATCCGTAAGGACCTGAACAAAGACCTGGGCTTTAGCCAGCAAGATCGCTCCGAAAACATACGACGCATTGCTGTTATTGCCGCCTTGCTGGCGCGCAACGGCGTTGTAGCTCTGGTTTCGGCAATTTCTCCATACCGTTCAGGAAGGGAAGAGGCGCGAAGACGCTTTCCGAACTTCCTGGAAGTATTCGTCAACGCTCCGCTCTCGGTTTGCGAAGAGCGCGATACAAAAGGACTCTATCGCAAGGCTCGCAAAGGTCTCATTCCCAGCTTTACTGGAATCGACCATCCCTACGAACGACCTATCTCTCCCGAAATCGAATGCCGAACGCACGAAGAATCGCTCACCGAATGCACTCACAAGGTTCTCAGCGCTTTGCTGGATCGCCGGGCGCCGGCGAAGTCTTCCACCGTCTAAGCTTAAGGCTCGACGCAGCTAGACCCTTCGACAATAGTTCTTTCCCCTACAATATCCGCACCTACTCATACGTCTACAGCATTGCATGACGCAATACGCGAACCTGGAGCGCATGGCACTCGAACCGGACCAGCGCATCACCGACGTGGTCAAGCGCGAGCAGTCGCGCCTCGGCAACTTCATCCGCCGTCGCGTACCCGATCCGGGCGATGCGGAAGACATTCTCCAGGACGTCTTCTACGCGCTGGTCGAGACGAACCGCTTGCTCATGCCCATCGAGCACGTCACGGGATGGCTGTTCACCACGGCGCGCAATCGCATCACCGACTTCTTCCGCAAGAAGAGGCCTGAGCGATTCAGCGATCTGAGCACGTCCGATGACGAAGGTGATTCGTTCGCATTCGAGGACTTGCTGCCTTCCGCCGACGCTGGACCCGAAGAGCTGTATGCGCGTAGCGCAATGCTCGACGAACTGGAAGACGCGCTCGACGAGTTGCCCGAAGAACAGCGTGAGGTGTTCGTCGCACACGAGTTCGAAGGACGCAGCTTTAAGGAACTTGCCGCTGAAACCGGCGTGAACGTGAACACGCTGCTGGCGCGCAAACGTTACGCAGTTCTGCATCTGCGCAAGCGATTGCAGGACATCTACGACGAATTTCTGGAGAGGTAGGACTGACATGAGAAGGAAGAAATGGTTTTTTATTGTTCCCGCGGCGATTGTCGGCATTGCACTGTTCCTGTTCATTGGCGGCGAAGTAGTGAAGCTGCTGTGGAACTGGTTGCTGCCTCCGCTGTTCGGCTGGCGCACCATCACTTTCTGGCAGGCCTTCGCACTCCTCGCGCTCTGCCGCATTCTGTTCGGCCATCATGGCTGGCGCAATCATGGCTCCGGGCGACGTCTCATGCGCGACCGTATGAGTGAGCGCTGGCAGCACATGACGCCCGAGCAGCGCGAGCGCATGCGCGAGCCGCTGGAAGATGGCCTGCGGCTGGGAGCCTCCGGCGCCCGAAGCGCCGACCGCCGAAGGCGTGAAGTAGTCCGCGCAAACTGACTACAGCGGCTCGCGCAAAATTGTAGCCATGAGCCAGCGGTCGTCGAATCAGTAACTAAACTCTTGTCGCGCTCGGCAAGCTTTTGTGCGAAGCTCTTCCGGGCACGAACAAGGGGAACCGGATGGCCGCCACCAACGCGCAAGCTTTAGCAACCTCAAATCAACCTCTCAGCAAGGCGACGATTCTTGGCATGATTGCCATGGGCGTCGCCGTTCTGGTGGTCGCCAACGACTTCACTGCGCTCTCCGTCGCGCTGCCCGCCATCGAGCGCGATCTGCACACCGACGTCACCACCGTGCAGTGGGTGATCAACGGCTACGCCATGGTCTTCGGCGTGCTCATCGTCACCGGAGGCCGCCTGGCCGACATGTTCGGACGCAGGCGCATCTTCATGCTCGGCGCAACGCTCTTCGCCGGCGTTCTCCGTCATCGGCGGATTCGCTCCCAACGTCTGGGTGCTGCTGGCCTGCCGCTTCCTGATGGGCATTGGCGGCGCGATGATGTGGCCCGCCATCCTCGGCATGACCTACGGACTGTTGCCGCCGAGCAAAGCCGGGCTCGCCGGCGGCGTCATTCTGGGCGCAGCCGGATTCGGCAACGCGGTCGGTCCGCTGCTCGGCGGCCTGCTCACCGACAGCGTGGGATGGCGCTGGATCTTCTTCGTCAACCTGCCCGTCGCCGCCATCGGCCATCGCGATCACCCTGCTGGTGGTGCCGCGCGATGTCGAAACCAAGCATCGGGCAAGCATCGACTATCTCGGCACCGCGGTGCTCTCCATCGGATTGCTCGCGCTGCTGCTCGCACTCGATTGGGCACTCGACCTCGGCTGGACCGCGCCCTCATCATCGCTCTTGTTCGTCCTCGCGGCCGTCGCGCTGGTCGGCATTCCTGTTCATCGAGCGTCGCGCCGGCGATCAGCGCTCTGGTCCCCGATCGCGTGCTGGCAGAATCGCAGCTTTCTCGCCGCCGGAATCGCCACCCTGCTGGCCTCGGCCATCTTCTTCGCCGCGCTGCTCTATCTGCCGCAGTTCATGTCGAAGAATCTCGGCTTCACCGCCATGGGATCGGGCGCAGGACTGCTGCCCATGATGGGCACGTTCATGGTGACCTCGTTCATCGCCGGCCGGCTGTATGAACGTCTCGGGCCGAAGCTCATCGTCACCCTCGGCGCGCTACTGCTCGGCGCGGGCATGATTCTTCTGTCGTCCATCTCCGGCCACCACGACCTACGACCACCTCATCCCGGGAATGGTCGTGCTCGGCATCGGCGTCGGATTGTTCTATTCGTCGGTGACGACGGCGGCCATCACCGCGCTCGATCCGTCCGAAGCCAGCCTGGCCGGCGCAATCGTTTATATGTTCCAGATTGCGGGCGGATCGATTGGCGTCGGCTTCAACACCGCCATCGTCGTCTCCGCGTCGTCGATGCCGGCAGGAATTCACACTGCGTTTCTCGTGGACGGCATCCTGGCCATGTGCAGCGCGGCGGTAGCGATCTTTTTCGTCGGCGGAACGGTCGACGTGGAGCGCCTGCGGGAGCTTCGGCATCACCATCGGGCACATGCGTAAGGCGGCGTTTTGGGTAGCTACGTCCGATAACGCGAGAACTCTGAAAAAACTAAATTGCGAATCTTTGTTATCAACGGTTTAGGCAACATTTATCACCTAAAATCTTGATTCCAGAGAAGTTGCACGCAAAATCTTGAGCGACAGAGAGTTACAGTACGCAATTGCACCATAAAATGTGCAATATTTGGCGCCTATCTTAGGTGGCACCGACCACCCTGACATGTCATAGATGACGTCTGATACGGAACGTCTGACACCTGACATCGGGCACCTGATACCAACTTGTCAAAGACCCTTCACGCCGCGTTGGGACCGTCCGAAGCGCAGCGAAGACACGAATTCCGTGTCCTCAAGCGCACCGTAGCAGGCGACAATCGGTTGCGCAAGTTACGAAAGTACAGGTACTAGTTCGTTAACGGTAATTGCAGGAGCGGGGCGGGTTCGGCGCGTGGATGCCGGGGTGATCTTCGGCTTTGTATCAGGGCAAGACTTTTACAGGCTACGGAAAAAACTCTGCCGTGCGCCGTTTTGAAGGGGCGCAGCTTTAGCTGCGCCATAAAAGTCCTGTGTTTTTGTCATCCCGAACCTCTTAGAGGTGAGGGATCTGCTGTTTTTTCCACTGCGAAGAGTCTTTCCGTAGCCTGTTTGAGTCGTGCCGAATCGAGGCATAAGAACGGTCGGGCTTCAGCCCCTGCGAAGCCAGCGGCTAAAGTCCCAAAGAAATTTGATACGAATTGGCCGGGCGTGGTTAATGAGCATAGCTAAGTGGTTCACGGAACGAATTGACGAGTTTGCCGCCGAACATCCGGGCACGCCCAAGCCAGTCGTCTATCGACTACCCGACGCTCCCCACTATTTTTGTCTGAACGATCAGGCGATGGTGGTCCTGGCCATGCGGGAGTTTCTGCTGGGGAAGTAGGATGGGAAGCGCCAAGGACCATTGCTCTGCGACACATTGCGTTGAATTTTCGGACTCCCAATCGGAAACGAGTGGAACAAGCCACTAGGATTAGATGCTGACTCATCGTATGCTTGTTACATTTAGGAGTGCCTGTGAGCGTACAGTCAAACATTGAATGGACTGATTCAACGTGGAATCCGGTTCGGGGTTGCACCAAAATTAGTCCTGGGTGCAAACACTGCTATGCCGAAACATTCGCCGAACGATTTCGCGGCGTACGCGGACACCCTTACGAGTTAGGTTTCGATCTAAGGGTTGTCCCCGAGCGACTGCTCGACCCCCTGCGATGGATGGAGCCGCGAATGATATTCGTAAATTCAATGAGCGATCTGTTCCATGAAAAGATCCCGGAGGACTATATCGAGCGGGTATGCGAAGTTATGGAGGCCGCTAACTGGCACACATACCAAGTGCTCACGAAAAGGTCGAGTCGACTACGCACTTTACTGAGCGGACGTCTGGGGCGATTTTCCTCGCTGACCCATCTCTGGTGGGGAGTGAGCGTCGAAAACCAAAAACACGGCGTTCCGAGAATCAAGGAACTGCGGGACACTCCGGTGCCGGTTCGATTCCTGTCGATCGAACCCCTGCTTGAAGACATAGGCGTTGTCGATCTTTCTGGAATTTCCTGGGTGATAGCTGGAGGGGAAAGCGGCCCCCGTGCTCGTCCTATGGATCAGGCATGGGTTAGATCGGTTCGGGATCAGTGCCAGAAGAGCAGGGTCGCATTTTTCTTCAAGCAATGGGGGGGCACGAGGAAAAAAGAAGCAGGGCGCACTCTTGACGGCAGAACACATGATGATTTCCCGGAAACTGCTAAGAATGTGGTTCCTCCCACCCGCATCCGGAAGTCCCTGCTCAGTCGCATGTACTCTACTTCGCAGTTCGTTGAGATTCAATGACGGACAGTTCTTACAAGGAGCGCGAACAGTCTGCGGCTAAGCACCAGATTTTAGAGCGATACCTAAAGGCCTTTGCACCGATCGTCGGAACATGGGCAGAGGAAATCGTTTACATCGACTGTTTCGCCGGTCCATGGGGGTCGAAGAGCGCCGACCTGTCGGACACCTCCTTCCATCGTGCGCTTACGGTTCTGCAAGGTGTGAGAGCACAGGGCCGCTGCAAGCGGGTGAGGGCGTTGCTAGTTGAAAACGATCGATCGCGCTATGAGCAGCTCGTTAAATATACTTCAACCATCTCTGGCATCGAAGTTGTTGCAGAGCCGTGGGATTTCGCAACTTCCGTCAACAAGATCTCGCATTTTATACAACAGAGCGAAACCCCTCGATCGAAAATATTCCCGTTCATTTTCATCGATCCTTGGGGTTGGGAGCTGGTTACTGTCGACCGAATTCGGCCTCTGCTGATCATTGACCCAGGCGAGGTGTTGATTACGTTCATGAGCTCCTTCGTGAAGAGATTTCTGGGAGATCCTTCGAAGCCCTTCGAAAGCCTGCTTGGCCATGCGGAGGTTCGTCGCTTACGCGACATGCACGGAGAAGAGCTTGAGGACGAACTAATAACCAGCTATGCGCATGCCGTCAGAGCAGCTGGGAACTTTAGCTATTCTTGTGCTGTTCCGATCATGGATCCGAAGCGCGATCGGTTCCTCTTCCATATGGTGTTCGCGACGAGAAGTATGAAAGGCCTCGAGGAATTCAAGAAAGCGGAAAAGAACATGGTTGACGTGATGCACACCCTTCGCGCGGAGAGTCAGCGACGAAGAGCGCTTGAAACAGGCTCGTCAGGATTCTTGTTTGAACCCATCGCCACATATCGCGAAACTAGGTTTTCGAGGCTCAGAGATGGTGCCTTGGCGGCCGTTTCGGCTGCTATCGAATCCAAGCTGAGATCGAAACGCCGCCTGTCTATTCAAGACCTACTTAATGTTGGGCTTCAGTATTCAGCAGTTCTGGAGGAAGACATATACGACCTCATCTGGAATTTACTCGGGCAACGAAAGATAAACTTGGGAGCGGTATCCCCTCGCCAAAGAGTGCTTCGCCCAGAGAATCTAGTGCAATGGACAGAACAGTAAGAGACTGAAGCCACGACCCGATGCCAAGCTGCGGCAGGACTACCCCAGAGCAGACTCTAAAGGGTAATGAAATCCTCCCACATCGTACCGATCTGAAGGTGCCCTTGCGCGCCCCCCTGTATTACACAAACAACTTTTTGGTGCTGCTTGTTGGGATGAAAGAACCACGACGTGATCAGGTCAGATTTTCTAGTCAGCTTTTGCGGCGCAAACGTCCTAATGCTAGGAATCCTACCAAGCTCCAGAAAGATGTTGTTGATTAATTCTCCAACTGCGCCGGCGGCGAGGTCGGGTATAGCCGTAAAATCCTCTTCTAGCCGATCCCCTTCGTCAAGATGCGTTGTGCCAATCGACAGCTGGCCAAGCTTGTGTTTAACGTACATGCTGCTGAACGTGCTTATCATCCGTGCGGAGTCGTGCTTGTGCGAGTCGGTAGCGAAGCAATCGTCGGCGTCGGATATCCAGAGAAGACTTTGGCCTTCGGTAACGAGCAGTCCCAACAGAACACTGATGAGATGCGTTACCGTTATCATTTGTTCAAAAGTGTGCAATTTCCAGTTCGCTAGAACGATGTCCCGATCCTTCAATCCCTGGTAGAAGCCCTCGAAACCGCCGAGGTTGCGGATCCGCTTGTCAATTGCGAAGACCACAGAAATCCCACGAATGGCATCGGCTGCGCCGAGAAAAGGTATCAAAGCTGCACGCCGTTGTGAGTCGTTCAGAGCTTTGAAGGACATGCGTCGGCTATCCCTCAGGTATCGCTCGCGAACGATCAACCGCTGGGCATTCCAACTGAGTGAATCCCAAGCATCCCCAATGAGCACACCGACGGTTAGGAAACGACTGCCTCGATGTGCTCCGCCGTAATCGGAAGCGATCGACAATCGCGGAACTTGCGGGACTCGGAGGTTTCGCTCGCGCAGCTTGGCCGTCAGGAGAGAAGCCCACCCAAAAGGCCCTGTCCCCGCGATCTCGTGCCATGCTGCTGGATCTGATTCGTCTGGCATATTCGACTGCCTACAGGTTACAGCGGAGCTTGCACCCTTATCGACTCCGACAGGTACCTTGCGCGACGTCGAGGTAAGCTCGGAAAGTGCTCCACCCAGTCTTCAGGGCTAGCGACCAGACCTCTCTGGTTAGCCCAAAAGGCGCGCGTAACTTAGGGCGCTCCGTGGGCGAAAGATATGCCGCCCCTAAAGGGGCTCGGAGACTTTAATAGAAGCTTACCCAGCACTCACGTGCTGGGCTATGATTATGGCCTCCGCTTCGCGGAGTCACAGAGAGCGAGGGGGCTCATTCGACTCCGCTCAGGATTTCGGCGCTCGGCTCAGAGGCCTCGCAATCGCCTCAACTTAAACGCCGAGCCGGATGGTTGGGGTCGGTGAACTCCATCAACTCAATGGGTGCGCCGTTTTCGACGATGAAGGCGACGCGCACGCCGTCGGAGGGGCTATTCGGCGCAATCAGAATTTCGCGGCCTGCCAGCTCGGACGCAAGGTCATCCACCTCAAAAGCAACATGCGGCACTTGCCGGACCAACTCGGGAACCGCTGCGTCCGCTTCGAAGCGCATCCATTCGACGCCAAACTCGCTGTTTTCGTGTCCAACAATAAAGGTCTTGAGATGCGCGAGGTGGCGCTCTCCCGGTCTCGGTTGGCTGGTAGGAATTCCAATGTGGTGATATCGGCGCATTGTCTCGCCTCCGTTCCGGAATAGCACGAATTTCGCGGGTCGACGGTGTGAGATCCCACTCATTCCAACCGATGGAATGAATGGGGCACCCGCGCATTCAGGGTACCCGTTTCGAGATTTTTTTGACCGGGCGGAAGAGTAGCAGCTCTCTGCCATCGACCTTCACGCTGTCGATGAATACCAGGCGCCGGCTCCGCTTGGTGGGGCCGGTCACGGTGTACTCTTTGCCTCCTTGAAACACCCGTTGACGTTTCGCCATGCTAGCGGGTCCTTTCCATCAAGCCTTCGTCCTGGAGAAGAGGAAGAGAAAGATTTCGCGGCGACATTATCTCACGCGGTGAGCGCCGGGCCTGGCGGCGAGGTGGAGGACGTGGCGCCCCTGAAGGGGACTCGGGACGTTAGCGGCCAACGTTCGGCACGGCTGAAGCCGGGCCCTGATACGAAGTTGTCTTCACCGGATTCAGGAATTCTGTCGTGCCCGGGGCACTCGGATTCTTCACTCATCTTTCCCGCCGCTAATGCGGTGGGCTTTCTTATGGCGTGCCTGAGGCGCGCTGTCCTTCCTGCGGGACATGCGTGGTTTGCTCCATGGCGCAATCCGATCCGTACAATCCGCGCACATCCCGCGGCTAGCTCTTTTTCAGCTTCCGGTCGGCACGATGGCGCTGGTTTCGACCATAAGCATCACCGTCCGCTGGGGAGCGCGCGGGCGATGCATGACGCCTTTGGGGATAACAACTCCCTGGCGCGGCGCGAGTTCGATGGTGCGATCTTCCAGGTCGATCAGCAGGCGGCCTTCGACGACGTAGAAGAACTCATCGTCGTCATCATGTTTGTGCCAGTGATACTCGCCCTCGACCACGCCCAGGCGCACCACCGAACCGTTCACTGCGCACAAGGTCTGGTTGAACCATTTGTGTTCGCAGGCATCGGCGAGAGCGCGCTCGTCGATGACCTCGAGCGGCGGGCAAAGCACGTTCAGTCGCGTCTCGTAAGGAAAGTCTTTTACGTCAGCCATGACAAAAGATGGTAGCAGTTTTGTGCCGTTCCTGAATGGACTGGGAGGTATTGGAGGGCGTGCCTTCGGCGCGGCTGAAGCCGTGTCCCTGCCAAGCTTCAAACCTTCTTCTTTTCCATTGCGCAAAGCGGCGACGGGAAGCTATAAGGGAACGACTCTGGAAAAGTGCGGCAAGCTTCGCGGCGGCCTTCGGCCAGGCTCGGGAAGCGGTACGCCGACAGAGCAACTGGATAATTTCGAAGTTGAGGAGACCGCAATGAAAAAGAATGTCGCATTCCTGATGTTGGCGATTGCGCTGCTGTTGGGCAGCGTAGCGATGTCAGCTCAGCAGCCGGCAGCGCAGGGCTCGACCGCCAATGCGCAGCAGCCCAACACTGTCACCGACAAAGACATCGAGATGCTCCGCCAGGACATTCGCGATCAGCGCAAGCAGATTGTGGCCATGAACCTGCCTTTGACTGCGGAGGAAGCCACCAAGTTCTGGCCTGTCTTTGATCAGTACCGCAAAGACGCCATCGCACCCAATGACCAACGCTGGGCGGTGATCAAAGAATACGCGGCGAACTACGATACCATGACCGATGCGCAGGCGCAGAGCCTGATGAAGCGGGCGAACGCCGTCGATGAGGACCTGCTGGCGTTGCGCATGAGGTATGTTCCCTTGTTTGAGAAGGTCATCTCGCCAAAGAAGACTGCCCTGTTTTATCAGATCGATCGTCGTGTCGATCTGCTGGTGAATCTGCAACTGTCGTCAGTCATCCCGATGGTGAACTCGAGCAACAAATAATGCGGAGACGCTTGATTCTGTGCGCGGTGCTGGTTGGGTTCACGCTGGCCCGCGCGCAGGACGTTGCTACAAGTAAGGCTCCCGCGACGCAAGCCAATCCGCTGTACTGGGCGTATGCGGTGGATCCAGCTTCGACAGACGAGTCGAAGCCGGCGGACAATACGCCGCAGCATGTGCCGGGCAGCACGGCCGCGTTCACCCTGGCGCAGATCGCGGACCTGTTTCGCGTGCCCGACTGGTTTCCCGAAGATCATCCTCCTATGCCGCCGGTGGTGGCGCACGGGCACAAGCCCGATGTGTACGCCTGCGGATACTGTCATCTGCCGAAGGGGCTGGGGCGTCCGGAGAACGCGAGCCTGGCGGGCCTGCCCGCCGCATACATTACGCAGCAGATGGCCGACTTCAAGAGCGGTGCCCGCAAGACCTCCGTGTCCGCGCACCTGCCCTCGATGTTAATGATCGGAATTGCGCAAGATGCGAATGCTCAGCAGGTGCAATCCGCGGCCGCATACTTCACGCAGTTGAAGCCTCGGCCATGGGTTCGCGTGGTCGAAACCGAAAAGGTGCCGGCGACACACGTCTCGGGCTGGATGCTGGTGCCGAACGGCGAATAGTGAGACAGAGCCGATCGGGCAGCGCATCATCGAGATGGCCGAGAATCTCGAGCTCACCGAGTTACGCGACGACCACTCGGGCTTCATGGCGTATGTTCCAGTGGGTAGTTTGGCGGCCGGCAAAGCACTGGCAGAAGGCGCGGGCGGAAAGTCGCTGCCCTGCGCGAGTTGCCATGGCGATGGTTTGCGGGGTCAGTCTAACGTCCCGGCTCTCGCGGGAAGATCTCCCAGTTACATAGTTCGGCAACTGAATGACATGCAGAACGGCAACCGCCATGGCGTCAATGTGGCGCAGATGCAGCCGGTTGTGCGCAATCTCACAGTCGATGACATGATTACGCTGGCCGCGTATTGCGCGTCGCTGAAGCCGTGAGAGCTGCAGGTCCTTCGACTCGGACCGCGATTGCTCGCGCGGTCCTCCCTCAGGATGACAACGCAGGTTAGTGTGCCGTTTGAGCCTTGGCCATGGCGGCGAGGTTCTTCTGCATGGTGGCGAGGCGCTTGCGGCCGGCCTTCGATCCTTCGACAAGCCGTTCCATACTGATCATCCACTCCGGCAGATTCATCTTTTTGCGAAACCCTGCAAGATAGGGCTGGATTTTGGCGTATTGAAAATACATTTCCTGGCAAGTGCAGTAGACCAGCTTCTCGCTGAGCGCGCCGTGATGGACAAAGGCCGCGACCATGTCCCAGTAGCCGTATACCTGAAGCACAAAGCCGCCATGCTTGCCGCCACCGGTGACGATCGCGACCAGTTCGTCGACTGAGCGTGGTAGGAACTCTCCGCCAATGTAGGAGCGAGCTTCGCGCATGACAGCTTTCGCGGCGCAGCTCGTAGAGGTGGAGGATGAGTTCGGCCTGCTGAATCGGTGATGGGGCAATGGCTTTGGATTTCATTGGTAACAGAGTACAACTCCTCGACGTGAGCTAAGCCGTTTCGTGGCCGGAGCGTTATCAGAATTGCCATTCATTGCCGCGCTCGGCGATTCGCAGCTCTTCTACATAGGGATCTTGCCTCAGAAATGCGAGGAAGGACTGCGCTTCTCGCAAAAGTGTTTTGTCCTGCAGACGGATGGCCAATTTCCCGAGCAAGAGGTGCACACGAGGATCATCGGCAGTGACATGTCCCACCAATTCCAAGGCGATATCGCGGGCCAACATTAACTTGTCTTCCCTGGCGGACGAGCGGGCGTAGTTCCAATAAAGGTTGCAGCGTGCGAATTCAGTTGCCTTCGAGATCTTCCAGAGACGAATTAGTTTGCGAGGTGAATCCAAATCCGAGGTACCCACGGTCACGAAGGTTGAGCAGCGTGGGCATCGATCCAATGCGATGTGAGTTGTGTTTGCCTGCTCGCGGCAATCTCTAAGCACTGAGACTGTCTGACTGGCGCTCGAGGCGACGTATTCGAATTTTTCGCCGGCCATTTGCACGCGTGCGTAATCTGCAGCTCTGAGTGGAGTACTGAACACCAGCAGACACAAATCGCTTGATTCGGGAACCCGAATCTGCAACATACCCTGGTGGAACTTCAGGAATGTTGCGAAGCCAAATGCGTTCTCGTCAGTTTCCTGATCCAGCAGTTCAGACTCGATGCGGTCACGCCAGCCAGCAAAGTCATCCGAACCTTCTTGCGCAGCCAATTCCTCCGGCAGTGGACGAGAGAGTATCTGCTCCAACAAAGAGTACGTGGGAACTGCATTCTTCTTCCGTTGGAACGGCCAGGATGGCATCGTGTGTATCCCGTCAAGTCGGGCACTTTAGCACGATTGGGAGGCTTTGGCCGCAAAAAACGGGATTTCAATAGTGTGATTCGATCCCTAACTCTTTCCCCAGGCTGTCTTGAGCTATCTCGAATCCCGACAATTCCTTCTCCAGATGCTCAGCCAGACTCGCCAGCTTTCGCTGGTCGAGCGGGACTTGCTCTAATCGTTGCTCCATGGCATCACCGTCTTTGCCGACGCTGTGGGCGGCCTTGATCAGCTTCTTCATCCGCGGCTTCTCCTCCGCTTCCTGTTGCTGTGAGAGCGAGCGCCGGAAGGACCGATAATCGGTGAGCGCCTGGTCGACGGAGTCCTCAAGGGTCGTGGCCTTGTGGGTCAGTTCGATCGAGTCGTTGGAACTCGCGACCTGACGCGCGAGATCGGACGCCTGTTGCCGTGCGAGTCTCGTACTGCTGAGCATAGTGTGAAACTTCTCGGCTTGGTATTCGGTCGCCTGCACCTCGGCGGCGTGCTCGAGCTTTTGGACTGCGGGATCTACCGAAGGCTGCGCCGTCGCCGCTGGGGGCGGAGTAGTGGATGCTCCGCGTCGCTGCGCAACAGACGCGACGAACGGCGACAACAGAAACAGCAGGCTAAGAGCAATGGCGCGGCGGTGCATGAGGTATAGGTGGAGTATACGGTCAGCTCGCTGGAACGGGAGTGCTGCGGCGCAGGGTGCTCGATGATATCTAGCATCTGTAGCGCTCAAGGCAAACTAGAGTTCGTCGCATTGGTGAACAATCCCGGTCACGCTCTTTCATGTGCCAAAGGGCGAGAGTCAGTTCGACACGGCGCTAAGACGCTCGTAGTCCGGAAGGAGCTGCCACTCGCGCAGTTCGGCAGCCTTCAAACCATTGAAGCTCTCAAAGACAGTTATGGTCTTCTCCACAGCACTCCTTTTGTAACACGTTTCATCTCCCACTCACGCCAACAACAGCAGAGAATGAGTCGGGCACCGGCCGTGTATCCGAGCAATATCCTGATAAACAGCCAGAGATGTTATAGGATTGCACCAAACACAACAGTTATTATCGACATGGCCACTGTTCGGCGGACAGCACCGGGGTGAAGGAGCGGACATCGCATGATGAAAATCATAGGTAAGACCATCGACCAGCGGACGAATACGAGGGTCGTATACGCCCAGTTATCTGTGGACGAATACTTAGATCTGGTCGGCAAGGACTTTGATAAATTTGCGATCCAGCGGCGCAGAGAAAAACATCGCGGCTACGAACGGCTCAGAAAGGATGTAATTGCGGGAGCGCTGCTGCCGACAATCACCCTGGCGTACGAGCCCAAAAAAGTTGCTCATCTACAAGTGCTCTTCGATAGGGGGGACGATGCAGGGTTGGCGCGAAGGCTGTCGTTGGGAGAACACGTAAAAATTCTCGACGGTCTCCAGAGGACGTATATCCTTTCAGACATTAGGGATGCTAAGCACTCTTTCAAACCAAGCCAAAGGCTTCTGCTTGAGTTTTGGCTTGAGGACGATCCACGCAACCTTATTTACCGGATCATTGTGCTCAATGCTGGCCAAAAACCGATGTCAATGCGGCATCAGCTAGAGATACTTTTCGCAACATTCAAAACACAGCTGGAGAATGCCATCCCTGATCTTGAGTTGTTGCTTGAAAAGGAGTCGACGCGGCGCAAGAGGCCTGGGAGATACAGCCTTGACAAAATCGTGGTGTCCTACCATGCATTCCTAATCAAGGGAACGGAGGTGGTAAAGGAGAATTTGGTTGCGCAGAGCATAGTAGAGGACCAAATACTCTCAGGTAGTGAAGATGAACTAAATGCTCAGTATCAAGATTTTACTTCTTACCTTTCAAAGTATGTGAGGTTAGACCAAGAAGCCTTCAGGATCTATGATGGTACGCTGGGTAGCGAAGTGCCAACTGGCCTTGCCTGGTTTGGAAGCGACAATGTAATGCTCTCCTTTTTTGCTGCTATTGCGGATTACATGACTACTCCTGACAGGAAGAAGCGTACTGTTTCAGCAATTAAGAAGCTGGTAAAACAACTATCTCAAGCTGAGCCCGGCGAAGATCCGATGGGCCTTGTAAACTATCAGAGGGTTGCCTCCGGCTTTAACCCCAAGAAGATTAATGTCGGTTTTGCGACACGCAAGCTTCTTTTTAGAGCTTTTAAGGAATATTTTCGTGAGGACGGGGAGAAGCCGCTAGAGGATTTGTGGGTTAGTGAGGCAGAGTAACTCCTATGCTATACAAGGAGTACCGCCAGATAATCATCGTGGAGGGAGCGATCCGGCCCGACCCCTCGCTAGCTGTTAGAAGTTGGAAAGGAACCTGCACGGTGGATGGCCTTTTCCCCCTTCCCGTGGTTGCTGCATCTTCTACCATGCCGCGGCCCGCAGTTATCGATATAGTCGATCAACATCAACAACCAATCGGGATGCTCTTAACGTGTAGAGGTGTTGACTTTGGAATTGGCAAGTTTGGCGCTGCGCACCTGGCCGCCTACTTGTTTGAGATTCGGCCAGACCAGTATGCCCAGCCCGGGGCGTTCGGTAGCGACTACGTAGCAGTCAGAAAGGATCGCCTAAAAGAATATAAAGGAAGCTTTGAGGACTCCAGCGCTATCTGGGGAGGGTTCTGGCATACGGAGGCAAGCGCATCGAGCCCTTCACCACCTATGCTCCACCCAATCGCCGCATATCCAGGAATTAAGTTACCCACAGGTCTTCACATCGCCGCTGCCAGGCGGTCGGCAATCCTTCCTTTCGCTCTCGAGAGATATCTTAAGCTCTACCACCTTCTTGAACTCAGCTTCGACTATGACACCGTCCTCCGAATCAAGGCTTTGGGGGACGATCTCCATGGAATCGGAAAAATCCTCTCTCAGCATAAGTGGGATGAATTTGATCGCCTGAAACAGCTAATCATAGATAAGTGCGCGGATCCGAGTGCAGTAGCCAAGTGCATTGAAGAGATCTGCACTGATCGCAAGTGGGACGGTACGATGGACTCCATCTTCTTCCACTTTGGAAAAGACGGAAATCCGCTTTTGAAGAAACACGTGGAGTTCAAAGAAATGGTTTCGGTATACGGCTTTACAAAGAAAGGGGCCGTGGATTCAGATGTCTTAAGCCAGAAAGAAACAGATAAGGGCGTATTCGACACGCTTGTGCTAAAGGTTGCAGCGTATTGGATCTACAGAGTCCGATGCTGCATAGCCCACAGCAGGATCGGAGAGTATGTCCTGAAGCCGGAAGATGAAGAATTCGTCGAGAAATTTGCCGAGAAGCTCCTCCGCCGAGTCCTTATGACAGTCCTCCATTGAGAACACTTTGAGACCAGAAATCGCCGGGACTTGCGTCTTCTGCCAGGGATGCGAACACCAAAAAGGAAACGGCCATCTGAATTGCTCCAGATGGCCGTTATTTGTGCCGGCGACGACCGGGGTCCCCGGCGAGCCTTCGTTTGGCTCGATGGGGTGGGCGAGCCTTCGGCTGCGCTCAGGGCAGGCTCTACTCTCCCACACACTTTCGCGTGCAGTACAATCGGCCCTGCGGCGCTTAACTTAAGGCGCCTTGGCGGCGTCTGAGCCGCCAGCCGAAATTCTGAGCGAAGCGAAGGATCTCTCCGTGTTCGGTAATGGGAACGGGTGTTTCCCCCGCGGTAAAATCACCGGCTTCGTTGACGTGGGTCCGCCGTGGCGGACCGCTCGGTTCCAGGCGTGGGTTGCACGCAGAACCTGGTACGTCGATGTCGAAAGAACTTTGGCTATTGGCCTGGGCCCAAGAGCAGATCCCTCGTCGGGCTGAAGCCTTCCTCGGGATGACAATTCAAAAAGGGCTGGCGGACGCGGCGCTGAAGCGCCGCTCTACCCTGAACGCCTGAAAGCCGTGCCCCTTCAAGGCTTAGAGATGGCGCACTGGCGACGGCAGAGTTACATTGGTACCAGGCACATGGCATCGGCAAGAAAGAATTCAAGATCAAACGGCTCCTCGCGCAGGACCACTAGAAACGACGCCTTCGTTTTGTGTGTCCGTAACGACGGATACGCTGCATCGCTGGAGCGGAGAAAGCTTTACGCCACCCTCCCGGATGAATCGGCGGCCAAGCACGACTTGGTCCGCATTGTGGATGAATCCGGCGAGGATTACCTTTACCCCGCCGATTACTTCCTCGCACTCCGGCTGCCAGCGAATGAGCGAACGTGAAGCTCGCGCTGTCCAAAGCGTTTTAAGATTTGTAACCACCAAGCGAACGGCTATCTGAGTTGCTCCAGATGGCCGTTATTTATGTCGAGCCGTTTTGCAGGCGTGACACTGAGCGAACTCGAAGTGGGGAGCCTGCGGTAGAAATGCCGAGTGCGGTTGGCGAGCGTCAAAAAGCAGGTCCTTCGCTGCGCTCAGGATGACAGACAAGTATTTTGTGAGTGCAAAAGGAAACGGCCCCATGTTATTCACATGAGGCCGTTATTTATGTCGGCGACGACCTACTCTCCCACACACTTTCGCGTGCAGTACAATCGGCCCGGCGGGGCTTGACTTCCGTGTTCGGTATGGGAACGGGTATTTCCCCCGCGGTAAAATCACCGGCTTCGTTGACGTGGGCCCGTAGGCCGCTCGGTTCCAGGCGTGGGTTGCACGCAGAACCTGGTACGTCGATGTCGAAAGAACTCTTCAGGGGCTAAAGCCCCTGACCCGATATTGGGTCTTCTGCGGCACGGCTGAAGCCGTGCCCTTTCAAAACGTCTGAGCCTGATCGGCACGACTGAAGTCGTGCCCTGACTCGTATCTACGCTCGATCGGCACGGCTAAAGCCGTGCCCTTTCAAGGCAGACGATCTCTCACAACTGAACAGCATTGGGTATTGAATAATAAAGCGAGTGTCGGGCCTTCAGAAGAGGTCATTCTCGAGACGACATTCTTCTGAAGCCCAAAGGCGCTGCCGGCAGGTTCGCCGGGCTAGTTTCTCCATACCGATTTCTGTGCGGAGTTATAGCTATGCGCCGAGTAAATTTTATGGTCAAGCCGAACGGGCGATTAGTACTGGTAAGCTACACGCATTGCTGCGCTTCTACATCCAGCCTATCAAACACGTAGTCTTCGTGTGCCCTTCTTCACCCTT
>CAWFWZ010000005.1:0-112643 GCA_963819645.1 uncultured Acidobacteriaceae bacterium
CGACCCGTTCGGGTGCCAGCAAGGCAGTCAGTTCCTCCGCGGAAAGATCCTCGAACGCGCGCCCTTGCTGGTTGAGGCCGGCTTCGAGCCGCAGGGCGATCTCGTGCAACTCGGGCGAGTCGATCCGCCAGGCCAGTTCGGCCAGCTCGAGCGGATTGAGGTCGCCGAGTCGCTGCCCCTGCCGGTCCAGCTCCATTTCCATCAGCAAGACGATCTCCTGGAGCTGGGCATGGGTCTCCGCGGAGCCGCCGAACACCAGGGATTGGTCGCTCCGGGTCAACCGATGATGGTCATCGTAGGAGTCCAGGCCGAGGCCGATCAAGGCGGCTCGGATGCGGCGCGGTCGTGCGAGCGATTGCTGCGTCGTGATCATCTCGGAGTAGGCCTTTCGCGTGGGGATGCCGAAGGGAGAGGCATGTCGAGCAGCGGCCCATCCCGATCGCGCTGGGCGGCCATGCTCGGCACGCGATACTTATCGGTTTGCCCTCGAGCCGCGAATAGCCCCGAGATCGAGAATCGCTGGCGGTCGTGACACGCGACCGTCATCGGTCTTACGATCCGCCCAGGCATTCCTTCGCGACGTTGCGGGCCACGCGGTAAGCCATCTTGACCGTGATGCCGCGGCCCTCGATCTGATCTTCGCCGAACAGCCGTCCCTCGCTCGGAGGAAGACCCGCCAGGGCGATGGTGAGCGGCAGCAAGTCGAGGAATTGCCGATACTTCTGCTGCAAGTCGGGGGATTGGGGTGCTGGGTCGGCCACGGGTTGCCTCCTGGTCTGGTCTGCCTCGGCGGGGCCACCGACGGCAGTCGTCCGGTAACGGCCCCGGATCCGGTCGGATGGGGGATCATTGGAAGCGGCGAACGTCGTCCGACCGCAACGCCATACATCCCTCTTACGACCTCATACGACACTAGCGCGCCAGACTCTCCGGGAGCAAGAACTTTGACCGGCTCGCAGGGACAAAAATTGCTCGACATCCGCGGTTTGCCGATCCGGGCCCGATGCTGGCCCCCAGAGCGTCAAGCCGGCCTGCTCCCAGCCAAAGCATCCGGCTGCCGCCGTAATGCCTTTGACGAAACCCAGTAAACTGATAAGATAAGGGCAGTCAAGAACAAGCTTGACAAAGTTCAGCGGTCGTGCCGCCTTGGTTGCCACGACCCACTTATCACCGCAAGATTGACATTTCTGGAGGATTGTTTGAATCGACGAGCCCAGGAGGAACCCGCTTCGGGATTCCATTCGATGGGTTTGAGCCCGATGATGCTCAAGTCCCTGGCGCATGCCCGTTACACCACACCCACCCCGATCCAGGCGGCCTTCATTCCGCAGGCGCTTGATGGTCTGGACGTCATCGGTCAAGCCAAGACCGGTACCGGCAAGACGGCGGCCTTTGGCATTCCGCTGATCGAGATGCTGGAGGGCCGGTCTCGCGGCCCACAGGGCATCATTCTGGCCCCCACGCGCGAGCTGACTCAGCAGATCGTTGGTGAGCTGCAAAAGCTTGCGCATGCACGTGATGTGTCAGTCTGCGGGATCTACGGCGGCGAGCCGATCGAGCGGCAGCTCAAAGCCTTGAGCCGGGGGGTCGACCTGGTCGTCGGCACGCCCGGCCGGGTACTCGACCACATCGAGCGCCGCACGCTCTACATGGGGGATATTTGCCACGTCGTTCTCGACGAGGCCGACCGGATGCTCGACATCGGGTTCCGTCCCGACATCGAACGCATCCTCCGCAAGGTGCCGACCCCGCACCAGACCATGCTCCTCTCCGCCACGATCAGTGCTGATGTCCGGAAGCTGGCCCAGCGGTATATGTTCGAACCGATCGAGGTCAACCTGTCTCAGGATGAGCCGTCGGTCGAGACCATCCAGCAGTATTACATCTCGGTGAATCACGATCGCAAGGTCGAGCTCTTGATTCATCTGCTCAAACGAGACAATCCCCGCCAGTGCATCGTCTTCACTCGGACCAAGCGCGGGGCGGACCGGCTGGCCGAGCGGTTGCGTCGCGTGGTCCCCGGCGTTGCGGCGATCCACGGTGATCTGCCCCAGGCTGCCCGTGATCGCGTGATGCGCGGGTTTCGCCACGGAACCATTCCGGTTCTCGTGGCTACCGATGTCGTCGGCCGGGGCATCGATGTCGAAGGGATCAGCCACGTCATCAATTACGACGTCCCTGATGACGCCGAGAACTATGTCCACCGGATCGGCCGGACCGGCCGGATGGGTAAGGACGGCATCGCTTACTTGTTCGTCGGGCCCGACCAGGGCGAGCCGTTGACGATCATCGAGAATCTGATCAACAAGGTCATTCCCGCCTTGCGAATCGAGGGTTTCGAGGTATCCAAGGCCAGGGCTGGCGCACCGGCCGCCCGCGAGCTCTTCAACACGGCGGTCACTCGCTCGCACGCGTTTGCGGTTCGCTGATCGGGGTCTCCGGCGTCCTGGAAACCGAGGCTCGCCCGAGGGCCCTGAAGAGCTCTCGGGCGTTCGCGACCAGTTGCTTCCGCGTCCTGGCCCGTCTGCCGTTGCGAGAACAAGCACCCATCGCATCGGGCAACAAGTGCGGCGGCCTGGCTTCCCAGGTCGTCCGATCGGGTGAGCTCGTGGACAACCGACCGAGCCTCAGAGGGTGTCAGAGCACCCGGCGGACGGCCGATCCCGAGCCGGGCGTAGGCGATCAGACCAGCAATGATCCTCCGGGCCACTTCCCCTTCACATCTTTCCGATGCGCCTGCCTCGCCAGTAGTATTGCTCAGCTCACGGACCATTCGCCGGGCGATCCGCTGCGCCTGCCGAAGGCTGGTTTGCCGTGCCAGGCGTCGCCGTCGTCGAATGACGACCGCAAGTCCCAGGAACGCGCAGAGAATCAGAACGAGCGCCGTACTCGCCCAGGCGATCCGACGGTTTCGATCGCCATCCGGGGCAGTGTAGTTGATGGTCCTGGGGTCGAACGCCGGAACAGCGGCGGCCTTGATCGGCACGCCCTGGGTCACCTTGGTGATGTACCGCATGGATCGCGGATCAAACGCCGCGATCGCCACCGGCGGTACAACTCCGCTGCCTGCCCGGGTGGGCCGGATGCGATAAACGAACGTCACCGACGGCGGTTCACTCGTTCGCTCATCGGGCAAGGGCTCGACTCGAAGGGCCAGCGGAATTGGATCGAACCGGCTGAGATCAGGACGTGAGGTCGTTCCCCAGGCGGCCGGGCCGGTGAGCCCAATCCGATGGCCGAATGAACTCTTGACCGACGCGAATCGTGGTGGGCATCACGCTCGCCTGAACCGAGAACTCGCCCACCCCTCCAGGAACTCGAGCAGGCCGTCCCTCGAAGGGAACAGGCTCGACCGTGAGGCACAACGGCCCGCTCCGGCCAGATCGGCCGTCAATGCGGGCCAGGATCGGCGGGAATCTCGAGCGGGCCCGACCGGCGGGGCACGATTCTCAGCCGGGTGCTATACAGGTTGTCGCCCCGATTCCACCGAGCCAATTCCTGTCGCACTCACCGGCTTGAACGAAGTTCCGGCTGTCCAGATCTCGGCATGGCTCAAGCGGGGAAGCTCGATCCTGGGCCGCTGGTCGCGGCCGAGCACCAGGGCGGCCATTTCGACGCCCTGACCCTTGTAGTAAGGCCCCGGGCCGGCCTCGAGGCGGACCCGCAACGCGTCTGGAGGACGGGCAGGCGTGGGTTCGATCCGCATGCAGAGTAGCAAGACCAGCAACATGATCGATAATGCAGGGAAATTCGCCGGAGCGATGCGTCCGGCCGGGAGCCCACACGCAGGGGGCCGCATGGCCTCACCAATCCTTGCGGCCGTCCCCGGAGGATTCGGATGGCGAATCCTCGGGGAGCCGCCGGCGCTGGGCGTCGCGGATCTGGTCGAGAGCGTTGTCCAGGCGGTCGTCCGGTGATTCGCCCGCGGACCCAGGGGGCAAATTACTGGCTCGTCCGCCGCCCCGGCTCGCCGGCGGCCTTTCGCCGGCCGGTTGTCCGCTTCACCCTGCGAGTTCGAGCCAGCAGGTTGCGGATTGGTCCCGGCTGAATCGTCGGGCGTCGGGTCGCTCCCCGCCGTCGCCTCGCTTGCGTGCACCGGGCGGACGATTCCGCTTCTTGGAAGGATACTGATCACGGTCGCTCTCGCCCTGCGGTGCGATGGAGGGCGGAGCTTGCTCCGGCGCGAACTGGCGGTTGATTGCCGCGTCCTGCCGGACCGCGTCAAGGCCCGCGCCAACCGCGGTCGAGGCCAGGCAGTTGTCATAGTGCTCGACCGCGCCGGCGGCATCGACCAGCACCAGCGCCGTGTTGCCCAGAGTATAGTCGATCTTCGTGCGAGGCGGCTCTGCTCGGTCACGGGCCTCTCATCGCGCTGGCGGGCCGCTTCGTAACGCTGGAGCTGAACAAGGTGCGCGGCGGCGTCGTAGCGGGGAATCGGCTGGCCCGGCACCCGCTCGATCGCCGATTCGAACGTCGACAGCGCTACCGTGAAGTGCCCGGCAAGGTAAGCCGATTCACCCCGGGCCACCAGCGCGCGGCGATGCGTCCAATGGGATCACCCGCGAGCAGCCGCCGCAGCACGTCGAAGCAGATGTGCCAGCCCGCTGCGCCCCACGCGATGAAGCGGCGATCGATCTTATGCCACAATGTCAGACGCGTGCCGTCGGCTGTAGGTTCGAGCTCCCACCGCATATCGCCGAACTCAAGCACCTCGGGAGCATCGGCGCGCGTCACCGTTGTTTCGGTAACCTGTGCCGTTCCCGTCCAGGTCAGATGCACCGTGCTTGCAACCGTGTCGAGTCTCCCATCGGCGTCGAAGGGAGCCCATTCGCGCAGCTGCGCCGGGTCGATCAGCGCCTGCCAGACTTTTTCGGGGGAGTGGCGCAGCTCTCGGATGAGAATGAGCGTCCACTTCTCTCCTTGCTTGCGCACCTGCGCTCCACTGGCAGGACCCGGCGTGTATTGCGCGCGTTCGATCATGTACCTTCTCCTTGCAGCAACCCTAATCTGGCGATATGCGCGGCGATGCAGTTGGACGTCAGCCCTGCCACTGCATCAGCTGCGTGAGTTGAATGAGATTACCGCAGGTGTCGTTCAGCGTGGCAATCTTCGATGCCGTCACGTCTTTGGGCGGCACGGTGAATTCGGCGCCGCGCGCCTTCATGCGCTCGTAGTCGGCCTGAAGGTCATCGGTGAAGAACATCGCCGCGGGCTGGGATTGTTGAAACATAGCCTGCTGATAGGCTTTGGCCGCGGGATTGTTGTTGAGCGCCAGTTGCAACTCAGTTCCATTGGGTTCCTCGGGCGAGGCCACCGTGAGCCAGCGATACGGTCCGTTGCTGAAGTCGGTCTTCTTCACAAAGCCCAGGACGTCGGTATAAAAGCGCAGAGCTTTCTCCTGGTCGTCCACGTACAAGGTGATCAGTTTGATCTTCATTTCGAAACTCCTTTAGTGTCTTCGCGGTTTGGGCCGCGTCGGCTTCTTGGTTTTTTTGTTTGTGGTTTGTGTTGCCTGATCCATGCGGTCGAGGTGCCGTTCGAGAGCGTCGATGTGAGCGCTCCAGAACCGGCGGAACTGGGCCAGCCAGGTATCCAACTCCTGAAACGGCCCCGGTTTCAGCCGGTACAGACGGCGCTGTGCGTCTACGGTGGATTCGACGAAACCTGCATCACGTAACACCCGCAGGTGCTTTGACACCATCGGCTGCGACATGCGAAGCCGCTGCTCGATCTCTCCCACCGACTGTTCGGACGAGACCAGCAGGCCGAGGATCGCCCGGCGATTCGGCTCGGCAATGATCTCGAATACCGATTCCATGCGTTTATATATACCGAAATAGGCATATACGTGTCAAGACATATAAAACGAAGGGCGGGAGGCATCCCGAACGAGGAGACATTCCGGAGCTGAAGCTTAGATAGGTAAGGGGCTTCCCATAATGAGCCCTAGGTGCCCAGGTCTCGAACAGGGCGAAAACTGGGGCCGGACAACTTCACTGCAACTTAGGGATGGAGGCGCTGACCGCATAGACGACGCCGAATCCGGATCCGCCCGAGTTCGTGGTGCCGTACAAATCGCCTGCCGGGCCGAACACAACCGGGCTATCGGGGAATCGTCCGTTTGCAGCATCGGGAAAGTCGTACAATACGCTTTCTGACCACTGCCCATTGCCTGCTGGGGTGAGCTTAAACACCGTGCCGCAGCCGCTTCCGCAAGTGAAGTTGCCGCCGAAGCTAGTTGTGCCATATAGATTTCCTGCCCTGTCGAAAATCATGCCCGCCTCGGGGTTACCACCGTCGTCATTGCCCGAAAAGGAATACAGGAGTGTTATCGGCCACTCCCCGACGCCGGTCGGCGTCAACTTGAACACCGTGCCGCAGCCAAATCCACCGCATGGGGAGCCACCCCCGAAGGTTGTGCCGTAAACATTGCCTTGCGCGTCGAGAACTAGAGCACCGTCTGGATACGCGCCATCGCTGCCGGCTTTGAATTGATGCAGTATGGTTTCAACCCACCCGTTGGAAGTGTGAGTCAATTTGAAGACGAAGCCCACTTTGTATTCGCCGCCACTTTGGGTCGTGCCGTACAGATTACCGGCAGTATCCAAAGTCACTCCGGCGGTTGGGTCACCGCCGTCGTCGACCCCGGTAAAGCGGTGTAGCACGGTTTCTGTCCATGTGCCATCACCGTTAGGCGTTAGCTCCCAAACAACGCCTGCCTCGCACGTTCCGTACATGTTTCCCGCCGCGTCGAAGACTGGCTGCGAAAGTGGTCTGCCCTCGTCCTCTGAAAACTGGTACAGAATTTTCTCCGTGTACTTCCCACCCGATGCGGGGGACAGTTCGAAGACGGTGCCGAAGCCAACGTGTAAGCCGAAGCCGCCGAAGAACGTTGTGCCGTACAGATTGCCGGCAGCATCGATCGCGAGTCCGGCTTGCGGATTATTCGGGGCGTAAGGGTGGAAAGTAAACAGCACCGACTCTGTCCAGGTGCCATCCTGTCCTGGTGTGAGTTTGAAGACAGTTCCGTAGCCGTACTGCCCGCCCTGCGCAGTTACGCCATACAGATTTCCGGCAGCATCGAAGACGACATTGCCAATGGGGAGATTTCCATCGTAGCCATCGAAGCTGTGGAGCACGCGCTCCTGAGCGGTTGCGGGGAAGGGCGACAAAATTGTCAGCAGGGCAAATATCAGAGGCACAATCACGAGCCGGCCAGGGTTCATACATCTTCTCCTTGCGAGAAATAGTGGCCTCAGGTCCCGAGCTCAGCAGAGCAGCGGGTTAGAAGCGCGGAATTGTGGTTTGGTTGCTCGTTGCGAATGCGAAAGTAGCGAGCTGTGTATACTCCGCAGGGATGGAGCACTGGCGCGCATATATGATCGCCGCAGGCACCTATTTCTGCACGGCGGCCGGTGGGAGATCACAAGCGGAATAGCGCAACGACCGGGCGTCCCTGTGGTTGAGAATGTGGCGAACATCCGGCGGACAGCAGAATCATGCGCAATCCAAACAACATCGTTAGCCATAAATTGCGTTTTCTGTGACTAACATCACGGAATTGTCGCCCCCGCCCACCCTACACTGAATTTGCTATAGACCAACGATGGGCAGCACGAAGTCCGCATCGTTGCCGGACTTGGTTGATTTGTTTCGTCTCGACTACATATCTTGCGCGCTTACCCTGCTCTCGACCTATCTGGTGGGCAGACACAAATGGCAGGGCTGGATTATCGCCGGCGCCAATAGCGCCATCATCTGCGTCATCGGAGTGCGAACCTCGCAATTCGGCTTCGTTCCCGCCAATCTGTTTTGCCTGGGGATGTACGGCTACAACGTTCTGCACTGGCGTGGAGGCGTCGCTTCCCCTCAACCCACCCTGGGCGAACGCGCGGCACCGCAGCCGCATCGTGGCGAAAGCTAACTTCGCGCGCACCACTCATTCCTGTGTTTGCAATGAATGAGGGATTGCGTTGACCTCAGCCGAGCTCGAAGAGCGAAACAATCTGTAGCCCAGGACGGGAGTCCTGGGTACATGTCCCCATCTGATGTCGAGCCCCTTCAGGGGCGGCACTCTCACGCCATAACCACGGAGTACCACAACTCCACAAATCCGTTCTTGTAAGCGGTCACGTTCTTCAGCTTCCACTTCTGCTCCGTCAGCGAACCGAATAGCCGTAGCCCATCCCCCAGCAGCACCGGCGCGATCGTCAACCTGATTTCGTCTACCAGCCCGAGTTCGAGAAAGCGCTGGCACAACATCGCTCCGCCCACCAGCCAGATGTTTCGATACCGAGGCGCGAGCTTCTCGTCAACTAACGTCTTGAGATCGCCCGAATAGAATTCGACGCTCTTCTTCGCCGGCGGCCATTCTCTGCCGCTCACCACGATCACCGGAGTATCGCCATAGACCCAGCCCAGCTCAAGCGCGTGTTCGTAGGTACGCGAGCCCATCACATAACAGTCGATCGATTTAACGAAGGCAGCAATTTCTTCAGCCGAAATCGAAGCCCCAGCTTCGTAAACGCCTCCCGCGTTCTCCAGCCACGCGACGGTGTTGTCCTTCTTCGCGATGAATCCATCCAGGCTCGAAACCATGTGCAAGGTTACAGTCGCCATTCTTGCATTCACCTCAGCGCGTGTAGATTCCGTCCGCTGCGGACCGATATCGGCCCCGCATGCCTTCTTTTCCGTGACTCCCCAGCTGAGTTTATGCGGGACAGCATATCTTAGCCCAGCGCTTCAGCGGGTGTGTGAATTGCTGAACCTGAAGGCACTTTCCCGTCATCTAGTGCTCTACCGTTTGCCCGCAGAGGGTGAAGCGCTTAACGCGCCTGACGGCCCTGAATTGCGCTGGTCGCTCGCGGTTGCTGAGTGGCCTGTAGCACTGTCGCTTATTTTCGAAAGTTATGGCAGCCAATCCGGAAACACTCGATGGTCAATCGACGCGTACGCCGCTCACCGTCGCGGCGCCGGCTCCAGCCGCTTTTCCCGCCTGGCACCCGAAGTACAACCCCTGGCTGATCGGCGTTGTGGTTGCCGTAGCCGCCTTCATGGAGGTGCTCGATACCAGCATCGCCAACGTGGCGCTTCCGTATATCGGCGGCAATCTTGGCGCCAGCACCGACCAGAGCACATGGGTACTCACCTCGTATCTTGTCTCCAACGCGGTAGTGCTGCCGATCAGCGGATGGTGCGCCAGCGTCCTCGGCCGCAAGCGGTTCTTCATGACCTGCCTGGCAATTTTCACCGTGAGCTCGCTACTCTGCGGACTGGCGCCGAGTCTCGGAGCCATCATTTTCTTTCGCATTCTGCAAGGCGCCGGCGGAGGCGGCCTGCAGCCCATGGCGCAGGCGATCCTGGCGGATACTTTTCCTCCCGATAAGCGCGCACTCGCCTTCGCTCTGTATGGTGTCACCGTGATTGTTGCACCGACCATTGGGCCAACCCTCGGCGGATGGATCACCGACAACTACACCTGGCGCTGGATCTTCTTTATCAACTTGCCGGTCGGAATTCTCGCGCTCTTCCTGGTTTATCGCTTGATCGAAGATCCGCCCTGGTCGAAGCGTGTAGCGGGCGCACTCGCGAGAATCGATTACATCGGTGTCTCCCTGCTTGTGCTGGGAGTTGGCGCGCTGCAAATCATGCTCGACAAAGGACAGGAGGACGACTGGTTCGGGTCGCACTTCATTGTCACGCTGGCGGTGCTTGCGGTTGTCGGATTGGTTTCGCTCGGTGTCTGGGAATGGTTTTACAAGAACCCCATTGTTGATGTGCGATTGTATGCCAACTTCAACTTCCTGCAGGCGAACGTCATGATTTTCGTGCTGGGCGTCATGTTGTTCGCCAGCCTGGTGATGATGCCGTTGTTCCTGCAATCGCTGCTCGGCTACAGCGCCGAATCCGCGGGCCTCGTGTTGTCCGGCGGCGGTCTTTTGCTGCTGTTCATGATGCCCCTGATGGGATTCCTCTCCACCAAGGTCCAGGCCCGCTATCTCATCGCGATCGGCTGGCTGACGCTATCGCTTGCCATGTTCTACTCCAGCCGGCGGCTCGATCTTGACATCAGCTTTGGCAGCGCCGCCATGCTGCGAGTGGTTCAGGTGTTTGGGCTGGGATTCCTTTTCGTCCCCATCAACCTCTCGTCCTATGTGGGTATGCCGCCCGAGCGAAGCAGCAGCATCGCCGGCCTGATCAACTTCATGCGCAATATCGGCAGCAGCGTGGGCACCTCGATGGTGACGACGCTCATCGCGCGCCGGGCGCAGGTCCACCAGGTATTCCTGGTGGCCAACATCACCAATGGACAGCGCAGCTTTGACAATACCGCTGCCGCATTGGCCAACCGCGCATTCGCATCCGGCGTCGGTAGCAACACCGCCCTCGGCAAGTCGTACGCTTTGATTTACCGAACCGTCATAGGACAAGCGACCACACTGGCCTACCTCGACACCTTCCTGGTTTTGGCAGGAATCTCCGCAGTTATGTTTGTGCTGTCGTTCACGCTGAAGAAGAACGAACTCGGCGGCCATCGCGTGATGGCCGAGTAGTCGCATGGGCCGGGTACCGGAGTCCCAGCTCGTTTTCGTTGTCGTAATGAGTGGGACTGATCAGCGTTAGCGAACACAACAGGAGTTCCGGGGTTGCTCAGCCCCACAATTCGGAACCCGCGAATCCCGTGCCTCGCCCGTCGTATACTCATCCGGAATCCACAGGGGATGCAATGCTCCGTGCAAGCCTATTAATTGTCCTGACGCTTCTGCTGGTCAGCGTTCTAACTTTCGCGCAGCCCGCTACACCGGATGCTGCGTCCATTCCGGCTTCCGCAAGCCAGACCCAGACTGCGCCTGCTTTCGATGTCCGCGCCGCCGTCGACACCTATCTGGCCAAGATGCCGCCTGCTGAGCGTGCCCGCTCCGATGCCTATTTCGAAGGCGGCTACTGGTTGCTGCTGTGGGACTTCCTTTCCACCGTGTTCGTCATGTGGTTGCTGCTGCACTTCCGCTGGTCGGCGCGAATGCGTGATCTCGCCGAACGTATTACCCGGTTCCGGCCTTTACAGACGGCACTCTACTGGATTCAATTCATTCTTGTAGTTTCCATACTTACGTTTCCGCTCAGCCTCTATGAAGGCTACTTCCGCGAACACAAGTATGGTCTGCTAAATCAAACCTTCGGTCCCTGGATGCGCGATCAGATGATGGGGCTGCTGATCAGCGTAATTCTTGGAGCCATCCTCGTCGTGGCCTTGTTTGCACTGGTGCGACGGCTGGGAAGGACCTGGTGGGTGTGGGGAGCGGTCCTGACCATCGCATTTTCGGCGTTCGTAGGGCTAATTGCTCCGGTGTACCTCGCTCCACTCTTCAACAAGTACACCACGCTGACCGATCCGCGGATCAAGGACCCGATTCTCAGCCTGGCGCGCGCCAACGGAATTCCCGCGCATGACGTTTATGAGTTCGACGCCTCGCGCCAATCCAATCGGGTGAGCGCCAACGTCAGCGGATTTGCCGGTACGCTGCGAATTTCGCTGAACGACAATCTGCTCAAGCGCTGCACCTTGCCTGAAATCGAAACCACCATGGGACATGAGATGGGCCACTACGTCCTCAACCACGCCTACAAGGGACTGGTCATGCTTGGCGTGGTGATCGTGATCGGTTTCGCCTTCCTCAACTGGGGCATCAACTTCAGTCTCGCGCGCTGGGGTAAGCAGTGGCAGGTGCGCGGCATCACCGATGTCGCCGTGCTGCCCTTGGCGGTCATCGTTTTCTCCGTCTACTCGATTCTCATGACGCCGGTGAACAATACGATCTCGCGCAACATGGAGTATGAGGCAGACATGTATGGCCTGAATGCCGCCCAACAACCCGACGGCGAGGCCAATGTCGATATGCTGTTGGGCGAGTATCGCAAGCTCGATCCCGGTCCTATCGAGGAGTTCCTCTTTTACGATCATCCCAGCGGACGCACGCGCATCACCGCCGCCATGCGCTGGAAGGCCGAGCATCCGCAGTTAGCCAATGCCGACGAGATGGCGCGCCCCCTCTTCGATACCAAGTGATGACGCGCGATCTGCGGCGCGAGGCTCACTCGGGGTGCGCGATTTCTTGAGCGAACCACCACCCGGTGGAAGCCCACGCATTCATGCGTGGGAAAAGACGTTTCCCCCCACGATCGCGCTTTAGCGCTGGGCAGTTGATGTGAGTGCCCCGTCCTTTTCCGTCAGTTGGGAAATGTGGAAGCGGTTGCCCATTCCGCGACCGGAACTGCCGCCGTAGACGAGAGAGGTCAGGTGGGAGCCCCCGCATTCATGCGGGAGGGAAAGGAATCTCTTTTATGAAACACGCTTTAGCGCCGGCCAGGGCTGAAGCCCAGGGTAGAGAGACCGAGCTATTCCCTCGGATAAATCCGAGGGCTTCCACCCGAATTGACGGAGCCCCTTCTTTGGACGGTGTGCCACAACATTTGCCTTCGGTTGGCAAATGCGGGTCTCGCACGAAACCTCGGTGTACTATAGTCCTGCTTTTGTTCCCACCAATCCCATGCTGAAAACCCACAAACGCGCGATGTCGGATATCAAGTCGGCTCACCAACGGGTGAAGAAAGCCCAGGAGGAGTGCGACAAGCTGAAAGAAAAACTGAAGCAGGCGCAAGCCAAACTTGCAACGGAGAAGCGTCGCCTCAACGCCTCCGAACAGGCGCTTGAAAGCTAGCTGGACAAACCTAACGTATGCCGTCGGGCACCCCACTCATTTTCTTATTTCGACGTGGGTGCCCCATCCTTTCCCTTCGGTTGGGAAAGGGTGGGAGCCGGCAATCCGTGTCTCTCACCTGTTCAGAACCTTATCGGGTGGCCTACATGCCGCGCGCTGGCAAATGTAGATTTCCGCCGGGTATCGCTTGCGCAACTCATTCCTGCCGATTGCTCCCGTCCGCTCGTGTTAATCCCAAGCTCGAAGAGCGAAACAATCTTTAGCCCGGGACGCGAGTCCTGGGTAGGTTGCCTCGTCTGCTTTCCGGAGCCCTTCAGGGGCGGCATATCTGTCGCCCGGTGGCCCACATTTCCCTTCGTTTGGGAAATGTGGGAGCTGCCAACCCACTCCCTCTACCTAGTCGCCTGGTTACTTTCGTACCCTCCGCTTGTGCCAACATCACAGACTTTTGGGTTGACTCATGCTTAATCTCGAAACTGGGAAAGTGTGGGGAAACCAGGTGTCAGGTCTCAGGCATCAGGTTTCAGACAACTCCTGACGCTCCGGACTTGAAATATCACAACCCTCTGACGCCTGATACCTGACACCTGACACCCAACCCGCACTTCTCAACGACGAAGGAGCTTCCATGTCTCAACTCACCTGCCACCACATCCTTGCCAGCGGGGCGCTATGCCAATCGCCGCCGCTGCGCCATCGCGACTATTGTCGCTTCCACTTGCAACAGATTGGCCGCCGCATGAAGGCCGCGCGAGCCCGTGCGCGCCAGCAACCGGCGGTGCTCAGGTTGCCGCTGCTCGAAGATCTGTACTCGGTGCAGATCGCGCTCATGCAACTGGCCGACGCCATCGCGTATCAGGAGATCGATCCGCAGCACGCGCGCCTGCTTACCACTGTATTGCGCCTCGCCATGCAGAACCTGAAGAGCAAGCAGGGATGGGAGCGGTCGTCGCGTTTCCAGTTGGCCGACACTGAAGCCTCTCCCACAGTGTGGGACAGCTTCGAGCAGGAACACGATCTGCCCGCGGACCTCCACCTCAGCCTCGATCCCGAAGCGGCGTTCCCACCGACGAATGAAAGTACATCGGGTGCCCCATTCAATCCTTCGGTTGGATTGAGTGGGAGGAATACATTGGATCCTGGTATCGGAATGTATGGGAACGACGATGTCGTGCGCGCCAAGGTCGGTCAGCTACTGCGCGACGCCGAGACCCCTGTTCCGGGCACCCCGGCGCAAGTCACGGCCGACGATGTCGAGATCATGGACGTCTACGAGCGCGAGGGGAACGATGCCATGATGCGGTGCATTGCCGAACAGCAGCGCAGCCGCAGCCGGCGCGAACGTCGCACTCGGCGCCTGCAATACGAGGAGATGGCGCGCAATCACAACATCCAGCGCGCCGCCAGGAAGCTGGTCGAAGATCAGCGCAAGGCCGAGGCCGCCGCGTCGAAGGCGCAGCCGACGTCAAGCGACGCTGCGCAGGCACTCGCGCAACCTGACGCTGACGCCAATCGCAAGCCGCCGCAAAGCGAGGCAGCTCTCCAGGCGCAGACGGCGGTTGCGGGTGAGCGTAAGCGGACGACAGGGGTGTGAGGTAAGAGGAGTTTCGTAACCAGGGATTTCCTAAAGAAATTTTGTAACGGCAGACGACAGGAGTTTCATGACTACGGGAACCGTGGAGTCTGAGCTGCGCAAGGCGCGGAGCGCCGACGAGCCGTTAGCCCCACGCGTGAGCGTGGGGTCAAAAGCGCACAAGTTTCTCCCAGCCGCGGAGCGGCTCTTCGCCGCTGTCACGAACGCGTTGTTGAGCGAATGACGGTGGCACAAAGCATGCGTCCGTCCCAGGGACGGCAGATATTAGCCCAGCATTTCAATGCTGAGTAGGCGTAAGTGGGAAATCGCGAGTCCGCTTAAGCGGACGACAGGAGTTTCGCAACAAGCCGACAGAAGTGTCGTACCTACGGAAAGCGTGGAGCCTAGCTGCGCCAGGCGCGGAGCGCCGACGAGCCGTTAGCCCCACGCGTGAGCGTGGGGTCAAAAGCGCACAACTCCCCCCGAGCCGCGGAGCGGCTCTTTACAACGCGTAAGTCCTTGCGGCTCAATTAAGTACCTGTAAGTCACTGGGAATCAATTATTTAGAGGTGATTTGTGGCTTAAGTGCATGATTCTAAAGCGTCGTAATTAAAGAGAAATTGTGATGTGGTGGCTTCTACGCAAGGTACTGGGTTAGGGAGGCGAACTGCAGGTCCCTCGCTGCGCTTCGGGATGACACGGTTCTTGCTGATGGCTGACGGCTGAGAACTGATGGCTGAGAACTGATGGCCGAACAACTGGCGACTTGCTTCCACCCGTACCTCGCTCATCATTCCCGCGCCCGGCGACGGAGGACATACTAAACACGTGCAGACTGCCGATCCCAATACGCGATTCCTCACTGCCTTCCTCGACTACCTGAAGGTCGAGAAGGGGCTGGCCGCGCTTAGCGTGAGCGCGTATCGCTCGGACCTGGAGCAGTATGCCGAGTTCGTCGCTAAACGCAAGCGGACAGTGCGCGAGGCGCGACGGCAGGATGTGCGCGACTTCCTCAACGCATTGTTTTCGAATGGCGTCGACGGGCGCAGCGTGGCGCGCAAGCTGTCGGCGCTGCGTCATCTTTATAAGTACCTGCTGCTCGACCGCTACATCGAGAAGGATCCGACGCTCAACATCGACACCCCGCGGCAGTGGAAGGTGTTGCCCAAGTCGCTCGCGCCGGTGGAGGTCGAGCGGCTGCTCGAAGGGCCGCCGCGCGCGAAGGACGATCGCGTCGTCGCAAGCGCTGGCCGTGCGCGATCGCGCCATGTTCGAGGTCTTCTATGCCGGGGCGCTGCGCGTCTCGGAACTGATCAACGTGAAGCTCGAAGACCTGAAGCTCGAGCTGGGATACGTGCTGGTGCGCGGCAAGGGCGACAAGGAGCGCATCGTTCCGCTGGGTGCCGCGGCACAGGAGATCGTGCAGGCCTACCTGCGCGATGCGCGGCCGGTGCTGGGGGCAGGGAAGGCGTCGCCGCATCTGTTCATTGCGCGGGGGGCGAAGCCCATTACCCGCCAGCGGGTGTGGCAACTGGTGAATGCGGCATCCCACAACGTGGGACGTCACGTCTCGCCTCACATGCTGCGCCACAGTTGCGCAACCCACATGGTCGAGAACGGCGCCGACCTGCGTACGGTGCAGACCATCCTGGGGCACGCCGACATCTCGACCACGCAGGTGTACACCCATCTGGCGCTCGATCGGCTGAGCCGGGTGCATCGCGAGCATCATCCGCGTGCCAAGCGGGCAGCAGGCAAAGCGGAGTCCGAATGAGGCAGCCCGCGGCAACCACGGTGGAGAAGGCAGTCGCGAAGTTCCTTCGCGCGCTGCAGGAGCGCAATGCCTCTCCGCACACAGTTAAGGCTTATACGAACGATCTCGCGGGCTTTGCCGGGTACGTCGGGCCGCAGGGCTGGGGAGACATCGACCACGTCCTGATTCGCAGCTACCTGTCGAACCTGTACGAGCGTGGCTTGAGCAAGACCTCGGTCGCGCGCTCGCTGGCGGCGCTGCGCTCGCTCTATAAGTGGCTGGCGCAGGAGGGAGTGGTCGAGCAGAACCCGGCAGCGCTGGTCGCCACGCCCAAGCTGCCGAAGAAGCTGCCGCGCGTGCCGACGGTCGAAGAGGTGTGCAACGTGCTCGACGCCGGCATGCCGGAAGAGTCGGCCTTCGCCGAGCGCGACCAGGTCATCCTGGAACTGCTCTACGGCTGCGGCATTCGCAACTCGGAGCTGATCGGCATCAACCTCGATGACGTGCGCTGGTCGAACCAGATCATCCTGGTGCGCGGCAAGGGCAAGAAAGAGCGTTACGTGCCGTTCGGCGATTCAGTTGCGCAAGCTGTGAACTTTTATTTGCCGGCGCGCAAGCGCGTGCTGGAGCAGACGAAGCGCGTTGTGGAGAAGGCGTTGCTTATCAATCTACGCGGCTCGCGACTTACGACGCGTAGTGTCGGTCGCATCGTGAAGCAGATCGCGGTCAGCCGCGGCCTGTCACCCGACGTGCATCCGCACACTCTGCGGCACGCCTTCGGCGCGCACATGCTGGAAGAAGGCGCTGACCTGCGCGCAATTCAGGAGATGCTGGGACACGAGCGGCTGTCGACCACTCAGCGCTACACGCAGCTTACGGTGAAGCACGTGATGGATGTGTATGACCGCACCCATCCCCACGCGAAAGGGAAAGCTTGATCCTTTTCTTTGGTTGTCATCACGAACGAAGTGAGGGATCGGCTCTTGCTCGCAGTTGCCGGAGTGGTTTTGAAGGGGCACGCCTTCAGGCGTGCCATAACGATGCGAATAAGTACGCGGCTTCAGCCGCTGAGGTTGCATTGTGTCACCGGCCGAAGCCGGTTGTTGAGATGAGAAACGATGTTAGCGGCACGGCTGAAGCCGTGCCCCTTCAAACCTCGCTTGTGGAACGGCTGCTAGTCCCCGTACTGCGCGCGCATGTCGCGCCAGGTGCTGGCGCCGCGCTTTTCGGCTTCTTCGACGAAGCCTTCGCCCAGCTTCTGCAGGGTGCCGAAGATCTGCATGCCCTTCTGCAGGTAGTCGGGAGCGTTCTCCCACACGGCTTCGAACTTCTCGGGATACTCGCTGGCAAGTATGGTGAGACCGGCGGCAGCAAAGCCCATCCCTACGGCGCGGCGGCCGGTGAGTATGAGGACGGCGCCTGCTCCGATGCTGCCGAATATCAACGTCTTCTTCCAAGTCTGCATGTTCACCTCGCGTCAAGTTGCCGCGGACGGGCCGCAATTCTGGTTAGAGACGAATTCCGTCTCCTGCTGTTGTATGCCTTGAGCAGGTACTTTGTAAATTGGGTGGAGCGTGAGATAGGGCGGCGCAGCGGAATCGCGCAGAAAATGGAAAAGGCTGCGACTTTGGTTATGCTCCAGCCGCCGACTCCTGCGAGGGAGTTAGTGGCGTGGACGCATGTACCGTCGCAGCCCTTGATACGATCACCGCTTTCGCAGTTCCAAACCTCGGCGGACATCTCGCAACGCCGTCGATTTTTTCAGGTCTGGCGGTCTCGCGAGTCACCTCGCTTACCGACCGTTCAGTCTAATTCAGGTGGGCAACGGATTATGGAAGCCTACCCTTTTCGACCGTCGACTGTGGACTTGCCACATTGGTTATGCTCTAGCCGCCAACTCCTGCGAGAGAGTTGCCGGCGGGGACGCATGTACCGTAGCTGTCCTGGATGCGATCACCGCTTTCGCAGTTCCAGACCTCGGCAGACATCTCGCAACGCTGTCGATTTTTTCGGGTCTGGCGGTTTCGCGAGTCGCCTCGCTTACCGATCGCTTCGGCTTACTTCAAGTCGGCTCCGCATTTGGCGCCGCTCTTTTCTGCCGTCGACGAAACTCATCCTAACGGAGGGCGGGGAAAAGTCAACGCCCAAGGTGTGTGCACAGCCAATATTCTTGCGGGTGATGAACAGTTCTCAGCAAGCGATAGCAGCAGTGGAGGTTCCGGAACATACGGCCAAATTTTTCAATAACGATTCACATCTTTTTCACAGAAGCGCGATGTTTCAGCGGCGTCAATTCGACGAACCAATCTCGCATCTTGACGAATCTCATCGGATGAACGACCTTAGAGGTGACGCATGAGTGCCCTGACGGCCTATGTCGACGGTGGATCGCACGGGAATCCCGGCCCGTCGGGAATTGGCGTCCTCATCCACGACATTTGCGGCGAGACCGTTCGCATCGCCAAGTGGATCGGCCATCAGGACAACAACGTGGCCGAATACTTTGCGCTGCTCGAGGCGCTGCAGCACGCGGTGGCGGCCAAAGCCAAAGCCCTGCACGTCTTCTCCGACTCAGAGATCGTAGTGAAGCAGATGAACGGGGAATACGTCTGCCGTAGCCCGCGCCTCTACTCGCTCAACTGGACCTGCCGCAAGCTGGCGCGCTCGCTCGAGTTTTCCATCGCGCACATCAGTCGCGAAGACAACCATGAGGCCAACGAGCTCGCGCTTCAGGCGGTGCACCCATCGGCGCGCCTTAGGAGTAAACAGACGAAGGTTCGATAGATCCGACGGGCGTCAATGTCCGTGAAAGAGATGTCTACCCCTAAATATGCAGTGCAGGAGATGCCTGATACCAGGGGTGTGGTGTACCAGGAAAACTGCGAGCAGCAAAAGTAAGCCGGCCAGGCACAGCGCGTACCAGGCAACCGCGGCTACAAGAAGCAGGAAGATGGCAAAACATATCCCGCCCACAACCAGCTTCGCTTCTCGCCAGAATGTGCTATCGCGTGCGGCACTCCGCTCGGCTGTCGGATGGTAGACGTAGCAGCCGGTCAGGTCGGCAGTCGTAGTGGGCGGAGGCGCTAGCAAAGGATGACATTCGCCTTTGCTGAGATTGTGTGGGGTATAAGGTTGTTCCCCGGGAACAGTGGTCTCCATCCGGCGCACGGCAGAGCCATGAATTATGGCGCCGTCGGGAATGGTTCGGGGTGTGCCGAACGGGACACGCCATTCGATCTGCTGGTCTTCTTTGTCATAGTGCTGCTGCGGAAACAGCTGAAGCAGCCGCCAGAGTCCGGTCAGTGATTCGTGGAGGCAGTGGTCTGGTTTCGCAGGTGGCGTGTAGATCTCGTCGGCGGCATACACACCGCTTGGCGTGCCGAGTATCATGTCGACCCGCTCCTGACAAAACTCGGCGCCGTGACGCTGCAGTTCACCGATCATCCAACGCAGGGCTTCGTTGGCCGGGGCCGCTTCCCATTGCGGGTAGCTGCCTCCAATGTCAGAGTGCACACCAGGGAACCACACTTGAGTGACGTCCTGCTGGATTCCTTGTGCACGGAGATCTTCAGGCCATTCCGGATTTGTGATGTCAACCGGGTCGCCCCAGAGGTTGTCGCGATAGTAGGCCCGGCGCTCATCGATGCTCACTGCGTGACGACCGACCTGGAGGATGGGATTCTGGGCCATGTACAAGAGACGAAGAGGCTCGTAAATCCAACCTACTGAGGAGACAGTGTCCCAAATTCCCATGAAACGAATTCTCACGTCACGCGAAAAGGTTTGGGCAAACGCGAAATTCGGCTTGATGCTATGAGCATGTCTTCCGCCACGGTTGCGAAGCGACAGCTTCAGCAAATCGCGTTTGTCCGACAGTTCGTCATGAAACATGTTCCAGGCATACAGCAGGTGGCCTTCGTTACCGCGGCACAGCAGTCCATAACCATGCAGCATGCCCGCCAGTGCGCGGGCGGTGTAAGCTCCGCGCGAGAAGCCGAAGAGATAGATCTCGTCGCCATCGTTGTAGGTCTCCATAAGGTATCGGTAAGCGTCGAGCACGTTGTCCTTGAAGCCAGAGCCGAACGCAAGTCCTTTAACTTTGGACCAGAAGCGGGGAATGGTGTGGCGAATGGTGGGGTCGCCCATGGTGCCGACGCCGGGGTGATAGTAGGCGACCTGTTTATCGGTTACGCGTAAAGCGGTATAGAGCTTGACGACATTTGAGTTTGCATCTTTGCTGTTGCGCTCTCTCGCAAACTCGTTGCCGGTCCCGTCGCAGAAAACGAAGATCTTCTTTTTGTCAGGGTGTGCTTGCTTTGCGTCAACCTTTGTCTGAGCGTGACAATCAATGGCAGGTGTAAAAGACACTGGTGTTGGCATCGGCATGAGAGACCTCCGCGAACTTAAGCTGGTCGATGGTTGCTGGCGATCCTACGGTGCACCTCTGTTACGCGAGTACACCTGTGTCCACTATAAGCATCTCCTCGAGAACCAAAAGATGTATCACAGTAAGCGACTGGTTTAAATAGTTTCGCTGGCCAGAGGGCGACGATTTAGACCTGAGGACTTGTGGAGTGGCCGAAACGGTGGCGGAAATGTCGGGGTCAATGGGCGAAATCAGCGTTTGTCGAGAAGTCGCGAAGACTATGACGCGTCGCCCGAGAATGTCTGAGCTCACTTTGAAGATCGTGTCTGTGGCCATCGCATCGGCAGGGGCTTTCCTTCGACGATTGCCTGCGGAATATTGGTGACCAGGTCTTCGGCGGCTTGTTCTCCCAGCATTCCTGCCACCACGTTTCGCGCCTCCGATAGCACAGGCCGGCGATGTCTCGCGTCGTGAGCGTCGGAAGCGATGACATGGACGAATCCTTGCGCCAGCAGCCACGCGGCGATCGATCTGGCGTGCTTCTCCCCAAAAGCCGGTGATGGAGTTTGCGGTGACCTGGACGAGCGCTCCGGCGTCAACCATCTCCAGGACCCGCTCAGGTCGACGCACCAGCAGGGGGTTGCGCTCCGGGTGAGTGATGATGGGCACCATACCTCGGCTGGTGAACTCGAACAACAGTTGGGCGACGTTAGGCGGAATGCCGTAGTCGCTGAACTCGATCAGCAGGTACGGCGTTCCGTTAATGCTGTAACGCTCTGGATTTGCGATGGCGTCGGTGATGTTTTCGTAGGAAAAATGAAAGTCGCAACCGATGCTGAACTCGATGCGTCCTTCCGACGCTTGCTCCAGCTTTTCTCTCAGCGCCTCGCACTGCGCGCGGTCGTAACGGTAGGTGTCATCGCAATGCGGGGTAGCGACAATGTGCCGGATGCCGTCATCGGCGGCGATGCGACACATCTCCCGGGTCATCTCCCAGGAACGGGAGCCGTCATCAACCGCGGGAAGGATGTGGCAGTGGATATCGACCATGTGCGATTTCCCGGCCGAGCAGCGGGGACCAGTACCTCATTTCTATCAGAATTGCGGAAGCGGCTGTCGCGAAAGGGCGCTCTGCTAGCGTTGCACGCTGTCTCGGGGGAGCGGGACCCGAGGGCTAACGATAGAGCCAAATAAACGTCATTTACTTGACAGAAGTTGGGGTAAATTAGAGCCCCCTCACGCGATCATGCTTCTAATGGCAGAGGGATTGCACTTGCCTAGGGTGAGGCTTGAGCCGCAAAAGTTGGGCTTCTCACAGTGATGAATGCCAGCTTGAGCAGGTGATAAGGAGAGTCCCTTGCTTCCGCCGTTTTCAGAAACGCAACTGGTGACCATCTCGCTGGTCGTGCTGCTCTGTGGCTTGGGGATCGGTTTTATCCTGGGCAGCCTCTGGATGGAGCAGCGGTTCAGGCGAAATGCCTCTGTTGACGAGCGAAACGCGCACTCCGCAGCAGGTCAGCCCTTCCGCAAGCAGCGGCGTCGCGACCAGGACGATAGCGAGGGTAACGTCCGCATTTCAGCGTAGTTGGCCCTTAGCAAAGGTCGGCCAGCAACCATGCCTGCGGGTTTCCATTTCAACGCAATGGCAGTTGGGTTCACGAACTGCAAAGCCCTTTAGGAAATGATTGGGCCGAGCGGACTGGGTATTGGGCCTCTCAAACTGACCTAGTGCCGCGGACGCTTAAGCGTTGACGGTTCTGCCGGCCAAAGGCCCCGCTTCGTCGATCAGGCTACTGCCACGCCGGTCGAGACGCCATGATCTGTCGGTCTTGACGGCGGTCGGGAATAGACCAAATTCGAGCGGCATTTGCAGGAGTGCTTCGCGCGCTAAGTCGTCATCGCGGGTGAGCGCGACTCGTTCAAGGTTGCAAAGATGATCGGAAAAGTCGGAGCGTGGCGGGGAGGGCTCGACCGACAAGACTCGCGGAAAAGCTGTAGGCATGACCCGCGAAGAGTCTCCCCAAAGCTTCTCATGTAGTTTCTCGCCGGGACGCAGCCCGGTTATGCGAATCGGGATATCAAGCTCGGGCCGGAGTCCCGACATCTGAATGAGGCGACACGCCAGATCTCTGATCTTCACCGGATTTCCCATATCCAGCATGTAGATCTCGCCGGTCGAGCCGATGGCTGCGGCCTGCAACACCAACTGGACTGCCTCCGGAATGGTCATGAAGTAGCGGGTCATTTCCTCATGGGTAATGGTGATGGGGCCGCCCGCGGCAATCTGCTTCATGAAGATTGGGATTACGCTGCCATTGCTGCCGGCGACATTGCCGAAACGCACGCAGGTGCAGCGGGTATGACGGGGATGGCCGTTTTGCTGGCGCGCAAGATTCTGAACCAGCAGCTCGGCGACTCGCTTGGTTGCGCCCATCATGCTTACCGGATTGACCGCCTTGTCGGTCGAGATCATCAGGAAGCGTTCGGCGTCGAACTCGAGGGCCATCTCGGCGACATTTCGCGTGCCGACTACATTGTTGAGCACGGCTTCCGAGCAGTTGTGCTCCATCACAGGAACGTGCTTATAGGCGGCGGCGTGGAGCACGACTTGCGGCCGATACTTGGCGAAGATCGCGCGCAGGCGATCCTGGTCTCGAATATCGGCGACCACCGGCACAAGAACGGTGGAGGGAGAGCTGCGGGTAATCTCGGTGTGGATGAAGAACATCGCGTTCTCGTCCTGGTCGAGCAAGAGCACTTCGCTTACCGGAAGACGGGATACCTGGCGACTCAGCTCAGAGCCGATCGAACCGCCGGCTCCAGTGATCAAGACGCAGCGCCCACGGAAGGCTTCCACAACCAGGGGATGAGGCGTAAGTTCTGAGTCTTTGCTGTGAGCCAAAACTAGTTCTGGCGAGGGAGTGGTCGAGACCCGGACATCGCCGCTGATGATGGTTTTCGCCGACGGGAGCAGTCGAACCTCAACTCCGAACTCCATGGAAACCGCAATGGTCTTAGCCATGGAGTCAAGATCGGTGTCCCCTACTAACACCAGATCTACTTCTCCAGAGGCCAAATGCTTCTCGAGTTCGTCAGGCGTTCCGACAATGGCAAAACCACTGATCCGGGAACGCCGCAGGTTTTCATCCGCTGTCAGCAAACCGGTGACCAGTACCTCGGGGTGCAGGTTGATCTGCCGTAAGCCTGAGGCCAGCCCTTCTTCAGTTCCTATCAGTAAAGTGCGTTTGACACGGCCCTCTTTGAGAGACGCCTCGTAAAGAACCCGCCGCAGACCGCGCATTCCCAAGCCGAGGAACAGAAAACAGGTGCAATCGACCACGATCACAATCAGCGGCACCTTGATTCCGAACGCCCCCGGCCCCCCTAGGCGTATCAACAGCATCAGCGCGGTCGCCGGCAGAGCACCGGCGGTGAATGACAGGGCGTCGTTGAAGTTGAAGTAGCGCCAGGTGCCGCGATAGACCTCCATCCCCAGGAGGCAAAGCGGCCGAAGGACGAACAACAGGAGCGCCCAGGTCCACATCACCACCCGATGTTGGGAAGGCACGTTGAAGTCAAATCGAAGCTGATAAGCGAACCAAATCGACAGCATTGACAGGAGGCCGTCGATAAGAATCTGGAACTTGCGACGAAAAAGGAAGCGCGGCAGCCGTTCAACAACCCAGCCCAGCTTACTCAACAACCTTAAATACGATCTGGAGTTGATCATTAGGATTTATGATCTTTAGTTTGTCCAATTCGGAAGCCAAATACTAAGATACGGACATAGCACTTTCAAGGTAAAAGGCCGATTGCAACTAGCACTTTAGCTGCATATATTGCACTCACAGACACTTTTCCTACTGTTTTGGGAGTCTGTGAGAGGATTATCCGCCGTCGCTGGTAGTTTCCGGTAAAGGATCGAGAGCTTGCTAGCCTAAACTCAGAGAAGTTCTCCGACTACTTGGGAAACGTGTGTATTGAGGTCCCAGTCTAATTTGCCAACAAAAGTCACAGGTGTGACTGCTCAGAGGGCGCCGAGCGGGGTGCAACTAGCCAGTAAAAGCTTGCCGGAGAGTCTGAGTGCACTACTTGTAGTGGGAATCTGTGTTGTTTTGACCTTCGCCGTAGTGGCGTTCGGGTCAGCCGAATATTGGGCCATCTGCACTCTGGAGGTGTCCAGTGCGGCGTTGTTGGTGCTTTGGGCTGCGAGTCAGGTGGCCGCCGGCAAGCTCAGCATCGTATGGACCCCGCTCTTCGGGCCGGTTTTTCTGCTTGCCGTTCTGATTGCAGTCCAGCTTCTTGGACGCACCGCGTATTGGTACGCCACTTGGGTGAAGTCGCTTCAATGGGCGTGCTACGCGATCCTGTTTTTTGTAGCCACGCAAATCTTGCGCGGCGAGCGACGAGCGAAACTGTTCAGTTTGTTTCTGGTCTGCTTCGGATCGTTGACCGCGCTAGTTGCTATTGCCCAGGGTGGAACGGAAAGCGACAAAGTCTTCTGGCTTTTTCCGACGGACACTCACTCCGCACTCTACGGTCCCTACCCGAACCATGCGCATTACGCCGGGCTGATGGAGATGCTGCTCCCCTTCGCACTGGTTTTCGGGCTGAGCTTCCTCTTTCAATCGCACGCCAAAATCCTTCTTCTGTTTGCCGCCCTGATCATGGCCGGCTCGATCTTTTTGGCGGCATCGTTTGGTGGCATCCTTTCGTTTGGCGGGGAGCTGGTGATTTTCGCCATCCTGATACTGAGGCGACGACGAGGACATCGTGTTCTGCTGTCGATGCTGGTGCTCGTCCTGCTGCTTTCGATCCTGGTGCTGATACTGCAGCCCGTGACCTTGCAGGGAAGGCTGGAGCATCTGCAAAACAAGAGCGAAAAAGCAGATGTCACCAGCCGTCTGGCGATCGTCCGCGATAGTATTCCGATGATTTTGCAGCGCCCGCTACTAGGTTACGGATTAGGCAACTTTGTCGAGGTGTTTCCTTCGTTTCGCACCTTTTATACGAATCAGTTCGTCAACGCTGCGCACAATGATTATGTTCAGGCGATAGTGGAAATCGGCTTGCTTGGATTCGCTCTGATCGCCGCCCTGATCTTTTTTTTGTTTCGCGAGGCGCTGCGCAAGACGACGAATTGGCAGCACGACTACGAGAGCAGCCTGGCTCTGGCAGCTCTGGTCGGCTGCTGCGGCATTCTGATTCACAGTTTCTGCGACTTCAATTTGCAGGTGCCTGCGAACGCCGCTCTGTTTGCGGTCTTAGCGGGAGCAGCTGTCACCAGGCGGTCAGGCACTGGCAAGGTGGAATGGCGAGGCAGTAAACGCCGGACACCCTTAGGCCATGGGGGTGAAGCGAGATGAGCCGAGCTGATTTGCGTGGCCGAATACCCGCTTGGCTGCTATTGCTTGGTTGCACCGCCTTCGCGGCCGGCTACTCGTACTTTGCCATCCGCGGCTATCGCTCATTCGCTTTATCAGGTGAAAACAACAAGAGCGCTCTCGAACAGGCAATTTTTCTTGAGCCACGCAACGCTGCTGCCTACGACCTGCTATGCCGGCACTTGCGAGATGCCGAGTCGAATCCCGCGGCGGCTGTGCCTTACTGCCGCGAATCGGTCCGGCTCAATCGCTATGACTCGGAAAACTGGCTCGATTTGGCCGAAGCTCTCTACGAGACGGGGGATGCTCAGCAGCAACGGCTGGCCATCGAACAAGCTCTTGCGGTCGATCCCAAAACGCCGCAGGTGGCGTGGAACGCCGCTAGCTTCTATCTGTTGCAAGGCGAGGTCGAACCGGCGGTTGGATTATTCGCCTCCGTGCTCAAAGGCGATCCGAGTCTTGTACCGCTGACGCTGAAGACCTCATGGCGCGTCTTGGGCAAGGTCGATCCCATTCTGCGGATGTTGCCTCCCAATCAGGATGTGTACCTGCAATTCGTGGCTTTGCTGGTGGCAGAGAACCAACGCGAGGCTGCGGCCCAAGTCTGGACGCGGTTAATCGGCCTGAACACGGACATCGATTATCACGATGCGTTGTTCTACATCGATAGCTTGCTGAGATGGAAAGACGTTAGTCGAGCCGAGGCGGCCTGGAAGCAGCTTGGGGAGCGGTCCCCGGGATTCAAAGCTTACCAGACGAAGCGAGCAGAATCTGGTGGTCAACGGCTCGTTTGAGGATGAAATTCTGAATGGCGGGTTTGGCTGGCGTATCACTCCGCAAGGAACCGCGGTTAATGTGGATGACGAGACGGTGAAGGATGGACACCGCTCGATGCTTGTTACCTACAGCACACCAGTTCTTGACGGTGGATTAAGTCAGCTCATACCCGTGGCGCCGAACACTGCTTATACGGCTTCGGCCTGGATCAAGAGCGACGATCTTCAAACCGCCAATGGACCTCGCCTCACCGCCTTCGACGCTTACACCGGGGCGAGCCTCGGCACCTCCGAGCCGACAAGCTACACGACTGATTGGCGAGCTGTGCAGGCGCAGTTCACCACTGGGCGGGATACCAAGTTGATAAATCTGCGATTGAGTCGCGATCGCCAGGACACGGTTATCCGTGGTCGCTTGTGGATCGACGATGTCACGCTGCACACGTCCGCGAAAGTCCTGGAAGGCCGGCGATGAAGATGTTTGAGAAGCTAAAAGGGCACTTTCGTGACAATTTGATCAACCAAACTTGAAGTTTCCGGTATTTCCCAGTCAGAATTTCTTGACCGCAGGTTCGAAATTTACCACTTTTGTTTCATTGCAGTAAGACGTTAATGCTGTTAGTTTTCTCGGTAGTTCGTGATACGAAATGAACAGAACAGTGCGTTTTTCATACTTCGCGATGGCATTCCTTCTGCTAGCTGCCTGTATTTGCGCCCAGAGCCAGCAAAGCTATTTGCTCCGTAGTGATGGACGGGTTCGGGTCAACGGGATAACGGTTCCGACAACGGCCGTGGTTTCGCCCGGTGATCTGATTGAGACCTCGAAGGGAAGTATGGCCAAGATCGCTGCTCCTGGCGTGTCCTTGCTGGTTGGCGAGAACTCGCGGGTGTCGGTGAAGAATGGCTCGCTGGTGGATCTGGGTTCCTCGACGTCAGCTCCTCTTGATGGTGCGTCCGCGAACTTTGGACAGCTCGACGGGGGGACGACTTCTAACGTTTGCAGAACTGCCAAGCTCTGTTACTGCAAAACGGCAAAGGCTTGTCCGAACTACTAGCTCACAAGTCAGAGCGAGTTCATGCCCTGGCAGGTTAGCGTAGAGGGTTCAACCTTCACCGTTCACGGCCTCCCTAAGCGAACGGAAAAGATCCGATCTGTGTGAGTTATTGCGGTCTGATTGTGGGCGTGCACTCCAGCTTTAGATGGAATTTTGTAAGCCCGGAACGGACATCGCAGGGGGAAGGAAAGCTAAAGATGTGGATGCTTGCCGGTTCCAGATGTGTCCCCAGGTCAGCCCTCGCTGTCTTAAGCCTGTCTCTATTTTGCGTGGTCGTATTCGCACAATCGGCCCCAGTCGTACCGTCTAATTCTCCGACTATTGCCTCTCCAGCGACGAGACCGGCACCAGTGACAACCGCCGATAACTCTGGCGACAGCGTTATCAGTCCTGACGACGTTTTGGAAGTTTACGTCCTCGATGTGCCTGAGCTGTCGCGTCAGTATCGCGTCAGTCCGGCTGGCAAGATCGTTCTTCCGCTGCTGACCGACCCGCTCTCGGCCGCAGGGCTGACTCCCGAACAGTTCTCCGATTCGTTGGCCAAGCAGCTGCGGGACGGCGGACTGGTAACCAATCCCCACATCGTGGTCACGATTGTCAGCTCCCGCCTGAAGTCGGTGGCGATTACCGGGGCGGTAAAGATGCCGCAAATCTATCCCGTCTTCGGTAAAACCACGCTCCTGGATGTGCTGTCGCAAGCCCAGGGTCTAGCCGATGGTGCGAGCAATCTGGCGATCGTCAGCAGGGGTACCGCGGGCGAGCAAGCGACGGGACAGCCAACCCAATCGGTGGACATCAAGAAGCTGCTGGAGGGGAGTAGCGGTAAAGATAACGTCGAAATCTATCCTGGCGACCGGATCACGGTTCCACGCGCCGGAATTGTTTATGTCGTGGGCGCCGTCAATAAGCCAGGTGGATTCATGATTACCACCTCGAATGGCATGACGGTTCTTCAGGCGCTGGCGATGGCCGAAGACGTGAAGCTGAACTCGGTCAAGAGCAAGGCTGTCATCATTCGCCCCGATCCCAAAGCCACGGAAGGCCATGAGCAGGTTCCGGTAAATCTGAACCTGGTGCTGGCGGGCAAGCAGCCTGACGTTGTGATGATGGCGGATGACATTCTCTATATCCCGGAAAGCGCCAGCAAGAGAGCATTTCGAAACATAGGACAGGCTGCGTTGCAGGCGGCGACGCTGGCCGTCGTTTATCGTCCGTAGCTTCGAAGGAAGGTTATCGGAAGTGCGGTCGCAAGAGTCACAGTCGCGGAGATGATGGGAAAGACTTCTTATGCCTGGAAGAGAGCTGCCTGGAGAAATTGAAGGTCGGGAGTTGATGCCGAGAGACATGGCGGGCCCGCCATTCCCGGTTCGCGCGCTGCCGGCGATGGAAGCCAGCATAGTCACAGCCCAGGACTATGTTTCGCTCGCTACCTACTGGCACACGCTGATGAAACGGAGGTGGACGATCGCGACCGTCGCTATCATCATCACCGTACTGGCTGCAATTGTCTCGTTTCGCATGGAGCCGGTTTATAAGGCCACCGCTCGCGTCCAGGTTGAATCCGAGACCCCGCTTATCCAGTCGTTGCAGGACCTGTTTCAGAAGTCCACGGCAGATGATGAATTTGTCCAAACCCAGATTCAGGTTCTCAAGAGCGAAAATCTCGCGTGGAAGACGATCGAAGAGCTGGATTTGACGACCAGTTTGATTAAGCCCAACAAGCTGGCAAAGATCGCTCCCGACAAGCGGAAGGTAAAGCTGATCGATGCATTCAAGAAACAGCTGAGCGTCGAGCTGACGCCAAAAACCAGGATGCTGGATATCAGCTATGAGGATCCGAATCCACAACTGGCAGCCAAGGTGTCAACTACGTTGGCCAATAACTATATCGACTACAACTTCCGTCAAAAATACGACGCCACCCGGCAGGCGTCGGGATGGATGGAGCAGCAGCTCGATGAATTGAAGGCCAAGGTGGAGGCCTCGCAACAGGCCCTGGTGGAATATGAACGCCAGCACGAGATTGTAAATACCAGCGAGAAGGGAAGCGTTCAGGAACAGATTCTCTCAGACCTGAGCCGCGACCTGACGACTGCGGAAAGCGATCGTCTGCAAAAGGAAGCTTTGTACCGCCAGGTTGAGGCGGACAGGAAGCAGCTTGCCGATCTAATGCACAACGAGCTTCTGCAACGGCTGGAGGAGAAATCCGCAGATCTACAGGACCAGTACACCGAGACAGTGGCTCAGTATGGGCCCAAGTTTCCCAAGGCGCTTCGGATCAATGAGGAGATTCAAGGTATACGAGCCCAGATCACGGCGGAACAGGAACGCGTGCTGGCCAGAATCCGCAGAGACTATATGTCGGCCGTCGCTCGCGAGAGATTGGCCTCGGCTGCGGTAAATGCGCAGAAAGAAGCTGTCGGCGCACAGAATCAGCTCTTAATTCAGCACAATATTTTGCAGCGCGAGTTCGAGGGAAATCAGCAGCTTTATCAGAGTCTGATGCAACGTCTGAAAGACGCGACCGTTTCTGCTGGATTGCAGTCTACCAACATTCACCTGGTGGATACGGCGCTACCTCCGGCTGAACCGGTCCGTCCCCGCAAGGCGCTCAACATCGGCCTTGGTCTGCTGGCGGGTCTGGTTCTTGGCGTGATGCTGGCATTCGGGCAGGAAGGTATCGATCACTCGGTGAAGACTGCAGAAGATGTCGAGACCATGCTGATGACCCCGACACTCGCCGTGGTGCCGCTACAGCGTAGCGTTGAGCCCGCGAAATGGGCGCTGAGCCGAGACAAGTCGGCCCTGGCAGTGGCTGGACGGGCCAAGGGCAAGATGTCTGGACACAAAGTGGCTTTGGCTGTGACCGAGAAGCCGCAGTCGATATTGGCCGAGGCCTACCGTGCTTTGCGTACGTCGATTCTGTTGTCGCTGGCTCCCAATCCTCCGAAGACGATACTGATTGCCAGCTCCCAGGCGGGCGAAGGCAAGACCTCAACCGCTCTCAACCTGGCGCAATCTCTGGCTCAGCGAAAGGTTGAGGTCGTCATCGTTGACGGAGACCTGCGCAAGGGCGGCATTGCCAAGACGCTGGGGATGGACAACGAAAAGGGAATGTCGACGGTCCTCACGGGCGCCGACAAGCTGAGCGATGTGCTGCAGCAGTTTTCCCCGCAGCCTAATCTTTGGGTGGTGCCGTCGGGGCCGACGCCGCCGAATCCCGCCGAGTTGGTGGGCTCCGATCGCATGGCCGAGCTGTTGAAGGAACTATCGGAGCGCTTTGAACACATCATCATCGATTCGCCGCCAGTGCTGGTCGTTACCGATGGAACCATTCTCGCCGGCTTGGTCGATGGCGTGGTCCTGGTAGCAGAAAGTGGACGCACGCATCGCGCCGGGCTGATGCGAACCCGCGCAGTCCTGGAAAATGCAGGCGCCCGTATTCTGGGCGTGGTGCTCAACAAGCTCGATATGCAGCGCGAGGGCTACTACGGGTACGGCTACGGTTACTACCACTATTCGCGATATGGAAAGTATCCCTACGGACGCTCGGCAGCGAGCTGACCCCGGCAGATAGACCACGGCCGTTTCATTTCATGGCGACTGCTGAGATCACAAAACCCCCGACCGCTCAGATTGTGGCGCCCCCGCTGCGCGTCACATTTGCGTGGACGCTTGCCGGCAACATTATTTACGCCGGCTGCCAGTGGGGCATGATCTCGGTTCTGGCGAAGCTGGGAAGCACCACGGCGGTTGGGCAGTTCGCGTTAGCTTTAGCCATCACCGCGCCCATCTTCATGCTGACCAACCTGGCGCTTCGTTCTGTCGAGGCGACTGACGCTCGATCCGAATTTGGCTTTGGCCATTACTTCACGCTGCGGATCACATCGACATCTCTGGCATTTCTGGCGATCCTAACGATTGTCACCCTTCTAAGATATGACAGGAAAGTTAGCGCTGTAATTGTCTTGATTGGCTTAGCCAAGGCAGTTGAATCATTTTCAGACGTAATTGCGGGATTACTTCAGAAACACGAGCGGTTGGACCAGGTCGCCATCAGCATGATGCTGAAAGGCGGTTTTTCCATCGGTGCCTTCGGCGCTACCTTCTACTATTTGCGGAGTGTCGCAGCCGCGTGCGTGGCGCTGATCGTGGCGTGGCTATCCGTGTTCCTGCTTTATGATCTTCGCCTGGCCAGGAACCTTATACGGCCGAACTCGTGCTCTATCAAATTCGGTATCCAGACACTAAGTCAGCTGGCCAAGCTCTCCCTGCCTCTCGGGATCGTCGCCGCTCTGAGCTCCTTTAATTTCAATATTCCGCGTTATGTGCTTCAGCACTATCGAGGCGCCAGCGAGCTCGGCATTTTCTCGGCCTTAGGCTACGTTACCGTGGCGATGACGCTGCTAGTGAACGCTCTGGCGCAGTCTGCGATCGTGCGGCTTTCCAAGAGCTTTGCGACCGGCCACTTGGCCGACTACTCGCGGCTGTTGCTGCGCATGACCGCGTTATGCGTCTTCGCAGCAGGCGCGGCCGTAATAGCCTGCAGACTGTTCGGGGCAATAGTCCTGCGGATTTTGTACGGCAGAGAATACGCAGCGCACGTTGGCCTGCTTCAACTATTCGTCGCGATCGCAGGGGTGACTGCGGTGGCGGCCGTCCTGGGGTGCGGAATGACTGCGGCGCGGCGCTTTCGGACCCAGCTTCCAGTTCTTACGGCAACCGTCCTGGTGTGCGCAATTGGCGCCATTAAACTCACACCAAAATTTGGTGCCGTGGGCGCCGCCCTGGCAATGTTGATTTCAGCCACGGTCCAGGTTGCGGGTAGTTACTGGGTGGTTCATAAGGCCATAAGACAACCGATTTCCACATTACCGCCAAGCGAATCCAATATGTTGCAGACTCAGGAATTAGCGTTTCTTGATGAGGTGGCGACCGAGTGAGATGGAATTAATGGCGTGAAGCAGTAAATGTAGTGTAGTCCGCGAATGATATTAAATGCATTCAGTAACTTCCAGTCTGTATCACAGTAAAGCGACCGTCATACCGCGGGCCGAAACGCCTCAGCGCAGACTGGCGCTAGCGGAGCCGCTTGCAGATTCCTTCAATATCATCATGGCGGGCTGCATCTCGTTTCTTATCCTGTGTGTATTTGTCGCTGTATACGCGCAGCCACTGGACTGGTTCCTCATTCCAATATTTCTATGCGGGTGCTTGAGTGGCATCGACATGGTTGCTTATATTCGGGGCCGGCTCGACACCTTTGACCCGCTCGGCGTGCTGGGAGTGTTCGCCTATTACTTCTTCTATATCGCCCCTCTACTGACCTTGGCGACGGATTATCATTCCAAGTTTCTACCCGCGGTTCCGCACTGGACGGATTGGGTAGGATGGATGGCCTTGATCAATGCGGGTGGCTTGATTGTGTATCTGGCAAGCCGCAGGATCTTTCCGGTGCGCCGGCCGACAACAGCGTGGGTGGTTCGGGCCCCATCGTTTTTCCTGGCAATTTCAATTGCCATTCCCGTTGCTTTCGCGCTGCAGGTCTACATCTTCGTGAAGTTTGGTGGGATCACAGGTTTTATGCAGGCCTTTACGGCACGGGACTCAGCCGCATTTTCCGGCATGGGATATGTCTTCCTGATCGCAGAAACATTTCCGGTATTCTTCGCGATAGCTGTCCTCGTATGGAAGCGGGAATTCCTGAAAAAGAGTCCGTGGATCTTCTTAGTCTTGCTGGTTGGCGGGTTTTTCCTGCTCAAGCTGATTTGCGGAGGACTTAGAGGCAGCCGCACAATTACGGTCTTCGGATTATTCTGGATTGCCGGCGCAATTCACGTGTGGATAAGACCGGTACCGAGGAAGTTCCTCGCTGTTGGTGTGCTCTTCATCGTCGCTTTCATGTATTTGTATGGGTTTTATAAAGATGTTGGAGTGGGCGCGTTCGACGCCATGAATGACATTTCAAAGATTGACAGACTTGAAGATAGTTCTGGCCGGAACATGTATGAGGTGCTGCTAAGCGATCTCGCCAGAACAGAGATCCAGGCAACGCTTGCTTCACCAGGTAGTCAGCGGTGATTATCAATTCGCGTGGGGCAAAACCTACGTGCAGGACTTTGCGTTTTTTATTCCGCACGTGGTGTGGCCAGATCGTCCCGAAGGGAAAGTCAGCGCAGGGACCGAGGCGCTGTTCGGTCGCGGTTCCTATGATGCGGTAGTGCATCGCTCTACCTATATCTACGGTCTCGCGGGCGAAGCGATGCTTAACTTTCCTCCCATTGTCGCCCCCCTGGCTTTCCTGGTGCTTGCATTCGTCGTGTCCAAACTGAGGTCGTTCATACTGGCCGACAAGGATGATCTCCGACTGTTGCTTATTCCGGTATTTGCCTACGGTTCCGTGTTGCTGATGGGATCCGATTTAGACAATCTGTTGTTTGCTTCACTTAGTATCGCGATTGCCCCCCTGATTCTCATCCGTTGCTGCTGCAATTCAGTAAGGCTTGAGCGAGCATGATCCTCGTTGTCACCCTCGATTTCCGGTTTACCCAGACTCCGGATGGGCGGGTGTGGACGCGAACCAGCTATGCCTATCCTTTTTGGGGCCGCTATCTGAAAGTCTTCGACAAGGTTCGCGTAACGGCGCGCGCTGAGCAGGTCAGGCAGGTGGGACCTGAGTTCGTCCAGGTCATGGGCCCCGGGGTCGAGTTTGTGCCGGTACCGTACTATCTCGGTCCTTGGCAGTACCTGAAGGTAAGAGGCCGGGTTAGAGAGGCAGTTCGTTCGGCTCTTCGACCGCAGGAAGCGGTGTTATGTCGCGTGAGCTCCCGTCTGGCCGACGATCTTATGCCGGTTCTGTGGAGACAAGGCCGCCCCTACGGCCTTGAGGTAGTGGGTGATCCCATGGAGTCGCTGGCGCCGGGGGCAGTGAAGCATCCATTGCGCCCGCTGTTTCGCCAATTGTCGACACGCGCGCTCAAGGCTCAATGCGCGCGGGCTTCAGCGGTTAGCTATGTGACGGAGTGCGCATTGCAGCAGAGATATCCGGCGGGAAGGGAGGGGCTGAGCATTTCGGTCTCTGATGCCGAACTTCAGCCGGCCTCGTTTTCCGCGTTTCCGCGGGTATTCACGACTTACTATTCGAGTACCGATCTGGCGCCGGACGCATACGCCGCCAAGCCGAAGATGCATACTGGGCCAGCGCCGCCGAGGATTGTTTTTGTTGGCTCTCTGGCGCAAATGTACAAGGGGCCAGATGTCCTGCTGCGGGCCATCGACATTCTCAAGCGCGAGGGATGCGACGTGGAGCTGTCGCTCATAGGTGGAGGACGACATCTGCCGCAATTGCAGGAATTGGCGGTGACGCTGGGCGTGGCTGAGCAGGTCAAGTTCTATGGTGAGGTTCCAAGCGATGCAGTGAGAGAGCACTTGGATTGGGCCACTCTGTTCGTCTTGCCATCGCGGACGGAGGGTCTGCCGAGGGTTATAGTCGAAGCGATGGCCAGGGCTTTGCCGTGTATAGCGAGCAATGTGGGCGGCATTCCAGAGCTCTTACACGCGGAAGCTCTAGTGCCGCCGGATAATCCGGATGCTTTGGCGGCGAAAATACGCTGGGCGCTGAACCGTCCCGAACAACTCAATTCCATGTCGATTCGCAATCTGGCGAAGGCGCAGGAATTTCGCCCGGATGCACTGGAGAAGCGGAGAACCAGGTTTTACCGATTCCTGCACGACGTCACCCGGGAGTGGCACGCGGCGAGAACAACCGTCGCGGCATAAGAGCATGCGCGTTTTACATGTAGTCAAGACTTCTGACGGTGCAAGCTGGGCCGCAAGCCAGGCGGAGGTGCTCGTACGCTCGGGAGTCGAAGTGCACGTGGCCCTGCCTGGTGATCAGGGACGCACTGTCGCCGCATGGCGCCGCACCGGGGCCACCATTCATGTCGCTGACTTGTCGCTTCCAGTCAGCCACCCCCATCAGATCACAGAAGTACTGAGAAGGACGACGGCGTCTCGTCGACGAGGTTCAGCCTGACATCATCCACAGTCATTTTGTAACGACCACTCTCACGCTGCGTTTAGCGCTCGGCAGAAACCACAAGGTTCCGCGCGTGTATCAGGTTGCAGGCCCACTTCACCTGGAGCACTTGTACACGCGGCAGGCTGATCTCAGGACTGCCGGCGAAGCTGATTATTGGATTGGCTCGAGTCGATGCATCGAGCAGCACTACAGGCGATACGGCATACCCCATCAGCGGTTGTTCCTGAGCTACTATGGCTTCCGAGTATCGTCGATGCCGCGGACTGGCATGTTGCGCGCCAAGCTAGGATTACCCGCAGGTGCGCGCATTGTCGGAAATATCAGCTACATCTATCCTCCGAAGCGTTTGCTCGGCGAGCGAGTTGGGTTGAAAGGGCACGAGGAACTCATTGATGCTCTGGCAATCGTCACGGCCAAGTATGAGGATGTCTATGGCGTTCTGGTAGGGAATACTTTGCCGGGGTACTGCGACTCCTACGAGAAGGCTTTGCGCAGGAGAGCCTTGAAAGCTGGTGGTGGTCGAATATTGATGCCGGGCTATTTCTCGTCAGATGAGGTGCGGCAGAGTTGGCCGGACTTTGATTGTGCCGTCCACATTCCACACTCGGAGAACTGCGGTGGAGTAGTCGAGCCATTTTCCGCCGGCGTACCGGTGATTGCGGCCGCTGTTGGCGGTTTGCCGGAAGTGGTCATCAACAATGTCACAGGAAGAATTGTCCGCGACCGAAGCCCCGAAGTTCTGGCGCAGAATATTGGCGAGGTTTTGTCGAACATCAGCCATTGGCAAGAACTGGCGGCCAGCGGGCGTCGCCTGGTGGAACGGATGTTCGACATAGAGCGTACTGCCGGTGAAGTGTTGTCGATCTATCAACATATCGTCACCGGTTCGCCCAGACCGAAACCGTTTGACAGTGAACGTTTCATAACTCAGGCTGCTGAGTTGACGGCGGTTTGATCACGCATGGACGCATCAAGACAAAGCGGCTGGCGACTAGGGTTGAAACGAGCTCTCGATATCAGCGTCGCGCTGGCTGGCCTGATTCTTGCAAGTCCGTTCATGCTGCTGGCGGCAGCGATCATCTTTGTATCTATGGGCCCGCCAGTGATGTTTCGGCAGCAGCGGCCGGGCAGGCACAAGGTGCCGTTCATCTTAGTTAAGTTTCGCACTATGCGAAATGAGAAGGACAAGTCCGGCAGGCTACTACCCGATGCTGAGCGATTAACGCGAGTGGGCCGCATGCTGCGCGCCATAAGCCTGGACGAGTTGCCGCAACTCTGGAATGTCCTTCGCGGAGACCTCAGCCTGGTTGGCCCCCGGCCTTTGCTGATGCAGTACCTGAAACGCTACACACCGGAACAGACGCGCAGGCATGAAGTGCTTCCGGGTATCACGGGCTGGGCGCAGGTGAACGGGAGAAATGCGCTGAGTTGGCCGGAAAAATTCAGCCTCGACGTTTGGTATGTCGATCACTGGAGTCTTGCGCTTGATCTCCGTATTCTCTGGAAAACTCTGCGGCAGGTGGTGACGCGACGGGGAATCTCTCAGCGGGGACACGCGACCATGCCTGAGTTCAACCCGGGTGAGGCACTCGACCTCAAACAATCACGATGAAGAAAATCGCCATCGTAGGAGCAGGCGGCAATTCGCGCGAGCTCGCCGACATACTCCGCGCTTTGCCGGAATTTCAGGTGCTGGGATTTCTTGCGGATACGCACGGGCAGCATGACAGTCTGCTGCTGGGCGACTTCAACTGGCCCGCTGAGAATGAAGTCGATGCGTTTGCGATGGGAATAGGCGACCCGGTCAACAGGTTGCGGGTAGGGCAACTTCTGGCGGCGAGATATCCGAAGGCTGAGTGGCCGATCATCGTTCATCCGACGGCCTACGTGGGAAGCGAAGTGAAATTGGCGAGAGGCGTGGTGATTTGTGTTGGGGCAATCGCGACCATCAATCTCGAAATCGGCGAGTTCTCGCAGCTGAATTTTGGGTGCACGGTTGGTCACGAAGCGAGAATCGGGCCGGGATGCTTGATCAATCCCGGCGCAAATATTTCTGGCGGCGTGGAACTCGGACGCTCGGTAATGGTGGGAACTGGTTCGCAGATTCTGCAGTATGTGAAAGTTGGCGATGAAGCGCGAATCGGCGCAGGGGCGGTGGTGACGCGCGATGTGCCTGCCGGTGTAACCGCGGTGGGAGTGCCGGCGCGATGGGACGGGAGTGTTGGCCCGGGTGGGCATAAGCAGTGATCCGAAGCTTAAGACTTGCACTGAAAATTTCGCTGACGGTATTGCTTGCCGTCGTCACGCTTAGATCGTCCACTGCGCCCTATCAGTGGCACGACTCCAGTCACTTCACCCGCGTCATCGTGAACGCCACCGAGGGGATAGAGTCACGTCCCCGCGAGTGGTTTGCCCAGGACAAACTGATAACCGACTTTCGAATCACCGGCGTAAACCCTGAAAATTCCGCGGCAGCCGAGCAAAAATACGGGGCAATTCGAAGCTATGCCGCCAAGACCCTCGGTCTTGCGGTGGGAACCTACGTCTCGGCAACGGCAGTCATTCCTGAAGCCAAAGAAGCGTACTGGCCATGGGCGGCAGTGCCGATTGAATGGATGCCCGCAACTTCCAGGTACAGCGGCACCTGGCCGGGCATGCTGTTTCGCAAACTTGTCGATGTCGGCGATCCCGCGACGCGGCAGGCTTTGCAGGCGGGCATTAAGAGGCTGTGGGAGCAGTCGCCAGCACCAGTGCGCTTCATCGATAATGCTGCCATTCACCGCAGTGTAGGACCGGCGATAGCTCAGCCGTGGAGTGACTATTGCAAAAATATCGAAGAGATTCGCAAGCTGGCGGAGTCGATGGGCTCGCGCGCGATCTTCAACCTTGCGCTGAATGTGGGTGAGATGTCGGACGAGGAGACCACAGAGTTGATCAACGCCGTCGGATCCGGCGGCATCATGCTTGAGGCTCCATGGGCAAAAGGTATTCAGCGGAACCCGGCTGCGACAGACCGGGCTAAGAAACGCTATCGCCAGCTGCTTGATACCGGCATGGGAATCATCGTGGCTCCTCCTGGCTATGGCCCATCGCAGGAATTAGTCGATTGGGTCAATGCCTGGAGAAAGTCTTCGGATCACGTGTACTTTGCGGGTGTTTTCTATAAGCAGCCGGATGAAAAGCTCTTTGGTCCGCCGACCTCGAAGTAGGGTCGTGCCAACCGCGAATTGCATGCATTGCTACTACGCGAGAGGCAGATCGTATCCGCGTGGCAAGCATCAAGCGGCAGCGGCTGCCATAACCTTCTTAACCGCCGCAACTGCGTCGTCAATATCCTGATCCGACAATGTCGGATGCACAAGGAACATCAGGCTGGTCTCTCCTAATTCGCGAGCCACTGGAAGACGGTGCTGTGGACGGATGCCGTCGAAAACCTTCTCCAGGTAAATCTCGCTGCAGCTGCCCGCGAAACAGGGAACTCCTTCAGCTTGAACTGCGGTTTCAACCCGGTCACGAGTCCAGTCGGGACGGAGACGTTCGGAGCTGAGAAACGCGTAGTACTTGTAATAAGAATGATAGACATCGGCCGGCGGCGCGGTGGTTCGCAAGCCAGCAATCTCAGAGAACGCAGCGGTAAGTCTCGCGGCGTGACGCCTGCGGGTTCCGACCTGTGCATCTAACTTGCGAAGCCACACTCGGCCAATGGCTGACTGCATCTCCGTTAGTCGCCAGTTGGTGCCGACTTGCTCATGCAGCCAGCGGAACCCCGGCCCATGCTGTCGCCGGTAGACGGCGTCGTAGCTCTTGCCGTGGTCTTTAAAACTCCAGGCGCGCTCCCATAATTCGTCGCTGTTAGTTGTAACCAAGCCACCTTCGCCGCCGGTAGTAATGATTTTGTCCTGGCAGAAGGAAAAAGAATTGATGTCTCCCATGCTGCCGACAGGCCTGCCCCTATATTGGGCACCATTTGCCTGAGCACAATCCTCAATCACCTTGAGCCCATGTTCGCGCGCTAATTCGAGGATGGGATCCATGTCGCAGGGCCAGCCGGCCAGATGAACTGCAATGATGGCTTTGGTTCGCGGAGTAATTGCCTGCCGAATCGTTTCTGCCGTGATGTTCTGACTATCGCGGTCGACATCGGCGATGACCGGCTTCGCTCCTCGCATCAGCACACAGCTCGCGGATGCAATGAAGGTCCGGCTGGTGGTGATGACTTCGTCGCCGGGACCTATGCCCAGGGCGTATAACGCAAGCTCCAGTCCCACCGTGCCGTTGGCAACTGCGACGGCATGTTTTGTGCCGACGTATTCGGCGTATTCCTTCTCGAACTGCCGACCCTCATCTCCGGTCCAATAGTTGATTTTGCCCGACCGGAGCACGCGCTCGACTGCTTCAATTTCTTCCGCTTCAAGATAGGGCCAGGGAGGAAGTGGGGTTGAACGGATTGGGGTGCCGCCATCGACCGCTAACTTCGAAGCAGCAGAAACATCGATCGAAGTTGAGACTTGGGACATCGACACTGCTCCGTTTGAAAGTTGCTTATTGCATTATGTCATCCCTACTCGCGCCTAATGTAGAGAAAGAAAACGGCCGCCGCGGTAGCGACAGCCGTATAGTTTGAGTCCGGCTGATCTCGGTTAAGACCAGCCGGAGTTGTGTTTATCGGTTACTTGCTGGGACCGTACGCGGTATAGGTTGCGGTGTCCTGCACGCTATAGCTTCCACCCGCGTTGCCATAGAGGGTGACGTACACCTGGCGTGAGTCGCTCGGCAGGTGGCTAATGACGACCGAGGTGCCCGGCACTTGGACCGCTGCCAGATCATACGCGCCAGGGGTCGAGCCTACGTACAGCCGATAGAGGCTGTCCGGAGGATTGCCGCCGGTTTCCGCTGTCCAGGTGAAGGTCACCGTGTTGCCGGTAAACGTCGAGCCCTTGACCGGCCCGGTGATGACCGCCTTCACGATGTTCGCCGCGGTGTAGGTTGCGGTGTCCTGCTGCGTTCTGACGCCACCGCCATTGCCATACAGAGTGACGTAGAGCGTGCGGCCATCGGTCGGGATATTGCTGACCGCCAGCGACAGATTCGACGTCTGGAATGCGGCGATATCATACGCGCCCGGTGTCGAACCTACATACAACGTGTAGGTGCTCACCGGAGGATTGCCTCCGGTTTCGGCCGACCATGTGAAGGTGGCCGAGCTGGTACCCAACTGCGAGCCCTTGCTCGGACCGGTGATGACGGCCTTCACAATGTTGGCTGCAGTGTAGGTAGCAGTGTCCTGCGTCAGATACTGGCCGCCCGCATTGCCGAACAGCGTGACGTAGATAGCGCGTCCGTCGGTCGGAATGTTAGGCACAGCCAATGACAGGTTAGGCGTCAGCAGGGCCGCGATGTCGTACGCGCCCGGCGTCGAGCCCACATAGAGGCGATAGCTGGTGGCGCCGTTTTGCGCCGACCAACCGAAGGTGACATTGCTGCTGCCAAGCTGCGAGCCCTTCACCGGAGTGTTGATGATGGACTTGCTGGCAGCGGTGTAGGTCGCGGTGTCCTGCTGCGTTCTGGCTCCGCCGGCATTGCCGTAGAGCGTGACATATACGGTGCGACCGTCCATGGGCATGCTGCCCACGACCGCCGACAGGTTAGAGGTTTGCAGACCGGCGATGTCATAGGCGCCCGGTGTCGAGCCTACGTACAGCGTGTAGGTGCTCACCGGAGGATTGCCGCCCGTTTCAGCCGACCAGGTAAAGGTAGTGGTGTTGCCGACCAGCACCGAGCCCTTGGTGGGGCCAGTGATGACGGCCTTCACGATGTTGGCTGCGGTGTAGTTAGCCGTGTCCTGCGCAACGTAGGACCCGGTAGCCGTTGCCGAACAAGGTGACGTAGATGGCGCGTCCATCGGTCGGAATGTTCGGAACTGCCAGCGACAGATTGGGCGTCAGCAAGGCCGCGATGTCATAGGCACCGGGCGTCGAGCCGACGTACAGACGATAGCTGGTGGCCAGGCTCTGCTTGCTCCAGCCGATGGTTACGCTGCTGCTGCCGAACTGTGAGCCCTTGACCGGCGTGGTAATCACGGCGGTGACAGGGGTCACGGTCAGGGTGCCGTTGACGAAGGCGAAGCTGTAGTTCGCCGCCATCAGCGTGCCCTGGGCAGCGTTGATCGGGTAGTTGCCCGGAAGTGAGTTGTTGTCAGCCGTGGTGGTCAGGCTCGGCGAACCTGTAAGTACTCCCTGGTTGTCGCCGTTCTTGAAACCACTGTAGCTGGCGGTGAGCAGCGGCAGCGGGCCGCCTTCCGGCATGGTCTTGTTGTCGGCGGTGACCATCAATACTGCCTGGCTGATGGCGAAGTTTGCTGTGTTGTAGGTGATGTTGTAGTTGCCCAACACACCCGGAGGATTCAGCGTCGCGCTGATAGTGTAGTTGCCCACGTTCTCACCCGCTGTGCGAGTGTAGGTCGCGGTGACGCCATCGGCGGGCAGGAAGTTGTTAAGCGTTCCGGTCAGGCTCGGGTCCGAATCGCCATAGGTCTTGCCGGCGGCGTTCGGAGTGACCGACGCGTTGCGCTGGTTGATGGCGAAGTTCGCCGTGTTGTAGGTGATGTTGTAGTTGCCCAACACACCCGGAGGATTCAGCGTCGCGCTGATAGTGTAGTTGCCCACGTTCTCACCCGCTGTGCGAGTGTAGGTCGCGGTGACGCCATCGGCGGGCAGGAAGTTGTTAAGCGTTCCGGTCAGGCTCGGGTCCGAATCGCCATAGGTCTTGCCGGCGGCGTTCGGAGTGACCGACGCGTTGCGCTGACTGATCGTCAAAGTGCCATTGACAAAGGTGAAGGTGTAGTTCGCCGCCGTCAGAGTGCCCTGAGCTGCATTGATCGGGTAGTTGCCCACTGGAGACGTCGAAGTGGCCGTAGTGGTCAGGCTGGGTGAGCCGCTGAGCACGCCCTGGCCGTCGCCGTTCACGAAGCCGCTATAGCTGGCGGTAAACGTGGGCAGCGAGTCGCCATAGGTCATGCTGGCAGGGTCGGCAGTAACGGTCAGCGTTGCCTTGTTGACGGTCTGTCCTCCGCTCAGCGAGCCGTTGCTGGATTGATAAGATCCGCTGCCGGAGTAGTTGGCTAATACAGTGTGCGAGCCGGCGGTCAGCGTGGTGGTGGCCTGCGATGCGGCCTGACCGTTGCCATCCAAAGCCACTGCGGATCCGTAGTTGGTTCCATCAACCACAAACTGCACCGTACCGCTGGTCACGGGATTGGCACCCGCCGTCACGGTTGCGGTGAAGGCAACGGAGCCACCGTAGGTCGACGGATTGTTGGTGGAGCTGACCACGGTGGTGGTGGCCTGCGTCAGATTGGGAGAGGTGTACTGATAGTCTTGATAACCGCCGGCGCCGCCGACCGTAGTCAGCCGCACCCAGAAGGTGCTGCCGTCGACGGGCAAGCAGGATGAGGCGCTATAGGTATAGGTTCCGGCCGCGATGTTCTGCACGCCGCCGCAGTAGTCGCTTCCACCTTGCGCGCTGCCCATTGCGAGCTGGTAGCTAGGTGAATCGGTTCCAGACAGCCACAGGAACGTAGCCGAACTCGATGTCAGAGTCGAGCTCGGGATGGGTGATGTTATTGCAGCTCCGGCGGTGCAACTCGGGAACCTGTAACTGACAACGCGGTTGCTCCAGTTAAACAGACCCGCCAGCTTCAGATATTCACCGGTATACCAAAAAGTGCAATCATCCGGATCGACCATCATCGAGGTGTAGTCTCCCCAACGATAACCGTAGGCATAACCCGAAAGGTTGACCTGCGAATTCAGCCCGGCATAGGCCTGGGTTTCCGATTCCATCGTGTTAATGGTGTCGGTGGATAGACGGCCAGTCACATAGACGGACGGAAACACCGTGGCGCTGGAGCCGCTATAGCCCATCAGCATGTTGTTCTGATGATCCGCGGCGAGGCTGCCCATCCAGCGATAGAGGCTGGTATCGGGTGAATAGGTAGACTGCTGATAAACCGCGGGCGTAGCAAATGGAGTGCGGATTTCGTACCAGCGCTCGGCAGTGTTGCTGCCGGTTCCGCCGCTGCCGCTGGGAAGCACCGGACCGCTGAGCAGGATGGACTCGTAGGTGCCGAAATTACGGTAGGTAGCGCGGAACATCTCATGCGCAGCCAAAGTGTCCAGCTTGGCTTCCGATGCGAAGGTTCCATTCTGGACGGTGCCGGTATGGGTAGGTTGAGGCACGCACTTCGAGATGTTGGTGCAAGTCTTATTGCTGTAGGTGGAAACAGTGATCGAAATCCGGCTGTCCACAGCTACCGTACCAGCGGTGAAGTTGTACTTCGCGCGGTACATGTACAGCAACGTGCTGGTGTTAGTCGCGTCGCTCTGTTCGAGGTACAACGCTTTTGCGCCGCTGGCAGGATAGGTTGCGCCATCCATGTCCACCGGCAACAAAGCGTAATCGGTCGACGCCAGTTGAGCACATACAATTTTCGGATTATTACCGCTGAGGAGTGCCACGCGGTCGATGCCGCAAATTCCGGCGCCCTCATAGGTCGTTCCGGCAGCGTTGAACATGTCAAACGTCATCGAGTAAACGTCTGGCCATACACCCAACTTGGGGTAATCGGGAAAGTCCTTGTTGCCGGTACGAGCGCTGGGGTTGAACTGGAACACCGTCCAGATTCCAGTTGCGTCAGCGGTTTGGGAAATTGCAAAACACTGGGCGAAGGGGCCAGTGGTTCCGCCATCACTCACGGCAAACTGCGTGATGATCCATCGCTGCGCCAACTGGTCGAACTTCACGATGGCATCGCCATCGTTGTCGTTGTAACAGGCGCCAGAACCCAGCGCTTGCCAGAGCACATTGGTATTGAAAGGGCCGGCCAGAACGGCAGCGCTACTTTTGTCGAACACGGCGAAAGCAGTGTTGTCGAGCGAAATGACCTGGGTGGTGCCCACAGCCATATCGCTATCCGGCGGAACGCTGTTAACGCTGTATGTTCCGTTCGGACCAACGAAGCCTTCTCCGATGCCGTCAAAGTTCATGCCCAGGGTTACACCCACCATTGGCCCGATGGATGTCTGGAGAGCTTTGTCCTTGAACTGTGGATCCTCTGGAGTTGGGTTCTGCAGCCAGGGGGAAGCTTTACGTCCTCGGCTTCCTTGAAGCCGGGCGAAATATATTTGTCTTTGATGGAATACAGTGGCGCGGTTTGGCCGGTCAAGGTTGGTGTCATAGTCCATGTCTTCTGGACCGGATTCGGTGGAGCGCTGTTTTGCACACTCTGGCCGAATGCCATCAGTGGCAGAACGAGCGAAGCTGTAAGTAATAAGGCTGTCAACAGCCAAAACTGGCGTGACACGCCCGGCAGGGAGCGTTGCATAGGCCCTCTCTTTGGCACACCTCTCCTGAGCTGTGCGAATCTACAAATTTTTCGTATTGGGAACTCGTTCTCGGGCGCGTACTACCTTACACGGTACGAAAGGAACGGCAGGACTCATTTTCCAACTACCAGGCGGAGACGAAGTAGCCCGGATGATCCGTGCAATATTAACTGTTATCGCTGCACGTGCAATTGTGCTTTTGCAGACGAACGCATGCGGACTAACGAAAGGCGAGAAGGGAACTCTGTAGAATTGGCGTCTGGGCGGAGACTACTACTGAAAGTACATCTCAATTAGTAAGTATTGATGCGCCACAAATAAGATTACGGCTGCACCTTCACACCTATTCTTCAGTCGAACCATTCTTGCTCGTTATCCAAATTTGTTGTTTGCTTTCGCGATAATACTAGTGCAGTGGTAGAAAAGTTCAATAGCTCTGAAGTGGTCAGTGTGATGGCCGTAAAGTGGTATTTTACTTGAGATGGAAAAGGCAGCCGACGACTGGCTAAACTAAAGTTATACCGAAGGTTATTTTATGGCGGACTTCTTTTCAACGCTTGGGCTCTTCGGTGCTGCACCAGGATTTCGCAAGGTGACTTACAGATACATATAGCATCTTAATGCTATATACTTATAAGTTAATACAGGATAAATGGTTCGTCTCGCGAAGATGCGAGGCGAGAGCCGCCTGTTTTTCGGCAGGTCTAAGATTAGGGGTATGAACTTCGATCATTTGGCGATGCAAACATGAACCGGTCTCGTCAGCTACTCCTGGTCTTGGCAATACTGCTTCTCGTGACGGTCGCCAGGGCAAAAGTGACAGCGGCGAATTTTCAAGAGGACGAGCATGCGAGTGCCGCATCCGAAGTTTGGGGTGGTCGCGATATTCGTTTGCGGATCAATGCTCAGGGAGCCACAGTAGAATTCGACTGCGCTGACGGCAAGATATTGCAGCCTATCAAAGCTGACGCCAACGGAGAATTTACCGCGCGCGGCACGTTCACCCCTGGGCTATTCGGCCCGGTCCGAAAAGACAATCCCCCGCGAGAAGTGCCAGCGATTTATAAAGGCAAGATTTCGGGCGATACGGTGCACCTGCAAGTGATTCTCGAAAACAAGGAAATGCAGCCCCCGCCATTCACCTTGACTAAAGGTAAAGATGGGCATGTTGTTCGCTGCCAGTAGAGTCGTTGAAGGTGGCGTTTCCGAAGAAGCTAGTTCTTGCTGATGAGGGTTTTCAGATCGTACTTGGGTTTGACCGGCTGTTCCTTCTGCTAATCGTGGTAGCTATAGCATTCGTAGCAGTGCCCCTCCGCAGCGTTCGCCATCGGCCCTGCCTCTTTATGGCAACGGCGACAAGTCTCGATTCCGGGAAGGTTGCTGTCGTTGGTGAGATTGCTTTCCGCGATCTGCGTGTGACACGACTCGCAGCTTAGCATGCGATGTGCCTGGTGGTCGAAGTCAGCGTGGATGAACCAGCGCGCCGGAATCACAGCTTTTACCGTGGGAGGGTGGTGCAGTTGTTCTCACCGCAGACCCCAGCCAAACTTCTATGGGTTCGCGCCACGGCCCGTACCCAAACTGATCGCTACCTATAAGACACATGGTCCCACTTTGCCGATCTTGCGTGGCATCGATCGGGACCGCGCCGTCGATGAAAGCGGCAATCAGCTTGCCGCGTTTGGACGTCGGGGCTCGCGTCCTTTTAATCAGGAAGAGATGAAAAAGCTCTATATGCGAAACGGTCAGCTCTTCACGGTTGACGATACTCCAGTCGGATCGCCTGTGGACCTATTGAAGTCGGAGAAGCGAAAAGAATCGACCAGCGGCACCCCGTCTCCGGAAAGATAGAGTCCGCATGCTCGACTGCTGCCAACGAATACTCGCCTACTGCACGTCGGTAACTTGGCCTTTAACGAACGTTACCTTCATATCTGAGTAGTAGTAAATTTCTTTCGCGCCCAGCTTGACGACTTTCTGTGGTTGACCAAAAATTCCGACAACCTGATCTTCTGTCTGACCTAAGAGTACCGTTCGGCGTGTCGATCTCGTAAATCTCACCGCTCATCAGGCGTTGGACGGTTAAGCTGACCGAGCCCTGATTCACCCGGAATTGCACAGTGCTGCGGCTGACATTCGTAAGGGTCACGCTAGTTTCCGAATTCAGGCGAATGAACCCGTCACCGACATTCAGCTCTGCCCGGGAATTCTTATCGGCCCAGATGTCAGTATTGATCGTCAGCGAAAGGTTGAGGGCGGCCGCGACCCACTGATTGGTTCCGTTGGACGCTATCGATACTTCCCCCAGCAGATACTGCACGCGAGCAACCCGCCCGCCGGCATTCGGGATCCCGGCATTACTGCCGCCCGTCTGTGCCCACGCAGATCCGAGGCACCAGAGCGATATCAGCAGAACCGTAATACTGTGCTGCAGCAGAGCGTGAGACTTCACCCTCCGGTCCGGCGATCCTTTGCTTGACATCGCACTCATGAGACCGTCTCCAAAGCGAAGTCCCGACCCAGTCGGTCGGTAATACTCTGGACGGAACACACTGCACATCGGAAACCTTGCCGTCCTTGAACATCACTTTCATGTCCTTGTACACGTAGGTTTTCTTTGCTCCTAAATCGATCACCTTCAGTGGAGGCCCAAGCGCGGCCGTTACCTGATCTGTAGTTTGGCCGGTTTGGATTTCGATCGGTGCAGAGCTGGAGGCAGCTTCCTTGGGATTGTCGGCCGTTGGAGTTGGCGCAGCTTGCTGCTGAACCTCGGCCGCAACCTCACTTTCCGCCTGGTCAGCCTCCGCTAACTGCTTAGTAATTTCTTCGGCGCCGTTCGGGTCGGCAGGCGGAGCAGCCTTTGCATAACCAGCTTCCACGGGCGGAGCGGCAGCCGAAGGCGGTAGCGCGGGTATCTGTTTCCCCTGTTTCGTCTGCAGTTCCTCTAGACCCTGATCGACCACATCGCGCATGTGGTTTTGCATTTCCTGGAGATCATCGACCGCGACCGTGACTGTGGTCCCTTTGCGACACTCCTTGCCACCCTTACTCGACAGAACTACCACATTTGCGTTGGGAGAATCTGCCGGCGGAGCCGCCGCCAGTTGGACCGCGTCACCGTCGCTGAGCGCGCATTCTGCCGACGAAGATGCATCGACCACATCCAACGCTCCGCCCACAACAAAGACATGAGGGTGGCCATCGGATAGCAATCTGGCTATACCGCTGGACGCCGCGTCAGGATCCTGGTCCTTTGCATTTTGTTGCGCCTCGGAGTTTTCGAGGGCGATCTGGTTCTTCACTTCGTCGGCAATCTGCTGCCTTACTTCCGGTGTAATGGGCGTTGCACCGCCGGCCGCCGTTACCGGGTCGGCCTGTAGCTGCGCTTCCTGCTGGGCTTGATAGGACGCAGCCAGGTTAGCCGCAAGCAGGTAATCGGCCAGCCAGAGAGAAGCGGTGAGATAGACCGGCGCTGGGGCAAAATAGTAACCATAGTAGCCATACCATGGATTGGGCCCCCATCCCCAGGAATAGTAAACCGGCAGATACCAGGGATTATAAGACCAGCCATAAAACGCGGGAGGATAGTAACGAACGGGAGCATAAACCTCTACATACCTACCGTGATAATAGTAGTGATTGTAGTAACGGTTATAGACTCGTCCATGGTAATAGTAGCTGCGGCGTGCGAACTCCCGATCATGGTACCTATAGCCACGTTGAACATAGCCCGGGCGACCTCGCTCCGCTACGATGCGATGGTCTCCGCGCTCAACCGAAACCCGGCGGTTGCCGTTGAGCCCATGGTGGACATCCATGCCGCGTTGCGTGTTGTGAACTTCGCGGACCGTGCCATTTGGCCGCTTCTGCATCGCGCTGCCGTTCTTCGTTTCGTGGGTTACAACCCCCTTAGGAGCAGGTCTGCTCGACATGGCTGCGTTGGTCGTATGGGTCTGCTTACCAGTCGCCCCACCTTGGACCGCTCCGGTTCCGCCCGGATGGCCCGCCCCCGTATTCGGGCCGGTCTTGGTTGTAGTGGCGTGCGCATTAGTCGCACCGGAGTGTCCGGTGGGATTGCTGGTAGTCGCACCGGAGTGACCCGCCGGGTTGCCGGTGGTGGGACCAGTGTGCGCGGCCGTGGGATTGCTGGTAGTCACACCGGAGTGCCCGGTCGGATTATTGGTGGTTGGACCGGTGTGGCTCGTCGAAGCGCCGGTGGTTGTCGTAGTATGTGCGGTAGTGTGACTGGCACCAGTTGCCGATGCACCTCCTGACGAGGGGTGGCTTGCACCGCCGCTTCCTGCAGCGTGAGGTGCTGCCGCTGGCTTCGCGGGTGCAGCCGGCTTGGCGCTGCCTTTCTTGTCGTCAGGTCGGGCCCATGCACTCGCTGCCATGAGCAATGTAAGCGTTAGGCCCACAAATAGAGTACGGCAGACTCTTTGGAATTTGGATGCTTGCATGAGGGTATCCTTTTCTCCTTGGCCAGTCTGGTCCCCATCGGCACGAAGGTTGTAAAACTATTGAACTTCCGCGGCTTTATCTTTAACGGAGGCGATTTTCATGTCCTGGTAGTAATAAAGGTGTTTCGACGGCAGTCTAACTAGTCTCTGTGGCTGCCCAAGTATCGCTATCACCTGCTCCTCCGTTTGTCCTATCGAGAATTCATCGTAAACGACTTGCTTAACTTACCTGTTTGGCGACTTGCTGAACTTCCAGCTCTGTCTCTCTTGCCTGTTGCAATTGCCGTTGCAAGTCGTCACTCGCGTTCAAGTCCGGTATCGCTCGACCATCTTCGGACGGTCGGGAACTGGCGTCCGGGGCAGGTGGCAAACCTTTACTGCCCTGGTTCTGAGCCAGCGTTCGCAATCCCTGATCAATCTGCTCGCGGAAAGAATTGTGCATTTGTTGCAGATCCTGCACCGCTACCTTGAGCTGTGAACCGGCGCGACAATCCTTATCCTTGCTGCTATTCACGAGCACTCTAACGCTCTCATTTGCCTCCGGAGTATCGTCGATTCGACTGACTACGTCGCCGGGAGTCAGCGCACATTCAATTCCGTCGCTCGATTGCTCGTCAAGCAATGCAGCCACCAGAAAAGTGCGCTGCCTGGGATCGAGAGCGTCTGGTAGTCGTTCGTCTCCCGAACGGGCTGGCTCTGGACTATCCGCGGCAGGCTGCCCGGCCCCCATCGCTGTGTCGCGTTCGGCGGTGAGTTGGGCCTTCACTTCCTCAGCAATCGCCTGTTTCAGTTCATCGGAAATCGGAGCCGCCGGAAGACTGCGGACTCATAGCTTGTGCCTGGGCGGCATTAGAGTTACCGGCAATGTAGGCTGCCTGCAAGCTCTGGGCCAGCAGGTAGTCAGTCAGCCACAACGAAGCGCTCACATAGTACGGATAGGGGGCGAAATAGTAACTGTAATATGTGTACCAAGGCACTCCATTCCAACCCCATTGCCAGTAGACCGGAGCTATCCACGGAGAATAGACCCAGCCATAGAATGCGGGAACATAATAGTAAGCCGGCACATAGTGGTAAAAGTAAGCTCCGTGATAGTAGTAAGTGGAGTAAGCCCGAGCATAGGTGTGTCCGTTGATCACATAGGTCCTGCTAACATAGGTGCGTCCATGTCTGGTATATGGGTGCTCGACAAACCCATAGTGGTGTCCCATGCTCACGACGCGGCTGTGGTCCACACGAACGGTTTCTATCTGCTGCCGCCCATGCGGACCATAAATAATCCTGGTGTTCTTAGCCTGAATAACGCTCACTCGACCTGAAGGCCCGATCTTGGCTACTGCCCCAGCCTCGAGTTGTGACTTCTTTCATCCGATTATTCTTGTCGTAAATGACGCTTTCGCCTCTGCTTCGCGTCACTTTCGTCGAGCCGTCCGCACGCTTCTCGATTTGCCTGTTGCTCGGGTGATTCCCACTCGACAGCTGGGCTCCGTTGTTGGACGAGTGTTGAGTTGAGCCTGCTGCATGGGATGGGTGCTGGGCATTTCCTGAATGGGTTTGGCCAGCGGAAGGATTTGAAGTTGTCGGCTTCGAGGTTGAATGCTGGGCCGCATTGGGCTTCGAGGAGTTGGTTGCTCCGCTTGAGGAATGCGGAGCCGTGACGGCCGGCGAGTGCGACCCGGCGGCTGACGAGGAGTGCTGCGGAGTGGCTGGCGCAGAATGTGGCGCCGGAGCAGAGGCAGCGTGCTGCATCATAGCCCAACTCATCACCAGGCTGCTATGAAAGCTACCATTCTGCTGCGCCATCATTGCCGGAGCGGCCAGAATGAGCGAACTCAGTAGAAGGCTAGTTCCCAGAGCTTTCAGTTCGGCCCAGAGTGCGTTTCATCGAAGCCTCGCGTATAGTCGCGGAGTCTTTTCCGCCTTGCACTATTGAGAACGTATGGAATTGGGAAATTCCACACGCGCAGAAGCTAAAGCGCAAATTTCATCTTGATGCCGGCTGGGTTACGGAGTTAGTTGTCCTTTCGTAAACCGTAGCCGACTCAATGAACATTTCAACGATCCGACCGGAGTCAAATTGCAGGGCCTTGCCGCCACCGCGGCCTAGAGTGCCTTTATTATCCGTGGCGCCCTTGAGGGTGTAGCGCGCACCCTCCCGTTCAACCACGGTAATCACCAGCGAGGTTGAGTTCTGGTTTTGTCTCTCATATCCCCGAACGCCTGTTCCTTGAGCAAGTTCTACCACGCCATTCTGGGTAATCGGTTCGAACAATGACCCATCAAAAGTTAGTGTTCCGTCTGGGTGCTTCACTAAAGAACTGATCCTGACCCAGATCCTGGTGCCCGCCTCCAGTCGAATCGAAACGGGAAGATTGGAGACTTGTTTGGTTGTGGGTTGTCGGGACGGCGGGAGGTTGTGAAGGTTGTTAGACCCATACGTGGCTAGCTGATTATGGCCAGCCCGGGCCGCCGGGACAGAACCCGAGTCCCTCCGGCACCGACAGCTTCGTTCTGTTTCGCCGGGTTCGAGGCCGACGCAACGCTCGCATTGCCGGTATCGGCAGGAGCAGCAGTGACCGCGTGGTCAGCGGATTTGTCAAATCTGGGCGCCTGCGCATTCGCCGTGATCTGCGAGGCATCCGCCGTGGTGGCGATGCTCGGTGTCACGGGCGAGGGAAGATGTTTCTCTTCCGGCTTCGCCCGTACTACCTTCGCGCCCGATGATTTTTCGGCTAGCGGAGCGTTAGCCCTTGATCCAGATGTGGACGATGTTACCGAGTGAGGCGCTTCCGGTTTGGCTTCCGTAGTCTGAGCGGGAAAGGTGGCGTGCGCGGTTTGCACTTCATGCGAAATTCTCGCCGTGGGCTTCAGCACTAGCACCGCCAACAGGGCGAAGGAGGCCGCGGCGAAGGCTCCAACTGCCCATCCGGTTCTCCATTTAGACCACCAAGTACTCGCGGGCGTCCTCCGGTTGGAATCAATCTGAGGAGGGAGGCTGCGACCTGACTGGGGCTGGCCGCGAAGAGTGATCTCCATCCAGTTGTTCAGCCTTTTTTCTACATTGGTCCACTCGATCGGGTCCTCTTTTGCGGCGGGCGTCGCAAAAGCGAGCAAGCGGGAATAGAGGTCGCGGCACCGGGAGCAACCGGCCAGATGGGCCTCGACTCTACGCTTCTCCTCCGCCGCAATGCGCTCCTCCGCGAAAGCACACAAGAGCTCCGCCTCAGGGCAGAGGCCCCCTTTCGTCGGCGTCTGTTCCCGCATCAAAGGCATAAGCCTTTCCAGAAAAACCTCTTCCGCCCAATCCTTCATAGCAACTCAGCCAACGTCCCCTTCACCCGCAACCAAAGTGTCCGCCGGCCATTCTGCAAGTGCGACTTCACCGCTTGTACGGTAAGGCCAGTCGATGCGGCCGTCTCTTCGTAGGAGTAGCCCTCGATTTTCATTTCCACACAACGTCGCTGCTCCGACGGAAGGGTCTGCAACTCCTGAAGCACCTGTTGAACCGCCAGGCGCAAATCCGATGTTTGCTCCAGCACCTCACCAGAGGGAAGTTGTTCCAATTCCCTCTCCTTTTCCTGGAGCTCTGTCTCCGGCTGGCTCTTTCGCCACAGATCGATACAGATGTTTTTCGCAATTCGCATAAGCCAGCCGCCAAAGTTACCACCGGAAAAACGGTGCATGTTCTGGTAGGCGCGCAAAAAGGTTTCCTGAGTAGCGTCTTCTGCGATGTTGCCGTCGGAGAAAAATCCTTTGCACGCGAAATAGACCTGCCTGTGATAGCGTGCGAACAGCTCCGCAAAGTATTCCGAGTGTCCCGTCTGCTGGAAGCCAACGATGAGGTCTTCATCCAGCATCTCGCTTCGTGGCTGAACTCCTGCAGTCATAACGGGCGAAATTCAACAATTCCACAAACCAGGAACACAGAATGCTGGAATTTCTGGAGATAAGACGGCTGGGCGCTCCGCGAGAGGAATTTTTAGGGCAGAGAGCTTAGGTGAAGGAGCACCATAGCAATCCATCACTACCCGCTGCTACACAAACAACGGAGACGGAAAATTCTGAAGAATGATTCCAAACTCCCGATTCGCCACAGACAGCGCAGCATAGCCCTATTTTTGTCGGAATCCAGAGTTTTTGTTGGAGCTATTGAGTGGTATTAATGACCCATAAGTCAATTGATTTTGTTACTCGCGAGGAAGGGAGAAAAATGGCACCCTTCCAAACGACGGATACATTTTGGGCACGATTTTGCATTGCGCGGGCGGGCTGGTTTGACCGTAGGGGCACATAATACGATGGTATGCTGCAGCTACCGACATCGCAGATCGCAAATGCGCCGAGAACGCTCGGGCATGGGCCTGGCGATTAGAGCTCCATCGTCGAGTCGCATGGCGGCCGTTTATGGGCCACTGCGAACGAGGAACGCGGCGCTACGTTTTCTTTCACGCTGCCTGTCGCCGTTGCCGTGCGAGTGCCCGGTACTTGAACCCGATTCGTTGATGGCCAGGAGAGTTTAGATTTGGGTAGACCGATCAACGTAGAAATCCAGGCATCGCTTATGGCGACAGTCGATTCGCGTCCGGCCTCCGTGCGAACTTCATCGTGGTTTGCCTGGGCGGTACTCATCTACATGCTGGCGGTGATCCTCTGGGGCGCATATGTTCGCGCCAGCGGTTCCGGTGCGGGATGCGGCAATCATTGGCCGCTTTGCAACGGAGAGGTATTCCCCACATCACCGACAGCTCAGCGACTGATTGAATTCACCCATCGACTCAGCAGTGGGCTGGCCCTGATCTCCGTGCTTGCTCTGCTTTATCTGACGTGGCGTGCTACTGCACGGCGAGCGTGGGCGCGTATCGCCGCGGTACTGTCAGTGGTCTTCATGCTGAATGAGGCTCTGCTTGGAGCATTGCTCGTCTTGTTGCAGCACGTGGGGAACGACCAATCTGCATCGCGTGCCGTTTTCCTGTCATTGCACTTTGCCAACACCTTATTGCTGATTGGCTCCATTACGCTAACGGCCGATTGGCTGACTGATCCTCCCGCTCGCAGCGACTTCGGCGGTAAGAAGGGAGCAGGCATCGTCGTTGGTTTACTGGCCGTGATACTCGTTGGGATTAGTGGTGCGCTTGCCGCGCTGGGAGATACCCTGTTTCCTGCTACCTCGCTGAGCGGCTCACTACGGTCCGACTTCTCGACGGCCAGCCATTTTCTGTTGCGCTTGCGCTTACTGCATCCAGCCCTGGCCATCATTGGCGGAGCGTACGTGATCTGGCTATTTGCAAGGTGCATGGTGAATTCTTCCAGAGTTGTCCGCCGTCTCGCTGTCGGCCTCACTCTATTGGTGGCCGTTCAGCTCTGCCTGGGCGCCCTGAACGTCTTGCTGCTGGCGCCGATCTGGCTGCAGATGACACATCTGTTAGTCGGGGATCTGGTCTGGGTTTTCCTGGTTCTTGTCTCCGACAAGGCGTTGCGACTTCAACGCGGCGCGCAGAGCAAGGCCGTATAGCTCATGTAGATGGTTCGGTGGGACCCTTCAAAGTACTGCAGGAATATTCAGCGGGTTCAAATCCACTACCTTGTAGAGTCATTTTGAAGCGAGCGTGGTCCGTCGAGCTGAAAAGACTTGTCGTATGCAGCCACGGGAACCCTTAGCTTTCCATCCCGCCAGCCCTCCCTTGAGTAGCTTGACCCTGGACAAATGCGTGGCAAGCGCCTGGCGCAAGTAGACTTATGTGACTCTTATCTGACCCGGGTTGTTTTCGCGGATTTGCGGCAAGTCCCAGAAAGAATGGCTCCTCAGGTAAGAGTCGAACCTACAACCTTCCGGTTAACAGCCCGCCTCTTGGCGCCTGAGTAGCTGTGTTTTCAACGGCTTGGCTGGAGTAAGAATCCCTTTTTGGAGCCCTTTCGGCGCTCCATGCGGTGAAGTTTGCGGTGAAGCTCTCGATTGTAGGCCAATTCCGTGCTGCGCCTGAGAAAGCACACGTCCAGAGGCACACAGGCTCACACTTCGTCTCGCATTAGCTTTAGCACACTTGGGCTTAATGAAAACCCTCTAGAGGTCCGTTATCGATCTGAGTTGTACTCACGGGCCGTGGAACTCAGCTCGAATTCGAGAAGGTTTCCCGAGTCTGGGTCCTGATCGTGAAAGGGGTGCCAATCCAACAACTGATCGCGTTTCGGAGGAGGCTAGTTCTTGCTGATGAGGGTTTTCAGATCGTATTTCGGTTTGACCGGCTGTTCTTTCTGCCAATCGTGGTAGCTGTGGCATTCATAGCAGCGCCCCTCGGCGGCGTTCGCCATCGGTCCTGCTTCTTTATGACAACGGCGGCAAGTTTCGATTCCGGGAAGATTGATGTCGCTGGTGAGCTTGCTTTCCGCGACGTGCGTGTGACACGACTCGCAACTCAACATGCGATGTGCCTGGTGGTCGAAGTCAGCGTGGATAAACCATTGCGCCGGAATCACAGCTTTTACCGCGGAAGGAATCGTGTCGGGCTGGCCGGTAGTCTGTTCGTGGCAGACCTTACAGTCTTTTTTCCATAGCAGCCGTTCCGCCATACCGATGCGCTGTTCCACCCAGTTCTCGGGAGTCGTTGGCTGGGCAGGCATCGTCACGTAGTCGCGAGTAGCTCGCAGGAAATTGCGGGTTACCTCGATCTCGTCCCGGTAGCCGGTGGTGATAGGTTGGCGAACGAGCTCCGGATGATCTTTGACCAGTTGCCGTATGCTGCTCTCGACGAAGGCCCGTGTCTTTGCCGTATCACCATGCGGAGCGGGTTCAGAGATGAGCGGATCAAACTGCAAGACATGACAGGCGGCACATTGGTCAGCGTAACGGATGGGCTGCATGTAGCGTCCATTCCCGGTCTCTGCGAGGCTCCGCGTGTGTGGTGCGAAGTCGGAGCCCTGAGAGTTGATCGGCGAAGGCGTTGCCGGTGTCGCGTGACCCGCTTGCGCGGTGGCGATGGCATACGGCCATGGTCGATTGAGCCCGGCCGGACGGTGACAGTCGCCGCATTGCATCTGCACCGGACCGTTCGGTCCGCGCAAAGTCGGCTGCAGATGCGCGTGATGATTGAGGTTCACCGTTCCGGGATCGAAACTGCCCTGGCGCAACCTCAGGAACTGGGGATGCTGCCGATCAAATCCGGAAACGTGCGGATCGTACTTTGGCTGGCCTTCTTTGATGTGTAGGTCGCCGTGGCACTGCACGCAGGCCGCATCTGTGGTTGATGCCAACTTGAACTTGCCCTTGTGTTCCAGATGGCAGGAGGAGCAAGCGGGCGTCACGGTTTGGTTTGCATGGTGAAGCGGAGCGTCGTGGCATGCAAGACACGCCTTGTCTTGTACGGGGGCGCTGAAGCCTGCGTTCTGGACATGGCAGGTCGCGCAGTTCTGGCCGAACACCGCATGTGCCGATGAGACAGGTCCGGCATTGTAGACAGCAGACTTACTGGTGACGCGTTCGGCGAGCAGCCATCCGGCCGCGATCAAAGGAACAGCAATCGACAGCAACAGCTTCCAGCGGCGAAAGCCACGCAGCTTTTTGAAGTACTGCAGGTCGATGCGTTGCGCGAGCTTTTTTGCGGTGCGGACGCGGGGCATAGTCAGTACCTGAGCGCCACCACGGCGTGAACGGTTCCCAGCAACAGCAAGGCGTACGATGCGGGCACGTGAAAGAGAAGCCAGCCGTGAAGCAGGCGATGCAGCCGTCGCTGCTGGTCCAGTTGACGCTTCTCCTCACAAATACCTTCTAAATCCTGCAAGCGTGGCCAAAGGTCCTGCGGACACAGCACTCGGAACTGCTGGAAGATGGCGGTGCCACGCTCTTTGTCTGCCAGGCTATGTCCGCGGCCGCCGTCCTGAAGAAGGTATGGCCGCATCTGATCGTCGAAGAAGGCGCGAATCGTGCCCGCGAAGCGCTGATCGGTTTCCAGCGCAGAGGCGAAGGTCAGACCGCCCATGGTCCCGGCGGAGGCAGCAGATGCCAGTTGATTTTGATTGGCAAACTGGAGGTTTCCTTGCAGCGCTGAGCATATTTCTGTCGTCGCAATTTCGGCTTCATCGACGAGTTGCGCACAGACGCTGTCAATTTGTTCGTACACCGTTTCCATCGTCACCCGCGAGGTCATCATCCGAGGGATAAATTCCTGCAGGACTGCGCCTGCGATGCCACTCGCCACCACGATGATGAACAGCACCATAAGGGTGCGGGTTAGCGGCGCAGCTCCAAGGCGGAAGCCGGAGTGAAAGAGGATGTAAGGGAAGCTCAACAATCCTAGCCACAGGTGGCCGCGCATCCATGTGGTGGCGCGTCCCAAACGCCAGACCGGCAGCTTCTTGCGGGCGCCCAGCAGTCCGGCAAACAGCATCATCGCGGAACCAATGCTGCCAAAGATGATGCCGGCGGTGCTTCCACCGCGCGGTCCCTGGGTGGAGAACATTGCGTACGGAATGTAGAAACCGGCGCCCAACAGCAGCGCAACGACGCTCAAGATGATCCACGGCCGATGGGTGGAGTCGATGAGCACGCTAAGAGTCCTTCCGCAGGGTGACGATATTTCGCGCGGAGAGATCGGCGAAGAATTCGCGCGGATTCACGCGGTGGGCGGCATCGTGGGGGCAGGCATAAACGCAGCTCGGCTCCTCATAGTCGAGACAAAGATTGCAGGCCGTTGCCTTCTTTTGCACACTGGCAATCTTGCGTCCGGGCTGCGAAAGATCTTCAACCCGCACCTGGAAAGGATGCATATTGATGTTTCCGTAAGGACAGTTGCTGGCGCACAGTCCACATCCGATGCACCAGTCTTCAATCACCATTTCCAGACTGTTCTTACGCCGAATCGACCCCACGGGGCAGCCAACCATGCACAGGGGATCCTTGCACTGCCGGCATGAGGTGGCGACCAGGTACTTGTCGAGCCGCATTCCGTCGCGAATCAGCCGGCTGACGCCGTCATGTGCATCGGCACATGCCCGCACACATTGATCGCAGCGGGTGCAGCGCTCGAGATCCAGAAGGAGCAGGCTTTGCGCCTCCATGAGTCCCTGAGCGAGGAAAGAATCAAGCGGAGCACTGCGGATACTGGTGAGCCGGGCGCGATTTTCGGCAGTGCGCTGCTGCGCAATCTCTTCGAGGCCATGCTTGATTTCGGGAAATTGCTCGACCATGCGGCGAAAATCATCAGCGCCAATACGAACGACTTCGGCATGGTCCAGTGCGGTGCAGGTCGCGGTGTAAGCGCCTGCTCCCAGCAACGACATCTCGCCCAGAACGCCCGACTTGCCGACGTAGCCCAGTACCAGGTCTCCACCAGGATGGGCCTGCGAGACTTTGATGAACCCCAGCCGCACCAGGAAGAAGCTGTCGGAGCGTTCGCCTTCGCGACACAGCACTTGGCCGGGCGAATAGCGTCGCAGCTCGACACGGTCACGCAGCAGCTCAATGAATTCGGGAGTCAGGGTCGCGAACAGCGGCAGACTGCGCAGATGGTTCTCTAGCGCGCGGCCGCGGTAGCCGGTCTCTAGTTGTTCGCGGAAGGTCTTGCTGCGTTGCAAAATGTCGAGCACATTGCGCAGCATTTCCAGCATGGTGCAATCGGTCTTGGCGCGTACCGTCGCCGAGCGTGGATAGAAACTCATGCAAGTCATCTCGCCGAACAGGTCACCTTCTGTGAGCTCGGCGAGAGGATGTGCGAGAGGAAGATCAACCGGAGCGTCGATCGGTATGAAACGCTGGCCGGAGGTTTCAAGCGTTTGCCGACGGCCGGTCAGGCTGGACTGTAGCCGCTTGAAGAACCCGCCACGGTCCGCTTTGGTTGATACCCCACCGACCGGGCTGGAGAGGAACACCTCACATGTGCCGTCGAGAATGTAGAACGCCGTCGATCCGTAGTCGCCTTCGCGACAAATGATCTCGCCTGCCTTGTAATGACGTTTCTTGACTGCATGACCGTTAAGGCGGAGGAACGTACCCGAGACATTCTGGAACATCGCGAGCTGCTTGAGTTCTTCTGTCGAAACGGTATCGCCGGCGACTTCGCTTCCAACAACCTTCTTGTTCACCAGCGCGCCGGTGGGACAAGAGATCATGCACTCGCCGCAGCTCACACAGCTTGAGCTGGCCATGGGCAGGTTTTCGTCGAAGGAGATTCCCGCCTGATAGCCTTTTCCGCGGCGGGCCAGAACAAAATTGTGACGAATCTCGCTGCAGCCTCGCATGCAGCGTTCACACAGAATGCAGGCATCGTGATCGACTGCGATAGAGGCGGACGATTCGTCGTGCCCACGGGGCGCAGGCAGTCCCGGAAAGCGCGCAGTCGTGATCCCGGCACTGTTCGCAAGCCGCTCCAGTTCACAGTCATTGGTCTCGCGCTGGCGCCGGCAGGGAGTGGGATGGTCGGCCATCAGCAGTTCCAGCAGCGTCCGGCGGACTGCGACTACGTCGTCGGTCGATGTCTTCACCACCATCCCGGGCTCTGCCTGGCGCACGCAGGAGGCGGCGTAAACACGCTGGCCAACATCTACGACGCAGAGCCGGCAGACGCCGACTGGTGTTTCGTTCTGCTGATGGCAAAGCGTAGGCACGGTAATTCCGGAGAGGCGGGCAGCGTCGAAGAGGGTAGTGCCTGCGGGCACAACAATCTCTTGCCCATCAATGATGAGCTTTACTTCGGGACGCGCGGTAGCCGTGGTCGTAGTCGCCATTAGTTTGCGGCTGCGGGCTGAAAGCAAACGCCAGCCGCACAGTGCTTTCGAGTGATGTGGTCGTCGACGACATCGGGAAAATGCTGGATGACGGAAGTGATAGGTGCGTGAACGATCTGGCCCAGGCCGCAGATGGAACTCATGCGCATCGCCTGGAATAGCTCTTCACACAGTGCGGCGTCACCGGACTTAGCTTCACCCGACACCCAACCGCTGAGGATACTTACGAGCTTTTGCGAACCAACCCGGCACGGCACGCATTTGCCGCAAGACTCGTTACGGAAGAAGCGCACGGAGTTCAACGCCATGTCGAGCATGCAGCGGTTATCGGCGCACACAACAATCGCTCCCGAACCCACCATCGACCCTTTCTCTGCAACTTTCTTGAAGTCGAGCGGCAGGTCGAGCAAGCTTTCGGGTAGATATCCTGAAGACGGGCCGGAGGGAGCAAAGCCTTGCAAAGTCCGACCAGGGGACAGACCTCCGGCATGTTTGAAAATCAGGTCGCGGTAGGAGATTCCCATAGGAACTTCGAATACTCCGGGGCGAACCACATCGCCGCTGATGCCGACGAACTTGAGGCCGAGCGAACCGTTTATACCCTGAGCCGTGTACCAGTCCACTCCGCGCGCCAGAATGGCAGCGGCGAAGGTAAAAGTCTCCACATTGTTAATGACGGTCGGCATGTTCCACAGCCCGTTGGTTCCGGGGAATGGCGGTTTGTTGCGGGGCTCGGCACGCTTGCCTTCAATGGCCTCTAATAGAGCGCTCTCCTCGCCGCAGATATATCCACCGGGGCTGACAAATATTTCAAGATGAAAGTCGCGTCCGCTCCCCATGATGTTCTTACCCAGGAACCCTTCGCGGTAACAACGGTCAAGCTCTTCCTGCAACACCTCTTTGGGGCCTTCGTACTCGTGACGTATGTAGAGGAAACCCTTGTTTGCGCCGGTGACGAGTGCTGCCAGAATCATTCCTTCGATCACCAGGTAGGGAAGTTGCTCCATGATGAAGCGATCTTTGATAGTTCCAGGTTCGCTCTCATCGGCATTGCAAACGACATACTTCTGAGCGCCGGGAGCGTTACGAACGATCTCCCACTTTGCGCCGGTGGGAAATCCTGCCCCTCCCAGCCCCTTCAAGCCGCTGGCTTTCAGCGCGGCTATGGCTCCCGTGTAGTCGCCCGTCGCCAGCAGTTGCCGAACTGCCTTGTACTCACCTCTGCCGGAATAAGGATCGCTAGCGAGCCGCTGCCTGGTGGTCGTCGGCTCGCGAGGAGCTGCTCCCCCACCAAGCAGGTCGAGCGCCTGCTCGATGGATAACCCGGCGTAAATGTGGTCGTTGACCGAAAGGGCCGGCGCCCGATCGCATCGTCCCAGGCAGGAGACGCCGCGAACCGAGATCTCCTGTTGACTTCGACCGCGGAACGCAGCCCTGACGGCAGACTCGAGTTGAGGTCCACCGCGCAAGTGGCAAGTCATGTCGGAGCAGACCCGAACATCAAGCTGCGGCGGAGGAGTGAGACGGAAGTGAGGATAGAAGCTAACGACTGCGTGAATCTGGCTTACCGGTATATGAAGGCGGCGGGAGACCTGATGGATTTGATCGGCTGGGAGATATCCGAACTCTTTCTGAATCGCCCTCAGTTCGTCGAACACCGAGATCTCCTAAAGCGCACACGACCCGGTCCGAATGATTCACTGCTGCAACGTAGTCTTGCTGGAGCAAACGAGTTCGAAATAAGGATTTCGCGGGATAATACCTCAACCGCTACAAGACAGTCGAGAAGAATATGAGAGAAGACTGCTACCCCAGGTGATTTTTTTCTCCCATTTGCCTTAATCCCGGTGTAGAGTACTGTGCCTCAACGCTTTCACTCGAATGGGAGTAGCTTCCCGAGTTTGAAAAACTATGGGTGCGCGTAACTTTGCCGGACGGGCAGGAATGGCTGCTAGCGTCGCGGTTCTACTAATCATTCGGGTGGTCGCGACAGCCGGGCCGCAGGCAACGGCTCCTCCGGCCAGCGGAGTTGGAAAGTATAACGGTCCCGGTGGATGCGCAGCGAGTAACTGCCACGGCAGTGTCAAACCTAAGAACGTTCCTGGAATCCAAATATCTCAGAACGAGTTCAGCATCTGGGCGACACAAGACAAACACGCGCGCGCCTACACGGTACTTTCCAATCCGGTATCTATGCGGATGGGACAGATTCTGAAGATCGACGAACCTAACAAGTCCGAAAAATGCCTGGTTTGTCACGCACTCTATGTGCCTCCTGATTTACGGGCAACCACATTCCAGCTTGACGATGGTGTGAGTTGCGAAAACTGTCATGGGCCGGCAGTGGGATGGCTGGGTCCTCATACCACTGAAAGCTGGCAACATTACTCGGCCGCCGAGAAAAGCAAATACGGAATGTATGACACCCATGACCTGGTGAAGCGTTCCGAGAAGTGCATGAGCTGCCACGTGGGTACCGCTGAGAAACAAGTGGACCACCAGATGATTGCGGCGGGACATCCCGATCTTACCTTTGAGCTGGACTCGTTCAGTGCAGTAATGCCCAGACATTGGAAGGTAAATCGCGAACAGGACCAATGGATCGGTGTGCAGAGCTGGGCTATCGGTCAGGCGGTGCAACTGCGCGAGGCGCTGAATCGCCTGAGCCGCCGCGCTGCCGGGCCAAACTGGCCGGACTACGCCGAGCTTGATTGCTTCGCCTGCCACCATGCTTTGACTGCGCCAACGGATAGCTGGCGGCTTACAACCACTGATTACTACCGCGGGCGCCGACCTGGGGTTGCCGCCTGGAACGCATCGCGTTACATCGTCTTCCGCTGGTTTGTCGGAGTAGTTGACCCGCAAGGTGGTGCGCGGTTGGATGCTGCAGTAAACAATGTCTCAGATTTAATCGGAAAGTGGGCAAGTCCGCAGGAGATTTCGACGGCTGCTCACGAGGCGGCCGGCGTTACTGAGCAGGTGCTTGAGAATCTGAAGGCACAGCAGTACAGCCAGGACCTGACAGCCCGTATCATGCTAGCCATTGCCTCCAATGGAAACGCGATTGCCGACGGCGGCGAGCGCGCGGCGGAGCAAGCTTACATGGCTCTGGATACGCTTTCGATTGCCTACACCGCAAACGGCAAGATTGGAAACGAGCAGGAACTTCGTGCTGCCGTAAACAGGCTGTATGCGCAGTTGCAGAATCCGTCGGCATACAACGCGCCGCAATTCCAGCAGCAACTACAGAAAATACAGGCGATGCTGCCGCACGCTTCATCGGCCCCTGCCGGACAATAATTCGCGAGCACTATTTATCGGTTGTTGTTGATTGGTACCAAATCAAAATGGGATCAAGCGCAGCTCCAGGCACCGCGAAGATGATCGCCAGAACGGATACAGCCGAGTATCGGCGGCTGATGGAGCCCTACGCCGGACCGGTGCATCCCTGGCGCAAGTGGGGTCCCTACGTTGCCGAACGGTCGTGGGGAACTGTCCGCGAAGACTACAGCTCCGACGGGAACGCCTGGGAATACCTCAGCCACGATCAGGCGCGCAGCACCGCCTACAAATGGGGAGAGGATGCGATTGCAGGCATCTGCGATCGCTATCAGCTTCTGGTTTTTGGGTTTGCCTTTTGGAACGGCCGAGATCCCATTCTCAAGGAACGCATCTTCGGCCTCACCAACTCGGAAGGGAACCACGGCGAAGATGCCAAGGAATATTGGTTCTATCTCGACAACACTCCGACTCATAGTTATGCGCGGATGCTCTACAAATATCCCCAGTCGGCTTTTCCTTATGAACAACTGATTCGTGAGAATGCACCGGGGCGCCGCTCGATGGAATACGAGCTACTCGACACCGGCATTTTCGATGAAGACCGTTACTTCGACATTTTCATCGAGTACGCCAAGGCTTCACCAGAGGACATCTGCATCCGGCTTGAGGCTATAAACCGTGGGCCTGAGCCCGCGGAGCTGCATTGCATTCCGCAGTTGTGGTTTCGAAATAACTGGAGCACAAATGCGGACTCGGATAGTAAGCCATCGGTTCGCCAAGTAAGCTCTCAGCAAGACATAGTTCTGGTGGCAACGGATCCGCGGCCTGAGCCGCTGGCGAATCTGCAATTCCACTACGCTTTACAGAACACGTATCTGCGAGGCCCAGCGACCTCTGCCACTCCACTATTTACGGAGAACGAATCCGCCATTGCGGGCCGCAAATATGCGAAGGACGGCTTCCATCGACACATCATCGGCGGTGAGCCGTGTGTCAATCCCGCAGGCATCGGAAGCAAAGCCTGCATCTGGTATCGCGCAACCATTCCGCCAGGTGGATCGTACGTGCTGCAAATGCGGCTGAATAATGATCTGGCTGCCGGCGGACTACGAGAGGTAGACACGATCGTCCGGCAGCGTCGCGAAGAGGCCGATGAGTTTTACAGTTCGATCGCTGCGCCCATGGCCAGCGAAGAGGAACGGCACATTCAGCGCAGCGCGCTTGCCGGCATGTTGTGGAGCAAGCAGATCTACCTGTTTGATGTTGACAAATGGCTTGCGGAACGGCCTGTTGCGACAGAACAGTCCTCGCGCAACCAGCACTGGCGCCACCTCAACTCCATGCGCATCCTAGCCGTGCCGGACCGATGGGAGTATCCCTGGTTCGCGGCATGGGACCTGGCGTTCCAGTGTGTGACGATTGCTTTGGTCGATCCTGCGTTCGCCAAGGAAAATCTCTGGGTGTTGCTGTTCGAGCAGTTTCAACATCCCAATGGGCAGATTCCGGCATACGAGTGGGAGTTTTCCGACCTGAACCCGCCGGTCCACGCGTGGGCTTGCTGGCGAGTCTACGAGATCGACAAGGGCCAGAACGGTCACGGCGATGTGGAATTCCTGAAGAAGAGCTTTCACAAGCTGCTGATCAATTTCGCCTGGTGGGTCAACCGGGTGGACAGCCAGGGGAACAACATTTTTGAGGGCGGATTTCTTGGCCTGGACAACATTACAGTTGTCGACCGCAGCACGGCGCAGGGTGGGGGAATCATTCTCGAGCAGTCCGACGCTACCGGCTGGATGGCTTTCTTTTGCCTGAGCCTGATGAAAATAGCGCTCGAACTCTCCAAAACAGACTCGACCTATGAAGTACTGGCCACGAAGTTCTTCGAACATTTTGTATACATCTCGGCGGCCATGAAGAAGATGGGCGGAAGAAATTATCAGCTGTGGGATGAGCAGGACGGCTTTTTCTACGATGTGCTGCGCTATCCCAATGGCGATTTTCACAAGTTTCGGGTACGGTCCCTCGTAGGCCTCATACCACTTTTCGCGATCGAAACATTGCGGTGTAGCGAACTGGAGCATCATAAGACTTTCCTGGCTGACGTTGAGTGGTTCATCCGTAACCGCAGCGATCTTGTAGGACACGCATGCTGCGCGGTCGACGATGACGGAGATCGGCGATATGTTCTGGGCGTCGTCGATCGCCAGCATCTCCGTAGGATCATGGCGAGACTGCTGGATGAATCTGAGTTCCTCTCTCCCGCGGGCCTGCGCAGCCTCTCCAAATACCATCTCGAGCACCCATTTCAATTTGGAGACGTCACCTTGCGCTACGAGCCGGCGGAGTCGGTCGAGAGAATCAAAGGGGGCAATTCGAATTGGCGCGGCCCCGTGTGGTTTCCCACAACTTATCTGTTGATTGAGTCGCTGCTCCGCTTCAGCAAGGCTTATGGTTCGGAATTTGCCGTGACTCCTCCAGTCGGTTCGGGCTCTCCGGTGACGCCGCGCGCTCTTGCGGAGGAGCTGGCAAACCGGCTCATCGGGATTTTCAAACGCGATGACCGAGGCTTCCGTCCTTGCTACGGCGGAACCTCGAAGTTCCAACAGGATCCTCACTGGCGGGACTACCTGCTGTTTCATGAGTATTTCAATGGGGACGACGGCGCTGGTCTGGGAGCAATGCATCAGACGGGATGGACCGGGCTGGTAGCCAACCTCATAGACGAATTTCGGCGCTGACTAGTCGGTTGGGTTGCGCGGGAACTTCAAATAAGGCAGCCGAACTCCGCTGTCGATGATCTGGTCCGCTCGGATCTGATCGGGCGCTTCGAATCCCGCCGAGCCACCTGCCGTAACATAGTCGTCCTGGTCGACGCCATCTCCGCTGACTCCCAATCCACCGACCAGCGTACCGTTGCGATATAGACCAACGCTCCCCGGGAAGAAGACGATACCGCTTTGCTTAGGGCCCGGAGGCTGAGAGCCCTGGCTGCAAGGAGAGTTTACGTCGTTCACGAAAAGCTGGAAGAACGGTCCGTTGGGCGAGCCGTCAATGCCAGGCGGATACAAGGGTTGCGCACCAAAGCCTATCGTCCGATTGGTAACCGCCGTTCCGACGGGCACTCCCGGGAGGTCCGCCGGATTGACCTGAGCGCTGTTGAAGTAGGTCATGTTTCGCGCCTTCGCCACGGAAACATCGACGCTAAACACGGTCGCATCGGGCATGCGGTAGAGAGCCAGCAAAGTGCCGTCGAGATCGGCCACCGCAATGACCATCTTTGTCCGCTGTCCTATAGGAAGACGTATGACGGCACGGGTGATACTGGCAGTATTGATGGCATTGGTGACAATCGAGGTGACTTCTGCGGCCGTCAATCCGCCGACTGGCCCTGCCTGCGGACTAACCAAATAGTTTTCCGGGACTGGCGCCGGACTGGCAACGGGACCAAGAACATAGTTGCCGGTGAAGTTGGGATCGGGCGAGACACCCGCTGGTATCGCTGTTTGCAAAACGAAAGGTACAGTGATGCCGTTGATTACCACTGCCCCGGGAGCCGGGAACGACGGCAGCGAAAGCGCGGCAGCAGAGAAGGCGGCAAACTCGGAAATTTCTGGCGTAGAGCCAACCACTCCTATTCCTCCTGCTACCTCGCCATTCTTGTAGATAGGAACCCCGCCCGGATTTACGGCGGTTTGGTCACTATCATCTACATTCACCTTTCCGGTGATCATTCCCAGACCAGTCGCGCCGCTCAACGCCTTCGGGGAAGGCAGCTCCTTTCCGGCAACGAAATTGTCGGTGAGAGTGCATCCGCGGTTTGTATTCTCAATGCCGTACAGAGGAGCGTTGGCTGTGTTCGCTACTCCGGGAGGGAAGTGAATGCCGCTAAGATAGCGAACGGTCCGCGACGACAGCGGAGCTTGATCGTTGCTGAAAAACGCCGCCGTTCTTGCTAAAGCTACCGCTAGTTCGCTGGAACTGACACTAACGCTGAAATTGCCGGTGGCGATCGCCGGCGCTCCCGTTTTCTGAAACACGGCGAGCGGACGTCCCGAGCGATCGGTCACGGCCAAAACCATAGGATCGTTGGCCGAAGCTGCCGCTGCGGAGATGATGGCCCGCACTTCGTCTGCGGTGAGCGACTGCGTGTCACCCGTCTGCTGCTGTTGTTGCTGAACAGGTGGGTCGGTTGCCTGCTGCGAAGACGCCTTACCGCCGCTGCCGCCGCAACCAGCGCAAGCTAGTAGCGCAACGAATAAACCCGCCCCTGCAACTCGGAATTTCATGAGCTTTTGGTGAGGGACGCAATGGTACCCCAGCTACTGGGAATAGCCAAGTGATAAGTGATCACGGAACTAGCATAAATACCTGGTCGATCAGCGCAGCATGCAGATAGTTTTGCTTCGCATTATCGCTTCGACTATTGATCCGATTAGGTACAATGTTGACCCAAGTAGCTGTCTTTCTTAGAGATCTTGTGAACGCTCGCCGCCGCCTCATCATCGCCTGCTCACTGTTGTTCGGAATCGCTGCGGTCGCAGTCATCGGCTACATGATAATCGGCGGCCCGTCAGTGACTCTTCTCGACGCGGTTTACATGGCCGTGATCACGCTTAGTGATCTCGGATACGACGAGATTGTGAGCACGGCGCATAATCCACAACTTCGCCTCTTCAACATATTCATAGTTGTGATCGGCGTGGGCCTCTCGCTTTATGTCTTTTCTGGGCTGACTGCCTTTCTCATCGAAGGCGAGCTGCATCATCTGTTCCGGAGGAAGAAGATGAAACGGCAAATCGATCACTTGGAGCGACATTACATCGTTTGCGGAGGCGGCGAAACCGGGCGCCACGTGATCGAGGAGCTCCAAAAGACCAACACACCGCACGTACTGATAGATATCTCCTCCGATGCGGTAAGCCGTCTTACGAAAGATCAACGCGGACCGGATGAAAATCTGTTGTATGTACTCGGCGATGCCACTGATGAAGATGTGCTTCTACAGGCCGGACTGGATCGCGCCAAGGGATTAATTGCGGCGCTCGCCAGTGACAAGGACAACCTGGTCATCACGGTGGTTGCGCGTCAGAGGAATCCCGCAATTCGCATCGTTTCGCGTTGTACCGACCTTAGTTATGCTGACCGAATGCTGAAGGTAGGAGCAGATTCGACAGTTTCTCCGAATCGTATCGGGGCCTTACGCATGGCGAGCGAGATGTTGCGGCCTACCGTGGTCAGCTTCCTCGATCTGATGTTGCAGGAGAAGTCCCGTACTCTGCGCGTTGAAGAGATCGCGTTGTCAAACACGTCGGCGTGGATCGGGAAAAAAGTTGCCGACCTTGACCTTAGTACTCGTTACGACTTGTTATTGCTGGCCCTGAAGAGCGCGGAAGATCCTGGCAAGCCGATTACATTCAATCCCTCGAGTTCGGCGACACTGTCGAATGAGACAGTAATGATTCTGCTCGGAGACATTGAGAATCTACAGCGGGCACGCGCGGACGCCGGCAGCTAGTGGGGTAGGTCGATGACAGGCAGCGTGACCAAGTCTTACTTGGGTGAGAACGTGAAGTTAATCCCACCGAAATACTTCAGATTATTCTGGTTGGAACTGTAAGCCTGATATCCAAAGCGCGTGAGCTGGTAGTCCACCTCCGCCGCACGAAGCTGGACAGTTTTCGTCAGTCTGATATCAAGGCCTCCGCCTATCTCCATCGCAAATGCGCTGTTGTTACCGCCGCCGCCAGTCAATATGAAAGTGCCGCTGCCCTTGGCTCGCAATGCCGAGGCATAACCGCCGGAATGCGCTACGCCATACAGAGTTGAAACGTAAGGCTGCCATCTGCCGGAATGCTTTTTCAACTGTGGCCCGAACTGATAAGTGAACATGTTCGCGCCGGCAGGCCCAACATAGCCGAGGCGGTGAAGCGTGTCACTCCAGCTTTGGCCGAAGGAGTAGCCGTTCATTTGCGCTTCAAGGCCCAACCAGCTTGTCGCATTGTAGACAAAGCTTATGCCTCCGCCATTCAGGCTATGCGTTGGAGGCTGAGGAAGGTCGGTGTGGAAATACATGTAGGAATATCCAACCGCCGCCTCGTAGCGAGGAAACGACTGGGCCTGTGCGGCGACTACGGGCAGCAAGACGACGCAGACCGTCAATATAGATCGTTTGAATATCACCGTTGCTCCCGCGTCAAACTTCCGGCAATTTGCAATCAGAATTCACCATAGTCAGTTGTTCTACGGAGTTACTGTCAATGGAACAACCGCTGAGTATGTAGTGCCACCGGGTCCGGTGCCTTGCACAAGGACGTAGTAGTGCCCGGTCGGCGTCAATGGCCCGGCGCTGCCTCCGCAACCGAAGCCGAACATGAGAAAACCCAACGTGAGCAGAAATAGAATCACTACGCGCTGCAGCTTCCTGCGCTGGTTACGATGACGTCGAAAGAGTGGGCCCAGCAACACAACTGCGGGGAGTCCAAAGAAAACCGACGCGAAGATGGGCGACTGTCGTCGCAGGCGGGCAACCGGGACCGAACAACCCGAAAGAGTGACCGTGACCGGCGCGGGAAGCGTGATAGAACCAGGAGTGAATGTACAAACACCGCCAATCGCGCTGAACGCTTCGGTTCCGTTGATGCCAGTCCCCGAGACGGACGGGCACGAGAAGCCCCCTACTTGCGTATTAGGAGCTCCGGGGAAATTCACTTGCGTCGTCGTCCCGCCTCCGCTCGGCATCACTGTCGACGGAGTCTGCTCGATTACCGCGAGAGCCAGATTTGCAGTGTGAACTACCTGGTTGCTGTCCTGTGCGGAAACAGTAACAGTGTAAGACCCTATGGGAGTCGCGTCCCCGGCGCTGATGGTGAGGGTGGTGTTCAGGCTACCGCTCGCAAGGGAGCCAGAACTCGGCGCGTTCACGGTGCAACTCCCGCTGTTCAGCGGAGGACTCACGCTGCACGAGACAGTTACCGTATTGACGTATCCAGGCATGGGTTGCACGGTAACACTGATCGCCTGGGCGAAAAATGGATCGTTGTTATTGCTGAAGCCTTGCGTCACCATTGCACTGGCCGGAGAGATCGGCAGAACCGTGAAGTCAGCTCCTGCGGCTCCTACGATGTAGGAGATGGAACTTGCACTGGGGCCAAAATTACCATCTCCCCCGTAAGCCGTTGCAATGGCGTGCGAACCAACAGCCAGAGACGATGTCTGGCAGGTCGCGGTGCTGCCGCTTTGTTGCGGCACCAGCGCCACTGCTGCACATCCGGGGATGGGTGCCTGATTGTCGGTAAAACTCACGCTCCCTGTTGGGCTTCCGCCACCCGAGCCGGTCACCGTGGCGACGAAGGTGACCGACTGCCCGAACCGGGCTGGGCTGGGCGGGGCGGCAGCTAAACTCGTCGTGGTCGCGGCTTGGACGATGGTGTCGTGCACCGTGCCGCTTGCGTCGATACAGTTACCTTTGGGATCGTGGAAACTCCAGAGGTCCTGCGCATAGTCGCCGGCATTAGTGTGCATCGTCTTACTCAAATCCAGGTCGGCTGACACATCAGTCATGCCGCATTTGGCCGTCCCAGTGGCGATGTGTGCTTTACCGTCGTAGGTCACGCTGTAAGGCGTAATCGTGATGACGGCCAGAAGCGGATTGACCTGTTGAGTGACCGTGCCGCTGCTCAAATTGAAGTTGCCGTCGCCACTGTAGCTGGCCGTAATCAAGTGAGTTCCGACTGCCAGGCTGGTAATGTTGCTGCAAACTGCAATTCCTTCCCCATTAAGCAGCACGTGGTTACAGAGAACGAAGTTATTGTTGCTGCTATCAGTGAAGGTCACGGTACCGGTCGGAACGCCGCCGACCGCTGTAACGGTCGCCGTGAAGGTCACAGGCTGTAGGTAAACGGAGGGGTTGGGCGACGAGGTTACGATTGTAGTAGTAGGGCTGCCGTGGCCGATGACATCGACCTTTTGCGACTGGCTGCTTGCATAAAAAGTTCCATCAGGCGTGAAAGTGCTCTGCACCATCTGGTCGCCCTGGCCGGATACCGGCACGTTCAATAACTGTCCTGCACTGAGGGTGCCGCCCAGGAGCACGCCCACGGCATCCTGGCTGTGATTCGCTGCCGTAAGATCGGGGACGCCGTCGCCGTTGAAATCTGCACTTACCAGGCCCACCGGCTGCGCGCCCGGCGCAATCGGATACGCCTGGGGCGGTTGGAACGTACCGTCGCCGTTGCCCAGCAGCACCGTTACTGTATTCCCGTTGCTGAGGCCGGTGCTGACGGCCAGGTCGGGAATGCCATCACCGTTCAGATCCGCGATGACAACTCCGGAAGGGCCATTTCCCACCATAACCACGTTCTGCGGCTGGAAGGTGCCATCGCCATTCCCCAACAAAACGCTAACCGTGCCATCCTGGCTATTCGTCACTACCAAGTCCAATTGGTCGTCGTTATTCAGATCGCCTGTGGCGATGTCAAACGGGAAGTTCCCTACCGTGAGGAATGTGGCGGGCTGGAAGGTGCCATCTCCATTACCCAGCAGGACGGCCACCTGCTGGTTGTGAAAGTCAGCCACGGCAAGATCGAGAATACCGTCGCGGTTGAAGTCGCCGGTCGTAATGGCGATGGGCTCTGTGCCCGCCGGGAAGGTTTCCTGCAAAATGTTGAAAGTGCCGTCTCCCTGGTTGAGGAGCACGGAGACGAATCCGCTGTCATCAGCGACAGCGAGGTCTGGGAATCCGTCATTGTTGAAGTCTCCGACGACCACCGCCGCCGCCGCCTCTCCAACCTGGTAGAACTGCTGCGGCTGGAAAGTACCATCACCGTTGCCGAACAGAACACTTACTCCGGCGTTCGGAGGCAGGAACCGCGCAACTGCCAGGTCGAGGTTGCCGTCGCCGTTGAAGTCTGCGTTGGCGATTCCGAGCGGCCCTGATGGGACCGACAGTACCTCAGGCGCCCCAAAGGTCCCATCGCCTTTGTTCAGCAGCACGGTTACCGTATCGCCGAGGGTGTCGCCGTTAGAAACTGCTACATCCGGGAAGCCATCGTTGTTGAAGTCGCCGCTGGTAATCAGGTAGGGCGCCACACCCGCGGGATAGTTCGACGCGGTCTGATAACTTAAAGTGCCCGGGCCAGGTACAGCGATGGTCCCCAGGAGCAATCCGTTCTGGGTGACTTCGTTGAGCGTGGCGTTGCCGGAGAGCGCTGCGAAACCGTCGCCAAACACAGATAGATTGAAATCGTAGTTCTGGCCATCCGGAGTTGCCGTAAGCAGGCTGATCGTCGGCTCGGTGCCTGTCACGATCAACATCTGAGGACTGGAATCGCTGGCTTGAAAAGAATTTGTGCCATTGTAGCGAGCCGTCAGCGTGTAGGTGCCTGGGCCGAATCGGGTGCTCAAGACCGCGATGCCATTCGATTTGTTGAGCTGAACTGTGGCGAGTGACTGCTTGCCGCTGAGGAACGTCACCGTGCCACTATCGACGACGTTGCCTACGCTGGTCACTGTGGCGGTTAGTGTCACCACTTGTCCGGCGGAGGGATTCGGCGGCGTTACGGTCAAGAGGTGTTCGGTCAGGGCCGGACACACCACCCGGGTCAGCCAATCACGCCGCTGGAGAACGTCGGGAACGACGCCTGCGTTGTTCGCGTTGGTGAAGTTCGCGTCGAAAAACGCGGAGTTGAAGAATTGCTGTCGCTGGTCTGGCTACCGACGGCATTCAGACCGAAGGTGTTGCTGTTGAACGAACGGCCCGCACTGTTGCGGATCCTGGGAACAACCGCGAACCAGTAGGTGCCCGGGGCCAGACTGAGGTTCAGACCGGCAAGCCTGGTCTGTGGAACTCGGTGAGTCCGAAGCCGCTGCGACCGGTCGGGGTTTGGTGAAGTTGCGCCCAGCGGTTCCGGAAGCGATCAGGGTTCCGCCGTTACCTTCAGAAACGCCGATGCGGATTTCCCAGTAGCCGCGAGGTCGGAGTCAAGCTGGCTCAGGTTGTTGGTGAACAGGCCAGTGACGTTCCAGCGCGCTGCCGCCGACGATGAAGTTCTGATAGGTGGCCGCGCCGTAGGGGTTGCCAGCCGACGATGGCGTCGTTTCGTTCGCGAGGCCGTTGGCGTTCGGGTTGTTCGGGTCGAAGTCGCCACCGTAGAAACAGATCCCCGGGGAGCGAGCTTGCCGGCGGCTTTGTTTTGCGCGAGGCACAGGCTGGTGGCGATTAGGGAGAAGATGATCCAACATACAATGCGACGGCGACCAAAGCGGCAACTGCGTGGCATCGGACCTCACGCAACCAGCACCGATCCAGTGCGGGCAGTAAGTCTTACCTGACATGACCCGTATAGTTGAGTGACGGTAGCACCGTATTTTACGAGAGTCAATAAGAATCCAAGCTTATGATTGCGAGCCTGATGACTAGCACTGCTAGCTTAAATTGGGTATGCGGTGCAGACTCTGACAGGAAAAGCAAATTCGGACGCAGCTAAACTATCGAAACTTCATTTCGATTTCATCTCATAGACGCCGTCCCAATCCTCAGGTGGCGGTTGATCGACGAACTCCAGGCAGCGCTGCAGCAGTACCTGCGAGGGTCCGTCGGAGGGATATTCCCGAAGGATAGATTTAAGTCTCTCTGCCGCCTGTTCCCACTGATGGGCGCGATATGCCTCGAGAGCCTGGTTATATGTAGCTACTAGCGACTGATACTCTCCTGTGTGCGAAATAAGAGCCATCAACTCGTAAATCGTGACTGGCCTTTTCTTCCCCTTAACACGTATCTTGTCGATCTCGCGAGCCACGAATTCTTCTTTCACCGAATGGTAGGTCGTCTCGCTGATGATTATCTTCACGTGGTACTGCTTAGTCATACCCTCGAGTCGGGAAGCCAGGTTCACGTTATCTCCCATGACCGTCCAGGAAAGGCGCTTCTCCGACCCGATGTTGCCGACATTCACGGGGCCACTGTTAACGCCGATGCCGATTGCGATTGCAGGAAGTTTGCGCGTGCGCCAATCACCGTTCAATGCGTCCAGGCGCTCGATCATCTTCACCGCAGTCAGGCAGGCATAATGAGCATGCTTGGGTATCGGATAAGGTGAGCCCCAGAAGGCCATAACTGCATCGCCGATATATTTATCCAGAGTCCCGAATTGGTCCAGCAAGATATCCGTCATGGCCGTGAAATAGTCGTTCAGAAGGTGGACGAGATCATCGGGATTCATCGACTCTGATATCGCAGTGAAATCGCGAATGTCGCTGAACATGACGGTCAGGTCCTGGATCTCTCCTCCAGGCCGGATATATTTTTCAGGATCCTTCTCCATCATTGAAATGACGGCAGGTGAGAGATATTGTGAGAAAGTCTTGCGGACCTGCCGTTTCTCGCGCTCCTCGAATACCACTCTGAAACTAGTGGCGGATACATAGGAGATTGCCAGCGTTGCGGCTGGGACGACGATGCTGTACCAATGGCCCCAGTGCACAAACGCCAAGTACACGAAGCCGACGAAAGCGGCTAGGACAATAATTGCGGTTAACGTAGCGGTAAATGGCTTGCATCGGCCAAACCAGAGGCTCAACCCGACGCCGAACAGCACAATAACAGCAAGATCGACCATTTCCTGCCGCGACCCTCGCACCAAGAACGTGCGATGCGGTTCGTCGCTGTGCAACAGGTTGTCGATGATGTTTGCATGCACCTCTACTCCCATGTAGGTGCCGCTCTGCTGCTGGTAAGGCGTATTTCGCAGGTCACCAATTCCCAGTGCAGTTGCGCCCACGAGCACGATCTTGTCCTGGAAGGCCTGGGCCGGAACTCCTCCGTCGATCACGTCGACCATGGAGTAGTGCGGATACGAGTTATAAGGTCCGACATAGTTGATCAGCGCCTTTCCATCCTGACGAGGCCTGAAGGAATGGGAACCGACCTGGATGTGATCCAGTCCATCCGGAGACATATAAGCTGCGATCTGCTGGTCTGGAATATTCTCGTACTGCTGCAAGACTTCGAGGTCAAGCGACGGAAAAAAGAAGTCCTCGTCGTGGTGGCGATAGTAGGTTAAGAACAGCGCGCGGCGATACGTACCGTCGTCATCCGGACTGATGTTGAAGAATCCATAGGACGCCGCAGCTTCCGCGAACGCCGGCAGGTTCGGCTCTACTCCCTTCTCTTCTTTGCCCCCGGCTTGGGTCCAGGCCCTGGTTATGTCGAACTGGGCCCTGCCCGATTTAGTCTTGAACACCTGTGGAAACGCCTTGGCCCAAATCACGTCGAAATAGGCGTCACTTGTTTTGGGGTCCGCATACTTGGCGCGACCGGCATCGAGAAACAAATGGCCCAGGACTACATTTCCGGCATCCTTCAAGGCATCGGCGAATTGCCGATCGACATCAACCTGCCGCTGAAGCGAATGAATCTCCTGCTGCTGAGCGGGAGTGGCTTTCTTTGAGAATTCGGCTCCCAGTGTATTCAAAACCGCCAACGCCTCATTGCTCTCCGGCAGAGGAAATGTGACATCGAAGGCTATAACGCTGGCGCCATCTCCTTTGAGTTTCCGGATCAGCGAAGCGTAATTGCTGCGCGGCAACGGATAAGAACCGATCTTCTGTAGGGTTTTTTCGTCGATATCGACAATGACGATGTCGGGATCTGGTTCTCGGCTGCCGCGTAATGCAAAGCGCAGGTCGAGCGAGCGTTGCTCAATATCCTGCAGGAAGGCGAAAAGCGCCTTGTGACTTTGCCCTATGCCGGAATAGGTAAACAGTACCAAGCCGATCAGAGTCGCCGAGGCGGCAATGGTGCCGTGGGCATGGCGTGAAAGCCAGGCGGTTGGTTTCTTCCATAAGCCCATTGTCGCGACAGTCTACTTGCAGCCGCACGGCTTAGAACTGGAATTGATTTGGGTCAATCCCACGGTTAAACCCGCAACTACACCCATGCCAATGATGATCGCTAATCTGGTGTGGTGGGGCGAATGAGCGAGGGTATCGGTCTTAGCTGATTTCGCCATGGTGGAGTACGGCGCAGTTCCCTCCGCGGCAGCGCCTTCGATCTTGGATCCGATAACGACCATATGGCCCGCCGGTACCGTCACCGCGCCGGCAGCTCCGGTACTTGCGTTGTTGCTGTCGACTACCTTGGCGTCGTCGCTGGGAGTTACGGAAAGTAAGCCCTGATAACAGATCACCGTAGTCCGCTTGTTTTGCAGGTCGTAAGCAACATAGAAATCAGTTCCTATGACGCCGATGACAGCGTTTGGAGTCTTGACTTCATATTTTCCGCCGGGCTGGGTGATTTTTGTGACCTGATTGCGTAGCTTGCCATAATTCAAGTCGAGCGCCGTCTGTTGGGAGGCCGCGTCGTGCTGTACAACTCGCAACTGACTATTCGAGCCGAGACTCAAGATTGAGCCGTCGGTTAGGCTTACTCGCAAACGGCCCTTTGCATTCGTCTCCAACAGGTCATTCCACTGTAAGGAATCGTTTACCGCGACGGGTTTGGCGTTGCGTGATGCGTCAGGGACGAGCGCCTTCACCTCGCCGGCCGACTTGATCGCCGGTGGGAGTGCCGCTTGCAGGAATCACCGTGAGCAGTAGGGATAGGCCGATTGCAAGCAGCGATTTCAGCATGCAGCTCTCCCCAAACGAAGGCTTATCTAAGATTGCTTGGTGCATTGTCTCTTACCTGCAAAGAAAGTCAAGACGTAAGATTTGCCGGGAACTCGGTTACGAAGTCGAATCCTTCAACTAGCGCGACGTAGTTTTAAGAAGCAATTGACTTTTGCCTGATTACGACGATAATGACGGACTACGTTTTGGGCCGTGTGCTGCGTGCTTGCTAAAACCCAGTCATCGCCTGCGATTGGTGTGCTTACACCTTAACTGGAGAGATTAGGGATGGACGCGAAACGATTAATAGTCGCGACCGGTTCAAAGGAGAGTCTCGTCATGAATAGTCCAGATGTTGCGGAGCTCACGGATGTGGCGGTCGGTAAGCCTGGAGATCCATGCACGATGGTGATCTTTGGGGCGGCCGGGGACCTGACTCGCCGCAAGCTGCTTCCTGCTCTTTATAACCTGGCGACTGACAACCTTTTGTCTCGCGAATTTGCCATCGTAGGACTGGCTCGGGAGCAGATGAGCACCGAGCAATTTCGTGAGAAGTTCACTCAGGATATAAAGCAGTTTGCTACCGGAGCTTTATCCGAAGATTTGACGGACTGGTTCGCCAGGCGACTGCACTACGTTTCAGGGGAATTTGGAGATCCAACGTCGTATGCGAAGCTGAAGGAAATTCTGCAGCATACTGACAAGGAACACGGCACGCGGGGAAACTATCTTTATTATTTGGCGACCGCACCGATGTTCTTCTCTTCCATCCCGCAGCAGCTTAAGGCGGCGAATTTAGCCGGACGAAGAAAATGGGCAATGGCGACGCGTAATTGTGGAGAAGCCATTTGGCCGGGACCTCGAATCCGCATGCGCCCTGAATGCCGACCTTCTTCAAGCATTGCGAGAGAGCCAGATCTATAGGATCGATCACTATCTGGGGAAAGAAACGGTACAGAATATTCTCGCCTTTCGATTTGCCAACGGCATCTTCGAACCGGTCTGGAACCGCCGCTACATCGATCACGTGCAGATTACGGTCGGCGAAACCGTCGGGGTAGAGAACAGGGGAGGATACTACGACCAGTCTGGCACGTTGCGCGACATGGTGCCGAACCACATCTTCCAGTTAATCTCTCTCACCACGATGGAACCGCCGATTTCATTCCAGGCGGACGCTGTACGCGATGAGCAGGCCAAGATTTTGCACGCGATTCAGCCGCTGTCGTCGGAAGACGTACTCACCCGTGCGGTGCGTGGCCAATATGGAGACGGCCGGCATGATGGCCAGGCCATGCCGGCCTACCGTTCGGAGCCCAGCGTCGCGCAAGATTCATCCACGGAAACGTTTGTAGCGATGCGGTTGCAGATCGACAACTGGCGTTGGGCAGATGTTCCGATCTATCTCCGTACCGGCAAACGTCTGCCTCGGCGGCACACCGAAGTGGCCATTCAATTCCGTCGCGCTCCCTTTGTGTTGTTCCGCGATACCGGGGTGGAGAAGCTCGCGCCAAATTTCCTCGTCCTTAACATCCAGCCCGAAGAGGGCATCTCCCTGAGCTTTGGCGCAAAGATGCCCGGCCCTATCATGCGGCTGGGGAACGTGGACATGAGCTTCGCTTACGGCGACTACTTTGGCGGGACGGCCGCCACCGGCTACGAGCGTCTGTTGCATGACTGCATGGTAGGGGACGCAACGCTGTTTCAGCGTGCCGATATGGTTGAGGCCGGCTGGAGCGTGGTCACTCCCGTGATAGATGTGTGGAAGGCGTTGCGCCCACGCACCTTCCCCAACTATGCGGCCGGAACCTGGGGACCGAAAGAGGCGGATGATCTGTTGGGACGCGACGGACGCAAGTGGCGGAACAACGGCGCTGAACCAGTGCGCGCGAAACCGGCGACGGCCGGCTCGTGAACAGATGCCAAAATGTGCAACGCGCCAGCCAGGCAGACGCTGCCAGGTTACAACTCCCGGCGAGTGACGTGAGGAGGAAGTGCCCGCTTTGCAATTGAAATTCTGGGGAGTGCGCGGATCGATACCGACCCCGACTGAGGGATACCTTAAGTATGGGGGTAACACTACGTGCCTCGAAGTGCGTACCAGCCGAGCAGATTCTGATCATTGACGCAGGCAGTGGGGTGCGTGAACTCGGAAAATCTCTACAGGCTGATCTTGGCTATCCTTGCATCGACTTGCATTTTTTGATGACCCATTTTCATTGGGACCATATTCAGGGGCTGCCGTACTTTCCTCCAATTTTCTCACCGGGTACGAAGATTACCTTCTATTCGACCCGCGACGCGAAGGAACTAGAGACAATTCTCGAAGGTCAAATGAAAGCGCCATATTATCCGATTGAACTGATCGATACCCCTTCGCTCAAAAGTTATAAACAGCTTGCCACCGAGCCACTGCAATACTTTGACGTTATCGTCCATCCGTTTCCGCTCAATCATCCCCAGGGTGCAACTGGATATCGAATTGAATCGGGCGGTACTGTGATTACGCATGCCAGTGACCTTGAGCATGGCGACTATAGGCTCGACCAAACGCTGCGTGAGTATGCCCAAAATGCCGACGTCCTGATCTTCGACGCGCAATACACGCCGGAGGAATACATCTCGCACCGGGGCTGGGGGCACAGCACTTGGCTAGAGGCGACAACGGTTGCGCGCGAATGCAAGGTTGGCCGCTTGGTTCTGTTTCACCACGATCCACGTCACGATGATCAACAGATGGATGCAATTCTGCGTGATGCCCGCAAACACTTTGACAACACGGATATAGCTCAAGAAGGATGGGAGATAGTTCTGTAGCGCACCTCTACAGTGCGATTGTCCCAAACTTTTTCATTTGTCTTTTGACAAGTCAGTGAGAAGATGCTGGCACCCTTGCATAGTGGCCGTAAAGAGGATGGGCTTGCGCCACGCCAGTAGCAACGTTGGCGCTGAGGAGCGGTTGTGTTCCGAAGCAGCGTCTGCCAAGCCAGGTTTTCCGGCGGTCTTTCGACGTTGACCATCATCGTCCTCGCGATGTGTGCCTGCTGCTTCGCGCAAGAAGATTCGCGCATTCCCAGACAGAAATCCAGGGGCGCGGCGCTGTTGGGAGTCATCACCAGCGATGATCAATACCGAACTCCTGTCGCAGGGGCGACGGTGAAGGCAACTAACCAGGCCAACAAACAGACCTTCAACGCGCTTACGAATGGCGAGGGTATTTTCCGAATGGGAGATCTTCCTGCGGGCAAATACGAGCTTGTTGTAGAGGCCACGGGGGCCACATCTGCAACTCAAACCACAGTCCTACATTCTGGTGCTGCACAGCAGATTGACTTCCGCCTGAAAATAGCCGCCTCCCCGGAACTTACCTCGAAATTGCCGAGCGGCTTGCCCGGTGCTACGCGGATGCCGGCGGAGGCCGTCTCTCCGCTGTCCAGTGTTTATCCCCGTATACGAGGTCCGCAACCAACCGAAGCAGCCGTGATGCCCGCTGAAGTTATCCCCGGCGATGCGGATATTTTGCAGCCTGCACCGTATCGCTGGACCGTCGAAATGCCGGATTGGCAGCGGTACCAATATCCCGGTGACTACCCATACGTGAAAGGCCACTGGTACGATCCATTCAATCGCAACAAATGGAAGGGCGACTACCCGGTTATCGGGCAGAACTGGTTTCTCAAGTTCACCGGAACCAGCATTACAGGTGGCGACCTTCGGCGACTCCCCGTGCCGAGTGGGCTTGGTGCAGAGCAGCCCAATAGCGAGCAGTTCTTCGGCAAAGACGAAGAGTTTGCTTTTGGGCAGACGTTTCTTTTCTCGTTCAATCTCTTTCGTGGCGATACCACCTTTAAACCGGTCGACTTCCAAATGGTGTTCACACCAGCGGTTAATCTCAACTACCTGCAAACCCAGGAACGCGGGATCGTAAACGTAAACGTCGATGCCGGAACAAACCGCTTCGACTCTCATGTGGGATTGCAGGAAGGGTTCTTCGAGCTGAAACTTCGTGATCTCAGTCCGAACTTTGATTTCGTTTCGATTCGAGCTGGAATCCAGGAATTTAATAGCGACTTTCGCGGATTCATCTTCGTGGACGAGCAGCCTGGGGTACGAGTCTTTGGAAATCTCCGCTCGAACCGCTATAACTTCAACCTGGCATATTTCTACATGCTGGAGAAGGACACAAACAGCGGCCTAAATACTTTCGAGCCCAGGCAGCAGCAGGTTGAGGTTGCTAACTTCTATATTCAGGACTTTCTTGCGAAGGGCTATACCACCGAATTCAGCTTTCTCGCCAGCCAGGACCATCCATCCATCCACTTCGATACCAATGGCTTTCTCGTCAGGCCTGCACCAATCGGCAATGTCGTCATAGAGAACGGTATTCCCGTACCTCATGCCGTTCATCCTTATTATCTTGGCTGGACTGGCAATGGTCATATCAAACGGCTGAATGTCAGTAATGCGTTCTATCAGGCGCTTGGCCATGACAGTTTCAACACCATTGCCGGCCGTCCCGTCGATATTAATGCGCAGTTCGCAGCCTTGGAGCTCTCAATAGACAGAAATTGGCTTCGTTTCCGCGGTGCATTTATTTATTCGTCTGGAGACGGCTCCGACCAAATTGGAGCCTCGCGATCCGGCACAGCCCGTGGCTTCGATTCGATTGTCGATGACCAGCACTTTGCCGGGACATCGTTCAGCTTCTTCGATCGTGAGGGTATTCCTCTCAGCAGCACCGGTGTGGCTTTGGTGACGCCGTTCAGCTTCATTCCCGATCTTCGCTCCAATAAAGAAGAAGGGCAGGCCAACTTCGTCAATCCCGGCCTGCGACTGTATAACGCGGGAATCGATGCCGACGTCACGCCTAAGATCCGCGGCTTTCTCAACGCCAGTTACTTGCAGTTCGATCATGTGCAGCCATTGCAGTTGGCACTTTTTCAACCGGCGATTCACCGGGGAATAGGCTGGGATTTCGGGGTAGGGATGAACTACCGGCCGCCTCTCTCTGAAAACATCGTGCTGACCACCGGTATCTCGGCCCTGGTGCCGGGAGCCGGCTACACCGACGTGTATAACGCAAGAACGTTGCTGTCCGGTTTTGCCGGACTGCGGTTGCAGTTCTGAACGGGACATAAAATCGATGGCTTGCTTCTCCAAACTCAGGGCTTTTGCGTTGCTTACCAGCGTGGCGCTCGTTGTGCTGATGTTTTGCTGGCAGGCGGGCACCGTCAGCGCCCAGCAGGAGCCGAACCCTCCGTCGATCTCCCCAACTCAGAACGCAGAGCAGCGCCCCGGTTTATTGCTGAAGGAGACACCGGAGGAGATGGAGAGCAAGTCGGCGGGTTGCAAGAGTTGTCACACGAAATCAGACAGCGCGAACATGCATTCCTCCGCGGCGATCCGCATTGCCTGTACCGACTGTCATGGTGGCGATGAGAAGATCTTTGCGCCTCAACAAGGCTCGCCCGAATCGGCGGATTACATCGCGGCCAAGAACAAAGCTCATGTCCAGCCTCATGTATTGAGCAACAACCTGAATGGAGCACTACCGGTACGAGCCTACACCGCCTGGTTGCGCGAGGACCCGGAATACATAAGGTTCGTTAACCCAGGCGATCTTCGGATCGCGAGACATACCTGTGGGCAGTCGGGCTGCCACACCGCCGAGGTGCAGAAGGTCCGCACCAGCATGATGTCGCACGGAGCGATGTTGTGGGGCGCGGCTCTGTACAACAACGGTGCCTTCCCGCTGAAGAACCCGCACTTCGGCGAGAGCTACTCTGAGCAAGGGCTACCGCAGAAGCTCGTAAGCGTGCCGCCTCCGACTGCGGAGGAAACGCGCACAAAGGGAGTACTGCCGTGGCTTGAGCCGCTCGAACGATGGGAAGTCTCGCAGCCCGGGAATGTGTTGCGCGTGTTCGAGCGCGGCGGAACAGAGAAGAGCGAAATCGGCAATCCCGAGCTGAGCGAAGATCCAGGTAAGCCGGACGTGAAGCTCAGCGACCGCGGTTTTGGGACCAAGCTTCGAACCGACCCGGTGTTTCTGGGTTTGCAGAAGACTCGGCTCCTGGATCCGTTGTTGTATCTCCCGGGCACCAACGATCAGCCAGGAGACTACAGGAATAGTGGCTGCAGCGCCTGCCATGTGGTGTTTGCTAACGATCGCTCGCTCGAGCATTCCGGTCCATATGCGCAGTACGGGCACTCCGGTTTCAGCGCGAGCATCGATCCGACCGTACCGAAAAACCAGTCAGGCCATCCCATAAAACACCAGTTCACGCGCGGCATACCTTCGAGCCAATGCATGGTTTGCCATATGCACCCGGGTACCAACATGGTGACCACCTACTTCGGTTACACGTGGTGGGACAACGAGGTGGATGGCGAAAAGATGTATCCGACGACGCAGCACAACCCTACTCCGCTGGAGCAGTACAAGGTTGCAGTGCGGAATCCTGAGGGGGCGGCTCCTCGAGGTTTATGGGCAGATGTTTCGTTCCTCGATAAGGTGGGCGACCCGGAGTTCCTGAGCACGCTCAAGTCGACACAATTTGCGGATTTCCACGGTCATGGCTGGATCTACCGCGCGGTTTACAAAAGCAATAGGGAAGGCGACCTGCTCGACGCCGATGGCACCAAGGTCAAATCCGATGATCCGGACAAGTTCAACAAAACGGTACACCTCGCAGATATTCATCTTGAGAAGGGAATGCACTGCGTCGACTGTCACTTTGCTCAAGACAATCATGGCAACGGCCGCCTGTACGGTGAAACACGAAATGCGGTGGAGGTCGACTGTATTGACTGCCATGGCACGATCCGGCAGCACGCAACTTTGAAGACGTCTGGACCGGCCAAGCCTGAAGGCGGCAGCGACTTGGAACTGTTGCGTACTCCGTGGGGTGACAAGCGTTTTTACTGGCAAGCGGGAAGACTTTATCAGCGCTCCATGCTGCAGCAGGACAAGCAGTGGGAAGTGAAACAGGTGCTGGACACAATCACTCCCGGCAATCCTAATTACAACGAGAAATCCAGATACGCCAAAACCGTGCGTGTGGATGGAAAGACCTGGGGTGGCGTTGAGGTCAACGATCCCGTCAATCCGTTGGCGCACGCCAACGAACGCATGACTTGCTATAGCTGCCACTCGGCATGGGTACCAACTTGTTTCGGCTGCCATTTGGAGATGTCGGCAAATCGTAAGATGCCCATGCTGCACAACGAGGGCATAACCACGCGCAACTGGACGTCATACGATTTCCAGATCTTACGGAACGACATTTACATGCTGGGAATTGATGGTACAGTCACCGGGCACCGGGTAGCACCTATACGTTCAGCGTGCGCGGTCGTCGTTAGCTCGCAGAATTCCGACCGCGACTGGCTTTATTACCAGCAGCAGACTGTTTCGGCGGAGGGTTTCAGCGGCCAGGCCTTCAGTCCTTTTGTGCCGCATACAGTCCGTACCAAGGAAACCAAGACCTGCACCGACTGCCACCTGTCGTCTAAGAATGACAACAACGCCTGGCTCGCGCAGGTACTGATGCAGGGCACGGGCTTCATGAATTTCATGGGACGCTATATCTTCGTCGCGGATGGCAAAGAAGGATATAGTGCTGTCGCAGTGGCCGAACACAGTGAACCTCCGGCCATCTATGGCAGCGACTTTCAGAAAGTCGCTTACCCGGCCGACTATGAGAAGTTCCGCAAGAAAAACGATCAATTGGCGGAAGCCTACCGCCAGCAAGGCACAGTTCTGGATGTTCAGGCGCGTGGCGAATACCTGTATGCAGCAATGGGCGAACGCGGACTTCGCGTGTATGACATCGCCAACCTCGATGACAAGGACTTCTCGGAACGAATGACGACAGCTCCGGTATCGCCGCTCGGCCAGCGCTTCTACGTCAAGACCAAATATGCGCAGGCCATCGCGTCGCCGACAACGCTGGGAGTAGATCCGTTGCGCACGCACCGCCCCGAAAATGAGGAACAGTCGATACACCTGTTCTATGGATTCCTCTATGTTGCCGACAAGTACGAGGGCTTAGTGATTGTCGGCAATCCTGATCTAAAGGCTAAGACTCCGGGCGTGGGTACATTGCTTGATGGAAACCCCAGCAACAACTTCCTGCAACGGGCCTTGGCTTTCAATCCAGATGGAGTGCTGAATGGCGCCCGTCGTATCGCATTCGCCGGCACATACGCATACATTCTTTGCGACCGCGGTCTGGCTGTCGTCGACCTGAACAATCCCGCCGCCCCTAAACTTGTTGCGCAAATCGGTGCGCCATACATCAACAATCCACGTGGTATTGGCATACAGTTCCGGTATGCCTTTGTTGTCGACAGCGCAGGGCTGAAGGTTCTGGACATAACCAACCCTGCCCATCCGGTACCGGTGGAAAAGGCCATGGTAGCTCTGCCAGATGCCCGCAATGTCTATGTTGCTCGCACCTACGCGTATGTTGCCGCGGGGCGGCAGGGCATCGCGATTGTTAACATCGAGAATCCCGGGAATCCCAAACTGGAGCAGATGTTCAACGGCGAAGGCAAGATGAATGACACCAACGACATCAAAATCGGAATGGTCAGCTCCAGCCAGTTCGCCTTCGTGGCCGACGGCGAAAATGGAATGCGAGTGGTGCAGTTGTTCTCGCCGCAGACTCAGCCAAACTTTTATGGCTTCGCGCCGAGGCCCGTGCCCAAACTGATCGCTACTTATAATACACATGGTCCTGCTCTGGCGATCTCGCGCGGCATCGATCGGGACCGCGCCGTCGATGAAAGCGGCAATCAGCTTGCTGTCTTTGGACGTCGGGGCTCACGTCCTTTCAATCAGGAAGAGATGAAGCAGCTCTATATGCGAAACGGTCAGCTCTTCACGGTTGATGACAGTCCGGCCGGACCACCTGTGGACTTATTGAAGTCGGAGAGCCGAAGAGAATCGACCGGCGGCGCGCCGTCTCCGGAAAGATAGATCGTTTGCGGAATTTGTAAGTGATTGAAAGAATGGCTCCTCAGGTAGGACTCGAACCTACAACCCTCCGGTTAACAGCCCCGTGAGATGCCGTACTTTCAAATACTTAGCGGCGCAGATGACCGCTCACGGGTGCCCGAAGAATCAAGCAGTTACGCGGAGGACAATCTTATGTGACCCTTATCTGACCCATGTTTGAGCGGTTCACCCTAGGGCACGGTCAACCTCTTTTACATGGGAAGCGGTGGCAGAGGCAGTCGTATTGTGCAGACTTCCAGTGACGAACCTAGGCTCAGACAACAACCAGCCGTCCTAAGACACCCTGCATTGGGAAGGGTCTGATACCGCCTTCCCATCCGTGGCGGAGTGCCACGGCGTTGATGAAGTCACGACGATCTCGGCCGGATGATCCCTGTGTTGAGAAATCGCGCTGCGCCGGTTCGGGCATGACGTCATCACGCATTATTCGAAGAAAATCTTGGCCATCATACCTTTGTCTTCATGACTCAGCAGATGACAGTGGAACACGGACATGCCGCGGATGATTGGGTCAGTGAAGTCCATAACGAGATCCACCGTACCGTTGTAGGGAACATTGACAGTATCCAGCCATTCCGGTGTTTTCAATGGAACTCCGTTCACAGCATAGACAAGGAAGTGAACCTGGTGAATATGGAAGGGGTGCAACTCCTGCGTGGCGTTGACCACCTGCCAGTGCTGCAAGGATCCGACGTGAACCTTCAGCATCGGCTCCGAGTCCATCGAGAATTTCTTCTCGTTTATATAGAAGCCGTTCTTATCTTCCGTGAATGAGACTGTGAAATCGGGCTTGCCCGCTTCCGTCTTTTGCATTTGAGTGGAGGCGAATTCGCGGTACACCGGAGATCCCTTGGTTCTGGGAACCCTACGTGAGCGCTCTTTCGGCCCGGAACTAGGTGCGAGATCCGCGATTACCATCGCGGGATTCAGGTCCCCATCAACGCCGGTATCCACACACCGCGTACTCAATTTTGCATTCGTTCCGGCCGCAGGTCCCGTCACGATAGCTTCTACCCGGCCGGCGGGCGCCACTAGTACGTGATCAACTTTCCGCGTGTGTATTGTTCTGTCGTGGTAAGAGAGCGGCATACCATCCAGGGCAACAATGTCCAGCTGTTGTCCGTTGATTTCAAGGTCCGCGTACCGATCAGGAGAGGCGTTCACAATGCGCCAGAACTGGCGCTCGCCAGGCCGGATAGGGATCTGCGGGCGAACTTCGCTGTTCACGGTGAAGATGCGCTCAGGTGCGACATCAGTTGAACTGCCGCAGTGCTCCGCGGGAACGTCTACTTGTTGTAACAACCGGCTGCGAGCCTCGACGGTCTCGGCTGCGAGATCTCGATCGCGCAGAACCAAGACTCGCTCCCGCATCTTTCGAAGCTCGGGATAATAGCGGTCGATCCCGTCGATCACGATCGCTCCGGACATGCCATCCAGGTCCTGTCGCGCACTCTCGCCGTGGGGATGCGTGTGATACCAATACAGCCCGGGCGCGGCATAGGATGGTATTTCGACCCGGTACCGCAAGGTTGCTCCCGGCATCGCCATCATAGTCAAGACATCATCCTGCGGACTGTTGGGCGAAACATGCAGCCCGTGAAAGTGCAGATTGCTATGATTAGCACACGGCCCGAGCGCACACTCTTCGGTTGAACGCTCCGGCAGATTATTGCGGAATGTCAGACTGATGACATCGCCCCGCAAAACACGAATCGTTGGTGGGACCGGCTTGCCATTGAAGAAGAAAGCGTTTCGTCCAGCCAGGGAGTCATAAGCGGCAGTCAATTCAAATGGCCTGCGCACCTCAGGAGGATCTGCGGCTACGCTGGCCTGCCCGAAAGCAGGCATTACCAAGAGCAACAGGTTCAAGACCTGTATCATGAGTCTCATGAACTCATCTCCCATATAGGCGAGAGTTTTGGCAATGGGATTGGAGTGCCATCGAAACCCGAGTTGCCATCGCCCGGCTCCCTGCAGCACTCCGATCACCTCATATAGTACGTCTGGGCGAGTAAAGTCACGGCATGCTCGGGCAATCACTCGCCTGAGACGGTCAACTCCACCGACCTCTCCATCTGTCGAATTACGGACGAGAAGTCCGCGGCAGGATCTTCCTTGAACGCGGCGGAATTCACCTTGTACGCCGCAGCTGTAGCCGGCAACGTAAGATCCGAGGACTCCGCTGCTTCAAGAATCAGACGGTAGTCCTTGTTCATTAAGGCGACAGGAAACTGAGGACTGTAATCCCCATGCTCGGCCCTTGCCAGCTTGCCTAAGTGGGCCGGGGCAATGACGGCGGTTTGCGAGAGGACGTCGAGCAAGCGTTTTCGGGAAAGGCCTTCTGCTTCGCCTAATGCAATCGCCTCGGCAACCGCTTGCATACCCACGCCCAGGAGAGTATTGACAACCAGCTTCATGCTCGTCCCAGAGCCCGAAGGCCCCATCAGAAAATAGCTTCGTGCAAGGGCGTCGAGAATTGGCTGTGCTGCCTGAAAGACCTCCGCATCGCCTCCGGCGAGCAACACAATCGTGCTCTGTTCCACCGCAAGGACACTACCAGAGATGGCAACATCCATGACAGTTACACCACGCTTCGCCCCTGCGGCGTGAATCTCCCGAGAAGTCTCCGGCGCGATCGTGCTCATTTCGAGCACGACCTTTCCGGGTTGTGCTTTGGAGTTGGAGCAGTGGCGTTCCCGCTTTCATGCCGGTCAGGCTTTGCCTGGCATTTCTGAAGAGGAAGCAGCCGCTATCGTGCATTCCGAGCTCGGGGGGGAGCTGTCGCCACGCAAGATCCAAAAGCTGATCGCGAAATCCCGGATCACCGACCTGCGCAGCGGTGGCCAGCACAGCTATGTCTCGGCCCGGCGGCTGTTCTGCGTGATTCGCGAGTTGCAGGCCGTCGCTAACGGAGAACTAACCCAGGCCAGACATCAATAATGAAGATTGTCGTCAGACTGTACCTGCTTAAGAAGATTGGGCGGGGAGAGAGGATTTAAACCTCCGCCCCCCTGGTCCCGAACCAGATCCCGGGATTGGATGAGTCTTGCTGAATTCGGCTGTTCCTAACTGATTGATGCTGAACCTGTTACATGCCGCTGTTTGAACTATTGAACTTTGTGTTTTTTCCAGGATCTCCCTCGGGAAGGCTTATTGAACCCTTATCGAATCCTTTTTGACTCAGCTATAAAGGGTAGCGCTGCGCAATTCTGCCATCGCGAATGTTCATTTCATGTGTTCATTTCATGTTGACTGACTCATAGTTCGGGGATAAACTCCGTCTCCTAACAAGAGAAAACTTTCCGTGGATGCCATCAGCGTAGAGGCTTTGGGTGCTCCGAGTGTCGCCCTGCAAGGGCTTCTGCCGGCGGTCGCGGACCCTGCTCAGAAGCCGAAGGTCAGCATTCAGCCTCACAAGATTTCTCCCATTGGCTTGGGCGGCTTTGTGGGAATCAACGACAATCCTACGGGCGAAATCCTGGGGCGCTTGATTGAGGCAACGGTTGTGATCGGGGTGATCGCAACGAAGGACCAGATCGATCCGGCCGTCGCTGCGGTTCTGAACGCAGTCGTGGCTGCTGATCGAGCTACCCTTGCAGCTCAAGGTTTGCAACGTAGCACATTCGAGAAGATGGATGATGTGTCGGCAGTCTCCGACACGCTGGCGCAACGGCCGGTTTCCTTCCGCGTCCTGTACGAGTTCCTCAAGAAACCCGTCGATCCTGAGGGAGTCATTCAGGAGATTCCTTTAAACATTCAGCTACAGCGGTAGTGCAGGAGATGAAATGGCAGAAACCTTTTCTATGAGTGAGCTGATCGTCCCAGGTACTTACATCCGCGTACTGGCGGAAGGACTGATTGGCGTCGGGGGCATTTCGACTGGAAACATTGGCATTGTGGGATCGGTTGCTGCCAACAATGCTTTGGTTGGGCAAACCGTAATCCTCTCCGACTACGCCAGCGCCCAGGACCAGTTTGGCCGCTATGATACCCTCGCCAGCGGCAAGCTGAACTTGACGCGGTCCATCGAGCTGCTTTACCTGAACGGAGCGAGCACGGTCTACGTGCGCGCGTTGCCACTGGGAGCCTCTGATGCCGCCCCAACACAAGACGAGTACGCGGCTGCGTTTCAGGAATTGCTCAAGGAGGATGTGAACATCCTCGTCGCGCCTGAGCTCTCGACCGACGCCGCCAAGGCGGTGCTGGGGCCAATCCTGGAAACCGGCGAAAACGCGGGCCGCGACGCCACCGCAGTCATTGGTTCCGACAAGACTGCGCCGGCGGATATCACGGCGCAGGCGCCTACGAATGGCCGAATCATTCTGACCGCGCCGGGAATTCAGGCGTTCGATTCAGCCGCGAAGCAGGATGTCACCTTGCCGGGGAATTACACGGCAGCGGCCGTCGCCGGGCTTCTGAGCACACTAGTGCCGCAATCCAGCCCGACCAACAAGATACTGCCGGGGGTAGTGCATTTAGCGAAGAAATTTTCCTACGGCGAGGAGAAGAGCCTGCTCAGCGGACGCGTCATGGTGCTGGAGGAGAGGCAGGGAGTGCGCGTCACTCGCGGCTTGAGCACCGATGACGGCGCTTTCAAGCAAGTCACCACGCGCCGCATTGTGGACTTTGCCAAGGCTGGCATACGGCAGGCCAGCGATCCGTTCATCGGGCGGCTGAACAATCAGCGAGTGCGAGCGGCCCTGGCCGGCGCCATCAACGGATTTCTCACCACCATGGTGCAGGACGAGGCCCTGATCACCTACTCCCTGGATGTTTCTGCAACTCGCCAGGATGAAATTAACGGGCGCGCCATCGTAAATGCGATTCTGGCGCCGACCTTCAGCATCGACTTCATCGCCGTCACTCTGGTGCTCCAGTAGAGAGGAAACAATGGCAAACGCGAACGTATTCACCGGAGCTGATGGCTCCATCACGCTTTCTCCCTCGCAGGGCCCGGAGGGAGACAAGGCCAAAGCTGTCATCTCTGCTTACGAGATGCTTACCGTCGGGCGAGTGCAGCAGGTGCGGGTGGAAGTGTTCTCGGAGGTGAAGGCCTTCCATGAACTGGGGCAACGCTATGCGACAGAGCTTCGCTCCGGAAACGTCACCATACAGGGCAGCATTGGCCGCGCGTACATCAACGGAGCCATGCTGAAACTGCTGATGGGCGACGCTGCTGATAATCGTCCGGCCGGAAGCTGGGCACAGCCGACCTTCAATATCACGCTGCTGGTGGAAAGCCCGGCGGCTCCCGGCGTGACGAACAACGTCACGCTGCACGACGTGAAGATTGATCACTGGACGTACCAGATGCCGGAGAACGATTTCGTGCTGGAGTCGGTCGGCTTCCAGGCCCTGTATTTAACGGTCGCAGATAAGGCGGCGTGATGCTGTCGGCCGAAGAGCTTCTTGCTGGAAGCGCGCTCATCTATGAAATCGAAGTACCCCCGGAGGTGCTTCACCCGGGCTCGCCCGGCACGAATGGGGGCGGTCGCCATACGGTTCGCCTGCGTCCGTTGACGGTGGCGGACCTGCAGATCATTTCACGCGCAGGCAAGGAAAGCGACACGCTGCTGGCGACGCTCATGGTGCAACGCGCCCTGGTGGAGCCCGCGATGACAATTGCGCAACTGAGTGCTGCTCATGCGGGCCTGGTGGAATATCTACTCAACGAAGTGAATCGCATCAGTGGAATCTCGGCTTCGCTGGAGCAGATCGTGCAGGCCAGAGAAGCGCCGCTGGCGAAAGCCGCATTCGTGCTGGCCAATGAATTCGGCTGGACACCGCAGCAGGTCTCTGAACTTACGCTTGGGCAGGTGATGCTGCACCTCCAGATGCTACGCGACAGGACGAAAGCATGAGCACAGCACGGAAGACGCTGGCCTTTCGCATGGTCGCCGAGAGGTTGACCAATCCTCTGGGAGAGCTTCTTGGCAGTGTTGCCGAGCTATGGTCCATGCTGGTGATCAGTGAGGGCATCCCGCTTGCAGACACTTCTCCGTTCGGAGTGCTGCCGGGCGATTCCGAGGTTTCACGCAGGCCTTCGGTGCAAGCAACCCCGGCTGCGCGCATTGATCTTCCGGAAAGAAAGCGTTCAGCTTCACCAGAGCGTTCTGCGGACCCGTCAAGCGTCCATACCACGGCGACGGCTGCGCCCCTGTTTTCATTTCGCGGGTCGCGGGTGGCTTCGCAGAGATCGGCCGAAGGCAAGCCGGGAAAAGTACCATCGCCGCCTCGTTACGATGAACATGGGGCTGTGCAATCCTCGGCCGGGAAATTAGGACCTGTTTCAGAATCGGTCGTGGGAGATCAAGAAAAACCAGACGCGCCTATGTTTTCAGGTATGCGCGACCCGGCCAGAAAACCAGCGATTCCGAGCGAAGCTGCAGCCTCGCTGCAAGCCGGAAGTCTATCGGCAGGAGAATTGCCGCCAGCGCATCCGGGGCAACCACCCCGGCCATTCGAGATTCTCGACGAGCTCGCCAGCGAGTTGCTCGCAGCTCGACCCGCACCTGTCGCTGTGCAGAACCCTTCAGTGGGTGTGGGCAACCATGATCTATCCCTTGCTCCAGCAACAACCCAAGTCGGCACGGAATTGCGGCAATCACGCAATATGCAAGCCGTCGGACGCAACTACCAATCCGAGCCTGACGTTTTGAGAGCATTCGAGGCGTCGCCAACCGAAAAGCCATTTCTGCGTGAGCACGCGGCGGTGGCTGCACAACTCCCGCCCGGCATACAGAAGTTCCCGGAGGTAGCGGCCTCGATCGCTGCCTCCCAGGGCTCTCACGTTGACGCCGAGACTTTGGCTGCTCTCGTGAACGAAATCTTGGCGGAGCAGGCCCGCCGCCACGGGGTGGATCTCTCATGAAGCAGCAGCCGGTGCTGGGTGATTGGGAGATTCCGCGCATTGCCTCGATACGCACGGTTGAAGATCGGCGCTTCGTGGAGTTGCCGGTTCCGGGGCGAGTTGGCAGCCTGTTTCAGGACCTGAACACATCGCCCACACGCATCGCGATCTCGGGCAGCTTGTATGGCGATGAGGCGCGTGATGACTTCCTGCAAAAGCTCAGGGACAAATACAAAGCCGGAACTGCGGTGACGTTCGTAGCGGACATCATCACCGCAACCGAAGTGAAGTACGTTGTGGTGCAGACGCTTCGGCTTCAGGAGAGCGGAAGAAATCCTGACGAAACCGAGTACTACATTCTTCTGCAGGAGAGTCCGCCGCCACCGCCGCCACCCGATCCGTTGGGCGGTCTGGATAGCAGCCTGCTCGATTCTGCTGGTGGCTTGGTTGGCCAGGTGACGGGTGCGCTGGATGCGGTGAGCAAACTAGGCAGCATACCCAGTTTCAAAGATCCCACGCCGCCTTTGAAGAGTACGCTCGGCAGCGTGAACTCCGCCGTGACCGGGTTGGGCGATGTGGGCAGCAAGTTAAAAGACTTGTTCGGCGGATAGCGGCGCTCATGGCAAACCTGTTCGACACACTTGAGTCGGCGCTGCAAGGGAACGGGCTCTCCGGAGCCCTCACCGCAGTTACCGGACCGCTTTCCGGAGCAAGTTCCGCCATAGGCGGGAGTGGCACAAATCCGCCCGCGGGCGTTGTAGCTTTCGGTCCGGCGCTGCGCTCGCTGTCGCTACCCAATCTTGATGTCTCCGGCGCCTTTGGCTCCAGCTTTGGATCGCTGAAGAATGCTGTGCCGTCGGACCTCTCGTCCGTGACGGGCGGACTGACTTCGGGGATGGACAAGCTCAAAAGTTCCGGTGCCGACCTGACCGGGAAAATGGGAGAGTCGCTGCAAGTCGTTCAGGCGATCTATCAGCTCACGCAGATCAATTTCACGCAGAGCGGATCCGCCACGGGCACCGCGACAGGCACCGGCACGGGCACTGGAGTGGGCACGGGCGCTGGAACTGGCACCGGGGCAGGCACTGGGATCGGAACGGGCGCGGGCGCGCAGCCGCCCGCTTCTGCCCAGAGCATGGCGCAAGTGAACGGCGCACTGGGCGGACTGCCGTCGCCGCTGACCATTGATTCTTTCCTCACGTGGCTACAACACGTGTTGGCCGATGTGAACCTTGACGATATCGGCTTGCGGCAGATCGCCTTCATCGGCGATCTCCGCGATTACCTGGCCACATTGCTCAACTGGAAGAACGCCGACCCTGCCACGATCCGTGCGCAATTGGCCGACACTCTCACGCACCTTGATGCATTCCTGAAGGGCACCATCGACCCAGTGCTGAACCCGCTCAGCGCATCGGCTACGGCAGTTGCCGGCAAGCTGCATGCCGACACCCTCGCGCAGGTGGCTGACGGAATACAGGCGAGACTCGCGGAACTGAAAGCTCCGGTAAGCAGCGGAAGCCTGAGTGGCGCCGGTGCTTCGATCACCGCGCTGGCTGGTTTGCTCGATCAATACGATCAGCTGAAGACCGCCTTGCAGACCGATCTTTCATCGCTGCCGTCTCTGCAGGCTGCGTTGCATACTTTGCCCGACGACCTCGAAGATCAGGTGGCGCGCGCGGTCTCCCTATTGCGTCCCAGCAACTCCCTGGGAGTGTTCGATCAGTTTGCGACCGCCGTGCATGGGAACGCGGGACTGGCTACGCTCACGACTGACCTGACTCGTTTTCTGGATTCGCTGGTTTCCTGGATACAGGACCTCATCGACAAGATCAACTTTAAGGTCGTCACCCAGCCCCTGCAGGACGCGGCCAATGCGATGAAGAGCATTGTCGATTCGCTCGACAGCGCGCTCGCCGGCGTTCAACTGCAGGTGCAGCAGATCTTCAGCAAAGTCGAACAGGTGCTGAATCTGCTCGATCCCGCCACGGCTACCGCGCAGGTGAAGGCGGCGGTCGACAGCTTTAAAGCGGACATCGTCAAGAAGGTGTCCGACCTGTTGAAGCCTGCGATGGACACCATCGCCCAGCTGGTTGACACCATCGCCAACGCCGTTCATAAGTTCGATCCCAAGCAACTGGAAGCTGTCCTGCACGATGCCTTTCAGAAGGTCGCGGGCGTGCTCAGTGATCCACGCATCGCAGAGGTTCGCAAGGCGCTCGACGACGCGGCCAACCAACTCGACGCGGTCTCCTTCGCACCCTTTACCGACAAGGTCATCCAGGACATGTTGGGTATTACTGACCAGTTGAAGTCGCTCGGCGATTTGCCCGCGCCTCTGGGCGATGCGTTGCACGCGGCGCTATCGGTGCTGCCGAAGGACCTGCAGCCGATCACCGATCCTCTCCTCGACGAGTTTGGCAAGATCGTGAACGCGGGGCCGGTGCAGGTGCTGAACACGGTCGCCGACCTGCCGAAACAGCTGGCTGAAAAGGTTCGCGCCTTCGATCCGAACAGCCTGGTCACCAACAGCCTTTCCGGACCGTACAACAAACTACTCGCCGACATGCAAGGGTTCAAGCCCAGCAGTCTGCTGCAACCGGTGCGAGCCGAGTTGAACAGCTTCAAAGATCGGCTGGCGCAAAACGTCAGTCCGGGCAATGCGCTGCAGGGTTTGCAAGGTCCCTTTCAGGAACTGTCGAAGGCTTTTGACAATCTGCATCCCGATGCGATCATTGCGCCGCTGGATGCGAAGCTGAAGGAAGTGCTCGGCGGAATAACCGCGACGATTCCCCTCGACAACGTCTTCTCGCAAGTGGATGCTGTGGTGCAGCGCGTGAAATCTTCGGTGGAGACCGCCTCCGGCGCCACTGCTGCACTCGACAAGTTTCGCGGCATCCTGCGCGTCTTTTCCGATGCGCAGGCAGCACTGGACGCATGGCTCGCGCCGATTCTCGCCAAACTCGACAATCTGGGCGATACCAGCGCGCTGCAAACATCGCTGGCTTCAGTTTCGGCTTCGGTTGACGGTCTGACGGCGGCTTCGATCCGCAGTCGCTGCGATACCGCGCTGGCTCCGGTGGCGTCGGCGCTCGACTCGCTCGATCCCCAGACGCGATGGGCTGCAATCGTTGTGTCGTTGCAGGCGTTGCCGCCCACGACGGTAGATGCGCTTCCGGGCTCCGCTCAGAAGACCGCATTGAAGGCGGCGCTGGCGCGTCTGGATACTTCCTCGCCAGCAGTATCAGCGCCGTTCGTGAATCTCGCTGCTGCACAGCAAAGCATCGTCGGGGCAAAGTCGGCGCTGAAAACGTCCACGGCGGATTGGGATGCCCGTTACACCGCCGCTGATACTGTGCTCGGCGGCCTGCGCGGACTTGACGCCAGCCCCGCTCACCTCAAGCAGTGGATTCATGATGCTGTCACGGATGAGCTGATCAGCCCGCTCAACGCGATCTTCTCGCTCGCCGCTCCCGCGCTGGCCATCATGGATGCAGTTGTCGGTGAGCTAGAGAAACTGGTCAACGACCTCGAAGCGAAGATGGCTGACCTGCTGGCGGGCGTTGCTGCGCTGACCAGCATTCGTGATTCACTCAATCAGTTGCTGGATCGTATTAAGAACTTCAATCTGGGTTTCCTGAGAGACAGCCTCAACACCGCATTTACCGATCTGCGCTCTAAGCTTGACGCAGTCAACCCCGCCAATCTCGGCAAGGCATTGGACGCGCTCTTCAAGGACGTTCTCGATTCGCTCAGCATCGACCTGTTCCTGCCGCCCGACGACGTCGCCAAGATCGACATCGACTACGCCAAAATCGTGGACACGCTCAAGGCGCTCGATCCGGCACACGTACTGGGCGACGTGATCCAGGCGGAGTTTGAGAAGGATGTGCTTCCGCTACTGGACGCGATTGACATGAGCGCGCCGCTGCATAAGATTGCCGACCGGTTGTCCAGCCTGGCGACGGAGCTGAAGACCGAGCTCGACAAGGTCGAGCAGGCGTTTGAAGGCATGCTGGCCGCGGTGCCTTCGGGATCGGGCGCCGGCGCGTCGGCCGGAGTTTCGCTATGAGGAGAAGAATGGCATCGCGGCTCTCACGGCTAGCAGGAGTGGCTGCATGGTGATCGGCTCGGTGCTCTTGCAGCCGCGCAAAGTGACTGCCCCAGCCGTGCCACCCGGCACCGCTCTGCTGGAAGATGTGGTCGCAGTCGCGGTTCGCCTGACGTGGGACCAGGCCCACGGCGGCGCTTGCATGGGCCTGATCGAGAAAGGCCTGGGCAATTCTCTGCAGCGCCTGCGCGACGGTATGAAGAACGGCGAGGCTGGCGCGGTGCAGAAGCTGACTGCCTGGGCACAGCCGTTCCTTGATAAGGTAAGCGCGCTTGGCCAGGCGCTGCCGGGAAGTTCGGTGCGCCACGAGACCTTGCAAGGCGGCGAGGCTCTGCTCGGACTCATCATCGAGCTGCTCGACGGCATCACCACGGATCAACTGTCGAAGCATCTTGACTTCGTGCTCGGCGTACTTCAAAACGATCTCGGATTGACCAACACCTTCATCGACCAGCAGGTGACGGCAATCTTCGATGAGATGCTTACGTCACTGCGCAGCGGGGCGCCCGAGCAGGACCCTACGGTGCGCGAGAATCGTCTCGAGATCATCGCGCTGGTGCGGCGCATTCGGCGGCAAGTCGAAGGTCAGTTCAACTTTCCGGCAATTAATGTGGACCGCCTTGCGGGTCCCTTGCTTTCGCAACTGCGCGCCATGCAGTATGACGATTTTCTGCATCGTGCTGGCTTGATTGGAACGTCGGTCAAAGCTGGGTTGGACGTGGTGGGAGTGGTTTCGGACGTCGTACCGTTCAACAAGGGATTCAGAGTAGGCGTTGGGGCCGCGGCGCCGGCAACCATCCGGGACCATGCCTGGTATGCAAGTTGGGTAAACGGGGCCGAGGTCCGCTCAACTACTCCCACCAGCGACCCTACCTTAAGCAAGTTTTCCTTCAAGCACGTTAACGTTGAGGACATGGAGAAGATCACGCTCCATGCCACCTGGATCACCACCGCGCTCGACGGCATTCTGGTCGGCGTGACCGGGATGAAGCGAGACAACTACGCCATCACCGTTACCTCCATGGTGCGCGACACCTTGTACACGATCCTGGCCCCCGCGGCCGGCGTGAACATCCCGACACTGATCGATTCCAGTCCGAGTGATTCCGTGGTGCTGCAAGCGCTGGCGAATCGCCTCGACAAGCTTTGGAATGTCGTGACGACGCTGCTGTGCAGCCTGGAAGGCCGCAGCCTCGACAAGTACGATGCCGTTCTGTACTTCTTCCGGTTCCTGTTCAAGTTCGGCGGTAGTTCGCTCCCGGTGGACAAAGTGCGCGACATGGTTCTCTCCATCATCACGCTCTACAACCATGACAAGACCGTGACGCCGCCGCCGGAGAACCGCAATAACGATGGCTTGATTCAGCTGTTCGTGCAGATCATCGGCACGCTCATTCTCGCTGCCATCATTCCGGACAACTACTTCTGTGTGACCGGAAAGTTCTTCCTTGCAGCAATTTTAGGCGCGCTGGGCATGAGCATCCTCACGTTCTTCTCCGGCATGTTCTTGTCAGCCGCGATTGCGCAGGATTGGCCGGATCCCGGCTCCGCCGCCAAAAGCTGGGTGAAGGGTTGGCTGCTGTCTCATCTGAGCTTGATTGGCTTTTTGTTTCTGCTGTACGACGGCTCCACAAATGGCGGCAAGCGAGGATACATTCCGGATAGTTCAACAAATCTTGGCGCGGAGGTCACGTTCGACGGCTATCCCGACAACTCCGCTTCGCCATACCTGTTGCCATTCGTGGGGAGCGCGGAATGCGTACAGGGCAATCATGGTTTCTGGAGTCATAACTCGCTCAACAACCAGGTATTCGCCTACGACTTCTCCATCAACTACGACCAGGAAGTCCTGTGCATGCGCGATGGCACTGTTGCTGAAGTGGTAGACAACGTCGACGACGGCGACCATTCGATTGACGGCAACCACATCATCATCAAGCACACCACGATGAATGCGACGCACGACAAAGATGTCGGCGGGGTTGCGCGAACCACGTACGCGCGCTATTACCACGGCAAAAAGGGCGGGATCGCCGAGGCGTTTGGCGGGACCGCACCCGCGATTGGCGCAGCGGTTACGCAGGGACAACTGATCATGAAGGCCAATTCCACCGGCAATAGCGCGTTCAATCACATTCATGTTGACGTGCAACCCGAAATGGCGGGCTCGCCCGGTACACGCAACGGTTACACGATCCCGTTTGTGTTCAAGGACGCCGACAACAACGGCGTTCCAAAGTCACGCACGGTTTACGATTCGCAAAACGTGAAGAAGCCGTAATCATGGGATTGATTTCACAAATCGGAGCCGCACTCTTCCCGGCCGCTGCCGCCGCGCCCGCAGTGCGCAAGCCCGAGTTCGAAGTGCAGTTCGGCAGCGGGTCTGCTGACGATTGGGCGAAGGCGCTCGTTGGATTCTCGGTCGAGTCGGGATTCGCGCCCTGGGTGGATGCGGCAGAAATCTACATCGCATCCGCGACCGGGCCGTCCACCGCGCCGAAGGACACGGGCAGCATTTCAGCGGGCTATGATGACGCCTCGACTGACGTGGTTTTCACGGGACAGGTTGAGACCGTACGCTACGGCATCGATGGTGTCACCCGCGTCAGCGCGACCAACGGTGCGGCAAGCCTCTGTCGGTTGCGCCTCACTCAAGCGTATGAGCAAAGCTCGGCTGCCGATGTCGTGAACGATCTCGCGCAAAGGGCTTCGGTTGACACAGATTCCGTGAAAGATGGCAGCAGCTATCCGGCCTTTGCCATTGACGATCGTCGCACCGCTTGGCACCAGATCGCAGCCCTGGCTCGGAACAGTGGCTTCTTCGCTTACATTTCTTCCGCGGGAAAGCTCAACTTCACTTCCGTCGACGAAGGACAGCCGATTCAGACCTTCAACTACGGTCAGGACATTCTTGCGATGGAGTTAACCGATGCCGGCCCCTCTGCGGCCCAAGCGACGGTGATTGGCGAAGGCGCCGCTGGCTCGAATGGCTCCGACGCATGGAACTGGCTGCTGAAGGACATCTCCTCGGTGAAGTCCCAATCCGGCCAGGGCGATGCTGCGCGTTTGGTTAGCGACGGTTCGCTGCGCAGCTCCGACGCTTCGCAGAGTGCCGCCGACAGTCTTGCTGCGATATTCACTGCGGACACGATGAAGGGCTGGCTGCTTTCGGCGGGCGCGCCGGCGGTTACGGTGGGCAGCACCATTGAAATTGCAGGCGCACCTCAGGACACGTTGAATGGCAGATGCATCGTGCAACGCGTCAGACATCGCTATGCCAAGGCCAGCGGATTTCTCACCCTGGTGCACTTCACCAAGTCCGGCGCGGGCGGAGGCGATGCCGGCGGCGGCTTGCTGAGCGCGGTGAAAGGACTGCTATGAGCCTCACGCTGTTCGAGACCATACGTCGCATCGTGCAGGAAGAGGTGGGGCAACTGCGCTCGGCGGAGCTGGCGGTTGTGCAGGACCAGCATCCGCATAAGAGCGCTTCCGACAACGACAACTACGCCTGCTCGGTGCAGTTGCGCAACTCAGGCCTTGCGCTGAAGCAAGTCCCCGTTGCGACCGGACGCATCGGCATGGCGAGTATTCCTTCGGTTGGCGATCTGGTGCTGGTGCAATTCATCGGCGGCGACATCAACTCGCCGATCATCACTGGCATGCTGTACAACGACCAGGACCGTCCGCCGGTAAATGCGAGTGATCAGATTGTGCTGCACCTTCCGTTAGGAGCGGGCGACAGCGATTCTGTGCATATGGAGTTGCAAAGCGGCGACTCGCGTACCATCAACCTGAAGCTGGGCGGCGGCCTTTCGATAGCGCTGCAGGACGACGATCCTGCCGTCGAGATCCAGGTGGGCGGCGGCAAGGCAAAGGTGACCATCGGCAAAGACGGCGCTGTGACGCTGGAGACGCAAGGCGACGTTAACGTCAAGGGGAACCAGATAAACATCGAGGCGCAAGGGCAGTTGAATCTGAAGGGCGCGACCATCAACCTCAACTAGGAGTGCTATGGGACAGCCGGCGGCCAAGCAAGGGGACCAGGTGATCGCAACCGACATTCACATCGTCATGATTCCGTCTCCGGGAGGCCCTATTCCTACGCCATTGCCCAACCCGTTCACCGGGATGCTGGACGGAGGCTTGAGCCAGAACGTGAATATCCAAGGCATGCCTGCCGCGGTGCAAGGAAGTACTGCGAGCAACCAGCCTCCACACATTCCTGCGGGCGGGCCGTTTCAGAAGCCGCCTTCGAACCAGGCGACGGTGCAGATGGGAAGTGCCACGGTGATGATCAACGGCAAGCCGGCCGCGCGCAATGGGGATCCGGCCATGACGTGCAACGACCCCTCCGACTTGCCGGCCGGCAGCATTATCGCCGTGAGCACCCTGAGCATCGGAGGATAGCCATGGCCAGAAATTCACAGTTGCTCAAAGACATTCGACTGAAACTGATTCACCGCGAGCTGCGCCCGGTGTATACGGTCGATACCGACCTGCGCCGCGTACCGAATCATCCCGATCAGCTCGCCGACTTGGGAACCGTCGAGGGACTGGACAATCTTGGACAGGCGATGGTGTTGCGGTTGCTCACTCCGCTGGGAGAGCTGGCGCCTTTGGCGCATCCGGAGTTCGGCTCGCGGCTGTACGAGCTGATTGGCAGTCCCAACACCGCCACAACGCGGAACCTGGCCAAGCTCTACATTCTCGCAAGTTTGGAACTGGAGCCGCGCATCGAGAAGGTGATCGAGGTCACCGTCGAGCCAGCACCCGGCACCCGCGATCGCCTCAATATTCAAGTTGCTGTAAAGCCAGTGGCCGAAACTCAGGTGGTACGAATCGGTCCATTCACGCTGGAGCTTGCCACATGAGCTTTCGACGTCACACTTATCCGGAAGTTCTCGATAGCTTGCTGACCGACATCACCGGCGGTGTCGCGGCCGAGTCGCAGCCATTTCCGCCTGCCGGTGCCAGCGCGCCACCTTTTCAGCACACGTTGCTGAAGGGCCCCGTTTCCGACGTGATTTCGGTGTACGGCGCTCGCGATGGCCAGCCCTATCTGTTCGTCAAAGACAAAGACTACAAGCTGGTGAATGGCCGCATCATTGAATGGCAGAAAGCAGCCGATCAGCCCGACGACGGCACCCTGGTCTACATCAACTATTACCCCAAAGCGTCGGAGCCGGTGCTTACGGACATTGAGACCGGTAGCGTGGTCCGCACGTTGGCAGAGGCCGTATCGCTCGAGATCGCTTCGCTTTCGGCGCAACTCGAGTTCGTCTACCAATCCGGATTTGTCGATACGGCCACCGGTACGGCGCTAGACAACGTCGTCGCTTTGCTGGGCATTCAGCGGGTGAGCGGCGGCAGCTCCAGCGGTGAGGTTGAGTTCGGCCGCGCTTCCGGCACCACCGGCGTCATCAACCTTCCCGCTGGTACGCGCGTTTCCACTGCCAACGGCAAGATCACATATCAGACCACAGAAGCGGACTCCCTAGCTGCGGGACAAAACAGCGCGCGCATTGCAGTGCGCGACCTTGATCCGAAGAACGATCCTCTGCCTGCCGGAGCATTGTCACTGTTGCCGGTGCCTATCGCGGGAATCGGCACCGTTTCCAATCCCGCCCCCACGGCGCGCCTCATGCGCGACGAGAGCGACGACGAACTCCGCACTCGCGCCAAGAGTTTCCTGCACGGAAGCGAGCGCGCTACCCTCGGCTCCATCAAAGCAGTGCTCGCTGCCGAGGGGATTGCCGGCGACGTGGATGAAGGGACAACGCCGGGCTACGTGGAAATCACTCCTCACGTTGACGCACTCACGCCGGAATCGCGGCAACGCCTGGTCTCTGCCCTTGACGCGGTACGTCCGGCGGGCGTCATCGTCTGGCTGAAAGATGCTGTGCCGCCGGTACGAGTGAATTTTTCGTTGCGCCTCACGACTGCGTCGACCATGGTGCAGAAGGACCTCAAAGCGGTGCAGCGTGCCGTGCATGACAGGGTCGCCGGCTATTTTGACAGCCTGCCCGCCAAAGATCCGGGCAGCCTGAACCGGTTGATCGGACTCATCCAAAGCGTCAGCGGCGTGCAAGATGTGAAGGTGCTCACGGCTACGCGAACCAGCAATAGCAGCGAGACCAACCTTGATCTGAGCACCGGCACGCTGGGCCTGAGCGGCCTGACCGCAACGCTGGGCAACCTGCAAATGACCGATCCCAACTTGCCGACGTCGCTGGACGTGGTTGCCAGTTATCCCAAGGCATCGGCGCCGCCTGACCAGAGCTCTATCCAGACCGCGATCGCCGGTGCCATTACTTATCTCAATGATCTAAATGCCACGGACTTGCCTTCAGGCGCTTCGGCGGCCGAACAGAACAAGCGCAAAGTATCGTTTGGCAAGCTACTGCTGGTCACGCCTTTGCCCAACAAGCCTGCGGCCACGCTGGCCTCGTTCGACAACGCTACGGGCGCGCCTCCGGCATTGCCGACGGACGCCAACATTGCTCCATACCAAGTTCAATGCGTCTTCACATCGGAGAGTGGCATCAGCCGCATCCTTTCCAAGACGGGTGATCCGGACTACGTGTTGGCGTCGCAGGAGCGTTTGAGTCTTGGCACCGTGCAGTTGCAGGTGGAGGGATAGAGTGCCCACGTTCGAACGCATCCGCGACCGGCTCCCTTCGCTATATCAACCGGAGGACGACGATAACAGCCTGCTGTCCGTGTGGATGCGCGCAGTCGCGGTGGTGCTCGACTCTCTGCAACAGGAGTCGAACACGGTGATGCAGTCGCACTGGTTCAACTATGCCGACCAGGCGATGTTCAATCCGTGGTTCCTGCGCTCGCGTGCGCTGAGCCGCCCGCCCAAGCCCTATCCGCAACCGGGCGATCCCGATCTGCAGAAATTTCCCTACATCGAGGGCCTCGCGCGACTGGGTGCGCTGATACCAATCTCGCCGTGGGAACAGCCGCCCCAGCTCCGCGATCTGGTCGAAAACTATCGGCAGCGCATCGCCGGTATGGTCAACGTGTATCGCAACGGAATGGGAACGCTCGGAACCCTGCGCCGCATGGTTGAGGTGCAGTTGCCGATTAACCAGGCAGCCTCGCCCGATCGCTCGGACCGCCCGTTCTGGATCGAGGAGTTCGCGCCATCAAAAAAGAACTCCTATCCGGCGCCGCCGCGCGGTGAGCCGTTGGCGATGGTCGGTCCACTCATGCGTTGGGCGGTGAGCAACAATTCCCTCGCTGCCTCTACCCCGAACGCCTATATCAAAGGTGTGGCTTCGGTTGCGGGAAAAGTTGACGCGACGACTCGCCCGCTGATTGAGCTATACGCAGCTGATTCAGCCAAACCTCATGTCGGTTTGGCTTACATGGATACGGTCGCGCCCGGGCAGACGCTTCGGTTGCGATACTCCGCAACATCGTGGCTTGGGCTAGACACTGGAATCGCCCGGGCCGATTCCTCCCCGCCCGAAGGCGGCTACGCCGATTCCACTGCTCCGGGCCCATGGCAGCCCGTTGCAGACGGACCCAAAGACGCTGTTGTCGCGATAATCTTTGCGCAAGACACAAGTCTCTGGGCAGCCTCAAACGCCGGGACAGTCGGTACGCTCCACCGCTTCGAGGGCAAGGCCTGGAGCAATGCCGTGTCCGGTCTGTCAGTAATCCACACTTTGGCGGAGGACGGAACGAACTTGCTGATCGGTACCGATGCAGGTCTGCTGCGTATGCCGCTGTATCCCGCCGGAGGCACGTTTGCCGCGATCCCCGATGCGGGACTGGCTGGCCACAAAGTTCTGTCAATCTATCGCAGTGCTGATGGCAAGATCTGGTTAGGCACTGAAGCGGGTGCATTCGTTCAGATGCCGGGTGGGCCCATTACGCCCTCGCCGTTGCAAGGGGTCGCGGTAAATGCAATCGCGCAGGATGCTTCCGGTGTGCAGTACTTCGGCACACCATTTGGGCTATTTCAGTGGCAGCCGGGAAGCGACTCCTGGTACTGGTACGAAGGCAAGACCTTTGGCGAAGGCAATCCGGATTGGCAGCCTTTCTTCCCCGAGAAGCAGGCTGCAGACAGAAACTTCCCCACAGCCGCGCAGCCGTACCTTCCTGCAGTCAACGCAGTGTGGTGCGACCGTCATGGCGCGGTTTGGGTCGGCAGCGACAACGGCGTGGCCCGGTACACCGCGTCGCCCGACGAGAGTCTAGACCTGCAGACTGTTCTGGAAGCATTCCCCGATATAGCGGCGGGCCAGGTCTTCAGCATCGCTGAAGATTTCCGAGGGCTGCTATGGTTTGCCAGCGACCGCGGTCTGTTTCGATACGACGGGCGCAACTGGTGGCAAGCACAGGCCGGAAGCTTTGTGTACCTCGGCCGCGCCGATGGCATATATCCGTCCGCTGATCCACGCGGCCAATGGCGCTTCGACCGCTCCTCTTCTAAGTGGCAGAGGCTGGCGGAAACCTGGATCGCCTTTGATGGTGCGCTGCGCTCGACCGCCGAACCCGCGGTTCGCAGCATAGCATGGAGCGATGGCGTGGTCGCCGACCTCGGCAACTGGGACGGCTCATCATTCTCTGGAGCTGAACCTGTTTCGGCCGACAAACTGGTGGTTCGGGTCAAGCCGAATGAGCAGACCATAGTCAACGGCGGCATCCCGGCGCTTCCGCGACTTCCACGGGGAGAGTCCGTCTGGCGCTATCTTTCCATGGAGCCGGCCGACTTGGCTCCGCCTTCGCCTCGTCCGTGGTGGTCCACCGAGGGCCGTTTGATACCCCCGCCGCCGGATCTTCCTGCTCCGGGCGAAGGCCGCTACGACATCAGCCAGCCTCTGCCGGAAAGCGCTTACGACAACGCTGTGTTTGCCTACAATCCTGCAGCCCAGGTTTGGTTCGAATGGGAGCCGGCGTTGCCACTCTCCGTGTTGGTTCGTCTGAAGAAAATCGCGCCCGACGAGACGGTCGATCCTGCGATCATTGACCGCGTCTGGCAGGGACTTGAGCAAGTACGGCCGGCGGGCGTTCGCGTTCGTTTGGCGGTTGAAGAACAGATCGTCAAGAGTTGAGGAACAGAGAATTATGAGCCTTCCCACCAGCAATTCCGATTTCAAATCACTGTCGTCCCGCGTGACCGGGCAGCTCATCACCTCGGCCGACTGGAATGCCCTGGTCGCTGCCGCCTCAGGTGTGCAGGATATTCTCAATGCGCTTTCCCAAGCGGTGGATGCGCGCCTCACGGCAGTGGAAACCAGCGTCACGCAGGTTAAGAGCGACTTGCAGGCTGCGACCGCGCGCCTTACGACGCTGGAGAACGTTGTCCACCAGTACAGCCGGGTCGCCTTGAGCGCGGCGCAGCCAACCTATGCGATCGGCGAGACGGCAGTGATCACAGCTACCGTGACCGATGTCTCCGGGCAGGCGGTGACGTTCGCCCCTGCGAGTCGGCCATGGGTGACCTTTGTTTGCACCTGGGGCAGACTGCGCGCGGTGCCTGGCTTCGACAGCGACGGAGCCCTGGGCGATCGCACCGTCACCGTCAGGGTCAACCAGCAGGGCGTTGCGCAAGTGCGTTTGCAGCCCGACCACGCGGAAGGCTTCGACGTCGGCTTTGAAGACAATGTGGCCACTTCGATGAAAGGCACAGTGGCAGCGGCAAATAAGAGCGCGGCCGAGTTGATTCGCACCGCGGCCACTCCCGCTACCGCCAAGTCCAGCGGCGCTTTTCAGTTTCTCGCGGTGGAATATGACCGCACCGACGCCACGCAAATGCGCGATTACGTTGACACCTACTATCAGAAGTATCCGCAGAAGGTTGCGGGTAAGAGCGTGGTAGATGTTCGCCAGGTCTGGCGCGATTACCGCGCCACGGTCTTTTGTTTCGTACAGAACTCGAACGATCCCAGCGCCCCAGATTTCGGGCGCGCTTCCGGTGCGATGCAGGTTATCTTTCGCGATTGGATCAGCCCATGGTACAACCTGGAATACGCGTTCGACACGACCGATCTGACCAAGACCTATCGCGATCGCCTGACGCCGAAGATTACGCAGGACTTGACCGAATCCGTGAACAATGTGAAAGGCGAGGTCAACGCCATCGTGGCCAACCAAGGGCTGCTGCGAAAGCAGCGCGATTACCGCGTCATACGCGACGCTCTCGACCAGGTCAACGTGCCGCAGCCTCCCACGTTCCTCAATGCCCTGACACAATCAGTGCAGAACGCAATTTCCATTCAACAGACGCTGCAGACGGTGCAATCGCATACTGCCGAGCTGCCCCAGCAGGAGGTTGCGTTTGAAGTGTTCACCACCGCGGCAACCCGCTCCGACGTATCGCTCGCTTCGGCAAACGACCAGGTCGCCGCGGTGAAACAGCAGTTGACGGCGGTACAACAGGGCGTGGCCGATGCGCAAAGCAAGGTCGCCGGCTTGACGACTAACCTGACTGCCGTAGGCACGCGTCTGGACACGGCACTCGCGGATAGTGGCGCAGTCGGGTCTTTGCGGCTGCAACTCAACACCATCAAGAACCAGGTTGGTGCATTCTCTGCGCTCAACCCGACCGACATTGCGGCCAAGATCGGTACCGTCGCCGATCTCAACACTCGCGTGTTCCAGTTGGAGACGAAGAAATGAGTGCCGGCGACGATCTTGCAGCGCAGATCGACGAACTGCGCCGACAGGTCGAGACCTTGAAGGCCGCTGTGGCGGGGCAGCGTAGTGCCGCTCTGCAACAGCTTGCGCCCGCGTCGTATCTGGGTCAGACGGTGCCCATAGTTGTCACCGTTACGGACCCCGCGAGCTTGTCTCCTGTCGTCGACGTCCCGGTTACTGTGTTCACGACCTGGGGCGTTTTGCGAGGCGACGGCGACGTAGACGAAGGCACCAGCTTTACCGCACAAACCGGTTCTGATGGGAGCGTCCGGCTGAGCCTCCTTCCGGGAATCACGCTGGACGACATCGAAGATCAGGACGCTTTGCAGACGATGCTCGCGCAATTGGATCCAGCGGCTGCCACTCCGGCCGAAGCTTTCGCCACTCTACAGAAGCTAGCTCAACAGTACCGCTGGGAGGCCAATCGTGGATTCCGGTCTGCGGTGGACGCCTATTTCCGAGATCTGGGGCAAAGGGTGATTCACGCCGGAGAGTTCCAGGACTATATGGGCTCATGGCCGCTGATTCCGGTGGCGCTGATCGCCTACGTGGACGGCGCTGATCCGAGCTCGTCGGCGACAGCCGCAACTATCACCTTGAAAGTTCGCAACTGGTTGGGTCCCTGGTTGCAGGTGTACCGGCAGGTCGCATCCAGCAGCATTCAGTTGGATCCCGGCTTGCAGTTCGTCAAGGCAAATGCCGACACTCCTGACGGCTTTGTCACTGGCGTCTACGATCACGTCGGACTCACTGTGGAAAATGAATTTGGAGAGCTAGGCAAGAAAGTCGCTCAACAGGCGGCACAGAAGGCCATTGGAACTTTCCTAGACACTGGAATTTCCGATCTGCCGCTCGACATGCGCGTCGCGGTTAGTCCCGCCTTGGCCACCGGTGCGCGCTCACTTGCGAGCGCCGGCGCCAACGTCGTTTCTGTCATTGGCCAGAACCATGTCACAGCAACGGGAGCTGCGGTCTCGGTTGCCGGCAAGGTGGACAAAACCGAATTTCAGACAGCCATCGTCGCCAAGGCGAACACCGCCGACTTACAGAATCTTCTGGCAGCGAAAGCCGATGTGACAACCGTCCACGATCTGCAGGGCGCGATCGCTACCAAGGCGAATGCGGCCGACCTGCAAATTGTGCAAGCAGCCGTGGCGACCAAAGCAAACCTGACTGATCTGCAGACCGTGCAAGCAGCCGTGGCGACAAAGGCGAATGCGGCCGATCTGCAAACGGTGCAAGCGGCCGTGGCGACCAAAGCGAACCTGACTGATCTGCAGACCGTGCAAGCGGCTGTGGCAACCAAGGCTGATGCTGCGGCGTTCCAGGTGTTTCAGAAAGCTACGAATACCGCGATCGCGGCCAAGTTAGACGCAGCCAGCTTCGACACGTTCAGCAAACAGGTCAACGACAAGCTTCAGCTTACGGTGACCAAAGCCGATCTCGATGGACTTCGTACCAGCTTGCAGGGCTCCATTAACGCCAAAGCCGACAAAGCCGCACTGGATGCCGTCCAGACTCAGACCAACACAGTCCTGGCCACCAAGGCAGACACCACCGCGCTTGCGAATACGACCAACCGTATTGGAGTGCTAGAGAACAAGGTTCGATGAGCGCGGCTTCCATCTCCTCAACCCCGGGCGGTGCGGCCATACCGCCGGCGCAGGACTGGCTGGTGAATAATCCCAGCGCCCACGGCTTTCAAACTGTCTTCTATCTGACCTTTGAAGTTGATGAGGGTAGTGATGGGGTACTCATTGACGAATCCGCCTGCCGGCTGACTGCCATTTTTTCGCCTCTGACTTACAACGCGCTCTTCGCCGCACCTATCCCGGCAGCAACTCTTCGCGCGTCGAAAGACAACAATGCCGTCATCGCGACGCTCGACGGCCCCCGTGAAATCGTGGATGTGCAGCTGCAGCCCAGCGGGACTGTCGAGTTGCACCGCGCCGACGGCCTGGTTCAGGCAGACAAGGCGGCGGACTCGACTGCCTTCACCGACGTCAACTTCGCAATTGTGCGGCAGGGCGGCTCAATCGCGGTGAATCAGGTCAAAGCCATTCGCGCGCGCGCCACCCCGGGCAATGTGCGGATGGGAATCGCCGGTCCGCAGCTCGCTTCGCCCGCAATGTTTTGGCCCACTCCGGACGCAGTCGGCAAGCTGAGCGTTGATGCATCGGTGCCATTCGCCAAGGCTCTCCAGGCCTATGTGCTTGCCAGTTGGTCGCAAGCGCTGAAAGCCAGCGAGCAGAATCCGGCCACTCCGATGCCACAGCAGATCGTGGCTGCCCTCATCATTCAGTCGGATGGGCCCTGTCAAGCCAAGCTAAGCCACTTCGCCGTTGCCTATCACAAGGCGCTTACGTCGTTCGCTTCCCACATCACCGAAAAGCAGGTACTGCGGTATGCAGGAAAGCGCGTGGAGCGGCAGTCGGTATCCATTCAGCTCCCTGCCGGCGCCACCGTAGCCTCCGGTTCCATACGAGTGCAGGAAAGTTTTCATCCCGGTGGGGCATCGGATAGCCAAGATCTACTGAGCGGTGGAAACATCACCGGGAACGCCGGCGTTCGTATCAATGCAAGCGAGTTGGAGTCAGCGGGGCAACGCTTGGTGTTGTCGGCTGCGCTAGCGCTTCCCGGCATCGCACTCGGTTTGATGGCCGTGCTTCCTGCGACTGAAATTTCTCTGCAGGTGCAGACCGACTGGCAAGGCCTGCCTTCCGGCAAGGCACTCGCCTCTTGCGCCGCCACTCTGCAAGAAGCCGGACGAATGCAGTGGGCAATCCTGTCCTTTAAAGACCCGGTCACGCTCTCCACGGGACCATATTGGATTCTGGTGAGCGCGACGAAGGGCGACGCCGTGTGGCTCGTCCAGCCCGGAGACAATGCGCCTGGGCTTTTGCAGTTCGAGGCGGGCGAGTGGACTCAGGCCACTCGGCTTCAGGGCTATACCGCGCTGTATCGTCTACTGCCACCTCCAGCCGCTGCCTCCCAAATGGCGGGACAGAGCGCTCCGCCAGCCGTCCAACTCCTCATCGGCACTCAGCAGGTGAATGGCGCATCGCAGTCGGATGGCAGCCGCCTCTTCGACATTGCCTCCGCGACGAACGCGTTCCTCGCCGCCTTACATGCGGGCAAAACACCTCTCACACAAGTCGAAATACAACTCGAGTTCGCCAGCGGCTCAGTTGGGTCGCTCTCCGTCTATCCACCAAACGTGGCGTACTCCCGCTGAAATCACCCCAGGAAATACCTGTCATTCATCAAAACATCGTACACCCGCAATATCAATGAGTTGGCCATGAACTCGATTGGTGATGTCGGGTAAGATTCTTGGCCTGCCCGAAAGCAGGCATCGCCAAGAGCAACACGTTCAAAACCAGTATCATGAGTCTCATGAACCGATCTCCGATATTGGCGAGAGTGTTGGCAATGGGATTGGAGTGCCATCAAGACCCGAATTGCCATCGCCCGGCTTCCTGCAGCACTCCGATCACCTCATACAGTACGTCTGGGCGAGTAAGTCACGGCGTGCTCGGGCAATTACTCGCCTGAGACGGTCAGCCTCTCCACCGACCTCTCCATCTGTCGAATTACGGACGAGAAGTCCGCGGCAGGATCTTCCTTGAACGCGGCGGAATTCACCTTGTACGCCGCAGCTGTAGCCGGCAACGTAAGGTCCGAGGACTCCGCTGCTTCAAGAATCAGACGGTAGTCCTTGTTCATTAAGGCGACAGGAAACTGAGGACTGTAATCCCCATGCTCGGCCCTTGTCAGCTTGCCTAAATGGGCCGGGGCAATGACGGCGGTTTGCGAGAGGACGTCGAGCAAGCGTTTTCGGGAAAGGCCTTCTGCTTCGCCTAATGCAATCGCCTCGGCAACGGCTTGCATACCCACGCCCAGGAGAGTATTGACAACCAGCTTCATGCTCGTCCCAGAGCCCGAAGGCCCCATCAGAAAATAGCTTCGTGCAAGGGCGTCGAAAATTGGCTGTGCTGCCTGAAAAACCTCCGCATCGCCTCCGGCGAGCAACACAATCGTGCCCTGTTCCACCGCAAGGACACTACCGGAGATGGCAACATCCATGACAGTTACACCACGCTTTGTTCCTGCGGCGTGAATCTCCCGAGAAGTCTCCGGCGCGACCGTACTCATTTCGAACACGACCTTTCCGGGTTGTGCGCCGGTGAATACTCCGGAGGATCCAAGATAGGCGTTCTTTACAGCGGCATCGTTGGTCAGGCAAGACATGATCACATCAGAGTTGTCTGCCAATTCCTCCAGGGTTGCAGCCGGGATCGCCCCGGAGGAGGCCAATTCTGCGGTCTTGTTCAGATCCAGGTCATACACAACCACCTGGTACTCGCGTTCGAGCAGGCGTCGCACCAGGCGACTTCCCATCGCTCCTACACCGATGAAGCCGAGGCGTACTTGGTCTGAAGTAAATGGTTGCATTGTGTCTCCTTCGGAAAGCCACGGCGATGCCGTGCTTTTTCTCACTGCGCCGCTGGCGAACACAGCGGCACTGTTATTCGTTCGGCGCGATCGAACCTCCTTGACCCGGCCCGGAGGTTCATGGATATCGCGTCTAATGGCGCCGAGTCACTTCAAAAAGGAACCAGGAGCGACGCTGTGCCTCGTCAATGCAGTTCTCCAGCAAACTTGCCGTTGCCACGTCGCCCACTTCATCGCAGAGGTCGTGAATCTCGTGCATTTTCAGCACAAGCGACTTATTGTCCTCGTGCAATTCGGCGAGCATGTCCTGGGCCTCCACGTAGTCTGCATCGTTGTCGCTAAGCCGCTGCAGGCGCGCAATATGCCCAATGGAACGAATGGTAGTGCCGCCGATTTTGCGAACCCGTTCGGCGATGTCGTCGGTTATGTCGAAAATCGCCCT
>CAWFWZ010000006.1:0-146528 GCA_963819645.1 uncultured Acidobacteriaceae bacterium
GTGGCGACGCGATGAAGGCTGGTGGCTGGCAGCGATTGGTGTCGGAGTATGCGAAGCAGTTCGGCGTCGAGGCGCCAGACTGGTCGTCGAAGCCGGCTCAATAGGGTTTAGCGCCGGTTGGAGAATTGGGATACAACTGCTTCCCACTCACTCCAACCGCAGGAATGAGTCGGGCCCCGAATGCATCTTAACCAGCTGCGAAAATTTCGAGCTGGACATGAAAGGAAGATAGCGATGGAACCGGCCTCGACACGCATTGAGCAGAAGATCAAGGAACTCGGCGACTGGCGCGGGCAAACGCTGGCGAGAGTGCGCGACCTCATACACAAGGCGGACCCTGCGATCGTCGAAGAGTGGAAGTGGGCGAAAGCGACTTCGCCGGGAGTTCCCGTGTTCTCGCACGGCGGCATCGTTTGCACGGGAGAAACCTACAAGAACGCCGTCAAGCTGACCTTCGCCAAGGGAGCGTCGTTGCCCGACCCGGCGCGTCTCTTCAACTCCAGCCTGGAGGGGAATGTGCGGCGCGCCATCGACATTCACGAGGGCGAGAAGATCAATGAGGCGGCGTTGAAGGAACTGATACGCGCGGCGGTGGCGCTCAATCTCAAGAGCAACAAAAGTCGCGCCCAGTCAAGTGAAAGTTGTGAACCCCGGTCCGTCGATCCACTTATTCCAAACGAAAGGAATGAGTGGGCACCCGAGAGTCCGGCTAGCGTTTGGGGGCTCTCTTCTTAGTCGATGCCTTGATCGGCGACTTCTTAGTTGCGGATTTCGCTGACGCGTTCTTCGCGGCCTTGCGCGCTGCTTTCTTCTGCTCGGCCACGGCGAAGGGAAGATCTTTCATCTCGGCGGCGCGCCACATATACCAGCAGGCCACGCTGCGATACGGACGCCAGCGTTCACCGTACGCCAGCAATTCTTTCGGCTTTGGCAGCTCGGTCATTTTGTGAATCTTGGCGAAGCCCTTGCGCACTCCATAATCGTCAACAGCGAGCACGTCAGGGCGGCCGAGGCGGAAGAGGAGCAGCATCTCGACCGTCCAGCGGCCGATGCCGCGCACTTGCACCAGGTGCTCGATCAGCTCTTCATCACTCATCTTGTGCGCCTGGCGAGCGCTGGGGACGATGCCTTCGATGGTCTTCTCCGCGAGGTCTTTGATGGCCAGCATCTTCGCTTGCGACAGGCCGGCGGAGCGCAACAGCTCAGGCGAGGCGTCGCGTATCTGCTGTGGAGTGGGAAAGCGCGCGACCAGTCCGCGCCGCGTGCGCAGGTGGCCGGCGTTGTCGGGAAACAGCGCCTTCACGCGGCCGAGGATAGTCGCCGCAACTTTGCCGTTGAGTTGCTGATAGACGATGGACTCCAGCAACGCTTCGAAGATGCTCTGCGTGGTTTCCATTTGCAGGCGGCATTCGCCGGCCTTGACGATGATGCGCGCCAGCTTGCGGTCGACGCGTGAGAGGTGCGCGAGGGCGGCGGTGTGATCGAGTTTCTTGGGCACGGTGGTCGATTCCTCTAAGCTTCGCGTCAGGGCACGACCTTGGTCGTGCCGACAAAATCCCTTTAGTTAAGATACAAGTCCCTTGAGGGACGATACCAAATCAGGTCCCTCGACAACTCACGTCGTCTCGGGATGACAAGTCAAGGAGGAAGTACGTTTTCGGCACGACTGGAAGTCGTGCCCTGACGCGAACTAATCCTTCACGTAACTAATGGTGAAGACACGCAACTCGACTTTCCGGTCATTGTGTACCCACACCGGTCTACCCCCACCCTCAGGTATATTGCTTTCAGAGCCATGCCAGAAGTTTCGCCAGATCAATTTCGCGCAGCGTTGGGACGCTTCGCCAGCGGGGTCACCGTGATCACGGTGCCGACGGCCGATGGCGGCGTGCATGGCATGACGGCCAGCGCGTTCTGTTCGGTGTCGCTGCGGCCTCCGCTGGTGCTGGTGTGCGTCGATCATCTGGCGGAGACCTACCTGCACCTGCGCGAGCGCTGCTGCTTTGGGGTAAGCGTCCTGAAAGAAGAGCAGGAAGCGCTGTCGGAGTTTTTTGCCGATCCCGAGCGCAATCCCGATGCGGCCTACCGGCTGGGCATCACATATCAGAAGATGGAGAGCGGCATGCCGGTGCTGGCCGATGCGCTGGCGCAAATCGACTGCACCGTGGTCGACGCGCATCCCGCCGGAGACCACACCATCTTCGTCGGCCAGGTGAACGAAGTCGCGGTGCAGGAAGGCACTCCGCTGCTGTATTTTCGCGGGCGGTACGGGTGGCACCGGAGTAAAACCTGGCCACGGATTTACACGGATCGTACGGATCGGAAAGCCCGCGGATCTGCGCGGAGAACGCGGATCAGACTTGCGATATGCCGTTCTGATTCGTGTCGGTAGCAATCGCTATTCTGATCCGTGTTCATCCGCGCAAATCCGCGGCTCAGCTTTTCGGATCTGCGTCTGCCGCTATCGGCGTGGCTGCGGTATTCTTTCGTGAGGCTATGCCGGTCGCTCGCGTCCAGAACGAACTCTCACGCGATGAGCTGATTGCGCGCCTTCGCGATGTGCGCGACGGCGAGGCGCTGTCGCCTGAGCTCGCGACTGCGCTGCTGGCGTGCGACGGCGACGTACAGGAGGAGTTGCTGGCTGCGGCGGTCGCGCTGAAAGAACAGCTATCACCCAGGCGTCGTCACCTACTCGCGCAAGGTCTTTCTTCCGCTGACCAATCTTTGCCGCGACTACTGCGGCTACTGCACCTTTCGTCGCGATCCCGGCGAGCCGGGCGCGCACACCATGACTCCGGAAGAGGTGCTGGCGGTTGCGCAAGCAGGGCGAGAAGCTGGGCTGCACCGAAGCGCTGTTCTCGCTGGGCGACAAGCCGGAGATGCTCTTCCCCGAGATGCGCGAGACGCTGCGCCGCCTGGGCTATCGCAGCACGCTGCATTATCTGGAGGCCATGTGCGAGCTGGTGCTGCGCGAGACGCGACTGCTGCCGCACGCCAATCCCGGCCTGCTGAGCTCTCAGTGGATCGAGCGGCTGCGCGAGACCAATCCCAGCCTGGGGCTGATGCTGGAGACGACCAGCGAAGCGCTGCTCGCGAAAGGCGCGGCGCACGACAACGCTCCCGACAAGCTTCCGTCGCTGCGGCTGAAGACCATTGCCGACGCGGGCAAGCTCGGCGTTCCCTTCACCACCGGCATCCTGATCGGCATCGGCGAGACGCTGCGAGATCGCGTCGATTCGCTGCTGGCGATCAAGCGGCTGCACGACGAGTACGGCCACATCCAGGAAGTCATCATCCAGAATTTCCGGGCGAAGCCGCGCATTCCGATGGCGAGCTGGCCGGAGCCCGACAACGGCGACATGCTGCGCACGCTGGCGGTGGCGCGACTGCTGCTGCGCGACATGAATATTCAGGCGCCGCCGAATCTTACGGAGAACGGGTACGAGCGACTGCTGCAGGGTGGGATCAACGACTGGGGCGGAGTCTCGCCGCTGACGCCGGACTACATCAATCCTGAGGCGCCGTGGCCGCATCTGGTGGATCTGGAGCGCCGCACCGATGCCGCCGGGCAGCAGCTTCAGCAGCGGCTGCCGGTGTATCCCGAGTTCATCCCGAAGGTGACGGAGCGCGGCGGGCTGCTGGCCGAGCGACTGGCGAGCGTATCAGACGATCGTGGGATATGCGAGGGCGGCATAGATGAAAGTCGTCGTCTTCACCGGCGGGACGGGCGGCACCAAGCTGGTGCAGGGACTGCAGCAGGTGGTCGCGCCGGAGGAGCTGACCGTCATCGTCAACACCGGCGACGACATCGAGTGGTGGGGGCTGCACGTTTCGCCCGACATCGATTCGGTGCTGTACGGCTTGTCAGGGCTGCTGAGCACCGATCGCGGATGGGGCGTTGAGGACGACGCTTTCGCTGTCTCGAGCGCATGAAGCAGCTCGGGCGAGCCGGCGTGGTTCAGCCTGGGCGATCTGGATCTTGGCGACTCACCTGACGCGCACTGCGCTGCTGCGCGACGGGCTCACGCTTGACCGAGGCGACGGCGGAGCTTGCGCCAGCGCATGGACATCGGCGCGCGCGTGCTGCCCATGTCGGATGATCGCGTCTCGACCATGCTGGACACCTCGAAAGGTCGTCTGAGCTTTCAGGAATACTTCGTGCGCGAGCGGCACAGGTGGAGGTGCAGCGCGGTGGAGTTTGTCGGGCGCGGAGCAGTCGCGTCCCGCGCCGGGCGTGCTGGAGGCGATCGCGGCGGCGGATGTGATCGTGTTCGCGCCGAGCAATCCGGTGACCAGCATCGGACCGATCCTGGCGGTGCCGGGAATTCGCGAGCCTTGCGAGAGTGCCGATGCGCCGGTGTTGCGGTCAGTCCGATCATCGGAGATGCGGCGGTATCGGGTCCGGCTGCGGCGCTGATGCGCATGCAGGGATGGCCCAGCACGATCGCGGGCATCGCGCAGGCTTATGAAGATTTTCTCGACGTGCTGGTTGTCGATGACCGCCGATGCTGGAAGCGGCGAGAGGCTTGAGCAGCGACGGACCTGCGGGTGGTTTGCACCAATACTCTGATGCACTCGCTCGACGACAAAGTACATCTGGCGCGCGTGTGTCTGGATTCCGCGCTGCGCCTCCGCATCAAAAGGATGCAGGTCAGCGAGCAAAGAGCCGTCGGATGAGCCATGCGCGGCATCCTGCTCATCCCGGTGAAAGATCTGTCGAACGCCAAGCAGCGGCTGGGCGCAGCGCTGGACCAGGCGCACCGCTCGCAATTGGCGGAGGCCATGCTGCGCGACGTGATGTTAGCTGCCGCGGGCGTGCGCTCGCGGGTTGACGTCGCGCTGGTCACCGGCGATCGCGCGGGCGAAAGAACTGGCTGCGGAGTTCGATTTCCTGGTGATCGAAGACACGCGCAACGAGAGCGAGACCGCCGCGATCGAGATGGCGACCGCGTGGTGCGAGAGCGCAGGGCTACGACACAACGATCGTGATTCCCGGCGACATCCCGCTGACGCGCGCCGAGGAACTGCATCACGTGCTCGATGCTGCTCCCGAGGAAGGAGCGGTTTTCGTTCCCGCCTACGACCGGCGCGGCAGCAACTGCATTCTGCGCCGTCCGGCGTCGATCATTCCGTTGCGCTTCGGCAACGACAGCTTTCTCCCACATTGTGAGGCCATGCGGAAGACCGGCAAGCCGCTGATCATTCTCGAGATGCCGGGCATTGGCCTCGATATCGATAATCCGCACGAGCTCGACCTGTTGCTGACGCGCGAGGGCGACACCAACGCGCAACGCCTGCTGCGGTCGTGGAACTTCAGCCAGTCATCGAGTGCGAACTCCGCCATCTCCGCATGAAAGCCCCGACCGCGAGCAGTGCACGCCGGCGAACTTCGTGCCATCCCGGTGCACGGCATTCCCGATGTTAAGGCCGGGGATTCGCTGGCCGAGATCGTCCTCGCCGCATTACTGGCACCAACGTTCAACTGAGCATGGGCGACATTCTGGTGCTGAAACATAAGATCGTCGCCAAAGCCGAGGGGCGCATCGTTCGGCTGGACACGGTGAAGCCGTCGCGGCGCGCGCTGGCGACCGCGCGGCGAAACAACACCGATGCGCGGGCTGTCGAGCTGGCATTGCGCGAGGCCAAACGCGTGCTGCGCGACAAGCACGTGCTCATCACCGAAACGCAGCATGGCTTCGTGTGCGCCAACAGCGGCGTGGATGTGTCCAACGTCGATGGCGGCGAATCGGCGGTGCTGCTGCCGGTCGATCCGGACGCATCGGCTGCGAAAATTCATCGAAAATTAAAGAAGCTGACGGGGCTGCATATTCCGGTGATCATCTCCGACAGCTTTGGCCGGGCGTGGCGGGAAGGCCTGTGCGACGTTGCAATCGGAGTTGCCGGCATGCAGGTGCTGCGCGACTATCGCGGGCGACGCGACGACTATGGATACACGCTGCACGCCACCGAGGAGGCGGTGGCCGACGAGCTGGCGGCGATGGCGGGGCTGGTTTCGGGGAAAGATGCGCGCGTTCCGGCTTGTATAATCCGGGGTTACGCCTACGTGCGCGGCAGCGGAAGCGCACGCCAACTGGTGCGTCCGGCCGATAAAGATTTGTTTCGCTAACTGTTTGTTTTCTGTAAGTTCTGAGGGCCAACCTTATGCACGACTTGAGCTGGTGCAGGCAGAACACGCTGCCGCAGAACGAGCTGGAGCGATGTTCAAGCGAGCGTTTCTTCTCCCATCCGAACTGCTCTCGACAAGGTACTCGACACGCACGACGGCGCCAGCCTGAGTCGCGAGCGAGTGCCTGCTGCTGGCACATGCGACGGGCAACGATTTGTTCGGACTGGTGGTCGCGGCGAACGAGTTGCGCCGGCAGATGGTCGGCGACACCGTGACCTACGTCGTAACTCGCAATATCAACTTCACCAATGTCTGCATCGTGGGTTGCAAGTTCTGCGCGTTTGCGGTTGGGCCGCGACACGAGACCGCGTACTTTCTGTCGCTCGACGAGGTCGCCGACAAGGTTCGCGAGGCGGCGCGCTGGGGAGCGACCGAGGTCTGCATCCAGGGAGGTCTGCCGCGCGACCTGCCGCCTTACTACTATCGCGACATTCTTGCGGGCGGTGAAGGGTGCGGTGCCGACGATGCACTGCCACGCCTTCTCGCCGATGGAGATGCGTTACGGCGTCGAGCTGACCGGCATGCCGGTGCGCGAATACCTGCTGATGCTGAAGGATGCGGGGCTCGATACGCTGCCCGGTACCGCGGCGGAGATTCTGGACGACGATGTGCGACATGTGCTCTCGCGCAACAAGCTCAGCGTGGCGCAGTGGCGCGAGATCATCGAGACCGCGCATGAGTGCGGCATTCGCAGCACATCGACGCTGATGTACGGGCACACCGAGACGCCGGAGCAGTGGGTGAATCAGCTTCTGCTGTTGCGCGAGATTCAGTCGCGCACCGGCGGCTTCACCGAGTTTGTGCCGCTGGGATTCATCCACGACAACACGCTGCTGTTCGAGCAGGGGCTGGCGCGCGCGGGCGCGACGCTGGAAGAGCACATGCAAGATCCACGCGCTGGCGCGGGTGATGCTCGCCGGATCGATCAACCACGTGCAGGTGTCGTGGGTGAAGCTGGGTCGCGAAGTTTCGCAACTGGCGCTGCTGGCCGGCGCCGACGACTACGGCGGCACGCTGTTTGAAGAGAACATCTCGCGGCTGGCGGGCGCGACGTTCGGGCAGTACATTTCGACCGACGAGTTTCAGGAGCGGATTCTTGAGCTGGGACGCATCCCGGCACAGCGCAACACGACGTACACGCGACTCACCTATCCGGAGCCGTTGTTGCCGGCCGGGAGCGCCGCATGATCGCCATCGTTGGCGGTACAGGTCCGGAAGGATCAGGGCTGGCGTTGCGCTGGGCGCGTGCGGGCGAGTCGGTGATTATTGGATCGCGCGACGCCGAGCGGGCACACGCAGCCGCGGCTCAGATCGCCGAAAAGGCTGGCGCGCATGGCCAGCGTCGAGGGCGCCGACAACGTCACTGCGGTGAAGATGTGCGACGTTGTGGTACTCACGGTTCCCTTCGCCGGACAGGCCGAATTGCTCAAGCAACTGAAGCCATCGTTTCGCAACGGCACGGTGCTGATCGACGCGACGGTTCCGCTGGCGACCGCTGTCGGCGGACGCGCGACGCGACTGCTCGGGGTGTGGCAGGGCTCGGCGGCTGAGCAGGCGCAGGAGGTCGTCGGCAAGAACGTTGTCGGTCGCTGCTGCGTTTCATTCGCTTGTCGTCGACGGTGCTGGAGGGCGAAGACGACGTTGATTGCGACGTCATCGTGTGCAGCGATGACGATCGGGCGCGCGGCAGGTCGCGTCGGAACTGGCGACGAAGATTCCCGGCGTGCGCGCCGTCGACGGCGGCAAGCTGGAGAACGCGCGCATTGTGGAAGCCATGACCGCGCTGCTCATCACGCTGAACATCCGGCACAAAGTGCATGGCGCGGGATGGCGGGTGACGGGACTGGGGATTTAGTGGCGCAGAATGTGTACTAAGGTGAAGCGAGAATAGATCCCTCGCTGCGCTCGTAATGACAAATGGAAACCGCGGTTACGGGTGGAAGCCCCCGCATTCATGCGGGGGAAAGGGCGCGGCTTTAGGAAGCGCTTTAGCGCTGGCCAAGGCTAAAGCCGATATCTATGAGGTAGAGACTTTTCCCCTCGGATAAATCCGAGGGCTTCCACCAGAAGAGATACACTCACTCTCCCTGCACTTCCCCGGCGATCCATGCTAGATAAGCTTCGCTGCCGCCTTCGACGGAGAGCTCGACGCGCTCGGGCAGCTCGTAGGGATGCAGCTCTTTGAAGGCTGCTTCCAGGCGGGAGGCCTGCTCGGAGGTGGTCTTGATGATGAGCAGAAATTCCTTCTCGCGTTCGATGCTTCCCTTCCAGCGATAGATCGAGCGGATGGGGCCAACGATGTTGACGCAGGCAGCGAGGCGGCGCTCGACGAGCGCGGCGGCGAATTTCTCCGCCTGCTGCTCGTCGGTGAGGGTGGTCAGCACGATTCGGGCTTCGGCCATGGAATGGGTCCTCGAATGATTTGTATCAGGTCAGGAGTTGGGCACCGGGCTGAGGTCCACGGCTAAAAACTCATCGGCGCTGCGCCTCGGCCCAGCCGACGGAATCTGCTCCGCCGGCACTCGCAGCGCCTCAGGGTTCGACACGGCGTAACGCATGACGTCTCCTGGGACAAGTTCGCTGGCGGTGCCTCCGGGGCAATCCGCCTGCGCTACGTGCTGGTGTCAACGGAGCCCATCGGGCCTGGACGTCCGAAGGCCAGCTCTGACGCCGAATCCTCGCGATTAGTCAACAACCTTCGCAACTTAATGGCGAACTTGATTCCCCTGCAAGAGCTTCGCCTTCCCTTCGCTTGTTCGCAGAGCGTAACCGCGGTTCACTGAGAGTGGGAGTTTAGTTTGAGTTTTACGGTAAGAATTGCCGGGAAGTGGTTGCACCGTATGCGTCGAGTACTGGCGACGCTGGTGATTGCCCTGCTCGCCGCCGGGGCCGGGTACAAGGTGATTTACGGCCCGAATGGGACCATCGTGTACAAGGCGAAGAAGGCCGAATACAAGCACCTGCAGCAGGAGATCGCCGACGAAACCCAGCGTCAGCAGGAACTGCAGGATAAGGTAAAGGCGCTGCAAAGCGATCCCAAGGCGATCGAGAAAGAAGCCCGCGAACAGCTTGGATATGTTCGCCAGGGAGAGACGGTGCTGGTGCAGCGGCCGCCGCGAGTTGATGTCCACGCCTCGAACGTCGCACAAAATCAGCCCGCCGTAACGCAGTAAACCCTTCTCGTTTTCTACTCCGAAATAGATGCGCGCGGAATATCAATTGGGCAGATCTTTACTGCTACGAGCAAACTGCAGGTCCCTCGGCTCCGCTCCGCTTCGCTCGGGATGACACACAAACTGTAGTATGTATCGGCGGGCGTGCGCTCCTGCCGACGACGCAGCAGTCTCGCCCCTGAGGTCGCCCATGGATATCGAGACCCTTCGCAAATACTGTCTGACATTTCCCCATGCCACCGAGAACGTGCAATGGGGATACGACCTGTGCTTCAAGGTGGACGGCAAGCTGTTTGCCGTCGCGCCACTTGAGGTTGCGCCGTTGCGTTTATCGTTCAAGGCTTCGGCAGAGAATTTTGCGGAGCTGTGCGAGCGCGAAGGTGTGCGGCCTGCTCCGTACATGGCGCGCGCACAGTGGGTCGCACTCGAGCAACTGAATACGCTTCCTGATACCGAGTTGCGAGAGTTGTTAGCTGAGTCGTATCGCCTGGTGTGGGAGCGGATTACGAAGAAGCGTCGAGCAGAGTTAGAGAAGGGCGGCGCAAAAAAGAAGAGTATCGCGTCTGGTCGCGCTGCCGGTGGCGGATCCACCAAAGCCAAAGCGAAGCCATCGAAGCCGAAGAAGGCGCGCGCCGTGAAGCGGGGGAAGCGCGGATGAGGTTGTGGCGTGTCATCGTTTTATTTGCTCTCGCCGGATGGTTGAGCGCGACGCTGATTGTCGCGCAAGATCACGCTGCGTCATCGGCTAAAACGACTTCGGAAAAAAGCAAGAGTCACGCGGTCTCTTCCGCACAACTGGAGAAAGACTTCTTCGCGGTGGTGCGCAGTGGAGATGCGACGAAGTTTCTGACCTACGTGTCTGAAGGCGGAGTGAACGCGGGCCGCGATGCACAGCACCTCAGTCACGCTGAGGTCGCGGACCAGCTGGCGCATCACACCGGACTGTACTGCAAGTTGTTCGACTCGGCGTGCATTCAGTCGGAGATCAAGCTGGACCAGAGCAATGTGCGCGCGTGTTCCTACCGCGAGCTGCTAACCAAATCACAGGATGTACACACTGCCGCTACCGAGACCACGCGCAATGGGGTGCGGCAGGCAATCCTGGTGGCGCGAATAAAGAACGACAACTGTGCGGGGGTCGGGCTGGTGGATTTTATCTTCAATCTGCAGTCGGATGGGTGGAAGCTGTTTTCGATTCCGTAGAGGCATTGGTGTCGCGCCCGAGGGTCTCGCGGCTGGTGGGCGCAGGTTTCGCAAAGCGCCCTGACACGATGCTTCGTAACCATCAGGATGCGCATTGGCGCTGCTGTTTTGTGTCGTCCCCGAGGGACTCGCGGGTTTGTTACCGTCGCTACCCAGCACTCCGGCCAAAAGATGGCCTCCGTGCTGGGCTGTCATGACACGCCCTGCGGGCTCTAAGCGTCGCGTTGCCGTCCGCCCTCTATCACCAGTGTGCCGCCGCCAGATTCGAGCGCGACGCAAATGACAAAAGGCGGCAACACCGTGGGGTGTGCCGCCTCGAAACAGTACAGGTAGTCGCGAGCTAGTTGGAGGTCACGCTGATGGCACCACCGGCAGGCAGCACCTGAACCGCGCCAACTGTCTGGCCATCACTACCGGCTCCATAGAACGCCAGGTTCGAAGGCGCGTAACCCTGCTGAAGGTACGACTGGACGGTCTGTACCATATTCTCGTTGACCCACGCAGGTGGAGTTACCTGATTGCCGTTAACGTCGAACCCGTAAAGCTGGATTGCCGACAGGCCCAAGTTTTGCGGGGCGGTGATGAAGGTGAAAAAGTCTCCCGATGCGGCGCCGGGAATGGAGGACACCGTCAGCGAGGTTGAAGTATGTGACAGGACGATTGCCGAGCCGACCGGCGCCCATCCGGTGTTGAGCACCAGCACGACGTCGACACCGTCCTGCACGCCGAGTGTGTTGAAGTTCACGCCGGTATCGACGATGGTCGTGCTGCTGGTTCCTGCGGTGGCGGTGTAGTTGTTGCCATTGGCCCAGGCGCAGTTCGCAGTGCTGCCGGACTGCTGTTTCCACCAGCTACACACAGTGCGGGGCGCGCCCTGGAACCAGGGGTTGATGTGCTGGTCGTTGGCTCCCCAGTCGACGCCGTAATATCCGTTCGACGCGAAGTATGCAGGACGAACGTCAGCATGGTCGCCGTTGACCCAACCTTGAATGCTGGTATAGAGCGTGGCATGACTGGCGTCGCTGATGCCCTCGATTACCGCGTATCGATTGGGCTGCTGCGTGATGTCGACGATGTAGTCCTTGGCTTGGGCGTTGGTGAAGCAGTTGGTGCAGGTAACAGACACGCCGTTAATGGTTGGCACCTGATTGCTGACGATGCTGGCCAACGGGCTGGTCATGGCTACCCAACTCGGCGTGCCATTCAGAGCCAACTCGATGAGAGTGTTCTTGGCCGGATTGGCTCCCGGGTCTCCGGAACCGGGCATCTGCCAGAAGAAGTTGTAATCGGTGGCAGCACTGTTGGAGGTCTGGCGGTAGAGATACCTGAAGGCGGTATCGCTCTGCATGCCATCGTTCCCTGGGTATTCGGCGCCCAGAAGGTCAGCCGGCAAAACGAACAGCGAGTTGCTGACACTCTTCAGCATGGTACTCGCGCACTGAACCTCGCACAGTCCGCCCCCGTAGGTGTTGTACAGGGTTTCGTGGCTAAAGGAGGCAGACTGGTTTAACGTGGCTGACAAGGTGAAAAGAGTTCCGCTGTTGTTGATGTGCAGGCCGTAGCTGGTGGAGTAGTTGCCAAAATCCTGGTAGTCGTCTCCGTAATCGAAGCCCGAGTAACCATCGCCATCGAACATCATTCCCTTATAAGTGTTTGACGACCCGCCACCGTTGAGATTGGCGCCTACAATGTGATGCTGATTGGGAGTGTGATCGTACAGCACCCAATCCTGAAACAGCGAATTGCTGTTGTAGGCCGTCCACAGGCCTGATCCGCTGGAGACGTTGCGGTCAACCACGTTGAGGACGTTCTGGAACGTGCCTCCGTGAGAGCCGTTCAGCAAAATGCAGTTGTAGCTGACCAGCCCAGGGTGAGTCGCGTCGCCGACAGCCATATCCGCCACGCTCAAATCAAACAGGCCTTCGTGGCTGCTTGGGTTGGCACAGGTCACACGAAAGGTGCGGTCTCCGGAAGTCGGAGTGACCGAGCTGAGAAGGTCCATGAAGCTGTAGCCGTTGAAGCTTCCATTGACGTCAACCAGGGTGTCGAAGGAGACTCCGTCGAAGGTGAGACTCGCGGTTGGACTTTCATAGCCAACCTGGACGACGCCGTTATTGTGCAGGCTGAAGTTGTTCTTCAACACGAAGCCGCCGTTGGGCGGCACGACGCCATCGGTGAGCGAGATGCCCGCCAGACTCGAACTGCCGAAGTTGCTGATCTGGCCGTGGCTGCCGAGCACGTTCATACCATTGCCGGCGTGTGAAGTGTGCCGGAGCTGACAGACACCACTGCTGCCTTTGTTGCAGGTCAGGATGCCGAGAGTACCAAGACTGGAGCTGCAGCTCGACTCGCTGCAAATCTTCACCGTATCGGCGCCGGTGTCGCTTCCGCCGTCGATGTAGTACTGCGAACTGCCGGCTGCGGACGGATCGAGGATAAAGGTTCCGCCGAAGATATCCAGTTCGCCCGGGGTAGTCACGTCACCTTTCATGTCGAGGGTGGCTCCGCTCTCGACCACCATGACGCCTCCGACCTGAATGGTCATGTCGACGGTGCCCGGATTGCCCGACTTGCCGAGGCTACAAGTATTGTTGGCCTCACACTGCATGGTGCAGCCGGCAGTAATAACCGCCGTGTCGCCAGCGCTCGGAATGCCAGTGGGCGCCCAGCTTCCGGAGACGTGCCAGTCCTTGGCGCCGGAGCCGTTGCAACTGTAATTGGTCGCGAAGGCAGGACAAGCCACCAACGCCAGCAAGAAAATCAGGCCGAACTTCTTTACTGAATCACGACGAAAGCTGAGCATGACTTCGATACTCCGTCGGCAACAGGATTGCCAGTGGTTTCCAGGGTGTCGCCATTGGTAAGACCGATGGAGCCGATCTTGCTGCAGGGTACCGAATTGCCTTCCCAGGTGCGGTTGTTGCCGTCATTACTGGCGCAGGCGATGGTGCCGGTGACGTTGCCCACCAGGGACGGAACCATCAGAGGGGTGAGCAATTGGACACTGCCGGCACGGCGGCGGGCCATCTGCATACTCGAAGCTCCGCTGTCACACTGCCAGATGACGTACTGCAAGACACCGATCTGGGTGAGCCCGAACAGGCGCTTCTGGTTCTGTAACTGAAGATTCACCAGGGCCGGTCCGTTGTCGTATCCGGCACGATATACCAACTGGCGGGAGGCAGCCTGCAACTGCGCGCTACCAAGAGCGGCGCTGAACAGGGTGCAGGCAAGGACGCACAACGAAATGCCCGACTTCATCAATTGTCTCCAAAATTTGTGGTTGCTGGGAGTGGTTGAACTTTGCCAATGCCAGCGTTCGCATTGGCCGGACCGCACAACAAAATGCCACCGCCTTGCAGAACCGGGGAGGTCCCAATCGATTCTCTTCGGCCTGGGCGTAACCTTCACGGCGGGGGCGCGAGCGCTTTACCGTGAACGCGACGAAGGGAGTAGCAGTATTGTTGTTGGCCAGTTCAGGAATGTCAAGTTGCGGAGAAGCGATTCACGCTGCAATTCACAATTTTTTGGTGGCTGCGACAAATTTTCGGGAACCAGCTGTTCCGTTTCGGGAGAGTTGAACCTTTTTCCGCGTGTGGCGCAGCGCGAGCTCACAGCAAGTAATCTTGTCGAATTACTGCGGACTAAACAATGTGCCTTAGCCTGAGCCTGTGAGTGCGAAGCCCGGCGGGCCAAGCGCAGGGTATTCGTATCGTTGTACGATGTAGGTATAGGTGTGGAGAGTCGGGAGTACATAGACGACGGAGCTTTCCGTGACGCGCTGCTTGCAAGTTGCAGGTTTGGCAAGTCGATCGCGCCTGACATTCGCAAGCCTTCCGGAATCTTGCGGTGAACCTTTCTACTCGAGCCATCGAGCGGCCGGTCGCTACCAGCCTGCTGACGATTGCCCTGCTGCTGGCAGGCGTGCTGGCATTTTTCAATTTACCTGTCTCACCGCTTCCGGAAGTTGATTTTCCGGTTATCTCGGTGAGTGCCTCGCTGCCGGGCGCCAGTCCGGAGACTATGTCGTCCGCCGTCGCAACTCCGCTGGAGCGGCAATTCGGGCGCATCGCCGGAGTCAATGAAATGACCTCGGTGAGCCAGCTCGGGAGTACCAACATCGTTTTGCAGTTCGACCTGAATCGCAACATCGATGGGGCGGCGCGCGATGTGGAAGCTGCAATCAACGCCGCTCGCGCCTACTTGCCATCCAACCTGCCGTCGAATCCGTGGTACCGCAAGGTGAATCCCGCCGACTCGCCGATCCTGATCCTGGCGCTGACTTCGGACGCGCTCACCCAGGACCAGATCTACGACGCCGCCGATTCGGTGATGGCACAAAAGCTGTCGCAGATTCCCGGCATCGGCCAGGTGTTTATTGGAGGCTCGTCGCAGCCGGCGGTACGCATCGAAGCCAATCCCACGATACTCGACAAGTTGGGCTTGGGCCTGGAGACGATACGGACAGCGATCGCCGCCGAGAACACCAACCTGGCGAAAGGCGAATTGCAGAACCACGAGCGCAACTGGTTGATCGTCGATAACGATCAGCTCAAGAAAGCGAAGGACTATCGCCCGCTCATCATCACCTATCACAATGGCAGCCCGGTGCGGCTCAGAGATATCGCTCAGGTCAGCGATTCCTACTCTGACCTGTACAACTACGGAAGCTTCAACGGCAAGCCCAGCGTGCTGGTGTTCATCTTCCGGCAGCCGGGGGCGAACATCATCGACACGGTGGACCGAGCCAAGGCCGCGCTGCCCTTTCTAAAGGCGTCGCTTCCGGCGGCCATCGATCTGGAGATCGAACACGACCGCACGCTCACGGTGCGTGCTTCGGTGATGGATGTTGAGATCACGCTCTGCATCTCCGTCTTGCTGGTGGTGCTGGTGGTGTTTGCGTTCTTGCGCGAGGTGCGCGCCACTCTGATACCGGGCATCGCGGTGCCGCTTTCCATCGCGGGAACCTTCGCTGTCCTATATCTCGGCGGCTACTCGCTCGACAATCTCTCGCTGATGGCGCTGACCATCTCGACCGGCTTCGTGGTGGACGATGCCATCGTGGTGATTGAAAACGTCATGCGCCACATAGAAGGAGGAATGGCTCCCTATGAAGCGGCGGTGCTGGGCTCACGCGAGATCGGCTTCACCGTTCTTTCCATGAGCGTGTCGCTGATGGCGGTGTTCATTCCCATCTGGCTGATGAATGGAATCGTGGGGCGGCTGTTTCGCGAGTTCGCCCTCACCATCAGTGCAGCCATCGCGGTGTCGTTGATTGCGTCTCTCACCACCACTCCAATGCTATGCGCGAGATTCCTGAAACCGCATGATCGCCAGCGGCACGGGGTGTGGTATCGCATGAGTGAGAGCGCGTTCGATGGCATGGCACATGGCTACCGAGTGTCACTCGCCTGGGTACTGCGCCATCAGCGATTCATCCTGGCGGTCACGCTCGCAACTCTGGCGGTGAATGTGGTGCTGTTTATCTACATCCCGAAGGGCTTCTTCCCTGAGCAAGATATTGGGCGCCTGTCGGGCACCATCGTCGGAGACCAGGACGTCTCGTTTGCGGCGATGAAAACCAAGACCCAGGAACTGGCGCGCGTGGTGCAGAACGATCCCAACGTCGAGATGGTGGCAGCTTACACCGGCGGCGGATCGCAGAATACCGGGCGAATGTACATTGGGCTTAAGCCACTGAGCCGGCGCCACGCCACTGCCGATCAGGTAATCGACGAGCTGCGGGACAAGCTCGCGCATGTTCCCGGAATCACGCTCTACCTCACCGCGGCGCAAGATCTGCGAATCGGAGCGCGCCACTCCAACGCGGAATATCAGTACAGCCTGACCGGACAGAATCTTGATGAACTGTATAGCTGGGCGCCGCGCCTGCTGGATGCGCTTCGCGCAGCGCCGCAATTGCGCGATGTCAACAGCGATCAGCAGGTACATGGCCTGGCGGCAAACCTTATCATCGACCGTGCAACTGCGGCGCGAATGGGGGTTACGCCGGCGCAGATCGACAATGCGCTCTACGACGCGTTCGGCCAGCGGCAGATTTCTGTCATCTACCAGAAGCTGAACCAGTATCACGTGGTGCTGGAAGTTGATCCCAGCTTCAAGACCAATCTGAATTCCCTGAACAGCGTGTATGTGATCGCCAACGGTAACCAGATTCCGCTTTCCGCCTTCGCTCACTTAGGCTCGAATAACACGGCGCTGGCGGTCAATCACCAGGGACAGTTTCCGGCGGTTACCATCTCGTTCAATCTCGCGCCGGGCGTGTCGCTGGGTGAGGCAACTCGTGTGATCGAAGAAACCGAGCTGCAGTTGCGATTACCAGCGTCCATTCACGGCAGCTTTGCGGGCACGGCTGCGGCATTCAAAGACTCGTTGTCCAGCGAGCCTCTGTTGATATTGGCGGCTTTGCTGGCGGTCTACATCGTTCTCGGCATTCTGTACGAAAGTTACATTCATCCCATCACGATCCTTTCCACACTGCCCTCGGCAGGTACCGGCGCGATTCTGGCACTGCTGCTTTTCGGTATGGATCTGGATGTCATCTCGCTGATCGGCATCATCCTGCTCATCGGCATCGTGAAAAAGAACGCCATCATGATGATCGACTTTGCGCTGGAGCAGGAGCGGCAAGGCAAGAGTTCCGAGGATTCGATTCACGAGGCGGCGCTATTACGCTTCCGCCCGATCATGATGACCACCATGGCCGCATTGCTGGGCGCTCTGCCGCTGGCCGTCGGACGGGGCATGGGCTCGGAACTTCGCCGGCCTCTGGGCGTCGCGATTGTGGGCGGGCTCATCGTAAGCCAGATGCTCACGCTCTACACCACGCCGGTGGTGTACCTCTATATGGACCGGCTACAGCTCTGGCTGCAATCCCACCTGCGAGGCGTTCGCCGGCACAGCCGCAAAGAAACCAAAGTACCCGCCTTTACGGATTAAGCTCCTCTTGTCGGGGCAGATCGTCGAGTTTGATTGTTCGATGACTACCCTTAAAAGTTGCGTTTTTGTCGAAATCAGCAACTCTTTTTGGATCGGGTAATCGTAATTAGCTTGCCGCTCGACATTCTCTACTACATACTTCGTCCGCCGCCCTAAAAGATCGAACAGGACCGTGCTGAAGGAGGAGTGCGTGAGCATCACGAGCACTTTGTACCTCGGCTGGGTTCGCGTGATCGCATCGTTGGTGACTGTGCAGCAAGCGCTTGCAAAAATTCCTTGCAACCCCAAGCTATTTCCATCCGCAAGGCTTCTTGTGAACTGGCCGCAGTTGCAGTACGACTCCGCTCACACCAGCTGCAACCCGTCTGAATTCACCCGGAACAGCAGCAACGCAGGGCGCCTGGCGACGAAATGGTCGCAGGCAGCCGGCGAAGCCTCATACACTTGGGCGGTGGTAAGGGGAAGGCGCTTCACTAACATCCCGGGCAACGCCCGATGACCTGCGACCCACAACCCGAGCACCGGAGGTACATGATGCGATCTCATCATCTCCTCCTGCAGCTCCGTGTCTCAAGCGCATTTAGGAGCATGCCATGAAATCGAAGACCCTCTTCTCTTTGGTAGTACTCACACTCTTCACATCGCTGATCCCGGCGATGCACGCCCAAACTTTCAGCGTGATTCACACCTTCACCGGCCGGCACAGACGGCGCAGTGCCTCATGCGGGAGTGACGATACGAGGGAACGCACTCTATGGAACGACAGTCGGAGCCCACGAGCGGCACCGTATATCAGTTGACCCACTCGGGATCCAATTGGCTCTTCTCCACCACTTGCAGCTCTTCCCAATAATGCCAATCCGTCGGCCAGAGTCGTCTTCGGACCAGACGGCCATCTTTACGGCACGTCGAGGGAGGGCGGAACGGACGGCGATGGCACCGTTTTCAAGCTGACACCCCCGGTCGGGCCTTGTAAGGATGCGGCGTGCTATTGGACGGTGAGCGATCTCCATGACTTCGATTCCGGTACTGACGGATGAGCGTCCCGGGCTTGGAGACCTCATTTGGGACCAGCAGGGCAATATCTACGGCACCACACAGTCTGGAGGACGAGGATCATTGCGACCTCGTATCGGCGGTACCGTCTACGAGTTGACGCCTTCAGGAAACGGCTACACAGAGAGTATTGTCTACGCTTTCTCGGGTCCTGACGGAGCAGTTCCTTAGGCTGGCCTTGTCTTCGACAACAAGGGCAATCTGTTTGGCACGACCAACGGGGCGGCGTCAAACGACTACGGCACCGTCTTCGAATTAACCTACGTTGTGGGCGTAGGGTGGACGGAAAAGGTTCTCTATAGTTTCCAAAACGACCGAGCGATGGAGCAGTCCCATTCGGCGGGCTGATATTTGATTCCGCCGGCAATCTTTATGGCACGACCATCGGCCTGCGGCACCAACGGCGGAACCGTTTTCGAACTGTCACCCTCCGGCGATACCTGGGCATTCACGACTCTCTACAGCCTTCTCTTCCGGAGACCAGTCTGGTCACGGGCGTGGCTTTTGGCCCAGACGGTGCTCTTTACGGCACTCACGTAATGCGACGGCACCCAGGCGGGGAGCGTTTTCAAGCTAACGAAGACGCAAAACGGCTGGGAATACACCTCGCTGCATGACTTCACGGCGCTTTATCGAGATATCCCGTGTGTACCGTCGCGATTGACACGCAGGGGAACCTCTACGGCACGACCTGGAAGGTCGGGACGTACGACGCGGCGTCGTCTGGATGATCAAGCCGTAGCGGAGCAAAACATCGGACAATCGCCATTTATCCCGGGCGAGCCATGCGCTCGCCCGACGATTCGGAGGAGAGTTAAAACCATAACCTCGACAGCCCACCTAACAACCCGAGCACCGGAGGTACATGATGCGATCTCATCATCTCCTCCTAGTGCAGCTCCGGTTGTCTCAAGCGCATTTAGGAGCATGCCATGAAATCGAAAACCCTCTGTCCGTTTGGTAGTACTCACACTCTTCACATTCGATCGTCCCAGCGGCGCACGCCCGAACTTTCACCGTGATTCACACCTTCACTGGCCGCGCAGACGGCACAGCGCCCGAGGCGGGAGTGACGATACTCGGGAATACACTCTATGGCACGACAAATGGCAACTGCGGCAGCGTCTATCAGTTGACCAACACCGGCTCCAATTGGCTCTTTTCCACCGCTTGCCGCTTCTTCCCCATAATTGCGGTCCCCAGGCCAGAGTCGTCTTCGGACCCGACGGCCATCTTTACGGCACGTCTGTGGCGGGCGGAATGTACCTGTATTATGGCAGCGTCTTCAAACTGACATCCCCTGTCGCGATTTGCAAGACTGCGGCGTGCTATTGGACGGTGAAGGATCTCCATGATTTCAGTTCGGGTACTGACGGGTCAGCGCCCGATGGAGACCTCATTTGGGATCAGCAGGGCAATATCTATGGCACGACTATAGAAGGAGGTACCACCGGTTTCGGCATCGTCTACGAGCTGACGCCTTCCGGAAACGGCTACACAGAGAGTGTTCTCTACAGTTTTTCGGGTCCGGACGGAGCATACCCTATAGCTGGCCTTGTGTTCGACAACAACGGCAATCTCTTTGGCACCACCGAATCTGGCGGCTCAATTGGTCGGGGCAATGTCTTCGAATTAAGTTACGTCGTCGGGATAGGATGGACACAACACGTTCTCTATAGTTTCCAAAACGCCGGCGATGGAGAGGAACCATTAGGCGGCCTTATATTTGATTCCGCCGGCAATCTTTATGGCACGACCCTCGACGGCGGCAGCGGCGGCGGCGGAACCGTTTTCGAGCTTTCACCTTTCGGAAATACGTGGACATTCAAGCTTCTGTACAGCTTTTCCGGAGGCTTTAGGTGTGGTCCAGGTGAGACTCTCACCACGGATGGAGCGGGCAATCTCTATGGCACCACGGGCTGCGGCGGCCTATACAACGAAGGTAGCGTTTTCAGGTTGAGCAACACCGAAGAAGGTTGGGTGTACACCTCACTGCACGACTTCACGGGAGGTACCGACGGCGCTCTTGTAGACAGCAACGTGTCGATCAACACCGACGGCTCCCTCTACGGAACCGCATCCGAAGGTGGCGATTACGGCTACGGCACTGTCTGGATGATCAAGCCGTAGAGGAATAACCGTCGAGCAATCGCGGCGGCCCCACTGATTCCTGCCGTTGGGATGAGTGGGAGTGATGCCGCGATCAGGCCGTAATCCGATTACCGAAACAAACCTTGGGCGCGGAATCACTCCCGCGCCCGGTTCTTTCTGCAAGCAGTGAGTTCGTATCCCGGCTCGTTGACGTAATCAGGCGAAGCGCGCAAACAACGTCCTTTGCCGGCCCCATGAGTGTAATCGCGGTTTCTCGCCAACCATCCGCAACGATCTCCATGGACGGTCTTCAGGCATCACTTCTTATCAAACTGGAGAAACTCGACTGGGGCTCCGTTCTCGACAATAAAAGCGACGGTCACGCCCGGTGAGGGTGAGTTGGGCGCAATCAGTATCTCTTTTCCGGCGATTTCAGCGGAGAGATCGTCCACCTCGAAGGCGACATGCGGAACCGTACGCACCAGTTCAGGGACCGGGGCTTCCGGTTCGAACCGCATCCACTCAATTCCGTAAGTCGCTGGTTTCATAGCCAGAGACGAACGTCGCATAGTTCGCGATCAGGCGTTCCCCTTCTTTATGCTCGGTAGTGGGAATTCCCACGTGGTGGTAGCGCCTGGTGGAAGCGACGGGTGACTCTTTCACGGGAATGAGTTTAGCCCATGACGGCATATGTTTGTGTCAGCTTCAAACATCGGATGGAGACTATCGCGACAGCCGACTGTCTTTGCGGCGATGTCCTGGCGGCGTCTACCAATTTGGAGCTTGTCGGGACTTCCAAGGTTGGGAATGGCGGTTTGCAACTCCTCAAAGGCTGTTTGCGAAGCGGGCCAGATAGCAACAAAGAAGGCCGACATCCCGATCGAGGATGCCGGCCCGGGGTTTCGCTTAAACTCCCCTACATTGCTTCCTAACCCGCTCGATTAGGCCATCTCATGAGGTGTAGGTAGTGGCGGTTTAGGAGTGGGCAGTGGAGGTTTAGGAGTGGGCGGCGGAGGGTGAGGCGTTGGACTTGTAGCCACTAGATATTCTGGCGTAGGTAGTGGCGGTTTAGGAGTGGGCAGTGGAGGTTTAGGAGTGGGCGGCGGAGGGTGAGGCGTTGGACTTGTAGCCACTAGATATTGAGGTGTAGGTAGTGGCGGTTTAGGGGTCGGCAGCGGCGGCCTAGGAGTGGGCGGCGGAGGGTGAGGCGTCGGACTTGTAGCCACTAGATAGTGAGGTGTAGGTAGTGGCGGCCTAGGAGTGGGCAGCGGAGGGTGAGGTAGGGGCGGCGGAGGCGGTAAAGGCTTATCCACATTCACTACCCAGCTGCTGCCGCTCGTAGGAGTCGTGGTGTATCCCGCGGTTGCGAAAAACACCAGAATGACCATCACTCCCATGATGAGAAGTTTGCGAGTCATGGTATTTCTCCTTATGAAGTTGTTACAGCTCGTTTGATGCCGTGGCCTGAGAATCTAAGAGATGAGCTGTAGAAGATTGCGTGGGGCGACTCGAGAGAAAATTGACTTCGAGAGTCGGAGCGCAACCTGCTTGCCTTGGCGGATGCTTTAAAGGTTAGCGGCCAAGGACTGGGAGAGGTCAGGTGCAGGATTTCTGGTGATCGTCTCGATTCCTGTCACCCAATACTCACAGCATCCGTCGGCCTCAGCCCAAGGGCAAGAACAATATTGCCTTAGGGGTGCAAACGTGCGTCGCGTCTTCCCATTTTGGGACGGAGGGCGGACTCGCGGGTTGTGGATTCGTCTTCCCAGCCTTGAAAGTCTGGGCTTAGCTATGGCGTCCCCTGCGGGGACGGAAGCCTCGACAGTGCGCCCCGCGATGGCTGCGCGCAATGTGTTGGTCTGTTCGCGACCGACAGGACCGGCAGTTTCTTACTGAGAACTGACAACTGATCACTGACAACTGAATTGGTCGGGACGGGCAGATTTGAACCTGAGCCGCTTTGCGGGCGTGAGCGCAGCGGGAGCCCGCAGGCGAAACTCCTGACCCTGAGCGAAGTCGAAGGGGAAGGATCTCCACGGCACTGAACGTTGATTTTGAATTGGTCGGGACGGGCAGATTTGAACTGCCGACCCCTCGCACCCCAAGCGAGTGCTCTACCAGGCTGAGCCACGTCCCGATTCAAGGAGTAACCGGCCACATCGCAGCCGGGGGTTCTGAGGAACTTTCATAGTTTATCACTCCGCGAGCGCGCTCGTCGGGTACCACCCACATTGCATCCTTATCATGTGTCCGGAGTCGCAGGGCATGTTCATCCAATCGTTCCAACCGAAGAACTGAGTGGTGCGCCCGAGCCCCTCAAATCAGTGCTTTCGTGACGAATGGTAAATGTTGATATCCTTTCGGCATCGTTATCGGCGGAAACGCCTTCGAAGGAAGTATGACCTCAACCCAGCCACATTCCTGTGACAGCGTGATCTCCATTGCCGACGAACCGCTTCATCACCTGGAAGTCGACAACGAGTGGGTGCGCGCCTACGCCGTGCAGATTGAGCCGCGCCAACACACGCTGTGCCATTTGCACCCCTGGCCCTACCTGATGTATGTGGCGGGTGAGGCCAACATCATCAGCACGCCGCGTGGCGGCGAGCCGGAGAAGCAACAATTCGCTCCCGACTATTGCGACCTGCATCCCGCCGGGCTTGAGCACGTGGTGGAGAACGTGAGCAACGCGCCCTTCCGGGCTATGATCTTCGAGCTCCTTCCGGCAGCCGAGAAGCTGCGTCATCCCAGGCCGTCGGCGGCCCAGGCGGCCGGCGTACGCATGACAACGCTCTACTCCGGCGAAGTCATCTGCGCGCAGTTGATTGAGCTTCATTCCGGCTCGCAGGCGCAGATCTCAGGCGCGGCCGTTCTGGCGACACCCTACGAGAACGCGGTGGAATTTATCAGCCCCGAGCACGGCGCGCGCAAGCTGGAACGTTATCGCCAACTGGAGTATCTGCCCGCGGGCTCAACCGGATTGCTAAGGTGTGAGTCGGCAGGCCCGGCGCGAGTGCTCGTGGTGTCTCTGGGGCGCGGGTAACGTTTTTCGTAATCACACCAAAGCGTCATGGTGACTCTGCTAAAGCGGTACGGTAGTTTGTCGCATTCGCGCCTAAACTGATAGCCATGGTGCATCGACCTACGAAAGATCTGATTGCACTTTTGCGCCAAACCCTCACCGATGTGCAAGAGGGCATCTGGCGCGAGACCCCGGCGATCAAAGAAATGAAGCAGGGAATCCTGCGCGCGATTGCCGAACTCGAGACCGACCTCAAGCCCAAGTCATCGAAGCCGGTTTGAGACCTTCGTATTGAGTCAGTTTTAAACTCCAGCCTTAAACTCCAGCTTTCAACTTCAGCCTTAATCGATGAACGCGTGCCCTTTCGACTCGGGCCTGCGCACCACAGCAATGCTAGCGTGCCACTTGTGGGCTCGTCGTCACCGGGATGTGGGGGAGGGCCGCAGTTTTCACGCACTCACCGCGACCGCTGCCGGTGGTTGACGACGCGGTCGCGCCAGCTTGTCCCCAGGATTCCAGTTGCTGCTGCAAGGCCGTGTAGGCCTGCTGAGCTCCGCTGAGATTACCGGCTTGCAACTGCTGTCCTAGCTGTTGCAGCAGCTGGGGTAACTCCTGGCCTTCGCCTCCCCCGCCATGACGATGGTGATGATGAGCGGCGCCGGCTGCGGTGGCCGAGACATCCTGCTGGAAGCGGGTGTAATCCTGCTGCGCAGCAGTTGTGTTGCCCGACTGAAGGTCCTTGCCCAACTGAGTGAAGTCCTGCGCGACCGCACCGTTGCTCTGAGTGGAAGTGGTTGAACCCATCTGTGGGGCCATCTGTTGCAAAGTTGCGAAATCCGACTGCGCGGCCGACAAATTTCCCGACTGCAGATCCTGCCCGAGCTGTTGGATGCTCTGCTGAAACTTCTGGCGATTGCTCTGCGTGGTCTGCCCGGTGTAATGCAAAAGGGCGCTGCTTGCGATGCCTGCTACCGACATACACTCACCTCCCGGCGGCGCGCTGTGGTCGCGAATGAGTTCGCGAGTCGCGCTATCTCCGCTATCACAGCTGTGAATGATTGCAAGCAGGTGGCCACGCCGGGCGAGGACAAGACCCGGCAAACTATTGAGTCTTCAAGCTTGGGCTTAGGTTATTTCTAAGACGGTTCTTATGTGGACCTAAGCGCCGTCCTATCCGGGAAAGCCAGGGGCCAGGGGCATTATGCGACAATTAAGACTATGCAAAAATTCCTGTCAGCAGTCTCCTGTCTGAGCCTCGCCCTGTTGTTTTCCGTGGCGGCGACGGCCCAGCAAACCTCCACCCCACCGGCCAAGCCGGCGGCGCAAGCCGGATCAGCCCCCGCCGCAGGCGCTGCGCAAGCCTCTCCTTACAGCACCGACAAAGAGAAGGCGAGCTATGCCATTGGTCAAAATATTGGAAATAGCTTGAAGCACGACGGTCTGGACGTGGATCCGGCCATCGTCTCGCAGGGCCTGAAAGACGCCATGACCGGCGCGCCCAGCAAGATCAGCGAAGCCGACGCGCAGGAAGGTATGGGCAAGCTGCGGAATGCGGTGATGGCGAAGAAGCAGGCGGAGGCGGCGCAGGCCGGTGAAGCGAACAAGAAGGCGGGCGACCAGTTCCTGGCGGCCAACAAAGCCAAGCCAGGCGTAGTTACCTTGCCCGACGGCTTGCAATATAAGGTCGAAAAAGAGGGTACCGGTCCCAAGCCGAAGGCCACCGACACAGTTGAAGTCAACTACCGCGGGGCGATGATCGACGGAAACGAGTTCGACAGCTCGTACAAGCGTGGCAAGCCTGAAACCCTAAACGTCGGTCAGGTCATCAAGGGATGGACGGAAGCGCTGCAACTGATGCCGGTGGGTTCCAAGTGGCAGTTGGTGATTCCTCCGGATCTTGCGTATGGACCAAACGGCGCTGGCGGCGTGATCGGCCCCAACTCGACGCTGGTCTTCGACATCGAATTGCTGTCGATTAAAGGACAGTAGTTCGGGCTAAGAACGTGCTGGCATACTGCTTCAGGGATTTGAGGTTCGCGTCAGGGCACGACCTTGGTCGTGCCGCATTGTGACCGGAAATAGGAGCGGCTTTAGCCGCTGCGGCTCCTGCACCGATGACAGCAGGGGCTAAAGCCCAGGCTGGGGGCTCGGCCGGCGGCACGCCTGAAGGCATGCCCTGATACAAACCTCCGACGCGCGCGGATACAGAGCGCTGGTTTTCCTGACACACCATACGACGTCCATGCCTTCCCTTCCCTTCAACTGGCGCGCCTACGACGCCTATCTGTTCGACATCGATGGAACGCTGCTCAACACTCACGACGGCGTTCACTACAACTCGTTCCACACCGCGCTGCGCGAGGTCTATGGATGTGAGGGCCGCATCGACGACGTTCCGGTACATGGCAACACCGACATCGGCATCCTGCGGGCTGCGCTCGAAGCACCACGGGGGGCTTCCCGATGGAGAATTCGAATCCAAATTGCCGCAAGCCTTGGAGATGATGCGTGCCGAAGTCGAGCGCAATGCCGATCGCATTCGTCCCGAGCTTTGCCCGTCGATCGCCGAACTGCTGGCCGCGCTCCATGCTGACGGCAAGCTGCTGGGCGTGGTCACGGGAAACCTGGAGCGGATTGGCTGGGCGAAGCTCGAGCACGCCGGCATCCGCAAGTACTTCGACTTCGGCTCGTTCAGCGACCAGCGCGAGAAGCGCGAAGACATCTTTCGCCATGGGGCCGAGCAGGCGCGACGGTTGCGCGGTTCAGCAACAAGCGTTTGTTTCATCGGCGATACTCCGGCGGACATTCGCGCCGCCGCCAGTGTCGGACTGCCGGTGATCGCCGTAGCCACCGGCATCTATTCTCGCGAGCAACTGGCCGAGCATGGGCCGCCGCTATGCGTGCAGCAGCGTGGCAGAGTTGCTATAGAGACGAGTTCCCAGAGGCGCACCGGTCGGCTATTACCCCTCGCGAATCCCACTCATTCCAAACCAAGGAATGAGTGGGGGGCACCCGGCAATCCTTGCGCTCAGAAATTCATTCCCGTCCGTGGAATGTGTAGTTCTCGCCTTACGTCCGAATATACCGGCGACCTGCAGCGGCAGCCGCAACCAGACCCGACCCGAGCATGATCAAGTTGGACGGCTCAGGGACCTCGGTTCCCAGAACGCCGCTGGAGAACGTCGGGAAGACGCCGAAGTTGTTAGCGTTTGTGAAGTTCGTGCCGAAGAACCCGCTGTTGAAGAACTGCGCGTCACTCGTCTGCGTGCCGACGGCATTCAGGCCGAAGGTATTGGTGTTGAACGAACGGTTCGCATCGTTCGGGTCCTGCGGAACCACCGCCATCCAGTAAGTGCCCGGGCTCAGGGTCAGGTTCAAGCCGTTCACCTGGTCGCGATATTCGGCGAGGCCGAAATCGATGCGACCGGTCAGAGTGTGGGTCAAAGGAGCGGTGCCGGACGCGATGAGCGTGCCGTCATTACCCTCAGACATACCGGTGCGAATCTCCCAATACCCAGTGGACGGGTTCAAGCCGCTCAGGTTGTCGGTGAACATGTTTGTAACGTTCCAACTCGAGCCGCTGATGATGAAGTTCTGGTAGGTGGCAGCGCCATAGGGATTGCCACCGACGATGGCGTCGTTCTCGTTGGCCAGGCCATTAGCATTCGGATTATTGATATCGAAGTCGCCGCCGTAGAACAGGCAGCCACTGGGACATTGCGCGCTCGCCAATGTGCCCGCTCCGAAGACCAGCACGGCGAACAAGGACAGCGAAGCGAGTTTCTTCATGACTTCCTCCCTGACATGTTGCGGAGAGCGCCGATAGCCGCGACCAGACCGGAGCCGAGCATGACCAAGCTGGACGGCTCAGGCACCTCGGTTCCCAGAACGCCGCTGGAGAACGTCGGGAAGACGCCTTGATCGTTGGTATTGCTGAACTGGCACCCGCCGCACCATGAGGCGTTGAAAATACTGTTGGTTGCTGATCTGGTTGCCTACAGCGTTCAGCCCTTCCAGGCTATTGCTGTTGAATGAGCGACCATCGCAGGTTGGACAGGCCGGTACGACAGCTTCCCAATACATGCCCGGGGTCAGAGTGACATTCAGGCCATCGACTTCGTTGTGATACTCGGTGTAACCGAAGCCGCTGCGTCCGGTCGGTGTGTGTAGTAATGGCGCCCGTGCCGGAAGCGATGAGGGTTCCGCCATTCCCTTCAGAAACTCCTTTACGGATCTCCCAGTAACCACTCGTCGGGGTATAGCTGATCAGGTTATTGGTGAACAGGCCAGTGACGTTCCAGGTCTGGCCATTGACGAAGTTCTGGTAAATGGCCGCACCGTAAGGGCTGCCGCCGATGATGGCGTCATTTTCGTTGGCCAGACCGTTGGCGTTGGGATTGTTCGCATCGAAGTCGCCGCCGTAGAACAGGCAGCCGCTGGGACATTGCGCGCTCGCCACTGTGCCCGTTCCGAAAAACAGCACGGCGAACAGGGAGAGGCGAAGCAAGCTTCTTCATCGCTTCCTCCTTGATTCTGGCCAGATATTATGTACCTCGCGGCGGTCTAGGAGCACATTAATTTCGCGCCAAAGGAATCAATCCCACGTTTTGGAAAAGACACGAAAGCTGCGTAAAATCCCGCTCACCCAAAACGAAGGAATGGGTGGGTCCCGGCGATCCCAGGATAAGATTCGGCTGTTCGGCCTCGATCATTTCCTGGCACTAGCGAGCAGCGGCCTAACTGGAATATCTTGAAACAGTGAAACTATTTTCTCGCCTGTCGCTATTCCTGGTTCTGTCTGCAGCGGCAGTGGCTTTCGCGCAGCAGAGCGAGCCCTCTACGGACAAGTCCCCGGCCCAGTCCGGTGTCAGAGGGTTACCGCTGAACTTCGAGCGCCATACCGGCGACCTGGATGAGATGGTGAAGCGGGGGAGCATTCGCGCCCTCGTCTTGTATAGCCGCTCGGGCTTCTTCTACGTGGATGGAAAGCCGGAGGGCATTTCTTATGAGGCGCTGCAATACTTCGAGCAGTTTGTAAATCAGAAGCTGCGCACCCGGCAACACATCCAGGTTACGTTTATTCCGGTGCGCCCCGATCAACTTGAATCGTACTTGAACGAAGGCATCGGCGATCTGATCGCGTACCCGATCGCCATGACTCCAGAGCGCGCACAACAGGTCGCGTTCACGCTACCGCTTGAGACGGATGTGAAGCAGATTCTGGTGACGGGAAAGAACTTCGGTCCAGTTGCATCGTTGCAGGACCTGAGCGGGAAGAAAGTCTTCGTCAATCCCGTCACCACGTACTACGGGAACCTTGAAAAGGTAAACGACTCGTTAAAGAAGCAAGGCAAGCCGCCCATCCTGATCGAGAGCGCCGACAAGAACCTGCTGGACGAAGACCTGATGGAGATGGTGAATGCCGGCATACTTCCCGCAACCGTCACCATCACGCAGCGCGCCAAACTGTGGGCCAGCGTTTTTCACAACATCACTCCTCAACCCGGGATCGTCATTGCGAAGCAGGAGGACCTGGCGTGGGCGGTCCGCAAGAACAATCCGAAGTTCAAAGAGTTGGTGGATGAATTCGTCAAGACCCACGCCGCCGGAACGTCGTTCGGTAACACCCTGATGCGGCGATACCTGGAAAGCAACCAATGGATCACGAACCCGACTGACGAAGAACAAATCAAGAAATTCAACCAGCTGGCGAGTTTCTTCAAGACGTATGCGTCGCAATATGGCTTCGACTACCTGATGGTCGTCGCCCAGGGCTACCAGGAGTCTCAGCTCAACCAGGCGGCGAGAAGTCCGGGCGGCGCAGTTGGGGTCATGCAGGTGAAACCGTCGACCGCGGCGGCGCCGCCCATCAGTATCCCCGACATCGGGACCGCCGAGAACAATATTCACGCCGGAGTGAAGCTGCTGAATTCGATTGCAACTGAGTATTTCAGCGACCCGAAGATTAATCCGCTGAACCGATTGCTACTCACATTCGCGGCATACAACGCGGGCCCGAATCGTATCGCGGACCTTCGTAAGCAGGCACCGGCAAAGGGGCTCGATCCCGACAAGTGGTTCGGCAATGTCGAGTTGCTGGTGTCACAAAACGTGGGACAGACGACTGTCCAGTATGTCAGCAATATTTATAAGTACTACGTCGCCTACAAGCTGGTGGTCGAGCAGGGGCAATCGCTGCAGTAGAGCGCCATCTCTCTCGAAACCGTGAGCGCGACTAATGTTGCGACGGCCGTCCCGCATGCGACAATCCCCGGCCCGGTGGCTTACAATCCTTTCAGCAATGCGCTTCATCTCTGGGCTTCTGATCTTCTGTTTCTTCGCGGCTTCCCTGCCGGCGCAGCAGCCCGAAAGCACGTCTTCGCAGGCTCCGGCAGCGGCCCAGATACAACCCACGCCCGCGCAGGTATCGGAAACGAAGCCCCTCGGCACCGTCATTCTAAATACCGAATCGCCCAAAGATCTGGCTGACGCGAAGCGCGCTTTCGACTCAGGCGTGAAGCTGAAGAACGCGGGCAAGCTGGAAGACGCCTACGACAAATTCGAAGAGGCCGCGAAACTCAATCCGCATAGCGTCGATTACGTCACCGCGCGCGAGATCACTCGCGAAGAGCTGGCCATGGATGCCATCAATCGTGGGAACAAGGCGTTGAACGAGCAGAAGGAAATTGTCGCCATGGCCGAGTTTCGCCGGGCGCTGCAGTTCGATCCGGAGAATCAGTTCGCCAATCAGCGCCTGCAAGAGTCGGTGTGGCGGAATAACCCGAACAGCGCTTCCCTGCGGATGGTCGACAGCTCTGACGAGATCCTGCTGCAGCCGAATCCGGCGCACCACGATTTTCGTTTTCGCGGCGACGAGCGTTCGCTGATGACCGAGGTAGGCAAGGCTTACGGCATAAGCGTTGACTTCGACGAATCGGTCAAAACCACGCGTGCCCGCTTCGACATCGACGACGTGAACTTCGCCACCGCGATGGAGGCCGCCACCAGCGTTACCAAGACCTTCTGGGTGGCGCTGGGGCCTAAGCAGATCCTGGTGATCGCCGACACTGCACAGAACCGGACCACGTTCCAGCGGATGACGATCCGCACCTACTATCTGCCCGAGATCACAACTTCGCAGGAACTGGTCGAATTGGTCAACCTGCTGCGCGTTGTGCTTGAACTGCGATTCATTACGCAGGACCCGACGGAGAACAGCATCGTGATCCGTGCGCCGCAGGCTTTGGTGGACGCCGCCACGCAATTGATTGAGAACATCGCTCAGGGCGGACCCGAGGTGCTGCTCGACGTCAGGGTCTACCAGATCAGCCAGAGCCTGCTGCGGCAGCTGGGAGCGAACCTGCCGACGCAGTTCACGCTGTTCAACATCAGTCCCGCGCTTATCGCCGGTCTGGGGCTGGGCGCGCAGAACCTCATCAACCAACTGATCGCATCAGGTGGAATCAACCAGGCGAATTCCACCGCGATTCAGGCGTTACTCGGACAACTGTCACAGAACACCAGCGCCAACTCTCTGCTGCAAATGCAGCCGTTCGCTACTTTCGGGGGCGGCCTTACGTTTACCGGATTGAACGCCACTCCGGCCGGCGTCGGTTACACCTTCAACCTGAATGAATCGTCGGTGCAGAACCTGGAGAATGCGCAACTGCGCGCGTCGCAGAACAACGCAGCGACTTTGTTCCTGGGCCAGCACTACCCGATCGTGAATGCGACTTATGCGCCCATCTACAACACTTCGGCGATTGCGAGTGTCATCGGTAACGGCAGCTACATTGCGCCGGTGCCCTCGGTAAATTATGAAGACATTGGGCTGAAGCTGAAGGCGACGCCGACCATCCATCCTGACATGTCGGTGACGATGAAGCTGGAGTTGCAACTACGCTCGCTGGGTTCAAGCACAAATAACGGCATACCGATCATCAACAACCGCGAATACACGGGCACGATTACGGCAAAGAGCGGGGAGTCGAGCGTGGTCGCCGGCATCATCGACGAATCCGATTCGCGCAGCGTGAATGGCTGGCCCTTCCTGAGCCGCGTTCCCGGGCTGACCTATGCAGGTTCGCAACACGACAAGACGGTCAACGACGCCGACCTGCTGATCGTGGTCACACCCCACATACTGCGCTTGCCGACTCATGAGTCGGTGGCCATCGCGCTGCCGATGGGGCATTGAAGAAGTGGTCAGTTGGCAGTGGCCCGGTTGGCAAAAAGAAGTCGGCAGTTTGCGATTGGCAGTCGGACGGTGCCAGTTAGACGTTGTCGGTTTGCGATTGGCAGTCGGCGGTTGCCTTTGTCATCACGAGGCCGTCTTCGGCCGAGGGATCTGTTCTCGTCGACAGCCGCATCCCTTTTTCATAGTGAAGAGTGCTCAGGCCGGAGCGAAGAGCAGATCCCTCGCTTCGCTCGTGATGACAAAATCGGAAGCGCCGTTTGGCTTCCGCCACTTCTTCCTGACAACTGCCCACCGCAACTGACGACTCTTACTTCACTTCGTAATCCACCATCGCCTTCACCGTGTCATACGGCATGTTGACGAAGCCGGAGACTTTGCGTCCGTTGATGAAGAACGTTGGGGTGCTGTTGACGTTCAGCTTCTCTCCCAGAGCGATCGAGTCGCGCACGCGCTTTTCGGTATCCGGCTTGGCCGCGCAGGCGCTCACCGCCGCAGGATCGCCGCCTGAGTCCTTCACGAATCCCTTCAGCTTTTCTTCGACGTTCTGCTCGTTGACCTCGCTCTGGTGCTCGTAGGTAGTGGCGATAAACTTCCACACCGCCTCGTTGTTCTCGCGCCCGAGGCAATCCAGGTACTTGGCGGCGGGCATCGCCCATTTGTGGATCTGCTCCAGCGGAAAATTCTGAAAGATGAGCTTGGCCTTGGGCTCGTCGCTCATCAGTTTGGTCAGGTTCTCCTGCGCCTTCTTGCAGGCCGGGCATTCCAGGTCGCCGAACTCGACGATGGTGACGGCAGCATCTTTCGGCCCGTGCTCGGGGCCAGTGACGTTCTTCAGTATGGTGCGCGCCTCGGCGAATGGATCGGCGCCGAAGGGCACCAGGTCTCCGGAAAAAGCATAATGCTCGTCGGGCGTGACGTAAATCCGCTGCACCGCCTGACCCTCCGGCGTGTTAAAGATCACCGTCACCTCGGCAATGGTAGGCGCCTCCGAGGGCTTGATGCTGGCTATATGCCAGGCCAGGTTCTGGTTCCAGCCAAACATATGCTTCAGAAACTCATTGACTGTAGCTTCGCTGGGAAGCTTGTCACCGGCGGATGCGGCGGGAGCGGTGGTATGGGTCTGCGCCGGCAGGTTGAAGCTGCAGAACAGCAGTGCGGCGATGAAGAACGAGCGCGACAAGAATTTCATTTATGCCTTTCCAATTCGACGTTGCAGCTACAGGTCGGTCTTGGCTGCGATAGGATAGCGGCGGCCAAAGCCAAACGCTTTCTCCGAAATCTTCAGCCCCGGCGCAGCCTGCTGACGCTTGTACTCGCTACGGTCAACCATGCGGGCGATGTTGCGCACCAGTTGCAAATCGTAGCCGTGCTCGCCGGCAATCTGTTGCGGCGACTGGTTGTTCTCCACATAATCGACCAACACGGTATCCAGTATCTCGTATGGCGGAAGCGAGTCGCTGTCCTTCTGGTCGGGGCGCAACTCCGCCGATGGAGGCTTCTCGATGGTCGATTCGGGGATGCGTTCACCGTTGCGATTGACATAACGCGCCAACCGGTAGACCAGCGTCTTAGGCACATCGGAGATGACTGCCAGGCCTCCGCACATATCGCCGTAGAGCGTGCAGTAGCCCACTCCCAGCTCCGATTTATTGCCGGTGGTGAGCACCATGGAGCCCAGCTTGTTCGACAACGCCATCACCAGCGAACCGCGAATGCGAGCCTGAATGTTCTCTTCCGCAACATCGGGCGCGCGGTCCCCAAAAGCCGGAGCCAAGCCCGCTGTATAGGAGCGAAAAATATCTCCTATGCGGATGAGTTCGTACTTGATGCCAAGGTTCCTGGCCAGTGCGAGTGCATCGTCGACACTGCCTGGCGACGAATATGGACCCGGCATGGCGACTCCCATGACGTTGTCCGCACCCAGCGCGTCAACCGCGATGCACGCCGTCAGTGCCGAGTCGATGCCGCCGCTGAGGCCGAGAACGACCTGCTTGAAACCGCACTTGCGCACGTAGTCGCGCGTGCCCAGCACCAACGCTGCGTACGCGCTGCCATCTTCGCTCTCGTCGCGCTCGCGCATGTCGCCCTTCAAGCGTGTCGGAATCGAAGAAGATCAGATCCTCTTCGAACGACTTCGCTTGCGCAACAACGCTACCGTCGGGTCCGAGCACCAGGCTTGAGCCGTCAAAGACCAAGCTGTCGTTGCCGCCAACCTGATTCACCAGCGCCACCGGAACCTTGTACTGGCGCGCGATGGCCGCCAGTATGTCCCGGCGCAACTCGCGCTTGCAGAGGTAGAAGGGTGAGGCCGAGATGTTCAGCAGGACTTTGCCGCCGGCGCGCATCAGGTCCTCGACTGGATCGACGCCATACAGACGGCGGTCCCAGAAATTCTTGTCGTTCCACGCATCTTCGCAGATGGTGAGTGCGACCTCGCTGCCGCCGAGTGCGAACAACTGCTGCGAGTCGGCGGGCGAGAAGTTGCGCATTTCGTCGAAGACGTCGTAGGTGGGCAGCAGGCGCTTCGACTGGATGAAAGCGATCCTGCCGTCGCGCAGCAGGGCCGCCGAATTATGGACGTGTTTGCCCGTGCCATTCTTCGTCGGCGTCACCAGGCCCACGATGACGGCGATGCCTTCAGTCTTGCGCGCAATGTCCTCGGCAGCCTGGCGATTGTGTTCGACAAACCAGGGACGCTCCACCAGGTCGCGCGGAGGATAGCCGCAAATGGAGAGCTCAGGAAACATCACCAACTCGGCGCCGCCGCTGCGAGCGCGCTGCGCGTAATCGATGATTTTTGCGGAGTTTCCGGCGAAATCGGCAATGGTGGTGTTGATCTGCCCGAGTGCAATCCTCACATATAGAAGTGTAATGGCCGAGGCGCAGGTGCGCCAAATGAGGGGCGGCGGGGCAGATTAGGAGCCAAATTCAGCTCTGACCAACGCTGTTGCCGGAAACCTCATCTAACTTTGATTGACTTGGTTCAGAACCAAGTGCTTGACCGTTTTGTATCAGGGCATGGCTTCAGCCGTGCCGAACGGGCTTATTAGAACGAGGGCTTTAGCCCCTGAGACAGCGGCACGCAGGGGCTAAAGCCCAAGTCATTGCCGTCAGCTTATGACACGTCTGAAGACGCGCCCTGATACAAAACGATTGTGAGATTGTCGGTAAACATGAATAGGTTGTTCTCTCATAGATTTAGGGCTCGGACACTTACTCTTCTCGCCGCGCTCGCGCTTATCGCAACCGCCGCGTGCAGTCACCAGGCGGTGCATCAGCCGCTCGCCATGAATCACTTCGTCGGCAACAGTGGGGACCCCATGCTGATTGCCGACTATCAACCCTGGTTCGGTCAGCCCAGCCACATCGATGTCGGCTACTCTTCAGTCGACCGGGTGAAGATCGAGCAGCAGATTGATCACGCGAAGCAGCTTGGCATCGCTGCGTTCGTCGTCAACTGGTATGGGCCGCGTCACGAATTCGAAGACAAGGCATACACGCTGATGCAGCAGGCAGCGGCCGAGAAAGATTTCAAAGTCGCACTGATGTATGACGAGGATGACAGCAATCCGGCGAACAGCACCGACGCGGTGATTGTCGATTTGCAGTACGCATACGACCGCTACATCGGCCCGCATGCCACGATCTCGCGCAACTCGTACCTGCGTTACGAGGGTAAGCCGATGATCTTCATCTTCCCCAAGGGCGGACACACGGATTGGAATCGCGTGCGCCAGACAACCAGTTCGTGGGAAGATCCGCCGCTGCTCATCTTCAAAGACATCAACGCAAAGTTCGCCGACGACTTCGATGGCTTCTACGCCTGGGTCAATCCGGGCAAGGCCGGTTGGAACGCGAATGGCAGCAACTGGGGCGAGGACTATCTGGAGAACTTCTACCAGACGATGATCGCGCAGTATCCCAACAAGATCGCGGTCGGCGCGGCGTGGCCCGGATTCAACGACTCACGCGCAAGCTGGAGTCAGAATCGCCACATGAATCCGCGCTGCGGCAAGACGTTCGACGATACACTGCGTCTCTTCCGCCGCTATTACAACGAACAGCGGCCGCTTCCCTTCCTGATGATCGAGACCTGGAATGACTACGAAGAAGGGACGGCGATCGAAGGCGGCGTGGGGTGTAGGTAAGGCCGCTATTCGCTGTTCGCTGTTCGCTGGAAAAAAGACAAACCTACGGCCACGGATTTACTTGGATGAACACGGATCGGACAGTAAGGGAAACCGAAAAGCCAAAGATAATGGAGCCGATAGGCGGCGCTCCGTGCTAATTCCTATATTCACTTCCTGATCCGTGACGATCGGTGGGAATCCGTGGCTAGCCGGGTTTCGTTCTTTCCGGCGAAGAGCGAATGGCGAATGGCGAATGGCGAACGGCGGCCCTACTTCAACCGAATCGCTTCTTCGCCTAATTGTTCGTTGATCAGTCGCCCGACAAGCTGCTTGATGGTCTCACCGCTCTTCGTCAGTTCGAAGTCCTTCTTCTTCTCTGACCAATCGAGTTTAAAACTGGTAGACAGCGCGGATATCCAAATCTGGCGGACGGGAGAGTTGGGCGAGACGACGAATTTTCCTGGCGGCTCTTCGAAGACGATGTGCAGCGCACCAGCATTTTCTTCCACCTCGAAGTCGGCTTCGCCCTCGGCTTCGTAGAGGCTGCGTTTCAAGGCTTCGAGACTGGCATCGGCGTGGCGGCGGAAATCCTGTTCGTCCATCGCATGATTATATCCACTGACGCATGTTCAATCTCCGTCCAGCACTAAGGTGCTCGCCTTGGTAAATTTTCGAAACTAGGCAAACTTCATTCGCAGTCAGCTCATCTGCTTGCAGTACACTCGTCGGAATGCTCTTGGAGGTGCCGTCCATGACTCCCCGCGCAGCTCTTCTTTGTATCGCGCTTCTTCCCCTGATGTTCCTGTCGTGCATGGCACAGCAGAAGCCTGCTGCCGATGCCCCGGAGCCGCCGACGTCGGCTGAGCCAATCAACGTGCTCACCTATCATGACGACAGCATGCGCACCGGGCTGATGCCGCTCGAGACCGTACTCACACTGACAAACGTGAACTCGACGAGCTTCGGCAAAGTGAACTTCCTCACCACTGACGGCAAGGTGGATGCCGAACCGCTCTACGTCTCCAACGTAATGATCAACAGCGCCATCCACAATGTGCTGTACGTGGTCAGCGAGCATGACAGCATCTACGCCTTCGACGCCGACACCGGAGCGCAGTTATGGAAGACGACAGCGCTGTTGCAGGGCGAAACCACCAGCGAAGCCGTATTTGGATGCGGGCAGATTAGTCCTGAGATCGGCATCACCGACACGCCAGTGATCGATCGCAATAGAGGCGGGAACGGCGCCATGTATTTTGTGGCCATGTCGAAGGACGCGAACAGCGCCTATCATCAGCGGCTGCATGCGGTCGATCTCACGACCGGAGCTGAGTTGTTCGGTGGGCCGACGGAGATTCAGGCCAAGTATCCCGGCAACGGCGACAACCACCAGAACGGATTTGTGGTCTTCGATCCAAAGTATTACGCCGAGCGCGCAGGACTTCTCGAAGTGGGTAGCAACATTTATCTGGCATTCACCTCGCACTGTGACGCGCGGCCTTATACCGGCTGGATCATGCAGTACAGCGCGGCGAACCTGACGCAGGTTTCGGTGATTGACGTCACTCCTAATGGCGCTGGAGGTGCGATCTGGATGACGGGCGCGGGGCTGGCCGCCGATAGCGACGGCTTTATTTATTTCCTCGATGCCAATGGATCTTTCGACACTACGCTCGACGGCAACGGCTTCCCGATTAACGGCGACTACGGTAATGCCATGGTGAAGGTTTCGACCTCAGGTGCGCTGGCGGTGGCTGACTACTTCAACATGTACAACACGGTGCAGGAGTCCGATTCCGATACCGATCTGGGATCGGGTGGAGCGCTGGTGCTGCCTGACATTTCAGTTTCGCTTGGCAAAAAGGTTCACCTGGTGGTCGGCGCGGGCAAAGACGGCAACATCTACGTCGCCAATCGCGACAACATGGGCAAGTGGAATCCGAATAACAACAACAATGTTTACCAGGTATTGTCGGGCGCCTTGCCGAACGGCGAATGGGCGATGCCGGCATACTTCTTCAACACCGTCTATTACGGCGGAGTGAGCGATCACATCAAGGCCTACCCTCTGATGAATGGCAAACTGGCGACTTCGCCCAGCACTCAGACGAGCAAGACCTTCACCTATCCCGGTACGACGCCAAGCATCTCGGCGAATTTTTCGCAGAGCGGAATCCTGTGGGCGGTCGAAAACACCTCGCCGGCGGTGCTGCACGCCTACAACGCGCGTGACCTGACGCAGGAGTTGTACAACAGCAATCAGCAGGGCTCGCGCGATCAGTTCGGCAACGGAAACAAGTTCATCACCCCGCTGATCGCGAACGGGCGGGTGTATGTCGGGACGCCAACCGGGGTGGCGGTGTTTGGGTTGTTGCAGTAGGGGCGAGCTATTTCGCCAGCTCTCGTTCGATATCGCGCGCAATGTTGTCGGGAGGAGTCAGCGGCGCATAGCGGTCTACGACGTTTCCCTGCTTGTCGACGAGGAACTTGGTGAAGTTCCATTTGATGGCATCGCCCAGCAATCCGCCTTTTTCGCTCTTCAGAAACTTATATACCGGATGAGCGTCGTCGCCGTTGACTTCGATCTTTGAGAACAGCGGGAAGTCGACCCCGTAGTTGGTCTCACAGAATGACTTGATCTCGTCATCGCCGCCCGGTTCCTGATGCCCAAACTGATCGCAGGGAAAAGCCAGGACCGCGAAGCCGCGGTCCTTGTACGTTGCATAGAGCTCTTGCAGCCCTTTGTATTGCGGGGTGAAGCCGCACTGGCTGGCGGTGTTCACCACCAGCAACACTTTGCCCTTGTACTTGCTCAGCTTGATAGGACTGCCATTGTTCAGCTTCGCGCTGTATTCGTAGAAGGACATTCGAACTCGGATGACAGGTGGATTCAGGGGCTGAAGCCCTCACTCATTCTAGCCCCATGACGCCGGCCTGAAGGCCGGCTCTACCTTATTTCGCCGCTTTCTTCTGCGCGATCCAGTCGTCGATCTGGACTTGCAGCACGTCGAGCGGCAGCGCTCCAGAATCGATCACCTGATCGTGAAATTCCTTGATGTCGAACTTGCTGCCGAGCTCTTTCTGAGCGTGGGCGCGCAAATCGAGAATCTCCAGCTGTCCCATTTTGTAGGACAGCGCCTGTCCCGGCCAGGAGATATAGCGGTTGGTCTCCGACTGCACGTTGGGCTCGTCTTCCGATGAGTGATCGTGGAAGAACTGCACTACCTGATCGCGTGTCCAGTGCTTGTAGTGCAGGCCGGTATCGACCACCAGCCGAATGGCGCGCAGCATCTCGTCCTGCAAGCGGCCATAGTCGTTGTAGGGGTCCTGATAGAAGCCGACCTCTTTGCCCAAGCGCTCGGAGTACAGCGCCCAGCCTTCGATGTAAGCGCCCCAGTATCCGTGCTGGCGGAATGGCGGCAGTGTGCCGACTTCCTGCGCCATCGAGAGCTGCAGGTGATGGCCGGGAACGCCCTCGTGATACGCCGTGGACTCCATGTTGATCGTGAGCCGCTTCTCCGGGTCGCTGGTGTTGACCATCACGTGTCCGGGACGCGAGCCATCGGGAGTGCCCTCGACGTATTCTGCGGCCGAAGCGTCTTTCTCGCGAAACGCCTCGTCGGGCATGACAATCAGCTTGGCCTTCGGCAGGTGACCGAATAGCTGCGGCAGCTTGGGCTCCATCTGCCCGATGTATTTGCGGTAGAGATCGAGGATCTCCTCGCGCGAATGCGCGTGCAGATTGGGGTTGGTGGCAATCGACGCAGCGAAACTTTTCAGGTCCTTATAGCCTAGCTTCTGCGCGATGGCCAGCTGCTGCTTTTCGATCTCGGCAACCTGCTGTAATCCGATCTCGTGGATCTTCTCGGGATCGACGTCAGTCGTGGTCGACTCGCGCACCATGAAGCGATAAATATTGTCGCCGTTGGGAAGTGCCCAGATGCCAACCTCGGTGCGGCCCTTGGGGGCGTAGTCGTCTTTCAGAAACTTGGCGAGCTTCTGATAGGCGGGCACCACATTGTTCTGAATTGCGTCCAGGCCCTCTTTTTTCAACCGCGTCTTGTCGGCGTCAGAGAAGCCGGCAGGAAACTTATCGAAGGGCTGGGCAAACGGCGACTTGTCGAGCGGCGTGTTCGCTAGATCGTTGGTCTGGCCGACCGCCTTCTCCAGCAGAAACTTCGGCGGCATCATGCCGTCGGCCATGCCGAGGCGCATGTTGTCCATGGTCTCGTCAAAGATGCGCGGCAGCTCGTGCAAGCGCGCGATGTAGTCGGTGTAATCCTTCACCGTCTGAAACGAGAGCAGGGTCACCAGTTGCGGCGCCTCGAGATGAATGCCGCTGATCTGGCTGACCGGCATCTGCCAGAGTTTGAGCTCGTAGAAACCGAGGCCGCGCTTGATCTCGCGAATCTCCAGTTCCTGGTTGAGCTTCTCCTGCTGCGGAAAGCCGGTGGTGTCGATGGCCTCAAACTTCGCCAGATACTGGCGGTCAACATCGGCTTCCTTCTTCAGGAACTCCGCCGAGGTACTGCCAAGCTGATCGTTGTAGCGCTTATCGCCGATGATCGAGGCGAACACCGGGTTCGTCTTGAGGTTGTGCTCCCAGTACTCGGAAACCAGGTCGTTCAACTGCTTTCGGCGAGCATCAAGCGTGTCGGCGGCAAACATTTGGCTGGAGAAAACGAGGCACAGGGCCAGTGCCAGAAATCGCATGCGAACTCCTTAAGTGAAAGAGAGTATCAGTTCTGGACGTACGCGCGACAGCTCGGACGTCGGCTTGAACCTGATACGCGAAGCGCCGGGAAAAAGTTTCGAAAGACAAAAGCCTTCACCACGGAGGCACGGAGGACACGGAGTAGAAAAGACCTTCACATATCTGCTTTTCTCGATGTCTCTATGTCCTCTGTGGTGAGCTTTTGAACGAGATCTAGAGCGCCACGAAAACGTCGTCGCCTTCGATGCGCAGGTCGTAGACGGGGACGCTCCCGGGGCCAGTTGCGGCTTTGCCGGTTTTGGCTTCGATCTCCCAGCCATGCCACGGGCACACGACCTTGGAGCCATCGACGTAGCCCATGCCGAGCGGGCCACCTTCGTGAGGGCAGACGTTGTCCATCGCACAATATTCGCCGTTGACGTTGGCGACGCAGATGGTGCGCTCGCCGACGGTGAATTCGGCAGCGGAATCAACTTCCGGGAGTTCAGACTTGGTGGCGATTTTGATGAATTGAGACATAGGGTTGTGAAGAGCTCTTTTATATCAGGCTCTGACGCCCGTGCTCAAACGTCAGTTGCTCGAGATTGTCATCACGAACGAAGTGAGGGATCCGTTCTTTGCTCGGGTTGCGCAAAATGGGAGCATTGTCGCAGAGCCGCCGAGAGCAGATCCCTCGCTTCGCTCGTGATGACAAGGCTTAAGAAACGTGATGACAAACGGGACAGGGAGACAGTGATCCCGCCGAAGATGACAATTCTGATTCGAGGTTAGCCGCTACCGCGGAACCACGATCCCGTTCTCGACCGGCTGCACCAACTGTTCGGGATTGGCGAAGTTTGCCTGCGCGATCCGAATCTGCTGCTTGAAGTTGTCGACCATATCTTCTTTCAGTCGCACTTCGGTGGGCTTCTTGGCGATGCTCATGCGGTCGATCTTGTCCTGCAAGCGCAGCAGTCCATAGAAAAGATTCTCGGGACGCGGCGGGCAGCCGACGACGTACACGTCGACGGGGACAATGCGGTCCACGCCTTGCAGCACGGCGTAGGTGTTGAAGGGGCCGCCCACAGAGGAGCAGGCGCCCATGGAGATGACCCACTTGGGATCGGGCATCTGTTCGTAAATCCGTTGCACCACCGGAGCCATCTTCAGGGTCACAGTACCGGCGACGATCATCAGGTCGCTCTGACGGGGGCTGGGACGAAACACCTCCGAGCCGAAGCGCGCGATGTCGAAGCGCGCCGTCGAGGCAGCGATCATCTCGATGGCGCAGCAGGCCAGGCCGAAGGTCATGGGCCAGATGGCCGACTTTCGCGCCCAGTTGAAGACGTAGTCAACCGTGGTGACCAGGAAGTTCTTCTCGAACCGGTTATAAATCCAGCTCATCCGCTACCTCGTGACTTGCCATTACTGCAAATACTATCCTGCGGCATTGGTTTCTCCAAAGGCTGTGACGCTGGTCACAGAAACTCAATAGAAGGAGCCACTTGCGTCAACCCCGACGGGAGCTGCCAGTCGCGGTAATCAACGCCAATAATGGCCAGGGCAGCCGTCGGAAGGGCAATTTCCTTGACATAAAAGAGCGATGAAACCAGAATACCTTCACACAAGACTGGCCCTCGCATGGCTTTTTCTCCCACCGCGAGCCAGGCGTCCCGGCTAAGAAGCCGGAATCAAGGACGTCCAGCAGCAACGGACGAGAGAAGGAAGCACATTCATGCATCTGGCAAAACTGTTGAAGTTCCTGAGTCTTCTGGCGGTACTGACCCTCGTTATGTCCGCCTCGGCCCAGCAGATACGGTTCGAAGATTTCTCAAATCAGAACGCCTTTAACACGTTGCTGGCCAAGAACGGCACCGTGACGCAGGCCACCTGGAATTCGATCGGTGTCATGCGACTGACCGACGGCTCCAGCAACAATCGCCCTAGTGGGCTGACTGCGAGTTCGGCCTGGTTCAATGTTCCGCAGCCGGTGACCTCAGGATTCACCACATATTTCAGCTTCATCTTTCATAACCCGGTGCAGTGCTGTACCCCGGGGGATGGGTTAGCCTTCGTCATTCAGAACTCATCGTCCACCGATTCGAGCTTTGGCGCCACAGGAGGGGCCAAGACTGCGCTCGGGGTAGGCAATGGCGGAGTTGGTTATGCCGGCATTCCCAGCAGCATCGCCATCGAGTTTGATACCGCTCAGGACCCATGGGACCCGACCGCGAACCACGTCGCACTGCAAACTTGCGGCGTTAAAACCAACACTCCGGTCCATCTTCCCGGGCAATACACTATCGGCCAGAACCATAACGTAACCAGTTGCCTCTACAGCCAGAACAGCATCAGCAGCGCCATTCCCCCGCTCGGAGTTGCCTGCGGCGTTAATGGGTGCATTGATGGCATTCCGGTCACGGTTGTGGTGGAGTACACCGGGCCTCCCTCGGTCAACGCGAACGATCCATATCATCTGAAGGTTTATGTCGATCCTCTATTGATTCCGGGGACGCACACTCCGGTCGCGAATGCCACCGCGCAAATCGATTTGAAGCCGTTCAAACTCGATCAGTCACTTACCTTCAACAACGCCGCGGGCGCAGCGTACGTAGGCTTCACCGCCGGATACGGCGCCAACATCCAGACGACCGATGTCATTGCCTGGGAGTTCACCCCGCATACCCCGACCCTGATTCAGCAGATGATTCAAAACGGCGGCACCGAAACTGAGTTCGACTATGGAAACCACGTTTACGGTGTGACCTATCCGCCGGGCTTCGTCAATAGTGGCGGCATCCAAATGACGGTGAATGCCATTCCGATCGATGCAACGACGTTCTTCAACACTCGCCTTAAAAACAACACCACCTTTAACAACGAGCAGTGCATTACCTACCTGAGCACCGGTGGCAACTGCATCGTGTACGAGGTCACCTGCCAGGACATGAACCACAACAATGTTTCATGTCCGAATCCCGATGAGAACCAACTGATCGATACGCGGACGACCTACGCCACAACTGATCCGGTCAACGCGGGCAATGCCGATTACATCAAGGCTCCGATCGGCACGAACAACTGGTGCTCCATCTTCACCACGTTCCAGCAGGATGAGGTTGATCCCACAACGTCGGGAAAGGGCAATAACTTCTCGGACTTTGTGGCCACCTTCAAAACCGGACCCGGAGCCGATCCGATGTGCCCGGGTTCAGGGTCGAGCAAGTTGTTCCGCAAGCTGCCGCAGACGAACGCTGCGGTTCCGGGAAGCAACTCGCAGCAGGAGCCTGGTCCGGCGGGTGCAAATAAATAGATTCACGACCGTGAGCTGGAAATACAAAAGCCCCGGAATTCCGGGGCTTCTTTATTGGCGATAGAACTGTTGCTTAGGTCCCGCCCTGGTAGGACTTCAGCGCGTCCTGGTAGATGCCCTTGAGGTCGGCGCGATCCAGCAACCGACCGACTCCGGGATCTTTACTCACCGACTCCAACAGTTTCACGGTATCGCGATACTGGAAGCCAAACTGCTTTTCCTTGCCGGTCACTGTAGCCAATTGTCCCAGGAGGTAGTGCGCCTGAGCCTGCTCGATAACCAGGCTCAGCTTGTCAGCGCGATTCAACGCGCGATCCAGTTCCTGCTCGGCAGGCTGAAGCTTCTTGGCGGCGAGCTGCGCTTCGGCAAGATAGATCGACGCCTGCACCGAGAGCGCCTTCAAACCCATGGCATCCGTTTCAGCACCAAGCTTCTGCAGCACAGGAATGGCCGCGGCGCCATGTCCCTGCATGACATCAAGGCGGGCCAATCCGAAGCGTGATACGGCAGCCTGCTCGCGATCCTTAGCCCGCGCCGCCACCGCGGCCGCCTTGTCGTACTGCTGCTTCGCGTCGGCAAAGTCGCCGGCATACATGTAGCTGTCGCCCAGCCAGTTCAGCGCCACCGCAAGGTAGTTGTCGCTCTTGACCTCAGTGGCCAAATTTACCGCGTCCTGTAGTTTCTGTTGACCTTCCTCAGTACGGCCGACCATCGACAGCACGTTGCCATAGCCAGCGAGGGCCGCCACCATCAGATAGCTACGATCATTGGCGGCCTGGAAGCCTTTAACTGCGTCTTCGTAGGACTTCAGGGCCCTGGCATATTGTCCCTGCGTGGCAAACAGCTCTCCAAGGCTGGTTGATTCCAACGCCACCAATTGCTGGTCCCCCGTCGCACGAGCGTTATCAATTCCCTTCAAGTACTGCGTGACCGCGACATCGTACTGGCCTAGCTTCACGTTGGTGTCGGCCAGGTTGTGCAGGGCTTCGGCTACACCGTCGGACTGCTTCAGTTTGTCGCGGATATCGTAGGACTGCTGATAGTAGGTCAGGGCAGCCTGGTAGTTGCCCAAATCGTACTCAGCGGTGCCGATGTTATTGAGACACTGGGCCTGGTTCGACGGATCATCCAAGTCACGGAAACCGTTCAGCGCTTCATTCAGGCTCTTCAGCGCATCGTCGTATTTGCCATGATTGTTGTAGTACGCCCCCAGGTTCAGAAGGCTGAGCGCGACCCCGTGCTTGTCACTGATGCGGCGCCGTATGTCAAGCGATTCCTTCATGCTGGCTAGAGCGGCGGCGCTATCGCCCGTCTGCTCCTGGATGTTGGCAATCTCGGCGAGGCTCGACGCCACCGCGCTCTGAAGATTCAAGGGGCGGGCAATGGCCAACGAATCCTGGAAATTCTTCAACGCTTCTTTCGGCTGGTTGAGCTTGCGATAAGCAACCCCTTCGGCCTGCAGAATTTTCGCCTTCAACGGTTCATTGCCAGTGCGGGTGGCAAGGTTATAGGCGGTGCTCAGGAATGGCAGACCGTCTTGCGGCTTGCCGGCTTCAATCTCAACCCGCCCACTGAGGTACAGCGCGTCGGGGTTGTTCTTATCGATCGATGTTACCTTCGCCAGTCGAGCGCGCGCCTCATCGTATTTCCCTACGTTGTCATACAAGGTGGCGAGCGCAAATTGGGCCTCGGTGTCATCGGGATTGACCGCGGTCAACTTCTCATAAGCGGCGACACCTTTGTCCGTATCGTTGGTGATAATCGCGTTGTTGGCCTGGATCAGGAACTTCTCATTCTCCGGCAGGTTGTCGCTCAGGGTCACGGCCTGCCGCGAGGCCAGGTCAGCCTTATCGTCAAAGCCCAGCGCGTGGTACGCCAGTCCGAGCTGCGAGAAAGCCATCGCGAAGGTCGGATCCTCCGCCGTGGCTTCTTCGAATTTTTTCGCCGCGTCTCCGGACTTGTTGGCGCGTTGCAATTGCAACCCTTCGTTATAGGAGCGTAGCGCGGGCACCGACTTCGTCAGGATGAAGGGAGCGCCTGACTGTAATGCGTCGAGCATCGCGGGACTGGTGGCAAGCTTCTCGCGCACGTCTTGCGCCAGCTTAGAGATTGACGCCAGCAGGTCTTTCTCGCTGGGAACGGTGGTAGTGACGGGAACTTGGCGATCGCGTTTCAGATCGTAAACCGTCGAGGTGATCTGAATCTGATCGGCAATCTTCACATACTGGCCAGTCACCACGGTGTCTGCATTGGTGAAGTCGGCGATGCGCTTTAAGGTTGAGAGATCGAGCTGCTGCTGGGCCGAGATATTGAGGTCGCGAAGCACCTGTTGCAGGCGGCTTTGCGAAACCAGCCGGACTCCGACAGACGGACCGATGTCAGCCCCCAGCGTCTCCGACAAACTGGACGACAGCCAGTCGAGACTGGCATCGCCCGACGCGTTGTAATAAGGGATGATGGCGAGCGACATGGTCGCCGCCTGGACTTGGGCAGAATGGCTGCCGGGCCGCTTGTTGAAGACGAAATAGCCGCCGACTCCCAGCGCGGCAACCAGGACGGCGGTCGCGAGCACCAGCCATTTGCGCGGGAGCTCTCTTCCGGTTGCAATCGCGGGCTGCGGAATCGCCGGCGAGGGAGCGCCCGCAGTGAGAGCATCGCCGGCGAAAGCGCTCATTCGCACTGCGGACTGGCCAGCGCCGGAGCGTGGCCGCTTTCCTTGCGCGATGTCAAGATCGTCAAGCAGTTCCTGAACTGATGAATACCGATTCTTGGGATCGCGCTCCAGGCACTTGGCAACGATCTGACTTACCGCGTGCGGCACGTCCGGATCCACTTCGTGCAGCGGGATGGCCCGCTCCTGGGTCCGCTTCACCAGGCTGGCGATGGCGCTTTCCGCGCGATAGGGCATGTTGCCGGTGATCAGCTCGTAGAAAATCAGCCCGATGGCGAAGATGTCGGAGCGCGCATCCAGTTCGGAGCCCATCGCCTGCTCGGGCGACATGTACTCCATGGTGCCGATCATCATTCCGGTCTGGGTCATGCCATCGCTGGCCACCGTCTTGGCCAGGCCGAAATCCATAATGACGACGCGGCCCGCGCCATCGCGCATGATGTTGCTTGGCTTCAGGTCGCGGTGAATCACCCCTTCCTGGTGCGCGGCTTGCAGTCCCGAACACGACTGGCGAATGATGCCGATGGCTTCATCGGGCGTGAGCTTGCCCTGGCGCGTCAGGATGGTGCGCAAGTCCTCACCTTCGATGAACTCCATGGTGATGAACTTCACGCCTTCGGCTTCGCTCAGGTCGTAGATGCGGATGATGTTCTTGTGCGTGACCTGGCGCGCCAGGATCAGCTCCTGCTTGAAGCGCGCGAGAATCGCGGGATTGCCGGCTAGATCGGGACGGATGACCTTCAGCCCGACAGCGCGATCAACTTCCGAGTCGTGGGCTTTGTAGACCGCGCCCATACCACCCATGCCCAGCAACGCCTGAATTTCGTAGCGGCCGCCGAGCACACTGCCGACTTCGAAAATGGTGGCGCCGATGGAAGCGAATACCTGCTGCGCCGCTCCGGAGCTGGGATCGCGCGGCTTGCGCGGCTCGGCCATGGTGACATCGTCAGAAGGATCGCTCTGCGGCTGCGCGGAAGGCTTTGGGGAGCGGGTCGGTGGAATCGGCGATACGGCACCTTGGGGCAGGGTGGCTTCGAGGTCGGAATCAGTGCGAGGCAGTCCCTCTGAGTTCAGGGCAGCAGGCTGCTGCGCCGCCGAACTCTCGCCGCTGGAAACAGCAGTGCCTTCCCGTGCGCGACGAGCTGCGCCCTCTGGTTCCACTTCCTACTCCGCACCGTACTGGTTGGCGGTTGACAGAGTTGGACTTACCACAAAACTGCCTCACCGCACCTGGTTGTCAAGAAGTATACCTTTGTTTCCGAATTTTCGGATATGGCGAGGCAGAATCTGGCAGATGGAACCGAGGGCGGAAGCCCCCGCTCTCCCCACATCCGCGGAAGAGCCCAGCGCTAAAGCGCACTCTTTCACTGCGTTCCATTTCCCACGCATAAATGCGTGGGCTTCCACCGAACTGCCGCCCGGTGCACCGAACCGCCATCCGACTTGGTTACCCACAATCACCGAGTAACCGCGAATCCACAAGCCGCTTCAAATCACCTAATATCGTATTGTGTCCCAAAGCAACTTTGAACTGAACTTCGCCACTCGGCGCCAGCTCGGCTACGAGTTGATTGACCTCATCAACGACTACTTTGAGTCGTTGCCTACCCGTCCGGTGCAAGCACCCGTCGAACAGCGCTCATTCGAGCCGCTGCGCCACGCTATGCCCGAGGCCGGGATACTGCAGCAATCCGCCGAACACTGTGGCATGAACGGCAACGCCCACGAAGAGCTCTCGAGCTTTCTGCGGAAGACCGCTCAGGAGATGATCGACCGTGGGTTTCATCTTGGCTCGGCCAACTATTTTGGTCTGATGAATCCGACGCCCACCTACGCCGGCGTTCTGGCGGAGGCGCTGGTCGCTGCGCTCAATCCGCAGTTGGCGACCACCGGGCGTTCGCAGCTTGCGACCAAGATCGAAGCTGAAACCATCCGCTGGATCGGCGAGCGTTTCGGATGGCAGCTGCCCTTTGACGGCTCCTTTACCAGCGGCGGCAATGAGGCCAACTTCAGCGCGCTGGCTTTGGCGCTGGCAACACATTTCCCGCAGGCGATTGAAGACGGCGTAGCGTCCATCGGGGCGCAGCCCGTTGTCTATGCCTCCACCGAGTCACACCATTCGCTGGACAAATCGGTTGGCCTGCTGGGATTAGGGCGCAAAGCGTTGCAACGCATCCCGCTGAACGAACGTTGCGCCATGGATGTCGATGCGCTAGAGCAGGCGATCGCAGCCGACCGATCCGCAGGGCGCAAACCATTTTGTGTGGTCGCGACCGCCGGTACTACGAACTCGGGCATCATCGATGACATTCCGGCGATTGCGGACCTCTGCCAGCGCGAAGGCCTATGGCTTCATCTCGACGGAGCCTACGGGGCGGCAGTCACCTTCAGCGACCGCTACCGGCACCTGGTGAACGGCATTGAACGCTGCGACTCGGTGACTATCGATCCACACAAGTGGCTGTCAGTGCCATTCGTCGCGGGAATCATTCTCACGCGCCGCCCGCAAGCCATGCAGGCGGCCTTTGGCGTTACTACGCCTTACATGCCCAAGCCAGTCCCGGGCGTAGCGCTCGACAACTTCAAGGTCTCGATGCAGTGGACGCGGCGCATGAACTCGCTGAAGCTCTGGCTCACGCTCCAGATGCACGGGCGCAAAGCTTACGAGACGCTCATCGACAGCCAAATGCAGCTGGCGCGTGAGTTCGTGGCCTGGGTGGAAGCGAGCGACGTCTTCGAAATGGCTACGCCACAGGTCCTGCCCATCCTCAATTTTCGACTGAAGCACGCGGGCGAGGGCGATCAACCTGCCCAGGCGCATATCGAGCTGGTTGAGCGCGTCACGCGCGATGGCCGCCGCTGGATCTCCGAAACCCGCGTTGCCGGACGCAGCGTCATCCGGGTGATGATCGTCAGCTACCTTACGGGCCAGTCGCAAATCGAAGAGCTGCAACGCGCTCTTCTCGGCGCAATAAAAATGCCCCTCTTACGAGGGGCGGAGGTAGGTTCAGGAGAGAGAGGACGATGAGAGCTTTACTTCGCTAGAAGCTCGCGCAGCCGCAGCCGCGCCTGATGCAGGCCAAGACGCGATTCGCGCTCAGTAATACCCAGCAGGCGCGCCACGCGATCGTGGTCGTAGCCTTCCAGATCGTGCATAAGAAAAACCAGCTTTTCGGTCGCCGGCAACTCGATGACGGCGATTTCCAGATCGGTGCGAAGGATGTTGCTGCGTACATTGCGAACTTGGTCAGACGGCGCACAGTCGAGTGTGAACAGCGGGATATCGAAGGTCTTCTTCAACTCGCCCACCAGTGCCCGATCGATGTCTTCAACGCTCGGGTTTGAAGTAGCCAGGAAGGCCGCGCGGAAGGTATCGCTCATCAAGTCTTCGGCCGCGAGTTCATTGCCGGTCATCCAAAATGCTGTGCTGTAAACGCGATGGCGATTGCGCTCGAAAATCTCTCGGCGCTGTGGGACGGCAACCATGGTTTCCGGCGAAAATCCGGTGATCTGAGTGCGAGGGGCTTCCTGCATGGTGTTCAACATCTCGAGTCCTCCTGGGAGTGCTGCAACTTGTAAACTGGAAGTGCCGAGCAGCGAGCCGCGTTGTTGCTTGAGTGCTTTATTCGAATTCGGAATCACGCTCGCGCCGCTCACACCCATAACAATGCAATCGCGTGGCCCATCTTGGGAATCGGGAGCTGGAAATCCCGGTGCATCCGTGTAAGCGATTGAAACTAAATGAGAACAAGGACTACGCAGGAACTATAACTGGCCCAAAAGAACTAGGGTGTTCGAGCTAGTTATGCGCTGAAAGCGACGAAAGTGAGATGCGACGTGCCTTCAGTTGGTACCCGCGTACCACTCCTGCATGAACGGGCAATGTAGTTTTGGCCGCCGGCGTGAAAGTTCAACCCGGGACAAGCCGGCAACGCAGGTTGATTTTTTCTGGTGGCAGCAAACTGGCGTACCAAATTAGCCGATGTGAACAGTAGCCTCGGCGAGTAGAATGCAACTCACAAAGGAGCGGAAATAAGGGACCTATGTCAGCCGAACTCGTATTGGTTCTCGACGATGAAGAAGCGGTTCGGCAGTCGCTAACGGACGCTTTACAGTCGGCGGGCCATTCCGTTGAGCCGGCGTCCTCGGTAGAGGCCGCCATGGCAGCGCTCGCCAGCAAAAGCTTCAGCCTGATCCTGACCGATCTGATCATGCCCGGAAACAACGGGTTTACGTTGCTGGAGTACGCCAAGCGCCAACATCCTTATGTGCCGGTTGTGATGGTCACCGGAGTCCACGATATTTCCATAGCCCTGGAAGCCATCCACATGGGTGCTTACGACTATCTGTTGAAGCCTTTTGAGCGCGAGCAACTGCTGGCGGTGGTAGCCAGAGCGCTGGAAAAGCGTCGCCTGGAATTGGAGAATCTCGCGTATCGGAATGAGTTGGAATCCCTGGTGAAAGCCCGGACCGATCTTCTGGACGGAACCATGGCAGACTTGAAACGGGCGCTGGCCGATCGCGAGCGCGCCATGTCTGAGTTGGAACGCTCTTATGACATTACCCTTGAAGCGCTGGGCAACGCGCTGGACCTGAAAGACGCGGAGACCGAAGGCCATTCCAGAAGAGTGACCGCGTTCACTATGGCGATCGCCCACGCACTGGAACTGCCGGACGAGCGACGCAAGGTAATTGGGCGTGGCGCATTTTTGCACGACATCGGCAAGATGGCGATACCCGACGCAATTTTGCGCAAGCCGGGCCGGCTTACCCCCGAGGAACAGGCGGTCATGCGCGAGCATTGTCTGCTCGGCTATCAGATACTGCGCAGAATTCCCTTCCTCCACGAACCGGCGGAGATCGTGTACTCCCACCAGGAGCATTTCGATGGCAGTGGCTATCCACGAGGTCTGCGCGGCGAGCAAATCCATCTGGGAGCGCGTGTGTTTGCGGTGGCTGACGCGTTCGATGCCATCACCTCCGACCGCCCCTACCGCGCCGCTCAGTCGATGTCTTCGGCGCGCCGGGAAATTGAGAAGCATGCGGGGACCCAATTTGATCCCAACGTGGTGAACATCTTTCTTTCCATTTCTCCGGAATTCTGGGTGATGTTACGCGACCAGATCACCGACAACGGCCGTGGAAAACGCCCGCACTAACGGCCCTGGTTTCATCAGCGGGCGACTAACACATCTGCCATGACGATTCGCAATATCATTCCACGTCGGAGAAGTGCATGAGTACTGTGCTGAGCGGAGCGGAATTACATCAGGCTGTTGAAGCTCTGGCAGGCTGGAGCGCGCATGGCAACACCATCGAACGCGTCTTCGAATTCCCCAATTTCGTGGAAGCCATGGGATTCGTGAACCGGATTGCCGAAGCCGCCGAGGCCGTCAACCACCATCCCGACATCACCATCAATTACAACAAGGTGAAACTGTCGCTAACCTCGCATGACTCAGGAGGAGTGACGCAGCGCGACCTGCGCATGGCCGGCAAGATCAACGAGCTCAGCGCCGGGTAAATCGAGTTACGCAGCAGGCTTATGGTGGAAGCAGTAAGTTTTAGGGTGGAAGCACCACGCTTTAGCGTGGTGAAGCGAGCGCGATCTCTGAGGCTGGCTTCAGCCACGGCGGAATGGGATCGCTCTCAGACCCGCCATGCGCACAGCCGTACGGATACGCGCCCGCAAATTTCGACCAGCTCTGCGCCAGAAACCATCTTACAAATCGTGCACTATATCCCCCGGAGAACTTAATCATCAGTCCGTTTTGCCAAGTGTGCCTGTCCTATTTCTTCTCTGAACCTTTTGTGTCTGCCTTCGGCTGCTGTTCTGAACTCGCCGCCGCCTTCATGAATATCGCCGTTTCGTTCCCCATCAGCGACACCGTTGTGGTTGGCGCATCGAGCGTGCCATCGGAATGGAGTCGCTGCCAGACGCAGCCCGGGCACGCCGGCAGAGGTATGGGCGATGAGGGCGTCTCCCACTCCGCCGGATCATGGTCGCCCATGGCGCGCTGCAGGACGATCGCTTTGGTAAAATCGCGCCGCTCCACCACAGGACACTTGCCTGCCGTGGCACAAACCTGGCTGGCGCCGACCTTTTCTCCGGTGAGCCAATCGCCCCGCGCGCCATGATTCCATCCCTGCGCATCGGGCTGCCCGAAGTCAGCCGCCAGCGCCGGAAACCATGTCGTCCAGAAGAGCACGTCCTGGTAATGCGGAACGCCGTCAGTCGAGAGATGCTTGATGATCGCTGACTTCACCGGCGTGCCAGCCGGATAGTCGCGCGTCAGATAGTTCGCGCCGTAATCGGTGTTGTATTTGAAGTGATTGTGGTCCGGACCTTCCTTGGCCAGGATCACCTCGTCACCGATCTGCAGAATGTAGTCGAATACCCGCGTCTTCTTGAAGCTCGATCCATCGTCGACGTGAATCATTTGCGGCACGTTGCCGGGATCAGCCGTCACTGGCTCGGCCAACTTGGTCGTCACCGGACCGGCGACGTAAACCTCATCCACGTGGTGGTACCACCATCCTGTGACGTCGTATTCGAATGCCGTATTCGGGTTCATGCCAATCAGGTAGCCACCCAGGGCCTGCATGGGACCGCGGTCGTTGCGTGGCCACAACTGATAGGTGGGACAAGGCTTTTTCCCCTTCGTGGTGCATGGGTCGTAGTCGGCCTGAAACGTGCTGTCCCAGAAGTTAACGATATTTACGTGCTTGCCGGTGGCGTAAGGGTCCATCCAGTTTCTGGCGTAAAAATAGTAGCCAAGTTTCGAAACGTCTCCCAGGCGCTCGTTGAGCGAGAACTCGGTCTCTGCCTTTACCGCGCTGCGACATGGATCGGGACAACCTACATTCGCCAGCATGGTGAAGTTGCTTCCAAAGGCCGAGTGCAGCAGCGCGCGCAGCGACGAGATCATTCCCGGAACGCCGGTATCGAACGTCGTACCCGGCGCCAGATCGCTGTTTGCGGAATTCCACTGCGAGGCTACGCCGCCAACGTCGTCGAAGAAACTGCCGTTATGATTTTCACCGAGCATCCGGTAGTCAGAAACCGTGGAGATGTCCTGCGCCCCGAGTGACCACGCCACCAAATTGTCGCCAGTCTTGGGGTCGACGGAGTTGGGGTTGTTGAACATGAAGTCGGGAGACCACCAGCCAGTGACCCGGGCCTGATACCGGAAGTGTGCCGTCGCCTTGTCGGGCGGCTTCGGATTGTACTCGAGATTTCCCTGGCCAACGTTGACGCGACGCTGATCGGCAGGGTCCCAACCGCGGACATTGCACTCCGGCGAGCACCCGGAGGTGGCATGCGATTCCCAATCGTCGCCCCACAACTTCACGACTTGCGGCGCGGTGTGCGTGCCTTTCAGCGCAATGCGCACCCACCACTTAGGGCGCGAATTGTTGACCGAGTTCTTCGCCCACTTCGATGGCGGAATAAAGTTGATAGCTCCGCTCGACTTCAGACCGTCAGTTGTGTCAGCGGAGGTGTCGAGGGGCGCCCAGTCGGAGCCGTTCCAATATTCGTACTTTGCCGAACCTTTGTCGCGCCCATGGCTCAGCGTTACATTGATGAGCGCAAACGGCTCGCCATAGCCGACATACAGATGGTCGCCATTCGACAGCTTGTACGGCCCCTGCTGCTCATAAACTCCAACTGAAATATCTTCAAACGAGCCGCCGTGGTGCAGCAGCACGCCATTGACGACTTGCTTCGGGATGGGAGCGCCCATGCCGGCGTCAATAACTTTCGCATCAAAGATATCGAACATGTCCATGTGCGACCATTTCGTCGGCGCGCCCGCGTTAGGAGCGGCGAAATAGTCATTTTTGGCGTGCAGAAAGATGTTCTCGTAGTCGGCCCAGCCACGCTTCGCAGCCACGTCGACAATAAAGCGGTTGACCAGGGCCGGACGCCAGCCCGCAGAGTCGATCAGGCTCTGCATGAAGACCGGATACTTTTCTCCCGCGGCGAGATTAGCCGTGCCGCCAACCACGATGTCGAAGGTCCGCCGCAACCAGTCGTTCGCCTGCGGAACCCAAATCTCGCGGTAATCGTCGGCGTAGGGAAAACCCGCCGTCTTCACCGTATTCGGCCACTGCGCGATTCGGTCCTGCGAGTTGGAGAAGTAATAGGCCTGCTCTGCCGACTGCCCGTTGCGATCCGTCAGCTTTATGCTGAACTGCTGTGAGCCGATCAGCGCCGCCGAGACTCCGGAGATCTGTCCCGCTGAGCTGATGCCGAACCCTTTGGGCAATCCGAAAGCTTGCCAATTGCACGGCTGATCGGGGCAAATCCCCTGCATCTGGAAGCTGAAATTCTGACCCGGCTGGGCATGGGGCACAACCATCGTCATGATTCTGGGCTGCGCGCTTAGCGGCAGCGATGCCAGCAGGAGCAGCGCAATCGGCAAGACATTCTTCATAGAGGAACTAACGGCAATGAGGCGTCGCAACACGAGTCTCATTTTCGCGGATTTGAAGGACTTAAACAAACCCGTGCGCAGAGTCCGGTCGACGATGACGCTTTGCCGATTGATCTGACAGCTGATACCTGACGCCTGATACCTTTCTTCCCGGGCTGACATCTGCGGCGCAGAAGTTCTAAGATAGAAGGTGCCCACCGTACCGCCGCGCCCGACCTTGACTTCATTCGTAGAAAGAAGGATTCATTCATGAACAGTTTCGGCAGCCGTTCCACCCTCCGCGTCGGCAACCACGAATTTGAAATCTACCGCCTCAACGCCCTCGAGCAGCACGGCTGTTCGGTGAAGCATCTTCCCTTCTCGCTTCGCATCCTGCTGGAAAACCTGCTGCGCCGCGAAGACGGCAAGGCAGTGAAGGCCGACGATATTCGCGCCTTGGCGTCGTGGGCGGCGAAGAGCACACCGGTGCAGGAGATTGCCTTCATGCCCAGCCGCGTGCTGTTGCAGGATTTCACCGGCGTACCGGCGGTGGTCGATCTCGCTGCCATGCGCGATGCCATGAAGGCGCTGGGTGGAGACCCGACGCTGATCAATCCGCTGCAACCCGCCGAGTTGGTTATCGATCACTCGGTGCAGGTCGACGAGTTCGGAACATCACAGGCGCTACAACTCAATGCCGATCTCGAGTTTCATCGCAACAAAGAGCGCTACGCCTTCCTGCGCTGGGGACAGACTGCCTTTGAGAATTTCGCTATCGTGCCGCCGGACACCGGCATCGTTCACCAGATCAACCTGGAATACCTGGCGCGCGTGGTCTTCGTCGGCGACAACGGCGAGAGCGGCAAGCCGCTGGCCTATCCTGACACGCTGGTCGGCACCGATTCGCATACCACGATGATCAATGGCCTGGGCGTCCTGGGCTGGGGCGTTGGCGGAATCGAAGCCGAAGCTGCCATGCTCGGCCAGCCGGTGTCGATGCTAATCCCACAGGTCGTCGGCGTGCGTCTGCGCAACAGCCTGAAGGCCGGCTCGACCGCGACCGATCTCGTCCTCACCGTCACCGAGATGCTGCGCAAGCACGGCGTCGTTGGCAAGTTCGTCGAGTACTTTGGCCCCGGCCTGCACAACCTGCCGCTGGCCGATCGCGCCACCATCGCCAACATGGCTCCTGAGTACGGCGCGACCTGCGGCATCTTCCCCGTCGATCACGAGACGCTGAAGTACCTGCGCCTCAGCGGCCGTCCCGAAGAACTGGTCGCGCTGGTCGAGGCATATTACAAGGAGCAGGGGCTCTTCCACACCGAGCACACGCCGGAAGCCGAATACACCCACGTGCTCGACCTCGATCTCGCAACTATCGAACCCAGCATCGCCGGGCCCAAGCGTCCGCAGGATCGCGTGCCGCTTTCGAAGGCCGCAGAGTCGTTCGAACAGGCACTGCCCAGCTTGCTCAAACCGGGGCAGCACGTTCCTCCGAAACAAGAATCGCGCTGGGAGGCCGAAGGTGGACGCGCCGCCGGCATGGACTCGCAGCAGGACAGCGTTGAGGAGCACGTTCAGCTCAATGGCGGACTCAATCACGGCAGCGTTGTGATCGCGGCCATCACCAGTTGCACTAACACTTCGAATCCGTCGGTGCTGATCGGCGCCGGCCTCTTGGCCAAGAAAGCTGTCGAGAAAGGCCTGAGGGTTCCCGCCTGGGTGAAGACTTCGCTCGCGCCGGGCTCGCTGGTCGTGACCGAGTACCTCACCCGCTCCGGCCTGCTTCCCTATCTTGAGAAGCTGAAGTTCAACGTGGTCGGATACGGTTGCACCACCTGCATCGGCAACTCAGGGCCGCTGCCGCAGGAAGTTTCCAACGTAGTCACCGAGAAAGACCTGGTCGTTGCCTCGGTGCTGAGCGGCAATCGCAACTTCGAAGGCCGCATCAACTCCGAGGTGCGTGCCAACTACCTTATGTCGCCGCCGCTGGTCGTCGCTTATGCGCTCGCCGGCCGCATGGATATCGACCTCTACAAGGAGCCGCTCGGCAAAAGCGACGGCAAGCCGGTTTACCTGAAAGACATTTGGCCGACCGAGAAGGAAGTCGACGAGGTGCTGCAGAAGTTCGTCACCGGAGACCTCTTCCGCGGCGCCTACACCGACGTCTTCAAGGGCGACGAACGCTGGCGCGGATTGAATGTCCCACAGGGTGAGACCTTCGCCTGGGACGACGCTTCGACCTACGTCCAGAATCCGCCCTACTTCGAGAACATGCCTAAGAAGCCGGCGCCGGTCGGCGACATCAGCGGCGCGCGCGTGCTCTGTTACCTGGGAAACAGCGTCACCACCGATCACATCTCGCCGGCGGGCTCCATCAAGCACAACAGCCCGGCCGGAAAATACCTGATCGAACACGGCGTGAAGCCGGCAGACTTCAACTCCTACGGATCACGCCGCGGCAATCATCAAGTGATGATGCGCGGCACCTTCGCCAACGTCCGCCTGCGCAACAAGCTCACGCCCGACCGCGAAGGCGCTTACACCCGCTACCTGCCCAACGGCGAGGAGATGTTCATCTTCGAAGCCTCGGAGAAATATCGCGCTGCCGGCACGCCGCTGATGATTCTGGCGGGCAAAGAGTACGGCTCAGGCTCGTCTCGCGATTGGGCAGCCAAGGGACCGCGCCTGCTGGGCGTGCGCGCTGTGCTGGCCGAAAGCTTCGAGCGCATTCATCGCTCGAACCTGGTAGGCATGGGCATTCTGCCGCTGCAATTCCTCGACGATGAGAGCGCCGAAACCTGCGGCCTCACCGGCGAGGAGCTGTACGACATTGTAGGACTCACCCACGTACTGGAAAACTTCGCTCCCGGCAAGACGGTAAGAGTCCGTGCCAAGAAGGCCGACGGCACGACGGTCACGCTCGACGCGACCGTTCGCATCGACACTCCGCAGGAGGTGCTGTACTACAAGCACGGCGGAATTTTGCAGTACGTGCTGCGGCAGTTATTGCAGGACAAGGCGGGCTTGGCCAAAGCGTAAGAGCAGTCATTCGCTCTTCGTGTTCTAACAACCGATAACGCGGGTGCCCCATCCTTTCCCTTCAGTTGGGAAAGGGTGGGAGTCGAAGATGTTCCTCGGTTCTTCGTCCCCGAAAGGGACATCATATCTAAGCCCAGCGTTTCAACGCTGGGAATCGCGCAATTGATGCCCGAGTCCCGTAAGGGACGGCATGTGTCCCACCCAAACACATATTTCGGATCTTACAACGTGAACGAGCACCAATGCGTGAGTGTGGGACATGCATCGAGGGCATCGCCGCGCCCGTCCTGGTTTCGGTGATGTATCGCACAACCATTGGTACATATGGCGGGACTCGGGGTTGTGGATGCGTTTTCCCAGCGCTGAAGCGCTGGGCTTAGATATGCTGTCCGCTTCGCGGACGGACCGGGTATCATCCCGGCACTCATCCCCTACTTCGCAATCACCCCGCACGCGATCCGATCGCCGGCATTGCCCGCCGGATCGGTCTTCATGTCGTCGGCCTTGGCGTGAATGACCAGCGCGGTCCCGCCATTGGCGAACAGCGAGTTCGGCTGCGAGCCATCGCCCAATGTCACCGCATCATTCTTGATCGTTGTCTTCGTCGTGCCATTCGCCACGACGGTGAAGTTCATCATGTCGCCGGCGTGATGGCCTTCGGGATTCAGCAAACCATGCTTTTTGCCCGTGGGATTGAAGTGCGGCCCGGCCGACTTGAAGTCCGGCGGATCGCACTTCGCGATCTGGTGAATGTGAATCGCATGTACGCCGGGGGGCAGATTCTTCAAGTCCAGCTTTAACTCCACGCCAGTCTTCTCGGCGTGAATGGTAGCGTGGCCAACGCTCTCGCCTTGAGCATTCTTCAGGTCGACGACAACCTTCTTCGTCTGACCAAAGCTGAGCGATGTCATCGCCAGCAAGAACACCAAAGCGCCGGTAAGGGGAATCAGCTCGCGGGTTTTCATGCCGACCTTTGTACCACAATCCCGAGCACTGAAGGGGCGCGGCTTCAGAAGTGTCGCACCGGAGCTCTGAATAAAACGGCTAAAAGCCCGCTGCGGGGGCTCGTCGTCGGTGGCGACCGGACGCGCGTTCCCTCAGGGGCTAAAAGCCCAGCTTTCAGAGGTCACTTGCGGCGCGGCTGAAGCCGCGCCCCTTCAAAGCACAGAGCCGTCGGAGTCCATCTTCTGGACGCACCGGTGTCCAGATTCTGGACATCCTGGTGCAATGGTGCCTTCTCCTCAACCACAAAAGCGCATCTTTCCGGGGATATCGACCATCTGTTTTCCACTTCGCTAGTGGCCTGTGAACTGCACGGTAGTCCTGTCACTTCAGCCGCTACACGCCACACGCCGGAGTGCTGCCCCGAGCACGACAGCAACACTCAAATCCAATCCTTCCCCACCAGAGAGCAATGGGACTGGCAATGGCGGAGCCACAGGCAATGCTGGTTGGCCCGCAAGCAATAACCAATCCGACGCAAGAACCGCAGCCGCAGCCGAGGCATTGGATCGCCGCTTACACGCGGTCGCGCCACGAACTGGTCGTCGTCTCGCAATTTCAGCAGAAGGGGTTGGACGCACTGCTCCCGACCTATCGTCGCCTCAGTCGGTGGAGCGACCGCATCCGTCGCATCGACACTCCACTGTTCCCGGGATACGTATTCGTTCGCGTAGGCGAAGGCGAGCATCGCCGCGTGTTGCAGACCGGCGGAGTGATGAGCATTGTCTGTCGCAGCGGCAGGCCGGTTCCGTTGTCTGACGCCGACGTAGAAAAATTGCGTGTGTGCACCGCCAATCCTGCGGCTGTCGAACCTCACCCTTACCTGCGCGTGGGCCAGCGGGTTCGTGTAAAGCATGGCCCATTTCGCGGCTGGGAAGGCGTTCTGGTCGAGAAGCGAAACTCAACCCGCCTGGTGCTGACGGTCGAGCAGATTATGAAATCGGTGTCTATCGATCTCAGCGGCGCGGATGTTGAGCCTCTGGGTTAGGCCTTTCCTTTTATTTATGACGCGCTTCGGTTTGCAAAGTTCGATTCACAAAATCCTCCCCCAGGATGCCGGATGGGAATCCTAGTCCCTTTTCCTCCAGGGACAGCTGACGGTCAGGCACGCACCCTGCCCGTCAGCGTTCCCCGCCGGTTGCCCTCGATTCTTGCGGTCATCGAACGCGTGTTCGACTGGCTGGCGGTGGTTTGCGGCGTGTTGCTGCCCATCGAGAGCTATCGCTTTCGCCACCCTGACCGTCTCGCCGATTTCTCGCCGGCAGCCGTAATCGAAGTCGCTGCCCTGTTCGGCGTGATGGTCGTTTTGCTGCTGGAAAAGCACGGGGAATATCGGCCTTACTTGAGCCTGTTGGCCGTCCGCGAAACCGAACGCTTGCTGCGGGTAGGTGCGGAATGCCTTCTCATCGCCCTGCCCGCAGTCCTTTTGGCTGCGCCCGCGCTACCCAAATTGGTGGTGTTGTCATGCTTTCTCACCGTGCCGCTTGGGCTGGTGCTGGAGAAGTCTTGCCTGTGGGTTGCCGTCGCCTTTCTGCGAAAACTGGGTTGCGACAATCGCAAGGCGGTGATCCTTGGAGGCGGTCCCTTAGCCAAGAACATTTACTCGGCTCTGCTGCGCTCGCCCAAACTCGGCATTCATCCCGTCGCTCTGGTGGACGAAGAAGCCGCGATGACTGGGAAGGAGATTCACGCCAGCTCGTATCGCCAACGTGAGTCGGCGCTGATACTGGCTGGCCCGCTATCGGCGCGGCTGTTCGACAACATGCATGCGTCGACTTTGATCATCGCTGACCCCAATCTCGACAACGCCGAGATCGTGGACATCACGCTGCGGGCAACCATGGTCGGCGTGACCACCTATATTGTGTCGCGCGATTATCTGGAGCCGGGATATTGGCTGGAATATTCCGAGATTGATGGCATGATGCTGGCCAGCCTGGCAACCGAGGGAGAACGCCGCGTCAATGAATTGGCCAAGCGCGCGGTCGACATTGTGCTCGCCGTTGCCGCTCTGCTGCTGCTCGCGGTGCCCTGTGCGGTGGCCGCATTGCTGATACGGCTGACCTCGCCAGGCCCCGCGATCTTCCATCAGCTTCGCGTCGGACATCGTGGGCAGCTCTTCTTCCTGCACAAGTTTCGCTCCATGTATTGCGACAGTGCGGCCTACGCCTTCTCACCCAAGTCGGGTCTCGACAGCCGCATCACGCCCATCGGACGCTTCTTGCGCCGCACCTGCTTCGACGAGGTGCCGCAGTTATGGAACGTCTTGCGCGGCGAGATGTCGCTGGTGGGCCCGCGACCGGAGATGCCGTTCATCGTCGATCAATACACATCGCTGCAACGCAAGCGGCTCGCGGTAAAGCCCGGCATCACCGGACTGTGGCAGTTGAGCGGTGATCGCCGCTGCCTGATTCACGAGAACCTGGAATACGACCTGTACTACCTGGCCAACAACCCTGCATTTATCTGGCACATCGCTCTGCAAATGTCCGGTATGCGGCGGTTCTCTGCCGAATGATCGGGTGTCCCTCAAAAGTGGTACTTCCAGCTCAGAGCATAACTACTTTTGTCTTGAAACTAAACATTTTTACAAATACCCTTCTCTGCATTCTCATTCAGAGCGCGCCCAGAAGGGGTGAGTCATGCGAGCGCTCGTGCTTGTTCTACTGTCTGCCTTTGCCGTCTTTGCAGAAGATCCGCAAACCGCATCTTCAGCTTCAGCTACACCTTTGCCCGATAATCTGAGCATTCCCGCCCAGCTCTCCAAAACTCTTGACACCAACAAGTGCAAGGTGGGGGATGTGATCGAAATGAAGACCTTGGAGCCCGTGCTCCTTGGGAACAATCTGGTGATGCCGGAAAAAACGAGGCTTCTCGGCACGATAATAGGTGCGGCGTCTCGTCAGGACGAAAAACCTTCGTGGGTACTGCTGGTGGTGGAACGTGCCGATTGGAAGGAGCATAGCATCGCTTTGCACGCCTTCGTCAGCTCGCAGATCACGGTGAGAGTCCAGACAGCCGCACAGACCAACAGCACTCTTGACCGAGCGATGAACCTGTCGGACACCGTACAGCGGCGCCACGCACGGCAACTCCCGCAAGGCGCTGCTGGCCTCGCTCCTGCAGGACCGATGGCCCGTACTCTGGGCGACGCAGGCGGCGCCGGGATCGATCCTCAGCAATCGGTCTATCAAACTCTCGACGATCTGCGTATTCTGCAGGACAAACAAGGAAGAGTGTTTCTGGTGTCAGCGAAGGCTCACCTGAAGCTGCCCTCGGGCACGATGTTCATGTTGCGCAACCAAGCGACCGCCGGCGACAAAGAAGTGGATGTAACCAGGATGGCCGGCATCGAACACTGATCCTTCGCCGATGTCAGATTGCAACGCCGCCGGCGGATTCAGTCCATTTTTCACTTGAGCGCTGACGTTGCCGGGATTAGGCTAGTGGCACCTGTGCGACCAGAGGGGGTGAGCTATGCGAATGCTCCTGCTAGTCCTCTTTTCTGCCATCGCCATTTTCGCGGAAGATCCAACAGCCGTCCCTCCGGATAGCCACGCCCCCGATAACCTCAGCATCCCCGCCAAGCTTAATAAGACGATTGACACCAAGAAGTGCAAGGCTGGAGATGCGGTCGAAATGTGGACCCTGGAGCCCGTGCTCGTCGGCAACGGCCTGGTAATGCCGGAGCACACAAAGCTACAGGGGAAGATTATCGGCGCAGCCTCGCGGAAGAACGACAAGCCTTCGTGGGTGCTGCTGATGATCGATCGCGCGGAGTGGAGGGAACATAGCATTGCTCTGCGCGCCTTCGTCAGCTCGCAAATCACGGTGAAAGCGAAGGTCGAGCCCCAGGACGACACCGCCTTTGACGGAGCTATCAGCTTGCCCGAAACCCTCTCTCGCCGTCGCTCGCGTTCGCAGAGCTATCCGACCAGCGAGCTTGGAGTATCGGCGGCCCATCCCGTGCGCGACGGAACCGTTGACGCAGGCCAGACCCAGCAACTCACCTACCAGCGGTTAGACGACGTTCACATTCTCCAAGCCAAGAATGGGGCGGTGTTTCTGCTCTCGCAAAAAGATCATCTGAAGCTGCCCTCGGGCACGATGTTTATGTTGCACAACCGACCGGGAGGCGTCCAACGATCGGCGGAGGCCGGCACAGCGGCGGGCGATCGGCACTAGCAGGCACGGACTCGGGCCGGCAGGTAGGCTCGACTGCTATGTGATTCGAATAGCCAAACATTTTGCTTGAATTTGAAGGTGGCGGGCACTAGCCTACTGCCATTTCCAGTCAGAGCGTCCAGAGGGGTGAGTCATGCGGGTGCTCATATCCATCCTCTTTTTAGTTGTCGCCGGGTTCGCGGAAGATCCCCAACCATCCGCCCCCCCTGCACAGGTCTCCGAGACCTTCACTATTCCGGCCCGACTTGCCAAGACAGTTGACACAAAGAAATGCAAAGCCGGAGACGTGGTCGAAATGCGAACCTTGGAGCCCGTTCTCATCGGCAATGGGCTGGTAATGCCGGAGCACACAAGACTGCAGGCGACAGTTCTGGGTGCAGCCTCCCGCCAGAATGAAAAACCTTCCTGGCTGGTGCTGGTCGTACAAAAGGCGGAATGGAAAGACCATAGTGTTCCACTGCGCGCCTTCGTCACGTCGCAAATCACGGTGAAACCGAAAACGGGACGGAACGATAGCCCCTCGACCGCGGCCACGAATCTATCGGACTTTGAACACGGACGCAACACCCCTCGCCTGGGAAATCCCTTCAGCAGCCGTTCAAGGTCCGTTGGACGCGTCGCAGGAGATGCCACCGATGGCGGGGATTCCGCTCCCGATCTAAGCCATCAGCAGCTGGACGACGTGTATATGCAGCAAGCCAGAAACGGCATGATGTTCCTGCTTTCGCCGAAGCGAAATCTGAAGTTGCCGTCGGGCACGATGTTTATGTTGCGCAACCAACCAGCAGGGGCTTCGGCTCCTGCACCAGCGGCAGCGCCGAGGGCTACCGGCAGCACGCAGTAGTGCAAAGGGCTATCACCCCTTGCGATTGCCCAGACCCTTCAGTTCGCTCGTGAGCAGCTTGTCCAGATCTTTAATGTTTAGGTATCTCAAGCATTTCTGCCCGCGCACGTCGAACTTCAGCTCATCTTTCTTGTCCGCCACCAGCACGGTTGGACGCCCCTTCCCCCACGCGTATCCCACCTCAAGGTAAACATTCGGGTTGGCATCCGTCAGGTCAGCGATCACAATCTCCGCATTCTCGATGCGCGTCTTCACCTGCTCCAGAATGTCGCCGGTAAAGGCTTCCTGGTCGACGCGCTCGCAGATGTAGCCCAACTGTCGCACCGGATTTTGAATCCCATAGTAGAAGACATCTTCCATCTTGTCCGAGAACGGCATGGCCACAAAAACGCGCGGCTTGCTTTCAACCTGCTCGGCGGACTGCAGATTGGCGGACTCGTTCGCGACTTCGGTGCTGCCCGACGTCTTCCCGGGACGGCGGAGCTTCAGTCTCAGCGGACGACCAACGGTGATCGGAGCCTGCAACGAAACATCGAACTCATGGGGCGCCTTCGAAGCAGGCGCCAGTGGCTCCGGCGATTGGATCCCTCTGCCACTGGAGCCGGCAATAATTTGGGACAGCGCCGCCTGCAATCGCTCGACGCGAGCGGGCTTTCGCTCCACGATCGATATCCGGCGCAGCGCCGCCGGTGCGTCGCCGGCTTCCACTGCGTTGACCACTCCGCGCAGTTCGGCATGCAAGGCTTCGATTTCGTCCAGTCCGAAGCCCGGACCGTGCAGCGTGACGGCAATGTGTTCGGCCTCAGGGTAATCCCGCCCGCAAATGGTGATTGCCTGCTTCGCCCAGTCTGCGATTTCGGTATAACCGAACTTGATAAGCTGAGGCACGCCAACGAACAACACGCGTTTGCTGGGCAGAGCCTTGCCGGGCTCGACCCAAACCCATTTCCACGGCTCCGGCTTCAAGTCGTCTTCAGCCGCTGCTTTTTTCGCCGTCAGCCGTTCGGAGACTGCCGCGTCCGACCCGTAATAGTGCTGGGCATATTTCAGCGCCAGCACGTCGGCCTCAAACGTCAGGACATCGCCTTCAATAACTTCGATCTGGATTCGTGAATCGCTCATCGGCGGTGATGTTAACACCAGGAGGGTCTCCGGCGTCAGGTCTCAGGGTCTCAGGTTTCAGATGTTTCGCGAGATGTCAGGTCGATCCGACACCACTATTCGGCATTGACTCCTCTCCGATACCTGACGCCTAAGACCTGATACCCCGAATTGCTCCTCCCTTCTCCCGTCAATTACACTTATCTGTTTCATCCGTTAGCCATCTTTCAGTAAGGAGATAAGCGGCCGATCCGGCCGGTGCGGCGGAGCTTTCAGCTTCCGCCGGCAATCATCCATCATGAAAATTCACGAGTATCAGGGAAAAGCCATACTGTCGAAGTACGGAGTGGCGGTCCCTCGCGGACAGATGGTCGAGAGCGTCGAAGAAGCCGACGCTGCGGCGAAAGCACTGCTCCACGACGGCGCCTCCGGAGTCGTAGTCAAAGCGCAAATCCACGCCGGCGGACGCGGCAAGGGCGGCGGCGTGAAGATTGCCAAGTCGGCCCAGGACGCTGTCGAGATCGCCGACAAGATGCTGGGCATGCAACTGGTCACGCATCAGACCGGCCCCGAAGGCAAGAAGGTCCAACGCCTGCTGATCGAAGAAACCCTGCCCATTGCCCGGGAACTTTATCTCGGCATCGTGCTCGACCGTCAGAATGGGCGCAACGTCTTCATGGCCTCCGCCGCCGGCGGCATGGAGATCGAAGAAGTCGCGGCCAAAGATCCCAACGCGATTATCAAAGAACACCTGGTACCCGGCTTCGGCTTGCAGCCGTATCAGGCACGCAAGATCGCATTCAAGCTGGGACTCGACCCCAAATATGTGAGCGGCGCCGTGAAGTTCATGATGGCGCTGGCCCGCGCGGCGGAAGATACCGACGCGTCGCTGGTGGAAATCAATCCCTTCATCACCACCACTGACGGGCGGCTGTTCGCGCTCGACGCCAAGATGAACTTCGACGACAACGCGCTCTACCGCCATCCTGACATCAAAGACCTGCGCGACGTCACGGAAGAAGATCCGCTCGAGGTCGAAGCCAGCAAGTACGCGCTGAACTACATCAAGCTCGACGGCAACGTGGGCTGCATGGTCAACGGCGCCGGCCTGGCGATGGCCACCATGGACATCATTCAGTACGCCGGCGGCATGCCCGCCAACTTCCTCGACGTTGGAGGCGGCGCCAACGAAGAGCAGGTAACGCACGCGTTCGAGATTCTGCTGGCCGACAAGAACGTGAAGGCTGTGCTGATCAACATTTTCGGCGGCATTCTACGCGTCGACACCTTGGCCAACGGCGTGGTGAGCGCTGCGCGCAAGACCAACATCCAGTTGCCCATCGTGCTGCGGCTGGAAGGAACCAACGTCGAGCAGGGCCGCGTGATCCTCAAAGATAGCGGACTGAATTTCATCGTTGCGCAAACCATGAAAGATGCAGCCGAGAAAGTTGTCGCCGCTGCTAAGGGGGTCAAATGAGCATCCTGGTCGATAAATCAACACGACTGGTGGTACAGGGATTGACAGGCCGGGAAGGCACATTCCACGCCAAGAATTCGGCTGCGTATGGAACGCAAGTGGTCGGCGGCGTGACTCCCGGCAAGGGCGGCACCACGCATGAAGGCTGGCCCATCTTTAATACGGTGAGCGAAGCGGTCGACAAGACCGGCGCGAATGCAACCGTCATTTTCGTTCCGCCTCCGGGCGCGGCCGACGCCATCATGGAAGCCGCTGACGCCGGCGTTCCGCTCATCGTCTGCATTACCGAAGGCATTCCTGCGATGGACATGGTAAAGACGTGGGAATTTCTGAAGACGAAGAATTCGCGGCTCATCGGTCCCAACTGCCCGGGCATCATCTCGCCCGGACGGTGCAAGATCGGCATCATGCCCGCGCATATACATAAGGAAGGCAATGTCGGCATCGTTTCGCGCTCGGGCACGCTGACCTATGAAGCGGTCTATCAGCTCACGACGCGCGGCATCGGACAATCAACTGCAATCGGCATCGGCGGCGACCCGATTATCGGGACCAACTTCGTCGATGCCATCGACCTGTTCAACAAAGATCCCGAAACCGAAGCCATCATCATGATCGGCGAAATCGGCGGCAACGCCGAAGAGACCGCGGCCGAGTTCATCAAGGCCAACGTGAAGAAACCGGTCGTGGGCTTCATCGCCGGGCAGACCGCTCCTCCGGGACGCCGCATGGGCCACGCGGGCGCGATCATTTCCGGCGGCAAAGGCACCGCGAAGGAGAAGATCAAAGCCATGCAGGCCGCTGGCATTCATGTTGCTCAGTCGCCGGCAGACATTGGCGAGATGCTGGTGAAGGCGCAAGCGGCGATGGCAAAATAAAGACGCTTTTCGCTCCTCGCTATTCGCCGGACGTGCGCGCGGAATTTTGCCGCGGTAATGAGCGAAGGCGAGAGGCTAAGAGTTTAATTTTTCCGATTCAACGAATAGCGAAAGGCGAATAGCGAATAGCGCAATTATGAAGACCCTGCAACGTACTCTATCCATCATCAAGCCGGATGCGGTTGCCAAGAACGCGACCGGCGACATCATCCACACCCTTCTGCAAAACAACTTCCGCATCATCGGAATGAAGATGCTGCACATCAATAAGTCGCAGGCGGAAGGCTTCTACGCGGTGCACGTGCACCGTCCGTTTTTCGAATCGCTCACTAACTTCATGTCGAGCGGACCGATCGTTGTAATGGCGCTGGAAAAAGAAGAAGCCATTGCCGACTACCGCAAGCTGATGGGAACCACCGATCCGGCCAAGGCTGACGAGGGCACCATCCGCAAAAAATGGGCGGCGAACATCGAGCACAACGCCGTGCACGGCTCCGACGCAGAAGACACCGCGCGCTTCGAACTCAGCTACTTCTTCGCCGGATACGAGCTGGCGAAGTAAGCCAGCCACTAACAATCCGAACCAAACTGAAAAGGCCGCCTCGTGTACGGGCGGCCCTTTTCTTTACTGCAATACTCGAACCAACGGGGTGCCCCATTCCGCCATCCTTTGGCGGGGTGGGGGTTCTCGCCGGCAGTGCAACTGTGTAGTGGTCTGGTCGAAATTCCCACCCGGGCAACTGCAGCCCGAGTGAGGCACCGATCTATTCTCAGTTCAGCTTCGTTGCTACTGAGACGAACTGCCGTTGCCCGAACTGCCATGCCCACCCGACTTCTCGTCCTTGTTCATCTTCTCCGCCAACTGCAGGTGCTCCTGCAGGGTGGGAAGCGTCTGGCTGGCGAAGTTTTTCACCTGCGGATTGCTGCCCGCGCTGGCTTCGCGCTGGAACTCCGCAATGTCTTTCTTGTGGTCCGAGACCATCATCTTGGCGTAAGCCTTGTCGAAGGCATCGCCATGCAACTTCGACATCTTGTCGTACTCCGACTGATCGTGCGAACTGGGCGACGTGGGTAGCGTCACGTTCTGCTGCTGCGCAACCTGCTTGAGTTGATCGTTCGCCTTGGTGTGGTCTGTGACCATGCGCTGGCCGAAATCTTTCACCTCCTGACTCTGGCCGTTCTGCTGCGCAAGCTGGCCCATCTGCACCTCCGCCATACCACCCTCGGCCGCTTTCATCATGAAGGTGTGGTCTTGCATCTGGCCGCCCGCAGCCCCGTTGGTTCCCATGGGATTGCCCATTGTTCCCGCCTGCCCCGGATATCCTGGCTGGCCGGGGTATCCTGCCGCGCCCGGCTGACCGGGAGCACCCATCGTTCCCGGCGCGCCCATGGTTCCCGGCTGTGTCTGCGGATAACCTCCAGCTTGCGCGAAGCTCATCGCGCTCCACAAGATTAAGGATGCACCGGTCGCCAGCCATCCAAATTGTTTAACGTTGTTCATTGCTGATCTCCTTTCGTGATTGCCGGCCGGAATCGCGAAACGCCTGAGTGTGTGTGCTTACGGCAGGCACGACGCGCAGCGGCAACACTCGTTTTAAGTCTCGCCGTGCGGGTCAGAAAGTGAGAGCGAGTTGCGACGGCCCGGGTTGTCAGCAGGAAGTGGGCTGACGCGAGCTGGCGCTCAGCGTGCCAGCAACTTCAATGCGCTCAGGTCGCGAGCTTCGCCGTCGGGAACTCCGCGCGAGAGAAGCAGGATCTGGAACTTCTCTCCCATTTCTTCCGGCGAGAGTAGGTGACGTAGTTGCAGCGCGACCTTGGCGCGCTCCTGCGGCAGCTTGCAATCCTGGAAGACATCGGCGAATTGCGTCTCTTCTCCAATGCCGAGCAGAAGCTGGGTCTGTGTGAGCAGCGCGATGTCGTCCGTCCCGGCCTCGGCGGCGCGCGCACGCAGAGCGGTGAAGTTTACGTGAGCGGTGATGTCCTGCTCGCCCGGAGCTTCGTACGGTGACGCGCTCGCGCGATGCTGGCGATATGTCATCAGGGTATCGCGATGGCGGCCGGCAAGCTGCTGCTCGCGGGTGTATCCGTAGTCGATGAACACGGCGAATCCTGCACGATTGCGAAACAATCGCGCGATGCGTTCGATCCAGTCGAGCGCCGCGAGCGAAACCTCGACGCGCTCGCCCGGCTCGGGATGAACAGAGTAGCGATCGATGTAGGCGAGGTCTTCGGCCGATGGCGGAACGAACTGCTCGACGAACCTTCCCTGCTCCTCCACTACGCGCACCGAACCGCGATGATCGACAATGTCCACCGGCAGCGCGTCGAAGAATTCGTTGGCGAAAAGGATGAGGGGCCGGTAGAGCGGGCCTTCAGGCCCGCGTTCCAGCGCATCTTTTGAACCGCGGGCTTCAGCCCCGGCCTCTTCCAGCGAATCACAAACCATCGCCCGCCCCTCCGCGATATGTTCCGCCAGCCGCTCGCGTAATCGCGCGCGCAGATGCTCTGACTGCTCGACCAACGAATACCGCAACGCGTGCGCGAATTCGGGGAACTGCTTCTGCGACCAATCGAGCACATCCGAGGCAAATAGCCCGCGTCCCGGACCAAGCTCGACCAGATCAATTCGCTGGGGCGAGCCCAGCACCCGCCACATCTCTTCGAATTGCCGCGACAGCAGGCGCCCAAACACGGCGTGAACGTCGCTCGACGTGTAAAAGTCTCCCGCCTTGCCGAACTGCTCGCGCGGTCGCGCGTAATAGCCAAGCTCGGGCTCGTAGAGACACAACTCCATGTAACGCGAAAACGGAATCGGCCCGCGGCGGCGAATCTCTTCAACAATGCGCGCGCGCAGCGGATTCCCACTCAATCCAACCGATGGATTGAGTGGGGCGCCCGAGGGGTCGCCAGCCGAGCTCACAGCTTGCCTTCGCGCCGCATCTGGGCGTGCTCTTTGCGATGTTGCGGGGTGCGGATGAACATCTCGACCAGGTAGTCATGCAGACAGTCGAAGATCTGCCGCTGGAAGGCCCACTCGAACTGCGGGTCGTCGAGATCGCGCGGATGCAGGTCGTAGTAGTAGGTGTGCACCTTGGGCTCGGCGAAGCGCGGGCTGAGTATGACCTCGACGCCGTCGCCCTTGGCTCGCGCGCTGAACGAGACCAGCGGATGCTCATACAGCTTGAGTTGGTCGAGCACCTGGCTGAGTCGGTCAGAGGCCACGAAGGAATTGTAGAGGAAGGCACTTGGAAATCGTTTATTCTGTGCGCTAAGGAATGTATGTCTACATCAACCAACATCTTCGGCAAGGCGGTTCCAGTCTTTCGCGTCGCAGACGTGCGCGCCAGCGTGAAGTATTACGAAGAGGCGCTGGGCTTTAGCATTGCCCCGTGGTCCGATGACTCCTTCGCCTCGGTGGCGCGCGGGGACTGCAACATTTTTCTGACCAGCGACAAGCAGAGCCAGCCGCGCATGTGGGTGTGGGTCGGCGTAGAAAACGTTCGCGCGCTTCACGCGGAGTACGAGCAGTCAGGCGCGAAGATTCGCAATCCGCCCAACAACTTTGAGTGGGCGCTCGAGATGCAAATCGAAGATCTCGATGGCAACGTGATTCGCTTCGGCTCCGATCGCGAAGACAATCAGCCTCTCGGCATCTGGCGCGACGCCGACGGCGTGGGGTGGAGGCATCTCGGCAATCAGAAGTACGAGCGGGTGGAGTAGCGATAGGGATGGGCTGGAAAAGTATCCCTTCAGCCACAGAGCGTTCCCCGAAATCGACCTTATCTCCTTTTGTGCGAAGATATTTGCCGATGACCGCAGTACCGGCGACACCCGCGCGACCCGCAACTTCTTCCCGCATCCAGTCGGTCGACGCACTTCGCGGAGCCATCATGATGCTGATGGCGATCGATCACATCCGCGACTTTATCGCGCAGAGCGCCATGCAGTTCCAGCCCACGGACCTGTCGCGGACCACGACTGCCATCTTCTTTACTCGCTGGATCACGCATTTCTGCGCCCCGGTATTTTTTCTCACCGCCGGCATCGGCGCATTCCTCTGGATGCAACGTGGCAAACACAGCAAGCCCGAACTGTCGCGCTTCCTCGTCACGCGTGGACTCTGGCTGATATTTCTGGAAATTACCCTCCTCAGGGTGATCATGTTTTCGCAGGTCGAGTATCGCGGAAGCATCGTCCTGCTGTTCATTCTGTGGGCCATCGGAGCGTCGATGATCGCGCTTGCGGGACTGATTTACCTGCCGGTGCGAGTCCTCGCGGTGGTGAGCGTCGCAATTATTGCGCTTCACAACCTGCTCGCCGGCATCTCGGCGAAATCGTTCGGAAACGCCGCGTGGGTGTGGCACATCCTGTATCAGCCAGGATTTATCAAGGTCGGTGGGATCAACTTTCGAACCGCTTATGTGGTGCTGCCATGGATCGGCGTGATAGCTGCCGGCTATTGTCTGGGCACTGCCTTCACCTGGGACGCCGCACGCCGACGTCGTTTTCTGCTGCGGCTGGGGGCGACGCTGACGCTTGCATTCGTAGTCGTTCGCGCCATCAACATTTATGGCGATCCAAATCCGTGGACACATCAATCCTCGGCGCTGTTCACGGTGCTTTCGTTTCTCAATACCACGAAGTATCCGCCGTCACTGGATTTTCTGCTGATGACGCTGGGGCCGGCCCTGATCGCGCTGGCACTGCTGGAAGGCCCGCGCTTCTCGCCAGACAATCCGCTGATCGTGTTTGGCCGCGTTCCTTTTTTCTATTACGTGCTGCACCTGGCGCTGGCGCACCTCATCGCCATCGGGATGAACTTCGTGCGCTACGGCCGCGCGCCGTTTCTGCTTATGGCTCCGCCGTCGATGGGCGGCGACGCAAAGCTGTTCCCGCCCAACTACGGATATCCGCTGTGGGCCGTGTATGCGGTCTGGATTGCGGTTCTGCTGCTGCTCTATCCCGTGTGCCGCTGGTTCGCCCGCCTGAAGCAGCGCCGACACGACTGGTGGCTGGGTTATCTGTAAGTGCGGGATGAGCGCCGATAAAAGGGATTAGTTGTGTAGCGGCGATGGGAAGCGCCTCCACATTGGCGGTGGAGGCGCTTTTTGTTTAGGCAACAAACTAACTAGAACTGCACGGCGGGCAACACTGGCGTGCCTTCCAGTTGGACTGACTGCAACGACGTAGGATCGAGGCCCAACGCGTGCAGAATGGTCGGCGCGACCTGCATGGTGGTCACAGGAGCGTTGACGTAGTTCGGCTTGAAGCTGGGGTTCGAGAACAGCATCATGACATTGGTGTCATCATGCGCGAAGCCGCCATGCTCTTCCTGCTTCTTCGAGCTGGTGGTGTAGATGACGCCAACATTGGGTTGAATGATGACGTCGGGAGTGCGTGGATCGCCGTTGGGCGGGAGTCCTGGCGCGTTGAACATCGTGGTCAGCGATGCTCCGTAGAACATCTGCCCCATGCCCACCTGGTTGCCGTTGGCCTCGAGCAATGAAACAGCCTGCTGCGTCTGCGACGGATTGATCAGCCACAGGAGCGAAATGTCGTCTTCGGTTGATCCAATGCCGCTGCCGTTATTCGGCGATTCAGAAAGCGGAATCAGCCCATTGTTGGCCAGCAGGGTTGCAGGAGAGAAGCCGTTGTTGTTCTTCCCCGGAATCGGGTCAAAGCGGTTGGGATCGATGGGCGACTGACCATGCTTGGCGGTGATGACGATCAGCGTGGAATCATACAGGCCCTTCGCCTTGAGCTCGTTCACCCAAAGACCGATGGAGGCGTCGACGAATTGGATCTCATTCACCAGGTGATCGCTGGGCGTGCCCTGCGCATCGAGATATCCGCCGCTGCCAAAGTTTTTCTCAATCAGCTTCTGGCCCACGCTGACCACCTGGAAGTTCATGCCGAAAATGTTCGGCACCGGGGCCGACTGGCTGCCGTTGTGCGTCTTGCCGTCGATCTGGTTGAGGATCGCGTTGACCTTCAGCGTGTCGTAGCACTGAATGTTCAGGAAGCTATCGGTGTAGGCGCCCAGCTGCGAGGGATCGGGAATGGGATCGCACTTCATGCCCAACGGAGTTGTGACAGGCAGCGCAATGACGGTGGAGTTGATCTCAGGGGAGTAATAATCGTCGACGGTCGTACCGTTACTGCCATGACCGGCAACCGAAGAATAAGCCGGATGCTTATCAGCCCAGGCCGTGTAGCCGTTGGCGGCGTGGATGACGCCGAAAATCGTGTTGGTGCGAACGAAATCCCACGGCATGACCGGTTGGCAGGTGACGGGATCGCGCTCGACGCGCTGCGGATCGATGGAGTTGATGCCGCCATCGCCGCTGGGAGCGCCGCCGTTCAACTGCGTCTGGTCGATGTCGATGCCTTCCTCATACTCGGTGGTGGTTCCCGAATAAGGGTACTTGGCGGTGGTCGGAAGCGGAGGACAAGGACCCGCAGCGACACCGTTTCCGGTCGTCTTCGCCGGAGGAGCGAGGTAGCGATCGAAAGCTACGTCATAGAACGCGCCTACGGTGCGCGGCGAACCTCCGCTAACGATGGCCATCAAGCCGGGGAAAGAGTCTGAGGGTTTCGAAGTTGAGGCGTTGGAATACGTCGTGCCCATTGTGCCAAGGGTGGCCAGGTTCGGGCAGTAGGGCTGTCCGTTGTTCACACCCGGTAATCCTGTTGCGCAATTCTGATAGTCGAGGGCGTGCATGCCGTCGACGCTGATGAGCAGCACGTGCTGGAAAGGACCGTCGAATTGTGGCTTCTTCTGGTTTGCAGCGTAGACGGGTGATGTAGCGCCCGCAACCAGAAGAACCTGCAGAGTTGTTGCCAATAATTTTTTGAGCATGAGGGATTCCTCCTAGGCTCACAGTGTTAGCAGAGGGGCGTTTCTAGTCCGTAAATGCGAGGTTGCGTGAAGATGAATACGGAGGCAGTAGTTACCAACAACGCAGAATGCGGCGGCAGTGCTGCAGAAGGCGTCCCGGCTGATATCTCGAACGACTCAGGGATTGTCGAACCTACGGCTGAAATGTTTTAAGCGCAGGACGCCCCAGCAGAAGTGCCAGAATCACGTGGATTACAGCCGCCGGCCAGAGCAGTAGACCGGGGAAGCCTCCGCCAGCTCCCAGATAGCCGAGAAAGAGCCCTACCAGCAGGTTGTAGGTAAACAGCGCCCGAATGCTTTGGTCTGAGACTCCATTCCCTTTCGGCCAACATCCGATGCCGAGGGCAAGCAATCCAAAACCAGCCACCCGGCCGACGGCGATAGCGCTGCCCGGAAGCTCGACACCTAAGAGCACACGGCCGACCAAGGATGGCACCGCGATCAAGGCAACTCCCGTCAGCGCCTCAATCGCGGAGGACAGCAATATCAGTATTCTTGTCGTCATTCCCCTCCTCACGCGCGGCCTTTAGTCACATCTGATGGAAGGCGCTTGCAGCAATGCATTGCAAGCGCCCGCCCTGCCATCCCTAGTTGTTGACTCTGGCCATGGCGTCGTCCACCTTCTTCTGGTCCTCGGCCGACAACTGCGACGGCCCAAGCTTGTAGTTCAGCTTGTCGATAGTCCCAGTGAATGCGAACGGCACCTCATAGCTAAAGTCCACCGGCGTGCGGGTATCAAGCCCAATGTCAAAGGTTTCGTCGATCGACATCAATAGCGGAATGGTGTGCTCGATCTTCTTGCGTGCGACCTCCTTGCCATCCACTGACAACACGCCAGTGCCACCCTTAGCCGGACCAGGTCCGTCGTATTTGAAGTCGAAGACGATGGTGTGCTTGCCCTCGTCGAACGAAGACAGCCCGCTGCCAGCGGAAGCGCTCCAGGTCGAGGAAGTTGTAGACGAACACAGGCCTGCCACGGCCAATGTGGAAGAGATCGGTGGCGAAGGACAGGACGTAGTCCAAGTAACGCGATCAGCAACAGCAGCGTAGCCGAAGCGCTTTCTCCAACGTCCTGCGCGTCCCACAATCAGCAGAAGAATGCCGAAGATCAACAATCCCAGGCCGATGTACTTGAACAATGTGCTGCTGAATATCCAACTGGCGCTCGGACTCAGCATGAGCGCGTAGCCGCCGAAGCGGCCGCCGAGGGTAGCGATCACTCCCTCTGCGCCACCGGAAGGAACAGTGATGTTGGCGGTGATGATGTAGTCCCGGTCGAGAATACTCGGAGCGTTCCCTACCGGAATGCCAGGATTCACGCCGGTATAGGTGAAGTCGGTCACGCCCGCAGTAGCACTGGGTTTCGGCGCAAGCAAGCGCACGAAGCCCGAGTTATCCAGCGGCAAGACCTGGTGTGCCGCCGCCTCTTTCAGGAACAGTGCCTGCATTTCTTTCAGCTTGTCGGGATTGCTGGCTGCCAGATCGTTGGACTCCGAATAGTCCTGGGCGATGTTGTAGAGCTCCCACTTGTACTGGTCCATTGGCGGCATTGTGCCCGTTCCCAGCTCCCAAGGTGGAGAAGGCGGCGTCGTAGCGGCAATCCAACCGTCGTGATAGATGGCGCGGTTGCCCACCATTTCGAAATACTGGGTATCGCGCTTCGACGGCGCATTCGCGTTGGCCGAATCAAAGGTGTAGGTCATGCTCACGCCTTCAATCGGCTTCTGCTTGATCCCGTTGACCATGTCGGGAGCCTGGATGCCGGCGGCTTCGAGAATCGTCGGAACGATGTCAATTACGTGATGGAACTGGGTGCGAATCCCGCCCGGGTCTTTGATATGGCCGGGCCACGAAATCGCCAGACCCTGCCGTGTACCGCCGAAATGCGATGCTACCTGCTTGGTCCACTTGAAGGGCGTATCAAATGCCCACGACCAGGCCACCGACATGTGCGGGTAGGTCTTGTCCGAGCCCCAGTCGTTCATAGTGCAACGCATTGTAGGCCAGGACGGGCTTGACCTCCGGCTGGTTGAGAATGCCGTTGTAGGCGGTCAACTGGTTGAACGTGCCGTAAATGCTGCCTTCCGCACTGGTGCCGTTGTCGCCGTCGATGTAGATAATCAGCGTGTTATCGAGCTTGCCCATCTTATCGAGTTCGTCGATCACGCGGCCAATCTCATAGTCGGTATAGGCGGTGTAGGCGGCAAACACCTCCGCTTCGCGGGCATACATCTTCTTTTCCGTCTCGCTGAGCGAGTCCCACTTCGGCAGCTTGGCTCCTCCATACTCCGCCTGTCCGTCGGGCCACGGTGTCAGCGTCGTGTTCGGCGGAATCACGCCGAGCCGCTTCTGGTTTTCGAAGATCTGCTCACGCATCTTTTCCCAGCCCATGTCGAACTTGCCTTTGAACTTCTCAATCCACTCCTTCTTCGGCTGGTGGGGCGAATGTGAGCCGCCGGGCACGTAATAGAGGAAGAACGGCTTGTCGGGCGCCGAAGCGTTCAGCTCCCTCATGTAGCGGATGGCATCGTCTGCCATGTCGGTGATGAGGTTGTAGTCCGGGTGGCCGACCCAGGGAAACACCTGCGTGTGATCACGGAACAAATAAGGCTCCCACTGATCGGTCTCGCCGCCCATGAACCCGTAAAAATACTGGAAACCCATGCCCGACGGCCATTGCTCGAAGGGACCAGCCGCACTGCTGTATTGGAAACCTGGCGTGTTATGGTTCTTGCCGAACCACGAGGTGGCGTAGCCGTTGTCCTTCAGGATCTCGCCGACGGTCGCATTATCGACGCCGATGATGGAGTCGTAGCCGGGGTAGCCGGTGGCCAATTCGCCGATAACGCCGAAGCCGACCGAGTGGTGATTGCGGCCGGTAATCAACGCTGCTCGCGTCGGCGAGCAAAGCGCGGTGGAGTGGAACTCGGTGTAGCGCAGACCCGCCTTGGCAATACGGTCCAGGTTCGGGGTCGGGATGACGCCGCCAAAGGTGCCCGGGACGCCATAGCCCTGGTCATCCGTCATGATGAGCAGCACGTTGGGCGCGCCTTTAGGAGGCACGACGCGCGGCGGCCACCAGGAGCGTCGAATCCTTGGCGTCTTCCTTGATCACGCCGCCGAATGGCGGGGGTGGCGCCGGGATTTGATTCCCTTTGATGGTGGTGGTGGCGCTGGGCTGACCTAACGTGCCCGTGACCTGCTGTGCGAGGGCCGTCCCACCGCTAGCGAACAAAGTTGATACAGCGCAAACTACAAAGGTCAGACTGCGGACACCTGCTCCCAGATCCATAAGATCTCCTCATGTGCATTCGTCTAGTTGGTCTCCACCCCGGAGAGTCGTGCTGGGGCAGTCCGAAGAAGACGTGGGGGCAAAAGTCCGCCTTATGAATCGAACAGGCACCAGTGAAGTTTTAAGAGTAGTTCGCCGAGTCTAGTGCTCGGGAGACGTTAATACAACAAAATTCGTGGCTTCCCGACAACGGGTCGTCAGCCACGAGGAGGCGTGTAAACGGCCTTTCGTTGGGCTGTTCTCCTGCGTCGGTGCCTCAGTGTCCCGCCTCACATCGCCCTGTGATGGCCATCACTTCGGCTCCGGCATAGGCTGGGCCAGAATCGATGCATCGTTCGGTGGGTTTCTCTTCTAATTTTGGGTGAGGTTCCAACCGCAACGTAAGTTCACCGCGAGTGCGAGCGGGTATTTCATATCTCCTTCATTCCCGCTCGCCCGCACTAAGGAAGCTCAACGATGGCCAAGGGATCGGTGCAAATCGTAGTCGAGCGATGTAAAGCTTGCGGATTCTGCGTAGAGTTCTGTCCCACCAAGGCCCTGGCACTTTCTTCTGCCTTCAATGCCAAGGGCTATCACCCTCCATACTTGATTCAACCGGAAAAGTGCAGTGGCTGCGATTTGTGCGGCATGTACTGTCCCGACTTCGCCATCTTCGGCTTCAAGAATCCGGCGCAGGCAAAAGCGGCAGCGGCAGCGGCGGCAGCAACGCCCGCTGCAACGGCACCGGCCACGGAAGAGGAGGCCACCGATGCATGCTGATCCAGCCGGCGTTCTGACCGGCTCACATTTTCTCGATGGCGATCACGCCTGCTGCGAAGGCTGCCTGGCGGCAGGAGCGCGCTTCTCGTCGGGATATCCCATCACGCCTTCGACGGAAGTGGTCGAGCGCTTTGCATCGCGCGTTCCTACGGTCGGCGGAACCTTCATCCAGATGGAAGACGAACTCGCTGCCTCCATCACGCTGCAAGGCGCAGTCTGGGGCGGAGCGAAGGCCTTCACCGTCACTTCCGGCCCGGGCTTCTCGCTGATGATGGAACACATCGGCTACGCGGCCATGACCGAGACACCCTGCGTGTTTGTCGATGTGCAGCGCGGCGGCCCTTCCACCGGACTGCCCACGCTGCCCGCACAGGCCGACATGATGCAGGTGAAGTGGGGATCGCACGGCGATTACGAAATCATCGCGCTGTGTCCCAACTCGCCGCAGGAATGCTTCGACCTGACCATCACGGCCTTCAACTACTCCGAGCAATATCGCTGCCCGGTGTTCGTCATGATGGACGAAGTGGTCGGCCACATGACGGAGAAGGTGGTCATCCCCGAGGCCGACAAGATTGAAGTCACGCCTCGCCGGTACACCAAGCTCGCTCCAGAGGAGTTCCTGGCCTTTGAGCCGAAACAGGACCTGGTTCCCGACATGCCGCACGTCGGCCAGGGCTACAACGTCCACGTCACCGGCCTCACCCACGACGAGCGCGGCTATCCCAACATGACGCCCGCCGTGCAGGACAGGCTGGTAAGGCGGCTGCAGAACAAGATCCTGCAAGAACATCGACAAGATCACGCTATACGAAGAAGAAGCACATCGAAGGCGCCGAGGTCGTGGTGGTCTCCTACGGGATCACATCACGAGTGGCGCAGCGCGCTATCGAGATGGCGCGGGAGCAGGGCATCAAGGTCGGCAAGTTTCGGCTGATCACCGCATGGCCCTTCCCCGAGAAGCAGATTGCCGACATCGCGGCGAAGGTGAAGGCCATCGTCGTGCCCGAGATCAACCTGGGGCAGATGGTGCGCGAGGTGGAGCGGGCCGCGGCGGGAAAGTGCATGGTTCGTCATGTGTCCCACGCCGGCGGCAGCGTCCATAAGCCGGAAGACATTCTCAAGGCCATCCTGGAGGTGATGCGATGAGCGCGACCCTGAACCTAATCAATCCCAGCAATCCGGTCGAGCCGTTCCTGCGCACCGACCGCATGCCGCACATCTGGTGTCCGGGATGCGGCATCGGCACCACCGTCAACTGCTTCAGCCGCGCGCTGATCGACTCCAAGGTGGACCTGAAGAATGTGTCCATCGTCAGCGGCATCGGCTGCACCGGCCGCGTTGCCGGATACATGAAGCAGGATTCATTCCACACCACGCACGGCCGCGCGATTCCGTTCGCCACCGGCCTGAAGCTGGCGAATCCCAAGCTGAACGTGGTGGTCTACTCCGGCGACGGAGACCTGTTCGCCATCGGCGGCAATCACCTGATCCACGCCGCCCGGCGCAACGTCGATCTCAAGGTCATCTGCGTCAACAACCTCATCTACGCCATGACCGGCGGCCAGACGGCGCCGACCACGCCGAACTCGGTGATCACGTCGACCAATCCTTACGGCACCTACGATCCGGCGTTCAACCTGCCTTACCTGGTGGAAGCCGCCGGCGCGGTGTACGTCGCGCGCTGGACGACCTTCCACGTGCGGCAGCTGGCCAAGTCGATGCAGGAGATGTTCAGCAAGAAGGGCTTCTGCTTCATCGAAGTGCTCTCGCCCTGTCCCGACGCTCTATCAGCGCCGCAACAAGATGGGCGACGGACTGGACACCATGATGTATTACAAGGAATTCAGCAAGATCAAGAACGGCTGCCCGACCAGCGAGCTGGGCTTGACCAAGGCGGCGAGATCATCGTCGGCAAGTTCGTGGACCGCGAACGCCACGACTATCGCGACCTGATGCACGACAAGATGGTCGAGACGCTGGGCGACCGCTATGTCGAGAGGGAGGCATGCGAATGCGAAATCTAACGGAAATCCGCATCGCCGGATTTGGCGGACAAGGCGTCATCCTGTCGGCCATCGTAATCGGCAAGGCCGGTTGCATCTACGAGAGCGGCTACTCCACCATGACTCAGGCCTTTGGTCCGGAGGCGCGCGGCGGAGCCTGCAGCGCGCAGGTCATCCTTTCGACAAGCCGATTCTGTATCCCTACGTCACGCGGCCCGACATTCTGGTCGTCATGTCGCAGGAGGCGTATTCGCTGTTCACGCCGCAGCTCAAGGAGAACGGACTGCTCATCATCGAGCAGGACATGGTCCGGGTCGATGCTCTGCCTCCGGGAGTGCGCGTCTATAGTGTGCCCGCGACGCGGCTGGCCGAAGAGCTGGGCAAGCGCATGGTGCTGAACATCGTGATGGTCGGCTTCTTCGGAGCGGTCAGTGGATTGCTCAAGCCCGAGGCGCTACGCGATGCCATCGCCGACTCAGTGCCGAAGGCCTTCGTTGATCTGAACTTGAAAGCCTTCGACAAAGGCTACGAGTATGGTCTGAAGGCGCTCAACGGACCGGTTGAAACCGAAGAGCAGCCTATCGAGGTCGGCACGCTGGAGAGCTAGTGCTGCTACGAACCTTGATTGCAGCCTAACGCGTCTTGGGTGGAAGCACCAACGCTTTAGCGTCAGGGTTTTTGGGTGGAAGCACCACGCTTTAGCGTCAGGGTTTTTGGTGGAAGCACCACGCTTTAGCGTGGTGGAAGCCCGCGCAGAGAACTGGCTTTAGCCTCGGAAGCTGGCCGCCAACAACTCGGACCCGCTGCGCTGATTGAAGCTGCAGGTGCGTATCTATTCGGCTTGGCAAGTCGACACGGGAAATCGACCAACGCCGCCGTGGCTAAAGCCAGCGTCGATATTTCGCCAGTTCACCACGCTGAAGCGTGGTGCTTCCACCAAAAGCCCTGATGCTGAAGCGTGGTGCTTCCGTCAGACGACCGCGCTTGAGGTTTGCTAAACTCCTTGTGAGACGAATCCGACTGAATGCCTGGATTTTCGCCTGCACATCGGGAGTTCTTCAGGTCCTCTGCTTTCCCAAACCAGCTCTCTATTTCCTGAGCTGGTTCTCGCTGGCTCCTCTCATGTACGCCATCCTGAAGTGCCGTGAGCAGGATGTCAGCACGGTGCTTGCGGAAGGCGGGCTGTTCCTCGCGCCCGCCGATGCGTGGCAGGGCTTCCTGCTCGGATACGCCAGCGGCATCATCTGGTACCTGGGTAGCTGCTACTGGGTGTACAACACCATGCACTAGTATGGCGAGCTGGGCGTGGTCACGTCCGCTCTGCTGCTCGTGGCGTACGCGCTGTACCTTGGCCTGTATCACGGCTTGTTTGGATTGCTGCTGGCGCTGACGGCCGCACGCCGCAACGGATACAGCCTGCGCGCGCTGGTGTTCGCACCATTCATCTGGGTGGCGGTTGAGCTGGCGCGAACTTATATCACCGGTTTCCCGTGGGACCTGCTGGGCTACACCCAGATCGATAACATTCCGCTGACGCGTATCGCTACGTTCACCGGCGTGTACGGACTCTCGTTCGAGATTGCGCTGGTGAACACGGCGGTCACTGCGGCGTTCCTGGTTCCGCGACGCAAGCGACCGCTGCTGTTCGCGGTGAGCGCAGCTGGCCATGATCCTGCTTCATGCCGGCAAACTCTATTCGCCGCCCGCTGCTGCCGACCACGCAAGGCGTGACGCTGGTGCAGTCGAACGTTCCCATTCTCGACGATCCTTGGAGTCTCGATTACGAGCTGAGCACGCTTCGTGAGCTTAGCGCCCTGAGCGTGCGTCCCAAAGCCGAGGCCGAGCGGCACAGCCGGGGCTGATCGTCTGGCCGGAATCGCCGGCGCCGTTCTTCGCCACCGACCTGCACGTGCGCACCACAATCGCCGACATCGCTCGCAGCACGGACTCGTCCATCATCGCGGGCACCATCGGAATTCGCGGGTTCGGCGATCCTTCGCGGTAAGCGCGGAGCTCTACAACTCGGCATCGGTGATCGCTCCGAACGGCGCATGGATTGCGAGTACGACAAGATTCACCTTGTGCCCTTCGGCGAATATGTGCCCTTCGCCGATCTGCTGGTGTTCGCCAAGAAGCTGACCCGCGAGGTGGGAACCTTTTCGCGCGGCACGAGCCGCGAGCCGCTTCAGGTGGACGGCTCGCGTGTCGGAATTTTCATCTGCTACGAGTCGATCTTTCCCTAACGAGGTTCGCCAATTCGCGCGCAATGGGGCTGAAGTTCTTCGTCAACATCTCGAACGACGGCTGGTACGGCGATACCAGCGCTCCGCTGCAGCACCTGAACATGGCGCGTATGCGCGCCATCGAGAACAATCGCTGGCTGCTGCGCGACACCAACACCGGCGTGACGGCTGTTATCGATCCCTATGGCCGAGAGTCGCTGAAGCACCGCGCTGGCAGCGGACCGCCTTGCAAGGCGCGTACGACCTCGAACAGGAGACCACGTTCTACACCCGCCACGGCGATTGGTTCCCGATTGTGTGTGCGATAATCGCGTTGTGGGCTTGCTTTTGCGCTATTATCGCAGCCACTGGCTGCTGCAGACGCCGCAAGGCCCCCACGATTCACGGAGTTGCTTAACCATGGTCGAAGAACTAGAACAGGAATACGCCGCACTGCGCGACAAGGTGCACGATCTTCAGGAGTATCTTTGACGCGCCTCGTCTGCGCGAAAAGCTGAGCGAGGTCGAAAAGCAAACTGCCGACCCAACGCTCTGGTCCAATCCCGAAAAATCACAACAGGTCATGCGCGAGAAGAAGCGGCTGGAGATCGGCGCTGGCGACCGAGACTGATCTTTCGCGCCGCTCCGACGATATCAGCTGCCTACTTCGAGCTGGCGCGCGAGGGCGAGGACGTCTCCGCCGACCTGCGCCGCGAAATCGATTCGCTGCGCACGATGGTCGACAAGCTGGAGATCGAGACGCTGCTCTCGGGCGACAACGACGATCGCAATGCCATCGTCACCATTCATCCCGGCGCCGGCGGAACCGAGTCGCAGGACTGGGCCGAGATGCTGATGCGCATGTACCTGCGCTGGGCCGAGCGCGAGGGATTCTCCACCAGCATGTACGAATATCAGCCGGGCGAAGAAGCGGGCATCAAGTCGGCGACCTTCGGCGTGAACGGCGAATACGCCTACGGCCTGCTGACCAGCGAAATCGGCGTGCATCGCCTGGTGCGCATCTCGCCCTTCGACCAGGCCAAGCGGCGGCACACTTCGTTTGCCAGCGTCTTCGTGTCGCCGGAAATCGACGAGAGCATCGAGGTCGATATCAAGCCGGACGACATTCGCATCGACACCTACCGCTCCGGCGGCAAGGGCGGACAGCACGTCAATACCACCGACTCGGCCGTGCGCATTACGCACATTCCGACCGGCATTGTCGTCGCCTGCCAGAACGAGCGCTCGCAGCACAAGAACCACGAGAAGGCGATGAGCATCCTGCGCTCGCGCATCTACGAATACGAACTGGAGAAGAAGAACGAGCAGACGAAGGCAGATCGAGGACTCCAAGCTCGACATCGATTTCGGCTCGCAGATTCGCTCGTACGTGCTGCAACCGTATCGCATGGTGAAGGACCTGCGCACCCGCGTCGAGATCGGCGACGTCGACCGCGTGCTCGATGGCGATCTGAACGAGCTGATTCGGGCGTATCTGCTGGCGAGAAGGAACGAGCAGAAGGGATAGAGACGCTTCGCGTCAGGCAGGGATGAGGAAAGCCCCCGGAATGCCTCTGTCGAGTGTGGCTAATTCCGCGTCTTGGGCATGTGCAAGCTGTACTAAATGACCGTCCGTTAGCTGCTTCGGGTAAGCCACCCATTTAGGCATGTTTGCCAAATCCTGGTCGTCAGCGACGAACCTGAATTCGACGATGCTCTTCGCCTTAACGCGCGTCAGTAACGCCTGAGCCTCTGGCACGCGATATCCATAAGTTGGCGACTTGGCACAGCACTCTGACGAAGCCGAGCTCCGTTATGGAGCAGGTAGCCAACTGGGAGTTCGCCTGCGAACGCAGACGCATCAGCCAGAGCGCTACCCTACGATGAAACTGGTGAGATTCGAGCCCAAGCGCCAGGAGCGCATTGACGTCGAGCAGGTATCTCACGGAAAATCCCTGAGCAACTCAGCAACCTGGTCGCTGGTAAGAATTGGAGCGTCCGGGCCCGCACTGAGAACCGGCATCCCTGTGATTGGATCGGAGACGACTCGCGCTTTCCTCTGACGCTTCCTGCGGGGAACCAAGACGATGCGTTCGTCTTCTATTTGAACGTCGAGGGGGTCGCCCGGTTGAATGCCAAGTCGGTTGCGAACTTGGCTCGGAAGAACCACCTGCCCTTTCGTGGAAACCTTGGTCACCATGGTAAGACAATCTTACCATGCTTTGCGATGGGCGACCTCGGCAGGGAATGCGTTACCATTCTCCCCATGAACGACGACTGCCTCTTTTGCAAAATCATTGCCGGCAAGATTCCGTCCAAGAAAGTTTACGAGGACGAGAAGGTCTACGCTTTTGAAGACATTGATCCCAAAGCGCCGACGCATGTCCTCATCATTCCTAAGCGCCACGTTGTTGATCTGAAAGACGCGACCGCCGGAGGACGCCGAGATCATCGGCTATTGCCAGCTCATAGCCGCCAAGATCGGACGCGAGCGCGATATCGAGGACGGCTATCGCACGGTGTACAACGTGGGCCCACGCTCCGGCCAGTCTGTTTTTCATCTGCACCTGCATCTGCTGGGAGGACGCGACCTGAAGTGGCCGCCGGGCTAACAAGCAGCAATTAGTGTTTGACGGTTGGAAATTGGCAATTGGGAAAGGCGAATACAGGGTGGCTGCTGGCAAACGGCGGCCCCTCGTTGGGGCTTGGAGCGCAGAGGAGTCCCGGATAGGATTCACTGCTACTTACTGATTGCTGATTGCCGCTTTGTGGCGCCGTCAGCACGGTTCCATACGGATCGATCACCAGGCTCGTGACCCCAGGCGGGACCTTCAGACTGAACTGTGTGGTGTCGCCTTCCGCGAAAACGCGGCCCAGATAAATCTGCTTGTCACCGGCGACGCCATACACGGGCACGCTGCTCACCAGGTCAGGTGGCGCACCGATCTGCTGAATGCTTCCGCTCACATGACGGGACGCGCCTGTTCCTGAGAATTTCGTGCCCTTCAACTCAAACTGGGGAAACGCTGTCCCGTTCACCCAGCCATCGAAAAACCAGTCGAGCGACTGATGGCCTTCGAACCAGAGCGAGCGAGGCAGCACCTCCTCAAACGCTTTTTCGAAGTCTGCGTTCGTCAGTTCGCTGCCTTTATGGCGCTGGACCAGGTTGCGCAAAATCGACAGAAATACTGTGTCGTCGCCGTTGGGATTGGCCGGCGTGCGCGACGCATCACGCAGCATGGTACGCAGCATGTGAATCAGCCAGGTGCCGCGCCCATAGGTGATGATCTCGTAGCCCTCGGGAAACTTCGACGAGGAAAGCCGGATCCCCAGCGTCACCGGGCCGGCTTCAACGTTCGGTTGGCCATCTTTCGACTTCGTAGCGAGCAAGGAGCGGTAAGTCTGCAACATGAGCTGCACGTCCTCGGGCTTGTCGCGCTCCAGCAAAAGCAACGCACAGTAGTTTGCCAGCGCCTCAATCAGCCATTGCTCGTGATAGCTGGCCCACGACACCTGGTCGCCATACCACTGGTGCGCCAGTTCATGCGGCATCATGACTTCGCCAAACAGCACGTTGTCGCCGAGCGGCAACTTCAAGGCCGAGCGTTCCGCCGAAGTGAGATAGACGTAGCTGGAGAGGAAGATCAGCCCCGGCCATCCCTGGCTCTCCATGCCCGGCCGCTGCGTCAGCGACAGCGTGGAGAAGGGATACGGGCCGAGCATCTGCGCGTACGCCATCAGCGTCTCGGCCGCTCGTCGGCTAGCGGCTTCAGCGCTTGTGCGGGATCAGGAGCGTCGCCCGCACGCGCAGTTGCGCATCATTGAGACTCGGCCCGGATGCCTTGTCTTGCGACGCCGCTGCGCGTCGTATCACTCCCATCTCGCGCTCCACGCCCCGGGTAGCGTAATCGAGCACTTTCACCTGGCCGGCCTCGCGCCGTCGCTTCCGTGTATTGACCAAGATTGAATCCGGCGATAGGGATCGGCTGCTCGCTCACCCAATGGCCAACGAAGTCTGCTCCGTCGCGATCGAGCGAGACCTGTTTGCCGGTCGCGATCAGGGTCCAGGTCTGGGGAAAGCGGAAGGTCAGGTCGTAGTTGGCCATCGCGATTCCGCGATTGGGATACCAGGTTCCGCGCGCGCCAACATAAACCAACCCACCACCTGCGTCGGAGAGCGCTGATCCGGCATACGTGAAGTGCAGCACGAAACGCGCGCCGAGCTTCAACGGCTCGGGAAAAACCACGGCCACCACGTCGTTGCCGCGGCGCGCGAGTTGGCTGCCTTCGATGGCTTCGTTCTGCAGGAACTCCAGCGGCACACCATCCATATCAACAGCTTTGACCTGCAAGTAGCGGGAAAGCTCAAACAGTACAATTCGCGCGCCGCCCTGCCGGGCTTCCACCTCGAGTGTCGCGTCAGCCGAAAGGTCGGTTGGCGGAGTGACGATGCCCTTCACCGTGTACTTGCTCACGGTGATGGCGTCGCGCGTCCAGGTTGGGCCAGTCGGGCCGTGAAAACGCGAGGCGCTCACTGGCTGCTTGCGCAGCGAACTCATCACGAAGCTCATCCACAGGTCGTAATAAGACTTGTTCGCCCTTGGACGAGGTCTGCCCAACCACGATCTGTTCAGGGCTGCGGGTATCGAAGTAAACATCGAAGACGCCAAGACGGTTCCCTGCCAAACGCGCGTGCAACAGGCGATCGGGCAATGCCGGCGGAGCCCCGGAACCCACGGTAGCCGGGCCGCTGGTGAAAGAGATTGCCAGACGCATGGCGTCGACCGAAGCCAGGTCGCGTGCGATCGCGTCGTTCTTTTCGACAAAGGATTTCGCATCGTCCGCGGGACGTAGATACTGCTGCAACTCTGCGGCGGTGTCGTCGTTGAAGCGCAGATAGGCGGTGGAAAATTTTTCCTCCAGTACGCCCTCGCCGGTGAACAGACCGAGCGACGCGCGCTCCTGCCGGTCGGGAGGACGAACCAGCACTTCGCCATCGCCCTCGAAGAATGCGCCGGTAATGCGTCCATCCACCGCCTGCAGGAATGAGATCGTACCGTCGTTCATCCACAGGTGAACGTCTTCGCGATCGATGACGGCCTCGCGAATTTTGTAAGTCTTCTGCGGATCGAGGCCGACGCTTTGTAGCGATCGATAGAGCGGGATAACTGATTGCGGCTTCGCCGGCGCTTGCGCCGACAGACTTGCCACGCCCAGCACAAGAGACGCGAGCAGGACGACGAGGCGCCAATCGGCATGGGGCCGCAGACTCATGGAAAGCTGAATAGTATCGTACTGCGCGAGCATGGCCGGAGGCCAGCGACAGTGATTCATTGCGAGCGACGGATAACGCCAACGCAACGGCGGAGGGGGCGCCGTCATGCCGCGTCGTAATAGCTGCTGACCGCGGTTGACGGCGCGTGTATCCTTAATATTTCCGTCTGTCCCGCACAATCGCTGATCTCGACGCGGGGCAGTTTGCTTCATGCCGAAAAAATCTAACCCGGTGCCGAATGGAGGCTGTTCCATGGCAACTCAAGCCGCAGTAGAACCGAAGGAAAACACTCCAGTCCTGAAAACTAACTTCGAATCTGATCTTGCGCTGGAGTTCTTGCGCGTGGTGGAAGAGGCAGCCATCGCTTCCGGCAAGACCATGGGCCAGGGCGACCGTAAACTCGCCGACCAGGTTGCGACTGAGACCATGCGCAGCGTCATGGATTCGGTGCCTATGGACGGCACCATCGTCATCGGCGAAGGCGAACGCGATGAAGCTCCAATGTTGTACATCGGCGAGAAGGTCGGCAAGCACGACGGCGGTGCGTACCCTGAGGTTGACATCGCGGTCGATCCCTTGGAAGGCACGAACCTCTGCGCGTTGGGATTGCCGGGCGCCATTACAGTGCTCGCAGCATCAGAGCGCGGCGGCCTGCTGCATGCGCCTGACTGTTACATGGAGAAGATGGTCGTGGGCCCATCGTGCCGTGGCATGGTCGACCTGGAAGCGCCGGTCACGCACAACCTGGCCGTCATCGCCAAGGTGCTGGGGCGCAAAGTCGAGGACCTGGTCATCGTGATACTCGACCGTCCGCGCCATGAAAAACTGATTGCCGACGTCCGCAAGGCGGGCGCGCGCATCCGGCTTATCTCCGACGGCGATCTGTCACCGGGCGTTGCCGCCGCCATGCTCGGCTCCGGTGTCCATGCCGTCATGGGTTCTGGAGGCGCTCCCGAAGGCGTCATCACCGCGGCAGCTATTCGCTGTCTCAACGGCTACATGGTGGGAAGGCTCACTGGCTACACGCCACAGCAGGCCGAGCGCATGCAGGACATGGGGATCAAAGACCCGAAGCGCATCTATACGGCGGACGAGTTGGCGCCGGGCAAGAACATTGTCTTTGCCGCCACCGGCGTAACCGATGGACCGCTGCTGGAAGGCGTGCGCTTCTTTGGCGATGGCGTGAAGACCAAGTCGCTGGTCATGAAGCTCAGCAACCGCAAGGTGCGCTTCATCGAGAGCATCCATCTGACCAAGGGCGCCGAAGCCAAGGTGCGCGTGCCGTAGGAGGTAGCCATGAAATATTGTCATCCTGAGCGGAGTGAGGGAGCAAAGCGTCCGAACGGAGTCGAAGGACCCCCATGGCCACGGAAATCATTGCCAATGGTAGAGGTCCTTCGACTCGTCGCTCCGCTCCTCGCTCAGGATGACAACTCGAATTAACGTTCCTACTTAGCTCCCGCTGCACCGCCGCTTACCGACTCCGCCTGCGCCTTTCTCCAACACATCAGCCGCCCGGTTGATGGCGTCCGACAACACCTGCAACTGCTGCTGCGTGGTCGCGAGGTCCTTGCGATCGATGGCTTCATTCACTCCAGGAATCACCACCGCAGCGTAGCCGGTGTACTCTCCCGGAGCGTAGATGGCGTGCTTGAACCACTCACGGCCAGGCAGGCCGTTAATGACGAAGGCGCGTTCGGTGTGAAGCAGCGCGGTGTTGATACTGGCCGCATCGCCGCTCGCGCTACCCTGCGCCTTCAACATCTCGGCGCCGGCTTTTTCCATTCGCTGCGCCGCCTGCTGCGCTGATGCGAACGACGGCGACTGGGCGCCGAACGCCTCCTTCGACTTCTCGTCTGCCTTCTTCAGGTAATCCGTGATCTCCTTGGCATACTCTTCGTAATCGAAAGGCAGCACATCGGCATCTGCCATGCGAATTGCCTGGATGCCGAAGACCTGCGCCATCTCTCGCTCGTAAACGAAGGTCGGATCACCAAACTTTGTGAACCATGCGAAGTTGTCGAACACCGAGTGATACACGCCGTAGGGTCCGTGCGATCCCATGTCGGTTGACGGCACACCGAGGTGTTGCAGGAAGGGCGTGAAGTCGGAGCCGCTGCCCAGGTCGCCGACGTTCACGTCCTGCTTGACCTTGGCGTTGGGCTCGCGCGGAGAGCCTCCGAGGGCAGAGTTCACGCGGCCGGCGCGATCTTTTTCTTCCTTGTCGTTGCTGATCTTCCACTGTTCGTAGACGCTGCCGCCCTTCGGACTCGGCACGCCCTTCGCGATGTCGCGCTCGTACTGCTTCAGGCTGGGAACTGCTGACGCACCGAAGTTAGGACCGGCGACCGCAACGTCCATATTGAAGTACGCGACTGCGTTCTTCAGTTCGTCGGCGTGCTGCTCGGCGAATTCGGTCGAGCCGATGAGCCCTTCCTCCTCGCCATCCCAACTACAAAACATCAGCGTACGCTTCGGACGCCATCCGCTCTTCAGTAACTCTCCTACACCATGCACACTCTCCAGCATGCGCTGCGGTGCCGCTATTAGGATCGACCGCTCCATACACCCACGCGTCGCGATGATTGCCCGAGACTACCCACTCGTCGGGAGCTTCCGAACCCTTCACCATGCCGACAACGTCGTACATCGTCGCCCAGTGGTAGTCCTGCTTCAGCAGCATGTGGACCTTCACCGGCCCGGGGCCAACGTGATAGGTAAACGGCAATGCGCCCTGCCACTCGCGCGGCGAATCGGGCCCGCCAAGGTTCGCCATGATCGGCGTCGCATCCTGATACGACAGCGGAGTCGTGGGCACCTTGGTCAGGTCGGTCGCCTGCTCCGGCGAAGTTCGTTTGCTGTCGGGCAGATCGGGAAGTGAGGCAATGCCGGGCGTGGTTGGATCACCCGGATAGCGGAACAGATACTGAATCGAGCCGCGCTGCACCCCGGTCGCCGGACGCATAGGCCCGACGGGATACATGTCGCCTTTGAAGTAGCCATCGTCCCACGGATCGGAATAGATGATGACGCCGACGGCGCCGAACTGCTCGGCAACGTAAGGCTTCACTCCGCGAAAGTTCATGCCATAGCGAACGATCGCGATCTTGCCCTTAACGTCGATGCCCATCTCCTGAAGCTTCTTGAAGTCTTCAAGGCGGCCATAGTTGGCGTAGACCACGTCGGCGGTGACGTCGCCCGACGGCGAGTATTCGTTGAAGGCCGACGGTCACGCGCGGATCGTCCTGATAGGGGTCGTCGCTCACATGCTCCGGGCTGGGACCGTGCATGGTGACACCCTGCGGCGCGACGACATCGACCTTGATCTCGCCCGGCAGGTTCATCCAGACCTTGTATTCCTGGATGTAGGCGTCGAGCCCGGCCTCTTTGAACTTCTGCAAGAACGTACTCCGCCGTCGTCTTGTCCTCGGGCGAGCCAGCAATGTGCGGCGCCGAGGTAAGAATCCTCAGGTGCTCCTTCGCCAGATCAGCGTTCGGCACAGCGAGAAATTTCTTCTCGGCCTGCAATTCCGCAGTGGCATCCCGATAACCAGTGATGGATGTTGGCGAAACAAACGGGGCGGGAGTTGGACTCTTGGGCTGGGCGTAAACGGTGGATGAAATATTGAGTGCGCAGATCAGGACAGCAGCCAGTAGACTTCGCAAAGCTTGGTATCTCCTTCACGAACCGAATTGACCAGCTTACAACATTCCGGGACGAAGGACGTTTCTCACGGGACGAATAACTCAGAACAGAACATCCGGGGGCTTAGAGCCCGAAGGGCGTGCGATGACAGCCCAGCATGGAACGTAGTGGAATGCTGGGTAGTCGCAGAAAAATCTTGGTGAGTCCCCTCGGGGACGACATAAACGGAGAATTGATGCTGCCGCAGGCTAAGACAGGTACCGTCGGCTAGGCCGACCCACAGAATTTCGAAATATGAACGCCTACCCAGCGTTCCGCTACGCTTCACGCTGGGCTATCATCTTGGTCGCCCTCCGGGCTTGGAGCGTCGCGACTGACACGACACCTCACCATCAACATTTCGTCGTATGCTGTCGTTTCAGCCGCCAATTTATTGCATCAGGAAAAAGAGAATTTCGTTACGACCGAGAACAGATCCCTCGCTTCGCTCGTGATGACAAGAAGAATGCGCACTCACAATCAGCAATACACTGCGATCGTGAGTGCGCGTCTCTTATGTGAATTAGCTGACGGCTGATAGCTGACAGCTTCCTACTTAATCGCCACCAGCTTATTCATCAGCTCCGAGTAATCCTTCTTCTCCACGCCGTGCACCTGGCGGTTGTACTCATCCACCTTGGCTGAGTAGTTCATGGAGCAGAACTTCGGGCCGCACATGGAGCAGAACGCCGCCTCTTTGTAATACGCGTCGGGCAGCGTCTCGTCGTGCATGCTGCGCGCGGTCTCAGGATCGAGCGAAAGCGCGAACTGCTTGTCCCAATCGAAGGTGTAGCGCGCGTAGCTGATGGCGTCGTCGCGGTCGCGCGCGCCGGGACGATGCCGCGCGACATCGGCGGCGTGGGCGGCAATCTTGTAGGCGATGATGCCGTCCTTCACATCTTTCTCGTTGGGCAGGCCGAGGTGCTCCTTGGGCGTGACATAGCAGAGCATCGACGCGCCATGCCATCCGATGAGCGCTGCGCCGATGGCCGACGTGATGTGGTCGTAGCCGGGAGCGATGTCGATCACCAGCGGCCCGAGCGTATAGAACGGAGCGCCGTGGCAGAGCTCGACTTCCTTGTCGACCTGCTCCTTAATCTTGTCGAGCGGCACGTGGCCGGGGCCTTCGATCATGACCTGCACGTCGCGCTCCCAGGCTTTCGTCGTGAGCTCGCCCAGCGTCTTCAGCTCGGAGAACTGCGCTTCGTCGCTGGCATCGGCAATGCAGCCGGGACGCAGGCCATCGCCCAGCGAGTAGCTCACGTCGTGCTTGGCCAGAATCTTGGTGATGTCGTCGAAGCGCTCGTACAGGAAGTTCTGCTTGTGGTGATGCGCCATCCACTGCGCCAGGATCGCGCCGCCGCGGCTCACGATTCCAGTAATGCGCTTGGTGATGAGCGGCAGGTACTCGACCAGCACGCCGGCGTGGATGGTCATGTAATCGACGCCCTGCTCGGCCTGCTCTTCGATCACTTCGAGCATGATGTCGGCATTGAGGTCTTCAATGCGCTTCACGCGCGCGACCGCCTCGTAAATCGGCACCGTGCCGATGGGCACAGGCGAGTGCCGCAGAATAGCCTCGCGAATTTCGTGAATGCCGCCGCCGGTGGAGAGGTCCATCACCGTGTCGGCGCCGTAATGCACCGAAGTGTGCAACTTGCGCAACTCCTCATCAACGTTGCTGGTGACCGACGAGTTGCCGATGTTGGAGTTGATCTTGCACCTTGAGGCCACGCCAATGGCCATCGGCTCCAGCTCAGGATGATTCACGTTGGCCGGGATGATCATGCGGCCGACAGCAACCTCGTCGCGGATGAGTTCAGGCGAGACCTGCTCGCGCTCGGCGACGAAGAGCATCTCTTCGGTCACCAGGCCCTGGCGCGCGAAGTGCATCTGCGACATGTTGCTGTCGCCGGTCTGCGCGGCGTGCTCGCGGCGCTTGGTGATCCATTCGGCGCGAGGTTTGGGTTGGAAGGCGGCGCTGGCGTTCGATCCGTTGGAACCGTTTGTACCACTCATGATGGTGTGGGTCCTCTCGAAGACTAACTTCCAATTATAGTGCCGCGGCTAGCCGGGCCAAGAGTTTTGAGGAATCGAAGTTAGTTTAGTGCTGAACGATCAGCCGGAGCAGCTGAAACCCGAGGACACCTCCAAAAGCACCTCCGTTCGAGATTGCTGCTCCTCAGCATGCAGTATCATCTCCTGCGTATGAAGCAGAACGGGTACTACGCTACTCCAGGCAAGCGCATTCGGCTGAAGGACTACGATCCGGCAGACACCGGCAAATACAAGTCGCACGCTCACGCGAGGCAAACGCTGAAAGACAACGTCCAACGCCTGCAGCAATATCAGGATCTTTTGTTTTCCGAGCGCACCTATTCGCTGCTCATCATTCTGCAAGCGATGGACGCGGCCGGCAAAGACGGCACCATCAAGCACGTGATGTCGGGAGTGAATCCCGCGGGATGTGAAGTGAGCGCCTTCAAACAGCCGTCACAGCAGGAGCTGAATCATGACTTCCTGTGGCGCTGCTACAAGCAGCTCCCGGAGCGCGGCAAGATCGGCATCTTCAATCGCTCGTATTACGAAGAGGTGCTGGTGGCGCGAGTGCATCCCAAGTTTCTCGATGCGCAGCGGCTGCCCGGCTTCACCGGCCCGAGCGAGAAGTTCTGGAAGCACCGCTTCGAGTCGATCAACGAGATGGAGAAGCATCTGGCGCGCAACGGAACCGTGATCCTGAAATTCTTTCTGCACCTGTCGAAAGAGGAGCAGGCAAAACGTTTTCTTCAGCGGATCGAAGACCCGGCGAAGAACTGGAAGTTCTCGGACGCCGACCTGCAGGAGCGCCTGCGCTGGAGCGACTACATGGTCTGCTACGAAGACATGATTAACCACACCAGCACGAAACACGCCGGGTGGTACATCATTCCTGCCGATAACAAATGGTTCACCCATCTGTGCGTGTCCGACATCATCGTCGAGACGCTGAAAGGTTTGAAGCTGAAGTACCCGACGGTCTCGGCGGAACAGAAAGAGCGTCTCCAAGCGGCGCGTGAGGCGCTGGAGCGGAAGTAGATTTTGGACATCGTAAGGTAGCTCGGACTTGATTTGAGATAGGTCGGACTTGGGAAGCACCGCGTCAGGGCACGGCATAGGCCCGCGCGGCTCATGTCACATCAAGCGACAGCGGCTTGCGTTGGGGGGTCGGCACGGTGCATCAGGCAAAACTGGTCGCGGACGGAACAAAATTCGAAGACACGATCTAACCTCGTCAAATGCAATAGCCGCTCGACTTGGTCGACAGTGTTCATCAACTTGAATGTGATTTGTTGCGAGCGCGCCCACTCTCGCAGGCGCAGCAAGGCGCCCAATCCCCAGGCATCGATACGATCCACCTGGGCCAGATTAAGAACGATCATTCCGGCATCGGTTTGGCCGAACACGATATCTCGCAAGTTCGAACAGCCCTCGCCTCGCACCAGTCTGCCTGTCAGGTGGATGACAGCAACATCCCCCAACCTCTGGACAGTCGTTTGCAGCGTCGCCTCTAACATCGTGTCTGACATCGCGTGCGGCATCGATACCTCCCCACGAATAGATTTACGGCTCCGGTGACCGACCGGTTCCAAATCTCGTTTGCACTTATATGACGAATGAAGAACCCCGAAACGGACTTTTTTTAGGGGACGCCCTTTTAGCACTCGCCACAGAGGAGTGCCAGTTGACACGCCCTGACTAGGTACCTAGAATAATAAAGCGGCAGTATATCTGGGGTAACGTCTGTAAGATACTGCTGCACAATGATTTAATTGCATTCTATGGATACACCGGACAGCATCGGACGACGTGAACGCGACATCCTGACGGCCATTGTGGAGACCTATATCTCCACGGGCGAGCCGGTCGGGTCGCGTACCCTGTCGCGCAGCAATCGCGAGAGCCTGAGCGCGGCGTCGATCCGCAATGTCATGGCCGACCTGTCGGATGCCGGATACCTGGAGCAGCCGCACACCTCGGCGGGACGGGTGCCGACGACCCAAGCCTATCGTTTTTATGTAAAGCAGCTCACGGGCGAGGCGCGGCTTTCGCCTACCGACGAGGACCTGATTCAGGGCACGCTGCAAGGCAGTGGCGATGTGCAGGAGTTTCTGGAGCGCAGCTCGCACGTGCTCTCGCTGATCTCGCATGGCGTGGGCGTGACGGTGGCGGCCAATGCCACGCAGCGCAACGCGCTGGAGCACGTCTACTTTCAGCGTCTGGGTGACAAGAAGATTCTCGCCGTGGTGGTCACCAGCGGAGGCCTGGTACGCGATCGCGTGCTGCGTCCCGAGCGCGACTTGACGCTGGAAGATTTGGAAGCGGCTGCCGGCTACATCAACCAGAACTTCCGCGGCTGGGATATGGAAGCGGTGCGCAACGAGCTCGCCAAGCGCGTGCAGCAGGAGCGCAACGAATACGACCGCCTGATGCGCTCGGTGGAGCAGTTGCAGACCGCGCTCAGCTCCGAGGGCGCATCGCAGAATGTGTACGTAGAAGGCGCCGCCAATCTGCTGGTCACCGAGCAGGACAAGGAGCGGCTGCGGGATCTGCTGGCCACACTGGAAGAGAAGCAGCGGATCGTCGATCTGCTGTCGGCATATCTCGACGTGAAGCAGGAGGCGGTGCGCGTGGTCGTGGGTCTGGAAGAGGCGATGCCGCATCTAAATAATTTTGTGCTGATTGGTACTCCGGCGCGCGTGGGGGACGAGGTCATGGGATCGCTGGCCGTCATCGGGCCGACGCGTATGGACTACGAGCACACCATCACCGCGGTGTCATACATCGCGCGACTGTTCGATCATCTGTGGAACGAGTCGACGTAATAGGACGTTGTAAGTAGTAAGAGGATGCATGGCAGAGAAGAAACCAAGCAACTCCGCTGAGTTGGAGTTAGATCACGAATTGCCGCCCGGCGAGGATGGCGACTCGCCTTCGGCGCAGGGCGGGTCTCCGCAAAATGGCGGGGCAGCTTCGGAGACGGAGTCTGAGCTGGAGAAAGTTAAGGCTGAACGTGCGGCGTATCTCGACCGCGCAGCTCGCATTCAGGCGGAGTTCGAAAACTTTCGCAAGCGCAGCGTGCGTCAGCAAGAGGAGTTCCGCGAATATGCAGTGGCCGACGCCATCAAGTCGCTGCTGCCGATACTTGACAGCCTCGACGGCGCGCTGAAGACCAAAGCTGTCTCGCTGGAAGATTTACGCTCGGGCATCGAGCTCATCGACAAGCAGTTTCATGATGCGCTGGCCAAGCTTGGCGTGGAACCGCTGGAGGCGGAGGGCCAGGCATTCGATCCGAACTTCCATCAGGCGGTGCAGATGGTCGATACCAATGAGGTTGAAGACAACCACGTCATCGATGAGCTGCAGCGTGGATATAAGTTGAAGGACCGGTTGCTGCGCCCGGCAATGGTGAGGGTGGCAAGAAACGCGAGATAGGCAGGCCTTAAGCCCGAAGGGCGTGGATCGCAATCTAGGCCTTAAGCCCGAAGGGCGTGTGATGACAGCCCAGCATGGAGCGAAGCGGAATGCTGGGTAAGGCGTCATAGGAAATGTTGAGTCCCTCCAGGGACGGCACAAACTACAGGTCCCTCGGCGACTGAAGTCGCCTCGGGATGACAAAGAGCGAAAGGTTTTCGGCGCAGCTAAAGCTACGCCCCTTCAAAGCCATTCTCGAAGAGTTTAAGGCAATTATTTGGCTACTAACGTTAAACGCGATTTCTACGAAGTACTGGGCGTCTCGCGCACCGCGACCGATCAGGAAATCAAGAGTTCCTATCGCAAGCTCGCGCTGCAGTTCCATCCCGATCGCAATCCGGACAATCCCGACGCGGAAGAGAAGTTCAAGGAGTGCAGCGAGGCCTATACCGTGCTCGCCGACACCGAGAAGCGCGCCCGCTACGATCGCTTCGGCCATGCTGGCGTGGCCGGCAACGGTCCCAGCGGCGGCGGATTTGACACCACCGTCGTCGATTTCCAGGACATCTTTGGCGATCTCTTCGGCGACATGTTCGGCCAGGGGGGCAGGCGCCGTTCGCGCGCGCAGCGTGGCAGCGACATGCGCCAGGACATCACGCTGGAGTTCGAAGAAGCGGTCTTCGGCGTCACCCAGCAGGTGAAAATCCGCCGGCTGGAAACCTGCGACCAGTGCAAGGGAGACGGCTCGGCTCCGGGCAAGCCTCCCATTACTTGCACCACCTGCGGCGGACGCGGACAGGTGCGTTATCAGCAGGGATTCTTCGCAGTAGCGCGCACATGCGGCACCTGCGGCGGTACCGGCAGGCTGATTGTCGAGGCGTGCAAGAAGTGTAAGGGATTGGGGCGCCTGAAGCGCGATCGCACCGTCACCGTGAAAGTTCCCGCGGGGGTTGAGGAAGGCGCGCGCATTCTCTACTCTGGCGAGGGCGAGGCGGGGATTTACGACGGACCTCCCGGCGACTTGTATGTCGTGCTGCACGTGAAGGAGCATTCGTTCTTCCAGCGCGAAGGCAGCGACCTGCACTGCGTGATTCCTATCTCGTTTACCCAGGCGGCGCTGGGAACCGATATCCAAGTGCCTACGCTCGAAGGTCAGCAGAAGATGCAGGTTCCCGAGGGAACGCAGACCAGCACCGTTCTGCGGCTCAGGAACAAGGGCGTGCCGGTGCTGAACGGGCATGGACGCGGCGACCTCTACGTCGAGCTGAAGGTACAGACACCTTCGAAACTGAGCAAGCGTCAGCGCGAACTGCTCACCGAACTGGAAGGCGAGAGCGCAGTGGAAAATAAACCGGTGGATCGCGGCCTGATCGACAAAGTGAAGGACATGTTCGCGTAGAAACCGCTGTTCGCCATTCGCTCTTCGCTGTTCGCCAGACGGTGTCGCGAACATGAACCCGACTTTGGGCCTTCCGCGGAGCTCGCGAGGAGTTTTGCTCTTCGCCGAGAGGACTTCAATAAGATTGGCGGGCTGCGCAACTGGCGTGGCCGACTCTCCGGCGAAAGGCGAATAGCGAATAGCGATTCTTCCCTTGGACCATGATCTCCGCATCTACGCGTGGTTTTTGCTGCTGGTGACCGTATTGCCGGCGGCAGCGCGTTTGCTTCGGCCGCGCGAACTGGCGAAGATCCTCCTCATTCGCTATCAGGATTCGGGTCGCCGAAAGCGCGCCCGCTTCGGCGGCTACATCTTTCTTGCTTTCTCGATGGTCGCCATGCCGTTCGCTGTCCGCACCCCCCGTCCCGAGGCGACATGGCTCATCATCGCGTTGCTGGTCGGGGCGGTTTCGTCGCTCGAGTTTGTACTCGATAGCCGCCTCTTCGAAGAAGAACGATTGACCCGCCAGAACCGCTACTTCGGCGGTATCTACGCATCCATTGCCATTGCCAACCTTCTGTTGCTGACCGCGCGATGACACGACGCCGCTGGATCGCCGATGAGTATTCTGCCCAGAGCGCTGCTCTGACCGGCGCCAATGCTGCGCATCTGGCACGCACTCTGCGCGCGCGTGTCGGTCAGGAGTTCGATGTCGCCTGCGGAGAGCACGTGTTCCACGCGACCGTCTCGTCAGTCGCGGACGAGCGGATTGAGTTTGCTCTCGGCGACGAGGTGTTGTCGGGCAGCGAAGTGGTTCCGGTGACGCTATTGCTCGCGGTGTTCAAGTTCGATCGCATGGAGTGGGCGATTGAAAAATGTACCGAGCTGAACGTCACCAGCATTGTTCCAGTGATTGCTCGTCGCACGGAGAAGCACCTGTCACAGGCGGCGGAGAAGCGTGCCGAACGCTGGCGACGCATAGCGCATGAAGCAGCCCAGCAGTCCCGGCGGTTGGCAGCTCCGGAGATTGCGTCGCCGCAGAAGCTGGCCGATGCGTTGCGATTCGATGCCGAAGTGAAAATCATCCTTGCCGAGAGTGAGCGCGACATGACGTTCAGCGAAGCTCTTCGCTCGCGAGATGAGATTCCTTCTCTGGCGTTGGCCGTCGGCCCTGAAGGCGGCTGGACTTCCGATGAGTTGAGTGAGTTCGCTCGCGCAGGTTGGATCTCGGCGTCGTTGGGCGAAACCATTCTTCGCGCCGAAACCGCGGCCATTGCGGCGGCGGCAATCGCACGTGCGGAGCTGGGGTGAGGCGCCGTCAACCTGGGCGAAAATCCGACGGTTCTTGAACGTGTCGGTCCGCCACAACCATAATTGCTACTGATGCTCCCTTACTATGATCCAAAGCCCGCAGGGCGTGTGCTGACAGCCCAGCATGGAGCCGAAGGCGCAATGCTGGGCTGTCATGCACACGCCCTACGGGCTTTTAGTACAGCCGGAAGTTTACTTCGACGTTGATCTGTACGGGGACGGCCTGGCCGTTGAGTTTAGCGGGTTCGAACTTCCATTGGCGGACAGCTTCGATGGCTTTCTCATCGAGCCCCATGCCCAGCGAACGCTGGATGCGAATCTGCTGCGCACGTCCGTCGGCGCCCACCACCATCCACAAAACCACGGTGCCTTGATACTTCGCTTTGCGCGCCTCTTCCGAGTATTCCGGATCGGGAGCGTATAACGCCTTGGGCGCGCTCACGCCTCCGCCGACGCGATAGGCGCCGCCACCATATCCGCCGCCGTGTCCGGGGCCAACGCCTGGGCCGGTGCCGGAACCCACACCGCCCCCACTGCCGCTACCGATACCGCCGCCGGAGCCGGTGCCGTTCGATGGCGGACCAATCACCTTGGAGAGCGGGTCGCCCAGCGCACCAATGGTTGGCAGCTTGATTTCAGGCGGAACCACAACGCTCGGCGTCGCCGTCAGCTTGGGATCGTCGTTGCGCACCACAATCGCGGGAGGAACAATCTGGTCCTTCGACAGCTTAGGCAGCGCGCCTTTGGGAGCCGCCAACTTGTCGCGGTCGCCACCGCCGCCTCCACCACCGGCGCGGGTCTTGGAAATCTGCATCGGCAGGTACGGACTGATGTCGGTAACCAGTCCAACCACCTGCTGCTTGATCTCGTCCTGGTGGCTTACAACCCAATGGGTGGAGTAGATAAGTAGTCCTACAGCAACGACATGCAAGAGAAATGAATAGAGGAAGGTGTCCTTGCGGGTGGCGTACAGGCCCTGTCCCTCACCGAACAAAGTGGGCAGCACGTCGTGTTGCTGCGGCGCAGGTTCAGTGACCGCTTCCATCGGTTTGGGAACCGCAGGGGTGGACATCTCTGCTCACAAGTATAGACCGGAAGCAAACTGGGAAGTTGCACAAAAAGTGGTAGGCGGGAGCGCTCACCACGGAGACACGGAGGTCACGAGAGACGACAGAAGAGAGCCTATCTATCCAACTACGCTCAAGGAGACTACCGCATTCCTTCATGCTTAAGGTTTCTCTGACCTGATTTCGTCTGTGTCTCTGTGTCTCTGTGGTTAAGGCTTTTCACGCGACCAGTCGCAACTGGGTGGTCCCGACTTGACATCCGCGCGCCGTTCCCTGTATTTTGACTAACAAATGTTTCACGCTACCTACAGCGCGACCACTTTCAGCAACATGGCCATGGCCATGTGTATGTGCTGCAGTGTGCCTGTGGGTTGTGTGAAGGAGCGGCGTGTAGAGTAAGCAGCCGCGAACTTTCCAAGGCAGCCCACGGTCAAGCGATCGTGGGCTTTTGTGTTTTTGTCAAAAGTTCATCTCGTCGCGAATCCGGGGCCAGCAAAATTTCATCAGGAGCAAGCATCATGAGCCAATCCGAGTCGAAACCAAATTTTCACTTCGACACCCTCGCCATTCACGGAGGTCAGTCGGCTGATCCCACTACCAAATCGCGAGCCGTGCCCATCTATCAGACAACGTCGTACGTCTTCGACGACGCCGACCATGCCGCCCGGCTCTTCGCGCTGCAGGAGTTCGGCAACATCTACACCCGCATCATGAACCCGACCACCGACGTTTTCGAGAAACGCATTGCCGCGCTCGAGGGCGGGGCGGCAGGATTGGCGACCGCGTCAGGTCAGGCCGCGGAGACGCTGGTGATTACGACGCTGGCCTCGGCGGGCGACGACATCGTCTCGACGACTTCGCTGTATGGCGGCACCTACAACCTGTTTCACTACACGCTGCCCAAGCTTGGAATCAACGTGAAGTTTGTCGACGCCGACGACTTCGCCGGCTTGCGCGCGGCGATTGGGCCGAAGACGAAAGCACTGTACACCGAGACGCTGGGCAATCCCAAGCTCGATATCGTTGACATCGAGGAGCTCGCCAAGATCGCGCACGACCACGGCGTGCCGCTCGTCATCGACAACACCACACCCAGTCCGGCGTTGTGTCGCCCCATCGAGTGGGGAGCGGACATCGTCATCAACTCGGCAACGAAGTTTATCGGAGGGCACGGCAATTCGATTGGCGGAGTCATCGTTGACGCCGGCAAGTTCGACTGGGCCGCTTCGGGCCGCTTCAAGGATTTCGTCGAGCCTGATCCGTCGTATCACGGCGTGTCCTACACCAATGCATTTGGGCCGCTGGCCTTCATCATCAAGGCTCGCGTACAGGGGCTGCGCGATACCGGAGCGGCGCTGTCGCCGTTCAACGCCTTCCTGCTGCTGCAAGGCGCTGAGACGTTGCACCTGCGGATGGAACGGCACTCACAAAACGCGCTGAAGGTCGCTGAATATCTGGCGGGGCATGCTGAAGTGGAGTGGGTGAACTATCCCGGGCTGCCGACCAGCAAGTATTACCAGCGGGCGAAGAAGTATCTGCCGGCCGGATGTAGCTCGCTGGTGACGTTCGGCATCAAGGGTGGATACGATGCGGGCAAGAAGTTTATTAACTCTGTGAAACTGTTCAGCCTGCTGGCGAATCTCGGCGATGCCAAATCGCTGGTGATTCATCCTTCGTCGACGACGCATCAGCAGCTCGCCGAATCGGAGCAGCGCGAAACCGGCGTCACTCCTGATCTGGTGCGGCTGTCGGTCGGCATTGAAGATGTGCGCGACATCATCGCCGACATCGAGCAGGCGATCCAGGCGGCGACCAGCAAGGCGCCAACATGTAATGCCACTACCGCTGAGGCGAGGTGATAACCGGCTAATGGGAGCAGGTCTGCAACCAACGCGGGAAGGCGATTTAACGTTCGCCAGTGACGCGCCGTTCCGGCTGGAGTCGGGCGGCGCGTTACAGCCGGTCACGATCCGGTACGCCATCTATGGCGAACTGAATGCCGCTCGCGATAACGCGGTGCTGGTGTGTCATGCGTTGTCGGGCTCGGCGCGTGTGGCCGACTGGTGGCCGGAGATGTTTAACCCTCTCCCACTCAATCCAACCCCCGGATTGAATGGGGCACCCGCAGTGTTCGATCTGTCGCGCGATTGCGTTATCTGCGCGAACATTCTCGGCTCCTGCTACGGTTCGACCGGGCCAACTTCTATCGATCCAGCAACCGATAAACCGTACGGGCCGGACTTCCCTGTCATCCACATTCGCGACATCGTCAGGACACAGTCTTATTTGCTCGACGCGCTTGGTGTAGAGCGCCTGCGCACCGTTATTGGCGCGTCCATTGGCGGAATGCAGGCGCTGCAATGGGCCGTCGACTACCCCGACAGAGTAGGACATTGCATCGCCATCGGAACCGCGCCGCTGTCGGCGATGGGGCTGGCGCTGAATCATCTGCAGCGCAGGGCGATCCTGCTCGATCCCGGGTTCAAAGACGGCCGCTATGCTGACGGGCAGCAACCGGAGAAGGGACTGGCGCTGGCGCGGGCCATCGCCATGTGCTCCTACAAATCGGCAGAACTGTTTGGCGAGCGCTATGCGCGCAAGCCGAACCGCAATGGCGAAGATCCGCTGCGCTCACTGCATGAGCGTTTCGATGTTGCAGGATATCTTGACTATCAAGGCGAGAAATTCGTGCAGCGCTTCGACGCCAATTCGTACCTGGCGATCACCAAGCTGATGGATACCTTCGATCTTGCGCGCGGTTACGCCTCGGAAGCGGAAGCATTGCAGCGTATTCAGGCGCATGTGTCGCTGATCGGAATTTCCTCGGACTGGCTGTTTCCTCCGGAGGACGTGCGTGCTCTGGCCGAGCGCATCCAGGCCGCAGGTGTGGAGTGCGATTACACAGAGTTCGAGTCGGCACATGGGCATGACGGATTCCTGGCCGAGGTGAATGCCATCGCCGCTGTGGTGAATGGGCGAGTCGACGCGCGAAGTGCGCTGGCGCGCGTGAGCAGTTGAGTACCCGAATTTGTTGGGTTGTGATTTGTTTTTAGGTTTGTCATCCCGAGCGCAGCGAGGGACCTGCATTTTCTTCCTGCGCCGCCAGAATTTAATGGAGCACCTATGACCGTTCTAACCGAAACCAAATTGAACACCTTCCCCAGTCATCTGCTGCGCGACCGCGTGGCCATCGTCACCGGAGGCTCGCGCGGTATCGGCCGCGCCACCGTACAGCGACTGGCTGAAGCCGGCGCGCACGTTGTCGTCAACTACCTCACGCATACCAAAGAAGCCAACGAAGCGGTGCGCGAGGTCGCGGAACAAGGCGGCCGTTCGCTTGCCATACAGGCTGACGTAAGTAATAGCGACGAGGCCAGCGCGCTGATCGAGCAAACCCTCGAGCAGTTTGGCCGGCTCGATCTGCTGGTGGCGAACGCCGGCATCTGGGAGGGTGCTCCGGTGGAAGACATGACCGACGAGGTGTGGGACCGCGTGATCGATTGCAACCTGCGCGGCACCTGGACGGTGACGCGCGCTGCCGTGCCTGCTTTCAAGAGCAATGGTGGAGGCTCCATCGTCATCGTCAGCTCGACCGCCGGACAACGCGGTGAAGCGGGCTATTCCAACTATGCGGCCTCGAAGGGTGGACAGATCAGCTTCGCCAAGTCGCTGGCAACGGAGCTGGCGCCGAAGATTCGCGTGAACGTCGTTGCTCCGGGATGGGTCGACACCGAACTGAATCATGTTGTGTTCACCGCCGAGGAGAACGAAGAAAAGCGCAAGGCCATCGCCGCGATCCCGCTGAAGCGTCTGGCGACGGCGGAGGATGTCGCGAATGCTGTCGTCTTCCTCGGCTCCGATTGGGCGCGCCACATCACCGGCGAAGTGTTGAACATCAACGGCGGCGCCGTGCTGTGCGGATAATGACCGTCAATCTGCGCTAAAGTTGTACATGCGCGAAATCTGGCGGCATCGTGGAATGCGGTTGGTGTTTACTGCCAATCTCATCTCCATGATCGGAAGCGGCATGAACAGTGCCGCCGTGACCTGGTTCATTCTGCAGGCCACGCATTCCGAGGTGTCGCTCGGCATCATGATCGCGCTCATGACGCTGCCAACCTTGGCCCTGCTGCCGCTGACCGGCGTCATCATCGATCGCAACGACCGCCGCCATCTCATGATGGGACTCGACGCGGCGCGCGGTGCGATCATCCTCACCGTTGCCATTCTGGCGCTCACTCATCGGGTTCACCTGTGGCAGGTTTACGGGATGACGATGGTCGTCTCCGTCGGCTTCTGGATGTTCTGGCCGACGCTGAACGCGCTGGTGCAGGAGCTTTCTCCCGATGACAAGATGCTCGATTCCAACGCGCTGATGCTGGCCGCCGTGCAGGGCGGCTGGATGATGGCAGGTGCGGTCGTCGGCTTCATGTACAACCACATCGGGTTGGGCGGCGTGCTGCTCATCGACAGCGCCACTTATGTTATCTCGATTGCGTGCGTGTTTCAGGTGCGCAAAGGGCGCGTGGTGGTCACGCAGCCCGAGCAGCAGGATTCCGGCGAGCGTCCGACCAAGGCTGTCGCGAAATATTTCCACGAGCTACGCGAGGGCTACGAGTACGTGGCACACAATCGGCCGGCGCTGCTGCTGGGCATCGCGTGGGCACTATTCATCGCGGCCATGATGACGCAGGGAGTGCTGACGGCGCCGTTGAGCGATCGCATCCTGCACGCCGGAGCCGTCGGATATGGCTGGCTGAATGGCGGATGGGCGATTGGTGCGCTGGTCAGCGTCATCTACTCGTCGCGCATCATTCGCCGCTACGGCGCGCATCGCTCGGTGACCATCTTCATGTCGATGATCGCGCTGTCACTGTTCTTCCTGCCGGGAGTGCGCTGGCTGGCGATCGCGGTGGTGGTGCTGTTCATCATGGGATCGAGCCGCGGCGTCGGCGGCATAGCCATCTCGTCGGAGATGATGACGATGGTGCCCAAGTACATCATGGGCCGGGTGCAGAATACGTTCTTCTTCCTTGCCAGCGCTCTACAGATTTTTACGTCATTGATGGCGGGTGAGGCCGCGCATCGCGAGGGACTGCGATATGCCTACTGGCTAGTTGCCTCGATGTATGTCGGAGCGGCGCTGGCAGCATCATGGCCGGTGCGAAAGTCGGCTCCCGTTATGGAGCAGACGGCGGCGGATTAGGGCTGCGACGCGCCTCCACTTTCGTTTGTCATCACGAGCGCCAGCTGTTGGCGCGAGGGATCTGCTCTCGTGTCTAGAGCAAACCTCATTGCCTCAAGGGAGATACTCGACGCTGCTGGCGAGAACAAATCCCTCGCTTCGCGCGTGATGACAATCTCTATAAGAAAAAGGCCCGGAAGATTCCGGGCCTTAAGTCTCACACGGCAATTGACGCGGGTGTTACTGCGCGACCGCTTTGCCTACGTCTTTGCCGGTAACTTTCACCGCGTCGGCTGTCTTCTCGCCGCCCTTTTCGGTGTACTTCACCGTGACCTTGGAGCCTTCTGCAATGCCCTCACCGGCGTCCTTGGTACCCTTCCAGGTCGTCTTGTCGGTGTACTTGACGGTGTGCTCGGTACCATCAGCGGCCTTCACCACCATGGTCTTGCTGTCTTTGTCGACATGCTTAACAACGCCGCTAACGAAATGGGCAACGTCTTGCGCCACCGCCATCTGGGTCAGCCCTGCGACTGCCAATATGAGCAAACCCGCCAGCGCGAGCGCCGCCTTAGAACGAATCTTCATTGCAAAACTCTCCTTGTACATTTCGGCATCTACTCTGCCGGATGATATCTAGGCTATCAGACAGCCGCCCGCAAAACCAAGGGGGCGGCCCCGCCGGAAATAAGGATGCGTGCCTTTCGCGCACCGGCGCGAATCGGCGCGCCCAGGTCCCTCGCTCGCAAAAGAAGCGCGCTCAGGATGACAGCTCTTATCACCAAACCGTCAGCTTGGCGTTGTCCATCCATTCGTGAATGCCGGAGCCGTTGGCGTTCTGGTCCAACTGCCACTGCACTCCCAGATTGTTGCCCCAATTTAGATACTTCGCATTGCCGGTGATGTTCACCGGAGTGCTCTTGCCATCGATAACCATCGTCACATACGTGTACTGATATTTGCCGGCGTTGGTTGTGGTATAGAGCTGCATGTGGTGCCAGGTATTCGCAGCGAAGTGCGGACATGCGATGCTGCTGTGGATCCAATGACCTGAGGCTTCGTCCCATGTGTCCCAAATCTGCGAGGGGTAGACGCACTCGGTGCCCATCATGTAGTTGTAGCCGTTAATGAACTGGAACGAGTCGAACTCCAGCGCCTGGGCAGCGACGTTGTAGTTGGAATCTACGTAGAAGTAGAAATCCCAAACAAAATTGTGCACATTATTGTTGCCCCCGAGCTTTTGCCACCACAATGCATTGGCCCAGGACCCCGAATTAAAGAACTCCATGCTGCTGCCGCTGAGCGCAGGGGCGCTCTGGTTCTGCGCCATCCAGTAGACGCCTTGACCGCTGCCCCCGGCGCAGTCGGACGAATTGCACGATCCCCAGTTACCGTTCTGTTGAATCTTGTTGAACACGATTGCATCGGGCGGCGGAACCGGCAGACCGTCGGTGACCACCGTGATCTGAACGATTGCAGTTCCGAAGGTGCCGTGGTTGTCGTACGCGTGTACTACCAATTGGTGCGCTCCCATTGCAACCGGGATCCAGACGTCGATGCTCGGAGTGCCCGGACCGGTCCACGCAACCTGTCCATCGATAGAGGCAGCCCATCCGATGGTCACGGACTGGCCCACGGCGTTCGCTACCAGGTGGATGGGAGCGGCGGAAGAGCTGTTACTGGTTGGGGAAATCAGGTTGACTTGAATAGTAGCAACCGAGAAAGAAGTTAGAGAGAATAGCAAGCCTATTAAGCAGCAGCAACGTTTCATCCAGATGACTCCTTGGCGTTGACCAGGACTCCGGAGGGTTTCGCAAACTTAGCGAGGCGGAGCGGTGCTGGCGTATGTCAGAAGTATCGTTAAGGCCGCGACCGGGGCACATCAGGCATTTGTCGTAAGCTGAGCCGGAATTGTTACGAAGCTGTCACAGTGATGTACTTAGGAATCGCAATCAGGCGAATACCCTAGCTGGTCTGCTACTGCGCTCTGATTCTGCGTCTGGCGGTGCTCTAATCCGGTGCCCACGAATTTGCCACCCTGCTGATTCGGCCAGCGAAAGAGCTACGAGCCGCATCTTACTTACTTCTGGGCTAAGTACCGTTCGGGGGCTTTCGAAAAACTGACTGTCATGTCCATCAGCAATCTGGAACTGGTCGAGGAGACGACCTCGCTGGCGCAGTGCGTCGACGAGCTTTCTGCAGCCAAAGAAGATTCGCTCCCGCTCTCGACGTATCGCCTGCAGTTCAATCGCGACTTCCGCTTCGAAGATGCGCGGCGGCTTGTCCCCTATCTTCATCGGCTGGGGGTGACACATTGCTATGCCTCGCCGATCTTGAAGGCGCGCAGCGGCAGCGCCCACGGATACGACATCGTCGACCACAACCAGATCAATCCTGAGATAGGAACGGAAGAGGAGTTCCGCGCACTGGCGGTGGAGTTGAAAGCGCACGGCATGGGACTGATCCTGGATACGGTGCCCAACCACATGGGCATCGGGCCCGGCAGCAATCCCTGGTGGCAGGACGTGCTGGAGAACGGGCGTGCCTCAGCTCACGCTGCATTCTTTGACATCGATTGGGAGCCGTTAAAAGAAGAGTTGCGCAATAAGGTGCTGATCCCGATTCTGGGCAGCACTTATGGCGACGAACTCGAAAGCGGCAACATCAAGCTGAGCTTCACCAACCGCCGCTTCTCGATTTCGTACGGCGATAACATGGTGCTGGTCGACCCACAGACTATCCCGATTATCTTCGACGGGTTGAATGAGCTTGCCGCCGAAAATGTACGACGGGAGCCGGCGCTGCGTGAGTTTCGCTCCCTGCTCGCCGACCTGCGGCAGCTTCCGCGAAACTGTTCCACTGAACCCGAGTTGGTTGCGCGACGCCAGCGCGAAATTCCCGTACTGCATGAACGACTGGCGAAACTCGCCGCGAAACTGCCGGTGGCGCGGGCCATCGAAAAGGCGCTGTTACAGGTAAACGGCCGGCCCGGCGAGCCTGCCAGCTTCGACCGCCTGCATGCCTTGCTGGAGGCGCAAGCGTATCGGCTGGCATTCTGGCGAGTTTCGGGCGAAGAGATCAACTACCGTCGCTTCTTCGATATCAACGACCTGGTCGGGCCTGCGCATGGAAGACCCAGTTGTCTTCGCCGAGACGCATCGGCTGATTCGCCGGCTGCTGGCCGATGGATTGGTCAACGGCATGCGCATCGATCATCCCGATGGGCTGCTGAACCCGGCGCAATATTTCGCGCGACTGCAAATGCTGTACGCTGCCAGCCGTTGCTGCGGGCCCGAACCGGCAAGTAGCGCGGGCGACAATGGAATTGAATTGGAGGTGCAGGCCGCGTTCGCCGAGCGCGGTGCGCCGAGCAACGTCGCGGCCCCGCTCTATCTGCTGGTGGAGAAAATTCTGGAGCGCGGAGAGCACCTGCCGCAGTGGCCGGTGGACGGCACGGTTGGCTACGACTTCACCAACCTCGTCAACGGCGTGCTCATCGACGGCCGCCACGAAAGATACTTCACCAATCTCTACCAACGCATTACCGGCACGGCGGTGAATCCCGACACCATCATGTACGAGAGCAAGAAGAACGTGATGTACAAGGCGCTGTCGAGCGAAGTCAACGTGCTGAGCCACTTGCTCGATCGCATCTCGATGCATGACCGGCGCGCCCGCGACTTCACCCGTAGCGTACTCCGCAACACGATCCGCGAAGCTATCGCATGCTTCCCGGTTTACCGCACCTATATCGACGAGCGCGGCAACATAGCGGAACATGACCGCCTCTACGTCGAGCAGGCCATTGCCGAGGCCAAGCGGCGCAATCCCGACATCGCTCCCGCTTTCGACTTCCTGCAAAACATTCTGCTGCTCAAAGGCACCGACGAAGGCCCTACAGTTTATGGATTTCGCAATCAACTTTATTTTACGTTGAAGTTCCAGCAGCTTACCGGCCCCATCATGGCCAAGGGGCTGGAAGACACCACCTGCTACGTCTACAACCGGTTCGTCTCGGTGAACGAGGTAGGCGGCTCGCCGGCGGAGTTTGGAATTTCGCTGGACGAATTTCATCGCGGCAATCAACTGCGCGCGCAGCAATGGCCGCACTCCATGCTGGCCACCTCGACGCACGATACCAAGCGTAGCGAAGATGTTCGCGCCCGGCTCGATGTGCTCTCGGAGATGCCACGACATTGGTCGGCGAACGTAATGAAGTGGCGTCGCCTTAATCGCACACGCAAAATCGAGATCTCCGATGGGCGGCTGGTTCCGGATAACAATGAGGAGTACCTGCTTTATCAGACCATCGTCGGCGCGATCCCCATGCGCATGGATAGCGAACGCGATTGGCAGGAGTTCACCGGGCGCATCCAGCAATACATGGAGAAAGCTGCGCACGAAGCCAAGGTCAACCTGAGCTGGCTCAATCCGAATCCGGAATACGCCGATGCGCTGAAAGAGTTCGTCGCCCGCATTCTGAGCCCGGCACGGCGCGGCAGGCCAAATCAGTTCTATGAATCGCTGCAGAAATTCATGCCCGGCGTGAAGTACTTCGGAACCATCAATTCGCTGACGCAAACCCTGCTGAAACTCACCTGCCCGGGAGTGCCCGACGTCTACCAGGGCCAGGAAATGTTTGACTTCAGCCTGGTCGATCCGGACAACCGCCGGCCCGTCGACTTCAGACTGCGACAGGGATTGCTGGATTCACTGCATGAACAGGAGAGCGCTGGCGGAGGGTTCTTCAGCGAACTGCTTCAGCATTGTGAAGATGGCCGAATCAAACTTTGGCTGACCGGGAAATTGCTGAAGCTGCGGCAAGAGCGTCGCATGCTCTTCAGCCAGGGGAGCTACGTTCCGCTGCCGGCCTACGGCAGCAAAGAAGAGCATGTTATTGCCTTTGCCCGGAGCTACGGCGGCGAGTCCATCATCGTAGCGGCTCCGCGCTTCGCTTACAGCCTGATGCGAGGATCGGAGGCACCTCCGCTTGGACATGTCTGGAACGATACCAGTCTTCACATCGATGCGAAGGTCGCAAATTCAGGATTGCGCAACTATTTTACCGGACAGACGGTGCCCGTGAGGAACGGAACTACGCTTTTATGTAGCGATTTGTTCGCACATCTTCCCTTTGCGCTGCTCACTGGCTGAGGCTTGCTGTTCGGCGTCGGCGTCTTTCGCTTCATGAACCTCGCGCAGGACAGCATCGCGATCGGTCAATTCCACCAGCCGCGATAGCTTCGCTGCCAGCTCGGGGGTAAGCGCGCCTTTACGCAGCCGCCACGACCAGTTCCCCAGCGTCTTACTGGGAACATTCATGCGAGCATCGCTGTCGAGACCGAGCACATCCTGCACCGGAACAATCGCCAAATTGGCGACGGAAGTGAGCGCCGCCCGCACGAACGACCACGCAATGTCGTCTTCGCTCGTGATATTGAGATACGTCGCCGCCGAAATTCGCTCTTCTTCCGTGGCCGAGGTCTTCCACCAGCCAAGCGTCGTGTCATTGTCGTGAGTGCCGGTGTAGACCACCGTGTTCGGCTCGTAAAAATGTGGCAGATAGATGTGTGCGCCGCGATCGTTGAAGCCGAACTGCATCACTCTCATTCCCGGAATGTCGAGCTTCTTGCGCAACTCCGTAACTTCGGGCGTGATGAGCCCAAGGTCCTCGGCAATGAACGGCAGCTTGCCCAATGCATTGCGCAGTGCGATGAACAGGTCCTCATTCGGCCCCTTCACCCACTGCCCGTGGATCGCGGTCTCTTCGTCGGCGGGAATTTCCCAGTACGCCTCGAAGCCGCGGAAGTGATCCAGGCGGACGATGTCGCAGGTTTCAACCGCCCAGCGCAGGCGGTCGATCCACCAGTCGTATCCGCGCTTCTTGAGTTTGTCCCAGTCGTACAGCGGATTGCCCCAGCGCTGCCCGGTGGCACTGAAGGCGTCGGGTGGAACGCCAGAGACAACCAGCGGCGTAAGGTCGTCGTGCAGGCGAAAGATGTCAGGATGCGTCCAGACATCGGCGCTGTCGTAGCTGACGAAGATGGCAACGTCGCCGACAATGCGAATGCCTCTCTCGGTGCAATACGAGCGCAGCTTGCACCACTGATGAAAGAAGGCGAACTGTAGAAAACGTTCGCGGTTGAGTTCCTGTTCCAGCTCCTTGCGGACCTTCGCCAGCGCCGCCGGCTCACGCTGAGCCAACTCCGGTGGCCACGACTGCCAGCTTTGGTCGTCGCGATGTTCACGCAGCACGCTGAACAGAACGTAGTCTTCCAGCCACTTATCGTTTTGTTCGCAGAAGGTCTCGTACGCGCGCTGGAGATCTGCCTTCGGCTGCTTGAAAAACCGGTCAGCGGCTTCGCGCAGTAGCGGGAGTTTTTGCGCGCGCACCACTTCGTAATCGACCGGAGACTTGCCATCGGGCAGCGACTCCACCCGTTCACGCTCCAGCAACCCCTGCTCGGCAAGGGCTTCAGCACTGATCAACAACGTGTTCCCGGCGAAGGCCGAGGTACAGGAGTAAGGTGAATTGCCGTATCCCAGCGGCCCCAGCGGAAGCACCTGCCACAGCGTCTGCTTGGCAGCGCTCAGCCAGTCGGCGAATTCATACGCCGCCGGACCGAAGTCGCCGATGCCTCCCCGCGAAGGGAAGGAACTCGGGTGCATCAGGAGTCCTGAAGAGCGCTTGGAGATCATGCGTCCTGCTTAAAGATGAGAGCAGGCACGCCGGAGTGGTGTGCCCGTGTTGCAGAAGTTCTTATAATTCCTAGGCCGGTGGTCGCCGGCCCATTGCTTGACGGCCGACAGGTGTTAGCTGCCTTCACCACCCTTGGCCAGACGTTCCATTTCTTTCTTGTTGATCCTGATCTTGCCTTCTTTTTCCAGGCGGTCGCGCAGGTTCTGAACGTAAAGTCCTTCCATCTCCTGCCGCTTCTGCGCCAACAGCGTTTCCTTGGCCGAGTCCCAACTCTTCTTCAGCTCGTCCGCCGATGGCTCCTGCTTTTCAATCAGCATGGCGACCACGCCGCTGCTCTGTAAGCCAATCGGACCGCTGATCTCGCCCTGCTTCAGGGTGAAGATCTGCTCCGCCGCTCCGGTGAGCGCGCCGATGTCAGGAACCTGCGCAGTCGGACCTACCAGATCGCTTGTCTTCACCGTGGCACCCATCTCCTGCGCCGCCTTCTTCAAGTCGTGCTCTGAGTGCGCGCGGTCAGAAAGCTCCTGCGTTCTCTGCGCCAGCATCTGCTGTGCGCGTTGGGTTTTGAACTCGTCCTCCACCTTGGCCTTGATCTGGTCGAAGGATGGCGTTTGCGGCGGCTCGACGTCCGTCACCTGATACACCACGTATCCCTGTGGAATCGAAACCGTCGCCGGCGGGTCCATCTTCTTGACGCTGAAGATTGCGCTCATCAGGTCCTGCGAATTTCCGACTCCGGGCATGGCATCGGTCTTGGTCAGAAAATCGGTCGCCGTCACCGACAGACCTTTGTCAGCCGCAGCCTTGTCCAGGCCGTTGGTGCGAGCCAGGCTCTGCACAGTGTCAGCCAGCTTCTGCGCCGCGGCAGCAGCCTTCTGCTGTTTCAGGATCGGCTCAATCTGTCCCTTCACTTCATCGAGCGGCTTCATGCGCGCGCTCTGCTTGCCTTCCACGCGAATGATGTGGAAACCATAGCTGGTGCGAATGAGTCCGGTAGTCTGGCCGACGGGGGTATTGAACGCGGCCTGCTCGAACTCGGGCACGGTGCGACCCTTGGTGATGGGCGGCAACAGTCCGCCATTCTCCGCCGAGCCGGGGTCCTCGGAGTACTGCTTCGCCAGCGCCGCGAAGTCGCCGCCATTCTTCAACTGCTTCTCGACGTCCTCAGCCTTCGCCTTTGCGGCATCGACGCCCTTCTGGTCGACGACCTTGCCGTCCGCTCCCGGCACCGGTGTCTTGATCAGGATGTGGCGAACCGTGACAGTTTCAGGAATTCGAAAGTCATCCTGGTGCTGGCTGTAGTACTGCTGCAAGTCCGCCTGCGAAATCTGGATATTGTCCGCCAGCTTCGAGCGGTCAATCACGATGTAGCGTGACTTGCGCTTCTCCGGGATGGAGTTGACGTACTCCTGCTTATTCTGGTCGTAGAACGCCTTCAGCTCGATGTCGGTGGGATGCAACTGCTTCTTGATGTCGTCGAGCGTAATGACGGCGTAGTCGAACTTGACCTTGGTCTGGTCCTTATCGACTTGTTCCTTGATCTGCTTCTCGCTCACCATCGCCGGAGCGCCCACCGCGGCCAGCAGCTTCTGCGAAGCGATCTGCGCCTTGAGCTCTTTCTCAAACTGAGCCACGCTCAGCCCGAACTGGTTCTCGACCAATTGCTCGTAAGCCTGGTCGCCGATGAAGTTGCCGCCGGGAAAGAAGATCTCGCCGAACTGTCCCTGGTGCAGATAGTCGCGAACCTCGTCATTGCTGGCGCCCAGGCCCATGCGATCGGCCTCATACACCATGGCGCCCTGCGTGATCATGCTGTCAGCGGCGCGCTGCATGAGAAACGGCATCAGCGACTCGGGCACGTTGCCGCGGAACTGCTGGCGGCCGATCATGCGAGCGCGCGTCGCCACTTCCTGCATGCCGACGTTCTGGTCGCCGACCACCGCCAGCACACCTTCCTGCGTCACGCCGCCGGTGAAGTAGTCGCCAAAGCCGCCGGGGATGAGATACGCACTCATCGCCAGACAGATAAAAACCAGGATGCCGCCAAGGACGTACTTCTTAAGCGGGCCTTCTTGCTGCAGAAACTTAATCATGCGGGTATTGAAACTCCAAGGCTGGATGAGGTGTAAATGCCGTAATTCTCGATTATAAACCAGCGCTGGCGGGACGGGCCGCGACACCCAGCCGCCCTTCGGCAAGCACTGGCGCGCCGCGACTCAGAGCCCGGAGGGCGTGTGATGACAGCCCAGCATGGAGCCGAAGGCGGAGTGCTGGGTGTCGTGCCGAAAAGATTTCCCGAGTCCCCGGGGGACGACCTTCAGGATTCATGAACGCTGTTTTTCGGGCGAGACTCGCTCTTCGGCAAGCGCATGGGCGCGCCGCGACTCAGAGCCCACAGGGCGTGTGATGACAGCCCAGCATGGAGCCGAAGGCGGAGTGCTGGGTGTGGTGCCGAAAAGATCCCCCGAGTCCCCCGGGGACGACCTTTACGATTCATGAACGCTGTTTTTCGGGCGAGACTCGCTCTTCGACAAGCGCATGGGCGCGCCGCGACTCAGAGCCCACAGGGCGTGTGATGACAGCCCAGCATGGAGCCGAAGGCGGAGTGCTGGGTGTCGTGCCGAAAAGATCCCCCGAGTCCCCCGGGGACGACCTTCACGATTCATGAACGCTGTTTTTCGGGCGAGACTCGCTCTTCGCCAAGCGCATGGGCGCGCCACGACTCAGAGCCCGCAGGGCGTGTGATGACAGCCCAGCATGGAGCCGAAGGCGGAGTGCTGGGTGTCGTGCCGAAAAGATCCCCCGAGTCCCCCGGGGACGACCTTTACGATTCATGAACGCTGTTTTTCGGGCGAGACTCGCTCTTCGCCAAGCGCATGGGCGCGCCACGACCCAGAGCCCGTAGGGCGTGTGATGGTCAACCACCCCCCGGGCGTGATAATGGCGCGCCGCGACTCAGAGCCCGGAGGGCGTGTGATGACAGCCCAGGATGGAGCGAAGCGGAATCCTGGGTAGGGTGGCGAGAAAGACCTGCGAGTCCCCCGGGGACGTCACTCATCCCACGTGCGGAAATCACAGATGCGTAATCGCGAAATCGATAACCTTCCGCTATGCCGCACACGCTCGCTCGCAATCTCGTCCATTGCGTGTTCTCGACCAAAGGCCGCACCCAACTCATCACCGACCCGGGATTGCTCTGGTCACGTCTGGCGCTTGTCGCAAAATCGAAGAACATTCCGCTGCTTACCGCCGGAGGCACGCGCAATCACGTTCACCTGTTGCTCGCACTGCCCACCACCATGACCCTCTCCAAAGCCGTCCAGGATTTGAAGGCCCACACGTCGCGGTGGATGAAGGAGCAGGTACCGCGTTTCACATGGCAGGAGGGATACGGCGCATTCGGCGTGAGCGAATCACAGCGACAAATCCTGGTCGATTACATTGGCGCCCAGGAAGAACACCACAAGAAATGGTCGTTCGAGCAGGAATTCCTGACCTTGGTGCGCAAGGCGGGGATTGAACCAGATATCGAACACCTGTTCGGGTGAGGTCGTCCCCGGGGGGACTTGGACTACCTTCTCTGGACCTTACCCAGGATTCCGCCTTCGGCTCCATCCTGGGCTGTCATCACACGCCCTGCGGGCTCTGGTTCGTGGCGGGCCAGCGCGCTTGCCGAAGGACGATCTCCCGCGAGAACGCGTTGCCAAAGAGCGAGTCTCGCCCGAAAAACAGCGTTCATGAGTCGTGATGTCGTCCCCGAGGGAATCGATCTATGTTCTCGGCACCTACCCAGCACTCCGCCCGCCGCGGCGGGCTCCATGCTGGGCTGTCATCACACGCCCTGCGGGCCCCGGTTCGTGGCAATTCGCTGGTTACTTTCGTACCTTCCTGATGTTCGTCCGTCACAGACTTTCCGGTTGACAGCTTCTTAATCTCGAAACTGGGAAAGTCTGCCGTCAGCTATCAGCCATCAGCCGTCAGCAAAAGCTTCGGGCCTTTACTGATAGCTGATGGCTGACAGCTGACAGCCATTTCCAGGAGAACTCATGCCACAACCCACCTGCCGCCACGTCCACGCCAACGGCGCATTATGCAAGTCGCCTCCGTTGCGCAATCGCGACTACTGCCATTTCCACCTCGACCAGATTGGCCGCCAACTGCGCGCCGCCCGGTCCCGGGCGCGCCATCTGCCCTCGCGCCTGAAGCTGCCCTTGCTGGAAGATCCCTTCGCGGTGCAGGTCGCGCTCATGCAGATGGCCGACGCCATCACTTATAACGAGATCGACGTCCAGCGCGGCCGCCTCCTGATGAGCGTGTTGCGCCTCGCTTCCCGCAACCTGACCGCTGCGCGCGCCTGGAAGCAGGACGCCCTGTTCGTGGCCGCGGGTGACGCCGAAACCGAGTGGTCCAGCTTCGAGCAGGAAAATGAGCTGCCCCAGGACTTCGACCTCAACCTCGATCCCGAGCTGGCCTTTCCTCCGCCGCCGGAAAACGTAATCGGTGCCGCGCAGAATCCTGATGTTGGAATGTATGGCAACAGTGCAACAGAAGAAGCTTCTAGCGCAGCCAGCCCAGTTTTGCGCGCACGCATACGCCAGGCACTGGGAGAGGCCGAACTGTCCGCCCCGTCGGTAACCGCCGACCAGGTGGAACTGATGGACATCTACGAGCGCCAGGGCGAAAAGGCAGCGACGAAGTTTGCCGACCAGATGGTGCGCAATGACCGGCGTCGAGAACGCCGGGTGGAACGCGCGCACTACGAGGAGTTGGCGCGCCAGCATAACATCAAGCTTGCGGCCCGGAAGCTGATCGAAGAGCAGCAGCGCCAGGCCGGCGCAGCATCAGCACCGGCGAATGCGCAGGAGGCCGATGCCGATGCGGCGGCGGTTGCCGGCCAGAGCCTGCGTAAGCAGCCAGTGTCGGCGGCCGCTGTCCACAGCAGCGCCGATGCGTCGCCCGGCTCGAACACAGCGTAAGTGCTTGCGGCTCAGGATTTTGCCTGTAAGTACCAGCAGAATCAAGATTTTAGGAGCGATTTGTTGGCTAAATGATTGAAAACAAGGATTCGCGAAATCAATAATTTCAGAAAGCTCTCAGCCCGTCAGTTGTTAGCTCGGCTAACCCAGGCGCATCACGAATTCGTTAGTCTCGTCGTCGGTGCCTCCGAGGTTTTGACTGGCGGCAACGGCTGAGAGCTGACGGCTGAGAGCTGAGAGCTGACAGCTGTCTCTCAGGCGAAGAGCGAAAAGCGAACCGCAATGACCAGCCACCGACGTGCAACCCTCGGTTTCCGCCATCCACGCCCCAGTTTGCCCCGTATAAAGGTGCGGACTTCCCTTCCCCCACATCTAATATGTTGTAATCGTTAGGAGAATATGGCGGAAGTGTCTCTCAAAACGCGGCGGCGGGTACTGAAGTATAAGCGCCGGCTGCGCGAATACAAGCTGATCGCGAAGGGCGTGCTCTCGACCGACCATCCGGTGATGGCGCAGATCATCCCCATGCGGCGGTGCAATCTCGACTGCGTTTACTGCAATGAGTACGACAAGACGTCGGACCCGGTGCCGCTCGAGGTGATGAACCAGCGCATCGACGATCTCGCGCGCCTGGGCACATCGATCGTCACCATCAGCGGTGGCGAGCCGCTGCTGCACCCGCAGCTCGACGACATCATTGCCCGCATGCGGCGCTATCCGATAATCGCCGGCATGATCACCAATGGATACCTGCTGACGGCTGATCGCATCAAGCGGCTGAACCGCGCCGGCCTGGACCACCTGCAGATCTCGATCGACAACGTCATGCCCGACGACATCTCGAAGAAGTCGCTGAAGGTGCTCGACAAGAAGCTGCAACTGCTGGCCGAACATGCCGAGTTCCACGTGAACATCAACTCCGTGGTGGGCGGAGGCATTCGCAATCCGCATGACGCGCTGGTGGTCGGCCGCCGCGCCGTGCAGCTCGGGTTCACCTCGACCATCGGCATCATTCACGACGGCGAAGGCCAGCTCCAGCCGTTGGCAGAGCAGGAGCGCGAAGTCTTCACGAAGATGAAGAAGCTGGCGAAGAAACACTACGCGCGTTTCAACTGGTTCCAGGACAATATCGCCGCCGGCAAGCCCAATGACTGGCGCTGCCGCGCCGGCGCGCGCTACCTCTATATATGTGAGGACGGGCTGGTGCACTACTGCTCGCAGCAGCGCGGCTTCCCCGGCACTCCGCTGTCGCAGTACACGGTCGACGATATTCGCCGCGAGTTTCGCACCGAGAAGGGTTGCGCTCCGCATTGCACGATTTCGTGCGTACATCAGGTGTCGTATATGGACTTCTGGCGCGCTCCGCAACACGCCGCCTCTCCGCAACCTCCGACGTCGCTTGGCGCGGGACAGTTGGTGCAGATCGAGTAGAGGAGCCGTCAGCTCTCAGTTGTCAGTCGTCAGATATTCGAGGTTGCTTGCTGAGGCAAATCGGACGGACGACTGAATTTGGGCGATTAGAAGGAACTTGATCCTGAGAGCTGACGGCTGATAGCTGACAGCTGAATGTTATACTGATGTTGCCCTTCTGAAAGTTTTCCCCACAAACGGGCGCGTAGCTCAATTGGCAGAGCAACTGACTCTTAATCAGTAGGTTGAAGGTTCGATTCCTTCCGCGCTCACCATCTTTAAAATCAATAACTTATATAAAACTGCCTGTTCACTCTGGACCTCCCTTCACTGATCTCCACAACCACCTTTTCTAGTCGTTTCAATGTCTTACATCCACAGGGGGAACAACTGATGCGTAGTCAGTCGTGCGATTCAGATAGGGGATGAGCTGCTTGTAATTCAATAACATGCGCTTCTGCTCGAAGCTCTGTGGCTAAAGTGTGGCTGTATCCCGCTCTTATTTACACCTTCTTATATCTTGCGGATGACCCAGTTGCGGCTGGCAAAAGCTGCGTGCGTTTGATGGCATTACACATCCCGATCGAGTCATTCACATTCGCGAAGAGATCCAGGTTTCTCGACAACTCCGCTGCCGAACGGATAGTAACCTAGGCTCGTATCACTGCGCCGCCATATGCGTACGCGTGAGCTTCCTTGATCTGTTCTTCGGAGAGCCCAGGATAGCGATAAAGAATGAGCGGGAGTATCTCGCTCGACCACAGCAAGTCGACGATCTCCTCGTGGCTCAGTACGGAGTACGCTGATACAACGCAGCTGCACATCAACATTACCAGCAACAATGCAAAAAGACGGATCGGGTGAATCCAGCCGCTCCTGGAGATCGCGTTTCTCACACCCGTTCTCCCGTTGATTGGCGAATCTGCGTTGTATTCAAGTCTTTGGACGCAGACTCTTGTACCCCGGATTTGGAGAGCCTTGTGGTAAATCACACGTCTCCGCTACGGCTTGCCAATATGAATTCCGGAGAGGGAATGAAGGAGCCCAAAGATATTCAGCAGCCACAACACGACGGCTATAACCACCACCGCATTCATGATTGACTTAATGGAGCTCTGCATCGGGATAAAGCGATCTACCAGCCACAGAAGAACTCCGACGACGATCAGGACTACGACAACCTGAACTAACGGCATAACTCGACTACCTTTCCATGCATCCCGCAGAGCGATTTATGGTTTGCCTACGAGTGGTTTTGGAGCACTCAATTCATGAACTTGCGATCTGCTCCAGCGGCAGCACAGCACGAAGCAAGCTGGGGAGCAAGGCGACCACGACAGGAGTCACGGCACGCAGGTGTACGCGCTTCCATGGCCCTTTTCGCAAACCAGGTCGAAACACAAAGGTCCGCTGCGCTCCACAGTCATAACAATGCTGCGAGGCTACCGTCTCCCCGCCGCAGCGTATCGGCCACCCTACGTTCGCGTGAGAACACAGGCTCAGTATTCGCATTGGTTTACCATCTGCTCTCGAAAGCGACTACTCTTGGACGGAGGGCACACGATTATTGTCAGGAGGGCTCCTTGTTAAGCTCACGACCTGCGACTTGTCAGGCATCTCCATTGTCGCCGGACCAGCAACCGATGTCTGGTCAAGTTTGACCACATTGTGAAATGGAGCTCCTAACAGTATGGCGCAGAGTGATGCAAGCTCTGAGAAAGCTCTCGGCGTCGGAGGAAGGTAACTTACGGTTGGGACGGCTCTGATTCCGTCAGCAAGCACTGGCGAGACTAGCTTGTTTCTTCCGCCGATGGCTCGGGCGGACTGGTCTTCTTCTCGGCAGCGAGACCTTGCATTTCCTTCGCGATCTCGTGGCGTCTCCGCTCGCGCTCCAGATAAGCTTCTGTCTCGGCCCGATTTCCAGAGCCGTCTCGATAATCCTCGTCCAATGCCTTGTAAACCGATAGCTCCTTTAGGAGCGTGAGCATCTGGTCAGATGCTTCGCTGCTCATATGACCATCCTTCCTTTGCGACCCGCCGTTGCCGCGCTAAGAACCGCGAATGACAGATCTCAACCTCTTTTCGGCAGAAAGTCTTTGAGCCCCACGAGAATCGACGTAGGAAGCCGCAGCGTCCTTTGCGTCGGCTCCTGAGCAGTTGTGACCTGGATCGCGACTCCGCTACCGTGTTGAACAAAGATCGGAAACAATGTCAAATTGCTCGCCATACATGCTGATATGGTGGGATCGACTATAACCAATACCTTTAATCCTGACACACTCGTCAATGGCGGACTGGTCTACCGTAGGACTCATGACAGCGCCTATTTCTCGAATGCGGGTTAGTTTGAGGTGAAGAGACTCAGCATTTTCGTAGGAGGCGGCTATGGGAGAGTCACCCTCGTAGCCGCCTGAATGCTGGAAGAGGACTTCGGACTTGTTTCTCCTCTTTCAGCTTATCCTGCAATCGAGCGCTGCTATGTGAATTGTTGATACAGGACCCGTCCTAAGGCACCTTTTTCTACAGAACCGCGCCTGGCCCCAATCAGATCGCGCGGTTAGCGGAGGGACTGAAAGCCGAGGACTTGCGCCAGGATATTGCCAAGTACGCTGTAGGAGCCGTTGGAATACGCACCATATCGAGACTGGCTGTTGTAGCCATCCTGGTAGCCGCGAAGAAATCCCTGGCGAAAATAATAGTTGTAGTCTTGCTGATCCACATAGTAGCCGTTATAGCCGTAGTTTGCGTCCTGGTACGCATAAGAGCTCCGGTAGTCGGAACGCCAATGATCCTGGTGGTCTGCCGCTCCGCTCTGGAAACCTTCCTGATAGCCGTAGTTGACGGCCTGGCGGAGCGAATCTGCCCCATATTGATTTATCTCGTAGCTATGGCCGCCACGACTGTAGCGATAAATCGGGGCCGTGTAGAAATATGGGTCACGCTCGTAGTCAGGCTGCCCGTTGTTTCTGAGAGCTGTTTGTTCCTGACGCTGCCGCTCTAGATAGTCTTCTTGAAAGCGGTACTGCGCCATACGATTCTGCTGCTGCAATTTTGCCGTCTGCTGTTCCTGGACATGCTGCTGCTGATCCAAATGCTGACGGTACTGCGTCAGGCGCTGCTGCTGCTGCTGAACCAGTTGCTGCTCACGCTGCTGTGAGAGACGCTCTCCCTGCTGCTGTTGCTGCTGGGCGTGCTGTTGCCGCTGTTTGTTCTGGTCTGCCTGCTGCTGTTGCTGAGCGCGTTCTTGCTGCTGCCTGTTCTGGTCTGCTGCTGCTGGCTGCTGTTGCTGCTGCTGTTCTGCTCTGCTGCTGTCTGCTGCTGGGCGTGTTGCTGCTGCTCTCGGTTCTGCTCCTGCTGCTGTTGCTGCTGAGCGTGCTGTTGCTGCTGTTTGTTCTGCTCCTGCTGCTGCTGAGCGTGCTGTTGCTGTTCAGGCTTAGCCTGTTGTCCGCCCTGCTGCGCCTCCGGCTTGCCTTGTTTTTCCTGCTTGCCCTGCTTCTCGTCCTGCTGCTCTTGTTTCTGCTTTTCAGCTTGTTGTTCCTGCTGTGCGTAGACAAGTGCAGAAGTTCCGATAAGCACAATTAGAACTGCCGCGCTCATCACTCCAAATAGTTTCATGGGCTTTTGCCTCAATTTCAGCTTAGTCGCAAGAGATACGTTGTAGCTGTATCCTTTTGCTCATTGGACGCTTCCGGTTGCGTCCCAAGGGAATCGTACCCCGGAGCGGATTTGCATAGCTTCTAGGACCTGGGCATTTAATAGAGAGAGGGCGCAGCACGCTGGACCCTTTATCTTAGCGGCTTGCGAGGATTCTGCTATTACTTGCGCAGTTCGGCAAGGAGAGCAAACCCGAAGCGGTGATTCCGAAGATTAGCCAGGAAGTACTGGCAGAGATGATCGGCACAACCCGATCGCGCGTGAGTTGTTTCATGAATCGCTTCAGAAAGCTGGGCTTCGTCGAGTACAACGGCGAGATTCGGCTTCACAACTCCCTACTCAATATTTGTCTGCAGGAATAATGGCGCCACAGTTTGCCCAACCATCTTCCCTACAAGTTACTGCCCCAGATAAGCCCGCCGCATTGGCGGTGAGTCCGCGCTGAGGCCCTGCTGACATTCGGCGCTCCGTACATGCCGGGCCGACATCTGCGGGAGGGCCAGTTTTTGTTTGTTTGTTTGTGTCAAGCCCACCAGATAGCCGAGTGAGCAGTTCTAGACATTTTTTTGTTATGCCCGTTGATAACATTGGTTGCAATCAGGATTGTGGTGATTAGCCGTCGTAGCATCGTTCTCGTTCTGTCAGTGACCGTCATTGTCCTTGCCGGCGCATTGGTTGCGCTCGTGCTCACTCAACCCGACCGATACCGAGCAGAAGTGATCACCTATCTCCAGAATAAGACAGGAAAGCAGATACAACTTACGCGCCTAGCCGTAAGCCTGTTTCCCGCTGTTTCAATTCGCGCCTACGACTTCAGCGTCAAAAACCCCACACCTTTTCCACCCGGTTATTTCATCACAGCGCCAACACTTGATGCTGAAATCGACGTTGGCGCGCTCTTGCTGCATAGGCGAATCGTGATCAAGTCGCTGGTGCTGGAGGCTCCAGTGATAAATGTTATTTCTGACCCTGACGGCCTTTGGAATTTCGAGAATCCTGCTATATCGAAAGACCCAAGGCACGATGGTCTGCCTGCACCCTTCCCTTTCGGGGTGATTTCTAAGGTAGAAATTAAGGGCGGTCGACTGCTGGGTTCGAACCTCATCGACCCTTCGGATCGGCCTGGGCCCATCATTCTTGACATTCGCAATGTTTCAGCTCAACTGAAGCAGGTAGACTTGGACGCACTCACTGGTCCTGCCTCTTCGCTTGGCGCAGAAGGCGACCTCGAGGCGGACTCTTTACGCTTCGGATCAATCCAGACCACGAGAGTCAAATCGCAGCTACGCGTCGTGAATAAGCAAGTCGCTTTCAATAATTTCAGTGTGGAGGCGCATGGCGGGCGGGCTACCGGAGATTTGTCCTTCGATTTGGCGGGTCCGCAAACGGTATTCAGCGCGACCATGCAAGCGACTGGTGTTGACATGTCTTATCTCCTCGCGCAATTCCCGGACGGTAAGGGAAAGATGACAGGCACGATGCAAGGGAACCTGCACGTTGAAGGCGAAATCGAGCACTCCCCCAATCCCCTGGGGCGGATACGCGGGAGCGGCAGCATAACGGTGCGAAACGGCGAGTTGCCCACTCTCAATCAGAACAAGGACATGATGAAAATGGCTCGCTTCAAGGATCCCGGGCCCGCCTCGCGGCCGCCCTCTTCTTTCTCTTCGTTGTCCGGCGATATGAACCTCGCTAACCGCCGGATTTTCAGCCATCAGATTAGTGTTGATTTCAACGGAATCGATGTTCAGTGCTCAGGAAGCCTGGGTGTGACTGGCGGAGGGGGTCTGGACTACAAGGGCGTAGCCAGTGTCCTCAACAGTCAAGGATTCTTCACCAACACGATGGCGCGAATCTCGGGGGCAAAGCTACAAAAGGGCAAGCTGTCCTTCCCAATCCGGATTGAAGGGACATTGCAGAACCCCAAATTTTCCGTCGTCGACTAGGGTTGCACAGGCGGATGTTATTTCTCCGGGCTGATTTGCCGTGTAACACGGGCCGATTCGTCTTGTCGATGATCCTATTAGACCAATGGAGGAGCGATGCGTCCACTAGCTTGGATCGGAATTGTCGTACTCATACTGGGGGTTCTAGCATTTATCGTGCCAGTTCCCACCAGCCATTCCCACGGCGTCAAGGTGGGAGATTCTTCAATCGGCATCACTACTCATAGTGATGAGAAGCTCTCTCCTGCAATTGGGGGCGTCCTTTGCGCCGCCGGAGTCGTGCTGCTAATAGCGGGATCGCGAAAACCCACGGCCTTGTAATTAATCTTGGCGGAGACACTCCGGCCCACCCTCATACGACCCCGGTTTCGGTTGACGGACGAGCGGGGAATTACACCGCCACGACTGACTCGCAAGGACGCGGGCCATAGTCGGCTTCGAGGAAGTGTGCTGTTGAGGTTGCTTTTGCCCTGATCTCCGCGAAACCGGTTTCTGGCTAACTGGCCGTCGTCGGACCCATCGGAATGCCGCTATTCATAGAGGCAAGCGCGTTTGTCGGCACGAAATTCCGAAAAGGCAGCCAACTTCTCGATCCCCCTGGTCCCTCGGACGTAATCTCAGCGATTGGCAGGGGCAGACTTCCCCAGAAGAGGACGATGGACAAGCTCGCAGGCAGAACCGCGAACTTGGCGGGTCGAAGCGAGCATTCAGGATTGACCGATTGACCATCGTCTACGGAAGGAATCGGGCTGCTGCAGGCGCAGGCACACAACTAGCCGGCTACCTCCTGGCGGGGCCGGTATTCTTCTTTGCATGGGCTTCGTTGACAGTGATTGCTTTGCCTCCGAGCTGAGATCCGTTTAGTCCAAGAATCGCTTCTTGAGCGCCTTTGTCGTCAGACATCTCCACAAAAGCGAACCCGCGGGGGATGCCAGTCACCTTGTCCTTTATGATGGTGACCGCTCCAACCGGACCGTAAGCTGCAAACACGGTTTTGAGATCATCGTCGGTTGTACTTGCTTCCATGTTGCCGACATAAAGATTTTTCATATGTCTCCTAAGGGCTTAAGGGTACGTGTAAATGACTTCAGCCGTAACTCTTGGGAAACCGGGAAGAAGCTCTTATCCCGGTGAGATGGTGAGGGGTGTTGAGAGTTGGAAGCGCTCCGACGCTTCAGTTCGGCAAGTTCATTTTCCTAACGATTGCGCTGTGCGTCGTTAATCTTGCCGTTCACGTCCAGCCACTCGAGCAGAGAGCGCACGCGTGCGTGGGCCAGCGCAACGCAGGAATCGCTTGCCCCGTAGTAGATGTTCAAGGTATCGCCGTCGGGGTTGATGGTGTGGCCGCACGGAAACACCACATCATGCACGTCGCCTCCCCGCTCATAATCGGTCTCCGGACCGAAAATCCAGGAATCGCCTCGTAACAAACAAAGCTCCGGATTCTGGGCATCAAAGAGAGCAAGGCCGATCCTGTATATGCAGCCGGACGCTGTCTGCTTTACGCCGTGGTAAAGCATCAGCCAACCTCTCTCGGTCTCGATAGGCGGCGAAGACAGACCAATTTTGTTGGCGTCCCACCATGCGCCCTTCCGCGCTTCCATCATGATTCGATGACTTCCCCAATGCCGCAGGTCAGGAGAGTAAGAAATCCAGATGTGAGCTCCCAAGGGAGTCATCGGCCGATGTATGAGTGCCCACCGCCCATCGATCCTATAGGGCAGAAGGGCAGCATCTTTATCGTCGGGCGACATGATGACCCCGTATCGTTCGAAGGTGCGGAAATCCCTGGTCAAAGCAAGAGAAACTCCGGGACCACCTTTGGAATACGAGGTGTAAGCGACGGCGTACTGCTGCAATTCGGGGACGTAAGTAATGCGCGGATCTTCGATTCCCCAAAGTTCTTCCGGATATTCAATCGGGTCCGGCATGAGGGTTGGCTCGGGATCGATTTTCCAGCCGTCGATACCGTTCACCGAGCGTGCAGCACAGAGATGGGAGAGACCACGTCGATCCTCTACCCTGCAGAGCAGCAGCGTTGAGCCATCGGGAAGCAGCGTGGCTCCGGCATTGAATACGCTGTTGATCGGGTAAGGCCAGTCCTTGCTTTCCAGGATTGGATTGCCAGGATGGCGCTGAAGCAGATTGTCGGTGGTATCGATAGCCATGGTCATGGGTGATTTCATAAGAATAAAAACTCAACTCAAGTAACGTCGGTATGTATGCGCACTAGATATTTATCCAACTAGAGCGCGCGCCGAGGGGCCGAATCGGATTGAAGCTGCTGCATCTCCAGTAGCGCCATCAAAAAAGATAAAGTTGACTCCGCTCCCTGGTTCTCGTTTGCTCGGTCAGGATGAAGACCATCTCGACAGCCTCCCGTGGTGGCGTCGTACAAAGATGTTTTCAGGTCGTTGTCTCCTAAAAACCAATTGAAGGCCGACCATGCTTGAGTAAGCCAGCGATGATCTCCAGTGGCTCGATGCGCTTCCAGACAAGCAGAAACGGTTGCACCAGCTTCGACGGGTTGCTGATCAAAGCGAGCCTTGTCGCCTGACTTGCGATAGAAACCGAGCGAGCCGATAGGAACGAAGTGGCCGTGCATGCTGCAACGCTGCTGGGCTACAAGCCATTCCAATGACTGCAAACCTGCCGCGAGCCACTCTTTGTTGGAACTTCGCGCGCCCGCCAGCAGCAGCGCGTGGGACAAGTTCGCATTGCAATAGGCCAAGCCCTCTTCAAACCAGTTCCATCCTGGCGTGCGAGTAACTTCATAGATGTGCAACAACTTGTTAGCCAGGGCATCCCGTTGCCGTTGCGCCGACCTGTCCCCGGGAAAGCGATCAAGATATTGCTGGATTCCAAATAACGAAAATGCCCATGCGCGCGGACTGGTAAAGCCCGGCACTGCGGGAAGAGCGAGTTCAAACAGGCGCCCGGCAAGACCTCTCAAGTCTTCATCGACCGTCTGATTGACTGCGCTTCCCACGGCCCACAAAGCACGGCCGTGACTGTCTTCGGATCCTTGGGATTCCTGCCACTGGCGCTCATAGCTCAAGAAGTTGCGGAATCTGCCATTTGCCGGGTTGAAGGCGAGCCAGAGAAACGCCAAGTATTGCGACGACAATTTCTTGGCTTGGGCTTCATCCTCCACCGCAACCTGCTCCGCCAGGATCGACACCAGCAGTGCGCGGGCATTATCGTCCGTGGTGTAGCCCTCATGCTGATTCGGAATTGCAAAGACGGCATGCTGAAATATGCCGGTATCGTCAGTCATCCGGCCGAGATGGTTCAGCTTCACCGCAGGCAAGCTCAGGAGACTTTTGGATTCCACATTCGGGCTAACCAGGCGAGGGTTCCACATGCGCTCCGTGCGGGCTCGCTGGAAGCTGCGCATATATTCCTGGGCCACGCTCTTCCAGACCATGTTCCTTGAATACAGGTACGCCCGCTTGCGCATGGCGTGCCGTTCGGCCTCATGTTCCAGAAGCCAGATGGTTTGATCAGCAATTGCTTTGGGATCGTGGAAGGGGACCAATATCCCGCGGCGCTGATCGAGAAGCTCAAGCGCATGCCAATAAGGAGTCGAGATGACTGCCTTCCCAGCGCCAAGGGCGTAGGCCAACGTTCCAGAAACGACCTGCGCCTCGTTCTTATACGGAGTGATGTAGATATCGGCTGAGCCAATGAATTCCATCATCTCCTCGGGGCTCACAAACCGATTGTGAAAGATGACGTTCTTCTCAACTCCGAGATCCTTCGCCAGCGACTGCAGCGATTCCCGATATCGATCTCCTTCGCGCCGCCTGATGTGAGGATGTGTAGCACCGGCGACAATATAGCTTACGTTGGAGTTCCGAGCCAGAATGTGCGGGAGTGCCTCGATTACTGTTTCCACTCCCTTGTTCGGCGAAAGTAAGCCGAAAGTCAACAGGACGGACTTACCTCCCACTCCAAACCGGTCCTTGAAAAAGTTGGGATCTACAAAGGCCAGGTTGGGAACACCGTGCGGAATCACGTCAATCTTTGCCGCGGGAACCTGAAATATCTCCCGCAAAAACTTCGAAGAGTGCTGGCTCATTACGATGAGGCGATCCGACAGCTCGGCAAGCTCGACCATCACTCGGTGCTGCTCGGGATTTGGTTCACGCAACACCGTGTGAAGCGTAGTGACTATCGGCATGCGCAGATTGCGCAGCAACTCTAGAACGTGGCTTCCGGCGGTCCCGCCAAAAATTCCGTATTCGTGCTGTACGCAAACCAAATCGACATTCGTAAAATTCAGGAACTCGGCTGCCCGCTCATAGGACGCGAGTTCCTCTTCGGTTAGTTCGAATCGAACTCTCTCAGGATAGCTATATTCAGACTCCGGATCGTTCACGGGTAATGCAAATAGACGTTCGCTCCCATATTCGGCCGCCAGGGCATCGCACAAATCCGTCGTGAAGGTTGCGATCCCGCACTGTCGCGGAAGGTAGTTCCCGATGGTGGCGATTCGGGTGGGAAGAGAGAGATTGACCGTCGCAACGAATGGATTTACCGGCTTGATTTCAGACACATGACTGACTGAGTCCACGATTCCTAGCGGTTTTCTGAATGGCAGTGTTTTGGATAATGACATAGGATCCCTGTCTGGACAACGCACCGGAAGATTGGGGAACATCACAGTGTTTTCTATTTCGGCCCCTTTCTAAGAAACTCTCGCCACACAATAACCTGAACCTTCGAAAGCCGATGCGCCGCTGTTGGATAGGGACGCACCGGCAGGAATCAGTTACTTGGCTTCGGCTGTTTCGTGCTGGCTCGCCTGTTTTTCAGCAGCTTTGACAGCAGCGATAAACGAATCAGCGCTGGTTGGGATGTGCACGTCGCCTGATAACGTTTTACGGAAGGAAACATCTTTACCGTACATAGCCTCTGTTGAGTCGTTGTCTTGCTGGATCTTGGCGCCATCCACGGCGACTCCAGCAAACAGACCCTTGGTTCGCGAGTAGCTCAAGGCTTCCGTGTTCATCTTCCAGTCGGTGCCGGCCGATGCATGCCTGCCCACCGGACCAGCGGTTGCGGATGCCTCGCCGCTTAGTTCGAACTTGCTTGAGAGCAGTCCTTGCACCCCTTTGTCATTCATGAACAAGACGACCAGATCGACGGACTGACCGCCAGCCTGGAAGCCAAAATTACCTCCACCAATTGAAATGAATGCCGGTGCACTCCATCCGTGGGCGGTACGGCAGGTAACCACACCGCGTCCATGCTCTCCGCCGACGATGAATGCGCCTTTCGCCATGTCAGGCACCACAGCTATACATTTGGCGCCATTCAGCACTTCTTCAGGGATGCCTTTGTCAGGAGCGGCCATGATCTCGTCCATAACCGTAGCTGCCGATTGCAGTCGCGCGGTGGGGTCTTGCTGCTCTGAGCCGGCGAATGCGAAGGTGGACAAAAGCAACGTGAGTAGAGCAATTCCATATTTCTTCATCAATACATTTTCCTTTTCGCTGCACGATTGGTTGTGGAAGCGTTTGCAGAGGACGAACTTCGTCCGCTGATCAGGCTATGCGACGGCCGGTGATCAGGTTGTAGACCAGAACCACGACGGCAATGACCAACAAGATGTGGATCAGACCGCCTCCTACGTGAAGGGTGAAACCGAGCAGCCACAGAATCAAGAAAACCAGGAAAATCGTCCAGAGCATGAATCCTCCTTGGCCCGGTTGTGTGCGTTAGAAGTTGTGGCGCAGCAAATTAAGACAGGCGTGTCTTAATCTCCCGCCGAAAGCTGGGGGACAACGCGGCGTTGACGTGAGCAGTAGGCGTACCCGGCTGAACGAAATACCACTCCTTTACGATGTCACGCAAACGACTTCAAGTCTGGTCAAAACAGAACATGTCAGGGGTCGTGGATTTATCGGCGGTCGCTGAAAATTGTTACGTCTAAATCGGAACAGGTGAGCCATTGTGCACAGACCGGCGCTAGCAAGGACAGATACGATCAAGTGAGCTCGCCAGTGGGGTCACTCGACAGCCATCATGAGAACACACTACCTTCACCTCGCCGCATTCACCTGTGAAGCCTGCAATGGCCCGGTCATCTCGGGATCGTTCGCGACTCGCGAAACTGAAACTCAACGAGAAAGCGACATCCAGGAGATCGGTTCTGTTTGTCTATCTTGCAGAAAACAGTACAGCTCACTTCCGACTTCGCTTCCCATACGCCATATCGCCCCCCTGGAATGGAGCTCGAGGGAATCGGTAACGAAACCGGCGATATCGGTCCGGGAACCGGGGTCAGTCGTGAAGCACTACATTCAGTAGGGAGCTGTGTACTTTCATTCCGCTGCCGTCGTATTCCACAAATCCGAGCTTCTTGAAGCGATTCATGAAGAAACTCACGCGGGAACGTGTGGTGCCTACCATTTCGGCGAGCGACTCCTGGGTGATCTTAGGAATCACCGGTTCAGGTTTATCCTCCTTGCCGAAGTGCGCCAGCAGAAGAAGTATCCTGGCTAGCCTTTTTTCGCTGGAATTGAAGAGTTGGTCGACCAGATCTTCTTCGTAGCGAATATTGCGTGCCAGCAGATGCGAGACAAACAAATCAGAGAATGAGTGCTCGCGATGGAGCGCTTCAACCATGGGCTGCTTATCTATTCTCAGAATCGTGCAATCGGCCATCGCCGAGGCCGAGCCCATCCGCAGGACTTGGCCTGCCATGCCACCCTCTCCGAAGAAACTGCCTTCTCCCAGCACTCCCACCGTGGCCTCTTTTCCGGTTTGCGAGACGACCGTCAGTTTGATCTTGCCCTTTTGGACGTAGAACACGGCGTCCGCCCTATCTCCCTGGGCGAAGATGGTTTTGCCCTTCTCGAACTCCAGGATCTTCCGGCCATCACCGATGGTCGCCAGGAACGCCTTGGGATCGAACCTTCTCACGCTCTTTGCTTTCATCTTGAACTACCTATTTCAGTGGAGGAATGGTGGGTGGAGTTTAGGATCACACGGTAGGAACACGAAACCCGGTCAGTCCAACAGCGCCCGAGTCGGATCCCCGCTCCCTAAAGTTTTCGGGATGGCCTTGACACAAGCTTACTCCAGCTCCAACACAAAGCAAAGAAAGCAAGCGGCAAAATGCGCCACTCACGATCTTCTGAGGAGTTTTCTGGGGCGGAAGTGAAGCAGCCAAGAACCCAGCCTGGCACGGGTACGGGTACGGCCACGGGCGAGAACCGTTGAGGATTCAAAGGACTTAGCAGGGGGAGGCGCTCGGTGTCGGCGCCGACCCACAAAATTGAGCGCGAGTTAGCCGGTCACGATGCTGTCAGCGCCGGATTAGATCGGAGTTCCATCTTTGGTGACTGCCACGATGGCGACCCTGGAAAGGAGACCGCTGTCGTCTGCCACCTCCAGAACCCGCTTTGCATGCTGCTTAGCCTTTTCCTCACTGACGAATCTCTTGGCGGGACGAGAGATGAGTTTGGCGGCTACGAAATCAACCCGGTAGTAAGTCATAAGGTCCTCCCTGGCGATGGCGTTGGTGGAACGGTGGCTGATGGATCGGCGTTCTCATCGCCAGGTATTTGGTAATGGCGTCCATCGCTGAAAGATGGGCACATAGCGACGCTTATGGCAAACATCACATTCCGCCGGACAAATAAAAAGCCGCGGCAGAATGACTCTTTCAACCCAACCTTCCACAGGCAAGGCTCGGAACTGATCGCTCTTACATACGCGGCAATGTGCAGAAAAAAGGTTCATTTCTCAAGGCCTAACACTGTATCGGATCGAACGGCCGGCTCTTTCTCCACGGTCTTGCTGGCTGACAGCCGGCACCCAGTGATTAGCTGCGTCCGACCGCAGTCGCCGAAACTATCATCTCGCAGTCTTCTTGCCTCCGGAGGCGATCGTTTCGCCCTCTGCCGGCGTCAGACGCGACCGGTCGCATCCCGTCAATCCGCTTATACACGCAAGATAATCACGATGATGATCGGCTATTTTCACCGCCTCCAACTCGGTGGCGGACAATTCGGTGCGATTACAGCTGGACCAGCCCTCCCAGCACTGCGAGACATTCCTCATGTGCTGGGCCACCGCCACTTCGCTCCGCTCGGCTGGGCTCAGCTTGGCGAGCTTGCAGGTAGACCAACCGTTCCAGCAATCAACGACGTTCTTCTGCTCCTCTGCTACAGCAACGCCAGCCGCCTCGGCGGTCGTCAACTTCCCGTGATCGCAGGGCGTCAATCCGCCCCAACAATCGGCGACCATATTCCGATGCTCGGCGGTCGATACATCGGCCAGTTCCGGGCCGCTGAGTACCGAACGATCACAATGCGACAAGCCGGCCATGCACTGCGAAAGATTTTCGTTGTGCTTAGCCGCAGCTACGTGGGTTTTGTCGGCCGCTGTCAGGAGAGCGCTGTTACAGGAATCCCAGCCATTCTCGCAGTTGAACAGGTTCTGTTGCCGATCGGGCGACTGCGCCTCGACAAAAGCTGCCTGACCGACCAGGAACGTGGTCAGCGACAAGCAGATCATCCAAAAACAAACCTTCATGCTTTTCCGCCTTTAAGCACGGCAAACCGAAGCAGCCCCGTCATTGTCCTTCACATGGGCCAGGAAAAGCTGTTCAACATTGCTCAGTGAGCAATAGTGCTCAGACGAACCCAAGCTGGGGCCATAGCATCACGAAGGGTCGGCTGCGACCTGTCCGCCAAGATGATGGACGTCTTTCGCGATCGCTTAACGGTTTGAAGGGTGCGTCTTCACATCGCGGCAGCTTCATGGCGTTTCCAATCTGAAACGCTAGCCCACTATCCAATCGGAGAACACCATGCAAATGCCTGAAAACGACAACCCACAAGAAGGTGTCTCAGAAAGCAAGACAGTCACTAAACCACCGACGGCGACCCCAGGTCATCGTACCCTCGATAAGCGGGCCGCTGCCCTCCTCGCCAAGAAGAAGCAAAGACGCGCTGCCCACCGGGTAACGCTGAGAAGATCGCACACGAAGGGATAGTTGGCTGCGGTCGGGGCGCTGGGTTCATCTGCGCAGCAGATCTCCCACGATGGCTCTGCGAACAACATGAAAAGGAGCTCTATCTCTAACACGATTCAGTCCGGTACCATCCTCGTCCAGCAATCCACGCTTCTGCGTTCGGTTGGGATGCAAGGCGAAAACTACAGCGATCAGTGGTCCTCGCTGGGAACAAACGAAAGCGCAGGGCTCGATCAGAAGCTTCGGAATGCCGGATGGAACTTCTTCTTCTTGGCCGACGAATTGCGAACCGTCGTACCCCCATGGGGTGGAGAGGAGACTCTGCGAGCCGGGGTGAAGCGGTTACTGGCACGGACCGGTGCGCAGCAGTTCAACTGCATGCAGGTCAGCAACATTCTTCGAGAACGCTTCTTGGGAATCCCATTCGTATCTGTGGTCGCTCACGCTCGCCATGTTCAACAGGGCAATCGAATGGAAAGCTTCGAGCAGCGCACAGCAAAGGGCAACGGTAGCAAGCCGAAATAGCATTAGCGCGGCGAAGGCATAGAAAAGAGAAATTCAGGAGGAGAAGACATTGAATTGGGACAACATTGAAGATAACTGGAGCCAACTTACGGTTGCCGCCAAAGAAAACTGGAGTAAGTTCACTGACCAGGATCTGGAGCAGATTTCCGGCAAGCGAGAGCCGTTAATAAGCAAGATACAGGAAAGTTATGGAGTCACCAGAAGAGAAGCGGACAAGCAAGTCTGGGACTGGGGCAAGAGCGTGGGCCGACCCGCGAAGAAGTTTGCGTGAGCCAGAGCGCGGTCGTGTCGGCTGACGACATGTTCCCCTGGTCTTGTTCTGCGGCAGGCCATCGCGAATTGTGGCATCACCCGGAGAAAAATAGGTCTTTGTTCCGGCATTCCCGGCTGCTCCTCCGGCTGCCGACTCGCCTGAGAAACATCGCAGGATCGAAAGCAAGCGCCAGTTTACCCGACATCAAGATTTTGCTGACCGGTCAACGAGGTGAGGTTGGATCGCTATCGATAGATCCTATTGAAACTGCGCTAGGCTCCGAAGTCGCCCGAACGATGCTGGACGGTGGGCGCCGCACGTCTGGATTGTTAGCGCTCGTCGATTGGACGTCGAGCAGAAGAAGCCTGCCGTCGGAGTGATAGCTGTCGCCGGACGAGGTTTGCGCTTGGGAAACCGGATTATCACTAGACAAGTATTCCTGTCGGTCGACCGATAAGCTCTCAGCCAGGTTGGAACCGACGAAATCGCGCTCAGCATCCACGTTGGGGTCGATGCGGTGGTTGATTAAGTGCCCTCGCCTGCCGATCACAATGGCGACGTCGTGGCTGGCGGCACCCACCCAGATGGGCGTGCCATCGACGGCAAAATCGGTTTTCCAGATGCGCAGATGGTGCCGTCGCGTGACGATCGCATGCGGATCAGGCAAGGCATACGAATAGTCCTGCACCCTTCCGAACAGATACAACCTTGCCATTGGCAATTGCGCGTCGTGGTTTCGATGCTGCAACAAATGCCAAACGAATATCGGCTTCCACTCGTCTGTCTTGATCCACCCCGCGCGCGCGAACATTTGCTGTAGGTCTTCCGGTTGGGCTACAAAAACCAGGTTCAGCATGTCGCCTTCGCGTCCGTCGCCATTGATCACACGCGGCGGCAGGTAGTCCATCATCTCGGCCAGCTCAGAAGACCGTTCTACGGAGGGTTGTAACCCTGCAGTTAGAACCGAGGTGGCACGGTCCGTATGAGCAGTGATTGCCGTACTCTTCAGCACCAGGCTGTCGTGACCACGGGTGAGAAGAAAAACCGCCGCGGCAGGCAGGAAGACCATTCCGGTGGCGATCATGGCCGCGGCCATCATCTTGACACGTGTGCGTCCTTTCACCGCCATGCGCGCACGCAATCCGATCCGGTGGCCGTTAGCCAGCGCCACCGAATCAAGTTTCAGGGCCACCTCGCCTCCGATTCCCAGGAACCGCTTGCCTTTAACAGCAGTGACGGAGCCGGTGGCTGCGGTGCCGGCGGCAATCACGGTCAAGCCTTCGACGTTCACATCTCTCACGACAATAAAATCCAACTGGTCCCCTGGGCGGGCGTGAGCGGAAGAGACGCTTTCGACAAGTTGGAGCTGGATGGGAATTCCGTCTGGAATAGTGAAGCGAGCAGGAATCGCAGTGATCTCCTGGGCCGATGCCCACGGCACAAGAAAGATGGTGACTAGGATGTAAGCCGATACCTTGCCAAAATACGCGCTGAACAATGACTGCCACCTTTGTTGGGAGGGCTGGCCTCTGACCCCGCGACAGCCAAACTAGTTAGCGCATTGGCGCGTGGTGCACGAGGACACTTTAGCGCCGTCAGGAACGCTTGTATGTTCAGAATTGCACACGCTGGACATCAGATTGTCGGAGACCAGGAATTCGCGGGCTCTGCCAAGAAGCGCAGGGGCGATAGTCGAGTATCTGAAGGCAGTCTAGGGTGGGAACGCTCCCCCTTGGAGCTTGGTTTGCCATACGACTTTCCGGCAGAATGGCCGACCGTAAAGGAGCAGTTGGGAGATCACTCCCCAGAAGTCGGCTTGGAGGAAGTTTCACTTGGCCGTGTAGTCGGCGACCCGCTCCGATGAAGCGGGCGCCAAGACTACGGTTCGATGCCGATGTTGTCGTTCACGGCTCCGCGAATCCGCTGCTTGCAACCAAGATAGCGTTCAGTTGTCTGCACGGAAACGTGCCTGAGAAGGAATTGAATCTGATCCAATTCTCCGCCTGATGCATGACACAACTTCGCGCACGAACGCCTCAGATCGTGCGGCGCTACTTGGGCAAGCCCGAGTTTTCTCGCGTACTGTTTGACGACATGTCAGATAGTCGTTCCGTTACGCCGTTGCCCCAGTGTTTGCCTGCCCGACAGACACATCGGAACAATCTTCCGGCCGAGATTCCGGCGGCAGCCACCCACTCATCGATAGTCACTTTCACCCAGCCGGGCACAGGTACGGTTCGAATGTGGCCGCCTTTACCGACCAGATTAACTATGGCCCAATGTTCCTCGCGCTGCTGTAAATGCGTGAGATCCAAATCAGCCAGCTCGCGGCGGCGGAGGCCGCAGCCCACCAATACGGCGAGAATTGCACGGTCCCGCTTTCCCTTAGCGTGTTCGAGGCGGGCGACTGCCACAAGCGACGGGCTTCGTCGGCCGTGAGCCAGTTCCCAAGCCTCACACCCAACTTCTTGGCACCTTTCACACGCCGGATCCCCGCTGCGAGCTCCGGACTAAGCAAGCCTGCGTCTGCGGCCTCGTAGGCGAGTCGCCGTACTGCAGCAAGTCGTCCGTTGATCGTTCCCGCCCCGAGCTGCCGATTCGTCAGAAAAATGCGGTAGCGGGTAACTACAATCTTGTTGAACGACAGTCGAGGCTCGGAGCAGTACCACTGAATAAACTCATCTATGGCGTGTCGGTAGCCACGCTTAGACTCGAGTGAACGAAGGCTATCCAGGACCGCCGATTTGCTGTGATCCAGATCAGGAAGACCAAGTTTCGTCTTGGGCCGCTTTGGTTTTACGAATGTCCCCTTGTAATGCTTGCTCATGCCAGCCGCCTCCACTGCGGCTGGCGAGAGCCTACTGGCGCACGCTGGCGCATAGGCCGTTAATCGTCAAAGTGAGACAACTTCCGGATGGTCCGTGACCCAGGCGCAATCCGCGGTTCGCGTTCATTCGGCCCGTCCGTGGTCCCGCGCAAGTGCTAGTCTGACGTAGTAGCCATGAACAACCGCGACGTCCGGGCAACGTGGAAATATCACGATGACACCAAGCATTCCCCTTGGAGTGTTCGTAATAATCCTCACTTCCTCGACTTCGCGAATCGGCCGCTGCCTTTCAAGCTTTATCCGACTATAGAGCCGCGTCCGCTGCCACGGGACCTCCCCCAGACAGGGGTGACTGCGCTCTCAGCGATCGCAGAGCCCGTGCGCTCGTGGCAAACCGACGCAGTTCCTGATCTTCACGATGTGGCGCGTATCCTCTACTTCTCGGCGGGGATCACCAAACAGCGGGCTTATCCTGGAGGCGAAATCTATTTTCGCGCCGCAGCCTGCACTGGAGCTCTTTACGAGATTGAGCTTTACCTCGTGACGAGCGATCTCCCTGGACTTGATGGCGGCGTGTATCACTTCAATCCGGCGGATGTGTCGCTTCGACTTTTGAGAGGAGGCGATTTTCGGGGAAACTTGGCACGGGCGACGGCAATGGAACCTGCCGTCGCCCATGCGCCCGCGATCATCGTTTGCACTGGAACCTACTGGCGGAACGCGTGGAAGTACCAGGCGCGCACCTATCGTCATTTCGGCTGGGACAACGGCACGCTGCTGGCAAATATGCTGGCGGTTTCCGCAGCTTCGGGGCTGCCGGCCAAGATCGTGCTCGGCTTCGTGGACGCCGAGGTGAACCGCCTGCTGGATCTCGAGACCCGGCGTGAGGTTTCATTGTGCCTCGTGCCCATCGGGTGTGTACCGGGGGGTTCGCCGCCGGCGCCGAGAGAAGCTCCGGCGCTCGGGCTGGAAACGGTCCCGCTTTCACAGCATGAGGTCGAATATCCCGCGATGCTGCAGATGCACGATGCGTCTTCGCTTGAGACAGAAGAGGAAGTACGACAGTGGCGCGAAAGGCGCTCGGCCGTTACATCTTTCGCCCCGGTCGGAGAGGAGATCCGCCTCCGGCCATTGTCGGAGGAAGAGCAACCCAAGGATACGATCGAGCAAGTGATTCTGCGCCGAGGCTCTACTCGAACGTTTGATAAGGCGGCATCCATTACCCTGTCTCAGCTCTCCACGATTCTCGATTGCGCCACGCGAGGTGTGCCCGCTGACTTCCTTGAACCACCCGGATCACAGCTCAACGATCTATACCTTATAGTGCACTCGGTGCAGGGGCTCAGTCCGGGTGCATACTTCTTCCAGCGCGATCGAAACACTCTCGAGGTTTTGAAGCCGGGGGACTTCCGCGCTGCGGCGTACCATCTTGGGCTGGAACAGGAGTTGCCGGCGGAGGCCTGCGTGGCAATCTTCTTTCTTGCTGATTTGGAACGGATCCTCGAGCAATACGGGAACCGCGGCTACCGGGCCGTCCAGCTAGAGGCAGGCGTCATCGGCGGCAGGATGTACCTGGCTGCGTATGCTCAGCGCCTGGGTTCCACCGGGCTGACCTTCTTCGATGATGATGTGACTGCCTTCTTTTCTCCACACGCGAAGGGAAAGAGCGCCATCTTCTTGCTTGCGATTGGCAAGCCGCTAAAGGGCAAGGCGCAGTAGAACCGACGGGCCGAGACCGGGGAGAGGCAGGGGTGCTAGTATTGCAGCCCTGCAGGTTCTCCATGAAGCTAACTGACAAGGTAGACTCCGTCCTGAATGGAAAGGGCAGCCAAGTAATCTGGTCGGTAACCCCCGAGCAGTCTGTCTACGAAGCGATTGAGAAGATGGCGGAAAAAGAGATAGGGTCCCTGCTTGTGATCTCCGAAGGCAAGTTGGTCGGTATCCTTTCAGAGCGTGACTACGCCCGCAAAGTCGTGCTCAAGGGACGGTCTTCGAAGGAGACTCCAGTCCGGGAGATTATGAGCAGCCCGGTTATCTTCGTAACTCGGCAACAGTCGGTAGACGACTGCATGGCCATTATGACCGTCCGCCGCATTCGCCATCTTCCGGTCATGGAAGGTGAAGCCGTGATGGGTGTGCTGTCTATCGGTGATCTCGTGAAATGGATCATCTCCGGGCAGGAACATACCATCCAGCAACTAGAGGGCTATATAACCGGAAGATATCCGGGCTGAGGGAGCCCACTCTCTGCGGTCGACCAGTTCGCAGTTGATTTAGCGTTTGTGGACGACTGGTCGGCAAACCTCCGACTGAGAACGGACGACACGCCGAAAGTCACAAGAAAGGGTAGGGCGTTAGACGGCCAAGTGACGTCAATAGGTCTAGATTTGGCGGCTGCTTAAGACTTCTCGCGAGCAATCCATGCGCGTGGAACGATTCGACCACACGGCCGATCCACGAGCGTCTGCCCTTATTATCGCGAAAACTGTCCGCCAGAGGTGGCACATCATGCCTGGCCTGGGCGGCTTGGGCATGCACGAAGTGCTGTCCACTCCGCGTTCCCCTTGGGCAGAGGGCCCATGTCGAACGAGTGATTGGTTCCATTCGGCGCGAGTGTCTCGATCATGTGATCATGTTCCACGAAATCTCGCTTCGTCGAATCCTCGATTCCTATTTCGACTACTATCACAGATCGAGAACGCATCTCTCGTTGGAGAAGGATTCGCCCATGCCGCGACCGATTCAGCCGCGGAAATGGGCTGTGTCGTCGCAGTGCCTCAGGTCGGTGGGCTGCACCACCACTATGAACGACGGGCAGCCTGAGAGACGAAATCTAATCTACGGTGCTATCCGCTGCCTCTGCTCGGCCCTTTGAAACTGCCTTCGCACCGCGCTCCCTTGCAGACACGTGAATCCGCGAATTTTGTTCACCAGCCTCGAAGGAGGTTCGGCGAGCTACCTGAACTTCGTCATTTGTCAGGGAAAACTACATCCGCCGGAGACTGGACGCAATCTACGTTAGGGACAGTTCACTGCTTTGTTACCGTCCACCCGACTATCACCGAATAAACAAAAAGGGCCTCGGACTTGAAGTCTCGGGACCTGCCTCTCGCGATCGAATTTACTCATAAGCAACTGAGTTACATTCTGTCAACCTTGGCCACGAAGTCCCAGAAGTCGCGACGGAATGTACTCGACGTCGATGCTGATGCTGTCCCCGCTCAGAGGGTTCGCCGTGTAGACCACTGAGACGGACAACTCGAACGGGCTCACGATCGTCAGGATGGCGATGGTGAGCCCCGTGTCTCCGCTCGGGGGCGCGCCCAGCAGCAGCTCTGCAATGCGGCAACAATCGTCCATCGTGGCCCCCAGCGGGGGAAGTTTGACGGCCTCGACCTGGCGTCGAGGAAGCGTAGCGGGGTCGGCGACGTTGGGCTCACGCGCAACAACGGCGCCCGAGTTGATCAAGGGTAGGACGAACTTCACAACCGGCGCGGTCACGAGATTGAGATTTTGAATGTTGACCTCGGTCGCGTACACGCCCGGCCGGGCACCTGCGACACAACAACAGTTTGTCTCACTCTGTTTACCGCACACGATCTTCGCGCTGTACGCGAAGAGATGCTGGGCTGCAGCCGGAATTGCGCCGAGCTCATCGAGAAGCGGATGCGTTAGTCGGTCAGCGCTTGAACCCTTTGGATTGTTAGCCATCTCGACCTCCGTGAAGGGTTTGTGGGATGATGAGGAGCCACATAGGCGCGTTGCTTACACTCCTCGATCTTGCGTTGATACACTCTTGAGCAGTCTTCACTGGGCGCTTTGCGAAGCGCTTCGTCAGCACCAAAGGATAGCATCGGCTGGGAATGCTCGCAAACAAGTTCTCCTTCGATTTCAAAATGATCGCCGACGGTTGTGAGCGCCCGCGGCAGATCGCCGACTTCGCGTCCATCACAAAGGCGGTTACGGACGGCTTGGCCAAGTCTAAGGTGTTGCTTGCCCTCGACGAAGACGCGCTGGAGCGCACGAGCTTGGCTTTTAAGCAGGTGATATCTGCCTCTCTGGTCGAGACTGCTATTCAGCCTGCGCCGATCCAGCTGCTGGTTCAAGTTGTTCTATCACTTGATCGACAGCCGTTGCGGTCGAACCGGCATCCTACAATGCTCTGGTCGGCGGTACTTGGGTGGCTGCGACATGGCGAAGTTCTCTCAAGAGCACGGGATGGGCGTTTCCCGTCCAGGTGGATTACTTCCGAGTTGCTCGTAATACACCCAGAATTTTCGGGTTGATCGATCATTCGATCTTTCACTCGGAACATTGGCAAAGGGGTAGCCGCGGCCTGGAAGCGATAGACAATCCCTAGTTCGCTGGGATGCGCCATGTGGCATTCATGAACAGGCCCTCGACGTAGATGGCGGCGCCTTGGGCGCGTCCATTTTTCAGGTACGCCTTCGAGATTGTGTTGGGCCCAGCGATGAAGGCGCCGTCCCCCAGATATACCAAGGGAAGCGACGGCCCGTTCTCGACAAATTTGACGCGAATGCGGCCTAGATCGCCAAAGAGGATAGCGGGGCCTTCGGCGGATTCGAACCTGCCGCTGAAGCCAGCGATGTCGGCTTCGGACAGAGGGTGTTCGGCGATCTGCGTAGGCGGAATGGCCAGCACAGCGCGAGCAATGCTTCCGGCAATGCCGAGGCCGCTAACAGGAGTGTCAGAATTGGTGAGGACAACGATGACGAGATCGTCGTCGGGATAGTACTCAAGCACACTGTTGAAGCCGCCGCCCGTACCGGTGTGTCCGAATATGCGATGCCCTTGCAAATCCCCTCGCCGAGTGCCCAGCCCGTAGTCGACTTCGGTCCCGTCGCTTAACACAGTGGGAGCGCGCATAAGTGCGAGCCCGGCGGCGCTGATGACTCTGCCCTGATTCAGGACCCGCTGCCAGGTGATGAGATCAGTGACGGTGGAGCAAATGCCTCCGCCGGAGAACGGGGTGTTCCAGGTCATGGGATCGGCGTTCATCAGCTGCGCCTTTAGAGCGGACATAGCCCGCGGCCCTGTTCTTCAGGATGGAACGTGCGTCGCAATAGCGGGTTGAATCCATGCCAAGCGGTTTGAAGATGCGGTTCAGCATGTAGCTGGCATAGGTTTCACCCGAGACTTTCTCAATGATCATTCCCAGCAGATAAAAACCGGAGTTGTTGTATCGCCACAGCTTCGCGGGCGGGAACAGTGGCCGCTCTCCCTCAATCGTTGCAAGGAACTGTTGGTGGGTGAAGTTGATAGCTTCGATGTTCTCCGATTTCGGGCCGAGGTTTGTGAAGTCCGGAATGCCGGAGGTGTGGTTCATCAGGCTGCGAACGGTGGCGGCGGGAGCGATGGCGTGGATCTCGGGCACGTACTTCTCAACCAGATCGTCGAGGTTGAGCTTGTGCTGTTCTGCGAGCTGAACCAAGGCGGCAGCGGTCAGGTTCTTGGTGATTGAGTCGATGTGGTAGACCGTCTCGGGAGTGGCTGGAGTTGTCAGTTCGAGGTTGGAGTAACCGTACCCCTTGAGCACGAGGGTCTGGTTGCCGCGCACGACGGCGATGGACATTCCGGCAATCGGCCCTTGATGGAGTGCCGCCTTGGCGATGTCGTCGATTGCAGCGACCATCGTCGGATCCGCCTGCGAGACGGCAATGTTTGGGATGAAGAGGATTAAGGCGAGCAGATATCTCGGCTTCATTGGGAGATGAGTATAGCCGATGGACCATTTCGGACGGATGATCGGCCACTCGGAAGTAAGCCAGTTTGACGGGTTGTCGGCAAGTCGTGGAAGTGACTATCAACGGATTAGTAACGGGAAGTTATAGGGCTGTAGCTGAAGCGCGCTCGTAGCAGCCGGCGCCGGTAAATACTAGGGGAAGGATACGGTGGGAGGACGAGCAGTTCTAGACGCGGGGCAGATGGCCGACCACTCCCGCCGCGCAACAGGAAGAGCATTCCCATCCTGCCGGTAATAGAAGAGAAGTTAAGCGAGAAAAGCAGAGAGGGTATATAGGGTAGTTTGGGGACAAAGGTTGATTTTCCAACTACCGTATTCAAGGGTTTGGGCAAGATATCACATACTAGTACGGGCGCCAACGACCCTGACAGCCACAGTCTTGTCCCATAAGTGTCAGTGCTCGGGTCAAAAACCGGTGTTTTGGGCCTCGCGTAACGACATTTGATCGTTCCAGTCCCCGGGTGGGTAAATCGGGGACAGACCAGACCCTTACTCTGGTTCCAGGCGCGAGCCAGAGACTGCCAGGTCGGGCCAGCGCCGGGGCGAAAAGCCCGGCGCGGAGATAGAGAGAACCAGCCTGATTGAGACCATAAAAGTACGTAACAGAGAGAACCGGGACGGTGGGTAACTAGCTAAGTCCCGGCGGCGCGCAAGACATCGAGCATCATCCCCTGCAGGAACATCTTCCTATATATATAACCACTGCTACTCCCCCTTTGCTGAATGAACCTTCTGGAAACAAGCATCCAGCAGTAAAAGTCCCAGACTCCAGATCGAAGAGCCCAGATCGAAGATCGAAGGCCGGTCAGCAGCCAGAGAACCGCCGGTGCGAATGGGCGCGCCCGGAGCTGGCGCTGCGGCTTCTGGCTTATGCCATCCCGGGGGCTCGGCCGCGCGCGCGAGGGCTGGTGTGGTCAGGCGAGAGAGAGGGACCTGGTCTAACGGAGAAACCACCGCCTGCAGGGGCTCGATGGCACGGGCCACGAAGGTCGCTTGGGATTCGGTGACGGCGTCGTCGACCGAGATGCCGGAACCTTCGTTCAGGATCTCGATGCCCAGGATCTTGGCGGCGCACATGGCGCCGTACTCGTTGGCGCCGGCCAGCGTGACGTTGAAAGGCAGCACCTGATCGGTATAGCTGGGGAGCGCGAGCGCCCATTCGCTATAGAGATCGGTGATGGCTGCGTTGTCGAGCTGGTTGATGGTCGAGGCGATGGAGGCGCCGTTGGCACGCACGATGTCGGAGGCAAACAACGCGTTGGCGTTGGGGGCATCCAGCACGTACTGCGGACGGATCTCGTCGGCGTCGGTTTCCAGGGCTTTGGCAGCGGGAAAGTATCTCCTACCCTTGATACGTTGTTCAATCCAGCGCGTTCCCCTTGACGGGGCCGCCTTATTGGGAGTATTGAGTATATGAGTATGCACGAACGCCTCACCCCCCTGACGTCCTCTCCGCCGTCGATTTTGACGCCCCGCGGCTGGCCTGGGACGCCGCCCTGGCCCGCTACAGCCGTCAGCGCCGTAAGCAACTGGGTCTCACTCAGGAGCGCGCCGCCCAGTTGGCGGGACTGGAGCTGTCCGAGTGGTGTGCCATGGAGGCGGGCTGGGTGCCGGACGATATGGGCACCATCCAGGCCATCGCCGCCACGCTTGAGACCAGTTGGGCCGACTACTCGTTCCTCGCCCTGATGGCCGACTGCCAGCAGATGGGCGCACCGAAACAGTAGGCAGACGTAGTCATTGCTGTATATCCTCACCTTCAACAGGGCAGCGAGCCCGGTCAGGAGGTGAGCGCAATCGGAGAGCCGGAGATCAAACGCTTGAACATCAATCTCGAACTTAGTCTGCACAACGCCTTCAAGGCGGCGACCGCCGCCCGCGGCGAGAACATGACCGATGTCCTGCTGGAATATATTGGTGAATATGTGGACAGCTACGGCATCACGCCGAAGAAGAAGGGGCGTCACTGATGAAGCGCGCGGCGCTCTACCTTCGTGTTTCGACCCTAGATCAGCACCCTGAAACCCAGCTTCATGACCTGCGCGGGCTGGCCGCGCAGCGCGGCTTCGAGATCGTCGCTACCTATGAAGACCGGATCTCTGGAGCTAAGGCGAAACGTCCTGGCCTCGATGACGCCGACCGCCCTTTAACTCCATGAAAACTGGCCGTCGAAACCGACGGCCTTGGCCGGTCCACAATCTCTGGTTTTACGATCCGACTACCAAGCCTCCAGGTCAATGAGTGCTAACGCCCGGATTACACCAGCAATAGCGTTGAAGTGCGATAACCGCTGACTTCGATTGACTTTGCCATTTCACGGAAGTAACATTCGCGCCGATGATCGGACAAACCATCTCGCACTATCACATCGTTGAAGAACTCGGCGCCGTGCGATGGGTGTCGTATACAAAGCCAGAGATGTGAAGCTCGGTCGCTATGTAGCTCTCAAGTTCCTGCCTGATAACGTCGCCAAGGGGGCCCAATCGATCAGCCGTTTTCAGCGTGAAGCCAAGGCTGCTTCAGCGCTGAATCATCCCAACATTTGTACCATTTACGAGATCGACGAGGCTGAGGGGCGCGTTTTCTTCGCGATGGAGTTGCTCGAGGGCCAAACACTCCGGCGCCGGATCAGCGGAAAGCCCCTGGCAATCGAGGCGCTGCTCGATCTGGCTATCGAGATCGCTGATGCTCTGGATGCTTCCCACTCGAAGGGCATCGTCCACCGCGACATCAAGCCGACAAACATTTTTGTCACCAACCGGAACCACGCCAAAGTACTGGATTTCGGCGTGGCAAAGGTCGCCGCGAACGATGGGTCTGAAGAGCAGCTCACGACCCCCGGAATAGCACTCGGCACCGCAGCCTACATGTCTCCCGAGCAGGTACGGGCCGAGCAATTGGACGGTCGCACAGATCTCTTCTCATTCGGCATCGTTCTCTATCAGATGGCAACGGGGAAACTACTGTTCCAAGGTCCCAGTTCTGGCGTGATTGCCGAAGCCATCCTCAACCGCGATCCTGAGGCTGCCGTGCTGACAAACCCCAACATCCCTTTGTTACTGCAGGAAATCATCGGAAAGGCCCTGCAGAAGGATAAGAAACTGCGGTACCAGCACGCAGCCGACATGCTTGCTGAGTTGAAACAGCTGAAACGAGAGACGGACTCGAACTCGCGAGTTGCGGAAGGCGGAACAGGATCGAGCCTGATATCAGCAACAAATTCGTCCCCCAGCAAGGGGGGAATCCGGGGTTCTGATAAATCACTCCCTGTCGCCCGCACACGCCGTATTCCAAAGATCATTGACTCGCTCGCGGT
>CAWFWZ010000007.1:0-145721 GCA_963819645.1 uncultured Acidobacteriaceae bacterium
TAACGTCGCCAAGGGTGCCCAATCGATCAGCCGTTTTCAGCGTGAAGCCAAGGCTGCTTCAGCGCTGAATCATCCTAACATTTGTACCATTTACGAGATTGACGAGGCTGAGGGGCGCGTTTTCTTCGCGATGGAGTTGCTCGAGGGCCAAACACTCCGGCGCCGGATCAGCGGAAAGCCCCTGGCAATCGAGGCGCTGCTCGATCTGGCTATCGAGATCGCTGATGCTCTGGATGCTTCCCACTCGAAGGGCATCGTCCACCGCGACATCAAGCCGACAAACATTTTTGTTACCAACCGGAACCACGCCAAAGTACTGGATTTCGGTGTGGCAAAGGTCGCCGCGAACGATGGGTCTGAAGAGCAGCTCACGACCCCCGGAATAGCACTCGGCACCGCAGCCTACATGTCTCCCGAGCAGGTACGGGCCGAGGAATTGGACATGGTCGCCAGGATTCTTCTTCTCATTCGGCATCGTTCTCTATCAGATGGCAACGGGGAAACTACCGTTCCAAGGTCCCAGTTCTGGCGTGATTGCCGAAGCCATCCTCAACCGCCATCCTGAGGCTGCCGTGCTGACAAATCCCAACATTCCTTTGTTAACGCAGGAAATCATCGGAAAGGCCCTGCAGAAGGATAAGAAACTGCGGTATAGCACGCAGCCGACATGCTTGCTGAGTTGAAACAGCTGAAACGAGAGACGGACTCGAACTCGCGAGTTGCGGAAGGCGGAACAGGATCGAGCCTGATATCAGCAACAAATTCGTCCCCCAGCAAAGGGGGAATCCGGGGTTCTGGTAAATCACTCCCTGTCGCCCGCACACGCCGTATTCCAAAGATCATTGACTCGCTCGCGGTCTTGCCTTTCAAAAATACTAACGGCGATCCGGAACACGAATACTTGAGCGACGGTATCACCGAGAGCCTCATCAACATCATGGCTACACTGCCCAAACTCCGAGTGATGGCCCATAGCACTGTCTTCGAGATTCAAGTCCCGGGAAATTGACCCACAAGTCGTGGGGCGTGAGCTCGGTGTACGCGCCGTTCTCACCGGAGCGATTATGCAAACCGGCGGATCGTTACGCATTGGAACCGAATTAGTCGATGTAGCCACCGGCTCCCAGCTTTGGGGCTCACGATATGATCGCAAGCCCGGTGACATCTTCGCTGTCCAGGACGAAATCTCCACCGAGATCTCGGAGAAACTGCGTTTGCGTTTGACCCGTACCGAGAAGAAGCAACTGACAAAACGCCACACGGTGGATGTCGAGGCTTACCGGTTTTATCTGAAAGGTCGTCACCACTGGAACCGGTGGACAGAAGAAGGGTTCTATAAAGCGATCGAGCACTTTCAACAGGCGGTCGAGAAGGATCCCCTCTATGCCCTGGCGTACGCTGGCTTGGCTGATTGCTATGTTCTGCTGGGGTGGAACAGCTACCTGCCCCCCAAGGACGCGTTTCCTAAAGGCAAGGCGGCAGCCAAGGCTGCGCTGCAGTTAGACCCCGACCTCTCCGAAGCCCACACAGCCTTGGCGGCCGCCTTATGGCTAGACAACTGGGAGTGGGAGAACGCCGAAGCTGAATTCAAGCGCAGCCTCGAATTGAGTCCCACCTACCCCACCGCCAACCATTGGTACGCCGAGTACATAATGACCATGGGCCGACACGACGAAGCCATGGCCAGAATGAAGAAAGGCCAGGAGCTGGATCCACTGTCCCTCATTATCAGCGTCGCTGTCGGATGGGCCCTCTACCATGCCCGCCGATACGACGAAGCCATCGAACAACTCCGGCGGAGCGTTGACATTGGACCCCAACTATCCGGTCACCCGCTGGATTCACGGCCTGCTGCTGAGAAAGATGCGCCGCTACGAATTGGCGATCAATGAGGGTGAGAAGGCAGTGACGCTTTCGGGCGGCAGCCCACTCATGCGCGCTGCCTTGGCTCATACTCTCGGCGCCGCCGGCAGGACTGCGAGGCACGTCAGATACTCGAGGATCTGACCGAGCTGGCAAAGCAAAGATATGTTGCGCCCTATTTCTTTGCGGGAATCTATGTTGGCCTGGGGGAACACGACCGGGCGATTGAGTACCTGCAGAAGTGCAGTGAAGAGCACTCCCACTGGCTCATCTATCTTCATCTGGATCCAAACATGGACGACCTGCGGGACCACCGATGTTTTCAAGACCTGTTGCCAAGAATTGGCCTTCCCATGCAGACTGCCGCCAGTCACATGTGAGGGAAGCCAGGCGAATTAGGTGTTTAGCAGTGTGCGATCATGCTGCCAGCTGAGTGCGAGGACCGCACCTATTGCGTGCGATCAAGGAACTCCTCGTTCCACGCTGTTCGAATCGCTTCTAATTTGTTCTCATCGCAAGTTGTCAGTTCATCCTTGAACTCCGCCAGCTCAGTTACCCGCCGACGCAATTCATCTAAATCAGCACACAGCGGGTAGAGTTCAGGGTATTTCCTTGCGAGAAGAACTCCGATCTTCGCGGCATCGTCCCAAGTCAATTTCTCAGACATGAGATGCTCCTTAAGAATCATGGAGAATTATCCTACAGTTCTGGCGAAGCGGAGAACCTTAAGCGATTCGAATTTGGCATGACGTCCGCTCATTCGACCGTTGACATCAATAACCGGACTTGGGGCCTCCGAGCATTATGATTTCAACGCGACGAGGTATTCAAGTGTTACCGGTCCCACGGTGAGCTCTCAGGATCGCCGGACGTAGCCTGTTGTGTCGTCTCGGACCATGCACCGAAATACATTCGCAAACCAATCGCCACCACCAGAAGTATCGAACAAAGGAGCCAGGTCCAAAGCGCTAGTGTTGTGCCACGCTCAAGTTCTCGGGTTGAGAATGAATACATGTCCTGGTAGCTCTCAATCGTAACTCCATCATGTGTCAGCTCCCAGATGTGGTATTCACCGGGCATCCGCTGCACGCGTGCCGTGACGTAATCACCGGGTTGCAGGTTCATCATTTCCTGATAGTGGCTTGTGTCCTCGGCAAGAAAGTCGCGCGGACCGTCGCTGGTTTCGACGCGAATCCGTATTAAGCCATTTCTATCCCGAGTAGACGCTCGCTGCACGAATCCGGTGAAAACCTTGAGATCGCTTTCCTTGACTATCGAATATTTCCTTGCCAACGGACCGAGAAGCGCGACGGAGCCTAGCAGAATTGCCACAATAACGAGAGCGCGGGGCAGATTACGCGCAGAAAACTGACGTGTAGATCTCCCATACGAGCGAAACATGGGAATTCGGTCAAAGCCTCACTTTCAGAGGGAGTATACACAGCAGGTGGGACTATTCAGCGCCTGAATTATCTGCTCGGCGTCCTGACGCTGTTGTCAGTACGGGTGCCGCACTCATTCCTGGTGGCGACGCGATTTACAACAAAAACGCTATTGCTGGTGTAATCCGGGCGTTAGCACTCATTGACCTGGAGGCTTGGTAGTCGGATCTAAAACCAGAGATTATGGACCGGCCAAGGCCGTCGTTTTCGACGGCCAGTTTTCATGGAGTTAGAAGGGCGGTTGGCGTCACCCTTTTGGACTAGGCTCCTGGTGGGCCGTTCGGATGATTCTGGGCCAGCGGCTTTGTCTCGTCGTCCAGAAGTTGCTTGAGGTTGCGATGGAGTTGTGCAAGCTGCTGTTGTACTTGAGCGATCTTCCGCCGTAGCCTGGCCTTTTTCTTTTCTGGAGCAGTAAGCCGTTTGCTCATCATCCTGGCGTGACCCACGTGAAGGTACTGGCAGAAGGGGCAGGGGTAGATGGTCAGGTTTTCGTCCTGCCGCAGCTTGCGTGCGTGCAGCAGAGCAGATAGGTAATGAGAGTGTCGAAGTTTGCGCCGGCAGTTTCTCCGGTCCCTGCTCTTGCGGCCCACGTGGTTGAGCTATCGTCGGGTAGCCTGTTCGGAGCGCATATAGGCCAGCAGCGAGTCGCGATGCCATCGTAGGTCTTCGTTGCGTTGCTTGCGGATCAGGTCCACCATCCGGCGCAGGCGGTGCTGGGTGCTGTCCACCGCCAGCCAGAGGGCCAGCAGAATGATGAAGCAGTAAAGGGTCATGAGAAAGGCAAGTATGGTGCTCATGCGACAGCTCCTTGTTGCTGCTGGTGCAGCACCCGGATGACCGAAGCCTTGGAGATGCCGTGCAGCTTGGCGATCTGCTTCAGGCTGTGTCCATGGCTACGATCGCGCAGCAGGGCATCGCGATCCACATTGAGCGGCGGCCGACCAAGTCGGCGGCCTTCGAGCTTGGCGCGTCGCATGCCGGCGCGCACCCGCTCGATGATCAAAGAGCGTTCCAACTCGGCAATCGCTCCGACGATGATCACCATGGCCCGGCCCAACGGGCCGCCGGTGTCGATGTTCTCGCGAAAGCTAACGAACTCGAGCTCCAGGTGATTCAACTCATCCAGCACTTCCAGGAAGTGACGAACCGAGCGGGCCAGCCGGTCGAAAGCCCAAACGGCACGACGTCGAACTTGCGGCGGCGGGCATCGGCCATGATCTGATCGAGGCCAGGACGTTTCGCCTTCGCTCCGGAGATCCGGTCTTCATAGGTAGCGACGATCTCGAAGCCGCGCTGCGCGGCCAGGCCGCGCAGGTCATGAAGCTGGGTTTCGGGATGCTGATCGAGGGTCGAAACACGAAGGTAGAGCGCCGCGCGCTTCATCAGCGGCGCTCCTTCTTCTTCGAGCGTCGATGCCGTAGCGTGGCCACATAGTCTTACGGATAAACTCCATCAGGACGTCCGTCATGTTCTCGCCGCGGGCGGCGGTCGCCGCCTTGAAGGCGTTGTGCAGACTAAGTTCGAGATTGATGTTCAAGCGTTTGATCTCCGGCTCTCCGATTGCGCTCACCTCCTGACCGGGCTCGCTGCCCTGTTGAAGGTGAGGATATACAGCAATGAGTACGTCTGCCTACTGTTTCGGTGCGCCCATCTGCTGGCAGTCAGCCATCAGGGCGAGGAACGAGTAGTCGGCCCAACTGGTTTCAAGCGTGGCGGCGATGGCCTGGATGGTGCCCATATCGTCCGGCACCCAGCCCGCCTCCATGGCACACCACTCGGACAGCTCCAGTCCCGCCAACTGGGCGGCGCGCTCCTGAGTGAGACCCAGTTGCTTACGGCGCTGACGGCTGTAGCGGGCCAGGGCGGCGTCCCAGGCCAGCCGCGGGGCGTCGAAATCGACGGCGGAGAGGACGTCAGGGGGGTGAGGCGTTCGGTGCATACTCATATACTCAATACTCCCAATAAGGCGGCCCCGTCAAGGGGAACGCGCTGGATTGAACTACGCTATCAAGAGTAAGGGGAAGCTCGCCCGCTGCCAAAGCCCTCGAAACCGACGCCGATGAGATCCGTCCGCAGTACGTGCTGGATGCCCCCAACGCCAACGCGTTGTTTGCCTCCGACATCGTGCGTGGCAACGGCGCCTCCATCGCCTCGACCCTCAACCAGCTCGACAACGCAGCCATCACCGATCTCTATAGCGAATGGGCGCTCGCGCTCCCCAGCTATACCGACCAGGTGCTGCCCTTCAACGTGACCCTGGCCGGCGCCAACGAGTACGGCGCCATGTGCGCTGCCAAGATCCTGGGCATCGAGATCCTGAACGAAGGCTCCGGCATCTCGGTCGACGACGCCGTCACCGAGTCCCAGGCGACCTTCGTGGCCCGTGCCATCGAGCCCCTGCAGGCGGTGGTTTCTCCGTTAGACCAGGTCCCTCTCTCTCGCCTGACCACACCAGCCCTCGCGCGCGCGGCCGCCCCCGGGGATGACATAAGCCGGAAGCCGCAGCGCCAGCTCCGGGCACGCCCATTCGCACCGGCGGTTCTCTGGCGGCTGACCGGCCTTCGATCTTCGATCTGGGCTCTTCGATCTGGAGTCTGGGACTTTTACTGCTGGATGCTTGTTTCCAGAAGGTTCATTCAGCAAAGGGGGAGTAGCAGTGGTTATATATATGAAGATGTTCCTGCAGGGGATGACGCTCGATGTCTTGCGCGCCGCCGGGACTTAGCTAGTTACCCACCCTCCCGGTTCTCTCTGTTATGTACCTTCATGGTCTCAATCAGGCTGGTTTTCTCTATCTCCGCGCCGGGCTTTTCGCCCCGGCGCTGGCCCGACCTGGCCGTCTCCGGCTCGCGCCTGGAACCAGAGTAAGGGTCTGGTCTGTCCCCGATTTACCCACCCGGGGACTGGGACGATCAAATGTCGTTACGCGAGGCCCAAAACACCGGTTTTTGACCCGAGCACTGACACTTATGGGACAAGCTGCACTGTTTTCGGTGCAGTAATGGGGCCCTGTAGTATGGGATATCTCTCCAAAACCCTTGAATATGGTAGTTGGAAAATCATACTTTGTCCCCGAACTACCCCTGTTTACCCTCTCTGCTCTTCTCTCTTAGCTTCTCTTCTATTACCGGCAGAAAGGGCAATGACCTTCTTGCCGGGCGCGGCGGGAGTGGCTGGCCATCAGCCCTGTTTCTAGAGCTGATCTTCAGCGAGGGCTTGCCCTGTTCAGTTTCCGCACGCGCCGCAGCGGAAGCCCTAGCGCATCGGCCCGAACCCTATCCCGATCTATGCTGTTCTTCTAAGGGTTGCTCGTTGTGCGGGTGTAACTGCAAGTCGATTTTCACTGGCTGACTTGTCAATATCCACTCGCGAATCGGCATCAGATCACTTCTCTATGGCCGATACATCCACGGAGAGTCCACCCGGACCACATCCGCGCATAGGGCGTTTTACGCCCATGTGAAAGGAAGCATTCGTAAACACTGGCCGACTTCCCGTTACTAATCACATGATGGCTGATAGCAGCTACTTCCGAGTATCCGACTGCCCGGAAGCTCGGCTTCAGCAACTACTAACCACGCAACACGCTGCTTCCCCCGAGCCCAGTTATCTAAGCGTCTGCGATCTTAGGCACCGCTTCATCGTGCAGCCAGGTGTTTGGATCGTGCTCGGGCGACGGGTGAATGCCCGGGTTTTGCATGAGGGTGCGTGCACAAGTGTTCCAGCGCAGAATGGCTTCGTGGTTCCCATGCGGGGCCAATTTCATCGCCCGCTCGTAATGATTCATTGCATCTTGCAGCGCGTGATACGCGGAAATACGCGCACCTGGATCGCCCTGGCGGATACGAGCATGTCCCAGTCGCTCCCAGACGATGCCGCCGTAATAGGCCCGCTCGTAATCACCGGTGATTCGCGCGAGAATCTCCAGCGCGTCTTTTGGCTGCGCGTTGGAGTGGAACTGATCCGTCCGCGCCAGCAGCAGGGAAATCAGCGCCTGCTGATGATCGGGATTGATCGCGAGGACGTCAAGGCAAATGCTTTCAGCCAGCGCAGGCTCGTTGAGCAGCCGGTAGCGCTCCACCTTCGCCAGCGCCTCGGGAATACTCTCTTCGGAGATGGACTTCAATTCGAAATTCATAACACCACCTATGCTTTCGCATTGCTGAACATTCGGAACAATTTTGAGAGCGGATCGAAGAACCGGTCTACCACTCGCTCTTTCAGCGGAATAATCGCGTTGTCGGTAATGGTGATGCCCTCCGGGCAGACCTTGGTGCAGCACTTGGTGATGTTGCACAAACCGATGCCGAACTGGTTGCGCAGCTCGTCTACGCGGTCGCCCACATCCAGAGGGTGCATCTCCAACGCTGCCGTGTAAACCAGAAAGCGCGGACCGATGAACTGCTCGTGCATCTGGTGGTCGCGCAAGACGTGGCACACATCCTGACACAGATAGCACTCGATGCACTTGCGAAACTCCTGCACTCGTTCGACGTCTTCCTGCCCGATGCGCCACGTGCCGTCCTCAGCGTCGGGCTTTCGAGGCTGAAACTTCGGGATACGCTGCTTCACCTTGTAATTCCACGAGACATCGGTGACCAGGTCCCTCAAGTGCGGGAAGGCCTTCATGGGTTCGACGGTCACCGGCTTGTCCAGCGGCAATGTAGTTCAACCGGGTCATGCACATCAGCTTTGGCATTCCGTTGATTTCGGCGGAACACGACCCGCACTTTCCCGCTTTGCAATTCCAGCGGACGGCGAGATCGCCGGCGTGTTCTGCCTGAATCTGGTGAACCGCATCCAGGACCACCATGCCGGGCGTGACTTCGGTCGTGTAGTCCCGGAACTCTCCCTGTCCTTTTTCGCCGCGCCAGATGCGAAATGTTGCCGTCGCCATTACTTCATCTCCTCAACAATCTGCCGCAGGTCTTCGCGCATAGGCGGAATGGGCTCGCGGGTGAGCTGCACGTCTCCATTGGGTTCCTTCCGCGCCGACGATGTTGAACTTGCCTGCCTGCTCGTCTTTATTCGGATAGTCATCGCGGAAGTGAGCGCCCCGGCTTTCTTTTCTCTCGATTGCGGAGCGCGTGACGATCTCAGAGACCGTCAGCATGTTGTGCAGGTCGAGGGCAGTGTGCCAGCCGGAATTGTATTCGCGGTTGCCATCCACGCTGACTGCGTCGCTGGCAATTTCCATCTCCCGAATGTGCTCCAGTGCCTTTTGCATCTCGTCTTCCTGGCGGACGATCCCCACCAGATCCTGCATAATGTCTTGCAGCTTGTGCTGCAGAGAGTACGGGTTTTCCGGACCATTGCGCTCGAAGGGCCGCAGCGCTCGCTTTTCCGCCGATGCAAGGGTCTCTGAGTCGACCGCGCCCAGCGAATTTTCTTTGGCGAATTTCGCCGCGTACTCCCCGGCCCGCTGGCCGAACACCAGCAGGTCGGAAAGCGAATTTCCTCCCAACCGGTTGGCGCCGTGCAAGCCTGCCGCGCATTCTCCTGCGGCGAATAATCCGGGCACGTCCGACATTTGCGAATCGCCGTCCACGCGGACGCCACCCATCATGTAATGTGTCGTCGGCCCAACTTCCATCGCCTCCTGCGTGATGTCGATATCGGCCAGCTGCTTGAACTGGTGATACATGCTGGGCAGCTTTTTCTTGATGTACTCGGCGGAGTTGGGAATCCTCTCTTTAATCCAGGCGATGTCGAGGAAAACGCCTCCGTGCGGCGTTCCGCGTCCTTCGCGCACCTCACGACGAATGCAGCGAGCCACGTGGTCGCGCGTCAGTAGCTCCGGTGGACGGCGCGCGTCCTTATCACCCTGGGTGTAGCGCCAGCCTTCTTCCTCCGAATCGGCCGTCTGATTCACATAGAGCGGAGGAATGTCGCTGAACATGAAGCGCTCGCCGTTCCGGTTGCGAAGCACGCCTCCTTCACCGCGGACGCCTTCCGTAACCAGAATGCCGCGTACGCTGGGCGGCCAGATCATGCCCGTCGGATGGAACTGGACAAACTCCATGTCCATCAGCGCCGCGCCCGCGTCGTAGGCCAGGGCGTGGCCATCGCCGGTGTACTCCCAACTATTGCTCGTGATTTTGAACGCTCTACCAATTCCACCCGTCGCCAGCACGACCGCTTTAGCACGCCACAAGTGAAATCGTCCTCGCTCGCGATCGTAGCCAAAGGCTCCGGCGATGCGATTGCCGTCTTTCAGCAGCGTGACAACCGTGTGTTCCATGAACACATCGAGCCCGAGATGGATGCCGTGGTCCTGCAACGTGCGGATCATCTCCAGTCCTGTGCGGTCGCCCACGTGTGCCAGCCGCGGATAACGATGGCCACCGAAATTGCGTTGCAGGATGCGCCCGTCTTTGGTGCGATCGAACAGGGCACCCCAAGCCTCAAGCTCGCGCACACGCGCCGGAGCTTCTTTGGCATGGAGCTCTGCCATGCGCCAGTTGTTCAGGTATTGGCCGCCGCGCATGGTATCGGAAAAGTGAACGCGCCAGTTGTCGCGATCGTCGACGTTCCCCATCGCCGCCGCGACGCCGCCCTCGGCCATGACGGTGTGTGCCTTGCCCAGAAGCGATTTCGTAATGACCGCAACTTTTGCGCCGGCGGCGGAAGCCTCAACGGCAGCTCGCAACCCGGCGCCACCCGCTCCGATAATCACCACATCGTGCTCATGCGTGATGTACTCGGTCACTAGATAATCCTCCAGTCGGTCCACACACCCATCGAGCACATCCGAATGTAGAGATCGGCAAAGCCCACGCTGCATAGACTGCACCAGGCGAACACCATGTGCCGGCGGTTCATACAGCTCACGCAGTCATAAACGCGCTTGCGAGTCGGGGACCCGGCAAGACGGTCGCGGAATCCGCCGACTATATGGCGAAGCGAGTGGCAGCTGAACGTGTAAGAGGTAAGCAGCACGAAATTTGCAAGCAGGACAACCGTACCGACGCCTATACCGAAGTGACCGTCAAACCAGAAGGCATCCCACACGTCGCGTCCGAGAATGATAAGGAACAGCAACGCCAGATAAAGAAAGTAGCGGTGGATGTTCTGCACGATCAGAGGGAAAGATCGTTCTCCGAGGTAGGTCTTACGCGGCTCGCCTACGGTACAGGACGGCGGATCGGCCCAAAAGGCTTTGTAGTAAGCGCCGCGGTAGTAGTAGCAGGTGACGCGAAATCCGCCCGGCGCCCAAAGAATGAGCATCGCCCCTGTAACCCAGACAGGGACCCAGGTGGGCATCTGGCCGAACCAACCGGCGGGGCCAAATAGCTCCGGCGAATAGAACGGCGAGAGATACGGTCCGAAGCGGTAGTGCGCACCCTGCAACGCCGCCCAGGTGGAATAGACGATGAATGCCGAGAGACCAAGGAACACCACGAGCGGTTGCACCCACCAGTTGTCGGCTCGCCGTGTCTGTCCAAACCCCGAGCGCGACAATGGGACGTCAATGTGACCCACTGACCCTCCTCACCCCTCGAATCGCAATCAGCGCTGAATCCGAAGCGGTAGATATCATACACAAGCGAGTCATGGCTGGGCGTTCGAAGCCGAAGGGTGTCCAATCCGGCAACATGACGATACGTTGTGTCGGGCGGGAGACACATAGCGGATCACGCGGAGCGTGGCTATGTTACATTGGGCGTCACCGGCAGGTTCAGCTCGAGCGCACGAATCAGCCGAAGAACGCGATGAGCAACGGACTCCAAATTCGCGGCTATGACTACGTCAACCATTCCTACGATAGCGTCCGCGATGTGCTCATGAAGAATGCGCTCGCCGTATTTCGGACTGCGACCACGGCCGCAGCGTCACGGGCAGAGTCGGTTGCTGCTGAACTGCACGTCGATTTTGCCGGTCTTGGCGTGAAAGCCGACATCAAGATCATAGTGAAGGGCGTCGAGGAAAAACCCACCAGTGACCTTTCCGGCCCCAGCACGACGGTGCTGCTGGAATGGAAGGCTGCAACTTTGCCGCAGTTGTTTCCCCTCATGCAAGGCGAGCTATCGGTTTACCCACTCACCTCAACCGAAACCCAGGTGGATTTCTCTGGGATCTACGAACCGCCGTTCGGCGCTGTAGGCAAAACGATGAATGCCATCGCCGGCCATCGCATTGCCGAGGCGTCAGTACATCGCTTCGTGAGCGACGTCGCCGGATATCTGCGACAAGCAGTGGCCGGATAGCGAACGCAGTTGTAGTGCCTGTACCTTCCTCAGCGTATTCCGCCGCCAAGTCTACTGGGGAGAATCTCCCCGAACGACCGGTTGTTTGGCGTCGCTCCATTCACTGTAGGAACCGTCATACATTGCGGCATCGAATCCCAGATAGCGAGCTAGCATATAGACGTAGGAAGCTTGCAGTCCGACCTCGCAGTATGAGACGACCCTCTTGTTGCCGGTTACGCTAGCTGCGGTAAAGAGCTGTCGCAACTGATCGGGCGATTTCAGTAACGGCTCCTTCTCGCTGACTAATGCGTTCTCCCAGTAGAGCGACTCCGCACCTCGGAGATGCCCATTCCGATATCGCTTGGAGGGGCGCGAATCGACAATCACGATGTCTCCTTCGGGATGGTCGACCAGCTTCTTCATGTAATCCATCTTCGCGACGATCTCCGGATGGAGGTGAACAGTCAGACTGGCTGGCTTGCCGGTGCTGATTTCAGTGGAGGTCGGCCGCTTCTCGCGGACCCATTGGTCGAGGCCGCCATCGAGTAGCGCCGCCTGATTGCCGTGCCCGAGGTAGTCCATGGTGAAGAAGAGACGAGTCGCCATGGGATCCCAGTCTGGCGCGTAGTAGACAACGCGGGAGTCATCGCCTATGCCGATGGACTCCAGATTTTTCTTGAGCTGATCGGCCGGCAGCAGTTCCGTTCCCGGCTTCGTCATGTGGTCGGTGGCGAATTTATCCATCGCCAGATATCTCGAGCCCGGAATATGCGCCGCGCGATAGTCACCCTCATCGTGACCAATGTAGACGATCACCAGATTCGGATCGGAGAGATGGTCGGACAACCACTGCGTCGACACCACCAGTTCCGGATGGGCAACGGCGCCTTTGACGGAACTACTCGGCGTGCCGCTCGCGGCGAAGCACACAAGGCCCACGAGTAAACAAGCGACGAATATCGAAAGAATGAAAGTTGCTTTTCATTTGTTCATCTCCTGCAAACCTGCTACTGAATGGTTTATTGCTGTGCTGGGCTGCGCTCTTGCGCTCAACGGCCGGGCGACATCACAAGGTTGTTGTCGGCCGCGTGCACCCATTCATAGACCGAGCCGTCGTACATGGCCGCGTCGTATCCCAGATACTTGGCAACGAAGTACGCAAATGACGATTGCATGCCGGTGCGGCAATAAGTGACGACTGATTTGCCAGGCGTTGCGCCCGCGTCGAGGAATTGCTGTTGCAACTGCTCTGCCGATAGCAGCTGCGGATCCGCGTCAGAGCGAATCAGCTTTTTCCAGTAGAGACTTTGTGCGCCTGCTATATGCCCTGCTTTCGGAATTGCTTCCGACTTCACGGTGCCCTCGTACTCCGCGACCGGCCGCGCGTCGAGGAGCACGAAATTGGTAGTCCCTTCGCTGATTTGCAGACCCAAATCATGCACTTGTGCGGTGCTGACAAGGACCTCCGGTCGCACGTGTGGCGTGAAGAGCACGCGCTTAGGATGTGCTTCCTCTTTCGAGGTCTCCCTTGACTCAGCCATCCATCTTTCCGTGCCCCCGTCCAGAAGGGACACACTGTCTCCGTGGCCAAGATAGTCGAGCGTGAAGTAGACACGGGCCGCCAGCAATCCCTGTGCATCCCCGGTTAGCACTACTCTCGAGTCGTCTCCGATTCCCAGGCTCTCGAATGCGGCTTGCAGGTCAGCGATTGGCGGCAGCTCGTTCAGAGAGTCTTTGTGCTGTTCGACCACATCGTCCAAACGCACAAAACGTGAACCCGGTATGTGCCCCGACTCGAACTGTGAGCGATCGCGCCCGACATAGAGCACGACCAAATTGCGATCGTTCAGGTGCCGCTCCAGCCAATCGGTGGAGACGAGCATTTGCGAGCGTACCGCCGGCCGACCGCTTTCTTGTGCTTGAGCGCGAGAAAAGCCCGGGCCCAAAACGGCAACACTGACCATGGCCAGCGCAGCCTTGTTCGCAACATCCTTCAGCATTGCATCTTCCTCCGGCATGGTTTCACTCGGTCTTCAGCAGCTCGACCGGATCGAGCTTGGCAATTCGTTGCAGGGGCACCAGCGATGACGCCATCGCCACCGCGAGCAGCAGTGCCGACGATGCTGCGAATGTCACGCTATCGCGAGGCGCAATGCCGACGATGACCGACGACATGAACGTCGACATCGCCCAGGCCGCACCAAATCCCGCTGCCAATCCGATGCTGGTGAGTACAAGCACCTGCTTCATCATTGAGCGGATAACGTTGCCCGGCGTCGCGCCCAATGCCAGCCGCACACCAATCTCGTGCTTACGTTCTCCTACGGCCACGGCCATCATTCCGCTGATGCCCGACGCCGTAATGCACAGTGCGATCAGCGCGAAGATACCCAGAAAGATCGCTGTTGTCCGCGGCGAAGCGAGCCAGTCCTCCCGGATTTTCATCATTGGCTGCACGTCGGCTACAACGGCACTGGGATCGATATCATGCGCGATCCAGGCGAGCTGTTGCGAGAGCTCCGGAGTGGGCTGCGCGGTGCGGATGACGATGCTCATCACGCCTTGGCGTGACTGCAGGAACGAGCCGTACACCTCATCGACCGGGTCCTTGTCGAGACCTTGATGGCGTATGTCACTAACTATCCCCACGATTGGCAGCCACTGTCCTTCCGAAACGGATATTTGTTTCCCAACCGCATCGCCCTGCGGCCAATAATGCCTGGCCATGTGCTCGTTGACGACAACCACAGGCAGCGATTCGTCCTTGTCGTTCTCGTTGAAATCGCGGCCCTTGAGGATGCGCGCCCCGAGTGTGTGGAAGTAGCCAGGCGTGACGATTCGAACAACTGGTGTGCTCGGCTTTCCTTCCCTGGTGGCTTTCGCGTCGCGCAACTGAACAGGCACAGGTCCATCCGCATTCATGCTATGAAGAGGGATGGTACTGGCCAAACCTGCTGACTCCACGCCGGGCAGTTTTCGAGTTCTCTCCAGAAGCTGGTTGAAGAACTGCCTGTATCCGTCATTCAAAATGTAGATTCGAGCTGTCAAAAGTCCGCTTGGCTGGAACCCTGGATCGACGCGCTCCAAATGCACTACCGTGCGCAGCGCCAGTCCGGCTCCGACCAGCAGAATGACAGAGAGCGCCAACTGCGTAGCGACAAGAACGCCACGGCTCTTCGAGCTCAGACGATTGGGAGGAAGGCTGGCATTACCGACTTCCACTGTGAACAACGGCGTATAGCGAACACCAAGCGCCGGCAACAAGCCGATCACCACTCCGCAGCCGACCGATACCAGACAACCAAAAAGCGCCTACTTGCGCCGTGAACCGTAGTTGCGAGGAAAGGCTGGTGAACTTGGAAGTGAAACTCACCAGCAGTCCCAGGCTCGAGTACGCGAGGACCCATCCGACTACGCCGCCAAATATTGCGAGCATGATCCCTTCGGTGATGAGACTGCGCACAATACGCTCGCGACTTGCACCGAGGATGGCCCGAACTGTCAGCTCGCGGGTGCGTGCCAACACGCGTGACACCATGATTCCAGTCACGTTGGCACAAGCCAGCAGCAGCAACAGCCCGGTCGCTGCCGCGAGCACGATGAGAACTGGCCGGATGCCTCGCGACAATTCGTCGTGCACCGGCTTGCAGGCTGACCTCGTAGCCCTTCGCCTGCGGATATTCTTCCGGATAAGTGTTGCGCAAGTGTTCAGCAATGTCGATCTAAATCGGCCTGCGCTTCAGGCAGCGATACGCCGGGCTTAAGCGTCGCAAACACATTCAGCATGTGCCATGAGCGCTCATGCATGGCATGTTCACCGGAGCGCGTCGGACATGCCACCGTCGGCATGTACACATCCACTTCCGCCGGGAACTGCGGGATGGGAGGCAGGACGCCGACCACCGTGTGCTCCTTATCGTTCATGGAATACTTGCGGCCGACCACGTTCGGGTCGCCCGCGAACGCTTTCTGCCAGAAGTTGTAGCTGAGGACCAGGACCGGATGGGCGTTCGGCTGATCGTCCTCGTCAATGAACGTTCTTCCGTAGAGCGCCTCTACTCCCAGGATGCGGAAGAAGTTGGCCGAGACCACGCCCGTGTCTACCCGCTCCGGCTCGCGGCCACCCAGCAGGCTGAAAGTCATCTCGTGAAATTCGACCACTGATTCCAGAGTGTGGTTCTGCGAACGATAGTCCTCAAGTTCTTTCACCGAGAAGGGCATGTTCTCTACGCCGATCGCGGGCCTACGCTGTTGCAGGTGAATCAGGTGATTGCCGCCAGTAAAAGGCAAGGGCTGTATCAGAATCGCGTTCGCAGCCATAAACGCAGCTGTGCTCGCCCCAATCGCCATGCCCAGAATCGCGACCACCACCACCGTGAACGACCGGTCCTTCTTCATCAGGCGCAGAGCGTAGTCGATGTCCCGGAACAGGATCTCTCGATGTTCACGAAAGGCAGTGGCGAGCAGGCCGCGACTCGTATCCCAACAGAAGCGCAGGTAGGCCGTGTGCCCCGCTTGTCGTGCATCCTCCGCCTGATCACGAAAGACCGTCCGCATCTCGCCGCCAAAATGCTCGCGGAATTCCGCCGGGAGGACGCGCACAAGCAAGTCAAACACTCGCTGCGACAAATTCCATCCGACTCTGGTTCTGGTTGCCATCTTCTCCTCAGGCGTTCTGCGGTCCCAGAACATGCTTCAAGCGCGCCAAGCCAGCACGCGCTGCATTCGTTCGGCTTCAGCCTCAGCCACCGCTTTGCCTAGCTTCGTCAGCCGGTAATAACGGCGCCGCTGATCGTCAAGGCTGAAGTCCGGACGCTCCGGCGACTCTTCAATCATTTCGTCGTCGAGAAGCCGCTTGATGATGCCGTAGAGCGTGCCGGTGCTCAGCTTAACCTCGTTGTTGGTCCGGCGCGCGATTTCCTTGCTGATCACGTAGCCGTGCTTCTCGCCATCGGCCAGCGCCAGCAGGACATAGAACAGCGCTGGTGTCAGCGGCAAATAGGATTCGATCGCTTCTTTTTTTTCCCAACGAAATCTCCTCTTTCGGCTTCGCCCTTTCGGCGATGGCTTTCGCCGAAAAATCTTGACTTCATCACATTACCGTTGCATTCACATGCTACACGGTGTATTAGTACGTGACACGACTTATATGCTCGTTTGCAGACTGAGTCAAGAAAAAAATGGAGGCGCCTGTGATCGACACTGGTTTCGCTTGCGGTTGGGCAGTACTGATTGGAACAGTTTCCGGAATGATTGGGCTGGGTGGCGCGATTTTCCTGATCCCCATCCTGGTGTACGGCTATGGCATGGATCAGAAGAGCGCTCAGGGCACATCGATCGCTACTCTGCTGTTGCCTATCGGCGCGTTGGCGTTCTGGAAGTACTACACGCGCCGGCCACGTAGACATCAGGCTGGCAGCACTCCTGGCGCATCGGCTTCTTTGTCGGCGGGTATTTTGGAGGCTCGCTGGCACAACTGGCCACGAGCCTGCAACTTCGGCGAATCTTTGCCGTCTGCCTGGCCGGAATAGCGGTGAAGATGTTCTTACAGAAGTGAAGACCGAAAGCTGACTCTGACAATTGTTCAGCAGTGCTCTGGGAAGCCTGCCGTTGATCCGATAGTTTCGCGCACGAACGACGAAGGTCGTGGGGGCAACGTGGCATAGACCGATCTTTTTCGCATAATCTTTGACCACATGCCAGACAACGCGCTCCGTCACGCCGACGCCCCAGCACTTGCCAGCAGGGCAGACACAGCGAAACAACTTCCCGGCTGATATGCCGGCGGCGACAACCCGCAGATCAACCGCTGCCTTGACCCAATCGGGCACCGGGACTGTTGTGATATGCCCACCCTTCCCAACAAGATCAACGAGCGCCCAATGTTCATCGCGCCGTTGCAGATGGGTAAACTCTAAATCCGCCAGTTCCCTCCGCCTCAGCCCACAGCCAAGCAGGATCGCAAGAATCGCCCGATCTCGTCGGCCCTTGGTCGTGTCAGGCGGAGGAGCCTGCCAGAATCGACGGGCATCTTCAGCCGTCAGCCGTTGCCCAGTCTGACGCCCAATTTTCTGCCGAGTCGAAGCGCGAATATCGACACGCGATCGATGAATTCATCCAGTGGTACTGCTCCGAGCCGCGCTTGTCGTTCAACAAAGTTGTGGTCACTCGGGCGAACGAAGGCTATCCAGGACCGCCGATTTGCTGTGGTCCAGATCAGGGAGGCCGAGCTTTGTTTTCGGCCGCTTTAGTTTCGGGGATTTCCGCTTGGCGTGTCTGCTCATTCCAGCCGCCTCCACCGCGGCTGGCCAAGAGCCTATGCCCGCACGCAGACGCGTCGGTCGTTACCCGTCAAATTGAGATGACGTCGCCAAACTCCTGGCCGCCCCGTCACTCGTGGTCTGAGCAGATTGAGGGTTGTGAGTGTTATGGCGGTGATCGCCAACAAGGGTCGCAGCCAAGTCGGAACCGTAAGAAATGTGATCAGGAACCCGCAGGCGGGACATCTCCCCTTCTATCTTGCGTTGGTGTTGTGGTTACGGTAACCGCCGTTCAGAGTCTTGCCAGCGGGACGGGCAGTCTTTGATCCCTGCCAGCTCAGTGCCGCTTCGTGTGCGCTTGAACCTTTTCGATCGCAGAAATACGCGCAGATTTCGTCCGGCGTAGGGCCTTTTTGGGCGCGCTTGACTTCCGAAGATGTGTTTCGCGAAGCTCAGCTATAAATTCTGCCCTCCGCTTCGGTCCTCCTTCATCCAGGACCCGAGCCAGGCCCCTCAGCTTGGAGGCCGGCAAATATTTGTGTCCCCACGCAGTCATCTCCATCAGAAGCGGGAGCAATTCGATGCCCCTTTCTGTAAGGCTGTAAATGGCTTTCTGTTTATGGCTGGCGTCATGAGACTTGACGATGATCCCTTGCTTGACCAGTCTTTGCAGGCGATCGGCCAGAATATTTGATGCAATCCCTTCCAACGACTCGGTCAGGAGCTCGCGAAAATGCCTTCGGTTCATGAACATGATGTCGCGGATGATGAGCAGACTCCACTGATCGCCAAATATTTCGACCGTCCGGTTCATCACGCACGCTGACCTGTGATCCTTGCGCACTTTGCCTCTACTCCGGTTTGGGGTTGCTTGCCCTGATTGACTATACAACCGGTTGCATCTGATAACCAGTTGTGCGGCAGGGTGTTGCCGCCCCGCACCCAACGCATTCTTTCCAGGCGCCCACTCTTCGCCCGAGACAGTCGGACACATCGCCTTCTCATCCGGCAGCGTTGGTCAATAACGCAACTGGTTGTTATATAAAACTAGTTGTGTAATGCACCTCCTGTTCTCCTTCGAAGAAGTTATTCCTTATTCCCATAGAGTTGCCGTCGCTAAAGTCCGGTTTCTTGTAGATGTGCGTCGGCTTTCTGCGAGCAACGCGGCAAGCGAATGTGATTTCAAACGGTGCTTTTGTGTAATCGCATTGCGCCGCGAGCATCCATCTCTCTGATTTCATTCATGGGGTAACTGAGGCTGAGGTTTTAGGCGAACCATGCGGAAGTTGATGGCAGCTCAAATGCCTTCGTACACGCCGGGCGCGGAACAACGCATGCTTCTGCGCTGAGTTGACCATTAACTATTAGACTGCGCCGAGTTGGTACGACGCGCGAATCGCCGATCATCTCGGCGCCGAGACTCTGCTCGGACGAAAAGGAGAAGATATGAGCGCAGTAAGACGGTTGCGGAATTTCTGGATACCGTGGGTTGCGACGATGGTTGTGACCTGCTTCAGCAATGCGGTCGCTCAAGCGAGCTACAAAATTACCGATTTAGGCACTAACAATAGCAAAGACAACTTCAGTATGGCCATGGGCCTCAATAACCAGGGCTGGGCGGAGAACATGGATGGGTCCGTAAACCCTCCCATAAATAATCTGTTTACGACAGTTTCAAGGGGCCGCGCAGTGATAAACATCAACGGACACAACATCGACCTGGGCACGCTTGGAAAACCCGACGGCAACAGTTGGATCAACTGGGGCGGGATCAACGACCGCGGGGAAGCGGTCGGGATGTCCGAAACATCTACTCCAGATCCTGATGGCGAAGATCTTTGCGGCTTCGGCACCCACCTTACGTGCCTTCCCTTTCTTTGGCGAGACGGCCACATGAGCGCTCTCCCCACGGTGGGCGGGAATAACGGGCAGGCCAGCGCCATCAATGCCCGCGGAGAAGCCGCAGGCTATGCGGAAACGGCAGTCGTTGACTCCGGGTGCCCCCCTTACAAGACCACTTTGGCGGTGGTGTGGGAAAAAGGCAATGCCCAGGCTCTTCCTACGGTGGGTAGCGATCCAGACGGAGTCGCGTACGGCATCAACGATGAAGGCCAAGCCGTAGGCTACTCGGGAAGCTGCATCGCAGCCACCCACGCCGTAGTGTGGAAAAACCACACTGCCTTCGTGCTTAAAGACCTCGGAGGTACACGTTCCAATATCGCCTTCGTCATTAACAACCGCGGCCAAATCGCTGGGAAAGTTCGCAGCGCTGATGACACACACTACGTAGTCGCTCTTTGGCAGCCGGACGGCACACTCACAACCCACGAGCCTTTGCCGGGAGACTTTGCCGCCTTCGCCACCGGCATCAACAACCGCGGCCAGGTGGTGGGAAACGACTTTGACTCCAGCTTCAACTGGTCTCACGGCTTCCTTTGGCAGCACGGTGGGATGACCGACATCAATACGCTGATTCCCGGGGATTCCAACCTCTTCGTAATCTCGGCTAGCAATATCAATGACCGCGGACAAATCTCCGGTATGGCATTCGTGCTCACCGGGCGTCATGCGGGCGACATCCACGCCTATATCGCAACCCCTACCGACCACGACCTGGGCCCCTCGGTTGCAGAGGTCGTACCTGCGCTTCCGAAAATCACTTTGCCCGCGAATGCTGACCACATGTTGCACAGCTCCGGACACTGCAAACTCGACCGGTAACAGGATTCGTTCCCCCAAGTATGTGCCGGTGTCCCCCACTCATTCCTTTTGTTGCTGGAATGAGTGGGGCACCACCCGGCACGGGCTCCGGACAGGGCACCGAAGGCTCAAGCATCAGCGACCTGGGTGTGGTCACGGGAAACATCATTGATTGGAGCCGCGTGAATCACGGCTTCGTGCGGAGTCGGTTCGGCGCCGTCATCACCTTCGACGCTCCGAGGGCGGGCACAGGCGCCGGCCAGGGCACCGCCCCGACCCAGAATCACAACGATGACCCCGGCAGGGGCTCTCCGCCCCGGGCCCGGCATCGGTCAAGGGGTCCCTCTACCACTGTCCCGAGCAGTGTCCTGTAACTGACTACTGAGATCACATCAGGCGCTTCTTGGGTGGCGGAGCACGAATGTGAGTGATTGGGATTGTTAGGCGTCACATCCGGGCGAAGAATTGCTAAACCGTTGTACGGTCAAAAGCTGTATCGGAGTTCGAATCCACTCTTCGCCAAGTCCCTTCACGCTTTCGCCTTCAATGCGTGTCTGGCACTCTCACTGCTAACTCTTGCCGAAAGGATTCAGGACGACCATTGGCCATTAGCCGGCTCCTGGGAATTACGCAGCAACCCGCATCTGGAACGAGAAACGCGCATATGTGGACCCATCTGGACGTGGAATAGTCCTATGGGCGAGGCTAAACCACTTGGACGTAGAGTCGGCAAACCGTAGAAGTGGACTGTCGATGCTCGACCAGCAATCCGGAAGTTGGCTATCGTGCGGGCGTCGAAATTCCTTCGGTGACGGTTACTTTAGCGGCGATGGAAACCATTCTGGAGCCTGGAAACCATATTCTCGTGCAATGTCGTGATGCAACTCACGCGGGTGAATAGGGCTGGCAGCGTATTCGATACGGTTTACGTTTGGCTTTCCCTCAAACAGATCTACTACGCCTGCCCACCCGGAATGAAGCTTCACGCGCAGTTCTGCCGAAACGAAAGCGGAGTCGACATCTGGTGGCGCTCCCAGAAAGATCACGAACTTCGATACCGATCAGATTATCTTCGCGTTCGATGTGTCCCCGGGGAATCGCCTTGTCATCTCACGTGGCAACTGGATACGTGCCTCCGACCGCCACGGCTCATCCTATAGAAGGTTAGCGGAATAGAGACTTGGTAACAAAGTTAGTAACAACCGTGCTAAAAAGAGCCCACTTGTTACCAAAACAATTGTTTGGAAATCGTTGAAACCATTTGTTGTTAGTTATCGATTCGGAATCAGTAGGTTGAAGGTTCGATTCCTTCCGCGCTCACCAACTTTACCCCTTGCAAACCCAGTGTTTATACGGTCCCGAGGCCATTCATAAGAACGAAGTTTTGTCGCAGCTAACTGCTCCAAATAGCACATTTAAGCTTATCGAGTGGGACGCGCCTGCAACTCTCCCCGACTAGGCGCACTTCGCCAGATGACCCTGATCGCCCTGCTCCAGGTCAAAAGTCCGCGGCGTGTCATGCCCCTCGATGGAAACCTCAAGCCGCAAGCTCGACCCGTTGAGAGTCCCGGTATAGGTTGCCTTAACCCCTGAAGTGGTTGAGCCGCCATCAACCGCGACGGGCGCCGGCGTCTCAGCCTTATAGATACCCTGGACCTTGAAGCGCCCCTTATCGTCAAGTTCCAAGGGTTGCGAAATATTTCCCCTGGCGCAGTCGAATTCAATGTCTGCGCCACTGTCGTTTACTTCCATGCGAATATGCTCACCGCCCCACACGCCATTCGGAACCGCTTTGGTTGGAGCAGCGGGGCTGGATTGCGCCGGACGCGGAGCCTTCATCTGGCCGGCGCAGGATAAACCGACACACGCCGTGATTAGTACTACGGACACGAATCGCATTTCTCTATCTCCTCGTAAGGTTGCTCGTGTCACAACCACGGAACTTCGCTTCGCTTCTTGTCGGCTCGTGATTTATCCAATGTCTGGGCATCGCAGTCCGCTCAGGGAACCATTGTATGGCGCACGGCGGAAACATACATTTTTTAAGGGAGGCCGAAGGCTTACGAATTTGAGTTATGGTGTCGGGCGATCCTGATGTCAAAGCGCCGCGGTTGTGGGCCCGCGCCGCGGAGGGAATTGTTGTTGTACCTATGGGTTTAAGCAGAACTTGCTTAGCTGCAAGGGGACTGAGTGTTGAGTCCGGCTGATCTCGGTTAAGACCAGCCGGAGTTGTGTTTATCGGTTACTTGCTGGGACCGTACGCGGTATAGGTTGCGGTGTCCTGCACGCTATAGTTTCCACCGGCATTGCCATAGAGGGTGACGTACACCTGGCGTGAGTCGCTCGGCAGGTGGCTAATGACGACCGAGGTGCCCGGCACTTGGACCGCTGCCAGATCATACGCGCCAGGGGTCGAGCCTACGTACAGCCGATAGAGGCTGTCCGGAGGATTGCCGCCGGTTTCCGCTGTCCAGGTGAAGGTCACCGTGTTGCCGGTAAACGTCGAGCCCTTGACCGGCCCGGTGATGACCGCCTTCACGATGTTCGCCGCGGTGTAGGTTGCGGTGTCCTGCTGCGTTCTGACGCCACCGCCATTGCCATACAGAGTGACGTAGAGCGTGCGGCCATCGGTCGGGATATTGCTGACCGCCAGCGACAGATTCGACGTCTGGAATGCGGCGATATCATACGCGCCCGGTGTCGAGCCTACATACAACGTGTAGGTGCTCACCGGAGGCGTACCACCGGTCTCAGCCGACCAGGTGAAGGTGGCCGAGGCACTGCCTAACTGCGAGCCCTTGCTCGGGCCGGTGATGACGGCCTTCACGATATTGGCAGCGGTGTAGGTAGCGGTGTCCTGCGTCAGATACTGGCCGCCCGCATTGCCGAACAGCGTGACGTAGATAGCGCGTCCGTCGGTCGGAATGTTAGGCACAGCCAGCGAGAGGTTAGGCGTCAGCAGAGCGGCAATGTCATATCCACCCGGCGTCGAGCCCACATACAGGCGATAGCTGGTGGCGCCGTTTTGCGCCGACCAACCGAAGGTAACATTGCTGCCGCCAAGTTGCGAGCCCTTGGTCGGAGTGGTGATGACAGCCTTGCTGGCAGCAGTGTAAGTCGCCGTATCCTGCTGCGTTCTGGCTCCGCCGGCATTGCCGTAGAGGGTGACGTATACGGTGCGACCGTCCATGGGCATGCTGCCCACGACCGCCGACAGGTTGGAGGTTTGCAGACCGGCGATGTCATAGGCGCCCGGCGTCGAGCCGACGTACAACGTGTAGGTGCTCGCCGGAGGATTGCCGCCCGTTTCAGCCGACCAGGTAAAGGTAGTGGTGTTGCCGATCAGCACCGAGCCCTTGGTGGGGCCAGTGATGACGGCTTTCACAATGTTGGCGGCGGTGTAGGTGGCCGTGTCCTGCGCAAGGTAGGACCCGGAGCCGTTGCCGAACAAGGTGACGTAGATGGCGCGTCCATCGGTCGGAATGTTCGGAACCGCCAGCGACAGATTGGGCGTCAGCAAGGCCGCGATGTCATAGGCACCGGGCGTCGAGCCGACGTACAGACGATAGCTGGTGGCCAGACTCTGCTTGCTCCAGCCAATGGTTACGTTGCTGCTGCCGAACTGCGAGCCCTTGACCGGCGTGGTGATCACGGCGGTGACAGGGGTCACGGTCAGGGTGCCGTTGACGAAGGCGAAGCTGTAGTTCGCCGCCATCAGCGTGCCCTGGGCAGCGTTGATCGGGTAGTTGCCCGGAGGCGAGTTGACCGTGTAAGTGGTGGTCAGGCTCGGTGAGCCGCTCAACACTCCCTGGTTGTCGCCATTCACGAAGCCGCTGTAGCTGGCCGTGAACGGCGGTATGGCATCGCCGTCCCGCATGGTCTTGTTGTCGGCCGTGACCGTCAGCAGGTCGCCTGCGCGACGGTCAGGCTGCCGTTGGCGGAGGACGGCGCGTACGTGGAGTCGCCAGCAAAGCTGGCCAGTACTCCGGTGGGGTAGCTACCCGCGTTGATTCCCGCCAGGCTTGCACTTTGGCAGAGTCGCGGTGCCGGTGTCATCGGTGGTGCCGCTACCAACGGGATTGCCATTCAGGCTGAAGGTTACGGTCTTGCCGCTTACCGGATTACCTCCGGAGGTCAGAACGGCCGATAGCGAGACGGTTCCGCCGTAGGTACCGCTGGCGGAAGTTGTGCTCACGTTGGTCGGGAGCGGATTCTCCGGCCCGGTGGGCAGCGGCCAGGCATAAGCGCCGCGGCTGCGGGTCCACAATGCCAGAGTGGTGGAGCCACGATCAACCGACATGTCCCAAATCATGACGTTGGGCAGGCCGTTGTTGAAGCGGTTCCACACCGGCGGATTGGCGGTGATGTCGTCGGTGTAGTACAGCCCGAAGTCGGTGCCGGCGAAGACCTGGCTGGGGAAGTTCGGGTTGACGATGATGGAATCGACCGGTATGTCAGGCAGGTTGCCGGTCTTGTCCGTCCAGGTAAACCCGTCGCATGGGGTCGAGGTCATGGTGCAGACCACGCGGAACACATGGCCGGGAGTGCTCGGGGAGTTGGCGTTGAAGCCGCCGACGGCGGCATATCCGGTTGGAGTGCCTGGCGCCGCCGAGCTGGGATCCAGGGCGATGCCCATGATCGGCCGGTTGGGCAGCACGGAGTTGCCGCCGGTCACGTCAATCCAAGTGGCCTGAGCTTGCGCGCCACTACCCAGATTAAAGCCGATCTGCACGTTGCCGTCGTTGGTTCCAGCGATGGCCACGCTCTGGTACTTGGGTGAGTACTTCACCTGATTGATGTACGAGCGGTTGCCCAGGGTACCTTTCGTCAGGTTCGCCGTAATCGGGTTATTGGTGACATACCACTGGCCAGTGCTGAAGGTCCCAGCCGTGCCGCTCACCGTTTCCCAAACGCGGGTGGTGCCGGCAAGCAGGTGTCCGCAGCCAGAGGTCGTACCGGCAGACGGGCAGTCATCGCCTCCAGCTATGCCGCCGTGGAAGAGATGCACCGGCAGAACGAAGGACTGGGTGTCGCCGGTCCAGCTGCCTCTCCAGGATGACCAGGTCGCGCCTGGCTGGGTGCAGTTGTGGATGCAGCGGCTGAAGCCTCCGCTGTTATTGCCCTCCCAGTAGCGAAGACCACCGGTATCGTCGCCCTGCGTGGTGCCGCCGAGGAACCCGCTACCATTCATCGAGAAGTTGGCAGCGTTAATGTTAGTAAAGATGATCGAGTTGCCGCTGCTGCCGCCCACCGTGGCGGTTACAACCACCGTGGCGCCGCTGCGCGCGGCCGTCGCCACGGTTGGTATGTCGCGGTTGATCGAGGTGACAATGTTATTACCTTCCGTCGTGGTGCTTGAGCTCAACACGACTTGGCCGGTGCCGCTCCCTGAGGTGACGAAGGTGAAGACCTGCGGACCGATCTGGAATTGCTGACCGGCCATCGCGCCACCCGTTGTCAATGTGATGCTTCCTTGAGCCTGGGTCGACCCGGTGCCCATCGGATCGATTAACCCGGAGAAGCCATCGCCTCCCAGACCCATCTGCCACTGCACCGCCTGAGTGGGCGAGCCGGAGAACATCGCCGAGCTAGGCCCGTTGTCCTGCGCGCCTCCAACGGCAGAGGGATTCGCGGAGTTAGCGAAGTTGCCGCTGATGTCGCCGGAGTAGAACTCGATAGCATTAATGCCGCCGTCTTGGTTGAACCACGAAGGACGGGTGGTGTTCAGGACCGCGGCGCTGGCGTTGAGAGTGGCGTGAACACCGCCGTCGTTGCCCACCATCAGGATGTCCGACGAGCCATTCACGAAAGCGAGAGCGTGCTGATCCACGTGCACCGCGTGATTGCCCACGCTGGTCCCGTTGTATCCGCAGGTGGTGTCGTACCAAGCGGTACCGGTGCGACTGACGAGCCAGATATCGAAGGTATCGAAGAAGGCGCGATCCGCGTTGTTGGGATCGACCACGATGCCCTGGTCGTACCAGTTCTGCGGATAGTCGCCGCCCCCGGCTGAGCCTGAGCCGCCACCGCTGCTTGCGCACGCCGCCAGCGAGCCGCCGGCCGAACCGGTCATGAATTGCCAGGTCGAGCCGCCGTCGGCGCTAGCCCAGGCGCCGAGTTGGCAACCGCTTGTGGTGCCGCATCCGCTGGCGCTGTTCCAGTTGATGGACCCTACCTGGGCGTAAATGACGCTCGGATTACTAGGCGCCACGGCGATGTCGATACGGCCGAGATTGTTGACCGTGCCTCCATTCGTCGTAGTTCCACCGGTGGCGCCGTTACCGCAATAGGTCTGGTTGCCGCCGCTGATGGGATAGTTGCAGGCATTACCGCTGCCGGCGTTCATCAACGCGCCCGTAAGGTACGGGCTGCCGCTCACTTGGGTGCCGAAAACAAAACCGTTGGCGTTGCTCGCAATAGACGTAAAGTCCGTGGGGCAGCCACTGGCTGGCACGGTGCCCTTATAGATGCCGTTCGCGCCATTCAGGCCAAGATCATACTGCACGTAAGTAGGGAAGCCACGCGTGCCGACGGCTGCAATGATGCGGGTAACACCGCCGCCCATGTCCGTGAGTTCAAGGCCCGTGATGTCCTGACGCTGGCTGACAAAGCTGTTGGTAAGGCAATTGGTCCAGGTCGCGCCCTGGTCATAGGAGAACCAGAGGCCTTTCTTGGTGCCAGCTACGATGTTGTTGCTGTTGTTGGGATCAACGCGAACTTTGCCGACCGCGTCGTACTGCGGATAATTTCCCGCCGGCTGGGTGTAGTCAGGACCAAAAACGTCGGCGCCCAGAACAGTCCAGGTGCCGCCGCCGTCAGTCGACTTAAAGATGCCTTGGCTACCCATGGAGAACGACCCGTAATTCAGGTCGCCCGTCCCGGCATAAATGGTGTTGTGATCCTGAGGATCGAGGGCCAGCGTGTCGATGCTGGTGGTCGCCAACAGCGGGCTATCGGTCGTGACCGTCCACGTCGTGTTGGCGGTGCAGCAGTTGGTGGTCTTCCACACACCGCCCCCGACACTGGCCATATAGGCGACGATACTGCCGTTCGTAGTCGTCGTCGGATCGGTAACGATGGCGTTAACGCGTCCCTCGGTGACCCCGTAGTCATAGCAGCCGGAACAGCCCGTCATGTGCTCGGGCATCGGACCGAGGGCAGTGAAGGCGTTCGGGTCGAGCCCCAGCGCGTTGCCCGGCTTCATCAGCGATTCGCTGGAAACCTTGCGTCCTGCCGGCACGCCGCTCTGGATTGCGCGGTCTTGTTCGGCGGCTTTCCGCGTCCAGGCGGGAGAGTATTTCCCCGTCGGATAGGTCAGCCGGTGGAACCAGTATTCTTCCTCGCTGATCAGACGCTCGGCGTCGGTCGGAGCGTGACCGGGCGTGAACTGGGTCGAAATCGATTCTCCCGAGGAACCAATCGCCGTAGCCGTAAGAATCGGGGGGTTCTTGCCCGCGGTGCTCAACGACGGCACTTTCGGCATGGTTGCGGAGAGGTTCAGAATGCCATTCTCGTCCGCGGCGCCGTGCAGGGTGGCGATGATCCCGGCCGAGTCGGCCTTGATCACGATAGTGACACCTTCTCCAGGCTTCCAACTGCCGCCGCTAAAGACCATGGTTTCGCCCGGCAGGTAGCTGATCTTGTCGGCCACTAGTGTTGGCTTTTCTGCGATGCGGCCCTCTCTCGACTGCCCACCCGCAATGGGTGAGAGAGCGAGGATTGTGGCCAGAATACAAAGAAAAACGACACTAGGACGACGAAGCAGGCAACGATTCATCATTTGTCTCCGAGGAGAAAGTTCCGGGTTCGAGAGCGAATCGAGTGTTTTGCGAGGCCCGCCCTGATCACGGTCACAGCATTGGGCAACGAAGAAGCAGGTACCTTAGTACTAGCCGCGCAGTAGATGTGTAAAGGAAATTAGTGTAAAGCGGTTACCACTTTTCGGTCATTTTCCGACCAATACGTGCCCTGCCTGGCGATTTCGAGCGGGGAGGCATTTGGATCATGCATTCCGCTTCCGGAGGAGCTTGCACGGGGATAGGTCTTTGGTCGGTCGTGTCACAATAGCGCGATGCTGGATGAGCGACGCCCCGTCCCCGATTTTCTCTACGGTACCGCCTGGAAGGAGGACCGCACACCGGCTCTCACCGAACTCGCACTCCGCATGGGATTTCGCGGAATCGACACCGCCAACCAACGGCGTCATTACTTCGAAGCTGGAGTTGGACAGGGGCTGGCCGCCGCCTACACGGCGGGGGTTGTAGCGCGAGCAGATCTTTTCCTACAGACGAAATTCACCTACCAACCGGGTCAGGATCATCGCCTGCCTTATGATCCTGAAGCACGCCTTTCTGTTCAGGTGGCTCAGTCTTTGGCCAGTTCGCTTGAGCATCTTGGAACCGACTACGTGGACAGTTATCTGTTGCATGGGCCATCAGCGGGCTTCGGCTGGAGCACTTCTGACGGCGAGGTTTGGGAAGCCATGTGCAACGAGCGAAACGCTGGCCGAACCCGTTTTCTGGGCGTGAGCAACGTGTCCCTCCACCATCTTGAGCAGATGATGGCCGCCCACGCCGAAGGACCTGCATTTGTGCAAAACCGCTGCTTCGCGCGTCTGAACTGGGATCGCGATGTGCGCTTATTTTGCCAGGAACGAAAGATCCGCTATCAGGGTTTCTCGCTGCTCACTGCAAATCTCGAGGTGCTGCACGATCCCAGGCTCATAGATCTCGCTGCGCGCACCAATGCGACTCCTGCTCAGGTTGTGTTTAGCTTCGCACGCAACGTCGGGATGCTCCCGCTCACGGGCACCTCTAACGCCGAGCACATGAGACAGGACCTAGCCAGTCGCGAACTGGCTCTCGCTCCAGAAGCCGTGCGAGCAATCGAGTCTTTGGTAGGCTGACCACTCGGGACAGGTTGGAAACTGGACGCGGCTTGGGCATCGAGCTGAGGATCACCTGGCTCACTTACTCCGTCGCATACATGCGAACGATTCGTTCGATGGCCCGCCGGCAGACTGCGCAGAACTTCTCATAGCGGGTGAACATGATGCAGTTCTCCTGCGGACGGTAGTATCCGCGCGCTTCGTAGTTCGCGCCTTCGAACGCGCCCACGCGGTCCGAGTACTTGTCCGTCCCGAGCAGTTCGTCCTCGTGCTTCTTCTCTTTTTCGAAGAGAGCGTTCATCTCCGATTCAGGACGGTTCTCGGCGCGGATCTTTCGCCGCTCGGCCTGGATGTCGTGCTCATAGGCTTCGAACTCCGCTTTGCGCCACGGCGTGGGAAGCGGCGTTCCCGGCTCGACCAGGTCTTTCCACTTCAGCGTCGCAGGATCGAGCAGCGCAGTCGCGTTGGGCTCCCACGGTTCGATGCGCTGCGATTGCGACTCATACGCAACATCGGAGGTGTAGTACTCGTCGGCCAGTCCGGCGAAGTGGTGGCCGAACTCGTGAACGAAGACGTAGGGCGCCCACTGGCTGTCGATGGCGACCGTCGCATAAAGATTGAAGATGCCGCCTCCGCCGTAGGTATCTGCATTGGCCAGGATCTCGATGAACTCATACGGCGCATACGACGCGACGTCGCGCAGCGCGTGATTGTTCGTGGTCATGACGTAGCGCTCGCTGTCGAAGGTGTCGTACGAGGTGCCGATCGGCGAGTCGCGATAGACGCCGGTCGACGGGCGCGAAATTCCCGACTCCGCCGCGGGTGGACAGAGTCCCCACACGTTGAAGTCGTTGCGGTGCTCCTTGAAGGGCGAGCGCGAGAAGAGGATCTCAACCGCGCGCTGGCGTCCTTCTCGAACTTGCCGCGCTCGGCGGCGGTGTAGCCATCGCCGAGGATCAGCAGGTCGACCTTGGTTTGCGGCTCGCCCATCTTCTGCAAGGTCAGCAGCGGGCCCGGCGACGGCGGCTTCGCGCGATCGACGAACTTGTCTTTAGGATCGATGGTCGTGGTCCAGACTTCGTGGAAGTCCACGTCCTTACCTTCGCGCCGCTCCTTCAACACGATCTTCACCGGCGCGTCTGGCGCGGGAAAGCGCAGCGACTCGGAGAACGTGCGGTTCAGCTTCTTCGCCTCGTCGGTGTCGCGACCATTCGCTGAAGATGGAGCCGAATCCGCGCGAGTACAGCACCTTGTCGCTCGCAGCGTCGCGCACCTCGAAGAAGTAGTTCCCCAGGTTGGTGTCGTCGATGGTCTTCGACATATTGCCCGGCCACGGCAGCGGCTCGATCACGACGCGGTCAAAGCTGAAAGTCTCAGTTGTGGCGTTGCCGGTGTGGTAGTAGTCCAGGCGCATGGTGGCTGGCTGGGCTGCGTGCGCGGCGGCGAGTAGCGCAGGAACGAATAGAAGCAGAACAAGCAGTAATCTTGAGATTTTCATGAACGTTTGTTAGGCCATGGATTCGGGCACAGTGCAGCTTATCAAGCCGCGCCCCGAAATGATGTGATAAGCAGGGAATTCGAGCTTACGCGTTCGCGACCAGTCGACCAACCGTGGGTCTGGATCCTTACACTTGCTGACCGACTCGACCACCGGTCGTCGATCTTTCTGGAATCGCGGACGCCCGGCCGCTGCTGTATGCTTTCAAAAGTTGCGATGAAAATTACACTCGTTGTCCTCTCTCTCTTCTGCGCGTTTGCCATGGCTTTTGCCTCTGATAATTCCACTGCTGCACCCGCGAAGCCTACGACCATCGAGGGCGGAAACGGTGTGACCTTGCCACCTCCGCCACCGACCGAGGTCAAGCCGGTGACCGAGACCATCCACGGCGTGACCATTACCGACCCGTACCGCTGGCTCGAGGATGCGCAAAGTCCAGCCACGCGCGAGTGGATCGCTGCGCAGATGAAGTACACCGAAGAGTATTTGGCGCAGGTGAAGGTCCGCCCGCAGATCGTCAAACGCCTCAATGAATTGATGCGCGTCGAAACCTACAGCATTCCTTTCGAAGCCGATGGCCGTTATTTCTTCACCAAACGATTGGCGGAAGAGAACCAGGCGTCGATCTATATGCGCAAAGGGCTCACCGGAACCGACGAGCGGCTGATCGACGCAACCAAACTTAGCGCGGACCAGAACACCAATGTCAGCATCGCCGATGTCTCCAAAGACGGCTCGTTGCTCTTGTACGGCGTGCGTGAGGGCGGTGCCGACGAGGAAAGCATTCACGTCCTCGACGTTGACTCGTCTGTCAAGGACGCGGCTGAAGTGCTACCCAAGGCGCGCTATCTCGGCATCAGCCTCACGCCCGACAAGAAGGGCATTTACTACTCGAAGTTCGAAGGTAAGCTCACCGAGGTCTACCTGCACCGCATGGGAAGCGCCGGTCGGCGACGACGCAGAAGATCTTCGGCGGCTCGTTCAACGGCGAGACTTTCGACGCTATGCAACTGATTAGCTGCAACGTGAGCGAGAACGGCCGTTATTTGATCATCGACGTCAATCATGGTGTACCGCCCAAGCGGGTTGACGTGTATGTGAAAGACCTGCGCTCTGCTGACGCACCCATTCGCCCCATCATCCACGGGCTCGACTACCGCTTTGTACCGGCGAACTACGAAGACGATCTCTACGTCCTGACCGACTACCAGGCGGAGAACTATCGCATCGTACGCCTCAAGCTGAGCGATCCCACCCCCGAGCACTGGCAGACGATCGTGCCCGAAGGCAAGGACCCCATCTCGCAATTCTCGATTGTAGGCGGCAAGCTGTTCGCTACCGGCCTGCATGACGTCGTTAGCGAGACGCGTATCTTCAACCTGGATGGCAAACAGGTGGGCAACATCACCTATCCGACGCTGGGCGCGGCATCAACGGTCTTCGGGCGCGAGGAGTCGAAGGAAGGCTTCTACAACTTCCAGTCTTTCAACATCCCGCCGACCATCTATCACTACAACGTCGATTCAAAGAAGACGGAGGTCTTCGCGCGGCCCAAGGTGCCGTTCAACTCCGACGAGTACGAGGTAAAGCAGGTTTTCTACACCTCGAAGGACGGCACGCGCGTGCCGATGTTCATCTCGTCGAAGAAAGGGCGTGAAGCGCGACGGCACCACTCCGACACTGATCTTTGCTTACGGCGGATTCCTGGTGGACATGACGCCGGCGTGGAATCCCGAGTATGCGTGGTGGATGGAACAGGGCGGATTCTATGCGCAGCCCAACCTGCGTGGCGGCGGCGAATACGGCGAGGCCTGGCACAAGGCGGGAATGTTCGAGAAGAAGCAGAACGTCTTCGACGACTACTTCGCCGCGGCTCACTATCTCATCGACAACAAGTACACCTCGCCGGCACATCTCGCGATCCGCGGGCGCTCCAATGGCGGCCTGCTGATGGGCGTGGCCATGACGCAGCATCCCGAGCTATTCGGCGCGATCTGGTGTGGCTATCCACTGCTCGATATGTTGCGCTACCAGAACTTTCTGGTAGGGCGCTGGTGGACTTCGGAATACGGATCGGCGGAAAACCCGCAGCAGTTCCCGTACCTGCTGAAATATTCTCCGTACCACAATGTAAGACCGGGAACGAAGTATCCGGCGATCATGTTCAACAGCGGCGATTCGGATACTCGTGTCGATCCGTTACACGCGCGTAAGATGACCGCTTTGATGCAGGCGGACACCGGCGGCGACCGGCCAATCCTGCTGCATTATCAGCTCAAGGCTGGGCACAGCGCCGGAGTGTCGATGACACAACTGGTGAACGATACCGCCGACGAGCTGTCGTTCCTCTGGAATGAGGTTAGCGGACAGTGAGCTCGTTGCGAAGAGGCCCGGATCTGGAAAGATTCGCGTCAGGGCACGACCTTAGTCGTGCCGATGGGCCCGTGTTCTCTGACTGAGAGTCCCTTTAGGGACGACACAAACAGCAGGTCCCTCGACGGCTAAAAGCCGTCTCGGGATGACAATCGAGTGAAGTCTATCGGCACGACTGAAGTCATGCCCTGATACAAGGCTTCGAATACGATCTGTGGAGCGGGTGAACCCATGGCTTCAAACAAGGGAGCGACTAAAAAAGGCAGCGCTGCAAAACCTCAGGTGGCGAAACCTGCAAAGGAGAAGACTGCGAAGAGGAATATCTCTCCAAAAAGCGCACCTCCCACAGACACGAAGGCCTCCGTAACCCTCCACGTGCTCGGCGGCGCGAGCTACGCCATAATCCCGGACAAGGACTTCCAGCGCACAGCGATGTATTGGGAATACGTGTTGCGCAACCGCATCCGCTGGGCGCAGGACCCGAATACATCGCAAGCAGTGACCACGCGTGCTCTCGACGCCCTTAATAAACTTGGTATCGACGATGCGAAACTGACCGAGATTGCCAAAGCTGGGGTGGTCGAGATTGAGATCCCCTTCACCAGCGCTCACGAGGAGATCGGCTGGGAGCTGCGGGTCTTGCCCTGGGAGTTCCTGCTCTTCACCGGGACCGCCAGCAAGCGTACCTCTCCAATTATTGTCATCCGGCACGTATGCTGCACCGATCGGCCCAACTCCGGGACGCGTGTCCCTAAGAAGCTGATGGTGGTGGAAAGCGCCCCCGGCAAATTTGCCGACATGTATTCCTTCAGCTCTGAGCGGAAGCTGGTGGAATCGAACCTGGGGTTGAGCAGAGTTCTCTGCCCGCATAATCCTACGGTCGACAAACTCAAAGAAATGGTGACGAGCGGGCAGCCTGATATTGTCCACCTGGCCGGAATTGATTCTCATCAGGGAGAGCAGCTCTTACACCGTCAGACTCAGACAACGTGGGACGGCTACCTGATGGCCGATGTCAATGGCAACCCGTCATACGCCACGGCGGAGCAGCTCGCTGAGGCGCTACACCCGGAAAAGGGTAATCCGCCGCTGCTGGTGTCGTGCAATTTCTGGAATTCAGCTTCGCGTGTTGCAGCCCTGATTGCATCCGAAAGCGCCAGCGCCGCCATTGGCTTCCAGGACGAAGTCGGCGATCAGGTGGCGGAGAGCTTCTTTTCCAAGTTTTACCTTAACTATCGCGCGATGAGTTGGGACCTGCTCCGCGCATTCCGTCTGGCCGTGCGCGACATGCACTTCGGCGGTGCGATTCCAGTCGTATGGAGTTCGCGCTCCCTGCTGCCGTCTGTGAAAGAGAAGCCGCTGCAGTCCGACGACGATCAACTGCGCGCCAAGCGCCAGGAGTATCTCCGCAAAGAAGTGCCTGCCGACGCCGAGCCATGGGAAGTCCTCGACGTTGTGATCAAGCTGAAAGACACGATCAACTACTCACTTCTGCACAACGATCAGAGCCTGTTCGAAGAGTTTTCGCTGCGCAAGCTGCAAGACGGGTTGGTGCGGGGCATCGGAGTCGAACTGACGCTCTATGCCGGTGGAGGACAAACCTTCCCTTACCGCAGTTGGATCGACATGTCCGACTCGTATATGCCCCTTGCCGATCGCATTCGCTTTCCGCTGACCTCTTATCTCATGCGCTCGTTGCGCGAGAGCGTAAAAAGTGTCATATACATCGATATCACGTGGAACAACAAAATCGTGTATCGCGACACCCTGCCGGTGAAGCTGCTGGCCATTGACGAGTGGATCGACACGCCGGAACTGGACGCGTATCTGCCTTCGTTCGTGCTCTCGCGCGACAACGCTGTGGCCAAGACCATCGGCAACGCGCAGCGCTACGTCAGGCTGTTCAACGAGGACAGCACCGCCGGGTTCGACGGCTATCAGGGCATCAACAAGAAAGCGAAGGCCCCTTACGCCACAGTCGATTACCAGGTGAAAGCCATCTGGTCGGCGCTCAGCTTCGACATGTCTTTGGGCTATATCAATCCGCCGCCAACATTTACTGAGTCGTCGCAGCGCCTGCGCACACCGTCGGACGTGATCGATGGCAAGCGTGGCACCTGCATCGACCTGGCGCTGATGATGGCGGCTTGCCTGGAGTACATCGGCATCTATCCGGTGATCTTCCTGCTCAACGCGCATGCTTTCGCGGGCTACTGGCGGAACGACGAAGCGCGCGATGCATTCCTGCGCATGAGCACCAAAAACCTTATGCCGCTCACTGCAGGTCAGGGCTCCGCGCTCAGCGACTCGCAAACGCGAACCCCCAACAAGCCGTGGATGTTCACTAACTATGCGGAAGTCATGCAACTGATAGACAATGGCTCGGTAGTTCCTCTCGAGACCGTTTACTTGACGCAGCAGGTCGGATTCACCGAAGCGATGAGCGGCGGTAAGGAGGACCTCCGCCCCAGGACGGAGTTCTGTTCAATGATCGATGTGCAGCGCGCGCGCACGGACAAGAATCCGGTCACGCCTCTTCCCATTCTGGACGACATGAAATAACCGAATTCACCAATCGTTCACTAAATCTCCCCCGTCGATTACATCCGCTGAAAACGCAGCCCCTGTAACGGCTAAAGCTCGCCGTCACCCCTTGACGTGACTGCTATCACTGCCCAAGCCGCGAGTTTGAGCGAGGGTAATGGGTGAAGCGTGATGACGGCTAATCCTGCGAACACGCGGCCTATTACCCCCTATTCCATCCTCATCGCGGATGAACTGCCTCTGACGTTACGAACGCTGGGACGCGCCCTGGATGGCGAAGGCTACGAAGTTCTGCTCGCCTCCACGGGCGAGGAGGCACTCGAAAGCCTGGACAAGCACAAGCCTGACCTGGCGCTGCTAAACGTGGTACTTCCCGGATTAAGCGGCATTGAGGTCTTGCGCAAAGCAAAGGCAGCTCAATCGCCTACCCTTTTCATCATGATGAGCGCGCAGCTTTCCGTAGACTGCGCGGTTGACGCGATGAAGCTCGGCGCTTACGACTACATCCTCAAGCCCTTCCACACCGCGGACATGTTGCACAGCATTCAGCGTGCGACCGAGACCTTGACGCTGCGGGTCCGCGTGCAGGACACGGTGAACAACGCCAAGGGCCGATACGATTTTGGTCGCATGGTAACGCGAAGTGCGGCCATGCAGGAAGTTCTGGAGATGGCGCGCCGGGCGGCTGAGAGCGACCGCACGACGGTTCTCATCCAAGGTGAAAGCGGAACCGGCAAAGAGGTGGTGGCCAAAGCCATTCACTACAACAGTGCACGAGCTCAACAGCCGCTCATCAGCATCAACTGCGCTGCCCTGCCCGACACTTTGCTGGAAAGCGAACTGTTCGGCTTCGAGCCCGGCGCCTTTACCGACGCCCGGCGGCGTAAGGAAGGCCTGATCGAGAAGGCCGCGCACGGAACCCTCTTTCTCGACGAAATCGGAAACACCTCGCCCAGCTTGCAAGCCAAACTTCTACGCGTATTGGAGGAAGGTATTTTCCTGCGCCTCGGCGGGACCAAGGCCATACAGGTTGACGTGCGGATTATCGCCGCTACCAACACCATATTGAAAGACGCCGTTGCCAAAGGCGAGTTTCGCGAAGATCTTTATTACCGGCTGAATGTGCTGCCTCTGTTCCTGCCTCCACTGCGCGACCGCCGCGAAGACATCCTGCCCCTGGGGCTCGACATGATGGGCCGCTTCAATAAGGACCTGAAAAAGAACTTTGCGGGATTCACTCCTGCCGCCGCCGAGCTGCTGCAAAACTACTCCTGGCCAGGAAACATCCGCGAGTTACGCAACATCGTCGAGCGGGCAATGATCCTCTCGCACGATAATCAGATCGGCGCGGACAACCTGCCGGAAGAGGTGCGCGACTTTCGTCCCGAACCGGACCCGAACGACAATTTCGCATTCGATCCTTCGCCAACTGGCGATCAGATGGTCACCCTGCGCGAACTGGAGGAGCATTACATCCAACAGGTGTTGAGCGTTACAGGGCAGAACAAAACCCACGCGGCGAGGATCCTCGGTATCCATCCCACCTCCCTGCTCCGCCGATTGAAGAAAGCCGGCCTCAACGAAAAGGAAGAGATTGAAGAAGAATCTGCCGTTTTGGTCCCGTAATCTCAAAATGGAAAACACTTCGTTGCACAATGCACTACTGCATTTTGCAGCGAGCCTCCTGCAAAATGCAGTGCTGCAATCTGTATGACCCACGTTGGTTACTGCTAACCCTCTTCTCTGCAACTAACTCGCGCAGTTAGTCGTTTTGCCTGCAACGTGCACCAGTTCATATGTCGCAGGTGCGATGGACTCGAAGACAGCTTCCCCGCGCAACCTGCCAAAGCGGCTCTAGCCGCAAGGAGAAGACAATGTCAATCCTATTTGTGCTCCTGACTTTCCTGCTGATTCTCACCGTGATGTACTTCCGCAAACCTCAGCTTGAAGATGCATTGCAGCTCGCCCCCGGGCAGCAGATTTCCGCGCCCGTGATGATGCAGTTCAATGGACTGGAGATTCCCAGTGGCTATGCTTTCCATCCCGGACACACTTGGCTCAACGACGAAGGCCACCAGAACGCACGCATCGGACTGGATGGATTTGCCGCCAATCTTTTCGGACAGATCGACTCCATCGACTTTGCCGAACTGAATCGCTGGGTACGGCAGGGACAACGGCTGTGCACGATTAAGCACGGCGACAGCAAGATCGAACTGCTTTCACCGGTCGAGGGTGTGGTTACCGCTACCAACGAGAGACTGGCGAAGACGCCCAATCTGGCCATCGACGACCCGTATCAGTCCGGCTGGCTATGCACCATCAAGGCTCCCGAGTTGGCCATCAATAGCAAGAACCTGCTGCAGGGGCCGCTGGTTCCCGCATGGATGCAGAACAGCGTTGGTCGCGTGGGCGAGATGTTGTCGCAGATGTCGGCCATGCCTGCACTGGCGCAGGACGGTGGTCTTCCTATGAAGGGGCTGTTGTTCGAACTCGGGCCGGACGTGCAGCAGCAACTGACCAAAGAATTCTTCCTGACATAGATCACGCCAGGTTAGAGCGAAACGGGAGAGAGCCATGCCAACCCAGAAAGCCATGTTAGTCGACATCAAGCGCTGCATCGGATGCATGAGTTGCGAAACCGCCTGCAAGCAGCTCCACGGATTCGGCACCGACCCCGAGCCCACATTGTCAGAGACGGCGTTTACCGTGGTCGAGAGTCGTGGCGACAAGTTCGTCCGCAAGCTGTGCATGCACTGCGAGGATCCGGCTTGCGCCTCGGCCTGCCCGGTAGGCGCCATCAGCAAGCTGCCGCTGGGCCCTGTGGTTTACAACGCCGACAAGTGCATCGGATGCCGCTATTGCATGATCGCCTGTCCGTATTCGGTACCACGGTATCAGTGGACGAAGCTCGCGCCGTTCGTGAAGAAGTGCGATCTGTGTGCGGAGCGCGTGAAAAAAGGTGGAGAGCCGGCGTGCGTTGAGGCATGTCCAGCGCAGGCGAGCGTCTTCGGCGATCGCGATACGCTCATCAACGAAGCTTGGACCCGCATTCGCGGCGATTCCTCATACGTGCCTCATATCTATGGAGTAGAAGAGGCCGGAGGCAGCACTGTTCTGTTCATCTCCGATGTGCCCTTCGAGCGGCTTGGAATGAAACCTGCACCGAGCGGCAACCAGCCCATGCCGACGCTCACCGAGAGCGCGCTCGGCGACTCGCCCAAGGTCGTCATCATGGGCGGCACCATTCTTTCGGCGCTCTATTGGGTCACGCAGCGCCGCCGCGAAGTAGCTTTAGCCGAAGCCGGAGAGAAGTCCGGCATCAACAAAAAAGAAGGAAGGAGCTAGCCATGCTTACGCGAATCAAGTCTGAAGTGACAATGTGGCGCGTGATTCTGGCATTCATCTTCGTTACCGGAATGTACGCAACCTATGTCCGCTTCTTCGAAGGCTTCCGGGCCAGCACCAACCTGAGCGATCAGATGCCATGGGGTCTGTGGGTAGGACTGGGAACTCTTTGCGGTATCGGGCTGTCAGCCGCCGGCTTCGGCATCAGCGCCGCGGTTTACCTGCTGGGCATGGAACGTTACCGCCCCATACTGCGCGCTTCCATTCTGATTTCGTTCCTCGGATACCTGACGGTGTGTGCGGGCTATTTATACGAAATCGGACTGCCCTGGCGATTCTGGCACCCGATCGTAATGTGGAATCATACTTCCGTACTGTTCGACGTCTGTGTCTGCATCATGACCTACACCACGGTGCTCACCTTTGAGTTCGCGCCGGCAGTGATCGAGAAGCTGCCCTGGAAGGGCTTTCGTGAGGTGGTGCTGCGCTTCCATCACAAGATCCTGATCGGGGTCGTGCTGATGGGTGTGCTGCTGTCGTCCATGCACCAGTCGTTTCTCGGCGGGTTGTATCTCATTGCGCGCGGCAAGGTGCATCCGCTGTGGTACTCGCCGTACATGCACGCGATGTTTTATCTTTCGGCGATTCCCGCCGGACTGGCTCTTACGGTATTCGCTATCTATCTCTGCATGCGCTCGCTGAACGTGCGGGTTGATTTCAGCATACTGAACGATTGTGGTCGCGTGATCCAGTTGCTGCTGGTAGTGTTCGCCCTGTTCAAGCTGCTCGATTTGGTGTCGAACCAGGCGATCGGCTACGCCTTCCAGCGAACTCCCGAGGCAGGATACTTCTGGCTGGAGATGCTGCTGTTCGTCATCATCCCGGTCACGCTGTTGAGCCGCGAGAGCGTGCGCTCGAATCCTGAGAAGCTATACCTTACCTGCGCAGTAGTGATTGCCGGATTCATCGTGGGCCGCCTCAACGTATCCATCAACTCGCTGCAGTCGGCGATGAATGTGCATTACGTGCCGAAGTGGACGGAGCTTGCCTCAAGCGTGATGGTGATCGCTGCGGCCGTCGTGGTCTTCCGCTATGCCGTGATCTATCTCGACATTCTGCCCAAGGTCAAGCCGCAGTCGTTCACTCGCTGGCTGAACACAGGCACGCCGGCGAACGCATAGTCATCGACAGGTTCGTCGGACGAGACTTGAGCCGATATCCCACTCGACCCCTTGTTGGTTGGGTGGGATTTTTCTGCGGTTCAACAACAAAGCTCGGGTGCCCCACTCAACCTTTGGTTGAGTGGGATTTTGCAGGAATTGACCGCCTGCAGGCACCATATCCCGCGCCTTCGTTTGGCGCAGGGTGGGAGATTTCTACGCCGCCTCTATTTCGATACTTTTCTTTTCTGCGTCGAGCTTCGTAATGCGGAAGCTGCGGACTTGCCCAGCGCTCAACGGTTCAGCCTTCGCAGCCATACTCGCGCTGCCTGCACCCTTCCATCGTGCTTGCAGCATCGCGCCCAGTGATGACATGTCAGCTTTACCTGCCGATTCCGGACTGGCGTCAGACGAACTTGCAGCCGCGCTCTGGGCCTTACAAACCGCCTGAATCCCCTCGCCCAGCTCGACCCTCACCTGGCCCTCAGTGTCGATCACGCGGCCTGTGACTACATCGCCCACTTTGTGCTCCGCGATGTACTCATCGAGACTGGTGGGCACAAGCTGTTTCATGCTGAGTCGCATCAGGCGACGCTCGGTGTCGACCGACAGCACCTGCGCGCGCACCACCTCGCCAACCTTGACCACGTCCTGCGGATGATTGATGCGCTTCTCGGCGCTGATCTCGCTGACGTGGATCATGCCTTCCACGCCCTCAGCCGCCTGTACGAATGCGCCGAACTTGGTGATGCTCGTGACCGGACCTTCGATCACCGATCCTGCGGCGAAGCGTTTGCCAATGTCGGCCCAGGGATCGCCCAGCGCCTGCTTCAATCCAAGTGCGATGCGCCGCTCGACGGGGTTAATCGACAGGATCACCGCCTCCACGCTGTCGCCGGGCTTCACAATGTCGCTCGGTTTCTGCACCCGCTTGACCCACGACATCTCGGAGATGTGCACCAGGCCTTCAACTCCCGGTTCCAGTTCGACGAATGCGCCAAAATCCATGATGCGCGAAACCGTTCCACGCACGCGTTCGCCAGCTTTATATTTCTCGGCAGCGTTGTCCCAGGGCTCGGGTTGCAATTGTTTCAGGCCGAGCGAGATGCGCTGCTTGTCGCGATCAATCCGCAGCACGCGGGCTTCAATCTCCTGTCCCACCGAGAGCACGTCAGCGGGATTCTTGACGCGGCTCAGCGAGATGTCGCTCACGTGCAGCAGGCCATCGATTCCGCCAATATCGACGAAAGCTCCATAATCCATCAGGCTGCGCACTGTGCCGCGAACGATGTCGCCTTCCTTCAACTCGGAGTAGCGGCTTTCCTTGCCCGCGCGCGCTTCTTCTTCCAGAACGGCGCGACGGTCGACTACGACATCTTCCTCCGTCGTGTCGAGCTTGGTGATACGGCAGCGAATTTCCTGCCCGACGAGCTTCTCCATCTCGACCGCTTCACGAGTGCCGCTGCGCGAAGCAGGCATAAACGCACGCACGCCAACATCGACGCTGAGGCCGCCCTTCACCACGGCGGTGACGGTCCCAACGATGGTCGATTTCTGCTCGAAGGCGCGCTCCAGTGAACTCCAGTCAGTGGGCTGCGCAACTTTGAAACGCGACAGCTCGTAATAGCCCTCTTCGTTGCGTCCCTTCACGGTGACCGGGAGCTTATCGCCCGGCTTAGGAGGTTTCTCGCCGAAGCCACTCAGGGGCAGCACGCCTTCGGTCTTGTAGCCGATGTCGAAGAAAACGAACTCGGGCGAGACCGAAATCACCGTCGCTTCGATCTGACGCGAACCGTCCGCAGAGCCGCGCTTGTGGCTCTGTTCATACTGCGAAAGCATATCGGCGAATGATTCTTCGCCCTCGTTGGTATTTGGTTTCGGGGAAACTTCGGGATCAGACATGCGAAGGAATTGCCTCAGAATGTAGGTGGAGCGAAATTTCAGGATACCACTGCGCGGCCGTGCGAGTGACCGTCGTCACCGCGCTCAGCTTGTGTGCCTGGCTACAATCGCCATGACCATCCTGATACCCGCTATGCGACCGACCATCACAGCTTCTGTGTTGTTCTTCATGACCATCTTCCTGATAGCGTGCGCGCAGACCTTCAACTATGAGCGCGGTGCGAGCATGACCGGAGGCGATCCTCAGGCCGGCAAGGACAAGATTGTGCTGCATGATTGCCATTCCTGTCACGAGATTCCCGGCATCCCGGTGAACCTCGACCGCCGCGGCCCATCGCTGAAACATTGGGCGCGACAGAGCACCATTGCCAAGAAGTGGCCGAATACCCCAGATAATCTGGAGGATTTCCTTCAGCATCCCGAGCGGATGCTGCACGGAAGCGGGCTGAAGAGCGAAATGACGATGTCGAGCGTGAAGCCCGGCGACGCGAAGGACATCGCGGCCTACCTGTACTCGCTGGACTGAGAGTGCAGCCGTGGTTACGGGCGATCAGGTTTGTCGCGGGTGTGATCTTCCCAACTCGGATGTGGTTTGTATCAGGGCACGACTTCAGTCGTGCCAAACACCGGAGAAAATAAACCGGCTTCAGCCGCTGCCTTCTTTCAAGTCAAACGCAGCAGGGCTGAAGCCCAATGTAACGGCATCGCTTGCGGCACGACTAAAGTCGTGCCCTGATACAAAGCTCGATCTTCCGACTCCCGGAGCACCTTCAGTCGTGAGGTATTACCTAGAGAGTGCAGTTGCTGGTTGCTTGCCTACTCCACCAATGATCGTGCATCACCGGAGTTTTCCGTCTCTCGATGACGACTCCATGTTTCCGGAGGGCCTCGCAAACCAGGCCGAGAGCACGCGGCATCGCCTGTTCTACGCCGCAGCTTAATTCGGTTCCGACCTCGAAATTGACGACCCACCACGCCCAGCAACCGAAGATCTTTGAACTGGATGCCGGCGGTTTCTGCTGCAAAGAGAGTCTCCGCCAGGCATGGCTGATGGGCGCTCAATCGCATTCCCGGAAGATGCTGGCGAAGCTGCGCCTCTTCGAAGGTAAGCACCTCGCCCGGCTCGCCTCCGCAGGAAAGCGCGTCCAGCAGAATCACCACCTCGCGTCCATCGAGGTAATCGACAAAGTCGAGCGTCGGCGTACCGATGTCGAGCAGTTCAACCTCAGGGCCTACTTCGTACTCCGATTCGAGACGCGCGATTGCTTGCGGCCCGAAGCCGTCGTCTTGCAGCAGGATGTTGCCGATGCCGGCAACCAGTATGCGCGGTACCGCTTCGCCTGGAATCACAGTACCTTCACCTGCGCGATCGGCTTGCCCTCGGGATCGTAGGTATGGCACGCGCATGCCATGCAGGGATCGAACGAGTGCACCGTACGCAACACTTCCAGCGGCTTCTCCGAATCGGCCACCGGATTGCCCAGCAGCGAAGCTTCGTAGGGCCCGGGGACGCCGTTATGGTCGCGCGGACTGGCGTTCCATGTGGTCGGCACCACGGCCTGATAGTTGCTCAGGCGTCCGTTGCGCAGCACCACCCAGTGCGACAGCGTGCCGCGCGGCGCTTCGTGCGTGCCCACGCCTTCGACTTCGCCGTCGGGGAATTTCGGCGGGTTGTAAACTGCGGTGTCGCCGCTGCTGATGTTGGTGACCAGGTATTCCCAGTGCTTCTGCGCCAGCTCTGACAACATGGCGCAGCGAATCGCGCGCGCCACGTGCCGGCCCATGGTCGATTGCAGATCGTTGACGGTGACTTTGCGCTTGCTGATGGCAGAGATTTTGTCCAGCGCAGCGTCCGTCCACTTCTTGGTCAGGGGATGCCCTTGCGCGTAGCCAACCAGAATCTGCGCCAGCGGACCAACCTGCATCGGGCGGCCATCGTAGCGCGGCGCCTTCACCCACGAATACTTTCCGTTCTCTTCGAAGTCGGTGTAGTGCGGCTGAGTCTCGCCCTTCCACGGATGCTGCGGCTCGTTGCCCTTGTACCAGGCATGCGTCAGGTCTTCGGTCACGGCGTGACGGAACTCCGTGTCGGCCGCAGTGTAGAAAGTCTTCGCAGAAGAGATGTTGCCGTCGAGAATCACGCCTCCGGGCAGATCGAAGTTGGAAGCCTGCGCGTTGACCGGCAGATCGGGCACTGCGAGGTAGTTCTTTACCCCGCCGCCGTAGCTCATCCACTCCGGATAAAGCGCCGCGAACGTGCAAGCATCGTTGAAGTACACCTGCTGCACGAACGGGAACCACGTCGTCCATGAGGAACTTCAACTGATACAGGCGGTCCATGTTCAGCGCCGCCAGGCTGTCGAGGTTGATGGCGTTCTGCACGCCGCCGACAGCAAGGTTCTGGATGTGCGGCGTCTTGCCGCCCAGCATGCCGACCACCTGCAACGCGTAGCGCTGATAGGTCGAGGGCCTGCAGGTAGTGGGTGAAGGCGATCAGGTTCACGTCCGGCGGAAGCTTCATCGCCGGATGTCCCCAGTAGCCGGTGGCGAACATGCCAAGCTGACCGCTGCCGGCGAAGGCCTTCACCTTGTCCTGCGCGACCTTCAGTTCCTTCGGCGAGTTGCCGGTCCAGTCCGACAGGCTCTGCGCCAGCGACGGCGGCCTTCACCGGATCGGCGCGCGGGATGGTCATGATGTCGACCCAGTCCAGCGCCGACAGCTGATAGAAGTGCACGATGTGGTCGTGCAGCGCGTGATTGATGAGGATCAGGTTGCGAATGAACTGCGCATTGGGAGGAATCTGCAGACGCAGGGCGTCCTCGACCGCGCGCACGCTGGCCATGGCATGGACCGTGGTGCATACGCCGCAGAAGCGCTGCGTGAACAGCCAGGCTTCGCGAGGATCGCGTCCCAGCACGATGTTTTCAATACCGCGCCACATGGTGCAGCTCGCCCATGCTTTCGAGACACTGCTGCCTTCCACCTCCACGTCGACGCGAAGGTGACCTTCAATCCGCGTAACTGGGTCTATGTTGATCCGCGTCGCCATGTCCACTCATTTGTATGTAGGGATAGAAATTTCGGTAATAACTTTCCAGGTCGTACCACTGCTGCATCGGCGCCGGCAGAATCGGCAGCTTCTTGACCGCAACCAGGAAAAGACAAATGCAGGTACAGATGAAGCTCAGGGAGATGATGATTTCGATGACCGACGGCGTGTAGTACGCCACGATGCCAACCCGCCACGGCCGATAGGCGAACGTGGTCGGGTCGAAGCGATACATCATGCCGCCAGCCACGATCAGGAAACAGTTGCGAAACAGAAGATAAGCGCTGTTGCGATACTTCTGCTGCCGCAGGTAATACGCCGGCACGCAGATGCAGCAGCATCTCGGCCCAGAACAGGAGGCTTAGCAAGCCGGAGTTAAACATCATCAGGAAGTGGCCGCGCACCACGATGTCGATCAGCCGCAGCGCGATCCAGGGGAAGATCAGCAGGTTCATCAGGCGACCAACTCATCCAGGATCGACTGGTCGATCGGTCGCTTCCAGGTGAGGCAGCACAGCAGCACAGAGCCGATGGTGGTGGCCGTGCCGATGAATGCCGCCGCCCACACATACAGCAGCGGCAGCAGCGGAGTCTGCCACAGCGGAAACACCTGGTTGCCGGTGAGCAGCATCAGCGCTCCCAGCGCCGACTGGTGCAGAATCGGCAAGGTATAGGCCAGTGCCACAACGTAGGGGTACGTCTTACGTATGACTGGCACCAGCCACACCACCAGGCCGCGACCCGGGGGGAAGAAGTAATACCATTGCTCCAGGATCGGCGGCGTGTTTTCCAGGAACAGCGGGAACAGGCAGTACAGCGGCATGCACCACAGCACCTCCCACATGGGCGAGATGGTGTTCCAGCGAAACACCGAGAGCAGGTTGTAGACGTTCCACGGCCGCGAGACGTCGACCGCGATCGCCAGCAGTCCGGTGAGGTACACCAGGAAGCTGATCAGCAGCGTCACGCGCATCACGGCGTGCAGCTTGCGCTTGTGGAAGATCCAGGCTGCGATGCCGATGGGAAAGCTTCCCGAGCCGAGCGCGGTCAGCGTCATCACGTTGAAGGTCTTCCAGATGCCCCAGGGGAATCCGTCGCTCAGCCCGCTGGCAGCGCCGAGTCCAAAGATCTGCCGGTAGATAATGAGAGCGAAGCCGGTGGCAGCGATGCCCGCCAGGAATAGGAAGTTCTTGGTCACCACCGGAACGCCGAAGACCGGCACGCCGCGCTGCCACCGTACGACTGTTAGATCGCTATGAGGTTTGACCGCTCATAGCTGCGGCATCAACCCCGTCTTCTTATGTTCTTCGTCCATCTCGGCTTCGTGTTCGCGGAAGTTCTGCCTCAGAAACGCAACCATCACGCCGTAAATACCGAGCGGGCACGGCAAAGTACTTCAGCACGCGCTCCTGCCACTTCAGCCAGTTGCTGGGGTGCTCGTTCGCGCTCAGGTGGGGCAGACCCAGCAGGTCGAAATTCACCGCCAGCCAGGTACAGCACCTGCGTTCCGCCGGCTTCTTTCTCGCCGTACACGCGGTCCTCGAAGTACTTGCCGGGATGCTCTTGAATCCGCCGATGCGCCTCGCGCAGCAGCACGTCGCGGCGTCCGAAGATCACTGCCTTCGGTGGACACACGTAGGTACAGGCCGGTTCCTTGCCCGGCCGCCAGGCGCTCTTTGCAGAACTCGCACTTCACGATCTTGGCGTTGAAGGCGTCCCAGTCGAACTTCGGAATCTGGTAGGGACAGGCGAGCTGGCAGTAGCGGCAGCCGATGCACTTGTCGGCGGTCCAGGACACCACGCCGTTGACCGTTGCTTTTCTCCAGCGCATGGAATGGGCAGGCAGCGACGCAGAAGGGATCGACGCAGTGCATGCACTGGCGCTTGACGAAGGCGAACGTGCCGCCCTCGCCTTCTTTGGGCTTGTACAGCTTAATGATGTTCTTGGTAAACGAATTCAGGTCGTTGGGCGCCTGATGCAGCGAATCGACGCGCGTGTCAGGCTGCAACCCGTTGGCATCGGCACAGGCCACCACGCACGACTTGCAGCCGATGCACTTGGTCGAGTCGTACAACATTCCGACGGCATCGCGCGGCGGCGTCGGGAACATGCTCCTGCGGCGGGCTGACGACTGCAGCTGCCGACCGCGGCGGCTGCACCGCCCATGGCTCCTATCTTGAACAGATCACGCCGGGTCAGGGACATGGTTTATGCTCCTGCACCTTGACCTTTGCTCTTGCCTGGGACCCTCGCCGGAGAGCGGAACAAGTTCCTTCGGCGGCGTCATCGGCTGTTCCGCAGCCGACTCCTGGCTGCTCTTGAAGCGTTGCGCTGCAGCCCAGGCCGCGCCGATCGCCGCGCCCGCAATCACTCCGGCAACGCCGGTCGCCAGATTCGCACGGACGTCCCTGCGCCAGGTTCATCGGTGGATAGGTATCAGGCGGAGTGATGTTGTGTACCGACGCCTGCTGGAAGATCGGGACGTTGAACGCGATTCCTTTCTCCGTGCAGCCGACGCACGGAGCGCCGATGCCGATCGGCCACACGTCAGGCGTCTCGTTGAACATGCGAACCGAGCAGCCGGCGTGCGTGTCGGGACCTTTGCATCCCAGCTTGTACAGACACCAGCCATGACGATGGCCGTCGTCGCCGAAGCTCTGCGCGAAACGGCCGGAGTCGAAGTGCGCGCGCCGCGGACACTGCACGTGAATCACGCGGTCGTACGCGAACTTGGGACGCAGGTCGGAATCCAGCTCCGGCGGAGCGCCGGTGCGCAGGATCTCCAGCACCGTGCCAATCAGGTTGTAAGGATTGGGCGGACAGCCGGGCAGGTTCACGGTCGGAACGCCGCGCAGCAGATCGGAAACGCCAACCGCGCCGGTGGGATTGTCGCCCGCCGATGGCACTCCGCCCCACGACGCGCAAGAGCCCATGGCGATGACCGCCTTCGCCTTGGAGCCAATCTCCTCCAGCATCTCGGTAGCCGGCTTGCCCGCCAGCTTCATGTAGATGCCCTGCTCCTTGGTCGGAATGGAGCCTTCGACCACCAGGAAGTACTTGCCCGGCTTGTTGTCGATCGCCATGCGCAGGGCCTGTTCCGCCTGCTTGCCGGAGCCGGGCATCAACGTCTCGTGATAGTCGAGCGAGATGATGTTGAAGATGAGGTCGTCGACGCCCGGGACGCGAGGTGCGAAGCAGTGTCTCGGTGCAGCCGGTGCAATCCTGAAAGTGCAGCCATACCACCGATGGCCGCTGCATTTGCATGATTTCCTGCGCCACTTCGCCGGCCCACGCCTTATTAGTCAGCGCCAGGCCGACAGGAGCCGCGATCATCAGTTCGGTGCAGAACTTCAGAAAGTCGCGGCGCTGAACGCCGGCAAGTTTCAACTGCTCGCCAATGGTCAGGGGCTTATTCTGGCCATCGTCTTTGGTGACCATCCGGTTGCGCCTCCGATTGGGGACCGCGCTCAGGCTAGGGATTTCCTTCGGCGCGGAACGATTGGGGTACTCTCCAATCTCGTATGCGTGTCGGACAAGCTGCTATGACGTGCGGCACGGGCTGGTGTGATTCAGGTCACCATGTCGATGTTCGGTAGCGCGGAAGGCAAGGCGTATGGGCGCGCTTCACTCGCCGAAGAATCCCAGACCGAGCTCAATGACAAGAATTACGCGACCTCATGGAATTTTTCTGTATCTAACCAAGTCGGCGAAGGAATGCGTAATTATCTTCTTGCCTGGAACTGAGACCGAGCATGGCCAAGCCAATACTGTTGAGTGTGGATGACGATTCGGATGTTTTACGGGCGATTGAACGCGATCTTCGTTCGCAGTACGGCGCTGAATACCGCGTGATAGGAAGCGATTCGCCCGACGGCGCGCTCAATCTCTTGAAACAGTTGAAGGTACGGAATGAGAGCGTTGCGCTGCTGCTTGCTGATCAACGCATGCCCCGTATGGACGGAGTCGAATTCCTGCGGGAGGCGATGGATATTTTCCCCAGCGCGAAGCGGGCATTGCTCACGGCATATGCCGATACCAACGCGGCGATTAGCGCCATCAATCACGCGAGCATTAACTATTTCTTCTTGAAACCATGGGATCCGCCCGCGGAGCATTTGTATCCGCAATTAGATGACTTGCTCGACGACTGGCAAGCGTCCTACCGTCCAACATTTCAGGGAATCCGTGTGCTCGGTACCCGATGGTCGCCCCGCTCGTATGAGCTGCGTGACTTCCTGGCCCGCAATCACGTCCCATATCAATGGATCGACGTCGAGCTTTCCGCGAATGATCCGGAAACGAAACGCTTGCTGGAAGCTTTGGGACCAGAGTCAACCGATCTGCCCCTGGTGCTCTTTCCGGACGGCACGAAGCTGCTTGAAGGTGCGCCTGCGGACGTTGCTCAGAAGGTCGGTCTGCGCACTCGCGCCCAGACCAGTTTTTATGACTTGGCGATTGTGGGTGGAGGGCCGGCCGGTTTAGCGGCTGCCGTCTATGGAGCCTCCGAAGGCTTGCATACCGTGATCATCGAGCGTGAAGCTCCCGGCGGCCAGGCGGGCATGAGCTCCCGCATCGAGAACTATCTTGGATTTCCGACCGGGCTTAGCGGAGCTGATCTCGCGCGGCGGGCCGTGGTGCAAGCCCAGCGCTTCGGGGTTGAAATTCTGTCTCAGGAAGCGGTCGGTGCCCGGGCAGAAGGGCCGTACCGAATCGTCAAGCTAGCGGATGGAAACGAGTTTTCGTGCCACGCGCTCATGATTGCGACTGGAGTCCAGTGGCGACGACTGGATGCTCCGGGCATAGATAGGCTACAGGGAGCGGGGATCTACTATGGCGGCGGTGCCACCGAGGCCCTGTCCTGTAAGGGTGAGATCGTTTACGTCGTGGGCGGCGCCAATTCGGCTGGCCAGGCAGCGATGAACTTCGCTCGATTCGCCGAACGCGTCATTATTCTGGTGCGCGGAGAATCGCTTTCCAGCACCATGTCGAAATACCTGATCGACCAGATTCAAGAAACGCCCAACATTCAGCTATGGACACCATGCCAGCGTGGCCGAGGCACATGGCGATACCCATCTGGAAGAGATTTCAGTGCTCTGCTCCGATACCGGCAAGATAGAGCGCGTGCCGGCAAATGCCATGTTTATTTTCATTGGAGCGTTGCCGCAGACGGATTGGCTGGGCGGCGTGGTTGAGCGGGACGAGCGTGGTTTCCTGTTGACTGGTCCCGACCTTCTGCGCGACGGACAGCACCCGAAGGGATGGACACTTGATCGTGATCCGTTCTTGCTGGAGACCAATGTCCCCGGCATCTTCGCCGTGGGCGATGTGCGTCACGGCTCCATAAAACGGGTGGCTTCCGGAGTCGGTGAAGGATCGGTGGCCGTGCAGTTCATTCATCAGTATCTGAGCAAGGTGTAAATGGTCGACAAATCTGAACTACTTCGCCTTCCCGTGTTTGCTGATTTGCCAGACGATCAGATCGACTGGTTCATCCGCCAATCGCAGGAGATGACTCTCAAAGCGGGTGAAGTCTACTCACGCCAGGGTGACCCAGCCGATGCGATGTTTGTAATTCTGGAGGGCCAAGTTCAATGGCGGGGCGAGCGCGGAGGCGAGACCTTTGCCTTTGATGTTGAGGCTGGTGACGTTACCGGAGTACTCCCGTTTTCGAGGATGAAGCAGTTCGGGGTGAACGGACGAGCCGTGACGGACACCCGAGCCTTACGGTTTCCTGCGTCGAAGTTTCCAGAGCTTGTGCAGAAAATGCCGGAACTCACGCAGCGTCTCGTAGGCCTGATGTCCGATCGGATCCGCGAAACCACGCGCCTGGAACAGCAGCGGGATCGTTTAGCTTCTTTGGGAAAGCTCTCCGCAGGACTCGCGCATGAACTTAACAATCCAGCATCGGCTGCGAAACGTGCAGCCAGCCAATTGCGCGACATGCTTAAGAAAATCAAGAATGCGAGCCTCGAACTGGGAAGACGCGATCTCACTCCGGCGCAGAAGTCAGAGATCGAACGACTGGAAGCTCTGTTTACACAGCAGGATGTCGTTCCACCGGATGCCCTGACCGTCAGCGACCTGGAGGACCAGATTGATTCTCTGCTGCGCAGTCATGGCCAGAACGACCTTTGGCTTCTGGCCGCTGGCCTGGCGCGACGAAACATCAAGCCGGAGGTGGTCGAATCTCTATTCGCGATCCTTGACGGGGATACTGCACGGGCCGCTCTGATGAGGATCGCCGCTTCGGAAGAGATTGCAAGTCTCTTACACGAAATCGAGAGCAGCACTGCGCGAATATCGGATCTGGTAGGTGCCATCAAGGAATACACGCACATGGACCAGGCGCCAGTGCAAAATGTGGACGTTGTAAAGAGTCTGGAAACCACGCTTACAATCATGAACCATAAGCTGAAACATGGCGTGGTTGTGCAGCGCGATTACCCGCCCGATCCCCTCCTGGTAAATTCGTTTGGCAGCGAGCTCAACCAGGTTTGGACCAACCTCATCGATAATGCTATTGACGCTATGCACGGAAAGGGCGAGCTTCGCGTCCGAACCTATCGCGACGACGGTTGCGCTGTGGTCGAAATTAGCGATAACGGTTCTGGAATTCCCGACGAGGTGCAGCCCCACATCTTTGAGCCTTTCTTCACGACGAAAGGAGTGGGGGAAGGTACTGGCCTCGGCCTGGACACTGTCCAGCGAATCGTGAAGAAGCACCGGGGAAATATTGAGGTTAATTCCAGCCCTGGTGACACGCGCTTTCAAGTGTGGCTCCCTTTGGCTGGGGCTTCGCCTTAAAGCCGAGCACGAATAACGCAGAGCATAATCCTTGAAGATCAGGCGCCACAAGTTCAAGTCGCCTCGCCTGGCAATCGGCTTGTGATCGCCATCGCATTCGCCTGGCCATGCCATGAAAAAACCCTCTCCCGATGAACTGGGAGAGGGCCATTGCAGTCGCACTGTGTTTCTCAGTCCTTATCAGCGACGCGAACCGAGTCTTTGAAGTCGCTCGGAGGCCGAACTGTCTTCTCACCGGGGAAGGGCCGGGTAAACCCGGTGGCCTCATACCAGTTGTAATGGGCAACGACGTTCGGATCTTCAACGTCGGGCTTGTGCTCATTGCCGGCGAAGATCTCCGCCTTCTTCTTGAGCCACGCAGCCCTCATCGCTGCGACCTTGGGGCTTTCCTTGGTTTTCTCAGCTCTCTGAGGCGCCGCCGAAGCGTTACAAGACGTACCCGAAGTCAGCGGGTATTCGGCGGGCACGTGGTTCCACGGCAGGAAGTTCTCCGCGGGCGGATTGTCGGTGAACACCGGCCTCATCGGCGAGGCCCACAGATCGAACTGGTTCATGGGCGTCAAACCGAGAATCTGCTCGATCGTACGCGTCATGTTGACCTGGGTGTAGAAGGTGTGGTCGGTGGGGCCGTTCTGCAGAACGTAGGGGCTGATGATATAGCCCGGGCTGCGGTGACCATCAACGTGGTCGACGCCATTCTGTGCATCGTCTTCCTCAACGAAGATCGCCGAAGTAGACCACACCGAGCTGTGGGTGATGATGTCGACAAAGCGGCCGAGAGCCAGGTCGTTATCGGCCTGCATGGCCATGGCGTTCGGCGGGCCACCGGTGTGATCGGAGCTGATCCACATGAACTCCAACTGCGGCACCGTATTGTTAGCCACGTCGTTGGCGAAGTCCTGCTTCCAGATGTCGACGCGGAACTGGTCAGGAATGCCCGTATCGAACTGCGGGTAATTCTGAACCGTGTGATTCAGTACATCGGGGAGCGCAGAATACGAGGAGACAGTGTTGTAGTAATACAGCTGCTGCTCCTGGTCATTTTCGTACGACACGGTGTCGTCGTAGAACTGACACCAGGTCGGCTCGGTGTGACTCATGTCCGGCGGGTTGAACAGGTTGTACTCGATGTACTCGCCGTAATTCTTCAGCTTAATGCCGGCCGTGGTCGCCGTGTTGTACAGATTGCCCTTTACCTGGTAAGCCTGCCCCTCGCCGCCGTTGGAGGGATAGTTGCGGACCCAGTCGGGCGACTGGATGTCGTCGGAGTAGGGTGCCATGGCCTGCACGATCCAGTTGTGGCCATCCGCCGACTGGCGGCTCGGGTCGTAGAAGTTATCCAGCAGCGGGAAGCGCTGAACTAGGGTGTGTGCGTTCGGCGTGTAGATGCCGCCGAAGACCGCCAGGGTGGGGTCGCCATTGCCGGCAGCCACGTCACCCAGGATCTGATCGTACGTGCGGTTTTCACGGATGATCACGAACACGTGCTTGATCAGTGAGGGATCGCCGATCTTCGCTGGAACTGCGACCGGCGGGGTATTTGGATTGCCGCCTGTGGACGACGCGATATTCAGCGCCAGGTCCCAGTGGTTGTTCATGAAGACCTGCTGGGTGTCTGCCGCAAGGGTTGCACTGTCCGGGACGGGAACGATGCTGACCGTGCCCATGTCCTGGTGGGAGTTGAAGCCGCACACGCTGTAATACGTTGCGCAGTTGGTGCCCAGATCGGTGTTGGTGGTGCCGATGCCCTTGTCGTTGGCAACGATCAGCGTTTTATCCGCCGCGTCCAGCACAACCGAGCTCGGCGCATAGCCGACCGGAATCATGCCTTTGACAGGCGCATTGTTGCCGGCGCTAAGGTCAACCACGGCGACCGCGTTGGCGTTGTACAGCGCGACGTAGGCAACGTTATTCACGCTGTCCACTGCGATCGAGTTCGGTGCCGCGCCATAGGCCCGAGGGCTGGAGGCCAACGCCGTGGGCACGCCGATGGGCAGCCCGACGTTGATCTTCCGCACCTCTGTGTTAGTGGTCGTGTCGATGACCGAGATGTTGTCGGTGTAGGTATCGGTAACCAGCAAATACTGGCCCCAAAAGGCCATACCGGTGGGGTGGGTGCCGGTCAACGAGATGGTGTTGGTGAGCGTAAACGAGGCCAGATCCACCACCGAGATGGTGGCGGTGGAGGTAGTGCCGGTCGGATTCGCCGAAACGATCGGCGTGCCGTTGGAGTACTGCTGGAAGTCGTCCATGGTCGCAACCCGGCCACCCTCGTTGGAGACATAGGCGGTGCGGCCGTCGGTTGAGATGAGAACACTGTTCGGGATGTTACCGACGCGGATCTCTGCAACCTGTGTCGGCGGGACTGAGGTCAGGTCGATCTTGGTCAGCGAATCGTTGGTGTCAAGCACGGAGTAGGCAGTCTTGCTATCCGCCGTGACTGCGAGGCCCAGCGGATAAGCAGTACCGGAAGATACGGTCATGCCGCAGGGGATGGGAGCGCTGCCCGTGGTTCCCGGAGGGCTGTTGTCAAAACAGGTGATGAACGAGAGGTTGACCGGAAGTTTGATCTGAGTGTTGTAGGTCAGCGTGCCATCCGCCCCGACGCTGGCGACGGTAACGTAGCTGTTGTCCTGGCTGAACAGCAGGTATTTGCCGTCCTGGGTATAGACCAGGCCGGCAGTGCTGCCCTTGTTACTGCCGTTCGGGGTGAACGCCTGCAAAACGGTGCCGGCAGTTACGTCGAGGACTTCGACAGCACCGGTGTTCACATTGCTGCCCAAGGTAAGGACGGCTGCGGTGCGATGGCCATTGGGGAGTGGATTGGGGTTAAGAGCGATGGCTTTGGCGCGAACTCCGGTGCCGGTGCTTTCCTTGACCAGGAGGTTGACCTGGGTTCCGGCGGGGGTGACGATCTGCCCATCACCGAGGACCCATGTGTTCTGGTCCAGCGGGCCGGGATGATAGGTCGGATAGTAATCGGACCTGGCGAACGCCGAGACGCTCAGGCCCGTCAATAGCAGGCCAAAGAGCAGGGTTCTTAGCATTCGAGAACTGTTGCGACACGAATTCCTCTGCATAAAAGGTGTCTCCTCCGAAAGGAACTGCCAAAGGTTTTCAGTTGATAGGTGACAAAGGTAAGGGCGGACAACGAGGCAAGTTTAGTGAGAAATCCGAACAGTCAGATGACGCAAAAATTACGTTTTTGTCATCTGGCAGGCGGTAACAGGCATGTGGAGCGTGACCTGCGTGCCCTGCCCCGGTTGGCTCGCAATTTCAACTTTCCCGCCGTGCAGCAGCATGATGCTCTGTACGATCGCCAAACCCAGGCCGGTGCCGCCCGAAGCCTGAGACCGTGACGTGTCCAGCCGGAAGAAACGATCGAACACCTTCGGCAGCGCTTCCGGTGGAATGCCAACGCCTGTATCACTAACCTCGATACGAACACTAGAAACGTCCGCATTAGCAGCTAACACCACCGACCCGCCCGCAGGTGTGTGAGCGACGGCGTTCGACACCAGGTTGCTCACTGCGCGTTGTACCAGGGTGCGGTCCAGTTCGGCGATTACCGGCGCCGGACTTGTGGCAGTCGTGAGAGAGATACCAGCCTCGGCGGCTGAAGCTTCGTAATACTCGCGCATGCCGCCGAGCAACTCAACTACATCCACTGGCTCGCGTCGCAAGTGGCCTAACGGGCTCTCTGCACGGGCGAGGAACAGCAGGTTGCCGATGAGGTCGGAGAGGCGCACCGCTTCTTCCAGACAGGACTCAAGCACGTCGCGGTATTCAGCGATGGTTCGCGCCCGGGCCAATCCAACTTCAGCTTCGCCGCGGATGTTGTTGACCGGGGTGCGCAGGTCGTGCGCGATGTCGGCCGAAAACCGGGAGATCCGTTCGAACGAATCCTCCAGGCGATCGAGCATTTGATTGAAGGTGCTCGCCAGCGATGCCAGTTCGAATGGATAGCCCTCCGGGAGAATCCGCTCCCGCAGATTGGTCGAACTGATGCGTCGCGCAGTGGCTGCCATGTCTTCCACTGGGCGAATACCGCGTCGCGCGATCTGATATCCAACGAACGGGAAGACGGCGAACGTGCCCAGCAGAATGCCGAAGAACCAAAGCCGGTAACGCTGCAGAAATTCCTCCTGCTGCGAGACGTCGATAGCGATCTGAATCGTGTCGGTCTGCGTAGCGGGGTCGCCGGCCGCAGCAGTCGCCGTGGTCACGCGAAAGGCCTGGCCGCGTCTGCCCTTCATCGGCATCGTCCGGCCCGGGCGGCTTCCGGTTTGAACCGCGAGCTGCTCGAGGTCTAACTGCTCCGCCATGCCGGATGTAGTCAATAAAGGTTGATTTCGTCCATCCAGCACGCGAATGTAAAACTGTTCGTATCGCCGCGCGGCTGGTTCCAGTTCGATTTCCTCTTGCAATGCCTCCCAGTCGTTGGGTCGCTCGCGCAGCATGGTGCGCAGCACGTTGAGCTTGTCGTCGAGAAACAGCCTCGTGCTTCTCTCCATTTCGTTGATGGTGAGCAGATAAAGACTGGCCGTAGCGAGGAACACCAGAAACAGGCCGGCAAGCGCGTACGCGGCGGTGAGTCGGAAGGCGAGAGTCTTCCGCAGCCGCGAGACCGGGGCGACCCTAGCAGTCAGCTTCCATGACATACCCTGCGCCCCGAACCGTTCGGATCAGCTTTTGTGGAAAAGGGTCATCCACCTTGCTCCGTAGCCTTCTCACGTTGACGTCGACTACGTTGGTATCGCTGTCGAAATTCATGTCCCACACCGCTTCGGCGATCAGCGTTCGCGACAGTACCTCGCCGGGGCGTTGCGCCAAGAGCGACAGCAGAAGGAACTCCTTGAAGGTCAGCTCCAGCCGGTGTCCGGAGCGTGTGACCCGCTGACGCAATAGATCAATTTCCAGGTCGGCCATGCGGATAACCTCTTGCGGCCGTTGCGGCGCCCGGCGCAGCAGCGATCGCACCCGAGCCAACACTTCAGAGAAAGCGAATGGTTTTACCAGGTAGTCGTCGGCGCCCAGCTCCAATCCTCGCACTCGCTCGTGGACGGCGTCGCGCGCCGTAAGAAAAAGCACCGGCGTCCGACCGCCTGCTTGACGCAGACGCGTGAGCACCTGCCAGCCATCCAGGCTGGGAATCATCACGTCGAGAATCATCAGATCGAAAGCCGTCTCTAGCGCCAGGTGCAGCCCGTCCAAGCCATCTCCCGACACTTCGACGCCAAAGCCCGATTCGCTTAGCCCTTTCTTCAGGAACTTGGCGGTCTTGGGCTCGTCTTCGATGACTAGAATTTTCATACGCCAACCCACTTCAACTTTCTGCGACGAATGTCCAGGACTTCAGTCGCAACCGACTCACGGCCAGACCAGATCGCACCGGATTACACCGTTGTCATTTACATGAAAGCCCAGGAACATGGCAGGAAGATGAAGGCGCGGCGACGGTCCGGTTAAACAAATTCGAAGAGGCCGATTCTTGATCGAGAGAAATTCACGGCCAAACAATATGAGCGTTACAAGCAGCAGAACACCGGTTCGCGACCGTCGTCAGACCGGGTACAATGGGGGGTGAAGATGACACCGAAGTGCATGCGTGGCGAGCAGCGCAAATCCGGCCGGGATATGCCGAGGTTGCATTTCAGTCCCTTCAAGAACCCTTCAAGTTGGTTGCACCAGAAATGGTGCATGTAAATTACTGAAATAAACGCGAGAGTGGCGGAATTGGCAGACGCACCAGACTTAGGATCTGGCGGGTAAAACCGTGGGGGTTCGAGTCCCCCCTTTCGCACCAGTCTTCTGGCTTGCACTGTGAAACACGAGTCCCTTAACACGACGAAGGCAGAGACTCCTCCAGCGAGCGACATAACCTTGTTCGCGTCGGTGATGGCGGTTGCGTGGGCCTTGGTCATCACCGTCCTCTGGGCAGTCCTCGCCTTAGGCTTCGGACGCAGCAAGAGCAATGTGCGACTACTCACGATGCTGCTTTTCGGCGCGGTGGTGGTTGCCTTTCTCTGTGGTCACGCTTACCGCCAAGGGTGGAAGAGCAGACGATGATAACGACAGATCGTTCAGGCACAGACACCCTGCACTAAAACCCTTCACGGCCAACTGTGGCCAAGGTTGATAGGCTACCAACCGGGACGCAGCTGAAGCTCATTCAATGCGCCGCTTTACACGGCAACTTTCCTCGACCCCTGAAACATGTTATTTGTTCGCGCCGTTGTCGCCGGTGCTCTTCTCGGAGTAACATCTCCCGCTATCAAATCTGTGCCCGCGCAACTGCAGGGCAATAGTTGAGTCGCGATGCTGTCCGCGATGGCGCTTGTGATGCGGCGCCTTCGCGGTCGCAATACGCACGATACCGAATCAACCGCTTGACGAGAATTTTATGGAGGATGCGATGCGCAAGATGGTACTGCTGGCAGCGGTCTCAGTAGCGACAGGTATGGCAGCGGCTGACCTTCAACCGCTTAACGTGAAGCCTGGTCTTTGGCAGGTAACAACGACCACCACCATCCAAGGTATGGGAACGCCAATGACCCAGACCTACAAATCGTGTGTCACAGACATGAAGAAGTATCCGTTCCCCGACCGTGACGACGAGTGTAAATATAGTGTTCAGAGCTCCACCAGCAGCCACATGGAGGTGAGCGGAAACTGCCTGTACCAGAATGGCGAGAAGGCCGACTTTAAGATTCGGCTTGACGTCATCGACTCAGAAAATGCTCAAGGTAGCGGACAAGCTACTATTGTCGGTCCTTCGGGCGCCATGCACGGAGACTATTCCGGCAAAGGCAGGTGGATCGCCGCAAGTTGTCCCGCGGGAACGAAGTAGCGCCCAAACTTATGCAGGCCTAAGCCCCGGCGCCAGATTGACCGCCTTCTGCTTCACCGCCTTAAGAAGCGTCGCGGCCGCGTGATGCGGATGGCTCCGCCCCAAATCGGCTGCCAATGTAACCATGGCCGCATTCGGTGCGGCGGCTTGCAACGCGGGCACGACAGCAAAGTTTTCTAGTTCGGCCGACTGGCGGCCAACCAGGATGACGCTGGGTCCCGCTGCCTGCGCCAGCAACTGAGCATCGCTAAAGCTCTTGGTCGTCAGCACCTCGTATCCGTGCTGCCCGAGCACGCTGCGCGCAAACGCGCACAAATCCTCCGACTGCTCGAGAAATAAGACGGTGGCGGCAAACTCTCGACGGTCCTCGCCCGTCGAGCCCCGTAGAAAGAATGATGCGATCGCGTTGTGTTCGGACGTATAGATGAGGAAAACGGAATCGAGCTTAGTTGCGCTGAGCAGCTTCCGTACGAATTGGCTCGGTGAGCACAGGCGCAGGTCTCCACCCTTATTGCGGCTGTGCGAGAGAAACCGCACCAGCAACCCCAGACCCGTGCTGTCAATCCGGTCGACTCCTCTCAGGTCGACCACGATGCGGGCGGCCTCGCTCAGACCGCGCCGAAGCTCTTCGTCCAGCTTGCCCAGGGTATCGCCCGCAACAATCACGCCGGAGCAGCGGATGATGGAAATGCTTCCGTAAGAGCGTCGATCGAGTTTCAGTGACATGCTGCCTTTCCGCAGACGTATCAAGCCGTGAGCTCAGAGGCTATCACAGGATTTAGCAATAAGAGGCGTTCGAAACTTGATGACGAAACCGTCTTCTTCACCAGCTTCGGATAATAATATTCAGGTAGATTGGCCTGGATCCGGAGCTATCTGTTAGCCATCGCGGCCGGTCTCTGCCTGCCTAGTTCGGTTTACTACTGACGAAAGCGCTGATTACGACAGTGATCAGAGGGCATGGGTAGAGGTTACAAAAGCCGCAAACGGTATTCAGCAAAGCCGCACAAACTCCTTGACAACTGGTCACTTAAGTACAAAACTGGTTGCGCTCGGGATGAGTGTGCTCATACTGCGCTGCTGATTTTGCAGTTTCGCCGAGCAAAGGCCTTCCTGTCGTTGAGTGCGAGACGACATACCACAACCTGCTGAACTGTTCGCGAGGAGGAAAATATGCGACGGGTTCTTCTGCTTCTCACCCTGCTGTGCTGCGTAGCATCCGTGTCCGCTTGGGCTGCCGACAATGGGATGCTATACGCGATCGATAACGACAACAATTCGTTGTACGCGATCAACCCAAACACTTACACCGCGACCTTCATCGGCTCTACCGGCGTCGCTGCCGGCAGCTTCGGAGACCTGACGTATAACCCGAACAACAACACCGCCTACTGGGTCCCGGGCCGTGGTAACGACAATCTTTACACCATCAACCTGCAGACGGGTGCGGCCACACTGGTGGGCGCGCATAATGTCGACGACATGTTTGCGCTGGGCTATGACACCGCCAACAGCACCCTCTATGGCGAGTCGAGCAGCGGCAGCTTCTATAGCCTCAGCACCAGCAATGGCTCAGCAACCCTGATCGGCGGCAATAGCGTCTATCCGGGCGGCTTGGCTTATCGCGGTGACACCAACCAGTTGATTCTGCTCGGCGCCGGCTCGGCAACCTTCAACCTGGTTAATGTTGCGAATGGGACGACGTCCCTGCTTGGCGGCAGCGGCTTCGTCAATGACAATGGCGTCACCTGGGATCCCATCCAGGGCAAATTCTTTGTCGACGATTACAGTGGCAATCTCTACACCGGAGATCCGAACACGTACGCGCTGACGAATGTTGCAAGTTTGCCGGGTGCGTTCGACGGAATCGCCTACGTAGGCGCAGTTCCTGAGCCCGGAACGTTCCTGCTCATCGGTAGCGGAATCCTCGGCTTGGCCACGCGTCTGCGCCGCAAACTGTAAACTTCGATTTCAGTTCGGAAGAAACTAGACCGGAGCTTCGGCTCCGGTTTTTTGCTGTGGCCCGAAGGATGTGCCCGCTCCCACGCCACCTGATTGCGGCCATCTCATTTCAGCGCACGTTCCTCCCGCTTGGCTGTTACGTCCTTCCCTGTAGCCACTCCGGCAGAACACAATTCATCATGCTCATCGAAGAAGAGTCTGGCGCCACCGCAGGAGAGGCTCGCTTCCGCGTTCGCTATGCGGAAACCGACAAAATGGGCGTTGTCTACAACTCGAATTATCTGATCTGGTTCGAGATCGGCCGGGTCGAGTTAATGAGGGACTTGGGCTACAGCTATCGCGATCTTGAGGAGGACGGATACATCCTTCCTGTCGCAGAGGCAAGCTGCCGCTTCAAAGATTCCGCGGCTTACGATGACGAGATCCTGATTCGTACCCGCATTGTGCGGCTGCGTCGCTCGCTCATCCAGTTCGACTACGATATCTATCGAGCTGAGGACCTCAAGCTACTGGCAACCGGCACTACCACTCACTTCGTCACCGGCCAGGACAAGCAACGCAGGCCGCTGTCGGATCGATGCATGGCACAGTTCGAGCGTGCCGTGGCGAAAGCAACGGAAGCGAAAGCTGCTTCCTGGAGTTGACCTGGTCTTGCCTCAACACACAAACGCCAACTGAAGCGGCAACATCTGAAGATACATACGCCTCACGTGCAATCTACAATCGCGAAGCGGAGTGAACACCCATGAGCAAAGAACCCACGACCAAAGAAATTCCGCTGTCTGAATTCGCGCCCAAGCTATCCGAATTAACTCGCCAGGTATTATTCGGCGATGTCTGGGAGCGGCCTGAGCTCGCCAAGCGTGATCGCAGCCTGATTACAGTTGCCGCGTTGATAGCACTGAATCGTCCTGAACAGTTGCGCTTTCATCTCGGCAAAGCTTTAGAGAATGGACTCAAGAAAGAAGAGCTGATCGAAGCAATTACCCACTTGGCGTTTTATTCCGGCTGGCCTACCGCCATGAACGCGATCAAAGTTGCGCAGGAAGTATTCGCTAATGCCTGGCTAAAGCAAGAAAGGTGGTGATTACGAAAGTGCTGGCCAGATACCAGGAGCCTTGCTATGGATCAGTTCTCTAGCTGGAAGATCCAGGACCGGCGAACCAATCCCGTTAAATTCTCTCGAATCTCCGAATAAATCTGGCATACCACGGGAAAAGTGAGGTAAAATTCGCGCGTGCGTAGGGCCCCCACTCCGCGGACAGGAGGAAACTCTAAGTGCGCAAACTGATGTTGCTTACCCTTCTGCTGGTGCTCTTCTTCACCCTCGCAGCCAGCGCCACGGTCATCAACTTCGACGATTTGAGCGGCACCGGTACTGTAGCGGATGGCTACGCCGGCGTCACCTGGTTCGGCCAGTGGACGTATTTCGATGCCGTTCAGCCGCCGTACAATCCCCATTCGCCGCCCGAACGTGTCTACGACTTCCTGAATGATGCGATGTTCCAGTTCGGTTCCCCGGTGGTGTTTAACGGAGCCTGGTTCTCAGGCAACGCTTTCGCCACAGTCCAGTTTCAGGGTTACCTGAACGGGGCGCTGGAATTCACGTCAGGGATTTTGGCGCCGACCGATGTACCGGCGTTCCTCGATTCCGGATATGCCGGAATGGTAGACACCATTCACGTGCTGTCACCGTCTCCCGACTTCTTCGTCATGGACGACGTCACCTACAACAACGTTCCGGAACCTGGCTCACTGGTGCTCATGGGCACCGGCCTGGCGGGACTCGCAGGCTATCTGCGTCGCAAGTTTTAAGTTGGCTGAAATTCCAGCCGGCCGGGATGATCTCCCGGCCTTTTTCTTTGTACGTTCACGAAACGGGAAATCCTTCTAGCCGCTGGATTCCAATCAGTGCGCGGTGCTGCGCTCCGCCCGAGCAGCCCTCCTCTAACGCCGATGCCGTAGAATCAAAGGATGGCATTTCGATCCGCCGATTCCAGCTTCCGCAAGCCGACTCACCCGCCCGAGGACACTCACCAAGAGGCTACCTACTTGAAGTCGCTCGGGGAGAAGCAGAAACCGGTGCGCGTCAAGCTGCTCGACGGCGAAGTGGTTCGCGGCTGGATCGAATACTATGATCGGCGCATGATCCGCCTGACCCGCGACGGTGCTCCCAATCTTTTTATTTATAAGCACGACATCGCGTACATCGCCGAAGAGGGTGGCAAGCCCCGACGTACCGCCCGCTCCGCAGCCGACGACGCCCTCACCCCTGAGTCGGCGGACTCGAACGAATGACTGCGATACACCCCAGACATCGAGCCCATTATCCGCGAAGCGGGCGCGCTGCTGATGAGCTACTTCCACCGGCGCATCGGCTATGAGTACAAGGGCGATGTTGACCTGGTCACCGAAGCCGATCGGGCTTCGGAAAAGTTCATTACCGAGCGCCTGCAAAGCCGCTGGCCAGACTTCGGCGTCCTGGGCGAAGAAGGCACGCGGTCAGATATGGCGGCGGAGTATCGCTGGCTGGTCGATCCGCTCGACGGCACCACCAACTTCGCCCACGGCTATCCCGGTGTTCTGCATTTCCATTGCGCTGGTCGCGCGGCGAAGATCTGATTGCCGGCTTTCTCTACGATCCCACGCGGGACGAGTTCTTCTCTGCCGAGCATGGCGCGGGAGCCAAGCTGAACGGGCAGGCGATGCACGTGTCGAAGACGCAGACCTTGTCCGAGTCGATTCTCGGCACCGGCTTCCCCAGCCATAAGCGGCACAAGAATCCGAACGTCCACTTCTATCACCAGCTCACTCTGCGCTCGCACGGACTGCGGCGTGCCGGCTCGGCTGCGCTCGACCTGGCAAATGTTGCATCGGGCCGCTACGACGGATTCTGGGAATTCAACCTCAACTCCTGGGACACGGCTGCAGGTGTGCTTCTGGTGCGCGAGGCAGGTGGCACTGTCACGCGCTTCGATGGCTCGCCATTTCTCCTGAACAGCAAAGAGGTGCTGGCGTCGAACGGCATCATTCATCAGGAGCTGATGGAGAACTTCGCCGAGATCTTCGCCGGCCGTGGATTGGAAGACATTCCCTCACCGGTGGAGTACGCCCGCCAGCGCTCGTAGAGTCCGGAAGCCCGCAGGGCGTGTGATGACAGCCCAGCATGGAGCCGCAGGCGGAGTGCTGGGTACCGGTCAATCTAGAAACACAGAGTCCCTTCAGGGACGACACCCGCACTGCGAATGTCTGCCGGCGCTCTACAAACAAAATCCGCATCACTTCCCTCAGCTCTGCATTACAATCGCCCCGATATCCGTCTAGCCAACTAGGAGGACGCTATGCGGCACTTCCCTCTTGCAGTGGCTTTGATGTGTCTGTTCGCCTGTATCGCAACTGCGCAATCGTCACCCGCTCAACTTTGTGTGGCTAACATGCAGAGCGTCAACGCCGGCACAGATACCACTGGGCGCGATATGCTCATGAACTTCCTGAGCAAAGAAAAAAACAAGTCCGTCGCGCAAGACGTTCCCGTCGACGCCTCCGATCCCGAGCAGGCGCTGCAACAGGCGAAGGGCAAGAATTGCGACTATGTCGTTACTGCGCGCCAGACGGAGAATCATCAGGAAAATTCACAGATGCAGGCCATGGGCACCTTTGGCCAGACCAGCATGCCGACTTACTACGTCACTACTACCTACAAGCTGACCAGGGTCAGCGACGGCTCGGACGTGGCGAGCGGAAATTTCAAGGCTTCCGACCGCGGCTCCGAGCAGAACGCCTTAGGCTTCACGCTGCACAAGATCGCCGACAAAGTGACGGAGACGATTAAGAAGACAGGGCACTAGGCTTCGCCGCGCCGACGCATCCTTCACTTTCTGGAATCCCGCTCTGGCCTGAGCTTCACAATATTTTGCGGATTTTAACGAATTCGAGAGCTGCCTGCGTACCCCATGCGAGTTAACGTGGCATCAAATGGCGCATGGGGGCAGTATGGGAGAGCAGGCAACCTTAGCGCTGTTAGAGATACTCGGGAAGACGGTGCAACATCTGGAGAGCACCAGCGATCCTCATGATCCTGACGTTCAGCGATTGAAGCACTCGCTCCTCCTCGCCATTGCTGAACTGGACCTTATCAAAGAGAATAAGCCGGCTGCCTAGCAACCCGCCTATCAGGACACTCCCAATTTCTGCCTGTTCCAGAGTTCCCGCGCTTTCTGCGATAAAATTTTGAGGTGAACCAATCGCTGCTGAACCGCTCCGTTTCCAAGCGCCCTGACCGAGTGAAATTGCAGGGACGAATCCTCTTCCTCACCGAAGATCCTGAACTCATCAAGCGCCAGCTCGCGGGCGAGGATCTGCCCTGGGACACCGCGCATCCTGAGCGCAATCCCAAGCTGCGCGACGACATCTCCACCGACGAGATCACCCCGGCGCACATCTGCTTCTTCTTCGACGAGACGCTGGGCGAGTTTCCGTACACCGGCCTGAAGTGCGGCAACGAGACGCCCATCAAGCGCGGCGACGTGAAGCGCGGCGGCTTCGTCGCCTGCTGTCAGCGGCAAGCGGCGCGGCAAAGGTTCCAGCCGCGAGCAGTCGCCTTACGCCGAGATGTCGGCCGGCATTCAGCTGCGTCATTGCCGAAAACATCGAGCGCATCTACAAGCAGAATTGCCAGAACCTCGGCGTGCTGACCTCGACCGACTTCTCCTGATCGACAAGATTCGCGCCGGCGAAGAGATTCCGCTCGCGCAAGTTCACCGAAGGCGAAGACGAGATCACGCGCCAGGTCATCGAGTACGGCGGACTGTTCCCTTTCAACGTCGCGCGCCTGCAAGGCAAGGTCTTCCTGCCGCCGATCGAAACCCAGCCGCGCCCGATGACCATCGCCGAGAAGATCTTCGCCCGCCACATGCTGCACGGCACCGGCAAGGTTGGCGTCGAAGCCGTCAAGCCCGGCGATACCGGATTCGCGCGCACCGACCTGCGCTTCAGCCACGAGTACGTCACGCCGATGGCGGCCATCTTCTACGACCACTATCTCGGCAAAGACGAGCCGGTGAACGATCGCGACACGATTCTCTTCTTCCGCGATCACCTGACCTTTCTCGACGAAGTGCTGTCGGAGGAGAAGCGCAAGATGGGCCTGCTCGATCTTGCCGGCCAGCTGAAGCTGAAGCAGGAAGACTTCGCCAAATCGCGCGGCATCCACCTGCACGGCGAGTTGAAAGATCGCAAGGGCTCGGAAGGCATCTGCCACTCGCTCATGACCGAGACCTATGCGCTGCCCGGACAGCTCAACGTCGGCTCCGACTCGCACACTCCGCACGTCGGCGCCATGGGATGCGTGGCCTTCGGCATCGGCACCACCGACGTCTTCAATTCCTGGTTCACCAAAGACGTTCGCGTGAAGGTGCCGGAGTCGGTGAAGGTCGTCATTCGCGGCAAGAAGCGCGACAACGTCACCGCCAAAGACTTCATCCTCAAGCTTCTGTCGATGGAATACATCCGCAGCGGCAAGGCGCTGGCGAAGGTCATTGAGTATTCCGGCGAAGCCATTGAGGCGCTAGGCGTGGACGAGCGCGCCACCATGACCAACATGGCCGCCGAGATCGGCGGCTTCACCGGCATCGTTGCTCCCGATCAGAAGGTCGTCGACTTCCTGATCGAGCGCCGCGGCATGTCGCACAACGAAGCCGAGACGTTGATCGAAGGGCTGTACAGCGATCCCGACGCGCACTACGCGCACGTCATCGAGTTCGATGCCAACGACATCTATCCCATGGTCGCCACGCCCGGCGATCCCGGCAATGGCAAGTTCATCCGCGAGCTGAACACGCCGGTTCCGGTCGAGATTGCCTACGGTGGCACTTGCACTGCCGGCAAGAACGAAGACATGGACATGTATGCCCAGGTGCTCAGCGAGGCGTTGAAGCAAGGACGCCGCGTTGCCGACAGTTGCAAGTTTTATATACAGTTCGGCTCGCAGGAGACGCGCGAGTACTGCATCCGCAAAGGCTATCTCGATATCTTCCAGCAACGCCGGCGCGCAGGTGATCGAACCGAGCTGCGGCGCCTGCATCAATGCCGGCCCGGGAGTCTCAACGCGGCCGGACCAGGTCGTCATCAGCGCGCAAAACCGCAACTTTCCCGGACGCAGCGGTCCCGGTCAGATGTACCTGGCCAGCCCGTTGACCGTCGCTGCCAGCGCCGTCGCGGGCTACATCGTGGAGTACGAGCCAGCCGGCCAGTTGGAACCGGCCGGGGCAGGGCGATAAGCACAGTTGATTTTATAGTTTTGCTGTCACGCATTCAGATTTGTCATCCTGAACGAAGCGAAGGACCTGCTGTTTGTCGGCGACACCACCATTGGTGATATACATCACAAACCAAAAGCCAGAACGCTGCCGGAGCGTCAGCAACCCAGAGTCCCCTATAATCGACTGCTGCCCAATTCCAAAAATGACACGAGCCCTACTGATCGCTCTTATGACACTTGCTGCTGCCACTTCCGACGCCCAGACCATCGCCCCGACCCAGCCACCTGTCGCCAAGCAGGTCCACACCGAGCGCACGCTGAACGGTGTGACTCTGACCGACGACTACGCCTGGCTACGCGAGCGTGACAATCCCGATGTGAAGTCGTATCTCGAAGCCGAGAACGCCTATGCCGAGCAGATGACCGCCGCGCAGGCTCCGGTGCGGCAGAAGCTGTACGACGAGATCGTCAGCCACATCAAGGAGACGGACGACACCGTTCCCTATCTCAAGGACGGCTATTACTACTACACGCGCACCGAGAAGGGTAAGCAGTACGTGATCGTGTGCCGCAAAAAGGCTCCTCACGCGAACGCGCCGGTGTCGAGTGTCGGGACGCCGGAAGCGATCAAGGCGCCCGAGCAGGTGCTGCTCGACCTCAACCAGATGGCGGAGGGGCAGCCGTTCATGGCGGTCGGGCCTTCGGCGGTGAGTGACGACGGAAACTGGCTGGCTTACACCACCGACAACGTGGGATTCCGCCAGTACAAGCTGCACATTCGCGACTTGCGCACTGGCAAGGACCTGCCCGACATTGCCGAGCGCGTGACCTCGGTCGCATGGACGTCGGACAACAAGACGCTGTTCTACACCGTCGAGGACGAGGTGCAGAAGCGCTCGTATCGGCTGTATCGCCACACGGCCGGAACCGACACGACGAAAGATCCGCTGGTCTATGAAGAAGCCGGACGAGCGCTTCAACATCGAGGCCGGTCGCACCCGCAGTCGCGAGTTCGTGACCCTGTTCATCGGCAGCCACGTAACCACCGAGATGCGCTTTCTGCCAGCGGCAAAGCCGGAGGGTCAGTGGACAACCATCGAGCCGCGTCGCGACAACATCGAGTATTATGCGGACCATCGCGGAGACCAGTTCTACATCCGCGTTAACGACACGGCGCAGACCTTCCGCATCGTGACTGCGCCGGTTGCTACTCCCGGGCACGAGCACTGGAAGGAGCTGATTGCGGCGCGCCCGGATGTACCGATCGAAGACATCGATACCTTCCAGGATTTCTACGTCGTCACCGAACGGCTGGGCGGCTATCCCGCGTTTCGCGTGGTGCAGTTTGCCGATGGATCGACCAAGCAGATTGAGTTTCCCGAGCCCGCGTACTTCGCCGGAGGCCACGCCAACGCCGAATTCAACGCTGCGACGTTTCGCTATCAGTATCAGTCGTTGATTACGCCGCCTTCGGTGTACGACTACTTCGTCGATATGCATCGTTCGACGCTGCTGAAGCAGAACGAAGTGCCTGGCGGATTCGATCGCAATAACTACGTTTCCGAACGCGTGTTGGCGACCGCGAGCGATGGAACGAAGGTCCCGATCTCTCTGTTCTATCGCAAGGACGTGAAAGACAAAGCCAAGGCGCCGTTATATCTCTACGGCTATGGATCGTATGGCTATGCCCTGCCCGCCAGTTTCAGCGCGGCTCGGCTACCCATCGCCGATCGCGGCGTGATTGTCGCCCTCGCGCATATTCGCGGCGGCGGCGAGTTGGGCAAACCGTGGCACGACGCGGGCAAGATGATGGAGAAGAAAAATACCTTCACCGACTTCATTGCCGCGACCGAATATCTGGTGGCAAATGGCTATGGCGCGAAAGATCGTGTGGCCATTGAAGGCGGCAGCGCCGGCGGATTGCTGATGGGCGCAGTCGTGAACATGCGTCCTGACCTGTTCAAGGTCGTGCTGGCGCAGGTGCCGTTCGTTGATGTAATGAACACCATGCTCGATCCTTCCCTGCCCCTGACGGTGCCGGAGTATGAGGAGTGGGGCAATCCGGAGCAGGAGGCGGCATTCCATTACATGCTGTCGTACTCGCCCTATGACAACATCGCGAAGCAGGCGTATCCGTCGATCCTGGTGCGTACCTCGTTCGATGACAGCCAGGTGATGTACTGGGAGCCGGCAAAGTTTGTTGCCAAGTTGCGCACCATGAAGACTGACCAAAATCCGCTGGTGTTTTACACCAATATGCACGGCGGGCACGGCGGTTCCAGCGGACGCTACGACCGCTTCCACGAGGTCGCCTTCGATTACGCCTTCATGCTGTCGCAACTCGGAGTGGCAAGAGCCTGCAGCCAACGGAAAGGCGAATTCGGGGAAGTGAAAACAGGGCGACAGCGGTGACATCGATTTGACATTCGAGCCGGGCATCGGGCGTACAATCCTGACAAATGTGCGTGATCCAAAGCACGCACGGGGGGCTGTATGATCCGGTTATTCCGTCCACTCGGATTGCGTTCTGGTTCTGGTACTCCCCGTTCTTCCGCTGCAAGCCCAGCGTGGACAGACCGAGGGACCCACGGATATTCAGGTGTATGTCACATTCGAAGACAACCGCCCTGCGGGCGAGCAGTTGCGTGTCGACCTGGCGAACGCAACCGGACTTCTGATGTCGCAGGCGTTCACGGATAGCAGTGGGAGAGCCATTCTCCAGGTCCAAAGCCAAGGTGGGTACATCGTGAAGGTGACCGGGCCAGGCATCAAGGACGGCTCCTCAGAATCGTTCGAGGTTTTTTCTTGCCCTAATCACTGTATGCGCCAGGTCTTCCTGCGCGTGAAAGCCAACGCTGCGCCTGGGGAGAGTACCGCGACGAAGAGCACCGCGAAGGGCAGCAATCCATCGGTGACATCGGCGGCGGAGTTGCAGGTTCCGCAGAATGCCCGCAAGGCGTTCGACCAGGGGCTCTCGGCGTGGCAGAAGCAAGACTACAAGCAGGCCGCCGAAAAGTTCGAGCAGGCAGTGGCCGAATATCCCAAATACGACACCGCGTACAACAACCTGGGAGTGATGTACGCGCACCTCGGCCAGAATGACAAGGCCATGGCAGCGTTCAGGCGCTCGGTGGAGTTGAACGACAAGAACGCCGATGCCGATCGCAATCTCGCGCGCATGCTGATGCGGCAGAAGGACTATCCCCAGGCCGAGGCGTTGCTGAAGAAGTCGCTCTCAGTGGAACCGACGGAAGCTGCGACGTTGACCATGCTGGTGATGGCCGAGGTCGAGGACGGCAAGCCCGACGAGGCCCTCAATAATGCGCATAAGGTGCACGCGCTGCCGCATGACGGATACGCGGTGGTTCACTATATCGCCGGAGAGGTGCTGGAAGAGAAACATCAGTATGCTGCGGCCAGCGCCGAGTACAACCTGTACTTGAAAGAGTCTCCGAATGGCCCTGAGGCCGCGCAGGTAAGGGCCGCGGTGGCGAGGCTCTCCAGTCCGACCGCCTCCGCCGCGCCCAAGTTTCAATAGCGAGTGGCGTCGGGACATCGGCGCCCCTGCTGTGGCGTGATTCGCAATGTTGATTCGTCTTGCGGGGCTTTAACGAAGCTGCTACAAGGAGGCAGTGAGCAACTCTGCTCGCATCAGTTGAAGCCTGCTGTCGCTAGAGGTCACCTTGCCGGAAGTCAATTCGAACGTGGAGTACGCGCATCGGGTGCATGAGTCGGCACACGAAGAGCATTTTGAACCGCTGGACCAGCGTCATCAGTGGGTGGCGATCACCGAAGCGATAGTACTGGCCATCGTGGCCGTCGCTACTGCGTGGAGCGGCTATCAGGCCGCGAAGTGGGACGCCTACTCGGCAGAGCAGTACTCGCTGAACGCCAACAGCCTGATGCTGTCGCAGGAACGGATGACAGAGTCGGGGCAGTATCGCCTGTTTGACGTGCTCACGTTCAACGGTTGGATGTTCGCCAGAACACGCAACGATCAGTCGCTGACCGATTTCTACGAGCGCCGCTTTCGACCGGAATTTCGGACCGCGTTCAACGACTGGATCAAGCTCGATCCGCTGCACAACGAAAGCGCCCCCGCAGGACCGGCGTTGATGCCCAGCTTCAAAGACCCTATAGCCGAGGAAGCCAAACAACTTTCCAAGCAGGCTAAGGTGTATTTCGAACAAGCTGTAAGCGCGCGCGACACCGGCGACCAGTACGTCAAGGTGACGGTGCTGCTGGCGACCGTGCTGTTGTTGACTGCGCTGAGCCAGCGCTTCAAGTCGCTGAGCCCGCGCGTGATCGTGGTCTCCGTTGCTTTGGTGCTGCTGCTGATAAGCGGCTTCCAGCTATTCAAGCTTCCGAGAACGTGAAAGCGCGCTCAACGAATCAGCCCCGAGCGGCCGGAGGGGCAACCGCCTCCGCACATGTCCTTTATCCTGGCAGCCACCGCTCTGCTATGGACTGGAGCAGTGCTATCCTCCTCCTGAAAGCTCATGCGCATTACCAGCCGCGCCACCACCATCGCGTTCTTCATTACACTCGGCGTTCTCATCGCCGCGGTGGCGGCGGTGCTCAATATCGGATGGATCATCCTCAACTGGCGTGAGGTTGTGCCGCTGGTTCTCGGAGTCATCTTCTTCCCGGTCGTCATTGCGGGTGTGATTCTCAACACGATTTTCCTGGTGCGCGAAGTACGACGGAATGAACAACAGGACAGCTTCCTGAACGCTATCACTCACGAGTTGAAGACTCCCATCACCTCGATCCGGCTTTACCTGGAAACTCTACAGCGGCGGCCGATCGACGACCAACAGCGCCAGGAGTTTTACGCGATCATGCTGGCTGATACGCAGCGGCTAATCGGGACAGTTGAGCAGGTGCTTCGCGCAGCGCGTGTAACGCAGAAGAACGCGGTGCTCAATCGGACGGAAGTCGAGGTCGGGCCACTGGTGCAGGATGCGGTCGAGTTGGCGCGAGCGCGGCATCACCTTTCGCCGCAGGCGTTGATTTGGGAGCTGGATGGCCAGCCGGCGGAACGCCTGGTTACCTTTGGAGATCGCGAGACATTGTCCACGGCGCTGTCGAACGTATTGGACAATGCGGTCAAGTATTCTCCTGCCGACCCCAAGATACGCGTCGAAGTTGTTACGCCGGACCTGGAGCATGTACGCATCTGCGTGAAGGACAATGGCGTGGGAATCCCGCGTGGAGAGCTGAAGCGAATCTTCAAACGCTTTTATCGTGCCGTCGCTTCGCCCACGTTGCAGGTGAAGGGCAGCGGCCTGGGGTTATTTATCGTGCGCACCATTGCCCAGCGCCATGGCGGACGCGCTTATGCAGAAAGTGAAGGCGCCGGCAAAGGGGCAACTGTTACCATCGAGCTTCCCAGGCACTTCGCATGAGCGCTCGCATCCTGCTGGTTGAAGACGAGGAACATCTTGCCGCGGGGTTGAAGTTCAACCTCGAAGCGGAAGGCTACAAGACGCAGGTCGCCGGAGACGGCGAATCGGCGCTCGACTTGCTGCTGAACAAACGCGAGAACTTCGACCTGCTGGTGCTCGACGTTATGCTTCCCGGCAAAGATGGCTTCACCGTCGCGTCGGAGCTGCGCAAGGGCAATGAATATATTCCACTGCTAATGCTTACGGCGCGCGGGCAGCCGCAGGATGTGCTGAAGGGATTCGCTTCCGGCGCTGACGATTACCTGCCGAAACCGTTCGACCTGGCGATTCTGCTGGCGCGCATTCGCAGCCTGCTACGACGTCGCGAGTGGGCGGGAACTCTGTTGTCTGATCCGCCGACTGACACGCGCATCACAGAAGCCAGGCACCGCAAGTCAGCCGCGCGAGTTCGATGTCTATCGCTTTCAGCGGCAAGGAAGTGGACTTCGGAACGCTGGAGTTACACAGCGAAGGCAAGAACTTCCGCTTGACTCTGATGGAGGCTGATTTACTTCGCTTTCTCATCGCCAATGCGGGAAAAAATGTTTCGCGCAAGCAAATCCTGGAGCAGGTTTGGGGACTGCACGAGGATACCGACACGCGCGCCATCGATAACTTCATCGTGCGGCTGCGCAAGTACATCGAGACCGATCCCTCCAAGCCTTGCTATCTGCTGACCGTCCGCGGCGTGGGATATCGATTCCTGCCAGACCCGCCGCCATTGCGAAAAGTCTGATTGCGCGGGGAGGCCAGACAGCGAAGCGATTTGCTGTCTAATTCGGCAGGGAGACAACTGCAGCTCCCTCTCCCGCGTTCGCGGGCTCGGGATGACACCCCTAAAGAAGAGCTGTGATCGGGTTATCGAGCGCGCGCCAGCACCAGCGTTACGTCATCGGGCTGCTCGGCACCACCAATCCAGTCGGCGACTGCCGTGGTCACCACCTCGCTGATACGCGAGAGTGGCTGATCACGATGCAACTGGATCAGCTCGATCAGGCGATCTTCACCGAACTCGCCAAACTCATTCTCCGGCTCGGTCACACCATCGCTAAACGCGACGAAGATATCTCCGGGCTGCATGGAGACGCGCCCCTCAGGATATGACATCGCGTCGAATAGGCCGACAACCGTTCCCGAGGTATCGAGGCGATGGACTCGACCATCGGAAAGCAGAATCGGAGGCAGATGGCCGCCGTTAGCGTAGACCAGCGCCTGCGCATTGGGGTCGTAGCAGCCGAGGAACATGGTCGCGTACTTCTCCGGCGGAGTTGCGCGGAAGAGCTGGTAGTTGAGCGTCGTCATCAGTCGGCCGGGAGCCAGTTCCTCATCGCGATTCCCGTTGCCGCGGTAGTAAAGATCGGTGCTGCCGGAAGCTGCTGCTCCGGCCATCAGCAAAGGAGCGAGCGCCAAGTCGGGTTCGAGAGAATAGGCACGGACAAACGCGTGTACCGTTGCCATCAGCAGGGCGGCTGAAATTCCCTTGCCGCTGATATCGCCTACAGCCAGGACCATGCGCTCGTCAGGCAGTCGAATGAAGTCGTAGTAATCTCCGCTGACGGTGCGCGCCGGACGGCAGACACCGTGAACTTCAAGGCTAGGCAAGTCGATTACATCGCGGGGAAACAGCAGCTCCTGCACCTCGTGCGCGATGGCGAGTTCGTTCTCCAGCCGCTGCTTATCCTTTTGATCCGCCACCAGCCGCGCCAACGACGTGGTCATGGAGTTGAACGACCGCTCGAGCGCAGCCATCTGGTCGCGCGACTGCACCTTGATGCGATGGGTAAGGTCGCCGCGGTTCACGCTCTCCGTCGCTTTGTAGAGCTCGGCAACGGACTTCGTCATGCTGCGCGTGAGCCGCGCCCCGATGAACAGCGCAATCAACTCGATGACCCCGAAGAAGATGGCGATGGCGGCGAGCGCCTGAATGAAGATAGTGGACTGCTCTCCAAGTTTGCCGAAAAGCACGTTGTAAAGAAGCGACGGCCGAGTGTTGACCATCATCGCTCCTGTTTCCTGCGAGCCGGTCTGCCAATCAGTCGCGTTGAACAGTGTCCAGAAATTGAACTCGCGATCGAAGCTGTTGGCCGGAGGCGGCACCTTGCCCGCCACCACGTTGGTTGACGCGCCAGTCAGGTTTTGTCCAGCAATCGTCACTTTGGAATGCGAACCGCCGAGATCGATGGTGACACTGTCATCACCATCCTTCTTGCCGGTTTCGGGATGCTTGCCCGCTTTTGCTTCCTGGCTCTCCTGCTTCGGCGGGTACAGTTCTATGGCGCCTACCATCGCCGCCGTACGTTGCAGAAGAGCTGAACTGACCGGCACGTTGGAGATAACCACCAGGTGCTTGCCGCCGGCATCCGCGTGCTTCACCGCCCGAAGCTGCAACTTGCCTTCATCCATGGTGAAGCTGCTGAAATCGCCCTTGACCGCATCGGGCAACTTCATTTGTGTTTCCTGAATACGGCCACCTGGGCTGATCACGTATCCCTTGTCGCCTTCCAGCACCGTGACCGTACGTTGGTGGAAGTTCTCTTCCGAGGCGCTGGCGATCTCCGCCGCGAGCTGCGGCGTCAGGCTGTTGTTACGGGCGAGCGAGCGGAACTGTGCTGTCAAAGCACTGTTGGCCGACTCCAGGTGTTCCAGCTCAGTTTGTAAATCGGACAGAGCTATGTAGGTTGCGAATTGGCCGGCGAAAAGATATCCCGCCAGCAGGCCCATCGACACCAGCAGAAGAACGGGGATCACGCCGATGAATACATAGGTCACGATCAACCGATTGCGCAACCGCCACATTAACTTCTGCCGGACCCAGCGGAATCCCATGAGCAGAAGGAAGCAGACAAAGAGGAACGACAGGAACTGCGACCACCCGCTGAGCAGGGAGCCGGATGCGGGGCGCACTGCGAGTTGCAGAATCTCGGCGATTCCAGCCAGCACACCAAACCAGAGCGTAGTCTTGCCCAGCTTGGATTGCGGGCGCATGGTGCTCCGTAACCGCGCTTTGATCTGATCTGCGTCTGGCAATTTCATGAGTTTAGCGGATGCTTCGCTCCCTGAGCCTGAGGATCATATGGCTAATGGTATATCGAGTCGCACGCGCCCTGATTGTCTGGGCGGCCTCGGGTTTCTCAGATTTCGGGGTAGAGGTCGAAAAACGCGTCGACGCTCTGACGCAGCTGCTTTTCGATGTCTTCTTTGGAGCCTTCGAGGATGTGCAGCGTGACGCGGGCGTCGCGTCCATTCTTCAACTTGACGGCGCCCTCCCCGACCTCTTCCACTTCCTCTGCGGGTAGCAGACGCATTCCGTACACCAACGTGAGCTTGGCCATAGGAAGATTCTAGCGGGTAAGACCGCTTTTCGCTCTTCGCCGTTCGCGATTCGCCGGACACGAATAATTCGCTTGGCAAGCGTTATCTGTTCACGACGTCACTCGTTATTAGTTGTCATCACGAGCCCTTCTTTTGGGCGAGGGACCTGCTCTCGCGTGCGCACAGAAGGAGCGCGGGGGAAATCCACGACCCATCTGTTGGCATTACGGCCGTCGGTTAAGGAAAGGAGAACAGATCCCTCACTTCGTTCGTGATGACAAGTCAAAGACGGGTCTGGGCGATGCAGGCCGGTTGCGACGCACGGGTTATTCTCTGGCCAAGGCCAAGAGCAATCTTCCGTCTTCGGCGAACCGCGAAAGGCGAATAGCGAAGAGCGAGCTGCTCTTGTTAGAATCCCATGTACTTCGCTAATGCTGTAGATTGTTGAAGTTGTAGCCGCTGCATCTTCGGCGGCCCACGGGAATCTATCTCCTACCGTATGCCAGAAAACGTAAGCAATGTCGTAATCATTGGTTCCGGATGCTCCGGGTTAACGGCTGCTATCTATGCCGCTCGTGCCAACCTGAAGCCGATCCTCATCGACGGCCATGAACCCGGCGGGCAGCTTGCCATCACCACCCTGGTGGAAAATTTCCCGGGATTTCCCGATGGCATTCAGGGGCCCGACCTGATCGAAAACATGCGCAAACAGGCCGAGCGCTTTGGCACGGAGTTCCGCCACGGCCATGTCACCAGCGTCGACATGAGCCAGAAGAAGCTCGATATCGGCAAGGAGCCCATCGAAGTTGATGTGGGCAAGGACAAGCTGCTCACTCGCACGCTGATCATTTCCAGCGGTGCGTCGGCCAGATGGCTTGGACTGCCGAGCGAGCAGGCACTCATCGGGCACGGCGTCACCTCCTGCGCCACCTGCGATGGATTTTTCTTTGCGGGCAAAGAGGTGACGGTCATCGGCGGCGGGGACTCAGCCATGGAAGAGGCGTTGTTCCTGACTCGCTTCGTGACCAAGGTCACGATCATTCACCGGCGCAGTGAGTTTCGTGCGTCCAAGATCATGCTTGACCGCGCGCGCAAGCACGAGAAGATTGCGTTCATGCCCGACACTGTCGTAGAAGAGGTACACGACGTCGCTGCCAAAGAGGTCACCGGACTTCGCTTGCACAATTTAAAGACCGATAAGGTGTTCGACTTCCCGACCAGCGCCATGTTCCTGGGAATCGGCCACATTCCGAACGCCGGCTTCGTGGGCGACCAGCTCAAGCGCGACGGCGAGGGCTACATCATTCCTGAAGGCTATGTCTGTACCAGCGTTCCCGGAGTTTTCGTCTCGGGAGACGTGGCGGACCGGCATTACCGCCAGGCGATCACGGCGGCAGGTACCGGCTGCATGGCGGCGCTCGAGGCGGAAAAGTACCTGGAAGAGATCGGCAAATAAGGCAGAGCTTAATCAGTAGCGGGCGGACTGCCCCGGCGAGGCGACTCCGATGAATACGATCACTATGAGGATGTTGCGCGACTTCATTGGGAGCGCCCGGGGCCAAACGCAGTCCGAGATTCTTAAGTCATTTCTCCGCTGGGTGGTTTTCAAGAGTGGGTTGTCAGAGTCGGGATCCATCATGATCTGGGACAGGAGCGACGGCAAGCTGCACCTCTTTAATGAAGACAACTTCCTTTTTACCGAGGGGTATCTCGACTCCAGCAAAGAGTGGAAGACGGTATTTGAGAATTGGGAAGGACTCGCTGGACATGCCTTCGGTTCAGAGCGGCTGCAGTACAGCGACGATGTCTCGAAGGATCCGCGGTTCGCGTTTTTCAGCGGCCACGACCCGATCAGGAGCATGGTCTGTGTACCGGTCCTGGTTCGCTCTCTCGAACGGCGGTTCGGCGTAGCCTCCTTTCATAATGCATCGGACGCGGTGCTGGATGAGGAGAAGCGCGACATCATTGAGGTTGCCGTCGGCAGCCTGGGTCTGGCGCTGGACGCCTCAGCATCAAGCTTTACCAATCGAAGCGTCTTTATCGTGCACGGCAGAGACTTGGGATCTCTCGCCATACTTCAGAAGATCCTGAGCGATCGCGGAATCGACGCATTGACCCTCGGCGAGCAGGCCAGAACCGGCGAAACTATCTCGCAAAAGTTGGATAAGGTGGTTCAATCCTGCTGCGCGGGATTCATTCTGGTTACACCTGACGATCGCGGACGCTTCAAGGACGAGAAGAAGATGCAACATCGCGCGCGCCAGAACGTCGTTCTGGAAGCCGGCCTGCTGCTCGGGCGCTTCGGCGCGCAAAGAATCTGTTTTGTAAGAACCAGCCCCAACATTGAAATGCCGTCTGACGTAAGAGACATATTGCCCGTTGATCTCGATGTGAAGGACCTGACTCCGAATCCAACGGGGATCGAAAAGACGCTTAAAGAGTGGGGCTTCAAGTGGAAAATAGAATCCAGCACCTAGAAGCCGTCCCAAAAATTCGTCTTGTATCAGGGCCCCCTTCGGCTTCGCTCAGGGCAGGCTTTTCAGCGGCGCCGTTAGTAGGCAAATAATTATCTTGGGCTTCAGCCCCGGTTTAGCACGGGCTGAAGACCGATCATTTCCAACACCTCGTTCGGCACGCCTGAAGTGCGCGTCCTGATGCGAGACAAATAGATTGACGATGCGAACCTTTGGATTGCTCCTGTGAGAACTCCGATGAGACTGTGCTCCCTCCTCCGTGTCGCTTGCGTTCTTTTTGCGGCGTCATCGGCGTTTGCTCAAGCCGCTGGCGGCAATTCCGAAGCTAAGCAGATCGATCTTCCTTCGAGCAAGCAATTGCAGGAGCCGATCATCGGAAAGCCGCAGCGCACCAATAGCTTCCCCACCGCTGTTGCGTTAAGTCCTGACGGCAAGTTTCTGGCGCTCCTCAACAACGGGCACGGCGCAGCCGGATCGGAGTACGACCAGTCGATCGCCGTTCTTGATCTCGGTAACAATCAACTGCGGGATTTCCCCGATCCGCGGCTGAAGGTGAACGCGCGGCAGACTTACTTTCTGGGACTCGCCTGGAGCAGCGATGGCAAGGAGCTCTACGCCTCCATAGCGTCGTTGACGGATCCGGAGGGAAATGCCGTTGACGAAGGCAAGAAGCTGGGAGGCATCGGAAACGGTATTGCCATATACAAGTTCGAGGGTGGTTCGCTGACAGCGGACCGTTTTCTCAAGCTGCCGCTTGCGCCATTGGAGAGCGGCAAACGACTCATCTACGGGAAGAAGAGTGTTGCGGCAGGAAATGCCATTCCTTACCCAGCGGGTCTTGCCGTGGTGAAAACCGACACTAAAGGCGACGAACTGCTGATCGCCGAGAACCTGGCCGACGACGCTGTGCTGATTAGCGCCGTCGATGGCAAGGTGTTGCACCGCTACCCGCTAAGCACAGACAAGTACGTTCCCAGCGCGATGCCTTATGGCGCAGTGGTTACCCGTGACGGCAAAATTGGCTGGGTGGCTCTGTGGAACAGCTCAACCGTTGCGAAACTCGATCTGTTCTCAGACAAGGTGTTGCAGCAGGTTTCACTCAAACCGCCGCAGGTGAAAACCGAATCATCGTCGCATCCGACGGCGATGTTGTTCAGCCCTGACGAGCGCCGCCTCTACGTCACCCTCGCCAATCGCGACACGGTTGCCGTCATCGATGCAAAGACCGGCAGAGTCGAGCGCTTTCTCGATACCCGTCTTCCCCGGCAGGAGCTAGGCGGCAGCTACCCGCAGGCGCTGGCGCAATCGGCGGATGGCAAGCGCCTTTTCGTGGCGAACGGATCGTCGGATGCCGTTGCCGTCTTCGACTTGCATAAGAAGCACAAGCGCCCAGACCCGCAACAGGCCGCCTACTTCATTCCCACAGAGTGGTACCCCACGGCGCTAGCAGTTCGGAACGATGAGCTCTTGGTGGCGACCGGCAAAGGCATCGGCACCGGGCCCAACGCCGCATTCACGCCTGGCGACAACAAGGCACTGCATGGGCATCCTTACATCGCATCAATGATTCACGGCTCGGTGGCGCGAATCGACCTGAAGGAAGCGGATAAACAACGTGACCAGCTAACGCAGGAAGTTCTGACCAGCAATCGCATGTTGGGCCGGAACGGTGAGTTCGCATTCAAGAGCGGCACGAATCCTATCCACCACGTGATCTACATCCTGAAAGAAAACCGCACCTACGACCAGATCTTCGGTGACATCAAGGAAGGCAATGGCGACCCCTCGCTGGTGATGTACGGAGAAGCCATTACTCCGAACGAGCACGCGCTGGCTCGGCAGTTTGGACTGCTCGACAACTTCTACGATAGCGGCGAGGTCTCGGGCGACGGCCATCCCTGGTCAACCTCGGCCATCACCACCGATTATGGCGAGCGGGCATGGCAGATCGCCTACCGCGGGCAAGAACGCGACTACGATTCGGAGGGCGGCGTGGGAGATGTCCTCCCGCTGCTCATGGGCGAGCCCGATGTGAATGAGCCGGCCACGGGATATCTCTGGGGCAATCTGGCGCGGCATCACCTCACCTATCGCAACTACGGCGAATACATCGAGACTCGCTGGTGCAATGACCCTCCGGAGGAGGACGCTTCACCCATGGTGAGCGGCACTCCCAGGGGGCAGCCGGAAAACTGTGCAGTTGCCGAGATCAAGCCCGGAGACACTCTTCCCACGGAGTTTGGCGGCGGCAAGAGCCCGTATCAGTTTGCGATTCCGCTGCCGGCGAACAATACCCCCACTAAGCCCGAGCTGCGCGACCATCAGGACCCAAAATATCCCGACTTCCGGGTGGAGTACCCCGACCAGTTCCGGGCTGACGAGTTTCTGCGGGAATTCGCCGGCTTTGTTGCGGCCCAGAAGGACGGACACGGAACCCAGCTTCCGAACTTCTGTCTGGTTCGCATGCCCAACGATCACACCGCGGGAACCAAGGCCGGCTCGCCCACTCCGAACGCGGCAGTGTCTGACAACGATCTCGCCGTGGGCCGTATCGCGGAGGCCGTTTCCAACAGCCCGTACTGGGATGACACCGCGATCTTCGTCATCGAAGACGACGCGCAGGCTGGCGCCGACCATGTCGACGCGCACCGCTCGACCGCGCTGGCCATCAGCAAGTACTCACCGCGCCGGGCGCAGCCCTTCGTCGATCACACGTTTTATACGACGGTGAACATGATTCGCACCATGGAAGGCCTGCTCGGCTTGCCGCCCATGAACAACAATGACGCGTTTGCGGCGGTGATGGCTCCGCTCTTCACGGGAGCCGGCGATCAGCCGCCATTCAAGGCCGATTATCGCAATCGTGACAACGGCACTATCTATCAGGCAAATACTTCATCATCGCCAATGGCGAAAGAAAGCTCGGAGCTGGATTTCTCAGTCGCGGACGCGGCGGATAATGAAGTGCTCAACGCGATTCTGTGGAAGGCAGCAAAGGGCGATGTGCCGATGCCTGAAGCGAGGCATCAGGTGTTCGCTGCCTCAGGCCGGGATTGATCTCTCGGGAGACCGGGATTCGTTCGAGCTGGTTTGTGTCTGCGGCTTCGCTTCAGTATGTCTGGTTTCGTTCGTCCGTTAAGGTAGTTCTTCCCTAAATCGACGATTCGATAGTATGTGGAGCGCGCTCCCTTGCGAAATTTCAGTAGGCCGGTAAGTTGAGCTGGAACATTGGCGCATCTGGTACTGGTGCCTCGCTCGCTTGCACTGCGTTTCGGCACTTCCCAGTCGGCTCCATTTACCTAGGATGGGAGCCGCACACGTCGCCAACTGCTGTACGCCTAAATCATCGCAAGAGTAGCGTAGACAATCTTAGTAACCGTTGTATGTGACGTTCGTCACACTTATTTGGTTACCAAGTAGCTGGGGAAAGGAAACCCTCTCCCCATGAAGATCGCCGTTGCTTACGCCAGTGCGAGCCGCACCTTGTTGAGGAATACCTGCGGGCCGCGAACCCGTGGAATGACTTCGTCGGGGCACTCCGAATCAAGTTCAGACTCGTTCCAGGTGATGACCACGACGTTGATGTCCGGCTGCTCAGACTTGATCTCTTCACAAAGCTTGAGTGCGGCGTCGTAGTCCTCTTCCGAATCAACGATCACCAGGTCGCAATGCAAGCTCTGGCAGGCGGCCCTTGCGCCTTCGACGGTGTGCACCGCCTTCACCGCGTAACCCTGCTGTTCGAGGAGAGCCTTGCGCGTGTCGATCAAGTACTGATCGTTTTGTACTAGTACGATTTGCTTTTGTGCGTTCATTTGCTTCTTTCGTATGCCAGCAAGCCGTGTGCTCGCCGGTTACAGCACTGTTGGAAGCAGCTCTGGAGCCTAAGGTTGTAGAGAAGACCAGCGGATTATCGTGACGTGGCAGCGGGTTACGAGGCTAAGCAACTTGGCGCCAGTCAGTACATAACGATACGGGCGAAGGTTTTTGGATCCAGGCTCGCTCCTCCCACCAACGCGCCGTCAATCTCTTCCTCGGTCAACAGGGCCGAGCAGATGTCGGCCTTCACGCTGCCGCCATACAGGATGCGAAGGTTGTCGGCGAATTCCTGGCCAAAGGCTTTGGCAGCCTCGCCTCGAATGACGACATGCGCATCGACGGCCATTTCGGGCGTCGCGGTCTTTCCCGTACCGATTGCCCACACTGGCTCGTAAGCAACCACCAGCTTTGCTGCCTTGCGGGCGGAGATTCCGTTAAACGCGCGCATGCATTGCCGCCGAAGAACATCCTCCGTCAGTCCCGCTTCGCGCTCCTCCAATACCTCGCCCACGCAGACGATAGGCGTTAGGCCGCTTTCGAGAGCGAGCTCCAGCTTGCGGTTTACCGTGTCGTCGGTTTCGTTGAAATACTGGCGGCGTTCGGAGTGGCCGAGGATGACGTGGGTTACGCCGACACTCAACAGCATGGGCGCAGAGATCTCGCCGGTGAACGCGCCTTCGTTGACCCAATGCATGTTTTGCGCGCCGATAGCGACATTGGAGCCGGCGGCAGCAGCCACGGCGACCTGTAGATCGACATAGGGAACGCAGACGGCGATTTCGTCGCGCTCGTGCTTAGCAACCAGTGGCAGGAATTCGTCGAAGAACGCGGTGGTTTGCTCAGGGGTTTTGTACATCTTCCAGTTGCCGGCGATCAGTTTTTTGCGAGACATGTTATGAGTCCGTCCTCAGGTTTCAGAAGTAACCAGCTTAAGCGAACGGGCAGCTTGCGCGAAGCAATTAAGAGTGCCCAAGTCATAAAGTACGAAGCGAACTTCACGAACGTGTTTTGCGGAGTCCAACGCTTCCCGCGCGCTGCTCACTGCGATTGGAGCGGCGAGCTCGATTGGATATCCAAAGATGCCGGTGGAGATGGCGGGAAACGCGATCGACGCAAGCTGCAACTCGTCAGCGACGCGAATCGACTCGCGATGGCAACTGGCCAGGGCCTCCGGTTCGCCACGATTACCGCCGGACCACATTGGCCCGACCGTATGAATGACGTAACGCGCCGGCAATCGACCGGCTGTCGTGGCGACGGCCTGTCCCTGAGGAAGAGTCCCCTGCTGCGCGACGATCCTGCGGCAATGGTCTTTGATCTCCGGGCCTCCGGCGGCATGTATGGCACCGTCAACGCCACCACCGCCCATCAGCGAGGAATTGGCTGCATTCACTATGGCATCGACAGTCTCGCGCGTGATGTCGGCCGGCCCGGCGATGAGGAGCAAGCGGCCGTCGCGGAGTTCAATGCGCAGCGGATTGGGGGAGGTGGTCAAAGTGAGGAATCAAACCGCATTCCGTTTGATGATTTGTCATCACGGGTGCCTTCCTTTGGCGCGAGGGATCTGATCTCGGGTGGTGAAAGCAGGTCCTTCGCTCCTCCACCCCATTGACCGCAAACCCGGCGCTCAATGGGGACCCCGCATTCGCGCAGGATGACAAATCAAAGAAAACACTTCTCCGCACGACCGAAGCCGTGCCCCTTCAAAGCGGCGAAAAACTATTTGTCCGTCAGCGCCTCGACGCCGGGCAGCTTCTTGCCTTCGAGAAACTCCAATGAAGCTCCGCCGCCGGTGGAGATGTGCGTGATCTTGTCGGCAAAGCCCGCAGCCTTCACCGCTGCGACACTGTCTCCGCCGCCAACGATCGAGACTGCCGCCCCGTTATCGGCGACCGCCTCGGCGATCTTGCGTGTGCCTTTCGCAAAAGCATCGATCTCGAAGACACCCATCGGGCCGTTCCAAACGATGGTGCGAGCGGTGCCGATCTCGGAGGCGAACGCCTCGATCGTCTTCGGACCGATATCGACCGCAATGCCATCCGGAGGAATTGGCTGGCCTTCGCCGATATGCTGAATGCGCGCACCTGCCTCGACCTTGTCGGCGACCACGTGATCGACCGGCAACAGAATCTGCACACGTTTCTCTTTGGCGTGTTGCAGCGTCTGCTTCGCCAGCTCGATCTTGTCGGCTTCCAGCAGAGACTTGCCGATTTCCTGTCCCTGAGCTTTGAGGAAGGTATAGGCCATGCCTCCACCGATGATGAAGGTATCGACCTTGCTCATCAGGTGCTGAATGACGCCGATTTTGTCGCTCACCTTGGCGCCGCCCAGGATCGCCACGAATGGCTTCTGGGGATGAGTCAGCACTTTGCCGAGATACTCCAGCTCCTTTTCCATGAGCAAGCCTGCTGCGCTCTTCTCCACAAAGTGGGCGATGCCCTCGGTGGAGGCGTGCGCGCGATGCGCGGAGCCGAACGCATCGTTCACATAGAAGTCGCACAAATTCGCGAGCTGCCGGGCAAATTCCTGTTCATTCGCTTCCTCTTCGGCGTGGAAGCGAAGGTTCTCCAGCAGCAGAGTCTGTCCCTGCTCCAGCTTCTCGGCCATCTCTTGCGCCTGCAGGCCGATGCAGTCGGGAGAGAAGCCAACGTTTTCGCCGCGTCGCAAAACGTCGTCCAGCAGAATTCGCAGGCGCTCGGCCACCGGTTTGAGGCTCATCTTGGGATTGGGCTTGCCCTTGGGACGTCCCAGGTGCGAGGCGAGGATGAGCCGCGCTCCGTGACGCAACGCGTACTCGATGCTGGGCAGGGTCTCGCGAATGCGCGTGTCATCCATCACCCGGCCGCCGTCCAGGGGAACGTTGAAGTCCACCCGCATCAGGATTCGCTTGTTGTTCAGGGGAAGATCACGAATCGACAACTTCGACATAGGAAGCCACCTTACGAATTAGTCTTCACCACAGAGGCACAGAGGACACGCACCAGAAATTGTAGAAGCTTTCTTAGGTACGGGGAGCCCAAATCCCTCAGGGCTAAAGCCCACGTGTTTTTTCAAGGAGTAACGCTGGCCTAAAGGCCCGCTCTACCCGAACAGTGCAGAAGTTCATAGAACCACGGGGCACGGAGAGTTGAGAATCAAATTCCTCCGTGCCTCTGTGGTGAAAATGAGCTACAGGCCTTTCTGCCCGATGTAATTGATCAGGTCACGTACGCGGCAGGAGTATCCCCACTCGTTGTCGTACCACGAGATCACTTTAACGCAGTTGCCGGCCACCACGCGCGTCATCGGTGCATCGACGATGGACGACCGTGGGTCGCCGCGGAAATCGATCGACACCAACTCGTTCGTCTCGTAGCCCAGGTAGCCCTTCAGCGGGCCGCTCTCGGAGGCGGCTTTCAATGCGTTGTTCACTTCCTCGACGCGTCGTCGGCTTTTCTACCCAGACGACCAGATCGACGACCGAAACATTGGGCGTCGGCACGCGCATGGCGAAGCCGTCCAGCTTGCCCTTCAGGTCGGGGATTGCCAGATAGATGGCCTTGGCGGCGCCGGTAGAAGTCGGAATCATCGATAGTCCGGCCGCGCGGGCACGGCGCAGGTCCTTGTGCGGGAAGTCGAGAATTACCTGGTCGTTGGTGTAGGAGTGAATGGTCGTCATGGTGCCGGCGACGATCTTGAACTTGTCATTCAGCACCTTGGCAACCGGACCCAGGCAGTTCGTAGTACAGGAGGCGTTGGAAATGATGTTGTGCTTGGCTGGATCGTAGGCGGCGTCGTTCACGCCCAAAACCAAGGTCACATCTTCGCCGGTGGCCGGAGCGGTGATGATGACCTTCTTGACCGTCCCCCGCAGATGCTGCTTAGCCAGTTCTGCTTTGGTGAAATGGCCAGTGGATTCAATGACCACCTGGACGCCGTACTTGTTCCAGTCGAGCTTCGCCGGATCTTTCTCAGCGAAAACCTGGATCTTCTTGCCGTCGATGTCGATGGAATCGTCCGTAGCCGTGATGTTGTTCGGCAGATTGCCCAAGATGGAGTCGTACTTAAGAAGATGCGCCAGTGTCTTGGGACTGGTAAGGTCGTTCACCGCGACGATGTCGATGTTCTTGTCGTTAAGAGCGGTGCGTAGAACGTTTCGGCCGATTCGTCCGAATCCGTTGATGCCAACTTTAATTGCCATTAGTACCTCGTCAAATGATTACTGAGAATTGTGAGCAGCGCAGCGAATTGGCTTTGCCATCCGCCGGAGCGTCTGCCGAGACCATCCACCACCAAACTTGTCCTAAAACAAAAAAGACTAGCACCCGCAACCGGGTGTGGCCAATAGCAGACATCACAGTCACAGACCGGTTAAATCACAGACAGCCGGGTGGGTAGTGAGTCAGTTTGAACAGGAAGCCGCTCCTTTCGCGCACCGGCGCGAATCGGCGCGCCCGGATCCCTCGCTACGCGACTGAGGCGTGCTCGGGATGACAAACTGACCCATTACCCACCCGGCAGATTGCTCCCGAACTGGCAAGCGTGCTACAAGTGCAACATGCGCAGATGGATGCGCGACCGCGGCAAGCGGCGCAAACAACAAACGAACGAGCAACCGCCACAGGAAAAGCCGGAGCCATTGCAGCCACGCTTTCCTGAGCGCGACGAGACCAACGAATTACCGCAAGAGGCGGCGCCTGAAGCATCGCCTGAGGTTTTAGATGAAGGCGGCGGCATGGAAGAACCATTCGCTGCTGAAGCCACGGGCGGTGATGACGAAGGGCCACCCCAGCAGGGTACGCGCGCACAGCGCTCCCGCAGGCGCGGCCGCCGCGGACGCGGTAAGCCCCCGGCAACTCCGGCGCAGGCGCCCACGTTGCCTTCGCCTGGCGGCCCCACCGGTGAAGCCGCGGAGGCTGAATCGCCCGCCGAGATGCATGATCCGGTTGCAAGCGCCCCGGCTGCAACCCAGGCTTCTGCGTCAGCGAAGTCGAAGGGCGCGGTTGTGCTTTCTATTGGCTTGCCGGGTTCCGGCAAGAGCACGTGGTTCAAGCGGCACAGCATACTTCCGCTCTCCAGCGATATGGTGCGCATTCTGCTGTTCGACGACGTGACGGAACAGCGCTACCAGGACCTGGTGTTCTCGACCTTACGCTCGATGCTGCGCGCACGTCTGCTGGCCAAGCGGCCCTGGAACTACGTCGACGCCACCAACCTCTCACCGCACGAGCGGCGAAGCTGGATCAAGCTGGCGCATGATTTCGGCTATGAAGCGCACGCCGTGTTCTTCGACGTTCCCGCGGAGGTTTGCATGGAGCGCAACCACCGCCGCGAGCGCAATGTGCCGGAAGATGTCATGCGACGCATGGCCGGCAAGCTACGACCGCCAAAATTTGAGGAAGGCTTCGCGAAGATTACGGTGGTACGGCTGAAGAAGAAAGACGGCGAAACCGGACCAGCAGCGGGCGAGGAGGGTCAGCCGGGAAATAGTACCGAGCCTAACCCTAACGATCTGCCCAAGGTGGTTGATTCGGAGTACTAGACTGCTTAGAACGCGCCCGGAGCCGCGATCCGGGCGTGGTATCCCTTGCGGGCATGCACCTGCAGACGGGAGCCATTCCTGGTGGCAATCACGTTGATACTGCGATATTTGCCGTTTGGCTCGAAATCGGCAGGCTTGTAAGCGACTAAATAGCGGCTGCGGATGATGTCGCGCAGCTTATCGAAGGAGCGGCGCAGGTTATCCGAGTCCTGTGGGAACAACGCCTCGCCGCCACTCCGCCCGGCTAATTCTTCAAGCACCTTATCGGCGTCAGTTTTGTCGCCTCCGCTGTCCTTAGTGCTGATGGCGTAGATGGTCACGCCGCTGGCCTCGGCATCACTGATGGCGTGCCGCAGCGTGGTGTGGCTGGAGTTGTCTTCGCCATCACTCAGCACCACCAGAACCTTCGCCACCCGATCCCCCTCGGGATAGGCGGCCAGCTTGCCGCAGGCGAAAGAAACCGCGTCAAACAGGGCTGTTCCGCCGCCGTTAGTAAGGGTGCCGATTCCCTTTTCCAGGCTGTCGTGGCTCGCCGTGAAGTCCTGCGTGACCTCCGGCGAATTCGAGAAGCCAGCGACGAATGCCAGATCGTCGGGATTGGTGAGCAACTGCTCTAGAAATTTCGCAGCCGCGTGCTTTTCAAAGCCAAACCGCTCGTGAACGGAACCGCTGGTATCGACGAGCAATCCCACTCGCAACGGCAACTTGGACTGCGGCGTGAAGAGCAGGATCTTCGACGGCGGTCTTCCGTTGTCTCGGATTTGGATTTGAGAAAGCTCCAAATCATCGACCATGTGGCCATGACTGCTGACGGAGAAGAACAGCGCCACTTCGTCGACTACCGTGCGAATGGTCCAGGAATTTCCCGACGCTATTGCGGGAGCTGTGGGGATATCGGCAACCACCGCGTCATGTCCCAGGGCCGAACCGCCGGCGTTAGAGGCTTCCAAATTGCAACCGTCACAGGGCTGGCTGGTTTCGTCCCCCAACGCATTCAGTTCGGCTTTCAATCTTGCGCTATTGGCAAGAGAGGTCGTGGTAGCCGAAGCAAGCTGGGTGTTCTTCGCCCCCAGGGCCGCGTTCTGCCCAGCGATTATCGTTCTGTTCTTCTGCAGTACCTCAAGGTTGTGGCGAGCGTCGGGAGCCAGCGGATTGGTCGGGTCTTCTTGCAGAAAATACGTCAGCTCGCGCTCCACAATATCGGGCTTGTTCAAGGAAAGCGCAGCCGAAGCGGAGATGTAGTGAGCGTTGCTCATCCCCTTGTGCGGGCGCTGGTGAATCCGCTCGACCGTCGCGATGGCTTCCGCAAAGCGGTGATTTGAATCCTGCGAATAGGCCAGAGCGGTCAGCACGTTAACATCGCCGGGACGCAATAGCGATGCTTTCTCGAAGTACTTCTCCGCCGTCTCATAATCGTTGTCAGCGATGGCAAGTCGCCCCAGATTCATGATCGGGCGCGCGAATTTGTCATCCAAGGCGACTGCCTTTTCCCACTGCGCTTTGGCATTGGCGTTATCGTCGGTATCGTTGTAAGCCATCCCCAACGCATTAAGCGCGGACACAAACTTGGGGTACAGTTCGAGCGACTTCTGTAGGTGGGGAATAGCTTCAGGAGAGTGCTGGCTGCGCAGCAGGGTGACGCCTTCGTTGTATTCCTTCGCCGCTTTGGGTGGAGCGTTCAGATCGAGAACGGAAACCGTTCCCGACTCGACCAAGGCTGCCTTGGCCTTATTCTGGGCCTCCTCCAACTCCTTCTTGGCTTTATCCTGGTTGCGCATGCGCAACTCGCCAAAATCCAGAGCCGCAACCTGGGCTTCGATGGTTCCGGGCCCGCCGCTTGTATTAACCAACTGGGCCCATGCACGGGGAGTTAATGCGCTCAAAATGAAAAGGCTGCAAACGAAGATCGGCTGGCGCTTCATAGCGGCTTCTTAGCCATATACCATACCAGCAAACGTCTCACAATATGTCTGGATTTGGGACGGATTGCAGACCCAAGGGGTCGGGCCGCACGCGGTGTCTCTCGCGGAAAAAGCAGCTTTCTATTCCTGCTGGATTTCATTTTGCTGAAAGCTCTCGGCAAGCTAGTATTTCTGAACAACCTGTAACTCAGCAGGATGCAGGTGAGTACCGAGTACGGCTCCATGCGTGTGAGAGCCTTCCCAAGGTCCCCCCATACCAAAATCTGTCGGCATGCGCAGGAAATTAACCTGCGGTTTCGCTGTAACAGGCTGAACCTACACCAACTACTTGAAAGCTAAAGGGGGTTTGCTGTGGAACTGAATATCAACAATCTCATGCAGTCGGGAACGGCGCTTTTGCTTGCCCTGGGACTGAAACTTCTGGAAGCGCTTGCGATCTGGATTGTCGGCCGCTGGCTGATTGGCATCGCCACCAGCATGATCGGCAGGGCAATGACCAGGCAGAAGATCGATCCGACGCTCATCCGCTGGATTCAGAACGCCACTGCGGCGCTGCTGAACATCGCCCTGGTCGTGGCCATCCTTGGCTTCTTCGGGGTGCAGACGACGACGTTTGCGGCGCTGGTCGCCGCTGCCGGCGTGGCGATTGGAATGGCCTGGAGCGGACTGCTGGCGAACTTCGCAGCCGGCGTCTTCATGATTATCCTCCAGCCCTTCAAAGTTGGGGATTTCGTGGTCGCCGGTGGAGTTATGGGCAAGGTGCATGAGGTCGGTTTGTTCGTCACCTCCATCGATACGCTGGATAACGTCCGCAACATCGTCGGCAACGGCAAGATTTTTGGCGACGTCATCCAGAACTTCACCACAAATCCGTTTCGTCGGGTTGACCTGACAGCACAGCTTGCCCACGGAGTAGACGTGCACGTGGCAATGTCGATGCTGAAAGATGCACTGAAGAAGATCCCCAACGTGGTGCAGACGCCTGCTCCTGACGTTGAGATTCTTACTTTCACGCTTGCCGGCCCGGTGCTTGCGGTTCGTCCGTACTGCAACAACACGAATTACTGGCAGGTTTATTTCGATACCAACCGGGTTATCAAAGAAACGGTCACGGCTGCCGGATTTGGCGTGCCGGAAACGCATTACGCGGTTCGTGGCGCGGCTGGCTCGTTCGCAGCGGCGCAAAACGCCTGATTATGCTGCAGATCGAACGCCCGTGGCTTTAGGTAATTGCCTGGCGACTCGTAATCCGCCGGTGAATTTTAGGGACGTTGCGATGACTGTTACCGCATTGCAACGTCCTTATACTTAGCTGTGCTAATTTTTGGCAGTTGTAGGATTAACTCGAGGCAGCTAATAAATCGGTCTGGTTTGTATCAGGGCACGACTTTTGGTCGTGCCGAATAACGGCAATTTTAGGGATCAGGGCTTTAGCCCCTGCAAATCCCTGATCTTTCGGCAGGGGCTGAAGCCCAAACGCGGGCTGGCAGCTTTTGGCACGTCTAAGACGTGCCCTGATACAAGGCGGTTTAGGAGATAGCCCTCGCCCAGTGATCGAAAACAGGAGTCGCTCATGAAGTCACAAACTGCTTTGGCAATTTGGATTCTGGTGGTGGGCGCCGCTATGTCACAAGCCCAGACCGGCATTTGGATGGGAGTGGGCCCACTGCCGCGGTCGGGCACGGTCACGAACTCCCCGTTTTCTGCTGATCTGGTTACGATCAACGATCACGCGGCTGGTCAGCCAGGTATTAACACAGAGTTTCACGGCAAGGTGGCGCGTAATTCGCAGGGTGAATCGTATTTTGCCATGGAGTTAGTGCGGCCCTCGCAAGATCCTACGCGGCCGATGCGGGTCTCGATCACCGACCCGTCGGCACAAACCATAACCTCATTAGACCAGCAATCGAAAATTGCGTACGTCAGCCATGTCAGCGCCAACAACCTGAATAAGGCGCCCGTGCTCACTCCCGGCAACACTCTTCCAACTCCGGATGGCAGACCCGCCCGGGCGGCAGGCGCGACGGATGCGAACACCAGGACGGAATCACTGGGGACAAAAGAAATCGCTGGCGTGCAAGTTGCCGGCGTACGAACCATTCATACCAACCCACCGAACGGCCCTGAGGATAAGCCGTTTGTCTCCACGGTGGACACCTGGAGCTCCCCTGAGCTGAAAGTGGTCGTGTTGACTGAGGTGCGAACCTCGAATGGTGATCACCATGTCACCCGACTGGAGAACATTGTGCGCACCGAGCCCAGCGCAGCCCTGTTCCGGGTTCCGTCAGATTACAAGGTTCGCGACAATATGCCGCTGGCCACGAACATTCACTGACTCCGGGTGCAATATCGAAATAAAAAGCAGCCTGCGGGCTGCTTTTTCGCTTCCATGGCTTATATTGTCAGCGGCGGCTTGTTCCTCGTGCAAGCGTTCGACGGCATCGCCCGGAAAATAAATGAGCATTAAGGTCAGCACTCGCATGGTGGACGGGGTTGTCATCGTCGACCTTTTCGGCCAACTGAGACTCGGTGAGGGTACCAGCAGGCTGCGTCAGGTGGTGCAGGAGCTCCTTGATCAGAACTATAAAAAGATCCTGCTAAACATGGAGAACGTCCTGCACATCGACAGCTCAGGCATCGGCGAGCTGATGGGGTGTTACACATCCGTGAAAAATAAGGGCGGCGAATTGAAGCTTCTGCAGCTCAACAAGAATGTGCGGAACCTGATGGAGGTCACGCGCCTCTACAGCATCTTCGACTCACACGACGACATTCCGACGGCGGTGAAGTCGTATGCTTCCTGAAAACGCCAGATATCCTTCCTGCTAGAATCGGGTTGCGGTCGAGGCCACCTCAATATGTCCTTTCTACAATCTTCCTCGTGTTTTCTCGCGATACCGTCCGGCGACGAGTTTGGCCCGGTGCGACAGACGGTAAAGGACGCACTGGGGGAATTCCAAGTCGAACCGCTCGACGTCTTGAATCTCGAGTCAGGCACTGCGTGGGCGAGCGCCATCGCCGACATGATCAGTCAGGCCGACTTCGTGATCGCAGACGTCACGGGCAGCTCTTCCAATACCGTTTACGAGCTGGGGATCGCGTATGGACTGCGAAAGCCAGCACTTATGCTGGCGCAAGAACAAGTCTCGCTACCGGGCGACCTGGCCTTACAGCAGCCCTTGATTTACCGCTCTAATGACCTGCCGAAGCTACGCGAATACTTGCGCTATTGGATCCGCGATACTCTCAATTTGCAGCACCCCAGCGAAGCCCCTCGATTCGCCAGCCGATAATGAGCAACTGCTTCGTGGTAATGCCATTCCGGCCCGAACTCCAGTACATGTACTTGTCCGTCAAGGAACACATTGAGACGACGTTTCCAGGGGTGTCCTGCGAACGTGGAGACGACACAATCCTGACGCGACCTATTCTTGAAAAGATCGCGGCGTACATAAAAAAGGCGGACATCGTGATTGCTGATTGCACGGGACGCAACGCGAATGTTTTTTACGAGTTGGGAATGGCTCACGCCTTGGAGAAGCCGGTCATTCTGATCACCGCAGACGAGGTACAGGACGCCCCTACCGACATTCGAGCTTTTGAGTTCATCCGTTATATCGAAGGTCCCAAACCATTTTTCGAAAAACTCGATCTTGCGATCCGAAAGCTTGTCGGGAATCCGTTTGATGAGTTTTACGACCGCGCTCTGCCCCTTTTCGACGAATTTCGAGCCGGTCAAAAACTTGCAATCCAGGCAGTCAATCGAGAGCAGTTCGCAGCGGTGGCGGCGGTGAAAGTTCGCGTGACCGGATTCCCGAAGCCGGGCGACGAGAAGACCCTCGCCACTATGTTCCTTCCGATCCTGGTGGACGGGCCAGCAGACCTCGACATCATGCTCAAGATCAAGGAATGGATTCAGCAACGGTTCCCGAACTGACCGAGAAAAACACTGACAGGCGTCACACCTGCACACCCGCGGCAGCCTGTATCTCAGAGGCGATCGCCGAGGCCGCAAGGCGAGGATCGGACGCTTCGGTTATCGGCCTGCCCACTACCAGCCTGGTCGCGCCAGCCTGAATCGCCTCTGCTGGCGTTAGCACCCGCGCCTGATCGCCCACCGCGCTGCCGGCCGGTCTTACACCCGGGGTGACAATCTCGAAACCATCGCCCAGTTCCCGGCGAAGTTCTCGAGCCTCGTGCGCCGAGGCGACCAAGCCGCCACACCCGGCAGAGAGGGCTAGCGCCCCCAGCCGCAGCACCTGCGCCAGCACGTTGCCAGAAACCCCAATTTCTTGCAGCTCGGAATCAGACAGGCTGGTCAGGACGGTGACGGCGAGGACCATCGGCTTGGCGTGCGAGGCGTTCGCGGCGTCAACCGCCGCCTTCAGCATCTTGCTGCCGCCGGAGGCATGGACCGTGAGCATGCTGACACCCAGCTCGGCAGCGGAGCGCACTGCCGCGCCAACGGTGTTGGGAATGTCGTGGAACTTGAGATCCAGGAACACTTTACGGCCGGAGGAGACGAGATCGCGAACGATCCCGGGCCCCTCGGCCGTAAAGAGTTGCTTGCCTATTTTGTAAGTGCTAATCGCCTCGCCGAGAGTTTGGACGACTTGGCGGGCTTGCGCAGCGCTGGAGACATCCAGCGCCACGATGAGCCTATCTCGTGTTTGGAGCATCGGCTCTCAGTTTAACCCAACTTATGAGAGCGCTTAGAAGATCTGCGGTCCCACGATCTGGGCTACGGTCGGAGTATCCACGATATCCAGGCGTACGGAGCTAATACCGCTGCTCCCCATGCCCAACATCTTGGCAGCGCCGTAGGACAGGTCAATAATCCTGCTCTTCATTACCGGTCCGCGGTCGTTAATGCGAACCATGACTGAGCGGTCGTTCTTCAGATTAGTGACCTTGACCCAGGAACCAATCGGCAAAGTTCTGTGCGCCGCAGTTAAGTCGTTCATCTCGTACGGTTCGCCACTGGCTGTTTGGTGATGCTGAAACACCCGGCCGTACCAAGAGGCCTTTCCAACCTGGTACTTCTTAGTCGGAACTGGCTTTAAGGTTTCCTGAGTCTGTCCTGGGATACCTTGTTCCGAATCCGGTGTCTGAGTGTTTCCGGGTGCTGCTCCCAGTGCGATGGCCAACGTAACAGCCAACGCTGTCTGGTTGAGTACTCGTGACATTCAAATACCTCGTTTCGTAATTTAGGGCCCTCCCTGACAGGTTCTGTAAAGTCTACGCACCCGAAAGGACTAGAGTCAAGCGACGAAGGTGGTAGATCGCATTTTTTGCTTGACACTCAGAGCAAATTGTGATTTTCGCCTTAGCGGAGACGGTTTCGAAGTCTCTTCCATCTCGCCTGTACGCTAGGACTGGTATTTGGATGGGCTTATCGGTTTTCAGGTTGGAAGTTGCTAACTAGCTGTATAATAATGACTTGCATCGCACCCGTGACTGCTGGCCCAGGGATGCCTCGTCTCGCCAGACCCTATCTCCGTCGCTCGAGACAGCCGCGTGCGTTACATTCTAGTCATGCCTGCACCGCCCGTGATCCTGAGCATCGCTGGGTACGACCCCTCCTCCGGGGCCGGCATCACCGCCGACATCAAGACCGCTGCGGCGTTTGGATGCTACGCGGTGACCTGCATCACGGCCCTGACTGTCCAGTCTACCCAGGGCGTTTTCGCCGTCGAACCGGTGTCTGCAACCGTCGTTCGCGAGACGTTGAGCCGCCTACAGCAGGATTTCGACATCGCCGCGGTTCGCATCGGAATGCTCGGTTCCGGGGCCGTCGCAGCCGAAGTGGCCAGCTTCCTGAAGACGGAGCGGTTCTCCAACGTGGTGCTGGATCCGATTGTTCGGTCGAGTTCAGGGGCTTCCCTCATCGACCCCGCGGGGCTTGAGGTCCTCCGAACCAAGCTCTTACCGCAGGCCGACCTCATAACTCCTAACATCGAAGAAGCTGCCATCCTGTCCGGCGTCGATCCTTTGGCGCCCGGAACTTCGTGGGATTCGGCTAAGTCCCGAGTCATGGAACTTGCGGCGCGCCTGCACGCTTTGGGGGCTCGCGGAGTTCTAATCACAGGTGGGCACCTGCCCGAGCCAGTCGACTTTCTCAGCATTCAGCGGCCTAGCGGCAGCCCGCTCGCAAACGAGTTTGCCGGCAAGCACCTGGATTCCTCCTCGACTCATGGGACTGGCTGCGCGCTGGCTACGGCGCTGGCCTGCCTGCTGGCGCAGGGGATGGAGCTTGGTGCCGCCGTCGCTGAGGCGAAGGAATACGTTCGGGAGGCGATCCGGCGAGCTGAGCCGCTGGGAAAAGGCGTGGGGCCGCTACAGCATCTATATCGTCAATGACAGCTTTCCAGAAACGCCTGACAGCGATTTCACAGGACAGACCACGGCCTTGAATACACAGACGAAATCGTTTTGGGTGCTGTTCACCATCCTGAGCCTGGGTGCGGTTTGGCTGCCAATAGGCTGGGGGATCGCAGAAACCTTGGTCGCCCTGGTTGTGAGCTGGTGGATAATCTATCGCACCGATCTGTTCTAGCCGCGAACTGCCTGCATCAGCAAAACAGCTCCTACGACCACCAGACCTCGCATACACATACCTGACAAAAACGTCGCCACGCAACTTGCGGTTCAAGAACCCACCCAGCAGGACGGCCGTCACCGCACCCGGAAGCGACAGCAGGAAATATCGAGTTACCTCACCGCGCCAAAGTCCCGCGAAGAAATATCCCAGCAATCCGAGAGCACTCGCGGGTAAGAAATAACCCTGCAGGCGTCGCCCGGAAGCGCTGTGCCGACCAACGTCGCATTGCCCCGTAAATAGCTAACGGGGGACCGTTCATGCCGAAAGCACCGCCCAGCACTCCTGCACAGAAACCGCAGCCGAGAAGCCAAGGCAGATTGTCGGCCCGAAGTTCATGGACCTGCCGGCGCGTCAGGGCGTGGAGGGCGAAGGCCACGATGATTGTGCCCAATCCCGCTGTAAGAAGTCGGTGATTGCCGCGCGCCAACAAGAAAACTCCGACCGGGATGCCAAAAACGGTCGACGCCAGCAGCCCGCCGGCGCTGCGAAATTCCACATGATGCCAGTCTTGCAGCACAATGATCAGCGCGACCGTGACCGAGACGAGTACCGCCAAAGGAGCCGCGATCTTCACCGGTAGCCGTAATGCCAGCAGAGGCACAGCGACCAACGCTTCACCGAATCCGAAGACGGACCGGATCAGTGTCGCGACGAAGATTACCAACAAAACGTAAACCGTTACCCCGTCCATCGTTTCCTTAGAATTGGAAGCCCATCTCTCCGTGCCCGCCCACGGGCCGCAGTTGCTACAGTGGTCGAGCGGCCATGACTTGCCATAGGAGGTCCAAGGTATGCCCGATGCTCCGATTCAGCGTATCAGCTACGGTGCCGATCCCAACCAGTTCATCGAGCTGTGGCAACCGGATGAGACCGTCGGCGGCGTCGCGGTGATGATCCATGGCGGATTCTGGCGCGCCAAGTACGATCTCAGCCATGCCAACCCTTTCTGCGCAGCGCTGGCAGCGAAGGGCATCGCCACTGCGAATCTCGAATACCGCCGCGTAGGGCAAATCGGCGGTGGATGGCCCGGCACCCTTGAAGACGTAGTCGCGGGAGTCGCAGCAGCGAGCGAGCGGTTGGGCGGGGCTGCCCGTGCTGATCGGCCACTCGGCTGGAGGACATCTTGCCCTGCGGCTGGCAAGTGAACCGGTTTCTCTGCGAGCCGTGGTCGCCCTCGCTCCCGTGGCCGATCTGCGACTCGCATACAAACTCAATCTCAGCAACGGAGCGGTCGCAGAATTTCTCGGCGCAACCCCGGACTCTGCACCCGAGCGTTACGACGAAGCATGCCCCTCGAAACACGCGTCGGCCGTTCGTAGAGTGCTGGTGCATGGCAGCGAAGACGAAGTCGTACCGATCGCAATTTCACGAGCCTTCATCGAAGCGCGTGATAACGATCCTGTTCCGCCCACGCTCATCGAACTACCCAATGCGAAGCACATGGACCTGATCGATCCCGAAGCTGCCGCCGGAGTCAATGTGATCGAGATTGTGCTTCGATCAATTGCGGCAAACTGAGCCCACACTAGTGGTCAACCGTTCGACAAATCCATCACATGCACCATGTGATGTGTGGACTTGTGCTGATCCCTCCGAAGCCTAAACTTAAGCTGGTCAGGCGGCGACGAGTCGCAGGCAGGCCGACCCTCTCGGCCATGCAAAACGGTAGCGCCTCGGTGAAGCGGCTCTGAGTGCCGCTGACATGGGGGTTCATATGCCGCTCAGCAAAGTTCGAGCCTTTCTCGACCAACACCACATTCGCTACGTCGTTATCTCCCACTCCAAAGCGTTCACCGCGCAAGGCATCGCTGCTTTGGCGCACATCTCCGGAAAAGAACTAGCCAAAACCGTGATCCTTAAACTTGATGGGACACTCGCAATGGCAGTGCTGCCGGCCTCGTACCAGGTCGATCTCGGCGCCATCAAGAAAGCGACTGGCGTGCGGGCCGCTGAACTGGCCAGCGAGAAGGAATTCGCGCAGCACTTCCCCGATTGCGAAACCGGAGCTATGCCGCCATTCGGCAACTTGTATGCGATTCCGGTCTATGTTGACGAAACGCTTGCCGAGGACGAGGAAATCGCTTTCAACGCGGGCTCTCATTATGAGCTCATTCGCCTGTCCTATCGCGATTTCGAGGACCTGGTGAAGCCGCTCGTAATGGATTTTTCGTCAGCTCACAAGCGGCAGCGCCACGAGCGTCGTGCTTGTGTAGGGAGCAGGCGAATCAGCTAACGCGCCGCATGGAAGCGCTCTGAAACGGCGGCAAACCGATGCACGTCGCCGAAGGTGTTGTATAGCGGCGCAGGCGCGACTCGCAGAATGTCGGGCTCGCGCCAGTCGCAGATAATACCCTCGGCGATCAGGCCGGTCTAAGACAGCGCGGCCGTTCTCGCGTATCCGGATGGAGAGCTGCGCTCCCCGCTGCTCCGGATCACGCGGAGTGATGACCTCGAACTTGTCTGACCCGGCCTGATCCAGCAGAAACTCCAGATAGCCGGTCAGCGAGACGCTCTTCTTTCGAAGCTGCTCGATGCCGGCTTCGGCGAAGATTTCCAACGACGCCCGCAAGCGGAGCCATCGCCATGATCGAAGGATTGCTCAACTGCCAGCCTTCAGCTCCGGCGATCGGTCGAAACTCCGGCCCCATGAGGAAGCGCGTGTCCTGGTCGTGACCCCACCATCCGGCGAAGCGCGGCAATTCGTAGTCACGCGCGTGCCGCTCGTGAACGAAGCATCCGCCGACGCAGCCCGGCCCGCCGTTCAGATACTTGTAGGTACACCAGACCGCGAAGTCGACGTCCCAATCGTGCAGCCGGACGGGAACATTTCCCGCGGCGTGCGCGAGATCGAAGGCCACGACGCATCCCTGCGCGTGTCCGGCGCGCGTAATCGCCTCCATGTCGAACAGCTGGCCCGGTCGCGTAGTTCACGCCGCCGAGCATGATGAGCGCGATTGAAGAACCTTCGCGCTCCAGCAGTGCCTCGATGTCCTCCTGGCGGATGGTCACTTCCGAGGGACGCGGCTTCAGCTCAATCAGCGACTTCGCCGGCATCGAATCCATGAAAGCGAAGTCTGCGATTCGACTGCATAACGGTCCGAAGGAAATGCTCCGGCTTCGATAACAATCTTGTGGCGCTGCGCCGTCGGACGATAGAACGAAACCATCATCAGGTGAAGGTTCGCGGTCAGCGAATTCATCACCACGACTTCGTCCGGCTCGCGCTCCCACCACGCCGGCCATGTTCTGCCGTCAGCAGGCGGTGATAGGGCATCCACGGATTGCGCCCGTGAAAATGCGCTTCGACGCCGAGTTGCGCCCAGTCGTGCAGTTCCTGCTCGATGTACTCGCGCGCACGCTTCGGCTGAAGTCCGAGCGAGTGGCCGCACAGGTAGACCGATGGGCTGCCGTCGGGTGCGGGCGGGATGTGAAACTGCTCGCGAAACGGAGCCAGCGGATCGCGCGCATCCATCTCGGCGGCAAAGCTTGCGGATGGGTTGAAAGCGATGGCCGCCATTTACGCTCCCGCCAGCGGAGTCAGTTCGCGCTGCACCAGCGCTTCCGCCTTCGCCCAGTCGATGTCTTCGACTCGCTGCACCGAGTCGCAAAGCTCGCCCAACATGCGGTCCTGAATCGCCCCGCGCGAGGCGGCGACGGAGTACGGCGTGCGATGGAAGGTCACCATCGCGTACTTCGGAACAAAGCGTCCGGGATACTTCTTCTCCAGCTCCAACTCGACTTTCTTGCGGAACAGGAAACGCGGATCGGCAACCTTGTCGCGCATCTCGACGAAGTTCTCAATCGCAAGGTCGGCGATGGCGTCGGTATCGGCCTTGCGCGCCTTCTCGAATTCGGCGAACAGCGTCTGCCCAATCCGATCCGTAGCCGATCCATCAGCTCGAGCAGATAGGTGCAGTCCTCGAAGGCGCAGTTCATGCCCTGACCGAAGAACGGCACGATCGCGTGCGCCGCGTCGCCGACCAGCAGCGCCTTACCGTCAACATGCCACGGCGAGCACTTGATGGTGACCATTGCGCCGGTGGGATTGGCGAAGAAGTTCTCGATCAGATCCGGCATCAGTTCGAGCGCGTCGGGAAATTGCGACTTGAAAAAGTCATGCACCTTCTCTTCGCTGTCGAGTGCGGCGAAGCTGATGTCGCCTTCGAACGGCAGGAACAGGATGCATCCGAAGGTGCCGTCGATGTTGGGCAAAGCGATCAGCATGAAGGTGCCGCGCGGCCAGATGTGCAGCGCGTGCGTTTCCATGACGTGCTTGCCGCCGGGGCCGGCGGGAATGGTCAGCTCTTTGTAGCCGTAATCGAGATACTGCTGCGAGAAGTTGAAGCGCGGCAGTTTCAGCATCTCGTTGCGAATGGCCGACGCCGCTCCATCCGCGCCGATCACAACGTCAGACGCAACCGTGCTCTCGGCGCCGGTCTCTTCGTTGCGCAACGCCACTGCTCCGCTGCGCAGGTCGAATCCGGTGCAACGCTCGTTGAAGTGGATGGCCACGCCGTTCTGCTCGGCGGCATTCATCAGCGCGATGTTCAGGTCGGCGCGCGAGACGGAGTTGATGACCTCGGTCTCGTCCTTGCCGTACGGCATAAAAGTGAGCTCGCCGGCGACCGAGTGCATCATGCGCCCGCGCATCGGAATGATGATGGGTTCGACCACCTGCCACAACCCGGCTTCGCGCAGCGCGTGAATGCCGCGCGTGGAGAGCGCCAGGTTGATCGAGCGACCTGCGCTGATGTGGACCCGGCGCATGTCGGGCCGGCGCTCGTACAGCCGCACGGCGAAACCGCGCCGCACCAGCGAAATGGCGAGCAGCGGACCGGTGAGTCCGGAACCGATCAGAGTGACTTGTTTCCGCTCCTGACTCATGCGGGATGGGATCGATATCGGGCTGATGCAGCATGGTGCGTGCTTCCCAGAGCTCAGGAAACAAGCGCTTGCCAAGCGTGGTGCGCAGGTACGACGCGCCTTCTGTGCCGCCGGTGCCGCGGCGCGCGCCGATGATGCGCTCGACCACCTGAATGTGTCGCAGCCGCCAAGCGACCATCAGTTCGTCGAATTCCGTCAGCCGCTCGCAGAGATCAATCCAGTCGCGATAGCTGCGCTCGTCCTCGTAGACATTGCGAACCGCCTCGGCGCGTTGCTGAAAGCGCTCCTCCTCGGTGGCGTTTGGGGGGAGGGCCGGGAGCGTACCGATCGTGGCCAGCGCGTCGAAGAATACGTCGTGCAGCGATGGTGCATGCAGCCTGCGTTCCAGCCGGGCGTAGGCTTCGGGATCGGCGGCATGATGACGCAGGAGCTTTTCGTCTTTGAGGCCGCAGAGAAACTCGATTTCGCGGAACTGCTCCGATTGGAAGCCGCTGGCCGGCTCTAGCTTTTCGCGAAAGGCCATGAAGTGCGTCGGCAACATGGTTTCGAGAATCGTGAACTGAGTCACCAGCACGCGCATGATCTCGGTGCAGCGGCGAAGCAGCCGCGCGGCTTCGTAGACGTGATCACGCCATTGGCGCGACGCCACTGCGGCAAGACTCTCAACCACAGCGTCAAGATCGTGCAGCAGCTCTTTGAACCACAATTCGTAAGTCTGGTGAATGATGATGAATAGCAGTTCGTCGTGCGTAGGCGGAGATGAGAGCTGATTTTGCAGCTTCAGCAGATCATTCACCCGCAGATAGGAGCCGTAGTTCAGCAGCGTACCGGAGTGCACCTGACCGCCGCTGCTCTCCCCCGCCGGGCGCGCCAAATGGACAGCCGCTGTCCCTCAGTGTGTGATCTACCACAACGTCAGACTTCGCCTGTGGGGCGCTCAGTCCAAAAAACTCAGCGGCATTGCCGCCCAGCATTTTCGCTTTTGCCTGCGACGACAAATCGCTTCCGCGAATCAGGGCTCCAATGTGCTCCTCACCGAGCGGATACGGATAGTCCGAGCCGAGCAGGACACGATCTTCTCCCATGATGTCAACAAGAAGCTTCAACGAACGCTGATCGAAGATGGCGGAGTCGACGGAGAAACGGTCGAGATAGAGGGTCGGCGGCAGTTCCGCCGCGCCACGAGCCAGCGGCTGATGCTCCCAGGCATTCTGCATTCGGCCCAGGAGAAAGGCGAAGCTGCCGCCACCATGGGCAAAACAAATACGCAATGACTTCGGCAGGCGGTCGAAGGCTCCACTCAGCACGAGAGCCGATATTGCGAGCTGTGTTTCAGCGGGCATGGCGACCGTCCACGGCATCATGTACTTCGGCATGCGCTCAGGAGCCATCATGTCCCAGGGATGCACCAGCACCGGCGCGCCCTCGTCGGCACAGTGATGGAGGAAAGTAACGATGCCGGGATCGTCGAGGTTCTTCGGCCCAACGTGATTGCCAATCTGCACACCAACATGCCCCGCTTTCATGCATCGCGTGAGTTCTCCGCAAGACGCGTCGATATCCTGTAGCGGTACCTGGCAAAGCGCTCTCAGGCGTCCGGGCGCGCAACGGCACAACTCCAGTGCGGCGTCATTGAAGATTTGCGCAACTTCTAATGCCTGTTCCACGGGACGGTCATACGCGAACAGCACAGGCGTGGCAGAGATGATCTGCAGATCGACGCCCTGCCGATCCAACTCTTCGAGCCGCACTGCCGGGTCCCAGCAAGACTGTTTGATGCGGCGGAACTCGCGGTCCCCCAACATGACCATGCCTTCCCCGTCGCCCAGGTGCTTCAGCCAGGGCCAATCATGCGGTGCCGAAGCGCTCAGCAAAATCGGGCCACGATTCAGGGAAGAAATGGGAATGAATATCGATGGTCGGCATGAATCAGGATCTCCCGGGATGGACGGTGCCACATGTCTTACAACGTCGGAGCTCCTCGCTGGCGTCGAACTTTTCGAATAGCGGAGGAAGGTCTTTCACGATGCTCTTCAGCCGGACCTCTGCCCGATGTACCAGGTTGTGGCAGTTCGGGCAGTACCATTCGAAGGCGTCCACCGCTCCGTCGGGCCGCGGCATTTCGATCACGAGTCCCACAGTGTCGGCCTGGCGCTGCGGCGAGTGCCGCATATGTTTTGGCAGCAGAAATACCTCGCCCTCGCGAATCGGGATTTCCTTCGGCGGTTTCCCGGGCTCTTCCATAACGCGCAGAAAGATGTCGCCCTTCAGTTGGTAGAAGAATTCCTCGGTGGGATCGTCATGGTAGTCGCGGCGCTGGTTGGGGCCGCCGACGACGGTGACCATGAATTCGCCGTCCTCCCACACCTGGGCATTGCCGACCGGCGGCTTGAGTTTTTCGCGGTTCTCGTCAATCCACTTTTGCAGGTTGAAAGCTCTTAGCGAGCTGATGGACGCCATCCTATTCCTTTCTCGCAATCGGCTTGTAGGCAATCGCCTTCATCTCAATGAGCAGGTGCGGATGCGGCAACTGATGTACAGCAACCGTCGTTCGTGCCGGGCCTTCGTGGTCGAAGTACTCGCCGTACACCTCGTTGTAACCGGCAAAGTCATTCATGTTCACCAGGAAGGTTGATATCTCGGTCAAATCCTTCAAGTCCGCCCCGGCGCTCGCCAGGATGTCGCGAATGTTGTCGATGACGGCACGTGTCTGTGCACGGATGTCGAGATGGGTTGTGCCCAACGCGTCTACCTCAGCGCCGGCAATGGTGTTGTCTGCGCGTCGCGAACTCGTGCCCGACACAAACAGGAAGTCTCCCGCACGCTTGATGTGCGGATAGCGACCACGAGGCGTGGCCTTCCCCTCGACAACTTTGCCTTTCATGCCGCTGTCTGCAGACACTATTTCCATCCCCTCGTCAGAGCCGGATGCAGATGTTGTTCAGCTCCGAGTAAAAATTGAGCGAGTGCACGCCGCCTTCACGGCCAATTCCGGAGAGCCCCACGCCTCCGAATGGTGTGCGCAGATCGCGCAGGAACCAGCAGTTCACCCAGGTGATGCCCACATTCATCTGGCGCGCCACGCGGTGCGCACGCTTCAGGTCATTAGTCCAGATCGACGCCGCCAGACCATACTCCGTGTCATTCGCCATCGCGACGGCTTCTTCTTCCTTGTCGAAGGGAGCGATATGACACACCGGTCCAAAAATCTCTTCCTTCACGCAACAGGACGACTCCGGTAACCCGGCAAGAATCGTGGGTTGCACGTAGAATCCGTTGTCCCGCGCATCGCCGAACGTGGGGACACCGCCGCCAGTAACGATGGTAGCTCCGAGCTCGCGTGCTTTGCGAAAGTACGATAGCACTTTTTCGCGGTGCGTCGCTGAGATGAGCGGTCCCAGGTTCGTCGCCTTGTCAGAGGGCCAGCCTACGTTGAGGCTCTCGGCTTTCTGCTTCATCGCCTCGACGAACCAGTTATAGATCGAACGCTCAACATACACGCGCTCCGCACACAAGCACACCTGGCCAGTGTTCAAGAAGATGGCATCGCTCATCTGCTGAACGGTTTCGTCGCGATCGCAGTCGGCAAATATGATGGCCGGGTTCTTGCCACCAAGTTCGAACGAGACCGGCTTCACTCCAGGCGCGCAGGCCTTCATGATGGCAGCGCCAGTGCGGGATTCGCCGGTGAACGTTACAGCGTTGATTCCCGGATGGCTCACCAGATGCTCGCCGGCCGAGCCCTCGCCAAATCCATGCACCAGGTTGAATACTCCATTTGGTACGCCGGCATCACGCATTACTTCTGCGAGCAGTGTTGCGCTGGCGGGGGTCTCTTCCGACGGCTTCACCACCACGGCGTTGCCACACGCCAGAGCGGGAGCCACCTTCCACGTGAGCAACAAGAGTGGAAGGTTCCAAGGCGTGATGATTCCGACTACGCCAACCGGCTTGCGCACGGCGTAGTTCAGCGCATGCTTGCCATCGGGAGTCTCGGTCTCAAACGCTTCGAGCGAAGCGGTTTTGATCAGGTCAGCAAAAACACGAAAGTTGGCCGCGGCGCGAGGAATGTCAAGCCGCGAAGCCAAGCTGATGGGCTTGCCGGTATCCGCCGATTCCGCCTGAACGAATTCGTCGAAGCGCGCCTCGATGCCTTCGGCAATCTTGTACAGCATGGATGCACGCTGCCGAACTCCGCAGCCGCCCCACTCGCCTTCGACTGCCCGACGCGCGGCCCGCACGGCGGCATCGACGAGCTCTGGCCCAGCTTCCGCGACTCGCGCGAGCAGGGTGCCGTCGGCGGGGTTGATGTCGTCGAACAACCGCTCGCTGGAGACGAAGGCTCCATCCACGAAGTTCTTCAATACCTGACTGGAAGCCGCTGCGAATTCCGCTGCTGCTTGCGGCATTACGCGATTCTGCACAGACATAACGATTGGAATTCTAACCTGTCAGATGCCGTAAGGTTGGCCCTCGCTCGCAATCCTGTAGCGTGCGAGCCTTCAAACACCACGCTCTAACGCCTTCCGGTGTCCTAACTATGAGAGATGTTCGGCCATAAACTATGAAAATTGGGAACGGACGGCGCGGCAAATAACTCACTGTTGATCAACTCCCGGCTCGAGGCCGTCCAGTGGCGGACGCCATCATGCCGCAAATGCGCTCCATCCCCTTACGCAACGCCGTTATCACTTCTTCAACTTATCCAGCATGACGCAATGGCCGCTCTACGCTCAGGCATTCAATTGGTTGGGAACGTGCACTGGATTGAAGGAGTCGTACAGCACGGGCAAGGGGGCATCATGCGTGGGGCAGTTCGCGCGGAGCATCAACAATGCCGCGTTCGACAAGGCGAAGGCAACATAAGAATTGTGTTGCTGGAAGACAACTTGGCGCTGAGGCGCAGATTACAAGACGTAATCGCCGAGGATCCGGCATTTGTAGTCGTCGGATACGCCGATTCATGGGACCAGTGTGAACCGCTTCTTGAGGAACACCTGCCTGAGCTGTTGATTGCGAGGGCTGCTCTGTTGCCGCCCGAAGTTAACTTCGAAGCGTCCGGATTGCCGATTGTTCTGCACCCGCGAGCTACCAGCGACTCCGATCAGCCTGACGTTGATCGCACATCGCAAGAGTTTCGCGACCAACTTGTACGAGTTCGGCAGGAAGTATATTCACGAAAAGCTTGCGAGCTATCGCTGCTCCTCGATCATTATTTGGAGGGACTGAACAGTTTCAGTCACCTTTCTACCCTTCGAGCTTGCCACGCTGGAGAGAGCATCGAGATACCGGTGAGCCAGATCGGGATGATTGAAGCTTCAGGTAATTATGTGCGGCTCTATGCATACGGTAAGGTGTACACGCTACGTGAGACTCTTTCGTGCCTTCAGGCCAAGCTCGACCCCAGCGTCTTTCTGAGGGCGCATCGCTCATACTTAGTGAATCTCCGATGTATTTCCCACCTCTCGTCGCCAGATGCTGGGGCATCTCTGCTCGTCCTTAATGATGGCAACACGATTCCGATTGGGCCGAATTATCGAGATCAAGTAGAGCGTCTATTTGAATCAGGCGATGAGCTTGTCGCCTGAACAACAATCAACGTGACGAGGCGCGGGAATGTCGCAAGCGATATCCCCGCCTCACTTGCGGGGTCAAGGATTTGGTGGCAACTTCCCTGCACGTCAAGATTCGCCGAGGAGCTGGTTGACACGCGACATCACTTCGAAGGCGTCAGCTACGTAAAGCACGTCAGCCTTCCCGCGTGCCCATCCGCAATTAGGATCAAGGTTGATCGCGCACCGCTCGCCAATGAATCGCCAGCCGACCGTCGCTACTCCGATTCCGCGACGCTGTTTCAGGCGCTTGGGGGAGGATGGTGGAACGAAAAACAATCTGAGGGAACGAGGTCTAACCCTTGAAGTCGGGCTTTAACGCGAAGTATTCGTCGTCTCGTAGCGTCATGACGCTATTGCTGCCACCGCGGTAGGAGCGACGGTGGCACGACGCGAACCAGAACTACGCCTTCTTTGTTGCGTCGGTGGTTACCTGCGCAAGCTCATCCGTCTCGTCGTCGCGGCTCGCGTCCGCCTCGAAAGCCGCCAGCTTCCGCTTGGCATGTGATACGGGGTTTGCTTTGCCAGTAAGGGTATGACATCTTTGCCCGGGCTTGGCGCCACACTCCGGACACTCGATATCGATTGCGTTCATGGCTTAAGTTTACCTGAACTCGCTCTTGGCGATATCAGGTCGAAGAGACGCAGCGAGCTCATCCTTTGTGGGAGTGCTTGGCCGGAAGCCCGAGCCGCTGCGCTGTTTCGGCGCCAAAATCAAACTCGATCAACACCGCCGGCTGGTCACCCACTACCCATCCATCGTGACCAGGTTCGATGGCAACCACTTGCGGCGCGCGGTACTCCAGCACGCAGCCATCGTGAAATTCCATGTGGATTTCGCCCTGCGCCAGAAATCCCACATGCGCGTGCATGCAGAAATCCGTGCCCACCAGCGGCTTCATGTTCCTCGACCAGCGGAATCCAACCGGATAGACCACTCGCCTCACCCGGGAATTTCCGACCTTGGCCATATCGATTTTCACTCCGCCAACTTCAGAGTGGTCAGCGCCTTCCATCGGCTTTAGCAAATCACTTGCTGCGGTCATGACCATGCCTCCTTCGCGCATTCCATCCTCGGTGTTATAGCACGCGGCGCAATCAAAGATGCACGCCTTTAATCTTGGTTCCGACATTGCGATTTACTTCGCTCTGTGATCGCAACCCGAAAGCAACCTTGTTTTGGTGCTCGCCCAACCGCCAGTGGTATTACTCTGCTACATGTTTAGGAGCAACCATGGCACAGAGCAACGCAGACGAGAGTGCGGGACGCGCATTGCCGGTCTTGTTGGCGCTCATCGCGGGATACCTTGACGGATACGGACTACGTTTCCTGGGCGCGTACGTTTCGTTCATGAGCGGCAACACGACGAACACCGGGATGTACAGCGGAGAACGGGCCTTTCACTCCGCTGTACCCTCGGGCGTGGCAATCGCATTGTTCGTTACCGGAAGTGTCCTGGGAAATCTAGTGATCCATTCACGGCTGCGCCGGTCCCATCGCGTGGTGTTCGGCCTGATCGCAGGGTTGCTGGCGGCTGCCGCTGCGCTTGAACAAGGCGGCATAGCCGTCGCAACATTTGAAATCGCGCTGATCAGCCTCGCCATGGGCATGATGAATCCGGCAATATCGAAGTTCGGTCCCGAGCCGGTCAGTCTCACGTTTGTAACCGGAACTCTCAACCGAATGGGTGGCCATCTCGCTACCGCCCTCATGCCCGGATCGTTGGATTCGTCAGAGTCGAGAAGCTCTCATCTACTACGCGCCGGCATTGACGCAACTATGTGGTCGGGGTTCCTCATCGGGGCCATACTCTCCGGATTGCTGGCATCGTCGTCGAAGGGGTGGGCGCTCTGGCCTCCGTGTCTTGTTATCACCGCGCTGGTAGTGTTCGACGTAACCTAAATGCCATCGACGAATACACTTTCGTAACTTGCACGTACTCACATTGCCTGCTACGGTCGGCTCATCCGGGCATCGTCTACCGGTGTAGATGGCAGTCGTCGTCTCGCATTCACCAGTAAACAAGTTCTGGCCAACAGACTAGCTTCGCCGCATAGGAGCAGAGCCATGAACACTATTCGCCCCACCCGAGCACTCTTCGCATTTTACTTTTTGGCGGGAGCTCTGATCGCCTCGCAGGGACTGCTGTTTGGGCAGACAAACTTAGCCTGTGCTCACATGAGCGTCGGGCAGCTCAGTAATCTGAACGGCTTTGTCCCCTTTCAGGGAACCAACAGCTTGTGGAACACCGATATTTCGTCGGCCCAGGTCGATTCAAATTCGAACAACATCATCAATTCCATCGGACCGAACACCACCCTTCATCCCGATTTTGGCTCCGGCCTATACCAGGGTTCGAGCCTTGGAATTCCTTACCAGGTCGTCGCGGGTTCACAAATGAAGGTTCCGATTCTTCTCGGGGACTACGGGGACGAGAGCGACCCAGGACCTATGCCCATACCCGCAAATGCGCTCATCGAAGGCTACCCGAATCCGGATGACGGCGACCGTCATGTACTGGTCCTCGAGAAAGATGGCTGTTGGTTGTATGAGCTGTACCACGCATATCCCACACCGTTCTTGAGCTGGCGCGCAGACTCTGCTGCCATCTGGGACATGACGAGCGCGCAGGCTCGGCCCTATACCTGGACATCGGCTGACGCGGCGGGTTTACCTATCTTTCCGGGATTGGTTCGCTACGACGAAGTGGCCGCCGGAGCGATCAAGCACGCTGTGCGATTCACCGTTCCCAACACACAAGAGGCATTTGTACTACCCGCGACGCACTGGGCGTCCAACAAGACCGATCCCACACTGCCGCCGATGGGAACCCGCCTGCGCCTGAAAGCGAACTTCGATATTTCCGGCTTCTCGGCCCATAACCAGGTGATACTCAAAGCGCTCAAGAAGTACGGCATGATTCTGGCCGACAACGGAAGTGGCGTCTACATTTCTGGTGCTCCCGACAGCCGCTGGGACAACGACGACCTGGGAGCGCTCAAGAGCATTATGGCATCAAGTTTCGAGGTCATCGCGCAGGGCGTCGTCTACACGCCAAATAATGTGCCAACGGGCCCGAATCCGTCCATCGCGTCGTTCACCGCCAACCCAATGCAGGTGCACAAAGGAAACCCGGTCACGTCTGAATTGGAGTGTCAGTAACGCGGAGTACAACGTTATCTCGCCCGTGCTAGGACCGGTCCGTGGCACGAGCATCACCTTCACGCCGACGCAGACAGCGACTTACACGCTGTATTCGACCAACCAGTATGGCCGCACTACAGCAACTGTCACGGTTACGGTTCAGTAGGGGTAGAACCGTTCTGTAGCGGGAGAGCTGGCCTTCAGGCCAGCGTCCATGCTGTTGAAAAACGTGTGGGCTTTAGCCCCTGCGGTATTTTTGAAGGACTTTTTCAGCAGCCTGAAAGGCGTACTCCACCCAAGACGTGCCATAGCGGTCTCTACCTGGAGGGCAGCCGGCTTCGCAATCGAGCGATCTCCTCGTACGCTTCCGCCAAGTCAAACTCGCACTCGCGGAAAAGACTGGTGCTGGACCGATTTCTGCTGAGCGCAATCGGTGGGATGACCTTATCTGTTTCGAAGAACGATGCAAGAATCAGTCCGTCGCCGCTATACGACTCGGCAATGCTGTGCTCGCTAATAATGTGAGCACCATGCTTCCTGAGAAATTGCAGACAACGCTGATGCAAAATCGGGTCGCGGCTGATCGAGTGATGGTGGGTGGAGAGAAGTACAAAGCGCAGCTTACCGGCTTCGATCGTCTTTACCGCGCCTTCTAAAGCCGAAAGCTCAGCTCCCTGAGTGTCAACCAGCAAAATCTCCAGCCGCTCAATGGCTTCGTCCCTGACCAAATCATCCACACATATGCAGGGAACCTCACGCGTCACGCCATCGCTCTCGCAGATGAAGGGCTGCGCCGGTGCCGAGGCCGATCCCACGCGGGCATGAATAAATGTGCCCAGCCGGTTGTTAATTGCGAAGTTCCTGCGCCCTACTGCCAGATTGTTAGGGTCCGGTTCCACCATCACTGTCTTGGCGCCTGCAATCCGGCTCTGGAACCACAGCGAGTAATACGCCCAAAAGCATCCTAGTTCCACCATGGTCGCACCGGGATGGACATGCTTGAGCAGCTCGTGAAAGACCCGCTCCTCCTGCGGCTCATGATGGCCACGCAACAGGCGTATCAGCTCTGTCATCCAGCGTCCGTAATAGCAATCCTCGAGAACCCGGACGCCATTGTGCATGAGTTGGCACCGATAGCCGTGCGCTTGAACGACCGTGCCGGCGCCATCCACTTTGGGGATGGAATCGCAATCCGCGCAGGCCGCGGTCATCGCGATTCTCCACTTCTCGTCCGCCGATACGGGCAGTGCTTCAATCTCGCGGTAGTGCTGACTGAATTCATGGATCGGCAGACGGTACGGCTCAGTAGTATTCGGTGGTAGCGCTTCGGGCGCGCCCGCCGAGGTGCGAGTCCGCTGGCGGCACTCTTCGCTATTCAAGAGACCGGCGAAGGCGTCGATGGGATTGCCAGATTTTTCGACGAATTGAGTCCAGTACTGAAGTCCGTCGCCGTCGGCTTCCCTGCCCATCAGAACCCGGTAGAGCTCCTGAATGTATTCGCGCAACGTCATGATTGTTCTTAACGGCCTCGCGGCACTCAGCTTCTCACACCTGCAGAACGTCTCCGTCACGGGCTACCATCAGGTACAGCACGGGATTCACGAAGAAGCCGATGAAGAGTCGGGAGATCAGGCCGGCCACGATGACGATGGCAAAGGGTTTCTGCGTGGCCGATCCGATCCCGGTCGCCAGCGCGGCGGGAAGCAATCCAAGGCAGGCGACCAGCGCCGTCATGGTGATGGGACGAAGCCGCAGCAGCGAAGCCTCGCGCGTCGCCGTACGGATGTCCATGCCTTCCTGACGCAGCTTGTTGATGTACGACACCAGAATTACGGCCGTTTCCACCGAGACGCCCAGCAGGGCCAGCAATCCCAGGACTGACGACACGCTGAACGGGGTGTGCGTGAGCTTCAGCGCCAGCAGCGCGCCGACGGGCTCAGTGAGAATCACTCCCAAAGCGATCGTCACTGGAAACTTGAAGTTTCCATACAGGGCGAACAGGATCATGAAGATGATGACTATAGCGAGCGGGCCGATGATAACGAGTTGTGACTTAGCCTCTAAGAGTTGGCTATATTCGCCGCCCCAATTGAGCCAATATCCCTGTGGCAAGCCGACGGCTTTGTTCACGGCTTTCTGGCCGTCGCGAACCGCGCGCTCCAGATCGCGTCCTTCGATGCTGTATTGCACACCGATGTAGCGGGAGTTGTTCTCGCGATAGATGAACGATGCTCCGTTGCCCTGTCGAATTGTCGCCAGCTCGCTGAGCGGAATCTGCTTGCCGTCTGGTGTGCCCACCAGCAACTCACCAATTTCGTGAGCGCTGCTGCGAAACTGCGGCTGCATTCGGACTACCAAATCGAATATCTTTTCGCCCTGAATCACCTGGGTTGCGGCCTGCCCGCCGACGGCGGCTGACACCACCGCTTCCACATCGGCAACATTGATTCCGTATCGGGCAATCTTGTCGCGGTCGACATCGACCAGCAAACTTGGCTGCCCCAGTTCGCGAACCACGGTCAGGTCGGTGAATCCCGGCACCTTGGCGAGCGTGTTCTTAATCTGGATCGCCTTGTCTTGCAGGACGTTCAAATCGCTGCCATAAATCTTCACGGCCAGCGAGCTCTTCAGACCGGTCAGGGCCTCGTCGACAGCGTCCTCCGCCGGCTGAGTGTAGTTGAAGATGATGCCGGGATAGGCGGTGAGCTTGTTGTTGATAGCAGCAATCAGCTTGTCTTTGGTGTTGTTATCGCCGCTCCACGCTTTGTCCTTGTAAGGCTTCAGTCCAACATAGAACTCGCAATTGAAGAAGCCGGTGGGATCGGTTCCATCATCGGGTCGCCCCAGCTCCGAAGCGACTACCGTCACCTGCGGGTATGACATAAGAATGGCGCGAATCTGCGGTGCGATCTTGCTCGCTTCCTCGAACGAGATGGTGTAAGGCATGGTCGCGCGCACCCAGAGAGCACCTTCGTCCAGATGCGGCATGAACTCTCCGCCGATATAGGGCACCAGCAGCAATGTCGCGCCAAAGATAAGGCACGCGATCAGCATGGTCAGCTTGGGTCGGCCCAGCGCCCAATCCAGTTGCGTCGCGTACTTGTTCTTCATCCATTCAAAGGGCCGGTTGACGTGCTCGTGCGCACCTTTCTTGAACCAGAAAGAGACCAGCACCGGGACGAAGGTCAGGGTGAGAATCAACGCCCCGACCAGCGCAAACGACATGGTCTCGGCCATGGGATGGAACAGCTTCCCTGATGGGCCGCTCAGCGCGTAGATGGGAAGATAGCCGGCGAGGATCACCGCGACCGAGTAGAAGATCGGCCGGTCGACGTCCTTCGCCGCCAGCAGAATGACGTCATTCAGGCTGTACTGTTGGCCTTCCCGCAGGGCCAGCTCGCGATAGATGTTCTCCACCATGACGACCGTGCCGTCGATGATGATGCCAAAATCGATGGCGCCGATGGAAAGCAAATTGGCAGCACCGTCATGGGCGTGCAGAACAATAAAAGCAAACAGCAAGGACAGCGGAATGGTGAGGGCGACGATAATCGCGGCGCGAAAACTGACCAGGAAGAAGATGAGAACGATCAGCACCAGGACCATGCCGCGGAGCAGGTTGTCCTCCACGGTTTTGGTGGTCAACTCCACCAGTTCGCTGCGGTCATAGAAGGGATGGATCTTGACGTCGGGAGGTAGCACCGATCGGTTCAATTCATCGGTCTTGGCTTCCACCGCTTTGAGGACATTCTGCGTCTGCTCGCCGCGCAGCATCAGAATCACGCCCTCAACCGCGTCATCGTTCTTCTGATATCCAAACTGGCCCAAGCGCGGCGCGTGACCGATTGTCACCTCGCCAATGTCTTTCACGCGGATGGGCACGCCGTTGTTGCTGCCTGCGACGATGTTGCCGATGTCCTCCGTGTCGCGCACCAGGCCGATGCCGCGAACGTAGTAGAACTGTCCTCCCTGGGAATAGAATCCGCCGCCCGCATTAGAGTTGTTGGCGGTCAGCGCGGCCACCACCTGCGGCACTGTGAGGTGATACCCATAGATCCGGGCGGGATCGAGCAGCACCTGATATTGCATGACAGTCCCGCCAAAGCCGGAATCATCCGCAACACCGTGTACGGAACGGTACTGCCGGTTGACCACCCAATCATCAATGGTCTTTAGTTCCTGCGGCGAGCGGTCGGGACTTTCCAGCACGTAGCGGTATACCAGGCCGCTGGGACTGAACAACGGAGCCATGTCCGGCGCCACTCCTGCCGGAAGCTGGGCTTGCGACATTCGCTCGAAGACAACCTGACGCGCGAAATAGTCGTTAGTGCTGTCATCGAAGGTCAAGGTCACATCCGACAGGCCGTACAGTGAGATCGACCGCATGACCACCACGCGGGGAACACCGTTCAGCTCCAGTTCGAGCGGAAGCGTGACCAAGCGCTCGACCTCTTCTGCCGCGTGTCCGGGCCATTGGGTGATGAGTTCGACTTGCGGAGGTGACAAATCGGGATACGCATCGACCGGCATGCGCTGAAAGGAAATAATCCCGGCCACCAGGATGAAGGCCGTGAACATCAACACCAGAAAGCGCTGACGAAGCGCCGCTTGTACGATTCGATGGATCATTCAGGTGCCGATGTCGTGGTCGGTGTCATAGCGATCAAACAAAACCTCGCCGACGGGCGAGGCCGCGAGCTCCTCTAGCGCTGCAATGAGTTCGCAAACTGCAAAAACAAGCTGCCATCCCCGACAATGCGATCGCCAGGATTCAGTCCGGCGGTGACCTGGGTCACTCCTTTTGCGCTTTCTCCGATGGTGATAGGACGGCGGCCAAACTGATTGTCTTTTGCTTCGACGTACACAAACGGCTGGTTCTCGCTGTCGCGCAGCACAGCGGAATCGGGTACGGCAATCGCATTCTGTATGCTGCCCGCATCAACCGAGGCCACCACGTACATGTCCTTCTTTAGCTTGTATCCCGGATTACTGGTCTCGATGCGCGCCTGCAAAGTGCGGGTGTTCGGGTCCAACGCCGCGGCTACGTAGGAAATTTTTCCCTGAAACACATCAGGATAGGACTCGGTCGTGATCGTCACCGCATCGCCCACACGCACGTACGGCAGGTCTTTCTGATAGACGTTGACCAGTATCCAGACCGTGCTCATGTTAGAGATCACAAAGCACTGGGTTGCGCCAGGCTGCAACAATTGGCCTACCGCAACATTCTGTTCGACAACCTGCCCATCGATTGGCGACTTGACCGAAGCCTCGAAAGATGGCGGAGCCTTTACCAGAGAGTCAGGATCGGTGATGCCCAACACCCTGAGGGCCGCTTCGGCTGAGACCAAATCGCTTTCTGCCTGTACTTCGGCGGACTCAGCCTGCTCCAGCTCCTGTTCGGCAAACGCATGATGCTCGTATAAGTCCTTGGCGCGGGCATAAATCTTCTTGGCCAGGGCTGCGGCATCCCGGGCCTTCAGATAATTCGAACGCAATTGCGAATAATCAGGACTTGCGACATACAGCAACGGCTGGCCGCGCCGTACCGTTTCACCCGGCGCGACCGCGATTCGGCTCACCGGCCCGCTGACCTGGGTGATGACCGGCGTAGTGTGAAAGCTGTCATACGCCACGGCGCCGGTCAGCCGAAGCGTCCGCGTCAGCTTGGTTGGCGCAACCGTCAGTACCTGTACATGCGACATCTGATCAGCGGGTACTGTAAATAGCTCAGCGGCGTTGGATTGGTTACCATTGCTTGCCGCATTTTCCGACCCTGTTCCACTGCACCCGGTCAGAGCCAGGGCGAGCGCGCCGGCAAGCGATAGCGTCATCAGGAGCGGATATCGATGGCAGAGCAGGCTCATGGCAGGTTCCTCGTTCCCACCGCTGTTCTGAGTTGTTCGAGCGCGGTCATATACGACGCCACCGCTTGTCGATAAGCCAGCTGCACTGCCCGGTTACTGCGTTCGGCGTCGAGAAACTCCAGCACGCTGGTCGCCCCACGTTTATAGGCATACTCGCTGATGTCACGGGAATCCTGTGCCTCTTTCAAATAGCCGGAGGTATAGAGTTCCACGACTTCTTGATTGCTGCGAAGACGTTTCGTAAGCATCGCTGACGTCGGATAGCACGGTGTCGCTGGTGGCGGCCTGCGATTCCTGCGCCTGGGTCAGCGCATAGCGGGTGCGAAGAATCTCGCCCTGGTTGCGATCGAAGATGGGCAAGCCGATACTTCCGAAGAGCGACGCACTGCTCTCGCCCGCCACGTGCGAATAGCTCACCGAGGCGGTTACGTCCTGTTTGGCATTGGCCCGCGCCAAATCGATCTGGCTTTGCGCGGCGGTTACTCCCAGCTCAGCGGCATGATAATCAGGACGGCTCTGCAATGCCTTCAGTTGTAAATCCTCCAGCTTCAAATGCACGGGCTCATACGCGAGGTCCCCGACCACATCGTAATTTGCGGGAACCGCATCGTAGCCCAGCGACTCACGCAACCCAATCAGCGCCTGCGCTCTCGCCAGCTTGGCCGATGATACGTCAGTTTCGAACTGCAAGAGCTGCAGCTTGATCTTAAGGTAGTCGCCTTCGCTGATGTAGCCTGCCTTGTACTGCAATGCCGAAACGTCCACCGTGTCCCGGAAGCTTTTCAGATCCAGAAGGGCAAATTGCAAAGTGGACTCGGCCAGTAGAACCGAGACGAACTGTTGTGCAACATTGAAGGTCAGCGCCCGTTCCTCATCGGAAACCTGGGCGGTGGTCACCGCGGTCGCATCTTTTGCTGCTTGCAGGCGATGCTGTCGTTTGCGACCCCGCTCGAAGAGGTAGCCAACTCCAATATCGAACTGCTGCAGCTGGTCCAGATTGTCGGCGGAAAACTCCGACGGAGAAAAAATCGGCAGGAACTGGGAATCCACATTGAGCGTTGGGTTCGGTCGCAGATTGGCCGTGATCTCCTGCGCCTGATTTTGCAGGATTAAGGTGCGGGCGGCTTTCAGCGCGTGATTATGCGCGACCGCCAGCGCGATTGCCTGATCCAATGTGATGAGCGTCGCGTTTTGCCCTTCGGCGGAAGCCATCAGCAGCAACAGACTTAAGACGATCAGGACCTTAATCCGCACGTGCGTTGGAGACCGGAGGCTCAATGTAGGGTGTACGTCCTTCGATAGATCGTGACGGATGGACGATCGGCGGATGAATGCGCTGACACTTTCAATATGCGTGGCGCTCCTGCAATGGCGCACCTCTGAACGATTCGCGGCGCGTCGTGGAGGAGCGTGGGATATTTAGGTAGCAATACATTCTAAATCAGGAAGTTGCGTATCCGAGAATCCGGGCTTATCAATGGTAAAGGCTTCGACGGGTTGTCGGCTAGATACACCGTCTGGGCGTTGCAGGAAAAAACAGCGTGATGAATCATCCAATCGAGGCCACCGTACCGACTGTCGCGAGGCCGGCAGACGGCATCTCGCTTGGGCTCGGACTCACCAACGAATGCAATCTCTCCTGCGCCTTCTGCTATCGCGATCCCACTCGCGCCGACCGTCTAACTCTGGAACAGGTCAAGTCCGTCATGGAGCGGCTGCCTGTGCGTTCGGTGAATCTGGGGACGGGCGAGAACGGAATGCATCCCGACTTCAAGGCGATGCTGGCGTACCTGCGCTCGCAGCCTGTCAAGGTGACGATTACTTCTAACGGCCATAGCATTGCCGTTCTGGAAGATGCCGACCTGCGCGCTTTTCATGACATCGAGTTTTCGCTCGATTACCCCACGCAGGTAGAGCAGGACATGCAGCGCGGTTTCGGCAATTGGGCGCTCATACATCAACAAGCAACCCGCTGTGTGAAGCTCGGCGTTCCCGTAACCATCATCGCGGTGATGATGAAGTCGAACTACCTGCGCCTGGCAGAGATTGCGCAAGTTGCGAAACAGTACAACGCTCCTCTGCGTGTGAATGTGTACCAGGCGGTGCGATCCGACACCTACGCATTGTCTTACGAAGAGTATTGGGATGGATTCCAGCATCTGTTTGCGGAAACCAATGTAATCGCAATTGGCGAACCTCTGGTGCGAGCGATGGCCGGATTACCGCCGCTCGCGGCAGGATGCGGCGTTAGCACGGTGCGAGTGACGCCGCGCGCCACCACACAACCCTGCGTCTACTGGTCCGGACAGGGCGAGCCGCTGTCCGAGTTGATCTCCAGCGGCACCGGCATTCTAAACACGGCGCCATTCGAGCAAGTACGAACCTTCCCCGATGCGTGTCAACCGTGTGAATTCCGAGACACCTGCCATGGCGGATGTGCCGGACGACGACGCCTGCAGGATGCGCTGCTACAACCCGACTGTTATTGTCCGATTGTTCGCGGAGAGCGGCCAAGCCTCGAGGTCCGCATGGCCGCGAGTCGCGATCTGCCAAAGTTGAACAGTTGCTGCACTACTGTAGTAATGGCCCGCTAAACGCCCGCCAATTATTTCGCAGGCATCCAGGTATCTGACCCCGCCATCTTGACCGCCACATTGGTGAACGTGAGATGCAGCGCTCCCCCGTCGGCAGTACCGCGGTGCTCGGTTGAAACCAGCAGCGGACCTGCCTTCTTATACCCTGCCCAACTTGCGATAACGAGACTCGGCTTCTTGGGTCCACCGCGGTGGTAGACCATGGCTTCGATTCGATTGTCTTTACCGATGTAAAGGTCCCACGTGTCGCCCGGTGTATACCCTCCGCTCTCCTGCGGATACTTCACCACGATCTTATCGGCGGAACCGCTACCGATTGGAAGCTTCTGCATGCCTTCGTCGGTCACCGTGGCGCTGGTATCCCAGTAAACGTGAAAGGGCAGGATGAACCAATAGTTGTCATTCATGAACGCGGGATCTACCTCGTTCTTCACTGCATCGGGTTGGCTGCTAAGTTCGGTGCGCTTGTAGGTAACCTTGACCGGCTTGCCGTCTTTATCTGTGCTGGTGAAGGTGACTTGGTTCGTCTTCGGCTCCCACTCCCACGTGTGAGAAAGTTTGAGTTTGAGGACGGGCACCTCGAGGTTGAAGGTGTAGCGTACTGCGTCGACTTGGTCCCATGAATCGAGACCATAAGCTTTGGCCATTTTTTCAACGATGGGCGGACGCTGCTGTGCCCAGGAAGTTGCAGCAAGGAGTAAGAGCCCAAAGATCGTCAGTATGCGAACCGTTGTATTACAGCGCAGATTCTTCATGGAGATCCTCCTCAGGTGAGCTCAGTCATGGATGCCCGCTGCCTGGCAGGGGCTTCAAAATACGGAGAGGAATTAGCAAGACCGTGGGTTGCACATCCACCTGACTGGATAGTCTGTGGCACACTACGAAGCAGCGGGCCGAGTGTTCCGGCGCACCAGGATGATTGCCGCAGTTATTGCGACTGCTCCATACTCCAGCGCCGTCACCCAACCGGGAAGCTCAAACGGACGTCCCAGTATCCGCAGATGCCAAACGATGTAGGTGGGAAGAATGCTCACCGTCCAGATGATGAGCGGCAGCGTCGCGACCGATCGCGCGAACGGCAGCAGCCAGAGTAGATACCACGGAAATACAGCCGGCGCGCATAAAAGCGAGGCCGCCATAGGCCATGCCAACGCGTCCCCAGACAAGCTCCCGAAACTGGTTCTGAACCAGATCGCTACAAGAACGCCGAGGACAATTGCGAGTCCCACCACGATCTGCGGGGGTGCTACTCGCCGCAGCGCTGCAAACACCGGACCGTTAAAGCCAAAACCCTGGATGTATGCCCCAAGCGAGCCAATGGGAATTCGCCCATGGCTGAGAAACGGCACATACAAAAGTGCGAACAGAAATGCCGCCAGCAGCGCGTCGCGAACACGGACGCGCCGCCAGTAGAGCGGCAGAAGCACAATGGGCAGAAACTTTACGGCGATGGCGAGTGCGAACGCGATGGCCGCTATCGTCCGCCATCGCCGAAGCAACGCGGCGAACGACACCACCAGCAGCAGTATGCCAACAATATCGACGTGACCACTGCCTGCTACTGTCGTCGCCAGCAACGGGTGCCATGCGTAAGCCAGAATCCAGTGGGCTCCTCGCCCAGTGGCACGAAGGATATCCAGCAAGATGAGAACGATGGCTAGGTCGCAAATCGCAAATGCCACTCGCATAGTGCGGGTGGACTCATGAATCGCTGTGACTCCGCGAAAGAAGAGCTCAGCGCCCGGCGGATAAATGGTGGGTAGCTCCGGATTATTAAGAGCGCGCGTCTCGTCTGTGTGTAACGCCGCAAATGCAGGGTCGCCGGGAATCACGATGTACGGGTTATAGCCAAGCCGCTGCATGCGTCCGTCCCACACATATCGACGAACGTCGTCATCGGAGCCCGTCGGTATCGCCAGAAATGCAACGTGCCACACCGCCGCAAGCGCGAGACCAATGACAATCATCGACTTGGGGAAACTCGAGGTGCAAAACAACTCCCGGATCGCGAGCAGATAAGCGCCGCCTGCGACTAGGAGCGGAACAATGGGAAAAGCTTCGCCTTGGCCGCTGAACTTGCGCGCGCAGATGGTCAGCGCTACCAGGATGATGACGCCGAGGACATGTAGCCTCTGCGATGGCGAGAGCTTCACAGGTCTCCAGCGGCGATTCGCGGCTGCTGCACAACTTCTTGCCACTGGTTCAACCACGCGGCGGTTCGGGGCGCTCGTTCCGGAGCGAGCCGAAGTTCCGCGGCAAGGCGGCTCAAGTCGTCGTGCAAATCAATGTCATAGAAGTGGTCGGTAAACCCGACGGAAAGCTTCAGCCCACGGGCGCGCGCCAGCAGGCCCTCGAGTGCACTGCTGGTTCCCATTCCGTCATCTTCAAAGAGCGCTGCGTGGAAAGCTTTAGCTCCGACCAGGTAATAGCCGCCATCATAGGTTGGTCCAACCACCACATCGTGCTCAGCCAATACTTCGAAGGCGCCGGCGAGAACCGAGGGCGGCAGATGCGGACTGTCGCTGTTAAACGCAATCACGCTTTGCGCGCGCTGCGTTGCGAACTGTGCAAACACCGAAGTCAATCCCGCGGCGAGCCCTTCTCCTTGCTGCGCCACAACCTCTGTTTTGCCTTCGGTGAATTGCGTCAAATCCTCAACGTCTGATTCCGGGCACATGATGGCCACATTCACGCTGCTCAATCCGTGCGCCAACGCCATCGTGTCCTCCAGAAGACAGCGATACAACTCCGTCACGGCTTCCGCTGGAAGACTCCGCGTTAAGCGAGTCTTCACTCTTCCAGGTCGCGGCGCCTTGGCCATGATGACGAGTGTGCGGCTGCCGTTGCGCGAATGCAGGATTGTGTCGCTGGATTCCATGACTAGTCAGTTGTGCCCGCGGCGCCATGTCCTTCGCGCCCGAAGCGATAGAGCACGATTCGGCTGAGGATAAACCATCCCGCTCCAATCGTGCCCCGCAACGTACCACTGATCTTAGATTTGCCAATCCGCGGATAATAGCTGACCGGTACCTCGACAATCCGTAACTTCCTTCGAGCGCCCTTGACGATCATCTCGACCGCCCAACCGTACGTGTCTTCCTGCAGAGCGAGTTGCCGCAAGGACATCGGCGCGCGCCGCACGAAACGGCCCCAGGTCGGTAAGCTTTACGCCGTACAACAGGCGGATCAGCGCCGCCGCGATGCGATTGCCAAGAGCTTGGTGCCACGGCAACGCACGACGATCATTTTGTTTCGCAAGACGCGAACCGAGGGTGATGTCCGCTCGGCCTTCGATGATCGGCTCGAGCAGAAGTGGCAGCTCAGCTGGTCGATCGCTATAGTCTCCGTCGAGAAACACGACAATGTCGGGCTCGGTGGCTGCCGCGAGTCCGGTCAAACAGGCGCGGCCGTATCCGCGTCGTGGTTCACGCAGAACGCGCGCTCCCATGCTTGCGGCGATTTCTGGCGTTCCGTCAGTCGAGTTGCTGTCGACGACCAGAACTTCGCTGACAAGATCGGCAGGCAGGTCAGCAAGAACGCGCGCGATGGCCTGCGCTTCATTATGCGTTGGAATGATGACGGAGACGCGCACTAGGCTTGGTCCACATCACCACCATGGAGCGTCTGGCCAGCGCTTTGCCATCCACCGTCGACGCCCCAGGTTCGGCCGGCACTTCCAATCGCAAGCCCAAGCGATGCCAGCATAGGAACCAGCAGTTCCCAAATCCATGCTGTTCCCCACTCCGACATCCAGAGGCTCCCGAGGTACAAGAACGACAAGAACGCCACAGGTCGCGTGAGCAGGCCGACAACCAGCAGCACTCCGAAAGAAATCTCAGCCAGCGCTTGCATAGGCGCTGCCATCGAAGCATGGCTTGCGGCCAAAGCCATCACCGCCTTCCAAGCGGCAGGCGAGTGGCCTTTTTCAATGTAGTAGTGGATCAGCGAGGCATAACCGGCAGGCGTATAGAGACCTTTGCCTAGATTCTCGAAGAACACCCAAATAAACATTGCGCCGATCGTCACGCGAACCAACGCCAGTCCGCACGCGGCTGACGCGTTGTTTGAGTTGCTTGTCGTGATACCGCCTCTAGCCGGTTGTGCGTCGCGCCCGTTCACGATAGTTCTCTCGCAGTGATTTCGTATTTGAAGTCGTCTGGAGCGAGACTGTCGAGTAGTCCATCCGCCGTCTGCGCTTGTGGGTACATCAGAAAAGCAACCTTCTTACCGTTGGATCCCGGCAGCTCAACATCCTGAGCGAAGTTGTAAGCCATCCAGTTCATCTCCCACGAGCCGAACAGTCGCTTGCGCGCGCTGGCGACCATCTCGTCATTCAACGGACGGTTTCCAGGTGGCTCCTCCAGAACTACCTTGCGCACATCGGCAGGATCGACAGGCACCCAACCGAACTGTGTCAAATACACTTCCGCCCGACAGTGCTGCGCCTTGGTGACTTTCTCCGACGACGCGCCCAGACTCTTGTAACCCAACTCAGACTTCGCCACGCGAATGCCATATACGTCGCGCGCCGGAAGCCCCGATGCTCGCGCCAGTCCGACGTAAAGAGCATTCAGATCCGCACACTTGCCGCCCAAGTTGCCGCTCTCCAGCATGAAGCGAATGTCACCGCGTCCGCAGCCGCGCACCTTCGGATCGCGAAATGTGTTGTCGACAATCCAGTCGTAAATCGCCTGCGCCTTTTCGGTGTCGGTCTTCGCGCCTTTCGTGATCTCGACCGCTTTGCTCTTTACGATTCCGTCCGTGGGCATGAACTGATGCGGCTCAAGGAAGTACGCTTGCTGTACGCTCGTGAGTGGCCGCTCGTTGCCCGGCTTCAACAAGTTGACGGAGTAGTTCTTGAGCGACACTTGGCTCGACAGCGTGACGACCGGCTTCACTCCAGCGGGAAAGGTCGCAGCCACAATGCCCAACGTCCTGTGGATTGCTGCTCTCGACCAGCTTTGCTTCGCCGCCGTCAGCGGTGAACTTGTTAGCCGATGTCCGCTGAAACGGCGTGTTCTGAACCAGCGCGGCGGGCAGCCAGACTTTGGTTTCACCCACAGGCTTCAGCACCTCGACGCGAGTCGTTACTTCGAACGTTCGCCAAGCGTCAGACGAGGGCTGTTCGCCCCACAAAATCTCCGCTTTTGACATCGTAAGCCCCGCAAAAGCGACGCTCGTGGACCATATGAAATCACGCCGATTCATGATTCACTCCAAACCCAGAACTTTAATCCATGGCTTTCAGGGGCGATTCAAGCGCAAAAACCTCAATCCGGGTCAACAAATATACACGTTCTGCGATGCTGGGAGGTAAAGATGCGCCACAAAGTCGGAAGTTTCAAGCAGCGGTCGGGCGAATCCATCGGCTAATTTACCTAACATTCACATCCTCGCGGCAGCATTCAGCCAATGAGATGGATTGCCGCAAAAACCGCTGGGCGACGGAGCTGAAAATTTCTCCTTTTCACGATCGCTTGCAACTTCGCCCCGCGTTCTTCCTCGATCAACTCGCACAAAATGTGTCCGGTCAGGATATGCGCTTCCTGAATTCTGGGAGTCTCATCGAGTTGCAACTCATGCTTCCTCCTTCCAGCTTCCAGCTTCGAGCTTCGAGCCGGGAGCGGTCGGACGGCTTCCCGATCACTGGTGTCATCCCGAACGAACCACGGTCGCTAGTCTCCAGACTGGCTATTCAAGGTGTCATTCCGAGCGCAGCGAAGCGGAGTCGAGGAACCTGCAGTTGTTCCCGGACCTCGAATCGTGATAACTACTCCGTAACATTACAAGCCATTCTGACAACTGACTACTGACAACCGACAACTGATCCACCCCCCTCCCCCTGGGTATAGCTAAAATCTTGATTCCATTGAGCACGCAAAAAGTTTCCCTCCCAAAATATTGAGTGCGTGAGAGTTGCAGGCAAAATCTTACAATGATGTGACTTAGCTCGATTGACTGCACCAGGCACGGTGCATATGAGATTTTGATGAGTAACGAAACGGTTAACCTGAAGCAAGCCTTGCGGCATCACCCGAACGTCCTAAATTCGGCGCGTCCGGAAGCCCCGACGCGCATGAAGACACAGCTCCTGTGCCCACTTAAGGCGAACGTAACAGAGGAGCAGCAAGGGCGCAAGTTACGAAGGTAACCTAGGACATCCGGAGATTTACGGAACCGGAGTTGCTCAGCTCGTAATCCGTCATTTTGGCGGCGCTTCAGCCGCCAGACTACTGTCAGAATCGAATTGCGCGTGTTCGCGATAGGTTGGGCGGCCGTCGAAAAAAGCGTCGGTCAGCGAGGTGATCTTCAGCGCTCGCCGTAGTTGATCGATATCGGCGGCGCCGGATACTTTCACCACCATCGGCTCGTTGGGCAGCAAGTCGAAGTAATTGTCAGAGAGCGTGACGTTGAGATCTCCGAACGAGAGATACACGGCGCGCGCCAGCACGGGTGACCGCAGGGTGATTGTGTGTTCCGATCCGCTGCCAACGATCTCACTTTGGATGGCGGGCTTCAGCGGCAACTTAAGGTTGCGCATGTGATCGAAGAAAACTTCGTTCCGCGACACGACCTGGCCGCCGACTTTCAAGTCGTAGACGAGAAAGTTATCTTCGTGGTCGGACGGGTCAGGCAGCATTTTCTGCGCGCCTGATATCGCTGCCGCGGTGGCCATCACGAAGGTGCTCGACGTATAGACCGAGCTCGATTGCGGCGGAATGTGCACGGGCTGCGTTGTGTCCTCCAAAATTCTGCCATCCAAGCTGAGAAAGCGCGTGCGAAGTTCGCCTTCGGTAGCTTGCAGCTTGTCGGAGACGATATATACATCGACGGTGCCGTCGTGCAAATAGGGCGAGACCAGCAGGTCGCTGTAGAAGCGCTGTGCGTAATATTGCAGGGCTTTCCATCGGCCGAAGTAGTCGATGCTCGACCACGATGCCACCGGCCAGCAGTCGTTCAGTTGCCAGAACAATGCGCCCATGGTGCGCGGCCGGTTGCGACGCAGATGCTCGGCTCCGACTTTGATGGCTTCGGCCTGCTGCACCTGGCTGAGGTAGACGAATGAGGCGAAATCTTTCGGCTCGGGATATTCGCGCAGCATGTAAGTGAGAATGCGTTCGTTGCCGCCATGATTTTTCTGGTGCGCCATCATGATCGGCGAATCGATGGCGAGCTCCTCGGGCTCGGCGAAGCTGAGGATGGTGCGCATCTCGGGGAATGACTGGAAGCCGAACTCCGACATGAAGCGCGGGTTTTGCAGGTTGTAGTTGCTGATGGGCTCCAGCGCGTGCCACACGCCCCAGTAGTGCATGTCGCCGTTGTCCTGGCTGTTGGCCGGGGCCTCGAAGTTAGCGCTGGGCGAACTCGGCCAATACGGCGTGGGCGCGCCGTACTGCTCGACCACGCTTTTGATGATGTCGTCGAAGAGCACGACGTAGTCCTGCCAGACGCGCTCGCGCTGCGGTGGCGTGATGGACTCTTTGAAGGCGAGACGGTCGCCCCAGGCTTGCCATCCGGCTTCGATTTCGTTGTTGCCGCACCAGAGCACGACGCTGGGGTGATCGCGCAGGCGCTTCACCTGCTGCGTAGCCTCTTCGCGAACGTTCTGCTGAAATGCGAGGTCGCCGGGCACCATGTCGCCGCCGAACATGAACTCCTGCCAGACCATCAGGCCCAGTTCGTCGCAGAGATCGTAGAAGTCGTCGCTCTCGTAAATGCCGCCGCCCCACTCGCGCACCATGTTCATGTGAGCATCGCGCGCGGCCTGGAGAATCTTTCGCTGCTGCGCAGTCGAGACCCGGCTGGGGAAGCTGTCGAAGGGAATGACGTTCGCGCCTTTGGCGAATATCGGAATGCCGTTGACGACGAAGGTGAAGCTCTTACCCCACTGGTCGGGATCGCGGCGCAGTTCGAGGGAGCGCAGTCCGGTCTTCAACGTCGGCTCGTGCGACGGCCGCTTTGTTGATCAGCACCCCTGCCTCGACGACATAGCGATCTTGAGCGCCGTAGCCAGCCGGGTACCAGAGCTTTGGCGAAGTGATGCGCACCGGCAGCTGAACGAGATTGGTTCCGCTGCTGAGCGGGAACTTCGCGTCCTCCCACGCAAACGCCGCCTTCCCCGTCGGATCTGTGATCCGCAGTCGAATGGTCGCGGTTTGCGACTTCGTTGATTCGACTTCGATGTTCGCGACGAGTTCCGCCAGATCGCGCGTCACCTTCTGCTGCTGAATATGCACGCTCGCAATGCGCGCGGCGTCCCATGCCTCCAGCCGCACAGGCTTCCAGATGCCGATGGTGATGAAGCGCGGGCCCCAGTCCCAGCCGTACTGATAAGCCGCTTTGCGGGTATAGGGGGCGGTAGCGATGTTCTCCTCGTTGCCTTCGTTGGCGGTCGATACCGACGGCAGAATGTACGGTAGTGCTTTCACCTTGGGAATCATCGACGTGACTGGCGAGCGAAATACGATGCGCAACGTGTTCGGCCCGGGCTTCAACAATGGCCGCACGGGAACGCGCCAGTTGCGAAACATATTGTCAGCGGTGAGGACCTGCTGGTCGTTGACGAACACTTCAGCGAAGGTGTCGAGCCCATCGAAGACGAGATCGACGTGCTCGCGTTTGAGCGTGCTCGCATCAACCTGAAACGTCGTGCGGTATTCCCAATCGGCGAGGCCGATCCATTGCAGGCGCGACTCGTTGTCGCCATAGAAAGGATCGGGAATGAGGTGAGCTGCGATGAGATCGGTCTGCACCACGCCGGGGACCTGCGCCGCTTGCCAGCCCGCGACCTCCGGATGGGCGGAAGCGTTCAGCGCGCGGAACTCCCATCCGGAGTTCAGCGATTGCGATACCGGTTCGGCGCCGTGCAGTGACCCAACGCAAGCGAGCAACAGCAATGACATGCCCAACCGGGAAGCACGGTGCAGCAGGAGTCCACACATGGCGTCAGCGCACGCCGAAGCAGCCCCGTGGGCTCCGGAGAGCCTCAAAATCCTAACTCGCCATCGGATGGATGGCAATCGCGCACGGTTGATGCGCATCGCAGCTTCACTCAAAGATCAACGACCACGTCTACGCTTGCTGTGCGCAGCATATGAGCACATTTCCTGAATACGGTCTTTCGAGTGGTTCGGGGTTGTAAGTGATCGAACCGCCAATCAGCCCTGTCATGCAGGTGTGACATACCCCGGTCGGGCACGACCGCCATGTGACAGATGGCTATGGAGCTGGAAGTCAAGCTCCACTTCTACGCAAAAATTGTGTGAACGAAGTGGTTATATGCTGCCGGCTAGAGCTTTATCTGATAGACTGCCACCCATTCGTTGCCTCTCAGAATAGTCCTCCGCAGGCTGGCCTGCTGTTCGGTCCGGCTACCCACCGGTCCCAACAACGGCTAGGCAATTCCACAGCGGAATCACAGGGAAAGTACTCGCCGGAATCCCTGGGTGGCCATCGGAGGTTGCATGTCTGCCACGGTTCTCATAATCGAGCCCGCCTCATTACCACCCGAGTCCAGCTGTAGAAGTGTGTTCAATCTGGAGCTGTCTTACCAACGCCAGGCGTGGGAGAACTTCCGTCCGGAGGTGCTTCTGGGCAGTCACCCGCAGCTGGTTGTGTCGCACGTGGTCACGGAATCGCAGAGTGTAGCTTCGTTTTTTCGCTTCGTACGCGAGAATCCAAGACGATTCCTGACGCTCGCGGTCTTACCCGAGCGCCCGGGTCCAGTGCTGCTGGCCGCTTCCGAGGTTGCCGATGACATTGTTTTTTGGCCAGCCCGGGGCCAGGAGCTCGATGTAAGAATTCAACGCCTGCTGCAAGACCGCAGGTTTCCAGAGCAAGAAATCGAGAATGAGCTGGGAATGGAGATGGGCCTGGCACAGCTCGTGGGCATGCATCCGTCGATCCTGCGGGCTGCGCGGCAAGCGGTGAGCTACGCTGGCGCCAATGCTCCGGTATTCATCACGGGGGAAACCGGAACCGGCAAGGAGCTGTTCGCTCATGCCATCCATTCCTTGAGCAAATGCAAGCGTGGGCCGTTCGTTCCGGTTGACTGCGGATCGCTGCCTGAGCAACTGGCAGAGAACGAACTGTTCGGTCACTGTCGGGGCGCTTTCACCGACGCGCACAAAGACCAGCGTGGCCTGGCGGCGATGGCAACCAACGGTACGCTGTTCCTCGACGAAGTCGATGCGCTTTCACCGGCAAACCAGGCGAAGTTGCTCCGCCTCTTGCAGGAGGGAACCTACCGGGCGCTGGGTTCCGAGCAATTCAACCGATCGAACGCGAGGGTGATCGCCGCCACCAACCGGATGATCGAAGACCGCGTACAAGAGGGACAGTTTCGCAACGATTTATATTTCCGCCTCAACGTTCTGCGGCTTCATCTGCCGCCATTGCGGGAGCGGAGGGAAGACATCGCGCTCCTGGTTCGACACTTTCTGAACAAAGAATTCGCCTCGGAGCGCGGTCCTAAGTCTTTCTCGGCCGTTGCCATGTGCAAGATCGAAAACCATTCATGGCCGGGTAATGTCCGCGAGCTGTTCAATGTCGTGCAACGTGCTGTCCTGTGTTCGAGCGGACAGACGATCGTTCCCTCAGACATCGTTTTCTTCAACGAAGCGGTGTCGGCGAAAAGTAATCTCGAGCTCGACGAAGGTTTTCGTCGCGCCCGGCAGCAGGCAATCGAGCAATTCGAGCGCAGTTATGTCCAGAATCTTCTAGCTTGCCACGGGGGAAACGTGACACAGGCTGCGCAACAAGCAGGCAAAGAACGCCGCTCGTTTGGCAAGCTGGTGAAGAAGTACGATCTCGGAACGAAGTCTAACCCGAACACTTAAAGAAGCGAGTTGTCCCGACCGTAGTTCCTTCCAGTGCTCTTCGGCCACGTGCGTCCGGCCGGTTACGCTTGAAAGCTCCACGTAATCCGAAAGCCGGATCATCCACGCGTGGGTGGGTCATTTTGAACCCGGGCATTGGGCTCCGTTCATATCTCTGAAACTGCGCGAGTTCAATCCATGTTTGTGGCGGAGATCCGGGTCGGCTTCGACCCGCTGCGCACAGCAGAGGAACAACCGCATTTTTCTAACTTCTTGACAGGACACAAAATCCACAAGAGCTGCATTCTGGCAGTTCATTTGCACCCCGCAGCGCCGTGCATTCTGCCGACCCAGAGCCCTCATGGGACGCGGTAAGGGACATTCTGAGTTACTTCCTACGGAATCCGCAGGCTGTCGACTCTGTTGTAGGGGTGTCGCGCTGGCGAGTTATGGAAGAACAAGTCCACCGCAGTCTGGAGCAGACTCACACGGCGCTCGCCTGGCTTGTATCCGAGGGATATCTGGAAGACTTGGGAACGGCAAGCACAGGCCGGATTGTCCGGCTAAACGCTGAACGGCAAGCGGTGGCTGCTCGCTTTCTCGCGAATCACGCTGCAAAGAGGAATAGTTCGTAGGTCGCGAGCCGGCGGGAGAACAACAGAAGGACGAGGTTAGGTCACAGGAACCTGTAAGTGACGGGGCGAAGCTATAGGCGGCAAGCCCTGAAATCGAAACGCATGGACGAGCTACGATCAGCCAACGATTTCTCAGTCTCCCACTGGTACGCGCTGTTTGTGTGCAGCAATCAGGAAAAACGCGTGGCCGCCTGCCTCACCAGCCTGAGCATTGAGCACTACCTGCCGTGTTACGCCTCGATCCGGCAATGGAAGGATCGCCGCGTAAAGCTCGATATGCCACTGTTCCCAGGATATCTGTTCGTGCGGCTGCCCTTGCGCGAGCGGTTGAAGGTACTGACCATTCGCCAGGTCGTCTCGCTGGTGGGCAAGAGGGATGCCCCGGCGGTAATCTCCGATGATGAACTTGCCGGAATCAGGGCCGGAGTCGAACACGGCAATGCTGAACCTCACGAATACCTTGAAGTGGGCCAGCGGATCGTAATTATCGACGGCGTGATGCGCGGCATAGAGGGAATTCTGTTGACCATACGCAGCCGGGCCCGGGTCGTGATCTCTCTGCAATCGATCGGGCGAGCCTTCGTAGTGGAGGTGAGCGCAAGCTGCGTGCGTCCCCTGTCAGAGAGGTGCCAACCGCTCGATTGTTTCCCGCTGTCGCGGCCAGCGCCTGCGCTGAGCTGCACCGGCAATCCGCACCTATCGCAGGCGGCCCTTGTCTCTGCGGCATCGCCGCGCCGAATGATCGAAGGAAATTAACGAGGAGGCTCCAATGCCCGTCACCCCGACTTACCCGGGTGTTTACATTGAAGAAATACCCAGTGGAGTTCGCACCATCGTCGGCGTCGCTACGTCGATTGGGGCGTTTGTCGACTACTTCCCGCAGGGTCCCATGAACGAAGCGGTCGAGATTTTCAGCTACGCCGATTTCGAACGGATCTTCGGCGGACTCGACACTAACAGCGAGGCCAGCTACGCCATCCAGCAGTTCTTCCTGAACGGCGGGACAACGGCGTACGTGGTGCGCACGACCTCCGGCACCAGCGCGAATGCGGCCAAGTCGGCAGCGATCGTGTTGCAGGATGGGGCCACCAACAACATCCTTCTCGTGACCGCGGCCAATCCTGGGCAATGGGGCAACCAGGTGCGAGTCGACATCGACTACGGGACGACCGACCCCTCGACGTTGTTCAACTTGACGGTGACCGAGGTCAGCTTCGCCAGCGGAACGACGACCGTGGTCGCCACTGAGACATTCCGCAACCTGACACTGGATTCGACCGAGACTGACTATGTGGTCGAGGTCGTGAACGCGCGATCGCAGCTCGTAACCGTGCAATCGCTGGGAACCAATGGACGGGCCGCCCAGAGCGGGACCACAAGCAGCGCCTTCTCCGCCCTGCAGCTCCGCCTCGAATGGCAACCAGGGACGGCGTTTGTCTTGGGCCAATTCATCGTCGATGCCAACGGGAACCTGCAAGAGGTCACAACGGCTGGGACAACGGGTGGCGGCCCGGCCCAGCCCGCATGGTCAACCACGCTGAGTAGCACCACGCCGGACGGAACCGTTGTGTGGACTTTGGTCTCGCTTGCGGTTGGCGTGGTTCCATTCTGGGCAGCAGGTCACGCATTTTCGGTCGGCGATCGGATCGTGGATTCAAATGGAAATATTGAACTGGTGACGGTGGCAGGGACGTCCAGCGCCGGCCCTCTGGTATGGCCGATGACAGTTGGCACGACCCTCGCTGATGGCGGCGTCACCTGGAAGCTCATTCCGACCGGCACTGGAATGCTATTCCCCGCGTGGAGCGCTCAAGAGGCCTTTCCAGTAGGAGCGGAGATTGTCGATTCCAACGGCAACTTGCAGCGGGTGACGACGTCCGGCACCTCCGGTGGCACACCGCCAGGATGGAGCACAACTATCGGGAACCCCACGCCCGACGGAGGCACCACTTGGACATTGGTCTCGCCCACTCGACTTGCTTTCGACCTTACGGACACGATTAGCGTTACCTTGAACGGGAATCCTGCGTTCTCTACTCCCGTTCAATTGCTCGCCGCGGGGCCGCCCGCAGCCATCACGGTGGGCTGGCTGGTTGCGACCTTGCAGGGCCAGATTCGCGCCGTCGATCCCAGTCTGTCGAATGCGACTGTGACCGTAGTGGGCAGCGCGAGCACCGAGGTGTTCCTGCAGATCAAGGCTGGGACGATGAATCCTTCCGACATGTTGCACCTGGCAGGGAGCCTCGCTGCAGACCTTGGGCTGACTGCTGCCGGTGCTACCAACGTCCAGCAATATGCGCTGGGTTCGGGTACGGCGGCCGGAGCGCAGGCCTTGCCGGGAGGCGTTGCCAGCCCGGGAAGCAATGGAACATGGAATCCGACCACTGATGCGGCAGGAGTGGCACAGGGATCGATTGGCGATCAACTCTTGAAGACCGGGATGTACGCGCTGCTCGATGTCGACCTGTTCAACATCCTGTGTATTCCGGTGACCGCGCTACTGCCGGATACGGACGCTGCCCAGGTCGCCGCCAACGCGACGTCGCTGTGCACCAGCCGCAGGGCGTTCTACATTCTCGATCCGCCACAGGAAGACGGCGATCGCGACACCGTGGATGGAATCATGAACTGGCTCGATCAGAACGGATCGCTGCGCAGCCGGAACGCGGCCGTCTATTTCCCGCGGGTCGACATCGCCGATCCGCTGAACAACTTCCGCCTGCGTCGACGGCGACCAGCGGCACGATGGCCGGCTCTATGCGCGCACCGATGTGGCGCGCGGCGTCTGGAAGGCGCCGGCCGGCACCGAGGCCAATCTCGTCGGCGTTCAGAGCTCGACTACAAGCTTGACCGACGGCGAGAACGGCGTGCTCAATCCGCTGGGCATCAACTGCCTGCGCAACTTCCCGGTCTACGGCATCATCTGCTGGGGCGCGCGCACGCTCGACGGCGCCGATCAGCTGGCGGCCGACTAGAAGTACATTCCCGTGCGGCGGCTGGCTCTGTACCTGGAGGAGAGCCTCTACCGCGGCACCGAAGTGGGTGGTGTTCGAGCCGAACGACGAACCGCTGTGGTCGCAGATCCGCCTGAACGTCGGCTCCTTCATGCAGACCTGTTCCGCCAGGGCGCCTTCCAGGGGCACGACTCCGCAGCGATGCCTATTTCGTGAAGTGCGACACCGAAACGACGACGCAGACCGACATCAATCACGGCATCGTCAACATCGTGGTCGGCTTCGCGCCGCTGAAGCCGGCCGAGTTCGTGATCCTCCAGATCCAGCAGATCGCCGGCCAGATCCAGGCCTAGCTAAGGAGAGACGGGCAATGGCACAATTCACCGTCAACGCCACAACGCTTCGATCCGTACAAGAACTTCAAGTTCCGCGTGAAGTGGGACGGCCGCTACGTCGCCGGCATCAGCAAGTGCAGCGCGCTCAAGCGCACGACCGAGGTGGTCGAGCATCGCGAGGGCGGCGACCCGAGCACGAGCCGCAAGTCCCCGGGGCGCACCAAGTATCGATGCCATCACCCTCGAGCGCGGCGTCACCCACGACACCGAGTTCGAGGTCTGGGCCAACAAGGTGTGGAACTACGGGAGCGGCCCCGGCACGGAAGTCTCGCTGGCCAGACTTCCGCAAGGACATCATCATCGACATGTTCAACGAAGCCGGACAGAAGGTGATCTCCTACAAGGTCTACCGCTGCTGGGTTTCCGAATATCAGGCGCTGCCCGATCTCGACGCCAACGCCAACGCGGTCGCGATCCAGCACATCAAGCTGGAAAACGAAGGCTGGGAGCGCGACACTCGCCGTTACCGAACCGACCGAGCCGTCGTTCACCGTACCGGCGTAATGAGAGGAGCAGGAGAAGCGCGAGTCGTCTTACGCAACGGCTGCTGGCAGGCAGGGAGATGCCTTCGCGAAGTTCGGGCGCGCGCGATCGGCGAGGACGACGAGGGTCTGGTGGAGCGAACTCGGGCGCCGCGGCTCTCCCACTGGAGCGCGACACTGCGGCTGCTGCGCGGTGCGTTCCGGGTCTGGAGCTCGCGAGAGGCGTTCGGTCAACTCTCGCTTGGGGACCGGGTACTTTGCTGCTGCACGCGCGCCGCGTCACTTTCGGCGGTCAGATCGATTGCGCTCTGCGGTGTCCTCAGTGCGACGAGCGCATGGACTTTCAGCTTCAGATCGAGCGCCTGCACGGGTCGAGGCCGACACTGTCCGGCCCGTTTTTTGACGAGACGATGAGGCTGGCCGGGCGAGCGCTTTCGGTGCAGCCTTCGCGTTCCGTGCGGCGCGGATTTCGAAGAGGCGCTGAACCATCGCCGACAGACGGCCCAAGAGTCGGTTCAGACCTTGCTGCTCGCACTGTCGAATGGGTGCACGGAAGAAGAAGGGGGAATCGCAGCTTGAGCACATTCTTCCGCTCGAGCAGTGGCCAGAGGAACTTGCGCAGCAAATTTCCGAACGCATGGGAGAGTTGGACCCGCAGGCCGAAATCGTGTTGCAACTCCAGTGCCCGTCGTGCCGCCATCATTTCACGACTGCGTTCGATAGCGGCGAATACTTTTTTCGCGAACTGTCAGCGCGGCAAGACCGCCGCTACCGGGAAGTGCATCAGCTTGCCTTCGCCTATCACTGGAGCGAAGCCGACATTCTGAGCATGTCACCGCGGAAGCGGCAACGCTATCTCGATCTGCTGGCGGAGAATCTGGTGAGTGATTTTCTGTATCGCATGGTGCAAAGAGCCGCCGGAGCGCCCGATATGGCGCCCACGCCACAGCCGCCACGCCGGTTTCATTGGCCCGCGGTTGTGGACTCTCCGCTGATTCGCTCCAACACCTCTCGTCCGCCGTTGAATCCGACACTGCCGGGCGACGAATTGGCGGACAGCGTGTCATCTCGGGTTGAGCAAGCGCGCGAACCGGCTTTGCCAGAGCAGGACCTGACCGCGAACGCGCCAGTGAACCTCAGCAGCAACCACCGAATCACCTCGCTTCCGGCGGCTGAGGTGAAATTCTCTCAAGCTACCAACTCGCGAACTCACCCGCCGGCGAAAGACCAGACTTCTGAGCCCTCCCCTCAGGGCCAGGCAACGCCCTCACCAATGAGCGAGGCGGTCACAGATCGGTTTTACCCGAGCCGCCGCAGTCCGAAAGATCGGCCGACGCAACAACACGACTCCCGCGCCCAATATCGTCCCATCGGGTGCAATCATCGACACACCCATCAGAATCGCAGCCATCTTCCGGAGGGTGAGGTAGACTCCCCTGCTGCAGGCGAATCTGCTTACCGGGCAATCGAGCGTGCAATTGCCGCCGTGGAGGGTGAAGCCCTCGACACGGCGCCGCGTCCATCGCGCAGCGCCGTGCCAACAAAAAGGGACACTTGGAGGTCACAACAGGCGCATTCGGTAGTTGCGTCGCAGCGTTTCGCCTCTCAGCCTTCGCCGCCTCCGGTGGAGGTAAAAATCGGCAGCGTCGAAATCGTGTTTGATCCTCCGGCGACCGCGTCGCAGCCGGCCCCCGCTCGCCCGGTTGGCTTCGCCGAATTCGTCGACCTTCGCCGCTATGCGACGCGCCCTTGGCCGTCAAGGAGCCGATGAGCACCTACAAGGCAATTCGCGCGGTCAGTTCCACCCTGCACGACCTCCTGGCCAACGAAATGCAAGATGGCCCGATTTCGGTCACGCTCCTACCGCCGGACATCGCGCCCACGACTGCCACCGGCAAGCGGATCAATCTCTATCTTTATTTGATCAGCGAAAACCAGTATCTGAAGAATCAGGAGATTCTCGGAGAGGGATATCCAGGCGCCTACGGCAATCCTCCGCTGAGCCTGAACCTGCATTACCTCATGACCGGATTCAGTGACACCGAGGCGGGCGACGATCGCGACTTGTTCGCGCAAGAAAACCCTTGGCGATGCGATGCGTGTGATGCACGATTTCGCCATCGTGACCCACGACTCTCCCTACCTGGACCCGGTTTTGCAACACGACTTCGAACGCGTCAAGATCTCTCTGCAACCGGCCAGCCTGGAGGAGTTCGCCAAGATCTGGACCGCGCTGCCACAAGCGAATTTCCGCTGCTCGGTGGCGTACAACGTCACCGTAGTGCAGATCGAAAGCCAGCGCCTGCGCCGGCTGGCCGCTCCGGTGCTGACGCGGCGCCTGCATATGACGCTGATGAATCGGCCGGAGATTGAGAGCGTCTATCGCACGCCCGCTCTGCCGGGTGATCCCATTGGAGATGCGCGCGCTGCGGTCGGACAATCACTGACCATCATCGGGAGAGGATTCAAGGCGACTAAGACCTGGGTAAAACTCGGCAGCCTCGATCCCATCGGTGTCGTCCCCACCTCGGATGAGAGTATTCAACTCACTGTTCCCGATGCGCAGTATCCGCGCCGATTTCGACAATCCTCTTCCGCGAGCTATCGCGCCCGAGGACCAGTTGCAACCGGGTGCACAGCTGGTGCAGGTGATCGTGCAGCGTCTCGGCGAAGGCGTCCAGGGCGGACTGGATCGCGGCGCGACGTTTACGGAGGCAGTCACCCAGTCATCCAGTCTGTCCGTATTCTTGCTCGTGCCCAGCATCACCGGCATCGCGCCGAACATCGGCAATTCGGGCACAACCCTCACGGTAAACGGCACTCGCCTCTTCGATCCTGACTTGAAGAGCTACGTCTATGTCAGTGACATTTCTATCGAAGTGCCACTGACTGGACCACAAACCGCCACCCAGATCCAGGTGTCTCTGGCGGGTCTTGCCACGGCTCAACCCCCGCTTCATGTCAGTCCGCCCAACTATCCGGTTCGAGTGCAAGTCAACGGCGCTCTAACCATCGACTCCGTGGATTTCACGTATACCTAATGAGCGCAATCGAGACACAAAGCACCGAAGCGGCTTCGGTCGATTGGTCGACGGCAAACCAGGAGTACCTCCGGGCTGGATTGGTCCGGCTGCGGCTGCTGCTGGAACGTCGCATACTCTGGTTGCGCAAAGTCTGGAAGCTCAACGTCGGCCAGGAGTCGCCGGGCTTTCAGGAACTCGTCATCACCGACGCAGAAGCCGATCTGCTGGTCAATGGTGACGAGATGGCCTCAGAGGCTAAATTCGACGAGCACGACGACGAAGCGCGTGCCATCTCGCGAAAGCTCTCCGAGTACCAAGTTGCGGGCGACGCGACCGACGGCGCAGGTGCAGGCCTTCCTGCGATGGAGATCGTGGCGCGGCTCTTTCATCTCGGACCGCTGGAGCGCGATGTGTTGTGGCTGTGCCTCGCTCCAGACATCGATCCCAGCTTCGAGCGCCTCTATGCTTACGTGCATGACGACGCCAGTCGCAAGTTTCCCACCACGAATCTCGCGATACAGGTTCTGGGATCTCTCTACTTTGCAGACAAGATGACAGCGCGGGAGCAGATCTGGGGACGGCTCGCTCCTGAGGCCCCGTTGTGCCGCTTCCGCCTGGTGCGCACCGAGTGGACAGCGGGAGCGGGTTGGGGGAACGAGCCGCTGCGCCTCAATCGACGCCTCAGCAACTATCTGCTGGGCGTGAATTTTCTCGATGAGCAGGTAGCGTCGTTTTTGCGGCCGGTTGATGACACGGGCCCTCTGAGCGCCGCGCAAGATGAGATCGTCGGCCGCTTAGAGTGCCGTCTTCGCACCTGGAGCGACAACGAACGAGCGCCCGCGGCCAACGTAGTGAGCCGTGAGCCAGGAACATCGAAGGCCATTGCGCGGCACCTGTGCGCCCGAATCGGGCTCACTCTGTATGCGCTTGATCCGGCGCGACTGCCGGTTTCACCCGCCGAGCGCCAGACCTGCTTCCGCCTGCTGGAGCGGGAATCGCTGTTACTTCCCTGCGCTTATTACGTTGAGTGTCCCGATGCGCGAGCGGCGAGCCTTGGAGAAGCGGGGCACGCACAAGCGCAACCGTTTGGCTGTTCGGCCGAGGATGCGTTGGATGTGGCGCATGGTATGCGCGCGATTTTATTTCTCGGCAGCCGCGAACCGTTGAGCGATGGTCGGTCTCTCATCACCGTGCTTGTGCCGGAGAGCGACGCTTTGACGCAGTTCGCCGTTTGGCAGACTCGTCTGGGGGATCGCATGCCGAGCAACACCAGCCGCGACTCTTTTTCTGGGAAGGTTGGGTGCAGCAATTTCGCTTCGCTCCGCAGCAAATTCATGCCGTGGTGCGTTCGGCCCTCGAATCCGCTAGCCTGCGGAACCCCGACGCACCGGTGTTAAGTCGAGGCAGATCTCTGGCTGGCGGCTCGCGGGCACGCGGTGCGCTCGATGACTGGGCTGGCGGAGAAAATCGAGGCAAAGCGCAGCTTTGACGATCTGATTCTCCCTTCTGAGGCCATGCAGCAGCTTCGCGACATTGCCTCTCAGGTCGAGCAACGCGATCGTGTGTACGAGCGATGGGGATTCGGCGCCAAAATGAGCCGCGGTAAGGGAGTCGTCGCATTATTTGCCCGGTCCGGCGGCACGGGGAAAACCATGGCGGCCGAAGTGCTCGCTCATCAGCTCGATCTTGACCTGTATCGCATCGATCTGGCGGGCGTGATCAGCAAGTTCATCGGTGAGACGGAAAAGAACCTGAAGCGGGTTTTCGACGCGGCCGAGCAGAGTGGAGCGATCCTGTTCTTTGACGAGGCCGACGCGCTGTTCGGGAAGCGCAGCGAGGTTCGTGACAGCCACGATCGTTACGCCAATATCGAGATCAATTACCTGTTGCAGCGCATGGAGGACTATCGCGGGCTGGCCATTCTCGCCACCAACCGCAAGACGCTGCTCGATCCGGCATTTATGCGGCGGGTGCGTTTTCTCATCGATTTTCCTGTGCCCTCGGCAGCCGACCGGGTGCGCATCTGGCGCGGCGTATTCCCCGCGCAAGCACGGCTGGAGGCGCTCGACTACGAACGGCTGGGGCGTATGGAAATCTCAGGCGGCAACATCAGCAACATCGCTTTGAACGCGGCATTCCTGGCTGCAAGCGAACAGGCGGCAATCGGCATGCATCACGTGCTCGCCGCCGCGCGCCGCGAATATTCCAAGATCGATAAGCTCATGCTCGAGTCCGAACTCGGACGCGACTCACGGGCGGCACGCCGATGAAGCCCACCCGGGTGGAGATTGGGCGAGTGGTGGTGCGTGGTGGCCTCTCGCATGTCGAGGGAGCAGCCTTGAGCAGGCTGGTTGCGGCCAACCTCACTCAACTTCTCTCGCGAGGAAAACTTCCGCTGAAGTCGCACGCCATACGCGCGGTGCAGGTGCATGCGGGGCCGCGGACGCAGGGAAATAACGTGGCCGGCACAGTTGCGCAAGTCCTGGATCGAAGCATTCGTGGGAAGAACTAAGTCGTCTGCATGTTACTCGCTGGAGATTTTCGGGTTGCATTCTGAAATCGAACGTCGCATAGTTCGCAAAGGCGAGGTCAAGACGCAATGTTGAAGACCGCCCAAGCCGCCAGCCGTCAAACCGCGCACAGCGCGGAGGCCTCAACTGCGACACCGTTGCGGCATGCGCGAACCGGATTGCACGCCGAGGGAAAGCTGGCGGGGCTTCAGTCCAGCCTCGGCAATCAACGGCTGCAGCGGATGCTGAAGCACGGCGTTTTACAGGCCAAGCTAACCGTGAACCAGCCCGGCGACGCCTTTGAGCAGGAAGCCGATCGTGTGGCAGACGCGGTGATGCGGATGCCGGACAAAGCAGAATCGGAGACCGTAAAGGCCGCCGCCTCTCTTATCAAGGCTCCGGTCCAACGCATGTGCTCCAGATGTCAAGAAGAGAAAAACTCTGACTCCGACGAACGCAACATGCAGGCCAAGGAAATTCCGGGGAACGTGCCGACGGTGTCGCCCGCCGCAGCGACAAGGATCGAGGGATTGCGCGGTCGGGGAAGTCCGCTGCCACACGCGGAGCAAACCTTCTTTGAATCACGAATGGGGCATGATTTCTCTGCTGTTCGCGTTCACAGTGGCACAGAAGCGGCTACATCGGCGCGCGATGTAAGTGCACTTGCCTTTACGACCGGACGAGACATAGTCTTCGGCGAGGGACAGTACCAACCCGGCGCTGCGAGTGGACGACGACTGCTTGCGCATGAGCTGGCACACGTTGCCCAACAAGGCGCAAGCACTCCGGTGAATGGACAGCCATCGAGTATATCGGGGAGCGTACAGCGGCTGGCAGACTCCTCGAGTTACTTGCAGCGTCTCGGCGATCCAAAGCAGAGGCCGGCGTCGGTTACTTGTCCCATGCCGACCGCCAGTTCCAGCAAGCCTGTCCTCACCAGCGTTATGTTCGACGATGCCAGCGCCACTCTGACGCCCCAAGCGATCGCAGAACTTGGTGCGATAGCGTCGGAATGGAATGCAGTCCCCTTGCGCACAGCCCGTCTCCGGCTCGACGGCTTCGCGAGTACAAGCGGGCCGCAATTGGTGAACTGGACTCTGTCCTGCAATCGAGCCTTGGCTGTCGTCACCGAACTTGAAACTCCGAGCGGTGGTGGTCCCGGCATCCCCGCTGGCTTCTTCGATATTTTTGCTCAGGGTTCAACGAACGAGTTTTCTGCGGATCAAGGTCCCAACCGGCGGGTCACGATTAGTGGCTCCCTTCCGGTACCAGTGATCCCGCCAGTAGGTTGCGCAAATCCTGGAGACGCGCGGGACCTCGATTTGCAACCTGTGTTCCTTAGGACCGGGGCCGCCGATCACTCGCCAACCGGTGGCAGCTGGGCATCGCGATTTGCTGAAGCAAATCGCATCTGGGGAAAAATCGGGATCACGTTCCACGATCTCGGGCCAGTGACCATTGACACGCCTTTGAAGAATACTGGTGCAAACGACGCCGAGGCTAACGCGGTGGCTGCTCTGAGAAACGGGGCCGGGGTTGAGGTCTTCCTCGTCGACAATGACATGGCGGGGTCGGGCGGCGCCTCCACGGCGAGTGGATGCGGTGCGGCGGGAAACACCGTCCTATCGGATCACGGAACGAGCAATACACTTCTCGCTCACGAACTGGGACACATCCTGGGACTGGACCATCCAGCCGGGCCCGGTGGCAATCGCGCAGATGCGAACACAATCATGGAGCCAACCAACTCACACTCGGTCCCCAACCCGAGTCGCAACACGATGGGGAATTTCAGACGCATCCTCTGCCCTGCGGGCACGGCTACAACATGCCTGCATCCTGATCCATAAACGCCTTGACCGCACGGGGCAGGCTCTTTGAACCTCCATGGCAGTCACCCTGCAAACTCGAAGTGAGCGGTCGCCGAAGGTTGCGAGCGGCGCGAAAGGACCGGAGACCAACGTACGCATGGGCGCCCGCACTCCTTACCCTGCGCTTTCAGTAAGCAATCAAGCTGTACAGCGCCGTCTCTTGCAACGCAAGCTCACCATCAACCAACCTGGAGATCGCTACGAGCAGGAAGCTGATCGTGTGGCCGAGGCGGTGATGCGCAAAGCAGACGGCAGCGCGCGCGCGACAGCTATCAGTCGCATTCCTTCAACGGAAAACGTGCAACGATGACACCGCTGGGGAACGCGAACAAACTAGTACCTGGAAAGAGCGTAAAACATGGCCTCTGATTTTCCGCGAAGCCCGAAGCTGTTGAAGGGTGGGCTGGTGGTATTCACCTCGCAGTCTCCCGGACCGCCGCCGCAAGTCATCATCTTCCAGTACAACCCGGAACAGATGACCCGAAGCCTTGCCATGCGGGCGGCGCCGCGAGATCCCGGCAACGTCGGTTCGGCGCGCGAAGATGTGCTGCGCGTGCTGGGGCCACCAGTGGAGACAATCAATCTGGCGGTCGAACTCGATGCCGCCGACCAACTCGCCGAGCCCGACCAGAATCCTGACACCGTTCAGAACGGATTGCACCCCACACTCGCTGTCCTGGAGATGCTGCTCTACCCGACCACCGAAACCGCGCAGCGGATTCTCGATCTCGCACAAGCGGGCCAGGTGCAGGTGTGCCCCGCCGATACTCCCCTTGTTTTGCTGGTATGGGGAAAGTCGCGGGTTGTTCCAGTGTTGCTCACCAGTTTCTCGATCACCGAACAGGCGTTCGATCCCAACCTCAATCCCATCCAGGCGAAGGTTGACCTGGGCATGCGCATACTTACCTACATGGAGCTTCAGCAAGGAACCGTCGGCTATATGGCCTTTCTCGCCTACCAGCGGCAGAAGGAGATGCTGGCCGCCAAGTATCAACCGTTTGGCGATCCCAGCCGCTTCCTCGGGCTGCTGCCCCTGTAGACGAGCCCGCACGACAATCCATCCCGACTCACGGCAAAGCGAGGTCCTGTGTTCTTCAAAGGCAGTCGCTACGAAAAAGTCGCGACCAACCAGATCACCGACGCCAGCGGTCGCGTCACACTCTACAAGAAGATCCGCTTCATTCCGCCGACGCCGGGCATGATGGCCTACACGATCAAGCAAGGAGACCGGCTGGACCTCATCGCCAACCTTTCGTTCCGCGATGCACAACGGTTCTGGCGCATCTGCGACGCTAATGATGCCATGTGGCCGGACGACTTATTGCTGATTGGCCGAACGCTGGGAATTCCTCCGTCCGAGGGCTAGGGATGGCGCAGGTTGCCTACACGTTGACCATCGATGATCAGCCGGCCTCGGCCGATTTGATCGACGTGATCCAGCGGCTGGAAGTGGAAGACAACGCCGAAATGGCGGACATGATGCGACTGACGGTGGCGATCGCCGTGCGCAATGGCTGCTCCTCATGGAATGTCGTCGACCAGAACACGTTTCAACGACTCACCAAGTTGCGCGTCAGCGTCAACGTCGGCAGCGGCAAGACTGAACCACTCATGGAGGCCTACGTCATTCAGACCAGCGCCGACTTCGCCAACCAGCCGGGTCAGTCGGTACTCAACGTTGTGGCCATGGAGCCTACGGTGAAGATGAACCTAAAAGAGGTCGTCAAGCCCTGGCCGAACATGTCCGATAGCGACATCGCCGAAGAAATATTCAGCAGCCCCGACTATAACTTCGGCACCGATGTCGATTCCACGCAGCCAACACACGACGAAGACGATCACACCGAAATGCAGCGCGGCACCGACATTCAGTTCCTGCAATCACTGGCCCAGCGCAACGGCTACGAATGCTACGTAGAGTTAAACCCCGAGAGCGGTAAGGTGGAAGGCCACTTTCACAGCCCACGGCTGCAAACGACGCCGCAGGGCGTACTCTCCGTCAACATGGGAGACGCCACCAATGTGAATTCCTTCCACGCCAGCTTTGACATGCTGCAGCCCACGACGGCGAGGGCATCGAACGTAGATCTCGACTCCCACGAGGAGCAGAGTACCAACTCCGACAGCAGCGAAGACCGGTCACTGGGCAGTACCTCGACCGTTCCAACTGATAATCCGCGTCAGGTGCTGTTGAGTGGCACGGGGCTTCCCGACACGGGAGAGTTGCAGACCGCAGCGCAAGCCGAGGTTGATCGCTCCGCATTCGCGATCACGGCCGAGGGTGAAGTGAATACCGTAGCTTACGGAGACGTGCTGCGTGCCAAGCGCCCGGTGCTGGTGCGCGGGGCCGGACAGCAATTCAGCGGCCTCTACTATGTCCAGCGGGTCACGCACACTTTTACCGGCGATGGCTACACGCAGCACTTCAGCCTGAGGCGTAATGCGTTGGGATTGACCGGATCAGGAAGACTTCGCACCCAGTGGAGCCCTGCCAGATAACGTGTAGCGCCGGCCGAAGCAAACCCAATGTCGAGCCCAACCCAAATCTCGTCCTCCACCTTAGTTCGCCACTACGGCAAGTATCGCGGGCTGGTCACTGACAATCAGGACCCGAAGAATCTGGCTCGCATCCGGGCCAAGGTGCCGGAAGTCCTGCAGGATGTTGATACCGGATGGGCGCTGCCGAGTTCTCCCTATGCCGGCGATGGCAGCGGATTCTTCCGCGTGCCGGCGGTAGGCGCCGCCGTCTGGATTGAGTTCGAGGCTGGCGACCCTTCCCGACCCATCTGGACCGGCTGCTGGTGGGCTGACGAATCAGTTGCCTTCGGACCAGGACGGAAACTCGGCCACCACGGACTTTTCTATTCTGCGCAGCGAAGGCGGGTTGATGGTGGTGCTGAACGACGCGGGACCGACAATCGCGGTGAGCGACCAGAACGGAAGCAACCTGGTGAAGATCGATGTCTCCCAGGGCCAGATCACGGTCGAGGCTACCACCAAGGTTGTTGTCAATGCTCCGCAGATCGAGTTGGTCGACGGTGCGTCGCATCCGCTGGTCTTTGGGGACAGCCTGCTGCAGTACCTCAACCAGTTGGTGACGTTGTTCAATTCGCACATGCATCCGGGTGAACTGGCTGCGGGAGTCTTGCCGGTGACACCGGCCCCACCGGTTCCGCCGTTCACGCCGGCTACACCCGACTTGCTGTCATTGCAAGTAAAGACCGGCTGAAGGAGACCGCATGCCCGGTGGCAACCAGTTGTACGGCGGAACTCTCGCCGACTTCGATACCGCAGACAACATGGCAAAAGAGATCGAGAAGGCGTTCGCGGCCGTGCGCCAGTCTGCCGGCATCAGCGACGCTTTGCCGACTGGTGCCAACGCGAACGATATGCGGATGATGTTTATCGCCATTGCGACCGGCGTGATTAATCACCTCAAGAACAATCCCAAGGCCTTCGCCGTCGAGGTAACGGACGGCACTTTCACATTGGATGGGACTGTGAACACCGTCAGCGCGCTTAGAACAAGATCGCATGGCCGACTATCTCGATTTTCCGTTCGACTTCGACGGCGCCGGGCGCGCGGCACGCACTTCGCCCGACGATCATGTGCGCGACATGATCTACCAGTTGCTGTTCACCAATCCCGGCGAGCGCGTCGATCTTGCCGGACTTCGGCTGCGGATTGCTGCAGATGGTCTTTCGCCCAACAGCGAGGCCCTGGCCGCAGCCACGCAACTGCTCGTGCAGGGCTCGCTGCAGCAGTGGCTCGGCGACGTGATCGCGGTGCAGCAACTCGAAGTCAGCAACCAGGATGAGCGTCTGACGATCGACCTTGTCTACGTCCGCCGCGACAGCGGACAGCAAGTGCAGGCGCAGATTTGTGCTCCCGCGGGCGGCGGACAATAGGCGGCCACTCATGGCTTGAGCCGCAGTTTCCAACTACACATGACCTTCCAAACCACAGTCTGCGATCGGGCAACGCGCCGCAGTCAGATCGAGCAGGATACCCAGATCAACGGCATCGACTACGTGGAAGTGGTCACGTCGCCTGCCGCCGATAACGAACGCATCCTGCAGGTCTATCTTCATTCCCAAGGATCCGGACTAATCCCGTAGGCGCGGCCAACCTCACGCTGCTGCTGAAGAAGCTGGCGACCGCTCCGCAGGAAGTGACGATTCAGGGCGGAGTGCGCGTCCAGAACATCAAGGTGCTGGGAGTCACGTTCGCCGGCGACCACATCGACGTGCGGGTGAGCGAGCCCGGCGATTTCTCCGACTACACACTCTCTATCCAGGATCCGGTCGTCGATCTGTTCTATGGCCAGGTACCGTTCAACTTCAAGGCAGGATGCCCGTCGCACTTCGATTGCCGGGCCGTCGGCAATCTGCCCGCCGCGTTGTTTAACGAGCCCGACATCGATTACATGGCGAAGGACTATGCCAGCTTTCGCCAGGCGCTGCTCGACCTGATCCCGACCTTCAAGCCTTCCTGGACCGAGCGCCACGAGGCCGACATCGGGATGATGTTGCTCGAACTGCTCGCCTATGTCGGCGACCAGCTCAGCGACTACCAGGACAACGTGAGCAACGAACTCTACCTGGGAAGCGCGCGCCAGCGCATCTCGGTGCGCCGGCTCGTTCGCCTCATCGATTACCAGATGCACGACGGCGCGAGCGCCCGCGCCTTCGTGCACTTCAGCTTGTCGCCCGGCAGTACCGGGTTCCTTCCTCAAGGCAGCCA
>CAWFWZ010000008.1:0-161652 GCA_963819645.1 uncultured Acidobacteriaceae bacterium
AGCCGCGCGCGCATCTTCTCGCGAACGAATTCGGAGATCTGCTCGCTCGCATCCGGGTCGAAGAACAGCTCCGCGAACGACGCCAGCCACAGCTTCAGCGAGCCGTCCTCCCAGATGTCCTCGAGAATCTGGCGCCGCTGCTCCGGCGTCAGGTCCGCCCAGGCATTCTCGAAGTCGTACTCGAAGCCGGTGAAGGTGTGGGGCAGGCGCTGGGCGAGCGCATCGAATTTCGACTTGTAGGCCTCCTGCTCGGCCGGCGTGTATTTCGGGTTCTTCATCGGCAGGACGTATTGCGGCGTGCGCACGAACACCGTCAGATGGCCGACCTTGTCGGCGATCGTCTGGATGACCTGGATTCCGGTCGCGCCAATGCCGACGATTCCGACCCGTTTGCCGGAAAAGTCGATCGGCTCCTTCGGCCAGCGCGCGGTGAAGAGCAGCTTCCCCTTGAAGGTCTCCTGCCCGGGGAAGAGGGAGGTGAGCGGCGCGGACAACATGCCGCAGCAGGTGACCAGGAACTGCGCGTCGATGACCTGGCCCTTGTCGGTGGTAATCGTCCAGCGCTCCGTCGCTCTCGTCGAAATGCGCGCTCTTGATCGGTCGTGTCGAACTGGATGTCCTTGCGCAGGTCGAGCCGGTCGGCGACATAGTGCATCCAGCGCTCGATTTCCGGCTGGCCGGGGAATTTCTCGCTCCAGCTCCAGCCCTTGTAGAGATCCTCGGAAAACAAATACTGGTAGATATAGCCTTCCGAGTCGAAGCGCGCGCCGGGATACCGGTTCCAGTACCAGGTTCCGCCGACGTCGGATGCGGCGTCGAACGCCTTCACGTCCAGTCCCTGGCTGCGCAAAAGGTGCAATTGGTAAAGACCGGCGACGCCGGCGCCGATCACGGCCGCGTCGAGCTTCAAGGGCGTTCCGGAGCCGGCTAGTGGTCCTTTCGGCTGTGGCAGTTTCGGCCATCGTTTCATCTCCCATTGGTTTCTGTTGGCGTTTGCGAGCGTCGCACCGGGATTTCAGTCCGGCTGCGACAATTCGTCACAAACCACGGGCGGCCCGCCGGCGTCTTGAACGGAGGCTGATTTTGATTTGTTCAAACTTGCTGCGCGCGCCGCGGCCGGCGGTTCAACCGGTCGCTGCCCTTGCGGTAATCGGACGGCGTGACGCCAAGCAGGCGGCGGAACAGACGCGTCATATGGCTCTGGTCGGAGAAGCCGCTGCTGGCCGCGACGCTTTGAGCGGAATATTCTCCTTGGCCAGCTTGGGCCTTGGCGCGCTCGATGCGCTTGCGCATGACGTAGGTGTGGGGAGGGCAGCCGAATTCGGTTCGGAATTTGCGCGTGAAGTGAAACACGCTGAGCTGCACGACGCCCGCCAGCTCCGCCAACGAGATGTTCCGGTCCAGGTTTTCGTCCAAGATACTGGTTGAGCAGCCGGCATTGGGCGCGCGAGAGCCCGCCGGGCCCCGGCTCCCGGAAGATGACGTTCGCGTAGTGCCGGAGTATGTGGACGCAGGCGTGGTTCCTCAGCGCTTCGACATAGAGCCGGCCGCCGAGCCCCGCCTCTTGCGACTCCTGCGCCAGAGCGGCGGCGATCCCCACGAGAACCGGGTCGTCGGCCCTCAAGACGTCACGCAGCTCGACCTCTTTGATATGACGGTCATAGGCGTCCGCGGCGACCTGCGCCATCGTTTCGGGCGACAGATAGACATGCGTCACCTCGATGTCCTCGCCCCAGCGCCAGTGCGATTGCGCCGCGTGCGTGAGAAGGGATACGCAGCCCCGGGCAACCCGCTCGTTGCGCCAATCGCCGGTGCATCGCCGATTCATTTGCGTCGCGCCGTGCTTGTAGGCGACGATCATGTAATCGCGCATGCCTGGAATCGGCACGTCCAGGGGAGCGTAGCGATAGCCGCGAATCCGCACGCCCTCCCAGCCGAGTGGGGCGCTGTCGACCGTCAGTTCTCCGGGGACCCAGACTGGCAGTTCGTCGGGCGTGATCAAGTCGCTCATGGGCTACCTCCCGCACGGCCGCGCCTCGTCCCGATGATTATTCTTCGATGCTCTCGCCGTCGAAGGCGGTCATGCTTGTGGCAATACTTTCCTTTGGCCGAAAGGCGGAATCGTGGAACGACAACGCTGGCATGTTCCCGAAGCTGGAGCACGATTGCGAGGACCGGCCCCATCCCTTGATATCAAATCGAGCTAACACTTATCAACGTCTTGCCGCAAACAAAAAGGGCGGCCGAAGCCGCCCTTTCCGTTCTCATGTCGAGGATGGACTCAGAAGTCCATGCCGCCCATGCCGCCCATGCCGCCGCCACCGCCGCCCATCGGCATTGCGGGCTTGTCCTTCGGCACTTCGGCGACCATCGCCTCGGTGGTGATGAGGAGGCCGGCGACCGAGGCCGAGTCCTGCAGCGCGGTGCGCACGACCTTGGCCGGATCGACGATCCCGGCCTCGATCATGTCGACGTACTCTTCGGTCTGGGCGTTGAAGCCCCAGGTCTGCGACTTGTTCTCGCTGACCTTGCCGACCACGATCGACCCTTCGGCGCCCGAATTCTCCGCGATCTGCCGGATCGGCGCTTCGAGCGCCTTCAGCACGATGCTGATGCCGGCCTGCTCGTCGGCGTTCTCGCTCTTGAGCTTGGCGACCGCGGCCTTGGCGCGCAGCAGCGCGACGCCGCCGCCCGGAACGATGCCTTCCTCGACCGCCGCGCGGGTGGCGTTGAGGGCGTCGTCGACGCGGTCCTTCTTCTCCTTGACCTCGACCTCGGTCGCGCCGCCGACGCGGATCACCGCGACGCCGCCGGCGAGCTTGGCCAGACGCTCCTGCAGCTTCTCCTTGTCGTAGTCGGAGGTCGTCTCCTCGATCTGCGCCTTGATCTGGGCGACGCGGCCCTCGATGTCGGACTTCTTGCCGGCGCCGTTGATGATCGTGGTGTTCTCCTTCTCGATCCGGACGCGCTTGGCCTTGCCGAGCATCTGGAGCGTGACGTTCTCGAGCTTGATGCCGAGATCCTCGGCGATCATCGTGCCGCCGGTGAGGATCGCGATGTCCTCGAGCATCGCCTTGCGGCGGTCGCCGAAGCCCGGCGCCTTGACCGCCGCGACCTTGAGGCCGCCGCGCAGCTTGTTGACCACGAGCGTCGCCAGCGCCTCGCCCTCGATGTCCTCGGCGATGATGACGAGCGGCTTCGAGGTCTGCACGACCGCCTCGAGCACCGGCAGCATCGGCTGCAGCGACGAGAGCTTCTTCTCGTGGATCAGGATGTAGGGATCCTCGAGCTCGGCGACCATCTTCTCGGCGTTGGTGATGAAATAGGGCGAGAGATAGCCGCGGTCGAACTGCATGCCCTCGACGACGTCGAGCTCGGTCTCGAGGCTCTTGGCCTCCTCGACCGTGATCACGCCCTCGTTGCCGACCTTCTGCATCGCGTCGGAGATCATCTTGCCGATCGACTTGTCGCCGTTGGCGGCGATCGAGCCGACCTGGGCGACTTCCGCCGAGTCCTTGATCTTCTTCGAGCGCTTGGCGATGTCCTTGACCGCCTCGGCGACGGCGAGATCGACGCCGCGCTTGAGGTCCATCGGGTTCATGCCGGCCGCGACGAGCTTGGCGCCCTCGCGGACGATCGCCTGGGCGAGAACGGTCGCGGTCGTGGTGCCGTCGCCGGCGGTGTCATTGGTCTTCGAGGCGACCTCGCGCACCATCTGCGCGCCCATGTTCTCGAACTTGTCCTCGAGCTCGATCTCCTTGGCGACGGTGACGCCGTCCTTGGTGATGCGGGGCGCGCCGAACGACTTGTCGAGGATGACGTTGCGGCCCTTGGGGCCCAGCGTCACCTTGACGGCGTTGGCGAGGATGTCGACGCCGCGCAGCATCTTCTCGCGCGCGTCGGAGGAAAAGCGTACGTCTTTGGCAGCCATTGTTGTCTCTCTCCTGCCCCCTCGGGGGCGCAATTGTCAGGGAAATTGGACGTATCGGAACCGCGGCCGGTCAGCCGATCACGCCCATGATGTCGGACTCCTTCATGATCAGGAGCTCCTGGCCGTCGATCTTGACTTCGGTGCCGCTCCACTTGCCGAACAGAACCTTGTCGCCGGTCTTGACGTCGATCGGAATGAGCTTGCCGCTTCGTCGCGGCCGCCCGGGCCGACGGCGATGATCTCGCCTTCCTGCGGCTTCTCCTTGGCGGTGTCCGGAATGATGATGCCGCCCTTCGTCTTCTCCTCGCCTTCGAGGCGACGGACGACGACGCGGTCATGCAGGGGACGGAATTTCATGTTCTGAGCTTTCCTCTTTCGGGACCCCTCGGGGCGCGGTTGTTAGCACTCTCGTATGCTCGAGTGCTAACGGCGCTCAAATAGGAAAGCGCGCTGCCGCCGTCAAGGGCTCAATCAGTTTGTTCCGCTGCGCGACGCCGCATTTTTCGGCGCGACGGAAAGCGGCCTGCCCATCCCAGTCTCCGCCAAAATATAGAAAGTCAGCCTCAGGAACTGAAGGCGTTTTTCAATTTCCAGCAATTTGTTCGGGCAACGCCGATCCAAGGTGTTTGCGGCCTTGAAGTTCATCGAGGACGCCGAAGCTGGATTTTACTGACGCTATACTTGGCGTCTTCCAGCCTCTTTGCGAGCGTCAGCCGAGCACACGAAAACGTGAACGAAACTTTGCCCTGCTCCTCGACAGCCTTTGTCTCCTTCGGCGGTTGGAGGGCAGCGAGCGGGCGGCGTGCTCGCCGCCTACGCGAGGAGGTTGTATCATGACATGCAAGGCTATTCGTCTTTCTGCGCTGGCGGTCGGCGCAGCGGCGCTCGCCCTGTCGGCCGCGACCCCGGCTTGGGCGTGGTACGGGTACGCATCATGCGCGATACTGGCATCGCACCCACCACGTCGTCGTCCATAGGCACGGCGGTACTATCGGTACGCGTCCCGGCTATCGCAGCGGGTATGCCGTCGGTTCGGCTGTCACGGCGCCCGCGGCGGCGGCCGGCGACATCGTCGGAGGCGCCGCGACTGCGGCCGCGACATCGTCAGCGGAGCGGGCGCTTTGGCGGGCGGCATCGTCGGCGGAATCTTCGGCGCCTCGTCTGGATACGCGTATCGCCTGCGGGTATCAACTTACGTATCCTACGGATACAATTACGGTCGGCTCTCCGACCGCTATGGCGGCTCGTCGGCCAACGGCGCAGTCCCGTACGCGTACACGTCTATACTTACAATTGCGCCTACGGCTACCCGAGCGCCGCCTATCCGGGCGCCTATTGCCCGCCTTACGGCTATTACGGCGCGGGTTACACCTACGGCTATGGCTACCCGAACTACGACGTCGGCTATGGCTACGGCTCGCCCTGGCGCGTCGGCATCGGCGTACGGTTACGGGTACGCCGTACGCGTACGGGTACGGGTGGGCAATGGCTATCGCGGCTACGGATGGCGCGGACACGGCTGGCGCGGATACGGCGGCTCGCACGCATACCGCACGCCGGCTTCGCCGCGCAGCGGACGGCTGCCGTCGGAACGGCGGATTCGGCGCGCACCGGACGTACGGTACGGCGCGGCGCTCTGCGGGCGCGCACTTCGGCTGCGAGCACTGGCGAGCAGGTTCGGCCACGAGCATTCGCGGCGAGCGCGGCCACGAGCACTTCGCGGGCGAGCGCTTCGGCACGGGACTTCGCCGGCGCGCACTTCGGCCGCGGATTGGCGGAGCGCACTTCGCTCAGCGCGGGCGGAACGCACTTCGCCGGCGCGCACTTCGGCGGCGCACAATTCGGCGGGATGGGCGGCGCCACTTCGGCGGCGCGGCGAGGTTCGGCGGATGGGCGGCGGCATGCATTTCGCCGGCGGAGGCGACGCATTTCGGCGGCGGCGGGCACAGGCCTTGAATTCGGGGTCACCCAGCGGATCTCTATCGGACGGGCCATTGCGCCCGTCCTTTTTTGTCGCCGGCCGAGCTGTCCTGCGCCGGGCGCCGCCCCGAGGAGAGCTCAGCGAAACCACTTGCCATAGAGCGCGTCGAACTCGCCGTCCTCCGTCGCCAGATGCAGCCATTGATCGACGAAGGCCTTGAGGGCGGGGTCGGGAGCCATCCAGATAGGCCTTCTCGCCGAAATCGAACGGCTCATCGGGATGGATGGCGCACAGCACGTTCGGGTGCAGCTTCTGCTGAAAGCGCGTCTCGGAAGCGTCGGTGATCATCACGTCGGCGTCGCCCTCCGCCAGACGGTCGAAGATGGTCAGGTTGTCCGGGTAGACGACGATGACGGCCGCATGCAGGCGGGCGCGGTCGAAACGCTCGTTCGTGCCGCCGGGGTTGGTGACGACGCGCACCTCGGGCCGGTCGATATCGGCCAGGGTCTGATACTTGGCCTGGTCGGCGCATCGCGCGATCGCCGCCTTTCCTTCGCGCAGATAGGGAGCGGAGAAGAAGCCGGTCTTTTGCCGGTCGAGCGTCACCGAAACCCCGCCCATCGCGATGTCGAAGGCGCCGCCTGCAAGGTCGTGGGAGAGGCCCGTCCAGGTGGTCGGGACGAATTCGACCTTGACGCCGAGGGCCGTTGGCGAGCGAGCGGGCGAGATCGATGTCGAGGCCCGAATACTCGCCGGTCGTCTTGTCCAGAGCGCGTGAACGGGCGGTAGTCGCCGGTCGTGCCGACCTTAAGGACGCGCGAGGCGAGGATCGAATCGAGCCGCGACGTCTCCGCCGAGAGCGGGCGCAGCGAACGCCAGGCTGAATGCGACGAAGAGCAAAGCCGAGCTCGCGCGCATTTCCTCCGCGTCGGCGTTCCGGGCCTCTCGTCAGTCAGGCGGCCCTGCAGCAGCCGCTCGACCTCGTTGACCAGATCGCGCAGATGAAACGGCTTCGACAGAATCCGCGCGTCCTTGGGGGCATTGTTGTCCGGGTTCAGCGCCACCGCGGCGAAGCCGGTGATGAACATGACCTTGATTTCCGGATCGAGCTCGGTGGCCCGGCGGGCGAGTTCGATCCCGTCCATTTCCGGCATGACGATGTCGGTCAGCAGCAGTTCGAACGGCTCCTCGCGCAGGCGGTTGTAGGCCGAAACCCCATTGTCGAACGACGCGACCGAGTAGCCCGCATTTTGCAACGCCTTGACGAGGAAGCGGCGCATGTCGTTGTCGTCCTCGGCAAGGAGGATTTTCGCAGAAATTTCGATCGGCGTACGCATCCCTGTCCCCTCGTGAGGCTTACAACATTGCGACGCCCTGGTAAAAATTCTTTAAAGCTGCGCGCAGACCCTCGCGCGCACGCGCGCCTCAGGCGTATGATAAAAGCCGAAGCGGGAGCCGAGAGCAAGCGCGACGCCGCCTGGAGAGACGATGGACGAATTCGTGCGGTTGACGGCGTCGGACTTCGATCCTCCGGTCGAGACGATCGAACCGGCTCGACTGTCCTCGCCCGCTGATCTTCAGTTCGCCGCATTCGGGCGCGACCTATCCCGAGCGTTTTCTTGGCCGCCTCGCGCCTCGACCCGCTGACGCTGCGCCGGTCCGAGGACGCATTCGTCGACGAGTTGTTCCTGCCCTGCGTCGCGCTCGGCGCGCCGCTGCTTGCGGGCCAAGTTTCCCAGAGCGTACCTGGACGTCAATCGCGAGCCGTATCGAGCTCGACCCGAAAGTTTTCGAAGGGAACGTTCCGGAATACGCCAACACCCGCTCGCTACGGGTCGCGGTGGGTCTCGGCACCATTCCGAGGGTGGTCGGCGACGCCCAGCCGATCTACAGACAGCCGATCCCCGTCTCCGAGGGTCTCGCGCGCATCGAAGCCCTTTATCGGCCCTACCACGAGAGACTGAGGACGCTGGTCGAGCGCGCCCACCGGCGTTTCGGCCTCGCGCGTGCTGATCGACTGTCACTCGATGCCGAGCAATGCCGCCGACGTGGGCGGGATTGGACATCGTGCTCGGCGATCGCTACGGCGCGAGCGCCGCGCCGGGCGTGATCGGGGTCCTCGAGGCGAGCCTGCGCGGCGCGGGATATCGGATTCGGCGAAACAAGCCGTTCGCCGGAGGCTTTATCACCGAGCACTTCGGCGCCCCGGACAAGGGGATCCACGCGGTTCAGATCGAAATCGCGAGAGCGCTCTATCTGGACGAGCGCAGCATCGTCAGGAACGAGAGATGGACGATGCTGCGCGACGATCTTTTCGCCGCCGCGAAGGCGTTGGCGAGCGAATTCTCGCGGCGGCGTCAGGCCGAACCGTCTCGCGGCCGAATAGCAAGCAGAAGGATCGCCATGGGCTGCGCCAAAAAAAGGAGGCCGCCCTAAGGCGGCCTTCAGTCTAGGGAGGAAACGCCCAAGGAGGGCATGTGCGGCAACGCATGCCGCACCGCAACAATATCGGGACTGAGGAGCCCGCTTGCAAGAGCTTTCTTCGTTCGATACGCCGCACATCGGGTGAAGCGGCCGGGTCACGCGAAGCGCACAGTCCGGCCGGCTCGCTTCGGCGACGCTCTGTTCTGTTCACTGAAACAAAATGTTACCGCGATTGCCGATGACGGCCGAGCAGTGGAAAGCCGTCGAGGATCGGGATAGCAGATATGCACGTCGCGCATAAGCTTTCGGCTTTTTCTCAGGGGATATCTCATGACCGCGGTCGATTTCGCTGCATTCGTGGAGCGCCTCGCCCAGGTTTCGGGCGAAGTGATTCTCCCGTTCTTCCGCAGCGCGATCGGGGCGGAGGACAAGTCGAGGGGGGGGCCGTTCGATCCGGTCACGGAGGCCGATCGCGGCGCGGAGGCGGCGATGCGGCGGCTGATCGGACAGACGTTTCCCGCCCATGGCGTCATCGGCGAGGAATACGGGTCTGACCGTCCCGACGCCGAATATGTCTGGGTGCTCGACCCGATCGACGGAACGAAGAGCTTCATTTCCGGCATGCCGACCTGGGGGACGCTGATCGGGCTCATGCACCACGGGCGCCCGGTATACGGCATGATGGCGCAGCCCTTCACCCGAGAGCGCTACTACGGCGACGGCAAACGCTCGCGGCTGCGAACGCCTCGCGCCGACGCGCGGCGATGCGCCGCCGTCCGAGTGGACGACGCGCGCGCTCCGCACGCGCGCCTGCGCCTCGCTCAGCGAGGCGTCCCTGTTCACGACGAGCCCGATGCTGATTCGGGAGGAATCCGACCGGGAGGCCTACCGGCGGGTCGAAGGCAAGGTTCGACTGCCTCGCTACGGCGGCGACTGCTACGCCTATTGCGCGCTCGCCGCCGGCTTCGTCGATCTCGTCATCGAGACCAACCTAAAGCCGCACGACATCGTCGCCCTTACGCCGATCATCGAAGGCGCGGGCGGCGTCGTCACGACCTGGGACGGCGAGGACCCGAGCCAAGGGCGGGCGGATTCTGGCCGCCGGCGATCGGCGCGTCTACGACGAGGCGCGCCGTCTCCTCCTGCTCCCCCTGACGCGTCGGCGAAAGGATCGAACGCGCCGGCGTCGGCGCAGGCGCGCGGCGCGGCGCGACGAGCGAAGCCAGCGCGCCCGCGACAAACGCCGCCGCGGCGGCCATGAGCGCGCTTTCGAACGCACTCCGCCGCGCCGGGCGGCCGCGCCGTCGCGGCCGCGCGCGCGCACGCCGACCGCCAGAGCGACCAGCGCCGCGACGCTGGCGGACAAGCGGCCCGACCCGCTCGATCGCCGCCAGAGCGATCATCGGAGTCGTCACCGCAAGCGATAACGCCATGGCGAGCGACGAGCGCCGGCGCGCGGTCCGAGGACGCCTCTGCTGTCGCAGATCGCGCAGCCGATCGACCAGGGCGACCTGGGCCGCGCGCATCCGCGCCAGACGCACGCTGGCGGGCGTCGGAAACGGTCGCCGGCGCTGACGTGAGCGCCACGCCGAAGGCGCGCGACGACGCATGCACGCCGACGCCGGCGAGCGCCAGGGCCGAGGCCAGCGTCGCCGCGCCGAAGAGCGAGGCGGCGACTGCGGCCGGAGCTCGGCCGACGCCGGCCGGAATGGCGGAAGCGCGGAGAGCGCCATGGCGGTCAGCGCCGCGCCAATGGCGGATCCGGCGATTCCGGCGCGGACCGCCGAGCGCCGCGTTCGCGGCTGCCGAGAGCCGGCGACTGCAGGGCAAAGAAGCCGGCGACCGCGAGGGCGGAGGCGACAGAGGGACGGCGAGCGGCCCGGAGCGGCGAGACTCGAACGGCGTCGGGGCGCCGCGGGAGCGAAGCCAAGGCGCTGCGCCGTGCGCCCACGCCGACGCCGAGCCCAGGGCGACGATCATGGCGAGCGCCCCGCCGCTCGCGGCCGCGCATGCGATCACGCCGGCGAGTCCGCCGGGGGCGACGCTGAGGACGACCGCCGCCGACACGAGGATCTCGGCCGCACAGGCGGTTCGGTCGCCACGAGAGCTCTCGGTCGCGGCGACCGCGACCTCGAAACCCGGCGAGCGCGGTCACCGCCGCGGTCGCCCACGCGGCGATCCCCGCGACGACGGCCGCGGGCGACCCCGGAAAACGCGTCGCGACGATGTCGTTTGCGCGATGTCGCGCCGAAGCTGCGGACAGCGGCGCGAAGACGATCGCGCCGAGCGCCGCTCCCGCGGCCACTCCGAGCGGGGGAGGGTCGGAGAACGAGGCGAGGCCGGGATAGAGGCAGAGCGCCATTCCCGCGAGCGACCGCCGCCAGCGCGAGCCCGCCGTAGAACGGAGGCGCGTTGCGCCGCGCCGCCAGGAAGGCGGCGAGGTCGGCGTTGCGGGCGCCGAGGCCGAAGACGGCGAGGCCGAGCAGCGTCAGGATCGGGCCGATCGCCGCGCACGAGCCTGTCCGGAACGCCGATCCGGTCGAGAACGAGGACGGTCGCCAGGCCGACCGCGAACAGGACCGCCGCGGCGACCGCCAAGCCATTGATCCGCCGGAGGGAATTTTGGAGGTCATGAGTGGCCGGCGGTTTGCGATGCGAGCCCGTTCATGCCGGCCCGGCTGCCCCCGCGGAGCATTTGGTACGCACGGCATTTCAAAGGCTTAGGCGCTAGAAGCTACAAACTTTCCCTCTATTTTTCATCGTCCTCGCGAGCAACCGTTTTAGCCACCGCGACGGCCCCGCGCCAAACTGGCGGCGCGCGAGCGATTTCAAAGCCTTGGGCGCCAAAATCTGTCGCTTTCGTAGCTTCGTCGCTCTCGACCTTGTCATGGCGCAGTCGGCAGGCCCAGGGGCCAAGAATTTCCAAGCCGGACCAAATCAAACCAAGCCAGACCAAGCCAGACCAGAGAAAAATAGGCTTGGATTCTCTTCGGATCTTCGGATTCATTCGTCCGATTCGGGCCTTTTCAGCAGTTTACGAGGAGTTCGAGGCAAAAAATAATTCTGCAACCTCCCGGGTCAAGAGACGCACAATGCGGCGGCGGGCGGAACGGCTTCGATGGAATTTGCACGCTCAGCGAACTTCTCGAGGACGGGGATTTGGAACAAACATAGAACAAGCGTCAAATCCTGTCAATAGATTGTTTTGTTGTAGCTCGCGAGTTAAGAGCAAGGCATTGCTATCATTAGCGTTTTTCCTCATCTGGGTCGTTCGGCGGGGCTTCCGATCTGCCTTGCGCGCCTGGCGGACCGTTCGCGGATCGGTGGCTTGCCGGCAAGCCGAGGCGGAACGGCGAAAGATATTCATCCGGCGTCGATGAGTTTCCGCCGCCGCGCCGGTCTTACCCTTGATCGGGCGTGCATCGGCGCGCAGGCGTCAGGAGGAGAGACAGGGCAATCGGGCGAAGCGAACATTCATACGGTTGGGCGCACTCCCGCCCCCCTTGCGGGGGCGGGCAGGGGTGGGGGTCGCGCTGCGCTCTCCGCAGAGGGCGTCGATGAACAGCTTCCGAGGTCTGGCGCGAACCCCCCTCCTTAATCCTCCCCCACAAGGGGGGAGGAGATCCCCTTCGCCCGATCGCCCTAGGAGGACGAGAATGCTTTCATTGACAGGCAAGAACATGGCCGTGATCGGCGGCAGCCGAGGCGTCGGGCGCCGGATCGTGGAAGCCGGCATCCGCAGCGGGCGCTCGCGTGCTCGCGGTCGCGCGCAAGAGGGTCCGCTCCGGCGATTGGCCGACGGAAGTCCCGGGCGTAGAAATTCTGTCGCTCGACGCTACCGATGACGGTGCTCCCGCCAAAGTGTTCGAGCGACTTCTCAGCCCGATGTCCTCGTTCTGTGCGCAGGCGCGTTTCCGCCCGCCGCGCCGATCCACGAGCAAAGCTGGCGGGAGTTCGCCGTCAATTGGGAGACCGACGTCAAGATCGCGTTTCACTTCTGCAAGGCGGCGCTGTCGCGGCCGCTGCCCGAAGGCGCGTCGGTTATTGTGATTTCGAGCGGCGCCGCTCTCGCCGGCTCGCCGATCTTCCGGAGGATATGCGGGAGCGAAGCGCACGCAGCTGTTCATCGCAAACTACAGCCAGAAGGAATCGGATCGGCTCGGGCTCGGCTTGAGCTTCATGGCGCTTGCGCCGCGCATGATGCCGGACACCGAGCTCGGAAAGCACGCGGTCGCGGGCTATTCCCGCTATCTTGGCCTGTCGGAGGCCGATTTCGTCGAGGGCATGAGTTCGCCGCCGACCTCATCCGATGTCGCGGAGGCGGTCATCGAAGCTGTCGACGAATCCCGATCCATCCAAGGGGAAAGCGTTCATCGTCTCGGGCAAAGGGCTCGAAGCCGCGCTCCTGACGGTAACGCCCTTGGAAAAGGACGCTGTAGGTCGCATGTCGATGCCAAGGTCAGCGCCGGAACCATCGCAGCAGGGACGAGGCTCGGGAGCTTCGCAAGCCAGCGTTCGAGCGGCTCGCCGAGCCGTTCCGCCGCGAGCTCAAATTGCATTGCTACCGCATGCTCGGTTCGCTGCACGAAGCCGAGGACGCCGTGCAGGAGACCTATTTGCGCGCCTGGCGCAGCTTCGGCGCTTCGAAGGGCGCGGGATCGTTTCGCGCCTGGCTCTATCGGATCGCCACCAACGCGTGCCTCGATGCGCTTCGGCTCGCAAGCAGTGCGCGGCGCCTTCTGCCCGACCAGCGCGCTCCGCGCAACGCTCGGAGATGCCGGACGGCACGCCGGCGGCGGACGTGCCGTGGCTCGAGCCTTATCCGGACTCGGATCTGGAAGGCATCGCTGACGAACCGCTAATCCGGAGGCGCGCTACACGTCCCGCGAGGCCGATGCAACTCGCCTTTGTCGCTGCCATCCAGCAGCTGCCGCCGCGCCAGCGGGCCGCGCTCCTGCTGTGCGACGTCCTCGGCTGGTCCGCCGCCGAAGCGGCGACGCTGCTTGGCGGCTCGACCGCTTCGGTCAACAGCGCCCTGCAGCGGTCGCGCGAGACGCTCGCCAAGCGCTATCCTGATGGCCGGCCAGCGGCAACGTCCAGCCGGACCGGGCGCAGCAAGAACTGCTCGACCGTTATCTGCAGGCCTGGGAGAGGCTCGATCTCGGATGGTTTTGCATCGCTCCTGAAAGAGGACGCCACCTACACCATGCCGCCCTTGCCGCAATGGTATGCGGGCCGCGAGGCGATCCGTCGCCTTCTTTGGGTGGGCCTGGAAGTTGTATGGCGGGTTTCGCCTGTGTGCCGACGGCGGCCAACCGGCAGCCCGCCTTCGCCGTCTATGTCCGCGCCAGGGCGGACGAGCCTGGTGGTCGTGCATCGAGGTGCTGGCGCTCGAGGATGACAAGATTTGCACGCTGACGACATTCGCGCCGCCTCTCGGCCCGCGCCTCTTTAACGCGTTTGGCCTTCCGCTCACCCTCCCGGACATCAGCGGTTCGACCGAAAATTCACCACAAAGACAGAGAGGGCGCGAAGATCGATATAGTTCGTGTATACTTTCTGCTTTGTGTCTTTCGGTGGTGAATTGGCCTGAACGGATTTACGTCTTCGGCTCCAAGGGTTTCACTTTGATCTTCCCGGCCTGCGAGCGAACCTGCGCCAGGTCGAAACTCATCTGCATCCTGAGCCAGAAATCGGCGGCTCCGCCGAACGCCTTTTCGAGGCGCACGGCCATTTCCGGCGAGACGCCATTCTCCCCGCGAATGACGCGGTAGAGCTGCTGCCTCGTTACGCCAAGCCCTTCTGCGGCCTCGGCGACGGAAAGGCCCAACTCTTCGATGTTGTCCTTGATCAAACCCCCCGGATGGGGCGGGTTCTTCATGCGCTGCGCCATCTCAAGTCCTCCTCATCAGTGATAATCGACAAGGTCGACGTTCGACGCCTTGCCCCCTTCGAACCGGAAGACGATCCGCCAGTTCGCGCGGACCGTGACAGCCCAATGGCCTTTGAGGTCTCCCTTCAGCGGGTGCAGCCGAAACGACGGCTGGTTGAGGTCGTCGATCGAGCCTGCTTCTTCAAGGGCGGAGAGGACGAGCCGGAATTTCTCGACCATGTCAGCGGCGAGTTGCTGCGGTCGTCCTCCTCGAAAAGGCGCTTCAGGCCTTTATGTTTGAAGCTCTCGATCATCCGATCTTGTAACGTGTCACGTTACACGTTACAAGTCGTGCATGCGCAATATTGTTGGTTTTCAACGCTGGCGCAGGGGCGCGACCAATGGGACACGGGCGTTCGTGGTCATGCGCGCAATGCCCTCGAATTCCAAGGCGGAACAGCTGATGGCTTGATGGCAGTCGACAATCGGACTATCTTTTCGAGCGACCGACGAAGGATTTCCGATGCCCGAGCCTCAGCTTTCGGTTCGCAGCGCCCGAGCGCGCGATCTCGCGCACCGGCTGGCGCGGCGCGAGCGAACAACCGTGGCCGAAATCGTCGAGCGGGCGCTCGAGGCGTACGAACGGCGAGAGGCACCCAACGACCCGCCCGAGGTTTCTATAAGCGCCTGTCCGAGACCTGGGGCGAGGACATCGAGATCGACGCGCTCATTCAGGATCATCGTGGACCCCATCCGGGGCCAAAATTGTGATCTTTCTGGATACGAACGTCGTCTCGGAGACCCTCGAGCGGGCACCGGATCCGGCGGTGACGTCGTGGCTGGCGCGGTTTGACGTCGAATTGGCGCTTTCGACGGTTGCGATCGCAGAAGTGGCCTACGGCATTGAAAAAGGTTCGGCCGGATCAGCGCTCCCGGCGACTGGAACGGGGGCTCGCCGAACTCCGTCGCCATTTCACGGACAGGATCTTCCCCTTCACGGAGCAGGCCGCGCTCGTCTACGGCGTGCTGATGGGCGAAAGAACACGGAGCGGACGGCCGATGTCCGTCTAGGAATCCGGCTCTCTTATCCGATCACCCAATCTTCGGCGTCGAAAAGTTCCATGAGATTGATGCTCGGCACCTTGAGTGCGCGGCACACGCCCGGAATTTTCCGCAGGCTGTCGGGGCCGGTTTCCTCGGTGATGACCGTCAAACCATGCACTTCGGCTGTCGCAATCAAGAAGGGATCGGCGGCGAACTTTTCCTTTCCCTGCATGACGAGGCCCGTATAGGTGTTCACGATGTGGTCGACGCGGGCCTGGACCTCGGCATCCGGCACCAGAAACATGTCGGCGCGATCTTTCAGCCACTCGTGTAGCTCGGGCGAACGGCGGCTGCACTCGTCGAGCACCATCACTGACGAAAGCAGGCGCTCCTCCTGGATAAGGGCGTCGAACTGCGCCCATAATTTCGGAAAGCGATTTGGTTTATACCGTTCATCCTAAAAACGGCGGTTGAGGTTTTGCGCGGGGCGGGAAGCGCGTCATTCTCAAGGGCATGAAGCGCGATTTGTCACCTCATTCGGTTCACCCGTCTGGTGAACAACCTATGGCTGTGGCGACGGAGCCGCCGGGAGGGGTTGATCTCGACAGTTTCTTTGGTCCGATCCGGGTCGAATGGGACCACGAAGCGGCGATGACGCCGCTTGGCCAGCTTCCGTTCTTCATCGACTTTCTCAAGACGAGCGGGTTGTTCGAAGCCTTGGTCGCCGACTGTCCGCTACGCTATTTGATACGCGGAGGCTAGAGGTGAGGAAGCGGAAAGGCACTTCGAGAAGCAAGAGTTAACGTAACTGAATTCATACGCGCCATCGGGTTTGGATCAGATGGTACTCCAGCTTGACGACCTTCGTCGCGACGGGCGTCCCCTGGCCGCAGTCGGTCTGGGCCTCGAGTGTCTTCTTCGTCCCTGAGAGCTGAGTGACCCGCTTCGACGACGCGTCCGCCGGCCCCGCGTCCCCGCCGGCGGTTTGGCAGAGGCTCTCGACGCGCTGCTGACAAGTGACCGGTGTTGGACAGGCATTTGCCATCTCGACCGCGCAACGCCCGCTCTCGCAAAGCCCCCGTCGCGCGGGCGCACGGACGTCCGGTGACCAGCGAATCGGGCTCGGATGGCGCTTCCTTCGCCGCTATTGCCGGAGCGCACGCGACGCAGCAAAGCGCGATGGCGAGCAGGCGCGATACGGTCATCGGCTGGGAGATGACAGCGCCTGGTGAATGATTGCTCCCCAAGGTTCGATTGACTTGCTTCATCGCGATGTTCGCGGCCGCTATGGTTTTGCTCCTATTCGAAATCAGTCGTCCTCTTCTCGAATTCGAGCGGCTTCGCCAAAAAGCCACTTTGCGACGTGCGGCCTCGAAGAAGTCTGCGAGCAGTCCGGTCAGTAGACCTGCGATCGAACAGCGGAGAAACTGCGCACTGCTCTGCCGCGTTCCCAGTGACACGGCTCCCTCGAGCTGTTTGTCTGTTCGACGTCGGACGGCTGCCAAACTCCGCGCCCTTCGTGAGTCGGCTACAGTGAACGAGCAGGCCCTCAGAGCTCGACGCCCAGGGCGCAGTTCCGGTAGGCCACGAAGCTCTCAGTTATTGGCACGCGTCCGGAGCGCCTCCAGCGCTTATGATGAGACTCGGGCAGGTATAGGCGCACCAGATTCCCGTCGGCGACGCCCTCGGTGCTCGCACCGGGATTCTTGAAATAGAAGTCGCAGGTGCCTGAGACGAGCTGTTGGCCCGTCGTCGGCCCGGTGAACTGGATGTTACCGCTGGCAGGCGACGCCGGAATCGCCGCGGAGATGTTGTCGATCGAGAAGCTGAAAAAAGACGCGCCGCCCGGGTTTCCCACTTCCGTCATCGCGCTCGCCGAAAACGTTGCCCGCGTCATGCTGACCACGTTGCAGGAAGGTCCATTCGCTCACCGAGTCGCCCACCTCGGAGGGATTGGCGCGAAAGTCGACTCGGATACCGCGCCGAAGGCGGTATTGGGGAGGCTGCACGTGCCGGACGGGCCCGGGGCGAAGCTCAGGTTCCACGCCGCATCGACCACGATGGCCGGCGCAGGAGCGCTGCACCCGGTGTTCGCGGCTAGAGCGAGGGCCGCCAAGGCAGAAAGTAGGGCACGCATGCGCGATCCTCCAAGAACCGCGTCCATTGTCTCAGGCCAGCCCCGCAAGTAAAGCGACGCAATCGCCGCGTCGACTCGGCGTCGGACCGCGGTCGTTCGCGTGGCTCCTTGGGGACGCTCGATCCGCTGGCAACTGCCCACCAGCAAGCGGCTCAAGCGTGCCTGAGGCTATTGAGAAGGCTGCCTCCGGGACGCCGAACCAGGTGACGAACGCCGCTCACGAAGCGCACCCTACGCAGGGGCAACCGCCCGCGATTGCGAGGTCACTCATGCCGAGACGATTGCGACGCAGACCGCGCGGTTCACGCGTCGTGTCGCGCATGGCAAAAGTAGCTGCTTTCGGCGGCGTTGGGTATCGTCCTATGACTGGCGGAGCGTTCGGTCGCGACGCCGACGACAAACTGGACCGCATGCTCGAGGCGGTAGCCGAAGAGCGCGATTCCAGCGCGTCCGCTGCGAGGGAAGATCTGGGCCGTTGGCTCTTCGGTCGCTCGATCCGCGTCTATGCCGTCTCTGCGCTCGTCTCGATCGGGCTCGGCGGCGCGTTCTTCCTTTACGGCCTCGACCTCAGCGTCCGACAGATGAAGATCGTCTTCGGGCTCGTCCTGCCGCTCTCGCTCGCGTGCACGGTGCTCGCAGACGTGCTCGTGATCCGCGCGCAGCATCGACCCGTGGCCGCCTTCTTCGCGGCGCTGCCCGGCGAGGAGGCCACCGCGCTCGCGCCCGCGGCGCTCGATCGAGCCAGGAACCTCCCGCTCTTCGCCGCGATGCGGGTCATGCTCGTTCACTTGCCGGCCTTCGGCGTGCCGACGCTCCTCCTCTCTTTGCTCGGCAACCGGATCGCCGCGCTCGGAGTGGAAGGCTGGCAGCTCACCATCGCGGCGGCGACGATGCTCCTCTTCGCGGTCGGGCACGCGATCCACGAGTATTTCGGCGTCGGCGCGGCCGTGCGCTCGGTGATTCCCGCTATTCGGCGCCGGTGCGTCGTGTCGACCGCCGCGTCCGCCGGGCGGATCGTCCGCGTCGACACGAAGCGCAAGCTCCTCGCGATCTCGACGTTCCTCGTGCTCGTCCCGATGACCGGCCTCGGCGTGACCGTCCTCGTGAAGGTGCGACGCCTCGCTGGGCCGCTCGGCGGCGAGATCGCCCCGGAGCTCCTCCGCCGCCTCGATCTCTGGGTTTTGCTCTTCGTCCTCGTGGCCTCGGTCATGGGGATCACCATCGCGATCTTCATGGCGCGCGAAGTCTCGTGGCTCACCGGCGAGCTCCGCGACGCGCTACGCCGCGTCGAGAGCGGCGCGCTCGACACGCGACGTCGAGGCCGTGACGACCGACGAGTTCGCCGACGTGTACGACGGGTTCAATCGGATGACGCGAGGCCTCGAGGAGCGCGAGAGGCTGCGCGACGCGTTCGGCCGCTACGTGGCGCCGGAGGTCGCCGACGAGATCATGCGCGGCCCGGCGAGCCTGCGCGGCTCCACGGTCGACGCCACGGTCGTCTTCGCCGACATTCGCGGCTTCACCGCCTTGAGCGAGCGGCTCCGACCGGCGGAGGTGGTGGCGTTTCTCAACCGCTACGTCGCGGCGGTCGAGCCCGCGATCCGCGCCGAGCGAGGGTACATCAACAAATTCGGAGGCGACTCGATCCTGGCGGTGTTCGGCGCCCCGGTCGCCGAGCCCGAGCACGTGAAGAGGGCCGTGCGCGCCGCGCTGGGGATGAGCGCCGCCCTCGCGCGATTCAACGCCGTCGAGAGCGCCTCGGGGCTCGACCCCGTGCGGATCGGCATCGGCATCCATTGCGGCGAGATGGTGGCGGGCAGCGTCGGGAGTACCGAGCGCATGGAGTACACGGTCATCGGCGACGTGGTGAACGTGGCCTCTCGCATTCAATCGCTCAACAAGGACTACGGCACCGAGATCCTCGTCAGCCACGAGAGTCTACGAGCGCATGGGCGACGAGGCACCCGCGCGAGCGTTGCCGCCGGCGACGGTCCGCGGCAAGTCGGCGCCCATCGTCGTCTACACGCTCGATCCGGAGGCGTCGCCGGGGCCGACAGAGCCTCGATGATTGGAGGGCGCTCGATCGCCGGAGCGTGCGCGCTCGCGGTGTCGCCTCGACCTCGTGGCCGCGCGCCGCGCACGCCGACCCGACGGTCCCGTTCGGAGCGGGCTGGGCTCGGAGCGAGCCCGCGGGTTCGCTCGCGATCGCGCTCGCGGCGATCGCGCTCCCCGAACGCATCGAGCGCGCCGCGCGCTGCGCCGACGTCGGCGTCGTGTGCACTGCCGGCCTCCCGCCGCCGCCGATGATGCGCCTCGATCTCCTGCGCTCCGACGTCGCGCTCGACGTCGCTTACCACGTCACCGATTGGCTCGCCGTGGAGACGCGCGTGGGTTCGCGCGTCGTCCACGTCTCGCCGACCCTGAGCAATGGGAGTGGGGAGTCTGTCTCCAGTCCCAGCACCTACCCACCAGAGAACCGGAGCGGATTCCTGGATCCGTGGCTCATGCTGCGCTCCTTCGGAGCCATGGGTCGCGTTCCGGGTCGCGGCGCGCGTCGGGACCACGTTGCCGATAGGCGAGACCGAGGCCCGATCCCGACGAGCTCGCGCGAGAAGCAAGGCTCTACGATCACGTCGAGCTCGGCACGGGGACGTTCATCCCGATCGTTGGGCTCGATTCTCTTCTACGTCGCGCGACCTCTTGTCTTCGATGTCGCGTGTCTCGGCCTCTTCAGCGCCTACGAGAACGACCAGGGATATCGCGCTCCGAGCCGCCTCTCTGTCTCCTTCCGCGGCACGACGCCGCTCGTTCGCGATTCTCTTGCGCGTCCACCTCGGGCTCGACTTCGCCCATGACACGGCCGAGCGATGGCACGGAGTCGTCCTGCCCGAGGACGACGCGCGCGCCCAGATTCTGCTCGGGGGAGGCATCGCCCTGCGCTTCGCCCGCGGCTGGGATCTCGAGGTCGACGCGCAGGCGCGAGCGCTGTCGGTCTCACACAAGGTCAGCTACGACTATCCCGGGCTCGTCGGGCTCCGGATTTCGACCGAGCTCGATATCGCACACGCCGGCGGAATCATCAGACGATAACGTTCGATTCGTGCATCGCCTGCGACTGCGTTCTTCCCCATGTTGGCGCGTACCCACTCGACGTTTGGTGTACTGCGCTAAGACCCAACCCTAGCGGATGGCCAGGCGCATCCGCTTGCTACTGCCGCTGAGCGTAGAGTTTCGACTTACTCGGGTCCCGCTGACCTCTGTTCTGAGACAGCGGTCGATTACCAGTGGGTAGCGAAGAGCTTCTGCCGCGCGCTTCAAGAGTTAACGTAATTGAATATACGCGCCATCGCCGAGCCTCGAGGCCTCTGTCCTGGAAACCGCGGAGCTTGCCTGCGTTTGTTCACGGCGAAGGCGCCAGCGCGTCGCTTGCCGGGGCGATATCACGTCGGGCTGAAACAAGCTCTTCTGGTGCATTCTTATCGAAGACCGTCCATGAGGCGAGGGGCGGCACCCATCTTGCTGCCTCTCGCCCGTAGCGGCTTTTGGGCCGCTCTGTGCCATCCGTCGTTGCCACGTTCGTGGACCCGGGGATCGCGAGGAGGGTGCCGTGGCGAAACGAAACCGAAGACCATCTGACGCGGAGCTCAAGGCCGAGCTTGCGCCGCGACTCATCACTGCGATTGCTCTGGTCGCGCTCGCCGGAAGCGCATGCTCGAAGACGATCAGCGAAGAGTCGAACGCGGGGGCATCGGCCTCGAGCGCGAGCGGCGGTCCCAATCCTTGCTCGGGTCCGACCATGAGCAGCAGCGCAGGGGGCGCTTCCGATACCGTGCTGGCATCGTGTCAGAAGGTCTCCTCTGCGATCGCCGTCGACGGGACGAACGTCTATTGGATCGCCGATAACGCCATATTGAAGTGCGCGATCGGTGGCTGCGGCGGAAACCCGACGGTGCTCGCCTCGAACCAAAGCAACCCGTCGGGCATCGCGGTCGACGGGACGAACGTCTACTGGACCAATGGCGGCGTGAGCATGGATGACGGCAGCGTCATGCGATGCGCGATAAGCGGCTGTGGCGACGCTCCGACAGAGCTCGTTTCGGGGCAGGCGCTGCCGAGAGCAATCGCCGTCAATGACACGAGCGTTTATTGGACCACGCGTGGTCCGTTCACTCCAAACAACACGGGCGGGGGATATCCGGACGGCGCCGTCATGCGCTGTGCGCTGAGCGGTTGCGCCGGCGCTCCGACGGAGCTCGCTACCGGCCAACCGGACCCTTGGGCGATCGCGCTCGACGCGACCAGCGTTTATTGGACGACTGGCGCTGCCGTCATGAAATGCCTCCTCGGTGGTTGCGGGGGTGCTCCAACGCAAGTCGTGGGAGGACCGAATTTGCCTTATGGCAATGCCCTCGCGGTCGACGGCAGCAGCGTGTATTGGACCGCTGGGGGCAACGTCGCCGGCATCGTCGACGGCGCCGTCATGAAGTGCTCGATCCTCGGCTGTGGGGGCGCCCCCGAGCAGCTCGCTTCGGGTCAGCCGTGGCCGAGAAGCATCGCGGTCGACGCCGCGAGCGTCTACTGGGCTGACTCCGGCACGACTCCCAAAAACTACGCCGACGGTGCCATCATGAAATGCGCGGTCGGCGGCTGCGCCGGCAAACCGACTGCTCTGATTGCCGGGCAGGGAGAGCCCGCCGGAGTCGCCGTGGACGGGACGACCGTCTATTGGACCAACCAGGGCTCGAGCCCCGACTTCACCGACGGCTCCGTCTCGAAGTCCGTGAAGTGAGTTATCCGCTACTCCGCTGCGAGCGCGTTCGCCCTCAGGTGAACGCGGATGCGTGCGCTGCAGCCAGTCGTCGTACGTGAGCGCTTCGCGCCCCTGCAGATTGCGCACGTCCGTCGAGATGCCATCACGGGGCTCGGTCGCCGCCGGCCGAGCGCGCGGCGGGGACCGGAACCGTATGGGAGCGCGGCCACTCCTTTGCAGCCCCTGCCTCCTTTGGTGACGCCGGTTCGCGGACCGGATTAATGGATAGCGAGGGGGCGGAATGAGCGCCGTGAGCCGCGCAAGACGCGCGTCCGCTCGACGTGCAAACGCCCCGCCCCGCGAATGACCCCCCCGCGCTCGACCTGAAAACGCCCCGCCCCAGCGAGTATTCCCGGCCGCCGACTGGCTCGGAGCAGCGAACGGCGAGCAACCGGCGGGATCTCGCCTCGACCATCGTGCGGACACGACGACCCGACGAGATCGCGTCCACACGGGCGTGGAGACGATGACCGAGGTGTGGAGACGATGACCGGAGGTGTGGACACGCCCGCCTGCTGAGCGGACGCGACGACCCGATGGATTCCTCGATCCCGTACTCGCAGGTAACCCTCCTTCCTGCTCAGGTCAACGCGTCCGCTCGCCCTCTCGGCGTCATGGCTCCTCGGGTCCTCGCGTCCCCTTCTCGGGTCCTCGTCTCTCCTCCTCGGGTTCTCGCGGCCCGCACCAGCAGCCAACGTCTCCGCTCGCCGGGTCTTCGCGTTCCCTCGCTGGGTTGACCCCTCCGCACCTCGGGTTCTCGTGTCTCCAGCTCGGATTCCTTCACGCCTCGACCCGTCGGGTCGTCGCGTCCACACGCTGGGTCAACGTCTTCAGTCGCCGGGTCGAGCCCTTGACCCGCGCACTGTACGCGCCCCGAGCTTCGTTTCTTCCGTCCAGAGCCCCCGCCACGCGGTCCCAAAACAAATCGACCGGCCGACCGTAAAAACCCGTCTCCTCAAACCTAATAGCATAGTGAGGGCAATGAGGCTCTCACCATCGCAGTTCCAAAGAAGGAGGTCGTCATCATGAGCACCATCAAGAACAACGCAGTCCTCGTCGAATGCTTCCTCGCAGCGCATCCTCGCTCTGAAGAAGTATGTCACACCCAAAGCCGAGATCTCGATCAACGGCGAGCACTACAAGCTCGCCGACTCGATCGCGGTCTTCCAAGCCAGCCTCGATAGCCGCGCCGCGGTCATCGCCAAGCGCGCGGAGCTCAAGGTGGCTCTCACCGGATCGCGACGAGGCGGAAGCCGCGCGCCGCGCAGTCGACAAGGGGCTGAAGGCGTGGGTCGCCAATCAAGTTCGGCGCCGACAGTCAAGAGGCGCACGAGTTCGGCTATCCCGCCGCCGAAGGTCGCGGAGAAGACGTCGAGATCGAAGATGCACGCCGTCCAGCTCTCGCTGGCGACGCGCGAAGCTCGTCACACGATGGGCAAGAAGCAGAAGAAGGACGTCAAGGGGACGCTCGTCGCCCCCGCCGCGCCGGCGGACCCGGCGAGCACTGCGCCCCCGTCGCCTTCGAACGGGATCGCCAACACGAACGGCGCTTCGGCGTCGCTGCTGAACGGAGCGGCTCATTAGTGGCTCCCTTCCGACCCTCACCCCCGCGCACTCTCGGGCAACGGGGTGAGATTTCGGGAGTAGCGGGCAGTCGAGGTCGCGCTCGCTGACGCTCGCGGTAAGAAGCGTCAGGGCCCGAAGCGGGATCCGCACCCGCTATTGATCTCGAAACCCCTCCGCCGGGCGCAGCCGCGCCGCGTAGAGGCTCGGCATGATCGTCGCGGCGAGGCAGATCACGATCGCGACGACTCCCGTGATCAAGAACTCCTGCGGCCGGACCTGCACCGGCAGGCGCGAGATGAAGTACACCTTCGGATCGAGCGGGAAGCCGTAGACGAGCAGCCCCTTGCACACGACGAGGCCGAGCAGGAGGCCGAGCGTCGTGCCGAGCGAAGCCGATGATCGCCGCCCTGATAGAGGAAGATCCGCAGGATGGCGTCGTCGGTCGCGCCCATCGCCTTGAGGACGGCGATCTCCTTCTTCTTGTCGAGCACGACCATGATCAGCGTCGCGATGACGGTGAAGGCCGCGACGACGATGATGAGCGCGAGCACCGCGCTCATCCCGATCTGCTGGATGCGGAGCGCGGTGAAGAGGCCGTGGTTCAGCTCCTCCCAGTCCATCGTGTGGTAGAGGCCGTTCGCGAGCATGCTCGCCGATCTGCTTCGGAGATCGCCGGGGCCTTGTCGATGTCGTCGACCTTCATCTCGACGCCGGTGACGGTGTCGCCCTGATCGTAGAAGGCCTGCGCCTCGTAGAGATCGGTGTAGACGAGCTTCGAGTCGTACTGATCGAAGCCGGCCTCGAAGACGGCGATGACGCGGAAGCGCTTGGCGACCGGCGGCTTGATCGCGCCGCCCGAGAACGAGAAGCCGATCGTCGGCGACGTGACCGTCACGCAGTCGCCGAGCTTGAGGTTCAGCGTCTTGGCGAGCGAGATGCCGATGACGATGCCCGGCATCTTCGCGACCGCGACCGGGTCGGCGCACGGATCGGGATCGACGTCGGCGGGCAGATCGTCGTCGTCGGGGAGCACGCTCTTGTAGCCGCCGTCCGGCTCGATCTCGCCCTGCGGGCGCGCTCTTCGCGATCGCGGGCAGCCGCGGTCGGGCGCCCGCGTCGATGGCGTCGCCGGCGCGCTCGCGCCTGGCCTCGGCGCGCGCTCGCGTCTCGCAGCTTGTTCCTGCTCGCGGCTTGCGGATGCGGCGCTCGATCTCGCGCATGAGCGTCCGCGTTGCGGCCGCGCGTCGTCGACCTCGTCGGCGTCCGCCGTCGAGCGGCGCCTCGCGGTCGGGCGGCGTCGAGCGTTGTCGCGTCGCGCGGAGGCGTAGCGCCGCGATCGCGCGAGGCCGCGCGAGCTTGCGCGCGGCGCACGGCCGCCGCGGAGGCTCGTGGCAGATCGCTCGCGCGACGATGTGCTGCGGCAGATCGAGGACCGGGCATGCGTGCCGGCGGCGCGTCGACGCCGAGGCTGAGCGCCGGATCGACGCCCTTCAGGAGGACGCCGGTCGCGGTCGCGTCGCCGTGCGTGAGCATCATCGGGTTGATGCTGAAGGGCGCGACGCCGATGACGCCGGGCACCTTCGCGACCTGCTCCATGATCGTGCGGTACTCGCGGAAATCGGTCGAGTACTTGAGCACGAGGACGTGCGCGTTGACGCCGAGGACCTTCTCGCGGAACTGCGCCTGGAAGCCGCCGGTGACGCTCATCACGGTCGCGAGCGCCGCGACGCCGAGCGCGACGCCGAGGATCGCGAACGCCGTCCCGACCGAGATGAACGCGCGCTTCTTCGAGCCCAGGTAGCGAAGCGCGAGCTCGATCGGATAGCCCATGCGCGGATGGCCTCTAGCAGAAGCGTGACGCCGGCATCCGGCGTCACGGCAGAACCCGCCAGCCTTGACGAGTCCCGTTTCGAAGCAGCCTCGCCCGGCGAAGGTCGCAAAGGCAGCGCTCGCCTCCGGCGGCTCGCGAGACCTGAAATGCCGTGAATCGCGATGTCGCGGGCTTTTCGATGGTCCGCGCCTGCTACGCTGGCCGCCGCTTGGTCTCTTGCCGCAGCGCGTGCGCTGCGGCGCGAGCTCATCGAGCCTACGCATGAGCACAGACGAACGCCGAGCCCGAAGTCGCCGAACGGACGTCCGCGGCCGCCCGGCCGCCCAGCGAGGCGCCGCCGCGACCGGCGTTCCCGTCGACAGACCGCGCCTCATCGGCGTCGGCCGCCGGCACCTCGCCGCCGCGGCGCCGCCGCTCCGGTGAGCGCGCTCCGATGAGCGTCCGGCGGCTCGGGCATCATCCCGCCGCGGCCGCCGCTGCCGTCGGTCGACCGAAGCCGAAGTCGCGCGTCAGCGATCCGGAGCTCCGCGCGATCGCCGATCGGCTCGGCGACGTCGGCAAGATCGACCCGGAGGCGTCGCTCGACATCCCGCCGCCCGCTCGAGCGTCGAGCGCGACGAGGACGCGCGCCCGCCGGCGCCGAAGCGATCCGTACATCGGGACGACCTTCGACCACCGCTACAAGATCGAGAAGCTCCTCGGCGAAGGCGGGATGGGCTTCGTCTACCTCGCGCGCCACAAGGTCATCGACAAGAAGGTCGCGATCAAGGTGCTCCGCGCCGACATGGCGAAGGACCGCGAGATCCTCGACCGCTTCCTCCAAGAGGCGAAGGCCGCGTCGAGCATCGGCAACCCGCACATCGTCGACATCTCCGACTTCGGCGACCTGCCCGACGGCTCGACCTACTTCGTGATGGAGTTCCTCGAGGGGCAGAGCCTCACCGCAGGTCGATGGAGGCAGGCGAGCGCATCGCCGTCGAGCGCATCTGCCACATCGGCATCCAGATCGCCGACGGCCTCGCGGCGGCGCACGCAGCGCGGCATCGTTCACCGCGATCTCAAGCCCGACAACATCTTCCTCGTCCAGCGCGGCACCGACCAGGACTTCGTGAAGATCCTCGACTTCGGCATCGCCAAGGTCGCGGGCAGCGCGGCAACACCAAGCTCACCAAGGCCGGCGCCGGTCTTCGGCACGCCGCACTACATGTCGCCCGAGCAGGCGGCGGGCGCGCCGGTCGATCACCGCACCGACATCTACGCGCTCGGCGTCATCCTCTACGAGATGATGAGCGGGCAGCTCCCGTTCAACGCCGACAACTTCATGGGGATCCTGACGCAGCACATGTACAAGGCGCCGGTCCCGATCCGCGCGCTGGTGCCGGCGCCGGAGTGCCCGCCGTCGCTCGAGGCGGTCATCCTCAAGTGCCTCTCGAAGAAGCCCGAGGCGGCGCTACCAGTCGATGGAGGAGCTCGCGCGCCGATCTCGAGACGCTCAAGCACGGCGGGGTGCCGCACGCGGTCGCCGAGATGATGGCGCGCTCGGGCGGCTTCAACGTGCCGCACGACTTCTTCAAGCCGGCGAAGCGCGATCGTGCCGGCGACGCCGCACAGTCGCGGAAGCCGTGGCCGACGCTACGTCTGGATCGCCGGCGCGGTCGCGGCGGTCGGCCTCGTCGCGGCGATCTTCATGATCAGCGGCATGAGCGCACGCCAAGTCCGAAGCCCGACGGCGACGCGACGCGGCGACCGCCGTGCGGCGACCGCGACGCGCCGCGCCCCCGCCACCGCGCCGAGCCACCGCGGCGCCCGCGGCGAAGAAGCACGACGGTCGCGCTCGCCGCGACGCCCGAAGACCGCGCAGGCGCTTATCGCGACGGCAGCAGGCCCTCAGACTGCCCGGCGCTCCTCGACGTCGAGGACGGCAAGACCGTCGCACATCGAGATCCGCGCGCGACGGCTACGAGACGGTCGAAGCTCGAGCTCGACGGCAAGGAGGCGAGCAAGCTGGTCGAGCTCAAGCCGCTCCGACGGCGCGCGGCGCGAAGCCGAGCGGCGCCGGCGGCGAAGCCCGATCAATGCGACGCGTGCAAGAAGGGCGAGACGTCAATCCTTGGGATTCGCGATAGTCGTCGGTCTCTGGACGTAAGGCCGTTCGCGGTCGAAGACGCGGTGAGAGCGGCGTCAGCGGCTAAGGCGACGCATGATGCGCACCTCCTCGTCGCAGGTCCCGACGACGTGCTCGGCATCTGCCGGCGCCTTCGCGAGAGGGGCAAGCGCGGCTGGATCGTCGGCGGCTGCGTGCGCGATCTCCTGCGCGGCGCGCCCGCGAAGGATTGGGACGTCGCGACCGACGCGCGGCCCGACGAGGTCGTCGCCATGTCTTCGGCAAGGTGATCCCGACCGGCATCCAGCACGGCACCGTGACCGTGCTCGTGCACGGCGTGCCGTACGAGGTGACGACGCTGCGCGGCGAGGGCGCGTACACGCGACGGCCGGCGGCCCGACACGGTCGAGTTCGTCGACGACATCACCGCCGACCTCGCGCGCCGCGACTTCACCTTCAACGCGATCGCGATCGATCCCGTCGACGGGCACGCTCATCGATCCGTTCGAGGGGCAGCGGGATCTCGAGGCGCGGGTCGTCCGCGCCGTCGGCGACGCCGCTCGAGCGCTTCGCCGAGGACGGGCTCCGCGTGCTTCGCGCCGCGCGCTTCGCCGCGACGCTCGAGTGCGCGATCGATCCCGACACCGAGCGCGCGATGGGCGAGCGAGCGCGCGCTCGCAGACCTTCCGCCGCGTCAGCGCCGAGCGCGTCCGCGACGAGTGGATGAAGACGATGCGCGCGCAGCGGCCGAGCGTCGCCTTCGAGGTGATGCGACGACCGGCATCCTCGCGATCACCTGCCCGGAGCTGCTCGAGTCGGTCGGCTGCGAGCAGAACAAGTGGCACGCGTTCGACGTCTGGGGCCACGCGATGGCGTGCCTCGACGCGTGCGCGCCGGACGCCGATCCTCCGCGTCGCCGCGCTGCTCCACGACGTCGGCAAGCCGCGAACGCGCGCCTTCTCGGACAAGACGAACGACTACACCTTCTACGAGCACGAGCGCGTCGGCGCCGAGATCGCCGATCCGATCCTCACGCGGCTCAAGTTCTCGAACGACGAGCGCGCGCGCATCGTCGGCGCTCGTTCGCCATCACCTCATCTGCTACTCGGACGAGTGGAGCGACGCCGCCGTGCGCCGCTGGATCCGCCGCGTCACGCCCGAGCTCGCGCCCGATCTCTACGAGCTCGGCTTCGCCGACGCGCTCGGCAAGGGCCGCGACGCGACCGACGAGCTCGCGAAGCTCGAGCGAGCTCCGCGCGCGCGTCGACGCCTTGATCGCCGCCGGCGCCGCGCTCTCGACGCGAGGACCTCGCGATCGACGGCAACGATCTCGATGCGCGAGCTCGGCCTCCCGCCGGGTCGCATCATCGGCGAGATCCTCGAGCACCTCGTCGAGATCGTGACCGACGATCCGTCCGCGAACGAGCCCGCTCGGCTGCTCGAGGCGGCGCGTGCCTTCTTGGCAAAAGCGGCCGGTCTGATCGCTGCGTCATAGATTTTTTAGATCGATCGCAAAGCTCGGTCGTCGGAGAGCGCAATCCGAACTCCGTCGTCACCAGCAGGCGCGCGCGAACGCGGCGCCCAGCCGGGATGGAGTCGTCCACCCTCGAGCTCGAAGGAGCGCCGACATGTCGATTCGCACCTGGTTCCGCACGCCCGGATCCGCCGCGGTCTCGCCGCCAGCGTCATCGCTCTCGCCGCCGGAGGGCTCGTCCTCTTTCGCAGCCCCGCCGACGCGCGAATGACGGGGCCCGTCGCCCTCGTCGACGAGCGACGCTCCGAGCGGATCGAACGACGACCTCGTTCAGCGGCCCGGGCGCGCACGGCATCGCTCGCGCTCAGCCACACCAAGGTGCTCGTCGACCGGCGAGCAGCGGATCTTCGCCGACTTCCGTCTCGTCGCCGACGCCGCCGAAGGACGAAGGAGCGCGCGCCGCTGTCGCTCGCGATCGTGCTCGACACTCGGGATCGATGGAGGGCGAGAAGATCGAGCAGGCGAAGCGGAGCGCCGTCCAGCTCGTGCGCGACATGCGCGACGACGACGAGATCGCCTTCGTCCGCTACGACAGCGGGAGCGAGCTCGTGCAGAGCCTCGCCCGCGTGGGCAACGTGCGGAGCGCGCTCATCGCCAAGATCGACGCGCTGCGCGCGGGCGGCGGGACGAACATCCCGGGCGGCTCTCGGAGGGTCTCCGCGCGCTCGCCGAGGCCGGCCACGGTCGCGTGCGTCGCGTCGTGCTCGCGAGCGACGGGCTCGACTCGACGCGCGCGCAGGCCGAAGCGCTCGCGCAGAGGCGCCGCCGAGCGCGGCGTCACCGTCTCGTCGATGGGCATCGGGCTCGACTTCGACGAGCAGTACATGGGCGGCGTCGCGCGCGCCGGACACGGCAACTTCGCCTTCGTGAAAGACGGCGGCAGCGCTCGCGACGCTTCCTCCATCGCGAGCTCGACGAGACGGCCGCGAACGACGATCGACACGGCGACCGCGAAGCTCGTCATCCCGGCGCATTTCCGCTTCGTGCGCGCGATCGGCGCCGACGCGCATCCCAACGCCGACGGCACCGAGGTCGCGCTGTCGATGGGCTCGCTCTTCGCGGGCGACGAGCGGCGCGTCGTCATCGAGCTCGCGACCGATCTGCAGACAGGCGAGACGCGCGGGCATCGAAGGCGACGTGAGCTGGACGCGCGTCGGCGGCGGCGCGGGCGAAGCGCACCTCGCGCGTCTCGACGTCGCGGGCACGACCGATCCCCACGAGGTCGAGCAGAGCCGCGACGGGGCCGTGCTTCGCGAACGCGATGAGCGTGCTCGCGTCGATGCGTCAGCTCGAGGCGACCGAGGCCTACGCGAAGGGCGATCGCGCGCACGGCCGACAAGCTCATCGATCAGAACATCGCCGATCTCAGCGCCGCGGCGACGCGCCGCGCCCGCCGCCGCGCAGCCCGCCGTCGAAGCGCAGAGCTACGACTACCGAACGGCGAAGTCGCAGTTCGACAGCGCGCCGCCCGGAGAGCGGCGACGGGCAAGTCGGCCGCGAAGGCCTCGGCTGCGAAGGACATCGCGAACACGCATGCGCAGCGCCTCTGAGCGGAGATGACCATGCGAAAGATCGCCTTCCTCGTCGCCGCGGCCGCTGCGTTCGCGCTCACGCCCTTCGCCGGGCGGCTCGGCCCGATCGCTGGATCGATGCTGCTCGTCGCGCTCGGCGCGCTCGTCGCGATCGCCGCGAGCGGCGCGCCCATCGCGATCGCCGGAGCGGCCGGCGCGCTCGGCGCGTTCGCGAGCGCCGTCGTCGCGGTCGCGTCCCCCGCGGCGGCCGGCGCGGTGCTCGTCGGCGCCGCGTTCGCCGAGCGAACGACGCGCGTGCGCGCACAGAGCACGCGCCTCCTCCACGTCGCGATCGCCGCCTGTGGAGGCGCGATCGCCGGATCGCTCACCTCGGCGTACGGCGCCGCGTCGCCCGCCGTGCGCGCCGTCTCGGTCGCGGTCGCGGTCGGTGCTCGTCGCGCTCCCGCTCCTCGTCGACGCCGACGATCCGCTCGCGCACGCGCTCGACGGCGCGGCCGCCGAGGTCAGCGAGCCCGCGCGAGCGCGTCTACGCGACGGCGCCGAGCTCCGCCGCCACGCCGCCGAGGAGCTGCTCGATCATCGATCAGCGCGCGAGGTGCGCGGGACGTGGGCGTCGCTGCTGCGCCTCGCCGAGGTCCGCGGTCGCCTCGAGCGATCGCACCGCGCGCCAGGCCGCGAAGGGCCACGCCGAGGCCGTCGTGAAGATGGTCGATCAGCGCATCGCCGATCACGTCGCCGCGCTCACGCGCGCGTACACCGCGATCGACACAGCGCACGCCGCCGAAGTAGGGATCGACGATCGTGCGCTGCGTGGGGCGGAGACGATCGGCGAGTCGCTCGAAGAGGTGAGGCGAAGCTGCCGCCATACTCATCGGTGCGTTGATTGCTCAGCGGCGACAGGAATTCGTGCGCGAGGTATCCGTGGGCGGCGTGAATCTCGACGACTTCGAAGCCGGCACGAATCGCGCGCGTGGCTGCCGCTGCGAACTCAGCACGCACGCGAGCAATATCCTCGCGCGTCATCTCGCGCGGCGGGCAGTAGCTGGGCGAGAATGCGATCGCCGAAGGCGCGATGGGCTTCCATCCTCCGTCGGCTTCCGGGATGCAGGAACTGCCTTCCCAAGGGCGCGGTGTGCTGGCCTTGCGTCCCGCATGCGCCAGTTGAATTCCGGCAACACTGCCGTGACGTCGAATGAATTTCACGATGGGAGCGAGCGCCTCGGCGTGCTTGCTGGACCAGATACCGAGGTCCTGCGGCGAGATGCGGGCCTCGGGCGAAACCGCGGCAGCCTCGGTCATCACCAGTCCAGCGCCGCCCACAGCGCGGCTGCCCAGGTGAACGAAGTGCCATTCGTTGGCGAGGCCGTCGAGCGAGGAATACTCGCACATGGGCGAGACGCCGATGCGGTTGGGGAAGGTGATGCCGCGTAGGTTGAGCGGTTCGAAGAGTTGGGGCACGTAGGTCCTTTCTGATGGGAAAAGATATGGATGCGCGGGCAGGGACTCTCGATTGCGGCCTGAAGCTAACAGCTATCAGCCGTCAGCTCTCAGCTAACCAGGAAGATGCTCGCCCACCGTGGGGTTGCGCTGTCTACCTCTCCGGTGAAGGATTGCAGACGTATTCATTTAAACTGACGGCTGATAGCTGAAAGCTGACAGCTCGCCTCAATGCACGACGAACCTTTCAATTCGCAGGAAGATACGCCATTAGAGTCGCCGTCTCCCCGGCGCGCGCCGGTGCAGGTGCGCAGCCAGCAGACGGTGCAACGCGTGCTCGACGCGGCCAGCGCTTTGTTACAGCGCGTTTCGCTGGAGGAGATCACGACTACCCGCATCGCGGAGGAAGCCGGGCTCTCGGTCGGCGCGCTGTACCGCTTCTTTCCGGACAAGCAGACGATCATCGACGCGATCGCCGTGCGTCACGTCGAAAACTTCAAGGCGGAAGTCGAGCCCAAGCTGCTGAAACTCGTCATCCGCGACGTTGCCGGGCTTAAGAAGTTCGACCCGGCCCGAGTGCTCGACGCCGTCGTCGATGCTTATATCGTTTACCTGGACGCCCATCCCGATTTCCGCACTATTTCCTTTGGTCGTCACATCAGTCCTGCGACCAAAGAGCGCGAGGCCTCCCCTCATGTCGGATTGCCCGGTCTACTGAAGACGTTCATCGTGCGGCGACTGGGCATGGCTGACTCTTCTGAACTCGACTTGCGATTGCGCGTGGTCAGCGAAGCCGGCGAGCGCCTGATCGCTTACGCCTACGAGCTGCCGACGCGCGAAGATCGCGATCGCATCATCGCCGAGATGAAGCGGATGCTGGCGCGATATCTGTTTGCGGCGTGATTGCGTCCCGCCCTTTCGACCAACAGCTGCACAGATATCTGTGCAAAGGCACAAGTCCCGCACCCGCGCAAGAATTTTTTTAAAGAAAAGTGTTGACATTCCCGGAATCTAACCGCAACATATGGTGCTAGACATAGTGCTCACCCAAGTTATAGAGCAGCTATGGCGATTAATGGGCGCGAGCCCAACCTTCAAGGGAGAAGGTATCTAACAAGGAGGCATAACATCATGCCGGCTAAGAAAAAGGCTGCCAAGAAGGCTGCTCCGAAGAAAAAGAAGCACTAACTGAGGCGAGGCTTTCAGCCTCGTTTTTCTTTTTCAACCGAAACCCGGCCTCCGGTCTTACACGGAGGCCTTTCCTATTTGTGTTAGCCTGACCTTCCCATTCCACCCAAGGCAGCGATCATTGGCCGTTGTTAATTCTCCCGGGGCGCCTCTCGACTCGCCCGCCTCGCACCCGAACCGAAGCCGGGCGAAGCTTACCTTTCTGCCGCTGGTGATCGCGACGTTCTTCATGGTGTCGGGCGGCACCTACGGGACGGAAGAGATTGTCCATGGCGCCGGATACGCGGGAGCGATCGCTCGTCCTGCTGATTACACCATTGCTGTGGAGCCTGCCGACCGCGCTGATGATCGGCGAGCTGGCAAGCGCCATTCCGGCCGAAGGCGGCTTCTATGTCTGGGTGCGCGAGGCGATGGGACGCTTCTGGGGATTTCAAGAAGCCTGGCTGTCGCTGGTCGCCAGCATCTTCGATATGGCGATTTACCCGACGCTCTTTGTCGCCTACCTGGTGCGGCTGTTTCCCTGGTTTGATGTAGGCCATCGCGGATTGCTGGTCGGCGTCGCGGTAGTAGTCGCCTGCGCGGCGCTGAATCTCGCGGGCATACGGGTCGTGGCGCTTACCTCGGTGTGGCTGTTCGTACTCCTTTCTGCGCCGTTCGTGGCAATCACGGCTTTGGCCCTCTTCAAACCCGGAAGCCTGGCGGACGTCGCTCATCCCACAATGTCGCATACCTACATTGTGGGAGCTCTACTGGTTGCCATGTGGAACTACATGGGCTGGGACAATGCCTCGACCATCGCAGGCGAGGTGCAGCAACCGCAGCGGACATATCCTCGGGCGATGCTGGCGGCCGTGGCGCTGGTGGCGCTCAGTTACGTCGTGCCCGTCGCTGCCATGTCGCTGACGAAGTTGAGTCCTACTGCGTGGGAGACGGGATCGTGGGCGGAAATCGCGGGCTTGCTGGGCGGCCCCGTGTTGCGCATCGCGCTAGTTGCGGGTGGAATGATGAGCGCCTTTGGCATGTTCAACGCTCTGGTGCTGAGCTATTCCCGCCTGCCATACGCGATGGCGCTGGATGGGATGCTGCCCCCTGCATTCGCGAAACTCACGGTCCGCACGCGTGTGCCGTGGGTCTCTGTCGTAGTGCTCGCGACGGCGTGGGCGTTGTGTCTGGGCCTGGGATTTGAGCGGCTGGTGACCATCGACATCCTGATCTACGGCACAAGCCTGTTGCTGGAGTTCACGGCACTGGCAGTGCTGCGCTTCACCCGTCCCGAGCTACCCCGAGCGTTCAAGGTGCCTGGAGGGAAAGTAGGCGCCATCCTCCTCGGAGTTTGTCCTATGGCCTTGTTGGGATTTTCGGTGTATGCAAGCGAGAGCGAACGAATTCTGGGGATGAACGGTCTGACGTTTGGCGCGATTCTAATTGTTGCGGGATTTGTGGTCTATGGAGTTGTGAGGCGCGGAGCGCCGATGAAAATTTAGCCCCACGCGTGAGCGTGGGGGTGGAACGTAAAAGAATATATTCTCGGCCGCGGAGCGGCACGGTTGATAGGCGAACCGCGTATGACATCGCAATGAAATTGCGAACCACCGCGACGAGAAGACGCTGCTCCGCAGCTTGGCGACGTTTATGTATGGCGCCAACCCCACGCTCACGCGTGAGGCTAAAACCACACCGGCGCTCCGCGCCTGTCAAACGCGGCGAGAGACCGGGCGTGAACCAACAGGTTTCCCTGTCGGTTCTAAGACGCTACACCGTGCAACCTCTAACACAACTGTGTCGCGAATGCGGGTTCGAGTCCCTACATGCCAGGCTACTCCGGCTTCACCACCAGCAACTGAAATGTCCCCGGAATCATCGGCGGCCGGCGATCGTTCGGCCCCTTCTCGCCGAATTGCGCCGTGACCAGGTACACCGCATTGGTGTCGGTATCGAGCGCCATGGTACGAGCGCCGCGCGCCGTGGAAACGGTCTGCTTCACCGAGTACTTGTCCGGCCCGTCTTCGTGAATCACGGGCAACGTCCCCTCGCCGCAGGACATGAACACTTCCTGCGTCTTCGCATTGAAGCGGCCTGCGTCGACTCCAGCGCCGATCGGGACGGTGGTAACGATTTTGCCCGTTGCAGCGTCGGTAACCGCCATGACTTTGTTGCCACATCCCGAGAAAAGCCGGTTGTGGGCAACATCGAACGCTAGCGCGCTAGGCTCTTCGCATCCCGTAAGCGGCCAGTGCGTCGTTGCCGTATTGCTCTTCACGTCAATCACAGCGAGCTCGCTCTTGTCTTCGATGTTCACGAATACTTTGCCCTTGCCGTCGCTGGCAGGGAATTCTGGCTTGCCGCCGAGTGCAATCGTGGCGAGAACTTTTCCGCTGGCCGCATCGATTACGGTCGAGTCCTGGCTCTTAGCGTTGAAAGTAAAAACATGCTTGGAGAAGGGCTCGTAGAGAATCGCGTCGGGACGCCCGCCGACTTTGATCTTGTCCGTCACCTTCAGCGTCTTCATATCGAAGACCGCGACGGAATCGTCGCCGCCGTTGCTGACGAAGCCCTTGTTCATCGCGGGCACAAGGGCGACGCCGTGAATGCCGTTGAGGTCGGGAATATCGCCGACCTGCTTCAAAGTGTTGGTGTCGATGACCATGACGTGCGTGCCGCGAGTGATGAAGAGTCTATGGGCGCCCTGCTCGTAGGTCAGGTAGTCCCATCCACCGTCGCCGCCGAGCTTCACGGTGTCGACGAGTTTGTACTGCTTTTGCGCGAACGCGGGCAACGACAGCAACAGCCCCGCGATGAGTAACAGAACCATATTACGTTTCATTAGTGTCCTCTCCTTCTATTGCTCTTCTTGTGGAGCGTTGTGATCGTGGCTTAAGTAGTAGTGAACGGCAGGCGTGATAATCAGCGAAAGCACCATCGAAACTGTTATGCCGCCAATGACTGCAATGGCGAGTGGTTGAAGCATTTGTGAGCCGGCGCCGAGCGCGAATGCCAGCGGCAGCATTCCCGCGACAGCGGCGAGGGCGGTCATCATGATGGGTCGCAAGCGACGGCGGCCCGCTTGGATCATGGCGTCTTCGGCAGGCAGTCCTTCCCGGCGGAAGCGCTGGTCGGCATCGAGCAGCAGAATGCCGTTCTTGGCTACGATGCCGATGACCATGATCAGGCCCATGAACGACGCGATGTTGAACTCGGTGCCGGTGATGAGCAGCGCCAGAAATACGCCTGAGGTGGACAGCAGCGCGGAAGCGAGAATCGCCAAAGGCGCGGCCAGCGTCCGGAATTCGAAGAGCAGCACGACGAATACGAGCAACGTCGCCAGCACCAGGACGAGCAGAAGATCGTGGAACGACTGCTGCTGCTCCTCGTATGTCCCGCTATAAACCACCCGGATGGAAGGTGGCAGGTGAAGATCGTTTACCGCCTTCTGGACGGCCTTGATGGCGCTTCCCAGATCGCGTCCTTCCAGACGAGCAGTGACTGTAACATCGCGCTGCAGGTTCTCGCGGCGAATTTCGTTCTGGCCGGGAAGCTCCGTCACGTTCGCCAGCGTGCCGAGCGTCGCCGTGTGTCCCGTCGTACTGTTCAGCAGGGTGTTGCTCATTGCCTGCAACGAACTGCGGTTGGCATCGGGATAGCGCACGCGAATGGTGAACGCCTTGTCCTGGGTGATGACGGGCGCGGCTGCGGGTTCGCCTTCGAGGATGGCACTGGCGTCAATGGCGACCTCTTCGGGCGTAAAGCCGGCGCGCGATGCGATCACCGGATCGACGTTGAATACCGTTGCCGGATTGCTGATGGTGTTATCGACGCCGTTCAGAATGTCGACCACGCCATCGATTTTTCCGATGCTCTCAGCCACCTTCGGCGCCCATTGGCTAAGTAAGGCTGCGTCGGGCGAGAACAGCTTAATCTGTACCGGCTCAGGCGCATTCGAGAGATCGCCGATCATGTCCTGCAGCACCTGGATGAATTCAACGTCGATTCCGGGCTCTTGTTTGGCAATCTGGGCGCGCAAGTCGGCTACGATCTCGTCCACGCTTCGGCTGCGTTTGCTCTTAAGCTTCACCGCGATATCGCCGGTATTTGCTTCTGTGACAGCTGCCAGGCCGAGTTGCAGGCCTGTTCGTCGCGAATAGCTTTCCACCTCCGGTGCGCTCGAGAGCATGGTTTCAATCTTCACGACCATGCGGTTCGTCTCTTCGAGTGAAGTACCCGCCGGAGTGATGTAGTCGATGATGAATCCGCCTTCATCCATCGCCGGAAGCAGGTCGGTACCCAAGGCGCGATAGCAGAGGAACGAGGCAGCGATGAGCACGATCGCGAAGATACCCATCCACAGTGGGCGCTCCAGGGCAAATCGCAATGCGCGCTCGTAGAAATCGACGATCCTGCGGAAGCGCGGCCCGAGCGAGGCCTCCTCGGCAGCCAGCAGGCGCTCGCGTTCATTGAGCCCTTCAAGCTGCTTTTCGTCGCCGGCCGGTTTTCGACGAATGAAGTATTGACTGAGCGTAGGCGTCCAACTGAGCGCCAGGGCGAGCGACGTGATGAGCGACGCCGCAACTGTGATCGCCAGCGCGCGGAAGAAGACGCCAGTCACGCCGGTCGTAGCGATCAGGGGCACGAAGACAACGATGGGCGTGATGGTCGAGCCGATCAGCGGGACGGTGATTTCGCGCAAAGCGCTTTGAATCGCCTCCAGCCTGCCCTGTCCGGCATCGCGATGCAGCGCGACGTTCTCCACCACGACGATGGCATCGTCGATCACCAGGCCGACAGCGGCGGCAAGGCCGCCTAGCGTCATCAGGTTGAAGCTCTCGTTCAACAGCTTCAACGCGATGAACGTTACCAGAATCGTTACCGGAATCACCAGCGCCGCAACCAGCGACGTCCCCCAGTCGCGCAGAAAGAGCACCATGATGAGCGACGCGAGAACCAGACCGATGAGAATGGCGTCGCGCACGCTCTTGATCGACTCGGTCACAATCTGCGACTGATCGTAGAAAGGTTCCAGCTTGATGCCCGGCGGCAGGGATTGCTGAATGCGCTGCACCTCGGCGTGTACTTCATCGGCGACAGAGACGGTGTTGCTGTCGGGCTGGCGCGAGATGTTCAGCAGAATCGCGGGCTTCTGATTCGCGGTGACGATGGTGTAAATCGGCTTCACGCCGGGCTCGACGGAAGCTACGTCTTGGATATGTATCGGCACGCCCGCTGGCGTGGACTTCACGACGATGTTGCCGATCTGCTGTGGGTCGCGTACCTGGGCGTCAACCAGCCCGAGATAGAGTTGATGATTCTGCGGCAGTAGTCCGGGCGAGTCGATCAGGTTGGTGCGGCGCACCGAGTCGAGAATGTCGGTGACAGTTACATTGGTCGCCAGCAGCTTCACCGGATCGGGAGTGATGTGGAACTCAGGCTCCTGACCGCCCTGCACGACCACGCTGGCTACACCATCGAGCCGATTCAGACGCGGCTTCAGATCGTAGGTCGCCATGGTCCAAAGCTCAGTCTGCGGAACCGTGTCGGAAGTGAGGCTGTAACCGATGATGGGAAAGCTGGCGAAGGTCAGGCGATGAGTCTGGATAACGGCGGTTGCGGGCAGTGTGGTGCGAATCTGCGATAGCGCTGCGTCCACCAGCTGCAGAGTGGTCACCATGTTCTCGTGCCAGTCAAAGAACAGGTCGATCTCAGCCGAGCCGCGGCTGGTAATCGAGCGAACCTGCTGCAGTCCTGGCACGCTGTTGACCGACTCTTCAAGCGGCCGCGTAATGGTGACCATCATCTGATCGATGGGCATCACGCCGTTGTCGACGCCGATTACGACACGTGGGAAATCTGTTGTCGGAAAGACTGAGATCGGGATGGTGAATGCCAGGTAGATGCCCGCCATCGACAAGATCACGACGAGAAAGATGATCGACTTGGCGTAACGCGTAAACCAGTATTTGTCGTCGGCGGCCTCGCGCGTGCGCACGCGCTCGAGAATGGAATTCACGCTCATGCGCCGCTCAGTCCTTGCCCATGCCGGTGCCGCCAGAAGCCGCCTCGGGCTTGGAGTTTTCCGCAGCCGCTTCCGCGATCTTCACCTTTGTGTTGTCAGGAAGGGCATAAGCTCCGGTGGTGATGACGGTCTCCCCGCCAGCCAGGCCTTTGATGATCTGGATTTGCTGTCCTTGCCGAATGCCGGTTTCCACCGCCACCTGATGTGCCACGTCGTCGTGCACGATCATGACCGTATTGCCGCCATCCGGTGTTTTCAGCACTGCTGACGCTGGCACAACCACAGCGTCCTTCAGCGTCTGTGCGACGGCTTCAACCTGAACCGACGTTCCCGGTCGCAGGCTGCCGTCGGGATTGGGAGCATCGATCCAGACTTCCACAGTCGTGCTGTTGGGATCGAGCGCCGGACTGACTAGCGCGACCTTGCCCGTGGCCTTGATATCACCGGGAGCAAGGATGGTAGCCGCATCGCCAACCTTCAGAGCTGCCGCTTGCTCCTGCGGAATATGCGCCTTTGCGATGACCGAGGACGTGTCCATCACCGTGATCAGTGGAGCTCCGGGCGCCGGCGTTTCGCCGGGATACGATGGCCGATCGGTGACCACGCCGTCGATGGGACTGCGAATCTCGGTGTACGAAAGCTGTGCGGCGGCGTTCTCGTACTTGCCCTGCGCCGAGGTAAGCTGCCCCTTCGCTGCTTCCAGTTGATCTTTCTTGCCGGACTTCTGAAGCGCCGCCAGATGTTGCTGCGCCAGCTCGTACTGCGACTTCGCCTGCACCAGCGCCACAGCAGCGGCGTCGAGGTCTTTGCGCGGCATCGCTCCTTCCTTGTATAAGAGCTGCCGGCTGTCGTAGACCTTCTGCTGCGCGTCGTAGGCCTCTTTCGCCGTCTTCAGGTCGTACTCCGCCTTCTGCCAGTCTTCTGGAAGAGTCGAAGCCGTCGCGATGCCGTAGTTAGCCTGTGCCTGCTGGTATGCGCCTTGGTTGTCGACCGCGGCTGCTGTCAGGTCGCGGTTCTCCAGCACCGCCAATAACTCTCCCTTATGCACGGGGCTGCCGCGATTGACGTAGAACGTCTTTACCGGCGCGACCACTTTCGGCGTGATTGCCGCCTGATTGCGCGGAAACAGAATCGCCTCGGCGTTGATGATCTGCTGAATTTCTCCGCGCTCAGCCTTGGCCACCTGCACCGTCACTACAGGCTGCGTTTTCTCTTCCTGCTTCGAGCAGGATGTGAGGCTGAGCCCCGCGAGACAGAGGACGAGAGGGAGAGCCCATCTATTGCCATTTGCGCAAAGTTTCATCAGAAGGGTCCCGTCAGAGTTTGCAGATTTGCGAGTGCCACGCGATAGCGTGTCTCGCCGTCGTCGAGGTTGTTGCGCGCCGTGGCCAGCGTGTTCTGCGCGTCGACCACCTCCAGCGCCGTGGCTTCTCCTGCCTGATAACGCAGGGTGGTAAGGCGAAGGCTCTCGGCGGCCAAAGCGGCGGTCTTTTCCAGCACGTCCAAATGCTCGCGTGCGGTTTGCGCTTCGGCGTAGAACTGTTGCAGGTCGGCGATGGCCGTTGCGCTGGGCGGCGCTCAGTTCGACCTTCGCGAGGTTGCGTTGCAATTGCGCCTGGCGAACCTTGCTCTGGATCGCGCCCCAACTCCACACCGGAATGTTGAGTGTCGCGGCGCCGGCATAACCCAGATTGCGAGCGCCGTCGCGGTTGTACACGGCGAATTGGTTGGCATCGATTCCGTAGAACATATCCACCGTCAGAGACGGCAAGTATCCCGCCCATGCGACCGAGACTTCTTTGTTGGCGACGTTCAGCGCGGCGTAGGCAGCTTTCAGTTCAGGATTGTTCTTCTCCGCCGACTGCTGGATATCGGCGATGGCAGGCAACGGCGGCACTGTAGTCAGGTCGTTCACCAGCGCGAAATCCTGAAAGAAGTTGGGGAACAGCAGAACCGCCAGCGCCAGCTTCGAGCTTTGCTCCGCCAGTTTTGCCTCGTCGCGTGCGCGGAGCAGATCATTCGCCTGGATCTGCGCCTTGATAACGTCGGAATGCGCGACCTCGCCGCCCTGCTCGAGCTTCTGAGTATTCGTCAGAAAACGCTGACCTTCGTCGAAGAGCTGCTGCGCCGTTGCCGTCCGATTCTGCGCAGCAATGTACCCATAAAAGGACTGCACCACCGTCACCACCAAGCCGCGGACGGCAACCTCGTGCCGCGCCTGCGCCAGGACCAGTGCGGCATTGGCGCGCTGATAGTCGGCGATCTCTGCCGGGCCGATGGCTTCATGCGCGACGCCCTGGCTGACGTATTCATGCACTCCGTTGTTGGCGATAAAAACTCCGCTGCTCGTTCCGTCGGGACTGTAAACGCGGTTGCCTTGCGTGTAGAGGAAGCTGTTCGCGTAGTTCACGCCGGGCAGCAGTCCCGCACGCGCCTGTAGTCGCGCCTCGCGTGCCAGTCCGAGATCCGTGATAGCCGCCTGGAATTGTGGGCTGTTGGCTTTCGCGCGAGCAAGAGCATCGGCCAAGGTGAGCGAGACAGTTCCCGTAGACGGCGCTCCGGTCGCCTGCGCGGAAGGCGAAGCCTGCCCCAGCAATGCCGGAGTGACGCTCACCAAGCTGACTGCGCCAAGAACGAATCGCAGAACCAAAGACACCAAAGCCCTCATGTCGCGCACAATGTCCTGAATCAGTATGCCCTCCACAACCTTAAGCAAACCTTAAGGCTCACCGTAGGGATGCGGTCAGCTCTGCTTGGGGATGGAAACGACCATGCGGGTACCAATGCCGGGCTCGCTGTTGGGAGTAATCGATCCGCCGTAGGCTTCGATGACGGCTTTGGAGATGGCCAGGCCCAGTCCGTATCCGCCGGTGTCGCGAGCCCGGGAAGCATCGCCGCGGTGGAAGCGTTCGAAAATCAGCGGCAGCTCATCTTCCGGAATGCCTGGTCCGCTATCGACGATCTCTACCACCCCGTGTTGGGGATCTGAACCGACTAGCACTCGTACTGACGAACTCGGAGGGGTGAAGCGTACCGCGTTTTCCAGCAGGTTGATCCACACCAACTCCAGGTCTTCGGGATCAGCGCGAACTGGGATCGGGCCATTGCTGCTGACCTGAATTTGCACTCCGCGCTGCTGGGCCAGCGGTCTGATCGAATCGACGGCAGCATCGCACGTGCTGCGCAAATCAATGTGCGCCAGATCACGTTGCAGACTGCCCGCAGCCCACTGCTCGGCACGTGCCAGTCGCAGCATGGAATGCAGCAGCTTCTCCAGGCGCGCCATGTCCTCCAGACATTGCTCCAGGCCGGCGCGATATTCCTCCGGTGTGCGTGGCCGTTGCAACAGGGATTGCAGCGTCGATTTCAGAATAGCGGCCGGAGTTTTCAGCTCGTGCGCGGCATTGGCGAGAAACTCGCGCTGCTGGGTAAACGCGCGGTGCAGGCCCTGGAGCATGGAAGTCATTGCCTGGGTCAGCGGCAGCAGTTCGCGCGTGGCCATGGCTTCGGCGCTGGGATTGAGCTCCCAGTTCGAAGTGGAGATTGACGCAGCGTTGGCCGCCAGATCGTCGAGCGGGCGCAAGCCTCGCCGCAATCCCCATATCGCGAGCGGCACAGTAATGCACAGCAGAAGGGAACATCCGCCTGCGATGTACAGGCGAAGTCGAGCGACCGCCCTGCTCACGGGAAGAAGCGGAGAGGCGTAGGTGACGGTGAGGAAGTCCTTGGCGGGCGCAGTTGTTTCCCGGTCGAGCACCGGGACACGATTGAGATGGAGCGCGCGGTAGGGTTCACCATTCGATCTAAAGTCCGCATGCGCAGCTTCGCTTTCAGCCGGGAACGTTAGGCTCGCCAAATTGGTCGACTTCGCGATGACCTTTCCGTTCTGATCCGAAACCTGGTAGAGATCGGCATGTCCTCGCTCCAGAGGAGGGGGCACCATGTCCTCCTGAAATTCAAGAGCGGGATAGTCTTCTTCCGAGTAGTGCACCAGTGCAGCAATGCTCATGGCACGGCCTTCGAGCTCGGTATCGAAAGCAGCCTGCAACTGGCGGTGGGTGAAGTACACCGCGACGAAGAAGAGTCCGATGGCGAGCAGCAGTTGCGAAACAACCACTGCTGCGATCAGACGCCGCGCGATGGAGTGCGTTCTCATATTTCAGGCGCGCAGCATGTAACCCTGCCCGCGCAACGTGTGAATCAACTTGATATCCCCGTGTTCAAGCTTGCGCCGCAGTCCCGAGATATAGACCTCAATCACGTTGCTGAACCGTTCCCAATTGAAGTCATAGAGGTGTTCCAGCAACTCAGTCTTTGACACCACAGCGCCGGGGCGATGTGCCAGGTACTCCAGCACACGATACTCCATGGCGGTGAGCGGTACTGGTTTTCCACCGCGGCGTACGGTCAGGTCAGCCGTGCTGATCTCAATATCGGCGATCTTGAGCACGGCTGCGCTCTGTCCCTTGCCGCGCCGGATGAGCGCTTTGGAGCGCGCCATCAGCTCACCAAGATCGAATGGCTTGCACAGGTAATCGTCAGCGCCGGCGTTGAGCAGCGCAACCACCGACTCCTTTTCGTCGCGCGCGGTCAGGATGAGCACGGGAAACTGCGCGGCGCGTGATCGCAAGCGGTTGAGCAGGCTAAGGCCGTCGAGCTTGGGAATCATGAGGTCGAGGATGAGCAGGTCGTAGGGGTTGTTCTCGGCCATGTACAGGCCATCTTCGCCGTTGAAACAGCAGTCCACTGCGTAGCCGGCGCTTTCGCGTAAGCTGCGGGCAACATTCTCTGCCAGTCGGCGTTCGTCTTCTACAATCAAAACCCGCATAGGTGAGAGTTGCTCTGATTGTAGGTCAATCGGAAGCCGTCAACCTGAGTAGGATTTTCCCTTTCAGACACCCCGGACCCAGCTATGTACATCCTAGGTAACGGCAACGAGAATTGGCTATGGGAAGCTATCAGCAATTCGGAACGCGGTTATGGGCTTACGGCGCGGGGGACCATCGGCCGTCTCCGGCCGGCAGGATTCTCCTCGCCGTGGCGTTCATGGCAGCGATCTGCCTGATCGCCATCGTTATCGGTGCCGCGAGCGTTCAGTATCCGTGAGGCGCGCACGGCTGCTACTTAAGACCGATCAGCGATTTCTGCCCCGTGACTACCGGCACCGTCGCCGTGTTCACTACTGACGGATCGTCCCGCAATTTTACATAGAGCACCTTGCCCGGCGTGGGCGGAATTTCGAGGCTGGTCTGAAAGAATCCTTCCGGCACTTGCACCGCATTGGCGAACTGAGGATCAGTCGCGACCGCGTCCAGCAGGAAGAGTCTTTCACCCACAAGAGTGCACTGCTTCTCCGGCGTATTTGCGCAGCGGACCTGCGACAGCGATGGTAGCCGAACGAGCGTTTGCAACGGCTGCCAGTCGCCAGCGACGCCCGTAGAGTCGACGGCGCGAAACCTCAGCGGGCCGAAGACCGATGATCCAAGGTCCTTCACGGGACTGAGAATAGCCAGAACGGTTTGCGGATCCTGCAACGTCAGACTTCCAGCCGCCGTAGTCAGCTCGGTTCGAAATAGCTCATCGGCAGTGGCCACTTCGATCTTCTCGCTGGGAGCGAATTTCTGCGGCGAGATGCTCTTCAACGCGAAGCGCAACACCTGTTGCTGCGACATCTCGTCAGGACTACTCAGGTCGATGTGTGCCTCGGTCTCGAGTAGCGAACTTCCGGCAGATTCCACCGTTTTGCCCAATAGCGCGACTTGAGGCCGCGGTGGCTCGATCGCGGCTTTGATAGTCAGAGTGCGCCCGTCCTTGAGCGTTACCTGCGCCTTTGTATCTGGCTCGGGTTGCAGCTTCGTCGCGTTATCGGTTGGGGTCAACGCCATCTTCAATTCGTCTTCGAGATTGCTGCGCGACAGATCTCCCGGGGTGAAGCGAACGCCGTTGACCGCCAGCGTGGCCACTTCGTCCAGTCGATTGCCGCGAAGAATTCCGGTGCTGTCACCAGCGTGAACGGTGAAGGAGTCGAGGCGTGCCGACTCCGCGTAGCTTCGTACCGCTACGTGATCGACTGCCCCCGAGCCATACTGCTTCACCTCTAACGTGAGTGGGCCTGGATCGACATCCTTCAGCGCCAGCTTTACCTGCAGCGTATCGGGCTTGGTAGCTTTCCAATCTGCGCCGATCGTCTTACCGTTCTCGTTCCTGGCAATGACACTCTCAACGCAAACCGCCTCCGGAGATTGCAGATGCAATGTATCTTCGCGCCCAACAATCAACCCGCTCGCGTCGTCGGAAGCCACGGACCATGCCGCGGGTTGCGAGTTGCGCAGTGAATACGTCGGGCCATCGAAGCGTTCGAATCCCCATGAGCCATGTACCGTCGCGGTCACGGTTTGCGGCAGATTAGCCGCCACCAGCGAGGCGTTATCGACAGTGAATCCGCCTTTGGCGGCGTTCGCTTTGGCCGGTAACTCGACTGTCTTTCCCGTGCGATCGCGAAGCTCAAGTGTGAAGCTGTGTCCCAGATCGGTGCCGAAGATGAGAGGCGCGCCATCGGCGGGAAGAACCAACCTGTTCTTTTGCGCGCAGAAGACTTGCTTGGCATCGACCGCGCGAAGCGGCGGCGGCGTAGAGTGCCCGATCGGCGGCAGGCCAATCACGATCACCGATTTCGGATCGCGAAAGGACGGCGGATTGTTCAATTTCAGATTGAGCGACTCGCTTTCCGGCAACGCCAGCGCCGGAATGTATTGATACTTGGCGGTGTGGGCGCTGCCCAGGATGCGTACCACGTCAACCACGGCGCCGACATACGGGTCGAAAGTGCTGCCCGGCATGTGCGGCGTATTGGTAATTTGCGTCAGCAGATCGACCGAAGCCCCCGAAGTTAACATGTCGACCATGCCCTGCGTGTGCGCGTCATCGAGGACAAGCTGACTGCTGTTTTGTGTGAGGCACTGTAGCTGTTGCGCCGTCGGCTTTTCGAAGCATGATTGATCGACCTTGATGCCCAGGCTCCGGGCCAGCAGGTTGGTGCGTTGCTGCAAGTCCGCGGAATCTTCCTGCGAAGCCTCGCGCACCAGCGTGAGATATCGCTCCAGCCGGGCGCGGTCAAGGCTGGCCTGCAGCAGATCCTGCGCGGCACGAACGAACGCTCCCGGCTTGCCACGAACCGTCGAGCGCAACGTACTGAAGTCGCCGCCCGTTTCGGGCGCGAGAAATATGAGCGCCTGCTGTGCCTCGTCAGGAACCTTGACCATCACCCCTTCCTGACGCACGTGCTTATTCCAGGTCTCGACCTTGGTGAACCAATTTTCCGGCGGAGGATTGGTAGCGCCGCGCAAGAAGGCCACGACCATCAGGTAATGGGCTGACTGACTTTCCGGCAAATCGGCATGTATCCAAAGACGGTCGCCGGGTAGCAAATTCGGAACCTGGCCGATGGGCAGTCCCTTGTCGCCGCGTTCCACACGCACGTCGATTTTGGGACCCGCCAGATCGAACGCCGCATCATCGGCTAGCGCCAACGGGAGCACGACGAGCAGGAAAAGAATGCAGCTGAAAAAAGGCGCAACTTTACGCATATCTGATTATTGGATGCAGTGCTGACTTTGAGGTAAGCAGAGCCGCCGAGGCGAAATGCTTGCTGAATCTTGCGACACTGTTAAGGCATCTGAGGCTTCATCCGTTAGTAGGGAGGGATAAATGAGCGCAGCGTCATCTTGCAGCCACCTGAGCCATTTGCATATCACTCACACGAATAAACATGTTTGTGAAGAATGCGTGAAGCTGGGAGATACCTGGGTCCATCTTCGCTTGTGTACCGATTGCGGCAAGGTGGGATGCTGCGATTCTTCCAAGAACCGCCACGCCACCAAGCATGCAAAGCACGAGCATCATCCCCTCGCTCGCTCCATTGAGCCGGGAGAGACGTGGGTGTGGTGCTACGTCGATGAAGTGGTAGCGACAGAGCTTCCGGAGTAAGAGATGAGCACCTCGACCGTTGTCGAGCCCGATGTATCAACCAGGCGGGGAAAAGACGGCGGGGGATTGGGGCCGTGGATTCGCTGTCCCTTATGCGGCTGGCGTCCGCAGGCGCATCACCGCTGGATTTGCAAATGCGGGCACGTGTGGAATGTGTTCGACACGGGTGGGGTGTGCCCTGGCTGCCTGGCCCCGCCGAGGCGGACCCAGTGTGGGGAGTGCCGTGACTACTCGCCTCATCCCGATTGGTACGAGCTGAAAGGCTGAACGGGGGATGATTCTCGTGCGCTAGAATCGAATCACCCGCTGTGCCCCGAACTCCCGCAAAATCGAAAACCGCTGATCCCGAAAAGCAAGTCTCGAAGGCGACGCTCAAGCTGCGTCTGCTGAAGCGCCTGAAATGCACCCTGAAATTTGAGAAGCAGGCATGGTTGGCGGGCGCAAAACTCGTGGCTGGCATAGATGAGGTCGGGCGAGGTTCGTTGTTCGGTCCAGTTGTGGCGGCGGCGGTGATACTTGATCCCGCATACCGCATTCGCGGGCTGCGCGACTCTAAGCTGCTGGATCGCGAGCAGCGCGAGAAGCTTGCTCCTAAGATTCGCGAGCACTCCCTGGCATGGGCCATCGCCGCCGTCGATGTCACCACAATTGACCAAATCAACATCTACTGGGCGTCGAAACGCGCCATGGAAGAAGCCGTCGGCAAGCTGACGCTGCTGCCCGACCATCTGCTAATCGATGCGATGCGCATCAACTTCGACTGCACGCAGACGCCGATCATTCACGGCGACGCATTGTCGGCCTCCATCGCCGCCGCATCCATCATCGCCAAAGTCGAGCGGGATGCGATGGTCAGCGCCTGGGACCCCGTATATCCCGAATACGGTCTCGCCTCGAACAAAGGCTACAGCACGCCCAAGCACCTCAAGATGCTGCGCGAGAAGGGGACCAACGCCGCTGCATCGACTTTCGTTCGCACCGGTGTGGACGTCGTCGGCTCCGCAAGAAGTGCTGGAGTTCATGCTGGAGGAAAAAGCGGAAGAGGCCGAGGCGCAAATAAGTGAGGCGGAAGGGGCGCAGCTTTAGCTGCGCCGTTGCCATCCCCTATTGTCATCCCGAGCCGAGCGAAGCGGAGTCAAGGGATCTGCATTTTTGCCCAACCCTATTCACAGCTGCCCTTGAGCACTTGGCTGCGTGCTCCGCTCATTCGTTCAGTCGGAGGTAAAAAATCACGAATGCGTGGTGGAACGTTGAAGACCCAGCGCTGAAGCGCGGGTTTTCCATGAGGGCCGGTGGTTCTCCCGCATAAATGCGGGAGCTTCCACCGAACCGATACTTATCTACTCGCCGCCGGTTCCGGTTGGGTCGCGCGGGAAGCGACCTTGAAGGTCAGCTTCCCGCTTTTCTTGTCGACGTCAACGACGATCTTGTCGCCGTGCAGCACCTCGCCATCGAGGATCTTCATCGCCAGCGGATCCTGCACCAGCCGCTGAATCGACCGCTTCAGCGGACGCGCTCCGTACTGCGCGTCGTAGCCTTCGGTGAAGATTAGCTCCTTCGCGGCAGGCGTCAGCTCGAGCGTGATCTTGCGATCAGCCAGCAGGCGTCGCAGGTCTTCCAGCCGCAGGTCAACGATCTTGGTCAACTGCTCCTTGCCGAGCGGGTTGAAGAAGATGATGTCGTCCACACGGTTGAGGAACTCGGGCTTGAAGTGCGCCTGCAAGGCTTCCATCACGCGCTTGTGCGCCTCTTCCATGCGCTCGGCGCGAACCTCGTCGTTCACGCGGTCGAGGCCCGCACCTGCTTCCTGCAGGTACACCGAGCCGATGTTCGACGTCATGATGATGATGGTGTTCTTGAAGTCGACATTGCGGCCCTTGCCGTCGGTCAGGCGGCCATCGTCCATGATCTGCAGGAAGATGTTGAACACATCGGGGTGCGCCTTCTCGATCTCGTCGAACAGCACCACGGCGTACGGCCGACGGCGCACGGCTTCGGTCAACTGGCCGCCCTCGTCGTAGCCGACATATCCCGGAGGCGCGCCGATGAGCCGCGACACCGAGTGCTTCTCCATGTACTCCGACATGTCGATGCGAATCATGGCGTGCTCGTCGTCGAAGAGGAACTCCGCCAGCGCGCGCGCCAGCTCGGTTTTGCCGACGCCGGTCGGGCCCAGGAAAATGAACGAGCCGATGGGCCGTCGCGGATCGCTGAGTCCCGCGCGCGAACGTCGAATGGCATTGGCCACACGCGACAACGCTTCGTCCTGCCCGATCACACGCTGGCGCAGGCGCTCTTCCATGGTGACCAGCTTGTTGACTTCGCCTTCGAGCATCTTCGAGACGGGAATGCCGGTCCACTTGCTGACGATCTTGGCGACGTCTTCTTCGTCCACCTCTTCCTTCAACATGCGCGACTGCTTGGTGTCCATCTGCGCCGAAAGCTTCTTCACTTCGGCTTCGAGCTTCGGTATCTCGCCGTACTGAAGCTCGGCGGCGCGGTTGTAGTCGCCCTTGCGCGTGGCTTCCTGCTCGGCGAGCTTGAGCTGCTCGATGCGCTCCTTCATCTCGCGAATCTTCGAGATGCTCTCCTTCTCCTGCTTCCAGCGAGCTTTCAGCGCGTTTGACTGTTCCTTGATGTGCGCCAGCTCTTTTTCAACTGCGGCGAGCCGCTCCTTGGAGTTGGGATCGTCTTCGCGCTTCAGCGCCTGGCGCTCGATTTCGAGCTGCGTGGCGCGGCGCTCGAGCTGGTCGATCTCGGTCGGCATCGAGTCGATCTGGATGCGCAGCGAGGCGGCGGCTTCGTCGATCAGGTCGATGGCTTTGTCGGGCAGGAAGCGGTCGCTGATGTAGCGATGCGACAGCGTTGCCGCGGCGACGATGGCCGAGTCCTTGATGCGGACGCCGTGATGCACCTCGTACTTCTCGCGCAGTCCGCGCAGGATGGCGATGGTGTCTTCGACATTCGGCTCGCCGACAAAGACGATCTGGAAGCGCCGCTCCAGCGCAGCATCTTTCTCGATGTACTTGCGATACTCATTGAGCGTGGTGGCGCCGATGGCGCGCAGCTCTCCGCGAGCCAGCGCCGGCTTCAGCATGTTGCTGGCGTCGATGGCGCCTTCGGCGGCGCCTGCTCCCACCAGCGTGTGCAGCTCGTCGATGAAGAGGATGATCTTGCCTTCCGACTCTTCGATCTCCTTGAGCACGGCCTTGAGGCGGTCTTCAAATTCGCCGCGATATTTCGCGCCGGCCAGCATCGCGCCCAGGTCGAGCGAGACCACGCGCTTGTTGCGCAGCTGCTCGGGCACGTCGCCGGAGACGATGCGCTGCGCCAGTCCTTCGACGATGGCGGTCTTGCCAACACCCGGTTCGCCGATGAGCACGGGATTGTTCTTCGTGCGGCGCGACAGCACCTGCACTACGCGGCGTACTTCTTCGTCGCGGCCGATCACGGGATCAAGCTTGCCGCGTCGAGCCAGTTCGGTCAGGTCTTTCGCGTAGCGCTCCAGCGCCTGATACTTCGCCTCGGGATTCTGGTCGGTCACCTTCTGATTGCCGCGCACCGCGGTCAGCGCCTTCAGGATGTTGTCGTAGGTCGCGCCACCGCGCGTCAGAATCTGCTGCGCTGCATCGCGTTTGAGCTTTGCCATCCCGAGCAACAGGTGCTCGGTAGAGACAAAATCGTCTTTGAAATTCGCCGCTTCTTTGAAGGCGTTCTCCAGCAACTGCGTCGCAGCGTCGGAGAGGTGCGCCTGCGTGGCTCCGCCGCCCGACACTTTGGGCAGGTTTCCGATCTCGCGTGTGGCCTCAGCCAGCGCCGCTTGCGGCGAAAGGCCGACACGCTCCAACAGCGGAGGAATGATGCCTTCCTGGTCCTGCAGCAGGGCTGCGAGTATGTGTACCGGCTGCACTTCAGGATTGCCGTATTCCGAGGCGAGATCGTTCGCCTTCTGCACGGCCTCCTGGGCCTTCACGGTTAGTTTGTCCCAACGTATTGCCATTGTGTACCTCAAGAAAGCTGTCAGCTTTCAGCCGTTAGCTCTCAGCTAAAACTTGTTTTGCCAACTAGCTCCGAGCGACTACAAGAACGGGTCGGTTGAAATTCTATTCCCTCTGAGCACGTCGCGAGCACTGCCGCTACTGAGAGCTGATAGCTGACGGCTGATAGCTGGTTTTTTTCGACAAAAAGGGAGGCGATTGCTTTCCGCCTCCCTGGCTGACTTCGATTTGCGAACGCAGGCTGTGATCAGGCAGCGGTGCCGGTCGACTTGCCGGCGCTGACCGCTTCCTTCTTGCCTTCGATGGACGCTTGGCCGATGTTGACCTTGATCTGCTTCGGCTTGGCTTCCTCACGCTTCACCAGTCGGACACTCAGCACGCCGCTGTTGTAGTCGGCAGTGATCTTCTCGGTGTCAACGGTGTTGGGCAGCGTGAACGAACGGGTGAAGCTGCCATAGCGCCGCTCGATGCGATGGAAGTTCTCTTCCTTCTGCTCGTTCTCGAACTTGCGCTCGCCGCTGACGGTCAAAACGTTGTTCTCGACGTTAATGTTCAGGTCCTTCTCGTCGATGCCGGGGACTTCCAGCTTGAGCTGAATGCCATGCTGGTCTTCGTAGATGTCCACCGGGGGAACGAAGGCTCCCGAACTCATCAACGCGTCCTCGCGACCGCCGTACTGCTCTTCGAACAGGCGGCTCATGCGGTTCTGCAAGCCTTGGAGTTCACGGAAAGGATCCCAACGGGTCAAAACTGTCATGGTCGTAATAACCTCCAAATGTGTGATCTAAAGGTGTTTAAGCCTGGTTCCTTAGGCTTCACCATGTTTGGTGCAACTGTTAGCACATTAGAAGCATAAAATATGAGCATGCTATTGTCAAGATAAATGGAAGGGCGCTGGGGACGCCACATTCTTCCGGGAGTTGGCATTACCTTCGTAACCTATGCGGCACAGTTTGTGGGTGCATTCCGGTTTGCCGATCCATAAAATACCTTCGAGCACACCCAGCGTGTGCCGACGAAAATAGTCGAGCTAAGTTATTTAAAATCTGATATTTCCATTTAAGTCCAATGGATTCAAATATTTGGGATACAAATCGTGTCTAAACTGTTGAAAACAAAATATCGCGCAACGAAAATTTTTCGTGATTTGCGTCACAGATCCCTTGAGCGGGCGGCGGCTCACTAGCTTAGGTCACGATTGAACCACCGCTGAAAGTGGGCGCGAGGTCCGATTATCTCTTCCGCTAAAGCCAGTGCGGGTTACTCCTCGCGGGACGATGGATTATCTGCTGCGGCTGGTCGGGAGCATCCCCGAAGTCTTCCTATTCCCATAGGCGATGAAAACGATCGCGCCGTTTTGTGGCAGAGGTTCATAGCCCCAGCTTAGTACGGACGATGGCTGTAACATCTCTTCATGCGCGATCAGGTGCTCCGCTACATTCGCCGTTCCGAGCTGCTAAAGGCAGGAGACCGTGTGCTGGTCGCGGTGTCGGGCGGGGCAGATTCCGTCGCCCTGCTGCGCGTCCTGCTGGAGTTGCGGACCGATCTGGGGATCGTGCTGGCGGTCGCGCACTTCAACCACGAACTCCGTGGCGAAGACTCGGACGCGGACGAGCATTTTGTTGCCGACCTGGCGATGCGGCATGAACTGCTGTTCTTACTCGCGCACGGGCCGGTGGCCGAGCATGCGGCTGCCGAACGCATGGGGTTAGAGTCAGCGGGCCGTGAGCTTCGCTACGAATGGCTGACGAAGGTTGCGCTCGAGCATCGGTTCGACGCGGTGGCGACTGCGCATACGGCTCGACGATCAGGCCGAAACCGTGCTGATGAAATTCCTGCGAGGGGCCGGCAGCCGAGGTCTGGCCGGAATCTATCCCGTGATGATCCGAGGTGAAGCGAAAACTCGCTTCGTTCGCCCGCTGCTGAGCACCACCCGCCTCGAGATCGAGACCTACCTTGAGTCGCTCAGGCAAGATTGGCGTGAGGATGAGAGCAATCTTGACCACCGCTTTCTTCGCAACCGTGTGCGTCACCAGCTCTTGCCATTGCTCGAACGCGAGTACAACCCGAATCTGCGGGAGCTGCTGAGTGAAAGAGCGCAGATCAACCGCGACGAAGAAGCTTATTGGGACGAAGTCGTCAAACCGGCGCTGCGGAGGGTGAGAACGCCGGAGCGCCAGCTTCGACTGCGCGAGTTCGGCGAGTTGGCGGTAGCAGTCCAGCGGCGGGTGTTGAAGCGCTTCCTGGAGGAACAGAACGTAGCGTGCGATTCGCAGCACGTGGAAGCGGTGCGACGTTGCGCGCTGGGAGAGCTTTCCCGTGTCGAGCTGCCGGGGAATTGGATCGCTTGCCGCGAGGCAGATCGCCTGACGCTTCAGCATCCAGACAACGAGCCGCCGCCGACAGGCTATTCGTACCAGATCGCAGCTCCCGGAGAAGTTATGCTGCCGGAGATTGGCTGCACGCTTCGAATTCTGCCCGTCCCAGCCGCTTTCGCCGAAGAAGCGGAACTGGGAACGCTGCTCCGCGCCGATCTGATCGGCAGCGAAGTTTGGGTGCGGAACTGGCGGCCCGGAGACCGCTTCCACGTCTCGTATATGGGAAAGGAGCACAAGCTCAAAACGCTGTTTCTGGAATGGAAGATCCCGGTTTCTCAGCGACCGCTATGGCCCGTGATGTTGAAGGGCTCGGATATTGTTTGGGTGCGCGATCTCCAGGTGGCCGAGGGATATTGTTGGCGTCCGGGAGACGGAGACGCGCTGCGGGTCGAATGTTTGCTTGCCGAGCGGAAGTGAGACTCGACACTACTTGACGCGCCCCGCGACTACAGGGCAATGTGGATGGCTATGAGCGCCCTGGAAAATTCTCCCCGCATTACACCGTTTCTTTGGTTCGACTCCAATGCTGAAGAGGCGGTCGACTTTTATCTGAGCGTGTTCAAGAACTCGCGACGTCTCGACGAAATGCGAATGCCCGACAAGATAGAAATGCCCGGCAGTACCGGACCGAAGCCTAAGGTTCTGACGATTTCCTTCGAACTCGACGGGCAGAAGTTCACGGCCTTGAACGGCGGACCGATGTTCAAGTTCAACGAGTCGGTTTCGTTCTTTGTGGCCTGCGATTCACAGGACGAGATTGATCACTACTGGTCAAAGCTGACAGCCGACGGTGGCGTCGAAAGCCAGTGTGGCTGGTTGAAAGATAAGTTTGGGCTCTCCTGGCAAATCGTGCCTCGGCGCATCGGCGAACTTGTGTCTCATCCCAAGGCAATGCAGGCAATGATGGGGATGAGAAAGCTCAACATTGCCGAGCTGGAACAGGCAGCGAAGTCGTGAGCCTGCGATATTTCGAAATTGATGTCTTGTGAATCGACCCTTCGCAGATGAAGGGAAACGAGTGGCCCCCCGTCGCAACCGGAGTCATAGACTGACCTATGCGTTCTTACATCCTGTCGCTGCCGCCGGTGTTGCAGCCCATTGTTATTGTGGGATCGACGGTCATTGCGGCGTTCGCTGTCGCGCTGCTAACCCAGGCGGTAGTCAGCGGTCCTAAACTTGAGCTCGATCTGGGCCTGACTAGCGCAGTGTACGGAACGCTGGGCACGATTTACGCGGTGTTGATCGCGTTTGTTGTCTCCGGTGTGTGGCAGAGCTTCAGCAGTGCCGAGACTGCCGTGAGCAGCGAGGCCAATGCGTTGACCGATCTGGTGTTCATCATCGGCCAGCTCCCGGCGGAGCGGAGCGCCAAGACGCGCGAGCTGGCGAAAGCTTACGTGCAGAGCGTCGTCGAGCGCTGGGACGCGCTGGTGCTTGCCACGCGGGGGCGCATGCGGGTAGAGGAGATAACACTCGATACCTCATTCGCGCTGGTTCGATCGATCATGGATATCAGGCCAGACGAGGGCCGCGAATCGACGCTCTATGCGCAAGCGTTAGATCTGACGGCATTGTGGCTTGATGCACGTCGCGACCGGCTGCGCAGCGCGCAAGGAAATACCGCTAAAGCGCTGTGGGGGCTACTCATCGCGGGAGCCTTTGTTCTGTTTGCCTTTCACGGCATGTTTGTCACCCATGTGTGGGCCGTGTGGGCGGGATTGCTGCTGGGCTTCTCCCTCATTGTGGGACTCGCGTTCTACCTGATTTTTTCGCTCGACAGCCCCTTCAGCGGCAAGCTGTGTGCCGGGCCCGAGCCTTTCCAGTGGCTGCTTAAGGCGCTGGATCGCTCCGACGCATACAGGATTTAACTTCGAGACAAGTCTTTTCGCATTGGTGCTGCAGCCTATAATCGTAGCGACCTCCTATGTCCACGAAAGCCACAGGACAAACTCCGTACCAGCCGCCTGACGCGCTGTCAGCCAAGGTTGAGCCCGTGATGTCGTGGATCCAGCGATTCTGGCTTCGGGTGAGCGACGGCCTGAAGATGGACCAGCTCTGGAAGCAGTTTCAGGCCGATGCGCGCGCCAGTTACCGGCTGTACTCGGCAGATGTAGATCTGCAAGAGGACGCGTCGAAGCCGAAGTGGAAACACTACCTTCGCCTGGCAGGGCAGTTCTTCTGGGCAGTGATGGAAAAGCTGTCGCCGGCACGCCGCATTCTGCTGCTGGTGGCGCTGGTGCTCATGTTCGCGCCCCTGCAGACGGCGATTGACCACGAGACCGGCACAGTCTTTCTCCGCTTCGACGCGCACTTCTGGGGAGCGGCGCTGCTACTGCTGGTATTGGTGCTGGAAGTTTCAGATCGCGTGGTGATGAAGCGCGATCTGCAGATCGCGAAAGAGATTCAGACCTGGCTGCTGCCGTCGCATCCGCCCTCGGTTCCGGGGCTGGAGATTGCGTTTCATACCCGTCCGGCCAACACGGTCGCGGGCGATTACTACGACGTGTTTCCCCGCGAGTGCGGCGATTCCCATCCCCAGACCTGGCTAGTTGCGGTGGCCGATGTTGCGGGGAAGAGTATCCCGGCTGCGCTGTTGATGGCTACGGTTCAGGCCAGCTTGAAGACGCTGGCGCGCACTCCGCTGAACGTGAGTGAACTGGTCGGAAAAATGAATGAGTACGCCTGCACCAACAGCCAGGATGGCAGGCGCTTCACTACAGCGTTCATCGCTGAATACGATCCGCAGACGCGTACCCTGACGTATGTCAACGCGGGACACAATCCCCCGATTGTGCGTCGCGCCTCGGGCGGAATGGAAAGGTTGGAGTCCGGTGGTATTCCGATTGGAATTCTCAACTCGCCAGCCTACGCATCTGCCGCGGTCACGCTACAGCCGGGAGATTGGGTTGTGATGTTCAGCGATGGCGTGGTTGAAGCCGAGAACGCGCGGAATGAGGAATATGGCGAAGACCGGCTCACCTACAACATACATATGGGAGCGACGCAGTCCCCGGCGATGCTTCTGCAACGCATCATGGGCGACATCGACAATTTCGTAGGAACCGCGCCGCAGCACGACGACGTCACCTGCATGCTGCTGAAAGCCGTGTGATCAGATCCCTCCAATACTGGTTCAAAAGGAGCCGCCTGTATCTCGCGAACTGGCGCGCGCTCGACCAGCAGCGCTATTGGGAACAGACCATGGCGACGCCGCGCTATGCCGATCCCAGGCGGCTGCTGCGATACGGCGCCAAGGCATATTCGCAAAACGATGAGGATGGAATTCTCGCGGAGATCTTTCGCCGCATCGGCGCAACCGGGAAGACATTTGTCGAGATCGGAACCGGTGGTGGACTGGAGAACAATACGCTTGCGCTACTGGTGCAGGGGTGGAGTGGGCTGTGGGTTGAAAGCGATAACACGAAGGCGGCGCGGGCGCGGACTAATCTTGCTGCCTATGTTGCGTCGGACCAGCTTCGCATCGAGAACATATTCGTTACGCGGGAAAACGTCGATGCCTTGCTCCACAAGAGCGCGCCCAGCGCCGAGCCCGATCTGCTGAGCATCGACGTGGACGGCAACGACTACCACCTATGGCAGGCGGTGCAGTCGATCTCGCCGCGAGTCGTGGTGATGGAATACAACGCTTCGTGGTTCCCACCCATGTCGCTGGCAGTCGCTTACCAGGAGCGCTTTGAGTGGAAGGCCAACACCTATTTCGGCGCCAGTCTGAAAGCTCTGGAAGTGCTCGCGGAGCGCAAGGGATATCACCTGGTCGGCTGCTGCTTTGCCGGCGTCAATGCGTTCTTCGTGCGCGCCGATCTTTGCGGAACGCATTTCTCGGAGCCGTACACTGCCGAAAATCACTACGAGCCGGCACGCTACTGGATGTTGCGTACGGCCGGCCATCCGCCGGGCATTGGACCGGTAGAAATTGTCGAGTAATTACTCCACCGCCTTGGCGAGCAGTCCGTTGACGGCGGACAAGTTGGCGACGAGTTGTTCCGGAAAGCCGTGACGATGCTGCAGGTAGGCTGGATCGTTGTAGGTCAACCAGACTTTGCCGTCACCGTCCTCCCATACGAGAGCCTTCAGTGGCAGGTCGATGGCGACAGTTGGAGTCGCCTGCATCAGCGGCGTCCCACCTTTCGGGTTGCCGAAGATCAGCAGCTTGGTGGGACGCATTTGCAGGCCGACTTTTTCCGCCTCTCCGCTGTGATCGACCACTGCGAACAAGTGAATGTTCTTCTCGCTTAGAAGTGTCTGGAGCCGTTGCACTGTATCATCGACCGAATGCTGCGACGGCAAATGAATCAGCCCCTTGTCGAGATCTTTGTCCATAAACGAAACTCCTGCAAGGATGGGGAACTGCGGTGCGACGAAGAACGTACACTATACCGCTAACGCGCGTCAGGTTGGTTAAAAGATGACCATCTCCGCACCGACTGCCAAACATGCCTCGCTGGAGCGCGGCCCTGAGAGCTCCTTCCGCTCCGATCTCGCCATCCTGATTCTGATCGCACTGGCGACGGTCATTGTTCATCAGATCGTCGGCAATCGTTACGGCTTTCATCGCGACGAACTGGCCACGCTCGACGATGCGCGTCACCTCGCCTGGGGTTATGTCGCATATCCGCCGGTAACGCCCTTCTTTGGCCGGCTCTCGCTTATCCTGTTTGGCACTTCGATCCGCGGCTTTCGATTCTTCGCGAACGTCGCACTGGCCATTGTTGTGGTGCTCGCCGGATTGATTGCGCGCCAGATGGGCGGCCGTCGCGGAGCACAGCTGGTCGCAGCAGTAGCGGTGGTTCCGTATTGCCTGGGTGCAGGACAGTTGATGCAATACGTCGCCTTCGATGCGCTCGCGTGGGTGTTGGCAGCTTACTTCGTCGTGAGACTGCTTAAAAGCGGCGATGCCCGCTGGTGGATGGCCATCGGCGCGTCTATCGGCTTCGGCATGCTGACCAAGTGGACGATGGGCTTCTTTGCACTGGGAATCGCAGGCGCTGTGCTGCTCACCGATGCGCGTCGGTATCTGAGGAGCAAGTGGCTGTGGATCGGAGTTGGGCTCTCCATACTGATTTTTCTGCCCAACCTGATTTGGCAAGCCCAGAATCACTTCGTCTCGTTCGAAATGCTGCAACACATCCATACCCGCGACATGCGCCAGGGGCGCACGACCTACTTTCTTCCGCAGCAACTGGAGCTGGCCGGGTTGCGCATCGTTCTGGCATTGGCCGGCTTGTATTACTGCTTGATCTCGCCGGTCGGCAGGCGCTTCCGCATGCTCGGCTGGATGTACCTCATCACACTGGCGCTGTTTGTCGTGTTGCACGGGCGCTGGTATTACATGGGACCTGCTTATCCCATGATGTACGCGGCGGGAGCGGTATGGGGCGAGGACTGGCTGGCAACCATGTCGCGCGGGCGAGCTATGGCAGTACGTGCCGTAGTGTGGGTAGTGCTGGCGTTTGACGTCGTTGTAACCAGCGCGTTCTTCCTGCCGCTGGCGCCTTTGGGGACCAAGTGGTGGCAAGCTGCGGCATCGGTACAAGGTGACCACAAAGAGGAGCTGGGCTGGCCCGAGCTGGTGCAGGAAGTCGCCCGCATCCGCGATTCTCTGACGCCGCAAGAACGCGAGCATCTGGCGATCATTGGCACGAATTACGGCGAGGCAGGCGCCATTGATCTTTACGGCCCACAGTATGGACTACCGCCCGCCATCAGCGGAGTGAACTCGTTTTGGGTGCGCGGCTATGGCAATCCCGAGCCACAGACCGTCATCATTCTTGGACTCGAGAAAGATTATGTCGATCGACGCTTCACCTCATGCCGGCTCGGTGGACACACGCCTAATCCGTACAACGTCACCAACGAAGAAACCGGCGACCATCCCGACATTTGGGTGTGTGGTCCGCCGAAAGTCGGCTGGCCGGAGTTCTGGAAGCACTTCCGCTACTTCGGGTGAAGCAGCCTGCGGGCTTCACTCGTAGCGCAACGCCTCCATCGGATCGATTCGCGAGGCGCGAGCTGCGGGAAGATAGTTCGCCAGCAGCGCGACCGCAGTGAGTGCGATGGCGTCGAGCAATGCGACACTCAGATCCGTAGGACGTACCTGGAACAGGAGCGTCGACAGGAATCGCGCCAGCAGGAATGAGATGCCGAGACCGCACAGTAGGCCCACAGCGACAACCGTGAGCCCCTGGCGAAGGACCATCCGTTGCACGTCGTGGCGGTCTGCGCCGAGCGCCATTCTGATTCCCAATTCACGCGTACGCAGTGTCACGGTGTACGAAATCACACCATAGAGACCGACGGCAGCCAGCACGATTGCCAGCGCCCCGAATAATCCCAGCAGCAGAAGTGTGTATTGGCGGGTCGCGAGACTCTGTGCGACGTAATCTTGCAACGGACGCACATGGTGAACCGGCAACGTCGGATCGACGGCAAGGAAAGCCTGGCGAACAGTACTTTCCATCAGCTTCGGATCTCCTTTGGTGCGGACCACCAGGTTGTACCCGAAGTTCACGTCCTGAGCTTCCGCGATGTACGCCTCCATGCGAGAGGGTTGATCGAGTCCATATTGGCGTACGTCGCCGACGATGCCGACGATGGTCAGCCAGGGCTTGGAGTCGTCGCGTCCGCCTAACTGAATGTGTTTGCCGATTGGGTCTTCGTTAGCCGAACACCGTGTGCGCCAACGATTCGCTGATGAGCGCAACTCCGGGCTGGCCTGCGCGGTCAGTGTCGGAGATCAAGCGACCGCGCTTCAGTGGAATTCGCATCACGGAAAAATAATCGGGTGAGACGGCATAGGTGTCGGGCGAAGGCGATTCCGACTCGTTCTGCAGCGGCCGATCCTGGATATGCAGGCCGCGGCGATCAACGCTTGCCATCGGTAGTATGCTCACCATCGCCGCGCCTTCAATTCCCGGGGTGGCGCGCAGGCGCTGCATGGCCTGGTCGTAATAGGCCAGTTCGACCGCTGCATCTTTGTAGCGCGGTCCATAGGGATAGACGCCTGCCGTGAGCACGTTGTGCGGATCGTATCCGGCATCGACGTTCACCAATCGCAGCAGGCTCTTGCCCAGCAGACTCGCTCCGGCCAGCAAGGCAAAAGCCAGCGCCATCTCCACCACGACCAGCGCACTGCGGTAGATGCTATGCGAGCGGGAATCCGTCGCGCGTGAGGCGCCTTTGAGTGCCTCTCCCGGATCGGTGCGCGCAGCGCGCAGTGCAGGAGCTATCCCGAACAGCACACCTGTAAGCACGCTGGTCACGAAGGCAAACAACAACACCGGCACGTCGATGCGAACGTCTTGCATGCGTGGAAGCTCAGCCGGTCCGAGCCGGGTCAAGGCGCTGACGCCCCAATATGCGAGCAGGACCCCAAGCGATCCGCCGAAGCAGGCGATGAGCAGATTTTCTACCAGCAACTGCCGCAGTAGCCGCGAGCGTTGCGCTCCCAGGGCGGCGCGTACAGCCATCTCCTGCCCGCGACTGGTGGCTCGCGCCAACGAAAGGTGCGCCACGTTAGCGCAAGCGATGAGGAGAACAAAGCCCACGGCTCCGAGTAGAATCCACAACGCCGTGCTCACGCGACCAACAACGTAATCCTGCACCGTGGCCAGGTGAATAACCGTGCGCTCGTCGTAATCCTTGGGGTGCTCGCGAATGACATCGCGAAGAATTCCGTTAAGCTCGGCATTCGCCTGTTCGACGGTGACGCCGGGCTTCATTCGGCCGACCATCTGCAAATGCTGGCAGCCTCGGCATGCCTCGGGGAGCTTCAGGTCATAGCCGAGCGCTGTGTAGATTTCGGGGGCGTCTGTAAAACCCGAGCGCGCGAAGGGCCGGAAGTTTTCCGGCAGAACGCCGACAACGAGAAAGCTGCGTCCGCTGAGACGAATATTGCGACCAACGATGGAAGGGTCGCCTCCGAAGCGGCGCAGCCACAGGCCGTGGCTGAGAATGGCTTCATACCGCGTTTGCGGAGCATCCTCTTCCGGCTTGAACGTCCTGCCCAGTTGCATGCGGGCGCCGAGCGTATCGAAATAGTCGTAACCGACGCGCAGGCCCGACAGCAGTTCCGGCTCGCCGTTCTCGACGATCGCGCCTCCGCCGTCGCGGAACAACGACATGTGCTCGAACGAATGGCTGCGCTCGCGCAGATCGTAGGCCGTCGTGAAGTCGATGGTTTCGGGTACGCGCGTGTCGGGATCGCCCTCCGCAATCTTCACCAATTGCGACGGCTCGCGGTACGGAAGCTGGTCCAGCAAGACTCCCTTAACCACGCTGAAGATCGCCGTCGTGGCCCCAATTCCGAGCGCCAGCGTCGCCACCGTCACGATGGTGAACACAGGAGACTTCCTGAACTGCCGAAGCGCAAAAACCAGGTCTTCCGTCACAGAACCTCCTCACAGTCGCCATCGGAGAGGACACCACTCCGAACTATGCAGAGTGCAAGCCGCGGGCCATCTCGCCGCACCTATTTTTCAATGGATTGCGAATCGCTGAGGCAGCGACACTGTTGCAAAGACGAGGCCGTCGTCCGCCAGCGGACAGACGAAGTCTTCGCACGTCGGCAGAAGTTCTACGATCCCGACCAGGTCAGCCGAGGCGCTGTCGCCCACTGCCGCTCCCAGGCGGGAACGGTGATTCGTTCAGCTACCAGCGGAGGCTTGCGTGCCCAACAAACAACCCTGGTGCCAAACGGCAGATTGATGTGACGCAAGGTACGACGCTCGCCATCCAGGAGCAACCTCATCGCCGTATTCGCAATGCGGACGGGCCGCGAGGTCCGGCCGTTGGAAGTGATCGAGGTACGTAAAATGCTCTGCGCCAGACGCAGCATTACCAGCGGAAGGAACGGTGCGGTCACGAAATAGGAAGCACGCTGTACTTGGAAGCCACACGTCGTCAGCTTGCGGCGTAATTCGCTGGTGCGGTAGCGCCGGAAATTTCCACAGCGCTCATCCTGCTCGCTCCACAAGAAAGCGTAAGCAGGCACCGTGAGGCACAGCAGGCCTCCGTCTTTCAGCACCCGCAGAAGTTCGCGCAAGGCCACACGGTCGTCAGATACCGATTGCAGAAAGTCGCCGGCAACAATCAGGTTGAAACTGTTGCTGGCAAACGCCAGCTCCTCTGGCGTCGAACAGACCAGGCTGGTTGCGCCGTGCAGTTGCTGGAAGGCGGCGTCTCGGAGCCGACTGTGTTGGTTGACGACCCGGAACAGAGAAGGCTCTTCGAAATCGAGCTCTGCGGTGCCACCTACGTCGAGGATGCGCGCTTCGCGTTTGCCATCGAGCGCCTGGCTTACGAACTCGCGCAGCAGGCTGCGGCGCGCAAGATACCACCAGGACGACATCTCCTGCTCGCAGCGATCAAAATCGCGCGGAGTATCCATGAATGCGATCAAGCCTTTCGCCGCCATTGTAAGTCATCGCAGCCTGACGCGGCGACGAGGCTTGGTTGTCCCCTTAATCAACAGAAGACCGTTCAGGTCGCTCGTGCAGCTTGTCCTACGGCGGAACGAAAATATTCCAGCGACATCTCCAGCCCGGTGCGAAGGTCGATCTTCGGCTCCCACCCGAGCAGTTGCTTGGCCTTAGTAATGTCAGGGCGGCGCTGCTTAGGATCGTCCTGGGGAAGCGGCTCAAAGCGAATCCGGCTCGTCGATCCCGTGACCTCAAGCACCTGCTTCGCGCATTCCAGGATAGTGAACTCGCCGGGGTTGCCGATGTTCACCGGGCCGTGCTCTTCGGACTTCGAAAGCGCTACGATGCCCGCGATTTCGTCGCTCACATAGCAGAAGCTGCGAGTCTGCAATCCATCGCCGTACACCGTAAGCTCTTCGCCGCGCAACGCCTGCTTCATGAAGTTTGAGATGACCCGGCCGTCGTTGATCTGCAAGCGCGGCCCGTAGGTGTTGAAGATCCGCACGATGTGGGTGTCGACTTTCTTATAGCGGTGATACGCCATGGTCAGTGCTTCGGCAAAACGCTTGGACTCGTCATAGACCGAACGCGGCCCGATCGGGTTCACGTGTCCCCAGTAGGTTTCCTTCTGCGGATGCTCCAGCGGATCGCCATAACATTCCGAGGTCGAAGCCAGAAGAAATCCCGCGTGATACTTGTGCGCCAGCTCAAGGCAATTCATGGCGCCTTGCGAGCCGACCATCAGCGTCTCGATGCCGTGCTCCATGTAATCGACCGGACTGGCGGGCGACGCCAGATCGAAAATGTATTCGATCTTTCCCGGGTCAAAGGGCTTGCAGATATCGTGCTCGATCAACTCGAACTTCGGTTCCGACGCCAGGTGAGCGATGTTGTCTCGGCTGCCGGTGAGGAAGTTGTCGGCGCACACGACCTCGTGACCCTCATGCAACAGCGCGTCACACAGATGTGACCCGAGAAAACCCGCTCCCCCGGTGACAAGTATTCGCATAGGTTTATCGATTCGGGCCGGTACTCAGCAGTTGGCCCCGGATGAGTCCCGTGAGTCTCACTGGCCGTGCAACTATTCCGTTGCATTCCGTCCCGATTGTATGTGCACTGCCACAATTCACGGCTTCGGACTGTGAGGATAAGCCAAGCTCACCACCGAGAGCACGGAGGACAACGGAGTAAGCACGCGACAGTTCTTGAGGAAGACTTAGGTGTGCTCCGCGTTTCTAGTGATTACTTTGCGGGGTCTAGTCACGCGTCTCTCTTGACGGAGCGGCACCGGTTGAGAAGCATACGTTCGTTAGCTCCGATGTTAGCTTGCAAGTTATCTTATGCTGTACTGCCGGGATAGCTATGGCAAGCGAGTACCCCCTCCCCTGGCATACCCCTAAAATCTTGTAAACAAAAGACGACTTAAAAATTTTGTTCGCAAAATCTTGATGCAATTAGACTTATACGTAAAATCTTCCCAAAATTGCACTTAACTTGATATATTGCACAATTTTATGTGCAAACGATGAGGTAGATATTTATCGAACAGTAAACTATGCCACAACCGCAATTTAGGTTTTCAAAGAGCCTTTAAGCCCGCGTTCTAGAACGCCAGCCGTCGGCAGAGACACAAATCCCCCTGCCCACAACTCGGAACTTAGCAGAAGTAATCACGGGCTACAAGTTACGAAGGTAACTTTGCTGCAGAAGGCTTGGAAGGGGGCTTCATTCCGGGGATGAAGTGCCGCCACAAAAGCCCCGGATATTTACTCAGAGTGCCTGGCCTGGCCTCGACCCTGTCGTTTTTCAGGAGGTAGGAAGAGAGGGGTGGGACTAGTGTGAGCTCCCACATTTCCCAAACGAAGGGAAGTGCGGACCACCCGCCACCTCTTAGTCTATTCCTCGCATTCCCACATTTCCCAAACGAAGGGAAATGTGGGCCACCCCGATGTGCGTCCATCACAGCATCCGCTAAGAGGCAAATCTATAATCGAAGGTCGCCCAGAAACGAGGCCCTATGCCCGATCGTTCCGCAGACCTGTTGATTATCGGTGGCGGCATTGTAGGATTGGCAACCGCGCTTGAAGCCGTCACACGCTTTCCGGAGCTGCGGCTCATCGTTCTCGAGAAGGAAAATCAGGTTGCTGCCCACCAGACCGGGCACAACAGCGGAGTCATCCACTCCGGCCTTTATTACCGTACAGGTTCACTCAAGGCGAAGAACTGCGTGGCCGGAGCGGCTTCGATGAAGCGTTTCTGTCGCGAGCATGACGTGCCTTACGAAGAATGCGGCAAGCTGGTTGTCGCCACCAGCGATGAAGAAGTGCCGCGGCTCGAGCAACTGCATCAGCGTGGTATCGCCAACGGAGTGCCGGGGCTGCGGATGCTCAGCCGAGAAGAGTTTCGCGAGTTTGAGCCGCACTGTGATGGCATCAGCGCTCTACACGTCCCTTCAACCGGGATCGTCGATTACGTTGCGGTCGCCCAAAAGTACGTCGAGCTGATCGAGCGGGCCGGAGGAGAGATCATTTGCCGGGCGAAGGTGACTGGGCTTGCGTCGCGACGGCGACGAAAACATAGTCGAGTCGACCGCCGGTACGTTTCGCGCCAGCCATGTCATTAACTGCGCCGGGCTCTACAGCGATCAAATCGCGAAGCTCGCCGGAGTTCACATCGATTTGCAGATTATTCCGTTCCGCGGAGAGTATTACGAGGTTCGACGCGAACGGCGCCACCTCATCAAGAACCTGATTTACCCGGTGCCCGATCCGCGGTTCCCCTTCCTGGGCGTGCATTTCACGCGTCGCGTGAATCGGCAGTGTGGAGGCCGGTCCCAACGCGTTGCTGGCCATGCGTCGTGAAGGTTATAACGGCGCTGGCCCAGACCTCACGGAAGCCGTAGAGATGCTGGCGTTTGACGGATTCTGGAAGATGGCGCGCCGATACTGGCGCAATGGGCGCTGCGGAACAGTATCGTGCCCTGGTGAAGAGCGCTTTCGCCACCGCGTTGCAGAAGATGGTCCCCGAATTGACGGAAGACGATCTGGCGCCGGGTGGCTCAGGAGTTCGCGCCCAGGCTGTGGACCGGCAAGGCAATCTGCTCGACGATTTCCACTTCGTACACGCTCCGGGCATGATTCATGTGTGCAACGTTCCCTCTCCGGCGGCGACGGCCTCGCTCGAGATCGGTCGCGAAGTGGTGGACATGATGGCGGAGCGCTTTGAGCTACGCGTCCCGGCGCTCAGATAAAGCCGACACGTCCAAAGGTACATATGCCCACTGCCCTTTAGTAACCTCTTAACCCTCCGCCTGTGACCGATATCACCGAGCCTTGTCTTAGCTCGATGGAATAGTCAATAAAGAGATTCAAACACTGCGAGATTTTGAAATTTCGGCACTGTAGCGCGATGCCGGAGATCGGCCCTCGACCAGAACGGTATTTGTTGAAGTACCTTTGCTGATGCTTCCGGCTGTTCCTTGTTCGTGCGGGTGAGTTCCTCCCGTCCGGGAGCTGTGCAACTCATGTTGCTGTCGAGGAGCAGTTGAATTGTATTCGTCAACCGATCGGGAATCCCCTAAGCCATCCGGCGCAATCCACCCCGCGACCGACCATTCCATGCACCGGCATTTTGGCCGCCGAAGTGGCATCGCCCACTCCGGCTTCGGCAACGGCGATAGGTCCTACGCGCCGCCGGCGGCTTGCGCTACAAGTGGCGAAGGCATGGATCCTTTCCTCGGCACCAGTCCAGTCATTCAGCGATTGCGCGACTTGGCACGCAAGGTGGCCGCTTCCGAAAGCCCGGTGCTCATTCTGGGTGAAACCGGGTCTGGTAAGGGCGTGCTGGCGAATTGGCTGCACGCCAACAGCACCCGCAGCCATGAGGAATTCCTCGATCTGAACTGCGCGGGGCTGGATCGTGAGTTCCTGGAGACTGAGCTTTTCGGACACGAAAAAGGTGCGTTCACCAGCGCTGTAGCAGCCAAGCCAGGCCTGCTGGAAGTCGCAAACCACGGCACCGTGTTCCTGGACGAGATCGGTGACGTCGATCTGCAAGTCCAACCCAAGCTTCTTAAGGTGCTGGAAACCGGACGATTTCGCCGATTGGGCGATGTTCACGATCGCTTCGCTGATGTCCGGCTGATCTCCGCTACGCATCGCGATTTGGGGAGGGATGTACGCGACGGGCGATTCCGGGCCGACCTCTTCTATCGCATCAACATCATTCTGCTGGAAGTTCCCCCGTTGCGCTCTCGTAGCGAGGATCTTCCGCTGCTGACCAACCGGCTGCTTCGATGCCTTGCGCCACACAGTGAGTCGATTGAGTTAGACAGCTCGGCCATTGAAGCTCTGCGCAGATATTCGTGGCCTGGAAATATTCGCGAGCTCCGTAATGTATTGCAACGTGCGTCGTTGCTGGCCGAGAACAACGTCATTACGGAGCGTGAGTTGCACTTTTTCCCGGCCCGTTTTGAGGAATCGGAGGCTCTGCCGTCGAGCTCGAACCTGACGTTGCGCGAGATGGAGAAGGCGCACATCGCTAACGTACTCGCGCAGGAATTCGGGTCGGTCCAGAGAACCGCAAAGCGGCTTGGCATCCCGCGCAGCTCTCTCTACAACAAGCTGAACCGATTCGGTATTTGCAACGAAAGATTTTAGAGAAAATAAAAAGGGCGGAATTCCGAACGGAAGCGCAGCGCCCAGTTGCACATCCGAATAAGACCGTGAGGTCCGGAATCCCGCCAACCGGTAAAGCTAAACTCTACCTAAGGAGGAGATGCTAACCCTGCGAACTCTGTCTGGCCAATTGCTTGTTGCTTCAGTTAGCATCGTGATTCTTGCATTCCCAATTTGATTTGCGAATACCCCTTCTGCCGTAGGCTGCTACCACTTCTGTCGTACCGGAAGCGATTTATCTCCCAATTTGGACCGGCTTCATGTCGTATTCAATATCGCCCGCTCGTGGCACAGCGACGACATTTCCTTGCTCAACAGCTGAATCACCTGCATGCACAGATCAGGTCGCAAACGCAGCAGTTCCTGCGCCGCTTCCGTCGGCAACAAACGTGAATTCGGCGCTGCCGGTGGCTTCCACCGTGTAGCAGCAATGATCACAACTCAAACTGGAAGACAATCCGATGAAGGAGCCCGGCTCCAACTCACGCAGCTGCCTCGTCTTCCCATCGTGCGATGCCATCGAAACGCGGGCCACGCCGGAGCGCAGAATGTAAATGCCTTTGCCTATCTCGCCTTCCTCCAGGACGCGCTCGCCAGGTTTGCATGCGACCGGCTGCCCGATGGACTCCAACTCTGCGATCAGACCCTGAACCACCTCTGCCTGCGAGTTCACAATTTGCACAATCCTGGCCGCTTTGCCTGCAACGATCTGGTCTATGGGTTGTACACGGGGATGCGCACTTCGCGGTGTGATATCCGTCACATACGCGTGTGACCAGCCCGGAGACGGGGGAACCGTGAGTCGCAAGCAGCGCTCTGGCATCGAAATGGGTTGTCGAAATAAGTTAAGGTAGTTGGCAATGAACAATAGTGCCGCAAACTCCGATGGGCTGTGCAATGAGGAGACTCTCCGCTACTCGCGCCACCTGATCCTGCCCGAGGTAGGGATGGCGGGACAGCTAAAGCTCAGGCAGGCGAAAGTGCTTTGCATTGGAGCAGGAGGCCTGGGCTCTCCGCTGGCGCTCTACCTGGCAGCGGCGGGCGTCGGCACCCTCGGCATTGTCGACTTTGATGTGGTTGATCGCACCAATTTGCAACGCCAGATCATCCACACCACGGCGGACGTTGGGCGCAACAAGCTCGACTCCGCCGCCGAAAGTATTGCGGGGATCAATCCCAATGTGAACGTGCGCAAGTTCGAAACCCGATTGACTAGCGCGAACGCGATGGAGATTTTTCAGGATTTCGACATCATTGCCGATGGTACCGACAACTTCCCAACTCGCTACCTGGTGAACGATGCCTGTGTGCTCACCGGCAAGCCGAATGTGTATGGCTCGATCTTTCGCTTTGAAGGCCAAGCCAGCGTATTCGCGACGAAATCAGGTCCGTGCTATCGCTGCTTGTATCCCGAGCCGCCTCCGCCGGGTATGGTGCCCTCCTGCGCCGAAGGCGGTGTGCTGGGAATTTTGCCGGGACTGGTAGGAGTGATTCAGGCGACCGAGACGATCAAGTTGATTCTCGGATTGGGCGAGTCGTTGGCAGGGCGTCTGCTGATGATCGATGCACAGGCCATGCGCTTTCGAGAGTTGACGCTGCGCAAGAATCCCGACTGCCCGGTCTGCGGCGCGCACCCCACGGTTACGAAACTCATCGACTACAATCAGTTCTGCGGCATACGCGGAGAAGAGAAGGGAACAGAGACCACCGTGGCTGACATGACAGTTGAAGAACTAAAACGCCGGTTGGATGCCGGCGATAAAATCTTTGTGCTCGACGTGCGCGAGCCCCATGAGTACCAGATCGCCAATATCGGCGGGCACCTTATCCCGCTGAACGATCTCCCCAAACGCGTAGGCGAGTTGGACGCCAATCGAGAGATCGTCGTTCACTGCAAGATGGGCGGCCGGAGCGCGAAGGCGGTCGACTTCCTGCGACAGTCAGGCTTCAGCAACGTGCATAACCTGGCAGGTGGCATCACTGCTTGGGCCGAGCGCGTGGATCCCAAGGTGGCGAAGTACTGAACGTCCGGTTTCGCAACGAATCACGCGACTACATATAAAAAAGGCTCAAGCGCGGCACGTGGTATTTCTCCAGTAGCCGCTTCTGCACATATTGCTTGTGAAGCTGGTCGATTTGCGGCGCCGTCATCTTGCTGCGATAGGGTGCAAGATCGCGATCGGCTTCAGTGCGCAGGGCGAACAAGGCTTCGTCGGCCGTGGAGGCGAGCAATGCTGCCATCAGCTTTTCTTCGCTTACCGTAAGCCGGCGCTCCAGGTCTTCCATTGGCGGAGCACTGCCCTGCTCGACCGCGTCGGCTAGGCCGCGCAATGTTTGCGAGGCTTCCGCGGCAACAGTTTGAGCGGCTCCGGGCAATGCGCAAATTGCCAAGACATCGGCGTTTTGCCGCAAGAACGCTACGACCGCCGCGTGCTCAAGCCCGGCGGTCGATTTTTCGGCCGGCGCGGCGCCAACCGCCGCATCTTTCATCTCCTCCGCCGACGCCAGTACTTCCTGCGCACAGAAGCCGAGGCCGTTCACCTTGCGCGTGCGACGCGGACGTCGTTCCCACTTGTCGAAGCTGACGTCGATGCCTCGCAACACCGCTTCAAGCGGAATGCCTGCATCCTTCCAGATCTCCATCAGCGCCCAGTCGAGCGGCGACAGGATTATCAGCGTGCCGCGACGCTTCTGAAAGTGCTCTTCGATTTCGGTGAAGTAGTTGAAGTAATTTTCCAAAGCATTTGGGTGGAGCGGGAGGTTCGACTTTGCCATCACGAGCTTTTTTCATTTTGTCATCACGAGCGAAGCGAGGGATCTGCTCTCGTCAATGGAGCGAAGATGCCGGCATCTCGGCGGCGCGCACAAACTGCAGGTCCCTCGACTCCTCGTCCGCCGCGGCGGACTCGTCGCTCGGGATGACACCAGTAAAGAGCTTACGACGGCGCAGCTAAAGCTGCGCCCCTTCAGGCTGGCCCCGCGAGGAGTTCAGCAGCCTGTGAAGGCGTGCTCCACCCTAGTCTCAGCCGCGCTTGGCGGCCGCACCAGCGCGGGAGGATTCATCCTTCGCGGGCGAGTTTTGCCGGCGGGCGTTGTTGCCCTGGTTGCGTTCGTAGATAATCCTCAGCCCATCGAGCGTGAGAAACTCATCCACCTCGCGGATGTATTTCGATCCTTCGCTCATCAGCGCCGCCAGGCCACCGGTCGCAACGACCTTCGTCGTATCGCCGATCTCTGCCATCAGCCTCTCGAGAATTCCGTCTATCAATCCGAGATACCCGTAGTACAGGCCCGATTGAACGCTGCTTACGGTATTGGTAGCGAGCACCCGAGCGGGCTTGCGAATATCGACTCGCGGCAACCGGGCGGTTCGTGAGAACAAGGCATCGGCCGAAATCCCGATGCCGGGAGTGATGACACCACCCATGTATTCGCCCTTTTGCGATACAACATCGAATGTCGTCGCGGTTCCGAAATCGACCACGATGCACGGGCCGCCAAATTTCTCGAATGCAGCAACGCTGTTCACGATGCGGTCGGCGCCCACTTCCGCAGGGTTGTCGTAATGCACGGGCATGCCGGTCTTCACACCGGGCTCAATAAACAGCGGCTTGATGTGAAAATAACGCTCGCAGACCTCGCGCAGGGTTGAGTCGAGCGGTGGAACGACGGAAGAGATGACCGTACCTTGCACGGATGCGACCTCGAGGCCATTCATCGCAAACAGATTGCGAAAAAGAACTCCATATTCGTCAACTGTCTGTGCTTTGATCGTCGTGACGCGCCAATGCGCAATGAGGCGACGCGTCTGTGACGCTTCAGGGGACTGCAGCTCGAAAACCCCGAGCACCGTGTTGGTATTGCCTACATCGAGAACCAGCAGCATTGCTTCTTTCTCATTTACTCATCAACGGCGCGAACCATACCCGATAGCACTGTCCTGACTCCGCTCGCCGTGCGCACGCGAAGAAATCCTCGTTCGTCGAGCCCGTCGGTGACGCCGTGAAAGCCAGGCTCCTCCTCGATACGGACGTCGCGGCCGCGTGCATACGAGGATTGTCGCTCGAACTCGCGAATTATGCCGTTACGCGCCTCCACAGGATCGGTCACCAGCTTCCGATAGGCATTGTCGAGCGATTTTAACAAAGCGGCCGTCAGCTCAACCCGGGACCATTCGCGCCCACCTTCCATGCGCAGCGATGTCGCAATGGGGGCAAGCTCGCCCGCGAACGATGCGTGATTGACGTTGATGCCGATGCCTATTACTACATAGCGAACACGCGTGGCTTCGGAGTTCATCTCGGTCAAGATGCCGCAAAATTTCTTTCCTCCCACTACCACGTCATTCGGCCAGCGCAAGTCCGCACGCAGTCCAGTGACTTGCTGAACCGCTTCGGCAACCGAGAGGCCCGCCATGAGCGTAATGGGCAGCGCATCGGCGGGAGACAAAGGAGGTCGCAAAATAAGCGAACAGTAGATTCCCAGCGACGGCTGAGATTCCCACGAGTGATTGCCGCGGCCTCGACCGGCAGTTTGCTCCTCAGCGAGGAAGACTGCACCTTCCGGCTCGCCCGCCGCGGCAGCACCCATTGCTTCAGTATTGGTCGAGCCGATGCTGAAGTAGTGGTGAATGCGACTGCCAATGATTTGCGCGTGTAGCAGCGACCCGAGTACGTCAGGAAGGAGCAGGTCAGGCATGGATTCCAATTGGTATCCGGTTGCCGGATGCCCGGTGATTTGGACGCCGAGTTCGCGAAGCTGCTGTACAGCGCGCCATACTTCGGAACGGCTGGTACCAAGCTCCTCGGCAATGCGCGTGCCGCTGATGACGATGGTGGCGTTGTCGCTCAACAGGCGAACGATGCGGCCCAGACGTGAGTCAGTGGCTTCCATTACGCGGGCTGCACGCGCATGCTCAGATCGACTGCCGGCACCGAGTGCGTCAGGGCTCCAACTGAAATGAAGTCCACTCCGGTCTCGGCATAGGCGCGGATATTCGGACAGATTGATGCCGCCGGAAGCTTCCAGCGGTACTTTGCGGTCGAGCGCGGCAACGCGCTCGACGGCCTGGCGAACCTGTTCCGGCGTCATGTTGTCGAGCAGGACGGCTTCGGCACCGTGTTCGAGCGCCTGCTCGAACTCATCGAGCGAACGCACTTCGATTTCGATCGGCAAGGCACTGGAACGGCGATTGAGCGCTCGCTCGAGCGCCTGTACCGCGCCACCCGCCAACGCAATGTGGTTGTTCTTGATCAGGATGCCATCGCTCAAGTCGAGCCGGTGATTGGTGCCTCCGCCACAGCGCACTGCCCATTTGTCGAGCAGGCGCAACCCCGGCGCCGTTTTGCGCGTATCGAGTATTGTGGCTTTGGTTCCGGCGACGGCATCGACGTAATGCCGGGTCGCGGTGGCAATGCCGCTCATGCGCTGCATGATGTTCAGGATCAGCCGCTCGCAGGCTAGAATCACACGGGCGTTGTGCCGGATCACGGCGACGGTTTGACCCTTGCGCAACCGTACGCCATCGAAGATCTCAGGACTGCTGCGGACGTCAGGGTGCGACGTGACTCTGCCGTCGAGCTGAGCGTAGAGGTCGAGGATGCGCTGCCCGCAGCCCAGCCCCGAGAGCACGCAGTCCTGCTTGGCGATGATGGTGGCGATGGCGCGCTGTGGCGGGTCAATGCAGACGTCGCTAGTCGCGTCCTGAGTAGCACAGTCCTCCTTCAACGCGTTTTCCAGAAGGGCGGTAACCCTGCGGCCTGTCCAGTCCACAAATCGCTCCCTTAGAATTACTGCTGCACGGTTTCTAACTCGTCGAGCGCCGCTTTCGCTTTTTCCAGCAGCACTTCGACTTCGCTTTTGCGCTTCTTCAAGCCTTCGACTACGTTAGCCGGTGCCTTGGCCAGGAACGCCTCATTCGATAGCTGTGCGCTCCCCCGCTGCAACTCGCCAGACAGCTTGGCGACCTCTTTTGTCAATCGTTCGCGTTCCGCGGCAACGTCGATCTTACGTTCGTAAACTACGCGTACATCAAAGCGCGAGGTGCTGCGCGAACCGGCCACCTTCGCAAGCGAACCGTCTACAAAGCGTACGCCCTCGACATCCGCCAGCAACTCGACGGCGGCCTGGTCACGCTCGATCCACGAGCGGACTTCTGCGTCGGCAAAGATTTCGATCGGTAGCTTCTGCTTGCGATCGACCTTCAGCTCGGTGCGAATGTTGCGCACCGCGGCGATCAAATCCTGCAAAATCGCCATCTCGGTTTCGGAGGCAGTATCGATCTGCGACTCGTCTGCTCTTGGATAAGCAGCCAGTGCAATGGACTGTGCCGGCGGATTGCCGTCGTATACTGCGTGCCACAATTCTTCGGTGATGAACGGCATGAACGGCGACAGTAGCCTGAGCGCAACTTCGAAAATGCCGACCACATTGGCGAATGCCGCACGCGCATGCTCGTGATTGGCCGACATCAGCCGGGGTTTCATCAGCTCGATATACCAATCGCAGAATTCGCCCCAGAAGAAGTGATAGACCACGTGTGCAGCTTCGTGGAAGCGATACGCCTCCAGCGCATCGTTGATCTCCCGAGTCACACGATTAAAGCGCGAGAGAATCCAGCGATCCTCCAGGCTTTGTACGGAGAATCCGGGCAAACCGGGTGCTGCAAGATCGGTCGCCGAGCGCTTGAATTCCGCCAACGACCACACGCCGGCTTCCTGTGCGCGATCGACATTCATGAACAGGAACCGCGCCGCGTTCCAGATCTTGTTAGCGAAGGCGCGATAGCTGTCGATCCGCTCAGGCGAAAAGGCGATGTCGGTGCCGGGCGCGGCCATAATCGCCAAGGTGAATCGGACCGCATCGGTGCCGTACTTTTCGGTGATCTCGATGGGATCAACCACGTTTCCCTTGGTCTTCGACATCTTCTGGCGCTCTGCATCGCGCACCAGCGCATGGATGTACACAGTTCGGAAGGGTACGTCTCCCTGCTTGTGTCCGCGCATGAAGTGGCAGTTCATCATGATCATGCGCGCCACCCAGAAAAACAGGATGTCGAAGCCGGTGATCAGCAGAGTTGTCGGATAGAAGGCTTCGAGATCGGGGGTGTTATCGGGCCAGCCAAGCGCCGAGCAGGGCAGCAGGCCGGACGAGAACCAGGTGTCGAGTACGTCATTGTCCTGCTCAAGCTTGTCGCTACCGCATTTGCATTTCGCGGGCGCCTCGCGCGCGACAATCACCTCGCCGCAGTCATAACAGTGCCACGCGGGAATGCGATGTCCCCACCACAGTTGCCGCGAGATACACCAGTCGTGAATGTTGCGCATCCACTCGAAGTAGGTCTTGGTGTAATTCTCGGGAACAAACTTGACTTGACCTTGCTCGACAACTTCGATTGCACGATCCGCCAGCGGCTGGATTTTGACGAACCACTGCGTCGAGAGCCGCGGCTCCACGATGGTCTTGCAGCGGCTGCACGTGCCAAGTGGAACCGTGTAGTCCTTCTTCGCAACCAGGTACCCGCCCTTTTCCAGATCGTCCAGCACACGCTGCCGGGCTGCGAAGCGATCGAGGCCGGCGTACGGACCGGCATTCTCGTTCATCTGCGCGACTTCGTTCATCACCTCGATCTGCGGCAGCTGATTACGCAATCCAGCCTCGAAATCGTTGGGATCGTGTGAGGGCGTGACCTTCACCGCGCCGGTGCCGAACTCGGGATTCGCGAGCAGGTCATCGGTGATGATCGGTATCTCGCGATTCATCAACGGCAGCAGGACGCGCTTGCCGTGCAGATGCTTGTAGCGTTCGTCGGCGGAATTTACCGCAATCGCCGTGTCGCCCAGCATGGTCTCGGGACGCGTGGTCGCAACCACGATGTACTCGTCAGGACTGCCGACCACCGGGTAGCGGATCTCATAGAGCTTGCCCGGCGTCTCTTCGTGTACAACCTCCAGATCAGACACTGCGGTAACGCAGCGCGGGCACCAGTTCACGATGTACTTGCCGCGATAGATGAGCCCTTCTTCATACAGCCGCACGAAGGCCTCGCGTACGGCACGTGACATGCGTTCGTCCATGGTGAAGTATTCGCGCGACCAATCGACGGACGTGCCGAGCCGCTTCATTTGCTTCAGGATGGCGCCGCCGTAGTGTTGCTTCCAGTCCCACACACGCTCGACGAACGCTTCACGGCCCATGTCGCGGCGGTTCTTGCCTTCGCCGGCGAGCTGGCGCTCCACCATGAGTTGCGTCGCTATTCCGGCGTGGTCGGTGCCGGGCAGCCACAGCGTGGGTATGCCGCTCATCCGCTTCCAGCGAACGATGACGTCGATCTCGGTGTGCTCCAGCATGTGTCCCATGTGGAGATTTCCGGTGACATTCGGAGGCGGCAGCGTCAGGGTAAACGTCGGCTGGTTGGTGCCCGGGGGCGGAGTTTCGACGTGAAACAGCTTGTGTTCCACCCAGTACTCGGCCCAGCGAGGCTCAATCGCAGCTGGGCTCATAGGCTTTAGGAAGATCGTGCGGCATGAAATCCGTTCATTGCGAAGATAAGCTTTGATATTAAGCGGCGGGAAAAGTGGGGTCAAACTGCCACGGGCGCGTACGTCGGGCAAGAAATAAGCCGCCGTTTTAAGCGGCGGCTTCGCAATTCCGTACAGCACCCTAGAACGGCCAGAGGTGCTTCTTCTTTTTCTTGGAAGTGCTCTCGCTGGAAGTGTCTGCCGGAGCAGCAGGCGTCTGCGCCGAAGCACTAGCACCTGTACTTGCGCCGCCACCGTTTGCGGTGGTCGGACCGGGGGTCGATGAACTGTCCGTCGAGGCTCCGCCTGCCGGAGCGGATGTGCTGCCCGACGCAGGAGCAGCGGCCGAGCTACCCGCTGCAGGCGCTATGTCGTTGCCGAAGTCGGTTGCGGCGCTGTTGGCGTCGTTTGTGCCCGGAGCCGCACCGCTATGTGGTGCCAGCGGGCCGGTCGACGTCGCTGCACCCGCCGGAGTCGTAGTTCCGCCAGCGGAAGGAGTCGGCAGAATCTCCGCGCCCGTCGAGTTGTCACCGGGAGCCGCGGCCGCCGTACCTACTGCGGGAGGCGTTCCGGCGTTCGCGGCCTGTCCCGGCGGATTGGCCGCCCCACCCGTTATTCCGATCATCAAAGTGGAGGCTGCATTACGCACGAAATCCGGAGCGCTGGTCTGCTTGGGATCCACCAGCGTTGGCTCACCCACTTTTACCGCCTCGGTAGTATCGGGGGCGTGACGGAAGTTCTCCATCAGCTTGCCGTACATGCTTTCCTTGCTGCGGCTCTCGATCTCCTTCTTATTCTGCGCAATCGCCTCAGGCGAAGGCGTTGGCACGGGCTGGTTCATCGCCTGGAGCTTTTTCTTGGCTTCCGCCACACGCGGCTCCTCCGGATAGCGTGTGATGATGCGGGAATAAGCATCCACTGCCTGCTGCTGGTACTGCTTGATCAAGCCACCCTTCTGCTGCTCGGTGAGCCGGGAGGCACGTAACACGTCGATCTCTTTCTGGTACGCCTCTCCCAGTTCAAACAGTGCATCGTCGGCGCCGCTGTAGAGCGGATACGTATCAACCAGAGACTTCAATCGGGCGATGGCGGCCGGCCACGATTCACGTACGAAATAAAAGTGCCCAATCATGTATTCGCGTTCGGCGAGCACCTCCTGCACCTCCAGCAGGCGCTGTTTGGCTTCCGGAACCAGCTTGCTGTCGGGATACTGCAGGATGAGTTGGCGGTATTCATCCTCGGCGCGTTTAGCGTGGGTGTAATCGCGATCAGGCTTCTCCATTTCCTTGTAATGGATGTTCGCGATTTTCATCTGCGCTTCCGCTGCTTCGGGCATGTTAGGGAAGAACGTCTGGAAATCTTTGTACTCGCTCTCCGCCTGGGTCCACGCGGCCGAACCGCCTTCTGCGTACCACGAGTCGCCGATCGCCAGCTTGGCGCGGGCAACATATTCGGAATCAGGATAAGTGTTGATCAGGGTCTGCAAGCTCAGGCGGGCAACATCGTATTTGCCGTGCTTCATCGCGTCCATGGCGCGATCGTAGAGCACCTTGTCGGGCTGCTTGGAGTCGACATTGGCAATCGGATTCTTGACTTTTTTATTAGTGCAGCCGGCCGCGGTAAACAGCATGGTTCCAAGCAGCACGGCAATGAATATGCGACGAAACATCCTAACCACCTTTGGGATCCTGTGACGATTACGCTCGCAGCAGCGTAGCTTCCTGCGCCGCTCGCAGCAGCGCCTCGGCGTTTTCGGTCGGATTTCCGCGGCCGAATATATGACTTCCCGCAACCAGTATCTCGGCGCCTGCGCGCACCGCCGGACCAACCGTATGCAGGTCGATGCCGCCGTCAATCTCGATTCGGAAATCCACGCCTTTAGCTGCGCGCATCGTGGCCAGCTTGCGAATCTTTTCCAGCGCGCCGGGAATAAACCGCTGCCCGCCAAAGCCCGGATTCACCGACATGACGAGTACGTAGTCGACCATGTCGAGCACCTCGCCCAGTGTCTGCACCGGAGTTGCCGGATTGATGACCACCCCGACCTTTGCTCCACAATCGCGAATCAGCTGCAACGACCGGTTCAGGTGACGCGTAGCCTCCTGATGGACCGAAATCCAGTTCGCACCCGCGTCGGCGAACGCCGGAATATACTCATCCGGATTCTCGATCATCAAGTGACAGTCGAGCGGCACGTCAACCGCTTTGCGCAGCGACTTCACCACTGGCGGCCCAATCGTAATATTGGGGACGAAGTGGCCGTCCATGACGTCCACGTGCAGGACGGTGCCGCCTCCACGGATTGCGGCGTTGGCGTCCTCGGCGAGCCGGGCAAAATCGGCCGACAGAATGGAAGGCGCTAGATCAATCAAACAGACACTTCTCTCGCGAGATATGCAGGAATTTTAGCACGCGATAAGCGCCGGGCTGTTCTTCACCGAGCGCGGCGAGGGGGCCAAGAAAGCATTTTGCTCAGCCGGCAGCCTTTCGAACCTCAGTCTCTACCAATTGCTCCGCAACTCTTATGTCGGGATCGGGCTCGCCACCCTCCTCCCATTCGCGCTTGAGGACCAGGTCAACCTTAGGACGCGCGAGCGCTGCGGCAGCGCTTAACACCACCGTAACCCAACCAATGCCGAGCACGACTTCGATGCAGGCCAGCGAGCGCGTGATCGCATTGGCTGGAATCACGTCCCCGTATCCCACTGTCGACATGGTGACGACGGAGAAATATACGAAGTCGGCAAAGCTGGGATGGTGAACCGCATCGACTCCGCGGAAGGCTCGCACGGGGTCGTAGCGCCACGCCGCAGCGTAGAAGCATGCAAATATGAACACCAGCGCGGCGTAGCCCAGAAGAAAAGCCGCCAGCGCCTCCCACATTTGCCGAAGGATGCGAAAGATATTCCCCAGCACCTTGATACGCGGCTTCAGCCAAGCCCCAAACTGCCACGCCAGGCTGGTCGTAATCAGCACCGAAAGAAAGATGATGCCGAGGGAACGACGCGCCGGCTCAATCTCTATCTTGGCGATCAGGGTGCTACCGAACGCCGTGAGAAGCGAGAAGTACATCCGCTCCGAAGCGTAGAAGTGCCGCGACAGCTCCTTCATCAGGCGAGCGCGGGGCGAGGCGTCGAGTATGCTGATTGGCTGATTCCGCGCGATGACCAGTCGGCTGATCCAGTTGAACAGGCCATGATTGGTGAAGCGGAATCCCCCGTAGAGCCCGCCGCCAAAGCTGATAGCACCGCAGATGGTCAGAATCACCCGCAGATAGGCGACGGTGCTCTGCTTGGGGAAGAGCGATGAAACTTCGGTTCCCGCCGCCGCGCGCAGGATGCTGCCAAGCAACCCCGTCGCAAGTGCGACTACGATGACGAACCGCGGTGCGAAACCTACGCTTATGCAGGCCAGCACCAGCCCGACCAGGGCGTAGAGTATCCCAGCTCTCAGCGCGCCAGGTCCGCCGACGCCATAACCGAAGGCGGCTACAGTCACCGCAGCCAAAACGTACAGCACCACTATCACTACCGGGCTGGGGTTTCTCGGGTTCTCAGAGTTAGTTGTCACACAACGGGCTCAACTTTGGCAGAGTTTGGCAGGACACACCGGTAGATGCAACTGAAAAGAGGGGGCGGCGGAAGCGCGTTGACTGCGAAACTGAGAAGACCCTCAATCCATCCGGAACTAGGACGAGGACGCCTCAACTCAAAGTTTAGTGTTTCGCGCGAAAGGGGAAAATGAGCGGCAGGATAACGCGGCGCTTCAGTGGAACGCCCGGAGCGAGCTAAGATGTAACAATGTCCAGCGAACCGAACGTCCCTGAGAATCCCTCATCCCCGAATGCAGCCGATCATGTGGCTGAGGCCCATCGCCGACTGAGCATCCTCCGGAAGCAACTCGATGTGCATCCCGACCTGGAGGCGGCAATTGAGCGTTTGGAGCTGGCTCTCAGTATCCTGACAACCAAAACCGGCGGCATGCTGTAGGTACTCGTCTGCTAAGAGGATGACGGCACGACTTGTTGCACTAATTGCGCCAGTCCTTGCTCGATACCCACGGTCGGGTGCCACTTCAATATCTGTCCGATCTTTGTGATATCTGAGGTCAACGACGAGCGATCGTAAGCTCGTAATAGGTTTTTATCTTGCACCACCTGTCGGCCGTCGCCGGCGGCTTGCAGCAAAATCCGCAACACCTGCCGAATCGACGTGGCTCGGCCGGTTCCTACATTGAATACATCGAATTTCCCCGAATCATGTAGCAGCGCTGTGCAGATGGCCTGGACCACATCGTCTACGTGGACAAAATCTCGGGTCGTTTCCATAGTTCCGACGCAGATTTCCGGGGCGCGGCTACATAATAGCTCGACGATTCGCGGAATCACGTGCGGATTCGTATCTCGAGGCCCATAGACGTTGAACAACCGCAGTGCGACGCATGACAGTTTGGGATTCGTTCTGGCGGCCCCGGCAATGATTTCTTCCAGCAGGAACTTCGAAAGGCCGTATGGATTATTGGGAGCAGGGGTCTCGCTCTCGACGTGCGCTCTGTCCACCAGGGGGTAAATATCCGCAGTTGAGGCAGCAATCAGCTTCTTAGTAGGAATGCCGCGCACGGCCCGAGCGATCACATCAGTCGAACGAACATTCGCCAGGAAAGTCTCAGCGGGATTGGCGACGCAGTGAGGAATGTAATGTATCGCTGCGAGATGGATGACGGCATCGGGACAATAGTCTCGAAATACTTCGAAAACTGCGGACTCGTCGGCCCGGGCTAGATCAAGGTCTACAAATTCTGCCTCGGAGGGAACATATTCCCGGCGCCCGGAGTAAAGGTTGTCGACCACAAGTACCTTGCTGCCGGTCGAAAGCAACTTCGGAACCAGGTGGCTGCCGATAAATCCAGCGCCTCCGGTGACCACGATTTTTGACGGACTAGCCACAATTAATCTAGCAAGCGGCAGCAATTTGCAATAATTTGGCGACTAAAACTTCCCAATCTAAGGATCGGCTGGCCAAAATGCAGGCTTTCGAGTATTTCTCCCATTCTGCCATCACCGCCATCACGCCCTCAGCTACATTTGCCGGGTTAGGAATTGTAACCGTGCCTATTCCGTATTGCCGCACTATATCCCCGGCTCCATTCTCTGGGTAATCAACCGTCACAACTGGGAGCCCACTAGCCATAGCCTCGGCTATCGCGCGAGGAAATCCCTCGCGCCGGCTGGTCAGCAGGAATATTTCTGAGCTTGCCAGTGTTTCAAGCTTTTGTTCTTCCGCGACAAAACCCATTAGATCAACATAGCCCGCGATCTTCGATGTCTTGACGATTTCCCGCAGCCTCGGCAACGCAGGGCCATCCCCCACAATACGCAGCCGCCCTTGATAGCCCTTTGACCGCAGCAATTCGTACGACATTAACATGAGCTGCAGATTCTTATGCTCCTCGATGCGCCCCAGATAGAGAATTCCGCTTCGTTCTCCCTGAGGCGCAGTCCGGTATTGAGCGGGGAATATCCCGCTCGGAAGCACCTCAAAAGTGTACTCTGAATGCACTTGTAGCTTGTACTGCAATCCGACGCTATTCGCCATGTTATGCGACGCCAGGCGAGGAAGATATTTCTGTAAGAAGCTAAACAGTGCGCCATCGCGATACTCACACCAATCTATGACAGCTTTGGCACGCATAGAGCGAGGTGCCATCAGGATATGAGCAATCGGCCATTGGTTAAAGATGAAACAATCAAACGCTTTCGGATCGATGCTGCGGCACCATAGCGCATACTTCAGTATGGCAAAGGGGCTTCGTCGAAGGACGCTAAGGACCGGCTGTTGATATCCATAGGCTTTGGGATGACGATGAATAAAGATTCCATCGACAATCTCTTCCGCCTTGCTACCTGGAAAGCTTCGGATACAGTAAACATGGACAGAATGCCCGCGAGCTGTGAGTGCCTTGGACATCTCGGCATACCTGGCCTCCTGTCCCCCTATGCTGGGCGGAAATAATTCCGTTAAGATAGCGATTCTCAAGTAGCTATTGTGCTGAACTTGTAGACCGCGACTTGCTCTCGCGACTCTGAACGATCTGGGACAAAATCTCAATCACCGTGAGGCCGGTGCGCGCCCATGTAAATGTGCGTGCCCGCTGGATTCCCGGCTGTCGCATCTCTTCTCGGTATGTGTGGTCGGTAGACAGTCGAAGCATCGCCGCAGCGGCAGCATCGACATCATGAGCGCTGATTTTTAGGGCCGCGTCGCCTGCAACCTCTGCGAGTGCTGTGGAATCGCTCACCACGGCGGGAGTGCCGGCGAGCATTGCCTCCATAGGGGGGTAGCCAAAGCCCTCATACTCGCTTAGCAGGAACAGGGCTGTTGCATGACCGTAAACAAAAGATATCTCTGGATTCGTAAGACCCGACATATGGACAATTCTGTTGCCTAGTCCCAACTCTTTCGCCAGCCGCAGGCTCCCCCTGGTCCATTTATCGGGATAGGCAACAATCAATAACGACTCGCGTACCTGGTCCCGCACTTTGGCCAATGCCCGAATCACTGTCTCCAGGTTCTTACGCGGGGAGAAGGTGCCGACAAATAAGAAATATGGCTCGCTCGGAAACCTCGCGGGCGTACACTCAGCAGATTGATCTTCAGAGCTTTGCAGCACTCCATCATAAGCAACGTGAACACTGGAGGGATTCAAGGTGTAATGCTGCAGAAGATCGTTCCTGGTATGGTTTGAGACTGCAATTACCGCGGCAGTATACTTAAGCACGTGGGGCAGAAGCTTCTTATAGTAACCTCGACGTCGTGGCGCTTCCTCCGGATAAAACAATGGGATGAGGTCATGGACAACTAACACCTGAGGAACGGAACACCAGATGGCCCCTTCGGTATTTTGCGAAACTACCGCATCAACCTTGCTCCCCCGCAGTCTTCATGGGCAACAAAAATAGATTCCACAGAAGGCGTAGGGGGCCGGCGAACGGACCTGCACCAAATGCGATTGAAGGAGGAGTCCTTTGCAGCGTTATACCCGGGCCGGTGGGAACGAGTGGGGAACTACTGTAGACCACAATCTCATGCCCCAGGCTACTAAGGGACCGAATAAGACCAACGAGGTATGTACCAACGCCAGTATGACGCTTACCGAGAAGAGCCGCATTGATGGCGATTCGCAAAGCCGCCTAGAAATGACGTTGAGAACTGCATAACAGAGCAAGCATTTTAGAGGCGAAACGAGGCCAGTGCCTAATAGGCATTCTTGTGGAACAGGCCCGACCACACCGTCATCCATACAATTCGAACATCGAACCACAGGCTCCAATTCTGGAGATAATAAAGATCAAACTCGAACCGCTTTTGAATTGAGGTGTCGCCGCGCCATCCATTGACTTGCGCCCATCCTGTCATTCCTACCTTCAGCCGGTGGCGAGCGTTGTAGTGGGAAAATTCCTGCAAGAACTGATTCACGAAGTAAGGCCGCTCCGGCCGCGGTCCAACCACGCTCATGTCTCCCTTGAGGACATTGAAGAACTGAGGAAGTTCGTCGAGGCTGGTTTTGCGTAGAAACGCTCCCACTCCGGTGCGCCGTTGGTCGTCTGCTGTGGTCCAGTGGACATCGCTCTCCGAGGACTCAGTCAATCGCATAGTTCGGAACTTGTAAATCCAGAACTGTTGTCCGTTCAGCCCGACCCTCTGCTGTTTGAAAAGGGCTGGACCTTTCGAGGTAAGCTTTACCAGGCCAGCTATGATCAGCATGAGAGGACCAGTAACAAGAACTGCCAGCAGTGAAAAAGCGATGTCGAACCCTCTCTTCGCTACAAAATAGTTAGGGGACTCGACCGGGGTAGCAGCCACGTCGAGCAACTGCAGGTCCCCGAACTGGAACCAGCGCTCGCGAATTACGGCGACATCACCCAGGTCCAGTACGGTGCGGATCGGGGCTGCTATCGCGCCCAGGTGGCGAACCACATCTGAGAGTTCGGGAAGGCGCTCAGGCGGTAAGGCGACGATGACATCGTCTATCCGAACTGGCAAACCCTTTTGCACCTCGTCAATGGTGTAGGTCGGCACATCGTGAACTACTACCTTCTGTCCGGGCAGACTTACGTGGGCCACGATTTCACACGACGCGATAGGTATGTTGCGAAGCCGCTTGGCAATCGTCGCTGCATGTTGGTCCGCACCCACAATCAGCACCCGCAATCTGCGCTCCGGACGGAATCTTCGGCCCAGTAGCAGACGGAAGCCAACCCGGCTTAAAGCAGATGTCCAAAAGAGTGTTATCGCGCTAGCTGCCAGGGTCGCGCGCGGTATGTTGCCTTCGCGATAGAAGAACAAAAGGCAGATCAATGCTATGTAGGTGACACAGCAGGCCGAGAAACATTTATAAACACCCGTATATTCCTTGAAAAGGTCCTCAATTTGGCACAGGTGGTTCCGCTCTGCTGCCATCGCCCACACCACGGAGGTAAACCCAAGCACCACCACGTAGAATCGCCACCCCGACACCGTCCACAGGTGACGCGCGCCATCCCCGAATGGGATATAGAATACGGTCGCAAACGCTATGATAGGAAGCGCATAGAACCATACTCGCAAGTAAAATCGATGGGGGTTTAGTCTTAAGCCCATAAGCCGCTCCGCTTTCCGCTATTCACACGTACAGCTTGAGGTTGTGTAATCGCCGGCTGAAAGCCGATGATTACAAGTGTGCGATGAGGCTAGCGACAAAATACGCAACTAATATCGTAGAGACTCGTCTGACGTAGAAGGTGCGATATAGGGAGAACAACGACTACGGTCGTCGTAAGGCATTCACAATCCATAGCATCCCAAATCTCGTGGTGATCCCGATCCGAACCAGCGAATTGAATATGAGCGTATGTTGTTCAGCGTAATGCTTTCTGTAGAAAATCCACATGGCATCATGAAAGTGCCACAAGCTCTTGAGCGGAGTCTTTCGGGACGACTGCCGTTTATAGTGAGTAATTGCTACCGCTGGATAATAGTAAATACGATATCCGGCGCGTTTGATGCGCAAACAGAGATCAATATCTTCTCCATACATGAAGAATCTCTCGTCGAATAACCCTGTCTTATCCAAAACCTGCTTCGGAACTAACATAAAGCAACCGGAAACGGAATCTACGTCGGTCGGTTGGTCTTCCGGCAAGAAGGTTAGATTGTAACTTGCAAACTTTTTGCTGTTCGGGAACAACAATGCCAACCCCGATAATCGGCAGAAGGCACCCCAGGGATCAGGTAGTCTTCGACGTGCAGCCTTGTCTAAAGTCCCGTCACCCATCACCACCTTGCAGGAAAGGGCTCCGACGTCAGGATGAGCGCTAACGTAGTCGATGCACTTTTGTACGACGTCGTCGTCCAGCCTGGTGTCGGGATTGAGAACCAGGATGAAGCGGCCCACTGCTTGTCTCAGTGCAATGTTGTTTGCTTTGGAAAACCCATTGTTGACATTGCGAATTAACTTAACGCCCGGGAACTCCCGTTCAACCATTTCCGCACTACCATCACCCGAGTCGTTGTCTACAACGAAGACCTCATAAGAGTATTCCGTCTGGGAGGCAAAAACAGACGTCAGGGTGATTCGCAGGTTATCTCTCGTGCGAAAGTTAACTATGATGATGCTCAAATCCAGCATGAGATTGATCGCGCGCCAGGCTACTTACTTGTGTCTGGGGCGCTGCGAAACAGATAGTTCGCTCCCATTTCAGCGCCCTCCGCAAGCCGGCCGGCGAGATGATCCGGAGTGACCGTCTCGAACGTGCCATCCAACAGCTTGCATTCATAGCCAGCCTCCCAGAGATATTCAAAAGTCTGAACAAAACGTAGATTGGTACCCCCAGGGACAACATCGTCTCGAGACAGGATCTCGATTATCCACGTGGGTCGGGGTTCTCGCCGAAGAGACTCGACTGCACCTTGCAAGAGTTCCAGCTCAAAACCCTCCACGTCGATCTTGATCAGCAACTTCTCTTTGGCAAATCTCCCTGCCAGAATCGTGTCGAGCGTGGTGACCGGTATGAGTTCGGCATGATGGGCATCAGCATGGGCCCAGCCCTTGACGAGAGAAGCTATACCGCCGAAACCATATATTTGCGCCAGTCCGCAGCTATTCGCCAAAGCTACGGGGAGAAGCTCTACGTCGGTAAGATGGTTGTCCCACAGGTTGCGTTTCAGGAGTTGCAAATTACGGTGTGACGGTTCAATTGCGATTACTCGCTTGCCCATCATTGCAGCCAGACAGGAATAAAATCCAATGTTGGCGCCGACATCGATTACGACATCAGTGGTATCAAGAAGACTAACGAAGATTGCCCGCTCTGCAACTTCCCATTGGTCGCTGACCATTCTGGGGTCGCCGGCTAATGTGAAACCATACGACGTGAGCCTCTTCTGTCGGGCCGTAGCTACGTCCCGCATAAGGCGATATGTCCGCCCAGCCGACGGGAAGTGCTTGTCAATAAAGCTGCGATAACGTCCGATAATCGTTGTAGCTATGCTCCGACTTGCTCGCCAACCGTCCCCGGCCGACTTAACTGCGAAAAACACCACGAGATAAAGACCACACCGAGTGTAGCCAAAATCAGGCTTGGAATGCGCTCATAAATGTAGCCTAGATTACCGCGAGGCGCGAATAGGGCTCGGGTCAGGCACTCCGCCCAAATCCCGGCATAAATCGATCGACAACTTATCAGCGCTATAAAGCTACGGCAGCTGAAGCCGAGGAAAACCGAGCCAATAAATACTGCCGTTAAACCACCCGTCAAATACAACTCGAGCATATAGTTGCTGCCGACCCCAGCCATGGTGTCATTTGTATACTCGCGTGTTAATAGCTGTTCCGTCGTAGCGGGAAGATTTGCCTGATCCCCGACATCGATTGTGCAGATACCGAGAAGAGAGTAAGGAATGACCTTGGCCGTAAGAGAAAGGAGCAGCGGCGGACAGGGATAAGCTAATATCGAGGTCGTCCTGAAAGAATCCCAGGCTATTCATATATCCGAAGTAGCTTACGATTTGCGGATTTCCCTGCTCGTCCGGTCCGAATATGGTGTCGCCGCGAGTCAACGCCGGTACGAATACTATGAAAAGCGCTACCAGGGAGAGTTGGACGATTCGTTTCAGGCTAAATCTGATCCATCCGCGGGCCATTGCGATAAAGACGATCGGAACAATGGCCTGAGCGGCAAAAAAACGCCCCCAGTGCAGCGAAATCAAAAGCCGGGGAGCAATCGTAAGGGCGATCACCAGAAGGAGCTTCTTCCGGTCACGCCGGCTGTCACTTACAGCGCCCACGTACAGAAGTCCGACGAAAAGGTAAATGTAAAGAATCGCCTGCTGGAATAAAGAAGGTCCGTGCCCCTCGTTGTAGTGGACTCCTGACCTATAAACCGCGAATTGTATCGCTACGAGGAAAGCCGGCACGGTGAGGATGAGCACAGACTTGTATGCAAACTGCTCGCACCTATCGACTACGTCATCCCGAAGTGAGAAGCGGGAGAGTTGTGGCGTAGGTAGCAAATAACCAAGCATAAAGGTCGCGAGTGCTCCGATGCTGATCCAAATAAACTTCGCCTGAATAGGAGCATCCATGCCGAGCCACCAATGTAGCAGAATGCTTTGCAGCCACCAGAAGAGAACACAGGAGCCTACAAAAGCCATTACAAAGGGCCACACCAGTGGATTGTTTCTTCGTCCGACTAGAGGATGCGCGCAACATGAGATTCGTTATCAATAGGGACGGGCCGCAGTGCTGGGGCCGGCCGCTCGAAGAAACTACGGTCAAGGTCGAGATATGCGGAAGCTACGGACCGTGGACTAAAATTCTCCAGGGAGACTAGTGACGGCTTAACCTTAAGGGCCCGTCGAAGAACATCCAGCACTTGCTTGTGATCAAGTGATATCGGCAGCAGTTGAATGCTTTCTCCGACACTCGACAGGGAAATCTCAATTCCGCCTCCGGTTGCAGGCATCGCGACAATACATCCCTGGCTCAAAGCCTCGAGGTACACGGCACCCAGTGATTCGTTGCCGGCCCCGGAGATGAATATCCTCGTCTGGCGCAGCTGTTCGCGGATAAAGACTGGGTCCCGAGAACCGACAAATTCCACGCGGGGAATGCCGGCAACGCTTTCTTCCCAAGCCTTGCGGTAAGGACCATCGCCCACAATGCAGCAGTGCAAATCGGGATTTTCTTGCAGCAAGTCGCAGATTGGAGGCAGCAAAAGGTCGAGTCGTTTCACTTCCACCAACCTCCCCACAAATGTCACATACTGCCGCTGGTATTGTTGCTCGGCAAATGGTTCAAAAAATAGGTTCACAAGGGGAACGCGAATCACGGCGTCAACCCGAACGTTGAATATATATTTAAGGTGAATTGCAGAGTAATCCGAGACAGTCACCAGGCGCGAGTTCCGGCAAGCATTGGCCAACTTATAGCAGCCTACAAGGCCAAACAGATCAACCCATCCCTGCTCTCGAGCTAGAGGTACGCCATGGGACACACAGATGGCTCGTTTGCACAGCGGAGCCGCCAGGATACCGGTTGTACTCAGAACTTTTAACTTACGATTATTGCGGAGATCCGAGACCCGCGACAATAGTCGGGAGGGCTTAATTACTTCTGCAGGAACTCCAAGCTCACCAAAACCGCTACACAGTGCCTCGGCGAAACTGTTTAGCCCGCCGATTGAGTGTCCGCCGGTAAGCAGAACCTTGTCAGGAGGGCTCCAGGTCAAGAAGCCACCTCCAGCGAAATGATCGATGGACCCAGCCACAGGGCCGCCTCTCCCGGGACATGTCTACGGAAGAACACAATGCCGGAAGGCAACAACGGAAATGCCATGGCGACGCCGGCTAGAAAATGCCAACGAACAGCGTTCTGAAGAATAGTCACGAGCCGCGCACGACGAAAAGTATCGCCCTCAATGCGGTCGTTAGTATTAAACGGTAGAAGCGTGTAGTGATAGCCTTGCTCGACTTTGCTAAGGAAATGGACAATGAGCAGCACGGTTCCTGTGCTAACCATGATCATAAAGACTCGGGCAGCAAAGACGTACGCTACCGCACGATCTATTCCCGCATCCTTACGAAGGGTGTTCGTCAGGTTCAGAGCGCGTTTTACCAACGAAGCGCTCCCCGGGCAGACTTATTCGATTTTCCAGAAAAAGACGCCAACAGGTCGCGCGCGCCGATCTTCACCGGATCACTCTCGTCAAGCTTCCGCCATACTGCTACTCCGAATAGCCAGGCCGCTACACAAAAGAAACAAAGAATTGTGCCACCAGCGATAATAAGAAGCCGCGGCGGAAATGCTTTTCGCTCGGGAACCACCGGTTCGTCGAGAACTTTGATCGAGGGCAGCTCTTTCGCCTCTTCTACCTTCGCCAGTTCGAACTGCTTGATGAGCACTTCATACAGAGCTTCGTCCACCTTCGCCTGGCGAAACAGCTCGTTATAGGTGTTTCCCAACAGCGGCAATTCCTCAAGCGAGGGATAGAGCTGTGCTCCAGCGGCAGCCGAACCGTTGTTACCTTGCGAGCCACTCATGGTGCGGAGCTTGGCGCGCAGTTCTCCGACTCGGGCCGATGCCGCCTTGACGCGATAGTTTTCCGATCCATAGATTTGTTGCAATCCACTGAGCTCAGTTTCCGCCGCGATGAGCTGACCCTGCAGTGCCGAGGCAGCATCCAGCATGGCTTTGCCCTGAATCTGCGGATCGAGAGTTTTGTTCTTGCTCGAGAACTGGCTCAATCGAAGTGTCGCCTCATCGAGTTGATCCTTAACCTTCCCCAGGCGATCTTCGAGGAATACTCTCTCCCGGTGGGCTGCCGAGGTCGTGAGATTGACGACCCGGCTATTCAGGTCGTTTATATAAGCCTGGGCCAGCTTTGCGGCCCTCTGCGGACTTCGGTCCTGAACCGCGATGGTGATGATGCCGCTTTTCCGGTCCTCGGATATGGAAGAGCGCTGCTGCAAAACCCGGCGGGCATCTTCCATGCGGCTCTCTCCGTAAACCTGTCTCAAGTCGAACTCGTTGATGATGTCGTCCTGCACCGTGCGACTGTTGAGAACGCCGACGATGGTGGCGCCTGAACTGTGCATTCCGAGGGTTGCCCCTCCGAGGCCGGCGAGAAAGTCTCCGCCATTGGCCATTAATGCGCTCATCAGAGCGCCGCTGGCATTCACCTGGTCCGGGGGCATCAGTCGTGCAACCGCTTCGTAGCGAGCGGGAATGAGGAATGCGATCAGAATGAAGACTGCGCATCCAATCACGGTCGTCTTAAGTAGCGGCTTCCAACTATCACGCAGCAACGGGAAAACCCAGAACGCCTCTGGCGAATTACTGGAAGCGGTAGTTCGGCTCACGTCGGTTTCCGAGTTCAGCACGGTTAATTCTGAGTCATGGCTCATGAGAAATCTTGTCCGAGGGTGAACTTATCGAGCCCTGGTTTCAATGTGAAGCAGTTAACCTTCGATTGGAAGGTGTATACATGATCTGAATCTGAGTAGTGAAATTGCTTACTGGAGAAGAGCTCAGGAACGGAAAATTCCAGCGCTCATACTGAAGCGTCGAAGAGAGTTGTATATCGTGCTTGAATAACCAATCGAAATTCGCGCCAAAGTCGTTTAATCCGCCACCCTGCAATAGCGCCTTGTCTACCCACTGTCGCCGATAGCTTAGTTGAAGCTTGTTGCGAGGAGAGAACCAGTAAGTACTCCAGGCTTGTATGCCATCACCCTGGCGTCCAACCCAACTACCAATAATCTGATTGTAGAGCGTGTAGCCTTCAGCATAGCGTTGATTCTGGTAAAACCGCCCTAGCCCTGGATATCCAATCAAATTGGTGTAGACACCTTCAACCCGCAAATCAAGCTTGGGTAAACGAGGAAGCTTTGGAAAATAGAGTCCGGGATTCCAAGCCGATTGCCTTTCTGAGTTGATTGGACTGGGCTGGTCGTTGGCCATACCTTCGACATAGAACGTGAATAAGTTGTTAGGCAGCCGGTAAGACAAGTCGAAGCCGGTAAAGCGTTTGCCAGGGTCATTCGTCTGAAGGTTGCCACTGCTGTTGAACGTGTGCAGCCAGGTTTGAAGGGTTGCCGGCCTACCTTGGCCAGCCCAGATGACCGATACCGAAGCCCCGATTTCAAACCACTCATTCGGCTTTGCAGAAATGCGGTCTCCCCATGTATAAGGCAGAGGATTGATGGTTTGGTCCGCATTTCCAATAACCGGGAAGTCAGGATAGGGACCACGCAGGAAATGGTAATCAGGCAATGCGCCGACGAAAGCTGTATTGCGGATTGAACCGAGCCATGCCAGGGGCACGACGTCGAAGTGGAGAGGTGTGACACGGCCAAACTTCAACATCGGCTCGGGCGTCGCGTTATTCGACAACATCAACGACGTGCCTTCACCCAGACCCCACCAATAGCTTTGATAACCGAATGAAACTTGCCAGTTCGAGATATTGAGGGCGCTATAAGCCTCGATGACGCGGAACTGACTTACCGCATTGAAAGTTGGAACCGAGGATAGCGGAAGCAGCGGCGTACCGTTGGTCTCGACTATCTGCTGTGCCTGCGCAGGGGTATAGTTCGGCAACGAGCTTCCGTGCTGAAACTCGCCCCGGAAGTAGAACGCCAGTGGACCGGTTTCCGCTCGCACGGCGGCGCCATCAACCGTGTTAAAGCCTTGTCCATAGGGACGCCCATAGTCGTCATATAGAGTCTGGGCAAAATTATAGCTATCACGCAAAGGCCTGCCCGCAATTGCGGTCACCCGCGCATAGGCCGAGTCAAGTTCGATGCCCAGGTTCGGCGCGCCTTCAAGGTTCGCCAGTTCGATCGCGAACTCCTGCCGCAGAGACTGTATCAGCACCCGGATCGCAGAGTTATTGTCTTCACCTGAGTCCCGGGCTGTCTCTTGTGCCTCAAGAATCAATCGTGCGCACTCCATGCGCGGCAACGGACGAATCGCCACGGTTGCGGTCGGAAGATAACCGAGTGCTATCAGTCGTTCAAGAACCGGATAGACCCAGCTATCCAACGGAACGTAAGTCGTTCCCATGTAGGCGGGATTTTTCAGCGCATCCTCAGGAGACTTGACGAACGTTCCCCAATTCGCGGCGGAGATGTCTGCTCCGCTGCCTCTCGCGCGATAGATCTGCCTTCCCATGTACCATCCCAGAGCACTTCCGATAATCGCGTCGGACGTCCAGTGCTTCTGCCCGATGACGCGTCCGGCGCTTACGCCGCTGGCGGCCCCGTAAGCCAGTAGCTGGGTCAGGAACCCCGGGTATTCGTGAGCGATGACGCTGGCTGAAGCCCAGGCGACGGCGGCAGTATTCGATGGAAACGAATTTCCGCCATCAAAGAAGCTCCCCTTATTGTTTCCGGTGAAAGGCCTTTCGCGCTGGGTGATGTATTGCAACGCAGTCGAAGCCGCATAGGCGTCGATGGCGGCCTCTCCTACCAGAAAACCGGTCTCACGCTGATGTTCATTGTGGGTGGCGGAGCCGATCAGAAACAGGCCTCCTCCAACTCCTACCAAACCCCACGCGCCTGCGGTCGAAGCCTTCGCTGCATTCTTGATTAAGCTTGGTGAACTGGGCAGATGGCTCTCGATGTCGGTATCGGTTCCAATCAGAAACGCGGTGCCAAAGGTGGCCGGAACAAGGAACGTGAGATCGGGAACCCGGAAGTGCGCAGGAAGTGTCCAAAACGCCTGCTGGTCTTCCAGTAAGTATTTCGGCAACTGACTAACTTTCAGAGCAGGTGATTTGTCGTACGCGGCGTTTGACGGCGAACTGCCCGGGCCGCTCGGGGATGACGCTTCGGCCTGGGCAGAAGACGCAGCCGACTGGTTGTTGGCTTCCGTCGTTGGAGCAGATCGCGTTTTGTTTTCCGCGACTGCAGTGGTCGTCGCCGCAGCTTGCGAATCAGGCGCAGCACTCGCAGCCGATTGCGCTTGTGTTGTCACCGGCTTCCCCGACCTCGTTCCCTTTGCTTCCGTCACCGGGCTCTGGAGACTTTGGGTAGTAGCTTGCGCCAGCGATACCAGCCACTGCGAGGCGTTGCGGGCAAAAATCGGATCGTTCTGGATGCGGGAGAACACCATGGCATCAGAGATCGCGCGCTCTTCCGTCGGCGCCCCTTCGCTCTCAAGCTGTCGCGCCAGGTAACTCTTCACCACAGGTAGCAACTCGGGATGATCGTGCAAGAGCTGCGTGAGCCTTGCAGCCTCGCAGCATGGAGCGGCTTCGCTTGTTCCGTTCATTTTGCTCGCAGGCTGACCAGACGCCTGAGCGCCTGCCGGAATTGCCGCCAGCAACACTCCCCATACGAGAAGCAGTGCGAAGGCGCTGCACAATCCGCGTTTGCTCAACCTGGACGATTCTTGGCTATAAGGCAAGACTAAACAGGGCTCCCGGCCAGGCTACAGTTGTGCGACTGCTGCAGCCGCAATCGCCAGCGATGCCAGGAATTGGGCTGTCTCCAAAGTGGTCTTCCAGGCGGATGAACCGGTCACGAATTTTTCCGGAACCACCAGCACGTCGCCCGGCTGCAACTTGGCGTTGAGCACTCCGCCGGAGAACCAATCAGCCGCACCTCCGGAGGAAATGACTGAGCCGTTTGCCCGAATTACGTAAATACCTTTCTTGTTGGCCAACTGCGTGGCGCCGCCAGCCTGCTTCAAGTACCAACCGGCCGTCTTGCCTGGTCTGAAGGTCATGGCATTCGCGTTGTATACCTGCCCCAGCGAAAGCACGAAGTTCGGCTTCTTCGGTACCGTGATTACATCGCCGGCGCGCAATTGGATGTCATTGGGTGTGTTCTCCCAATCCGAGATGTTCGTCGTGATGTTAATGACCAGGCGTCCCGGCACCGGCTGGCTGCGAAGGTTGGCCACGGCCTGCTGTTGCTGTTGTTGCGCAGCCTGCAGAACTGCGGCCTGGTCCTGCCCGGTAGTGTTGGGCGAAATGCGGATCGTAGCCGACGTAGACTCAAGCCGGGTAATCAGTTCCTGCCGTCCCTTTTCTTCGATTCTCCTTACGTCATCGCGTTCCAGAACGATTCCGGCAGGATATGCCGTGGCGCGAAAACCGCCGACCCGTTTCAGGAACACGCTGAGCTTCTCACCTTCATTAATGCCGTAATTGCCCGGATAGGTAACTTCGCCCTTGATCGTCACCGAGCGGCCGATGTCGCTCCACCCCGGGATTTGCAGAATGGTCAGCACGTCTCCCGGGCTCAGCGAAAGGTCAGCCGCACGGTCACCGCCGACGGCAGCACCGATTTGCAGAGTCTTCTGATCGGTCACCACGCGCTGCCCGTTTTCGACCACATAGCTCGCCAGCGTCGCCGAATCCAGATAAGCGCTGCGATTAAAGCCTCCTGCCATCCTGACCAGTGCAGCGGCAGTCAGGCCGGCGCTCATGGGATACTCTCCCGGCCGCAAGACCTGGCCGTAGATGGCGACCTTGGGCGCGTCAACTTCATAGCGGCCGAAGATGCGGACAGTATCGAAAGCTTGCAACGCAATCGACTCGTTGCCCGCGAGCGCTTCGAGCAGATTGAATTGAATGGTGAGCGGCCGGTAATCCGGGGGCTGCAAACGTACGATCTCAGCGTGGGCGGCCGGCTCCGGAAGCACGTCCTGGTAGCTCTTCACCAGGTCGGAAATCTTCATGCCTCCGATAAACGGATACGGCCCCGGCCGGTATACGTGACCTTGCAGATAGACAGTCTGGTTTTTGAAGGGATCGATGGCGCCTACGTAGATTCGATCGCCATCCTGAACCAGAAAAGGAGAAGCTTCGTTGGCCGCGGCGTTTCCTGACTTCGTCAATTCCAGTGGAACCTTCAGCGTCACTCGCTGCTCGTGCGGCTGCACGCGCTCGACTCTTACTTCGGTTAGCAAAGCCGAGACGGTCACGCCGCCGGCCATATCGACGACGTCGGAAAGCTTTTCTGTCTGGTCTTTCAGCTCATAGATAGCCGGGCGGCGCACGGTTCCCGACACTCCCACCTGCGGCCCGGCCGGAGGAACCATAATGGTGTCGCCCGGCTCCAGGTGTTCGATCGCCTGGCGCACGCCTGAGATGAGCAGATCGTAAAGGTCCTGCTGGCTGATCAGCGTAGTGCCGCGGTAGTGCTTCACCACGCGCATCGAACCGGTTGCCGTGGGTCCTCCCGCCGCGTACAGCGCGTTCAGCGGCGTCGAAAGCGAGCTGATGTCATAGGCTCCGGGACGCTGCACGAATCCCACGACGTAGACGCGCACTGTCCTCAGACGAGTGACCGAAAGCGCTACCTTGGCATCGTGATACTGCGGTTGCGCCGCGGCTTGCACTCGCTTCTGCGCCTCGCTGAGGCTGAAGCCGGCAACTGTTATGGGACCGACATCCGGCAAGGAGATACGGCCTTCGCGGTCTACGACGCGCGTGACCTGTTGTGTCACCCCTCCCCAGATGTCCACTACGACCGTGTCTCCGGTTCCGAGCACATAGTCCGCACCGGCCGGCAAGTCCATCGGGAATCGATCTAACCCTACGACGTCGGGGCGGAAGATGTCGGCTCCGAAGCGCTTCAGAGGCTTGTTCTCAACTTCGTAACGACGATAGAGGTCCGCCGTGGACGGAAGGCCGGGATACGGATTTTTTTGCGGCACCGTGTTTGGTATCAGCGGAATCGGCTCGGCAATATTCGGCTGTGTGTTGGGTAGCCTTGGCTGAACTCGGGCCCGCGGAACCGATGTCTGCGGTTGGGACGGCGGGCCTTGGGTGCTTTGGTTACCGGTCTGAGCTTGCGGGACACCTGTCTGGGCAGGCTGCTCTCCGGGCTGCTGCGGAGGATACTGCCCCTGCGGGTACTGTTCCGCCGGATACTGGCCCGGATACTGCTCCGATTGATACTGCCCCTGCGGATACTGAGTCTCCGGATTTTCTGCCTGACCATACTGCTGCTCGGCCGTGCCCGTACCGTTGGCCTCCTCTGCATTCGGTCCCCGGTTGATCGCCAGACTCTGCCGCCATACTTGCGCCTGCTGCTCCGTGATATAGCCGCGATTCACCATCAGTCGGAGGGCCTCGGATCGAAACGCCGGGTCGGTCTGGATGCGGCTGATCACGACCTCGTCAGTGATGGACTGAGCATCGATGGCGCTGCCTTGCTCGCCGAGTCTGTCGGCCAGCAGCGACTTCAGCTCCGAGGAAACCTCGGGATGGTCGCCGAGATAGGTTCGGAGCATTGCAGCGGAGTTCTCCGCCGAAGCCGAGGCGACAGGTTGAGGATTGTTAACCTGGGCTTCGACGGGTAGCCCCTGCAGGCAGAACAGTAAGCAGACGAGGAGCAGCGAACATTGCTTTCGGATATGCGATAAGAAGTTGTGCATTGAAGTTGGTTTGTCGATGCTCAAACTACGCGCCTGCCCGCAGCAGGATACCTTTGTAGCGCATTTAGCAGGAAGCGCGTGTACTCGGGAATTTTATGGTCTTGAGCTTCTGAAAAGAAAGGTTGCAGAGTATAGTGAGCTCCCACCGCTCCGGCGATTCCCAGCGTCGCAACCACCGGATCAAAGTCGTCGATGAGGCCTTTGCGGGCGCAGCGCAGAAAGTACGAATTGATGGCATCGAAGATTGGGCCCAGGTGCTGGCCGAGTAAGCGGTTGGCCCCCGCCAGTTCAAACCCTGCAACGTACAGCAGGCGCATCAATTCCGGCCGCCGAAACATACTGTCGGTTATGAACGAGACGATCATGGGGATGACCGTTTGCGGATCGGCATCCGACGAAAGCCCGTGCTGAAGTTCGCGGTTCAGCTTAAGACCATTCAGCCGCGAATCCGCCGCCGCCCAAAACAGGTCTGCTTTCCTGCCGAAGTGACGGAACAGGGTTGCTTCGTTAACGTTGGCGAGTTGGGCTATGTCGCGCGTACTGGTTCCTTTGAACCCATGCTGCGCAAATAGCTGTACTGCGGCCTCAATGATTCGCGCCTCGGTTATGTTCCGAGCCAACTTCTTTGTGGCGGCCATGCGCTACCTCAATCCTTGCTCAGAGCACGGAACGCCGGGCTCTCTTGCTGCTGATGTTTTGCGAATTTCACTGGAGGACTGGCAGTTAGAAAGGGAGCTTCTAACTATCTAATAAGGAGATGAGAACTGTCTTGGAGTTAGAGTGACAAAGCTTCGCTATTCTCAATTAGATGAGAGGTCTTCCACAGCCGCTAAACACGGGAGAATGTGCATAGCTTGGCAGAAGCTGGCAGAACATGCGTGCCCAGTCGTTCGGATTCGTCTGGCTGCAAGAACCCCACCGGAGGCAAGATTCTAGAGTGCATGCAATTACTTGCACGCGATTCAGAATCGAAGGCTAAGCTGTGGTTGGAAGCGTATCGTTCGACTACTGCTATGTCAAGACGAATCATGTCGTTAATTGGGATTGAATGCCCGAAACTGGACCGCAAGCTATTTCATAGTGAGCACGCGCTACTGCGGCAGGCCAGATCGGAATGTAACCCGGGCTCGCTTACACAGTGCGATCGTTTGTCGATGTCAGTCTCCTCGACCCGCATCTACAAATCCACTGGCCAACGGTTCTCTCGCAGTCCTAAACTGTTCCACTTACTTACCACCACATCTCGTTAGGGGGATTCGTGAACCGCTTCGCAATCACGTTGTGCCTGCTCGCCGCAATGGGTGTCGCGGTTGGCTTTGCTCAGGATGCACCCAAGGACAACGCGAACCTCAGTCCTAAGGTTCAGGCGTGGACGATTCTCGACGACGGGCTGGCCAGCTCCAGCTATGAAAAACGGGCGAAAGCGGCACAGGTCCTGGGCATGATCAAAGGCGATCCCGAAGCCGAGCGCCTCGCGCTCAAGGCTTTGAGCGATGATCGTCCGGAAGTGCGGGCCTCCGGGGCAGCGGCGCTAGGCGATATCGGCAACAAAACCGCCACACCCGAGCTGCACAAGATGTTCAAGGACACCGATATTACCGTCATCATGGCATCCGCCCGCTCGCTGCTCGACTTGGGCGACAAGAGCGGGTACGAGGTGTATTACGCCATCCTCACCGGCGAGACCAAGACCGGCACCAGCCTGCTCGATCAACAGAAGAAGATGTTGAAAGATCCGCAAAAACTGGCGCAGTTCGGCTTCGAGCAGGGAATCGGCTTCGTTCCATTTGCCGGCATCGGCTGGTCGGCATTCAAGATGTTGCGCAAAGACGATACCTCTCCAATCCTCGCGGCATCTGCCATGACCTTGGCCGATGACCCTGATCCCAAGAGCGCAACCGCTCTGGTCAACGCTTCCGAGACGCAAAAGAGCTGGATCGTGCGTGCCGCGGCATTGAACGCGCTCGCCACACGGGGCGATCCCCGTTACATCAAGGCCGCTGAAGAATCGCTAACCGACGAAAAGGAAGAGGTGCAGTACTCCGCTGCGGCCGCTGTGATCCGGCTCAGCGACATCGCCGAACATCGTCCTGCTCCGGCCAGGCACCCGGCAGCGAAAGGCAAGCGCTAAGCGGTCGATTGCGAAAGACAACGTTTGCACGCCGGCCGCAGGTCGGCGACTCGCCGGAGTAGAATTGCACCGCCATGAACACTAAGCGACTTCTCCGTATATTGAGCTGCGCGGCCTTTGGGTTTGCACTGGGCGTATGCGCACAGACTTCGACCGTAAGTGCGACCGCCGGCGCGGTAACGGTCATCCGTGCCGGATATCTCATCGACCCCGTCTCGGGCCAGACCAAACAGAACCAAGTAATCGTCATCCGCGGCAATCGCATCGAGAGCGTAGGCGGAGCGGGCTCGGCGCTTCCAGCCGGAGCCAAGGTCATCGATCTTTCCAACGCCACCGTTCTGCCCGGCATGATCGAGTCGCACACCCACATCTTTCTTCAGGGAGAGGACCCGGCGCTCGGCGGATACGACATTCAGTTGCTGAAGTTTCCGCTCGCCTACCGCGCTGCGCGGGCGACGGTGTCGGCGCGCCGCGCGTTGGAGCAGGGCTTTACTACCATCCGCGACATGGAGACCGAAGGCGCAGGTTACGGGGACGTCGGCATCAAGATGGCGGTGAACGAGGGACGCATCCCCGGGCCACGCATCTTCACCACCACACGCGCGATATCGACGACCGGCGGATATCCGCTCGAAGGCTACGCTCCGGAGATCGAAGTCCCCAAGGGCGTGCAGATCATCGATGGCCCGGTGCAGGCTCGTAAGGCGGCGCGCGAGCAGATGGACTACGGAGCCGACTGGGTCAAGGTTTACATGACACATCGCTCCTGGGTCGATAAGGATGGGAACCTGGTCTCGCAGCCCACGCTCACGCTGGAAGAGATCAAGGCGATCACCGACGAAGTGCATGGCTGGGGTCGCAAAGTCGGCTGTCACGCCTACAGCGGCGAGGGCCTGCAACGCGCGCTCGATGGCGGTTGCGATTCGATTGAGCACGGACTACTGATCAGCGATGCGCAGATCGCGCAGATGAAGCGGCAGGGAACCTGGTACTGTCCGACCCTCGCTATCTATTACAAGGAGTGGTCGCCGGAAGATACACCCGCGGGCAAGCGCGACCGCGCACGAGCTGCGGACCACGAACAGTCGTTCAAGAAAGCCTTGCAGGCGGGACTGAAGATCGTTTACGGCACTGATGTCGGCGGCTTCTCCTGGGACCAGCCCATCGCGCAGGATTTTCCTTACATGGTGAAGTTCGGCATGTCGCCACTGGAGGCGTTGCGCTCGGCGACGATTCGTCCGGCAGAAATGCTGGGAATGCCCGGCCAGATCGGCGTGATCGCCCCTGGCGCTTACGCGGACATCATCGCTGTCGATGGCGATCCGCTAAAAAACATCGAAGCGCTCGGCAGCGTTACTTTCGTGATGAAGGAAGGGCAGGTGTATAAATCGCCTGCGAGCGTGCACTGAAAAAACCAAGCTCTGTCATCCCGAGCGGAGCGCAGCGGAGCCGAGGGACCTGCAGTTTCCCGACTGGCCCAAACAGAGTCCTACGAACAACCCTCTCCGAGCCGCTATTCCCTCGCCATGGCGTAATAGCCTTGGCGTGCCTGCACCTTCAGCGCATCGTTCGTCGTCTTGAGCTGGACCTTGCGATAGGTGCCATCGAGCTTGTTGTTGGTTGGCGTGTAGCCGATGTTGTATTGGCTGCGTAGCTCATTCTGAATCTGGTCGAAGGCCTGGCGCAGCTTGTCCTGCTTGTTGCCGACTTCGATTACGCGTCCGCCGGTCTCCTCCGCCAACTTCTTCATCTCAGCGTCGCCACTGTAGCCGAACCCGCCATAGAATCCGCGGTCGGCGATCAATATGACATAGCAGATGGTATCCGCTTTCTGCGCTGCCTCGATCGCGTCTTTGATACGCAGACGACTGCCTTCGTCTTCGCCGTCGGTGAAAACGATCATTGCTTTGCGGCCAACTTCGCTCTTCAACTTCTCGTCGGCTGCGAGATAGATTGCGTCATATAGAGCAGTGCTGCGCGGATGAGCGTTAGGCACCGGGCCGCCACCCATGCCGGGCAGACCGCCGCCGGAAGCTCCGCCGTTAATTTCCAGCTTGCCGAGCGCGCGTGCCAGTTGGCTGACGTTATTGGTGAAATCCTGGTCGAGATCGATATCGGCGTCGAAGTTAATCAGGAATGCCAGGTCTTTAGGGCGAAGCACACTGTGCAGAAACTCAGTACACGATTGCTGCTCGAGTGGCAGCACATGCATCTGACTCGGACTGGTATCGATCAGGATGCCAAGAGTGAGAGGCTGGTTCGACTCTGCCGAGAAGTACTTGATGGTCTGAGGCTTGCCGTCTTCAAACACCTGGAAATCACTTTTCGTCAGGCTAGGAATCAACATACCATGCTTGTCTTTTACATTGAAAAATAAGTTGACGACGTTGACCTGCGACTTGAAGGTCTCTAGCGAATCGTCGGGGCCGGGCTCCTGCGAAGCTGCCGGGGGATGGGCCGGCGGCGGCTGGGAAGCGGAATCCTCAATCTGCGCCGCGAGGGGCCGGCTGCCAAGGAAGAGCATTCCGGCAATCAGAACCGTCCCGATAAATCGGATTAACAACCTAACGTCTCTTTGCATGCGAATGCATCCATTGTATTGCAACCGTAATTCCTCGGCCCGAAGGTAGCGGCTAGCTAGCGTATACTGAGCTCAAGTTCCGGCTACCGTGGAGACCCCAAAACTGACCATGTTCAATCGGCGATTGAGCTCTTGGATTGTTTGCGCCGCAGCTTCGGCGCTGCTTCTTACTGCTGGTTCTCTGCGGTCTCAAGACAAACTGCCGGACGCTCCCATTCCGCAGAACAACGCTCCTGTTCCTCAGGTCAGCGTGCCTACGCCGGACACGTCGAACAGTGGAGGCCAGTCCTCCTCTGCAGCAAACCCGCAATCCGGTCCAAATACTCGCCCGGCCGATCAGGGAGATACCGGACAGCAGAATCCGGAGGCGCCTCCGCCAGGATCACAGGAAATTAAGACGATCCCTCCGGGTCAGGCATCCACCGCACCGGGCAGCGGTGTCGATGAGCTTTTCAAGCTGCGAGTCAACGTAAACTTCGTCTCCGTGCCGGTCACGGTCAAAGACCACGACGGACACCTTGTAGCCGGACTACTCCAGAAAGACTTCAGCATCTACGAAGACGGCATCTCGCAGAAGGTCACCTTTTTTACCAGCGATCCGTTTCCGCTGTCGACCGCTCTCGTCATCGACGTGGGGCTGCCTGATACGACGCTGAAGAAAGTAAGCCAGACCTACTCGGCGCTGACAGGCGCCTTCGGTCCCTTTGATAACACGGCTGTCTTTACTTATGGCAACGCGGTGACCAAGCAGTCGGACTTCGGCAACGCTCAGCGGGTGCAGATCGCGCTCAACCGGATCCGTGATCTTTCCGGAGATACGCCGGGACCGCAGCAGTTGGGAGGGCCATTCGGCTCAGGCCCGACGACCAATGGCAAGCCGGTCGATCCCGGACGCTTGCAGGTCAATACTCCTTCGCGTCCATCGGCGGTGTTGAACGATGCCATCCTGATGGCTGCGCAGGACCTCTCACACCAGTCGCGTGAGAGCCGCAAGATTATTTTTGTGGTCAGCAATGGTCGCGAATACGGCAGCCGCGCCAGCTACGAGCAAGTACTGAAGGTCCTGCTCACGCAGAACATTGCGGTGTACGCCATCGGAGTTGATTCTGCCGCGATACCCGGCTATCGCGAACTGGGCAAGCTGCACATTCCGACGCAAGGCTACACCGACATTCTGCCCAAATACGCCAACGCGACCGGCGGCGACGTGATCAACGAAATGTCGCGCGAGGCCATCGAAAGCGCCTATCAGCAGATCACGCTACAGGCGCGCAACCAGTACACTTTGGGCTACAACACCACGCAAAGCCCGTCGAGCAAGTATCGCGATATTGAAGTGAGAGTGAAGCGTCCGGGACTGCTGGTGACGGCCAAGCACGGCTACTACCCGTTGCCGCCGCCGCCGCGCGACAAACCGGAATCGGCACAGCAAACTCCGCCGGGAGCGCCGCAGAACTCCAATCCGCAGTAAGCGCTATTCGTTCAACCGCAGCGACGTGGCCCCCAGGATTGGGCCAGAGTCGCCTTGCTGCACAAACACGACCAGCTTCAGGTTCGCAGGATTCCAGTCGTGCTTCAGGGAAACGTCCACCTTCTTTTGGAACTCGCCCTTCGACAGCGTACCGATGCTGCGAAGCTCGCGTACCACGCCGGCATGATGAAGTGTCCGGCCACCGTTTTCGCCGCCTTTGATGTCGCTCGACAGCCCGTCTTCGGTTACCGCGAGATAGACCCTGCCTTTTCCGTTTTCCCCTTTGACCGAAATCTGATACGCATCGCCGCCCGCCTTGGCGACGGTAATCATGGCGGGCTTATCTTTCTTTAAGGCTGCATCGATGTCGTGGGCGATAACGTTGGCATCGCTCCCCAGCACCTGCTGCTGGCCGTCGATGACCATCTGCGGCGTATACGGAGACGCCAGCCCGAAGTGCTGCGCGTACTCCTGTTGCCGCTCCGTAAATTCGTGTGACGAGAAACGGTCAGTCCAGCTGGGCTGGTCCCAATAGTCGACGTGCTCGCCCAGCACGATAATGTCCATCCCCTTCGTCCCATTCATCTGGCTGAGCTTGACCAGTATGGCGTCGGCGGGCGGACAACTGGAGCAGCCCTCGGAGGTGAATAGTTCGACCACCACCGGGCTCTCCGCCGCAAAGGCCGGAGACAACAGACAGAGGGCAATCAGCAAGGTCAGCGAGCAGAGGACTTTCATGTTCCGTTGGACTCGCAAACCGGGGTGAAGGTTACATGCCAGCTGTCACTTTTGCCGTCCCGGGGACTCACATCCCTGGCGTTTGGCGATGCCAGCCGGGCACGTCGGGCGGAGTTTTGCTCGATGTGCCCGGGCTCTTAGCCGAAGCTTATGATGTCCCCCAGCGAGGTGGGACAGCAGAATGTCCAGCACTGCCGTGCGAGAGTCACGATCGCCGTTGCAGGAACGCGAATTGGTCGCGCGCATCCTCGCGGGCGAGCGCCAACTCTTCCACGACCTGGTGCGCCCCTACGAGCGCAGCGTCTATTTCGCGGCGTATTCCATCCTCGACAACGAGCATGATGCTGAAGATGTCGCGCAGGAGACGGTGCTCAAGGCGCTAAAAAACCTGGCCTCATTTCGCGGTGAAGCTAAGTTCGGCACATGGCTGGTGTCCATCGCCATCAATGAAGCACGCGCCCGCTTGCGGCATAACAAGGTTCTGAAGTTCGAGTCGGTAGACGCGGTGCAGGAGGAAGACGACGGCTGTTTCGTGCCGGAGGTGTTGAGCGACTGGCGCGAAATTCCCTCCGACGCGCTGGAGCGCAAAGAGGTTCGCGAGCTGTTGCGCTCAGCACTGGAGTCACTTCCTCCCATCTACCGCGAAGTTCTGGTTTTGCGCGACGTACAGGAGTTCAACATCGCCGACACCGCGCAAATGCTGGGCGTCAACGAAGGAGTGGTGAAGACGCGGCTGCTGCGGGCCAGGTTGATGATGCAGAAAATCCTCGCGCCTCAGTTGAAGACTCAGCATGCCAGCGGAGGCATCTTCGGCCTGTTCAAGCGGAAAGCGGGTGGCTCATGGTTCTGAATTGCAGACACGTGTGGGACCAGATCTCGAACTACATCGACGGTACGGTTCCGCCCGAGCTTCGCAAGGCGGTCGAGGAACATCTGGCCCACTGTCGCCATTGCTCCGCTGTGCTCGACTCCACCCGCAACATCCTGGTGCTGGTTGCCGACGAACGTACCTTTGAACTCCCGATTGGATATAGCGACCGCCTGCACGCGAGATTGCAGCAGGAGTTGGAAATGCAGGCGTTGGAGTGAGCTCTATACAGGAGGGTGAAACTGGTATTTGCGAGAATTCGCGTCAGGGCACGACCTCGGTCGTGCCGATAGGCACTTGATTTTCCCTATCGCGAGCGGACTTTAGTCCGCGAGCGTCGCTCTTCGGATATTCAATGGCGCCTACAAGGCATCACCTGATAACCTTCATCACCTTCCACGGTTTCGCCTTGGGCATGCCCGGAGGCATGTTCATGGCAATCATCTTGATCTCCGCCGTCTTCTCGTCACTGCTCAACTTCATCATGTAGCGAAAGGTTTCCTGCGTATTCGGATCTTTGACTGTTATCAGCAGCCCGTCCGGATTCAGCTCAGCTTTGACCAGTGGATCGTTCACAAACTCGTCGCTCACGTGTTTTAGCTCGCCGTTGTCATTTAGATCGATTTTCTTGGCGCGCTGCTACGGAGCCGGAGAACTGTTCACCGGAGAGATTAAGGTTCAACAGAATCCAGGGCTTGTTCTCAAACGCCCCGATCCAATTGCCCGCATAAGGGACGAGCGGGTTCTTCTTGACCGGAGCCTGAGCGCTGCCCGGAGGTGAGTTTGGATTTGGCTTGGGAGCGGTTTGGGCTATTGAACCCGACACTAGTAGAAGAAGCGAGCAGGCAAGCAGTGCGCGTGACATCAGGCACCCCCGATGACTATACGCTACCAGCTAGCAGCCGCCAGCTATCAGTCAACTTCTATCGCGAATGAGCGATTGTTCAGGCTACGAGCCACGAGCTACCAGCTATTAGCCACCAGCCGCCGAACAACCATCAGCTGCCAACTGCTTGCTGACAACCGCCAACTTAGAGCTTCTTACTGACAACCGACAACTGACAACTGACAACTTTCGATCACGCCTTCAGTCACGCCTTCAGTCTCTCTCGATCCACGATCCCGATCTGCACCGGAGCCGCCTGACGCTGCTTCTCCTGCTGATGGCAGGTCCAGCACAGCGGGCGCTTGGGCTGGGCGATGGAACCCAGTTCCGTCATATCAACCTGCTGCAGTTCGACCAGCTTGAATTCTTCATTCAGGAAGCCCAGGCGGCCAAACCGCCAATCCGCCGGCGTAAGCGAACGCGAGCAGATGGTACATGGCTTACCCTCGAACCACTTCTTAAACAGGCGATCGAGATTTTTCGGCGTGGCGTCCACCTGCGCCAGACATTCCTGTCCACATGCACCGTTGTTCGGCCAATGGCTACAGGTCTGCACCCGCGCGTCTTCCTTGCCACGCATGGCTTCCCGCAGAGCAAACTTGGGATCCACTTCCACTTCGGCGCGCTGCTGGTCATCCGGACACACCACCGGCCGGCGGCCACGATTTTTAAAGTAGCTCTGAAGCGTAGACGCGACCGGCAAGCCCACCATGACGGCGGCCGCGATGAAGAATAGAACGATTGGAAACGCTGCGTACATCAGGAACCTCCCCGATTGGAGCGGTTCCATTGTCCCGTTGACGTCACTTGCGAACAGTGACGCGCCTCACAAGGCCCTGTGACGTGGGTGCACCCCCAATTGGGGACAGCGACGGTGGCGCTACTTTTGCCGCGACTCTTTGCCCTCGCCCATCCTGACCCAGTGAGCGCCGTCGTCCGTAGAGTATTCCGACCACCAATCCACGTGATCGTTGTCGCGAAAGATATTAACCGTCCGAAATTCTACCGGCTTGCCTGAAATCTCGGCTTTGCCCAGGTACTCCCAGCGGCTGTGATCGGGGCTGATGCTGAGCTCGGTCATGCGCGGTTTGCCGCCACCGGGTGACATGCCGAACATCTGATACGTGGCCTTCTCCCCGTCGAAGGCGTACACCGAAAGATCGCGCGACGCCTTTCCGTCAATCGTGTTGTTCTGGTCGCAGATTACAAAGATGTGGTCCGGCGACCAGGCGCAGTTGGTCACTCCGCTCACAACCATCGCCTTGCTGTAGTCGGAGTCAACCAGCTTTCCATCGCCGGTCCATTTGCCTCCCACCCATCGGCCGAGCACGTCGGAGCCAGGCTTAGCAGTATCGGCGGCGGATAACAGGGAACACAGCAGGCAAACAGTAAATGTCAGCTTCCACAACATGATGGAGAACCTTACCCCGAAAGGCCCGGTTGAATCCAGTGGCAAATGGATTGCGAGCCCGCCGGCTCTAATGTGGCATCAGAATGCTCACCTTCGCTGGAATTGAACATTTCTCCCGCGTCCCCAAGTACGCTAAAATTGATAGGTCGTTCGGCCATCCGGGCCGTTTCAACGCCACCGATAATCGTCCCCGCCCCGGACGCAAGATCCTGAAACTGTCGCCACGCTTTAGCGAAATGCGATGGCAGGCACGGGCGGAATACAACCCGGTTTCAATAGAAAGACGTCAGGCGCCTAGTGTTTGATCGCCGATCAAAATTTCTGAGCCTCGTGACGCTGCTGCAAGACCTTGCGGTCATTTGCGTGGCGTTCGGCGCAGCCTATCTGCTGCGCAGCCTGTTGGTTCAATTCGAGTTCTTCCACGAGCGGCTGCCGGGGATTTATCCCTTCACCCACTATGTCCCGCTGCTGCTTGGGTTGCTGGCGCTTTGGGCCATCACCGGCTACTTCGGAACCTTCTATCGCGATCTCGAACTCAGCAGTCCGGTCCGCATCGGGGCCAACCTCCTCTACCAATTGTTGGTTGTTCTGGTGCTCGCTTACGCGGGCTTGTACCTGCTGAAGCGCACCGACATCAGCCGCACCTTTGTCATGGTGGCTGGCGGAGTGATGTTCGTCGCGCTGCTGGCGGGCCGCGCAATTTCGTATTCCGGCGTGTACTGGATGCGCGAACGCCTCAACCGCTATCACTACTGCATTGTGGTAGGTTGCGGATCACGCGCGCGCGAGGTAGCCACGCTGATCGAAGAGAGCCGGGGCAGCGGACTGCGGCTTGTCGGCTTCATCGATCCTGAATCGAACGGCACTACCAAGCTGCAGGTCATCGGAGATTACGCAGTCCACCCGCTGTCTTCGGTGGAGCACATCCTGCAGAACCAGGTGATCGACGAAGTCATCTTCGCCGTCACCATGCAGGAACTGGCGCGGCTGGAGCCGGTGATTCTGCACTGCGCCAACCTCGGAATTAAAGTGCGCATGCAGCTGGAATTTCTGCCGGCGGCTTACTCCCGCGTCTATCTGGAAAAGTTCCACGATCTTGAGTTGCTCAGCCTCTCCAGTACGCCAGAGAGCGAACTGCTGTTGTTCCTGAAGCGAGTCTTCGACCTGGCGCTCGCAGCGTCCTCGCTCGTGGTTCTGGCGCCGCTGATGGCCGCGATTGCAGCAGCTATCCGCGTCACATCCCCCGGGCCGGTGCTTTTCAAGCAGACGCGCTGCGGTCTGGGCGGGCGCCGCTTCACGCTTTACAAGTTTCGTTCAATGATCAACAACGCCGAGCAGCTAAGGGCCGAGTTGCATCAGCTCAACGAGTTGAATGGGCCGGTGTTCAAGCTGCGCGATGATCCACGCATCACTTCAGTTGGCCGCTGGCTGCGGCGCTTCAGCATCGACGAGCTGCCTCAACTTTGGAACATCGTGCGTGGCGACATGTCGTTTGTCGGCCCGCGTCCCGCTATCCCGGCTGAAGTCGATCAGTATGAGACCTGGCAGCGCCGCCGCTTGCGCATGCGACCCGGCCTGACCTGCATCTGGGTGCTGGAGGGCCGCAATCACCTGGAGTTCAATCGCTGGATTCAGCTTGACCTGGCCTACATCGATAGCTGGTCGCTGTGGCTCGACGCCAAGATTTTCTTCCGTACGATACCGATCGTGCTTTCCGGTCGCGGAGCATACTAGGGGTATGGTTTCGATCACCATCGTCACCTGGAATTCAGCTCGTCATTTGCGCGAGTGCCTGACCTCGGTTGAGCGGCAGGACTATCGCGACCTTGAGGTCATCGTCCTCGACAATGCTTCGACCGACGGCACCCAGGAGATTCTGCGCGAGTACGAATCGCGTTTTCAGGTGATCTACAAGACAACCAACTCCGGGTTTGCCGCCGGGCAGAACGAAGCCATGCGCACAGCTCGCGGCGAATGGATTCTCTGTCTGAATCCTGACATCCTGCTGCGGCCGGACTTCGTCACCCACTTGGTTGCGGCCGGGGAGACGTATCCGGCAGCCGGCGCAGTTTGCGGCAAGCTCTTACGCTGGAAGCCGGAGGAGCTGAAAGAGCGCACCAATATTATCGATTCCACGGGCGTTTATTTCACCCGCAACATGCGTCACCTCGATCGTGGCGCGGAAGAGATCGATGTCGGGCAGTATGACCGCGTGCAATACGTCTTCGCCGCTACCGGCGCAGCGGTGATGTTTCGCCGTGAGTTCATCGAAGCGGTTTCGGTGGACGGCGAGTTCTTCGACGAGGAGTTCTTCTCCTTCCGCGAAGACGGAGATCTCGCGTGGCGCGCGCAGGTGATGGGCCAGAAATTTCTTTACACCCCGAACGCCGTTGCCTGGCATGTGCGTCGCGTTACCCCCGAGCGGCGCAAGGACCTGCCGCACCTCATCAACTGGCATTCGGTAAAAAACCGCTGGCTGATGCGGACTAAGAATGCTTCGTGGTGGCTCACCCTTCGTCTCGCATTGCCGGTGTATTGGCGCGACCTTCAAGCATTTGGTTACGCGCTGCTGCACGATCGCTCGATGCTGTCCGCCATCTTCTACCAATTTCGTCCTAAGATTCGCCGGCGATTGCTTCACCAGCGCGAAGTCATTCGGTCCCGCCGCAAAGTGTCGGACCGCGAATTGATTTGGTGGTTCAGCAACACTCCCCGTGCCATCGATATCGTGCAGTCGGCGCAGGGTTTCGAGCCGCAGTATGCAGTACAGGGGCTCGCTTCCGGTGAGCGCCGTTGAAGATTGCGATCGTCGGGACTCGCGGCATTCCCAATCGATACGGTGGTTTTGAGCGTTTCGCCGAGCAGATCAGCTCGCGCTTTGCCGATCACGGCCACGAAGTCACCGTCTATTGCCGTCGCGCTTTCACCCGTCCTGATGATGAGTACGATCGCCGCGTGAAGCGCGTCATCGTTCCCAGCCTTCACCAGAAGCATCTCGACACCTGGGTCAGTACATTCTTCGCTGCGGTTCATGCCGCGTTTAGCCGCTACGATGTGGTGCTCATTTGCAATGTCGCGAATGCTCCATTCTGTTATTTGCCGCGCATGTTCGGCACGCCGGTAGTACTGAATGTCGATGGCCTTGATCGCAAACGCAGCAAGTGGAACGCGCTGGGTGCAGCAGGTGCTGCACTTCTGCGAGTGGATGTCGAGCTTCAGTTCAAGCCGGTTGGTGACGGACGCGAAGACGATCCACGACTACTATCTCGCAGAAGTACGGCGCGCAATCGACTGTGATCGGTTATGGCTCTGAGATGCCGAAGGGCGACTACAACCTGAACGGTTTCAAGCTCCAGCCCGGTCGCTACGTTCTGTATGTCAGCCGCCTTGAGCCGGAGAACAATCCCGAGTTGGTGCTGCGCAGTTGGCGTCATGTAAAAACCGACTGGCCGCTGGTGATGGTTGGCGATAACGCGTACAAACCGGAGTATCTGGAGGGGCTGCGTAAGCTCGCTGACGATCGGGTCGTGTTCACCGGATTCGTTTTTGGCGACGGCTATTGGGCGCTTCAGAAGCACGCGGGAATTTTTGTGTTCGCCTGCGAAATCGGTGGCGTGCATCCCGCGCTGATTGAAGCCATGGCTGCGCAAAATGCAACGCTGTACCTGGATACTCCTGAGAACAACGAAACCGCCGGCGATGCCGCAGTGCCTTACATCAAGGACGAAGCAAGCCTCGCTGCCAAGCTTCAGAAGTTGCTTGACAACGATACCGAACGCGAGGAGTGGGGGCAGCGCGCCCGGCAGCGCGCACAAGAGTTGTTCGCCTGGGAAGCGATTGCGAATAAGTACGAACGACTGTTCGAACAGGTCGCGTCAAAACGTTAGACGCGCGTTTCTGTTTCGGCGCCGAGCGAAGCGACAGATCTGCTTCCATTTCCCTTCCTGAGCATTGCTCACTTTCGCAATCGATACCCTAAGCCAGGAATCCCCGGCGGCGAAGAAATAGCCCGAAGAGCCGTTAGCCTACCCTGATTTTCCTATCAACGCCTGGCGAAGAAAAGCTAACTTTCCGACTGCGAATTCAAGCTAAAAGCGATCAAAACCGCGGTAATTCTACCCCAATTAGCCATGAGTTAAAGTCATGGATAATACAAAATCCAGTACTTTAACTCATGGCAACGGCAAATTGAGCTGTGAAGAGTGATGAAAAACAAGGAAGGAAACGCGCATATCGAGCAGGATTCCGCGAGCACGGAAAAGGAAAGAAGCTAATACGCCAGCAAAACTCTTATGTCGCGCACATTGTTTCCCGTCGGTCCGGTCATGATGGTGTCACCGATCGCATCGAACAATGGAAATGCATCAAGCTTTTTCAGAGCCACTCCCGGCTCGAAACCTTTTTCTCTCGCCCGCGCTACCGTGCTTCCATCGGCAATTGCGCCTGCCGCCTGACTGTTGCCGTCAATGCCGTCGGTTCCGGCGCTCAGTACCGTGATCGGCTCATCCTGAATTCTCTCCGCACAGTACAACGCAAACTGCTGATTGCGTCCGCCGGTTCCCGGATTCTTGCCCGCGTTAACCGTAACTTCGCCGCCCGAGATAAGGCAGACTCGCGATGCCCCCTGTCGCAATATGCGCAGACGCGACAGCAGATGATCGGCGGCGGCAGCATAATCCCAATCGTCGCAGGAGTTGTCGACTTCCACTGCGAATCCGGCGAGTGCCGCTGCTTCCACCGCCGCCCTCAGCGCAGTCGTGTTCGAGAGGATGGTGAGGTATCGCGAGTGAGCGAAAGTTGTGTCGCCCGCCTTGGGAGTCTCCTGCAATTGCCGGCGCTCGAAGAGTTGACGCACGCTGGATGGGAACTGCGGCAGCAGGCGATACTTCTCAGCGATGGCATAACATTGGGCGACTGTGCTGGTGTCTGGCATTGTGGGACCTGACGCCAGAGCGTCGAGCGCGTTCTCCGGCACGTCCGAAACCAGGATTGAAATCTGTTGTGATGGGACTGCCGCGTGTGCCATGCGGCCTCCCTTGATCGCAGAGAGGTGTTTGCGAACGGTGTTGATCTCTGAAATCGGCGCGCCGGAGTAGACCAGAGCCTTGTACGTCGCGACTACATCGTCCAACGTGATTGCAGCCGAGATCGGCTTCTCGGCAATGGCCGAGGCTCCTCCGCTGATGAGAAATACGGTGAGCGTGTCGGGCCCCGAATTCCCCAACAGTTTCAAGATGGCTTCGGCCGCGCGAAACGAATCCTGGTTCGGCATGGGATGGCCGCCGATGAAGTAGCGAAACCCGAAGACCTGCGCTGCGGGAGCACTGGGACACGAGATGATGCCGCGCAAAACCCGGTCGACGAGTTCAGTCAAGGCCTCGGCCATGCTATGCGCAGCTTTGCCAATGGAAACTACATTGATGGTTGCGAAACTGTGGAGATCGTAGATGTCGTGGCCGGTGCGAAGCTGGTCGTCGCGCAACTCCAAATGGCGCTGCATGGCTTTCGGGATGCTGCACTCGGCCAGGGCATGATCGAAGGTCCGTCGCGCAAGCTCTCGCATTTCGCTGTACAGCGGATTGGCCGGATCCAGAGGTGGGGGCATCGAGGGAAATTATAAGGGGAAGCAATTAGCAGCTAGCAATTAGCAACTGGCTGTTGAGATTCGGGCCGCGCTGGAAAACGGCAGTTAAACCAAACCGCGTGACGGAGTACTCCGCGTCAGGGCACGACCTCGGTCGCGCCGTGAGTTCGGCACGACTGGAACACGTTGCGGGAAATTGTTCACCGTGGGAAGAAGAGCAGATCCCCTCGCGGCTAAAGCCGTGCCCTGATACAAAGCAGGCGCTACGAGAGTTTTTCAGCAGCCCGTGGAAGTCCTGACGCGATGCAATGACTCAGCAAAGTATGTGGTTGTTACAGCCAAAGGCCAAAAGAGCCAAGAGCTGCTTCTTTACTTCACTTCTTTTCTTCGTGCTTCAGCGATGCCGAGTTGATGCAGAAGCGCATGCCTGTGGGATTAGGGCCGTCGGGGAAGACGTGTCCCAAATGCGACTCGCACTTCGAGCAGATGACTTCGGTGCGCCGCATCCCGAACGCGTTGTCGTCGTGCAGTTGGACTTTGTCAGGATCCATGGCCTGGTAAAAACTTGGCCAGCCGCTGCCCGAATCGTATTTCGTATCGGAGTCAAACAACTCCTGCCCGCACGCCGCGCAGCGATAGACGCCAGGCGTTTTGGTGTGCGCATACTCGCCGGTGAAGGCGCGTTCGGTGCCCTTCTCGCGCAAAATGTGATACTGCTCAGGAGTCAGTTCCTTGCGCCAGTCAGCTTCTGATTTTGTGATCTTTTCTGCTTTGTCTGCCATTCTTCTCACCTATCAGTTTAGATACACGACAAGTCCAATAGATTCGAGACGGCACGGGTATTGCGTGCTCAGCGCCGCGTCATCTGGGAATATGAATTTAAAGGGTTTTGCATCCCGCTGCAACGCAATGGGATGCCAGACTTGGACGCTGCACACGACCAGCAGCTGCGCAGGCCTGAAGGGTGGATGACAACCGCGCCGTCGCTACGCGACTCAAAGGCTTTTTCGACTCACCCCCAGCACTCCGCCTTTGGCTGCGTGCTGGGCTGTCTTGTTGGTCGCCCCCAAGGGGCTCTGGATAGCTGGATGTTCCATCGACATTGGCGGAGCCGAGTTCTCACCAGACACTGAAGGCCCGCACTGCCCAATATACCCGCGCGATGTGTGCGCGCGAGACGTCCGACCTCAATCCTGGGTACCTTCGACGGCGGGTTCAGCGCCGACGCGATGCTGCACGTGCGACCAGACGAAATACGCGACGCCGATCAGAATGACCGCCACAATGACCAAGTCGAGACGATGGAACCACATCTTCAGGCGCGGATCTTTGTCCCACTGCTCACCCAGCCTCATCCCGACATAGGCGAGAACGAGGCACCATGGCCACGAGCCTACAAATGTATAGATATGGAATTTGAGCCGGGGCATTCGGGCGATCCCGGCGGGCAGAGCGATGAAGGTGCGCACCACCGGCAGCAAGCGGGCGATGAGCACGGCGACTGCGCCCCGGCGCTTAAAGAATCGTTCAGCCCAATCGAGATCGCGCTTGCTCAGGAAGATGTAACGCCCGTAGGCCTCCACCAGCGGCCTGCCGCCGAAGTAGCCGATTTCATAGGCGACAACCGATCCCAGGTTGCATCCGATCGCGCCCCAGGTCGCCACCCAGAACAGCGAAAAACGGCCGGTGTAGACCAGGTAGCCCGAGAAGGGCATGATGATCTCCGACGGCAGCGGGATACACGCCGACTCGATTGCCATGAGCAGCATGATTCCGACATAGCCGGCGGAGGAGATGACCGAGATAATCCAGGCGCCTACGATTTCGATGATGTGCGCGACCATTCGTTATAGGATAGCAATTTCGCCACGGCTAATTTCGTAAAACAGCGAGAGGTTACCTATGTCGACTATGACCACGGCAAGCACAAACACGGTTTCGGTGCAGCAATTGATCGATCATCTGGACCAGCTTGGAGAGGGTGACTTCCTGACCGTAGAAAGGCCTCTCGCGGTGTTGCGCGCAAACCTTGTCGACCCCAAAACGCTGGCGCCTTACATCTTCTGGAACTCGCAGCATTACACCCGCAATCTGATTCACAAGACCGAACTGTACGAGATGCTCGCGATCTGCTGGGACGTGGGGATGAAGAGCTCCGTCCACAATCACAAGGACCAGAACTGCTGGATGGCCGCGCCCATCGGCAAGTTGCAGGTGAACAACTATAAGGTGTTGGAAGAGGACCTCGCATCGCAGCATTGCAACATCATTCCCACCGACACCGTGGAGATCACGCTCGCCAATCCGGTCGCGGTCGATCCGCTGAACCCGGTACACGATGTACGCAACCCGCGCGAATGGAACCAGCGCGCCGTCAGCCTGCACATCTATTCACGGCCGTTCGCCTCCTGCATCGTCTATTCATGCGAGCAGCACACCTGCGGCGAGATTGGCCTTTGCTATACCTCGATGTACGGAAAGCTCATGCAAGGCGACGTTGCGCCGGCGTCGGATTAATCCAACCCGTCCGTGTCTGCTCCGGGCTTCGAGCCGGCGCTGGCTTGATGATCTCAACCCGGGAGGCGTGCCATTCGCCGTCTCTATCCTGCTCGGCGGTAATTCGCACCTCGGCGCCGACAACTAATTGCTCACGCGCAGAAGCCTTGCGCGCATCAGCAGGTACGTCCTCGTCGTAGGTTATGGTCGCGTGCGAGATATCGACGCGCCGAATGCTCCCGTTTTTGCCGCGCAAGTAGAGCCATCCTGCCTGCGGAGCGCCATTCTCACCTTCGACAACGGTTCCGCGAAAAGAGCCGGCAGTCGCCGCCTGGGCCGAGCCGCAGAAGAATGTCGCAGCTAAAAACCAGGCAGCCACATGTCGCGTCCATCGCATGCAGAGTTCGATGCGGAAATTCGCAAGGTTGCAGCTTTCACCATCAGTACGACCTTTTTGCGTTTGGAAGATCCGCCTCAGGGCACCCTTCGACTCCGCTCAGGGCAGGACTTCCAGTCGTGCCGACAGCCACCATCTATGAATTGTCATCCTGAGCTAGTGAGTCGAGGCTTGCCGAGACGAACGCAGGCGAAGGATCTGTTTTCGCATCGCGCATCAAAGCTCGTCGAATAGAAGCAGATCCCTCGCGAGCTAAAGCTCACTCGGGTGACAAATATATGAGGAGCTTTCCGGCACGACTGGAAGTCGTGCCCTGACGCGAACCATCTCAAGTCCGAATTCTTCCTGACTGCTCTTTTGCGACACCGAATACAATGAAGCTCGATATTCTATTGGAGATCCGCCCTTATGCCCGACACCGCCGCACACATTGCAACCAGACTGCCTGCCGTTCCTCTGACGCTGGAAGGACACAGCGTGCTGCACCAGATGTTTCGCTTCCGCTGGGCCGAGTGGCGGAAATTAGATACGGCACGGCAGACGCAAATTGCCGGCGAGGCTGGCGCGGTGTTCAGTGCGGCCGAAGAAGCCGGGCAGACGGCCTTGTACTCCATGCTTGGACACAAAGGCGATCTGATGGTCGTTCACTTTCGCGATTCTTTCGACGACCTGAATTCGGCGGAGTTGCAACTCAACCGAACGGAGTTCGCCGAGTTCCTCGAGCCTGTCCATTCTTATGTGTCGGTCATCGAGTTGGGACTGTACGACTCCAGCGTGAAGACTTTCCGCACATTGCTGGAGCGCGGCGTGGCCCCACTTTCCGAGGAGTGGAACAAAGAAATTCAAGAAACCATGCAGCGGCAGCGCGCGGCAATGTCATCGCGACTGTTCCCCAAGATCCCCGGCAGCCGTTACCTGTGCTTCTATCCCATGGATCGCCGCCGTGGCGAAGATAAGAACTGGTACACACTTCCCATTGAGGAGCGCCAGCGCCAGATGGAAGAGCACGGTATGGTTGGCCGCCGCTACGCGGGTAAAGTGCAGCAGATTATCACCGGCTCCATCGGCTTTGACGATTGGGAATGGGGCGTCGACCTGTTCGCCGACGATCCTCTGATATTTAAGAAGCTGATTTATGAAATGCGCTTCGACGAGGTCAGCGCGGTGTATGCCCTGTTTGGGCAATTCTTCGTAGGCCTGCGCGTTCCGGCGAACAAGCTAGGCGAGTGGGCGAGCGGAAACCTGCCCAAGCAGGCCTAGAGCGGTTTTCCAATTGCTGTATCCGAGAAGCTCGGGTAGAGCGGCGCTTCAGCGCAGCGTAACGCAGTCCTCTCTGCCTGAATCTTGGGCAAGCCTGAACGCGGACCTGAAGGTCCGCTCTGCCGAATACACCGACCCTGAAACTGCTCTAGCTGCGGGACGAACTCTGTGTCAAGGTTACTGTCGCCTCGTTATCAACCACGTTCCAGAATTCGGTTTCCGAGAGTTCGGCGGACGCCATTCCTTCCAGGAGGAGCGCGTCAAGTTGCTCCTGAGTTCCAGCAAACCCGGGAAGGGTGCGCTGCTCGACGGCAGCCAGGGCAGCCTCCAGCACATCGGCAACAGACTCATAAGCTCCGCGACGCATCACGGCCTCAAGCCGCTGTTCCTGCTCAGGGGTAAGATCGATTGTCATTAGATTCGACTCTTCGCCGTCGTTCGAATTCAGCCTACCAAGAATCTGCTCGGCCCCGCAACGCTGTAAGCTCGATGGCACTCCACTATTTGCTCGCAAAGATCACCCATGTTCGATGGGCATGGCGGGAGCTACACTTGTGCGTAAGTCTTACTTCTCAGACAGCGTTAGCTTGCTGGTTGCGTCGGCGCCGCGATATTCAAGCTGATAGCCGACCTTCTCCTTGCCGGTGACCGGAAAGTAGAGATAGCCAGCTACGGGCGAGCCCACCTCGCCGCTCTTAAGCTCCTTATCGCTCAGCTCGGTTTCCATGGTCTTACGGTCGGAGTCGGTTGTCGCCGCAGATGTGGTTTTGCCAACGCCAACGCCCGTTCCGACGCCAACCACGGGACCGCCGACTTGCTTAGTATTACCGTTGCCGGTGTAGACCGGGTAGCTCTCATATCCGACATGTGCTTCGGGATAGAGTGTCACGTCGCGACTGCTCTCGGGCCGTTTCTGCAGGATAGACGCGATCTGCTCGGGAGTGGCAGGCGTAACGGACGACTTCTCGTCCGACGTGACCAGCGTGAAATTCGATGGCTGAAGATCGATAATCTTCCCGTCCGACGGATAGAAACCCACTTCCACGACTACGTAGCGCCCGGCCAAGGCGTGGCGAACGAGTTCTGAATCTGCGTCTTCGACAGCAGCTTCGCGCCGATGGAGTACTGCGACTCGACGGTCGACGCCTGATAATCCTTCGCCGACGCGCGAGGCGCGGGCGCATTCTGAGCGAAAGCCAGAGAACTCAGCAGCAACAGCAAGATGCATGTGCGATGCATGTCAGCTACTCCATCTTTATCTTTAGTGTCTTGCCGGTCAGGACGTAGATGCGCTTTTCCTGCGGGGCCTGGCCGGCCGCCCGAACTTCCAGCTGATAGACACCTGGAGCCAACCAGAAATTCTTCAGCTTTGATGCCGGACCGGCGAACGCGCCATCGAGGTAGACCTCGGCATTCTTGTCGGAGATTTGCAGATTGACCTGTCCATTGTTGATTTGCGGAGCGAAGTATACCGGGGCGTACGGAGCGAACCACGGATCGTACCAGCCACCAAAGAACGGCGGAGGATAATAGCCGGCCCAGTATCCCGGCCAGTACGGGCCGGAGTAGTAGCCGTAACCCGCACCAATCGAAATCGTCCCCAGACGCACTCCCGCGGAGGCAGGAACAACCAAAGCCGCCACCAGGAGGAAAGCCAGGACAAATCCAAACTTGCGACGTGTGGCCATCGCCGTACCTCGTCGGCTATGTTAACCCGATGACCTGCGAAAAGTTCGCACGAGCGGCAAAATTTTGGAACTTCGGGCGTGGCTTGCGAGGAAGGGCTCGCTAGTCGCGCAGGGCCTCGGCTTTTGTGTCTACTCAGCTTTTGTGCTGCCTTACAACCGCCACAGAGGGAGCCTGCGGAAGAGTGTCGCCGCCTGCGGTTTTTCCGTTGACTCTGAACTTCTAAGTGGTACACAATCCTCCGGGAATTCTCTTGTCCCAGGCAGCAATCAAGCGATTCCCGTGTCCCGAGACCCCGCCATGAAATCAGCTTGTCGGGCACTTTCCTAGACCGCGTTACGAATTGGTGTGGATGGCGCTACTGGGTGGACGGAGGTTCGTTCGCCTGACGGTCTCGCGTTGGCTCACACTGTGGAGGTTCCGGATGATGAAGCACTGGGCGATTGCCGTAGTGATCGCATTGTGGGCGCCGCTCGCGGCCCTTGGCCAATTAACTCCCGAGGAGAAGCGGGCGTTGGAAGTGAAGCCTGCGGTGGTCCTGGTGGTCGTGCAATACCAGGCGAAGTGGACCTATGGTGATATCTCGCTCAAATTGCCGCACGGAGAATTAGGTACCGGGTTCTTTTTCCACCCCGATGGCTACCTGATTACGAATGGCCACGTCGTGCAGCATGCCAATCTCAAAGACCTCGAGGCAAGAGCGTCGTTGCAAGAAGAGCTGCGCGCCGACGCGATCAAGAGCGTGAAATACGTCATTGCTGCGGCCGAGAAACAAGGCCACAAACTCAGCGACCAACAGGTGCTGGACCTGTTGCAGCGCGGGAAAATCGAATTGGTGCAAGCTCCAACGCTCAGTGTGGCCTTGCCGAATGGCAAGGTGCTGAACGCCGATATTCTGCAATACAGCGCGCCAATTACCGAGAACGGCAAAGATGTCGCCGTCCTGAAGGTGCCGGGCTCTAATTACCCGACGGTCCCGTTGGGAAATTCGGAGCAAGTCCGATTGCAGGACACGGTGATGGTGATGGGGTATCCGGGGGTAGCGTCCAGCTTCGGAGACAATCCGATTATCAGCGCAGAATCCAATTTTGAAGCGTCCGCTACCAACGGACACATTTCTGCCGTAAAGACTGGAACCATCGGCGTTCCTCTGCTCCAATCCGACGTTGCCATCACCCATGGAAACAGCGGCGGGCCGGCCTTCAATGAGAAGGGTGAGGTTATCGGCATCGCCACGGCAGGCGCGGAGACCCAGGGATTTAACTTCCTCGTGCCCATCAACACAGCCATGGAATTCGTTCGGCAAACCGGAGTTACCCCGGCGCGCGGCGCCTTCGATCAGCACTGGGACAAAGGGCTTGATCTTTACGACGCCGGCGAATATCACCAGGCCATCGGGGAATTCGACAATGCCTTGCAGTTCATGCCTGACTCTCCGGACGTGAAGAAGTACCGCGCCTCGGCCGTGCTTGCGGAAGATCAACTCAGCTCCACGCAGAAAGTGATGGAAACCACGGGCAAGCTCCCGATTTATGCCGCCGTCGGGATCCTGGTGCTGGGTGCGATTGCTTTGGTGTTGCGCCGCAAGCAGCCGGCACAGCAACCTTCGATGGCGATGGCCGCTGGCGCCAGTGGCCCCGTGCCGATTCAGCCCGGCCCGCCGGTGTCATCGAGCAGCGGTGCCCCGCTGCCGCGCACTTTGCTGGAGAAAAACTACGGCAGCATACAGTTCACTTCGGGAGCGCTTTCGGGGCGGACCTTCAAGGTCGACAAAGAGGGCTTGTGGCTCGGTCGCGATCCGAAGTGCGGCGTGGTTATTGCTGACGAAACCGTCTCCGGCGAACATGCCTGGATCGTTCCCGTGGACGGTACTGTCACGCTGATCGATAAAGGATCGAGCAACGGCACCTATGTGAATTCGACCGACTCGCCGCGCGTCAGCAAAATCGGCTTGAAGAATGGAGATCGCATTTTCCTGGGCAAGAAGGGCCCGGTTGCGACGTATTTCGCAAGTTAATTTCAATTGCAGGGCCGCAAGTACCGGAGGATCGATGTCAAAGTTCTGTACCAACGGACATCAAATGGAGGATTCCTGGCAAGTATGTCCATACTGCCAGAAAACCGGGTACGCTGTCGCCGCCGCTTCTGACGCGAAGACACGTATGGACACCGGCGCGTCCGCTCAGCGTTCATCCGAGGCTGCTACGGTCGTCGGATTTAAGACAGTCGTGATTCCCGAAAAACACAAGACTCCGGTGGTGGGCTGGCTGGTGGTATTGAGCGGCGAACAAAAAGGCGAGGACTTTCGCGTCTACGAAGGACAGAACATTCTGGGCACGAGTCCTGAGGCCGACATCATATTGAAGGATGATGCGGCTTCCGCGCGTCATGCCAGTATTCGCTACAAAGACGGTATATTCTTCCTCGTCGATTTGGACTCGAACAACGGCACCCGTCTTAACGAGGGTGAGCAACCCATTGCGCGCGAGGCCCTGAAAGATAACGACGTCATTCGCATCGGCGATCTCGCGTTGAAGTTCAAGTGTTTCTGAACCCATAACGCAGCGTTTTGAATCGAGGTGAGCCCCATGGTTGGCCAGCAAGTTGGAAACTTCCGGATTGTCGAAAAGCTCGGCGAAGGCGGGATGGGCGTCGTCTATAAGGGCATGGACGTGGATCTGGACCGAGCGGTCGCGATCAAGATGCTGTCGCCGGAACTGTCGCGCAATCCGGATATCGTGGAGCGCTTTCGCACCGAAGCTCGCGCCCAGGCAAACCTGAATCACGTAAACCTGGCGACGCTCTATGCCTTCCTGGTGCATGACGGAAATGCTTTCATCGCGATGGAATTTGTTGAGGGAGAGAACTTTGAGCAACTCATCCGCCGGCGCGGACCTTTACCGGCTGAAGATGCAGTTCCGTGGTTCAAACAGGCGCTGCTCGGCGTCGGGGCGGCCCATCGCATGGGCATCGTGCATCGCGACATCAAGCCGACGAACCTGATGCTCAACCGCCAGGGCATTGTAAAAGTGATGGACTTCGGCATCGCCAAGGTGGTCGGCGTGCGCGGTACAACCCGCACCGGAATGCAACTGGGTACGCCCGCCTACATGTCTCCGGAACAGATTCAGGGTCGCGCAATCGATGTGCGTACCGACATTTACGCCCTGGGCATCACGCTGTATCAGATGCTGAGTGGGCATGTTCCTTTCGAAGAAGGCAGCGACTTCGACATCATGCGCCATCAGGTCAGCACCCCGCCGCCGCCGATGATTGATCTGCATCCGTACGCGCCGGCGCAATACCAGAACGTGGTGACCAAAGCGATTGCGAAGAGTCCCGAAGATCGATATCGCAGCGTGGAAGAATTCGGAGCTGCGCTGGAACATCCGGAGAATGTGGCCAACCCGCTTGCCAATACACTCGCAGCGACGATGATGGATGCTCCCAAGCGAACGGTGATGGAGACCCCCGCTGGATCGAACTACGCGGCAGCGACGGCCGCGGCCCCAAGTCAGTCTCCAGCGCCTTCTCCCGTGATGGCAACTCCCGCCTTGCCTGTGCCTGCTTCGGCCAGCGGCGGCAAGTGGAATCCCCGCTACATGGTGGCGGGCGTTATCGTCGTCATCGCCGCAGTGCTGTTGGGCGTTGTGCTGTTTGCCCGCAGACCGTCGGCGGCGCCAATTTCTTCTGTAGGCGGGAGTGCCAACGCGTCTCTGCCGCAACCGCAAGTTGAGATGACAGGAAGCGGCACCTTGCCTCCCGCGCCAGGCTTTGCCGGAGGAGGCAATGGCGCAGGCGGCCCCGGCGGGCAGGCCAGTGATCGCACCCAGGACAACATTCAGCAATCCCCAAATAAAGGTAAGACGAAGATTGTCGCCTCTAACCGGACCAGCGCCAGATCAGGGGAACGCCGAGCCGCCTCCGCCTCCGCAGGCGCCTGCCGTCGATCCGAAACTGTTGCGCGACCTTGAAACCGAGAATGACCAACTCGACAGCCGGGCAGCCGCAGTCGAGAGCAGTCTCGACACCCTCGAGCACCAGATGCAACAGAGCGGCCTTGGCCTGCGCGGCGACATGGTCGCAGCTCGCAATTCAATGCGCGTCGACCTGCAAAAGGCCAAGCAGGCCATCGATAACCAGGACACCGAGAGTGCTCGCCAGTACCTGGATCGAGCCCATAGAGATGTGGAAAAGCTCGAGGGCTTCCTGGGTAGGCGCTAGCCGAAGTCCGACCTTGAGCGAAGCGGAGCGGAAGGAACTGGCAACTGACCACTGCTGTTGGTGCCGGACCGGCTGCGGATCCCGGCACGCTTTCGCGAGAAGTTCGGGGCGCGCTCCCAGGTTAAAGTCAGGTGCGGAATTCTAGCCAAACCTCACCCATAACCACGGAGCCGTCAACCCAAGGGCGGCCAGAATCACGGTCGTGATGTCGGCGTATCTGCCCGGAACCTGCTGCTGCACCCATTCCAGCGCGAAAACGATGAGCAAAAGAGCGCCGCCCGCATAGATCATCACTTTTCTCTTGAACTCGAATCCGAACATCATGAGCGCCGATATCGCAACGAAGGGCCACAGGCCCTCCAGAATGCTTCCGAAGGCCGAGATCCTGTTGTCGAGGTGCCCGGCAAAAGGAATCCACTGGAAGGGTTGCGTCGCGCCGGCCTTCGGCGTCAGCTCTGAAATGATAAATCCGGCGACGATACACAGGATCGCGAGCCGTGCGCGCAACTCTTTTCCGCGCGGCATCAAGGCGGCTGCAATTCCTGCGAGGATCAACCCTAATATCTCTTCTGGTGAAAGTTGCCGCTTAACGATGAACGGCTCAAGGCACAATACAATGCCGGCGAATGCGAGGAAATAACCCAAAACTCTTCTGTGCCCCTGAGCAATGACGGTCGTGAGCAGGGCCAGTCCGAGAAGGTCCAGCGCGTATTCAGCAGTTTTCAGCCCGGATATGAGCGATGGATCGTGCAGCGCATACCAAAGCGGCGACAGACCCTGGCGAATGTTCGAAACGTCCATCGATGGGACGAAGGGGCTGAGCTGAGACGAAGCCCAAAGAAGCACGGCTGCGAGCGCCACGTCCGCCCGTGGGTCGCCAGAAAACCACCGATTCCGGACCGCCTTGAGCCGCAACCTAAATGTTGAACGCGGTTGAAGAACGCACCCAAGCGTCGCCCCCAAAACCGTTCCCGCAACATTAGTAAGCAGGTCGACGTTCGAAGACGTGCGATTAGGCAGGAACATCTGAATCGATTCCATGGTGAGGCTCAAGAGTCCTCCCATGGTGGCAGTCAAGATTACCGCCGGGACATTGCGTTTTGGCTTGATCGTCCAGATTATGAGCGCACCCAGCGGCATGTAAGCCAGAAGGTTCGTCAGCAGATCGGCCCGGTGTAGATGCTCCGGAAGCGGATCGGTGAGGAAGGAGAAAATCGAGACCGCTGGAACTCGCCATCCGCTCAGTGGATAAAGGCTGCCGTACACGATCAGGGCTGCATAGCACAGGGTTCCGGCCAGCAAGATTTTTCGGTTGGGTGCTTGCGATGAAAGCTTGGGCATCCCTGGCTCCGCTTGAATATCTCCCTCCCGGTTGGTAAGTGCGGGCGGAATGCTTGAGAGAAGTGCCAAGATCTTACCAAATTGAAGGAAATATACCCACAATCAGGAAAGCGGACGTCCCGCGCGGTGAACTAGCGCCAGCTAGTGATTGATCTTTCAGGGGCTCAGGTGGTGCCGGGAGGGGGACTTGAACCCCCACAACCCTTTCAGGTCTGCGGATTTTAAGTCCTATTTTGGCTGTTTTGCACAGGGCTGCACGGTGTCGCAATAATCCGCACAAATGGCTGTTAATACATGGGTTAGCTTCAATAAAGTAGTTGCACTGTGCTGCACTGTGGTGCATCGTTTTCCGGAACAAAGTACCCCCAAAAGTATCACCAGGGTTGGTACGGATTAACGTATCAAAAGAGTCGTCAACTTTATTTGGCACGCACTCTTCGAGTGCGGTCGAGAAGATGAATCCCGACATTCTGGAAGACGGCGCGAAGGTCTGCGCCCGCATGAAGAACCTAGTCATCTCTCAGATGTCGCGGGACCACCGCCCCGCTCAACCTCCTCAAGCAGGCCCACGATGAGATTCGAGACGAGCAGGGGAATTCGTTTGGCGAGCTTGGCATCACAGCCAAAAAGCGGTAGCGTCCGAGCGGCTCCCGTTCTAGCAACCATTTCCCGGCCGGAGAGCGGACCCAGTTAATCGAGTGGGGAATCGTTGAAGTATAAAGCCACTTCAACAACCCGCGCCTAATAAAAAGCCTTCGTTCTACGGGGACCCACTTAGAAGCGTGTGCAGACTACTAATCGGCCTCATTGATGAGCAGCTCGGATCCTCAAACGTGCCACGCGAGCGTCCGATTCGTGGGTTTTCTGAGTAGTCCTAAACGGCCTCTTATCAGGCAAGACTCCCGGAGGAAAGAAATGCAAGCGCGCCGCCTGTTGTCTCCCACCATCTCTGTGTTGCTTGTGCTGGCCACAGCCATGACCGTTTCGTTGCCTTCCGTTGCGCAAGATGGAACAGCAACAGTGCCACGGCTTATCACCTTCAGCGGGACCTTGGGTTCCGCCGCCACCGAAGCCGGTGAAAACGGAGTCGTACTCGCACCGGCGACTGCTCCCACCAAGGTTGTCGCAGTCACCTTCTCGCTCTATTCCGAGGAGACCGGCGAAGCGGCGCTGTGGTCGGAGGTGCAGAACGTGAACATCGATGGCGCCGGGGCATTACACCGTACAACTGGGAGCGAGCAAACCGAACGGATTGCCGATGGACATCTTCGCCGCAGTGCAGGCGCATTGGCTGGGCGTGCAGCCGCAGGACCACGCGGAGCAGCCGCGCGTGCTGCTGGTGAGCGTTCCCTACGCTTTGAAGTCGGCCGATGCGGAAACCTTCGGCGGGCTGCCGCCGTCGGCGTATCAGCTGGCGCCTTCGCAAGAAACGAATCAAGCAACTGCGCAGGGAACAGGAGCCGCTGCGGCTAGTGGCGGCGGCGGTGATTCCACCGGATCCAGTAAGCCGCCTGTTGTCACTTTGGTCTATGGCAACGGGACACCCGGGTACATTCCCTTGTGGAACACCTTCACATCCCAGACCAGCGCGGCGATGTACCAGAATCCTGCGAATGGGAACCTCGGAATAGGAACTACCGCCCCGCACGCTTCACTGGATATCGTCAACAAAAATAGCAACGTTGCAATTGGCGGCACAACGAACTCAACATCGTTGCCTGCAATTGCCGGCTTTAATACTGCGAGGGGAACACTAATAGTCCCACAGGCTTTGGTGTCTTCGGTCAGAATGATGCAACCTCCGGCAAAGCCTACGGTATAGGCGGCAGCACCGCGAGCGGCGATCCGAATGCCAGCGGCGTGTATGGCCAGGCAACATCCAGCACCGGTGCTACCAACGGCGTCTTTGGAGTCACCGGCAGCAGCGACGGCAACGCCGACGGCGTGTACGGCTTGGCAACGGCGGCCACCGGAGGCGCAAACGGCGTCCAGGGAACAACCTATGCCCCCAATGGGTATGGGGTCTGGGGTATAGCAAAGTCTACGGATCCGGGCACCTCCTACGGCGTCTACGGCCAGTCTGTCAGCGGCGACGCTGTGCATGGCCTGTTCACCGGAGTCAATGGCAGCGGGGTGGTCGGTGTTGTCAGCACAAGCGGCTCGGGATCCACCAACGGCGCGGCCGGTATCAATCAATCAACCACTGGGCATTCGAATGGCGTATATGGCGAGTCCGATAGTCCACTCGGCGTGGGCGGCCTGTTCGAGAACACGGCAGGTGGGACAGCGCTCATTATCCTTGGTCGCGTGAGCCCGGAGACCAACCTGTTCACCGTCGACGGAGGAGGTAGCGGTTTCTTTTACGGCAATCTCCAGGTCAATGGCCAGAGTACTTTCAACAGCGCGGTCCAGATCAACGGCGATCTTAACGTAAACGGCAACCTGAACAAGTTAAGCGGGTCGTTTAAAATCGACGACCCTATCGACCCTTCCAATAAATACCTATCGCACTCGTTCGTGGAATCGCCGGACATGTTGAACATCTACAACGGCGTGGTGCGGCTCGACGCGCGCGGCGAAGCGTGGGTTGTGCTTCCTGAATATTTCGAGGCCCTCAATCGCGACGTTCGTTACCAACTCACGTCCATGGGATCGCCCCAGCCGCGCCTGTACATCGCGCGCGAGGTGAAGGGCAATCGCTTCAAGATTTCCGGCGGTCGAGCCAATGGGAAGGTCTCCTGGCTGGTCACCGGCGTTCGTCAGGATGCCTGGGCGAATGACCACCGTATTCCCAATGAAGAGGACAAGTTAGAGAAGCGCGGCACGTACCTGTATCCCAAAGCGAATCGAGACATATCGAACCAAAATACCAACGCTATGCTGCAACACTGAAGCGTACCTTTGGAATGCCGGTTGCGGCGTTGCGCCTACGGCGGGTTCTATAGAACCCGGCTTGACGGTGCGTTCATCCCGAAGAAGACAGCAATCTCCTTCCAGGAATCGAGCCTACGATTCCCCGCCGATTCGCGCATGACATGCAATGACATGCTGTGCCCCGCTATGTCCCTTGCTTCAAATGAGGGAATCGTCGGCTTCGAGTGCAAGTGACTTGGCGATTTCTCACTACCTATCTTAAAGACTGGCGGAAAAAGGCCGGTTTCCGAGTTGCCGACCAACCCGACACTACGTAGCAGACGGCCAACCTCAACGGATAGGGCGTTAGAACTAACCCGCTGGCGCGGCGGACGCTACCGCGTGTCGTTGGTTGAGATTACTCCTGAAATAAGCCTTGCTCCCGGACTTGCTAAGCCTTACGATTGGCCGTCATGCACTCATCGATCATCAGGCGCGAAGGCATAGGGTTGAGTGTCTCCTTATCAAGGAAAACGCTATTGAAATCCCATAGCTGACCGCGTCCGCCGCAAGCGCCAGCGGCTTCCTTCAAACGACCTTATCGAAAGTGCCGGCCTGCCAACTTTGGGGGCGTCGTTCGCCACGTTTTCACGCCGGGCACTTCCGATAAGGCTCTAGCGTTTTACGTCCAAGTGGCGGTGCCAATGCGGTTGCCGGATGCTCGCCCACCTACCGGGAGTAATCTCCACATGCCGGTTTCTGGCCAATGTGACAATGCGAAGGTTGCTCGGGCGTTATGTCCTGTCGGTTAGGTTACGACTTGGGTCTTGACGCCGGCTAACTAGAGTCAGGCGACTTCAGTGTTGCCCCTGCTCCAGGCCCCGTCCGCGCATCCTGTGACGTCCATCACTTGTGTATTTGCGGTAATGCATTATTCATAATTAGGCTCTTGCTCGGTCTTAGAGGCGCTATAGAGGGAGCCCCCAATGAAACAGGCAACCACCCCTGAGAAATCAAGATCCCGGAACCTCAATCCCAAGATCCCAGCATTTGAGAAACACCTCTCGCGAACTGAACTGGCGGCAATGGGCAAGTCTTTGCGCGACAAGTGTCCGCGCGATTCGCACGCCGCATGGAGGCCGCCGCACGACCGGCCTGACCCCGTCGGCCTGGTTCTGCGGGCCGATGCGGGGCGACTTCCCGATCTCATTCCCCTTCGCCACGGGCGCATGGTGCAGTCTCCCTTCACTTTCTACCGGGGCTCGGCGCTCGCCATGGCGGATGATCTGGCGGGCACTCCTTCCATCGGCGTCCGCGTGCAATGCGGGGGAGATTCACACCTGGTCAACTTCCGGGGTCTCGCCACCCCGGAGAGGCGACTCATTTTCGCCATCAACGATCTCGATGAGACCCTCCCTGCGCCGTGGGAGTGGGACCTCAAGCGTCTTGCGGCGAGCGTCGTGATCGCTTGTCGCGAGAACGGCCTGAGCGAATCGGTTGCTAAGGATGCGGTTCTCGCCTGCGTCCGATCCTACCGCAAGCACATGGCCGCGTTCGGCAAAATGAAGGTGCGGGATTTGTGGTACCTCGAGGTCGAGCTTGAAATGCTGATCTCGGGCGTCAAAGATGCCGGGATCCGCCACACGGCTATAAAAAGAGTTGCCAAGGCGCGTGAGAGCAGCACCTCAGAAGGCCTCTTCCCGAAACTCGTCGACGATGCGGGCGGATCGCCGATTATCAAAGACCAGCCTCCGACGATCTTCCACTGGAAAGGTCTATCCCCGGGAGAAATCCATCCGGGGATCATGCAGGTTTTCGCCCGGTATCGGCAGTCCTTGGCTCCTGCCTGTCGCGTGTTACTCGATCGCTACGAAATCAAGGATGCCGCGCACAAGGTCGTCGGCGTCGGGAGCGTTGGCACCTCCTGCTGGGTGCTCTTGCTGACGGACGCGGAGGGAGATCCTCTCATTCTCCAGATCAAGGAGGCTCGCGCCTCGGTCCTGGAGAACTATGCGGGGAAAAGCGTCTATTCAAATCACGGAGAACGCGTTGTGAACGGTCACCGGCTCATGCAGCCGGCCAGCGACGTCTTCCTCGGCTGGACCGAGGGAGGGATAGGAGGACGTCACTACTATGTCCGCCAGTTGCGGGACGTCAAAATCAAGCTTCCCGTCGAGACATACGACAAGTCTAGGATGATCGTTTTCGTCGAGTGTTGCGGCCACTCATTGGCGCTCTCTCACGCGCGTTCCGGGGACGCGGCGGTGATGAGCGGTTACATGGGCAAGAGCGACGTGTTCGACAAGTCGCTGGCCGCGTTCTCCGTTGGTTACGCCGACCAGAATGAGAAGGACCACGCCGCGTTCAAACGCGCCATTCGCGCCGGAAAGGTTAAGGCTGTATTCGAGGAAGCAAAGTGAGTCGATCGCGGTATCGGTTCATCGTAAGTTGGCTCTCCGTAGGCCTGGGTCGGGCTGACGTGCGGGAGTCAACGTTGGTACGCACCGCGGGCGGTCATCTTCCGTGCGGAATCGAATCTCTTCAATAAGGGAACTGCCATGACATCAGTACACGATCATCCCGCTCGCCACCGCTTCCCGATCCTTCAGGGGGTGCTGCCGATCACGACCGCTCAGATCCCGGCCGAAATTCTTGCCGGTATCACGCTCGCCGCAATTGCCGTCCCGGAAGTGATGGGCTACACCAAGATCGCCGGCACCCCGCTGATCACGGGTCTCTACACGATGCTCATCCCCACGACATTGTTCGCTTTGTTCGGCTCCTCACGGCACCTTGTGGTGGGCGCCGATTCGGCGACAGCGGCGATCCTTGCCAGCGCCATGGTGGGAATTGCCGCCATCGGTTCGGAGCAATACATGGCATTGGCCGGCGTGCTTGCATTGATGGCCGCGGGTTTCTTGATTCTGGCGCGCCTCATGCGCCTGGGATTTCTGGCGGACTTCCTCTCGCGCACCGTGTTGATCGGATTCCTGACCGGGGTCGGTGTTCAGGTCGCGCTGGGGGAGATCGCCGGTATGTTGGGCTTGAAGGGTGGCGGCCATGGCACCTTGGGAAAGTTCTGGAACGACCTTCAACAGCTCGGGCAGGTCAACCGCTACGAACTGACAGTGGCGCTTAGCGTTTTGGTGGTCATCGTCGGCCTCAAAATGGTTTCGAAGAAGATTCCGGGAGCGCTTATCGCGGCGATCGGCGCCGTGGTCGTAACCTGGGCGTTCGGACTTGACAAGCAAGTGCATATAGTCGGAGCCGTTCCGAGTGGTCTGCCACATCTCGGCCTGCCCAAGGTGGACTGGAACTGGACAGTCATGGCGGCCTTGCTTCCCACGGCCTTCGCGATGTTCGTTGTGATCCTGGCACAGAGCGCGGCGACCTCCCGCGCCTTCGCCACGCGCTACGACGAGACTTTCAGCGAGAACACCGACCTGGTCGGTCTGGCCCTTGCCAATATCGGCGCCGGCCTGTCCGGTACCTTCGTCGTCAACGGCAGCCCAACGAAGACGCAAATCGTCGACGACGCCGGCGGCCGAAGCCAACTGTCGCTCCTGGTGATGGCGGCGATGGTGGCGCTGATCCTGCTCTTTCTGACCGGGGCGCTGACCTACTTGCCAGAAGCGGCTTTGTCGGCCATCGTGTTTCTGATTGGGGTCGGCTTGATCGATGTCGCTGGGATGCGGAGGGTTTTCGATCAACGGCGATCGGAGTTCTGGTTGGCACTGATCACCGCGTTGACGGTCGTGATCGTCGGCGTCGAACAGGGGATACTGCTCGCCATCGCGTTGTCGCTCATCGGTCACACCCGGTACGGGTATCGACCGAAGAACGCGGTGCTTCGGCCGAGCGAATCGGGCGGTTGGCAGCCGGAGCCAGTGGCCAAGGCCGCTTCGGCGGCACCGGGACTGGTAGTCTACCGATTCACCCACAGCATGTACTACGCGAATTGCCAGCAGCTCGCGGATGAGATCTCATTTCTCGCGAACACCGTGGAGCCGCCTTTGCGCTGGCTCTGCATCGATGCGTCCGCGGTGGACGATGTCGACTATTCCGCGGCGGAGACGCTCCGGTCGGTGTACGCGAAGTTGAAGGCGAGAGGAATACGACTAGTCGTTACGGAAATCATGGATGAGCTCAATACCAGATCACGCTACCGATTCTGGGAGTTGATTGGCGAGGATGCCCACTACGACAGGCTGGAGGACGTCGTCAAGCAGTACCGGCAGACGTTCAACATTGCTCCTCCACCCAAGCAGTCAGATACGACTCCAGGTTGAGCCAGGGTTTTGGTCGGACGAGCAGGTGGATGCCGTGGTCGCGTCCGCGCCGGTGCTCATTTACTATGCGGCAATGAGGGAAAGGGACGGGTAGAGATAGCCGGCTCCGAACTTAAACCGTGGTCAGGTCGCCATCTTAGTGCGTCTGGACAGCCCGAGCTTCGCGAGAACGGCGCTTATCAGCACATCTTCGAGAGGTGGTTCGGCGTCCTCAGCCCTCAATAACTGGCGTAACATTGCCTGCCGTAAGTAGTCCTGCGCAGCAGCCGATTCGGCGAGTCCGCCCCCCGAGGCCAATAACAGATGCCATCAATAATCCTCAGCGCGTGCGTTCTGGTGGCCCTTACGGTGGTTCTGCACACTGCGGGCATCGCGCTCCTGCTTCGGCACTTGGCGAGTTTGTATGCGCTGCCCCCAAACAACGTTTGGCCTGTCGTCCGCAGGCTGCTCCGCATAATCTGGTGGCTGTTCCTGCTCCATCTGGCGGAGATTTCGATCTGGGGATTTTTCTACTTGTGGCGTGGCTGCCTGCCCAATGCCGAAGCGGCATTCTACTTTTCCGGCGTCACTTACACGAGCCTTGGGTACGGCGATGTAGTGCTGGCGCAGCCGTGGCGGCTGCTCACACCGCTTGAGGCCTTGGTTGGCGTCATTATGTGCGGCTTGTCCACAGGTTACTTTTTCGTCGTCGTGAGCCGCATCCATCAATGGCAGCCCCTTAAAGCCGCCGACGGTCCCATTACAGAAAAAACGAGACCTTAGAGTAAGTCACCCGGATGCCTCTTTAGCCTTCCCGAAGATTGTACTGAAGTCGGCTTCAAGGAGATGATGCCAAAGGGCATCATTCGGTGGCGCACGACCCGATGTCGTATCTCCTAGGCCGGTTTCGAACCAACTTCACCTTGCCAGACCACGGCCACAATCGGTAATGGGCTTTGGCGGCGACAAGTCGATTCATGCAAGGACTGTTAGCGCCCGCTGACCGTCAACTTCCGAATTGCTCATGTCCATGTTGTGATTCACATCACTGCATTTTTGTGACAACGCGCTATTCATATAGCAGGCCTTGGTGGATCTTGTAGGCCTGTAAAAAGAGGCTCATCCTGACTTACGCAGCGACCGCGCAGAAAGAATCCCCGGAATCCGTCAATCACGGGATTCCAGCCTTCCAGACACATCGCTCGCGAGCCGAACTCGCGGCGATGGGCAAAGCGTTACGGGACAAGTGTCCGCGATCCTCGCTTGCCGAATGGAAGCCACCTCACGGCCGACCGGATCCGTTGCTATTGATCAAGCAGTCCGACTTGGGACGCATCCCGGAACTGGTGCCGATCCGGCATGGGCGAATGCTGCAGTCGCCGTTTACCTTTTATCGCGGGGCGGCGCTGAACATGGCTTTGGACCTGTCCTCAATGCCCAGCACCGGGATCCGAGTGCAGTGCTGCGGCGATGCTCACCTGGTGAATTTCCGCGGCTTTGGCACGCCCGAACGGCGGGTGCAGATCGACATTCACGACCTGGATGAGACGATTCCCTCGGAGTGGGAAGGGGACGCGAAGCGGTTGGGGGCGAGCTTAGTCATCGCGTGCCGGGACAACGGCTTAGGCGACGCGGTTGGAGCGGATGCAGCCTTGGCCTGCGCGCGATCCTATCGCGCGCACATGATCGTGTACGGCAAGATGCACGCTCTGGATGTGTGGTATGACAGCCTCGACGGTGAAGAGCTTCTGAATACCCTACGGGATGAAGAGACCCGCCAGCGGGCAAAGAAGCGATTGCAGAAGGAGCGGGAGCGGAGTGCTCTTGAGCTTGATTTTCCCAAACTCGCGCACAAGGTCGGCGGACAGCACATGATCAGGGACAACCCACCCACGATCTATCATTCACGCGGCGAATTTGACCGCAGCGAGTTCCCCGAAGTACTCCGGGAGGCCTTCACCCAATACCGCGAGAGCCTGCGGCCGTCCGTGCGCGTGCTCCTTGACCGCTTTGAATTAAAGGACGTGGCGCTGAAAGTAGTGGGTGTCGGCAGCGTGGGCACGGCGTGTTGGGTGATGCTCTTGATGGCGAACACCAAGGACCCGCTATTCCTCCAAGTCAAGGAGGCGCGGGCCTCGGTGTTGGAGCCATACGCGGGAAAGAGCGTATTCCCCAACCATGGGCAACGGGTAGTGAACGGACACCAGTTGATGCAATCGGCCAGTGACATCTTTCTTGGCTGGTGTAAAGGCAAGGGCGGGCGGCACTTCTATATCCGGCAACTACGCGACCTCAAGTTGAAGCCAAAGGTGGAGATGTTCAACGCGACCACCATGATCCAGTACGGCGAATTGTGCGGCTGGACACTGGCGCGCGCCCACGCCCGCAGCGGGGAGTCGGCGATGATTGGCGGCTACCTTGGCAACAGCGACACGTTCGATAAAGCGATCGCGGCTTTCTCGATCGCCTATGCCGACCAAAACGAGCAGGATTACGAGTTCCTCAGGAAGGCAGCGAAAAACGGAAAGCTGGAAGTGGTGCTGGAGCGAGAATGATCATGATTCCTCTGGCCGTCTTTGTAGCGCTCGTGTTCCTCTACAGTCTGCTGTCGCGGCGGGTGGAGCAGACGATCCTGACCGCGCCCATTGTGTTTACGATCGCGGGGATGCTCATGTTTCCCGCCTTGCAAGGAATTTTGAGTGCGGGGTTCACGGCGAATGCCGCACTCCATATCGCGGAAGTCGGCCTGGTTATGCTGCTCTTCACGGATGCCAGCCGCACCGACCTGAATGTCTTGCGTAGTATCAGGGCCCTGCCGACGCGGCTGCTAAGTACTGGCATGCTCCTGACTATTGTCTTAGGTGCAGTGGTCGCGCGGTTGGTGTTTCCGCAGCTATCTATTTGGGAAGCGGGAATTCTGAGTGCTATCCTTGCGCCGACCGACGCCGGCTTGGGACAGATTATCGTGAACAGCCCGCGCGTGCCCATGCGTATTCGTCAGGCGCTCAATGTAGAAGCCGGCCTCAACGACGGACTTTCCGTGCCGTTCCTCCTGTTTTTCATCGCCATCGCGGCCGCCAAAATCGTAGGTGGCAAAGGCAGCCTGATCGAGTTCATCGGGGAGCAACTTGGCTTTGGCGTACTGGTCGGCTTGGCCATAGGCCTCGCCGGCGGATGGTTGCTGGGCCTGGCACGCCGCAAGCAGTGGATCGCGGAATCGTTCGAAGAGATCGGTGTGGTCGCATTGCCCCTGCTTTGCCTGGTAGTGTCCGACATGGTTGGCGCAAGCATGTTCATCGCGGCGTTCGTCGGTGGCCTGGCGGTACAGGTTGGGTTCAAGGAAGCCGGTAAGCACAGCATCGAGTTTGCGGAGGAATGGGGACAGTTGCTGAACCTTGCCGTGTTCTTCCTGTTTGGCATGGCGGCAGTGCGGGATTGGCCGCATTTCAGCGCGGCATCTTGGCTATACGCGCTTCTAAGCCTGACGCTGGTGCGGATGCTGCCGGTGGCAATCGCACTCATCGGCACCCGGCTCAGTGCGGCGAGTGTGATCTTCATGGGTTGGTTCGGGCCGCGCGGCCTGGCGTCTATTGTTCTCGGCCTGGTCTATCTGGAGCAGGAGACGCATTTCCCGGGTGAGCCCGCCATCCGTTACGCGCTGGAAGCAACCGTGCTGCTTAGCATCTTTGCGCATGGACTAAGCGCAATGCCCGGCATCGGCCTCTATACGCGAAAGATCGCGTCGCTAGCACCCGACGCCCCGGAGTACCGGTGAACTGAAAGGGCGATGGAGCAACGATAGTTCGGTCCGAGTCATGCCAAACCCAGACGAGCCCGGAATGACCGCATTAGCCAGCTCAGAAGCGCGCCTTCGGGCAGACCTATCCCGCACGATGCCTGACGACTCGATCAAATCCCGCAAACGTCTGCTCGATCCCATCGAGCGCATCTCGGAAGTGCTGTTCGGGCTGATCATGGTGCTCTCGTTCACCTGCTCGTTCAGCGTCGCCGACGCAGGGCGCAGCGAGGTCCGCAAGATGTTGATTGCAGCGCTGGGATGCAATCTGGCCTGGGGCATCATTGACGGGGTCTTTTACCTGATGGGCTGCCTCAGCGAGCGGGGGCACAACATCCTGGCGCTGCGTGCCGTGCGCAGAGCCGCCGACGGTGCCGAGGCCCATCGCATCATTGCCGATGCGCTGCCGCCGTCGCTGGCGTTCGTGCTGCCGGAAGCAGAACTTGCAGCAATGCAGAACACGCTAATCCGCCTGCCTGAGCCGCCGGCGCATCCCCGTCTGGGTAAGCATGATTGGCTCGCCGCCTTGGGCGTTTTCCTGGTGGTTTTCCTGTCCACCTTCCCGGTGGTGACACCGTTTATCTTTATCCACGACGCCCGGCTGGCGCTGCGCGTCTCCAATGGCATTGCCATCGCTATGCTCTTCATGTCGGGCTATGCGTTCGGACGCTACTCGGGCTTCCATCCAAGAAGGGTGGGTCTTGCGATGGTGGTCGTGGGCATGGCGATGGTTGCGATGACGATGGCGCTGGGGGGATGAGCGCCGCGCAATATCCCGCTGTACTTGCGTTGGTGGTTCTGTTGAGTGGCTCCCTATTCGGCCAGGAGCCGCCGGCCGCTGCACCCGCTGCTTCCCCTGCTGCGAAGGACCCGTGGACCTATAACCTCACGGTCGATGGCTATATCGTTCCCAACGACCAGTCCTATGTGGATCCTGTTTTCACGGTGGACCGCGGCCGGCTGCACCTGGAAGCTCGTTATAACTACGAGAATCTGCGCACCGGATCGTTGTGGGTGGGCTACAACTTCAGCGCCGGCAAGAAGCTGGTACTGGACGTCACGCCGATGATCGGCGGCGTTTTCGGGAGAACCAACGGGATCGCGCCCGGTTGTGAGGCCTCGCTTACCTACAAGAAGATTGAGCTGTCGATCGCGAATGAATATGTATTCGACACGACACAGAAATCCGGTAACTTCTACTACAGTTGGCCGCAACTTACATACTCGCCGCTCGACTGGTTTCGCGTAGGTTTGGTGGCGCAACACAGCAAAGCTTTCCAGACCAGCCTCGATGTGCAGCGCGGGTTCCTGGTGGGTGTGTCCCATAAGAAGTGGGAATTTACCACCTATATTTTCAATGCCGGCTTTACTGATCCGACGGTAGTGCTGGAGGCGGGCATCAGCTTTTGAGTGCCAGTGGAGACGGCCTGACCGTGGCATACGGGGCGGAGAAGTTCAACGCACCGCAGTGGCGGCCGGATGGAGCCGCATCCTTCGAGGGCCCAAACAATCAGGGATGTTAGAAGCAGGGGCGATACTCCGAACACCGCACGACTTCATAGTATTGCAGCGACAAGGTTGTGATTCCCATCACTGTTGGTCTTCGTTTGCTAAGCATCAAGATGGCCGACACCGTCAGATGAGCGTGACCGACCGCGGCGATACCTCGCCCATCTGGTACACGCCCGCTAAATGATGACCGATTTTCTGCGTACGCTCGCTAGCCGGCGTCTCTCACTATCTCGCGGGATTAGTAACGGGAGACGCCTTAGGGTCTACGAATGCCATCGGGCGCATTTCGCGACGAAGTCCACTTGAGCGAAAAGCGACATCTCGGAGATGTGTTCCATTCGGACTGCTCCCGGATCATGAGCAACCCGGCAGCTGGCTGTCCGCAGATAGCTGGCGAGAACAGGGTCAGCATGACGGTTTCCCGTCACAATCAAGGATGAAAATGGGATCGTAAGTGGGGCAGAATATTGGTGCTGCTGCCAACTGAGCTTGGAGTTTTGGCATTAGTGCGGTAGTTGGAGCCTGTAGAACAGGTTGAGCGGGACGCCGTAGGAACAATCAAGTGTCGCCTCCTTCGGGAGAGCGCGAAAGGGAGAATCTTAGAGCACTGGCGTCTTTGGCAGCAGCCAAGGAGAGCTGCCATGAAGGTACATCGCAACTGTTGCGGATTGGATGTTCACAAGCAAACGATTGCGGCCTGTTTAATCCGCGAGGACATCACCGGAAGCACTCGCAAAGAGAAGCGAATATTCGGCACCATGACCCAGCACCTGCGGGAGTTGGCGCAATGGTTGGTAGAGGCCAAGGTGAGCGCGGTAGCGATGGAAGCGACCGGGGTTTACTGGGTGCCGGTGTGGAATGTTCTGGAGGGCCAAGGGCTGCAACTGGTGCTGATCAATCCAGAACACTATAAAGCGGTGCGCGGCAAGAAGACCGATCTGAAAGACGGAGAGCGGATCGCGGAACTGCTGCAGGATGGGCGGCTGGAAGGCAGCTATGTCCCACCTCCGGAACTTCGGCTGTTACGAGACCTGACCCGTTACCGGATCAAACTAGTCGAGCACCAGTGCTCGATCGCGTGTCGCATTCAGAAGCTGTTGGAACAATGCAATATCAAGCTCGGCTCGGTGGCCAGCAACGTTCTGGGTGTGAGTGGCACCGCCATGTTGCATGCCCTGGCGCAAGGAGAGTCGAATCCGGAACGCTTGGCCGACATGGCGAAGATGCAACTGCGCAAGAAGCTGCCAGCGTTGCGACTGGCGTTGGACGGCTATCTGCTACCGCACCAACGCTTCCTGTTGGGCGAGATGCTGGACGAGTTGAGCTACAGCCAGAACAAGATTGCACGACTGGAAGCCGAGATCGAGTTGCAGATGCAGCCTTTCCAGAAAGCACTGCAGGCATGGATGAGCATGCCTGGCATCAAGCACCGGGTGGCGTGGACGCTGGTGGCTGAGATCGGCCCCAACGTGCAAGCGTTCCCATCGGCAGCGCATCTAGCGAGTTGGGTCGGAGTTTGCCCGGGCAATCACGAGAGTGCCGGCAAACGTCAGAGTGGAAAGAGCCGTAAGGGCAACCGCTGGGCTCGGCACGCGCTTTGCGAAGCTGCTTGGGCTGCGTCAAAAACCAAGAACACTTATCTTGCGGCGCAGTTCCGTCGCTTGGCCGCTGCACGCGGAATGAAGCGGGCCGTCATTGCCGTGGCACACACCATTCTCAACACTGGTTATCACATGCTGCAGCGTGGGACCGTATACGAAGATCTCGGTCCGAACTACTTCGACCAACGCCACAAGCTTCGCACCACCAAGCGACTGGTGAAAAGACTGGAAGCTCTAGGACACAAAGTCGTACTCGAATCGACGCTGTCTTCAGCCTCGAATGAAGCAGGAGCTTGAGACTCGTCGAGGAGGACATTTTCAAGGGAGGCCAACTCGTACTGCAATCCGGCACTGGAAACTGAACGACGGATTGTGAACGAGTTGGCGATTTCACGCCAGCAAATCTGCTGCCGACCAAGATCTGGCAATAAGCTACGAGTTGCCAACCGGCCGCTTCACTTAGGCGAATAGGCCGTTATACGGCCCGATGAAGGGAAATCATTCGTAAACACTGGCCGACTTATAGTTCTTACATCATGGAACCAAATGTTAGTGGGGCCGGTTCTCGCCAGAAGAAGGCGCAGCAGTGAAGCCGCGCCTTGCTAGCATCGACACCAACGCTATTTCTTGTTATGGGCTGTGCGAAGGAACCCGTGGGTCACCCCATTGCCGTCATAGTAAAACCCCGTGATCGCATCGCTCGCGTTGTTACAGTACGGAACGGTACCTTGCGCTGCGCCTGGAACATCGAAGGGAGTGATGGCTCCCTGCTTAAGGCGCAAGAAGCCGTGCGCCAGACCGTTCGCATCAACATAGAATCCAGCGATGTCCCCCGGCTCGTTGATGTTCGCCGGGAAAGTACCCTGGCCAATGCCCGTGCCGGCGCCCGCAACATCGAACTTGGTGAAGGCGCCGTCAGGGGCTCGCACGTAGCCGTGACTCACACTACTGGGGTCAATGTAGTTCCCTTCAATCGTCCCTGCCGGGTTAATTCCGCCAACGTCGGTGCCTTGGCCGGGACCATTACCCGCGCCCGGAACGTCGAACTCCGTAATGGTGCCATCGGGAGCGCGCACCGCGCCGCGGAATACCTGCGTACCATCGTTTAGGCTGCCCTGGTTGACGTAACCTCCCGAGACTGCTCCCCCTGGGTTGATGCCGTCCACCGGTGACACCAACGTCCCCTGGCCGGGAGCTGTTCCGGCGTCAGGAGCATCGAAGGTGGTGAGGGTGCCGTCACGCGCGCGGACAAATCCGTGATTAACACCGTTGCTGTCCGAATACTGTCCAGCGATCTCCCCTGCCGGGCTGATAGCAAGGGCAAACGTACCCTGGCCTTCGCCGGTGCCCGCGCCAGGAGCGTCGAAGGTGCTGAAGCTGCCGTCACGAGCACGCAAGTAGCCGTGGTACACGTAAAAATCGTCGGTGTAGATGCCGGTAATCTCTCCTTGTGGGTTGATGCTATAGGCGGCGTTGACGCCTTGACCATTGCCGGTGCCCTCGCCCGGAACGTCAAATCTGGTGATCGTGCCGTCGGCAGCGCGAACAAATCCGTGAGGCCGATTATTGGCGTCGAGATAGGCTCCGGTGATCGTTCCCGCGTTGTTGATGGCCAGAGCTTCGGTGAGTACGGAGCCGGGAGGGTCGAAGGTGACGAAGGACTGCGCCGTTGCGTAAATGCCAGGGTCGAAGGTGTTGCCGGTCTGCGCCCTTGCGGAAATGCCCAGTCCCACGACGCAACTTGCCAAAAGAACCGCCAGTGCTGCGGTCCATCCGGCTAACTCACCCGTCGCCGCGATAGGTCGTGTGAATACGTTGTAGGCTTCTGTTTTCATGATTCTCCTTTCCTTCTTCTTACTTTTGGTTTTGGCGGCGACGACAGCCGCTGTTCTACGCGGACGTGTGCAAGACGGGGGCGAGTGTGCAGTACTGCGAGATCAGCGCTCAATGAGTGTGCACCCTAAACGGCGTGGTTCGGCTCGATGAAGCCGGACTGACACTTCAGTTGGGCGTAATCATCCAGACCACGCCATCGCCGCTGCTACCGAGGGTGCAACTGTTATCCCCGCCACACAACGCCGTACCGTAGAGGTTCCCGTTCGCATCGAGTACCACGTTGGAAGCGGGATAGCCGCCATCCGCGCCGCCCGTGAAGTCGTGTAGTACGGTGTAGATCCAACCATCACTCGAGGGACTTAACTTAAAGACGGAGCCATATCCGTTAGCGCCGTCGTGGAGCGTTGTGCCGTACAAGTCTCCGGGGGCATCCATCGTGAGGTTCGCAACTGGGCCGGTATCAATACCCTCAAACGGGAAGGTGTGGAGCAGATTGAAACTCCATCCTCCATTGGAGGGCGTCAGGTCGTAAACCGTGCCTGCGCCGTCGAGGCCATCGAAGGAAGCGGCGCCATAAAGATTGCCGAGCCGGTCAAAAATCAGCCCCGCGTAGGGATAACGTCCATCGCTCCCATCCATAAAGCTGTACAGGACACTTTGAATCCAGTCGTTTCTCGAAGGCGACAGTTCAAAGGCGACGCCAGATCCGTCAACTCCACCCACTCCGCCCATCGGCGCTGTGCCGTAGAGATTGCCGGCATTGTCAAGGATCACGCCGCTGGCCGGACTGACGCCATCCGCATAGTTATCGCTTGGACCTTGAAACGTGTAGACCAACGTGTGCGTCCAAGTTTCGCCGGAGCGGGTCAACTCGTAGACAGTGCCACAACCATACGGTCCATTGGTGCCGTCGTAGCACTGCCCCGAATACACGCCGCCTGCACTGGTGCCGTAAATGTCTCCATCCTGGTCAAATGCCAGGTCGCCCGATGGGAGTGCTCCATCGCTGCCGCCTGGGAAGCGATACAAGACGCTTTCGGTCCAGGGACATGAAAGTGAAGCGCAGATCGTGGCGCGGGGAGTTAGCCTGAAGATGGTGCCACAACCGGGTCCATCGAGAGTGCAGGAGAGTCCTGTTCCACCCAACCAGGTCGTACCATAGAGAGCGCCATCCGGGCCAAAGCTCACTCTGCCTTGTGGAAAAGCTCCATCTGGGCCCCCGGTAAATGTGTGCAGGAGCTCGAAGATCCAGTCGGCCCCCGAGGGTTTCAGGCGGTAGACAGTACCTTTCATTGCCCCTGCCCCACTTAGCTGTGCCGTAGAGGTTCCCGCTCCGATCCACAGTCAGGCCTGTCATCGGCGTACTGCCATCCGCTCCGCCGGTGAAGGTGTGAATTACGTTGAAGGTTTGCGCCTGCGCCGTCGGCAGAACACCGGTCGCCAGAACCATCGCGACACAAAGGGTGATTAGCATTGTCTGCCATCTCGCTGTCTTCATACTGCCTCCCCACGCGGGGCCGACTCTTCCCGGAATGGCGGCGAGTGTGCAGAACTGCGGCATCAGCGCACAATGCACCGCAGGTGAAATGGATGTGAAATGAGATAAGTAACTGTGACAGCGCTGCTTACCGGAGGCTTTGCGGCGAGCTTCGTCTGAGCTTCTCTGCTTGGCGCTGCTCGCAGCCAGTGATAAACTTCCGGTCACTTAAAGCGACGCTTCCAGAAGGTGCTTCCTGCCCATGCAGCGCGCGTCCTCAGTTCGAGTCCGCTTTGGAACCTTTGAACTAAATCTGCCCACTGGAGAACTGGGAAACGGCAATACCAAAGTAGTGTTGCAGGAGCAGCCGCTGCAAATCTTGCGGATGCTGATCGAGAGCGAGGGCGAACTGGTCTCCCGCGAAGAGATCAGGAAGAAGCTTTGGCCCAACGACACGGTGGTCGAGTTCGATCACAGCATCAACGCCGCTGTGAAGAAGCTGCGCCGGGCGTTGGGTGACAACGCCGACGAACCCAAATACATCCAGACCTTCCCCCGTCGCGGCTACCGGCTGATGGTTCCGGTGGAGTGGGTGAGCGGAGGATTCTTCTGAGGGAAGAATCTTCCGCGGAACCGTGCGGTTCCCGCGAAGCCCAGTCAAAGGCGGGAGCCTGACCGGCAAGATGGTCTCGCATTACCGCGTGCTGGAGGTGCTCGGCGGCGGCGGCATGGGGCTGGTCTACCGCGCCGAAGACCTGAAGCTGGGCCGCGCCGTGGCGCTGAAGTTTCTGCCGGAGGAAGTAGGCGACGATCCCAAAGCGCTTGGAACGCTTCGAGCGCGAGGCGCGCGCCGTCTCGGCGCTTGACCATCCCAACATCTGCACGATTTACGAGTTCGACGAGTACGAGGGGCAGCCCTTCATCGTCATGCAGTTGCTGCAGGGTGAGACACTGCGCGACCACGTCGCGCGGCAGCTGCTGCCGGCTGAACGCAGCCGGCAGGGCTGGACATCGCGATTCAGATTGCGCGGGACTGGAGGCCGCGCATGAGAAGGGCATCATCCATCGCGATATCAAGCCGGCCAACATCTTTATCACCGAGAAGAATGTGGCGAAGATTCTGGACTTCGGGGTGGCGAAGGTGATGGAATCCCCCCACCCGGCCAACGGAAGGCCGGATGGGGCACCCGCTGAAGTGGAAGCCTCCGATGCAGTCGGGTTGGCACGACTCACCAACTCTGCAGCAAATGAGTCGCAAAGCGGCGATTCCGAAGTTAGCCCGAGGTGGAGCGAAGCGAAACCCCGGGTGGACGGTCCAGGTTTGAATTGGCGCGACGTGGGCGGCGCACCTGAGGGCGCGCCCCTTCAAATCACGCTCACCCGCACCGGCATGAAGCTGGGCACCGCAGGCTACATGTCGCCCGAACAGATTCGTGGCGAGCCGCTCGACGCTCGCACCGACATCTTTTCTTTCGGGCTTGTGCTGTACGAAATGGCCACCGGCCAGCGAGCCTTTAGCGGCGAGACGTCGGCGGCAGTACACGATGCCATCGTAAACAACTCGCCTATCCCGATGCGCGAGCTGAACTCGGCAGTTCCGGCGAAGTTTGTCGCGATCATCGACAAGGCGCTGGAGAAAGACCGCGAGCACCGCTACCGGAGCGCGGCGGAAATGCTCGGCGATTTACAACAAGTCAACGCAAAACAGTGGGTGCGCGTACCCGCGAAGTGGAAGCGGTACGCAGCCGCCGCTCTCATTCTCGCCATCGTCGTAGCAGGCTCGCTCTACTGGCGCTCGCGAACCACGTTCAAGCTAACGCCGAAGGACACCATCGTCCTGGCTCATGTCGTCAACAACACCGGCGATACTGTGATGGATGATGCGCTGGACTTGCCACTATTCCGAAAGATTACAGAGTCCCCTTATATAACCGTGCTCTATCCCAGTAAGGTCCTCGACACCTTGAAGCTGATGAAAGTTTCCGATATCCCCTACCTATACACTCCCCAGACTCCTAAACTGACTCCAGAGCTGGCGCGCGAGGTGTGCGTACGTAGCGGCAGCAAGGCCTTTGTTACCACATACATCGCGAACACTGGAAACGCATACAAGATCGATTTGAACGCGCTGGACTGCCATTCGGGTAAGACTTTGGCAAGAGTAGAAAGGGAGACTAACGACCGAAACAAGATCGTCAGTACGCTTGGGGCCGCTGGCCATCAGCTGCGGCGCGAGCTCGGCGAACCGGAGGATTCCCTAAAAAAGTTCAATACGCCATTGGAAAACGAGACGAGCTGGTCCCTGGAAGCGCTGCAAGCGATCAATCAAGCCGAGCGTGCAAGGTCCGAACAGGGCGACGCGGCCGCACTGCCTCAATACAAACGCGTCGTGGAATTGGATTCGAACTACGCTGTCGCTTACCTTAACCTTCTGGGGATCTACTACAACCGTGGTGAGAGATCGACGGGGGTGCAATACGCGACTAAAGCCTTTGGTCTTCGGGATCGATTGAGCCAGCGTTCTCGATGGTTTGTCGAGGCAGCGTATTACCTTTTGGCAACAGGGGAGCTGGAGAAAGCCAATGCGACGTTTGACCAATGGGAGCAGACCTTTCCCGCGGACGTATATGCGCATCGGAACCGGGTTGCCACCTTGTTCAGACTTGGAAAGCTTGAGGAAACTACGGTGGAAGCTCGCGAGGCGGTACGCCTGCTGCCCAGCATCGCGACCTATGACGGCCTGGTGCAGTCGTTACTTTTCACGAACCGGCTGGAGGAGGCGAAAGTCGTACTTGAGGAGGCAAAGGCGCGGGGACTAGATGACTTGCTGCTCCGAACGCGTAGATATGACCTTGCTTTGTTACAGGGCGACGATAGAGCTATGCAAGAGCAGCTTTCCTTCGCGGTGGCCACCCCGCAAGGCAAAATGTGGGCTCTGCTCCAGCCGGGCGACATGGCGATTTATCACGGCCGCTTTCGCGAGGCGCATAGAATTTATGCGGCGGCGCGCACGTATTCAGACTGGCCGGCAGACAGCCCGCATGACAGAGTACTTTCGCACACTGCGCTAGGGGATGCAGAGACTGGCAACTCTGGACGCGCAAGGCTAGCCGCCGAGCAGGCACTTTCGGCGCCGCCGAACAACGCCAACAAGTGGCTGGTTGCATTAATTTTTGCCCGGGCAGGAGCTGTGGACGAGGCAGAAGACATAGCCAAATCGCTCGATCAGGAATTTCCGCTGAACACCATGTCGCAGAAGTTCGAGCTCCCAGCCATCAGGGCAGCCATTGAACTGCACAAGGGCCAACCGGCGCGAGCAATAGAAATCTTGCAACCTGCTTTGCCCTATGATTTCGCCTTCCTCGCAGATCGCTTCGAAATGCTCTATCCGGCATACTTGCGAGGTCTTGCCTATCTCCAACTGGGCCGGGGTCGCGAGGCCGCTGCCGAGTTTCAGAAGATGGTTGACCATCCGGCCTTGGCGGACGACTTCATCATCGCGCCCCTGTCGCACCTGCAGCTTGGTCGCGGGCAGGCGATGATGGGCGACAAAGACGCAGCGCGCAAGTCGTATCAGGACTTCCTGACCCTCTGGAAAGATGCCGATCCCGACATTCCGATCTACAAAGAAGCCAAAGCCGAATACGCGAAATTGCAGTGACCGCGCTTGGGCTGACCGCCGATTTGCTGTGATCCAAATCAGGAAGACCGAGTTTTGTCTTGGGCCGCTTTGGTTTTTGCGTATTTGCCGTTAGCGTGTCTGCTCATTCCAGCCGCGTCCTTCGCGGCGGCCCAAGAGCCTACCCACGCTCGCCGACGCGTAGGGCGTTTCTCGTCAAGTTGATTTTCGGAGAGTCAGAGTTCAGAGCTGCCCGATACCAGAATTGATAATCAAAAGGTGCAACGTAGTGCCACCTCTAAACAAACATTCAGGTGCTTGGGCAAACTAGCTGATTCCTTCGCCGGTGAGAGCTGTCACGATGGGAGTAGAAGCCGAAAGCCCGAAAGCAGGAACTCTGCTTGCTTCGGGACCCACGGTCAGATAGAGTTGGAGGCCCTGGAGTGAACATGTTCCGGTCTCCTTCGCTGAATGACCGCCAGGAGGAGCGACGTGCGACTGGCTCTTTTTGGACGGCTGTCCAAACTGTGCTGCTTGCCATACTCACGCTTGTTGCATGCCATCAACGGGCGTCTGCGCAAACCTACCTTTTCAATGGAGCGTCTTTCGACTGCGCTCCACTTCCGACGTCCATCGCTGCCGGGGACTTCAACGGAGATGGCAAGCTTGACTTTGCTGTTCCGGGAACCGAGGCGTTTGGAAGTGTGGTCTCGGTCTTGCTCGGCAATCCCGACAGTACCTTTCAGCCCAAGACCGAATTTCTGACTGGGGTAAATCCTCGATCGGTTGTGGTTGCAGACTTCAATGGCGATGGGAAGCTCGACATCGCGACCGCTAATTCAACGGATAACTCGGTTTCCATTCTATTGGGCAAAGGTGACGGGTCCTTCACCTTTCATGTCGATTATGCCGCCGGCCAGGGAGCTAGTTCACTTGTCGTTGGCGATTTCAACCACGACGGCAGGCCCGATCTTGCGGTCGCAAATCCGCGCTCTGGCACGGTCTCTATTCTGCTGGGAAACCGCGACGGGACATTTCAAACCCACAAGGATTATCTGGTGTCGCAGTATGGCAGCCCGTCAGCGATTGCGGTTGGTGATTTCAACAAGGATGGCAAGCTCGACCTTGCAACGCTTGACCCTAACAACGGCGCCCTGAGCATCTTGCTGGGCAATGGCGACGGCAGTTTCCAATCTCCGCTGCATTATTACTCGGGCTTCGATGCATATGCATTGGCGGTCGGCGACTTCAACAAAGATGGGAACCTCGACGTTGCGGTTGGCGAGAGCACCCTGTTCGGCGCGCAGATCGGGATCTTCCTCGGCAATGGAGACGGGACCCTGCGGACGCGAGTCGACTATCCAGTGGCCGGAGAGCCTCTTTCTTTAATCGCAACCGACCTCGATGGCGACGGGATACTGGACTTGGCTGCGACCACGATCGCTAGAGGACAATTCGAGGGGCCTCCCGTGGCCGGCACCTTGTCAGTCTTGCTGGGCAATGGCGACGGTAGCTTCCAACCGCATCGAGACTTCGGCGGCATAGGTTTTGCCAATTCGCTGCTGGCGGCAGACATCAACGGAGATAGCACGCCCGATATCGCTCTGGCGAATACCGAGGAGGGAGCGGTCAATGTGCTGCTAGGGGATGGACACGGGGGCTTTGGCTCGATATTGGATACCATCGCACCACAGACGGGGCAGATGCTTGCAGGCGATTTTAATAACGACACTAAGCCCGACTTGGCTTACCTCGGCGGTTCCAGAGTATCGGTTTCGTTGGGCAACGGGGACGGTACCTTCCAGCCAGCTTTGACGAACACAGGTTTCAACAATGGCAGTGCGCTGGCGAAGGCTGATTTTAATGGGGACAAGAACCTCGACATAGCTGCGTACTCTTATTATCCACAGGGAGTGGCAATTCTACTGGGAAATGGAGACGGTACGTTCGGTAACCCAACCACTTATCCTGTGGAATCTTACGCGGGAGCATTGGCTGTGGGAGACTTCAACAACGACAACTTTGCTGACCTCTTACTACCCGTTTCTAGCTCCAACTATGGGTGGTACATAGGTGTCTTATTTGGTAATGGAGATGGAACTTTCCGTGGACCATTGAATTCCTATGGCACCATAGGACCAGGCATAGTTGGTGATTTCAATCACGACGGCAAGCAGGACTATGCTGACATTGCGGGTAGTTCGGCTGTCGGAGTTTTTCTGGGTAACGGCGACGGCACATTCCAGCCGGAGGTAGATTATTCAACCGGCGACAATAGTGTTCCCTCCGGTATTACTACCGACTACCTGCATGGAGACGGCAATCTCGATCTGGCCGCGGCCGACATTGTGAGCAACGATGTTTCCGTGCTCCTGGGTAATGGTGACGGAACCTTTCAGCCCGCTGTTCACTACTCGACCCTCGGCGAGCCCAGGGTTGTCGCTACCGGAGACTTCGACGGCGATGGAAAAACTGACCTGGTGGTTGGAGGCGACCGAGGAATCTCGCTGCTGCGGGGCAATGGCGATGGAACCTTTCAACCGCAAACTTCCTATCGAGTGTCGCTTGTAAACACGCTGGCCGTGGCTCAGTTCAGCACAGGACATGGAGTTGGTTTTGCGCTGGGAGCCGGCTCAGGTGCAGTGTCCGTGTTCGTTCCCTCTTCTGCTGCTGCTTTTTCACCATCCCCGCTCGATTTCGGTTTCCAGCATGGCCGGGTCGGCGGTCCCCGTGACCTGACCATCTACAACCCAGGCATCCTGCCCCTGCACATCGGGAGCATTACAGCGACTGGAGACTTTGCCAGGATTAGCCACTGTCCCGATACGCTGGCCGTCGGAACAAGTTGCAAGGTTAGCATCAATTTCAATCCCACCAAGGCAGGGCATAGTGACGGCTCTTTGGAAGTGAATGACGATAGCCCGAGCAGTCCGCATACTCTTCACCTCAGCGGCACAGCGGTCGGCGCCATTGTCCCCTCGCCTTCTTTCGTGGATTTTGGAATAGTTCGGTTGGGCAAGTCAGCAACTCGTACCGTACAGATCAGAAACCTAAGCGGTGCTGACGTCCAGTTCAACGGTGCGATGATCATCGACCGGTATATGAATGGCTTTGCACAATCAAACGATTGTGGCGCCGTCATCCCCGCGTATGGCAGTTGCACGATGACGGCGAAGTTCTCTCCTCAATTCCCCGTAACGAGGCTGGCCGCAGTGGAGATTCTCGACGTAGACCTTGTTACCCCGCAGTGGGTGACCTTGCGGGGAACCGGCCGGAGATAATCTTCGATGGCGGGCGGAGCATATCTGGCCCGGGCAGGCAAAGAGAGCGCCTGTGCTAATGGGTATCCACCGTCAAGTCTGCACTAACCTGAGATGAATTGGCCGAGGCCGTGATCGTCGCCACCATCCGCTTATGAACAGGAAAGGTACGCACGGCAAAGCCGACTGCAGTCTTGCCACCGGGAACAACTACCAACGCCGGCGGGTGTGCCACCATACTATCGGTCATTATCGCTATACCAAGACCGCCCGGCGGAGCTGGTGCGACCAAAGAAACCGTGGCTGCGGATAGCTTGCCGCCTTTAACCACCGTTGGATTCAGTTTCAGCGAAGTGAGGGGCACCTGAGCGATGTCGAAGGTTGCTTTGACCTGGCGTGGGCTGCTCACTGTAAGCGTGCAAGCATTACCCTGCGCAGAGTCGCAGCCGGTCCAACCGCTAAACGTTGAGCCCGGGCCGGGCGTTGCCGTTAACCAAGTGAACGTGTCTGGCTGAAAGCTGTAGGTGCACGTTGCTCCGCAGTAGATATTGCCGTTGCCACCCGCTGCCAGTCCTGCGCCCGAACCAGCTTTTTGAACGGTCAGGCGCTGGAGCCCTGCGAAGACATAGACGTTGTACGCAAACGGCTGAACGGTGAAGACCCTGCCCGTGACAGGATTTACGTCGAGCACAGTGGGACCATCTACTATGTCGGTTGAACTAGCTAAGTATGAGAGGCCATCAATTGCGGAAAGCACCCGGGGCAATTGGCCTGTCACGTATACCTCATGGTTTACCGCATCCGCAACAATGGCGTACTGGTCCTCAGGTATTCCGGGAATGGTTGTGACTGAGTTATTCGCCCCATCAACTACATATACATTTCCCCAGTCGTTTGCTACGAAGATCTTGTTGGTGACCGAGTCGAGAGCCATCTGAATTGGAATGCCGTAGATACTGATCGCCGTGGTATCTTGCGTGGCTCCATCGATCACCCAGACGGCTCCTCGAAATGTGTCCAACGCGTAGATCTTGTTGGTTACGGAATCGACCACCATGTTCCGGGCATTACTGCCCACCTGGACCGTGGACATGCTGTAATTGGTACCGTCGATGATAGTCACAATGGATGGATCGGGATACTTCGAGCTCGAAACATAAATCTTTTTAGTTACGGGGTTTACGGCAATCGCTTCGGGGCTCTGTGGTACATAGAACCAGGTCGAGACGGTATTTGAATCCGCATCGAACACAGACATGAAGCCGGAGGCATCAAGAGTGTAAATCCGGTTAGCGGTCCAGTCCGCAGCCATCAGCCAAGGGCTTCCCGGAATTTCGACGTTAACGATGTTATTCGTCGTTCCATCGATGACACTCATGTAGTAGCTAAACGCACCATTCACAATGTATATCTTGTTCTTCGAGATGTTGAGCGCTATTAGAGAACCGTTTGAGGGTAATTTCAGTGTAGTTTCCACAGAGTTGGTGGCACCGTTAATGACGCTGACGCTCTGGTTCTGCCCGTTAACAACATAAGCTCTATTAGTAAGAGGATTGACCGCGATCGCTTCTGGACCATCGGATATCGGAATGGTGGCAATCAGCTTCTGTCCTACGAGGGGAGAGCACAATGCAAACAGGAATGTCGTCAGGCTGCACAACGAGCCCATTCGTGAACTTTTCACGCTCTCTTCTCCTGTGTGCTCCGCTTTTGTGGCGCCGAGGATGACCCTGAGTTCTAGGATTCTGGCATCATCTTTGGGTTGTGTCAAACGAGCCGAGCCCGGATTGGATCAGAGTCCTCCAATGGTTCCAACATGAGCAACAATCGTCTTTCTGGATGATTGCCGTCTTCCGAATTGTCGCCAATTCGAAACTCAATCCACTTGGACGTAGAGTCGCTAGCCTTGATCGGAAACGCCTCGGTCAAAACAGTCCTCGTTGGGCGGACAAAGTCGATCCGAGGCGTTTTCGATAAGGAGACTAGGAGGAAGCCGCTGGCGCGGCGGACGCGGGCCTATGGGATTTGGATGGCCGCCTGGAGTCGGATTGCGAGGCCAGAGGACGCCGTGGGTTTGCGAGAGCTCGCTGGTAATCATGAGTGGAGCGGCGAACGGGTGGAATGGAAGGTTGGAAAAGGTGAAATCGCGACAAGGTAAAGACACGAGGGCGTCGGCGTGCTGGCGCACATCCAAGCGTCGTTACCGACGGATCTGCTAGGAAGAATCGAAGTACGTACATATGGATAGTTCCGCGGCTGTAAATCTCTGAATGACGATCATCGATGCGCCGCAGCGGGGACAATGCCAGAGGGAGGAACTGTCGGAATGGACTTTGTTGGCTCTGACTTCTCGCGGGATAGAGCAACTGCAGCCCAGCAGTGGTCGGCACAGCGCCAGGCGAGAGAGGCGAAAGCGATTAGCGAGAAACCCGAAGTGCCGGATGCGTACGAAGCTTCTGGGTAGTACGTGCAGAAAGAAGCGCCGCAGAAACTCAGTTCCCGCCAGAGTCATCAGGCTTTGTTTGCCCCCGTGGGCGTAATCCTTCCAGCGGAAAGTGACGCGTTCTTGATCAAAGGCTAACAAGCGGTGATTGGAAATCGCTACGCGGTGGGTGTAGCGCCCCAGATAGCGCAACACCTGCAGCGGGCCACCGAAGGCGGGCTTGGCATAGACCACCCAGTCGTGCCGATGGAGATGACGGAGCAGTTTTGCAAACTGTTGTTGGTCGGCGAGAGCCCCAGCCGGGCCCGCACACTGTAACTTCTTACGACGGTGGAGGCGTTTCAGACCGGCGAGGAACTTGCCGCGAAAGACGCGACTCAAGACTTTGACAGGTAAGAAGAAAGCATAGCGCGGACGAACCCATCGACGATGATCCAGCGAGAGCCCGCCCGCGGGAATGACACAGTGAATGTGGGGATGCAGGAGTAGGTTCTGTCCCCAGGTATGCAGGATGGCGATCACGCCGATCTCGGCTCCGAGGTGCTTCGCATCGGATGCGATTTCCAGCAAGGTTTGCGCAGTAGCGGTGAACAACAGATCGTAAAACAGGCGTGGGTTCTCCAACGCCAGCCCATTCAGTTCGTGAGGCACTGTGAACACGACATGGAAATAGCTGGTGTCGAGGAGATCGCGTTGCCGTGCTGTGATCCAGCGCTCACGAGCTTGCGCCTGACACTTGGGGCAGTGGCGATTGCGACACGAGTTGTAGGAGATGGCCTGATACCCGCAGCTCTGGCAGGCATCGCGATGCCCACCCAGGGCAGCGGTGCGGCAGCGCTGAATGGCTCGCAAGGCCTTAAGCTGCTGGAAATCCAAGCTCGATCGATAGCGGTCGAGAAAACTCTGGCCTTGGGTGCGGAGGATGTCAGCCACCTCCACGGCGGGCCGAGTCATGGGTTCTTTTTACGGTGGTACTGACGGTTAACTTCCTCGATGCGAGACAGCTGCAACCCTTCCAAGGGATTGGCGACGGCCCGTAAATGCCGTTGCGACAGATGCAGGTATTTTGCCGTCGTTTCCAGATCACGGTGGCCCAGTAAAATCTGAATGGTGCGTAGGTCTGTCCCCGCTTCCAGCAGGTGTGTGGCGAAGCTGTGCCGCAAGCAATGAGGGCTGACTCGCTTCGTGAGACCTGCGTGGCGAGCAGCTTCTTTACAGGCATACCACACGGTCTTGTCGGAGATGGGTCGTTCCTTGCCGCGCTTGCGTTCGCTGCTGGGGAACAGATAGATGTGGGGCTTTTTCCAGCGCCAGTATTCTCGCAGGGTTTCCAACAGCGTCGGGCTGAGAGGAATGTCACGGCCGGCGCCGCCCTTTCCGCGTTCCACGCGGATCATCATGCGCTGGCTGTCGATGTCGCTAACCTTCAAGAGAGACACTTCGGTGCGCCGCATCCCGGTGCCGTAGAGGGTCATCAGCAGGGCGCGCTGCAGAAGGTTCCCGGCGGCATTGATGAGCCGCGCGACTTCCTCCAGACTCAACACCGTGGGGAGTCGTCGGTGATCCTTGGGATAGGGCAGATCTTCTCGAAACTCGTGTCGCTTGAGGGTTCGGATGAAGAAGAAGCGCAGTGCGGCGACACGGGCAATCACAGTGCCGACGGCGAGCTTGCGCTCTCGGAGCAGATAGGCCTGGTAGCTTCGCAGCTCATCGGGTCCGAGCTTATCCGGGGACTTGCCAAAATGCCGGGCAAAGCTCGCTACCGCCTGCAAGTAATAGCGGGTCGTACTCTTCGAATAGTTGCGACGCTGAAGTTCCTCCAGCATCATCTGGCGTAGACGGGTCACAAGAGTCTCCTTTCTCTGTGACCCACACTACGTCACGTACTACCACAATGCTGGGTTCGCCATACGCGGTAGCGTCCGCCGCGCCAGCGGCTTCGTCCAGAGTCGGCATGTCGTACAAGTGCCCTGTCCGGACTGCTCCTGGATGACGGGCAAACCGGCGGACAGGGACAGAGATCCTCCCATCGACTTCCACAACAGAACGGGCCTCCAGCTCTAGCTGGGTGTCGCCTACGAGCACGACCGTATGACTCTTATGCTGCAATAGAATGCAGTGCCGGGCACGGTTCACGGCGATTCATCAAGGCCCAGCTCCGGTCAACCAGCTCCGGATAAGCTGAAAGCCGATCCGCAATCGGCTGACTGTCCTGTTTCAAGGCATAGCCGACAGCCATAAAACTCTTGCCGAATGGCGGGCTGAAAGACCGCCTTCGACGCTCCTCTTCCGTTGCAGCAGATCGCGACTTGGGGCGGGGGCGGGGGGAAGACAAACCAGATAACACTACTTGCACCATCTGATGGCGTAAGCCTAGTGACAGAGGGGCGCCTCAAAGACCATAGCCCATGGCTAAAAGAGGAGGCGGCCGGGGCCCAACTCCAACCTACACACACTACTTCGTCAACCTCAGACATAGACCCTCCCATACAAAGCATTCCCCCATGTCTGCCCAAAGCGGCAATCGGGCCAGTACGCATTCCTCCACAACCCAACCTGCATTAGCCCAGGGAGATTGACCGGCTACGAGCACACTCACACCTCTATCCCTACGGCAGTAGATTGCAGTTGGCGGCAAAGGGGCGTTCCCGGGGCCAAGGGAAGATCCGGCTGCAGCGCCGGATATCTCAGTCCCCCTCTGAACGGCCGAAAGCTGGCTTTCGGCGCGAGGCGATGCAGAGCCGGTCGGACAGGCGGGGCGGCGGGCGGCGGGGAAGACAACACCAACAACACATTGAAACCTGAGCAACAGAAAGCTCCTCATCAAGTGAGGTGCCCATCAAAATGACTCGACCCCCACCAGCATCTACCCTCCTACACGCACTACTCTCTTCATCAACCACAAACACATACCAGCATCAGGACGCTAAAGAGCGGCAATCGCACAGCCGCTACTGTAACGTCGGACTATGCAGGTTCAAGTTGCCCAGAAATGCGCGATGCGTGAAGATGAGAGCACTCTTTCACCCCTGTCATCGGCAGTAGATTGCAATTCGCGGCAAACAGAATGGCCGTTTTCGCCCGGACTTCTCCTCCTGGGCCGCTAAGCCCGATCACAAGCCCGCAAAAGTCGCCGTTTCGAGCCGAGCAGAAACCCCTGAAACCGTTGCCCGCAGCGGCTCGAACCCGTCTTTCGGCATTCAGAGTCCGGCAGCAGATGGCCATCGCGGCAACAGCACGCGTGAGGAAACACTAGGTCAAACAAGCCAAAAACAATAAAACAGTGATGACTTATCCAGCGTCAGGTACATCTTCATGGGCTTGCCGCGGCCGCCGCCGGCGGACGGGGTCTCGACGGTGCGGACGTTGGCGCCCATGCCGCTGACCACCCAGGTACGGCCGGGAGCAACTTCGTTGTCCCAGAGCTGCTTGGCGGCGAAGGTAAAGGGGCGTAGCCGCCGGGGATGACTTTGCCACCGGATTCGAGCACGACCTGGTAGTCCTTCATGCCCTGGGTAAGATCTTTGATCTTGGCGGAGACGCCGGTGCCGGCTTCGCCCTTCATCTTGGTGACCGAGAAGTTGCCGAGGACGTGGCCGCCGGTGTAGCCGACCAGGCCGGAGAGGTTGACCAGCAGGTTGTAGGCCGCGGCATTGATGACCCAGTTGTTACGGGCAGCCAGGAAACGCTCTTCTCTTTGGTGGACGACCCAGGTTGCGCTACTCTCTCCTTGACTACTGAGAGATATCTCAGTTATTAAGGAGAGTGCACTATGAAACAGGACCGCCGCCGTCGTCACCTTCGCCCCCGTGCCACCCGCTGTCAGGTTAATCAGGAACTCCGTCGGGCACGTAGCTGCTATCAGCTTCTGAAGATTGAAGCTGCCTTGGAGCTGGGCCGCCCCGCCCCCGACCTTTCCCGCCTGCGCTGGCTGCACAACCAGGTCCTCGCCGGCGAGGACGTTATCTCCACCCTGGAGGCCTATTCATGAGCAAACGCGCCGTGTTGTACATGCGCGTCAGTAGTCTGGACCAGCACCCCGAATCGCAGCTGCTCGACTTGCGGATGATGGCTGCCCAGCGCGGCTATGAAGTCGTCCGCGAGTACACCGACAAGATCTCCGGCACCCGAGCCAAGCGCCCGGGACTGGACCAACTCCTGTACGACGCCCACCGCGGCCAGTTCGATGTGCTATTGGTGTGGGCCTTCGATCGACTGGCCCGCTCGGTGAAGCACTTCCTCGAAGTGCTCGATGAACTGACGCATCTTCAGATCGAGTTCATCAGCTTCCGCGAGAACGTCGATACCTCGGGGCCGCTCGGGCGGGCCATGATCGTGATCATCGGCGCAATCGCAGAGTTGGAGAGAAACCTGATTGTCGAACGCGTCCGCGCCGGCATGCGTCGGGCGAAGCTGGAAGGCCGCCGGCTCGGGCGTCCCCCACTCAATGTGGATCACGACGCCCTCCTCCGTGATCGCCAGCGCGGTCAGAGCCTCACGCAAATCGCCAAGGCGCACGGGATCTCCCGGGCGTCGGTGGTAAGGCTGTTGCGAAACGACACTCGCGAGGGCACCGCAGCGTGAACTACCTGAAGAAGGAACACTTCAAACGGTGCGTTGGTAAGCGCCGCTACCGCACAGGCGAGCTTGCGGACGCCGCGGCCCAGCGAGCTTCCGAGAGAAGCGGCGAGTTGATCATCAGCTATGAGTGCTACGACTGTGGTCGCTGGCACATCGGGCACGCTGATGCATCGCAGATCGCAGCACGAAAGCCGGTGAAGCCGCTGTGTGTGATCTGTCAGCGGCCGATACCCGAACAGCGCCGACAGCAGGCGCGTCGCTCCGGCAACCTCACTACTACATGCTCGCAACCATGCGCCAAGCAGTTGAAGCGGGAACGCAAAGCCCCCCGGCCAGCTTCCTCCGAGGATGGTTCAAAAGGGTCTCCGCAACAGCCCTCGTAAACACAACAAAACAGGCGGTCGAAAACGGCCGCCTGTGCTGGTCCAAAAGGTGTGCCTTATGAGCAGGCGTTCGCCGCGAGGTGTCTGCTGAGCTCAGGAGGTTAGGACGGTCATCCCGGTGAGTCCCCACTGCAGCGCGTATATCCCGACAAGCTTCCGAAGATCCTCATAAGGCATGGGTTGTTATACGGAACTGCCATGACGACAACGTGACCGCTCTCTATGAACCTTGCAGACGCCTGGCTACGGCCAACTGCACTCACCAGGAACCCATGTAACTGAATGCAGCCCAGTCGCGGTACTGAGGCCGTAAGGACCGAGTGAAGGACTGCGCGATTCGGAAAGCTTCCAGTTTTGTGGTGCCCTTCGCGAAGCTCTCCATATAGCGATCCGAAGAAAGCCCTAGCCGCCGTCTTATCGACCGGCCAAAGCGTTCCGATGATTGTTGCTGCACCGGCAACAAGAGCATTGGCAGAAAGTCCCCTAAGATTGTCTCCAAGATCAACACGCCCCAGTGCCGTCTCGCAGGCGCTATCAGGGTCAACAAGTCCAGTCCACGCAGATCCAAACGCAGCAACTCGTAAGCGTAGAGGATGCCGTCGTTGTCTGCGTCCGGCGAAACATACACCCGTTGAAATGACGGCGCGCTTACCGCATGAAGACCATGGGTTGCCAGGTGAATGCGGCGTGCGTTCAGAAAAGCGTTCCGTAGAGCCGTCTCTGTTGCCGCTTCGGCGAGCGGAGCCCGGTACGTTCGAACCCTTATCCTTGAATGCTCTTGCGACTACGGTCGCCTCAGCTTCTGCACCCGGAAGCACGGGCACCCGTGCGGTCTGCCGTTCTTGAACTCGATCCCGAAGCTGGTGTCGGAATATCCCGCACGGGAACTTGCCGACGCGCCGGATCCAGCAATGGGAGCTTCGGCATGTAAGTGACGGTCCAATCGTCGGCGAAGCAATCCGTTGCCATAAGGCAGCACGTGGAATGGGAAGAAATGCAGTGGCCCGTGGGGATTATTCACCGATGACGCTCCCTTGCTCATGCAGTCGACTAAGGATTTCCCCGACAGGCCCCGCCGCGTAATTGTGGATCTGAAGCGCTGCTTTAGCTGCTGTCTTACAAATCCATCGCCAGGATTCTCATTGATGCTCTCCCGCACTGAAGCTATCGGAAGCGAAAGCAGGTCACCCTGTTTCTCGTCCAAAAAAACCTGCATCCCGGGAAGGCCATAGCCGATGATTACTCCGTATACGCTCTGGTCCGTAAGAATAGTGACGTAAAGCCCGGCTTGACCTTGCGGAGTAATGCCCGAATAGTAAGTGACGAGGACAGTGTCAGGCCCGAACGCTTCTTATCTTTTCGGGAACAGGTATCCACCTCTGCGATGGTACAGGTGTGGCACTGATGCCGCGCTGCAGCTCAGCATCGTAGCTGATCTCGAGATTGTAGGCCTGCGTCGGGGTTCGCCCGTCCGCATTTCCTCCTCTCCCAGAAAAAAGGGTGACTAATTCGATCTCAGTCAGCGCTCCGCGGGGGAACGCGATCCGAGGCTCCAGTGGTGGCCCGCATCCTGTCAATGCGACTCAAAAGGCCGCGACTCTCGTCGGAATGAATCCAGGCAACTGCCCGCCGGACCGCAGCGCACCAGCAAATCCGGCGCCCTTGACTGCATCCATCAAGAGCATGAGCAGAACCGTATTCACGCGGCCGTCCTGAGCTATCGTCGGCACAAATTGCCGACACAAGTTGCTGACTCGGCGTACGACGGAAGGGCCCCCTTGCCTTTCCAGTTCGGGTATGACTCCTCCGAACGCGGCTACGAAGTAGTCCACATGGTCCTGCGCGCGCATTACCAGATCGGCTGCGCCGGCGAGCATCTCGTCCGCTAGTTCCGGCGATTTCGGAGCGCAGCAACTTAGCTGCGGCCAATCCGTAGTTCTTAATCGATTCGGGATAGTTATTGTTGTGAAATTCGTTGGACGCCATGCCCTGATAAAGCATGCCTGCGAGCCACCATAGGAGCGGGAGAAACTCGGCCGTAAATCCAGTGTCGACTTCCGTCGCCATCTGCAGAACTTGTATGCCCTCATCTTCGCGATTCGGGCCTGAACTCGCGGCCGCCACCGACACCAAACTCGCCGCCCAGCTCAATTGGATCGGCTCACGTTTCGCCGCCTGCCTTTTGAATTCCCCTGCGGATCGAAGGGGCGCCGCCGAGTCATAGGGGACAGGCAGAGAGATCTGCCCGAGGTAACTGGTTCCCGTAGTGAAAAAGCCTCGCCGCGCCGTCTCTTCGCGATGCGGAGCCGTCGATGGGCAGGGCTTACGCCAGAGCGATAGCGACATTTCAGAGCTCGTCTACTATCAGCGAGGCGGCCCGGTTAAGCAGATCGCTCGCCTCGATGTTGCCCATTCGGCTTACAAGCTGTGATGTTTCGGTCGCTAGCAGTTCGCTGCTCTTTGCCATCCATTCACCTGCCGTTGATTCCGGCGATTCATCCAAAGGAATCTCGGCGAACGCAATTCGCGAATCGATCGTCGCGCGCACGCTGACGTAACGCTCATCGCTCCGGTAGCCGCTTGGCCTCTTGTACCTGGGCGGCCAGATCAGGAGCAGGCTTTCCGCCTGCGATTTGCTTCCATACCTCCGCCTCGATGTGCCCTTTCAGGCTCAATCCACGTTCGCTTCCGGTGCGCCTGTCGGCAGAGTCCAGAAAAAACTGGGAAGAGGCTGCGAAAGCCGCAACTGGCTCCGGAACCACGATGGCGGCCCGTTCGGCATCGCTCAATTGAGCTCCGAAGTATTCGAGCGGTCGGCGCCTCCATGTGTTGATCTGTTGATCGAAGCCCGGCACGGTGCGCTGATATATATACGGATCGAGGTGCAGAGACGCCTAAAGCAAATTGCAGCGATCCGGTGAGAGCAATGGCTCCGGGCTAACATTGAGAACTCGATTCGCTCGTTCGAGTGCGTCGGTGAACAGACGGCCGTCCGCAAGCTCCCAAACAAGACGCGCAACTATAGTTGCGTAAGCGCTAACAGCAATCACCTCCATCAATGGCTGTTCAGCTGCGGACGCGGACGATGCCCGGCGCGCGTCGAGCGACACCCGGATCAGCTTCTGTGCGCGCAATGGCTGCTTCCAGTCGTCACCGTTTGCTTGGCCCTCGTTGTAGAAACTAAGGGTCCTGATGTACAAGGGCGACAGATTCTCGTACACATGCGCGTCTGAAACTAATCTCTTGGCATAGTCTTCGTCGATTTCGCCATTGAGCAGGCGACCGTGCGATGATAGCTCGAGGGGACCATGCCCCTGAGGATACGATCGCGGACTGTTAACCAGCTTTTGATACACCCCTTGTATAAACTGCAGTGCCCGGTCAGCACCTTCTCGTTTGGCAGGTGGACACGACTGCGACCACACTCTGAACTCAGGCAAGGCTGCCGCCGAGAGCAGTACGGGGTTCGCGAACAGGACGTCAGTGGCTAGCCGTGGGTTTTGAGCGGCGGCCAACTGCTGGAATTTCTGGACTGCGAATGACGGCATACATACCTTTCGGGCTGCGAAAGCTGCGGAATTATGTTATATGTACCCGCTAACTGCCGCTTCTTTGGCTCTAACGCCGATTTGAAACCAGCGGCATTTCAGGAGGTGACATTTTATGGTGCGCTCGGGAGTCTTCGTTGGGGTGAACAAGACGGGCAACTTACAGAAACTGAACGATGCGGCCGCTGGCGCACAGCGGATGCATGCCTGGGCGCTGTCCCGAAGATTCCGGACAAAACTCATGCGAAACTCATTACCGACGATGGCGGGAATAAAGTAACTCCCGACCTGATTTTTGATGCAATGAACGAGATGACCAGGGTTCTGGGGTGGATCAATTGATTCTTTATTTCGCCGGGCACGGCGTGAACATCAACCGCAGCGAGCATTGGCTGCTCAGGCGGATCGCCGTTGACCCCAACGCTGCCATCAACGTATCGGGCAGCGTGGAACTGGCAAGGTATTGCGGCATCGGCCATGTCGTTGTCATATCGGACGCCTGCCGCGTGGCGCAGAAGGTATTCAGGCTCAAACCGTGCGCGGAATGGATGTGTTCCAATGTCAGCGTAGTCGACAAAGCGAAACCGGTCGATCAGTTCTTTGCTTGCGTCCTGGGCCGCACCGCTGCCGAGATACGCGATCCCGCAGTCGCGGCCGCGGCTTACTGCGCGCTCTACACCGGCGTTCTTCTTAAGGCGCTGGATGGGACTATGCAGACATACTTGAAGCCAGCGACAGCCCTGATGATCTGGCCTACTACGTACGACCCGTGAACCTTGAGAGCTGTTGGAGCGAGAAAATCCGTTGGCAGTCCGAGCAAGAAATCTTCAGAACCGTAAACCAGAACCCTGACGCCATTCTGATTGCACATACGATACAATTGGATTGCCAAGCTGGACAATCCTCCGCGCATCAACCGCGGTGGTGATGGCGAGCCGCTTGCGCCTCCACCTGCTCCGCCGTCGCCTACGGCGAGTCAAGGCGCTGAATGACTCTGGAGAGTGCAGTAAGAAGGGGAACAGGTATTTGCGCCGAGCCTTGCCACAATTAAGACGAAGCCCAAGTCACATCGCGAAGAGCGCGACGTGCTTAGAGGATCGGAGTACGCCAATGCGGTTCAATTAGCGGACACGCTTGAGCAAATCGCTACCCCGCTTCGGGCCCGAACACTTTGAAACGGAGTGCGGAATCAAGGTACGGGGTTTTTAGGATGTTAGGGCTATGTTGCAGGGCCCGGAGTGACTATCCAGACTCGCAGCGATGAAATTCTCTCGCTTCGTTTAGAACAGAGCGCCAAGAGTGTGCTTCTGCAATTTGATGGCGGTATCGGTACTGTCATCCTTCAATTAGATACTGACCACGGTAAGTCTTCAGGACGGCGAACTGGTCGATGTTGGCGTTGAGCCCTCAGCCAATACCTCGCGATGGCAGGAGTTTTCGAGGAAGGCCGCCGAGATACGAACGTTGCGCGGTCTGGCGGCTTCAGCATCCCACCATGGGCGCTTCCGTCTTGACGCGATTAATTCGCTGGTAGTGGCCCGCGCGATGCAGTATGCCAAGGGCATCGATCCAACGCTGAGTATTTCTATGCGGCTTATGCATATCATGACCTGCAGAATGAATAAAATGACAGTATTAACAATAGTACCAGCGCCGATGATCTCGGAACTATCCTATTCGACGTCGGGCGCTGGTTCAGCCGGTCGCTCTTCGAGAAAACAGTTAATAACAACTCGGGTGTAGTGTCATTTGCTCCACTCTCGCAAGGGTGGCCTCTCTTGTCAGCCAATCGAGTACGACGGCGAACTGACGGTATCGAAAGCACAATGCGCGAGTCCGTGTGGATCCTATTCCAAGGCAGAGGCATGAAGATCTAGAGAACGCATTGCTATCGGGGGAGGTTCAGTGATGAGACAGCTCGTAATGGTACATGGTCGGGCTCAGGAACATAAAGATGCGTTCGCACTCAAAGCCGAATGGCTCGATGCTCTGGGCGAGGGTTTGGCCAAGAGTGGTCTCAAGTTGCCGATCCCAGCGAATGGTCAGCATGGCAATTCTTCAAGACTTCGTCCAGGGCGATACTGTAGAGGAAGCGGCAGCCATGATGATTCGCGGCGAAGCGGGTGACGCCGCCGCCGAAAAAACCTTTGTTCTCCAAGTAATGCAAGAGGTAAAGGAAAAAGCCAACATTTCTGATGAACAACTGGCGGAGGTCGCAGACGCCGAAGTGGTGGAAGGGGGGAAGATGAACTGGCCCTCAGTGGGCATTGTTAAAGCCGTCGATCGGTTCGTGCCGGCAGGCGGTTTTGGAAGTGGCGCTGGCATCGCCATGGCTACACACGATGTGTATGTTTACCTTACCAATTCGGCCTGGCCAGACGAATAGAAGACGGCGTGGCCGGGCCGCGGATCCGCCCGTGTCGAAACAGTCGTAGTTGGACATTCACTAGGCACCGTCGTCTGCTACAACCTGCTTCGGCGCGAAGGGCACATGCGCGAGATAGAAAGTTCCGCTGTACGTTAGTGTCGGCGCCCGCTCGGTGTCACCGCCATTCGCGCCGTACTTAAGAACTTCCAACCAATTCAGTTGCCCAGAGTGCGTGTCCGGTGGTTCAATGCCATGGATGGCCGGGACATCGTGGCGC
>CAWFWZ010000009.1:0-19428 GCA_963819645.1 uncultured Acidobacteriaceae bacterium
TTAGCGGCGGCGAAAGCCCTTCTTCGCGGCTTTCTTCTTAGCCGAGCTTCTTCTTAGCTGACTTCTTCGCAGGACTTCTTGGCTGCGTTTCTTCGCGGCCTTTTTCGCAGCCTTCTTGGCCGCTGACTTCTTGGCAGCCTTTTTCGGTGCGGCCTTCTTCGCGGCGGAGCGCTTTCTTCTTGGCTGGAGCAGCTTTCTTTTTAGCAGGAGCAGCCTTCTTCGCCGACTTCAGCTCCGCCATTCTTGGATGCTTTCTTGGGGCCAGCTTTGCTGGGAGCTTTCTTGGCAGGAGGAGCCGCCATCACCTCTTCGGCTTCAGGCTCGACCTCTTCGTCTTCCTCCACGATGACCACCGTGGATTCGGGTTCTTCCTCTTCTTCTTCCTCTTCGTACTCCTCGCCGTCTAGTGATTCGCCATAAGAACCTTCTCCGTAGTCGTCCATCTCATCGTCACGACCATAGAGTGTTTCGTCGTAGAACGTCATATTTCCTCCTAACATTGCCAGGCTCCGATGAACGGAGGCCGTTCGTGAACTCGATTGCAAGCGACGTCAAAACACTTGCGATTAGGGCAGGCGCGGGATTATAGCACGCGCACATACCGCCGCGGTGAACACCTCAAGAGCACAGCTACTGCAACGGGCTTGTTGTAACAGAAGAACCGCGCGAAGGAAAGTGTTGTGTCGCGGGTGGCCGGCTTCGGCAAGGCGAGCCTGCTTACTTACGGATCACCAAGACATCGCCGGCACGCAGGTTCGAGGCCATCTTCCCGTTGTCCCGTTCCAACGCGGCAACGGTGGTGTTATAGGAAGAGGCAATGCTACTCAGGGTCTCGCCCTTCTTCACCTTGTGATACTTGGCCTGGGCCGAGGCCTGCCCGTTGCTCTTCTTACTGACGGATGTCTTGGAACCGTGGGATGCGCTCTTGGGACTTGCCCCCGAGTCTTCTTCGGAGGCCACCTGGGACGCATCTCCAACCACTGGCTTGTAGATCACCAGGGTGCGTCCCACGGTGAGAGCGGATCCCCGTAAGTGGTTCCATTTCTTCAGCTTTTCGACCGGAACCTCGAAATCGTCAGCCACCGAAGAGACCGTGTCCCCTTTGCGCACCTTGTAGCGGGTGGGGTGCTTCGAGAAGGCCACCGCCTCACCCTCGCTGTGCCCGGCGCTGACCGGGATGATGAGCTTGGCGCCAACCTGAAGGTCATCGGTGGAAAGGTTGTTAGCCTGCGTGATCGAGGCCGGACTAGCGTGGTACTTGTGCGCGATCGAGGCGAGGGTGTCGCCTGACTCCACGTGGTGATAGCGCCACAACGTGCGCATGTCTACCGGGAATGGCAGCAATCGCGGTCTGGTACTTCTGGGCGCTGCCCGCGGGCAGACGCAGGATAAAGGGCTCGCCTTTTGGCGTCGTCAATCGAAGCAGGCTGGGATTCAGTTCCTGAAGGTAGTTGACCGAGGTGTCGACGCATTCGGCAACCAGGCGAAGGTCAACGGGGTAGTCGATGGAAACCTGCTCGACCTGGGGCGCAGGGTCAAGCGACACGTGTTCCAAGCCATACTGAGACGGGTTCTTGGCCATGATGGTCACGGCCAGGATGATGGGAACGTAGTTGCGCGTCTCCTGCGGCAGCACGCCGCGGCGATACAGCTCCCAGTAGTCAGCGTAGCCGGTGCGCTCGACCGCGTGCTGAATCGTGCCAGGCCCGGAGTTGTACGCCGCCATGGCCAGGTACCAGTCGCCAAACTGGTTGTAGAGGTCCTTCAGGTGCTGGCCGCCGCTCGCGTCGACTTCGTCGGATCCTGACGCTCATCGACCCACCAATTGCGCTCCAGTCCATACATGGAGGCCCGGCTGGCCATGAACTGCCACATGCCGCGGGCACCAGCCCGCGACAGCGCCAGTGGCTGGAATCCTGATTCCGCTTGCGCCAGGTAAATCAGGTCCTGCGGAACACCGACCTGCTTCAGCGTGCTGGAGATCATGTCGCGGTAACGGCCCGAGCGCGCCAGCGCGCGTTCCAGCGTGCCCTTCCCCTTGGGGCTGGAGAAGTAGTTGATGAACATCGCCACTTCGTCGTTCAGCACCAGAGGCAGATCGGACTTGGTGGTCTTGATCTCGGTTTCGGCTTTCGCCTTGATGTTGGGATCGACGGGGAAGGTGATGTCGTTGGCCTCGTCGATGGGCGCCGGTTCGGAACGCGGCTCGCTGAAGCCGTCGCCCTGCTTCAGCGCGACCAGTTCCAGATCGTGGACCGACTCGACGACCTTGCTGAACTCCTGCTCCAGCCGCTCGTCGTTGTGAATGTCGAGGTTGCTGGAGACCAGCAGGTTGAACGCCTGGTCGAAGTCGTCTCTGGCCGCCTCGAGGTGGCCGCCGGCGTAGTTGGCTTGTCCTGATTCCAGCAGCTTCTCGGCCTGGGCGATGAGCGCGTCGGCGGGATCGTTGGTCGGCTTGGGCTTCAGTTGGTTCCTGTATCTTCGCGGCGACTTGGCCGGTTGCGCCGTCGCTGAGTTACGTCGGGAGCGTTCGCCTGCGCCGGCAAGGAGGCCGGTTTTTTGGACTCGTGGTCTCGCAACCAGTGGTGAAGAGGAAGGCGGCCAGGAGCAAGCGTCAGGATCGTGGCGCGAGAGTTACTCATTACTACCTATAGGCCCTCTTACGGTAGACGTTTCGATCCCCGTTGCGATGGTACTATGCTGCGGAAAATGAGGGTCAAACCCCAGTGGCCGTCACAGAATCTGCCATAAATCGCATTAGATCGACTTGAAATGCGCAAGAATGGACGTCCAATTTACACCCATTGGCGCGCCGTGGCGCTTCGGCCCGAGCGACCACAGGATCCCAGACCGAGCCGTTTTTCGAGACAATTAGAGCGTCGATTTACGTCGATTTTTGCGAAATAGTGATTTTTTCGCAAAATTAGTGCCGACTTGATTCGCTGCGAGGCGACTAAGCCTTCGCCAGCGCCTGTTCCAGGTCGGAAATCAGGTCGGCGGCATCTTCGATTCCGACCGACAACCGAACTGTGGCCCACGAGACTCCGAGCAGCCGCAGTTGCCGGGGGCTAAGGCCGATGTGCGACGACAGCAGCGGATACGACACGGTGGACTCGACTCCGCCGAGGCTGGTCGCCAGATACCAGAGCTTCAGCCGATCGATAAAGCGGCCCGCAGCTTTCTCGCCTCCGCGGATGTCGAAGGAAACCATCATGCCGAAGTCGCGCATCTGGCGTCCGGCGAGTTCGTGCGACGGATCATCGGTGAAACCCGGGATAGTAGACGGCGCTGATCTTCTTGTTCTTGCGCAACGCCTCGGCGATTCGGGCTGCATTTTCGCAAGCGCGACGCACGCGCACATCCAGCGTCTTCAACCCGCGCAGCAGCAGATAAGCGCAGCCGGGATCGAGGCACCCGCCGGTGAGGATCATCATCTCGCGCGCGGCGTCCATCCAGCGCTTCGACCCGGCAAGCACGCCGGCGGTGACGTCGCTATGGCCTCCGAGAAACTTGGTCGCGGAATGCACCACCATGTCGGCACCAAGTTCTAGCGGCTTCTGGAGAACCGGCGTGGCGAAAGTATTGTCGGCAACAACGCAGATGTCGCGCTTACGGGCCTTGGCGGCGATTTCGCAAAGATCAACGCAGCGCAGTGTCGGATTCGTCGGCGTCTCCAGAAACAGCATGCGAGTCTTACGCGTGAAATGCCGCTCGATGTTCTTCAGCTCGTCGAAGGGAACAAAGATAGTCTTGATGCCGCAGCGAGACAGCACCTGCTGAAACATCTTCAACGTTCCGCCGTAGATATCGAGCATGCTGACCAGCTCGTCTCCCGCCTGGCAGGTCACGAGTGCCGCGACCAGCTCGGCCGACATTCCGCTCGAGGTGAGAAGCGCAGCCTCCGCTCCTTCCAGCGCGGCCAGCTTCTCCTCCACAGCAGTGATGGTCGGATTGCCGTAACGCGAGTAGAGGTAGATGTCGCGATCACCTCGCGCGTAGCGGCGCAAGTCGTCCAGTCCAGGAACCACGAATACCGAAGTCTGATGAATCGGGGTGGTCAGAGGAGCGGCCTGGCCGTGGCGGTCTTCGCCCGAGTGCACCGCGCGCGTTGCATCTCCCAACTGAGTAGCACGTTTCATGGAGCCTCGATTCTAAATCGAGCCGAGAGAAGCGGTGGAAGTATCGCGACCTCGGCAAACCACAGGTAACTCTCGCGCCATCCCACCAGTATTCGCGCTCCGTCTGCACCACCCTAGAAGACCCCGGAGTATCATGCCCGTTCGCACTGAAGAAAAGTTCTCTGCGCCACCGACTCATCAGGGTTCGATAAACACGCGCGATAGCGGCTCGATGCGGCGCGTTGGCAAAGCTGCGTGGATTGCCGTCGCGGTCGTAGTCGTGCTTCTGATCGTCGGCGGCACTTTACTTGCGCTGCATTGGCCTTTCACGCGAGCCGCTCTCATTAGATCTCTGGAACAGGACTCCCAGGGCCAAGTCGAAATGGGTTCGGTTCGTGAAATCTATTTCCCACATCCCGGCTGTGTAGCCGAGAACGTAGTTATTCACCGCGATGCAGGGTCGCCGCAGTTGACGATCCAGCGGCTGACGATCGTGGGTAGCTACCTGGGAATGCTGCATCGCTACATTCCGCGTGTGATCGCGGAGGGCGCTGTTCTGAATGTGCCGCAGGGCGAACTGAAAGAGCTGTTTGCCTCCCGCACAGGGCAGCAGCCAACGAACACGAGCGTGGGTGAGATCGACGCCGATGGCGCAAGGATTCTGGTCGCGACTGAGGACCAGCCGTTAGTTTTTCAGTTCCACGAGCTGAAAGTACGCGACGTCGCCAAAGACTCAGCGGTGCGTATCGTTGCTTCGTTGCAAACGCCGGAACCTACGGGAGACTTGCAGCTGCAAGGAAAGATCGGCCCGTTTAGAAGAGATCAGGCCGGAAGCATTCCTCTTTCCGGCACGTATTCCTATAAGAACGCCAAGCTCGAGGAGTTCGTCGGCGTCGGCGGGGTGCTTTCCTCCGAGGGCAAATTCAATGGCCAGCTACAGGCGATCAATGTCGACGGCGCAACGGACACTCCGGATTTTCAGCTGGATGTTGGCGTCCATCCGGTTCACCTGAAAACGAAATTCCACGCGCTGGTGAACGGTACAAACGGGGATTTGCAACTGGATCCGGTCGAGTCCTCGTGGGGCAAAACTACGGTCATCTGGCGCGGCACAATTCAAGGACCAAGCGAGGCGAAGAAGCTCAAGACCGTCGCGCTCGACATGACATGCACGTCGGGACGGGTGCAAGACCTGCTGGAATTGTTTGTGCACGACAACGTCCCTCCCATGTCGGGGGCAATCACCTTCCAGGGTCACGTGACGCTTCCCCCGCAGCTCGATGACTTTCTGCGCAAGGTAAGACTTCAGGGCGAATTCACGATCGAAGACGGACGATATACGAGTCAAGAAACGCAGCAACAGGTCGATATTCTGAGCGCTCGCGCCCGAGGGCAGGCGGACAAAATTGAGGACGATCAGGACCGGGACAAACGTAATGGCACCGATACCGTAAGCCGCGACCTGCAGCCGGTAGTTTCGAAGTTGAAGGGGCAGGTGGTTTTGCGGAATGGAGTTGCTAATTTCTCGGACCTGTCATTCGATATTCCGGGCGCAGCGGCGTTGCTGAACGGCACCTATGATCTGCGCAGCCGGGCCATCGACATGCGCGGGCCGGTACACCTTGAAAGCAAGTTGTCAGGAGCCACAACGGGCGTGAAGTCGTTCTTGCTGAAGGTGATTCGGCCTCTCACGCCGCACAAGAGTGGCGATAAGGGATCAACCGTTCTGGTTCACGTTACAGGAACCTACGGCCACCCTTCATTTGCCGTGCAGCCAATGAAGGGTGGCTCCTAGGTTAGGAGGAGGAGGAACTACTGTGCGTGGGATTTCCGTGTGACTTTGGCGCGGTTACGCCTACGCTCGGCCCTTTCGCAGGCAGAGCGCTTCAGTTGTTGGATCTCGGACGACTGCCGTTCCGACAGTTCGTAAATCAGTTGGAGGACTGTCTTCTGCCGGGTGACGCCAATCTGAACAAGCTCCATAATGAAAACGACTTTATCGCCCGACAGAAAAAGAGGCTATCCCTCGCAGGTCGCAAAGCCGTACAACTTTTGGCCACGGGAAACAAGTTTCGAAACCGGGGCGGGGAGAAGGTCTTTCACCTAAGTCGTAGGATTTCAGGCGCATGGAGTACCGATGATTCATCGGTCTTTTCAACAGTTGTACGGTGGCATGAACACCCCCTTCCTCGACGTCCGACGAGACGGAAAATCTCACGAGCTTCCAGTAAGAGGAGGTCACGTAGTCGGCTGGATCGTCCAATCCCGCTCAAGCTTCGCTTGAACGGGGCACCCGGCTTTACAGGTCGAGGGAAAAACGCGAACACAGCAGCGCAGGGCTACTCCGCCGTGGCGGGATCGATGACGGCGCGGACTTGCGAGATGCGATTGGCAGGGAAGCCACCTTGCTGCGCGTGCTGCCGGACCGTCTCTTCATCGGGCGCGATATAGACGCAGTAAATCTTGTCATCAGTTACGTAACTGTGAATCCATTGAATCTGCGGGCCCATGTTGTGCAGCACTCCGCAGGACTTTTGGGAGATTGCCTGCAGTTGTTCCTTCGGCAGTTTGCCGACCCCTTCAATCTCGCGCTCGATGACAAACTTGGGCATAAGTAGTTTCTCCACCCACTTCAAGAAGTTGGGTGATTCTAGCAGGTGACCTGTGAATGAGTCTTGCGTCATCCGGCGCGCTGTGCCACTCATTCCAACCGAAGGAATGAGGGCGCCCGGCCGAGGACGATGACTTCCTATTGGCCGTCCCAGCCGCAGCAGAAGTACAATTCACATCGTCTGCGACTACGGCAAGGAACTCTCATGAAGTCTGACTACGTTCTAATTGGCTCGGTTCTTTTGCTCGCGATTGGCTTGGGGTTGATCGTCGCCTATGCGCAAGGCACGGCTGGTTTCAGCGCAGCCTATCCTGTTTCCGGGGCCTCGCTGCAGATCACCATCAAGACCACCGGCTTGCCGGCAATGCTTGGTTTTTCGCTGACGCTGGTTGGCGTCCTGCTGCTCATCGTCGCCTTTATCGGCGCAATCATACGTCGAATACCAGGAGAGCTCGGAGCTTGAGTTGTGCAGGAAGGCCCGGCGATGCTGCATCTGGTTTGGAGTTGAGAGAAAGCCCGTAAGTTCTGGAGGGGAAGCTTGAGAACACTGGACATTATCGTTGCCTGGCTACTGATCGCGTTCGGTGCCGTTCACCTGTCGTTGACGCGGAGGGTGCACCCCGAGCTCGACATCAACGCGGTTTGGTTCGCAAGTGGCGGCTTGCTGATGATCGCAATCGGAGCGCTTAACTTACTCCGCGTGGCGTATAGCTCGGTCGCAAAGGGCGTCAGCGTGGTATCGGTAATCGCGAATATCGTGCTCTTGCTCTTAATGGTGTTCATTGCAACCCTGCTCCCGATGCGGAGCAATCCGCAGGTCTTGGCGGGCTTGATTCTCGTAGCACTGCTCACCGCATTCTCAGTGCTCCGCCGCGGTGGCTATGCTCAAGCTCATCAGACGCAGAGTGCAAAGTAGAGCTTGTCAGTCCCACTCATTCCAAACCGAAGGAATGAGTGAGGCACGCGCGCTCAGAGCTAAAGGCCCAAAGGGTGCCACGCTCTGGCAAGGTCAGTGAGTGTAATGGCGATATAACATAAGTTATGCACTACGGCTTCATTTGCCACACAGGACGCCTTGGCCGCACACAAGAAAGCCGGAGCATCGCGCTCCGGCTGATAGGGAAACTGGTTTGCCCTAGAACCGCTTGCGGCGCACTACGCCCGCCAGACCCAGAGCGCCCGAACCCATCAGGATCAGCGAACCCGGCTCCGGGCTGTAGTTTTCGACATCAGCGGCTGTCAGATATTGATACGGAGTTTGCCCGGGAACCGAGAGATACTTACGCAGAGCTTCGACTTCAAAGGTGTGCATCCCGGGGGCCAGATCGGCGCCTGCGACGAGCGTACCCTGCATTCTCCCGTGGTCGCTAAGTGGCCCGATAGTCCGATCATCAAGAACCGTTCCATCCAGGAGCAGCCGGAACTCGCCTCCCTCAGGGTCGGCGAAACCGGTGGCGGCCTCAGCAATACTAAGACATACTGAGCACGGTCATTCCGCCTGGGCTATAGAACTGCTGTGAAATGGTCGCGCCCTGAGGGGTGTTGTCAGAGTTTAGCTCGCCAACCTCACCCTCCCAGCAATTGGAAAAAAGGCAGTCTTGGACAACAATTGGGAATCCTTGGCCGGGAGTGCCGTTCGATGTGGTTCCCAGCGTCCAGTCCGTGAAATCACCGGTCTGGAAAGATCCATTTTGGAGCAGGTTCGTTGCGCCAGCCTGGGTCGCCACGAAAGCGACCAGGGCAAGCAAGAAGAGAGAGACGAAACGTTGCACTGTCTTCCTCCAGAACGGAGCGTAGTCTTTGGAGACGGCAAATCACACGCACGCCACCGGAATTCCGCGCAAGAGTATAGCCCAAAACGATAGTAAGGTATGTGAATATTCACATCGGACTTATGACTCCAAATCGTCTCTGATTAGTTATCGCTAACAAGCAATTACGCTCACAATCCTGACCACCCCGATTATTGAAAGTTGCACCTAGTTTCTGATGTTCTGCAGCAGTTGCTCAATTTCAGTTTTCTTATCGGCAGTCAGCGGCAGTAACGGAAGCCGTGGCGCTCCGCCGAACATCCCGTTGTAGTCCATGGCGTACTTCACGCCCGGAATGCTCAGCTCACCAACGATACGCACCGCAGCTTTCGCGATGCGTTCCTGCTTTTCGGAGGCGAGCTTGGCGTCGCCTTCTTTCCACGCGGCGTAGATCTCGTAGCACGCGGTAGGAGCGCAATCGGCGAAGGCGAGAATAGCGCCCACGCCTCCGGCGTCGAGCGATGGCGCCAGCTTTTGCGCAGCGCCGACCAGCACCTGGAAGCCGACTTCCTTCTCCCGGGTTTTCAATCCACCCACGACTTTGACTGCTGAAGATGACGGCTTCGCTATGGTGGCCTCTCCAGAGAGAGCGCCGACCGGTACAAGGGTTCCGCCATCGTCGGTTGCAGCAGGCGCATTCGCGGCTTTGATCATGCGACCGGTAACCGCCGCAAAGGTTTCGGTGACCGTTGCCTTGCGCTGGATATGACGCGTGCCCTCGACCATCTTCTGCACCTTTTCGATTGAGCCCGACGACTCCTTAATGCCGATGAGGTTCGGGTGTTCGGCCAACTCGATTACCAGTTCAGCGGGAATGTCGTATCCCGTGGCCTGCGGGAAGTTGTAGATGATGACCGGCAGCGGCGAGCGGTCGGCGACGAAGCGATAGAACGTCAGCATGTTCAGCGCATTCGCCATCTGTCCTTTGTAATAGTGCGGCGTGCGCACCATCGCGACGTCGTATCCAAGGTCGTAGGCGTACTCGGTCAGGTGAAGCGTCTCCAGCGCGGATTCGGCTCCGGTGCCGGCGATGAGCACCTTGTCGTTGGCGGCCGCGTCGCGTGCGGTCTTCAGCACCTCGCGGCGCTCCTCGTCGCTGAGCAGGATTGCCTCTCCGGTTGAGCCAAGTACAACGATGCCAACCAGCGGCGTGCGCGAGTAATGTTCAACGTTCTGTTCCAGCTTGCGATGGTAGATGCGACCGTCGGGATAGAACGGAGTAGTAATCGGAGGGAAAATACCGTGTAAGAACATAAGAGTAGGGCCTCCCAGTTCGATTATAGAATCCGCGGACGGCACAGTCCCCGGCAATTACAATTCATCTATTCGATAACGCTATGGAGTGGCGAGACAGTATCCGGTTCGCGTGGTGGGCGCTTTCCATCGACAAGGTGAAAGCCGCGCTGACCATGCTGGGCGTGATCATCGGCAGCGCCGCCATCGTGCTGGTGGTCACCATCGGCATCGTCGGCAAAACCTACGTCATGTCGCTGATTGAAGGCATCGGCACAAACATTGTTTATGCCTCGCTTGATCGCAGCGGCCACACCACTCCCCAGGACGAGATCACGATTGACGATCTGAACGCGATTCGCACCGAGTTGCCCTATGTCAGCTCCGCGGCCGGCGTGCTCGATCGCCCCGCCTATGTGTACGCGCATGGCCACTCGCTGCGCGTTACCCTGGTGGGCGTCACCCAGGATTACCAGAAGATCCGCAAACTTAACATCCTCTCCGGCCGCTACTTCGATGCCGAGGACCTTACCTCGCGCGATCACGTTTGCATCGTATCGAAAGCACTGAACACCGACGTTTTCGGCGGCCACGCGGTGGGCGACTTCATCCAGCAAGCCGAATTCCGCTGCACCATCATCGGGGTCTTTGAGGAAGGCGTACCCACGTTCGGCCGCGCCGAGATTCAGGAGCATACGGTGCTGTACCCCTATCAGCTCATGCGCGATCTGGTAGGGCAAAACTACCTCGAGGTGATCTACGCCCAGGCTTCGGCGAGCAATGAAGTCGGAGTGCTGACCGCTGACATTGCGCGGATCCTTACCAGCCGCCATCGCGCCCAGGCCCGCTACACGGTGGAAAATCTTGCAGGACTGCTGCACACCGCCAACAGTATCTCCCTGGGCATGACGATCACGCTGCTCGCCTTTGCGGCCATGATATTGACGGTCGCCGGCGCGGGGATCATGAACATCATGCTGGTCAATGTGGCGGAGCGGACCCACGAGATCGGTGTGCGTAAGGCCATTGGTGCGCGTCCGGCGGACATACGGCTTCAGTTCCTGCTGGAGGCGGTCTTCATCAGCCTGGGCGGAGCCGTGCTCGGAGTCATAGGCGCCGTGGGAGCGATCTGGGCGGCGGCCATCGCCACCAATGCGTCTGACATTCGAGTCTCGTGGATCGGCGTGATGTGCGCGCTGGTGGTAGCCACCAGCGTCGGCGTTATCTTCGGATATCGTCCCGCCAGCGAAGCGTCGAAGCTGAGCCCGGTGGAAGCGCTGCGACACGTAGGTCGTGCCTAAACACGGAAACGACAAGCCCACCACCGAGGACACGGAGAGCACCGAGAGAAAGATCAAAGATATCTTTTTGTTCTCCGTGGTCTCCGTGTCCTCGGTGGTGAGCTCTCTTCTGATTCGCGATAGCGGCAGCATCTATAATCAAAGTTCAACTTTCACGGATTCTATTCGCCATCCGCAGGACGCAACGTGGCACTCGACCAGAAAATTTACGACTTACGAAGAGAGAAGCTGAGCCAGATTGAAGCCTTGGGCCAGCTTGCCTACCCCTATCGGTACGAAACCACGCACTCGGTTCCGGATATCGTCGAGACGTATTCGCCGAAGACCGCCGAGGAACTCGAAGCGCAGCGCGTGGACGTTCGCGTTGCCGGGCGCATCATGTCGATTCGCGGCATGGGCAAGGCCGGGTTCGCGCATATCCAGCAGGGCGGCAAGCAACTGCAACTTTACATCCGCCTGAACGATGTTGGCGAGAAGGGCTTCCAGCTTTACAAGCTGCTCGATCTTGGCGACTACATCGGCGCCAGCGGATATCTGTTCCGTACGCGCGCGGGCGAGTTGAGCGTCCACGTCACCGAACTCACTTTCCTGGTGAAGGACCTGCTGCCGCTGCCGGAAAAGTGGCATGGCTTGCAGGATGTGGAGACGCGCTATCGCCGCCGCTACGTCGACCTGACGATGAATCCCGAGGTGCGCGAGGTCTTCATCAAGCGCGCCAAGGTGGTGCAATCGACTGCGGCGTTTCCTCGACAGCAACAACTTCATCGAAGTTGAGACGCCGATGATGCATCCTATCGCGGGCGGCGCCGTGGCCAAGCCGTTCACCACGCATCACAACACGCTCGATATCGATCTCTACCTGCGCATCGCGCCGGAGCTGTATCTGAAGCGGCTGGTGGTTGGCGGCATGGACCGCGTGTACGAGATCAATCGCAACTTCCGCAACGAAGGCATCTCGACCCAGCACAATCCTGAGTTCACCATGCTCGAGTTCTACATGGCGTATGCCGATTACCACGACATGATGGACTTCACCGAGCGCATGCTGGGGCAGGTTGCGCAGGACGTGAACGGCACCAGCGTCTGCCACTTCAACGGGCACGAGATCGACTGGGCGAAGTTCCAGCGGCTATCGATGCGCGAGGCCATCATTGACTACTGGCCGGAGAATGCGGGCGCCAAGCCGGAGATGAGCGATTTCGCTTCAGCCGAGAAGTTGCAGGAGATGATTCGCCGCTACAACGCGCAGAACCATCCGCATATTCCGTACGATCCGGAGGCGCCGGCAGGAAAGAAGATCGCGGAGATCTTCGAATACGTCGCCGAGCCGCACCTGGTCCAGCCAACGTTTATCTATGACTTCCCGCTGGCGATCTCGCCACTGTCGAAGAACAAGCGCGAGCCGGAAGAGAACGCCGACTGGGTGGAGCGCTTCGAGATTTTCGTCGGCGGCCTCGAGATTGGCAACGCCTTCAGCGAGCTGAACGATCCTGAGGAGCAGCGCCGCCGTTTCGAAGGCCAGTTGCGCGAACGCGCGCGCGGCGACGAAGAAGCGCACCAGATGGACGAGGACTACATCCGCGCGCTGTCGTACGGACTGCCGCCCACCGCGGGTGAAGGCGTCGGCATCGATCGGCTGACCATGCTGCTGACCGATTCGCGCTCCATTCGCGACGTGATTCTGTTTCCGTTGCTGCGTCCGTTGCAGCGAGAGGAAGAAGAGGCGTTGGAGAGCGAGACGGAAGAGCCGGCGGAAGGCTGAGCTGCCGGCAATGAGTTTCTATCGTTACCGTCATAACTTGAAAAGGAGCGATGAAATCATTCCGTAGTCAGTGACTGGTTTGTTCCCGCACTGCTGGTCTTGCTGCTTTGCGCTGCTGATCGCCCGCCGATGTTTGCCGACGGAATTCCGCCGGATCCGCAGATTCCTTCGAAGCACCTGATCAGCCCGGAGCAGCTGAATCAACTGCTCAAGACGCAGAAGCCGCTGGTACTGTCAATCGGACCACGCGCTCTCTACGATCAGGCGCACATACCCGGCGCCGAATTCATTGGTGGCACTTCCAGTCCCGAAGGCCTGGATGCCTTACGCGCGCGCGTGAAATCGGAGCCGAAAGACAAGCTGATCGTTCTCTATTGCGGCTGCTGTCCGTGGAACCATTGTCCCAATGTCCACCCCGCCTACAAAGAATTGCGGAACCTGGGATACACCAATGTGCGCGTGCTCTACATCGCGAATAACTTCGGCGCCGACTGGGTCAATAAGGGTTATCCCACAACCAAAGGGTGAGTGAGTTTTGAAGACCAGGGTTCTTGTTTGCTGCCTGCTGTTTGCATTGCTCTCGGCGCTGACCGGTTGCCGCGCAGGTGCGCCCAAGGGTCGCGCCGGCAGGCGGAGCGCCTGATTTTACGGTTACCGACATTCAGGGCAAGAAGCTGTCGCTCTCCGATTACAAAGGCAAGGTGGTGCTGCTGGATTTCTGGGCGACGTGGTGCGCTCCATGCCTGGAAGAGATTCCGCATTTCGTAACCATGCAGCAGAAGCTGGGCCCGCAAGGTTTTCAGACTATCGGCATCTCGATGGACGATGGTCCCAAGCCGGTGCAGCAGTTCTACGAGGACCACAAGCTGAACTATCCGGTTGCGGTTGGCGATTCCGAACCTGGCCGACAGCTACGGCGGCATACTGGGTCTGCCGGTGACGTTCGTGATCAATCGCGACGGCCAGATTCGCAAGAAGTTTGTGGGAGCAACCGATCCTGCGTTGATCGAGCAGGAAGTGGTGGCGGCGTTGAAGCAGTAAAGAAGGTATCAGGTATCAGATTGGGTAAAGCGGGTGCCCCATTCGCGTCTTTTGGCGGGGTGGGGCTTTCGTTTGTTCAAGGGGATCAAGTCGAAGTCCCCGCTGGGCAAACCGGGCCCAAGTGGGGCACCCGGTGGCGAAGCCGAGTCCCGTCGAAGCGCTGCGTACCTTGGCCGGCTCAAAGATCTGCATTCAGCAAGCGTCCTCGATGCTGCAGGCGAAAGCAGGTTCTTCACTTCGTTCGGGATGACAGCTCAAGAGAATGACAGTTCAGGAGAACGACAGTTCAGGAAAGCCCGGTGCCCCATCCGCCGTCTTTTGGCGGGGTGGGGCTTTTCGTGTGTTCAAGGGGAATCAAGTCGAAGTCCCCGCCTGGGCAAACCCGGCCCAAGTGGGGCACCCACACCCACTTTCTGACACCTGACACCTACTTCAAATACGGCAGCAGCTCCTTAAACGCGGCCGTTCCCGAGCAGCGCAGCAGTTCGTACATCATCATCTCGGTTGACGAGATCACCGCTCCCGCGTCGCGCATTCGATCCAGGCCGACCTTCCAGTTCCACTCGGCGCGAGAGCCCACTGCATCCGACGCGACGTGTACCAGGTAGCCTTCGTTCAATGCGCCCAGCGCAGTCTGCATCACGCAGATGTGCGTCTCCATGCCGCAGAGCAAGACGGTGTTGCGATCTCCCGGGAGCGCCTTGAGCGCGCTGCGAAACAGATTGCTGCCGAAACAACCGAACTCAAGCTTGTCGATCGCCTGGGTGCCGTCGAGCAACGACGCGATCTCCGGCACTGTGGCACCCAGTCCCTTGCTGTACTGCGTGGTCAGCATGACCGGGATCGAGAGAATTTTCGCCAGGCGCACCAGGAGCTGCGAATTCCGCACCAACTGCTCTTTGTTGAAGATGGGCGGCAGCAGCTTCTGCTGGATATCGACCACCACCAGCGCACACTGGTCGGCTTCGAGCGGACGGCGCGCCACGTCGGCGGTGTCAGTCGAAAAAGCGGCGGTAGCCAGAGTTGATGTCATAAATTCCTCGCTCGATGAAGACATTATCCCCCGATTTTATCGCCACCCAGCCCTGCGGGCGAACACGTCACGCAGGCCTGTGACCCATGCCGCAGAGCCTGGGGCCTCACTGTAGGAGTCTGGTGTATCAGGAGGCGTAATGCGAGGCGACAAGAAAGTCATCGAGCAGTTGAATGCGGCGTTGAGTTCGGAAATGACGGCCGTGGTGCAGTACATGGTGCAGGCGGAAACCTGCGAGAGCTGGGGCTACTCCCGGCTGGCGGGATTGACCAAGGCGCGGGCCATCGAAGAGATGCGTCACGCCGAGCACCTTATCGAACGCATTATCTTCCTCGACGGCACTCCCGAGGTCGCAGTGCCGCTCACGCCGAAGGTCGGAAAGAACGTGCAGGAGCATCTGCAACTGGATTACGAAGACGAAGAAGACGCGGTGAAGCAGTACAACGCTGCCGCGGAGATTTGCCGCGAAGCGGGCGATGCCGGATCAAAAGACCTGTTCGAGAGCATGATCACGGATGAAGAGCGCCACGCCGACTTTCTCGAAGCGCAACTGCACTCGATCGAGGAGATGGGTGTCGGTGCGTACCTGGCTCAGCAGATGAAGGCGGGGAAGTAGGGGCACAAGAAAAAGCGAGCCACGGATTCTCACGGATCTACACGGATCAGAAAAACGAGGGCATCGGAATTTGAGAATTGCGGACTCAGTTTCGATCGGTGTTTTTCCGTGAATCCGTGGCTGGTTTCTTGGCTAACCCCGCTTGGTCAGATGGGACTGTCACCGGCAAGCTGCTGAGTTGACGCTCTGAAACGCACACTCTAGAATCGATGGAGCGCACGAAAGCACCGCAAGTGCGCTATCCAACCGCATTTACTGCCCCCTCGTTCAACGGCAGGACAGCTGACTCTGGATCAGCATATCGGGGTTCGAATCCCTGGGGGGCAGCCAAATCCTTTCAGTAACTTGCGAATTCTGCCTTCCCGCTGCTGAAATTGTGCCCATTTTTGTGCCCCCTCCGTTAGATTTTTCGATCGGCTGCGTTCGAGTGCCGTAATCGCTTCGCGCTTCGCTTTTACGCGAATGTGACTGTAACGCTGGAGCATTTGCTTCGAACGTGGCCGGCGAGCGCGCGGATGGTTTGCTCGGACACATTCGGATTTTCTGCGAGGCGCGTTACGAACGTGTGTCGGCGATCGTGCCAGCGATATTCCAGGCCGGCTTCCTTCAGTACCTTGCGCCAGACGGTCTTCCACGGATTAAGTCAAATTCGCCAGAAACGAGCTTCGCGAAGCTGCACCAAGATCGGTTGACATCTGACCGGTGAGTCCGCAACTCACAGATGGGAACGGGAGGCGAGCTCTGGATTTGAATCTACTTCGTGGCTGCGTCTTTTTGTAGCTTGTCCAGCTCCCGCGTAAGCTGTTCGGCTTGATCTCGGAGCTGCCGGAGGCGCTCCGCTAGCGAGGCTGGAGTTGGCTGGCTTGAAGGGGCGGCGGCCGCAGCGGTAACGGGAGGAACTACGGTCGGCATTGGCGCTGAGGTCAGATCCGCTAAGGCCTGGTCAAAGGTGTCTCGATAAATCAGCCGGTCTCCCATGGCCAGGACCACCTTCTTTAGCTGGGGCATTCGGGCTTCGGTCGCCTGAATATAGATGGATTCGAGATAAAGAAATCCACCGGACACCGGAAGAGCGATGATGTTGCCGCGCAATACGCGTGAACCCTGCTGGTTCCACAGAGTAAGGTCTTTGGAGATGTTCTGATCTTGGTCGATGCGCGACTCAATCTGCATTGGACCGTACATCAGTTGTTGCTTCGGTAGCTGATAGAACACCAGTTTGCCCAGATTGTCGCCGTCGCATCGAGCAGCCATCCAGCCGATCAAGTTGTCTTTGCCGCGCGGACTGAAAGGCAGAATCAGCAGGTACTCGGGATCTTTCTCTCCAGGCAAAGTGGCTACGATATAAGTGGGCGCTACTGGCTCCGGTTGCCCCGACTGGCCGAACAGGTCGCGGGCGATTTCCCAGATGTCTTCCTTGTTGTAGAACACTTGAGGATCGCGCATATGAAAGATGCGGTACGCCTCCGCCTGCGTGCGAAATAAATCCTCCGGATAACGAGTGTGCCGACGAAGATCGGCTGGCATGGCTGATGCCGGCTGAAATAGCTTTGGAAACAACTTTTGGTAGGCCTGTATTATCGGGTCGCTCGGATCAAAAATATACAGCGATACTTCCCCGGTGTACGCGTCCACGGTGGCCTTCACCGCGTTGCGAATGTAGTTCGCGCCTCCCTCCAATCCGGCCACAGGAAGTGGTGCCGAATACGGATGTGAAAGAGAAGTTGTATAGCCATCGACGATCCAAACCAGCCTGCCGTCATCCGTAATGACCAGGTACGGATCCTGGTCCCAGTGCAGGAAACCGGCCAGGTGGTTCAACCTTGCCTCAACCTTGCGATAAATCATCATGCGACTCTGTGCGGTCAGGTAGCCGGTGAAGACAATGTTCGCCTCACCCTGCGAGATCGCAGCGGCAGCCTTCATCACAAACGAGCCAACCGGGAAGCCGCCTTTGCCCTGGTAGGTCGAGTACTTGTTTTGATCGCCCGATGGATAGTCGAACTCTTCGCGCGCGGTGTGAACAAACACCGGATCCTGAGTTTTCTCGCCAAAGTAGATTTCCGGCCGGGAAAGTTGAAAGGCGGATGATTTGATCTCCGGAGGAGCGTTTTCAATCAGCAGGACCGGCAGCCCATCCGGAGTAATCTTGTTGACCTCTGCTACCACCACGCCAAAGCCGTGCGTATAGATGAATCGGGGATTGATCCAGCTCTCGCTCGCCTCAGCCGATAGCTGAGTGACATCTAGCTCACGTGGAGACAGTAGTACCTGTTTAATGCGCCCATTAACAAAGTAGCGATCAACGTCGGTGTCAGGAAATGTGTAGTAGGGACGTAATGCCTGAATCTGCGTGATGGTTGCGCCGTACGCTCGCAGGTCCCAGAGTCGGACGTTCGCCAGCAGCGTTGCGTCTTGAACCGGGATCGACCGTTCCCTGACCAGAAGGCGTGAAAGGGCGCTCTACAGCGTTTCGGTTTAGTCCGAAAGCTGCGGTAGTAGCTTCAATGTGGCGTTCAATGTATGGCCGCTCGATGGATATCTCATTCGGCCGCACGTAAACGGAGCGGATGATGGCAGGTAGTGCCAGTTGCAGGATGAAGCCGGACAACACAAGAACTGCTGCCCGCTTGAATTTTGACATCCAGACCAGCGGCAGCGCTGCTATCGCACAGATCATGAGCAGCCAGCGCAGTGGGAGCGTGATCTTCTCATCCACGTAGTCAGCGCCAGTCATAAAGGCGTGAGTCTTGAACAGCAGCTCATAGTTGCCCAGATAAATCCAGACAGCGAAGCCGAGCAGCAAGATCACTGCAATTATGCGGATGAACGGTGCGCGTGCAGCCCCTGGCAGCCGCAGGTAGTCCCCTAAGCCCAAGGGCTTCGCTGGTCCATCCAGCAACCGCCCGTATCGAACTCGCTCAACCAGCTGCCATCCCCGGGCGGTGATCCAGAACAGCATGGCGGAGAGTATCGCGAGAGCAAACAGGAATCCGAGCAGGTCGGAATAGAAGGGTAAATCGAATAGGTAAAACGGCAACTTATGTGAAAATACATGGTCTTGCCATGCGTCGACCGGCGCGCTAAGCCCTCGCGACCCAACGAATCGCATGACTGTCCAGGAATCGATGGCGGATGACGCGAACATGATCGCGAACAGGGCAAGACCGACCGGAATGATGCGAGAGTAAACGGGGAAATCGCGCTGACGAATGCCCGCGAACCGCAAGCCATACGTGTGCGCAAGATACAGTGCGATGAAGGCAACCAAGGCTCCTGCCGCTGCCGGGACGACGCTGTACCACATCATGCTGACCCAGGTGTTGACCTGCGCGAGCTCTTTCCACCAGTTGTACTCGACAAGGAAATTGGCAGCCGTCGGTACTGCCCAACCGATAACCGCTAGTGAGACTAAGAGCAGGATGACAACGCGAATGTGGGAAGGACGCATGGATGCGCTGTTTGGGCGTTCCCTAATAGAGACTCTTGGAGTCTGACGGACCAAGTATTGAGGGTGACGGCATGGTCACGTTAGTGTGCTCAATCCTTCGGCGACTAAATGGCGTGATGCTGCTGGCCACCCGCCCACCTTGAGTCTGCCCAGAGACCAAGTCTTCGAGCTCATTCCTTGCATCGATCTCAGCCACTTCATGAGTAGGTGCATAGCCCCACGACACCAACAAGTCGGGGTCTCTTGATGAACAAATCATCCAGTGATTACGCGTTTTCTTGTTTCTCAAGGAGTGTTCTTCAAACGACAGAACAAACGAATCGACACCTGGCGTCGTCAATACTTCCTGCTCTCTGACTTGCGCTCGTGGGTGAAAGGTCACTTCCGGTAGGCACCCGTGACGGTTCCTGCACAAGTCGGTGTGCCACAAATCACCGCTATCCTCATCATA
>CAWFWZ010000010.1:0-191575 GCA_963819645.1 uncultured Acidobacteriaceae bacterium
GAACTCGACCAGATGAAGCTCGATCAGGTACGCCTGCGCGAAGATGCCGAGATGGCACGCCGCATCCAGAGCCTGCTTGCGTTTAAAGAGCAGCACATCGACGCCACCGTTGCGGCACAGGTCATCGGCACCAGCGGCAGCGATCAGTCACGCGTGCTCTACATCGACAAGGGCTCCAGTGACGGTATTCGCACCGACATGGCCGTCATCACCCCTGGCGGCATAGTCGGCAAGGTGGTGCAGGTTTTTCCAGATTCAGCCCAGGTTTTGTCGATCAACGATCAGCTCAGCGGTGTCGGTGTCATGCTGCAGAATACCGCGCCTTCAGGGCATCCTGCGCGGCGCCTCTAACGGAACGACCACCGTGCAATACGTCATGGCTGATGAGCGAGTCGTACCTGGCGAAGAGCTGGTTACCAGCGGCGGAGATCGCATCTTCCCCAAGGGGCTGCCCGGTGGGCAAAGTGGTGGATGTCACACCCGGCAAGGACCTTTTCCTCAACATTCGCGTCCTACCCGCGGCCGGCTCGACCGCCTGGAAGAGGTTCTGGTGGTGACCAAAGTGACGGAGCAGCCGCCCGACGTGAAAGACCTTGGGCCGATTCGCGCCTCCGACATTCTCGCGCAGCGACTGCCGACGGTGCCCGGCCAGACTACCGTTGATGCTGGCGGAAACGCAGTGGTCACCCCGGAGCTGCTGGCGCATGCGCTCCTGGAGCGAAACCTGGCGCTACAACGACGGCGCCGAACACGACAGCGGCAGGAACTGCGGCTCCGCGCCCAACTGGGCCGGGCGCTGCTGCCAATCGTCCCGGCGCACCGGCAACTCCAAGACCGACGACCCCTGGCACGGGCGGCGCAGCAACCGGCACAACACCCCATCCCTCGACTACGGCGAATTCCTTTTCCGGCACAAATGGGGCGCGCTGGTGAAGAAACCAGGACCGGGCGCAACCACTCAAGCGCCGGCAGCTGGAGGAACTTCTTCGACCACACAAACGCAATCTCCGAGCGAGAGCGCTAGGCCCGCGCCCAAGCCGCGCAACCCACCTGAGGCCAATACCTCGGCTCCGGCGTCACAACCTTGCGGCGCCGCCTCAGGCCGCTAATCCGCAGCGATGACGACACGAGCCATGGCCTTCCGCGGCAGTCTCACCTCGCGCGATCAGGTGGCGGTCTATCGAGTTCGGCTGGCCGGTTGTTATCTTCGTTCCCTTGGCGGCGGTGGCGATCCAAGCTTCCTGCCGGTCCGGATTCGCTTCCTTCCCATCCTCGATCTCCCCATGATGGTGGTCATCTTTTTGCGGTGGCCCGCCGCAACCCCATCAGCGGATGCCTTACCGGAGCCATCATCGGCCTTCTGCAAGACACGCTCGCGGGGCCCAGCCCATCCTATCGGGATGTACGGCATTGCCGACACCATCATCGGCTTTGCCGCGTCGTCGCTGGGGGTGAAGATCGACGTCGAGAATCACGGCACCCGCTTTCTGATCACCTACCTCTTCTTGTCGCGCACCAGGGAATCTTGTATGGCGTCGCCCACGGCCTCTTGCGCCAGACCGTGCAGTGGAGCTGGACCCAGGTCGCCATCTCAGCCCTTGCCAACGCAGTTGTTGGAATCTCCGTTTACACTTCCTGGATCGATTCAAGCGGCGGTAATGCCGCTTTTGGCTCTTGGCTTTTAGTCATCACGAACGCCATCTGTTGGCGCGAGGGATCTGCTCTTCGGCACTCGGACTTGGCTGTTGGCTGGCATGCAGGGGCGCAGCTCAGGACCCGCAGTTTGTGTCCTCCTAAGCGAACCGACGGCTTCCGCTTTGTCTACCTCCGAACAACCTCTGCCCACTATCCACTTCTCACTGACAACCGACCACTGACGACTGACAACTTCTTGCCTTACCATTTCCCTATGTGTCGAAACATCAAACCGCTCTTCAACTTCGATCCACCGGTAACGCCGGAAGAGGTGCGAGCCGCCTCGTTGCAGTTTGTGCGCAAGATCGGCGGCTTCAGCAAGCCGTCGAAGGCGAACGAGCATGCATTCAACTCGGCGATCGACGAGATAACGGCAGCTTCGATGCGCTTGCTCAGTTCGCTGGAGACCACCGCCTCACCCAAGAATCGCGAAGAAGAAGCAGCCAAAGCCAAGGCTCGCTCCGCCCAGCGCTTTCTCGCCTAGAACTCGGGTGCCCCATTGGGCCTTGCCATCGGTTGGCCACCTGGGGAGGGACCCCCCCGGGGTGCCCATTCCGCCTTCTTTTGGCGGGGTAGGGACTTTAATGTGTCATCCCGACCGAGGACCGCGGGGTGGCCAACATTTCCCTTCTTTTGGGAAATGTGGGGCTTACGATGGTCCCTCTCACAACCCATAGCGTTCGGGTGCCGCACTCATCCCTTCGTTTGGGATGAGTGGGATTCACCAACCACCGACTTCCCGGTGGAAGCCTCCGCATTCATGCGGGGGAAGAATGCGGTATTTGTATACAGCGCGGGTGCCCCATTCATCCCTTCGTTTGGGATGAGTGGGAGTGACAAGCCTTGCCCCCCTGCACAGCGATCTTCTCCGACAATTTCGTCCGCGTCCTCTCGGATGGCGAACCGGCGGCACACTCAGCTAATATCTCCCGTTGTAAGGAGCCGGCCGGGGGTACGTGTATGGTGGTCGTTTCTCTCGCAAACATAGTGGAGGCGCTCGACCTGCAAAGTGACGAGCTGCACTCCTATCTTGATCCCGACAGCGGCGAGATTATTACCTTCAATGACGAGGAAGCACAGTTTGCCGAGCGCGACAATTGGGATTCGGCGCCGCAATGGATGCAGCAGCTTCTGCCCAAGATCAAGCGCGCGCTTGCCGAGGATCGCATGCTTGAGCTTCCCGACCGCGTCCGCATCGACGAATGGAGAATGATGCAGGACTTTGCCGGCGAAGACGCTCACTGCCATTGCCGCGCCGAGCTGATGGCGGCCAGTCACGGCCCGTTGCCTTCCGGCGATTCAAAGACGCGGTCAGCCGGCTCGGGCTGGAGCAGGACTGGTACCGTTTTCGCGACGCAGCCTACCAGCGCGTGGCGCGAGAGTGGCTCGAAGAAAACAATATTCCTTACCAGCCCTGATTCAGCCGGCGACACAATCCCGACAGCTATACAGATATATCGATAAGGGACCGACTAGCGCTTGAGACCTGCTGTCACTCCACGAGCCTACCCGGCCGTAGCAGACGTGGTCTGCGATTTCGCTAGGTCAATCGTGTGACATCCCACTAATTTCAGCCGAAGGAAGAGCGCGACACCCCGCATCGCTGCAGAAGAAGAGTCGACCTCATTCGGACGTCACCGTTAAGAGTGACGACGGTCACAAGGCGCCGTCACTCTGCGGCCTACTGTTGGGACGCTATCTATATTGCGGATAAACCACGGGAGAACCATCGGTTCGTAGAAAGCAACGGTTTCAGGAGGCACCAATGAGTAAGTCTTTGAAGGTTGTTACAGCGTGTTTGTCGCTACTTGTCCTGTTCGCCTTCGCAGCCAGCGCAGTTGCGCAGGTGGCGATTACTCCGGCGGACAGCAAGGCGATCGTGAAAGCCATGGATGCCGCCATGGAACCGGGCGACCAACAGAAACGGCTCGACTTCATGGTGGGCACCTTCGACGTGAAGGTCAAGGTGTGGATCAATCCAGGCGAGCCTCCGATCGAGTCGACGGCGACTGCGGTTGCGAGCTGGGTGCTTGGCCACCGCTACATACAACAGATGCTGTCCGGATTCATCATGGGCGAGGCCTGGAGCGGCATCGGCTACGCGGGTTTTGACAACGTCCAGGGGGCAGTACGTGGCGTGCTATATGGACACGGGCAGCACCGGCATGGAGTGGTACACGGGAAACATGGATCCGGACGGTAAGATCGCAAAGCTGACCGCAACCATCTACGACGCGATCACCCTTAAGCCCACCAAGCTCGAGATGAGGCTCACCATGTCTCCGGACGGGAATCACGTCACGGAGTTATGGCAAGCAGACGCTGAGCGGCAGGATGTTCGAAAGTATGGAACTCACGTACATCCGCAAGAAGTCCTAACGCTGGACAAAGGAGATTGTCACGATGCGAAACCTATTTAGAAAGTCCGCCCTGTTGAAGCTACTGCTGGGCGTCCTCGTGCTGCTGGTGTACGCGCCTCCGAGTTCGGCCATCGCCGGCGTTCGGCGCCGGGCTGTCCGGAGAACGGCGATCGTCGTCGGCTCGACCGAAAAGAGCGCGGCGGAGAAGCAAGAAGCCGGCTGCGCAACAGCAAGCAAGCGGCAGCACAGCAACAGCAGGCGGCTGAGGCCGCAGCGGCGCAGTCTGCGGCGGCCGCATCGCAGGCTGCTGCGGCATCGGCTGCGGCTGCCAGTCAAGCTGCGGCATGCCGCAGCAAGGCATCGCAGAAGTCGCCACAGCAGCAACTCCAGGAGCTCCAGTCGCTCTACAACCAGGGGTTGATTACCCAAAGCGAATACAACGCCTCGAAGCAGAAGATCCTGAATTCACTCTAGCAGAGAGCCGTGCGGACAGATATCTCCTGCCGCAGCGTGAGGGTCGCGAGGTACCTCGCCATCAGAGTGGCGGGCTCGAGCGTTGCTACTGGTTGGCGTCACGGGCAGATCCGCCCAAACATTGGGAGGGTAAACAACATGAGCCCCATCACCATCAGCGCTGTTGTGTTTGCTTGCGTGTTTGGCGGAGCGCTGCTCGGCATCTTCCTCCATTCCCTTCTGCCCAACGACACCTCGATTCCGATTCCAAGGAAGCTGTGCGGCTTGGGATGGCGTTGGTCGGGACCACGCTGGCGTTAGTACTCGGACTGCTGATCGCTTCGGGCAAGGGCTTCTACGATACGCAGAGCTCCGAGGTGACGCAGCTCGCCGCAGATGTCGTGTTGCTGGATCGGATCCTGTCTCATTTCGGACCAGAGACGAAAGAAATACGTGAGCTCCTGCGCAGCTCGGTAGCTAACATGGTGGATGTCACATGGGCGCAAGACGGTTCGGACAAGACCCATTTCGCACCCTTCGCAGCGAATGAAGGAGCCGTCTTCGGCAAAATTCAAGAGCTCTCTCCCCACAGCGACAATCAACGGTTCCTGCAGTCGCAGGCGTTAAGCATGGCGATTCAAACTAGGCCAGACCCGATCGCTGATGTTCGCACAGAAGTCCTCGTCTGTTCCTATGCCGTTGCTGGCCGTGCTGGTCTTCTGGCTCACCTTGCTTTTCATGAGCTTTGGACTATTCGTTCGTCCCAACCTGACGGTTGTGGTCAGCCTATTCGCTCTCTGCGCTGGCGGTTTGCTCAGCGATCTTCCTGATCCTCGAAATGTACCAGCCGTACGGCGGATTGATTCACGTGTCTGACGCACCTTTGCGTGCGGCCCTGGCGCAGCTCGCCCAGTAATTGAAGGTGAAATCATAAGGAGATTCGAATGAATTTCGTTCGCAAGATAACTAGCGCCTGTGCGCTGTTGGGATTATTGGTGTTGCTTTCGTTGCTGGCGGGTTGCTCGAAGGCGGTTCCGCAGGATGGGGCGCAAGCCAAAATGATGCGGTTCGATGGTCTCAACAACCTCCGCTACTGCGAGATATTTCTTATCGGCGGCAATCCGATTACGAAAGACCTGCAGGGAGCCGTTTATAACACGACCCACCTGAACGACGCGGGCCATCCTCGCGACACGTGCCCGGCAGATATGTGGGCCAAGGTCGATATCGAGGGACTGAAGAAGCAATACGACTTACTGGGCGTGTTCAAGAACGGGCCACGGTACTGGATGTACGACTGGATCGAGTTACCGGTCGGGACGCAGCACGACTTCGAGGGTCTGCAGGCGCGTTGGTTTGCCCAGGTGCAGTTGCCCAAGAATTTCAAAGAGGCAGGGTCCACCTACTACAATCCGACGACCGTTCATCGCGCGTCCCATCAGGGCTACAAAGCGGGCCAGACAGTCTTCATTCTCGACGACCCTAGCGGCACGCCGTGGATCATGCAGGCCTACTCTCTGATCGTCGATCCCAACCTGAACTACGACCAACTCAAGACGCTCGATACGAAGCTGAAGCTTCCGGCCGGCTGGAAGTACCGCTACAAGGTGTTGGACAAGGACCTCGAGGTTGGCGCGATCAACGGCACGGCGCGCATCGTTCAGGACGATCTGCAAGGAACCTATAACGCGTGCTTTGACGAGGATGGCCAGACCAACTGCACCTACAAGCCGTAGTTACTGGACCCCGTACAAAATGAGTTTGTTTAATACCCATCTGTAAAGAAGTGGAGATCCGATCATGATGCAAAGAGCGTTGTTCAATATTGTGCTAATGAGCGCGCTTTGCGGCGTGTCATTCGCCCAGACCGCCGAGCAGAACATGGCCGCGCAGTCCAAGCAGCACATCATTCCGGGCAAGCAGCTCCACGCGAAGGGGCCAAACTATGAGTTCTGCGAGGTGGCTCCTATCGTGGGCACCTCGCCGGAAAATGCCGTCGCGAACTTCTACAACCCGACCGGCGTCGACCACTGCAGCCCGGAACAGTTCACGCAGATCGTAGGGGACAAAGCGAAGATCATCAAGGACACGGGCGCATTAACGTTTTCCTGAACCCCAGCCGTCATTGGACGTGGGATGAATTCTGGGTCTATGAAGTCGGCGACGAGCAGCAATTCGGACCGGTCAAGATGGTTTGGATGGGTGTCGTACCCGTGGAGGCGATGCAAGGCGGCAGTCGGCGCCGGGCCACTACCATCCCGGCCAGATCCATCGTAACAACGCGTACCTGTACAAGAAGGGAACTGCAGGTTTATCTGATCGACATGGGCGACGGGAAGGTGTTGGTCATGCAGTCCTGGACCAACTTCGTCAATAAGGGCGAGACGGCGGACAACCTCAAGGACCTCGGCTCCCAATTCAAGGAGCTGCCAGCGGGCTGGAAGTTCCGGACCAAGGTGCTCGACAAGGACCTGAAGGTCGGAACGCCGCCGCCGAACCACCTGGCGTGGGTGACACAGGACGAGTTTCAGAACACCTACCAGGGCTGCGGCTACGACACGGCTTGCAGCTACGTTCCGTAAACGCCCAACTGGCGGCCGCGCAATGATGTGCGCCCGCGGTCGTGTGTCGGTTGCGTCGTCTGTTCACATGCTGCCGGAGATTAGGACTCATGAAATTCATCGAGAGATCACTCGTGTGCCCGACGGTACTGCTCGCGATCCTTCTTGTCGCCTGCAGTTCTAAGAAAGAAGAAACGAAGACCCCGGGTCTGGAAGAAGCGGTCAGCACCGCGGTTGACGCGTATCTGTACGGCTATCCGCTGATGACGTTCGACGTGGCACGCCAGCAGCAGACCAACGTGGCCGTGCCGGACGCCGAACATGCTCCCATGGGGCAGATGATCCGGATGCGCACGTATCCGGCGGTGGACAACCACTGCTGTGCCGCACCGAATGCCGACACGCTGTACACCGAGGCTTGGCTGGATGTCTCCAAGGAGCCGTCGGTCCTCAGCATTCCCGACATGGGCAACCGGTATTACATCATTCCCATGCTCGACGGCTACTCCGAGGTGATCAGCGTTGCCAGCCCGGCGACGACCGGCTACAAGGCCCAGACCTACGCCATTACCGGTCCGGGTTGGACGGGCACCTTGCCGCCCGGCGTGACGCAGGTGAAGTCCGCCACTGGCATGGTGTGGGTGCTGGGACGCATTTACTGCACCGGAACGCCCGACGACTACAAAGCGGTTCACGCCTTACAGGACAAAGTCACTGTTGTTCCGCTCAGTGCTTACGGCAAGCCTTACACGCCGCCTCCGGGGCAGGTCGATCCCAACTTCGACATGAAGACCGCTGTGCGCAAACAGGTGGACGCGCTGGACGTCGACGCCTACTTCACCCGCCTCGCGCAGCTGATGAAGACCAATCCGCCGACCGCGGCAGATGCTCCGCTCGTCGCGCGGATGGCGAAGATCGGGTTGGTGCCCGGGCAGGATTACGATCCCAGCAAGCTGGGAGCGTTCGACCGTGAGGCCATCAAGGCCGTCCCTAAGCTGGCGCTACTGAAGATGGTCAAGCTCTTGAAAGAGCAAAAGACCACCAACGGCTGGCTGTACTTCACCTCCGGCGTGGGCAATTGGGGAACTGATTATCCGCTGCGCGCCATGGCGAACATGCTGGGGCCGGGCTGGAACCGCCCGCAGGATGCGATCTATCCGCTCTCGCAGAAGGACGCGAGCGGCGACGATACAACGGCTCAGACCACAAGTACGTGATCCACTTCGACAAGGGGCAGTTCCCGCCGGTGAAGGCCTTCTGGTCGTTGACGCTTTACGACCCGGACTTCTTCTTCGTGCCGAACTCGATCAATCGCTACGAACTGAGCCAGCGCAACAAGTTCATCACCAACCCGGACGGCTCGGTCGACATGTATCTGCAGGCGGATTCGCCGGGCAAGGCAAAAGAGGCCAACTGGCTGCCTGCACCGAAAGGGAAATTCTCCCTGGTGATGCGAATGTACTGGCCAACGATCAACGGCGCCGTCGATCGTGGACGGAAGCTGGACGCCGCCGGCGAGCGAAACGCGTTGACTGAGGGGAACAAGTGTTATGGCTTCGGCCTTCTAACGTCGTCAATTCCCATTTTGGAACTCGCCTACCACCTTCGTAACCTCTGCTCCGCAGTTTTTCTTTGCAGGTCACTTCAGCAACTCATAGACTACCTCCGAGGACAGCGAAGAGTGTCCCTGCGGGGCGAATCCCGCTAAGTTCTTTGAAATGAAATATTTGACTTTAAGTCCTTGGGAATCAAATATTTGCGTGACGAAATGTTGGCTAAGTTGTTGAAAACAAAATATCGCGCACACAAATTTTTTGGTGATGTGGGTCACAGCAACTGGCAACTAGCAATTAGTGCCGGAACGGGCTGTAGCTGGCGGCGGTAGAACTGCAGGTCCCTCGCCCGCCGAGGCGGGCTCGGAATGACACCTCCTGAGGGGCATGACGGCTCAGCTGAAGCTGCGCCCCTTCGAAGCCACTTAAGAGTCCCACTCAAGCCAAACGACGGCTTCCACCCCATCGACCGCAACTGCGGCGCTCGCCGGGGACCCCGGCTTGAATGGCGCACCCGAGCCATTAACCCCTTTGTTTACAGGATTTTGCCTGTAAGTCTCACGGGCTCAAGATTTTAGCGGGAAAATTTTCAGCTTGCCCAATGGAATCAAGATTTTACGAGCAGGTGGGGGAGGGGGGTAAGTGCAGTTGTCAGTTGTCAGTGGTCGGTTGTCAGTGGTTTGGCTGGGAGCTGGCGGCTGGAAGCTGCTGTCGCGTATCCCACTCAAGCCAAACGACGGCTTGAATGGGGCACCCGAACGTTTATCCCACCCCGGCAAAAGAAGCCGGAATGGGGCACCCGAGCGAATGGCGAATAGCGAAAAGCGGCCCCTCTACGGTAGCCGCTGCGCCAGTCCCGGAAGCGCCTTCATGATGTCGTTGTAGATGACGACTACGGCGAAGAGCACCAGGAAGACAAACGCCGTCTGGTAGATGCGTTCCTTGACCCGGATGTTGATATCGCGGCGGATGAGGCTCTCGATAATCAGCATGAGAATCATGCCGCCGTCGAGGATGGGAATGGGCAGCAGGTTGAAGATGCCGAGGTTCAGGCTGATGCCGGCCATCAGGCTCAGCAGCGGCGACCAACCTGGCTGGCGAGCGGCTTGCCCGGAGGCGCGCGCGATGCCGATGGGGCCTTCCATCTGCTTGATCGAGGTCTGGCGCTCGACCATCTTGTGCACCAGCGTCAGGATCAGCATCGAGTACTTCTTGTTCTCGGTGATGGAGCGATTGAGCGCCTGAGCGAACGGCAGCTTATCGACGCGAACCGGTTCCGACTGGAAGCCCAGCCGATAGCGCTTCGTGCCGCCTTCGTCGGTCATGATCGGAGTGGCCGTGAAGTGCAGCTCTTGGCCGTTGCGAAGGGCGGTGATGTCGACCGGCTTGTCGCCGCTGTCCTGCAGGTGCTTGATGACCGAGAACAGCGAGCGGACGGAAACTCCGTTGATGGCTACGATCTGGTCGCCAAGCTGGATTCCGGCCTTGGCGGCGGGCATGTTGGGTTCGAGCTCGGTGACGGTGATGGGCTCGTCCTGCACCCATCCGAGGGTCTGGTACTGGTCGGGACTGCTGCCTTGCGAATCAGGATTTACCTGCTTGGCGAGGATCTGGTTGCCGCGCTGCACTGCGACGTCGATGGGCTGGTTGGTTTCGACGGCAGTCTTCAGCAGCACGTCTTCCCAGGTCGGGTTCTGGACGCCTTCGATGCGGGTGATGCGGTCGCCGGCTTCGATTCCGGCCTTGGCGGCAGGTGAGTTCTCGATGACCCAGCCGATGACGGCGGGCTGGTCGAGATACACCGGGTGCTCGTAATGCACCATGTAGACGCCGGTGAGCAGTCCGATGGCGAGCAGGATGTTCATGGCCGGGCCGGCGATGGCGATGATGAAGCGCTGCCAGCGCGGATGCGACATGAATTCGTCAGGCGCTCCGGTGCGCGACTCGAGCGGGTTTTCGCCCGCCATTTTCACGTAGCCGCCGAGCGGCAGGGCGCTGATGCGGTAGTCGGTATCGCCGCGGCGGAAGCCAACCAGGCGCTTGCCGAATCCGATGGAGAAGACGTCAACCCGGACGCCGCACAGCTTGGCAGCGGCATAGTGACCGAACTCGTGCACCAGAATCATGATGCCGAGCACGATCGGCCATAGAAACTACCGCGATGAGAAACGATTCCATAGACCTCTTTACGACCGGGAGAGCTGTTTTCGCCTGGCTGGTGGCAGATTCGGGGGCACTGCTTCGGCCGGGCTGATCTCCTGAATATGATGGCGGGCCCGGCGACGGGCGTCGGCATCCAGGTTCAATACCTGCTCTATAGATTCAGGCACAAGGGCGGATGTTTCACGAACTACCCACTCTATTGTAGCCGGGATATCTTCGAATCCAATACGACCTTCGAGGAAGGAGGCCACCGCTATTTCGTCCGCTGCGTTGAGGGCTATCGTCTTTCCGCCTCCTGCTTCGACAGCTTCATAGGCCAAACGTAAGCAGGGAAATTTCTCCAGGTCAGGCTCTTCGAAGTCCAGGCGCCGCAACTCGTTGACCGGAAAGCGCAGGTCGCTTTCGATGCGCTCGGGATAAGTCAGCGCGTACAGAATAGGTAACCGCATGTCGGTGACGCTAAGTTGCGCGAGGAGGCTGCCGTCCACGAACTCGACCATCGAATGAATGGTGCTCTGCGGATGCACGATGACGCTGACTTGCGCGGGAGGCATATCGAACAGCCGACAGGCTTCGATCACCTCGAATCCTTTGTTCATCAGAGTTGCGGAATCGATGGTGATGCGCTTACCCATCTTCCAGGTCGGATGGTTGAGCGCCTGCTCGACGGTGATCTGCGCGAAGCTGGCGCGCGGCGTGTGCAGGAACGGACCGCCCGAAGCTGTCAGCCAGACGCGTTGGACCTCATCACGACGACCTCCACGCATGCACTGGTGAATGGCGTTGTGCTCGCTGTCGATGGGCAGCAGCGGCTTGCCTTGCCGACGAGCTTCGGTGACGATCAGGTCGCCCGCGGTGACCACGCATTCTTTGTTGGCCAGCCCGACGGTCTTGCCGGCCTTTACGGCTTCGTAGGTCGCTTCCAGGCCGGCGACTCCAACAATGGCGCTGACCACGAAATCGGCGTCGGAGTGCGTCGCGACCCGTACCGTGCCTTCGGCGCTGTGCACCACCTCGATTGCCTGGCTGAGGCCGACCGTCTTCAGCTTGTCGAGCAGATGGTTGGCGGCTTCCGCCGAGCCCATCGAAACCAGCTTGGGATGCCAGCGCCGTGCCTGCTCGAATGCCAAGTCCACATTGCTGCCGGCTGCGAGGGTGACGACCGAGAAGCGGTCGGGGAACGCCTCGACGATTTGCAGAGTGCTCTTGCCGATGGAGCCGGTCGACCCGAGGATAGCGATGCGCTTCATGAAGGGCTGGGGATATGGTATAGCACGGAGGGAAGCTCATGACGAAGCAAACGGCGCGCAGCACCTCCGAAGGTTCGGGGCGCGGCGCAAACGCGAAACGTGAAGCGAGCAATGCTCGTTCGTCAGCCGAGCACGTTGTGAGCTCACGAGGCGCGACGACGAGACCGCTGCTGCTGGGCCATCGCGGAGCGAGGCCGTTATCGCGCATGAAGTTGAGCCCGCGAGCTGGGGCGATTCCGCCCGAGAACACGCTCGCCGCTTTCGAATATGCGCTCACGCACGGCTGTGACGGATTCGAGTTTGATGTTCGCATTACCCGTGATAAGCGGCTAGTGCTTTGCCATGATGCGCGGTCGGGCGGCCGCAACGTTGCAACGTCGCTTTTTGCTAGTCTTCGTTCGGGATGCGACGAGGTCCTTCCCTGTCTCGAAGATGTGCTGGCGACGTTTGGCGATCGCGCCTATTTAGACATCGAGATAAAGGTTTCGGGCGGCGAAGAGTTGATCGTCAACGCTCTGGGGCGCAGTGAGCCGCAACGCTTCCTGCTTTCCTCTTTTCTTCCCGAAGTGCTGCGTCGATTCCATCAGCTTGATCCATCGTTGCCATTGGGCTATATATGCGATCGCGCTGCGGATGTGCGCACCTGGCAGGAGCTGCCGATTCAGGTGTTCCTTCCGCAGTACGAGCTGGTATCCGAGAAGCTGATCCGGGAGGTTCATGGCCGCGGCGTGCAGATCTTCACCTGGACGGTGAATCGTGGAAGAAGACATGCAACGGCTGACCGCGTGGGGAGTTGATGGACTGATCAGCGACGATCCGCGGCTGCTGTCCAGGGCGCTTGCATTGCCGCGAGCTCTGGCGAAGAGCGAATAGCGAATAGCGAAAGGTGGACGAATACGCTCGCCAATAGCGCAAACGATTCTGCGTCATTTACATTGTTTCCCATGCCTACCACCGGCGAGCGATTCGAACGCGCCGTCTCCATCATGGCTCGACTGCGCGCTCCGGGCGGCTGCCCCTGGGACCGCGAGCAGACCTTCGACACCATCAAGCCCTATACCCTCGAAGAAACCTACGAGGTACTCGAGGCGATCGACGCCCGCGATTGGGACGAGCTCACCGGCGAACTCGGCGACCTGTTGCTACAGGTCCTCTTTTATTCCGAAATGGCAGCCGAGGAGAAGCACTTCACCATCGATGACGTGCTCGATCGGTTGTCGACCAAACTGGTTGACCGTCATCCGCATGTTTTCGGCGAGGTGAAAGCCGATACGTCTGGCGAGGTGCTGCGCAACTGGCAAGCATTGAAAGCGGAAGAAAAGAAGAAGCGTGCGGCGGCAGACGGCGCAACTCCCGCAGGCAGCTCATCCCGAGTCGGTACTGCATGGCATTTCATCCGCTATGCCCGCCCTGATGGAAGCCTATAAAATCAGCTCGCGCGTGGCGCATGTCGGCTTCGATTGGCCGAACATCGAGGGATTGTTCGACAAGCTGCACGAGGAAACCGACGAGCTGCGTCAGAACCTGAAGGAGTATCCCGAGCCGGGACCGCAGCCGCAGTCGTCGAAAGCGGTCGCGAGCGCGCGTGGAGCGAAGGTCCCCGAGGAGCTGCGTTCGCGTTTAGAAGATGAAGTTGGAGACCTGCTGTTCGTGCTGGTGAATATAGCGCGCTATCTGTCGCTCGATCCTGAGTCGGCTTTGCGCAAGACGAACCGCAAGTTTCGCCGCCGCTTTGAATATCTCGAAGACCGGCTGCGCACCCAGGGGCGCAAGCCGGACGATGCATCGCTGGCGGAGATGGAGTCCTTATGGCAGGAATCGAAGCAACGGGAAAAAGCATGAGCATCGATGCCTTGCAGCTCAGGCGGTGCAGCACGCTCGAGGAATTCAATGACCTGCGTCGATCTGCAGCGCGAGGTGTGGGGCTTCAGCGATCTCGAGCTTGATACCGCTGCGGGTCTTCTCCGTCGCCTCCAAGATCGGCGGGCAGGTGATCGGCGCTTGGGACGGCGACACCATGGTCGGCTTCTCTTTGTCGCTGCCGGCGACGCATCGGCGCTATCCCTATCTGCACTCGCACATGCTGGGAGTGAAGGAGAGCTATCGCAACACCGGCTTGGGGCGCCGCATCAAGCTGTTTCAGCGCGAAGATGCAATCGCTCTGGGCTACGACCTGATCGAATGGACCTTCGATCCGCTGGAAATCAAGAACGCGTACTTCAACCTGGAGCGTCTGGGCGCCATCGCGCGACGCTACAACCTGAATCAGTACGGAATCACGACCTCGCCGTTGCAGGGTTTTCTGCCGACCGACCGCCTTGTTGCGGAGTGGTGGCTCAAGTCGAAGCGCGTCGAGTCGCTGCTAATGTCGGGGCATCTGCCCGGATTTCAGCCGGAGCTGCAAATCGCAGTTCCTGCCGAGATTTACGCATGGAAGGCCGAGGAAGAGACACGCTCCAAGGCGGCCGAGGTGCAGTCGCGCAATCGCGAGCTGTTCTTGAAAGCATTCGCTGATGGTCTGTCGTGCCTAGGCTATGGCCGCGATGATCGGGGCAGCGGAGTCTTTCTGGTGGGACGCTGGGACGAAGATTGGTCGTTTGCGAGTAGGGCGTAATCGCCGCGGAGACACCGAGGTTTTTGTTTGTCATCACGAACGAAGTGAGGGATCTGTTCTCGTCCACAGCGCCAAATAGGCCTCTGTAGGGTTGGTGCGGGGCGCAAGCAGAGACCAGATCCCTCGCTATGCTCGTGATGACAATCCCTGACATAAGTTTCCTCCGTGACCTCAGTGTCTCCGTGGTGAAGCCCCTTCTTATGAAAATTGACGCCATTACCCTTCGCGAACTGAACATGCCGCTCGTCCATTTCTTCGAGACGAGTTTTGGGCGCACCTACACATCGGCGCGTCATGCTCGTCACGGTGCACAGCGATGGCCTCGAAGGTTGGGGCGAGTGCGTTGCCGGCGAGCAACCGTACTACAGCGAGGAGTACATCGAAGGCGCATGGGATGTGATCGTCCGCTATCTCGCACCGTCGCTGCTCGGGAAGACGATTGCGTCGGGCACGGAAGTTCCGGGATTGCTAGCGCAAGGTGCGCCAGCATCGCATGGCCAAGGCTGCGCTGGAAAACGCGGTCTGGGATGCCGAGGCGCAGGAGAAAGGCATTCCGCTATGGCAGTTGCTGGGAGGCAGTCGCCGCGAGATTGCTTGTGGCGTCAGCATCGGCATTCAGGATTCACACGAGCAGTTGTTGCAGAAGATTGAAATTGAGCTGGCCGCCGGCTATCAGCGCATCAAGGTGAAGGTGAAGCCCGGATGGGACGTCGACGTACTGGCGAAGATTCGCGCAGCGCTGGCCCGACATCCTGCTGAGCTGCGATGCGAATTCGGCCTACACCCTCAACGACCTGCCGCACCTCCAGCAGTTCGAGCCCTTCAAGCTGCTGATGATCGAGCAGCCCCTGTGGAGTGACGACTTCTATTTCCACTCAAAATTGCAGAAGCAGCTTCAGACCGCAATCTGCCTCGACGAAGCCATCCGGAGCGCGCGCGATACCGCGGCGGCACTAGAACTCGGCGCCGCCCGCATCATCAATATCAAGGTCGGTCGCGTGGGCGGATTCAGCGAAGCTATCGCGGTGCACGACGCGGCAGAGCGTTTCAATGTTCCGGTGTGGTGTGGCGGCATGCTCGAGTCGGGCATTGGCCGCTCTCACAATGTGGCACTGTCAACTCTTTCGAACTTCAAGCTGCCGGGCGACGTCTCGGCATCGAAGCGCTACTGGAAAGAAGACGTCATCGAACCCGAAGTGACGGTTTCTCCGCAAGGCACCATCAAGATTTCCGACAAACCGGGCCGCGGCTACGAAGTTCGCAAAGACCTGATCCAGCAGCTGACGGTGCGCGAAGAAACGGTGAAGCCCTGACGACAAGTCGGCAGCGACGTGCTGCCATCCCATTGACACCCGCGCTTAGAATCTCACCATGGCCGTTGACGCAGATGCTGTCGTTGCACTTCTGAAGCGGGTTCAGATTTTTTCCGGACTCTCGGAGCAGGAGTGTGCCTTCCTCACACCTCGCATGGCGCAGCGGCGATTCCAGGCTGGCGAAATCATCTTCAACGAGGGCGACGCCTGCGCCGGCCTCTACCTGGTGCATACCGGCAACGTCCGCATCTTCAAATCGTCGGCGGGCGGGCGCGAACAGGTCCTCGCCATCGATGGGCCCGGCAGCTCCATCGCTGAGCTACCGGTCTTTGACGGAGGCAACTATCCGGCATCGACGCAGGCGGTGAATGAGTGCACCCTCTTCTTTCTTAGCCGGCAGGATTTTCAGGCGCTGTGCCTGCAACATCCTCAGGTTGCATTGAAGGTATTGCGCGTGGTCGGCGGGCGTTTGCGTCGGCTAGTAAACATCATCGAAGAGCTGTCGTTTACGACTGTGCGGCACCGCTTGATCGCGCTGCTGGTGCGTCTGGCAAAAGCGGCGGGCAATCGCAACGGCGACGTGGTGACTGTGTTGCTTCCGGCCAACAACAGCGAACTCGCTGCACAGATCGGAACCGTGCGCGAATTAGTCTCGCGCAATCTGAGCCGCTTGCAGGCCGACGGGCTGATTCAAGTCGACAATCGCGATCTGAAGATTCCTTCGCTCAAGAAACTGGAAGCCGAGCTGGAAACTTCGACCGGCTAGCTGCTACAAGTTCTTTCCGCCCGCTATTCCTGTCTCCCGTGACTGAAGTCATAGTGGCTCTCGTCGCCGCCCTCTACTCTGGCTTCTGTGACGCGGTCCCGCACACAAGCCGGCGACTCGCAGGAGAAAACGCAAATGACAATCGCAACAACCCAGACGGTTGGCGAAATCGCCGCTGAACTGCCTAGCTGTACCCGCGAATTCGAAAAACTCGGAATCGACTATTGCTGTGGCGGCAACCGCACCATCGACCAGGCATGCGCCGAAGCCAAGCTCCCCATCGACGAAGTACTGGAGCGCCTGAAACAGTGTGCCGAATCCGCCAGTCAGACGCCATCAACCCAAGACTGGCAACGTGCAACCCTGGCTGATCTCATCGCCAACATCACCTCCACGCACCACGCCTTCGTTCGCTCCGAGTGCCCGCGCATTTTGGCGCTCAGTGAGAAGGTCGTCGGCGTTCACGGCAAGAACCACCCCGAATTGCTGCAAGTGCAGGGGCTGTTTACCGCGCTGGGCGAAGAGCTCTCAGTCCATCTGATGAAGGAAGAACAGATCCTCTTCCCTTACGTTCTACGCATGGAAGAAAGCGCTCTCGCCGGAGAGCCTGCGCCGCCCGCGATGTTCGGCACGGTGATGAACCCCATCGGCATGATGATGCGCGAGCATGACGGAGCCGGCGATGCGCTACGCGCGCTGCGCACCGTGACGCACAACTACAGGCTTCCCGCAGATGCCTGCATCAGCTATCGCACGCTCTACCAGGCGTTGCAGGGTTTCGAAACCGACCTGCATCAGCACATTCACAAAGAGAACAACATTCTGTTTCCGCGTGCAGCCGCGATGGAAAGCGGCCGGTAACACGCCCGGCCTACTAAACGAATTTCATCTAGGAGAGCTCATACATGCAATACAGAAAGCTATGGATCGCGCTCGGCGTGGTCATGTTGATTTCGTTCGCGGTGCTGGGCGCAGTCGGCTACAAAGCCATCAACAGCGCGCCGCCGATTCCGTCGAAAGTGGTCACGGCTGACGGGCAGGTCCTGTTCACCGGCGAAGCCATTCGCGACGGCCAGAACGTCTGGCAATCCACCGGTGGCCAGGAGATCGGCACCATCTGGGGACACGGCGCCTACGTCGCTCCTGACTGGAGCGCCGATTTTCTGCATCGCCAATCCATGATTGTGTTGGATGGCTGGGCCCGCGCGCAGGGATTTGCGAGCTACGCCGCAGCTCCGGCGGAAACACGCGCCGCGCTGCAAGGCCGGCTGACGGAGCTCACACGCCGCAACACATACAACGCAGCAACTGACACCATTGTTTTGGACGACGATCGCGCGGCGGCCTTCCGGGAACTCGCTGCTTACTACGCCGATGTGTATGGCAAGGGGCGCAACGAGTATGCAATCCCTGCCGGCGCGCTGACCGATGCTACCAAGGAGCGTGAGATGGCCACCTTCTTCTGGTGGACAGCATGGGCGGCGAGCACCGACCGTCCAGGCCAGGACGTCACGTACACGCAGAATTGGCCGCACGAAGAGCTGATCGGCAATCGCCCGACCGGCGCTGTAATCGTGTGGAGCGTCATCAGCTTCGTTCTTCTGCTCGCCGGCGTCGGAGCCATGGTGTGGTACTTCGGCGCACAGCAACACGACGCGTCCACCGCAAGCGCGCCGCGTCGCGACCCGATGCTCGGCTTGAACCCCACGCCTTCGCAGAAAGCAACGGTCAAGTATTTCTTTGTCGTCGCGGCGCTGTGGGTGGTGCAGGTTGCGCTCGGAGCCATCGTCGCCCACTACGGCGTGGAGGGCAACGGCTTCTACGGCATTCCTCTCGCGAAGTGGCTACCCTACTCTGTGGCCCGCACCTGGCACTTGCAGATCGGCATCTTCTGGATCGCAACCTCGTGGCTGGCGACTGGACTCTTCATCGCTCCCGCGGTCAGTGGAGTCGAGCCAAAAGGTCAACGCTTCGGTGTTAACGCGCTGTTCGTTGCGCTGGTCGCGGTGGTCGTCGGCTCGCTCGCCGGCGAATGGATGGGCATCGAGCAGAAGCTCGGCAATCTGTGGTTCTGGTTTGGCGCGCAGGGCTACGAATATGTTGACCTCGGCCGCTTCTGGCAGATCCTGCTCTTCGTCGGGTTGCTGTTCTGGCTGTGGCTGATGTATCGCGGCCTCAAGCCTGCGCTGGCGCGTCGCGATGAGAACCACTCACTGCTCACGCTGTTCCTGGTGTCGAGCATCGCCATCCCGGTGTTCTACGGCGCCGGCCTGATGTACGGCCAGCATAGTCCTCTCATCACGGCCGAATACTGGCGCTGGTGGGTAGTTCACCTGTGGGTCGAAGGTTTCTTTGAAGTCTTCGCCACCGTGGTCATCGCGTTCCTCTTCACTCGGCTGAAGCTGTTATCGGTCGTAACCGGTACGCGCGCTGTGCTGTTTTCCACAGTGATCTATCTGTCCGGCGGAATCATCGGGACCTTCCATCATCTTTACTTTACCGGTACGCCTCAGTCGGTGCTGGCGCTGGGTGCAATTTTCAGTGCGCTGGAAGTCGTGCCGCTGGTGCTGGTCGGCTTCGAAGCCTGGGAGAACATCCGGCTCTCGCGCGGCACCGCACAAACCGCCTGGATCAGCGCCTACAAGTGGCCGATCTATTTCTTCGTCGCTGTCGCCTTTTGGAACTTCGTTGGCGCCGGCCTGTTTGGCTTCATGATCAACCCGCCCATCGCTCTCTACTACGTGCAGGGCCTCAACCTCACGCCAGTACACGGCCACACCGCGCTCTTCGGCGTGTACGGAATGCTCGGCCTCGGACTCATGCTCTTCTGCCTGCGGGCACTGCGTCCCGGATTGAAGTGGCGCGACCGCCCGCTGGCCATCGCGTTCTGGTCGATCAACATCGGCCTCGCCCTTATGGTTCTGTTGAGCATGCTGCCGGTAGGACTCCTGCAGGCGTGGGCTTCAGTTGAGTACGGTACCTGGTATGCCCGCTCGGCTGAGTTCCTGCAAACCCCCATGCTCACCCGCCTGCGCTGGATGCGCATGTTCGGTGACACGCTGTTCGCTTTCGGCGCTCTCGTGCTTGGCTGGTTTGTGCTGGGACTGGTGACCGGCCACTCCTTCGACAAGACTGCGACGCTCGATGAAGGCGAGCTGAATACCCGCGAGCTGGAGGTGGCACACTCCCGCGACTAACAATTACCTCCTCCTCCTCCAGAGACCCGTCCAGGCCAGCCGGTCTGGGCGGGTTTGTTTTTTTGACATTGCAACACGTAGGAGCAAGGGGCACGCTTGATTCCTGCTGAACTTGCAGATATAAGGGTTGCCCTATGAGTGAACACTCGGATCTCTCCGCCTCCCGCCGGTTGTTTCTGAAGACTTCCACCGGAGCCGCTGCCCTTGCTGTCACGGCGTCCTCATTCTCGTTCGGCAAGACGCATGCCTTACAGATCAAGGCGAGTGTCCCCGCGCCTCCCGGGCCTGATCGCCTGCCGCCGGAGTGGTATCAGCGCAAGATCAAACAGGTACAGGCGAAGATGGCCGAGCGCAACCTGAATGCGCTGGTGCTGCTCAATGCCCACAATGTGGTATACACGACCGGGTACTTCCATCTTCCTACCGAGCGCCCACTTGCCGCACTGATACCGGCATCGGGCGAGCCGGCGCTGTTTATCCCCGAGCTTGAATCCGACCAGGTGAAGCTGTGGTGGGTGAAGGACTACGAGGCTTACTTCGACTATCCCGGTCCGGTGAACCGGGTGCGCTGGATCTTCGAGCGCGTCAACGCGCGTGGTGTAGGCCCAAACATCGGCATTGAGGAGTGCACGCCCTCGCGTCGCACCCAAATGCAACTCGGCGCTCCCAAGGCGAAGCTGGTGGACGCCGGCGATATCGTAGAGCAGATGCGCTGGGTGAAAGACGAGGATGAAATCGGTGTGATGCGGCGTGCCGTCTATTTTGCCGACTACACGGTGCAGGCCGGTCGCGCCTACATCGAAGCGAACGGCAGCGTCACCGAAGATGAGATCCTGAAGGCATCGGCCGATGCCGTGGCCGACAAGATGTCGAAGGAGCTGACTTCAGTGGTGGGCGTCGACATCGCGCCGCCGTTTGGAGGCTTAGTTCCGTTCGGAAAGCGCTCGGCCTTCCCACACGCAGTTCCCAGCAAAGATCGGCTGCAGAAAGGCGACGCGCTCATCCTCAGCTTTGGAGCGGACGGTCGGCGGCTACCACGTCGAATGCGAGCGCGCATTCTGTGTCGGCCAGCCGAGTGACTACGCCAAGAAGCTGTACGATGCCATGCTCGCCGCGCACGACACCGCTGCGGAAAACCTGAAGGAAGGCATGGTCGCCGAGCAGGTGGACAAGATGAGCCTCGACCAGATTCGCAAGGCCGGCTATGCGCAGTTCCTGAAGCATCGCACCGGTCACGGCATTGGACTCGAAGGACACGAGTCGCCCTGGATCGCCGACGGCGACAAGACTGTGCTGAAAGTCGGCATGACGTTCAGTTGCGAGCCCGGCGTCTACGACCCGAACTGGGGAGGCTTCCGCCACTCCGACACGGTCATCGTCGGTCAGACCAAAGGCGAGATCATGAACAAGTATCCGACGCGATTGAATGACATGATCATCTCGATCTAGAGCAATCGCCGCGCTCTAGAAACGGCCTCATCGCCCAGTCCCGCGATGACAATTTGACTGGTGTGAGACACGCTAGTGACAAACGGCGGGTGCGACCTAACTACCCTCTACTCAGTGGACGCCGCTTCCACGTGCTGCAACCACCTTGCTCGGGTAAGCGGCGAGGCAGCAGCCAACAACGCGGCCTCCTGCTCGCACAGGGCGTTCGGCCGGGGCACGGACTTTTCAGCAGGGGTCCGGCTCCGGTCGCACGTTTTTTTGTATCCCGGGCAGGGTGAGTTCCGTACTACTATTAGCGAAAGGGCTGCCCGCATGGGGTATTCAAAATGGATAAGGTCCTGATTGTGGAAGATAGCCAGGCGATGCAACGCGCGCTGCAACGGGCGTTCACCGCCGAGGGATACCAGGTAGACGTTGCCTCTGACGGTCTCGCCGGGCTGACCAGTTTTCGCGAACAACGCCCCAATGCCGTGCTTCTCGACTTGAAGCTTCCCGGCATGCACGGTCGCGAGCTGTGCCGTGAGTTCAAGACCCTGGCGCCCAATGTGCCTGTGATCGTGCTGAGCGCAAATGCTGAGGTGGACGACAAAGTTCTGTTGCTCGAACTCGGCGCCGACGACTACGTCACCAAGCCCTTCAGCCCGAAAGAGCTGTTGGCGCGAGTGCGGCGCGCCATGCGGCGTACCGAGGTTCCCTCCGTCAAAGAGGAGCCCGCCAGCCTGTTCCGCTTCGCTGACATAGAAGTCCACTGCGACGCGATGGAGGTCACGCGCTCGGGACAAAAAGTTACGCTCACCGCGCAAGAGTTCCGTGTGCTGAAGTATTTCCTGGAGCATCCCGGCCGTGTGATTTCGCGCGATGACCTGCTCAACCAGGTCTGGGGCTATCACAACTATCCCTCGACGCGCACGGTCGACAACCACATTCTGCGCCTGCGGCAAAAGCTCGAATCTGACCCTTCGAACCCCAGGCACTTCCTCACGCTGCACGGAGTAGGCTACAAGTTCGTGATGGCGGCTGAAGCTCTAGCATCCTGACGAGGGCGACGCCATCCCACGACTCACTCTGCGAACGCAACTGCTTCTCGCTACGGTGGCCATCTTTGCCGCCCTCACCGGAACCAGCTTGTTTGTCATTCGCCAGGCGGTGCGCAGCGAAGTAGCGCGTCAGATCTCCGAAGCCAGCGAGTCTTCGGTTGGCGACTTCGTGCGGATTCAACATCAGGAAAGCGCTGAGCTGGAGCGCTCGGCTGCGCTGCTGGCGGAGATTCCACCGCTCAAGTCGCTGATGACCGCGCCTGACACTGCCACCATCCAGGATGGCGCGCGCGAGTTTCGCGAGCTGTCTGACAGCGATCTGTTCATTCTCGCGCGGCCGAACGGTGAGGTGGTTGCGGTTCTCGTTAACGGACCCGCGATCGGCAACGCCACCGCGGCGAAGTTGCTTCGCCAATCGCTGGAGCGCAGCAAGAGACTCTGGACTGTGGCAGGCAGGCAATGACATTTATCTGGTCGTGTCGAGACCGATCATGCCGGGAGCCGGCCCGGAGAGCAACGCGCTCGGATATCTGGCTATCGGCAAACGCATCGATGATTCCTTTGCCAAACAGCTCGGCAGCTTTGCCGGCAGCGAAGTGCTGCTGACGGCGGGAAATGTGGCAGTAGCCTCAACTCAGCCTTTCAACGCTGCGGAACTCGAGAAGATTTATAACGACCGCAGCGAGAGTCGCGACGTTTGGCTGGGCGAACGGCACTATGCGGTCGCCAGCATCACCGTCCCGGCCAGCTCAGAGATACCGATTCACTGCTACCTGCTGCTGCTCTCTGACACCGTGGGACACGCTGTTGAGCCGCTGAACGCGATGATGCTGGCGCTCGGCGGTATTGCGATTTTTGGCGCCATCATTCTGGTGCTGTTGATCTCGCGCGCCATCACCGGACCATTGGACTCGCTGGTCGGAGCGGTGCGGGCCCTTGCCGATGGCAATTATCGCTATGCGCTGCAGCCGCGCGGCAGCGCGCGAGATGGCGGAGATGGGGACGGCTTTCAACAGCATGCGCCTGCAACTGCTCGAATCTGCAGCGCAAACAGTTGGAGGCCGAACGCCTGGCTGCTCTCGGTCGCGCTGCCGGCTCGATCTCGCATGACCTGCGTCACCAGCTCGCGGCCGTAGTGGCCAATGCGGAGTTTCTATACAACGTGGACGAACTCAATTTCGACCGCGAAGAGATTTACTCCGAGGTCCGTCGCGGTGCTTCGCAGATGACGGAGCTGATCGATTCTCTGGTGGAGATTTCGCGCGAAAAGCCAAGCCTCGCTCCCGTGCCGTCGAACTTGAGCAAGGTCGTGTCCAAGGCCGCGGAATCGGTGCAGGCATCGCCCAATTTCCGCGACATCAGCATTGAAATTCGGGGGCATGGCCCCACGACAGGAGTCTTCGATCCTCGCAAATTGGAACGCGTCTTCTTCAATCTTCTTTTGAACGCGTGCGAGGCGAGCGCCAATGGCGACGCGCGGGTGCTGGTCGATGTCGCCGCCTCCCGCGAACATTTGGAATGCAGGGTGTCTGACAATGGGGGAGGCGTGCCGGAATCAATTCGCGCGTCGCTGTTTGAGCCGTTTGTCAGCGCCGGAAAAGCCAATGGCACCGGGCTGGGCCTGGCGATTGCCAAGAAGATCGTGGAGGAACATGGTGGCGAGATCGCGCTGGAGAAGACGTCGCCGGAAGGATCGGTGTTCCTGGTGCGACTCCCACGCCGTACTACTACAATGTCAGAGGAGTCGCCGCATTCCGGGGTTAGAGTTGCTGCCGAGCGCGCAAGGTAAGAATTACGAAGATCCACGTCAAGGCACGAATTCATCAGCTAACGATAGCGGTTTATGGGCTTTGTATCAGGGCACGGCTTCAGCCGTGCCGACTGAGACTTCAACGACAAGGCCTTTAGGCCTTGGGGTAATTCCTTCAGGGGCTGAAGCCCTGCTCTTTTATGGGTACCCTGTTGGCCCGACTTAAGTCGGGCCCTGATACGAGGCCGTTTTAATACGGCCCAATGATTCCACCCATGTTCCGTGATGCTGGTAGGGCGAATGGCGGAATTCCCCAATACTTCGCGATCGCGTCGATGTACTTGTATCCCGAGCCGGTGTTGAACACCACGACCCGCTCATCGCGGCTGAGAAAGCCATTCTCTAACAGCTTCTCGTAGGCCACCAGCGCGGCTCCGCCTTCAGGAGCCGGGAAGATACCCTCGTTCGACGCCATCTTCTTCAGGCCGCTCATCAGCTCGTCGTCTGTCACGGCGATAGCCGTCCCGTGGCTCTTGCGAATGATGTCTAGCAGGATGAAGTCGGCGTACGCCTTGGGAACGCGCAGGCCGGCGGCGACGGTATGCGCGTTCGGCCACATCTCGGCGGTGTCTTTCTTCTCTTCGAAGGCTTTCACGATCGGCGCGCAGCCGGCGGTTTGCACGCAGATCATCTTCGGACGATGACCGGGCACGATCCAGCCGATGGCTTCCATTTCTTCGAACGCCTTCCACATTCCGATCAGGCCGACTCCGCCGCCGGTTGGATAGAGGATCGCTGCGGGCAGCTCCCAGCCAAGCTGTTCGGCTACCTCGTAGCCCATGGTCTTCTTGCCTTCGACGCGGAACGGTTCCTTCATGGTTGAGACGTCGAACCAGCCTTCTTTGTCTTTGTGCTCGGCAACCATGACGGCCGCAATCGCTGATCAGGCCATCGACCAGCGTCAGGTGCGCGCCCGAAGCTTCGACCTCGAGACGGTTGGCCAGCGGCACATCTTTGGGCATGAAGATGTAGGTTTCGATTCCGCCCGCGGCGCCGTACGCGGCGAGCGCACCGCCGGCATTTCCGGCCGACGGCGCCGCCAGCTTCTTCACTCCGTAATGCCGCGCCATGGTGACGGCGGTGCTCATGCCACGCGCTTTGAAGGAGCCGGTGGGATTGAGGCCCTCATCCTTGATCCACAGATTCGGATAGGCATGGCTACGCAGCAGCGGCGTCATGCCCTCGCCAAGCGTGACAGGCTCGGCATCGGGCAGTACCGCCGAGTAGCGCCACATGCTCTTCGGTCCGGCCGCGACGGCGTCGCGCGAGTGTTTGTCTTTGCGAATGGCTTCGAGGTCATAGCGGACATACAGCGGGCCGCCATCTTTGGGACAGATGTTCCGCGGCTGATCAGCAGAAAGCTTTTCGCCGCACTTGCTGCATTCGAGAAAAGTGATTTTAGGCATGGGATTAGGGAAGCAATTGGCAATTAGCAATTGGCAATAGCAATTAGCAATTAGCAATTGGGATTCCAGGCTTGTCATTACGAGGTCGCCACGACGACCGAGGAATCTGCTCTTTGCGAACCGTCCGGGACATCCTGACTCACTGAAGTGCTGATAGCACGGCGGAGAACAGATCCCTCGCTTCGCTCGTGATGACAAAACTAATTGCTGGTTGCTAGTCGCTAATTATTTCTTCTTCCTCTTCTTCGCTATCCGCTCGCCATTCTTCGACCAATGGCCAAGCCGGAATTCCTGCGCGAAGTCTGTCGACTTGTCGGAGATTCTCACCTTCAATTGGCCACTGCTATCGCAGGTGTACTCTTCCTCGACCAGCGGACCTTCGCCGGGGGCAAAGCGCCGTTCCGCCTCGGCCGGCAAAGTTTCCGAACCACGCAACTGAGGATCGAATGGCACGCGCATCTCGTCCCAGTTGCTGATCTCGCCCTGCGGCTGATTGGCCGCGTCGAGGTGCGAGCACTCCAGGTAGCGGAAGTGACCGACATCGTGAACCGGCCGATAAGTGCGGACGATGCGCAACGGCTCCTGCCCTTTTACCGGCAGTTTGCTGCCGCGCGGAAACATCACGTCGAACACCACATTTCGTCCGCTATCGGCTTCGCGCCACACGCCGAAGTTCTGCGTGAACTGCTCACGCAAGATGGCGCCCTCGTGTTCCGCGGCACGAATCGCCAATCCGATCGCGGTCGCAGAGCGCATGTAGGCCGACCGTTTCACCTTCCGCCCAAACGCTTCGCGCAGGACGCGCGCGACTGGCGGCAACTCCGAGCCGCCGCCTGTTAGATACAAGGTGTCGATGGAGTTCTCCGGGCAGGTAGCGATCAGGCTTTCGACCACGGCGCGCGAGTCCTCAATCAAAGGACGGCAACGCTCGTAGAACTCTTCGACCGGAATCGAAACTTCCTTCCAGGTCTCGCGCACTCGCCCCAGATCGACGGTCACGCGGCGGCTGTTAGGATTCAGCGCCTCTTTTTTCTCGCGACACTCCTCGAGCAGCGCGAATCGCTGGCCATCGGTAAGCGCCTCCTGCTCTCTGCCGGAAACGCCAAATGCGTCCAGAGCCAGTTCGGCAAGAATCTCGTCGAAGTCATCGCCGCCAAAATCGGCAATACCGTCGGACGCAATCACGTTGTACTCGGCGTCGCCGAGAGCAACCAGCGAAGTATCGAACGTACCGCCTCCGAGGTCGTAAACCAGCAGGGTGGCGTTCTCCCGGTTCTTACGCTCGGAGCTGCTGCCGTGGGCAAATTCAATCGCCGCCGCCGAAGGCTCATTCGATAGGCCAAGCACTTCAAAGCCGGCGGCTCGCGCGCTCTCTTCGGTCAGAAAGCGCTGATTGCTGACGGCGTTCGCGGGCACGCCCAGCATGGCTTGCAGCTTGGTGCTCTCGTCGGCTCCCAGCGTGGAACGATGGATGAGTTCGTGACGCAACGCGCTGAGCATCTCGGTAACGACGAGAAAGAGATTGAGTTGCCGGCCTTCGACTTCGAATGCGCTATGCGGACCGGCCGTCTTCAAGCCACGTTTCAGCGAGCGAATCAGCGTCCACCCGGGTACTCCGTGCAATGCCAGAGCCTCCCATCCATACACACGACGATCGCGTGAAACGGCCACCACCGAGGGAAACCAGTCACGCGCCTGTCCGTCGGGAGTTTCGAAATTCACCAACGGGTAGTTGCCGCGGTCCGCGGCTGCGACCACAATGCGCGTCGTTCCGAAATCGATGCCGAGCCTCACGATGCCTTCATTTTACCTGCTGACAGGAGCCAGCTCACTGCCGGCTGCGAGTGCAACGCCTCTTTGTAAAACGATTCCAGACCGTTGAACATGATCTGAATTCCGATGCAAACCACGATGAAAGCCGACAGCCGTATGAGAATGCTGGTTCCGGTGGCGCCCAGAAAAGACTCGAGCTTATCCGCGTAAGCGTAGCTGAGATAAATCGACAGGCCGATCAATACACTGCCAATCACAGCCGCCAGCGAGGTGAGGATCAATTGCAAGTGCGTTTCCGCGTGGCTGTTGCTGCCCAGCGTAATCGCAACCGCGATTGAGCCGGGGCCAACCGTCAAAGGCAACGTCAGCGGATAAAAGGCCTTGGAGAGTATTTCCGACGTGGCTTGCGGCGGCGCATCGGTCTGCCGTTCGGTCACGTCGCTGTGCCGGTTCAAGATGTGCCACCCGGAAACGGTGACCACCAGTCCGCCGCCAAATTGCACGGCAGCGATGCTGATCCCGAAGAACTCCAGGATGTAAGACCCGGTGAAGATCGAGGCGACCAGCAGCACGATTCCGTTAATCGCGATGCGCATCGCCATGGTACGACGAATGTTCTCGCTGTAGGCAAAGGTCATGCCCGCGAAGATCGGCGCCATGCCGACGGGATTCACGATCGGGAACAGCGCGGCGAAGACCAGCAGGACGTTGCGAACGAAAGGTTCCATGCTTTATTGATTTGCCTTGAGCATCTGCTCGGCGTGTTTGAGTGAGGTTTCGGTTAGCTTGGCGCCGCTCATCATGCGGGCCAGCTCTTCGGTGCGTTCGCGAGCATCGAGCGCTCGCACGAAGGTCTTCGTCCGGCCCGCGGCTTCGCGCTTCTCGATGACGAAGTGCTGGTCGGCAAACGACGCAATCTGCGGCAGGTGGGTCACGCACAACACCTGCGCCGTGCGTGAGAGTTGTTTCAGCTTCTTGCCAACGGCTTCAGCAGCACGCCCGCCAATTCCGCTGTCGATTTCATCGAACACCAGTGTGCGATGCACACCTGACTTTGCTGCGCCGTTGCGACGCGACCGTCCTGCGAGACCGGCCTCGATACTGGTCTTCAGCGCCAGCATCACGCGTGAGAGTTCACCGCCCGATGCAATTGCTTCAACCGGGCCCATAGGTTCGCCGGGATTGGCTGAGATAAGGTACTGCACCTGGTCGAATCCACGCGGCGTCCAGTTCGCCTCGTCGTCTGAGCCGCTGGTTTCGACCTTGAAGCGCGCCTTCATCGCAAGTTCGTTGATCTCGCTTTCGACCTGCTTCTCCAGCTTCCGAGCGGCATCGTAGCGTTGACGCGAGACGGCCCGCGCAGCTTCGAGATACTCTTCCGCGGCTCTCGTCAGCTCGCCGCGCAGGCCGCGCAGGACTTCGTCTTTGTTCTCCATCTCGTTCAGCTTGCGTTCCAGGTCTGCGTCCAGCAGGATGACTTGGTCGAGTGCCGGGCCGTATTTGCGCTTCAGGCGATCGAGTACCGCGAGACGGTCTTCGACCTCCGCCAGGCGCTCGGGAGAAGCGTCAATGGCATTGGCGTACTCGCACAGGGTTTGCCCAATGTCCTCGACCGTGATGCGAGCCGAGTCAAGCTGAGTTAACGATTGGCGAAACTGTTCGTCGAAGCGCGAAAGCTCTTCCAACTGGCGCGCAGCACCGCGAATGAGCGCTGCCGCCGAAGCGTTGCTCTCGTACAACGAATCGTAGGCCGACATAGCCGCGCTGTAGACGCGTTCGGCATTGGCCAGCAGACGCTTCTCGGCGGCTAGCTTCTCATCTTCACCCGGCTCCAATCGCGCCGCGGCGATCTCTTTCTTCTGGAAGCTCCAGAGGTCCAGCAGACGCAGGCGGTCTTGCTCGTCGCGCTCCAGATCGGCGATGCGTTGGCCCACATCGCGCCAGCGCCCGTAAGCCTCGGCGGTCTTCTGGGCATCGACTCCGGCGAAGGTGTCCAGCAATGTCAACCGCGACGCCTCATCGAATGCCAGCACCGCTTCGTTCTGGGCATGGATGACGGCCAGGTGCGCGGCAAGCTGTTTGAGGACGCCGACGGTAGCAGGCTGGTTGTTGACGAAAACGCGTCCTTTGCCGCCGGCGGCGATCTCACGGCGCAGGATCAACTGCGGCTCGTCAGAAGCATCCAGGCCGTTGGCGGCAAGCACCGCGTCGAGGGCCTTCGAGTCGTCATCGAAAACGGCGGAGACGACGCTCTTCTCTGCGCCGTGGCGGACGGCCTCCGCAGAGGCCTTGTCCCCCAGCAGCAGGGCGAGCGCGTCAATGAGTATGGATTTGCCGGCGCCGGTTTCGCCGGTCAACAGGTTGAGCCCGGCAGCGAACTGCACCGCGATGCTTTCGATGACAGCGTAGTTCTCAACTCGCAGTTCCAGCAGCACGTGATTTTCCGCCTACGAGAGTACGCCGAGTTTAGCAGGAAAGGCAGTGCGCTTGTGGTGTGATCGGTCCCCAGGGCTAAAGCCCGCGGACAATTTGGGACAGCTTCCGGCACGGCTGAAGCCGTGCCCCTTCAAAGCAGGGAGCCAGGCGACTCGCAGCGAAGCTGCTCTCACTTCGCGGCGAAGATCAGGAAATAGCCTTCGGGATTGCCCTCGGTCACCAGGCTGTCTTTCTCGTCTTTCAGTTCGTAGCCGGCCTGGCTCATCTCCTGCACCACGACCTTCTTCTGTACGCCGTGATCGGCGCCGTTGCCATTGCGATCGATGATGCCGATGCGAGCGTCAGGACGCAGTGCCGGCCGCAGGTTGCGCATCAACAGCACGGGGTTCGCCACCTCGTGATAGGTCTTCAGCAGAAGAACCGCATCGATGCTGTGGGCCGGGAGCTGCGGATCGTCCGGCTTGCTAACGATGGTCTTCACGTTGTGCAGGCTGTCCTTGGCGATGCGCTGGTCGATGTACTTGATCGCCTCAGGATTGATGTCGACCGCGTACACCGTTCCGCTGTCGGTCACCCGCTTGGCCGCCCGTACGGTGAACCATCCTGAGCCGGCGCCGATGTCGGCGACGTTCTTGCCAGGCGCGATGGCCAAGGCGTCCATGACCTCATCGATGTGCAGCTGCTGATCGCGGCCTGGGGTCTCAAAGATGGAGAGGTCTCCGGTGTAGGGTTCGCTGGTTTTGCGCTGGTGAGTGGCCGTCTGCTGGGCGATCATGGCGCCGATGGTCAACAGCACCAGAGCGGCAAAGACTAGGCGCCGCGAAACTTGGGACAGGGCTCTCATGAAGGCGTTCTCGCGAAGGTCGACACTATGTTACAGCGCGATAGCTGATACCAGAACGCCACTTCCGACGCTACCGGAAGCGACCACGATACCCGCTGCTTTTGAAGTATAGTTTCCCTGACCCTGCTTCGCGCGATATCATCATGACTGCGAATCAAAGCTCCGAGATGCCTGGTCCCGTTGTTGTCTCCGCTGGCCGGCGAGTGGATGCTCCTGATGCAGCCACGCCGCGCTTCCCTTTGCAAAACGTCAAGATTGTCCGCGCCAGAGTCGAGGAGTACTTACAGCAGCAGAGGCCGTCGGCGATCGTCGCCTCCGCGGCCTGCGGCGCCGACTTGATTCTGCTGCAAGCTGCTCAGAACCTACCGCGCTATGTGCTGCTACCGTCGTCCCCGGAAGAGTTTCGCGAATCCTCTGTCACCGACCGGCCGGGAGACTGGGGAGCGATCTATGACGAGGTTCTTCACGGCGCTCAGGTGGACGTACTACAAGTGCCTTCCGGTCAGGAAGGATACCTGGCCATCAACGATCGGCTGCTGGACAAGGCGCAGGCGGTCGCCGGTGACTTGGGAACATCGGTGGCGGCGCTGGTCATCTGGAACCAGGAGTCGCGTGGCGACGACGATGTGACGGAACACTTTCTGCGCGAAGCCGGGGAGCGAAACTTCCCCATACGGGAGATTTCCACGCTCTAAACGGGCGCAGTCCTGAAGTGGGCCTGTGGAGCACCTGATTCTTCGCCAGGACTACCGCAAGCAACCGGATTTGCGATACTCTGACACTCACACCAGTTCTGCTAAACATGGGCGGAAATGGCATTCCGGGTGAAGGCTGTAGGTGGTTGGGGATCCTATGAATTTGCGTAAATCGGTGTTCGCGATAGCAGTGAGTTTGGCGTTGTTCTTGTCGGCATGCGGCAAGGGTGGGACTCCAAATACGGTTCTTCCCCTCGAGGTCGGGAACACCTCAGTTCCGGTCGCAGTCATTAATAAAGCCTACAACTTTACGCTGACCGCTACTGGGGGAGTCGGGCCATTCACCTGGGCCATCGTTAGCGGTACGCTGCCCAGCGGCATCAGCATGAATTCCGCCGGTGTAATCAGCGGCACCACAACCGCGACCGGTGATTCGAAGTTCACGGTGCAGGTTACGGACTCGCAGAAGCCAGTCGCAGCGATTGCGAGCTCAAGTCTGACGCTTACGGCGAATCCTGCGCTCAGCATCACGACGACAAGCCTGAAGGCAGTTGCGATCAATGTGCCGTATCAGTTCGCGATACAAGCCACCGGTGGCGCATCGCCTTACACCTGGAAACTTCTTTCGGGCACCCTCCCCACCGGCCTCAATTTCGACACGGGTTTTGGTGTGATTTATGGCACGGCAACCACGCAGGGCACCTTCCCCCTCACCATACAAGTCACGGATGCCGAGAACCCGGCGGTGACGGCGCAACAGGATTTCACCTTGGTGGTGGGCGGTCCCGACGCACGCTTGAGCGGCAATTACACCTTCCTGTTCCGCGGATTCCTGAACGGCAAGTTGCAGTTGCAGGCAGGCAGCTTTGTGGCTGACGGCGCCGGCAAAATCACCAGCGGTGTGACCGATATCGTGAATGCCGACAATGTGAATAGTAGCGTCGCGGTAACCGGAACCTACACCATGGACGACAGTAACAACGGCCACGGCACCATGACGCTCATGTTTGGCCCGGGAGGCGCTATCGGTTCGGGAACCTATCAGCTAACGAATTCGCTTGCCGGGTACTGGTCATTCCTGCAGAACGGCGACGGCCAAACTACCCAGTACGGGTCGGGAACCCTGCAGTCGCAGAATCCGGTTCCCACCGATCTGACCAACTCCAAGGGGCAGTGGGTCTTCGGTGGCTATGGCGCCGATTCTTCCAACAACCGTTATGCGGCCGGAGGCACATTTAACCTGGCTGCGACGACCGGGGCGAACGGCACCATCGGAAGCGGATTGACCGACAGCAATGACTTCGGCTCGGTGGTCATGAACACCGCGTTCACCGGCACCATGTCATTGGCAAGCGCAACCACAGGACGCGGTACCTTCACCTTCGGATCCGCCAACTTCGCCTGGTACTACATCGACGACTCGGACTTCGTTGCCATCGAAACCGACAAAGTCTCCAGTTCCTCGCCGCTTATCTTGTTTAACCTGCTGAAGGTAACCACCTTCATCCCGGTCGATAACACCATCCTGAACGGCAATGGGATCACCGAACTTACCTCGGCAAGTTCGGCTGGTGTTCCTGATGACTCGTTGGGCGATTACTCGCTCGACGGCAAAGGAAATTTCTTTGCCACCATCGACGACAACACCGGTGGCACCCTTACCCAAACTAAGCCTCAGGGAACGTACACCGTAACCAGCACCGGACGTACGACTCTCAGCGGCGCTCCCAATTCGCCGATCTTCTATATCGGCAACACCGACCAGGGCTTCTGGCTGGGCACGGACGCCAACGTCACCTATGGCGTGATGGAACAGCAGCGGCCTCCGCAACAGTCCAATGCGTCGTTCGTGAACGTAAACGTCGGCGGAACCATTCTTGGACCGGCTGTGCCCACGCAAACCGTCGAAGTGGATATCTTCACCGCAGATGGCATGGGCCATGTGACCGCCGGCACCTACGACACCAGCGGTCCTAACGGACCCATGATGGGGCTGTCGTTCACCGGAACCTACAATGTTGACGTGGCTTCCTGTCAGAATTCTGGAATCAGCTTCAACACCTGCGGACGGTTCCCGCTGATGGATGCCAATAACAATCAGGTCGGCATCGGGTACATCCAGGCATCGCTGTCGCCGCAGCGGATCATCATCATGACCACCAGCCCGCAGCCGGTGATCAACGCATTGCAACAGTAAGAAGCACATCGCAGCTGGAGGCTGAGTTCCCATCGTGGGGACTCGGCCTTCGAGTTTCGGAGTATCAGGGCCCGTCTTTAGACGGGCCGTACCTTCTCCTTATTGTTTGTCATCACGAGTCCGCCGTGGCGGGCGAGGGATCTGCTCTTGGTCGCCTTTGGCTCTTGGCCTTGGCTGATAGCTGATGGCTGACGCCTGACGGCTGACAGACTCTCTTCTCTGACAACTGACAACTGTCCTTGGGCGGAAGCCCCCGGCATTCATGCAGGGGAAAATAGTGTCGCGCCGGACGGCGCTTTAGCGCTGGGTGCCCCATGTTCACGTCCATCTTCTTGGACGTTAACGTGGGTGATACACCTATCGAGCAGGCCGCCACTCTTCTGATCAAAGAATGATCCCCCAGGTTAGCCCAAGTGATGGGCGAACCTGGAGCACCCGCACCCAACTTCACCCCCACCGAAACGACCGAGCTAGACGTTGCATTTGCGGCGGAAGGCGCCAGCTGCTGCCAGAAGCCCGCTGCCGAGCATCACTAGGGTGCCCGGTTCCGGGGTTAGCACATCAGTGCCGTCATAGAAGATACCGAGTTCCGCCGGAGTGCTCCTTACGAAGGTGAGGGCACCGTCGGTCAGGTCGACGGTGTACATGTTTGACCCCGAAAAAGCGTACAGGTTGCCGTCCCCCGCCAACAGGGCCTGCACCTGCAGGCCATCGCTCCCCAGCAGCGTGGCCGCTCCTGTGCTTGTGTTGATCTGGTAGAAATTACTGTTGTTCGAGGCGTAAAGCTGACCATTCGGCGCGAAGTTCATACTAAATTGACCGCCCACGAAGATGCCCGTGTGCCCGATCGCAGTCGCCACCGCGTTGTTCGGGTTGATCGAGTAAAGAAGCCCGGAAGGATCGCCGGACTCGTCCAGGTAGTACAGCGTACCTCCGCCGATCGGCGCCGTAAGAGTGCCGCTACCGTCTTGGGAGCCGGTGCCGCTAATATTGCCTATCTTCGTCAATCCCGCATTCCCCGTGTTCACCGAATAAAAGCCAGTGTTCGGGGCGAATTGGCTGTCATTGGCATACAAAACTCCGGAGTTGTAGCCCATACCGAACAGCGATGCGGTAGGGAGGGTGTTCCCGATCAGCGTGTAACTGCCCGTCAGCGTGTCGTATTCGACAAAGTCACCAGTGCTTGTCGCTACGTAGGCCTCGGTAGCCATGAGTGGAAGGGCAGCGAGGCAGACCAATGCCAGCAATATCATCAGGCACTTCATCAGGCCGGAGGCGGATGGTGGGAGCAAGCCGGCGACGTACCGGGCTGCGCGACAGTTGGACGGCAGGATACCCATGTTAATTTTCCCTTCCAAGGTTCGGATTTGGCCAAGAATGCTCGAGGAAGCGGTTTCCCGGCAGACTGGATTCGCCTATACTAGGAACTCTCCTTCGCAGACGGTAGAGGCAGGATGTGACATAACTTGGCAATACCTGACAAGAGCGGGAGGCGAAGCGGTGATCATGACCTTAAGTTAGAGTCATGGAAAGAGATAGCCGCTTTTTTTGAACGTGACCTGCGCACGGTCATCCGCTGGGAAAAAGAGTTGGGTCTCCCGGTTCATCGTCACCCCGGAAAATCTAAAGGACGGGTTTACGCTCATACCAGCGAGCTGCGTTCGTGGGCCGACCAGCCCCGGCGGGCTGGCGTGGCCCAAGCGGCGACCGCTTCGTCGGATGAAGCCGCGTCCCAGGCTCTGCCCGGCGCCGTAGCAAATCCAACTGCTGCGGCAGTGCTCCCAACCCCCGAGGACTCTGACCTAGCGATCGCCTCCCCGCCGCCGGTTGCCCGTTCTTCCTCGTCTCGTCGCCTTTTTGTGGTGATAGCCAGCGGACTGCTCGCCGTAATCCTGCTGACAGGCTTGGCCTTCCGGCACTACCGCTCGTCCACGATTTCGTCGGTGGCGGTGCTGCCCTTCGATAGCCTGGGATCCGAATCTGATCCGGCGTTTAGCGAAGGTCTTACGGATGAGGTCGCGGCCGCGATCTCAAGCCTTGGCGGGATACGCGTGCCGGGGCGTCGTTCGGCTTACATGTTTCAGGGCTCGCACGGCGATTTGCAAAACATCGGCTCGCGCCTGAACGTAGAGGCCGTGGTCGAGGGAAGCGTGCAGCGTTCGGGCGATCGAATGCATGTTGCGGTGCAACTCAACCGCACCAGTGACGGTTTCACCATATGGTCGCGCACTTTCGATGGCGACTCCCGAGACACAATTGGTATGGAGTCGGAAATCGCGTCGGCGGTCGCCCAAAACCTGTCACCGGGCGGAAAAGCGACCTTGGCTGCGTTGCCGCCAGCTGACCCGGAAGCGCATGCGTTGTACCTTCAGGGACGCTACCTGTGGAACCAGCGGAATTTGGCAGCAGAGCAGAAGAGCGTGGAATTTATGCGGCGAGCGATCGCCAAGGATCCGAATTACGCGCTTGCCTGGTCGGGCCTGGCCGACTCGCTGATGACCATCGGCAATCTCGATGCCGGGCAGCCATCGGCTTACATTCCCGAGGCTCAGGATGCGGCCAAGAAAGCGTTGGAACTCGACCCCAACCTGGCCGACGCGCATGCTGTACTGGGCCGGATCGCCGCCCACTACAATTACGACTGGCCCACCGCAGAAAACGAATATAAAAAGGCGATCGGCCTGAATCCCAATTACGCTACCGCCCACCAGTACTACGCTCTCGGCCTGATGGCACACGGACGCTTTGCCGAAGCGCAGCAGCAACTCGATGTGGCCCGTCAACTCGACCCATTGGCCCTGGTTGTAGGAGTGGACGTCGCATTGTTGCGCAAGTTCCAACGCGACTTTGCAGGGGTGATCAGCGAATCGCAGCGCGTTCTCCAACTGGACCCCAACTACCACGTTGCGAATAGCATGCTGGCGACCGGCTATTATCTCAGTCATCGGTGGGATGACTGGCGCGCACTGGATGCGAAAGATTCTCAGACTTATTTGGTGGCCCGGGCACTAGTCAATGGTCAACCTGCGGAAGCCAAACGCGCGCTGCTGACAGATGTGCAACTAGCCGAAAAGGGCGAGATCACGCCCGAAGTGGTGGTGCTGGAAGCAGCACGGGCAGGCGACCACTCGTTAGCGATGGAGTGGCTCCAGCGCTCGTACCTGAACCACGACTACTGGCTGCTATTTCTGAACGTCGATCCGGAGATGGACCCTATCCGTTCCGAGCCCCAGTTCCAGGCCATGATGCACCACCTCGGGGTTTAATAGGTTCAACAGCCGCTTCTCTAGGGGCTGGCCCGAGCCGCGCTCACGAGGGTGCCACAAATCAGTTGTCAGTTGTCGCTAGCCGATTGGCCGTAGCCAAGACGGACAGCAGTCTCCTTCTTTCGAATTGGCACGAACGTGTCGTATAACCGTCCGAACTATTTTGTCCGCACTCCAATTTCTATGTTGCTGAACTCACACCACTTCTGATTTCCCTTCGTCACACATCACCGTGCCCGTGCTCACGGCAATGGCTTTCTTGATTTCATAAACTCGCAACAGATTCGGGGAGGGGGATGGTGTGTCTGGGGAACAGGTATCAGGCGTCAGGTATCAGGTTTCAGAAAGAGCTGTCAGCCGCAAGAAAAGCTGTCAGCTATCAGCTCTCAGTCGTCAGCCAAGACCAAGGCAAAAGCCAAAACCCACCCGCAACTCCTTTAATTTCAATATTTTGCCTGCAAGTCTCACGGGCTCAAGATTTTACCGGGAAAGTTTTTGGCCACCCCAATGGAATCAAGATTTTACGGGGTACCAGGGGGGAGGGGGTATGGCAGTTGTCGGTAGCCAGTCTTCGGTTGTCAGAGCAAACTGCAAGGTCCCTCGACTCCGCTGCGCTCCGCTCGGGATGACACCCGCGGGCAAGGTCAAAGCCGAGAGCCAAGAGCGGGTTTCTCTAGCTTGGCCCGACCTTCAGCGGCACATCGATGGTTCCCATCTTGCCCGACAGGCGGTCGACCAGTCCCAGGCGGAGCTGATAGTTGCCGGGCTTCAGCGAAAGCTGATGCTGCAAGCGCAGCCCGGTGTGCAGCAGTACCTGCACGTCGGCGGGTTGCAGTATCTGCCGGTAATTACCTACGACACTGCCCTGTGCTTTGCCTTGCTCGTCCCACGCTGCCGCTACGAACATCAGGTTGGGTTGGCGGCGATGGTCAGCCGACATCAGAAACTGGAGATCGTGGATGTCGACCAGAAAGTCGATCTGCGTCGCTTTGTTGGGTGTGTCGGGAGGCAGCACGCGGGCCTGCATCACCAGACTGGTCGACGGCGGCACGCCCGGCTGCATGGCCAGCGAGAAGGTGCGATCGACGTCCGGAGAGCCGAACGGATCTTTCACAGCGTAATAGCCGGGACGCGTGCGTACCTTTGCGTTTGCCTGCGATGCCTTGACCGAGACTTTGCGGAATTTGCCGTTCCACTCCTGGTTGTCAGGACGATAAGCCAGAGTGTAGTAGCTGGAGCCGGTCTGCACGATGTCCTGAATCTGGCCGGGAATGTCGTTGTTATTGAAGTAGGCGCGACCGCCGGTGAGGTGGGCGATATCGAGCATGGTCTCGTGTATCTGAGAAAGCTCCTCACCCTGGCCGGAGCGGTCGCTGTAGTCTCCGCCGCGGGGACCGAAGACGTCCTGGCTGTAAGCGGCTCCATCGGCTCCCAACCAGGGAAGACCGCGCACATCGATGGGGTACACCGCAATTTGCGTGGCAGCCAGCAGCGCCGCCGTCTTCTGCATCTGCGGAGCCGTGTCAGTCGGATCAAACGGAATGCCGCCGGAGATCCAGATCAGGTTTTTGCGGCCGGGAAAAATCGCCACGCTGCGCGCCAACTGATTCAGCGCTTCCATGGTGACCAGCGTGCGCGACTCGACTTTCGCGTCGTACTCGCCCCAGGTGAAGCGCGAGAGCGCGGCGTACATTTGCGGACTCGAGGTGATCTTGGTCAGTCGTGCAACGGCCAGCTCTTCGGTAACGTCGCGCGCTTTGCGCTGTATCGAGTTGGGAGTTGTGGAGAGCTGTTGCGCGGCCTCAACCAGCGCATGATTATCGTCGGTGAAGCCATGCAGCAGGTGAAGGTCACCGTCGAGAGTGAACAGCGCAACCCGAGCGTTATTGGGAAGCTTCGCCAGGTACGACAGCAACTGCTGTCGCGCGGACGGCAGCATCAAGCGATCAGTGTTGAGCGAATCGAACAGGATAATGTTGACCGCTCCCGGCTCGCTGCTGGTCACGTAGTTGGTGTAAGTCTCGGGTGGCAAACTTACCGGCGCGACCGGCTTGGCGGATGGCGCGTCGGGCCGATGCTCTTCGAATCCCTTTACGTGCTGCGGCGTGCCGTTTTCCAGAATGGTGAAATCGTGAGCCTTCAGGCCATGTACCGGATTTCCGGCCTTGTCGGTCACAACGACATCGAGAACGACGTTGCGCGAGGTCGTCGAAAAGGTACCGGCGGGCTTTGGGGAGCCGGTCTTAGCCGTCTGCCCGAAAGTAGCTGCGGTGAAGATCAGAATTGAACAAAGCGCAAGCCGGGCGCGGCGCATGTGACTAAGTACCTCGGAAGATGATAACCCGGATTGCGGACAGGAGTAGCGCGATGATTTTGCGTCTTTCGCTAGATCCTGAAAAGGTTAAAGGAACGCGAACTAGTCGTCGCCCAGCGCCACGCCTGAGGGCTCAGGAGTGCGGAGGGCAGCGGCGGGAATTTCCTGATCTTTGTATTGCAACTGATAAAGCTTCCAGTAGATGCCGCGCTGGGCCAGCAGCTCCTGGTGGGAGCCGATTTCGCGCACCCGTCCCTTATGCATGACAACGATTTTGTCGGCGCGCTGGATGGTGCTCAGGCGATGAGCGATCACGATGGATGTGCGTCCCTCGACCATGTTGGTCAGCGCCTCGCGCACCCGGAACTCGGTTTCGGTGTCGACGCTGGAAGTGGCTTCGTCGAGGATCAGGATCTTGGGATCGTGGGCGAGGGCGCGGGCAAAGGAGATCAACTGCTTTTGGCCGGTCGACAACGTGCTGCCTCGTTCGCGCACCTCTTCGGCGAAACCGGCGGGCAGCGAGCGGATGAAATCGGCGACGTTCACCTGCTCGGCTGCTTCCTGAATGGCTTCGTCTTCAATCCAGCGCGAGCCCAGGCGGATATTGTCGGCCAGCGTGCCGGAGAAGAGGAATGGATCCTGCAACACGACGCCAAAGCGACGGCGCAGATCGGCGAGATCCATGTCGCGGATATCGACGCCGTCCATGCGAATGGCGCCACGCTGCACGTCGTAGAAGCGCAACAGCAGCGAGATGATCGTGGTTTTGCCGGCGCCGGTGTGGCCGACGAATGCGACCGTCTGTCCGGGGTCGATGCTGAACGAGACATCGCGCAGCACCCAGTCGAACTCGTCTTGTTCTGCACCTTCTGCGCCAGGCGGCAGCTTCAGCTTCTCGCCTTTGGCGGCGGCTTCTTCGGCAGCCTGAGCCATGGTGCGATAGGCAAACCAGACGTGATCGAACTCGATTCGCCCCGCGCCTTCCGGCGATTTCGGGTGGATGGGCGTCACGATCTCAGCCTGCGTGTCGAGCAGCTTGAAGATGCGTTCGCTGGAGGCCATCGCCGATTGCAGAATGTTGTACTTCTCGCTCAGGTCCTGAATAGGGCGGAAGAAGCGCTGCGCATATTGAATGAATGCGACGAGAACTCCCAGCGTGACGGTCTGCCGGACGACCTGTCCTCCGCCAAACCAGATGACACTGGCGATAGCGATCGCGGACAGGACTTCGACCACCGGGTAATAAATCGCGTGCGCCATGATCGCGTCTTTGTAGGCGTCCATGTGCACGCGATTAATGTCTTTGAAGCGGTCGTACGACTTCTTCTCGCGATTGAACAGTTGCAGAACAACGATACCGGTGATGTGCTCCTGCAGATAGGCATTGATGCGCGCGATGGCGACGCGAATGCGCCGGTAGCTTTCGCGCACCGCCTTGCGAAACAGACTGGTGGCGAAGAAAATCACCGGCAGCACGGCAAAGGTGATCAGGGCAAGGCGCCAGCTCATGTTGAGCATGATCACGACGATCCCGATCAGCACGAAGATGTCTTCAAAGATCGAGACCACGCCCGCGGTGAACATTTCGTTCAGCGCGTCAACGTCGGTGGTAACGCGCGTGACCAGGCGCCCGACGGGATTGCGATCGTAGAACGCGATGTGCAATCGTTGCAGATGGCGGAAGATCTGGCTGCGCAGATCGAACATCACCTTCTGCCCGGCCCACTGCATGACGTAGGTCTGCACGAACTCCAGCACGAAGCTGAAGAGCAGGATTCCGACGTACATTGCCGCAATCTGGCCAATGCCGCGCATGGGATTGCTGCTGAGGAAGCGGTCGAGCAGAGAGTGCGATTCGGTGCGCTGAGCCAGGTATTTGTCGATCGCAACCTTGGTGAGGTAAGGGCCGATAACATCGGCGCCGGCCTTAAGCACGATGGCGATCAGCGCGACTGCTACCTGCCAGCGATATGGCCGCAGATAGCCGAGCAGGCGCTTCATCAGCCTGCTGTCATACGCTTTGCCTAAAATCTCTTCTTCGTGGATGGAAGCCATTCGCCCTGGGAATATTCTATCGGGTGCTTAGATATAGACGAGGTAGAGGCGCGTCGGGATGGAAAAGCTGAAAGGTGAGACGATAGCTCTCAGCGCGTTGCCCGCGCCCAGCATCTCTTAGTCATGAGCGAGCCTTCGTCGTCTCCGCCGCAAGCGTCGCATTCGGTTCCTAACCGCACACTACTGATCGTCGGTTTGTTGCTGAACCTCTTTCTGGCGTTGGCCCCACTCGGGACGTGGGCTGACCGCGTCTTCGGCAAAAGCCACCTTATACAACACGAGGTTTTCTGGTGGTGGGCGGTCCTGGTAATGCTCGGGTACGTGGCCTTCGTCGAGCACAGGCGTATGTCTTCCATCGGCTTCCGGCGGCCACGCATCCTGGACTTAGTTTTGGCGGTGGCCGTGGGCATCCTGATGGTAATCGGGATTGTGGTGATCTACTCCGTCATCTTCCCCGCACTGCATCTGAAGATGAACACCGCTGTAATGAGCAGCCTGATGGCGACGCCATTCTGGTACCGGTTCATACTGGTGACGAGAGCTGCCGTCGCTGAAGAGATCCTGTTTCGCGGCTATCCCATTGAGCGACTGCTGGAGCTCACAGGAAGCCGAACCGTGGCCGGCATTCTTTCGTGGGCCGCATTCACCTATGCCCACTTGGCGGGATGGGGATGGGCGCAACTGATTGTCGCCGGATACGGTGGGGTGCTGCTGACGATTCTGTATCTGTGGCGGCGAAACCTGTGGGCGAATATGCTCGCCCACTGGATCGCGGATGGAGCGGGGTTCCTGATGCCACACTAACCGCTACTTCTTCTTCTTGTTGCTACTCTCGTTGTTGTTGCTGGGAATGACGCGCAGGTTATTGGTCACTTGAAATGTTCCTGGCACCGTATTGGCGCGAACTCCGGCGTAGTTCTTGTCACTCTCGGAATCGACTACTCCTTCAAGCGTTATACGGCCATTCCTTACGATGATGTGAATGGGAGGCACCGCCATGTTGCCGTATTTGAACAGCGGCCCGTAGCTATAGATGGCGTTGTAGACCTGGCGCCGGATGCGATCGTCCATGTTGCTGGGCGGCAGGATCTCGATGTTGTTGATGACCTTCTCGACGCCTTCGATATGCTTCACCGCATTCTCCGCTCCGGACTTGGTGACCGGCTGCACCACTTGTCCGTTGAGCGTCACTGTCCTTCCGTTGATGCCGAAGGTGAGGTTGTCGAAGACGTTGTAGTACGGCAGCATGATAAGTTCGTGCCGGACCTCGCGGACGAGCTTGTCCTGGCTCTCCGGCGAGAGCGCCTCGTTGGCCGACATCGACTGGTCTGGCACGGTGCTGGGCTGCGCCTGAGGGGTGGCGGGGGCGGCCGCGTTTTGCGGAACAGGCGCTGCGACGCAGATTGCAGTGCAGAGCAACAAGACGAAAACAAGCTGGAAGTTGCGCATCTCTCCTCCTAACGAAGTAACCAATTTACAACAATGTTCCGAGCGTTCCAGGCCACGCTGGGTTGCATGGTTCGGGTGAGCGACCCGCTCGAGCGGTTTGTCCGGAGAGAAATTGCGGGCGAGGGAACGAGAATCCCCACCCCGGCAAAAGAAGCCGGAATCGGGCACGTGATTGTAGGCGTGCGGAGGATAACTTGCTAATCTCCGCAAGTTGTGGCGAATACGCTTGCGCTCTACCGCACTGTCAGCACTGGGCAGGGCGCCTGGCGCACCAACTCGTAGGCGTTCTGCAGGCGCAGATGATCCAGCAGCCTGGGATAGGTGTGCACGCCCAGCACCAGCATGTCGGCGCCGAGTTCGGAGGCTGCGTCCAGCACGCTAGGCACGATCTTCCCAACTTTTGTCATGACCCGTATGTGCTGCGGTTTTTCCTCACAGCTTATGAGCTCCGCCAGGCTTTGCTCGACGGTGTGTTTCAGGCACTCCAGGTCGGCCATCGCGCCTTTCGGAACCTCGTCGATAACGTGCAGCAGCACGAGCTCCGACTGATGCTCGCGCGCCAGGGCGCACGCGTATTTAGCGGCGTGCTGGGTAGCGGCGGTGAAATCGATGGGAACCAGCAGCCGTTTGGGATGAGCCAGCGGCGCCGAGTTGTGCGCATACGGCCCAATGGTCAGGACGGGGACTTCGGAGTGCCGAAAAATTCTTTCCGCAACCGATCCAACAATTGCTTTGCTGAAACCTTTGCGGCCGTGAGTTCCCAGCACAATCAGGTCGATGTGCCTGGCGCGCGCGCACTCGAAAACGCATTCTGCGACGTCGCCTTCGGCCATCAGCACTTCGTAATCTTGGCCGCGTGCGCAGGCATGCTGGCTGGACAGCTTCACTTCCAGCTCCGTCAGATCGCGGCGGGCAGCGTCACGGGCGGCGGCAAAGGCCTCGAAGCCGGCGATCACGTACTCGTCTCGGGGCAGCACGTACAAAATGGTGGCGTGCGCTCCGTAGGCGAAGCGCAGATCCATTCCTGCGCGCAGGACTTCTTCAGCTTGGTTGGAGAGGTCGGTGGCGATCAGTACATTGCGAACGGCAATGCCGGTGGTGTGCAATTGCGCGGTAGCCATGGCTTGCTACCATTCTCCCCACGCGGTGGGGTACTCATGGAGCGGCAAGCTGAGCGTCAGGAATTAAGGACACTCGCGGTCCAGGCGTGCAGCTCGCACTCGCCCTTGCTGTCTCTTTTGTAACTCTGCGACCAGCGGTTTGGCTGTGATGTTGGTCACGTTTGGCGCGCTTCTTCCGGCCGGGTTGAACCAGCGTGCCACGGCTCTTACACTTAAGGTATGCATGTGCACGCCACGGGTGGGGAGACGGGACGGACGTCCAAGGTCCTGAAAATTTCCCTGGCGGTCACGGCGGTGTACATCCTGCTGCTGGTGGTGGCCGGCATTCGGGCGCACAGCCTGGCCCTGCTCTCAGAGGCGGGCCACAACCTGTCGGACTTCTTCGCCCTGCTGCTGTCGTGGGGAGCGGTGTTCTTGCAGGCGCGCGCGCCCGATGAGCGCAAGACGTTCGGCTACAACCGCGCGGGAGTGCTGGCGGCGTTCGTCAACGGGCTCTCGCTGGTACTGATTTCGTTCTACATCTGGTACGAGGCGTTTCACCGCCTTCTGCACCCGGTCGAAGTGCATGCCGGATGGATGATTTGGGTGGCGGCCGCGGGCGTGGTGATGAACGGAGCGATCGCCCTGATTTTGATGCGCGGGCATCGCGACATCAACCTGCGCAGCGCCTTGATTCACGAGATCGGCGACACGCTCTCAACCGCGGCGGTGATTGTCGGCGGCGTTGCGATAGCGCTGACCGCCAGGCGTGGATCGATCCGGCGCTCTCGATCGGCATCGGCGTGATGATTCTCTGGTCGTCGATCGGCATCATCCGCGAGAGCCTGAACATTCTGCTGGAGGGCACTCCGCGCGGCATGGAGCTGGACCGCATCGCCGAGTGCATCTGCAAGATCCCCGGGGTGAACAGCGTGCACGACCTGCACGTGTGGAGCATCGGCAGCGACACGCATTCGCTTTCCTGTCACGTGGGCATCGACGATATGCGGGCATCGGAGAGCGAGGCGATTCTGCACACGATACGAGCTGACTTAGACACGCACTTTCACATCCATCACACCACGATTCAGTTTGAGCATTCGGTTTGCGAGGTTGCTCATGGCTGCGTGATTCCGGTAAGCCCGGGGCCCGAGCACGGGCACGCGCACTGACGGTCGTAGTGCGAAGGGCTTCTTCGCCGTGCTCTCCGGGCCTCTGTGGCGCAATCATCTCCGGGCACTCCCTGTTGCCGACTTGGGTTACGCCTGTCGAGAGGCCTACAATCGCAGGTGCTATCGGTTCTAAACTTCTAGTATCCGGAGGTGTCCGGTGGATCTGTTCGTAATTGTTCCGGTCGTGATCGTTGTTCTGTACTTGCTGAACTCGATAAAGATACTGGCCGAATATGAACGAGGCGTGATCTTCCGCCTGGGGCGGCTGCTGGGAACGGCAAAAGGTCCGGGCGTGATTCTGGTGTTTGCGCCCATCGATCGCATCGTGCGGGTATCGCTGCGTCAGGAGGCCTTGGAGGTTCCACCGCAGGACATCATCACTCGCGACAACGTCACGCTGAAGGTGAACGCGGTCATCTTTCTGCGGGTGATCGATCCGAACAAGGCAGTCGTCGCGGTTACGAATTACATGTATCAGACCTCGCAGTTCGCGCAGACCACGCTGCGATCGGTGCTGGGCGAGGTGGATCTCGATGAGCTGCTGGCGCATCGCGACAAAATCAACCTGCGCCTGCAATCGATTCTCGATCAGCACACCGATCCCTGGGGCGTGAAGGTAAGCAACGTTGAGGTCAAGCAGGTCGATCTGCCGGAGACCATGACGCGCGCCATGGCCAAGCAGGCGGAGGCGGAGCGCGAGAAGCGGTCAAAGATTATTCACGCGGAGGGCGAGTTTGCGGCGGCGCAGCGGCTGATTGATGCGGCACACCTGCTGGCGAGCGAGCCCACCAGTATTCAGTTGCGCTACTTGCAGACTTTGACCGAAATCGGCGTGGAAAAGAATACGACTATCATCTTCCCGGTGCCGGTGGATCTGCTGGCGGGCTTGAACAAACTGGTGCAGGTCGACACGGCAAAGGCCGAGCGCAGTCCGGCAGTCCGAGGCGAATAGGAGGGCAATAACGGCATGGCCGAAGAAGATACCGAAATAACTCTGGGTATGGGCAAGCTGCTGGGACTCTTCTTCATGCTGGCCCTGACCTGCGGCATTTTCTTCGCCGTCGGCTATTCGCTGGGAAAGACAGCCGAGCGGGAGCAGGCGCTGAAGAACCAGCCGGCGCAGACGCTGCCGGCTGATCCCGACGTTGCGAGTTCCAAGCCGTCTGGCGGTGCTGGCCGCGGGGCAACGCCTCGCCTGCCGCGGAGAGTAAAGAACCTGCGCCCGACTTGACGTTCTACAAGGCGGTAAAGCAGAACCCGGGCGAGGAGACGAAGCCGGAGCAAGAGCCCAAATCCGCAGAGACTGCCACGAATTCTGCGGCCTCGAACCCGGCGACCAAGCCGCAGAGATCGGTTGCCAGCCAGCCCGGCTCCTGCAAAACCTGTCTACGTTAGCCAAGGCGGATGCAGCGCCGAGTCCGGGAGCGTCGATGCCTCAGGCCGGCCCGTCCGGCACTTATCTTGTGCAGATCGCCGCAGTCACGCATGAAGAGGACGCGGCTGCTCTCGCCGGCGCCTTGCGCAAGAAGAGCTACGCCGCAGCGGTGATGAACAGTCCTAATGGCAAGGACAAGCTTTTCCATGTGGTGCTGGGGCCGTATGCCAGTCTGCAGGATGCCGAGGCGATGAAGGTGAAGCTGCAAGGCGAGGGCTACAGTCCGATTGTGAAGAGATGAAGAGATAAGGACGCTCTTCGCTCGGCTAGTGCGGCGCTTCAGGGCCGCGAACAACAGACCTTTCCCGGATCCGGTTGCTCAATACGCCATCAGGAAATACGTTCCGTAGTGGTTTCCGTCTCGAAACAGAATCCGGGCACGGTAGGTTACGGGAACGTCATTCGTATTGCGAAACTCGAACTCGATCACATCGCCAGCCTTTAACACCGCGTCGATATCGAACCCAGCGCCCGTCGGACTTACGTCGGTACAGGTGCCTTCGATTGAGGTACGGTCTCCGGATACACAGGTGACGCGTACCGGCACGCATACCGAAAGGCGATGCTCGGTGCGTCGCTCCAGGGGATGAACAGAGGTTGCCGACATGGCGTCGGGCTGAGGTGCCTGAAGGCTCATACTGCCTTCATCGACAGATCGCCGCCGGCACATCAGCGCGGCTAGTTTTGAAGGCGGGCCGCCGTATCCCTGTCCCACTGCGGGAACGCGCCCCACTTAGGGCGCTCCCATGCCCGCTCATGGATTGCAGTTGTCGAACTTTAGCTTTGCCACACGCGAGCTCCAATCGGAGGCAGCGTTCACCATGTAATACTCGCCCGTGGTCACGAAGGTACAGCCATCGTTGGAAATCGCCAAGTCGTAGTAGTCGCCCCACAAATTGGAGCTGTCGATCTGCGAGCCGGTGCCGGCGATAATGTACTGCTCTGCGCCCATGGTTCCCAGCGGATCGTTTTTCGCTCGTCCGGTGAATGCCATCGACGGATAAACCGAATTGCCATCGCTCACGGTATATGACATGGCAATGTTTCCCGTTTTGTCCATGGCGATCGAGCTCATGAAGCGCCAGCTCTTATCGGGCGCGTAGGTGCCCTGCTGGTATACGTACGGCGCAGTGCTCCCCAGAGGAGCCCGGAACTCATACCATCGCAGGCCGAGAGTGCCATTGTTCGCTACCGCGTGGGTCGCCACCCAGCTCGACATTGGGCCCGGGTCACGCACGGTTTTGCCGAGGGTGGCGCTGGGCAATACGCGATAGGCCAGCCGGTACATCAGGCGATCAGCAATGGGGCGCAATTGACCGCCACCCGGTTCCGGAGCATTTCCCAACCACGAACCGATAAAGAACTGTGCTACCGGAATAGCACACGTACCGCCGATACAACTGAAAGTCGAATTCGCGGGATTATTCCAGTCCACGTGGAACTTGTAGTAAAACACGTTGGATACATAGCCGGTGGTGCTGTTATCAATGCTCCCCATGTACAGATTGGGCATGCCGCTGGGAGGCAAAGCATTCGGCGAATCGAGGTCGGAGGGCAACTGGTTGTCATCGAACGACCCGCTATTCCAGTCTCCGATGGCAAAATCCGTAAAGCAGACCTGCTGGGCTTGCGGGTCACCGGCGAGCAACTTCGAACGTTCGTAAGCGCAGGGTGTAGTGCCGGCATACCCGTTCGGTCCAAAGTCGTTATGAGAGACGTAGTAGCCGTCGGGCCAGACCCCGAGCTTGGGATAGTCGGATATATCCGTGTCGCCGTTGGGAACGGGGAATTCGTAGATGTACCACGCTCCCAGCGCGTCTGGTGTTTGCGAGATTGCGATGCAGTCCCGTCCCGGACTGATCATCACCGGCTCGAACATCACCCAGCGATGCGCAATCTTGTCCCATTGCGCGACCTCGTCTCCGTAATTGTGGATGCCGCAGTTCGGCAGGCCGGCGAACAACACATTGCCGTTCACATAGTGCTGACCGTTGATCAGCAAATTGTTGCCTTGCAGATCAAACACTGCAAATTGCTTGTTGCCCCACTGAATGATCTGCGTATCGCCAATGGACAAGGTCATGTCCGATGGAGTGGCGTAGACCGGGTATCCGTAAAAACCATTTCCCACGCCCAGCCAGTTCAGCACGGTTGTGGGCGTACTGTCGGCGGCAGCAGCGTTTTGAGCAATCGAGTCCTGGAAGGTGAATCGGCCATCGTCTTTCTGGTTCCGCAAGAGCTTGGGCGGCTTCGGATAGCGCAGAGGCTCTGCTTGCCGAAATCCAAAGGGAATCTCCTGTCGTTGGCCGACGAGATCGCGCAGCGGAGGAGTTATAGCAAACGCGACCGGCCTCGAAACAATAGGGTTGTTGAGCACTTTTCCCTGCTGCGCCGATGCGCCTGCTACAGCGCCCATCAGAAAAGCCATCCCGGCTAGAACAGTAAAGACCTTTTGCCGCATAGTACCTTCTCCGCGTTCCCTTTTTTGGTTGTCCAGGGTTTGTCGACATCTTACGTTCCCGCCTTATGAATCCAGCCCGGCGGGAGCAAGCGACCCATAGCTTGAAGTCGCTGAGACGGAACGTTGTCCACAACTATAAGGGGAGTTGCTGCCGGTTGGAAGAGGGACCACGAAGAAAGTGCCGAACACTTTGGAAGCTGAGCTGTTATCCCGCCGCGCATACCCAAATAATTGCGGTTCTCTTTTAGACACAGAGGGACGCTCACCAGCCGGGGCGGCGCGACCTACCAGTAGCCTTTGAGCAGAAAATAACAGGGCAGCTTCGATTTACCTTCGACGGTCGCCTGCATGGCGCAGACATAGGTTCGACAGTCGTGAAACAACGGAATATAGGGAAAGATGAATCGACGATGCCGCTGCTGTTCCACGATTTGGTCGGCACGGCTCACGGGTACGTAGACGACTTCGCCGATTTCCTTGCCCATCCCGGGCGGGCGCCCGAAGCTCAGGTAGAACGGCAGCGCATGCAGCGCGTATTCGTGCTGCACGCGGCCCTGTGCGTCCTCGACTGTCACCTGTCCGCGGTCGATGAAGGGAAGCAGCGCCGAGCCGAATCCCAGAGTCACGGCCCCTCTCGGATGTCTGAACCTCAAGCCACTCATGCGAGAAAAGCATTCCCTTGCCGGCGCGAAACGCGACAGGGACTAGTCGAGCACCGGTCTGGTTCGCAACGATCGCGGCGGAAGACTCACCCGGCAGGAAGTATTCGGGAGTTGCTCCTCCTCCAGGAGAGGTCTGGGCGAACGCTGAAAGGCAGAGTACCCCGAGCAGTAAGACGCGAAGCATGCTGCCCGCGAGCCTTCCAGTTGCTGCAAGTGTTGCCTTACCCATTCATCGAAAGTTCCGGCGCAAACCGGCTTGCTATTACGATGCCGACTCGGCAGGGAAATTTTGTTGGGTCAGGGAAAAATCTGCGAGCTGGCCGCTGGAAGCGCGAATACGAAAAAAGGCGAGCGGAGATTCGGGAACTCCACTCGCCAAGTTGCCTCTGTGGTTCACCCTGCGGCTTTGGGGTCTGCCGCGATCAGGTGCGATCTCAGAAGGTGATTTGTGCCAGGAACTGCATCTGGCGCGGCGCACCGACGTTGGCAATACCGCCCACCGGAGTTTCGAAGGTCGCCGCCGGCGTCGCGCCGTTGCCGTAGGTGCCGTTGAGACTGTAGTAGATCCGAGTGTTGAGGAAGTTATAAACCTCAGCCCGCAGATTCAGCCCCATGCGCTCCCCGATCTTGAAGTTCTTCTGCAACGATCCCGCCAGGTTGTAGATGTTTGGAGCTTGCGCCCAATTGCGCGGCACCACCCCGTGGCCCACCACCGGGCGATCAGAGTTGTTGCCGTCGCCGTTGTTGTCTACGCCGGTCAGAGCGTTAATTGGATAACCCGAGCCCAGGAAGGCATACCCGCCGAGGGTAAAGCCATATGGGAACAGGTAGGTTCCGCTCAGCGAGGCGCGGTTCGGCTGGTTGAGCTGACTGCGCGCCTTCTCGCAGGTCACCGGGCAGCTGTAGTCGTTCGGGTTTTGCTGTGTGCCGTCCCATTCGACGGTGTCGATGGTGCGTGACCAGGTATAGCTGGCGAGCAGGGCGAAGTGGGTCGTGAACTGCTTCTTCAACGCGAGCTGCAGTCCATCGTAGAACGATGTGCCCAAACTGGTGTAGGCCAGCACCTGGCGATAGCCGCCATTAACCGGAACGATGGGGCGAGTCGCGTTGGCCGCGGCCGCGCTCCGAACCTGTCCGGGCGCAGTGCGTATGAAGCCCGCCGGCGAGTTCAGGTCGATGGGCTGATCGATGTGGATGGTGTGCGAGCCGATGTAGTCCATCGAGAACACCCAGTTCCGGGCAAACTGCTGTTCAATACCGATGTCCCACTGCTGGGTATAGGGATTCAGCAGCTTGTTGGGGCAGAAGCGGAGCTGCGAAACCGGCAGGAACTGATTGAGATAGTTGCACTGTCCTGCAAGTATCTGGATGTCACGCGCCGGCAGCACCGTGCCCGGAGGAATGCTGGTGATGGGGTTGAAGGTCGTGGGAAATCCGAACTGACCCGGCTGTACGGTATAGGTGAAGACGCCTTGCGGGCCGTTAATACTGGAGTTGGCGACCAGGTTCGCCGGCAGCTCGGTGTAATAGATGCCGTAGCCGCCACGGAGCACCGTGGGATTGTCGCCGCCAAACAGAGTGTAAGCGAAGCCTGCGCGAGGCGAGAAGTTCGTATTCCCCTGGGTCAGGGTTTGTATGTCATAGCGCAGCCCAAGATTCACGGTCAGGTTAGGAGTGACTCTCCAGTTGTCCTGTACGAACACACCGGCCAAGGTTTCCTTCTCGTTGTAAGTTGCGTCGCCGAATGATTGGGTAAAGGCACTGGCCACCGGCGGTGACTTCGCAGGCGATCCCGGAGGAGGAAGACTCGGGTCGTAGGTCAGCAGGGTCGCGATCGGGATGTTCGCGTACTTGGAATTGATCTGAAAGCGGCCATCCAGATACCCACTGCCGAACTCGGTGCCGTAGCCGCCCGACGAAGAGTAGACCACATCGAATCCCGCCCTGATCTGGTGCTTACCCTTGCTCCAGTTCAGGGTGTCAGCCCATTCGTACTGGTGGTTCATCAGGTTAGCGATGCGCGATTCGCCGTTGGTATAGACGCCGGAGATGAACTCCTGCGGCGCCTGCACGACGGGCAGAAACTGGGTAATCGGCGAACCAAGCAGATACTCGAAGCGGGCTTCATTGACCACATTCGGTGTGAGTGTGGCGGTGTCAACCAGCGCCCCCTGGTAGGTGTTCCGGGTAAAGATGCGCGCTGCCGTGGGCAGGCTCACGCCGCTGACCGCGTCCTGCGGATTGCTGTCGGTGAAGCGGTCGAAATTGCCGCGCAGCGTCAACATGTTGTTCTGTGAGATCTGTTGATCCAACCGCAAGAACAGCAGGTTCTGGTTGAAGGTGCCGGAATAAATCGCACCCGGATCGACCGGCGAAGTGATGACGGCATCGCGGTTCTGATTGGTGTATTCGTAAGAGCCGAGGATGAACGTCTTGTCCTTCACGATCGGACCGGAAATCATGCCGCTGCCCTGGGCCAGCGTGTTGTACGCCGGCACCGCTGCCAGCGGCTGCTTGGCTTCTGAGAACTGCGGCCGGCCCATGCCGATGAAGTCGCCGTGCCAGTCGTTGGAGCCCGACTTGGTCACCACGTCTACCGCTGTGCCGGCGTTGCGGCCGTACTCGGCAGAGATGGAATTCTTGTCGACGTTCAACTCCTGCACCGCCGAGAACGGTATGGCGGCGAACATGGTCTGCCGTCCCCAGCTATCGTTGGCGGTGGTGTTGTCGAGATCGTAGGTCGTCTGCCGGCGGCCATTGCCGTTGATGACGAACAGCGACTTCGTTGATGAACAGATCGCCCGTCGTCTGCGCCTGCCGCACCGCTGAATCAAGCAGCGGGATGGCGGTGATCTTGCGATTCAGAATCGGCGTGCTCTCGATCTTGTTCGACATCAAAGCGCGTGCGTGACTTTGTCCGAATCGACCGTCACCGATCCGGGGGTGCCGTAGACGGTCACCTGCGTCTGCGCTGCCCGAAACCGCCATGGTGAAGTCGACAACCGCCGCCTGGTTTGCACGCAGCTCGATGTTTTGCTGCTCAGCCGGTTTGAATCCGCTGGCTTCTGCCTTCACTAGATAATTCTCGGTGATAGGCAGGCCCGCGAACCGGTAGTCCCCATTGGCATCGGTTTTCGCCGACTTGGTAAGCCCGGTAGCTGTGTTGTTGAGCGTGACATTTGCTCCCGGGATCGACTTCCCTTGCGGATCGAGCACTCGGCCCGTAACAGCGGAGAGATCAATGGTTTGCGCTACTGAGCTGGTAACCGCAGCAAGCAGGAAAATTGCGGCCAGAAGCAAGAAGAATGGCTTAGACAGACGAATAGACACGATGGACAGTTCCCCCAAACCTTCGAGACTAGACAAGAGGTGGGCAGTACTACCAGCGGTAGTAGCAGAAACACGGTTGCACAATTCAGAAAATTTGCATGTCTACTACAGCGATAGGAGAACGTTACGGGTCGGCTAGAACGCCGTGATTCTCACCGTGAACTGCACCTGGCGGGTGCTGCCAAAGTGGTTGGTATCGGGAGCAAACAGTGCTTGTCCCGCCGAGTAGACCGGCGCGGAGGGCGTTCCGAAGAGGCTGACCGATTCCGGACCAAAATTGCGGTTGCCGGCGCCGGTGATGTTGAAGATGTCCATGAACAGATCGAGGTGATGGCCCTCGCCCTTCAACGTGATGTCCTTCACGAAACGTAAGTCGAGGTTGAAGAACGAAGGCTGGCGAAAGATGTTGCGCGGCGCGACCAGTCCATTGACGATGGCGCGATCGTTGTAGTCGTTGCCGTCGTTCTGGGTGTCGAAGCCGATGATCGGGTTGTAGGGAAAGCCCGAGCGCCATTGCAGGATGGGGTTGATCTTGAAGCCGTACGGCAGATTGGTGATGGCGCTGAGATTGAAGCTGTTGCGCACGTCGAAGGTCGAGTACCCGGCGTTGGTCGCGAGATTGAGCGGATCGAGCGGTGAGCTGATGGTGAACGGTCCCAGGTTCGAGTCGTTATCGCGCGCGCGTGCCAGCGTGTAGTTGGCAGTGAGCTGCGAACGGTGCGGCAGTTGGAATCCTGCCGTGATCTGCATCGCGTCGTACGAGGAGTGCGCGGAAGAGCGATTCACCAGCAACTGGCCAGTCGTGGGATCGGGGCGCGTGGCGGGGAAGATCGGCGTGCCCGTGGCATCGTAGGTCGGCGAGAAGAGGTTCTGGTTAACCAGCGTCTGCAAGTCCCACGTGCTGTTGTGAACGTAGGCCGCGGTCAAGCGTGGTCTTGGCATTTATCTGCCGCTCCACGCTACCCGAGACCTGGAATGAACGCGGATTGCGAAAGTTGGGGTCGATGCCAACTACAAAAGCCGCCGGTGTGGTGAGTCCCTCCGGCACCACGGGATACGCCAGCGGCAAGCTATTCACGAAAAGCTGCAACAACTGCGGATCGTAGTAGCTATCGGCTACCGTGGTGTTCAATCCGTTGTCGGTGAACACGCGCTGGAAGTAGGTCGCGGGCGTGGGTGCATCGTAGAGTCCTGCCGACGCGCGTAGCACCGTCTTCGGCGTCGCCTCCCAGGCAACGCCTAAACGCGGCTGCCATTGATTCAGGTCGCTGGGAATACTCGTCGTCAGCGGAATGGCAGCGATTCGGATTCGGCGGCTGCGGATTCCATTGCGCGTCCCAGCGCAAGCCGGCAGTCACGGTGAGCTTGTTCGTGACGGTGAGCTTGGCGTTCACGTACATCCCCAGTTCGCGCACCGCACCGCTGTAAACGTCGTTGCCCGTAATAAAGGTCTGCTGATAACGGCGGATATCGTTGTTCAGATACGCAGTCAGCGAGTCGTAATCGAATTGCGCATTAGTGTTGGCTTCGCGCTGCTGGCGGCCGGGAGCGTAGGCAAAGTCTCCGCCGAAGTGCAGTTGCAGCTTGCCACGCACGATGGCAACGTCGTCGCCGAGACGTGTGCTGTCAGAGCGGTAGAGGTTGGGATAAACGCTGTTGCCGCCCAGTACGCCGAATCCGTTGATGACGTATTCCGGCAAGGTCGAGTTGGGCGTAAGGTTGCGATCGTCGCGCGACCACTGCCCACCACCTGGTTGACGATGGTCGATCCGAACAGCGTGTTCAGCGTGCCGCGAACCCAGTAGCTGTCGCCGGTGAGATTGATGTTGTTGTCGGCGGAGGCGAGGCTGCGCGTGGAACCGTCATCCAGCCCGCTGGCATTCAGCCGGTTGTAGTTGAACTGCAGGTTGAGTGTGTTGTTGTTGTTCAGCACGAAGTCGGTGCGTTCAAACACCGCCGTGGGATCGCTGTGCCCGACCGTCTGCTTTTGCAGAGCGGTCAGGTTCGAGCGGAATCGCTGGGCCCGGGGCCTGCGGCGCGAACTCGGTCCAGTAAGGGATGTTGAGATAATCCTGCTCGGCGCCGACATAATAGAAGATCTTGTTTTTCTTGATCGGCCCACCGAGGGAGCCGCCAAACTCGTTTTGCGCGTTGTCGAGCGAATGTCCGAAGGTGTCAGCGGAACTCAACGGCGACGGCCGGCCGATGTAGAAGGCTTCGCCGTGCAGCTTGTTGCTGCCCTCTTTGGTAACCACATTGATGAAGCCCGCGTTGGTGTCGCCCACTTCTGCTGTGGCGCCGGCACGCACAATCTGAAACTCGCGCACTACCGTCTGCGGGAAGAAGAACGAGGTATCACGCGTTCCGCGCTGTCCGCCTTGCAGCGGGTCTTCGAAAGACACGCCGTCGATGGCTGAGGCCGTGGCATCAGGGCGCTGCCCAGCTACAACGATCCCGGAATAGTTAGGAGATTGCTCAACTCCGGCGGCCAACTGCGCGAACTGGCTGAAGTCGCGATCGCGGTTTGGCAGGTAGGTCACGGTGAGTCCCGCGAGCGCATTGGCCACCACCGGCTCGGTGCGATTGGCGACCGGCTGCGTGGTGTTGCCTTCCACCGTGGGAGCGCGTCCGGTCACGGTGACGCTTTGCGAGGTCGCAGGCAGCGTCATCGTGACGTTTAGTTGCACGCTGCTGCCTACGCCCAACGTCACGCGCACCGGCTTCTTCAGCGTGAAGCCCGGCGCGGCAACTTGTATCAGGTAAGGACCCGCGGGAAGCAGTGTGGTAACGAAGTGTCCTTCGTCGTTGGTGGCGACCACGCGCTCGTTGCCGAGGTCGGCGTTGCGAATGGTGACCTTCGCGCCCGGAATGACGTCGCCGTGCGGATCAGCTACCGTGCCGCTGATGCTCCCGCGCGATGCTGCGGACTGGCCGAAGGCAGGAATCGTCAGCGCTAACGAAGCCAGAACCACAAAACCAATTAGCCGTCTCGAAGAGAGCGGATTCGCCAACCTTGTAATCATCGGGTCAAAGCATTGGCGGGCACAGTGAACTTCTGCCCCTGCACCGGAGCTACGAACGGAATGAGCGCGGCGTCCATCGTAGAGGTGCCGTTGTTGACGGCATCGATGACGAACTTGTAGCGATAGTCGCCCTGCGAAAACGATTCCGGATTTAGAGGCAGTGCGAACGCCTCGTGCCTGCGAGCCGCGCCACGTCCCGACATCCGGAGTCGTGTTCTTCAGGAAGAAGACGATATATCCCAGCTTCTCTTCCTTCTCTTTCGCCGCGGCTTTCTCGCCCTTCTGCTGGCGTTCCATCTTCTCCATCATCTCGAGCTCTTCTCGCTGAGCGTGGGTTTGGTGCGGAACCTCGAAACCGGGGACAAACCGGCGCGCCCACTCCAGGTTGGTCTTGGGAAACATACCCGCAGCCCAATCATCTTCCGGGAGGGTCTGCACACCTATAACGCCGGCAAAGATCAGCTTGTGGTCGTCCTTCTTAACGTCGCGCTGAAAGTCGTCAAGGGGCACGCCGTCGCAGACGATCTCCATCTGTACAAGTACCACCGGAAACGCCAACAGTTCGTTGCCTTCGTTGAACAGCAACTGCCTTACGCCGTACTGCACCCTGTCCGGCACGTTCACGAACGCCATGTCGGTGGTTTCGGCCACGATCTTCGCCGGCTTATCGTCGAATGCTGCCGATGCCGTGGTTGCGTTGCCGTCGAACACCCCGCCAATGGGACACACGTCGCCGAAAACGCACACCGGCTGCGCAACGTATCCCGACTTTGGCTTGCTGCTCGGCGGCGGTGCCTTGGGAATCGGAATCGATTTCACGACCGCCTGTGCCGGCTGTCCTTCGGGATAAATCTTGACCTCGATGCTCGACGACCCACTCGGGACCGTGAAGGTGAACGGATCGTCAGCCGGCTGAGGCTGCGAACCTGCCGCTTCGATTCGCCATCCACTGATTTTCGCCGCGTTGCCGCCGGGATCCAGCGGCAGCTTGACTTCCTCGACCATGAGCTCTGGCCGCAGGCGGATGTAATCCGCGTTCTCTACCACGCTGCCGGAAACCTGCCTGCCCGCAACCAGCATCGCCGGCAGCACCACGAAATATTGCGTTGGCTTGGGTGTCACTTGCGGGGTAGTCGGGTTCATCGGCGTCATGCGCGCGGACTTCCGCTGTGCCTTTGCGGCCGTGCGCGCCGCCGCGAATAACTTGACCGCAGCGTCTTGAGAAATAGGTTTTAGCGGCGGTGGTTTTTCGCCACTCTCTTCGCCAGATGGACACACGATGCGGTCGTCCTTCTGCGTTGCCTCATTCCACTTCCAGCAACGAAACTCGCCGGTAACAGGGTCGTGAACAATTTTGTGTCCGCTGACATGCTTGCCCGATTGCAGGTACTGCTCCACGGTCTCGCTCAGGAAGTTGGCGGCAGAATCGTAGGTGACCTTGATGATGTTTTCAACCGACTTACCGTCGGCATAGTACGAAGTCGTCGTGGTATTGGGAGCGTAGTGTCCCGGCACGTAATCGACCGCGTTACGGGAGCGCACTTTACCGTTGGCATCGACGGTGCGGGTCTCTACCACCTGCCCGGCGGCATTGCGCACCAGCTCTTCCTTGTTTCCTGCTCCCGCGTCACGCACTTCGACGTTTTGATTCTGAGCTACAGCCAGGCCGCTGGAAATGACTAGTGCGGAAAGAAGAAGGAGAGTGGATCGAAACGAGAAAAAGGCTGGGGTGCTGCGGTGAAAGGGCAATAGCGTCTCCTGGCCCGACTTCTAATCAATGATGAATGACTGGTGTATGCAGACCGAAACCGAGTTTAGCACGCGAGACTGAGGGCTCGGCGCTAGCCCCGGAGGCACGAAAACACACGCCGACCCGAAAGACAGTAATATGCTCAGAGGTGCCTATAGTAATAAATAATAGTTACTAAAGTCATTGACGAAGCTTGATTCTGGTTACACCAATGGACTACCGGAGAGCTATACTTTTGATGCCCTAACGAAATTACTTAAAAAAATCCGAGGAAGGACAATGAGAAAACTCTCTATCTCGTTGCTGGCCACCATCCTTAGTCTGACATACGCTCTCAGCCTGTCGGCCCAGAACTCAAACGTACTAACCAACCCGCAGGTCAGTAAGGCGGGCTTTGCTATTACTCCACCGCTGCGGGACCTGGTAAAGAATGGGCCCACGGAGTTGCAGTTCGGATATCACCAGGCCCGGCCGGTTCTGCACCCTAAACAGGGCATGGCTCTGAAGTCCAATAACCGATATCCGAATTTCGAAGACGCAGCCGCGCAGCCCGAGAACGCTCCGGCTTCGATTCCCGTCAAACAGCTCGACTGGCTTGGCATTGGCGTTGGCTTTTTCGGCTATAGCGTGCCGGATGCTCCGACCGACGCCAATCTGTCCATCGGCGACACCCAGATTGTGCAGTGGGTTAACGTTCAGCTGGCCGTGTTCGATCTGCAGGGCAACAACATTCCGATCAATGGCCACGCTTACGTGGACGGAAGTGTGCTGTTCTCGGGACTGTCGCACTGTAGCACCACCAACAGCGGGAACATCATCGCTCAGTGGGACAAAATCGCCCATCGCTGGGTGATGTATCAGCCGCGCTTAATCGCTCCTTACTACGATTGCTTCGCCATATCGCAGACCAACGATGCGACGGGCGCATATTACACCTACGAGTTCCCGACCTATAACAACACCACGGACTACCCGGACTACCCGAAGCTCGGTCTATGGGCGAATGGCTACTACGTCTCCCATAATGATTTCCCATACCAGGCGTATTACGCCGGGGCGATGCCTTGCGCTTATGACCGCGCCAGGATGCTGATCGGACATGCGTTTCCCAACGCCGTGTGCTTCCTCGACAACTCAAACGGCACCCTGTTTGACGATAGCCTGTTGCCGGCCGACATAGACGACGCGAGCATGCTTCCCAACGGAATCGATCCGATTTTCATGGGCAGCATCGACAACGGTCAGAATGGTATCGACTCCAACGTCTATTACTATCCCTTCCACTTCGACACGGTAAACCCGCAGAACTCCACCTTTGGCTGCATCAACGGCGCTTGCCCGATCCCGGTTACGCAGTATCAGGTTGCCTGCCAGGACCTTGCGAATGGCATCTGCACCGCGACGCAACCGGTCGGCGTGCTGAACAACATGGCTGATCGTTTGATGTACCGTTTGGCATACCGCATCCTGCCGTCTCCCACGCCGTCGAAGGACCTGCTCCACGACAACCGTAAGCAGGAGTGGCTGGTTAGCAGCACGGTCTTCAACGGTAGCAACTCGGCGGTTCGCTGGTACGAGTTCCGCTCACCGATCAAAACCCTGACCCCGACCACCTTGCAGCAGGGCACCTATGCTCCGGATAGTGCCAACCGGTTCATGAGCTCATTGGCGAGGGACAAGATGGGCAACATCGCCATGTCCTATACCGTTGCGAGTCCCACCGTGCCTCCGACCATCGCCTTCACCGGACGCGCCCCGGGCGATTCGCTGGGCACGATGGGCGCTGAAACCATCCTGGTTCCCGGTGGCGGCTCACAACTGGACACCTTGAACGCCTGGGGTTCGTACTACAATATGAGCCTTTCTAACGACGGCTGCACCTTCGTGACCACCGGCGAGTATTACCAGGCCGACGCGTCGTTTGCCTGGAGCACCCGCATCGGCGTGCTGAAGTTCGCCAGTTGCAATCCGCAATAGCTCGGGCGATCTCCAAGCCCTGCTCCGTGACAAAACTCGAGAGGCTGCCTGCAAGGGCGGCCTCTTTTTCGTCGCTGGGAGAACCGCGAGCGCAAAGCGAAGTGCTTCCGAACATACAAAAATGTATCAAGTAGTTAATGTACTATTACTTATGCTTAATTATAAGTAAGTAACTTCGTAGATAATCTACGGCTCGCCCAATTCGTGGCTATTGGCCGCAAAAGCGGTCAAGATTCCGGATGTTATTTGCCTACAGAACAAATAATTCTCGCTCCTACGAACTCGATAGTTGACCCGGCGTGGCGAAGATGATACATATGGAACCCTGCTGAGTCTCTAGTACTACCATTTGCGTTGGCACAAACAAACAGAATTGCGTTTAAGCATTGAAAGGATCGAGGAGAGGACAATGAGAAAAATCTCAATCTCGTTGCTCGCTGCTGTTGTGTGTCTGACATGCGTTGTCAGCATGTCGGCACAGAGCGACAACGTGCTAAGAAACCCACAGGTTAGCAAGGCGTCGTTTGCTATTACCCCGCCGCTGCGCGACCTGGTGAAGAACCAGCCGACAGAGTTGCAGTTTGGATTCCACCAGGCTCCGCCGGTTCAGCAAACTAAGCCTGCCATCTATCAGCGGAATCAGAAGAGCACCAATTTCGCCGCCATACATGATCCGGTTGCCCAGAACACCCACCAGCCTGCCACCATTCCGGTGGACGAGCTTAACTGGCTGGGTGTGGGTATCGGCTTCTTCGGCTACAGCGTTCCGGATGCTCCGACCGACGGCAACCTGTCCATCGGCGACACCCAGATCGTGCAGTGGGTCAACACTCAGTTCGCCGTGTTCGATCTGAACGGCAACAACATCCTGTTTAACGGCCAGCACTACGTGAACGGCAACGTTCTGTACTCCGGCCTGCCGCACTGCGGCTCCAGCAACAGCGGTGACATCGTCGCCCAGTGGGACAAGATTGCCCATCGCTGGGTGTTGTATCAGCCCCGCTTTAGCTCTCCTTATTACGATTGCTTCGCGATCTCGCAGACCGCGGACGCGACCGGTGCGTATTACACCTACGAGTTCCCGACCTACAACAACTCGGTCGACTTCCCGGATTATCCGAAGGTCGGCGTGTGGCCAAACGGCTACTACGTCTCCCACAACGATTTCCCGAACCTGCAGTCTTACGCCGGTGCGATGCCTTGCGCTTATGACCGCGTGAAGATGCTGGCTGGCGACCCGAGCGCTCAGGGTGTTTGCTTCCTCGACAATTCGAACGGCACGCTGTTTGACGACAGCATGCTGCCGGCCGACGTTGACGACGCGAACGCGCTTCCCAACGGAATTGATCCGATTTTCGTGGGCAGCATCGACAACTTCAGCTCCGACACGAACATTTACTACTATCCGTTCCACTTCGTTCCCTCGAACCCGGCTTCCTCGACCTTCAGCTGCGTCAACGGCGCCTGCAAGATCCCGGTGGCGACCTACTCGAACGCTCCTGGGACCGCTGCCGAGCCGGGTAGCAACGCGATCGACACGCTCAGCGATCGCTTGATGTATCGCCTGACGTATCGCATCCTGCCGGCTCCTACACCATCGAAGGACCTGCTGCACGACAACCGTCAACAGGACTGGCTGGTCAGCCACGCCGTAGCAAACAATGGCGTTCCCGCTGTTCGCTGGTATGAGTTCCGTTCTGGCCTCCAGACCACGACTCCGACCACCTATCAGCAGGGCACCTATGCTCCTGACGGCACCAGCCGCTTCATGAGCTCACTGTCGCGCGACAAGATGGGCAACATCGCCATGTCGTACACCGTGAGCAGCACCAGTGTGTTCCCCACCATCGCCTTCACCGGACGCGCACCTGGCGATCCGCTGGGCACGATGGGTGCTGAAACCATCCTGATTCCTGGCGTTGGCTCGCAGACCGACACCTCGAACCGTTGGGGTGACTACTACAACATGAGCCTTTCGAACGACGGCTGCACCTTCGTGACCACCGGCGAGTATTACCAGTCCAGCGCTTCCTTCCACTGGAGCACCGAGATTGGCAAGCTGAAGTTCGCGAATTGCAACCCGTAACTAGTTCAACGGCAAGGTCGAAGGACCTAGCCAATTCGTAGAACTCCGAGGCTGCCTGAAAGGGCAGCCTCATTTTTCTGCGCGCAGATTTCCCACCGGTCGACTCCCGTCGACGAAACCGTCGAGCCGCACCGCCGCTCTCGGATGCCGCACATTCCGTTGTCCAGTAGTTGCAGCTTGCGATTGCAGGAAATTCAGGACCGCCTGTTGTAAGTAGCTCCCGCCAATTCGAACTTGATTATTCACCCGCCCTTGGGCGATACATATAGATACAGATAGAAGCCACTCCCTCTCTTACCAGCGTCACTTCGGCACGCGCGGGCCTACCCGCGCTCGAGTATCAAAAAACCGAAGGAGATGCCGTGAAAAATATTTCAGCCTCATTGCTTGGCGCCGTTCTGTGCATGACTTGCGCTGTGAGCCTGTCAGCCCAGAGCGACAACGTACTCAGGAACCCGCAGGTAAGCCATCCGGCTTTTGCTATCACGCCACCGCTGCGCGACCTGATTAAGAATCAGCCAACCGAGTTGCAGTTCGGATATCACCAGGCGCGGCCGGTTCTTCATCCCAAGGCTGCCCTGCTGCAGGAGTGGCAGAGGAACAGTGATTACTCAGCCATTCATGACCCAGTTGCGCAGGATACCCTCCCACCTGCCACCATTCCCGTGAAGCAGCGTGACTGGCTCGGCATTGGCGTGGGCTTCTTCGGCTATAGCGTGCCGGATGCTCCAACGGACGCGAATCTGTCTATCGGCGACACCCAGATCGTGCAGTGGGTCAACGTTCAGTTTGCCGTGTTCGACCTGAATGGCAATAACCTGCTGTTCAACGGCCAGCACTACGTGAATGGCAGCGTCCTGTTCTCAGGGCTGCCGCATTGCGGCTCCAGCAACAGCGGTAACATCATTGTTCAGTGGGACAAGGCCGCCCATCGCTGGGTAATGTATCAGCCGCGTTTAACCGCTCCCTACTACGATTGCTTCGCCATCTCGCAGACCAACGACGCGACCGGCGCCTATTACACCTACGAGTTCCCGACCTATAACAACACCACGGACTACCCGGACTACCCGAAGCTCGGCATATGGCCGAATGGCTACTACGTCTCGCACAATGATTTCCCGTCCCTGTCGTATTACGCCGGGGTGATGCCTTGCGCGTATGACCGCTCCAGGATGTTGATCGGACATCCGTTCCCCAACGCCGTTTGCTTCCTCGACAGCTCGAACGGCACGCTGTTTGACGACAGCCTGTTGCCTGCCGACGTGGACGACGGGAGCACGCTTCCCAACGGAATCGATCCGATTTTCATGGGCAGCATCGACAACTTCTCTTCCGATTCCAACGTCTACTACTATCCCTTCCACTTCGACCCGGTGAACCCGCAGAACTCCACTTTCGGCTGTATTAACGGCGCCTGCAAGATACCAGTTGCAACCTACACGAACGCTCCGGCCACCGCCGCCGAGCCGGGTGGCAACTCGATCAATACGGTCAGCGATCGCCTGATGTATCGCCTCGCATATCGCATCCTGCCTGCCCCTACGCCGTCGAAAGACCTGCTCCACGACAACCGCACCCAGGAGTGGCTGGTCAGCCACGCCGTAACGCATAACGGAGTGCCGGCTGTCCGCTGGTATGAATTCCGCTCGCACATCCAGACCACGACCCCGACCAGCTACCAGCAGGGCACCTACGCTCCTGATGGCGCCAGCCGCTTCATGAGCTCGCTGGCTCGGGACCGGATGGGAAATATCGCGATGTCCTACACCGTTTCCAGTTCAACGGTGCATCCAACCGTCGCTTTCACCGGACGCGCACCTGGCGATCCGCTGGGCACGATGGGTGCAGAAACCATCCTGGTTCCGGGCGTTGGCTCACAGCTCGACACCTTGAACGCATGGGGTTCGTACTACGATATGAGCCTTTCTAACGACGGCTGCACCTTCGTGACGACTGGCGAGTATTACCAGTCCAACGCGTCGTTTGCCTGGAGCACCCGCATCGGCAAGCTGAAGTTTGCGAATTGCACCCCGTCCAATTAGTTGACGGTGAAGTCGAAAGACTTCGCTGGCTTGTAAGTCTCAGAGGCTGTGCCCCGACGGACAGCCTCATTTTTCATGCCTCGGCGATTTGTGACGCATGTCATTGAATGCTGTGACCTGAAGCGCTATAGTGAGCCGGTCTGGTTTGATAGGCTTCAATTTAGCTACATCGCAGGACAATATTCATGCCGCAGAATTACGTTCCGATTTTCATCTTTGCCTTTGTGGCCTTCCTGGTCGGCGCCGGCACGCTCGCCATCGCATCGCTGGTGCGGCCGAAAAATCCTTCCAAGATCAAGCTGATGCCGTACGAATGCGGCATCACGCCTTTCGATAACGCGCGAGGCCGCTACACCGTCCGCTTCTACATCGTCGCCATTCTGTTCGTGGTCTTCGACGTGGAAACCATCTTCCTGTTCCCCTGGGCAGTGCAGTTTAAGCTGCTCGGCTTGTTCGGTCTGCTGGAGATGGGCATCTTCCTCGGAATCCTCATCGTTGGTTACATCTGGATCTGGAAGAAGGGCGCCCTGGAGTGGGTGTAGCTGATCTGCAAATGTCTGACTGAGGAAGAACCCTGCTCGGGGAACCTTCCCCTCAGCGCACACTTCAGCTTCGCGATATCCCAGGTGCGGCACCACCGAGGCCGTGCCCTGGCCCGAATCCCCTCAACTCGCAGTTTTTTTCGCACTCTGTCATTTAGGATGAAAGAGACCCTTCATGGAAGCTCACATCCGCGAGAAGCAACTTCGCTTTAAAACTCGATTGATGATTCTGATCATGGTCCTGGCAGGCCCATTGGGAAACGCCCTGCTCGCTAAGGGCATGAAGCACATCGGAGCCATCTCTATCTCCTCTTTTCCCGATTTGCTGCACCTTATGGGGCAGATATTAGGCTCTGGAACCATTTGGCTGGGAATCGCAGGCCAGCTGGCTTTTTTCGCCGCCTATTCCCTGGCGCTGTCGTGGGCCGATTACAGTTATGTACAGCCCGCCTCGTCGGTGGCTTACGTAGTAGTCGCCATTCTGGGCGTGTTCATGCTGCATGAGAGTGTCTCTCCCCTGCGCTGGTTCGGCATTGCCGTCATCTGCCTCGGCGTCGTCGTCGTCGGGCGCACTCATCCCAATACCACGGAGATACTCTGACTGTGGTGCGTTTTATTGGCTTTTTTCTTATTGTCGTCTCCGGCACAGCCGGCGAGCTGTGCATCGGTCGCGCTATGAAAGAATCCGGCGAAGTACACGACTTTCGGCCGCGCGCGCTGTTGCAGGTAGCGGCTCGCGTGATGCGAATCAAGTGGCTGTGGATCGGCATTACATTGATGGCGATCGCCTTCTTCGCGCTGCTGGGCGTTTTGTCGGTGGAAAATGTCAGCTTCGTCGTCCCCGTCACGGCGCTGAGTTATGTTGTGGGAGGCCTGGGGGGAATGTTCTTCCTCGGCGAGCGCTTGAACCGCTCCCGCTGGGCCGGAATTCTGCTCGTTTGTCTTGGGGTGGGGCTGGTTATCCTGGGCAAGCACTAGTGAGAGAATGGGCTTGATGGCAAATGCGGAACAGTCGTGCCCCATCTGCAACGGCACTGGATGGCAGATTCGACAAGGCGACAACGAGCGCGAAGTGGTGCGCTGCCAATGTCGTGTGCGCGACCGCAGCGAGCGCCTGTTGGCGACGGCGCATATTCCTGAGCGCTACCAGCATTGCGAGTTGGAGAACTTCCAATACGCCCCGGCCGAGATGGGCGAGAAGAGTATCGGGAAGGCAAGGTTTAATGCAGGCCGTTTCGTTGAGGAGTACCCGACGGAGAAAACCGGACTGCTTTTTGTCGGGAGTGTTGGAGTCGGCAAGACTCATCTTTCAGTCGGCATCATCAAAGCACTCATTCGCGAGAAGGGCATTCATTGCCTGTTTTGCGATTATCGCGAACTGCTGAAGTCGATCCAGAATTCTTACAATCCGTCGGTCCAGGTCACGGAGATGGAAATCCTTCGCCCCGTCTTCGATGCCGAGGTGCTGGTGCTCGATGAGCTCGGCGCCGTGCGCACAACGGAATGGGTCTTCGACACCGTCAACTACATCCTTAACAGTCGCTATAACGAGAACCGGACCACGATCATCACCACCAACTATCCCGACGCGGCGGAACAGGGGAATGCGGCCGACGACAATTCGCGCAGCTACTCGGCGGCCGAGCGCGCCGCCCGGCGCGAGACTTTAGGCGACCGCATCGGCGAGCGCATGCGCTCGCGGCTGCATGAGATGTGCAAGAAAGTTGAGATCGAAGGCTCGGATTACCGCGTCGACAGCAAGCGCGCCAAGTTCCAGACTATCGAGGCGCCAGCAAGATTTTCGATTAAGGGCAAACGTACGGTGGAATAGACGTTGCCAAAGCGGCAGACTTCTTGGCCTGATTCTTGGTGCGTTGCATCAGGGCCCGACTTCAGAGGCTGCGGAAAAACTCTCGTATCGCCTGCTTTGTATCAGGGTACGGCCTTTAGCCGTGCCGCTAAGTCCTTCGGTTTGTCATCCCGAGCGGCTTTAGCCGCGAGGGATCTGCTCTTCTTCCCCCTGCAGACAATTTTTTGGCGCCGTGCCCTGATACAAATCCCGAGCTGTGCCTCTTCAGTTCCCCTTGCGATCGACGGCCGTTACCTTGTGCGAGGCAAACTTCTGCTGTAGCGCTTCTAGCGGGTGACGAAGACGCATCAGAATCCGCTTCTTCCGTCACCGTCAATTTCATCTGAACTTCTGCAGTAGCTTGCGAATCCGCGCCATTCGAACTTTCGACGGGGGAGAAGGCCGTCGCCTGAATCCGAGCCCACGGCTGCAGCTGCTGCCTGTTGCTCCGGCGCGCCTTCGTGTTGCGGCTTTGGCTCCAGAAACTTCTTGCTGTTCAGCAACGGACGCCCGAGTGACGGGTTATAGCTCGTCCATGCGCCCGGCAGCTCGGCCTCGCGTGCGAACTGCGCTCGCATCGCCTCCATCTTCGAATCGAGATCGTCGAGATAGTGCAGCATGAGCGCTTCAGGAAACATCGGCAGCTTGGGCGAGCCGTACTCGTATTGCCCGTGATGGCTGATGATGAGGTGCTCGATCAAAATTTTTAGCTCATCGGGAAAGCCGGGGATATGCGCCAGCTTCTCGTGCAGCATCTCCAGCTCGATGATCATGTGGCCCAGCAGTTGTCCCTTGGTGGTGTAGGCGATGGAGCGCTGATAGGTGAGCTCGTGCACCTTCCCCACATCATGTAGGAAGGCCCCGGTCAGCAGCAGGTCGCGATTCACATCCGGATAGTTGCGCGACATCAGATCGCATGCCGTGAACAGTGAGACGACGTGATCGAGCAAGCCGCCGACAAAGGCATGGTGCAGCGTCTTGGCGGCCGGCGCGCACTTGTAGGCCGTCGCAAGCGCCTCATCGCTCATGAAAGCTTGCACCAGTTGCTTAAGCCAGGGATTCTCGAAGCTCTCCACAAACTCGCCCAGCTTCGCCCACAGCTGCGTCGATGTCCTTCGTCGTCTTGGGAATGTAGTCGGAGTAATCGATCTCCGCCTCGTCGAGCTTGCGCAGCTTGTGAACGGTCATCTGCCAGCGGCCGTTGTACTTGTGGATGACGCCTTTGGCTTTGACAAAGTCGTCCTGGCCGAACGTGTCCAGCGCGTCGGAGACGTTGTCCCACATGTTGGCTTGCAGTTGCCCACTGCGGTCCGCGAGCACCAGTGAGAGGTACACCTCGCCATTCTTTTTGGCCTTCACCTGCTTGGAGGCGACCACGAACAACGACGTGATGGTCTGGTTTTCCTGCTGACCGCAATCCCGGATGTAGAACTGCTTCATTTAACAGCACCCTTGCCCTAAAAGCAGCATACCAGTCCTTCGCATAAACATTAAGGGTTTGCGAGACGCGAAAATTGTCTGTTACCACAGAGGCACTGAGGCACGAAGGGATGGGGTCCTGGAATCCCGTTGATGCGCCGCTTATCCCGATCGCAAGAACTCAAGCCTCAACTCTATGAATCTGGGACCTAAGATTCTCTTGTCTCTGTGGTGAACTCAGCGTTTGCGTACGCAGCAGAGCCCTACGGTAGACTGAATGCCGGACTATTCAACGATGCCGGTCATCAGCTTCAGCGAGGCGCTCACCGCGGTCCAGCAATATGCTTCCGGCCTATCTCCTACCGAGCCGGAACTGGTTTCCCTGCTCGACGGAATCCGGCTGGCGCTGGCGGAAGATCTGGTCGCCGATCGCGATTTCCCTCCGTTCCCCCGGGCCACGCGCGACGGATATGCCGTCCGTGCCGAAGACGTAGCCAGTGTGCCGGCGAAATTGCGGTGCATCGGCGAGTTGAAAGCCGGCGCCAGCGAAGCGCACAGTTCGATCATGGTTACACCGGGCGAGGCGGTGGAGATCATGACGGGAGCGCCGGTGCCCAGCGGCGCCGACGCCGTCGTCATGGTCGAGTACACCGAAACGAATCGGCGACAACGTGACCGTGAAGAGGACGCGTCGCTGCCGGCGAGAACGTCGTCTCCGCAGCCTCCGAGGCGCGCAAGGGCGATGTCATGGTGCCGCGTGGCACGCGCGTGAACCATGTCGCGGTGGCAATCGCCGCGGCTGTCGGTCGAGCCGAAGTCGCGGTCTATCGACGGCCGCGGGTCGCGATTCTGGCCACCGGCGACGAACTGGTCGACATCAACTTTGTTCCCGGACCGAACGAAATTCGCAATTCCAACAGCTACTCACTGGCGGCGCAGGTCCACGAAGCTGGAGGCGAAGCGCAGATCTTGCCGGTGGCGCGCGATGATGCCGCCGAACTGGAAGTGCTGATTCGCAAGGGAGCGGAGTGCGATCTGCTGCTGCTAAGCGGCGGCGTGTCGATGGGCAAGTACGATCTGGTGGAGCAGGCACTGGCGAAGCTGGGAGCGCAGTTCTTCTTCACCGGGGTGCTGATTCAGCCGGGCAAGCCGCTGGTATTTGGAGAGCTTCGAGGGGCGAACAAGACAACTCCGTTCTTCGGCCTGCCCGGCAATCCGGTTTCGACTATGGTGACATTTCAGCTTTTTGTTAGGCCGGTACTGGATGCGCTGGCCGGAGCCCGTCAGCAAGCGCTGCCGTTCGCGCAAGCGCGCTTGAAGTCGGATTTCAAAGTGAAGGCGGGACTGACACGATTTCTGCCTGCCCGGCTCGGCGGATCGCACGAGCAGCCGGAGGTCGAGCTGGTGAAGTGGCAAGGCTCTGGTGATTTGATGGCCGCCGCCGGTGCGAACTGCTACATTGTGGTACCTCCTGACAAGGAGCACTTCGAGGCACAGGAGAACATTACCGTTCTATTGTTCTGAATGGCCAAAAAGAACAAAGCATCGAAGAAGCTTTCGCATTACGACGCCGCCGGCCGTGCGTCAATGGTGGACGTCTCCGCCAAGAGTCCCACATTGCGGGAGGCGGAGGCGCGTGCCTTCGTCGCCATGAGCAAGGACGTTCTTCGCGCCCTGCCGCAGAATCCCAAGGGCGATCCGCTGGAAGTCGCGCGCATCGCTGGCATTCAGGCTGCGAAACGTACCTCTGAGCTGATTCCCATGTGCCACCCGATTCCCCTGAGCAAGATCGACGTTTCATGCGAGGTCACACAACGTGGGATTGCGATTCGCGCTGTTGCGCGGACTACCGCCGTCACCGGAGTGGAAATGGAAGCCATGGTGGCGGCGTCGGTAGCAGCTCTGACAGTGTATGACATGTGCAAGGCGCTGGATAAAGGCGATCGAAATCCGCGAAGTCGTGCTGGAGCGCAAGTCCGGCGGCAAGAGCGGCGACTACCGGCGCAAGAAATCTTAGATCGAGGAGGATGCGATGATCACCGCTGCTGTATTGACGGTTAGCGATTCGGTTACAGAAGGCACACGCGAAGACCGTTCGGGCCCAGCCGTGGCCGAAGAGCTACGGGTACGAGGATTCGAAGTGGTCTCGACCGGTATTGTCTCCGATGTGCAGGACCTGATTGAAGAGTCCTTGAAGGCCTTGTGTTTCATGGCCCAGCTGGTTGTAACTACCGGGGGCACTGGCATCTCCGAGCAAAGATGTGACGCCTGAGGCGACTCGCGCGGTGTGCTCGAAGCTGATTGATGGCATCGCGGAGAAGATGCGCTCCGATGGCCTGAAGGCAACGCCGACTGCCATCCTGAGCCGCGGCGTGTGTGGCGTGTACGAGCGGTCGTTGATTCTCAATCTGCCGGGCAGCCCCAGTGGTGCCGTGGAATCGCTGGCCGCCGTGGCCGACGTTCTGCCGCATGCGATCGATCTGCTGCAAGGCAAGACGGAGCACATACAGTAATTCCTTGGATCCCCTGACACATATGCTCACCGGCGCCTGTATGGGGCGCGCGGGATTTAATCGCAAGACAGCGTATGCCACGCTGACCATGCTGCTGGCGGCGGAGGCGGCCGACTGCGACGTGCTTTGGGATATCAAAGGCCCGATTGCGGCGCTTCAGCATCATCGCGGCATTACGCACTCCTTCGTCGGCGTGCCGTTTATGGCCGCAGCCACGTTGCTCGGCGTCTACGTACTGCATCGTCTGTGGCTAGGGAAGCGCAAGCCGCGACCGGGATATCCACCCGTGCGATGGACGTTGCTGTACGGCCTGGCGCTGCTCGCTGCGCTCAGTCATTTGCTACTCGACTACACCACTGCGTATGGCATCCGGCTGTTCGAGCCCTTCAACTACCGCTGGTATTCGTGGGACATCATGTTCATTGTCGAACCGGTGATGCTCGGGGTGCTGTTGCTCGGCCTCGCTCTGCCGTGGTTCTTTGGACTGATCAACCACGAAGTCGGAGCACGCAGCAAGGGCCCGGGCGGCCGCGTGGGCGCAATCGTCGCACTGGCGTGCGTGGTCGTTCTTTGGGGATACCGCGACTTTCGAGCATCGGCGCGCGCTTAGCGCGATGAGTGCCGTCACCTACAACGGCGCGACGGCCACGCGGATCGCGGCTTATCCCTATGTCATCAATCCCTATCGCTGGCAAGGCGTTGTGGAAACGCAAGACTTTTTCCAGATCGTTCCGGTGGATTCCAGCAAGCCTGAAATCGATCCTCATGGCGAGGCGCGCACGTTCTACAAGCCGGAAGAAACGCCAGCCTCCAGAGCGGCGAAAGCGTCATATTTCGGACGCGTTTATCTCGACTGGGCGGTGTTTCCTTTTGTCGAAACGCAAACTCTCGAAGGCGATCCCAAGGGCTACCTGGTGAACTTCCAGGATTTGCGGTATGCCTATCCCGGACGTACCGCGCTCGGCGGTTTCGTGCTGCTCAGTCCGGATTTGCAGGTGCAAGAACAAGGCATGAATTCCGAACGGCCGGCGTGGGTGAAGAAGGTGCAGGGGCGGTGAGTCGAGGTCGGCTTGTTCGCGGGCAGCCGCAAAAAGCTTTCACCACAGAGGCACGGAGGACACAGAGAAAACATGAGCCAAATATCCCTACGCGTTCTCCGTGTCTCCGTGGTGCGATCTCTGTTCCAAGCCGGCTGAATTTCATGTACGGCAAGCCGCTTTGAGCTACGCGACAATCGGCCTTGACTCGACTCCCGATAGCGTACAGAATCGAAGTTCGACCTTTTTAGGTTAGGGAATTTCTAAATGACCATCTTGGCTTATCTGTTCGTCGTCTTTGCGGTCCTGGTACACGCCCGTTTCCTGGCGATGCCGTTCCACTTCACGCCGGTCGCAGCCGCGTTACTGTTCTTCGGCGCGCGTATGCCACGGAAACGGATGATTACGCCGCTGGCGTTGCTCATCCTCTGCGACATTTACCTGAACAAGTTTGTTTATGCCTATCCGCTGCGATGGGACCAGACGGTGACGTGGCTCTGGTACGCGGCAATCCTGCTGTTCGGCGGTCTGCTGGCGCGCAACACCTCGGTGCTGCGGGTTGTCGGCGCGTCGCTGGTGGCGTCGGTGTCGTTCTTCCTGGTGAGCAATTTCGCCGTGTGGACGGTTTCGCGCGAGATGTATCCGGCGACCTGGAACGGACTGGTAACGTGCATGGCCGCGGGCGTTCCGTTCTTCCGCAACACCGCGGTGTCGGACCTGCTGTTCAGCGCGGTGTTCTTCGGCGCGGGATATTTGGTGAGCCAGCGCGCGCAGGAGAGGACGTCGGTCGCGCTGCGGTAGGGCAGTTTGAAGGGGACGGCCTTCAGGCCGTCCATACATTGTTCCCTTAAACAATTTTGTAATCCCGAGGTCGCGAAAGCGACCGAGGGACCCGCTTTACGACATGGCAAAACAGATCCCTTCATGCCTAGTCAGGCGATGACACTCCGTTACATCGACTGCCCGCTACGCATCTTCTGAATCATTGCTTCCCGCTCCTGCTGGCGGATCTGCTCGAACTTCTGATACTGCTGGGGATTGAGAATCGGCTTTACCTTGGCGTCCATATCGGTGCCAACCTGCTTTAACTGCATTACTTTTTCAAGCGGGCCAAGCGACGTATTTGCCTTGATGGCCTTCATCTTCTTGGCATCTTCCATCATGATGGGCAGCATCTGCTTTTTCTGCTGCGGCGTCAGTTGCAGCTCAGTCGACATTTTTTCGAGCTTGGCGATGGCTTCCTGCTTCTCGGGCGAGGGCGGCTCCTGAGCGATCGCGAATTGCGCGAACAGTTGCAAGGCCAGTGCGCATAACAGCAACATCAGTGTGGTTTTCTGTGGCTTCATACTCTCCTCATGAAAGACGTGGTTCGCCCCGGGGAATTCTCGGTGTGCATGCAAATCAGAAAGGACGCACAGAATGTTATGCGGGAGAGGACGCGAGTGTAAAGAGGAAAGCGCAATGCGGAACTGAACAAACCCCCACCCCGCCAAAGGATGGCGGAATGGGGCACCCTCAAGATTCGTAGATGACCCGCAACGCACGAACCACCATCCACTGATTAGTGGATGTCGAAGTTCTCCTGGTGCAGCAGCGGATCGCTCTTGACGATCACGGTCTTGCCGATCAGCTCTTCGATTTCGGCGATGAGCTTGCCGTTGTTGGCCTTCAGCGCTTTGGCGACTTCAGGATTCACGCGCAGGGTGACGTCCTTGCGATCGTGCTGCTTGATCATCTTGCGCATCTCGACGTAGATGTCGTTGCAGACCGTGGTTACGGACTTCACGAAGCCCGCGCCGGTGCAATACGGACAAGGCTCGCCGAGCGTGCGCTCCAGCGACTGCTTCACGCGCTTGCGGGTGATGGCCACCAATCCAAAGTCGTTGAACTGAAGAACCTTGGACGGCGCGCGGTCGGCACGCAGCGCATCTTCCAGCGCCGCCATGACCTTCTGGCGGTTCTTGCGCTCATCCATGTCGATGAAGTCGATGACGATGATGCCGCCCAGGTCGCGCAGGCGAATCTGGCGCACGATCTCCTTGATGGCATCGACGTTGGTCTTGACGATGGTGTCTTCCAGTCGCTGCGTCTTGCCGACATACTTGCCGGTGTTGATGTCGATGGCGACCAGCGCTTCGGTCTGGTTGATGACGATGTGAGCCGCCGCTCTTCAGCCACACTTTCGACTTGAGCGAGTGGTCGATCTCGTCCTGAATGCCGAACTGCTCGAACAGCGGCGTCTCTTTGGTGTACAGCTTGATGCGGCGCACCAGCGAAGGCTGGAAGCGGTTGGCGAAGCGGATGACGCGCTCGTACTCGTCTTCGGTGTCGACCCAGATCTGCGAGAACGTCGGCGTTGACCTGGTCGCGCAGGACGCGCTCCACCAGGTTGAGGTCGTGATAGATCAGCGCCGGCGACTTGCTGGTTTCGGCGCGGGTCTTGATCTCGGTCCACAGATGCTTCAGGAAGCGGATGTCGGCGCGCAGCTCGTCTTCCTTGATGTTGGCGGCGGCGGTGCGGACGATGAAGCCGCCCAAACCGTTCTCGCGCTCGCTGGTAACGATGCGCTTCAGGCGCTGGCGCTCTTCGTCGGAGTTGATCTTGCGCGAGACGCCGACATGATTGACCGTCGGCATGTAGACCAGGAAGCGGCCCGGCAACGCGATGTGGCTGGTGATGCGCGCGCCCTTCTTGCCGATGGGCTCCTTGGCAATCTGGATCAGGACTTCCTGGCCTTCCTTCAGCAGATCGGTGATCAGCGGCTGTGAGCGGTTGGAGTGTGGACGAGGGCGAACGTTGTTGCGGCGGCTGCTGCGGCGGCCACGCTGTCCGCGGCGATCATAGCTCGGACGCTCGGTCTGGCGCTGCTGATAAGCCACGGTCGGCGACGCGGCGCGCACTTCGGCGCGTCCGTTGGTCTCTTCCTCTTCCTCGTCGTCATCGTTTTCGTCTTCGCTCGAAGCCTGATAGGTCTCGCCGCGCTCTCGGCGGCGAGCACTTCGTCTTCGTCGACGTCGGCGATCTTCGGAAGCCAGCGCTCGCCGTAGCCGTTGTCGGCGTCGAGGGTTTCCTCAACCAGGTCGAGATCGGAATCCGCCGCCGCTTCGCTGAGAGCTTCGATGTCCTCAGGCACGGGATGGAATTCCATCTCTTCGTCTTCCAGGGTCTCGTGCTCCAGCGTGCGGCCTTCGGGCGCGATTTCCGGAGCAGCAGCGTGACCCGGGAAAGGCAACGAGTCTTCGCGCGTCGCTCGCTCGTCAGGCTGAATGTGCGCAACGGTCTGTTCGGCGTCGAAGTCTACCGGCGCCGGCTCGCTGTCGTAAGAATCGTCTGCCGGCTCCGAAAGCTCGGAAGCGAGTATGACGATGCGGCTCGACCAGCGGATCTTCGACGGCGGACCGGCTCGACTCCTCAACTTCGTAGTCGTCGAAATCGCGGCGCTCGGCGACTTCAAACACCGTCTCCGAATCGTCGCGATCGTCGGCATGGCTGTCTTTCTTCGCTGCGGGGGAGACAGTCGTCGCTTCGACGTCGGTCTTGCTCGAGGCGTGTTCCTCGCTATCGCGTGATGGATGATGCGCGCCGGCGGCAGCCCATTCCAACTGCTCAGGTTCGGTGGCGACGTGGCCGTGCTGCGGTTCGCTGGCATGCGACCTTGCCGAGGATGCCGACTCCGTCGTCTCCTCGATCGGTACTTCAGTCTGCTGTTCTCGATCTTCCTGCGTGGCAGCGAAGAAATCTCGCGTGGGAGGCTCGTCGCCCCAGTCTTCATTCTGACTTTGCGCGTGCTGGCTCAGGACTGCGAGCTTACTGCGTGTGGCTCGGGCTCCGGGGCGCGACCGCGATACTTCGAAATCGATTCGCCCGGCAGAATGATGGGCGTGTATCCCGGCGGCGGCCCAAAGTCCTGGCGTGATTCCCGTCGTGATTCCTGGCGCGATTCCGGTCGCGATTCCTGACGTGATTCCTGACGCGGCGTCTCAGCCCGTGCGGGCGTCGGCGGTTCGGCTGATGCCTCGGTGCGCGATGGCTGCTCCTCGTCGCGCCCGCGACGTCCGCCACGACGGCGGCGGCGTCCACGCCAGCGACGGGCGCCTTCGGAATCACTCTCATCGCCAGCGGCGGCGTTAGACTCGCCCTCTGCTTCCGCTTCGCCATCCCCGTTCGAAGCGGTGAAATCTTCGGCGACATCCTCGACCTCCGCCTCGACGTCTTCCTCGACTTGGGCAGGCGAGGGTGCGGCTGTCTGCTGTTCCTTGCGGCCTGAGATCTACCGTTCCCCGTCCTGCAGGGATGTCGTCGAACTCTTCTCGTCTTCCTCGCCCGATTTCCAGAAAGTCGGAAACATACAGGAAGGCATCGCGCTCCAGGCCGATATCGACGAAAGCCGACTGCATGCCGGGAAGCACGCGCGTCACGCGGCCTTTGTAGATGGAACCCGCAAGGGTGTATTCGTTCTCGCGCTCGAAAAATACTTCGGCGAGCTGATCGTCTTCCGTCAACGCCAACACGGGTCTCGTGCGGCGTAGAAGACACATACAATTCTTTGTTCATGGATACTCCGGTTCAGCGGCGCGGTGAGCCGGGAAGCGGACAGGAAGGATAGATCTCGGTGTGACTAGGTCCGAAGCAAGCTTCTAAGCACACCTGGGCTGATGCCGAGGTGGTCCTGGACCTGATTCGCGCTACTGCTTTTTGTGGAATCTTGTGCACCGAGTAATCAGGCGCGTTGCCGAAGGTTTGTGGCCTCACTCCCAGACTGGCGACATTAACCGCGTCACTCGACGCCGGCTGCAATCTCTGGTGGGGCCGTTTCCCGCCTACCGCAACGAACCTTGCAATCCCTGTCCGGTCCCTTTCCAAAGCGACCGGTGAATTACCCTCTTATCGCGAGGGCGTTCGTAATCTTGTTGTCACCCATTCGAAGGTCCATCTATCTTGCTGGAACACCTCGCGGCGAGTGAAACCGCTTTGCTACTACTCAGGGACCGAGTCCCCCAGGGGCTAAAGCCCTGTCGTTCTGTCTGCTCTGCGACACGGCTAAAGCCGTGCCCCTTCAAAACCCTAATTCACGAACCCATAGCTCAGTTCACGAACCGGCGCATACGAATGTTCATCACAATACCCAGCGCCAGGAACATGAACAGTACCGACGATCCCCCGTAACTCATTAACGGCAAGGGGATACCCGTGACCGGCATGAAACCAACCACCATTCCGACGTTGACCAGGATATGGAACGCGAGAACCGCGACCACGCCCATGACCACGAAGGCCCCAGCCCGGTCAGGAGCCGTCTGAGCGTTCTGAATCAGACGCATCAGCACGATAAAGTATAGCAGCAGGACGGCCATCGCGCCTATGAAGCCGTGTTCCTCGGCGAAGGCGGCGAAGATGAAGTCGGTGTGCGGCACCGGCAGGAACTGACCCTGCGTCTGGCTGCCCTGCGCCGTTCCCTTGCCGAAGATTCCGCCTGAGCCCACCGCGACCAGCGACTGTATGACCTGATATCCCTTGCCTTGCGAGTCGGCTTCCGGCTGCATAAAGCTGGTCAGCCGGTCTCGCTGATAGGGCTTCAGGAAATGCCAGCCCACTGGAGCCAGCAGGCCCGCTATCGCCAGAACGACCAGCGCGTGCCGCAGCTTCATGCCTCCCAGGAACAGTCCCATGATCGCGATCGGCAGATAGGTCAGCGCGGTGCCGAGGTCGGGCTGCGACAGGACCATCAGCATGGGAACGCCCACCAGCGCCGCGGCCTTGACCATGTCCTGGCCGTCGGGATCGCCTTTCACGTTATCGGAGAAATACTTCGCCATCGCCAGAATGAGCACCAGCTTCACCCATTCCGATGGCTGAAAGTGGCCGATGACCGGGAACCTGAATCCAGCGGCGAGCGCCCAGGTACTTTTGCCCGAACAGCTTCACCGCTACCAGCGAAGCAATCGAGATGATGTAGAACAGCGGCACTCGCGCCAGCAGAGCGTGATAGTTGAACAGGCTCACGATGAACATGAGCGCGACGCCGCCCAGGACCCAGTACATCTGCTTGATGTGAACGCCGACGAACTTGGTGCCGAGCGTCGCGCTGTAGATTTCGACCACGCCCAGCGCGCAGATCAGCAGGATGAGCACCAGCAGCACCCAGTCGAAATCGCGGAACGAAACGTATCGGCTCACGGATGGTTTTCCTGGATAAGCTCGGCCGTCGGAGGGGCGACCGGGCCGGCGGCGGGCTGAGCGGGCGGCAGTTGGCGGAGCCGATTGCGGCTTGGGCGCCGGCTTCTTCTGATTCGGCTCAGGCGCAGGCTGCTCGCCTTCACTGCGCAACGATGGCTGCGCAGGCTGAGCGCCGGAATCGCTTTCGGGCTCGGCCATCTCGGTGTGCGACTCGGTGGTTTGCAGCTCGCGAGCTTCGGCAGGCTTCGCGGTCGCCATTCCCGGAGCAGCCGCCACCGGCTTGATCTTGCCTGCTGGCGTCGATGTTGAAGTGTCCGGCTCTGCAGCTTGTCTGGCGGGCGGACCGCTGGTATTGGCATCGCCCTCATGCCACACGGCTGCGACCTCTGCCTTACCGGCTTCGGGCTGAGCGCCGCCGTTCGCCTTGGCAACCAGGGTCTGGCGCGTGCGCTGCTTCTCGCACGTAGGCTGCGATCACCTTGGTCGCTACGACTGCGGCCAACGCTCCGTGCTCGCCACCTTCGAACAGGCAGGCGACAACGATTTCAGGATTGCGCCGCGGGGCTGACGCCGACGAACCAGCCGTTGTCTTTGAACTGGCCCTTCTCCTTCGCGCTCATCTTCTTCTTCAAGTCGTTGGACACCGTCTGCGCGCTGCCGGTCTTGCCCGCGATGTCGACGCCTTTAACTGCGCGCACGTCCGGCGGTACCCATGGGCGAAACCACCTCCGCCATGGCATCGGTGATGGTGATCCAGTTCTTCTCGTCGATCGGAATCTTGGTTTCGTCGCGGTAGGTCGATACCTGCTTGAATCCCGGCGGGAACTGATCGGGAAATGCCAGGTGCGGGTGCACCAGCACTCCGTCGGTAGTGATGGCGCCGACGGCGCGCGCAAGCTGAATCGGCGTGGTGGCGACGGCGCCCTGTCCGATGCCGACGGAAATCGTTTCGCCCGCGTACCACTTCTGCTTGAAGTTCTTGATCTTCCATTCCTCCGACGGCATTACGCCGGAGACTTCCTGCGGCAGATCAATGCCGGTCTTCTGCCCGAGGCCGAGCATGGTCGCCCACTTCGCGATCTTGCTGATGCCCAGCTTTTCCGCCAGTGTGTAGAAGTACGAGTCGCACGACTGGTAAGATGGCCTTCTGATCGTCACGCTGCCGTGCGAGCCGTGATTGGCCGCGATCCAGCACTTGAAGAAGCGTCCGTAGAAGGTCTTGCCGCCGCCGCAGTTCACGACCAGGTCCTGCGCGATTCCTTCCTGCAGGCCGGCCGTCGCCATGATGGTCTTGAAGACCGAGCCCGGAGCGAGTTGCGCCTGGATAGCTTTGTTGAGCAGCGGCTTGCCGGGATCGGTGATCAGCCGGTTCCATTCGTCGCGCGTGATCTTCACCGCAAACTCGTTAGGATCGAACGCGGGACGGCTGACCATGGCTAGAATTTCGCCGTTGCGCGGATCCATGGCAACAATCGCGCCCGGCTTGCCCTCGAGCGCCTCTTCGGCGGCGATCTGCAGATCGAGATCAATGGTGGTGCGAAGCTGCTTGCCGGGAACGGCGGGCACATCGCTCAGCGTGCCGACTTCCTTGCCACGGCTGTTGACCAGCACCTGGCGCGAGCCGTTCTTGCCCATCAGGATGTCGTTGTAATAAGCCTCAAGGCCCGACATGCCGACGATGTCGCCGGGATTGTAGAGCTCCCATTGCGGCTGCTGCAGCATGTCTTCGCTGACCTGGCCGACGTAGCCGATGACGTGCGCCATGAATCCATTGCGCGGATACAGGCGGCGATGCACGTTGATGATTTCGAGCTCGGGCAGTTCGGCGATGTGCGATTCGATGAACGCCAGCTCGTCAGGCGTGATGTCGTCCTTCAGGAAGAGCGGCTGATATCCCGGCACCGCGGCCATGCGCTTCAGCCGCGCGCGCAACTCATCCGGCGGCATGTGCAGGCCGGAGGCGATGAGATCGGCGTCGGCATTCAGGTCGCGCTTCTGGTCGCGCAGCAGCAGCACGGAAAACGAAGGATAGTTATCGACGATGATGCGGCCTTCGCGGTCGAGGATCTTGCCGCGCGGCGCGAGAATCGGCACTTGCTTGATGCGGTTCTGTTCGGCCAGCGAAGTGTAGTAGTCGCTGTGCGCGATCTGCAGGCGCCACAGCCCGAAGGCGAGAACGAGAAAGACGCCCAGCAGCACGTATTGCACGGCCGTGAGACGACCCTCCGAAACTTTGTCCTTGCGGCCTAACATCCGGGATTACAGCCCGCTCTTACAGATTCTTTATTTCGATACAATGCAACTCTTCGCTGTTCTCAGTTTACGGCCAGCTACTCTGCCCATCAGATGTACCAATACCCTGCTGCGATGGGACTGCGGCTGGAACGACACCCATGAGGAACTCTGTCGTTTATTGTAGTCCGAGTGGCCGGAGGCCCGATGAAAAAAGAGACGTAACTCCCGGCCCGTTAATGCGATGCCGAGCTTGGTGAAACACCGTAGCCCGTAGGTAGAATGCCTGCCGGCTTACCGTGGGAGTCCCGGAAAGCGCGCTGGATCATAGGTGAACTCTACCAGCCCGTCGCGATAATCAATCTTGGCCTTCAGCAGCCGCAGGGTCGTGAAACCAATAATGCCCGACATTTCGGTGCCCACGTGCTTGCTGAAGTTCGACAGATCGAAGGTGATCGCCTGCACATTCTTCTGCTTGAAAGGCGCGAATTGCAGGGTAACGCTGTCCGCGGTATAAACCTTGGCAACCGACCCGCTCAGGCCGCTGATCCGCATTCGATTATTAGAAGAGATGCTTGTCACCTCCTCGGCCGTGCGGGTGCTGATGATGTTGCGGACTGAACCCGAATCAATGAGAAACAGCCGCGACTTGGAATCGTTGACCAGCGTCGGAATTAACAGCAGGTGCCCGAAGCGGAATACCTTCGTCCAGTCTTTCATCTCCGGAGCGATGTAACGATCCTGCGGAAGCCGCAGTGGCTTTTCAGCGCCTTGCGCTCCCGAGGTGTCCTCCGGCGTGATCTCTTCTCCCTCGGTCTCTAACGAAGCCTCGGCCTCAGCCTGGTCGGGTCGCTTGGGAAGAGGTGACAGATTCATGGTCAGGCCGTAGAAATCGAGGTCGATCAGATACCGGCGAAAAACATCGGCACCAATGAGGCCATCCTGATCGCCAAAGGACTTCTCGGTGACGACGACCAGGCAATCCTGAAACTCAAGATCGCCAATGCGGATGTGTTCGGCCGACGCGGTATATCCACTGCGCTCGCCTTTGTCGCCGATCCCACCCACGGGCTGCTCCGCAATTCGCGTCAGACCCGCCTTTTCCGCCACGTGGCGGGTCACCAGAATCCCGCCCGCTCCGGTGTCCAGCATAAGGTGAGAGACATGGTCGTTGAGCTTGACCGGCAGGCCAACGCCCTCAACCATCTTGCTGTTGTGCAGCATGTTTTCCAGCTTTACCTGTGTCTCATCCACCTTGTTGACCAGCTTGCAGGAGTGCCGAGGCTTGTCGATGGTGGCCTTCAGGAACGCCAGATAGACCTGGAGGTGGCGCGTTTCTTCGGAGTCATCGGGATGGGGACCCGCCATGTACGACTCAAGCAGCTGGAGCCGGGCCTTGCGCGGCAGGTAGCCCATGCGAGCCCTCATCACCTCCGGATCCTTGGGATCGATCTCGTAAGCACGTTGTACCTCGTCGTAGGCATGCCGGTGATATGAGGCGGCGTCATACACATCGGCAAGCCCCAGGTAACTGCGAACATCCTTCGCATCGAGTTTCTGCGCTTTCAGGTAAGCCCCCTGCGCTTCACCGAACAGTCCCATGCGAAACTGCACGTCACCCATGGCCGAGAGGACCGATGCAGAGTTTGGGCTGGCCACCAATCCCTGATTGGCAGCTTTAACTGCCTCGTCAATTTTGTTCTGACGTAAGAGCGAGCGGACGAGACCTGCTTCGGCTGGAGCAAGACTTGGATTGGCCTTGAGCAGCGTTTCGTATGCCGTCTGTGCCTCGGCAAACTTGCCCGAGAGGTAAAGCTGGTCGGCAGCGACGACGCCGGAATCCGGTGCGGGATTCTTGCTATCTTGTGCCGGCGCCACCAAAGAAAGAAGGGAGAAAAGGCCGATGAGGACGTAATAGCGAACAAGGAAAATATTCATTCAGCTACTCCGGAAGCGGCAGAGTAGCACGAAATATGCACATCATCTGCAGAAAACCAGCATGGGTCCGCAGTCCAGTGCCTGATTGGGATTAGCTTTTCGTTCGCACACGCAAGGTTAGCGCGGTGGAGTTCTGTTCACAGAAACCAGGCGATCCTAGAAGGTGAACGAGACGCCGCCTCTTACGCTGCGCGCCGACTGCACCAGGTAGACCGTCTTGCCGTCGGGACCAAGCATCGGTACGTAGCCCTGCGCCAGAAGATTGCGCAGGTCGACCACGGCATCCATGTGCCCGCTTCCCGGCAGGAAGTGCCAATGAGGAATCTGCTGCCGCAAGAAGAGATTGAGGAACGGCTCCGTCTGCCCGGATGAGGCGTCGAACATGTCGACTGGCGTTACGGCCTCGCCGCTGATCCAGCGGTACGAAGCCATCCACGTGGTGTGCGAATGATTCAGTTTGCCGTTCAGCTTCAGCGCTGCCGAGTGCCGCCACGCCTGTTTGAGGTTGTCGTGTACCAGCGACCAGTCCACCCCGGGCTGGTCCATTTCAAGCACGCCACCGTAGGCGTAATCGAACGTAGCTGCCAGCGAATCGCCGAGCTTGCGTTCATACACGAAACGCACTCCCTGGGCTTGCAGTTCGCCGCCGGTAAAGCTGAAGGTCCCGGAATAAACGTCGGGCAGGAAGTAGCCTTCGTCGCTGTTGATCTCGCCAACTCCCAGCAGCTCGGGGTCTTTTACCCGGTCGCGATAATAGGCAACCTGTACCGTGTTATCGTCGCCGAAACGCCGCGACAGAGAAAGCTCGTGGTGGTGAGCGTTCTCCAGCAGCGGATCATAATTGGCCAGCGACATCCGCGGACCGTCCTGCGCAATCTCGCCCGGCCCGTCGAGCCCCAAACCGGCTTGGGTCGGCTCGCTGGTGGCATACCTGTATTCCAGCATGGTGTTGGCGCCAAGATGCATGTCCAGCGTGCCGTACGGACGCACCGCGTTGGCGCGGCCCATAAACTGAATCGCCTGCACTTCGCTACCCACGCGTATGTCCAGCAGCTCGCCTATGGAGAATCCATTCGAATAAGAAAACGACAGTGCCTGTAACGAGCCAAGCCGGACTCCATTTTGCGGAGCGGCGAAGCGCCGAATGCTGAGCGCCATTTGCGGCCCCATACCGTTATCGTCACTTTGCCGGCGATAGGAGACTTGCAGGATTCCGTCCGGAACGCCCGTGCTGTAGCCCAGGGTGCCGTTGAATCCGAGCGTCGAGCCGGAGAAGATTGAGTGCTCCAGATTGAAAGCGGTGCCCAGGTCCGAGCCGCTGGCATAGCCCGAGCCCGCACCGCCAGCGACGAAAGCCAATCCGCCGGTAAACGCTTTCTCCGATTGCCCAGACTCGACCACCACTGGTGCGCCATCGTCGAAGCGCAGAATAGGCCGGTTCGCCGTGGAGCGCAACGTCCACTTCCAGGTGTCGTCTTCGTTGCCACTGCGCTTGGCGGGCGGCAGCATCTTCACCGCTTCGAACAGCGTGTTGAGCGTGATGTTGAGAACCTTGGCAGTGCCTGCCGAAAGCGCGACATCTTCGCGCACGGTGGGCAGAAATGCGGTCGCAGAAGCTTTCAGGTCGTAGGATCCGGGCAGCAGTCCGTTCAGGCTGAAGTAGCCTGACTCGTCGGTGTAGGCGAGTTGATGCTGGCCAGTGGCGTTTCCAAACACCTCCACCGCGGCACCCATCTGCGGAACGCCGGAAGAATCCTTTACATACCCAGAGATCGATCCTGGCGCTACCGCCGCCTGCGCCGCGAGGCACAGAGCGAGTACGCAACTAAGGATCCAGCCTGTCGTACGGGTCATTCTGATAACCCCCACAGATCGTTCCTGGGATAAAAAACTTCGCGGCCCAAATCCGCCGCGGGTCCCCTCCAAGCTACTCGACAGCAAAGCGTACCGAAGGCGCTATCTGTTGCTTGGAAACGTTATCGTCAACTTTTACGGTCAAGCGGTATTGGCCGGGCTGAAGTCCGCCCAGCGCCAGCCGCTTCTCCAGCGTCACCTGCTCCCCGACATTGCCCATGCTGTCGGTGGATTCGCTGGTATGTAAGACCGCCTTATTGTCCGCCAGATTCACAATCTCGTAGTCGATCTTGGCAGACGTCTTCTTCGTCTTGTCGTCGGACTGCAAATTGTACACCTGCATCCACAAATTCATCGCCTCATCGCGCCGGAAACTGGCCGGCTGCCCGCTGGCGGGCTCGATGTGCGGATACGCCAGCTTGGTTTGGCCGATGACGAAGTTGCCGGCGCCTACGCTCTTGGCGGGAACCTTCTCCAGGTGGTCCGCCAGAATCAGCGAAGAGGAAGCCAGCCGGTCGTCGGTGTATTCGGGTACCACCACGCCATGTGTCCAGGTGCCAACGCGATCGCCATTCACGTCCTTAACCACCACGTCGAAACGGTAGCGGCCTGGGCGCAGCGGCAACGCCTTCCAGTACAGCGAAGAATGCTCCTGCGTCTTGGGCAGCAATTCGGTCGGCACATCGACCTGCACCGTGTCCTCAAATGTCTGCACGATGTGTCCGGTAAGGGTGGTCACGCGCCCGAAGATGTTCGCCGTGCCGCGCTGGATCCCGTCCTTATTCACGAACGTGATGTCTTTGTTCTTGACCGACACGATCACCGGCGTCAGCACGGTGTCGCCCGTAATTTTTACGAAATCGGTCCTGACGTCAAAGGGCATCAGGTTGACATTGATCTTATGGCTGACGACCTCTTCCAGGTCCTTGAACTTGATCTTCGGAGCCTGCTGCAGGGCCGCCCACTGTTCCAGCCGCTCGAAGGTCTGGGTGTTCTGTTGGCCCGACAGCGGTCCCTGGGGTGCGGTGCCGAAGCCGCTGATGCGGTCGCTCTTGCTGGCCAGGCCCATCTGTTCGTACTGCGTCAAGCCTGCGCCCGGAACATGCAGCAAAGCGTCCTTCTCGTTCGGGTCCATCGTGATGTGGTAATCACCGCACATGCACGTGTCGACAAACTCGATCCAGACTTCCTGCTTGTTCGTGGTATTCAATCCCTCGATGTAACGGTAACGCCATCTCTCGAACGGATACGTGGAGGTCTCGCCGCCACCCTCTTCCATCGGACGGTCATAGGTACCACCCGAAGGATGCGATTCGATTTCATCCGGCGGCCCGAAGACGATGTAAATTCGTCCGCGGTCGGTGCGCCATCCCGCACGGCCTGCGGAGAAGTGCTCGTTGGCGTAAGCGATACGCCGGTAATGTTCTTCCTTGAATTCGTTCTCTTCGGTATCAGGAGTGGGATCGCGCCGCTGCCAAAATTGTTCGATGAACGCGTCGCGCTCCTCGTCATTGGACAGCGCTTTGAACGCCGTCAATTCTTCCGGCGTAATGATCCAGCGCACGTCTTCGTTCAGCCACTTCTTGTACGTGGAACCCAATTCAACCTTGAGCTTCTTGGCGTTTGCCTTCTTCTGCTGCGGGCTCAGGTCGCGCTTCAGGGGATCGGGCTGATTATCTGTTGGAGCAGTGGCCGTTGAAGCGCCGGACGTCGGAGCAGAAAGATCGATGTTCGCGTCCTTGTCATCCGATACTTTCTTGCCGTTAACAGTAGTGACAGACGGCTGTGCCGCAGGCGCAGTGGCTGAGACATTTCTTGGAGCTGCGGCGTTCGGAGTCGCGGCCATGGCCGGACTTCCATCGGTCGTGCTACTCGGTGTAGTACCGGGATTTTGCGCAACTACTGCGGTCGCCAGCAGGAAAATGCCGGCAAATAAGCCAGAAACGACGTGGAAAAACGAAAACTTCATTGCTGCTACCAGACTCCTACGAACACACGTTGGGTGAATAAATTGTATGTTTTCGCTGGTGTGAACGCAAGGTTGCAGGCAAGACGGCCCATTGCAACGCCCCCGATTGGTCACTAAAACCCGCGAACCCGGCTAAAGTTCTTTCGTATTCTGGATTTAGCGCGGCTTTTTCACACCTTCGACCCCAGTTTCTGCAAGCCGTGAAGCAATCTTCAGCAACTCGTCACACCACCCTGCCGTCCATCGCGGACACTCAACATCCATGGTCGCTCCGGCGAGGCGAGCAGCTATAATCGAAATTATCCGGAAGAGGCTTTCGTGCGTTGCGCATCGAGCAAGGACTGCGCGGGTTACGGTCAGCTCCGGCACTTTCGCGCGCCGCTCTCGTCAGGAACCTTACTCCGTCTCAATCCGTAACAAGCCACAGATATAAGTGCGCCTGTATGGGTTCCCCAGGTTGAGGACTCATGAAGAACTGGAAAAAGATTGCGCTGATCGTCGGAGGAGTTGTCCTCCTGCTGGCCATTGTTGGTTTCTCAGTACAGCAGAGCCGCAAAGGCGTCGTACCCGTGCAGACCGGAAAGGTCGTGAAAGCAGACCTCTCCGCGGTGGTCACGGCATCGGGCGAGATCAAGCCCAAGATCTACGTCAACATTGGCGCCAACGCTTTCGGCAAGATTACTCACCTTTATGTAAAGGAAGGCGACCGCGTCAAAAAGGGCCAGATGCTGGGCACCATTGAGAATGTGCAGCCGGAAGCCGACGTAAACGCCAACAAAGCCGCGCTCAACAGCGCACAAACCGATTTCGTAGCAGCCCAGGCCGCGGTGAACACCGGCGTCGCCGAACTGCACCAGGCAGAAGCCGAGTACGAACGCGCGCAGCTCGACTACAACCGCAGCAAGTCGCTGTACGAACAGCAGCTGATTGCGAAGTCCGATTACGACACCAAGAAAGCCGCCTACGATACCGCAGCGGCACAGTTGAACCAGGCCAAGGCCAAGCTGGCCCAGGCCCGCGCGCAGCAGGATTCGGCAAATATGCACATCAAGCAGAACGCCGCCAACTTGACGCGCGTCACCGATGTGCTGAGCAAGACCGAGTACAGCGCCCCGTTCGACGGAGTCATCACAAATCTTCCGGTGCGTGAAGGCGAAACGGTGGTCATCGGCATTCAGAACGCGCCCGGCAGCACTCTGATGACGATTGCCGACACCTCGATCATCACCGCTGAAGTTATGGTCGACGAGACCGACATCGTCAACGTGAAGCTCGGGCAGCCTGCGGATGTCACCATCGACGCCATTCCCAAGCAGCATTTCCCGGGCGTGGTCACGGAAATCGGCAACAATGCGGTCATCCGCTCTACCGGCGTCTCGACCGCACAGTCGACTTCCAGCAGCCAGGAGGCCAAGGATTTCAAAGTGGTGGTCACGCTTCAGAATCCGCCGGAAAACCTGCTGCCCGGCCTCTCTACCACGGCGCGAATCACGACTGCGACCCGCAACGGCGTGCTGGCTATTCCGATTCAGGCGCTCACCGTTCGCCAGCGCGAGGAGTTGGACACTGACAAAGACAAGAAGAAGGACAAGGGCAAGGTCGTCCAGGCCAGCGTGAAGGACGACAAAGGCAAGGTCAAAAATGACCCGAAGGAAGAATTGACCGGCGTTTTCGTCCTGAAGAACAAAAAGGACGCCGTCTTCGTACCAGTGACTACCGGTATTGCCGGCACGACCGACATCGAGGTCACCAGCGGTTTGCAGGAGGGTGACGAGATCGTCACCGGAAGTTATAAGACTCTGCGCACACTGAAGAACGGGGCGAGCGTCAAAGTAGATAACACCCCGGTTAAGAAGTCAGAAGAGTCCTGATCCGGCGCGACCGCCTGAGAGCGAATGCACGATGAGTGATCTGCAAGACGCGCGGCACAAGCAGGACGCGCGGCGCAACGAGGAGAAAAGAATGGCAACGGAACTGGCGACCCTGCGTGACGAAACTATGGTGGCGCCTCCCCGAGCAGTGCGTCATCTGCACCGAAGATCTGTGGAAGACCTACGACATGGGTTCCGAGCAGCAGGTGCAGGCGTTGCGCGGCGTGAGCATCAAGATTCAGCGCAACGAGTACGTCGCCATCATGGGACCGTCGGGCTCGGGAAAATCGACCCTGATGAACCTGATCGGCTGCCTCGATACTCCCAGCCAGGGAAATTACTGGCTCAACGGACAGCTGGTCAGCGAACTCGATGACGACGAACTGGCGCGCATTCGCAACAAGGAAATCGGTTTCGTCTTCCAGACCTTCAACCTGCTGGCTCGCGCTACTTCGCTGCACAATGTCGAGCTGCCGCTGATCTACGCCGGCATTCCTTCAGACGAGCGGATTGAGCGCGCCAAGGAATCCCTGCGCTCGGTTGGCATGGACGGTCGCATGACCCACAAGCCGAACGAACTCTCAGGCGGACAGCGCCAGCGTGTTGCCATCGCGCGCGCGCTCGTCAACAGTCCATCGATCCTGCTCGCCGATGAACCTACCGGAAACCTCGACTCGCAGACCGGTGTCGAGATCATGGCGCTCTTCGATCGCCTGCACGAGCAAGGCAATACCATCGTCCTCGTCACCCACGAGCACGATATCGCCGAATACGCGCATCGCGTGATTCACATCCGCGACGGCCAGGTCTTCAGCGATCAGAAGACGGCGCGGGCGTAGATCGCCAACTTCTGGTTAGCGGTGTCATCCCGAGCGAACCACGAGCCCAAGCGAGGGTATCTGCATTTGGCTCTTGCCTCGAGGGAACGAGTACGGGCCCCGCGCGTCGAAATAAGGACCTTTCTTGCTAAATTCAGCTTTAATTTTGCAAACGTCACTTCAGTGCCTTCCCCAGCTTGCTTTTTAGGTTCATAGCCTCTGCTCATTTGTCTCTGCAGGAGACTTCAATGCGCATGCTTCGCTGCTTGTTGGCCGTTATTTTCCTGTCAAACTGCCTTCTTGCCCAGTCTGCAACTACGAGAAACTCAATAACAACGGGAGATTCAATTCAGGGGAAAACTCTGCCAACAACGCCGGCAACACCGTTGGTAGCACCTGTCTTTCTCGAAGATGCAAGGTTCACAAGTACACTTGGTATGGTGAACAGCGTCGCGCGAAGCGTACACGTTGACATTAGTCTCTCCGATCTTCAAGGGCAGGAGGTCGCCCACCAAGGCTTTGATCTTGCGGGAAATGCCAGCAAGGCTGTGCAAATCCGAGACTTGCTCGCTGCCGCAAACCGGCCTATATCAGTAGGATCCATCATCGTCAGACCAGACAAAGAGGCAGCGGAAGGTAGGCTGATTCGGTCCCAACTCTCGATTACCGCGAATCCTTCCGGGTTTCCGGCGTACCTCGAGGAGGAATTGGTGATTCCGGGTGGGACGAACGCTGCAGTGTTCCACGGCTCCGCCCTCAATGTAAAGGGATCGCCAATTCTCGCATTACGAAGTCTCACAGACAAGCCTCAGACAGTAACCATAGATTGCTATCAAGAGCATCCTGCCGGCTCGTCATCGCTGAGCAATGTAATTCATCTTGCTCCAGGTGAATTGCGGTTAGCCGCCGCCTGCAGCAACCAAGAAGGCGGTGAGGAGTTAATCCCCGAACAGATAACCAGCGATTTGGGCACAAACCGCGGCGCAGTCGGAATTTCTGTGAGTTCGACAGCTAGATCAGAGGAGTTGGCGGTATATGGCTTCGTGATCTACCACGATCGCAGGGGAGTGTTTTTCTCTTCGCTCGATCTGGCTGATCCTGCCTCATGGAATTCGGCAACCACGGTATTCGCAGGAGTTCCTGTAGGGCGAACGCCTTCTTTTCCAGGAACGAGCTTCCACTCGCAAGTCGCGGTGTCGAATTTCGGGCCTGAAGCATCTGACGTGAGAGTGGTCGTTTCCAAAACCGGGGCGACTGGGACACCGGATCTCGTGACAAAAGACATCGCCCGGTTTTCGCTTCCACCCCAATCGAGCCGAACCGTCGATATACCGGTGCAGGATGGCCTTCCGATGACAAACTCAGTCTTAGTTTTGTCCAATGCGCAGCCTGGTCAGGTTACGGCCCGGTTTGTGAGCTGGGGAGACTCGCTTGTACGGCTTTTGGAGCTGCAAGGCAAAGACTCAGAAAACACGGAAAACGGAGGGGAGCACCCCTGGAACATCAAGGATGGCAGCGACGCAACTATGTTCGTATTCAACCACACCGAGAAGCCGAAGCGGATCGCGGCCGCCATTGCCAGCGAGGGAACAATCTGGCAGGAGGCCTATATACTCGCACCCAAGGAGACCAAGGCTATCAATGTAAGCGAGATCGTTCGCAATCACATCCCGGATCATAGAGGGAACGTTATACCACCTGGTGCTAATGCCGGCACCGAGTCCTGGGCCGGCTCCCTTAATGGTCCAGCGACCGGTCGCATGTTGATATCCCGTCCTGAGGTCGGACTCGCACGCAATTTCGCCTGCGGCTCATGCGCACATATGTGCAAAGGATTCAATATGGCATATCTTGACACATATGGTTCGCTAACGGGCAACATGAACACTGATTGGCCTCTCGGATACGCCACTGTCTACGAGTGCACTGGTTGTACTACCATGTGCGGTGGCACCAAGGATGGAAAACTGGATACGTTCGACTCTTTCGACTACAGTTGGACAAACAACTCAGTGGTGTCTACTTCCAGCGGGGATATGAGTTTGGCGATGTATTCGGTCAACGGCGCAGGAGTCGACAGCATACTCTACACAGCTGGAATTATGACGAGAATCCTCCATGTCAAGCGGAAGGGGGTGCGCCGACTACAGGCAAACCTGTAGTCACAGACGTTACCCAGAGTTATGGAAACCCTGGATTTGTACCCTTGGAGCAGAATGTGAATGATGGCGATAATTATGTTTCATATACTGCTACCTGTAATCCCCCCGGCGGGGATTTCCAATGGACCGCAACTACCAACAACATTACCTTACAGAATCCGACAGGCCCGATCGTTACGGTTTTGGGAAAAACGGCGAGTGCAAAATTAAATGACGCGTCACTTCAGGTGACCTGTACAGCAAACGGCGTAACATCAGACCCCGGTCAGTAGGCAACTGACTGTGCAGCAACCAACTAAGCTAGCTTATGCTGGCAACAACAACACAACAACAGAGCAGAAGTGTGACTCCAACCTTGGTTGCGGAGTTACTCGGACATTCACCTATCAGATACAGGATCAACTCAGCCCCTCAAATCCGGTTAAAGCTCATCTTGATTTCTATGACGGCATCCAAACGGTTTCAGGCCAGAATGGATGTAATCTAACGTCGTATACTACGTCTTGTCCGCAGAATCAATCCTGCCTTAAGCTTACCGCCGCAGATGGAACCTTCCCTGAAAACTTGCCAATATGCGCACCGGCATGCCTGGCTGGACAAACTTGTCGCAGTCAGTGTGGTAATGGTCCCACGCACGCAAATCAGACTTGGACTATAAATGGCTATGTTCTAACGAGCGACATCAAGGCGCTAACCTTCAACTGTTCTCAAGTGCTTGTCAATGGTCAGTGAGGCTACTAATGAAATGGATCACTATTTGCCTGCTACTAAGTCTTGGACTTGCGACGCTGCCGGCACATTGTGCTTCGCCTGATGATTTCTCCTTGGATAGGCAGCTAAATTCCAATGTTCGCAACTACAGTATTGAGGTCGGTAGCGTCGTAGAAGCTCTGGCAAAGATCTCATCTGATTTTCACATTCGCATGGGGATAGAGTGGGAGACCACGGTCGGACCTTCTCGGCCAGTGAGCATTAATTATGCTAACGGTTCTCTCTTGGACCTGCTCAAACAAATTGTTTCGGTCGAACCCCTGTATAAGTTGACGATCCAGAGCGGTATTGTACATGTTGGTAAGGAGCCAATCGTAGATGACCGACGAAACTTTCTCAACATACGCATATCTAGCTTTGAAGCCTCGAATGAATACGCGTTTCATGCCAGCAACAGACTTCATACGTTACTGTTGGACTTGGCCAATTCGCCTCAAGAGAAGGGAGGCGGTTGCGCAGGGAGTTGGACCGTCGGAGTAGGCGATCACCAGACAACCTTCCTGATGCGGGATGCGTCCGTCCGGGAAATACTCGACCGACTGGTATTATCCGCAGGGTTCAACATTTGGCTTGTAACTTTTCCGGAAGCGAAGTCCATAACCGAGAAGGGGTTTTATAAGACATCGTCGTTATTCGGTCCAGTATCCGATTCCGCCCAACCCATGTGGGATTTGCTTCTTCCCGGATTTGATCCATCCACAAGATCTTTTCCGCCAGGTTCGAATCGAAGCGAATGGCCTCCGGCCAGATAATCGGATAACCGAAATGGCGTACCGGGCCGGTTCATCTTCAATTCCCAATTCGGGAATTTCTACGACCTTCGTAACCTCTGCATCGCATTTTCTCCGTGCGTGTCGCTCTGGTAAGCCATACACTACCCTCCGAGGAGCACCAAAGGGTGCGCCGATATCCGCGGCTCGCCCCAGTCAATTCGTAGCTAATTCTTGCCGCATAAGTTATTTGAAATCTAATATTTGACTGTAAGTCTCACGCGCTCAAACATTTGCGATAGAAATGTTGTCTAAGTTGTTGAAAACAAAATATTGCGTATCGCATTTTTTCGTGATGTAGATCACAATTTGGGACGCCAACTCCTCCGTTTCTAGAACTGCCTTATCGCGTCTCCGCTTGAGACCAGGTTGTTGTCGGTCTCCAGCAGCAACACCTGATTCTGGCTGATGATGTAGCCGGTGTAGCTGCGCGTGCCTTCAAACGCAGTCGTGATTTTCAACGTCATGCGACCCGGCGCGACCGCACCAACGCTATAGCTGCCCTGCAGAGTCTGCCCGATCGAAACCCCGGCCGGATCGTTGAGGTCCAGCGTTCCCGCCAGAGTGCCGTTGCCATCGGCAGAGACTTGTCCGCTGACTCCGGTGGCGTTGTTGTTGTTTAGCAACCCATTAATCAGGAAATACCCAAACTGCCTGGTAGCAAAGCTGCCCGCCCACGCGGCATTGCTGGTGACCGACCCGCTCTGGCCATAGATATTCCCGCCGCCCACCGCGTTGGTGCGCTCGTCCACGTAATAGCCTTGGGTGGGCGAGAACAGGTACATCGCGAACGGCAGGCTGGCATTACTCACGTTCCATGTGCCGGTGATGTATCCATTCGAGTTCAGGCTGTAGCTGCCGGAGAGCGTCGCCGAGCCTTGAACGCCAGTGTCGTTGACATCGAAGTAGCCGCTGGAAACATTCCCGCCAGAGGCGTTGATCTGGATCAACGTATACGACACGCCGGCATTGGTGTTGGCCGAGCTGCTGATGACATAGCTGCCGTTGAAGTCGGTGGCCGCGAACGACGCCTGGGTTTGCAGGTCAGCGCTGCCCAGGAAGAAGCTGGGATTATTCGGATCGGCAAGGAAGCGGAAACGTCCCGACGAGACCACGTAGTAGATGATGTTCGCCGAGCCGGTGCTGGATCCGCTGAACGAGCCGGTTCCGCGGCCCAGGCCATCGATCGCGCTGTACGAGCCGGTGAGGGTCTGGCTCTTGACGATGGTGCCGCCGCAGTTCAGGTCTTGCACGCCGCCGATGCTAGTGCCGCTCATGTTGAAGATTCCGGCGGAATTCACCGCATTGCATCCCAGCCCGCTGCCGGAGAAGCCAAAAGCATAGTTGCCCGCGGGAGCAGCGAGCGATGTTCCTTGCGCGTCGAAGGTTCCCGTGGCTGCCACCACGCCGTTGTCGATCTCGTTCATCACTCCGTTGCTCATCGCCTTCAGCACGATGGCGAATTGGAACTGCCCGAGGGAGTTGCTGAAAGTCAAGGTGCCGCGACCGTCGGAGCCGACAGTGTAGGTTCCCGTTGTCGTGGTGGCCTTAACGTATCCGGAGCTTGTGTCGACGATATCTTCCTCGCCGGCGGTGATGTTGCCGTTGCCGTCCGCCGTGATCGCTCCGATGGCATAGAAGGGATTAGCGTTGACGTCGAGTCCCGACACCCCAAATACAAAGTTGCCCTTGAGCGACGAGTTGCTGAACGTCACCGCGGTGATGGTCACGATCGACGAGCCCACTACCGCCGACATGTCGGTAATGAAAGCCGAGATGGTCACGCTGGCCGGGTTGGGAATCACCGACGGCGCAGTGTAGAGCCCGGTGGCGCTGATGGTTCCGACCGATGTATTTCCCCCGGTGACGCCGTTGACCTGCCAGGTGACGGCGTTGTCATTGGTGTTGCTCACCGTGGCCGTGAACTGCTGCTGCGAGCCTTCCTGCACATTGGCGGTTGCCGGCGAAACCGTAACGCTGGGATTGTTCGGCGGGTTATTGCTGTTATTGCCGCAGGCGGCAAGAGCCAGCACAAGCATCACAGCAGACACGGTCAGAATCGCTCGTTTCATCGCGGACCTCGGGGAAATTCTTGTTCAATTTTGGCTAGCTTGTCGAAAACAGAAAAGCAAATCGGGTATTGTTGCCACCCAGGTGCAGCGGAGTCTAGCACACGCTCACAAGGGCGCACTCATTGTTCGCTGCAGAGGTCGACAGCGACATTAAACTCATGTTCGCTACGATTGTTCCGGAACTTCTGTTGCGCATCTTCAAGAAGTCAGCGCTCACTTGTCAGCTCCTCCGTCTCGGTCCGCGGCCATTGCTCACCGGTTCGTTCGTACACGAGATGTTTATTCGAGCTCCTCGGGTTACGCTTTGTCTTCTCTCGCCGGAACCGTTACTCTTCCAACCAGGAATATTTTTTAGAGGCCTTACAGCTTCCATGCGTTCACTGCTGGTTTTCATGTTGCTCTCGGTAGCGTCGGCGTTCGCGCAATTCGGAATTCCCACACAATCTCAAAAAGTGACCAACGAAGCCGACATCCGCAATCGCGTAGGGCAATATTGTCGCCTGGACTACCAGGGGGCCCGCCTAACCGATCAGGACTGGCAGAAGCTGAAGCCAGTCGTCAACTGGCCGAACAATCCCGATTACCCGCTCATCGACGTAGTGTCGCGCTACGACATCGGCAGCAACGTCACCGAAACCCACGGTAAGTGGCACGCCACCGTCACCTACCATATGCTCGGACGCTTCACCATCGGACAGGGCTATTCCACTGAAGTCGCCGGTAGCGACAAAGAGGTTGAGTTCACGGTGCAGGAGATCAACGGCGAATTGAAGGTCATCGACGTGGATCCGAACTACCCCCACCCCTCGCGCGCCGCGATGCTGAAATGGCTGGAGAGCAAGCAGGCAGCGGCCGACCCAAACACAAAAGTCATCTATGACGAGGCCATCAAAGCCCTGTCGGCCCAATCGGGCTCGCCGTTCGCGAAGTAGGGAGCGCATTGCAGTGCATTGCTGCATAAGTCAATGGAGCTGCGCATCCCCGATATCTTGAACTGTCATTCTGAGCGTAGCGAAGAACCTGCTTTCGATGGTTGAGACAGCGAGCTCAGAGGAGTCCAAGGTTTGCCCCGGTCGTCGGCCAAATCGTCCCAAGTGTGATTGTCGCGCTCAAGTAAGAGCGACTTTCTTCGCACGAAGCCAGCCTTTGATCGTCGTCGGCACGCGAGAAGAAAGCAGGTTCTTCGCTACGCTCAGATTGACAGGCCTAAGATATTGCACAGGCGGGAACTCTCGACTTGTGGAGAAAAACGGGCTCTTAGTTCGCCGCAGCGGGCTCAGGATGACGGTTCCGCAGCATTCGGGCCAAGCGACTGGCTTTTTGCCCAAGTTCGGGCTGCGTACACCGCCGGTCATTTCCCTGAACCAGAGTGCTTACCCTTCCCCCGGCGAATCGTCTATCTTCTTGCAGGCGATGACATTCGGACCTGCCAGCTGACAACCTGAGGTCACGATGCCGGCCGATGCGGTAGCAGTTTCTCTGACGGTTCCCCCGGTACTTCCCGGTGCAACCCGGGATACCGGCGAAACATGTTTTGTGACAACCTCGTATAAGAGAGGTATAGCAGAGCGTGCGCAAAGCCGGATGAACGATGCGGAGCTGATACGGGAGGCGCAACGCGGTAATCACGCGGCCTTCGAAGAACTGGTGCGGCAGTACGACGCGCCGGTGCTTCGCCTTGCCTACCACATGACGCGCTCCGAGCAGGACGCCCAGGATATCTACCAGGAAGCCTTCCTCAAGGCCTATCGCAACATCAATAACTTCCGCTTTGAGTGTTCGTTTTACACCTGGATTTATCGCATCGTCACCAACCTGTGCCTCGACTACCTGCGCAAACGACAGGTCCGCAAGGAAGACTCCACCATCATCTCCGACTCCCAGGGCGACACCTTCGACCTGCTCGACCAGGTTGCCGATGTACGCTCAGGCGCCAGTCCGGAAAAAGACCTGATGCGCCGCGAGTTGGGTGGACGTATCGCCAAGGCGCTCGATAAGCTGACGCCACGCGAACGCATGGTCTTTGAGATGAAGCACTACCAGGGACTGAAGCTCCGTACCATTGGTGAGATTTTGAATACGACAGAAGAGACAGCCAAGAACACGCTGTTCCGCGGAACGCAGAAACTGCGCGCCGCCTTGAAAGACATGAGGTAATTGCAATGCTCGATGTGCGCCCCTATAACGAATTTATTCATGCCCCTGCTGCAGGAGTTACGGTATGAACTGCGACTGGGTACAACAGAACATCACGCTTTATCTGTATAACGAACTGGCCGATGACGCGCATCACGAGCTGGAGCAGCACATTGCCCGCTGCAGCGCTTGTGCCGCCGAGCTTTCTGCGCAGCAGCAATTCCAAGGCGCCATGAGCGTGCTTCCGGTGGAGGAAGTTTCGCCCAGCTTTCTGACGGCGGCCCGCATGAAGCTACAGGAGTCGCTGGAGCAGGTGCAGCCGCATCGCGCCTGGTATCACCGGTTCTCTTTCGATCCCTCGGCGTGGATGCGGCAGGTACGCTTCTCGCCGGCGCTGGCGTCGGTCATCTTTATGGTGGGATTCGGCGGCGGCATTGGTGCCATGTATCAGATGAGCAGCAACTCCCCGGCCACAGCGCCGGCAATGCAAGCTACAGCCCCGGCAGAAGCTTCCATCAGCGGCATTACCTCCATTCAGCGCGATCCCAATAGCAATCAGGTCAAAGTTTCCTACGACAAGGTGATGCCCGAGTCGGTACAGGGCGCGGTCACCGATCCCAAAATTCAGGACCTGCTGCTGTACGCCGCCAAGAGCAACGAAAACTCTGGCGTGCGACTGAATTCGGTTGACGTGCTGAAGGGCAAATCGGACGATCCCCGCGTCCGCGAGACCCTGACCTATTCGCTGCGCTATGACAGCAATCCCGGCGTGCGGCTACAGGCGCTGGAAGGCCTGAGCCCGCTGGTGAAAGATGACATTCGCGTCCGCAATGCCGTGCTCGAAGCGCTGCTCAACGACAGTAACCTGGGCGTGCGCAGCGGCGCGTTGCATTCGCTGGAGCCGGTGAAGGCCGACAGCAGCGTGCGCATGGCGCTGCAACAGTTGGCGAAGGAAGATCCCAGCGATTACATTCGTCACGAGTCGCAGCAACTGCTGGCCTCGACGCCGAACATGTTCTAGCGGGATGTTAATCAAACAACTTTCGCTCCCTGCGGTTTCCCGCCCGGTGCAGCGGGACGTGAGATTTACTTTGGGAGGATGGGTCGGTTGAGGGCACTGCCTGATTCAGGGGCGATAACAGGCAAAATGAGCGGACGTAAGACCCGGCTTCGCAAGCGCGCGGGCTTAGCCATCTGCTTGACGCTGGCGGTGGCGCTGCCGCTGCTGGCGGAGCACGTCCGTGTCTATCAGGACGGCAATACCTGGGTCGAGGAGACTACGGGAACACTACCCGTTGGTCGTGATCTGCACGTCAACACGGATATCGGCTCCATCGATGTGCGGGGACGGGCGCAAGGCATTATGTACGTCATTCGCAAACGGACATTCGCCCCGAGTAGAGAAGAGGCCTTGCGCGACTTTCAGAAGATGAAATTTACCGCCGTGAACACCGGCGATCAGATGGTGGTCGATGGCCGCCTGTTAGAACGAGGCTTTACCCGGTTAAGCGCAGACATCTCTCTGCAGGTGCCGTACAACCTGAGGAAAGTCTGGCTTAGCACCGGCGGCGGCGCCATGCGGCTGAGTTCGCTGGCGGCCGCGGTCACCGGAAAGACCGGCGCCGGATCGGTGAAGCTCGACGATATGGCCGGCCCGCTCAACATCACCACCGGTGGCGGTGAAGTCGTCGGCGGCAGTCTGGGCTCAGAGGCCATCATCAAGAACGGCGGTGGCGGCGTGCACATCGACAACATCACCGGCGCGGCCAGGATCAGCAATGGCGGCGGTGATGTGTACGTCGGCTCGGCGAATACCTTGCTCATCGACAATAAGGCGGGCAACATTGACGTCGGCCGCTGTTTCGGCAATCTACAGGCGTCGACCGGCGGTGGCAACGTCAATGTCGGCCCCGTGACTGGCTCGGTTCAGGTGGATGCCGGCGCCGGTAGCGTTCGCGTCGCCGCCGCTGGTGGCGAAGTACAGGTCACCACTGGAGGCGGCAGCGTGGAGTTGTTCAAAGTGGCAAAGGGGGCCAAAGTCGATACTCCGGTGGGCGCCCTCACCGTGCAGTTCACCGCTGTGCCGGGAGCTTTCACCGAATCCTCGCTGCATACCGGCTCCGGCGACGTGCTGGTTTTCTTGCCTGACGAGCTACCCATGACCCTGCATGCTTCGTCTGATATGGCAACTGGATATGGAATTCACTCTGAGGTGCCGGGCATTCGCATCAGCAAGCAAGGCGGTCTCTTTGGACCTCAGTCGGCCTGGGCGGAGGGTGTTCTGAACGGTGGCGGGCCGTTGTTGCGCATTCGCACCGGCATGGGCCACATCGATTTTCGTAATACGCAATGAGTTAAAGCAGGATTAATACGTATGATTTCCGCACGCATTTACAAATCGAAGACGCAGTTGTTAGTCATAGCAGCGGCCCTGTTGTTGGCTCTACCCGCTGCCTTCGCCGGCTCTCATGACTCGGGCGCATACCTTGGCGTTCACATCGGCGACATCACTCCCGAGATTGCCAACAGCCTCCGACTCAGCGATGCCAGTGGCGTCGTGGTCGAGAGCATCGACCACGATGGACCTGCATGCAAAGCCGGAATCAAGACCAATGACGTCATCGTTTCCGTCGCCGGCACGAAGATCCACAACGCCGAGCAGATGGTGGAAGTGATGAGCGGCATGGCCGCCGGCAGCGTAGCCAACGTGGCGATTATTCGTGACGGTAGCCCGCAGAACGTGAAGGTCACGCTGGGCAGCCGCAAGACATGGATGACGCCGAAGGCCGCATCGCCCATGCCCAACGACTCGATGGCGAAGTCGTTCGTTGCGCCCATGCCCTTGCCTCCGGGATCTTTCGCGGCGGACGTCGAAGTCCCTCTCATGACGCCAGCTTCCGCGCGTCGCGGCATCGTCGTTGAAGGGCTCACCACCCAGCTGGCTGAATACTTCGGAGTTCCCAACGGACAAGGCGTGCTGGTGCGCAATGTGCAGCGCGGCAGCCTGGGCGCCAATGCCGGACTGAAGGCCGGCGACGTCATCATCAAGATTGATGGCCAGACAATCCGCGATCTTGCCGACTGGCGCCGCAGCATGAACATCTCCAATGGCAAGACCTCATTCTCCATCATCCGCGAAAAACGCGAGCAGGTAGTGGAGATGATGACGCCTGGTCCGGCGGGCGAACTCCGTCCGGGCGAGAACTGGGACCACGCCGGTCTCGACATGAACGGGTTCAATCAGCAAATGCAGCTACTGGGTCCAGAGATCGCGCAGCAGACACAGGCCATGATGTTCAGCTCCGATGAGTTGGAGAAGATGCAGCGCGAGATTGAAAAGTCGGTTCACAAGAACATCGATCCGCAGATGAAGATTCAGGCGCGCGAAATTCAGAAGCAGATGAAAGATCTTGAACCGCAAATCCGCAAGCAGAGCGAAGACATCCAGAAGCAGATGGAGCAGATGCGGCCCGAGATCGAGAAACAGACGCAAGCGGCGCGCGAGCAGATGCAACGCATCCAGCCCGAGATCGACAAGCAGGTGCGCGAGCAGATGGAACAGCTCGGTCCTGAGCTACAGAAGCAAATGCAAGAGATGCAGAAGTCGATGGCTGTCCTCAAGCAGCAGGACTTCGAGAAGATGCGTCACCAGATCGAAGATTCAATGAAAGACCTGTCCCCGCAGATTCAGGAACAGATGAAACTCATCGGTCCGCAAATTCAGCAACAGATGCAGGAGCTGCAAAAAGAAATGCAGCAGCACCAGCACGAGTGGCAGGACATGATAAAGAATTGGCCGAATACAAGTGAGAAACCGAACCAGATGTGAGAAGACGGTAATTAGCCGTTAGTAATTAGCCGTTAGCAATTGTTCATTTCTCAGACCGCAATTAGCAACTATCAAAGAGCCATCCCTCATAACCTTTAGAACTGTCATTCTGAGCGCAGCGAAGAACCTGCTTCTTTAGAACTGTCATTCTGAGCGCAGCGAAGAACCTGCTTCTTTAGAACTGTCATTCTGAGCGCAGCGAAGAACCTGCTTTCGTCCCCCGCAACAACAATCTTCCCAATTGGATCCGTCGTGTTGGTGCCCCATTCGGGCCGGGTTTGCCCGGGTGGGGATTTTGGAATCAGCCGGAGTTCTCGGCCCACAAACGAAAAAGCCCCACCCCGGCAAAAGAATCCGGAATGGGGCATCCAATCTAGTCACCGCCCGCTACTGCACTCGTTTGAGATCCTGGATCCAGTCGGTTTCCCATGTTTTGCCGCCATCGGGTGATTCTGCCTGCTCCCAGTGACATGATGTGGGTGTGATCTCGGACCATATGAACCTTGTGCGAACAGGTTTCCCGTTTTCGGTATCGTCGTTCGCATAGAACGTTCCCACGCCATTGTGGAAGCTGCCTATCACGGGCGGACCTATCGGTGCCTCCGGCTTCCTGCTGTCCATCCACCAAATCGACCACTGCCCCGACTTGGCGTCGAACGATCGCGGAGCCACACCGCGATAAGTGCCGCCCGGAACCTCGAACACGGTGTCGTCGACATTAGCGTAGCCGCCCATCAGCGGCTGACTGAACAAGGTCCCTTCGAATTCGATCCACTCGTGACTATTGACTAGCCGCTCCTTCAGCTTTCGATGATGAACTTGCCAGTGGCCGAATAAGAAATCGAAGTCATGAAGTCCGGGCACCGTACGTTCTGCGTGACTTGTCTCGCCTCCCGACCCCGGGGAGGACTGCGCGACAGAGGGTCCCGACATAACCAGGCCCAGACACAGCCACAACAGAAAAACAATGCGCTGAGGTATTTGCACGCGTGACTCCTTTTCGTACCGAGAGAGTGACACTTGGGACTAACAGTCTCAAGCAGCGAGAGCTCCTCTTGGAAGCCAAGGCATCCGAAGTGCCCGCTGTTCGAGAGACGAAGTGATCGCCCTTCTGTTAGCTCCTGTCACCCTTGGGGCGTTCTGTCGAAAATGTGGCTTCCTTAGCGTCGGAAACAAAAAAGGCGCCGATTTCTCTCGGCACCTTTCGCAATCTACTGCGAAGTGTCTATCCCTTGCTGATGCTGATGTCTCCCTTGTCGGAGTTGATGACCACGTGTGCGGCACCATTCCCAACCGTACCGGTCGCCTTGGACGTTACCCCACCTTCCTTGTCGACCTTAATGCTGTCGAAGTCGGTGTTGATGTCGCCGTGGCGCGCGTTGGCATCAATCTGGAACCCGGCATTCGCCGGCAGCACCAGCGTTATGTCGCCCTTCCGCCCGGTGATGGTCATCTTTCCTACCGGCAGCTTCTTCGCGGCACGAACCTCGATGTCACCATTGCTCGATTCGAGTTCCAGGTCGCCGGTCACGTCTTCCAGGTGAACCTCTTTCGAGCGCATCACCAGGCGCGATGGACCAGTTACGTCGGTTCCACGCAGAGTGTCGCCGCTGACCTCCAGATCACCCGGTACCGACGCCAGCGTGAGATCCGAATGCGAGGACTTGAAGGTCACGGTCTTCGAAATCTTCGAGATGTGAATGTCGTCAAAGTAGTCGCCAGTCAGACGCAGCGATCCGGTGACGTCATCGACATTCGCATCATCAATGCGTCCGTCGATATCCACATCGCCCACTACCTTGGTCACCCGAACCGAACCCTTCTCAAGGTTGATCTTTACCGCGCCGTCGATATCGTTCAGCGCAACGTCGCCCCGCTGTCCTGAAACCTTGACGTCGCCTTTGCGCTCGGTGATGTTCAGGTCGCCGCGGCGGCTGGCGATGTCAAGCGCGGCTTTGCGCGGAACGTATACGTCCATGTCGGTGGTGACGCCGTGGTCGCCGGCGCCATTCGTATTCGCGTTCAGCAGGACTGAATTTCCACTGACGGTAATGATGGGCTTGGTGCCCTGGTTGTACTTGTCGGCATCGTTCTGATTGTTGGCATAAAGCTTCTTGTGGACCACAACCTTGATGTTGTCGCTGTCGCTGGGCTGCACCGTGATGGCGCCGCGATCGCTCACGATACGCAAACTGCCGTCTGCCGGGAAACTCTGCTCCAGCGTGTCATCGAAGGTGAAGGCATTGCCGAACATGCCGCCCAGATCGTCATCCATCTGGATCTGGTCGCGGACGCCGCCCCAATTCACATCATTACTGTAGTGCGCGCCCAGACCGATGATGATGATGAGTATCAGCAGCAGAACACTGCCCGCACCGATTCCCGAAGCGCGATAGCCTTGCCGGTTGGCGTTGGCGTGTTCCGCCAGCTTGATCACGCCCCACAAGATCAACAGCAGCGGCCACCAGTGTCCGAAGAAATGCCAGATCGGTACCCGTATGCCGAAGTTGTGCAGCAGGAACAGCCCGCCGATGACGATGAGTACGATCGGCCCTGCCAGCGACCGCTGATAACGCGGTGGTGGCGGTGGAGCGGGCGCCATCGGAGGTTGCGTATAGGTGCTAGCCATTGTGCACCTCCGGATCGTTCGAAGTGCTCCCGCCCTGCTGATAAGGCACAGGCAAGTTGCTTCCGGGCTGTATCGGCGCAGGCGTCACAACCGGAGCCGACGTCGGCGGCGCCTGTCCATAGGGAGCTTGCCCATAGGGCGCCTGTCCATAAGGAGCCTGCGGGTATCCCGCATTTGCCTGAGGCACGGCGTACTCGCGCGGAACATGTCCGTTGATCGGAGCGCTGTGCCGCAGGAACGACACCAAGCCGATGACGATCAACAGTGCCGGCCAGGTACGATCGAAGCTAAGCCAGTAGGTCGAGCTCACCTGCGCCAGCAGAAACAGCACACCCAGGGTGATCAGGACCGCAGGCCCCATGTATCCATGAGCGCGGCATCGAGGGCAACCACAGTAAGGGTTATATCTGTATCGCATGACGCCTCCTCAATACCCCATCCGGTTGCGCTTCATCAGCACGCGAATGCCGACAGCGATCAGGATGAGCGGCCAAAAGCGCCATATCCAGTCAAAGTGCATCCAGCCAAAGGTATTCAGCAGGAACAGCACGCCCAGTCCGATCAGCACAAACGCGCCCACCGGAATCTGCTTGTCGTCCACCGGCTCTTCCATGACGGGTGCGATCGGCATTCCCTCAACCGGAGTTACGGGAGCCGTGCCACCAGGCGTTACCACCGCCGCGGCCGGGAGGCCGGGTGCCAAACAGGTTGTTGAACCCGAACGGATCAGGAGGCTGCACTCCCAGCATGCGGGCCTTCGCCGTCTGATAAGCCTCGATCGGCATATAGATGACGAACGCTGCGATGGCTATGCCAAAGAGCCCATTGATGTTATCGGCCGCCCAGATGAGGGTGGCGAAGATCAGCACATGAATAAAGCCCTTGGCATATTCGCCGTTGTACATGGCGCCGACGCCGGGAATGAATCCCAGCAACGCGGCCAATCCGGGGCTGCCGCTGGCGACCGTAGTCGCTCCCGGAGCCATGGTGCCGGGTTGAGGTGGAGGAGGCATGGTGCCGCTCACCTGAGCTGCGAGGCAGTCCTCACAGTAGACGACGCCACGCACGTCCCGCGCGCAGTGTGCGCACACCGGTTTACCACAGGTGCGGCAATACGCCGTTGCGGGAATGTCGACATGGTTGGCGCAGTTCATAATATGTTCCTGTTCTGCCGGGCCCGATTCATTTGCGATTCGACTGTGGCCGGAGCTTGAGCCAGTACTGGCTCTTGCCCATTACTGCCATACCGTCTGTACTCCTTCTGTTGCTGGTTCTCGCTCTTGTTTGGGTTCTTAGGCGTTGTTTGCTGTTCCTCCTGCTTGTCCTCGGGCCGGGCGGCGCGGCGCAAATCGCGTACGCGAGACTCGATTTCGTAAACCAGGCGGATGTTTTCGTAATAGCGCACCACGCGTGCTTCCGTGGTGTAGTACGTCTTCTGAAATCCCTTCGCGCTCAAATCAATGTGCTTCAGATCGGCAATGTGGAAGCCCGCAACGTTCAGCAGCATGGTGATGGAGAAGAACGCCATGCCAAACGACATGGCAAACCGCGGCGTTACCAGCGGGGCGAATACCGGAGCCAGGCGGCCCTTCAGCCGTCCCCACCAGTTCTCACCCGCGGTGACCGCCCGCTCGCGCGGCTCCGGCAGGGCCCCTGCCGTCTGCACCATGATGTTGTGCACCAGGTTGCGCGGGACCTCGACTTCCTCCAGCCCCTTCAGCCAGTGCATACCGGCGACAGCTTCCCGGTACTGAACACCACAAACCGGGCAGCTCTGCTGGTGGGCCTCAAAGCCTGCCAGCGTGGAGCCGTGCAGCATGCCGTCGAGGGCGTCGGCCAGTAAGGCCTCCCACTCAACGCACTGCATTCCGGATTGGGTGTTGTCTGTCATGGTTCAACCGATCTGTTCAACTGACCTGTCCATAGGTACGTTGCAAAAGTCTCGCTAGTTCCGTTCGTCCCCGATTTATGCGACTCTTCACAGTTCCCTCGGGTACATTGAGCACTTTGGCAATCTCCTTGTAGTCCAAATCCTGCAAATCGCGCAGGATTACCGCCTCCCGCAGCTCGGGCGAGAGCTTCTGCAGGGCCGCTTGCACCATTTTCTGGGTTTCCTGGCTCTGTACCCGCTGCTCTGGACCTGACCGCTGGTCTTCTAGCTGGTCGGCAATCGAGAGTCCATCTTCCTGATTTCCGGGCGTCGCGTCCAGAGAATCTGTCACCCGGTCATATTTTCCCTTGCGGAAATGGTCGACCAGCAGGTTCCGGGTTACCGTGGTAACCCACGTCATGAAGGCCGCCCGGCTCCCGTCAAAGGTGCTGAGGGTGCGGTAAATCTTAATGAACACTTCCTGGGTCAGGTCAGCCGCGTCATCTGTCGAGCCGGAGAACCGGTAACAGATGTTGTAGATACGCCGGTTATATTGCTGAACGATTTCCTGCCATGCCGCGGCATCGCCCGCTACACAGCGGCGTACCAGAGCATTCACGGCTTGACTGTCGTCCAAACGGCGCTCCCAAAGGGCTTTACTCCTGGCCTAAGTTACCTCTTAAGGCTGGTAGAAGATACGCAACGGCGAGACCAGAAGTTCGAGTCGTGTGATCCGGCAGGGACGGTAGTGGGCCAGTTCGCCGTTGTCATCCCGAGCAAGCCTCTCTTGCGCGGCGAGGGAGCTGGGCGTCCTGATTCGCGCCGGTGCGCGCAAGGGACGCATCAATTGTGAACTGGCTCACTACCGGCAGGCCACCGGATTCGTGACGAATTGTAACAGGGGTGAGCGGCCGCTCAGCGTGAATCGGATACTCAGTCGTGTGCGTGAACCCGGATTGGAACTAGGGCTCCCTGATGCATCCATGAAGCTCAGAGTGCCTGCCCAATTCAAAGGGAGGTGAGTCGCCCCCCTTTGCGTATTCTGGATTGAAATGCGTTGGCGGAGCACCCGCCCTGCCTTCCAACCTGTTCTACCTTCGTAGCCTTCTAAGCCACAACCCTGTCGCGGACGAAGCTCTGAGACCTGTCGGACTGACGGCGTACCAGCCAATAGAGTGCGACAGAATGCGTGATCATCAACACGGGCACATAGAGGATCGGGATCACGTAGGTCGACCCCAGTTGACCCGCTATACCAGGAAGGCCGGCCACAATTGCGTGGTAGTAGTCGATGATGATGTCGGCTGCTCCTACGACGTTGAAAGCAACCACCAGCGACCAAAACAGAGGGCGTATCCTCGCGCTGAGAAGAGCCAGGAGCGCCAGCAGCCCGGTTGCGAAGTCGCCATAAGCGGCGAACACCGCAAAGCTGGCCGGCAAAGTGCCGACAACGCCGGGAAGGAGAAACACCAATCCGAAGAAGCGAAAGCTGTGAAGAGTGGCAATGGCGCGATGCGCTTCGAATCGCTCCATCGATTTGAGCCGGGGCAGGATGTACACGCTGAAGCAAAGCAGCCATGCGACGTAGCCTAGAACAAGATGGATTCGAAAGAGAGTTTCTGGTGTCATTTCGACCTCCGTGCTGCATAGGATGATAAGCATAATCCTATGGATTCGCTGTTGCTTTCGGTGCTACTTCCAGCGGGATGAACTGCACCTGTAGGATGATCGTCAGCATCCTATAATCGCCTATGCGTTACCGACCCGACCACAAGCTCGAGACCCATCAGAGGATTGTGAAAGACGCCGCGCGGCGGCTTCGCGCCGAAGGCATCACAGGTGCCGGAGTTTCAGCCGTGATGCGGGACGCCGGACTAACCCACGGGGGCTTCTACAAGCACTTCGGCAGCAAAGATAAGCTTCTGGAGGCTTCGCTGAGCCAGGCCTTCCGCGAAACATCTGATCGGCTGGCTACCGCGGCGGAACATTCCCGGCCCGGAACGGCCTGGAAAGCAATCGTAAAGTCCTACCTGAGCCCGGAACACTGCGATTACCCTGAGTTCGGCTGTCCCCTGGCTGCCCTTGCCCCTGAGCTCGCACGGGCTGATGCGGCGACAAAGGCCCGAATCCCCGCGGAGTTGATGGAATACGAGAGGAAAATGCTTCCTTTTATGCCAGGCAGGAGGCGGGTCGACAAACAACGCAATTTCACCTTGATTTTCGCGACAATGGTTGGGGCATTGGCATTCGCACGCCTGCTGCCCGATCCGGCGGCGCGGGCCAAAGTGCTCGCGAGCGCAAGAGACTTTCTCTTAAGCAGCTTTTGATTTCCCATCCCGAGTACCGCGAGCGTTACGCCGCCAACCTCAAGCGAGAGCTGCCTCGCATCCCGCGGGTGGGACATCTTTCATTACGTCTGTGCGGTGCTGGTCGCCCGAGGGAGAAGTGCTGGTGCATCCCGACATAAACACTGCGTTCGGCTGCTGCGAGCTGACCGGAACCACTCCCGCCTGCATCGCCAGCAGGTCGGTGAAGCTGCGTCCGTTGAGCGGAACGTCCTGCATCTTCTTCTCGGCGATGGTCTCTCCCAACTGGGTGTTCGTCGGGTCGACTTCAATGGCTGCCACCGCGACTTCGATCGTCGTGCTGTCGGATTCGAGAGCGAGCGTGACATCCAGGGAGAGATGCGCCGACGCAGCGACCACTACATCGCTCTTGCTGTATTGCTGAAATGCGGGAGTATCGACTTGCAACCGATATGCAGCCGGTGCGACGGCGGCAAATTGATAGCTGCCATCACCGCCGCTGGTCGTCTCGAGTTCCTCGCCGTTGCCGGTATTACTCAACGTCACCGTCGCCCCCGCGACAACCGCTCCGCTGGGATCGTAGATCGTTCCCGCGACCGCAGCCGGCGCCTGAGCATTGAGTGGCGCAGTCGTCACCAGCAGGAGCATGAAGCAAAGGGCCGAAACTGCTCGCTTTATAAAAGGCTGTATGAGAACAAAGTTGGGCTTCACTCGGTACACCATCCGGGCTTTCCGGACGGCAGCCATCCGCCGAAAGCCGGACTCCGTCCAAGATGAAATTGATTTTCATTTTCATCTTGAAGGTTCGCCCCGAAACCGCCCACCGTGCTGTGATGCCGCTCACAACGCGATGTTCAGATGTCTCTTTCGGGAAGAGTGTTCCGGCCGGGAGGTATGGATCTTGGTTAGCTCGTTCTTTGTTGCAACTCGATTGCAACGACGGTCAGGTTCAAACTCGGAATCGGCGCTTTGTACTAAGTCTATAGGTTAGTAAATTTATTACTTGTACTGTGCACCCCCCACACATTCCAAAGGATGGCAGATGGAATGTGTGGGGCACACTGCCAGACATTTTACTTACGGCAATGTGGGAGTGTAGAGATCCCGCCTCCTGTAGATACGGTAAGACCAGGAATCCACCTGAATTTGATACCTGATCTTGCCGCTGACATCGACTTCCGTCGACTGCGAGGTTTGAGGCGGAGGCATGGTTAGTGCTCCATTGCCATAGCTGGCGTAAATGCCATCGGAAGCGGGCAGCAGGTCGGCACTACCCAACGCCGCGGAGTATCCGCCAAGGTCAGCCTCGGTCATGATAGTGACCGTGCGCCGCGGTTCGCTCACTAACAGCACAATACCCCGGCTGTTTCCACCACTGCATTGTTGAACTCGCAGGTTGCCATCATCGAAAACAGTGAAAATGCTTTCTCCCAACTCCTGGCCACTGCCTTGAGCCTGAAATGCTGCATCGTGTTGATGAGTGAACCAGGGGAAAACCGCTGGATCGCCACACTGCGTCTTGGGTGGATTCGTAATGGTGAAGTCACCATGGGGACCCATCCTCCAGAGAATGCTGCCGTCCCCCTGACCGTTCTGGTAGTTCACCTTCAAGACCCAGTCCTGATGACGTTGCGAAATAATAATGTTTCCGTCCGCCGTTAACTGCGCCGCGTTGGTATGCAACCAGTCATTGGCTTGGGTAAAGTTGTCGGGAAATCTGGGACAGCCGCCCGCACCATGGGTGCAGATCTCACCCTGCGTAGCTTTTCGGCTAAGGTCCTCGTGTGCAAACGAGTCCCAGGCCCATACCAACTGCATATTGTGATCCAGGACGAGAATCATGTCTCCGAGAATATCGACCGGATTTTGTTCGGTGCCACCCTGGTACTGGGTCGACACAAGGTCACTTGAACCCAGCAGCAGGATGTTGCCATTAGGCAGGCGGCGGGTTTCATGAGTGTTGAAATCATCCAACGCCCGGAAACCTTTGGCCACCAACTGCTCATTAATCCTTGCGGCGTTGGTTTGCAGAACCTTGTTACCAGCCAGGTCATATTCGGCAAACGTGAGGTCGTCTGGAAACCCAAACAAATATCCCCCGGGCTCGAGGCGAGTCATCTGCAATAGATTGGGGAAGTACCAGATCACATTTCCCAACAGATCCGTTGCCGTCGGCCAGTGAGTAATATTCGTGGGAAGCAAGTGAAACAGGACCACCGGATACTCGGAATCGTGCTCTTCAGGTGGAACATTCACCGTAAATTGGGTCGGTGGATAGTCCGCCGACAATGGACCCGTAGTGAACGACAAGTCCTGCCCTTGGCTGGAGAACGTGGGGCCCACTTCTTCCCAATGCATCAAGTATTGGGTGGAGGGCAACATTCCCGCGACCAGGAAGTTGGTACTGTTGGTTGAGCACGGCACTGAATTGGTGATGCTCGAGACATTCGAACCCGTTTGCCTGAACCGCACAAGCATGTAATCGCCTGCTTCACATGATGGACCACTAAACAACGCCACTAGCGGATGGGATGTAGCATGTACCGCTGATCCGTCAGGTGAAGTTACCCAAGGCAAAATGACAAATTCCTCGGAAACTGGCTGATAAACAATGTAGGTTGGATTCGTGACATCCCGGACGGTTACTGTGACCTGATATGTGCCTTCTACCGTCCAAGGTACCCAGACAAATGAATTGTCGTCTTGGAAGTCCCTCACAATCTGGGTTTGGTTCTGATATGACACCGCAAACTGATAATCATAAATGTGTCCTTCTTGGCCATTGTGCACAGTGGCATGCCAGAGAATGCTGGTACCGAGGAACTGCGGGCTCTCAACGCCCGACGCTAGGGTGATGGTCACGTCCGGCACCCTTGTAACGGCCGAACCCCAGACAGTAAACATGCTCACTAAGAACAGAATTGCGACAGCGAAACGACACGTCCGCACCACGTTTCACCTCCAAGTGAAAGCCGTAATGGCTAAAGTCGCCAGACTAGGATCACAATGGGCAATTTGTGGTGTCAGCGGGTGGCATGAACCTTAATAAACCAGAGTTGTGGTTCGGCCGACACCTCAAAGACTTCGTGGCAGCGTTAACAGTGCCTGCGAGCGGGATTGCTGTCAAGCACTAAGGTAGGTTTTAGCAGGCACTTACATTTAGATCGTGCTGCTTTATTTAGCTAGCAGAAATTTGGCAATAAAGGCTTGATTACAATGTTTATGAATACTCTGAATTTCTGACAATTGTCTGAATCGGGTGCCCCACTCATTCCATTAGGTTAGACTGGAATGAGTGGGTGCCCCGCGTAATCCAGGAATGGTTACTTACTTCCGCAACCGTCCTTATAGCTGGTTAACGTGCCGCCGCTAGCTTTGATGGTGCGGTTCCAACATGTCAAAGTCGAGTCGAGATAGCTAAAGCGTTCGCTGTTCGTCTGGTTGGTGGGAGTAGCTACGCCGTTGGGATCGATCAGCAGTGTATCGCCGGGATTTTCTGACACATCCATGGTGCTGAAGTAGATAGGCCATCCATTCTGTGTGGTGAGCTCATTCTCACTCAGTCCCTGCGTGATGGACGTAACCTGCTTCTGCGAGTTGTCACTATATAGGTTGTAGGCATAGTTCAGCGTCATCGGCCATTCATTCAACCGGTTGTCGAGCTGCACTCCTGCCGATGACTTGGTGCTGCTCTGTGCAGCGATGCTGGTGTTCTGCTTCACCGTCTGGTCGTACACCGATCCATCGATATAGACGTTGTAGCTCTGAGCGTTCGAGAAGGTGATGCTCTGCGCGACGTCGGTCTGCACCTTGCCGTGCGAAGTATTCACGTATCCCGAGACCACAAAGCCACGGTTCGACGATACCGAAACCGTTCCGTAGTAGGCCGTGCCGTTAGTCTTAATGTTTTCCTTCACCGTGGGATTCGGCTGGCCAAGCGTGTCCTTGGTCAGCGCGCCCGTTACCTTCTGCGTGCCGTGGTCGAGATAAAGCAGCAACGTCGCGGTTGCCGAAAAGTATCCATTAGCGTTGTAAACGCTCACCGCTACGGTGTGCTGGTTGCCGTCGCTCAGTATCGACGCAAAGGGAGTGAGATCGACACGGTACGGTTCAAAGTTCAAGGTCTGAATACCCGGTATCGGACGCCACAGGTAGGGATCGATGCCTCCGGTGTAAATCCATGGATAAACCGGAGCGATACCGGCGGGCTTGCCATCGATAGCGACTTCGCCTTCGCGGAATGCGGTGTTGCCGCAGTTGTAGAGTTCGCCGGCGACATCGTTAGGTGCGCAGGTGTACCAGAACTCGTCGCCGCTCTGGCTCTGCGCGAAGACGTCGAGATACGCCCGCTCCACGTTCGCCGGAAGAGCGAAGGTCTTCGTCAGTTGGTCGCTGCCGCTGTTCAGCGTCACCGTTCCGCCGGTTGCATCCGCCGCCATGGGCAACACCTGATCAGCCACCACAGGAGGCTGATGATGTTTCGCGACAGGATAAAACTGAAGATACGCGCTGCCATGCAGATGGCTGGTGTAGGTATCGTTCACCAGGTTGCCCAGATCAACCCGTCCACCTTGCGAGGTGGTGAGCAACGTACTGTAGTCGGTGAGGTCAACCTCGGTATGCCATGAACGCTGCACGGTCTTCGATGGCTCCGCCGTAGTGCCGAAATAGACGTTGGTGCCGCCAATCCAGATCTCTGCCGTGCGATCAAACTGACGGCCGGCATCGACCGACCAGTCGGCGTTCAGCACGACCTTTGCCCACGGGCCTGCGCATCCCGGCGCATAAGAAAAGAACTTGGGATTGAAGTCGGCGAAATCAAAGTTGCTGAACAGTTGCACCGTGCAGGGCTGTCCTGCCGGGCGCGGCACTTCGGGATCGGCAGTCACGGTGTTAGCCGATCCGATCTGGGGCACACTCGGCGCAGTATATTTCTGCGCAAGAGCAGGAAGACTGATGAGAGCAACTAGAGCGAGCACAGGAACAATACGACGCAGCTTCGGCAAGCAGGACATTTCCATTCTCCTTCGAGCACGCGCACGCAAGAGGTCACGCGTAAAGAGATCAGAAAAAAGCATAGTTCCGATGCTGCTCTGGTTCAAGCGCCTGGGAGTACTAAGACGAGAATGTTTTGGAATTGAATAAAGATGGGCGAATTCGTCCAGTAGCCGCAGTGCAGAAGTCGTGGAGGAGGAAAGAAGCCCCAGAGCTGGCGCGGGACCGCCCAACCCCGAGGCTCGTCGGGTGTCCACATTTCCCTTCTTTTTGAAAATGTGGGAGCTAACGATTCTTCCTCTCACGACGTCGTCCGCTCGGTTCTCTATCGAATCTGGATATTCACAGAAAAAGTCTTGGCCGGCGGCTGGCTCCTTCTCCCAAGGTCGCAGCCGGAGTCTAATATCGCGAGATTCCGCGCATTATGATCACCTGCGGACTGCCGGGATCGCTATCGCTGATGGAAGCGCCTGCTAACTTCGTTCCTGTTTTTGTAGGCTTGAACGTCAATGTCAAGACACAACTGCCATGAGCGGGAACGATGTTGTTGCAGTTGTTGGTCTGCGAGAAATCAGCGCTGTCACGTCCTGAGATTACGATCTTGCTGATTAAAATATTCTGGCTGCTTCGATTCGACAGCGTTACCGGACTTGAATAGGTCTTGCCGGGAGGGGCGCCAAAGCTTACAGATGTGCTCGATAGCTTAAGTGCGCTACTCGCCACACCTGACAGGTGAATTACCTGCGTGCCAGACAACGCATTATCCAGAATCGTAATGCTGCCCGTGCGAACGCCGAGGTCCGTCGGAGTGAAAGTTGCGGTGATGGTGCAACTCTGTCCGACGCCAAGCGTCTCTGGACAGTTATTGATCTGAGCGAAGTCACCCGCGACTACGATGCTCGATAGTTTCACCGGAGCACTGCCCGGATTGCTGATCAGAAGGTCCCTTGGCAGACTGGTGTCACCTAGCACTGTGGGTGCAAAACTCAAATTGCTGGGATAAAGAGCGATAACAGGATTGTTGAGCAGCATTGTGAGCTGGCTTGCATAGCCTGTGTAATACCAGTTCTCCCGCGCGAGGTCGGTTCCGCCATTGCCACTGAAATCAGCAGTGGCAAAGCTTGACCCATCACCCCATCCAAATAGATAAGTGGAATATCCTGCAAAGCCTCCCCTGCCATCGCCGTAAAGAATGCCTGCATTCCACATGCCGCCATAAACCAAATCCAGCTTGCCATCGACGTTCGTATCGGCAGCAGCAACGGAAGCCGCGACTCCGCCCGTGTTGAAGGAAATAGGAGCCTGAAAGGTTCCGTCCCCGTTACCGGGGAAGAGCCACGCTGAAACGACATCGGTCACAGCAAGGTCGAGTTTTCCGTCGCCATTGAAGTCACCCAAGGTCCCCCAGTTGCTACTTACTGTCGAGCTTTGGATGATCGGGGCCTTGAAGGTCCCATCGCCATTGCCGAGCAAGACAGCGATTGCTCTGTTGTTCAGCAGCACGACATCAAGCTTCCCATCGTTATTCACATCACCGACGGCAATCGCAGCTGGGGAAATACCAGCCCACACCTGGCTATAGGGGTGGAATGTGCCGTTGCCGTAACCCAGCAGAATCGACAGGTATGAGCTGTAGGTTGATGCCGTCACGAGGTCGAAAGCTCCATCGTGATTGAAGTCGCCGACGCAAATCAGTCCTGACCCGGCGGTAGGGTAATCCTGATGCGGCTGCAACGATCCGTTGCCGTTGCTTAGCAGGATAGAAACTGTGCTGTCACTCACATTCGCAACAGCAACGTCCATCAATCGATCGCCGTTGAAATCGCCAACGACGACGGATGTAGTTCCTGATCCGGCTTCATAGTCGACGCGTGGTTGAAACGTCCCATCGCCGTTGTTGATCAGAACTGAAAGTGTGTTGTTGTTTTCTCCGTTCTGATTTCCAACCACAATATCGGGTCTTCCATCGCCGTTAAGGTCGCCGGCTGCCACAGCGGTCGCATTATTCGGCATCGGGTAACTCGTTCCTCCCGAAGGGAAGCTTCCGTCTCCGTGGCCCAGCCACAGCGAGAGGTTTCCGATCAAGCATTGGGAGTGAACACTGAGGCAGCTCTGAGCCGCAATGGCTAGATCGGGTACGCCATCTCCGTTGAAGTCGCCCAGCAGCATGGTCGGCGTGCCACCCGTGCCATATGCGACGTAGTCTTTGAATGTGCCGTCTCCATCGCCCAGCAGCACTGATATTGCTCCGCCTCGACTGCCAACACCCGCGCTGATTACATCGAGCTTGCCATCGTCGTTCAGATCTGTGACAGCGATATTTCGTGGACTTAGAGCGACCGGGTACTCGGTATGTGTGGGAAAGCTCCCGTCGCCTGCGCCGAGCAGGATGGATACTGTCCCTGGAATGGAGTTCTTGGATAATGCCAGGTCAAGCTTGTGGTCACCATTGAAGTCGCCAATGGCGACGCCATAAATCAGATCGTTGAATGTTCCATAGTTGGAGCAAGGCTGAAAGCTACGCGCCCCATTGTTTAGCAGTACACAAACATAGTTACTCCTGACGACCGCCATATCCATCTTGCCATCGCCGTTCAGATCTCCCACGGCAACGGGCGCTGGTCCGTGGCTATAACCAGTGATTGGGTAAGCGCTGTACGGTGCGAAGGTCCCATCGCCGTGTCCGTAGAAAACCAGTACAGAGCCAAGGTTGCCTTCCGAAATCAAATCAAGATTTCCGTCTTTGTCCAGGTCAGCTACCGTCATGTCGAGAATGCCACTCGGGGTACTGTATTCAATCGGAGCACGAAAGCTACCATCGCCATTACTAAGGTAGACATCTACGAAGCCATCGCCGCTGACGGTTACCAGGTCTGCGAAGCCATCCTTGTTGAAGTCACCACAGCCCAGGTAGGCGCCCACGTAAGTAACGTTGTGCCCCGCATTGAAAGATGGAGCCGAAACCATGGTTCCGTCAGGCCTTCCAATGAAAACAGTAACGGTCGTGTCATTCGAGTCCGAAACGGCGAAATCGGGCACACCGTCCCCGTTGAAATCACATCTCACCACTGATCTGGGATTCAACGGCGTTACATAATCCGACTGACCGAAGACATAGCGGCCCCCCGCCGGCGCTTGCGTGCTCGTTGTCACAGGCAGTCCATTCGAACTGGAACTCTCGCCTTGAGTTGAAGCGGCATTCTCCGCCTGGCGGTTATGTATGAGTCCGGAGTGAGGTGCCTGCAGCCCTCCGTCCGCCGATGCTGCGTTTTCCGGCGAAGCGGTATTACGAATGGGTATCGGACGACCCGACATTGGAGCCCCGTGCCCGAGACTCGGAGGGGCGACACGTTGCGAGGACGGTACCGCCATCGCACGGTCGCGATTCTCGTCCTGAGAACTTTCCTGACCATTGGCAACTGTTAGAAGGCAGAAGGTGATCGCTAGGATCGCAAAGCAACGTTTGCGCATAAATGCAACCTGGGAATGAATAAAGTGAGGAACTCAGCATGATTACACAGGCAAGGGAGCCAGGTCATTGATCTTCAGCAACTCGAGTGTTCTTCAACCGCTCAAGTCCTTTAATAGGAACGAAGCACGATGAGCCACCAGCGTGGCCCCACTGACTGGCGCCTGTCACTCCGCTCTCAGTCCGGGTATCGGGTGACGACAACCATAATTCCCCTTTTGGGAATAGCTACGACCTTCGTAACCTCTGGGGCGAAGTTTTCGCGTGCCCGCCGGTTCGGCAGTCCATAAACTCTTTGCGAGGACACCGAAGGTGTGCCCGCGCCAGCATCGCCCCCGAGGTGGTTCGGTCGTGACTCGGTCGGCATAAACTGGAGCTGTAAGTTCTTTGAAATCTGTTAAGTACCTGCAAGTCACTGGGCCTCAATCATTTGCACTAGAAATGTGGCCTAAAGTGTTGAAAACAAGGTATCACGCAAAGAGATTTTTCGTGATGTGCGTCACAAAAGAGAGCTGCCAGCCACCAGCCGCCAGCCGTCGGCAAAAGTCTTTTATCTCGGGGACTCGCGCTGATGCTTCAAGGCCAAGTGCCAAAAGCCAAGAGCCAAGTGCCGAAAGCCAAGTGCCAAGTGCCAAAAGCCTCTTAGCTTCCGAGCTTCTTCTGGGCCAGCGGTCGCGCGAAGGCGGCGGTTGGATTGTGGGAATAGATCCCGAGAACTTTGTGGTAATAGTCCATCGCGTTCTTCTGGTCGCCCGACTTTTCGTAGGCCTGCGCCAGCAGCACCAGGATGAACGGGTCTTTCTGGTTGGCCTTCTCCAGATCGCTGATAGCGGTCGGGTAATCTCCGCCGTAGAACGCGACGTAGCCTTCCAGATAAGGCACGAACTGCGCCTGCTCGGGATTGGTTCCCTTGTCGATGGCGGCATTGGCGGCCGCGACATGTTGCTGGGCCTCAGCCTTGTTGCCGCGACGGGCGGCAATGCGGGCCTGCGCGCTTTCCCAGCGGAAGCTCCACAGGTCTTTGTCGGCATCGCTCAGCTTGGGATCGGTGAGCGCGATGGAATGGCCCTTCGCGTACCACACCTGCGCGTTATCGAGATCGCCGTTCTCGAGATAGATGCGCGCAGCTTCGTCAGCCGTACCGGCGGCTCCGCTGAAGTCGTTGGCAGCGAATTGCAACTTGTAGGCCTGCTCTTCATATCTGCCGGCTTCGCTGGCATCGCCGCTGAAGGCGTAGGAGACAGCCATGGTGCGCAGGGCACGGACTTTACCATTTGCCGGGGCAGCATCGATTCCCTTTTGGATCTCCTGCCGTGCGGCGCTGTAGTCGCCCTTCAGGTCGAGCGCAGCGCCCATGCCGAGGTAGGCATCCCACAATGTGGGAGTCGCCTGAAGCGCCTTCTGATAGAACGCGAGCGCGTCATCGAGCTTGCCTTCGCTGATGAGCTTCTGTCCCGGGCGCCAGCGGATTGGCGGCGGCAGCAGGCCCGGGCCCCTGCTGCGGTGGCTGAGCGACGGCGAAAATAGTGAGCAAGAACGTTAAAACGACGGCGGCAGGTATGAATCGGGGAAGCTTCATGGCGGCGTAATTATGTCACGGCGAATGGAGTCGCGACAATCCGGCACGATGCCGGGTAGTGGTGCAGTTTGGGTGTCATCCCGAGCGAGCCTCCTTTGCGAAGTGAGGGATCTGGGCGTGCCGATTCGCGCCGGCGCGCGAAAGGCGCGCATCCGTATTCAAGCTGCATCACTACCATGCAGCCGCCATTCGCGCCGCATCTCTTGCAATGTCGTGAACTGCGGGAATTTTCACGCCGCCTGACAGCGAAGGACCGGGCTCGACCGATACAATCTCTGTAGGCTCAAACGACCGACGGAGTTGCAGGCTGCAAACGGCGAGTACCTCATTACGGACGGACTTATATATGGCGATCGGTACTTCGAAGAAGGGTGTTATCGGAATTCTGACCGGCGGCGGCGATGTCCCCGGATTAAATCCAGCCATTCGCGCCGTGACCTTCCGCGCGATCAGCGAAGGCTACGACGTCGTGGGCCTGCGTCGCGGCTGGCGTGGACTGGTCAATATCGTGCGCGACGAGAAGTACGACAACAGCGAGAACTTTCAGCTGCTGAGCCAGGAGATTGTCGATCGCGTGGGACGCACCGGCGGAACCTTTCTTCACAGCTCGCGCACTAACCCGAGCCGGGTCTCGCGCGACGATGTTCCTGAGCATCTGCGGAGCGCCTATTCGGCGGAGAAGAACGACCTCACGCCCGAGGTTCTGAAAAACCTGGAGTGGCTTGGGATCGAGTACCTCATCCCCATCGGCGGAGACGACACGCTCAGCTACGGAGTGCGGTTGCATAAGGAAGGCATGAAGGTCGTTGCCATTCCGAAGACCATGGACAATGACGTTCCCGGGACCGACTACTGCATCGGCTTCAGCACCTGCGTCACCCGCACCATCGAGATGACGAACCGTCTGCGCACGTCGGCGGGGTCGCACGAGCGGCTGATGATCCTGGAAGTTTTTGGCCGCTACGCCGGCTTCAGCGCGATGGTGCCCACGCTCGCCGGGGCCGCACATCGCTGCGTTATTCCCGAATATCAGTTCAGCCTCGATCTTTTGACCGAGCTACTGGTGCTTGATCGGCGCAGAAATCCCAGTCGCTACGCCATTGTTCTGGTATCGGAAGGCGCGATGCCGGAAGGCCGCCGCGAGATGATGTTCGAAGACAACACCACCGACGCTTTCGGTCATAAGAAGCTGGGCGGGATCGGCGACTATGTTTCCCGCGAAGTGAAGGCGCGCTCGGCGAAGTTCAACAACGGCAAAACCATCGACATCATCAACCAGAACCTGGGATACCTGGTGCGCTCAGGCGATCCCGACGCTATCGACTCGGTAGTACCCATGGCGTACGGGAATCTCGCGCTGGACCTGATGCTGAGCAAGAACCACGGCAAGATGGTGGTACTGCAAAACGGCCGTTACCATTGCGTTCCTATTGAAACCGTGACCGCCACTAAGAAAACAGTCAACGTGGAGGAGCACTACAACACAGCGCGGCTGCGTCCGTTCTTCAGCAGCTTCGAAGGCAAGCCGCTGTTCATCATGGGAGATCAGGGATGAGAGCGGCTATTCGCTGTTCGCCAGAGCTGTTTGGCCTTCGCTCATTCCCGTCAGCCCCTCACTCCGAAGGATCTGTCCGCTTGTGCGTTCGAAGCGCGAAAGGCGAAACGCGAAGAGCGGCTCTTCTAGCGCACCACGCCTTCCAGCGGCGAACTGGCTGTCGCATACAGCTTCTTCGGCATGCGTCCTGCGAGGTAAGCGTTGCGTCCGGCGATGACTGCGTGCTTCATGGCATCGGCCATGAGGATCGGATCCTGCGCGCCGGCGATGCCGGTGTTCATCAGCACGCCATCGACGCCCAGTTCCATCGCGATTGCCGCGTCGGACGCGGTGCCGACACCCGCATCGACAATCAGCGGCACGTCGGTAATCAGCTCGCGCAGGATGCGGATGCTCGGGCTGGTTCTGCAATCCGAGTCCACTGCCGATCGGCGCACCCAGCGGCATGACCGCGCTCGCTCCGGCATCGATCAGACGCTTGGCGACGACGATGTCGTCAGAGGTATAGGGCAGCACGGTGAAGCCTTCTTTCACCAGCACACGTGTGGCTTCGATGGTGGCCTGCACGTCGGGGAAGAGCGTCGCCTGATCGCCGATGACTTCGACCTTCACCCAGTCGGACAAACCGACTTCACGTCCCAAGACGTGCGGTGCGAATCGCTTCATCAGCCGTGTAGCAGCCCGCGGTGTTGGGCAGCAGAAAGTACTTTTCAGGATCGATGAAGTCGAGCAGCGATTCCTTGCTGCGGTCGAGGTTCACGCGGCGCACGGCGACGGTGACCATCTCCGCACCCGAGGCTTCAATGGCGCGAGCGGTCTCCTGGCCCGAGCGATACTTTCCGGTTCCAACGATAAGACGCGAACGAAACTGCCTGCCGGCGATGATGAAGGAGTCCATGGAGATATTGTAATGAAGCTGGCGAGCGGAGGAATGTGACGAGCGAACAATGAGAAAAGCCGCTATTGGCTTTTGGCCCTTGGCTCCTTGCTACTCGCCGTCGGGGGCGTGCGTCTTGGCCTCCGGGCTCAGAGCATCGAGCGGCTTCCGCATCCGCCGATTACGGAAGTATTCAAAGCCGGGGGCGAAGAGCCAAAAGCCAAGAGCGGCCTTTCTACTTCCCGATCGCCTTCCACTGAAACTCGACAACGCTCGAAAAATGCCGCATGACGAATTGCGGGTCGTGGCGCCCGGGATAGACGTGGAACTCGTTGGGCACCCCGCGGTGGTCGAGCAATTTATGCAGTCGTTCGGCGCCCTCTTCGAACCCGAAATCGTCATTGTTTCCGACATCGAAATAAATCTTCAGATTGCTTCAGATCCGCGGCAGCATCCTTCTTGGCAAAGGCGAAGACGTTGTTGCGATCGAAGTAATCGACGTTGAAGGGGTTAGCCAAAGACCTCGACCATCACGCCTGCTGGAGAGCCTGGTCCACCGCCGTAGAAGCTCTCGGGGATCTCTGCAATCAGCGCCGGCATCTGCGCGCTCACAGCCTGGAACTGTTTGGGATACTTAAACGCCAGCCGCAGCGCGCCGTAGCCTCCCATCGAGATGCCGGTGATGCCTCGTGTCGCAGGTGTACCTTCGCCGCGATACTTCTTCTCCATTTGCGGCATGAACTCCTTGATCAGGAAATCTTCATAGCGAATCTTGCCGTCGGACGAATTGATGAAGAACGTGTGTCCACCGGCGGGCGCGAGCACGATAAACTCGCCGACCTTGCCCTGCCGCCGCAACTCCTCGATCATGTCCCACCCGCCGAGGTTCAGCAGCGACTGCTCGTTATCGCCGAGCCCGTGCAAGTAATACAGCACGGGATACTTCTTCGCCTTGTTCTGATCGAAGCCGGCAGGCAAGAAGGCGCAATAGCGAACATTGCGCGCAAGAATCTCAGACTTGATGACGGAACACTCGGCGCGTCCCTGGGCGTGGCCAGATGCTGCCGCACCGAGCAATACGGTGAAGAGGAATGCGAGCAGGAAAGAGGTAGGGCGAAAAACTCTTCTCACTCGTTAAGTTTAATCGCTCCGGCGCAACGAGTTCGCAAGCGAAGCAGAGCACGATCGTAGTTCATGCAGCGCATTGTCCGGCAACAACTCTCGTCGGCAATTGTTCACGAAGCGACCATACAGCACCGACTGCAATGCTGCCATCGAAGGGTTACAGGAGACACTATGAAATACCTCTTCACCCTTGTTGCCTGCGCCGGAATCGCTGCGCTCCTGGCTTGCGGCGCCGGCCACCCAACGATCGTGAGCTTGCAAGTGAACCCGCAAACCGCCTCGGCCACGGCGCCCGGCGGCGAAGTTGGATTCACAGCCACCGGCACCTTCACCAATAACCAGTCGCGCGAACTTACCGCCGCCGACGGGCTTAAGTGGAGCACATCCGATACTACGATCGCCAGCATCGACAGCAATACCGGACAGGCCACCTGCAATGCATCCGGTTTGGCGACGATTACGGCGCAAGCCCCAGCCGACCTGACATTCGAAGTTAACAACGGGGTGCACAACACTTCGAACAACGTGAGCGGGACGGCCATGCTGCAGTGCAACGTAACGGGGTGAGCCGCTCAACTGGAATGGTAGGGGTCGGCCAGCGCGATAACGCCACGCTGTCGCCCTTCCGGGCGTGCAACAGGCGAGGACGCTGCTACCATGGAACAGCATGAAACACGTCCTGATCCTGATTGCGTGTGGCGTGATGGCGATGCTGGTCGCCTGCGGAGGCAGCTCCGACACGATTCAAAGTGTTCAAGTCAGCCCTCAGCAGGGCGAGGGCAATGCACCTAATGGCGCGGTCAATTTCACTGCTACGGGTACGTTCAAGAATAATCAGTCGCGGCTGCTGACTTCACAGGATGGGATCCAGTGGAGCAGCTCCGATAGCGCGGTGGCCACGATCAACTCGTTGACCGGTCAAGCCACCTGCCTGACTGCGGGAAGCTCGGTTATCACCGCCACCGTCCCGAATGATCTGACGTTCCAGGGTGGGGGTCATACGTCGTCAACAAACCTAACCGGGACGGCGGGCGTGCAATGTGTATTGGCGGGGTAAGCGGCTCCCTCAGTTATAGGCAGCTCGCGATTGCAGACAGTCTCTCAATTTTGCGCTGCCGGCGCCTGGGATCAGGCCGGTAGCTCTGTGCTATTGATTCCTGGCCAGCATCGTTTGTGAGTTGGCGATTACGCCTCACGGCTTCCATTTCTCCAGAAAACTCATTACGTCGTCAGGATCAAGGGAACGGGCTGACTCCCACTCGCCATTTTCCTGCGAGTAGAGCAGCTTGCCGTCAGCGGCGAGAACAGCCAGCGCCGGGACACCCTTGTCGAGCGGCACATGGTAATCCGCTGCCAGGCCATTGTTTTTCTTGCCGTCTTCGCCGATGTCTACGTGCACGACCTGGAAATTTTTCTGCAGAAGGGCAGCAACATCCGGCACATGAAATGCCTGGTCCAACACGTGGCAGTCGTAACACCAGTTTGCACCGAAGACCAGGATTATCCGTTGATGTGCTTCCTTTGCTTTGGCCTCAGCTTCCTTGATTTCGACTTTCGCATCCGCATCCTGGTTGTAGAGATTCGGATTCGGATGCAATGCGGGCGGCATTTTTACCACGTCGGAGTGCCTGGCTATCACGATGCGCCAACCGTCAGGCTGTTGTTGCCACGCCTGATTTTCCGTTACATAGCGTGCTCGCAGACCATTCGGGGTCTTAGCTTTCATGGAAACCAACAGCGTGACTATGTGGAGTCCTTGCCGGTCCTCTTCTCCGACCGGAGTGACTGCAAAGCCGGTCATACCGGAAGAAATCAGTTGCTGCCAAAAATCGGTTTCAGGAGAAATGTCGGGTACTAGCTTTTTGTCATCTTGCATGTACTTCGCCGGCGGATCGGCCGAGTACAGATTCTTGAGCGACTTGATGGAGACCCCCGTCAGTGAGTCCTTCCATTTTTCAACTCCGTCAAAGGCAGCCGGCGAAGCCTGCGAGAACGCATAGCTGGAGCCAAGCAGCAGCACGCATGCCAAGCGCACGCGGAAGTTCATGGAAGCACCTCGCTCCGGATTATAAGCGGGGGCGTCGCGGCAGGTTTCGTAGTTATACGGTGTCTTGATGACTTACGTCGAGTGCCCTACTCAATCCATCGGTTTGATCGAGTAGGATTCACGAACCCTGAACCTACACCACAGCAGCAGAACCCCGATCCGGGCAGATCGTTCAACTTCCGCCTGACATCTGGCCACCGACAAGTGACGGCCTCTTAGAACGGGATGTCTTCGTCCGTCACTTCAGTCGGGTGTGCCGCGGGCGCGGGAGCGTTATCGTAGTCGGGGCCGCTCTGGTCGAAGCCGCTCGGTTTCGATGCTCCGCGTGAGCCGCTGTAACCGCCGCCGCCGCCCTCTCCGCCTTCACGGCCGCCGCCCAGCAGGACGAGATCGTTGACGAGGATTTCGGTACGGTACTTTTTCTGACCGCTCTCTTTGTCGTCCCAGGAACGGGTCTGCAGCTTGCCTTCGATGTAAACCGAGCGGCCCTTCTTCAGGTACTCGCCGACAATCTCAGCCGTGCGCTGGAAGGCGACCAGACTGTGCCACTCGGTCTTGTCCTGCCAGTTGCCTTCTTTGTCCTTGTAACGCTCGTTGGTAGCGAGGGTGAAGTTCGCCACGGCCATTCCGCTGGGGGTGTACTTCACCTCGGGATCCTTGCCCAGATTGCCGATCAAGATCACCTTGTTGACGCTCTTCGCCATGAGTGCCGCTCCTGTGAGGAGGTTGTGAGGAACGGAAAGGATAACAGAAGGGCGGCTGTCGGCTAGTGTCCTGCCTCAGCTTCCCCTGTGGCCGCCGAGGCTCGATCGTTAGTTGTCAAATTCAGCCTTACTACCGTCCAAAGACAACTCGTGCCTGAGCCGCTGAATCGAGATGGATAATCACACCAGCGCATTCATGTTCCCCCGGCGCTGTAAATTCTGGAGGTTCCATGAATCGCTTGTCTCGTTGTGTCTCACTCGCCGTGTTCCTGGCGTCATGCTCAGGCTACATGTTGTCGCAATCCAACCAGGGTCCGACAAACTTCACCGGAGCGAACGGCACTCAGGTCGTAAATGTCCAGCAAAATGGCAGCGGCTTCGCGCTGAAGGCAAACACCAATTCGACCGGGCCGGTGGGAAGTATCTTCGGCCAAGCCACAGGCTCTACCGGCTTCAACAACGGAGTCTGGGGGCGCACCTACAGCGATGCCGGCGTAGGGGTGCGTGGCGAAGCTATGTCGCAGAATGGCGGCACCGGCGTCGCGGGTTTCGCGGTGAACAGCCGAAGTGGCATTGGAGTTTTCGGCCATGCCAATTTCAACGGCTACGGCGTAATGGGCATGATTGACTCGCAAGACTTCAGCGGGGCCGGCGTCTTCGGCAAGTCCGGTGGGTCGTGCTGCGGAGTGCCCGGCCTGTTTGAGCAGGACGCGACCGACGGTGGGGGATATAACGTCATACTGGTTGGGCAGTGGCTCGATACCAACAACCAACTGCAGACCGCCTTCACTGTGGACACAGAAGGTGTCCACGGTTACGGAATCTATGCGTCTCCTAGTCCGATTGGCGGCGATCTCTTCACCGGGCAGGTGGCCAGCAAGAACGTGTTTCGTGTTGACAAAGGTGGCGCGGTGTACGCCGACGGCGGCTATCATACTGGCGGCGCGGATTTCGCGGAAGCGGTCGCCGTGAAAGGGATGAACTCGCAATATACCGCGGGGGACGTCCTGGTGATTGACCCGGGCAGCGACCGACGCCTCATGCGGGCCAGCGATGCATACTCAACCCTGGTGGCCGGAATATATTCCACCAAGCCAGGTGTGGTCGCCAGTCCGCACGCCTTGGGGACAACCGATACGTCGGAGGTGCCGCTCGCGATTGTGGGCATCGTACCTTGCAAAGTGACGACTACTAACGGCGCCATCCGGCGCGGCGACCTGTTAGTTACTTCCGACAAACCCGGTTACGCGATGAAGGGCACGAGCCGCCGAAGAATGGTGGGTGCAATTGTGGGTAAGGCGATGCAGCCTCTACCCAGCGGGGATGGAGTGATCCAGGTGCTGGTCACGCTCCAATAAGACGGGATCAGGGTCTTCGCGCTTTGTTGGGGGCGGCGAATACCTCGTTCAGTGCGCGAAGACCTGGTACAGCATTACGTAGATCACTACGCCCGTCACCGATACATACATCCAGATCGCCCAGGTGTATGGCGCGATGGCTTTGTGGCGCACGAAACGGCCTTTGAGCGCGCGGTACAGCGTCACCAGGATGAACGGCACAACGACCGACGGCCAGAAACGTATGCGAGATGAGGATGGCAAAGTAGATCGGCCGCGAGACTCCCTGCCCGCGGAAATGCGTTACCCCGGCGCGCAGCACGAGGTGGTAGTACAGGTATGAGATCAAAAAAGCCGTTGAAGTGATGAACGCGGCGATCATCAGCCGCTTGTGCACCTCGACGCGGCGCTTGCGAATGAAGTAAAGTCCCGAGCCGATGAGAACGCCGCTGGTGCCGTTCAGCACCGCGTTCAGCGCGGGGAAGAATGTGGGCGAGATTTGCATTGTCGACTTTAATGGTGCGGCGGCGAAAGAGCAGATCCCTCGCTTCGCTCGTGATGACAAATCGTAAGGAGCGGCAGCCAATCGCCGAGCTAAAGCTCCGCACTACTCGTTACGCCGCTGGCTTGGTGCTTCTGCGATTTGCCACCAGGAACGACAACGCGAACATCACCACAGTAAATCCGATCAGCACCGCCATGTTCGTGGCCAGCGAGAAGCCGTCATTCGGCGCAGCCGGGTATAGCAGCAAGCGCAGCGCTTCCGTCCCGTAGGTCAGCGGATTGGCCAGCATCAGCATGCGAATCCAAAACGACGCACCGGCCAGCGGAAACAGCGATCCCGACAGCAGCCACAGCGGAATCAGGAACAGGTTGATGATGGCGTGAAACGCGGCCGTCGAATCCATCGGCCAGGCGATGATGAAGCCCAGCGCAGTAAGCGAGAACGCGACCAGGAAGATGACCAGCACGGTCATGCCAAAACTGGCGAAGGTAAAGTGAATGCCCAGCGCCGGCGCGAACACCAGAAAAATCACGCCCTGCAAAGTCGCCAGCGTCGCTCCCCCGATCACCTTGCCCAGCACGATCACCGAGCGGCTCACCGGCGCCACCAGCACCGAAAGCAGGAAGCCTTCCTTGCGGTCTTCGATCACCGACATCATGGTGAAGATGGCGGTGAAGAGCACGATCATGATCAGCGCGCCGGGGAAGAAGTAGTCCAAATAGTGCTGCCCGCCCGACTTAAATGAAGTGCCGAAGCCGGATCCGATGACGATCCAGAACAAAAGCGGCGAGGCGATGACACCCACCACGCGCGCGCGCTGGCGATAAAAACGAACCACTTCGCGCCACCAGAGTGCGGAGGCGGGCATGAGGGTTCCGGCGCTCTTCGGTAGCGAAATGGGAGCAGGTAGTGCTTGAGTATGCGTTGCCATAAATGTTGATTGCACCGAAAAAACTATTGCGCTTTGTATCAGGGTACGGCTTTAGCCGTGCCGACAACCCTCTATTTAGTTTGTCATCCTGAGGCGACTCCGTCGCCGAAGGACCTGCTTTTGTACCGTCCCTGAAGGGACTCGGATAAGAGGTGAGGTATCCGTTTCGGCACGGCCGAAGCCGTGCCCTGATACGAACCTCTCTAATCCTGAGCTTCTTTCCCGTCGCTCTCTTCCGTCCAGAAGCGATGCCCCGTGCGGCGAATGAACACGTCTTCGAGGCTGGGCTTGTGAATCGAAATGCCCTGAATTTCTCCGGGGAAAGCTTCGACGACCTCGGTTACAAAGCGATGGCCGTTCTCGATCTCGAGGCGCACCTGATGGTCGAGCACGTTAGGATGCAGCCCGAAGCGTTGTTCGATGCGCTGCGCGATGGAGTCCGGCTCGTCGGTTTCGAGCAGCAGAATGTCGCCGCCGATCTCGCTCTTCAACTCCGCAGGCGTACCCAGAGCGACGACGTTGCCTTCCGCGTAGATGGCGAGACGATCGCAGCGCTCGGCCTCTTCCATCAGGTGAGTGGTCACCAGCACTGTGACGTTTTCTTCGTCGCGCAAAACTTGCAGATACTGCCACAGGTCGCGGCGCGCACCGGGATCGAGCCCGGTCGTCGGCTCATCCAGCAACAATACCGACGGATGATGCAACAGTCCTTTGGCTAACTCGAGTCGCCGCTGCATGCCGCCGGAGAAGGTCTCGGCTTTATCTTTCGCGCGATCGGCCAGTCCAACCCGCGCCAGCATTTCAGCAACCCGCTGCTTGAGCACGGCTCCGCGCAATCCGTAAACATGCCCGATGACGGTGAGATTTTCCGCAGCGCTCAGCTTGACGTCGATGCTCTGGGACTGAAAAACCACACCGATGTTGCGGCGTACTTCCGACGGCTCGCGCGCAACATCGTAGCCAAGAATTTCGGCGCTGCCGCCGCTGGGAATCATCAGCGTCGACAGAATGCGGAACGTGGTGGTCTTGCCACTGCCGTTCGGTCCCAGCAATCCGAAGATTTCGGCCGGACGCACGTCGAACGAAACTCCGTTCAGCGCCTTACGGTCGCCATATTCGTGGCGCAAGTTTCTGATTTGAATGACAGCGTTGGGCTGAGCCGCAGGTATAGAGCCGGCGACATGGTTCTCGCGCTCCGGCGTGGCTACTCTTGAATTCACGATATCTCTATTCTACGCAGTGCGATTGATCATCATCAGCGCAAACAGCAGCGGCAGATAAATGACCGTCGCTTGCAGCAAATGGCGGGCGCGGGCCTTGGATTGCGGAACAGCGGGAGCAAGCTTCATCGTCCACATGCGCAGGCTGAACCAGAGTAGCCCGCAGCCCAGCAGCAACGCTCCGGCAAAGTACGTCCAGCCGGACATCCCCATCATCGTCGGCACGAGCGTCACGGGCAGCGAGCGCCAGAGCGTAGAAGATGATGGCGAACACGGTGGAGCGGCCATCGCTTTCCACCACCGGCAGCATGCGCACGCCGGCGCGCTCGTAGTCCTCGCGATACAGCCACGCGATGGAGTGGAAGTGCGGGAACTGCCACAGAAACATGATGGCGAACAGCACGAAGGCTTCAGCGTCGAGGTGGCCGCGAATGGCGGTCCAGCCCAGCACCGGCGGCATGGCTCCCGGAAATGCGCCGAGGAAGGTACACATCGGGTGCACCATCTTCATCGGGCGTATAGACCATCAGGTACGAAGCCGAGGTAAGCGCCGTGAGCAACGCGGTCTGCCAGTTGGTGGCGATCCACAGATACACTATGCCGCCTATGGTCATGCCAAGCGCAACGACAGAGGCATGCAGCACGCTCAGCGATCCGGTCACCAGCGGACGCATCGCAGTGCGCCGCATGCGCGCATCGATGTCGCGCTCCATCACTTCGTTCAGCGCGGCAGTGCCTCCGCTGACCAGGCCGATGCCGAGCAAAGCGTTGAAGGCGATCCAGGACAGTGCCGAGACGCCGGATCTGGCAGCAGCAAAGTAAACCCCGCACCACGCCGTCATCACGATCAGGGTGGTCACGCGCGCCTTGATCAGCTCCGCGTAGTCGCGGGCAAGGGCGCCGAGTCCTTCGCGAGGAATGGCCAACGGCTGAGAAGCGGTGCTCATGCGATAAGGGCCTTTTGCGGTGAAGCGTTGACGGCGATTACTGGTGCTTGCGAGGGTATCATCCGGCGCGACTGTATGGCCAGAATCTCTGTAGTCGATTGTAGCAAAGGGTGCAGCGCACAAGGCTCGCCGCCTACTCCGCTTGAGGTGATGCCGTCGCAAGTCTCATGCGCTGTTTTGCTTCAAACTTGTTCTTGCTGACAATGGCGCGCCCGATTTGACCATGTCCAATGACCTCGTGTTCGTTGCTGGCACTGACTTTGAAGGTATAAAAGCGGCCGTCGAAGGATTCCAGCACTGCCTCGGCTTTGATCTTCTGACCTACTACAGCCGGGGCGCGATGCACGATGTTGATCGACGTGCCGACGCTAACCTCGTCGCCTTCCAGAAATGGCTCAAGCGCGTAATAGCCCGCAGCTTCCATCAGGCCGATCATCTGTGGAGTGGAATAGACAGGCGGGAGATGTTGTTTCCAGGCGGTAAGGGTCTGACGCGATTCGACGGTGGTTTCGGCTTCGCCGCGTGTGCCGATGGGGACGGGCTTAGGCATTCATCGAGAGTAACTGCCGCAACCCCCGCTTGTCATCGCGGGCTCTTTTGTCACAGGTCAGTACTGTTTCGTCCGACTTTCTCTGTCAGCCATCACGTAGATGGAGCATTGGCGAGGCAGGACGCGTAGACTCCGGAGTTCTTCAAGATTCTGGACCGCGCCGGTGAGATCACAGGCACATTCCAGACGAAAGGCCCTTGGGATGCAATCACTTCGAAATCATGCGAGATGCGCTGCGCTCGTTCTCCTGGTGCCGATCCTGGCGAGCGCGCAGCCCGCACCTAAGCCCGATGATCCTCAGCTCACAACTTACGAAACAGTGAAAGTCGCAGAAGGCGTTTATGCGTTCATTTCTCCCGAACCGAAAGTCCCGCTGGTAACTGGCAACTCGACTCTGATCATCGGCAAAGATGCAGCGCTGGTGGTGGACACCGGGCACTTCCCAACCCTTACGCGACGGCAGATCGATGAAATTCGCCGCCTCACCGACAGGCCTGTGGCCTTCGTGGTGAATACGCATTGGCACGCCGACCACAACACCGGCAACTACATTTATCGCGAGCAGTTCCCTGCCGTAGCGATTATCGGCACCCCTGCCACTCAGCACGAACTGGCGAATCCCCTACCGCAGTACGACGACGTGAAGCAGCTTACGGAAGGAATCCCGTACATTGAGAAGATGATTGTGGAAGGCAAGACGCCGAGTGGCAAGCCACTCAGCAACGACGACATCGAGTACTACAAACTGGTTCTCGTGGACGCCAAGTACGTTCTGCCGCAGTTTCAGCAGGCGAAGAAGGTGCCGCCGAATATCACGTTCGACCGCCGAATGATAATTGACCTGGGCGGTCGCACGGTGGAGATCGCTTTCCTGGGCCGTGGCAACACCGCCGGGGATGCAATCGTGTACGTGCCTGACGCGAAGGTGTTAGCGACCGGCGACCTGCTGGTGGCGCCTACGCCTTACGCGATCGGCTCATACATTGACGAGTGGATCGTGACCATGAAAGCGCTGGCTACTTACGACGCGAATGTCGTCATCCCTGGCCACGGACCGGTACAACACGATAAGCAATACATGTTGCTGGTCATCCAGGCGCTCCAGTCGGTTTCACAACAGGCACACGAAGCGGTAAAGCAAGGTCAGACGCAGGAACAGTTTCAAAAGTCGGTGAACCTCGCAGAATTTCGCGAGAAGATGGCGGGGAACGATCCCTCACGTCAGCGCGTGTTCGATCAGTACTTTGTCGGTCCGGGATCGGTGCGCGCCTACCGGGAAGCAAAAGAAGGCCCGCTGAAGGATGAGAACTAGGCCCCAGAAAATGCGTGCAGCCGCGTCATCGGAAGTGGTCTCAGGGCTTATAGCTGTATCGAATCATCCCCGAGATATGCAGGTGAGCTTCTTTCTTAGCTGATTCGATCTGTTTTTTACTGAGTCGTGGGGTAATCGAGTCCGCGACCTTCTTGCCCTCAGGGTCGCCTCGATGAGCAGCCAAGAAGGCCCACATATAAGCCGTCTGTGGACTTACCTTTACCCCACTCCCATCAAGATACATTTTGCTCAACGCGAGCAGGGCCGGCGACAGCAGTCCGTTGCTTGACGCCTGGTAAAGCTTAAGTGCTTTCTCATAGTCCTGTGGCACATTTATCCCCTGCTCGTATAGTCTGCCTAATTCATACAGTGCGAGTGAATCTTTCTGCTCAGAAGCGCGCTCCAGCCACGCGATACTCTCCTTCGCGTCCGGTGGAACTCCCCACCCGTGGTCGTACATCACGGCGACGCGCTCGCTGGCTCTGCCATCGCCCTCATCCGCCAGCTTCTTATACAACTGCATAGCTCGCGGATAGTTCTGCCTTACCTCTTTTCCGTTTAGATACGCACTTGCGACCAGCAGTTCACAATCGTGAAATCGTCCCGCGGAAAACGTTGTCTTGGCTCGACCCACCGCTTCGTCGGCATTTTTTACTCCAGCATCTTCGGCCATGAAGAACCATTTGCAAGATTGGTCATCATTGATTTCTACGCCGTCTCCGTTGTAATACGCGGCGCCCAGATTGAAGTAAGCGATCGAAACGCCTGAAGCTGCTGCCCTGTGAAGCCATTCTGCCGACTTCGCTCGGTCCTTTTCCGCTCCGCCCGTGCCAAAACGATAGCGATACGCCAACTCAGCCTGGGCTTTGCCATCACCTGCTTCGGCCCGTTGCTGTAGTTCAGTCAGACGAACCTCTTTAAACGCGTCATGCGGCGCAGCCTCTGTGGGAGACGCAGCTTCGGTGTTATCGCGGGTTGGCTGTTGTGACCAGGAAGCAGTCAAAAGAAGGCAAACTACGATAAGAACAACGTGTCGATCGAACGCCATAGGCCAGGGATCTTGACCGCTCAGGCTACCAGTCAGTCGACCGTAGCGCTATGACAACTTGGTAGAATTGGAGTCAAGAAGATTAGCTTCGTTCCATTTTGGGGTAGCTCCGTTTTGCCGCCGGTGTCCTTTACTGAAACCTATGACGTTGTGGTAGTCGGCGCCGGCCATGCCGGATGCGAGGCCGCGATGGCCGCCGCTCGCATGGGCCTGAAGACTGCGCTCTACACGCTCAACGTCGATCTCATCGCGCAGATGTCGTGCAACCCCGCGATCGGTGGCATTGCCAAGGGACACCTGGTGCGCGAAGTCGATGCGCTGGGCGGCATCATGGGCGAGGTGACAGATGCGGTCGGCATTCAGTTTCGCCTGCTGAATACCTCGCGTGGGCCGGCCGTGTGGTCTCCTCGGGCCCAGTGCGACAAGCAGCAGTACCGGTTGAAGATGCGCGAGGTGCTCGAGTCCGAGCCGAATCTGCACATCAAGCAGGCGGAAGTGGCGGAGCTGATTCTCGAAGAAGTTGTCGGTGATCAGTGGCCAGTTGTCAGTAAAGACGATCCCACGAACATTTCCGGACTGACAACCGACAACCGGCAACTGACAACTTCTCGCGCCCTCGGCGTGAAGCTCCGCGACGGTCGCACCGTCGGCGCGCAGGCCGTCGTCATCACCACGGGAACGTTTCTCAATGGACTCATCCACTGCGGCGAGCAGCAGTATCCTGCGGGACGCAGCGGCGAGCCGAACGCGGTGTTGCTGGGCGAAGCGCTCAAGGCGCTCGGTCTGCGCGGATGCCGCCTGAAGACCGGCACTCCTCCGCGACTCGACGGCCGCTCCATCGACTGGTCGAAGTTCGCGGTGCAGCCGGGCGATGAGGATCCCACGCCGTTCAGCTTTCGCACCAAGCGCGTGGCGCATCACGACAAGCAGGTGCCGTGCTACATCGCGTTCACCACGCCGGAGACGCATCGCATCATTCGCGAGAACGTGCACCGCTCGCCCATGTACAGCGGGCAGATTCAGTCGATCGGGCCGCGCTATTGTCCGTCGATTGAAGACAAGATCGTCAAGTTTCCCGACAAGGACGTACACCAGATCTTTCTCGAGCCCGAGGGCCTGAACACGCACGAAATCTACGTCAACGGCATGAGTACATCGCTGCCGATCGATGTGCAGCTGGCGATGATCAAGTCGGTTCCCGGGCTGGAGAATGCCGAGATGCTGCGGCCCGGCTACGCCATCGAGTACGACTCGATCGATCCGACGGAACTGGAGCGCACGCTGGAGACGAAGAAGATCGCGCGGCTGTATCTCGCGGGGCAGATCAATGGCACCAGCGGCTACGAAGAGGCAGCGTGCCAGGGCATCATGGCGGGCATCAATGCCGCGCTGAAGGTCAAGGGCGAGCCACCGCTGATACTTGATCGCACCGAGGCCTACACGGCGATTCTCATCGACGACCTCATCAGCAAGGGGACGAACGAGCCGTATCGCATGTTCACTTCGCGCGCGGAATTTCGGCTGCACCTGCGCATCGATAACGCCGATCGCAGATTGACTCCGCATGGACGGCGCGTGGGACTGATCAGCGATGCTGCATGGGCCGACTATCTCGCCAAGCAGGAGCGCATGAAGACAATGCGCGAGTTGCTGGAGCGTACGCGGGTGAATAGCGAGCTGGCAGAGAAGGTGAAGGACGATGCGGCGGCACTCGCGTTGCTGGAGGCACTGGGGAACGTCACTGGCCAGACGCTGGCGCAGATCCTGAAGCGTCCCGAAGTGCAGATTGAGCAGTTGACGCCGGTGCTGTCAGTGCTGATGCCGGGGTTCTTCCGGCGCCAGGAAGCCGCCAGCTCCCGGCCACCAGCTCCCAGCCAAGACAATTCAAGTGTCATCCCGAGTCCGCCGCAGGTGGGCGAGGGATCTGAAGTCTCGATGGCGGCGAACGCTCTACCCACTACCCACTATCCACTAACCCCTGATTTCCGCCTCCCTGCGGAAATCCGCAACGAGCTGAAGTCGATCGAGACGGAGATCAAGTACTCCGGCTATCTGGAGCAGCAGACGAAGTCCATTGAGCGGCTTAAGAAAGCCGAGCAGCGCGCGATTCCCGACTGGTTCGACTACGGCAAAGTCTCAGGGCTTTCGCGCGAGATGAATGAAAAGCTGTCGCACGTGCGGCCACGTACGTTGGGACAAGCCAGCCGCATTCCCGGTGTTACGCCAGCCGCGGTGTCGCTCATCAATGTGTACATCGAAATTCAGGCGCGACAGCAGGCGAGGGCGACTCAGAGCGTATAGCAATCAGATTGTCATCACCAGCGCCTTCGTTTGGCGCGAGGGATCTGCTCTCGCGTGCTCCGCGCAAAGGCCCTCACTCTGACAGTCTGCGACGGGCAACAGAAGAACAGATCCCTCGCTTCGCTGGTGATGACAAATCGAGAAAAAACGCTGTGATCCCTACTTCTGCTTGGCGATGATCAGGTCCTTGATCTTGTTGTAGGTCGTCTGGGGGATGATCTTCTTCTGTACCAGCTCGTTCTTCGCTTTATAAGGACGGCCGTCGATGATCTTCTGCGAATAGACATCGCCGATACCCGGCAACTTGGCTAACTGGTCTTTGGTGGCGCTGTTAATGTCGAGCAGGTCGGCCTTACCCGCCACCCCCGAGCCCTGAGTGCCGCCGCCTTTGCCCGTACTGCTCTGGGCCACCGCCATTCCCGCGAACATCGCAACCGCCAGCAACAGCGAGCACACCTGAACCACTGCATTGCGAAGCTTCATGCTTTCTCCTTGTTGATGCGAAATGCACTGAACGAACTGAAAAGGACTATGGCCAGCGTTATACAGCGCCAAGCATTCAGGAGCAAAGCAGAATTTTCGTGAGCTTCGGGTCTTAGAAGTTCTGCCCGACGAATGGAATGGGCAGGAAGGTCAGTACCAACAGTAGAAGCGCCACCAGCGCGAACCAGCGGCGAGTGCGATCAAGTCCCGGCCACAGAGGCACGGCGGGGTGACGCCATCCGGTTGCGGCAACGATCACGGCCCACACCAGCCAGCCCGGCCATGCCCAAGCCCGGCCATCGGAAATAAAGAACCGCAGCAGCCCGACGAGGCCGAGCAGGCTCAAAACAACCACCGAGATGCGGGTGACCCGCTTGTGCGCGTGAGGGGCAACCGCATACACGATATGTCCACCATCGAGCTGCCCTCCGGGAATGAGGTTCAATGCCGTGGCGAACATGCCGATCCAGGCGGCAACGGCGATCGGATGCAGGCTAAGCCGGCTGAGTGCGACGCCGTGGGTCAAAGGATGAATGAGCCAGTACACAATGTGGAAGACCAGCGGAAATCCAATCTCGTAGCCGCTCTCGTGTGAAAAGCCGACCGGGCGCGACAGCAGCAGTCCGATGAACAAGAACGGAATCGCAGCCACAAACCCGGCGATCGGGCCGGCAATGCCGATATCGAATAATGCCTGCCGCGAGCGAATCGGTGACTTGATGCGAATGAAGGCGCCCATGGTTCCAATCAGCGTCGGCGCAGGAATGAAGAATGGCAGCGTGGCATAGACGTTGTACTTCTCGCACAGCACGAAGTGCCCCATCTCGTGCGCCATGAGGATGCACATCAGGGTGACTGAAAAGGGCACGCCGGTAAGCAGCAGCGAGGGATTGTGCCAGACCCAGACGGGGTGAAACAGGGGCATGCCTCCCGGCCCAAACTCAAACGAAGGCAGCCGGTGATGGTAGTTGAAAGCCAGTTGCGCACCGACGACCAGCGTGGTCCCAAAAGTCAGCAGCAGCAGCAAAAGGTGCAGCCAGTACGGTCGCCGCGGCGTCTTAGCTACGGTGAAGACCTGCGGGTAAGTCGAGCTTTCGAAGGTATAGGAGATCGGCGGCGTTGAATCCGACATTTACTTAGATATTCCAGGCAGGCGAAGTAAACCACCGAACGCTCGCCACGAGCGAAACTTGCAGCCGTTGGCGTCGGGGTTTCGCCGCGGGTCCGCCGAAACTACTCGATCGATTGTAGTTCTTTTCCGGGTTTGAAGCGAACCGCTTTGCCCGGCGGAATGTTCACTTCCGCGCCAGTACGGGGGTTGCGACCGATGCCAGTCTTGCGCGGCCGTACGGTGAAGACGCCGAAGCCGCGCAGCTCAATGCGGTCTCCATGCGCCAATGCTTTCTTCATGCTTTCGAAGACGGTTTCCACGGCCATTTCGGCCTTGGTCTTGGTAACGCCGGTCTTGGTGACAACTTCATTGATCAGGTCAAGTTTGATCACAAAGGCTCCGATGTGCTCACGCCCGTGTCGAATTCCACAGGCGGGTTGTCGCCGGACGACCGTGGCTCCGGCATGAATCAGGATTGTAGCCGACCTGCTCTGCCGGCGTAAGTCTTCATTTTTCGCTAAGTTGGGGGCGCCTCCGCGAATCGTAGTGCTCCCGGTCATCATTGTCAATCCACAAGCGCATTCCGTAAGATGGCGCTACCGATTTGTATAAGCTGAAATCCGCGGGGTGCCTCATCTTTTGCGTCCTCTTTGACGCAAAAGGTGGGAACGCGACAGGAGCTTCCTTGGCAATCAAGAGCGATCGTTGGATTCGCAAAATGGCAGTCGAACACGACATGATCAACCCCTTTTCGGAGAAGCAGGTCCGGGAAGGCGTCATCTCCTACGGCCTGTCTTCGTACGGCTATGATTTGCGAGTTGCCGACGAATTCAAAATTTTCACCAACGTGAACAGTACCGTCGTGGATCCCAAGAAGTTCGACGCGCGTTCGTTTGTCAGCCTAGATGCCGACGTCTGCGTAGTTCCGCCTAACTCGTTTGCGCTCGCGCGCTCGGTGGAATACTTCAAGATTCCGCGCGATGTGCTGACCATTTGTGTTGGCAAATCGACCTATGCGCGCTGCGGCATCATCGTGAACGTGACGCCGTTCGAGCCGGAGTGGGAAGGCTTCGTCACACTGGAGATTTCGAATACCACGCCCCTGCCTGCGCGCATCTACGCCAACGAAGGCCTGTGTCAGATTCTGTTCTTCCAATCCGACGAGCAGTGCGAGATCAGCTACAAGGACAAGGCCGGCAAGTACCAGGGACAGAAGGGGATCGTGCTGCCGAAGCTGTAGGGTCTAGTAGCCTCGGCCGTTTCCCCACAGAGGGCCATTAACCAATTAGCTTGCGCAATTGAGCAACAGTATTCGACGGCTCAGGACGGATCGTATAGTCTGCGTTGACGTCCGCGGCGCGAATGATTCCATCCTTGTCAATCAAATAGCGCGCCGGCATTGGCAGGCGATATTCCGGTTCATCGTTGAATCTATCCAGCGTGCTACCGAATGACTTGTAGAGCTCGCGCAGGTAATCCGGCAAGGTGAAGACAAGCAGAAACTGCTCTGCGACCTTTAAGTGAAGGTCCGTCAGTATGTCGAACGTCAGGTTTAGCTTCTTGTGCAGCGCGCGCGTATAACGCTCGAGCTCGGGGCTGAGCGTCACAATGCGCCCACCAAGTGCTCTGACGTCCGACTCGATCTCCTGTAGAGCCTCCAGCTCCATGTTGCAATAGGGTCACCAGTGTCCCCGGAAGAAACTGACAACCAAAGGCCCTTCGCGGAGGAGTTCCGCCGAGGCCACCTGCACATGATCCTGGTTAAACAGGTTGAAGCCGGGAGCACGATCTCCGACCTTCAACGCGCGATCTTCGATTCCTGACGCCTTGAGCTCGGCGGTCGCCCGGTGCATTGTCTCGATTGCATCGTGCGGCGCGTTGTACGGCGGAGCTCCTGCCTCAAACGCCTTCTTGAATTCATCCAATCGCTGCTGAAGTCCTGGCATGTCGGTGAATCCTTCTTGGTTTCCCGGGCGCTCCCTAGTCGTCGGCCTCGCCGCCGATGACGCCGTCCAGCACTTCGCTGGCGGCCTCCACCGGAGTCTTCTCGGGTTGAGGCACTGTCCACTTCACCATGCCAGCCTGGATCTCTTCCTCGGCGATGCGGCAAGGTTTGCGGGAATGAGTTGGCACCACGGGCTGGGCGCCATTCTGAAGTTGGCGCGCGCGGCGGGCGGCAACTAACACGTAGCGGTAATTGCTATCAAAACCTTCCACCAGCTTCATAGCTCGCTCCCTAAAAATCGAAGATTGGTAGTTCGGCGAAACTCGGTAAGCTCACTCCGTGAAAGTCGGGTGTCGAGATAATTCAAAAGTCGCCAGGATCGACTGCACCTGGTCCATCATGCGGGGACGACGGGCCGCGTCGGCCACGGCCAGAGCCGCCTCGTCTTCGGGCCCCGGCTGCGCGCCCGAACGACGAAGTCTCTCAGCCCGGACAATCGACTTCAACGTGTCAATCGCCTGGTCGACTCGGTCGTTCACCAAAATATAGTCGTAGTCGCAGAAATTCTCAATTTCGCGTGACGCCGTCTGAAGTCGGCGCTGGATGGTTTCCTCGGTGTTGAAGCGGCGCGCCTTGTCTCCCAGCAGCTGGCGCTGGATCGCGTCGTCGGCTTCGCTGCGGCTACGCAGGCGGCGTTCGAGTTCCTCCCGCGAAGGCGGAAGGATGAAGATGCTGACCGCGTCAGGCAGCTTGGCCTTCACCTGCTTGGCTCCCTGCACGTCGATATCGAGCAGCAGATCCTTGCCCTCCGCGAAGGCTTCCTGCATGTAACTCTTCGCCGTACCGTAGCAGTTACCGAAGACCTCGGCATACTCGAGGAACGCACCATCGCGAATCATGTTCTCGAACTCGCCGCGAGAGATGAAAGTGTAATCGCGGCCCGAAGCTTCGCTCCCACGGGAAGGACGCGTGGTATAGCTGACAGAAAACTTCAGGTTGGGGACGATGCTGAGCAACCGATTGGTCAGCGTCGACTTGCCCGACCCGGATGGTGCGGAGATGATGAAGACGATGCCGCTCATTCGAGGTTTTGCACCTGCTCGCGAGCTTTTTCGATATCGGACTTCATCGCCAAACCCAGTTCGGTGATACGCAGCGCCTCGCCGGCAACGCCTGACGTCTTCGACAATAAAGTGTTGGCTTCGCGATTCATTTCTTGCAACAAAAAGTCGAGCTTCTTGCCCACCTCTCCGCCGGCGTCAAGCACCGACAGGAAATGCTGGATGTGGTTCTTCATGCGCACCAGCTCCTCCTGAATGTCGCTGCGTTCGGCCAGCATGGCAGCTTCCTGCAGGATACGGTCGGGATCGACATGAGTGTTCAGCAACTCCTGCATGCGCCCATGAACTTTATCGTAATAAGCGCGCGAAACTTTTCCCCGCAACTGGTCGACTTCCTGAGTGGCGCTGGAAAGATGTCCCATGCGCTCGCGCAACTCGGCTGCGGCGCCACGACCTTCGTCTTCGCGCATGTGGTTGAGCCGCTCGATGGCCTGTTCCAGTGCGGCGGCAACATGTCGCTCCAGGTGTTCAGCGGCATCGCCGTTAGCGGTCGCATTTAGTGCGCCCGGCAGCTTGAGGATAATGTTCAGGTCCGGCTCGGCACTCACACCGAACTCTTCTGCGACAGCGCGAAAGGTCTGCAGGTATCCGCCGACGAGTTCGCGGTTCACATCGAAACCGGTCCCTGTCGAGCGCTCCAGCGCGAGCGTTACTTCGATATGACCGCGGTGAAGGCGGTCCTTCAGGATGCGCCGGATTTTCATCTCCACCGCATCCAGCTCAGAAGGAATTCGCAGGTGCAGGTCGAGAAAACGGTGATTCACCGACTTCAGGCTAAGCGTGACCGCCAGCTCATCGCCGGCGTGTGCCTTCACCTGTGCGTAGCCCGTCATTGAACGAACGGCGGAACGAACTGCGGAGCGCACCGTCATATCCGGCATCACTCTCCTCGTGAAGCTGCTTCCACATCTTCAAACTGCAAATCGTACAGCCGGCGGTAGGTGCCAGTGCGCGCCATGAGGCGCTCGTGGTTGCCTTCATCGACAATCATGCCGTTTTCCAGCACCAGAATGCGATCGGCACGGCGCACGGTGGACAGCCGGTGCGCAACCACGAACACTGTGCGACCCGTCATCAGGTTCTGCAAAGCTGACTGTACCAGCGACTCGCTCTCGGTATCGAGCGCGGAGGTCGCTTCATCGAGCACGAGAATGGGCGCGTCCTTGAGGATGGCCCGAGCAATCGAAATCCTCTGGCGCTCGCCGCCGCTCAGCATCAATCCACGTTCACCGATAACGGTATCGTATCCTTCCGGCAGTCCGAGGATAAAGTCGTGAGCCAGCGCTGCACGCGCCGCTTCTTCCACCCGCTCCCGCGAGGTCTCGGGATGGCCGTAGGCGATGTTGTTGAGGACGCTGGCATTGAACAGGATGGTGTCTTGCGTGACCATGGCAATCTGCGAGCGCAAGGAAGAAATCTTCAGATCGCGCACATCGTGCCCATCAATGAGCAAACGGCCACCGCTGACATCGAAGAAACGCGGCAGCAGATGCACCAGCGTTGTCTTGCCGCCACCACTGGAGCCGACGATGGCAACAACTTCGCCCGGGGTGATGCTCAGGTTGATGTCGTTTAGTACCTCGCGGCCTTCGTCGCCGTTGCTGTAGCTGAAATGTACGTGCTCGAAGCAGATGCCCTGGTGGAAGGGCGGCAGCACGACAGCGTTTGGGTTCTCGTGGATGTCGTCGGTGGAATCAAGGTAGTGGAAAATCGCCGACGAAGCGCCAATAGCCTGCTGAAAGTTGTTGTTGAATTGCGCAAACTTCCGGACCGGTTCGTACAACTTGAAAACCGCGACGATGAAGGCGAAGAAGATGCCTTCCGTGAAGATGTTGCGCTTAATATATTCACGGCCAATCAGGAGCAGGACAGCGATGGCGATGGCTCCGAACATGTCCATCAACGGCGAGCTCAAAGCCGCGGCGGCCACCGAACGGAGGTTAGCGCGGAACAGTCGCCTGGCGGCCTCGCGAAAGCGATGCGTCTCCCATGCCTCCATACAGAAGGCTTTTACGATGCGTACGCCGGTGATGGTCTCGTGCAGTATGTTCTGGATCTCCGCCAGCTTGTCCTGACCTCGGCGGGTAGTGCTGCGGACCCTGCTTCCGATGCGCCGCGCCGCCCACAGAATGAAGGGCACAAAAATGGCCAGTACCCACGCCAGCCTTCCGCCCAGCACGATCACCACTCCCAGGGTGAATAGCAGGGTGAAGAATTGCTGAAGCGATTCCGCCAGAACAGTGGAAAGGGCGTACTGCACTTTTTCGATGTCGTTGACGATGGCTGACAGCAGCGTTCCGGTCGAGTGCTTGTGGAAGAAAGCCACCGAGCGGCGCAAGGTTGAGGCGTAAAGCTGGTCGCGCAAATCGGTGATCATGCCGAAGCCGGCGTAATTCACCAGGTACGTGCCGACATAGTCGAAGAGTCCCTTCAGCACCGTCGCTGCCACCAGGGCGAAGGCGACCATCGTCCACGGATTGTGAAAATGCTCCGGGACAAACCAATTCAACTGGACGACAACGTGGGTGCGAGGAACCGTAAATAACGGAAGATCACGCGATTGAGAATGGGGATTCAGCACCCGGTCGAAGATGGGACCGACCAGCAGTACGCGGAACGCATCCAGCAAACCGACCATGGCCAGGCACACGACGGAGACCAGCAACTGAAACCAGTACGGCCGTATGTAACGCAATAGTCGATTTAGCTGATGCATAGACCTCGCTGGGGGCAAGAGTGCCCGGCGAGCGGGGATGTCCACAAATTGGCCAGATTGTAATGCAACCTAGATTCTACTGGAACTCGGGTGGACGGAGAAACCGCAGGGCGGTCTACTCTATCGGTTCCACGGCGATAATGGGCTCGCGGGCCGCATGCTTGTCGGGGCGCTGTACCAGAATGGTGGCAGCAAGGACGAGCACAATCCCCGCCACCTGCATCGGCGAAACCAGTTCGCCGAGCATCAATGCCGTGAGTGCGATCGCCCACACCGGTTCCAGGCAGGCGGTCACAACAGCGCGTGTCGGATCGAGATGCTGAAGGCCCGCGAAGTAGAAGGAGAACGGCACCAGCATCGAGGTGATTGCAAAGGCTACGAGGAACAGCCACTGCCCGCCGCTGTAATGCTGCGCCGCAATCTTCCACGGGGGATTTACGAACTGCCAGAAAACAGATGCTCCCAGCAGCGCATAGAGCAGTACCGTCCAACGATCATATTTCTGGATGAGATGTTGCGCATACACGTTGTAGAAAGCGAAAGAGACCGCCGCCAGCTCGGCGGCCAGCACGCCAATCGCACTGAAGCGTGCGCCCGATAGCCCTAACCACGGAAAGCCGCTGCGAGCCGAGATCAGCCCAACCGCCACGCCACAGCCGATCACCGCGAGCGCCACTCCGAACACGCGCTGCATAGTCGCGTGTTGTAGCCTACGCACCAGCATGTAGAGCAGCACCCAGATAGGCGCAACGTACTGAAGCACGATGGCGGTGGCAACGGTCGTCTGCTGAATGGCGAAGTAGTAGAAGTAATTCGCCGCCGCGAGCCCGAGTATTCCCAACAGGAAGAACTGCGCCAGATCGCGAAGCCGAATACGCAGCGACGCCGGCTGTTTCACCCAGAGAATTGGCAGCAGGAGCAAAAGCGAAAACGTGGCCCGACTCTGCGCGAGGGTCAGGGGATCGATAAAAGCGATGTACTGACCGTTGAAATGTATCCGATGCGTGAAGACCGCGCGCCCCATGACGGCAGCCAGTCCCCAGAAGAATGTTGCAATGGCGATGAACAGATAGCCGCGAGCAGGATGCGCTTGAGAGGTTAGTGGCTGGTGGTGAGTGGCTAGCTTGGGCAAATCAGTGCAGGGGCTAAAGCCCAAATTATCCCGGGACGTTGCGGCACGGCTGAAGCAGTACCCTGATACAAACCAGTTTGTGAGATGCGCAGGGCCGTCAGTCCGTGTGAGACAGACTCCCAACTTCGTTTGATTTCTGACAACTGACCACCGACAACCGGCAACTTTTCTAATCCGCCAGCGCCGACTCGCTCGGCGAAGTACGCAGCACGCGGTCGACAACATAGGGGCCACGCTTGTCCGGCTCGTGGAAGTGCCGCACCTGCAACTCGCCCAGCAGTCCCAACGCGACCAGCTGCACGCCGGCAACAATCAGTACACGCCGCCATCACCATAAGCGGGCCGTGCTCTTCCATGACGTCCACATGGCGGATGAACTTCTCAAACATCATGTAAAGCGCGATCAGCCTACGCCGCCCAACGAGCTGAAGGCCCCAAAGCTGCCGAAGAAGTGCAGCGGCCGCGACATGTACTTAAGCAGGAAACGGATAGTGATGAGGTCGAAGAAGACGCGGAAGGTGCGCGAGATGCCGTAGTGCGATTCGCCGCGCTCGCGGTTCACGTTGCGAATGGGGATCTCGCAGATGGTCGCGCCATAGGCCGAAGCCAGCGCCGGGATGAAGCGGTGCAGCTCGCCGTAAAGCGGAATGTCCTGCAACACCTCGCGCCGATACGCCTTGAATGTCGTGCCGAAATCGTGGATGTCAACGCCGCTCAGCTTCGCCATCAGCCAATTGGCGATTCGCGACGGGATGCGTCGCATGACGAAGTTGTCGATGCGCTGTTTGCGCCAGCCGCTGACTACGTCGTAGCCCTCCCGCAGCTTGTGCAGGAACATGGGAATGTCGTGCGGATCGTGCTGCAGGTCGCCGTCCATGGCGATGACGTAGTCGCCCTGGGCATGATCGAAACCCTGCGGCCAGAGCGGAGGTCTGTCCGAAGTTGCGGCGCAGCTTGACTACGACCACTCGGCGGTCCACCGAGGCGATCTGCTGCAGCAGCGAGAACGTGATGATCGCGGCTGCCGTCGTCCACGAAAACCAGCTCGAAGGGCTCTCCGGCGGCTTCCATGACCACCCGCAGGCGGTCGTACAGCTCGGTTACGTTCTCTTCTTCGTTGTGAAAAGGTACGACGATTGAATACTTAGGCACGACCACCTCATTATAAACGCGCAATCCGGCCCGCCGGTTCCGCGAGTAGCCGGGGGAACTTGCAATTTTACAAGTTCGAGGGGGCACTTCCGGGCTATTGCGTCTCGGCAAGAAATCTGAAGAAGCCGTTCGACGCCGTCGCGAAAATGTCCTGGCTGGCGTGATCAGGCTCGACTACAAGATAGCCGTCGCTGGCGAAGTCATAAAAATGCCCGGGTTGGACCAGAACTCCGGTTCGACGCAACAGGGCAATCGCAAGCTCCTCGTCGGAACCGGTGACCGGCACCCGCAATATGACGTACCAGCCGCCTTCAACCTCGAGCCGGGTACAAAGTTTTTGCGATGCGAGCTGGCGGTCGAGTTCCGCCAGATTGGTCCGGATTCTCGCCATGAGCTGGCGCTGGATGCCGGCTCGCTGCTCCAGCATCGCCGGAATCGCCCATTGCACCGGAGCGTTCATCGAGAGATAGGTGTCGGCGATGACCTCCAGCCGGTTCAGCGCTTCGCGTTTGAGTTCGTCCGGCCCGCTCACGCGATCCATGCGACCTTCATCTGCGGCAGACCGGCGATCTTCGACAGGCCGCTGAGAGTAAAGGTGAGAGCCTCGTTCCCAGCCTTTGCGTCAAAACCAGACGCAAAGGATGGGGCACCCGCTTCACCCTGCTGCGGCGTCTTTAGCGAGTAGTCGAGGAAGACCTCGTCGGCAATGATAGCCAGCTCATTGCTGGCGCAGATTCGACCAAGTTCGACAGCCTCGGCTGGCTTCACGAACGAGCCGGTCGGGTTGTTGGGATGCACCACCAGAACACTCGATTAGCTTCCGGGTGCCCCACGCTTGTCGTCCCGAAGTTGGACGCAGGTTCGGACCCCGCAATCGTGCCTGTTGCAGCGAATGGAAATCCATCTGCCAGCCGTGGTCGTAGACCAGCTCGTAGGGCACCAGCTTCACGTCCTGCAAGTCGGCGAGAAAATCGAACAGCGGATAACTTGGTGTCGGCACCAGCACGGCGTCGCCCGGTTCGCACAGCAGACGAAACACGAAGCTGTACCCCTCGCTGGTGCTGGTGGTCAGGATCAGGTCGTCCGGAGAAATCTCAACGCCGCGCTCGGCGTAGTAGCCGGCGATTGCCTCACGCGCTGAGAGAAGCCCTTTCGGCGATGGCTCATAGGTCAGCGCCTGGGGGTTCGGCGAGCGCCTGCAAGAGTTTGTTCTTGTTGTAGTGCAATCCAATCGTCGTCGGATTCGAGGCGGTCAGGTCGAGCAGTTCCCTGCCCTCGCGGCGATGTTCCTCGATCGCTCGCGTGTATGCATTGGTCGTGAGATTCCAGTTTGTGCGTCGCGCAAACAATGCACTTAGTCTCAGACCTCAGTTAACCACATTGATCGAGGTGCAGGGCCATCACATCAAGTTGTTTATGAAACGCACTGGTTGTCGTGGCAGGTTTCTAACGGCAAGGTTGCTGACAACGCTGGCGATGGCGGCCTCCGCGCAGCAAAAACTTTCGCCACGCGGAGGCGTCCATGCTTACCAGCGAATCAGGCTCATTTTGTCGATCCAGAGGTTGTATTCGGTCTGCTTGTAGTTTCCATCCAGTTGTACGGCGACACTGATGCCGTCGCCGCCGTACTTTTGTGGATCGAAATACTTATCAACCACTGTGTACGTGTCATCGAGCGTCACACCGATGTAGTGCGCCTGGTTACCGATTCGCTCAAAGTGCCACACCAGGTGATGCCACTGCTTGGCTGCGACCTGCGGACAGGGGACATCGCTTTCGACCCACTTTCCACCGGCGGAGTCCCAAATGTCCCAGTGCCCAGTGTTGCGATAGCTGCACTCCGTCCCGAACACATATCTGGTGGCGTTGATGGTCTGGTTGACGTCGAACTCTAAAGCCTCCGGAGCGCTTGGGTCGTCCAGATAGAAGTACAAATCGTAATTGAAGTGCGTCGGTTTCGAGTCCGGTCCAAGCTCTCTCCACCACAGCGCATTTGAGTAATGCGTCTTTCCTCCGATCCAAAACATCGAGGACGATCCGCTGAGGGAGGGCATCTGCTGCTTAGGCGTCATGTTTGACTCCGCATTACCGAGCCCACTGGCGCAAGGATGCCCATGCAGCTTTGCGGTACACCATGTCCAGCCACTCAGAGTCTGGATCGCCGAAGTAGTTTCCGCGTTCGGCGGCGGAGGCGGATCAGATGGTGGCTGGCGGCGGTGGTGGTGGCGGAGGAGGGGGAGGCGGCTGCGGTGGCTGCTGCACCGGAGGATTGGTTGGTTGCTGGGTCGGCGAATTCTGCGTGCTGGAGGACGAATTCGTCGGATTCGACTGGCCGCCGGAGTTCGGCGCACCAATGCTTGAAGTGGAATTGGCGTTCGCCGGAGCTCCGCCACAACCTGTGAGAGAAATGAGGATGCTCGCTGCAACAAGGATGCCAATGCCGAAACTTTAAGGTGCTGCGCCCGCGAAAACACTTGCAACCAGGCAGGGCGGATTAACTTCATTCAAAACAACTCCAAACTGATGGGGGATCGTACGGAAAGGGGTGCGTACGTCTTGTTAACTGTTTTGCTAACAGACTGTGATTATAGGTAGCGTATGTAGCTGGTTCGAGCCGTTTCGCCCTTTATTACGCTGCAAAATGCGCGTAGTCCCATCAAGCCACGGCCAGAGTTCTAGAAGAACTAGGACGCAAATTTTTACTCCAATTCAGAAGCAGCTCTGCTTTGACCCCTTTTCAAATAGAGACTGGCCGCACCTGCGCGAGGACACTAGCCTCTGATAGACTTTTTCGCGGGGATGGCTGAAGTTGTTCATTGAGCTCTCGCGAGAGCTCCTCCATCCTGCACTTCTGGCTCTGCTGTCTGCCTCTGTGTGCCTCCTGACAGAAGGGAGATCGCTTCGCTCGGTTTGCATCCGGGCTCCGTCATTTTGAGCATTCAACGAACGGGAACAGAAAGTGTCCCGTGAGGAGGTATTTACATGTCTACCGCTACCAGTCCGGCACAAGTTCACAATCGCGTTGCCGAGTTTCTCAGCCGGCCTCGCAAGATGTTCATCAACAACCAGTGGGTCGATTCGGCCTCCGGCAAGACGTTCCCGGTCTACAATCCTGCGACCGGTGAAGTGTTGGGCAAGGTGGCCGAAGGCGATCGCGAAGACATCAACCGCGCAGTGAAAGCGGCTCGCAAGGCATTCGACAGCGGTCGGTGGCCCGACATGACCGCCTCCGAGCGCGGCCGCCTGATCTGGAAGCTGGGCGACTTGCTGGAGCAGCATGCGGAAGAGTTCTCGCAGCTCGAGAGCCTCGACAACGGTAAGCCTTTGTCGGTCGCGCGTGCCGCCGATATTCCGCTCGCCATCGATCTGTTCCGCTATATGGCGGGCTGGGCAACCAAGATCGAAGGCAACACGATTTCCGATCTCGACGAAGACGAAGCGCAATGAGTTTTTCGCTTACACGCGCCGCGAGCCGGTGGGCGTGGTTGGGCAGATCATCCCGTGGAATTTCCCGCTGCTGATGGCCGCCTGGAAACTTGGTCCGGCGCTGGCCACGGGTTGCACGGTGGTACTGAAGCCTGCGGAACAGACTCCTCTAACGGCACTGATGCTGGGCGAGCTGTTCGCCGAAGCTGGATTCCCGGAAGGCGTGGTCAACGTCGTTCCCGGATATGGCGAGACTGCGGGCGCGGCACTTGCCTCTCATCCTGAGGTCGACAAGGTCGCGTTTACCGGATCGACCGAGGTCGGCAAACTGATCCTTCAGGCTGCGGCCGGCAATCTGAAGAAGGTTTCTCTGGAGTTGGGCGGCAAGTCGCCGAACATCGTCTTCGATGATGCCGATGTGAAGCCCACCATCGCCGGCGCGGCGAGCGCCATCTTCTTCAACCAGGGCCAGGTCTGCTCTGCAGGCTCGCGGCTCTACGTTGAAAAAGACATGTTCGACAAGGTGGTCGAAGGCGTTGCCGAACAGGCGAAGAAGATCAAGCTCGGGTCCGGGCATGGAGCCGGACACCACCATGGGCCCGCTGGTCTCCGAAGAACAGTTGCACCGCGTCACCAGCTATCTCGAAGCCGGACTCAACGAAGGAGCCGAGGCCGTGGTAGGCGGCAAGAAGCGCGACGGCAAAGGTTATTTCGTCGAGCCGACGGTCATGGTGAAAACCAATCCGCAGATGAAGGTGGTTCGGGAAGAGATCTTCGGGCCGGTGGTCGTCGCCTCGCCCTTCAGCGACATCGAACAGATCGTCGCCGAAGCCAACAACACGGAATACGGATTGGCCGCGGGCGTGTGGACGAAGGACATCAGCAAGGCGCATCGCATCGCGCATAGGCTGCGCGCTGGAACGGTCTGGATCAACTGCTACAGCATCTTCGACGCGGCACTGCCCTTCGGCGGATTACAAGCAGTCGGGCTGGGGTCGCGAGATGGGCCACGAAGTCCTGGAGCTGTACACCGAAGTGAAGTCGGTGTGCGTGGCGATCTAGGTAGAGTCGGCCTTCAGGCCGGCGTCTAGCGATAAACTCAGTAAGCGGGGCGGGGTTGGTCATTCTGGAAAATGACCATACCCCGCCCCATCGGCTTACCGCCCATGGCGAACGCGGCGCTGAAGCGCCGCTCTACCCATTCCCTTGTAATGTAGAGCTCTGAAACGAAAGCAAAGGAAGCGCGATGAAAGCCATTCGGGTACACGAGTTCGGCGGCCCAGAAGTCATGAAGCTTGAACAGGTGCCGGATCTGGTTGCCGGGCCTGGGCAGGTCGTCATTGATGTCAAAGCGATCGGCGTGAACCCGGTCGAGAGCTACATCCGCACCGGAACCTATGCCACGAAACCGAATCTGCCTTACACCCCGGGCAATGACGTAGCCGGAGTGGTGAAGGAAGTGGGCGCAGGCGTTACCACGGTCAAGGCCGGCGAGCGCGTGTACACCTCGCAGACCATCAGCGGAGCTTACGCGCGAACAGGCGCTCTGCAACGCGCTCAACGTTCATCCGTTGCCTGACAACGTCAGCTTCGAGCAAGGCGCGGGAGTAGGTGTTCCTTACGGAACCGCCTATCGCGCGCTCGTTCAGCGCGCCTGCGCGAAGGCTGCCGAGACCGTGCTTGTACATGGCGCGAGCGGCGGTGTCGGTATTGCCTCTGTGCAGTTCGCGCGCGCGGCCGGGCTCACCATTTTCGGAACTGCCGGCAGCGATGAAGGCATGGAGTTGGCAAAGCGCGAAGGTGCACATCATGTGCTGAACCACTCGAAAGAGGGTTACCTCGCCGAGTTGATGAATCTTACGCAAGGCCAGGGCGTGAACATCATTCTGGAGATGCTGGCCAACAAGAATCTGGCCAACGATTTGAATGTCATTGCCCGGCATGGACGGATTATCGTGATCGGCAATCGTGGCAGCATTGAGATCAACCCGCGCGGAACCATGGCGCGCGAGGCCGACATCCGCGGAGTCATGTTGTTCGGAGCATCGCAGGAAGAGTTTCAAGCCATGCACGCCGCCATTTTCGCCGGACTCGAGGCAGGCACGCTGCGGCCGGTCGTCGGCCAGAAGTTTGCGTTGGCCGATGCTTCCAAAGCGCACCAGGCGGTGATGGAGCATGGCGGATCCTACGGCAAGATCATTCTGATTCCGTAACCGCCCAGGTTCATGCCCACGCCCGGGACGTTTTCCGCAGCTAGAATCGAGCCATGCTCCGTCTGCAATTGCCTTGTCGCACTATCGCGATCAGCTTGCTGTGCGTCTGCGCATTGACGCTCGCTGGGGCGCAGCAGACAAAGCCTGACCTGCAAAGTACCGTTACCCATGCAATGGCGGGAAGCCGCGGCACGGCGGTTGTGCTCGCGGTGGATAGCGGCCAGATTCTGGCGGCCTACCGTCTCAAGGTTGCTGCTCAAAGACTGGTCTCGCCTGGATCGAGCATCAAGCCTTTCACGCTGAAAGCCTTGCTCAACGCAGGCAAAGTGGACGCAACAACCGCGCTGTTGTGTAAGCGTTGGCTGAGCATCGCCGGTCATCGGCTCGACTGTTCACACCCGCAAACCGGCCAACCGCTGGATGCGGCTGCCGCTCTGGCCTACTCCTGCAACTCTTACTTCACCGCTATGGCGACGCGGCTCACTCCTTCACAGTTGCGCGAAAGTTTCATTAATGATGCCTTTGCTCGAACAACTGGCCTTGCTTCGAGCGAAGCGGCTGGCACCATCGCTCTCGCATCGTCGAACGATGAGTTGCAGTTGCAGGCTATCGGCGCATGGGGCGTTCAGGTGACGCCTCTCGAATTGCTGCGCGCCTATCGCAATCTCGCACTACAGGTTTCGAACGCGACCGACCTTAATCTGGCACCGATTTTTCAAGGCCTCCTGGGCTCAACCAGCTATGGAATGGCCCGCTCGGCACAGCCGGAGCACGGCGTCAGGGTTGCGGGTAAGACAGGCACCGCCAACGCCGATGAAGGCCAGTGGACTCACGGCTGGTTCGCTGGTTTCGCTCCCGCCGATAAACCAAGTGTCGTGCTGGTGGTGTTTCTGGAAAAGGGACGCGGCAGCGACGCCGCCGATGTCGCTCGCCAGATCTTCGCTGCACTACCCACTACCGGCAGCATGTCCCGCACGGGAGCGGGAAGCAGGCCGTGAAGCGACTCGCCCTTCTTGTGCTGCTGCTGGCGTGGACCATTGGTTCAGCGAACCCTCAGCAAACCGCGGCTTCCGGAAACAAAAACATTGGAGCACCGTCGAGCGGCTTTCCGCGCAAAGTTCGGGTGCGACTCTGGTATCTGCATCCGCCCGCAAGTCTCGCCGTTCGTGCTGAAGCCGGGCAGGCGACTCTCCGTAAGTGTGCGACCTGCGCCGCCGCCGAGTTGTCCTCGCTCTCACTCAGCGCCTCTGGTACTCAAGTCAAGATCAAGGACGCGAAGAGCGTCAGCCGCGAACTGCGGATTAGCGGGATGTTCCAGATCGCCCCTGCGAACGGTCCGGCCATTCGGGCTGATTTCCCTGTCGAGATCGGTGCCTCCGGAGGACGGTTACAAATCACCGCAACCATGCCGATGGATGAATACATCGCCGCGGTGCTTGCCGGCGAGACGGGTAACTTCAAATCCGACGAAGCACTGAAGGCCATGGCCGTAGCTGCGCGAACTTACGCCATGCATTTCGGCAGCCGTCATGCGCTCGAGGGTTTCGACTATTGCGACACTACGCATTGCCAGGACGTGCTGATTGCCGGCATAAACGACCGCCTGCGAAACATCGTTCGCAGCACTGCGGGCGAGCTGCTGTGGTATCGAGGGTAAGCCCGCAGCAACCTACTATCACGCTAACTGCGGCGGCACGACAGAAGATGGTCGTTTCATGCTCGCCACCGACGAGGCCGCGGCCCCCTACCTCGTTCAGCACTCCGACACCTATTGTGTTCGCAACGGGAGCACGCAGTGGCACAGCGAGATCACGAAACGAGAGCTACAACGCGCGCTCGCTGACGACGGCATCATCATCCCAGGGACCCTGCGCTCCCTCTCGATCGTGCAGCGCACTCCCAGCGGACGCGTTGAAATGTTGCGCATCGTCGGGGCAAGCGCGATCACCGTGTCCGGAGTGGCGTTTCGTTCCGCCGTCGGGCGTCACATCGGATGGGACCGCCTGAAGAGCAATTGGTACGAACTGAGCGTATCCGGAGATCGCGTCTCATTCACCGGTCGAGGCTTGGGGCACGGCGTCGGGCTCTGCCAGATCGGCGCTGAGGTGATGGGAGAAGAGGGCAAGTCGTATCGGGAGATCCTGGCTTACTACTATCCCGGCACAAAGCTGGGCATTGCCGCACAGGATGTCAGTTGGCAGAAGTTGACGGCAGAAAATGTCGAATTACTCACCACGCGTCCGGCACAGGATCAACCGCTTGTATCTCTGGCGGCCCGTTCGGTGCGCGAGGCGGAGACGAGCACGGGACTGACATTCGTTTCCCTACCGCAATGGAAGGTATATCCCACAGTTGCAATGTTTCGCGACGCAACAGGTGAGCCGGGATGGGTGGCGGCGACAACTCGTGGGCACACCATACAATCGCAACCCGCCGACGTGCTGAAGCAGGCGGGCACGCTGGAGAGCACGCTCCGCCATGAGTTGCTTCACATGCTGATCGAGGCCCATGCAAAACCGGGAACTCCGGTGTGGTACCGCGAAGGTCTGGTGCTGTATCTGTCGGAGCCTAATGCCTCGCCCCAGGCGAAAACAACGTTCACCAGCGTGAGAGAGTTGGAAAAGGCTATGCAGAATCCAGCGAGCGAAGATCAATTGCGTAGGGCTTACGCCGAAGCCCATGCGCGCGTGTCGCAGCTGGCACAACGATACGGCAAGCAGAAGCTGATTGTTTGGGTACAGCAGGGATTGCCGAAAGATGTGACCGCCTCCAACGAGCGTTAATTCCGACAAGCGGCAATAATGAATTTCCTTGGCCTCTCTGACTTGTCATGACGAGCGTAGCGAGGCATCTGCTCTCGTTTCATCCTGAAAGAAGCTGCTTGTTCTCTATACTCCGAGGCGGGGTCCGTTTTCACTGTGGAACAGCCATGCATCGCGTGTGGAGAGCAGATCCCTCGCTGCGCTCGTGATGACAACCCGAAGAGTTTTGAGCAACACCAACGTTTGACTTTGCTCAAGGCAGAACGATCGGGTCTTCCCGGTCCGTGCGCTCGCCGACCATCCAGACCAGAAAGATGAATGCGGTAATCAGGATCGAGGTAAGCCGCTGCGAAGCGCAGACCCGCGCTCCACGCCTGCTGGCGCAGAGTGCTCAGCTCCGGAACCCACGTCACCAGCTTGTACGGAACCCAGACGCCGATAGCGATGAGGATGCAAAACAGAATCCAGTACAGCGGCTGTCGCAATACGCGGAACGATCGCGCAACATGCCTGCCGGAAAATCCGGCCGCTGCGATGGTCGTTGCGACGGGTGCCCACAGGGCGGGAAACACCACCCAGAGCAGCGCTAACAACAGCCAGTCGGACGCATGCATCACGTTTCGTGGTGACGGACCGGCATTCACCTTCTGCCGAATCCACACTGAGAATTGCGGTGTGAAGTTGCCGGCGCTGAAAATGAGCCAGGCGATGCACGCACCTAGCGCCGCCCAGATCGCCAACGGTAGGACATGGCGCAGCCCGTGACGGAACGCCCCGCCAATCGTCGGATGGGTGCGAAACTCTGCAACTCGGAACCAAGCCAGCGTACCTGCGCGAAGCCAGAGAACAAACAAGACGGTGGCCAACGCGAGCACGGCCGACCACGCCACCTGCCATCCATGGGCATCCGGAATCAGCAGCCAGTAGTACCAGACTCCGAGTACCGCTGCGTTGCCGACGAGGTTCAGCAGCCACAGCTTCAGCACACCGGACCGGTTTGTCGCTTCCGCGCTCATTTCACGCTCACCTTGAAGGCGTCGCTCGTGGCCAGATACTCCGGCTGATACATGGGTTCGACCCGCGTCGGGCTGACGCGGAATTCGCCGGGGTTCACCACCTTCAGCAGGTACGTGTACTCCTTCTGCCCGCGCGGGAAGTACATGCTGAAGAACGTGGTGCGGTCGTCGTACAGTTCGCGCTCGGCCCAGCCACGCGTCCACCAGTTCGGCTTCTCGTCGAGTTGATACAGATCGTCTCGCGCAATCGATTCGGTTCCCGAAGGAATCGGGTCTTCAATCATCAGATAGCGCCACTCATTGCCGCCCACGGTGATGCGCACCGCCAGCGTATCGCCCACCTGCACCGGCCCGTTTAGCGCGTCCATGTGATATACGACGCGGTCGCCTTTCTGCACCGACGTTAGCTTGTAATACTGGCGCACCACGCTGAGCTGGAAGGTTCCGCTGTTCACCACCTTCGATTGACTGGAGTAGTATTCGCCGCGCGTCGACCAGTACAAACGCCCGTCGCCCGACTTGCTCACTTGCACCTGATTGCTCTCGGGCGCAAGTTGCGAATCGCCGAGCGTGATCGCCAGTCGCCGGCGCGAGTGCATTGTCGGCGGTGAACTTCTTCGAGCCGACCTCCTTGCCGTTCACCTTAACGTCGGCGGTGAAGTCTCGGCTTCAGCTCCTGCGTGTGTTGCAGATAATCGGTAAGCCCATAAAGCACGGCGGCGGTCTGCTGCGTCGACTCCCAGTAGTAGCCCTGGCTGCGATGATCGACCAGATAAAGCGCGGCCTTGGGCAGCAGCGGACTCTGCGGATCAGCCGCGGTGAGCAACTTCATCGCATACGCCGTCGCCTGCGGCGTGGTGTCGCCGTAGTAGTCCATCAGATAGTTGAAATCCGTCGGCCACCAGGCCTGCGTATCGTTCTGTTTCGCGCTGGATTCAAGCTGCTTCACCAGATCGTTGGCCCGCGAATCGCCCGCCTGCCGCATGGCCAGTCCCAGCAGCGCCTGACCGTACGGTGTAAGCGTCGAGCGTTGAGCTCCAGACAGAGTCGAGCACCGTCGCATTCGAGTCCGTCCCGCTCAGCACCAGCGAATACGCCATGTAGGCGCGCAGGTCGGTGCGAACGTTCTGCGTCTTGGCGAACTCCTTCAGCAGCCACGCGCGCCCGCTGTCGATCATGCCTTCTTTGACTTCGTAACCCGCGGCCTTCGCCTGCACCAGACCGGCGAGCACATACGCGGTCATGAACGCAGAGCTGTCGTCGGTCTGCCACCACCCCCACCCGCCGTCAGGATGATGGTAGTTGTACAGGCGATCGAGTCCGGCCTGCACCTGCTTGTTGAGCACCGCCGGATCGACATTCGACTTCACGCCCAGCTTCTTCAGCGCGTCGGATACCAGCACGTCAGGCAGGAAGCTCGACATCGTCTGCTCGGTGCAGCCGTACGGATACGACGTCAGATAGTCGAGCGCGCCGAACACTGTTCCTGCAATCGACGGCGTGAGCGTAACCGTCAGCTTGCGAGTATTCGACTCGATGCCCGCCGGGAAGACCACCGACTGCGTGGTGTTGCCGTTCGCGGCGGCGATCGATCCCGAGTTCGACACCGCCAGCTTCACGCCGAACGGCTCGACCGGCAGCGTGAGCTCCATCGCGTCGCTCTCGACATCGGTGAGCGCCTTGCCCAACACCTTGGCCGAATCCACATCGAGCACGCGCACGCGGTAGTCGACCTTCGCCAGCCCGCGGCTCGGCACGGGTACGTCTTTCGTCCCGCCATCGAGCACTTGCAGGCCCGTGAATTCCATCGAGACTCGCGCGGTCTTCTCTGTCGGCAGGTAGTTCTGCACGATGGTGGACAGAACGATCTCGTCTCCACGGCGGAAGAAGCGCGGCACCACCAGGCGCACCATCACGTTCTTGCGCACGATGGCGTTCTCGACCGCGCTGCCGACCTTGGTGTCTTGCGTGACGCCGCGCGTCGTCGCGCGCCACGAGGTAATCGCGTCGGGATAGTTGAACTTCACCGTCGCCTGGCCGCTGCTGTCGGTGTCTACGTCGGCGATCCAGTATGCCGTATCCGGAAACGCCTTGCGCACCTTCGGCTGTACCAGGCGCTCGGGCTTGAGCTGCGCCAGCGACTTGCGCGGACGCACCGCCGCCAGCTCCATCGCGCGCTTGCCCGCCTGCCCGCTGAAGTAATACGTCAGCGAAGTGTCGGTGCTCACCTTGCTGTAAATCGTCCCGTAGAAGGCCTTCAGGATCGGCTGCACGGTCTCGGGCTGAATGGCGTAGATGGCTTCATCGACCACGCCCGAGGCTGAACTCCGCGACACAGGCTTGCCGCTCGCATCGGTCGCCTTGATGGTGTACGACGCGGCCTCGCCCGGCTGATATTGCGGCTTCGACGGAGTGAGATCAACCTTCAACTCATGTTGCGTCGGAGGAACCGACAGGCTCTTGTTGCCTTGGTACAGCTTGTTGCCGCGAATGAAAGTCGCTGACACGTAGAAGTTGGGCGCGTATTCCGGCTTGATGGGCACGTCAACCGTAATGCTGCCACCGTTGCTCTTGATCACCTGCGCCGAGTACAGGCCGTTGCCTTCAGCAGTGACCAGCACCGATGCTGGATTCTTGCCGGTCACGATGAGCACGTGCGCGATGTCACCCGGCACGTACGATTTCTTGTCGGCCACGATCTGCACGTTCTCCTGCGCTGGGCCCGTCCACCATGCGCTCTCACCCGGAGCCCACAAGAAAGCGGAATCCTGCACCTCGCGATGCTCGGGCGTGTTGGCAAAGACACGCACGCGGAACTCCCCGGCATCTGGGATTACGAAGTTGACTTGCCCTTTACCATCTGCGCCGGTTTGTCCCTGCGTTGTCGAGACCACCTCGCCGGAGCGCTTCTGCCAGTTCCAGCGGCTGATCTCCGCCTTGAACGCTGTGGCGACAGGTTTCTTGTCGTAGTCCTCGGCCGTGACGTTGATCTTGACCGTGCTTCCTTTGCTGTAAACGTAAGCGTCAGGCTGCGCTTTCAGATAGAAGCTGCCATAGGTTGCGATGGCGTAGCCACGTCCTGAGATCTCGCGATTGCCTGCATCGGTGACGCGCGCCTCAATCCGATAGGTCAGGTCCTGGCGATGCTTTGCTGACTGTCGTCGGAATAGTGATCTGCAGCTTGCCGTCGGTGTCGAGCGTGCCGGTGTTCTCCTGCTCCTGCTCGCCGCCTTCGCCACGGTCGTATTGCCCTTCGTCACCTTCGCCTTCATCGCCCGCGTCGCCTGTGTCCTCGTCATCCGAGGCCCATCGTCCCGGCGGATAGTACGGCGAGGTGTGCACCACCCACTTCACCTTCGCGTTAGCGACCGGCTCGCCGAAGTAGTAGCGCGCGTCGATGGTGGCTTTGATGGGCTGACCTTGCAGCACACGCGGCGTCTGCGCCGTGACCTTTACCGCGTATTCCGGCTTCTTGTAGTCCTGCACCGAGAAGCTTGAGCCCTCAACATAGCGCTGCTCGCCCATCTGGATCGACAGATAGTACGTGCCCAGGTGCGCGTCTGCAGGAATCGTGTAGTCCCAGTGCGCACTGCCATAGTCGTTGAGCTTCGCGGTGTCGTTCCAGATCGGCTGATAGGTTTGCGGATCGCGCAGTTCAAGGTTCACTTGCCGATCCTGCGGCAGCGTATAGCCATTGGGATTTTCAGCGCGAATAATGGTCTTGAAGTGCACCGTATCGCCGGGACGATACACGGGGCGGTCGGTGTACGTATACCCACGCAGATTGCGATCGGGGCCGCTTCCCATGTTCCACGCACCAGGAGTGTTGACGGCAAATTGATCGCCGCGCGTGACCAGCACAGCCACGTTCTCCGGCTTCTCGTCGGCAATCTTCGTATCGAGCAAACCCTGCGCGTCGGACTGCCCGGATGCCACCTCGTGCTGATCGATCCAGACCTTCACCTGCGCGCCTGAAATCGGATCGCCACTCTGACGGTCGACTACCATGCTCACGAGTCGTCCCGGCGCAGCCTTGCTGATAACGGCAAGCTCGGTCACGACAGTGATGGTGTAGGCGCGCAGCGAGCCGTTGGTCGCCTCGACCAGGTACACGCCCTTGTCGCTGACCGGGACCTTTACGGTCTGGCTCTCCCACGGCTGATGTGTGCCCGATGGTCCACTTCCACACCGACACAACCTGCTGCTGGTTGAGCACCGGCACCTGCGCGTAGTTCTCGACCTGCGGACCTTGCTTCTTTGGCTGTTCGGTCTCGCCCAGTCGCCACAAGCGAATCTCGTGCCGGTTCTCGACGGAGAACTGCGCCCGCACGAAGTCACGAATCCACGCCCAGATGCTGTGTTTCCAGGCGTGGAACTTCTCCAGCCAGGTGTGCGGCTGTTTCGGCAAAGCCGGCGCTCGGCCCGCCGAAACTGTGCAGCTCCTGCAATTGGCTGAAAAACTTGACCGGGTCGTTGACGCGATAGACGCGGAATTCAAGCTGCTTGACGTTGTGGCTGTAGACGGCGACCTCCGGCTTGTCGCCCGGCATGTAGGTCTGCTGGCTGCTGAGGGAGAAGTAAGGCTCACCGGATTCGTCCTGCGCGACCGCACATACAGTGAGAACCATCGCGAGGCAGCAGAGCGCGACCGTGAGCCGGAACCAAATGCTGCGCGTCACTGGTCACCCCGCAAAATGTTCCAGCGGTACACACCAAGGAATGCCGGATTCGACGCCACTGGGCGCCAGCGCGCGTCGGAAAAGTTCATCAGCTCTGCAACTGTCAGGCGGCGAATCTCGCCGGCATCTTTGCCCTGCGGCCCGGTGTGATAGACAAAATATTGTTCCGGCCCGGGCTCGATCTGGCTTGGACCGACGAAGATCATCGCGTGATAGGTAGTGTGGTCCCCCGACTGGCGAAAGAACAGCAGGTCGCCGGGACGGGCGCGGCCGAGGTCGCGTCCCACACTGTAGGTGTCGTCTCGCCGAAGGGTTTTGACATCGGCGAACTCGGCGAACGCACCGTCGCCTAGATCGTCGGGCTGGAAACTGCCATCGCGCACCCGAAACATCGCGGCACCCAGCGGACCGTATGGATAGTGATACTGGCGCACTTCGCCTGCACTCGACGCGACTGGCAACGACATGCCGCTCGCCCAGGCCGAGTCGTGCCGGCGCAGGGCTTCACGATAGCTGAAGCGGAGCAGGGCGGCGCAATCATCGATTTCGCGCGGCAGTTTCGCTCCACGGAAGTACTGCGACTCGGCAAGCAGGGTGAACCAGCCGCGAAATGCAGTACGGTCGGTAGCGTCGTGCAGCCGCAGGAAGTCAGGGGTTCCGTCGCCAAACGAATCGCTGAAGTCAGATACCGCCGCAGCAGAGCTGGAGGAACCATCCGCAGCAAGTACGGCGTGCGACCGCAAAGAGGCGGAAGCGAGGGTCCAGCGCAGGCTGAAAGCGCAAGCGACGACAATGAACGCGAGTACGCACAACACTGCGAACCAGCGAGGCACGCCGCGCATGAGAAGAGTGCTCCTCCGTGGACGAGCGGATTATAGCGCTTCATGCGAGAGAAGCAACCCGCTGAATGCGTCTCGCGAGCCAATGCGGGAAATGCTACTTGACCAAGGCTCGCAACTCGCCCAACAGACGATCCACTTCTTCCGCGGTGTTGTAGTGCGCCAAGCCGATGCGCAGCATGCCGCCGCTCTGTTGCACGCCCAGGCGCTCCGCTAGATCGACAGCGTAGTAGTTGCCGTCCCAGGTAAAGATGCCGCGTTTTCCCAGGTGCTCAGCGAGCTCGCGCGGAGTGTAGCCCTCCATCCGGATGGCTACTGTCGGAGTGCGCTGATCGAACTTCGTCGGGTCCTTGATGCCGTAGAAGGTCAGCCCGGGAATTTCAAGCAGACCGCCGATGAGCTGCGCGCTCAACTCACGCTCATGCTGAGCAATCGCCTCGTACGCAGCGGCGAGTGCTTCACGGCGCGAACGCGCCTCAGGGGCGTGATGACGACCGAGATCGGCGAGATACTCAATCGTCGCGATGACTCCTGCCATGCCTTCGTGGTTCTGGGTGCCGCTCTCCCAGCGGTCAGGTAGCTGCTCGGTGCAGGCGCGCAGCTTATAGGGACGCAGCCGTTGCAGATGCTCGCGCTTGCCGAACATCACGCCAAGGTGCGGGCCGAAGAACTTGTAGCTGGAGCAGGCCAGGAAGTCGCAATCGAGCGCGCGCACATCGATCAGGCCGTGAGGAGCGAAGTGCACGGCATCGATGAAGGCCAGCGAGCCCGCTCCATGCGCCAGCCGAACGACTTCAGCAACATCGTTGATCGTGCCGACCGCATTCGCCGCATAACCCACCGCAACCAGCCTGGTGTTACGGCGGACCTTCGCCTGCAGGTCAAACATGTCGAGCGTGCAGTCGGCGAGCTTGATGTCGGCGGTGCGCACCTTCGCTCCGCGCTCTTCCAACGCCACCCATGGCGAGACGTTGGCATCATGATCAAGCTGGGTGACCAGCAGCTCGTCGCCGCTTTTCAGGTCACGCCCAATGGCGCGGCTCAACGCAAACGTCAGCGTCGTCATGTTGGCGCCGAACACAACTTCATCGGGATCACAGTTGAAGAAGTCGGCCATCGCAGCATGGGCGCCGGAATAAATCTCATCCGTACGCTCGCTGGTGAGAAACGCTCCGTGCGTGTTTGCGTTTGAGGTGGCGAGATAGTTCGAGATGGCATCGATCACCCGTTGCGGAACCTGCGTGCCACCGGGAGCGTCGAAGAATACAATCGACTGACCATTGAGCTTCTGCTGCAGCGCGGGAAACTGCGCGCGGGCCCATTCAATATCGAACCGTGTAACGACTGAGGACTTCGTAGTAGAAGACAATTTAAAAACTCCTGACTGCATTTATGAAATCGCACAACATGCCGTAAGCCGTCGCCTCCGGGCCAGGATCACGTTCGGCGATAAACAACTCACGAAACACATCCGTCTCAAATCCCACGGCCAGCGAAGTGCCCCGCACGGAATAAAGCGGATCGTCTGACCCAACCCGCTCAGGGCGCGACACTCGCTGTGATCCTGCCGTCACTCTCTCGATGCGCTCGGCCAATCAACTTCCAAGTCTCGCCTTTCCCGCGTGCTTCACGCAAGCTCGGGGCTGTGATGCGACGGATACCGCTTCGGTTGACGTCGCCCAGCGTCAGACTTCCGCCCATGAGAACGTTGACCAACCCGACTACCTTCACCGCAGCGTCGATCCCGTCGACATCATTGCTGGGATCGGTTTCGGCCACGCCCAGCCGCTGCGCCTCGCGCACGGCATCGTCAAACGCCATGCCCGATTCCATGCACTCTAGTATGACGTTGGTCGTTGAGTTGAGTACGCCGCGAAACCCGCGCAACTCGATCGCCGGCAGCGCCTCGCGGAAAAGCGAGAAAACCGGCGCGCCATCCATCATTGCCGATTCGTGAAAGAAGCGCAGGCCGCGAGTCTTCGCCAACGCGGTCAATTCCTTGTGTGCGTAAACGACGGGCCCTTTATTCGCGCTGATGGCATGAGCTCCGGCTTCCAGCGCAGCGCGAATGTAGGTGATGGCTGGCTCACCCGTTTCCGCATTCAGCGAACTCGCTTCGAACAGCGCATCAGGCTTGGATGCGGTCAGCCATTCATACAAGCCTTCCGCCTTTTCACCCTCTGCGTAGTCGGACTTCAGCAGCCTTTCCGTTGTGAAGCCTGCGGGCGCGACCAGCCAACCAAGCCTGCGGGTCGCGACTCCAGTGACGCGATACTCGATGCCGTACTGCTCCCGAAGAACGGCAGTCTTGCGCTCAAGCAGGCCGACCAGGCCTCGCCCGACGTTACCGAATCCGATCAGGCAAAGATTGAAGGTGCGGATAAGTTCACTCCTAGCTGGTTTTCGGTGCCTGCCGTTATTCTAAATAGCGAACCACCGTAGGAGCATGGCAAGCGTGGAGTCCCTTCCCGTACAAGGCGTCGCGGAGAAGCGCGAGTTGGTTACCATCGACGGCAAGCAACTGGAGACGCTGCTCATTCACGCGCGCGATAACCGACTGCCTACGATAGTCATGCTGCACGAGGGACTCGGATCAATCGCGCTGTGGAAAGATTTCCCGCAGCGCGTCGCGGAACGCACTGGCTGCGGGGTGCTAGTGTATTCGCGATACGGGCACGGCAGCTCCGACCGTCTGCTCGAAAGGCGTCCTGTCAGCTTCATGCATCACGAAGGACAGGTCGTTCTGCCGGAGTTGCTCAATGCGTTCGACATCACGCGGCCCATTCTTCTGGGCCACAGTGACGGCGGCTCGATTGCGCTGATCTATGCCGGCACATTTCCCGAATCGCCTCGGGCATTGATTCTTGAGGCGCCGCACGTCTTTGTCGAGGACCTCAGCGTCGAAAGCATCGCCGCGGCGAAGGTCAATTTTCAGACCACCGACTTTCGCGAGAAGCTGGCCAAGTATCACGCCCACGTCGACGAGACCTTCTGGGGATGGAACGACATCTGGCTCGACCCCGCATTTCGCTCGTGGAACATCGAGGAATATCTGGGCTCGATTCGCTGTCCGGTCCTTTGCATCCAAGGCGAACAGGACGAGTACGGCACGCCAGCCCAAGTGCAGACAATTCGCAGTCGCGTTCCCGGCACAGAACTTGTTATGCTTGCCGATTGCAAACACTCGCCGCATCGCGATCAGCGGGAGAAGACGCTGGATTCGGTCGCGAGATTCGTGGAGCGAGTTTCAACTGATAAGCTCGGGGTGTCAGGTATCAGATATCAGGTTCAGACCAGCGAAACGCAGCTTTGACTGATACCTGATACCTGACGACTGATACCTTCTTATGTCCGACTGGGTACACACATTTAAAGGCGCGGTGCTGGCATCGGAGTACGACTCCGCCAGCCACATGAATTCGCGCATGTACGTTTCGCGCTTCGATCAGGCGACGTGGTTTCTGCTGCACGCCATCGGGCTTACGCCGGCGTCGATCAGGGAGAAGAACCTGCGCATCGCCATCGTGCGGCAGAACTACCAGTTCCTCGAGGAGCTGCGTGGCGGCGAACTGGTGATCATCAAGAGCGGGTTTCTGGCGGTCGGCGAGAAGTACTTTCGCTTTCTGCACCAGATGTATAACGACGTCTCCGGCAAGATGGTGGCAACCTCCGACTGCGTCGCCGTGCAGGCCAGCCTTGATGAAGGCAAGAGCGTGGCTCTGAGCGCCGAGCTACAAGAGCGTGCCAAGGCCCACCTCGTGTCGGCCAACGTTCCGATCAATGCCGAGATCGGGTGAGGACCCCCAGGCAGAGAGACTATGATAGAGGTATGACGGTTCAGTTCACCGCTGTCTTTCGTCGTGTGCCGGAGGGCTACATAGGTTTTGCTGAGGAACTTCCGGGCGCCAACACCCAGGGCGCGACCCTCGAAGAGACTCGCTCTAATCTGCAAGAAGCGATTGCATTGGTGCTTGAGTCCAATCGGGCGCTGGCCAAGGAAGCGACGGGGACAGACGAGGTAATTCGCGAGACGCTCACGGTTCGGGCGTGAAGCGGCGCGATCTTGTTCAGCACCTGTTGCAACACGGATGCGAGCTGTTGCGGGAAGGTGCTAATCACTCGATCTATGTGAATCGTACAGTTGGCAAAACATCGGCAGTCCCGCGCCATTCTGAGATCAATGATTTTCTTTCCCGGAAAATCTGCAGAGACCTGGGTGTCCCGCCGGCTTAAAACGTCACTGACGACAGGCAAATGACATCCTTGCAACTGCAAATCGAAAAACTGGTTTATGGCGGCGACGGACTGGCCCGTTTGCCGGCCGACGACAAAGGTCCCGGCAAGACCATTTTCCTTCCGTTCGTAATTCCCGGCGAAAAGGTTGAGGCGACACTCACGGAGACGCGTCCCGGATTCGCCCGCGCGCCGTCTAAATCACGTCATCCAGCGCTCCGCTGAACGCGTCGAGCCCGGCTGCCCCTATTTCGGCCGCTGTGGAGGCTGTCAGTACCAGCACATCGACTACGCAGCCCAGCTTCGCTACAAATCTGAGATCCTGCGCGAGACCTTGCGCCGAACCGCCAAGATCGAGCTGCAATGCGAGATTCAGACCCACGCCGCTGAACCGTGGCACTACCGCAACCGTACCCGGATGCGCATTCAGACGGCGCCCGAGTTCCTGCTTGGGTATCATCGCAATGCTTCGCACCAGGTTCTCGCTGTCGAGCAGTGCCCTATCAGTTCGCCCCTGATCAATGAAGCGTATCCGCGCCGTGTGGACGCTGGGCAAGGACGGGGTCGTTCCGAGCACGGCGCATGGAATCCAGTTCTTCGCCAATCATGACGATCAGCAGATGCTGGTCGAACTTTATGTAGCTCCCGGCAGCGACACACGCGAGTGTCAGCCCTTCGCGGCAGCGCTGCATGAAGCGGTACCGGCGATTCAGGGCGTCGTAGTTTTCGCAAGTGCGAGTGCCGACGACGACTCCCGCCAGTTTGCGCCACTAACGTCTGTGCATTCCGAGCCGGGTCAGGCCATCGGCAATGGCGAGCTGCAATATCGCGTCGCCGATCACGAGTTTCGTGTAAGCGCCGGCTCTTTCTTTCAGACCAATCGGTTCCTGGTAGACGAGCTTGCCCAAGTCGCGATTGGCGAACACAAGGGACGGGCCGCGCTCGATCTGTACGCTGGGGCGGGTCTGTTCACGCTACCCTTGTCGCGTCGCTTTGATGAAGTGCTGGCAGTCGAAGCATCGCCCACGTCCTTTGCTGATCTGCGCAACAATGCCGCCCCAAACGTGAAGGCTATCCGCGCCACCACGGAGGCATTCCTCACCGAGCGCGGCCCGAAGCTCGCACCCGATTTCGTCATTGTTGATCCGCCTCGCGCCGGTCTGGGCGAGAAAGCGGCGCGTGCGCTAGGACGCATGTCCGTCCCCCGTGTGACGTACGTCTCCTGTGATCCGGCAACCCTCGCCCGCGACCTGCGCGTACTGTTAGAATCGGGATTCAAGGTGGAACAAGCGCACCTGTTTGATCTGTTTCCCCAGACTGCGCACATGGAAACGGTCTTGCATCTCGCACGCTGATCCGTACGCAACTTGAGGGCTAAAGCCCCTCAGATGAAGGGGCGTGCGGACGCCGGCCTGAAGGCCGGCTCTACCGAACAATTTATGTACGCGCTCGCTATCATTCGCTACCGCAAGCCGCTGGAAGAAGTCCTCAAGCACACCGACTCGCATCGCGCCTATCTGCAAGGCCTGAAGCAGGAAGGGCTGCTGATTGCGTCCGGGCCGCTGGTCCCACGCAACGGCGGCGCGCTGCTATTGCGGGTTCCCGATAACGAAGCGCAAGCGACCCTCGACAGTATCCGCGACAACGATCCGTACACCCGGTTCGGACTCGCGCAATATGAACTGCTGCCCTGGTCAGTCGGCATCGGCGCCGAAGACCTGGACCGCTTATAGGACTTCGCAAAAGGGCTGCGCGTCCACATCCCTCCGCGAACTGTTGAGGATTGCCCTCCGCCTCCCCCGTTGCGAACGGCGCATCTGCTTCCGCCGGCTTGCGTCCGCTGTACTGCGGCGGTAAAGAACCTCTCTTTATCGCGGCCTTGGCCTTTTCCTTCGGCATTCTCGCTGCAAACTTTCTCTGGCGATCGCCACTCGTCTGGCTGATTGCGTCTTGCCCTCGCTTGTAGCGGAATGTTGCTCGTGTGGAAGCGCGCCCCTGAGCTGGCCTATCCGCTGATGCTGATTGCGATCTTCGCAGCCGGAGCCTTCTATCTTCAGGCGTTCGACGCCGCGCAGAAGACTGCGCCCGACTTGCAGGCATTCGAAACCGGCGAAGGCGAAGTCACCGTCACGGGGCATGTCATCCGGGAAGGCTTGCTGCGCGATAGCCCTTACGGCGGCAAGCAGGAATCGGTAGATATCGAAGCGGAAGAGCTTGCGACCGCTGACCACGCCAGCAATGCGCATGCCGGAGCACGGATCACTCTCTACAGCCGCGAATCCGATGAGGCCGCAGCCGAGCAAAGCGGCGGCGAGTCGGCGCTGCCGGTGTACACCTATGGCGAACGCCTGCAACTGCCGGCGAAGCTGCGCATGCCGCGCAACTATGGAAATCCCGGCGCTCTCGATCTGGCGGGATATCTCGCATCGCAAGGCATTCGCCTGACCGGATCGGCGCGTGCGGCCCAAGTTGAGATTCTGCCCGGCTTCGCAGGCAGCCGCATCGGCCTGTGGCGCGCGCGCGCACGACGCAGCATTCTGGCCCAAATACAGACGCTTTGGCCCGGCGAACGCGGAGCCCTGATGCAGGCCATGCTCATCGGCGGCCGCGCCTTCTTCGGACGCGACATCAAGACCGACTTCCAGCGCACCGGGACTTATCACATCCTCGTCGTGTCTGGCATCAACGTCGGCATTCTTGCTTTCGCCTTCTTCTGGGCATTGCGCAAGCTTCCCTTCGGCGAAACCGCGGCCACGGTGCTCACCATTCTCGGCTCCTCGGGATACGCTTTTGTCGCCGACCTGGGATCGCCCATCATTCGCGCAACCATCGTGCTGAATATTTATCTCGCTGACCCGGCTGCTCTTTCGAGATCGCGCGGGACTAAACGCGCTAGGCGTCGCGGCGATTGGCATGCTGCTGGTCAATCCGCGAACTCTTTTCGAAGCCAGCTTCCAGTTGACATTTCTATCCGTGATCGCGGTTGCCGGGATTGCAGTGCCGGTTTTGCGACGCACGATTTATCCGCTGCAAACCGGCCTGAAAAATCTCGATTCGCCCAACTGCGACTACAGCTCCCCAACCCGGGCAGCCCAGTTTCGCTCTGACCTGCGGCTGATTCGCTCGCAGCTGTCGGACCTCGTGGGCAAGCCTGTCGCGAACTTCATCACGCCTCGTACAGCCTCGGTTGTGCTAGCCGCGGCTGGAGTTGGTCATCGGGTCGGCCATCATCCAGTTCGCGCTTACGCTGCCGATGGCGTGGTACTTCCATCGCGTCACCACGTTGTCGCTGCCTGCTAACGCGCTGGTCATCCCTATCGCAGGCATCCTGCTTGCCCACGGCAGTCGTCGCAGTTGCGTTGTCGTACGTTTCGGGATGGCTTGCCTGGATTCCCGCGCAGATCGCTGCCTACTCGCTCGGCCTGCTGACCGGAACGGTGCGCCTCTTTGGCCACTTTCGTCTGGCAGACGTGCGGGTTCCGACGCCATCTTTCGTGATGTGCTTCGTTGCGGTTGCGGCTTTTGCTTTGGCGCTGCTCACCGCGCGTCGAAAACCAATCGTAGCTGCGAGCGGATTAGCGGTCCTTGCAATCGCTGCGTTCGCACTGGTACTGCTTCCCCCGAAACCTCACCTTAAACCCGGAGTGCTCGAAATCACCGCTATCGACGTAGGCCAGGGTGACTCGCTGCTGATCGTTACGCCCGAGGGCAAAACTTTGTTGTCGGACGCCGGCGGCCTGGGAGCGACCTCGCGTTCCGACTTCGACGTGGGCGAAGAAGTGGTGTCGCCCTATCTCTGGTCGCGCGGCATTCGCCGGCTCGATGCCGTCGCGATCTCTCACGCGCACTCCGACCACATGGGAGGCATGCGCAGCATCATCGCCAACTTCCGTCCCCGTGAGTTGTGGTTTGGAGTCGAGTCGCCAAGCCCTGAGTTCGCCGAGGTGGAAAAGACGGCAAGGGATTTCGGGGTCGCTCTCACGGCGCACCACGCAGGCGACAACTTTGATTTCGGAAGTGTGAAAATTCGCGTGCTCAACCCACAGCCCGGCTGGGAGCACCGCGTCCATGGAGAAGACGACGAGTCGCTCGTGCTGCACCTGCAGTACGGCCAGACCTCGGCCCTCCTGGTTGGCGACTCGCATTACCGCATCGAGAAGTTTCTTATCGACGAGAACCCGCGGGCCGACCTGTTGAAAGTCGGCCATCATGGCAGCCTGACTTCCAGCTCGCCGGAGTTTCTGGCGGCAGTAAACCCGAGTTTCGCAGTTGTGTCGGCAGGCTTCTACAACCCGTTCCGGCATCCCCGCCCGGAGGTGATGGAGCGGTATGCCGCGTCGCATGTCACCACGTACCGCACCGATCTGGCTGGCGCTGTCTCGTTCTACCTGGATGGAAAGACCGTTACCGCTAAACCGGTTCCTCGCTGACGGTCTCGTCGTCTGGAACGTCGGTGCGGGATTCTTCAATCAACCGAGCGGCTTCCGCGGCCTGGTCTGGACGAACCAGAACGATGACGCCTCCAACGCCGGGCAGCACGTCTTGCGGGGCATCGAGATTCTCGATCATGGCTTCTATGCCGTTGGCTTCGAGCAGCCCACGAACTACCATGGCCTCGGATTCCTGCTCCGTGTCGAAGACTTTTACTAGTTCCTCGTGTGATTCCGGCGTGTCCTTCTGCTCGTCCAAATCTGCCATATCTGCTTCCTCCTGGACTCGTGCAACTGGGTGCTGTTTCACGGTTGGGCACTCCCCGACTTCCCGAATGCAATTCGCCTGAATCAGTGTATGATGCAGCCCAACAGTTCAGCGCAACGGTGAGATGGCGTCCAACATCCAATTGTAATGAAAGCCGGCTTACTAAGGCACCCGCGTACTTAGTGCCCGGCCTTTTGTCATTAGAGGATTCCGCATGGAGCTAGCAGAGCCGAACCAGGCACCCAAATCGCAGCCCACCCCCAGTGAAGCTCAGGAGCAGGAAGAGGAACGGCGCAAGCTCCGACGGCTTCAGATCATGATGAACATGGTGATGTCGGTCATCAGTCAGGACCCGGACCTGACGGTGGAAGAAGCCGCCGAGATGGCGGCCAATACCAAGCGAGCCGCGCTCGCCATGTTTCCCGACAAAGAATTCGCCTACGACATCTTGTACAAGCCCAGGCTGCAACGGCTGATGGCCGAACGTTTCCGGCTGCAATAACCTCGCGTCACCTCGCAGGCGCTACAATGTCGGCCATGGATTCCCTGTACCTCAGCATCTGGTTTCCTACCTTCCGCGACAGCGAGATGATCCCGCGCGCTGTGTCTGTGCTGCGACAGTTTCTGTTCTCGGACTTGCGCGAAGGGGTGACTTACCTTTCGGTGCACCCCGTTGCCTGGAGCGAGCCCACCATACTGGAACGGCGCTTCGACCCCGGCGTCTCGCCGGAAGAGGCGGGAGAAGTTGCGCAGGAGTTCGCGCACGACGACTACGCGCTAATTTTCGAAGCGTTCTGGGATTTGTGGGTGCCGAATGAAGATGAACACGGCGAAGCCTGGGTGCAACGCCCGGTGGCTGTGAAGTTCCTCGTCCACGGCGTCGAGTTCGATGAGGGAACCTACACCGACGACGGACACATCCAGGTCGACTTCGGACTCGACACGCCCTTCTTGTTCGAAGGTCTGCGCCTCACCCCCGACAACGAAACACGCATCCGCAACAATGTCGCGAAACTTGTTGCGTTCTCCGCGGCAGTCGAGCGGCACTGCGGAATCAGCGGTCGCGTGCTGTGGTCGGAGTCGGAAGACAACCTGGCACAGAAGCTGGTCGCGAGGCTGCAGCAGACGCACTGAGGACAGCTCTCAGCCGTCAGCTGTCAGCCTTCAGCTCGTGAACCTCTCTCACTTGTCATCCTGAGCGAAGCGAAGGACCTGCTGTTCGCTTCCGGAGCCAGTTCACACTCGGTTTGAAAGGGCACGGCTGCGGAAAAACTCTGCGGGGTGCCGTTTTGAAGGGGCGTAGCTTCAGCTGCGCCATAAAAATCCTGTGTCTTTGTCATCCCGAACCTCTTTAGAGGTGAGGGATCCGCTTTTTTCCCACTTGCGAAGAGTTTTCCGCAGCCTCTTCGGCCGTGCCGCAACCATCCCCCAATTCGGTGGGCTTCAGCCCCTGAGGGACTTCAATTCACACCTTCAGCAATCCCAATCTCAGTGCAATCTCTCGCGCCACCGCCTGCGGTGCTTTGCCGTCGGAACCCGCCGTCAAGTCGGCGGTACGATAAAGCGGCAGCCGCTGCTCATACAGTCGAATAAACGCCTCGCGATCACGTGCCAGGGGCCGAATCGTTTCGCTCGGCTCGCTCCCCTCGGGACAACATCGTTGCAACAATGTTCCTGGCGAGGCTTCCAGGAAAACTACTGTTGCTCCAGCGCCACGCAGTAATGCGGCGTTGCGCTCCTGGACGTAAGTTCCTCCCCCAGTCGCCAACACCACGGGTCCCACGACATTCCGAACTAGAGAGGTGACGGCTGCCGTCTCAATCTCCCGAAATCTCGGCTCTCCCTCGCTCGCGAATATCTCCCGGATCTTGCGGCCTTCCCCCGTCTCGATCTCAGCGTCGAGGTCGACAAAACTCCAGCCCAATAACGTCGCCAGCTCGCGTCCCACACTGCTCTTGCCGGAGCCCATGAATCCGGTGAGCGCGATAAATGAGTGCTTGCGCTCTGCGAGCATCAGGAAGAAATCCGATCCATCTCGGCATGAACGTTCTGACTGGCCCCATCAAGCACCTGCAGCTTGCGCTCCCAAGTTTGAAAGCCCTTCAGCGTCAGCCGGATCGTCTTCTCGCCCTCGGGCAGCGGCAATTGCGCCGGGGTGTTGCCATAGAAGGCGCCGTCGATCTCAATGTCTGCGCCCAGGGGCTCTGAGGTTATAACCACGAAGGGATCAGAAGTTTGCAACGGATTGGCGTCAGCGCCGGGGGTCGCCAACGCCTCGCGAATATTTGACAACCGCAACCCACGTTCGTGCAGAATCTCCGCCGCGAAGCACTTTTCCTCCCGCAACAGGCCGAGCAGCAGGTGCTCCGTGCCGATCTGCTTGTGGCCCAGACGTTCTGCCTCCTCGGCCGCATAGGCGAGCACGTTCTTACTTTCATTGCTCAGCGGCAGGTCTACCGAAGTCGAGACCTTTTCCCCGGGCATCTTGTGGTCTTCAATCTGCTTCCGAATGCTCTCGACCGCACCGGGAGAACGAAGAAAGCGATTGCTGAGCGTCTTGCCTTCGCGCAGCAGTCCCAATAGCAGGTGTTCCGTCTCGATGTACGGTGAGCCGAACTGACTGGCCTCATAGCGCGCGAAGAAGACTACGCGGCGCGCTTTCTCTGTATAGCGTCCGAACACTTTCTAGGCTCCCGCCGCCTTCGCACTCTGCAACATGTGCAACAACTCGGCGCCGGCTCGCTCCGGATCCTCGGACTTGAACGCGCTCGACAATTGCACTACTGCCGCCGACTCGGCCATGGCCTTCAACTTACCGGCCGAGGCGGCAGATTCGCCCTGCGAACAGTCGGATCCCAGCACCAGGTAGTCGAATTTCGCGGACAACAGCAGCAGCTTGGCATCATTCATCCTGCAGGTGGAAAGGACCGCGTAACCGTTATTGCTCAGCAAGGCGCGAGCGAAGGCACAAACGTCGGGAGAACGATCGACAAACAGAACCAGCGGCCCGGCCGGTTTTTCCTCGGTGCCCGGCGCCTTATTCCCCTTCAGGAACGAAACGACGGCTTCTTCTTCCGACCCGTAAACCTTGAAAATGGTGTTGAGCTTCGTGGCCTGGATGACATTGGTCACGAAAGGCGGAGCGCTTGACAGTCGAAGGTCGCCTCCCCGGCTTCGCGTGTGCGACAGGTAGCGCACCAGCAGCCCTATGCCGCTGCTGTCCAGTTGTCGTACGCCCTCGAAGTCGATCACAAGATGGCGAAATTCGCGCAAGCCGCGGTTGATCGACGACTCCAGCAGGTTAGATTCATCGCCGGCTACAATTCGCCCACTACAGCGGATTACGTATACCGCGCCACAGTGGCGGCCATCCACCGATAGCGACATGGAGCCTCCCTAGGGGATGTAGACACTGTATCACCAGTCACATTTAGTCAGGCTATTCACCCGACGGGTAAGGGGCGAACGTCACTAGACGGCGTGACACGGGACACAGATTCCCCGCCTGACAAAAGTGCAGCCTGTTATCGCGACAGCCATACGTCTTCAGCTGGGACGATGCTAAGAGGTAAGGTACGGCGATATTGCGCTTAGGCGCGCGCTTTCCCCACATCATGCTCATTGCGAGGATGAGCGGGGACTCGCATATTCCAAGTCGCCGGCTAAGCGAATCGCGCCTGACATCCGGCACGTCTCTCAACCCAACGCAGCGTTACTTGTCCCACAGCGTTACTCCCGTTCCCTGCTCCTGTCGCACACTTTTTTCTGGAGGCTTTTATGCTTCACCTCGACACCGGTAACACCGGCTTCATGATTCTTTGCACCAGCCTTGTCATGCTGATGACACCGGGCCTGGCCTTCTTCTACGGCGGCCTGGTAGGACGCAAAAACGTTCTCACCATCATGATCCAGAGCTTTGTCTCGATGGGATGGACCACCGTGATCTGGTACCTGTATGGGTTCTCGCTGTGTTTCAGCGGCGACTGGCACGGCATCATCGGCAACTTCCACAATGCCTTCCTGCGCAACATCAATCTGAACACGCCTTCGCCGAACGAAACCGTTCCCATGTTCGTGTTTGTGGCGTTTCAAATGATGTTTGCCATCATCACCCCTGCATTGATCTCCGGTGCCTTCACCAACCGCGTGACCTTCAAGGCTTACATGCTGTTCCTCACCGCCTGGCTGACCTTCGTGTACTTCCCGTTTGTACACATGGTGTGGGGCGGAGGCTTCCTGCAGCAGTGGGGCGTGAAAGATTTCGCCGGCGGCATCGTGGTGCACAACATCGCCGGAATGGCAGCCCTGGCCTCAGTGCTTTACGTCGGCAAGCGGCATACGGTGGACCGCGGCCCGCACAGCATTCCGCTGGTGGCCCTGGGAACTGGACTGCTGTGGTTCGGGTGGTACGGATTCAATGCCGGCAGCGAGATGAGCGCCAATTCCGTGACCGCTACCGCCTTCCTAAATACCGACGTGGCGGCATCGTTTGCGGCCGTGACCTGGCTATTGATGGCCTGGTTTAACGAGAAAAAGCCGAAATTCCTCGGCCTTCTGACCGGCGCTGTCGCTGGATTGGCGACGATTACGCCGGGTGCCGGGTACGTGTCGCCCACTACGGCTGTCATCATCGGCGTCATCGCCGGCGTGGTTTGCTACTACGCGGTGGAAATGAAGAACAAGCTGCACTGGGATGACGCACTCGACGTCTGGGGCGTCCACGGTGTTGGTGGCGCACTCGGCATGGTTCTGCTTGGCGTTTTCGCAAGCAAGGCGTGGAACCCTGACGGCGCGGACGGCCTGCTGTATGGCGATCCCATATTCCTGGTGAAGCAGGTGGTTGCGGTTGTGTTCTCGTCGTTCTGGGCATTCATCTTCACCTACGTCATGCTGCGGATCATCGATGCCTTCACCCCGGTGAAAGTCGAGGAAGCGGCGGAAGGTATCGGCTTGGATGAATCCCTGCATGGCGAGCATGCCTACGAAACGCTCGAAGTAGAGGACCTGTTCAACGACGATCGCCGAAAGGTCGAACGGGTACACGAAGAGCACGAACTGGTCGGCCCTGGGAAGTAACTATGCTCCGGGCCCTTCGGCTCTTGGTCGCTACTAGTGTGCTGGCGGGGGCGACGATCGCGTCGCCCCTGCTTCTCTGGGGACAATCTGTACCTGCGGCAGACCCCGCCCAGCAGACCCCGACGCAAGACAATCCCGTCGCGGTCGATGTCAATGCTGGGCCGGTGAACGAGCCTCACCTGGCATGGCGCGGCATCACCGTCAACGGCTTCGCATCTTTTTCCTATGGCTACAACACCAACCAGCCCTATGACCGCCTGAACCAGTTCCGCATCTTCGACTTCAACGACAACGAACCCCAGCTAGACATGGCGCAAATCGTGGTTCAGCACGCGATTGAGAAGCCTAATCAGGTCGGTTTCCGTCTCAACATGATTGCCGGCTCCGGCGTTCCTGAGGTCACCGCCGCTTACGGCATGTTCCGCAACATGGATACCGACGTCGCTCACCACTTTGACATCCCCGAGATGTATGTCAGCTACATTGCGCCGCTGGGGAAGGGCCTGCGATTCGACGCCGGCAAGATGGTCAGTCACCTTGGGTCGGAGGTCATCGGCGGATATGACGGCTACAACGACGAATTCAGCCGCGGCTTCATCTTCGGCTTCGGCGTGCCCTTCACCTACACTGGCGCGAAGATCACTTATCCATTCACCAGCAAAATCACCGGCATGGTCGTGGTCGTCAACGGATGGGACGAGTTCCAGCGCTACAACAGCGGATATTCCTGGGGCAGCCAGATCACGATTACACCCACCAAGACCACCACGCTCTACTTCAACTTCATTCATGGTCCGGAGCGCCCGAAAGATACTCGCGACCAGCGTAGCGTAGGCGAAATTGTCGGAAGCTGGAAGACCACTCCCCGTCTCAATCTTGGCTTCGACGCACTGTATGGTCACGAGGAGAACGGCGTCAGTCTCGGTCACGACGCAATGTGGAAGGGTCTGGCGATGTACGTGAAGTACGGCTTCACGCAAAAGTTCTCGCTGGCCTTTCGCGGTGAGGTGTTCAACGATGGCGGAGGCACCCGCACTGGAGTCGACCAGACACTTCAGGGATACACCCTCACGCCCGAATACGACATGGCTGCGAAGCTTTCTGATGTTGCCTCGTGGTTGAAGAAGCTGGATGGCAAGTTCGCGATTCGCGGCGACATCCGCTTCGATCGGTCGAATCAGAACGTATTCGTCACCGAGAAGCCTAGTGTTCTTGTGCCCTATCAGAACACCGTTGCGGTCAACCTCATCTACTTGTTCTGAAGCGACGACCCCTCCAAAGTAACGGCGAACGGCTCTTAAGAGTCGCCTGACTCCCAAGCTTTCCCGTTTTCAGCCTTCAGCTTGCGTTAGAATGTGGAATCGCTTTGCAAACAATAGGTATCACGACGGAAGGACCCGATCCCGCGGCAAGAGGATGCGCCGGGATACAACCGCAGCTCTGCCGGAGCGACTCGAACCAGAGTGGCGGGCTTTCTTCCAGCATGAACAAGTCAAAAGCGCCCTCACAATATGTCCACTGACGAGTTTCTTACCCAGGGGCGTCCTGCGGAAGTGTTACGGGAAGCCATACTGCGGCACATCCGATATACCCTGGTCCGCCCCACATCGGAACTGACCCCGGCCGATTACCTCACCCCGGTATCTCTCGCCGTCCGCGACCGCATTGTTGACCGTCTGATCGAAACCGAGCGGCGGTATCGTCACAAGGACCAGAAGCGGCTCTACTACCTGTCCATGGAATTCCTGATGGGACGCTCGCTGGCCGACAATCTTTCGAACCTGCGCGCCGAAGAACTTTGCCGCGAAGTGCTCGCCGGTTTTGGTATCAGCCTGGAAGACGTATTGGACAGCGAGGCCGATGCCGGGCTGGGAAACGGTGGCCTGGGCCGTCTCGCCGCTTGCATGCTTGAATCCATGGCGACCCTCGGCATGCCGGGCTTCGGTTACGGCATCGATTACGAATACGGCCTTTTTCGCCAGGAAATCTTCAACGGCTTTCAGCGTGAGAAACCCGACCGCTGGAAGGCCAATGGCACGCCATTCCAAATCGAGCACGCCAACGAATCCGTCGCCATCAATCTCTACGGCAAAGTGGAAACCCAGCGCGACGATGAAGACAATTTCCGGCAAAGCTGGAGCGGCTACAAGACCGTAATCGGCGTCCCAGCCGATATGCCCATCGTGGGTTATCTGGGACAGACGGTGAACTGGCTTCGCTTGTTCACCGCCGGAGCTTCCGAAGATTTCGATATCGAGATTTTCAATCGCGGCGACTACGTGCGCGCCATCGAGCAGAAGATCCAGTCGGAGAACATCTCGCGCGTGCTGTATCCCTCCGACTCCGTGGTGAGTGGCAAAGAGCTGCGCCTGGTGCAGGAGTACTTCCTGGTCGCCTGCGCGATTGGCGACATCATTCGTCGCTTCCGCAGCCAGCACGGCGACAAGTTTGAGCTGTTCCCGTCCAAGGTTGCCATCCAGATGAACGACACGCATCCCAGCTTGTCGGTTGCTGAGCTGATGCGCAGCCTCATGGACGACCATGGGCTGGTCTACGAGCAGGCGTGGGAGATCACGCAGCAAACCCTGGCCTACACCAACCACACCTTGCTGCCCGAGGCGCTGGAGAAGTGGTCGGTCCCGCTGCTGGAGAAGGTTCTGCCGCGGCATATGCAGCTCATCTTCAACATCAATCACCGCTTCATGCGCGACATGCAGCAGTACTCGTTCATGGACACCGAAAAATTGCAGCGCATGTCCATCATCGAGGAGGGCTACGAGAAGCAGGTACGCATGGCCAACCTGTGCATCGTGGGCAGCCACTCGGTGAACGGCGTCTCCGCGTTGCACACCGACCTCATCAAGACATCGCTGGTGCCGGAGTTTTATGCAGTGTGGCCGGAGAAGTTTAATAACAAGACGAATGGCGTCGCCCCGCGGCGCTGGCTGATGGAAGCCAATCCTGAGCTGACGGAGCTCATCAGCCTGACGCTCGACGAAAACAAGTGGATCACCAGCCTCGACAGGCTGCGCGAGCTTGAGCCGTGGGCGAAAGATGCGGAATTTCGCACCGCCTTCAAAGAGGTCAAGCGCAGAAACAAATTGAAGCTTCAGTCGGTCATCCAGAAAGAGACCAGCGTCATTGTCGATCCCGACTCGATCTTCGACGTCCACATCAAACGCATCCACGAGTACAAGCGGCAGTTGCTGAACGTCATGCACATCGTGAGCGACTACCTGCGCATCGTGGAACACGGCGAGCTACCGGCGGTCCCGCACACCTACATCTTCGCCGGAAAAGCTGCCCCCGGATACTGGGCGGCCAAGCAGATTATCAAGCTCATCCACAACGTCGCCGAGGTGGTGAACAACGACTCCAAGGCGAAGGAGTGGATCAAGGTAACCTTCCTGCCCGACTATCGCGTGTCGCTGGCCGAGCTCATCATGCCGGCCGCGGACTTGAGCGAGCAGATTTCAACCGCCGGCACCGAGGCTTCGGGCACCGGCAACATGAAGCTGTCCATGAACGGCGCTTTGACCGTTGGCACCTGGGACGGCGCCAACATCGAGATTGCACAGGAAGTCGGCGAAGACAACATCTACATCTTCGGCCTGCGCGCGGAGCAGATCGCGGAGATGAAAGAGAAGGGAACGTACATCCCACGCGATCTCTACGACGAGAGCCCACAGATCAAAGAAGTGCTCGACGCCATCAACTCCGACCGCTTCTGCCCCAGCGAGCACGGCCTGTTCGGCTGGATCTTCGACGAGCTTCTCGATCGCGGCGACAAGTACTTCCACCTTGCCGACTTCCTCAGCTACGTTGAGACCCACCGCCTCATCGAGCAGGAATATCTTGCCGACGAAGTCTGGTGGCAGAAGGCAGTGTTGAACGTAGCGCGTATCGGCAAGTTTTCCAGCGACCGCACCGTACAGGAGTACGCGCGCGACATCTGGCACATCGGGCAGTATGAGAAAAGCTGGCGTCCGGCAAAAGGGGGCGTCACGAAAACGCCATTAGCTTCGCCGACCAAGGCCAATGGAGAAGCCGCTCCGGTTGCGGAAGTCGAAGTCACTCCTCAGTCCGCGACCAATGCCCCTGTCGCTGAGGGTTCGTAACAACTCGCAAGCTTTGTGAAAAGTGAAAGCCTCCGCGGTTTGCGGAGGCTTTTTCATTTCGAGTTGAAGCGACGACGCGATTTACCGATTGGGCGTCGCCGGCTGCGGCTCGGGGGCCGGCTTCTGAGTCGGCGCAGGCGCCCGCTTGGCTGGTGCCGAGGTCGTCGTTCCCGACAGCACCGATCCGTTGCTGGTGCTGCGGCGGCTGGCGAAGATCGACAGCGTAATCGAAGTCAGCATGAAGATTACGGCCGCCCAGGTCGTCGCCTTGCTGAGCACGGTAGCGGCGGTACGAGTGCCGAAAGCGGTCTGGCTGCCCATGCCGCCAAAAGCAGCGGCGATATCGGCGCTCTTGCCGCTCTGCAAGAGCACCACGGCAATCAGAAAGATACAAACCAGGATGTGTAAAACGGTAATCAGAATCGTCATGAACTCAGCCTTAATTTTGGGCGCGAAGGCGCGCCACTCCGTAACCTTATTCTCTGTACGTTACTGACAGCGAGGTATGGTGCGGAAGGGGGGACTTGAAGCCTCCCAACGCGCAAGTCTACGCCATTTGCAGCTTCTCTATTTGGAATACGTGGATAAATTGGGCGGTTTGCCGGGTGCGCCGTACAAATCCGTACAAAAATCCTGGGCGTGGCATGTGCAACATCGGCACTCTGCCACAACGTTAAGAGGCATTATAGCCCATGTTGGTCGGAGTCCGCGAACTGCTGGAAACCTGGTAGTGTGCCAAATCCGGTTTAGGACACTACCGCATTCTCCAAAATCGTGATTACGGTGCACCTTGTGCTAGGGTCATCCTCGACTACCGAACCGGTCCTTGACAGCAGAGCAGCAGCGCAGGCCTCCGATGACATCGACATCATCCGCGACCTGAACTACAACCCCGCTCTGAGGAAGGTCGCTGCCCAGAAGCTTGTTCGTGACGTTGTCGGGGCCGACGGCGGCCCACTTATGTACAAACGTGTCGGAAGAGGAGTAACTCTCCCTCGATTCGACCATTCGACCTGCCGCAAACTCTACCGCTTCCTCAATCCCTCAATCAACCTCAGCGTTAAGCCGCAAATCACGCACGAATCCCTCGGACGAGGGGAACGAGGCAGAATTTAGAGCGCACGCGAGTCCGCTGGCGAACCCCTGGGTTGTTCGATCATGATCTAGGTGAGCGGCCAGCCGAGACTTAGATCGCGTCCGTCATTTTTCCGGCGGCTGAGGAACACATGGTTGATCACTCTCCGGCTATTCAGCCGGCTCTGTGATGATATCGCCCCGCAGCAGCCAGCGGTGCGCGGTCAGAGCGAAACGTCGGATGCATTAGCAAGCCGCGCCAGCAACCTACTTTCTGAGCTGCCGCCGGCGGGCCTAACGCGCCACAGCCGAGCGGATCGGCAGCGGCATGAGCTGACCGCTCGCCAAATTGCAAAAATCCGCCTTGATAGGCCAACGTGCCTCCTTACCCGCTAGAGCGCATTGGGATAGGCAATGGTGCTCAGCAGTGCGTTGGCAGCCTGGCGTGAGTCGAGTCTGGTGTGCTGCGCCACAACCGGAATATCCGAACGGATTACACTGGAAAAGTCGGTGCTGCGGGGAATCTCCTCGGGATCCCGAAGATCATTGAAGCGTATATGCCGGGTACGGCGCGACGGTACTGTGACCCGATATGGCCCCGCGGGTTCACGGTCGCTGTAGTACACCGTGATCTCCACATGTGCATCCTGATCAGCGGTGTTCAGTAGGCACACTGTCTCGTGACTCGTCATCTCCGGTTCCGGACCATTACTCTCCGCAGGGATGTACCCCTCGGGGATGACCCACTCTCGGTTTCCGATTCCCGTACTCATAACTTCCTCCCGATAAGTTCGATTTCATTTGCCCGGCAACAGGCTGGCGAGCGCGTCCACAACACGCTCCAGCGGTCCCGTTGTCATGGACCAGGGGCTAGGCTGTCGCACAATGTGAAGGGGTCCGCGTTGGTCCAGAATTTCATAGCTGCTGCTGCCATCCTGCTCCCGGTAAAAACGAATGGAGACCACCGCCTGGCCGACGTGCAAGTTGCTGAGCGTAATCTCCGGAAGCCACCCTGGCAGGTGCGGATCTACAAATAGCGCGTGCAGCGGCGCATAGGGATATATCCCCAGCATGCACTGCACAATCGTGAATACCGCCGAACAAGACCAGGCTTGCGGCCAGTTCGTCTTGGGATACAGAGCGGGGAAAGGGTGATGTTCATCCCGCTGATGTCCGGAGAAGACCTCGGGCAGGCGCTGGAAATCGAAGAGGGCTGCAGCATCGAAGATTGCTCGCGCAATCTTCTGCAACTCAGCATGTAGACCATAGCGCATGAAGCCCATAGCAAAGGATCCATGCTCGACCGGCCACACCGTTCCGCGGTGATAGCTGAAAGGATTGAACGCCGGATGCTTCGCCGAAAGCGTCCGTATCCCCCAACCGCTAAACATATCGTCAGCTAACAGACGGTCGACGGTGCGCTGGACCAGCGCCTCGTCCACAAAACCGCAGGCAACACAATGCCCCGGATCGTCGGCGATGGAACGAATCTGCTGTTTCTTTGAATCGAGTCCCATCGCGAAATAACCGAGGTCCTCCATCCAGAACCTCTCGTTGAAACGCTTCTTCAATTCGGTGGCCTGGTGATAAAGGCGGTGTGCTTCATCTTTCCGGTCGAGCCACCAGAGCATCTCCGCCATATGCAGCTTGGAGATATAGACGAATGCCTGCTCTTCGCAGGTGGCGATCGGCGGCTCAACCTGTGTGCCGTCGGCATACACGATGGCATCGCCGGAATCTTTCCAGCCCTGGTTCTTGACGCCCTGAGTCGAGCGCGTGAGGTACTCGTAAAAGCCATCGCCATCCAGATCGGCCCAATTGTCCTTCCAGCGAAGTGCATCAAGGGCAGGATCAATCAGGGGACGAATCAGCTCCTTGTCGCCGGTCCAGTGCCACAGTTGCGCGAGCACAACTGGATAAAACCCCGACGTTGTGGCAGAGCCGTAATAGCGTGCGCGCGGATTGAATCCAAGCTTCGCCAGCGGTCCGGTGTGGGCTTCGTGCAACATGCGTCCCGGTTGCTCGTCACGCCAGTCATCCACCACCGTGCCTTGCAGTTGGGCGAGTAGCGGAAGCGTGCCCTGCGCCATCTGCGAGCTGACAATCGCTGCCTGCCAGGAGACGGTGAGCGTGTCCCGGCCAAACAGAGCTACGAAGATTGGGATTCCGGCTGCGGGTGTCCAGGCGCATTCGTTCTGGTCGAGGTCATGCAGCCGGAGTGCGGCCAGATCATGCTTGGCCTGCTCCAGGGCGCCCACGACCGCTGTGGCCAGCGTCTCGCTGGTCGGCGAACTGAACTGGGTGGCGTCTTGGAGAAACGTCCTCCGGCTTGTATCGAAGATGTTTTCGGTGGGCTGAAATGCGTAGCAATCGTAGAGCGGAAACCCAGGTTCATCTTCTACATGCGGGTGCATGCGGATACAGGCATGCCAAGACTGCAATGGCCTGAGTGATAAATGGAAGGAGATCGCTTTGCCTGACCAGCTCGGTTCAGAAGGACAGTTGGCGATCTCGATGAGCGATCGACCGATGAATGCTGGCGTCGCCGACATCCCCCTGGTGCGTCGTAATGGTGACGGGCAACGTAGTCGAAGAGAAGCTGCCAGTTCTGTTGTTGATTGCGTTGCCACGACCGCTCGAGTTTCCCGGACTGCTTGCGTTTGTGTACCGTTTCGGCTTGGTCCGCAAAATCGGCGTCCACCTCTAACCGGAGCTCAAATGTCGCTTGCTCTTGGGTGAAATTGGTGACATCGACATCTTCATGAACGCCAAATGCCACGGAGCGGGAGAGGCGTAGCTCGAGACTGCGCTCCGAGAGCGCGGCCATTTCTCCACTGCCGCGGTCTTTCTGGTTTTCATTGAACTTGGGCGGCAACTGAATGTAGTAGCCCAGCCAGGAATGCTGCTCGACATTGGAGAGCGCGATGGGCAGAGGCTCCTGGTCCGCAATCAGCCACCGATAGCAGGAGAGCATCCTCGTCTGATGAACGAACAGTCCTGCTGTAGTATCCGGGGCGATAAAGCCACTGAGGTTCGTCGACAGTACGGTCCGCCCCTGGCTAACTTCGAAACTATCTTCCCGAGGATGTAGCCGTATCAGTCGCCGTGGCCGGACACGGGCGGCAGTTCCTGGAATATGGTTGCCGTTGTTGTTCGACATGCTCAACTTCAAATCATCTAGGCCGCCTTCTTCGCCTGGACCGGCTCAGCCTCTATATCTGGCTTGCGCAACTTGGCGATCGTGGCCAGCGCGCCCAGCGCAGCGATCGCAAGCCACCGCCAGTGTGTTTCAGACCACAGCTCCAAACTCTGCTCCCTCGCCCGATCATCGAACGCGCCATGTGCCCCGTGGTCGCCGGCCACCGGCTGCCAGAGATTGTAAGGACGGTTGGGGTCAGCGGCGCCGTCATACTGCTGCGAGTCGTAACCGTTGCGCGCGAGATAGTGGTCGGCAAACGATGGCACAAGCTTGTTACCGACCACCGCTTCCACTACCGACCACGCTGCAAAATACTCGCGCCGTTGCGGATGATGGGCGGCATAGTAGATTGCGCGCGCTGCTACTTCGGGCTGGTAGATGGGCGGCACCGGCTGCGCTTTGCGCGGCAGCCGGCTCTTGACCCACCCGAACTGCGGCGTATTCAGCGCGGGCATCTGCACCATGGTGGTTTGCACATGGCTGTTGTCGTGTATCAGCTCTGTACGCAGCGAGGCAAAGAAGCCCAGCACCGCGTGTTTTGAAGCGCAATATGCTGCCTGCAGCGGAATGCTGCGATAAGCCAAGGCTGAGCCGACGTGGACGATGGTGCCCCGGTCGCGCGGCAACATGCGTTTCAGGGCTGCCAGCGTCCCATACACGTATCCGAGATACGTGACTTGGGTGACGCGTTCGAACTCTGCCGGAGTCATCTCCTTGATAGGAGAGAAGACCGAAGTCATGGCGTCATTAATCCAGATGTCGATTGGGCCTAGTTCTTCTTCCACGCGCTGAGCCGCAGCTTCCACCTGCTTGGCATCAGCTACATCGGTTGGAAGAACTAGAGCTGTACCGCCCGCGGCCTCGACCTCCCGGCGTGCGCCCTCCAGTCCGTCCCGTCCTCGGGCAATCAGTCCTATGGCTGCCCCGCGCTTGGCAAACTCTCTGACGGTGGCGCGTCCAACTCCTGCGGACGCGCCGGTGATGACGACTATTTCGCGTTTGCCCATCCTTCGCATCACACCATCTCCCGTACTTTGTCGGAGGCCACAGTCAGAGCGATCTTGCCACGGTTCGGCTCACCTCGCGCCAGAGACTCCGCGAAGTGAAGCGCCTGATCGGCCTTGACCTTGCCCGGCAGCGGCGGTTCAAAGGGATCAACGACCGCCTCCAAGATCGCGGGGCCAGGTGCATTGAGGAACTGCTCTACTGCCTGCGCGCAATTCTTTGGGTCGTCCAGGTGGTATCCCACTCCACCACAGGCGTGAGCGAACGCAGCAAAGTCGATGGGACTCAACTCCACTCCGTACTCCGGGTTGCCAAGAAACACCATCTGCTCCCACTTGATCTGCCCTAAGGTGTTGTTCTTGATGATGACGACTTTGATCGGCAATTGATATTTCACTGCGGTGGCAAAGTCAGCCATCAGCATGGAGAATCCGCCGTCTCCGACAAACGCAATGCACTGGCGATCGGGATACGCCAGCTGCGCGGCGATGGTGTATGGCAGCCCCGGCGCCATGGTGGCGAGATTGCCCGAGAGACTGTGCATCTGACCGCGTTTTACCGGGATCTCGCGGGCAAACCAGGTGGCGATGGTGCCGCTGTCGCAGCTCACAATTGCGTCCTCGCGCAGCTGCTTGCCGAGCTCCCAGGCGACGACTTGTGGCTTCATCGGCTTATCCATACGCGACGCACGCGTCTCGATCACTTCCCACCACTCCTTCATGCCGGCTTGCGCTTTCTCCAGGAAATCGCGATCGGTTTTCTTCTTCAGCAGCGGAGTCAAGTGTTGCAAGACAGTGTGACTGTCGCCGAGCAGCCCCACTTCGACGGGATAGCGCAACCCAATGCGACTCGGATCAATGTCGATCTGCACGCCCTTCGCCTGCCCCGGCTTAGGGAAATATTCAATGTAAGGAAAAGAAGTCCCTACCATCAGCAGCGTGTCGCACTTCTCCATCGCTTCTTGCGAAGGCTTTGTTCCCAGCAAGCCAATGCCACCGGTGGTGTAAGGACTGTCGTCCGGCACCACTGCTTTGCCGAGAAGCGGCTTGATGATCGGAGCGCCCAGGAGCTTCGCAACGTGTTCAAGCTGGTCGCCGCAGCCGAGCGCACCGCGGCCGGCCAGGATCGCGACCTTCTTGCCTTCGTTCAGGATGTCCGCCGCCTGTTGCAGCTCTGACGGGTCGGGCACCTTGTACCCTTGGGCACGAACGGTGTTGGTATGGTGCTTAATATTTCGCTTGGAGCGCTCCGATCCGTGCACTTCCTGCTCCTGGAAATCGACCGGAATGGTGACGTGAGCGACCCCGCCGTAAGAAATCGCGGTGCGGCACGCCAGATCGACAACGTTCCGCACATGAGTCGGGCCCATGATCCTCTCGTTATAGACGCTGACATCCATAAAGAGCTTGTCGAGTGCGACATCCTGCTGCGTGTGAGTGCCGATCAGATCGTGGAACTGCAAACCGGTGATCGCGAGCACAGGCGCTCCGTCCATCTTGGCGTCGTAGAGGCCATTCAGGAGGTGAATGCCTCCCGGTCCGGAGGTCGCCAGACATACCCCGAGTTTGCCGGTGTACTTGGCATAGCCGCAGGCCATGAAGGCGGCTGCTTCTTCGTGCCGCACATGGATGAAGCGGATCTTGTCCTGATGGGTACGTAGTGACTCCATGATGCCGTTAATGCCATCCCCGGGCAGGCCAAAGATCATCTCCACGCCCCAATCGAGCAGGCACTCCACAAGCACATCCGACGCATTCATGATTGCGACTCCCTCCGGCTAAGTTGTTGTGCGAATTTCGCCGTACTTGGATGGATGACTAGAGTGCGAGTTACGTTTGCTGAAGCTCGCGCTTACATGTCTTCAGCAGCTCGGACGCGCATTTGAAGATTAAGTATCGTGACGCGACAGGAACGACGGGCGTCAGGAAAACCGCTCGCATACGGTTGTCATCCTTACAGACAAAGCATGAAATTATCCGCGTTCAATCCAGCCTTAAAAGCGAGGCTACGGTGAGCGGCCGGTTTCGTTCGGCACCGGTTCAACGCCTCGACGTCTCAACCTATACCGTTGCGACAGATTTTCCTGAATCCGACGGCACTCTGAAATGGGACAAAACTACGCTGGTGCTGGTGAGCGCCGCCGCCGGCGGCAAGGCCGGGCTCGGTTACACGTACGCAGACGCCGCGACTGCTTCTCTGATCCACGAGCAACTCGCCCAGCTTGTGATTGGCACGGATGCGATGGCGCCCACCGGTACCTACATGCGTATGTGGCAGCACATTCGTAACCTGGGCCGACCGGGAATCTGCTCCATGGCGATTTCCGCCGTCGACTGCGCGCTTTGGGACCTGAAGGCGAGGCTGCTCGATCTGCCGCTGGTCACGTTGCTCGGGCAGGTTCGCACGGGAGCTCCGATTTACGGCAGCGGTGGATTTACCTCCTACTCTGACCGGCAACTTGCGGCGCAGCTCTCGGGCTGGGTGGAGCAAGGAATTCCGCGCGTGAAGATGAAGATCGGACGCGACGCCAAACAGGACGTGAGGCGAGTGGAAATCGCGCGTGACGCGATCGGACCTGCAGCCGAGCTCTTCGTGGATGCCAATGGCGCCTACGGGCGCAAGCAGGCCCTCGCGCAGGCCGAGATCTTCAGCGATTCAGGCGTGAGCTGGTTCGAGGAGCCGGTGTCGTCCGATGATCTCGCGGGTCTGCGCCTGATGCGCGATCGCGCGCCCGCGGGTATGGACATTGCGGCCGGCGAATACGGTTACGACATCTTCTATTTCCAGCGAATGCTCGCTGCCGGCGCGGTGGACGTGCAGCAGGCCGACATCACGCGCTGCGGCGGCGTGACCGGTTTTCTGCAGGTGGCGGCTCTTTGTCAAGCGCACAACCTGCCGCTGTCCGGCCACACCGCACCGGCGCTCCACACGCATGTGGCTTGCGCGGTGACACCGTTCAAGAACCTGGAATATTTTCACGATCACGTTCGCATCGAGCGCATGTTCTTCGACGGCTTCCCGGAGCTGGTCGATGGCGAACTGCGTCCTGACCTGTCGCGCCCAGGGATAGGGCTGGAGCTGAAACGTGCCGATGCGGAACGGTACGCCGCCTGAAGGAGAGACATGTCTGCCAACAGGGTTCCACTCATCACTCCTGACGACCTGAGACACACGATCGAATTGCCGCAGCCGGACTGGCGCTCCGCAGGCACTGTAGATGTGGCCGGCCTGGAAGCGAGCTGCGACGGAACGTCGAAGGCGAGGTGCGCTTTGACGCGGGCAGCAAGGCAATGTATGCGGTGGACGCCTCCAACTATCGCCAGGTACCAATCGGCGTCGTGGTTCCTAAGTCGAAAGAGGATGTGGTGCAGACGGTTGCTGCCTGCACGAAAGTTTGGCGCGCCGGTGCTGTCGCGCGGCGGTGGCACCAGTCTCGCCGGCCAGTGCTGCAACGTCGCCATCGTGATGGACTGGTCGAAGTACATGCACGGCGTGCTGGAGGTGAACACGCACCGAGCGCTGGGCGCGCGTTCTGCCGGGAACCGTCTGCGACGAGTTGCGCGACCGCGTCCATGAAGAGAGCAACAATCTGCTGACCTGGGGCCCCGATCCTGCCACGCACAATCACTGCTGTTTCGGCGGCATGATCGGCAACAACTCCTGCGGCGCGCATGCGCAGATGTCGGGCAAGACCGACAACAACATCGAAGAACTGGAGGTGCTGCTTTACGACGGCACGCGCATGAAGGTCGGCTGGATGAACGAGGCTGAGATGGAGCGAGCGCATCCGCCAGGGCGGCCGCGACGGGGACATTTACCGTCATCTCAAATCGCTGCGCGAACACTACGCCGATCTGATTCGCGAGAAGTATCCGCCCATCCCGCGCCGCGTCTCCGGTTACAACCTCGACCAGTTGCTTCCCGGCGAGGATGGCCGCTTCAACATCGCGCGCGCGCTGGTCGGCAGCGAAGGCACGCTGGTCACGGTGCTCGAAGCCAAGTGCAAGCTGATCGATGCCAAAGCGCGAACGCGTGATTCTCATGCTGGGCTACCCCGACGTGTACGAGGCAGCAGACCATGTGACGGACATCGATCGCCTTCCAGCCGACCGCGCTGGAGGGCATCGATCACCGGCTGTACGAGAACATCGAGAAGAAAGGCGGTCCGCATCGCCGACTACCTCGACCTGCTTCCGGAGGGCAAAGGCTGGCTGATGGCGGAGTTCGGCGCCGACAAGACAAGAGGATGCGCTGGAACTCGCGCATCGCGTGATGGAGATGCTCAAGCCAAGCCGGGCGCGCCCAACATGAGGCTTCTCACCGACAAAGAGGACATGGCGCACCTCTGGGAGGTGCGCGAGTCCGGGCTGGGCGCGACCGCCTTCGTTCCCGGCGAGCCCGACACCTGGCCGGGATGGGAAGACTCCGCGGTGGCGCCGGAAAAGCTCGGCGGATATCTGCGCGAGCTTCGCGCGCTGTATCAGAAGTACGACTACAACCCCGCGCTCTACGGCCACTTTGGGCAGGGCTGCGTTCATTGCCGCGTGGATTTCGATCTCGACCAGCGAGGCCGGAATCAGCAAATGGCGCTCGTTCATGGAAGAGGCGACGATCTCTGCGTGAAGTACGGCGGCAGCCTCAGCGGCGAACACGGCGACGGGCAGGCGCGCGGCGAGTTTCTGAGCAAGATGTTCGGCGAGGAACTGATTCAGGCATTTCGCGAGTTCAAGTCCATCTGGGACCCGGATTGGAAGATGAATCCGGGCAAGGTCGTCGAGCCGTATCGCATCGATCAAAACCTGCGCCTGGGCGCCGACTACCACCCGTGGGAGCCCAAGACACATTTTCAATTGTCCCGAGGATGACGGCAGCTTCGCGCATGCCACGCTGCGCTGCGTCGGTATCGGCAAGTGCCGCCGCAAGGAGGGCGAGAAATCCGAATGACGACACCATGTGTCCCAGCTTCATGGTCACGCACGAAGAGCGGCACACCACGCGCGGACGCGCTCATCATCTGTGGGAGATGTTGAACGGCGATGTCATCGCACAACGGCTGGCGCGACGAGAGCGTGAAGGAAGCGCTCGACCTTTGCCTGGCCTGCAAGGGCTGCAAGGGCGATTGCCCGGTCAACGTGGACATGGCGACCTACAAGGCGGAGTTCCTTTCGCACTACTGGGAAGGACGGATGCGGCCGCGCCACGCCTACGCCTTCGGCTTCATCGACCAGTGGGCGCGGATGGCCTCGCTCGCGCCCGGCTTGGTGAATCTGTTCACGCAACTGCCCGGGTTGCGAACGCATCGCCAAGAAAGCCGCGGGCATGCCGCTTGAGCGTCAGATTCCCAGCTTCGCCCCCGAGACTTTCAAGTCGTGGTTCCGAAAACGCGAACCGCGCAATCAAGGGCAGCCCAGCGTGATCCTCTGGGCCGACACTTTCAACAACTACTTTCTTCCCGGAAACCGCGCAGGCCGCGGTCGAGGTGCTGGAACACTTTGGATATCAGGTGCACGGTTCCCATGCAGCATCTGTGCTGCGGACGTCCGCTGTACGACTACGGCTTTCTCGATCGCGCCAAGCAATACCTGACGACGATTCTCGACGCGCTCGCCGCCTGAGATCGATGCCGGGACACCGATGGTGGTTCTGGAGCCGAGCTGCTGCTCAGTGTTTCGTGACGAACTGAACGGTCTCATGCCGGAATCAAAACGCGCTCACCGATTGATGGAGAACACCTTCACTCTTGCCGAGTTCCTGGAGAAGAAGGTGAAGGACTACACCCCTCCCCAGTTCAAGCGCAAAGGCAATCGTGCAGGGGCATTGCCATCACAAGGCCATCATGCGGCTTTATGACGATGAAGCGGTGATGAAGAAGATGGGACTCGATTTCGAGCTGCTGGATTCCGGCTGCTGCGGTATGGCAGGCTCTTTCGGATACGAGGAGGACAAGTACGACGTGTCCGCTGCAGTGCGGCGAGCGCGTGCTCTTTCCCGCGGTGCGCAAGGCCGGGCTTTCGACGCTGGTGATGGCCGACGGCTTCAGTTGCCGGGAACAGATTCAGCAGGACACGCCCCGGCATGCGCTGCACCTGGCCGAGGTGATGCAGATGGCGCTGCGGGAGGGCGATGCCTCGCGCCAGATGTATCCCGAAGGGAACTTGGTCAGAAAAAGAACTGCGGGGCGGCGTCGTTCCATGCAACGCGCGGCCATTGCCACGGCTGCGCTCGTCGCTGGCGGCGCTCTCTTGTGGGGAGGTTTTCGTCGCGTGAGTTCGTGAGCCGCATTCTCGACAAAGATTACTTTCGAGTTCGCCCAAGAACGGAGGCAGTGGCAGCGATGTTGCCTTAGTCGGCTTCCTTACCAGTCCATTCTGTGCAGATTCTTCTCTGCCACGTCTTTAACGTTCCGCGCATATGTGCAGTGGTCTTGCACTGATACTCGGGGATAGGCGGTTTTCGATCCGGCTCAACAGCCAGCGCAACGGCGAGTGTCGCGTGGACCGGCAGGGAGTAGCGGTAAACCGAGAGCTGTTGAATTCTACGGCTTGGGAGGCCGATTTCTACGCCGTACAAAATCCGTACAATTTATCCGTCTACGTTTGTAAATAAAACATAATAAAATATTTAAATTGGTGCGGAAGGGGGGACTTGAACCCCCATGCCTTTCGGCGCCACCCCCTCAAGATGGTGTGTCTGCCAATTTCACCACTTCCGCACACGCGTCCCGCACGTCGTTCCGCGGGATTCCAGGCAGAAACGCAGAGGCACCGTAAGTATAACAAACAGCGCGCCCCAAAGAAGATGCACTACGGATCGACACGGGCCCTCACCGATCCGAAAAGCTAAGTAACCAAAAAGTCTTAGACTTGAAGCTCCGATCCGGGTTCGTCCGTATAAATCCGTGGCTCACCATCTGTCGGGATGGCGCGACATCGTCTACGCCTTCGCCGTCTTCGCCAGCTCCTTCACCTTCGCCAGCACTTCCTCGGCGTGGCCGTCGGGCTTCACGCTCTCGAACACGTGCTCAATCTTCCCCTCCGGGCCGATGAGGAAGGTCGTTCGCGCAATGCCCATCACCTTCCTGCCGTACATGTTCTTCTCTTTGATCACGTCGAACTTGTGCGCGACTTCTTTGTCGGCGTCGGCAAGAAGCGTGTACGGGAGTTCCTCTTTTTCTTTAAACTTCTTTTGAGCGGAAGGTTTGTCGGGCGAGATGCCGAGAACCACCAGGCCGGCCCGTTGCAGCTTTGCGTATGCATCGCGGAACCCGCGAGCCTCAATGGTTCAACCCGGCGTGTTCGCCTTGGGATAGAAGAACAACACCACCGTCTTGCCCCGGAACTGTTGCAGTGAAACCGGGTTACCGTTCTCGTCGGGCAAAGTGAAATCGGGAGCTTTCTTGTTGTTTGCCATAGTCACTCATCTATACCGCAAATCGCCGGCTTTCGCTACATCGCTGCTGCTCACGATTTTCCTGGGGTGCAGTTTTCCCGCCCAGGCGCAGCGTCCGGAGTTACGGCGTCCACAGGACCAGCAGAGCACTCAGCCCGACGCGCCTGCCAAGAAGACGAAGCGCTCTGCCCGCGCCATCGGAGTGGTGGAGTTTCTGCCCGGTGGCGGCATTCGTCTGGTGCCGGTCGCGCTCTGGTATGAGGGCAAGTATTACGACGCCAGCATTTACGAAGCAAATCCGTCGCCTCTAGCGGTAGAGCCGGGAACGGTATACCAGGCGCTGAATGATGGAGAGCCGGCCGGTACGTTCGTGGTGAACATGCCTAAGCTCTCCAATGCCGGATGGATCGGCGATGGCCGCTGGACTCCGTATCGGGCCATGGACGCGCAGCTTGCTGCCGAAGCCGCCAAGCACCCCAAGCCAACCGCCAAACAGAGTAAGGCGATCTTTACCGGCGACGCCGACGCAGGTCCTCCCGTGTTGCGCCGTCCTGGCTCCGAGCCGAGTTCAACTCAGGCGAAAGCTCCCGAGCAGACGCAGGCTCCCGCGCCGACGCAAGCGCAGGATCCGGCTCCCACCGCTTCGCAACCGTCTGCCGAAGCCTCTACCACAACGTCAGACACTTCTCCCGGCCGGCCCACGTTGCGTCGGCCAGGAGATGAGCCTGCTTCTTCTCCGCCGCCGACCCTGCACCCGGTGAGCAACCAGCCGCAATCGGTGGACGTCAGCGATCCTGATCGCCCGGTGCTTCGCAAGCCGGTCTCGACGTCGGCCCCTGACTCGGCGGCCAAGCAGCAGCCCAGCGCTCCTTCGCCAGATAACAACGATCCCGATCGCCCAGTGCTGACTCGTGGCAACCAGCCCGCGGCGCCGCAACCTAAGCCCCGCGTCCCGGTCTCAGGAACCAGCGCTCCAGCCGCGAAGTCGAATGCGAAAAATGCTGCCACCCGCTCTCTTGCCGCCATCTCTGACGCGGGCAAATACGAGACGCGACCCTTGGTTTATACCACCACACCCGAGCGGCAGCAGGAGCTGGCACAGTCCCTCACCGCACTCGCGTTGGCTGATATTCGCAGCTTCGCCGTCAAGCACCCGACTGGTCCGCAGCTTCCCAAAAACGCCGCCATCAAGGATTACGATGTCCGCTTCTTCGATCTCGACTTCAGCAACTCGCCGACGGTGGTGCTGACTGCGAAGCTGCCGATGCCCACCGCCGGGTCCAAACCCTTCGTCTATTACGCGACCTATGTAGCGCACCTCGACATCAATGGTGAGCCGATCAAGATTTTCAGCTCCGTTACGGACACCACACACCTTGACGTGTTTCCTCGTCTGGAACTGATTGACGCGCTCGACGCCGATGCCAATGGACGCGGCGATCTGCTCTTCCGCCAGTACTCCGACGCGAGCATCAGCTACGGCTTGTACCGGGTGTTTCCCTACAACATGGAGAAGGTGTTCGAAGGCGGGGGATCGCTGTAGTTAGCTCGTGCTCTCCACTCTAAGTCACCCGGTAGCTGATTGCCCGGTATGTCCGATAACGCTTCGATCAAAAAAAATTAATTGCGATTCCTTGTTTTCAACAGTTTAGACACGATTTCTACTCTAAATTATTGAATCGGCGGGTCTTACAAGCAAATGATAGATTTCAAAGAACTTAGTGGCCAAAATTAGCCGGGCCGTCAGCCCGCCCCCATGCGGAAGCCTTGAACCCACCCGTGCGGGGTTGCGGCATAGCCGACAGTCACACCCTCAGGTGCCCGCGCCCGAGTCTATGAGTTGCAGAACTGATTTGCACGGAAAAGTGATGAGTGGAGGTTACGAAGGTGGTAGGAAGTTCCCGAAATGGGAACGTACTGGAAACTCTCCGGATAGATGCTCAGTGGTCCCCCCACTGATGGGAGAGGTGGCTAGCCGCGGACGAACAATCCCCAGGTTAGCGCAAACGATGGGCGAACCCTTCGACAAGCTCACGGCAGGCTCTGGGGCACCGGGCCGGATAATGAGCGTAATCGCCTGTTAGCGACAGGTTACTCTTGACCTGCTTATTTTAGGAGGTTTGGAGTGAGTATCTTCAGCGTCTTATCGGCACTATTAATGAAGCTCATGCCGTCTAACGTGTTGCACATGGGAGTCCCGGCGATAGACCCCGTGTCCTGCTGAATCGCAAGTACGGCCCCGTTGGTGGTGTCAAACTCCGCATAATAGCGGCTATCTCTACACGAGTCGGCGTTTCGCTTGCACTCTAATTGCGAGAAGAGCCGTTCTCCTTCCCTCCGGGTTCAAAGCAAGCTGAAGTCGGGTGGAACTTTGAGTGGGGATGGGAGATGACCTTTCCGTCGTCTGCCACGACCGTTATTGTCGCCGCGTTTTCAGCTATATCCGTCGCGATGTAGACCTTATTGTCACTCATCGCCAAAAACGGAAATAAGTTCTCGTCGGGAGCGTCCTTGGACTTCTTATCATTACGCCTGTCCAAAGCAGTTCCTGAGAGGTCGATGTTCTTGATCTCCACTCCATCGGCAGAATACAAAATAGCCTCCGGAGCTTGGTCAAGCGGGCCAGCGTTGAAGAGGAGAAAATTGCCCGAATCGAACACTGCAATTCGGGGAACTTGGCCTTACGGAGAGGGCGGCTGACGAGAGGTTTACCGTTAGCATCGAATCGGAACAGCGTCGGATGGCCGTCAACAAATGTAACGCCCTGCTGCTGGTACCGTTTCGCCCTAGCCGCCACGACGTAGGTTTCGCCATTCGGTCCAGGAGCCGAGGGGACTTATTGATGTTTCTTCCGCCTGCAGCAGGTGCGCCGTGTCGATTTGCGGACAGAAACAGCTCCGTTCAGCCCGAACTTCACGATCTCATGTCGGGATTGAAGATATGTGGTGATTGTCTCGTCGGCCCCGCAACCGACCATGCTTGGCTGCCAGCCGGAATGCCCGAACATCTCCGCAGGAGAATGAACGCTCGAAATAGGCACCAATCTCGCTTGAGCGAAACCTTCAGCGGGGAGACCTAGCAATACGAAAAGACCTATCCACTTGAACGCACGGTGGACCGCAATGATTGTCGCTACCCACATCATGCCAGAGCATTGTAGCGCGCTAACTGGCGATAAATGGCCATATCACTCATTGAGGGCAGAAGGACCGGATAATGAGTGC
>CAWFWZ010000011.1:0-165771 GCA_963819645.1 uncultured Acidobacteriaceae bacterium
CATCGAGGCGACACCTTTCAGCAGTTCCCGCCCGGGCGTCTGCTTCCGCGGATAGAAGGGATCATGTTTCGCTCGGCAGGGCTGGTCAACCAGGGCCTTTTCGAGGGGAAATTCGGCCCAAGAACTATCCTCCGTCAGAAGGTCAGGACGCCCAAGTCGGCCTGTCGGCCCCCCCACCGACTTTGCCGTCTACTGGGCCACCGCGCGCGGCCTCGTAGGAAGCCCGCCTGATGCCCCTGGCCAATTTCCGGGTGTGAAGCTGCCGTTCGGCGATTGTCGGACGCGCCCTCCCGAACTCGCGCACGCCGACGTCGACGGCAAGGGATCGCGGCGAGGCGGCGGGCGGCGGTCATTGTTCGGGGACACCGGCCTTGCGCATGCCTTCATAGATGCGCACGCGTTGAGACAAGAATGTCGGATTGTCGCTGAACGTGCCGGCCCGAAATTTCTGGATCGTATAGGATGGGTTCGGATCTTGAGTCCGTCCGCCACCGCAGCCCGCGCTCCCTCCCGGCGACCGAGGTGAGCCAAGGCCACGGCGTGGTAGAAATGCGCATTGGGGAGATTTCGATCGATTTCAGCCACGCGATTGTACCACGCGACCGCCTCCCCATCATGGCCGAGATAGAGCTGGGCGTAACCGGCGGTCGCCATCCAAGAGGCGGCGGCGGTGTCCCGAGGACTGAGGCGGAGCGCTTCCCGAATACGCTCCTCAGTTTCCTCGGCGCGGCCTAAGAATATCAAAGCCGAAACCGATAGTCGCGTGTGCCGCCGCCAAATTCTGGTCGAGCGTCAAGGCGCGTTCGCAGCGAGAGATAGCTTCCTGTGCCTGGTTTGTGAAGATCCCGATGCGGCCCAAATACATGTGTGCCGGCGCATAGCCAGGTGCCAAAGAGAGGGCCCTGTTCAAACCGGCCTTGGCAGTTTGAATGCGGGTGCTCCGATCATCGGTGGTATAAGCTCCCGCTAACGTCAATTCGACCCACGCTCTGCCAGTCAGTGCGCCGACATCGTCCGGATCAGAGGCCAAGGCGCGTTTGAAAAAATCACCGGCTCGCTCCAAATAGTCGAGAGCGATTCCCCTGTTGACCCACGCCATGCCCTGAAAATAGAGGTCTATCGAGGTGGGCTGTGGCGATTGCGCGGCGCGGCGCGCCTCAGCGGTGATTAACGCGGCATCCAGTTGACGCGCCAGACGACTGACGATCTCGTCCTGCATGTCGAAGAGGTCAGCGACGGGTTTGTCGAACCTTTCTGCCCAAAGATGACGACCGCTTTCAGCTTCTATGAGCTGGACGTTGAGCCGCATTCGATTACTAGCGCGCTGGACGCTGCCCTCAAGCACATAGCGAACGTTCAGGTCTCGGCCGATCTGCCTCACATCGATCGGTTTGCCCTTATAAGTGAAAGCTGTATTGCGGGCGATGACGAAGGACCCGTGGAGACGCGAGAGGTCAGTCGTCAGGCTCTCCGTCACCCCGTCGACGAAATGCTCCTGCTCCGGGTCGCCGCCGATGTTGGCGAATGGCAGGACCGCCATCGAGAGGCGCGGCGCGGCGGATTTTTCGGACGCCGGGGAAGGCGCGGGCTTCACACCGACATCAATTGAATAGACCCTTATCGGCTCTGCGATGTTCTTGAGCTCTATCGGCCCGAGATCGCTGACCTTGAGGTCGAGCCGCGACTTGACCTGTCGATAGGCGTCCTCGGAAAGACAGATCGCGCCGGGCTTCGCGACGCCCTGTAGCGGCTCGCGGCGATATTGACGACATCGCCCATCAAGTCGCCGTCGCTCTCCTCGACCACGTCCCCGACATGGATACCGACTCGGAACGGTCTATCCGCCGGTCCTCCGCCACCCCAGCGTTGCGTTCGATCGTGCCGTTTTGAAGTTCGATCGCGCAGCGGACGGCATCGACCACGCTGCGAAACTCGATGAGGCTTCCGTCGCCGGTGCGTTTAACGATACGGCCGTGATGAGCGCCGATTGCGGGGTCAATCAGATCGCTCCGTAAGCCCCGGAGCCGCGAAAGCGTGCGATCCTCATCCGACCCCGCGAGCCGGCTGTAACCGACGACGTCAGCGACCAGGATTCGACCTACAAACGCGATTAAATCTTGGATCAAGGAGTGGAAGTGCTGTTTTGACATGCAGGACAGAAGCCGAGTACGGGAACCTTCGATAAAGTTGGACAGTTCGTTCACAGCCCTTAGAGAGGTTGGCGACTCGGGGTCAAAGCCTTTCAGATCTACAACCTCATCTCTGATCGCTATCCAGTCCTCGGGTGCGGCCGCTTTAGAACTCACTGATAGGAAATTTAGAATGAATCGGGTGAGCGGCTCAGCTAAAAGGTCCTGCAGGGCGTCTTGTGCGCGTAGAGCGATGTTCTTCTCAGCTAAAAACTTGCTCAGGAGCGCCATGTACATGTCAGGACGTTGTCGAACCAAAATGCAAATTTTGTTAGGTGGCACCGCATCCCTATTAATCCAAGAATCGATCAGATCCGCCAGAGACCGCGCTTCGCCATCGCCGCTACCGAACACCAAAATCCTGCATTCGCCCCCGTCAACCCGTCCTGGCGCTGGGATCATAGATGCGGCCTCTCCCGGGTTCATCTGCTCGATCAAATGGTTCTGGATCGCAATTAGATTGGGCGCCGAACGATAGTTGCTCCGCAGTGCATAACGCTTGCCCGCAAAGACCTTCTCGAATTCCTCAAAAACGTCTCGTTTGGCGCCAGCCCACAGCATGATGCGCTGCTTATTATCTCCAACAGCTGAAATGATAGTTTCAGAGCCCAAGAACGCAGTGGTTAAAAGGTTAAATTGATTTCCGGTCGTATCCTGAAACTCGTCCAAAAACAAATACTTGAAAGTCGCTCTAAGCATCGCAGTCAAGTGTGGATTCATCCGAAGGATCAACTCCGCAAGGGCACCTATCATTGCGAAGTCGAGCACCGAACGCTTTCCTGAGAATAGAAGATCTCGCCACACTGCCTGCGACAGCGAAAGCTCTGTCCCTGGCGTTGGTGGTGCCTCCTGAAAGAGGGGCGTGTCCCTGATGTAGTTGCGGTAAAATTCAGGCACTTTCATCTGATAGATACGATCCGGGCTGAATCCTTTCCCGGGCCCGATAGCCAACAATCTGTTCTGCAATTGGGTTTCCTTGTTAACGTTCCAATCCAGCACATAGTCAACAGTTGGCCGATAGCTGTCAGGAAGTGCGGGTAGGAATCGGTCAAGAAGGCTTTTTGCCCATGCGTCGAACGTATAGGATTCGAAGCGACTTGCAAGATCCGCACCGCAACGACGCCAGACACGTTCCTTCAGATTCGCAGCTGCATCACGTTTGAAGCTGATGGCTAGGATTCGAAAGGGGTGGGCACACGTCCGGGTCTCGAGCAAGAAGCTGGCTCTTTGCGCAAGTGTCTCTGTTTTTCCGGCGCCTGGCCCAGCAACGATCAAGGCGTTCTCAGTTGAACGAACGACTTTGAAAGCGGCGCACTCGAGTCCCGGAATGTCTTTTGGAGTCCAATCGTCGGGGGAAATGAAACGGCTCACGCTTCGGCACCCCCGAGGGCTGAACAGCGAGCTAGTAGTCTCTTAAGTACATCTGGTAGTCCAGCCGCGAGCTGTTCGTCAGTCATCCCATTTATGGCTTGCATGTGTGTTGTAGGCTTACCACGTCCCAGAAAGAGATACTGGTACCAGACGAACAATTCTCGTTGCGCTGGGGTATACGTGTTGCCTGGGCCTCCCTCCGGCTTGAGGACAGCTTCACGGGCCGAGTCCAAACGGTTCGTGCGTCCCGAACCGGCAGGCGGGATACGCGGACCGACCCCGACGGCAGCTTTATACTGGGATACAAAGGCCTCAAGCATCATAAAGTCGAGGTCTAATGGAGCCGAAAAGAATACCTCGTAGCTCTCTAAGGCTGGAGGCCAGGTACTGAGGTTTGCATCATCTACCGGCCACTCTGACATTTCGCTAAGTTGCTTCGAAGTGATCCCGAGATCTTTTATCTTGAATCCAGCTCTGAACTTCGCCAACTCATCGATAACATACTTGATTCTTGACCAGCCGCCGCCGTGACGCTCGCGGTCAAGATCGAGCAGCGTAACGTGAGGGATCTGAAGGTCATTGAGCAAACGCCAGAAATGGTTTACGTGTCGGCCACCTAGCGGCACGACAGAAACAAAGGTCTGGTCAAGCAGCTGACCGAGGCATCGGGCGGCGCGAGGCAGGACAACCTCTTCGCTATCTCCTTCCCCTAGAACGACCACCTTTGCGAAGTAAAGCTCAGGGAACGCTCGGACAGCTTCTTTTACATACTTGAATGCTTCGGTATCACTCGCGTCGGGAAGAAGAATACGGCGTACGCTCGTGGAACTAGTACTCGCGTTAACTTGGAGATGACGAATTCGTTCAGGATCAATTCTTCCCAGAACGCTTGGGGATTGACTGCTCAGGAGCACTTCGGCCTTCATATTCTTAGACAATCTTGTCAGCAAAGCCAAGATACGACTCAGGTAATGAGGCGCGAGGTGATTCTCTGGCTCCTCTATTGCAAACACAGTTAGCGCCGGAAGCCGCGAACCATCGAGATCGAACAGTGAGGCAGATTGTGCGATTCTTACTTGCTGCTCTAAGTTGAACCTGGCGCCGACTAGCGAGAAGTAGAACAACGATCGAAGGCCATCGCTCAATCGATCGAGCGGCTGAGGGGGAGCGGTTTCCGGTGATTCGGGAGCAAAGACTGCGTCAATTTGTCTGATCAACGTCTCAAATTCAGAGCTCAACGGCTGCAGTTCTACATTGGCGATTTTAGCCAAGGTATGCAGAGTTCTCCATTCGGTTGTGATTTCCTTCTCAAGTGCTTGAACAGCGGCCTCCTTCCGTACTGCATTTCGTACGCCCTCGACCGACTGAGTCACTGTTGTTCGCGTACCGGAACTCCATTTGATCGCCTTGAGCAACGGCTGCAACAACGTTCCTGACGCTTGTCTGAGCTGCGCGGACGGATCTCTCGATGCCGGCACATAAATGACGGCAATGTTCGCCCGATCCTGAGCGGAGACTCGATATTTCGCTTTCTCAGGAGGATTGAGGTCGCCGCTTGATATCCAGTTCAAGAGGATATCGATGTCACCCCCCGACGTGTCGTTTGAAGTCCAGGTGGCATCTAGCCGGATTCGGCAGTAAGGTTCAGCCCCTGGCGACCGGATTGCCATTTGGCGGAAGCACTCTGGAACACCTGGACTCATTGCGCCTTCCGGGAACATGATCCACGCCTCTATCCAGAGTTTTAATTCTTTTACTGAGTTCGTATCTATGCCAGTTGGTAAATGAAAGTCGGAAAATTCAAGGGTCCGCTCGGCAGCTCGAGTTCCAAATAGGCGGACGAGGGCAGTGAGGACCGCCGTCTTGCCCGTTCCATTACTGCCGATCAAGACCGTAAGCTCATCGAGGTCAATCGTCGTCGGTGCTTCCCCGAAACAACGAAAATTGCTGAGGCAAAGCTTTGCGATCCGCATGAACGCCTTCCTAATCCGAAGCAGTTGAATGTCTGTCCTTGAACAAATTACCGCAGATGTTCGATTGATGGCTCAAATTGTGCATCTGTCCGGCACCGATGCTTCACGAAACCGGATGCGGAAATTGTCATTCGAGTTGAACACCTCCGTGTGATTCAACCGTTCTGCTCCGCACGACTTCCTCGCTCACGACGCACGTGGCTGGCCCCACCTCAATCGCGGGTAACTACTCATCGATAATCGCTTGCAATCATCGAATTTCTACAGATATCAGGAAGGCCTGGCAGCTCGTTCTGGGGTAGGGATCGGCTGGATCGCCGACGTGCTGTCGCTTGCACCACGCACATTGTGCTCTCACACATAGTGCAGCTCTGGCCGCATAAACAACGTCCGCGACACCTAGCCGGCTCTTTGACGTCATTCCTCGCCCTGAAAATTCAGCGTTCGTCCGTCGATTGCGGAGTGGAACTTCGCTCTTGAGCTCAATCCCAATCAGGCTGAAAGCCGAAAGGAAATCCATGTTCATGGAACTCATGCCTTTGCTCCGCAAACGCGGGCTGCTGCTAACCATCTCGCTTGTCGAGGGCGACACCCTCAGGGCGACGGTCCTGCCACAGAAGACGTCCGACGCCGACGCCAAGGCCACTACCACTCCACTCGCAATCACTGGCACCGCCGAAGAGCTAGATCGTGATCTCCCACAACAGCTAATTGAATTCGTGGGAGCGCATCTCCAATTACAAAGCACTCTGGCTTCTGCCAAAGCGGAGATGGATGCTGCTGCCAAAAGCGCTCGGGAGGAAGCGCGGAAGAAGACCACCAAGCCGACGACATCAACGAGAGCGCCAGTCCCCGACGTGCCTGCAAAGCCGGAGCCCGAGTCCGAGCCGTCGCTCTTTGCTCAGTCCGATCAATCTCAGCCAGACCCTGTCCCTGCTTGTAGGATCTCACAGTAGGCAAAATCTTCGCCGTTGATGACAAAGGGACTTGCAGCGCGATGTCAGAATTCGTGAAAACCTGGGTCACGATTCCTGGAAAAATCCCACGTCTGTGTCACAGTTCTTGAAATAATGTATCGGAACACGCTGCTCCAGCGTCCGGATTGCCGACGGTCGCCAGCTACCCAGGTTAACGATCGAGGAGGCCCGAGAATAGCGCGTCGAGGTCCACGTCTTCGCTGTTGGCCGGCACATACGTGTTGCGCTCCGGGTCGCTGCTGTCCGAGGACCAGCTTGCGCGTTCTTCAAGAGAGACGGCTCGATCCCGGAGCCTCGTGATTTCAGCCTCCATCGTCACGTTGCAGACCTTTGCGAGACTCTCAAGCTCCTCAGCTTCCGATGTCACATCTCCGGGATCTTCAAGATTGTCAGCCAGCACGTTCGTCACTGCCTTGGCGGCCTCAACGAACATTTTCTGCTCGACCTGGGTCATACCCGCGTTGAGCCCGGCCAAACAGTCGGCAAGCATGCGTAGGGTTGACATTGAAGAAGGCCAGATTTCGTCCTCGTTGCCGACCACTTCCACTACGGCAGCACGGAGGGCATCGTCACATGCCGCTTTCGCAGCCGCTGGCCACTTACTCTTCTCGGCCACCCATGATCGCAGATGGCTCACGGCGTATACCACCGAGTCATCATTTGCAACTCCGCGCATGAGCCAGCGCCACCCCTCCTTGGTCTTGACGCGGGACTGGAGCACCGCAGAACGCGCATCGGCGATCCGTATCTGAGATTCGATCGTAAGGAGAATGCGCGCTATCGTCGCGTTGCACGGCGGGTCTGTTGACCAAACCCGTCGAGTTTCGTTTCCGGTTCTATAGTTTATGAGTTGCCCGCTAAAGATGTGCTCCGATTTTGCAGCTGCGTCGCGCAGCGCCCTCCAGAACCTCCGATCCAATGAACTTCGTTCACCCCGTTGCGTCAGCATCTCAACTTGGCGGAAGCTGATTGTCGCTTGCGTCAGCCGCTGCAGCCAGCTTGGCTCAGAGACAAGAAATCCCTCTACAAATTCTTCCACGGACGGATTCTGAAACTGAACGACGTTGAACGTGCTCTCCCGCTCAAATCGTCCTGGGTAGCGATTGGTCGCGATAAAATTTCCATCGAGTTCGCGAAGGCTGTCCTCGAAGGCGATCGTAAACTCCTCGGCGGCTTCGGGAGCCAATTGCGCCGCGGCGGACTTCAGCATCTCAATTTCGACTTCGCTGCCAAAACTCCACAGTACCGCAAGCAGCTTGCGGGACAACGGACTGATGTCGTGCCTGAATGGGTGGTCCCATATCTTCGAGGGATTGTCGAACTCGCGCCTGATAAAGCGGATATATTCGTCATCCGTCAGGGCGCGGCTGTTCGCGTTTTTGCTGATGCTTTCGACAATGCGCGGATTGAAATGCTCGTGCCGGACAATCTCGTGATAGCTCTTCGTTCGAACTAGCTTCTGAAGGCGTGTGTCTGGCAAGTCGGAAAAATAGAGATGGTTGAAGAGCATGTTTGCGCGATGCAGCTTCGAATAGTCCTTAAGCGATAAGGCGCATTTGAGGATTTCGTTTGCACGGGCTGCAAAGGCGCCATGCATCCGCTGCGCGTCCGCAAGGATGTACTCCCGCGTCGTCAGAATGAAACGGAGATTCGGTGCCCGGCGGACCTTCGCGAGAAATTCCAATAAGGAATATTCTTCATTCTTATCAAACTTCTTTTCATTGAAGCGCAGCCGGCCCAAGAAGTCGTCATAGAGAACGACGAGCTTGCGCTTCTCGACGAGCGAATTGTGAACGACAGTCCATGCCTCCTCGATGTTGCTTAGAACGCAGACCGGCGTGAAACCCTCGTGCAAGTACTGGCACATCAGCATCCGCGCCAGCGTGGTCTTTCCGATGCCGGGGTTGCCGACAATCATTACGTGATGCTGGTCATGGAGCATCGCGAGGGCACGATTGAGGCCGTCATGGACGACCAGTCTGCTCAGTTGTTCTTTCGTTCCTTCGAGCGTCGCGTCCGTGAAGTTGAAGATTCGGGCGTGGAGTATGCGCTCAAGGATCGCCGTGCTGGAAATCCACAGCTTGAAATGCACCTGCTCGACTTCGGGATGGTCACGCAAGAGGCCATTCAGTTCGCTCGCGCCGTAGATATCCGCTGTGCTCTTGCACCATGGCGAAAGGCGGCTGACGAGCTCGTCCTTGTTGCCGGGCGAAAGATCGACCGATGTCGCCACAACATAGCGTGGCGGACGGATTTTCCGGAGCTTTGTCGATTCGCTCGCCATGCTGCGCAGAAGCTCACTGATTTTGTGGGGAGCATACCGCTTGCATTGAACGATTGTGCCGCTCTCACTCACGCGCGAATTGCGGAGATCAATGCCTCCGTCTTTGCCGGACTTAAAAGACTCGAGCCTGCCGCCCCACTCCCGCGAAAGAAGGTCGGCCACCAAGGCCTCGAAATCGTCGGGCGAAAGGGTTGTGAAGTCGTAAGCCATCGCGGTCGAGAGAGTTCTTAAAAAATAGTATGCGTTGCCCTCGGGCACTGTTCAAGTTCTGTATCTGGAATAGTTTCCGCTGGATCTGCGTAAACGTCTGTCCTGAGGTGTGCCTCCTGCCGGATTGCTCCAAGCTGACAGGCTCCTCGGAAGTTGTTCCGGACCGCCCCACGGCGTGGATTCTTCGAGGCGCCGAAGGTGATCGATCCTGTCGGACGCGGAGGTTTGGACCGACGGGCTCCACGCGAGGACCTTCCATCACTCGCCTCCATAGCCAGCCGCCGCGATCCAGCTAAGTAGGATTTTTCCACTAATCGTGACAGGAATTTTCAAGGACAGTGGCACGAATTTCATTAATTCTGACAACCTACAACGAACTAACTGCAGGAGATGCAGTATGAAAATCCAAGTCGTTGAACGCGAATTTGTCTATCACGGCGCTGTCCTGGCCGATCCCAACCCCAAGTTCTCCCTTGAAGAGGTCCGCTCCTTCTACGCCACGCAATTCCCGGAGCTCACCAACGCTGCAATTACTGGCCCAGAGAACGTGGGAGAACGACTGCGCTACAACTTCGAACGGGCGATTGGATCGAAAGGCTGATGGGAATGCGTCCGCCCGACAAACAATCACTCTTAACCGAGATCCGCGAATCCGAGGGGAAGCAGGCCAATGCCTCCCCTCTGACCCTACTAATAAGGAGGTGGCTCGAATGCCCCGACTCGCAGCAGGCGAGCACTGCTCTCGCCGGGTCTCTCTCCCAGCAAGGAAGCGGAGACCCGGTCTATCCCCAATCGGGTATCTGGCCAATCCCGCCAGCCTGACCGGAATTCCCCAACTCAATTCACATCATTCTGGAACCCGTATCACCTTCGGTGATGCCAAACTAACCTCACTGGCCCAAACGCTAGTAATGACTGGCCTCGCGAACGAACCCGACTGGTTAGCTGCAGCGAGGGTCCCTTCTGCGCTGGTGGACAGCATCATTAGACGGTTTTTGAGCGAACATGGGCAGGAACTCATCGCTGAGCACTTCGAGCTATGCCTTAGCCTGGCGGAAAGCGTCGTCGATACCAGGTACACCGAATCGGAGCCCACCCCCAATGGGCAGCTCTTGCTGGTGCTCAACACTGAATCATCGTTCCCGCTCGCAGTTGGCAAGGCGATTGACGAATTGGAACGGCATCAGCCCGGTCTTGGCGCAGCGTTCTACAACTGCCTGCGGCAGGCCCTCTATCGCTGGGTACGGGTCTACGACGATTGGGACGCCCGCAACCGGATCGAACAGATGGCCGAGTGGGCCGAGGGAGAAGACGATCCCGACTCCTACGAGATCCCAAAGCTGGAGCAGGACCTGCCCGAGTGCCTCAAGGCGCAACCCGCAACAGACTCTCTCCCATCCTTGGCTTCCTTCCCCACACCGGATGAACCATGGCTGAGAGAACTCGTTCAAACCACGCTTGAACTCGACCGGGTGTCGCACCCCATCGAACGGCCGCAGCTTGACGAAGATTGGCTGGAGCGGGAGCGCAGTAACCACGCTCTCGATTCGCCTCAGCCTTCCATCCTTCTGTACTTCCGTCCCGGAGATGCCGTGATGGCCTGCTTCGATGACGAATGCCAATACTGGGGCCAGGAAACACCGGAACCCAATCTCATCATTCCGCTGCAACCCGAAGACCCGAAAAGCGTGCGTCAGGCGCTCGAAGTGCTTCAGACGTTGATGCGGGTGCTGGTACTCACAGTTCGGATTCAGAACCTCATAGACGAGCGGGAGAAACAAGTATGCGATTCGGCATCGATGTCGGAAGCGAACTAGAGCTGAAGCTCTATCAGGCAGTCCTGCTATACCGCAACGACCACGGCAACCGGGTCATGGCTACGGTACACGGGGTGATGCAGACCGAGACCAACTGCCCGCCAGCATTGGGTGCCGGACAACTGCTCAGCACCGCAGTTCTGCGAGAGCTTACGAAGCAACTGGGCGGCAGCGGCCAGGCTGAGTACCTGCCCGATAACGTGATCGCCCGGACGCCTGACCTCATCGCATGGTGGACCCCGGCAGCTGTGCGGCCGATGTTCTTTCGCCAAGGTTCGGAGTTGGCCGATGTTTCCGGCAAACTCTTTCCCCATCCCGGTTTGCTGTTCGCGGTCCGTAACAGTGTGCTATTCGTGCGTGCGCTTCCGGAGAGCAAGAGGCCCGTTGCCGATACTAAATTGGCGGTAGCGCCCTACTGGAACATCGACAACAACGGAACAGTGTGCGCGGGCACCATGCGCGTTCCCAAGTCGGTTACGGTCGCTTCCATTCCCACGTGGCAGCAGGCGTTTTTCCAAAGCGAATTTACCCATCCCGGAGGAGCAGGCCGCTTAACCACAAGAAAGGGCGGTACCACCGCATTGTGGAAGAGCCTGGTCGGGAAGAAACGGTTCCCGCCTTCGGCGCTCATGGAAACGGAAACGGTGCAGGATTACCTGAGAAAACTGGAGGCGGAACAAAGATGACCCATACACCTGATCCGCAGCTGTTCGAGCGACCGATCAACGTGCTGGTCGTCGGCTGTGGCGGAAACGGCAGCGCCATCGCCGGCGGCCTTCCTTATCTGCACCAAGCGCTTCTCGCCTTCGGCCATCCGGGAGGCCTGAACGTCACGCTGATCGATCCCGATACCGTGACCGAAACCAACTGCGTTCGCCAGCCTTTCTGTCGTACCGAGATCGGACTCTCCAAAGCCGTTGTCCTGGCGCACCGAACAAACATGTTCTGGGGACTCAACTGGCAGGGCATGCAGACAAGGATCGAACAGCTCAAGAACGGTACTCAGGTCGACATCCTGATTGGTTGCGTGGACACCCGCAAATCCAGACACGCGATTAACCGCTGGTCGCTGCGCTCCCGGGTGTTGTACTGGCTCGATCTCGGCAACAACGCGGCCAGTGGGCAGTTCGTCCTGGGGCAGCCAAAAAATTCGGCGAATAGAAAGAAGAAGGATCGCCTTCCGAGTGTCGCTGAGCTGTACCCAGAGATCGTCTCGACTAAAGGACAAGAGGACGATCAGCCATCCTGCAGTGCTGCCGAAGCGCTCACCCGGCAGGAACCGTTCATCAACCAGAATCTCGCCTATCAGGCTTTGGGCATGCTCACACAACTGCTGCACCACGGCTATGTTTCGTATCAAGGCGGTTTCTGCAACTTGGCGACCGGCCAACTCGTTGCACTGCGGCTTTGATCGGCCGCGAACTTGGGCGCTTTCAGATCATGTCATGCTGTGCAAACACTGGTCGGGTGAATTTATCTTCAATAAAGGCGATGCTTTGTATCGGCTTATATGTCGTTCAGTCGGGGCATGTCGAAATTTGCCTAACTGGCACCGAAGGGGCGACCGTCGGATGGACGCCGATCCCCAACCTCAAGAACCGCCAGGGACACTTATGACTGGCAGCGATCCCTGTGGAGAACTTCCGACCCCGATGTCTTCTCCGCTGTTGGTGGCCCGTTCTGACTTCGTTTGAGATTGGCGGGGAACGTCTAAAGAACCGTCTTCAACCGGCTGAAGCTCGCTAGTTTTCGCCTGAAGGTCCGGGGTTCGTGGTGTTTCTTTTGACATACTTTTTCTCCTTTGGATTCTGAATGCTTTGGCCTTATCGCCAACTGGGTCCCGTTCTTGTCCGACGCGCCTCAGATCCACCGAACAACCGCGTCACCCGGATCCTCGCAGCACGGCCATCGTCCTTACTGGAAACGTGTGAATGATGATCGGTGCTTCCGGGGCGGCTTAATTGCCATGTTTGTGACCATCTCTTTCTAGGTCAAGACTCCAGAAAGCAATGGTGTCACAAATTCGACGCTACTTTGCTAGTTGCTTACGGATAGATTGCAGTTCCAGTTTGCGCTTCTCCGTCGGCTTGGGATACGCCATCTTGAGCTCCTTAATCGCATCAAGGACAATTCTGGAAACGATCAACCGGGCGTTGTCCTTATCATCAGCGGGAACTACATACCAGGGCGCGTGACGGGTGCTGGTCGCACTCAGGCAAGCCTCATAAGCCTTCACATAATCATTCCAATATTTTCTCTCGTGAATGTCCGCAAGGCTGAATTTCCAGTTCTTGTCAGGCTCATCAAGGCGTTCCAGAAATCGCTTTCGCTGTTCTTCCAGCGACAGGTGGAGAAAGATTTTGACGGTCCGGGTTCCGTTGCGGTAGAGATGACTCTCCAGGTTCACCATGGAGCGATACCGTTCCTCCCAGATGGTTTTTTCGTCGCGCAATTCTTCCGATAGACCCTGGTTGCGGAGGATCTCGGGATGCACTCGAACGACCAGTACTTCCTCGTAATAAGAGCGATTGAAGATACCGATCCGTCCGCGTTCGGGAAGGCGGCAGGTCGTGCGCCAGAGAAAATCATGTTCCAGTTCTTCGGCGCTCGGCTGTTTGAAACTGAAAACCTCGCAACCCTGCGGATTGACTCCGGACATAACGTGCCGGATGGCGCCGTCCTTGCCGGCAGCGTCCATTCCCTGAAAAATCAGCAGCAGGGCATAGCGGTTGGAGGCGTGGTGAAGCCGCTGCAGCGAGCTCAACGCACCGACATGTTCTTCCAGAAGCTTCTGATACTGCTTCTTCGACTTGCAAATGGGCTTTATCGTCGTCGGCCACTCGCTGAGTGAGACCTTCTCTCCGGACCCAACCCGGAAATCCTTGGAATCAATTTTCATCGTCTTTCCTCCGCTGCCACGCCCTGCACCATTGCTCCGGCTCAGCCTTTAGAGCCCGGAAATGGCCTCGAACTTGTCGCTGTGCGGCCTGATGTGCTCATGACGGATCCGTACTGTTCGGTTCGGGCAGAGGCGGGTCAGTCCTGCGGCTCGCCTGATCGTGCAAACGGCCGAGGGTGCTCTCGATTAATCTGGCCAACTTATGTGCAGCGCCTTCGACAGCCTGGTCCAAGGTCGCTGCCTGGTGATTGACCGCGACCGGCTGCCGTCCTTCAAGGCGGCCTTCCATCACACAGCGCTTGTCGTTCGGGCCACTCTTATCGCCGTTTTCGTCGGTGAGGTGGACTTCCACTCGCGTTATATGTTCGCTGATTCGATCCAGGGCATGTTCCACTATGCCACTGACGTGAGCGCTTAGCGCCTCATGGCCTTCGATGTTATGGCCGGTATTAACTTGTATCTGCATGGTGTGCTGCTCCTGTGTTTGCATTCGGCTCAAGATCGGCCTCCTCTTCGGCTGGAATGACCATTGGCTGCACACGGAAATCCTTAGAGTTGATTTTCGTCTCGACCCTTCGGCCAAGTCAGCCGCGCGGTTCTGTTCTGCTTATTTATGGAGTTCATCTTTAGGAGTCTCCCGCTTCGCCTTCTCCCATTCCTCAACTTCTCGAACGTCCTCCCGACCTAGCTCCTCGTAGACTTCGTGGACTCGCTTGACGAGCTGTGGCGCCACATCGGACGGTGTCGAGTCTTCGGCTTGAGGCTTAGGCTGGTCTTTGACTTCGGGCTTAGTTGCCGGCTTGGTTTCCGCCGCGGCTTGAGGCTCAGGCTGGTCTTTGGATTCAGCCTTCGGTTCGGCTTTGGCTTCAGGCTGAGAGTCCGCCTGAGGGTCAGGTTTCGGCTGGTCGGCTGGGGCCTCAACTTTTGGTTCCGGCTTCGGCCCGGTTTTGGCTTCGGGTTTAGCCTCGGCCTTCGTTTCAGGTTTCCGAACCTCCCGCTCCGCCCTCTCCCAGTCCTGAACTGATGAACCGTCTTTGCCGGCGCGCTCCTCGTAGAGTTCATAGGCTCGCGTGGCAATCTGCGGTGTCAAATCGGGCGGTGTCTGGGCTTGGGTCCCAAGGTCAGGATCGACCTTGGCTTCAGGTTTAGGTTCGGTCTTCGCTTCAGACTTCGGTTCAGCTTTGGCTTCGGGTTCGGTCTTCGCCTCAGACTTCGGCTTAGCTTTGGCCTCAGTCTTAGTCTCGGCCTTGGCCTCCGAGGTCGGCTCTGTTTTGGCGTTAGTCTTCGCCTTGTCAGCTTTTGGTTCAGGCTTCGGTTCCGCCTTGGCATCGGTCTTAGACTGGGCTTTGGTTTCAGGCTTCGCTTCGTCGGTTTTGACTTCAGGTTTAGACTCGGCCTTAACGGGATCAAGAATCTTATACGCGAGCAGTTTCACGCGGTCATTGATGAGGAACCACGTCAGCGCATAGCCCCACACAAACGCTGCCCAACCCCATCCCAGAGGCGTCATAAACAGCCCATAAACCGCGATCAGAGTCGCCACAGTTTGTGTGCCTAGTACCGCTATCCATAGAATTCGCGCCGGGCGTATGGACCAGAAGGGGCCGCGCGTGCGAGTGAGGAAAATTGTGAGATGCCCCGCCACCGACAGCTTCAGATACATCAGCGTTTGGACGTGCGCGTGGTCGAAGTGAAATACGCGCTCGCCTAGATAAAACAGGCCAAATGCAGCCACAACCCCGATGACGCCCAGCACCGTGGAGATTCCCAGCACCAGGCGCATGTTCCACTTCTCGGGCTTGTCGCTGTAATGAACGTTGTCGTACGCGATGGACAGGATGGCTCCGTCGTTGAGCACGGCGATCATCACGATCATCACTGCGGTCACGGGATAGAAGTTAAACACCAGGATCGCCAGCGTCATGAAGAACAGCACACGCAGCGTTTCGGCGATGCGGTAGATTGCGTAGCTGTTCATCCGCTGGAAGATACGGCGGCTCTCTTTGATCGCATCGATGATCACGGACAGACCGGAGGCCAGCAGTACAATGTCGGCTGCCGCACGAGCCGCGTCGGTCGCACCGGAAACGGCAATGCCGCAGTCCGCTTGTTTGAGCGCAGGAGCGTCGTTCACGCCGTCGCCCGTCATACCGACAATGTGGCCGTGCTTCTGCAGGACGTCGACAATGTTGTATTTGTCTTCGGGAAATACCTGGGCAAAGCCGTCGGCTTTTTCGATGGACGCCGCGGTCTCCGCCGTCTTTTGTTTGTCTCGCAATACCGTGGCATCCAGGATGTTGGTGCCCATGCCCAACTGGCGAGACATCTCCTCGGCAATGGCCAATTGGTCGCCGGTAACCATTTTGACTTGCACGCCCATCTGCCCGGCGCTCGCGATGGTTGCTTTGGCCTGCTCGCGGGGCGGATCGAACATTGGCAACACGCCAACAAACTGCCACTTGTTTTCCTGATCCGCCCGGGCCACGCCTAAGGAACGGAAGCCGCGTCCCGCAAATTCGTTGACGGCTTTTTCGACGGCAGGCTTTACCTCAGCGGCGTTGGTCGACATCTGCAGAATCACCTGCGGCGCTCCCTTGGCCACAAAAAACTGTTTTCCGTCCGCAGCTTTAACAGTAGCTTCGGTGCGCTTATGCACCGGATCGAACGGCTGGAAATGCAGTACCTGATAGCCCTTCAGCGCCTTATCGTCCTTCACGCCGCCGATCACTGCGAGGTCGATGGTGTCCTTGTCTTCCGCACGCGAAGCGAGCGCCGCCCAGAGAATGACCTGGTCGGGAGGGATATTGTTCACGCAGAATGGATCGCCCAACGTCAGCTTGTTTTGGGTCAGGGTGCCGGTCTTGTCCGAGCACAGCACATCCACGCCAGCCAGTTCCTCGATGGCCGACAGTTTGGTCACAATCGCTTGTTTTTTTGCCAGCAGACGCGCGCCGACCGCCATGGTCACGGACAGCACTGTGGGCATCGCTACGGGGATCGCGGCCACCAGAAGTACCAGGGCAAACTCCAGCGTGCTGAGGATCGGATCGTGGCGAAAGAGCGCCACCGTAACAATCACCGCCACCAGGGCCACTGCAAGAATGATCAGGTAGTCGCCGATCTTCAGCACGGCGCGCTGGAAATGGCTGACGGTATGTGCCTCCTGCACCAGTTGCGCGGTCTTGCCGAAGTAGGTGTTCGTACCGGTGGCGTACACCATCGCGTCGATTTCGCCCCGCTTGATAATCGAACCCGAAAACACTGCCTCGCCGGGTTTGCGCGTGGCGGGCAAGGATTCGCCAGTCAATGCGGACTGATCTACTTGCACTGGATCGCCTGCCAACAGGCGCGCATCCGCCGGCACGATGTCGCCTAGTCGCAGACGGATGACGTCGCCCGGGCACCAATTCCGATACCTTCGGAGTGACCCACTTTCCATCACGCAGCACCCGGGCCTTGGTCGCCAGCTTGGCCTTCAGACGCGGCAATTTCGTTGCCCGCCTGATGTTCCTCCCAAAATGCGACCACAGCGTTGGAAAAAAGCAGAAAGAGAATGATGAAGAAATCCAGCCAGTGCCGGACAACGCCCGACAGAATCACCGCCGCTTCGATCATCCACGGGATGGGACCCCAGAAATAGCTGAGGAACTTCAGGAATAGGATTGGTTTTCTTTTCCGCGATCTCGTTCGGCCCATATTGCGCCAGCCGTTTCTGCGCCTCGGCTTGACTCAGGCCTTTCGGAGACGATCCCAACTTTTTCTCCACTTCCGGCATCGGCAGGGATTTCAGATCGTCCTTCGCATCGGGCTTGGGCTTCGATCCCGGCTTGGATTCGGGAGCCTCCGGGTGACCGCCATTGGGCTTCATAATGGGTATCCTTTCTGCCTTTGCATATCCACGCGCTGGCCGGACCGCCTTTCCGTGACGTCGATTCTGTCCCCGCGAAACACGGCATCGATGCGGATCCGAGGGCCGCTACGTTTCCTCCAACCACTTCCGCGCCTCGGCGGCCGCGGCTTGATCGAAGTATCGGATCGTCGCTTTCGTGAACGGCTTGAAGAACGTCGCCATGCCGTGCTGCCACTTCTTATCCCCGACCATCGCGAGCCGTTCGATGTCGGCGAAATGTTTTATGTCAAACTTGATGTCCTCCCACATCGCGCCGGCGTCCCAGCCGTGGAAATCGGTCATGTCGAACAGCACACGCAATTTTCCGTGTTGCCGGACGAGTCGCTCGAACTCGGGCACAAAGTGCTCATAATCGGCCTTTACCAGCTTCCCGCTGACGTGAAGGACGAGCACCTTCCCGCCGTTTTCTTCATTCATTTGAATGGGCATTTCGAATTCCTTTGATTCAGGTAAAATTGGTTTTTCCTACCGCTTATCCACCGTCAGACTGATTCAGGCGCTCGCGCCCTCTCCGCTAGCGGTTTCCTTCTTGAGGTCCGTCCCGCTCCATTTCCAGTTCCGGATTTCCGGCAAGTCCTGGCCGTGCTTGTCGATGTAGTGCTTGTGCTCGATGAGCTTGTCCTGCATCTGCTGCTTCAGGTAGGCGCCCTTGGCGCCCAAGTGCGGCAGCCGATCGATCACGTCTTGCACCAGGTGGAAGCGGTCCAGGTCGTTCTGCACCCTCATGTCGAAGGCCGTCGTGATGGTGCCCTCTTCCTTGTAGCCCCGCACGTGCAGGTTGCGGTTGGTCCGGCGGTAGGTCAGCCGGTGGATCAGCCAGGGGTATCCATGAAAGCCAAAGATGATGTGTTTATCTTTGGTGAAAAGCGAATCGTAATCCGTTTCGCTCAGCCCGTGCGGGTGCTCACTCGCAGACTGCAGCTTCATGAGATCAACGACATTAATCACCCGGATTTTCAGATCGGGCAGATGCTGGCGAAGGATGGAAACGGCGGCCAGAATCTCCAGCGTGGGCGTGTCTCCGCAGCAGGCCATCACCACGTCCGGTTCGGCGCTCCTGGTCGTTGCTGGCCCATTGCCAGATGCCAATTCCTTCCGTGCAATGCACGACCGCGGCGTCCATGGTCAGCCATTGCGGGAGGGCGTGCTTGCCTGCCACCACCACGTTGACGTAATTCCGGCTGCGCAGGCAGTGATCAAAGACCGACAACAGACAGTTGGCGTCGGGCGGGAGGTAAACGCGCACGATATCGGCCTTCTTGTTGATGACATGGTCGAGGAAGCCGGGATCCTGGTGCGTGAAGCCGTTGTGATCCTGCTGCCAGACGTGGGAGGCGAGCAGATAGTTCAGCGACGAAATCTTCCGGCGCCAGGGCAGTTCCAGGCATACCTTCAGCCACTTGGCGTGCTGGCTGAACATCGAGTCGACGATGCGAATGAAGGCCTCATAGCTGTTGAACAGCCCGTGCCGCCCGGTCAGCAGATATCCTTCCAACCAACCCTCGCACTGGTGCTCGCTGAGCATCGAGTCCAGCACGCGTCCGGCGGGCGCGAGGAATTCATCATTCTTTACTTCCCGGGCGTCCCACTGACGGTTGGTGACTTCAAAAACCGCGCCCAGGAGATTCGAGAGCGTCTCATCGGGACCGAAGACACGGAAATTACGCTGATCCTGATTCAGCTTGGCCACATCGCGCAGGAACTTACCCAGCACGAGCGTATCTTGGCCGTCAACCGCGCCAGGCGAAGGCACATTCACCGCGTGGACGTGGAAGTCCGGCATGCGCAGGTCGCGCAGCAGAATGCCGCCGTTGGCGTGGGGATTGGCGCCCATCCGCCGGTCGCCCTTCGGCGCCAGTTCGGCCAATTCCGGCATGAGTCGGCCATTTTCATCGAACAGTTCTTCGGCCTTGTAGCTCTTCATCCAGCTTTCAAGCTGCTTGACATGATCGGGATGCTCGGGATCCACCAGGAGCGGCACCTGGTGCGCTCGGAAGGTGCCCTCGATTTGCAGGCCATCGACGACTTTCGGCCCCGTCCAGCCCTTGGGTGACTTGAGGACGATCATTGGCCAGCGCGGCCGAGTGGTGTCGTTCTTGTTCCGTGCATTGCTTTGGATTTGCCGGATGTCCTCGATGGCCTTGTCCAAGGTGGTGGCCATGAGTTCATGCATCTTTTCCGGCTCATCGCCTTCCACAAAGTAGGGCGTCCAGCCGCAGCCTCGCAGAAATTGCTCCAATTCCTCATGCTCGATGCGGGCCAGGACGGTCGGGTTGCTGATCTTGTAGCCATTGAGGTGCAGGATCGGCAGCACGGCTCCGTCGGTAATCGGGTCGAGAAACTTGTTGGACTGCCAGGCGGTCGCCAAGGAGGCCGTTTCCGCTTCACCGTCGCCGATGACGCAGGCGACGATCAGATCGGGATTGTCGAACGCGGCCCCGAAGGCATGGCTGAGCGAGTACCCCAGCTCGCCACCTTCGTGAATCGACCCCGGCGTCGTCGGCGCAACATGGCTGGAAATCCCGCCGGGAAACGAGAACTGCTTGAACAGCTTTTTCAGCCCGGCTTCGTCCTGGCTGACGTTCGGATAAATCTCACTCCAGGTGCCTTCGAGATAGACGTTGCCCACCAGCGCCGGGCCGCCGTGACCGGGACCGGCGATGTAGAACATGTCCAGGTCATACTTCTTGATGACCCGGTTCAGATGCACGTAGATGAAGTTCTGGCCCGGCGTCGTGCCCCAGTGTCCGACCACCAGCGGCTTCACGTGCGACAGTTTCAGCGGCTCCTTCAGCAGCGGATTGTCGTAGAGATAAATCTGGCCGACCGACAGATAGTTGGCGGCGCGCCAGTAGGCATCCATCTTGTGGAGCAGTTCTGGAGTGAGAGTGTTGGTTTTCTTGGTTAACTCTTTCTGTTCGCTGCTTCGGGTTTGTGGTCGAGCAGTTCCGGAGTGAGTGTGTCTGTCTTCATGATTCAATTCTCCTTCTTGTTCTGCAGCCAAGTCCGAGAACGCTGGCAAACCGTCTTGGCGATCATGCGTTCTTCGTCCGTGCGAATGACGCGGACCGCAACCCGGCTGGCCGCCGCGGAAATCACGCCCTCATTCGCCGCATTTCGCTTTTCTTCGAGTTCGATTCCAAGGAATCCCAGCCCATCGCAAATCCGGGCGCGGACCGGGGGCGCGTTCTCTCCGATGCCACCAGCGAACACCAGCGTGTCCAGTCCGCCCAACGCCGCCGCGAATGCGCCGATCCATTTCTTGACCTGGTAGCAAAACAGCGCGACCGCTTCAGCCGCCCGCACGTCCTGCGTTTCGCGCTCGAGCAAGTCACGCATGTCGGAACTGGTTTCGGATATGCCGAGCAGCCCGGACTGGAAATTGACCATCTCGTTGAATTGCTTCGCGCTCATTTTTTCAGTGCGCGCCAGATACCAAACCAGTCCGGGATCGAGATCGCCGGAGCGGGTGCTCATCGGCACCCCGGCGGTCGGGGTGAAACTCATGCTTGTGTCCACGGATTTGCCGTCACGCACCGCCGCCAGGCTCGCGCCATTGCCGAGGTGGGCGAGGATGACCCGGCCTTGTGCCGCTTCGGCTCCGCCCAGGCGGGCCAGTTCTTCCATCAGAAACGCATACGACAACCCGTGAAACCCGTACCGCCGCACCCCCTGCGCTTCGTAGCGGCGCGGGATCGGCAACAGTCTGGGCCACGCGCGGCAGGTCATGGTGAAAAGCCGTGTCGAAACACGCCACTTGGGGCAGGTCAGGAAATCGGCGATGAAACGCCTCGGTCAACAGGATCTCCTCCGGCAGATGCTCAGGATCGAATGGACTGAGCCGGTGCAGCTCCTCAACCATTTCCGCAGTGATTCGCTGCGGCTCGCAATACTTCGGCCCGCCATGCACCACGCGATGCCCCACCGCGGTCAATGCATCACGCCCGCTGCGTTCCTCGATCCAATCCATCAGAGCGCCCACCGCCACCGTGTGATCCGGCGCCGTCACCGACCGCGAAAAGTTGTCCGCCTGGTCCAAGCCTTTCACCCGCAAGGTGGCCTCCGGCAGTCCAATCCGCTCAATCCCGCCCTCCAGAATCCGTCGGAGCGAGTCACCGGCCTCGAACAGCGCGAACTTGATGCTCGACGAGCCGCCATTGATCGTCAGGATGCGTGGGTTAGCTGGTTTCATGGATGACTCCTTCGTCATGTCTGCAATCCGAACGAAGCCAGTTTCGCGCACGTGGACTTGTAATCCGTGTGAAGAATGCTTCGAATCCCCAAACCTTCCGCGATCTGGACGAACATCGGGGTGTTTTCGATATAGACGACCTGCTGGGCTGGCGCCTGGGCGATGTCCAGCGCAAGCCGAAAGATGTCCGCGTCGGGCTTGCGGACGTGGACGAAGCAGGAGGAAATAAAGGAATCCACAAACCCGTCCAGCTTGAACTTGCGAATCCGATACGCATTCAGTTCGCGCGCTTCGTTGCTGACCACGGCGATCTTCAGCCCGTGCCGGACCTTGAGCTGAGCGACCAGCTCGATCATCTCGGGGTAAGGTTTCGATTGCGCGAACATGAAGCGCCGAAACTGAGCCCGGGTGAACGGTCGCTTCTGGTAGAAGACCACCCGGCTCAAATATTCTTCGAGCGTGAGCTTTCCCTCCTCGTAGGTGTCGAAGATCAGGTGATGCCGATCCTCCATCTCGGCCCACTCCAGCTTGAAGTTCTGTCGCCGCCCGTCTGCGGGCATGATGATCCCACCCGTTGGTGAGCAGGACACCGCCGATATCCAGAAACAGGCAGGTGATTGCAGTCGGTTCTCTTCATCGTCTGTTCTTCCGTCGATCGGATCATCGCTGCCACAGGATTCGTGCGTCTTCCAGTGGGACCGCAACGCCGTCGCAGTGCGGTATCACTCGCGCCGTATAGTCTCCCGCTGGACGGGCCGCAGACACCGCCGCGCGGTAAACGCAGCCGCACCGATGCGCCAGCCAGCGGTCGCGACGCACTTCATCTCCTGCCGCACGGGAGCGCCGCCGTTGACTCCGTTGGCGTAAAGCTCTACCCGCACCGCCTTCGGGTCGAGATCATTGAGAAAGACCTCAACTTCAAACACGTGCTGCTCCGCGTTGGTCTCAACCTTCACTTCTCCGAAGCGCAGCCGTGGCCCATTTCTGTTCCGACTGCTGCTGCCAATCGACCATTTGCCTGCCAATGGCGCCTTTGTTCGCAGCGCGCTCACGGTAGGCGGCTGCAGCCGGGAGGTAGTGTTGTTCGGTGTATTCGCGCACCGCGCGGTCGGCGGAGAAGCGCGGTGTCAACCGCGCCATGCTTTCCCGCATCCGCTTGACCCACGCGGTGGGAATGCCGCTCTCGTCTCGGGTATAAAACTCCGGGATCACCTCCCGCTCGAGCAGGTCGTAGAGCGCGTCGGCTTCGACCGCGTCCCAGGCGGGATCGTCGCCATGCTCCTGGCCGTCCCCCAACGCCCACCCCACTTCAGGCGTGTAGGCTTCCGCCCACCAGCCGTCCAATTCCGAGAGATTGATGCCTCCATTGACGAGCACTTTCATGCCGCTCGTTCCGCACGCCTCCCAGGGCCGCCGCGGCGTGTTGATCCAGACGTCCACGCCCTGCACCAGGTGCTCCGTCAACAGCATGTCGTAGTCGCTCAGGAAGATGATGTGGGGCCGGGTCTCCGGCTGGCGGATGAAATCGATCCATTCCTGGATCAAGGCCTGCCCCGCCCGGTCCGCCGGATGGGCCTTGCCGGCGATGATGAGTTGCACCGGGCGCTGAGGATTGGTCAACAGACGAAGCAGCCGCTCCGGGTCGTGCAGCAGCAGGTTCGGTCTCTTGTAGGTCGCGAAGCGGCGCGCAAAGCCCAGTGTCAATGCGTTGGGATCAAAGAGATGTTTCGCCGCCTCAACCGCCTCGGCCGACGCGCCTGAGGCAGCCAGTTGCCGGGACAATCGTTCGCGAGCGTATTCAACAAGAGACTTGCTGGCGGCGGTGCGAAATTGCCAGAGCGTGGCGTCGGAGACGCGGCGAATGTCCTGCTCCAGGGTTTCCGTCGTTCCCAGCCAGCGGTCCTTTCCACAGGCTTCCGTCCAAAGATCATCGGCCGGGGCCGAGTCCCAGGTCGGCATGTGGACTCCGTTGGTCACGTGTCCGACCGGCACTTCGTCCTCCGGCCAGCGCGGAAACAGCGGCTCAAAGAGATGCCGGCTCACCTTCCCGTGCAAGCGACTCACGCCGTTGACCGCCCCGCTCCCGCGGATCGCCAGATAGGCCATGTTGAAACTCTCCGACGAGTCGTTCGGGTTCTGGCGGCCCAGAGCCAGCAAATCGTGAAGGGTAATGCCGAGCTTCTTCTCGGCATACCGCCCGAGGTATTGCTCGATGAGGGCCGGAGCGAAACGATCAAAGCCGGCGGCCACTGCCGTGTGGGTGGTGAAGAGATTCCCCGCTCGCGTGACGGCCAGCGCGACTTCGAAGGGCTGCCCTGTCTCTTCCATGAAGTTGCGGGCACGTTCCAACACGGCGAACGCCGCATGCCCTTCATTCAGATGACAGACTTCCGGCTGGATGCCGAGCGCGCGGAGCAGTCGCCATCCGCCGATCCCGAGCAGCAGTTCCTGCTTGAGGCGCAACTCCGGTCCGCCGCCATACAGCTCGCTGGTAATGCCTCGATGAGCGGGGAAGTTCGCCGCGTCATTGCTGTCCAGCAGGTAAAGCTTCACTCTGCCGACCTGGACCTGCCAGGCGCGCAGCCAGACCGAGTAACCCGGCAAGGCGATCTCCAACCGCAACCACTCGCCGTTCGGTTGGCGCAACGGCGTGATCGGCAACTGTCCGGGATCGTTGTACGGGTAGAGGGCCTGTTGCGCTCCGTCCTTGTCGATCACCTGGCGAAAATAGCCTTGCTGGTAGAGCAGTCCCACGCCGACCACCGGCACGCCCAGATCGCTGGCGGCTTTGAGCTGATCGCCGGCCACATTGCCAAGCCCGCCCGAGTAGATCGGCAGCGCTTCGCTCAACATGAATTCCATGCTGAAATACGCGACGCAGGTCAAGGGAGCTTGCGGATGCTTTTGCTGAAACCACGCCGGCGTCTCCGCCGCCTGCCGCTTGGCTCGCAGCAGGTCATCAACGTTCTTGCGGAAGGCAGGATCGGCCAGCACGCGCTCGATCTGGTCGCGCGAGACCGTCTGCAGGACAACCCAGGGGTTATGCGTGAGTTCCCACAGTGTGGGATCAAGCTGCCGCCACACTTCGTCGGTGGCATGATTCCACGACCAGCGCATGATCCAGGGCCAGCTCCGCCAGGGAATCGAATCCCTCGATTTCCGTGGGCAGAAGGTTGTAGATCGGGTGGCTGACGCGGGCTTGGTCGCTCATGATTTCTCCCTTGGGTTCGACGCCAGGCATCTCTGAATCGTCTGGGCGTCCTCCAGATCTGGCGCAGATGATCCGCCCCTGGAAGCCGTTCATGATCCTCTCGCCAATTGCCCTGGTGACCCTTGCGCCATCCGAAACGGGGAGTGCTCCTCCGGTCGCGCTCGCTATTCTCCGCCTTCCGGCGGCATGTCATCTGACCGGGCACGATCCTCACTGCTGTGTGCAGGCCTTTCGGGGTGGTCCGCAGCATCCTCGACGCCGCTGACGGCCTCCGCCTCAAATGCTTGATCCGTATCGGCGAGTTCTTCGACGCTTTCGCCGGCAGCATCTGCGGTTTCCGAGAGGCCCTGAGTATCCCCTGATTGCCCAGCGCTGTCCGAGCCCACTTGCCAAGGATCGCTTCCTAGTTCATCAAGCCGCGCTTCATTCTCACGCGGTCTACGTTTCGCCAAGGACACCCCTCCCAAGCGTTATCTTCAATCTTCGTGTCGGAGCGTCTGTCCTTCGAGAAAGCGCTACCACACGAACAGGCGAGCACCGCCTCCTGCGGAACGGGACCTTCCAGTTTGGACAGACGCATCGCGGACGGGGGGCGCCTCATCGTTGTCCATGCTCGGGAGTTCGGGCCGGGATGCACTGATCTTTTCGATCTCCACAGCGCCGTGGCGGTTCATAATCTCAGTTGCCCCCTCCGCCTTGTCGCCCGAACCCGTGGCGAAGACCATGACTCCTCCGCGCCGTACTCCGTGGACATAATCTTCGGCGTCCGCTTCGACGACCCCGAACGCCGTGAGATCACGAATCAAGCCCACTTCAAAATCAGTGTGCGGGGTACTCATGACTCCACTACCCGCCATTTCCCGCGGCTCGCCTAAGACACGGACGTCCTTCCGAGGGAAACCGCTGGCCTCGAGGTCGCGGACGACCTCGTCGACTGAGGCCGGATTCTCAAACAAACCAACCGCTGTTTTTGCCATATTGCCTCCACGAATACAATGTGTCGCCCGCGCGTTGTTAGCTGGCTTGGGCGGCAGGAGATGATTTTTCTTGGGGGATCGCTCCGGAGGTCAGCGTCGTGGGTTTCATCAGGTGGGCGCGTTATTTTCTCAATGACTGTTGCTCTCATTGTCTATCCCTGTCTATCCCTCCGTTCGGCCTTCTCGCCACCTGCTTACTATCAAGCAAATGTGCGCTAGGAATCTGGTCAATTGTGAACATAACGGAAGTGGCCGCATGGCGACCGATTGCAGCAGCTCGCACGCGTCGATGGACGTGGCGAGTTCGTGTGGCCTACGGTTTCAGCGCCCGCAGTCGGGCGGTCATCGTCCTCTGAGGAGACAAGCTCGTTCAGCAATACTTGAGGTCACGTTAGTCATATTCAGTTCTCCTTCGTCAGGTTTTTCAGACGCGGACACGAAGGGATGCGCGGGAGAGCGCGCTGCCATCCGCAGGGGAACGTCTAACACGGACACTCGGAATGGGCCGTTGTTGACGGTGCGGGCGGTCCATTGCGGCCATGCAGTTCTGCTACTTCCGCTTATGAAGATCAGATCCCCGAAGATCACGTGCTCCGGCTCATCGATAAGCACGTCGATCTGAGCTTCGTGCGCGAACGGCTGAAGCCGCTTTACAGTTCGACGGGTCGGCCGTCGTTCGATCCCGAGGTGCTGCTGCGCTGGTTACACGCCGTAGGTCGCGACGCGAACTCGCACTGGCGTCATTGCGTCTTGAGAGGATCTCATCCGGAGAGCCCGATCTCTTTGCGATCCCTATCAGTGGCGCGTCACCGGGGGAGGTGACAATTGTCACCGATTCGCAGGGAGATTCATGAAAACATAAATGCAAGTGTATGGACGTGCGTCTGTGCACCGCGCAGCTCTCTCCAGTCGGCCCCTCCTTCTTCAACCTTGCGTTGCATCGTTAGCGGTGCAGGAGGTTCCACCATGCGACATAAGACTGCAAATGATTCAAATGCAAAACCTGACGAATGCTCGCTCGACTCGACGGAAGAGTTAATTCGCGTACGTGCGTATCAGCTTTACGAGGAACGGGGCTGTGAAAACGGGCACGACCTCGATGATTGGCTCCGAGCGGAGACCGAAATAGCCAGGAAGAAACCTGGCGCTCAAGCAGAGGGTATGGAAGGCGGGAGCGTAGCAGCCGTAGCTTAAAGGCGCCGGCCATTTCAATGGTATCGACCCTCTCACATCATATGGGCAGGGCCCTTGCTCGCCTTTCCGGTGGTAGTTCCCCACATGGATATTGATATGCGAATGCTGGCCGCTGCGGGTGTAAAGCCAGGACTAAGATGAACGGGAAGGACATCGTGAAGCGGAGGGCTGAGGAAGGTCGGCCCGAGCAGGGGCGGGATGACGTCCGCCGAGAACACCATCTCGCTTTCAGAGTGGACACAACCCGCCTGGCATTGACATAGGGCGACTGTTTTTAAGTTTGTCGAACTGTAAGCATGCCCGCGGCCGGAGGAGGACATATGGGGGACACGAGTTCGCAAGCTCCGCCCCTCAATCAAGTCGACATTGCTTCGACCATTGGACAAAAAGACTTAACGTCATTGAGCCTGGCGGAACTTCGCTCACGTCTGCAAGCTCCGGCGACGGGGCTTAGCCAGACGGAGGCTAAGGGCCGGCTCGCGCAATATGGTTTCAACGAACTGCCCGAAGAAAAAGTCAATCCCATCCTGAAATTCCTCTCTTATTTCTGGGGCCCCATCCCGTGGATGATCGAGGTGGCCGCAATTCTGTCCGCAGTGGTGCACCATTGGGAGGATTTCGGCATCATTCTGGCATTGCTGCTGATGAATGCCGGGGTGGGCTTCTGGGAAGAGTTTCAGGCGGGCAACGCCATCGCCGCTCTCAAGGCAACACTCGCGTTGCAGGCGCGGGTCAAGCGGGATGGAACATGGACTACGATCCCTGCGCGCGAGCTGGTGCCGGGCGATTTGATGCGCATTCGGATCGGCGACATCATTCCCGCGGATGCCCGTTTGCTGGAAGGCGACCCGATACAGGTAGATCAATCTGCTCTGACCGGAGAATCCTTGCCGGTCACGCGCAATTCGGGCGAGGCCGTGTACTCCGGCTCGATTCTCAAGCAGGGAGAGATCGATGCCCTGGTCTACGCCACCGGCGCAGAATACTTATTTTGGCAAGACGGCGCACCTGGTGGAGACGGCGCACACCGTAAGCCACTTCCAAAAAGCCGTGCTGAAGATTGGCGACTACCTCATCGTCATTGCGGTCGCTCTGGTGACTCTGATTCTCGCTGTGGCTTTGTTCCGCGGCGACAGAATGATGACGACCTTGCAGTTCGCGCTGGTCTTGACGATCGCTGCGGTTCCCGTGGCCATGCCCGCTGTGCTCTCGGTGACGATGGCGGTGGGCGCTCGAACTCTGGCGCGCAAGAAAGCCATCGTCACCCGCTTGGCGGCGATGGAAGAGCTGGCCGGGATTGATGTTCTCTGTTCGGACAAAACCGGGCACGTTGACGCAGAACAAGCTGACACTGGGCGATCCGTTCTGCGTGAGTGGGGTTCGGCCCGAAGAAGTGGTCTTCGCCGCGTCGCTCGCTTCCCGGGCCGAAAACCAGGATCCCATCGACCTGGCTGTCCTGAGCGGTCTGAAAGATGCACATGCTCTGGACAGCTACCAGATCGTGCACTTCCAGCCTTTCGATTCAGTACACAAACGCACAGAGTCTACTGTCAAAGGACCGGAGAAAGTCTCAGTTTCGAGTCACAAAGGGCGCGCCCCAGGTGATTCTCGACATGGCGGCCGATGCCGAGGAGGTGCGAGGGGAAGTCGAGAAGGCAGTCAATGAGTTTGCGGCTCGGGGCTTTCGCTCCCTGGGTGTGGCTCGCACCGACGAGAAGGACCATTGGCGGTTTCTGGGTGTTCTGCCATTGTTCGATCCTCCACGGGAAGATTCGAAGAGCACGATCGCGACCGCTTTGCAAATGGGCGTGAAGGTGAAGATGGTCACTGGCGACCAGATCGCCATTGCCAAGGAAATGGCACGCCAGCTTGGCTTGGGCCAGAACATCGTGGACGCCTCCATTCTTGCGGAGAGCAAGCATTACGAGGCTGGCCAGCTAGCGCAAGCTATCGAGCAGGCCGACGGCTTTGCTCAGGTCTTTCCGGAACACAAGTTTCACATTGTCGGGGTTCTTCAGAAAGAAAAGCACATCGTAGGCATGACCGGCGACGGCGTAAACGACGCTCCGGCACTCAAACTGGCCGACGCCGGAATTGCGGTTTCCGGAGCTACCGATGCTGCGCGCGCCGCCGCCGACATTGCCCTGCTGAACCCCGGTCTGTCCGTGATCATCGATGCCATCAAAGAAAGCCGGAAGATGTTCCAGCGCATGAACAGCTATGCCATCTATCGCATCGCGGAGACGATCCGGGTGCTGCTGTTCATGACGCTGTCGATTCTCGTATTCAACTTCTACCCGGTTACGGCGGTGATGATCGTCTTGCTGGCGATTCTCAATGATGGAGCGATTCTCTCCATTGCCTATGATCGGGTGCGGTACGCCAATCGCCCAGAGGCCTGGAATATGCCGGTGGTGCTCGGCATCGCCACGATCTTGGGCGTCGCCGGTGTCGTTGCTTCCTTTGGACTCTTCTATCTGGGGGAACGGGTCTTCCATCTCAACCGTGAAGTGATCCAGTCGTTCATGTATCTCAAGCTGTCGGTCGCCGGTCATCTCACGATTTTCGTCACGCGAACGCGGCGGGCTTTCTGGTCAATTCGGCCGGCGCCGATTCTACTGGCGGCAGTGGTCGGAACTCAGCTGATCGCGACACTCATTGCCGTCTATGGGATTTTCATGGCCCCGATCGGGTGGGGTTGGGCACTCTTCGTTTGGGGATATGCTCTGGCCTGGTTCCTCGTGAACGATCGCATCAAGCTGGCAGCCTACCGGGTATTTGATCCTCAGGAAAGGGGCTTGCTCGGAAAGACCCAACATGTCGGCGAAACATCCGACCAGGGCTATTTCGTAAGGACGGAAGATGCGACTGTTGAAGCTGACGAGATCATTCGAGGTGCACCGTCGTATGCCGCAAATTAAATCTATTCTTTGCCCTGTCGATTTTTCGGAGTTTTCAGTCAACGCGTACGAGTACGCGCAGTCGCTAGCATGGCACTACAAGGCGACGTTGTTCTTGCAGCACGTTTTGTACTCTCTGACAGCCCTTGGGGTTTTGGGACATTTATCCAGATTCTTATGAAAAGACGCTGTCAGGAACTCCGCGCCGACGTTGAGCAGCAGCTTCAGGAATTTGCGGATCGCCACACGCGGACCGAGATTCGGCCCCAATGCTTCGTGCAAGATGGCTCGGTGACGGATCTGATCCTCTCTCTGGCTGAAGCGCAGGCAGTGAATCTGATCGTGATGGGAACTCACGGGTTGCGAGGAATTGATCGGCTGATGCTGGGATCCGTGACAGAGAGGGTGCTGCGACGGGCGCGGTGCCCGGTCTTAGCGGTACGAAAGCCTGCACATCATGTCACAAGCTCCGTGCAGGATCCGGAGCCAGTCCACCTCAGAAAGATGCTTCTTTGTACGGATTTTTCAGACCATGCTCGTCACGCCTCGAAGTACGCGCTCTCGATGGCCAAGGAGTACGGCGCGGAACTTACGCTGCTGCACGTGCTGGAAGATACGCCGAGTTCGACAGACGTTCACAGCGCAACTGAGAAGGCGGTGAAACAGCTGGAAGAATCCATTACGCCCAAAAGCGCGAGGGGAGTGCATGCGTCAAGGTGATGGTACGGATCGGCAAGCCATACCAGGAGATCATTCAACTCGCCCTTGAGGCACAAACCGACCTGGTGATCATGGGAGTGCGTGGTCGCGGTGCGTTGGATACGGCACTCTTTGGTTCCACAACGTACCGAGTGATACAGCTCGGATCTTGTCCAGTGCTCGCAGTTCATATTCCAGTGGCTTCGCTTGATTAGGTCATCATGACCCAGAAACCGAATTCGGGAGAACAATAGCGGGCACCCCAGTCCTGGTGGCAAACATCAGGATTACTGCTATTTCAGGCGAAGAACGATGCCGAGCTTCAGTTCAGGCGCCAAAACTCACCGAAGGTCTGTCGCTCAAAGAGGAACGCTTGCGGTACGTTAGAAAACATCGGCATGGTCGCGGAGCCGAGCCTGTCCTTCAAAACCGAAGATAGAAGAGATTCTGGTATGCGTTTTTGGTTCTCTAAAGCTGCTGCGGCGGACCGAGGGCACCCCCACATCATAAGCCTGAAACTGCGCGATACGAACCAGCTCTTCAATTCGATGGACCCTTCTCCGTTCATTGAAAAGGATCTGGACGACGACGCAGAAGAATTCATCGTCAGTTGGGCTCAGGAATTCTCTCCTAACGCTCCGATCAAATTGCGCATCCACTTGGATCAGTGGCCGGCCGAAGATCCCCAAGCAATGATCAGGACGGCCGTCCACAACTATTTTGCGCACCGCGCCAAGATCACTGACTTGGAGTTCAAGCGCCTCCTGAGGCAGGGCCGCACCAGCCTTTTTATCGGGCTGCTGTTCTTGTCGGCATGTCTATTCCTCAGCAAGATGTTGTTAGGTCATGAGGCGGGCACTTGGGCTGCCGTCGTGCGGGAGAGCCTTACGATTGCCGGATGGGTCGCCATGTGGCGACCGATGCAGATCTATCTTTACGATTGGTGGCCTCTGCTACGACTGCGTCGGGTTTATACCAAGCTGAGCCACATGCCCGTGGAAGTCGTCCAAAAGGGCAAAAGTTGAGTAGCCGCCCGTCCGTCAGCCGCGCACTGAAGCGCGAACGATTTCTACGGAGCACGCGGCATGGCGAGCGACGAATTCGGCCACACTGCCAAGCAAGAAACGCTCGATGCCGCTCCGCCCATGCGAACCGACGACGATCAGATCGGCGCCCCACTCTGCAGCGGAATCGATGATTCTAGCTCTGATGTCACCTATCTGGACGGCGGTATCCACCTTGAATCCGGCGCTACGCAGCTCGTTCGCAATTCGCTCCACCAACTCACGGGCTGGCTCCTTCAGGTCGTCCAATTCAGGAGCGTAGCCTGGAGCCATTTGCGGGGGAGCTGGCACACTGGACTGCAATACATGCAAGACCCGAACCTCTATATGCTCAGGTCGAAACTGCGTGATAACAGCCTGTAGTACATCCCCCGAGAACTTCGAATCGTCAATTCCCATTAGGATTTTCATGACTCCTCCTGGAGAGTAGGGTCCGCCGACCGCAAGATCATGCAGCGATCCTTACGCCATCCTGCGGGCTTTCGTTCCCGTCTTGCGCGCGACTGTTGGCTTTCTCAGAGCTGTTCCAGCAGGTTTTGTCGGTTTGGCTGCGACAGATTTTCTCGCCTTTGCCACGGCACGCGTTCGCGCTTTGGCCATAGGTGGCTTTCTTGCTTTGCCCACGGCAGGCTTTCGCGTTTTAGCCACAGCGGGCTTTTTCGCTTTGACTACGACTTCAACCGGGGCCTGCAATTCCAGCTTGGGCGATTTCCGAGTGCGATGGTGGCCCTGGTGCAGAGACTGGATGCGGGCGGCTTCCTTGTCCGTCAGCAGCTGAGTGCCTTCACGGTTTCGGCGCTCGTCCTCGAGATATTCCGGAATCGTTTTCGTTGCCATGTACGCAGTGTTGCAGACCAGTGTTCGTCCAAGCTGTCCGATTGTGACCACTCGGTGACAATTTCAAGCATCATGCCTGAGATTGGCTGCTCACTTCTGACCAGTATTGCGAACGAGGCTCGGCGACTCTATGAAAGGCACAAGGGGAGAGAGGTTAACGAATCATGAAAACCGTCGGAAAGTCTGCAACGAACCCTGAATCTCGATTGAGCCAACAGATCGCAACACACGACGATGTTGCGGCCAATGAGGAGGAGGTTGAGGAGCAAATTGAGGAAGATAACGTGGAGAACGCGGCACGTGAAAATGGACCAGCCTCGATGGTCCCGATCTTGAGGAACAACGGAGAGATTTAACTGCCGTAGACGGGATTGCCTCAAGGGAAGAAATTGAAGAGCAAGCCGGCCTTCGTTGCGCCAGCTTTTTGTGATTCTTTTCCGCACCACTGCATATGCACGGCCGGCCATTACTTTGACTATGTCGTGCCCCCTTTCACGCTTTTCGCCCAAATAGTGAGCAACACTGAGCAGATTAGTGCTTCTGCAAGTGCGATGCTGTCATAGGCACAAGAAGTGATGTACTCCAGCGCCGCGAGTGCCATTCGGGCTTATCCATCTTGATATAACGCGCCTAGTATGAGGTCGGCACTTCAACATCGGTGACGGAAGGCGTCGTTCTCTTGTTACTGCCTTCTATAAAAACGGATTCAAGTGAGACAGGAGTCTGCAAATATGGCAACAAAATTTGTCCCACTGCACGATCGTGTTCTGATTCGACGGATCGAAGAAGCTGGCACCACTCGGGGCGGAATCATCATCCCGGATTCTGCCAAAGACAAACCACAGGAAGGCGAAGTTGTCTCGGTTGGCAAGGGCAGGACCAATGACGAAGGCAAACTCTTCCCGCTCGCACTCAAAGAAGGCGATCACATTCTATTTGGCAAGTACACGGGCACCGAAATCCAAATTGACGGCAGCGATTTCCTCATCATGAAAGAGGAAGACGTGCTTGGCGTGGTCACCGGCGCAGAGAAGAAAGAACCCGTGGGCCTCAGGAAGTAACGTCAGAGGGCCGATTCGCGCCTTTCACCACGGTCACGCCGCGCGTGGCGGCAAAACGATGTTCGATCGATGATGTCCACTCAGGATGTCCAATCACAAGGTTAGGAGAACGCAGTCATGGCAAAGCAAATTGAGCAGGGAGAAGGGTCGCGGCAGGCGATCCTCCGCGGCGTCAACGTTATGGCAGACGCTGTGAAGGTGACGCTCGGCCCCAAGGGCCGTAACGTGGTAATTGAGAAGAAGTTCGGCTCACCGCTCATCACCAAAGACGGCGTCACGGTAGCCAAAGAAATCGATCTGCAGGATCCCCTCGAGAACATTGGCGCACAGATGGTGCGGGAAGTCGCCTCCAAGACCAGCGACGTGGCCGGTGACGGAACCACCACGGCCACCGTTCTGGCCCAGGCCATTTTTCGGGAAGGCGTGAAGACGGTTGCTGCTGGAGCCAATCCCATGGCCCTGAAGCGTGGTATCGAGAGCGCCGTCACCGTCGTTTGCGGCCCCATAGATCCCAAAACCGGTGAGCGCACAAATGGGGAACTCGACAAGCTCTCAAAACCTGTAACCGGTGAGATGATCGCCCAGGTCGGCAGTATCTCCGCCAACAACGATGACACGATCGGCCACATCATCGCCGATGCAATGAAGAAGGTTGGCAAGGATGGCGTCATCACGGTCGAAGAGTCCAAAACGCTCGAGACCCAACTCGAAGTCGTGGAAGGCATGCAGTTCGACCGCGGCTACCTTTCGCCGTATTTCGTTACCGATCCCGAGCGCATGGAAGTCGCCTTCGAAGATGCCTACATCCTGATCAATGAAAAGAAAATCAGTTCCATGAAGGACATTCTTCCCTTGCTGGAACAGATATCCAAAAGCGGCATGCCCCTGCTGATCATTGCCGAGGACATTGAAGGCGAAGCTCTGGCGACCCTGGTGGTCAACAAGTTGCGAGGCAGCCTGAAGGTTGCTGCGGTGAAGGCACCTGGCTTCGGCGACCGCCGTAAGGCTATGTTGCAGGACATCGCAACGCTCACTGGTGGAAAAGCGATCACGGAGGACCTGGGAATCAAGCTGGAGAACGTACAACTCGACGATCTGGGACAAGCCAAGAAAGTTACGATCGATAAGGACAATACGACCATCATCGAGGGCAAAGGCAAGCCTGGCGATGTTGAGAGCCGCGTGAAGGAGATTCGTGGCCAGATCGAAAAGACTACCAGTGACTACGATCGCGAGAAGTTGCAGGAGCGTTTAGCGAAACTGGTTGGCGGAGTCGCCATCATTAAGGTTGGGGCGGCCACCGAAACAGAAATGAAAGAAAAGAAAGCCCGCGTGGAAGATGCCATGCACGCGACTCGCGCAGCCGTCGAGGAAGGCATCGTGCCCGGCGGTGGCGTGGCTCTGGCCCGCTGCATTCCCGCCCTCGACAAGTTAAGACTTGAAGGCGATGAGCAAATCGGAGTGAACATCGTAAAGCGCGCTCTGCAGGAGCCGCTGCGCCAGATCGCTGAAAACGCTGGCGAAGAAGGCGCCATTGTCCTCGGCCGGGTCAACGAATCGAAGGACAATAACTTCGGTTACAACGCGCTCACCGGCAAGTACGAAGATTTGGTCAAGGCGGGAGTCCTGGATCCTACCAAGGTCGTGCGCACGGCCTTGACCAATGCCGGATCAATCGCGTCCCTGATGCTCACCACGGAAGCCCTGATTGCAGATCTTCCAGAAGACAAGTCTGCAACGGCGGCTTCCGGCGCCCGCGGTGGTATGGGCGACATGTATTAGGAGATCCGTGCTGACTATTCGCTTGTTGATGGCGATTTAAGCGCGGTACCTCTTCGGCGACGATGGTTTCTCGAACGTCTGAGCTAATAAGCCTGAGGGTTGACGACCGAAACCGTTCCGGAAAGGTAAAGATGTTCAATCTTAACCGTCATGCGGGAATTTGTATGACGGAAGTCTTAATAAGTGATGGAGGACGAGGTAATGGGAAAAACCATAGGCATTGATCTCGGCACGACGAACTCGGTAGTTGCGGTAGTCGAGGCGGGTGAGCCTAAGATCATTCCGAATGAGGAGGGCGGTCGAACGACGCCATCGGTAGTAGCTTTCACGAAGTCAGGAGAACGGCTAGTAGGTCAGGTTGCTAAGCGGCAGGCGATTACTAACCCCGAGAACACTATCTTTTCAATTAAGCGCTTCATGGGACGCCGCTACGATGAGATCAAAGAAGAACTGAAAACGGTGCCATTTAAAGTGGAACCGGAGGGTGACCATGTCGTGATCTGGGCTGAAGGCAAACGATACACTCCTCCGGAAATCTCCGCGATGATTCTTCAAAAGCTTAAGAAGTCGGCTGAGGATTACCTGGGCGAGAAGGTCACTGACGCAGTCATTACCGTCCCGGCATATTTTAACGACGCGCAGCGCCAAGCAACCAAAGACGCAGGCAAGATCGCTGGACTGGACGTTAAGCGCATCATCAACGAGCCCACCGCCGCCGCGCTGGCCTACGGTCTCGACAAGAAAAAGGACGAGACCATCGCCGTCTATGATTTCGGCGGCGGTACCTTCGACATCTCGATCCTGCAGGTTGGCGATGGCCTCATTGAGGTAAAGGCGACCAATGGTGACACGCACCTGGGCGGCGACAACATCGACCAGCACGTGGTGGACTGGCTGGTTGACGAGTTCAAGAAAACCGAGGGTCTTGACCTGCGTGCCAAGGGCAATGAGATGGCTCTGCAGCGGCTGCGTGATGCAGCCGAACGAGCCAAGATGGAGCTTTCTACGACGATGGAGACGTCGATTAACCTTCCCTTTATCACCGCCGACGCCAGCGGGCCAAAGCATCTGGTAAAACAGCTGACTCGTGCCAAGCTGGAATCAATGGTCGAGGAGCTCATCCAGCGATCTGTGCCGCCTTCCAAACAATGTGTCAAGGACGCAGACGTTGACACTAGCAAGATTGATGAAGTCGTGCTGGTGGGCGGGCAAACTCGCATGCCTCGCATTCAGCGACTCGTAAAAGAGCTGTTCGGGAAAGAAGGCAACAAAGGCGTGAACCCGGACGAGGTGGTGGCAGCTGGTGCGGCAATTCAAGGCGGCGTGCTCACGGGCGAAGTGAAGGAGATGCTCCTATTAGATGTCACTCCGCTAACCCTCTCGATGGAGACTCTAGGTGGGGTGGCCACGCCGATGATCCAACGCAATACGACGATTCCCTCACGAAAGACGCAAACCTTCTCGACGGCTGCCGACAACCAGAGCTTAGTCGAGGTTCATGTGTTGCAAGGCGAACGTCCGATGGCGAATCAGAATCGCACGCTGGGCAAGTTTCAGCTGACCGGCATTCCGCCAGCGCCGCGAGGCGTGCCCCAGATTGAAGTCACGTTTGACATAGACGCGAACGGCATCCTCAGTGTGAGCGCCAAGGACATGGCGACGGGCAAGAACCAGAGCATATCGATAACCTCGTCTTCCGGGCTCAGCAAGGAAGAAGTTGAGCGCATGGCGAGGGAGGCTGAATCGCATGCCGCTGAGGACAAGACACAACGTGAGGCGATTGAGTCCAAGAACCAGCTCGACTCATTGACTTACAGTGTCGGAAAGATGTTGTCTGAGCACGGAGACAAGATCAGCGGCGCCGGGCGTGGCGAGGTCGAGAATGCAATCGCGGACGCTAAGAGAGCACTGGAGTCGAGCGATAAGCGAACCATGGACCAGGCCTGTGAGCGACTGACCCAAGCCTCGCATAAGCTGGCCGAGCAGATGTACCAGGCGGCCCAACCTCAAGGTGGCACCGGCGCACAGCCCGGCGCCAATGGCAATGGCAATCGGCCTCCGGAAGGTAACGGCCAGGCCAAGCCGAGCGACGGGGTAGTTGACGCCGAGTACATAGACGTGGATGACAGAAAGACGGCCTGAAGCGACACTGGCTGGACGGATTCACGCCGTTCAGCCGGAGCTTTCTACTTTCGGGTGGTTGTTGCAGATTGGGCGCTCCGAGGACTAGTGGACTGTCGCAGTGAATTCGTTAGTACGTAGGCGGCGAGAAGGATCGGAGTATTTCCACCGGATGGGGCGGGCGTTGGCTGAGTAGGCGTTGATGTAGCGGCGGAGTTTGCGGGCCAGATCGGGGACCGAAGTGAAGATGCCGCGGGCAATGACCTCGCGCTCGATTTTGGCGAACCAGAGTTCGACTTGGTTGAGCCAAGAAGAGTAGGTCGGGGTGAAGTGAAACTGTACGCGGGGATGCGATTGGAGGAAATCGCGAACCAGTCGGGTCTTATGGGCGGCGAGATTGTCGAGGATGATATGGATCTGCTGCCGAGGCGGGCACAAGGACACGACTTCTTCCAGGAAGGCGACGAAGTCGCGGCTGGTATGGCGGGCGGCGGTTTTTCCGTGCACCCGTCCGGTCTTGGTGTCGAGCGCCGCATACAGAGAAAGCGTGCCATGTCGGTAATACTCAAAGCCATGACGCTCGGCACGTCCCGGCGAGAGCGGCAGGACCGGGTCGAGTCGATCGAGAGCCTGAATCGCGGTTTTTTCGTCGATACAGAACACGGCTGCGTGCTGCGGCGGATTCAGGTACAGGCCGAGGATGTCGGCGGCTTTGCGTTCGAACTCGGGATCGTCGCTGGCCATGTAGCGCTGCAGACGGTGAGGTTTGAGACCAGCCTCCTTCCAGACCCGATGCACGGCATCTTTGCTGACGCCAAGAGCGACCGCCAATTTGCGGCAACTCCAATGCGTAGAGCCATCGCCGGGTTTCTTGCGCGTGGCGGAAAGAATCCGGGCCCGCAAGCTAGCCGTCAGAACCGTAGCCTTCTGGCCGGGATGATAGGTGTCGAGCCCATCGATCCCGGACTGGAGGAACCGCTGTTTCCAGCGAATGATGGTAGGCGCACTGGTTTGCAGGCATCGTTTGATGGTGTTGAAGGAAGCGCCTTCGGCCAGCATCAGGATGAGCTTGGCGCGAAAGACATAACCGGCAGGCAAAGAACGCGATTGCGCAATGCTGCTGAGTTCGGCATGTTGGTCACTGCTGAGGAAGACTCCGCTGTCTGTCGCCATACCAACTTAGAAGCTTAACAGCTAGTGATGGTTACTTTGCGACAGTTCACTAGCATCCAGCACAGAGATTCCGAAAGCAGTGTGTACGACCAGCCGCGCTTCGCATAGTGCCTTTCGTCATCCTCCGCCAGGCTACTTTCGTACAAGCTCTCCAAAATGAAGGTGCGGGCAATTAGTGCCTAATTCCGCCTCGACGCCCTCCGAGGCAGGGCGGCACAAAACTCAGAATGTATTTGTTCTGCGACCCTCAAACAAGTGGCGTTGCTCACCCGAATGATTTTGGCGCAATATATACATGTGCTTTGGGTGTCAGACTGTCGTATGAAGTCTAGCTCAGGGGGTTTAGGCTGCTTGACTGCGAACATAGAGACCTCCGAGTCATCTGGCGCAGAGTAGCCGATCGTGGGGTATAGACTGTGCGGAAGAGACGATTAACTTGTCTGCGAGGACTAAGAAAGAACCATGGCAGCTATTCGCTCTTTTCGCCATCAACGCAGATGTCAAAACACTATCCCATTATCTTTAGGCAGAACCGCTTAAAGCGGTCGAGGTCACCAAAGCGGAACCTGGAGCTAAGCTCCGCCTAAGATATTCACAGCTGAAGCCGGTAACGAAAAAGTGGCATCTCTCACCTGGCCCGTTGCAACCGACTCTTTGAGGCTTCTAGTATTGTGCGTAGATCTTTCGCCAGCTGCCCAATTTTAACCAGCTCGTATTCCCTAAAGTTGGCGATTGCCATTGTGCTTGCTTCCTTGAACACGCGCATTTCCTCGTCCGTAATCGTCGCCATAGCGTAACCCTCTCTCCCGCTCATAAGATTGCCTGCTGTATAGACACATTAAGTGGGAAGGTGCTCTGCACTTTCGAAGTTGACCTTCATGACCCTCATGCTCCGCCAGCACTCGCGAAAGAACCCGGGAATCGACGACCGAAGGTCTCTGAGGTAGGTTTGGCGCAGCAATGCAATAATCTCGCCTCGCCAAGGAAACGACAGGGACTTCAACTGAAGGCGTAATGGCCTCATCCGGCGGATTTTGGCAAGTGGTATTGCTCATTGCGAGCCTCTGATAACCGTGCGTCTTTAGATATCGCGCATGAGGTGCTCGCGCCGTTATGCTGCTACTGTCTCGGGTGCGTGCAGTGTGCAATACGCAGGATGCGTCGTTTCGATGATGTCCTTGGCTTTTGCTACCTCTGCGGCCGTCCCGTGGGCCACCAACAGGAATTGATCCGTCTGGAGGGCGGTTTCATACTTCACAATGCTGTCCTTAGGAATTCCTATGCTGTACAGGCCGGCTCCCAGAGCACTCAGCCCTCCTACGACTACCGCACCCTCGAGGGCCGCCACGATCCAAGCCACCAGTGGTCCGGCCACTAAGATCGGGCCAAGTCCCGGGATCATGAACAAAGCAGAACCGAAGAGGAGTCCCCAAAAGCCTCCCCAGAATGCACCCATTTTGCCCCAATACTCCATACGGTCGCCGGTATTGTAGTAGCCAATCACCTGCTCATCCGTGTGGTAGCCCTTGCCGACGATCGATAGCTTGTGCATGTCGACGCCGCCACGCTGAAGTTCCTTAACCGCTTCGTTAGCTTCGGCATGTGTCGGATAAACTGCGACAACGGAATTCTCGATAGACATTTTATGGTCCCCTCGGCGATTCGCCTTCGTTCTCGAAACATTGTGCTTAAGTTTCAACTTAAACTATGACAGAGAGCGAGGGAGGGGGCTGTATCTTATGGAACAGTTACCTTCCGCAGTTGGAGGTGTTCTTTATCGAATTACAACTTTGCCTCCCGATCTTCGTGGTTGATCTCCGCGCCCCGCTCATAACTTCGGAGAAGCTGACCATCCAAGATGCATCTGAATACCGAGTTCCTCCTGCCATCTGCAAGGGAAAAGGCGGAGCCAAAGCCCCGCCCATCCTACCGGCAAACTGTCGCAGCCTTCGAATCTTTCCTCGACAGCAATGGCCTCAGGTCAAGGTGGCTCTCAAGCCGATCCGAAACTAGGGGCAGCATTCTTTACCGAGGACAAGCAGACACGGTAATTGGCAGATGCGATTGCAGACGAACCCGGACGAATGACTAGAGATGATGATGACTATGCTGGGAAATTGCTGGTGGTAGTAGCGGATGTCGAGGTCGCCTATCTCACATCGGGCGCGGCGAATTACATCATCGGAAGCGTGCCGGGACACAAGAAGTTGTTTCTTGCCTTCGCTGGAATCGACGGCGACAAGCGCGTTGGCCCATAGCCGGTCGAGATCGCTGCCGCGTCGGTTCCTGCATTGACCGTGGCGGTGCAAGGAAGCGATTCACAGCTTCGGGATCACGATACGTGTACTATATGCTCTTGTCGGCCGATACGAGCGGAGCCTCAGTTGTGATGACTGAGGAGTATTTCTGCCAACGCACCCAAACGATGCGGATGGCGGCAACGACCGGGATAGAAAGGTACACACCGAGCACACCGCCGAGTTCGCCGCCCATGAGAACCGCCGCGATTGCTGCCAGAGGATGCAACTCTAGCGTCCCGCCCATCACTCGCGGGGATACGACATAATCCTGCACCACCCGCCAACAAGCAAAGAACAGGATCAGCGCCCACAAATGAGGATACGCCGTCAGAAATCCGACGAAGACGATCGCTAACGCAGCGACCAACGGTCCCACGACGGGAATGAACTCCATAGCTCCGGCAGCGACTCCCAGTACCAGCGCGTACGGAAACCGCAGAGCCGACAACACCACGCTGTAAGCCACCAGCGATATGCCGGCCAGTATGAGTTGCGCGCGGATGAAATGAGCCAGCATCACGTCAAGATCGGTCATGATCAATCGCAGAAATCGCCGCTGGTTGCCCTCGCCAAACAAGTGCAGCAAGGTTGCTGAGAACTGTCTTCCATCGCGCAAGAAAAAGATGGCAAGGATGGGAATCAGAACGACCCAGACAACACTCTGTAAAGCCTTCGCAACCGCTGTACCTGCCTGACCACTCCAGGCGAGAATCTCGGCCTGATGGGTCGCAATAAACTGCTCGATTTTGAGCTGAGTGTCGTAGTTCCAGCCGTACCGATTGCCAAATTGCCACACGATCTTTCCGGTTGTAACCTTCTCTAGCAATCCGGGCAGCGACTGGCTCAGCAGCCGAGCATCCTCAACCAGCTTCGGTCCAAATAGAATGCCGAGCACCGCAAGAATCGCGCCAATCGCCAAATAGGTTTCCAGGATCGCGAGCCAACGCAAGCCTCTCGCGAGCTTCGACCGTTCGATTCGGTAGACGACAGGTTCTAACAGATAAGCGAAGAGCACCGCGAATAGAATGGCGACGAGGGTGTGGCGCACCCCGTAGAGAAAGGCAGCGATGGCGACACAGGCACAAATTGTGCCCAGCACCTTGGCCGTTCGCTGATCGAAGATTGACATTGAACAGTTGGAGCGTACCTAGGCTTCGTCTTCAAAGCCCTTTTTGATCCTCACGGCACTTTAAGAGCCAGCGCTACGGCTATGCTGGCTACTCTTCGGAGCTATCTTGCCCTGAAGACGAAGTCTCAGCGACAGCTCTCACTCGCTTCGATTTCTGGGGTGCTTGGGGGGGCGATACCACACGGGCCGCTTTACCGGAATGCCGCGCGGGCGGCCATCCCGTGCGGCACCACAAAACGCGATTGCCGGCATGCTGCCTTTCGGCGGGCACGTCGGCAATCAAAAATTTACTTCGCTTCAGCACTTTCGTGAACGTTCGCCTTCTGGACAGCAGCCTTTACCGCCGACAGAAACGAGTCGCTGCTCGCTGGGGCGTGGACATTGCCTGACAATGTTTTGCGGAAGGAAACATCCTTGCCATAGAACGCGACCGTGGAGTCATTGTCCTGCTGGATTTTAGCGCCATCCACAGCGACTCCGACAAATAGTCCCTTGGTACGCGAGTAACTCAAAGCTTCCGTGTTCATCTTCCAGTCGGTACCTGCCGAGGCATGCCTTCCGACGGGACCGGCTGTAGCGGATGCCTCACCAGTGAGCTCGAACTTACTGGAGAGCAGCCCTTGCACACCTTTGTCATTCATGAACAACATTATGAGATCGACTGACTGAGCACCAGCCTGGAAGCCAAAGTTGCCTCCACCGATCGAAATGAATGCTGGTGCACTCCAACCATGGGCAGTGCGGCAGGTAACCACACCTCGTCCATGCTCGCCGCCGACGATGAATCCGCCCTTCGCCATGTCTGGTACCACAGCGATACATTTGGCGCCATTCAGCACTTCTTCGGGGATGCCTTTATCTGGCGCCGCCATGATCTCGTTCATCACTTGGCCGGCCGATTGTAAGCGCGCAGTAGTATCTTGCTGCCCCGGACCAGCGAACGCAAAGGTGGACGAAGACAACATTAAGAAAGCGATTGCGTATTTCTTCATAAAGCACTTCCTTTCCATTCCACGCTATGTGGTGATATCCGCCGTTAACATCAGAATGCTCGACGACCAAATCACATCGAGGTTTATCAGCCCGGCCTCTATGTCACTCGAACCGGCTCTTGAATCGCTTCTTTCATGCAGTGATCCAGCAGGGCTGCTTTCGTCAATGCTTCGCCGTCTGCTCGATCTTGGACAACACTGGCTGTATTTCTGAAAGAGCGGCGGCATCTCCCTTCGCCAGATCTGCTGTGATCTGATCGCGGGTTGCCAGCGTGTCACGAAGCAAGTTGCGGAGTGCGGAATCTCCCGTGCTGCTCACAATTCGCTGGGCTTGATCAAAAAACCGCTGCGAGTACACTCCGGCCTCACCGTAGTTTTTTTGCGCGGTCTGCAGATACATCATCGTGGCCGTGTCGCGAAGCTGCGACAATTGTTCGCTGGCCTGACAGGATCGTAATTGTTCTGTCGAGGCAGACAGTTCCTGCTGTGCCCGCTTGAGTCTGGCATACGGCAGGATGAACCCAGCAAGAAATCCAACAATCAATAACACAAGCCAGAGGATGAGTTTACGTCGCATTGATTTTTATCCTCCGCGATCCCTTTCATGCAATACAGAACTCCGAGCGCCAAGCTGACGGCCGCCGAATCGCTGCAATACTGAGCGGGAAACGGCGTGCGTCAGTTGCTCGGAAATGCAAAACAATGTTCCTGACGGAGCCCACCGGACCTACTTCCCGAACACTTCTTTGATCTGCCCGACCTTTTTTTCGACTTTGCCAGCCCGGTGTTCGGCTTTGCCTTCAGCCTCTAGGTCGGGATTGTTGGTGACCTGGCCTACCGTTTCTTTGACCTTGCCCTTCACTTCATGAAAAGTGCCTTTAACGTCATCTTTCGTACTCGTACTCATGGGTTTTCTCCTTACTGTTGCGAATTGCTTAACTAACGAGTGAGACTTCGGTTACGCACCCAAGGAACACCAGATGGTTAGCCGAACCAACTAGATCTTCGCTAATCGGCCCAACACACGCTCAAGCCGCCTTGAGGCCGGGAACGATGGTGACGGGCTCTGCCGTCCGCGGGGTATGGGGTGTGGAGACGAGCATCTTCATCTGCGACCAGTCGTACGGGAACTCACGACCGCAATCGAGGCAAACTACGTATGCCCCGGTCACGGAAGCCGCTGCTGTACTGCGGCGCAACTTGCCGCGCACGGTGATGGGGAAGGTGCAACGTTTGTGCCAACAACCGAAGACCAGATCGAAAAGATTCATTAGTGCTCCTCGATTGAACCCGGCAGTTTGAGAACCGGTCACGTTAGCCGCGGCCACGCTGCCAGTACCAACCACCTCCGCCAAGCAAGAACACAATCACGACGATAATCAGAATCGTTTCGAGGCTCATATTGAAGTCCTCCCAGACAAAAGTCTGACAGATCGATGATTGAGTAGTCTGTTCACAAAAGAACACTGCTCTACTAGGCGGGCCAAAGCGCCTTTGGCATCCTCTCTGCAATCTTGACCAGACCTGGTCGATCAGCTTTTCAATTCCAGCGAAAAGCTGCTGGCGCGGACTCTGCTACTGCTCGCTCAATTCGGCGAGGAGAGGAAACCCGAGGTGTGGTTCCCAAATCGGCAGATATTGGCTGAGATGATTGGCACCACTCGTTCCGAGTAAGTTTTTTATGAATCGCTTCCGAAAGCCAGGCTTGATCGAATATGACGGCGAGCTCCGGGTTCACAACTCCCTGCGCAACATCTTTCTGCGGGAATCTGCCTGAGTGAGGACGCTGTGGTTTTCGTGTGAAGCTCGGCGTGAAAGGTCTCCCATTACAACTGGGAGAATTCGTAGCCGGATCTGGCTTTGTCCAGTGAATCGATCGACTAGGGCGTGTTAACACTAATGACATCTTGGATTGTGTTAACACGCCCTGGTTACTGACGAGCTTGCAGCAGTGGCTGATAAGACGGCGGACGAGTGGTAACCATGCCCGATATGATGGCTAGCACTGGCATTTGAATTATGCTCACCCTAAGATGCAGCCAGCGGTGCGATTTTGCTTTCCCCGTTTTCGAAGACCACTGTCATCTTGCGGCAGCAAGAGTTGCACAGCCAAAGGTATCTTAGATGGCGTGGACGCCGCCTGCCTCCGCTGCGGGAGTCGACATCGACGTCGTTGACGAACAGTCTGCCATCGCGAAGGCTGTGGCATGATATGGAGCAGGCAGGATTAGCGCACTTTTCTACCATCGCAATCTCCGACTCCGGTAGGACAAGCAACCGGCTCGATAGCAAAGCTCAGCGCTCACAAGGTCAGTTGCTTTTTTTAACTACCACGCGAAGAGGGAATCGCCCCCGCTCCTCTGGCGGATCCGTCCAACTTTGACACGATATCGATAGAGGAGCTATAACCTTACCGTTTCACATCCTGACCTGCACCTAATCCGTTGACGGTATAGTTCTGGTAATCGACCGTCAGTGTCTCCTTGCCGAATATTGTGATGGCTGAAACCGCCTCTTCTCGCGAGAGAAGCCAGAACCCGTCAATCTTCTGATAGTCTCGCACAAAATCTACTTGCTTGATCCAAAACGACGGGCTCTTGGCAAGATGGCCGGTGATTCTCACGATCGCAAAGTCCTGGTTGTCGATCCAAATCTTTCCTTCGAAGAGATCCATCTCCTTGCGCTTCGGAACAGCGTGGACCACCGAGCAGTCAGAGTTGCCGATTCGATCCGTGCCAACTACATCCAAGGTATAGTTCTGCGGAGTGATCAAGCTGTCTGGGTCTTTGTTGACTCGTATCCTTTTCTCTTCAACCTCCATCAGGCGCTGGAATACACGGCGGCGCACGAATCCCGAGCCTTTTCCTGAGGTGGTTGTGAATGTCTCTGTTGCCGGCGCCCTGTATTCTACGACTACCTCTTCTTCGGCCACTATTTCATCTTTGCCGTTCTCTAGCTTGTAGGTGCGAACTCCAGAGAGCCGAATTAGACGAGCTTCTTGCCAACGGTGACGCCCGTTCAACCTGCGAAAAAGGTCTTCTGTGTTGTTTTGCTCCCGAACGGGCGAGTTAAGCCGCAGTGCAGCCACCGGCACTCTACCAAGGTTCTCACACGGATATGACGGAAGGGTCGCGATCGACATCGTTCCCAACAAGGACACGCCAAGAAACTGTCCTACGAACCCAACTACAGATCTCATTCCTCCACCTGCTTCATGCGGAAGAACTTGTCCCCATTCCGAGTCACCTCAATTCCGGTAGGTGCGACTCGCCCACATGTTCATACATTCCCACGCTGACTATTTTGTCGTAATCCGGAGATTCTTCGAGATCGCGATAGTCGCAGACCTGAACTGCGCACCGATCGCTTAAACCCGCTTCCTCAATCCGTTCCCGAGCCAGTTCTGCTTGCGGTTCGCTGAGCGTAACTCCGCGAGCGATTACGCCAAAATTTGTGGCAGCATATAAGATGAGCCCGCCCCAACCGCAGCCCACATCGAGCAGCCTCTCTCCGGGGCGCAACCTCAGTTTGCGACAGATGCGGTCGAGTTTCTTCGTCTGTGCGCTGTGAATGTCTTCATCCCCGGATTCGAAATACGCACATGAGTACACCATTTGGCGATCCAGCCAAAGAGAATAGAAATCGTTGGAGAGATCGTAGTGGTAGGTTACGGCCTGGCGGTCGCGCGGTTTCGAGTGCGGGCTACCCAGGAGATGGGGAGCCAGGTGGTCGCCACAATGACCGTCGTGCGGGAGTCGCAGGAAAAGGCCGGCCAGCCGAAGCTTCTTGCTAAGTCCCAATTCGTGAGCCACTAGATAGTCGCCGAAGTCGAAGGCCGCCTCCAGATTTCCCTCAACGTCAAAATCATCGTATATATACGCCTCGCCAAGATTGAGTTCATTGGCTCCGGACAACATCCGCCGCAACGCCCCTGGATGCTTCAATACCAGGGTGAAGGACGGATGTTTAGTACTGCCCCAGACGTCGCCGTTCCAGAAACGCACGGCGAACTCGCAGCGGCGGTAATCGGCGGTCACGGCATCCAGCAGCTGAGCAGAGATGTCGACGGAAGGGTCGTAGACGGATGCAGCAAGTGTCGACATGGACTCTTCCTCAGATGACCGAACCCGTATGGTAGCGAGTCAGGATGTCCATTGTGCGTCGGGATGTAACTGCCTGTGCACACAGGGCTTTCATTTCGAATACCCAAAGCGATTGCAACATTGTGGGAGGGGTTGTTTCTGCTCAAAAGTGCTCACTTTGCCGTGTATCGACGGCCAAGGTGCCGCCAAATTCTGCATGATGATGCGTATGCCTTTGTGGGAAAAGACTTCTCGTTTCCAGTGCCTGTTGGTTTGGATGATGTACACGTCGTTCCCTTTCGGTGCGCCGGCATCATCGGGTTTCGCCGTTTAGTGTTGCATGGGGTCATGCCGTTTGTTGCATACGATGCTGCATGTTAGGCCGCTCACGACGTTTCGCTTCGACGTAGGGCGGCGGGTGCGGGCTTTGGATGCCGCGCTCTCGTGCAATGACAATCACTTCAGACCCGTCTAGCGTGATGGTATATGTCGCATCGCACTCCGGGCAAAGCCAATAGCAATAATCGGACAGTCGTACAGCGTACTCTCTGATTGGGGGGAATACGAACAGCCGGCCTTTACTCAGGTCGTGGAACTGGCGATTGCATGTGGGGTTTGCACACTTGGCTACCATGGTCAGACTCCTTACTCGCTCGACTTGCCGTAACCAACCTCATAAGCGAACTCCGGTCCCGTCGGTTCTATGAGCGGTGTAAAGATGCGAGGACCGGAACTCGGGGAACATCTGCCAACGGCAAAATTATTTTAAAGGCAGCCTCCCGAAACTGTTCAAAATTGACCATTCCCACGCTCGGCTATCCCGATTAATTCCATTCCGGGACTGGCCCGTCCCATCTCACGACTTCTGACAACATCTCCGCTCTTTGTTAGCGGCAATCCTGATCCCCAGCAGGTCAGCACGAGCCATGTCGAGAGCCACAATCTACCAATGCGCGCGATTATTTTTGTGAAGGCCCGGCATCCATACCGGGCCGGGTTGGGTTGTCGACGCTAAGCGTGCCACGCGCCGCGATCTTGCCGGCCGCCGAGGCCTTCCCTTTGAGAATCCACTCAAACGCCACTCCGATCAGGGCGCCGACCAAGGGCCCTACGAGGTAGATCCAAGTCGTATGGAAGTTGCCACGCACCACATCCGGCGCCAGCGAACGCACCGGATTCATAGACGCCCCGCTCACCGGCGCTGCCCAAAGCCCTGCCAGAGCAATGTACCCGCCCACGGCGATAGCGCCGTTCGTGCCAGTGTTCCGCGCACCAGACGCCGTGCCCAGGATCGTATTCACCAATCCGGCCGTCAGAACCACTTCCATCGCCAGCGCTTTCCCGTCGGTCACACCACTGCCTGGCAGCGTCGCCCCGAGTGCGCCAATCGTCCCAAACATGGCCCGAAGAAACACAGCCGCACTGATGCCTCCGATCACTTGCGCCAGCATGTAGCCGGGGACTCTCTTCCAAGGGAAGTCGCGGCGCAGGGCGAATGCCAGCGTGACGGCCGGATTCAGATGCGCCCCGCTCACCGCGCCTATAAAGTAGATGATCGCCATCACCATGATTCCAGGCGCCACCACCATCATGCCCAGAGTGACCCTGCCGCCGCTCATCACCGCGACCACGCCGCCGCCGGCAGCGACCAGCACCAGCAGGAAAGTGCCCCAGGTCTCCGCGAAGAGGCGTCGCCACTCAAGCGAGGGATCGCAGAAATCGAACGCTAATTGCCGCTCGATCATCAGTTGCTGCTGCTTCTCGTCGGGCTGACCACTTCCGGTCGATTCCATGCCCACCTTCCGTTCAATCTGGCGCATTCGTGAGCTCCAGTTCAATCGCTGGGTGAGTCCCGAGAGCCGATTCCTTTGCTGAGCTTCAGGGAACAATCCGTTGCCTATCCATGCCCGGTCTCCTGCTTCGGGGTTGAAGGGCTTCGTTTGGCTGTTCGAGTGAAAACACAGCGGCTTGCGGGCGCATGTGGAGATCATCAGCGATTTTCAGAAAGTCATGCGCACCCTGTCGAGCCATATTAGCCACGCTACGTATCTGCCACTCGCCCCAGAGCAGTCTGTCGCACTCAAAGGCCGGCATACAAGGATCACTGTTTGGGCACAGTGGATTGCGGGTTGCCGACCGAGATATTGTGGCCGGCAATTGTGTATCGCCCCGAGAAACGTACTCTAGCAATTGCATCAAACGAAATTGGTATCCACATACTTTTCACCTCCCCGAATTGCATGGTGATGTGAATATCCGTGATCCAGAAGGAAGGGCTTTTGGCGGGGACTCCTTCCAATCTGCGGATACGGAAGGTGGTTGTATCTAGCCAAACCTGCCCGCTAAAAAGGTCTCTCTCCTTCCTTTTCGGGATGATCCGTAAGACATACTCGTCAAGAATGCCGAGTTTTTCTCGTCTGAGAAAACCGAAGTCGTAGTTCGCCCGACTGATCTCGCTCTCGCGGTTTTTCTTTGCCGCCTCGACTTCCTGGTCCAAAAGCTCGCGGACCATTTTTTCTCCCCGCGACTTCCCGTCCGCCCGCGTGATTCTATATGTTTTTGTCGAGGGAGGAACAAAACTGATCTGGGCCATGATCTCAGAGCTGGGTTGCTTTTCATCGCCGTGGAATACTTTGTATTCTCGCGTCACCTCATACGGTTGAGATCGAGCAGTGTTCTGGTTCTGAACGTCTTCAACGCGCTGCAAGATCAGTGTTAGATCGGGAGATGTAATTTCCGCCGCGGACGAAATTTCCTGTGCCGACACCGTGACCCTGGCTAGCAAAACCAGAATCGGCAACCAGAGTCTTAGCCCGAATGTTCTTATCATCTCTGAGTTGTGACGCACGATTTGGCTTAGTTCCGTCGGTGCTCCCGGTAAGATTCAATTACCCGGCATGACTAAGAAGCCGGCGGCCATTTCTGGTTTGCGATGAGCTGTGCAACCGACGCTTGCTAAAGTCGCAACTCGGGCTGCACGGGTCAATGCCCGGAGGAGATGCAACGATTGTGAGCGCACGGTCGCCTTCCGCGTCCCAGTCCCGAGCTACGTCGGCATTGATCCTCGCGACAGTTCGTAGTTCAGCGCGCAGGACTCATGCTTGCAATCGCACTGGCTCTTGATTTCTTTTCCAGCCGCTGCATCCTTGCAGTGATCGCTGCAGTGCTGCTCATGTTCCGGGACCGTGCAATGGCATTTCGCGTTTGCACACTTCTTTTCGTTTGCCATATGGGATCTCCTCTTCATTACGAAGCGCCTGGGGCTGACGGTTTAGATTTATCTGTTTTCAGTCCGGGACGCCAGCCGAACAATGTAGCTGTGTCGCTTGATTTAAGGAACGGAGCGGGCGTCAGCTAATTAGGCAGTGCATGTCCCATCTCACTATTTCGTGAAATACGACGCAGAATCTGGTCAATTATGAACAGTATGCACATCGTTTCGTGATTTGGGATTTATCAGTAATGAGATGTTCCGGATTAGTCCATGCAGAGGGGCAGACCGGACAGAACGGGCGCAGCATGCGCACGCTGCGTAATCGAACGCGTTACACCTTTGCTTCTGGGGGGTCGGACACTCCTTCAGACGGAAGGAAATCGGGCAGGTTGAGGCGCGCAACGCCAATGCGCTTGTCGGCCATTCCATAGTAGACATCGAAGCGGTCCGGTGAGCCGAGATCGTCGCGCCGGTCGATACCCGTGGGAAACACGACGTTCGCAACGACGCCCTGACGTTCCTGTGGCAGCGCAGGCGTCAACACCGGCTCCACCGAACGATAGCGCATCACTTGGGGATGCTCCTTCGAGAGAATCATTGCTCCCGCGGAGTAGCACAACTGGTGTTCGTTTTTCCTTGGCTGCTCCAGTTCCTTGACACCGTGATAAAAGATCAGCCAGCCGTACCGGGTGAGCACAGGCGGAGTGCCGCCGCCGATTTTGAGCCGCTCCCAGGGTGACACTGGAGTTGCTAGCCGGTGATGAGAGGAAAACTTTCCTAGGCGACTCAGCTCATGACCCTCCAAGGCCATCGGGCAGTAGGAAATCCAGATGCTTTCTCGATCGAGATCTACCTTGCGAGACGCGGGCTGGCACGCGGTTTCCTCCGGGCGAGTGCCAGGAAACAACGGCCGGTGAAGAATGGCGAGTTCCGGGTGCCCGGAAGGGTTATGAATGGCGACGGGAAACAGGCTGGCATCTTTGTCATCCACGTCAGCGAATTCGATCCCCTGATATGGGCCGAATGTCGCCAGCCCGAGACGATCCCAGTGGAAGAGATCTTTGGATAGCGCGAGTGCGATTCGCGGGCCACGTGTCGAGAACGCCGTGTAGGCCATGACGTAACGCTGTAGCGGTTCTACGAATGTGATACGCGGATCCTCGCAGCCACCGCTGCCGTCGGGTCGCCGCTCATAATCAGCTTCGGGCTCCAGTGCAATGCCAAGCCGTTCTACGCCTGCCGGATCGCCGGCCTCGTTGAAGCGCACTCGGGCGATGCCGATGCGCGAGTAATTAGCCCGCGCAACCAGCCGCGGGAAGAGGTAGAGCTCGCCGTCTGGGCCACGAACTGCTGCCGGGTTTAGGACCCCTTCAACCTCGTGAGGATTCCCCGGCTCCGGCTCCATCAACATTCCCAAACGATGCAACTTAAACCCACTCATCAATCCGCCTCACAAAGTCACGCCGCCGCCTGATCGCGATCTGCCAAGCAAGCGATGATGGCTTGGATAACCCGCTTCGTCTCATCGGGACCTTTGACGGGAATGGAATCCACACCTGCTTTTTCGGCGGGATAGTCATTCCCTCCGACGAACAAGGCGTCGCCGATGTAAATCATCTCTTGCAATGAAACGTGCAGCAGGTCTCGCAGTTTTCTGATGCCGTAAGCTTTATCGATGCCAGGCTTGGTGATGTCAATGGATGTCGAGCCCCCGATTCGGACAGAGAACTCAGAAATCGACTTGTCAAGAATTGCCTTGATCTTCTGTCGCTTCGCGAAATCGGGATCCCATTTTTCCTTCTCTTCCAGGGGAGCCTGCTGACCTAGGGCTGAAAACGTTATCTGGCTCCCGCGGTCTTCGATTTGCTCTCCCCAGAGCCTTTCGATCTTGAAGCCTGCACCTCCGATCGCCGTCTTGAGAGAGTTGAGTATTTTCTCTCGCTCCTCCGGGGTGAAATCCTCTTCGTAAAGTTTTTTCCAAGCCCCCGAGTATTGGTAGAACTTTGTTCCACATGTTGGCAGGATGGATAGATTCAGTAGGCGTTTGTCATGAGGAAGCTTGGAGACAACCTGCTTTTCAAACTGTGGCCAGTCGCCTCCGGAAATCACGGCTACTTTCACAATACCGAGCAGGTCATGCAGCAGCCCCGACATTTCAGGATCAACAGACGACTTACTTTCGGCGAGGGTCCCGTCCAGATCAAACACAATTAGCTTCTTCACCCGGTTTCTTCCCTACGATTTCCGCTATTTCAATCCGGCAGCGCAATCTCCAACACGTTCACCGCCCCAAGGGGCCGAAAAACACACCTTCCGATCGCCGCAGGCAAGACAAATACGTCACCCTTTCCGACGGCATAAGTGGCGCCACCGTGTTCGACCTGCCCTGCTCCCTCGACACACACCAGTACGCGCGGCAAGTCGGGGGTGCCGACGGTAAAGGGCGATTGTCCGCGCAGTCGCCACAACCGGAAGTGTTCACAATCAAACAGTCTCTCGCGTTCCACCGGAATCTTCGTTTCCACCACGGGCGTCACCCAGCCAACCGGACCTTCCGAAAAATCAATGCAAGCCATTGCTTTATCGACTTGCAGTGCGCGTGGCTTTCCGGTCTTCGGGTCAACATGGTCCCAGTCATACAGGCGAAACGTCACATCGCTGTTTTGTTGAATCTCGAACACAACAAGGTCGCCACCCAAAGAGTGAACGGTGCCTGCCCGCAGGAAAACGGCGTCGCCTGGTTTCGGAGTCAGGGATGCGAGCTGGGCCGCCACCTTCCCATTCGTGAGGGCATGCCGGATACTCACTGCAGTCTTACCTGGCCTCAGGCCCGCATAGATGCGGCTGTTTGTCCCGGCCTCCAGCACGACCCATGCTTCAGTCTTCGGGGTCTCGTTTGCTGGCAGCAGGTCGGTATTCGCGTCGGTGGGATGTACCTGGACAGATAGCATCTGACGTGCATTGAGGAATTTCAGCAGAAGTGGGAACCGACCGAAGCGTCCGGCCAGATCTCCCAGCATTTGCCCCGGGAACTGCTTCAGCAATTCAGCGATGGTCCGGCCTTTGAGCGGTCCGTTGGCGACTCGGCTCTGATGGTCATCGCGGTCACTGAGTAACCACGCTTCCCCAATAGGGCCACTTGGCAGAGGCGAGCTCAGCAAGTCGGCCAAAAGTCGGCCACCCCAGAGACGGTACTGATAGATAGGTTCGAATCGCAGAGGATACAGAAGCGCTTCACGAGTGACTGGCTTATTTTCATCCATCACTGCCAGGCCTTTGTCGCTTTTCATTCGCGCCTGTTCCCTGGAGCTGAGTCCGTTTATTCCTTCATCTCAGTTCACCGATACCGGCCTATGGAACTCGGCTGGCTGATGGCGGCAATTGCTTCTGTCGGCCAGACGGTACAGAGGACAAGTCATTGGTGCCCACGTACACACAGAGGGCCAGAAGCATGACTACGAAACCTGCCCAGAACCGCCAATCGCGATGCGCACGTTTCCAGTAAGGCCGATGGCCATGATGACTAGGGTCCACGTGATGAAGGTGTTCGGTAGACGTCATGGATATCTCCAGTTTCTGGCAATGCCAATTGGGACCTCGAGTGAGCGAACAAAACCATGGACACCCCTCTTACGGGATGTCCACCCTGATCTAAGCTCCAGTCAGAGAATAGGCAGGCTCAGGTTTATTCTCGTGCACCCAATATGGAGGTCGGCCGTAGTGCAGGTAGAGTTCCTGTTCATAAGCGCGGGTGATCGGCGCGGATTCGACGAACTCAGGTCCACTCTTGATCGCGTCCCGCGAAAGGCCAACACAGACTTTTGAATCTGCCCAGCTCACCCGTTCAATCCACGAAGGTGAAACGAGAACCTTCTTACCTGGCCACCAGTTTCGCGTTGCCACCTCAATGTAGCGGATTGCCCAGGCTTCATCGTCCATGACGAATCCATCCACATGGCCAATTTCGCCATCGGTCGCCTCGATATGATAGCCAGTGACGGCTTCGCTACTGCGCAGGTGCGAATCGGTCGACTCCTTCCGGATGCGATCTTCCAGCACCCTTTTAGATCCGCCCGGTGAGGTAGCCAAACCTGTTGGGTAGGGCACTTGTCCCCACATAAAAGGCCCTCCCCAGTAATTGGGGTAGCCGTAATATCCGAGATATGCGGTCTCGTGTTGCCGCGAGACGGGCTTGTGCGTGTCGATGTTGGGACTGTTCTCAACTTGCTTCTTGGTCAGCGCCACATCTATTCGCTTGGCTCGCCAGTCCGTGTGGACTACCGAGATAGGTGAGATCAGTATCCGCCGGTCGTCAAGCCAGCCACCTGTTTCTACTGTGAGATAGCGGATGGCCCATGTGTCATCATCGAAATAAAAGTGATCCACGGTTCCAATGTCGCCGTCCGTGGCATGGATCACGAGGCCTTTCAAGTTCGTAGCATTCGTTAGCATTTATCGTGCCCTCCCGGGCAGTTGTTGGCTCCATTGCGGACTAGCACGATCGTCTGCGGCGGCCCATTGCTGCACGGACCATCAGGGCGCGCTAGATACGGGCACCGTTACCTGCCAGTCCCAGAAACTGATGCCGTTGACGCGCGTCCCACCTTTCACTGAACTTCAACCTTAACAATTGAGCAGCGACTGTTCTGAGCAAAAGCGCTCAGCCTGTCCGGTCAAGCGGGCGCATCTGCAAAAGGATAATGAAGCCACTCTCACGTTCAGTTCTCCGTCGTTCGCCATAGAAGGCTGAACTTGTCACGGAAACCGGCGGATCGCAACCACATCTTCACACGGCGCGATGCCGTTGACCCAGGCATTAGTCCGTATTGCACAGCAATGCTTTCTCCAGGTCTCTAAGATTAAGAACTGGTGGAGGACAAGAAAAATGTTGAAACGTACTCTGAGCTTCACAGCGCTAATTCTGCTTGTGACTCTAACTGCTGTGGCCTCGGATCGCGACAATGACGTTAATCGCACCGAAAAAGCTGCCCAGGTCTTCAAGGAGATCATGAACGCCCCAGATCAGGGGATCCCTCAGGATCTGTTGGAATCGGCGAAATGTATTGCCATCATTCCAGGGGACTTGAAGTTCGCCTTTATCTTCGGCGGCAACTACGGCAGGGGATTGGCAACCTGTCGCACCGGACATGGCTGGAGCGCCCCCATGTTCTTGGCTATTGACGGTGGGAGTGTGGGCTATCAAATCGGTGGCTCTTCCACCGACCTCGTGATGCTCTTTATGAACGATCGCGCCCTGCAAAGCCTGCTCAGCGACAAATTCAAACTGGGAGCTGACGCCTCTGTGGCCGCCGGGCCCGTGGGCCGCAACGCTTCCGCCGGCACCGACCTAAAGCTGAATGCGGAGATCTTGTCTTACTCGCGCAGCAAAGGCGTTTTCGCTGGCGTGAGTCTGAACGGCGCGGTGGTGCAAGCCGACAAAAGCGGAGACGAAGCCATGTATGGCCAGAATGTAAATCGTCATGACATTCTTGACGGCAAAGTTGCTGTACCTGCGTCGGCCCGAGTGCTGGTGGAAGAACTTGGCGGATACGTCCGCGAAGCCAAAGCTGAATAGACGAGATGGCTGCCCCCGTCTCACGATGGGGACAGCGAACTTGCGGGGACATGACAAAATACATTGCAGGCTTTCCGTAAAACGTCTGCACGATTGAAATGGCGTGGGCGACTGCTCATTTAGTGCAAGCGCCTACCCTCACTCCGCAGTCCATATCAACCGTCCCTGTTTCTGATTTCCTCCGAATCGAAACCATTCCTTACTGGCTCCTCCGGAGCCAGTTGGGAAAAATCACCTGTGTGAGCGATATTGAACAGCGCAGATAGGCATTCTTCCAACACAATTGAAACTGGTGGAGTTTCTCTTGCAGTACGATTTTTGGCAAAGCGAATGGCAGTAATGAGAACGAAAAGCGATTTCAATCCTCACGCTTTCCTTTCAACGATTGGAAAGGGAAGGCAGATGCTGTCTTTCCGAAAGGCCGGCGCGGTCTATGGCCAAGGCGACCCCTCGGACGGCCTTTACTTTATCCAAAAGGGAAAGATACAGCTCAGCGTCGTCTCGGAGGCTGGGAAAGAAGCAGTCCTCGGCATTTTGGGCGAGGGTGATTTCTTTGGAGAAGGCGGTCTTGCGGGTCAACTCTCGCGCATGTCGTCCGCGACGGCAAGAACTGACTGCGTCCTTCTGCATATCGAGAAAAAAGCGATGATGCTGGCCATGAGCATGGAGCCCAAACTCTCGGCCATGTTTCTCAAGTATTTACTGAAGAGAAATATCCGCTATCAGGAGGATCTGGTCGATCAGCTTTTCAATTCGAGCGAAAAGCGGATAGCGCGGGTGCTTTTGTTGATGGCTCAGTTCGGAAAAGAGGGAGTATCCGACATGACAGTCCCGCGGCTCAGTCAGGAGACCCTGGCTGAAATGGTGGGCACAACCCGTTCGCGGGTCAGCTTCTTCATGAACCGATTCAGAAAGCTTGGATTTATCAACTATGCCAGCGGGGACGGCGACACGTTGCATGTCCATAGTTCCCTCTTGAACGTCGTTCTCCACGATGACAATGCAACGATCGGGAGTTCCAAGTACACGAAGTCAAGTGCGGGCAGCAAGAGGGCTCTGGAACCACCTGCCGAGCCCGGGGCGCCACCTGACGAAGAACGTGCCCGACGGCCGCCCCTCTCCAAGCCTGCAACCGCCCTCTAATTCCGGAACATACCGCCCCTAACCATTCCCACAAAAATAAGAATCTACGTTCACAGTGTACCGCGCCACTTCGTACTCCTCCCAGGTTGACGTCGGCATATCACCCAAACCCACAATCCTGCGCAGCAGCTGTCAGGGCTTGGAAGATCCCCTACCTGGTCCTGACGCCAAAGACCCACGATGTCTCGGTCCGACATTTCTCGACGATGGGAGCGGTAAAGCTCACTATTCCGTCTCCTCCACCTCGTGGCGCACAATGCCCGTGAACCTGAATTAAGTTCAGCTACCCGATCACCCCTGCAATTCGGACCTTCGGCGACGCAACCTCGACGGAAAAATCGATAACGTACCAGACGCGGTTTGTGCAGAACAGGCAGGGGGTTTCCTGAATTTCTTGCACGTTTTCCCGAAGGACGCTTAAGGGAAACGAGCGGAGGCACTGGGTGCAGGTCAGCACAATGAAAGGCACTCCATTGGAGTCTTTTCCATTGCGCGGTATCCACACCGGAGCCGACTGACGGTGATGGTCTTCCGCTCGCGCCGCTTTGGTGGAAATCAGCTCGGCGACCTTCCGCAAAAGCTCTTCGGGATTATGACTGCACACCATCAGAATCGCTCCACGGAAGGAGCCCCGCAATCCAACTTGAGGGCGGCCACTGCGCGTGTCTGGATCTTAGGTTGCCGTTGGTGGCGAATGGACTGGGTATTAAGGGTTATGTCGGTTGCGATCCCTCACGTCTGACTCCCGCCGAGGCTATTGCAGTCGCTGGCACCAAGAGTCAGGAACTTGCGCTGAGAAATACTCTGGGGTCCGGGAGCAAAAGGGGCGTGGCTGATTGAGTGGCAGCTTCACATTCGGGATCCACGCATTTCGCGGTTAACGCTGGCACCCAGTTGACACCGCGGCAGTCATTATGGACGAAGCAAGGCGCTGCAGGTCTGGCGTATAAGTTGGCACGGAAGAGCTGGCCCTCGGAATAGTAGACCGGAGGCAGCCTGAAGGCCGACCAGTTTCTGGCCATCATCCGCGCCGCGAAGAAGGACTCGTAAATGGCGCATTTTCGAAGGAACAGAGGCGCATTCGGAGGTCCGGGGGAACGAGTCTCGTTAGACTGGCGCCTCCAAGGACGGACTTGGAACGGCACATTCCGGCGGCGGTCGTGTTTGGTTCACGATCGGGCGCGGCATCCTTACCGAGGTTTATTATCCAACGGTCGATCACCCTCAACTGCGCGAGCTGGAGTTTCTGTTTTCCGATGGGACGGGTTGTTCTTGGAAGAAAAGCAGGATCTCGATCATCAGGTGGAACGCATCTCTCCTTCGCAGGGATATCGAATCAGCAGGCATGATTCTGAAGGTCGGTTCTCCTTTGTGAAAGAGGTCATCGCGGACCCGACGCGGCCCTGTGTTCAGATCCACACAAAACTCGAAGGGAACGGCGATTTTCTTCGAAAGCTGAGAAACCATGTACTGTGCGCTCCTCATTTGGAAGTCGGAGGAGAAGGCAAGAATGGCTATGTGGTCGAAGTGTCAGGGCATCTGCGCGCCTCAACCATTCCACCTTCGTTGGACGGTTGACAACTGGAAGAGCTGTCAGGATAGCGAATCGCACGCGACAGGCGTTGGCGGCGAATTCTTCGATATCCTTCCGGGCGACTTCCAGTCGCAATTCGACTTTACCTTCTTTTGGCCGGATCGCGGACGGTGGGAAGGCCAGAATCATCAGGTGAATGCGCGTAGCGAGAAAGCCAACGCGAAATTCAACTCTAGGAGAGCCCGTCTCGATCAGGACCCCAACGGCAGAACAATGTCCGCGGTGCATTGGTTGCAGTCAACATGCTTGCCATTACCACCGGCATCGTCACCGCTTACCTGGGGGACTATGCGTTTTCTTCCACTCAGGGGTGGCGTTACATGTTCGGCCTGGCGGCCATACCGGCTGTCGGCCTGGCCATATTTCAGCAAATAACAGGCATCAATACGGTCATCTATTACGCATATTACGCACCGACGATTTTCAAGTTCGCCGGTATCAAGGCCGCTGGGCCAGCGATCCTGGCCGGAGCGGGTTTGGCCCTGGTGATGTGGTGCTTTCACGTACTGTCCATCTTCCTACTGGATCGCGTCGGCCGGAGACCTTTGTTGTTGATCGGAGTCGCAGGCCAGATTGTCGGCTTGGCGATCTTAGGTGCCGCATTTCAGTTCCAGCAGTTGGCGAGTTGGAAAAGTTATATAGCCATTGGCAGCCTGGTAATCTATGTCGCTTCTTTCGCGGTGGGACTCGGACCGATCTTCTGGCTGTTAATTTCCGAAGCCTATCCCTTAAAGGTCCGTGGTGCAGCCATGAGCATCGTAACGGTGACAAACTGGACCCTGAACCTGCTGGTATCTGTAACATTCTTGAGCCTGGTAGCAGTCCTGGGGCAAGGGGGAACCTGCTGGTTATACGGTGCAATCGCGGTTGCAGCCCTGGTCTTCTTTTATCGGATGGTGCCGGAAACCAAGGGCAAAACGCTCGAACAAATTGAAGTGTGTATGCGATCGGGGAAGCATCCGCGAGGCCTATGACAACTAGGGGAGAATGAATTCTATGCGCACCCATTTCAAGGCTGTGGAGGGACGAAGGAGATGCCCCCATCGCATAAGAAAATTAAGGCCGTGAACTGAAAGGCAGAAAGGAACCCGGATGGCGGCCATTCTCAAATTGGCAGGGTTGAGTTGGCGAGAGCTGATTTCTTCGATCTACCGCGGAGCAGTGAGCAACAATGTTGTGAACCGTGCCGCGGAGCTGGCCTTCTGGTTTCTCCTGGGATTTTTCCCCATGCTGTTGTCCGTAACTAGCATGGTTGCGATGCTCAGCTCGGCTCCCGGTTCGCAAGGCACCCTGATGAAGTATGTGGGGGAAGTCTTGCCCTCCACTGCTACCAGTCTCGTACGACAGGTGCTGGCGCAGACGACCGGCAGTGGGAGAGCATGGTTCTCGCTGCTCTTTGCCCTATGGTCTTCCTCTTCGGCAACCTCCGGACTCATCGATACTCTTAACGCTATCTCCAACGTGAAAGAGAGCCGGCCCTGGTGGAAGTCTCGCCTTATTTCGGTGACCCTGGCGATTGCTGTGGGTGTACTGCTCACCACCGCGTTGATCATTGTCGTCTATGGCCCCTTAATCCTCCACAAGATCGCGCCTGGTTCGGCGCCTCTTTACGTCTGGAAGATTGCCCAGTGGCCGGCCGCTGCAGTGCTGCTGATTTCGGCGCTCCTTTGCCTCTACCGTTTCGCTCCGAACACGCGAGAACAGAAGTGGAAGTGGCTGTTTCCCGGAAGCATCGTCGCGGCGGTAATCTGGGTGGCTGTTTCCGTCCTGTTCAAGATATACGTTCGTCATTTCAGTCATTTCGGACTGCTCTACGGATCGCTCGGCACGCTGATCATCCTGATGTTCTGGTTCTACCTAAGTGGCATCGCGATTCTGCTTGGGGGAGTAATCAATGCCACCCTGGAAGACGCCGCCACACGCAGGGACCCGGCAGCGAAGAAGCGCGTTCAGCGTTTCCCTGGGAAATAGCCGACTTAAGCCTTCCAGGACGGTAAACTCGCTTATGGGTGAAAGCCGCTCCCGCCGGGTCGGCAGCCGAGATCCATGCCGCGGAGCTAATTGATGACGCCTGGTTCGACAATTGGGTTTCTGGTCTGGCTGCTCATTGCGGCGTCCATCATCGCGGTGATGGCTGCGCGCCTGCGAATCCCCTACACCGTAGCTCTGGTTGTCGGGGGACTGGCTCTCGGATCGTTTCATCTCCCGGTATTGCAAAGTCTCTTCGCCCACTCTCCGGACTGGCTAACACCGGACGTCAGTCTGGTCATTTTTCTGCCGGCCCTTTTGTTTGAAGGAAGCCTCAAGATCCAGTTGCGCCAGCTGCGGGAAAGTCTAGTTCCGATCTGCCTGCTGGCGACCCTGGGTGTATTGGTGGCGACCCTCATCTCCGGCTTCGCTCTGCATTGGGTACTGGGTATTCCCGTTCTCGTCGCATTGGTTTTTGGGGCGATTGTGGCTGCGACGGATCCTATCTCGGTACTCGCAATTTTCAAAGATATGACCGTCGACAAAAGGCTCACGATGATCGTGGAAGGGGAGAGCCTCTTCAACGATGGAACAGCGGTCGTGCTGTATGGAATCCTCGTCGGAGCCGTCGCCAATTCAAATGCGGGCATCTTGAGCGGCATTCGCGATTTTGTCGTCAACGTTGCGGGCGGCGCCGCCATAGGTTCCGCGCTAGGCTTCGTCTTAAGCAGGTTGACGCAAACAATCGACGACCAGGGGGTTGAGATCACCCTCACCACCATCCTTGCCTATGGCTCCTACCTTCTCGCTCAGTCGCTGCATGTGTCGGGAGTCATCGCTGTCGTGGCAGCAGGCCTGATGATTGGCAATTTTGGCGTGCGCGCCGGGATGAGCTGGCGCACACGCATTGCTCTCTGGTCGTTCTGGGAATACGCGTCTTTTCTGATTAACTCCATCCTCTTTCTGCTCATTGGGCTTCAGGTGCGCGTTGGTGATTTGCTCCACATGTGGAGAGCATCACTTCTGGCAATTGCGGCTGTTCTCGCAGGCCGAGTCCTCACCGTATACAGCATTGTGCCGGTCAGCAACTTGTTTTCCGCCAAGATTCCCCTCAGATGGCAAACCGTCATGGTATGGGGAGGGATGCGGGGAGCTCTTGCCTTGGCGCTGGCTCTAAGCATTGGGAAGCGCTTCCCTTATCGAGACCAGCTATTGCTCCTCACTTTCGGAGTGGTTGCATTCACGATCGTGGTCCAGGGCATTACGATGAAACCGCTCGTCCGCCTGCTCGGGATCGCGAGGAACACGGACGACGACTATTCCCGCGCGCGCGTGCGCCAGGTCGCAATCGCATCTGCCATTTCTGAATTGGAGTCCATGGCAACGAAACAATTGATTTCTCATCAGGTATACGCTCAATTGCGCGAAGAACTCCATGCCAGGCTGGAAAATGTGAATACAACGATCGATTCCGTTCTTGGCGACAATCTGGGCCGGCTTTCCGAGGAGTTTCAGATGGCGCGCACACGGATGAGCGGCGCGGAAAAGGGCGCGATCGAGCAAGCGATGCACGACGGTTGGGTGTCAGCAGAGACTGCATCCAGGATGATCGAAGAATCTGACCGCATTCCGAACAAGGAAGGATCGGACCGCGATAGCATTCCATCCACCGGAACAGCTAAATAATCGGCCTTTATCTTTGTCTTCACGGAATGATCAACCTTCCGTCAATCCGGTCTGGGTAACGCCCGGTCGCCTTCCGCGTCAACTATTGATTCGCAGGCCTCTTAACTTGCCTGTGGCTTGCTTTCACTTGCAATTGTGCAATCTCCCGAGACTTCTCCCTGGACGACGCTAAAAACCAAGGTCTCAAATTCGATCGCCGTGTCAAGGTTTACCTGAACTTTTGCGATCAGCCCATTTGGTTTCCGGCCCTTCCAAGCGACACTCAACTTTGCCTATGCCACTAGCAGACGTACGACTGCTCTTTGGGTGTGAGAGTTGCGGCACTCCTAGACTTTGGGTCTAGGCTGGTCAGGTGGATTATCAGGTGGACGAAGGGGATATTGGGCGACCGCTCCAAGCCGAGCCCTACTCACATTTTACGGCTCTCTCGGCCACAAGGTGCCGCCCGCTAGCGATAACGGGTGAGCGCTTTCCGCAAGCATCGAATTTGTAACCTCAGATTTCCAATCTGAAATTCCCCTTAGACAATCTTGAATCGCCGTAAGTCCAAGATCGCCTTCGCTACATCAACACTCGCACTGATAAAGAGCATTGCGGGAGTTTCACGGCGGCGGCAACTGTGAGCATTATTGCTCAGACCTCTTCAATCCTGATTTGCTAAGGTCAAGATTTACGTGACTCACCGGCCTCCTCTGGCGACCTGCGTGTGCGAAAACATACACCATATCGAAGCCACAGAATCGCCGGGAAGATAACTGGAGGAGATCGTATGAGTAAAGCAATTTTCTTACTTGCAATGTGGAGTCTAGGTACGCTGTGTGTGTTCTGCGGCAGGTGGTGCGACCAACAGGGAGACTTGGTGTAGCTTCCTCCACTCCTGCTTTACCCTGGGTCCGCTTCCCGGCAACCAGATACGTGCCCTCAGGAGGCTGCAATGTCCGCTCGTTTCCTTCCGTGAAAGTCTGAAATCTGACGCTCTAATGCCGTACGCGACTGGTTCCGTGGTCTTTCAAAAAGTGGCGCCACCAGCCCTGCTAGCTACGCGTAGCCAGCGGGCTCCGGTGCGGGTCGCCTTTATTGGAAACCACCTCCCCAGACAGTGTGGAATTGCGACTTTTACGACAGATTTGTGTGACGCTTTTACGGTTGCCCACGGAGCAGATGGTCTGATGGTCGTCGCCGTGAATGACCCACAATCGTCATACAGCTATCATGCGCGCGTGCGATGCGAGATAACACGAGAACGACTCCTCATCCTACAAAGGAGCGGCCGACTTTCTGAATTCCAGCAACATTGACATCGTCTGCTTGCAGCACGAGTACGGGATTTTCGGAGGAAAGGCCGGCGGCCATATCTTGCGCCTGCTGCAGCACTTGAAAATGCCCGTGGTGACGACTCTTCATACGGTTCTTCGTGAGCCCGACGTCGATCAACTTATCGTGATGCAGGAAATCGCCGCGCGCTCTGATCGTCTTATTGTCATGAGCGAGCACTCTTCTCGATTCTTGCAGAATGTATTCGGAGTTCCGCGCGAGAAGATTGATCTGATTCCCCATGGCATTCCCGATATGCCTTTTGTCGATGCGGCTTCTCACAAAGATTCCTCAACGGAGGGAAAGACGGTATTGCTCACCTTTGGCTTGTTATCTCCGAACAAGGGGTTCGAAAGTGTAATTCGGCGTTGCCAAGCATCTTGTCCCGGCACAAGAACGTCGTCTACGTAATCGCTGGTGCCACTCATCCCCATGTCAGGCGCCGCGAGGGCGATCGATATCGGATCGAGTTGCAGGCTTTAGCTGAGAGCCTTGGCGTCAAAGAGCACGTTGTCTTCGTCAATCGGTTCGTCAGCCCTCACGAAATGGCATCGCTAGTTGGTTCGGCTGATATCTACATCACCCCGTACCGATACGAGGCACAGGCCGTTTCAGGCACGCTCGCGTATGCCATGGGCGCTGGTAAAGCGATCATCTCGACTCCCTACTGGTACGCCACCGAAGTCTTGGCGGATGGTCGCGGAGCCCTCGTTCCCTTCGATGACTCGGCCGCCATTGCAGATACTGCAACTGAGCTTCTGGACAACGAGAATGCCCTCCAGACGATGCGAAAACGTGCCTACCTCTATGCACGGCACATGATCTGGGATCAAGTAGCACAGTCTTACATGCAATCCTTCGTACGTGCCGGCGCTGGTCACCGGCCACCGGTTCGCGAGGCATTCCCTCTCTCAGTTGCAGCCATGAACGCCAACGGCCGATTCATAAGTGCCTGACCGTATGCACCGAGCGATCCTGGAGGAAAGACACCCGGCGAACCGCACATCAACTCGCTCATTACCTTCAGAGCATCTTGTCATCAGCGATTCAGCGCCAAGAAGTCTTAGCCGGAGCCAGACGATAGTAAAGAAGAGCATATGTCAAAGACTTGGGAACACTACCATGATGCGGCTGGTCAATCATGAGCAGGCAGCCTACCACTACAGAGAAGCAGCGAAATACAACCAGGCCGAAGAGCACGAAAAGGCTATGCATCACGCATACTTGGCTCACGGGCACAATGAACACGCAATGCACCACGACGCCGAGGCTGCGAAACTTTATGCCGAGTACGCTGACAGCCGGTTAAAGCAATCGTCCGGGTAGGAAGCTCAGAAAACCCGTGCTGTTAAGACCGGCCGATCCACGATCTTTCACTGCGAGGAAAACACTATGCCACCGCGTACCCACGAGCGCGCCGCGGAGCTTCACAATCTTGCGGCACATGCCCACGCCGCTGCCGCCACCGCCCACGGCAAAGGAGATCACCTCACCGGCCACGAACTTAGCAAGCAGGCCCATGAGCATTCCGTGAACGCTGATAAGTTGTCTGAAGAGCTCGCGAAGGAAGTAGCTATACCCAGCAAGCCTAAAGTTGGGTGATCGCTAAACCTGACGAACGGGCGTTGCAATCTCAGCGCTGGAAGCACGCAGAGGTGTTGTCCCGGTTTTCGCATCTTCCGGTGAGCGAGCGCTTTTGTTTGCCTCGCCGAGTGCGGCATCTTCCCTGTCGTCAGCGTGTCGGGCCCTCCGCTCGCCACTCCCCGAACCTCGATCATCGAGAGGAAGCTCCAAAATGGCAGCTTCATCCCTCTGAGCAGTTCTGCTCAGAAGAGTTTGGTCCGGAGCACTAATCTGAATCTGTCCGAGGCTAGGGATTTTGCGGCAATCAAACAAATGTCTCCGAAGAAGGCACTCTCGGAGCCCGCTAACAGCCAGATAATCCCGTGTCTCACGATAAGGGAGAGCGTAATGTCCTCAAAAAGAACCCAAAGCAATCCAGGCCACAGCGATTTCAACGCGCAACCTCGTTTCCACCAGAAATCGCCTGAAATACAGGCTTACGGTACGGTAAGTCATATGTTGCCATTGGAGCTCGAAGAGCCCATCCGCCTGGAACTGACAGAACAACTCAACCAACTCCTCGCGGATACGATGACCCTCCGCGACCTCTACAAGAAGTCGCATTGGCAGACCTCGGGTCCCACCTTTTATCAGCTGCACTTGCTCTTCGACAAACATTACGGAGAGCAGGCAGAACTCGTCGACGCTATTGCCGAGCGGATTCAACTGCTTGGGGGTATCTCTATTGCGATGGCTCCTGACGTTGCCGAGACCACAAAGGTCGAGCGCGCTCCGCGCGGGCGAGAAGAAGTCCCGGTGCAACTTTCGCGGCTGCTGGATGCGCACCAAATCATAATAGGAGAAGCTCGGATTCTGGCTCGCCTTGCCTCCAAGTTGGGGGACGATGGGACCAACGATCTTGTGGTGAGCGACGTTCTTCGCGGAAACGAATTACAGGCGTGGTTTCTCAGCGAACATCTGGTCGAGATGCCTTTAGTCCATGCCGTACCGCCCTCGAAGTCAAAGTCCGCAGCTTAGGATCTGGGGAAGAAATCGATGGGTTGAACATGGCTATCGGCAAACCCAGCGGAAACCATGAAGTCTACAAAGGTGATGGCTGCTGCCGTCCGGATGGGAGCCATTTGACGATGGGCAACTAAGGAATTCGCCCGTAACTGATTTTCCACCGAGTCCGTTGCGGGATAGAAAATAGGTTGAGAAATGATAGAACGGAAGCTTAGCATTGCCGAGATTATACTTCTCGTCGGGACTCGCGTCGCCCTGGGCGCTGGGATCGGCCTTCTGCTTTCCAGTCGGCTAAACAACGATCAACGCAAAGCCGCCGGATGGGCCCTCGCCCTGGTCGGAGGCCTTACTACGATCCCGCTGGCAATGGATGTACTAAGCAAGAAGAATTCGGTTTAGTCCGCCTGCATCAGTAGAGTCTGTGTCCGATCGACAACGACACGGCGGGCCTAAGTTGGACAAGTTGAAGCAGGCTGTAAAAGAATGTCAGTACTTCCAGCCGCTCTGCTTCTGATCAGCGCGGCCCGATTTCTTATTGGCTTAAGGTTTATGGGCTGCTTTGCACGGTCGGGCATCATTCCCTGAACAATTTTCGGGGTCACTTTGAGGAGCAGCTGATGCAGCAGACCAGTCTGTTCTCGTTTTGTTTTTAGCATTTGATTGCTCCTGTAGAGACCGAACGTCCTAGCGACCAGGCTCTCCCTCCGGTGCGCACACATCAATCCAACCGTCTCGGTTCGAACCAAGACGCTAGGGCGTACACGAGGGTTTCGCAAGCGGCAACCTGTCGTGCGCCGGCTCCTGCCACTGTCGCAACTGTGCCAGGGCTGCCTCGACTAACTGTGGAAGGGTAGCTTCCACAGCAGGGGTCAACGATGTTCCCCAATCGGTAATAGCTGGCTGCACCCCAAGTACAACGATGTCCTGAGGCTTGGTCGAAGCGAACGCCAAAACCGCGATCAGATTGGCAACGCCCAACTGATGAACACTCCATCCGACTGATAAGCCGAGCAAATCCGTTCCTGTCATCCGCACAGGCGTCCCCGGAGCTGATCCCGAATTCACTGCGTCGAGGAACAGTACGCGGGACGCATCCGAAACATAGGGCACGAGCTCGAGGCCGAGTGTGCCGCCATCCAGAATCGTTACTCCGGTAGGCACTCGCGGATCGGACTGCAGCAGTCGTGCGGCATGCACACCCACGCCGTCGTCGGACAGGATTGTATTGCCAACCCCTACGACCACCGTATCTGAAGAAAGTAAAGAGCGCATTTTAGCGGGAATGTCCAGCGTTATAAGCCTATTTTGCGGGCAACACCTCTGACAATTCTCGCGTGTCCGCAAGCGCATGCGGTCCCGCAGGCAGCCCATTGTGTTGCAACAGATAGGACAGAATATCCAGCGACTGCTGCGTCGTGTAAGCCGTGCCCTCGTATTGCGCCATTGGGCCCTTGATTTCTCCCTGCACGGTCAACAGTTTTGCGCGTCCATACTTCTGGCCCCACGATGCGCCTTTCAGAGAGGGCCCACTGCCACCTTCCAACTTCGTAGCGTGGGCCGCTCAGACCAAAGGTGGTGCCCCACAGCAGGACCCACCGGAGCACAAACCAAGACCCGTGTCGCTTCGGTCGACCTGGCTGTGCTTCGTCTTGGCGCGATTCCAGATGCAATCGGTCCCTTAGATACCCAATCAAAACGGATCATACATCGATTGTCGTTAGGGACCTCGCTTCAACTCGGATGGCACCGAAGCTCCTTGACCGCAAAACTCGTGACCATGACACACCCAGTGCTTCCCCGCAAATGAACCGGCTTCGCATCTAGGCGCCTTTCCCCCTAGGCTCAAACTTTGTACCGGTGTAGGCCCGCCCGCGGCCGTCGACCACATGAACGGCACAGGCCAAACAGGGATCGAAGGAGTGGATCGTACGCAGAATCTCAAGCGGGCGATCGGGCTCTGCGATCGGCGTCTTAAGAAGCGCCGCCTCATAGGCACCGCGCTGCCCCTGGGCGTCTCGCGGCCCTGCATTCCATGTCGAAGGCACTACGGCCTGGTAATTCTTGATTCCTTGGTTCTCGATCTCTACCCAATGCCCCAGCGATCCCCGCGGGGCCTCAAAGAAGCCGAAACCTCGGGCAGTTTGGGGCCAGGTACTCGGCTCCCACTTCTGCCCGTCGAAAATACGCACGTTCCCAGTGGACAAGTTGTTGCCCAACTGCTCGATCCACTGCACTAACCAGCTCGTCAGCAGCTGCGTTTCAAGCGCGCGCGCCGCGATTCTTCCCAGAGTCGAAAACAGCGCCGTTGGCGGAGCATTCAGCTTGGCCAGCGTTGAGTCAACCAGCGCCTTGACTTCCGGCTGACCTGAGGCGTAGGCGACGAGGAAGCGAGCCAGAGGCCCAACTTCGATAGCCTTGTCCTGATAGCGAGGCGCTTTTAGCCAGGAATACTTCTGCTCCACCTCCAGGTATTCGTATGGAGGCTTTGGACCCGTATATTTTGGGTTAGTTTCGCCTTCGTACGGATTTAATCCAACCTGGTTGCCCTGGGGATACACGTACCAGGAACGAGCGACGTACTCGGTAATGTTTCCCGGGTCGACGGGGTAGACTTTGGAAAGGTCGCGGTTCAGGATTATCCCCCGAGGTAGCATAAAATTCGCTGGTTCCTTAATGCTGCCTTGCGGGTAGCCGCCGTAGGACATGAAGTTTCCCAGTCCCTCACCGCGCTCGAACCAGTCACGATAGAATCCCGCAACTGCGAGCACGTCCGGAATCAACACCTGACTTACAAATGGCTGGGCGGATTTCGCTACCTGCAACAGGAAATCGATTCGCTCCAGGTTCACGGTTGCGCCGGGCTCATTCGGATCCAGCGAACTCGCCATACCTCCGACCAGAAACGTTTGCAGATGCGGGTTCTTGCCACCGAGTACGGCATGGATCCGGATGAACTCCCTCTGGAACTGGAGCGCCTCCAGATAGTGGGCAACTGCCATGAGGTTGGCCTCAGGCGGAAGATGATAAGCGGGGTGCCCCCAGTACCCGGAGCTGAAGAGGCTCAGTTGTCGGCTCGCGACCAGCGCTTTCACCCGGTCCTGCACACCTTTGAAATAAGTCGCACTCGACAGTGGCCACTCCGAAATCGATTGTGCCAACTGCGATGTCTTTGCAGGGTCCGCTTTGAGCGACGAGACAACGTCCACCCAGTCCAACGCGTGCAGATGATAGAAGTGGATCACGTGATCTTGGATCGTCTGCGTCGCGGCGATGATATTGCGAACCAGGCGGGCATTATCGGGAACTTCGATACCGATCGCGTCCTCGACTGCATTCACCGAGGCGAGAGCGTGCACCATCGTGCAGACTCCGCAGATTCTTTGTGCCCAGATCCAGGCTTCACGCGGGTCGCGCCCCCGGAGAATCAGTTCAATGCCCCGGAACATCGTGCCGGAGCTCCATGCATCCGACACCATGCCGCCGTCGACTTGGGCCTCGATGCGCAGGTGGCCCTCAATTCGGGTCACGGGATCTACCACAATCCGTGCCATGCAGTCCTCCCCATTCGCGACTTTCTGGTGAGCCGTCGTCCCGGCTGGCGCGATATCGCGCTGGTGTTATCGCTCAATGTTTTCCTCAAAGACGCGCATTACCGAAGCTGACGCCCAGCGGCACCATCCGCATCCAAGGGCAGCGCGGCCTAGAAGCCAAGCAGGCGGCGAGGCTCAACTCTCACTTGGCTGCTACAAGCGGCGACTCCGGCTCCCTGTCCTCTTCCAACACGTCCGTTCCCGGAGGAGGTGGGCTGCTCTTGAAGACAAAGTTGTCGAGCAAGACCAGAATGCCGAAGATCACAAACCCCCAAGCCGCACGGCTGAGGATACCGATGCCGATTGAGATCGACATGTAAGCGATGATCCTAAGAGCTCTTATCCCGTCCATGTGCACCTCTCAAACTGCGCTGTTTACTGAATTCAGTTTTCTTGACTCTCTCGCGACGGTCCGCTTGTCGCGGTGAAATTGTGCCGTTCGCACCCTGACCGCATATCCATAAGGTCGCAATTCGGCCCCTCCGCCAGGCCCAGGGCGCGCATCCCTCACATCGGTCCTCCCGTGTGGCACGAGCTACACGGCTGGGTGGCCCAAATACCTCCGATATCCACCGGATGCTGGAACTTCAGCCCTTCGGGCCCTTTCGCCACCTCCATGCTGCCGGGCTTGCCCTGCCGCAGGATGGTGTGGCACTCGCCGCAGTCGTTAGGAATGACGCTGCCGTCCACGCTCTTGTGCTGGCCGTCGTGGCAGCGGAAGCAACCCAGCGAATGAAAGTGGCCGCTATTGGTGAAATAGGTGTCCCACCTGACCTTCATCGACGGGAAGTAGTAGTCGTTGTAAGTGTTCTGCAAGGACTTGATAGCGGACCCGAGCGCTTCCTGCTTGCTTTCGGAAATCTCAGGATAGTGCTTCTGATAGTAGGTGTGCAGTGAGCTTTCGATACCCTGCATCGCCTGTTCACGACTGGTATAAGTTGCCGCCAATGCGGCTACGCTCTGCCGCTTGATAAATGGAATAGAGGAATCGATGCTTCCCATCGCGAGAGCCTGGTCAACACTCTGATTTGGCGACTGCAAAATGTGGCTGGGACGATTGTGGCAGTCAACGCAGTCCATGGTTCGGATCTCAAGTCGCGCCTTGGACGCGTGGGATGGCGAGGTGTACACCTTTGCAATGCCGGTTGTCGGATCGACGGCACGTACCCAGGTAATGTTTTGATTCTCCGCATCGGTCGCCGAATACTCGACTTTGCTGGCCACGTGCCAGTGAATTCCTAGTCGAGAGCGGTCTGCAAAATCCCCGCCGCCGACTCGCACCAGCATGTCAATCTCCCAGCGCGTGTTCTGTTGATCGGCCAGAAAATGCACCCGCGCGATTTCATTAGAGCCGAAGAAATTCGCCGGCCAGTGGCAGCGCTCGCAGTTCCCTCGAATCGGCCGCAAAGATGATACGGGAAGCGGAATAGGGCGCGGATAGTCGTTCTTAATGGTCTCGACCAGCTCGACGATGCCATGTGCTTTGGCTTGCGCGTACCCCACCGCGCCCGCCCCGATGTGGCATTCAGCGCATCCGACGTGAGCATGCGGCGACCGCTGATAGGTTACGTACTCCGGACGCATGGAGTGGCAAAGAGTGCCGCAGAATGACACGGCGTCCGTGTATTGATATGCCTGAAAGGTGCCATAGATCGCAGGCATGAACAGGATCACCGCTCCCAACCCTACCGCCAAAAGGGCCTTTCTCTCGCTGGCCTGGTTCAGGTCCCACCGGGGATAGCGCCCGAACGATCGGGGCTTGTGCATTCGCCAACGGATCCACTCGACGTACATGCCGAGCAGCGCAATGGCGACGCCGAAGATTACGAATATCGGAGGAACCAGAAAGATGACCAGATCACCGTAGGGTTGCGCCAGTGCTCCGCCGCCGATGGTGTGATAAGCCATCAGAACCGCAAAGACCAGGACCCCGACCGCAGCGATACCGGTTCCGATGTAGCTGATTAAGTTGCGATACAACGTAACCGGAGTAGGACCAGGCCGCGGCTGCGGCGCCTTACCTGAGCGCATCTCTTCTGGCGTGCCGAGGGGCAGCAACTGGTAGCGTTTGGCGAAGTGCCGGGCCTCTGGAATCTTTGCGATCTCACGCCGGAGGGCTCCCGCCGGCATGAATTTCCATCCGGAAAAGATGCTGTCCAGCAGACCGTTTTCTTCCTCCACTGACACCAGGACCGAGGCGTAGACATGAAAGATGATGAACGCGAAGAAGACGAACATCAGGAAGTAATGAATCAGACGAAGGTAAGGCAGTGCAATGAGGATGAGGCAGCCAGCCTATGAACTGTTGAGGACAGGACTACCTAGCACCTGGCGAACAGCGCCAGGCCAGTCAGAATCTCTACGAGTATCAGCGAGTAGATAATGAAGTAGGACAATGCGGCAAGCGGATTGTGGCCGGTGCGGCGACCGGGATCGAAGCGCACGAAGAGATAAAACTTCAGCATGTCTCCGATGCCCTGCCACTGCTCGCGATGGATGGGAATGTAGGCGTACCATCTTGACCAGAAATTACCCTTGAAAAACCAATAGACCCGCAACGCGAATGCTGCGATCAGCACAAATCCCGAGACCACGTGAACGAATCGCATCTTGGCCATGAGGAAAGACGCATGGCCGGAGGCGAGCAGAAACGGGCGATGCAGAGTAGAGGCCGGTGAAGGATAGCGAGACGAAGGCAAAGAACATCAGCCAGTGAGCGATGCGAACTGGCTTCTCCCAGACATAGGTTCGCACCAGTTCGGATTTCGGGAAGCGACCCAGGGCCGATTTTGGCGAAATCAGGATTCCGCACAAGAGATCCTTAGGATTTACTGCGACGGCGAAACACCCAACCTCGCCGAGTTGAGGAGTGAGGAGTCCGCTATCATGATTTTTCCGGTGGTCCCTCGCGCTCTATCAGTCCACTTGGTTTGGCGATTTCGGTAGGCCCACCCGCCGGCTCTTCGCCGCGCGGGCGAATCTGCGCTCGCGCCATGCTGGCAATTCCATGCAAAGTCACGCCGGCCGCCATGCCACCGGTCAGCACGAGGCCGATCGTTCCTGCGTCCACGTCGGCAGGGAAAGCCCGGCACCGACGGAAGATCGTTTGTAGAACGGCGACTTCGTATCCCAGAAACGATAGGAAGCGCAGGCGATGCATCCGTGGCCCGACTTTACCGGCCAACTGGTTCCGTCATTCCAGCGGACGACAGGACAGTTATAGGTAGCTTCCGGTCCCTTGCATCCCATTTTGTAAAGGCAATAACCCTTGCGGTGACCTTCGTCGCCCCATTCCTCCACAAAACGCCCCGCATCATAGTGGGCCCGGCGCTCGCACTGATCGTGAATGACGTTGCCGTAGGCAAACAGTGGCCGGTTGTACTGATCGAGGGCGGGAAGTCTCGTGGAACGTTAGATAGTGGACAAGCACTGCCGCTGTGTTGGCAGGATTGTGCGGACAACCGCCCAAATTCAACAACTTTGACGCCCGGGACCGCTTCCTGCAATCCAACGGCACCCGTCGGATTGGGATTTGATCGAACCAGACCGCCGTCCCAGGCGCACATGCGCCGACCGCAATGTTAGCCGCAGAATTGGGCAAACATGGTCGCAATTTCAAGAGCAGTCCTGCCTGCGATGGTGCAGTACACGCCGTCGTCCGCGGTGGGGATCGCGCCTTCCACCACCGCGATGTACTCGCCCTTGTGGTCGCGAACGACCGTTCCAGCGCTTCTTCCGCCTGGTTTCCGGCGCCGGCCATGATTAGTTCGTGATACTCCCAGGACAAGCAGACTCCAGCACGAAGTCAGTGACCGTGGGATGGCCGTCCGCAGCATCGATTCGGAATTGCCTGCGCAGTCTTGAAATTCAAGCCAAACCAGAATCGGTCGGGTCGTCTGAGTGAGGGCTTTCTCCACGGCTGACACATACCGCGAAGGCAGAGCCAGAGTGGCAACCATCAGGTTGCAAAACTTGACAAACTCGCGGCGCGATATGCCTCGAGACTCCAACACTTGAGGCAGTGAGCTACGTCGTGTTCCCATACTCGCACCTCTAGCGACCCTGTCGTTGCACTCGTTGTCCCTGGCGCATCGGGCTGCGCCTTACGCATCCTTCTGTGTCCCAGTGAAAGCGCAATCCTAGTAAGAAAAAATAAGGAAGTCATAAAGATAGGGTGCGTGAGATAAGCTGCGTCCCGATGCGGGAATGCCTTTCGAGCGGGTAGCCCCGGTCAACAAGCTGAAGCGGACGCCAGTCCCGTTCCACAACCCAAGGAACGGCTTCTTCGTCAAAGAACTATCGCGGGATGGTTGACTTGAATTGCTGACTTAGGATGGTGAACAAGGCCGTGCTAAGCAGAAAGATGGATCCGAAAGCGTCCCGGCCTCGCTCAGGTATTGCGCTCACTCGTCCAGCGGAGGTCCACCTCTAACGACCAACACCGGACAGCGGGCCTGTGAAACGACATCGTAGGCTGCCGGGCCGGGGAGATGAGCAGCCACTCGTGGATAATGGGCACCGCGTACGCCGAGCACCAGAAGTTCTGCGTGTAACTTTTCCGCAGCTTCGAGAATGCGTTCTGCCGTTGGGCCAAAATCAACATGGAACTCAGGCGCACATCCTTCTTCCAACACCCAATGCGATTCCTGCAGGCGAATGCGGCAGAAATCGGCGGCCTGCATCCTGGTTGAGAGCGGCTCTTTCCAAACGTCCTCGGCGACGTGCAGGAAGTAAAGCGTCGCGCCATACTCCCGGGCCAGGGCGCAAGCGTACTGCAGCGCAGGCTCAGAGGCTGGCGAAAAATCCGTTGCATACAGAATGCTTCGCGTCCTGGTCTCTCGTTCGGGAGCTACTGAGGTCTCCGGCCCGACCATCACGACTGCCATTCGAGCACAACGCAGAATTTCCTCAGCGGTCGATCCCAGCAGCAGCTTTTCGATGCCGCGCCGCCCGTGGGTCCCCGCCACAATCAGATCGACATCGCGCTTTTCCGCCATGGCAGAAAGAATTGGCCAAGTGTCCCCATGATCAACCAACACCTCGTGAGGAATTCCCGTAAGAACCGAGTTCGCTCGCAATCCCGTCATCTGCGCTTCCGCGTGCGCAAGAATATTCTTCATGGCAAGATCCCGCTCGTTCACGGGAATCGAGGTGTACGCCTCAGGAGGAATCACATGTGCCAGAAAGAGCTTCGAACTAAAGTGTCGAGCGATGGCTGCGGCGTAAGGCAGCGCTGCTAGTGATGCCGGCGAAAAATCGGTCGCAAAAAGAATGCGCTTGAAGAGGACTTGAGTCACAGCCGTAGTCGCTCACTCATATTACATCTGGCTGAGATCGCCGGGGAAAAACTGCGGACTGCGGCATTGCGGTTTCAGGCGCTACCGACGCGGCCCGGGCGGCTGCGTCGATCGTGCTGCTGGCGCCCGGGTTGTCGGTGATCATTGACGCTATCAAAGAGAGCCGCCGCATATTCCAGCGGATGAACACCTACGCAGTTTACCGGATTGCCGAGACGCTGCGCGTGCTGTTTTTTCATGACGCTCTCGATCCTGGTGTTTAAGCTTTTACCCCGTGACCGCAGTGATGATTGTGATGCTGGCGCTACTCAATGACGGCGCCATGCTGTCCATGCCTACGACAATGTTCATTCCAAGAATTCGCCCGAGGCCGGAACATGCGGCTGGTGTTAGGGATCTCCACGGTGCTGGGCGTCATCGGCGTGGTGGCTGCATTTGGCCTGTTTTACCTCGGCGAGCGCGTATTTCATCTCGACCGCGCCCATATTCAGTCGTTGATGTACCTTAAGCTCTCGGTGGCCGGGCACGCAGATATGGCGCCAATGAACTCGAAAACTCCTGAGGGAAGACCTGGCAGCGTTGGAACGGACACGTCAGGTCGTGAGTTGTCGTCGTTGGAGCTGACGGAGCTGCGGGCTCGACTTCAGGCCCCTAGTGATGGGTCGGATCGATGGCCAACGCCACAGGTTGAAACTGCTTTTCTACCGAGGGCGAGCAATGGGTCCCGGCTGGGTAGTACAAGCGGTAGTATAAAGTGTTGCTGACTTCGATCTACGACTTAATAGCCGCGCGGAGACTTGCTAGATTGCTTGAGAAACCCCAGAAGTTAATGGTGATCGTCACGGTCTCGGATTGTCGGCTGCCCGTTGCGACTGAAGCTTGGATGTCTGTGTTCAACCGGTTCCATGGCGAAGCCGCGTGCCCAGCTCAGGAAAAAGGTTCTGCGATAGCAACCAAGACCATCCTACTGGCAACTGATTTTTCGGCAGAGGCGCGCAAGGCTCTGCGGTGTGCCATTTCTCTCGCCAAACGTTTCAAGTCGAGGCTCGTGCTTACCCACGTTCTCCCCGCGGAGGGCGTCATGATGGCGGAGTCAGGGCCTCTCATGAGAGATGCGCTCCGGCACGACGCCGAAAAAAGCATGGCAAAGCTGGAAAGAGCAGCAGAGCTTAGGTTGCTGCCTCACGAAGCTGTCATACGGCCGGGTGATAGTTGGGACGTGATCTCACAGGTCATCCAGGACAAGCACGTCGATCTTGTTGTCATGGGCACTCACGGGCGCGGAGGAATCAAAAAGCTGATATTGGGATCGACTGCAGAAAAGGTCATACGACACGCCGCGTGTCCGGTGCTTACCGTTGGGCCACATGTCCCGTCGGGGTCGTGCGAACAGTTTGGCCACATCTTTTATGCCAGCGATTTTTCCTCAGGGTCCCACAAAGCGCTGCCATACGCTATTTCACTGGCCGAGAAGGACCGGTCTCACTTGACCTTGCTTCATGTCATCGAAAGCGATCCGAGCTCGCAGTCCGAGGTGCTGGAATGGAGGAAAGAGAGTCGCGAAAAACTGAGTCAAATGGTATCGTGCGAGTTCGATCTGCCTCACCAGCCAGAGCTTGAGGTCGAATTGGGCATTCCTCAAGAGGAAATCGTCCGGCAGGCGCACGCAAGGAAAGCGAACCTCATTGTCATGGGCGCTCACGCAGGCGGTATCATGTCAAGGCACCTGCCGTGGACGACTCTGTATTATGTCTTGCAACACGCGCATTGCCCAGTGCTCACGGTCCTTGGCGAAATGGGAGGGTCACCGTCCCAGTAAACCACTGCAGATGGATCGTTACTGCCGTGAACGGGTGTCAGAGCAACGCAGTATGAGCGTGCTTTCGAACTTCAGCCGCATCATCTTTCGTTTACCTCGTTTCTCGTCTCGAATCTGCCTGACCAATCGTTTAAGGTCGAGTTCGGCTCCTTATATTTCGGAATATTTGCCAGCTCGGTATCGATGCCGGGACTCCTGACTATAAACGGTGATAATGACCACCAACTCTGCCATCGAATTTCTGATATGGCTGCTGATCGCAGCCTCGGTTATTGCGGTGCTGGCAGGCCGGCTCAGAATTCCGTATACGGTGGCGCTGGTAATTGGCGGCTTGGCTTTGGGTTCGGTTCGGCTGCCAATCGTGGCGACACTGGTCAAGAATCAGCCAGATTGGCTTACCCCTAACATCGTCCTGGTAGTTTTTCTTCCCGCGCTGCTGTTTGAAGGCAGCCTGAAGCTGCAGGTGCGCCAACTTCGGGAGAACGCATTTCCCATAACGTTGCTGGCAACCGTCGGCGTCTTGGTTGCGACTCTGGTGACGGGATTCGCCGCGCATTGGCTTTTGGGACTTCCTCTTCTCGTGGCCTTGGTTTTCGGAGCCATTACCGCAGCCACCGATCCCATCTCGGTCCTGTCGATTTTCAAGGAAATGACGGTTCCCAAGCGGCTCTCGATCATCGTGGAAGGGGAGAGCCTATTTAATGATGGGACAGCAGCGGCTCTGTTTACCGTCCTCGCGGCGGGTGTTGTATCGGGCACTCTCAGCGTTCGAAACGGAGTGCAGATATTCCTGGTGGAAGTCTGCGGCGGAGTAGCCGTCGGCGTGGCGCTCGGATACCTGTTCAGCAAGTTCACCGAGAGGGTGGATGAACCCGCGATCGAAATTACGCTTACAACGGTACTGGCCTACGGCTCCTACATGGCAGCGCAAACCCTGCATCTTTCGGGCGTTATCGCCACCGTTGCTGCGGGCTTGACATTGGGCAATCTTGCGACACGCACCAGCATGAGCCCAAGAACGCGCATCGCTTTGTGGTCGTTTTGGGAGTATCTGTCGTTCATCGTCAATTCTCTGGTGTTCCTGTTGATCGGGCTGCAGGTTCGGGTTGGAACACTGTTGCACGACTGGCGTCCCGCTGTGATGGCAATTGTCACCGTCGTGCTCGGACGGGTGCTTTCGGTGTATGGATTAGTGCCTTTCAGTAACTTGGTCCGAGGCAGAATCCCGGTGAAATGGCAGCACGTCTTAGTGGCAGGAGGAATTCGCGGCGCACTCGCTCTGGCGTTGGCGCTCTCGCTCTCACGTACGTTTCCTTATCGTGAACAAATCTTGGCCATGACCTTCGGAGTTGTCGCCTTCACCATCATTGTCCAAGGCCTGTCGATCAAACCGCTGCTTCGCCTGCTTGGCATTGGCATCGTCCGCGAGGACGACTACGAGACGGCACGGGTGGAACAGATCGCGGTGTCATCGGCGCGCTCGGAGTTAGACGAGTTGCTCCACAACCATCTGGTATCGGGCCCCGCCTACGAACAGCTTCGGCAGGAGCTCGATGACGAGCTCGAGCACGCGAAACAGCGAATTACCGAGTTGTATGGAAAGGACGTGTCGCGAATCCTCCCGGAGATCCAAACCGCAAGGATGAAGCTAATTGCGGCTAAGCGCAGCGCGATCGAGCAAGCCGTCCGTGATGGCCTCATTAGCCAGAAAACGGCTGACAAGATGATCGACGCTGCGGATCAGGAATTGGATCGCATGGCGGAAGTTGAGTAAGCACCGCTGGCGTTCACAATGATGCCGGGCCGCCAACGATAGTTCAAAACATGTGCTCGGTTGCTGCCGATCGTCCAAAGACAGAGGAATATCATCACTTAAGCGGTTGATCAGTCTGGAGTGCCCATTCAATGTCTTCATCTTCCCTTGGAAAGCATGCCGGCGGTGCAACAAGCAGCCAGCCCGCCGCTCCCGAACCCTCCTTCGCCGAGCGAGCACGCACGTTACTGCACTTGGGCCGAATCGGCAGTCTCTCAACCCTGTCGAGCAAACAGCCAGGGTTCCCCTTCGGATCACTTATGCCTTATGCGATGGACGATCAGGGCCGGCCCATTTTCCTGATCAGCACCATGGCGATGCATACGCAAAACCTGCAAGCCGACTCACGTGCCAGCCTGTTTGTGACCGAGCCTGAGGCCAGTGGCGACCCGCTCGGTGCGTCCAGAGTTACGTTGATAGGAAACGCCGACAGAATAACGGACCCAGAGCGGGTGGCGGCACGCGAGGTCTACTTGAAAGGCTACCCCGAGAGCAAGTACTGGGTTGATTTTGACGACTTCTTCTTCTACCGAATGGAAGTGTTCGACGTTTATTACGTAGGCGGCTTCGGGGTGATGGGGTGGGTGGCGGCCTCGGACTACTCTCAAGCGCAAGTCGATCCGATTGCAGGCCAAAAGAAAGACATAATGCAGCACATGAATTCCGACCACAAGGACGCGCTTATCCTGCTGGCGAAACAGTTTGCCGGTGTTGAGGCGCAGGAGGCTGAGATGACATCGGTTGATCGCCTCGGCTTCCATCTGCGCCTGAAGGCGCCAGACGGCGTGCATGGAGCACGCATCTCATTCCTGCGCGAAGTGAACAATGCGGAACAAACCAGAGAAGTGTTGGTCGAGATGGTGCGTCGCAGCACGAGATGGTGCGTCGCAGCAAAGGTTAGCCAATGAAAGCAGCCGTCCTTAATGCCCCGGCAGAGATTTCAAAGCGCCCGCTCCGCATTCTTGACATCCCGCGACCTGAACTACAGCCTGGAATGCTGCTGCTCCGGGTCAGAGCCTGTGGTGTGTGCAGAACGGATTTACACATCATCGAAGGGGAATTGCCACAGCGCCGCAGAGACCTTGTCCCTGGCCATCAGATCGTCGGCGACGTCGTAGATGGCGCCACGGAAAGCCTGCCGGTCGGCACGCGTGTAGGTGTCTCCTGGATCGGCGGCGTTGATGGCACGTGCTGGTACTGTCAGAACCGGATGGAAAACCTCTGTAATTCCCCCACCTTTACCGGGTACACGGTGAATGGTGGCTATGCCGAGTACGCTCTGGTGCGATCCGATTTCGCTTTTCGCCTTCCCTCCGCACTCGACGATTTGCAGGCGGCCCCGCTGTTGTGCGCTGGAATTATCGGATTTCGCAGCCTTCGAGTGGCCGGTATTGAAGCAGGCGAACGGGTTGGTCTCTTCGGCTTCGGGGCATCAGCTCATCTTGCAATTGAGGTTCTAAAGCACTGGAAGTGTGAGGTCTACGTTTCCTCGCGGGGAGAGTCGCATCGCCGACTGGCAGCTGAATTGGGGGCCGTATGGGTTGGCAGCGAAACTGATCGACCTCCGATCGAACTCGACCGGGCAGTTACATTCGCTCCGAGTGGAGATGTTGTGGTCGCGGCGTTGGCCAGCTTGCGAAAGGGAGGCATTGTTGCCATTAACGCAATCCACCTGGATCGCATCCCTCAATTCGATTATGACCATTTGCTGTGGGGCGAACGCCAACTGCGCAGCGTCGCCAACATGACTCGTTCCGACGCCCACGACTTTCTACAAATCGCAGCTGACATAAATCTGCGACCGAAAATTACGGTTTTCCCTCTCGACAAGGTGAACGAAGCATTGCTCGCACTCAAAACAGACTCCATTGATGGAGCCGCCGTGATCTCAACCCTCGGGTGAGATTCGGAATTGATCAGAGAATCACGAGAGTTTGTGAACCTGCTTCCAAAGGATTGCGGACACAACTCGCTATAATTCCCGTGCCACATATCGCAGAGGTGCATCATGCAGATACAAATTAATACGGACCATAACATCGACGGGCACGAGGGGCTGGCAGCTCACGTCACCAAGGTAGTGGAACATTCCCTTGACCGAATGCGCGACCATATTACGAGAGTGGAAGTCCACCTAAGCGACGAAAGTGGCGCCAAGAGCAGCGAAGACGACAAACGCTGCGTGATGGAGGCTCGTCTAGAAGGGAGGCAGCCGGTTGCGGTAACTCACCAGGCCGCAACCGTGGACCAAGCGGTCGAGGGCGCTGTTCATAAGTTACTCAGGCTGATAGAGAGCACACTGGGGCGTCTACACGACCGTGCCGTTCGCAGAACGGACCCGCTCCCTCCTGAGCCATAGTACAAAAGAGATTTCATTGGCGATGATCCTGGCACTGTTCTTCTGAATCCGCACACAGCTGAGTATGATTCCGTATCTGGCAGACGGGGAGGAGGATGTCATGGGCAAGCGAAACGAAGCGCGTTACCAGACGGTGCGCATCGGGGCGGCCGTAAAACCTGTATCCGGTGCAATTATTGCTCTGTCATTATCCGGATTTGCGCATTGAATTCTGCGCCGATCAAGATCGCTAAGGAACTGAAGTAGAACCACAACATGAGAGCGATGGTTGCGCCTAGAGTGCCGTAGAGATCTGCCCAGTGAGCGAATGTCCGCAAGTACCAGCCCAGAGTCAATGAGCTCGCCAACCACAGGCCGACTGCCAATGCAGCTCCCGGGATTTGCCGGGTAAGCTGTTGTTTCACATTGGGAGCGATGGAGTAGAGCACTTCTACCGATACAGCGACGAAGCCGACGACCGCGAACCAGCGGAGATAGGGCCACACGAAGAGAAAGGAAGAACTGAACCCGGCTGCGTTCGCCAGCCAGTACCCAACACGTGCTCCCACAAATAACAAAATCAGTGCGATGACGACCATCGCCCCCACCACAATCGTAAGTCCCAGTGACACGAGTTGCCGTTTCCAGAAGGGACGCCCCTCCTTGGCAAGGTACGCGCCGTTGAGCGCTAGAATCATTGCATTGAACCCTGTCGATGCTGCCCAGATCGCACCGAGGAAGCCGAGGGACAGCAGATTGTTTTTTCTTTCGAAAATCGCTGTTAGCAGACGGCCAACGATCCTCATCGCATCCGGTGGCATAATCTGCGATAGTGCTTCAAGAATGTGACGATCCGAATGGGACAGCGGCAGCAAACCGACGAGGCTGACGAGAAAAATGAGCAGCGGGGATAGGGAAAGAAGGAAGAAAAAAGACAACGCCGCTGCATTGTTCAACTGATTGTGCCGCAGACACGAGAGGTACGTGCTTCGGATGAGCGACCTGGCGCGACTTAACAACATGCGGGCGACTGTAGGCGGATATTCGTATTCATGATCGAGTCTGGGGAATCAGCTGATCTAATTTCACAACCTGAACAGCTGTCCCACTTCCCACGTCACGGCGCCATCCTCAGCCCTAGCAAGTGAACCGGTCAACTGTCATTTCGCACCCCCCGTCCTTACGGTGTGTTCGCGAAGTCTGCGCAAGGTTGGCTTCGGACCAGTTGCAATGTGAGACCGGCCTCCAGTGGGTGACATACTAATTCGGAGAACTGAGTTCGCAGATGGCTCACATCTCACACCGACTCTCGAATTCCTTTGAAGGAGCCCTTGCTGGCGGCGGCGATCCGGCGACTTCGCCATTGTACGTTTTTGGACCTTTCCTGCAACTGATCGTGGTCGCGGGAGTCGCCCAAATCACCTTTGGTGCAAGCGTCTGGCTGGTTGTTCTGACAGTTGCGGTGGTTTCTTCCATGTACCGCCAGGTCATCCTTTGGGTCACGGACGGCACCGGAGGAAGCGGCTTAACCGAAGAGGAATTTGGCGCCTGGGCAGTTAAGGTAAACTCTGGAATCACGTTCGTCGAATACACTCTGACCTTCCTGGTCAGCGTGGCTGCACTCGTGACGCTTTTGTCTGACCGCTATCAGGCGCTAGACCAAAGCTTCCACGGCTTCCCGTACCGCACCCTTCTTGCCATTGCACTGAGCATCTTGATCGGGTGGCTTGTCAATCGCGGCCCGAAGACGGCGGCCCGAGCTTTCGGCCCCGCGACGCTCGGAGTTCTTCTGCTTCTGTGGGTGATGATTATCGCCACGGTGTGGAAATTTGGCATTCACCTCCCCGATCTTAACTTCAGCGCTTTTTCTTCTCGCTACTTGAATCTCACCCTCGGCGGCTATTCTCGCCTCCTTGCACTCATGACCGGAATCGAGGTCTTCGCCAATCTCGTGGCAGCCTACGAGGGTACCCCGGAACAGCGAAGCAACAAGGCGTTCCGGAGTCTATTGATTGTAATGGGCACCACTTGCGTGACCATGCTTATCGTAGGGCCGGCCATCCTGAAAGTATCTGATCCGACAAATCAAAATGTTTCAGTATTCACTCAAACCATGGACCACCTTCTGCCGCAACCCCTGCCTTACATTGGGACGCTGATCGGGATTATCGTACTAGGCTCAGCGGCCGCGGCCAGCGCGCAGGGATTGCAGAACCTCGCTTTGGGGCTGCGTTATCGCCACTACATACCGGCGCGTATGGGGCAACGTAACAAATTTGACGTAGCCGACCAACCCGTCTGGGTTGAAGTGGCAATCGTTTGCGGATGCTATGCGGTTTTTGGAACGAAGGAAGAGACCTACCTCTCGCTTTACGCGGTGGGAGTATTTGTTCTCCTGAGCATGACGGGCTGGGCCGCTGCCAAGCGGATCATTCGGCTGCAACGGCTGCAGTTCTCCATTCGTCATCTGCGGGGGCTCGCCGGCACGATCATCGCTGCACTGCTGACCACCGGAGCGACGATCATTATCTTTATGGAGCGTTTCACTCAGGGAGCGTGGGCTTACTTCCTGTTCATTCCGGTGCTCTACTCGTGGTTTTCCTACGTGCGCTTCCGATTGGGTAGACCCATACCGTTGGCCGACCAATTGGGGCGTCTCTATTCCGGGCAGTATCTGTTGCCCTACCAGAGGGAAGGCAGAGCGGAACACGAAACGCCGATTGAAGATATAGTCGTGCCTTTGGATGGCTCCCCAGGTGCGGAATCAGCGCTTGCAATCGCAGAAATTCTATGTCGTTCGCTGAACTGCCGCTTGACCCTCATTTCTGTCGACAGCACGAATGTGAAAGCCGGGACGTCCGGAGCTCCTGGGATACCGAGTCCGGAGGAGACCTACTTGGGACAAGTGGCATGGCACTTGGAACAATCAGGATTAAAGGTCGATTTCGCGGCTGAGCGCGGCCAGCCGGACCAAGTCATCACCACTATCGCCCGTGATGTCGGAGCGGACATTCTGGTCATGACCAGCCACGGGCGATCAAGCGTGGAGCAGTTCTTTGTCAGCGATGTCGCAGAACGGATCATTCGGAAGGTGCGTTCACCAGTTCTGCTGATTCGCCCCACGGAGGAGTGGCGCAGCAGACACACCCGCTTCCAGCGGCTACTAGTGGCTCTGGATGGCTCGTGGAGTGCGGAGCGTGTGTTGCGTTACGCCAGGACATTAGCGGAGGCGTTCGAGAGTGAGATTTTGCTGCTTGGCGTGCCGGAGGCCGATTTCGAGGAAAAACAGCTGCTTAAATACCTGAAGAGCGTGGCGGAGGCATTGCGAAGAAGGAACTTGAAGGCGAGAGCGATCGTCACAGGATCCGGCTCGGCTCGAACTATCGTTGCCGTCAGCGAGTCGGAGGACGCGGACTTGGTCATCCTGGCGAAGAGCGGACGGGGCAATTCTCATCGGCGCGTCGCCCTCGGCAGTGTAGCCAATCGCGTGATCCAGACTACGCAACGCCCGATACTATTGGTGGACGCATCCGAGGGCCGATCCGCTAGAAGAAGTTGGTGAGCACTTCGAGTCCGATGTTCTGTCTTGCGAGACCCTGATAGGCATCGATACCGATCGCAGATGGAGATCGCGTTGCGGGAACGGAATCTCGATGTCTTCCTGCTTGAACAGGCTGAAAATGGAGAAGTAAAGATCGCTTTTCAGAATCTGGGGAGTTCGAGTCTGGCTCGTCGTCCACACGCGCAGCTCGAAATCCAGAGAACTGTCGCCGAAAGCGGTAAATATCACGTCAGCAGGCGGTTCTGCCAAGACATCGGGGTGTGCTCCCGCCACTTGCAGCAGCAGTCGCTTCACTGTTTCCGGGTCACTCGAATAAGAAGTGCCGACCGGCAAGGAAATTCTGACGCGGCGATCATTAGCGGTCCAGTTTGTGACCCTCTGAGAAGTGAATTCTGAGTTCGGCACAATGATTACAACATTGTCGTTGGTACGCACCCAGGTGCTACGCGCGGCGATTTTAACAACGTCTCCTGCCAATTTCTCGATCTCAATGCGGTCACCAACCTTGATTGGCCTCTCCACCAGCAGAATCAGTCCGGATACGAAATTGTTGACGATAGGCTGGAGGCCGACACCAATTCCGATACCGATCGCGCCGCCCAGAAAAGCGAGGCTGGTCAGATTGAGGCCCAGGGATTGTAGTCCGATAGTCAGACCGACGAAGAAGATCAGATACCCCGTACCGACGGACAGAGCATATTACAAACCCCTGTCGATGGAGGTCCGAACCAATATTCGGTCGCGGACTACTTTGCGCCCCAAACGCGCTCCAGGCAGACTCCAAACACGAAGTTCATCTCTGTGAGGCGTTGATGGCCGTGGTGTCTGCGAGCCAGTCCCGTACAGCAAGATCGAGATGGGCGCCATGGCAACTCGAATCGGCCGGCGATCGATCGCAGCGATGGAAAGAGGTTGGAATGAAACAACAAAACGCTCCGCAGTTGAATCCAGGCTGCGTGGTTTGTGGCACGGAAAATCCGACCGGCCTGCGCATTACTTTTATTGCGGACTGCGACGGAGTTCGAGCTGACTGGACTCCAACGGAAGGGTGGGAGAGCTTCCGGGGCATTGTTCATGGCGGCATAATCACCACAGTGCTGGATGAGGCCATGTCCAGGGCGATTCTTTGGCGCGATTGGCAGGCACTGACGGCCGAGTTGACGGTCCGGTTTCGAGGCCGGGTGAGCCCCGGCGACGATCTTCGGGTACGGGCTTGGATTGTGGACAAAAAGAAGCGGAGGATCCGAGCGGAAGCCGCCATAGAGACGATATCTAGTAAAGAACGCGCGCATGCCTGGGGGACATTCCTATCGCTTCCGGACGAACGATAGACCCAAGTTGTCCCTCCGCAGCGCGTCTTTTCATGCCGAGTTTGCCCGATTCGACGATTCGACCACAATTACGCTGTTCGTAACAAATCTTTGAGGAAGCATAATCGGACCCTTTCGATATCCGACCAATCCAACTCACTCTTTTCTCAGTCCGCGAGAAAGCAGCACGGTGCATGTAATGCGATATATGCCGTCAGTCTCTTGGCTTTCTTACGACCCAAGTTGTCATGCAACGACGGTCCTGAACCACAGTGGTCTTTAAGGGATCAACGAGCACTCCTTTCATTTCCTCCGTCAAGGCAAGTAGCATCTCCTGATCGACCAGAAACCACTCGGAACCGTCCCCTGTCTTGAACACCTTGTCGCGCACCCGTTCGAAGTTCATTCCAATCGTTGATCCCAAGCGGGAGAAAAGAATTCCACTTGGCCTTACTACCCGCCAGAGTTCGCTCAACATCGCCCGGAATTGCCGCTCGTCTTTCGCGAAGTGAAGCATAGCACTGCAGATGACGACATCCGCAAATTCGTCGGGGAAAGGCATCCGTTCGACGGATCCAACTCGGAAATTCTCTGCAGGCAATCCAGTCTTGAGTAACGCAGAGAGTTGGCTGACGCGACGAACGGCATCGGGGTTCGCGTCCAATCCAAATACTTCAAACCCTTCGCGCAGCAGGTAAACGAGATTTCGCCCGTCGCCGCAACCCGCATCGAGAACCCGCATATTTCGGGCAATATTCCCTCGAAGGATCTGATCGAATAAATAAATATCAATTTGCCCAAACTGCTCTTGCAAGCTCATCGTCGTTATGTCACCGCCCCTGCCTTTGACAATTGAACCTCGGGCATCAGCTACTGCTTCCTCTCGACCGGGTTGGTGCTATAAGCACGACCTCACCAGCGCGGGGCTCTATGCCGTAATGGGGCACTGGCCTGTGGAGGCTTGCTAGGTGGCACCCAGATTTTGGGTGCATGTTTGGGTGCATAAAACCGTGCCGAAGGGCATAATTCTGCCCGAACAAGGGCACCTAACAGCGATGTAAGTTAATGATTCCTCGCAACAGGACAGGTACGGGTCAGGTTTTCAAGACCGCCTGTTTCAACCGCTCACACATCCCTCCGCGTGAGGCGATGGTTGGCTGAGGCAAGTTTATCGCATTTGCTGTGGAAAGCCGCTCCTGGCGCCGGGCAGACGCGATTACGCGACCCGCAGGGAACCGCCCTTGCGCAAGGCTTCGGAGTTTTCACTGGCAGACGTGGGCAGCACGATGGTGAATATCGATCCATGTCTCTGCGGTGAGTAGGCGCTGCGTACGCGTATGGTTCCACCATGTTTCTTCACGATCTCGCGTGACACCCAGAGACCAAGTCCACTGCCGGTTTTTCCTTTCGTGGTGAAGAACGGATCGAAGATCTTGAACCACAAGCGGCGAGGAATGCCTTCGCCGTTGTCACAAACACTCACCACCAATCGTTGCGTTTGGCCGACCCGCCTACTCCGCGCGCGCACGCGAATCTCCCCTCCGGCTGAGAGCGCATCGACGGCGTTCTCCATCAGGTTGTCGAACACCTGTCGCAACTCGCCGGCATAGCCAGACACCAGCGGCGCATCCTTGACCTCCAGTGTCAGCTCAATTCCCTTAGCGTCCAATTTCTTTTTCTTCCAGCGCGCAATGTGTTCGAGGATTTCAGCAATGTCGACCTGGGTTCTTTCCCGGCTGGCCTTGTGGTAGCTGAGCGTCTGACGGGTAATCTCTCCGGCACGCTGCACCTCTCTTTGCAGAAGGTCGGCATATTTGCGGGCCTCGTCATCAAGCGGTTCATGGTGGAACAGCAGGAAAGCGAGATTGGTAATGCACTCCAACGGATTGTTGACTTCGTGGGCGAGAGTTGCCGCCAGGCGTCCGGCGGCCGCGAGCTTCTCTTTCTCGATGATGGCGGCTTCGGCAGCTTTGCGCTGGCTGATGTCGCGCACAATTTTCGACGCGCCAATCACACGGCCCTTCTGGTCCTTAATGGGCGACACGGTGAGCGAAATATCGAATACCTCGCCGCTCTTGCGCATGCGCCGGGTTTCGAAATGTTCGATACGCTCTCCCGCCCGTATTTTTCCCAGGATGTGCGGCTCTTCATGCTGCAACTCGAGCGGAATGATGGTCAAAACTGAGCGGCCGACAATTTCCTCCGCGGTGTATTCGAACATCCGCTCGGCGGCTGCGTTCCAATCCGTGATCACGCCATTCAGGTCTTTGGCAATGATGGCATCATCCGAGGACTCAACAATGGCCGCCAACCGGGATTGTGCGGCCTGCTCACGCTGCTGCACGCCAATGTCGCGGGCGATCAGGGCCGAGCCGATGACTCGGTTTGTAGCGTCCCGGATGGGAGAAACTGCGACTGAGATTTCGATCCTTTTTCCGTCCTTAGACAGCCGCTGCGTCTGGTAGTGGTCAATGCGTTCGCCGCGCCGCAGTCGCTCCAGATGTGCCAGTTCCTCGTGGTACAAGTCGGGAGGTACAAGCAGCAGAACCGATTGGCCGATGACCTCCTCAGGAGCGTAACCGAACATCAGGCTGGCAGCGGTGTTCCAGGTGTTGATGGTCCCGTGCTCGTCTCTCCCGATGATCGCATCTTCGGACGAGTCAACAATGGCAGCCAGTCGGGTGATGATTTCCTCTGGCGACAGCCGTTGAAAACGCAATCCAACTCTGTTGTTTGCGGTAGTAGTAACGGGACTCGGCACTGGACATTATCGCATCATGCCGAAGGCGAACTGGGGGACGCACGACGCGTTCTTAGTTCGATGGCCAGCAGCACGGAAATGGTTGCTTCTGGAAAAACGCCTCCAATCCCATCTGGAAGTGCCTCGTAGTGGTCCGGTATCAGCAAGTTCTCTGACTCTGCGCCCGTTTCGGCTTACAATGTGGCAGCTTGGCTAAAGCCTGCTGTCAATGGCTGTTTGCCGCGCCGAACCCTATGGGCCAAGAAGACGTCCCAATCGCATTCTTTAGTTACTGCCGTGAGGATTCCGAGTTCGCGCTGAAGCTCGCCGCGGATTTGAAGGTGGCCGGTGCACAAGTGTGGATCGATCAGCTCGACATCGAACCGGGCACGCCTTGGGACCGCGCGGTGGAAGATGCCCTCACCAACTCTCCTCGCATGCTGGTGGTTCTCTCTCCGGTGTCGGTGAACTCCGATAATGTCAGAGATGAAGTCTCCTTCGCTCTCAGCCGGCAGAAGCGCGTTATCCCCGTGCTGTATCGCGATTGCGAAGTACCCTTCCGGCTGGCGCGTCTTCAGCACATCGACTTCCGGCCCGACTATGAAAGAGCATTGGCGATTTTGGTGCGCGCACTTAGCGGACAACCGGCGCACTCGCATGCGTCGTCCGGTGCAGCAGTTGCTGCGGCGGTCGAGAGCCCAGTTCCGGCCGTCGAGACTGAGGAGCAAGCCCGACAGCAGAAGCTGGAAGACGATCGCCGGCTGGCCGACGAGCAAGCGCAATTAGAACAGGCGCGCAAGTATGCCGCCGAACAAGCCCGCGTTAAGAAGGAGCGAGAGGCCGCTGCACAAGCTGCGCGCGAGCAGGAGCAACAACGAACCGAGGCCGAAGCCCGAGCCAGCCAGGAACAGTCGCGTCGAGAACAACGGGCCGCGGAACAGGCGCGGCTTGAAGAAGAAACGCAGCTGGCTGCCGAGCGAGTGCGACTGGCGCAACAAGAGAAGGATCGCCGCGAAGCCGAAATCAAAGCTCGCCAGGAGCAGTTACGGCGCGAAGAGCAAGAATCCGTCGAGCGTAAGAGCATGGTTCTCGATGCGGAGCCGAAGCCGGAGCCGGAAGTCACGAAGCCAGAATTGCATCCCGGCAAAAGCAGCCCGAGCGGCGCACCCGCGGCGGAGCCTGCGCGCCCCGCAGCAGCCGTAAAACCGGTGACACCGTCGGCCCCCATCACGTCCACGCGCCCGCGCTTGTAGCCAAAGTTCCTCCGCCTCGACAGCCACAAGCAACGGCCCGAGTCTCACATCGCCCAAGTATCTGACCGGCGGCGCGATTCTTGTCGTTGCGCTGGGGATCATTGCCTTTGTGCTAACCCATCGTGGCGGCCCGGAGAAGCCATCCGAAAGCAAAGTCGCGGAGAGCAAATCAGCCGAAACCGCCGCCGTGCAGCAGCCCCAACCTCCCGCCGCGACCAGTCCTTCGGAACCTGCACCTTCATCGGCGTCGCCATCGGCCGCCGCTCCATCAAGCGCATCGAGTCAGGACGCGGCGAAAGAGAAGACAACCCCTGCTGCCACCAACAAGGAACTGGCTAAATCCAAGAGTCCGGCTCATCCTCAGAGTGCGCTCGCCGACCTGGGTCTGCCCGGCGGCGGCACGTCACTGAACGCTTCCAATGCGGCGAACGCCTCCAACACAGCAAAAACTGCCGCGTCTCCCAATCGCGTCCGCATTTCGCAGGGCGTCTCACATGGATTGCTCATGAGCGAGATAGCGCCGAAGTATCCGCCGCTGGCGCGCTCGGCACGCGTCCAGGGCCAGGTCGTGCTCGACGTTGTCATCGGCAAGGACGGAGCCGTCAGAAACATCACGGCCAAGAGTGGCCACCCTTTGCTGGTTCCTGCGGCCATCGACGCTGTCAAACAGTGGCGCTACCAGCCCTACAAACTCGACGGCAAGCCAGTCGACGTCAGTACTGAGATCGTGGTGAACTTCACTCTGACCAACTGAAGGGCATCAGCTATCAGCCGTCAGCTATCAGCCTAGGAGTGCCGAACAGCACAGTCCTAACTCGTTGGCTGGTAGCTGGCGCTGGGGACTGGCAGCTATCAATCGTGACGCGCCTCACAAAAAATATCGTTACGCGATACCTTGTTTTCAACGACATAGCGCACTTTTGTATCGCAAATGATTGAGCCGCAGCGGGTTATACGTACTTACCAGATATCAAAGAACTTAGCGGGATCCCGCTCCGCAGGGACACTCTTCGGTGGCCTCGAGGGCAGTCTACGAGTTGCCGGAGTGACTGGCACGGGAAAATCGTCGGGCGCAGGTTACGAAGGTGGTAGGGATTCCCGAAACGGGAATTCAAGAATCATATCGAGGGGCGCAGCTGGACTTGGCGTGACGGAAGCGCTGCAGCTGGAGGCAGAAGCCGAGTGTCCCACCCAACCAAACCGCGGTTGGATGGGACACTCGGCAGCCGCTTCTCTCGTTACTTCTCCAGGATCAACTGGCAGCTCACGGCGTAACCCGCATCCACCGGGAAGCCCTTCACTTCGTGGCCATCGTCCACAATTACGTATTCGAAATGAGCGTCGGGGGCCGGCTGGCCAGCGATTGTCACCTCGTAAGTCACGGCTCCGGTGCAGTCCGGGTTCACCGTGGCTGGATCGTTCTGCCTCGTCTTATGGGTCCACGGAAGAATGGTGCCATTCAGGCTGACTTTCCCGTAGCCATTCCACTGGCCTCGGCCGTCGCTGAATACGTAGCCGTAGGCGGCAAAGGGTTGTCCCCCGTAGGCTCCGGAACAGCTATAGCCGTAGGCTCCCGTAGCCGAGCGGAGGTTGCATGCCTTATTTGGAGACTGGCCAAAGGCTGCGATTGCCAACATCAGAGTAACTACCAGCAATGTCATCTTCGTTTTCATGAACAAGCTCCTTTCATTACGTCTTTTCGAAACTGTGTTAAATGTTTGTCTCGCTTCGACGAGACTTCTCAGGCTTGCGCGCCCAGTCGGGCTTATGGTTGCCGCACGAAGCCGTGACACGTAACCGCGTCACAGTAGTACCCCATGACGGTTCCGAAGTCATTGAGACCCACCGGGATTGTTCCTTCTCCGGGGTCGGTGCCGGCACCGGGAATATCAAACGTAGTGATATTTCCACGCCTGCTGCGGACAAAGCCGTGGTACACGCCGCTGGGATCGAAGTAGTCTCCCGTGATCTCGCCCCAAACGTTGTTGTTTGCTGGTTCGGTGCCCGATGCGCCCGCTACGTCGAAGGCGGTGAAAGAGCCGTTAGCGATCGCGCACAAAACCGTGCTCAGTGGAAACCGTGTCCAAGTAAAGTCCGATGACGTCGCCTTCCAGATTGATGCTGTACGCATAGGTGCCATTGACGGCGCCGGGTGCGTCGAACTTGACGATCTGGCCACTGGGTTTGCGCAAATAGCCGTGAGAGATATCATCTGCGTCGACGAATTGACCCGTGACGATCCCAAATGCGTTGATGCAAGTGAAGTAGCAACCTTGGGAAGGGATCGATCCGCCAGGAATGTCGTAACTGGTGAACTTTCCGTTGGCGGTGCGCAGAAACGCATGACGGACGTTGCTTGGGTCGCGATAAACTCCAACCGCTGTGCCCTCCAGGTTGATGCTAATGAGGATGGTGCGAATTGAGCCGGGGAAATCCACCGTGGTGAAGCGCCCGCGACAGTCGCGCAGGAAGCCGTGAACGTGGTCGTTGGCGTCAGAGTAAGCGCCGGCGATGGTACCGAACACATTCATGCTCAGGGCCTGCGTGCCGACGCTGCCGCCTGCATCCGGAACGTCGATGGTGGTGATGTGGCCTTGCGGGGTGCGCAGGAACCCGTGGGAGATGCCAGCCGCGTCGATGCTAAAGCCGGTTATCGTGCCATCGTCGAGAATGACGGCGGGTTGTACGACCCCGACGGCACCCGGCGGGTCAAAGGTGGTTATCGTCTGTGCAGAAGTTGGAATCGTAATCGCCAGGCCGGCGACAAGGAGGGCGAAAAGCAGAAGCAAGCGTTTCATTGGCATCCTCACGCTCGAAGCTTGAATTTGGGTTGCTTCGAGTGAGGCTGAGTGTGCCGCTACTGCTAGCAGGAGTCGATGCGCCAGCGGTCATCTGCGGGTAATTTGGAAATCATCCCGGTAAGTGGTTGAGTCCGAAGATGCAAATCAAGATGCTAGGCCGTCGGTCACGCGTAGTAGTACCATTGCGGACATTCTCTAGAAGACCGTAAATGGAGCAGACCCTGCAACGCCGGGTGCGTTTTGGCGACTTCGAGCTCGACCCTCGGGCCGGAGAGCTGCATAAGAACGGCCAGGGCACGGTGTTGCAGGAGCAGCAACTCAAAGTCCTGTTGATGCTAATCGAGCGCGACGGCGAGATCGTCACCCGCGACGACATCAAGAACAAGCTCTGGCCCAACGACACTGTGGTCGAGTTCGACCACAGTATCAACAACACAATCAGGAACCTGCGGCGAGCGCTTGAAGATTCAGCCGACGACCCCAAATACATCGGGACGGTGGCGCGACGTGGCTATCGGTTGATGGTGCCGGTGGAGTGGGTCGGGGCGGAGGATTCTTCCGGCGCTATCCCATCCCGAGCAAACCCCGAGACTAATCGAGGGGGAGTCGAGGGACCGGCAGTTGAAGATTCCGAAGCTCTTCCTAAAGCCAGGCTGAAAATTGGGGGCCTCACCGGTAAGGTGGTTTCGCACTACCGCGTGCTGGAAGTCATCGGCGGCGGCGGCATGGGGCTGGTATATCGCGCGGAAGACTTGAAGCTGGGTCGCCCGGTGGCGCTGAAGTTCTTGCCGGAAGAAGTGGGCGACGATCCCAAGGCGCGTGAGCGCTTCGAGCGCGAAGCGCACGCGGTCTCATCGCTGAACCACCCCAACATCTGCACGATCTACGATTTCGACGAGCATGAAGGCCATCTCTTCATCGCGATGGAATTGCTGCAAGGGAAAACGCTTCGCGATCACCTCGCCGATGGACGTTTTCGACTGGGTGAGCCGGAGGGGCTGGAGATCGGGATCCAGATCGCGTTGGGGTTGGAAGCGGCGCATGATAAGGGGATCATTCATCGCGACATCAAGCCCGCCAACATCTTCATCACTGAGAAGAACGTGGCGAAGATATTGGATTTTGGCGTGGCGAAGGTAATTCAGCTTTCCGGATTGGTGGAAGCGCCGGACTTTAGTCCGCCGGAAGAGGGCGCGAATCAACCTGGGCTTCAGCCCCGGTCTTCGACCAGAGTCGAAACTGCCCTCACCCTTACCGGTACCGAGCTGGGCACTGCCGGCTACATGTCTCCGGAGCAAATTCGCGGCGAGAAGCTGGACGCGCGCACCGACATTTTCTCCTTCGGCCTGGTCCTGTACGAGATGGCTGCGGGTCAGCGGGCGTTCGGTGGCGAGACGGCCGCAGTGGTGCGCGATGCAATTCTGAATGACTCCCCTGCTCCAGTGCGTGAGCTAAATTCCACGCTTCCAGCAAGACTGGTCGCGACGATCGACAAGTGTCTGGAAAAGGATCGTGAGCGCCGATTTCAATCGGCCTCCGATCTCGCCTTCGCCTTGAAGGCGCTCTCGGAGAATGCCAGCGCTCCCGTGCAAATTACCAAGCATTCGAGTTCAAGCAAGAACTGGGTTCTGCTCGTGGCTGCTCCGGCTCTTTTGGCTATCGCAATGGCAACTTTCGTTTGGTGGTTTCGACCTACTGCCATCCCGGTGGTTGAGTCCGTGACCCAACTCACTCACGACGGGCAACCGAAGACATGGGGAGCGCTGGTTACGGATGGATCCCGGCTTTACTTCAACGAAGGCCTCATGGGAAGCAAGAAGATCGTGCAGGTCTCGACCGCCGGCGGCGAAACCAGCGTCGTACCTACCCGACTTACGGACCCAAGAACCATGGGAATCGCGCCTGACGGTTCTTCGCTGCTGGTCTTCGACGGAGAAGCAAGTGTGAAACCGTTGTGGCAGGTTCCGCTTCCGAGCGGCGAGCCGCAGCGTCTCGGTGCGATTGAAGGCAACTTCGCCGACTTCTTGCCCGACGGACGGGTGGTGTTCGCTGCAGGTTCCGACGTATCTGCCGCCTTATATGTGGCGGAGAAAGACGGCTCAAATGTGCGCAAACTATATACGGGGCCACTGCCCTACTGCATACGAGTGTCCCCTGACGGAAGGCAAATTGTCGGCTCTACCTACGTTGCTCAGGATGACTCGACTCACCTGATCGAGATTGCAGCCGACGGCTCAGGTGCCCATGAGATCTTGAGCGGCAACTCAGAGGCAGGGATAGGTTGTAGTCAGTCTTGGACACCTGACGGAAACTACCTTGTTACCCCGTATGGGGGAAACATTCTGCTAATGAGTATGAAGACAGGAATATTCCAGCCGCATCAGAAGCCGATTCGGCTTACCAATGGGCAATTGAGCTACTTACAGTTATGCCTGAGTCGCGATGGAAAACGCCTTTATGCGGTGGGCTCGAAACAGCGGGTTGAACTTGTCCGATACGACGCGAAATCCCACCATTTTGTGCCATTCCTCTCAGGGATGAACGCAATCAGTGTGACGTTTTCACGGGATGGTCAATGGGTCGCATACGTATCCCTTGCTGATGGGAGTCTTTGGCGCAGTCGCGCCGACGGCACCGACAAGATGCAGCTCACCCATCCGCCCACGTCGGTTATGGATCTGGCGATTTCTCCGGACGCTAAGAGGATTGCATTTGGAAACAATAAGGAGGAACTGCATGTCATCAACATGGATGGTACGTCGGAACAAGTGCTAGCGAGCCGAGGTGAGTACCCAGAAGCGTCATGGTCTCCCGACGGAAACTCGCTAGTGTTTACCAGCCCGATCGAGAGCAAGGAAGGCAGCGAGCATCGCTCGATGCAGCTAGAGACGATTAACCTGCAGAACGGAACGCACTCCGTCGTTCCGTCATCGGAAGGAATGGGTGCCGCTTTTTGGATGACTGCGGACATGCTCATCGCTTGGAAGGATGACACGACCAAATTAGTGGCACTTAACCTCCGGAATGGAAAGATGACCGACTTGGCTTCCGGGATGATTGTCGCCATGGCTGCCTCACCGGACCTCAAGTATGTCTACTACGAAGCAGGTGGACCGGAGCCAAAAGCAATGCGCATTCGAGTTGCCGACCATAAGGTCGAGGAAATCACGAGCTTGAAAGATCTTCGTCTACCCACTTATTTTGGTGGTCAGATCGCGGTTGCGCCGGACGGATCTGCAGTTTTTCCCCGTGACATCGGGTCACAGGAAATCTACGCCCTGACAATCAAGTGGCATTGAGCGGGTTCCTTCATCCGACCATCCTTACAATTTAGGCGCGAATTTCAGGTGCTGCTGAACCCCGGCATTGAGCTCCCCCGCACCATTCCGGTAAACCCAATTAGCTGTGGTGGTGGGTGAGCCGACCCCATTCCTCGTCCGGGCAGGACAGCCAAGTGAAATTTCCCACCAAAGTGTGACTTTCTGCTTGACAGGCAACAGCTTGGGCGTAAACTTCTTCTCAAGTGGTAGAAAGTGGGAGACGGTGGTAAATCCGATCAGCCAACCAGCCGATCGGTGGCCCAGTGGTCCTCCCGGTGGAAGCTTAAGCCGTACATGGTTCCTTTCGCCAATCGCGACTCGCAACCAGATCGAAGCTGCCACATGGGGTGCAACACAAGGCCGACCTCCTCTCCCGGAAACGACGTAAGCGCCGATGTTTCGCGGCACGCATTTAACCCGGCTCGACGACAAAGGGCGCCTCAAGGTGCCGGCGGAATTCAAGCGCCTGCTCGACGAGCGTTATGGAACGCAATTCTACATAACCAGCTGGGATGGCAAAAGTGCCAAAGTTTATCCCATGGAAGAGTGGGAGGCGATCGAGCGCAAGCTGGTCGCGCTGCCCACGTTCAATCCGGCAAAAGAGAAGTTGCTGAAGCGCACCAGTTATTACGGCCAGACGGTGGAGTTCGATGGACAAGGTCGTCTGCTGCTGCCACAGATCATTCGCGAGTCGGCTGACTTGCGGGGCGAAGTGGCGGTCGGCGGACGGTTGACTCATCTGGAAGTTGCAAACGCGGAAGCACTCCGCAAGGAAGTGCAGGAGCCGTTTACTACCGAAGATGAAGAGACCCTGGGCGGGTTGGGCATATAGCGCGGCGGGTTCCATTCGCGATCTCGAGCGAGGAGTGAATGGACAACGAGTTTCGAGAAACCGACAGCCCTCAAGAGGGCAGACATGGCGAGAGGGAATTTGGCCATGTCCCGGTTCTTTTACAACCAGCGATCGAATTTCTAGCCGTACGGCGCGGCGGAACCTATATCGACGCGACTTTGGGCTTAGGCGGACACAGTTGGGAAATCGCAAAGCTCCTCGGCGCACAGGGTCGTTTGATTGGCTTCGATAAGGATCCGGCAGCGCTGGAGCGGGCGCGCGAGCGGCTGATGTCGCCTCCCACAGAGTGGGAGTCGGATTGGCCGACCATCGAGCTGGTGCATGCATCGTTTGCAGAAGTTGCGCAACATGTTGCGCCGGGCTCGGCGGATGGGCTGCTGGCTGACCTGGGGGTCAGCTCGATGCAGCTGCAGAATCCGGAGCGCGGATTTAGTTTTCAGGCCGATGGGCCCCTGGATATGCGGATGAATACGCAGGCGGGGCAGACGGCCGAACAAGTGGTAAACCGCTTCGACGAGCGCGAGCTTGCCGACGCGATTTACGAATTCGGTGAGGAAAGGAGGTCGCGGAGAATCGCCAGAGCCATTGTTCGGGCGCGGCCGATTACCACTACTGCGCAGCTTGCGCAGGTCGTATCGGCTGCGGCCCGGCCAATGAATCAAGCTGAGCGGCGAATTCATCCGGCGACCAAGACCTTTCAGGCTCTCCGAATTCTGGTGAACCGTGAACTTGAGGACCTGCAGGAGCTGCTTCGTGCGGAAGCTGCGCCGCAGGTCCTGCGAGCCGGCGGGAGGCTGGTGATCATCAGCTTCCACTCGCTGGAAGACCGGATTGTGAAAGACGCGTTACGGGACGGCGCTCGCGAGGGCAGGTACCAGGTGCTGACGAAAAAGCCCGTAACTGCCGAAGAACAAGAGATCGATCGCAATCCGCGGTCACGCAGCGCGAAGCTGCGGGCAGCGGAGAAGTTGTAACTTTCGAAGTTTTGCACATTTTCCACTGGATATCCACACGCTGTAGGACACAGGTTTTGCAGCGTAGGAGTTGCTGAAATGGCAGCAGGAGTTCTGTACCCTACTCTTACAATGTCGGAGCCCGCTGACACTGGCCTGCAGAACCTGCAGCCGGTCGGTACGTTTATTGGCACTCCGGAAATCTATTTTTCTAAGCGCATCGACAATTCACGCGTGCTCCGGGTGGTGGATCCCAAGCGCCGGCGCGAACTTGCCTTGTTTGCCGGTGCGCTGAGCATTCTGCTGATGTTTGCCATGATTTACGTGTGGCAGCACTTCAGCGCCATCGAGTACGGCTACAAGATCGAGCAGCTCAAGTCGGAGCGCGAAGCTATCGTGGAGTCGAATCGCGCATTGAAGCTGGAAGAGTCGTCGCTGCGCGATCTGTCGCGCATCGATCCGCTGGCGCGGCAGATGGGCTTGCAGCCTCCGACGGCGGGACAGTTGGAAATCATGGATGCCAGCGTGAATGATTCCGGAACACCGGTCATGGCGAAGGTGACCGGGATCATGGTGGTGTCAGCCCTGCAGTGAAACGGGGGGCTCTGTTGACGCTGGGAAATCGGTATCTGACGTTGTGGGATAGTGGCGGGGGACGGGTTTGAAAGGGCACGGCTTCAGCCGTGCCGCCAGAGCGCAAATTGGCCATGCGGCTTCAGCCGCTAAGGGAGGGCCGTTAGCGCGCAGCTCAAAAGCGAAGTCCCTCCGGCGGCTAAAGCCGTTGTCTTTCCTGCCTATGTGCCGGCACGGCTGAAGCCGTGCCCCTTCAAGGCAGACTTAATTGTCGGAGTTCTTTTTGGCCACACGTCCCAAGCCCGAATCCAAGGTCCCCACCAAGCGGCTGCTGATGCTTGCCGGGCGTGCTCGTGCTGTGGATCGGCGGCGTCTGTTTCCGCCTGGTGCAGATGCAGGTGTTGCAGTACGGCGAGTGGGAGCAGCGGGCGCTACGTCAGCAGAGCCGCACCATCACACGTCGAGCCGCGCCGAGGCGTCATCTACGATCGCAATGGTTCGGAGCTGGCGATGTCGATCGATGTGGATTCGATCTTCGCCGTCCCCAGCGAAATCCCTGAGCCCGAGACGACTGCCAGCATTCTCGGCAACGTTCTGCATCTCGATCCGCAGGAGATTGTGGCGCACATGAAGGCGTCGCGCAACTTTGCGTGGGTGTTGCGACGCGTGGACGCTGAGACCAGCGAGCGAGTCCGCGACCTCAACCTGAAGGGCATCTACTTCCGCAAAGAACCGAAGCGCTTTTATCCCAAGCGCGAGCTGGCGTCGCAGGTGCTGGGTTACGTTGGCATGGATGACGACGGGCTCGGCGGCATCGAGCAGGAATTCAACGACGATCTGGTGGGCATCCAGGGCCGCGAGTTGATCTCGGTCGACGCGCGCCGCAAGTGGTTCGGACGGGTTGAGCGCCAGCCCGAGCCGGGACAAAACGTGGTGCTCACCATCGACAGCACCATCCAGTACATTGCCGAGAAGGAGCTGGCGCAGGGAATCGCCGACACCAAGGCGATTGCCGGGACCGTGGTAGTGCAGAATCCGCGCACCGGAGAAATCCTGGCGCTGGCGAACTATCCCACGTTCAATCCCAACGTCTTTAACCAGGTTCCTAAAGAGGCGCTGAAGGATCGTGCGGTCAGCGATGTGTACGAGCCGGGCTCGGTATTCAAGACCGTGACGTACTCATCGGCGCTCGAGCAGCACCTGATCAAGCCTGATGATCGCATCGACTGCCAGAACGGTTCGATCAACGTTTTCGGCATGCAGATTCACGACCACGAGCGGCTGGGCACCATCACCATCGCCGAGGCTTATGCGCATTCCAGCGACGTGGCCGCAATCAAGGTCGGGATGAAGATGGGCGACGAGCGCTTCTATCACTACATCAAGGACTACGGTTTTGGCGCGACCACCGGTATTGAATTGCCGGGCGAGACCCGAGGGCTGTCGAAACCGGTGAACCGCTGGTCGAAGGTGTCGATCGGAGCGATCTCGATGGGACAGGAGATCGGCGTCACGCCATTGCAGATCATTTCGATGGTTTCGACAATTGCGAACGATGGAATTTACACGCCGCCGCGTATCGTGGCCGGCGAGCTGCCTCCGAATGCCGGCCCGAAAGAGGTGGTATTTCATCCGGCGCAGCAGCACCGCGTGATATCCGCCGAGACTGCCGTCACCATGAAGAAGATGATGGAAGGGGTGGTGGAATTCGGCACTGCGCGCCGTGCCGCGCTTGACGGCTATAGCGTCGCAGGTAAAACGGGCACCGCCCAGAAGGTCGACCCGAAGACCGGCACGTATTCCAAGACGAAATACATCGCGTCATTCGTGGGATTCTCGCCGGTCAACGAGCCGGCGCTGACCATCGCGGTAATTCTCGATTCAGCCGAGGGCTTGCATCAGGGCGGACAGGTATGCGCGCCGGTGTGGCGTCGCATCATGCAGCAGGTGCTGGAGTACAAGCACGTCCCGCACGACCTCGAGATCAAGGATGTGCGGCGCCAGACTGTGGTGGCTTCGGCAAAAGACATCGATGAAGGCTCAGACCATCTGGGTGCGCCGCTGATGATGGCTGACGACGCGAACAGCGGCACGACAACCGCAAAGGAAACGCCCGCTCCTGTTCCGGCGACCGGCGCAAAGATCGTCGACGCCTCGGTGCGGCAGCCCCTGGGAGCTCCCGAAGCAGCTTCAACCACTTCCGAAATGCCTGTGTCTGACACTGTGGTACCCTCCGCCATCGATCCGCCCTCGGGCAAAGGTACGGTCATCGTGGATGTGAACAGTGGGCCGCTTGTGCCGTCCTTTGTGGGGAAAACCATGCGCGGCGCGGTTGAGACGGCGCAACAAACGGGGCTGGAACTCAGCGTGATTGGCAGCGGGGTCGCGCGTCAGCAGTTTCCGGCACCCGGTAGCCATCTGCCGGCGGGACAGCGGGTAACGGTGCGCTTTACGCGGTAGTGCCGCCAAGGCTAAACAGAAAAAATCGGGGCAGCCCTTAGCGAGCTGCCCCTTTTCTCTAAATCGACTCTTTCCGAATCACTGGCTCGGCAGACGGAAGGCGCACATACTTGTGCCGAGGCAGGGGGAGTACAGCACGCCATTAACCACGGCTGGCGAGCCGAAGTCTTTTACGTCGGGGTACGTCCAGAGCACCTGGCCTGTGGCCGCATTCAAAGCGGACAGTTGATCGGTCTCGACGTACACAACCCCATTCGCCACGATTGGGGGTCCGGCCGCTGAACCCATGTCGGAGTTCCATAGCTGCGCGCCCGTGCTTGCGTTCAAGGCGGACACAAAGGAGGTGCTGTGACCGAGATCGTTCCAACCGATGTACAACACTCCGTTGGCGAGTGCCGGTGAGGAAATGTTGATCTGAATCCTCGCGTTATCCCAGATAAACGCGCCCGTGACGGCATTCAAGGCAAACATCCCCACATCAGAAGCTACGTAAACAACACCCTCGAAGACTGTCGGGGTTGTGAAAGCCCCGCGCCCTCCAGTTACAAACGTCCAGAGGAGAACGCCCGTATGGGCATTCAGCGCGTATACATGCGCGTCGCTCCCGACGACGTAGACCAGGCCGTTAACGACCGCTGGCGCCTGTCCTCCGCCCATCGGCAATGCGTATTTCCAGAGCAGTACGCCAGTCTTGGCGTCGAGGGCGTAGAGATTGCTGTCCTCGGAACTGATGTAAACGACTCCGCTGTCAACCGTGGGCGATGTGTCGACGATGCCGCCTGTTGTGTACCTCCATAGAAGCTCGCCGGTGGCGGCGTTCAAGGCGTACACGTTGTAATCAGTTGCACCGAAGTAAACCGCACCATTCACCACGGCGGGCGCAGCGGCACTACCTATCTCAGAATGCGTGTCATATTTCCACCAGAGTGCTCCGGTTGTGGCATTCACGGCATATAGATTTCCATCTTCGTCCCCGAAATAGACAGTGCCATTGACTACTATCGGCGCGGTGGTAGCGAGTGCGCTCGGATAGAACCAAGCCCTCACCAGACTGCCGACGTTGTTGGCGTTCAGGTGATTTTCATAAGGGTTGTAGCCGGTGTGACACACATCGAAGTGGACCGTCGGCCAGTTGATGTAGAGCGCGGTGTTCGGGCCGCCGCAGCGGGTGACCCCTTGGGCTGAAGCCAGCGATGCAGTCAACGTCAGCAGGACTAGAGTACAAAGAGTTTTGATCTTCACGACTGACCTCTTGGGGGTGAGACTTTGCTGAAATCCCGGTGCTTGTGCCGCAGAAAGGGGACGCAAAACCGCGATTATCCCATTGTTGCGAATAAAGGCAACGGAATTCGGCAGCGTGAAGATTAATTTTGCCGCTCGCCTCGTCAGTTGCATGTTCGTGCTTCGGGTTTGCGAGAACGTGTCGTCGAAAGCGTAAGCGCAGTACCCGCGTGAGACCAGCGCCTGGGCAAGTCGCCTGGAGCGCCGCTAAGTCTAAGATGGATACGTAATCGTCTATTCATTCTGCCGCTGGATAACAATCAAGGAGTTCCTCTCATGAAGGGGCCGTGTGCTGCCGCTTGCCTTACCGTCCTTGTCGCCTTATCGCTCTTTAGCCATGCAGCCGATACCACCGCGGATGCGCAATTTAAATCGATTTACGAGAAGGAATGGGCGTGGCGCCAGGCGCAGCGGGGCGAGGAAGACGATGATGGAGCGCCCGCTCACAGAAAGGTCCAGGCACAACTTCCCAAGGTCGATGCGGCAACGCAGGAGGCCAAGCTGGTCTATTGGACGGACGTCTTGCAGCAGCTCGACGGTATCAAGGCTTCGTCCCTGTCGCCCGCAGAGCAGATCAACTACGCCGTGTACCGCGCGCAGATCCAGGGACTGGTGAACAGCCAGAAGTTTCGCGAATACGAGATGCCGTTCAACTCCGATTCGGCCTTCTGGTCAGGCATCACGTACACGCCGCGCCAGCCATTTCATACCCTGGCGGACTACAACAACTACCTTTCGCAACTGAATGACATTCCGCGCTTCTTCAACGAAGAAACCGCCAACATGCGCGCCGGATCGAAGCGCGGCTTCACGCCTCCGCAGGTAACGCTGGTGGGGCGCGATTCGTCGATCGCCTCAATCGCGAACGCCAAGACTCCCGAAGACACCGTCTTCTACGAGCCGTTCAAGAAGATGCCGGCCAACATTCCCGCAGCCGAGCAGGCGAAGCTGCGCGAACAAGCCGCCAAGGTGATTCGCGACAAGGTGATGCCGGCCTATGCTGAACTGCTGAAGTTTGTGCGCGACGAATATATTCCTAATGCGCGCAAGACCCTCGCGGCGGAAGATTTGCCCGACGGCAAGGCGTACTACCAGTCGCAGATCCTTGACTACACCACGACGAACCTGACACCGGCGCAGATTCACCAGATCGGCCTCGACGAGATGGCGAAGATTCGCGCCGAGATGCTGGCCACCATGAAGCAGACGGGATTCAACGGAGAATTGCCGGCATTCCTGCACTTCCTGCGCACCGATCCGCAGTTCTATGCCAAGACGCCGGAGGAGTTGCTGATGCGGGCGGCCTAGATCGCCAAGGAGTTCGACGGCAAGGCGTCGCAGTACTTCGGTTATCTGCCGCGCGAGCGCTTCGCCATCAAGCCGGTGCCGGCCGATCAGGCGCCCTTCTACACCAGTGCTCGCGGCGGTCCGGGCGTCTACCTGGTGAATACCTACGACCTGCCGTCGCGTCCTCTATATAGCCTTCCCGCGCTGACGCTGCACGAGTCCGCGCCGGGGCACGCGTTCCAAATTCCGATCGCGATGGAGCACAAGAACCTGCCGCGCTTCCGCCAGGGACTACATTTCGGCCTACGGCGAAGGTTGGGCGCTCTACTGCGAACGCCTCGGCACCGAGATGGGGATGTACCACACGCCGTACGAAACCTTCGGCATGCTGAGCTACCAGGCGTGGCGAGCGGCACGTCTGGTGGTCGACACCGGCATCCATTCGCAGGGCTGGACGCGCGAGCAGGCCCAGCAATACATGCGCGACAACACGGCGCTGTCCGATCACGAGATCGAAACCGAAGTCGATCGCTACATTTCGTGGCCCGGCCAGGCGCTCTCGTATTACCTGGGTGAGATGTCGATTCAGAAAAGCCGCCGCAAGGCCGAACAGGCGTTGGGCGAGAAGTTCAACATTCGCGCCTTCCACGACTCGGTTCTGGAGCTAGGGTCGGTGCCGCTGCCGGTGCTGGAAGCAGCACATCGACAAATTTATCCAGGCAGGAGGCAAGGGACCTTATCCGGATATGGAGTAGGCGGCCCGAGCGTTCGATCTGGAGGATAAGGGGCTTGGGGCGGCAGCAGCCCGAAGGGCGCCATTTGTTTTAGCGGTGGGCGTAAGCCCGCGGTAGGCGATCTCCCCCGTCCCATTTCGGTAACTGTTCACAGGTCGCGGTACGCCCTTCTCGTCCGCACGCGAGCTTATAATCCCCTCAGAATGAACTTTCTAAAGCTGCTGGACGGGGCGGAATACATCGCTCAGCAGGGCGACCCTGCCATCGCTGGACTCGACTACGACAGCCGTCGGGTCAAGCCGGGATGGTGCTTCGTCGCCATGAAGGGCGACACCACGGACGGCAACCTTTATATAGACAAGGCGATTGCGGCAGGCGCGATTGCCATTGTGAGCGATTCGTTACCGCCACGACCGGGTATTTCGTGGGCGCAGGTGACAAATGGACGCCGCGCACTGGCTCGTCTGAGCGCCAACTTCTATCATCGCCCGGCGGAGAAGCTCAAAATCACCGGCATCACCGGGACCAATGGCAAGACCACGACATCATTCATCCTGCACCGCATGCTGCAAGCGGCCAAGCGCAAGACAATGCTGCTGGGTACGGTGGAATATCGAATCGGCGACGAGATTTTACCGTCGCCGCATACTACGCCCGAGTCGCTGGAGCTGAATCAACTGTTCGCCCGCGCTCTCAACGCCGGATGTACGGAAGCGGTAATGGAGGTTTCATCGCACGCGCTGGAGCAGGGAAGGGTGTACGGGATCCCGTTCGACGTGGCGCTGTTCACCAATCTCACGCGCGACCATCTCGACTATCACCAGACGATGGAGAACTACTTCGCGGCGAAAACGATTTTGTTCAAGGGCTCGGGAGTCGAGCCGCCTCGCGCCGCCGTCGTGAACATCGAAGATCCGTACGGGCAAGAACTTTTGAAACTCTGCAAGAAGCAGGAAGAGCTGATTACGTACGGCGTTGATAAGGGCGACTTCCACGCGCGCGACATTAAGATCGAGCACAACGGCGTGCAGTTCACGCTGGTGACGCCGCAGGGCGAGCTTCCGATTTATACTCCGCTGCTGGGGCGGGTGAACTTATATAACCTGATTGCTGCATCGGCGGCGGCCTACGCGCGCGATGTCGATTTCACGGCGATGGCCGAGGCGGCTGACCAGATCGCGCAGATCGCCGGACGCTTCGAGCGAGTCGATGCCGGGCAGCCGTTCACCGTCATCGTCGACTACGCGCACACGCCCGACGCGCTGCTCAACCTGACGGCGTTGGCACGCGACTTCGTTCAGCAACGCGGTGGGCCTGGCCGGGTGATCACGGTGTTCGGCTGCGGAGGCGATCGCGATCGCAGCAAGCGTCCGATGATGGGCGAGGCGGCAGGGAATGGCAGCGACTTCGTCGTCCTGACCAGCGACAATCCGCGCAGCGAGAACCCGGTGGACATCATGAATGACGCCATGCCGGGAATTCAGCGCAGCGGCGCCAAGTACACGCTTGAGCCGAGTCGCAAGAAAGCGATTGAATTGGCGATCAATGAGGCGCACGCCGGAGACATCGTTCTGATCGCCGGCAAGGGCCACGAGAAGATTCAAGTCACGCGCGAGGGCACGTTGCCGTTCGACGATGTGCAGGTCGCGCGCGCCGCGCTGGAGCACGCAGGATACGGGTGCATCACGACAGCCCATCCTGCCACCGTATGAAACTTCCACTGTGGCGCGCAGCGGAGTTCATGCCCGCGACCGGCAGCTTCGACGGTGAAGCGGTCGCGGCTGGGTACTCCATCGATTCCCGAACCATTCAGCCGGGCGAGCTGTTCTTCGCCGTCAAAGGCGACCGCCTGGACGGGCACGACTTTGTCGAAGCCGCACTTCAGGCCGGTGCGGTTGGCGCGGTCGTCCGAACAGACCAAGCTCAGCGCTTCCGCGATAACGACAAGTCGCGTTTGCTGGTAGTCGATGACACGCTGACCGCGCTTCAGCGACTGGGAGCGGCGGTGCGCCGGTTATGGGCGAAGCCGCTGATCGGCGTGACCGGTTCGGCCGGCAAGACCACAACCAAGGAAATCATCGCGCACGTTCTCTCGACCCGGCACCGCGTGCTGAAGTCGCAAGGCAATCTCAACAACCAGTTTGGAATGCCGCTGCAGCTCCTTAAACTCGATCCCGAGCACGAGATGGCGGTCATCGAGATGGGCATGTCGCACGCCGGCGAGATCCGCGACCTTGCGGCGCTGGCCGAGCCGAACTGCGGCGTGGTGACCATGGTCGCTCCGGTACACCTGGAGTTCTTCGACTCAATTGCCGGCATTGCGCGCGCGAAATATGAGCTGATCGAATCGTTGCCGGCTGGCGGCATCGCGGTGCTGAATGCCGACGATCCGTACGTTTCGCAGTTCGGCCGCGACTTTCACGGGACCGTCGTGACGTTCGGGCTTCATAAACATGCTGCGGTGATGGCGAAGAACATTGAGGCGCACGGGTCAGCTGGGTCCATCTTCGACATAGTGGTCGAAGAGCACACGGTTCGGGGATCGCTGCCCCTGCTGGGCGAGCACAATATCTACAACGCGCTCGCGGGAATCGCGGTTGGGTTGGAGTATGGAGTGCCGCTGGAAGTCGCGGTGCAATCGCTGGCTTCGCTGGTCGCGGGCGATAAACGCGGCGAGGTGCTGCAAGTTAGCGGCGCCACAGTTATCAACGATTGCTACAATTCGAATCCGAAAGCTCTGGAAAGCATGATTCGTTCGCTGGCGCAGATCCAGGCGCAGCGGCATATCGTTGTTGCCGGCGAGATGCTGGAGCTTGGGCCCGCGGGCGAGACCCTGCATCGCGACAGCGGCCGCCACATGGGGCATTACGGAATCACCAAGCTGCTGGGCGTACGCGGGCTGGCAAAGGCCATGGTCGAAGGCGCGCACGAAGCGGGCGTGGATGCCGAGTTCGTCGATACTCCTGAGGAGGCTGGCGAGTGGCTGAAGCGCGAGGTTGAGTCGGGAGACGCCGTGCTGCTTAAAGGCGTCGCGAGGCGTGCGCCTGGAGCGGGCGTTGGATTTGTGGATGAAGGGTTGAGCGGGCGAGTAGAGGTCGGGTTTCTAAGATTTCTTGTGGTGGTCGGTGGAGCACGCTTCAGGCGTGCTAAGAAGTCGCTGTCGAGAGGGTTTGTATCAGGGCCTGACTTTAGTCGGGCCGACAAGGTGCCGAAAAACAGATGGGCTTTAGCCCCTGAGACTGCGCAGGGCCTAAAGGCCGGTTTCTCATGGGCAAGTCAACGGCACGGCTGAAGGCCGTGCCCTGATACAGAGCTCGCCAAGTCGAGTTTCATTGCACGCCAGAAGGCGTGCTCCACCCGAAATTGACAAATCTATAGACGGGGACGAATTTGCTCTATTGGCTGCTATATCAGCAGGGCTTTCTGGTCTTTCATATCGGTCCGTTCCGAATCTTTCGCTATTTGACTTTTCGCACTACCTTCGCCAGCCTGACCGCAATGTTCATGGGACTGGTCGTCGGGCCGGCGGTGGTGCGGCGGCTGCAGCAGTTCCAGATCGGCCAGTACATCCGCGAGGAAGGCCCCAAGGCGCACCAGAAAAAAGCTGGAACTCCCACGATGGGCGGCGTTTTGATCGTCGTCGCCATGGTGGTCCCGACGTTGTTGTGGGCGGACCTGAGTAATCGCTTTGTGTGGATCGCCGTCGTCTCGACCCTTGCCTTCGGAGCCATCGGATTTGCCGACGACTATCTGAAGGTGGTCCATCGTCGTAACCTTGGCCTCAGCGGCCGAGCCAAGCTGGCGTATCAGTTCGCCGCGGCCTTCGCGGTGGCGATCACCCTGATCGCTTTGCAGCACTACGGGCTCTACTCGACGCGATTGATCGTCCCGTTTTTCAAGCGCTTTCGGCCTGACCTGGTCATCAGCAGCTGGTTGCACACGCCATGGTGGCCACTGGCGTTCCTACCTTTCTTTATCTTTGTTGCGCTCGTCATTGTCGGTTCCAGCAATGCCGTGAACCTGACGGACGGTCTCGACGGTCTGGCGATCGGATGCACGGTCATCGCGGCCGGGGCGCTGACTATCCTTACTTATGTCAGCGGCCACGCGGTGTTCGCCGATTATCTTGAGCTGTCCAAAGATGCCCCAGGTGTCGGAGCTCACCATCTTCTGCGGCTCCATGGTCGGGTCGGCCATCGGCTTTCTCTGGTATAACGCTCATCCCGCTGAGGTCTTCATGGGCGATGTCGGCTCGCTCGCCCTGGGAGGCGCCATCGGCACGGTCGCCGTCCTCATCAAGCAGGAGCTGTTGCTGCCCTTTATCGGCGGAATCTTCGTCATCGAGGCGCTGTCGGTCATCCTGCAAGTCGGCTCCTACAAGCTGCGCAAGAAGCGCATCTTCAAGATGGCGCCCATCCATCACCACTTCGAACTGCTGGGCTGGAGCGAGTCAAAAGTCATCGTGCGCTTCTGGATTGCCTCGCTGGTGTTTGCACTCTTTGCTCTCACCACACTGAAATTGCGCTAGCCGCTCGCGGAAGTGGCACAATGAGAGCTTCGGGTTTCAGCGATGGATGTCAACGGCAAACGCGTTCTGGTCGTCGGGCTGGGGAAATCCGGCGTGGCCTCCGCCCTTTTCCTGCATAAGCGGGGCGCGCGCGTGTCCGTGTCCGACGCGAAATCGCCGGAGCAGCTTCGCAATGAAATTCCCGCGCTGCTCGATGCCGGTATCACGGTTGAGACCGGGGAGCACGGTGAGCGCACCTTCCGCGAGCAGGACCTGATCGTTATCAGCCCGGGCGTTCCGTTCGACATGCCGCAACTTGCGCGAGCGCGTGAGCGCGGCGTTCCCATCATCGGCGAAGTCGAACTGGCCTATCGATTTCTGAAGGGCAACATCGTCGCGGTCACCGGTTCGAACGGCAAGACCACGACTACAACGCTGGCGGGCGACGTGATCGCGGCCTCGGGACGCGACACGCTGGTAGGCGGCAACATCGGAACGCCGGCCGTCAGCTTCGTCGACACGGCGACCGAGCAGACCTGGGTTGTGCTGGAAATCAGCAGCTTTCAGCTGGAGAGCATCGAGAGCTTCCGCCCCAAAATTGCAGTCGTCCTGAACGTCACGCCTGACCACCTCGACCGCCATTACAGCTTTGAAAACTACACAGCCGCGAAGGCGCGTGTCTTCGAGAACCAGACGGATGCTGATTTCGCGGTGCTGAACGCCGATGACCCAACCTGCGTCGCGATGGCGAAGAATGTGAAGTCTCGCGTGTACTGGTTCAGCCGCCTGCGCGAGGTCGAGCGCGGAGCTTTCGTGCGAGGTAAAGAAATCGTCTGGCGAGATGACAAGCGCGAGGCAAGCATCCTGCCGGTGAGCGATATCTCACTCAAGGGTGCGCACAATCTGGAGAACGTGCTGGCGGCGGTGTGCATCGGCATGCTGGTAAAAGCCGAGCCCGCTGCCATCCGGCGCGCGGTCGAAGAGTTTCGTGCAGTCGAGCATCGTCTGGAATACGTCGGCGCGGTGCGGGGCGTCGAGTACTACAACGATTCCAAGGCGACGAATGTTGACGCGACCATCAAGGCCATTCAGTCCTTCCCGGGCCGCCTGCACCTCATCCTAGGCGGCAAAGATAAAGGTAGCGACTACACCATTTTGAACGAACTTCTCAGCCAGCGGGCCAAGCGGGTTTACACCATCGGTGCTGCCGCCGCCAAAATTGAGTCGCAGCTTCGCGGCGTCGAGGTGTTGCACTCGGAAACGCTGGAAGCCGCGGTCAAACGCGCCAGTGAAGTAGCCGAAGCGGGTGACGTTGTCCTGCTGGCACCGGCGTGTGCCAGCTTCGATCAATTTCAGAGCTACGAACATCGCGGGCGGGTTTTCAAGGGGCTGGTGCGAGGCCTGGCTGCTCGCGAAGGCGAACGCCAAGGCGTGACAACTCCTACTTCCGGAGGCGTCAGCTAATGGCCAAGCGCGTCAGCGTCGACAAGTGGCTGTTCGCTGTCACCCTGCTGCTGGTGTTTGTGGGCCTGGTGATGGTCTTTAGCGCCTCGGCGGTAATGGCCAAGCAGCGCTTCGGTTCACCGTACAGTTTCTTGTTTAAGCAACTGGCATGGGCAGCGGCCGGATTGGTCGCCATGGTCGCGGTGATGAACATCGACTACAAGCAGCTTCGCCGCCCGACTGTGGTATTCACTTTTCTGGGAACCACGTGCCTGCTGCTGATTGCTGTCTTCTTCTTCCGCGACTCGCACAACACGCATCGCTGGATCAAGGTCGGCATTCTATCCTTCCAGCCTTCCGAATTGGCGAAGCCGGCGATCATCCTTTATCTGGCGTACTTCCTCGAGAGCCGCTGGCAGCAGATTACCGACTGGAAGCATGTACTTCTTCCCGCGGCCGCGCCCACCATATTGTTAGCGTTGTTAATCGTGAAGGAGCCGGACTTGGGCACCGCGGTCGCGTGCATGGCGATCACCGCTGCTGTGCTATATGTCGCGGGCATGAAGACGCGATACTTCGCCTATGCCTTGGCAGCTTCGGTCGTACCGTTATATTTTCTGATCGTGCGCGTACCCTGGCGCTGGAACCGCATCATGGCGTTCCTCGATCCTTATAAGGATCCGCAGGGCCATGGGTTTCACATCATCCAGTCGATGATCGCGGTCGGTACGGGCGGCCTCACCGGCGCGGGCTTGATGGAAGGCAAGCAGAAGCTGTTCTATCTGCCCGAGCCGCATACCGACTTCATCTTCGCCAACATCGCCGAGGAGCTTGGGTTGTGGGGATCGCTGCTGATCGTCCTTCTGTTCAGCATCTTCCTGTTTCGCGGCTTACGCGTGGCGCTGCGCACCGAGGATCCCTTCGCGCGTTTTCTCGCGACCGGCATCACCGCGATGGTCGTCATCCAGGCGCTCATTAATATGAGCGTCGTGCTGGGCATGATGCCGACCAAGGGCATCCCCTTGCCATTCATCTCTTACGGCGGCTCGTCGTTGTTTATCACCCTGGCCAGCGTGGGAGTCCTTCTGAACATCACGCAACAAACCGACTAAGACTATGCACGTCATTATTGCGGGAGGCGGCACGGGCGGCCACGTTATCCCGGCCCTGGCCATCGCGCAGGAGCTGCGCTCTCGCTACTCCGCCGAGGTGAAGTTCGTGGGCACGGCGCGCGGAATTGAAACCCGGCTCGTGCCCGCTGCTGGCTTCGAATTGCACCTGGTGCAGGTTGGCCAGCTCAATCGCGTCGATTTGCGCACTCGCGCGAAGACGCTGCTCGACCTTCCGCGCGCGGTGATGCAGGCGGCGCAGCTGGTGCGCGAGTTTCGTCCTGACGTAATGATTGGCGTCGGCGGCTATGCCTCCGGCCCGGCGATGCTGGCTGGCGGCTTGCTGAATGTGCCGCTGGTTGCGTTCGAGCCGAACTTCGTTCCTGGCTTTGCCAATCGCATGTTGGGGCCAATGGTTAAGACAGCGGTTGTGCAGTTTGAGGCGACCTGCCATTATTTCCGCGATTGTCACGTCACCGGAGTTCCGGTGCGGAGCGAGTTTTTCCGCGTGCCTGCGCGACCGGCGAATGCCCGCCCGACCCTGCTCGTGTTCGGCGGAAGCCAAGGCGCGCACGCCATCAATGTCGCGGTGCTGGGAGCGCTCGAGAAACTTTCGGTGCTCCTGCCCGACATCTGCATCATTCATCAGACCGGCGAGAAGGATTACGTAGACGCGCAATCCGCTTATCTGAAGACGACGCTTACAGCCGACGTTTCGCCCTTCATCGACGATATGCCGGGGGCCTTCGCGCGCGCCGATCTGCTGGTGTGCCGCTCCGGCGCGAGCACAGTCGCGGAGGTCACGGCTGCCGGACGTCCTGCCATCTTTATTCCGCTGCCCACGGCGGCTGACGACCATCAGCGCCAGAACGCCGCTGCCCTCGCTGAGGTGAACGCCGCCCGCCTGCTTCCCCAAGCCGAACTCACTAGCGACCGACTCGCGCAAGACATCGCGGCTCTGCTCAGTGACCGCGCAGGTCTGGTGCAGATGGCGCAAGCAGCACGCAAGCTGGCACATCCTGATGCCGCAGGAGAGATTGCGCGCATTGTGGCGCGAGCCGCTGGCGCGTCCAGTCAACACGCGGTAGCCTAAGGGACGGTGAAGATTCGCGTCAGGGCACGACCTCGGTCGTGCCGATTAAGTCCCCAGTTTCAATAATCCAGAGCCGACTTAAGTCGGCGGCACATGGCGCTGTCGGCAATTTTTTCAATATGTTCAGCCGATAGTTATGTGACCCACATGAGTGTCAAAAGGAAAGACAAACCATATCGAGAAGCGCTCCTGGAGGCACTGGCTGATCCAGAAGAAGCCGCTAATTACCTCAGCGTCGCGTTCGCGGACTCATCGGACGCGTTTAGCCAAGCCTGCCTGAATGTCGTTGACGCGCTTCAGGTCGGGAAGCGCGACAACGATTTAGAATTGGCATCGTCGACTGCACGGCTTCACAGGCTGATTAGACGTTGAGTTAGCGAGCTTTGTATCAGGGCACGGCTTTTAGCCGTGCCGACAGCGCAATAGAAAGAATGGCCTTTAGGCCCTGCGAACTCATAACAGGGGCTGAAGCCCACAATGTTTTCGATTCTTTTCGGCCCGACTGAAGTCAGGCCCTGATACAAAGCTTCAGCCGAGAAACCATCATTTCATGTTCGCCAACATTCAGCGTATCCATTTCGTAGGCATCGGCGGCATCGGCATGAGCGGCATTGCCGAGGTGCTGCTGAACCTTGGCTACAAGGTTTCCGGCTCCGACCTGAAGCTTTCGCCGGTTACTGAGCGTCTCGCGGCCATGGGTGCGAAGGTGTTCGCGGGACATGCGCCGGAGAACATCGCCGGCTCTGACGTTGTGGTAATCAGCTCAGCAGTGCGCAGTGAGAATCCCGAGGTGCAGGCGGCGCGCGCGCAGCATATCCCGGTCATTCCGCGCGCCGAGATGCTGGCCGAGCTCATGCGCCTGAAATATGGAATCGCCGTGGCCGGCATGCACGGCAAGACCACTACGACCTCCATGATTGCAGCAGCACTGGCGGCGGGCGGCTTGGATCCCACCGTCGTGGTCGGCGGACGGGTGGACGCCCTTGGCTCGAACGCTCGCATCGGCAAATCGAAATATCTGATCGCCGAGGCCGACGAAAGCGATCGCTCATTCCTCCGGCTCTCTCCCATCGTTGAGGTCGTTACCAACATTGATCGCGAGCACATGGATTGCTACCGCGATCTGCGCGATGTCGAGCAGACCTTTCTCGCGTTCATGGACCTGGTACCGTTTTACGGAATCATTGTGGCCTGTGCCGACGACGAGAACCTGCGCAACCTGCTGCCTAAGGTGCGCCGCCGCGTACTCACCTACGGAACTCATGACAATGTGGACTTCCGCATTACGAATCGAAATTTCGCCGCGGGCGATGGCGAACGGCTCTCACTCAGCACATTCCATATTTTCTATCGCGGCGCCGACCTGGGAGAGTTTCGACTACGCGTGCCCGGTGCACATAATGTGCTGAATGCCGCCGCCGCGGTAGCAGTAGGGATGGGGTTGGATGTTCCGGTCGATCGCATTCGCGAAGCGCTGGAGCAATTCAATGGCGTGGATCGCCGCTTCCAAGTGAAAGGCCGCGTGAATGGCGTCAGTGTCATCGACGACTACGGCCACCATCCGACGGAGATCAGGGCGACGCTGGCCGCAGCCCGCCAGTGCGGATTTGGACGGGTACACGTCATCTTTCAGCCGCATCGCTACAGTCGCACGCAACTGCTGATGGACGAATTCGCGACTGCATTCGGCGATGCAGATTCACTCGTGCTACTGGACATTTATCCTGCCAGCGAAGCGCCGATTCCGGGCGTGACCAGCCTCGCGCTGGCCGAACTCATTGCGCAAAACGGTCCAACCCTGGTTGCGCGCGCAGCCTCATTCGACGAAGCCGCTCAGCTTGCTTGCGACTCAGCACAGTCGGGCGACATGATTCTTACCCTCGGCGCGGGCAATGTGTCGCAACTGGGTGCGATCGTGGTCAAGCGCCTCGCCGACCACGCCGTTGCCAAAACAACTGCCTGACCAGAAACCCTAACTCGCTCGGCACTTGCTTTGAAGGGGCGCAGCTTCAGCTGCGCCATAAAAGTCCTGTGTTTTTGTCATCCCGAACCTCTTTAGAGGTGAGGGATCTGCTGTTCTTCCCACTGCGAAGAATTTTTCCGCAGCCTGTTCAGCCGCTGAGGGAATTCTTTTCCTGCGAGGTGGCGAGTTTCCTCGGGGCTTAAAGCCCAAATTCAAAAGCGGGTCTCATCGGCGCGGCTGAAGCCGCGCCCCTTCAACGAGCCAAAAGGCCCCAATGTTTACTTGCAAGGTTCGCATGGCCCACATATGACGCGCTGACGCTCTTCCCCTCTCCGAATCAGCTTCGAAACCAGCTATAGTGAGGCCAAAGGCCGCCTCGTCGGCGTTTTTGCACGGATTTATGGCCCGAAAAAACGCATCCACCATCTCCGAAGACGAGCTCGAAACAGCGCCGCATGCGCCATCGTCCGGCGGCCGTTTCGACGACGGTCCTCTCGATGGCCGCCTGTTCGATCTGGATGACGATGCTGAGTCGCCGTTTCTCCGCGGGCAGAAACGCGTGCCGGTCAAACGCAGCGCGTTGCCGCGCAAAGCGCTCGACCGAGTCAAAGTGTTGCTGCTCGTGCTGCTGATCGGCGGAGCTGTCGCCCTGGTTGCGATTACGTTCTATCGCTATACCACGCAGTCGTGGAGATTTCAGATCGATTCCAGCGACAACATCCAGGTGCTGGGCGCGCACAATGTGAGCCGCGCGCAGGTGCTGGACGTATTCGGCTCCGATCTCGATCGCAACATTTTTTTTGTCCCGCTCACTGAACGCAAGAAGCAGTTGCAGGAGATACCGTGGATTGAATCGGCAACCGTCATGCGCTTGTTGCCGAATCGGCTGAATGTCGCGGTGACCGAGCGCGTCCCCGTTGCTTTCGTGGAGATCAATTCGCACATCGCGTTGATCGATGCGCGCGGCGTCGTGATGGAGATGCCGGCCGGGCAGCAGGCAAATTATTCGTTTCCGGTTATCGTCGGCACGACCGACACGGAGCCACTGTCAACCCGTGCCGCCCGCATGGCAATTTACCAGAGGCTGATGCGCGAACTCGATTCCGGTGGAACGCAATACTCGAGCGATCTGAGCGATGTGGATCTGAGCGACCCGGACGATGTGAAGGCCACGGTGTCCGATCCTCAGGGCGCTGTGTTGGTGCACTTGGGCTCGTCGAATTTCCTGGAGCGCTTCCAGGTTTATGTTTCCCACGTGCAGGAGTGGCGCACGCAGTTTCACCCGTTAAAGTCGGTGGACTTGCGTTATCAGCACCAGGTGATTGTGAATCCGGATGAGATGAGCGAATCGGCGCGGCCGGCGACGGGTAATGCGGAAGCCGTTGCTGCTCCGCCTGTGTCTAAGAAAACGAAGCCGGCTGCGCACAGTAAGGCTAAGGGTCGTAACTGACAGATGGCGAACCAAAGCGAAAACCTGTTGACCGTCATTGATGTCGGAAGCGCGAAGACCTGCGTCATCGTTGCCGAGGTGAACGACTACGCGTTGCGCTACCGCGGTCACGGCATCGCCGACTCGCGCGGCTTGCGCAAGGGCATCATCGCCGATCTCGACAAGGCTGTCGGCTCCATCAAAAAAGCGGTCGAAGAGGCGGAGAACGTAGCCCAGGCGCCGGTGGAGCACGCGGTGGTCGGCGTCGCGGGCTCGCATATCCGCGGCGTCAACAGCCACGGCGGCATCTCGCTGGGGTCGCGTTCGCGCGAGATCAGCCGCGAAGACGTTCGCCAGGCAGTAGAGAAGGCGCGTAGCATTCCGCTTCCCGAAGATCGCGAGCCACTGCACCTGCTGCCACAAGAATTTATTCTCGACGGCCAGCCCGGAGTACATGATCCCGCGGGCTTGATGGGCAAGAAGGTCGAGGTTCGCGTGCACGTCGTCACCGCCGGCACCATGGCGACGCAGAACGTGGTCACTGCCGTGAATCGCGCCGGCATCCACGTCGACGACACGGTGTTCGAGGCGCTGGCCTGTGCCGACTCCGTGCTGCAGACCGATGAGCGCGAGTTGGGTGTCTGCCTGGTCGATATCGGCGCCGGCTCCACCGATCTCATCGTCTACTTCGAAGGAGTGGTGATTCACACCGGCGTGATTCCGGTGGGTGGCGACCACTTCACCAACGACGTCGCGGTGGGCTTCCGCACGCCGCTGCCCGATGCCGAAAACATTAAGACGATGTTCGGCTGCGCGATCGTCACCCGAATTCCTGAAGGCAACGAGATCGAAGTTCCTTCGGTGGGCGACCGTCCTTCGCGTTTGATGCAGCAACGCATGCTGGGCGAAATTCTAGAGCCGCGCTCGCGCGAGTTAATCGAGCTGCTACGCGATCATCTTCGCCAGGCCGGAGTGTACGAGTTGCTGGGCGCAGGCGTGGTGTTCACCGGCGGCGGCTCGCGGCTGCCGGCGCTGCTGGAGACGGCAGAAGACATACTTCGGCGGCCAGTGCGGCTGGGCTATCCGGTGCCGATTGCCAAGCTGCCATCGCAGTTGCTGGAGCCGGAGTTCGCAACCGCCATCGGCATGGTTTTGTACGGACACCGCGCGCGGCAGGCGCGCATGAACATCGATCGCAGCATTGGAGCCAGGCTGAGAGCAATCTTTGCAAGGTAGGGACAGCGGGTAGAGTACGCCTTCAAGGCGTACAGGATTTGCAGGATTCGCGTCAGGGCACGACAAGAAGGCTGACGAAGAACTAGGATTCGCGAGCTTTGTATCAGGGCACGGCTTTAGCCGGGCCGCTATGGCAGCAAGCAACCGGCCTTTAGGCCCTGAGCATTATGACAGGGGCTAAAGCCCATCTGTTTTGACGGCTGATTGGCCTGACTGAAGTCAGGCCCTGATACAAACCGTTTCAACATGCTTTTGCACGCATGAATGCGTGCTCCACCTGGAGAGGTGGCTTGCATCACCGATTGGCGACCAACAGGAGTAGACCATGATCGAAGACTTCAACAACAAAGAGAACGACCTTCGCATCCAGTTCAACGAAGAGCTGCTGAACAGCGCTCGCATCAAGGTAATCGGTGTGGGCGGTGGAGGCGGCAATGCCGTCAACCGCATGATCGAGTCCCATCTTGAAGGCGTTGAGTTCGTGGTCGCCAACACCGACCTGCAGGCGTTGAAGCTGTCGAATGCTCCGATGAAGATTCAGCTCGGCGTTAAGCTGACCAACGGGCTGGGCGCGGGAGCCAATCCCGACGTCGGACGCAAGGCCGCGCTGGAAGATGCCGACAAGATTATCGAAGCCCTTGAAGGCGCCGACATGGTGTTCGTCACCACGGGCCTCGGCGGAGGCACCGGTACCGGCGCCGCGCCGATCATTGCCTCGCTCGCCAGCGAGATGGGTGCGCTGACTGTTGCGGTGGTTACCAAGCCGTTCGCGTTCGAAGGCAAGCGCCGCCAGACCCAGTCGGAGCGCGGACTGCAAGAGCTGATCGACTCGGTCGACACGACCATCGTCATCCCCAACGAGAAGCTGCTCGCAGTGGCGAAAGACGCCGGCTTCTTCGAGTCGTTCCGCGTTGCCGATGACATTCTGCGGCAGGCGGTGCAGGGCATCTCCGACATCATCACCATCCCGGGCATCATCAATCGCGACTTCGCCGACGTGAAGACCATCATGGCGGGCATGGGTTACGCGGTGATGGGCACCGCCACCGCTCGCGGTGAAGATCGCGCCAGCAAGGCGGCGCAGGCTGCGATTGCCTCTCCGCTGCTCGAGGCGGGAGCCATCGATGGCGCGCGCGGCATCCTCATCAACATCACGGGCTCCAGCTCACTGCGGCTGGCCGAGGTCAACGAAGCGTCGACCATCATTCAGAGTGCGGCCCACGAAGATGCGAACATCATCTTCGGCGCGGTGCTCGATGAGAAGATGAAGGACGAGGTGAAGATCACGGTCATCGCCACCGGCTTTAAAGAGTCGGTGCGCGAGCGTGAGCATCGCGAAGCGTTCGCCACACCGGTGTTCCACCGCAGCAACGGCAACTCTGCACACGCGGCGACCTATGAAGTAGCGCCGGTGACCGTTCCGGAACGCGTTGCTCCTGCCGCCCCGGTATTCACGCAGTCGACACCCGAGCCGAGAGCTTCAGGCGCGATATCGTATGTGCCGGAGAGTGCCGACGACCACGAGCTGGGATCGGGGATCGTGCGTCATGCGGCACCAATAGAGGATTACCCAAAAGCCCCAGAGTCGATGGCGCGCGAGGAGTTGCCCGCGATCGAAACAGTGAGCAGCAGCGTGAACATCAAGTACGACTCTGACGATTTGGAGATTCCGGCGTTCCTGCGCAAAAGGGGCGACGCGTAGCATCGTTGTTTGTGTCCTTGAGTGGATCATGAGGAGAGCGTCGTTCACAGTACAGCAAGGTGTGCCATCCCGAGCGGACGTGGAGGGAATGCCGAGGGGGAAATCCGAGGGACCCCGCAGTTGGCCCGCGCACGAAACTATGTCGCCGGAGCCACTCGTTTACGATTCAGTTCGCCTATGGGATCCGCTCGGCAGGTCGCTTCGCGAAGGCAATTTACCTCGTGCTAGCAATGGCAACAGCGTTCGGCTTTGCACAATCGTCTCCACAGTCCAACGACTCAGCGAAGATTTCCAACTCTACGGTTTCCGCTCCCGACGACCAGGCCTTCGCCGGCTACGAACGCGTCACGACCGGCATCACGCCACCCAAGGCGACGAAGTCTCCCGACCCAACTTATCCCGATCTTCCCGCTGACACAGAGCCGCGTGGGTTGGTAGTGATGCTGATTGGAGTCGACACTCGCGGGCACGTCGGGCCGGTACACGTGGTGCGCAGCTCCGCGCCGGTCTTCGAGAAGAGCGCGGTCGACACGGTAAAAACCTGGCGTTTCAAACCGGCGAAGAAGGACGGCAAGCCGGTGCCGGTACAAATCACGGTCGAGATGTCGTTCGCCCGGTAAGCATGCCTGGACCAATCGCTGATGGGCGCAGCTGTTTCCAAACTGTACCTGCGAATTCGGAACCTGCATCAACTCTGACATTGTGGGAGCAGTCCAGCACCACGCAAACAGCAGCTTGCCGTAGCGTGTGATCGCTACCACCTCGGCATCGCGCTGCTCGAGATTGCCCGAAGATAAACCCGACGCAACCGTGCCTTCGTAAACCGAGAACAGCCGGCCACCGGACTCGACCAGGCGATTCGACTTGATCTTTCCAAAGCGGCCCAACATCTGTAGATATCTGCCCAGCGATTCCGATCCGAGCGCGTCGCTGAGCGCCGCCGGAGCAGGTAGTCCGAAGCACGCCTGGTCCAACACACGCAATTGCAGCCTGGCCGCGCCGTTCGCCGGCCGGAGTTGCATCCAGCACAGTTCGCGCGCACGAATGCCAAAGATCGAGCAGTCGCTCGGCCAACGTATCGCCGACCCCTTCATCGTCGGGCGCAGGCGGTCGCTGGTTGGGTGTCCATGCCGCAGGCAGCGTGTAGGAAAAATCCAACTCAGGAATTCGAAACTTGCCGTCAGCAAACTTTCCCTGCGGAATCGTTTGCTCCGCCGGATGATTGCCTATCGCCTCATCGACGATCGCAGTTGGGATGGTCGGACCGTTGGTAGCTGCTCCGCGAGCAACGTACGATCTTCCGTCGGGGGTGAAAAATCTTCCGCTGTCATCGGTGCAGAAGATCTTTACCTCTTCAATTGCCTGGCGGGCCTTTTCGAGAAAAGCTTTGTCATTGGTCTGAATGGTGAAGCGGACGTCGTAATCCCTGATGCGCGCTGAGTACTGCGTAGCGTGGACCTCGCCTCCGCGTTTGTCTTTGCGCTTGAACTTGATGGGAGCGGGAGCGTAATCGAGCGACTTCGGAGCGCCGGGCTTGCTGCGCGCGATGTCGCCCTCTCGCTGCTGCGCCTGGTCGGGTGTGATCCTCTGGTCGTACTCCGCGCTGTTTCCGCCGGCGGTGACCTCCAGCGTTCCATAGCGACGATTGTCCTGAAAGCCCATGGCAAACAGCGCATGCTCGCCCGGCGACGCTTAGCGGAAGCATCAGCCGGTGTCCGTGGATCGACATGCGGCAGATGAAACGAGAACCCGAAGTAGAGGTTCGTGTAGGTGTCGTCCGTCAGCAGGCCAGACTCGGGCAGCAACGCCTCGGCACTCGACTTTGCACCGCTGCCGATTGCGCTCTGAGAGCGTGGCGGACATTGCGCATGAAGATGCACGCAGCAGAGCACGAGCAGGATCGATGCCGGCAGTTTAAGCTGCGAAACAATAGCGCATTTGCACCGTGGGGATTTCAAGCCGGTCGAGGAGATTCAGCACTCACGCAACGGTACGGGAGCGACGATAACGACGTGTGGTCATCATTGCAGCAAATCGCTGAGCGGGCAAATCCCCACACTGTCAGCCAGAGTCCCTCGGGTGTGGCAATGCCGCTGGACCAATCGGGATCTCAAGCCCCGCCGGGGCGACCAACATGATAGCCCAGCACGCAGCCGAAGGCGGAGTGCTGGGTGTGCGTCGTAAAAGGCTTTTGAGTCGCGTAGCGACGGCACAGGTTCTCACGCACAGGTTTCAGCCCACGAGTGTCTGTTCTACGTGTCGTACCTGAAGGGACTCAAACACTATCAAAGGGCTTCCCACCCGGCATTCCGCTTCGCTCCCTGCTGGGCTATCATCACACGCCCTTCGGGCTCTGAGGATCGCCCTTCGCCTTCCGGCTCTTCGTTTGCGCTTGCGTTTCCCCACTTCGCCCGTGCTGCTTTCGGTAGATCTCTTCAACCCGCTCGATGGTGTCGATCTCCGCCGGCAGTTTGTCGTGACGAATCCGCACGATGCGCGGGAAGCGCAATGCAAATCCGCTGTCGTGACGGTCAGAGCGCATGATGGCGTTAAACGCTACCTCGAGCACGATCTCGGGCTCGCACGTCGCGCACGTGTCCGTAGTCAGTGATGGTGTGCGCGAAGAACCATTGCGTCATCTCGGCGATTTCGATATCGGTCAGGCCGGTGTATGCCTTGCCGATGTTGACCAGTTCCTCGCCTTTGCGAACGGCGAAGGTGTAGTCGCTCAGCACCTGCGCCCGCTTGCCGTTGCCGAACTCTGCGCGTGTGACTACAACGTCTAACGTCGCCAACTCGCGTTTCAGCTTGAGCCACCAGCGGCCGCGGCGTCCCGGCATGTAAGCCGAGTTCACGTCTTTGATCATCAGCCCTTCGTTGCCGCGCGCCATGGCCTCGGCGAAAGAGCTGTTCGAGCCGCTCGACGGAGTCGGCGCGTGTGGCCGGCGCGCGCAGTATCCATCCTGACGGCGCTTGCGGCTGGATCTCCGCTTCGAACAGCAATTGCCCTTGCGCGTTGACCAACGGCCTAGGCTCGACTCGCCGCGCGCCGGAGAAGACGCGGTCGAGTAACGTCGCACGCTCCGACAGCGGCTTTTGCAACGTCAGCTCGCCTTCGGCATACAGCACGTCGAAGACGACGTACGCCACCGGCACTTCTTTCATGAGCTGCTCGCTCACCTGCTTACGCCCCAGTCGCTTCTGGATTTCCGAGAACGGCATCGCGTGGCCGCCGTCGTCGGTATGCCGCCACGCAACAATCTCGCCATCGAGGATCACTTCGCCCCGCAACTCACTGAGCGGCGCCGTGAGTTCAGGAAACGACGGCGTTACCTCGTCCAGCGTTCGCGAGAAGAGCCGCACCTGCCCGCCACCGCAGTGCGCCTGCGCGCGGATGCCGTCGTACTTGTCTTCGACCAGCGCGTGCTCGAAGTATTCGAATGCTTCGGCAGCATCGGCGGCGGGACTGGCCAGCATGAAGCCGATGGGATGGAACAGACGCATGTGCGCCGCGTCGAGCCGATGTTCGGCAGCGAGCTTCAGGGTTTCGCCGATGTCGCCCAGCAGCATGTTCGCGCGCTGCACCTGCGCCAGCGGTTCGTCGTACGCTTTGGCGATCGCTTCCTCGACCAGGCTCTCCTTCAGCCCGATGCGCAGCTCGCCGGTGATGATCTTCAGGATGTACTTGGCTTCGATGGGAGTGGCGCGCTCCAGCAGCGCCCGCAGAAGTTCGCCTTTGGCATTGGCGGTTCGGGCAGCGGCAATCTGATCGAATGCGGACCGAACATCGGAGAGCCTCAGCTGAGATTCTTTCGAGGTCGGTGCCCCAGCTTCGCCCTTCTTTTGGCCTAACCTGGGATGGAGACTGATCATGACCCCATAAACCGCCGCGCCCAAATCTCCCGTCTTGCGATAGCCCGCGCCGAGTTTGTCATCCGACGCGCCGGTGACTTCCTTTACCACTTTCCATAACAGCGATCCACCGACTTGCAACGTGCGCTCTTCGAACGCCGGAAACGCTCTGCCTGACAGGAACACCGCCGAGATCGCCGCGTCCTCAAGGTCACGCGCACGAAAATACTCTGCGACGATCGCCGTCTTCTCCAGCTTTTTCGTGGTCGCGCCAATGCGCTCGCAGGTCTCGGCGAAGAGTTGCATTCACATATCGTAATAGCCAATCGGCAAGACGCGTTGTCGTGCCGACGCGAAAATCCGTCATTGGCTCTGGTCATCAGGGGCTCCGACTGCTTGAAAATTGGAGTTCGTGGGCGACGATGCGAAGCGTATGCTTTGCATAATCCCAGCGAAGGTTCTCAGGTAGGCGTGTTTTGTTATTTCAGCCCCAAGAGGGAGAACCCCGTGAAACGTCGTCTTACTGTATGTTTCTTCGCATATGTTCTGCTCTTAACCGCTGCCGCAGCCCACGCACAAGATCCCCTGCCTTCGTGGAACGACGGCGCCGCCAAGCAAGCCATCGTCAATTTCGTTAAGACCACGACCGACCAGAGCAGTTCAGAACTTCGTCCCGCCCGAGCAACGCTTCGCGACCTTCGATCAGGATGGAACGACATGGGTCGAGCAGCCGATCTATACCCAAGTGGTATTTGCCTTCGATCGAGTCGCAGCTTTGGCGCCGCAACATCCGGAATGGAAAACCACGCAGCCTTTCGCGACCGTGCTCTCCGGCGACAAGGCTGCGATGGCGAAGCTCACGCTGAAAGATCTGGAAACCATCATGGTAGCTACCCACACCGGCATGACCGAAGACGAATTCCAGAGCATCGTGAAGGACTGGATTGCCAAGGCGAAGAATCCGCGCTGGGACCGTCCCTACACCGACCTGATCTACGAGCCCATGTTGGAGGTGATGAAGTATCTGCGCGCCAACGGTTATCGCACGTACATCGTGACGGGCGGCGGCCAGGACTTCGTGCGAGCCTACGCGGAGCAGGTGTACGGTATTCCACCGGAGCAGATTATCGGCTCGGCATTGGAAGCTGAGTACGGCTACAACCAGGCTGGACAGGCGATCCTGACGCGTCCTCCGAAACTTCTGCTGAATGACAATTTTTCGGGCAAGCCGGAGGATATCTATCTGTTCATTGGCCGCCATCCCAAGGCAGCGTTCGGCAACTCCACAGGCGATCAGCAGATGCTGGAGTACACGCAGGCGGGCGGCGGCGCTTCACTGGAGATGCTCGTACTCCATGACGATGCAAAGCGTGAATACGCCTACGGTCCGGCCGATGGCCTGCCGAACTCCCAGGTCGGAACCTTCACCCAGGCGCTCTACGACGAAGCCAAGGCGAAGGGCTGGACCGTGATCAGCATCAAGAACGACTGGAAGCAGATCTTTGCGTGGGAGAAGTAAGTTCGCATGCGGGACGGTAAGCAATAGCGCTGCGCCGTCCCGGCATGCGACTCATGCTGTCATTCAGGGCTTCACGCCGGCGTACGCGGGGATGGCGTCCTTCGCGACGTTCTTGTAAACCACTCCGCCCTTCATCACGAATGCAACTTTTCGCACCGCGGCGATGTCCTTTGTGGGATCGCCGTCCAGCGCGATGATGTCAGCCTGCATCCCGGTAGCGAGCGTGCCGATTTCGTCGCCCATGCCCATGGCTTCGGCACCGAGCGATTGCGCTGACACCATTGCAGCCATGGGCTCGACGCCGCAGTGCACGCGATCGATAAACTCCTCGGCGTTTCGCCCAGCCGCGCCAGCTACGGCGTCGGTGCCGAAGACCATCTTCAGCCCCGGAGTCTTTGCCGCCTCTCTGACCAGATCGCAGTCTATGGGCAGCACCTTCTGCATCGCGGCGAATCCTTCCGCGGTGTAGCCCTGTGTCCCGATGTAACGGTCCTTGTTCTGCAAGTAGTTATCGATGACCAGCGCCGCCTGCGGGTCGAAGTAGGTTCCATGCTCGGCCATCAATTGCAGATCGGTGTAGGGAGCCAGCGTGCCGTGCTCGACCTCGGTACATCCCGCGAGCGTTGCCGCGCGCACCGCCTCTTTATAGGCATGGACGAGCGTGCGCAGGCCTTGCTTCTTCGCTTCGTCACACGCAGCGCTCAACTGCTCCCATGAGAGCGTCATGCCTCCACCCTGTCGAATGGACTTCGAGGCGAAAATCTTGATCAGGTCGGCGCCCGCTGCTTTTTGCTTCCTCACAAACGCGCGGATTTCTTCGGGAGTACCGGTGCTCGCGTCGTTGCCTTCCAGTGGCTCGACCGCTGTCAAAATGCGCGGGCCGGGAATTTCGCCGCGCGCGATGGCGTCACGCAAAGGCACATCGTTGGGCGCTCCCACGCTTTGCACCGTGGTGAAGCCCGCCATCAGCGTGACCCAGGCATTCGACGCGGCCTTGTAGGCGTCGTCCTGCGTCGTGCCGCTGGTGCCGGCGTTCTTGCCGTCCTTGCCGAAAATCCACGTGATGTGAACGTGCGCGTCGATCCACCCCGGCATAACCGTCAGCCCGCGCAGATCGTAGTCCACCGGGTTGGATTGGCCCGCGGAGTGCTCCGAGCCTGGGTGCCCCATTCCGGCTTCGTTTGCCGGGGTGGGTCCGGGTGCTGACAACGGCTCGATAGCGACAATCTTCGAGCCCTCGATCACGATGCGCCGATTTTGCATGACACCACCCTTGCCATCGAAGACCTGGCTGGCAGCGATGACGATGCGATTGGTGGAAGGCCTCTGCGAGGTCTGCGGCGTTTGCGCGGCGACCTCATGCGCCATCGCGACAGCCATTACGAGGACGAAGCTGCAACTGAGATATCGTGCGGAGCGAGAAGTAACTGTTCCCATGGATTAACTATATTAATCGCCCCGGCCGCCGACCGATTCGGCATAGTCCATCAGCAGGGCGAGTCGATGTATAATCGGCGCCCCAGGAGCCCCGCGATGGGACTCTCGATTGAAAGGAGAAGGCGATGTCAAACCATTTCACCGGCCTCAGTCTCGGCCCACCGTTGGGCGATCAACGGCTCGACCTCTGCGATCTTTTTGCATTCCAGTCACCCGCCGACAAAAACCGAACCGTGATCATTCTCAATGCCAATCCCAATGCGGACGCGCTGCATCCGGACGCAATCTACCGCCTGAACATCGACACCGACGGCGACTACCTGACGGACATCGCGTTCAGCTATGTGTTTTCGAAGCCGCAGGATGGCAGGCAGACGGTGAACGTGTTCCTGGCGAAGGGCCAGGAGTCGCGCTCGCCCGAGGCGGTAGGAACAAAGATCATCTCCGACGGCGAGGTTTCTTTCGGCGCCAAGCCGAATATCATGCAATCGGGGCCCTACACTTTCTTCGCCGGCAGCCGCAGCGACGCGTTCTTTTTCGACTACGACGGAATCAAGAACCTGTTCGACACCCGCGGCAAGCGCAACTTCACCGAGCCTCATCTCAGCGGCAAGTCTCCCTGGACCGGCGTCGATTCAAACACCGAAGCGAATGTGTTTTCCAATGTGATCGAGCTGCCAACGGCGGAACTCGCACCCAATCCCGTGATCCACATCTGGGGCCGGTGCAGCGTACGACGCGACGGCGAGCTGATGCACGTCGATCGCGCCGGCCATCCCAGCGTCAGCAGCTTCTTCAACACCGATGACACCAAGCTGGAATACAACGCCAGCGAGCCGGTCAACGATCGCAAGCGCTGGCTCGAGCTGTTCGTGCATCTGATGGGGCATACCGGCAATTACACGCGCGAGGAAGCGATCGCCGCCATCGACACGGAAGGCACCCTTCCCGACGTGCTGACTTTCGATCCTTCGAAGCCGGCACAGTATCCCAACGGCCGCACCTTCAAAGAAGACGTGATCAATTACCGACTCGCCTTCCTGACGAAAAATGAGTGTCCGCCGACCGGCCTTAAGCCGCACACTGACACCTTGCAGGAGTTTCCGTACATAGGCACGCCGCACGCGAAAAAAGCCGCGGCATGAAAACTGTCGCGGCGAAATAACCGTTCAACAAAAACAGGCGCAAGCATGGGCTGGTACTCCCCACGCTTGCGCCTGCTCCCGACTGAAAATTTAGTCGGGAATTTGCCGAGTAGAAAACTCGGGGGCCTGCTTCGTGGTGAATCCGCTGGGCACCTGGAAGAGCGACGGATCAGGATCCGCGCGCTGAATGTTCGTCAGTTTATAAACAGTTTCCCCGATACGCGGATCGTTGCGCTTGCTCAGCACGACCATCTGCAAGTCGGGCGAGGTCCACACTTCGGACGTAATCTCCAGCGGACGCTCGTTGCCAATCTCACCTGCCGGGATCGTTCGTGTGGTGCGCGTCCCAGTGGCAGACACGCCTTCAATCGTCTGCGTGCCCAGCGATTCGGTCTTGGCCTGACCATCTTCGTTCGAGTTCACCCAGACGCGCTGCTCGACGCCCGGGCTGCCTCCTGCGACGATCATCTTCTTCTGGACGGTGACGATGCCGGACTCGCCATGGCCCGATCCCTTGCCGGCTCCTTGCAAGTCCGAAAGGCCGCGAACTGCGCCCGGCACTTTCAACACCTGCGCTGTCTTATCGTTCAAGTCGAGAATGTAGGTGGCGTTGGCGACGGGATCGTTGATGAACGCCATCTTGGGAGCGTTCGTCGCCAGCGGGCCGACGTTGCTCATCACTTCCTGACGCCGCGTGCGGCCTTGGCCGTCGCGCGCCAACTGCGATTCCGTCTTGTTCACGATACGATTGCCATCAGCCAGCACCTGCGTGGTTTCCGTGCTGGCGGTCGCCGTGTAAGGAGCGCCCGTAACCGTCTTGCCGGAGTCGGCCACCGCGACATAAGCCATCGTGAACTTGTCACCCGAATGCTGGGTGTGGAAGAAGACGTTGGGCGGCGCTCCTCCTTCAGGGAGCGGCGGCGGCGTGGGCAGTTGCGTCGCCATGTCGTCGTTCGACACGATGACCTGTGAGGTGTTCTGGCCGATCATGCAGGCGCAGCCGAACAAAACGATTGCGATCAGGACAACGGTGTTTCTCATCTCTCGTGCTCCTTAATGAACGTTGCGGGTCTGAACCAGTCTTACTGCGTAAGGCATTCCGTCCTGGCCAACCAGGACATCGGTGACAATGCGGCGGTCAAGCAGCTGTCCATCGACGGGATAGCCGATGAGTTGCAGCGCCGAGCCGGGCAAATCCATGCGCACCATCCGCGAACCGCCCAACGGAATCGCCGGATCGAAGGTTGACAGCGCGACGAAGTCTCCCGTCTCGTCTGTTGCGGGCGGTTCGATTGCATGGTTGCGCGGTTTCGCGACTTTGTTTCGGCTGAACCTGCGGCTTCACCGCCGCGCGTGCGATCGACGGAGCGGGAGAGCTTCGGGCTTTCCGGGGCAGCAATCTTCGGCTCAGGCGAGGCGTGCCCCACGTTCGCGTCCTTCGGTTCGACGCTAACCTGGGGTATTTGCGCGGTCTGGGCTGCCGGTGCCACCACGTTTGCGCTTTCGGATGCGCGATGCGGTCGCAGCCAATACGCTGAGATCGCAACACATGCCGCAAGGGCCACCACCACCGCTACCCGCTGGCGAAGTCGCCGCTGCGAATGATGACGAGCGAACGCACTGCTCAACCTGGCGCCGAGTTCGGGAGACACCTCGGGCGATGCCGCCGCCAACTCGCGCAGCGCCTCCGACAATGTATCTCTTTGCGGATTCATCGCACACACCTCACAGTTCGCACTCGCGCCTTCAGCATCGCTCGCGCGCGATGCAGCCGCGACGCCACCGTTCCCTCCGGACAATCGAGGACCACCGCTGCCTCGGGATAGCTCATCTCTTCCAGATCACACAGCACCAGCGCCTCGCGATACGTCGCCGGCAACGCCAGCACCGACTTGTGCAGCAACTCGACCCGCTCCTGCCGATCGAGTTCCGACAGCACGTCGGCCTCAATGCTGAACGCCGGATCATCGCTGAACTCTTCGTCTTCCAGCGGGACGTCAAGAAAACTCGCTGCCATCTCGCGCCGCATCACGTTGCGCGCGATGCCGAACAGATAGCCCGCCAGCGTTCCCTTCGCCGCGTCGAACTTCTTCGGCTTGTGAATCAGCCGCAGAAAAACTTCCTGCGTTACCTCTTCGGCGGTGGTCTGGTTTCCGCTCATATGCCACGCGAAACGAAAGATCGGGCCCTGGTAGCGCTCATAGCACGCGTGGAACGCCGCCTGGTCTCCCCGGGCGAGCCGCCGGACCAACTCCTGATCATCGCTTGCCGCGTCTGCCATTCGTCGTCCGACCCTCATCCCCGCTTCTAACCTACATTGCCGGAAATGCGGCGAATCCTTCCAAAGATTTTCAGCAGGTTTCTCGGAATGAGCTTTCAAAGCCTTCAGACGCGAAGAAAAACGTCCGGGTAGCGAATCGTGAGGCACAATTCCAGCCCAGCGCGGAAGCGCTCGGAGATGAGCCGCCATTAATCTCCCGAGCCCCTTCAGGGGCGGCACGCCTTGTATCAGGGCATGGCTTCAGCCGTGCCAGAGAGTCGCCTTTAATATCCCGAGCCCCGTAAGGGCGACACCCTCTGAACTGGTGGAAGCCCACGCCATCAGGCGTGGGGGGATCGAAAGGGTGGAAGCCCACGCCTTCAGGCGTGGGAATAAGGCATGCATCGCATTGCCCGAGCCCCGTAGGGGCGACATGGCTTTGTATCAAGGCACGCCCTGTATCAGGGCGCGGCTTCAGCCGTGCCGCAACGGCTTGCTTGATCTCCCCGAGCCCCGTAGGGGCGGCAGAAAAACTAGCCGCGGATTCACGCGGATGCCACGGATCAGACCGGATGACCCGTAGGGCCGAGGAAAGTTAGCCCGCAGGGCGACACAATCTGTAGCCCCGCTCGGGAGTGCTGGGTAGGCGGTCAATAAGAATTCCACGAGCCCCTTCAGGGGCGGCACACCACGGTCGCCCATACCTCTGGGCGCGGGGATCATCGTTTTGCTGGCGGCTTCTTTACTGACAGCTGACGGCTGATAGCTGACGGCTACTTCCCCTCCGCCTTCAAATCGCTGACCAACCTCGTAAACGCCTTCTGATACGAATCGTGGTCCTTCCAATTGCTGAAGTCGGGAATGAAATACTCGCGTATCTCGCGCGCCGAATCCTTCCCTCGGTCCGCGTCGAAGCACTCCCACTCTCTGCAACGCGTCGATACGGCAACCAGGCGACCGGAAACAGCATCTGCTGCTTCTCTTGCGCCTCGCGCTTGCGGGCCTTGGCGATTTCGGTCTGCACCCAATCGCTCGACATGCTGTCCTCCGACAGGATCAGCAGCAGCTTGTCATGCAGCCGGATGGCTTCGTCAATCTGCTCATGAATCTTCCGCCCGCCCCGGATGTCATGCGGCGCAAACCAGCAGCGCACGCCCTTGGCCTGCAGGTCGGCATAGAGCCGATCGGCAAACTCCTGGTCTTTGGTTGAATAGCTGATGAAGCAGGAGTAGAACTCCACCCGCGGTGCTCTCGCACTTTCGACAAAAGGCCAAACATAGTCGGGGAGACCGTACCTCGGATAAAGACTTCAGGCAAAGCGGCTTTAACGCGGTCGAGAAATCCACCGATCGGACCTGCGTCGGAGCACTTCTCGAGCCCTTCGCGTTTCGCAGATTAGCCGTGCGAGGACAGTCCGATTGAATTCAGCCTCGGATAAGTTCGCTTCCGAGAGATCGGCATCAACGGTTAGCGTGTCAGAGAGCTTGGCCAGTGAAAGATCGGCACCACCCAGTCAGCGCCCCGAAGATGGCCATGGAAAGGTCCGCATGGTCTAACTGGGCAAGTCGCATCTTGGCATTACTCAATTTTGCGGCTTGTAGCTTCGCGAAGCTAAAATTGGCACCCAGAAGTATGGAGCCAGAAAACTTTGATTGCTCAAACCATATGAGAAAAATCGATGCCCTCAAGGGAGAGTCCACTTAGATCAATGCCACGCATTTCTGGTTCTGCACCGCGATGAGCGGTTTTCCATGTATTCCAGGCATCCACGCCTCTTCGAATGATCGCTAGGGCGGAGTCCAAGCTATCGATTCGGCTCATCGAGCGGTTGAGGTCGACTATAACTTGAAGAGCGAGTTTGGAGGGGTCTCGGAACTTGTAAACAGTGTGGCGATTTTGCAGCTTTCCGCGGAAAGACTTCAATTTAGCAGTCTTCGGCGCGTCTTGCTCAACGTATTCGGGCAGGATAGGGACATCATCGGCACGCACATACACAAACGAAGACTTGCCAAGTCGGGAGCCCTCCTCGTACTCGGCCTCGGTGAAAGAGTAGTCGGCCCCCGGTACCAAAGTTCCAATCGGTACCCCACGATGACTATCAGGACGTCGCTTTTCCGGACCTCATCCAGACACACATCTATTGGCGCCTCCGACCGGGCGCCAAACAGCTCCATGGAACCATGCTGCAGGTGCATTCGATCGATGGCATCTATTACCGCCGATCGCTCCTCTTTGAGATCGGCGAATGTTCCGCAGATAAAGACGGATAGGTTAGCGCGGCCCATAATCCAGTCAAGTCAAGAAGCGTATCAGGGGGCCAAGAGCGCGACAACATGATAGTGGCAGTCTCAGGGCGCCCACGGCTCTCCGGTCCGTACGCGGGCAGTCTTCTCCGCGATTACTTGATTGAAGAAGTCACGAAAACGGCGACCCGAAGCTTCCAAGTCGTCCCACACAGTCTCTGGACTAGTCGCAACGTCCTCGGTTTGCAGGAATTCTGCAAGAGCGTTGGACCATAGCATGCCGCCTATTTCCCGTCGGTACGCGTCGTAGATGAGGGTGTCGCAGAAGTCTGCGCCGTCGTATTTGCTAGATAGCTCGACGAAATAGCACAGTCCGCCAAAGAGACGTACAATCGCGTCCACGCGTCTTTTATCGTGTCGTCCGGCCAGAACAATCGAATGTTGATGCGGACCCTGCTGGCACGAGTTGAGGAAACGTTCGAGGACAAAAAGGTGAGCAACGCCCTTCTCGGTGCCATGCCGAACGTATTCCCGCACACGGTCGAACGCGTCCGCCAGCGCCACATTAACGCCGGTTTTGTAGGCCAGGCCCACGTATGCGATCTTTGCGGCAGTGCGCAGACCAGCCTCAGAGCCAATCTCCATGAGATCGCCTCGGATATGAATTTCCGCTTTCTTGGGTGCGCCGGGGCCAGTCTCAGTGAAATCCTTTCCCTCCCGCAATGCTGACTCCCGCAATTTCTCTTTCTGCCCATCCGTGAGGAATCGGTGCCAGAATTCTCTTTTGCCCTCCTTCCGCGGTTTTTCAGTTACTACCGGCTTAAGCCTAACGGTGCCATCGGAAAGAACTCTGGCCTGGTACTCATCTTCGTCTGTGATCGCTACTGCCTCCGTGTGTGGAACCTTCCCGTAGCGGTCGGGTATTAGTAGCATCAAGCGAAGCGGCGTCAATTCCTTAATCAGCGGCTGCTCAAATTTTGAGAATCCGTGATTGCACGTATCACACGTTGCGTTCTTCACTACAAGCAGGCCGCCCAGTGCGGCAGGAAACACATGTTCATCAGTTAGGTCCTGAGAATCCTGCAAGCAAAAGAGACACCGGGGCATACGACGAACGCTAGCAGATTCTGGTTAGGTCGCATAGTCAGGCATTCAGTGGCCGAACGCCTGGCGTCCACGTTCGCCCATCGTTTGGGCTAACTTGGGTGCGGAAGGTGCCGCCCCGGACGGGGCTCGGATGCACATTCTGATTGCGCATTTCCCATAGCTGAAGCTATGGGCTCCCGCCGTCTTGGGCTTCAGTTCGCGGGTGCGCGACTGAAGCCCCTCTTCTTTTCAAGGCGTCGTTCGGCCCGGCTCAAGCCGGGCCCTGATACAAAGCGAAGAACGCGAACATTGGTTCCCGACGTGTGGCCCACGTTTCCCCTCGGTCGGGAAATGTGGGTGTTACGCCCTCGCTGAAAACTAAAGTATTGAGGCGGCTTTGCTCGCCCACATTTGCCAAACGACGGCAAATATGGGCCACCCCGCACTTTCTCCCCGTCACACGCCCGTGTGACGTCGTCACAAGCGCGAACTGCAATGTTTTGCAATTTAGTAACTTCACTTTCGTAACGTCAGCCCGTCCCAAATCAACTGACTTCCGCTTGACGGGACAGTAGTCTTGAAACTGAGGAACAAAGAGTATTCGCTATTCGCCATTCGCTGTTCGCCGGAAACGCGCGAGAGACCGCTGGAAACTACCGCGTCAATGAGATTCGACGGATGTCATTATTCGAACCGTCGCAGGTGGAACACCCTTGCCATTTACCCCCTCTGGCGAATGGCGAAAAGCGATTAGCGAATGGCGAAGAGCGATTCCAACAAGTTCATATCAGGAGCAATCATCACCATGTCACAAAACTACTGCCACCACATCAACGCCGCCGGAGCCTTCTGTCGAGGCATTCCGCTGAAGAAGCGCGATTATTGTCAATGGCACCTGAACGAGACTGGCCGCCGCATGAAGGCTGCCCGCGAGCGTGCCCACTCCGAGCGCGTCACCCTGCAACTGCCGGTGCTCGACGATCTGCACGCGGTGCAGGTGAGCCTGATGCAACTGGGCGAGGCCATCGTGCATGACGAGATCGACGAGCGCCGCGGACGCCTGTTGCTGGCCGTGCTGCGCCTGGCCGCCTCTAACCTCAAGGCCCAGGGCATCTGGCTCGACGAGGTGCAGAGGCAAGATGGCGACGACGTCTTATATATGTCGGAGAACGCCGACTTCGAGCAGCAATACGGTCTGCCCGAGGAGTTCGACCTCAGCGTCGATCCGGAAGTGGCCTTCCCGCCGATCCTCCCACTCAATCGAAACGACGGATTGAATGGGCCACCCGTTGCAATGTGTGAGAGTGACGATCTCCCGCGCAATCCAAATGACGGATTGAGTGGAGCACCCGTTTTAGGAAGCGACGATCTGCGCGCGGGTGCCCCATACATTCCTTCGGTTGGAATGTATGGGAACGACGATCTACGCGTCAGGCTGGGACATATCTTGCGCGCCGCCGCCACGCCCATTCCCGGCACCGACTTTCAAGCGACCGCCGACGACATGGAACTGATGGAGGTCTATGAGCGCCAGGGTGAGCAGGCCGGCTTGCAGCGCGCGACGGTGCTCGAACGCAACCGCAAGCGTCGCGAGCGGCGCGAACAGCGCGTCCGCTACGAAGAGATGGCGCGCAATCGCAACATTCAGTTGGCGGCCGAAAAGCTGTTTGTCGATCAGCAGCGCAAGGGTGGGGCTGTTCCTCAGGGCTCCGCCGAGGCACCAACCAACCGCAAGCCGCCGCAGTCAGAGGGTGAGAGCTGCCCGGATCGGGCGATTCAGGCGGGTACGGGAGCAGCGTAAGTGCCTAGAGAATCAATAATTTAATTTTAAGTAGCTGTAGAAACAATAATTTAGGAGAGAAAACGAGGCTAAGTTTAAGATTCTAAAGAATCGGAGAAGAGTTTTTCGGAGGCTTGCTGGGGACGGTAGTGATGCACGAAGCCAGGAGCAACTAGGGGGAAGCCAACTGCAGATCCCTCGGCTCCGCTCGGGATGACACCCGTAAAAAGTCGGGATGACACCCGTTGAAGTCGGGATGACACCCGTGAAGCGGGTGACAGCTGAGCGGGGCTGGGCGGAGCTGGCGGGGCTGGAAGCTGGTGGCTGGGAGCTGGAGAGCTGGTGGCTGGGAGCTGGGGTCCAAGAGCAGATCCCTCGCCCGACGGAGCGGGCTCGTGATGACAAACCATAAGGAGGGTGTAAGCCCGATTGACAGGCAGTCGCAAACTGCTACTCTGGAGACTGCGAAGTTGAGGCGCTTGGAAGGCGTGACACCGAGCGAAGCCGAGGCGGGGAGCCTTCCGCCGAAATCCCGAGCCGAAGCGAGGGAACCAAGAGCCAACAACATTCGAGCCGAAGTCTGTCGAGGTACATCCAATCGTTATGCGTTCCCTGCGTCGATATCTGCGTTTTATGACTGCCGTGCAACTGCTTCCCGCCCTCGAGAGCGGTGAGGAGACCCTGGTTGGCGGACAGGCCGTGCTGGAAGGCGTGATGATGCGCTCGCCGCACGCGTGGGGAATTTCCGTACGCAAGCCGGATGGCACGATTTCGACGCACTCGGAGCCGCTGGAGCGCCTGTCGGAGAAGCATAAGTGGATGGGCTGGCCCGTAATTCGCGGCGTCATGACGCTGGGGCAGGCGATGAAGCTGGGCTTCCGCGCGCTGCGCTACTCGGCCGACATTGCCATGGACGCGCTACGGCCGGCGGAAGAGCAGGGCAAGCCGAAAGAAGAGATGAGCAGCTGGGCGATGGCGCTCAACATCATCGTCTCGGTGGGCTTTTTCATTGCGCTGTACAAGTTTGTGCCGCTGGTGGCGGCGACCAAGCTGAAGAATGTGTACCCGGTGTTCGGGAACCAGGTGCTGTTCAACCTGGTGGATGGAGTGATCCGCATTGCGCTGTTCCTGTTGTTCATCTGGGGAACGTCGCTGCTGCCCGACCTGCGGCGCGTGTATCAGTATCACGGCGCCGAGCATAAGACGGTGTTCGCCTTCGAGTCGCACGATCCGCTGACCGCGAAGAACGTGCAGGCCTATTCGACCTATCACCCACGTTGTGGGACCAGCTTCCTGATGACGGTGATGCTGATTTGCATCGCGGTGTACATGCTGTTTCCGGTGCATGGATTCTGGGCGAAGTTCGCGTTGCGCATTGTGCTGCTGCCGGTGATCGCAGGCGTTTCGTACGAGCTGATTCGCTTTGCCGCCAAGCATGGCTCTTCTTTATTCGCGCTCATGACCAAGCCGGGAATGTGGTTGCAGCGGATAACGACGCAGCCTCCGGATGACACTCAGGTCGAGTGCGCCATCACCGCGCTGAACGAAGCCATGGAGCTGGAAAAAGTTCGCGGCGGCGAACTGGTGATTGCCTAGCGGCTCCCGCCGCGAAGAACTCCGCACCAACACTAGCCGCGAGAGGCAACCCGGTAATGCAGTGGTAAAATGTGTTCATGGCGAGCACACGCACCACGACCTTCAGTATCCGGCTGAAACCCGAAACAAAGAAGAAGCTGTCGAAGCTGGCGAAGGCGTCCGGGCGAAGCGCGAACTTTCTGATTACAGACGCTGTAGAGTCGTATGTAGAGGATCAAGAACGTCTTCGAGCAGAGATTCGAGCGGCCGAACATGATATCGCAGCTGGGCACTACATCAAAGATGAGGACATGAAGGCGTGGCTGCTCTCCTGGGGAACGGAGAATGAGCTACCACTTCCGAAATGCGTCTGCGGGAAACATCATGACGGCGAAGCGGCGTGAAAGGGGAGTCGCTCGAAGAGCAACGCCCGGAGTTGGAAGTCGTCTGGTCAAGGCAAGCCTTATGCCGCCTTCGTGAGATCCACAGATATGTGGCTGCAGACAAGCCTCGAGCAGCCGACCGACTGTCTTCGCGGATTGTGAGCGTAATTACGACGCTCAGGAAGTATCCCTACATTGGGCGTGCAGGAGCCGAGCCCGGAGTTCGGGAGTTGGTCATCGGAGGCACGCCTTACATCGTGTCCTACAAGGCGGGTCGCAAGCGAGTCAGAATACTGACGATTTGGCACGGCGCGCAGGAGAGAAGCATCAGTCGTTAAGCACACGGGTAATCTATGTTTGAGCGTTTAGAACAAACCGAAGCGAAATACGAAGAGCTGACACAACTGTTAGCTTCGCCGGAGATCGTCTCCGACTCATCGCGCTATCAGAAGACTGCGAAGGCGCACAGCGAGTTGCAGGCGATCGTCGAGAAGTATCGCGAGTACAAAGACCTGACACGCGGCATTGGCGAGAGCAAGGCGATGCTCGTGGACGAGAGCGATCCCGAGATGCGCGCCTAGGCGCAGGAGGAACTCGATCGCCTGCGAAGAGCGCGTTGGCACCGTCGAGGAAGAGTTGAAGGTGCTGCTGCTGCCTAAGGATCCGAATGACGAGAAGAACGTCGTGCTGGAAATCCGCGCGGGAACTGGCGGCGATGAAGCCACGCTGTTTGCGGCGGAGATCTTCCGCATGTACAACCGCTATGCCGAGTCGCAGCGCTGGAAGGTGGAAGTGCTCTCCAGTTCGGACTCGAGTGTTGGCGGACTGAAGGAAGTCATCGCCATCATCGAAGGTCAACGCGTGTATTCGCGCATGAAGTATGAGAGCGGAGTGCATCGCGTGCAGCGTGTTCCGCAGACGGAGACGCAAGGTCGCGTGCACACTTCGGCGGTAACGGTCGCGGTCATGCCGGAAGCGGAAGATGTGGATATCAAGATCGAGGCCAAAGACATTCGCATCGACACCTTCTGCTCGTCGGGTCCAGGCGGACAGTCGGTGAACACGACGTATTCGGCGGTGCGTATCACGCACTTGCCGACGAATACGGTTGTCAGCTGCCAGGATGAGAAGTCGCAGATCAAGAACCGCGAAAAGGGAATGCGCGTGCTGCGCGCCCGCCTCTACGAGCAGGAGCAGCAGAAGCAGCAGGATGCGCTGGCCAAAGAGCGTAAGGCGATGGTCGGCTCGGGCGATCGTAGCGAGAAGATTAGGACATACAACTTCCCGCAGAATCGCGTGACCGATCACCGCATCGGCTTTACCGCGCATCAGTTGCCCGAGTTCATGGACGGTCGCTTGCAGCCGATGATCGATGCGCTGGTCACGCACTTCCAGTCCGAGAAGCTGAAGCAGGAATCGGAAGTGCTGGCGTAATTGGTAGAGCGGCGCTTCAGCGCCGCGTCCACGTTGCCGTATAAGATCTGGGGCTGATTGTCCGCTGCTCGCAACGGACAATCAGCCTTCATTTGAAAGGGTCCCATGACGCGGTGCTGAAGCGCCGCTCTACCCAAGCTACCTCTGTGCAACTGAAAGCTGCGCTAACGTCGGCGGTCGAGCGGCTCGAAGCCGCCGACATTGGCTCGCCACGTCTGAATGCCGAGACGCTGCTGATGTTCGTGCTCGGCGTCAATCGCGCTTATCTTTACGCTCATCCTGAGCTGGAGCTCAATCCTAACGAGCAAATCGCGCTATGACGATGTCGTCGCGCAACGCTCGACGGGAATGCCGTCGCAGTACATCACTGGACATCAGGAGTTTTGGGGACTGGACTTCGTCGTCACGCCTGCGGTGCTCATTCCACGTCCCGAGACTGAGCACCTGGTCGAGACTGTTCTGGAGATCATCGCGCGAGCAGCATGAGCAGTCTGGCTGCGAAGCTCACGCATCGTTGACGTGGGAACCGGCTCAGGCTGCGTCGCGCTGGCACTGGCAAACGAGCTGCCGTTCGCGCGAGGTATACGCGACGGATATTTCGCCCGATGCACTGGAGATCGCGAGGGCCAACGCAGCTCGCTTGCAACTGCGACAAGCCGAGTGCAGTTTCTGCATTGCGACGTGCTGAAACCGATGCTTAGTCGAAGCTATAGCGGTCCTTCCACTCGGATTGACGTCCTCGCTCAGGAAGCTGAGTCTTCACGATTTCGATTTCGTGGTCAGCAATCCTCCGTATGTCGCCTATCAGCGAAGCCGACAAAGTTCAGCGATCGGTTAAGGAGTTTGAGCCGCAGGTCGCCGTCTTTGCCGGCGAGCACGGATTGGATGTCATCATCCGGCTGATTGCCGAAGCTCACGCAGCGCTTAAGAGTGGAGGCTGGTTGGCGATGGAGATTGGTTATTCCATGCGCGATCAGGTGCTGGCGATTGCTGAATCCCACATTGTGGGATGATGTTCGGGTCGTGCCGGATTTGCAGGGAATTCCGCGAGTGATTGCGGCAAGGAAGCTTCATCCCGGCGAGGACAAGAAAGCAGGTCCCTCGACGGCTGAGGCCGTCTCGGGATGACAAGAAAAGGGAAGCCGCACCTTGTCGGCATGACTGAAGTCAGGCCCTGATACAAAGCGGAGAATGCTGAGTCGCAGCGCGATGCCGAGGTGATCCACCAATGCTTCTGTATCCGCCGCAACTGCCGCAATAGACTCGAACCAGAATTCCGCACTCCGACGCACAATAGCCCCCGCAAATAGAAAAGACCCGCCGCGATCGTGCGCTGACGGGTCTTTCCGGTTAGCTGTTGGAATTGGCCTGAGGCTGTCCACTCCACGTGGCCCCAGCGGCAGACTCCTGAAAATACGGGTCTTGCGAGGATTTAGAGCGGAAGCCCTAAGCCTCAGCCACCTCACTTGGGATACAACTATGACAGTCAGATTTCATATATTTTTGGATCACCCTCCTTTCCAGTGTAGGGCTACAATAACGCGCCTTAGCCATCCCGTCAAATTGAGAGTTGATGATCAGAGTGATTCCTGCTTTGTCGAAAAATCCTTGCCCTCGCCGAGTGGGCCGTTGTGCATTTCTGAGGTCGCACGCACACCGCCGTCGGCGAGAGTTCCTGGCTGATGCGGTGTTTACGCCACAGCAAACATCCAGTAACATTTTGAACATCGAATGTTCATAGAAGTGTTACGAGAGAACTAAGATTGTCCACGGGCCGACCGATCCCAGTATTTTGCGAAGACCTCGCGGAAGCCGATGTCCCCATCTGGAGAGAGGCACTGTTTGCAGCGGAGCTCGTGCTGCTGCACTGCTCGCCGGTGTACTGGGGATTCGGCGTGCCGCAGGGCGATGGCTCCGCCGTCGTGCTGATTCCGGGCTTCCTGAAGAATGATGGTTACCTTAGCCATCTGCACGCGTGGCTCACTCGCATCGGATACCGGCCATATTTCTCCGGCATTGCCCAGAATGCGGAGTGCCCGAACCTGCTGATTGAGTCGGCAGTCCGCGAGAGCGTGGCGCGAGCGCACCGGGAAAGCGGGCGCAAGGTGCACATCATCGGACACAGTCTTGGCGGTTTGATCGCCAGAGCGATCGCCGCGCAGCAACCGGAATCGGTCGCCTCGGTCATTACTTTGGCGTCACCGTTTCGCGGCACTGTCGCACACCGGCTGATACTCGGCGCGGCGGAAATGGTTCGAAAGAGGATTCTCGAAGAGAACGGGGCAAAGGTCCTTCCCACTTGCTACACCGGCCGTTGCACATGCGAATTCGTGCAGGCTTTGCGGCAGGAGGTGCCGGAGTCAGTCATGGAAACGGCGATCTATACCCGCAGCGATGGAATCGTCGATTGGCGATACTGTTGCACCGAGGATTCGACTGTCGACTTCGAAGTTCCGGGCACTCATCTGGGCCTGGTATTCAATTGGGACGCGTATTCCGTTATCGCAACCCGTTTGAAGGCTGCTCACCAGGTTCATTGAAGAGTTCGGCGGGCGTTCGGCCGCGGGTCTACCCGCAGGCTCCCATTTCCCAGAATGGGAACAGAAACGCCTCCTTCTGTCGATTGCTCAATTTTTCGCTATTTATTAACCGATGTAAAAGAAGACACTTAGAACGTCTTGGCACCATAGTTGTACGCCAGCCTGTCCTGGCGCGATGGTTTCAGTCGCCCATAAGCTGAGACAAATGTATAAATGTATAACAGTTAATAAAGTTCAGTTTGGGAGAAGACCCTATGCGGCGTCGCACGATTTTATTGGCAGTCTTTTTCTTCATTCTCTCCACTCTCTCCTGTTTTTCACAGCAGGACTACATAGCGCGTTATAGCGTTTTCACAGCGTTTTCTTACCTGAGCACCCCGTCTTTGAATCTGACACAGCGCGGATTCGACGGCGATTTCGGTGTCAATGTCCGCCCCTGGCTAACGTTGGGTGGCGATTTCAGCTACAACCGAGGGAGTTCCTCGATTCTGCCGGGTTATCTCTCGGCCTCAGCCAAAGAGAAGCTCGCCCCGATATTTCCTTTGCTTCCGCCGGGGTTCGTGCTGGCCGTTCCATACAGCACGACGACTTACACCTACGAGGCTGGACCGCAGTTCAATTATCGAAAAGAAGCGAACTTCACCTACTTCGTGCGTCCCGCGCTGGGCGCCTTGCATTCAACCTTCACTGGGCAGCCGGGCGCGTGCCAGCAGCCGCAGCTGCAGTGCCAGGCCATCCTCACCCAGGTTGTTGCCGGCCTGGTTGGTCCTAGCCTGAGCAAGACGGACACAGTTCTGTTTTACGGCTTTGGCGGTGGTGTGACCTGGGAAGCGACGCACAACTTTGGGCTTCGCATCGCAGCCGATTATGTCCGCTACAACTTCTTCTCCGACCTATTGAACGGCAGCCGCGGAAGCGTGCGCGTGACCGTGGGAACGAAGTTCAACTTTGGGAAGAATATCGTGCACAAGTAGCTCAGTTGCAAATTGTAGATGCTGTTGCAACACTGTCCGAGGGGCGCGGAGCAATCCGCGCCTTTTGGTTATTAACGGGCGCAGTGGAGCGGCTGTCGCTATTCGCTTTCGGCCAGTGGGAGCTTGGGTGCCGGCGGAAAGGTTGTGCCGCCGCGAGTGCTGACCAGCAACTGGCACGCAAGGTAGATCACAAGTTGGAGTGCGAACGCTCCGCTGGTGTCGAGCACAACGTCTTGCCAGCGCCCGCTGCGGAAGGGAAGAAAGGTCTGGTGGATCTCGTCCATCGAGGCGGTCACCACCGTCAGCAGGATCGCGATCAGCGACCACTCCACCTGCCACAAATCGCTGAGCGACTTTCCCCAGGGCCGCTGTAACGAGCTCTGGATGCGATCACGGTAAGTATTGCGCAACGCCAGGAAGGTCAGCCCGCTCAAAACGGCATAGCCAATGAAGTGTCCGCTCTTGCGCAGGACGTGGTCCATTTCAGCGATGAGCTGGTAATTGACTCTCCCAAAGAGAGCGGACATCGTACTGTAGAGCAAGCGGAAGGTGTTTTGCGAGGACGCATAGCCCGTGGATTCAAGACGAATGACGCCTAGCCAGGCAGCTACTGGCCACCAGTTACGTGCGATGATCCCCAGGCTGGGCTTCATGAACTGCGATCCTTCACGCTTGAGCTGAGCAGGAAACCTACTCAACCCGGTAATTGGGTGCCTCGCGCGTAATCATGACGTCGTGCACATGGCTCTCGCGTAATCCGGCGCCGCTGATACGAACAAAGCGCGCCTTCTGTTGCAGCTCACCAAGATTGGAGCAGCCGACATATCCCATGCCGCTCTTCAGTCCGCCAACCAACTGGTACACGATCATTCCGGCGGTGCCACGATAGGGCACGCGGCCCTCGATGCCCTCAGGGACAAGCTTCGCCAGTCGATTGCTCTCTCCATCTTCTGACGTGACAGGAATGGAAGAGTCACTGTCGGCGTTCTGGAAATAGCGTTCGCTTGAGCCTTGCGCCATCGCGGCAAGCGATCCCATGCCGCGATATGTCTTGAACGAGCGGCCCTGATACAGAATGGTTTCGCCGGGACTTTCTTCGGTTCCCGCGAAGAGTGAGCCGATCATGACGCAGCTCGCGCCGGCGGCGATCGCTTTGGTGATGTCGCCGGAGTACTTGATACCACCGTCGGCGATGATCGGAATTTCGCTATCGCGCGTGGCACGTGCGGCTTCGGCAATCGCGGTAATCTGCGGAACGCCGGCGCCGGTAACAACTCGGGTGGTGCAGATGGAGCCCGGGCCGATGCCAACCTTGATTGCGTCGGCTCCGGCGCGCGCCATCTCGCAGGCGCCTTCGAAGGTTCCGACATTGCCCGCGATGAGATCGATCTCAGGGAACTTCGCTTTCACCTCGCGAATGGCATCGAGCACGCGCGTCGAGTGGCCATGTGCGCTGTCGATGGCCAGAAGGTCGGCTTTAGCGCGTACCATCTCCGCCGCGCGCTCAAGATAGTCACCGGTAGCGCCGATGGCAGCGCCGACGCGCAGGCGTCCCTGGCTGTCCTTCGCGGCGTTGGGATACTTCAGCCGCTTCTGAATGTCTTTGACCGTAATCAGACCCATGAGATGGAAGTGGTCGTCGACTACGAGCAGCTTCTCCACTCGATGCTGGTGCAGGATGGCCTCCGCCTCAGTCAGCGTGGTGCCGACCGGAACCGTGATCAGGTTCTGCTTGGTCATCACCTCGCTGATGGGAATGTCGGTGCGGGTCTCGAAGCGCAGATCGCGGTTAGTGAGAATTCCGACCAGCTTCTTGTTCTTGGTGACCGGCACGCCCGAGATGCGGTAGTGGCGCATGACTTCGAGCGCCTCAGAAATCTTGGCATCGGGCGACATGGTGATGGGGTCGACGATCATGCCGCTTTCCGAGCGCTTCACCTTGTCGACCTCGAGTACCTGCTGCTCGATCGTCAGGTTGCGGTGGATGATGCCCAACCCGCCCTGCTGCGCCATGGCGATGGCCATGCGCGATTCGGTAACCGTATCCATGGCCGCGCTGATGAGAGGTATGTTGAGCTTGATGTTGCGGGTCAGACGGGTCGAGGTGTCGGCCATGGCCGGAACTACATCGGACTTGGCAGGCAGCAGCAACACGTCATCGAAGGTAAGCGCCTCAGGGACAGGAAAATGAATCATGATTTGGTTCCGAGAAGAGTAACTCTCATTGTAGAGTTGACGCGGGAGCGAGGCAAACGATGCAAAGGGGCCTCGGACAAACCTCGGCTATAATTTAGCCATCGGATTGCCATATGTCGAAGCAGACAAAGCTAAAGAAGCAGGCGAAGACCAAGACGCCGGGTAAGGCATTCATCAACCAGAAGAGATCGCAAAGATTTGTCTCGGGCGGCTTTTCCGTCACCGTCAGAGATGAGAGTACTGGAGAACTGCTTCTCTCCCGGGAGTTCGGGCCGGTCCAGGTTGATACACAGCCTTCTGGCTCAATCGACATAGCCACTGGAGCAACCCGTTCGGAAGCCGTCGAATATGCGAGCGTTCTCTCCCATGCAGTGGATACGTTTGGCTCGCGAGAGAATGCCAACGCGTGGCTGAACCGGCCCAACCGCCTGTTTGCTAACAAAACTCCGCTCCAGATTCTCACTCAAGACCCGGAAGCAGTTGAAGAAGAGCTGGTGCGAATCGATCATGGCATGTTCGCGTGATCGTCTACAGGCTTACCAGATCCAAATACGCGAATGATCTCGCCGGAACGGGCGGACTGTATGCAGAAGGCCGCTGCAATCACAAGGGAACTCCCGTCATCTACACGGCAGAGCAGCCTTCGTTAGCGTTGACTGAGGTGCTAGTGCATCTCGACCCGGATCAGATTCCACTCGACTATGTGATGGTCACAATTGAGATTCCAGACGCTGTTCTACAGCGACAAGCAACTCCCGATGAGGCGCTCGCCGCATCGCTAAATCCGCCTGTCCCGGTCTACGTCGTTCCTTCTGTAATCGTCCCCCAGGAAAAGAACATCGTTGTTTTTCCTCAGGCCCCCGGTTTCGTGGCGAAAGTCGTCAAGGTCGAGCCCTTCAGGTTCGACCAGCGGTTGTTCGGCCGTAAGCGATAAGCCCCGCAACGTGCAGCCACCCACATGCGCTGCCATTCTTTCCTGTTCCATAAAATACAAATGACGTCGTGGAACGTGCCGGAGAAGGAGTGCTGCTTCGTTGTGAGGACGAGGCAAACGGAGGGCACATCACGAGGTCGCGGGCACAGGGTTTTTACGGCACACACCACCTGCCGCATAGTTGCATTATTCCGAGTCCGACCTCTCCCATGGTGTTGTCTTTGAGGATATGAAATGTGAACGACGTCGCCAGGCCTATCCAGTTGACGCCAGCTAATCGGAGACTGAGCTGAACATCAGGGAAGTTTATTTGCCCGGTATAGTCGGATTGCACAGAATAGTTTCCCGTTTCAGTGAACGGTTGGGGCGGATCGTAAACCGCGTGTCCTGAGTTCGTGATATAGGGAGATCCATTGGAATCGCAACCCCAGGTTGGCGTCAGCTCGCTCAAAGCCTCGTCAAAAGATCCATACTGAGTGCCAGACATGCTCGCGCCACCTTTTCCGTCAAAGACCACGGTGCCTTCGTTGGCTTCATTAGCTACGTCGGAACCGGCGTACAACGGACCACTGTAGTTCTTGCACGAGACCTGTGCAGACCAACTCACGTAGCGCGCCCGATGACTCGCTACGGTGTAGGTGCCTTTTAAGAGTGAGGCACCGGAGAATGTGGTCGTCGCGGGAGGGCCGGCGAAGACAGCTGTAGCTGATGCGAGAACACAGATGCGAGCAATAATCCGGAGTTTCATGAGAGCGCTCCTTTTCCGCGCGTCGGGAGAAACGAAATATCGACGCTTAGGATTATGACTGCAATGTGAGCCTATGTATCTGGCAAAGCTGCACTTACTTTGTTGCGGCTTCCCGTTTTGGTTCCTGACGTCGGAGCCTGTCTCCGATCTCGCAGAGTCTTGGGTTGTTATTGCACACCTGCGCGCCGGAATTGTGCGCGTTCCCTGGCCGGCTTGCCCGAGATGCATCCTTCACCCTCTTTTCCCATCTAATACTTACAGTTGGATTTGGGGCGGAGAGCGGCCGAACTTTGGCCGCTACTTCGTTGTAAAGCGGTCTTTTTCCGGGTATAGTTACTAAGGACTGTTGTGTTTTGAGGTTCCCCGTCCGGCGGGGCTCCCCAGAGCGTTTGGCGAAGCACATCGGTGGGCGATAGCCCACTTTTTATTTCCACCTGCAATTCGCTGATGTGGCGAGTACAGGCGGCTCGAAAAGCCTGACGCTCGGGTTGCGTAAACCCCAGATTAGCCAACAGATGGCGAATCTGGGCCACAGAAACTCAAGGGCACCGAGTAACGAATGACAGCCGGTATCGATAAAGTTCGCGAGATTGCGCAGCGGGTGGCTGATTCCAGCGGCCTGGAGTTGGTCGATGTAGACCTGCGTGGCGGCGGTAAGGCGCGCACCTTGCGCATCTTCATCGACAAACCCGAGGGAGTGACACACGAGGACTGCTCGAATTTCAGCCGCGAAGCGGGAACGATTTTCGACGTCGAAGAGGCGGTTCCGGGCGGGACGTACACCCTGGAGGTTTCGTCGCCGGGGCTGGATCGCAAGCTGCTGAAGGCCAGCGACTATGAGCGTTTTGTCGGGAGCCTGGTGAAGCTGTCGACGCGTGAGCCGGTCGCCGGCAACCGTCACTTCGAAGGCCGGTTGAAGTCGTTTGGCAGCGGCCGCATCGAGCTGGAGTTACTGCCGCCGAAAAAGAAGAAGAAGGACGAGACGGCCGATTCCGGGACGCACGTCGAGATCGACTTGGACAACGTCGAGAAGGCGAACCTGATTCCCGAGTTTTAAAGTTTCGATCCTGCTCATTGAGACGGAACGGATGAGTGGGTCACCGCAGTTCCTGGTAGTTGGTTAAGGTGGCAGAAAATTATGGCGAGTGAACTCTACAACGTAATCGACGCGCTGAGCCGGGAGAAGGGCATTAACCCTGAGATCGTTGTCAGCGCGGTGGAAGATGCCATTGTTGTCGCCACCCGCAAGTACTACAAGACCCAGGAGACCCTGCGTGCCGAGCTGGACAAAGAGAGCGGGCAGATTCGCGCCTACGCGGTGAAGAGCATCGTTGAAACGCCGGAGCTGGTGGAAGATCCCAATCTGCAGATCGCAGTGGAAGACGCCCGGCGCATCGATCCCAACGCGGAAGTCGGCGGTGAACTGCGCACCTACAAGCCTACGGATGTTCTCGGCCGCATCGCGGCACAGCTTGCCAAGCAGGTGATCTTTCAGAAGGTCCGCGAGGCCGAACGCGACACGGTTTACAACGAGTACATCGGTCGCGTGGGCGAGGTCATCAACGCCACCATCAAGCGGCAGGAAGGGCAGGACGTCATTGTCGACATCGGCAAGGCTGAGGCTCGCATGCCCAAGAAAGAGCAGTCGCGGCTTGAGTCGTTCGCTCCTGGCGAACGAGCCCGGGTGGTGATCTCGCGAGTCGAGAAAGCTTCCAAGGGACCGCAGGTAGTTGTTTCGCGCGCCGTGCCGGAGCTGGTGTCGCACCTGTTCCAGACCGAAGTTCCCGAGATTTACGACAACACCGTGGTGATCCGCGCCATCGCTCGCGAGGCGGGTGAGCGCACCAAGATCGCGGTCATGTCGAAGGACAAGGATGTGGATCCGGTGGGCGCTTGTGTCGGCATGAAAGGCATGCGCGTGCAGTCGATCATTCGCGAACTGCGCGGCGAGAAGATCGACATCATCGAGTACCAGGAAGATCCGGTCGCGTTCGCCGAAAAGGCGCTGCAGCCGGCCAAGGTAAGCCGCGTCACGGTGCTGGAAGGACAAGAGAAGCACCTGGAAGTGATTGTCGACGACAGCCAGCTCTCGCTTGCCATCGGCAAAAAGGGGCAGAACGTTCGTCTCGCAGCCAAGCTGCTGGGCTGGAAGATCGACATCAAGAGCGAGGAAGAGAAGCGCCAGGAAGTCGAGCAGGCCATGTCCGGCTTGATGACCCAGACGGTCACGCCTCTGGAGAGTGTTCCTGATCTGGAAGAGGGAATTGTCGAAAAACTCCACGCTGCAGGCATCACAAGTGTGGAGGCATTAGCAGACATGACACCAGAGCAGCTTGAGGAAGTTCCCGGAATCGGCCCCAAGACGATAGAGAAGATCAGCATCGCGGTGAACAACTACTTCTCGTTGCTGGATGCAGCAGCAGCGGCAGAAGCGAATCCCGAAGCCGAAGTATTGGCAGCAGAGAATCCCGACGCCGAAGTATTGGCCGAGGCTAGTGACGCAGACGCCGAAGCCGTCGTTCCTGACGAGCCCACGCCGGGCGAAGGTTTGCCTGGAAGCGATGAGAATCCGCTGCCTGAAGACGAAATGCTGGAAGGCGGCGGCGACGATAGTCCAGAGGGCCCGGATTCCGCGGGAATGTCGGGCGATGTCGAAGGTTTGGACGACGAGGCCGAAGCCAGCGACCAGAGCGTGGAAGAGCTGGTCGAGGATGGCCAGTACTTCGAGGCCGAAGTGGTTGATGGCGTCGAGAACGCGCCCGATGCGGATGAAGGCGAAGTGCACGTGCACGAACGGCCAGAGACTCCTATGGATCGCGAAGACATCTCCGATGAGGAGCTGCCGGGTCCGAAGAAGACAGGATTGAGCGATTAGTCGCAATTAGAAGTTGCCGATTTGCGGTTCCCGCTGCAGATCGGAGGAAATCACGATGAGGATGCCAATGATCGCATAAACGGGGACGGAACAAATCGGAGGAAAACAGGGCGGATGCAGCAGCAACTAAAGATCAGAATCAATGACCTGGCACGGGAACTCGAGGTGAAGAGCAAAGTGATCCTCGACATTTTGGCCAAGGTCGGAGTTACAGAAAAGAAGACCCACTCGAGTTCCATCGAGGTCGATGAAGCCGAGCAGGTCAAGCAGTATTACCAGCAGCATGGCGAACCTGGCGCCACGCGCAGCTATCGCAGCAGTGTGCCCGCCGCCGATGAGTTCAAGCCTAAGATCGATCTGTCGCACATCTCCAAGCCCGGCGATGTGTTGGAGGCGATCAAGCAGAAGGCCCAGCAGCAAGCGTCGCGTGCGTCCGTCCGCCCCCGCCGCAGCACAGCCGCCTCGCCAGGCAGTGGCACCTCCGTCCGCTGTTCCGGCAAAGCCTGCGGCGCCCACGGCATCAGTTGCGAGCGCTGCTCCGCCGGTTGCTCCGGCTGAGCCCAAGCCGGCTCCGCGATTCATTACGCCGCAGTCCGTGGCTCGTCCTCCGGCTGCGATCTTCATTCCTCCGAAGCCGACGCCGCCTGTTGCTAAGCCACAGTCCACCGCAGCGGCCAAGCCGTCTGAGCCGGTCATCGAAGACCAGATTGCCGAGACGGAAGCTGAAATTCCCGCTCAGGCAGCGCCGACGGAAGTTCCCGCTCAGGCAGCGCCGCCGTCCGCGTCTGTTGCCGCGGCTTCGACCGTTCCGCCGCCCGCGACTCGCCTTTCGCCGCCGATCAGTGCGTCCCGGATCAGTGATGTCGCCGGACCAGGTTACGCCGCGACCCTCGGCGCCTTCGGTGCGTCCTGGCCAGCCAATTGGCGGGACACAACGCCGTCTGATCGTTCCGCAGACCGGGCCGCGTCCTGTATACACCGCTCCGCCGCCGCCTCCAATGGTTCCGCGGCCTGCAGCGGCAACCGGTGCGCCTGCTCGCGGAGGAATGCCGGAGCGCGGCAAGCCGATCTTCCAGCGTCCACGTCCGGGCGCCCCCATGCAGGGAGCGCCAACCGGCCGTCCGCCGGTGCGTCCCGGTGAGCGTCGTGGTCCACATCCGACGCGCGCTGGTGCGCCAGGCATGCGGCCTCCCTTTGGAGGCGGTCCGGGTGTTGGAGCTCCGCCGCCGCCAACCGGTCAGCGTCCGCAAGGACGTCCCCTGCGGCCAGGACAGCGTTATGTTCCGCGTGGCGTGAAGGAAGGCCCGATGAAGGGCTTCGTTCCGCCGCCGCGCATGTCGCTGTCGAGCGAGCCACTGCCCATCACGCGAGCCATCACCATCTCTGAAGGCATCAGCGTGAAAGACCTGGCTGAGAAGCTGGGTATTCGCGCCAAGGACCTCATTGCCCGCCTGCTGGCACGTGGCGTCTTCGCCACCGTCAATCAGACGCTCGACGCCGATCTGGCGACCGACATGGCGCGTCACTTTGGCGCCAGCACTGACGTCATCACCTTCGAAGAGCAGTTGGCGCAGGACAACGTCGCTACTGCGAGTACCAGTGAAGACGGAGCGGCGCAAGCTGTGTCGCGGCCTCCGGTGGTCACCATCATGGGTCACGTCGATCACGGCAAGACCAGCTTGCTCGACGCCATCCGCTCGACCAACGTTGCCGGAGGCGAAGCCGGCGGAATCACTCAGCACATCGGCGCTTACAAGGTTGCGATCACCGATACCAACTCCCCGGCCTTTGGCCGCGAGATCGTGTTCCTCGACACGCCGGGTCACGAAGCGTTTACCCGCATGCGTGCTCGCGGATCGAAGGTCACCGACATCGTCGTTCTCGTCGTCGCAGCCGACGACGGTGTAATGCCGCAAACCGTGGAAGCAATCGACCACGCCACCGCGGCCAAGGTGCCGATCATCGTCGCGGTCAACAAGATCGACAAGCCCGACGCCATGCCCGATCGCGTCAAGAAGCAGCTTGCCGATCGTGGCTTGATGCCGGAAGACTGGGGCGGCACCACGGTCTTCGTGGATGTTTCGGCGAAGCAGAAGACGAACCTGAATCTGCTGATGGAAATGGTCTGCCTGGTTGCTGACCTGCAAGACCTCAAGGCAACGCCCGATCGTCCGGCGACTGGAACGGTTCTGGAAGCCAAGCTCGATCGCGGTCGCGGTCCAGTGGCGACGGTGCTGGTTCAGAACGGCACGCTGCACACCGGCGACAACTTCGTCCTGGGCAACGTATTCGGCAAGGTCCGCGCCATGTTCAACGATCGTGGCGTAGCCATGGAGTCCGCTCCTCCCGCCACTCCGGTCGAGATTCTTGGACTGGAAGGGCTGCCTCAGGCAGGCGACCAGCTGGTCGCTGTGGCCGATCGCGAGAAGGCGCGCGACATCTCCGAATACCGCGAGCAGAAGGCGCGCGAGGCGCAACTGGCAAAGAGCTCGCGCGTGTCGCTCGGAAGGTCTGGCGGAGCAGTTGAAGTCGGCAGGCACGAAGGAACTGGCCATCATTCTGAAAGGCGATGTCGGCGGCTCCATCGAAGTGTTGAGCGATCTGTTGACCAGGATGTCGAACGAGAAGGTCAAGATCAACATCATGCGCGCCAGCGTCGGCGCCATCACCGAAAGCGATGTGCTGCTGGCTTCGGCATCGAATGCCATCATCATCGGCTTCAATGTGCGGCCCGAGCGCAAGGCGCAGGAAATGGCGGAGCAGGAGAACGTTGACATCCGCCTGCACTCGATCATTTACGAGTTGCAGGACGAGATTAAGCGCGCCATGACCGGCATGCTTGACCCGGTGATCAAGGAAACCTACCTGGGACGCGCCGAAGTGCGCGACACTTTCCGCATTCCCAAGGTCGGCACGGTGGCTGGTTGCTACGTGGTCGATGGCACCATCAAGCGCGATTCCGAAGTTCGCCTGTTGCGCGACAACGTCGTAGTCTTCAAGGGCAAGGTCAGTTCCCTGCGGCGTTTCAAGGACGATGCCAGCGAAGTGCGCAACGGCATGGAATGCGGTATCTCGATCGCAAACTACGGCGACATCAAAGTCGGCGACGTGATCGAGGCGTTCGTCACCGAGCGGGTCGCTGCCGAAGCGATGGTGTAAGGTGGAAGCCCCCGGCTTCAGCCGGGGGACAACCGCTGTAGAGAAGTTGATTAGCTGCTTTGTATCAGGGCACAGCTTCAACGCTGCCGAACTGGAATGCTTCCTATCAGGCTCTAGCCGTGCCGTGCAGGAGTGTTTCGTATCAGGGCACGGCTTTAGCGCTGCCGAACGGGAGTGTTTCGTATCAGGGCGCGGCTTTAGCCGTGCCGTACAGGCCGTGAGAGAGACTTGGGCTTTAGCCCCTGCAACGGATGAGACCCCAGCGCCACTCCTCAGCTGATGCCGTCGTGAGTGCGTCGCGCACGTTTTTTGTTACCAGTAAAACCAGCATGGGCCGGCGGCTACTCCAGTCGGAGCGCAACGCGACATTGTTCATCGAAGTATTGCGTTCCTACGTTGCTCAGAAGAAATTCCGTGTGGACGATTTTGTCGTGATGCCCGATCATGTGCACTTGCTGCTCACCCTCGATGAGAGGATAACCATCGAACGCGCCATGCAATTCATCAAAGGCGGCTTTTCTTATCGTCTGAAAAAGGACAGCGGCTACGCAGGCGAGGTGTGGCAGGGCGGGTTTTCCGAGGTCCGCATCGAGGACAAGGACAGTTTCGAGCAGCACAAGAAGTACATCGCAGAAAACCCGGTGAAGGCGGGATTGGTCAAGTCCGCTGAGGACTACCCATTTTGCTTTACGTATCTGGCACGGCAAAAGCGGCAGGGGCTAAAGCCCAGCGATAATGGAGCAACTTGCGGCACGGCTGAAGCCGCGCCCTGATACGAAACCGTCGCGTCGGGAGACGGCTGAAGCGGTGCCCTGATACGAAACGATCGGATGGCGGCACGGTTGAAACCGCGCCATGAAACAAAAAGTGCAAAGTGTCTCGCCGGAGCGTTGACGCTATTCGGCGCTGCTGAACTTCGCCCGTTCGCTGCTCACATATGTCATGATCGCTTACCTCACCCTTGAGCTTCGAATCGAGGCGGCGCATTCGCTGAAAGACAAGCGCCAGGTGGTGCGCAGTGTAAAAGATGGCTTGCGCGCGCACTTCAATGTCGCCGTAGCGGAGCTTGATCCCAGCGACGCATGGCAGCGCGCCACACTCGGCGTGGTGAGCATCTCAGGTTCGCGTTCGTACCTGGAGGGCCTGATGCATAACGTGGAACGTCATGCTATCCGGACGGCGAACAATAGCGGTGGGGACGTCGTCGATTCATTTCTTGAATTTTTTTCCGAATCGGAACTGGCCGAACGATCGAACGACGTACCGTGATGGTTATCACCGACTTAATACCAAATAGGCGTATGCTCTAACGTTCGCCTGTTGCTGGAGCGGTAACGAGTTAAAGATGGAAAACAGGGGACTGAAACATCACCGCCAACGTCGCGGTGAAGCGTTGCGGGAAGAGATTGCCACGCTGGTGGAGGGCGAACTCGAAGACCCGCGCATCGGCCTGGTTGCGGTGAACGCAGTGCAAGTCACGCCCGATGGTAAAACCGCGCGCGTGTTTGTTCAGGTGGACGGCGACGACAAGTCGGCAGCCGAGAGCATGGAAGGACTGGCTGCCTCGGTCGGCTACATCAAGCATCAACTCGTCGCCAACCTGGGATTGCGGCACTCACCGGAACTCGTATTCATACTTGACCAGTCGGAGCAACACGGTAATCGTATTGAGCAGCTCTTGACCAGGATCAAGAAGAGGAAGCGCTAGTCGGGCTCATAATCGGGGATGCTGGACGAAGTTCTAAATCAGATCGGAAGACGTAACCGGTTTCTTCTCACATCGCACGCGCGGCCTGACGGAGACGCCGTTGGCTCCACCCTGGCCTGCGCCCAGATTTTGCGCAGCATGGGCAAGGAAGCCTCTGTGGTGCTGAGCGATGGCGTACCCGTCATCTATCGCCGCCTTCCGTTCAGCGATTCGGTCGTCCAGAGTACCGACGAAGTCCCTGATGCCGAGGCCGCCATCATCCTTGAATGTGATGGCGTAGCCCGTACCAAGCTTACCGGGCTTGAGCGCCACTACCTCATCAACATCGATCACCATGCGACAGCTCGGCCGTTTGCCGACGTGAACTGGATCGACACCAGTGCCTGCGCCACCGCGGAGATGATCTTCCTGCTCGCCCGGCGAGCAGGGGTGAAAGTATCGCCCGAAGTGGCGACCTGCCTGTACACCGCCGTGCTGACCGATACAGGCTCGTTCTGTTTCCCGGGCACGACGGCGCGAACCTTCGCGCTTGCCGAAGAGCTGGTGCGTTGCGGCGCCGATCCGGTACACATTGCCCACAACGTTTACTTCTCCACGTCGTTGTCGAAGATGCGACTGCTGGGTGCGGCTCTCAGCAGCTTGTCTCGGCGGGGCAATCTGGTGTGGATGCATGTAAGCCACGACATGATGCAGCGCTGTGACGCGACCGAAGAAGATTGCGAGGGACTGGTCAACTACGCACTGGCTATCGGAGGCATTGAAGTTGCGTTGTTCTTCCGCGAGCTGCCCAACGGCGACTTCCGCGTGAGTCTTCGCAGTAAAGGCAACGTCGATGTTGCTGTGGTGGCCGAGTCGTTCGGAGGCGGTGGCCACCAGTGCGCCAGCGGTTGCGGCGTCAAGGGCCCGCTGGCGAACGCGCTGGACCAGATACTGGGGCAATTTCGCATCCGCGGTTACGACTTGAAGGTGCACTAGCCATCGCCGCCCGTCCCAAGCCATCCCTTCCCCCGGCTGCGCGCGATCGGCTTCGCCGCTCCACCGACATACTTACGCTCATCGTGGTCTGCTCGTTTCTTTTTCTGGCCGGCGTGCAGAGCGTTGGAGTGGTGGGCGCTGATGAGCCTCGCTACGCGCAGGTGGCGCGCGAGATGATGCAGCGGCACGATTGGGTTACTCCCACATTGTGGGGGAATCCCTGGCTGGAGAAGCCGCCGCTTTATTACTGGCTGACGTGGATCGCCTACAAAGCCGCCGGCGGTGTACACGACTGGGCTGCCCGGTTGCCATCGGTCGTGCTCACCGCGCTGATGGTGTTCTTCATTTACTTCTGGGCCCGGCGGTTCTATCGCGGCATGAAGCTTGACGCCGCGCTGATCACCGCCGCCTCGGCTGCCATCATCGGATTTTCGCGCGCTGCGAGCATGGACATGCCACTGACGGCCACGTTCGCCGTGGGCATGCTGTCGTGGTTCGCCTGGTACAGGCAGCGAAAGCGGCCCTGGCTGTTGGCGTTTTACTTTTGTCTGGCTCTCGGGACGCTGGCGAAGGGTCCGGTCGCCGTGTTCCTGGCCGGCGTCATCATCTTCATCTTTGTTGCTCTGCGGCGTGAATGGAAGCTGTTCTTGCAGACCCTTTGGCTTCCCGGGCCGTTGCTGTTCCTCGTCGTGGCCCTGCCCTGGTACATCGCCGCGCAGAGAGCAAATCCGGACTTCTTTCGCGTCTTCATTCTTCAGCAGAACCTGGCGCGATACACAACCGACCTATATCGTCATCCCCAGCCGTTCTGGTACTTCATCCCTGTGGTATTGCTGGGACTGGTGCCGTGGATTGCGTTTGTTATTCTCGCGGTTGTGGATGCCATTCGCGACTGGCGTAACTCCGTCGAGCGGCCATCGGGAGAAGCCGACCTCCCTCTCTTCCTGGTTATCTGGTTTCTGTTTCCGATTCTGTTCTTCTCCTTCTCGCGATCGAAGCTGCCGGGATATATCCTTCCATCCATTCCAGCCGCCACCATACTGCTGGCGCATTTCATCCGGCGTCGCGAAGAAGATGGCGACAAACCACCGGTCTGGCTCATCCTGGTGCATGGGGTGGTTTCAGCCGTGCTGCTGGTCGCAGCGTTCTTCGTGCCATTTAAGCTTCTGCATTTGTCTCTGCCGAAAAGTGTGTTGATTGTGGCGACGCTGCTGGCGATCTGTGCGGTGGCGTTTTTCACGGCCACGCTGATCACTCGCGGATATCGCGTGCTTCGCTTTGCCACGCTGGTTCCGGTGGTGATAGCGTTTGCGCTGGTTCTTCGCGGGACGGCGCCGATCATCGACGCGCTACAATCGGCCCGTCCGGTGCAGGCGGCACTGCAGGTCACGGCGCTCGGACAAATGCCCAATATCGCCGTGTACGATGTGCCCCGCAGCATTGAATATGGTCTGGGCTTTTACCGCAATCACATCATCGCCAACTACGGCAGGAATGAAATTCCCGACGGCACGCACATCGTTGTAGCCGCGAGCGGGACCGAGAAGGAGTTGGAATACCGTTTGCCACAACGCCGAGTTACGCGCATCGGAGGCTGGGAGCCTCAGCACTTGGACTTCTACCTGGTTGCCGCGAAGGCGGCACAGAAACAGTGAAAAGAGATATCCGCAGCAAGTGTTACGTGATTTTAAGATGTTAAGTCGACTGCTTCGTATCAGGGCACGGCTTAAGCCGTGCCGCAACTGCGAAATAGTAAGTTGGGCTTTAGCCCCTGCTCTCACGGCAGCGGCTAAAGCCGAGATTCACTCTGGATGTAATCGGTACGCCTGAAGGCGTGCCCTGATACAAAGCTCGGTATGGGAAACGCAATAGTGATTACACTCCCTGCTCCCAACTAGGACTTCGCGCAACGTGGAAATCCTCGACCTCAGGCACTTCGCATCCTCGGACCTGCGCCCGCTACTGGAAGACGAGGTAGCTGCCTGGGGCGGACTGCTTTGCTGGGATTACCGCAGCTCAGCGGAGATGATCTTCCGCTACATCGATGCCAAAATTTTGCCGGGATACGCCGCGATCGAACGCGGCAGTGTGGTCGGCTATTCCTTCTTCGTTTATGAAGGCAGCAAGGGAGTCATCGGCGACCTGTTCGTCTCGCCGAAACGGGCGGACGCGCACGAAATTGAGCTCCGCATGCTGAAGCACGTTATCGAAACATTGCAAGAGTCGCCGGGCGTGCACCGCGTTGAAGCCCAGTTACTCACGCATTCCAGCGGAGAGCTGGCCGCGCCATTCCTCTCCACCGGCTTTCAACGCTATCGCCGGCTGTTCCTGTCGCTTCAGCTTACGGGCTCGGATGCGCCGCCGCTTCGCCCGCTTCCGCCTTTGAACGACATCCAGATTCGTCGCTGGACCGAGCAGGACTACCAGCCTGCCGCCGGCATCATCACCGCCGCCTACCGCACCCACATCGATTCGGAGATCAACGACCAGTACCGCACCAACGCCGGGTCGATGCGCTTTCTGAATAACATCGTGCGCTTTCCCGGGTGCGGCGTCTTCGACAACGATTCATCGTTCGTTGCGATTCACAAACCTTCGCACGCGCTGATCGGAGTCATTCTCTGCTCGCGAATCCGTCATGACGTCGGACACATCACCCAGGTCTGCCTGGCCCCGGAGCACCGCGGGTTCGGCATCGGTGAGAGCCTCATTGCGGCCAGTCATCGCGCATTGAGCGGAGGCAACGTTGCTCAGCTTTCGCTGACCGTCACGGAAGCGAATCGCAACGCGGTTGAGCTTTACCGGCGGATTGGCTTTGAGGAGCAGCGGGTCTTCGACGCTTTCGTCTGGGAAGGCTAAGCCATTGATTAAGCATAGCTTACGGAAAAGTCATTCTCACTGCGCCAACCGAAGTAATCGGCTCGGCATTGCCACTATTAAACTGACCCGTTAGCACTTTTGGGCCTCACGCCAGTCCTCCGACCTGAGGTAAGCTGTTGCCCCCGGAAAATTTTAGGGGTCTGTTTCAGTGCGTTCGTGCAAGGAGGAAACGAATGAAACGGCTCGCGATTGTGTGCGTGGCGTTGGCCTGCATGGCGTCTACGGCAGCCTTCGCCGACCAACTCTTTCTCACCCCGCCTACCAGCAACTTCCTGGGCGGCGGTGCCGGCGGCACCCGCGGCGACTATGTCACCATGACCGGCGACTTCACTCTGTCTTCGATCGGTATCCAGGGCGAGATCAGCCAGGGAGCATCCGAAACCTTTAACGCCTACGTGTACACCGGAGACGGTTTGACACAGTTGGCGGTTGGTTCCAACATGACGTTCAACGGTGACGGCACCGAGCAGTTCTACAACTTGCCCATCAACTACACCCTGCTGAACGGTCAGAGCTATGACATCGGCATCGACTTCCATAGCTTCAACGATCCGAACTGGCAGGTTCACTATTACTTCTTCGACGCGGGCAGCAATCCGCCGTTCAACGTTGGACCATTTGAAGTCACCGACGGTGAAGAGAGCCACTGCGGCTCCTGCAACATCCTCGCTCCTAATCTAGAGGTCAATGGCGCGGTTCCGGAGCCCGGAACGTTTCTGATGCTGGGCACGGGAGTGCTTGGGCTAGCTGGCGCACTGCGCCGCAAGCTGTTCTAGTTTTCCCTTGGAGTTGAATTCAGGCCGGCAATGCGTCGGCCTTTTTCATTGCGCAACAGATAGCGGTCGGAATAGACCGTCAAGAATTGCGAACAGGACATCAGCCCCGGCGTTTGCCAAGGGCTGATGCCATCCAATGCGGTAGGTTGTTAGCGGCGAGAAGGTTGTTTTTACACCAACCGCCGACGAATCGCGCCCACTACGCCGACCAGGCCGGTGCCCATCATGAGCAGAGTGCCCGGCTCAGGAACCGCAGTCTCAAAACCAGTTACCAGACCATATCCCTGACCGTTGCCGCAACCCCCGCACCAACGCGAGAACGGGCCTCCGCTGGTCGCATCAAAGGCCGTGAAGACTCCGCTATTCGGGTCGCTGCCGCCGGACGTCTCCAGGATCAACTCGAGATTACCCTGGTTGGGATCGAAAAGGTACGGCGCACCAGTGAAGCTCAAGACGCTGCCGAACTGAAAGAGGCCGCCGTTGAGGGAGTAGTTGCCAAACAGAACGGCGTTGTTCGGAATAGTGCCATCCGGAACCGACTGCGCGGTGGTGGCCAGGTAAAGCGAGAAATTCAAATTCGCAACACCCTGGTTGGGGCCGTTGTTGAATGTCGTGTCGTAGAAGCTGATGGATCCAACGTTAATGGATTGTCCATTGAACGCTGGGCTGTTGTAGATCTGTTCGTAGTTACCGTTGTCAATGGATCGGCAACTAAATGGTATGCAGTTGTTGCTGTTCGGTGGGTTGCCGAGGATGATGTCGGCCATCGCGGGCAGCGCAACGGCAAACATCAAGCAAAGCGCAAGACCAGCAAGGAGCTTCTTCATAGTTTCCTCCCGATTAACTCAACTGAAGGCAGAAAACTTCGCACATGGGTCGTTGACGATACGCCAACCTGCACAGCTGCCTGAGCGGCTGGACGTACCCTCATCGAGGGTAACCATTGTGCGTTCTGGCGAGCTTCATGGCAAGAGAAAGTTTCAGGGAGTCCCCAACCGCCCCGACTGGAAATTGGACATTTCGTCGCCGGGCATCTGACCGCAGCCTGATGCGTTTGGTCACCAGCCTAGCCTGCCCGCTCTCCAACTCACGCCTTTGGCTACGACCCGCTACAACCCCGCACCGGCCACAGTAGCCATATTGCTGCTCTCCAGCGCGCGGTTCAGTGCCGGAAGATCGTCTTTGATCAGCTTCTGATACTCCTCTCTAACTTTGGCGTACTCGCCTTCGTATTGCTTCAGCAGCGCAAGTTGATTGTCGGTAGGAGCGAAATCCGCCCCGCCGGCCACATCACCGCCGCCCGTACCGACCGCCGCATTGAGCCACATCAGATTCAAGTACAGCTCATAAGGCTCGACGAAATATTTATCGTCGCTGTTGGTAAGCGCCTTCGAGGTCAACTGATATTCGATGGCTCTTCAGCTTCTTATTCATGGCCTCGACTTCTTTCAGAAGCTCGGCCTTCTGTGCTGCCTTCGCCTTATCTGAGTTCGGAGAAGCCGCCGACGGCTCTGCGTCATAGTCGTCATCGTCTTCGTCAGCCGGAGCCGCCTGCGCAGACTGCTCTTTCTTCTTGTCAGGACGAAGCATCGCCTCCAGTACTTCCATCTGTTTGCGCAACCATTCGATCCGGTTGATGGAGTCCGACACCTCGCTGATCAGTCCGGTGATGCGCAGCAGGGTTTGCACGGATTGCTGAATGTCTGCGTCCGAGCCGGGAGAATGAGGATCGCGCAGCACGGTGAGCGGCTGCGTATAGGTCTGGCCATCGACCTTCAGACGCACCGTGTAATTTCCCGGCGCGACGATAGGACCAACCTCGGCCGGCTTGGTTCCCCAATGAGTGATCGGGCGCGAATCAGCGCCCCGGAAGCGCGGCTCGTCCCAGATATGAGGATTGTCCGGAGCCACGGTTCGCAGAGCCACTACCCGCGGCGATTCGTAGCGCATATCCCATTTCACGCGATTGATGCCCGGCTGGCCCGGCGCTTCCAGCTTGCGCACCAGCTTGCCTTGCGAATCCAGGATCTCAAGCTCGATTTCATCCTTTGGCTTTGTCTTGAGCGAAAAATTCAGCATCGCCTGACCATTTGGCGTGAAGCGGAAGGACGGCCGCGGTTCGAAGAGCACGACCGCCGCATCGGAGCGGTCCTTCGCCATCTGCTCCAGCGGCGTGATGTCGTCGAGAATGTAGAGCCCGCGACCATAGGTCGAAATCACCAGGTCGTGAAACTCCTTCTGCACCACGGCCCAGCTAACTGGAGCGTGCGGCAGTCCGCCCTCGAGCGGAGTCCATTTCGCGCCATCGTCCAGCGAGTAGTAAAGGCCATCGCCGGTTCCGGCAAACAGCACGCCCTTCGCGTTGGGATCTTCGGCAATCACGCGCACATACGACAGCTCGCTCTTGGGAAGATTGCCGGCGATCGGCTTCCAGGTCGCGCCGAAGTCCGTCGTCTTGTAGATGAATGGATCGCGATTATCGGCCAGGTGCAGATCGACACTGATGTAGGCCGTTCCGGCGTCGAAGGCCGACGGCGCGATGCTGGTGATGGTTCCCAGCGGCGGCACGCCGGAGATGTTCTTGCTGACGTTCGTCCAGTTGCCTCCGCCGTCTTTCGTGTACCAGACCTGGCCGTCGTTGGTGCCCGCCCAGATCAGGCCTTTCTGAATCTTCGATGGCGCGAGCGCGAAGATTACTTCGCCCTCGAACTGTCCCAGGTTGTCGCCGACAATTCCACCCGATGGAATGATGTGTGCCGGATCGTGAGTCGAGAGATCCGGGCTGATCACCGTCCAGCTTTGTCCTTTATTCGAGGTCTTGAACACGACCTGGCAGCCGTAATAAACGGTCTCGTGATCGAAGGGATCGATCGCCAGCGGCGCTGTCCAGTGGCAGCGGTACTTCACTGAGTTGGGTGGCGAGTCGAGCGTAATCTGCCACGGACTCACCGAGTGCGCTTTCTTATAGCGAGCATCCCAGCGCGTCACTTTGTTTCCGTAGCAGGTGGCCCACACCACGTTAGGATCGACCGTATCCGGCACGGTGAAGCCGGACTCGCATCCTCCCATGCCATGGTCCCAGCCGGTTTCGCCATAGCCTTGCGGCACGCTGGGCCCGCGCATGTTCCCGTCGTCCTGCATGTTGCTGTAGAAGTAGTAAGGAACCTGGTTGTCCACGGCGACGTGATACATCTGCCCAATGGGCAGCGACACGCGATGGAAGCCGCGGCCATGTACGGTGGTGATGTTCAAGCCGCCGTCATCAGTAATCACGAAACGGTCGGCATTCTTGGGATCGAACCAGATATCGTGGTTGTCGCCGCCCCAGTGCTTCTCGTCGAAGTTGAAACCGCCGTCGAGCGATTGCCAGAACGAGCTGTTCGACACCAGAATTTCGTTGTCGTTCGAAGGAGAGACCGCAAGCCGAATGTAATATCCGGCACGGCCGATCAACTGACGCTGATAGTTGACTACCTTCCAGTTCTCGCCGCCATCGTCCGAACGCCACAGCGAGCCTTGGTCGGCAGTCTGAATCAGTGCGTACACGCGATTGGAATTGCTCGGCGCGACCGCGACATCGATCTTGCCTACTGGCGACTTCGGCATACCGTGGCCTTCAATGCGCTTCCAGGTCGTGCCGCCATCGTGCGAAACATAAACGCCGCTTCCCGGACCACCGCTCAGCTCGGCCCATGTATGCATCTCCACTTGCCACATGCCGGCGAAGAGCGTGTGCGGATTCTGCGGGTCCATCGACAAGCCCGAGCAGCCGGTCTTCTCGTCGGCGAATAAAACGCGCTCCCAGTTCTTGCCGCCGTCGATGGTGCGATAAACGCCGCGCTCCTGCTGCGGTCCAGTCGTGCGGCCCAGCACGCATGCGAACACAATCTCAGGATTGTCTGGATGAACGATGATGCGGCCAATGCGGCCCGACTGCGGCAGGCCCATGTTCTTCCACGTTTTGCCGGCATCGGTCGACTTGTAGATTCCGTCGCCCATCACGTCGCTGTCGCGGACCGCCCACGCCTCGCCGGTTCCCGCCCAAACCGTCGAGGGCTGCGAAGGCGCCACCGCCAGCGCGCCAATTGCGGCAGCAGGCTGCTTGTCGAAGATTGGGTCCCAGCGATTACCGCCGTCGGTCGACTTCCACACGCCGCCCGAAGCTGCTCCCGCGTAGTAGGTACTCGGGTCGCCGGGAATTCCGGCGATCGATGCCACACGATTGCCGACTCTAGGGCCGACAAAGCGGAATGCCAGTTGATCGTTCTTGGGAGTTTCAGGACTTTGTGCGGCGGCTGAGAAAACAGTGCAGATGCAGAAAATAAAAACGCTCAGTCTTCGGACGAGCATTGCTTACATACCTCCAACGCAGAAGCTGTTTTTGAACAGGCCCGCGCGCGCTTCAGGTTGTGACAAAACGGTTACGCGAAGGGAGCAGTGTACCACCGCGTCACGAGCCGAAGCTGAATGAGCGGGCATCGCGTTTGGAAGGATTTGTATCAGGGCTCGGCTTTACAGGCCGTTGAAACGGTCTCGGATCATCCGCTTTGTATCAGGGCACGGCTTCAGCCGTGCCGCACAGCCCTTTTCTTTTGTCATTCCGAGCGGCTTCAGCCGCGAGGAATCTGCTCTTGTTCCCACCGCGAGGAGTTCTTGTGCAACCTGTGAAGTCAGGCCCTGATACGACACGGTAGCGCCTTCTGCAGCCTGAAGACGGCATATAATTTTCGTCGCGCAAATACCTCGAATCCAGTTGCCAAAACTAACCGTCAATGAGGTAACAATGTCGGCACAAGATGACTCTCTTAAAGATCGCCTCTCCCGATATCGGCAAATCAAGCTGACCGTGATCGGCAGGAAGTCAGGCCGCGCCATCTCGAACCCGGTCTGGTTCGTGTTCGAGGACGACAAGCTCTACCTGCTCCCACTGCAGGGGTCAGATACTCAGTGGTATAAGAACGTGCTCCACAACCCGACGATTCGGATTGATGCTCGCGGCGCAGAAGGTGAATTTCACGCCGTTCCCATCACCAATGCGAAGCAGGTTGCGTGCGGTGGTCGAGAAGTTTCGCGAGAAGTACGGCGCGGCCGACGTGAAGAAGTACTATTCCAAGTTCGACGTTGCCGTGCTGGCCGAGCCCACATAAGAGTTGCTACTTTGGTGGGCGCGGCGGAGATTATGTGAGTACTTGGCTTGGCTAGTGTCGGCGGAACGACCGGGGACCTGAGCCCCAATGGGGCGACCAACATGATAGCCCAGCACGGAGCCGCAGGCGGAGTGCTGGGTGGGAGTGGGAGAAGAATTGCGAGTCGCGTAGCGACGGCACAGTTCTCACAAAGATTCAGTTCGGCGAGTGGCTCGGGCACCCCGTGTGTGTCGACTATTCAGAGTGCTTGCCTGGGCCACCCGCGTTCTCGCTCCTGAAGCGCGGCATTATCGGAACGTGGCATCGGATGAGCGCAAAGCATCTGCAAGCCTACCTTGACGAAATGTGCTTCCGATTTGATAACCGTAAGAACCCTTACCTGTTCCGCGATACGCTTCTCAAGATGCGGAAGCGGAGTACGTTGAATACAAGCAACTCACTAGTCCGGCGGAGGCATATCGAACGTCCAAGATTGACGCTAGACTTAAAATGCGTTCTATCAGTCCGTTTCTGCTAGGTTGCGGGTTGAAACCATTGCAGTTGCCCCAACGGCCGGGGTAGTTATTCAGAACATTGCCAGCGATTAATAATCCATTCCGTGATCGCAATTGGATTCTGCTTTAGTGCAAAACCCTCATCTCGGTTGACTGACGAGCTCGGAGTCGGGATCTACAAGAACGCTTGTCGGTTTGGTCTAATTTTGTGTCTACCCACACTCTCTTTCCATCTGATCGACTAGCTTGCCAGTTGCTATTCCTCGACATCTGTGGTCAAGTCCTACCTTCTATCCTCGACATCTATGTCTTCTGCCGTTGTTGAGTACTCCATGGTGTTCCAAAGTAGACGCTTAAACTTGGATGGAATTCCATTGCCCTCTTCAGGTTCCACCTTGTCCGAGCAGGAATGGGTGCGGCGAAGCAGTATGCTGGTTGATGCTTGCATTAGCGTCTATTCGCCGACAATTGATTGTTCGGCCTCCAACATTGTCGAGTGTTGGTACCTTAAACTCTTGGTCTACGCGGCACCGACGCACTAAAGGCGATATAATGGTCCCAATCGTTCTGCTGGGCTTTCGTCGATCTGGGTCGCCATCGGATGATATGGAGTAGAGCGTACTGAACGTCATCCAATAGCCTAGCCCGCGCATTCGCAGAGAACTCAAGCTCCGAGACCACTCCCTCGAAAATAGTTACAGGCATGGCTAGGCAGAGCCGCAAGGAACCAAGCCCAAAGTGAGAACGATTGCCAACCGCGATAACGCAATGTCACAGCCTGTCCCGCTTGCGTAAGAGTACGCGCATTGCACAGGCCGCGACACGTTTAGCCACTGACACACCTCCGCATTGCTCGGTGTAACCCGCGCGACTGGAGTATGCGCCGTTGGCTACTTTGGACTCAACGGGATAATCCTGGAGCTTCTGGTTACCTTCGTACCCTCGCTCTGCCACTTTTCTCGTGCGTCTTAGTTCAGCCTGGTGCCCCAGGTTCGCGTCCTTCGGTTGGACGCTAACCTGGGTAGATCAAGTTTCGCGACGCCACAGCAGTGTGAGTTACACACTCCCGGTCTCTGGTCTCGATCGCGACGACATCGTGGGATTAAGTACAGGGTAGAGCCGCGCTTCAGCGCGGCGTTAAGGCGCTCTCTCTTACCTTTTCCAATCTGCCGAAGGCTTGCGCGGAGCCGTCAGGCGGAGCGCACAGAAGAACAGATCCCTCAGCGGCTGACGCCGCTTCGTGATGACAAACCAAAGAGAGACTCGATAACGCGGCGCTGAAGCGCCGCTCTACCCGCCCCCTCTCGCCGCTGCATTGGGCTCCGCTCTACCCGCTCGTCTCGGCGGTGCATTGGATGCTCGGAATAACACATCAATAACCGACGACCAGGCGTTTCCCAAAATGGGAATTTCTGGTTACCTTCGTACCCTCGCCCCACCACTATTCGCGTGCTTCTACGTCCAGCAACTCCTAAACTAGCGCCGAGGACTCGCCAACGTGTCCTTGAGGCCGACTATCGAGCGGCTGGCGCTAAGTTCTTTGAAATCTAGATTTTGCCTGTAAGTCCCACGGGCTCAAGATTTTGCGATAGAAATGTGGCCTAAAGTGTTGAAAACAAGGATTCGCAAAAACGTTTTTTTCAGGCTTTCACGTTATCGGACGTGGGTAGCTGCGAGCTCCGAGCCGCTAATTATGAGGCAGAAGCCAAGGTGCCAGAAGCCAAGCGCCAAGCGCTAAGTGCCGATAGGGGGCTCTAGTCTTGCGCGTGGCGGCTGGTTGCAATCCGGCGAAGAGCGAATGGCGAATGGCGAAAAACGCGCTGTAACTCACCTCTTCTTAATGTGCAGCAGCTTCTGGACTTCGGCGATGACAGTCCCTGAGTCATCTGTAATCTCGACCGTGAACGTCGGCTCCAGCTTCTCCTGAGTGGTCAGCGCGTGCCGGATGTCGTCGATCTGCTGTTGAGTCAGCCGGAAACTGGCCCGCACCCTGCCCTTGCCCGGTCGCCGGAAGCGGATGCTGGCCGATTTGTCCCAAACGATGTACTCAGGCCCGAGGTTCTCGATCAGCATAAGCATGTAGAAGGGGTCGGCCATTGAATAGAGCGAGCCACCGTAGTGGGTGCCGACAAAGTTGGTGTTCCAGCGGTGCAGCGGCAGCTCGACGTCGACGGCCCGCCAGTCGGCGTCCCAGCGGGTGACACGAATGCCGGCCCCTAAGAATGGCGGCCAGAAGTTGACCAGACGGCGGATGTGGCGCTTGAACCACGCGTTCATAGAACCATTATGACGAATTGTTGAGCTCCCATATTTGCCAAACGAACGGAAATGTGGGGTCACGCGTCTCATATCCCCACACCTCCCCAAAATACGGGAAAGGGCCTGCCCCGAGCGCGGCCGAAGGGATGGAGCACTCGCTTTCCTTGGGCCGAATTCGGTGTCTAAGTAAGAAGGAAGCTGCTGGAGGAAGGCGTCGGTTCCCGCCGGAAACCGGTGGGCTAGGGCGTTTTCCCGGCAGGCTATTTTTGTTAACTGATACCTGCAGTTCCGGTTAGGGGAAGAGTTACAATCTGGTGAGGCCGCATTCTGTAAATCCGGCAGGCGAGGCCGGCATCTAACGAGAGCAAGCACAGTTGTCAGCGGCTAGGTTCCATAGGAGTAGCGAGTGAATTCGACGGTCAAAACAGTCGTGTTCTGGCTGGTGATTGTCCTATCGGGCGTCCTGCTTTGGCAGGTCGTCAAGGTCGGCAATTCCGGA
>CAWFWZ010000012.1:0-217014 GCA_963819645.1 uncultured Acidobacteriaceae bacterium
GAGCGCAGCCGAAACCGCGCTCCTCAGAGACGTCTTATGCGGCCTTACGAGTGTTGCTCTTCGCCTGTGCGAATAGCTCGATCATCCCGCGATTGAACGCCGGAATGTCATCGGGCTTGCGGCTGCTGACACAGGTTGCCGTCTTTCACCATTTCCTCATCCACCCAGTTGGCACCGGCGTTCTTCAGGTCGGTTTTCAGCGAAGGCCACGATGTGATGCGGCGCCCTCGGCCTGCGCCGGCTTCCACTACCAGCCACGGCGCGTGACAGATCGCAGCTACCGGCTTGCCGGCTCTGGAAGAAGGCCTTCACGAACTCGACGGCCTTCGGTTCCATGCGAAGTTTGTCAGGATTCTGTACGCCTCCCGGCAGTAGCAGCGCGTCGAAGTCGTGCGGATTCGCGTTGCTTAGGTCAATGTCTACGGGAATTTGTTCACCCCACTTTGTGTGGTCCCAGCCTTTGATCTTGCCGGACTTGGGTGAGACGACTTTGGTTTCCGCGCCTGCCTCGTTGCAGCGCCTCACGCGGCTTGAGAAGTTCGACCTGCTCGACGCCGTCGGTTGCGAGGATTGCTACTTTTAGTCCTTGTAGATGTTTGTCTGCCATTTGTGTTCGACTCCTATGAAATTGTTCGTGCGATGAAGGGTGGAGGACGCCTTCAGGCGTACCGGTTGACCCGTTCAATTTTGTTGTCATCCGCGAGGGATCTGCTTTTCGCCGATGAGTCATGGCACAGCGGACGAAAGCAGGTTCTTCGCTTCGCTCAGAATGACCGTCGAAAAACATTGCTAATTGCCAATCACTCCTACGCTGCCGCCGCGCCGTTCGCCCACGGATCCAGCACGACTTTCGTGCAGTGGTCCTGCTTGTCGCGGAACATCTTGTACATCTCCGGCGCCTGGTCGATCGGCACTCGATGGCTGATGACGAAGCTGGGATCGATCTCGCCCGCTTCTGAATGCGATCGAGCAGCGGCTTCATGTAGCGCATCATGTGCGTCTGGCCGGTCTTCATGGTCAGTGCCTTGTTCATGAATGCGCCCATGGGCATCATGTCCACCAGCCCGCCATAGACGCCAGGAACCGAAACCGTTCCGCCCTTGCGGCAGGCCTGAATCGCTTCGCGCAACGCAATCGGCCGACCGGTTTCCATCATCACCGCCTGCTTGGCGCGATCCACGTAATACATGGCCGAGTCGGCGTGCGCTTCCATGCCGACCGCAGTCCATGCAGGAGTCAGGACCGATGCCGGCCGTCATGTCCTTCAGCGTCTCGATAACGGAATCCACCTGCTCGTAGTTGATGGTTTCTGCGCCGCCGTCGCGCGCCATCTGCAGGCGGTACTCGAAGCGGTCAATGCGATGACGCGTTCCGCACCCAGCATGAACGCGCTGCGAATGGCAAACTGCGCCACCGGCCCTGCGCCCCAAATGGCGACCGTGTCGCCCGGCTGGATGTTGCAGTTCTCCGCTCCCATGTAGCCGGTGGGAAAGATGTCGGTCAGGAACAGCAGCTTCTCGTCGGGTATTCCCTCAGGAACTTTCATCGGACCAACATCGGCAAACGGAACGCGCGCGTATTGCGCCTGGCCGCCGGCGTAGCCGCCCGTCATGTGCGAGTAGCCAAACAGGCCGGAAGGCGAGTAGCCCATGAACTTCTCGGCAATCCAGTAGTTCGGATTGGAGTTGTCGCAGCACGACCATAGCTGCTGCTCGCAGAAGAAGCAGTTGCCGCAGGCGATGGTGAACGGCACCACGACGCGGTCGCCGACCTTCAGCTTCTCCGCGCTGAATGCCGGAGCCGACTTCGACGACTTCGCCCATGAACTCGTGGCCAACGATGTCGCCCTGCTCCATGGTCGGGAATGAAGCCGCCGTAGAGATGCAGGTCCGAGCCGCAGATGGCGGTGCGGGTGATTCGAATGATGGCGTCGCGCGGATTGAGTATCTTGCGGGTCGGGCACGTTCTCGACGCTCATCTTCTCCTTGCCCATCCAACAAACTGCCTTCATGAAACCCTCCTCATGGATTCGACCACTTCGGTTGCGCGCCACTCGCCGCTCAACGGGACGGTCGGGATTGAGAGCGCGTGCAACCGCAGCGGCGCCTGACCGTGGCCCGTGTGTCTGGCCTTCGATTGTCGGAATCTCGCCGGTTTCAATCAGCGCTTTGAAGCGCCGCAGGTCCTGGCGCATGAAGAAATTCGCCTGCCGTCCGACAAAGCCGGAAGCAGCGTTGCGTAACGCGCCGGTTGGCAGCTCGAGTAGTGCATGGTTGAGTGAACGACAGTTCCGCGATTTCCCGGCGCCTGCTTGAACTCGACTCGGCCTTCCACGTTCAGGTCCGAGCCCGGCAGCGAGCGCCACGCGATGTATTCGCCGGCGCGTTCATCGGTGATTTCAGCGGTCCAGTGCAGCTTCGCTGCCCATGGGGCCAAGCGGCGATCCACTTCGATTTGCCGTCGCCTAAGATCGGTGACCGACTCAATGTGGTTCATGAAACGCGGAGCATTTTCCAGATCGCGCCAGAGCCGGAAGGCATCTTGCGGAGAGGCATTGACCAGAATGTTGCTGCCCAGCTCGGGACGACGCTGTGACTCCAACGTTCCGTTGCCGGCACGCAGGCCGGTGTAGGCCAGCGCTCCTCCGGCTGCTGCCATCGCCCAGCCTGCTTTCGAGCGGCGGGTCAGGCCGATGACCGCGAGTGCGCCGCCGCCGGCCAGGGCGCCCCAGCGCTGCAAGGCTTCTTTAGAATTTTGCGAGTCGCCGGTCTTCTCCCAGCGACCTTGATGGGTTGAATACATAGGTTGGCTCCAGAGTGTTGGTGCTGTTGTGAAGTCGCAGCTTCAGTGAGGTTCTGCGTGCATTAGCCGATAGAGGTGGGATTGCGCGGCGGCGCGGGGCGATGTCCCGCTGACGGAAAAATCGAGCCACTCACGAAAACGGAGAAGCGGGTGAGCAGCGGCACAACGTAGTCTCCGCGCTTCAGCCGGCGCGCGTGTCTGGAATGAGCACTAATTTCCGGTTATCGGCAATTAACGTGGTACTCGCGGCCACATCGGGCGTAGAGTGAGTCGGAATTGGAGTCGTTAAATGAACAGCGTGCAAATCGACCAGAAGAGCTATGAGATGCCCCCGCGCGAGGGGATCAGCATCGCACAATTTCTCACCGTCGCCGACATCGAACGCTCGGCTCGCTACTACGAAAAGGTCTTCGGCGCTCGCATTCTGAGCCTGGGTGATGGCAACGCTCCTGCGTATCTTCAGTTCGCGAATATCTGGATGATTCTGAACGTTGGGGGCGGGCCGACCCCGGATAAACCGATGGTAACCCTCAGCGTCCCTGACCCGAATCACATCAATAGCTTTTTGAATCTCCGCGTGGCCGATATCAAAGCATGCTACGAACTATGGAAGAGTCGCGGAGCCGAGTTCATCACCGAGCCGATACCTAAGTACGGCGAGATACGCTGCTACATTCGCGATCCTGACGGATACATCATCGAGGTCGGACAGAGTACCACCGTCACGTACGGTTAGCTCTCGGCCCGGATGGTCCAGTAGATTGTTCCTTCCCACTCTGGCTTAACCGGCATGTAGATCGGGTGGCGCAAAGGCGCGAGGAAACAATGACAGAGGAGGACGCATATGAGCAAGACAACGAGCTTCGCGGCGGACATTCGCCCGCTTTTTACCGACCGCGACATTCAGGGGATGAAAAAAGGGTTCAACTTGGCGAGTTATGACGAAGTAAAGGCACACGCATCGGCCATCTACGACAGAATTCGAGGAATTGGTGGTGCGGTTATGCCGCCACCACCTCCACTAGGAGAAGGTCCTTGGCCCCAATCTCGCATTGATCTATTTGCTAAATGGCTGGCGGATGGCTGCCAACCTTAATGCCTAGTCCAAACGAGCCGGGTGCTGCTTGTAGTCGGGAAGGGACATCGAGATCGACCTTTATAGAATAGAATCTTCCTCCTCTCTTCAAATTCCTCTCGGTTAGTGCCCTTCTGGCCCTCTCAGCGATCTTCGATTATTTCCAAAAGACCCAGCCAGCAACCGCGGCGTGAATCGTTTTTCGTTTCCCTTGAATCAAACGTTTCGCTTGTGGTCTCGAGGGCGCGTTGCCCAGAGTGCCTGAATTCCGATAGAATCAAGGTTTGCAACAAGCGAGTTAGGGAGCAACATGAAGGCAGCCACTCATCCGGCATACAACGAAGTACGCGTGCACTGCGCATGCGGCAACACATTTATGACCCGTTCCACCAACAAGAGCGACATCAGCGTGGAAATCTGCTCGGCCTGCCACCCGTTCTTCACCGGCAAGCAGAAGCTGATGGATACCGCCGGCCGTGTGGAACGCTTCCGCCGCAAGTACGCCAAGAGCGACGCCGGCAAAGCCGAAGCTGCCAAGGCAGCCGAAGCAGCGAAAACAGCCGAAGCGGCAACCAAGTAGGGTCACTCAGCGGAATTCCGCTCAGCCTCCGCTGCCGGCGGAGGCTTTGCTTTTGTACTGAGGTTGTCAGCCCGGGGTGCCCCATTCGGGCCGGGTTTGCCCGGGTGGGGCTTTTGACCTTCTGGGTCCGGACACAAAAAGCCCCACCCCGCCAGAGAAGGGCGGAATGGGGCACCACCTCAAGGCTGGTGGTACACGAACCAGGCGCCGACCGTGTACCATCTACGCGTCATGTCAGAGCTGCCGATTCTGCACGCCAAGCCGCACGACCACGAAGAGCTGGCGCTCGTCGCGCTGCGTGCGACGCCATACCACGAGGGCTATCAGCTCTACACCTTGCTCGCCGTTGGAGGAGACAACGAGCGGCCACTTACCGCCGACGGGAGCATCATCTTCTTCACCGACCCTAAGACGGCGGCCAAGGCACTCGATCTCGACGCCTCCATGTCATCGCTGGGCCCGGCACCGACCCATCTGGAAGTTGTTTGCGATTTAGCCGAGGCGCTCTACCTGGTGAACTCTCAGGACACGGATCCACATGGGACGCTGCTCGACTGCCTTCTCATCCTCGACGACCTGGTACGCGCCACTCGCCTGCACATGCCCGAGCGCTACCAGGCACTTCTCACCGAGTTGGCCGCGCGTCTGACTGAAGGCAAGCAGTTGAAAGCCATCTTCAGCAACCCCTCACTTCGCCATCACGTCGAGGATGCGCTGCTGTGGTGCGTCGGAGCGGTGACGGTGAAGGCGCGAATCATTAGTCGCTAGCCAGGATCGTTCCTCGCCTACCTGAGCGCCTGCGCACCAGGCTGCAGGACCGAGCCGATAAAGTCGGCCATCGATGGGAACAGCGTCGTAAGCAGCCCGATCAGCGGCGGCAATCCGAAGGTCACCAACTTCATCCAGAAAGCCCCGCCCAGCTCACCCGGGTTCTTGTCGGTGATTCGGCTCAGGGTGGCATCGCGGCTCATCTCGGCATAGACAAAAGCGCTCACCGCGCCGGCCACCGCAAACAAAATCAAAAATACAGCTGCAATGCTGGGCATTGGATCAAACGGGTACGAGGAGATGGCCAGCGTCATGGTAAGGAAGACCGCTCCCGCGCTAAGTCCGAGGGTGCGCAGCCGCCCCAGAATGTTCTGAATGAAACCCAGATAGGGCAGCACGGCAAATTGTTCCGCCTCTTGCAGATAGTCCCCCGCCTCATAGTGAAAGCTTTCCTTGGCGTCGGTATCCAAATCGCCAAGCACCGACCGCGACTCTTTTCGCCATGCCGGCAGCAGGATCTCCCTCATCACATACGCCACAAGCTCCGCCAGCTCTTCCTGCCATTCCGTCAGCTTGTCAATCCGGTATAGCTTGTCTGCATCTTTACAATCGTCGTCCAGGAGCTTGACGTACCACTCGACAAATTGATCTCTCTTCTTCTCCGTCAGTTCGATGCGTGCGATGAGGTTCTTCCTCCTGAGGACCTCCTGTTCGTCTTCGTCCTTACTGTTGGCTACGGCGTTCTTCAGATTGCCAAGCGCTTCGAGCTGACGCGATATCAACCGGTAGCGCTCTCCCAGGACGTTCCCACTCAGGGCCCACACCGAGCCACCTAGCATTCCCCTCAGCCCGGTAAAGGCGCGGCGCAGCCGCAAACGATCCAGAAAGTTGAGCAAACGCTGCAACTGGCTCCAGGTTGATAGCATTTGCCAGATGTCAGCCAGAATGAGCGCCATGCACAGCGTTACTCCCAGGAAGATTAGTAGGCCGTATCTGCGGTCTCCCAAGCTCCGCAGAGACCAGCCGCCGAGAGCCACTGCCGTGGAGAGGAAACTGATGCCGAAGAAGACAGCCAGCGGCACCCAGTAATTAGCGGACAGCGGTATCGCGTTTCGTTCAATATTCTGTCCCGCGCCTTCCCTGCTGAACATCAGGAAAAACTTCGGGCCGGCCTTCGCCGGGTTGTCCTTCAGTGGGGGATGAAAATCCTTGATGCTGGGCAATACCGGCCGGTCATCCCCAAACAGCGACAGACCGCGCAGGTTGAACCAGAACCAGCAGTACAGACCAGCCAGCAGCAAGATCTGCGGCAGCAACGGCGAGACTCCGCTGCGCAGGTGAACATTCCGCCAGAACAACGGAAAGAAATTAGAGGCGTTCAGCCGTTGGGTCAGGAAGGTGTAGCGCAAGATCGCGATCACCGCCAGGGTTGGTACGAACGCGAGCCGGAGGATCTTGCGCCACTTGCGAACGAGCGCCTCGTCCTTCGGCACGGCCCCACCCGTCACAATGGGTAGCCGATAGTTTGCTAAACAACCGAGACACCCGCTGCCGGCGATGGTGAGTACCGGCAAGATCATTGCGAACACGCGGACAACATCACTTGAGGTCCGCCAACCAGGCAGTAGAACGAAGTACAGCGTTACCGCAACCAAACTTACTATCAGCGAGCCGAGAAAGATGAGGATGGTGTGCTGCACCTTCGGTATGGGAGCAAAGTAGGCGCGCATTCGCGGCGGACGCAGAATCGACCCGTTCCAGCAACCATAGAGGTGCCACAAGCCAAGCAAGGCACAAGCCGCCAGTAATCCGGCCATCTCATCGGGGAGACCTCGACGCCTTCCGCCCGCTCCGCCACTCCTCGGCTTCGTGCTGCCAGCCTCGGGAACCAAAATCGACTGCGGAGTTGGTCCGAATTTCTGCTCCTCTTCGGCCTCCGTGCTGTCGTTCAGCATCGCAATCGCCCAAAACTGCCCATGCCCGACAACCGTTACCCAGGTAGCCGGCCGTCCTTTCTCCTTATCGTTGGAATCGCTGTTAGCGTTGCTGTTGGTGGCGTGTGATCGCGGCGTTCCATAGTCGCTGATGGGGACATTGGACTTCGCACCAGCCTCGTTTCTTAGCAGCATCCTGGTCGCGACGTAAATTCCCTCGATGAAGTCTTCCGGGAATACTCGATAGCTCGCAGAGCGGCTGGTGCTTGCGGCCTCGCCGCTCCTGCCACTGAGCGCTGGTATGCCCTCCTGCGTCCAGTTCAGCAGCGGATACGACGACAACAGCATGACCCCGCGTAGCGATGCCCCTTGCGGATTACGGCGAAACAGCAAATCGCTGCCATCCATCACCACTCTCCCACTGGGATAGGAGCGGCGCAGAAATTCTGCGAGGAAAATCTGGTCCAACGAATTGCTGCTTCGCAAAATCGTGAACTCAATGTCCTTGGCCTGCAGCCTGTTCACCAGACCGAACAGCACGGCCTCTTGCGCCAAAGGAGTGAGCTGCCCCGAATAGACTGCGCACCGTATCATGCTTCGCACTGGCAGGCTCGCTCAAATTTCCCTGCAGCGAGGTAGCCGCGGCAGTGTCCGATTTTTTCGCGGAGCTGAATATCGACTGCTCTTCATAAGCTGAGCGGAGCGTAGCTATATCGCGCGGATAGTAAAGGTATTTGGGAGTTTCCGATGCTTGGCCGGGCCTGTCCGCTTGACAGTGGATTGCGCCATCGTCTGCGTCTCCATTTTTCCCGCCTTGCCCGCCAGATCCATAAGCGGTCTCATCTTCCGAAATAATCGCGACCCGGCCCAGGTCGTAACCTTCGTGCCTCAGGTAGCACAGAAAGCGATCCGTCATCAGCGTGTCGCCCTCGTTGAATGTCCGGAAGCGACTCCCGCTATCATCAATCTCTTTCTCTTTCGATAATCCTTGTTTATCGTTCAGATATTTGTTGAACCAGCGAAGACTGGTTTCCGAGTTGGCGGACCCGCTATAGACGAAGATGCCTTCCTTGTATACGTCAAAAGCATTTGGCCGCCCGTTCTTCGCCGTTTCCGGAGAAAGTGGAGCGTTAAGCTCCCGCGCCAGCGCTGGCAGCGACCCTGAAAACGTTGGCCCTACAATGAGAAGTTGTTTTTTCGGGACACTTGTCCGCAGCACCTGCATCCATTGCAAGGCATTCTCGAATTGCGTATCGTTGATTCCGCCGGTGGGCTGCTCGGACACCAGGAAAACCACCAGGCCCGATCCATACGGAACGTACTCACGGGATGACTCCGATACTCCGGAGTTTGCAGAGTTCGCGTCGCTTTCGCCTCCGTACGCCTTTCGGAACACCATGATTCCAGGCTGTGCTTGCAGGCTGGCAGCCATGCTGGCTGCCTTCTCCTCTTCGGTCACTGAGTCGTACTTAGTCTCTGAGATATTCCACGGGAACCACGACTCGTCATAGGAATAGTTCGAGTCCTGCACTGCTTGCTGAATGGCTTCGACCGAGCGGTCGAACACCAGCGGCAGATGGGTTTGCACCGGATCGGCCACCAGAGCGATGACAAATCGCAGCTCTGGCATGGGCGATGGGACAGCACTGGGAAGTTCGCTCCCGGTCGCGGTCGCAAAACAGACCTTCCCGGCCGGCATCGGCACCGCGCCGCCATAATAGAAGCGGTCCAGCCGCTTGGCAATCTGCTCGCAGGCCGAGATCGGCTGATGGTCAACTTGCGCGCTCGCTGAAGCTGTTTTGACGGCGTGGACGGCCGCCGCGCCGGTATCGCCTGGTGCGGTGTCGGCAGCCTTCCGGGGGAGCATGGAAGCCCCAAAGATCGCCGCAATCACCAAAACGATGGTTGTCGTGTACCCGCTGCGCTCGTTCATGTCGGCCACTGGGCCTCGCTATTCAGGCGCATTCGCCCTGGATGCTCTGGGTCAGGCGCGCCTGCCCATTATGCGGGAATACAAGTTAACAGCCGGCGGGGTTGGCAATGAGAGTAGTTCAGAATTGGGCAGTTGACAACGCGAAAATAGGTGAGAAGGGTATGACCCGGATCGGAAATCGGCGATCGTCAGCTGCCGACTTCCGCTAAGACTTGCCCCAACTATTCCGGATCGAAGTAATCCACCGTCACCGGGTTCTCAAACAACGAGTAGTCGCGCGTTACAACGGTGATCCCGCTCTCGGTCACGTGATACTTCTGGCGATCGGCCTCGGTATCGAAACCGATGACCGTGCCCTCAGGAATATCAACGTCACGATCGATGATGGCGCGGCGAATCTTGCAGCGCCGTCCGACGTTGACGTGCGAGAACAAAATGCTGGAATCGACTTCGCAGTAGGAATTCACCCGCACATCCGGCGACAGGACCGACTTGCTGACCGAGGCGCCCGAGACAATGCATCCGGCGGACACAATAGAATCGTGCGCTTCTCCAGTGCGTCCGGGATCGTTGAACACAAACTTCGCCGGCGGATACTGCCGCTGATGCGTGCGAATCGGCCAGGCTTCGTCATACAGGTTGAACACCGGAGCTACCGAAACCAGGTCCAGGTTAGCCTCGTAATACGCTTCCAGCGTCCCCACGTCGCGCCAGTACAGCGCTTCCTTCTTGTTCTCGTCGATGAAGTTGAACGAGTAGACCTTGTAGTCGTCCATCATGCGCGGCAGGATGTTGTGCCCGAAATCATGCCTCGAAGTTTCATCTTCGGCGTCCTTCAGCAGCACCGGAATCAGAACGTCGGTGTTGAACAGATAAATCCCCATCGACGCCGAAACCATGTGCGGATGGTAGGGTGAGCGCAGGTGGGTCTCTTCAGGCTTTTCCTGAAAGCCGACGACCCGGCCATCGCGATCGACTTCTACCACACCGAAGTGTTTGGTTTCGGAAGGCTCAATCAGAATGGTGGCGATGGTCACATCCGCGCCCGAGTCGCGATGCTGTCGCGCCATGCGGTCGTAGTTCATCTTGTAGATGTGATCGCCGGAGAGAATCAGCACGTACTTGGGCTGCTCCGACCCGATGGAGTAAATGTTCTGGTACACCGCATCGGCGGTGCCCATGTACCAGTTCTCGCTCACGCGCTTCATGGGCGGCAGGATTTCGATGAACTCGCCAATCTCGCGTCCGTAGACGTTTCCCCAACCCTCGCGAATATGACGATTCAGCGACAGTGCCTTGTATTGCGTCAGAATGTAAACCTTGCGCAGATCAGAGTTCACGCAGTTGGAGAGCGTGATGTCGATGATGCGATAGATGCCGCCGAAAGTTACAGCAGGTTTCGCACGGTCACGGGTGAGGGGATACAGGCGCTCTCCCGCGCCGCCGGCCAGCAGGACTCCTAGAGTTTCTCTCATTGATTAGTCCACGCTAAACGCCTACGAAATCAAGCGCACATTGTAGAACGAATGATGCAACGATAGAAGCGGCTCCGCCGAGCCGGGAAAACTTAAGGGCCGCCGGCGGTGATGACCGCGGCCGCCGTTATGGTTCGTCGTCCACGCTGATGCGTAGAGACTTCAGAAACTTTGCATCTTGCCCGGTAAGCTCGAAATCAGGCGGCGACTTGCGATTGACCAGCGTGGGTTCTTCCTCCGCCTCGCGCTGATTGAAGCCGATGGTCGCCTCCAGCACCAGAAACACGTCGTAACCGCCGGCTTTGATGCGTGAGATCACCTCAGCAATCTCGTCCGAGTCGGAGATCGACTGGTTGATGGCCTCGCCCAGTTCCTTCATCATGTTTTTTAATTTTGTATCCACATTGCACCTGAACCTGCCTTCAGCCGCGCTCACCAGTCGCGCTGCCAAGGCGTCAGTCATTTCTTTCGATGCCTCAGGCCCGGGAGAAGTTTTGCCCTCGTCAGAGTTGCCACGCCGGGACGGGACCATCCTCCGCCACTGCTAGAATACCCACAGCGCAAACCCCGTGCAAAGCGAGAAAAATCCTGAGGCAACTCGTGACTTTGGTACCCGCGGACGGGCGCTGCTGCGCGTCGCGGGACGCCGCACCGGTGAGAATCGCTGGATTCGCGCGTTCTACCGCGCCGGCGATGTTACCGTTCGCCACACCGGACGCGTCGCCCGCGTTCTCTGGTTGGAAGTCACCGGCTTTATGTTTCTCTGCCTGGCGATAGTTGGCGCAGCAGCCGGATTTCGCGAGTATCACCGGTATGCTCAGGGGCGAAGCCGGATTCGGCAAAGTGGCCGTCGCCGCAGTCTTCACTCTGATGTTCCTGTACTTCGGGGCGAACTCGTTTTGGAGATCGCGAAGACCGTCCGGAAAATAGCGGAGGTCGTATGAAGGTTGTGAAGGTCGTGACTGGTGGAATACTCGGGCTGCCCATTGGAGCAGTACTCGGGTTTGTGGCCGCCGCGTGGTGGTCAACTCTGGGATCGCCGTCTCCTGCGCCGGGTCAGGGCGTTGGATGGGACCCGATTTCGCTCCTGCACCTACCGATGTTTTGGGCCAGCGTGATGTTCTGTGCACTGGCTTTTGCGTGCGTGTTTGGATACCTGTTCAGCCGGATCGGCCACAACAAACGCCCTTCGCACGTGTGACCTTCCTCACAGGCGGGTCGCAACAAAACGCGCCATAATAATCAGTCTAGCTAGCTGATTCGAACTTGAGTGGAGCACCGCCAATCCGAATTGGGTGGAGCACGCCTTCACAGGCGTGCAACCTAAGCTTGATTTTGCGAGCTTTGTATCAGGGCACGGCTTCAGCCGTGCCGCCAACGGCCGGAAGAAAATGGCCTTTAGGCCCTGAAAACTACCGCAGGGGCTAAAGCCCGCCTCTTTTCTTACCCTGTCGGCCCGACTGAAGTCGGGCCCTGATACAAATCGTTTCACGACGAACTTTTGAGCGCACACCCACCCGTGCTCCATCCGCAATGAAAGGGCTCCAATGCCTGAGACAAAATCGTCGACCAAAGCTAAGCCCGAACAAACCCAGGAAACCTCGTCCCACATCACGGTCAATCCGCTCTACACTCCGGTGGATCTTGAGGGCATGGATTACGATCGCGACCTCAGCTATCCCGGACAGTTTCCCTACACCCGAGGCGTGCAGGCCACCATGTATCGCGGCCGCCTGTGGACCATGCGCCAGTACGCCGGCATGGGCGACGCCGAGGAATCGAACCGCCGCTACAAATATCTGCTGAGCAACGGCACCACCGGCTTGAGCGTGGCCTTCGATCTGCCGACCCAGATCGGCCTCGACTCCGATAACACGCTGGCGATGGGCGAGGTGGGCAAGGTTGGCGTAGCCATCGACTCCATCGAAGACATGATGCGCCTGTTCGACGGCATCGACCTGGAGAAGATCTCCACCTCGATGACCATCAACGCCACCGCTTCGATTCTGCTGGCGCTGTACATTGTGACCGCGCGGCGCACCGGACGCGATGTTCGCAAGCTTTCCGGAACCATTCAGAACGATGTGCTCAAGGAATACATCGCGCGCGGGACCTACATCTATCCTCCGGCGCAGGCGATGCGCATTATCACCGACATCTTCTCCTACGCCAACCAGCAGGTGCCCGAGTGGAACACCATCTCCATCTCCGGCTATCACATGCGCGAAGCCGGATCGACCGCCGTGCAGGAGGTCGCATTCACCCTGGCCAACGGCATCACCTATGTGCAGGCGGCGATTGATGCCGGACTCGATGTCGACAAGTTTGCTCCGCGCCTCTCGTTCTTCTTTAACGCGCATAGCAACTTTCTGGAAGAGGTCGCAAAGTTTCGCGCTGCCCGTCGCATGTGGGCGCGCATTATGCGCGATCACTTCAAGGCCAGGAATCCGAAGTCTCAGATGCTGCGTTTCCACACGCAGACTGCGGGCTCCACGCTGACGGCACAGCAGCCGGAGTGCAACATCGTCCGCACCGCACTGCAAGCCATGGCCGCCGTTCTCGGCGGAACGCAGTCGCTGCATACCAACTCGTTCGATGAAGCGCTGGCGTTGCCGACCGAACAATCAGCGCGCATCGCATTGCGCACACAGCAGATCATCGCCTATGAATCCGGCGCACCGCAGGCTATCGATCCGCTGGCCGGTTCTTACTACATCGAGTCGCTGACCAACGATATCGAGAAGCACGCTCGCGGGTATCTGGACAAAATCGACGCCATGGGCGGAATGCTGAAAGCCATCGAACGCGGCTTCGTGCAGCAGGAAATCCAGAACGCCGCCTACGAGTATCAGCGCAAAGTCGACCACAAGGAAGCGATCGTCGTCGGCGTGAACTCGTTCCATCTGGACGAGGAAAAAGCAGTCCCGTTGCAACACATCGACGAATCGCTGGAACGCAAGCAGGTCGAGCGTCTGCGCGCGTTGCGCGCCAAGCGCGACCAGGCAAAGTGGGCGGCAGCGGTGAAGGCAGTCGAGGACGCAGCCCGCGGCACAGCTAACTTGATGCCGGTAATCGTCGAAGCTGTCGAAGCCAACGCAACGGTCGGCGAAATCTCCGACGCCATGCGCCATGTGTATGGCGAGTATCACGAGACGGTGGTGATTTAGAGGCAGTGCGGCTTGGTCGCCCCTGTCCCGCAGCGTCTGGTTCAGATGGCAAAGGGGTTTAGAAAAGCGGCCCGGAAGTAGTAGAGAATTTCCGGGCCGCACTCATCGCCGGTTCATGATGATGAGTGGAAGTCACGACCTTGCCGCACCGTCCTGTCAGGGTGGCCCTCCCCTGAGTCACCGGGGGAGGCGCTACAGATCGTGACCCCACGACAATAACGCGCGAGCAATGCGTTGTCGTTGCGCTGGGGCATTCAGGTCGTTGTGCGGCGTCAATCAGAGGCGTATCCGTGGCGTCTAACCTTCAAACAAAAAAAGGGCCGGGGAAAATTCCCCGGCCTTGCTGTCGTTGAATCAATTAGTTAAGGAAGCGACGACGCAACATTCCAGCCGCTCCGAGTAGGCCGGATCCAAACAGCAGGACGCTGCCTGGCTCAGGTGTGCTGGTGCCCTCTACCTTGAATCCCATCCCCTGGATGTTATCCGTCTCAACTCCGTTGACGATGGAGTACGCGTTGTTTCCATTCAAAGGATGCGAGGTCGTGTCCCAGCCCAGCGGAGCATCGACACCGCTCAAGTTGAGAAAATAAGATCCCCCGGAGAGGCTGGTCGCAAAATTGATATCAAACAAACAGACAACACCGTCGGGATCGCAAGCATAGATTTGCGGCAATGCGCTGGTACCTGATGCAAAGGTAGTTCCGCCGCCCAACGGGGAAGATGTAACCGACCAGTTCACCGTGGTGGCGTCGGTTCCCCAGGTAGGCGTGGCATCGAATTCCAGAATCTGCGTATTGCAGGTTCCGAAAGAGCAAGTGAACTGGTTCGAGGCCATGTTGCTGCCTGAAATATCCCACATTGCTTCGAACTCATTGCCTCCACCGTTGTTGTAAAGCACGTCGATGGCGTGGGCCGGGATGCCCGACAATACCAGGAAACAGATTGCAAGGAACAACAAGGAAGTAACGCGAAACTTCATTCTACAACTCTCCTTTTATACGCACTTGGTTTGAACTACTGTTGAGTTACAACTGCTCTTTTCACGGTCGGCATCAACGTCACTCTCAGGTAAGGCTGCATCCAGAGCGGCAACCAAACATGCGAAGCGGCGTTTCGGACTATCTCCGCCGCGCGGCGACGCTGTACCTCAATGACGAACGTCAGAGCGGCTGATCCTGAATGTGCTTTTGGAAAAGCTGCCGGTTAACATGAGATCGAATTTGACCTGTATGTTCTTTTCTGCCTGAAGGGCAAAGCAGTAGCGGATGTGTCCTCCACCCCAGTGTTAGTTCCAGACCGCTTCCTCACCGGGTGCAGGTCCTAAACAACAACGGAATAGAATCGAGGAAAAGGTGCCGCGAGTCGTTGTCCGAGAGCAACTTGCTAATTGCGCGTGAGCAATGAGTCCGGCCGGATCGAGTAAGGAGTAAGACGAAGCTGCTTCAGGCGTCGCCTGGATGACCAAGCTGCGGCGGATAGCTGTCGCAAAATGGTCCTCTCACTTTTTCGCGGAGGAATGAAATTGCCGGAGCGATCAGAGATCCCTGCTGGCGATCTGTTCGCCGGCCGCCGGCCAACCAGTCACGAACGCATGACGGGACTGCCCTGGGATGCCTCCTACCACCAATCTAACCCTGCGCCGTGGGATATCGGCCATCCGCAGCCAGCCATTGTGCGTGTAGCATCCGCAGGCGGATTGGGCGGCCCCGTGCTCGACGCGGGCTGTGGCACCGGCGAGAACACTCTTTACCTCGCGTCTTTAGGATTGTCGGTTCTGGGCGTTGACGTAGCTGAGACGCCGCTGGCGATGTCCCGAGAGAAAGCTCGCGAGCGTAGGCTCGAGGCTGAGTTCGCCAACGCTGACGCTTTCCATCTCGAGCGACTAGGACGTAGGTTTCAGACGGTGCTCGACTGCGGACTCTTCCACACCTTCGAGGCCGACGAGTGGCCGGCATACGTTGCGAGTCTGGCGTCGGTCACCGAGCCCGGCGGGACGTTGTATGTGTTGTGCTTCAGCGACCAAGGTCCCGATATCGGTCCCCATCCCGTCAGCGAGCAAGAGTTGAGAGCGGCATTCACCCCCAGCACCGGATGGAACATCGCCAGCGTCGAGGCTGACCGGGTGCAGACCAGATTCCACGGCGACAACGGCGCACCGGCCTGGTTGGCGACCATCAAACGAATCTAGACTTCACTGATTGTCATTCTGAGCGGAGCGAAGGACCTGTTTTTGCTTTGCACTTTTTGTAGCCTGCTGATGCCCTCAATCCTATAATCGCGGCGTGGCACAACCCTCCAAAGCAGGCGCGATATTTGTGTTCCTGTTTGGGCTGCCCTTCTTTGCCTTTGGCGCGTTTGCCAGCTATGCGTTCTTCACCTCCGCTCCGTCGGTGCACAACAATTCGAATCCCGTAGCCGGCGCGATTTTTGCTTCGGTATTCGCCATCATCGGCGCCGGACTCATGTTTGGCGCCGTGTATGGATACGTGCGCTTGAAGCATGAAGCGGAAGCTAAGGACGCGAATCCGGACTCTCCATGGTTGTGGCGTGAGGACTGGGCGGAAGGCCGCGCCATCAGCAAGAACCGCAATACTATTTTTGGATGGTGGATTGGGACCATCCTGCTCAGCATGATCTGTGTACCCATCGCGGTGACCAATCTGCCGTCTCTGCTACGCAGCGCTGGTCCCAAGGGATTCTGGATACTTGCGGTGTGCCTGCTACCGGCAGCTCTGCTGGCAGGAGCGCTGCGCGCCACTCTTCGTCGCAGACGATACGGCCAAACCTATTTCGAATTCGCGTCACTGCCCTTTTCTCCAGGCAGGCGATTGAGCGGACAGATTCACCTGCGTTTCGACATTCCCGCCGAGCACGGGATCGACTTGCGGCTTTCCTGCATTCGCCGCATTGTTACCGGCTCAGGCAAGCAGCAGAGCGTGAGCGAAGTGCCGCTCTGGCAGCAGAACAAGAACGTGCCGCAGCAGTCGTTGATGGCTAGCTCGCTGGGCACTTCGATTCCGGTTGAATTCGACATTCTGGAAAACGCTTACGTGACCAATCACGACGTGCCTCGGGACCAGGTGCTTTGGATGCTGCACGCGCAAGCCAATGTGCCAGGTGTGGATTACTCCGACGACTTCGAACTTCCAGTGTTTCGCTCGACACTGAAAGCAGCCTGGGCGAGCGCCGGGGCGGGAGCTGTCGATCGATCGGCGGAGTTCCGCACTGCTTTCGCGGCGGCTTCGTCGGAGCCGGACTCGTCCGCTTCACCTGTGCCCGCGCCCGCTCATCCGAAAGTAAAAGTTTCCACGAACATGCAGGGCGCGACGGAGTTCTACTTCCCGGCCTTTCGCAATCCTGGGCAGACGCTGGTACTGCTGGGCGTCACGGTAGTTTGGACCGCCCTGGTGTACTACCTTTTTCATTCGAAAGCTCCGTGGTTTTTTGCGGTGGCTTTTGGGCTATTTGATTTACCGCTTCTTTATTGGTGCGTGCAAGGTTTGTTCGGCACAGCCAACATTGAGGTTGGCGGCGGGAGACTAATTTCGCGGCGAGAGATCTTCAGCAGCGGAGCCGGTCGCGAGATTTCATTCAGCGACATTGAATCCATCTGTGCAGCGACCGGAGTGCAGAACTCCAAGCCCTCTTACACGCTTCGTTTGAAGACCAAAACCGGCAACACCCTCACGCTTGTCGACAGCATTGCTGACGACGGTGAAGCACGCTGGGTGGTGGAGCAGATTGAAACCCTCGTAGGACTGAAGGCCGACACCCGCGTTGTGCTGGAAAGTCTCGGAGGCGAGCTTGGTCCTCCGCCACAATGAGGCAGCGATGTCACCGAGTCCGCTGCGCCGATCTATCACCGATCTTGCGACACAGCTCGCTGAGCTTCTTCTGTTCTTTCGGCGAAAGCGTATCGAGCGCCGCGGTAATCGCCGCCGCATGATCGGGAAAAATCTCGCCGATCAGCTTCTTGCCCTTCAGCGTGAGCGACAAGATGTAAACCCGCGCATCTTCCGTGCTGCACTTGCGACTGACCAGCCCTTGCTTCTCCAGATTGCCTGCGACCATGGTGAGATTTCCGCCGGTGGTCAGGATCTTCTTCGCAACTTCGGAGAGCGACATCGGCCCCAGGTGATAGAGGGCTTCCAGCACAGCAAATTGGCTAAGCGTAAGCCCGGTAGGCTCGAGTTGGCGTGACGCCGCGGTACGCAGCGCGTTCGCTGCGCGCATGAGTCTTCCGTAGGCGAGCAACGCAAGACGCTGCTGCGATGAATCGCGATACATGACCGCGATAATACTACGACGTTGAAGGAACTCAATTTTGCCGAGCTTTGTATCAGGGCACGGCTTCAGCCGTGCCGCCCAGTGGAGCTTAAACACAGGCCTTCAGGCCCTGAAAAGCTAAGGCGAGGGCTAAAGCCCAAATTTCTATTTGCCCTTTCGGCCTGACTGAAGTCAGGCCCTGCTACAAAGCGCCCCAACCCGAGACGTGCTTCAGCCCCGACTTACTTCAGCCCCGCATTCTCCGCCGCCAGCTTGGCTGTCGCGCTCCAGTCCAATTCCTCCATCCCACGAGCGATGGCGGTCAACATGTGATCGCGAACGGTGCTGGCAAAGGGTAGCGCAACATCCACGCTCTCTGCCGCCGCGAGGGCGAGCTTCGCGTCCTTCAGCCCGAGACGCATCTTGAAGCCGGCCGGAGAGTAGCGCTGGCCGGCAATGATGCCTCCGTAGGTCTTGTATACCGGCGCAGCAAAAAGCGAACCGGTCAGGAACTCGACATACTCCTGCGGATCGATGCCGTACTTGCGAGTGAGAGCAACGGCCTCGCCCAGCGACTCAATCACCGAAGCAATCAGGAAATTGCCGCTGAGCTTCACGACATTCGCCATCTCCGGCTTGTCGCCCATCACGAACAACCGCTGTCCTACAGTTTCCAGTACCGTCCGGCAGCGCTCGACGACCTCAGCTTTTCCGGCGGCTACGACAAACAGCTTTCCGGTCTCGGCCGCTTCGGGCCTGCCGAACACCGGCGCAGCGATGTACTGCTGGCCGCGTTCGGAATGCTCCTTGGCCAGCCGCTGTGACAACGCAACGCTGATGGTGCTCGACGAAATGTGCACCGCGCCCTTGGGCAGCGCGTCGATCAATCCCCGGGCTCCGAAGACAGTAGACTCTCACCGCGCGATCGTCCGCCAGCATGGTGATCGCGATCTCCGCGTTGCGTACAGCCTCTGCCGGGGACGACGCTAGCTTTCGCGCCATCGACTCCGAAGCTGCATCGGCCTTCGACGCCGTGCGGTTCCATACCGTGACGTCGTGCCCCGCCTTCAGCAGATGCCGCGCCATGTGAATGCCCATGTTGCCCAGTCCCAGAAATGCGATCTTCATCTAGTCCTCACTATGAATTGAACAGCAACTTATGGATGCGCCAGAGCGCATAACGGCGTCAGGCACCCGTATACCTAAAATCAAGCCTGCGGGATTCGACACAGGTCAGCAACCCGCAAGCATCCGCGTGAATCATTCGCTAAGTGCTACGAAACTGCTTACTTTTCGATTGTTTTTGCCATGACTTAAAGTTATGGATTTTCGTAAATGCATTCCTCACAGTCATGCTTCTTACTCAATTCAGTGCCGCGCAGACCGGGATTTCGTGGTCCAACGACCCGAAGACCGAGGCCCGCATCGACAAATTGCTCCAGCAGATGACGCTGGAGGAAAAAGCCGGGCAAATGACGCAGTTTTCCGTCGGAACGCCCACGGGTCCCGGCACCGGACGCAGCGACTACAAGCAGATGGTCGCCCGTGGTGAGGTCGGCTCGATCCTGAACATGACCGGCGCAGCGCAGACCAACGCCATGCAGAAGATCGCAGTCGAGCAGTCGCGGCTGCATATCCCGCTCATCTTTGGACTCGACATTATTCATGGTTATCGCACGTCGTTTCCGATTCCACTGGGACTCTCGGCTTCGTGGAATCCCGAACTGATCGAGCGCATTGCTCGCCTCGCCGCGCAGGAGGGAAGTCGCGCCGGCATCCGCTGGACATTTTCGCCGATGGTCGATATCGCGCGCGATGCGCGCTGGGGCCGCATCGCTGAAGGCGCCGGCGAAGATCCGTATCTGGGATCGGCTATCGCCGCCGCTTACGTTCGCGGATATCAAGGCGCGAGTCTCGGCAATCCGGACTCGCTCGCTGCATGTGCCAAGCATTTTGCGGGATACGGTGCCGTTGAAGGCGGCCGCGATTACAACACAGCGGAAATTCCCGACCGCCTGCTGCGCCAGGTGTATCTGCCTCCGTTCGAAGCAGCGGCCAATGCCGGAGCGGCGACATTCATGAGCGCGTTCGAGGCGCTGAACGAAGTTCCATCGACAGAAAATGCATTCACGCTGAAAACGGTTTTGCGCGATGAGTGGAACTTCCGCGGGCTGGTGGTGAGCGATTACGGCGCAGTAGCCGAGCTCATCCCGCAGGGCGTGGCACTCGACGGTGCGACCGCCGCGCGCAAAGCGGCGATCGCCGGCGTCGATATGGATATGGAGAGCAACCTCTATCGCACACACCTGCCCGCGCTGGTGCGCTCCGGCGCCGTACCACAGGCTGTACTTGACGAAGCCGTCCGCCGTATTCTGCGCGTGAAGTTCGCGCTTGGATTGTTCGACCATCCGTACACACAAGAGAACAACGACGACGCGAAGCCCATTCCTCCAGCGAGTCTCGATCTGGCGCGCGCGGCAGCGGAGCAGTCGTTCGTGCTGCTGAAGAATGCAGCCGTGAATGGCAAGCCGCTGTTGCCGCTGAATGCAAACGCAAAGACAATCGCGCTCATTGGGCCGCTGGCCGACGACGGCGCGCAGATGGTCGGTTCGTGGGGCGGCAAGAGCACAGCGAACGATGTGACTACTTTGCGCGCTGCGCTGGAAGTTCGCCTCCAATCCAGCGGCGGCCGCGTGCTTTACGCGAAAGGAACCGACCTGCTCGGCAACTCCGAAGCAGGATTCGCCGAAGCGGTGAGCGCGGCCAAGCAGGCTGACGTCGTCATCATGGCGCTGGGCGAAGACGCGACATGGATGACCGGCGAGGCAGCGTCGCGCGCTCATCTCGATCTGCCCGGACGTCAACAGCAATTGCTCGAAGCCGTCGCCACCACCGGCAAGCCCGTCGTGCTGTTGGTATTCAGCGGAAGGCCGCTGGTATTGAACTGGGCAGCGCAGAACGTCGCGGCCATCATGGAAGTATGGTTTCCCGGCGTCGAAGCCGGGCCTGCGATGGTGCGCACGCTCTTCGGCGATGTTTCGCCAAGCGGCAAGCTGACCACCAGCTTCCCGCGCGCCGTGGGGCAGGAGCCGCTCTACTACAACGCGCTGAACACGGGACGCCCTGCCGGCAAAATCGACTTGACACACGCTCCGGCTAACAACGAGGAGAAGTACGTCTCGCGTTACGTTGACGAGCCGAACTCGCCGCTATTTCCCTTCGGCTTCGGGCTGTCGTACACCACGTTCGAGTACTCACCGACAACGTTAAGCGCGAGCACCGCAACGGCCGCGGCGTTGAACGCGGGATCACAGTCGATTCGTGTTTCTGCGGATGTAAAAAACGCTGGAACAATACAAGCTGACGAGATCGTGCAGCTCTATATCCGACAACGTGGGACAAGCGTTGCGCGACCAGTTCGAGAGCTGAAAGGTTTTCGGCGCTTCACGCTCGCTCCCGGTCAATCACAGCGGGTCGAATTCACGCTCGGCCGCGATGAGCTCAGATTCTGGAACATCGACATGAAGAACGTCGTCGAGCCCGCTGAAGTGACGGTGTGGATCGCGCCCGATTCCACCGGCGGCACGCCCGCGCAATTGACGATTCACTGAGCGCCACATACTGCCAATTGTGGCGGAACCCGGAAAACGCGGCGGCGGTACCAATAATCCAACCGGAGTTTCCAAATATTCATCGCTGTTTGATTTCGGATATACGTTGCGCCCGGCACAATGTTCACATAGCAAGAGCCGTATTGGGTGAGCTATAGCTTCCAATGAAGGCACGCGGAGGGCGTTGCCTGCTCCCGGGTGCAAGCGCCAACTCAGACGAAGTTGCGGGTGCTGACGTGAACCAAACCAAGATTCACCGACAGACAGGCGAGCTCCGGCCGCTACCGGGATTTCGCACGGCATTTTCGCTGCACAGCCATACGCAGCATTCCAAAGAAAATCTGGCGTTCCTGCCGCAGTACATCGATTACCACACCATCCCGATTGTCGGCCCACTGTTCCACAAAGAGATGCAGAAGTATCGCTCGGAGCACAAGGGCAAGACGATCGACTTCAGTCGGGCGTACTGGACGCCTCCGATGTCGCCTGAGATGGTGCTCGAGTCGGAAACGCGGCAGATTGAAGACAAGCTGGGACTGCATGCCTTCGTCTCCATCACCGACCATGACACCATCGCCGGCCCGCTGGTACTGCAACCGAAAGCCAACGGTAAACTGATTCCGATCTCGGTGGAGTGGAGCATTCCATTTCGTGGAAATTGCTTTCATGTCGGCGTGCATCATCTTGATCCCGTGCGCGCGGTCGAGATCATGGACGAGCTGGCGCGCTTCACCGCCGAGCCGCAGGAAGAGCGGTTGTGCGATCTGTTTGCCTCGCTCGACAGCCATCCCGACACGCTGATCATCCTCAATCATCCGTGCTGCAACTTCGTGAAGGTGGGAGCCGCGCGGCACTGGGGCACGTTGCAGGAATTCCTGGAGTTGTGCCGCCCCTGGATCCATGCCATCGAAATCAACGGCATGCGTCCGTGGAACGAGAACGAAAAAGTTCCGCCGCTGGCGGAGGAGTGGGACCTGCCGATCATCTCGGGCGGCGATCGCCACGGCTGCCGGGCAAACACCATGCTGAACCTGAGCGAGGCGGAAACCTGGGGCGAGTTTGTTGACGATGTCCGTAACGGACGGCCCCTGACCGTGCTGGTGCTGCCGGCATACGAAGAGCCGGTACGCTTCCGCGAGCTGGCCACGGCCGGCGATGTGCTGCGCCGCTACCCGGACTTTCCTTATGGCCGGCGCCGCTTCACCGATCGCATCTGGGCCGATGTCGATGGATATAGCTGGCATCCGCTTTCGTTTTACCTTGACGGCGGACGAGGAACGCCGCTGTGGCTGCTGCCGATTGTCGGCACGGTGCTGTTTCTGTCGCACGATACGGTGCGTCGCGTGCTGCGCAAGCTTTTCGCCGCGCGGGGAGAGTACGACCGGAATACCAGCCAGTTGCGGCCCGAGTTCGCCAGCCTGGCGACGAGTTTGAATGGAGAGTAAGAGGCTGCGTTACACTGCTCGCAAGCACTGACACTCGAGTCGCCCTTGAAACAGACTGATCCGCCTCCCGCCAGGTTCGCAGTGCTTAACCCCGACCGTCCTCTGCGCATCGCGTTTTTCACTGAAACATTTCTGCCGAAGATCGATGGCGTAGTCACCCGACTCTGCCAGACCATCAAGCATCTGGTGCGCTTCGGCCACGAGGTGCTGGTGATCGCTCCTGATGGTGGGCTCACCGAATACGAAGGCGCGCGGGTGCACGGCGTGAAAGGTTTTTCGTTTCCGCTCTATCCCGACATCAAGTTGGCTATTCCACGGCCTTCGATTGGGAGGGCGATCGACGATTTCAAGCCCGACCTGATGCACGGCATTCATCCTGTAGTGCTGGGGGCATCGGCATTTCATTACAGCAAGCGTCACGGTGTGCCGCTGGTGGTGTCGTATCACGCGCAGTTAGACAAGTACCTGCACTACTACGGATTCGGAAAGCTGGAGCCGCTGTTCTGGAAGAGCACCCGGTCTGCGTACAACCAATCGGACCTCGCGCTCGCGACGTCGCAGGCGATGGTTGATCTGCTGCGCCAGCAGGGATTGAAACGTGTCGAGCTGTGGCAGAAAGGGGTTGACACCGAGATGTTCACCCCTGACAAAGCTTCACGCGAAATGCGCGAGCGGCTCACGCAGGGTCATCCTGAAGACAAGCTGATGGTGTACATCGGACGGCTGTCGACGGAGAAAGGTATCGAGGCTTGTCGGCCAGTGCTGCAAGCGATTCCGGGATTGCGTCTTGCGCTGGTCGGCGATGGCCCGCATCGCGAGAAACTCAAGGAATATTTCGCGGGCACGCCGACGTACTTCCCTGGATTCCTGAAAGGCGAACAACTTGCCGCGGCTTACGCGTCGGCCGACATCTTCTTTATGGCGTCGCGAACCGAGACGCTCGGCCTTGTGGTATTGGAAGCGATGGCTGCGGGTTGCGCAGTAGTCGCTGCCGATGAGGGAGGCATTCCTGACATCGTGCGCGATGGAGTGACCGGGCACCTGTTCAAGGGTGGCGATATCGAGTCCGCAATCGCAGCCGTTCGCCGACTCATCACCGATGACGCGCATCGCGAGCAGATGCGCCGCGAGGCACGTATTGATGCCGAGAAATGGAGCTGGGCGGCAGCCACCCGACAGCTTGAAGGTTTATACCGCGGTGTTTTTGTTCGCGAGCAGGAGTTGCAACAACAGATTGCCGCATACGGCCGCAACCAGGCATCAGAGGAGCAGATCTGCGGCGCGCTCGACATCTCGAAGGCGACGTTGCGGCGAATGGTGCGCTTGCGCGCGACGCGGCGGTTGAGTGGGCAGAACGCGTGAGGATTATCAACTGATTCTGCAATTGCTTTGTATCAGGGCACGGCTTCAAGCCGTGCCGGACAGAACCGTTTTAGGCGGGCTTTAGCCCCTGCAAACAGCATCGGGCAGGGGCTAAAAGCCCATTCGATTTGGAGCTCATCGGCACGACTGAAGTCGTGCCCTGATACAAGACTTAATGATGGGTACGGGACGCTCGCGACTAGTCGATTTTCAGAATCTTCAGCGCCGTCTTCTGCGCGAGGTTTTCCTTCTTGCCCTTCGACGGCGCCAGCAGGGAACTCAGCACGCGAATCGGGACGGGCAGCTTGCGTTCATTGCCGTCGGCATCGCGAGCGGGGAAGAACTCTTGCAGCGCCTGCCGCGGATTTTCGCGCACGCGATCGATCAACGCCACGCGCTGGATGCAGAAGATGGTGCAGTAGGGCGCGCAATCTTTCTTCGCTTTCCGCTCGCGTTCAATGTCTTCGCGGGTGTAGGCCTCCAGCGGAATCGCCGGATATCCGCGCTGCGCCATGCAATAGTGCACCAGCCCGTCTTCGCAGATGTAGAGGTGGCGTCCGCCGGCTCCGCAATGCCACTCGTTGGGTAAGCCGCGAATCAGGTTCTCGCGCCAGGGATTGTGCCAAGCCGCAGAAAATCCCTTGCCCTTCGACAGCGCATCGATGCGCGTAAGGACGTCCCGCTGCTGAGGATTCAGCGGCTTGAGCTGTCCTGCAGAGTCGTGAACAATGCCTGCCGTGCTGACCAGGCCCAGCTCGGTTGCACGCTTGGCAATGGTGAATGCCTCTTCCGGCCGCTCGGTGCAGGCTCCCAGCACTGAATGAATGCTGACGCGAAACTCGGCGTGCTCAGCCAGCCACTGCAAACGCTTATCGAGCACCTTCAAGCTCTTCTTCGAGACGTCGTCGGGCTTCACGTTGTCCACGCTGATCTGCATGTGATCGACGCCGGCAGCGTTCAGCCGCTGGATGCGCTCGACATTCAGCAGGTATCCATTGGTTACGAGAATCGCGATGATGCCGTGGCTGCGAATGCGTGCGATGACCTGGTCGAGATCGGGATGCAGCAGCGGCTCGCCTCCGGTCATGGTGATGACCGTCGTGCCCAGCGCGGCGAGCTTATCGATGCGCTTGAAGAGATCCTCAGTCGACACCGGCTTGGAGAAGTCGTCGAACTCGTTGCAATAGGTACACGCCAGATTGCAGCGACGGGTCACCACCATGTGCGCCAGGACAGGATGTCCTTGAGAACGCAACGCCAGCGCGACCATGCGCGTCTCGCGGTAGAGGCGGTTCCAACGCTTCGCGGTGCGACGAATGGTAGCTGTCATCGTCAGATTCCCGGCGTTCTCGGCTTGCCGTGTCGCTGCCTGCGGCCAAGTATAGTTCAAGATTAAGACGCTCAGGTTACAGATTCGACTGCTTGTAACCGAGATGCAGCATGTTTCAAAACCGGTGACACTACGCGGGCCGTCCAGACTTCTTCGTTATGATTTAACAAAATCCGTGAAGTAAACGTCGATATACTGCAAGTACATGACTCCTCACGCCGACTCGGGAAACGGAAGCCCGCGCACCACTGTCGGCAAAGCGCTGCTCCAGGTTCTCAGCAATCCGTTCTACTACTTCATCCGGCACTGGAACTGGAAGTCGGCGATGTTCGGCGCCATCAATCGGGGAACGATTTTCCTGGTCGCGACCATGAAGCGCGGCCGGGTGGAGATGTCGGTCGCGGTGCTGGTGGAGATTCTCTTCACTTGCGCAACTGCCGGAATTTACGCCGCGTTTACCCAAGCTATGCGATTTGCTGAGCCGGAGTGGCTCGGCGCGTGCGTCGTGGCGCTGGCCATCCCGGGCGCTTTGTATGGCGCGGATTATTTCGCGCATGTCTGGACCGGCATGCATAACGTTCGTCCGGCTGTCGGCTTCGCAACCGGGCTTTCGGTAGTTTCGACACTGTTTAACCTGTTCATCATGCGACGCGGCGCGCTGGTGGTGGGTGAAGGAAGTCAGCCGCTGTGGCGCGATCTGATTCGCATTCCTGGATTGATCGTGCAATTCCTGATCGCAGGTCCCGTCTGGCTTTGGAACCTGAGCTTTGGCCGCAAAGGACAAGCGCGGGTTGAAAGCGTCATTCTGCTTGCACTGCTCGCGCTGCCGCCGATAGCTCGGGCGCAAGCGGCGAATCCTCTCACTACGGATCAGGTTGTGACTCAGCTGGTGCAGCAGAATCAGAAGCGCGCTGCCCAACTCACGCATTACGAGAGCTGCCGGTTTTACTCGGTCGATTACGTCGGCTTCCCATCGGAGAAGTCCGCCGCGATGGTCGTCGACATGGAGTACGACGCTCCCGCGCAGAAGCAATTCCGCGTCGTGAAGGAGCAAGGCTCGCGACTGCTGCTCGACCATGTCTTACGCGAGCTGATGCAGAACGAGAAAGAGGCCCTGGAGCAGGTCAATCTCGGCAAAACCGACCTCACGCCCAGCAACTACCAATTCCGGCTCGTCGGCACCGACACTGTCGCCGGGCAGCCGCAGTATGTGCTTGAGGTAACGCCGCGCTTCAAAAGCAAATTTCTTTATACCGGCAAGATATGGGTCGACGCCAACGACTTTGCGGTTTCCCGCGTCTCGGCCCAGCCGGCAAAGAACATCTCCTTCTGGATTAGTCACACCGAGATTGAGCACGAATACAAAAAGGTCGGCGCGTTCTGGCTACCGGCACGCAATACCAGCACCACCAAGGTGCGCTTCGGCGGCACCGCCAAGCTCAAAATCGATTATCGCGACTATCGCATCGGCGAGACGCAGGGGGGCGGACCGCAGCCGCCAGGTGATGAGCTGTTCGGAAAGACGCTGAGCTTTCGCGCGGAGCAGGCCGCAATCGCCGCAAGGTGCAGCTGTCGGACAGAAAGGCGCTCAAGCATCGGACTTATCGTGACGTTCGAAGCGTGGTGCTCCGCCGTCCCTCACGCCTCGCGGCAGAGCACGAATGGTGATACGATGCGCCCTATTGAGGGAAGTCGACCATGTATCACTACGACCCTGTCACAGCACTGGAAGAATTGAGCGAAGACGCAGTGTTGCCGAATCCGGTGAAGTTGCGCGACATGATGTTGCGCGCGCATCTGGATCCCGACCACTCGCTGGAATACAATCGGCTGTTCGTCGAGTATCAAAAGCAATTCGGCGAGCTGCAGCGCTTAGGCAAGCAGTTGCTGGAGGGACTGGTGCAAACAAGCAATTAGCGATTAGCAATTAGAGAAGAATCGCTGTATACGCGGCGCTTCAGCCTTTAGGGCAACTCGCAAGTCCGACAAGAACCCATCCCTCGATGGCTAAAGCCATCTCGGGATGACAACGTAAATGATGGAGGCATTTCGGCACGACTGAAGTCATGCCCTGACGCGAATCGTCGCAAACGCGAGTTCTTGGGCAGCCTGTGAGGTCCTGCCTAACGCGAAACATCACTGCCGGAAGTTGTCAGGAGCCTGTGAAGTGCTGCCCTGGCTCGAACATCATCCGGCTAGTTTCTCTAACTGCTAGTTGCTGCTTTCAGGAGCGCGCCCATGAAACTCACTCTGCTTTCCGCTCTTCTCATCGTCCTGACTCTGTCCGCCTTCGCTGCCGACGGCAAGCCCGTCTCCTACAAAAGCGGCGAGGAAACGGTCAACGCAGTCCTCTACACGCCGCAGGGCAAAGGGCCGTTTCCTGCGCTGGTTGTCATCCACGAATGGTGGGGACTGAACGACTGGGTGAAGGACGAAGCATCGAAGTTGGCGGACCTGGGCTACGTTGCGCTCGCCATCGACCTCTATCGCGGCAAGGTGGCGACCACGTCCGAGGAGGCACACGAGATCATGCGCGGCGTGCCCAGCGATCGCGCCAACCGCGACTTGCTGGCCGCGAGTTCGTTTCTACGCTCGCAGAAAAACGTCAATCCCGGCAAGGTGGGCGCTATCGGCTGGTGCATGGGCGGAGGCTATGCTCTCGATCTCGCCATAGCCGATCCCAAGCTCAAGGCTGTCGTCATTAACTATGGCCACCTCGCCTCCGACCAGGCGACCCTGCAAAAAATCAATGCCGCCGTTCTGGGCATTTTTGGCGGACAGGACAAAGGCATTCCGCCCGCTGACGTCAACAAGTTCGAAGCTGACCTGAAGGCACTCGGCAAGCCGGTGGAGATTAAAATATTTCCTGACGCCGGGCACGCTTTTGAGAATCCAAATAACAAGCAAGGCTACCGGGCGGACGATGCCAAGCAAGCTTGGGAACTTACCACCGCGTTCCTGGCGAAGTATCTAAAGTAGTCCTGGGAGCAGTCTCAGATGTTGCGACTCCGGTTCGAAAAGCGATGGCTGTGGCTGCTGCTTGCGCTTGCCATGCTTCCCCTCCTGTGGGTGTTGCAGATCGAGATCGCCTACGAACGAAACATGCGTCACGGCATCCCGGCGGATTTCAGAGAGTACGAGCCCAGCGAAGTAGTGATGTGGAAAGTGTGAAAAGCAGTGGGTAGTTTTTGGTGGATAGAAAACACCCACCCCTATCAACCTGAATGTTACCTGCTGGGGAAACTTGAACAACAGATTGTTGCGCCGGCTGAAGCCAGCTCGGGGACTTCTTAATATAAGGATGCCTATCGGCACGACCGAGGTCGCGCCCTGACGCGAATCTTTGCAAAGGCAAGTTTTTTAGCAGCCTTTAGATCCTGGCTGACCAACCAGACCTGGATCGTCAATCTACCCGCCATCCACTAACCTGCCGCAACGCCGCTTCGCACCGGCGATCCTATCTTCGACGGCAGGAAGATTGACACGGCTGCGCCGGGGCTTCCATCTTTGTTGTTCGCGATGGCGATGACGCCGCCATGGCGTTGCACGATGCTGCGGCTTACCCACAATCCCAGGCCGGTGCCATTCTCGCCCTTGCTGGTAACGAAGGCGCTAAAAAGCTTGGAACGAAAATCGTCAGGAATACCCACTCCATCATCTACGATTTTGATGAGTACGCCGCCACCACTGCCCTGGTGAGTTGGTTCGCTGGATATGCGAATCGTCCCGCCTTCCCTGGTTGCCTCTACCGCGTTGCGCAGGACGTTGGTGAAGACCTGTCGCAACTCCGACGGGTAGGCTTGAATCGAGCCATCAAAGCCATGCGTCACCTGAATCCTGCGGCTGCCATGCACGATGGTCCGCTCAATGAGCGCGACCGAGTCGTCCAGCAACTTTGATGGGTGCACCGTAGAAGCCGCGCGCGAATCGCGGTTCAGGTTCAGCAGGTTCCGGCTGATCTCCGCCACCCTGGTAATTTCGTTCTGCGCGATGTCGACCAACTCCTCGGCCCCCGTCTGGCCGGCGATTTTCTGCTTCAGCAGGAAGAGCGCATTGCCAACAGTGTCGAGCGGATTATGAATTTCGTGGGCGATGGTCGCCGACAGGCGCCCGGAGAGTGCGAGGCGTTCGTTGGTGCGCAAGGCCTCTTCCATCTGCTTCTGCCACGACACATCGAAAAAGGCGGAGATGGCGCCGCGCACCTTACCATCGGCGGCAAACAATGGGGTGGCGTTTCCCCAGATCCAGACCCGCCGTCCTTCAGGCAGCGACACCTGCAACTCGGCGTTCTCGACTGGGCGACCGGTCGACGCGGCGCGCTGCATGGGCAATTCCTCAGGACGCAACTCCCGCCCGCTGGGATCGAAATGGCGAATCGCGAATCTCTCGGAGTCGGGTGCACTTGCCGACACATTCTGGCCGGGCGAGACTCCGTAGACCTGAGACCCGGTAGCATTCGCGGTCATCCTGTGGCATTGCGGGTCGTGCGAAATGAACACCAGCGCCGGCATATGCTCGAACATTGCGGCAAGCTCTTCCGTGCGCTCGCGCAACGCCTGCTCGGCCTCCCGTAATTTCGTGGAATCGAAGTAGTAGCAGATGACACCGTGTTGGCCGTCGGGAAGCGTGATGCGATGCAGCTCCCACTCGTACGCTTCCACCAGCTGCACATCCTGCCGGGGACGCACGAAGTCGCGTGAATAAAAAGGCTCGCCCGTTTCCAGCGTGTGCCGGAAGTGAGTGATGATTTCTTCCGCCACCGGTTCCGGCCACAAAATCCGCAGCGCTTCGCCGAGGTCGCGTCCAATCACCGGACGCACATTGGAAAACGCTCCGCTTTGCGAGTTGGCATTCATGGTGGCGACGGATAGCTGCGAATCAACCACGTAGATGCCGTAAGGCGCGCGCTCAATCAGTTCAGAAAATGTCTCGCGGCCCTGGCGCAGCGCTACCTCCGCTTGCCTGCGACTGGTGACATCGCTGGCGGCTCCGAACCATTGCACGATTTCGCCTTTGGCCCCGAACAGCGGAACCGCTCGCGAATGCATCCAACCCAGGCTGCCATCGGCGCGCATCACCCGATGCTCCAGCTCAAAAGTGCTCTTCATCGCGATCGCGTGCTCGATCGCGCTCAGCACCCGTGGCCGGTCCTCAGGATGGATGTACTTTTCCATCCAGTTACGCTCCGGCTGGTCGGTGTCTGCAACAAACTCGCGGCCCTCGAGGTAGCGCATTTCTTTCCAGTCCGGGCTCATGCTGTACACCACATCCGAACTGGCCGAGATGAACGCGCGGAAGCGCGACTCGCTTTCGATCAGCTCACCGCTTTTGCGCCGAACCGCTTCACCGGTCGCGATAATAGCTGCGCAGATCAACAGGTAGAACACCAGCAGAATCGCCGCGCCTGGGTCGCGAGCGTTAAGCAGATGGCGCGGCAGACCAAAGAAGTAGATGGCTCCCAGTACACCGAGAAGTGTCGCCAGTATGGCGGGCCCCATGCCCACGAAAACGACCAGAAAAACCACCGCGGGAACCACAAACGCCGCCGGTATCCGGTTTCCGAGAAATGGATCCAGAAGCCAGCGCAGTCCAAGCAAGGCTGCGGTTAGCGCGACTGCCAGCAGGTATTTCGCAAGTGACGGCCAGTGCGACAGGTCAAATGCGAAGTGAGGACCGTACTTGCGAATCAAATTACGAGTGGATGGGGCCGAGCGATCTACCATGGGGGACTCAGGCTGCCGGACCCTGGCTGGAACCAGCGGAACCGCTGTGCAGCAATTCAGCGACCGCGGTTAACAAGGCGGGCGGCGACTGGCCTTTGATGACATACCGGTCTACATGGACCACCGTCTCCGACGGCAGGTCGACGTAAGCGGACAGCATCAGGATTGGAACTGAAGGTTTGATCTGCTTCATCGTTTCCGCCACTGCGCCGCCATCGGCGCCCGGCATCATGTAATCAAGCACAACCAGATCGACGGCTTCCGCGGACAAAATCGCAATGCCTTCGGCGCCGCTTTCGGCTGTCCGCACCTGGTAGCCCTGCGACTCCAGGAGCAATCGGCGCATCAACAGACCGCTACTCTCGTCGTCCACGCACAAGATCACCGCGTCGCGGCCATGGCCTGTCATGTGGCGCCTTTTCCACCCTAACGCCGAGTCCGTTCTCGGTTCGTCCGTTGAAAGCCTTCTGCTGCTCAGCTGTGGCCCTTGAACCCTTGCTGGAATGCCCGAGACACTAAATCTGCCTACGGCTGGCTCAAACTTGGCAGCGCAATATTTCGGAATAGAGTTTGCGAAATTTTATAGCAGAGTGACTAGGGGAGGTAAGGGATATTTCGCGCCATGGGCAGAGACAACAACTGTACGGATATCTACAGCCAATCTGGTTGAGGCAGCGCCTGGGGAATCTCGCCCCAACTGCAAACGGAGCGAGCCGGCGTAAGATCCCGAAACGCCAAGCCCATGTGAGCCCGAAGGGCGCGACAATTTTTGGCCCAGGACGGAAGTCCTGGGTATGCGGCTCCCCAAAAATATTCCGAAGTCCCTTCAGGGGCGGCACTGAGCGGTGTCGTCCCCGAAGGGACTCGGGCCACTCAATGTGCCCTCTACCCAGCGCTTCCGCGCTGGGCTGGAATTGGGTACAAACCGGGCAGATACTTTACAGATTAGACCGGGGACATACTTTACACCGGGTCAGTTCAAGAAGGCAGTGTTTTTGACTCTGGGAGCTGTAAGGCTTGTTGCCAAGGTGAACGTTGTGCATTGACAGTCCACCCCAGACCACTACCCACTGCCCTTACACCCGCTCCAGCACCATGGCGATGCCCTGGCCGACGCCGATGCACATGGTGCAAAGCGCATAGCGGCCTTTGGTTCGCTCAAGCTGGCGAACCGCCGTCGTGACCAGCCGCGCTCCGCTGGCGCCCAGAGGGTGTCCCAGCGCGATAGCGCCGCCATTGGGATTAACGTGCGGCGCGTCATCCTGAATCCAGAGCTGCCGCAACACGGCGAGCGCCTGCGCCGCGAAGGCCTCGTTCAGTTCGATGACATCCATGTCGTCGATGGTGAGCCCGGCCTGCGCGAGAACTTTTCCGGTCGCCGGAACCGGCCCCATCCCCATCACGCGCGGCGCTACTCCCGCGACCGCCGACGCTACGACGCGCGCCTTCGGCGTCAGGCCGAAACGCTTTACCGCGTCTTCCGAAGCCACGATCAATGCCGCAGCTCCATCGTTTACGCCGGATGCGTTGCCGGCGGTGACAGTGCCGTCGGCTTTCGCGTAGGGCTTCAATTTGGCAAGGGCTTCCAGTGTCGTGTCCGGTCGGGGATGCTCATCTTTATCGACGATGATTGGAGAGCCCTTACGTTGTGGGATACACACCGGCCACGATCTCTTCGGCCAGCACGCCGCTCTGCATGGCGGCGGCAGCGCGTTGCTGACTGCGCAACGCGAAGGCATCCTGGTCTTCGCGCGAGATGTGGAACTCCTCGGCTACGTTCTCCGCCGTTTCGGCCATCGAATCGACGCCGTACATGGCCTTCATCTTCGGATTAACGAAGCGCCAGCCCAGCGTGGTGTCCTCTACCTTGAGGTCGCGAGAGAAGGGCGATTCCGACTTCGCCATCACAAACGGCGCCCGCGACATGCTCTCCACACCGCCCGCGATAATCAGCGAGTTCTCGCCGGTCTTGATGGCGCGCGCCGCTACAGCGATTGCGTCCAGGCTCGATCCGCAGAGTCGGTTCACGGTCGAGCCCGGAACCTCCTGCGGCAGGCCTGCCAGCAACAGCGCCATCCGCGCCACGTTGCGGTTGTCTTCGCCGGACTGGTTGGCACAGCCGAGGATCACGTCATCGACGGCGGCAGGGTCAAGCTGGGGATTGCGCCCCAGCAGAGCTTGGATGGGGACGGCGGCGAGGTCGTCGGTCCGGACCGGCGAGAGCGCTCCTCCGTAGCGGCCAAAGGGAGTACGAATTGGGTCGCAGATAAATGCTTCGTTCATAGGCGCAGGCCCGCTAGTGAAGCAGGGCTATCAGGTCATCATAACGGCAAGCTGGGATGAGTGTGATGGCTGGTTGTCGCGGAGCACAAGTTGCGTTAAATTAGCGAGTGAGCATGTCAACGACGTAGCCCAGAAACATCCAGAACGGCAGCACCAGGGCCAGTGAGAACAGCATGCCCTCGGCAAAGCGCAGATCGTCGACATAGGGTGTGAACGGGTCGCAGGCAGCGGCTTCTCTTGACGCCTGCAGCAGCCTGGCTGAATTCCCCTAGTCTTTCGAAGCCTTGCATTCCCTGACGTTGACCTAGATGAGTCTGAAGGTCTGCTGTCTAAAACGGGTTGGCCATCATCGGCGGCGCGTTTCGCGAGCTGCGGCAATGCCGCTGTCACCTGTCTGGGTGAGAGTCGTCACATCCCGAAGTAACTTGCCTCTGTTACCTCTAAGACTCGGGCCTGCCATCTCGCCCTTGCATGCTCTACAAGACACTCAGCGCCGCCGTGTACGGCATCGACGCCAACCTCATCGAGGTCGAGGTCGATGTCGCGCCCGTCAAGACCGACAGGAGGACAACTTCACCACCGTCGGCCTGCCCGACACGACGGTGCGCGAGAGCCGCGAGCGTATTCGCGCGGCGCTGAAGAACAGCGGCTACGACATTCCGCCGACCATCACCACCATCAATCTCGCGCCGGCCGACATTCGCAAGGAAGGCTCCGGCTTCGACCTGCCGATGGCGCTCGGCATTCTCGGCGCCTATGGCGGCATCAACAACAAGCCTCCCGAGGACGCGCTCTTTGTGGGCGAGCTCTCGCTGGATGGCGGCCTGCGCGGCATCCGCGGCGCTCTGCCCATCGCCGTCATGGCGCGCGCCAACAAGATTCGCAAGCTGATTGTGCCCGAGGTGAACGCGCGCGAGGCGGCGGTGGTCGAAGGGGTTGACGTCTATCCCGTGCGCTCACTGATGGAGGTGGTGCAGCTCCTGAACACCGGCAACGGCATTCAGCCGATGAAGGTCGACACCCAGGCGCTGCTGGAGATCTCGCAGCAGTTCGGGGTCGACTTCAAAGACGTGCGCGGTCAGCAGACCGCCAAGCGCGCCATCGAGGTCGCCGCCGCCGGCGGACACAACCTGCTGATGATCGGGCCGCCTGGCTCGGGCAAGACCATGCTGGCCAAGCGCATGGCGACCGTGCTGCCGCCGCTGACCTTCGACGAGGCGCTGGAGACCACCAAGATTCACAGCGTCGCCGGCGTGCTCGACTCGACTGCAGCGGACTGGTGGGCACGCGTCCGTTTCGCTCGCCGCACCACACCATCTCCGACGCCGGACTGATCGGCGGAGGCATGATTCCGCGTCCCGGCGAGGTCTCGCTCGCGCACAACGGCGTGCTGTTTCTGGACGAGCTGCCGGAGTTTCCGCGCAACGTGCTGGAGGTGATGCGGCAGCCGCTGGAAGATGGCACGGTCACCATCGCTCGCGCCGCCATGTCGCTCAGCTTTCCGGCGCGTTTCATGCTGGTGGCGGCCATGAATCCCTGCCCCTGCGGCTACTTCAACGACCGCACGCGCGAGTGTCATTGCTCGCCGATGATGATCCAGCGCTACGTGTCGAAGATCTCCGGCCCGCTGCTGGACCGCATCGACATCCACATCGACGTGCCGTCGGTGAACTATCGCGAGCTGCGCAGCGCAGTGATACCGGAGAGCTCGGCCGATATTCGCGAAGCGCGTGATACCGCCCGCGAGCGTCAGCTCAACCGCTTTGCCGCGGGCAAGGAGCGGATCTACGCCAACGCCCAGATGGGCTCGCGCGAGATCCGCAAGTATTGCGAGCTGGGTACCGACTCCGAGCACCTGCTGGAGCGCGCCATGGTGAAGCAGGGACTGAGCGCGCGGGCCCACGATCGCATCCTGAAGGTTTCGCGCACGATTGCCGATCTGACAGGAGCCGAGGACGATTGAGCCGGGCCACATCGCCGAGGCGATCCAGTACCGGACGCTGGACCGGACATTTTGGGCGTAGGGCATTCGGTAGGCTCGCGATCTTAGCAGGTATGACCGCGAAGCCAACGTGTTGCATTATGGCCACAGTGCTTTCCGGCATCCATGCGCAACTTACTGAAATCATCGCGGGTTACATTTTCATGACGTACCTTTCGCCGATTTTGGCGTCTAAGGACTAAGCAGCTTGGCGTTGGTTACCAATGTGCGACCAGTTGGGACACGATTTTTCTTGACTAGGGCTCTCAGTCCCGGCTAACTTACCGCTTTTGAGTTAGGCCGTTGTCCTGTAGGTCCAGTCCAGACGTCCTGCCCCTAAACGGCCACACACTGAACGCCAATCACTCGGGAATCAGGAAGGCAAATCTCTGAGTGCAGTGCTGCTTTGCGCTGTTATTCAGAACGATCCAAAGACCATGGTAGGTTCTGGCCGGAAAGTGTCGGTTGGATAGCTGATTTGTAATTCGCGGAAAATTGGAACCCTTCGCGCGGGATTTGCATCCAAACAGGTGGCTCCTTTTGAGCGCGCCTCGCGAGACGTTCTCACCGCTTAGTTCGTAACGCCGGGAGCTGCAAGGATCACTCCGATTAACTCGGCCGGGCTCCCTGGACATACCTTCATACGCAATTAGGAGAAGAAAGAATGCGGTCTGAACTCGTATTCGAGGCAGTTCACACTCTGCGCAACCGTTACACGCTGTGCCAGTTGGCTTCCAAGGCGACGCGGAAGTTCCATAGTCCCAACACCCGTATCCAGGATACGACTAATGAGGTGCTGCACCGCATCGCTGATGCCGAGCGGCAGAACATTATCGTAGAACCGGAGACTGCTTCCGAGGCCCAGCGGCGCGCTGCATAAGCGCGTCGCGCTTCGGCGCCTTCCTCCGCCGTTCCTCCGGCCCGCCCTTCTGCAAAATCCCTCGTAGGTGAACATGACAATCTCAGAACTGAAAGAAAAGAACATCACCGAGCTGACCAAGATCGCTCGCCCGCTCGAGCTACCCGGCGCCAGCGGCCTGCGCAAGCAGGACCTCATCTTCAAGATCCTCCAGGCGCAAAGCGAAAAGGAAGGACACATCTTCGCCGAAGGCGTGCTGGAAATCCTGCCCGATGGCTACGGATTCCTGCGCTCTCCCGATTACAACTATCTGCCCGGTCCGGACGACATTTACGTTTCGCCGTCGCAGATCCGCAAGTTCGACCTGAAGACCGGCGACACCATCAGCGGCCAGGTGCGTCCTCCGCATGAGGGCGAAAAGTATTTCGCGCTGGTCAAGATCGAAGCCGTCAACTTCGAATCGCCCGAAGAAGCGCGCAACAAGATTCTGTTCGACAACCTGACGCCGCTGTATCCGCAGGAGCGGATCAAGCTGGAGACGGTGCGCGAGAACATCAGCGCCCGCGTCATGGACCTGCTGACGCCGGTGGGCAAAGGCCAGCGCGGACTGATCGTCGCTCCGCCGCGTACCGGCAAGACGATGCTGTTGCAGAACCTGGCGAACTCCATCACCACCAATCATCCGGAGATCGTGCTGATCGTGCTGCTCATCGATGAGCGTCCGGAAGAAGTTACGGACATGCAGCGCTCGGTGAAGGGCGAGGTCATCTCGTCGACCTTCGACGAGCCCGCCGCCCGCCACGTGCAGGTCGCCGAGATGGTGATCGAGAAGGCCAAGCGCCTGGTCGAGCACAAGCGCGACGTCGTCATCCTGCTGGATTCGATTACGCGTCTGGCGCGCGCCTACAACACCATCGTTCCGCCCTCGGGCAAAGTGCTCTCCGGCGGCGTGGATTCCAACGCGCTGCAGCGTCCGAAGCGCTTCTTCGGCGCGGCCCGCAACATCGAAGAAGGCGGCTCGCTGACCATCATCGCCACCGCGCTGATCGAAACCGGATCGCGCATGGACGACGTGATCTTCGAAGAGTTCAAGGGCACCGGCAACATGGAAATCATTCTCGACCGCAAGCTGGTCGACAAGCGCACCTTCCCGGCCATCGACATTCAGCGCTCGGGCACGCGTAAGGAAGAGTTGCTGATCCCCAAGGAAGACCTGGCGCGCATCTGGGTGCTGCGCAAGGTGCTCAACCCGCTGTCGCCGGTCGAAGCGATGGAACTGCTCATCGACAAGCTGGGCAAGGCGGTCGGCAACGCCGAGTTCCTGTCGAAGATGAGCTCGTTGTAAGAGAAGCTATCAGCCGTCAGCTATCAACTCTCAGCTAAGACGGATGGGGAATTGGCTTTGTATCAGGGCACAGCTTTAGCTGTGCCGCCCAACGCCTTCTAAATGATTTGTCATTCCAAGCCCGCCGTGGCGGGCGAGGAATCTGCTCTCGGTTGCAGTGACGGGAACCGTCAACTGAGAAAGCGTGGCACTGCCAACGAGAGCAAATCCCTCGCTTCGCTCGTGATGACAACCGTAAGACTCGTGATGACAATCGCGGAACATTGATCAGAGGTGATCAGCGCGGAAGCTACGGCTTCCGCGTTTTGTTTATTGACCCTTCAGCGGGATCGGTGGCCCGGTTACGGGTACTGGCGTAACTGGAATCGGATTGCCATTGTGATCGGGGAACGGCAACACGGTAGGCGGAGCCGTTGGTGTGGTGCGTATGGGGTTTCCGAATTGATCGGGGAATGGAAGGAACTCGGGCACTTTAGAGTTCGCAGCCTGCGTGCCGCCAGCGGCGTTCAGCAGGTTCGCCGCAGATCCACCGGTCTCTGTTGAGGCGTTTGAAGCGCCACCGAATATCATCACCATCACGCGCTCAGACCTTCCGCTTTCTTCGGCGGATTCGGGTTCTGAATATGTCATCTCCGAAGACTGAATTTGCTGGGCTGCGTCTGCACTTCCGTTTTTCACCCCGGCAGGCCCACTTGCGTTCTGGGTTCCTGCTGGAGCATGACCTAGCACAGTGAGCTTTGATATTGCACCTGAGGCTGTGCGCAAGATGCTGTAGTTCACCCCGGTACCTTGCAGCAGGTCAAAGATTACTTGTTCTGCCGTGCCACTCACTGTCATGCTGGGCACGGGAAAGGCAGCGAGGGATTCAGTGCCGCTGCATTGCATCTTCTGTTTTCCGCACAGCGCACCGACCACGTCGCTCAGGGCGACAGTTGAATCTACCCGCACTTGTAGCGTCCTACCTTGCGAAGCTACGGAAACGTGTCTGCTTTCGTCCGCTTTCCATCCCTGTGCCAGTGCCGCGACGGACAAAGAAACGAGAAGGAGAGCGACACGAAGCGCGTCAGCCGACAGCGTTTTCATCACGTTCTCCTTCTGCGGTTTATCAGCACACTGCTCATATACCTGCATCGAGTCTCAGAACTGCGGATTCCGCGGCTCAAACTTCACCGGAGCGAGTACGGTTGCCGTCGAATTCAGGATGGTAGCATCGCCTTGAACTGCTCCCGGCGGTCCGACGAATGCAAACGTCGCGCTTCCCGCGCTATTCGTGGGAAGATTGAGATCGCCATGTACGCTGGAGTAAAACTTGACTTTCCCAGCCGACAGGCTGACGTTAACTGTCTTTATGGCAGTGCCTGAGGTATCGAAAAGCGTGAATACGCCGGACAAATCGGCGTCGGACGAATTGTTAAATCCCCACTGGGTTAGAAATCCGCCATAGGTACTCCAGCGCGGACTAAACAGAGTAGTGTCGACAATTCGGAAGCTGAAAAGCCCCGGGTTGTTGCCCTCCGTAGCCAGCACCGCGTACAAGCCTGAAGTAGGTGCGATAAAGGCGCCACGATAAGATGGCGCCAGGGGCCCTCCCATCACCGGAGCCATGTTATAGGTAGGGAACCAACTAAGGGTACTGCTTGCCGAACAGAAGTTGTCGCCATTGTTGTAGATTCGAAACACAGTCAGGTTAGGGCCACCGGTAGCAAACGTATCGTCATAGTCGTAGTTAAGCTCGACGGAGTACGAGTGTCCGGCCTGAGCATAAACGCCCCAATACATGCTGGTGTTGGCAGAGAAGTAGGCATCGGCATACGAAAGCCGACCGTCTGGAACCACAATGTTGGGATAGGTGCAGGTGGAATGTTGCGCAAACCCCGGCGCAGATAGCGCGAGGACAAGCGCCAGCAAACAGCTAAACTTGTAGTTCATGGACCCTTCCCTGGTTAGGCAGCAGAAGCGCTGCAGATTCTCGAATTCGGCCGTCTCGCAGGATTCCGGCGTGCTTGCTCCCGGAAGAAAGACCGAGGAACCCAGAAACGCTACGAGGTAATGCAATTAGGGGAGCATTATAGGTCAAAAATATCTCAAAGACGGCATAATTATTTAATTTTGGCTTTCCGATGAGTAGTAATACTGCCTCCAAGAGGCGCAGACCGGGTTCCGAATACGACGTTGATCAGTGCGGAAGCTGCGGCTTCCGCGGTTTGTTGCTATTTCCGGCCGGTGTATCGCAAACGTAAGCTAATCGCGCAACACGGCTTATAATCCGATTTCGAAATCATGGCACTGGCACCCGGTGAGAAGGTCGGGCCGTACGAAGTCGTCTCGCAGCTTGGCGAGGGCGGCATGGGCGAGGTGTATCGCGCCAACGACAGCCGGTTGCACCGTGCTGTCGCGCTGAAGGTAATCGGGCTCTCGGGCTCCGATGGCGATCGCCTGCGCCGCTTTGAGCAGGAGGCGCGCAGCATCGCGGCGCTGAATCATCCCAACATCATCGCCATCTATGACGTCGGAACGCATGGCGAAGTGCCGTTCCTCGTCACCGAGTTGCTGGAAGGCGAGACATTGCGGGAGCGCCTGAACCGCGGCCCGATTCCGGTGCGCAAGGCGATCGAGATTGCCACGCAAATTGCGCAGGCGCTTTCGGCGGCGCACGAGCGTGGCATCGTTCATCGCGACCTAAAGCCGGAGAACGTCTTCCTCACCAAGGACGGTCACACCAAGCTTCTGGACTTCGGACTGGCAAAGGAGCAGGCACTTGGCGTTGCGACCGGCATGACTGTCACCAGCGCCCAAACCACGCCCGGAACCGTGATGGGCACGGTGGGCTACATGTCGCCGGAACAGGTTCGGGGGATGCCTGCCGATCATCGTTCAGACATCTTCAGCTTTGGTACGGTGCTCTACGAAATGCTGTCGGGTAAGCGTGCGTTCACCGGCGGCTCATCGGTCGAGACCATGCACGCCATCCTGAATGCCGAGCCGCCGGAGATTGATACCACGACGGCGCGCATTCCTCCCGGACTGGAGAGAATCGTTCGCCACTGCATGGAGAAGAATCCGGCAGACCGTTTTCAGTCGGCGCGCGATCTGACCTTTGCACTGGCTGCGCTCTCTGGATCGGAAACATCTCTCACCCTTCCCGCGCAGAAGGCGCAACCGGATCGCAAGTTGCGCTACTGGATAATTGCCGGTGCGGCCGTCGTGCTGCTGGCGCTGCTCGCGGGGTTTGCGTTCTTGTATCCGCCTGCGAATAACAAAGCCGAGCGCATGGAGTTCGCGGTACCGACGCAGGGAGAAGTGAGTCAGCAAACGATTTCTGCCGACGGGACACTGCTCGCCTATGTCTCGCCCGGGGATACCGGTGAGTACGCGATATTCGTGCAACCGGTAGGCTCGCTGCAGGCGGTGAAGCTCTCGGGGACCGAAGGAGCGTCTTATCCGTTCTTCTCGGCCGACGATGAATACATCGGGTTCTTCGCTGCGGGCCGGCTTAAGAAGATACCGGTTGGCGGCGGAAGTGCCACGGTCCTGGCCAGCGTTCTCAGCCCTCGCGGCGGAAGCTGGGGAAGCAAGAACGTGATCATCTACTCACCCGATGCCAGCGGGGCGCTGTGGCGGGTGGATACCGATGGTTCGAACGCGCGTCCGCTGACAGACAAAGTCTTCCAGTCTGGGGAGGATTCACACCGCTGGCCAGTATTCCTCCCCGACGGGAATCACTTTCTATTCTGGTCGGGTAACTTCGATGAAGGCCAGAAAGACCCGAACAGCGGCATCTATCTGAGCGATCTCGAAGCCAGGGAGAAGCACAAGATCGTCGCCTGCCGCTCAACCGCAGGATACGGCCACGAAAACTTGTTCTACGTGGACAGCAAGGGCTCGCTGGTCGCCGTCGGCTACAAGCCAGGGAGCACCAGCGTCACCGGCAAACCGCGTCTTGTCGCCGAACAGGTAGGCGTGAATCCGTCCACCTATTGGGCTGCGTTTAGTGTGGCCGACAACGCGACCGTCATCTATCACCTGGGCGTCGGTGCTCCGCTGTCTCAACTCACCTGGGTGGATCGCACGGGCAAAGAGTTGGGAAAAGTCGGCGAGCCGGGAATCATCGCCAACCCCACGATCTCGCCCGATCAGAGGCGAGTGGCTTTCGACCTGGCCAACCGTCGCGAGAAGAACATTGATGTCTGGACCTACAACTTGGAGAACTCCACTTCCGCACGCTTCACCTTTGATCCCTCGGAGGAAACCACGGGAGTGTGGTCGCGTGACGGAAAGACCATTGCCTTCCGCGGCATTGGCACCTCGGATGTGCTGCGACTGAAGCCTTCGAATGGACTGCTACCGGATAAGGGTCTGGCAGGGCCGCCCAACGGTGGCGGTGACTTCATACCTAATTCCTGGAGCCTCGACGATCGCACCCTTACTGGCGACCGAAGAATTTAAAATAGGCGGCGCTTCGCTGATCCTGGTATCGGTGCCGGACGGCAAGATGACAACCTTCCTGGAGGGCGGCGCCAAGCGCAATGGACAGATTTCTCCTGACGGAAAGTGGGTCGCCTACGAGTCGAATGAGACTGGAGATTGGGAGGTATTCATCACCACCTACCCGACTGCGGGCGGGAAACTACAGGTCTCGCGCACTGGCGGAAGACAGCCACGTTGGCGCGGCGATGGTAAAGAGATCTTTTACCTTGACCCACCAGGGACGCTAGTCGCGGTTCCGGTTACCACCGAGCCGGGTCTCTCGACCGGCACGCCGATCGAGCTGTTTGCGACCAACTCGCGTCCTTACATCTCGTCCAGTGACTTGTTTATGTACGACGTCACGCGTGACGGCTCGCGGTTCATCGTTGACCGCTACTTCCGCCCGCCGATGATTGCACCGCTGAATATTGTTCTGAATTCGCTCGGGGGACATTAGTTTCTTCGAGAGCTTTCGTCGAAGCGAACACTTAAATGCGGCCCAGCAGTGGCGTCATAAACCTTTCACGCTGCATGGCGAACCCGTTGAAGTGGACACAACGATTACGTCAACTTCAAGCCCAAAAAGTAATCGCCAGCGAAGTAGGCCTTCGCCGGCGGATTTCGGATCTGAAAGGAAAAGCGAGTGCGGCGGTCGGCTTACGCCTTGACCACTTTGCCGCTGCGCAGACAGCTGGCGCAGACGCGCATGCGCTTGTTGCCGTGCGCGGTTTTCGCATGCACGGGACGAAGATTGACGTTCCAGCGCCGCTTGGTGATGTTGTGCGCGTGACTGACTTTGTTTCCGGCAAGCGGCTTCTTGCCGCAAACTTCACAAACTTGTGCCATTGAATAGGGCTCCGATTACGAGTTCTGGCGGGAGCGGTCCCGAACGGCTCTTGGCCGTGGAACGGTCAACAAGCAGCCCCAAAATCTCTTGAATTTACCCTCTGATTATACCTGAGCGTCACCTTCTCTGCTCGGTGACGGGTGGGGCCATGGTTCTCAGTTCCAATTCCGCTCCGATAACCTGCAAGACCCTAAGTTTTCATTTGGTTGACCCGCTTTCCGATTGCTATATTTGTTTGCCGAAAATACGCCGTCGAGAGAGGCCCGATGAAACTGGTTCGGATGTATCTCCCCATAGTCGCGCTCAGCGCGCTGACGTTGGTCAGCAGTCCACTCTTCGCCCAGGGGACGATCCAGGCGCAGGTCACCGGCGGCAACGGCAGCGGCAAGTGCACGTTTGAAATCCGCACCGGCGGCACCGCCGAGGTCGAAATTCGCGGCAGTCAGGGCCGGGTACGTTCGATCAGCGGCGGGCCTGCGCAGTGGGTGCGGCTGAAGTGCAACCAACCCTTACCCATGCGGCCAAACAACTTTCGCTTCCAGGGCATCGACGGCCGCGGACGCCAGACGCTGGTGCGTAATCCCAATTCCAACAATGGCGTTGCGGTAGTTCGTATTGAAGACAATCGCGGCGGCATGCAAGGCTATACCGGCGACATCATGTGGAATGGCGGAAGCGGGTCGTGGAACGGAGGCGGCTGGGACAATGGCGGCAACAACGGTGGAGGCGGGAATGGGAACAATGGCAACTGGAGCAACAACGTTGTCCCCAACTGCCAGCGCGCCATTCGCAACCAGGTTTCCTCGCGTTACGGCGGCAGCGTAAGTTTCAACGGCCAGCCTAGCCAAAAGCGTGGCGGCTCGTTTGTGATGGTCGATGGACGTGCCCGAGTGCAGGCGCGAAACAATCAGTCGGGCAACATTGACTACCACTGCACCATGCACCCGAATGGCAATGTGGCCGATTCGAATTTCAACGTGACCAACGGCAACTTGCCGGGCACACCGCAGCCGAGATGAAGGTTTCACGGTATCAGGTATCAGACATAGAGTGAAGGATGCTCACAGCTTGCAGCAATACCGTGAATCTGACACCTGAAACCTGATACCTGGAGGGGGCAGCTTGTCTGACTACTTATTGAAGACTGAACCAACCGTATACTCCTTCGCCGACCTGCAACGCGAAGGTACGACAGTGTGGGATGGGGTGTCGAATCCCGTTGCCGTGAAAAATCTGCGCGCAATGAAGCCGGGAGACCGGCTTGTGATCTACGAAACCGGCGACCACAAGTCTGCCGTAGGTAGCGCGACCGTCGTCTCAGTTGACGTCCCCGAACCTGCAAAGCCGCAGGTAAAGATCAAGGCGGGCAAGCCGCTTCCCAAACCGGTTTCACTGGCTGAGATCAAAGCTCACAAGCTGTTTGCAGACTCGCCGCTGGTGCGCCAGGGACGGCTTTCCGTGGTGCCGCTGAACGCCGCACAGTATAAGTTTCTGGTGGGAGAGTAGAAGCCCGCGAAGGAGAGCCTTGTATCAGGGCCTGACTTCGGTCGGGCCGAATGCGGCTGACAAGAGATCGGGCGACGGATTCTGCGGATTCGCAGGAATCCGTCGCCCTTCTTCTTCAAACTCATTTTCGGCACGGCTGAACAGGCTGCTGAAGAACTCTTTGCAGTGGAAAAAACAGCAGATCCCTCACCTCTAAAGAGGTTCGGGATGACAAAAACACAGGACTCTCATGGCGCAGCTCAAGCTGCGCCCCTTCAAAGCGACGCCCGGCAGAGTTTTTCAGCAGCCTGTGAAGCCGCGCCCTGATACAAAGCGGTTGCCCTCAGCTGGCGACCGGGTGGATAGTCAGTCCCCATCCGCCGCCACCGTCTTCTTCTTCTGCGGTTGCCCTTGCCGCTCCTCGTTGCCATTCTTGCCAAACAACGAATCGGCAAGCTCCGTGGCCGCCGTGCCTTCCGGGAGCGATCGCAAGTGCAGGTCGCGCTGCGGAAACGGAATCTCGATCCCGGCGTCTTCCAAGCTCTTCATCACCGCCATCGCGATCTCGCTGCGCACGCGAATCCAGTTGCTGTCCTGCATCACCCAGAAGTGCAGCTCGAAGTTCAGCGCGCTGTCGCCGAAGCCGATAAAGTATGCCATCGGTTGCGGCGTGGTAAGCACGCTCTCGTGCTTGTTGGCCGCGTCCAGCAGGTACTTCAACATCACCTTGGGATCGGTACCATAGGCGACGCCGACCGCCAGTTCGGCTCGTCGCATCGATTCGGACAGTGTCCAATTCACGACCTTGCCGGAGATAAAATTCGCATTAGGAATGATGACCTCAGCTCCCTGCGGCGTCTGCAGCGTGCTGGAGCGCACTCCGATGCGCGTGACCTTGCCGGTGTAACCTTCGACTTCAAGCACATCGTTGATATGTATCGGACGCTCGTATTGCAGGATCAATCCCGATACGAAGTTGTTGATGATGTTCTGCATGCCGAAGCCGAATCCCACGCCCAGCGCGCCGGTCAGCAGGGTGAACTTGTTCAGCTCCACTGTCGCCGGCGCGGACGGCAATGAGAAACACAAACAGCAGAAGCAGGTAATACACCGTCGACGCGATCAAATCGGGCAGGCCGCGTCCCATGTGTAGGCGGTTGAGCAGCTCTTCCCGCAGCAAAAACCGGATGGCGCTGGCGATGACGTAGCCAATCACCAGCATCAGGAAGAATGCCAATACGCTGCCCAGCGTGGTTTCGCTGGCGCTGCCTGCGATGCGGAAGTCGAGCCCTGTCGTGATCGCGCTTACGACACTGCTCCCTCACGCCCAGCAAATCGAGGGTGGTGGAAAGCCAGACTAAGACAGCGATGATAGTTAGAATGCGGGGTACCCAGCGCCGCAGACCGTCGCGGTGAATTCTGGCAATGGCCAGGCGCTCGGCTTGTGGCAGGTCGAGCGCCGCCTTCAGCAGGATTGTGTACACCCGCGTCCCGGTGTACATGGCGATGGCCACGAACGAGCTGTATAAACACGCGATGCCTACGTACTGCGCCAATCGCACGTAGCCCAGCAGGTTGGCAACCAGCGAAACTCCCAGCGCCAGCGTAGCCACCCGCGCTCCCAGGACCAGCACGGAATGGTGTTGCACTTCAGCCCTCCTGCTGGGGCGCAGCAGGTACGCCAGGCTGACGAACACCGCCAGAGCGATGGCGAATCCGAGTTCCCGCTTGAGCACGGCAGGCAGCGGCAGCCAGCCGATCAGGATCAGCGCGGCATAGTATGCGGCGAGCCACGAAAAGCGCCTTTCGATACGACGGACGCAACATCGGCGCAAGCAATCGCAGGATGGGAAAGAAGGAGAAAAGCACCGTAAGCCCAATCAGAGAGAAAGGAGCCGAAGGCGCGAACACGTAAGACGTCAACAGAGGTGCGAGCAGTCCCAACGCTACCCAGTGATCGATCAGCAATGAGGCGTCGTCCGGAAGCGCCTGCTCGAGATGGCGACTGCTGGCGGCTCGATGCACGCGATACGTCAGCAGCAGCGAAGCACCCAACAAAATGCAAAGGAAAACAACCGCTCCCGGCCGTTCACGAAGGAACGCGGCAATCGATAGCCACCTGGTACGTGCCGAGGTGTAGAGGACTCTGTTCTCGCCCTGCTGCCGCCGCGCACCGAGCTGCCAGAAAGGCAGACTGTCACGCTCGAACAATCGTTCCGCCAGGGCCTGCTGGGCAACGGCGAGCTTTGCCATGACGTCGGCCGCTGCCTGCTCCTGTGCTCCCAGTGCAATCTGAAGATTTACGGTGGACTGAAGCTGCTGGGTCGCCTTGCTGCGCAGCTTGTGCAGGTTGTCCAGGTTCCCGCGAATTAACAGGATCAGCGTCTCAAGCTCATGGTCTGAACGGTAAGCGTCAAGCGTGGCGGCCCACGTTCGGTTCAAGCTGGTTCAGCTGGTTGATGGCGCCCTGTTCGGCATTCGCCCAACCCAGCAACTGTTTGCGCCAGACTGCGCTGGAGGTCTGAAAGGCCCGCCAATAGGTTTCCTGTTCGCGCAACTCCAGTGAGGTCGGCGAGCTTGCCAGCAACGCGTCGGCTTCTTTCCGCTTGGCCTCCACCGCTGCTCCATATTGGCTGATGGCGCTGCTCAGCGACTGGAGTTGGTCATCGGCGGGAAGGCTCGACGCGACGTCGATCAGCGTCTGCGTCAACTGCTCTAACCGCATCGCCACTTCCGGTAGCGGAATGACCTGAGGCGGGGAAGGCTCGGGCGCCGGCTGCACAGCCGGAGCGGACGCAGCGGGGTGGCAGCCGGGGCAGGCGTAGTCTGCGCAGGCTTGGGCTTTCCCGTGACGAGCTGGGTCAGCGGATTTTGAGCGCCAGCGCAAGTTGCGGTCAGCGAGCAAAATCGTCAGAAGGGACCGCGACCAGGCCCTGTGGGTGATCCGCGCCAGTGAAGTCGGGAACATGCTTGCGGCTAATTATCGCCCATTGGGGAGCTTCGCTGAATACAATCCCGAAGGGGTGCATCCATATGAGCATGGAGAAAGAGACAGCAATACTTGGCGGCGGATGCTTCTGGTGCGTCGAAGCCGCCCTCAAGCAGATTGAAGGTGTAGAGTCTGTGCGTTCAGGCTACATGGGCGGACAGGTCGCCAACCCGACGTATCAGCAGGTTTGCGGCGGCAATACCGGGCACGTCGAAGTTGCCGAGATCGTCTTCGATCCCGAGAAACTCACCTATCACGACCTGCTGGAAATGTTCTTCACCCTGCACGACCCGACCACGTTGAACCGCCAGGGCAACGATGTGGGCACGCAGTATCGCTCGGTGATCTTCTACACCAACGAACACCAGAAAGAAGTCGCGGAAAAGGTGATTGCCGAACTCACCAGCGACAAGGTTTATGCCGATCCCATCGTGACTGCTATCGAACCGGCTTCGACCTTCTACGTTGCCGAGGACTATCACCAGAACTATCTGGAGAACAATCCGACGCAACCGTACTGCATGTTCGTGGTGGCGCCCAAGGCGCAGAAGATTCGGAAGAAGTACGCCGACCGGCTGAAGGCCAACGCCGTAACTGAGCTTCGTGCGGCGCGCCAACGTGAAGCGCGGCGATTTTCTCTTTCGCCCGAACTCCGTAACGCGTACACGTTGATCCTGGCTCCCCATGCTCAAAGGCTCGGTCAAGGCGATGCTGTTGCACGATGTGTGCGAAGAGATTCGCCTGGAAGAGCTGCGCGCCATGTTGGGAGCGCGCCGCGCCGAGCCCAGCTTCAAGCACGCCACGCCGGAATACGTTCGCTTCGAGAAGCCTCCCGTAATCGGCCGCAGCGATTCCATCAGTGCTTCCGTCCGGCGAGACGCTCGGCGTGGAGGTGAAGTATTACGACTACGGAGTGGTGAGCGTAGGCTTCGAACTGCCGTTCGAAGGCGATTGGGACTCGCTGGTGGCGCTGGCTGCGCGCTTCGTTCCCAGCCCTGAGCTGGAGCGCAAAGCGCAAGAGATCGTTCGCGAACGCCTAACCCGCATCTCCTCGGTCATCGTTCGTCCGTACGACCAGTGGATCAGCGAAGACTATTACGTTTTCATCCTGAACGAAATCGAAGGCGACCCCGTCGGCGACGATTTGCTGGCCCACCATGGAGATCAGATTGCTCGCATCTTGCGCGGCGAGAAGACAGAGCTTGCGCGCAGCGAGCGGGCTGACACTCTACAGGCAAGCTTGTCTTACTATCCCAACGATCTGGTGGTCGTGGGCTGGAACGCCGCGCTCGTCTACGACACGCTCGCTGGAGCTGAGACTTCCATTCAGATTCTGGAGTACGCCAACTCTCAACTGCTCGAGTTCCGCCATTATGACGAGCTGCTCGATCGCGAGCTGGCCAGCGTCTACGCTTCGCTCAAGCGACGCGCGAACTTCATTGCCCGCTGGCGCATGGGACGCGAGGCCTCGCGCCTCAACAGCGTAACCGTTGAAGTGACGGAACTGGTCGAACGCGCCGACACCGCGATCAAGTTCGTCAGCGACATGTTCGCGGCGCGGCTCTACCGGCTGGCGGCAAACAAGGTCGGGGTGCCGGACTACAAGAACCTGGTCAACGAGAAGCTCAAGACAGCAGGAGACCTCTATCACTTCCTGATCGACGAGTTCCACCAGAGCCGCGGCTTCGTGCTGGAAGTCATGGTGGTCATCATTCTGGTCATCGAGCTGGTCTTCCTGTTTCGAGGCAAGGCCTAGACCGCAGTCGAGCCGGACTACGCCGCGGTTTACACTGGGCTGTGCGCATCGCCATCGATATTCGTCGCATCAGCGAGTTCGGACTCGGGACCTATACCCGCAACGCCATACGGACGCTCGCGCGACTCGATCACGACAACGAATACTTCCTGCTGGGGATTCCCGGAAAGCTCAGCGGCATTGAAGACCTGCCATCGAACTTTCACGACCATACCCACTCACCCGAACGAGTTCTCGCTCGCCAGCTATCTCGAACTGCATCGCATTCTGAAGATCAACGGCTGCGACTTGCTGCATGTGCCGCATCTTTTCTGGAAGCCACAGGGCATCCCATGTCCTTACGTGGTCACGGTGCACGACTTGCTCGACCACATGTATCGCGCCAGCACCAGCTCCGAGTTGAAGCGGAGCATGCACTTTCTGCTGACCAAGAGAGTGCTGCTCCGAGCTGCGAGAATCTTCGCGGTCAGTCACTTCTCGAAGAAAGACACGGAGAGCTACTTCAATGTTCCGGGCGACAAGATTGAGGTCATCTACAACGCGCTCGACGAGCGCTTCAAGCAGGGCCACGCCGACGCTGCCGACCGCAAGTTCATCGCGCAACGATACCAGGTGAATTACCCGTTTCTGCTTTACGCCGGCCGCATCAGCCCGCATAAGAACGTGGTCCGCATCATCGAGGCGTTCTCACTCCTCAAGAACCAACTGGTAGAAGAGGGCCGCTTCCCCGACCTGCGCCTCATCATTATTGGAGACGAGGTCTCACGTCATCCCGACTTGCGGCGCACCGTCATCAAGAGTCACATGCAGAATGACGTGCGCTTCCTGGGATTCGTGCCCATCGAGGTCCTGCGCATCTTCTACGACCAGGCCAAGATCTTTGTCTTCCCCTCGCTCTATGAGGGCTTTGGCCTGCCTCCTCTCGAGGCCATGGCACATGGCACGCCCGTGGTGACGAGCAACACGTCAGCCATTCCCGAAGTCGTCGGCAACGCTGCGGTCATGGTGAATCCGGAAAATGTGTTCGACATCCAGCGAGCGCTTTATCGCGTGCTGCTCGACCAGAATTTGCGTGAGAAGCTGAAGTGCCGTGGCGCCGAGCAGGCGCAGAAGTTCTCGTGGGATGAGAGCGTCAGCCGGATGCTCAGGGTCTATCACGAGGTTGCACAAATCTAAAGCGCTGCTGCGAGGTCATTTGCGTGGGGTGCAACGCTCCCGGGTCCAGCAACATTCCTGTCACGAATCGAATGACATCTTTAGGGCATCGCCCCGGACTGGCCACGCTTCTAACTCTATATACGTTGGAGCTGGCCGAGACTCGGGAGACCGTTCATGGGGAAGGATTGCGGAAGATTTTTTGTGCTGTGTATGGCGGTGGCGCTTATGTTGCCGACCGCCGCTGCGCAAACCGCCACTTCGCTGAGCCTTCCTGACATCGTGAGCCGAATGCACACGGCCGAGAGCGCAGAACAGAATCGCCCCGCCTACAGTTTGCTTCGGCAGTATCGCTTGTCGGGCGCCGATCCCAAGGTCGCGACGTCGCAGGTTCTGGCCGAAGTCGATTACGTTCCACCCTCGCGCAAGGATTTTTCGATTCGCAAAGCGGAAGGCAACGAGCGGGGCGAGAGCATCGTGCGTCGCGTGCTCCAGCACGAAGCCAATATGGCGAAGGGCTCGGTGCACTCCGATTTCTGTACCGATAACTATGACTTCGCTCTGCTCGGACAAGAGACACTCAATGGCAGGCCGATGTATGTTCTTCAGTTAAAGCCGAAGCACGATGCGGTCGAGTTGCTGCGCGGCAAAGCATGGGTCGACGCTGAGAGTTTTCTGGTCGTAAGAGCTGAAGGGCAACCCGCGAAGAATCCGTCGTGGTGGATCAAGGACCTCAATGTTGCAATCGACTATGGTCGCGCCGACGGAGTTTGGCTTCCCTTGGCTACCCGCGCGACCGCCGATCTAAGGCTGGTGGGAACGCATACTTTGACCTCCAAAGACCTGGAAGTTCACGCGGCGACTGAGAACGCGAAGCTCTCGCCTGCGCCGGCGCGTAGTAATCGCCCGCATCGGACGAGAAACTCCGCGGCCGAAGCTGGCGTCTGGGTTTCGCGGTAAGTTCTCAATCCCAACCCTGCCCGTGGCGATCCCAAAATCTATGCATCTTTGCGGCACGACTTTTGTGTCTTCTAGCGGAGACAATGTAGACTTCTCCTCGCATTCACTTCCATCTGATGCGCCAGACGACCGGCGCACAGCACTCTGATGTGCAGGAGGCTGCCGTGACGCATTACCTCGTTGCCATGGGACTGTTTGGGATCCTTCGCTTCGCCATCTTTGGTTTGATCATTGGCGCGCTGGCGAAGTTCTTCATGCCCGGGAAAGATCCCGGCGGGTTCTGGATCACCATGCTGCTGGGCATGGCCGGTTCGCTGATTGCTACCTGGATCCTCCAGAAGATGGGCCACTATCAGGAAGGCCAGACGGCAGGCTGGATCGCGTCCTTCTTCGGCGCGATTTTGCTGCTGCTGATTTACCGGATGTTCAAGGGAAAGACAACGTAGGTTTGGCTCCCCGGGTTCGGCTCGCTACCTTCGTCGTGATCTGCAAACGAGGCGCTTTGGCTTGTCCGCTCGCCGCGGGACTGGTAGGAGCCTGCTCGATTCGAGCTATCATCTATAGAGGGCCTTCATCGCCTCGAGGGATGGCATAGTCACGCTGCACACGAAGAAGCCAAATAAGATCCTGCTGGTGCGCTTCAGCGCCTTGGGCGACGTTATTCAGACGTTGCCCATCCTCAGCATGCTGCGCGACGGCTTCCCTGGCGCCAAGATCGGTTGGGCCATCGACACCGAGCTGGCGCCTGCCATCGAAGGCCATCCCGCTCTCGATTACCTTCACCGCTGCTCGCGCCGCAGTTGGTCGCGCGCGCTGAGCAATCCCGCAAAGTGGGCGCAGACCTATGGCGAGTTCCAGGCATTCATCGGCGACATCCGTTCTGTCGGATACGATGTCGCGGTCGATGTGCAGGGACTGTTCAAGACCGCTCTGGTTCCATACCTTGCCGGAATCAAGCGCCGCATCGGATACCGTCATGGCCGCGAGTTCAGCAGCATGTTCTATACCGAGCGCTTCCTGGATCGCGATGAATACTTCGATCCCACGGTTTCGCACTTGCAGCACATGGCGGAGCTGGCGCACAGCATCGGAGCAGGCGAGGTTCGCCAGACCATTGAGCCGCCTCGCGTCACTGATGCCGCGCGTGAACATGTTGCTGAGTTGCTGAACAGAGCGTTCTCGAACGATGCGCCAATCGTCGCCATCGCTCCCGCGACGCAGTGGGTAAGCAAGATGTGGCCAGTGGAGCACTGGAGCGCGCTGCTGCGACAGGTCCTGCAGGAAACCGATCTCAACTTAGTCGTGCAAGGCTCGGCAGCCGATGCCACAGTCGGCGAACAGATTCTGCGCGGATTTTCGCCCACACAAATTGAGGGCAGGGTCTGCAATCTTTTCGGGAAGCTTCCGATTGCGGAGATGTACGCTTTGTACGAGCGAGTGCAGGTCGCCGTCGGGTCCGACAGCGCTCCGCTGCACATTGCCGGAGCAATGCGGGTGCCGGTGCTCATCGGGATTTACGGGCCAACCGGCTATCGGCGCACGCCTCCGATCGGCAGCCCGCATATCAAGCTGTTCTCCACCGAGGGCGAGCTGCCATGCCAGCCCTGCCATAAGCGAGTGTGCCCGCTCGGCACCACCGAGTGCATGAAACGGATCACGCCCGGCGACGTGTTCGGGGCCGTGCTGGAGGGGCTGCGTCAAGCCGAGATCGCGTTCGCGCACAAGGGCCCGGATGTGATTCCAGCCGGCCGGCTGGTCTCGCTACAATAGTCGCGATATACATATGTTGAACTTCGCCAAACTCGCTGCCGCTGAACTTCATCGCGAGCCCTTCGAGTATCTGCTGGTGGATGATGTCTTGAATGACGATTGCAAAGCTGGCATCGCTCGAGACTTTCCGCAGATCGAGAAGAAAGGCAGCCACCCTTTGTCGCGCCTGAGCTACGGTTCGTCGTTCAAGCAACTGACAGACGAACTATTCGGTCCGGAATTTGCATCGGTCGTGGCTGCAAAATTCAGTCTCGATCTCAGCTCCTATCCCACGATGATCACCGTACGCGGCTGGTCCGATCCGGGCGATGGGCAGCTCCACACCGACTCGAAAGACAAGCTCATCACCGTGTTGTTGTATCTCAATCCCGAGTGGAACACCGAGGGTGGCCGCCTGCGCCTGCTGCGCTCCAAGAACGTCGAAGACTACGTCGCCGAGGTCCCGCCGACCATGGGCAGCATGGTCATCTTCAAACGCTGCGATCATTCATGGCATGGCTTTCCCCCCTTCGAAGGCAAGCGTATGAGCTTGCAGATGAACTGGGTGAAGAGCGACAGCTATCGCCGCAAAGAGCGTTTCCGCCACGAGATCAGCTCATTCATGAAGAGTCTGGTCGGCCGAACAACGTAATCATGCAACCGTCCGCCGCGAACCCGGCAGCAGCAGCTTCATCTCCATCGAACGCGACCAAGACGGGCGGGCCGCCGCTATCGGCTACGATCGTCGCGCGCAACGAAGAAGGGACAATCGGCCAGGTGCTCGCCGCAGTCAGCGAGATAGCGGACGAGGTCGTCTTCCTCGACAGCGGCTCCAGCGATGGCACGCCTGAAATCGCGAAGAGCTTCGGCGTTCGCTTCTATCACCAGGATTGGCTTGGGTACGCCGAGCAGAAGAACACAGCTATCGACCTCGCAACCGGTGAGTGGATCATCAGCCTCGATGCTGATGAAGTACTGACGCCGGCGCTTACCGCAGAGATTCGCGAACTCATGCAGCGCGGTGTTCCTGACGACATAGCCGGATTCCGCATTCCGCGAGTCCTGTACATCGGAGACACGCCAGTTCGCGGGGGCGGCTTCTATCCCGACGCGCAACTACGTCTCATTCGCAAAGGTAGAGGACAGTTTCAACCCCGCATCGTGCACGAGTCCATCAAGGTCGACGGTAAAGTTCAGCAACTGAAGCACGACATGTTGCACTACGCCTACACCGACATCGCGCAATTCGCCGAAACCATGGACCACTACGCGAAGCTGAGCGCGCAACATTATTTCGATACAGGCTACACCTGGTGGCAAGCGAGTCGCTTAGCCGAAATCGCGAAGCCGGCATGGACGTTCTTCTACCGCCAGATCGTTCGCGGCGGAATCTTCCTCGGCCCGCTCTGCTGGAAGCTGAACGTCATCTACGCTGGGTACGTGCGCAAGAAGGTGAAGTACCTGAGGGAACTCGCAAAGGGTCACTCCTAGATCTTTATTTCCTCTCGCGTGACACTCGTTCGAAATGGCGGTTCAGTGGCTGGCAAAATTCGAAGCGGTAATCTCGTACACGATGTTGGCTCCGCCGCGCGGGTCAGGCCTGGAGCCAGCCAGAATTCCCCCGATCTTCTCTACCGCCCGGCGAGAGCGGAGATTCTGCGGCCCGATAACAAAGATCACCGAGTCCACAAATTGAAACGCGTGCTCGATCATGAGTCGTTTCATCTCACCGTTGTATGCGCCTCCCCAGTGCGACCTCGCGAGGAATGTCCAACCAATTTCTATTTCGCTCTGGTTTGAATCGTGTACATGAAATCGGGAAGATCCGATGACCGCGCCGGTAGCGGCGTCAGTAGCGATCAACGCTCCGCCGGATTCCAGCGCCTCGCGGAAAAACGCCGTGAAGACCTCTTCCTTGTAGCGATCGCTCGACGGATGCTGCTCCCAGACCAACGGGTCCGAGGCGACGGCATAAAGCGCATCGAAGTCTTCGGCGCGCAACGGCCTGAGCTCGAGGAGAGCGCCTCTCAATGTGGGCTGTAGATCGAATGGCATTGAGCTGAAATTACGCTCTTAGGCGGAGTTGCCCGTTTGCAGCCGCGCCAACTGAACTGGGGTGAAGCCAAAAAGCCAAAGGCCAAAAGCCAAAGGCGGAATTTTTTAGCTGCTGGACCTGTAAGCCGAATTCTGTTCCCGCCCTTGCGAGCAGGAGACGGTCATTCCTCTAGGCGACACATCACTGTGCCGCTCCAGCGACCTACCCGGAAGTTGTGGCGCACCGAGCCGGCACGCGCGTCCCGAGGGACGCTCCTCCCCTATTTGGTCTTGCTCCGTGTGGGGTTTTCCCTGCCACCCCGATTACCCGGGGCGCGGTGCGCTCTTACCGCACCTTTTCACCCTTACCCTGATTGCTCAGGGCGGTATATTTTCTGTGGCACTTTCCGTCCACGGCGCTTGAACGCCGCTGCCCGGACGTTATCCGGCACACCGCTCTGTGGAGTTCGGACTTTCCTCTCCCCGCCTGCGCAGCCCAGCCGAAGCTGTCGTTCGCAGACCGGCAGCGACCGTCCGGCCCAGCAGCTAACAGAGCAATTATAGATGCGCCGCATGGTGACGGCGTACCGCAATGCTGGCCGGGTGCATCACTCGCAGAAGATCCGCACCTGCTTCTCATTTCCCTTGTCGATATCGATACACAGTTCGTTCAGCGCGGCATTTAACTTTTCGCCCTGCAGATTCGACAAAGCTTCCAGGTTCAGTCCTTTTTCATTCAGCCTTTGCACGACCTGTGCGGGCAGTACGCCGATCAATCCCGCGCCCGAGCGCACAAAGCTGAGCGGAACTTTCATATTGACGTCTTTTTTCCCGGGAGCCTTCACCTCAATCCGCAAGTACTTTGGCGTGGTTGCGCCGGCCTTGCCCGCGCCCCCCGGGCTATCGCTCTCGGGCGGATCTTTGACCGCTGCCAGTTTATCGAGCAGCCGCTCGGCGTCTTCCGACGTGATCTTGCCTGCGGCCAGCATCTCAAGCACTTTCCTGTTTTCGACTGTCATGTGCTTTCCTCCAGGGACTCAACCCAGTTTCTCCAGCGCTTCCTCCACCGTGATCTCGCCGCGTGCAAGCTGCTCCAACACATATTCCTGCGGAGACGGAGCCTGCAAGCTCTTGTCGAGTCGAGCCGCCACGGCATTCAAACGGTTCTTCACCGTCGGGTAACTGATCCCGAACAGCTCTTCCATCTTCTTGATCGAGCCGTGATGGCGGACGAAGGCCATCACGAACGCCTGGTCGTCGAGCGAAAGCTGGCACAAGGGCGACAGCTCAATTTCGCCTTCCAGGGCCAGATTGCACGTCGTACAGGCAAGCCGAGTGATCTTGAACCCACGATTGCATTCAGGACAGGTGGTTCTGGAGATTGCCATAGATTTGAAGTCCCAAATGCATAATGCTGAATACTATTAAGATTGTCAAGTATAAACTTGATTTTATTAATATAAATGCTTACTAAGATTACTAAAATTAGCCTCTCTAGGACTTCGGGCGACGTGACGTGGGGCGACACGTCCGGTGGTACCCTGATTCCGGCCCCATGTTTTACCCTTTAGGCGAGAACGATATGCCTGAGCCAATAGCCCAATTCGCCGCTGCCAAGTACATCAGCCTGGAAACTTTTCGCAAGACTGGAGTTGGCGTGCGCACCCCGGTATGGTTCGCGGCCGATCCCGCCGCACCCGACATTTTTTATCTCTACTCCGAGGCTGACGCCGGCAAAGTTAAGCGCATTCGCAATAATCCACACGTCCGTGTCGCACCCTGCGACATTCGCGGCAATGTACGCGGAGCGTGGGTCGACGGGCAGGCCCGCATCATCGAAGGTGGCGAAGCCAACAAAGCTCAGGATCTGTTGCGCCAGAAGTATGGATGGATGAAGCGCATGGGCGACTTCTTCAGCCGGCTAATGGGACATAAGCAGACGCTGCTACAGATCAGCATAGGGTGAGCGGCGTGCTGAGTCTTTCCGCCTCAGGCCGCTTGTATCAGTCGACCGAGATCTGCCACTTTTCGATTACAACTGAAGGTTGTATTCGCAATCGGGAATCATGAATGATTACACGCCGCTCATTTCTTACACTGACAGGTGGCGCGATGCTGATGACGTACGCGCACCGCTGTGCCGCTGACGCAGCCTGCGGTACCTCCCATGCTTGACCACATCCTGCTAGGTTGCAGCGATCTCGATGCTGGCATCGCGTTCGTCGAACTGCACACGGGAGTTGCAGCTGTCGTCGGAGGTGTGCATCCTGGCCGCGGCACGCGCAATGCGCTGCTTTCTCTGGGCAAGATGCACTACCTGGAAATCATCGCTCCGGATCCGGCGCAGTCGAGCCTCGCGGCTGGCCCATCGTCGATGCTCGGCAAGCTGCGACACCTGGATAAGCCGCGAATTATCACCTGGGCCGCCCATACCAGCGATATCGAAGCATTGGCTGCACAGCTGCGCAAAGCTGGCGTTGCGTTTAGTGGACCCACTCCAGGCTCGCGCAAGCGGCCCGATGGCCGCCTATTGAGCTGGCAGACGCTGAACCCGGAGAATGATCGCGATGGATTGCTTCCCTTTTTTATTCAGTGGGGAGCCGGCTCAATACATCCTTCGATTGACGCGCCTGCGGGATGCCGTTTGAATCGCTTCGGCGCGACAAGTCATAATCCGCGCGAACTGTCAGCCACTTATCAACAGCTTGGCCTTGAGGTACAAGTCAAACAAGACCAGAAATCCGCGCTGCACGCAGAAGTCGTCGGTCCCGGTGCCAAGCTGAGACTGAGTTCGTAAGCTGTATCCGGTGAGAATCAAGCGGCTGCTTTCCTGGAGGACGCTTGCCCGGATGACAGTTGATTCATGCGCAGCTTCCCGCCGATCCACGCGGCGGGCAGAGCGAGAATCACCAACGCTATCGGATACCAATGCGGCCCGAAAACGGCCTCCTTGTTCCACGTCACCGCCAGTCCTATCACGCTCACGACGAAGCCAATCGCGCCGAGCCCGAGCGCGTGCAGCATGGGGCGATAGGGCGCGAGGCGGGCCGCGATGTAGCTGCCGAGAATGCTGTAGATGGTGCGATAAACCGCTGCCAGAAATAAAGGACCGCTGGCGGCCGGCTGGCCTATGGGAGGAAGAACGCCAATCGCATGCATCAGCAGATCGGTGCCGATGGAAAGCACAATGCCCACGACCATGCCCGCCAGAACAGCCCCGATGCTGCGCAGAATTTGACGTTGCGGAAGGCCTTTGCTCATCTGTGACTCCTTGCGAGGTTTTGGGGCCCAGCAACTACGTACGGTTTGAGCTGATCGAATGCGACTGCAGGCCGTTAGCTCAGGGGGCCGTGCTTAGAAGCGTGCCTGCCGGCGTCGCAGGAGGAAGCTTGCCGTTCAGCGCCTGCTCAAAGAAGCGATCCACAGCGTCGAGAATTTCCGTTTCGCTCTTCGCCTCATAGACACTCTTGCGAAGGTGCGCGCCATGCGCCACGCCGTGCGTGAACCACGAGGCGAACTGTTTCATCTTTCCTGCGGCTCCGGGCATACGCTCCTCGACCAGCATCGCGAAGTAAGTGCGGATCATGTCGTAGCGATCGGCCTCGGTCGGCAGATCGTAACGGCCCGTGAGTGTGTACTGCTCGATCTGGCGGAAGATCCACGGATTCGAGGCAGCCGTGCGTCCGATCATCACGGCATCGCATCCGGTTTGCGCCACCATGGCGGCGGCATCTTCGGGCGAGCGGACGTCGCCGTTGCCGACTACCGGAATCGAAACTGCATCCTTCAGTGCGGCAATCCACTCCCACCGCGCCTGCCCGCTGTATCCCTGCTCGCGGGTGCGGGCGTGGAGCGCCACGGCAGCGAGTCCACACTCCTGCGCCAACTTCGCAAGCTGCACGTGTACGATTTCCTTGTCGTTCCAGCCGGCGCGGAACTTCACCGTGAACGGAACCTTCACTGCGGCCCGCACCGACTCAAAGATGTTCTTAATGAGCGGCAGGTCGCGCAACAGGCCCGAGCCTCCATTGCACTTCACGACCTTTTTCGCCGGGCAGCCGAGATTCAGGTCGACCAGGTCGAAGCCAAGATCTTGGACCACGCGCGCTGCATCGGCCAGCGTCACCGGGTCGCTGCCGAACAACTGCGCCGAAATGGGGTGCTCATTGCCGTAAAACGTGAGGTACTGCTTGGCCTTCTTGTCCTTGTGGCGAACGATGCCGTCGGCCGAGGTGAACTCGGTCATCATCAGGCCGCAGCCGCCCAGGTTGCGGATGAAGCGGCGAAATACCGTGTCCGTCACCCCAGCCATGGGGGCCAGCACGGTTGCGGGACGAATTTCGACTCCACCGAGAGAGATGCTGGCGGGCACACGCACGCCCGGGGGCGCTACGCGCTCAGCTGGATTGTCGAAAAACTTGTGCATCGTACGATTCTAACCGGATTCGCCGCCATTTGCGGCTGAGGGGAGCCTCGACTGAGGCCGTGGAGTAGAGGCGCGTCGCGAAGGAGTTCCCTGATGCCGGAGGAAGGTGGCAACGCGCAGTACCGCGGGCGAATCCCAGTTCAGGAGGCAAGCACCAAGGCCGCGCAATAGTATTTGACGCTATTCGCAGTCATGCCTACCATTTCGGGCAGGGCGTAATATCGAGAGAGCGAATGATCGACACCACCATCTCGCACTACCGCATAGTGCAGTTACTTGGCGGTGGAGGCATGGGCCTGGTTTACAAGGCGGAAGACCTTGAACTGGGACGCTTTGTCGCGCTCAAATTCCTTCCCGACGAACTGCTTCAGGAAGCGCGCTCCCTGGAACGGTTTCGCCTCGAGGCCCGCGCCGCCTCAGCCCTGAATCACCCCAACATCTGCACCATCTACGAGATCGGCGAGGACAATGGCCGCCCCTTTATCGCGATGGAGTTCCTGGAGGGCGTCAGTCTCAACCATCTCATCAAGGCGCAACCGTTGCACGCGGATCGCATCATTGCGATTGCTCTGGATGTGGTCGAGGGCCTGGACGCGGCGCATGGCGAGGGCATCGTTCATCGCGACATCAAGCCGGGAAACATCTTCGTCACCAAGCGCGGACTGGGCAAGATACTCGATTTTGGACTGGCCAAGGTCATGCCCAAGCATCCCCTCTTCGGTACTCAGGCGACCATTGGCTCAGGCGAAGCGGTAAACCGCCTGACTGATCCCGGCCGATTGCTGGGCACGGTAGCTTACATGTCGCCGGAGCAGGCCCGCGGGTATGATCTCGACGCTCGTACCGATTTGTTTTCCTTTGGGGTCGTGCTCTACGAGATGTCGACCGGAGTGCTGCCGTTCCGTGGCTCATCGGCCGATGTTTTTGATTCGCTCTTCCGTCGCACCCCGGTGCCCGTGCTGCGTTTGAACCCAGACTTGCCCGTACCGCTCGAAGACATCATCAACAAGTGTCTGGAAAAAGATCGCGACCTGCGCTACCAGCATGCCGCTGATCTGCGAAGCGACCTTCTACGCCTGAAGCGCAGTACCGAATCACAACAGTCAATGGTGCTTCCGGCCGAGGCCGCAGAGGCCGAGCGCGCCAGTGAAGAGCGGGCGCTGAGATATTCCTTACCTTCGGACAAAACGATTACGCTGAACCGGAGCCGGCCCGCTCGCAAGCTGCCGTGGAAACCTGTGGCGGTCCTGCTGGCCGTTCTGGTCGTGATCGCAGCCGGCATCTGGTATTGGGTCGGCCACCTGACCCCGCACTTTCAAGGTAAAGATACTGTCGTTCTGGCCGACTTCACCAATACCACCGGCGAAAGCGTATTCGATGCCACGCTTAAACAAGCATTGGCGATCCAACTGGAGCAGTCACCTTATCTGAATGTCCTTTCGGACCAAAGAGTACGGTCGACGCTGAAGATGATGGATCGCCCCGCTGATACACGCATGACTAATGAAGTAGCGCGCGAAGTCTGTATGCGCACCAACAGCAAGGCGCTAATGACCGGATCCATCGATAGCGTAGGAAGCCATTACCTCATCGGGCTCCGCGCCATCGACTGTCAAACTGGTGACACGCTGGCGAGCGCCAAGTCCGAAGCCGCCAACCAGGACGTCGTTCTCAAGCAACTGGGCGAAGCAGGAGATGACCTGCGCGGAAAGTTGGGCGAATCGCTGACGTCGGTCCAGGGACACAGCAAGCCATTGGATCAGGCTACGACTTCCTCGCTCGACGCTCTGCAGGCCTATACCCAGGGACGCCACATGCAGTGGAGCAAGGGAGACGCGGCGTCGGTATCCTTTCATAAGCGCGCTGTGGAACTGGACCCGAACTTCGCCCGCGCTTACGCCTCCCTGGGCATGGCCTATTTCAACCTGGGACAGTTGGATCGAGCGGTCGAAACCTTCACTAAGGCTTACGATCTGCGCGACCGAGTCAGCGAGCGCGAGCGGTTCTACATCGAAGCCGGCTACTACAGCTTTGCGACAGGCGAACTGCTGAAAGCGGATGAGGTTTACAAGCAATGGATCGCCGCTTATCCCGACGACTTTATGCCGTATGCCAACCTGCCTATCAATCAGGTCTCGTTGGGTGAGTATGACAAGGCGCTCGAGAGTGCCCGCCAGGCTGCGCAGCTAGGCCCCGAGTCGGCGACCGGGCTTCAGCAGATGATGGGAGCTTACGTCTCGCTTGGCCGCCTGGATGAGGCTAAAGCCATCTACGAACAGGCGATCGCGAAATTTCCCGAGGTTGAGTTCTTACACGAAGAGCGTTACCAGATTGCCTTCTTGCAACACGATGACGCTGTCATACAGCAACAGGTGGATTGGGCCAAGGGCAGAAGCGCGCCCGCCATGATGTTGGCGGCGCAATATAGCACCCTGGCCTATCTCGGACGGCTCGATGCCGGCCGCAAGCTGCTCAACATGGCGGAGCAGCAGGAGATTTCAGCCGACAACAACGTCCAGGCTGCGTTGATGAAAGCGGTCTTCGCGGTGTATGAGGCGGAACTCGGCAACCTGGAAGCGGCACAATTCCAGGCGACGCAAGCCTCGCACATGAGCGATGCCAGCGATCCTGCGGTCGTGACTGCGCTGGCCCTCGCACGTTCCGGCGACGCGATCGAGGCGCAGCGGCTTGCCGACAAACTGAATCAGCGATTTCCTGTAGCTACCATAATTCAAGGCTATTGGCTGCCGACAATCCGCGCCGCCATTGCGTTGCAACGCAACAACCCGCAGCAGGCGATTGCGGACCTCGAAATGGCAAAACAATATGAGCTGGGGAACCAGGGCTTCCTGTACATGGTCCCGGTCTACGTTCGCGGTATGGCTTACCTGCAAGCACGCCACGGAGAGCAGGCAGCCGCGGAATTCAACAAGTTCCTGAAGTACCCGGGGATCGCGAAGAACATGCCCTTTGCCTCGCTCGCGATCCTGCAGCTAGCCCGTGCCGAAGCCATGAACGGCGACAGCAAGGCCGCTCGCAAAAGTTATCAGGACTTTCTCGCCCTGTGGAACAACGCCGACCCTGATGTTCCCGTGCTGAAGCAAGCTCGCGCCGAATACTCCAAACTGCCATAAGCGGGATTGATTCTCTCACATCGTTTCGGAACAGAATTACTCTGCGCGATAGATGGCGAATTGGTGCGTCCTGTGCATCTCCTTGAACCACGGTCGAGACTTGAATAAGTCTTCGTGTACCAGATTGTGATAAACGACATAGATTTCGCGAGGATGTGACGCCACGCTCGCTCGCAGATTTTCTAAAACAATTTGCAAAACGTAATCAGGGAAGGGATTGAACAGATAGAGCACGGACGGCTCAAGCGGAAATTGAAACACCCGGGCATCGCCACAGTACGCTTCAACGTTGAAGCATTTCTGCTGCTCCGAGTGATAGCCGGCGATGTTCTGCTTCGCAATCTGGTGCAATTCGTCGAGTAGTTCGACTCCGATGATCCGCTGAAAGGCGTAGTCCGACGCCAATAACAGCGGGCGCCCTTTGCCGGAGCCAAGATCGATGAACGTGAAGCCTTCGGGCGAAACCGGCAGCGCCCGCAGAATCTCATGGAACAACCCGGGTTCTGAAGCTTGGTATTGTGCTCCGGAGATAAGCTCTCTCAGGCGCGTACGCAGCGACACGGTTGCCCACGTGGTGTCCACATTGTGATCGAAGTCGTAATCGGTGTCGCCATAGCGGGAGCGGCGTCGCTGGGGTGTGAGGTCGCGCAGAAACTCAAGAGCCGCGCCGCCGTAGTAGCCAACGGCCCCTAGAATCCCACGATGACGAATGACGTCGGCGACCCAGCCGAGAGATTTGTTGCGAGGTTGGGAAGGTGGCTCGGGCTTGGGCATAGGGACGCGGCGGCCGGATTGCCGGCACACCGCATCCATTCAGCTTAATTCAAATCGAACAGCAGAAACTCAGCCTGACCGTCGCCGGTATTGCTGACAAGCAAGCGCGCTTCGTCACTCAACGCAGCGCCATCGCCTTTGATGACCTTCGTTCCGTTGACGCTGAGTTCGCCGCTGACGATCTGCAACCACGCGTGCCGCCCCGGAGCTAGCGAATGCTCGAGCGACTTGCCACCGTCGAGTAACGATGCGTAGACACTCGCATCCTGGTTGATCTTCGTCGAGTCCTGTCGTCCGTCATGCGAAGCGATCAGCCGCAGCTGATTGAGCTTCTCTTCCCGCGGGAAGGTTCGGTCCTCATAACTGGCAGGCAATCCCTTGGCTTCGGGCATGATCCAGATCTGGAGCAGGTGAACCGGGGCTTCGGAATTGTTGTATTCACTGTGCACGACGCCGGTGCCTGCCGACATGCGCTGCACGTCGTTCGGCCCGATGGCGGCTTCGCGTCCGGTGCTGTCGCGATGGCTCAACTCGCCCTCGACGATGTAGGTGATGATCTCCATGTCCTGGTGCGGGTGCGAGCCGAAGCCTTGCCCGGCGGCGACCCAATCTTCGTTGATCACGCGCAGGTCGCGAAAGCCCATGTGCTTGCGATCGAAATAGTTAGCAAACGAAAAACTATAGTGGGTGTCGAGCCAACCGTAGTTGCCGTGTCCGCGTTCGGCTGATGGCCGTAGGGTAATCATCTCTTGCCTCTCCTTCCAGTTATCTCTATAGATGCTTTAACGTTGAAGTAAGTTTCAGAAGCCGGGGTGGGAGGCAGGCGACAGCTTTCCGGGAGAGCGGGGACATCCGGCGAATGGCACAAGTCTGAAGCGCACTGGGCGGTGATGGCCTGCCACTCTTCGCCGCACTCAGGGCATCAAATCAACATGCCAAACTCTCAAATTGTGCGCAGACCGCTGCTGAGTGTTGACCTCGGAGAGCGCAAAGTCACACGCGTCGACGTGCGCGAGATCGCGTTCGAACCCAGCCAGGCGACGGGACGACATAAGCATCTCTGTCCGGTGATTTCCTATATTGTCGAGGGAACGGCCCTTGTGCAGGAAGAAGGAAGTGCGGCTCGTGAGATCCACGCAGGCGAATCTGTTTATGAGCCGTCTGACCAAGTCATCGCGCGTTTTGACAACGCTTCTTCTACGCAGCCGATGAAGTTCATCGCGCATTACCTGCTGACGGGCAATGAGCCTCTGATCGAGATGCTCGATTAGGTGCTAAGTCGGCGCGCTCTGAGTTGTGAAGTCAGCGACTGGGCGCAGTGGCGTCGAGTTGCTGCACCAGGTCGTCGATCCTGGCTTCCAGAATGTGGCGTATGGAGAGAATCCCCAGCACCTTTCCCCGCTCGTCCACCACCGGCATATGGCGGTAATGTCGCTCGATCATGACTCGTAGTGCTTCGGCAGGAGTGGTCTCCTCAGTGGCCATCTCGACCATGGGGCTCATCAGTTCGCGCACAGGAGTCTGCTTCGGATCGCGTCCGCTCAGCGCAAACTTCTCAAGAACGTCGCGTTCGGTAAACATGCCGGCGACGATGCCTTCATCGTCGACCACGGCGACCGCGCCTACTTCGTTGTCGATCATCAACTGAATCGCATCGGCTACCGTCGGCTAGAATAGGCAGGGTCGATACGCTCGGGCCGCACAATTTCAACAAGCTCATGTCTCTGCTTTCCATGCAAGGGATGAACAGCGACTCTATGTTCTGTCAGTCTCTCAGTCAAGTTGCCTTTAGTGGTAGTCGAGCGGGATTTCCGGGACCTCGCTAACCGGCTAAAATGTGCGACCAGCAATCCAGGGCCCTGCAATAGCTCGTATCAAGAGCGGCGAGGGATCTCGACGACAACCGGCATCGCCGCTGGCGCCGAGCAGGAGCCTGCTATGAGTTCGAAACAGATATTCATCACCGGGGCCACGGGTTTTATTGGAAGCGCTCTCACTGCGGAACTGCTGCGGCGCGGCCACCATGTGAGCGCGCTGACTCGGCCCGGATCGGAGAACAAACTCCCGGCAGGTTGCCGCGTGATACATGGCGATGCGCTTAACGCCAGCAGCTATGCCTCACAGATCGCTCCCGCTGATACGTTTGTACATCTCATAGGCGTGTCTCATCCGAGCCCCAGCAAGGGAGGCGAGTTTCGTGCCATCGACTTGCAATCGATTCGACAGGCCGTGCCTGCAGCCGCGCAGGCCGGTATACGCCAGTTCGTCTATCTCAGCGTTGCCCGGCCCGCTCCCATTATGCGCGAGTATCAGGAGGTTCGCGCGGAAGGCGAGAGCCTGATCACGCTGGCCGGAGTGAATGCGACTTTCATTCGTCCCTGGTATGTGCTGGGGCCGGGACGCCGCTGGCCGCTGGCGCTGGTTCCTTTGTATGCGATTGCGCGCATGCTGCCGCCGACGCGCGAGGGAGCCATTCGGCTCGCGCTGGTCACTCGCGACCAGATGGTGCGCAGTCTGGTCTGGGCTGTCGAAAATCCCGGAGCCGGTATTCGCGTCCTGGAACCGCAAGACATCCGGCGCGGGGGACGAGTCGAAGGCGCCCTCAGCCCCCGCGCGGCGTGATCGAAGCGAGCGTCGAGTCTCGGCCTTACGGCTTGGGCCGATAATAAAACGTTTTCTGGAACGGCACGCGCTCGTAGCTGTCGTCCAGATTGAGGGTGGTCTCTGCCGATCCCAGAAAGAGCACCCCGCCCGGCCGCAGCGCACGACGGATGCGTGCCAGAATCTCGCGCCGCACATCCATCGCAAAATAGATGAGCACATTGCGCAGAAAGACGACGTCAAACGGGCCCAGGTGAGGGAAGGGCGACGAAAGATTCACAAAACGGAATCGCGCCATATCGCGAACGTTGCGTTTGAGCTGCCAGTCCCGGCCTTCCTGCTGGAAATATTTCGCTAGCAGAATGGCAGGAAGTCCACGATTTACTTCCAGCTGTGAATAGCGGCCCGCCTCGGCGCGTTGCAGGATGGCATCGGAAATATCGGTGCCCACCAAGGTCACGTTCAGGTTCAGCAGGCTGGGAAAATTTTCCCGGATGAGCATGGCGACACTGTAAATTTCCTGCCCGCTGGAGCATGCTGCGCTCCAGATGGAGAGTGACCTTGCGCTCTCGGGACGGCTGATAATCTGCGGCAGAATCGTGGTCTTCAGCGCCTCAAATGGGTACAGGTCGCGAAAGAACCAGGTCTCGTTGTTGGTCATTGCGTCGAGCACTTTGCGACGCAGGGGCCCGAAGCGATCATCGCGCAGCCGAAAAGCTAATTCATCGATGTCGCGAACGCCCTCGGAATAGAGCAGCGGCCCGAGCCGGCTTTCGACCAGGTAGCCCTTCGAATCATCCAGCACGATTGCCGAGTGATCGCGCACCATTTGGGCAAGGTAAGCGAACGTTGCGGGAGAAAAGCTCATACCGTCCTTGCCATCGCGAATGCGCGAGGTTGAGTTGCCTGAACTTCCCGAGCGATTTCTTTTCCGATCAGGCCGAGAGGAAGCACTCGTTGAGCGAGCCCGTGTTGCACCACGAAGCCGGGCATCCCCCACACCACCGAAGTTGCGGCGTCCTGCGCCCAAACCCGGCCGCCCATCGCGCACACGGTTTCGGCTCCCCGCAATCCATCCTGGCCCATTCCGGTCATCACCACCGCCAGCAGGGATTGATGAAACACCCGTGCCGCCGAACGAAATAGAACATCGACGGAAGGCCGGCAGGAATTCTCCGGCGGCGTTTGATTCAACTGAAGGCTGCACGCCGAGCGCAGGCCGGTCACGCTCAGGTGATAATCGCCGGGCGCGATCCAGACTTCACCCGGCAGCAGCCTGGCTCCGGAAATGGCTTCTCGTACCGGAAGATGGCAAATTAAAGACAGCCGCTCGGCGAGGAAGCGGGTGAACGTCGGCGGCATATGCTGAACGATCACTACCGGCACCGGAAAATCTTTCGGCAAAGCGGCTAGAACTTCCGCCAGCGCGTTGGGGCCACCGGTTGAGGTGCCGATGGCCAACAGCTCCACCGGACGAGGGCCGCTCTTTTCCGCATAGGAAATTACCGGCGGCTGCGCTGGGGACGACGATCGAGCCTGCGGCAGAACGACTTGATGCGCGGAATCAACTGCTGCTTGATGGATGCGATGGCCTGCCCCGGATCGGCGACCGTGGTCGGCTTGGTCACATAATCGGTCGCGCCCAGTGAGAGGGCATCGAGAGTCGCCACCGCACCGCGCTCGGTCAGCGTGCTGAACATGATGACCGGCAACCGCGGATATCGTTTTCGAATCTCCGCAAGTGCGGTAAGTCCATCCATCTCCGGCATCTCGATATCGAGCGTTACCAGGTCAGGTACGTTCTGTTCCAGCAGCGCCAATGCGATCTTCCCGTTGGCAGCGACGCCGGCGATGTGCAACTCGGGGTCCTCTGACAATGCCAGACGTAGCAGACGGCGCACCGTGGCCGAGTCGTCAACGATCAGAATGTGAATCTGGCTTCATGCCGCGACCGGGAACCCCAGCAGGGCGAGCTTGTCGAGGATGATCTCCGGCGTGAACGGCTTCATCACATATTCGTTGGCCCCGGTTTCAAGCGCCTCCTGCATTTCCTGCAGAGCGTTCTCCGAGGTAACCATCATCACGCATGGACTGCCTACACCCGGCTCGCTGCGGATATGCTGCAAGAGTTCAAGCCCGTTCATCACGGGCATGTTCCAATCGAGAAGCACCAGATCCACCGGGCATTCGCGAACCCGTTCCAGACCCTCACGTCCGTTCTTGGCTTCGACCACCTCGAAGCCACAGGGTACAAGGATCTTGCGCAAGTACAAGCGAAGTGCGGTCGAGTCGTCTACTACCAGTGCGCGCATGTGTTGTCCTCAGTTCGAAGCCGCAAACTCCTGTTGGGGTTATCGGCGCTGTAGCGAGAGGCTTGAATGCGGATCCGGGAATATCGGAGGGCTGCTACACAAGGGCATTGCGCCTGGACACCGACGGTCAGGGCAGCAAATGCTTCACCCGCCAGGAATGGGTTTCAGAGATGCTTAATCGTGATATGTGTTCCGCGGGCGCCGGAGTTGGCGGATTCTGATCAGGCTGCGTTCCCGTTCCGGTAAGGGTCACCCACAAAAACAAAAGGATACTTTTTGAGGGCGTCGAAATTTTTGGCTTCGGCTTCTTCCTCTACCTTTGACATCAACTGCGCTACTTCGTCCTTGGGCATGCCTTTGGTTGCCTGCCAGAACTTGTGGGGGAAAAACCATATGCGTTCGCGACGATCGACTTCGGTTGCGTTATTACTGCCACTATCGAGCTGCATTTATCTCCTCCCACATTGTGATACTTGGTTTTTTCTGCTTACCCAAGGTCGACGTAGTGGAGTGAAAACCGATATCTGATACAACTATTATGAACTTCGGGCCATTCGAAGTAAACCGTCAAACCAAACTCGCCTTCAAAAGCCGCTCTTAATGGATGCATCGAAAGTGCAGAGCGCTGCAGTTTGTATGTCCTACAAAATATTGAACAAAAATAGCAACTATGTTCTGGGCCGCCGCCACACCGAGTGTGGGACAAAAGCATTCCTGGCGGTTCCGCTTTGGATTTCCACAGGCCCGTCCCGACCGAGGGGCGTCCGCGGGCCAGGACGAGCTCCTTTGGCTGTCCTACTTTGTGGGACATCCCAAGCAACGCGACTCGACGCGGCCTCAGCCAACGGAAGTTGGCCGATTCGTGTTCCATTGATTTAGAAAGTTAATAACAATGGGTAATTCGCAGCCGCTATGCCCCAGCTTCAAGCGGCGAGCGTACGTTGTTCATCTGCTGCCGGCGCAGCAGCCAGTGCATCCAGCGATCCAGTCCCTCGCCCGTGGTGCTGGACACATCGATAATTTCGATTTGAGGATTCACTCGGCGAGCGTTCTCGCGCGCGAGTTCCGCGCTGAAGGGGACATAAGGCAGGAGGTCGATTTTTGTCAGCAGCATGAGCGCCGACTTCGCGAAAATCGACGGGTATTTCAGCGGCTTGTCCTCGCCCTCGGTGGTACTCAGCAAAACAATTTTGCATTCCTCTCCTAGATCGTAACTGGAGGGACACACCAGGTTGCCCACATTCTCGACGATCAGGAAGTCCAGGTCCTCAAGCTTCCAGCCCTCGAGGTGTTTGCCAATCATCTTGGCATCGAGGTGACAGGTCCCGCCGGTGATGATCTGTTTCACCGGGAAACCCAAAGCGCGCGAGCCGCATGGCATCATTCTCGGTTTGCAGGTCGCCGGTAAGCACTGCCACACGGGTATCGGCAGCGAGGCGCTCTAAGCGTGCGCTCCAGCAATAATGTTTTGCCCGAACCGGGAGCGCTGATGAGGTTGACGCAGCAGACTCCATTGGCGCGATATCGCTCCCGTAGCTGCTCGGCCAGCAACTGGTTTTCGTTGAGGACTTTCTTTTCGATTGCGACGCGGTTCATTCTTCTACTTCCATGTAAGCGATTTCCAACTGATCGCCGCTGACACATTGTGTCATGAACTCACCACAGCGCGGGCAATGGGGGTCGTAATCGGTCATGCGGAACTCGTGGCCGCAGGAGCAGCGCTGCACCCGCGGAATCGATTCGATCTCAAGCGCCAGAGGTTCGAAGCTCGTGTCCTTCACCAGGCACTCAAAGCCAAACTGGAGCGCGTCGGGGTCAACGCCCGCCAGTTCCCCAACCCTGATTCCCACTTTGCTGATGTGCGCTCCGGGATGGCGCTCGGCCTCAGCCTGAACACTGTCCAGAATGGAGGCGGCAATCCCCAGTTCATGCATACAGTGCAAGCATATCGCGCCCCAGCGTCGGACAACGAGCACGCTCAGCTAACGCCCTGAATTGATGGCGCTTAACTATTGGTGGAACATTTCCGCCGGAATTTCGTCTATTGCAACAGGGGTAGGGCAATTTCTGTCCTGCGGGAATCGTGTAGCCGGGCCCGGGAAGCTAACATGGCAAAACGATGGGGTCGCGTTTGGGCGGTAGGGTTTGTGCTTTGGACCCTGCTGGCTTTTCTAAGTGCCGCTGGGGCGCGCGTGTACACGGCGTCGACGGACAAGCCTATCTCATGGGGGCAGTTGCTCGCCTGGAGCCTGCTGGTTTCTACGGTGTGGTCGTTGCTCACGCCACCGGTTTACGAGCTGGGACGCCGCTTTACTTTCGATCGCAATAGCTGGAAGAAGTCGCTGCCCATCCATCTCGTGGCCGGTATCGCATTCACCTTTCTTAGCGCCGCTATCGTGGTCGAGCTGGATCCCCTGGTGACTTGGACCAACGCCGAGCCGCAGGTTCCAATCACGGCGCACATGCTGTCCCGTGTGCTAATGGACCTGCAGCGCTACTGGTACATCGTGCTCATCACGCAGGCCATCGCCTATTACGGTAAGTATCGCGAGCGCGAGCTGCTGTCGTTGCAACTGGAAGCACAACTGGCAACTGCGCAGCTCGACGTGCTGAAGAGCCAGCTCGAGCCCCATTTTCTCTTCAACACGCTGAACTCGATTGCCGCGCTGGCGCGCAATGATGGCCCGGCTGCCGAGCATATGACGCTGCAGTTGGCTGATCTGCTGCGCGCATCGCTCGACGCTGCGGGCGTGCATGAAGTCACGCTGCAAGAGGAGTTGCTGTTCCTGCAAAAATACATCGACATTCAGCAGATCCGGTTCCAGGATCGCCTGACGGTGGAAACCGACGTCGATCCGGTCGTACTGCTCGCGCTGGTGCCGAACCTGCTCTTGCAGCCCCTGGTGGAGAATGCGATTCGCCACGGCATTGCTCCACGCCGCGATCCCGGACTGATTCGCCTGTCGGTCTGGCGCGATCCTGATGATTTATGGATCGAGGTGCGCGACAACGGTGTCGGACTTCCTCGCGGACGCGGAAACGCCGCCATTGAAGGAGTTGGGCTGCGCAACACGCGCGCCCGCCTCACCCAACTTTATAACCACGATCACATGCTGGTGCTGGACGATGCGCCGGGCGGCGGCTGCTGTACCCGCATCCGGCTACCTTATCGCGAGCACCCACGACAGGAGGTAATCGCAAATGCCGATTCGAGTTTTGTTGAGCGATGACGAAACACTGGCGCGGGAGCGTCTGCGCAGTCTCCTGGACGAAGAAGAGGACCTGGAGATTGTGGCCGAGTGTGGAGATGGCAAGAGCGCGATTGCCACCATCGAACGGGAGCGACCTGACCTGGTCTTTCTCGATATCCAGATGCCGGAGGTTGACGGCTTTGGAGTGGTGCACGAGTTGCGCGATGCCATGCCGCTGACCATCTTTGTCACCGCCTACGATCGCTATGCCATGAAGGCGTTCGAGGTGCATGCGCTCGACTACCTGTTGAAGCCGGTTGGCAAGGAGCGTTTGACGGCTGCGGTGGATCGTGCCCGTGGGCAGTTACAGCGCCCCCCCGATGGCACCTTTCAGCGCCGCGTCCTGGAGTTGCTGGGTGACATGGAAGCGCGCCAGCAAGCGCCTGAGCGCATCATCATCAAGTCGGATGGCGAGATTGTCTGCCTGAGGCCGAACGAAATCGACTGGGCGGAGTCGGCGGGCAATTACGTCTGCCTGCACGTAGCCGGCACCACCCACATTCTGCGGGAGACGATAACCGCGCTGGAATCGCGATTGGGGCCCCGGCAATTCATGCGCGTGCATCGCTCAACCCTGGTGAACGTCGATCGCATCAAGACGCTGAAGCCCTCGCTCTACGGGGACTACTCCATCCTGCTGCGAGACGGGACCAAGCTGACCCTCAGCCGCGGCTTCCGTGAGAACGTACTCAAGCGGCTGGGAACGGCATAACCGGCAGAAGCATCCTTCCATCGGCGCCTGGGCGGTGGCGCCGCCCGGCTGGGCTGTCCCGCTCTGTTTTCCGTGTCCGGCGGTCTAATAGAATCCTGCCCAGAAGCTCTGCTTTGACGCGGCGGCGAGGGGTGATATGCTTAATCCCCTCAGTCGGTTCAACCTAATGATGAGAGGGTAGATACCTATGCTACGCACCAAAACCGCCGTATGTTGTTTGCTCATGTCACTCGTTCTGATTGCCGTGACCATCCCCGCGTGGGCTGCAGACAAGACAAAGGACGAAGAAACCATCCGCAATGCTGACACAGTCCTGCAGGCAATGCTTTCCAGCAAGAGCGTTCCCGATAGTGTGCTGGCGAAGTCTGACTGCATCATCATTCTTCCCAACGTAAAGAAGTTCGCTGTCGGTATCGGCGGAACCGGTGGACGCGGCCCAATGTCGTGCCGCGAAAGCAGCGGGAAGTGGTCGCCGCCCGCAATGTACTCCATTGGCGGTGCTAGCGCCGGCTTCCAGGTCGGTGGCAAGTCCAGCGACGTCGTGATCGCCGTCATGACGAAATCCGCAATGGACAAGGTCCTGAACAGCAAAGTGAAGGTGGGCAGCGATGTGAGTGCGGCAGCGGGGCCGGGCGCACAAGCCGGCACCATGAACAGTTCGGCCGACATGCTGACCTATACCCGCTCCTCGGGACTCTTCGCAGGCGCTTCGATCGACGGCGCTTCGCTGGAACCCGACTCCGATTCCAACAAACGGCTCTATGGCAAGGATGTTAGCGCCAAGGACGTTGTATCTGGCGGCGTGAAGGCGACGTCTGCTGGAGCGTCCCTGGTCTCGCTGCTTGACAGCAAAGCCGGGAAGCACATGGAGTAAGGCGCTGCGCAGCCGTCAAGCCCAAGGCTGCGGAGACACGGAAATACGCGTCGGAGGGTCAGGCCCGCGACAGGTAGGCCCCCTCCGACGTATCCACGCGGATGACCTCGCCTTCGTTGATGAACGGCGGAACCTGCACCACCAGGCCGGTTTCGGTCGTCGCCGGCTTGGTAACGCTGCTCGCGGTGGCCGACTTCAATCCCGGCTCCGTCTGAACGATCTTCAGCTCGACAGTCTGCGGAAGTTCCACGCCCACCGGCTTGCCATCGTAGAACTCGACTTTGATCTGTAGGTTGGCGGTCAGGTAGTCCACGGCGTCGCCCAGGACGTCTTTTCCCAAATAGAGCTGCTCGTAATTCTCTGTGTTCATGAAGACATGACTGTCGCCATCCTGGTACAGATACTCCATGCTGACTTCGTCAACCGTGATCTTCTCGATGGCATCGCCGGAACGGTAGCGATGTTCGAACATGGCTCCGGTCCGCAGATTACGCAGCTTGGCCTGAATGAAGGCGCGAAGATTACCCGGAGTACGGTGCTCGACGCTGAATACGGAATGCAGATCATTGTTGTGCTTAATCACCATGCCGGGACGCATTTGTGTCGCGGGAATCGCCATCGATCGCTCCTTCTGAATGTAAAGGGAGAGCCGCACGGAACTGCCAGGCAGCTCGAGGGGCAAAACCCAATTTTACATGGCGAGTCAGCGGTTTGGAAAATGCCTGCCAGGGGCTACACCCCGGCATCATCCGTCGGAATACCAACATCGAAATCTCAATGGCGTTATGATTCTGAGAGTCCTATTGGAAAGAACCACGAGGAAGGAGTTGAACATGAGCGATCAACTAAGCGATTTTGCCAATTATGACGACGATCGTTCCTCGCAGCGCAGCGGCCTGACGCTTGGGCTGGCATTGCTATGCCTGGGAGTGGCTGCGGGAGCCATAACTGCGTTGTTGATGGCGCCGCAAAGCGGCAAACAGTTGCGGCGGCAGCTTCGCCGCAAGTACGAGGACGCGCGTGAGGTGATGGACGATTGGAGTGACCAGGCCAGCGACTGGGTAGAACGGGGCTCGGATTGGGCAGAGAAAGCGTCCGACTGGGCCGATAAGACCAGGAAACGAGTGCAGCCGGTATCGAAGGCGTTTCGCCGCTAGCCGGGGCGCAAAAATAAACGCGACAGATGAGTATCACCTGTCGCGTATTCTTCATGCCCTCTTTCGCTTCGGAGGGCCAGCAGGAGGAGACGAGAGCCACCGTGTCGCTGCTCACTTCAAAAACCACACCAAAAGACGAGATGATATTAACCACCGCTCAATGTAACGTCAATTACACATAAGTGCCCGATAGCGACAAAATTTGTAGTTATTCCCTACCCTTTTTCAGGGCAGCCACGCCTCGATATACCTCACTCCTTTCGTTCGCTCCTCGTCTGCGGCACAAATAAAAAAGGCGACGTGCCTAAGCACCTCGCCTCTTCGTAACGCGTGTTACAGACTAGCGGGACAGACGACGGCGGATGACGCCGGCGACGCCCACGATGCCGGAACCCAGCATGATCAAGCTGGACGGCTCAGGGGTGGCATACGCAGCCTGCGAGAACTGGGCGAATACGCCTTCGTTGTTGGTGTTGGTGAAGTTCGCGCCGAAGAACGCGCTGTTGAAGTACTGCAGGTTGCTGGTCTGGGTGCCTACGCTGTTCAGACCAGAGGTGTCGCTGTTGAACGAACGGTTCGCATTGGCCGGATCGTTCGGAACAACCGACATCCAGTACTGGCCGGAGCCCAAGCTAACATTGGTCGAAACGAAGTTGGTGTACTCGTTGAAACCGAAGTCGCTGCGACCGGTTGCAACGTTCGAGGTGGCGCCGGTACCGGAAGCAACCAGCGTGCCGCCGTTGCCTTCAGAAACGCCAGAACGGATTTCCCAATAGGCGGTCGAGGGGTTCAGGCCGCTCAGGTTGTTGGTAGCCAGGCCGCCGACGGTGCCGCCAGCCCACTGGAAGTTCTGATAGACAGCAGCGCCGTAGGGGCTGCCACCGACGATGGCGTCATTTTCGTTCGCCAGGCCGTTCTGGTTCGGATCGTTCAGATCAAGATCGCCGCCGTAGAAGGCGCAGGTAACGCCGGTTTCAACTGGGCAGCTGGCGTACGCAAATGTCGCCATCATGGCGAACATCATTGCGAACAGGGACAGAAGAGCAACTTTCTTCATTGAGTTTCCTCCTAGATTTTCGGTACCGATAAAATCCTTGCCGACAAGGCGCGGATTTCTTCTCGCATTGACGTCACTACTTTCCCCAACGCACTCGGGGACGCCAGAGTAGCAACGGCACGGAACCGAGTCAATAGCACAATGGTGCTGATTCGGAGCAAACTATCGTTGCATTTTCAACGCGATGATATCTATATAGTCACTAATCTTGGCGCCATGTTTAATTTTGCAGCAGTCAGTTCCAGCAAAATACATTCTCGGCAGGAAGCACCTCGCATTTCTTTGCAAAACAAAGCGTTAACTATCGAGCTACGTTAGACGATTTGATTTCATGAGCCAGATGGCGAACTTAAGTGCAGGTTAAGAGCGAAGTGCCCAAGGCACCTCGCCCTTTAACCAAACTACCGGGACAGACGACGGCGAACAACGCCGCCAACCGCAACCAGGCCGGAGCCGAGCATGATCAAGCTGGACGGCTCAGGAGCTACGTAGGCAGCCTGCGAGAAGGCCGAGAAAACGCCTTCATTGTTTGCATTGGTGAAGTTCGCGCCAAAGAACGCGCTGTTAAAGAACTGCTGGTTATCGGTCGTACTGATGCCGGAACCGTAAAAGTGGCTCAGATGATCGGTATCGCTGTTGAACGAACGGTTCGCATTGTTGGGATCCTGCGGAACCACCGACATCCAGTATTGGGTGGCGATATTGGGATCCAGTACTACATGGAGGTTGCCAACGAAGCTGGTGTACTCGTTGAATCCGAAGTCGCTACGCAGAGTCGCCTGGTTCGTTGTCGCGCCGGTTCCGGAAGCCAACATCATGCCGCCGCTGCCTTCGTGAACGCCATAGCGTACTTCCCAGTAGGCAGTGGTCGGGTTCAGACCGCTTAGGTTGTTGGTGGCCAGACCGGTGATGGTAGCCCCATTGGTGATGGAGAAGTTCTGGTAGGTAGCCGCACCGTACGGGCTGCCGCCGACGATGGCGTCGTTCTCGTTTGCCAGACCGTTCTGGTTGGGATCATTTATATCAAGATCGCCGGCGTAGAACAGGCAGTTGTAACCGGCCTCAACGGGACACACAGCGTACGCAAATGTCGCTGTCATAGCCAACAACATCGCGAACAGGGACAGCAGAGCGATTTTCTTCACTTGAGTTTCCTCCTAGATTTTTCGGTACCGATAAATCCCCTGAATCCCCGCAGGACACGAGGATTTGTTCTTGATTGGCCCCACAAATTTCCCCCAACGCACTCGGGGACGCCAGAGTATCGATATTGCGCAATCGAGTCAATAGCACAATAGTGATGTAACTGTCAAAAAATAGACAGGATTCGGTAATAAATGACAGAATTTTATAGTTAATGTATTGATATAACGTGACTTACAAGCAGTGGTGACAATGTTCGAATAAAACAGAAGTTTCTATATTTCTTGAGGAAGCAAGACCGGCCATCAGTCCTTGCTCTCGAGGGTAGGTTCCGACGGTGTGATTTGATGGCTGACTTTGAAGGTGACTGACGACAAACTGCCCAGAGGTGGGGAGCTTTAGACCTGCTGCCGTCCTTCTTCCTGAAGCACGACCTTCACGTCCATCTTGTGCTTTCCGCGGAAGATTGTGACTGTCACCGTGTCTCCCGTGTGATGTTTATCCATCACGTTGGCAAGATCCGTTTGATCGCTGACCGCTTCGCCGTCGATGGCGACAATGAGATCGCCGCCGATCACAATCGGCCGGTTGCCGACGAAAGCGCGCTCGGTGCCGGCGCGCAACCCAGCGCGATCGGCAGCGCCGCCGGGCTGGACCTTCATGATCAAAATACCATTGTCTGCCGGCAAGCCCATTTCCTCGGCCAGCTCCGGCCCAATCGCCAACGGAATAATACCCAGCGTCGGCCGGCGCACACGGCCATACGTCACCAGATCGTTGATCGCCGCTTTCGCCGTGTTGATGGGGATGGCGAAGCCAATGCCCGCGCTCTGGTTCGAGCCGCCGGTCGCGATCATGCTATTGATGCCGATGACTTCGCCCCGCGAGTTCAACAACGGGCCGCCGGAGTTTCCCGGATTGATTGCAGCGTCGGTCTGAATGGCTTCGTCAATGAAAGCGCCTTCCGGATTGCGAATGGGACGCAGCGAACTGATAATGCCGCGCGTCATGGTTCCGCTAAGCCCGAAGGGATTACCAATGGCGTAGACCTTCTGTCCTACGATGAGGTTTTTCGAATCGCCCAGAGTGGCCGGCACCACCACGCCCGGCGTCTTGATCTGAATCACCGCGAGATCGTGCAAGCGATCGCTGCCGATAATCTCCGCCGGATACGTCTTCTTATTGTGGAGCGTTACCTTTACCTGCCGCGCACCCTCAATCACGTGGTAGTTGGTAAGGATGTGGCCTTCCTTATCGATGATGAATCCGGAGCCCTGGCCTTGCTGCGGAATCGGTCCCCAGAAGAAGTCCATGCTCACGGCGGTCGAAGTGATGTTCACCACCGACGGAATACCCTTCTTATAAACGTCGATATTGATTTGCTCTTCGGCGTCGAAGGCGCGGCGGAGTGGCGGCCTCGGTGAGTTCGACCTTATTGGGCTTCGCAACCCAATCGGGAATGGCCGTAGCGCTGTGGTGGTGAGTCGTGTAGAAGTAAAATCCCGCTACCAGCAGCAGGCCAAGAAGAAAGGGACGAACAATTCTCATAGGACGATTTCGCGTGAGCTCTAAATCCGTAAGTTGGACGAATATCCTGCCTTAAAGTGTAGCGGATTGCTCAGCGCACGGCCTCCCGCCGACCCTGTCATCCTGAGCGGAGTCGAAGGACCCCTATAGTGAGAACACTCCAGCACGCTTAGCAAAAGTACGAACCCAGCCGGCAGGTTCGCCGGCCGGGTGTTTGCAGTTAGCGGCTGATGTGAATCACCGTCGCCGGAAAAGCCTCTTCGCCGCTCAGCTCTTCCACTCGCACGAATCCCGCGACCCGCACCGGAATGGGAGACCGGAGCGCTGTCGCTGCGGAAGCCGGTGCACTCGCGCACGGCGAACTTGATGGGACGCAGCTCGCTGCCGAAGCTGCAGAACAGCAGCTGCTTGCTGCTGCCCTTCACCTTGTGCACGTGAACGCACCCATGGCACAGAGCGTTGGCCATGGCAGCGCTCTTCGCTTTGCGCAGGCTCACCAGCTTCAGCAGCAGCGCGACGATAATGCCCAGGATGAGAATCTCGTTCATAAGCAACTCACAATTTTGCGAGGGCCTCAACCTCGCTGGTCGTGAAGAAGTACTCGCAATACTTCTTGACGGTTAAGTAGTCATCGCCCGCAGCGATTCAAAGCTTGGAGCGCCGGATGGGAGTCGAACCCATCAAGAATGGTGTTGCAGACCATCCGCTGGCCGATTGCGTTCCGGCGCTGAAGGTTCAGGCACTGGGCTGCGAAAACAAAATTGTGTTTACGAATACGTTGGTTCTTGAGCCAGTGGTTAGATACTTGGCTTCGAACAGGACCCGAGTCGTGCGACCCCGGTAAACAACGCCCACTGGCAGCCGGTATCCTCTACCCGCAGCCATCCACGCATCGAGTTTTGCGTTTTTATCAACATGGGCGTTCTCCAACGCGAGCACTACGATCTCATACTTTGGGCGCAGGTTGCAACCCGTAATGCGAACAATTTTTGCTGATTTTCGATAGCTTCCAACGACTTCTTACGGGGCGCCGATTGTGTCGTCGCGCCTGTCGTATACTTCTCGATTTGCCGCTCTGATATTTCATTTTCGTTAAAGGATGTTTAGCCTTCCATGATGTTGAGAAGACTCGTCGCTCTCTTGTCGCTGATCTTGGCTTGCCTCTATTCCGTGGCGCAATCGCCCATCCCTACTACCGCCCTCGGCGAAATGCACTGGCGCAGCATCGGCCCGCTGCGCGGCGGACGCACGCGCGCCGCGGTCGGCGTTCCCATCCGAGCCGAACGTTTTCTATATCGGCGCAGTGAATGGCGGCGTCTGGAAGACCACCGACTTCGGACGCACCTGGAATCCCATCTTCGACGATCAGCCGACTGGTTCGATCGGCTACATCGTGGTCGCGCCGTCTGATCCCAATGTCGTCTACGTCGGCAGCGGCGAAGGATTGCATCGCCCCGATCTATCCGTAGGCGATGGCATATATAAATCCACCGATGCCGGCAAGACATGGACGCATCTCGGCCTGCGCGACGGCCAGCAGATTTCGCAGATGGCGGTCGACCCGCGCGATCCCAACAAGTTGTTTGTCGCGGTGGCCGGGCATCCTTATGGCCCGAACAAAGAGCGCGGCATCTATCGCTCGACCGATGGCGGACAGACCTTTCAGGCGGTGCTCCAGAAGGACGAGAATGTTGGCGCCGCGGGCGTAGTCATCGATCCCACCGACTCCAATGTCGTCTATGCCACATTGTGGGAGGCGCGTGAAGGTCCCTGGGAGAACGGTGAATGGAACGGCACCAACGGCGGCATCTACAAGTCGACCGACGGCGGGCAGAACTGGCAGCAGCTCGGCGGCGGCCTGCCGGCCGGAATCGTCGAAGCTTACGTTAGTGTCTCAGCCAGCAATCCACGCAGATTGTTCGCTTCGGTTGCAACCGGCGAGAAGGTCGACCTCTACCGCTCTGACGATGCCGGCGCGACTTGGGCCATCGCGACCAACGATCCTCGTCCCCGCGGGCGCATCGGCGGCGGCGACCTCTGTGTGCCCATAATCGATCCTAAGAATCCCGACGTGATGTACGTCACCTCGACCGTGACCTGGAAGTCGGTTGACGGCGGCAAGACCTGGACCGGTTTTCGCGGCGCTCCCGGCGGCGACGACTATCAGAACATCTGGATCAATCCCAACGATCCCAAAACCATTCTCATCGCCAGCGATCAGGGCGCCATCATCACCGTCAACGGCGGCGAGTCGTGGAGCTCGTGGTACAACCAGCCGACCGCGCAGATGTATCACGTCGCGGCCGACAACGCGTTTCCCTATCGTGTGTGCGGCGGCCAACAGGAGAGCGGCTCGGCTTGCGTCCGGAGTCGCGGCAATGACGGCGAGATCACGATGCGCGAGTGGCACCCCGTCGCCGTCGAAGAATACGGATACGTCGCGCCCGACCCGCTCGACCCCGACCTCGTCTACGGCGGCAAGGTGACGCGCTATAACCGGCACACGACGACCGCGCAGAACGTGGCGCCGGTCGCGGGTCGGCCTCCTGACTACCGAGTGGTGCGTACCGAGCCGGTGCTGTTCTCGCCGCTGGATCCACATCTCGATGTTCTTCGCCGCCAATACGCTGTGGACTACGCGCGACGGCGGACAGACCTGGAAGCAGATCAGCCCCGACCTGACGCGCAAGACCTGGGAGATACCCGCATCGGTAGGCATCTTCAAATCGGAAAAGTCGGCTCAGCCTTCGCAACGCGGCGTGATCTACGCGGTTGCTCCGTCGTTCAAAGATGCCAATACTCATCTGGGCGGGCACTGACGACGGACTCATCTGGCTAACCACCGACGGCGGCGCTCATTGGAACAACGTCACTCCGCCCGAGCTGATCCCGTGGCAGAAGGTTTCGGTCATCGAAGCCAGCCATCATGATCCGCAGACGGCATACGCGGCCATCAACACGCTGCGGCTGGACGACCTGCATCCTTATATCTATCGCACGCGCGACTCCGGTAAAACCTGGACGAAGATCACCAACGGCATCCCTGACAACGAGAATGTCAACGCGGTACGCGAGGACACGCAACGCAAGGGCCTGCTGTTCGCCGGGACCGAACGCGCTGTTTATGTTTCGTTTGACGATGGCGACCATTGGCAGTCGTTGCGCCTGAACATGCCGGTGACTTCAATGCGTGACCTTGCCATCAAAGATGACGACCTGCTGGTCGGCACGCACGGCCGCGGATTCTGGATTCTGGACGATATCACTCCGCTGCGGCAGATGGATGTGCAGGTTGCATCGGCCAACGCCCACCTCTTTGAACCGCAGACCTCAATGCGCATCCGCTGGAACACCAACAGCGATACTCCGCTGCCGCCGGACGTTGCTTCGGCACAGAATCCGCCCGACGGCGCGATCATCGACTACTACCTGAAAGCCGATGCATCTGCCCCGGTGACGCTCGAGATTCTGGACAGCTCAGGCAAGCTAATTCGCAAGTACGCAAGTAACGACCCCGTCCCGCCGCCCGATCCCGAGCTGTCGATACCAGCTTATTGGGTCAGACCGCCGCAGGTATTGTCGGATAAAGCCGGCGTTCACCGCTTCCTGTGGGATGTGCATCTGCAGCCCGTTCCCGGAGTTAAGCCGGAGTATCCCATAGCGGCGGTCTACAAAAACACGGCTCCAGTGGCGACATCGCCGTGGGCCATGCCGGGCAAATACACGGTCGTGCTTACCGTCGACGGCAAACGCTACACGCGCGATCTGACGCTGGTGATGGATCCGCGAGTGAAGACGTCGGTTGCGGACTTGCAGAAGCAATTCGATCTGTCTCACCAGCTTTATGAACAATTCCTGCAAGTGCAACCCGCGGTCGATGAGGCGACGAAGCTGCGCGAGCAACTGAAAGCGCAGGCCGAGACGACCAAGGGAACACCGCAGGCAGAAAAAGTCGAGACTCTCAGCCAGAAACTAAACGCGCTGCTGGGAACAGGAGGACGATTCCGCCGCGGCCCGCAAACCGAGACGCTCAACGGGGTTCAGGGATCGCTTTTTATGTTGCTCTACACCATGCAAGAGGTTGACGCAGCGCCCACGCCGGTACAGACGAACGCCGTTCCGGCTGCCATCAAGTCGGCGCAGTCGGTGGTACAGCGATGGAAGGAGATGCAGCAGAACGATGTTCCTCAGCTCAAATCGCAACTGAGAATTCGCGAGTTCCCGGCTGTTGCGCCTGATGGCTTCTCAAGCAGTGGGGTGACGGTGAATCGCGACGAGGAGTAGCCGCCAGCAGCTGTCATCCTGAGCGAGGAGTCCGCTGGCGGCGGACGACGAGTCGAAGGACCGTTATCGCCGTATAGGGATCCGTCGACTGCGTTCGTTCGCTTCGCGATCTCCTTTCGTTCAGGATGCCGACAATCCATATCATCGCTCCAGCAGCGCCTCTGCAATCTCTCGCCACTCCCCTTCCAACGACCCGTTGAACACCGGCCGCCCCGCTCGTCCATACCAATAGCGCGCGTTGTCCAGGTCGCCTTCCTTGCGATGCAGATAAGCATGCACCCACGCGTGATCGGCCGAGTCGTGCTGCTGAGCGCATTCGTGTGCCTTCGTCCAATCTCCCTTGAAGTCCCACCACAATGCAGTCAACACAAGCGGTAACTCCGTTGGTGCTTCCTTCGCGCTGGTTGACTCCTGAAACTGCTCGAAATTCATTTCAGCAGATTAGCTCTAGTCACTCGTTTACTGGAAGCGCTCAGGCCTGCAGCGTACAACGCAAACACAGGTTTTCTCACTCCAACTCAGGGCGAAGGCACGACTAACCAAACTTTTTTCTCCACCATGGGCAACTCAGGATGGGCGGTACTCTGCTGAGATCTTTCCTCTCTTTCGGACGCGTCAGCTGCGTGTCTGCTGCTTGCCTGTTGGGTGCCGCAGCTTGCGTCGCAGGTCCTGAACGATCAGCAGTTGCTCAGCTCTTATTTGGGGCAGAATGTCGCCAGCATCGAGGTTGCCGGCCAGCCCGACGAAACCTACGACAAGTTGCGAGAGGCCATCGCAGTTAAGCCCGGGCAGCCCTTGCGCCAGGCTGACATCGACGCCACCATCGCCCGGCTCAAGCAGCAGGCAAACATCTCAAACGCGAGCCTGACCGTTGAGCCGCAGGCCAATGGCGTGCAGGTCACCTTCGTTCTGGAGCCGGCAGTCTATGTCGGCATGTACGAGTTTCCGGGAGCCACCAGCAAGTACGATTACTCGCGCCTGCTCCAGGTGGCGTCTTACCCCACCGAGTCGCCATACTCCAACGCCGACGTCCGTCAGGCCGAGGACGCGCTCAGCAAATTTTTCCAGCAGGATGGCTACTTCGAATCGGAGGTCCGCGCCGAGGCGGTCATCGATTCCCCGCACAACCTGGTGAACGTGCTGTTCAACACCACGTTGGGTCGCCGCGCCAAGGTCGGACAGATCGAACTTGAAGGCGCCAGTCCGGACGAGACGGCATACCTTCGCGGCAAGCTGCATTCCTTCATGGCGCGCCTGAGAGCCAGCTATCTCAAGCCGGGCATGACTTTCTCCCGATATCGTCTGAAAAACGCCACGCACTACATGGAAGAGGCGCTTACCAAACAGAATTACGCGACGGGCACCGTGAAGCTGGTCTCTGCCGACTACGATCCCGGCACCAATCGCGCCGATGTCACCTTCCACATCGACACCGGCCCGGTGGTTAAAGTGCAAACCGCCGGCGCGCACATAGGCCAGCGCAAGCTCAGGGACCTGGTGCCCATCTATGCCGCGAATTCCGCCGACACCGATCTGGTCAACGAAGGTGGCCGCAGCATTCAACTGTACTTCCAGAACAAGGGCTACTTCGATGTGCAGGTTGCAACCAGGATCGAAAACACTTCCAACGGCAAGTTGATCACCTATGCCATCACCAAAGGCCAGAAACACAAGGTTAAGGAAGTAGCGTTTGCCGGAAACAAGCATTACACCGACAAAGAACTGCAGGTGCAGGTGCCGGTTGAGGAAGCGCGCTTCTTCTCGCACGGCAAGTACAGCGACAAGCTGGTGCGCACCGGCATGAAGAACCTGGAGGCCCTTTACCAGTCGGCCGGTTACTCCGACGTGAAAGTCATTCCCGACATCAAGCGCCAGGGCGGCAACATCGAGGTAGCCTACGACATCACGGAGGGCCAACGCGATGTCGTACACGATCTTCGTATCGAGGGAAATACCACATTGTCAGAGGCGCAATTCGCGCCCGCTGGCCTGCAGGCTGGGACCAGGAAAGCCCTACTCGCAAAAGCTTGTCGACGAAGATCGGAACCACATCCTGGCCCGATACCTCGCGCTTGGTTATCTGAGCCCGGGATTCACCGCGAAGGCCTCCGCGCCAAAGGGTCAACCGCACCAGCTCTCGGTGGTTTATCAGATCACGGAAGGCCCGCAAGTGAAGATCGCGCAAATCGTCACCGTCGGGCGCGACCACACGCGTCCTGAACTCATCGATCGCCAGGTCCCTTTTCATAGCGGCGAACCCATGAGCCAAAACGCCATGATGAAGAGCGAAGCCGAACTCTACAACCTGAACGTTTTTGACTGGGCGGAGATCGATCCCAAAGCGCCGGTTACGGACGCCACAAAACAAGACGATGTGGTTGTGAAAGTTCACGAGCGCAAGCGCAATTCCATCGAGTATGGATTCGGCTTTGAGGTCATCAATCGTGGGGGAAGCGTGCCTGGCGGTACTGTGTTGGTGCCCGGCATACCACCGGTAGGATTGCCCAACAACTTCAAGACGAGCCAGCAAACGTTTTGGGGACCGCGCGGGCTGTTTGAGTACACACGCCGCAACGTCCGCGGACGAGGCGAAAGTTATACGGTCACCGGTTATGCCGCGAGACTCGACCAGCGGGCCGGATTCTCTTATACCGATCCATACTTCCGCGGAACCAGTTGGAAGGGCAGTGCGCTGGCGAACATCGAGCACAACGCCGAGAATCCGATTTTTACAGCCCGCATCGGAAACATCGGCTATCAGTTTGAAAGGGCGCTCAACGCCAAGAAGACCACGAACATTTTCTTCCGCTACAACTTTCAATTAAACCGAATCAGCAATCTGCTGATTCCCGAGCTGGTGCCGGCGAACCAGCTCAACGTGCGCCTCTCCACGTTGTCGGCGAGCTATATCCACGACACGCGCGACAACGTTCTCGACGCGCACCGCGGCTGGTACGAAACCGCAGAGTTCGACGTCAACCCGGCGTGGCTGGGATCGAATTTCAGTTTCGCCAAGTTCCTGGCACAGATCGCGCACTACAAGAACATTGGACATGGCATCATCTGGGCAAACAGTTTGCGCGTCGGTCTGGAGCAGGCCTATGCCGGCAGCGAGGTGCCGGTGAGTCAGAAATTCTTTACCGGCGGCGCCAGCACGTTGCGTGGATTTCCTCTGAACGGCGCCGGCCCGCAGGAGACCATACCCGCCTGCGGCAATCCCAATGATCCATCCACCTGCGTCAAGATCACCGTTCCGCAAGGTGGCAACGAGTTGTTGCTTATTAACTCGGAGCTGCGCTTTCCACTCGATTCCATCAAGAAGGGCCTGGGAATTGTCGCCTTCTACGACGGCGGCAACGTGTTCCCTTCCGTCGGATTCCACGATTTTGGCGCACTGTACACAAACTCCGTCGGACTAGGATTGCGCTACGCCACTCCGATTGGACCAGTGCGCATCGATGTTGGTCACAACTTGAATCCGGTGCCTGGAATCCAATCTACCCAGTACTTCATCACCATCGGCCAGGCATTTTAATCATGGCGTCGCGAAACTATTCGCTTATTCCTCCGGAGGGGCGTCCGCCCCAGCCGCCCATACCGATACGCCCTCTGCATCGTCATCACGGATGGCGCATTGTGGGCTGGATCGCAGGCATCCTGGTGCTGCTGGTCGTGGTCGTTTCGATTGCAGCAATCGTTGTCGTGCGCAGCGCACGCTTCCACGATTACGTATTGCGTACCGTGGACACCAAGGCCAGCGCCGCGCTGAACACTCCCGTTCACTTGCAGAACTTCGCGCTGCGTCTCTCGACGCTCTCGTTGGATCTTGTATGGCCTGACGGTGGAAGGCGCCGGGCCGGGAGCGAACCAGCCGCTGTTGCAGGCTGATCACGGTTATTTCGACGTCAACGTAATCTCGCTCTTGCGCAAGCAGTGGTACGTCGAGGACATCACGATTGATCATCCGGTGGTGCAGCTGATCGTCGACCAGAACGGTAACACCAATCTTCCGACGCTCCCGCAAAGCAACAGCAACTCGAATACAAATGTGTTCGACCTCGGCATCCGTCACCTGCTGCTCGATCGCGGCGAAGTCTATGTCAACGACCAGAAGCTTCCGCTGTACGCCGATGTGCACGATCTGCATTTGAAGTCGAGCTACGATACAACCGATGGCGGGCGATACTACGGCGACCTCGGCTATCGCAACGGCCAATTGAAGTATGGCGACTACGCGCCGATCACGCACGACCTCGACGCCCAGTTCGATGTGCGGCGATCAGGGATGGCGTTGAACAACGTGACGCTCACCACTGCGCCGATGACGGCGAAGTTGAACGCGACGATTCAGAACTATGCCAGCCCCACTGCTCACGCGAATTATTCCATCACGCTGAACGGAGCTGAGCTGCGCCGGGTGATGAACGACCCCTCGTTGCCGTCCGGCGAAGTCCTGGTGAACGGAACGGCTGACTACACGAATCAGCCGAACAAGGCTTTGCTGGATACGATTGCGTTGAACGGCGATGTAAGCAGCCGCGAGTTGCAGGTTCGAACTCCACAGCTCAATACCGCAATTCGCAATCTGGGCGCTCACTATCAGGTTGCCAATGGCGACGCTGCTGTACGCGACCTGCATGCAAACTTGCTCGGCGGGCTGATCACGGGACAGGCCACGGTGAGGGACCTTTCGGGCAAAGAGGCGGGACACGCCACGCTTGATCTGCACAACATTTCGCTGGCCGATGCCAGGTCGCTGGCGAATGCAGCTTCGCTCAAGCAGATTTCACTGCGCGGCGATGTCAACGGAAAGGTCGACGCTACATGGAACGGCGCGATGCAGAACCTGGTCGCGCGAGCGGATGCCGCGGTGAACTCCACGGTCGCGCCGGTCCAGGCCCAGACAGGGCAGACCATTCCACTGAACGGTGCCATCCACGCCATCTACAACGGTGCGAACAACACCATCGCTCTCAACAACAGCTATATTCGTACTCCCGAGACGAGCCTCAACCTGAACGGCACAGTCAGCAATCATTCCGTATTGAAAGTTAATTTACAGGCGAACAATCTGGCGGAGTTGGAAAACATTGCCAACGTCTTTCAAACGCCGAAACCCGGCCAGCCCGCGCCGACTCCACTCGGGCTAAGCGGCAAGCTCTCGTTCAATGGAACGGTGAGCCAGTCGATTTCCGCGCCTGAGATCGAAGGTCGCCTGAACGGAACCAACGTGCAAGTGCATGGCGCCACCTTCAAGGTGTTGCAGACTGACGTCGATGCCAGCCCATCGCACGTGACACTGACGCACGGACTGATACAGCCTCTCCCGCAGGGCCAGTTGAATTTCAGCCTGCAGGCCAGTTTGCATGATTGGTCGTTCACCCCGCGGAGCCCGATGGAAGCCAGCGTGAACGCGAAAAACCTTGCGGTCGCTCCATTGGTGAAGGCGGCCAATGTGACAACTCCGGTTTCGGGCACCCTCAATGCCAACGTCGATGTACACGGCTCCGAGGAAAATCCCATCGGCCACGGCAATGTCGCTCTGACCAATGCAAACATCGATGGCCAACCGATTCAGGCTTTGAACGTCGACTTCCAGGGAACAGGCGACGTCGTCAATTCGAACCTGCTGGTGCGCACCGTCGCCGGTAACGCAAGCGCGAAGCTGACCTACTATCCCAAGACGGAAGGCTACGACGCCGCGCTTGAGGCCACAGGCATTGAACTGGCCAAGCTTCAGGTACTCAGCGATCAGGACATAGGCGTCACCGGAACGTTGAACCTGACTGCCAGCGGCCGCGGTACCTTCAAAGATCCGCAGGGTCAGGCGTCGCTGACCATTCCGCAGCTCACGGTCAAAGGACAGCAAATTTCCGCGCGTCAACCTGCAAGCGAACGTCGGCAATCACGAAGCGAATTTCAATCTTGCTTCCCAGGTCGCGAACACGCCGTTAACCGCGGATGGCAAGATTGCGCTCACCGGCGACTACGAGGCACAGGCGCGGCTCGACACGCCCGTCATTGCATTGCAACCGCTGCTCGCCGTATATGCGCCCGACGCAGCATCTCAAGTCAGCGGCCAGACCCAGGTTCACGCGACGTTACGCGGACCGCTGAAGTATCCCAAGCAGCTCGAAGCGCACGTCAACATTCCCACGCTGCAGGTCAAATACGGCCAGGTCGAAGTCGCCGCGGCGAAGCCGATTGTCGCCGACTACACCGCTGGCGTCGTCACCGTTCAGCCTACGACTATCCAGGGCACGGACACGAATCTCAAGTTCCAGGGGCGTATCCCGATTACCTCGGATGAGCCGGCGCAGATCACTCTGCTCGGCAACATGGATCTCGCACTGCTTCACGTTCTCGATCCTGACACCGCGGCCAGCGGCCAGGTGCAATTCGACATCAACGCCGCGGGGCGCACGGCGACCCAGGACGTCGAAGGCCAGATACGAATCGTGAACGCCAACTTCTCGACCGCCGACGCTCCGGTCGGTTTGTCCGAGGGCAACGGTCTTCTTGTGTTGCGCGGGACGCGGCTCGACATTTCGCAGTTCACCGGCAAAGTTGGCGGCGGCACGGTGACCGCTTCCGGCGGCGTGGTTTATCGCCCGTCGTTACAGTTCGACCTGGCGCTCAAAGGCAGCGACATTCGCATGCTTTATCCTGACGGCCTGCGCACCGATCTGGGCCTGAACCTCGCCATGACCGGAACGCCCAAAGCGTCACTGCTCAGCGGGCAGGTAAACATTTACCGGCTGAACTTCACTCCCGACTTCGATCTCACTTCGTTTGCCGGGCAGTTCACCGGCACGTCCTCTCCGCCTTCGCGTGGCGGCTTTACCGACGACCTCAAGCTGAACATCGCGGTGCGCAGCCCGAACGAACTGAATGCCTACAGCCGAACCGTCAGTATCCAGGGCGATGCCAACCTTCGCGTGATCGGCACCGCCAACGACCCCGTCATTGTGGGACGTGCCAATCTCACCGGCGGCGAAACCTTCCTGCTGGGCAATCGCTATGTCATACAGGGTGGGACTATCGCCTTTCTCAACACAACGCGCACCGAGCCCGTGCTGAATCTCCAGGTCAACACCACCATTCAGCAATACAACATCGCAATGCGTTTCGAGGGCCCGGTCGATCACCTGCACACCAACTACACCTCCGATCCGTCATTGCCGCCGGCCGACATCATCAACCTGATTGCTTTCGGCCAGACCCAAGAGGCGCAGGCCGCACAGGCGCAGCCGGGAAACCTCGGAGCCGAATCAGTGCTGGCTTCGGGCGTCACCAGTCAGGTCACGGGGCGACTGGAAAAGATTGCCGGCATTTCGCACTTGTCGGTCGATCCGGTGCTGGCACAAAACGGCAATCAAAACCCGGGAGCCGTTGTCACCATTCAGCAGCGCGTGACCAGCAAGCTGTATGTGACGTTTTCGACCAACGTCACACAGACCCAGGCGCAACAGGTGTTGGTGCAGTATCGCGTGAATCGCAAGTGGTCGGTCAGTGGAGACCGCGACCAGAACGGCGGCTTCGGCGTGGACGGCCGATATCACAAGGACTTCTGACGGCCCGGCAGGGTTTCTCGGTGTCATCCCGAGCGCAGCGGAGCGTAGCCGAGGGACCCGCAGTTTGTGCGCACCGGCGAAACTTTTCTTTGGAGCCACAAAACTCGCCCACTTGCGCCGGTGGGGTATTCTAATTTCTCTTCACCCTCATGAACCTCGCCCACGCCGGCTTGCTCTTTTTCGCTGCGGTGGTCGCCGGAGCCATCAACTCCGTCGCCGGCGGCGGCAGCTTTGTTTCGTTCCCCTCGCTGTTGTTCCTGGGCATTCCGCCGGTGAATGCCAACGCCACCAATACGGTCGCGCTATGGCCGGGACAGGTAGCCAGCATTGGCGCCTATCGTGCCGAACTTGCGAAATTGCCGTGGCGCAGCGTGACGCCACTGCTGATCACTGGCATTCTGGGCGGCATTCTCGGGGCCTGGGTCCTGCTCAGGACGCCTCAGAAAACCTTCATGGACCTTGTGCCGTGGCTGATGCTGATCGCAACTCTGATCTTCATGTTCAGCGGCAAGATCACGCAGTGGGTGCGGCGCCGCGCAGCCGAACATCACACCACTGAATTCGCTACCGGCCGCGGCATCTTCATTCAGATCTTCATCGCGTTCTACATCGGATATTTTGGCGCGGGCGCGGGCATTCTTATTCTCGCCATGCTGGCGCTGCTCGGCATGGACCAGATTCACACCATGAACGCCCTGAAGGCGCTGCTCACCACCGTTTCGAACGGTGTGGCCATGCTGCTGTTTGTGCTGTCGCACGCGGTGTACTGGCCGGAAACCATCCTCATGGTCATCGGCTCGATTTTGGGAGGATATTTCGGCGCTCACTTCGCACAGAAGACCAAGCCGGAAAACGTGCGGCGCATCGTGATCGCGATTGGCTTTGTGCTCGCGGCGTACTTCTTCGCCAAGCAGATCAGGTCGTAATTCACTCGGCCCGTCGATTCAGCAGCCATATCCCGCAGTTGAGATAACTCGCGTACGTCACCCAGAGAAAATACGGCACCAGCAGATACGCAGCCGGCGGGGTGAGCCGATAGAAGATGAAGATGTTAAAGAGTATCGCCAGCCACAGGATGACGATCTCAGCGAATGCCGGACCTGGCCGCCGCGCGCCAAAGAAGATTCCCGACCACGCCAGATTCAGCGCTAGCTGCGCGCAAAAGATCAGCAACGCTGCGCGTGCGCCCCATCCGTACTCGCGCCAGACCAACCACACAGAAACAGCCATCAGCACATACAGCGTCGTCCACACCGGACCGAATACCCAACTAGGGGGCGTGCCCGGTGGCTTTCGCAGTGTGGGATACCAGTCGCGAACGCTCTTGGCTGTAGGGATCGCCCCCAGTCCGCCGACGCCCAGGCAGACGGCGAGAAAAACGATCAGCATGAGCCATTGGCTGCTGGTTGGCATGGAGAGAAGAGCAATTAGCAATTAGCACCTAGCCAGTAACGCGCGGATCTTGTCATCCCGAGTGGACGTCAGTCTGCGAGGGATCTGTTCTCGTTGGTTCCACCAAGAGCAGATCCCTCGCTTCGTCGTGATGACAAGACGAGAAGCTTCACCCGCCGTGGGCCATGCTAGTTGTTACATGCCAAGTGCTAATTGCTAATTGCTAATTGCTGACTTTCAAAACAATCTTCCCGTAATTCGCGCGCTGCAACATCAGGCGATGCGCTTCGGCAGCCTGCTCCAGCGGAAGCACGTGCCCAACCTCCGGATGCAGGGCTCCACTCTGAATCCACGGCTGCATCGCCCGCAACGCATTGCGAATGAGTTCGTGATCGCGCGCCAGATACGTCAGCCACAGACCATGTGCGCTGAGTCCCTTCGCCATCATCGCGCCGACATCGAACTTCTGCCGCTCGCCAGTCGCGGTTCCGTAGATAATGACGCGCCCAAACGGACGGCAGCAGCGCAGGCTCTTCGCCGTATGCTCGCCACCCAGCATCTCGAACACGGCATCGACACCTTCGCCGTTGGTCAGCTCACGCACGCGCTGCTCGTAGTCGACCTGCTTGTAATTGATGCCGTGCGCCAAGCCGAGCTTCTCGACCCGCGCCAGCTTCTCGTCAGACGACGACGTGCCGTACATCTCCAAGCCCAACTGTTTTCCGATTTCGACGGCTGCTGTCCCCACTCCCCCAGCCACCGCATGGATCAGCACGCGAGCTCTATATCCCGGCTCACGACGCACCGGTTCTTTTGCATCGGGAGTCAGTCCAGCTTTCCAATACGCCAGGTACGCGGTAAGAAATGTCACCGGAAATGCGGCGGATTCGACTGACGTCCACTGCGCCGGCTGCGGCCAGATCATGTCTTTTGAAACAGCGAGCTTCTCGGCGGCGGCCCCGTATTGCGTGTAGCCCATCACGCGCTCGCCCGTCGCTTCCACCACGCCGGCGAATTCGCGTCCCGTGATCCACGGCGGCTCGGGCGTACCGGGATACGAACCGCGCGTCGCATGGGTATCGGCAAAATTGATGCCGACCGCTTCCACGCGCACCAGCACCTCGCCGGCTTTGGGTTGCGGTTCAGGTACGTCCCGGAGTTTCATAACTTCCGGCCCGCCGACGCGGGTCACGACCATGGCTTTCATGCAGCGAGTGTAACGCAATGGAAACCCGCGCCGCTCCGGCAAGGTTAATATCGAAGATGCGATAACGTATGAGAGCTCAAACCAAGACCACGACTCAACGCTCCGCGAAGCGTCAACGCATCCCTTCTTCGCTCGACGTTTTGCGGGCCCGCATCTTCGCCGATCTTCCCTGGCTGGTGCACGGCTTCAGCACGCGTCAGGGCGGGGTCTCTAAATGCTACGGCGGCAAGACACTGAATCTGGGATTAACGCCCGCGGATGAAAAAAAGGCCGTACTCCACAATCGTGAGCTGTTTGCTCAAGCTTTGCGGGTGATCGATGCGAGCGGCGCGCCGTGGCCGTTGATACAGGTGAAGCAGATTCACTCCTCTATCGTCCAGCGTGCCGATGGGACAGCCGCCGGCCCTCTGACCGGCGATGGCCTGATCACGAATACGCCCGGCCTGCTTCTCGCCGTCAAGACTGCCGACTGTACGCCGGTTCTCGTAGTCGATGCCAGGCGCAGAGTTGTGGGCGCGTTTCACGCCGGCTGGCGGGGAACTGCCGCGCGCGTCGTGGAGAAAGGCGTCGGCGAAATGCGCCGGCAATTCGGCAGCGATCCCAGCGATCTTCGCGCCGCCGTCGGGCCTTGCATTCGCAAGTGCTGCTACGTTGTGGGTCCTGAAGTTGAGGCAGAGTTTGAGTCACAGTTCAGCTACGCACGCGAGCTGTTTCACGAAGTATTCAACTCCAACTCGCTGCATGTCCGATATCCGCTGCTTTTTCTGAACCAACGTGCGCCCGGGCACGGAGACCCGGCATCTGAAATGCATCTCGACCTGGTGGAAGCGAACCGGCGTCAGCTGGAAGATGCTGGTCTGGCCGCTGATCATATCGAGATCATTGAGGGCTGCACGGCCTGTGACACCACGCGCTTCTTCTCGCATCGCGCGGAGTTCGGCAAAACCGGCCGCATGATGGCCGCCATCGGAATCATGAGTTACTGAACAAACCGATTGACCACAGAGGCACAGAGAACAGGGAGAAGAAGAGATCATGGGGACCGTTCACGGAGCGAAGTGCGCGGTTAACACCCGTGATCACAACCCCCAAGATTTATGATTCGCCTTCCTCTGTGACCTCCGTGTCTTCCGTGGTGAATAGCTTTCTGCCGAATCGGAGCAAGACGATGACAGAACGAAAGATGAAGGATTACGTAACTCTGGGCCGAAGCGGACTGATCGTCAGTCCGTTTTGTCTCGGCACCATGACCTTTGGCAACGACCGCTGGGGATCGCCGGACGAGGAAGCCCAGCGCATCTTCCACCGCTACGTGGAAGACGGTGGAAATTTTCTCGACTGCGCCGATGGCTATGCCGAGGGCAAGAGCGAAGAGGTGCTGGGCCGCTTCATCGCCGAATCCAAGCTGCGCGACAAGGTGGTGCTGGCGACCAAGTTCACGTTCGCGGCGCAGGAGGGCAATCCCAACTCCGGAGGCAATGGCCGCAAGAACACGTACCGCGCGCTTGAGGGCTCGCTGCGGCGACTCGTTACCGATTACGTCGATCTCTACTGGATGCACGTGTGGGACACGGTCACTCCGGTGGAAGAGGTCGTCGAGACGCTGAGCACGCTGGTGCGCGCGGGCAAGATCCGCTACTACGGCTTCTCCGATGTGCCCGCCTGGTACGTCGCACGCGCTGCGACGTTGGCACACGAGCGTGGCCTGGTGCCGCCGATTGCGTTGCAGCTCGAGTATTCGCTGGTGGAGCGCAGCATCGAGCGCGAGCATGTTCCCGCCGCGCAGGAATTGGGATTGGGTATTTGTCCGTGGAGCCCACTGGCCAGTGGCTTTCTTTCCGGCAAGTACACGCGCGAGGGAGCATCGAGCAGTAAAGGCAGTCGTCTGGATGTTCTGAAAGCGTCGAACAATCCGGTATTCAACAAATTCACCGAGAGCAACTGGAAAGTGTTGGACGCGTTGCAGGAGGTGGCGAAGCAACTGGGGCATTCAGCAGCACAGGTCGCGCTGAATTGGGTGGCGACCCAGCCGGGTGTGACGTCCACCATCATCGGCGCCACCAAGATCAAGCAACTCGAAGACAATCTCGCGGCGCTGAGCTTCGAGATTCCGCACGAGCTTCGCCAGAAGCTGGACGATGCGGGTGCACTCGATCCGGCGCACCCTTACATGTTCTTCGGTGAAGTACTTCAGGAACGTGTGAGAGGCGGGGTGAAGGTGCGTAAGTGGAGTTGAATGTTTCGCCGAGGGTGAAAGGGCACGGCTTGCAGCCGTGCTGAAAACACCGCATAGAAACCGGGCTTCAGCCCCGGTTCACCATGGCTGAAGCCAAATTTTCACGCGTGCTATTTCACCGGGCTCAAGCCCGGTGCTTCCACCGTGCAGGACTTTTTTTGCAGCAATCGTCACCCGTCGACGGCAGTGATTTCAGCTGTGCTCACATCCGTCTGACCCTCTGAGTGAGAACAGCTTTCGATTCGGAGACTGCGCAGCGCCATGCCCAACAGGCGCAGGTCATCCGATTCGCCGAGTTCCGCCGGACTTGCCGGATTCAGCAAATGAAAGTAAATCGTCAAACTACCAGAGCCGGTGAGAGCCGAACCAGGAACGACGAGCCTTCTGGTTTCAAATCGATCCGAATCGAAGGTCCACAAAGCCAGGCTCTCGCCCTGGCATTCCACGCTGACGGACTGGTCGGGTGAGATGCACAGGTATACGCCCGGGCCTCCATCACCAGAAGCAATGATCCGGGCGGCTTCTCCCGAAGATGAAATTGCAGCGCCGCTGAACGCGCCTCCGTCCAGGTTCCCCATGGCTCAGCCACACTCCAGCCCGACAAGGCGTAACGCGCTCCGCTCTGCCCGGCTTCGAACCGGATCATCTCCCCGAGTTCGCAATATGGAAACACCGTCGGCGCGCTGCCGAACTTTTCCGCATACAGCATCTGCATCGCCGTTCGGAAGCCCTGCTCAGTGGCGGGCAGCCGGGCCAGCTCGCGATCTTCGTACCAGTAATAATGCGAGAGATGACACTCCGGGCGGAGCACCTGGTATTTGCGGCACTTCTCTTGCCGCTCCTCAGAGCTCGTGATGAGCACGTCATGCTCGATCCAGCGGTCGCCCAGCGTCAGGCAGTTCCCCGCAATCTCCATCGGCTCGTGAATCTGCATGCGGCCAGCGAATGCTGGCGGGGACGTTGCGAAACAACCTCATCTGCACGTCGGGAAACCACGGCGGGGCAGCGATGAAATTCTGGCCGTCGTCCACGATCCATCGTCTGAAAATGTTGAGATGAGTTAAGTCGTTGACGGCGGCCAGCGACTCGAAGCCCTCACGTGTCCAGTGACCTCCGAGCCGTTCATCATCATCAAGACGCAGAATGAAATCGCCGGAGCAGAGAGCCGCCATCTGCGGCAGCGCCGATTCCAGGTAGCCGTCGGTACTCACAAGATGCACGTGGTCGGCAAGAGAGCGTGCTATTTCATAAGTCTTGTCGGTGGTCGTGCGGTCGACGCACACGACAATCTCATCGGCGAAGCCGCTGTTTAGAATCGAGCGCAAACACCGTTCGATGCGCTGCTCTCCATTCTTAGTCAGCACCACTGCACTTATGCGGATAGCACTCTGTTTGCCGCGCGTTCGATCAGTCGAACTTTCTTTTCCGTCAGCTTCCGTTGTGGAGTTTTGGGACGCATCCAGCGGTTGCGAAAATCTCTTCAGCATTCCCCAAGTGCGATTCCAGCCAAGGCGACTGCGGCCGGTAACTAATTCTCGTGCTGGAGGGAAGCGATTCTGCAATCGCGCATAAAGCGAGCCCGCTGCGGCTTTGGCAAATTTGTCGACACCTGCTCGACGCCACATCTCATTCCAAAGATGAATGGCGTACGCGTCCTCGGGCGGCGGATCGCAGGCGGCCGCAGGATCGAGGAGGTCTCTCCACTCCCACCAGGACAATGGGCAGAAAGCTTGTGGCGGCTGAACAAAGGCATCGAGACCATGACGACGGATAGACTCCGCCATCAAGTTTGGACCGCATTGCCCCCAAACTAATTTGCTGACGTCGAACGCCTCGCACTGCCGCCACAAATCGGCCATCAGGTCGCAGCCTGCGGGGACCTTGATGGCACCGAGGTTTGCTTTCGTCCCGCCTTCCAAAACCGCCTCACTGGAGAAGACATAGTCGTCGGCGAAATCAAAGGGGCGCAGGCATACGTTGTCGAGATCGACAAACCACCCGCCCTTCTCGAGCAGCAGGCGATAGCGGAAGAAGTTCGAGAATCCGGCGTAGCTGGGATGCTCACGGTAGAGAAACAGGGAGGAGCGCGGCAACACACGTTCGGCGTTTCTGACGCGTGTCCCGCTGGGAACGCCTTCTACCTGTTCATACAGGTAGAGGTGAACTTCGTGTCCGTTGGCCAGGAAGGAGCGAATTGATAGTTGTTCGAGCGGAGAAAGCGCGCGTCCTATCCAAAGACACTGAACTATGTTCGAAATTTGCAAGACACTTTAATCGTAGCAGTGGCTCCGGGGCGGAGGAAGGAAAAACCGGCGGCTTGCAAAACAGAAAGCCCGGACCGTTTGGCCCGGGCTTCTTCGTCGCTCACGTCACTGTGCGTCCAGGTTCTGACCTTCAGCTTGTTCGTTCAACAAGGCAGCGGAGTTGTGTCACCGTCTTCGCTGCCACATGAGATTGTCACCCGCTAGTTGACCAGAGCGATGTTCTCGACTTCGCGCTGGAAAGCCTCCAGAGTGTTGCCCAACATTCCTACTTTGCTTACGGCCGCGCGGGCATCCTCAGCGGAAACGCCGTAGCCGCGTCCCATCAGAAACATCTGCAGCAGCTCGGCGCAGTCCTTAGAGTCGAACCCTTGAAGCAGTTCGCTCCGCAGCGCCGTTAGTTCGGGCACGGAAAACTTCTCTGCCATCATCGACTCACCTCCGACCCATAGGGTCTCGTTTCTTGTTAGACGGATGACCAATGCAGAAAGTTGCAGCAATCTGGTTGCCGAACCGGTTGCCTGCCATCCGACTCATGCCATTTCTTGCGTCGTTATAACCCGTTTGTACTGCGTAAGTTGTAAGCCGCCGGGTAGCAAGCTGTCATTTTCTTGTCACGGCTGTGGTTTGCAGATATGAAAATCGGGCCTGGCGAATGAGGCTGAATGCAGCAAATGGGAAATTATCCTCTCTCCCAGCGGCAATGCGCGCTCTGCCCAATCACGCTGCGTAATTAACCGCAGCAGTGGCTCGGTCCTCGGTAGTCTGGTCGCGCGGCGGTAGTGAGATGATCGATACTCGCTGAATGCGACCCGAGCGCCGGTAAATGCAATCGCTGATACCAAGCCATGTCACCGATGATCGCCCGTGGGGCGTCGCTGCCGTTTGCGGGCTGCTGATCCTCACGACCGTTGCGGCTTTCGTGTTCGCAGGATTGCTCGTGGTGCACGCGATTCCGTTGTCGTATGGATCTGTGCTGCTACAGGGTGGTCTGGAACAAAGCGGGCCGATTGCCTTCGTGATCTATGGTGCGCTGACACTCGCACTGGCGTGGGCCTTATGGACGCGGCACCGCTGGGCGCGACGACTGACTCTCCTGCTGGCCGCTATCGGAGTCGCTCTGGCGGTGCCCGCGATTTCCAGCGCCGTCGCCGACGGACGCGCTTTCGCCATTGCGCGAGAAGGTCTGCAGATCATAGTGCGCGTGGCCGTGATCTTCTATCTCAGCCAGGAGCCGGTGCGGGAATGGTTCGCCGCACCGCGTGCATGATTCCGCATCGCTACTTGTTTCGTCCTGAAGCAGGTCGTAGATTCTTAGACATTGGAGCGCGGCCCCCGGCGCTAATTCTAAAGCGGCAATGTTAGGAGGAAGCATGTTCAAAGGATTCCGGGATTTCGTTCTGCGTGGCAACGTTGTTGATCTCGCGGTCGGCGTCGTCATCGGCGCAGCCTTCGGCACGGTCGTGACGGCATTTGTCAAAGATCTGCTGACGCCGTTGATCGCTGCAGTCGCCGGCAAGCCAGACTTCTCCGCCTTCTCCGCCGAACTTCACGGCACCAAGTTTCTTTACGGCGACTTCCTCAACGCGCTGATATCGTTCCTGCTGATCGCAGCCGCAGTCTACTACTTCGTCGTGCTGCCGGTGAACGCCCTGATGGCTCGCTTCCACAAGGAAGTGCCGGCCGACAAGATGCAGTGTCCGCAGTGTTTGAGCGACATTCCTGTCGGGGCGCATAAGTGCGCGTTTTGCACCTCGGCGGTGTAGGAAAGGTCGAGTTTTCGCGAGGAAAGCGGGCGGACGCGCCATAACTTTAACTCATGGATCAGCTCGGATCCATCACTTTGAGTCATGGCAGGGGCTCCAACTTCGTCCCTTGATGCCGAGAATTCTGGCTGATTAGCTGCATCGGGGGCGTGGTTTGAAACGAACCAGGCCAAAGGACGAGTTGACGCCCCCGCCAATCACGCTTGCGCCAGCCGTTCTGGCCCTGCTTTCTGCGCTTTGTCCTGCTTGCCGGCCCGAAATCCACAATACTGCCCGGTAAATTGCTAAACTCTGTCGAGAGAATCCCGCTGAAGCTGCTTCCATGAATATTTCCGAAGCCATGCGCATCGCGCTGCTGTCGCTGTGGGCGAACAAGCTGCGCTCATTTCTGACGTTGCTGGGAATCGTCATCGGCGTCTCGGCGGTGATCGCGGTGGTGACTTTCGAGAGCGGGATCAACGGCTACGTCGCCGAGAAGATTTTCAATCTCGGCGCTGACGTTTTCATCGTCAGCAAGATGGGCAACGTCGTCACCGACCCCGATCAGTTCATCGAAGGCAACAAGCGCAAAGATCTCACCATGGAGCACTACGAGGCCGTCTCCGAAGGCTGCACCGCGTGCACCCTGGTTGGCGCTTCGGTACGGAACGATCAACGGGAAGGTCGCTTACGGAACGCAGAGCAGCACCGACACCAGGATTCGCGGCTGGACGCCGACGATGACCCGCATCTATGACCTCGACCTGGATCTGGGCCGCACCATCAATGAAGCGGACATGGATAACACCGCACCGGTGGTGGTCATCGGCTCCGACATTCGCGACAACCTGCTGGCCGGCGTCGATCCCATCGGCAAGGAAATCCGCGTCGACGGTCATGTTGTACCGGGTCATCGGCGTGGGAACCAAGCGCGGCAAGACACTCGGCCAGAGCGCGGACAACTGGGTGATGATGCCGATCACGACCTGGTTCAAGGCCTACGGCACGCACAAGACCCTGAACATCTGGGCCAAGACCGACGGCGTCGGCCTGCCGATGGAGCAGGCCATCGACCAGGCGCGGGTCATCATGCGCTCTCGTCGCCATGATCCCATCGGCGGCAAAGACAGCTTCGCCATCGAGACCAATGACAGCTTCATGGCGATATGGTCGAAGCATCAGCGGCAGCTTCTTCATCGTGATGATCGTGATTGCGTCGATTTCTCTGCTGGTGGGCGGCATCGTGATCATGAACATCATGCTGGTGACGGTGACCGAGCGCACGCGCGAGATCGGTATTCGCAAGGCTATGGGCGCCCGCCGCCGCGACGTGATGCTGCAGTTCCTGATCGAGTCAGGCACCATGGCGCTGATCGGCGGACTGATCGGCGTGGTCGGCGGCATCAGCATCGCCAAAGCAGTAACGCTGGCGATCGGGATGCCGTCGGCGATCCAGCTATGGGCGGTCGCGGCGGGATTGTTCGTGGCCACAAGCGTTGGAATTTTCTTCGGCGTCTATCCTGCGCGCAAAGCAGCGAAGCTGGATCCGATTGTGGCGTTGAGGTTTGAATTGTGAGAAGCAGCAATTAGCAATTAGCAATTAGCATTTGGTCAGAATGCATACTTAGGCGTTAGACCGCTCAGGCGCTAAGTGCCAAATGCCAAGTGCTAACGGCTGTTGATTTACTGACGGCTGATAGCTGATGACTGACAGCTTCCTATGAGAACGCAAAGACTATTCCCAAATCCTTCGCATGGCGTGGGACACGCTCACCTCGAACAAGATGCGGTCGGGGCTGACCATTCTCGGCGTCGTCATCGGCATCATGATGGTGATCGTCATCTCGTCGGTGGTGCGCGGCCTGAACTCCAACGTGCAAGGCATGGTCGAGGACATGGGCTCCAACATCATCTTTGCCTATCACATGGAGCCGTTCACCTTCGGACGTCCCACCACCGAGATGCTCACCCGCAAGGAGTTGACCCTCGAAGATGCAATGGCCATGAAGGATCTGCCGCACGTCGAGGCGGTCACCGCTGCGCAGCGCTTGCAGCTGCAACAGTTCGGCACCGGTACCTACGCAGTGAAATATGAAGGCCGCAAATCGAAGAACACCATGCTCGAAGGCGACACCTATGAAGCCGCCAAGGTCTACGACATCAAGATAGAGAATGGCCGATTCTTCACCGCAACCGAAGACGAGCACCATAGCCCGGTGATCATCCTGGGACACGATACGGCAGAACAACTGTTCGCCAACCAGGATCCGGTGGGCAAGGAAATCAACATCGAGGGAGAGCTGTTCACCGTGATCGGCGTGGCGGCGAAAAAGAAAGCCGCCTTCGGGAGTGGATCGAATCCGGAAGACAACATCGTTTACTTTCCGCTGGCAACGTTTCGCAAATTGCATCCCGAGCTCAAGGACTACTGGATCGGCGTAAAAGCCACGTCGCAAAACGACATGCCGGCTGCCATGGACGAGATGCGCGCGCTGCTGCGCCGCCGCCGTCATGTGCCACCCAGCAAGCCTGACAACTTCGCCGTCTTCAGCCAGGATTCGCTCAGCGACGTCTGGAACCAGCTCACCGGCGGCATCTTCATCTTCATGTTTGCAGTATCGAGCGTCGCGCTGATTGTCGGCGGCGTAGGGGTGATGAACATCATGCTGGTGTCCGTCACTGAGCGCACGCGCGAGATTGGCGTGCGCAAAGCCGTAGGTGCGCGCAAGCGCGACATCCTGATGCAGTTCACGCTCGAAGCCATCACTCTGACCGGCGCCGGAGGCATTCTCGGGATTCTGATTGGCGGCCTGCTGACCGCGCTGGTGCCACTGGTCTTCCCTTCGCTGCCCGCGACGATGTCGGTGCAGTGGGTGGCAACCGCGACCATCGTCTCGGGAATGATCGGACTCGTCTTCGGGATTTATCCCGCGTGGAAGGCGGCCAACCTCGACCCCATCGAGGCGCTGCGGTACGAGTAGGCAGCAACGAGCCATCAGCTGTCAGCTATCAGCCGTCAGCTAAGAAAGATCGAAAGATACCAAACGAAAAGCCGGAGCGTGCGCTCCGGCTTTGTAGTTTCGAAGATACTCCGTTGGCAATCGTTGCATTGTTAATGAAGCTTGCGACGCAGAACGCCGGCCAGTCCTAACAGGCCAGAACCAAAGAGCATGATGCCGCTGGGCTCTGGGGTTCCAGTACTGCCGCTTATGCTGAAGGCTTCCGAAGGGATCATGCCATCCCACCCTAGCTGATACGCCTGCGACGGACAATTCGTACCACCGCAACCCACGCCGCTGTTTTGGTCCCAGAAAACCGGATCGTGCGTCGGAACCATCGCGTTTTGCAGGTTGAACCAATATGTGCTGCTGCCGGCCGTAGAAACGTTCAGTCCCGTAACCGTGATCAGATCGACGAGGTAGCCTTCCGGGTTGACGAAGAGAGGTTGGTCCGTCAGCTTACCGCCGGCGCCGCCCATGGTCGTGGCGGTTCCCGAGCCGATCGTCGTTCCCCCGTTCACTCCAGTGGTTATGGACCAGTCCACCGAAGTCAAGCTGTCGCCCAGGTACTCCCAGGCGCCAAAGGTGAAACCTGTCGTGGGACCACCGGAGTAGAAAGAATCACTCACGACATATCCGTTGTTAATGGTCCATGCAAAGGTCGTGCCATTGATTGGGCCGTTGTCATACGACCATTGCGCCACCGCCGGCAGCGTGGTCAGCGCAATGCAGAGAAACGTCAAGGAAGCACGGTGCAGTTTCATAATGCGAAATCTCCTTCTAGTTGAGTTGAAAACAAAGCTGTTGCGGGCTGCCAAACAATCGGCATTTCAGACGGGCTGTTTGTGGAACACCTGCGCGCCAGGACGCAGCGGACCGATCTCAATCTTGTCGAACTGCCGGGTCATGACCAGATTGAGCGAGGTGTGCGGAGGCTCGCCACAGTCAGGATTGTTCTGCGGTCCTTCATAGGTTTTTGAGATCACCAACGACGTCTGCGGCTGGTGTGGCCGGAAGATCACGTAGTCGCGCAGCACCAGGCCGTTGCAGTCGGGACGACCGGTCACCAGGATCTGCACCCAATCTGCAATCTGCTTCAGGACCGGAATCAACACATCCTGGAAGCCGGCATCGATCAGGTTTCCCAGCGCGGAAGAAAAGGCTCCGAATATGCTGTCGTTGCCTGCCAACTGAGTGATGATCTCAGGCACGCCGTCCGTCTCCACGCCGAGCACAATCTGGGCTGCCTTGAGGTAGAGCGGGACGACCACATCGGCCACGTGCTGGGTGAATTGGGCCGCAGCCGCGGCTTGGTCATCGAACGAGTACGAACTCAGATTGATAATCGAATAGTTCGCGATGACCGTGTCCTGGTTCTTGCAGGGAACACTAAAGCCCCAGGGAAGCGCCACGTCGCCATCGCCAAAGATGTTTACCTGGCTCTGCCCGGTAAACTTCGGATTACGTAGTGGCACCGTTTCATTCAGGGCCAGGGTATCGTTCACGGTGACCACCAGGTTGATCCAATCGTTGTCGGCGTGTCTCGCATCGCTCTTGTGGTTCAGAATCTTGGTTTGATCCACGGTCAAGGTGCAGGTTCCCATGTTGGTTCTCCTTGGTTGAACTTCATTCGGTGTTCTCCGAACTTGAGCTGCATTGTTGCGCCCGTGGGCCTCGGAAGTCTTAAAGAAGTCCTGAGATTTTCTGACTGAAATTTGAACGCCGGATACGGCGACTCTAGAGGACGGCCAGTATCTGCTGCTAGAATTACGCACACGTTAGCCACGGTAGGTATGTCCAGCCCGCCCCAGATCGCCTACAAATTCGGGAGTTTCCTGCTCCTGCCGGTAGACAAGCAATTGCTCCGCAACGATGTGCCTGTGCCACTTGCGCCCAAGGCATTCGACACCTTGTGTCTACTCGTCGAGAGCCAGGGTCGGCTAGTGGGGAAGAACGAGTTTCTGGAGGCGGTATGGCAGGGCAGCTTCGTTGAGGAGGTCGTGCTGGCGCACGCTATCAGCCAGTTGCGAAAGGCATTGCAGAGTGGGGCCGAGGACCCTGAATTTATCGAGACGGTTCCCAAGCGGGGCTATCGTTTCCGGGCTCGAGTGGAGGTCATTCCTGCCGAAGCGGGTGAAGCTCCATCTCCAGTCAGGCTGGCGGTGCTGCCATTCGAGAACCTGAGCGCCGATCCCGAGCGCGAATACCTTGCCAACGGTCTGACTGAGGAAGCTATCGCCGCACTGGGGCAGGTCGATCCGGAACGCTTGAGCGTGATCGGCCGAACTACCGCGATGGCTTACAAAGGGACCTCAAAGTCGCTGGCCGAAATCGGGAGGGAACTGGGAGCAACCTTTCTGATGGAGGGCTCCATTCGTGCGGACGGCTCGCGCTTGCGCATGACGTTCAGGTTGGTTCGAGCGCGCGATCAGATTCAGATCTGGTCGGAATCGTATGACAGCGAACTGGCCAACGTCATTGAGGTTCAGCGCGAGTTGAGTGTCATGATTGCACAACAGATCCATTTGCGGCTGTCGCCAGAACGCCTTCAAGGACTGGCACGCCGCCAGACACAACACGGAGAGGCTTACGACCTCTATCTGCGCGGCCGTTACTTTTGGAATCAGCTTTCGCCCCTGACTACCCGGCGGGCCCTACAGTTCTACACACGGGCTACCGAGCTCGATCCGCACTACGGACTCGCATGGAGTGGCCTGGCTGACGCCTACGCGGCCAGCCCCATCAACGGCGATGCCAATCCGTTGGAGGTAGGACCTCGCGCCCGAGATACGGCGGCGCGCGCAATCAATGTGGCTCCGTATCTCGCCGAGGCTCAGGCGTCGATGGGATTTACGAAGTTCTGGCTGGATTGGGACCGGCCGGCAGCAGAGAGAGCATTTCGCAGAGCCATCGCACTAGATCCAAACTACTCGCTGGCCCACCGCATGCTTGGAATCGTTTTGTCTCACTTAGGCCGGCATCGCGAGGCACTGGACGCTGCTCGTCGAGCTCGCGAACTGGACCCCCTCGACTTCACCCACCAGGCGCTTTCGGCGCAAATCTCCTTCAACGCCCGCGACTTCCACGCGGCGGTTGAGTTTGGCCGCCGCGCCACTGTGCTCGATCCCGAATTTTGGGTTAGCTACATCCAGCTTGCGCAAGCATATGAGCAGTTAGGCGAGAGTGATGCGGCATTCGAAGCATCGCAAAAGGCAGGTCAATTCAGCAGCGGCAACAGCAAGTCGCTTGCGATGCGGGGCTACCTGTTCGCCAAGTTGGGGCGGACCGGAGAGGCGCGAGAAGTGCTCAACACTCTGGAAGCGGTTGCGCGGGAGAGGTATGTGCCGCCTTATGCCACGGCGCTGGTGCACGCGGGTCTGGGAGAAGCAGATGCCGCGTTCGAGTGTCTCGAGCGCGCCTTGACCGCGCGCGATGTGCACTTGGTGTTTCTGCTGGTCGATCCAAAATGGGATTCCTTCCGTGCGGATTCGCGGTTCCAGGGGCTTGTGGAACGAGCATTCTCTGGCGCGCCGGCAGGCGATGCTTCGCTAACTCAGGAAGCGGCCCGCTAGCGGAGCTTTTGGGTCGCCGGGCACAGCGGGGCACACCCAGTCACTTCCGCCTGTGCTTCCAATCACAGCGCCGCTCACCCACGGGTGGAATACTATTGCGGTAGTAATTGGAGGCAATTCCGCAATGACAAAGTTTTCCCCCTGGATGTTAATCGTCCTGTTGTTCAGCCTGGTCGTGTTCTCCGCATTCGCGAGTGCGCAGGCGGCTGACCAGAAAGTCCCCGCATCAGCCCAGACTGTAACCGGTTGTCTACAGAAGGGCGTTGAGCCCACCGGCGGGTTCTTCCTGGTGACGGCAAAGAGCCAGCACCTGGAACTGTACGACGACGGCAAGGCTGCGCTCGGCGATCACGTTGGACAGCAGGTTACCGTGACGGGAACTACGCCCAAGCGTTCGGCTGAGGAGGAGAAGGTGAGCCAGCCCTACGAGAAGCAGGAGACCGGCAAGATGAAACATGGCGACTTCCAAGTGACGAGCCTGAAAGTTGTCAGCCAGACCTGCACGAAATAGCTAAGAAGCCCACTCGGTTCCTTTCGGAAGGAGTGGGCTTTCGTGTCTTTGGGATTTCGGTAGGATTAAGCTCAGGGATGGGAGGCTTATGGAACCGAATCTGGAACTGACAATCGCAATGCTGGCTCGCACCCCCGCTACTCTCAACGCAATGCTGCGCGACCTGCCGGATACCTGGACCCAAGCCAACGAAGGCGAGAAGACATTCAATGCTTATGAAGTGGTTGGGCATCTGGCGCACGGCGAACGTGCCGACTGGATGCCTCGGGTGAAGATGATTCTTGAGCACGGCGAGGGGCGAGCCTTTGTGCCCTTCGATCGTTTTGCGCAGGACCGGGAGAGCGCTGGCAAGTCACTGCCGCAGTTGCTGGATGAGTTCGCTGAGCTGCGCGCGCAAAACCTAAACCAGCTGCGCGCCCTCGGGGTGACCGATCAGCAGATGCAGTTGCGCGGCAAGCATCCTCGGCTTGGCTCGGTGACGCTTGGGCAATTTGCTGTCGACCTGGGCAGCGCATGACATGACGCATCTGCACCAGCTTGCGCGCATCATGGCACATCAGTATCGCGAAGCCGTGGGTCCGTGGACCGTGTTTCTGGGGGTGCTGCAATGCAATGGGCACAGCGCTGGGTAGATCGCAGTGGAGAATTGCTGCACGTGTGGAAGCGTCGGGCTTCAGCCGCGACGAGCAGAAGCCCAGTAGCGAGTGCGGCTTTAGGCGCTGGGAGACCGGCCGATGGCAAACCGGGGCTGAAGCCCGGATCTTATGCACGTCTTGCGGCACGGCTGAAGCCGTGCCCTTCCACCGATCTGTTCCTCGGTGTGAATCCGTGGCTGAAAGTCTTCAGTCCTGCCGACAGCCATGGCCGGCTGAATCTCGTCCACGCCAACAACGTTGGTCGGATATTTGCCGGTGTAGCACGCGGTGCAGTAGGTCACGTCTTCGCCTTCGCCGGCAGCCTGACGCAGACCTTCCAGCGAGAGGTAGGCCAGCGAGTCGGCCCCGATGTAGTCGCGGATTTCGTCGACTGACTTGTTGGCAGCGATCAGCTGGTTCTTCGAGGGCGTGTCCACGCCGTAGTAGCAGGAAGAGATCGTCGGCGGGCACGAGATGCGCATGTGAACTTCTTTGGCTCCGGCGTCGCGCACCATGCGAACGATTTTGCGGCTGGTAGTGCCGCGCACGATCGAGTCGTCGATCAAGACCACGCGCTTGCCGGCAAGAACGTGGCGCACCGGATTCAGCTTCAGTCTCACGCCAAAGTCGCGCACGCGCTGTTCGGGCTCAATGAACGTGCGTCCGACGTAGTGATTGCGGATCAAGCCGAACTGCAACGGGATGCCGCTCTCGTGCGAGAAACCCATCGCCGCGGTCACTCCGGAGTCGGGCACCGGGACCACGATGTCGGCATCGACAGGCGCCTCACGCGCCAGTTGCCGGCCCATGGCGTCGCGCGTCTGCTGCACCGGCTTGCCGAAGACCAGGCTGTCGGGCCGGGAAAAATAAACGTGCTCGAAGATGCAGCTCGACATGGGCGCCTGCGCCGCATAAAAGCGCGAATGCACGCCTTCCGGACCAACGATAATCAGCTCGCCCGGCTTTACCTCGCGCTCGTAAACCGCGCCGATCAGGTCAAAGGCACAGGTTTCGGAGGCGAAGACGATGGTGTCGGCGCGGTGGGCTGCCTGACCCGAAATGCGTCCCATCACCAGCGGACGGAAGCCACGCGGATCGCGCGCGGCGAAGATTCGGTCAGGCGTGATCATCACCAGCGAAAATGCGCCTTCGAGACGACGCAGCGAGTCGGCCATGGCGGCGGGAAGCGTCTCTTCCTTCGAACGCGCGATCAGGTGCACGACGACTTCGGTGTCGCTGGTGGTCTGAAAGATGGAGCCTTGCGCCTCCAGGCTGGCGCGAATTTCCAAGGCATTGGTGATGTTGCCATTGTGCGCGAGAGCGAGGCGTCCCTTGCTGCACTCCACCCGAATCGGCTGCGCGTTCAGCAGCGCCGAGTCGCCGGCAGTGGAATAGCGCGTGTGGCCAATCGCCAGCGAGCCCGGAAGCTGCGCGAGAACGTCGGCGGTGAAGATGTCGGAGACCAGCCCCATGTCCTTGCGTAACTCAAGCCGCTCGCCGTTCGACGCAGCGATGCCCGCGGACTCCTGGCCGCGATGCTGCAAGGCGTACAGGCTGAGGTAGGCGAGCTTGGAGGCCTCAGGATGGCCGTAGATGGCGGCTACGCCACACTCTTCGCGAAGTTTGTCAGATTCGATCAGCATCGCTCACCTGTCAGAAGACTGCTTAACCACAGAGACACGGAGGCGCAGAGAAAATCATTCGAGGCACAAGAAGACATGCAGTTCGTTTCTCTCGGTGTCTCTCTGCCTCTGTGGTTCAAATCTCGTCGAAGCTTTATCGTGCGCCTACTCAGCTTCTCTGCAGCACCCCCGGAACCAGCCGCTCTTCGGTGTCCGTGTGCAACGCCTGCTCCAGAGCGCCAGACCAAACGTCATTCAAGTCGGAGACCCCGGCGGACACGGCTAATTTGCCGTCCACCCGAATCTCCAGATTGCCCGGAATCGTATGTCCGATATTTTCCGCTGAGAGGGCGTATTTTACCGCTACCTCTTTGATTCGTTCCACACTATTCGGGTCGCAGGAAACCAGAATCCGGCTGGCGTCTTCGCCGAACAGGACGAACTCGGGAACCAGCCCGTCGGAAGTAAGGTCAACCGTCGCGCCAATGCCTCGCTCGAAGCCGCACTCCGCCAGGGTAACGGCGATCCCGCCGTCGGAACAGTCCTTGGCCGAGTCGACCAGCCCGGCGTCGATTATCTCGATAATCGCCTTCTGCAGGGCGGCCTCACGTTCAATCTCCATCGCGGGAGGGAAGCCCCAAACCTCGCCCACGAACCTCCTTGGCATACTCGGACGAGCCGAACTCGGCTTCGACGTCGAAGGTGTCGCCCGGCTCAGCGCCGCGCAGCAGGACCAGCGCCCGGTCTGCCGACTTGAAGTGCGGACCCACCGCCTTGTGTACGTCCTCCAGGATGCCGACAATTCCGATCACCGGCGTGGGATAAATCCCCTCGCCCAGGGTTTCGTTGTAGAAGCTGACATTGCCGCCGGTGATGGGCGTCTCCAGTTCCTCGCAAGCCTTGGTCATGCCGTCGATGGTCTGCGAGAACTGCCACATGATGTGCGGCTTCTCCGGATTGCCGAAGTTCAGGCAGTTGGTCGCCGCAATCGGAGTCGCACCGGTACACGCCACATTGCGCGCGGCTTCGGCCACAGCATGCATCGCTCCCAGCTTGGGATCGAGGTAGCACCAGCGGCCATTGCCGTCGAGCGCCATGGCCAGGCCACGATTCGTTCCCTTGATGCGAATCACGCCGCCCTCGGAGCCCGGGCCTTCCACGGTGTTGGTCTGCACCATGGAGTCGTACTGCTGGTAGACCCAGCGCTTGGAGCAGATATTCGAGCTGGCCAGCAACTGCTTCAGCTCGGAGGTGAAGTCGCTCTTGTGCCCGAGATGAACGCTCTCCGGCACTTCGCGCGGGATGGGCGGCTCCCAGCGCTGCAAGGGCCGATGGTACAGCGGAGCCTCGTCGGTGAGCGCCTGGTTGGGAATCTCGGCGACGACGTTGCCGTGCTCGAGCACGCGCATCATTGGCTGGTTGATGACATGGCCGATGGTGACCGCGTCGAGTCCCCACTTCTCGAAGACGCGAAAGACTTCGTCTTCGCGACCTTTCTCGGCGACGAGCAACATGCGCTCCTGCGACTCGCTCAGCATGATCTCGTAGGGAGTCATGCCGGTGTCGCGTTGAGGGACGAGGTCGAGTTCGATCTCGAGGCCAACACCGCCGCGCGCTCCCATTTCGCAGGTCGAGCAGGTCAGTCCGGCAGCGCCCATGTCCTGAATGCCGACGATCGCGCCGGTCTGCATGGCTTCGAGGCAGGCTTCGAGCAGCAGCTTCTCCATGAAACGGATCGCCGACCTGCACGTTCGGACGCTTGGCTTCCGACTCTTCGCTGAACTCTTCGCTCGCCATGGTCGCGCCGTGAATGCCGTCGCGGCCGGTCTTCGAGCCGACGTAGATCACGGGATTGCCTTCGCCCGCAGCCTTGGCATAGAAGATCTGATCGCGGCGAACCAAGCCCGAGCGCAAACGCGTTGACCAGCGGATTTCCCGAATAGCAGGGCTCGAACTTAGTTTCGCCGCCAAGGTTCGGCACGCCGAAGCAGTTTCCGTACGACGCGACACCGCTCACCACACCTTCCATGACGGAGTGGTTCTTGTGCAGCGTGGCCCGGTCGACTGCGGGTGCCCCATCCTGTCCCGTCTGTTGGGACGGGGTGGGGGTTTTAATCGGCCCAAACCTCAGCGAATCCATGACCGCGACCGGCCGTGCGCCCATGGTGAAGATGTCGCGCAGGATGCCGCCAACTCCGGTGGTTGCTCCCTGAAATGGCTCGATAAACGAAGGGTGATTGTGCGACTCGATCTTGAAAGCGCAGGCCCAGCCATCGCCGATGTCGATGATGCCGGCGTTCTCGCCCGGCCCCTGCACGACACGGCGGCTGCGCGTCGGCAGGCGCTTCAGATGCACGCGCGAGGACTTGTACGAGCAGTGCTCGCTCCACATCACGCTGAAGATGCCAAGCTCGGTGAGGGTCGGCGTGCGGCCCAGCGACTTCAGGATTTTTTCGTATTCCTCGGGCGTGATGCCGTGATCGCGCAGGATTTCGGGAGTGATGGCGGGTTCGGAAGCGGCGGTACTGGATGAGTTCATGGGGATAAGTAAAGGTTATCAGCTATCAACAGGAAAAGGCACCGGACAAGTCGCTTATCAGAAACACCAATAGGTGTTATCGTTCGGCAGAACCAGCCGGCCTATGGCACCCTGCGGTGGCTCATTCGCGCACCCGAGGCCTTCTACGGACACTTGATTCTTATCCTGCCCAAAAGACCAAACTGGATAGAAGCATCCGCCAGTCCCCTCGCCAGTTTCGCTACCGTCCAAGAGCTGTGTATCCGGTTGCTGCATGAGGGAATGTTCGGTTTTCCATGCTCTATAGCGCAGCTGCCGGTTCGGCCCCACATCAACAATGACTCGGTACGACTCTGTGTCGCACGTAAACCGGACCCGCCCCCCTCTCATCCGATCATCATCGCCCGGAACGTTCACGGAAAATATTTTGTAGCCCCGATCCGTTAATTTGACCCAAAGATCACCGTTGCCGTACCCAAACTTCCCGACATCACATTCCGAAGGCTTGACTCGTTGATTCATCACCGTCGTCCGCAAGGCTAACGGAAATATGTCATTGAACCTGCCCTGAAGAGAACTAGCATCTCTCAGCCAAAAACTTCCTCGTGAATCATTCACTCGCAAGGGGTAGCTGACCAAGAGGCCTACCTTACCGCCGTCTCCGGCCTTTATTGCAGAAGCAAGCTCCTGGTTGAAATCGGCGAGCCTACAGTTCGAGTCGAGAGAGGATTGTTGTGAACTTGCTCTGACAATAAACGCGAGTAGGAAAACAAGTATCATCCGCGTACGTAAGCTTCTCAGCATAGCGTGCTTTTCTCTACTCTTCCGCCGCTTCCCACTGGTAGCCGCAGGCCAGGCACTTCCAGCGGTGCAGCAGCTCGCCTTGCTGAAAGTCAGGCAGCGGAATGGCCGCCGACCAGAGGGCAATCTGTCGCGGGCCGTCGGCGCCGATCTCGCGAATCTCCAACGACTCGCATTCCGGGCAGCAGGCGATGTCATCGGTCTCGTCGTCGTCGTCGGTCTCAGAGCCTTCGGGAACGAAGTCGTCGAGCACTTCCAGCGCGCGTACCACCTGGCTGTCGGGAACCTGCAGTCGAATGCCACCCAGCGCGATGGCGATGTGCAGGTTGATCATGTTCTCATCACGCACGTGGGCCGAGATCCCCGCAGAGGTCAGCTTGCCCTGGGCAAGCTTGGCTTCGCCCATGGTGTGGAACTTGGCGATGGTGATGAGCTCATCGGTCATGCAGGTGAGAAAAGGTAGCTATAGCTTATCGCGTCCGTCAATGCCTTGCGCGGCAAGAGAGGTCTAACCACGGATTCACACGGATAGACACAGATCCGATTCTGGCCAAAGGCCGGACACTCCTCCCGATCCGTGAAGGTCCGTGGCAGTCCGTGGTTGGTCGAGCTTTGGCTTACTTAGCGCGGCTTAGTTCGCCAAGATGAGCTCGCTCGCTGTGCGCCGCGATGGCCTCCACGATTTGCGTGGCAATCGCCAACGCGTCGCGGCCGGCTTCGAGCGTCACCTCGGGCTGCGAACGCCGCCGGACGGCATTGAGGAAGCTGGCGATCTCGGCCTTGAGCGGCTCCTGCTGCTCCACCTTCGGCTTGAAAGGAACTATCCCGGGAAGTGCGCTCGCAGCGATACTTGCCGGATTGAAGGGATCCATCCCGAGCGTGTCGGGAGCCTCCTCGTCCATGGTGAGAACCAGCACATCCTGCCGCGAATAGTCGAGCGAAACGTATTGCTGCGGCTGGAAGAACCTGAGCTTGCGCACGCGCTCGGTGCTGACCCGGCTGGCGGTGAAGTTGGCGACGCAGCCGGATTCGAACTCCATGCGAACGTTGGCGATGTCGACCTTCTTCGACAGGATGGGCAGGCCGACGGCGCGAATTTCCTTCACCTTGGACTTCGCAAACGTCAGCACGATATCGATGTCGTGGATCATCAGGTCAAGCACCACGTCAACGTCGAGCGAACGCGGAGTAAAGACGCTCAGGCGATGGACCTCGAAGAACATCGGCTGGGTCAGCAGCGGAAGGGTGGCGCGCACGGCGGGATTGAAGCGCTCCAGATGTCCGACCTGCGCGATGCGTCCGTAGGCTTGGGCCACGGTGATCAGCTCGTCGGCTTCGGCCACAGTGGCGGCCAGCTGGCTTCTCGATCAGCACGTCGACGCCAGACTGCATCAGCTCGCGAGCGACCGGGAGATGTAGAACAGTAGGCACGGCGACGGAGACTGCATCGACGCCTTGCGCAATAAGCTCGGCGGCCGACAGGAAGGCGCGGGTCTTGAATTCAGCGGCAACGGACTGCGCGCGTGCGAAGTCGGTGTCGGCGATGCCGGCAAACTCGACTCGCTGAGAAGCATCGGCTGCGAGCTCGCGATAGACGCGGGCGTGGTTGCGTCCGAAAGCACCGGCGCCGACAACGCCGACGCGAAGTGTGCCGTTCTGATCAGGCATGGAGCGATTGTCGCGCATGGCAGGGGGGCAGGGCAAAAGCGATCGCAGATGAAACCGGCTTCGTGCACCGCAGTGTATGAGATTGTCATCACGAGCGAAGCGAGGGATCTGCTCTCTGCCTCCCGCCTGAGCACTCTTCAATTATGGAAAACAAGGCGGGCTGCCAGCGAGAACAGATCCCTCGCGCCAAAAGAAGGCGCTCGTGATCACAAAACCCTACATGTCCTTGTGCGGGATGTGGCTGATAACGGCTTCGGCGACGATGCAGATGCTCGGCTTCGTCCGCGGCGGCTATGACGGCGGGCTTGTCGAACATGAGGCAGCGTCCGGCATCGAGCTGCGAGGCAGGTTGCTCCAGCCTGTTTCATGGTTTCGATTGTCTGCAAGCCAATGACCGGAACATCGAAGCGCATGTCCTGATTCGGCTTGGCGACTTTCACGACGGTAAGCGCGCGACTCAGCGTCGAAGACTCTTTGCCCAGCGATGGCGAGCGCATGATCTCGCCCGCGCGCAGGATGGCCGCGTCGGTGCCCTCCATCGCCTCGACCGCGACGCATGCAGCGTCGGCAATGACCACCGTCTGCCCGATATCGAAACGCGAGAGATGATGCGCCACGGCCCGGCCATAGGTGATGTTCGTCTGCTCGGTGTCGTCTGGGCCGCGCCGTGTCATGACGCCTTCGGTCGCCAGCAGAGGCTCGAGCAGCGACGTCGAGCTCATCAGCGTGATGCCTTCGTCGGCGAGGACCTTGGCGACGGCACCGATCAGCGAATCGGTATTGCGAGTGGCCAGCGTGAGCAGCAACTGAGCCAGCCGCCAGTCGGGCTTGATGCTGCTGAAGATGCGCTTATGCTTGACCTGCCCGGCCATGATGGCGCGCGAGATGCCTTCGCTCTTGAAGGTCTCGATCAGCTTCGACAGCTCGCCCAGCGAAAGCCAATGAACCGCCGCAGCGCCACGCTGCTCGATCTCGGGCGAGGCTTCTTCCTTGATGGCGGCGACCACGACCTGCATGCCTTGCGAACGCGCCGCGTCCAGCACCAGGAAAGGAAACTTGCCGTTGCCGGCGATGAGGCCGATACGCTGTGAATCTTTTTCCAAAGTTTTGAGTTTACACTGCACACATGAAGAAGCTCCGGGTAGGAGTCTTGTTTGGCGGGCGCAGTGGCGAGCACGAGGTATCGCTGCTGTCGGCGGCCTCGGTCCTGAACGCAATCGACAAGAAGAAATATGACGTGGTGCCCATCGGCATTACCAAAGAAGGCCGCTGGCTCACGCCGTCGCATGCTGAGCGCCTGCTGAAAGGCGAGAAGTCAGCAGTTGCTGAGCCGCGTCATCTGCGCGCGGGCGATCCCGACGCGACTTATGGCGCCGCGGTTTTGGCCAAGGGTGAAGCGGTCGTCGTGCCCCCGATGCCGGGCACAAACCATTCTTCGCTGGTGCCGTTCGAGACTAGCGCGCACGAGATGCAGGCCGCCGCGAATCCTATCGACGTCGATGTCATCTTCCCGGTGCTGCACGGCACCTTCGGCGAGGACGGCACCATACAGGGACTGCTCGAACTGGCCGACATCGCCTACGTCGGCGCGGGCGTTCTCGGCTCGGCGGCAGGCATGGACAAGGACGTCATGAAGAAGCTGTTTCGCGAGGCGGGCCTGCCGATCGTGAAGCATGTGACGGTGCTGCGCAGCGCATGGCGCAAAGAGCCGAAGAAAGTCCGCAAGCAGATTGAGAGCGCGCTGAAGTATCCGGTCTTCGTGAAGCCGGCCAATCTCGGCTCGTCGGTGGGCATCAGCAAAGTTCACGACGCGCAGCGAGCTCGCGGCTGCGATGGACGAAGCGGCGCGCTTCGATCGCAAGATCGTCATCGAGCAGGGGGTCGGAGGCGCGAAGGGCAAGGCGCGCGAGATCGAGTGCTCGGTGCTGGGCAACGATGATCCGATTGCGTCGATTCCCGGCGAGATCGTTCCCATCAAAGAGTTCTACGACTACGACGCCAAGTACCTGGCCGAAGGCTCGGAGCTGATCATTCCTGCCAAGCTGCCGAAGGCGAAGCAGAAGGAAGTACAGCGGCTGGCGGTGCAGGCGTTTCAGGCGGTCGATTGCGCCGGCCTGGCACGCGTCGACTTCCTGATGGACCCGCGCACGGGCAAGATGTTCGTCAACGAAATCAACACCATGCCGGGCTTCACCTCGATCAGCATGTATCCCAAGTTGTGGGCGGCCTCGGGAATCGAGTATCCGGAGCTGATCGATCGACTGATTCAATTAGGTTTACAGCGCTACGAAGAGAAAAAGCAGAACCGCTACGCGAGGTGAGCACGTTCGCTCGCAGAAGCAAGCGCGTGCTTGCTAACGATTTTTTTATACCCCCGTCTATCTTTTGCAAGCAGGGAGCGATGCTTAAACGGGGCATGTGAGTGGTTCCTTCCGCTGGAACGCCATGCCCCGGGCACCGCAACTCATTGTCTCCTCCTTTCGCACAATTGGGGCCTCTCTTCGTGAAGGGCGAAGAGAGGCTTCTTTTTTTCTTCAGGACTTTCTCCTAGATCAGGTAGAGCGGCGCTTCAGCGCCGCGTTCGCGGCATTCTAGAAACGTTTCCCGCAGCAGTGGGCACAGATGTGTCCATTGCTGCGCGAGGCAAATTGAGGTTGCGTTTGACGCCGACTTGAAGGTCGGCTCCGCCGATCGCTCTACCTATTGTGCGGGCAGTTCGTATTCGAAGTCGTAGAAGTGCTTGCCGCCCGCTTCAATCCGGATGTTCAGCTTGCCAGTAAGCCCGATGAGCTCGCCGGTACCGGAATCGGGAACGACGTTGATGGTCAACTGAGGGACGCCACGATTCATCACTCCGGTGTGATGCATTGCGAAGCTGCCGCTGCGGCCGCCCAGTGTGCCGGTCACCCGCTCGACGGCAACATAGGCTCCTGAACCCTGCACACTGCTGCTCATCGCGGTGAGCATCTCGCCCACGCTGGTCGCCTCCAAGTCGCCGTGAAATTGCTTGTTGAGCGCCATGCGTCCCAGTCCGGAATCAGCTCCGGCTTCGGCCAAAGACTGCGGCGTGATTTTTACGTCGAAAGGTCCTGTTGCATTGTTGGACATAGTTTTCTATTGGGCTTTCTGTGTCTGCTGACGTTCCTGCGGCGTCATTTGTGTCCAGATCTGCTGCCGAAAATCTCGCGCCCAGACAGCATTCGGATTCGCTTGCAACGCCTGGCTCATATATTGATAAGCCCGCACGCGATTACGGGGAACACAGGTTCCGTTGGCGTACAGCGAACCCAGGCGGCTGCGCGCGGCTGCGTTCCCATCGGCAGCGGCGGATCGCAACAGAACCATCGCCTGATCGCAGCTCTGGGGAACGCCGTCGCCCTTGATGTACAGGTTGGCCAGCTTGACCGGAGCTTCGGGATTCCCCTTCGCCACCGCCTTCCACAACCAGGCGGAAGCTGCTGCGGAATCGCTGGCGTTCGCTGCTTTCGCGAGCTCCTCCGCGCCGGGAGCGGCGGCCTTTACTGGTTTCTCTTGCTGCGTCTCTGCGCTCTCAGCATTTGGAGCCGCTGAGTTTGCAGCTTCGGCGTTGCTGCTGTTTGCCGATTCGGCCTTCGCCGGCGGGGTCTGCGGCTTCGGCCCACCCGCAGCGGCGGTAGCGGTGTTGCTGCTCGCCGGGGTTGAAGCTGACTGCGCCTTTGTAGCTGGAGGCGTGGAGACATTCGAAGCTGCGCCGGGATTCGCCTGCTTTTCCGGCGTGGTCTTTGGTTCGGCGGCAGGCTGAGGATTGGTCGTTTGCGGCTTCGGTTGCGGAGCTACCTGCATCTGCGGTCCCGAACCAGCCGGCTGCGACCGTCGAGCTGGCTCAGCCGATCCCGTCGTCGCTTCCGAAGAAGCAGGCGGTGTATTGACGGCGCCCTTTCTTTCCTTTCAGCCGCTCGATCTGCATTTTCATGATGCCGATCGGACCGTTGCTGCTCTGGTTCTTCTCGGCTCGCCATTCGAGAAAGCCCAAGCCGGCGAAGACGCGATCACAATGACGGCCGTCCACGCGCGCCAGTGGCTCTGCCGTCCGGCGTTATCGTCAGCAATGTAAGCCGCACTTGCCGGGGTGTCACTCAATCCGAGGAACGACGGGTCCTCCGATGCTTGGTGCGGCAGGTAGCTGGTGGAGCTTCTTTCGCTGGCTCTGAGAGATCGCCCAGGAAGCGCGACCGATCAGGAGCCTGATCCTTCATCCCCTTGGTAGCAAAAGGAGGCGGCTCGGTGGCAACGTGAGGCGGTTGCTCGACGATGCTTTCGGCGGGAGGCGCAACCTCGCTCGCAGGTACCTGCTCTCCGACTTTGGCTGGAGGCTCGGCCTCGGCCACGGATGGCTCTTCGGACAGGCTGATGGGCGTCTCCGGCTCGTACTTTGCAGCGCTGTCGAGCGTCGGCTTGGCGCCCGTCATGGTGACTTCGTCTTCGTCTGCCGGAGGCGTGTAGTGAAAGCCGGCGATGAACTGCTCGAGTGACTGCGCCTGTTCCGCTTGCGAAAAGTAATTCGGGCCGGTGGCTTCAGCAGAGGCCGGTTGCGACACCTCAACCGGAAGCCGGGTAAGACCCGCCGTGCTCTCCGCGCCCGGAGCGGTCAGGGGACGATGCGGCAGCGGTGTACCGCACATTCCGCAGAAGCGATGTCCGGACGGATTCTCAAATCCGCAGTGTGAGCAGAGCACACGGCCTCCTTATACCAGAGCTATCGTAAATTATGAGCGTTTCGCTTAGGAATGGATGAGAGCAGACTGGCAGAGGTGGCCGCCCGAGTGCGAGTCCTGAGCTGCTCTTCCACTCACGTCACCTCGGGCCAGGCACTCCAAAGTGCGATCAGCTCAGCCTTGCAAGCTGCTGAAATTTCCAGCTTTGCTTCGCGCTCGGTAAAGCCAACTCCTCCATCTGACGATGTATCTAGACGAGTAATCTTATGCGCTCAAGTTTTTCTGTTCAGATGTATCGTCCCGGCGAAGAGGTCCCGAAATCTGGGATTTACAAGGTCAGCCATCGCGGCCATCATCACGATCATGAAGTGACTTGCGTTTCGGGAGAGGAATTCCCGCGTTGCCATCAATGTGGCGAACAGGTTCGATTTGCCCTGTTGATTGCAGCGCACGCCATTCGGCGCCATAGCCATTTTCATTCCAGTGAGCAGGCGATGATGAACTCTGTCGCGGGAATGTGATAGCTACTTGATCCGCCTGAGAGCGCGCACCGTGTCACCCATGTCGCCTTGCTGAAAGAGGCGAATACCTGCCACACCTGCGGCGCCGGCGCGAATGCAAGCATCGGCATTGCTGAGATTCACTCCCCCCAGCGCGAGTACCGGAAACGAGCTTTGCGGCGCAGCTTCGGTGTTGTCAGGAGGCCGTTCGCCGCGGCAGGCAGCCGCCAGCGCGCTCAGACCAAGCCCGGGTAGCTTCGTGCCGGGCTTCTCGAAGATCGGGGCCAGCACGGCGAAGTCCGCTCCATGTGCCTCGGCATAACGGACGTCGTCGAGTGAATGCGCCGAAACACCAATCACGGGAGCGCGATCAGCACACCGCATCCAGAGGGTGCGAACCTCAGAAGCGGGAAGACTGTTGCCGGGGAGATGCACGCCGTCGGCGCCGCAGGCGAGGGCTACGTCGGTGCGCTGGTTGAGCAGTACGCGAGTTTTGCTTGAAGTCGAGCGCACAACCTCGACTACGTCTTGCGCCAGACGCTCCAGTTCGCGCGGGCTCAGGTCTTTCTCGCGTAGCTGGATATAGTCGACACCGGCAGCCGCGGCCTCGGCGACTCGGTTCAGGAGCGCCCGGCGCTGGTGGGCTTCGTCTCCGGCGAACGCGTGCCGATCGGTGATGTAGTAGAGGAGCATCCCTCCGGATTTTACTGGCCCTTTGAGCTCGGGGGAAGGGCGCGGCTTCAGCCGCTTCCGGAAGCCGTGCATCAGGGCTAAGGCTTCAGCCCCGGTCCTTGGCTAAAGGCCACGTCGTCATGCGGGTTATTTCGCCAGGCTAAAGCCCGGCGCTTCCACCCTCATGCATGCGAGAGGGTTCTACGTGCTCGGGTCTGCCGACGCTACTACTTCGTACGGCCGCATCATCTCGTTGTCTTCGTGCTCCAGCAAGTGACAGTGCCACACGTACCGTCCCGTGTATCCCTCGAAAGGAATGATGATGCGGGTAATCGCACGTGGCTCAGCGCGAACCGTGTCCTTCCAGCCGCTTTCGCTGGGATCGGGTGGTGCGGCATCGCCGAAGCTTTGCAGGTGCCTGGTGTCGGTATCGCTGGGATAGCCGGGGATGTACTGCTTGCGATCGAGGACCTGGAACTTCACCAGGTGGATGTGGATGGGATGCGTGTCATCGGTGGGATTCACGAACGACCAGATTTCGGTGGTGTTGATGACCGGCTTCTCGGTGATCGGCTGGTGCCAGTAGGTGCCATTCAGCAGCATGATCATCGACTCGCCGACCGGGTTCTCGTATTCGTTCAGCGTTAGCACGCGGGTTTTCACCGCATCGGACTCCTTCAGCTTCGGAACCGCGCGCAATGTTGACGGAAGCGAGCTTTCGTCGTTGACCTTACTCGACGAAACCCGGAACTGCAGGATGCTGAAGCTGTCGCTCTTGAAGATGAGCTTCTCGCGCTTTGTGCTCGCTGAAATCGATGACGACATCGACACGCTCGGCCGGCGCCAAAATGAGTTTCTTGAGCGGCACCGGCGCGGACAACAGTCCCTGGTCGGTGCCGATCTGATGGAACTCGATGTCATCGCCAAAGGAGAAACGATAGGTTCGTGCGTTCGAGCCGTTGAGAATGCGGAAACGATATTTGCGTGGCTCTACATCGCAATAGGGAAAGAGCTTGCCGTTGGCGAGGATCGACTCGCCGTAAGCTTCCGGCACCCACGGCGCATCTGCGTTTGCTGAGATGGGATACAAGAGCTGGTGCTCGAGTGTGAAGTCGCGATCGAAGATGACCAGGGGAATCTCGTATTTCCCCTTTGGCAGATTGAGTTCGTCTTCAACCTCGTCTCTGACAATGTAAGACCCTAGCATTCCGGCATAAATATTCAGCCGGTTAATGCCCATGGCGTGGTCGTGATACCACAGCATCGCCGGATCCTGCTGGTTCGGGTAGTAGAACAAGTTGGAATTCCCGGGCACTACCCAGTTCTCCGGATAGCCATCATCGTCGGGCCGAACCTTTGCGCCGTGAACGTGAACGACGGTGCGCACCTGCGGCTTGTCGGCCTCGGCGCCGTGGAGATTGTGGTCAATGGGCAGGAAGTGTTGCTGCGGCAGTTCGTTCGCCCACTCGACAAAGAGCGGTTCTCCAGTGCGAGCTTCGATGGTTGCGCCGGGTACCGATGAAGCGCAGGCCCACCAGCGCGTCGGCTTCATGTCGCGATGCACCTTGAGGTCAGACTGGCGTATGGACATGCGGTAGTAAGGCACCATCAGGCGCGGATCGTTTGGGCTGGGACGCTTGCCCTGGGCTTGCGCGACAGCGGGAATAGGCAGCGGGTCGACAAATTTTTCCAGCTTACTAGTGTCGAATGCGACCTGCTGCTTGGCAACCGGATGGCGCCGCATCGAGGGTGGAAGCTGCCCATGAAAGTACGCACCGGCAGCGAACAAGGTGGATTGTTTGAGAAAAGAACGTCGGCTAATCACGGCTTGAGTCACTTTATCAATGCGAGTTGAAAATCTCGTGAATGAAAAAGGCACGCGCGGTGTTGACCCGCACGTGCCAAACCTTCGCAGGCATGCCGACGAAGACGATTTAGTTGCTGCAACCCTTCTGCGAAACCTCACCCGTCTCATCACTGAGAATCAAGGTGCGATAGCACGGGGAAGGTAGCGTCCAGGTGAACATGCCATCAAGGGGCCCGGCCACCTGATCGAACGATCCTCTGCCGATGCGCTGGTTCCAGAGCCAGTTATCTTCGATAAATCGAACGACTGAGCTCTGGTCCGTCATGGTGTGGTCAACATAGTTGGTGCGGCTATAGGGCGAAACCACGACCAGCGGCTGACGCGGTCCGTAACCGCAGCGGCCTTGGGCGCTGGGAGCGCTGATGCCCGAGAGTATCGGAGCACCCGCGCCGCACTGGCCAGGACCGGTGAGGGCGTCGACTGACGTCTGTGAACTGTTCACGATCTGACCCAGCTGGTGGTCGTACCATCCGTCGGAGTCGTCGTAAGCGATGATGACCGCTGTGCTCTTCCATTCCGGACGCTGCATCAGGAAGTTGATGGTGTCGACGATGAAGGTTTGCTCGTCGAGAGGATCGGAGTAGCCGGCGTGGCCGTCCTGATAGCCCGGAGCCTTCAGGTAGCTGACCGCCGGGAAATTGCCGGCATTAATCGCGTCGAAGAAGTCGTGGGTATCGTACTGGTGGTTGGCGGCGTCGCCGTTGTGTCCGATCATCTGCACCGAGGTCGGGCGGGTGTGCAGCGGGTTGATGGTGGAGGCATAGTACTGGAACGGCTGATGGTGCGGAATGTAATCCGCCTTCTTTACCCCGGTCACTGCCGAAGTGTGGTCACGCTTGCAGCCCGTGCTGTTGTCGGGATTGACGATGGTGAGGTCGAATCCATCGTTAAAGAAGCCCCAGGTCACGCCCGCTCCAGTTAGCAGGTCGCCGATGTTCTTGCCGCCCATCTGCAACTGAGAGCCGCCGGAGCACATGTCGCCGATCGGATCGGCATCGCCGTAAAGCGTCATGCCGCCGTGGCCATCCGAGATTACGGGCGGATTTCCCATTACCTGAGTGACGCCGTTGGTCTGGCCCGACATAACGTTCAGGGCGCCCGGAGTCGAGGGCCCGAAGTTCGTGTCGTACGAGTTGTCGCTCATGGCATAGTTCTGAGCGTAATTCCACAGAGCAGTGACGGTATTGCCGTCGTAGTAGCCCATGGTCAATCCATTGGTCAGGACCTGTTGCGGCGGAGCGCTCGGAGGCGGTCCAGCAACGCCGGTGTACAGCGGGAACAGGTCCATCACACCGCCGTCGAACGCCTGCTGCTCCGGGGTGTAGTTGTGGTCCTGGTCGTTGGTAGCGGCCTGCGAGCGATCCAGGCGATACGGATTGGTTGCACCGGCGCCGTTAGCCGGGTTCAGGTTCGGATTGAAGTTCAGCAACGGATTGTTCAGGCCATTGACATCCGGGGTTCCGGGGACGGCTACAAACTTCGGCTCACCCGGAGGATTGGTCGCGTAAGGATAGGTTCCGAAGTAGTGATCAAAGGAGACGTTCTCCTGGAAGATGATCACGAGGTGTTGAATCGGTGTGGCCGGCTGTCCGTAAGGCGGGCGAGCTTTCGACGTCGGGTTGGCGGCATTGGCCAACTCCGGAGTCATCAGCGGTCCGCACGTGATAGCCGCCATCAAGGCGGTTGCCATGAATTGACGCATACTCCTCCTCATCCCTCCCACTTTTGGGAAAGTGGAACGGAAGATATCTGGCGTACATAAATCTCAGGTCACGTAGCCTTTAATTTCCGGTTACGAAACCGCTGATGTCTAAATTGAGCTGCTTGATTTGAACGAGCGCGCCTGCGATTCTTTGGGTTGTCACGATTTGTACCGCAGCGTTCGGGGGCGGTATACTGCGAAGCCCATCATGAAAGTAATTGTGGTTATTCCGGCTGCGGGATTAGGTACGCGCATGTCGGCCCCGGCGAGCGGACTGAAATCGAAAAGCAAGCAGTTCTTTGAACTGCAAGGCACGCCGATCCTCGTGCACACGCTGCGCAAGTTCGACGAATGTAGCCGGATCAGCGAGATCGTTGTGGCGCTCCGTAAGAACGAGACTGCCGGCTTTGAGTCGCTGATTGCCCGCGAACATTTTCGCAAGCCAATTCACATCGTGGAAGGCGGCGAGCATCGCCAGGATTCTGTTGCCAATGCGCTGCGCTCATTGCACGCTGCCGCCGATGACATCGTGCTGGTGCACGACGCGGTCAGGCCTTTTGTGGATCAGGAAACAATCATCGGTGTGATCGAGGGAGTGGAGAAGTATGGCGCTGCCATCGCCGGCATTCCTGCCATCGATACGGTGAAGCAAGTCGATCGCACGTCAGACGGAGCAGTCGTGGTGGCAACCGTCCCGCGCGAAAAGATGGTGCTGGCGCAAACCCCCCAGGGCTTTCGCTTTGACCTGATTCGTACGGCGTTCGATGAGGCGTTGGCGGATGGCTTTGTTGGAACGGATGAGGCTTCGCTGATCGAACGCAGCGGAGGAACGGTTCACGTGGTAATGGGTTCGGTCCGCAACATCAAGATCACTACGCCTGCCGATCTCGATCTCGCCGAGCTTTACATTTCGCAGGATGAGCGTCGCAAGGTCGGCTTGTCGGGATAAGCTCGCTCCAGCCCAAAGCCTCCTGTCTTGCAGCAAATCTGATTTGTCATCTTGCAGTAAATCTGATTTGTCATCCTGAGCGAAGCGAAGGACCTGCTTTGCCGACCGACCGTCTTGATCGCGAGGTGGACCGATAGTCGCAATCACGAGTTTGGTGGTGCTGCGGACGAAAACAGGTCCTTCGGTCGCCGAAGCGACCTCAGGATGACAATCGCGAAAGGGAATCGTGACGAAGTCGAGCTAAACCCCGCTAGAGCTGGGCGAGCTGCTCTCGGTGCCGGTGGCGCGCAATCCCTCATTAACGCCGGAGCGTACCTGTCCCATGGCGCGTTCTGCGGTGCCGCGAATTGACTCGACGCCGCGGTTGACCTTTTCACGCCCCTGCTCATAGGTGTCGCGCGCCGAGTTCGCCAGATCGTTCGCACGGTCGGCAATATTATTGCGTGTCTCTTCGCCACTCATGGGAGCGAAAAGAATCCCCAGACCGATGCCCATTCCCAAACCAAACAGAAAACCCTTCATGCCTTCCTCCTAACTTATCGGTGAACAAATTTTGTCTTACGTTTCAGTTCTACCCAAGAGAGATGCGGCCAGCAGACGTAAGTTTGCCGGAAGCCGGACGCGTTCATCGGCGCAGCAAAAACCGGCCGCCTAAGCGACCGGTCGAGTAACCAGAAATGAATGAGAGCTACTGCTGGGTTGGCTGTGGTACTGCCGGGGCCGGGCCGAGCGCCTGCAGCTTCTGGGTCGCGACCTGCCCAATCGGAGTTGTGGGGCTCTCCTTTTGCAGCTGCTCGTAAAGCTTGCGGGCATCCTGTGGCTGATTGTTGGCCTGGTAGAGCTCAGCCAGTTCAAACTGCGGGGTCCACTTGCCCACCGAATTGGCAGGATGATCGATCAACTGCTTATACAGGTCGATGGCCTTGGTTGTCTGGTTGGAGTCGGCGTACAGGCCGGCCAGCGCCAGCTTCGCCAGTCCCGCCAGGCTCTTGTCCCAACCGGACGCAACCTCGCTGAGCTGCTTCTCGGCTGCTGCGGTGTCTCCCATGTCGCGCAGGGTGACTCCTTCAAAGTAGCGCGCGATGCGGCCCGACTCAGTAAACGAATATTTCTGAGCAATTTGCGCGAATTCCGCGTTGGCTGCCTTGGCCCGTTCCGCGGCTGACGCATAGGTGAGCATTTCGGGAGTTGCCGGCTGGCCTGCCGGCCGAATCGCCGCATTGTACTTGTCGATGGCCGCGCCCAGCATACCGCGGGCCTGCTGGTTGCGATAGCCGACGTAGGTCCAGCCACCGATGATCACGGCCAGAATCACCGCAACCGCGACTGCCGCCATGATCAGGGTTGTCTGGTTTTCAGACGCCCAACCGAGGGTTTCGACTGTAGTCGCTCTGAATTCGTCTGTCTTAAGTTGATGTCGAGTGGAACTGCGCACGAATTGTCCTTATGTGGAATTGCCGGAAGGCGGGCAAACTAAAAGTCTAACAGGCGCGCAATTTCAGGGTCAAACGGCAGTTCAGCATGACTATCGCTCGCAGCTCACTGAATCTGGGTATTCAGTTGAGTCTAGCCGCCAAGCTCTCCTTGCCAGTCAACTGCGTACGCCGTAGTATCAGAATCCGGCGGGGTTTGTGACCGCAGGCCTTTTGATCCTATGGGTGACGACGGCAGTCCCAACGAGTTCACTGCTGGGGGGACGCCTCCCGGCGCTGCAGTCGGCGAGGTCGTAGGCAAGAATTATGAAATTCTTGACCTTGCCGGAGCTGGCGGAATGGGATTGGTGTTCCGGGCTCGGGACTTACGCCTGCAGCGCATTGTTGCCCTCAAGTTCCTGCCCTCTCAAATCACCGCCAGCGAAAGAGACAAACAGCGCTTCCTGAACGAGGCGCGCACCGCCTCAGCGCTTGATCATCCCAACATCGGCGTGATTCATGGCGTAGAAGAGACGGCGGACGGCCGCGCCTTCATCGTGATGGGATTCTACGAAGGCGAGTCTCTGGCCGACAGAATCCACCGTACTGGAGCTCTTGCGCCCGCCGAAGCCGTCGATATCGCCACCCAGATCGCGTGCGGACTGGCCGAGGCACACAAGCACAACATCACCCACCGCGACATCAAGCCGTCGAACATCATGATCACGCCGCAGGGTGTGGCCAAGATTGTGGACTTTGGCTTGGCCCGGGTCTCAGAACAGACGATTACCGGCTCATTTGGCCCTGTCGGCACAGTTGATTACATGTCGCCCGAGCAAGCCTTGGGCGAGCCCATCGATCACCGCACCGACTTATGGTCTTTAGGAGTCGTGTTGGTCGAAATGGTGACCGGGCAAAATCCCTTTCATCGCGAAAGAGCCTCGGCAACCATTTTTGCCGTAGTGAATGCAGCTCCGAAACGCATGACCGGAGTACCCCTGGAGTTGCAGGAGGTGATTTACCGGGCGCTGTCGAAAGACGCCGCTACTCGTTATCAAAACGCTGCGGAATTTGTGGCAGACCTGGATAACGTCGCACCGCAAGTCAGCGGAGCTTCGGCAGCAGTCACCAAGCGAAGCAGGCCATCGTCAGCTTTGCGACGGTCCATTGAGCGGGCGTCGCTTCCATCGTGGCAGCCCGAAGTTCCTGCAAGGCCGTGGTGGCGGACGTGGTGGGCGGGCCTGTCCGCACTCATTCTCGTACTGCTGGCCTTGCTGGCGATTCGTCCTCTGCGAGAAAGGCTGCAATCGCCCTTCAGCTCCGCTCCGCAGGAGATGCACGTTGCAGTGTTGCCATTCACGAATCTGGGCAACGATCCGGACAATCAGGCCTTGGCCGACGGCTTAATGGAATCGCTGGCGGGAGAGCTTTCGAACCTGAAGCTTGGCGACAAATCGCTATGGGTGGTACCGACCAGCGAAGTGCGGCGTTTGAAAGTGACCGATCCCAGCGCAGCCCTGAATCAGCTCGGAGCCACCATGGTCGTGAAAGGCACGGTAGATCGCGAAGGCCAGGATGTTCGCCTGAACGTCGACCTGATCGACACCAGGAACATGCGCCAAATCGGATCAGTCAATGTGGAGGATGCCGCAGGTAATTTTGCGACGTTGCAGAATGATGCCGTCGCACAATTAGCCCGGCTGATGAATATCAACGTGACGGCCGACATGCTCCGCAATACAGGCGGGTCGGTGGGGCCCGCGGCTTACCAGCAGTATCTCAGCGCAACTGGCTACATGCAGCGCTACGACAAGCCGGGAAATCTCGACTTGGCGATCCGGGCACTGCAGTCGGCCGTCAAGACGGATCCGCGTTTCGCTTTAGGGTATTCGCAGCTCGGCGAGGCTTACCGGTTGAAATACGTACGCGAACAGAATCCAGCATGGCTGAATGAAGCTCTGGCCAACTGCCAGAAAGCGGTCGAGCTCGATGATCGGCTTCCATCCGTGTATGTCACCCTGGGTAACATCCACAACAAGACCGGCGAGTACGCTTTGGCGGTGCAGGAATTTCAGCGCGCTCTGGAGTTGGACCCGCGCAATTCACCGGCGGATCTGGGCTTGGCCAGTTCTTACGAAAGGGCTGGACGCATTGCCGACGCGGAAGCCGCGTTCAAAAAAGCCGCTGATCTGCGTCCCGATAGTTGGGATGGCTACGAGGAACTGGGGCTGTTCTACAACCGGCAGGCCAAGTATCCACAAGCGATTGCCGCCTATAAGCGAGCGCTGGAGATCACGCCCGACAATGCCCAGGTCTACTTGAACCTCGGCGGCGCCTACATCGAAGCCGGCGATCCTGAAACAGTTTCCCCAGGCTGAGCAGGCACTGAAGAAGTCGCTCGCCATGAATCCCAGTTATGCGGTGTACGCGAACCTGGGCTCCCTCTATGCAATAGAGAAGAAGTGGGCAGAGGCTGCGGACGTAGCAGAAAAGGCCTTGGCTTTGAATAGCAATGACTATCTGGTTTGGGACAATCTGGCAGGCTACTACAAATGGCTGAACCAGAAGGACAAGCTAGAGCAAGTGCGGGCGCGCATGCTGCCGATGGTCGAAAGTAGAGTAGCGAGTGATCCTCGTGACGCCATGGCGCAGGCGGTTCTGGCAAATCTATATGCCGAGAAGGGTATGAAGACCCAGGCGTTGACCCGCATTCGATCCGCCGAAGAGCTTTCCCCCGATGATCCGGAAGTGCTCCAGGAGGTTGGGGACGCGGCTGAAAAACTTGGTGACCGCAAGGCAGCTTTGGGATACATTAACCGTGCCTTGCAGAAAGGCGCCACCATCGACAGTCTGGCCAGCGATCCGGATTTACAGGAACTCGTTAAAGATCCGGGTGTGAAGCTTCCCGCCAAGTCATAACGGCCCGCTCAGCAAGGTTCTAAACCCGGAACGGCGGTGCCGGCCCGGAATCCCCACTTCGGAGAAAAATCAGTCATGGCCGTCCCCATTACGATCACCCAAGTCAACGGTGTTTACACCATATCGCCGACGACGCCTGGTTCCCCCGATGCGAGCGCCTTTGAAATTACGAACGATTGCTCTGCCGGGGTTACCGTCTTCTTTCAGGTGTATGGAAACGCTGCGAGTCCCTTTCCTCCGAGTCAGAACATTGCAGGCAATGGGGGTACCTACACCACTCCAACCCTCAACTCGGGATCGGTTGTTTTTATGGTCACCGCGCAAGGCGGTTCTAATGCGATGCATGTCATTCACATCGGCAGCACCATGCGCGCGGCCTATTAAGCTGGCGCGGGTCTCTTCTTTGCGGCCGCGTGATGGTGTACGCGGTCGCAGCCTTTAATGAGAAAGGTCATACAGAAGGGGCGCGCCTTCAGGCACGCCAAAAGGGCGGCAGTTTCCTCGGCTTCAGCCGCTGCGGGTATAGAGCCCGGAGTACACCTGTGCAGTAAGCGACACACAGAACTCGTCATTTGCTGGCGAGAGAATAGAAGTCCCCTCAGGGGCTAAAAGCCCGGGTTTCAAGGCGGTCCGTCGCGACGCGGCTGAAGCCGCGCCCTTTCAAAAAAAGAAGGTCAACGCCCATCGGCTAATACGCCCAGAACGGCCCCGGACCCAACGGAGTATTCGCTCGCTCAATCGCGGTGAAGATGTTCCTACCGTAAAAGAATGGCAAGCCCCAATCGAACCTAAGCGGCCTGGCTTTCGACGGTCCGGCGAGTGTGGGGAAAACCGCAAACGTCGGATTATTGGTGAACAGGTCCATCGCGTTATCAACGCTAAAGGTGATTGCCGAACTCGCGTTGTTTGTCCCCACATTGGTCGCGCTGATGGACTGGGTTGAAGCCGGACAGTAGTACTGACTGAAATTGCCGGTGCATGTGGGTAATTGCGTCACCGTCGTCGAGTCAAGGAAGTAGTTTGCGTTCAAGCCACTGCTGATGCTGCCCGGGTAGTTCGTGGTGTTGTACGTCACCAGGAAATTGCCGTTCGAATCTGTGGTGTAAGCCGCAGCGGGCCGACGGCGTTATTCGACTGCGTGCCGATTCCCAGGAGGAGCGTACCGCTCACTGTCGTCTGACCCGGCGGACTAACGGCGGGCAGTTGTAACAGCACTCCGTTATTGTCGCCCGGTAGAAATGGAACAGGGTTGAGCACCTGGCTGGTGGTTGCTAGCGCGATCGAACTGCAAGCCGCGCCCACTGGACATGAGTAATAGACGTTGGTCGGGGCCTGGGTGCAGGCCGTGCCACAATCCTGCGCGAACAACCCAACTCCCAGGATGCCGTTGGCGCCGAGAGCCGACAACGTGCTCAGGTCGGTGGTTCCGTTGCTGCAACTGGATGGAGCCGTCGGCTCGCCCGCTTGCCCAATCACCTGGACTGTCAAATTAGAAGCTTGTTCGCCGTCCAGCATCACATCTGCCTGCGCGACGGATCCCCAGAGGAATCCAGCTGCAAGCGGGAAGCATTCGTTCAAGGGATTGCGATCTGGAGCAAGCGTCTGCGGCAAGGCTAAACTCAGCTCTCCGCCGGCGGCGCCGGAAGCGAGCAGCCGAACGCCCGTTGAGCCGGTGTCCACCAGCAGATGATCAATCGTCTGGCAGCTAGCGGTTCCGGGAACGCAGATTGTGGCGCTGGCGAACGCACCGTTCACATACGAGTTTGCCGGTCCGGCATCGACCGTGACCGGCACAACGTTACTGCCCGCCGCGACCGGATTCACCGTCACCGTACTCGAGCCCGACAGGGCCGGATTCTGCAGCGAGGTTGCCGTCACCGGAACCGCGGTGGCCGAACTGACAGTCGGCGCCACGTAGAGGCCGGACGGAGTCGCGGCGCCTGGGCTTGCGGCCCACGACACCGCGGGACTGAAGTTTCCTGTGCCGTTAACTGTGGCCGTGCATTGACTGTCCTGATTGGATTGAATCATTGCTAACGCGCAGTTCACGGTGACCGAGCTGACGGTGCCCGACGGGCTGACGTTCAGGGTTGTAAATGCCGACTTGCTGCTGTCCTCCACCGAGGTAGCAGTCGCCGTGATTTGAGTGTTCGTAGGCACCAGTGGCGCGGTAAACAGTCCGGAACTGGAGATGGTGCCCGAACTGACGCTCCACGTAACAGTTTTGTCGAAGTCACCGCTGCCACTAACCGTAGCCGAGCATTGGCTGGTTTGCGCTGACTGAAGAATGCTTGGTGAGCAGGACACACTCAGGGAAATGATGTTCGGGCCCGTTGGGTTCACGGTTACCTGGTAGGCACCGCTTATGTTGCCATCGACCTTGGAGATAGCCGTGATGACGGGCCTCTGCTGCGAGGTGACCATGGGGGCGGTAAATTGTCCCGAAGACGAAATCGAACCTTGATTGGAACCCCATACTACGGCTTGGTTGATGTTCCCCGATCCGCTAACAACGGCCAGGCATTGGCTGGTTCCACCTGAGGTGATGGTGGCGGGCGAGCAGGTGACGGTTACCGTTGTGACGCTTGGCGAGCCACTGCCACAGGCGGACAGCAACGCGAGTGTGGCCAATACCACCAGCAAACTGAATTTGCCCACGTCTAGTCTCTTCATTGGATTTCGCTCGCCTGCACACCGCTCGGCAGCGCTGTTGGAAGGTAAGCCCGTCCGCGAAATGCGCGCAGATGACCGCTTTGCTGGACCACCAGGGTGGGAGTCTCGATAACCAGCGGCCCGCCGGGCTGGGGTTGGCGCTGTTGGGAAGCCTGCCGGAATTGCTCGAAGTACGAACCAAGGAGCTGCTGCAGGTCCGGTGTGGTTGGCCCTTCCCATGTCACGCCGAAGACCGATCCGCCGGGAGAAACGAACTCGCGTACCGTCTGCCCGTTCGAAGTCCGGATCTCCTGAATCGTATAGCGCGCACTGGAGACGCTGCGCAGCGTGCCATTCATGTGGACGGAATCGCGGTGTACCGAGGCGGAATTGCCGCCCAGTGCCGCCCACGCGGGAGACACCACTCCCAGCAACGCGAACAGAACGATACGGCGAGCGGTTCCTCTACCGGGAAATCCGAATAACGAAGAGTCCGAATTCATTAAGATCCTTTTCACCCGGGCCGGCATTCAGAACTCTAAGCCGCCAATGCGCCGCGGAGTTCCGCCCTGGTGTGAATCAACCTCTCACATCATAGCTGGGCTGGAACTTACGGTGTAAACGCATTTTGCGAGAACATGTTTTGCCGACCTCGGATCGTCGGCGTTCGCCAAAAAGGCGCACATCAACAAAGCCGGAGGCAATGGCGAGCGCGGCAGGCTTTTTCAAGATGTCTCCGATGGGAGTTGTTGTACCTTGCGCGCCCGCACGTCGCAAACAAAAAGGGCGGCACGTGGCCGCCCTGAGGAAGATTCACCGGCTTACTGCTTTTTGCCGGAACTGGTCTTACCTTTGCCGTACGTTGTCTCGACTTTAGTCCCCAGCGCCTCGAGATAACCCTTAGCCTGGGTAACCAGCGGACCATCAGGCTTCAACTCGATGTACTTCTGAAACGACTCAGCCGTACCTGGTGGTGCAATCATTTTGTTGGTTTTCGGGTCTAACGTTGCCATCGCAATCAGGTTTTCGCCTTTGTAATAGTAAGCTTCAGCGCGGTTCGGATCGGCCGCGATGGACTTGTCGAACGCCGCAATCGCCTCCTTCGGATGCTGCGTGTTGGTAAACACGGCACCCTCGTTAAAGAAGTACATTGCGGCATTGGCGGGCTCAGCCTGGGCAGCGGCGTTATATTCCTGGACGGCTTTATCGGTCTGCCCCGACTTGGCATACGAGTCAGCCAGGCCGCTCATATAGCCACCATTGGTCGGCTTAAGCTGAAGCGCTTTGTTGTAGGCGTCAATCGCCTCCGGATACTTCTTGGCGCCGCGATAGGCATCGCCCAGGTAGCCCCACAGCAGGTCCTGCGTAGGATTCTGGTCGGCCACCGGCTGCAGCAGCGCGATAGCCTGATCGTAGTTACCGCCCTTCTCCAACTCTCGCGCCTGGGCGAGCAGCCCGTTCAGGTTCTTGATTTTTTCGTTGGCCGCCTTGGCTTCTTCATACTTCTTCAGCTGCTCTGGAGTCGGACCCTGACCTGCCAAATCTTTTTTCAGGTCAAAGTTGACGGCAGTCTCCTGGCTCGCGGCGACGGGAACTTTGCCGAAAGCGTCGATGCGCTTGCCATCTTTGTCCAGGAGGATCGCGTTGTAGGTTCCGGCGGGCACGCCCAGTACTACGTATTCGCCCTTGTTGCCGGTCTTGCTGGTCATCTTCTTGCCGGTTTCGATGTTATCCAACTCGACAGTGCCGTCGGTGATGGCTTTGCCGTCCTGATCTTTGGCAGAACCTTTTACCGTACCGGACTGAGCCATTGCCGGAATGACACTGAGACCGGCCAGACATGGCCAGGATAGAAAGCGAGAAGTAGAAATCTTTTCATGATGTTTGCCTCCGTCGCGCACCCAACCTTACAAGGTGTCGCGCGAGCTTGATTAGTGCTTCCGGGGCCCGCAACTTACGCTTGCGATGAAGCCGGCGCAAGGTACGGAATCGGGTCGTGAGCGCCCGCGGCTGCAAACGCCCGCAGGCGGAGCACACAACTTTCGCAAATGCCGCACGCCTGGTCCACCCGGCTGTAGCATGACCACGTTAAATCGAAGGGAGCGCCTAGTTCAAGGCCAAGCGTCACAATCTCCGACTTTCGCAATCCGATCAGGGGCGTCTCGATGCGGATCGCTCCGTCCTTTGTGCCGGTACGAATCGCCTCGTTGAACGCCTGGTAGAACTCCGGCCGGCAGTCGGGATAACCCGAGCTGTCCTGCTGCACCGCCCCGATATAGATGCGCCGCGCGCCCAATACTTCTGCCCAACTGGTTGCTGCCGAAAGAAAATGAGCATTACGGAAAGGCACGTAAGTGACCGGAATCTCAGCGCCAATTTCTGGACCGGCATCGGGGACGTCGAGCTTTTCGTCGGTCAAGGCCGATCCGCCAATGGCACGGAAGAATGGCGTGCGAAACATCAGCCGAGTATGAATGCCTAGCCGGTCGCAAATTGCCTCGAAAGGCCCGCTGCTCGCGCCCCTCGGTCCGCTGGCCATAGCTGATGTGCAGCGCAGCGGTGGCGTCGGCGCCGTGCTCGCGAACCGCCAGGGCAGCGCACACGGTCGAATCCATTCCGCCACTCAGCACGACGACGGCATCCGCTTTTTGCTTCATGATCAGCTCTGTCATCCTGAGCGTAGTGAGCCGGAGGCGAACGGAGTCGAAGGACCCCTATATAGGCACCGGCTCTATACCCCTTTCAGCGAAGGCTCCCAAATGAACTTGTGAATCTGAAATCCCAGCCGCACATTCAAGTTGTCCGCCAGAATCCATTCCGCCAAGTCGCGCGGATCGACCAGGCAATGCTCCACGCTGCGGCTGCCGGTCGCGTCCTTGCGAAATGCTGGAGAGAAGATGATGGAGGCGCACAGGCTGGAGGCAACTTCCAGGATAAAGTCGCGCGCAAACTCGTAATCTCTTCGGCTCGCGATTACAAACTTAAGCTCATCGCGCTCGGTTAGCGCGTGCAGGTTCTCCGGCAGGAAGCTCCCACCTTCGCCCGAGTCGGGACACTTCACGTCGACAATTTTCACTACCGCAGCGGGCACACTCGAAAGCGGACGCTCGCCGCTGGTTTCCAGCAGCACGGTATAACCCGAAGCCAGCAGGCTCTCCATGAGGGGAACGACCTCGCGCTCCTGCAGCATGGGCTCGCCGCCGGTGATTTCAACCAGGCCCTTGTCGGGCAACAGGCGGTGCACCTCGGCTTCGATCTGCTCCTGCGTCATACGCGAGCCGCCCTTGAAGGTGTACTCGCTGTCGCACCACACGCAGCGCAGGTTGCATCCGGCAAGCCGCACGAAGACGCACGGCAGCCCCGAGTACGATGATTCACCTTGCAGCGACTTGTAGATTTCGATGATCTGCATGGAACTACCTGCCGCGGGAACGACGTGGCACGAGAACCAACTGGCACGGGTGGAGTACGCCTTCAGGCTGTGCCGCAAGCAGCTTTGAAGGGGCACGCCTTTCAGGCGTGCCAATAAAGCAGCGCGACGTTCGGCTTTAGCCGCTGAGGGTATCTCCTGAGATCCGACCGTCGACGCGCCTTAGAAGCTAAAATTTTCGCAATCTTGCGGCACGGCTGAAGCCGTGCCCTTTCAAAACTACTTCCCTACAACTCTTCGATCGTGATGTGATCGTTGGTGTAGATGCAGATCTTGCCTGCAATCTTCATGGCTTCTTCTGCGATCGCCTTCGCCGGCAGCTGCGTGTGTTCCATCAGCGCCGTCGCGGCCGCCGTGGCATAGGGGCCTCCGCTACCGATGGCTGCAATGCCGGTGTCGGGTTCAATCACGTCGCCCTGCCCGCTGATCAGGAACGTCTGCTCCTGGTCGGCCACGAGCAGCAGCGCCTCAAGTTGGCGAAGCATCTTGTCGGTGCGCCAATCTTTGCCAAGCTCGACCGCCGCCCGGCCCAGGTTGCCGTGATATTGCTCCAGCTTCGACTCGAAGCGCGAGAACAGCGAAAACGCGTCGGCAGTCGAGCCGGCGAAACCTGCAAGTATCTTGTCCTGGTAGAGCCGCCGAATCTTGCGGGCGGTGTGTTTGATTACACCTTCGCCGAGGGTTACCTGGCCGTCTCCGGCCATCACCACTTTATTGTCGCGGCGAACACAAAGAACAGTAGTAGAGCGGATCAAACGCTTACGTTGCATTGATAACTCGATTATAGCAGCGGAAATTGACGCTTTCCGCTCGTTTGGAGCGGGTTCAGCTCGACCGCTTCTCGTGTGCAATCTCGCCGAGAGTGGCGTTGGTCACCCGAAGATAGTCCGCCGGAGCAAGCAGAATCTGCGTGCCGCGAACGCCTGCTGAAATCGAGATCACATCCCATAGCTCGATGGTCTCGTCGGCGAACACGGGGTAGTCTTTCTTCGCGCCAAGCACCGTCACGCCGCCACGGATGTATCCCGTCAGCGGCTGCACCTCTTTCAGCGAAACAAGCTCTACCTTGCGATCTTCGCTGAGCGCCGCCAGCTTCCTGTAGTCCAGTTCATAGTTGCCGGGAATCACCGCGAAGCATGGTCCATTGCGGTCGCCACGCGCCAGCAGCGTTTTGAAAACCTGCTCCGCGGGCAAACCGATTTTTGCCGCCACAGTTTCGGCCGCCAGATCCTCCGGATCGACCTCGTAGGTGCGCAATTCATACGCGATACCAAGCGAGTCCAGCAGGCGTGCGGCATTGGTCTTCATTGAATTCGCGAAGCACCTACTGTCGAGAGAACAACATGACGTGAACGTAGGGGAAATCCTGCGTATCAGCTAGCCGGTATTGCTGGTTCAGCGCTGCCTCGAAGGCGGTGAACCTGGGATCGTTCGGCGGCAGCGGAGTAGTTACGACCCAAATCCTCTCGTGTCCTTGTGCGAACGTGGGCACACGCGCCGCAGCAGGCACTCCCATGAAGTCTCGCCACCCCAATCCAGAGTTGTTTCCCGGATATAAGATCTCGGGCTTTACCGCCGCATTTGTGTGGGCAGCATAGTAGTCATAGGGGAACCTGGTAGATAGCGTATAGAACACCACGCCATCATGAAGTTGGGCATGGTTAAGTATGTAAGTCGTTGCCGATCTTACGTCGTTGCGGCCGATATCGAAGTCGGCTTTGTAGTACGAATGCACACCGTCGAGACCGGCAAAAGCGACCACAACAGTCAGCAACCCAGCCATCAGCCGTGTATTTTTGGCAGTTATGCCCGCGGCTGCCAGCATGATCCACGCCGGAAGCGAAACCATGAAATACCGTGGAGCAAATACAGGCCGGGCGAGGGAAACCAGCAGTACGATAATCAAAGGTACGAAGAACCAGCAGGCCAGGATGATATAAGCCGGACTATCGGTCGTCTTCCGCCTTATAGAAATAACTCCAGCCATCAAGCCGGCAAACACGAGGACCGCGTACACAATCAGCTGCATGGTGTCCACATTGCCAGATAGCTTCTTTAGCAGTCCTACAATATCGCCTAGGCCGGGACGGGGAATCCATGCTATGGGTCCGGCTCCGGTTGTAGCTATGAATATCCAGATCGGCGCCGTCCACAGCGCAATCAGTCGGGCAGAGCGTCGAAATTGGGGACGAATATCTGGCCTCGAAGCTACCGACCCGGCTCGCGCCATAAGTCGCAACGCAACCCAATGCGAAACTACAACCAGTACCGCGAAGAAATGCGCGTAAATTGCCAGCGAGCTTGCAACGATGTACCAGTTCCAGTCCCTTCGCCGCCCACTCTCAATTCCCGATACGAAGAAGTAGGTTGAAATAATGAGCAGCAGTACCAGTAGGCTATAGCTTCGAGCTTCTTGCGCATAGCGAACTTGAAATGCGTTGACACTCAACAACAGAGCGCTAACCAGCCCAAAGCGGGTGCCCAGCATCTTGCGCCCGAGGAAAAATATCGCGGGAATAGCAGCGACGGCGAAGATTACCGATAGTCCGCGAATCCAGGCGACCGAATCTCCGAGATGCAACCATCCGCGTAGCAGCAGATAGTAGAGCATCATGTTCATTTCCCGCCGCCATAGGATGCGGAGAAAATTGAACCAGTCGAGCTGCGACATGGTGATGCTGGAACCCTCATCCAGCCAAAAGCTCTTGGCGGTTATGGCATGAAGTTGTAGCACCGCACCGAGCGCAGTCGTGGCAACCAGCGCCAGCCAGATAGCAACTCTATTTAGTACGCTCGCAGGTTCGGCTTCGGGCTGCCGGGTCTCATCACGAATTGGAGAGCTGGTCGCGAGCATATTAGGGCGGGACGTCCAATCAAACTACGTTGGTACTCGCAGCAACATATATCCAGCCGCCAACCCGAACACTAAATCCGGCGACCAGGCAGCCAGCATCGCCGGCAATTGATTAGCATTCCCCATCGCTTCAAATAGGCCGGACATGCCGATGTAGACCACAGCTATGCCGATCGCAATCGCAACCCCGGCCAACGCACCGCCGGTCCTGCCAGACACTGCGAATGGAATAGCGAGGACCGCCATCACTAACGTGATAAGTGGGTAGGAAATTTTCTTCCCCAGCTGCACCCGCAGTCGCACGGTATCAAATCCGCTCTGTTGCAGGTCTTCGATATAGTTCCGAAGCTCGCTATAATCCATCTCCGATGACTGCCGGACTTCCTTTTTGAAGTAGTTAGGATCTTCGCGCAACTCGTTGAAGGTTGCCACTTCGAAAGTCTTGTAGTCCTGGATCGAAGATCCTTTCAGGCTTCTCACCCATCCATTCTCGAAGACGAACTTATTCAGGCCGGGTTCCCAGTGTGCTTCCGCGGCGGAAATCCTTCGGCTCAACTGAAAGCTCTTGGGATCGAACTCGAAAATGGAGATTCCACGAAAAGTATTTGTATCGGCATCGAAGAACTGATAGTAGTAAATCTCGTCGTTACCACCGACAATCCACTGGCGATTTGCCTGCAAATAGGTTTGGGCCGGCTTACCTTTGATCTCATTTCGCAGGATTTCTTGCCGCTTATTGGTATGGGGAATGTAAACCTGATCGAAAAGGAACAATCCTCCAGCGAACAATGCGCAGAGCACGATAACCGGCAACGTCGCGCGATATAAGCTGATGCCGGTCGCCTTCATGGCGGTCAGTTCGCTCGACTTCTGCATCAGCCCAAAGGTGATGAGCACGGCCAGCATCACTGCAACGGGCGTCATCTGGTAAATGAGCGATGGGCTCAGGTTCAGCAGGTATTCCCCTAGCAATAGGACCGATACCCTATTGCGCACGATATCGGTAAACAGCTCAAAGAAGGTGAAAACCAGCGCGAGGATGAGCAAGGTCGCCAGAATCATCGTCAGATACATGACGAAATCCCGCAGAATCATGTCATCCAGAATCAGCGGGAAGCGGGCGCTGAACCGCTTCTTACCCTGGCGGCGGTTGGCAAAGTCGACCTGCTGCCATCGGTTCGATCGAAGGGCTCCCCACGACCGCCATTTACGCACCAGCCATGCCCAGAACGTTCCCAGGTTCCCAACCTCGCCGGGCATGCGATCCGATCTCCAGAGCAGCACCAGGCCGCAAAGGAAGAAGATCAGGTTGCCGCCCCAAACCCCGAGCCACGGGGACACCTTGCCCTGGCGAGCCAACGAAACGCCCAATAACGAAAACACGTAGTAGATAAAGACAAGTGCGATGGTCAAAACAAATCCGGTGCTCTTGCCACCTTTGCGCGCCGCGAGACCCAGAGGAATACCGACCATCGCCAACACCAGGCAAGCCGCCGGCAATCCGAAGCGGCGATGAAACTCGATCTCGTAGTAGCGTGCCTTAAGCTCGTCATAGGCGCGAGCCTTTATGGCCAAATCGCGCGCCTCCGGAGTGCCACCAATGACCAGGTTGGCCGCGGCTTTGTGCTCACGCGCCGAATTGGCGAGCAATTCCCCCAGGCTCAGTTGCGCGACCGGCAGCAGGTCGTAGGAGTTGCGCTCGTTGGCAGCCGGCACCTGAATCGGTATGTCGGTGCTCTCAAATGTCGTGATGGAGTACTGATCTTTGCCTTTCACTTCCAGTTGCTGCTGGCTGCCATCTTCCAGATGAAACCGCAGTTTGTCGGGCGAGTCGTTCAGCAACACACCGCGGTCCGCGACCGTGACCCTCGGTGAGGCCGGATCGGTCGTGTCGGCCAGGAAGACTCCGCGCCAAAGCGAGCGATTGCCTTCAGGAATGGCGTCCTGCACATAGAGCACGGTGTTCTTGAACTCCTCATAGAACACGCGTGGCTGGATTTCAAACGAAGCTTGTGACGATTTCAGCCGGTTCTGCAATGCCACGAGAGCTGCCGCTGACTTGGGCGCAACGTAAATGCTGTTCAACATCGCGAGCCCCCAAACCGCAATGGCAAATACCGATACTGCGCGCAAGAACAGCCCAACGCCGAATCCGCTGGTGCGCATCGCCGTTACTTCGCTATCCGCCGCGAGTCGGCTCAGCCCAATGAGGATGCCGACCAACACGCCCATCGGCAGGGTCACGGTGAAGGTTGTCGGCAGGGTCAGAAAGAAGATCTCAGCCACGCTGGGCAATGGGGCGCTATTGCGCACGATCAGCTCAAGCAAGCGGCCCAGGTCCCGCATAAAGATGATGAAGGTGAACAGCACCAGCCCGAGAAAGGCGTGCGAGATCACTTCCCTGAGGATGTAGCGGGTTAGAATGCGCACGAATGGCTAGTTTAAATGCAAAACGTAGCCGAGGCGAGTGGTTGGCCTGGCATGAAAGCTCACCGGCCCAGCCTGGTGACCCGAACGCCCTTGAACTGCCTCTCCTCTTCGACCTTGTACGCACCGATCGCGGCTTGTGCATTCGAGTCCTTGGTCGCCGAACAGGTGATGATCCAAAGATGCTCCGGGCCAGCCGTTTGCGGAGAATCAGGCAGCGGCGACGAAATGATTCGTAACTCGGGAATTCGATACTTCGCGTGCTCGAGCTCGTACTTCAAAGGCAATTCGCAGTAGGAATTGGGCAACACTGTGGCATCGCGAGCGCCAACATTCTCCGCGAGAAACGCGATCGCTCTCTTCCAGTCTTCCTGTCCGGCTTCGGCATAATACGAGCGGATCGGACCTATCTCGCCAAGAACCAGCGCCAACACCAGCGCGTAGCGAATCCACGCAAAACGAATTTCGGCAATCCCTTCGGCTATGAGCAAGAGAGCCGCAGGCAAACAGAAGATCAAGAACCGCGGAGCATAGATTGGCTTCCAAATGGAGATCAGGAGGGTGAGCAGGATCGGCAGGAACAGCCAAAGCACGAGAACGAGAACGGACCAGTTCTCCACCGTCCTACGCCTCTCGCGGTATTTCCCCATCCACACCGTCATCGCGATGAAGAAGGCTACCACCGCGACCCCGAGCTTAAGCCCACTGCCCACCATGAAGCGGAAGACGTCGTACACATCTCTCCCATGGACCGGCGGCGCCCATCCAAGCTGCCCGCGGTCTCGGAACACCACGAACCATAACAAAGGCAGTCCGAGAACGATGACGATACTGACCTGCAACGCTTGCCTGGTCGCAAATCGACGTCGATCAGCCGGAACCATCGCCAGAGAAACGAGCTGGACAAGCACAACCAACGCGGCGAAAAAATGTGCGTAGAGTGCAAGCGCCGTTGACAGCACATAGCAAACACTCCAGAAGCGAGTGGGCTGCTTCAGGCAATGGAAAAAGGCCAGGAACGAAACCGAAACCAGCAGGACAAAGAGGCTGTAGCTACGTGCCTCCTGCGCATACCGGATAGCGAACGGGTTAATCACCAGCAACAGAGCAGCCAGTGTCCCAGCTCGCTGCGAAAGGATCTCTTTCCCAATCCAATAAACCACCGGGACTACTGCCACGCCCATCAACGCCGACAGAAGCCGTACCCACCATGCCGCATCGCCGAAGCTAATCCAGCCACGAAGCAAGACGTAATACAGAGACATGTTCGCCTCTGCGCTGGTTACGATCTGCCAGAAGTCGGGCCAGCTCTGCTTTGCCAGGAAGATGCTGAAGGCTTCGTCAGACCAGACGCTCTTTGCGCCCAGGTCCACAAACCGCAGGACCGCGGCCAATAGAGTCACAGCTCCCAGTGCAACCGCCGGTGCTGAACGTGCTTTCAGCATGGTCGCGATACGAGGCATTTTGACCGAACGGGCACTCGACGCTCTAATTCGAGGCTGTCCGCGCTTGGCGCTATACCCCGGGGAACATCTTGATGAGAATGGAGACAACGGCTAAGAATGCGCACGAGCGCCAGTGTAATGCAAAGCTCGGCAGAGACAAGTTCTGTCGCAACATCCCTCGAGTAGCGGGTCGACGGTGCCGGCCTAATCGCCGTGTGCTGCCTGGGCCAAGCCGCCTTCCTCATGCCATGGCGGCAGCACCTTCACCAGCACCCACAGAATCACGAAGGGCAAAATCGACAGCGCTATGGCAGGCAGCAATCCTTCGCGGGTCACGAATCCCATCTTGTAAGTGGTGTAGCCCAGAAAGCTCTTCGAGAACAGTTGTCCGCCGATGACGACGTTCCACCGCATGGCAAAAATTCCGATCATGCGTGAGCACGCCCGCGACCGAGTAGATACGTTTGCGCGTCATGCTCGGGAAGGCGGACCAGTTGCGTGATCGCCAGCAACGCCAGCGGCGTAACGGTCCCGATCAGAATCTGGAGAACGATCTGCGAGAAGTAAAGCTTGGTGTGAACCATGAAGTCGAGACTGCGGAACGACTCATCGGATTCGTATATGCGATGAATCAGGTCAACCATCTCCAGCGTGAAGTCGATCACGAAGGTGTAGAAGAGGTAGGTCGCGATGGTGTCAACGCAACGCATGTCGATGGTCTTGCCGCGCAACCGGCTGGTCAGCATGTACAGCAGCATGACCACCGCAATCCCCGACACCATGGCCGAGAACAGAAAAACCACCGGCATCAGCGGCGTCGACCACCAGGGGTTCGCCTTTACCGAGCCGAAGATGAACCCCACGTATCCGTGCAGCAAGAAAGCCGAGGGGATGCCGATGATGGTGATGATCCATCCCACCTTGTCGTCAATCTGCAAGGCGCGCTCGCTTACGTTGTACGAACCCAGCGTAAGAACGTGGTACAGCCAGCCTTTTATGCCGGTGCTGGACTGAGCCAGGGTGCACGATGTCCCGACGGTACTCCAGCCAGATCTCCACCACCAGCACGCCCAGCAGATACCACAGGTAAACGAATCCAAACATGGCCATGGCAGACGAACGATGTGGCGTCAGATACATCTCAAACGAACGCTCTGGCCGGCCGAGATGAAGCTGCAAGGGAAGCGGCGCGACAATCAGAAACGCCAGCGCCGTGAGCAGCGCCAGCCGGTACGTTGGCTTCACGGCGTCGACGCGAAATACGCGCTCCAGCGATGCCAGGATGAACGCGCCCGCCACCAGGCCGGTGATAAACGGATACAGCACGATGAGGACGCTCCACTGGAGTTCCACTTCGTTGGGATACATGAACCCTTCAACCGGAACGTGCATGGGATTCTCCTATCGCACCGAGCCATCGAGGCCGTAGTAGTAGACCTTGGCTTTCGTCGCCATGTAGGGCTTCAACACCTGGACGCTGTGGGTCTTCAGGAACTCGTGAACCGGATCCTTCGGGTTCTTGAAGTCCACCAGCTGCCGCGCGCCGGTCGGACAGTTTTCGCAGCAGGCGGTAGTCAGGCCTTTGGTGATGCGGTGGTAGCACAGGCTGCACTTCTCCGCCGTGTTGGTCGCCGGATTGAGGAATCGGCAGCCATAAGGACATGCCTGCACGCAATAGCGGCAGCCCAGACAGTATTTCGAGTCGACCAGCACCACGCCGTCGGGAGTATGGAAGGTCGCTCCCACCGGACAGACCTGCGTGCACGGCGAATCGACGCAGTGGTTGCAAAGTTTTGGAACAAAGAAATTCTTGCCGCCTGTCTCCTTCAGCTCGACGAAGCCGTTCTTGCCTCCGTCGGGTGAGTCCACCGTCGGATTCTCCACTGTCCAGTCCTCGACGTGATAGCGCTCCACCCAGGTGCGGAAGTACCCGTCAGGAACTTTGTTCTCCAACTGGCAGGCGCGCACGCAACTGCCGCAGCCGATGCACTCCTCGATGTTCATCAGCATGCCGTACCAGTGATCGGCGGTGTTGTAGGTGGACGCAGCTTCCGGGGTGCCCGCGAGGATCGAGTCCCACGCCGTCGCAGCCGCTGCGGTCAGGACAAGAAAGTGCCGTCGCGTCATGCTCATTTCTTGACCTCCGCGGCTTCCGCTTCGATCACCGGAGTGTGCGGCTTATGACAGGTGTCGCAGGGAACGCCCCCGGAGTGGTCTTCCGGAACCACCTGCGGGAAGCTCTTGGGCTTGGCGGCGTTCGCGGTATGGCAGCGAGGGCACAGGGAAGTCGTCTCCAGTTTGGCGGGAACGACCGAACCCGGATCCTCGACATGCTTTTCCTGCGGACCATGGCACGATTCGCAGTTCACGCCTTTGTGCTTTCCTTTGCTCTTCACCTCGACGATGTCGCTGTGGCAGTCCGCGCAGGCCTGATGGCCGGCGTAGTTGAGAGGCTTGTCCATGGCTTCGGCCAGGGCCTCCGCGCGATAGTGGCCGTACTTGCCAAAGCCTTTGGGCACCAGCGCAGCCCTGACCAACAGGAAAATCACGAATATCGCCGCGAACACTGCCGCCAGTCGAAAAAGATGTCCGGCGTCCTTCAGGTCTTTCATACGCTCGAAAGTCTCCGTATCTTGGGGTAATACAAAATCTGCGACCGGAGGCGCGGTGCGCTCTGTCACAGGGTGCTGTGACGAGAGGAAAATGCCTGGAATTGGACTGTGAGGCTCCGAGAGCTAGCGTTTGGCGGAAAGTAGTCCCAAAATTTCCTGCAACCCTTGGCGGACCTTCTTCAGCTTCTCATTGCGCTTCGCGGGCGGGAATGGCAGACCGGCCTGGAGCTTAGCGGGCTTGGCTTCGGCTTTCAGTTGAGCGCGGGCGCCAGGAATAGTGAAGCCTTCGTCATAGAGCAGCTTCTTGATGCGCAGCACGTACTCGACGTCCTTCTGCCGGTACATACGCTGACCGGTGCTGCCTTTGACCGGTTTGAGCTGCGGGAACTCGGTCTCCCAGAAGCGAAGCACGTACGCAGGAAGGGCACACAGCTCGGCCACTTCACCAATGCGAAAGTAGAGCTTGTCGGGGATGACCGGCATCGACGCGCCCGTCTTCTTCGCAGATTTTTTGCCCGCGTCACTCGTAGCCATCGGCTTCAGTGGCTTAAGCATACCCTTGTTCGTCAAGCCAGGAAAAGCGGATTGCGCGCGGCGGGTGAACTGTATGGGTTCGTCGAAGCAGGAGAGTTCCCGGACGCGAGCAGCGCCCGGGATATCCGATCTCGCTTATCTTATGCGGCCTGCTCCCAGCGGTCTCGTTGCTGCATGCGTCGCCGCAGAAGGTAGGCAATTCCCATGCCCACGGGCACGGCAATACCAGCGACGACTCCCATGGTGCGCGTCGCTGCGCTGCCGCTCTCGGTCGAGAGCTCAGCGTTTTCGCTCTCCCAGCCAGCGCTGCTCTGGCTGGCGTCGGTCCAGCCGCCATACACGTCCTTGCCGCTCTTCATCGGGCGGAAGAGGCTACCCGAGCTGTCTTTCGCGCTCTCTTTCTGCTTCATCTGGGCCCTTTGCGCCATCTTCGCCATCTGCTTCTCCACCAGTTTGGGGCTGAGTCTCTGCGCGATGCTGCTGAGCTTGCCGGTGGTGCCGACCACCACCTCATCCTCAGGATGGTTCGACATTTCGAAGATGGCCTCGATCACTTCCTTCGGGTCGTAAACTGACCCGATCGGCTCAACTGGCTTTCCAGTGTGGTTCGCTGCATGTTCGAAGAATGGCGTGTCAAATGAAACCGGCATGATGGTCGAAACCCGAATATTGTCCTCGCCGTTCTGCGCCAGTTCCTGGCGCAGCGCCATGCCCAGCCCGCGAATACCAAACTTCGACGCCGCATACGAGCTCATGTACGGCGGCGCCACCTTCCCGGCGAACGATGCCAGGTTGATCAGCACACCTCGCCGCTGCTCCCGAAACTGTTTTAGTGCTTCGTGCGAGCCGTAGATGGTACCCAGCAGGTTGGTGCGGATGACCTGCTCATGTTCGGCCAACGGAGCGTCTTCAAACCGAGCTACAGTGCCCACGCCGGCGTTGTTCACCCACACATCAATGCGGCCAAATTTGTCCAATGCCTGCTCGGCCAGGTGCTCGACGTCAGCCGCGCTGCTCACGTCGGCTTCAACCACTAGAGCTTCCACGCCGGCTCTGCGACACTCTTTGGCCACGTCGTCGAGCAGGCTTTCCCGACGGGCCGCCACCACTACGTTGTCTCCTGCCTTGGCAAAGCGCAGAGCTGCACCACGTCCGAAGCCGCTGGACGCACCGGTTATGACGACTACACGATTACCTTTTCGTTTCATGAATAGACTCCCTCGTCAGGAGATGGATGCCAAGCCTAAAGAGATGCCCGGGCCCTGACCGCCTCGCACTTGTTCCGGCCATCCAATCCCATGTAGCGCAAAAAATCGATATGCCTGATAACGTTCATCTCGGCCCCGCTCACCGCACGGCGACCGCGCTCTTGCTTACGGCAGTGGGCGGATTCGTCGACGCCATCGGCTGGCTCACGCTTTTGCAGGTTTTCACCGCGAACATGAGCGGCAACAGCATTCATGTGGGAATGGCAGCCGGCAAACTTGATTTCTCCACCATTCGCCGCTTCGGCTGCGCCATCGCCACCTATGTTGGCGCACTCATCCTGACGCGTATTGCGCTGGAAGCCGGTGCGCGCGTCGGCCTGAGACGGATCGCATCGTTCACCTTCGCGCTTGAGGCTCTGCTGTTGCTGACGTTTTCCTATGTTGCCCCTCCGCTGCAAAACGGGCAGGTTACGAACCTTTCCTCGATGGCCTATCTGGGAATGGTTGCCCTGCTGGCCTTCGCCATGGGAATGCAGACTGCCACCCTGACCCACGTCGGATCGCTTACGGTCTACACGACCTTCGTCACCGGATCTCTCACTCAGTGTGCCGAATCAGCGGCGAGGGTTGTGTTCTGGATATACGACACGGTCAAGGGCGGCCGATCATTATCCCACACTGTGGGAAGCCTGGCGCAGCAGGCCGATGCTGTGGACAGCATTTTCCTGCTTGGGATTTGGATGTGCTACGTTGTGGGAGCAGCCTCGGGAACCATCACCAAACAACGCTGGGAGCTGCGCGCCATGTATTTTCCGGTTGGTGTGCTGATGTGCCTGGTCGTTCTCGACCTGGTTCGACCGATCGCCAGCAAGGAAGAGCGCCGGCAGGCCCAAGGCAAACCTCAAGTCAGCGCGCCCGCGTGAGTCGGTTCTAACCTCTGTTATGCGAGTCAGGCAGCTTTCCTGTGGACAGGCCGCCAATCCCGCTCAGGCTCGCTCTCACTCCAGTCCGCAGGCAGCCTGCTCGCGCGGCTTCTCCATGCCCATCAGCGCCAACGACGCGCCGAGCAGCGCCATGTTCTTCCCGAAGTTGATCATCTCGTTTTGCCGACGCTGCGGGTCTTCTTGTTTCCAGAAATCGTGCATCAGAGGCGAGACGCCGACTAGGAAACCCGCAATCGTTGCAGCGCCCCACTCTTTCTTCAGACCTAGCAGAACGCTCGTTCCACCGGCAATCAAAGCGATGCCAGTGGCCTTCACCGCGAGCTCAGGCGCAGGAATGCCCTTGGAAGCGGTGTATTGCGCCATTGCTTCGGATTCTTGAATGTGGTGAATACCGGCATACAGAAAATATCCGCCGAAGATCATCCGGCCGAGCAGATAAGAAGCTTTCATCAGAAACTCGCAGGCGCAGAAGCGCAGGAGACTAAGATTCGGGTAATCAGGCGAAGGTGGCTTGCTGCTGATTTCACTGAGTCAACGCGAACTCTCCGGGTCCTCCTCGCCTCCGTGGGGAGCCTCTTATCCGCCCAATACTGTAGACTGGAACTACTCCCAATCCTCTCTCCGTCTGCCCCGTCGCACGCGGTTTTCAAGCTGAAAGGACCTGAGTTTTGAGTACGAGTATTCGCAATATCGCCATCATCGCGCACGTCGATCACGGCAAGACTACGCTGGTCGACGCCATGCTCAACCAGAGCGGCACCTGGCGCACTAACGAGGCCCATGCCGAGCGCGTGATGGATTCCAACGAGCTGGAGCGCGAGCGCGGCATCACCATCCTGGCCAAGAACACGGCCGTCGTCTACCATCCCGGCGGCGATCCGAACGAATTCGTCAAGATCAATATCGTGGACACCCCCGGCCATAGCGACTTCGGCGGCGAAGTCGAGCGCGCGCTGAAGATGGTTGACGGCGTGATGCTGCTGGTGGATGCCAGCGAAGGTCCGCTGCCGCAGACGCGCTACGTGCTGAGCAAAGCGCTGGAAGCCAAGCTGCCGCCGATCCTCGTCATCAACAAGATCGACCGTCCCGATGCTCGCACCCAGGAAGTGCTCAACGAGGTCTACGACCTGTTCATCGATCTCGACGCGGCCGAGGACCAGCTCGATTTTCGCGTGCTTTACACGAACGCGAAGAATCGGCACGGCAACCACGAACCTCGACAATCCCGGCGAAGATTTGCGGCCGCTGTTCGAAGCTATTGTCTCGACCATTCCCGAGCCCAAGGGCGACGCTGAAGGGCCCTTGCAGGTGCTGGTCGCGAATCTGGATTACAGCGACTACCTCGGCCGCGTCGCCATTGCGCGCGTCTTCAACGGCACGCTAAGGGCAGGAGAAGAAGTTGCCATCGCCAAGCGCGACGGCAGCATGCAAAAGACGAAGATCACCAAGCTGTTCTCTTTCTCCGGACTCAAGCGCACCGACATCGTCGCGACTGAACTGGGCGACATTGTTGCCGTCGCGGGCGTTGAGGGCATCAACATCGGTGAGACCATCACCGACGTCGAGAACCCCGCGCCACTCCCCGTCATCACCATCGACGAACCGACCATCGCCATGCAGTTCATGGTGAACACCTCACCATTCGCCGGCAAAGATGGCCAGTACGTCACTTCGCGCAACCTGCGCGACCGGTTGCAAAAAGAGCTGCTCACCAACGTCTCGCTGCGGGTGGAAGACGCCGACAGCACCGACTCGTTCCGCGTGATGGGACGCGGCGAGCTGCAACTGGCGATCCTCATCGAGATGATGCGCCGTGAAGGTTACGAGCTCGCCGTCGGCAAACCCGAGATCGTCACCAAGCGGGTTGACGGCAAGCTGATGGAGCCCATCGAACTGCTCACCATCGACGTCCCTGAATCGTTCGTCGGCGTCGTCATCGAGAAGCTTGGCATGCGCAAAGCGCAGATGGAAAAGATGCACAACCACGGCTACGGACGCGTACGCATGGAATTCAAAGTCCCCAGCCGTGGCCTGATCGGCCTGCGCAGCGACTTGCTTACCGACACCCGCGGCACCATCGTGATGAACTCGCTTTTCGCCGGATACATCGAGTGGCAGGGCGATATCCCACATCGTCCGACAGGCGCCCTGGTCGCCGACCGCCACGGACTCACGACGGCTTATGCGTTGTGGGGATTGCAGGAACGCGGTGAGCTTTTCGTCGGTCCTGGAGTGGAAGTGTACGAAGGCATGGTCGTCGGAGAAAACTCACGCGACAACGATCTCGACGTCAACATTGTTCGCGAGAAAAAGCTGACCAACATGCGTTCCTCCACCGCCGACGAAGCCATTCGCCTGGTTCCCTTCAAGAACCTAAATCTGGAACAGGCAATCGAATTCATCGCAGACGACGAGCTTTGCGAAGTCACGCCCAAGAGCCTGCGTCTGAGGAAGAAGATCCTGCAGCAGAACCGCCGTCCGCGCAAGAATGCGCAGCCCGCCGGGGTGGAAGCGTAAAGGGAGATGGGTCGTTGGAGGTCGGGTCCGCTGCGATTCGCGTCGGGGCACGACCTTGGTCGTGCCGAAAGAACGCCTTTTAAATTGTCCTCCCGAGCGGGCTTTTGCCCGCGAGGGACCTTGCTTTTTGTCGGCGCGCCAAGTGCCTTGCATCGCAAAATTACTTCCGCAGCTAACGAGAACCGATCCCTCGCCTCGCTCGGGATGACAAGCCGAGGAGTTAGGCTCGCTATTTTTTCGGCGGATATTTCGCGAATAACTTTTCGACGCCGGTGTTCACCTGCTCCACCAGCTTCATTTGCTGGTCGCTCAGTTTCTGGGTTGCGATACCCCGCCACACCAGCTTCTTTCGCGACGCATCGATCAGGTCAACGATAAGCTGCCCGTTGTGAACGACCGCTGTATTCGTCGTTCCCGGCACGGTTCCCCACATCATGAAACTCTGGTCGAAGGCGGGAATTCCCCACGGTCCGTAATAGAAATCTGAATACGTGACCGCCATATCGGAGTCGACAGCACCATACATAGCAATGTAGAGGTCCGGATTCTCGGCTACTTCTTTCAGCCCGCGCTTGCCTAACTCTTCATTGACTGCGCCTTTGATGGCGGCCACAAGAACAGGCCTGGCGGAGGCCTGCGGAGTCGGGTCCCACGCGAAGGTCTTGAACTTCGCGAAGTCGATGTTCTTGTCGAACTCGATCTTGATCTTTTGCGCCTGCGCTGCGCTGCAAGCTAAGAGTAGAAAGAGAGCGGAGAGGCATACTCGTTGCGACGTGAGCTTCATGATTGCTTTCAGAAAAATTTGGACTTTAGGACGGAACCATTACAACACACAGGAACCCAAGCACAATTCCAGCCCAGTGCGGGAGCACTGGGTACAGCACGTATGGGAGATTACGGAGCTGGTTTCAACCGGCGACACCCCCCGCCTGGTCAACTCATCTTCTTCAGCCTTCCATCGCGCAAGCGGAACTTTTCTCCTCGCCACACGACGGTGTCACCGAAGAAACTGGCGACCCATACTCCAACTGACACGAAATCCCGCACAGGGATGAGCCACCAATCTCGCCCAATCTGCGGGTCGCGCAGGACCTTCCCGCAGATGACCACTGCTGCAACTGCGCGCGCGATGAGCACCGCAAACAGCGCCGCCCACGCCCACCACACGCCAAGCGTGGCGATCACGGCCAAAATCCCCCACGCCAATCCGAACGTCACGATCAGCCCGAAGTACTGCGCGAATCTCCTGTCCTTAACGTTACGTGCCCAGCGTAACTGATGATGCCAAAAATCAGGCCACGAGTAGTCCGCGACTGCTGTCTCTACCACAGGGCTGCCAAGCTCGACGTGATATCCCGCGGCCGCGGCCCTCGCGCCCAGCTCATAGTCGTCCCCAAGCACATCGGCTAGTGATATCAAACCGCCGATCTCCGCCAGCACCGTCTTGGTCGTCGCCATGGTGGCCCCCAGCGCAAACCTGATGCCGCCTTCAAGTTCGCGAGCGACCAGCACTCCGCCCATAAAGTCCGTGTTGACGCCGAGTGCCTCCAGCTTCGACCACAGACTCTGGCCCGCCACCGCACGGTAGAGCGTCGTTACCACCCCGACCTTGGCATCGGCAAAGCCGGCCATCACGCGCCGCAAGAAATCGGCCTCGACAAGGATGTCGCTATCGTTGATCAGCACATGCTCGTACTGCGCCTGAGCCAGCATCTGCGCCAGATTGCTGACCTTGCCATTTGCACCGAGCACCTGAGGACAATGAATCACGCGCAGCCGCGCCTGCGGAAACTCCCGCTGCGCTTCACTCACCAACGCGACCGCGGGATCGCTGAGATCGTTCACCCCGAACAGCACCTCGTACTCGGGATAGTCCAGCAGGCAATGCGAACGAAATGCCGCCCGCATATGCGGATCGACCCCCTTCAGCGATTTCAGTATGCTGACCGGCGGCGCGAACGCGCACTCTCCCGCTGCTGCTGCGCCACGAAGCGCAGACCCGCCCAGGCGCACAGCGCGTAGTACGCCGCCCCGGCGAGAGCCAGCACCGCGCACACTCCCGCGAACACGTGGACAGCGATGAGCATATGAGCCGCAGCTTAGCAGAACCGCTCACTTCGAAATGCCTTGCTGTACAATTCCGCCCATCGACACGTCAATCCTGAAGCTTGCATGATCCGACGGTAGGTCCGGAGCCGCATGTCGTCAAGCGAAGCCGTAGAAACCACAACCCGCCCCTGGATTTACCACCTCACGCCCACCGAGCGCTCAACCCTGCTTGCCACTTTCGGCGGCTGGGGACTCGACGGTATGGACGTCATGATTTACAGCTTCGTCATCCCCACGCTCATCGCCGCCTGGCACATGAGCAAGGCCCAGGCCGGGATGTTGAGCACCGTGGCGCTGCTCATCTCCGCCGTGGGCGGATGGCTGGCGGGCCTACTCGCCGATCGCTACGGCCGAACCCGCGTTTTACAGGTCACCATCCTGTGGTTCGCGGTCTTTACCTGCCTCAGCGGATTCACCAACTCGTTCTGGCAACTGCTCGTCGTGCGCGGCTTGCAGGGACTCGGCTTTGGCGGAGAGTGGGCGGTGGGCTCCGTGCTAATGGGCGAGGCGATTCGCGCGGAGTATCGCGGCAAAGCCGTAGGAACGGTGCAGGGTGGATGGGCCATCGGCTGGGGAGTCACCGCTATCAGCTATACCGTGCTGTTTTCGTCGCTGCCGGCGACGGTCGCGTGGCGCGTGATGTTCTGGATTGGGATTCTTCCGGCGCTGCTCGTCTTTTATATCCGGCGCCATGTGCCCGAGCCCGAAGTCTTCCAGCGCACGGTCGCGCGCGAAAATTCTCTGGGCGAAGGCAATCATTTTCTGGAAATCTTCAGCCCGGCGCTGCTGAAAACCACGCTGCTGACAGCGCTGCTGGCCGTCGGAGTGCAAGGCGGCTACTACGCCATCACCACTTGGCTGCCCACGTATCTGAAGACCACGCGCGGCCTCTCGGTGCTCAATACCGGCGGGTACTTGTTCGTGGTCATCGTCGGCTCCTTCGTTGGATATCTGGTAAGCGCCTGGCTCTCGGACCGCGTTGGCCGAAAGCGCACGCTGGTGCTGTTCGCTGTTTGCTCGTTGCTGACCATTGTCGGCTATGCCTACTTACCGATCAGCAACTCGGTCATGCTGACGCTCGGGTTCCCGCTGGGATTCTTCGCCTCAGGAGCATTCAGCCCCATCGGCGCTTTCTTCACCGAACTGTTTCCCAGCCGCGTTCGTGGCTCCGGTCAAGGCTTCTCCTACAATGTAGGACGCGGCATCGGAGCCCTGTTTCCCACGCTGGTCGGCGTTCTGAGCGCGCGCATGGAACTGGGTCACGCCATCTCCATGTTCGCGGTCGTGGCCTACCTCACCATGGTGGTAGCCACCTTGCTGCTGCCCGAGACCCGCGGGCGTGAGCTGCGCGCCTACGAGTAGCGGCCTAATGCGCCCTGCTTGATGTGCCTGCAGTTGAGTCGCTGTTGTCACTCCGACGCGGCGCTTTGCCGGAATTAGTTGACGCGCTCTTCTGATTCGCAGCGGGCGATCCTCCGGGCGGCCTGCGTGCTCTTCGATGTTCCGCTGCTAGTTTGCCCGCTGATCGGACGATTAGACGGATTGCCCAGCTGCTGCGTTGCGATCTTCGCCGCGGCTCACGTCATTGGGCTGCCCCGTCTCCGTTCCCATGCTGCCGCTGAGTTTCTGGTTCTGCTGCGGATCCGTACTCAGGGTATTCACCGTGCCGGAACTCTGCTCCTGCGCCAACAAAACGCCGCAGCCGAGCAGGACAGAAAACAATATTGCTGCCAGCTTCACTTTTCCTCCTCAATCAATCGCTTCAGCTCATTAGAAGAGAAAGCCCTGCTCGCGAGTTTGCCGGACGCCCAACTCACTGCCCTGGAAGAGCAGCTCTGCCCCGTCCGTGCGCTTTGCATCTAACCCGCAGCACGGAGTACGAATGGCAACCAGCATGACCGAGCGGCCGGCACCCGAGCAGTCTCCGCAAGAACAGACCACGACCGACCAATCGTTGCGTCGTACCGCGCGCGAAATCTTCCAACGCGTCGAAGACAATGCGCACGATGAAGTGCGTCGATCACCTCATGCCCTGGCCTTCTCCGGCTTCGCCGGTGGGGTCTCCATGGGACTCACCGGCTTGGGCGTTGCTTCAGCCTTGGCCACTCTGCCCGACGTACCCACCCGCGAGTTCCTCGCCTACCTGGTGTATCCCATCGGATTCATTGCCGTCATCATCGGCCGGGCGCAACTGTTTACCGAAAACACACTGTATCCCGTCGCCTTAATTCTCAGCGAGCGGCGGCACTTTGTTGACACGCTGCGACTCTGGTCGCTGGTCTTCACCTTCAATGTTCTGGGTGCGACTGCGTTCGCTGCGCTGGCCATCCTGACCGACGCGCTACCGCCGGGCATTCACCAGCAGCTGGTTCAACTCGGCATCGCAAGTTCGCAGGGCGCATTAAGCCACATCTTTTGGAGTGGCGTGATTGGCGGCTGGATTATCGCGCTTGTCGCATGGTTGGTCACCGCCAGCCACTGGACCATCGGCCAGGTCGCGGTTATCTGGCTGCTGACCTTCGTCGTCGGCATCGGTCACTTCGCCCACTGCATCGCCAGCAGCGGAGAAATCATGTCAGCCGTCTTTGCCGGCCAGATCTCGTTTGCTCACTACCTGCAATGGCTGATGGTGGCAACGGCAGGGAACATTGTCGGCGGGGTATTCATCGTTACTCTGTTGAACTTCGGACAAGTCAAGGTTGGCGAGTACCAATAGGGAGTTTTGTGATGAGCATGAAGCGGGTAGTCGTGGGCTCGGCCGCAGCTATGACAGCGGCGGGAACGGCAGCTGGGCTGGCGGCATTCTTTGGAGCTCGTGCCCTTCGCAGGCGCCTGCAACCAGGATTCGATTTTCGCGATGCCGTTGTCGCCATCACCGGCGGCTCGCGGGGACTGGGTTTTGCCCTCGCCCTCGAGTTTGCGCAGCGCGGAGCCCGGCTGGCCATCTGCGCTCGCGATGAAGAGACTCTGCACGAGGCTGAGCATCGGCTGCATGCCTACGGCGCCCAGGTCTTCGCGTTTCGTTGCGACGTCGGCGTTCGCCAGCAGGCCGAAGATTTCATTCGCAATGTAGAACAGCAGTTCGGCCGCATCGACGTCCTGGTCAACAACGCCGGACAGATTGAAGTCGGCCCCCTGGAGTCTCAGCGAGTCGAGGATTTCGAGCAGGCCATGTCCACCATGTATTGGGGAATGGTTTATAGCAGCCTGGCGGCCTATCCCGCGATGGCGAGGCGGCGAGCGGGCCGCATCGTCAACATCACGTCGGTCGGAGGCAAGATTGCCGTCCCGCATCTGCTTCCGTACTGCGGCGCAAAGTTCGCTGCCGTCGGTTTCAGCGAAGGTCTTCATGCAGAACTCGCAAAGGACAACTTGAAAGTCACGACCGTCGTGCCTGGTTTAATGCGCACCGGCTCGCACATGAACGCGACTTTCAAGGGCGATCACCGCAAGGAGTACGGTTGGTTCGCGTTGGGAGCCAGTCTGCCTCTGGTCTCGATGGGTGCGCGCCGCGCGGCTCGTAAGATCGCAGACGCTGCGGCCCGAGGTGCAGCAGAGATTGTCCTTACACCGCAAGCCAAGCTGGCAGTCGCGGCACACGGAGTCGCACCCGGGCTCATATCTGACATTGCGGGAGTTGCCAATCGGCTGATGCCGGGGACCAGCAGCCGGCGTCCTCAACGGTACACCGGAAAAGAAAGCAGCACGCCTCTTACGCGATCGTTCGCTGACCCAGGCGGGCCGCACCGCGGCGCGCGACTTCAACCAGCATCCTGAAAGCGGTCCGGTCGGCGGAGACAAGGACGTAAGCTCGCGTCCGCTGCGCCCCCACGCTGTGGGACAGAATCCACAGCCGCTCGACGCAGATTGATAGGCTCGTCAATCGGGTGCCCCATTCCGCCATGTTTTGGTGGGGTGGGGACTTTGACTTTCCCGTTACTAACGGCGGTCACCCTCTTCCCTCACAGCCGACCACTGACACTGCGCCGGGCGGGTGGCGCAAACTCCCGCCACCGCCCTCGCATCCTATGCGAAAGCCAATTAGGAGAAACTCATGCGAAACTGTTTATCCGATGAGCAGCAGAGAATGCGCAGCGATGTCGACACCCCGATTCCGATTCCGCCCGGGGAAGATCTGCCCTCGCCGGTAAAGGAGCCTCCCGACAAGCCAGTGCTTGAGCCCGACAATCCGGTTCGCGAACCGGGCCCCGACGAGCCCACGCGGCTGTAGGGTAGATCTGGCCTTCAGGACAGCGTCAGCACCGCGGTAAATAAATCGGGCTTTAGCCCCTGGGCGGCTCGTGTGATCCCTAATGCTGCTCAGTCGTCGCCGTAACCAGCTCGACAGATGCCGGATTCATCTCCGTCCCGGCATCAGGCGCGTGCGTCGCAACATGCGGCGTAGTCTGCGGATTCGTGCTGTTCGTACTACTATCCGGCTTCGGTTTGGTTCCGCTCATGTCGTCGCTGCTGGCCCCATTGGCTGACGAGTTCGGATTGCTGCTTCCGCTCGCGTACCCCTCGTGCGGTTGCGTCGGTTTCGTATCCGGCGTTTGCGTGTTGTCGGGCTTAGCCCCGCTCTTGTTGCCGTCGGGACTCTGGTCGGTACCCGGCGTACTTCCCGTCGTTCCCATGGTTGAAGATGGCGAGCCGGTGGTACTGTTTCCGGGCTGCTGATCGTCGATGGTCGTGCTCGGTAACGTCGTCGGTGGCGCCGCTTTCGGACGATCAGGGTTCGCGCTCGTCTCCGGCGGCTGGTGAGGCACTATTGGCGGAGTCGCTTGCGGCGTGCCACGCTGCATCTGATCCGGACTAGCATTCGGCTGTCCCTTGTCGGTCGTTGCCGGTGAGCTCTGGGCGAGCATCATGCCCGTCGACAGGACGATAGTGGCTGCGAGCAAAATGAGTCTGTTCATAACCGATCTCCTCGGTCCCTTTGCTGGCAGAGGTTCGGGACGCATCCGGTTTAGAACCACCTGTCGCGAATTTGGTTTTCCTTTGCAAAACTTTCGCTAGTTCCTGAGCGTTGCATTCACGACCGAGCAAGGCCTTAGTCCCAAGCCGCGGAAACGCCTGAACGCCTCCGCGGCTATCACCAGGCTTAGCTGCTACACAGCACGCGCTCCTGTTGCTTTGCCGGCAACGTGCCGTACTGAGGCACAAGGCTTTTTCGGCGGAAGCGCCGACGGCGGAAGCTTGCGGCCTTTCATTTGCGCCTGCCGCCGATCGGGCCGATCGCGGCGCAAGAGGCCACTGTCGAGAAGGATCTGCGTCAGTCGCGCCAACGCCTCTGTGAAACGCTGGCTGATATACCCAGGGCTCCAATGCAATATTTCGGCTGCTTCATCCAGGGTCAAGTCGTACAACCCGATCAACGTGAGCACTTGCATTTCATCCTCGTCCAACTTCGCGAGCGACTGCCGAATGTCGTGCGCGAACAGAGCCTGGTCTTCGAAGCTGGGGATGGCGTGATGCGAGACCTTGGCACGAAAAAATTCGCGACCCAGGATCGACGGCAGCCGGCCCAGCTGACACGACATCTCGAAGAAGTGGCGGACGATGGCCAGGGCTTGTCCGCGATAGCAGACGGTCTCGGGCTCAGGTTCGAAGGCGACCGCCTGCTCGGGAGGACGGTTGCGAGTCATCTTGCGAGCTGCTGGCTTAACTTTCAGCTCAGGAAGCATGAGCCGCCTCCTGCGCCTGCAGCGTGTCGCCAGAGGGGACGAGCACGCGATGCGGCATGCGATGCACGATGCGCCGCAACTGTTCGGGCGCGGTGGCCGCCGCCGGCAGGCCCGGCAGGAAGCTGCGCATCATCTGCTCGCAATCGCAGCAATACGGTAAAGCTGTTTTGCTGCGGCGCAATCCCAGGCCTCCGCAGCGTTCGCAATACTTTAGTTCATAACTGCTGTATGTCATGGTGGCGATGTCCTTATAAATTCGACAGGCCCTGTGACCTGTCCCTTGACTGTCAGGGTTCAGGTGCACAGGGCCCGTTTCGGTTACGATGACCTGCTTTGGTTATTTAATTACATGCGAAAGTGGCGCTTTCGCCGTCATGCAGAGGGTATGAATCCATGATTCTGCATGGCCGTCATCCGGCTGACTACGATATCATCCGCTCTTCCTGTCTTCGGGTGAAATAGCCCTCTTCGTAGCCGGATTTTAAAATGCGTCCGCTCTGCACAACTATGCTGATTCTCCCAGTGAAGTTCGTTCTGGCCAGAAGTTTTTCGAAGGAGGACGACAGCACCTCGGCGAACCGTACCTTGCGGCGCAGTTCGGCGAATAGGCCGTCTTCTCCCCCGGGTTGATTGTTTTGCATTGCTCAATTTGTCCTTGCCCGGACTTCCCACACCTTCGGGCATCTTGAATATCGCATTGCCATAAATTCGGGTCAATCACTATTAGCTATAGGAATATTACGAAAGTACAGGTATAGCTTTTAGCAAACTATGAAAAACAGATTTCAGACGCTGCAGGACAGCCTTCGTACCGGCATATGGGCGCGGCTCGACCGGGGCGAACTGACCGGAAAGTCCCTGGCCCGCAAAGCGGGTTTTCAGCAGGCACATCTCTCCAACTTCCTCAACGGCAAGCGCGGGCTCAGCCTGCAGGCCATGGATCGTCTGCTCGATGCCCTGCACCTTGATGTGCTGCAACTCGCCGGAGTAAACGAGGCGCAGCGCCAGGCTAGCGATGGCGCGCATTCTCCGCACCAGACCGAAGCGGTCGCGCTGGTCACCTTCGCCGCGGCCGCACATACGGCTCGCTTCAGCGCCGACGATCTTCAGGATGTGGTCAGCTTTGCCAAAAGTTTCCTGCGCCGGCTGAAACCTAAAACCATCGGCAACCGCCGCGACTGGACGCGCTTCGCCGTGGTCACTCTCGACGAACAGAACGTGATCGGCATGGCGCCGCAGTTGGTCCCCGGTGCGCAAGTGCTCATCGATCGTCATTACAACTCGCCGCCGCGCGACGCGAGTTGCCCGGAGCTGTATGCAGTGATGGATGGTGCCGGCGGCTGCATCACCCGCGTCACGCTCACCTCCGGCCATCTTATTTTGCGGCCGCACTTGCCAACGGCGCCGGTACGACTGATTGCAGTTCCCCACGGCCGTCGCGCAGGCGATTTCATCGTAGGACGCGTGCGGCACGTCGCCATGCCGGTGTAAGGTGAATTTCGGGTAGAGCTGGCCTTTCAGTGTGTGCGTGAGAACTCGATTATGCCGCTGTCGGTGAAATCAGCAGCTATCTGAGCCCCTCGGGGGCGACCAACATGATAGCCCAGCACGTAGCCGAAGGCGGAGTGCTGGGTACGAGTGGGAAAAAGCCCTGAGTCGCGTAGCGACGGCACAGGTTTTAACGCACACACTTCAGGCCGAGGTTGCGCATCGGAAACACGTTGAGGGCTTTAGCCCGTGAGGCGCTTGTATCCTAATAGGAGATGAATTCTGACACTGCTAATCCCGCCGCCCTCTGATGCCGCTCCCGTTTGTTATGATTTTTCTAGCGGCGCCCCGCGCCCACACGGAGATCAGCACTCATGGATGAACCCAACGTTAAAGGCGCCGCCGGCAGCCGGCGCGACGAAGATATCGCCCTCGACCTGATGAAATTCATCGCCGTCACCAGCGGCTACGGCAAGACCAGCTCTCCCGGCGCAGGGATTTCAGGGTAATACAGATTCGAAAGCCGAAGACTATGCCCGCCACCTGCTCGACCTCTACGGCCAGTGCCTGGCGGCAGTACAGCAGAAGAAGTAAACACCTTCGATTGAGGGACTCGAGAGGAGCCAATTCCGCACCGCGCTTTGTATGAGGGCCCTGTTTCAATTGCGCCGACAGCGCCCAATAGCTCTTGGAGCCCCTTCAGAGCGGTGCGGTTTTAGGATTGATTGTGATATCGGCTGATACCGACAGGTGTGTAAGACGTCACAGACACGGCATAAGCAGGTACTATAAAAAGGCTTCGATGCAGAAGCTCCGGTTCGTGCTTCCCGTTTGGCTTATCGTTCTCTTGCTTGCCGGTTGCGGCGGCGGCGGCCCCTCCGGGTTGAACTTCCAGTTCACCCCCAGCGCACCAACTGTTTCCGTCAACTCCTCGGTCCAGATCACCCTGCAAACGTCGCCGCCGATCAACTACACCAGTTCTACCCTCACTTGGCAGGTCGGAGGCTCCTCCAGTCAGTGCACGGAACTCTCGATCGACCCCGCGAATGCTCCGCCCATCTCCGGCTGCGACAACGGCTACATCGCTGCCTACAGCGGAATTGGACCTGGGAATGCACCAACCCTGATCTACTACTTCGCGCCCTCCACGACGGGCACGTACCAGATCTCCGTTTCCGGGAAGATATATAACGGTTCAGGCAAACTATTAAATCAGGGCAGCGCGACGGTCAACATTGCCGTGACCCAGTGATCACCGCCTGACCAGGGCTCACGTACTGGCAACGAATTGTTCCGTCCTGCGGGCTAGCGGAAAAAGCTCTGCCTAAACGGACTACAGGCGCGCAGTCCGACAGCAGAGTGCGTGCTCCGCAAAATAAAGGGCACGAACCTTTCAGCTCGCGCCCTCGACCTACTGACCTCAGTCCTGTTCTAGTTCAGCACATGGATGTTCTTCTTCGCGCACATATCTTTCAGCACCTTCGGCCAGACGGTGACGCTGACTTCGCCAAGGTGTGCCTTGCGCAGCAGCGTCATCAACGTGCGTGACTGTCCAATGCCGCCGCCAACACTCAGCGGAATCTCGTGATTCATGATGGCCTGGTGATACGGATACTTCAGGAAGTCGAGCTGGTGCGTGAGCTCAAGCTGCTTCTTCAGTGATTCCGTATTCACCCGAATGCCCATCGACGACAGCTCATGCCGCCGCTTGGTCACCGAGTTCCACACCAGGATGTCGCCGTTGAGCCCGTGAAGCAGGTGGCCGTTCTTGGTGATGGTCGGCGTGACCCAGTCGTCATAGTCGGCCGCGCGCAGCTCATGCGGATAGCCGTCCTTCAGCATCCAGCCGATGCCGATGATGAAGATCGCCGGATACTTCTGCAGGATCGCCGTCTCCCGCTGTTTGCGTGGCAGGTCGGGGAACATGTCGAGAATCTCTTCCGCGTGCAGGAAGGTTAGCTGCTCCGGCAGATTGGGATAGCGCGCGTCCTTTAGCTGCGGGAACAGTTCCTGCGCGTAGCGCTCGGCCCCGACCATCACCTTCCAGATGTTCTGGACGATGGCCTTCAGGAAGTCGAGATTGCGCTGCTCGGGCGTGATCACTCGCTCCCAGTCCCACTGATCGACGTAGGCGCTGTGATCGTGGTCGAGGAAATAGTCCTTGCGCACAGCGCGCATGTCGGTACACAGGCCCTCGCCGGGCTGCATGCCAAACTGCTTCAGCGCCATCCTCTTCCATTTCGTGGCAGCCTGCACCACCTGCGCATTGATGGGGTGCTTATCGTAATCGTTGGAGATGTGGAACTGGATGGGCGTGCGCGAGCCGTCGCGGTCGAGCAGGTCGTTGACGCCGCTCTCTTCATCGACGATCAGCGGCACTTCGACCATCATCAGATTGAGCTCTTTGCAGAGGTTGTCTTCGATATAGCGCTTCACCTCGAAGATCGCGCGCTGCGTTTCCTTGGGCGACAGCAGCGAGCTGTAGTCCTCCGGCAGAACCTTCTCGAGTACCTGATAATCGCCAATGCCGGGGCCGGCGAGGTCCGCTTTTTTGTCAGCCATGCTGTTCTCCTTGCTTACGTTTCGTATGTTTGCATGCGACGTGCACGTCGGGCGGAAGTACGCTTCGGTAGAAGCACCGGCCTTCGGTGGAAGCACCGGGCTTCGGTGGAAGCACCGGGCTTCAGCCCGGTGAATCGGCGTCCCTCCTCCGTGGGCTTTAGCCCAGGCTTCGGGTGCCGAATGACCGCTCCGCCTTTCTAGCCACGTCGCCACCTATCACACCACTCGGCCACCGGCAGCGCTGTAACGCGCATCACGTCGGGGTGTGAAGTACGGGCATGTGGGCTGTGAACCAACCGCCGACTTATTCTTGCTGCAGCGGCGCGCGGGAGTCTTCTCACCAACAGTGCCTGGGAGCCACGGAGGTCCGCCGTGACAATGCTTTCATTTGCCATCGCAAGGTCATTCGCGGGAAGATAGTTGCAAACCGGGAGGATCGAGGAGAGGCACTCATGCACCGCGAATTAAAAACTGTGAACGATGCCGACGGTATTCCTGTCCTGGAAATCGTGGTCGAGGGCGACAACGTCACCATCTACGAAGCCGACAACATGGATCGCGAGATTCGCTTCCCCATCTCCCTGCTGCCACTCCTCACCCAGAATCTGACCGCCTTCAAGAACGGCGCGAAGTAGCTTCGACTTTCAGAGCGCTCGACTCTACTCGGCACAAAAAAAAGGGGCCGCCTTCAACTCAGGCTGGCCCCGCTCAGATAATGCGGAAACTACCTCGCCAACTTACTGCGTCACCGTCTTCACCGCGTCTCCAACCTTGAAGCCCGAGCCCGACACAGGCGTTCCGACGGCGGAGATGTCGTCCACATCTGTCAACGTAATCACGCCGACCTGCGACGTCATGCGGCGAATCACCGCACCCGTCGTCGGGTCTTTGACTTCCCGCGTAATGCGTTCGACGGTCAACTGATCGCCCTTCTTCAGGCCGGCCTTGGCTCCCACGTTCAGAACCACCTGGCCACCGTCAACCGCAGCCACCAGGCCTTCGACCGAAATGGTGCGCGCCTCAAGCTTGGGATTGTCGGCGATCAGCTCGGTACTCATCTGCTCGACCGCAGCCTTCACCGCCTCGCCCAGAATCGTTTGCTGGAAGTCGCTGCTGCCGAAGTCGACCGCGCCTCCGCCCCATCCATGCCAATTGCTGCCCGCCGCCGAGCAGCGAAGTGCTCTCGCGCGACGACTCGCCCTTGCCTTCCGCCACCGCCATGATCTCAGCGGTATCGATGTTGATGATGCGCGAGTCGACCGCGACAATCGCCTTGCTCTTCTTGTGAGAAAAGCCACCAATGCCGTATCCACCCCAGCCGCCGCCGCCGCCACCGACCTTCTGGTTCTGGGTGTCGTTGCCGAACTGGGTCACGCTGCCCACGATGATGGCGTCAACTCCCAGCAGCTTGCCCAGCTTGGCCGCCGAATTTGGATTCGCGCGGTCACTGTTGGAGAAGTTCTGTTCCGCCAGAATCTTGTCCATGGCTTTGCGATCGATGACCGAGTAGGTGCCGTCCTGCACCAGATACTTCACCGTGAGATCGGAAATGCCCTTGCCCACATCGACGTTGCTTCCGAAGGCAGCAGCCGAATACGACTGCACCGTGGCGTAGTCGAAATCGAAGACGGCAACGCGCTTTTTGCGTCCCTGGTGCGCTGCGGCCGCCGGAGCCGTGGCCGATGCAACTGGTGCCGTTGGGGTTTGAGTCTGCGCGAAGGTGGGAGCGCAGAGTATCGCGAAGACGAGAGCGCAAACAGTCCTGTTCACTAGGGCCTCCTGCCGCTGTGACGGATTCGAGGGTCCAGCCAGAGTTTTTGAATTTCGGCTAGATGTTACAACGAAATCCACCGGACTGTGCCTGAAAAACGCTGGAAGCAGAAAGCCGTTTTCCGAATTCGGACAAAACTAAAGGCGCGGATCGCGCCGCGCCTTCGAGGTCCAAACTTGGAAATCAGCTTATTGCGATGCGGAACCACCGGGCAGGGCGTCCTTGGTAAGGCCCAACTCGTGCGGCGAAGCGACCACAGCGGTATCGGGATTCAGCAGGTCTTTGTGGTCCGGGCCCAGACCCAACTTGATCAGCGCGCGCGAATCCGGCGTGACCTTCGACTGCCATCCGTTCGCCTCCTGATAGCGCGTCATCGCATCCTTGCTCTGCGCGTCCCACACGCCGGTGGCCTCGCCAGTCAGATAATGCTCGCGAATCAAAGCCGACTGAATCTCGCGGGTACGCTCTTCACCGATGGTGCGCTGTCCGTGCGAACGCGCCGTAGCCGTCTGCTTGCTGGAGTGCTTGCTACTTTTCTTGCTGGAAGAAGACGTCGTATGAGTGCTGGAATGATGGCTGGCGGTGTATGTGCTTGAGTTGTGCTTGCTGCTGGTTTTGGTTGTGGTCTTGGCGAAGGTCGTGCCCGCCAAAAGCATCAGGGTTAGGAATGTCGCTGTAACACCAAATTTATTAAGACTCATTCGCGATCCTTCCTGAAGGATACAAAAAGATATAGGAATTCTGGTACGAAGGCGACATTGTAAATACCACGCGAATCAATGGGAAGCCCAAATCCGTAGATACTTCCCAAAATAGAACAGCGGCCCAGCCCATCATAGCTGACTTCGATGCGCTGAGCCGCGGCTTAGGTTTTCGGACTGTTAACTAACTAAGTCCTTTCAGAGTAGCTGGTTACGGGAGCGTACCCCCCATAAATACGGTTCCACCCTGGGGTCCCGACCCGCGGGGACGTACCAGGAAGACCACATCCTGACCGGTTTTTAGCTGGTTCTGAATGCGGCGGAAGTCGTCTTCGTTGTTAACCGGCTGTTTATTTATCTCGAGGACGACGTCGCCACGGCCCAGCCCGACGGTATCGCCAAAGCCATCCGGCTTGACCTCCCGCACCACCACGCCTTTGTTGTTGGGCAACCGGAGCTGCTCCGCCATGTCGGGAGTGATGTTCTGGACAGTGATCCCGAACTTGCTCTCCTGCGGCTGCTCCTGCTCCTGCTCGCCCTGGTCCTCACCCAATCGCGTAGCAAAGAGCTTGGAGCGGTCAGCAATGGTGACGTTCGCCGTTTCAGGCTTGCCGTTGCGAACGTAGCCGATCTTCGCCGTGGCTCCCGGCTTCAGCCCCGATATCTCCGATACCAGTTCGTCGCCGCTCTTCACTTCCTTGCCGTTCACCGTCGTGATGGTGTCGCCCACCTTCAGCCCGGCCTTTTCCGCCGGCCCGTTGGCCGTAATGTCGGCGATGGTCACGCCACTGCTGACGCCATAAACGCGGGCGACTGCAGGGTTGGGGATGGCGTTGAACTGCACGCCGATGGAGCCGCGCGACACTTTGTGTTCCGGCCCGATGAGCTGGTTGTAAACCGAAACCACGGTGTTCGACGGCATGGCGAAACCCACGCCCTGATATCCGCCGCCGCTGGTGTAAATAGCGGTATTGATGCCGATGACCTCGCCGGCCATATTGACCAGCGGGCCTCCGGAGTTGCCCGGGTTAATCGCTGCGTCGGTCTGGATGAATGACTGAAACTGCCGCTGCGGAACGATGTTGCGGCCGCGCGCCGATACGATGCCGGCAGTCACGGTTTCTTCCAATCCAAACGGACTGCCGATGGCCAGCACCCAGTCGCCAACCTGCATGCTGTCGGAATTGCCCATCTTGGCGAACGGCAGGGTCTTGCCCTTGGTATCGATCTTGATCACCGCCAGGTCCGTCTCTTTGTCGGTGCCGATGACGGTCGCGTCATAGGTGACGGTCTCGGGATCGTTCATCAGCTTCACGCGGATGCGGTCGGCGTTCTCCACCACGTGCGCATTGGTCACGATGATGCCCTTGCCATCCACAATCACGCCCGAACCCAGCGAGCGCTCGCGCAGGTCCTGGCCGCCACCCGGGCCGCCCGGTACCTGTCCGCCACCCTGCCCGCCTTGTCCGCCGAAGAAGCGGTCGAAGAAGTCCTGGAACGGATTGTCCTGATCGCCGCCGCCGTTATCGTCGTTGGGATTGCCCGGCGTCGCGCGTCCGCCGCGGCTATGCGGACTCTTAATCGTCGACTCGGTACGGATGTTGACCACTGCCGGCTCAAGCTGCCGCGAGATCTGTGAGAACACTGACGAAAGTTGTTGCGGCGACGGAACAGCCAAGGGCGCAACATCGCTGGTCGATGTTTTTTCTTTACCCTTAACGCCCGCCGATACGACGGTGCCAATCAGAATGCCCAGCGATAACGTCGCCAGAATTACCACGGTTGAGGCAAAGCGATTGCCCTTCATGCGCTGCCGCCAACCCGTTTCTTGCAAATCCATCTAGTGCCCTCCGGCTATCAAAGCCCAAACGAAAATTATACCGTTCCGCGAGACTACAGCCCTTTTAGGCATTCCGCATGCCACGCAGAGCAGTTCCCGGGAATGCAAATTCCCTGCCATTAGACGCAATCCGAGCCGGCCGGGTCACCACGGGTGTGCCCAGCCACACGTTTCGAGGATGAACACGAATACCGATGCGGTGTCATCCCGAGCGGAGCGGTGTCATCCCGAGCGGAGCGCAGCGGAGTCGAGGGATCTGCAGTTTGTCGGCAGGCTGCACCGACCCGCGGCCGGTGTCATCCCGAGCGGAGTCGAGGGATCTGCAGTTCGTCGGCAGCTGCCCCCGGCGCAAGCGCCATCCGCCGCGCCCCGGGCGCAAAACAAGAAAGCCCACCGCTTCAGCGGTGGGAAGCCGCGCATAAAATCGCTGAGTCCCCCGACGGGGAGGGCACAACCGGCGTGCGATGGCAAAAGAAAGTCTGGGACGTAATTTGCGGCGCTTCACTATACTTGAGGCCTGAATTTAGGATCGTTTGGAGGGGGCAATCGTGAAGAAGAGATTCCTGCTGGCTCTAGCTGCGCTTGCATTTGCAGCTACAGCCGTTGCCAATGCGCAAACAATCGTGAACTTAAAAAACCAGGCGCCGGATGGCGTCATAGTACCAATGCTTTTGACGGACGGGCGGGTGCTCGCTCAAGGCGGCGGCCAGTCTGATTGGTGGACCCTTACACCCGACATCAGCGGCAGCTATGTAAACGGCACCTGGCAACAGGTCGCCAGTCTGCCGCCCGGGTACGTGCCTTTATACATGGCCGAGGCGGTGATGATCGACGGACGCGTCGTCATCGAAGGCGGCGAGTACAACTTCGGCAATTTCGCCTTCACCAACCTGGGTGCCGGCTACGACCCCGTTGCCAACACCTGGACTATGATCTCTCCGCCCAACGGGTGGGGCTTTATCGGCGATTCGCCATCGGCGGTGCTTTCCAACGGCCAGTTTCTTCTCGGCGAAAAGATGACCATGAATGTGGCAGAACTCGATCCCCATACCTGGACCTGGACCGGGTTGGCCTCGACCGGCAAGAGCGACTTTAATGCCGAAGAGGGCTGGACGCTGTTGCCCAACGGAACCGTTCTGACAGCCGATGTAAAAAACAGTCCGAATTCCGAACACTACGATGCCACCATCCAGACCTGGATCCAGGACGGCAGCACAGTGGCCAACCTGATGGGTCCGTGCGAAGTAGACTGCGCCACCGGGATCAAGGGTGCATGGGGTACCTACTTCCCGCCCGGCGAAATCGGCCCGGCGATTCTGCGTCCTGATGGCACGGTCTTTGCCACAGGTGCGCTTCACCTTGGCGCCAACACCGGCCACACCGCTGTCTATACGCCGGGTTCTCCCGACCAGCCTGGTAAATGGGTAGCCGGTCCTGACTTCCCCAACGGCGACGATGCCGGCGATAACTTCGCTGCTCTCCTCACCAGCGGCAACGTTCTGGTCGAAGGAAGTTCCGGCTCCTTGTATGAGTTCAACGGAACTACGATGACGCGTACTGCCTCAGGCTTCGGATCTCTGCTTGTGCTGCCAACGGGCGAAATCCTGATTGGCGGAAGCCAAGTTTACAGGTCCACGGGAACCTACCAGCAGTTCTGGGCGCCCATGCTCTTCCCGCTTTCCATAGCTGGAGTGAAACGTGGATCGACCTACACTGCCTACGGCTCGAACTTCAATGGGATGTCGCAGGCCAACGCCTACGGGGACGAGAACAATACCGCGACCAATTACCCGCTGGTGCGGCTGACAAACATGGCAACCGGCCATGTGTTCTACGCCCGCACCCACGACCACAGCTCGATGGCCGTCCGTAAACTTGGATCTATCACCAGCACACACTTCGATGTACCGGCGGCGGCGGAAACCGGCACCACTACGATGGTTGTTGTCACCAACGGCATTCCGTCGAACCCGATCACAGTTATGGTGTTCTAGAGATCGTAAGCAGCTACCTTGATGCACTTCGGGCGGGATTATCCCCGCCCATTTATTTGCTGCACAGTCTGGTCCAACTGTGCCCCGGCGAATAGCACGCAAGACTCGGCGGGTGCCCCATCCTTTCGCGTCGTTTGCGAAAGGGTGGGAGCAAACTAGGGCTCAAAGGCTGGGCGTCTGTACGCTGATTTCGGTACGCCTGAAAAGCGCGCCCTGAACCAACTCGAAGAGTGCCCTGACTCACACCTGCGCATGCGCCAATGCGAAGCGCGAATAGCGAATGGCGAAGAGCGGCTTTATTGCGCTTCGTATACCGTCTTCCCGCCGACCACGGTCCGCAGCACTTTGGTCTTCAGGATCTCCGGTGGAGCGACCTTGGTCAGGTCGCGGTCGAGCACCACGAAGTCGGCCAGCATTCCCGGAGCCAGCGTGCCCTTGCTCTTCTCCATGAACTCGGCATAGGCCGAGCCGGTGGTGTACGCCGCGAGCGCCTGCTCGATGGTCAGCTTCTGTTCCGGGAAATATTCTTTCGTTCCCGCTTCGTTCTTGCGCGTGATAGCCGCGTAGACGCCGCGAAACGGCGTGATCGGCTCAACCGGATAATCGGTGCCGAACGCGATGCGAACTCCGTTATCGAGGAACTGCTTCCAGGGATACGATGTCTTCGCGCGCTCCGGTCCGATGCGCGATTCCGCCCAGTTCATGTCGGTCAGCAGATGATTCGGCTGCACCGACGCGATCACGCCGAGCTTGCGATACTGCGCAAACTGATCGGGCGCGATCACCTGGTCGTGCTCGATGCGCAGCCTGAGTTGCTGCGGATCCTTGCCGCCGGGCAGGTCTTTCTCGCGCGCATTGCGCTCAGCTTCGGCGAAAGCATCGAGCGCCATCTGGGCCGCGCGATCGCCAATGGCATGAAACCCTAACTGGAATCCCGCCGCCACGCGCTCCACCGCCATCGCATTCAAGTCAGCCTGCTTGTATTGCGGCAGGCCGGAGTTGCCGGGATCATCGGAGTACGGCGCCAGCAGCGCGGCCGTGCGCGAGCCCAGCGAGCCATCCATAAATCCCTTCAGCATGGTGGTGTGCAGCATGGGATCGTTAGCCGGATGATGCGCGCGATGCTTCTCCAACAGATCAACCGGATCGTTGAAGCGCAGCCACTCGCTGATGCGCAACGTCAGCTTGCCGTCGCGCTCCATCTCTTCGTAAACCAGAAACTGTTCCCAGTCGGAGTTGTCCTGCGCCGACGTGATACCCGAACGCGCGGCATCGGCCAGCGCCAGTTCAGCGGCGCGTCGGCGCTGCGCCGGAGTCGGCGCGGGCACCTTGGAAAACACCAACCCTTGCGCCGACTCGCGAATGATTCCCGTGGGCTGTCCTTGCGCGTCGTGATCGATCGCCCCTCCCTGCGGAGGCGCAGTCTGCGCCGTAATACCCGCGGCCTGCAATGCTGCCGAGTTGGCGACCGCGATGTGTCCGTCGACGCGGACGAAGATTGCCGGATGACCGTTTGTCACGGCGTCCATCTCTTGCCGCGTCGGCAGCTTCTGCTCCGTCCACAAGCGTGTGGTCCCACCCGTCGCCGATGATCCAGTCACCGGGAGCCGCGATTTTCGCGCGCTCCGCAATCCGCTGCTGCATCTCGGCCAGCGACCTGGCGCCGACCAGGTTGACGTTCATCTGCTCGAAGCCCGCGGATTGCAAATGACAGTGCGCATCGTTGAATCCCGGCATGACGAAGTGTCCGCCGAGATCGACGACCTGGGTGTGGCCGCCCTTCAGCTTGCGGATGTCATCGTTCGTTCCTATGGCAACTATGCGACCATCGCGGACGGCCATCGCTTGCGCCCGCGCCGGTGAGGCCTGGGTGTAGATGTCGCCATTGACGAAGATCGCATCAGCGGCGTTAGTGGACGATGCAGAAGACATTAGGGCGAAAAACGGCCAAAAAGTGAGCAAAACGACCAGGCTTCTAACCATCATCTATAACCGTAATTCATGGATTGCACCGTATCCATCACTTTGAGTCATGGCAGATTCTTACTATTTTCGAGGGGAAAAGCTCTGCTTTTGCGTCGTAATGCATCGCAAAGCCGCGCTATTCTTCCACCCCACTCATGGCCAGCGTCAGCAGCAGAATCCGTTTCAGCCCCAAATCGCGGCCCGCAGGATCGTACCACTCGTGCAGGGTGTGCGCGCCGCCTCCGCTGCCGCCTGCGCCCATGGCCAGCGCCTCGCGCCCCAGCGATAACGGAATGTTCGCATCGGTCGAAGCGCGCTGAATGCGCGCCACGTTGTTGAGCTGCGCGTCAACGGCGCGAATCGATTCCAGCAGTCGCGAGTCGAGCGGCAGGTCCGCAGCCGGCCGGTCGCCGATAATCTTCACCTCGCTCGTCAGCGCCTCTTTGCGATTGCGCCCGGGCATCGCGGTAATCACCTGCTCCAGCGACTCGCGCAACGCGCGCTCCAGTTTGTCGAGTTCTTCCACCGAAGCCGAGCGCGTATCCACACGCATGGTCGCAGTCTGCGGAATCGAGTTGACCGACGTGCCTCCGTGAATGGTTCCGATGTTGAACGTGGTCTTCGGCGCAGTCGGCACCGGCGTGCGCGTGAAGCGGTCGACCACCCGCGCCAGCGCGACGATAGGGTTGGCCACGCCAAAGTCGCTCCAGGAATGGCCGCCCACGCCGGTGATGGTGATCTCATAACGGCGGCTGCCCAGCCCCTCGGCAATGATGGTGTCGGTTCCGGCGCCGTCGATCGCAATCACCGTAGCGATGGAATCGAGCCAGCGGCGCTGCTGAAAAATGTGACGCATGCCGCGCAGATCGCCTTCGCCCTCCTCGCCTACGCTGCCTATAAATAGGATGGGCGCGCGGTTCGCAATCGCAGCATCGCGCATGGCGCCGGCGATGGCCAGCAGCGCAACAATGCCGGAGCCGTTGTCGGAAATCCCCGGTCCGTACAACTTGCCCGCCTCGCGGGTCACGGTTATCTCGGTGCCCGGGGGGAAAACTGTATCGAGGTGCGCGCTCAACGCGATGTACGGTGCGTTGGTGGTCGTTCCCGGGCGAATGCCGAAGACATTTCCCAGCTCGTCCTGATGCACGTCGCTCAAGCCCAACTCTTCGAAGCGCGTCTTCAGCCATTCGCTGCGGGCAGCCTCTCCCCACGGCGGCGCAGGAATGGCGGTGACTTCCATCTGACGGTCTTCCAGTTCGCGACTATGCGAACGAAACCAGGCGAAAGCGTCATGTACCGAGCGCAGTTCGGCCAGTCGCGCGACTAACTGCTGCGCGGGCTGCTCGCCCGGTACTCTGGCAGAAGTCTCGCGACGGAAGGTACGCGTTGATGGGCCGAGGGGCATGAGGCTTAATGGTAATACGACGGGGCGAAGGACGCTCTTCGCTTGTCGTTCCCGGATGTCTGGGTGGGTGCGGGTCTTTCGACATTCGGCATACAAAGGGTATCGACGCCCACCCTTTCCCAAACGATGGGAAAGGATGGGGCACCCACTTTTGTTGATCCGTCGAGACGGGGAGGTGGCCCCATCCCGCTAAGGTTCCAGGCGGCCTCCGCCGATGCATCTTCTGTGAGCGGCACCATCGCTCGAGAGGAGACTCCATGCCGGGACCCCGTGACATTCGAGCTTTCAACAGAAGAGAATTCATCAAGACCATCAGTATTGGACTAGGCGCGTTGCCGACGCTGGGAGCTGGGCTCGGAGCTTTGCAACTCACCGGTTGCGGAGGTTCGGTCACGCCGCCGCAACCCCAGCCGTTGCCCCGGACGATGCGCTGGCCCATCGCGAAAACCGTATACACCACCGCGCAGCAGCAGGTTCTTCCGGTGGCGGTGCCGGCCACCGCGGCGCAGATCAACCCGATCGACGTGGCTCAGTACGCCCCCAACGGCTACACCGCCTGGAGCATCGGCGGGCCGCTTCAGCACGTCCTGCGCAAAGACCTCGCACCGGCTTACGCGGGAGCTCCCAACGTTACGCGGCTGCTGTTCTACTACTCCATGTCGGACATTCACATCGCCGACAAGGAGTCGCCGGCGCAGCCCATCTATTGTGCCGAGGTGGCTGGTTATGGTTCGGGAAAGTCGTCCATCTATTCGCCGATCATTATGTCAACGCCGCAGGTACTCGACGCGGCGGTACAAACCATCAATGCACTGCATGAATTGTTGCCATTCGATTTCGGGCTGTCGCTGGGCGATGCCGCCAACAACACGCAATACAACGAGCTGCGCTGGTTCATCGACACCATCGACGGCAATGGCAAAGTCATCACACCCAGCTCGGGGGTTCATCTGGGAGCGGCCAGCATCGATTACCAGCAGCCCTTCTACGCCGCCGGGCTCAATCCCGCGATTCCCTGGTACCAGGTCATTGGCAATCATGACCAGTACTGGATGGGTTCCTGTGTCGAGGACGCCAAAACGCGGAACGCTCATATCAGCGGAACGATCATCAACATGGGAGACGATCCCGCTTCGCCGAATGCGGTGGACGATACCGGCTACTACATGGGTGTCGTCAATGGCCTGATGCCTTACGGCGACATCTACGGCGCCGGGCCGGAAGGCGACTTCCCGAACCCGCCCGCGATTGCTGCCGATGCGCAACCGGCACACCATGGCCAGCGACAGCTCAACCACGCAGGCCTGGATGCAGGAGTTCTTCAACACCACTTCCAATCCGGTCGGCCATGGCTTTACCCAGTCGAATCTGGCCAGCGATTCCGCCTGCTACAGCTTCGTGCCGAAGTCCGATATACCCATCAAGTTCATCGTGCTCGACGACACGGTGAAAGGGCTGGACCAGCCGAACTATGCTGCCGGCGCTCTGGACGATGCTCGTTATCAATGGCTGGTGGGCGAACTGCAAGCCGGACAGGCGGCCAACCAGCTCATGGTCATCTGCGCCCATGTGCCCATCAAGCCGCAGAATACGCTGACCGACACAACTCCGATGCCGATGTGGCCGGGGCCGGAATACACCGACGACTACGTGCTCAACACGCTGCATCAGTATCCCAACCTCATCCTGTGGATGTCGGGACACCGGCACATCAACGTCGTGACCCCGCAGCCCGATAGCAGCGGCGATCCCACGCTCGGCTTCTGGGAGGTGGAAACCTGCTCGCTGCGCGACTTCCCGCAGCAGTTCCGCACGTTCGACATTCGCCGCAATCAGGACAACACGGTTTCCATCATCATTACCAACGTCGATCCGGCGGTGCAGGGCAACTCGCCCGCGTACAAGTCGCGCGGCTATGCCATCGGAGCGGCGCGCGTCTATCTCACTTATCCGCTGAGCGATACGACCTCACATTCCTATAACGCCGAGCTGGTGGTGCAGTTGACACCGGTGATGCAGGCAGTGATTTCGCAGGCGGGAAAGGCGCTGTAGGGGGAAGAACGGCTTTTGGCTCTTGGCTTTCGGCTCTTGTCTAAGTCTTCATCCCACGGAGGCTGACCCTTCGGAAATGGCATACCCTGCACCGGTGGCATCGTCGCAGGTGCACCCAGCATTCCGGGTGCGGCTACAGCTGGGCTAGGCTATGGCCTCCGCTGGTCGCGGAGTGGCTGCGTCGGCAGGAGCGTCAAACTTGGCCTCGAAAAGGAAACCGCAGGTCCGTCCGCGGGCCGCAGGATGACATCGTAAGATGATTATCTGCGCCAACGGCCAAGAGCCAAAAGCCAAGAGCAGCCCTTCTCCCCATTGACGTTCTCACGCGTGCGCCCTCACCATAGAACGCGGAGCCCGTTCGGGAAAATCGCTTGCATCTCTCCTGGCAACTACGTTTGCGAATTCGTTTCTTCCTCATCGCCGCCGTGCTCGGGCTAGCGGTGGGAGTGTTCGTGCTCTTTCCGCTGAACGAGTTCGTCTACTTCAAGGAGTACGGCAGGCCCGGCTTCTCCAGCGGCATCGGTTTCGCAACGGCACAGGTCTCGTCCGCACTGCATGGCGGCAGGCCGAAGAAGACGGTGTTTTACGGGCTTGCGGGGATGGTGCTCAGCCTTTCGGCGGCGGCGGTGTTTTCGTCGATGATCGAGCGCCAGCGCGAGATCGCCCGTTTGAGCAGCGCGCTGGAAGGCGACCTGCGCGTGCTGATCGCCAAAGGCGAGAGCTCCGACCTGGAATTTAAGTCGAGCTTCCGCTGGGACCTGAAAGAGAACAAGGTCAACCGCGCGCTGGAGGGCGTCATCCTGAAGACGCTTGCCGGATACATGAACGGCAACGGCGGCACGCTGCTGATCGGCGTGGCCGATGACGGCGCCATCGTCGGACTCGAGAACGACTACAAGACGCTGAAGAAGCAGGACCGCGACGGCTTCGAGCAGGCGCTGATGACTTCGGTTGCGACGCAACTCGGCGGCGATGCCTGCCGCAGCGTGCAGGCGGTGTTTCAATCGGTCGAGCAGAAAGACGTATGCCGGGTGATTACCGGGCCCGCGCATCGACCGGTATATCTGCGCGCGGGCGAAGTTCCCAAGCTGTACGTGCGCACCGGGGTCAGCACCCGCGAACTGAATGTTCAGGAAGCGGTGAACTATATGGACGCACGCTGGAAGCGATAATCCAGCGCCTCATCCCACCCCTCGGCGCCCGGTAACAGGAACTCTCGATTCCGCTTGCATTCCCCTCAGAATGGTTCACAATTCGACTCCTCCGGCAATGCGGGACAGAGCCGGAACAAAGGAGTACGAATATGCCGATAGCTGTGGAAAGAGTTGTGTTCATTTTGCTGGGCGGTGGTGATGCCGGTGTCTTCTGGATTGACGCCAACGGACACGTTCACATTGATCCAGGCAACAATCCTGAAACCCGCCAGGCCGTCGCCGACCTGCAGGCCGCGGTTTCGCTTTCCAAGGTGCAGATTCACGGCGCTGCGGAGCTAGGTCAGAAACTGGCTCAGCAGGGCATGAAGCAGCTCGCACAAGGAGCACGTGGCGCAGTCGCATAGCCGTCCTGACTATTTGGCGGGGACCGCCCGTACGGTCCTCGCCTCTGCTCTTGCCTCGGTTTCGATATCTCCTACCGCTTGATACTCTTGGTTCCATGCAAGACGGATACACCGATCTTCCGCCCGGCAAGCTCGCTGCGCTGGTGACGTACCTGGAAATGCGCACGCCGAGGCCTGCGAGCGCGAGTACCACAATGTCAGAGTTGGCAATCCGGCGGGAGGAGAAAGCCGATCTCGATTGGTACCGCGATCTCTTTCGCCAGATCGGTGGGCCATGGCTGTGGTTCAGCCGCTTGCGCATGACGGAGGACGAGCTGCGCGCAATACTGCACAATCCCGACGTCGATATTTTTGTGCTATCCCACAATGGGGTAGATGGCGGATTGCTGGAGTTTGATCGCCGACGCATGCCCGACATCGAGATCCTGTATTTCGGGGTGGCGCCCGCACTTTTCGGCAAAGGCGTGGGGCGAGCGTTGCTGGAGCACTGTCTGCCGCTGGAATGGGCGTATCACCCGCAGCGCATTTGGCTGCACACCTGCACGTTCGATCATCCTCGGGCGTTGGAGTTCTATATCAAGGCTGGCTTCGTGCCCTACAAACGCGCCATCGAGATCATGGACGATCCTCGCCTCACGGGCGACCTTCCGCGCAGCGCGGCACCTGGTATACCAATTCTTTAAAAAGGGCGATCTTTGTGTCGCCGGCTGAAGCCGGCTCAGAGATTTGAAAAAACGTCGCTACGCCGAGCTGAAGCTCGGCTCTACCTTACTCAACTGGAGAAATGATTTAGAACGGCCGCTCGACATGCTGTTCGCCGATCACCTTGCCTGCGTGATCGAACCAGATGACCTGATATTTCGGGCGGAAGATGGAGTAGTAGTAACGATAAACGTACTCATCGGCGCACGCCTCCGGCGCCACGGTCAACGAGCCGCAATCGCCTTCGCGTGAGGGATCGCCCATCAGCTCGCGTACGGTTTCATTGGGATCGCCGACATTGACCAGCGCGGCATCGCGGTCGAGTTTCTGGTCGTGGTGATAGGCCCAGACGGCTGCGCCGACGAGCAAGAGCGCGATGGCGAGAAAGAAGAGGCGGGTGATCATGATGACGACATAGGCTCCGAAGTGGCGCGTTTTCAGGCGTACCGAACGCCTTTTTGTTTTGTCATCACGAGCGAAGCGAGGGACCTGCTCTCTGCTCGCTCGTCGCTATCGAAAAGCAGTCTGGCTGCCAGCGAGAACAGATCCCTCGTCCGCAGCGGACTCGTGATGACAAATGGCTGCTGCTATTGCCGTACGACCGAAATCGCCATGCAGGGCATTACGGCCGCCGTTCTTCCACCAGCAGCTTCGCGCCCGCCGGCAGGTAGCTCTTGCGCCGGAACCAATCTTCCATCGACGCGCGCAACCTGTCGAGCGGCACACGGCTTCCGATTTCCAACTGGCCGTCGCCGGTGGGAATGGTGTCGTCGAATACCTGGTCGTTGGTGAAGTTGCGCATGCTGAAGCTGTCGAGCCACTTCAGTGGACAGGGTCTGCGTTCGCCGTTCTCTTCATATTCGACGCTGATCTTGCGCGAGAACATGCTTCGATTGTCACACGAATGCGGAGGACACCTCTAGGCGGTAGCGGCCGCCGACTTCGCTCGCCAGCGAACAACCTTTGCGTACACCAGCATGGAGAGTGGCCCCACAATCGCATAGCAGGCGATGGCCGGGAGGGCATTGCGGGCGTGAACGAAGTCTCCTGCCAGGAGCAGTGCCAGCCCGATGTGCCGGTTGGTATTGCATAAGGCAAGCGTCTGCCGGGTTTGCGGCTCGGCCTGTACCAGCAGGAGAATCCCTCCCATCGAAGCCAACGCCAGAGCGATGGCGGCAACGATGACCCATGGCGTAATGGCGGCCAGCTCGGCGCGCATCTTCCAAATCACAGCCGCAATCATGATGAGCAGCAGCACGTTGCCGGTGATGGTGATCGCGGGTTGGATCTTTCTCGCAAATCCTGCCGCAAAGTACACCAGAGCTACGCCCAGCAATAGCGGAGCGAATTGTTTCTCGGCGATCTGGGCAAACAGGAGCCGCGGCGGTATCCAGACGTTACGGTCGTACAGTTTCGCAACCGAATAAACGACCAGTGGAATCATCAGCGGCACCAGCATCGCTCCCCAGACCTGGTAGCTGGCGGCCACGTGCATGTCGAAACCGCGCTTGGCCGCGACCCGCGAGGTGAGCGGCGCTCCCGGGACCACGCCCAGCAGAAAGAGTCCGGTGGCTTCGCCGAAGTCCAGGGGAGTAAAGCGCAGCATCAACAAGGCGACTGCCGGCGGAATGAGGAAGGTCGCAATGATGAGGCGCAACCAGGCGCCACGCTGCATCAGCATCCGCCAGTTACGCACCATCTCGGTGGGCCGCAGGCTCATGCCAATCGACACCATGAGCAGGAAGACCGCGATGGGGAGAAGGGCTTTCATGAATAGTTGTCAGTTGTCAGATTGAGCACGTGTCGCGGCGTGATCACCGAAACCGGAAACACACGTAGGGTACAACGTGCGTCGGAGTTCTGGAACTCTCGGCGATCCGGGAACTGACAACGGATCACTGACAACCGACAACTTCACTCGTCGCTGGGCGACTCGGCGAATCCCATCTCCGCCAGGTGCGATTCCGGGATTGCGACGGGCGCTTCGCTGGTGTGGCCGTTGTCGCGCAGCTCCGCCAGCAGAGCGTCAACGCTGTCGGAGGCCAGACCGGTACCCAACCGCAGGAAGTGATCCAGATCCGCGGGATCCATCACCTGCACCCACGAAGCCGGACCGAGATTGTAGTTCACCTGGTACTCAAGGGGAGTTTCGTTGCGGCGGAAAACATGTAGTGTGCCAGCCATAGAACGTGAGATGTTTTCGGGCGGGCGGGCGCACCAGAATTCTTGAGAGAGCCGCGAGCTACCAGCCGCCAGCTTCCAGCCAAGACCAAGCACGAAACGCGAGTTAGCTTAAGGTCGGAAGCTGACGGGGGCGGAAGATATGAGCTGGTGGCTGGGAGCTGGAAGCTGGGCCCTTCTAGCTGCCGTTCCCGTAATGGCGAAATGTCTCACGGGCATATCGTGTTCCACTATTCGCTTACCTGATTTGGGTGTACAGTTCAGCCATCAGCGGAGGAACAATGCCACACTGCACAAAATGCGGCGCTGAAGTTCCCGCGAGCGCCCAATTCTGCCAGGTTTGCGGACAGCCTCAGCCCGCGACCACAACCACACCCAATGCCAGTCCGGTGCAACCCTATCCGGCGACTGCCAGCAGCGGCTTGTCAGAAAATGCTGCCGCCTGCCTCAGCTACGCACTCGGCTGGATCACCGGCATCATTTTTTATCTCATCGATCGCCGACCATACGTTCGCTTTCATGCCGCGCAATCCATCGTCACCTTCGGCGGCCTGCATCTGATACGCATCGTGCTGGGCATAATCTTCGGCGTCGGCTTCTTCTATGGAGGTTATGGCGGCTTCGGGCACTTCGGTATCGGCCTGCTGCTCATCGGTTGCATTGGCCTGCTCTCGTTCGTTCTGTGGATTGTGCTGATGATCAAGGCTTACCAGGGTGAGCGCTTCATGGTGCCCATCGCCGGCGATATCGCGCTGAACCTGGCAAAGCAATAAAGACGGTTAGAACGCAAACCACAGAGACACGGAGACACAGAGAATCCGAGATCAAAGACTTCCTTTCTCTGTGCCTCGGTGCCTCTGTGGTTAGTCTCTTTGAGGGTTTCAGTCCAGCAGCGCGCCGGGAGTCTTGCGCGCGATGTGCAGCAGCTTGAGTGTGGCCTGACGCGGCTCGCGGATACCCTGCTCCCAACTCTCGACCGCATTGGAGCTGACGTTGAGCAGGCGCGCAAACAGCGCCTGGCTGGCGTTCATGCTCGCGCGCAGGGCGCGAATCTCAGCAGGCTTCAGCGGCTTGGGAGCAGCCGGAAGCTCAACCGTGCGCAAATCGAGCGCGCCTGATTTCTTGTTCGCCGTCGCCGGCGTCTGTACGTCTTCCTGCCGATGCTTCTTCTTGTCTTTCTTCTTATCTTTCTTTCCCATGCGGCATTCCCTCGGCAGCGCTTATGAAATATGGTGCTACATTGTAGGACAGCAACTGCGGCGTGGCTAGCGTTCTTCCGGAAAAAATCAGTGGATAACCGGCCGGGCCACTGGCTTACCCTTCTCGCCGATCTCCACGTAAGCCCACGGAACTTCGTGATCGTGGGTGAACACCACCAGCCACTTCTCCGGAATCGCCCGCTTATAGAAGCGATGGCGATTGTTGATCGACTCCAGAGGATACAAATCGTACCCCATAACCCACGTCGGGTCGAGATGATGTGACGTCGGTATCAGGTCGCTGATATAGCAGACCGTCTGATCGCCGGCGCGCACCGTCACTGCCTGCAGGTCGCGCGTGTGTCCGGGATAAACTTCGACCCAAAGGCCGGGCACGATTTCGGCATTGCCGCTCAAGAGCCGCATCTGGCCGCTACGCACCAGCGGATCATAATTGTCAGTCAAATAGCTGACACGGTCGCGCTCGTGCTGCTCGTGCGCATGATCGAGTTCGCCCTGCTGCGCATAATAGGTGGCATTCGGAAACGTCGGAACGGGCTTGCCGTCTTTGTAGTGAGTGTTCCAGCCGCAGTGATCGAAATGCAGGTGCGTGTTGATGACGATGTCAATCTCATCGGGCGACACGCCTGCATGCTCGAAGCTCTGCAACAGCGCCGCCTGGTTCTGGTGAATCTCGCGCGACTTCTCGTTCAGCTTGGGACCGATGCCGGTCTCGATCAGCACTGTGTGCTTATCGTTACGAATGAGCAAGGAGTTCAGGCCGAGCGTGATCAGGTTACGTTCGTCAGCCTTGATGCGCTTCTCCCAAAGCGTCTTGGGAACGACACCAAACATGGCGCCTCCGTCGAGCACGTAGGTTCCGTCAGAGAGAATGATCAGTTCCGTATCACCCAGCGTCAGTCGGTGCAAGGTCAGCTCCCCAGGATAGTCGGCAAGTTTTCCATCATACTGAAGCAGGCAAGAATAAGGCAGTCGTTATCAGGAGGTGAACATGTACCGAGTGGGAATCGTATTCGTGGCGGTGCTCATGGCTTTGGCCGCGAGCGCACAAACCGCCGATCGCAACCCTCAGCCGTCTTCTCCGCAGCAGAACCCGCCACAAGAGGCAGCGGCGAATCCTCCGTCACCGCCCGATCCGGCGCACCAGATGCAACTCGATCTCGATCAGATGGACAGCCTGGTCAACAACATGGCGACGCAGGTCAGCTTCATCCGCGATACCAATATGTCGATCCTGCTGAACACGAACGTACGACTGTGGACCGTGCTGATACGCGATCTGCGGATGCAAGTGCAGGAGCAGCAGCGGCATGCTGCTTCGGAGAAAACCAATTCACCACAGAGGCACTGAGACACGGAGAAGGAGCTTTGGGTGTCAGGCGTCAGGTTTCAGGCGTCAGGTGTCAGGTGTCAGATTGCGGATTGTGACTGGCACTGCACACTTCGAGAGTGAAGTTTGTCGCCGCGGCGACGAAAGCAGGTCCTTCACTTCGTTCAGGATGACAAGTCAGATAACGTGCCGATACCTGACGCCTGAGACCTGACACCCGATACCTCGTTAGCCTTTGCCAGCCAGCGTCTCCATGAGCCGGTCGAAATCTTCCAGGTTGGCGTACTCGATGACGACCTTTCCCTTGCCGTGCTTGTCCTGAATAGTGACGGCCATCCCCAGTGCGGCGCGCATAGCCCGCTCGGCATCCTTGACGTTGGGATCGACTTCCCGGACCTTTTCGACCTTCTCGGGGGGGTGAATCAAGTTAGTAACCAGCTTCTCCGTTTGGCGAACAGAAAGCGAAAGTCCAGCCACCCGTTGCGCCATGAGCTGGATCGTGTCCGGCGAGTCCAGTCCCATGAGCGCCTTGGCATGGCCGAAACTGAGTTGCCCCTGCTCGACCAGCTCCTGGACGCGGTTCGGCAACTTCAACAATCGCAAGAAGTTAGCAACGGATGAGCGGTCCTTGCCGGTACGTTGCGCGATCTGCTCTTGGGTAAGCCCGAACTCGCGCCCCAGGCGTTCGAAAGCACGGGCCTGCTCCAACGGATTCAGGTCCTCGCGCTGCAGGTTCTCAATGATGGTCATCTCCATCGCCTGCTCGTTGGACACGTGGCGCACAATCGCGGGAACCGTGGCTTTGCCGGCACGCTGCGAAGCCAGCCAGCGGCGCTCGCCCGCGATCAGCTGGAAACGGCCGTTCGCCTCAGGCCGCACCGTGATCGGCTGCACCACTCCCGAAGCCTTGATAGACGCCGCCAACTCAGCCAATGCGATCTCGTCCACGTGAGTTCGGGTCTGGTAGGGATTGCGGTCGATGAGCTCGATGGGGATATGCCGAACCGCCTCACCCTGGGCTTGGGCCGGAGCCGCGGCGGTGGCCGGTGCCGAGTGAGTTGGCGGCTGGGTCGCCGTGCGGGAGGGCAGCAGCGTCTCTAAGCCGCGTCCGAGAACTTTGCGTTTTTCAGTCATAGAAAGTCCGCTGTTCGCCTTTCGCTATTCGCTCTTCGCCGATCGTTATCGCCCTTTACGAAATTAACTGGCAAAATAACGACAATTTCCCACTTGCATTCGAATTTTGCAGTAGGATGCCACATTTATAAACTTCCAGGCTGCCATTGTGGCCAATTCATCCCACTTCAAGGGTCAACTGTTCAGTCGCTTTCAATTGCGTTGACGCCGAGGCTACTCTCAGCTGCTGCGGCTGTTGCCTTCTTCACCCGCTTCATAATCTCTTCTGCCAGAGCAAGATAGGCCTCGGCTCCCCGCGAGCGTGGATCGTAAACCAACGCCGGCTTGCCGTGACTGGGGGCCTCTGCCAGGCGGACATTGCGCGGAATCGCTGTTTCGCACATCAGTTCGCCAAAGAAGCCGCGCAGCTCGTTAGCGACCGACTGCGACAGGTTTGTGCGCTCGTCAAACATGGTCAAAACCACGCCTTCCACTGCCAGTCCGCGATTCAAGTCGATGCGAATGCGGTCGATGGTGTCGAGCAGCTCAGTCACGCCCTCCAGGGCGAAATACTCGGCCTGCATGGGAATGAGCACGGTATCCGCGGCTACCAACGCGTTCAGCGTCAGAAGATCGAGCGCCGGCGGGCAGTCGAGCACGATGAACTGGTAGCGCTGGCGCATGGGGTCTAAGGCATGGCGCAGGCGGTATTCGCGATACTCCAGCGTGACCAGCTCGATGTTGGCGCCGATCAGGTTCTTGCTCGACGGAAGCAGGCTGAGATTATCCAGCGCTGTGGGCTGGATGGCTTCCTCCGCCGGAACCTCGCCCATGATGAGCTGGTAGGTGCTCAGCCGCTCGGGATCGCGCCCGAAGCCGACACCGCTGGACGCGTTGGACTGGGGATCGCAGTCGACCAGCAGCGTGGGGGCGCCGTGATCGGCAAAGGACGCGGCAAGGTTAATGGCCGTCGTAGTCTTGCCGACGCCGCCTTTCTGGTTGGTGACCGCGATGATTCTCGACATGGCCTATGAGGTGTCCCGCATAGAAGATTAGAACTGGGCGGGGCGCGCAGCAATGGCGGGGGAATCAGGAAAGGAACATTTCGGAGGAAAAGCTGTGTAATTCGGCGGTGAAAAGGCGGAAGCGGCTGAATCGGGGCACTCTACCGATGCCACAATTTGTGCGTAACGGGTCCAGATTGCGATGTTCCACGTGGAACGTTAGAGGGGCCGTCCGCTATCAGCCATCAGCTGTCAGCTTGGGTAATGAAGTTTCGCCGGAAACGCGCTAGGTGTTCCACGTGGAACAATCACTGAGTGATTCGTGGCAGGAGGATTGGACGGACCAAGGACTCGTCTGATGGCCGATAGCTGACGGCTGATTTTGTCCGCGTTCCACGTGGAACAATCAACTGCGGGAAAGATCCAAGGTGCCCTCGACTTGGCCCTTGACGCCATCTGACGCTTGACGAGCGGTCACAACGGCGATCTAATCAGCCAGCTACGCGGCTCTGTATGATTCCAAAGGATTCAACTTTAGACCCTTTGAGCCTCGTTACGGAGCCAGACTCTTCGTGGCATTAAGAGAGCACAATGGCCGACAGCCAAGCGAGGGTTGCCGGCCGTTTTCTTGCCAATAACAGAGCTTATCTACGAACAATTTCCCACTACAACCATAGAATCTGACTTCTCTGGCATTGGTTTTTCCACTTCGATACTGAAACCGGCCGCGTCACGCAGAGCTCTCAATTGTCCAGCTCCGATGAGCAGACACAGTCGGCCACCGGGCGCAACCAGTCCTCTCGCAACTGGCAGGACCGCTGCGAACTTCTCGACCGCTCTTAGGGTGACGACGTCGGCATGTTTGCCCCATTGCTCGGCGCGGCCGCTATAGACCTCGACTCCGTCCAGTCGCAGTGCACGGATAACTTCCTTCAGGAAGGTCGCCTTCTTGTTTTGCGACTCGATGAGCGTCACCTGCAAAGCGGGAAACGCCAGCTTGATGGGCAGGCCTGGAAAGCCGGCACCGGAGCCGAGATCAGCCAGGGTCGTGCTGGGGGATTGAGCATCGCGAATCCCACGCAAGCCAAACGAAGGCTGGGATAGGGCACCCGGGGCATGTTGAGTCCCACTCATTCCAACCGCAGGAACGAGTGGGGCACCCGGGGAAGAACTCGAGTTGTCAGTTGCCGGTTGTCGGTTGTCAGAAAATGCAGGTCCCTCGGCTCCCCCTCGACCACGCTCGGGGTGCGCTCGGGATGACAACCCAGGGGTAGGCGCTGCGGACCCGAATAGCACGCCGGCCGCGAATAACGATTCGCCAAAGTGACGGGTCACGATCTGCTCTGGATCGCGAACAGCGGTGAGGTTGGTCTTGGCGTTCCAGCGAAGAAGAAGGTCGAGGTATGCGTCGATCTGGTCGTAAATGCCGGGCGGAAGATCGAGTCCCACAATGTAGGGGTTAAGAAGTTCGGCAATGCGGGAAGCATCCACTCACAAATCATACTGAATGGGCCGGATGATCCGCAGGTCGCACGACTGAATTCACGGCTTGGCTGGCGAAGCCGGTTCGAGCAAAGCAGTACCATTTTGAGACAGTAAATTTACTTGACCGTATATACATTATGACTGTACTGTATCGCTCATGGAAGCCAAAAACACACAGCTTCAAGACGTCGTCATACCCGCTTTGCTCCGTCACGCTCGCAACACCTATGGTTCGGCGATGCGCCAGGCGCTGGCCGAAGCGGGATACGACGACATTCCGGGAAACGGTCTATACGTGATCGGCGGGTTGGCGCTGAATCGCGCTGACATCCCGTTGGGCCAGTTGATTCTCGAGCTACATCTTTCAAAGCAAGCAGCGGGTCAACTTGTGGACACGCTGGTCACGCGCGGCTACTTGGATCGAACGCCCGACAAGGAAGACCGTCGCAAATTGACGGTGGCGCTTACCGAACGGGGCCGGGCGGCGGCGGCAGTCCAAGGTGCGGCCCGCGACAAGATTGACGCCGAATTGCTGGCACGCGTCGGGGAAGAGGATGTCAGGCGGACCCGCCGCACGCTGGCGGCGCTGATTGAGATCGGACATCAGCAAAAGGGCAACGGAAGTGAGGACAGCTGAACGAGCAGGCGGACATGCTCGCGGTGACGGATCAATATGTCCGCGGGATGAACGAACAGCGGGTTCTTCGCTGCGCTTCAGGATGACAACCTAGAAATAACCGAGGCGCGCCTCGGGCTAAGGCCAAGAGCCAAGAGCCGACGGCGGCTCTTACCGCTTCAGCACCACTATCGCTAACGGCGGCAGATTGAGATGCAGCGAATGCGGCTGGCCGTGGCACTCGATGGGTTCAGAGTGCACGCCGCCGAAGTTGCCTTCGTCGGTGCCTCCGTAAAGCGCGGCGTTGCTGTTCAGCACCTCGCTCCAATGTCCTGCTAATGGCACGCCCACGCGATACCCGCGACGCGGCACGGGAGTGAAGTTGCATGCGACGAGCACAGGATGCTCTCGGTCCCGTCCATAGCGCATGTAAGTCAGTACGCTGTTCTGCGAGTCGTCGGCGTCGATCCACTGCCAGCCGTCGGGGCTGAAATCCAACTCATACAGGGCGGGCTCGTTGCGATAGTAGGCGTTGAGGTCGCTGACCCAGCGCTGCACTCCCTGATGCGGAGCCCAGCGCAGCAGGTCCCAGGCGACACTGCCGTCGTGGTTCCACTCGCTGGACTGAGCGATCTCTCCGCCCATGAACAGCAGCTTCTTGCCCGACTGGGTGTACATATAGCCAAAGAGCAGGCGCAGGTTGGCGAAGCGCTGCCACTCGTCGCCGGCCATCTTGCCCAGCAGCGAGCCTTTGCCATACACGACCTCATCGTGCGACAGCGGCAGCACGTAATTTTCGGTGAACATGTACAGTCCGCGAAAGGTCAGCTTGTTGTGGTGAAACTTGCGATGGATGGGGTCCTTCGAGAAGTACTGCAGGGTGTCATGCATCCATCCCATGTCCCACTTCATGCCGAAGCCCAGTCCGCCAATGTAGGGAGGACGTGACACCAGCGGCCAAGCCGTCGATTCTTCCGCGATGGTCTGTATCGCGGGAAACTCGGTGTACGCCTCCTGATTGACTTGCTTCAGGAAGGCTACGGCTTCGAGGTTCTCGCGCCCGCCAAACTGATTGGGAATCCACTCGCCCTGCTTGCGCGAATAGTCGAGGTAAAGCATGGAAGCGATGGCGTCCATGCGCAGGCCGTCGATGTGATAGCGGTCGAGCCAGAACATGGCATTGCTGACCAGGAAGGCGCGAACCTCGTTGCGTCCGTAGTTGAAGATGGACGACTTCCAATCGGGATGAAAACCGCGCCGCGGATCGGCATGCTCATAAAGATGTGTGCCGTCGAAGTACGCCAGCCCGTGCTCGTCGTTGGGAAAGTGCGAAGGCACCCAATCGAGAATCACGCCGATACCCGCCTGGTGCAGGTGATCGATCAGGTACATGAAATCCTGTGGGGTGCCGAAGCGGCTGCTGGGAGCGTAGTAGCCGGTGACCTGATATCCCCACGAGCCGAAGAACGGATGCTCCATGATGGGCATAAACTCGACGTGGGTGAAGCCGAGTTGCTTCACGTATTCGGTCAGCTTGTGCGCCAGCTCACGATAGCTGAGCGAGCGATTGCCTTCTTCGGGCACGCGCATCCATGAGCCGAGATGCACCTCGTAGGTGGACATGGGCGCGTCGAAGGCGTTCTTCTGCAGGCGCGTTCTCATCCATTCGGCGTCCTGCCACTCGTACCAGGTGTCCCAGACGATAGACGCAGTTTTGGGAGGCGTCTCGCAGTGGAAGGCGTACGGGTCAGCTTTGGCAACCGAGTAGCCGTGGTAACGCGAGCGAATGAAGTACTTATAGATAGCACCCTTCGCGATCCCGGGAACGAAGCAGTCCCACACGCCGGAGCTGCCCTTCGGGTTCATCGGGTTGGAATCGGGATTCCAGTCGTTGAAGTCGCCGACCACGGAGATGCGCATGGCATCCGGCGCCCACACGCCGAAGTAAGTGCCCTGCTGGCCGTTCATCTCGGTGATGTGCGCGCCAAACTTCTCGTAGAGGCGCGTGTGACTGCCCTCGTTGAAGAGGTGCAGATCGTAGCTGGAGATCAGGCCAGACTCGTTGTCACCGGGTTCAGTCTTCTGACCAGCTTCGGCGAAAGTGGAATCCTGGTTAGCGATGGCGTTCTTATTAAAGGTCGGCATCAGTTCGAGTCCCCTTGCTTGGATGCGGCCTTGGCAGACGGAATCAGTGTAGAAGATGGAAGAGCCGGAGGGAAATCGGCATTGGCACAGTATTGAAAATAGGCAACCGGTGTAATCGGGCCAATACAAACGGCGGTACTGTGATAGAGTGTTACTAGACGCTTTTGGCTACGGCCGCTTGCAAGCGACATCCGATCCGCAGTTCGATCCGATTCCCGCCTTTCCTGCTTCCGTCTCGTTTAGCGCTGAACCAATTTTGAGCGGCATCAGCTGTACCTTCGCGACTCGCCCGCTACCAACCTCTGACGCGTTCTTGACGCCCTCGGGGACTTGACAAGGCGGACTTCCTTCGCGAGACGCTGCTCCAAGAAAGAAGACAAATCGTTTGACACAATTCAAAGACCTGCCTCTATCTGCTGAACTCCAGCAGAAGCTGGCACAACTCCATTTCATTACCCCGACGCCGGTGCAGGCGTCCGCGATACCTCCCGCGCTGGAAGGTAAAGACGTCCTGGCCACGGCACAAACCGGCACTGGTAAGACGCTCGCATTCCTTATCCCAACCATTGAACGGCTGGCTCCTCAGCTTTCGAAAAAGCAGGTTGCTGCCCTGGTTCTGGTTCCCACGCGCGAGTTGGCGGTACAAGTTCATGAGCAGTACGAAAAACTGCGCCCACGGTCAGCCGCTCCGGCCGCGCTGGTCATTGGCGGCGTAGGCGAGCACCAGCAGATCCAGGCGGTGCGTAAAGGCGCGAGCCTGGTGGTGGCAACTCCGGGACGCCTGGAAGACTACCTTCGCCGCAAGCTGATCAACCTCAGCCAGGTCAAGACATTGGTTCTCGATGAATCCGACCGCATGCTCGACATCGGCTTTCTGCCGGCCATTCGCCGCATTGCTGCGGCGCTTCCGCGCGAGCGCCAGACCCTCTGCTTCTCAGCAACCCTGAGTGCGTCGGTGGTCAATCTGGTCGACGACTACATGAGACATCCGGTACGGGTGGCGCTGGGGTCTACCTCCAAGCCGGCCGATACCGTCGAGTTGCAGGCATTCGAAATTTCGCAAGCCGAGAAACCTGAGGTCTTGCGGCAGCTACTGTACTCGGAGAAGGGGCAGACCCTGGTGTTTGCCCGCACCAAGCGTGGCACCGAGCGCCTGGCCAAGAGCCTGGTGCGCGACGGCTTCTCGGCTGCCATGATTCATGGCGATCGTACCCAGTCGCAACGCCAAAGCGCGCTGAACGGGTTCGAGGATGGCAAGTTCCAGGTGCTGGTGGCTACCGATGTTGCCTCGCGTGGCATCCACGTAGACCGAGTGGCGCACGTGGTGAATTACGATTTGCCGCAGGTCCCCGAGGACTTTATCCACCGCGTGGGAAGGACCGGTCGCATGGGTTTGGCCGGGCGCGCTTCCACCCTGGTCTCGGGAGCGGAGGTTGGCGAGTTGCGATCCATCGAACGCGCCCTGAAGCTGAAGATCGCACGCAAACAAATCAGCAACGGCATGCCAACCGTCGCGCGCGCAAGCCACAACACGCTGCCGACACGCACCCTCTCCCGTATGCCGGGCGAAATATTTAGCTGAACCGTGTAAGCGTATAATGGAGCTATCTCGCACCATGGAGATGGCTCCTTCTGTCCTTCCTCGAAGCGGGAGAAAGCCACTGTTTCTCGGACCCTTTACCACACTCTCCTATTGCACCCGAGAGTTTCTCCAGAAGGCGGCAATTTGTTGCCCCGCCGCTTCACGCGAGGTCAGGGATCATGAGTGTCGGACGAGCGTCAAATCACGGCTTATCTCACAAATTAAGTGTTCTGCTGATCGACCGGAACTCAGAACGACGCGCCTTGCGGATGAAAGTCCTCATGCTTCGCGGCGTTGATGTCGTGGGTGCGACCGATGTAATCGAGGCCACTTCGATATGGCAACCCGACCGCTACGATCTTGTCCTGGTCGACATTCGTATGGACCACCGCTCCTGTATCGCGTGGCGCGATGAGATCAAGAAGCAAAAACCTAAACAGATCGTCGCGTTTCTGGTGGGCCGGCCGAATTACATCGCCATGGAGCCGTTAGTTGGTTCCTACGTTGCCGAGGACCATGGAGCACAGTGGGGAGATGCGATGCGACTTGCGATCAGCAACGGGTGCGCTTCGCTACCGCAACGGTATGGATTGCTGGAAGCACGCTGGCGCATTGCTGCCGGGAAGAAGTTGAATGGTACTTCCTCGCGCGCCACACAAGCCGTCGCCGCCGAGCCGTCCGTGATTGACGTTTCCGCCTTGTACACTTCGCCTGCGGAGACCGTTACAGAAGCGGATGCAATGCACATTGCGCTGGAACAGCTGAAACGAATGGGAGAAGAAGCAAATGAAAATTGAGTCGCCGAGCAATCCCGCCGGTGTTGCCCTGAACCAGGTCCTGGAAAGCGCTGTGGTAATGAACTGGAATTCTCTGGTCGCGGGCGCCCCCGAGGGTCTGGTTAAAGTCGAGTATCACGTGGGACGCGACGGCGCACTGGAAGACCTGAGATTGTGGGCCCTTACCCGCGAATATTGGACGCTCATCTGCGAGTACTCCCTCCGCGCCGGATGGGCAGACGGGCCGCGATTCCTCAACGGCTTTCACTCTCGTCCCTTGAGCCGGCTGCTGCAATCCATCATGTTGAACCAGGTGCTCTTTCAAAATCAGTGTGTCCCTAACAGTAACGGCACCATCGAGGTGCGCACTCCGACCCCGGATGAGACGATGCACGCGACTATGCGGGTGAATGAGATGTTCCCCGCGCCTGTGCAGTCATTGAAGCGCCCCCTTGCGGCAGCCCTCACCGCAGAAGCCGTCTGATAAAACGATTGGCAGAGGCCATGGCGCTGCTGAAAAACTCTGCCGGGCGCCGTTTTGAAGGGGCGCAGCTTCAGCTGCGCCATAAAAGTCCTGTGTTTTTGTCATCCCGAACCTCTTTAGAGGTGAGGGACCTGCCGTTGTTTCCTCTGCGCAGAGTTTTTCCGCAACCTAATTAAGCCGTGGTTTGATCTTCGCTCCCCCGACCTGCTAGTGTCACGCGACAAGAATCTACCGGCTGCGAGTCCCGTCTCCACCAGTTGAATCACTTGTAGCCGACAAGGCAGCACTAGGGGACCAGAGCCGAGAAAGAGTGTTGCTCTGTGCTGCTTGCTGAACTCGTAAACATCTGCAATTCATGGGGTCTATTGGTAGTCGGCGGCGTCATAAAGATGGCCTGCGGCCCAAATGCCCGTTTTTTGGTCACGGTGACAGCTGATTTCGGTCTCTGCGCCCGTCCGGTGGCAGTGAGAGCCTTGGGCCCCTCAGCGGGGAACGAGTATTAGAAGCGAAGCTCCGAACACGATCAGCGAGATGGTGAAGGTGATGACCATGAAGCCCATTACGCGTCGCATGGGAATGCCGGCGATGGCGAGAATCGGAAGAGCCCAGAAAGGCTGAAGCATGTTTGCCACCGATTCACCCATAGCGACCGCCATGGTGGTGGCGGCAAGCGACGCGTGCAAATCGCGCGCAGCAGGGATCGCGAAAGGTCCTTGCACCGCCCAGTGGCCGCCTCCGCTGGGGACGAAGAGGGTGATGATGAGCGACGTCAGATAGGTATAGAAGGGCAAAGTGTGCGCGGTTGAAAAACGGATGAAGGCTTTGGCCAGTACTCCAGCCAGACCGGTGCCGGTCATGATGCCCATCAACCCGCCATACAGCGGATACTGCAAGATCAGTGACCCGGTCACGCGTGCCGCACGCTGGACAGCGGCCACGTAAGCTGCCGGCGTCCAATGTAAGAGCAGGCCGGCCAGCAAGAGAGTCATGATCACGGAATTCAAATCCAGCGAGAAACCGTTCTTAACCCACTCGCCTACCAGCGCCGCGCCGCCGAAGACCACCAGCAGGACGTTCAGTATCCAGGCATGATCAAGTCTGGAGCCGATGGTGTTTGTTTTTTCCTTTCCTTTATGTAACTGGTCCTCTGCGCGAAGCTTCTCAGGGTCCGCCATTTGCGCGCTTGCTGCGGGTGGTCCCAGGTAGCGGAAGACAAACGGCAGCGCAAGAAAAAGGACCGCAATGGGAATCAGGTTGAAGCTTGTGAAGACCGTCTGCGACAGCGGGGTGAGCTGTCCGGTGACTTTTTCGACGATGTTCAAGGCCGAACCGTGTGTTGCCTGCGACAGCGCGATAGAGCCCGACAAGCCCTCAGTTGAGATTACAAATCCCGTATAGGCGGCGGCCACCAGCCAGCCAAAGTCAATGCGAACTCGCTTCGCTATTTCGCGAGCCAGAAGAGCGGAGACCACCAGGCCGAGTCCCCAGTTCAGCCAGCAAGCCAGCATGGCCACGAAGACCGTCAGCGAGATCGCCGACTTTGGGCTCTTAGGGATGGACGCCACTCTGGCAAGCGCCGAGGCGACGACCGGAGCGCTGGCCAGGGAGTATCCCGTCACCAGCATGAGAACCATCTGGAAGGCGAAGGTCAGTATCTGAAATACGCCGCCATACCACGAAGACAATACGTTCTTCGGGGTGGCATTGGGAGCGAGAAAATAGGCCAGCAGGGCTGCGAGAAACGTCAGGATGACGGCGAAGACATATGGGTCAGGAATCAGCCGCTCGAACACGTATACGAAAAATGCCGTACATCGGCTGAGCAGAGAGGGCTTGTCTTGTTCGATTAGTAGTGCAGTGTCAGACAAAATCGCCTCTCACGTTAGAGTTTCAGGATGCGCAATTGATTCCAGAAGCTCCGCTGGCGCCGCGCATTGACGGTCAACCCGGATGGCGAAGCGCCTGCGGTTAATTTGCCCTAATTACTGCACGCTGAAAGTCAGCACCTTCGCCGTGTTCTTGGTCTCGCCGGGAGAGACTGCGAGTATCAGCTCTTTCTTTTCAGGTACCAGGATGCCCGTCTTTGCTCCCGTGGCGCTCGGCACCTTGGCAATCGTTTTCAGCTGGTCTGGGTCAGATGTGTCATAGACTCCGATGATATCCTTCGCCTCCCGGCGAATACAGCCGGTTGGCGGCCCGGTCGAACAGGATCTGGTCGGAGCGCAGCGGAGATGTCGCGCTATTCGTAACCGCACCGGTGTCCGAATTCATGACCACCACCATGCCTGGCTTGCGACAACCGACAAACAGCCGATGATGAGGCTCGTCGAGAGCCACCATCGCATTTTGCTCGGCCGTAGGCACGGGCCACAGTGCAAGAACCTTCATGGTTTTGCGATCGATGACGGCGATCTTATTCGTCTGCGTCAGGTTGATAAAGAGTCTATTGCCGTTGGTCTCAAGCGCCATCGCTTCAACATGGTTGTCCTGTAGGGTTACCGACCTCTTCTTCTTCCCGGTATCCGGGTCGACCGCTGCAAGCTCCGATGTCTTCATATCGACATCCTTGCCGCCAGTAACGATGTACACCACATTTTCGGCCGGGTCGTAACCAATCGAATCGGCGCCAGGCACCAGCGTCACAGTGCCCTTCACGTCGTACGTAGAAGCGTCGAGCAGCTTCGACATTCCCTTTCCGCTATCCGTCACCAGAATGGTCGCCGCGCCGGGTCTGACAAGAATGCTATGTGGGTTTTCGAAGCCTTGAATCGTGCGCAGGTGCTTACCGGTATTCAGGTCGAATACCTCGACCGTACCATGATCCTCGGCGGCGAGCAGTAGCCGTCCACGCTCCTGGTCTATCGCGAAATGATCGAAGTCTCCGGTATACCCCGGCAGGTCTACGCTTCCTTTCATCGTAAGCGGGGAAGAGCTCTGGCCTGCGGCACTCAAAACCGAGACGCTATAGATGAGCACTGCTCCGAGAAAGAAGAGAACGGCCTTGCGGTTCGGCATTTGTAAGCTCCGGGTATATATCGGCAAGGAGCCTCCTTGTTCGCGAAGGCTCAATCGCGCCTGTGTAAGAGGTTCGAACATCGGCATTATGCACCTCTGAACTGGGAATTAAATTGCGTTCATTTCGTCGGCGACTGTACTCTGGCTGCCGGTGGGGTGCGGACGAAGTTGCACTGGCACTGAATGTTGAATATGCTTTCCGCCATCGGGTCTTCCGGGGAGGATGGGGCGTGCGTATTTTGCTGGTTGAAGATGAACCAAAGGTTGCAGGCTTCGTGCAAAGAGGTCTAGTTGCAGAACGGTACGCGGTGGATGTGTCGGCTAACGGACGTGAAGGATGGGAATTGGCCGAGGCCTACCCCTACGACCTCATCATTCTTGACTTGATGCTTCCTGGACTCGAAGGGGGCGACATTCTGCAGCGGATTCGTAAGAAAAATACGTGCGTCCCGGTGCTGGTGCTGACCGCACGTGATGCTGTTGACGAGAAGGTGCGCCTTTTCGAGATGGGCGCTGATGACTACCTCACCAAGCCTTTCGCGTTTGCAGAACTCCTAGTCCGCACCAAGGCGCTTCTCCGGCGCGGCCCGGTAAACCGATCCAGCACGCTGAGGGTTGGCGAACTGGAGCTCGATCGTCTAACGCAACAGGTAAAGCGGAGCGGGCGCCGTATCGAGCTGACGACCAAGGAATATCAACTGCTCGAGTACCTGATGCAAAATCCGGGGCGGGTCTTGTCGCGCAACATGATCATCGAGCATGTCTGGGACCAGGCATTCGATGGCTTCACCAACATTGTGGACGTCTACGTTCGCCATTTGCGGGGAAAGGTGGATGACGATCACGACTTCAAGATGATTCGCACCGTGCGAGGCACCGGATACATGATCTGCCAAAGCGAATCCTAATGTTCCCTTCTCTGCGAGCTCGGGTCACCTCCTGGTACATCGGTCTTTTGACGGTGTCGCTCGTCGTGTTCGGAGCCTGCATCTACCTCGGAGTCCAACGTTACGTCGAGGCTTCGCTCCAGCACTCCCTTGCGGATGAGGCGAAGAGCATAGCCGACACTTTCGTAAACGAATTCGAAAAGAAGGGCGACACATGGCTGACACAAGAGCTCTCTGAGTCGTATCCGCAAGCGCGCAATGCGCAGATTGTGCGCGTGTCTCGCTCGATGCCAAACGGCGGATATCAGGTTCTGTATCCGCCGGCAGCGGCAGGCGATGGAGCCTCTGAAGGGCTAACCCAGCCGCCCGCCATCGACCTGCAAACCCCCCGGTTCCAACAGGAAGCCAGCAACGCGAACAGCCCGCTGGTGGTTTACAGCCTCCCCTACGAGTCAGCGTCAGGCGCTCAGTATCTGGTAGAGACCGCCGCGTCCCATCTCCCGGTTTCGAAGCTCCTGCGTGATCTCCTCCTGCTGTTGGTAATCCTGACCCCGATTGTGGCTCTGGTTGCAGGGGTCGGCGGATATCTGATGATGGCTCAGCCTTTAAAGCCGGTGGTTTCTTTGACGGCCCAGGCGGAACGCATCGGGGTGGGCGAACTCGGAGAGCGTTTGCCGGTGATCCCTACCGGCGACGAACTGGAGCGCTTGTCGCACTCGCTGAACCGGATGATTGCCCGTCTGGAAGATGCGCTCGATCACAACCGGCGGTTTTCTGCTGACGTTTCACACGAGTTGCGAACCCCCCTGACGATTCTGCGGGGGGAGTTGGAACACGTGATTCAACTGCGCGATCTCCAGCCCGAGGTCAGCGACTCGGTCGGCAGCGCGTTGGAAGAGATTGAGCGCCTGGGCAACATTGTGGAAAGCCTGCTGGCAATCTCGCGTCTGGATTCCGGAGGAGCCGGCATCGAGTGCAACCCATTCGACCTCGATGCTTTGGCCAGGGCCGCCACCGAGCAGATGCAACTTCTGGCGAGCGAGAAGCGGATCACTCTGAGTTGTGTTTCCAGCGGCCCGGTGCGGGCGTTAGGCGACGAAACCCGAATCAAGCAAGTGCTGGTAAACCTGGTGGATAATGCCATCAAGTACACGGCCGTGAACGGTCATGTCGTGGTGACCATCATGGAACAGGAGAGTAACGCGGTGCTAAAGGTTAGCGACGATGGAGTGGGCATTCCTTCCGAATCGTTGCCTCATGTTTTCGAGCGTTTCTATCGCGCAGAGAAGGCCCGTTCCCGCGGCACCGGCTTTGGGTTAGGCCTCTCGTTGGTTCAAGCCGTGTGCCGGGCGCATGGCGGAGAAGTTTCTATCGACAGTGTCGAAGGACAGGGGACTACCGTAACTGTGAGACTGCCGCTGGGAGACTGGATGCCGTTGGCCGTGCCCAGCAGTGGAACGTCGGCCGCCCTGGCTGGGCCGCCTTACCTGCGTCAGTAGGACTAAGCGAGGAACTCTTCCCACCTCGTTTGATGGCGCGAGTCCTGGAACCTGCTGGCGGTCCGCAGGACTCTTGCCGATCGGAGCCTGCTTACGTCGTGGGTGCGAACAAGGCCCCTTTGTTGGGGATTTGCGCCTTCCACTCATCGCGGATCTGATTGGCGACCTTTTCCATTGCCGCTTTGTCGTCGCCGGGCTTGTAGTTAAAGACGACCCCTGCAGCACCAATGGTTTTGTCAGCCTGATCCTTTAAGGCAAATTCGACTTCGAAGTGATTTCCTGCCTTATTCAGTTCGAGATTAGATTTGCCAGTGTCGATCACCCGGATGTCGTCCTCATCGGCCTTCTTGCCGTAGCGGCCAATATTGGAGGCGATGATTACGTTTTCTTTCTTACCAGGGGGCGTCACATGCATCGCAATGATGATCACCTCCGGATGCTTGACCAGCGCCTCGTCTACCAGCTTCTGAGCGAAAATGGCGGGCTTAGTCGATGTTGGTGTCTGGGCCGCTGAGATTCCCATTGCCAGGGTAACGATCAACATTACGGCTGCCAACGTGATTAACCGTTTCATCGTGATTCATCATCCTTCCGCTTGAATTGTAGTTCCGGCTCAACGCCGGCTCGTAATGAGTTAAGACCCGACAAATGAAGCCACCCTGAACCCAACATGAAGAAGCGTTCTCGAAACGCTGTCGGTCTCCCGTTCTGCTCCTTACTGCAGGAGATCGTCCGGGAGAAAATCGTCAGGGGAAGCCACCGGATAAACGAGGCCCCCTCTGAATTAGAACGATTTTTTATGTTCGCTTCACAGATGCTTCATTTGCCAAGTTCGTAATGCTCATGGACTCGGCCCCCTCACATGCGTCTCAAAATCAGTCCAACCGCACTGAACCGCGACCCGGTTCGGGTCAAGGCTGAGCGTACTGAAGGTTGAGGGATGGCCACCGAGAGGAGAGCTTTATGCACGTATTTCAACGCAACTGGTACCGTCTGGCAGCTCTGATTGCAGTGATCTGCGTTGGAAGCGTCGGGGCTGTCGCCCAGCTGGCGACAGGTTCGATTCAAGGTCTCGTTTCGGACAAAAGCGGAGCTGTCGTGCCCAACGCTACGGTCACCGTGACGAACTCAGCCACCGGCTTGACGCGCACCGCGCAAAGCAATGCAGACGGGCTGTATAGTTTTCCCGCTCTGCCCCCTGCAGACTACACCGTCACCGGAGAAGCTCAAGACTTCGCGAAGCAGGTCTTTCAGCACGTCGTCCTGACAGTCAACGCCCAACAATCGATAAATTTCGAACTCGCACCAGGCGCCGCGTCGCAGACAGTGGAGGTCAGCGGGGCCGCCCCACAGGTAGACACGGTGTCCTCGACTGTAGCGCCCGTGATCAATGCACGCACCATCGTCGATCTACCGCTCAACGGAAGAGACTGGGGACAGTTGGCAGTATTACAACCGGGAGTTGACCCCGCCAGGACCCAGCCGCAGGTATCGGTGAGCAACCAGCGTGCGAACCGCGGCGTGGGGAACCAGTTGACGATCGGCGGCGCGAGACCGCAGGCCAATAACTACCGAGTCGATGGCATCAGCATTAATGATTATTCCAACGGGGGACCGGGGGGAGTTACCGGTACGAATCTCGGCGTCGACGCGATCCAGGAATTTTCCGTGATAACCAGCAACCCGGCTGCCGACACTGGCAAGACCTCCGGTGGCGTGATCAACGCGGTTACCCGCTCAGGCTCCAACCAGTGGCATGGTACCGGCTACGAGTTTCTGCGAAACAGCGCTTTTGATGCACGCAACGAGTTCGACAAGCCCGGCCAGATTGCTGAGTTCCGGAGAAACCAATTCGGTGGGGCAATCGGTGGCCCGATCGTAAAAGATAAGCTCTTCATCTTCGGCAACTACGAAGGTCTCTATCAGTACCAGGGAGCAAACGTCAGCAGCGTAGTTCCATCGGCCGCAGCCCGCATGGGTAATCTGGTCAGCGGCCCTGTGACGGTCAGCCCGCTGGTTCAGCCCTACCTGCAGTTCTACCCTCTGCCAAACAGTACGGTGACCGGGGACACGGGAATTTTCCTGTTCAATGACCCCCTGACCGCCCATGAGAACTACTTCACCATCCGCGGCGACTACAACATCGGCCCCAAAGATACCTTCAGTAGCACGTACTTCTATGACAATGGGAGCCTGGTTGCGCCCGACCCGCTCGATGTCAAGGTTACCGGCAACTACGATCGCCGGCAGATGATCGGTCTGAGCGAGACCCACGTCTTCAACCCGAATTTGCTTAACACCCTAAGATTTGGGTTCAGCCGGGTGGTCTCCATCGCTCCCACGACGATAAGCTTGACGAACCCAGCGGCAGGCGACCCGGCCTGGGGTTTGTCCCCGGACTGCCGGTTGGACTGATCAACATTGGCGGCATCGCTAACTTTCAAGGGGGCGCCGGCGCTGTAGGCGAATTCGACTTCCACTACAACTCGTACCAGGTGTACGACGATGTGTCGTGGACGAAGGGTCGACACTCCATCCAGATGGGGTTTTCTTTCGAGAGATTGCAGAACAACCAGCTTGGCACCGCAAATCCTAACGGCCAATACAGCTTCAGCTCTCTCGCTAACTTCCTGACGGACAAGCCCAGCACGTTCAATGCGCCGATCTCGTCGGTTATTTCTCCCAAGGACCTGCGGCAGTCGGTATATGGGGTGTACATCAACGACAATTTCAAGGTCCGTCCCAGGCTGACGCTTAACCTTGGATTGCGTTACGAACCCGCATCCGTACCTTACGTGGTAGGAAACCAGATTTCGAACCTGCGGGTTCTGACTGCTCCCGCTCCAGTGATTGGAGCTCCGTATTTCCAGAATTCGACTTTAAAAGACTTTGCACCGCGAGTTGGATTTTCGTGGGATCCATTTGGCGACGGCAAGACGGTGATTCGAGCCGCCTACGGAATCTATGACAATCTTCCGCTGAACTATCTGTTCGAAGGTATAAGCATCTTCGCTGCTCCATTCTTCCAGCAGGGCAGCGTCGCCAACCTTCCACCAGGCTCATTCCCAACCGGCGCCTATCCGCTTCTAAAGGGCAACAATCTACGCTATAGCCTGGTCCAGTACAACCCAAGCCGCAGCTATGTGCAGCAATGGAACCTGAATATTCAGCGCCAGTTACCAGGCGAGACTGTCTTCCAGATCGGATACTTCGGGACTCACGGAGTACATCTGCCGTATCGCATTGATGATGCGAACACAGTGCAACCGACGCAGGTGATTGGTGATAATTACTACTTCCCCGTACCGCGCGGCAGCGGCACACGAATCAACCCAAATGTAGGACAAATCAGCGCTCTCTATTTCACAGGAAGCTCGTCCTACAACGCCCTACAGGTGATGTTGACGAAGCATCTAACCAAGAGTTTTCAAGGGAACATTTCTTATACTTGGGGAAAGTCTCTTGACGATGGGTCCTCCTCGACATTTGGTGACACCTTCGCCAACAGCATTTCTAGTCTGCCACTGTGGGCTCCGACGAGAAGAAGAGGTCTTTCGGACTTCAATATTGCCCAGAATTTTGTGGGGAATCTGACGTATAACCTTCCTACGTATAACAGTGCTAAGGCTTGGATTATCAGCGGCTGGCAAATTGGAGGCATTGTACAAGTATCTACCGGTCTGCCCTTCTCGCCGTTAGTTAGCGGAGACCCTCTTGGCTTGAATAGCGCGGATCCGTTTGACTTTGCAAATCGCCTCAACACGCCGGGCTGTTCAGGTAATCCCGTGAACCCGCAAAACAGGTTTCACTACATTAAGACCCAGTGCTTTGCCTTCCCGAATCCAGGGACCGTGCTTGGTAACGCCGCACGTAATTCGATTATCGGTCCAGGAGCTCAAGAACGTTGATCTGACGCTGATGAAGAACAACAAGATCACCGAGCGCCTGAACGCACAGTTCCGCGTAGATCTCTTCAACATCTTCAACTTCGTGAACTACGCCACTCCACTGAAGGCCAGCACTCAGTTGTTCAACCAGGCCGGAGCACCCATCGCTTCGGCTGGCACGTTGACGCAGACCTCAACCTCGTCCCGACAGATTCAGTTTGCTATCAAGCTGATCTTCTAAGCCCGGAGCTGTTCCAGCAACCCAATGGCGGGCAGCGTGAGCTGCCCGTTGCTGCTCCTCCGCGTCCGCGGCCCCTGACACAAGTCCGATTCTGAACAGACTTTTATTGTTCGTTAAGGTCGGCATCACCTGGCCTCGGTAGCCTTATGAAATCGACTGTACTCAGAATGGAGCTAAAGCGTTGCACCTGAAACGAGCGACTACCCTGTCGATCACTGATCCTGGTTATCGCAGCCATCGGCGCAGCGCCGCTTCGCTGTGAAAGCAATTCATCCGATGCGGGTAAAGGTTGTGCAGAAGCTTCCCTCGGAGGCGAAGGACGATGGGACTATCTGCTGGTGGATTCTGCCGACAAACGTTTGTACATCGCACGCGCAACTCGCTTCATGGTGGTCAGCACTGAAACTGGCGAGCTGGTTGGCGAGATCCCTGATACTCCGGGAGCTCATGGCGTGGCCCTGGCGCGAGAAAAGGGATTGGGTTTACCAGCAATGGGCAGGAGAATCAGGTAAGTGTCTTCGACCTGAAGACTTTAAAGGCCGACGAAGAAGATCGCGACCGGCCAGAATCCCGATGCGATTCTCTATCACGCTCCCACCAGTTCGGTATTCGTATTCAACGGACAGAGCCACAACGCCACCGTGATCGATGCCGGTCGCTAGCGTGGTAGCGACAGTGTTCCGCTTGCCGGCAAGCCCGAGTTTGCCGTTGCCGACGATCACGGCAATGTCTACGTGAACATCGCCGACAAGAACACGATGACGGTAATCGACGCGCAGACTCGCAAAGTAAAGAGCGTTTGGCCCTTAGCTCCGTGTGACGAGCCGACAGGCCTGGCGATAGACAAGCGAGCTGGCACAGCGTTCGCGTCGTGCGGAAACAAGAAGCTGGCAGTCGTGAATCTCAGCACCGGCAAGGTTATCGCAGACATTGCCGATTGGCGACGATTGCGATGCCACGGCGTTCGATCCCAATACGAATCGGGTCTTCGCTTCCAACGGCGAGGGAACGTTGACCGTAATCGCAAGAGAGACGGCGGCGGTTCGTATCGCGTTGCGTCAAACGTTGGCGACGCAACCAGGTTCGAAGACGATGGCCTTAGATGCCGACAATCGAAGACTGTACATTCCGGCGGCGAAGTTCAGCGGACCTCCAACGCAAAAGCCCCGCCCGAAAGTGCTGCCTGGGACGTTCGAGGTTTGGGTGTTGTCAGAGTAGCGATAAAGCGCGAGCACTAAAGCACGCGCTTCGAGAGGTATCTTGTCGGGCACGCGACGATTACAAGCCTGGTCTGGGTCACCGTGCTGATCACGGCAGCGGTGCATGCTCAGGTGCCACAAGCAGCACCGCCAGCGCAGACCGGCAGTGCCCGCTACCGGATCATCGCCGGTGGCTTTGACGCTGGCCGATGCGCTGAGTCGCGCGAAGGCAAACAGTCCGCAGTTTCAGGCCGCACTGACCCAGTTCGGACTCGCCAAAGAAGACCGCGTGCAGGCTCGGGCCGCACTGCTGCCGAACGTGCAGTACACCAACAGCTTCATCTACACGCAGGGCAACGGCGCGACTGGCATATACATCGCCAACAATGGAGTTCACGAATACATCAGCCAGGGGATCGCCCATGAAGCCCTCGGGTTCGGCTCCTTCGCTGACTACAAACGAACCGTAGCGTTACAGGCGTTCGCAAAGGCGAAGGCGGAGGTGGCGGCCCGCGGCCTGGTCGTCACCGTGGTGCAGCTCTTCTACGGGCTGTTGACCGCACAGGAGAAGACGCTCAACGTTCAGCGTGCGACCGACGAAGCCCAGCACTTTCTCGACTTCAGCAAGAAGCTGGAGGTCGGCGGCGAGGTAGCGCATTCCGACGTGGTGAAAGCGCAGATTCAGGCCAACGATGCCGCGCGCCAACTGCAGGACACGAAGCTGGCCGAGCAGAATGCACGCCTGTCGCTGGCGGTGCTGTTGTTCCCAAACTTCTTTCAGGACTTCACCTTGGTAAACGATCTTGCCTCCGCACCGCAGTTGCCGGATCGACAGCTCTGTCGAGCAGTTGGCCAAGAGCAACAATCCCGAGCTGCAAGGCGCATTCGCGGCGCTCACTGCCGCCGACAAGGAATTGACGGTTGCCAAGGCGGGACATCTGCCGACGCTGACCGTCGACATGTTTTACGGCATCGATGCCAACCAGTTTGCCACCGAAGATCGCAACGGACTGCGCAATCTGGGCTACGCCGGCGCGGCAACGTTGAATATCCCAATCTTCAGTTGGGGAGCCACGCAGAGCAAGGTTCGAAGCAAGCCGAGTTGCAACGGCGTCAGGCGCAGGTGGAACTCAGTGCCGCACAGCGGCAGGCGCTGGCGGATTTCCAGTCGTTCTATGCGGAGGCCCAAACGGCGGTGGGCCAGATCGATACCCTGCGCAACTCGGCCGAGTCTCGCCGCTGACAGCCTTCGGCTCACCAACCTTCGCTATCAGGCGGGCGAGGCCACGGCGCTTGAGGTCGTCGACGCACAGAACACGCTCACGCATGGCACAGAACAATTTGCATGATGGCGAGGCGCGGTATCATCTTGCGCTCGCAAACTTGCAGACCCTAACAGGAACGTTCTGATGATGAGACTACCCGCATCTACTGCCCGGCTTGCGCCCATCGTCTTTGTCGCTCTATTGGCGGCGGGGATGACGGCCTGCTCCAGCAAAGAAAAAGAAGTGCAGCCGGAAGTAACGGTTCAGATCGCTCAGGCGGAGCGCGGCAAGATCGAGCAGGTAATCCGCACCGAAGCGATCTCTGTTCCCGAAGGATCAAGCCGCGCTGACTCCGAAAGTCACCGCGCCGGTGCGAGCGTTTTATGTGAATCGCGGCAGCCCGGTGCATCGCGGCCAGTTGCTGGCGGTGCTGGAGAACCGTGATCTGGCAGCTTCGGTAGCTGACAACCAAGGCGCCTATGAACAAGCTCAGGCAGCGTACGGCATAGCCATCTCCTCCGGCTTGCCGGAGGAGTGGCAGAAGGCCGAATACGATCTCGAAGGCGGCAAAAGAGGCTTACGACGCGCAACAAAAGGTGTACGACAGCCGCAAGACTCTCTTCGAACAGGGAGCCTTGCCGCGCAAAGACTACGATCAGTCCATTGTTGCCCTGACCCAGGCGAAGGCCACATACGAGATTGCGCAGAAGCACATGACCGCTCTGCAAACGGCTGGCAAGAAAGACCAGATCAAAGCAGCGAAAGGCCAGCTCACTTCCGCCCAGGGAAAATTCGAAGGGGCGTCTGCTCAGCTATCGTATTCGGAGATAAAGAGCCCGATCGACGGTGTGGTAACCGAGCGGCCGCTCTACCCCGGCGAAACGGCGCCGGCGGGCGCTCCGCTGATTGTGGTCATGGATATCAGTTCCGTCATTGCCAAGGCGCACATTCCGCAACAGGACGCGGCCTTGCTGAAGCCCGGCGATCCGGCCACGCTCATCGCTCCCGGCGATGTCTCGGTCAACGGCAAAGTCTCGCTGGTAAGCCCGGCGCTTGATCCCAACAGCACCACGGTCGAAGTCTGGGTGACAGCACCCAATCCCGATGCCGCTCTGCGGCCGGGAACGACGGTGACGGCGGAGATTACGGCCCGCACCGTGAATGATGCCATCACGGTTCCCGCCTCGGCTCTGTTGAAAACGCCCGACGGAGCAACGAGCGTAATGGTCGTTGGCGGCGGTAACAAGGCCCAGCAGGTGAGCGTCGAAGCCGGCATTCGCGAGGGCGATCGAGTACAAATCACCAAGGGACTCAGCGGCGGGGAGAAGGTCGTTACCAACGGCGCGTACGGACTTCCCAACGATACCAAGGTCAAGATCGCCGAAGCACCGGCTGCAGAGGGCGACAAGCCCGCTGCTGACGATCAGAAGCCTGCGGGCAAGGAGAAGCAATAGGCCCGGCATGAAATGGCAGACCATGATCGAGCGCATCCGTTCCAGCGGTCCGGCGGACGACCGCTATTGGTACACCCGCTACTCCAAAGCGCTAATCTTTCTCACCATCATCCTGGCGTTGGCCGGAGTGTACCTGGCGCTTACCATCCCGATCTCAGTCTTCCCAACGACGGATTTTCCGCGAGTAATTGTGGGCGTTGATAACGGGGTGATGCCGCCTGACCAGATGACGGTCACCATCACGCGGCCCATGGAAGAAGCCGTGAACAGCGTACCTGGGCTACAGCAGGTGCGCTCGATCACCAGTCGCGGCTCCGCAGAAATTGATCTGTTCTTCGATTGGCATGTCGACATGGTGACCACGTTGCAATTGGTGGACGCGGCTATCTCTCAAGTTCGGGCTTCGCTTCCGGCGACGGCGGTCATTCAGACCCACCGCCTTACCTTTGCCAGCTTTCCCATCATTGGATACAGCCTGACCTCCGATATCGTGCCCCAGACGCAACTGTGGACGATGGCTAACTACGAACTGAAACCGCGGCTGAATCGCCTGAACGGTGTGGCAACCGTTGTGGTGCAGGGTGGACAGGAGCCGGAGTTCTACATCACGCCCGACCCGGCCAAGCTTCTCGCGACCGGCGTCACGGTATCCGACATTCTCGATGCGGTTCGCCGTACCAACCTCATTGATTCACCAGGCCTGATCGAGCAGAATCATCAGCTCTATCTCGGGCTGGTGAACGGTCAAGTCGTCGATCCTGATCAGATCGGGCAAATCGTCATTAAAGCGACCCAGACGGGCATACCGATCCGCATCGTCGATGTGGCGGCCGTGGGCCCGGGCGTGAAGCCGGTCTACACCATCGTCACTGCGAATGGCAAACCAGCGATTCTTCTGAACGTCAGTCGACAGCCTGACAGCAACACGGTTGACGTTGCGAACCTGGTTCATGACGAGATCGCGCGCATCCAGCAATCGCTGCCGCCGGGTATCAAGCTGGCGCCGTTCTACGATCAATCCGAGATCGTGACCGAATCGATCAAGAGCGTGCGCGATGCCATCCTCATCGGCATCGTGTTGGCGTCGCTTGTGATGGTGCTGTTCCTGCATGACTGGGGAACGTCACTCGTCGGCGTGCTGGTCATCCCGGCCACTGTGTTTGTCACCTTCATCATTCTCAAGCTGCTCAACCAGAGCTTCAACCTGATGACGCTTGGCGGACTGGCTGCTGCTGTTGGCCTGGTCATCGACGATGCAATTGTCGTGGTCGAGAACGTCGCCTTGCATCGCGATGCGGGGCAAGGCCATCTGGAAGCGATCAGCAGCGCCTTGCGCGAGATCACCAAGCCGTTGGTCTTCTCTACCATCACGCCGATTGTGGTGTTCGTGCCGCTGGTTGCGACTACGGGCGTTACCGGCGTCTTCTTCCGTGCCCTGGCCATTACAGTTGGCGCGTCGCTGTTCACGTCGTTGGCGCTGGCACTCAGTTGGACGCCTACGCTCAGCCAGTACTTCATTCGCGAGCGGAAGGAGCACGCCGTCAAGCCCGATGACAACTTGAGCGAGGCGGACCGTCTGCTGGCAGCCGAGGAAGCGTCGCTCACTGGCCGCTTCCGCAAGATTGTGGACTTCTACGAGCGCTGGCTGCGCTTTGCCCTTGAGCGTCCACTTTGGATTGCCGGTTTTGCAGCGATCCTCATCGTGGCTTCCTACTTTTGCTATAAGGGGCTGGGCAGCGACCTTCTGCCGGCGATGGACGAAGGCGGGTTCGTTATCGACTACATCATGCCGCCGGGCAGTTCGCTGCAGGAGACGGACCGCGTCATCAACCACGTGGAGCAGATGGTTCGCGACGTTCCCGAAGTGGAAGGCTACTCGCGGCGCACCGGACTGCAGCTCGGGCTGGCGGCCGTGACCGAAGCCAATACCGGCGACATCGCGGTGAAGTTGAAGAACAAGCGCAGCCGCGGCGTAGACGACATCATCTCCGACTTGCGCGCTGAAATTAAGCAGACGGAGCCCGGGCTGGATGTTGAGTTCATCCAGGTGCTGCAGGACATGATTGGCGACCTGTCAAATGCTCCCGAGCCAGTGCAGATCAAGCTGTTCTCGCCGAATCCTGACGAGCTGAACAAGTACGCTCCACAGGTGGCCGACGCCATCGCCAAGGTTCCAGGGGTGGTCGACATTCTGAACGGCATCGACAACACGATCAGCAATCCAGCCACGGTATTTCAGGTGAATCCAACCGTATCGGCACGCGCCGGCTTCACTCCCGAGGAAGTCGCCATTGATGCAACGGCAATTCTTGAGGGTGAGCCTGCAGCCACACCCGTCATCACCAACGACATTGCTTATACCATCCGCGTGCGTTATCCCGACTCCAATCGCAGGTCGCTTGAGGCGATGGGAAACACGCTGCTGAATAGCGCTGCCGGCCACATCGCAACCCTCAACACGCTGGCGACGGTCAAAGAGCTACCCGGCCAGAACGAGATTCGCCGCGAGAACCTGCAACGCGATGTGACCGTAACCGCGCGGTTGGAAGGCACCGACTTGGGAAGCGCGATCACAGCCATCCAGAAGACGGTCGACAACATGCATCTCCCGCCTTCCATCCGCGTGGTGTACGGCGGAACTTACGAAGAGCAGCAGAAGTCGTTCCACGATCTTATGCTGGTGCTGCTGCTGGCCATCGTGCTGGTTTTTATCGTGCTGCTGTTCGAGTTTCGTACGCTCGCAGCGCCACTCTCGATTCTCGCTTCGGCCATTCTGTCGGTGTCTGGGGTCGTGTTGGCTCTACTGATTACCCGTACTGACTTCAACATCGCGTCGTTCATGGGACTCATCATGGTGATTGGTATCGTTGCCAAGAACGGCATTCTGCTGCTCGACGCGGACCAGAAGTTTCGCGACGCAGGCTTCTCCGCCGAGGACTCCATGATCCAGGCCGGTCGCCGCCGGCTGCGGCCGATTTTGATGACGGCTTTAGCCGCCATTGCCGGTATGCTCCCGTTGGCGCTTGCCTTGGGAGCCGGATCGCAGATGCTGCAGCCGCTCGCCATAGCCGTGATCGGAGGCATCACCATCTCCATGGTGCTTTCGCTGATCATCACGCCCGCGGTCCACTACTATCTAAGTCACGCAAAAACGACCGATGTGGAGGGAGCTTAAGCTCTTCGAATGATCCATGCAGCCTGGTTTCTCAACATGTGACCTGTACGACGCATTCCCCGACATCTGTCAGTCGTGCGACACGCAGTTCACACAGTACGGAGGGCAGAGGGGTTTTTCTGGAGCAATCAGGACGGTCAGATGTGTTGGCGATAACGTTCTGCTTCGCCGTGCGCTGGAGACAACCGTTCATGGAGACGTCCTCGTCGTAGACGGCTCCGGGTACTTAGGAGCAGCCTTAATGGGAGGCATGCTCGCTGCGCTCGCTTACAAGAATGGCTGGTCAGGCGCAGTAATATTTGGCGCCATCCGAGACGTTGGCGAGCTTTCAGTGCTGGACTTTGGGCTCAAGGCCCTGGGCTCGAACCCCCGCAAGAGCGAGAAGCATGGAGCAGGACAAGCTGATGTTGTAGTGTCGTTTGGCAGCGCAACCTTCGTGCCGGGCCATTGGATTTACAGCGACGACGACGGAATTATCGTCGCGCCCCGACAGTTGGCCTGAGGCCGGAGTTCCGGGGCTGGCCGATGCCGACATTCTGTCGATCAGAATATTCGCTCCTGCGATTTCTCTTCCGCTTGGCCCAAGAAGCTCTCGAATTCGCTGACAATCATTCCCGGCAGCGTCTCACGATTATTCTCGTTGAACAAATCGTGTCTTGCGTCCTTCGCGATGACCAGCCGAGTACGTGCAGCTATCAGTTCCAGCGTCGGGCGAACCTCATCGGGAGTTCCAAACGGATCCCGAGAGGCTTGTATGAAGAGGGCAGGAGTTCGCACCGAGGGAAAATGAAAAGTCCTCAACGGGCCGCGCTGCCCAGGAGGATGTAGCGGGTACGAGAGCAAAAGAAGACCATCCACCAATCCCGGCTCCGAGGCCGCCAACAGGCTCGACTGGCGTCCACCGTATGCCACTCCGCCCAGATAAACCTTCTTACATACTTTGGCTTTCAACACGTCTACCGCTCGTCTTAATCCCGCCTGGTCCCGCGCGGCCACGCCAGCCGACGGTCGCCCCTTGGGGCGCATCTGGCGGAAGGGCAGGTCACAACGGAGCACCGTAATGCCCGACGCGCTGAACGCCTGAGCCAGCGCGATCAACAATGGAGAGTCACAATCGGACGCGGCGGCGTGGCTCAGTATCAATGCGCCTTCGCAGGTATTTGCCGCGCGATGAATGAAGCCACGCACCGTAGGCTTGCCCGGATGCTCATCTCGGAACGGTTCGAATCCTGATGCCACTTCCATTCGGCGCCACCGCCTAAGAGCTCCTGCCGATTGATGCGGGCAGATGATGGTCAACGTCGATGGTGGTCAACGATCCCATCATCTAAGAATTATGCTGGTGTTCCGTTTGGCTTGGGTGAAGCGAGGATGAAAACTAGTTCATGAGTGCCATTCGGACCGATTGCGATCTGGATGGCTTGAGAGAAGAACGAGCCCGCCGGAAGCTGCGTCGGGGTTGCGTTCTCAAAGAACGGAGCTACTCCCAACGCGATGAGTTCAAACTCGTAGGACAATGGCAGCACGTCGAAGATGCCAAATCCAGATCGAATCACGACCTTGCCACTCCCCGTTGGGTCCCAGGCAAAACCAACGCGAGGCTCGAAGTTGGTCAGCGTGGGATTCTGCTCACCGACCGCGACCGAGACATCGACCGCCAACGACTGAAAGCCAGCGTGCAACGAGATGACGGAGTACTGCCCGGGAGCCAGGCTGGGAACGGTATAAGAGCCATTGGTGTCCGTCCGCGTTACTGTTGATGCGTTAGTACTAAGGTTACGGGCCGTTACTTGAACGTCAGGCAAGACGTTGCCCTTGTCGTCTGTGGCTCGTCCGAATATGGTTCCGGTGTTTGATTGGGCATGCAGCAGGCCGATGCTGCCGGTAGCGAAATGAGCAGCCCGCAGGCAAAAAGACAACTCCCCATCCAGCCCCGGCCAGCCGTACTCAAAACGAGTAGTCTCCCCCCGCGAGATTCTCAAGACCCAGCCTTACTTCACACAGTCACACCGACGGATACCTGGCCTCGGCTGGTCTGTGCCTTGAGGCTCAAATAGGCTGGTCGAATTCCTGATATTTAGGAATGATCTGGGTTTTCGATTTAGGACAACTGAAACCAAGATGAAAACTGGTTAATGGCGGCTAGTGCCCAACCTCTTCTCTCGACCGACCACGAGGTCTCTGTATTAAGAGGCACGCCCGAACCCAACCTACATCCCTATTTCGGCTCGAATTACAGCGAAGCCCTTATAGAGCCAGAATTGATGCCCCGAAAGACTCGTCGCCATGCAAGTCGAAAGCAAAGTTGGGAGGCTATTTTGAAGCTGAAGTCCATTCTGCAAAGCGCAATGTTTCTGTTGCTGGCATTGACCATCGGCGCAGCACAGGTTCCACAGAGCCGCCACGTAGTCGTTGTCATTGAAGAAAACCACGGTTACAGCTCAGTGATCGGCAACCGTACTATGCCGTACCTGAATTCACTCGCCAATCAATACGGCTTGGCGATGCAGTACTACGCCAACACGCATCCCTCCATCGGCAATTACTTCATGATGACGGCCGGCCAGATCATCACCAACAATGATGGCTACAACGGGACGGTCACCGGCGACAACCTGGTTCGGCATCTGCTGAACGCCGGGGTGACGTGGAAGTCGTATGCTGAGGGCCTGCCTTATGTCGGGTACACGGGAGGCGACAGCGGTCTCTACATCCGCCATCACAATCCCTTCACCTATTTTTCCGATGTGCTGAACAGCCAGGTGCAAAAGCAGAACCTGGTTCCCTTCACACATTTCGCACAAGACTTAAACAACCGGGCGCTGCCCGAGATTTCTTTCGTCATTCCGAATCGCGACGACGATGCGCATGACGGCTCGTTGCAGCAGGCCGATACATGGTTGAAGAACAACATAGCTCCGCTATTGCAAAATAGCGCTTTTCAGCAAGACGGAATTCTCATCATCACCTTTGACGAAGCCTCGGACAGTGATCGACAGCATGGAGGCGGGCACGTTGCTACGGTCGTAATCGGTCCCAAGGTGATTCCGGGCGGGCGATCCTCAATCTTGCATCAGCACCAGAGCCTACTGCGCACGATTGGCGAGGCTGTGGGTCTCAGCAGTTTTCCCGGAGCCGCAGAATCCTCCAATGACATGGGCGAGCTGTTCCAAAACTCTGTCGGGTATGGGGTCTTCGTTTCCTCTCCGCTCAATAACTCCTACGACAGCAATCCGGTCCACTTCGTAGCTACGGCCAAATCAAATTATCCGATCATCGCAATGGCGATTTACGTGGATAACCAACTGTACTGGAAACAGAATGTGTCGTCGATCGACACTTACCTGACGGTGCCAAGCGGCGCTCACTATGTCGTTGTGCAGGCATGGGACCAGAAACAGCAGATATACAAGACTGGTTTGCATATCACGGTACCGGGCGGCCTTACTTTGCGGTAATGATTTGTGAAGGAGTGAATCAACGCCAACGTCAGACCGTATGCCGCGGGCGGGAGAACAACGCGGGGTGCCCCATTCGGGCCGGGTTTGCCCGGGTGGGGCTTTTTGTTTGTTCGACTCAAAATTCGCACGCTTTTTGCACGAGCATGCCAACGCCGGTCTTTTAAGCTGGTGCATTGATCCGCGTCAACCCGTGCTCGCGCTGATCAAGCGCTACGCTTGACAAGACTCCGAAGTGTGCTAACGTACTGGCCACCCCCCGCTCGGCTGACTAACCAAGTATCCCGAGGAAGTCCGATGTCGCCCTCCTATGAGTCACCCACCAGCGCGCGAGTTAAGAACCCCAAAGCGAAGTTCGTCAAGGCAGAAAAGAGCGCGTCTAGTGCTGTCGCCCGTCCGCGGCCTAGCCTCGCTCTTCGTCGGCCAGCCTATCTATACGCGGCGGTGCTCGGCTTCGTTGTCTTCTCGGCAGTGGCGCTGGTACAGGCGCCGCGGCCCGTTCCGAATCCACCGACTGCGCCTGACAGCTTTGATTTTTGGCGATATCCGATCGTACTGAACGACATTAAGCGCCTCCCGGCCGTTACCATCAAAGGCAGCTCGAAGAGTCCTGATTTGCACGCGGTCTCGGTGCTGCCGAGCGATCCTAACCAGGTGTGGCTCGCCGGTGATGCTGGCACCTTGCTGCATAGCAGCGATGGTGGCAAGAGATGGGCGAAGCTACCTCCTGATGCTTCGGAGCAGAAGGCCGCGCTGAGTCCAGCCAATGGTGCCTCTCCTTTCTGGAGCTTCATTCCCTCCGCGAGCGCGGATCCCGCAGGCGAACCTCAGAGCAAGTCGTCGAGTCTGAATTCTGCGAACGGTCGGCAATCACTCTCACCGGCACAGCAGCGGCCACCTGACAATCCGAATCAAGCACCAAACCAGACGAGCGGGAACAGCGCGACAGGCGCGCAGGATAGAAACTCCAATGCGCCGGTGGCGCCTACAGGGCTGCAGGCGACCCCTGGCGCGGCGCAAGATAATACTCCACGGCAGCAACCCAGCACTGACGGAAGGCAGCTCGGCGGAAGCGAACTCAACAAAGGGTTGCCGCCGACGACGAACCCTTCGGGGGTCTCGCAGCCCCAAGGCAGTGGAAACTCACTGCAGTTTTCGGCGCCTCAGGGCAGCGAAGGCACTCTCTCCCAGAAGCCTTCGAGACCGGCGACTACGTCAAACACTAAGCAAGCTGTAAAAGGCAGAGCGACTCAGGAAAAAGCGAAGAGCTCAACTTCTGCCTCGGCCGAAGCGCAACCCACGTGTCCGTTGGAAGGCAGGAATCTTCGCAGCCTGCACTTCGACAACTCCTTGACGGGATCCCTAGTCATTGCGCGGAGCCCGAGCGAGCCAGAGGGCAGAAATTGTCGGAGCGGCGACGGCGGACAGAGTTGGTACATGCTCCCGTTCCTACCACAACCCCCTGTCGAGACCGACACGCCGGTAGCCGCGATAGGTCAAGGAGCAGACGCAACTGGTGTGAAGGTCGGCGCCGAAGGCACCATTCTTGTGTCTCACGCCGGAACAAGCTTCGTGGCTCTCACCCCGACCTCTGCGGACCTGAATGGAGTCTCGCTGGGTGGTTCGAATGTGTTTTATGCGGTTGGCAACCAGGGCACTGCCCTGAAATCTACCGACCGCGGCCGAAGCTGGTTCCCGATCCTTCAAGGCCTCGAAGGAGAGCAGCTTGGAGACCGCAAGCCCCACAAGCTGCCGGCACCGTGGTATTACCTCTCGCTCATCTTCGTCGCCGGCGTAGCCCTGCACGCGCTTAAGCGGCCCACCGAAACCGAGCTGCAAGCCGAAGAGACCATCGCCAATGTCGCAATCTCCGACCGGCCACTCGAGCCGGACGATCCCGATCCTCTGGGCTACAAGGACCTTGCCTTGTCGCTATCGCGCTTTCTGCGCAACGACAACACGGTAGCGCCAATCACGATTGCGATCACCGGCGAATGGGGCACCGGCAAGAGTTCGATCATGAACCTATTGCGCTGCGACCTCGCGGCGCGCGGCCTGCGGCCGATCTGGTTCAACGCCTGGCACAACCAGACCGAGGACGACCTGTTCGCGACCATCCTGCAGGCCGTGCGCAAAGAGGGCGTGCCGCAGTGGTGGGAGCTGTGGCAATTCGACCAGATCTGGTTTCGTCTGCGCCTGCTGGCCATTCGCTGGGCTGACCGCTGGCAGTCCGCGACTATTCTCGCCGCCGTCACGGCGTTTCTTGTTGCCACCGAATGGCGGCGATTTAACCGCGACACGCTGGCTCATGCTCTAGGCGCGTTGAAGAGCTGGGACGCCTTCATCTCTGCTTTGCAAAACCAGGCGCAAACCGGCGGCAAGTTCTGGGTCCTGCTCCTCTGCCTTCTCTACGTTGGTAAGTATCTATACGACAGCCTCAAGGCCTTCGGCGTGAACCCGGCCAACCTTCTGGCAGCGCGATCGGGAACCACGAGTCTTTCCGATCTTGAAAAGCAGACCGCCTTACGCCAGAGGTTCGGACAGGAACTGAAGCAGGTCACACGGGCGCTCGGTGCGCGCCGTCGCATGGTGCTGTTCATCGATGACCTCGACCGCTGCATGCCCGACAACATTCGCATCGTGCTGGAAGCGGTGAACTTCATCGTGACCTCGGGCGAGTGCTTTGTCATCATGGGCCTGGCACGACGTCCGGTAGAAGCGGGCGTTGGTCTTAGTTTCGAGAAGATTGTGGGCGAGATCACGCCGCAGGCCGCCGAGAGCAAAGAACAGCTGGACGAGGCGAAGAGGCTGAAGCGTTGGGAATTCTCCCGCCAGTACCTCGACAAGCTAATTAACATCGAAATTCCCGCCCGTGCTGCCAAGACTGCACGCTTCGAAGAACTGGTCACCAATAATGGAGCTGGAAAATCTGCGGCCTCCGCTGACCTGCTCCGGCGTTTCCTGAAGATCGCTCTGCCCATCGCCATCAGCGTGCTGTTGATTGCGACCATGACCCTGGCCGGAGTGTGGGTGGGCCGCACATCCAAGCCTGAGCAAAAACCCGGCGCCCAATCGGCAGAGCAAAGTGCGGCAGCGGGCGCGACGCCGGCCAGCGCAGCGCGCGATACTTCCCAGGTCAACGGGGTGAGCGGCGCCCCGATTACAACGCCATCGGCTGCCACCCCCGCACCGGTCTCGTCGTTGGTATCGCCCGCGGCAACGGCCAGCAATGCCTACGCCTATATCGGACCGTTGCTGTTCGCAGTGCTGCTTCTCTACGTGTGCTGGCGCTTTCTTGTCAAGAAAGACGACGTAGTGGTGCACGATTCGCCTCGCTTCCGCCGTGCTCTGGAAATTTGGGACACGGTGATTGTGCGTAGTCACGCAACGCCCCGCTCCACCAAGCGTTTCATGAATCGCGTTCGCTGCCTGGCGATGCGGCTGAAGCCGCCGGTCGAAGGCGAAAGGCGCTGGACATTGCTGTGGAGGAGCCCTGGCGCAGCAGACGAGCACACGCCCAGTAATCCAAAAACCGTCGACTTGACGGAATCAACTCTTGTGGCGCTTGCGGCAATCTACGACATCGCGCCTGAACTGGTGCGTAACGACGACCTGTTTCGTCGCGCCACCGAAGGTGTGCTTCAGCCCGTAACAACAGGTGAAGTCCCGATAAATCCTCTGCTGGTCAAGGCCTTCCAGGAGGCGGTCGAAAGGCACAACCATTCGAAGGAACAGTTTCAGTCAAGCTGGCCACCCACACCCACCGAGCGCCAGTTCTTCCTGGATCTGTGCGCGGATGTTACCGTTCGTGGCTGAGAGTGCGGGGCTTCACAATACGCGTATTTCAAGTGTGTCGCATGGACGAGACTGCCCGTAGCAGAGGGTCATCCGGGCTTCCACAAGGGCCGCTACTTACGATTGATGGAGTGGATGAGAAACGTAGCGGAACCCTGCGTCCTTGGCCGGTCTTCGCCAGGCTTCTGGTCAGATGCTCCAGCCGCGGCATTCGCGGCCCTCTTATAGTCCCTCCGAGATGCCCCGCTCTCTTTGGAGAGCAGATCTGCGCTTGGCAGCTAGCCGCTAGCGCAACACCGCGATGCTGAAGTTCATCGAGCAGCGTTAAGTACAGAAACAAGCAGAGTAGTGAAGAAAGCCGCGGAGCGATCCGCGGCTTTTGTTCGCACGATGTTTAGCGGCGGCGAAGGCCCTTCTTCGCAGCTTTCTTCTTGGCCGGAGCTTTCTTTGCCGCCTTTTTCGCCGGCTTCTTAGCTGCCGATTTTTTCGCAGCCTTCTTCGCCGGCTTCTTTGCCGCTTTCTTGGCTGCCGCTTTTTTCTTAGCAGCCTTCTTCGGCGCAGCTTTCTTCTTGGCCGGAGCTGCTTTCTTTTTCGCAGGCGCCGCTTTCTTTTTTGCTGGTGCAGGCGGAGCTTTCTTCGCAGCTTTCTTGGGAGCGGCCTTACTCGGCGCTTTCTTGGGAGGCGGAGGCGCCATCACCTCTTCGGCTTCCGGTTCAACCTCTTCGTCCTCCTCCACGATCACCACCGCGGATTCGGGTTCTTCCTCTTCTTCTTCTTCCTCATACTCCTCGCCGTCTAGTGATTCGCCATAAGAACCTTCTCCGTAGTCGTCCATCTCGTCGTCACGACCATAGAGCGTTTCGTCGTAGAACGTCATATATCCTCCTAACATTGCCGGACTCCGATGAACGGAGCCGTTCGTGAACTCGATTGCAAGCGACGTCAAAACACTTGCGATTAGGGCAGGCGCGGGATTATAGCACGCGCATATGCTGCCCGGTGAACACCTCAAGAGCAAAGCTATAGCAACGGGCTTGTTGTAACAGAAGAACCGCGAGAAGGAAAGTGTCGTGATGGGATGAAGACGATCTTTGTGCTCGCGTGTGCTATTTGCGGATGACCAGAACGTCACCGGCTTGCAGGTTCGCTGCCATCTTTCCGTTGTCGCGACGCAAGGCGGCGACCGTAGTGTTGTAGGAAGAGGCAATGCTGCTCAGGGTCTCACCCTTCTTCACCTTGTGGTACTTGGCCGCGGCTGACGCCTTGCTGCTCTTCTTGTTCTGGGAGACGGTCTTGGATTTCGTGCCGGATCCCTCGTCTGCGGCCACCTCAGTTGTGTCGCCCACCGGTTTGTAGATCACCAGGGTGCGACCGGGCGTGAGGGCCGATCCTCGCAAGTGGTTCCATTTCCTCAACTTCTCGACCGGAACGTCGAAATCATCAGCCACCGAAGCAAGGGTGTCGCCCTTGCGTACCTTGTAACGGGTAGGGTGCTTCGAATAGGCGGCCGCTTCACCCTCGCTTCGCCCCGCCGACACGGGAATGATCAGCTTGGATCCCACCTCAACGTAGTCCGCCGGAAGGTTGTTGGCCTGGGTGATAGCTGATGGAGTGGCGTGGTACCGGCGCGCGATCGAGGCCAGCGAATCGCCGGGTTCCACGCGGTAGTAGCGCCACAACGTACGCATGTCCTGTGGAATGGCCGCGATGGTCGTCTGGTACTTCTGCGACGTGCCCGCAGGCAAGCGAAGGGTGAAGGGCTCACCTTTCGGCGTGGTCATCCGCAGCAGGCTGGGATTCAGCTCTTGCAGGGAGTTGACCGATGCATCGACGCATTCCGCTACCAGGCGCAGGTCGACGGGGTAGTCAATGACGACCTGATCCACCTGCGGCGCCGGGTCGAGGGTAACGTGCTCCAACCCGTACTGGGATGGGTTCTTGGCCATGATCGTCACGGCCAGAATGATGGGAACGTAGTTGCGCGTCTCCTGCGGCAGAACGCCGCGGCGGTACAGCTCCCAATAGTCGGCATAGCCGGTGCGCTCGACCGCGTGTTGAATCGTGCCCGGCCCGGAGTTATACGCAGCCATTGCCAGATACCAGTCGCCAAATTGGTTGTAGAGGTCCTTCAGGTGCTCGGCCGCGGCGTGCGTCGATTTCGCCGGATCCTGGCGGTCGTCGACCCACCAATTGCGCTCCAACCCGTACATCGAGGCGCGGCTGGCCATGAACTGCCACATGCCCGCGCGCGCCAGCCCGCGACAGCGCCAGCGGCTGGAATCCCGATTCGGCTTGCGCCAGGTAAATCAGGTCCTGCGGCACACCGACCTGCTTCAGTGTGCTGGAGATCATGTCGCGATAACGGCCCGAGCGCGCCAGGGCCCGCTCCAGCGTGCCTTTCCCCTTTGGGCTCGAGAAGTAGTTGATGAACATCGCCACTTCGTCGTTCAGCACCAGCGGCAGGTCGGACTTGGTGGTCTTGATTTCGGTTTCAGCCTTCGCCTTGATGTTGGGATCGACGGGGAAGGTGATGTCGTTGGCCTCGTCGATGGGCGCCGGTTCAGAACGCGGCTCGCTGAAGCCATCGCCCTGCTTCAGCGCGACCATTTCCAGATCGTGGACCGACTCGACGACCTTGCTGAACTCCTGCTCCAGCCGCTCGTCGGCGTGAATGTCGAGGTTGCTGGAAACCAGCAGATTGAAAGCCTGGTCGAAGTCGGCTCTGGCCGCCTCGAGGTGGCCGCCGGCGTAGTTGGCTTGTCCTGATTTCAGCAGCTTCTCGGTTTGGGCAATGAGCGCGTCGGCGGGATCGTTGGTGGGCTTCGGCTTCGTCGGTTCCTGTATCTTCGCCGGCGACTTGGCGGTAGCCGCCGTCTGCTGAGTTACGTTGGGAGCATTCGCCTGCGCCGGCAAGGAAGCCGGTTTTTTGGACTCGTCGGTTTCGCAACCAGTGGTGAGGAGGAAGGCTGCCAGAAGCAGGGTCAGGATCGTGGCGCGAGAGTTACTCATTAACAACCTATAGGCCCTCTTAACGGTAGACGTTTCGATCCCCGTTGCGATGGTACTATGCTCGGAAAATGAGGGTCAAACCCCAGTGGCCGTCACAGAATCTGCCATAAATCGCATTAGATCGACTTGAAATGCGCAAGAATGGACGTCCAATTTACACCCATTGGCGCGCCGTGGCGCTTCGGCCCGAGCGACCACAGGATCCCAGACCGAGCCGTTTTTCGAGACAATTAGAGCGTCGATTTACGTCGATTTTTGCGAAATAGTGATTTTTTCGCAAAATTAGTGCCGACTTGATTCGCTGCGAGGCGACTTAAGCCTTCGCCAGCGCCTGTTCCAGGTCGGAAATCAGGTCGGCGGCATCTTCGATTCCGACCGACAACCGAACCGTGGCCCACGAGACTCCGAGCAGCCGCAGTTGCCGGGGGCTAAGGCCGATGTGCGACGACAGCAGCGGATATGACACGGTGGACTCGACTCCGCCGAGGCTGGTCGCCAGATACCAGAGCTTCAGCCGATCGATAAAGCGGCCCGCAGCTTTCTCGCCTCCGCGGATGTCGAAGGAAACCATCATGCCGAAGTCGCGCATCTGGCGTCCGGCGAGTTCGTGCGACGGATCATCGGTGAAACCGGGATAGTAGACGGCGCTGATCTTCTTGTTCTTGCGCAACGCTTCGGCGATTCGGGCTGCATTTTCGCAAGCGCGACGCACGCGCACATCCAGCGTCTTCAACCCGCGCAGCAGCAGATAAGCGCAGCCGGGATCCAGGCACCCGCCGGTGAGGATCATCATCTCGCGCGCGGCGTCCATCCAGCGCTTCGACCCGGCAAGCACGCCGGCGGTGACGTCGCTATGGCCTCCGAGAAACTTGGTCGCGGAATGCACCACCATGTCGGCACCAAGTTCTAGCGGCTTCTGGAGAACCGGCGTGGCGAAAGTATTGTCGGCAACAACGCAGATGTCGCGCTTACGGGCCTTGGCGGCGATTCCGCAAAGATCAACGCAGCGCAGTGTCGGATTCGTCGGCGTCTCCAGAAACAGCATGCGAGTCTTACGCGTGAAATGCCGCTCGATGTTCTTCAGCTCGTCGAAGGGAACAAAGATAGTCTTGATGCCGCAGCGAGACAGCACCTGCTGAAACATCTTCAACGTTCCCCCGTAGATATCGAGCATGCTGACCAGCTCGTCTCCCGCCTGGCAGGTCACGAGTGCCGCGACCAGCTCGGCCGACATTCCGCTCGAGGTGAGAAGCGCAGCCTCCGCTCCTTCCAGCGCGGCCAGCTTCTCCTCCACAGCAGTGATGGTCGGATTGCCGTAACGCGAGTAGAGGTAGATGTCGCGATCACCTCGCGCGTAGCGGCGCAAGTCGTCCAGTCCAGGAACCACGAATACCGAAGTCTGATGAATCGGGGTGGTCAGAGGAGCGGCCTGGCCGTGGCGGTCTTCGCCCGAGTGCACCGCCCGCGTTGCATCTCCCAACTGAGTAGCACGTTTCATGGAGCCTCGATTTTAAATCGAGCCGAGAGAAGCGGTGGAAGTATCGCGACCTCGGCAAACCACAGGTAACTCTCGCGCCATCCCACCAGTATTCGCGCTCCGTCTGCACCACCCTAGAAGACCCCGGAGTATCATGCCCGTTCGCACTGAAGA
>CAWFWZ010000013.1:0-25079 GCA_963819645.1 uncultured Acidobacteriaceae bacterium
CCGGTCGGTGAGATCGTGATCGTGGAGACCCATTCGCTACCTTGAGCGAACCACGACCGTCGCACCGGCGGGATCCGTATCGTTTAGCGTTCCAATGTCGTCAGATTTGTTGAGCGTGGTGCGAGGTAAGCGGGCAACGTCGACCGTCACCGCGGCCGTTAACGCGGACTTTAGTGACATGATCGGTCTGTCCCCTTCTGGTCTGCCCAAAGGCGTGACACGAAGGTATAAGCCCGCACGGTACTCGCGTCGGCAGGGGCAATTCCAGCCTGGTTACTTCGATCCGATGCGGCACTTACGCTGGGACGCACCGGTTGGCATGAGCGGATCCCAAGAGCAACAGGCAGACTTTTCATATTGGCAGCGCACGATATCTACTCGCAAACGATGGGTACTGGAGGGCCTTATGCGCCACACAATTTTCGTAATCATACTTCTGATTTTGGCGTCTCAGTTCGCCTTGGCGGGCGCAGGCAATGATCAGCCAACGAATATCACCGTTACCAGTCCCTACTCGAACAACGTAACTTGGGCGAATGTCTGCTGGAATACGGTCAATCAAAGCGACTCGCTGGTGATGATCGGCGAAACTACCGACTTCGCGCGCCAGATTTATAACCCGACGCTAACTACCAATCACTGTGTTGTGGTGCAGAATCTTCAGCCTAATACCGTGTTCTATTACTCGGTAGCAAGTTGTACTGATCCCGTCGGCGGCAAACAATGCGACAGGACCGATACAAATTGGAGCTCGGCGCCGTGGCCTACAAGTCTTCCCACGTTCGCGACGGTGCAGTCAACCAGTGGACCATTGGCCTTTTCGGCTTTTCCGTATGGTCCCAGCTACGTGTATCAGGGCGCCGGAATGAATGTCGGAATCAGTCTGATCCAGACTTCCGGTCTTATGAGTTCGCACTACATGATGGTGGTTACCGAGGCGAGCATCGATGGAACCTCGTGTCTTCCGGGAACCTTGCTGGGAGCGAGTTGTGGCAACACGGGTATAGCTTTGACCATGCTCTGCGGCAACAACAGCGAAATGGTTAATCCCCAAACTGACAACTACCCAGTGTTTCTCCCTAGTGGGCCGCCTTTCCAGGGAAGCTATATCTGTTGGAGCAATTATTTCGCGGAACCCGGCATGGAAGCTAGGATCGTTGCGTCTGGGGGCCAATTGCGCTCGTCACGCCTCGGCCCCTCAACCCAAGGCCATACCTTGCGCCTGATATTGCAGGTCATTGATTACACTCAAAACAATATTCCGATAACCGAGCCGGTGAAGGTGACCTACAACTTCACGGTGGCTCCGCCTCCCCAGTTTAAGGTGACTGCTCCTACAACCTTTCCTCCTATTCCGACTTGGAACAGGGTCGTCTTAAACGCGGGGAAGTTTGGTCCTCCCAGCTGCAAGTCGTTGACGGACGCCAACAGCGCCGGCACTTTTCTGAATGCCGACTTCAACTCCCTCTCGTCCAATAATTCTCCTTGGGACATCTACGCCTATGACGGCAACCGAGTCTACAAACAGATTGGCGATTGGCTCGACGGCGTAACAGGCGCTCAATGGCAGCCGACTCATGCGTACAATACTGGCGATCTTATCGTCACAGGAGGCTATACCCAAGTCGCTGTTTCCTCTGGCAACTCGGGCTCAAACCCGCCGATGTTTGACCCTACCCCTGGAAACACCACGCATGACTGGGGCATGACCTGGAGCAATGCAGGCAACACGGCCTATTGGAACCAGTGCTCGGAGATTGTTGGGATGCAGTATCTGAACTGGGCGATGAACGTCGCCAAGTGGACTGGAACACAAGAGTTCAATATATTCCCGTGGGGAATGTACATGGACTACCTTCGCCAGGGAGACGTGCTCAACGAGAACTGCGATGGAGGTCCAACCTGTTCGGGGCTGAACGCGCAAGCCGACTGGCGATTCGGCGCTAATATCCTGACCTATCCAACTCCTGGATTTGTGGATGAGAGTTTCACCCTCACCTACTTCGTTAATCCGGGCGGCACCCTCAGGCCGTTGCCCTATGACATCAATACACTGCTGGTGAACTGGCTTGAGACCGGCGTGCAGCCGACGAATGAACTCAAGGCAAGGCTTGACCTACTGATTCAGAGCATCTCGGAGTTGACCAAGTATAGTCCGCTCGACGGGCCCAATCACTACAACTGTTGCGATGCCGCGCCTAATTTCGACGTGGGGCTTGCGTCGATGGCCCTTATCCGTACCTATGCCGTGCAGAACCGTATGAACGTCACGCCTGACGCGCGAATTCCTATCGAGTTAATGAAACTCCTGGATTGGTTCTACTCCACTCAGGTCAACCTTCTGGGAAATGACAGTACCTTTCCGTTTGAGCCGTGGAGCATTCCCTACAATTGTTCGATTTTCCAGAACAACGACTGCACGAATAACCAAGGCGGAACCAATAACCTCGTATCCCCCGCATATGCCTGGCTCGGCGCGGTCTATGGCGACTCATGCAAGCTGCCCACCAGCGGGGTCAAATGCTGGGATGCCGCAGACCTGCTCTTTACGAAAGCATTTTTCGACGGGTATCGGGGTGACGCAAAGAGCTACAATGAACTCTTCCAGGATTTCCCCGACTACATTGGATGGCGCACCGGAACATTTCCGGGAACCGATTCCTACGTTCTGCCGACGCATAACCCGCTCGGTAACCCTTACCCGGATGTCATCGGGCCTTATCCGTCCGGTGCATATCCGGCAAAGCCCACCGCCGGCAACATCACAAACAGCAGCGCAACCATAACCTGGTACACATATGAGCTGGCCACAACCACGCTGGTCAGAGTGGGTACAGATCCGAATAACATTAGTCTCGAGACGGACTGTGGGCCGAGTATCTACACCAACACGGATAATCTCTGGATCAATACCTGCCGCGTCTCCGGTCTCAGCCCCAACACACGCTACTATTTCGGAGTAGGTGGGACCGACGCCGCTAGCAATTTCGCATTTTCAGCTGTCGATCCTACAAACATCTTGAACGGCGACACCCTTAATTTCATGACCACGCAGTAGCGCCCGTTGTTATATCGGTAAGGACGAACTTATGAAAATCATAACCATGTGCTGTCTGGTATTGTTCCTGATCGTGGGTGCAGGTACCGTACAAGGAAGAAATCTTCCACCGCCCAACCTATGTGACTCGACCGCAGCAGGAATATTAGAGTGGAAGTCGCAGTATCGCTTTGACCCCTGCCACACAGGTTTCAATGTATATGAATACATTCTGAGTCCCTCAAACGTCGGAAGCCTGGTCCAGGCATGGCAGTACACGACAGGAGATCAGATTTTTTTTGCCTCGCCGACAGTCGCCAATGGCGTGGTGTACACCGGGTCCGACGACCAGAATGTGTACGCCTTGAACGCCAGCACCGGCGCGTTGCTGTGGCGGTACACGACCGCGGGCCTCGTGCATTCCTCGCCGGCAGTGGCCAACGGCACCGTGTATGTAGGATCCGACGATCACAAGCTGTATGCGCTAAACGCCGCCTCTGGAGTCCTCAAGTGGACCTATTCGACGGGGAACCAGATCTATTCTTCACCGACGGTGAATCTCGGCGTGGTCTACGTCCTTTCAAGCGACGGGCTTCTATCGCGATAAACGCCAGCACCGGGTCACTTATTTGGCAGCACTGGACTGGGGGATAGTCTCAGAGTCTTCGCCCGCGGTGTCCGCCGGCGTGATTTACATCGCGTGTCCCGGAGTCTCTGTGCGCTGTGGACACCGCCACGGGACACAATCTGTGGACTTCGGGGAACGAATTTGTCCTTCTATTCTTCCCCGACAGTGATCAACGGCATGGTGTACATCGGTGGGCGGGATAATAACGTTTATGCTTTCGACGCGCCCACGGGAGTACTCCGGTGGAGCTACCCGACGGGGAACCAGGTCTGGTCTTCGCCTGCGGTGGCCAACGGTGTGGTGTACATCGGATCCGTGGACGGCAACGTCTACGCCTTGAATGCCACGACGGGAGCGCTGATCTGGCGGTATCTGACGCTTGATTACGTCCTCTCGTCGCCGACGGTGGCCAACGGCGTGGTCTACGTCGGTTCGGCCGACAGTAACCTGTACGCGTTGAACGCCAACACAGGGGCACTCTTGTGGACCTACACAACCGGGGATGAGGTTGATTCCTCGCCGGCGGTGTTTAATGGCATGCTGTACGTCGGCTCTCGTGACGGAAAGCTGTATGCCTTCCATCTGGCGGGACACTGACGAGATGGCTATGGTGAACTGGGCGCTTTCGTCGAGGATGTCTATTCTCCTCGAATCGCAAAGCATCTACGACCCGCCACCGGTGAATGGATAGAAGGGTATTTAGGAAACTCATCTGAAGGCCCGTTGTGCGGAATCCTGGGTGAAGGACGTCAGAACCTATCAGTTTCAACAACGGGTCGACAGCATCGCACCACTTGGTCATCTCGCTCGTCGCACAATTCAACCCGTCAAGTGCTGTCTCAGTGACACCTTCCACATCGGCAGCAGCACCACAGCAAGATCAACAGCAGCAAGTCGTCGTCCCAGGTGAGATAACAAAGCACCTTAGTCACTTAGGTGGTGTTGACAATCGCGATTATGTTAAAGCATAATCCCGCGCATCCCTTAATAATTACGCAATTTCACTCTGACTATTGGGGGTCTTGCAGTTACGGTGCGCTGGCCGTACGTCTGACCATCCTCATCGGTCCATTGATCGTTCGAACCGACTCCACCTCCGGTAGTAGAAAGTTACTAAGCCATAGGCGGTTGGCGCGCTTCTACAGTTGCGGAATGGAAGAATCATCGCCAGTCCGATCGAAGCGGCAACGCCAAATACGTGCTGCATCTTGGCGCCGAGAATAGTAACGGCTCGGCGGGTGGACGATCCTTGGGGCCCTGGGAAGAGTGACACCCCTCAGTTCCATCACGTCCGTGGAAAACGCCGGGCCATCTGCTGGGGACCCTCGGTGACGCGCAAAGCGAGTCGGCGAGTCCGCATGGTGCTTGAGAATCGTGGGAAGCTCGCTGGAGAGCCACGCGAAGGGCGGGCATGACAGATAGCACTCGCGGAACTGGTTGAGGAAGTCATAAGCGGCAGGGAGATGTAAATGAAACCTCGCATTAACTCGCTTTTATCGTTCACAGCCGTCTGGTTAGGGGCCTTTGCCCTCGTTATATTCGTTGCATTCGTTGGATCCGTGGCCCACGGGCAGACTTGGACTACCGGGCCCAAGTCCCCCATCGAGGCTGGTACCATGCTCCTGCTACGCGATGGCCGCGTGCTGGCCCACGAAGGCAACAGCACCAGCATCGCCATCCTCACCCCGGACGTCACGGGCAGCTACGTCAATGGGACGTGGGCGATGGCTGCGCCCCTGCCTGCCGGCTACGCGCCTTACAACTACAGTTCCGCCGTGCTACCTGACGGTCGCGTGATCTTCGAGGGCGGCGAATACATCTACGGTGCGCTGGTCTATTCCACCATGGGCGCCATCTACGACCCCAAAGCTAATACCTGGACGCCCGTGAATCCGCCAGCGAAGTGGACAATGATCGGCGACGCTCCAAGCGTGCTGCTGGCAAGTGGCACCTATATGCAGGCAAATTGTTGTAGTTTGGAAAATCAAACGGCGTTTCTAAACGCACAAACGCTAACTTGGACAGAAGGGCCAAACGGCCTTATTAAGAATCATGAGAGTGGCTGGACACTTTTGCCAGATGACACGGTAATGATGGTAAGCAATAACACGGCTTGTGGCTCAGACAAAAGTTCGCAAATTTATCAACCTTTGGCCAATATATGGACGTGTGGTCCTGAATTAACCGAGCTGATGTATAGACCTCCTCCATTTGAGCCTGAGATCGGCAGTACTGCTCTTACTTATAATGGAAAGGTTTTGCAGGTTGGTGGAAACGATATTGTAGCAACGAATATATTGAATGTAGGAACAATGACCTGGTCGAATGGTCCTATTCCCCTGAATGGATTTAATCAGGATGATGGACCAGCTGCGCTTGAGCCTAATGGTAAGCTTCTATTGTTAATGTGGAAGCCTGATCTTCCTAATAAAGTTTGCCAATTTTTTGAGTTTGACCCAGCCTCAATTAGTATTAATGCTTTAGCCTATGCGTCAAATCCACCCGAGTGCCCGAATGGTGGAGCTGGCGTCAATTCTCGCTTAGTCCCGCTGCCGACCGGACAAATCCTCTTTACCGACTTCAGCATCACGGTGGAACTGTACAGTCCAGCAAAGGGGGCCATGCGGTCAGCCGCACCCACAATTTACTCTACGTCGCTGGTGCTCACCTCGGGTAGCGCCAACAATGTGCTATTCGGCAAGCAACTGAACGGGCTGTCGCAGGCGGTGTTCTTCGGCGACGACTACCAGGGAGCCACAAACTACCCGTTGGTGGAGCTGGTGGACGCACAGGGCCGCGTCTGGTTCGCCCCCACACACGCTGACAGCTACAGCGGCATCGCCCCGAACGCGGTCAGCTACACCAAGTTCGACGTACCGGCAATGCCTGTGGGTGCTTACACCATGCGGGTTGTAACCAGCGGCATCGCATCTAACGACGTACAGGTGACGGTGAGAGGGCAGTAGAGGTAGCCAACCATGTTTGGTACACCTACGAGCTGGCCGCAGGCGGCTGACGATGTTCTCGGGAATCTACCCCTCGCTTGCGCCACCTGCATCCCGCTGAATATACTCTGAAGGTTTGCCCGCCGAATCAAGTGGCGCCTGCGCCGAGCGGCCGCCGACCACTCGCGCCTGCAAGCGCAATTCTCTTGGAGATAGTATGGAAACTTCTTTAATGCTGGAGCAGGAAAAGAATCCCTGGGAGCAGCAAGCTGCCCGATTCAATCAAGCTGCCGAAAGGTTGAAGCTCGACGAGGGGCTGTGGAAGGTGCTGCAACAGCCCGCTCGCGAAATCATCGTTCATATACCCGTAGCGCTGGATAGCGGAAAGATTGAGGTCTTTACCGGATATCGCGTGCAGCATTCCATCGCGCGTGGCCCGGCGAAGGGTGGCGTTCGCTATTCGCCCGACGTCACGCTCGACGAAGTGCGCGCGCTGGCGAGCTGGATGACCTGGAAGTGCGCGGTCGTGAACATCCCATTCGGGGGCGCCAAGGGCGGGATCATTTGCGATCCCAAGAACATGTCGCGCGGCGAAATCGAACGCATGACCCGCCGCTACACGGCTGAGCTGTTTGAGTTCATCGGCCCTGAAAAAGACGTGCCCGCTCCCGACGTCAACACCAACGAGCAGGTGATGGCGTGGATGATGGACACCTATTCCATGCACATGCGCCAGACCGTAACCGCCGTTGTAACCGGCAAGCCGCTGAACATGGGCGGATCGCGGGGACGCCGCGAGGCCACCGGCCGGGGCGTGATGATCATCTGCGATGAGTCGATCAAGCACCTCAAAATGGACCGGGAGAAGACCCGGGTCATTATTCAGGGCTTTGGCAACGTCGGTTCCAACGCGGCCATCCTGATGCACCAGGCGGGATACAAGATTGTGGGCATCGGCGAGTGGGACGGCGGACTGTACAACGCCAAGGGCATCGATATCGCGGCGCTGTGGGAGTATCGCCAGAAGGAAGGCACCATCCACGGCTTTAAGGGCGCGGAGAAGGCGAAGACCGAAGACCTGCTGGTCGCCGATTGCGACATTCTGATTCCGGCGGCGACGGAGAACGTCATCACCTCAGCGAACGCCGATCAGGTGAAAGCCAAGGTGCTGGTGGAAGGCGCCAACGGTCCGACGACGGCGGCCGCGGATGACATCCTGGCTGACAAGCACGTGTTCGTCATGCCCGACATCCTGGCCAACGCCGGCGGCGTTACCGCCTCATACTTCGAGTGGGTCCAGGACCGCCAAGGCTACTTCTGGAAGGAATCGGTGGTGAACGAGCAGCTCAAGGACATCATGGTTTCGTCGTTTGAGGACGTGGTTCGCTACGCGGAGACGCACCACGTGAGTAACCGCATTGCCGCGTATATGCTGGCCATTGATCGGGTAGCGTTTACAATTCGGCAACGCGGATTCTACGCCTGATTACTGACTGGTAATCGCATTGAAGGGCGGTTCTCCCGGAGGAGGGCCGCTTTCTTTTTACGCAAAATAAATTTTCAGACGTGGCAGATTCCGAATTGGAACAGGAGCAGAACGGTGGAAAGGGGCTCCTCGCGCGTGTGGAAACGGTTCCTGAGGATGAGCAATGGTTCGCCTGCTTTCCAGTCTCCGGCTTCTCGCGGTAATTTGTCGTTAGTCCAATCCTCGCGCCGGCAATTCCTTATTGCCTGGGCGCTTCACCCGGAAGATACCTTCCGCCGCCCTCTGGCGCTGCGCCTGCTGATGAACGCCTCAGACTGGGTGCAAGGTCTGCCGGTGGGATACAGCTACTGGGAGTGTTACCAGGCGCCCGCCATGCTGGACGAGATTGCGGTGCACCACGAATACAATGTTCTAGCTCTTAGCGCAAACCCGTAGTCGCGTCATGAGCATCTGCACCCACTGCCCTCGCCTCACCTTCCGGTGGAACGATAATCAGTGCGAGGGCGCGAGCTGCGCTTCCTGCCATCTTGGTCTTGTGAACCTTCCGAACTCAATCAACCGTATCGCCTGCATCCCGGTGCTGATCGGTGTGAACCCAACAGCTTCAGTTCGGACGAATGGCGATCGCGAGTTGCTGGCGTCGTTCATCTTCATTGCCGCCTCGATCACCGATGCCATCGATGGCTACCTGGCCCGCAAGCGCGCGCAGGTTACCACCATGGGCATGCTGCTCGATCCGGTGGCCGACAAGCTGCTGATTGCGGCTGCCTTCATCACGCTGGTGCAGTTCAACACGGCATCGTGCCGGCATGGATGGCCGTCATCATCATCGGGCGCGAGTTCCTGTCAGCGGCCTGCGGTCAATCGCGGCGTTGGGAAGGCTTCACCATTCAGGCCAGCGATTTGGGCAAGGCGAAGATGCTGGCGGCAGATTGTCGTGGTCGCGGTAATTCGTCCATGATCCCGCCGCGCATTTGCCCTGGTACTTCCTGAAACCTGCCGGTGCATCCGATTGCGATCGCCTTTATCTGGATCATGGTGGGATTGTCGCTGGAGCTACTGCCGATTATTTCATCGCCTTCGCAAGATCGACCGCACTGCGGTCAAGCGCCGTCGCCGTCGCTCGTTCGTATTGAGTGGTGCAGCAAAAGCGCAATGATGTTCCCGCCGTCTGATATTTCGCGCTCTGTAGCAGCTCCGCGATGCAGAGTACTTGCCAGAAGAGCGTGCATCATGCTCGAACTCGCGCATCGCTCTATTTGACACTGCGCTGGCCAACAGGCAATTAATGCGCAGCGCCATCCGAGCATGAGAGCCGCGCGGCGCCTTCACCACGCTCCATCTTTTTGAAAGCTGCGCGGCTGCATCGGATATGTCTTGCCCGCGGATCGCTCTACCAGACAATCGCCGAGACGGCAACTGCGGCCGCATTTGACGATCCGCGGTTTCAGCCGGTGACCGATGACGAAGCACCTCACCTGAAAATCGAAATGGCCACGTGTTATCAGTGCCGCAGCCGATTTGTCCCGACGAAATTGAAGCGGGGGTAAGCATGGAATCATCGTTACGGCAGGTGGGCGCGAATATTTCTGCCGCAGGTTCCGTTGGGCAGGGAGGGGACCGCGCTTCCTAGGAGCTGCGCTGAAGGCGGGCTGACCTCCCGACGGCGTGGCTGCGCGGCGCAGAGATCCAGGCTTTCACCGCCGAGGTGTTCGGGAAGAAGAATAAGATGCGGCCGATTTGATCGCGACTGAGGCCGGGCCGAGACCCTACTGCTGCCTAATCCGCACGCAGTGCTTTTATCGGATCCACGGAAGCCGCACGATACGCAGGCAGCCACGACGCCGCACCGCTCAAAGCCAGCACGCCCAGGCACGCCCAGAGGTCTTAGCGGATCGAATGCGCTTACGCCGAACAGAAATGAATGCAGCAGGCGCGCCGCCGCCAGAAAGCCCACTAGATCCGATAGCACAGCCCACAGTGTGGAGCTCGATCCGCCGAGGGAATATCAAAAATTCAGAATTCCCGAGCGCTGCGAACCCAGGGCCATTCGCATCGCCATCTCCTGAGTGCGAAGCGCAGCCGAGACACGATGACGCTGTAGATGCCCAGCGCTGCCAGCAGTATCGCAGCGCCTGCGAACGAAGAGATTAGCGCAGTGTTGAAGCGCCGTGGCGCTTCACTACCCGCCACCGCATGCTCCATGCTCTGCACCTGTGAAAGCGGCAGTTGCGGATTGATAATACTGTTGCCTGTAAACAGGTTGGTCATCTGCTTGGGAGGCGTGGAGGTGCGCAGGGCGATGAAGCCGGCAGTTGCCATTCAGGTTGGTGGCCAGGCCAGTGAACCGGCGGCGGCCTCTACTTGCGCGACCGTGGAGTAGCGGCTGTTCGCTAGGAGCGTCGCAGCCTTCTTTACTCAGCTACTTCGCCAACTACGGTCAGCCACGGGCTCGACATCTCCTGGTGCCCGAGTGCAACTTCCAAGCGGGCTTTCACCGGCGAGTAGCGCTGGGCGAACTTGTGGTTGATGATGACGACCAGTCGCGAGTTCGCGGTATCGGCCTCAAGCTTGCAGCAGCCCGAATCCCATCGCCTGGAAGTAGTTGCCTTCACCGACATCGGCGTAGCCAGGTTCATCCCCTCGCCCTTGGGCGGAACATAACCGTCCACGATGAAAGTGCCCGCGCGTCATAGCCGGGCGTCCGGCAGAAGCGACGTCAGCCCCCGCCATCTGCTCTGAAGCGCTTGCAGGCGATGCACCAGTTCGTGGATCCAATCCGTCAACCTTGGCCTGCGTGTCGTACTGTTGTGTGGCAGAGAGTAGGAGGAGTCAACGTGTGATCGGGACGGAAGCCCAACTCCACCGCGCGCATTTTTTCAAAGCTCCGCAGCAGCATGAGAGGTTGCCGCGATCGCGATCTCCCCAATGACCAAAGCGGAGCGCAATCGTGATGTCCCTGCTGTGCCGGTGCGTCCGCCCTGCTTCAAAGCTTCGTTCACGCTGGTGCGGATGGCGGCAAAGGCCGGAGCCAGCCCGCACACGATTCCAGTTAAGATCGCAAGCAGAATATGCGAAGGCCATGCCTTCCAATCGAGGCCGATCTCGCCAACCCGTGGCAGTGTCTCCGGAGCAGGCCGACGCCGACCCGTAATCCGACCGCCGCTACACTAATTACAATGCCCGCACGGTACCGCACCAGGCTTCCATAACGGCTTGGCGCAACAGTGCCTGCTTTCCTGCGCCCAGTGTGCCGCACCGCAATCTCACGACGCTGGCGGATAGCGCGAACCAGAAGCAGCCCAGCCAGATTGGCGCAGGCGATCAAGCATGACCACTGAAATGGGCGCGAGGAACAAGATGCGCAACAACGAACGAGCTTCCTCGATGGTTTCCTCGTGCAGCGAGCGCACCACTGCGGCGATGCGCAGGCTCGCCATGAACGCCGGATAGTTGCGCATGGTCGCCTGCGCCACGCGCTTGGCATCGTCCTGCTGTCGCGCAGTCACGCCCTGTAAGGCGTCCTACCATCTGGTAGCTCCACGAGACCGCGCCGCCTGGTCCCAACTCATCTGGGCATGAAGCTGATCGCATGCAGAGTTCGGTGTGATTGAGCAGGCCCGCGCCAGGGGAACTCGTGGCATCACCCCGATTACCACGTAATTGTTGCGATCGAGAAGGTTGCCGCCCAGCACGTGAGGATCGCCGTGGAAGCTCTCGCGATAGGGCGTAGCTGAGTACGACGACCTGTTCCTTCTGATCGTCCTCCTGGGTGAAGAAGTGGCCGATCATCGGGATCCAGAGCCGGGGAGACGCCGCCGGTCATGCGCGTGGCGTTCGGACCTGCGCCGGTTCGCCTGACGCTGATAACTCATAGTCTGAGCGCCGATAGCCACCCAGACTTGCGAAGCTGTGCGTGTCTCGCGCGTAGTTTTGGATGTCCTGCGGCGTCACCCCGACCTCGTTGTTGCCGCCGATGCTCAGATAGCTTCACCAGGTTTTGGGGCTGCGGGAAGCAACCGGCGGAGGTGTCGCTTCGCACGGACGAGAAAGATGCCGGTGGTGGCGCCGATTCCAAGCGTTAGCATCAACACTGCGGCCAGAGAGAAGCCGGGAGCTTTTGCTAGCGGCGAATGGCGATGCGCAGGTCCTGCAGGAACATAGGAATTTCCAATGAGAGCGGAATTCAGACAGACGCGTGCGGCCCTCACCTCTTCGATACGCGCTTGGTTGGCAAATGATTGTTCCGGCCGGGTACCGTGCCGCGACGAAAAAGAGGTGGCGTGGAAGTGTAGGCGGGGCCGGCAGCGAGTACGGAAATTTTCAGCTTTTCAGCGAATTCGGGGTACCGTCCCGACACGACTACCACCACGTAGCGGGAAGCGGTTTACCCGATTCGCTGAAAAGCTGAAAATTTCCGTACTCGCTGCCGGCCCCGCCTACACTTCCACGCCACCTGCCTCTTTCCCGCATAGAGCGCGGCTACCGGCGGAACAATCATTTGCTAAACAACGTATGAACCGGGTGAGGGCTGCCGTCTGTCGGATGTCAGCCCTCAATGGAAATTCCTATGTTCCTGCAGGACCTGCGCATTGCGGTTCGCCGTTTAGCTAAAGGCTCCCGGCTTCTCTCTGGCCGCAGTGTTGATGCTGACGCTTGGAATCGGCGCCACCACCGGCATCTTCTCCGTCGTCGAAAGCGTGCTGCTGCGCCCGCTGCCGTTTCCCGCAGCCTGAAAGGCTGGTGAGTGCTGTCCGACATTCTCCAGGGGGCTGCAAATCGACGGCAACGATGAGGTCGGGGTCACACCGCAGGACATCCAGAACTACGCGCGAGACACGCACAGCTTCGCAAGTCTGGGCGGCTACCGGCGCACTGACTATGAATTGTCAGGCGTAGGCGAACCGGCGCAGGTCGACGCCACCCGCATGACCGGCGGCGTCTTTCCCGCTCTCGATGTCGCGCCGATGATGGGCCGCTTCTTCACTCAGCAGGAGGACGATCAGAAGGAGCAGGTCGTCGTGCTCAGCTACGCCCTCTGGCAAAAGCGCTTCCACGGTGATCCTCACGTGCTGGGCAGCAAGATTCTGCTCGATCGCAAGCCCTACGTGGTAATCGGCGTGATGCCCCGCAACTTCGAGTTTCCCCTGGCGCCGGGCCAGCTCAACCACACGGAACTCTGGGTGCCGATGAGCTTCATGCCCGATGAGTTGGGACCAGGCGGCGCCGCCTCGTGGAGCTACCAGATGGTAGGACGCCTCAAGCCGGGCGTCACTCCGCAACAGGCGCGGGACGATGCCGAGCGCGTGGCGCAGGAGACCATGCGCAACTATCCGGCGTTCATGGCGAGCCTGCACATTCACCGCAGTGGTGCATTCATTGCATGAGGAAACGGCTTCAGGAAGCACGTTCGTTGTTGCGCATTTTGTTCCTCGCCATTTCAGTGGTAATGCTGATCGCCTGCGCCAATCTGGCTGGACTGCTGCTGGTGCGCGCCATTCGCCAACGCCGTGAGATTGCGGTGCGGCTCGCGCTGGGCGCAGGAAGCAGCGCACTGTTGCGCCAAGCCGTTATGGAAAGCCTGGTGCTCAGCCTGACCGGTGGCATTCTCGGGCTGATTGTAGCGGCGGTCGGATTATGGGTCGGCGTCGGCCTGCTGCCGGAGACACTGCCACGGGTTGGCGAGATCGGCCTCGATTGGAAAGTCGTGGCCTTCGCATTTCTGCTTGCGATGCTCACTGGAATCGTGTGCGGGCTGGCTCCGGCCTTTGCCGCCATCCGCACCAGCGTGAACGAAGCTTTGAAGCAGGGCGGACGCACCGGTACGGCAGGAGGACATCAGCGGTTGCGCTCCGCTTTGGTCATTGGGGAGATCGCGATCGCGATGGTGCTGCTGGCAACCTCCGGTCTGCTGCTGCGGAGCTTTGAAAAAATGCGCGCGGTGGAGTTGGGCTTCCGTCCCGATCACACGTTGACTGCCTCCTACTCTCTGCCGCGCAATCAGTACGACACGCAGGCCAAGGTTGACGGATTCAATCACGAACTGGTGCATCGCCTGCAAGCGCTTCCGGGAGTGCAGTCGGCGGGGCTGACGTCGCTGCTGCCGGACGCCGGCGATGACAGCGCAGGCACTTTCATCGTCGACGGTTATGTTCCGCCCAAGGGCGAGGGGATGAACCTGGCGACGCCGATGTCGGTGGAAGGCAACTACTTCCAGGCGATGGGAATTCCGCTGCTGCAAGGCCGCTTTTTTACCGAGGCCGATACCGCGAGCTCGCAACTGGTCGTCATCATCAACCACAAGTTCGCCCAGCGCTACTGGCCCGGTGAAAGCCCGCTTGGAAAACGCATGCGCTTCGGCACCCAGGAGATGTCGAGCCCGTGGCTGACCGTAGTTGGCGAAGTAGCTGACGTCAAAGAAGGCTCGCCCGACGCTCCTGACAAACAGCAGTACTACCAGCCGGTCGCGCAAGTAGAGGCCGCCGCCGGTTCACTGGCCTCGCCCACCGACCTGAATGGCAACTCCGGCTTCATCGCCCTGCGCACCTCCACGCCTCCCGAGCAGATGACCAACCTGTTACAGGCGACGGTGCACTCTATCGATCCGCAACTGCCGCTGTCTCGAGGTGCAGAGCATGGAGCATGCGGTGGCGGGTAGTGAAGCGCCACGGCGCTTCAACACTGCGCTAATCTCTTCGTTCGCAGGCGCGGCGCTATTGCTGGCAGCGCTGGGCATCTACAGCGTCATCGCGTTCTCGGCTGCGCTTCGCACTCAGGAGATGGCGATGCGAATCGCCCTGGGTTCGCAGCGCTCGGGAATTCTGAATTTGATATTTGCCTCAGCAGTCAAGCTGGCACTTGTGGGCTGTGCTATCGGACTGGTGGGAACTCTGGCGGCGTCGCGCCTGCTGCATTCATTTCTGTTCGGCGTAAGCGCATTCGATCCGCTGACCCTCTCGGCGGCAGTGCTGGGCGTGCTGGCTTTGGGGATTGCGGCGTCGTGGCTGCCTGCGTATCGTGCGGCTTCCGTGGATCCGATAAAAGCACTGCGTGCGGATTAGGCAGCGGTCAGGTTGCTCGCCGGCTCCAGTCGCGATCAAATCGGCCGCATCTTATTCTTCTTCCCCAAACACCTCGGCGGTGAAAGCCTGGAGCTCTGCGCCGCGCTGCCACGCATCGGGAGGGAGCCCGGCCTTCACGCAGGTCTGTGCCAGGAAGGTTTCGCGGTCCCACTCCCATTCCAACGGAACCTGCGGCAGCAGCAGTCCGCGACGCGCGCCCGCCGTGACGATCAGTCCATGCTTACCCACCTCAATCTCGTCGGGGCGAATCGGCTGCGGCACGACAACACGCTGATCTCGATCTTCAGGTGAGGTGCTTCCGTCATCGGTCACCGGCTGAAACCGCGGATCGTCAAAAGCGGCCGCGCGCGCCGTCTCGGCGACCGTCTGGTAGAGCGATCCCGTGGGCAAAACATATCCGATGCAGCCGCGCAGCTTGCCAAAAAGGTGCAGCGTGGTGAACGCGCCACGCGGCTCGGCCAGATGCTCGGATGGGCGCTGCGGTATCAATTGCGCTGCTTTGGCCAGCGCAGTCTCGATCGAGCGATGCGCGAGGTTCAGCAGAATGCGCCGCTCTTCCGGCGAATACTCAGCCGCATTGCCGGAAGCTGCCGAGCGCGAAATATCAGACGGCGGGAACATCGTTGCGCTTCCTGCGCCGGCTCAGTACGAACGAACGGCGGCGACGGCGCTTGACCGCAGTGCGGTCGATCTTGCTCCAGAAGGCGATGAAGTAATCGGCAGCCGAGACCAGCGACAGTCCCACCATGACCCAGATGGAGGCGATCGCAATCGGATGCACCGGCAGGTTGAGGAAGTACCAGGGCAGATGCGCCCAGTGATGATCGACGATCGCCGCCACCACGGAGACGATCTGCACCAGCATCTTCACCTTGCCCAGGTCGCTGGCCTGAATGGTGAAGCCTTCCGACGCCGCGATGGAGCGCAGGCCGCTGACCAGGAACTCGCGCCCGATGATGATGACGGCCATCCATGCCGGCACGATGCGGGGATTGAACTGCACCAGCGTGATGAACGCCGCGGCAATCAGCAGCTTGTCGGCGACCGGATCGAGCAGCATGCCCATGGTCGTGACCTGCGCGCGCTTGCGCGCCAGGTAGCCGTCGATGGCGTCGGTGATCGAGGCGGCAATGAAGATGAACGACGCCAGCAGCTCGCGCTCGCCGTTGGTGGAGCTGAACGACTGCTGGTCAGCACCCAGATCAGCACCGGGATGCAGACGATGCGGGTTAACGTGATGTAGTTCGGAAGGTTCACAAAACCAGAGTGGCAGGAAGCGAGCTCGCGCCGCCTACCGATTATCGTTCAGCCGGAAGAGGCAAAGCAACCGGGGAAATGAGGTCAGATGCTAGTGACGCGACTACGGGTTTGCGCTAAGCGCTAAGAAGCGTTGTCGTCGTGGTGCACCGCGATTTCGTCCAGCATGGCGGGCGCCTGGTACCGCTCCCAGTAGCTGTAGCCCACCGGCAGTCCCTTGCACCCAGTCGAGACGTTCATCAGCAGGCGCAGCGGTCGTTGCAGAGGACGGCGGAAGGTGTCGACGGGATGAAGCAGCGCAGGCAATGACGATGCCCAGCACGAGGATTGGACTAACGACAATTACCGCGAGAAGCCGGAGACTGGAAACCAGGCGAACCATTGCTCATCCTCAGGAACCGTTCCACACGCGCGAGAGCGCCTTTTACACCATTATGCTCCTGTTCCAATTCGCGAATCTGCGGCGTTACGGAAAATTTATTTTGCCGAAAAAGAAAGCGGCCCTCCCTGGGAGAGCCGCTCTTCGATTGCGATTACCAGTCAGTAATCAGGCGTAGAATCCGCGTTGCCGAATCGTAAACGCCACCCGATCGATGGCCAGCATGTACGCGGCAATGCGGTTATTCACGTGGTGGGTTTCGGCGTAGCGAACCACGTCCTCGAACGACGAAACCATGATGTCCTTGAGCTGCTCGTTGACCACCGATTCCTTCCAGAAGTAGCCCTGGCGGTCCTGCACCCACTCGAAGTATGAGGCGGTAACGCCGCCGGCGTTGGCCAGGATGTCGGGCATGACGAACACGTGCTTGTCGGCCAGGATGTCGTCGGCGGCCGCCGTCGTCGGACCGTTGGCGCCTTCGACCAGGACCTTGGCTTTCACCTGATCGGCGTTCGCCGAGGTGATGACGTTCTCCGTCGCCGCCGGAATCAGAATGTCGCAGTCGGCGACCAGCAGGTCTTCGGTCTTCGCCTTTTCCGCGCCCTTGAAGCCGTGGATGGTGCCTTCCTTCTGGCGATACTCCCACAGCGCCGCGATATCGATGCCCTTGGCGTTGTACAGTCCGCCGTCCCACTCGCCGATGCCCACGATCTTGTATCCCGCCTGGTGCATCAGGATGGCCGCGTTGGAACCGACGTTGCCAAAGCCCTGAATAATGACCCGGGTCTTCTCGCGGTCCATGTTGAGGTGCTTGATCGACTCATCGCAGATGATCATCACGCCGCGGCCGGTGGCTTCGCGGCGTCCGCGCGATCCGCCCATGTTCAGCGGCTTGCCGGTCACAACGGCGGTTACGGTCTGGCGCATGTGCATGGAGTAGGTGTCCATCATCCACGCCATCATCTGCTCGTTGGTGTTGACGTCGGGAGCGGGAACGTCTTTCTCCGGGCCGATGAACTCAATCAGCTCAGCCGTGTAGCGGCGGGTCATGCGTTCCAGTTCGCCGCGCGACATGTTCTTGGGATCGCAGATGATCCCGCCCTTGGCGCCCCCGAAGGGGATGTTCACGACCGCGCACTTCCAGGTCATCCAGCTCGCCAGCGCGCGCACTTCGTCGAGCGTGACGTCGGGCGAATAGCGAACGCCACCCTTCGCCGGGCCACGCGCGATGGAGTGCTGCACGCGATATCCGGTGAAGACCTCGATCTGCCCGCTGTCCATGGCTACGGGTATATGAACGATGATTTCGCGATTGGGCTGTTGCAGCACGCGCCACAGGCCTTCGTCGAGCTTCAACCTTTCGGCAGCTTGATTGAATCGGGCAGCTTGCTGCTCCCAGGGATTCTTTTCCTGCTCCAGCATTAAAGAAGTTTCCATACTATCTCCAAGAGAATTGCGCTTGCAGGCGCGAGTGGTCGGCGGCCGCTCGGCGCAGGCGCCACTTGATTCGGCGGGCAAACCTTCAAAGTATATTCAGCGGGATGCAGGTGGCGCAAGCGAGGGGTAGCTTCCCGAGAACATCGTCAGCCGCCTGCGGCCAGCTCGTAGGTGTACCAAACATGGTTGGCTACCTCTACTGCCCTCTCACCGTCACCTGTACGTCGTTAGATGCGATGCCGCTGGTTACAACCCGCATGGTGTAAGCACCCACAGGCATTACCGGTACGTCGAACTTGGTGTAGCTGACCGCGTTCGGGGCGATGCCGCTGTAGCTGTCAGCGTGTGTGGGGGCGAACCAGACGCGGCCCTGTGCGTCCACCAGCTCGACCAACGGGTAGTTTGTGGCTCCCTGGTAGTCGTCGCCGAAGAACACCGCCTGCGACAGCCCGTTCAGTTGCTTGCCGAATAGCACATTGTTGGCGCTACCCGAGGTGAGCACCAGCGACGTAGAGTAAATTGTGGGCGCGGCTGACCGCATGGCCCCCTTTGCTGGACTGTACAGTTCCACCGTGGTGCTGAAGTCGGTAAAGAGGATTTGTCCGGTCGGAAGCGGGACTAAGCGAGAATTGACGCCAGCTCCACCATTCGGACACTCAGGAGGATTTGAAGCATAGACAAAAGCATTAATACTAATTGAGGCTGGGTCAAACTCAAAAAATTGGCAAAGTTTACTGGGAAGACCAGGCTTCCACATTAGCACTAGAAGCTTACCATTAGGCTCAAGCGCAGCTGGTCCATCATCCTGATTAAATCCATTCAAAGGGATAGGGCCAGTCGCCCAGGTCATTGTTCCTATGTTTAAAACATTCGTTGCTACAATATCGTTTCCACCAACCTGCAAAACCTTTCCATTATAAGTAAGAGCAGTACTGCCGATCTCAGGCTCAAATGGAGGAGGTCTATACATCAGCTCGGTTAATTCAGGACCACACGTCCATATATTGGCCAAAGGTTGATAAATTTGCGAACTTTTGTCTGAGCCACAAGCCGTGTTATTGCTTACCATCATTACCGTGTCATCTGGCAAAAGTGTCCAGCCACTCTCATGATTCTTAATAAGGCCGTTTGGCCCTTCTGTCCAAGTTAGCGTTTGTGCGTTTAGAAACGCCGTTTGATTTTCCAAACTACAACAATTTGCCTGCATATAGGTGCCACTTGCCAGCAGCACGCTTGGAGCGTCGCCGATCATTGTCCACTTCGCTGGCGGATTCACGGGCGTCCAGGTATTAGCTTTGGGGTCGTAGATGGCGCCCATGGTGGAATAGACCAGCGCACCGTAGATGTATTCGCCGCCCTCGAAGATCACGCGACCGTCAGGTAGCACGGCGGAACTGTAGTTGTAAGGCGCGTAGCCGGCAGGCAGGGGCGCAGCCATCGCCCACGTCCCATTGACGTAGCTGCCCGTGACGTCCGGGGTGAGGATGGCGATGCTGGTGCTGTTGCCTTCGTGGGCCAGCACGCGGCCATCGCGTAGCAGGAGCATGGTACCAGCCTCGATGGGGGACTTGGGCCCGGTAGTCCAAGTCTGCCCGTGGGCCACGGATCCAACGAATGCAACGAATATAACGAGGGCAAAGGCCCCTAACCAGACGGCTGTGAACGATAAAAGCGAGTTAATGCGAGGTTTCATTTACATCTCCCTGCCGCTTATGACTTCCTCAACCAGTTCCGCGAGTGCTATCTGTCATGCCCGCCCTTCGCGTGGCTCTCCAGCGAGCTTCCCACGATTCTCAAGCACCATGCGGACTCGCCGACTCGCTTTGCGCGTCACCGAGGGTCCCCAGCAGATGGCCCGGCGTTTTCCACGGACGTGATGGAACTGAAGGGTGTCACTCTTCCCAGGGCCCCAAGGATCGTCCACCCGCCGAGCCGTTACTATTCTCGGCGCCAAGATGCAGCACGTATTTGGCGTTGCCGCTTCGATCGGACTGGCGATGATTCTTCCATTCCGCAACTGTAGAAGCGCGCCAACCGCCTATGGCTTAGTAACTTTCTACTACCGGACGTGGAGTCGGTTCGAACGATCAATGGACCGATGAGGATGGTCAGACGTACGGCCAGCGCACCGTAACTGCAAGACCCCCAATAGTCAGAGTGAAATTGCGTAATTATTAAGGGATGCGCGGGATTATGCTTTAACATAATCGCGATTGTCAACACCACCTAAGTGACTAAGGTGCTTTGTTATCTCACCTGGGACGACGACTTGCTGCTGTTGATCTTGCTGTGGTGCTGCTGCCGATGTGGAAGGTGTCACTGAGACAGCACTTGACGGGTTGGATTGTGCGACGAGCGAGATGACCAAGTGGTGCGATGCTGTCGACCCGTTGTTGAAACTAATAGGTTCTGACGTCCTTCACCCGGGATTCCGGCACAACGGGCCTTCAAACGAGTTTCCCAACTATCCTTGTATTCATTCACTGTGGAGGGTCGTAGATGCTTTGCGATTCGAGGAAAATAGACATCCTCGACGAAAGCGCCCAGTTCACGATAGCCATCTCGTCAGTGTCCCGCCAGATGGAAGGCGTAGAGCTTTCCGTCACGAGAGCCGACGTACAGCATGCCATTAAACACCGCCGGCGAGGAATCAACCTCATCCCCGGTTGTGTAGTTCCACAAGAGTGCCCCTGTGTTGGCGTTCAACGCGTACAGGTTACTGTCGGCAGAACCGACGTAGACCACGCCGTTGGCCACCGTCGGCGACGAGAGGACGTAATCAAGCGTCAGATATCGCCAGATCAGCGCTCCCGTCGTGGCATTCAAGGCGTAGACGTTGCCGTCCACGGATCCTATGTACACCACACCGTTGGCTACCGCAGGCGAAGACCAGACCTGGTTCCCCGTCGTGTAGCTCCACCGGAGTACACCCGTGGGCGCGTCGAAAGCATAAACGTTATTATCCCGCCCACCGATGTACACCATGCCGTTGGACACTGTCGGGGAAGAGTAGAAGGACAAATTGTTCCCCGAAGTCCACAGATTGTGTCCCGTGGCGGTGTCCACAGCGCACAGAGACTCCGGACACGCGATGTAAATCACGCCGGCGGACACCGCGGGCGAAGACTCTGAGACTATCCCCCCAGTCCAGTGCTGCCAAATAAGTGACCCGGTGCTGGCGTTTATCGCGTATAGAAGCCCGTCGCTTGAAAGGACGTAGACCACGCCGAGATTCACCGTCGGTGAAGAATAGATCTGGTTCCCCGTCGAATAGGTCCACTTGAGGACTCCAGAGGCGGCGTTTAGCGCATACAGCTTGTGATCGTCGGATCCTACATATACGGTGCCGTTGGCCACTGCCGGCGAGGAATGCACGAGGCCCGCGGTCGCGTACCGCCACAGCAACGCGCCGGTGTTGGCGTTCAAGGCGTACACATTCTGGTCGTCCGACCCGGTGTACACCACGCCATTGGCCACTGTCGGCGAGGCAAAAAAGATCTGATCTCCAGTGGTGTACTGCCATGCCTGGACCAGGCTTCCGACGTTTGAGGGACTCAGAATGTATTCATATACATTGAAACCTGTGTGGCAGGGGTCAAAGCGATACTGCGACTTCCACTCTAATATTCCTGCTGCGGTCGAGTCACATAGGTTGGGCGGTGGAAGATTTCTTCCCTGTACGGTACCTGCGCCCACGATCAGGAACAATACCAGACAGCACATGCTTATAATTTTCATAAGTTCGTCCTTACCGATATAACAACGGGCGCTACTGCGTGGTCATGAAATTAAGGGTGTCGCCGTTCAAGATGTTTGTAGGATCGACAGCTGAAAATGCGAAATTGCTAGCGGCGTCGGTCCCACCTACTCCGAAATAGTAGCGCGTGTTGGGGCTGAGACCGGAGACGCGGCAGGTATTGATCCAGAGATTATCCGTGTTGGTGTAGATACTCGGCCCACAGTCCGTCTCGAGACTAATGTTATTCGGATCTGTACCCACTCTGACCAGGGTGGTTGTGGCCAGCTCATATGTGTACCAGGTTATGGTTGCGCTGCTGTTTGTGATGTTGCCGGCGGTGGGCTTTGCCGGATATGCACCGGACGGATAAGGCCCGATGACATCCGGGTAAGGGTTACCGAGCGGGTTATGCGTCGGCAGAACGTAGGAATCGGTTCCCGGAAATGTTCCGGTGCGCCATCCAATGTAGTCGGGGAAATCCTGGAAGAGTTGATTGTAGCTCTTTGCGTCCCCCCGATAGCCAGCGAAAAATGCTTCTGTAGATAGCAGGTCTGCGGCATCCCAGCATTTGACCCCGCTGGTCGGCAGCTTGCATGAGTCGCCATAAACTGCGCCGAGCCAGGCATAAGCGGGGGCTACGAGGTTATTCGTTCCCCCTAGGTTATTCGCGCAATCGTTGTTCTGGAAAATCGAGCAATTGTAGGGAATGCTCCACGGCTCAAAGGGAAAGGTACTGTCATTTCCGAGAAGGTTGACCTGAGTGGAGTAGAACCAGTCCAGGAGTTTCATCAACTCGATAGGAATTCGCGCGTCAGGGGTGACGTTCATGTAGCGCTGCACGGCATATGTACGGATCAGGGCCATCGATGCAAGCCCAATGTCGAAATTCGGCGCGGCATAGCAACACTTGTAGTGATTGGGCCCGTCGAGCGGACTATAATTGCTCACCTCCGCGATGGTCTGAATCGCTAGATCAAGCCTTGCCTTGAGTTCATTGGTCGGTTGCACGCCGGTCTCCAGCCAGTTCACCAGCAGTGTATTGATGTCATAGGGCAACGGCCTGAAGGTGCCGCGTACATTAAAAAAGTAGGTGAGAGTGAAACTCTCATCCACAAATCCAGGGGTTGGATAGGTCAGGATATTAGCGCCGAACCGCCAGTCGGATTGCGCGTTCAGCCCCGAACAGGTTGGACCTCCATCGCAGTTCTCGTTGAGCACGTCTCCCTGGCGCAGGTAGTCCATGTACATCCCCCAGGGGAATATGTTCCACTCTTGAGTTCCAGACCACTTGGCGACGTTCATCGCCCAGTTCAGATACTGCATCCCGACAATCGCCGAGCACTGGTTCCAATAGGCCGTGTTGCCGGCATTGCTCCAAGTCATGCCCCAGTCATGTGTGGTATTTCCAGGGGTAGGGTCAAACATCGGCGGGTTTGAGCCCGAGTTGCCAGAGGAAACAGCGATTTGGGTGTAGCCTCCGGTGACGATAAGATCGCCCGTAGTATAGGCGTGACTAGGCTGCCATTGAGCACCTGTTACACCGTCGAGCCAATCGCCAATCTGTTTGTAGACTCGGTTGCCGTCATAGGCGTAGATGTCCCAAGGAGGATTGTTGGACGACAGGGAATTGAAATCCGCATTCAGAAAGGTACCGGCACTGTTGGCGTCCGTCAACGACTTGCAGCTGGGGGGACCAAACTTCCCCGCGTTTAAGACTACTCTATTCCAATTGGGAATAGGGGGAAAGGTGGTGGGAGCAGTCACCCTAAACTGGGGAGGCGGAGCCACCGTGAAGTTGTAGGTCACCTTTACCGGCTCGGTTACCGGAATATTGTTTTGAGTGTAATCAATAACCTGCAATATCAGGCGCAGGGTATGGCCTTGGGTTGAGGGCCCGAGGCGTGACGAGCGCAGTTGGCCCCCAGTCGCGACGATTCTAGCTTCCATCCCGGGCTCCGCGAAATAATGGTTCCAACAGATATAGTTTCCCTGGAAAGGCGGGCCGCTAGGAAGAAATACAGGGTAGTTGTTAGTTTGGGAATTAACCATTTCGCTGTTGTTGCCGCAGAGCATAGTCAAAGCTATACCAGTGCTGCCACAGCTCGCTCCCATCAAAGTTCCCGGAAGACACGAGACTCCATCGATGCTCGCCTCCGTAACCACCATCATGTAGTTCGAACTCATAACACCGGAAGTCTGGATCAGGCTGATTCCGACATTCATCCCGGCGCCCTGATACACGTAGCTGGGACCGTACGGAAAAGCCGAAAAGGCCAATGGTCCACTGGTTGACTGCACCGTCGTGAACGTGGCGCTATCGGGATTAGGCCACGGCGCGGAACTCCAATTGGTGTCGGTCCTGTCGCATTGTTTGCCGCCGACGGGATCAGTACAACTCGCTACCGAGTAATAGAACACGGTATTAGGCTGAAGATTCTGCACGACGACGCAGTGATTGGTAGTTAGCGTCGGGTTATAAATCTGGCGCGCGAAGTCGGGAGTTTCGCCGATCATCACCAGCGAGTCGCTTTGATTGACCGTATTCCAGCAGACATTCGCCCAAGTTACGTTGTTCGAGTAGGGATTGGTAACAGTAATATTCGTCGGCTGATCATTGCCCGCGCCCGCCAAGGCGAACTGAGACGCCAAAATCAGAAGTATGATTGCGAAAATTGTGTGGCGCATAAGGCCCTCCAGTACCCATCGTTTGCGGGTAGATATCGTGCTCTGCCAATAGGAAAAGTCTGGTTGTTGCTTTTGGGATCCGCTCATGCCAACCGGTGCGTCCCGGCGTAAGTGCCGCTTCGGGTTGAGGTAACCGGGCTGGAGCTGCCCTTGCCGACGCGAGTACAGTGCTGGCTCATATCTCTGTGTCACGCCGTTGGGCGTCCCCGAAGGGGACAGACCGCTGGTGTCACTAAAGCCCGCATTAACGGCCGCGGTGGCGGTCGACGTTGCCCGCTTACCTCGCACCACGCTCAACAAATCTGACGACATTGGAACGCTAAACCATACGGATCCGCCAGTGCGACTGTCGTGGTTCGCGCAAGGCAGCGAATGGGTCCACACGATCACAATCTCACCGACCG
>CAWFWZ010000014.1:0-741430 GCA_963819645.1 uncultured Acidobacteriaceae bacterium
TTCATGAGCGGATTGACCATGCGGCCACAGTCATGCGCTATCGTGAAGCGCAACACGCGAACGGAGCCGGTCTCTTCGTCGACCTCAACCTCGGCAAGAGCGCTGCCGTTCGAATAGGTCATATCGTCGATAATGACCTTCTCCGACGCTTCAAGGCCAGGTGAATCTATTCCGGGAAGTTGGAAACCGGGCAGCCCAGCAGCCGCGCGCGCTAATTCAGCGAAGCTTCGTCTAAGCTCCGGAACGCCCCGCACCACGACATTGTCACCGACCACGTCCAGATCTTTCTCGTCCGCTTCCAACAGGTGCGACGCAACGTTAAGGAGTTTGCGGCGAACGACCACTGCCGAGGCATGAGCCGATGCGCCTGCCATTACTGTCTGCCGGCTATTGAAGCCGCCGAAGCCGAGCGATCCTTCCGAACTGCCGGTTCGCACAGTTATCTTTGACATGTCACCGCCGAGTTGCTCACCAACGATCTGAGCAATCATCGTGGCGGTGCCTTGGCCCATCGCGCTGGCGCCGGTCGTAACGACGATTTCACCTGAACGAGCGATGCGCACAGTCGCGATTTCGTATGGTCCGCGTCCGGTGCCCTCGACATAATTGACGAGGCCGAGGCCGATCCTGCGGCCTTTCTGGCGCGCCCCTTTGCGCCGCGCCGGAAATCCGGCCCAGTCAGCCATGGCCATAGCGCGTTGTTGCGTGGCCGGATAGTTGCCGCTGTCAAGAACAACGTTGGTGCCGCCGCGAAGCTTAAGCGGCTTTTGGCAAGGCATCTGGTCTGCGCGCACGAGATTGCGAAATCTGATTTCATCGCGTCCGAGCCCGGTCGCCGCGGCGGCGCGGTCTAGCAATCGCTCCATGACAAAAGCTGCTTGCGGCTGACCGGCGCCGCGGATTGGTGTGACCGGGACTTTGTTGGTAAGCGCCACTGCGATATCCAACCGATAGGCAGGGACGTTGTACGCAAGTGGCAAGCTGACACCGGACCCGTAGGGAACGTTGAGGCCGCGCACATTGTATGCGCCATGATCGTGGACGAGCTGGCCGCGAATGCCAAGAATTTTTCCCTCTGCGTCAAGCGCAAGTTCTACATCCCAGTGCTGATCGCGTTCTTGCGTGGTCGAGAGAAAATGCTCGCGCCGATCCTCGACCCATTTCACCGGACGCTGCAGTAGCAGTGCGCTCGCCGCGACGGCAATCTCCTCAGGATAGGTAACTAGCTTCGGTCCAAATCCCCCGCCCACGTCTGGCGTGGAGACAGCAATCTCGTCTTCTCGTAGAGCAAGCAGATCGCAAAGCATCTGCTTGAGCGCCTGTGGCGTTTGGGTCGAGCTCCACACACTAAGCTTATCGCTGAACTGATCCGGAACTGCGAGGACGCCGCGCCCTTCCATCGAATGAGAGCCGCCGCGGTGCACCGTGTAACGTCCGTGCACACAATGACAAGCGGCGGCAAACGCGGCGTCAGTGTCGCCATAGGCGAAGCCGAAATCCGCGATTTGGTTGTGCGACAGTTGCGAATGAGCGGTAGGGCTGCCTGGTTCAAGGGCATCTCGGCAATCCGCTACCGCCGGCAGAGGCTTAAAATCAATGGTGACTGCTTCGACCGCATCTTCAGCAAGCGATCGGCTGGCCGCGATGACGACTGCAATCGGCTCCCCGACATACACGACCTCCCCGTCAGCGAGAACAGGCCTGTCCGCCTGCAGATGAAAGCTTGGACTGGGCAAACCGGTCGACAGAAAGTTGGAGACGAGCCGCTTTTTCAGTTCTGCAGCCGTGAATGCAGCAACGACGCCGGGCATGGTGAGTGTGACACTCAGATCGACAGTTGAGAACAAAGCGTGGGCGTGACTGCTGCGAACGAACGCGGCAGCGAGGCAATTCTCAGGCTGCAAGTCATCGAGGTAACGGCCGTTACCGAGGACCAAAGTCCGATCCTCGATGCGGCGGACGGAGCGTCCGAACAAGCCCAGCTTATCCTGCATCCTGGCGTACCTTTCGAGCATCACATGTACCCGACTCTATATCGGCCAGACGTTGCTTCAGATATTGGGGTGTCATCGGCAATCGATCGACGAAGCCGGGTATCTGCAGCGCATCGTCAATCGCGGACGCGACCGCCGCACCTGCGGCATTAACGCCGGCTTCGCCCGCGCCCTTGATGCCGAGGGGGTTGAGGGGCGATGGCGCATTCTCGCAAATGAGTACTTTAACCGGCGGCATCTCGGCCGCTGTGATCATAAGATAATCCGCCAACGTTACCGAGTTTGGCTGGCCAGCCGGATCATAGATAAAGTTTTCCATCAGCGCGCCGCCCAGGCCTTGCGCGAGCCCGCCGATCAAGCCGTCTTTTGGCTTGAGTGGGGTACGCGACAGCAGCTTCCAGCCGCCAGCTCCCAGCCAAACCACTGACAACCGACCACTGACAACTGACAACTGCACTTACCCCCCTCCCCCACCTGCTCGTAAAATCTTGATTCCATTGGGCAAGCTTAAAATTTTCCCGCTAAAATCTTGAGCCCGTGAGACTTACAGGCAAAATCCTGGAAACAAATGGGTTAATGGCTCGGGTGCGCCATTCAAGCCGGGGTCCCCGGCGAGCGCCGCAGTTGCGGTCGATGGGGTGGAAGCCGTCGTTTGGCTTCCGAGTGGGACTCTTAAGTGGCTTCGAAGGGGCGCAGCTTCAGCTGCGCCGTCATGCCCCTCAGGAGGTGTCATCCCGAACCCGCCTCGGCGGGCGAGGGATCTGCAGTTCTACCGCCGCCAGCTACAGCCCGTTCCGGCACTAAATTGCCACTTGCCAGTTGCTCTTTGTGACCAACATCACCAAAAAATTTGTATATGCGATATTTTGTTTTCAACACTTTAGCCATGATTTCGCATGCAAATGTTTGAGCCCCAAGGACTTAAAGCCGAATATTTCATTTCAAAGAACTTAGCGGGATTCGTCCCGCAGGGACACTCTTCGCTGTCCTCGGAGGCAGTCTATGAGTTGCTGAAGTGACCTGCAAAGAAAAACTGCGGTGCAGAGGTTACGAAGGTCGTAGGAATTTCCCGAAACGGGAATGGAGCAATATTCGAAAATCTGCGCTCGCGCGGGAGACTCTGCCCTGCGCAGATGAGGTCAACCGAAGGCCGAAACTTCGGGCACTCAGGCACCGCTCCTAAGAGATCTCATCGACTCTCTTGACATAGGTCGGTTGGTACGAGTATAAATTGTCGTACTGCTTTGTTAACGACTCGTACTCAAAGTCGTACCAGCAAAATATTGGAGAATTAACATGGGACTGCAGACTGCAATTGAAAATGTATTTCGTACCGAGGATGGCCCTTACCCGTGTTACGACGCCGTCATGACAGCTCGGGATATATCTCAGTTATACAAGACTGGATTCTTGAAGGTGGATCATAACCGGCAACGTGGCTTGGACTCCGTTACCGGCGAGCGCATCCTTGACGACGAGAAGGTCGACCGATGGGCGGAGCAACTCGTGAAGGGTGAAGCGTACCTAGGCCAACTGAGCTGGAACTTCCGAAAGGACGAAACGCTGCTGGAGTATGACGAAGAAAAGCGATCGCTCAAGATCGGGGCAGGTGCTGCAACGATTCCGGATTCGGGGCACCGTCACATGGCGCTCCTCAAGGCAGCCGAGAGCACGGGCAAGGGCAGCTCTTTCAACCTAGACCGCAAGGTAAGCGTTCGAATCTACAACGCTCCGGCTGGTGAAGAAAATCGAATTTTTTATGCAATGAACCAAGAGGGGAAGAAAGCTGATCCTACCCGTTCCAAATGGCTTCACCGTTTAGGTGCCGCCAAGATCGCGGGAGCGCTGGCCGAGCAGTGTCCGTCGCTGCGCGACAACGTGGATACAATTCGAGACCGGTTGAGCAAGAAGAATCCCCGCCTGTGCGCCTTCAATACGCTCAGTGGTGCATTCGAGGCCTACTGGGGAGATTGCAACCCAGAAGATGAGGCCCCTTTTAAGGCCGACGTGGAGTACTCGGTGCAGTTCTGGAACAAGCTAGCCGAAGCAAGACCAGAACTGGGCAAGTTGGACATCGGCCGACGTAAGCGCGTCCGTGAGACGTTGCTTGTGGATTCCGCATTGGCGATTTGGGCATATGTTGCGATTGCGCGCAAGATGCGTGATCGCCGGACGGACCTCGACGTCCTAAAAAAATTAGGCGAGCGTGTTGCTATCAACGACCAGAGCGGCGAGGGCCAGCGCGATGTAGACCTGTTCTCGCGCGAGAATCCTGTATGGGAACAAATTGGCGTGTTGGTGCCTTCGACCAAGAAGACCGGTGAAAAGGTTTTCACGCTGCGCAACGCGAGGCAAACGCGCGACGCGATGCTGAAGACTCTCGACGCCGTGCTCGATTTGGACCGTCAACTCGATCTGAAGCCCGTAATGAGTGGGCAATAGTCACAAACGCTAGGAGGTCTGCCATGTCTCGATTCACCGTTCGTGTGGAACTGCATGACGCCAAATGGGAAGACTACGATGCACTCCACGCCGCGATGGAAGAGCGGGGATTCTCTCGCCAGATCACGGCGGACAGCGGCAAGACTTATCATCTGCCGTGGGCAGAGTACGCGGGCCGCGGAGATCTCGGCAGTGGCCAAGTCCGTGACATCGCCAAGCTAGCGGCCGATAGCACGGGCAAACGGAATGCAATCCTGGTGACTCAATCAAGCGGCCGGGCTTGGATCGGGCTCGAATTAGCAGATTCAGCCGATGTTGATCCCGAAGGACGTCAAGGACAACGAAGAGGAAGGGGTATCGAACATGAAAACTGTTGCAACCATCAACAATTCTAAGAACGGCGAGAAGCGCAAGTATCTCAGCCAGACGGACGTCCCAAGTTGCTCGATGGAAAAAGCGTTGGAGATCGCTCAGGCGATTGCGGACAACTATGGCTATAAGCCATCCACTCCGCTTCAGGTCGCCAGTGCGCTGCAGATGGCACCGGGCGCAAGCCCGTTCCGCATGCTCGCGGGTGCGTCCATTGCGTTCGGGTTCACCAGTGGCGGATACAACGCGGAGAAAATTGCCATTGAGCCTCTTGGATTGAGGATCGTGAAAATCACAGAGGACGGTGACGATCTGAAAGCAAAGAGACAGGCTCTCCTCAGGCCTAGGGTGATCCGCGAATTCTTGGAAAAATACAACGGAGCTCCGATTCCGAAGGAGCAAATCGGCAAGAATGTCCTGCTAGATATGGATGTTCCATCGGAGAAAACAGCCGACGTGCTGAAGTTGATCGTGGACAGCGCGGAGTCTGTTGGTTTTCTGACAGATATTAATGGCAAGAAGTACGTTGATTTGCAAGGTACCCAGCCCCCTACTCCGGCATCGGGAAATGAAAAAGGCGAGGGCGACGAGTTAGGTGAGCCGGAGGTTCCGACCGCGGTTGTCGCAAGGATACCGATCACTCTTCCGGTTGCGTCGGTCCCGGCCGCTGCTGACGCGACGCGCGCCAAGAAGGTCTTTATTACGCACGGCAAGAACAAGGCCCTGATTGAGCCGATCACGAAGTTGCTGAAGTTCGGAGAACTAGAAGCGGTTGTTTCCGTGCAGAGCCAAACGGTCTCCCAGCCCGTACCCACGAAGGTGATGTCCGAGATGCGCGCGTGTGGTGCCGCGATCATTCACGTGGAAGATGAGCGTCATCTTGTGGATAAAGAGGGCGACGAGCACGTGGTTCTGAACGACAATGTGCTGATTGAAATCGGCGCGGCAATGGCTCTGTTCGGCGAGCGGTTCATTCTGGTGGTGAAGGATGGCTTGAAACTGCCGTCCAATCTACAAGGATTGCTTGTGCTGCCCTACAAAGGCCAGACATTGGATATGGAAGAGACAGTGAAGTTACTGGAAGCAATCAACGATATGAAGCAACGGAAACTTCCAAGTTAGCTGAGACCGCTGGTGGCCCAACCGGATGGCCCGGCCTACCGCCGGGTGCTCGATTCATTCCTTCGGTTGGAATGAGTGGGATCACACGGTTGACCTCGCGAAATCACAGGCCGCGTTTCCTATAGCCGAGTAGTCTCGTGGAGTGACAGCAGGGCTCAAGCGCTACTCGGTCCCTTATCGATATATCTGTCATACCTGTCGGGATTGTGGTGCCGGCTGAATCAGGGCTGGTAAGGAATATTGTTTTCTTCGAGCCACTCTCGCGCCACGCGCTGGTAGGCGGCGTCGCGATAACGGTACCAGTCCTGCTCCAGCCCGAGGCGACTGACCGCGTCTTTGAATCGCCGGAAGGCAGACGGGCCGTGACTGGCCGCCATCAGCTCGGCGCGGCAATGGCAGTGAGCGTCTTCGCCGGCAAAGTCCTGCATCATTCGCCACTCATCAATGCGGACGCGGTCGGGAAGCTCAAGCATGCGATCCTCGGCCAGCGCGCGCTTGATCCTGGGCAGAAGCTGCTGCATCCATTGCGGCGCCGAATCCCAATTGTCGCGCTCGGCAAACTGTGCCTCCTCGTCATTGAAGGTAATAATCTCTCCGCTGTCGGGATCAAGATAGGAGTGCAGCTCGTCACTTTGCAGGTCGAGCGCCTCCACTATGTTTGCGAGAGAAACGACCACCATACATGTACCCCCGGCCGGCTCCTTACAACGGGAGATATTAGCTGAGTGTGCCGCCGGTTCGCCATCCTAGAGGACGCGGACGAAATTGTCGGAGAAGATCGCTGTGCAGGGGGGCAAGGCTTGTCACTCCCACTCATCCCAAACGAAGGGATGAATGGGGCACCCGCGCTCTATACAAATACCGCATTCTTCCCCCGCATGAATGCGGGGGCTCCCACCGGGAAGTCGGTGATGAGTGGGGCAGCCGAAACTGCAGATCCCTCGGTCGGACCGGGTACTCACCCGGTCCTCGGTCGGGATGACACATCAAAATCCCCACCCGCGCCAAAAGAAGGCGGAATGGGGCACCCCGGGGCAATCCCTCCCCAGGTTAGGCCAACCGATGGCGAACTGGGGCCCACCCGACTGCATCGGGCACGGCCGAGTTCTAGGCGGAGAAGCGCTGGGCGGAGCGAGCTTTGGCTTTGGCGGCTTCTTCTTCGCGATTCTTGGGCGAGGCGGTGGTCTCGAGCGAACGGAGCAGGCGCATGGACGCGGAGGCTATCTCGTCGATCGCTGAGTTGAAGGCATCCTCGTTCGCCTTCGACGGCTTGTTGAAGCCGCTGATCTTGCGCACGAATTGCAATGACGCGGCGCGCACCTCTTCCGGCGTGACCGGGGGATCGAAGTTGAAGAGCGGTTTGATGTTGCGACACATGGGTAAATGGTAAGGCAAGAAGTTGTCAGTTGTCAGTGGTCGGTTGTCAGTAAGAAGTGGATAGTGGGCCGAGGTTGTTCAGGGGGAGACAAACTGCAGATCCCTCGGCTGCGCTCGGGATGACACCCGAAAAGTGGATAGTGGTCAGGGGAAGATTCGCACCGCGGAGTTCGTACAGGAGGAGACAAACTGCAGGTCCCTCGGCTGCGCTCGGGATGACACCCGAAAAGTGGATAGTGGTCAGGGGAAGATTCGCACCGCGGAGTTCGTACAGGAGGAGACAAACTGCAGGTCCCTCGGCTCCCTCTCGCTACGCTCGTGGTTCGCTCGGGATGACACATTAGAGAGGATATGACGGCGCAGCTGAAGCTGCGCCCCTTCAAAGCCAGCCGCCAGCCAAGAGCGGAGTGCCAAGAGCAGATCCCTCGCGCCAACAGATGGCGTTCGTGATGACAAGGCGAGTAGCCAAGAGCCAAGAGCCAAGAGCAGCGGCATTACCTCTGCTTGAAGCGGTCGAGGAAGCTGTACACGAAGATTCCGACGAAGGCGTTGACCAGGGCGGAGATGGCTACCTGGGTCCAGCTCCATTGCACGGTCTGGCGCAAGAGGCCGCGCGCCACTCCGAAGAAGATGCCTTGATGCGCGACGAAGAAGAGGTAGGTGATGAGGAAGCGTGTGCCGTGGTTCTCGACGTCGATCTTCACGCCCAGCGACGAGGCGGCGAATCCGATGATGGTATCGGCGATGCCGTACATGCCGATGGGGTGCATCGGGCCGGCGAGGGTGTCTTGCAGCAGGCCGATGATGGCGCCGGTGAGGCATCCGCTGATGGGATTACGGCGGGCGACAGCGAAGAAGATGACCACCATCATGGGGAGATCGATGATGGGGAAGAGGCGGACGCGCACCGGCAGGAACGCCTGAATGGCCACAGCCGCGAGCGGTACGAAAACAATGACGGGCCACGCGAAGTCGTAGACCGCAACCTGATCGCGTGAGGTGAGACTGCCGCGGAAGGGCATGGCGCGTGTCGTCATCGCTGCGGGTTGGCGGCCTGAGGCGGCGCCGCTGGTTGTGGCGTTGGAGTCGCGGAGTTGTCCGCAGACGGCTTGCGAGGCTTAGGCTTGGGCGTAACGTTGTTGCCCGGAGCCTGGGTTCTTGTGGTCGACGAAGCTCCTCCTGCGCTGCCGGGGCCGGTCGTAGATCTCGGAGTTGTTGTCGCGCCGGCCGAACGGTTGGGAGCAGTCCCCGGCGCCGTCGCGTGTTGATTCGCCGTTCCTGTCCGCAGTCGGCGTGGGCGTGCCGACTCTCGGTGGGGCGCCAGGAGCCACGGTTCCAGCAGCTCCGGGCGCGTGGCCACTGCGTTTCCGCCAGCATCAACGGTAGTCTGGCTGGGTACAGTTGGCAGCCGTTGCGCCAGAATGTCGGAGGCGCGAATGGGGCCGAGGTCCTTCACGTCGGGCGGCTGCTCGGTAATATTGGTGACGACCAATACTTCTTCCAAGTGGTCGAGTTGCGCCGAGGGCAGCACGCGAATGTTGAGGAACAGGTCTTTGCCTGGCGTCACATCGACAACCTTGCCGACCGGCAGACCTTTGGGGAAGATGCGATCTCCACCGCTGGTGACGACCCCTTCGCCGGGCACGACGCGCTCGTCAGCCATGACGTATTGCACGGTGGTGGTGCCGTTCGCTGCGCCGCGCAGGATACCTTGCAGGCGTGTGTTCTGCAGCATGACGCCGACACCACTCAACTGATCGTTGATGGGCAGAACCTGCGCCGAGTCGGGAAATACCTGCACGACTTTGCCGACGATGCCATTGGGCGTGATCACGGCCAGGTCGGTGCGAATACCGTCGCTGGAACCTTTGTCGATATATAGCACGCGCGACTGATCGCTGCCGCTGGTGCCGATGACCTGTGCCGCAACGGTGGCGTCGATGTGCTGCTCTTTAAACGCAAGCAGGCTCTGGATGCGGCGTGCCATCTCGGCATCTTCGCGCAGGCGTACCTGATCGAGCTTCATCTGGTCGAGTTCTGCGCGCAACTCGCGGTTCTCGCGACGCACTCCGCGAAGATATACGTAGTTGTGCCAGCCGCCGTAGAAGAAGTTCTGCGTGCTGACGACGGCTTTCTCGAGCGGAGTAATGGCAGATACCGCCCAGACGCGGATGAGACGGGTGTCACCCTGTTGCGCCGGACGCTTGACCTGTATGGCGAGCCCGACGATCTGGGCAAACAGAATGGCCGCCAGCACGATCAGGTTGCGAAAGCGGCCAAGAATAGATTCCATAACAGCACCGGATTGCAGGTCGAAGCTAAATTCATTATTACAGCAACGGGCACAAGTGCGTCAGTCGCCGGAAAGAGCTACTCACTCACCCGCGCTGTAATGCCAAGAAAGACCACGATAGCTCGATTGAGACGCACAAGGTCCTCGTCGGAAAGCCGGCCGATCTTCGTCCGAAGCTTTGACCTGGGGACGGTTGTGATCTTATCCACCATCAAGCGAGACGGCGAAAGCAGGCCGTTACTTGCGTCAGGCGTGATTGGTATCCGGAAGATCGGAGCGTCAGCCGAATTGGTGGTGAAGCCGCAAAGGGTTATCGAAGCTGTCTTGTCGAAACGGTCATCTTGAACGATTACGGCGGGACGGGGTTTACCGGCATAGTCATTGCCGCCTGCCAGAGTCCAAACCTCGCCTCGTTTCACGTCTCTGGCCAATCCGAGACAGCGTCGATGAATTCCTGGTCTTCCTTCTCCTGCGCGCTCCTGGCTACCAGCAACGACTGTCGCCGTGCCTCTTTCGCAAACGCCGGCGAGCGCACGTCAGGCACCCATATCTGGACAGGGCGAAGCCCCTGTTCACGGAGCCGCTTACGATAGGCGCGGACCTTGTCGCGAGAAGAGCGGGAGGAAGTTCTGGTCGTCATAGCTACATTCAATCCGCGGTTACATGTAACCTATCATGTCCGGGTCGAATCTTTCAAACCTCTGAAACGACTTCGCGCTGGCGTGGAGTAGAGCTGTCGTATGGACTGACGTGTTGTGTCGTTCCTGAAGGGACTCAGGTTCGTTTACCCGCATACCCAGGACTCACGTCCTGGGCTAAGATATGCCGTTTTTCGGACTGGACTGCCGGCCGATTACGGTCTCGCCATGAATCGAGTTCCTCCCGATTCCGTAAAAGCAGGTCCTTCGCTTCGCTCAGGATGACAAATCGAATTCGAATTTGCTGACGCTGCTGTCACGCGAGATGCGAGCGCAAGCGAATCGCTAACGCGCCACACTACCTAGTCAATCGATATCTTGCGCAGCAGCTTGAAGTCGCTCAACATTTTTCCGGTGCCCAGAACCACGCTGCACAACGGATCGTCGGCAATCGCCACCGGCAGGCCGGTCTCTTCGCGGATGCGCTTGTCGAGGTTCTTCAGCAGCGCTCCGCCGCCGGTCAGAACAATGCCGCGATCGCTGATGTCGGCCGAGAGTTCGGGCGGCGTACGTTCGAGTGCAACACGAATCGCGTTCACGATGGTAGACACGCACTCGCTGACGGCCTCGCGAATTTCGCTGTCGTCGATGGTGATCGTCTTGGGCACGCCTTCGATCAAGTTGCGTCCCTTGATCTCCATGGTCAGGGGTTTTTCCAGCGGGTAGGCCGAGCCAATTTCAACCTTGATCTGCTCTGACGTGCGCTCGCCGATCAGCAAGTTGTACTTGCGCTTCATGTAATTCATGATGGACTCGTCCATCTGATTACCCGCCATTCGCACCGAGCGCGAATACACGATGCCGCTCAACGAGATGACCGCGATGTCGGTGGTACCGCCGCCGATATCGACCACCATGTTGCCGCTGGGCTCGGTGATGGGCAGACCGGCGCCGATGGCGGCCACCATGGCCTGCTCCACCAGATGCACTTCGCTCGCCTTGGCGCGGTAGGCCGAGTCCATGACGGCGCGCTTTTCCACCTGCGTAATTTCTGACGGCACGCCGATGACGATGCGCGGATGCACCAGCATCTTGCGGTTGTGGGCCTTCTGGATGAAGTAGTTCAGCATCTTCTCGGTGACTTTGAAGTCAGCGATGACGCCGTCTTTCATCGGCTTGATGGCGACGATGTTGCCCGGGGTGCGCCCAAGCATCTCTTTGGCTTCTTTGCCGACAGCTTCAACCTCACCGGTGTTCTTGTTGATGGCGACGATGGAGGGCTCGTTGACGACAATGCCTTTGCCGCGCGCATACACCAGCGTGTTGGCGGTGCCGAGATCGATGGCCAGGTCGCTGGAAAACATGCTGAACAGGGAGCGCATGTTTCCGAAGCTGTGGTTGCCGTTACTATGAAAGCCGTTAGATGACATTTGCGACTGCTTCTTTCACTATTTGGCCAGGTGAAGCCTTTATTAAACACCTTTATTGCAGGCCGGGTGAACGAACACACTCAACCGAATGCCTTAGTCATGCAACGCTAATGATGTGTGATCGTCTTCGTACGGGTAAGCCGCAGGGGTGCGGATCGTTACATCATCGCAGAGTTCGACATTCGTGCGTGCTCACTCGCCTATACCCGGAGGCTGACCGGGAAATCCGCTGCAACAGGCTCGCACCTTTGTGTTCAGAGTACCACCAATGGTTCGGGAAGCAAAACCAGTGAGCGTGGTACTTTCGACGTAGATTCAGCAGATTAGGCCGGATGGACGAACCGCCAGGCGTCATTTCCCGGAGGAGTCAGTCGGTGTGCCGGGGGGGCTTTTCTCGCCGTTTCTGTGATTCACCTTCATTCGCATATCACTGACCAGCTGCCGCAGAGCCTTGCGGTTGTGCAGCAACTCCCCTCTGATCACTTTGGACTTTCCGCGGAGCTCGGTGCTTTGATGATAGAGTCGAAGCGCGCGGGCGATGGCATCATCCGCGGAGCCCGCAATCCGATGCCTTACCCAGCCATCAAGATCTTCCGTATACGCCATGACCGGGCCCCGTAAGGCGCCGCTCGGGCGCTTGATCGGCAGACCGGAAGCTTCCCAGCGTTGCACGGTTCGAACACCAGCTCCGAGATGCGAAGCAATTGACTTCCAGCCGGTGATGAGCATTGTTGACCTGCAGAAACGGCCAAAGTATAACCCACTTACGGTTTGGTTAGATGCGATCGCGGGCAGGTTAAGGTTTTATCTCAGCGGCTTGCGGTCCGTGTTTAAATTGTGGAGCTTGGAAAGGACTGGGGCCATGAGCATACAGCGAAAAATAATGCTGATCAGTTTGACGTTGGTGATTGTGCCGGTCGCCCAGGCGCAATGGGTGATGGTGGCACGGGCGGCGTCGGGACGAATCCAGCGTATGCAACAGCAACGCACGGCCAACGACAGCGGCTACGATGTGGCCAGCGTCATCCTCGAGGCGAAAGCCGATAAGGTGTACGAAACCGCTCTGACCGCCCTGAAGGCACATGCGGACAAGGTTACGGTGACCAGCAGCGATGCCAAAAAGATGATGGTCAAGTTCACCGACGGCCAGCAGACGGCCAGCCTTCAGGCCACATCGCTTGGACCCAAAGTTACGCAACTGATGATCGCGTCGAATGCTTTGGAAAACGGCCAGAGCGGTACGTCGATCGTGCTGCAAGGGGTGTTGAAAGTTTGCAAGGAGATGAACGTTACCTGCACGGTGGAAGAGTAAGGTTGAGGCGGGAGTTGTAGATTCTTGGGCCCGAGGTTTTGGCCTGCGAGCTGCGCCCCGCGGTGGAAGCCCTCGGATTTATCCGAGGGGAGGGAGTCCTCACGACAAGGCTGGCTTTAGCCGCGGCCGTCTGAGATCCAGGGCCAAAGCGCCTTGCAAAACTCCATACGCCCCCGCATGAATAACGCCGTGTACCAAGCGCGTGTCGTCCGCTGAAGCGGACTCATCATTTCCCACTTATTAGTTCCCAGCATTGAAATGCTGGGCTTAGATATCCTGTCCCTGCGGGACGGACGAGTGTTTTGTTCCCCCGTCGTCGCTAACGCGCGAGTTTCGTAACAGCCTCCATGAATGCGGGAACTCCACGTAGAATTTGCGACCAGGGCAGGTGGCGTGACATCCTTTGATATCGCTGCTCGCAGCGCCCACTCACACTACAGACTTCGGGAGATGCCTTGAAAATTCGTAATGCTGTACTGTTTCTGCTTTTTGCTTCGCTAACCGGGCTGGCTCAAACCTCCACCTGGAGTATTGATCCCAATCATTCCGCCGCGCACTTCACCGTGCGTCACATGGGGCTGTCGAATGTGACAGGAACATTCGATAAGGTGAGCGGCAGCGCTCAGATGGACGAGAAAGACTTCGCCAAGTCTTCGGTGGATGCGGTGATCGATGTCGCCTCCGTGGATACGCGCGTGCAAATGAGAGACAACGACCTGCGCAGCGATCATTTCTTCGACGTCGCCAAGTATCCGACGATGGAGTTCAAGTCCAAGCGCATCGAGAAGCAGGGAGACGGCTACAAAATGATTGGCGATCTGACCATGCATGGTGTCACGAAAGAGGTGACTCTCAACATGGATGAGCCCAGCGGAATCATGACCGATCCGCACGGCAATTCGCATCGTGGCTTCTCGGCCAGCACGACCATCAACCGGAAAGATTGGGGAATGACGTACAACAACCTGCTGCAAAGCGGTGATGCCGTGGTTAGCGATACCGTCAAGATTCAGATTGATGCGGAGCTGGTGAAGAAGAAGAGCTAGCGGCCTCCATCTTCCCTGTAGATCGGGTGCCCCATTCCGGCTTCGGTTGCCGGGGTGGGGATTTTTTGTGTGCGTTCGAAAATCCCCACCCGGGCAAACCCAGCCCGAATGGGGCACCCCGATTCCTTTCGTGACCTACTCCACGCGTTACAATGGCGAGTCGAAGGAACTAGTCGGTAGAGGGCGCAATCATGAATACGAATCGTATGGATTTGCCGCTGGCGGAAGTTGATCCCGAAGTTGCGCAGGCGATTGAGAACGAAGAGCGTCGCCAGCACGAAGGGCTGGAGCTGATCGCGTCGGAGAACTTCGTCAGCGAAGCTGTGCTGGAAGCCGCAGGCTCGGTTTTCACCAACAAGTATGCTGAGGGCTATCCCGGCAAGCGCTACTACGGCGGATGCGAGTTCACCGACGTGGTCGAGAACCTGGCGCGCGATCGGGCGAAGCAGTTGTTCGGCGCTGAGCACGCCAACGTGCAGCCGCACTCCGGGTCGACCGCGAACATGGCTGCCTATGCCGCGGTCATCAAGCCGGGAGACACCGTTCTCGGCCTGAACCTCGCGCACGGCGGCCACCTTACGCACGGGCATCCGCTGAACTTCTCCGGCAAGACCTACAAGATCGTTCCCTACGGCGTCAGCAAAGACACCGAAGTAATCGACTACGACGAGCTGGAACAGATTGCCGAACGCGAGCGGCCGCAACTGATTATTGGCGGCGGCAGCGCGTATCCGCGCATCATCGACTTCGCGCGCATGCGCCAGATTGCCGATAAAGTTGGCGCAATCTATCTGGTCGACATGGCGCACTTTGCCGGACTGGTGGCCGGCGGCGCTCATCCTTCGCCGGTGCCGCACGCGCAGATCGTCACCACCACGACGCACAAGACGCTGCGCGGTCCTCGCGCGGGACTGATTCTGTCGAAGCAGGAGCACGCAGCCGCAATCGACAAAGTCGTATTCCCCGGCATGCAGGGCGGCCCGCTGGTACACATCATTGCGGCGAAGGCAGTCTGCTTCGGCGAGGCACTGCAGCCCAGCTTCAAGGATTACGCGCGGCAGATTGTCGCCAATGCCAAGGTGCTGGCGCAGACGCTGGCGGACGAAGGCTTCCACGTTGTTTCGGGCGGGACCGACACTCACCTGATGCTGATCAACGTTTTCGCCAAAGGCATGTTGGGCAGCGAAGCCGAGAATGCGCTGCATGATGCCGGCATCACGGTGAATAAGAACGCGATTCCGTTCGACACCAATCCTCCAATGAAGCCAAGCGGCATTCGTATTGGAACCCCGGCACTCACCACGCGTGGCATGAAGGAGCCCGAGATGCGCCAGGTCGGCAAGTGGATTTCAGAGGCGCTGCACAACCGTACTGATAAAGGTGTGCTGGAACGCATTCGCCGCGAGGTGCTGGGGTTGGCAGAGACTTTCCCGCTGTACGCCGCGCGACGTGCCAGGCATCAGGTGCCGGCGAGGGCGTGAGGGAGCGGTTTGTGTTTGGAAGGGGCGCGCCTTCAGGAGCGCCGTTACAGTGATGATGTCCCCGGTCTCCAGCCGCTGCGGGATCGCATTTTGTAAGGCGCCTCCCCCCAGAGGCTAAAGCCGTAACCCTGTAGTTGATCTCATCGGCGCAGCTAAAGCTGCGCCCCTTCGACTGCCAGAGCTATCTTACTGGGCGACAACCACCGCGGGATTCACCAGGCTCTCATACAGCGCGGCAACTTCCGAGGGTTCGCCATCGGCGACGATCGATCCACCTTCCAACAGAATAGCGCGATCACAGTACGTCGTAACCAGAGGCATACTGTGCGAGACAAACAAAATTGTCTTTCCTGCGCGGCGAAAATCCTGGATGCGAGCGAAACTCTTATGCTGAAATCCGGCGTCTCCCACGGAGAGAATCTCGTCGATGATGAGGATTTCGGGGTCCACCTCGGTGGCAATAGCAAATGCCAGCCGGGTGTACATTCCGGAGGAATACTGTTTGACGGGGGAATCGATGAAGTCTCCGATATCGGCAAAATCGATGATGCTCTGCTCGCGGTGCAGCATCTGTTCTTTCGAGTAGCCCATCAGCAGTCCGTTGATCAGGATGTTTTCGCGCCCGGTCAGTTCGGGATGAAATCCCGCGCCTAATTCAATCAGAGGAGCGATCTTTCCGGATATGTGTACCTGTCCGGCGGTGGGCTTGTAGACCCCGGCAATGATTTTCAGCAGTGTGCTCTTGCCGGAGCCATTGCGCCCGACCAAACCAAGCATCTGGCCGGAGAACACCTGGAGCGACACGTCCTTGACTGCGTCGAAGTTGTGATAGCTGACTTGATGACGCAGAAAGTTTGAGAATAGCTCGCGCAGGGTATCGGGGCGCTCGTGAATGATACGAAAGCGCTGGGTAACATTTTCAACGTCGATTGCGACGTGACGGTCAGACATAAAATACGAAGTCATCCTGATATTTGCGAAATAGGCCAAAGCCAATAAACAGCGCTATAAAGGCACAGGCGAACGAGGCCACGACCGACTGGAACCTGGGCAACATGCCGTAGTAGACCGCCAGACGAAAGCCATTGATGACATAAATGATGGGGTTGAACTTAAATATCCAGCGATATTTCTCGGGTATAAAATCTACCGCATAAATGATTGGCGTGAAGTAGAACCACGCCGACAAAAGTACCTGCACAATATGCGACACGTCGCGATAGAAGACGTTGGCCGCAGCGAAAAAGAAGGTTGCACCCATGGTAAAAATTATGAGGGCCAGCATGGGCACGGGCAGGTAAATCCACGTCCAGTAAAAAGGATGGCCGAGCAGCAGGACGAGGATCGCGAGCGGGATCAGGGATAACAGCAGGTTGATAACGTTCGAGACCACTGCCGCGACCGGAAAAACCAGCTTGGGCACCGCCACTTTCTTGACTAAATCAGCATTGCCGACGATTGACTCCACAGCATAGCTCAAGGACTGCGAGAAGAACGTCCAGGGCAGCAGTACGCTGAGCAGGAAGATTGCGTAGTGCGGGACATTAAACCGCATGATGGTGGAGAAAACCAGGGTCAGGACAACCATCATCAGCGCCGGATTCAGCAGGGCCCACAGAAACCCCAGCACCGACCGCTTGTAGCGGAGCTTGATCTCTTTGAGTGCGAGCGCCCAAATGAGCTCGCGGTACTTGTATATGTTTACGACAAGTTCTTTCAATTCGGTGGAACTCCAATCGGACTCGCGCCGGGACAGGGTGAGACATTATGCGACCCAGCATCGCCGCGCGAACAGCGATCGGCCCAGGTTGCACCCATCCGGCAAGACAGCTTAATAGATTCTACGCGAAAACAGCCTGCAGAATGCGGTGACCGGGCCAATGCCGGCTGGGCCTGATGTCCCCTAACATTTGAGGGATCGGCGATTCCTACTGGCGATGAGGAAGCAGCACCGCACGGATTCGTCGCACCGGCGCGAGCCAACGGAACGACCGGCTGTTCAACACTTGCTCCAATTGCTTTTTGTAATTGCCTTCGAGTTCGCGACCTTTCTTCAACTCAGCAGCGAGTTCGGAGAGTTGCTCGCTGAGCGAGACGATGGCCGCCTCCGACCCGTGAACCTGAATGGTGAGTTCCGCAATTCGCTGATTGGATTGCTCGAGGCGGCGCCGCTCGCGTGCTAGGTCATCGTGAGCCGCGGCGAGTTGTGCCTCGGTAGTCGTCAGGGCTTCCCGTGTTTGCTCAAGTTCCGACTGAAGCCTAGCTACTTCGGCGGTGGCGGTTGTCAGTCCTTCGTCGAGCCGCGCGACTTCGGTGTCGCGGCGCGCCACTTCTGCTTGCAATCTCTGGTTGCCCTCGACTGCATCATGGTAGAGACGCTGCAATTCCTCGCGCCCATTGCGTTCTCGTACCGTGGCGGCCAGCTCAAAATTATCGAAGACGTTTGGCGGGACGGCTAATTTCCTGGCCAGCTCGCTGCGTTCGGCCGCGACATAAAACTCGTTGAGCCCATCGAAGTAAGCGTGCTGGTAGTTGGCGCCCAGCAGTAGGGCTTCCCATTTTTCCGCTGTCACGGTTTGCGACAGCGGCTCCGTAGCCTCTACCACGACAATCCAAGGGCGGAAGCGGTGGAAGTCCATGCCGAGCAGTACGTCATCCTCGGTGCCTTCCGCGTCGATCTTGAGGAAGTGGATGTCCTGCTCCGCGAACGGTTCCAGCACATCGCGGAGCGGGCGAATTTCAACCTGCACCAGGTTATAGGGAAAGGCAACGTTTGCGTTCACCGCCGCGATGTCGAGTGACGAGAGACCCATCGAGTCGGGAACGACTGCCATTTCAGCCGTCCCGGGCGCAGCGCCGGCGGCTGCCCGAATGTTGATGTCGCGGGGACGTGCGGCTTCTATGACAGCGAACATCTCCGGAACGGGCTCCAGATTGATGCCGCTCCATCCCTGGTCGTAGAACCACTTGGTTACGGAATCAAGTTCTGGATGCAGCGCGCCCACGTCAACATAACGTCCGTTGGTGACGTCGCGAAGCGCCCGCCACAGGGTGACATCCTCAAAATTTTGAGCGTAAGAGATCATTCAAACGTCGACCTACTAAGATACAGCATTCAACAACATGCAACGATCGCGTGGAGAGGACCGGCAACACAGCCCCAATGTGACGGGCACGCCGGGTTGAAGAAGCCCGCCAGCCATGAAATTATGAATTCGGCAGCACAAGCGACCCACGGAGGTAGGCGATTGTACGAAGATCTCCTTTTCCCCGGTGTTATCCGGGAAAACTGGCAGATGACGGAAAGTGAACGCATCGCGCTCACGGGAGTGCTGGCGCGCGTGCGGCCTCGCGGTGCGCTGGAAGTGGGTGTGTATTACGGCGGCAGTCTTTCACTAGCGGCGCAATTCTGCGAACGCATTCTCGCGATTGACATTGATCCGGCAGTGCGCGACCGCTTTCGCTTGCCCGATAACGCCGAACTCCTGATTGGGAACTCGCAAGAGCTGATCCCGAAGGCGCTGGCACGTTTCGAGCGGCTTGGGCTTCCCCTGCAGTACGTATTGATTGACGCCAATCATTCTGCCGAAGGAGTGCGCCGGGACCTCGATCTGGTGTTGGCTTATCGGCCGCGCACGCCCATGGTGATATTGGCTCACGATTCGGGAAATGAGAACTGCCGCCAAGGCATCCTGGCGGCGAACTGGAATTCAAATCCTCACGTTCACTTTGTGCAATGCGATTTCGTGCCCGGCCAGATCATCGAGCATTCCATACAAAACGGTAAGGGAGAAGTGTGGGGAGGGTTGGCGCTGGCGTACCTCGACCCTCGACCGCGAGCCGGGGATGCAGTGGTTTCGCAAGGTTCAGCCACTATGGTTCGCGCCGCTCAGTTCGTCGCCAAAGACCTCTCCGTGATCACGGCATAGCCGGTTGATGGTGATTTAGGATATTCGATAGATGTCCTCCCGCATACTCCTGGTCAGTAACTTCTTTCCTCCACGCACCGTAGGCGGCGCGGAGATCGTGGCGTTCCGGCAGGCCCAGGCGCTGGCGGCGCGAGGTCATCACGTCACCGTGCTGGCGGGAGACTTGCCTACCGAAAGCATGCCCGACCGGAACGCTCAATTTCGACGTTCATGAGGGACTGCCCGTCTATCGGCTTGGCGATACGTTCGCTCGAGCCAGACGAGAACTTCTACTGGCCAGCCGCAGCCCGGCGCCTGAAAGCGATCATCGCAGGCTGACCGCATCGAAGTGGTTCACTTCCACAACGTGATGGGCTTGGGAGCGAACCTCATTCCGGCCGCCAAAGATGCCGGCGCGCTTTGCCTGGTCACACTGCACGATCACTGGGGCTTCTGTTTTCGTCAGACGCGCCTTCGCCCCAATGGATCGCTTTGCAACAATTTCGACGAGTGTGCAGGCTGCATGCCGGCGATCCAGCCGCCCGGAGGAACCGCATTGCCGATGCGGCTGCGTCGGGATTACGTGGCCTGGTGCCTGGCACAAGCGGACTACCTGCTGACGCCCAGCGCTTATCTGGCGAAGTACGTACACGCAGGCAGGATTTCCTGCTGAGCGGACCTTCGCAGTTTCGAACGGAATCGATCTGGCCTCGGTGGCCGGATGCAGCGAAGCAGCCATCCGCGGACGGCAGCTGTGCAGGTTTCTCTGTTCGGCTTATCTGGGCGAGCACAAAGGAATTCCGGTCCTGCTCGAGGCCATGAAGCGGCTCTCGCAAGATGCGAGCATCAGCGTTCCCTGGCAGGTGACCATCGCGGGCGAGGGGCATCTTCGGCCGCTGATCGAGAAGCGCTGTGCAGTCGGAGATCGGGCGTCATCTGCGTTTCGTCGGCCGTGTACCCCGTTCCGAGCTGCTCTGCACTGATGAGTGAGACGGACGTTGCCGTGCTGGCTTCAATCTGGCCGGAGAATGAGCCGGTCACCATGCTGGAGGCAATCGCCGCGGGTAAAGCGCAGATCGCAACCCGCTCGGCGGCAATCTTGAACTGGTGGAAGACTCGCAATCCGGCTTCCTGGTGACGCCGGATGATGCCCGACGAACTCGCACAGGCGATGCAGCGATACATTGTGGATCCGAATCTGGCTGTCACGCATGGGGCATATAATTACGCCCGGCGTGCCAGGTTCGACGAGCGCGCAACCATCGCCCGGCTGGAGGAGATCTACGTCGGGCCCGCGTCCGCAGAATGCGCGTCGTGAACCCGTGGTCGTCTGCGGTAGCGGGATGGCCCTCGCTTGAAGTCAGCGCTCTTGCCGGCCACGCGCACAAGCACCTCGACAACCGTCCCGCTCCGCGATTTATCTGGAGAGAATGGGCCGACGCCACCGTCTGGAGAGACGCCAGCTGCTGTGGCTGTGGGATCGACATCCGGAAGAGCCGCTGGTCAATGCAGCGATCCGGCGTGGAGTACCCGTCCTGGCTCCGGCGAATAGTTGGGCTGAGGGACTTGCCCGTCATTATGGCGGAGTGATTCTGTACCGTACCTATCTGGAAGCATTGGCAGCAATGCGTGCGTTGCTTTCCGTTCCAACGCTCCAGGAAAAGTTTGCCCGCCGTTCGCAGGCCGCGGCTGCATCGGCGACGGTGATGGCTCCTGTCTCGACATTCAACCTTAGCTCGGAAGCAAGATCGTAACGGACGTTTTCGTTTATGCGGCCACTTCGAATCGACATATGTAACGAGCGCCTGCTGCCACGCTTCGGCGTGGATCGTTTGCTGGTGCTGCTGGCGCGAAAGCTGGTAGACGCCGGCCACGAGGTTCGATTCGTCTGCCTGCGGTGTGACAAGTCGATGCTTCTGCCGATATCGCGCGCCGTGACGGTGCTCACGTTGCCCGAAGGGCTGAATATGGCGGAGACTGAAGAAGCCGCCGCAGCGGCCACACTACAACTGTGGCAGCAGAGTGCTCCCGATGCAGTCGTGGTCGGTGGGTGGCCGTTCCTCGAATTGGCTGCGCGCGCGGGAGGCCGCGACATCTCAAGCCTGTTCATCGACGCTGGCGCGGTAGCGCAAGATGGCTTTCCCGAGCCACAGTTGACCATGCAGCGCGAGCTTCGCCGCATTCGCCAACTTACCCTGCCGTCGATTGACACCGTGCTCCCCATCAGTGACTTCATACGCAATACGCAAAGCGAACCCGATCGAGGTCGCGCTGAAGGAGTACACACGGTGCTGCTGGGGGGCGATCACATGGCCCTGGGCACGTTCGGCGGAGATCGGCAGGCCAGAGAAGGCGGGGAACTGTTGCCGCGCCTGGAAAATTACGTCAAGCAAGGCGAGCGGTTGGTGCTCGCGCTTGGACGATTCGAGGCGCAAGGATACAAGAATTCGGCGGCCGCTTACGACGTCTTCCGTATGGTGCGGGAGAAGTGCCGTGCCACGCGATTGCTGCTGCTGGATGCGGGAGAGGACTGCGATGTTCCCCGCGAACTCGCACCGTTCGTCGAGCTGCTTGGCGCTCCCGATGACCTCACATTGCAGCAGGTCATGCGGCTGTGCTCCGCCGGTATCAGTACATCGCTTTGGGAAGGATTCAATCTGCCGCTGGCGGAGATGCAGTGGATCGATCGCCCGGCTTTGGCGTTCAATCTGGGTGCGCATCCGGAAGTGATTGCAGAACCGTGGCTGCTTTGCGAGAACACCGCGGAGATGGCGGCGAAGCTCGCGTCTCTTTTGAATGCGGCGGTGCAACGGCGTGAACGGCGATGGTGCGCCGGAGCTGTTGTCTCGCTTTGCGGAATTCCGCGCACGGCGTCAATGGGAATTCACATTGTCGGCTTGGGAAAACCAGATCCTCAACCTCGTTAAACAGCGCCAGACTGATGTCTCGCGGGTCGGCGCCGAAGAGCGCCGCGAGAGTCGCATCATTCTGGTCGACGTCACCAATGCTGCACTCGATCCGGCGAACCCGGGAGTGATCCGCGTGGTAAGGCGGCTCTGCTCCGAACTGCAGTACGACGATCGGCTTGAGCTGGTGTTCGCGGCGTGGAGTCGGGACCTCGGGGAGTTCATCTTTCTTGACCAGACTCGCAGGAATTTTCTACAGGGCTATGGCGGTCCCCGCGATGGACTCGGCCTGCTCGCCGCATGGAAAGGCGGTATCACTCCTGAACTTTTGATTTCGCGCATCCGCAGCCACGCGAGCTCAGCCTCCGGTTCTGTTATTGCCGGAAGTGATGTTCGACGACCAGGCTGAGGCGCGCCTGAAGTGGGCGCAGCGGCGCGGATTCAAGACAGCGGCAATTCTGTATGACTTGATTCCGGTTTTTAATCCGGAGCTGTGTGACCCGAATGTGTGCTCGGGATTTCCTGCGTACCTGAAAGCGTTGGCTCAGGTCGACGCAGTCTGGACTATCTCTGACTTCACGCTCAGCGAATTCAGTCGTTACCTTGCGCAACAGAACGACCGATTGCCCTCCGTTCATGAGGCAATTCATCTGCCCGGCCAGTTCGGCGAGCAACCGCGCAATCAAAGTCACGAATTTCCCACTCGCAACGACGAGATTCGGATCCTGTTCGTTTCCACGCTGGAGCCTCGCAAGAACCACAAACGTTTCCTGCAGGCTTATCGCCAGCTGCGTGAGCGCCGCCCGGACCTCCCGTTGCGCTTGGTGCTCATCGGCAATCGTTACGCCGGTGCTCCCGAGATAGCCGAGGAGGTGCAGGCGCTGACGCGACGCGATTCCAGCATTCAGTGGCTGGGCACGGTGGACGATGAATCTCTGGCCGAGGAGTTCAGGCGCTGCACCTTCACGGTTTATCCTTCACTGGTGGAGGGCTATGGACTTCCAATCGTGGAGAGTCTATGGATGGGACGACCGTGTATAGCGCACGACGGCGGAGTGATGCGTGAGCTTGCCACACCGGGTGGCTGCACCACAGTCGACATGACTGATGTGGCCGCAATCGCGCAAGCTATGGAACGACTCATTACAGATGAGAGCTTGCTGCAGAAGCTTCAGATAGAGGCCCGGTTCCGGAAGATCACGACCTGGCGGGATTACGCGGAAACCGTCGCGCAACGTCTGTGTGCATTGTGAGGGAAATGAGCTCGGAATCGTTTCGACAGCCAAGCGAAGTGCTGGACCGACTGGTAGCTGCAGGTGTCGAGCTAGTCTACGCTCGCGACGCGGCCCTGGGGGCTGCCCTGGACGTCCCTCCACCTTCGGTCGAAGTGGCGAACCATCCGGCGCCGCAAATCAGATCGACTGAGGGCCGGGGTTTTACCTATCGAGTTGCGCGAAAGTTTTACCGTAGGCTGAAAGACAATCAGCAGCTCCGGCCGCTACTGGACAGAGTGCGGCACCAGATCCTTACCCGCACTTAGTGTTGAGAATTAGAGCGCGGTCGCGAGCACTGTTTCGGAAGGGCGTCGCAGCTTTTCCCGCGGTTCAACGACTTCGACTTCGATCGTGCACTGGGCAGTATTTCGCGGGTCGATGTTGTCAAACCATGCCACGTATTCCTGCACCGGCGTCACACGCAAGGTGTAACGGCCCGGGATGTCAGGTGCGACTACATCCAGGGGATACGTACGTTGTCTGCCGCTCGGCAGCTCCGGTATCAAGCGGGAGCGCAGGCCGTCGAACACCACACACGCTCCATTGCTGTCGATCCAGTGATAGCTGATGTTTACAGGATTGGGGCCGGTGCTGCGCAGGTTCCAGGGAGAGCGGTTTTCGATGGCAACGGTGCAAGCCATGGGCTGACCTGGCTCGACTCGCGACGGTACGGACTTAAATGAAATGTTGACCAGGTGCGGGTCGGATGGACTAAGCACCGGCATGTCCGACCCGTTCCAACGGGCCACGTCCAGCCGTGCATCCGAAGCGCTGAATACCGGCTGGCCCTCTTGCACTCCCAGGACAGGGAAGGTACAGCCTTCGCAAAGCGTGCCCTTCACGTCCGGCACCTCGCCCGCGAAGCGGCTGCGCAGCTTCATCATCGCTGGTCCGTTCCAAACCTCGCGCAGGGACTGGGTCTTGAGATCACCCAGCGGCATCTTCGCGGAATAATCGTTGCAGCAGGGAACGGCGGTTCCATCGGCAAGTATGGCAAATCCGATCCAAGGCTCGGCACAGGCACCGGTTGGCCGTGGCGGGCTCGCTTCTTCGATTTGAATCAGGCTTTGATCCTGGTTGGCCCAGTAGTTAAACGACTTGTAGTCGATGGCGTCGAAACCCTTGTCGCGCCATTCTTCGTCGAACTGCTCCCTCTCATTTTCAGTGGCTGTCATGTGGATCATCTGCAGGCGGACCAGCATCTCGCTGTCGCGCGCGCGCTTCATTTCCACGAAGCGGGCGACATTCGCGTGTACCTTCTCGAACTTCGCGCCGACGCGAATTTTCTCGAACGTCTGCTTGGTTGCTCCGTCCAGACTGATGTAGAGCATGGACAATTTGCTGTCGAGCAGCGCGGCCGACGCTTTCCGATCAAGGCGGGTCCCGTTGGTGCTCATGCCCGTCCGGATACCAGCGTCTTCAGCCATATCAATCATTTTGTAAATTTCGGGATTGATGAGCGGTTCGCCGAAGAAATGCAGCCAGATAAACTCCAGGAACCCCGCGCCTTCGCTGATGATCTTCTCGTAAACGCTCATGCTCATATGCTCGTTCTTGCGACCCATGATGGGGTACGGGCACATGATGCATTTCAAGTTGCAGATGCTGGTGGACTCGATCTCCAAAATCACGGGCATGCCGGTATTGACCTGCGACCGGCGAAGGTAATTCTGGGCGAGCGCCTTGCGATTCTGTAGGTCGTTAACCCGCATTCGTATTCCGAAAAAGTAGCTGCAGTCCTCACCCGATGAGGGAAGTAGTTACTTGAGAGTATATCGTGAACGGGGCCGCAGCCTCAGGGTAGAGACCTTAACACTTCAATCGGCGCTGTTCTGGGGTGAACGCCACTGGCGCTCGGAGAAGAACCGCACCCAGTTGTCCCAAGGTGCGCCAATCTCGGCGGGGAAGCTGGGGTCGCCAAGACGGTTGAGGTCCGAGATGAAATGTTCACGCAACTGGTTACTCATTTGATCGCGCTGGACTTTATACTTTGGCTCGATTTCCAGCGATGCCCGTCCCGGCGGCAGGCCCCCAAGGTAATCGATCAGGCGCTTGAGTTGAGGCTCGAGATCATGAAAGAAATCCTCATACACTATGCGCAAGGGCTCGATCCCGTACTGCTGAAAATAAACTTCCCACGCCAACTCCCCAGCTTGAATCATCATGACCCGTGAGAGCACATGGAAGAAATCGTATTCCAGCTCACCGGACGGCATTTGACTCGCGTCGGTGGTGGCCCAGCGGTTAGAGGATTCAGCGCGACACAACGAAATAGCCTGCAGGACCTTGTCTTTTCGTACCAACTGCACCCAGCGATGGCGGGGCAGCACGTCGTCCAGGCAACGATATCCGGGGATGGCTTGGCGCAAATGGGTATCAATCGCGGCGCGGTGATCGTGCGACATTTTGGAGCCAAACACGCCCCCTGCCTGATTTTCGTTTACTAGACGGACGAAAGCTTTCAGCCACGGTTCGTCGCCGATCGGTGCGATTGGTTGCTGGAACCATTCGCCTGCGGATCCCAGGCCGTTCTTCGCCAGGATGTCGCAGATGGCATTGCTTCCCGACCGCATGGTGAATGCGATGGTGAAACTCCTGGCGACTTGATCAAACATTGGCATGGTCCGCCGCGGCTGGGGTCATTGACGACCCCGGCATATTGCTTGGGCGCGACACAGAGCGATGGGGAGACGTGGTGCTGCTACGATGCGAAACATAAGACAACTATAATAAACTCAGCAGATGGGGCTTTCCAGAATCCGAGACGATTCTTACGTTTCAAAGATCCGTGCTCTTTTCGCAAAGAGCTATGGCCGTGATCTTGAGTTCGCGATGACGCCCGAGGGGGACAGCGTCTGCGAGGATAAGTTTTTCATAAGAGCCATTAACTATTACACCTGCATGCTGCCGTGGATTCAGGGCGCATTTTCCCTCCAGGGAGCATCGGTTGTCGAGGTCGGCTGCGGAAGCGGTGCCGCAACCTTGGCTCTGGCTCAGAAATGTGCTCACATAGACGCTTTTGATATCGATCCGTTTTCCATTGACTTGGCCCGTGAACGAGCCGCTTTCGTCGGTGTCAACAACGTTTCCTTTCACTTGATGGATCCCGACTGGGCGTCGCCCGAAAAAATTTCAACCTTCCGCAGTCGCGTTCAGAACCGATGCGATCTGGTGCTCTTGCCAGCGGTACTGGAGCATCTTCGTATGGACGAGCGATTGGTTGTGCTCGAAATGATGTGGGGTATTCTACGTTCGAAAGGCGTGATGGTCATTTACGATACCCCCAACCGGCTCTACGCCTACGACATTCACAGTTTTCGTTTGCCATTCTTCAATTGGTTGCCTGACGACCTGGCGCTGTTATACGTTCGCCACTCGTCTCGTAAGGAGCTTCTCCCGGTGCTAGCGGAAGCCCCTTCCCCAAAGGAAACGTTATACCGGATTGGCCGCGGCGTAAGTTACCATGAGTTCGACTTGTCCATTGGACTCTCAGAATTCGAAGTAATCGCCGACGGTTACTCAAACCTGCTGACCCATAGAGCGATCAACGATAGCTTTGAGGGCATGCTGATGCAATTCTTCGAGCGATATTCCCCCCATGTACCTCCGGCTTTCAGCAAACAATACCTGGAAATGGTACTCCAGAAAAAATGGGATAGTATCTCGCTGGTTGAACGGCGCCTAGTGACAGATCAACTGCTGGAGGGTACGAGGCCTGCGCTGGTGATCGAGGGTGAGGAGGCCCATTTGCGATATAGCCTGAAGGAAGGAGCCTTTCGCAGGGTCGTAATTGAGCTTCTCAAGAGTCCTTGGGCTTCGACTTTACTAGTTTGTGACGACGCCGGGACTCCTTTTTATAAGCAGGATTTGTATTCGGAATACAAGGTCACAGATAGGATAGAAGTTCCAATCCCCGAGAATCTGCGACAATTCCGCCTTCGCGTATCTAAGCATCCGCGGGCCTTGGGCAATCAAGCTTGGATCCTGGGGGCAGGAGCAGACTTATGATAGGTCTACTTCCCGCCGTTGCGCCGTTTCACCCGATAGATATTGGTAGTCGAGAAGGACGACTATATATAAGAGGAACAAAGATTGTGACTGGCGACCGCTGATTCTCAGCCATTGTCAAAACAGCAACGATCTTTATCCCCGGCTCATATAAGAGATCTCTGATGAATAAGCCTAGTGAACTTAATTTCAAAAAACCAGATACCAGCCGCTGGCGTGAATATGTACCGTTCTGGAACTCTGAGTCCACTCTTCCCATCTGCGAAACCTCTTTCCAGCACTACACGGTAAGCACGCGGCGCGGACCCATCTCGTGCAAGAGCATGTTGTCGTCTCTCGAACTGGCTTATCTGCATTGCTTGGCGAAGGACTGCTTTTCGGGGGCCGGGGCGATTGTCGATTTGGGTCCGTATTGCGGTGTTGGAACACTGGCCCTGGCAAGCGGCTTAGCTAAGAATCCGGCAGGACACCTCGGCCGCATCTATAGCTTCGATCTGTTTTTGACGGATGGTTATGATTGGTACTTCAAAGATTGGGAGTTGCCTGCATTCGGATCCGTTTTTCCACTTTTTGCCAGGATCACCGAAGATTATTGCAACCAGGTAATCGCTATTCCGGGGGACCTGCTCAAGATGAGATGGAATAGGGATCCCATCGAAATTCTGTTTCGTCGATGTTGCCAAGTCCCCCGAATTGAACCATTGGGTAGCTTTGCAGACTTTTCCCCGATTAATTCCAGGAACTTCTATTGTCGTGCAGCAGGACTACGTCCATTATTACGAGTGGTGGATTCAAGTGGCAATGGAGTATTTCGCAGACCGTTTCCAGCTTATGGATGTCGTTTTTGGGGCGTCGGCCATTTATCAGAGTGTGGCTCCTATTTCCGAACATGAAGTGTCTCAGGACATTTACAAGCTCCCCCTCCCGCGTCTGATAGCCCTTATGGAGAAAGCAGCGGAGCGAATGCCGCCGCCGGTGAGAGAAGTGATGAAATGCAGCCGAGCCAAATGTTTTTTGGATCACGGGGAGGTAGCGGAAGCTGAAAAGCTTCTCGAAGCGGTTAATATCAGTAAACTAACTGACGATGTTGCGATTGATTTTTCTGGGATCGCCAAATCCAACTTGGAGACTCTGAGGAGTGAACTTGCAAGGAAGCGAGGTTAGCTTTCCTTGATCCGGCAGCGGCAAACGTGATCTGACTTGCGCGGGATTTCGCCATCATCGAGTGTTATCCTGAATATGCTCTGCGAAACCGCCAGAGCCCAAACCCACTAAGAGGACCAATGAACCAGCAGTCTCCCGAGCAACTCGGGACCCATATTCCAGATCGCCCAATGCCAGGGGCACTTTTCGCCGGAATAGGCTTTGCAATATTGTTCGCGGTTTGTGCCGCAGCGTCTTTGTTCATCATTTTCCGACCTTTTTTTGCCACCAATTTCGATGCAATCGTGGCCGATCCGGCGGACGGACGATATGAAATAGCAATTCTTGAACACTGGACACGGACTTTTCATGGTCAGGATCCCATTGCGTCCCCAAACTTCTTTTATCCAGAGAAGAAAGTACTTGGGAATAGCGACACCCTACTCGGCCTCGGGCTCCCCTATGCCGGATTCAGGTCGGTGGGCGCCGATCGCTATCTGGCGCTAGAACTTGTGATGATGCTGGTGACCGTCTTGGGTCTGTTCGGCATGTATCGCCTATTGTTCGAGGTCCTGCGCTTCCGGAGGTCGACAGCACTGTTCGGGGCATTTCTATTCATCATCTCGAACATGTACTACATAGATGTGGTGCATACGCACCTGAACTGTGCCGTCGTGGCTCCCTGGCTGTTTGTGTTTGCCGCCAGATTCTGGCGAGCGAGAGCTTCGAGGCCGACCACAGCGAGACTGTGGATCTGCGCTTTCAGCCTCCTCATGGCTCTTTTCTTTTACACGACTTACTACGAGGCCTGGTTTTTTGTATTGTGTGGCGCAAGCGGAATAGTTCTTTATGTGGCTTTTGCATATTTCGTTGGCGGGCAAATGGTATCTCGGATGCTCAGAGAATTACGCGAGCAAATGTTGAACTTGTCGCTGGGGCTCTGTGTTTTTCTTATAGCGATGGTGCCATTCTTTGCCCTGTACCTGCCCTCTTTGCATCGCACGGGTCATAGAACGCTGGGCGAAACTCTGTATTTTATGCCGGCACCCCTGGGGATATTTGACGTCGGCAAAGACAGCCTGGTTTGGGGAAGGATGTCCGCCCGAATTGAAGATTTGATCAGCCCCGGCGGGGTTCATGAGCATCCGACGGGGTGGCCGCTTCTCACTGTAATGGTCTTCGTTGCTGTTTCGATTTATTGCGGGATGTCTTTGTGGCGCTCACGCCACGGCAATCGCGAGATTGAAAACTGGATCCTCTGCACGATGTCGGCGATTGCGCTCACGTGCCTGACGTTGTGGACGGCGGGGGTGCGCATCGGCGAGCATGCTCCGGTCTGGACCGTGCTTTGGAGACTGCTACCTGGAGCCGCCGCACTCCGCGTACCGCAGCGCATCAACCTGGTACTCAATATCGGCGTGGTAATCGTATGCATGTTCGGCTTGGAAACAATAAGGAGGAAGCGCGCGTTTCGCGGCGTTCTTGCTTATCTGACTGTACTGTTAGCTGGGGCGCTGATTGTAGAACAAATCAACTTCATGCCGACGCACTTGATAAGCCGAAAGGTAGAAGCCCAAAAATTTTCTATAATTCCGCCGCCTCCCAAAGAGTGCGCTGAATTCTACGTTTCGAACTGGAGTAAGAGCAGCACGGGAATGCTCTACAGGCAGACCGACGGAATGCTTGTCGCGGAACAGTACGGCATTCCTACTCTTAACGGATACAGCTCGTGGTTTCCTCAAGGCTGGAATCTTATGGGTGCGGCTCGTGGGCGGGTTGGGGCAGAGGCGGTTGACTGGCTGAAGCAGCACGGAATAAGCGACGGTCTTTGCGCTCTCGACATGAATTCGGGAACATGGTCGCCAGTGGATGTGCAACGATATGTCCTACCGGCTCACATTGACGAGGTGCCTGCTGGGAAACTAGAGGATCCGGATTTCGAAGAGGTTGATTTAGATGCCTGGCAACCCTTTCAGTGGCTGCGCGCCAGCGTTTCCAGCGCGGAAGCTCACGGTGGCACTCAAAGTCTGGCAGAAACAGGTGGCACGGGTTCCATGTATCAGGATGTCACAGGGTTGCAACCGGGCCAGCGGTACCGGGTCTCCGCATGGGTTGCTGCCTCGCCGGGCGCGACCGCCGGCGCACAGATGGCGGTTTACGGTCAAGGGGCCAAAATGGCGATCTTCTCGAACGAGTTGCACCCCGGCGCCGACTGGCAGCCGGTTTCAGATTCCGTTACCCTCGGAAAAGCTAGCACTACAGTTCGAATTCATCTTTTCCGAACTGCTGGAACCGGGACGATTTACTGGGACGATGTGAGAATCGAACCTGTGAATGGATCGGATGACGCGACCACCAAGACTACGAGCAGTACGACAGTTGTCAAGTAAATCAGGTTATGGAGGGCTCAAATCAAGGTCCAATGCAAAATTTGCGGCTGTCGCATTCGATCCAGCGTGCTACAGAGCACCCGGAAGCATGTTGAAGGCAGCGGATACCTTACGCCAAGGCTGACGCATGAGCCAAGCTGAATTTGACCGTTACGCCAGCAGCTACGAAACCGACTTGGCGAGGTCGCTTGCGGTTACCGGAGAAGAAAGGGATTTTTACGCTCAGGGAAGAATCGACTGGACTGCAAAACGCGTTGCGCGGCTTCGCACCGGGATCCGAGCCATCTTAGACTACGGGTGCGGCGATGGACGGAACGCGCCGCTGCTTGCTTCGACATTCAAGGCGGAGCGAGTGCTGGGCGTGGACGTTGCGGGCGCCTCGATCGAAATCGCGCGGCAAACTAACCAAAGCGCCGGAGTCTGTTTCCAGCACGTGGACGAGTGGGAGCCTAACGGCACAATGGATCTTGGGTACTGCAACGGCGTGTTCCATCATATTGCGCCGAACGAACGGCAGGGCTGTCTGTTAGCGATTCGTCGCGCGCTAAGGCCCGGAGGTTTGTTTGCCTTGTGGGAAAACAATCCGTGGAATCCGGGTACTCGATATGTCATGTCGCAATGCGCATTCGATGAGAATGCCATTACCATCCCTCCGCCGGAGGGTCGCCGATTATTGGCAGATGCAGGTTTTGAGATTCTCAGCGTTGACTCCCTTTTCTATTTTCCCCGCCAGTTGTCCTTCCTTCGCTTTGCTGAGCGCTGGCTTCACTCTCTGCCTCTCGGCGGACAGTATCTGATACTTTGCCGTAAGCCAGTGGAGTAACAGAGACGCACAATTGAAAGCCATGCAAGCAAGTCTTGGACGATAGATGCTAGACACAAAATGAAATATGCGTTTGTCGTGGCTATTGATTCGGAGCGCTTCCCGACCAAGCACGCTGGTGTATCTTTAGGATGTGAGCTCTGTGCAAGTGCGCGTCAGCGTCTTGCTGAGTTCCTGAATAAACATGAAGATATTGGTAGTAACCGCGCTGGTCGGCGCTCAATGAAGATTCTTGAGGAGTAGTACGATGTCCGAGTTGGCTGAATTGTCTGTCGAACGCGTTCTCGCCAAGCAAGAGGGGTTGCCCGAAGTCTCGGTAGTCATGCCGTGCCTGAACGAGGCGGAAACCCTGGCCACCTGCATAGAAAAGGCACAGCGTGCGTTCCGCGAGCATGGTATCAGGGGAGAAGTGGTAATCGCGGATAACGGTAGCACCGATGGCTCGCAGGCGATTGCGGAACACCTGGGAGCGCGGGTGATTCCTGTCGAAGCCAAGGGATATGGATCGGCTCTGAGGGGCGGAATTGCGGCGGCCAGCGGCCAATATATTGTAATGGGGGATGCCGACGACAGCTATGACTTCTCGCACGTTCCAATATTTCTGGAAAAGCTGCGCGAGGGAAATGACCTGGTGATGGGCAATCGGTTTAAGGGTGGAATCGCGCCCAGTGCAATGCCGCCCTTGCATAAATATCTTGGCAATCCGGTTTTGACTCTAATAGGGCGGGTATTCTTCAAAGCATCGTGTGGAGACTTTCACTGTGGCCTTCGTGGCTTTAGCAAGGCGGCCTATGAACAAATGCACCTGCATACCACTGGAATGGAGTTTGCTACCGAGATGGTAGTTAAAGCTACTTTGTTGGGTATGCGGGTTTCCGAGGTCCCAACCACTCTCTCGGTGGATGGACGGAGCCGGCCTCCCCATCTGCGTACGTGGCGAGACGGCTGGCGGCATTTGCGCTTCATGCTGCTGTATAGCCCACGATGGCTATTTCTCTATCCTGGCATAATGCTGATGCTGGGTGGCGCACTGGTAGGCTTATGGTTGCTTACTGGCCCTCAATCCGTAGGCAGAGTTGCACTAGACGTTGACACTATGATCTATGCTGCTATGGCCATTCTTGCCGGGTTTCAAGCTGCGGCATTCGCGACCTTCACTAAAATCTTTGCCATTTCGGAAGGACTGCTTCCCGAGGATCCCCGGCTCAACCGGCTGTTTCGCTTCATCAACCTGGAAGTGGGCCTGGTTATCGGCGGCGTGCTGATTGCTCTGGGACTGACGGCGACTGTTTATGCCGTGCGAGTCTGGGAACAACACAATTTCGGCAGCCTGAACCCTGAGCAAATGCTACGCATTGTGATTCCGGCGGCACTGTCTCTAACTTTGGGTTTTGAAGTAGTCCTTTGCAGCTTCTTTCTAAGCGTCCTAGGACTACGGCGGAGCTAATATATGTAGATTTATGCTTAAAGAGAGTACAATAATAATATTCCCAGCCGATTCGATACAAATAAGCTAGGCTTCATACATCCGCCGTAGCGTTTCTCGAATGGGTATAGAGGGAGCAAATCCTATTAGATTTCGCAGCTTTTGGTTGCTGCCAATCAGGCGCTTTATATCGTTCTTCCGCAAAAACTCCTGCTGTGTTTCAACCTTGATTTCGTATCCAGCGATCTTATTCATCTCTGAGACGATGGCTGCCACGCTGATCGGCTTGCCGCTGCATATATTCACGACTTCCGATCGCGCATTGCTCTCCAGCAGCCTCATATAAGCTTCAACCACATCTGTGACGTCGGAGAAATCTCTTTCTACCGCGGTATCGCCCAGCTTGATGGAACTCGCCCGGCGTTTGTAGTGGTTCACAATCTTCGGGACAACGAATCTCTCGTCCTGTCCGGGGCCCGTATAGTTGAACGGTCGCGTCAAAACAATGGGCAGGCGATCGAACCATGTTCTGACCATGTGCTCCATGGCAAGCTTGCTGGCGGCATAGTGATTTACCGGAGCAGGACAGACGTCTTCGCTTAGTTCGCGACCCGAGATGTTGCCATAGACATTGGCGCTGCTGGCTATCAGTATTCGCGAAGGTGTGCGATCGGCGTCGGCGAGCGCTTCCAGCAGGTTGATAGTTCCAAGTACGTTGACGCGGTAAAAGTTCTCAGGATTGCCTTCGCCAACGAAGGCCAGCGCCGCCAGGTGGACGACAACATCGGGCGTGATTCCCCGGAGACTATTCTTCGTGCCAGCTTTGTCGGTCAGGTCGCATGGAACCCAGTCATCGCCGGCTGGATCGCCTAGTCCAATTCCAATGACGCGATAGCCGCGATGAGTCAGAGCCTCCACGACGTACTTTCCCGTGAATCCAGCGGCGCCGGTGACTAAAGCGGTAGGCATTGCTAGTAGAGTGATTGTCCGGTCGAGACTCGCTGTAAATCGGCTTCTACCATCAGCCGGCATAGCTCGGAAAGCTGAGTCGTAGCGCGCCAACCCAGGACGCTCTCAGCCTTCGCCGCGCTCCCTTGCAGGAACTCCACTTCCGCAGGACGGTAGTACTTGGGACTGACCTTGAACACACACCTGCCGGTCTTGGGGTCGATACCTCGCTCTTCGGCTCCCTTACCCTGCCAGCTCAATTCCATGCCGATAGCTGCGGCAGCCAAAGCAGCAAATTCGCGGACGGTGGCGCTGTGCCCGGTGGCCAGGACATAAACGTCAGGCGTGTCGTGTTGCAGCATCCTCCACATACCCTCGACATACTCGGGAGCATAGCCCCAGTCACGACGAGCATCCAGGTTGCCTAACTCGATGACGTCGATCATGCCGAGCTTCAGGCGAGCGATAGCGTCGGTGATCTTGCGAGTTACAAACTCCATGCCGCGCAGCGGAGATTCATGGTTGAAGAGTATTCCGCTCACTCCGAAAATATCGTAGGCTTCGCGATAATTGATGGTCATCCAGTGGGCATAGAGTTTAGCTGCGCCGTAAGGACTGCGGGGATAGAATCTGGTGTTCTCATCCTGGGGCACGCACTCTACCTTGCCAAACATCTCGGAGGTCGAAGCCTGATAGAAGCGTATCTTGCGGTCGACAATGCGGATCGCCTCAAGCAGATTCACCGCGCCCAGCCCGGTGATTTCGGCGGTAGTTATCGGCTGATCGAAGGAAAGCTTCACAAAGCTCTGCGCCGCCAGGTTGTAGACTTCCTGTGGCTGCGACTGTTGGATGAGCCGAATGGCGCCACCCATGTCGGTGAGGTCCAGGTCGGTAAGGTGCAGCCGAGCGTGGTCGCGAATTCCGAGCGAAGCTATGCGCCAGAAGTTGACAGAGCTGGCACGGCGAAACGTCCCGTATACCGTGTAGCCCTTATCGAGCAGCAGTTTCGCGAGGTACGCTCCATCCTGGCCGGTGATGCCGGTGATGACAGCCGTTTTCCCGCTCGATGAGTCTTGCATGAGGTCCTCAGCTGCGCTCCGGTACCCTGCGCGGCAGTCCAGAAGAATGCGCTGGCCACCGGCGGATGCGATGAGCAAGTAACACTGCGATTGCTTGTATCTTGGTGGCGGCGGTAGGACTCGAACCTACGACCTACGGATTATGAGACCGTCGCTCTAACCACCTGAGCTACACCGCCAACGGCCGGGGAAAAGTCTTTCGCTCCAGCGACGCAAAGTCGCTCGCCGGCGCATTGCAAATGAAAGGCCGGACGCCGTCGTCCAGCCATCCTGATTCTAGATTTTTCGCAGATGGGCGTCAAACCGACCGGCATATGAAATGGCTGTTACAAAGCGAGATTAACTCACTACAGTGGGATTCTCGGATGCGATACTCAATCTTTCGCGATGAGCAAGTTCTTCATTCGGCGATGTATTCTGCTTGCGTGCGCGCTTCTTCTGTTCGGGCCGAAGATGTCGGCGCAGTCCGATCCAAAAGCCGGCGATGAAGCCGAGCCGACCCAGAGCAAGCCCAGGGACACCTTCTTCGAGCACTCCGATACGGCGAAGTGGTGGATCTCGGGACAGGCTAATTTCGTGTTCCAGGCGCATGGCGATTTTTATGCGCTGTACAGCGGCCCCAACAGCCTGAAGAACACTTCGGAGAACGCGATCTCGCGCGTACTCACCTTGTACACGGGATATGAGCTCACGCGGAACACCGCAGCCTATTTCGACGTGGAAGAAGCTGGGTGGGGAGGCATCAGCGGAGCGCTGGGTCTGGCAGGCTTTACTAACCTTGACGTGGTTCGGAACCCGAGCATCGGCACCGCTCCCTACATTGCGCGGCTCATGCTGCAACAGGTCATTCCGCTGTCGAAGGAGAAGATCACGCAGGAGCGCAATGCGCTGGAGTTGCAGACCGAGTTGCCGGTACGACGGCTGGAGATCAGGGTGGGGAAATTCTCGACCGCAGATTTCTTCGATTACAACATTGGAGGCACCGACAGCCATTACCAGTTCCTGAATTGGGTGATCGATAACAACGGGGCGTACGACTACGCAGCCGAGACGCGCGGCTACACCATGGGCGTGATTCTTGACTACGAGGACCGCAACTGGGGACTGCGATTTGGCGAACTGCTGATGCCGACGGTGGCTAATGGCCCTCAGCTGAGCTGGGACATCGCCAACAGCCGGGCGGAGAACATCGAACTGGAACTTCGGCCTACGCTGCTGAAAGACAGGGACACGAAAGTTCGCTTCCTCACCTACATCAACCATGCAGACATGGGCAACTATCGGGACTCGTTGTTGCTCTACGACGAAGGACTGACCGCAACTCCCGACATTACAGCGACACGCCAGCCGGGGAGTATCAAGTACGGCTTCGAATTCAACTTCCAACAGGAATTCGTCAAAGACATGTGGGCCTTCGGGCGATGGGGATGGAACGACGGCAAGACAGAATCCTTCGCCTACACGGAAGACGAATCCGGTGTCGAAATTGGCAGCTACTTTGTCGGGACGCGGTGGAAAAGAAGTCTCGATCGGGCGGGAGCAGCGTTCGTATCCAGCGGTATCAAGTCGTACCACCAGCAATATCTGGCGGACGGCGGCTTAGGATTCATCCTCGGTGACGGCGGACTGACTTATGGACGGGAGACCATCGAAGAGGCGTTCTATACCGTGCATGCATGGCGCGGGCTGTTCTTCGCTTTCGATCTACAGCACGTGAACAATCCCGGATACAACAAAGTGCGCGGCCCGGTGACGGTACCTGGGGTGCGAATGCACCTCGAGTTTTAGTCGGCGTGCGTCCAGCTTGGGGTGGGCTGTTCGTCCTGCTGTGAAGCTACATGCTCCGTGGTCAAACCCGATACGAAGGCGCCAAGAACTCTGCGCACCTCGTCTGAACCATAAAGCCCTTGCCGGTTGTCATTCGCGCTAAGGACCGCTTCCAGCAGCAATCCCTCGGTCATGCCGAACAGCGCGGCACGGGCGGCGGTAACATTGAGGTCGGCTCGCAGCACGCCCTGGTTCTTCAAGTCCCGTAGAAGGCTCTCAATCAGCGACCCGAATTGCTGCGACCCCTCCGCCGGAGAGGGGCCTGAACTCTCCCTGCGAGCGCGTCGCGACTCCAACACTACCAGGGTTTTCATTGCGGAATCCTGCTCCAGTTCGACGACATAGGACTCGAGAACGTCGATCAGGCACTGAGGCGAGCGATTCGGAACGCTCGACAGCGCATAGGCACGATGCAGGATGGCTGTCCAGCCCTGGTCAATGATCGCAAATAGCAGCCCCTGCTTGCTGCCGAAGTGCTTCATCAGTTGCGATTCGCTGGTACCAGCCTGGCGCGCGATGGCAACGGTGCTGGTATTTTCGTAGCCGTTTTTGGCAAAAAGTTCTTTGGCTGCGGACAGAATGCGATCGCGAGAAGATAGTGGACTGGTCATGCTCATAGGTTTGTCAGGCACGAAACCCCTATAACACCTAAACACCCCTATGTTTTAGGAGTTTCGAAGCTCAGCACCTGTATTCGCCGACGCGGGCGCCGATAGTTCCAATATTTGGTCGGACTACTGCGACTTGGTCGTCCCCTTCTTGGTACTCGATGACTTGGCGCTCGCAGTCTTGCTGGGCGAAGACTCGGCGGCCTCCTTCTGTACCTCGTCAATCAGCTGATAAAGCTGACTACGGTCCACAACTTCGACGAAGGGGCGTCCTCGTGTGGTGTCGCTGACTACGTAGATAGTAGGGGTGTGGTCAATTCCGACTCTCTGGCCAACCTGAAAGTCGGCTCTCACCTTGGCGGCGAGATCGCCATTTGGATCGACGACAAAGGGTAACGGAACCTTGTGATCGTCCGCGAATCGCTCGGTCATGCCGCGCAGATTGTCTTTTGTAATTTGTGGCTGGTTTTTGAAAATGAACAGTCTGTACTCGTCGCCGATCTGTTTCGACTTGGTATCGAAATAGCGGGCGTTGACAGCCGCTTCAAACGACCAGTTGTGCATGGGTAGCGGGAAATCGTACTGCACGAGAGGAATGTTGTACTTCTTCGCGGCTTCATGAAGTAGCGGCGCCGCGCGAGAGCAATCCGGACACTGCAGGTCCTCGAACACGATCAGAGCGACCTTGGAGCCCTTGGGGGGGCGCAGAACGGAGGTGTCCCCGGCGAACGAGGCAAGATTCAGAGCCAGGACAGACACAACGTACGGCGAGAGACCGACCGAAGAAATATTACGATTCATTCCTCTTCCTTAAGGCGCCGAGATGCCACGTCTCCCGGCTATCTTCAAATAGTACTCGATAGACGGACAACCGTCTCGGTTGTACCTAGCCCTTTTGAGGGCTGTTGGCTCAGTCGCTCTGTGACCTGGTTCATTGAGGCAGCAAAACGGCTTGTGCTAGGATTCTGAGTTTGTTACAGCTTCACCATGCGCAGGCGGCATGGTGCCCCGCCTTTGTGCCTCACCGGCATCCCCGGGGAAGTTAAGCACGACGTCCCACGTGCTGTCGGGGAAAATTGCCTCTGAGCGTGCGGAGTGGGCCGACCTGATTGTGGTTGAGCGGGATGAAAATTTAACAATACTCCGGAGGAGGGGTGGAGCACGCCTTCAGGCGTGCACCGCAAAGCAGCCATCTACAGTGCGCTTTATCGCCTGAGGTAAGTCGCCTTTCCCGCAGCGGCTAAAGCCAACTTCAAAGTGACTCGCTCTTGGTACCGCTGAAGCGGTACTCCACCCATCAGCCGAAGGTTTCTCATTTCCAAGGAGTCTTACGTGAAGAATTACGAAGGCGCAAACATCCGCAACGTCGCCCTGGTTGGGCACTCGCATTCGGGCAAGACCTCGCTCGCATCCGCCATGCTGTTCACCGCCGGCGCCACCCAGCGGCTTCGGCCGCGTGGACGAAGGCAACACCGTCACCGACTACGACGAAGAAGAAATCTCGCGCGCGATGTCGCTGGCGGCCGCGACCGCCGTGGTCGAGTGGGGCAAGACCAAGATCAACCTCATCGACACGCCCGGCTTCAACATGTTCATCCACGAAGCCGAGATGGCGCTGCCCGCGGTCGAGTCCGCGCTGGTCGTGGTCGACGCGGTCAGCGGCGTTGAGGTGGTCACCGAGCGCATCTGGAACTACGCCGACAAGTTTGCCCTGCCGCGCGCCATCGTCTGCACCCGCATGGATCGCGAGCGCGCCGACTTCAATCGCGTGATGGAGTCGCTGACCAACAGCTTCGGCCGCACCGTGGTTCCGGTGCAGTTGCCGATCGGCGCGGAGAAGAGCTTCACCGGCGTGATCGACCTGGTGAAGATGCAGGCCTACACCTACGACATGGGCGGCAACGGCAAGGCCAAGGTTGGCCCCATTCCCGACAACATGGCCGGCGAGGCGAAGGCGGCGCACGAGCGGCTGATCGAACTGGTTGCCGAAGGCGACGACGCGCTGATGGAAGAGTTCTTCGAGAAGGGCACGATCGACGAAGAGCACATCGTCGGCGGCCTGCACAATGCCATTCGCGAAGACAAGATCTTCCCGGTGCTCTTCGCCTCGGGCCTGGGCAACATCGGCACGCGACGAGGTGCTGGACTTCATCGTCGACTACATGCCGACGGCGGTCGAGCGCGGCACGGTCAACGCCGCGCCGACGGCCGAACAATGGCGAGCCCGCAGTGCGCAAGATCAGCGACTCCGAGCCGGTCTCGCTCTACGTCTTCAAGACCATCAGCGATCCGTTCGCCGGACGTATTTCGTTCTTCAAGGTCTTTTCCGGCGTGCTGAAGAACGACGCCACGCTGCAGAACTTCACCCGCAGCACCAGCGGAAAAGTTGGCGCACATCTCGGCGATGCAGGGCAAGACGGCGGTTCCGGTGACCGAGCTGCATGCCGGCGACATCGGCGCAGTTGCGAAGTTGCGAGAGACGCTGACCGGCGACACGCTGGGCGACAAGGGCGCGCCCATTCAGTATCCGCAGGTGACGTTTGCCGAGCCGGCGATCACCTTCGCCATCGAGCCCAAGACGCGCGCCGACGAAGACAAGCTGAGCAACGGCATTCACAAGCTGATGGAAGAGGACGCCATGCTGCGCTTCTTCCGCGATCCGCAGACCAAGGAGTTCCTGATCGCCGGAACCGGCCAGCAGCACATCGAGGTCGTCGTCTCGAAGCTGAAGAACCGCTACCACACCGAGGTCAACCTGAAGGCGCCGAAGGTTCCCTATCGCGAGACCATTCGCGGGCGCGCCGACGTGCAGGGACGCCACAAGAAGCAGAGCGGCGGCCACGGCCAGTTCGGCGATTGCAAGATCAAGATGGAGCCGCTGCCGCGCGGCGGCAACTTCGAGTTCGTCAACGAGATCTTCGGCGGCTCGATTCCGAAGAACTACATCCCCGCGGTCGAGAAAGGCATCGTCGAAGCCGCGCAGCGCGGCTATCTCGCCGGCTTCCCGGTGGTCGACTTCAGGGTCGATCCTGTACGACGGCTCGTATCACGACGTCGATTCCAACGAACTGTCGTTCAAGACCGCCGGCCGCATCGCTTTCAAGAAAGCGATGGAGCAGGCCAAGCCGACGCTGCTGGAGCCGGTCATGAACGTCGAGATCACGATTCCCGACGAGTTCGCCGGCTCCATCATGGGCGACCTCAACAGCCGTCGCGGGCGCATTCAGGGCATGGACAACAAGGGCGGCAAGACCATCGTCAAGGCCGAAGTGCCCATGGCCGAGATGCTGACCTACGGCACCGACCTGACCTCGATGACGCAGGGCCGCGGCAGCTTCTCGATGGAGATGAACCACTACGACGTGGTGCCGCAGGCGGCGCAGGAGAAGATCATCGCGGCAGCCAAGGCGGCAGGCGGAGAGGAAGCGGAAGAAGAAGAGTAGCGTGAAGCCTCGCGGGGAAATTTCCAAATCAGCTTAACTGCTGGTCCAGCGTAGTTACGAGAACGGCTCCAAATCTACGAAGCCAGTACTGGGTATAACCTCGTCGGCCAATGCACTGGCCAGAGTCGATAAGTCTCGAAATGGTCGGGCACCGAATATTGAATCGGCGCCCGCACCGCGTCAGAATTTGCGGTACGGCATCCCGGAGTTTCCGGTAAATTGCATACATTTGCGCCACGGTTGGCTGTCGCTTGGATCGCACAAATGCGTTTCCCATTTGCGCGAATAAACCGTTCAGTGTTCCTCTGTGAATATAAGGGTCAGTGCCATCCAGATCGGAAAGCGACTTGGACAACCGATGTTTCTTTTCTTCGAATACGAAGAATGTATGTTGCCGATGCCACTTTGCTTGGGCAACGGACAATCCCAGCTCGAATGGCATGTTAAAACGGGGAGTGCGCGGCGTCACACGGTCGAGTTGCACGCGGGAAAGATCGTGCACGGAATATTGACACTCCGCAATCAAACCCAGGATTCTCTCAAGCCTTCGTTCGCCGCCCGGAATTTCTAATGTTGCATGCGGAACCATGCCGAACGTACTCACGCTGGCCATGTATCCAAGAAATAAGGGCTCGAATCTTGAATCGTACGGAACGTTGAGAAATACGGATTCCTTAGCTCGACTTGGGACGCCCGGCTGCCCTGCTTGTGTTGTGGGCATTTCGCGTATTCTTTTTGGCTCGCTTGGTCGATTTCGCACTACTTGCAACGACGGCTGATTTCTTTCTGGAAGCCCGCTGTCCATTGCCTGTGTGCTGGCTACCGTGCTTAGGCGCAAGCAGTTCTGCAGCAAGCTTCTTCAGTTGTTTGAGTCGACGTGGCGAAACCCCTAACGCTTCGGCCGTGTCTTCAGCCGTCGCCCATTTGCCGGTCAATATTGCTGCGGGTGCCATGCCTTGAAGGATATCCCTGTTTGCCCTTGCAAACAACCCTACTGGTAGATCACCTTCCGGTCGCCCTTAACGATGCGACCGATGGTGTAGCCCTTCTCGCTGCAGCGATCCAGGATGGTCTGCACTTTCTTGAACTTCGCAGCGGGCACCACCAGAATCATGCCGATGCCCATGTTGAAGGTGCGCAGCATCTCTTCCTGTGAGACATTGCCGATGGCTTGCAGATGCTCGAAGATCGGCAGCACGGGCCAGGAGTTGATTTCGATGATGGCAGAACAATTCTTCGGCAACACGCGGGGCAGATTTTCGGTGATGCCGCCGCCGGTGATGTGGGCCATCGCGGTGACGGCTTCGGCTTCGACCATGCGACGCATGATCGGCCAGTAGCTCTTGTGGGTCTTCATGAGCTCGGCGCCGACCTTGCCCTTGATCTCGTTGACGTAGCTATCCGGCGTATAGTGCGCGGTGGAAAAAAAGAGCTTGCGGGCCAGCGAATAGCCGTTGGTGTGCAGGCCGGTGGAAGGCAGTCCGATCAGCACGTCGCCCGGCTTGACGTCCTTGCCGGTGATGATCTTGTCGCGGTCGACGACGCCGACGATGAAGCCGGCCAGATCGTATTCGCCATCGTCATAAAAGCCCGGCATCTCGGCAGTTTCGCCGCCGATTAGCGCGCAGCCGTTCTGCTTGCACGCGTCGGCAATTCCGCTGACTACCTTTTCCGCGACCTCGCCCTCAAGCTTCCCGGTGGCGAAGTAGTCCATGAAAAACATCGGCGCGGCGCCCTGCACGGCAATGTCGTTGACGCAGTGGTTTACCAGGTCGGCGCCCACGGTGTGATGCAGGTGCATCTCGAAGGCAAGCTTCAGCTTGGTGCCGACGCCGTCAACGGATCGACACCAGTACCGGGTCGCGATATTTGCGCTTATCGATGGAGAACAGCCCGCCAAAACCGCCGATATCGCTCAAAACGCCGCGATTGAAGGTCTTTTGTGCGAGATATTTGATGCGCTGCTTGGTTTTATTCGCGCGTTCGATGTCCACACCGGCATCGGCGTAAGTGATAGGGCGATTCTCGGTCACGGATTGAGCCAAAGGTTGGAATCCATCCCAGGGATAAACGTTCGCAGATAACTCATTGAGGGAAGCGCAATTGTATCACTTGCGTGCTATGCGAATGTCGTATTTGGCCTGCCAGTGACATAAATCACGGCTCGCCGTGACCCAGGTGCAGATGCTTCCGCGTAGTGCGACACTAGAGTGTTCCATAACACCACGGTTCATCCCTCCGAGGAATCATGACTACCGCCACGAAACCGTCGTCAAAGTTAAAAGTCGATCCGTCTTCCGACGTTTATCGCTCTGAAAGTAACCCGCTGGATCCGATTTTCGCGCCGCAAAGCGTCGCCGTAATTGGTGCCTCCGAGCGCCCCGGCAGCGTGGGACGTTCTGTTTTGTGGAACCTGCTCAGCAGTCCTTTTGGCGGCACGGTGTTCCCGGTCAATTCCAAGCGGCCGAATGTCCTGGGCATCAAGGCCTATCCCAGGCTGGCTGACTTGCCGGACAAGGTCGACCTCATTGTTGTGAGTACACCGGCTGACACGGTTCCCGACGTGATTGGCGAGGCGGTGAGCCTTGGCATTCCGGGGGCCATTATCATCTCCGCCGGCTTCAAGGAGCACGGCGAGCATGGCCAGGAGCTGGAGCGCCAGATCTCCGACATCATTCGCGGCAAGATGCGCGTGATCGGGCCCAACTGCCTGGGCGTGATGAATCCGATCAAAGGGCTGAACGCGACATTTGCTCACAGCATCGCTCGCCCGGGAACCGTCGCCTTCCTTAGCCAGAGCGGAGCCTTGTGCACGGCGGTGCTGGACTGGAGTTTGCGCGAAAACGTCGGCTTCAGCGCGTTCGTTTCCACCGGATCGATGCTCGATGTCAATTGGGGCGACTTGATCGACTACTTCGGCAATGATCCACGCACCAACAGCATCGTCATCTACATGGAATCGGTCGGCGACGCGCGCTCGTTTCTGTCATCGGCACGTGAAGTTTCGCTCAACAAGCCAGTCATCGTCATCAAGGCAGGACGCACGGCGGCGGCGGCCAAGGCCGCGGCCTCTCACACCGGTGCGCTGACCGGCAGCGACGAAGTGCTTGACGCTGCCTTCCGCCGCTCGGGCGTGCTGCGCGTCAACAGCATTGCCGACATTTTCTTCATGTCCGATGTGCTGGCCAAGCAGCCGCGTCCGCGCGGTAAGCGGCTGGCAATTGTCACCAACGCCGGCGGCCCGGGTGTGCTGGCGACCGATGCCCTGGTGGCCGGAGGAGGCGAATTGGCGGAACTGTCGGCTGACTCGATGAAGGCCTTTGACGCGATTCTGCCGCCGCAATGGAGCCACAACAATCCAGTCGACATCCTGGGTGATGCCGAGCCGGAGCGTTACGCGAAGTCGCTGGAGATTGCTGCCAACGATCCCGGGATCGATGGCATGCTGGTGATCCTGACGCCGCAGGACATGACTAATCCCACCCAGATCGCAGAAAAGTTGAAGCCCTACGCGAAGGGCCTGGGCAAACCGGTACTGGCGAGTTGGATGGGCGGCGCTGAGGTCGCAGCCGGCGACCAGATCCTGAACCAGGCGGGCATACCGACGTTTCAGTTTCCCGATAGCGCGGTGCGCGCCTTCAACTACATGTGGCGCTACGCCTACAACCTGAAAGGTCTGTATGAAACGCCCGCCTTGCAGCATCAGGCCGACGGCAGCCTGCAACGCGAAACGGCCGCGCAGATTATTCAGACGGTGCGCGAGTCGGGTCGGACCTTGCTCACCGAATTCGAGTCCAAGCAGTTGTTGGCGTCATACGGGATCCCCGTCGTCGAGACGCGCCTCGCGCTTACCGAACAAGAGGCAGTGACGGCGGCTGCCGAGATTGGCTACCCGGTTGTCGTGAAGCTGAACTCGCAGACGATTACCCACAAAACCGATGTGGGTGGTGTGATGTTGAACCTGCACGACGCCGAAGCGGTCAGCAGAGCATTCAAGTTGATTCAGCTGTTCGTCACCGAAAGGTCCGGTGCCGAGCATTTTCAGGGCGTGACAGTTCAGCCGATGGTGAAGCTCGGCGGCTATGAACTCATCGTCGGCAGCACCCTGGATTCGCAGTTTGGTCCTGTGATGCTCTTTGGCACCGGCGGCCAGCTTGTGGAAGTGTTCCGTGACCGCGCCTTGGCGCTGCCGCCGTTGAACTCTACTCTGGCGCGGCGCCTGATGGAGCAGACCAAAGTCTTCACCGCCCTGAAAGGCGTCCGCGGTCGGCCTCCGGTTGATATCGCCGCGCTTGGAGGAGCTGCTCGTGCGCTTCAGCCAGCTCATCGTCGAGCAACGTTGGATCAAGGAAATCGACATCAATCCGCTGCTGGCCTCTCCGGAGCGGCTGCTGGCGCTCGACGCCCGGGTCGTGATTCACGGCCTCGACATGCAGAAGGAAAACCTTCCTAAATCTGCAGTCAGGCCGTATCCGCAGCGGCTGGTTTCCACCTGGGTGACGAAGGAAGGCAAAGAAGTCGCGATCCGGCCCATCCGTCCGGAAGACGAACCGCTGCTGATCGAGTTTCACCAGAAGCTCTCGGAGCGCAGCGTATATCTCCGGTACTTCCAGCCTTTGAAGCTGACCCAGCGGGTGGCCCACGAGCGGCTGTCTCGCATTTGCTTTATCGATTATGACCGCGAGATGGTGCTGGTGGCGGAGCGGCCGAACGATAAAGGCGAGCCCGAAATCCTCGCCATTGGCAGGCTTAGCAAGCTGCACGGCCTGAACGAGGGCGAACTGGCTGCCGTCGCTATCGACGCCGCGCAGCACCAGGGATTGGGCACAGAGCTGTACCGCCGTCTCATAGATGTCGCCCGCGACGAGGGGCTGGGGAAATTAATTTCCAACATGCTCCCGGAGAACAAGGAGATGCGCGCGATGTGCGTCAAGCACGGATTCAAGATGTTCTCCAGCCTGGAAGACAACATGATCCGGGCCGAACTGAACCTGTAGCTTGGCGGTCGTGACGATAATCCAAGACGCTGCCAACCCCGCAATGTTATATTCGGGAGGCTGTACGGGGTATAAATGCGCTTCGGTGCCGCAGTCCTGACCGGGGCACGAAGGGAAATCCTCCACACCTGTGCCAAGTGAAAAACAGGTTAGATGGTCACAGCTCCGCGTCGGGCTGACCGTCATCTTCGCCAGCATCACGCTTGCCGTTCTGATTTTCGTGATGACCGGCACGACCGGCCTGTTCACCAAGAAAATAATCCTGCATGCGTTCGTCGATAACGCGGGTGGATTACGCGTCGGCGCTCCCGCGCGCCTGGAAGGTGTGGACATCGGCAATGTCACCGGCATCCGCGTGGGTCAGGATCCCAAGCGCAAGGCGGCCCCGGTCGACATCACCATGAAGATCACCACCCGGTACCAGGACATCATGAAGAAGGACTGTGTGGCGTCGCTCAACACAGCTGGAGTTCTGGGTGAAGTTTTCCTTGATATCGACTGCCGCCAGGCTACCGGGGCGGCGCTGACGACGGGCGACGTTCTGCCGACCAAAGATGTGCCACAGTTGCAAGACGTAGTCAAAGCAACCCAGGGCACCATTGAGAACGTAAACGTGCTGCTGAACCGGGTCGACGATATCGTTTCTCACGTCCAGAACGGCGAAGGGTCGATCGGCAAAATCATCTACGATCCGGACCTCTACAATCGTGCTGACGATACGTTGAAGCAACTGCAAAGTATCACTCAGCAGATTAACTCTCCTAACGGAAGCATCGGCAAGCTCATCAACAGCGACGAGCTCTACAACAAGGCCAATGCCGCCGTCGACAATGTCAACAAGATCATCGACGAGGTCAACAACGGTCAAGGTACGATCGGCAAGTTCCTGAAGGATCCGGCGCTTTACGATGACGCGCACAAGACGATAAACCAGGCCAATGATCTGATCGCCGGAATCAATGCCGGCAAAGGCACCCTCGGCAAGCTGACCAAGGACGAGGCACTGGCGAACAAAATCGACAACACCGTCACCCGGCTCGACCACATCATCGATCGTCTCGATAAGGGCGAAGGCACTGCCGGAAAGTTCCTCGTCGATCCCGCACTGTATGACAACTCGAACAAGCTGCTGGTGGAAACGCGCGACCTGATTGCCGCGGTTCGCAAGGACCCGAAGAAGTATCTGACCATCCACCTGAAACTTTTCTAGGCAGCTTCTAACCTACGTCCAGCGGTTCACCCTCGAAAGCTGCATTCCGACACGAAGGCCTACGCGCACCGCATTCCCGCCGACTAAGGTTTATAGTTGTGTGTTTGCCGGAGCCCGGCTGATGGTCCACCTGCGGGGCCCGCAACATCGCGTTTGACCCGGAGCAAGGGGTTGCGCCCCGGCCAGACGACTCCTTTCCACGAGGCCTTCATGCGGATTCGCGTTTCTCTCTTCTTAGGCTTGCTTTGCGCTCTGTTGTGTAATGCTCAAACAGAATCTTCGACGCCGGGAGGCATCAAGGAAATTCCTGGCTTCGACCTGACAGCCATCGACAAGTCCATCGATCCCTGTGTTGATTTTTATCAGTACGCCTGCGGCAATTGGATCAAGACCAATGCGATTCCAGCCGACAAGTCGCGCTGGGGCCGTTTCGATCAATTGCAAGAGCACAATTTCTACGTGATGCGCGACATTCTCGAGAGTGCCCAAAGCAAGCCGAAGTCTCCCATCGAGAAAAAAGTTGGTGATTACTACGCCGCCTGCATGAACGAAGAGGTGATTGAGAAGGCCGGCGCGGCTCCAATCCAGCCGGAGATGAAACGCATTGCGGCGATCAGCAATCGGCAGCAACTGATTGCGCAGGTCGCAGAGATGCACCGCGATGGATTGCCGGCACTGTTTGCTTTCTACTCTCAGCCTGACATGCACGATGCCAATCAGACCATCGCGTATATCGACCAGGGAGGGATTACGCTTCCCGATCGCGACTACTACATCAAGAGCGATGCGAAATCGGTGGAGACGCGCGAGAAGTATCAGCAGCACGTGCAGAAGATGTTTGAGCTTGCGGGAGATTCACCCGATGTTGCAGCTCAAGAGGCCAAGACAGTGCTCGCAATTGAGACCGGTCTCGCCCAGGCTTCGATGGACCGCACCGAGCGTCGCGATCCCAAGAACCGCGATCACCTGATGAAAGCCGCTGAAGCCGAAACCCTGGCTCCGAATTTCGACCTGGCTCAGTACTTCGCGCAAAACGGCGCGCCCAAGTTCACCACATTGAACGTCGGCAATCCGAACTTCTTCAAGCAGGTGAATGAGCAACTCAACTCTGCGCCTCTCGCAGACTGGAAGACCTATCTGCGTTGGCGCACCATCAACGACTACGCTCCCACGCTCAGCAAGGCATTTGTCGATGAGGATTTCGCGTTCAACGGCAAGTATCTTTCCGGCCAGAAGGAGATGGAGCCGCGCTGGGAGCGCTGCGTGCGCGCCACTAATAGTGGACTTGGCATGGCGCTGGGCCAGCTATACGTCGATCGCACCTTCGGACCCGAGGGCAAAGAGCGCACCATGAAGATGGTGAAAGCCATCGAGACCGCGATGCACCAGGACATTCAGCAGCTTGACTGGATGTCTGACACCACCAAGCAGCAGGCGTACGTGAAGCTCAACACCATCGTCAACAACATCGGGTATCCCGACAAGTGGCGCGACTACAGCAGCGTGGTTGTGAACCGCGACGACTATGCCGGTAACACGCGGCGGGCTGCCAGTTTCGAAGTTCATCGCCAGCTGCAGAAGATTGACAAGCCGACCGATCGCAAAGACTGGAGCATGACACCGCCGACGGTTAACGCCTACTATCGGCCGCCGATGAATGATATTAATTTCCCCGCCGGTATTCTTCAGCCGCCCTTCTACAGCAAGCCGATGGACGACGCTGTGAACTACGGTGGAATCGGCGTTGTGATCGGCCACGAGTTGACCCACGGCTTCGACGATCAGGGACGCAAGTACGACGCCGAAGGCAACTTCAAAGACTGGTGGACCGCGCAGGATGCCAAGGAGTTCGAGCAGCGCGCTACCTGTACTGCGGATGAGTACTCCAGCTTTGTCGCAGTGAAGGACGACAAAGGCGAGGTCAAGCTCAATGGCCGGCTCACCCTGGGCGAAAACACAGCCGACAACGGCGGACTGAAGCTGGCTTACATGGCGCTGACCGACATCATGGGCAACGCGCCGGTGAAGAAGATCGACGGCTACACCCCGCAGCAGCGCTACTTCCTGGCCTTCGGCCAAATCTGGTGCCAGAACGTCACCGATCAGGAAGCGCGCAAGCGTGCGCTCACCGATCCGCATTCACCCGGCGAGTGGCGGGTCAACGGCGCGGTGCAGAATTCCGCGGCTTTCCAGCAGGCTTTCGGCTGTAAGGCCGGCCAGCCCATGGTGCGCGAGAACGCGTGCCGTGTGTGGTAGCGCCGCAGGCAGAAGTCGGGTCGTGTTCTCTCGCCTCTTTGATTTTGTCATCACGAGCGAAGCGAGGGATCTGGTCTTCTTTCCTGAGCCAATACGATGTTTTCTACTTCGAGGCTCCTTCGCCGGAGCCTCGCACCTTGAGTGAGGACTTATGCGAAATCTTGTTTCCCTATTAGCCGTCGCGCTGTTCGCAATTACCGGGGCGCAGGCGCAAACAAATTCGGCCTCGACGGACGTTGTGAAGCCGATAAAAAGTTTTGACCTGAACGCGATCGACAAGTCCGTCGATCCCTGCAATGACTTTTACCAATTCGCCTGCGGAACTTGGGTGAAACAGAATCCCATTCCTCCCGACCAGGCCGCATGGGGACGCTTCAACGAGCTCCATCAGAACAATCAGATTATGTTGCGCAATATTCTCGACAAGCAGTCGGCGAATAATGCCGCACGCGACCCCAACAATCAGAAGATTGGCGATTACTACTACTCCTGCATGGACGAGGCCGGCATTGAAGCCAAAGGAACCAAGCCGCTTCAGCCTATGCTCGACCGCATCAATGCGCTGAAGGACAAGTCAGAACTTCCCGCGCTGATCGGACAGATGCACAGCGCAGGCGTAAACGTTCTGTTCGCCTTCGGCTCCGAGCCCGATGCCAAAGATTCGAAGATGGAGATCGCCGGCACCGACCAGGGTGGTTTGGGCTTGCCCGACCGCGATTACTACCTGAAGGACGACGCCAAATCGGTGGAGACACGTCAGCAATACCAGCAGCACGTGGCCAACATGTTCAAGCTTGCAGGCGATTCACCCGACAAGGCCGCAGCCGAAGCCAAGACCGTCATGCAAGTCGAGACCGCCTTGGCCAAAGCCTCACTCGATCGCACCGAGCGCCGCGATCCCAACAAGGTCTACCACAAGATGACGAAGGAACAGCTTCAGGAGCTGAGCCCCGCCTTCAAGTGGAATGAGTACCTGGTCGAGATCAAGAGTCCGGAGTTCAGCAGTCTCGACGTGTCGGTACCCGATTTCGTGAAGGGTATGAACCAGGTCGTCGCTACCAGCGACCTCGATACCATTAAGACTTATCTGCGCTGGCAGACTCTGCATGCGGCTGCGCCGATATTGCCGAAAGCCTTCGTCGAAGAGAATTTCAATTTCTACGACAAGACACTGCGCGGCGCCAAAGAACTGAAGCCGCGCTGGAAGCGTTGCGTTACGTTCACCGATAACGACCTTGGCGAAGCGCTTGGCCAGGCTTACGTTGCGGAAGCGTTCCCGCCGGAATCGAAGGCCGCCATGCTGAAGATGGTGCATGAACTGGAAGCCGCGCTGAAGCAGGACATCACCGAGCTTTCCTGGATGAGCGAGGAGACCAAGAAGCAGGCGCTCGACAAGCTGGCTCACATCGACAACAAAATCGGCTATCCGAACAAATGGCGCGACTACAGCTCGCTCGATATCGTACGCGGCGACGCCCTGGGCAACTCAATGCGGTCCAACCAGTTCGAGTTCAAGCGCCAGCTCAACAAAATCAACAAGCCGGTAGATCGCCAGGAATGGGGCATGACTCCGCCGACGGTCAACGCTTACTACAATCCGCTGGAAAACAACATCAACTTCCCAGCGGGAATTCTTCAGCCTCCGTTCTACGACAAGACCGCCGATGATTCGACAAATTTCGGCGCCATCGGCTCGGTGATCGGACACGAGTTGACGCACGGCTTCGACGACGAAGGCAGCCAGTTCGACGCACAAGGCAACCTCAAGGACTGGTGGACGCAAGGCTGACAAAGAGCGCTTCGACAAGCTTGAGCAATGCCTGGTCGACGAATACGACGGCTTTACTGTGGTTGATGACGTTCACATCAAGGGCAAGCTGACGCTGGGCGAGAACACCGCCGACAACGGTGGCATTCGCATTTCACACATGGCGTTGCTCGATGTCCTGACCTCTTCGCCGGAGAAGGACAAGGACGGCTTCACACCCGACCAGCGCTTCTACCTCGGCTACGGGCAGGTCTGGTGCGAGAACATGACGCCCGAGGCGGAACGTCTACAGGCGCTCACCAACGAGCATTCCGATCCCAGGTACCGCGTCAACGGCGTGGTCTCGAATGACGCAGGCTTTGCCAAAGCGTTCGGATGCAAAGCCGGCTCGCCGATGGTCCGCAAGAACGCCTGCCGCACCTGGTAATTGAAACGGCGTGACTCACAGGCCCGGCTCAAGCGGCCGGGCTTTTTTGTATTCGCGTGTCATCTGGAACGCAATTTCCAGCCGTGTCATCCCGAGCGGACCCCGAGCGTAGTCGAGGGGGAAGCCGAGGGACCTGCAGTTCTTCGCTGCACCACGAACCGTCGCTGCGATAGAGGTACCTCCGCTGATTCGTCTGCGTTTATCCGGCGAACCTCCTGCTCGACCACGCAGCCCTATGAGCTATAGTGAAATTTACCTTCTGGGAAGGCGTTGTCTGCTTTGCCGAGCCTCAAAAATTCCTTCCGATACCGGTGTTCTGCTCTACTCCTGATCGCGTTATTTGTATTTTCGGTCGGGTGCAGCAAGGCCAAGCTCGAACATCACGAATACATGTACGTCTCGGCTGCTGAAACCAGCCTGCGCGACCGCGTCGCCACTCTCTACGGCAAAGTGGGGACAGTTCAGAACGGCGAGCGAGTCGAAATTCTCGAGAAGCAGCGTCGATTCTTTCGGGTGAAGACCGACAAGGGACAAGAGGGCTGGATCGAAGAGCGCAGCCTGGTGCCGCAGGAGGTCTATGACGGCTTTCAGCAGCTTGCCAAAGACAGCTCCGGCATACCTGTACAGGCCCACGGCACCACTCGTGCTGAACTCAACATGCACCTCACGCCGGCGCGCGAAGGCGAGCACCTCTACCAGCTCAAAGAAGGCGAGAAGCTCGAAATCCTCAAGCGCGCCACGGCTGATAAGAACGCGAAGAAGGCGTGCACCTCCCACGCCGGCCAAGAGCGCCTACCGCAACCACGCCCTCGAAGGGGAGTAAGTCTTCACCGCAATCCCATGTTGCGTCGAGCAAACCGGTGGCGAACAAGGCGGCAGGATCCAAGACGCCGTCAGCCGGTGCGACTTCTGCGAATGCGCCGTCTGCCGAAACTTCGTCCGCCGAACTCCCTAAGCCCATCATGGAAGACTGGTATCTGGTACGCGACCCAGGCGGGCGCGTTGGCTGGGTGCTGCTGCGCATGATCGATCTCGACGTTCCCCTGGACGTTGCGCAGTACGCTGAAGGCCAGCGCATCATGGGGTATTTCGTGCTGAACACAGTCGAGGAAACTCAGGACAATGAGACCAAGCAGGTGCCGCAATACCTCGTCCTGTTGAATGAGCCCAAGGATGGGCTGGCGTGGGATTACAACCAGATTCGCGTTTTCACGCGCAATCGGGCCAAGCATCGCTACGAGACGGCATACCGCGAGCGCAACATGGAAGGCTATCTGCCGGTCAGCGTGGGTCACCAGTATTTCGAGAAAGAAGGCGACCTGCCGACCTTCACCATCCGCAAGATGAATGACTCCGGCCAGATCGTCGCCACCACTTACAAGATGAATGGACCCATTGTGCGGCGTGTTCCTACTCCCGAGGAAGTAGCAGCGGAGAAGGCCAAGCACGAGGCTGATCTGGCTGGCCGCCAGAAGGCCAACGCAGAGCGCAAGCAAAACGCAAGCTCCGCTCCGAAACAGAGCTCGACGCATAAGAAAAAGCACCACAAGAAACCGACAACTGACTGATCCTCACGCCAACCCCTGGTTCGCAGTAGGGCAGGCAGCAGCCGCCGCTCAGCGCCCATCCAACTGCTTGCGGAGGAATCTGGATGGCCGAAAAAGTCAAAAAGCTCAATCTGGAACGCGACTACAAGAAGTACCTGTACTTCATCGATGGCGAGGGGAACGTCTGCCAGAAGCCCAAGTCCGGCGAGGGCGAATCCAAGGTTCTGGTCGAGCACGCTGTCGATCGTGACAACCAGTTCCTCTACTTTATCGATAAAGAGGGCGATGTCTCGCGTTCGCCAAGGGGCTCTAAGGGAGGCGGCAAGAAAGGCGCAGGCCGGGAAAGCGAAGGCAAGAAAGCTGCCTAGCTGACGCGCACTGCCCCCGCGGGAATTCTGAGCTTACGCCCTGGCTCCGCCTGATGCCTGAAGCTTCCACCAACATGCTCGTCTATCGCGACGGGCGCGCGCGCGCGCCTGCAAACGAGTTGGTTCGTCCGCTTGAACGCGCGTTGGCGTCGCTGCGAACCGACCCCGAAGAAGACGCAGTCCTTGGTGCTCTCCTTCGCGCGGGGGAACTGGAATGCGCGCTGTGCGACGTCGGCTCACATGATGGCGTGTCAGCGACGGCTCTCAGCGATCGGCTCGCAAGTATTGCCTGCCGCGCCGACTCGCGCGCTGCGGTCCCGCTTCAGACCTGTCAACGGCTTTTGGGCTCGATTCGCTACGACGGCGAACTCACGGTTTCGCGTCCTGAGGGATTCGCTTACTACGCGCTGCATCCGCTGGACTTCGCCGATCTTGTGTCGACTCCCGGCTTTCATGCCCCGTGTGCTTACGTTGTCGGCATCCGCAGCATCGGCACGACGCTTAAGCGCGGTTGTGGCCGCTAAGCTGAACGCCGACGGCATTTCCGCCAGCCGCACGACGGTACGGCCTGAAGGTCACCCCTACGATCGGCAGACGTCGTTTACTGCTGCTCAGCGTAGTGCGATCAGGGGCGCTCTTTCGCGAGACGCGATTTTCCTGGTCTGCGACGAAGGCCCGGGGCGCAGCGGTTCGTCGCTGCTGTCAGTGGCCGAGGCGTTGGAGAGGGAGGGTGTGAGCCGCGAGCGCATCGTGTTGCTCAGCTCGCATCAGCCCAACGTTGACGCGCTCTGTGCTTCACAGGCTGCTGACCGATGGCGGCGCTACCGCAGTGTTGCCACTGGCGTGACAAAACGTCTGCCGCGGGACACGGGCGAGTACGTTGGTGGAGGCGAATGGCGCGAGCTCTTCATCGCTCCCGGGGAGGTTTGGCCAGCGGCTTGGCCAAGCATGGAGCGCCTGAAGTTCCTCTCGCACGATCGCAAGAAGCTTTTCAAGTTCGAGGGACATGGTCCCTACGGCGAAGCGGTCCGACGGCGAGACCAATCGCTCGCAGCCAGTGAATTCGGCGCGCGCTACCTTGGACACGACGCAGGCTTTGGAATGCAGGAATTGGTCGGCGGCAATCAGGTTGCCGGTGAAACCCCCTCTCTCGCTCTCCTCCGGCACGTGGCGAAGTACTGCGCATGGCGCGCGACTGCCCTTTCCACAACTCTTCCGCAAGACGCTATCCGTCAACTTGAACAAATGGCCTCCCACAACCTCGAGCAGGAGTTCGGCTTTGCTCCTGAGCTGCACCTTGAAGTGGAGCGCCCTGCAATCTGCGATGGCCGCATGCAGCACTACAAATGGCGCGCGCTGCGCCAGGACCATTGGATAAAGCTCGATGCTTCCACCCACGGCGACGACCACTTTTTTCCTGGACCGACCGACATCGCGTGGGACTTGGCCGGTTTCTGTGTCGAATGGCAGCTCGACGCGGACTATCGGGAGTTCTTTCTTTCTGAATACCGGCGACTGAGCGGCGACAATCCGGTGCCTCGCCTACCGCAATACGAGATCGCATATGCGGCTTTCCGCCTGGGATGGTCGCGAATGGCAGCGGCTTCCGTCTCCGGGAGCGCCGACGAGGAAAGGCTACTAACGGATGCCGCGCGATATAGCGGCCTGCTGGAACAAAGGCTCACTCTGTACACGCTAGCTCGCTAAACTTGGCGCACGCAAAAAACAGCTTGCCTGATCGTCAACAATCGACAAAACTGTTGTGGTTAAGTTTGCCCTTCAAAATCACATTCAGGGAGCTACCCATGCGCAAACACTCGAAGTTTGGAAGCATATCTCTTGCAAGCGTGGCAATATTCACGCTTGGACTGCTGCTGCCCGTCTTTGCAGCTGGCCAGGTTGAGACCATCGACGCGACAGCCCGCGGAACCAGCACCCAGATGGGGGCCATCCGCAGCGTAAAGATCGTAATCAGCGAATTCTCTACGCCCGAAGACAAGCAGATGCTGGTCGACGCCTTCAAGAAGGGACAGAGTCAGGGACTGTACGATGCGCTGTCCAAGATGAAAGGGGTAGGGCAGATCCAGATTCCCGGCACGGTGGGCTTTGCGCTGGCGTATGTTTCGTCCGAGACCACGCCTACCGGTCGCACCATTCGCTTCATCACCAACCGCAAGATCGGTTTCGGCGAAGCTTATCGAAACACGCAGTCTACGGCGTATGACCTCACTGCGGGCAAGATTGATATCAATGACAAGGAACCGAAAAAAAGCGCCGGCACCCTGTTTCCTGCAACGCAGCTCATCATAAACAAAGAGGGGCAACTGCAGTGGGAGCTGCGCAAGAACCCTTGGCAGCTCACCAACATCATCGATTGGAACAAAGGCAAAGAGAAGTAAAGAGTTTCTGAATCGTTGATTGTCATCACGAGCGGAGCGAGGGACCTGCTCTCGTTCCGCCAGCGATGGCGGCAATTCTCTCGCCGTTCGTTGTCCCAGGGGGAGGATTGGGACTAGCTGTAAAACTCCGCGATCTTCGCCAACACGCGCTGCTGCTCTTCTTCGCGCAACTCTGGGAACATGGGCAACGCCAGAACTTCGGAAGCGGCGCGTTCTGCCTCCGGGAAGTCTCCCTTGCTGTAGCCGAGATGCGCGAATGCCTCCTGCAAGTGCAAGGGAAGAGGGTAGTAGATCTCGCTACCGATCCCCGCTTCCGACAGGAAGGCTCGCAACTCGTCACGACGATAGGCGCGCACCACGTATTGATGGAAGATGTGGAACGCCTCGGGATTTGTCGCGAGCAGCGCGATGGGCGACTGCTTGTCAGGGCTGACGCTGCCTAGGGTGGTCAGTCCGGCACCCTCAAATCCTGCACTATACTGCACCGCGATTGCGCGCCGCCGGTCGTTCCAGTCATTCAAATGGCGTAGTTTTACCCGCAAAATTGCGCATTGCACGGCATCAAGTCGGCTATTCCAGCCGAATTCTTCATGGAAATAGCGTTGTTTGCTGCCATGATTGCGGAAGTTTCGTACCTTGGCTGCTATCTCGGGATCGTTGGTCGAGACGCATCCCCCGTCGCCATAGGCACCCAAATTCTTGGTCGGATAGAAGCTAAAAGCAGCCGTTTTCCCGAAATTTCCGGCATTTTTACCCCGGAATTTAGCACCAAAGGCCTGCGCCGCATCCTCAACCACGGCCAGATTGAACTCGTTCCCAAGCTCGTCAAACGCACTCATGTTTGCGCACTGCCCGTAAAGATGAACCGGCAGGATCGCCTTCACGTTTGCAGCGGACTTGAGCGCAGCCCCCGCCGACTCAGGGCTCAGGTTCAATGTCGCGGGATCGATGTCAGCGAAAATCGGTTTGGCGCCGCAGCGCACAATCGAACTGGCGGAGGCAAAGAAGCTGAACGGAGTCGTCAGCACGCGTCGCCGGGCTCGACACCGACGGCTTCCAATGCGAGCCAGAGCGCGTCCGTTCCTGAGGCGCAACCTACAACTGCGCTGACTCCGAGAAACTGCGCGGCTTCCGCCTCGAACTGCTCGAGCTCGGGCCCACCGATGAAGTGCTGCGAAGTGAGCACACGGTTCACGGCCGCTTGTATTTCGTGCTGGATGGATTCGTACTGCCGGCTCAGGTTGAAACCGGGAACAGGTGCATGGCGCGCAGCCGTGGCTTCCAATTGCGTGGTGGAGGTTTCCATTGCTAGGTAAATTTTATCAGCGCGCCATCGCAATGTTGTCTCTACCCGAAGATGGTGTAGTGACTCGCCGCTGCCATGAAGAACAGCATGGGGAAGGACACCCAGAAACTCACGCCCGCGACGGCCGACGCGATCAGTGCAAGTTTGGCGGCTTCCGGCGGAATCGGGCTGCCGTCAGCAAGCGCCGCGGTATTCCAGCGAATAATCTTCTTGTGCATGCGCCAGACGATTCCCCATACATTCATCATCATGAACCAGCCCAGCCCGCCGCCGATGCCAATGCACAGCGTACGATTGCTTTCCCACCCATTCTGATTGATCGCCAGATACGCATACGCTGCAGCCGCGAGCACCACTGCCACAGCGACGCCCAGGCCTGCTACGGTTTTGAACGCCGCAACCGGCGACATGACCAGACCCATCTCGATGGCGAATGCCACCGTCCAGATCACGATGAAGCTTCCTATCACGGTGCCCGGCGATGCCGCCTCGCCAACTGCCTTCGCCGCTCGTGCATCCGATCCGACGAGGTAGTTCCAGTAGCCGAAGCCTGCGATCACGGTGACAAACGAGCTCCAGCGAAACCACCACATGGCGCGCGGCATCAGCTTGGGGATAATCAAGCGTGCGGGTTTTCGGATCGAGCTCACCCATGAAGCCGGGATTCACCAGGACGAAAAAGTACAGAAAGCCGATCCACATGACCCCAGCTATGAGGTGGATCCAGCGGGCCAGGATGAGAATTGCTTGGGCGCCGTCCGCCGGCGCCAGTGAGGGCAGAGCGATTGAAAACAAAGGCATTATCATATGATTGTCTCAAAAACCATGAGCGCGACGAATCTCGCCGAGGGCGGAGCCAACTCGCCGAAAACTGCGGGTGCGGATTTACTCTAACCCAGGCCTTAGAGGATTTCATTGAAATATCGCGGCGGTCGCCGTATGGTTACTCTGGGTTCTTCTGCTTGTGACTCTGGGTGCGAATGTCACGGGCTTGCTGTATTTGCGAACCTGGCTCGACGCCACTTACGAAGCCGGTTCGCTTCTGGAAGGTCGGGAGGAAACAAACAATGGACAACAAACCGGCACAGAACATTCAGGATTCCTTTCTGAACACCGCCCGTAAAGACAAAGCTGTTATCACGATTTATCTGCTCAGCGGAGTGAAGCTTACGGGAAGGATTCGTTCGTTTGACAAGTATTCCGTCGTGCTCGAAACCAACAATCAGGAGCAACTGATTTTTAAACATGCCATCTCCACGGTGGTGATCTCTCGCGCTGGCTATAGCGAGCGGCACGATACTCGCCCCGCTGCGGAATCGTCTACCGCTCCGATGGCGCCAGCGCAGAACAGCACGTCGAATAGCTAGCTCTTGGCGGCCCGTAGCATCATGGATCGGGGACGTGGGAACGATCGCTCGCAGGGGGCGGAACGCGCTTTCTTAGTCGGGCTGGAGTTTTCCAGTCGCGCTCCGCATCGGGCGCCTGCGGCAGGGGAAAACGCGGACGATGTGCAGTCGAAGCCGTCTTCTGCCTCCTCTCCCAAACAGCGCGTACCGCTGCCGGCGAATGCCCGCATGGCCCGCAATGCTGTAGTTCCGCACGCGGCGATGGACGTTGGCGATCTCCCCAGCTTCTCGGCCGACGACTCGATGGCTGAACTGCGCGAGCTTTCTGAGAGCGCAGGAGCGGTGATTGCGGGCGAGATGTTTCAGCGGCGGCAGCGTCCCGATCCGGCTACGCTCATCGGCAGCGGTAAGGTTGAAGAGTTAAAAGGGGCCCTCGCGTCTACCGATGCTGAGTTGGCCATCTTCGACCACGAACTCACGCCTTCGCAGCAACGCAATCTGGAGCGCGAGCTTGATGTTCGGGTCATCGACCGCACTCAACTCATACTCGACATCTTTGCCCGCCATGCACGAACCCGTGAAGGCCAGCTCCAGGTGGAACTGGCGCAACTGGAATACATGCTGCCCCGGCTGGCAGGACGAGGCGCGCAGATGTCGCAGCTCGGCGGCGGCATCGGAACCCGCGGACCGGGTGAAACCCAGCTGGAGACGGATCGCCGAAAGATCTACCGCCGCGTTCGCCACGTCAAAGAACAACTGGAAAACGTTCGCCGCATTCGCCGGCAGCAGCGGCAGCGGCGCGAATCGGTGCCCATAGCGACGGTCGCCCTCGTCGGCTATACCAATGCGGGAAAATCGACGTTGTTCAACGCGCTGACCAAGGCTGGCGTGTTGGAGAGCTCGCGTATGTTCGCCACGCTTGATCCCACATTGCGGCAGTTGAAGCTGCCATCCCGGCGCGAAGTGTTGCTGTCTGACACTGTGGGATTCATTCGTCACCTGCCGCATACCCTGGTGTCGGCGTTCCGTGCCACATTGGAGGAGGTGCAGCGCGCGACACTGCTGATTGAGGTGTCGGACGCCACGAGTCCCGCGGTGATTGAGCAGGAGGCGCAGGTGGAAGAGGTGCTACGCGAATTGGAGTCGAACAACAAGCCTCGCTTGCACGTGATGAACAAAATCGACCTGCTGAGCGAGATCCAGCGTGAAAGCCTGATCGACACCGACTCGGAGATTCACGTCAGCGCACAAAAGAACGAAGGTCTGGACAGACTGCTGGCGCGAATCGACCAGATGATCGAACAGGATCCCGTGAGCCGCGCACGGCTGCGAGTGCCACAATCGGAAGGGAAGGCGCTGGCCGCAATCGATGCGAGAGCGGTTGTACTTGTCAGGAAATACGGCGATGGCTTTGTCGAGCTTGAGGTGGATGCGCCGGAGTCGCTGCTGCGGCAGTTGAAAGAATTCCTGAGGAATTGATTGAGAATGGGAGAGTGGCGCTCTACGCCCCAAAGTTCCGCGTGAACGCATCGGTGACGACCTTCTCGTCTCGCTCCTGAACGATCTTCTGAAGCGACGATCGGATTCGCTCACTGGAGCGGTAAGGCGCGAGTGCCTCAATAGCCTGTGCCGAGGTTCGTGGGTTTGCTTCACCAACGATCGCGAGCAAGTACGCAATTGCTGCTTCCAGCCGCGAGCACGCCATAGCGACCAGTAGCACCTGACGAAGCGCGCCTCCCACGGTACGCTGCCATTTGTCTTTCAGGACCTCAAAGGCTCGCTCATTTTTCGATTCTCCTAAGGCCAGGATTGCGGCTTCGGCAATGGCATCGTCCTCTGAGTCGACATACTCTCCTACAAGATTGATGGACCTTTCAGGTGCGGCGGCAAGAAGGCCGGTAAAACACTCCCCTAACACTTCGGGCTCAGGATCGCCTGTGTACACCTTCAGTTTCAGAAGAAGAACCCCTGCCTCACCACCATTGGTTGCGAGCGCTTTCACTGCGCCGATACGCGCTTCAGGTTCACGATCCACCAATAGCCGCACGACGTTCATCCAGTGCGTTTGGATGTCTTGTGCGAAGCAAGCCCTGAGCACACAAGCCGCGCAACTTCGCCGCCGCATCCACCGGCGGGCCGAAAGAGCCTTCCATCTGGATGTGTCGCAGCCCGATCAGATATGGGCCAGGATCGTCGGAGTCCAACTCGTAGAGTGCGGTAACGATCTCGGTCAGCGCGGCACAGCGCTTGTCGAGGCGAGAGGGGTCGGTCATCAGCTTGTGAAACGAGGCTATCAGGTCGGGGACAACAGCTCTCGCCCGCAGCTCGCCGGCGACTTTTGCCGCCTTGGCGATTACGAGGTTCGAGCGGTGGTGCAGACTACGGCGAATCTCGGTAGTGACTTCATCTGTGAGGGAAGCGTGCCGGAGTTCGCCGAGTCGTTCCAGGGCTTGCTGCACCGGATCTGGCTTGCTCACCAGAGGTCCTCGAAACCTACGTCAACCGGTGCTGAGTTGCACCCGCATCCGCCTGTTCATGCGCGTGGTAGCTCGAGCGCACCAGCGGCCCCGACTCGACGTGGCGGAAGCCCATCTTCAACGACTCAGCCTTTAGAAAGGCGAACTCATCGGGATGGTAGAGCCGCGCCACCGGTAGGTGATCTTTCGACGGACGCAGATATTGTCCGATGGTGAGAATGTCGACATTCTTTGCCGCGAGGTCACGAAACACTGACAGCAGTTCGTCGGTGGTTTCGCCCAGTCCAACCATCACGCCAGTCTTGCTGGGAATCGCCGGATTCATCTCCTTCGCGCGTTCCAGCAGACGTAGCGTGCGCTCGTAGCGCGCGCCGGAGCGGGCCACGCGATAGAGTCTCGGCACTGTCTCCGTGTTGTGGTTCAGGATGTTGGGACGGGCATCCATCACGATCTGTAGCGGCTCATCGTGACCCTGGAAGTCGGGGATGAGCACCTCAACCCGGCAGTCCGGCATACGCTTGCGGATTTCGATGATAGTGTCAGCGAAGACGCGAGCGGCGCCAACATTGTCATCGTCGCGATTCACGCTGGTGACGACAGCGAACTTCAACCCTAGCTTCTCGACCGCTTCGGCCACGCGTCCCGGCTCTTCCATGTCGATGGGCATGGGCCGCCCTTTGGGCACTGCGCAGAATCCACAGCGACGGGTGCAAAGATTGCCCAGCAGCATGAAGGTCGCAGTGCGATGGTTCCAGCATTCGCCGATGTTGGGGCAACGGGCGGACTCGCAAACCGTGTGCAGGTCGAGCTTGCGCGCCAGGGTCTTGAGGTCGTGATAGTTCTCGCCCATGGGAGCGCGCGCCTTTAGCCACTCCGGTTTGGAGGCAGGCGTGCGGGGCGTTATTTCGATTTGGATCAGTTCCGCTGCGGTGGCCATGCGCTCATTTGATTGTACTCGGGTGATGGAGGTTACAACGTGTGCAGATACGCCATCAGGTCGTCGAACTGCTGCTGCGTCAGCTTCTGTTGAAAGGCCGGCATTTTGGCGCGGCCAAGCAGAATGACGTCGGTCACACGCTCATCATTTGCCGGTATGCCGCTCGTCATGAACTGCTTCTTGAATAGGCCGTGCAAGCTAGGTCCTCGCAGATTGTGCGTGCTGTAGGCATAGTGGCACTCGGCACATCGGGCATCGTACACGCGACGTCCCAGCGCCTGCTGCGGAGTCAGGCCCAGTTCCGCGTCGGTCTTGCGCGGCTCAGAGTCGCAGCCGGCGAATAAGAGGAGCAGCGCTGCCATCAGCCCAAAGATCCAAACCTGTCGGGCGCGCGATAGTTTTGATCGTGTCAAAGTGTCGTGAGCTAATGCTACCCAACCGGCTAGGACTTGTCAGCCGCGGCGGGAAAGGTCTGACTGATGCGATCGTGCCAGCACAGCGACTCGACGTCCACGAAGTACCATAGCAAGCCCATGCCGAGCGCGAGCACTGAAAGGTATAGCCCCGCGACGCGTAGCTGGCGCTGGCGAAAGTGGGGGGAACGCCCTTTAAAGGTTCGCAGGCACACACCAGTTGCGGTCATTCCAGGGGTGCATCCGCGGTATACCAGGAACAAGTATTGATAACTCGCCCACAGAAGCACGGAAACTGCCACGGCGCCCGCAAGCAAGAATTTCATGGGCGGGAGTCCTGGCAGGAACCGGGCAGCCGCAGCGGCAAACATCGCGGCGCCTGCAAGTGTTAGAGCCGCGTCAATCGCAGCGCCGCTGATCCGACGAGACGAGCGCAGCGTGGGGCACGGCAACTCCAGTCCGTCGGCGCGCAGATCGGGTGCGAATGCAGGCGGAGCATCCAGCAAGCCTTCGAGAAAAGGCGTCGCCGGCATCGCCTGCAGTTCTTCCGGGACCTCGAGGATACGCAGCTGCTCAGGCTGCACGGGATCGGCGATGCGTCGAATGAATTCACTTTGCGCCTGCGGAGGTTTGGGAAACGCAATAACCTTTCGGCGAGGTAATGGCCGAGGCGGCAGTTCGATCAAGCGAGGCGGTTCGTCTTCCGGCTCGGGCTCCTTCGCTGGCGCGGGACTTGCGACGACCGCCAAAATCGGTTCCTCGTCGGCCTCAACCTTCTTCTCGTCCGCCGGAATTTCTGCAGCTTCGCTGGGCGGCTCAAGGACGATCGGCGAAGTGTCGGCCTTCTCCGTTACAGCGACATCGCTAGCAGCCGGTGTAAACGGTCCAGCTGCGGGTTCCTGATTTTCTTCAGCAACTTCGCTCGCCGCCGGTTCCTCGGGAGGAAACGGGAAGCGCATGGTAAAGGCGCCTTCAATGCGGCGCCCTCGGCGGCGCTTGTAGCGTTCCAGACGAGCTTGTACTTCATCACGCCAAACATCGGGAACGCCGCCAGATTCTTCCAGTGACGTTTGTAGTGGCTGTTCGTTCATTGTCGTGGCGCGACTACCGATTTGGGCCCGCCTCAGATCCGCGAGTACGAACAATCTCGATTGCTGTTTTGCCTGAGGCCATACGGCGTGCTAACGTGCAAGTTCGGGCGAAATCCAAGAATCCACCGGCGAAGGAACGCTCGGCGAATTGATGATTGTCCGCACTCGATTTCTTATCACGGCGATTTTCGCTTGTCATTGCTTTCTGGCACCCCAGCTAGTAACGAGTCAGTTGCGGAGCAGCTCATCCTCAAGCGGGGCGCAGATTTCGCCGCAGTCCGCAGGTGACGATTCTCCGCCCGACGTCCAGCAGCAGGATGCCCGCGACGCTCAGGACATCCTCGACCAGGAGCTGCAATCGGACAGCGCCGCACAGGACGCCAACCCCAAGCCGGCAGTCAACGTTCCGCTGGGCCGCGACGAAGTCCTGATTCAGGCCAATCATCAAACCTGGAACCAGGACACCTGGACCGGAACCGGCCACGTCGTAGTGCGATTTCGCAACAATACTTTGCATTGCGATGAAGCGACCTACGACTCCACTACCGGAATCGTTACCGCAACCGGACACGTTGCATTTGACGGAGGCCCGCACAACGAACACATCACTGCCAGCCATGGAACGTATGACGTCAGCCGCGATACCGGAACGTTCTACGACGCGAATGGGTCCACCGGGGTTCGAATCAAGAACAAGATGATGTTCCTCACCTCGTCCACACCATTTTTCTTCTCGGGCAAGGTGGTGGACAAGCTAGGTCCGGACCAGTACTTAGTCCACCATGGCTATCTCACCTCGTGTAAGCTTCCCAAACCGAAGTGGCGATTTGTGGCCAGCAGCGCAATGATCGAAGTCGGGGAAGATGCGCGCATGCACCATGCAACGCTTCGCCTCGGCAGTATCCCTGTGTTCTATTTCCCCTATGTGGAGCACCCCATCGATAACCTGGGGCGCAAGAGCGGTTTTCTCATCCCGGTCGTCGGGCAATCGACCACTCGCGGCACCATCCTCGGAGACAGTTATTACTGGGCGATCAACCGCAGCTCGGATGCCGAAATAGGCGCCGAGCTCTACAGCAGGAAGGGATGGGCTCAGCATGGGTCGTACCGCGCCGTCGGGTACTCGTGGAATGCTCTTGCCGAGTACTTCGGCGTCGTTGTAACTAAGACAACCACTAATGGTCCGAACCAAAGCGGTCAGGAGATCAAGTTCAACGGCGATCTCCTGCTCCCCTACGGGTATCGTGGCGTAGCCTCGGTGGAGTATCTGAGCTCCTATCTTTTTCGCCTGGAATTCGCGCCGAACTTTATCCAGGCTGTAACCTCCGAGGTGCGCTCATCGGGCTTCATCAGCCGCAGCCGTGACGGCAACTTCAACGCGCTCCTGATTTCGCGCTATCAGAATTATGAGAGCACGGCCCCCAACGACGCTATCGATATCGCCCATCTTGGCAGCTTCCAGTTTGCCGGATTGGAAAAGCCGATTGCGGGCTCCAGCTTCATGTACACCTACGATGCAGCCGGTGAAGTGCTTTCGCGACACGAGCTCGGGTTTGAGACCGCGCAAGGCGTCGGTCGCGGCGACATTCGCCCGACCATCAGCTTGCCGGAATTCATCCACGGCTGGACGCTGCGCCCGGAGCTCGGAGCGGAAGAGACCATCTATAGCCAGCGACTGCAGCCCGCCGCTACCCCGACCACGCTTCCCAAAGCGCTGGACGACGCAATCAATCGCAACGTGCTTCACGTCGCTATGGAAGTGCGCCCCCCGACTTTGGCCAAAATTTTCGAGCACAAACCGTTCGGGTATGTTTTCAAGCACACCTTCGAGCCCTACGCCGCCTATCGTTATCAGACGGGAATCAACAACTTCGCTGACATCATTCGCTTCGATTATCGAGACATCCTGGCCGATACGAACGAGGTCGAGTATGGCGTGGTCAATCGGATCTACGCCAAGAAGACGAAATCTTCCAGTGAGTGTTTCCGTGATCCGCACTACCTTCCGCTGGGACCGGCTGACGGGAAGCAAAAGTGGACCGACAAAGATGACAAAGCGGGACATTGCGATGACGGAAAAGGAGCGGCCAAGGAAGTCATCTACTGGAAGCTGGCCCAGAAATACTTCTTCGATCCAACCTTCGGCGGTGCGGTGGTTACGGGAGCTCGCAACGTATTTGACAGCTCAGCCGACTTTACCGGCATTGCCTTCATCTACGGGCCGCGGCGCTTCTCGCCCGTGATCTCGCGGTTCCAGTTTACAGACAACTTTACGGGCGTGGGATGGGATGTCGACTATGATCCGGTGCTGAAACAGATTAACTCCAGCTCGATTTCTGTAAGCCAACGCTGGAACCAGTTGTACGGCAGCGTTACGCAAAACTTGTTGAAGATTCCAGCTTCTCTTATCTCCGGCGGCCAGATCCTTCCTGCAAGTACGTTTAACCAGTTCGTCATAACGGGTGGCTACGGCAACATAACCCGTAAGGGCTTAAACGGTGCTGCGCTGGTCGGCTACGACTACCAGGGGAAGATGTTGCAGTACGGGGGCGCGCAGGTTACCTACAATTGGGATTGCTGCGGTGTGACTTTCGATTATCGACGCTGGGTGCTGGGCGTGCGCGATGAGAGCTACTATCGTTTTGCGCTTAGCCTGGCTAATTTCGGCACCTTCGGCAGTATTCGGCGACAGGATCGCCTGCAATAGCGCAACCCAAAGCGACCGCATCGCTGTCTTAGAATGAAGCCTGCATGATTGAAGCGATGTCGCCCACGCTGGACCAGAAACTCGCCGCCTTGCGGAGCTACATCCGCTCGCTCGGCTCCGTCCTGGTGGCTTATTCCGGCGGAGTCGACTCCGGCCTGCTGGCGTGGGTGGCGCATCAGGAGCTGGGCGATGCCATGTTGGCCGTGCTGGCCGACTCCCCCAGCCTGGCGCGATCGCAAAAGCGCGATGCCCTGTCCTTTGCCGAGGAGCACAGTATTCCGCTTACGGTGCTCAACACCGCCGAGATGGACAACCCTGACTACGTGCGCAACGACGGCGCTCGCTGCTTCCATTGCAAAGACGAGCTGTTCCACGTCATGGAGCAGTTTCGCCAGCGCACGCAGCACAAAACGATAGCCTACGGAGTCAATCTGGACGACCAGGGAGACTATCGTCCCGGCCAGCGTGCCGCGCAGCAACACGGAGTCGCTGCCCCGTTATTGCAAGCCGGTCTGACGAAAGCGGAGGTTCGCCGCGTGGCCCGAGAAGCCGGCCTTCGCATCTGGGACAAGCCTGCCTCGCCGTGTCTTTCATCGCGCATTGAGTACGGTCGCGCCGTCACCCCTGAAGCGTTAGCCATGGTGGAACGCGGAGAGGAAGCGCTGCGAGAACTCGGCTTCGAGCAGTTCAGAGTCCGCCATCACGGCGACATCGTGCGGATCGAGATCGCAGCCGGCGAACTGCCGCGCGCCATGAATCCCCAGATGTCGGCCGAATTCACCCGCATCTTCAAGGCGCTCGGCTTCAAGTACGTCACGCTTGACCTGGAGGGCTTCCGCTCCGGCTCGATGAACGACATCTTGCCGCTGGAAGCGCTGCAGGCGCGCAAACCCGCGTGACTGCCACTCACCAGGTTACAGAGCAGTGCGCGTGAGATAATCAAATCTCAAAATGTTTTCCGCTAAAGGCTTCTGGTTTTTCCTGATGAAACGATTGGCATTCGTCTTGCTGTTGGCCTGCGTCGGCTGTTCGGCGCAGTCGAACAATACTTCGCAGTCCGCAACCGCGTCCTCGGCAACCCTTTCCCCCGAGCTGCAACAACGCATTGAGCACCAGGTGCGGGCGCAGTACGAACTGCCGCCCGAAGTTGCCATCAGCGTCAGCCCCACTCGTCCCAGCGACGTCGCCGGGTTCAAGAGTGTCACGCTAACCCTGAATGGCCACGGCAAAGAGCAGAAGCTTGAGTTTCTCCTCTCGAACGACGATAAGACTTTGGCTCGCATGACGCGCATGGATTTGACGCATGATGTTTACGCCGAACGCGCGGGCAAGATGGATTTGCAGGGCCGGCCGGTTCGCGGCAATCCCAACGCGAAGGTGACGATCGTCAATTACGACGACTACGAGTGCCCGTTCTGCTCGCGCCTGCATTCCACGCTGGTGCAGGACATCCTTCCGGAGTACGGTGACAAGATCAAGATTGTCTACAAAGACTATCCGTTGCCCATGCATCCCTGGGCCAAGCATGCTGCCAATGACGCGAATTGCCTGGCGAAAGAAAGTCCCGCCAGCTTCTGGGAATTCGCCGACTATGTCCACGGCAATCAGCATGAGATTTCAGGCGACAAGGACCTGAGCAAGTCGTTCGCGGAGCTTGATCGCATAACACTCGACTTGGGGAAGAAGAACGGCGCCAACGCCACCACCCTTCAGGCTTGCGTCAAGAACCAGCCTGATACCGCTTTGAAGGCTTCCATGGACGAAGCCGAGTTAATGGGCGTGCAGGCCACGCCGACCATGTTTATCAACGGGCAGAAGCTGGAAGGTGCAGTAGACGCCGACGACGTTAAGCTGGTGCTGAATGAGCAGCTCAAGGCGGCAGGAGTTCAGCCTCCGGCAGATACAAAGCCTGGGACTCCCCCTCCGGCGAAGTAGTTGAGTTAGGAGCCGTTACAAGAAATTGATGAGAAACTTAGAAAGTCCGCTCGCAGGAATGGCACAACGCCACACAGGCGCACAGACCGGCAGCCTCCGTCGCCAGTTGAATGGACGGGCCATTGCCTTCAGCCTTATTGCAACGCTTGTTCTTCTGTTCACCGTTGCGTGTAACGGTTCGAAGGGCGGCCCGGATGTAATGGCGACGGTCAACGGTCACAAGATCGATCGCGCCGAGGTCGAAAAGTATTACAACGAATCAGACGATCGATACCCCGCAGAAACCAGGCGAGGAGCAGGGCGACAGCCTACGACTGAGCATCCTGAAGCAGCTGATCGATAACGAAATCCTGATGCAACGGGCCGAGAAGCTAGGCTTGCTCGCGACCGACGATGAGGTCAACAGCAAGCTGGCCGAGATTAAAGCGCCCTTCAGCCAGGAAGAATTCGACAAGCGACTCAAAGCCAAGGCGCTCACGCTTGACGATTTCAAGCGTGATCTTCGCCGTTCCATCACCGTCGATAAGGTGCTGAACAAGGAAGTCACCTCGAAAATCAACATCACCGACGCTGACATCACGAATTATTACAATCAGCACAAGGCCGAGTTCAATCTCATCGAGCCGCAATATCACATTGCGCAGATCCTGGTTACCACCCAACCCAACCCGCAGCTGAGATCGCCGAACAAAGCGCAAAACGACGCCGAAGCCCGGAAGAAGATTCAGATGGTGCAGAACCGGCTGGACAGCGGTGATGACTTTGCGACCGTCGCGATGGCTTTTTCAGAGCAGCCAGAGACCGCCCAGAGCGGCGGCGACTTGGGCTTCGTTCCGGAGTCTTCCTTAAAGGGAGATAAGGCAACTTACGACGCCGTCAACAAGCTGAAACCCGGGCAGTACAGCAGCATCCTGGTCGTTGGCGACCCGAATAGCCATCAGGTGTTTGGCTACCGTATTGTGAAGCTCATCAGCAAAGAAGCCGCCGGCCAACGGGAACTCGGCGATCCTCGCGTGCAGCAATCGGTTCGTGAGCAGCTTCGCGACCGCCGCGAGCAGTTGCTGAAAGCTGCTTACTACGAGGTCATCCACGACGAAGCCAAGATCGAAAACTTCTTCGCCGAGGACATACTGAAGAAGGCCGGAACCGAAGGCAAGTAGGTCGGATGATAGGGTAGGGCGGCGCTTGCTAGAACGCATTCCGAGCTGCCGTGTGCTCGCTTTGAACGGGCACGGCTTTTAGCCGTGTCGTCCGAGTCGAAATCGGTGACGCCTTCAGGCGCGGAGGGAATGCACTTTCCGCAGCGGCTAAAGCCGGATTCAGTACCCCTGGCTGCTGCACGCCTGAAGGAGTGCCCTTTCAAGGCGATTTAGACCAACGCTGGAAGACACTCTGGCCCCTGAAGCGCCGCAAATCTTCAAGCCCGCTTTCGTGGTTTGCCTGATCCTAGAAGCGCACGCTCTTCAGCATGTTTTCAAACGTCGGCCGGAAACGCTCAAACTGCGACTGTGGCGCGACGAACACCAGATACAGAACCGCCCCATCATTTCTCGGAACCGTGACCAGCCAGTCCTGCTCTTTCTGCGGATTGCCCTGCTCGTCGGGGAACGGCGACGTCGATTGCAAGGTGACCGATCTGCCCTGCACTCCGCCCACGGTGATCGGCTGCGGGTTTTGCAGGACTCGCATGTCGCCCTGGCTTTGGAAGTTGCGCACCAAATCTTCCGTGACTTCATCAAGGCTAGGGTCCCCGTTCTGCGCAGATATTGCGTTGATTGCAACGCCGTAGCCCACGCCGTTTCGGGTGACGCCTGCACGCGGAGCAATCATCACGTCGCCACCATTCTGTCCCGGCGACAGCACCTGCCAGTTATCCGGACGCGCGATCGAAACCGGCCCGAGATCCGTGGTCACCAGCCTTGAGCTGGGCAGCACCTCTTGCAGAGCCACGGGATTCGAGGCAATCGCTCCAGTACTGGCAGACGCCGGCTGACTGACGGCGACTCCCGACGGCGGCCGGAACACCGCGCCGTTACGCTGATTGAGCGAAGCCCACTCACCGCTCTTCGCGCCCTGCGCAATCTGCTGGGCGGAGTAGCCTTTCAGCCCTTCTGCCTGCTGTTTCGCCTGCAGGAAGGCGGCGTTATTAGTGTCATACCGTTTCGGCGGCCAGTTGGCGATTTCCTTTTGAATAGATTCCTGGCGATTCCCGGGATTCGGGTGATCGTTCAACCACTGCGGACCGTTGTCCGCCCCCTTGGATGCCAGCTTCTGGAAGAAGTCGGCCATGGCCTGCGGGTTATATCCCGCCTTGTACATGATGATGGCGCCGACTGAGTCGGCTTGCGCCTCATCGGTTCGCGAATACTTCATGATGACGCCGTTGGCGGCCATCTGAATGCCGAGCGCGGCCAGTTGTCCCACCCAGCCTCCCGACCCGAGCACGGCTCCAGCCAGACCTGCGAAAGTTGAGATCCAATTCGTCTTATTCGCCTGCTTGGCCGAGTGCTGCATGTAGACGTGAGACATCTCGTGCGCCATCACGCCTGCGAGCTCAGCTTCGCTGTCGGCGGCTGTGATCGTGCCCAGGTTGATAAAGATGGGCCCACCGGGCAGCGCAAAGGCGTTGATTTCCTTCTGTGCGATGACGTGAAACTGGTACGGCCATGAATACTGTTGCGGGATCTGTGCCACTAGCTTCGCGCCTAGCCGCTGCACATATTGCGTTACCGGACTGCTGTCAGGCAGGACCGGCATCTGCTTGTAAACCTGAGCCGCTGTCTGGTAGCCAACCTGGACCTGTTGCTCGCGCGTCATTCCCGCGCGGCCCGGATCGGGTAGGTCGGGACCACCAACAACTGCATATGTCTGCGCGGCCAACAATATGACCGACATCAGTACCGACAATTGTTTCGAAATCAGTTCAGCCTTTCTCATGTCCTATCTCTGCGAAGGGGACGGCCTTTAGGCCCTCCTTAAATGCCTGGAATAAGCTGGGTTTTAGCCCCTGAGTATCTTGCGTCGCACTTATTCAAATTCTCCCTCGAACGTTCGATGCAGATTGGAATTGGCGCGCCAGCCGCAGGATTCAGAGATGAACCAGCCGGTCGAGGATGAACAGCGCCGCCACTCCTACGAACACGAGGAGCGCCATTTTGACTCCCGGCTCGCGATTCACCTCTGGAATCAGATCAGATGCGGCGACGTAGATGGTTACGCCGGCGGCAACCGGGAGACCGTAACTTACAGCGTGCTGGCCGATTGCCATGGTGAGTACTCCCGCGACGGTTGCGACTCCCAGCAACACCGATGCGAGCCACGACTTGCCCTTGCTCAGCCCGCTGGCCAGCATAACCGACGTCACGGTGAATCCTTCGGGGATCTTGTGCAGAAACACGGCGAAAAAGATGATCCAGCCCAGCCACGACGAAATCAAAAAACCTGAGGTGATGGCGATGCCGTCGAAAAAGGTGTGGATCATCAGGCCGAGCAGGACCGACGCGCGCTTGTGGGAGTGCACGAACTCGTCAGCGTGAGTTTCCTCGCCGTAATGAAAATGCGGCGTCAGCGCGTGCTCGAAAAAGTGAACCAGCAGATAGCCCGCGAGCACCAGCAGCGCGCCGTATTTTGGTTCCAGGCTCAGGCTCTCGGGAACCATCTCCACCATTGAGGTGGCCAGCATGAAACCTGCGCCCAGCGCGACGAAGTAGCGAAGGTAGCTGCGGTCCCAGTCCTTCTGCACAATCACTGCGCCGCCAAACACATTGGCGGCAGCAGCGGTCAGGCCGAGCAGAATGCTGGTGAGGATCGGGCTCATGGGAGCAGCCAGCAGAATAGCAGAGGAAGCTATCAGCTATGAGCCGTCAGCTATCAGTAGGACTTAAAGTCTAGTTCTCGATCTGTCGGCTTCAGCACACGGTTTAACGTTTGAGTTGGGGCGTGCCCATCCGTAAGTCAACTACGCGATCGCCGGATCGATCTTCTCCGTGTCGATGCCCAACTCCCCGAAGGCTTTCTGCGCGCGCTGCGCGTCGAACTTGCCTTCACGCGCCAGCCGCGACAACGCCGCCGCTGCAATCGACTCGGCGTTCACCTCGAAGTGCTGCCGCAGGTGCTGGCGGTTGTCGCTGCGTCCGAAGCCGTCGGTCCCCAGCGACACCAGCCGTCCCGGCAGCCACGGCGCAAGCTGGTCGGGCACGACCTTCATGTAGTCGGTGGCCGCGATGATCGGGCCCTCGGCTCCCTCGAGCGCCTGCAGGATGTACGGCCGCTTCTCCGGCTCGGCCGGATGCAGGCGGTTCCAGCGCTCGATGGCCAGCGCGTCGCGGCGCAGTTCGTTGTAGCTGGTCACGCTCCACACATCGGCGTGTACGCCATACTTCTCCGCCAGAATCTGCTGCGCTCTCACCGCTTCGTTCAGCATCGGGCCGCTGCCGAAGAGCTGAATGACAGCCTTCTGCTCAGCCGGCTTGAACTTGTAGATGCCGCGCAGAATGCCTTCTTCCACGCCCTGCGGCATCTCCGGCATCGCGTAGTCTTCGTTGTAAGCGGTGATGTAGTAGAAGCGGTCTTCGTTCTGCTCGAACATGCGCCGCATGCCGTCCTGCACGATGACGGCAATCTCGTACACGTATGCCGGATCGTAGGCGTGACAGGTCGGAACGGTGCTGGCGAGCACGAGGCTGTGCCCGTCCTGGTGCTGCAGACCTTCGCCGGCGAGCGTGGTGCGTCCGGCGGTGCCGCCCATCAGGAAGCCGCGGCCGCGCGCGTCGGCAAAGGCCCAGATCATGTCGCCGACGCGCTGGAATCCGAACATCGAGTAGTAGGTGAAGAACGGAATCATCGGCACTTCGTAGTTCGAATACGCCGTGCCGGCCGCGGTGATCGACGCCATCGATCCGGCTTCGGTGATGCCCTCTTCCAGAATCTGGCCGTTCTTCTCCTCGCGGTAGTACAGCAGCATGTCGACGTCGTGCGGCCTATAGAGCTGTCCCTGGCTGGCGTAGATGCCGACCTGCCGAATGATCGACTCCATGCCGAAGGTGCGGCCTTCGTCGGGAATGATGGGCACGATGTACTTGCCGACGTCGGGATCCTTCATCAGCTGCCGCAGCATGCTGACGTAGCCCATGGTGGTCGAAACCGCGCGGCCCTTCGAGCCGGCCAGCGACTCGGCGAACTCGGTCAGCGGCGGAGCTTTGAAATCGCTCTGTCACCGGATCGCGGCTCGGCATGAAGCCACCGAGGCTGCGGCGCTGCTCGCCATGTAGCTGATTTCGGGGCTGTCGTCGGGCGGACGATAGAGCGCGCCCTTCTTGGCGGCTTCTTCCGGAATCGGAATCTCAAAGCGCGAACGGAACGCGGTCAGCGCCTGGTCGGCAAGCTTCTTCTCCTGGTGCGTGGCGTTGCGCGCCTCGGCCGAGCCCAGGCCGTAGCCCTTCACCGTCTGCGCCAGGATCACCGTCGGCTGCCCCTTGTGTTCCACCGCGCGCTTGTAGGCGTTGTAGACCTTCTGCGGATCGTGGCCGCCGCGGCTGAGACGGTGCAGTTCCTCGTCGCTCATGTCGGCGACCAGCTCCAGCAGCTCAGGATACTTGCCGAAGAATTCCTTGCGGATGTAAGCGCCGCCCTTCGCCTTGTAGCTCTGCAACTCGCCGTCGACGACCTCTTCGATGCGCTTCAGCAGCAGGCCGGACTTGTCCTTGGCGAACAGCGGGTCCCAATCGGAGCCCCACAGCACCTTGATCACGTTCCAGCCGGCGCCGCGGAAGGCGGCTTCGAGTTCGTTGATGATCTTGCCGTTGCCGCGCACCGGACCGTCGAGACGCTGCAGGTTGCAGTTGACGACGAAGATCAGGTTGTCGAGCTTCTCGCGCGCGCCCAGGGTGAGCGAGCCCATGGACTCGGGCTCGTCGGTTTCGCCGTCGCCGACGAACGCCCACACCTTGCGATCGGTCTTCTCGATGAGGCCGCGGTTCTCCAGATAGCGCATGAAGCGCGCCTGGTAGAGCGCGTTCAGCGGGCCGAGTCCCATCGAGACCGTCGGGAAGCGCCAGAAGTCGGGCATCAGCCAGGGATGCGGATACGAAGGCAGTCCGGGCGTGTCGCGCAGTTCGTGGCGGAAGTTCAGCATCTGCTCCGCGAGAGGCGGCCTTCGAGGAAGGCGCGCGCGTAGACGCCGGGGGAAGAGTGTCCCTGGAAATAAATGAAGTCGCCGGGCTGGTCTCCGTAGCTGGCGTGGAAGAAGTGATTGAAGCCGACTTCGAGCAGCGTGGCCAGCGAGGAATAGGTCGAGATGTGGCCGCCGATGCCGGGATCTTCTTGTTCTGCCGGTGAACCATGGCCATCGCGTTCCAGCGAATCAGGCTCTTGATGCGGCGCTCCAGCGCGCGATCGCCGGGATAGGGAACTTCTTCCTCCACCGGAATGGTGTTGACGTACGGCGTGTTGAGCTTGACCGGCACATCGACGCCGCTCTTGCGGGCGTGCCGCACCAGGGCATCGAGCAGGTCGGTGCCGCGCTCCTTGCCTTCTTCTTCAACTACCTGGTCAAAAGCTTCAATCCACTCCGCCATTTCGGCGTTCTGTTCTTTACCGATTTCATCAACAATTTCAGGACTGGCGGGAAACTCCAAAACTGCCGGATTATGCACTGCCACATTCACCTCGAAGATAAGAGCGTGTACCGGCGGGATATCGCCGGCAGAAAAGCGGGATTGTGAAACCGAATGATGATTGAGGTTCCTCATTTACGTGATGCGTTCGCTGAGGCTGCGCTTCATTTTCTGAGCTCGCAATCGGGAAGCGCTCCCCACTTTCGGCGCTTGCCAGAGCATCACGGTCGAGCACACACCGCTTTTGTCACGGATGCAAGTCGCCGGCCATTTCAGTTACGTATGGGTCGATTCTACCAGCGATGAAGCGTTCAAGGCACACCGATAGCGTTCGCACATCCGAGGACGGGAAGTTTGCGGAATGCTGCGTACGACTTACGAGCAGGGTGCGTGGCCGCACTCGCAGGCGATTTCTACTTCTTCGCTGCCTGCGTCCTTGCACGAGTCGCTGCAAAATTTCTCGCCCGGTGCTACGTCGCAGTTACAAGGTTCGTGGGCGCACTTACGTTCGTTTCTCGTCCATGTTCTTCTCCTAACGAGCATGAGCGGGAACCCCAATGCCAAGTCGAGTGACGGGAGCCCGCAATATTGCCTGAGTATTGGCTGGGGCGCTCTGCTGGGAGCGCCTCGCTATAGATATCAGAACGGCTGATTGACCCTCTGCCAGATCGCCATACCGGCGATGACAAGGATCAGCACCCCGGAGGCAGCGCCGAGCATTTTGACCGGCGGAGACTGAGCCTTTGCATACGAACCTGGAGCTGCTCCTGCTCAATTCGCATGCTGGAACTTGCCTCATCGAGGAACAACTGATCGTCTTCGTGCATGCTCAAGGTGCTGCGGTAGATGAGCAGAATAACGAGCACAGCCGTTATCACGGCCCAGATGATGAACAGAGTCATCAAAGACATTTGCCACCTCGGCTCAAAGCGAACCGGCCCCCGAACGGCGTAACAACACTGCCGCCGGCGTGGGGCCTCACGGCAACCCATTATATCTCTCGAATGCGGCAGTCAAACTCAAATTGTGGCCTGCCGTGGGTTATCTCGGATGAGACTGCTGCTCGCTGATAGCGGAAGCAGAGATGCTGCACAGGCTCTGCGACTTGCCGGCAGCGTCAGGGACATCCAATAGAATGGCTAGGCGAGGTTCCTGCGGGCTGGCGCCCGGCGGAGATTTGATATAATCCCCCAAGATTTCAGGAGATACTGATGGCCACTACCACTACGACACCAACCACTCCCGATCACACCGTCCGTTGAAACGCCGGCCTGTCAACTTCACCCCGAACGCGATCAGCAAGGTGAAGGAAATCATGGCGCAACAGAACCCGGTTCCAGCCGGATTGCGCGTGGGAGTCGTGGGCGGCGGCTGCTCCGGATTCTCCTACTCCATGTCGTTCGAGAACGGCGCTGGAATGATGGACAAGACCTTCGATTTCGACGGCCTCAAGGTTTTCGTCGACGCCACCTCCGTGATGTACCTGAAGGGCGCGATCGTTGACTACGTCGAGACGCTCGAGGGCGCCGGCTTCAAGTTCGAGAATCCGAACGTGAAGAGCACCTGCGGCTGCGGGTCGTCGTTCAGCGTTTAAGCGTCCGGCATCAAGCTTTCGGACAAGCCCTGCCCAGTCCGGCGCAGGGCTTTCTTGCGTCTGCACAACTCGAAAGTCGCGATTGGGTTTGCTAGTCGAGGACAATCGGCAACTCCGGCTATTACAATGGTGCTTTCCTGCTGAAATGTGCCCGGACATGATCCGGGGAGAACGGAATGATCCTTGCGTAGACTTCTATACCTGTTTCCTGCTCTGTGTCTGTTCGGGTTGGCACTGGGATGTGGCGACCAGTACCGTCCGGTGGCGAATCCCATCGTCGGACAGGGCGGTCACGCCGCAGACGACTCACTACGCCTTCGTGGTGAACAACAATCCCGCCGGAAACAGCAGCACGGTCCAAATCGACGTATCTGGCGACACCAACCTGCAGATCCAGCCGTCTGGCGCGGGCGCGGTGGCTGAGTCGTTTCTTGCTAATAACAACTCAGCGTTATTCACCGCCAACAGCCTGGCCGACTCGGTCACCGAATACACGACCTTCCAGACTTTCGCGCCGGTTACGACGATCAACCTGCCCATCGGTTCCAGGCCCATCGCGGTTAGCACGGCGAGACCCGGCTCAATGTACGCGCTGAATTCATCGCGCCAATGCCAATTGCCCGAATTCCGGTTCGATCAGCGTCATCAACACCAGCGCGTTGGCGGTGAGTGGGCACCGACTTGTGTTGGCCCCAGTCCGGTCTCATTCGCCCAGCTTCCCGGTGGCACGAAGATTTATGTCGTTAACGGAGACAACACCGTCTCCGTGTTCGATCCCGACGCAGGGCTCGTTACCTCAATCATCAACCAATCCATGGGATTGGGCCTGAATCCAGTGTTCGTCATCGCCAGCCTCGACAGCAATTACGTGTTTGTGGTGAATAAAGGGGACGGTATCAATCCGGGTAGCTTGAGCATTATCACAACCACCACCGACCAGGTGGCCCAAACCATCCCGCTGGGCAGTCGGCCCAACCTTCGCTTATATCGATCCCCATTTGGCTTCGCTTGTACGTCGTCAACACGGGCGGCAACTCGGTGACGGTATTCGACCTCACCACCATCAATCTGAGTAACAATCCGGCGCTGACCACGCTGGCCACGGTTAATGTGGGCAGCGGCCCTGTAGGCGTTACTGCGTTGCAAGATGGCACGCGGTTTTACACCGCGAATTCGCTCTCCAATGACGTCACCGTTGTCAGTGCTACCAGCTACGGCGTCTTGAAAACTGTAGCGGTCGGGCCAGAACCCGGTCTGGATCGCTTCCGAGCCGAGTTCGACCAAGATCTATACCGCCAACCAGGCGAGCGGGAACGTCAGTATTATTCAGACGGTGAACGACACGCTGGTGATCAATATGGCGGCGCCACCGCAAGATTCCACCTGTGTTCAGTCCTGTGTCTTGCAGCAACCCAGTATGATTCTTACCTTCTGACGGAGCACTCCGATGAGTCGCGTCCTGGTGATACAAAGCGATAACCCGGTGAGCAAGGAAATCGGCGATGCTCTGCTCGGTTGGAATTTCCCCGTGGAATTTGCCGCCGGGCACGTGGATGCGCTTCACAAGCTGAGGATGATGTCTTTCGGAGTGGTTGTAACATCGCCGCACAGCACCGTCCCGGAAGACTTGGCGTTGCTGCAAGAAATGCGGCAGATCCGGCCGGGAGTGAAGAGTATCGTTCTGGCACGAGAGAGCACGCCGGAAGAAGTAATCGCTGCTTTGCGCGCCAAGGTATTTGCCTGCTTCACCCCACCCTTTGACGCGCAGGAGATTGCCCACCTGGCTTGCGAGGCCGCCTCTGACAACGAGTGGCATGACGATATCCAAGTCCTCTCCGCCCGGCCGGGATGGGTTTCCGTCCGGGTGAATTGCCGGCTGCTAACCGCAGAGCGGGTCATCACCTTTGCCAAAGAACTCAACTCGCAGTTGGCCGAGGAGACGCGAACCGAAATCATCGCGGCCTTCCGCGAGATCCTGCTGAATGCCATGGAACATGGTGCGGCGTTCAATCCCGATCAGGTGGTTGAGATCACGGTGGTGCGCACGGCACGCAGCATGGTGGTTTACGTTCGCGATCCCGGCGCAGGCTTTCGGCGGGAATCGCTCAACCACGCAGCGATCGCAAATCCTGAGGATCCAGCTGCGCATATTGCTCATACGCGAAGCTGAGGGCATGCGGCCGGGTGGCTTCGGCATGCTGATGGCCGCGGGCACCGTGGACGAGCTGATCTACAACGAAATTGGCAACGAAGTTTTGCTGATCAAGTACCTGGACACTGCCGCAGCTAGCTCGGGTGCATGATGGCGGCCAAGAAGCGCAAGCCGAAGCCTTTCCGTGCAAGCACAGCGGTCAAAGCCGCAGCCCGCAAGGTTGTGGGCACTCCTCCTCCTACGCGCACCGATCCCGACATCACGAAGCGAAAATCTTCCAAAGAAAAGTACAAGCCCAAGTTGGAAGATCTTCTGAAAAACGACGAGTAGTACGAGGTCGGACCGATTTCCTTAGGATTGTCATCCTGAGCGCAGCGAAGGGATCTGCTCTCGCCTGTGCCGCCACGACAGTATGGTCACGCAAAATTCGTCATCAACCCACGCTCTGAGCCCGAAGGGCGTGTGATGACAGCCCAGGGTGAAGTAGCGAACCCTGGGTACGGGTTCTTTGCAGATCCAGCGCCCCTTCAGAGCAGATCCCTCACTGCGTTCGGGATGACAAATCAAAAATTAGGCCGGAAGAACGCAGGTTGATTCCGAGACGGGAGAACTGAGCAAAACGAGAGGCGCCCTATCGCGCCCCCACCAACTGTCCTTCTTCCTTCTTCGCCTTCGCGATGCCCACCAGCTCCGCCGCCTTCTGCGCGATGTGTTCCGCGCTGACCTCGAATTCCTTGATCAGCTCCCAGGGCGCGCCGGAGTCGCCGAAACGGTCCTTGACGCCGATGGCGCCGGTGATCACCGGCGTTCCGTAGAGTTCGGGCTTTCGGTGAGAACGCTGCTCACGCGCCAGGCCAGCGCGCCGATCTGGTGCTCCTCGGCGGTGACCACGACGCCCGTTTCTTTCGCGGCCCGAAGAATCGCGGCCGCATCGATCGGCTTCATGGTGTGAATGTTGAGCACGCGCGTCTCGTAGCCGAACTCCTTCTTCAGGATCCACGCCGCGCGCATTGCCTCCGGCACCATCGGGCCGCAGGCAATGATGCTGAGGTCTTCGCCTTCGTCCATGTAGTGCGAAGCGAGGACGGTGTCGAAGGCGTCGATCATCTTCTCAGCCTCGCGGCGCAGGCGGATGACATTGGCCTTGCCGAAGACAAACGGCGTGTCTTCGGTGGTAACAATCGGCGTGGCTTCGCGCGCGAAGCGAATGTACTTCGGCCCTTCGTGCTGCAGCAGCAGGTAGTCGGTCGCCTTGCGGGTCTCAATCGCGTCGCAAGGGACCGAGACCACCATGTTCGGCAGCCCGCACATGGCGAACAGGTCTTCCAGCGCCTGGTGCGTGGCGCCGTCCGGGCCGACCGAAACTCCGCCGTGCGCACCGGCGATCATCACGTTGAAATTGCCATAGCAGATGGAGACGCGAATCTGGTCGAGATTGCGCGCCGCAGCAAATGTTCCGTAGGTCCCGAAGACCGGCAGCTTGCCTTCGCGCGCCAGTCCTGCCGCCGCCGCTGTTGCCGACTGCTCGGCGATACCCATACTCAGCCAGCGATTCTTGCGCTCCGGCTTGCCGGTATAGAAGTCGCTGATGGTGATCGAGCCCGGAGATGTCGAGCCCAAGGCAAACCACGCGCTCGTCGTCACCGTTGTTCTGTAGCGACTTGCCGAAGCCCTTGCGGGTCGGCTCCATCGCGACCTTCATGGTGCTGCCGGTGTTCCACCAGTAGTCCTTGGTGAACTTCGGCATCTTGGCATCGAGCTTGGCTTCGACACGTCTTCTGATACTCCGCCGCGCTCTTCAGCAGTGCGTCATACGCAATCGCATCCTTCAAACCAAGTTCGTCGAGCGCCTTCACCATCTCGTCGTAGCTGGGAGTCTTGCCGTGCCATCCGGCTACGTTTTCCATGAAGCTGACGCCCTTGCCCTTGACGGTGTTGCAGATGACGACCGTCGGCTTGCCGGCGACCGGAATCTTCTTGGCATTCTGCAGGGCATCGACGACCTGCGGCATGTCGTGCCCGTCGCAGACGATGACCTCCCAGCCAAAGCTGCGATAGCGCTCCTCCAGCGGCTCGACGTTCATCACGTCCTTGACCCAGCCGTCGATCTGCAGGCGATTGCGATCAATGATGCCGACCAGGTTGTCGAGCTTGTAGTGCGAGCCTTCCATCACCGCTTCCCAGACGCTGCCTTCCTGCTGCTCGCCGTCACCCATGATGCAGAAGACCGTGTTCTTGCGGCCATCGATCTTATTGGCCAGTGCGATCCCCACCGCGATGCTCAGTCCCTGTCCCAGCGAACCGCTGGAAACTTCCACGCCTGGCAGCTTCAGCCGGTGCGGATGTCCCTGGAACGGCGAATAAAGCTTGCGCAGCGTTACCACATCCTCAATCGGGAAGTAGCCGGCAAATCCCAGACCGAGATAGAGCGCCGGAGCCTTGTGTCCGCCGGACCAGATGATGCGATCACGATCAGGCCATTCGGGAACATTGGGATCGTGATTGGCGACCTTCAGGTAGAGCGCCGCGACGATGTCCATGATGGAGAGCGTTCCGCCGGAGTGTCCGGAGCCGGCGGCGCAAAGCGCTACCAGGTCATAGCCGCGCATCAGGCGGGCAGCGTGTTCCAGTTCCTCAATGGTGAAGTCGCGAGTCACGGTCTTGGCGAAGGCGTTGAAGATCGGCATTGTCGTTTTCCTTTGGCAGGCTGGCTATCTCGGGTGGCGCGCACGCCTCGTGTCTTTCTGGGCCGAAGGGGCGTCTTACGCCGTGCCGGTGCGCATGCCTGCGGTGTACGGGACTGTCAAGGTTACGAGCGGGTAACCACAGCCGCAGTGAGTTTGGTCACTGAGCAGTTGTGACGCAGGTACGGGCAGCAACGCGCCTCCCGGCCATGACGGAAGCCATCGGCTATTCGCCGGGGTGGTGCGCGGTTTCGTTCGCGGCGGAAGCAGAAGGGCCGTCCTCGCCGAAGCGCGCGATATAAGCGCTGCGGCGACCATGGGCAGTCCACTCTGTTCCGAGACCGTCGCCGCGAAACTCGTCGGTCGTTGCCACCGCGGACACGGCGCCGCTCACATCAGTCAGCGGAGGATAGAAGTTGGTTTCATTGCCGCAGATGTGGTCGTGATGGTTCAACGGACGAGTGATGATGGTAGCCAGCTTACCCGCGCGCAATACGGCGCTGCCCTGATGCGGGTCGGCCGGCGCATCCAGCACAACGGGTACGTACTCCACCCGCACGACATTCTCCAGCAGGCGTCCGCCATTGTGCCGAGCCAGCGCGATCAGCGCGGCACGCTGCTGCGCGTTAGCAGCGTTGTCAACCATAAGCACGGCCTGCGCAGGATAGGGATCGCCGTAGGGATCGCCCAAAGTAGCGCGGGCGCGCACGGCTGCGGCCACGGTGAGGCCGTCAAGCTTCACGCCGTTCCATGCGCCCTGCTCCACATGCCACGCCAGCAGGGCATCATTTCCGCTAAGGCCGACTTCGCCGTTGGCGAAGCACTGCGCCACATAAACGTCAGTCGAGCGCGACTCGATGTAGTCTCCGCGAAGCTGCTGAGCTTGCAAGCAGGCCGCAAATGCCAGAAGCAGTGTGATCAGGAAGAGCTTGCGCACTGGAATACCTCACCCAACGGTTGTCAACATTGTAGATGAGCGGCCAAGGTCCGGAGTTCCGCCTTTCCAAGCCGCTGGTGACAAGTTGTTTACAAACCATTGACGCCTGCGCGACGACACCATCCAGCGTCTCACCTAAACTGAAAACCTTCGAGCACACTTTGCCCCCGGTGCGGCGTCGTACCCGACCCATCTAACAGCCTCCGGGGGCGTTTTTGTCTCAGTTGCCCAACATGGAACGTACCTCTGATGTACCTGTAAAGATAACGTAGGTATTCATTGACACTTCGCCTTTTCTTCGCTAACAATTGCAGCGGAGGGCCTACGTATGGCTATCACTCGTCGACAGCGAGAGGTGTACGACTTCCTGCAAAACTTCATCGAGGAACACGGGTATTCGCCCTCCTTTGAGGAGATCGGCGCCGGACTTGGGCTGAGCTCGCTGGCGACGGTCCACAAACACATCAGCAATTTGCAGGAAAAGGGATTGCTGAAGCGCGACTACAACCGCAGCCGCTCGATTGATGTGGTGAAGATACGCGGGCGTGCGAAGCCGCCTCCGCCGTGCCGCTCGACATAAAGCTGCCGCTGCCGGGCGTGATTGTTGCCGGTCGTCCGCTGGAGGCGGTGGAGAATCCGGAGTCTATCTCTCTTGGCGACTTTACGCGCGCCAAGGACGTGTACGTCCTGCAGGTCAAAGGCGAGAGCATGCAGGACGAGCACATCGTGGATGGAGACTACGTGCTGGTCGAGAAGACGACGTCGGTGCGGGATGGGGAGATCGTAGTTGCTCTGGTGAGCAATTACGAAACCACGCTAAAGCGCCTTTACTCGGAAGGCGGAGACCATCCGGCTGCAACCTTCCAATGCCACCATGAAGCCGATCATCGTGCCGGCTGCCGACGTCGAGGTGCAGGGCAGGGTAATTGGCGTTTTGCGCAAATATTAGTCTGCAAAATGAAAAGAGCACAGCCAGCTAGCTGTGCTCTTAAAAATGCAGACTGGCGCTCTTATCCTACCGCTTGCGATGCCAGGTTCTTATCCAGTGCCTTTTCGATCACATCGCGAGCGACATAGCCCACGATTTGCTCTTTGACCTGACCGTCCTTGAACAGCAGAAGCGTCGGGATTCCGCGCACCCCATAGCGCTGCGGAGTCGCAGCATTCTTGTCGACATCCATTTTGCCGACCTTCACTCGCCCTGTGTAGCTTTGCGCCACTTCGTCCACGATTGGCGCGAGCGCTTTGCACGGGCCGCACCACGCCGCCCAGAAATCGATCAGAACCGGCTGCTCCGACTTCAGAACCAGCTGATCAAAATTTGCATCAGTAACTTCTACGATTGCTTCACTTGCCATTTATCCTCCAGGGAGCCCGGCCACATTTTAAGGCAGCCTTTACCGCCGTAGTGATCCTAACATCCCGATTCTAAACATTAGATGCACGAAGGTTTCCAGAGTCGCAGGCCTACACCCAGGGGAACCATAATACAAAAGCGTCCTGCAATTAAGCAGGACGCTTTGAGAGCAGCCCTCCCCCAGAACTGCCCAACTACAGCTCCCAATCTAGCGCAGTTCGAGCGTTTGTAAATACACCTTCCGTAATGAAAGGTAATCGGCGGTAATCACCGTAATGGTGACGTTCGAGCGTAAGCCGTTTCAAAATGGAACTTATCGAGCGATGCTGTCGAGTATCTCGACCGGATGGTGTACAGCTCGTTTGAAGCCGGCCCACAGCTGTTCGTGACAAGAAACCCCGCTGGCCACCAGCGCGCGCGGGCCGCTATCTGTCTCGGCTTTGCGAACCTGGGCGAACAAGTCTTCGCCCACCGCCATGCTCAAGTCGTAGTAGTCAGCTTTATATCCGAAGCTGCCGGCCATGCCGCAGCACTCTACTGACGACGTGACCACGTCGAAGCCGCAGGCGCGCAGCACCTCGATTGTCTCCGACGCCGCGTTGCAGGTTCGTTGCTGGCAGTGCGAGTGATAGAACACCTTGCTGCCGTGTGGCCACGCTTCTGCCGGAAACATTGCGTGCAGGTCGACCCCGAACTCCTGCGACGCCTGCCAAACGAGCTGCAGCGGCTCGAAGCTGATGCTGCGCAACTTTTCGAAGAGCGCCTGGTCCTGCACGAAATGGCGAAGGTCGAAACGGAACATCGCGAGCACGCTAGGTTCTACAATCACCAACTTCCGACCCGCTTCAACATAGGGCCGAAGCATTTGCAGCATGGCTTCAGCCTGCTCACGCGCGGTATCGATCATGCCTTGCGAGAGCGCCGCTCTGCCGTCGGGAAGCGACGGAGTGAGTTCCACATCGTAGCCGCACTTGCGCAACACTCGAATCGCGGCCATTCCGCGCTCTGGCGCGCCGAAGTTGGTGAAGACGTCTGCCAACACTGCTACCCGCGGACGAGTTCCATTGTGCGACGCACTCTCGCGCCGCTCTTCGCGATACAAATCTTCCCAACTCTTTTCCGGAAACTTTGGCAGTTCGCGCCGGTGATCGACCCCCAGAACGCTCTCCATCGCTGATCTCGCGAAGCCCCAATCCATCGAGCTATTCGCCAAGCCAGCGGTCCGAGTGCCCCATTTACCGAAAGTCTGGTAGTTGCCGAAGAACTGCTTTTGTAGTGGGGCGCTGCGATCGTCGGGAGCGCTGCCGGTCAACGCTCCAAACGCTGACTTTGCAATCGATGACGATTGCGCCTGGTTCATGCGATGACGCAGGTTCTCATTCAGCCAGGGGATGTCGATGCGTACCGGGCAGTTGTTGACGCAGCGCGAGCAGGCGGTACACAGCTCGGCGAAGCGAGCGTTCATCAACTTGCCGGTTCCAGCTTCCCACGCGCCGCCGATCCCGCCGGAGTACGTTTCGCCTCCGAAGGCATGGCCCCCCACGGTCTCAAAGTTTGCGCAGGAGTTCAGGCAGGCGCTGCAGCGGATGCAGTACAGCGCTTCACGCAGCACCGGATCCTCACGCATTTTGCTGCGCCCGTTATCGATGAGGACAAGGTGGAACTCGCGCGGCTTCTCGCTTTTTCCGGTTGCAGCGAAGGAAGGCGCCTTCAGCGGCGGATGCAGAATGCTCACATACGACGTAATCGGCTGCCCAGTTGCGCTGGCGGGCAACAGTTCCAAAAAGGTGCCGAAGTCTTCGCGCGAGGAAATGACCTTCTCGATGCCCGCAATCGCAATATGCAGCGGCGGCAACGTGGTCGTCATGCGGATGTTGCCTTCGCTTTCGACCAGCATGATCGAACCGGTGTCGGCCGCGATCAGATTCGCGCCGGAGATACCAGCGTCGGCAGCGATGAACTGCTCGCGCAGCTTCTCGCGGGCAAACTTGGTTAGCTCCTCTCCCGTTTCTAGCGGCAGATCGGTCTCGAACTTTCTCTTGAACAGAGCAGTGATGCGTTCGCGCGAGTAGTGCAGCGCCGGCGCTATGATGTGCGACGGCTGCTCGTCCGCCACCTGCAATATGAATTCGGCGAGATCGGTTTCCGCGACCTTGATGCCCGCAGCCTCTAAGACATGGTTAAGCCGCGTCTCTTCGGAGGTAATGCTCTTGCCCTTTACCACCAGCTTGGCGTCGTGCTTTAGCAGCACGTCACGGATGTAATTGTTAGCATCGGCCGCCGTCGCTGCTAGGTAGAAGTGGCCACCATTCCTGCGGACGCTCTCTTCCAATTGCTTCAGAAGTTTCGGCGAGTCCGCGATGGCGCGCTCTTTGATCGCGCGTGCCCGGTCCTTCAACTCGTCGTAATCGGGCAGCTTCGCCACCGCGACGTAACGATTGCGGTTGAAGGTTTGTGTGTTGTGGCGAATGGCCGCGCTTTGGATGTTCAACGTCATCCGAATCGCTTCCAGCAGCGCGTGCTTATCAGACTTATTGGCAACCTGCCGAGGCTGAATGTCGACCGGATCTACAGTGCTGGCCATGCTCACCTCACCACGATTACGTGCAGCCGATGCGGGCCGTGAACGCCACGCACCAGAGGTCCCATGTCGGCTGTGGCGCTGGGGCCGGTGATAAATACGAAGTCACGCGTTAGGCCTTCGCCGTCCATTACATCCGGGCGAAACACGTCCCTGAGCCGCGGCACGATGTTTTCTGCTGCGAGCACTGCGATGTGGAGCGGCGCCAGCAAGCTGACGATGCCGGTTCGCCCGTAGTTCACATCCACACAAACCGATCCCGTGCGAGCCACCCCAGCAAACGCTTCGGTCACACCCACCGCCGAGTTCACCATCTGTTCGGAATCAGGCTGGGTGATCACCCGACCATCCGCGGTGAACGGCGCAAACAGCTCCTGGGACATGACCTGAGGAGGCGCAAAGAGGATCCGCTCTGCACTGCCCGCTTTTGCCAGGATGGCATCGCTCAACGCTCGCGGATCCCGGTCGACGATCTCGGCGGTAGCCGCCGCGTTTCGGGCCTCAACAACAAATTGCTCCGTCAGAAGGCTCGTAGTCTCGGTCGCAGGGGAAGTCATGTCCGGAATGCTACCACCGTCGTAACCGGCGATTTTGTGAGCCCCGTCACCAAACCAAGTCTTAGGCGCGACCCGCTCGGGAGCTGCATCTGAACGAAAAGATGGGAGCCGTGCTTAGGCGCGACTTTCGATTGAGGCGGCTACTGCTTTTCGTTCCAGGACCTTGAGCTTGTCGCCCACTCGAATCCTGGCACCCGCCGTTAGCGGACGAAAATAGGCACCGAAGGCCACGTTCTGCTCGATGCGGCGGAAGGTAGCCAGCGTCTTCAGTGGTTCGGGCCCGCGAAACACGCCCTCCGCTTGATCAACGGTGGTGATCGCGCAGCGCACGCACAGCTTTACGGCGTCGAACTCGGTTTCGCCGATTGCGATCCGCTGCCAGTCATCTTCCTCGAACCCATCTGAGCCGGCGACCACCACGCTCGGTCGAAAGCGGTTCATTGGAATAGGTTCGGGCAGGCGCCGATTCAATTCGTCGAGTGACAGTTGACTAATCACGAGCAGCGGCGCGTCATCGTGAAAGGGAACGGTGTCTGCTCCGGAGCCGCCGTGGACGAGCCAGAGCAATCGGCAGCTCATGCCGGTGGCGTCGCTGAAAGCGGTGTTAATGGCCTCGGCGGCGACTACTCCGGTGTGCTCATGTCCCCAGAGGTCGACGGTCAACAGCTCGCCCGCCCAGTCAGCGCGATCGAGAGCTACCACGATGTCAGACGCGTCCGGAACCTGCACACGAAGGCCGCCATTCTCAACGCTCGGCAGCAGCAGCGCTAACCGCGGACACTCGCGCTGGGTAATCTTCTTGCCTTCGCCATCCACCAACATCCAGCAACGATCGTTCTGCAGGCCTGTACTACGAACCAGTGCTTCCGGAACCGAAGTCCCGCGCATCGATTTGATCGGGTAAAGGTTGATCTCCGTAACTTCCATTGGCTCTCCCACAGTGTGGTAATTACCCATCACAGCGTGCGCGGTATAACGCCCACGCTGCCAACGTCTGAGCATCGTCGATTGCGTTGCTCCTGATCTTCTCTGCAAATTCGGCGAGGCTCACGCGGTGCAAGAGGAGGTCGTGCTCCTCTCGATCAGGCGTTCGCGGGCCTAACGTGAGACCCGTGGCAAGAAAGGCGTAGTTGCGTTGGTTGGAGTAGCCGACCGCGATGTTGAAAGCACCCAGCAGCTCCAACTTGGCAGCGATGATGCCCGTCTCCTGTCGCAGTTCCTCGCGCGCGATCGCCTCGGGCTCCAGCCCGGCCGCTTCCAGGCTGCCTTGCGGTAATTCGAGCGAGCGGCGCCCGATGGGATAACGAAACTGCTCAACCATGTAGATATGGTCGCCCTCGAGGGCCAGAATGACTGCGCTGTCATGCTTCTCGACGACCCCGTAGATGCCGGTCTGTCCGTTGTTACGCTCAACCTGGTCTTCGCGGACCGTCATCCACGGATTGCGATACACAACGCGCGAACTCAACTGGCGAATCGACACCTTGGACAGTTTCTCATGCTCCCCTACCGTAATCCGCGTAATGCAATCTACTGCACCGTCTGAGTGACAGCCTGAGGCAGTACAGTGAGCAACAATCCGCCACCGCCACGTAGCAGCACGTGCTTGGGAGCGGTCAAGGTGATGTCGCCGTCCTTGTTGTCAGCCGGCTTACGCGAGATCTCCATGTCTTCGTTGTCGTCCCCGTATGCCCCACAGGCACTGGTGGAGAAAAGCCAGAAAGACTGAAGGTCCTTGTTGTCGGGAGCCGGACAACCGGCGTCCGGATTAGCGCGCGGTAAACCGACGACCCATCCCGGTTCAGGGGACATGCCCACGACACCATCTGCCGAACGCACATCCTTGCGGCCAAACACGACGTCTCCGCCGACTTGCCGCGTGTTGTAGTCCCAGGGCGAACTGCTGTCCATGGCTACCGAGTTAATCGGCTGGCGTGCTTCCGAGATGGCCATCATGGAGGCAACGGCGCGCGCGCCTACGGTAAGGGGATACTCGCGCCCGTTTATCTTGATGCGATCGAACACGAATACCACCCGGGCCCCGCTCGCCCCCGAATTGCCATTCACGCTCACGATATGCCCGAAGAGTTCCGAACCTGCTTTCGCCGTTGTTCCGTCAGGACGAGAGACGTCTTGCTTTAGCTTGGCGGTTATCTTCTGACCCGGTTTGCTCTTGTTGGAGTCCAGGTTGTCGTTGAGCATCACCGGCAGCAGGGTCCCCACCGGAAGTGTCTGTACCGGCTGGGCGGCATGCAGTGGCATGAGAGTGAGCAAGATGGCGCTTATCGAGAGGGCTGTCAGCTGTAACAGTTTGTTCATATTCTTATCGCTGAGTTGCACTCTCGATGCTACTCGACAAAGTCGCTCAGCGGCTATCGGAGCGCGGCAGTTTCCGCGTGGCCGCCGGACAGGACCATGAGCAACAAGCCGCTCCCCGCGCGAACCCGCACTTTGCCCGGAGACTCCAGCACGATCTGACCAACCGGCTCCGAGCGCCCTGCGTGGGCCAGTTTCAAGCCATCGAATCCATATATGCCACAAGCATCGGTAGAAAACACCCAGAACGACTGCACGGTCTTGCTGGCGCGGTCGCGCGCACACGCCAACCATGGCCAGCTCTTGGGCTCGCCGAAGACCTCACCGACGATGGTGGCTTGGCCGACGATCTCGGCGCCTTCCATGACAGTTCCATCGCCGCGGTAAACCGCCTGTCCTCCGACCTGAAGCGTGTTCCAATCGCGAATGCTAGATCCATAATCGTCAATCAGGTTTGTAGGAAGCTGGGCGTCGAAGACCGCCTGCATTGACGCCATGGCGCGCAGACTGGTGGTAATAGGAACGTCGCGGCCTTGCCATCGTACGGTGTCGAAGACGAACGCCACTCGCGTCGGGGCTCCCGCGGAACCGGGCTGGACTTGCACTATTCGCCCCTGCACCTCCGTCCCGCGCGGCAAACGCATGCCGTCCACCATCACGTACTGTCCCAACTTACCCGATATGCGCTCGCCAACCTTCGCCTTATCCGTATTGATTGCCCTACTTAAGGCGACCGGAAGCATGGTTCCGACGGGCAACTGCTGGGCAACGGAGAAGATAACTGAGAGAAGTGGGAATACGACTATCTGGGACGCCAGCTTCATAGTTCTGTTGATCCGTTCCATTATGCTTCGGATACATAAATTGCTTAGACGAAAACCCGAGTTTATTGGAACCGTTGCGCTCTTTCCAGTGAACTTAACATTGGAAGCCAGGCAGGTGCGGTGACATCTAGTCGAGACTGAGCCAGGCTAAAGCAGTACTTAGGAGAAGCGACCGATGAAGATGAAGTGGATTGGAGCAATCACAATTCTGGCCCTGATGATTTGGGGCGGCGCGGCAATGAGTTACGCTCAGGGTCCTGGCCCCGATGGTCCCGGATGGGGCATGCATGAGCATGGGCCGATGGGCCATATGTTCCGCGACCTGAACCTTACCGATGCCCAGCATCAGCAGATAAAGACCCTCATGGAAGCCAACAAAACTGCCATGCACTCGCTCATGCTGCAGATGGAGCAGAACCGCCTGGCCATGCTGCAGGCGACATCCAATGGCGCCTATAACCAGGCCGCGATTCAGAACCTGGCTACTCAGCAGGCGCAGTTGCAGGCCCAGATGACCATGCAGCACCAGGCGCTCGAGCATCAGATCTACACCACGGTCCTGACCGCTGACCAGCAAGCCAAGCTTAACCAGCAGCGCACCGACGAGATCACTCACATCACCCAGCACATCCAGAAGATGCAGTCGGGTGCGACATCGCCGGCGCCTCCGGAAGAATAACGTCCGCTTGGAAGTCTAAGTTTGAAACAGCAGGATTGCGCTGCGGGACAACAAAACTTAACCGCAGCGCAATCAGTCTTAACCGTCAACTTCAGCTAGCCTGCGTTTATATCTCTGACAGTCGAAAAGGTTCTGTCAGAAGGAGTACGAAGCAAATGAGAAGTAAATTCTGGATGGTCGCAGTAGCTATGTTGGCCCTCGTCCTGGGAGGCGTTGCCATGTTGAGCTATGCCCAGGAGAGCGCGACCTCTACCACCACATCACAACAGGCTTGGCACGGGCATCACGGCCGCCGCATGGCCTACATGGCGCGTGAGTTGAATCTCACCGATGCCCAGAAGACCCAGATCAAAGAGATCTTCCAGGCCAACAAAGCCACTGGCATTCCGGTGATACAGCAGATGGCCGCCAACAAGAAGGCCATGCTGGAAGCCACCGCCAACGGCAACTACGACCAGGCGAAAATCCAGCAGCTGGCCAACCAGCAGGCGCAACTCGCGTCACAGCTGATCGTGCAGAAGCAGGCGATCCGGCACCAGATCTACACCCAAGTGTTGACGGCCGACCAGCGCACCAAGGCTGAAGAACTGCGTGCCAGGCAAATCTCTCGCATCGATAGCCGCATGCAGAAGTTGTCGGCCGGCGAGAATAGCGCTCCCCAACAGTAACAACCCCTCTATCGTTATCGCACTGGGCAGGACCTCCGTCCTGCCCGATTTTTTTAGTGCACCATGACTCCGCCTTTGCGCTTTGGCTTGCGCAATAGCAGGAGGAAGGGAAACATTGCCATGAACACGAACGCCAGCAGCAGGAAAGTATCGTTGTACGACAGCATTGCGGCCTGTTGCAGCACGCTTCCCCACAGTGCCTCATAGGCCTGCTGCGTTGCCATCACAGCGTTCGAGCCCTGCTGCATGAAGTACGACTTCATCCCCTGCATGAATTGCGTCGCCGCGCTGCTCGACGAATAAACGTGCGCCCCCAGATAGTGGATGTGTACCTGCTCCTTGCGGAACTGGTAGGTCTGCACGGTCGAGATCCCGATGCTGGCGCCGATGTTACGCATCAGGTTAAACAGGCTGGTGGCATTTCCCATTCGCTCGTTAGGGATGGGATCGTTGGTGACCGTAGTTAGCGGTACGAACACGAAACCCAAGGCGGCTCCCTGAACCGTCAGAGGCCACCAGAAATCCCAGAAGCCCACATTCAGGCTCAGTTTCGACAGCTCCCACATGGCATACGCTGATGCCCCTAAGCCTATGGCCAGCAGCTTTCGCGAATCCACTCTTGCCGGTGAGCCTGCCTACGATCGGCATGATGAGGAACGACGCCAAGCCTCGCGGCAGGTTGGTCACGCCGGCATGGGTCGCGGTGTAGCCCAGCAACACCTGCATCAGCAGCGGCAACAGCACAGTGCTGCCGTACAGCACGAACCCAATCAGCGTCATCAGCATGGTGCCGATGGCGTAGGAGCGGTACTTGAATACAGTCAGGTCGATGACCGGATGCTCTGTCGTGAGCTCGCGAATGATCAAAGCACCAAGCCCCACCACCGCGAGCACCGCCAGAATCACAATGAAGTGTGACCCGAACCAGTCATCTTCCTGTCCCTTGTCCAGCATGATTTGCAGGCTACCAATACCCACCGCGAGCATGCCGATGCCCCAGTAGTCGATACCGGTTCTCGGCCTGCGCAAGTATGGTGGATCGAAGATGAAGAGCTGCGTCAGGATGAGTGCCAGGATGCCGATCGGGATGTTGATGTAGAACACCCAGCGCCAACTGTAATTGTCGGTGAGCCAGCCGCCCGCCACCGGACCCAGCATCGGCGCCACCACAATGCCTAGCGCCCAGAAAGCCATGGCTTGGCCGCGCTTCTCGGTGGGGAACGATTCCAGCAGGATGGCCTGTGAGAGTGGTTGCAAGCCGCCGCCGCACGCGCCCTGCACAATGCGAAAGAAAATCAGAAATGACAGTGAAGGCGCCAATCCGCACATGAAAGATGCGACGGTGAAGCCAGTGACCGAGGTCATCAGCAAGCGCTTTCGCCCGAAGCGTCCGGCCAGCCATCCCGTCAGCGGCAGGACAATCGCGTTCGCCACCAGGTAAGACGTTAGCGTCCATGTGGCCTCGTCGTTGCTGGCCGACAAGCTGCCGGCGATATGCGGCAGCGATACATTGACCACAGTTGTGTCCAGCACCTCCATAAATGTGCTCGACATCACCGCAATGGCAATCAGCCATGGATTGATTGAGGGTGAAGCTGGATTTGCGTTTTCAGCCATCCCTTACGCTGGCGCCCCGGTTGTGGCGATTGATTGTAAGAGTTCTGTCATTTCCGTCGCAATGGGGCGTATATCACTGAATCGCATCCGCGAAATTTCTAAGCTGATTGCATGATCACGCAGGCAGGTGAAGCTCGTTTCTCCTCATCCCAGGGGCAAGCAAGCCCGTGTCCTTCTCAGTTCTGTCTTCGGTCCCTACGCTCAGGACGACGAATTTGGCAGCCGCGCCATCAATCCCATGGAGCTGTATCACAACCAGGTCACGCGAGCGCAAGGCAGCTTTTCGCTGCGCATGTTTCACCGCTCCTGGGGACTGATGATGATCCAGCGCAACCTCTCCGCTCCCAGCACACTGCTCGACTTCCCAACGCTGGATCGCTTTCAACAGGAGCTGACCTCGAACCAGTACGACGTCGTCGGCATTTCCGGCATCATCCCCAACTTCGGTAAGGTTCGCGAAATGTGTCGCCAGGTGCGCAGGCTTTCCCCGCAATCGAAAATCGTCATTGGCGGGCATGTTGCTGCGATTCCCGGCATCGACAAACTAGTGGATGCAGATTTCTTCGTTCGTGGAGAAGGAATCTCCTGGATGCGCCGCTACCTGGGCGACGATCCCGCAGCGCCCATCGAGCATCCGGAAATTATGTCTGGATTCGGAATGAGGGTGCTCGGAATCGGTACTCCTGACAGCACGCGCGACACCGCAGCGACCATCATCCCGTCCGTCGGCTGCCCCATGGGCTGCAACTTCTGCACCACGTCGGCATTTTTCGGCGGCAAAGGGAAGAGCGTTCACTTCTTCGAGAGCGGAGACGAGCTGTTTCAAGTGATGGAGCACATGGAACACGCCATGAACGTGCGCTCCTTCTTCATCATGGACGAGAATTTTCTGCTGCAACGTCCGCGGGCCTTGCAGCTGTTGGAGAGGATGAAACAGTCAGGCAAGAGCTGGTCGCTTTACGTCTTTTCGTCGGTCAATGCGATTCGCAAGTATTCCATGGAGGAGCTGGTGCAGCTGGGGGTTTCCTGGATTTGGCTGGGTTTGGAGTCGCCGAACTCGACCTACTCCAAGCTGCGCGAAGCCGACACCCGTGCGCTGGCGGCCGAAATGCGCCAGCACGGCATCAAGCTGTTGGGCTCGACCATCGTCGGACTTGAGCACCACACGCCGGAGAACATCGAGCAGGAAATCGAGCACGCCGTCTCCCACTGCACCGACTTCCATCAGTTCATGCTCTACACTCCGGTACCCGGCACCCCGCTGTACGAGCAGGTCAGCCGCGAAGGACGCATGTTGGACGGAGTTGACCTGGCCGACATCCACGGACAATTCAAGTTCAACTTCCAGCACGCAGCGATCTCGCGCGAACAGTCGAAGCAGTTCCTCGACTGGGCTTTTCAGTTCGACTTCGACCGCAACGGTCCCAGTTTGTTTCGAATCTCGGAAACTATCTTTCAGGGTTGGAAGCGATACCGCAATTCGCCCGATGCGCGTGTACGCGAGCGCATGAAGTTCGAAGCCATGAAGCTGCGTACCACCTACAACGCGGCCCTGTGGGCCATGGAAAAGCGCTTGAAGAAAACCAACTCCGCGGTTTCCGCTAGGATCCGCGAGCTCAGGCGGGAGATTGAGCACGAGTTCGGCCTGGCGACTCGCAGCTTGCGCATGGTGGTGGGACCGCTGCTGCTCTACACCTCCAAGCGCGAAGACCGTCGCCTGGCCGCAGGCAAGACTTACGAACCACCAACCTTCGTCGAGCGCAGGAACTGGGCGGAAGCGCCGAGCGTCTGATGCCGCATTGCCGCCACCGCCAGAAATGCACTACACTGTAGTGCATGGCTAAGACTGAGGTCTATAGTTGGCGCGTAGCGCCAGAGCGAAAGTCGGCGTTAGAGGCCGAAGCTCGCGCTGCGGGAAAAACCGTCGCGGAAGTGCTCGACGAACTTTCGGCGGAATGGCTTGCCGCCAGGCGAACGCCGGATGACGAGGCCGAACAGCGTCGCCTCCACCAAGCCGCGGCGAAGTTTGTGGGTGCGATTTCCGGTGACGATCCTCATCGCTCTGAAAACGTGAGTACCTTGATGCGGCAAACCCTGCGTCGTAAGTATGGCCGCTAACCCCGGCGTTCACGCTCGCGCTAACGTACTCGCAGATACCGGAGCCCTTCTCGCCTTTCTCGATCGAAAAGACCGATGGCATCGCGTCTGTGTGTCTACCCTGTCCCAGCTTCGCCTGCCTCTTGTCACAACCGAGGCCGTGCTCACCGAGTTGTTTCATCTGGTGGGTGCGGATTCGCACCAGCAACGAACAGCCCGGAGCTTCGTTCATTCCGGCATGCTGACGCTCTGCTCGATCGCTGATCACGATTTGCCGGAAATCGTTTCCCTTATGGAGCGTTACGCCGATCGCCCGATGGACTTCGCCGATGCGACGCTGGTGCACCTGGCACACCGTGAGCGCATCAGCACAGTGTTTACCATCGACTTCGCAGACTTTCAGACCTATCGCATTGCCGGCCGGCAGCGTTTTCGTATCGTTCCCGACGCTGCGCTCCGTGTCTAGACAGTTCTCGCCAAACAAAATTTCGGGCCGCGCCACCGTTCGGCAGCACAGCCCGAATATTTAGCGTCGCCCGAATATATCGTTGCTACTTCGCCGGTTTCGCACCGAAGGTAAACCCTAGTCCCGCGGTGAACAATACGTCATTGTTCTTATTGCCCAGCACGGGCGCGCTGTTGTAGCGATCGTTGAAGTTCAGGTTGCTGGTCAACCAGCCGTTGATCTTAGTGGCGACCCCGAAGTTTCCGGTGATGTGGTAAATGCTGGTGTTGTTCAAGGCCGGCAGATAGTAGAGATTCTGGACAAGGGAAGTGGACTTGAACAGCTTGTAAGCGAACTCGTCGCCCAGCGTCGCCGTGAACAGGTTGTTCGTCAGCCCGGTCGTGTACGACTCACGCGTGTAGCCAAAGCCGCCCAGCAGGTCGAGCGTTGTCCGGTCGCTTGCAATCGCGTGGAAGCCGAGACCGCCATTCGGCGTGATGCGATAGTTCAAGTTCTGCAATTCGTCGTAACCGCCTGCGAATGCTCCGTAAGCGAACAGTCGCTTGGTGAGATTGTGGTCGTAACGGATTAGACCCTGGAAAGAGTTGGCGCTGGTTGTGCTGGCTTTCTCGTCGGTCGAGTAAACCGAAGCGGCGTCGACTACCCACGCATCCTTCGCAGTCTTGCGGGTGGCGTCAAAGCCCAGCGCCAAGTTCGTGGTTTCGCTGTTGCCGCGTGCCAGCGCGAATCCAAAGCTGCCACCGCCCGTCCAGCCCTCCAGCATGCCTGGGTGCAGCGACTTCTCATACGCCGCCTGGTCGGTCGGCGAGCGCATGGCGCTGACATCGGCCAGGGTGAGCTTCTGCTGGCCCTGCGCGGTTGTAATCATGACGTCCTGCCCTTCGGTAGCGACGGTCCCAGATAGGACTTGCTTATCGGTGCGCGTGATAACCAGCGGCTTATCGGACGAGAACTGGCTCACCTCAGCCCAATCGATGGGCACATCGCCGGCATAGCTCGTATGGACGACAAGCTTCTTACCGTCCATGCTTACGATCGCGCCGGTCAGGCGGTCGCCATTCTTGAGCGTGACCTGCTCGGCCGAGCACACAATGTTGGAACCCAGGAGACACAATAACACCACACTTATCTTCGACATGTGACCTCTTACAGGAATGTAGTTAGCGCAAATTGCAGAGCAACAGATGCTGCAGCGTCTTAAGGAGGGATAACACGCCCGCACTCTGTGGAACCCCGGGGGCCAGAGCTCTCACGATGCAATCGCGATACTGCCGATTGTCGCATATGAGAATCGGTCGGCAAATCAAAAAAGTCGAGTGCCGAGTTCGGATTATCAGGCCGCTCGCGGATTAATAGGAGTATGCATCGCAGCCATTCTTTAACCCGCAGGTTAGAATTGCTGCGAGACTTCAACTCTGAAAATGGCGAACCCTTCGCTTCGTTACGCTCCGCGCATCGGCTACGGCTGGGACTCGCATGAGTTCAAGCCCGGCATTCCTCTCAAAATCGGTGGCGTCACTTTGCCGCATCACAGCGGTCTGGCCGGCCACTCCGATGGCGATGTACTACTACACGCCATCACCGACGCGCTGCTTGGCGCCATTGCGGCAGGAGACATCGGCACCTACTTTCCGCCCAGCGACCCTAAGTGGAAGGGCGCTGATTCGGCAGTGTTCCTCGAGGAGGCGGCTCGGCAGGTCGGCGAAGCTGGATACGTGGTCGCCAACATCGACAGCACGTTGATTCTCGCGGAACCGAAAATCGTGCCGCACGCATTGGCAATTCGGCAGAATGTTGCGAACTTGCTGAAGATCGAACCCGATCAGGTCAGCGTCAAAGCCAAAACTCCCGAAGGCATGGGAACTGACAATGCCGCAATTGCCCATGTGACTGTCCTGCTGATCGAGATCAACTGGCCGTAAAGCCCCTTTTGCGGCTCCAGCATTTGGCCGCCGAGCGATTACACTAGAGTATTGCGGCCACGATCCATTTGCCGCGATACAGGGACAGTCACGCAATCATGAGCACAATCCCCGACCATCTGGAAGCCGCCGCCGCACCCGCCGAATCCAACTCGCGCGCCTCCAATTTTATTCGCGACATCATCCTCGACGACTTGAAGACCAACAAGTTTGGCGGGCGGGTGCAGACCCGCTTTCCTCCTGAGCCCAACGGCTATCTTCACATCGGACACGCCAAGTCCACGTACCTGAATTTTGGATTGGCGGCTGAGTTCGGCGGCAAGACCAATCTGCGCTTCGACGACACCAATCCCGAGAAGGAAGAGCAGGAGTACGTCGATTCCATCATCAAGGACGTGCGCTGGCTGGGCTGGGAGTGGGATGGCCTTTACTACGCCTCCGACTACTTCGATCAGCTTTACGCCTGGGCCGTGCAACTCATCAAGGCCGGCAAGGCCTACGTCTGCGACTTGAGCGCGGAAGAGATTCGCCAGTACCGCGGCACGCTGACCGAGCCCGGCAAAGACAGTCCGTATCGCAATCGTGCAGTCGAAGAGAACCTCGACCTGTTCGAGCGTATGCGCGCAGGCGAGTTTCCCGACGGCTCGCGCACCCTGCGCGCCAAGATCGACATGGCTTCGCCCAACCTGAACCTGCGCGATCCGATCATGTACCGCGATCCTGCGTGCCACGCATCACCGCACCGGCGACAAGTGGTGCATCTACCCCATGTACGACTTCGCGCACGGTCAGTCGGATTCCATCGAGCACATCACGCACTCCATCTGCACCCTGGAGTTTGAAGACCATCGCCCGCTCTACAACTGGTTCATCGAGCAGCTGGGCATCTTCCCTTCGCAGCAAATCGAGTTCGACCGCCTGAACCTCACCTACACGTTGCTGAGCAAGCGCAAGCTGCTGCAACTGGTGCAGGAAGGTCACGTTCGCGGACTGGGACGATCCGCGCATGCCGACCATCTCCGGTATTCGCCGCCGCGGCTATACTCCGGAGGCGCTGCGCAACTTCTGCGCTGCCATCGGAGCGTCGAAGACGAACGGCAGCATCGAACTTGCGATGCTGGAGCACTTCGTCCGCGAAGACCTGAACCGTCGCGCGTTGCGCGTCATGGGCGTGCTGCGTCCGCTGAAGGTGGTCATCGACAACTATCCCGAGGGCCAGGTCGAAGAGCTGGAAGTGGTCAACAATCCCGAAGACCCGAGCGCGGGCACTGCGCAAGGTGCCGTTCTCGCGCGTGCTCTACATCGAGCAGGACGACTTCCGCGAAGATCCGCCGAAGAAGTTCTTCCGCCTCTCGCCCGGCGTTGAGGTCCGGTTGCGCGGCGGCTACTTCATTAAGTGCACCAGCGTTGAGAAAGACGAGCAGGGCAACATCGCTCGAAGTTCACTGCACCTACGATCCCGCGACCCGCAGCGGCAATGCTCCCGACAATCGCAAGGTGAAGGCGACGATTCACTGGGTGTCGGCCGAGCATGCGCTCGACTGCGAAGTTCGGCTCTACGAAAACCTGTTCACTAAAGAAAATCCTAACGACGTGCCCGAGGGCCAGGACTTTCACGCCAATCTCAATCCGAACTCGCTGGAAGTCATCACCCACGCCAAGCTGGAGCCTTCGGTGAAGGGCGCGGCTCCGGAGACGCGCTATCAGTTCGAGCGGCTGGGATACTTCTGCGTCGATCCGGATTCAACGGCCGAGAAGCTGGTCTTCAATCGCACCGTGGCTCTGCGCGATACCTGGGCCAAGATCGAGAAGCGGGAGAAGGGCGCGTAGGCACGCGTGCCGTCTCAGGCGCTGCATTACCTTCAGGCCCCAAAGCGCATTGCAATCTCTGCTTATGCCTGGTACGCCTGAAGGCGTGCCCCACCGTTCCGTTTCAATGTATTCTTACTGCATTGCATGTGGGGCTCAGCGTAAATGCCACTTCGACCCGGACAAAATATCGGCGACTACGAGATCATCACCCACCTCGGCCAGGGTGGAGTGGGCGAGGTCTACAAGGTGCGCCACGTCATCTCGCAGCGCGTGGAAGCGCTGAAGCTGCTGCGCTCCGATCGCAATCGGGCCGACCTCTCTGACCGTTTCCTGCGCGAGATCCGCCTGCTCGCCGGGCTCTCGCATCCCCACATCGCGCGGCTCAACACCGCTTTTCAGCACGACGACCAGATCGCGATGGTGATGGAGTTCATCGAGGGCGAGGACCTCTACAGCAAGCTGCACTCACCTTGGCCGACACCGCGCCATGGAAGGTATCAACTACGTGCGGCAGGTGCTCTCTGCGCTGGTGTACGCGCACGCCCGCGGAGTGATTCACCGCGACATCAAGCCTTCGAACATCATGATTACCTTCGAAAGTGAAGCCAAGCTTCTCGACTTCGGCATGGCGTTTCAGTCGGCGGAGATGAGCCACACCCGCCCGGGATACGTGCTGGGCTCGCTGCATTACATGTCGCCCGAGCAGGTGCGTGGTGAGCGAGTCGATGCGCGTTCCGATCTTTATTCCACCGGCGTCACGCTCTACGAGATTCTTACTGGCCGCCGTCCCTTCGACGGCAAGACCGAATACGAAGTAATGACCGGACATTTGCGCGAGGAGCCAAAGCGCCCCGCCGATCTGAATCCCAGCATTCCCGATCACGTTTCGCAAACCATTCTGCGCTCGATGGCAAAGGATGCGTCGCAGCGCTTTCAGAACGCAACCGACTTTCTGGCCGCGCTGGAGGGAATTTCTTTCGACGACGCACAGACGCTGGAGACCTTGGCGATCAAGGTACCGCCGCCCAGTTCCGGTGGAGCGCAGACGGGCAGCAAGGGTTCCGGGGCGAGGCCCTCGGGTGGCAGCTTTGAGCCGAAGATCCTCGATTCGGTCAGCCGGGAGCTGGCCGCGTTTATCGGCCCGATCGCAAAAGTAGTGGTGAAGCGCGCCGCCGATCGCTGTTCCTCGATGGAAGAGCTCTATGACTGTGTGGCCGCCGAGATCGATTCCGAACGCGACCGCTCGCAATTCCTGGCGAAGAAGAAAGCGCAGCAGCTTTGAAGGGGCGCAGCTTTAGCTGCGCCGAACCTATCCCTCTATCTGTCTTTCCCTCGCTATCTGTCATTCTGAGCGAAGCGAAGAACCTGCTTTCGCTCGCATAGCCAGGACAGCCTCATAGTCGGAGACATCCAATCAGCTCCGTCTCAGAGTCCGCAGGGCGTGTGACGACCGCCCAGCATAAAGCGGAGCGGAATGCTGGGTAGATTGCCGGGCGAAAGGTGCGAGTGCCCCGGGCACGGCATAGGCGCGTAACCCACAACAGATCGAGAGCGTCTGCTGCGACGTGAGCTTCATGGGAGCGCCATCGAAAGCAGGTTCTTCGCTTCGCTCAGAATGACAGCCTGAAAAATGTGCTCTAAGAGCAAGGATCTAAAACTTCTTCGCCGTAATCCGCTCCGCTCCCACGTACTTGCGCAGTGCCTCCGGGATAATTACGCTGCCGTCGGCCTGCTGATAGTTCTCAACAATCGCAACCCAAGTGCGACCAATGGCCAGACCGCTGCCGTTCAGCGTGTGCACCAGTTCGGTTTTCTTGCCGCCTTCGGGTCGATAGCGAATGTTCGCGCGCCGTGCCTGAAACGCCTCGAAGTTCGAGCAGGACGAGATCTCGCGAAACAATCCCTGTCCCGGCAGCCACACCTCGATGTCATAGGTCTTCGCCGAAGAGAAGCCCATGTCGCCCGTGCAAAGCGCCATCACGCGATAGTGCAAGCCCAGCTTCTGCAGGATCTCTTCCGCATTACGCGTCAGCTTCTCGTGCTCTTCGTTCGACTGCTCCGGCTTGGTGAACTTCACCAGCTCGACCTTCTGGAACTGATGCTGGCGAATGATGCCGCGCACATCTTTGCCGTACGACCCGGCCTCGCTGCGGAAGCACGGCGTGTAAGCCGTCAGCGAAATCGGCAGGCGCGAGCCGTCCAGCGTCTCGTCGCGGTAAAGGTTCGTCACCGGCACCTCAGCCGTGGGAATCAGGTAGAAATTCTTATCTCCCTCGATCGGCACCTTGAACAGGTCGGCTTCAAACTTCGGCAGCTGTCCCGTGCCATACATTGACTCGGCATTGACCATGAAGGGCGGCAGCACTTCGGTGTAGCCATGCTCGCGGGTGTGCAGATCGAGCATGAAGTTCATCAGCGCACGTTCCAGCGTTGCTCCCAAGTCCCAGTAAACGGCGAAGCGCGCGCCGGTTATCTTCGCGGCGCGCTCGAGGTCGAGCACGCCCAGTGACTCACCCAGCTCCCAGTGCGGCTTGGGAGTGAAATCGAACTGTCGGCGGCGTGCCCCAGCGGCGCACCTCAACGTTGTGATCTGCCGACTTACCGACAGGAACGCTGTCCTGCGGCAGGTTAGGAATCCCGCTCAGGATGTCCCGCATGCGCGTGTCGAGAGCTTCAGCGCGCTGCTCCGCCTCCGCGATCTTCTCGCGAAGTTCTTTGGTTTCGTTGATCTGCGCCGTCGCGTCCTGCTTCTGTTTCTTGAGGGCCGCGATTTCTTCCGAAGCCTGATTACGGCGGGCCTTCAGCTCTTCTGAGGCACGAATTGCGGTTCGTCGCTCCTGATCGAGCGAAGGAAAGTCCTGTAGAACCACCGCCGGATCCATGCCGCGTTGCCGCAGCTTTTCTTCGACAAGAGGGAGATGATCGCGTACGAATGCCAAATCGAGCATAAGAAAACAGAGTAACTGATTGGGGGTGGCGTTACCATTGGCCGCGGTATGTCGTGTACTCGGACCGCGACCTTTCGTGGATCGGTCCGAGCACCAGCAAAGTCATGGCAAATCGCGACATTCTCGCTCAACGCTTGCCAGCCGCTCAATACGGTGCCCGGCGAAGCGATAGTAGGAGGTTGTCGTGGATCTCGATGATTGCGACCGGAGTTGGCCGGCATCGAAGGCATAACCCTGCTTCAGACTGCCTGTAGTAAAGGGAGGGCACGTGCCCTCCCTGACTTTGCCGCGAGGTTTCCGGTTACCCCTATGCCTTCTTCGGCTCCAGCAACGAAGGCTGGGAAGACGGTTGCGAAGACGGCGGCACCGACGGGCTGGACACCGCAGCCATCGCCTGCGTCTTGGGTTCCACCTTCGGAGCCTCTGTCTTTTGAATGTCGATCGCTCCTTTGAAATACGCGCCGTCATCGATGGCAATGCGCGCGGTGGCGATGTCGCCCTTCAGCGACGCACTCTTACGAAGCTCCACCCGGTCGCTGGCGGTGATATTGCCGTCGACCTGGCCATGAACAATCACATTGCGCGCTTCCACGTTTGCGCGCACGCGGCCGTTGGGTCCGATGGTCAGGCTTTGGCCTCGTAAGGTGATGGAGCCCTCCACCTGGCCGTCGACATATAGGTCCTCGCTGCCGGAGAGCTCGCCCTTCACCACCACCGACTTGCCAATGGTCGCGACGTCGACGTTGCGCGGAGGGTCAGTCCGCACCGGCTCAGCCGGACGCGCTGGGGGAGCGAAGGCTGCGGGGGAAGGAGAGCTGGGTTCCTGTATGGGCATAGGTTTTTCGTCTTCCTTGCGTGTAGGTTTCCACATATCTTGCTCCGGAAGCGGTCCTCGGGCCGAAATTTCGATATTAATGCGCAGGGGTGGCCTAGGCCGCTGGCATGAGGATACCTAAGCCTGCGGAATGTGGAAAGTCTTTTGCGCAGCAATTTGTACTGGGCAGCCGATTAGGCACCGGCCTCAGGTGGGCACGATTAGGTCCCGCGTCCGTAAGCGACCAGGCTGGCGAAGCGCAGTTGACCCAGCCAAAGTCGAGAGACACTGGTTTGCCCTGGGTCTATAATTGCAAATGTCTATACATTTGTATAGCATACTGATTAATGAAGCTCACCGTGTCTGGCTTCGATTGGGACTCCGGTAACAACACGAAGTGCCAGAGCCATGGTGTGAGTGTTGCCGAGATTGAGGAAGTGTTCGCTCATGCGGTCCATGTTGCGCCGGTTCCAATTCGCCCCGACAGCGAAGACCGCTACGTCGCAATCGGACGAAACCGGGCAGGGCGTCCGTTGTTTGTGGCATTCACATTGCGAACAAGAGACAATCGGCAGCTGATTCGGCCTATCAGTGCGCGCTATATGCACGCGAAGGAGATCGCAGCTTATGAAAAAGCGAGTTCCCAGATTGAAGACCAATAAAGCGGCGGAGAATTTTCTCGACCAGGATTTGTCGAATCTTGATTTCTCGCAATTTGAACCCGTGCGGTTCGAATTCGAGCCCAAGAATGAGCAGATTAACATGCGCGTGCCGAGGCCCCTGTTGACAGCAATAAAGGACCGCGCCAAAGCGCGGGGCATTCCCTACACTCGATTTATCCGAGAAGCTCTCGAACGGGCGCTGGCCTCATAAATCGCCCGTTCGTTCGCCTATTTTCGATCCAGTAAGGGGGCGGTACCAAGTTCGCGACCCCGCGAGCCTGATGCGCCTTTGCCGGCCTTCATAGCAACGGCCGACTGGGTCACTTCCGGGCCATAGCGTTCCAGCAGCACGGGCACGAGCGCGCCCTCGGCTTCCTTCACGAAGGTCATCTTGCCCTGGCCATCCAGGTCGATACGAATGTAATCGCCCAGCTTGACCTGCCCGGTCGCAACCAGATTTGCAAGAGGGAACACGATGTGACGTTCGATGGCGCGTTTCAAATGGCGCGCCCCGTACTTCAAATCGGTTCCCTCCAGCAGCAGGAACTCCTTTACGTTGGTGGTGCAACTGAAGACGAACTGCTGATTCCCGGTGGCCTGTAGGATGCGCTGCTGCACCAGGCCGAGCTCGATCTCCAGAATCTGCTGCAGGTGCTCGGAACGCAGTGTCCGGAAGACTACGATCTTGTCGATGCGGTTCATGAACTCGGGCGAGAACTTCCGCCGCGCCGCATCGACCGCCGTACGGTTGATCTTCTCGTCGAGCTTGATGTCCATTTGCGCAGGCGTCTGGGCGAAGCCCATGGTGCCGTTGATGAGCTCGTTCATCTCGCTGGCGCCAAGGTTCGACGTCATCACGATCAGGCACTGCGAGAGATCGACGCGCCGGTTATCTCCGAGCGTTAGTGTGGCTTTATCAAGAATGCCCAGCAGTAATTGCCACAACGCGTCCGAAGCTTTCTCGATTTCGTCAAACAGCAGGATCGAGAGCTTCAGTTTCTCGGTCTGCCACTGGTTCAGCGCTTCCTGAGTGAGCAGCGGATGCGTCTCGCGATGCCCCAGGTAACCCGGAGGCGAGCCGATCAGTTTGGCAATCTCATGCGAGTGCTGGAATTCGGCGCAGTCGATCTTAATGCACGCCTTGGGATCGCCGAATAGCGACTCGGCTACCGCCTCCACGACGCGCGTCTTGCCCGATCCGGTCGGCCCCAGGAATAGTAGGTTCCCGATCGGGCGACCGGGAGGGTGCAGCCCGGCGAGGAACATCTGATAAATTTCGGCGACTTTCTCGATGGCCGGGTCCTGGCCAACGATTTTGCGCCGGAGAGCGGTTTCGAAATCCTGCGCCGCGTTGCTGCGTCGCGTTGGATCGAGAGTTGCGTTGAGTCCGGTTTTCATTATGTTTCTACTTACCGGCTCAGGTCCCTTCCTGGCACGAAGGGATTAAGAGTCGCATTCATGAGATGGATGAAGATTGCGCAGAGTTGTTTTATGTTCGGCCCTTGATTCCCAAACGCCCGTGCGCTACTCACCGAACCATACGATGCATGGCGCGGCGATGAGGTCAGCTTACTGATGAGTAACGGGAGGACGTATTTCGCAGAGAGGCGAGCGGTGGCGGAAAAGGGCGCCGCAGTGGCGCCCTCATTTCGCTTTGGTTGTCGATTTACGGTACTTCGATCAGCTCGATTTTTCCATCCTTGCGACGGTGCAGCACTTTGGCGTTGCCCTTGGGATCGCGAAACACGAATACATCACGATCGCGAAACTCGCATTCCTTTACCGCTTCTTCGATGGTCATGGGACGCATCGCCACCGAATCCGTCGCGCGTACCAGGTGGGCTTCGGTCGTACGGGACACGGACGGAAATTTGTGCACCAGCACCGGAACCGCAGTGGCGGCATTGGCTCCCACCGCTATCTGTAACTCTGCCGCTGCCTCGACCGGCTCTTTCCAGCTCTTGTCTTTGGCTTTGCGGGTGGTGGTGCGACGGCGGCCATTGTGACGCAGCGCCTGGGTCTCGATGTGCTCCATCGCCTGGTTGATGGCGCTGATCATGTCGGTGGCCTCGGCCAGGCCAACCAGGTGTCCACGGCGGCGCGACACCGTTATCTCAGCGATGTTGCGATGTTTCTCCACGGTCAGGATGACCTTGCTCTTGATGTTTTCGCCGAGAATCTTGGTTAGCTTGTTCAGGCCGGCTTCGATTTCTTTGCGAACTGCGGAAGTGATTTCGTACTGCCTGCCGAAGTACTCGATGTTCATTGAGCTCCCTCCTGCCGCAGCCTGATTGATTGCTGTCTGCTTTGGCCGCGGCGGCATTCACCTCAACGGCATCACCTGGATACCCATCCGAAGAAAAAGATCTTGATACGGTTTTGCGGCACGGCTGAAGCCGTGCCCCTTCGAACGCCGTGGACGCCGGTACAAGCCCTAATTCTTTACTCTGCGCTGGTGGGTGCTCGGGATGCGCATATCCTCCCGGTACTTCGCAACCGTGCGGCGAGTGACCTGGATACCCTGTCCCTGGAGGATGCGAGTGATCTGCTCGTCGGTCAACGGTCGGGTGGGGTCTTCTTCTTCGATGAGCTTCTTGACCCTGCGCTTCAGGATCAGCAGCGACGTGCCGCCGCCCTCGGGGCCGTTCACGCTTTCGGTGAAGAAGTAGCGTAGTTCGAAGACGCCTTGCGGGGTGTGAGCGTATTTGTTGGCGACAGCGCGACTCACCGTCGATGGATGTACGCCAATCTCTTCCGCCACTTCCTTGATCATCATCGGCTTCAGCCGGTCGATGCCATGATCGAGGAAATCGCGCTGCCGCTCCAATATGGAGTGACAGACCCGCAAAATCGTCTGCTTGCGTTGCTCGATATTCTTGATGAGCTGGATCGCTGACTTGTAGCGTTCCTTCACATAGTTGCGAACGTCTTTCTCGGCTACGTCGCGGTTCAGCAACCGCCGGTAGGAAGAGTTCAGCCGTAGCTGCGGAACCTCTTCATCATTCATCACGATGATGAATTCGTCGCCTTGCTTAACGAACGCGACGTCCGGCTCAATCAGCCGCGTCTCGGTTTTGTTGTAGCGCAGGCCAGGACGGGGATCGAGCGTTCGGATGAAGTCCATCGCCCGCATCACCGCGTCCAGGGGACGATTAATGGCCTTGCCGACATCCTTGTAATTCTTGTTCTGCAACGCCGGAAGGTGATCGCTCACCAGAACCATTGCATCTTCCAGTGCTTCCTGCTCGGCCACATGGTTCGTCTGCCCGTTCTTGCGGTGCAACGTCTTCAAGTTGAGAAGCTGCGCCAGCAGGCATTCGCGAAGGTCGCGCGCGCCGACGCCCACGGGATCCAACTGCTTCACCAGATCGATCGCTTCCAGCAGTGCATCGCGGCTGAATGGTACGCGCGCCGGAGCGGTGCGCGGTGGCACCAGGTGAGGACGCGGTCGATCGGCATCGAAGTCCGTGGCTGTCGCGTGGACTACCGTCTCTTCCTCGGCTTCCGCTTCCGCGACCGCAATTTCGCCCGCCATCTCCTGCGCCGCATCACTTTCGGCTGAAGCCAACCCGCCGCCCAGCGACGGCGAAGTCTCGGCGGACGGAGGGTCAGTGCCGCGCATCGGCTCTGTGCCGCGGATCGCCGGCTCAGATCCGTTGACTCCGAACCCCATGTCTTCGTCCATCAGGCCCAGCAGCTCGTCTTCAGTCGCGGTCAGGTAGCCCTCTTCGTTCAGATTGCCAATGACCAGCTCCGCCGCGCGATGAACGTCATCCTTCACGTGCAGAGAGCCCAACTGCCATATCAGGTGATCGGAAAGGGTGGTGGGCTTGGACAGGAAGTTCTCAAACGAGGGCTTCTCGCTGTCTTCCATCTCCACTGATGTTCGCAAGCCGGGATCGAGGTACTCCTTGAAAAATGAGCCGAAGTCGATTTCTTCGAAAGGATCTTTCTCTTCCGTGGGAAGGGCTGGCTCCTCCTGCGTCGCGGCAGAGCTGTCGCGGTCCATCTTCTCTTCCCGGGCAGAAACCTCGTCCAGCAGAGGAACCGAGTTTTCCAGCTCCTCGAGGACCGGGTTCTCGGTCAACTCGGCGTTGATCATGTCGCTCAGTTCGAGCTTGTTCAGCGCCAGGATGCTGACCATCTGCACGAGCCCCGGCGTCAGAATCTGCTTCTGAGAAACATTGACGTGGAGTCTGGGGCCGTAGCTATAAGGAGGCATGGTAATGCTGTTTTGCTGAACTGATTTTAAACCAACGAGAAGCTCTCGCCTAAGTAAACTCGTTTCACTTCCGGATCGTTTCCTAATTGTTCCGGAGTGCCTGCCCGGAAAATTCTTCCTTCGTTAATGATGTACGCGCGATCCGTCACCGAAAGCGTCTCCCGTACATTATGATCGGTCACCAGAATTCCGATGCCAGTAGATCGCAGGCTGGAAATAATGTTTTGCAGATCCAATACCGCGATGGGATCGATTCCCGAAAACGGTTCATCGAGAAGAATGAAGCTGGGCGAGATACATAGGCAGCGCGCGATCTCGACGCGGCGCCGCTCGCCACCCGAGAGCGCATACCCGCGGTTCTTGCGAATCACTCCCAGACCCAGTCGCTCGATCAGGTTCTCCATACGCTCGCGACGTTCGTGCCATGACAGCGGCTGCGCTTCCAGGACGGCCAGGATATTGTCCTCGACCGTCAGCTTGCGAAAGATCGATGGCTCCTGCGGCAGGTAGCTGATGCCATGGTTCCGCGCCCGCAGGTACATGGGAACATCGGTGATGTCCTGCTCGTTGATCATCACGCGCCCGGTGTCGGACGGGATGAGTCCCACGATGATGTAAAAGCTGGTGGTCTTGCCCGCGCCATTCGGACCTAGCAGGCCGACAACTTCGCCCTGCTTCACTTGCAGAGTGACGCTGTTTACGACCCGGCGTCCGTGATAGCTTTTGCCGATTTCATCTGCGGTTAAGGTCTGCATTTACTTCGTGATGCGTGCGCGAGTGACGGTGGAAGAAGAACGCTTGCTCTCTACCGTGACCCTATCATCGCGACTATAGAAAGTCAAAGAATCGCCCCATACTGTGCCATGAGTGGCATCGTAAATGCTAGGGGATTTCCCCGTCAGGTGGTACTTGGCATCGTCGGCGGTGTAGACAAGCTGGTCGCCGACGGCGCGGCGGTTCGGTTCCGTGACCACAACGTTGCCGGTCGCGACCATGTGATCGATTTTGCTCGGGCCATCGCTGCCCGGAAGAAGCGAAGCCGATTTCTTGTCGGGCGTCGCCTTCGGATCCCCAGCTTCCTTCAGATAAATGTCGATCTGCTGAGCGGTAATCGAGTTGGCCTGGCTCTTTGCCAGTACGTTTCCGGTGTATCGCGCCTTCCGCTCGGCATCCGTGTAGGTAAGCTTATCGGCAAAGACTTCGGTTGGCGTCTGCTTGCCATCCGCGGATTCCTGAACAAACAAGCTCACCACCCGTTGATGTTGGTCGCCAAACGCGACCATGGTCCGGCTGTCCTGGTCGAAGTCGATTTTCGGCGCGCGCACAACATTAGCTCCCTGCCACAGGCGAACGTTTCCGGTGTAATGCGCGATGCTTGGCTGCTGGCGTGACGACATATGCTCAGCCGTAACGTGAATCGGATCCGAGGTCGCCAGTAAGGCTCCATTGGGCTGCGGCTTCAATTCGCTGTAGGTGGTCTTTACGTCGCCCTCGGCGTAGGCATCGCCGCTCTGCCGATTCATGCGCACCAGATTCGCGGTAGTCGTCATGCCCCCGTCGATCACCCGCGGCGTGCCCGTGAGCAGCAACAACTGGTCCGCAGGAGTGTAGGTCGCCTTGTCGGCAAACGCGGCACGTCCGCCCGTGTCGGGCTTGGCTGAAGGCTCGTGGTATTCGAAGTTGCCGGTCTGTATCAGCTTCTGCACCCCGCCGTCGGAGTCAAATGCGACGTCCAGTTTGTCGGCGGTGCTGACCTTTTCCGGTTGACCAGGCGACGTCGACACGATCCGGGAGTCGGGCGCACCGTGCAGCGCCTGCATCTGATTTCCGTCGCCGAAGGTCGCGTGAAAGTGTCCTGCGGTTGCGACGGTCGTGCTGGTGCTCATGTCGTCCGCATTATTGTCGCTGCTCTTCAATCCGCCAGAGGGCTTCGCGGGACTCGGCAGGATGACGATCTGCGCTTTGCCTATGGTGTCCGCCGTCTTCAGATCGCTGCCATTCGCCAGCTGAAAATCCAGCGCATCGGCGATGACGTCCATGGGCTGGCCGCTTGCGGGACCGACTCCCGGCTTGCCAGGATGCGGCTCCTGATGCAGACGTGCGTTGGTCACCATGTGGAAGCGGGTTGGCTGGTTCTGGTCGTCGACGTCGAGAACGAAAGTATCGGCCGTGCCGTGCGTCAGGTTGTCGCCGCGTGTGACGAACCTCGCGCCTCCGGTCAGGATCGCCTGCTGGATGCTGTTGTTCGCCCCCATGTTGAGATCGCCGTGCGGACCGTAAATATCGACCACGGTCGGGCCGCGGCTTTCGATGTGAACATCGCCTTCCGCGACTACATGCTGCACCGTGTTGTCGGGCTCAAACAGCATGGTGATCTTCTCGGCCGTCAGCGTGCGTGTGGGTTGCTCGATGCGCGCATCCATCAAAATGGCCTGGCGCGGCAGTTTCTGAATGATGCCGCTGTTGCCGGTGATCACGGCAGCCTTATCACCCGTCGTCACAATGTGTACGTCGGACTTGAGTTGCAACTCGTTGCTGTTCGAGTCGTAATACGCCCCTTTGGCCGAGCCGGTGGCTTGGGCGCTGCGAAAATCGACGAGCTCATTGGTCTGTGCGATTCCCGTCTTCTGATTGAACGTCAGATTATGGGTGACCAGATGAACCGGATTTTTCAGTTCGTCGGGCGTTGACTGGTCAGGCTTCTGCGGCCCCTCGGCGTAGCCTTGGAGATCGATGTGTACCTCGCCCGTACCGGTGACGTCGCCGGTCTGCGGGTCGTAGCTGAAGTGCTCGCCGTAAATCTCGTCGTAGCGGTCATGTTCATGTCCGTACACCACGACGTGAACGTTGCTCAGATCGGCGTGCCCACCGGCTTTGAATTGAACCGCCTTCGACGCGCGAATGGTGTACAGCGTGCGACCACCCTCCGACTTCGAGAGCGAGAAGCCTTCGCTGGTCTGCTGAATATCGAAGCCAAGTTCTTTGGGGATGTTATGCAGGCTGGGCTTTTCGCGAACTCTCGCTGCGTAATAGGAGACGCCGACAATGGCGATGACGAGCAGAGCGGCTGCTACCAGCCACTTTCGGGCTTCAATCAAGGATTGCAACATCGATGTTCTGATTCTACGGCAAACAGGAGCCTCGCCAAACGAAACGCGCCCGGCGTCACGTTGTCGCATCCACTTTGTGATTTGTCATCCTGAGCGACGCGAAGGACCTGCTTTCGCCGCCTGGCACAAGGCGTTCCCATGGCGACCCAGATACAAGCCAGCGTTGGCGGCGTTCACTCAGCCGGCAGATGGAAGGCGTACAGATTGCCGTCGCGAGAGCCCACATACATCACGCCATTAGCGACTGCCGGCGAAGAGTCGACGATATAACTCCCGATCGCGTACTCCCAGAGGAGTGCTCCCGTGGCCGCGTTCAAGATATGCACGTTATCGTCATCGAGGCCGCCCCCTACGAACACCATTCTATTGGCCACCGTCGGCGAAGAAGTGGCGTCGCTCCCGATCTCGTACTCCCAGAGGAATGCTCCCGTGACGGCGTTCAGAGCGTAGAGATAACCGTCCCCTGAGGGGACGTACACCACGCCATTGGCCACCGCCGGCGAAGAAAAGACTGTATACCCGGTGGCGTAAACCCAGAGTAGCGCTCCCGTGGAGGCATTCAAGGCGAAGACCTCATCGTGGTAGGACCCGACGTACACCACCCCATTGATCACGGCCGGCGAAGAAATGACGGCGCCTGCCGTCGCGTACTTCCACAGGAGAGCGCCGGTGGCGGCGTTCAGAGCGTACACGTTCGTGTCACCGGACCCCACGTACACCACCCCGTTGGCCACGGCCGGCGAAGATTGGACAATCTGCCCAGTTTTGTACTTCCAGAGCAAGGCTCCTGTGCCTGAGCTCAACGCGTACAAAGAATAGGCTGGGAAGTTGGATCCGATGAACACTATTCCATTGGCCACCGCCGGCGAAGAAACCACCTCGGCTCCGATCGGGTACTTCCACAGCAGAGCGCCGGAGGCAGCGTTCAAGGCGTACAAGTTACCGTCGTCGGACCCGATGTATACCACCCCGTTTGCCACGGTCGGAGAGGACTCGACGTAATTCCCAGTCGTGTACTTCCAAAGCAATGCTCCCGTACTGGCATTCAGGGCGTACACGTTATCGTCGAAGGATCCCACGTACACAACCCCGTTAGCCACCGCCGGTGAAGAACTGATAGGGTTTCCCGTCTGGTACTTCCAATCCAGAGCGAGGGTTCCTACGTTGGTGGGGCTAAGAACCACCTCATACGGGTTAAAGCCGGTGTGACAAGGCAGGAATCGGAACTGCGAACCCCACTCGACGAGGTTGCTAGCGCCGTCGCATGCCGGATTGGGCGGCGGAAGCATTCGCGGTTGTGCGATGGAAACCGTGGCAACTAAGAGAAGCAGGCCCAAACGGCAGAGGGGGTTGGCCTTCATAATCTGCTCCTACAAGAAGGCGTTCGCGGAAGGGGACCGTTCAGCAGTGCCGGGAAGCGTACTGCGAAGCGGGTTGCAAGGCAAGTCAAATCGCGGAAAGAGTCTGGGTACGACATCGCTTCTGCGCCTCCGCGACGGCGTATGATTAATTTCGTAACTTTAGGCCCGGTGCCGAAGTTGCGACCAGAGATACCGAGATGCCCGACGATCTGACCTCCCTGAAAGACGACATGGTGGCGTTCATCCTGGGGCACGGCATGAGCCGTTTCCAGGGCTATGTCACCGAAGATGTCCACAGCGTCATGTGGGACCCGCGGGACAATCCCGAGAGTTGGAAAGATTTCGTTGAGCTGGCCAAGAAAGCGGGGTCGGCTTTCCTTTCCATGGACGAGGAGGTCCTGCAGCGCGACGAGATCGACTATCTCATCCAGCGCTTGCAGCACGCGAATTATCCCAGCGACGAGGACATCGAAGAAGCGCGCTGGCTGCGCAATTACACCGGCAAGACCGGCTTCATTCAACTGGGCTGGCCTCACCAGGGCATCATGTTTCTCTACGAAGTCTCCACCGAGTGGTACGAGCGCTATCAGCACCTGCTTGACCTGGTGGAAGATTTCGGCGCCATGACCATCGACGAAACCGATCAGGACGACGACCGCTAAACGTGCGCTGGGCCCTTCGCAATGCCGATGACTCAATCGTCGAGCGTCTGGCTCGCGAGGCGCAACTGCCGGCCACGGTCGCGCGATTACTGGTCGCCCGCGGCATCGAATCGGCCGAAGACGCGCAGCAGTTTCTCGCACCCTCTCTGTCGCACCTGCATTCGCCTTACCTGATGAAAGGCCTGCGCGAAGCCGTCGAGCGCTTGCAGGCAGCCATCGAGCGCGGCGAGACCGTGCTCATCTACGGCGACTACGACGTCGATGGCACCACCGCCGTCGTCATCCTGAAGACGGTGATCGAGCTGTGCGGAGGGAAGGCGGAGTATCACGTCCCCCACCGCATACTCGAAGGCTACGGTATGCGGGATGAGGTCATCGAGCAGGCGGCCGAGCGTGGTATCCGGCTCATCATCAGCGTCGACACCGGCATTCGCGCCTTTGCCGCAGCCGAGACGGCGGAGCGCTGCGGCGTCGATCTCATCGTCACCGACCACCACCTGCCCCAGGCCGAAGGCGTTCCCAAGGCGTTGGCGGTGGTGAATCCCAATCAGCCCGGCTGCGATTACCCCTGCAAAGCGCTTTGCGGAGCAGGTGTCGCCTTCAAGATCGCGCAGGCTCTGCTCGAAGCCACGGGCCGCGAGCGGCTGATCCCGTCGTTTCTGAAGATGGTGGCGATTGCCACCATTGCCGATGCCGTGCCCCTGGTCGGCGAAAATCGCATCTTTGCCAAGCTTGGCCTCGAAGGCCTGCGCAAGCCGGTGAATGCCGGGCTGCGCGCTCTGCTGTCGAATTGCGAACTCGACGGCTCGCGTCCCCTGAGCGCTGGAGACATCGCGTTTCGCGTTGCGCCCCGGCTCAACGCCGCTGGACGCATGGACATCGCCGACCGCGTCATTCGCCTGTTCACCGAACGCGATCCCGCGAAAGCCGCCGAGATGGCGCTCGAACTTAACCAGCTCAACGGCGACCGCCAGCAGCGCGAGCAGGGAATCATCGAGGAGATCCACAAGAAGGTCGCCGAATCAGCCGAGCTGCGCGACGCCTACTGCCAGGTCGTCGACGGCGAAGGCTGGCATCGCGGAGTCATTGGCATCTGCGCCACGCGTGTGGTCGAACGCTACCATCGCCCGGCGCTGGTCTTCTCCTGCGAGAACGGCGAGGCGCATGGCTCTGGGCGCTCCATTCCGACGTTTCATCTGCTGGAGGCGCTGGAGAGCTGTCCCGAACTCTTTACCCGCTTCGGCGGACACGCTCACGCCGTTGGCTGCTCGCTCCCCACTGACCGCCTTCCCGAATTGCGCGCGCGTCTCGATGCCTTCGCCCGGCGGCGGCTTACGCCCGCCGACTTTGTGCCCGTCATGGAGTACGACGCCGAGCTGCCGCTCACAGCGATCGACAAAACGCTTTGGGAAACCCTTCACAAACTCGAGCCCTACGGCGCGGGGAATCCGCTGCCGGTATTCGTCAGCCGCCGGGCCAAGCTGGTGCAAGCTCCGAAGATTCTCAAAGAGAAGCACCTGAAGCTGCGGGTCGTGCCCGAAAACAACGACGGCCGCTGGCAGAAGGCGCACGAGGTCGTGGCTTGGCGAATGGCCGAGCGCTCGGCACAGGAGGCGCTCTCGTTGGGCGACGTTCTCGACCTCGCCTTTACCTTGGATTACAACGATCACCCCGACTTCGGAGGCCTGCAACTCACGCTGGTGGACTTCGCGCGCTGCGAAAAGGCGACACACGCAGGTATCGGGTAGAGCCGATCTTTCTTGAATGGTCATTCTGAGGTCTTGAATTGTCATTCTGAGCGGAGCGAAGAACCTGCTTTTTGCTCGCGTTAGGAGATTCGCGTCGCTCTGCCTCGCGCCAGGACATGTCCTAATCTGGGATTCGAGATGGCACCGCGAGCGCTGCAACCTTTACATACCCTCCACTCGGGAGGTAGTATTCCCCGGTCGATGCAGACGAGCGTTGCCCCCGAGCATTGTGCGAGCTGTGGCAGCCCGGCTTTGCCGGATGGAGAGTTCTGCCTGTTCTGCGGTGATGTTCTCTCCCAGTCCGGCAGGCACATTGCGGTTCGCTCTCCAAGCTCTACCACGATGGTGCCGAACACTGAAGGCAGAGAATACGCCGGATTCTGGCGTCGCGTCTGGGCGGGAACGATCGACGTTTCTTTGGAGATCCTTGTTGCCCTCCTGCTCTCGCTGCTCATCGACGCCATCTTCAAGCTAGTGGGCCGGGCGTTCGGCATCGAGCAAGAGAGCGCCGCCTATATCACCGGATTCACCTTCATCATAGTGTTGGCCGTTGGGGGTTGGCTCTACGCCGCTCTAAGCGAAAGCTCACGCTATCGTGCCACCATCGGCAAGCGCATCATGCATCTCCAGGTAGTGACCGCCGATGGCGACAAGCTGGACTTTGGCCAGGCCAGCGTTCGCCACGTGATGAAGTTCCTGTCGCTGTTCACGGTCGGTATCGGATTCGTGATGGCAGGTTTTACCAGGCGCCGCCAGGCGCTGCACGATCTGCCCAACGACTGCCTCGTCATCCGCGTGCCGGAAGAGAGCTTCTCGCTGTTCGGGAAGAATTTCTAATTCACCACGGAGGCGCGGAGAAACGCGACTCCCTCCGCTCTCGGTAAGAACAGAAAGGGACAGCTCGCGCCGCCCCTGTTCGCATTCCAAGCATACCCCAACGCACTCAGGACAACCCTGACCTGAGCGAGCCGGCACAGCCAAGCCCTGCAACTACCGTTTTGCGCCGACGACCTCGCGGTGTTCGGCAGCGGCGACGCCCTTGTCGCCGTTCACCGTGCGATGCACGATTCCGGTGTAGATCTGGCGCGGACGCGAAATCTTCCGCTCGGGATCTTCCATCAGTTCCTTCCACTGTGCCAGCCAGCCCGCGGTGCGGGGAATGGCGAACAGCACGGTGAACATCTCCGGCTGGAAGCCCATCGCCTCGTAAATGATTCCCGAGTAGAAATCGACGTTGGGGTACAGCTTGCGCTGAACAAAGTAATCGTCCTTCAGGGCGATACGCTCGAGCTCCAACGCGATTTCGATCTTGCGATTGTGGCCGGTGACCTCGAAGACCTGGTCGGCCACATGCTTGATGATGCGGGCACGGGGATCGTAATTCTTATAGACGCGATGCCCGAAGCCCATCAGCTTGAACTCGCCCTTCTTCACCCGCTCGATGTACGCCGGAACGTTGGCCAGCGTGCCGATCTCATCGATCATGCGAAGCACTTCTTCGTTGGCTCCGCCGTGCAGCGGTCCTGAAAGCGCCGATGCCGCCGACGCCACCGACAGGTAAGGGTCAGCTTCAGCGCTGCCCACCACGCGCATCGTGGTAGAGCTGCAGTTCTGCTCGTGGTCCGCATGCAGGATGAAGAGGATGTCGAGCGCACGAGCCAGCACCGGGCTGACCATGTACTTCGGCTCCACCATCCGCCACAACATCTGCATGAAGTTTTCGCGTAGTTGAGATCGTTGTCGGGATAGATGTAGGGGAAGCCCATGCGGTGACGGTAGGAATACGCCGCAAGGGTCGGCATCTTGGCAATCAGGCGAACCGTCTGCAGGTGCCGGTTCTGCGGCGAGTAAATGTCTTTCGCATCCGGATAGACCGTGGAAAGCGCAGCCACCGTGCTCACCATGACGCCCATCGGATGCGCGTCATGCCGGAAGCCGTCCATGAAATGCTTGGTGGTCTCCGGAACCATGGTGTGATGAGTAATTTCGTGGATCCAGTTCTTCTCCTGCTCGGGTGTCGGCAGTTCGCCAAACAGCAGCAGGTGAGCGACCTGGAGGAAGGTGCAGTTTTCCGCCAGATCGTCGATGTCGTATCCACGGTAACGAAGAATGCCTTTGTCGCCATCGATGAAGGTGATTTTGCTCTTGCAGCAAGCCGTGTTCATGAAGGCGGGATCGTAGGTCATAAGCCCGAAATCATCGGGACTGGTTTTAAATCTACGCAACTCAGTGGCCCGGACGGTTCCCATTTCTACCGGGAACTCCAAGGTCTGATTGGTGCGCTGGTCGGTGATAGTCAGAGCATCTTTCGGCATTACCGAAACTCCTTTAACAGGGCAGGCTAGGAATGAGATACACGGTGCAAGCGGACGACCGATGGGCTTTCGGGCGGCCGATGCAGCCGCACTTCGAGAAGGCGCAGAATAAAACAGGTAAACTAATATGAATATCGCGTTTGCCGCTGTTTCGCTACTTTTTTTCGCTACCGCCTGAACTTCCCGGTTTCGAACCCTCTGAGCTGGAGCCGCCTGAAGACGAACCGCCGCTGTCGGCAGACGCCTTAGCTGACGAATCGCCACTGCTCTTGCCGTCCTTCGGGGCACCCGATCCCTTGCGCGCGTAGTCGGTCACGTACCAGCCAGCACCTTTGAACTGCACCGCCGGCGCCGAGAGCAACTGCTCCATCTCGCCTCCGCAGTGCGGGCAGACGGTCAGCGGCGGGTCAGAAAATTTTTGGATGCGCTCGGTTTTGGTGTGACAGCTCTTGCACTGGTACTCATAAAGTGGCACGTAGACTCCCCAGGACGCTAAGTTATTGATTCTATTTTGCGCAAAAGGGTGCGGTCAATCTTGCCCGGCCCCGGAGGCGTAGACCAGAGCTGAATCGAGAGTGAAGGGATTGCAGAACGAGGAAGATTATGAAGTCATCTAGCTGTCGAATCGCGTGCCCTTTGCGAGGGCCTCCATCGCAGGAACAAGATCGAGGACGACATTACGCTTGGATACATACCCGTAGGCACCCACTGAGACCGCGATCTCAGCTAACCGAGAAGACTCGCCGGTGCCGAGTAGCAGAAGGTGGGAATCGGGGGAAGCCTCACGGATCTTTTGCACCGCTTCCAGGCGATCTGTGCGACCGAGTCCCACGTCGAGCAGGACCACGTCTGGCTTCAATTCTCCGGTTTTCTGGACGGCTTCCACACTATTGCGTGCAACACCGACAATCCTCCAGTTGGGATGGCGGCGTAGAACTCCGACGTAGATGCCATGCCAAGCTTCAATGTCATCAACTATGAGAATGCGAATAGGGACACCTGTAAAGCCAAGCCCATCAGTCTCTGTTTGTGTGCGTGCAAACAAACCTCTGACTGATGGGCCGGAACAATGGGAGGAAATCATTAACTATGAGGATTTCATGTGCGGCAGATTTCTTCGTTGCGCGTGAGCAATCTTGAGATTGCGTTCGCGCAACCGGGCAGAAGCGGCGTTGAGAGGGCTAGGATTGCTGCGAGAGCAGCTCGGGGACCGGTAACAGCACCTTTCCGCGGCGCTTGATCAGCATGCCGTTACGCTGCCATTCGCTCATCAGGCGGCTGGCCGTGAAGTGGGTCACGTGCGCCTCGTTGGCCAGCTCTTCGTTGTTCACGTCGAGTTGCACGCCTTCCGGGACCCTTTGTCCTATGCCCGTGGCTAGGTTGACCAGCACAGTCGCAAGCCGTTGGCGGGCAGTATGACAGGCTACTGAGAGATGTAGAGCGCGGTACAGAACTAGGTAGTCGTGAGCGATCAGCAACGCGTTCGACATCAATCGAGGATAGCGTTGGCAGAATTCAGCGATGCTGGTGCGACTCCAAACCAGGAACCGGCTTTTCTTGACCGTCTCCGTGCTGAGCATGTAATCAACATGCTGGGCGAGGATGGCGGCGCCACCCAGAACTTCTCCTGGCGTGACCCAAAACAGCAGTATCTTCTCGCCCTGGGGTGTGAGGGTGAAGTAACGCGCTCGTCCGCTTAGCAATAGAAAGAAGTGCTCGGCGGGATGTCCCTCGTGGCTGACGACGGAGCTGGCCGGGTACTCTCGCATCCGCGCGCATTCAAGAACCGCTTTCAGCTGGGGTGCTGTCAGGCCTTCAAAGAAACGGGGCTGCAGCTCTTCTACAGCCGCGGTGATTTCTGCACGCGTCATGTTTTTTCTTTCCTATCGCGCTGCGCAGTCAGATTTAGGAAACTCCAACATTACCAGCCCGCTCGACTTCCAGTTCCAGACCGTCGACTTTTCTTACCACCACCTGCTCTCCCATGCGCACTCGCGATGGTGCGTGAGCGTTCCACAGCTCTCCCATCACAAATACCTTGCCCTCGGGATCGATTTCCGTACGGGCCTCTCCGAGCGCGCCTAACAGACCTTGCACCCCGGTAACGACCTTGTTGCGGCGCGCCCGAAGTGCGATGGTCATGAGGAAGATGGTTATGAGTCCCAGGGGAATGCTGATCGCCAGCGAGACCCAGAGATGTACCCGCAACTCTGGGATGGGGCCATCGACCAGCAGCAGACCGCCCAGCGTCAGCAATACTATCCCGCCGATACCCAAGACTCCGTGCGTGGCGAATTTCGCTTCCAGCACGAACAGCACGAAGGCTCCGAGAATGAGCGTGAGGGACGCATAGCGCGTCGGCAGCAGGTTCAGCGCGAACAGCGCCAGCAGGATGAACACGACTCCCACCACCCCGGGTATCACCGCTCCGGGATGATTGAACTCGGCGTAGAGAGCGAGCGCCCCGATGGCGAGCACCAGGAAAGCGATGTTGGGATCGAGCAGAAAATCCAGAATGCGTTGTCGCACCGTCATAGGCAGCTCTTCCACCGTCTTGCCCGCCAGGTGCAGCGTGACTTCTTTGCCGTCGAAACGCTTTACCTTGCGGCCATCGAGCTGGTGCAAGAGGTCGACCTGATCGGAGGCAACGAGGTCGATGAGGTTCAGTTTGAGGGCCTCTTGATCGGTCCAGGACTTCGATTCGCGAACTGCGCTCTCGGCCAGTGGCACATTGCGGCCACGCGGCCCAACAAACGATCGCATGAAGGCCGCGGCAGTCGTTCTCGATCTTGGTCTTCATGGTGTCTTCGATCTTCTCTCCGGTGATGGATACCGGGTGGGCCGCTCCGGTTTCAGTACCCGGAGCCATCGCCGCAACGTCGGCGGATTCGAGAAGGAAAAATCCCGCTGAAGCGGCGCGCGCGCCGGTCGGTGTGACGTAGACAATCACCGGAACCGGCGACGCAAGAATCTTTTGAATGATTTCGCGCGTGGAATCGACCAGCCCGCCCGGCGTATTCAGGTCGATGAGGACGGCGTCGGCGTTGGTCTGCTTGGCATGCTCGATGGCTCGGTCGATGTACTCAGCGCTGATGGGCTGAATGGTGTCGTCAACCTTGACCTTCACGATCTGGGCAAACGCGGAGCCGCAGCATGCGAACAGTACGAGCGGTAGCGAGAAGAATGCGAAGTTTGGACATTGCAACCTCCTGCTGGAGGAACAATGCAATTCTAGTGCGGCGCCGTCTGCTTTGCAGTAAGTTCGCGCTGCAACGCCTGAGCGGCGCTGTTGCCGGGCTCCAGCTTGAGGGCGTTCTTCACCGTATCCGAAGCGGCATCTAGCTGATTCTGCTTGAGGTCGAGACGTGCCAGAACCAGGTATGCGTCCACGTTCGGTTGCAAGCGTACCGAAGTCTGAGCCTCGGAACGAGCATTGAAGGTGTCGCCGGTTTGCTCCATGGCGTGTGCCATGCCGGCGTGGGCGGCTGCGTTGTTGTAGTCAAGGCTGATGGCTTCGCGAAACTCCGCTTCAGCATCAACGACGGACCCGCGTGCCAGCAGATCTTTGCCGCGATCTGCGTGATAAGCCGAGTGCGTTTTTCGGTCGCTTTTGGCCAGCCGCTCTTCAGTTAAATTATGGATTTCGACTTCGAGCTGCCGGTACGAAGCCTCGTCATAGTTGCGCTTGATGCGTTCCAGCGGAATGCGTACCTGGCCGCCGGGTGGCACACCTAGAAGCTGCGCTCCCGAACTCGACGCGGTCGGTGCATAGATACCGCGATTGATGTTCTCCAGCAGACTCTTCGCCTCGCCGTCATTCGGACGCCGCTGCAACTCCTCGCGCAGCTGCTGGGCCGCGCCTGCATTGTCACCATTCTTGTAGAGCGCGACCGCCAGGTTGAAACGGTAATCGGGATCGCTGGGGTCGGTGGTCACCGCTTTGGTGAAGTGCTCGATTGCGGCAGACCGCCGCCCTCGTCGCGCTTCGACTACGCCGAGATTGTTGTTGACCTCCGTGAGTGGCAGGCGAGCCGCAAGGAAGCTGAAAGCCGCATAAGCCTTGTCGTAATTGCCGCGGTAAAACTCAGCCATGCCGAGCAGGAAGTTCGCCTCGCCCGCGACCGGATCGTCTTTCGGTACCTTCGCCAGCCACAAAGCCGCCGACTCATACTCATGGCCGTCGTAGTAGAGCCTGCCCAACTGCAGCATGGCCAGCGTGTAGTTCGGGTTCAGGCGAATCGCTTCACGAAAATACTTGATCTTCTGCTGCCGGTTGGTGGCGAGTATGCCGCGAATGTAATTCTCAAACGCGTCGAGGCGAATCGGTTTGGACGAACTCAGAAACTGTTGTCGCGTCAGCGCCGGTGGTGTCGGCAGCTGGTTCAATAGTTGCCAAGCCAGATCGGTCTGCACATCGATCAGGCTGGTCAGCGGGCCGCTGCTTTGCACTGTCGGAGCCAGGCGCAGCTTCTTCATATCCAGCAGTTGGGCTTTGGCGGTGAATGTCTTGCCGTCGAAGTTGTAATCGCCAAACACGATGTAGTCGGCATCCATCTGCTCAGCCACGGAATAGGTCGTGGCACGCGAAGGGTGAGCCGCCTCGGGAATCCCTGCGTGGTCGAACGCAAAAAGCCGGTCTTCACGGCTGATGGTGTAGATCTGCTGCGAAGCCATGCGTTGTGACAGCACTTCCGGGAATGCTTCGCCAATCCACTCGAGGCCGGGGGCGTTGGAGTGGTTCTCGAAGGGCATGACCAGCAGCGTCTGCGTACCCGGCGCCTGCGCCAGCATAACCGGACAGGCGAGACAGCACGCCGCCAGTATGATGCAGATAACGCGGAGGAATCGGCTGGGGAAACGGTTCGGCAAGCAAGCTAATTATATCGGCAGCTTGGGATAGCAAAGTTGTTGCCCTGCGGCATTTCCGGCCCTACACTCTGATGCCACCAGCAACTCACATCCGATCAGGAGCCACTATGTCGAACCAAGTGATGCTCAAGTTTTTCTGCTCGCTGCTTTTTGTGACGGCTATAGCCGGGACCACGCTTGCGCAGATGCCGAACCCGTACGGCCCGTCGATCACGCTTGAGGTCGCAAAGAAAGTGGCCGCGCCGGCGCTGGAAGAAGCCGTCAAGAACCACTGGAACATCGCCGTGGCCGTGGTCGATCCGTCGGGCAATCTCGTCTACTACGAGAAGATGGACAACACGCAACTCGGCAGCGCCAATATTGCGCTCGACAAAGCTCGCACCGCGGCCCGGTTCAAGCGGCCGACGAAAGAATTCCAGGATCCGCTGGCGGCGGGTGGCGCCGGCATTCGCATTCTGGGTCTGGAAGGCGTAACTCCGGTCGAAGGCGGCTTTCCTCTGGTCGTTGATGGGAAGATCGTGGGTGCTATCGGCGCCTCGGGCGCGACCAGTGCGCAGGACGCACAATGCGCCAAGGCGGGAGCGGATTCGCTGAAGTAGGTGCGAGCTTAGTTTCGAGAGTAGAATCTTTGTAGGGCTTCAGTCTGAAAACGGCATTCCAGAACATGAGCGAGGCTGAGCGCGAGGAAGGTGTCGAATGGCTCCCCTGGATTTGACAGCGGTATTGAAGGACGCTCCCGTCGGAGATTGGATTGCCCTCTCCAGCGGCCAGGAACACATTGTGGCAACCGGCAAGACCTTGGAGGAAGCGCTTAACGCAGCCAGGGAGAAGGGCGAGGATCGCCCGGTCGTAATGAAGGTGCCCCCGGTCAGCGCATTAATCCTGTGACCCAACAGGGATGAGATTTCCATACTCAATTCTTCCGGCAAAGCCGGACGCTGCCTTTCCGAATCGGCGGTCGATTAAGCGGCCTCTTCTCGCCGTCGTCCTTGAGAAGAATGGTAAGAGCCTGACTGGGTTGACGATCGTCGATTCCGGTGCCGACAACTGCTTATTTCCTGCTTCCTTCGCTACAGCCCTCGGGATCGCCATTCCCAACCAGAACGTTTATGTATTTTCCGGCACAGCTGAAGCGCCGCAGATCGCATATTTCGAGACGGTGCGCGCGACCATCTGGAACGGAAGTCCCGCTGATGCACCGGCTCAGTTTGATTTATATGCGGGCTTCTGCGACACCTTGGAGCATGTCGGCTTGGGATTGATGGGACAGGAAGGGCTCTTCTCGCGCTATCAGGTGCACCTGCACCACGCCCAGGATTATTTCGACATCGTCTGAAAGTTAAGATCGAAATCGTCTACGAACCGTGAAGCTGACCGCGTGCTCCCGGGCGAGATAAAATTGAGTCTTGCCTTCAGTCAGAAAGACCTCCGAAGTCCGCAACCGTTTCCAGCGCTGCCAAACCGGTAAGCGCTGCGGCTTCCCCTGCGAAGGGCACAGTCGTCGTTCCGGCTGAGCCTGCCGGATCCAAAGGTCGCATCTACCTGATCGACGCGATGTCGTTCATCTTCCGCGCTTACCACGCCATGGTGCGGCAGCGGCCGATGTCGACCAAGACCGGCATCCCGACCAGCGCAACGTTTGTGTTCGTCAACATGCTGCGCAAACTGCGGGCCGACTTTTCGCCGCAGTATCTGGCGGCGGTCTTTGACGTGGCCGCTCCCACGTTTCGCGATACCCAGGCGGCAGCCATGCCCGCGCTGCGCAAATACGACAGCAAGACACAGACCTTCGTTGACAAAGCTTATGACGGCTACAAGGCGAATCGCGCGGCCATGCCCGACGATCTGGCGCAGCAGGTGCCCTACATCCGGCGCGCGCTCGACGCCTATCGCATTCCGATCCTCGAGGCACCGGGCTTCGAGGCTGACGACGTCATCGGAACGTTGGCGACAAAGCCGCGCACGCAGGCTACTCGGTCTTTGTCGTCTCCAGCGATAAGGACATGATGCAGTTGGTGAGCGAGCACATCTGCGTGCTCAATCCGCCGAAGGACAATCTGATCTGCGATGCGGCGAAGGTGGAAGAGATTCTGGGTGTGCCGCCCGAGCGCGTGGTCGATGTGATGGCACTGCGTGGCGACTCGATCGACAACATCCCCGGCGCTCCCGGTATCGGCGACAAGGGATCAGTTGACCTGATTCAGCGCTACGGCACGCTGGAAAACCTGCTCGATCACGCCTCCGAGGTCGAACGCAAAACTTATCGCGAGTCGCTGGAGAACAATCGCGAGGCCATCCTGCTGAGCAAGCAGCTGGTGACCATCGATCGCAACGTCGCTGTGGACTTTGAGCCGGAGAAGATGCAGGCGCAGGAACCCGATCCCGCGACTGCGCGCGCCCTGTTCACCGAGCTGGAGTTCACCACGCTGGTGCAGGACTTCCTGACCGAGAACGTCGAGCTGGGCGAGACGGACTATCGCGAGGCGAAGAGCGCGTCAGACGTTGAAGGGGTGCTGCGCAAAGCGAAGAAGACGGGAACGGCGCTGGCGATTGCTATCGAGTCGAGTGCGACGGAGCAGACGCAGCCATCCGAAGAAGGTGCAGAGGAAAGCGGCGTGGCGGAGACGGGACAGCTCTCTTTCGGCGATGCACCGGCGGCAACAGCTAGCTCCTGCCAAGCTGCGTGTCGCAATCTCGGCTGAGTCAAACACCGCTCTGTCGCTGGCGCTCGACGACTCCGAAGCAGGCCAGGCTCTGAAGAAGGCGCTGGAAGACGAGTCGATTCCCAAGACAGTTCACGACGCCAAGTCGGCGATGCATGTGCTCGGCGACCGGGGCATCACAGCTGCGCGGCGTGCAACACGATCCGCTGCTGTACAGCTATCTGCTCGACCCGACCTACTCGACGTACGGCTTGCGCGAGGTGGCGCAGCGCCGCTTCAACCTGAAGCTCGCGGGATCGCTGGCCGAAGCCGCCGACATCACGCTGCGCCTGAGCGAGCAAGCTGCGCGAGCAGGTCGAAGCGGCCGGACTGACGAAGGTCTACGACGAAATCGATCTGCCTCTGGTCGCGGTGCTGGCGCGCATGGAAGAGGCAGGCATCAAGATCGATTGCGACGTGCTGGCCGAGATGTCGACCCGGCTGGACCGTGAATGCGCGACGGTGGCGCGCGATATTTACGAAAAGGCGGGCGTCGAGTTCAATGTCAATTCGCCCAAGCAGCTTGCCGAGGTGCTGTTCAACAAGCTGAACCTGCCTAAGCCGATCAAGTACGGCAAGGGCAAGGTAATGTCGACCGCGGTTGATGTGCTCGAAGGACTTGCCGAAGAGCACGCGGTCCCGAAGCTGGTGCTCGACTATCGCCAGCTCTCGAAGCTCAAGTCGACTTACGTTGATGCGCTGCCCGCGCTGCTGAACTCGTGTACGTTGCGGCTGCACACGACTTTCAACATGGCGGGATCGGCGACCGGTCGCCTGTCGTCGGTCAATCCCAACCTACAGAACATTCCCATTCGCACCGAGCTGGGACGCGAGATTCGCGCCGCCTTTATCGCCGAGCCCGGACACGTACTGCTCAAGGCCGACTATTCGCAGATCGAGCTGCGGCTGCTGGCGCATTTCTCCGAAGACAAGCTGCTGGTCGAGGCCTATCGCACGGGAGAGGACATTCACTCGCTCACCGCGTCGCAGGTCTTTGGCGTGCCGCGTAGCGAGGTCAACGCCGAGCATCGCCGCCGCGCCAAGGCCGTCAACTTCGGCATCGTGTATGGGCTGTCGGCATTCGGGCTGTCGCAGCAGATCGGCATCGATACCAAAGAGGCCAAGCTGTTCATCGACGCCTATTTCGAGAAGTACAGCGGCGTGCGCGCGTTTATCGATCGCACCCTCGACGAAGCTCGCCGCGACATGAAAGTCACCACGCTCTTCGGGCGCGTGCGTCCCATTCCTGACATTCACAGCAAGAACTTCAACCTGCGCGGATTCGCCGAGCGCACCGCGGTCAACACTCCGCTGCAAGGCACGGCCGCCGACTTGATCAAGCTGGCGATGATCCGCATCGACCAGGAGCTGCGCGAGCGCAAGCTGAAATCAAGGATGCTGCTACAGGTTCACGATGAGCTGGTCTTCGAGGTCCCGGAAGAAGAGATCGACACCATGAAGACGCTCGTCGCCGACCGTATGGAAAACGTGCACGCGCTCAAGGTGCCGCTGAAGGTGGATGTGGGCGTGGGAAAGAATTGGCGAGATTTGGAGTGAGAAGGGGTCCGTTTCAGTTGAGGCAGCTATGGCCGACGCTTGAAATCGACGTACCATGCCCGAGTTCGCACATTCAAATCTGCTCGATCGTCGCGTACGACTCCAGCATAATCACGATTCCGTCGCGTATGGGATAGACGCGATTGCAGTCGTTGCACTTCAGGCTGTCCTCGCTGCGGATGGCGAGCGACTTCCGGCACACGGGACAGATCAGCACTTCCAGAAGCTCAGCCAACTCTTGTCTGTTCACAGGCACATTCTACGCCGGGGTGGAAGCCCTCGGCTTAAGCCGAGGGAACCATGGCGGCTTTTGAAACGGGCTTTAGCCCCGGCATGTTTACGTGGATATTGTGCCGAGAAGCGTCCGGCGCTAAAGCGCAGCTTCTATCCATCTCGATTTCCCCCGCATAAATGCGAGGGGTTCCACCCGATCGATTTGTTTAGTGCTGGCTCAGGAGGTACAGGTCGTCATGGCCGTTGGGGCGGGCGTAAACCATGACCGAGAGATCCTCCGAGATGTTGGAGGCATTGCCCGCGAAATCCTCGCGTATCGCAAACGGGAAGGTCAGCACGCGTTGCGGCTCACCTGTGGCTTCTCCATTTCGCAACGGCTGCCGGAAAATGCTGGTTTGCCCACCCACCGTAGTTTCGAACAAGAACGACTTCCCATCACGCGCGTAGAGCGCGAAGTAGCTGGCCAGTCCAGGTTTCAACACCGTGCATTTCTTATCGCGCAAGGAATATTGATATATACCGGGACTGGAACCCCATAGTACCGGCCCAATGACGTAGTTGCCGTCTTGCGAAACGTCGAGCGCGCCGAGGCAGCCCTCAAACAAAGTTTCGGGCTTGGCTCCCGGGTCATTCAGGTCGAGTTTCCAAGTCACGCTCTTGTCGGCGTCCGGCCCGTAATAGCTGGTGAACAGCATGGACGTGGTGCCGTGAATGGGGGCGGAAAAATCGGCGCGCCCCGACTGTGCGAGCAGTTGCCGCAAATGAGTCCCGTCGGCATTCACCGTATAAATACGGCTAGTCTCGCCTTCCACATCCGAGAACACGAACTGAGAATTGTCGGCTGACCAGTTCAGCGTCTCGAGCGAGTGGTTCGAGCTCTGAATCTTTTTGGCATTGCTGCCGTCGATGTCGGCAATCCAGAGCTCCTCGCGTCCCGCTGCGGGTGCGGTGATATAAGCCAACTGCCGTCCCGAGTGCGAGAGCAGAGGTTGCGTCGCGAGTTCGCCAACGATGTCGACATTCTGTTTGGTCCCGGCGTGGTATGCGGTGAGAACACCGGAGGAGCGGCCATTCACAAAGTACACGCCTTTGCCGGTGGGATCTCCCAGCGGGCTGCGATCGGGACCGGGGCCGAAGGTGATCTGCTTCAGTGAGCCGTCAGCCAGTGAATATTCCCAAAGGTTCCTGATCCCCTTGACCACGCGGCTGATGTAAAGCGTCTTGCCAGGTTCGGCCCACGATGCCCCGCCGAGGGCGTCCGGAATTTCTCCTGCCTTGACAGATTTTCGCGTCGCGACATCCAGCTTCTCGATCACAGTTGTCGAACCCGCTCGTCCCAGGGTGAATATGCTTTTGCAGTCCGGAAACGCGAGCAGCTCGTAAAACGATTCGGTAGCTCCCATCCCCAGATTCGCCGAACCGACTTGTGATGCGGAAGAAGGATGTTCGGCCAAAACCTCAATGGTCGCGCCATTAAGATCGGTGCGAAGAATCTGGCCCTTTAAGTTGCCTACAAATAATGAATGCCCATCGCTGCAGGGAGCTACCGTAACCCCGTTGGCGATGCGGTTAGGAGAGCCTCCGAGCGTGGGGATCGACCAGATTTCGTACTCGCCAAGGCTGGGACCGAAGAAAATCTGGTTGCTGTCTTGCGAGAACGCCAGCGGAGTCTTGTTGCCTTCGCTCTTTGGTCAGTTGAAGCGGCTGGCCGCCGGAGGTGAGCATGACAAACATCTGGTCGTAGCCATCGACGGGTGAGGTGAACGCAATAGTGCGGCCGTCGGGAGAGAGGATCGGGCTTTGTATGGTCCGGTTCCACTCGCTGATCTTAGTGACGGTAGCGGGTGCCGACGCAGTCGTCTGGTGGGGCCAGAATTTGTATGCGGCGAATCCCGGCCGCCAGCAGCACGACGGCGGCGATAACGTAGCGTACCGTGCTCCCGCCACCCGGAGCAGCTACGGCAGATGTGCTCGACTGTGCCGCAATCGAAGATGCGCTGGCAGGCGGGAGATCCGTGCCGGCAGGAATCGAAATGTGTTTGGCACTGCTGCTGTCGCGAGACAGCCGCTTGAGGTCCGCGCGTAGTTCGGCGGCTGACTGATACCGCAGATCGCGATCTTTTTCCAGGCACTTGTTGATGATGCGTTCCAGCTCGGCAGGCGCTTCGGGATTCAGCCGCACCGGAGCAATCGGCGCCGAGTTGAGAATCGCGGTAAAAATGAGGCCTGAAGTTTCGCCGCGGAAGGGCAGCGCTCCGGTCGTCATTTCGTACAGCACCGCTCCCAGTGAAAACAAGTCGGTGCGCGCATCCAACTCCTTACCGCGCACTTGCTCGGGAGACATATAGGCGACGGTGCCAAGCGTTGTACCCGGGCTGGTAAGGTGCTCTTCGTTGGCGGTCAGGTCGTTGTCGCCCGCGGCGTTGGCGACTCTGACCCCGCGAAACTCCGCCACCTTGGCCAGACCGAAATCGAGGACCTTGGCGTGACCTCGTGCGGTAAAGAAGATGTTCGCCGGCTTGATGTCGCGGTGAACTATGCCCTTGCTGTGCGCGGCGTCCAGGGCGTCGGCAACCTCGATGCTTAGCGCGATTATGCTTTCCAGTTCCATGGGCCGGTTGGAGATGCGATGTTTGAGCGTCATCCCCTCCAGGTACTCCATGGCGATGAAAGCTTTGCCGTCCTCTTCGCCGATATCGTAGATCGTGCAGATGTTGGGATGATTGAGCGCCGACGCAGCCTGCGCTTCTCGCTGGAAACGCGCGAGTGCCTGCGCCTCGCCGGCCACCTGGTCGGGCAGGAACTTCAAGGCAACGAAACGATGGAGACGGAGGTCCTCGGCCTTGTAGACCACACCCATGCCGCCGCCACCCAGCTGATCCAGGATGGTGTAATGAGAGACATTTTTCCCGAGCACGTATCGCGAATCTTACGTATGCCCGCTAACCCAAGTCAATGACGGGAGCGGATGTAGAGTCTTTCGGGGCCGCCGATGAGCGCGTTCCCTGGCGCTGTCGTCGCCCCACTCATTCCTGGCATTGGAATGAGTGGGTACTTGATTGGGCTGCGGTCCACCAACGTCGCAAGGCCTGTTTAAGCCGCCGAGGAATGGGAAGTCGGAATTCCCGCTGCCGACTGCCAGGCTTCGAAGTGGATCTCTCCGAGCCGTGCGTTAGTCACTGGAAGCAGCGTTGTCTCGCTGAGTTTCGCTCCCGCGTAGCGTGCGTTTGGGTCGGCGATGACATCGCGGGAATCCTTCAGCGAAGCCAGTCGCCGCCGCACCAGTTCATCCACCCGAAACTGTTCCGGCCCTGCAATTTCGACCATGCCATTTACCGGCTGACCTGTTGCAACCTTCGCCAACACCACTTGCGACGTCGTCAGCGGCCATTGGTTGGAAAAGCACGTGCGGCAGATGCACCTTGCTTCCCACCATGGAAATATCAGCGAGCCCCTTAAGGAATTCGAAAAACTGCGTCGCGCGCACAATGGAGTAGGGAATTGAACCCTCCCGGATCATCTTCTCCTGAGCGATTTTGGCGCGGAAGTAGCCACTTTCTGACAGCCGATCGGTTCCCACAACCGACAACGCAACGTGGTGTCTCACTTTTGCGGCTGCTTCATATTTCAGGAGGTTGCGGGTTGATGTCTCGAAAAACTTCAGCACGGCTGAGTCCTCCCAGTCGGGTGAGTTCGAGACATCGACGACTACGGAGGCTCCCTTCATGGCTTCCGCCACACCTTCTCCGGTGATTGTGTTGACCCCCGTATTGGGTGCTGCCGCTAGTGCTTCATGCCCTTGCTCACGAAGCTTGCCGACGAGCCTTGATCCAATGAGGCCGGTTCCGCCGATCACTACGATTTTCATAATTGGCTCCTTTATCGTTGACTAAGGCATTCAGGGTTATCGGCCTGTTTGCCCCGTCGCGCCAGATACGTGTGCTGTGAATTTACCTGCGCGAAATGGACGTGATTAAACGCGCGCTGCATAAAAGGTAGGAGTTTCTTGGTCCTGCGAGCCGCAACGCGAGGGCTCGGGGAAATTTGGGGTCGATGATACAAGACCCTTTGGAGGAATTGTGCGACGGCGCGCGGTTCACCGTAAATTGCCGCAAGTTTCCGCAAATGTCTGGGCCATGCCGCACGATTCAGGGATGCCACATTCCTTATCTCCCACACATCCGAACCACGAATGTGTCGTAGATTGCGATTGAGTTGCGACGGCGCTCCAGCGCCGTGGCGCGACCTGCATTGAAACCAGATGCATTGCAACGGCGAAGACTCCAGCGCCGTAGGCGCGAAATAGCTTAGCCCAGCATGGAGGCCATCTTTTGGCCGGAATGCTGGGTAGGCCGCCCTCCACATCCCGAGCCGGCTTTCAGCCGGCGACACCAACTGTGCGAGGGCGTGAGCCCGAGCGTCCATTAAGATAGACACATGTCCGCGAAAATTCTGGATGGAGCAAAACTCGCCGCCGAGATCAAGGCCGAAGTAGCCGAAGAGGTTCGCCGCTTAGCCGCCGAGGGAATGCGGCCAGGCTTGGCAGCGGTGCTGGTGGGCAATGATCCGGCTTCGGAAGTTTACGTTCGCAACAAAGTGAAGACCTGCGAAGCAGTTGGGCATCTACAGCGAGAAGATCACGCCGCGATGAAAACGTGACCACCGAAGAATTGCTCGCCCTGATCGACGATCTGAATAATCGCGACGAGATTGACGGCATCCTGGTGCAACTGCCCTTGCCCAAGCAGGTGGACTCGAAAAAGGTCTTGCTGGCCGTCTCTCCCGAGAAAGATGTTGACGGTTTCCATCCCATGAACGTCGGCTATCTTTCGACGCAGCGGCCGGGTCTGGTGCCGTGTACCCCGGCAGGGGTGATGGAAATCCTCAAGCGCAGCGGGATTACGATTGCCGGCGCCGAGGCCGTGGTCGTCGGCCGTAGCGATATCGTCGGCAAGCCGATTGCGATGTTGTTGCTGAACGGCAATGCCACGGTTACCGTCTGTCATTCGAAGACGCGCGACCTTCCTGGCGTGTGCCGTCGCGCCGACATCCTGGTCGCGGCCATTGGACGCGCTGGCATGGTGACGCCGGACTACGTCAAACCGGGCGCGACCGTCATCGATGTGGGTATCAATCGCGTGACCGATGCGGCTGAGTTCCGCGAGTTTTTCGCCGGAGACGCCAAGCGCGAAGCGGCCTTCGCCAAAAATGGTTCAACGCTGGTCGGCGATGTTCACCCGAAAGTAGCTGAGGTTGCTGGAGCGATTACGCCTGTGCCCGGCGGCGTCGGCCCGCTAACCATCGCTATGCTGATGAGCAACACGGTGAAGGCAGCAAAGCTGAGGCGGGGACAGAAGCAGCTGGCAATTAGCAATTAGCGACTGGCAACTGGCAACTGGCAACGCCGGTTTGTATCAGGGCACGTCTTTAGACGTGCCGTCACGAATCGAGAAATGCTGGGCTTTAGCCCCTGACTGAGCGTCCTGCTGCATGCAGGGGCTAAAGCCCGGAGTCAGTGTGTTCGGTTCGGCACGACTGAAGTCGTGCCCTGATACGAATCTACTGCGGGTGGTGTATTGGAGATATATTTGCGAGTTCTAATTGCTAATTGCTAATCACTGATTACTCTTCCATGAACCTTGCTCTCTTCGGCGGTACCTTCGATCCCGTCCACCGCGGACACCTCAAAGTCGCCCGCGCCGCAGCCGACCACTTTGCGCTCAAGGAAGTCTGGTTCGTGCCTGCCGACATTCCTCCGCATAAGCAGAAAGAGCCAATCACGCTGTACGAACATCGCTACGCCATGACCGCGCTCGCAGTGGCGGGCGAGAAGACAGTTCATCCCCTCGCTGCTGGAAGCGCCCGACCTGAACGTCGCGACCAAGGACCGCCGGCCCAGCTACTCCATTGAGACGGTTCGCCGGGTGAAGAAGACGCTGGGCAAGAGCGACCACCTCTACTTCCTCATCGGCATGGACGCTTTCAAAGACATCGCCAAGTGGTACGAGGCCGAGGCGCTGCTGAAAGAGTGCGATTTCATCGTGGCCGCGCGTCCAGGTTATTCGCTGGCCGACGTCGCCTCGTCGCTTCCGCCGGGCCTGCGACCCAATGCCGCTGTGACCAAGCTGTTTCGTAAACAGAAAATCGACGGTCCGCTGGTTCTGTCCGGAGCAACCCTTCACCTGCTTCCGGAAACTCACGAGAATGTTTCGGCCACGCAAATTCGCGCCGCCGTCGGCCGGGGTGGCGCACTAAAGAAGTTGGTGCCCGACGCGGTTGCCGAGTACATTCATAAGCAGCAGTTGTACCGCACCCGAAAGTAGTGGGTTCGTTTGAATGTCATCCCGAGCGCGCCTCTTTTGCAAGCGAGGGACCCAGGCGCGGCGATTCGCGCCAGCGCGCGAAAGACGCGCATCCTTAAAGCGAGGTAATCCAAGCCAGCCGCATGAAGAAAAATGAGCTGAGGGCCCAAGTAGCCACCGCCGTTCGCGCCTGCCAGGAAAAGAAGGCGACTGACATCTCCGTCCTGCAACTCGATGCACAAGCCAGCGGATTCACCGACTACTTCATCATTTGCTCGGGATCAAATCCCCGCCAGGTCCAGGCGATTGCCGACGATGTCGACCGGCAGCTTAGCGCCCAGGGTCTGGAGCCGACGCATCGCGAAGGCTACAACCAGGCGGAATGGGTGCTGCTCGATTACGTCGATTTCGTCGTACACATGTTCTCGGAGACGGCACGCAAGTTCTACGACCTTGAGCGCCTGTGGAAGACGGCCACACGGATTGAGCTCTCCGATTTGGAAAAGCCCGCGCGCAAAGCGGCTCCGGCGAAGGCGGCCGCTGCGCGCAAGAGCTGCGACTAAGTCGGCCAAGCGCTCCGCCGCGAAGAAAGTCAGCTGCGAAGAAATCATCGGCGCCTCGCAAGCGACCGTGATAAACGTTTTTTCGACGAACGCGCAACTTCGAAAGCTGCGCTGCTTTCCCTTGCTAATTGCTTAACTTTGAAACTTCGCATCGCATGGATCGGCAAAACCCGCGGCTCTGCCATTCAGTCGCTGACGGCGGAATACCTGAAGCGGCTGTCGCGCTATGCTGCGTGCGATGCTCACGAGCTGTCGTCAGAAGCTGCGCTGCTGAAGCTCCTCGAGAAGAGCGAGCGCCGGACCCAACCCGAGCTGATACTGCTCGACTCGCGCGGCAAGCAGCTCACTTCGGAAGAGATCGCCAACTTCCTCGAATACCACCAGTCGCACAGCACGCAGGAGCTGCTGTTCGCCGTCGGCCCGGCGGATGGCTGGAGCGATTCCATCCGAGCGCAGGCAAAGGCGATTCTCTCCTTCGGCAAGATCACGCTGCCGCACGAACTCGCGCGCGTTGTCCTGCTGGAACAGCTCTATCGCGGCTTCACGATTTTGAAGGGACATCCGTATCACGGGGGCCATTAATCGCCATTTTTTCGGCTTTTTGTGCCCCGAATTGCCATTCCTCGTGAGTCATGGATTCGTCATTATCCATGACTTAAAGTGATAGCTCGGCAGTGCATGGCAAGCGAAAAACCGCGAGGAATGCATCGAAATCAGCAGGGAAGTCGCGCAATTTTGATGCAGCCTTCAGCCAGGCGCATCATTGCAGCAGGGTAACGAGGAATCTCATGGCTCAGATCACCGGCACTCCTCTTCAAACCTACGGATACTTCGCCAACGGCAACTTCCATACCAGCGGAAACGACGTCGTCATCAACAGCGTTTGGGACCACTCGCCCGTTGCCATCGTGGACCAGGCCGACCAGGACGCGGCCCTCACGGCCGTGCGCGATGCAGTGCTGGCGTTCAACGAGACGCGCAAGTTGTCGTCGTTCAAACGCGCCGACATCCTGCGCAAGATCGCCCGCGGTATCGCCGCCCGCAAGGAGGACTTCGCGCGAACCATCTGTCGCGAAGCGGGCAAACCGATCAGGACGGCGCGCATCGAAGTCGATCGTGGCATCTACACCTTCGAAGTCGCAGCCGAAGAGGCGACGCGCATCTATGGCGAGTACATCCCGCTCGACACACTTGCCAGCACCGAAGGCCGCTGGGGACTGATGCGGCGCTTCCCGCTGGGTCCGGTCTTTGCCATTACACCGTTTAACTTCCCGCTGAACCTGGTTGCCCACAAGCTCGCACCGGCGATTGCCGCCGGCTGCCCGATCATCCTGAAGCCCGCGCCGCAAACGCCTATCACCGCGTTGATGCTGGCGCAGGTCGTGCAAGAGTCCGGCTGGCCGGAGGGTGCGTTGGCCGTTATGCCAATGTCGAACGACGTCGCCGCGCAGCTAGTCGCCGATGACCGTATCAAGCTGCTGACCTTCACCGGCAGCGCCGCCGTCGGATGGCAACTGAAGAGCAAAGCCGGCAAGAAGCGTGTCACGCTGGAGTTGGGCGGCAACGCTGGTGTGATCGTCCACAGTGATGCCGATCTCGCATACGCCGCGCATCGTTGCGTAGTCGGCGGCTTTGCTTATGGCGGACAGACATGCATTTCGGTACAGCGCATCCTGGTGCAGAGCACCGTTTTCGACGACTTCACCAAACGACTGGTCGATGGTGTGAAGCAGCTCAAGACCGGCGATCCCATGGACGAAGCCACTGACGTTCCGCCGCTCATCCGCGAGCAGGATGCCGTGCGCGCGGTCCAATGGATCGACGAGGCCCGTCAGGCCGGAGCCAAGGTGCTGACCGGCGGCAAGCGCAACGGTTCTGTCGTGGAGCCGACGGTGCTCACGGGAACGTCTTCCCACATGCGAGTGAACTGCGCTGAAATCTTCGCGCCGGTGGTGACGGTCGAGCCATACGAGACCTTCCACGAAGCGGTACGCCAGGTGAACGATTCCGTCTACGGCTTGCAGGCGGGCGTGTTCACACGCGATGCTGGACTGATTCAGAACGCCTTCGACGAGCTTGAAGTCGGCAGTATAATCGTCGGCGATGTGCCGACATTCCGCGTGGACCAGATGCCCTACGGCGGAGTGAAAGAGTCAGGGTTCGGCCGCGAAGGTCTGCGCTTCTCGATTGAGGACATGACGGAACCGAAGCTGATGGTAATGGCGCTGCGCTAGTTGCCGACCATAGATGAACCCCGGACCCGGCAGGGGCGAAGAGGTATGATCTTTCCACTCCGGGATTCGGCGAGGTAGTTGCGGAATGTCTCTGCCCAATGCGGTTCAGTCCGGAGCAAGGAACACACCACACATAGCGATGGCGCGCCCCATTCACATTCTCGCCTTCTTCGAATCCTACGGCATCATGGGAGCGTCCAAGCCCGTCCTGGAATTCGCCCAGCAATCGGCACTGGAAGGCAATCGAAGGGCGGTAGTGTCCACCGTGCTGTTCGTCCGGGGCAAAGAGCAGAATCCGCTGATTGATATCTTGCGTGAGCGGGGCATTCCCCTCGACATTGTCGACGAGCGTTACGCAGGGGACTTGCAGACCTTGCGCCAGATACGCGCCATCATTGAGAAGCGTAGGCCCGACGTCATCTGGACCAGCAACAGCAAGTCGCATTTTCTGGCGCGCTTCATGGGCTTTCACCGTAGCATGGCGTGGGTGGCGTTCCATCAGGGCCATACCAAAAGAGCGCTGCGAACGCGACTGTATCACCAGCTGGATTGGTGGTCGCTTCGCGCAGCTAACCGCGTAGTTGCGGTTTGCAATTCGTTTGCAAACGACTTGCAGAGAATGGGCCTGTCCGGCAAGCGCATCTCGGTGCAGCACAACCCGATTCGGATTGAACCGCCGGCATCTGCAGAAGAGATACGTCGCCTGTGGAGTGAACTGGGGCTGCCGGAGGGAGCGAGAGTACTGCTGAGCGTTGGGCGGTTGTCGCTGGAAAAAGGCCATGCAGAACTGTTGCGTGCCATGGCGCTGCTTCGGGAGAATGGTCACGGATCGAACACCTATTTGCTCATGGTCGGGACCGGTCCGGAGAAGGACGCCCTGACAGCGCTCTGTTCACAGCTAGGGCTGGATGGGGTAGTGCGATTCTGCGGACAAAAGGCCGACGTCCGCCCCTATTACGGAATTGCCGATGCTTTCGTTCTGCCTTCGCATAGCGAGGGTTCGCCGAACGTGGTGCTGGAGGCGCTCGCGGCAGAATTGCCAATCGTGGCAACTGCGGTGGGCGGAGTTCCCGAAATGCTAACCCACGAGCTCAACGCGCTGCTCGTTCCCAAGAAGGATGTTGCTCAGTTGGCAGGCGCGATTCGCCGCATACTGGATGATCCCGCGCTGCGCCAGAGCTTCGCTCGCAAAGGCAAAGACGTAGTCGCCAGGTACGAGTCGCACATTTATTTCCAGCGCGTCCTGGAGATTTTTGAGGAGGCAGCTCAGCAGGCTGGTGCGCGCACGTAGCCTGCATGAGAGCCGTTCAAATCGTGCCTGGGGATACGAAGTGCAGCCTCCCGCAACTAGATGCGATTACCGGCTTGCACCGATCGCGAGAGCTCTTCAACCGTTTCTTTTCCTCTCTCGAAGGCAATTACCGACTCGATGATTTCGCGCAACTGTACCTTGGGTTCCCATTGGATAACCCTCCGAATCTTGGAGATATCCGGAAGGCGGCGAGGCATATCCTCGAACCCGGGGCTATAGGCCTCGGAGTAGGGAACATATGTGATTGGGGAAGAGCTTCCCGACAGCTCTTTAACCAGATGCGCCAGAGCTTCGATAGTGATCTCGGTAGGATTTCCGATGTTGAATACATTTCCTACTGCACTTTCACAGTCCGCGAGACCAATTAAAGCTTCGACCACGTCAGCAATATAGCCGAAGCATCGGGACTGCTTGCCATCGCCAAAAATCGTAATCGGTTCGTTTTGACATGCCTGGCGGACAAAGGTGGGCAGCACCATTCCATAGCGTCCGGTCTGCCGCGGTCCTACGGTGTTAAACAGACGCACGATCACAACTGGTAGTTTCCGTTCCTGCCAATATGCGTACGCCAGAAATTCGTCCAACGCTTTCGAGCATGCATACGCCCATCGGCTCTTGACGGTAGGACCTAACACAAGGTCGTCATCTTCCATGAACGGCACCTTGGAAGCTTTTCCGTACACTTCCGAAGTTGAGGTAAGCAATACCTTCTTGCGCGCATTGTCCGCGAGTTCAAGCACGATTTCCGTACCGCGCACGTTGGTTTCAATCGTCCGAACAGCGCTTTCCACGATCAGCTTGACTCCGACCGCTGCTGCCAAATGGAAAACCATATCGCACTGGCCGATGAGATCCGCCAGCAGGGGAACATTGCTGAGAGTGTCGCTAAAGAAGCGGAACTTGGGCAGCGGAGTAGCCGAGCCATTCGAAGCACCGTAGCGGAGCTTCAGGTGCTCGATATTTTGCATCGAGCCGGTTGACAGGTCGTCAATGATAGAAACATCGTCGCCTCGCGCCAGAAGAGCCTCGGCTAAATGGCTGCCGACAAAGCCGGCGCCCCCAGTGATCAACACCTTCATTGGTTTTCCCTTTTTCGACATTGGTATCTGCACTCTTACGTACGGGTTAGTCACGTGACGGCTATTACTGGCGAAGTGTTCCTCATAAGCTGCCACTGTGTACACGCAAATTAATTGCGTCGCTTCGCGGAGACGATTGACGTAGTCAAGGGTCAGGACCTGCGCGCGCAGAAGCGTTTGCTCTTCATGGTTTCATCCGGAGACGAGGGCTGTCTTCCCTCAACGAAGCGCCAACGGAAGAGCCTCATGGTCGCAGACTAAAAGATTGGCGGAATTATTTCACAATCGAGAACAGGAATCCATGGGGGAGGCACCACACGGTCGAACTCTCTTGCGCAACGGCAAGAATAAGTTGATTATGTTTCATTCCGCAACAGCCGCCTTAATCCTTGCGTTCGCTGCATCGCGCGTGCCCCGCCCCAGCTTGTCGCCAGGATGACGGCTTGAAAGCTCTAGCCCGGGCAACGCCAGTCCGAATCGAGCACCCCGCTATTTTTGCTACTATCCCTCCATGCCCCTGCTGGAGGCGCGCAATCTCTGCAAGACGTTTGAGTCCGGTGAATCGGCCTTCGGATCGCGCGGGCAGAGCGCAGTGCGCGCGGTGGATGACGTCTCACTGTCGATTGAGCCGGGCGAGACGCTTGGGCTGGTCGGCGAATCGGGATCAGGCAAGACCACGTTAGGCCGTATGCTGGTGCGGTTGATCGAGCCGGACGCGGGATCGATCTCTCTCCATGGCCAGGACGTGCTCGCGGCGCGCGGTTCGGCGCTGCGTCACCTGCGGCGCAATATGCAGATCATCTTTCAGGACCCCTTCGGCTCGCTTGATCCGCGAATGACGGTCGAGCAGATTGTCACAGAGCCGCTTGCAATTCACGGAGAAGCAAACAGCAAGGCTCGCGGCGAGAGGGCGGTCGAGATGATGCGCGCGGTCGGAATGGATGGCTCAGCTCTGGCCCGCTATTCGCATGAGTTCAGCGGCGGACAGCGCCAACGCATCGGCATCGCCCGGGCACTCATCCTGAGGCCGAAGTTTATCGTGGCTGACGAACCCGTCTCAGCGCTGGACGTCAGTGTCGGTTCCCAGATTGTCAACCTGATGCGCAAACTGCAACGGGAGTTCAATCTGACTTACCTCTTCATCTCGCACTCGTTGCCGGTGGTGCGCTATTTATCGACGCGAATCGCTGTGATGTATCGGGGAAAACTGGTGGAAACAGGCAACGCTGAGGAGATTACGAGCGCGCCGCGTCATGAGTACACTCGTTCGCTGCTGGCGGCCACGCCGGAAATGACGGTGAGCGCCGACGGTTAACCAACGTTCAAATCGCGATATAATAGCGAAAGAACTCGTTGTCACGTTTCCAACCGAGCGATTCGTACAACTTTTGTGCCGCATTGTTCGTTACCGCTGTCTCCAGCATTAAGCTGTTTGCCTGCGTCTCATCGGCGAGTCGATGAGCGCGCTCGACTAAGGCACGTCCGTAACCATGCTTTCGTGCTTCCGGCAGGACATACAGGTCGTTCAATATCCATTGCCGCGAAAGATTTACCGAAGAGAAAACAGGGTAGAGCTGAAGGAAACCTACGGCTTTTCCTTCGCAGCGAGCATAGAAGATTACCGACTCTTCCTTACTGAGGCGGGCAAAAAGGAAGCGGCGCGCAGCCTCCTGGTTAGGGTTTTTTCCGTAGAACTGGCGATACAGATCAAATAACGGAGCTATCTCGCCGACATCCGCCGGAGTGGCCGGAAGTATCTCGTAGGCCGTCGTTTGCAGGCTCATCACACAGGCAGGGGAACACAGTTGCAAGCCTATCGTCAATCGGGTTCCAGGAGCGCACTCCAGCCTGCTGGAGGAGTAAAGTAATACACGTCAGAGATTGTGCCGAAGACAGTAGTACGAAGCTAATAGAAAGCACCCCAGCTGGGATTTATGCTGGTAATCGGGTGAATTTCTGATTTATGATTGCGAAACACCGAAAGTCAGCGAAACTGGTTGTCTTTCCTGCACGGAACCGCTTTGTCATGCACCACAAGCTATTCAAACCTCGGAACAGGGGTAACTTGGAATCATCATGAGATCGTTGCAACCAGATACTTCTTCCTACACCATCCCTCCGCCACTTACCAAAAGGTCTCAACAAAAAAGAGCACTCATTCTGGCGGCAGCCATTCGTTACTTCGCCGAGCACGGATACGAGTCATCGCGCGTGGGTGATATCGCCGCTGAGTTGGGAATCGCGAAGGGGTCAGTGTTTCAACATTTCGGCAGTAAGGATGGGCTCTTTCTCGAGGCCTACAAGGAATCGCTCAAGCAGCTTCCCGGCTATCTTGAAGCTCCCGATGAGGTGAAGGCGAAGGGGTTCTTTGCCGTCCTTCGTCATCGGCTGGAGAATGCTTCCCGGACACGTGAGCACCATCAGGTGCATTATGCAGTCATGCTTCTGGGCAATTACGGCTCTGACATGGACGTCAAAAAACGGATCGGCCGTTTCCTTAACCAGGAAGACCCGCTTGGGCTGAAGGCCTTCATACAGATGGGACTGGACCGAGGAGAGCTTCGACGGGACGTGGATCCGGAACTGATCGCGTCGATTGTCGAATCGACTGTTGAACGGTTTCAGGACTCCTTGACCATGTCTGAGACTCATCCCGACCTCTTCCATCGCTCCGGCAACGGACATGGCAAAGGGCATACGCAGCGCATCGATGAATTCATCCTGGTGCTGCGGGGCGCGCTCGGAACTTCCCATGCGGCAAAAGCCGGCTAGTTGGCCCCGGTTGTCGCCTTGCCTCTGCCGCGAAGCTGGTGGATGATTTGCCGTGCCGCATTGGCGCCCGAGAGGCCGTTCAGTCCGGTTCCAGGATGCGTACCTGACCCGCACAAATAGAGGTTTCGCACTGGTGTGGCGTACTGCGCCCAGCCCAGCAGCGGACGCATAGTGAATATCTGGTCCAGCGCCAACTCGCCATGGAAGATGTGCCCGCCTGTCAGACCATAAGTTCGCTCCAAATCCTTAGGAGTAATGATTTCCGCAGCTTCAATTCGCTGGGGAAGATCTGGCGCATAGCGCGCTAGCGTTTCGACGATGGTGTTTTCTAACTCGGACCGCTTTTGGTCCCAATCCGCATCCCGCAGTTTGTAGGGCGCGAACTGCATGTATACCGACATCACATGCTTGCCTGCCGGCGCTAGAGATAAGTCCCACAATGTGGGAATGCTCGCTTCGATGTAGGGCTGGCGCGAATAGTCGCCGTACTTGGCGGCATCAAAGGCGCGCTCCAGGTAGTCGATCTCAGGCGATATCTGAATGCGGCCCGAAAGCCATGTGTTGTCGTCGACGCCGCTGAAGTTTGGCAGCCCGTTCAGCGCAAGGTTCATTTTGGCGACGGTGCCGAACATGCGGTAGTGCTGCAACCGCTGCAGGAAGCTTGGCTCCAAATGCTGCGGCTCGACCATGCCGAGCAGCGTACGTTTGGGATCGGCATTGGAGATCACAACTTTTGCCGGTATCTCTTCACCGCTACGCAGGACCACCGTGCTTGCCGCCCCATCTTTAACTTGAATGCGCGCGACTTCGCTTGAGGTGCGAATCTCTCCGCCGGCCGCGCGTACCGCGTCCGCCATTGCGCCGGTCAGGGCTCCGAGACCGCCGTAGACATAAGAAGCTGCGCCTGCGGGATTGCCATCGGGTACTGCACGGAAGATGAGATTGGTGCTTGAGCCTGCCGACCACGGTCCGAGAAAGGTACCGAATATTCCCTGGGCGGCGATGGTGGCGCGCAGCAGATCGTTCTCGAAGAACTCGCTGACCAGATCAGCCACCGCCATCGGTCCCCAGCGCAAGAGCCGATAGAGGTCTTTTTCGCCAAGGCCTCGCAATTTGCGACCGGCCTGCACCAGCTCCCATAAATTTCCTGAAGCGGGATCGTCGAGATCGGGCGGAGTCATGGTCAGCAGATATTCGATCGCTCCGCCGATCGCTGTTAAGGCCTTGCGAAACTCGGCGTAGCCATCGGCATCCTTGGCAGAAAATCGCGCGATCTGCCGCTGCGATTCTTTGGGATCGCCGTAGAGTGCAAGATTCTTCCCGTCCTCAGCGAGCGAAAGTACGCGAACGTCAGGGGTGTAGGTCTTTAACCCATGGCGTGAAAGATCCATGTCATCGAGCACGCTGGGATGTATGGGCCAGGTGGCGTGCGCCAGGCGCGAGCACTTGAATCCGGGATGAAACTCTTCGGTGATGGCGCAGCCGCCCACAGTCTCGTGACGCTCCAGTACCAGCGGCTTGAAACCGGCCTTGGCCAGGTAGAACGCCGTGACCAGTCCGTTGTGACCGGCGCCGATGATGACAACTTCGCGCGGCTCCGGCACTAGCTGCCCCCTTTGGAGTGCTTCAGGATTTCCAGTGCCGCCAGCCTGCCGGGCGCGCCCATGATGCCGCCGCCGGGATGCGTCGCCGAGCCGCACATCCAGAGGTTCTTGATCGGCGTCTTGTACTGCGCCCAGCCCGGCACCGGACGCAGGAAGAACAGTTGCTCCAGCGAAAGCTCGCCCTGGAAGATGTTGCCCTCCGTCAGTCCCCACTCGCGCTCCAAGTCGAGCGGCGTGACCACCTGCCGGCCGACGATGATGTTCTTCAGGTTGGGAGCATACTGCGCGATGGTGTTGATCACGGTATCGCCAAAAGCCTCACGCTTCTCGTCCCACGTGCCTTCTTTCAGCTTGTAGGGAGCGTACTGAACGAAGCACGACATCACGTGCTTGCCCGGCGGTGCAACCGACGGATCGGTCAGGCTGGGAATCACCATGTCGATATAAGGCCGCTTGGAGTAGTCGCCGTACTTAGCTTCGTCGTAAGCACGTTCCATGTAGTCGACGCTGGGTGAAATGGAAATCGCTCCGCGCAGATGATGACCTTCACCGGGAAGGCAGGTGAATTCGGGCAGCGCGTCAAGAGCGAGGTTCACCTTGCCGGATGAGCCGCGGTACTTGTAGCGCTTCACCTCGTCGCGAAAGTCTTCGCTCAGGTACTGCGGCTCGATGAACTTCAGGAATGTCAGGTTGGGATCGACGCTGGAAGAGATAACGTCGGCGTAGTACTCGTCGCCGGAAGTGGTAGCGACTCCAACCGCCTTGTTGCCGCGAACCAGGATCTGCGCGACGCCGACCTGCGTCTTGATCTCGACGCCAAGCTCGCGTGCCGAATCGGCGATGGCATTGGAGATGGCGCCGGTACCGCCGCGAGCGAATCCCCAGGCGCGAAACGCGCCGTCGATCTCTCCCATGTAGTGGTGCAACAACACGTAGGCGGTGCCGGGCGAGCGCACGCCGAGAAATGTGCCGATGATTCCGGAAGCCGACATCGTGGCCTTGAGCACATCGGTCTCGAACCACTGATCGAGGAAGTCGATGGCGCTCATGGTCATGAGCTGCACCTGGTTGTATTTGTCTTCGCCGCTCAGGCCCTGAAAGCGGCGGCCCAGGAACATCAGCTTCAGCAGCTCGCGCGGTGCGAGCTTGGTGGGGTCGGGCGGCACCATGCTGAGGATGGGCTTCACGAAACGGCACATCTGCAGCATGGCCTTGCCGAACTCTTCGTAAGCCTCGGCGTCGTACTTGGAGTGGCGCGCAATTTCGCGGCGCGTCTTGCCATGATCGTTCACCCGCCACAGGTAGTCGCCATTGGGCATGGGCGTGAACGTGCCGTCGAGGGGAAGAATCTCCAGCCCGTGCTTCGGCAGGTTCAGGTCGCGGATAATCTCGGGCCGCAGTAGCGAGACGACGTAGGAACAAACAGAGAACTTGAAGCCCGGGAAAATCTCCTCGGTGCAGGCGGCGCCGCCAAGGACGTGGCGCCGCTCGAGGACCAGGACTTTTCGGCCCGCGCGCGCCAGATAGGCGGCGTTGACCAGCCCGTTGTGACCGCCTCCGATGATGATTGCGTCGTACTTCCTCGATCCGTTGGAGGACATGGTTACCGTGGGAAGACCTCGTGCGAAGGGGACATTCTATATGAGCGGCGCGAAGTTATCCGTTGCCGTTTGCCTGTATTCCGAGGAAAGTTCGTGGTTATTAATTTGTTAACCATAACCAGTGATCCTCGCTGACAACCGACAACCGACCACTGACAACTTGTCGTGGTACCCCCCTCCCCCACCCTACCCGTAAAATCTTGATTCCATTCATCTGGCTGAAAACTTTCCCCGTAAAATCTTGAGCGCGTGAGAGTTATAGGCAAAATCTTCCAAAATAAAGACTTACGGAGATTTTCTTGCGGGTGGAGTGGCTGGACTGTTTGTGAGATTGCTAACAGCGGCGAAAGCCAGGAATGGCAATCAGCTGGCGTCACGGAGACCTGATCGAAGCGAAATCAGTGCAGAGACACCAATCTCCTTCGTCCTCAAGGGTTGAGTGTACGAGACGGGGGTGGAGTTTACCAAGCGCGCTTGTCACACATGTGTGTGACAAGCCATGGGACGCTTCCGGCAAAGGTCGGCTGTAGGATGGTGAGTGTAATCGCCTGATATCGTCAACAACAGCAATCAGTGATGCGAAGCCTCTTATTCTTTCTGGTCTTACCGGCCCTGGTGTTCGTCGGGTGCAACGATTGCACAAACGAAGCTCCCGCTGAGCATGCTTCGCCAGACGGTCAGTGGAAATACGTGAGCTTTGACAGAAATTGTGGTGCCACGACCGGAAGCAATCTTCAAATTGCAGTGCTGCCATCCTCGCAGTCCCTTCCGCGAGAGGCGGCCAACGCATTTATCGCTGACTCAAATCACGGAGCCACAACATTCGTCGCGCAACCGGAGTGGCTTGACTCACACACCCTTAGAATCACGTACTCCAGCATGGCAAGAGTCTTCAAGAAAGAATCGCAGGTCGGGCCAATACGCATCGAGTACGTTGAAGAACGGTAGCTGTTGTGAAATCCCCATATCACTCATTGAGGGACAATGAGCGTAATCGCCTGTTAGCGACAGGTTACTCTTGACCTGCTTATTTTAGGAGGTTTGGAGTGAGTATCTTCAGCGTCTTATCGGCACTATTAATGAAGCTCATGCCGTCTAACGTGTTGCACATGGGAGTCCCGGCGATAGACCCCGTGTCCTGCTGAATCGCAAGTACGGCCCCGTTGGTGGTGTCAAACTCCGCATAATAGCGGCTATCTCTACACGAGTCGGCGTTTCGCTTGCACTCTAATTGCGAGAAGAGGCGTTCCCCTTCCATCCGGGTCCAAAGCAAGCTGAAGTCGGGTGGAACTTTGAGTGGGGATGACGAGATGACCTTTCCGTCGTCTGCCACGACCGTTATTGTCGCTGCGTTTTCAGCGATACCCGTTGCAATGTAGACCTTATTGTCACTCATCGCCAAAAACGGAAATAAGTTCTCGTCGGGAGCGTCCTTGGACTTCTTATCATTACGCCTGTCCAAAGCAGTTCCTGAGAGGTCGATGTTCTTGATCTCCACTCCATCGGCAGAATACAAAATAGCCTCCGGAGCTTGGTCAAGCGGGCCAGCGTTGAAGAGGAGAAAATTGCCCGAATCGAACACTGCAATTCGGGGGAACTTGGCCTTACGGAGAGGGCGGCTGACGAGAGGTTTACCGTTAGCATCGAATCGGAACAGCGTCGGATGGCCGTCAACAAATGTAACGCCCTGCTGCTTGTACCGTTTCGCCCTAGCCGCCACGACGTAGGTTTCGCCATTCGGTCCAGGAGCCAGGGACTCTATCCATGTTTCTTCCGCCTGCAGCAGGTGCGCCGTGTCGATTCGGACAGAAACAGCTCCGTTCAGCCCGAACTTCACGATCTCATGTCGGGATTGAAGATATGTGGTGATTGTCTCGTCGGCCCCGCAACCGACCATGCTTGGCTGCCAGCCGGAATGCCCGAACATCTCCGCAGGAGCAGGAACGCTCGAAATAGGCACCAATCTCGCTTGAGCGAAACCTTCAGCGGGGAGACCTAGCAATACGAAAAGACCTATCCACTTGAACGCACGGTGGACCGCAATGATTGTCGCTACCCACATCATGCCAGAGCATTGTAGCGCGCTAACTGGCGATAAATCCCCATAGCACTCATTGACGCTGGAACAATGAGCGCTATCGCCTGACAACCTCAACAACACTGGCAGATGGTTGCTGCAGCCAGGGTGAGTTGCCATTCCCATCAAATCGACTCTTTCTAAATCACTGGTTCGGCAAGCCGAAGGCGTAGACATCTCCAGCGAACACCATGCCATTAACCACGAGTGGGCTATTGTCAAAGATCCATTCCGGATCGTTGTACTGCCACACGGTCGCACCTGTGTTGGCGTCCAAGGCGTATAGGCCGTTCTGGTCCTGATGCTGTTCGTCGAAAGGGAGCTGGCAATACACCAGGCCATTCGCGATCACCGGCTCGAAATTCCAACCCGCGCCTCCGTTGGCAATGAAGTGATCCCACACGACCGTTCCCGTCCTGCCATTCAGGGCATACAGGTGATTCGGACCTCCGAAGTACACCACTCCCCTGGAGACCGCCACTGTCGTGGGGTTGCCGAGCAGCTTTCCAAACTTCCACAGCTGCGCTCCGGTGCGAGCATCCAGCGCATAAATGTAGTCGTCCTGGGATGCAACGTACACCACGCCGTTAGCCACGGCTGGGGAGTTCATTACGTAATTACCTGTCGTGAACGTCCACAGAAGTGTTCCGGTCTCGGCGTCGAGAGCATAGACATTATGGTCTGGCACGCCGACGTAAACTACGCCGTTCGCGACCGTTGCTGCAGCGTAGATAGAAGTCCCTATCAGGTACTTCCACTTTAATGTTCCCGTGCCGGCATTCACCGCATGAAGATAGTGATCATACGACCCGACGTAGACCACACCGTTGGCTACCGTCGGCGGCGCAAAGATCTGCGCTCCGGTCCAGTAGTTCCAAAGCAGGTGACCTGTAGTGGCGTCCAAGGCGGCCAGGTTACCGCTGGAAGTTCCGGCGTACACCGTTCCGTTGGACACGGCCGGGGCACCGTAAACGTCGTTGCCCACGATGGTGCCCCAAAGTTGTTGGCCGGTGCTTGCATTAAACGCGAATACGTAGCCCTGGGGCCCGGGCCTGCCTATGTACAGCACGCCGTTAGCCTCAGTCGGAGTCGTTTGGTAACCAACCCCGATGTAAGCGTGCCACTTCAGAACGAGGTTTCCCACGGTTGTCGTGTTCAGAACAGACTCGTAGGGGTTACACCCAGTGTGGGCGGCATCGAAGCGAAACTGAGGCCAGTTCGCGGACAGCGTGGGAGGGGTGAGTACCGTAGCGCCACAAGGAATTTGCGCGATGACTCTAGGCACGCAGGTAACGAATGAAATAAGGACAATCAAGCTTGAATAAAGGATGCTCTTCATTTTCATGCAATTCCTCCCGCTGGCGGACGCTTCGGCACATCGAAACTGCGCAACGAAGAGTATCGTGACAAGCAAACCGAGCAGCAAGTCAAAACCTGTTAACTTAGCAGAATTGTTGCTGATTAGGACAGTCCGCGATAGGAACGAATTGGAACCCCGGGGTGCGTATTCAATCCGTGGTTTGGGACCAGTCCTATCTTCGCTCCTCCCCACTCCCCACATCAGTCCACTGATTTACGTAACATCGCCATAGCACTCATTGACGCTGGAACAATGAGCGCTATCGCCTGGTGTCGACAATTGACCGCTCTGCTTTGGTAGCGAACCTAATGGTGGCCGGCTGTATAGCGGGCTACTGCAGCTTCGAGTACTCGGCTTTGGCTTGTTTGTAGATGAGGATGTCGGGGTCGGCATCTTTCCACAGCGTAAGGAAGTCTCTGTAGGCATTCAGCGCGCTAGTACGAGCGAGGTCGGCATCGGCGCCCTGCGAGGTCTTCGCCTGCAAAGCGTTGGCGCGAGCTACGCCCAGCTTCGCCAACGCCCCTGTCCAGCAGTTCCAGACGATACCGCTGTGGTCGAGTATCTTCTGGAACTCGGCCGCAGCGGCCGTGCCGTTCCCCAAGGCGAGATAGGCCTGCCCGCGAATGTAGGTGGGATAGAGGCAGGATAGGTTGGTCAGGAAGCCGATCTGGCCATACTCAATGGGGGGTAACGCACTCTGTAGATTGTTGATTGCCGCCGCCGGGTTCTTGCGGTTCAGCGCCAGTTGCGCGTTTATAGCGGGCAGCCAAAGCAGTTGCATCTGCGTATCGAGCGGGTACTGTTTGTTCATATCCTGCGCCAACGATTGTGCTCGCGCGTCGTCGCCAGTCATGGCATATGCCAGCGCAGCTTGAACTGCAACGCCCTGACTGGCTGGAACCAGCTTCAATCCTGCAGCCGCTGCTTGCCGCGCTTCCGCGAAGTTGCCGAAGGCAGCCTCGCGCAGGGCAGCATTCTCCCACCAGATTGCGGCGGTCTCTTTGCTGTCAGCCCGTATCGCAGAATCAACCGCTCGCCTGGTCAGTTCCCGTGCCTTACCCAGATGACCGGCATATGCTTCGGCATCGGAGAACAGCGAAAGCCCGAGATTCTCAACCCCGGGGTTGCTCGCAAACCACTGCTGCTGTTCCGCTATTGTCGATGAGTCCGATGCCAGGGAGGCAACGGCGTATAGCTGCGAGTGCAGTATGTAGTCGTCCAGCTTTCGTGTCTGCGCCTCCTGAATCACCTGTTGAGCTTCGTCGAAGCGCTGCAAGGCAAGCAAGTCGTTGCCGAGGTTCACGTAGGGCACGACACTGGCCTGCTCGCCGAGCTGCTGGTCCTGGCGCGTCGTTTCGGCGGCCTTGTCGTATTGGCCCTGGCTAGCGTAAATGAGTCCCAGTGCGCTGTACGCGGCAGGATCTCGGGGATAGGTGTCCATCATCTCCTGATAGGCTTGAGCTCCCTTATCCAGTTGTCCGGTTACGTTGGAATAATAGTCGGCGGCGATGAGCAGCTTCTCCCGCTCGCTGGCGTGCTCGCGCAGTTCGAAGGCTTTGGCGAAGTATTCGCGAGCCCGTCCCAGCTCTCCCAGGTGAAGGTACGCAAAGCCCATGATTCCATACGCCATCGCGAAGTTTGGATCGAGTTGAATGGCCCGCTGAGCGTATGGTAGTGACGCCTGGTCGTCGTTTTCGTTGTGCGCCTTTCTGGCTGCACTGTAGGCTTGCAGAGCTTCGAGCGACGAGGTGGTCGCTTCCGGCAGCGGCACGTCGAACTTCTGGACTGTTGCGAGCGACTCGCCCAACCTCCCGCGCAGCTTCGCCGCAGCCTCGCCCACCGCATTCAGCACCTTTTCCTTGCCATCAGCCGTCACCTGCTCCTGCGCCAGCGGCTCGCCGCTCTGGCAATTCACCGCCTTGACGCCCAGCACGTACTCGTTGCCGAGGGCGGCAATCGAACCGGCAATGTAGGCCTTACTGTTGGAACGCTGGCAAAGCTCCCGCGCGACGTCCGGCGTCAGCTTTGTATTGGGCGGGCGGGTCATCAGCTTCAAGGTCGCCGACACTTTGTTGTCGGAGAGCACGTTGAGGAATGGAGACTGGTTGAGTGCAACCGTGAGCGCGGTCTTTAGGGTGTCGTCGAAGACCGCATCGCCGGTGCTGTTGGCAAAGTCTGCGATGACGATGGTGTCCTTCTCGGTCAGCCGCGGAGTTTGATGCGCGCGATAGTAGAGGAATCCCGCCACCGCAGCCACCGCAGCCACCGTCACCAAAACGGCAGCCGAGCCGATCATCATCCATCGTTTTTTCGGAGCGCCGGAAGTGATTCCGCTGGGCGGCGCTTCCGTCACTGCCCGCATCGCACTCGTGCTCGCCGCCGATTCTGCACTCGAACTGGCTGCCGGTGCGACGCCCGAAGCCGGCGCCGCCATCTCCGAACTAGGAGCGGCAGGCGCCGGTGCAACTGGAGTTGGCGGCGGTGGCTCCGGCTGCGCTGTTGCCGATGCGCTCGAACCCGTTCGTGCATAGCGTCCGCTTTCGGTATCGCGCTTCAGCCGCTGCAGTTCAGCTCGCATGTCAGAGGCATGCTGGTAGCGAAGGTTGCGGTCTTTCTCCAGCGCTCGGCGAAGCACGCCCTCCAGCTCAGGAGAAGCTTCCGGGTTCAACTGTGAGGCTGGCCGAGGTTCGTCGCGGAGAATGGCGCTGATGATCTCGCCCGAACTGGAGCCATTGAACGGCATCCTACCGGTTGCTATCTCGTACAGCACCGCGCCGAACGAGAACAGGTCGGTACGCGCATCCAGATCCTTGGCTTTGACCTGCTCCGGCGACATGTATGCCACCGTGCCTAACATTGCGCCGGGGCTGGTCAGGTGCTGCCCGTCATACGATGCCAGCTCGGTTGCCGTCTCGCCGCTTCGGCCTGCGGCTTTGATAATCACCTTTGCCAGACCGAAATCGAGAATCTTGGCATGGCCGCGCTCGGTAACGAAAATGTTGGCTGGCTTAATGTCTCGGTGAATGATGCCCTTGCTATGCGCCGCGTCGAGCGCGTCGGCGATCTCCGTGCCCAGGTCCAAAATCAGTTCGATTTCCAGTGGCTGGCCCATGATGCGGTGCTTCAGGGTCACGCCATCAAGGAACTCCATCACAATGAAGGATTGGCCTTCGTAGTTGCCGATTTCGTGGATGGTGCAGATGTTGGGATGGTTTAGTGCCGAGGCAGCACGCGCCTCGCGGCGGAAGCGCTCCAGCACATGCGGGTCTTGCGCCACATCATCGGGCAGGAACTTCAGCGCAACGAATCGGCCAAGGTCGGTGTCCTCGGCCTTATAGACAACGCCCATACCACCACCGCCGAGCTTCGCCAGGATACGGTAATGCGATATGGATTGGCCGATCACTGGAGCAGAATCCTACGTTCGAGAAACGGGCAAGTCAACGAAACAGGGGAAGTTGGCGGTGGCTCAAGAGGATTGTTGGCGCAAAATCGCCATAGCGCAAGTTACAGTCCGAAGGGCGCGATGATTTGAGCCTGGCTCGTTAGAGCCGGGTGTGTGCTTGCGCACCCGGTCGCGCTCAATCTTCTCCGCCGCTGCCGCGGCTGGGAATTGTGAAACACGCGCTCCCGCCGCTGACGCAGCGGGCTCACACCGTCCCGTCCTGCGGGCTGTGTCAATAGCGCAGTCGATTCTGGGAACAGCACGACGGTATAGGGTTCGACCTTCCTCGGTCCCACTCAATCCAAACGATGGTTTGGATGGGGCAGCCAGCCAATTCCCCAGCCTCCAACGAAATCAGTCATGATTTGTAGAGATACTTTACGTTGACGGTCGTGCCTGATTGCGAGGCCCCTTGTTTGTCAGACTTGAGCCGTGGCCCAGTTTTGAAAGTCATTGCGCGGAGTGCCCGCCAAGTGCATACTTGCGCCCTGCCTGAATGCAAGGGGAAATCCCAGTGAGGAAATTCGCATGGCTGTCCCTGTTCGTTATGCTGTTCTTCGCCACACTCGCTAACGCGCAATGCGGCGGGTACTGCCTCTTCTACGGTGGCGATCTGGATCTGAGTGATCCCAACCAGAATGGCTTGGGGAACGAGAACGATGCTCTTGTCGGCGGCAACCCCTACGGCGCTGCCACCTACCAGAATTTCACGCCCCGCTCCCAGGTAGTGGTTGACGGCCTGTTCAGCAACAATCTCAGCGGGCTGAACCCGGCGACTGGCTACTGGGAAATACGCACCGGCGTTTCGGAAGGCAACGGCGGCACGCTAGTAGCTTCCGGCACCGGCGCCATGACTCAGACCCCGACTGGTCGCAGCGACTTCGGCTACATCGAGTATCGTGACGAACTGGACCTGTTGCACGTTACGGTGAACGCCGGCACCAAGTATTGGTTCGCGGTCGTACCTAATGATCCGAACAACCCCAACCGTTCGTTCAACAGCAACACCGACGGCCTGAACGCCGTGGGGACCCAGACCAGCAACCAGCAGTTCTGGAATTCCGCTTTCTTCGGCGGGAACTTCACCAACGCTGATAACGAAGGCGTCTTTCCGACGTTTTCCAGCGGCGTGCTGTACATTGAGCCCGAGCCGTCTACCATGATCACCTTCGCCTCCGGCCTGGTCGCAGTCGCGGGCGCAGTGCGCCGTCGTCTGACACGTTAGTTATTGCGATGACCGGCAAAACGACTCAGTCGCGAGAGGCCGGGGGTGTGCTTCTTCTCCCCTGTTACGATATCGCTGTGCCGGACCTGCTCTCGGTTGACAACTTGCGCGTGGACTTCGCTACCCCGCAGGGCATGGTATGTGCCGTGCGCGACGTCAGCTTTCGAATTGCACCCCAGGAAGTGCTCGGGCTGGTGGGCGAGTCGGGCTCGGGCAAGTCGGTCACGTCGTTGGCAATCCTTCGCCTGTTGCCGCCCCAGGCGCGGGTGAGCGGCAGCATCGTTTTTGAAGGCCACGACCTGCTTGCGTTGCCGGAGGCAGCGATGCGCGGCATTCGCGGTTCTGGCATCGCTATGATCTTCCAGGAGCCGATGACAGCCCTGAATCCGGTGATGCGCGTTGGCGACCAGGTAGCGGAAGCGGTGTTGGCGCACGCAGGCGAACACCAGCAGAGCGATGGAGCAAATACAGGTCCGCGCATCACCAGGCAAGCCGCCTGGCAACAGGCGGTTGAGGCGCTGCGCACAGTTGCGATTGCCGATCCTGAGCGCCGCGCCCGCGACTATCCTTATCAGCTTTCGGGAGGACAGCGGCAGCGAGTAATGATTGCCATGGCCATCGTCAACCGTCCTCGCCTGCTGATCGCCGATGAACCCACGACTGCGCTCGACGTGACCATCCAGGCGCAGGTGCTCGAACTGCTGAACGAGCTGCGTGAGAAATTCGCGCTGGCGATGCTGTTTGTGTCGCACGATCTCGCGGTGGTGTCGCAGGTTTCGCATCGCGTTGCCGTGATGTATGCCGGCAATCTGGTTGAGACGGGACGAGCGGAACAGGTATTTCGTAACCCGATGCACCCTTACACACGTGGACTGTTGAACGCCGTTCCCAACCTGCACAGCGATCGCGCGCAGCCGCTGCGAACCATCGAAGGCAGCGTACCGGCGCTCACTGCTTTGCCTCCCGGCTGCTCCTTCGAGCCACGATGTGGTTCTCGCATTCGAAGCTGCGCCGAGTCATTGCCACCGCTGGTTGAAGTCGCTCCCGGTCATCTGGCGCGGTGCCCGGTGATACAACTAGAGCATCACTAAAATGCGCCTGCTGCTGATCAGCGATCTCCATGCGAACCACGAAGCCTTCGATGCGGTGATGAACGCCGCGCCCGAGCACGACCTGGTGGCGAACCTTGGCGACGTGGTCGGCTACAACGGATCGCCCAACGAAGTATGCGAGCGAGCGATCGCTTTAGGCGGAATCATCGTTCGCGGCAATCACGACCGCGCCTGCTCCGGGCTGACCGATCTCAGCGACTTCAATCCGGTGGCGGCTATTTCTGCTCGCTGGACGCAGACGACACTGAAGGCCGAATCACCTGGAATGGCTCCGCGAATTGCCCAAGGGTCCGATTCGCCGTGAAGCTTTGCCCGGCGTCGAGTTCGTACACGGCGCGCCCGAGGATGAAGACGAATATCTGCTCAACACCTTCGGCGCGGAGGAGAGCTTCAGCATGCCCGAGCAGGCCGACATCATCTTTTTCGGCCATACTCACCTGCAGGGAGGGTTTGTGGACGAGGCGGGCAAAGTTCGGCAATTCGCTCCGGCGTATGACAGCGTCGAAGGCGCGGTGCAGTCCGACATGGAATTAAGCGCAGGAACTCGTTACCTGATCAATCCCGGCTCCATAGGCCAGCCGCGTGATGGAGACTGGCGCGCCGCCTTCGCACTTTACGAGCGACAAGGCGATGAACCTGGCCGCATACGTTTCTACCGGGTTCCCTACGACATTGATCGCGCGCAGGAACGGATTCTTTCCGCAAACCTGCCGCCGAGATTGGCAATGCGGCTGCGATTGGGCCGTTAGATCAGAGTTGCTGCCTTTTCTTGGCTGAGCGCATCCGATAAGTATTGGATTAAACTACGCTATGCCTATTCGACCGTTTCCAGGAAAATCAAAGTTCCGTTCGCAGGAATTTTTCGGAGGCGCCATTTTCAGTGCCGAGCAGGGCTACCTGGTCGCTTGCATTGACGGTGGCGCGCGCGGCAATCCCGGCCCTGCCGGATACGGCGTCGTCATCGAAGACGAAGTTGGGCGTCCGGTGGCGGAACTCAGCGAGTATCTGGGCCGCCAGACCAATAATTATGCCGAGTATTCCGGCCTGTTAGCGGCACTTTCCTACGCTATCAAGCACGATTTCAAGGCGCTGAAGGTGGTCAGCGATTCCGAGCTGATGGTGAAGCAGATCAACGGAGAATACAAAGTCAGCAGTCCCACATTGAAGGAGTTGAACGCGCAGGCGATGAAGCTGATCGACCAGCTTGATTACTTCGAGATCAAGCACGTGTTGCGGGAGAAGAATAAGGAAGCCGATCGCCTCGCCAATCTCGCCATGGATCGCGGCACGTTTCATAAGACTCCTGCTCTCCGCCCGGAAGCGGTGGAGACCGCCCGTGAGGTTAACGGTGTGGTCCGCGGCGGCACCGTGCAGTTCCTCGGCGACCCTTTCCCTGAAGGAACACTGGTAAGAATCCGGGCTGCGAAGTAGCTATTTATTTCTTCTGAAAGGTGCAGCGTCGAGGGGTTTTGACCCGCTCGGCTGTGCGCACTACACTGGCTCGTAATGCTCGGAGGGACTTCTATGGTCCGCGAAGATGTTCTCCAGCAGTTTCCGCAGTTATTCGAAAATCAAAATGTCAACGGCCGGGAGATCAACGTCGAAGAGACGATTGCCTCCCTCACTCGCCAACTGCGTCCTGCCATTGCTGAAGCTTTAAACGCTCGCCGCGCGCTGCTGGCCAGCAAAGAGCCGGTTCGGACGAAGTATGCCTGGCCTAACTGGGACGAGAGCTTCGAGGATCCGATCACGGGCAAGCCGTGGACATTTCGCCAGATCGTGCAAGGGTTGATCGACAACTTTCTCGGTCGCGAGAACTGAATTGCGTTGGCGTCTGAACGACGAAGTGCCGGTTCCGCGCGACGTGCATCCGCTGCAAAATCCTGGGCTGGAGTTGACGGGCCCCTGGCATCCGCTCGACATGGCGTTCAATGCGCTGAACAGCGCGGCGCCCATGAATATGCCGGATTTCGAAGACGCTTCGCCGGCGCACTTCCAGGCAAGCGGCGGCGGGAAGCAGTCCGGTCGCGACGTTCGCGGCGTTACAGAATGCGAAGGAGATCTTCCAAGGCGCATGGGGCAGCAAGTCCTACGACGTGGCAAAGAAAGGCAAGACGCGTTCCTACAAGATTGATCGCACGCCTGACAAGTGGCCGACGCGCCTGGTCCGTCCGCCCAGCATTCACATTGTGTATGAGCACATCACCGTAGACGGCGCACCCGTCCCGGGCATCATCGCGATGGTCGTGCTTTGGGTGGTCAACAATTACGACGCGCTCAAGCGCCTGGGCACCGGCATTTATTTCTACATTCCCAAGATGCAGACTCCGCGCGAAGCGCTCATCGTCGAGAGGCTGCTGGCGAGCGTGGAGAGCATCATCGGCGTACCGGCCGGGACATTCAAGATCAAGATCCTGTACGAGGAAGGCAATGGCGGCCGCTACCTGCCGGCGATTGCGTGGACCTTCCGGCGGCGCTTGCTGGGAACCAACGTCGGCCGCTGGGACTATCTCGGCAGCCTGATCGAGATGTGGAAGGACGACCCGCACGGCATCTTCCCCGATCCGCAGAAGATCGGGATGGCTGCGCCCAACATGATCGCCTACCAGCGCTACAACGCGCTGACCATCCTGATGGCGGCGATGAAAAACGGCGAGCTGACGCAGGGTGCGCCCATCGGCGGCATGGCGGCGGTGATGATGTATCAGTCGAGCGACGCTTATGGCCGCTCGCGCTACAACCCGGTCGCGATGCGCGCCGTGGTCATCGACAAGCTGCGCGAGCGGCTGCTGGGATTGATGTTCGTGCCCGATGGGTCGGTGGCCGAGCAGCTTACGCTCGACGACATTCTCGCTGGACGCGTGAAAGGGAAGCTCTACGACTGCGTATCGCCAGAGCTGGGTGGCGAGTCCTGAGGCTGCGTATGTGGCCGCTGGAAACGGGCCGCTGCGCGTTCCGCTGGCCGAATTGCAGGCGATGCTGGATGCGCCAGCGCAAGACCGTCGACGCCAACGGCAAGCCTGTGCCGACGGTCGCGAGCGGGCTGGTGGATTCGGAGCGCGCGCTGCTGCAATCGCGCGGGCTGCTGAATGCGGCCGGCAAGATCACGCCGATGGTGCTTCGCAAGGAAACTGCTCGACACGCCGGAGAAGTTGCTCAGCCAGGAGCTATGGGACGCCATCTACAGCGTGCCCAAAGGCGACATCACCATCGAACACATTCAGCACGCGTTTTACATGGCTGCGAATTACGGGTTCCAGATCCTGAACGGAAACTTCGCCGCTGCCATCGATGACTACGAGTTGAAGCAGCGCTTCATGAACGACCTCGCGACGTATCGCATTGACGTCTCGTGGCTGTGGACGCTGTGCCGTCATCAGGCCGTCATCACCAAAGACGGATATTTGCAGCGTGCCGAAGCTTACTGAAGACGGCATGGTGCTCGCGCCCAGCACGGAAGCGGTGAAGGCGGGAACGCGGTTCACACGCGACCTGTTCCAGAAAGTTTTCGATTACCACAACGAGTGGACGGCGCAGTTCTTCGCTGAGCTCGACCGCATGGGCAACCCGGGATTGTTCGACCGCTCGAAGGCGCCGGTCATCATGGAGCTGCTAAGACGGCAACTGCTTTCGCCGCAATATATCCAGCACAGCGCGCGCGTGTTGTTTGTGCTGGCCGAAGCAGGCGGCAAGGAGCGGACGCAGATACTTGATGCCATCTTCGATCTATCGAGGGAGGAAATCGCTCAGCAGGTCGAGAAGGGGACGATGCCCCCCGCTGCTCTGGTCGCGCACGACTATGTTTACGACATTTTCGCTGGGTAAAGCGCGCCTTCAGGCGCGTTTGGCGTCGCTAGAAATCTCGACTTCGCGAGCTTTGTATCAGGGCACGGCTTCAGCCGTGCCGCTAAGCCCCTTTTGTTTGTCATCCCGAGCGGCTTTAGCCGCGAGGGATCTGCTCTTCTTCCCACTGCGAAGAGTTTTCCGCAGCCTGTGAAGTCGGGCCTTGATACAAACCCGCCGGCGCGGGCCTGAAGGGTGCTCCACCCAGAGTTGCCGCCGGCTGAAGCCGGCTCCCATTCAATAATGCAGGCTGGACGCGGCGCTGAAGCGCCGCTCTACCAAGCCACCGTGAAATGCTGAAGCGCCGCTCCACCAACTTCTGCCGTGCGGCGCCAAGGCACCGCACTACCTGGCTTACAGCTCCGCCAGCTGCGCCATCGCCTTGAATAGGTCCTCTGCCTGAGGCAGAATCTCGTCCTCCAGAATCGGCTGATAGGCGACAAACGTATCTTTGGCGGCCACGCGCTTCACCGGCGCATCGAGCTCGTCGAAAAGCTCGTCAGCGATGCGCGCCGCGATCTCCGCGCCATAGCCCCAGCTCAGCATGTCTTCGTGCGCCACCAGCACGCGATGCGTCTTCGACACCGAGGTGGCGATGGCTTCCCAATCGTAGGGGTTCAACGTGCGCAGATCGATCAACTCCACGCTGACCTGCTGCTCGCGCTCGATGCGCTGCGCTGCCTGCAAGGCGCGCGGCACCGTCGCTCCATAGGTGATGACGGTCAGGTCGTGACCCGGCCGCACGATGCGCGCTTTGCCGAACGGAATCATGTAGTCCGGCCCGGGATACGGCGCGCGTCCGAAGGTCTCGCGGTAGAGGCGCTTGTGCTCGAGGAACAGAACCGGATCGTCGCAGCGAATCGCAGTGCGCAGCAGGCCGTTGGCGTCGAGCGCGTTCGACGGAAATACCACCCGCATGCCTGGCGTGTGCGTGAACAGGCTCTCACCGCATTGCGAGTGATAGATGGCGCCGCCCGGTAAGATATCCGCCAATCGCGACACGCACGACTGCGGGGCAAGAGAATGTGTTGTTCGAGCGCCAGCGAATCAGCGGCATCTCGTTGCGAAGCTGGTGATACGCGGGCCAGATGTAATCGAAGAACTGAATCTCGACCACCGGCTTCAGTCCGCGCGTCGCCATGCCTACGGCGCGTCCGACAATGTTGGCTTCGGCCAGCGGCGAGTTGAAGACGCGCTCGCTGCCGTACTCGCATTGCAGACCGCCGGTGAGCTTGAAGACGCCGCCCTTGCCTTTGACCTGCTTTTCTTTCAGATACTCTTCGCGGCTGCAATCGGCCACGTCTTCGCCGAACATCACGATGCGCTGATCGCGCTTCATCTCGTCTTTCAGGCAGGCGTTGATGAGGTCGGCCATGGTGCGATCGCCCGCTGCCGGAGACTTGTCCTGCGTCGGCATCGGATGCACCGCTTCGGTCTCAAACGCCTTCGAGGTCGGATCGAGGTCGGGCGAGTATACAAAGTTCTTGTACGAATCGGTAGCCGGGAGCGCCGCAGCGACGGCTTTGTCGGCGGCGTCCTGCACTTCGGCGTCGACGTCTTTCTCAAGTTGGTCGATCGCCTTTTCGTCGAGGATGCCCTCGCGAATGAGGAACAGTTGGAAGCGATTGATGGGGTCGCGCTCGACTTCGGAATTGCGCTCCGACTCGGGACGATAGAGCTTTTCGTCATCTGACAGCGAATGCGAATAAGGACGCACGACGTGGCCGTGGACGAACGCCGGGCCATTGCCGCTGCGGATGTAGTCGATGGCCTTCTTCAACGACGCGTAGCTGGCCAGAGGATCGGTGCCGTCGAATCTCGTCAAAGTAGAAGTTGGGGAATCCCTTTACCAGGCGGCTGATGTTGCCGCCGCTCGTGCCCACCTCGACCGGAACCGAGATGGCGTACTCGTTGTCCTCGATCAGGTAGAGCACGGGCAGCTTCAGGTTCGAGGCGGTGTTCAGCGACTCCCAGAATTCGCCCTGGCTGGTGGTGCCGTCTCCGCAGGAGACGTAGACCACTTCGTCGCCATGGAAAGACGACGTCCTTGAACTGGCGATAGTCGCCGGGAGCTTTTTCCGCCGCTTCGGGATGGCGGGTGAAGTAGCGACCGGCCTCGGCGCAGCCCACGGCCTGCAGGAACTGCGTGCCGGTGGGCGAGGATTGAGTCACGACGTTCAGCCGCTTGCTGCCCCAGTGCGAGGGCATCTGGCGTCCGCCGGACGCCGGATCATCGGCCGCGCCAACTGCCTCCAGCAACTGCTCGTAGGGCGTCATGCCCAGCGCGAGGCAGAGCGCGCGGTCGCGATAGTACGGATAGAACCAGTCGTAAGCCGGCTTCAACAGCATGCCGGCAGCCACCAGCAGCGCTTCGTGGCCAGCACCCGAAATCTGGAAGAAGATCTTCTGCTGACGCTTGAGCAGGATCTCGCGATCGTCAATGCGGCGCGACAGGTACATCAGGCGATAGATCTCGATCAACTGATCGCGCGAGAGTCCTTCGTACTTGTCTTTCGTCGGCGAGGCAGTCTGGGCGGCCTCGACGTTGGGTTGTGCCTTGGTAGTAGTTGCCATCCATGTCCTCAGGGAGTGAAATGCAAGCCCGGTGCGGCTCAGGCGCAATCTTCTTATTGTAATGCTTCCGGCATTTGATTGAACCACAGAGACACAGAGGCACGGAGGTTTGAAGATTCTTTTGCTGGGCCCGTTTTTCTCGGTGTCTCTGTGCCTCTGTGGTGCATGGCTTTTCTATACTGGATGCTAATGATCCGTACTTTTCGTCCCATACCGCTAGAGAAGATCAAGCTCGTGGTGTTTGATCTGGATGGCACGCTGGTCGATTCGGAATATGACCTGGCGGCCGCGGTCAATGCCATGTTGCGGCAGTACGGGCGCAACGAACTGCCGCTCGAGGTGATCAAGACCTACATCGGCGACGGCGCTCCCATGCTGGTGCGGCGGGCGCTGGGCGATCCCAACGATGAGGCTTTTCTGCAGGAAGCGCTGCTCTTTTTTCTGACCTATTACCGCGAGCACAAACTCGACAGCACGTATGCCTACGAAGGAATCGCCCAGTCACTGGAGCAGATCGCGAGCTTCAACGGAACGTGCCCGCAAGTTGGCGGTGCTCACAAACAAGCCGGTGCGTCCGGCGCGCGACATTCTGGCGGGACTCGGGCTGGCGAGCCGGTTCTTTCAGATCTATGGCGGCAACAGTTTCGAGACCAAGAAACCGGATCCCCTTGGAATCAGAACCATCATGCGGGAGGCGGGTGCCTCGGCCGACGAAAGCGTGATGGTAGGCGATTCGGAGGTCGACATCCTGACGGCGCGCAACGCCGGCATGTGGAGCATCGGCGTGAATTATGGCTTCGCGCCGCACAGCCTGGAGCGCGTGCATCCGGACGTGCTGGTGGATACGCCGGCGGAGTTGGGTCGTGCTCTCAGTGTCGCGGGGGTGGCGGAAGATGAGGAAGAGGTGGAGTGGAATTAGGTGGACACCCCTTACCCACTCCGCCGCTTCTCGACCATGGTCTCCAGTTGCTCAAGGGTCTTAGGCCAATCATCGCGAAGCAAACGTGACAATGCCCTGTCGGCGAGCAGCTTGCCTCCGGTCTGACAATGTGGGCAGTAGTTGGCTTCGTTGCCCGCGTATCGAATTCGCTGGATCGGCTTGCCGCAGCGCGGGCATGGCTGTTTGTATTTGCCGTGAACGGCCATTTCTTTGCGAAATGCCGTGACTTTCTCGGGGAACGCCTCCTTGGCTTCTTCGCGCAGTTGCGAAACCCATGCGCTCAAGTTGCTTTGTACGGCTTCGTGAAGTCGCCTGATTTCTTCCGGCTTTAGCTTCTGGGTTAGCTGCATGGGCGAAAGCTGTGCCTGCCAGAGGATTTCATCGGAGTAAGCGTTGCCGATGCCGCTGAACAAATGCGGATCGGTAAGCGCGCGTTTCAGAGTGTGATTCTCGCGCGTCAATGCCGCAGTGAACCGATCGAGGTCGGCATCGAGTACCTCCAGACCGCCGGGATCGAGGGCACGCAAGTTCTCCTCACCCCCGACGACGTGCAACGACGCACGCTTCTGCGAGCCTGCTTCAGTCCAAAGCAGCGTGCCATTCGGGAAATCGAATGCCGCCAGCCCACGCGGGCGCGCCAGCTTCACGCCGCGCTCCTTCCAATGCAGGCGGCCGGCGATCATCAGGTGCAGCACCAGCCACAGGTCACCTTCGACGCCGATGCAGATACGCTTACCCATGCGGCGTATCTGGGTGACGCTCTTGCCTTCGGCAGCGCTTAGTGGTGGAACGGCCGTGCGCAGCAGGAAAGGGCTGGCAATGCGAATGCTTTCGATTCGTCTGTCCCACGATGCGCTTCTCCAGCGCTTCGATGTAGGCGACGATGTCGGGCAGTTCAGGCATGGGCAGGAAGGGTCAGTTGAGTTTCTTGCGCAGGTCTTCGATGTAGTGGTCTGTCATTCCGGCGATATAATCGCAAACCACGCGCACCAGGTTCTCGTGCTCCGCTTTCTCGCGATAACTCGGGGGCAGCATTTCGGGACGCGCGATGAGCGCATTGAAGACCTCGCTTCACCAGCGACTCGGCGCGCTTCTTCGCTGGTTGTAGCGACTTCGCGTTGTACAGCGCCTGGTATAGGAACTGCTTGGCCTGGCGGCGCTCTTCGTCGACCTCGGTGCTGAAGCCGGCGAGCCGTTCTGGGCGTCGCCTGACGTCATCCAAGGTCATGACTCCCGCTGCTGAGACTCGTCGCTGAGTATTTTCGATGAGATCGGTGACGAAGCGGTTCAGCATTCGTTTCAGCGCCTCGTTGAAGCGCAGCTTCTCGGGTGCGGCGGAATATTCCTTCTCGCCCTCGCGGTAGAACCGATCAAATACGGCAACCTGCTCGCGAATCTGGGCGACAGACAGCAGCTTTGCTTCGTAGCCATCGTCGAGGTCGGCGGTGTTATAGGCAATCTCGTCAGTGAGGTCGATGAGTTGCGCCTCCAGCGGAGGACGCAGGTCAAGCAAGTACTCCGACAACTCGGGATGGTCACTGGCCGAATAGTCATGCGAATGCTTGATGATGCCTTCGCGGACCTCGAAGGTGAGGTTCAGCCCACGGAAGTTGGCATACCGAACCTCGAAATCTTCGACGATGCGCAGCGCCTGCAGATTATGGTCAAAGAATTCGCCATGCTGTCGCATGAGGGCATCCAGCGTGTGTTCACCTGCGTGGCCGAAAGGCGGATGTCCGATGTCGTGTACCAGGGCAAGTGCCTCGGCGAGATCGACGTTGAGCTTGAGGGCTCCCGCAATCGTTCGCGAGACTTGAGCTACCTCGATGGTATGGGTCAAGCGGGTGCGGAAATGGTCAGAGTAGCGCCGGGTGAAGACCTGCGTTTTGTCCTCTAGCCGCCGGAATGCTCGCGCATGGATGACGCGGTCCCGATCGCGTTGGAAAGGGTTGCGATAGGGATGGGGCGCTTCCGGATAGCGGCGTCCACGTGAATCTTCAACGCGAACGGCGTAGCTGGCGAGCATAGGGAGAGTTTAGTGCAAGAGGGGCGGACGGAACCAATCGGAACTTGGGGAATCAGCCGTTGAGAGGTCTGCATTCATCGAAGGTCATCGATGCTGCAGGCGAAAGCAGGTTCTTCCCCCTCGGCTACGCTCGGGGTCAGAATGACAGTTCAGAAAAACAGCTCTCAGTGCTTAATGAACCACATCAGCCACGACGCGATAATCACGCCACCGACGAACAGGGAAAAACAGTAGCCGCCGTAGCGCGTCATGTCGCGCGGTGTGTTGCGCTGGGTAATTCCAAATACGACTGACGCGCAGAGAGCGAACAGTAGAGCGGCGCTGAAATGAGTAAGGTCGAAGGTCATTGTTTCTTGCCGATCGCGATGTGGTAGGCGTCAACCGCGGCGATCACGTTGAGGAGTCCCGCCACGACAATAAACTTGGTTCCATAGTCGGCCACGGCGCGATGAATATTGCCGATGCCCCAATCCATGGATCGCGCGATGAAATATAGCGCTCCGGAGCCTACGTCTCCGACAAAGCCCAGAATGTCGAGCAGGTCGCCGGTGTTGAAGGAATAAACCTTGCCCTGCATGCCCAAGCCGACGAAGAACATAACGAACACTGCAAGCATCAGCAGCACGCCGCGGATGTAGCGCCGCTGAATGAGGTGTCCGAGGCCCGGCAGCACCCATCCGGCGAGGGGAGCGATGTAGGTCATGGATCCCGTGTCGGCCGAGCCCTTGGCCGGAGCCGCGGTTGTGTTTTGCGCGTTGGCCATTTAAATCTGTACCAATTCTTCCTGAATGCGACCCGTAACTTCGGCCTTGTCCTTGCGCGTGATCATGTTGATCTCGCTGCGCACGCCGAACTCGGGCAGGTAGATGCCGGGTTCGACAGAGAAACAAGTGTTAGGCAGAATCTCGCGGTCGTCCTTGGTCTCCAGATTATCAAGATTCGCGCCATTAGCGTGAATGTCGCGGCCAATCGAGTGTCCGGTGCGATGAATAAAGTACTGTCCGTAGCCCTTGCCGGTGATGAACTCGCGCACGGCCTTGTCGACTTCCCAGCCGTGAATCATGTGGCCGGCATCGAAGGCCTGCTTCACGGTGTTGATGCCCACATCCCGCGCGCCACGCACCACGTTGAAGATTTCCTTCTGCTGGTCGGTTGCCGTGCCGATTACTCCGGTCCAGGTGATGTCGTAATAGACCGAGTCGGGCTGGTTCAGTTTCCCCCAGATATCGAGCAGAACGAAATCGCCGTTCTTGATAGGCGAAGACTTTTCAGCCGTCGGCTCGTAGTGTGGATCGCCGCTATGCGGGCCTACGCTGACGTTGGGCGGATCGCAGGTCTCCAGGTTCTCGCGAGCGAAGGCTTCGAGAATCCACTTCTGGATTTCGTATTCATTCGTCCCGCCATTGCGGACGCGTCGCCCGATCTCCTGAAATGCCGCGGGAACAATTCTGTCGATGGCATCGCGGGCCTTGAAGTGCGATGCGATCTGCTCGTCGGTAAGCACGGCTTCAAACTGCGCGACCAGGTTTGCCGAGCTGACAACCTCCTTGCCGAAGCTGCGAACCAGTTCGAGCATGCCGCCATCGACGAGCGAGATGTAGGGAATCTGGTTGTTGGGCGAATACTGCATCACCACGCTGCGATAGGGCTTCAGCATCGCTTCCAGGTTCTTCCACAGCTCTTCCCACGCCGAGTATTCCAGGCGGCTGCCGGGAAGCGAATCGAGATGATGGCTCTCGATGCGGTGTACCAGCTTCACCGGCTCGCCCTGCGCCGGCACCAGGTAGAACCAGCGTCGCGTGACCATCATGGTGTCGGGCAGGCCGAGGATGTGGTAAGCGATGGGATCGCGATGATGATGATCGTAAAACAGCCAGGCTTCTTGCTTGCGCTCGCGGAGCGCGGCTTGAATTTCAGGAAGATTCATTGCGGAGTTCATTGTAAATGAGGCACGCAGAAAACCCCCTTCAGCGAAGAGGCAAATATTGACGGCACCGTAAAGCCGCATGGTGTAGACTGCGTCATCTGCGAGGTGCGACATGAAGAAATATGCTGCGGAACTAGTGGGTACTTTTGTACTGGTCTTTGGCGGTGTCGGAAGCGCCGTGCTCGCCGGGAGCCATATCGGATTTGAGGGCGTGTCCCTGGCCTTTGGTCTGTCGCTGTTAGCGATGGTTTATACCATCGGCCCCATCTCGGGGTGCCACATCAATCCCGCTGTCACACTGGGCGTGCTGCTTGCGAAGAAGATTGGCGCTCGCGACGCCATTGCTTACATGATTGCGCAAGTTATCGGCGCGTTGATCGGAGCAGCCCTCATTTTGTTTATCGCTCAAGGCGCGGCCAGTGGTTATGACGTTGCTACCGCCGGCCTGGGCGCAAATGGATATGGCGCTCACTCGCCGGGCCAGTACTCGCTTGCTGCCTGCCTGGTCGCGGAGGTGGTACTGACCATGTTCCTGGTTCTCACCGTCCTCGGATCAACCGACATCAAAGCACCTGTCGGATTCGCCGGAGTGGCGATTGGTCTGGTCCTCACCCTGATCCACCTGGTGGGGATTCCCATCACCAACACGTCAGTTAATCCTGCGCGCAGTATTGGACCGGCAGTCTTTGTGGGAGGTTGGGCTCTGCAGCAGTTATGGTTGTTCATTGTTGCGCCGTTCCTCGGCGCAGCCTTGGCGGCCGTGGTCTATGGAGCGATTCGCATTCCAGCTGAGCTCATCACTACTCCCCAAGCAGAGAGAGCGCTGGCCAGCGAACAAGAGGAGCGCGGGAGGAGACGATGAATTATGGTTTCTGCTGGAGAGCTCCCTCTGGAGAGACAGGTCAACTTTTGTAAAAGCAGGATCCAGGGCTTAGACTTCTTTTGGCGTTGGCGAGCACTCGCGCACGCGTTTCTGCGGGCAGCGTCTCACACGCTGTCCTTAGCACCAACCGTGGCGAGCGTTCGCGGATGACCATCAGGTACGGGACGGTCTGTTCTCGATTAGCTTTCGCGGCCTCGCGTAACAACCAGCCGAGGCCTTTCCGCACCATGTCGTCGCCGCTGGGCAGGAGTATCTCGGTCAGCTTCTGAATGTGCGCGAAATTTTTGTGCTGACGCGTGCTGTGGATCAGGCTCACAGCCGCGGCGCGTTGATGCCAGGTGCTCCGCTTCTTGGCCCACGTCGAAGTTCGCGGCAGATACCTCGGATCCGCGGCGATCATCGGACCGATCAAGGAATGCACGAGGCTATCGTGGTCAGCCCACGAGCCGATGCGATCGATCCAGCTTTCGAATAGCTTGAATTCACGAGGACCGAACTGGCTGGTCAGATCCTCCAGCAGCATGACGGCGAAGATTTTCTCTTCGAGAACGTCGCTGCGGAACAGTTGATCGGATACCTGGGTCAGGAACGACAATCCTTGCTCGGCAAGAATCGTGCGGCGAAAACGTTTTGCCACCTTGCGCATCTCCGCCGTGTACCAGCCGCGCGACTTCACCTCGTGCTTGAAGAAGCGCTGCACTTCTTCGGTATGCGGCGCCGAACCTCCGTCCTTCAGCACGCGGCGGATATGTTGCGCGATATAAGCAGGAGTTTTCGATTTGCTGGCCATCAGCTCACCTTGATCTGGCAGAGGCTAACTCTCCCGCGGGTTTCCGTACCATGAATCGGTCATAGACCCAGAGCAGCACAGCCGTCGCAATCCCGACGCCCATGATGACCCACCACATGCCTGATGGCTGATGTTTTACTTCGCCATAGTAGTGCAGCAGGTAGCCGCCGAATGCGCCTCCGACGAGAGACCCAATCCCTAACGGCAGAAAAGCGAAGCCCATGTACGTGCCTTGCTGCCCCTCAGGCGCAAGGCGCGAGACGTAGTCATAGTACGGTGGGGAGAGCGTAATTTCGCCGAGTGCAATCACGACCAGGGTCAGCACCGCACCGAGCGCGCTGGGCATGGCAATCAGAAAAATCCAGCCCAGGCTGCTGATGAGTACGCCGGAAGTTATCGACACCAGAGGTGGGACCTTCGCCGTGAGCAGGTTGATGAGGACGGTCAGAGCGATTACGACCAGCGGCCCGGTCATCAGCAAGGAGCTCGGTATCGATGGTCGGGCTGATGTAGCTGTGAACGTACAGCGGCAGCGTGATGAACTCCTGCCAGTAGACGATCCAGAAGCCGGTGAAAATCAGCAGAAACAGCATGAAACGAGGATTGCTGAGCACCGCGAAGAAATTCCTTCCCAACTGAGCCATCGACGGAGCTTGCGCTTCACGGTCACGATTGGGCTCGCGAAAGAAGATCAGTACGCCGATGAACATTAAGAACACGCTCAACGCGGCGACGCGAAATACGTTCTCGACGCTCATGCGCTGGCGGACGAACGACGCGACGAATGGGCCTGCCGCGCCGCCAATGTTTACCAGCGTGTAGTAGATGGAGTAGCCGAAGGAGCGCACGCTTTCCTTGGAAGAATGTGCCGTCGTGCCAACCACCGTCGGCTTCACCAGGGCGACGCCGAACGCAGGCAGCGCCAGCACAATTGCCACAAGAACGCCAAGCGGAACGGTCTGCCGTATCGGTACCATCCAGGTTGCGCCGAGCGAGCCCAGCAGGAAGTAGGCGCAGGACAGAATCAGGTAGGCGAGCGCCAGAGCCTTGCGGAAGCCCATGCGGTCGGCGAGCGCGCCGCCGAAGACCGGCAGGAACCACACGAGGCCACCGAAGAAGCCGCTGAACGCGCTTGCTTCCTGGGAAGGGAATTGCAACGTCTCGTGCAGGTAGCGCGACATCGAGGCGAAGGCGGCGTAGTAGGACAGCCGCTCGAACAGCTCGCTGATGTTGGCGACCCAGAAGGGCCGCTCGAAGCCGGTACGGATGTCGTGCCAACGCTGCGCAAAGCTCAAATGTTTTCTCCTGTGCGATTTGGTAGAGCGGGCCTTCAGGCCCACGTCAAGCCGACCCTTTGATCCTTCGGGATGGACATCGATGCCGTGGCATCGACGTCCATCCCGATACGCTGAAGGCTGCCGTGACGCGGCGCTGAAGCGCCGCTCTACCCGATCGCATTAAGCGCCTCGCGCAGCCTGACCTCAACTACGTCGGCAGAGAGCCCGCTCACGCGAATCAACTTATTGCGGCTGGTTTCTCCGGCGGCAATGGTAACTGACGAGCGCGGAACATTCAAAAATTCTGCGAAGAAGGCGATGCAGGCTTGGTTGGCGCGACCGTCGATGGGAGGAGCGGTAAGCGCGAGCTTTAGCGCCTCGCCTATTTCGCCGGTGATGGCGTTTTTCCTGGCGCGAGGATGGACTTTGACGTGGAAGGTCGCGCCGGAGGCGGTATCGCGGACGGGAATCATTTGGGAACCAGCACATTGTAGCTGTACTGGGTGGAGCACCGCTTCAGCGGTGCAATTGCAGGTGAGAGGATGATACTGGCTTTAGCCGCTGAGGTACGACTTACCTCAGGCGCTAAAGCGCGAACCTAATAGTGACTGCTTTTTGTACGCCTGAAGGCGTACTCCACCCTGAAAGCGGGAGCCTTATTTGTGCACATAAAGCCGTACTCCACGCAGAGAGCCATCTACTTGAACTTCGTCCGCTCGCCGAAGATCGCCGTGCCGATGCGGACGCAGGTTGAGCCTTCCTCGATGGCAACCTCGAAGTCGTGCGACATACCCATGGACAGCTCGTCCATGCTGATCGCGGAATAGTTGCGAGCGGCGAGCTGGTCGCGCAAGGCGCGAAGCTTGCGAAAATACGGTCGCGCTCCTTCAGGGTCTTCGGTGTAGGGAGGAACGGTCATCAGCCCGCGAATGCGCAGGTTCGGCCAAGCAGGCGCGCCGTTCAGGATTTCGCTCAGCTCGGGTGATTCCGGCGCGACGCCGCTCTTGGCTTCTTCGCCACCGACGTTAATCTCGATCAGCACGGGAAGGACTCTCCTCGCTGCTTCGGCGGTGGCGTTTAGGCGTGAGGCCAGTTTGACCGAGTCGAGTGAATCGAGCGCATGAAAGAGTTCGACTGCTCTGGCCGCTTTGTTCGATTGCAGATGACCGATCATGTGAAACTCGGCGCCTGTCAGCCCCGCCAGAGCGTTGGCCTTGTCCGCAAATTCTTGAACCTTGTTTTCGCCGAAGAGCCGCTGCCCAGCCTCGTAGGTCTCGATGATGGCTTCCGGTGGGAACGTCTTGCAAACGGCCATGAGCGCGATTTGATCGGGGTGGCGATTAGCACGACGCGCGGAAAGATGGATGCGGTCGCGAATGACGGCGAGATTGGAGGCGATAATCAATCTTCATTTGTCATCCCGAGGCGGCTTCAGCCGTCGAGGGATCTGCTCTTGTGTCGTCCCGAAAGGGACTCGGGGATAGTGGTTGTCGCTTACCTAGGACTTACGTCCTGGGCTACCGTTGTTCCGTCCTTCGGACTCGGCCATGGAGACGCAAAGGGCGGCTGGCGTTCAAGGCAGCTCTAGCCAAATGTCAATCTCATTACCAGAAGCCGTCTCATAACCGGTTGCCTGTATCAGGAGCACGCCTTTCAGGCGTGCCGAACGAGGCGTAGAAAATGTCCGGGCTTCAGCTCGACAAGGACGGACGCACAGGGGCTGAAGCCCAAGATAGTTACCTGCCGACTACGGCTCGGCTGAAGCCGTGCCCTGATACAAATCGCTTAATGCGATGGCTTCTAATTGCTCATTGCTAGTCGCCAACCTGCTCGTCATGATCTTTCCTCGCCACCACCGCGATGCTCAGCTCCTTCAGCTGCTTGTCGCTGACCGGCGTGGGTGCGTCCATCATCATGTCGATGGCCTTCGCCGTCTTGGGGAAGGGAATTACCTCGCGCAGGCTGTCGGCGCCGGCCAAGATCATCACGATGCGATCGAGCCCCAGGGCGATACCGCCGTGCGGAGGCGTGCCGTATTGCAGCGCTTCGAGGAAGAAGCCGAAGCGCGCCTGCTGCTCGTCCTTCGACATGCCCAGTGCCTTGAAGATGATGCTCTGGATGTCCTGGCGGTGAATACGGATCGAGCCTGAGCCGAGCTCCGTGCCGTTGAGCACGATGTCGTACGCCAGCGCGCGCACGGCTCCGGGGTCGGACTCCAGCTTGTCCATGTCGTCTTCATGCGGCGAGGTGAAGGGATGGTGCGCCGCGTTCCAGCGCTGCTCTTCTTCGTCCCACTCGAACATGGGAAAGTCGGTGACCCACAGGAAGCGGAAGTCGCGCTTGTTGAACGCGCCGTGGCGATCGGCAAATTTCTGCCCGAGCGCGAGACGCACCTGTCCTGCACCTTCGTAAACTTCCCGCTCGCGGCCAGTGACCACCGACAAGGACTTCGCCGGTTTCGATGAGGGCGCGGACTGTGCCCCTTCGGCCGCTACCCCGGCCGCGACAAGAACGATGTAGTCGTTCTCGCCCGCACCACTGCTCTGGCGGACCTTCGCCATCGCCTCGGGGAATGACTTCTCCAGCCGCTTGCCATCGTCGAAGACCTTGATGCCCTGCTGCGCCAGTTTCGCCGGATAGCAGCGTGCGCAGATCATCGCGCTCCTTGCGCGAGAGCTCTCCCACACTGGGGATGACGACGGCGACGACCGGCAGGTTGGCATCGACGCTGAGCGATGCCAGGTTTTCCGCCGCAAAGGCATCGCGCACTTCGGTCATCGCCGGCAAGCGCATGTCGGGTTTGTCGATGCCGTAGCTGCGCAGCGCATCGTCGTAGCTCATGCGCGGGAACGGGCGTTTGCAGATCGACACCAACCGTCTTCCACGCCTCGGTTAGAAAGCCTTCGACCACCGCGAATACGATGTCCGGGCGCGCGAAGCTGATTTCCAAATCGATCTGCGTGAACTCAGGTTGCCGGTCGGCGCGCAGGTCCTCGTCGCGGAAGCAGCGCACAATCTGGAAGTATTTATCGAAGCCCGAGATCATCAGGATCTGCTTGAAGATCTGCGGCGATTGCGGCAGGGCATAGAACTCGCCGGGATGCACGCGGCTGGGCACCAGGTAATCGCGAGCGCCCTCGGGAGTGGAGCGCGTCATGAACGGCGTCTCGATTTCGTAGAAGCCCTGCCCGTTGAGATATTCGCGAATCGCGATTGATACCTTGTGCCGCAACTCAATGTTGTGCTGCATCTCCGCACGGCGCAGGTCGAGGTAGCGATACTTCAGACGCACCTCTTCATTCGCAATATCGGAGTCGGCGGGAGAAAACGGCAGCGGCTTGCAGTCGTTCAGGATGCGAAGCTGGTCGGCAACTACCTCGATCTCGCCGGTCGGGATGTTCTTGTTGACGGTGCCGGCATCGCGCAGCTTTACGTGGCCGACAACGGCAACCACAAACTCGGAACGCAGGGTCTCGGCCTTCTTGTGCAGTTCTGCACCGGCTTCAGCGGTGAGGACGACCTGGGTGATACCGCTGCGGTCGCGCAGGTCAATGAAAATCAGGTTGCCGAGGTCGCGGCGGCGGTTGACCCATCCCATGAGAACGACGTTCGAACCGGCATCGGAGGCACGCAGCGCTCCGCACATGTGAGTGCGTTTCAGGTCACCAACAAAATCGAGCATGAATGTCCTTAGATATGAAGAGAAAAGCTGATTTTAAATGACGCGGGCGGGTACACGCAGAATGTGGAGGCGAGAACGGCCGAAATCGGAACCGCGAAGTTGAGCGTGAATATCGGCCTGGATGGGTGTGAGTTGAACAAGGCGCGGGTAATCAGGCCACGGTCTTGGCAAACTCCTTGTGGCGCCGAGGCGAAATCCCTCAGGGGCTGAAGCCGCACAGTCTACCCCGCTTTGCGGCACGGCTGAAGCCGTGCCCTTCCAAAGCCTATTTCCGAGGCAGCTTCCTAGGCCACTTTCGATTCAGACGCCATCTGCAGCCACTGCTTCAATTGCTCTGCGGGAACCACCCCTGCCTGCTGACGAACCAGGTTTCCGCGGTGAAAGATCGCGAAGTTCGGGATGCCGCGCACGTTGTAACGCGCCGCAAGTTCTGGAACGCGCTCGGTATCGACCTTCAGCACCACAGCCTTTCCCGCCATGTCTTTGGCGGCGCGCGCCACCTCGGGAGCAGCCATGCGGCAGGGGCCGCACCACGCAGCCCAGAAGTCGACGAGCACGGGAACGCGAGACTCGCGCACGATCTCGTCAAACAGGGCAGCGTCCACCTCGATCGGCTCCGTCACCGCGGGCAGCGGGGTCTTGCACGCGCCGCAACGGCCGGTGTCGGCCAAATGCGCGCCGGGAATGCGGTTACTGCGGCCGCAGGATGGGCAATTGCGAATCACTGGCATGGAAAATTCTCTCAAGCACGGAGCTTGTCCGAATGTGTCGGCGCGAGAGCAACTGAAGCCCCAGATTGTATGGATGCCCCCAGGCATCTCGCGGGTGCGTCACAAGTCGCGCCCCTCAACGCGAGTGGCCCAATTTGCATCCTACTCTGGTATGCGAGTTTTCTCTGCCGCCCTAGCGTCAGATTGCAATCCCGTTTCTGCTGCTGCTTGCGGGCTGCAGCGCATGTTCCACGCGGCCATCGAATCCGGAGCAGGTGCGTCAGGCAACCGCCAACGCGACCTCCGAGCTCAAGAACGATACGAAGGCGGTGGCCGAGGGAGTACGTGACGGCCTGACAGCGTCCCTCGCCGGATCACCCGATCAATCTCAACACTGCAACGCAGTCGCAGCTCACCACCCTGCCGGGGATCAGCGATGAGACGGCGGCACGCATTGTGGCGAACCGGCCGTATCGATAGCGCGCATGACCTGATCGATCGGCGCCTGGTGACGCCTGACGAGTACAAACAGATCGCCGATCGCATCACCGCGAAGTAAGCTGCGGATAACAGCGCGCTTCCGGTGGCGCATCACACGCAGGAATGGCTGCAACTCCCAATGACAATCCGGACCTGCACGGCAATGCGCCCGATCGCTGCCCAGTCGCGTTGCTGATCGTGGACATGATCAACGCGCTCGATTTCCCGGGCAACGAGGAACTGGTGCGCGAGTCGTCCAGACTTGGCCGCAATGTCGCCGCGTTGAAGCGGCGCTGCCGGGAGGCGGGCATTCCGGTGATTTATATCAACGACAATCAGGGCAAGTGGCGGTCCGATTTTGCTGCCGTAGTTCGGCATTGTGATCGCGAAGGTATTCCCGGCAGAGGAATGGTTCGGCAGGTGCTGCCCGATGCGGAAGACTATCTGGTACTCAAGCCGAAGCACTCCGCCTTCTACGCCACTCCGCTCGACACGTTGCTGCAATACATCGGAGTGGAGAAGCTCATCATCGCCGGCATCTCCAGCAACTCGTGCATCCTGCTGACCGCCAGCGATGCCTATGTTCGCGACTACAAGTTGTTCATCCCATCCGACTGCGTGGCTGGACAGAACGCTGAAGAACACCGCAGGTCGCTGGAGTTGATGAAGAGCAATTTCGCAGCAAACGTTGATGAGTCGGCGCGGCTGGATTTGCGGGGGCTAGTAGCCGACTCGCAGTAGTGCACGGCTGACGGGGTTCGTTCGAAGTACTGAGGGCTAAAGCCCTTTTGTATTTTGAGCGGCGTTGACGCTGGCCTGAAGGCCAGCTCTACGAACGGACGGCCCGAAGTCAGCTCTACCCGAATTCGGCACGGCCGAAGTCAGCTCACCCCAATTCGGCACGACCGAAGTCAGCTCTACCCGAATTCGGCACGACCGAAGTCGGCTCTACCCGAAATCGGCATTACCCGAAGTCGGCACTACCCGAATAGCTTCCCTAGAACGTCGTTGCCACGGTGAAGCGGAAGGTCTTACGCGGCTCGCGCAGGAAGTACTGTGGTTGGTACAGCGCGACCGCGTTGGCATAGGTATAGTCGCCGGCCGCTCCCGCCGGGAACATCGAGCGCGTGATCGGATTGGGCGGCGACACCGTCTCGTACAAGCGCAGCGGGTTGTAGGCGTAATAGAAGCGGAATGGCGCATTTACCACCGGCATGATGACCTGTAACTCGAGTCCGGTCGACATACGCGGTTGATAATTCGTCCCCGAGATCGGCACCAGGTTCCTGCTGATAGGAACGGTTGTGGTTCCGCCGCAGCTAAAGTCAACATTCACGAAGGGACAGCCATACGGCGTAGTAACCAGGCTTTGATATTGCTGAGGAGCAATCTGTAACTGGGACTCACGCGAGATAAAGTCCAGGCCGGTGTCGGCGAAGGCGGCTACGGTTACAGGCCCGGCGATGGGCACGCGGTATTCAAGATTGCCTATCACGCTGGTGTCGCCGCCAGGGAAGATGATCTGCTGCACCGGAATGTTGACCAGGTAGTTTCCGCGCCGCGGATTCGTGGGATCCAGCGGCACGCCGCTGCCGTCGGGGTTCTGCAACGGAATGGTCACGACGGTGGGGAAGAAAGCGACCGGCGAGATGGCACGAATATCGAAGCCGCGAATGTCGGTGTCGCCGCCCATGTAGTAGCGATCGAATGGCGGCGCGACCTGCCCGGCATAGCCGGTGATCCATGAGCCTTGCACGCGCCAGCCCAGGGTGTTTCGACCCTTGTTCACAGGCATGAATTGCTTGTACTCCGCGGTGGGCTGGAAGGAGTACACGTTGCCGCCGAGTCCGGCGATGCCGGTGGACACGAACAGGCTCTTGCCCTTATGCGGGTGCTGCGGATTGTCGATGCTGCTGTACGAGAAGTTGGGGACAACCTTGCTGGTCTGAATTCCGCTCAGCGAATTCGGACCGTAGATGCCGCGGAAGTTGATGCTCTCGAAATACAGCGTCGACGCCGTGCTGAAGGTCTGCACACTAGTGTCATCGAACGAGTAGGTGATGCCGACGCGCTTGAACGAGCGTTTGATGGGATAACTGAACGAGGTGGTGAATCCCGTGCTGGTCTGGGTGAAATTTTGCAGCAGGTTCTGGTATGCCGACGGCAGCGCAATCACCTGGTTGCTTTGCTGCTGCGTCAGCGCGGCCTGGTTGTAGTTATAGCTGCGGTGGTAAACCGACCAACTGAATTGCAGCGGGCGATCAAACAGGTATGGCTGGGTGAAGGCGAGGGTTTCGTTGCGTTCGTACTGACCGATCTGGAACTCCAAGGTCAGCGACTCGCCTTTGCCGAACAGGTTGTTGGTGGTGTAATTCAGGCCGATGAAGCCGCCGGCTAGTCCGCTGACGCCGCCTGTCAGGCCGATGCTGTTCTTGCCCTTTTCGTGAAGCTTGAGCGTGATGTCGACGGTCGAGTCGGCCACGTTCTGATGGATTTCCGAGTCTTGTTCGGCCTTCAGGGGCTCGAAGTATTGCAGCTGGTTCAAGCGCAGCAAGCTGATCTCCCAAAGATTGCCGTTGTAGACCTGGCCCTCCTGTAGGAGCAACTCGCGGCGGATGACCTTGTCGCGCGTAGTGGTGTTTCCCGCGAACTCGATGCGCCGGACGTAGAACTGCTTGCCTTCGTCGAGATCGATGTTCATGGTGATCAACTTCTTGTCGTCGTCGGGCTTGGTGTCAGGCACCGGCGTGAAGTTGATATATCCCAACTGAGCGTAAGCCTTGCGCAAATTCTCGATGCCTTTGCGGACGGCCTCGGTATCGAAGATGTCTCCGTCTTTGATTTTGAACTGTGCCCGCAAGGCCGCGATGTTGGTAATGGCCTTGTTGCCGGTGAAGGTGATTTCCTTCAGCCGGTATTGGAAGCCCTCTTCGACCGGCAGGGTGATGTCGACAGCCTTGCCCGGCTTATGGCTCCACGGCATGTACCACTTGAAGCCGTTGGTGTCATGAATCTGGGTCTTGGGATCGGAGACCAGTGCTTTGAAGTATCCCTTGGTCTGGTAGTAGTAGCGAACACGTTCCGCGTCTTCGTTCAGCTTGGTCGAATCGTAGGTGCGCGCGAAGAGGTTCTCGAGAAAGATGGAGTGGGGAATTCCAATCGGCTTCAAGTTCTTCATCGCGCTGCGCAATTCGCGCGACTTCAAGTGCTTGTTGCCTTCGAAGGTGATCTTGCCGACTTTAACCTTGGGGCCTTCTTTGACCACGAAGGTCAAGCCCACGGAGGCCGGTGGAATGGGGCGCACTTCCGAGCGGACGGACGCGAACTGGCGGCCATGTGCGGCCAGCAGATCTTTGATAACGACTTCCGCGCGCTTTACCTTGGTCGGATCGTACTGGCTCTCCTGCGTCAGGCCGACCTTGCGCTCCTTAAACTTGTCGAGCACATCGCTCTGCGAGACCGAGCTCAAACCGACGTACTTGATCTCGCGAATCGTTGGTTTTTCTTTGACGTAAACGTGGATGATCCAGCCCTTGGGAGAAGCCTCGCGCTCGATACGCAGGTCGTCGAAGTAGCCGGTATTCCACAGCGAGTTGAAATCGCGCTCCAGCGCCTGCTGGTCGTAAATTTCCCCGGGACGGGTAAACATGCGCGCCCTGATGGTATCGGCTGGGATGCGGCGATTGCCATGGATCCTGATTTCTTCAATGACGTCCGCCTGCTGGCCGAACGCTGATGCAGCGGCCAGAAGCAGTAGGGCGAGAAGGAGACCCGCAGCCGTACTATAGCGCCCTGTCCCGCGGAGGAACCGGGCGGCAGGTCTCACCTGAAGATGGCAAAGAATGTCGACGACCTCAAGACGTAAGCTGAATGAAAGCGCAATTATACGGTACCTGTGCACTCGGTTAAAATCGCAGACGGCTCCGAGGTGGTCAGGTTTGGTGAGCTAACCCTCGCTACGCCGTGAAGTTGCGGCAACGCGAGGAAGGAGAAGCCTGGTGCAGTACGACTACGTCGTGAACAAGGCGGAACCGCGAGGCACCGTGCGACCTCTCATCTCCCGCGAACAGATTGCCGCGAGGGTCAGTGAAATCGGACACCGCATCAGTCAGGATTTCGCCGGCGAATCGGTGATTCTCCTCGGAGTACTCAAGGGCGCAGCCATCTTCCTCGCCGATCTGGCTCGCCACATCACCCTCGACGCCAGCTTCGACTTCATCGCCGTCGCCAGCTACGGCAATCAGCAGCAGCACAGCGGCGAGGTGAAGCTGGTCAAGGATGTTGACCAATCGCTGGAAGGAAAAAACGTGGTGCTGGTTGAGGACATTCTCGACACGGGACTAACGCTGACGTATTTGCAGAACCTGCTGCTGGCGCGCTGCCCCAGGCGACTGAAGATTGCCGTACTGCTCGACAAGACTCCCCGCCGGATCCAGCCGGTGCCGGTGGACTACGTTGGGTTCCAGATCCCCGATGAATTTGTCGTCGGATATGGCATGGATTTCGCTGAGCGTTACCGTAATTTGCAGGACATTTGCGTGCTGGAATCGCCGAAGGGCGTGTAGAATCGCCTTTTAGCGTTAGCTCTAGCTCATGTCTGTCGATACCGCAGTCCTCCCCGGAATCTCAGCCGTCGTAATCAGCGACTGGCGCAGCGCCGCTCAAATCATCGATCACACACTGCTTGCACCTGAAGCCACACGGGCACAGCTCGCCGCGCATTGCAGCGACGCCGACCATTACGGATTCCATTGTGTGGTGGTCAACCCGTGTTATGTTGCTGCTGCGGCCGCTCTACTGCGCGGCACGCCGGTCAAGGTCGCTGCGGTGATCGGTTTCCCGCTCGGGGCAAGTCTGACCGTGACCAAGCTCGCCGAGGCAGAAGCGGCCATGCACAACGGCGCGCGCGAGTTGGAGATGGTAATCAACATTGGCGCATTAAAATCGGGCGACCGCCTGCTTCTGCAAACCGAAATGCGCTTGCTGGCTAAACTGGCGCACGAAGGCAACGCACGCCTGAAGGTGATCCTGGAGAACGCTCTGCTGACCCAGGAAGAGAAAATTCTGGGCTGCGCGCTCGCCCGGGATGCGGGAGCCGATTTCGTGAAGACCTCGACCGGCTTCGCCCGTTCCGGGGCCACAGCAGCCGACGTCGCTCTCATGCGCGGCGTGGTTGGCCACGCAGTCGGCGTCAAGGCGGCGGGAGGCATTCGCACCGCTGCTGACTTCAAGACCATGGTCGATGCCGGAGCGAACCGCATCGGCACCAGCGCCGGCGTAAGCATTGTGCGCGAACTCGGCGCGCCGGAGTAGACGCGCTCGGCGGATCGGATCACAACAACGCGTTCAACGTCGTCTTGCAATTATCGTAGGACGCTCTACGTCAACGCCGTTGCATTTCGCGGTAGCGGTGACGTAGGTGACATCGAAGCCCAGATTGTCGAACACGCGGTTGTAGAGCCCGCGACTGGCGGTCCACCAAGTCAAGCTGTGGCTCTCTGCCGGGTTGCTCCAGTCATTCGCGGTTTGTAGAACCTGGGCATCCGTATCCGCGACCAGAGTAAAGGCGATAATAACCGCCTCCTTCGCCATCCCCGCAAGATTGTCAAGAACGCTGACTGGATTGGCGAGGTGCTCAAAAATCGCACCAGCCAGAACGACATCAAATTTCTCCCCCCAATAGGCAAGGCGCTCAAGCGGAGCATAGATGACTTTGACGTCGCTCCTGTTCTTGTGCCAGGCATACCAAAAGCCATTCTTGTATTTGACGAGCCAGTGGTCATTCTGCCTGGCCCACGTCCCACGCTCGCGGTGATGCAGAGAGTGCCTGAATGGCAGCCGTTCCAGTTCTGTGTACGCGTAGGCCTCGGTTGCGGTTACGATCGCGCCGGATTTTTCAGCCTCGAACGCTAGAAAGCCGGAAGCAGTGCCGACATCAAGGACGGTCTTTCCCTTAACCTCATAACCGCCGATGTAGCTGGCGAAGTTGCCGCGAATGTCCCACTCGCCGCTCACTGACTCTCCGTCGGGGAAATCCAGCGAGTGGTAGAAAACGCATTCCTCAATCGGCGGCTGAGGCCACGGTGTTTCGAATTTGTAGGGGAACAGTTCTGCGGGAAGATGAGTCTTTTGTGGCGCGCCCTTGAAGACCTTTCGCCAAACCATAGCCATTTCGATTCCTTCTGATCTCACCACAATTACCATACGATCTGTTGAAGACGGATCGGTCACTCCAATCGCGCAGTATCCGACCGAGCGTTGATCCGGCGATTTGTTTAGGGTGTGCCATCGGTATGAACCGACATTCTCCAGATGATAGCGTTAGGGCGCGTTTGGGCCATAGCGCGAACTCGGGCCCCAGGGCGAAGGTTTGAAGGGGCGCGGGCTTTCAGAGGCTGCTGAAAGAGTCGAATTTCGGGTAGAGCTGGCCTTCCTTCAGGCCAGCGTCGCGCCGTTGAAAATACAAGAGGGCTTTAGCCCCTGAGGTACTGCCAACGGACTTGTTCAGCAGCCTCTTCAGGCGTGTCGCAGCGATGGCGGCTTCAGCCGCCGAGGAAAAGCCTTTCCGTCCCCGCTACGGTTTCCCTTGCGCGTAATCCGGCACTTTGGGTGTGAGCTTCCGCAGCAGGAATTCGCGGATCAGGTTAGTGGCAACGCTGCCTCCGATGATGATGCCGGCATTGCGCATGGTGAGCGATGCGGTGCGATCCTGCGGAGCGTGATACACGTTCGATATACCTGCCGTCGCAAAGGCGCCAAGCAGATGAGACCAGTTCACTTCCGAATGGCCACTATCGGTTCGCGTAACGAAAGTTCGCGACATCGCATACCACGCGCGTGATTTGACACTTCCGCTGCCTAGGTAGAAATAACGCGGATCCTGTTTCAGAACCGAGGGCAGGGCAGCATCGGCGATCATCGTATAAATCGTGTAATCCGCATAGGCTGCTCCGAACCTCTTGAAATAGCCGTCGGCGCCGCTACCGTATCCGGGAAAGGTGTTGCGCCACTGCTCAACTCCGGCTGTGGCTGCGGCCACGACGAAGGTGACCGGGTCAATGCTGCTGCGAAGCGCCAGTCCGAACTTCTGCTTCGGAGTCATCGGTGCCGCGTTCCAGATGTAGCTGCTGTAGAAGTTCGGAACGATTCCCAGAACGCGTTGCTTCTCCTGCGCCTGAATTTGGGCTTCAGCAACGTCATGCACAGTGGCGACGACGTTCACATCGGCGTGCGTCTTGCCGACGCGCAAAACGGTCTGCGGAAGCTCGATATTCTGCCCCGCCGTTAACGCAATCTGGTTCGAGGTGAATGTCGTGAGGTTCGGCGCTGTGACGGTAACCCTGAAGCTGCCCGCAGGAAGATTGGAGAAGGTAAACCGTCCCCACTCGTCAGCCGCCACGTGTTCGCTCAACTGCTCCGCTCGGGGCCAATTAGCTGCACTTGCGCGCCGGGTACGACCGCTCCATTGGTGTCCACCACGCTGCCGGCAATGCTGCTCGATTCCGCACCAGCGGTCGCGTTTTGTCCACTCGACGGAGTCTCTGTTTGAGCCGCAGGTAGGGCCGGCGATCCGGAATCCCCCACTGGAGCGCTCTGGGAACCCTGAGCAGCCGCGAGTAGCGACATGGAGCTAATCATGAAGCTCAGCGACAGGAGCCTGAGCGCTCCTCGCACACAGATTTTTCTCTTTGTCTTCGACACGTGGACCGAACTTTCCCCTGAGTTGATGGAAGTCTTTAGTCCTAGGATGCAGAACCGGCGGAACGAGGCGGAGGGCAAATTCGCCCTGTTCGAACGCTTTGGCGGGTCGGTGGTTCGCTGTGAAAAGCGCCCTCAGGCCTCATCCTGAAGCTGCTCAGCTTGAGAAAAAAGTTTACTTGTTGTATATCAACAACAGGAAACAAATTTAGTCAGGTAGTAAGTCCATCCTGTCGCAACTTCCGTCGCATCAATCTAGTAGGCGCTAAGGAGGGTTATGTCCCCGCTACTGCCCATGAAAGAGAGCTCCCGTGAGGTGGTGGTCGAGGTGACGCGCACTCTGCAACCTTACTTTCAGGAGATTACCTCTGAATGGCGGCGCGCCATGTTCTCCGAATTCAGCTTCGACGGACGAGCGATGGCAGCCCTGGAGCGGCTTACCATCGGAACCGGCTTCTCCATCTTCTCGCAAACTGACTTCGCCGCCTTCTATGAGAACCTGCAATATTTCGGGGTGCGGCTCGCCAAGCTGAAGGTCAGTGCCCGCGAAGTGGCGCGGGCCTTAGAGGTCTATCAGCAGCTGATTGATCCGTACCTGCGCAAGCTCTTTCCGCCGGCGCGCTTACCGGAGGCGGTAGCTGCCATGGAGACCCTCTCCTCAGCCAGCTTCATTGCGGTTTCCGGGGCTTATTTCGACACCCAGAAGACCGCTTCTGAGGCGCTGCTCGCGGTGCTCGACGCGGAGCTCTCAGCCAGGAATCTCGATGCCCTGCTACAGCGGGTGCTGGAGATCAGCAGCGAGATGTTCGGCGCAACCCTGGGAGTCATCCTGCTGAAGGACGCTGAGCACCCGGTATTACGCGTACGCGCGCAAGTTGGATTCGGAGAGGACCTCGACGACCCTACCCTGGAAATTGCGATGGGGCAGGGCTTCTCGGGCATGATCGCGGAATCAGGCGAGCCCGATATGCTGGCTGATCTGGAATCGTCCCACGGGGTCATTAACGCACGTATTCAGGGCCGCGCAAAGGCACTGTGGGGAGTGCCTCTGAAAGACAGGGAGCAGGTCATCGGCGTGCTGCTGATCGGCTTTTCGCGGCCCCGGCAGTGGCTTCCAACCGAGCGCGACCTGCTGAAAGCGATTGCCGACCGCTCGGCGCTGGCCATCGATCGCGCCCGGATGAACGACGCTCTGCGCGAGCGCGAGGCCCGCATCGCGGAGCTCTCAGGACACCTGCTGCGAGCCCAGGAAGAAGAACGCAAACGCATCAGCCGCGAATTACATGACGAAACCGGACAGGCCCTGATGGTGATTCGCCTGTATCTGGGCATGCTCGAGGGTTCGGTGTCGACGCGCTCCTCGCGAGCCAAGATCCGCGAGACCCTGGAGGTAGTGGACCGCACCATCGAAGGCATTCGCCGCATCATCGGCCGGCTGTCGCCGCTGGTGCTGCAGGAACTTGGTCTGATTGCCGCCGTCCGCAAGGAAGCCAAGGACCTGGCCAAGAGCACGGGGGTGAAAGCCCGGGTGAACCTGGCCAGCGATTTCGGCCGCCTGCCCGGCGCATTGGAGACCGCGATTTATCGCGTGGTGCAGGAAGCCCTGCACAACGTGGCCAAGCATGCTAATGCCACCAGTGTGGTCATTGAAATGTTCCGCGAGGGCGATCGTGTACGCCTGACCATCGAAGACGATGGCGTGGGCATTACCCGGAAGCCGAATCCGGCCCGGCAGACGTTCGGTGTATCGGGTATGCGCGAGCGCATCTCGACGCTGGGGGGAAAGATGACGATCGTCTCGTCGCCAGGGCAATGGAACCCGCATCGAAGTAGATGCGCCTATTTCTTTGCAACTGCCTGGTGGACGCGTCGCAATAGGGGCGGAACTTGGTTCGGATGCCGTGGCTCAGGGGGCGTAGAGATGATGTGGCTTTGCAGAGCGAGAGAGTTTATAGAAATCAGGTGCTTTCATGCCGAAAATTAGATGTTTATTAGTCGACGATCACACTTTGTTCCGCCAGGGGGTGCGGCGGCTGCTGGAAATGGAGAGCGACTTCGAGGTGGTTGGCGAATCGCCCGACGCCGGTGATGCGGTGGAGAAGGCGCGGGAACTGCGTCCCGACATCGTGCTGATGGACATCGGCATGCCGGGACTGTCCTCGTTTGAAGCCACGCGCCAGATCAAGAAGAATCGCCCCGAAACCAAGGTTCTGTTCCTCACCATGTATGAGGATGAGGACTATCTGGTGCAATGCCTGGAGGTGGGAGCCGCCGGATACGTGTTGAAGGACACTCCGGCACCGCAGTTGGTCACTGCCGTCCGCGACGTTTACAAGGGTGGCAAGTATCTAAGCTCGCAGGTGCTCGGGAAGCTGGTGGAAGACTTCCGCGCCCGGGTGCGCGATGCCAGGATGCGGCCGCGCATTTCCACGCTCACGCCGCGCGAGCGCGAGATCCTGAAGCTGCTGGCGGAAGGCAACTCGGTGAAGGAAATCGCCGTGCTGCTCGGGCTCAGCGTGAAAACCATCGAGGCGCACAAGTTCAACCTGATGCGCAAGCTCGACATTCACAACAAGGCGCAACTGGTGACCTACGCGATCCAGAAGAAGATTATTAAGATTCCCGTAAACCAGTAGCGCTGCGCGATACGGCAAGCCGGGCCAACTGCTGGATGTTGGATACTTCGAAGTCCGGCTTGACGTTGGCCAACTTACTCGCCGCTGCCGCTCGCCCCTGCCTGCGATTCACCCAGACAGTTGCGATGCCCAATTCGCGAGCAGGTGCCACATCGTGGTACAAGCTTTCCGCTGCGTGCAGCAGCTTGTCTTTCGCCGTTCCCAGGCGATCCAACAAGACTTGGAAGTTGTGGCGGGAGGGCTTATACGAGCGCGCCTGCTGCGCCGTAACCACCGTATCGAACGGGACCTGAAGCTGCTGCGCTGACCCGGCAAACAAATCGTCGTCAATGTTCGACAGCACGGCCAGACGAAAGCACGTTCCTAAATCGCGGAGCCCCGCCACCGTGTCAGGGAACGGCTTCCACTGCGCAATCGAATCCGCAAGACCAGCGGCTTCTGCGGAGCTCACCTCGAACTGTAGTTCCCTGGCAAACCCGCGCATCACACCGTCCAGCACCTCGCGATAGCTGCGATATGGACCTGACTGCTGGCGCGGCTCCAGCTCCGAATACAACTGCAGGATCTGTGAATCGGAGGTATTGCAGCCTTTCGCGCGCAGCAATGGACGGATGTAACCCAGGATCCCCGATTCCCAATCGATCAGCGTGCCGTAGCAGTCGAACGATACCCACTCAAATTGTCGCCAGTTCATTTCATTTACCCGCTTGCGCTCTGCTTGCAAATAAAAATGCCATGTCCTTAAGGACATGGCATTCAAAGTGAAGCAGTGAAATTTAGTGGATCTTAACGGTTACCTTGTTGGAGCCGATGCCGTTGGTGACCACCTGCATGCTGTAGGTTCCCGGAGGCATGGCGGGGTTCAGGTCGAACTTGGTGTAGCTGATCGTACCCGGAGCGATGGAGTGGGTGCTGTCATCATGCGTGAAGCCGTACCAAACCTGCCCGCCGCTGTTGGTGAAGCGGATCAGCGGATAGTTGGTAGCGGCCTGGTAGTCGTCACCGTAGAAGTTGTTTTCAGTCAGGCCGTTCAGCTGGATGCCGTAGAGGATGTTGTTCTTTGAACCGCCCAGATAAGCGTTGGAGGCGGGAACGATCGTCGGAGCAACGCCGCTGACAATGCCCGGTGCGGGAGTATAGACCTGCACATTGGCGCTGAGATCGGTGGACATGATCTGCCCCGTGGGGAGAATCATAAGGTGTCCAACGAACGACGGGTCGGCTGGGCATTGAGTCCCATCATTGACGGTATTCGTGAAGGTATTGGCGACGGGATCGTACTCCGCGAACTGGCAGGGTGGAAGAAACTCTCCCGAGCTAAGCATCGCCAGCACTTTGCCGTTCGGCTCCAAGGCTGCAGGGCCGTCGGGCTGATCCTTGCCGCTCGGCGGATTCGGTCCAGCCGACCAACTGGGGCCGACTAGGGTCATAAATGGCAGTCACGGAGGGAAGCCCGCCGATCTGGAATGTTTTGCTGTTGTACATGAGCGTGTTAGAGCCCAACTCTTGACCTGAACCCCAGAGCTGCTGGGGACCTGTGGTCCACAAGTCCACAGTCCGGTGCTGGGATCATAGATCTCAGAGCTCTTGCTGCTCCCGCAGGCGGTGAAGGCGTCTGTCATCAGGACCTTCCCATTGTTGAGCGTGGTCCAACCGGCTTCATTGGGGTTACCCTGGCGTGGCTGCCGCTTGCGGTCCAAGAATTCGGGCCGTTGTAGATCGCAGTGTCATGTCTGCAGCAGCTGCCTTGCAGGTATTGTCCGTTTTTAAGAAGGACACTCTGCGCGTCGCCGATATTCCCCCATCCGGTCGGCGGGGCGTTATTGACCCAAGTGACGTCTCCGGTGAAAGGTACAAACGTACCGAGGGCGCCAATGTTGGTTTCGTCACCCGAACCGAAGTTGTATTCTCCACCCTCGACCAGGATGTGCACACCGTCCACCATTACCTGCGAGCTAAAGTAGAACGGCGAGTAGTTGGACGGCAGCTGTCCGGTGGCGGTGAAGTGGCCGTTGACATAGTTCCCAGTAGAGTCGGGTGTAAAGAAATACCAATTCCTCGGGTTGCCATCTTGCTCTTCGTGAATCAGGAGGCGCCCGTCCCTCAACTGAAGCATGGGACCGACTGTGACAGTCGGTTGGTTAGTGAGCGGTTGCCATGATTGGGCGCTGGCTAAGCTGGCGCCTAGCACCGACGCAAGCATAGCGATACCGATAATCCGAAAGACTTTCATTGTGTTCCTCTCCTCTAGAGATTGCTTCTATTCGAAGGTGCTGACGCTATGCGGACGCGTCGCCTTGCCATCGCAGACGGGTACATCTGGGAAGAAGCACTTGGCCCGAGGAATGTACTCCGAATGGTTCTGCAAAGTCAATATGAAATCACTGCCGTCATGTGTCAAATCTCACACCGACGTGTGACGTTGTTTCATACTATCGACCACGTTGATAACAGTAGGGTTCGCGGCCAACTGACTGCGGAAATTGTCTGGATTTTCCCCGCAGCCCCAGGGGGTCGGGCCGCAGCAACGGAAGGCGGGAAATGAACTGACATGTCCCGCGATTTCAAGTTGCTAGCCAGCCCTGTCTGCAGCTACTGGACGGGAGGTGGAGTCATTCCGACGAACGTGGTGCCAAGAAACTTCCCCTTGGAGTCAAAATTCCAGTTGAACATAGCGAAGCCCACCCGCTCGCAGGCATGGCAGCCATTAATCAATGGGTAACCCACAGTGAATTGGACTCCACCGTTCGGTCCGGCCTGGGAGTTCGGCCACGTCGTGCCATCGCGATCTCCCGGCCACACGCTGGCCTTGGGAAACTGCGCCTTGGTGTTCTGGAATTGCGGGTCCTGCTGCATCCCGGTCTGGTCGAGCAGCTTCAGGTCTTCCACGTTGAGAATGCGCGGCTGACCATTCACGAACAGCAGTCCGTCGTTGGTGTTGGCGCGCAGCGGGTAGTTGATCCACGCAATGTCCACTGGCCCAACTTTGTGAAAGCCATACATGAGGCCGATGTCGCCGTTGCTCGCCTTGTACAACTCGCGGGTAAAGGCAACGGCCGCCGCCGGTGCTCCGCCCTGCTGCATTTGATTGATGAAGCATTGCGCGAAAGGCGGCGGCTGGGTGGCGTCGCCACACTTCTTCAGAATCATGGTGCGAAACGAGTCGGGCATCTGCCATACGGCAGCGGCTGTAATTTTCCCCGCAGCCTGGTTTTGTGCTGAACCCTGGAGGGTGATGAACATCACCAGAACGATGGTCGCAAACCGTACGGTTACTCTCTTCAAGTGGACCTCTCTCAGCGAAATGCTACAAGGAACTTTCGGTTGAGGGAACGGCATTCTTAGTTTGAAAGTTTCTGGAAGATTGCTATCCGGCGATTCGCAGTACCGCGGCGCCGTCGATCTCGCTGTTCTTCAGCTTTTGCAGCGCCAGATTCGCATTTTCCAGCGTGAATTCCATGACTTCCGTTTTTACTGGAACCTCAGCCGCCAGTTCGAGAAATTCTTCCACATCGCGACGCGTGCTGTTAGCGACGCTGCGCAGCACGCGCTCGTGATAGAGCAGGTCGTAGTCAAGCTGCGGAATCGGGCTCATGGTAATGCCTGCCAACGCAACCGTCGCGCCCTTACGAGTAGCTTTGAGCGCCAAGGGAACCAGTCCTCCCGCAGGAGCGAAGATGATCGCCGCATCCAGCTTCGCGCCGGGATCGTCTTTGCGCATCTCCCGCCCATGCTGCACCCAGGCTGAGAGCCATCTGGCGATGCGCTTCGCCGCGGCTGAAGACGTAGACTTCGCATCCCTGATGCCGTGCAAACTGCAAAACGATGTGCGCTGACGCCCCGAAGCCATACAACCCAACCCGGTCGCCGCGCTGTGCGCCACTCAGTCGGAACGAGCGATAGCCGATTACACCGCGCGCACAGCAGCGGCGCCGCGTGGGCATTGTCGAATGTGGAGGGGAGGGAATAGGCAAACTCTTCATCCACCACCATGTACTCGGCGTAGCCGCCGTCGGCGTTGAGGCCGGTGAACTCGGCGTGATCGCAGAGGTTTTCCTTACCCATCCGGCAATAGGGGCAAGTGCCATCCGTGCGAAAAAGCCAGGGCACGCCGACTCGATCGCCCTCGCGAAACTTGGATGCGGCAGCGCCGCGCGCTTCCACGACTCCGACGATCTGGTGTCCGGGGATGATTGGAAGTTTGGGAAGCTTCAGCTCGCCTTCAACCGTATGCAGGTCGGTATGACACACGCCGCAGCAACGAACGGCTATACGAATCTGGCGGTCGGTCGGATCAGGTTTCGGCCGCTCGCGCAGTTGCAGGGGCGATCGCGAAACCGGCGCGGGATGCTCGAGAACCATAGCGCGCATACAGCCATGGTAGGCCCACGTGTGCTTGGAGAGAAGAGTCGGGAGTCATCTGTGCTGTTTGGGACAACTGCCTTGTATCAGGGCACCCTTCGGCTTCGCTCAGGGCAGGCTATTTCAGTCGTGCCGAAAAGCGGGACAAAAGAAAAGGGCTTTAGCCCCTGAACAGGAGGTGTCCAGCGGCTAAAGCCGTTTCTAATCATGACATACCTGCGGCATGGCTGAAGCCATGCCCTGATACAAAGAGCGCTAAGCTTCCGCGTTGGCTTCTTCCGCTGCGGGAGCCGCGTCTTCCACGGCGTCCTTCTGCACCTTGACCTTCACCGGCACGGTGACGTCGCGATGCAGCTTGACGGGAACGTTGAACTCGCCAATCGCCTTCAGCGGTTCATCGAGCTGAATCTTGCGGCGATCGATGTTGAAGCCCTTGCGCTCCAATTCGTGAGCAATGTCGGACGAGGTAACGGAACCGAACAGCTGATCGTGCTCGCCCGCTTTGCGGGTGAAGGACAGCTCGACTCCGGCAAGCTGCTGGCCCAGCGCTTCGGCATCGCCCTTCTCGCGAGCCAGACGGCGCACCGCGGCTGCCTTCATCTGCTCGATCACAGCGCGGTTGGCAGCATGTGGCTTCGATCGCCAGCTTCTTGGGGATCAGATAATTGCGCCCGTAGCCCTCGGCGACTTTCACCACGTCGCCACGCGAGCCCAGCTTGGCTACATCTTCTTTGAGAATGACTTCCATGTTAAAACTCCGTGATTGCGGCTTCGCCGCAAGCTATCAGCCGTCAGCCATCAGCTTTCAGCTGTTTGCAATCCCTGTTCGCCGTTTGGCTGCACCTCGCCTCGCTCCGCCTCAGCCGCTGACCATTGTCTGCTCTCTAACTGAGAGCTGACGGCTGATGCCTGACAGCGGATAGCTAGCGACTCGCAAACGGCAGCAGCGCGATGTTGCGCGCCTGCTTGATGGCGTCGGCCAGGCGGCGCTGATGCGGCGTGCACACGCCGGTCAGGCGGCGCGGCACGATCTTGCCGGCTTCCGCGACAAACTGCGAAAGCAGCCGCACGTCTTTGTAGTTGATGCTGTCGATCTTCTCGACACAGAACTTGCAAACCTTCTTGCGCCGGAAGAACTTTCGTCCGCCTTCACGCGGTCCACCAGGCCCGCCGCCCGGACGTCCCCCGGGACGAGGACCGCGAGGTCCATCCGGACGCGGCCCATCGGGACGTGAACCACCTTCCGGACGCGCGCTGGCGAATCACTGCCGCCCGTGCCGGTGCGGCGCTGTTGTAGTCGTTTCGTCTGCCATGATTCTCCTTCGGATTCGCCGCATTCGCGGCTGGAGCGAAGCCTTGTCCGATGCTTTTCGCCGAGTCAGGGCCGACTTCGCAGTCGTGCCAAAGATGCCTCACTCTTACCTGTCCTGGGCTTCAGCCCCTGAACATCAGAGCCTCGGCGCTAAAGCCCGATTCTATGTATGCGCACTTGCGGCACGGCTGGAAGCCGCGCCCTGACGCGATGCCAACTTACCGGCAACTGGCAACCGACAACTTCGTTACGCGCCCGTCGGTGCTCTGTCGTTTCGGTGCGACTGACGCGGGGTGAGCGGCTCCGGCGCGTGCGGCTGCAGCTTCCGCCGCAATCGCCGCGGCGCGAGTTCCCTTGCCGCGAACCTTGGTGTCGCGAATGGCCTTGATCTTCGCCAGGCGCTTCTGCTCTTCGTCCACGCGGACGGTAAGGAACTTGATTACCGGCTCGTTCACACGCAACCGGCGCTCGATTTCCTTCACCATGCCGCCTTCGCCTTCCAGCGTCAGCAGACACGTAGATGCCGTCCTGGAAGTTGCGGACCATGTACGCCAGCCGACGCTTGCCCATCCGCTCCACGCTCTTCACGGTGCCACCGGCAGCCTGAATCTGGCTTCTCCAGGGTCGAGACCAGCTTGTCCTGGTCTTCCTCCGACCATGTCGGGCCGCAAAATAAACATCAACTCATAAGTACGCATTGGTTTCTCCAAAACCGGCAATTAGCAATTGGCCGTTAGCATTTAGCCAGATCCGCACTGCCGACGTCTCTCATTCAGGTTCTCTAGCGCTTCGCTTTGGCCAAGTGCTAAGTGCCAAAGGCTAATTGCTAGTCGCTAGTTGCTTCCTTCTCTTTCCGGTTGAAGCGATTCATCGCCGCCTGCACGCCCGTCTTTCAGGATCACCCGCACCGCCTCCGCGGCCGAGTCGAGCACCTGATCGAGCACCGGATACTGCGTCTTCTTGAACTGCGACAGCACATACCGCGCGCCATCACCCACCGGATGATCGGGTCCAACTCCCAGCCGAATGCGCATGATTTCCTGCGTACCCAGCGCCCCAATCACCGACGCGATTCCGTTGTGTCCCGCCGAACTGCCTCGCGGCCGAACCCGAATGCTGCCGAACGGCAGGTCCAGCTCGTCGTAGATGACGATCAGGTCCTGCTCCGGCTGCACCTCGTATTCGCGAACCAACTCGCGAACCGAGGCGCCACTCAGGTTCATGTAGGTTTCCGGCTTGGCGAGCACGACATCGTGCCCTTCCAATACTGCGCGCCCGGTTTGCGCGCGGCAGTTGCGGTTGTTGACCCGCACGCCGGCTTGTTCGGCAATGCGATCTACCGCCAGGAAACCCATGTTGTGCGGTGTGAACTGATACTCGATGCCCGGATTGCCGAGCCCGACGATCAGCTTCACAACGCTTACTTCTTCTTCTCAGACTTCTCGGACTTCTCAGCCTTGGCGCCGCCCTCGGCAGCTTCGCCTTCGGTTTCCTGCTTGCCCTTCTTGATGACTTCGGGCTCAGCAGTGGTGGCCGCGGCTTCAGCGCCTTCCACAGGAGCGGCTGCCGCAACTTCCTTCACCGCCGTGACGTGAGCGACTGCCTGGTTCTCGTCGGTGATGAACTTGATCTTGTCGCTGTGCGGCAGATCGGCAACGCGCAACGTCTGGCCGAACACCATTTCGCTGACGTCGGCATCGATGTGTCCCGGAATGTCGGCCGGCAGGCACTCGATCTCGACCTCGCGCAGCATCTGCTCCAGAACGCCGCCCTGCAGCTTCACGCCCGGAGCTTCGCCCTTCAGCACGATCGGCACGCTGACGATGAGCAGCTTGTCCATGGCAATGCGCTTCAGGTCGACGTGCAACAGCGCGCCCTTGATCGGCTCATGTTGCCAGTCAACGATCATCACCTTGCCCGAATCGCCGCCCGCAGCCATGTCGAAGATGGTGTTGTGGCCCTGCTCGGAGTGCAGGATGCGGCTGATCTGCTTGGGATCGACGGCAAGGTTCAGCGGTTCCAGCCCGGCGCCATACAGCACAGCGGGAATCAGGCCGCTCTTGCGCAAACGGCGGGCATCATTCTTGGTGCCGCTTTGCCGCGGCTTAGCTTCTACGTTCTTGTCAGTCTTTTCTGCGGTTGCTGTAGCCATGCTTCGTTTCCTTTATAAGAACAGTCTGCTGACGGAAGTCTCTTCGTGAATCGACTGAATCGCCCGGCCGACCAGCCCGCCGATCTTCAATTGCTTGATCTTCGGTTCGGCCTTGGCCGCCTCCGTTAGCGGTATGGTGTTGGTCACTACACACTCGACCAACCCCGATTTCGCAATTCTCTCAATCGCCGGGCCCGAAAGCACGGCATGAGTCGCGCACGCATACACCTGGCGCGCGCCTGCATCGAGCAGCGCCTGGCAGGTCTTCACCAGCGTGCCGGCGGTGTCGATGATGTCGTCGAGGATGAGACAGGTACGGTCGCGCACATCACCGATGACGTGCATCACCTCGGTCACATCCATTTCCACGCGGCGCTTGTCGACGATAGCCAGCGCCGAATCCATTTTCTTGGCGAAGAAGCGCGCACGCTCCACGCCGCCAGCATCCGGCGATACAACCGTCAGGTCCGGAAGCTGCAATTCCTTGAAATGCCCAACCAGCACCGGCGACGCAAACAAGTGGTCCACCGGGATATTGAAAAATCCCTGGATCTGCGGCGCGTGCATGTCCACTACCAGCGCCCGGTCCGCGCCCGCCGTCGTCAGCAGGTCGGCCACCAGCTTCGACGAAATCGGAACCCGCGGCTTGTCCTTGCGGTCCTGCCGGGCGTAGCCGAAGTACGGAATCACCACCGTGATGCGCCGGGCCGATGCCCGCTTCAACGCATCGATCAGCAGCAGCAACTGCATCAGGTGCTCATTCACCGGATCGCAGGTCGGCTGCACCATGAAAACATCCGCGCCGCGAACGTTCTCCATGATCTGCACATAGGTTTCGCCGTCGGAGAACTTGTCGATGTGCACCTGCCCCAGCGGAAGGCCGAGGTATTCGCAAATCTCTCTCGCCAAGCCGTCGTTCGCCGTCCCGGAGAAGATCTTCCACTTATCGTCGTGGCGCGCCCGAACCGGCTTTTTCTCGGTCTTGGGCTCGCTGCTCTGGGTTGACGACTTCTTCTCTTGTGCCATGACCGAAGTTGCCGCTTCGGCCGTGACTACCGGAGAAACCGTGCTGGTTTTCGCTGCTGTTTCCATCTTCAAATACCCCGCAATACCTGGTTGAGTAACCGCTGGGTGTTTGTTGCGAGCCGTCAGCTTTCAGCCGTCAGCTCTCAGTTTGAAGCTGCCAGCTACCAGCCGCCAGCTCCCCGTCCGCGCAAATTTCTACCGCCTTGTCAGCACGAGCCGACTTCTTGCCTTGTCATCACGAGCGAAGCGAGGGATCTGTTCTCGTTCGCAGCGCCATTTCGGATCGCTTTGTCGCTCAGTTGCTCTTTCTGACAACTGACAACCGACCACTGACAACTGAACTTTGGCTGGGCGGCTAGGATTCGAACCTAGACAAAGTGCTCCAAAGGCACTTGACCTACCATTAGTCGACCGCCCAGTGAACGAGCTGTCAGCTACCAGCCGTCAGCTCTCAGCTAAACCAAAAACTTTGTCATCCTGAGCGAAGCGAAGGACCTGCTGTCTCTAACTGGTCAGCGCAGTCCAATAAGCTTCTCTTGTCAACATCTGCGTCGCCACCGCCGAATATCCCGCCACGCTAATCCGCTTCACCGCCGCGCGGGCTTCATCTGCCGAAGCGAATATCCCGTACAGCGTCGAACCGGAACCCGACAACGACGCATACCGCGCGCCTTCGCGCTCCAACACACGTTTCGCCTCACGCAACTCGGGATGCTCAGGAAAGACGACTCGTTCAAAGTCGTTTTCGATCCCGGCTCGGACGAGGTCGAGAAGCTGTGTCTCGGCCCGATCCCCGCCCATGGCGGGAACACCGGTAGATAGGAAACCCTTGCTCAGCCACGTGTACACCACGCTTCCGAACTGTTTTATTGTACCTGCCGCTCCGGCATGGGTCAATTCGGCCTCGCGCGCGACTAGCGCGTCCCAATCGGCGAAGGCCCGGGGAGTCGAAACGCCGATCGCGGGAGTGACCACCACCAGGTGCATCAAGGGAAGGTCCTGCAGGGGATAAACTTCCTGCCCACGATCTACGCCCAGCACCGTGCCGCCAATCAGAAACAGAGGAAGATCGCTGCCGACTTCAGCAGCGATGCGCAACCGTTCCTCGGCGACGAGCGGAGTACCCAGCTCGCGCTCAAGTGCGAAGATGGTTGCCACGGCATTCGACGATGCCGCGCCCAAACCGCCCTGCACCGGCAGGTTCTTTTCAATCCAGATGATGACCTTGCCGCGACCGCGCAAGGCGCGCATCACCCGCTCGGCGACGCGATAGCAGGTATTGGACTCGTCCGTGGGCACGCGCGCATCTTTGCAGCGGATCTCGATGCCAGTGCCACGCTGCACATCGACCTTGATGACGTCGTGCAGCGCGATCGTCTGATAGATGGTGCGCAGCTCGTGAAAGCCGTCCGGCCGCGCCGGGCCGATCTTTAGTCCGAGATTGATCTTGGCGAACGACGGGATGCTGGTTGGCATGGACGTAGTGGCTAGTGTAAGGCTCTCGGCTTTCAGCCGTCAGCTATCAGCTAAGACCGCGTGCCGTCTTGAGCGAAGTAGTCGCTCGCTATCGAAATTTGTTTTGAAAGGGCACGCCTTCAGGCGTGCCGTACAGGCTTATAACTCCCCGGCTTTAGCCGCTGAGGGACCGCGTCCGGAGAACTCCCTCAGGGGCTAAAGCCAGCCACTTAAACATCGAGATCGGTACGGCTAAAGCCGGGCCCTTTCAAGACCGCGTTTTGAACAAGGCAGGCGACGGCTACTGCTTGTGGCTCTCCTTCAGCTTCTTCGATTTCGCCTCAACGCCTTTGGCCAATTTTTCTTTGTGAGCATCGAGCTTCTTCGCGACCTCTTTATCGTGCAGTCCGATCATCTGCGCCGCGAGAATTCCCGCATTCGTCGCCCCAGGTTTGCCGATGGCCACTGTCGCCACCGGAATCCCCGCCGGCATCTGCACCATCGCCAGCAGCGAATCCAGTCCGAGCAATGCTGTCGACGGAATCGGCACCGCGATGACCGGCAGCGTTGTCTCAGCGGCGATAACGCCCGCCAGGTGCGCCGCGCCGCCGGCGCCGGCGATGACGACCTCTACTCCGCGCGACTTCAGCGCACGCGAATATTCGCTGGTGCGAGCCGGTGAGCGGTGTGCCGAGGTGATGTCGATTTCATAGGGAATACCAAACTCGGCCAGCGCCTTGGCGGCTTCGTTCATGATGTCAAGGTCCGAGTCACTGCCCATAACGATGGAGACGAGAGGGTTATTTGCCATTCTTGATCGATCCTATAAGTGGAGTAGGGAATTCGAAGTATTAGCCTGAAGACTACTCTAGATCATCGCAGCGCACTGACGCATTTACCGCAGAACGCCGCCTTCTTCGATGTCCCACATTTTGATCGTACCTCATCATTTCGGCTTCTGGCTGACAGCTGAGAGCTGACGGCTGACAGCTTCTTCACCCAGCGAAAGAATAGCGAAACTCTGCTAAAATCTTCCGATGCTTCCCGCCTCCGTTCCGGTCAGCCTTTCGTGGGCGCATCCGCTCGTGGCGGACTGGTTCCTGGGAAAGTTCGGGTCGCCTACCGAGCCGCAGGAGCAGGGCTGGCCAGAAATTCTTGCCGGGCGAACCACGCTCATCTCCGCCCCAACCGGATCAGGCAAAACGCTGGCGGCATTCCTTATTTGTATTGATCGCCTGGTGCGCAAAGCGCTGGACGGCGGACTGTATAACCGTACCGAAGTTCTGTACGTCTCGCCCCTCAAAGCCCTGGGCAACGACATTCAGAAGAATCTTGATGGTCCACTGAGCGAGATCACCGCGCTGGCCGCAGAACGCGGGCTGCTCATGGGCGAGATTCGTACCGCGGTCCGCACCGGTGACACGCTGACGAAAGAGCGGCGCGAGATGTTGCGCCGCCCGCCGCACATTCTGGTGACCACCCCTGAGTCGCTCTACATCCTGCTGACCGCCGATAGCAGCCGCAAGATTTTGCGCGATATCGAAACCGTCATCGTCGACGAGATTCATGCCGTAGCCGACGACAAACGCGGCGCGCACCTTGCGATCTCGCTGGAGCGTCTCGATCTGCTGGTGGGTGCCCCGGACGTGGTTGCGGGTGCCCCATTCAATCCTTCGTTTGGCTTGAGTGGGAGAAGGCAGCCGACCCGCATCGGCCTCTCCGCAACGCAGAAGCCGATCGAAGTTGTCGCACAGTTTTTGACCGGCAACGGGCGCCCCGCTCCTTCCATCGTCAACATCGGTCATCGCCGCACCATGGACCTTGCGGTCGAGGTGCCACGTTCGGAGATCGGGCCCATCGCGACCAACGAGATGTGGGGCGAGATTTACGACCGCATCGCCGAACTGGCGCTGCAACATCGTTCGACGTTGGTGTTTGTGAACACGCGTCGATTGGCGGAGCGCGTTGCCTTCCACCTGAGCGAGCGCCTGGGCGAAGACCAGGTCGCAGCGCATCACGGCTCGCTCGCACGCAAATTGCGCCTCGCCGCCGAGCGCAAACTGAAGAATGGCGAGATTCGCGCACTGGTTGCGACGGCTTCGCTTGAGCTTGGAATCGACGTCGGCTTTGTCGATCTGGTCTGTCACATCAGTTCGCCGCGCTCGATTGCCGTCACCTTGCAACGCTTTGGCCGCTCCGGCCACTGGCGTGGAGCCGTTCCCAAAGGCCGATTCTTCGCCACCACGCGCGATGATCTGGTCGAGTGCGCGGCCACGATTCGCGCCATCAAGCATGGCGACCTCGACCGTCTCGAGGTGCCGGTCGCGCCGCTCGACATCCTGGCGCAGCAGATGGTCGCCATGTGTTGTTGCGAAGAGTGGGATGAAGACGCGCTGTACGAGACGTTGCGCTGCGCCTATCCCTATCGCGATCTGACGCGCACGGATTACGATCGCATTCTCGACATGCTGTCGCTTGGTATAGCAGCCAAGCGCGGCCGTTATGGCGCGTACCTGTTTCGCGATCAGGTGAACCGTCGTTTGCGCGCCCGCCGCGGAGCCAGACTCGCAGCCATCACCAGCGGTGGAGCGATTCCGGAGACAGCACTGTATTCCGTCGTCGCGCAGCCCGATGAGATCAAGATTGGCACACTGGATGAGGACTTCGCCGTTGAGAGCAACGCCGGCGACATCATGCTGTTGGGAAATACGTCATGGCGCATTACGCGCGTGGAGTCGAACAGCGGACGCGTGCTGGTGGAAGATGCGCATGGCGCGCCGCCCAGTATTCCGTTCTGGCGCGGCGAAGCGCCGGGACGCACCGCAGAGCTATCTCACAATGTGGGAGAGTTGCGCGCAGCAGCTCAGCGCCATGCTGCCCAATACGGCGCCTCTCGCCGTGCCAGGCAACTCTGAAGCATCCGAAGGCGAGCAGGGGCACGGCTTCAGCTGTACCGAACAGAGGCACCGGCTTTTGAAAGGGCACGGCTTCAGCCGTGCCGACCAGACGCTTATTTCTTCCTCCGAGGGGGCTTTAGCCCCCGAGTCTTCTCCAAGCCCAAAGCCCGCCTGCGCGGCATCGGTTCCAGCCCCGAAGTCCAAAGCGCCGTCGCCTGGCTGAAAGACGAATGTGGGCTCGACGACGCCGGCGCCGAGCAACTGGTCGAATACATCGTCACCGGGCGCGCCGTGCTGGGCGAAGTTCCCACGCAGCAGACGATCATTGCCGAGCGCTTCTTCGACGAAGGCGGAGGCATGCAACTCATTCTGCATGCTCCGTTCGGCGCGCGCGTGAACAAGGCCTGGGGACTGGCGCTGCGCAAGCGGTTCTGCCGGTCGTTCAACTTCGAGTTGCAGGCCGCCGCAACCGACGACGGGCTGAACATCTCGCTCGCCGAGCAGCACAGCTTTCCCCTTGGCGACGTTTTTCACTTCCTGCAACTGGAAACGTTCAAGGAAATTCTGGAGCAGGCCGCGCTGGCTTCGCCGATCTTCAAGACGCGCTGGCGTTGGGACGCAAATCGTTCGCTCGCTCTGCTGCGCTTTCAAGGCGGCAAGAAGGTTCCGCCGCAGATTCAGCGCATTCGCAGCGACGATCTTCTGGCATCGGTTTTTCCCGACGTTGCCGCCTGTTTCGAGAACATCGCAGGCGACATCAAGATTCCCGATCACCCGCTCGTCGACGAGGTGATGAAGGACACTCTCACCGAGGCGATGGACATCGAAGGCCTGCGCCGTGTGCTCACCGGCATTCAAGACGGCAGCATTCGTACATTGGCGGTCGATACCCCCGTGCCATCGCAGTTCGCGCACGAGATTCTGAATGCGAATCCCTACGCGTTTCTCGACGACGCTCCGCTGGAGGAGCGCCGCGCGCGGGCGGTGCAGTTGCGCCGCATGTTGCCGGAAGCGGTGCTGAACGAGGTCGGACGGCTCGATCAGGATGCGATCGCACGCGTACGTGAGCAGGCGCGCCCCGAAGTGCGCGATGCGGATGAGCTCCACGACGCGCTACAAACTCTGGTCGCGTTGCCCGAAGACTTGGCCGACGACGGCTGGCGAAGTGCTGCGCTGGGTTGGGTTCCTTATCTTGGCGAACTGTTGGAGAGCTGGCGCGTGGTGCGGGCGACAGTCGGCGAGCGGCGCTACTACGTTGCCTCCGAGCGTGCTGCTGAGTTCGCGCTGATCTTTCCCGATACGCAATTCGAGGTTGCGCCGCCGGAGTTGCCCGCGCGCACTACCTCACACAGCGATGCGCTGCTGGCGATGGTCAACGGCTGGATGATGCACTCCGGGCCGACAAGCTCGGCGGCGCTGTCGTACCTTCTTGGTTTGGCTCAAGGCGAGGTTGAGCAGGCGTTACTGCGTCTGGAAGCGAGTGGAACAGTTCTGCGCGGCAACTTTACCGGCAATGCCACCGGGAACGATCCGCACAACTGCGAGTGGTGCGAGCGGCGGTTGCTCTCGCGTATTCACCACCTCACACTCGCGACCCTGCGCAAGCAGATCGAGCCCGTTACTGCCGCGCAATACATGCGCTGGCTGCTGCGCTGGCAGCATGTGGCTCCGCAGTCGCAAGCCGCCGGCGAGCGCGGATTGCTGGAAGTCGTTCGCCAGTTGCAGGGTTTCGAAATCCCGGCGAACGCGTGGGAGAAGTGCGTCCTCGCGTCGCGTGTCCAAAACTATGACCCCGCCGCACTCGATCAGCTTTGCCTCACCGGAGCCGTCGGCTGGGGCCGCTTATCGCCTCATCCCGCGACGCTGGAAGATGCCGGTGAGAGCCGTCGCCGCGTGGTGCCGACCAGCGTTGCGCCGATCACGTTGTTCGTCCGCGAAGATGCTGACTGGATGCAGCCGCGCAGCGCGGAGAGCGATGAGCGCCAGGAACAACTACTCACGGAATCGGGACGCGTCGTCCTCGAATTCCTGCGCCGTCGCGGTGCGTCGTTCTTTGCCGACATTGTGCGCGGAACCGGCAAGCTGAAAGCGGAGATCGAAACCGCTCTGTGGGAGCTGGTCGCCGCAGGGTTGGTCACGGCTGACGGCTTCCAGAACCTACGCTCGCTGATCAATCCGCAATCGGCGTAGCGCCCACAATGGAATCACCAAGGTTGCGAAACCGCGCAACACCGCGGGCCGCTGGTCGTTGCTCTACACCGACGCTCCAGCCGACCATCACAACGCCGTCGAGGCCACTTGCTGGATGCTGCTGCGTCGTTATGGGCTCGTCTTCCGCGAAGTGCTGGCGCGCGAGTCGAACCTGCCTAAGTGGCGCGAGCTGCTGATCGCGTTCCGCCGGCTGGAAGATCGCGGCGAGGTTCGCGGCGGACGCTTCGTCAATGGCTTTCTCGGTGAGCAATTCGCCTTGCCGGAAGCCGTTGAATCGTTGCGTGCGATTCGCAACCGTCCGGTGAGCGGCGAAACAGTCACGGTCTCCTCTGCCGATCCGCTGAACCTGGTGGGGATCATCGTCCCCGGTGACCGCGTGCCCGCAATCTCGGGACGATTTGTCAGCTTCTGCGACGGCGTTCCCGTCGATACCGCTGCCTCGACAATGTTGCGTGAGGCCGCGGCGCAGTGAGTACGCCGCCGCTGATCGAAGGTCTGGACTACTACATCGAAGACGGCCTGATGGTTTTCACCGCGCACTACCTGCGCAATCGCGGATACTGCTGCCAGTCAGGCTGCCGTCACTGCCCGTACGGATTCGAGAAGCAGACTCAAGAACAAATCGAGCCACGGATTGACACCGATTAACACGGATCCGTTTTTCTTCCACTTCTCTGATCCGCGTAATCCGCGTAAATCCGCGGCTCGCCTTTCCGCCGTTATCCCATGGTGTGAATCTTTACCGGCTCGATCTTGTATAGCACGCGCTGCTCACCCGGCTGTGCGAACGGATACTTATCTTTGCCCAGGTACTTCTTGGCCATCTTGTCGATATGCGAGTCGGCGCCGTCCTGTGTAATGTCAGTGACTTTGCCGCGAATCTCCACGTAACGGTACGGATTTTCGGGATCCATCAACGTGATGGCCACGCGCGGATCGCGGCGCATGTTCTTGTCCTTCTGACGACCGAGCGCCGAGTTAACGACGACCTTGCCGTGCTCGTAGTCAACCCACACAGGTTGCGTCTGTGGGCTGCCGTCGGGCATAAGCGTCGTCAGAAAACCGAAGACTGGCTTCTGAAACAAAGCCATGTAGTTCTCAGGAATGGAAGCGGCCATGATGATTTCTCCTTGCTTCGAACTTGGAACTGGGAAAGCGAAAGGCCAACCGGGTAATTGGATTCCCGAGCCATTCTACGGGTTCACAAACTGTCTCTCCAAAACGATCGCCCGGAAAAACAAAAGCCCAGGAACCGCCGCTCCTGGGCTCTGGATGAACCGTAGCTAATTAAGAGCCAACCGCCTGTCCCTGAGTAGCCTTCTTGCTATGGTGCTCTTCCGCTACCAGCCCGATACATTCTTCGAGCACATCCATAGCGATGTCGGCCTGCTCTTTGGTAACAATCAGCGGCGGGGCAATGCGAATCGTATTGGGACCGCAGCCCAGCAGCAGGAGTCCGCGTTCAAAAGCCAGGTCCACGATGCGGTCGCGCTCGCCTCCGCCCTGCGTCCGCGTCTTCTTGTCGGTCACGATCTCGACGCCGATCATCAATCCGCGCCCGCGAACATCGCCAACCAAGCCAAGGCGAGCGGGCCAATCAGCCAACCGCTTCATGATGTGCTTACCGACCGTGTCAGCGTTCTTGATGCCCTCGCGTTGCAGCACATCCATTGTGGCCAGTGCAGCGGCGATGCATACCGGGTTCCCGCCAAACGTCGACGCGTGCGAGCCGGGTACCCAGTCCATGATTTCTGCTTTGGACATCGTGATGCCGAGCGGCATGCCGCTGGCGATTCCTTTGGCGATGCAAACGATGTCGGGCTCCACCCCGGTATGCTCGACCGCCCACCATTTGCCGGTGCGGCCTGCGCCTGACTGCACCTCGTCAGCCACCAGCAAAATGCCGTGGCGATCGCAGATGCGGCGCAGCTCCTGCATGAACACAGTTGGAGCGACCACGTATCCGCCTTCACCCTGGATAGGCTCGACAAAAATGGCAGCTACTTCTTCGGGAGCAAGCACGGTCTTGAACAGCTTGTCTTCGATATAGCGCGCGCAACCCAAGGCGAATGCCTCGCCGTCCTGCGCACTACCGGAGCAGCTGCGGTAAACGTCGGGATAGCGCACGTGGGTCACGCCCGGCACCAGCGGCGAGAAGCGGCGCTTCTGCTGAGGCTTCGACGCGGTGAGCGATAGCGCGCCCATAGTGCGTCCGTGGAAGGCGCCAAGGAACGCGATCACGTGCTGTCGTTTGGTGTGATAGCGCGCCAGCTTCAGCGCACACTCGATCGCCTCAGCACCCGAGTTGCCGTAGTAAAACTTGTGCGGTCCCTTCATGGGTGCAACTTTCGACAGGCGCTGCGCGAGTTCGACCAGCGACTCGTAATAGAAGTCAGTGCCCGAGATATGAATCAACTCAGCCGCCTGCTTCTGAATCGCAGCGACGACTTCAGGATGGCAATGTCCGGTTGAAGTGACGGCGATTCCCGCGGCGAAGTCGAGGAACTCGTTCCCGTCGACGTCTTCGACAATGCAGCCACGACCGCGTTTTGCTACCAGCGGATACGAGCGGGTATACGAAGGCGAGATGTAGCGTTCATCGCCCTCCAGCACGCGCCGGGCATTGGGTCCGGGCAGCGCAGTGATGATCTTCGGTCCGGCAACGTGAGCGAGAGTATTTGTAGCCATGGTCTTCTCCTGTGATTGGCTGGTGCACCGAGAGGTGCGGGATTACTGGCCTGCGATCGGCTAGTTGGTCGTGAATATTTCGAATGGAATTGCGAAAAATCCAGATGCCGATCGCGCTCAGGATTGAGGCAGGAAACTAGTCGCCGGAAAACAAATTAGGCCGCGCCATACAGGGAGAGAGCTTGGAATCAGCGCGCGCTGAGATCGGGCGTGACCACGTCGTCCGCCGGCCAAAGCAGCACCCAATGCCGAGACCAGCCCGGTTGGTTGCGCGAGGATGACCGATTTGGCGGAACATGATCCACTCCTACCTAATTATATGCGGCTTCTCTGCCTGGCGTAACCCCCGAAGTAAGAGCCTTTTTTCAGATATTCACATCCTGTCGGGGCAGGCCTCGCCATGCTAAAACAGGAGAGGGGGACCTCAGTATGGCGGAAGCAACAAAGCAGCGCGAAAACATCTCTCCTTTGGCGGGCAAGAGGGCTCCGAAGGACATGCTGATCGACGTCGCTCGCCTGGAGCGTGACTACTACGAACGCAAGCCCGACCTCAGCGATCCCGCGCAGATGGTGGCATTCGGGACCAGTGGCCATCGCGGAACTCCGCTGAATGGCAGCTTTACCGAGGCGCACATCCTGGCCATCACGCAGGCAATCTGCGAGTACCGCAAGCAGCAGGGTGTCGATGGTCCGCTGTATATGGGCAAGGATACCCACGCCGTCTCCGGCCCGGCGCAGCGCACCGCGTTGGAAGTGCTCGCGGCCAACGCGGTCGAAACTATTATTCAACCAGATGATGGCTTTACGCCGACGCCCTCGGTTTCCCACGCCATCCTGATGTACAACCGAGGGCGCAAACAGCACCTTGCCGACGGAATCGTGATTACGCCCTCGCACAACCCGCCGGAGGACGGTGGCTTCAAGTACAACCCGACCAATGGCGGCCCCGCTGATACCGATGTCACCAGCTGGGTTCAGGACCGGGCGAATGATCTGCTGCGCGCCGGGAATGCCGGAGTCAAGCGCGTTTCGTTCGAGTCGGCGATGAAGGCCAGCACTACGCATCAGCAGGACTTCGTCATGCCCTATGTCAATGACTTGCGCAACGTCATCGACATGGATGCGATCCGAGGCGCCAATCTGAAGCTGGCAGTCGATCCGCTGGGGGGAGCCGCCGAGCCTTACTGGGCGCCCATCAACTCGGTTTACGGACTGTCGATCGACGTGGTGAATCCCAAGATCGATCCGACGTTTTCGTTCATGACGGTCGATCACGATGGCAAGATTCGCATGGACTGCTCCAGCCCATACGCCATGGCGTCGCTGGTGCGGCTTAAGGACAAATACCAGGTCGCCTTCGCCAACGATCCCGACTCCGACCGTCACGGCATTGTGACGCCATCGGCCGGATTGATGAACCCGAACCACTACCTCGCGGTGGCGATTCAGTATCTGTTGACGCATCGGCCCCAGTGGTCGCAAGGCGTCATGGTCGGCAAGACACTGGTCAGCAGCAGCATGATCGATCGCGTGGTTCAGAAACTAGGCCGCAAGCTGGACGAGATGCCAGTCGGATTCAAGTGGTTCGCGCCAGGCCTGTTCGACGGCACCCTCTGCTTTGGCGGAGAAGAAAGCGCGGGCGCCAGCTTCCTGCGCATGGATGGAACGGTGTGGACGACCGACAAGGACGGTCCGCTACTCGCGCTACTGGCTGCCGAAATCATGGCGGTCACCGGCAAAGATCCGGGCGAGCATTATCAGGAGTTGACGAGGGAGTTCGGCTCGCCGATCTACACGCGGATCGATGCGGCAGCCACTCCTGAGCAGAAGGCGAAACTTGGCAAGCTGTCTCCCCAAGCCGTAAAGGAATCCACATTGGCCGGTGAGCCGATTACGGCGAAACTGACTAAGGCCCCTGGGAACGATGCGCCAATCGGTGGACTAAAAGTGGTCGCACAAACCGGATGGTTCGCCGCCCGGCCTTCGGGAACGGAAGACATCTACAAGATCTACGCTGAGAGTTTTAAGGACGAGGCGCACCTCGATGCCATCGTCGAAGAAGCGCAGGAGATCGTCACCCACGCCTTAGCGTGATCGCGGTCAAGGACGATTCTTGATCGTGCCGCAAACGATCCCGCCCAGAAGGAAACTGAATCCCACCAGCGCTGCTACAGGCAGTAGACTGGCCGAATCAGGGAAAATACCGGCTGTCTCGACCCGGCTCTCCGCTAGTCCAGAGTTGCTGTTCGCCTGAGTGACAGGGGACGACAACGTTTCGGTTGCGCCGCCGTTGACCGCCGGTGGTTGTTGCGGAGTTGGGAATGTTCTTTGCACGACCGCGTTTTGGGAAGCTGTCGAGCCTGGTGGAGCTTGCGCCAAGGCTGCAACGCACAAGGCAGCCAGTAGCGCTATGATCCAGAGTAGGTTTGAGTATGACGTAAGGCGCACGGTGACTCCTGTCTTTTATCGGCCATGTATAAAAACTGCGCGTTGTCCGTAATTCTTACCTGTTGGCCGGCAGGGGAAGAACTCGGCGAGGGCTCTCGGGTTTGTAAGCACCTGAACCAGAGAGGCTTAAGAACTATGGTGAAATTATCTTTTTCCTGAGTAGTCGCTAGATGTAAGTTAGCAATCTAGTTACCGTTCGGCTACTCGTCGAGCCCGCAGTAACACTCGTAAGATGTTATTGACAGGGAATTTGGTGTACTCGAAAATCGGTTATCGAAGGAAAGGAACCTTAGATGTTTGACGCTGCTACCGGTAAGGCTCTGGATACCCCCGAATCGCAGATGCCACCCAGGCAGAGCCATATCCTGCAATACATCCTTCTTGGACTGGCCGTAGTGTATGTCGCGGCTTCGCTGTATTTCATGTACTCGCTCAAGACCCGCCTCGATGTTCTCGATCAGAAGCAGATGGCCCTGAACGACGCGCAGCAGCAGCTGGTGGCGCGCCTGCACAGCACCTCCAATGAATTCAAGGAGGCGCTGACCTCAGAAGTCGGCCTCACCAAGCAGGAGATGGCCAAGCGGGCAGCCGATCTGGAGCGTGCGCAGAAGCAGGCTGAGGCGAAACTCACCTCAGAGCAGAGGCAGCAGGGCCAGCAGATTGCCGCGGTGAATACGGCAGTCGGCGGCGTCAAGACCGAGTTGGGAGGAGCCAAGACGGATATTCAGAAGACCCAGTCTGACCTTGCCGCGACTAATCAGAAGTTGGAGAAGACCATCGGCGACTTGGGAGTGCAGAGCGGTTTAGTCGCACGCAACGCCAGCGAACTGGACGTCCTGAAACATAAAGGCGACCGCAATTATTACGACTTCACGTTGCAAAAGGGCCAAAAGCAGCCGGTGTCGACGGTCAGCCTGCAACTGAAAAAAGTGGATGCCAAGAAGAGCCGCTTTACCTTGAACGTGATCGCCGACGACCGCACCATCGAAAAAAAGGATCGCACCGTGGGCGAACCGCTGCAGTTCTATACCGGGCGCGACCGCTTGCTCTACGAGGTTGTGGTCTTCTCCGAGACCAAGAACTCCATCACGGGATACCTGGCAACTCCGAAGAACGCGCCTACACCGGTGACACCGTAGGGGCTTTTCCCGAAAGGGGTTTGAAGCCTCCATTGTCTTGACGCTTTGAGCCCTTGAAAATTCAACGGCGTTGTAAACTACAACCACTGACATGGAAGCTAACGAACTTCGCGAAATCTTGCAGGGAATTGAAGGACGATTGAGTGAACAGCTCAATGAGGTTGAGAACCGCCTGCGCGAGCACATCGATGAACGGGAGAACCGCTTACGCGAGCACATCGATGAACGGGAGAACCGCTTACGCGAGTATATCGACGAGCGGACTCATGACGCAGAAACCCGCATTGTCCGCGCGTTCGGAGCTTACCAGCAGTCGGCCACCGTACGCTTTCGCAAGATTGAAGCCGATCTCTCGAACGTTAACGCCTCCACCACCGAGCAGATGGACGCGTTCCAATCCAAGCTTCTGGAGTTGGAAACCCGGCTAGTCGTGCTCGAGAAGCCCGCGCCTCCGGCTGCCTGATCGTTACTTCCCCGCTTCCTTCAGCACAATCGGCTTCTGATCGTACGGTTGCACCGTCACCGTCAGGCTCTTCCTGGTATCGAACTCGCCCTGATCGATGGGGAAGGTCACGATCACGGTTCCGCTCTCCTGCGTCCCGGGCTGGATCTTGGTCTCGACCGCGAGCGGCTTCATGGCATGGTCTCTGAGGTCGGGATAGGCCTGGAAATAACGGTCGTAATCCGAAGGCGAGGCCGCGTCATCGGTGTAAGTGTCATTCTGAGTTTTCAGCTCGGCCGTGATCCCCTTGATGTAGATCGGCTTGTCGCCCACGGCCTTCAGCGAAACCTGGATCGCCACCATCGAATTCGGCTGACCTTTATTCTGGCTGAAGAAGACGTTATCGATCTGTCCCTGTGCTATCGGCTTGGCGCGGAAGATATACGCGACGCCGGCGATAAACACGACTACCACGACGAGGGCGATCACCAACGTGAGAACGGGTGGCAAGGTCCGGCGCGGGCTGTCGAACTCTTCGGTGATCGGCACATGGCCGGCATCGAATTCGCGCCTGGTGATGCTTATGAGTGGGTAGTCATGAGAGCTCCTGGGAGACTGCTCGGACTGGTTCCCGCAAAGCCGGCTAGTTGGACGGCCAGATGTGCTTCATAGCTTTGCGGAACTCTTGCTCCGGAAGAGTATTCAGGATGTCATGCGATGTCAACCATGCTCTGCGTGCCTGGAGAATTCCATACTTCAATTTCTCAAAATGGGAAGTGTGGTGAGCGTCGGTGTTGATGACAATCTTCACGCCGCGGTCGCGCGCCATGCGCAGATGAACGTCGTTGAGATCGAGCCGGTCGGGATAGGCGTTGAGCTCCATCGCAACTTTGTGTTCCGCTGCGGACTTCAGGATCGCCTCCATGTCGAACTTGTAGGCATCACGCTTCAGCAGCAGGCGGCCCGTCGGATGCCCGAGGAACGACACATTCGGGTTGCTGATGGCGCGCAGCAGGCGATCGGTCATCTGTTGCGGCTCCTGGCTGAACAGGGAGTGGACGCTCGCGACGACAACGTCCATCTGCTCCAGCACAGAGTCCGACAGGTCGAGCTCGCCGTCGCCCAGGATGTCTACCTCGATGCCGGCGAAGATGGTGATTCCTTCGATCTGGTCGTTGGCTGCGCGAATGCGACGGATGTGCTGCTCGGCCCGCGCGTCGTCCAGTCCGTTGGCAAACGCCAGGTTCTTGGAGTGGTCGGTGATCGCGATGTACTGGTAGCCGCGTTCCTTGGCGGCTTGGGCCATCTCGTCGATGGTGCAGCGTCCGTCGGTCTCGACGGTGTGCATGTGTACTTCGCCGCGGATGTCGCTGAGCTCGACGAGCTTGGGCAGCGTGTGCTTGGCCGCGGCTTCAATCTCGCCGCAGTTCTCACGCAGCTCTGGCGGGATCCAGTCGAGCCCCAGCTTGCCGTAGATTTCGTCTTCGGTGGTGCCCGCGACGCGCTCGTTGTTTTCCAGGGTGAAGAGTCCGTATTCGCTCAGGGTGTAGCCCTGTTTGAGCGCCCGCTGCCGCAGCGTCACGTTGTGGTTCTTGGAGCCGGTGAAGTATTGCATTGCGGCTCCGTAGGAGTCGGGCGGCAAGGTGCGCACGTCGACTTGCATGCCGCTGCGCAGCTTGAAGCTTACCTTGTTGTCGCCCTTGGCGAGAACTTCAACAATGCCGGGGAAGCGCAGGATCTCTTCAATCAGCCCGGCGCGCGTTTGGTCATCGACACAACACGGCCCGGTGATCGAGTACGTCGAGATCGCCCACGGTTTCGCGTCCACGCCGCAACGAGCCGGCCGGCGTGATCTTCTCGATGCCCTCAATGTGCGCAGATGCGCCGCCAGCTTCTGGGCGGTGCGGTCGGCTTCATCGATCAGGAAGCGTCCCGAGATGCGGCGATAATCTTCGATCGCCTTGAGAATCTTCTGCTCCGACTTTTCGCTCAGCCGGGGAAGTTCGCGCAGTTTGCCTTCGCGCGCGAGCTGCTCCACTCCCGCCAGGTCGCTGACCTGGAACGCGCTCCAGATGAGGGCGATGGTCTTTGGCCCCAGCCCTTGAATCTTCAGCAGCTCCAGCATCGATGGCCGGTATTTCTCCAGCAGCTCCTGATGCAGTTTGAGCTTGCCGGTCTCGCACAGCTCCTTGATGTTCGCCGCCATGCCCTTGCCGATGCCGGGAACCGCCAGCAACTTCTTGGGCTCGCTGAGCAGGGAAGCTACCTGGTCGGGCGAGGCCTCAACCGCCTCGGCAGCGCGTTGATAGGAGCGGATACGGAATCCGTCGTCGCCGTTGATCTCCATCAGATCGGCGGTTTCGTAGAAGACGTTCGCGATGGTTTTGTTATCCAAGGAACGTTTCGTATCAGGGCATGACTTTAGCCGTGCCACAAACGATCGCAAATGAATTTGGGCCTTAGCCCCTGAACTCCCGTTTTGCAGGGGTTAAAACCTTGATAGTCGGCAAGCCTTACCAGCACGACTGAAGTTCGTGTCGTGTTACAAACCGTAGACCATTTTGGAGAGAGCTTACCCTCACACTAACTTGCCAATCTTAAGTAGCTCGGCTTTGACCGTGTCGAGCGGTATTCGCTTCTCGCTCTCCCGCGAGCGGGAAACCAGTACATCCTCGATGTCTTCCCACAACTCTCGATGCTTGTCGAGATTGATTTGGACCGCGACGCGACGCCCCTTCTCATCGGTGAGATAACGAATACCAGTCATACACGTATTCTCTCTCAAAATGGCAGATCCGCCCACGAGTCCTCGGATTCGTGTCCCAGACATCCCCCCAATAGCAAAACCCAGCCCGGTGGCTGGGTTTGCCAGAAGAATCCGACAGTCGACTACTGCGCCTTAATGACGTTGTCGGCTTGCGGACCTTTTTGCCCTTGCACGATCTCAAACTCCACGGGATCGCCTTCCTGCAGACTCTTGTAGCCTTCGGTGTGAATGGCACTGTAATGCACAAAAACATCCGGACCATCGTCCCGGCCGATAAAGCCGAAACCTTTCGCGTTATTGAACCACTTTACGGTTCCTTTCATTTTCACGTTCGTTCTTCCTCCGGGCCCACGCCCATCAGCACCTCTCGGGCGAGGCGCTGGCTTGAATTACGTCCAACAGGCTGGTACCTACCCAGCCCAGATCGTGGAGGAGCTTGCGTTCCCGGAGGACCTGCGGCAGATCGGAGATGTTGCCTGTCAACGGCGTGTCTTAATTGTGCTCTTAACGGGGTCGTAGTGTCAAGAAGGTATATAGCCTATTTCTTTAAGAAACGTAGGTTTAGGGGAAATCAATTAACTATTGACCCACGGTGATGTCTCAGAAGTAACCCGCTATTTGGATAAAACCATCCAACCCGCGACAGGCTGTAAATCTTGCGCTTAGCGTTTCTGCTGGACTTGAAACCAGAGCACGGCGGCGATGGTCTTGCCGTCGCGAATCTTTCCCGACATGATCAGCGTGACCACTTGGGTGAGCGGAACCAGCGCGTAGTCGATGCGTTCGTCAGCTTCCGGCTCAGCCTCGCCCGCCTTGAGTCCGCGTGCCAGAAAGACGGTCATGGTCTCGTCCATAAAGCCCGGGGCTGGGATAGAAGAACAGCGCCTTGCTCCACGACTTCGCCGTGTAGCCAGTTTCTTCCCGCAGCTCCCGTTTCGCAGCTGCCAGCGGTTTTTCTTTCCCGTCGATGCGCCCAGCTGGGATCTCCCACAGATAATCGCGTGCCGCGTAACGGTATTGCCGCTCCAGCAGCACCCGGGGCTCGCGCTCTGTGTCGTCGATGGCCAGCACTACCACCGAGCCGGAATGGCGCACCACATCGCGAACTGCCGATACCCCATTGGGTTCGAGCACGCGATCGGTAGTTACGCTGAAGACCTTGCCACGGAAAGAAACCTTGCTGGAGAGAACCTTGACGGCACTTTTTTCTTTGCGAACCTTGGCGGATGGCATGACGGTTCACTATATCGCGTCCGCACGCGACGCGCGCTTCGAACCTTCGCTCTGGCACGCTTCATCGAATCTGCCACGCCGCTTGTCTCATCTAACGCACGGATGCTGGGATCAGACCCGTATAGCAGGGCCTTGCTGACGTTTGCGCAACTGGTAAATCCGGCGCATGAGGACGAAGCCATCGACCTCGCCGGAGCTGCGCTGGCGCTGGCTCGCATCGAATATCCCGAACTCGAGATCGAGATCTACCTGCAACGCTTGAACACTCTGGCTGCCAGGGTGAAGCGACGCTTGCGCGCGAATAGCAGCGCACGCGAGGCCATCGCCACGCTCAATCGTGTGCTGTTCGAGGAGGAAGGCCTGCGCGGCAATCGTGACGATTATTACGACCCGCGAAATTCTTTTCTCAATGATGTGCTCGACCGCAAGCTGGGCATTCCCATTACCCTCTCGGTTATTTACATGGAGGTCGCTCGCCGCATCGGATTTCCTTTGGCCGGCACCGCCATGCCGGGGCATTTTCTGTTAAAGCACTACGACGTGCTGTCGGGGGAGATCATTATCGACGCCTTCAATCGCGGACTGGTGCTGACGCCCGGCGATTGCGACGCCCGGCTCAAGCAGATTTACCGCGGCGAGCTTGAGTTCAAACCGGAGTTCCTCTCGCCGGTCACCCGCCGCGAAATCCTCACCCGAATGCTGAACAACCTGCGGCAGATTTATTTCACGCAGCGAAATTTCCGCAAGGGACTGATGGTCCTCGATCTGCTGCTGGCCATCCCGCCGCGTTGTACCGAGATGCTGCGCGAGCGGGCGCTGGTCAGGCTGAATCTCGATCAGTACGTAGGCGCCGCACAGGACCTGGCGAACTATTTGAAGCTCTGCCCCGATGCTCCCGACGCCGAAGATGTGCAGGAGACGCTGGAGATGGTGCGGCAACTGCTGGCCCGACTGAATTGAGATTCATTTTCCAGAACACGTGAATTTTCTATGCGCATTGTGAAAGCAGGTGCATCCAAGGGGGAGAAGGTATTTTGGAACTTGCGTTTCACAGCCAAAGCTGAGTACCATAGAAGCGTCCTCCAATCGCCGCACCTTCGTGCCGGCGTTCCATGCGCCAACATGTCCAGGCGCCAGACGGACGTAACGAACTCGATTTCGAGAACGACTCCAACTGCATAATTGCCGACTCCGCAGTTCTTTACGCGAGCAGCAAGCCAGCAAATGCGGTCCAGATGTGGGAACTCGCAACCTGCGAGAAGTGACTTACGAGAGAAACATGAACCAAGGATCGAACCCTCCATCCGGCCAGCCCGGCGGGGGGAAAGGACGCAGACGGCGCCGTGGGCGTCGTGGACCTGTCACGCAAGGTGCTCAGCCTCAGGGACAAGGCCAGAGTCGCGGCCCGCAACAGGGCCCTGGCCAGCACCGTCACAGCAAAGGGCGCAAGCCCGGCCATCGTCCCGGACAGCGCACCGGGCAGAGCCAGCCGGGCGGCGGCATCTACACCGCTCCTATGGACCACAGCTACCGTGCGGCGCAGAACGGTAACAGCAACGGCAATCAGCAACGGCAGGGCCGCGGTCGCGTGGGCCCGGGGTTCGCCAAGCCGTTCATGCCGGTCGAGCCAGAGCCTCTTCCCGTGACCGCCGATGCCGGACCAGCACGTATCTATGCCTTTGTTGACGATCTGTTCTTCCTGACCAAAATTCAGGAGACCGGCCGCAAGCTCAACGTGAAGGTCGAGTTCGTCAAGACCGACAAAGACCTCTACGAGCGCATGGGACAGAATGGCGACGATAAGCCTTCGCTCATCATCTTCGACCTGAACAATCTGGGAGCCAAGCCGCTCACCCTCATTCCCAAGCTGAAATCGAAGCTGAAGAAAGCGACCAACATCATCGGCTTCGTCTCACACGTTCAGGGCGAACTCAAGATGAAGGCGCAGGAAGCGGGCTGCGACATGGTGCTGCCGCGCTCCGCGTTCTCGCAGAACCTGCCGCAGTTGCTGCGCCGCCACGGCGCGCCAGAAGAGTTGCAGGAGCAGGGATAGAAGCCGCTTTTGGCCTTTAGCTTTTGGCCTTTGGCGAGAAGCTATCTTGCACATTTCCTCGCGTCAGGGCACGACCTCGGTCGTGCCGATAAACTCCTTTATCTTGTCATCCCGAGGCGACTTCAGTCGCCGAGGGACCTGCTTTTCGATTCGCGCCAGCAACGACTAAAATCACAGGTTGTCTTCCCTCGTTTCATTGCGGCGCAGAGCGAGTTCGCGCATCTACCTCGCATTCGCTTCGTTCATCTCTCTTCTGCTGATCGGCGCGGCTAAACCGGACAGAGTGTCCCACCCGACTTTCTACCGAGACGTGCTCCCCATCCTTCAGGACCACTGCCAGGCGTGTCACCGTCCCGGCGAAATTGCGCCCATGCCGCTGGTGAACTATCAGCAAACGAAGCCCTGGGCTGCCGCAATCCGAACCGCCGTTGAGGCGAAGACCATGCCTCCCTGGTTCGCTGATCCGCGCTACGGGAAATTCTCCAACGACCCGTCACTTACGCCCGAGCAGATCGCGATCATCGCAAAGTGGGTCGCGGCTGGCGCGCCGGAAGGTCCGCCCAAAGACGCTCCCCCTGCGAAGCACTGGCCACAAGGCTGGAACATTGATCCCCCCGACAAAGTCATCGCCATGCCGCAGCCGGTCACGCTGCCGGCTACCGGCGACATCGAGTACACCTACGAGATCGTGCCCACCGGATTCACGCACGACATGTGGGTGCGCGAGTCGGAGATCAAGCCGTCGAGTCCCGAGCACGTGCACCACGCCGTCGTCTACATCCGGCCGCCGAACTCCGACTGGCTGCGCTCCGCGCCGGTCGGCGTGCCGTTCGTCGCCTCTAGTTTCAAAGACCCGAAGCTGCGCGCCGAAGCCCACGAGACCACCACCGACATGCTGCTGGTATACGCGCCCGGCAGCCAGCCCGACCACTGGCCCGCAACCATGGCTAAGTTCATTCCCGCCGGCTCCGACCTGGTATTTCAGATGCATTACACCTCGAACGGTCACGCCGCCACCGACCAGACGAGCGTGGGCCTGGTCTTCGCCAAGGAGAAGCCAGCGCAGCGCGTGCTGACCTTGCAACTCACCAATCACAGCTTCGTCATCCCGCCGCGCGAGGACGATTACCGAGTCGATGTCTCCGGCACTCTGCCCAACGATTGCACGCTGCTCAGCTTCTTCCCGCACATGCATCTGCGCGGCAAGCGCTTCGAATACAACATCGTCAACCCGGATGGCTCCGTTCAGGAAACCTTGCTGCGCGTGAACTATCACTTCCACTGGCAACTCAGTTACAAGCTTGCGCAACCGCGCTTCTTGAAAGCCGGCACGCGCTTGCAGGCGGTGGCGTGGTACGACAACTCCGACGACAATCCGCACAATCCCGACCCCAACGCCACGGTGACGTGGGGAGGGCAGACCTACGAAGAGATGATGGTCGGCTTCTTCGACGTCGCCGTCCCGGCAGACGTGGACAAAGAAAAGTTTTTCGTGCGCCACAATTGAACAGTCGGGTGGAACAGTCGGGGTGAAGAGTCGGGTGGGAGAGTCGGGTGGAACAGTCGGGTGGAAATTTGGGTGCCCCATTCAAGCCATCGTTTGGGTTGAGTGGGTCTTTTCTGCCGGACCAGTGAAATGTAGCACCACTGTTGCCACCGCCGTGACTCCGCGAAGCGGAGGCCATAGTCTAGCCCAGCACGCAGTGCTGGGAATGCGTCCAATCGAAAACCCGAGTCCGTAAGGACGACAGAACCCATTCACACCAGAAACGCAGCCGACAATACAGCCCCAAACACGATCGCCTGCGCCAACTCGCTGAACCCCAACTTGTGTACATCCAACGGCTGAGTTGGCCGGACGAACCACGCGCCTCCTCGAAACAGCGCGGGAACAAATGCGATCAACGTCCAAAGCGGCAGCAAGCGAAACGCGCCGGCCGCCGCGAGCACGACGACCAACCCAATCTGCGCGTATATGAACCACTTTCCGCGCGCAAACTTTTCCCGCGACGTTGTCAGGCGAGATCCGCGAATGCGCGATCTGCACGAAATGAATCTGGTCGGCAGCAAAGAGCCAGTTAGCAATCCAGAGCAACACGGCCGTTCTATCGAGCGCGCCGCTCGCGACGTAGTACGCGCCCGCAGCCGTTGATGTCAGCCCAATCGCGCCGATGATCTGCGCCGGCATCCGTCCCGCACGCCCGAGCTTCTTGACGATCTCCTGCACTCCAAATGCAACCGCCGCGACGATGCCGATGACGACGAGTCCACGCGCGTATCCGGTTGCGAACAAAATGCCGAGGCTGGCTAGCGCGACGACGCAGAGCAACACAATCAAACGCAAAACCGATGCCTGATCCTGTTTGGTTTGCGCCTTGATCGGGGACAGACCAAGCCACGCTTCAAGCGGCGTTCTCAGCCAGAAGAGCGCCAGCGTCGCGACCACAAATAACACAAGTGGTCCGGCATGAAAACCCAAGCGCGATGCGACGATTGCTCCCGTCGCCAGCGGTACCAGCAACATTCCCCACGCGCCGTGTTCGCGCGGGATCAACATGGTTCTCTTACGAGCTTGTTGAGCAGACATGGTCAGGGTTGCCATAACTGAATGCTATGGCAGGCAACAGTGTAAGGCTGTGACAGAAGTCTCAGAAGCGCCGCTTTTCGCGATTGGCTCTTAGCTGTCGGCCAGAGACTGCGGGGGGAATTGCTCCACGTTTAGGCGCAACCTCGGTTGGGTGGAGGCACCACGCTTTAGCGCGGTGAAGCCGATCCATCTATTGTGCCGACTTTAGCCAGGGCGGAATTGGCTCGCTGGCGCGTGATGCTAACGAGGTTGAAACCGGGATGTGCCAGTCCGCAGGACGGCATAACCGTAGCCCAGGACGTGAGTCCTTGGTAAGCGTCGTATCTGAAGGTAAATCCCTTCAGGAACGACACAAACAGCAGGTTCTTCGCTCCGCCCAGAATGACGGCATCAAAACAAAGGCTCTATGGCTCGGCTGAAGCCGTGCCTGATGCAAGACGGTCTAACTACTTGCTACTTGCTCCCATGCCTCACCAGCTTCAAAAACTCCGCATGCACACGCGGGTCTTCCGATAGCTCAGGATGGAACGTCGCTGCCATGACATTGTCCTTGCGCACCAGCACAGGATCGCCGTCGCGCTTCGCCAGCACTTCAACTCCATTGCCGATGTTTTCGATTCGCGGAGCACGAATGAAAACCATCTCGAGAGGATCGCCGCCTAATGACGTAACCGCCTCAACAATGCTGGAGTCAATCTGCCGTCCATAGGCATTGCGCCGAATGGTCATGTCAATGGCGTTGAGGCCGGTCTGGTGCGGGTTTTCGACTTGTCGTGCAAGCAGGATTGCGCCGGCGCACGTCCCAAACGTCGGTTTGGTGTGAACGAAGTCGCTGAGCTTCTGAAATCCCTTTTCGCCAAGAAGCTTGAGAAAAGTACTCGATTCGCCACCGGGAATGACCAGGCCGTCGATCTCGTCGAGTTGCTCGGGCTTGCGCACGAGCACGACCTCGGCGCCGAGTTCTTCCAGCCGTCGCCGATGGGCTTCGAAATCGCCTTGTAGTGCGAGGACGCCGATTTTTGGCACGCTATTCGCCATTCGATCTCGCAAGAAGGCTGTCAGCTCTCAGCCTTCAGCTATCAGTGAATACGTCAGGACTTTAGATTATCGCGAGCTCAGGCGTGATTCGAGCGAGGGCTCAGAGAACTGCGGTGAGCCGGCATTCGCGTGCCACCGGTTCTACGACTTTCGCTCGCCCATGACCCGGATTGGTTCGCTCATGAGTGCGTACTACTCCTGCCCGCTCCAGTTTCGAAACATCTCTACGCACCGACTTGGGATCGCGTCCCAAGGCGGCAGCAAGGCCGGTGATTGACGACGATCCGGTCCTCAGCCTCTGTACGAGCCGGATGCGCTCAGCGGTGAGTACGTCAAGCATTGCCAGCGGATTGTCGAAGGTAATCGTGATTTCGGATTTGATGCGCTCCCGGCGATCGAGCTTTCGCGCCCGTGCCAAGGCTCGCTTACCGTATCCTTCAAGTCCGTCTGTATGGATCTTCAGCTGCATATCGGCTCCTTCTTGTCGCGGAGTCCGCGCACTTCTTTCAGAAAACGCTTCATCAGTTTCTCGTAGCTGACAAAAGAAAATCTCTGTTCCGCACCGGCATAATGCCTGTGGTGTTTCCCGTGACTGTTGTCGTATCCGAGCACCCGCCCATTGTCACAGGTGTAAAGAGAATGATTTATGAAAGCCAAGTTGTATTTCACAACAGCGCCCCGCGAATCCTGCCAGACTTCCTCACGAATGATCCCCTGGCCGAGAGCACAACGCACTTGCGTCGTTTCATCCACCACCTTGCGTGGCTTTCCCGGCCTCTTCACGTCTTAGAATATCACAGGTAGGGCGCAGTACGACCTGTCTGCTCCACGCGAACTTCGCCCTGTGACTGGGTTGGTCTCCCCCCGCCGACTTACGAGAAGCTTGACTAGATTCAGAGCCGAATGAGACAGCAAAACAAAGGGCGCGAACTGGTCGCGCCTCAAACTGATAGCTGACGGCTGATGGCTGACAGCTTCTTTCCTACCATCCCCGCGTCTGCAACAGATCTTTCTCCTCGATCGCTGACACCGCCAGGCCCCTCATCGCTCCCGGCACCTGCGCGCTGACTTCGGCGAGAACCTTCGCATCGTTGAAGTGCGTGGTCGCGATCACGATAGCTTTCGCGCGGGCTTCGGCTTCGGCGCGCTCGTCTTTGTTCAGCAGGTCGAGCGGTGTGACTCCGCTCTTCATGAAGATGCCTGAGCCGACGAACACGGCTTCGGCGCCAAGCTGCATCATGAGCGACGCATCGGCTGGGGTGGCAATTCCGCCGGCGGAGAAATTCGGCACCGGAAGCTTGCCGAGTTTCGCAACCATCTTGATCAGCTCGTAGGGCGCCTGATGATTCTTCGCGGCGGCGAACAGCTCCTGATCACTCATCACGGTGAGCTGCTTCATCTCTTTCACAATCTGGCGCATGTGCTTGACGGCGTGAATCACGTCCCCGGTGCCAGCTTCGCCCTTGGTGCGGATCATGGCCGCGCCTTCGGCAATGCGCCGCAGCGCTTCGCCCAGATTGCGTGCGCCGCAGACGAACGGCGTCTTGAACTGATGCTTGTCGACATGGTGTTCTTCGTCAGCAGGCGTCAACACTTCCGACTCGTCGATGTAGTCAACGCCGATCTCCTGCAAAATCTGCGCCTCGGCAAAGTGGCCGATGCGGCACTTGGCCATCACCGGGATCGATACCGTCGCCATGATTTCTTTGATCAGCTTCGGATTGGCCATGCGCGAGACGCCGCCCTCGGCGCGGATGATGGCGGGCACGCGCTCCAGCGCCATGACGGCGACCGCACCGGCCTTCTCGGCGACCTCGGCCTGCGCCACGCTCATCACGTCCATGATGACGCCGCCCTTCAGCATCTCGGCCAAGCCGATCTTCAAACGTAATCCAGTGTTGTTGCCGTTGTTGTCAGACATAAGAATTCTCCATCACAGAAAAAGCGCGAACCAATCTCAATTGGCCGCAAGCTTAGGTGAATAGATTATTTTACGCTGTGGATGGACGCAGGCGTTTGGGCCGATGAATGATAGCGCGAAAGGACCTGGTTCGTGGCGGACACAACCGCAGGTCCTTCGCTTCGCTCAAGATGACAGATCTTGGGATTACGCCGGCATGCTGCCGATAGCGAGCTGGTGGTCGACGATTGACTCGACGATCTGCGCGTCGCCTTTCGCCGAATCTTCGTTCCGGCTGTAAGCCAGTATGAGCTTGCAGCTCTCGGGAACGCTGGTTTCTTCAACTTCTACGTATGCCAGATTGTTCATAGGAAACCTCCAGGATCGAGGTTGATTTCTTCATTCTCGATCACATTTGCAGCTTAATTCTGCCCTTGACATGAGTCAAAGGACTTGATTTCATGGAATCCATCACTTTAAGTCATGACAAATCTTGAGCGTTTACGCGTGTTTTATGCCGTCGCGCAGGCCGAAAGCTTCACTAAAGCTGCCGATTCGTTGCACCTAACGCAGTCCGGGATCAGCAAGCACATCAAGGCCATGGAAGAAGAGATCGGAGTGCCGCTCTTCGAGCGCGAGCCAAGAAAAGTTTCTCTGACGCAAGCTGGGGAGGTCCTGTACGAGACCGCGCAGGAGGTGCTCGGCTCGGTGGCATCGGCGGAGCAGCGCATCCAGGAGCTGGCCGGCTTGCGTGGCGGACGGTTGCGCGTCGGCGCCAGCTTTCCGGTCGGACTTTACGTGTTGCCGCGCTTGCTGGCTGCTTATCGTAAAGACCATCCCGCGATCGAAGTGACGCTGGCGATTGCGACGACGGCGAGCATCGAAGCCAAGGTGCTCGACAACAAGCTCGACTTCGGATTGGTGAGCGCGGATGTGCATCATCCCAGGCTGCTGACATTTGCGTTCATGACCGATGAGTTGGTGGTGATCGTGCCGCCGGAGCACAAGTGGGCAAACCGCCGCAACATAAAAGCGCAGGAACTGGTCGACGAAACGTTCATCGTCGCCGCGCGCGGTGCGGGCGCCAGAGTTACGGTCGAAGAGAAGCTCAAGGCAAAAGGGATCGTGTTGACGAACATCCTCGACTTCGTGAACGTCGAAGGCGTGAAGCACGCGGTAGAAGCGGGCCTGGGGATTTCCGTTCAACCTCGGGGCGTGGTGCAGCGCGAGATCGAAGCAGGAACGCTTACGGCAATTCGCCTGGCCGACATGGATCCCGAGATCCAGTACGTGTACATCTGCCGCAAGAAGCAGATTCCTTCTAGCGCCCAAAAGGCGTTCGTTGAGATGCTGACGAATCTCAGTTAACCGATCCTATGTGGCGTCGCTGTGCTTCTTCTTCAGGAACTTGGCGAACATGCGGTGGGGATCGATCTCGATGAACACACCCGTGCTCTGGGCCAACACCTCGCCCTTGGCGTTGCGGATTTCGGCGACCCGATTGTGCTCGCGGCCGCGCACGCTCACCTCCCAACCCTCGGTGATTAGCGGCTTACCGAGCGGAACCGGCCGGATGTAAGTTATGGCCATCTGCCCGGTAACGGCAATAATGTTGCGCAACTTGCTGACCTTGCCCATTGCCTCATCGAGGATGGTCGCGATGATGCCGCCGTGAGCGTGCGACGGCGGGCCCTCGAACCGTGACGGCAGCTTGAACTTGCAGACGAAGCGCTGAGTTTCTTCGTTGAGCTTGAACTTCAGTTGCAGTCCGGTTTCGTTCTCCGGGCCACAGCCGAAGCAGTGATTGCCATAGGTGCGCTGCTGAACTTCGTGACCGGGAACGGGTTTGTGGCGTGGCATGTTAATCGTTTCTTTTGAAAGGGCACGCCTTCAGGCGTGCCGCAACTCTACAAAACATCACCGGCTTCAGCCGCTGAAGCGGAGTGCCCTCAGGGCCTAAAGGCCGAGTTTATTGAATCCTGCTTTCGGCACGGCTGAAGCCGTGCCCCTTCAAAACAGCGGGCGTAACGCCGGCCTGAAGGCCGGCTCTACCAAAGCCGTGCCCCTTCAAAACAGCGGGCGCAACGCCGGCCTGACGGCCGGCTCCACCTAGAACGCCCAGCGCAGCAGCGTCGCTCCCGAGGTGAATCCCGCGCCCACCGCAGCCAGCAGAACCAGGTTGCCTTTCTTCAGCCTGCCGGTTTCGACGGCTGTATGCATGGCCAGCGGAATCGTCCCTGCCGTGGTGTTTCCGAAGCGATCGATGTTGATGATGACCTTTTCCATCGGCATCTTCAGGCGGTCGGCGGTGGCGGAGATGATGCGCCGGTTGGCCTGGTGGGCGATGAAGCAGTCCACGTCGGTACCGGTCTTGCTGTTCTTGGCCAGCACGCGCTCGGTCATCTCGGCCATCTTCTTCACTGCGTACTTGAAGACCTGCTGTCCGTCCTGGTGAATGTAGTGCATCTTCTGGTCGACCGTCTCGTGCGACGCGGGATTCAGGCTGCCGCCGCCGGGCATGTAGAGATATTGGCCTCCGGCGCCTTCGACCTGGGCGACATGGTCGATGATGCCCTCTTCGCCTTCTTCGGCGGGTTCAAGCAGCACGGCCCCAGCGCCGTCGCCAAAGATGATGCACACCGCGCGATCGGTGTAGTCGGTCATCGACGAATTCACGTCAGAGCCGATGACCAGCACCTTTTTGTACGCGCCGGATTCGATAAAACTGGCTCCGGCATTCAGCGCGTAGAGAAAGCCCGAGCATCCGGCGGAGACGTCGAAGCCCCACGTCTGGGCGATGCCAAGCTTGTGCTGCACCAGGCAGGCGGTCGAGGGATACATCATGTCGGGCGTGACGGTGCCGACGACGATCAGATCGACTTCCTGCAAGTCGAAAGGATGCGATTCGAGCAGGTTTTTGACCGCTCCCACAGCCAGATCGCTGGCGGCGACTCCCTTGCCAGCGATGTGCCGTTCGCGGATGCCGGTGCGTTCCTGGATCCACTGGTCAGTGGTGTCGACCATCTTTTCGAGGTCCTGATTAGAAAGAACGCGGGGGGGAACATAGGTTCCGAGCGCCGTGATTTTGGCGCGATGAGCAGTAGGCAATCGAGACCTCCAGCGTCAGAGATGAAAGCAAGATGAATGCAGCTTCATTCTACAGACGGCTCTTGGCTTTTGGCTCTTGGCTAGAGACTGATGCTCCCGCTGCATTCGTCGAATCAATTGTGCGAAGCAAGGCTGGAAACGCAAGGGGAAAACAGCCAAGAGCCAATAGCGGCTTCAAAAGTTCAGGCGCCAGTTGACCGCTGCACCCGAAGTGACCTGTTACCGTTGCTACCTTCCGGTCCTGGCGGGGTTCACAGAGCTTCGTTGCGCGGGACCAGCGCCCGAGTACCGATAATACCATCTTGCAGGAAGAACCAACGAGCCGCGGATTTACACGGATGAACACGGATCGGAGGTAAATTCATAACCGCTTGCCGTGACGAGCGTCCTCGTCCGGGCGCGAGCCTCTGCCCTCTTGAGGAATATGAAATGGAACATGGCGCGATCGTTAAGAGGAGCAAGCAAGGCTGGAAGCGAAGCACACGTCAGCGTAAGCTGCAGTTGTGAGACGATTCTTCGCGGCAATGGCGCTGTTGGTGGCTGTGGCTTCTCAGAGCCTGGGCCAATCGGAGCAGGACAACAACGCAGTTCTTGCTTTGGAGACTGAGCTGAAGCAGATACTGATCGGCAAAGACACCGCCAAGTTTCTCTCCCTGATCGGGCCCTCGGGCGTGACCTTCGGCATCGACGGCGACAATCAGTTCAAAGCGCAGGTACAGGAAGAATTGGACCAGAAGCGCGCCGTTTATTGCGTCTTATTTGACTCGAAATGTTTGTCGCGCGAAACCCCGCACAAACGGCTGGCGCTTCCGCCCTGTTCCGTACACGATCTTATGAGCCGGACCAAGGACTGGACCATGGAACACCAGATCACGCAGAATGGTGGAGCATCTCAGGTCCACCTCATACTGAAGCCCAACAACGATTACTGCGCGAACGGAAAAGACCCTGTCGAATTCGTCTTCATAGAGACTGGGGATGATTGGAAGTTGGTTGCGGTTGGGTACGAGTAGCCTTCGAAAACCGCCAACGGGTGATCGAGGATCGAGCTGGAACTGGGGGACTGGGTACAACCCATCGCAGCTATGATTCGGCCACTAACTTCTTCGGCAACAGGGAGGCAATCGCATGGAGCAGGGCATCCGGCGACTCGCCCTTGGACAAAAAGCCGTCGGCGAATTCAAGGCCGGGCGGCTTTTCCGCGGCAGCGGAGAAGATGAGAATGGGAACTTCAGGTCTCAACTGCTTCATCTCCTGCGCGATCTCGGTCCCGGTTTTGGCGCTTAAATAGTGGTCGGCGACGACCAACTCAATGGGATTCTGCCGGAAGACTTCGAAGCCCTCTTCCGCTGATCGAGCGGTCAGCACCCGGTAACCCGCGCCGTCGAGCAGGAGCTTTCGTACCCGGAGCGGGATTTCGCCGTCGTCAATACACAGTATGAGTGGCAGGTTCGCTGTAATCATCGGTCCTACCGATCGCCAAAATGTCGAGGCTTAGGTGCTGCGGGCGAGTGTAGTCCTGTTCGGGGCAGAGGTCAAAGCGATTCACTTGCCTTCGTCGATGTACAACGTCAGGTCGAACTGCTCAGTTGCTTTGTTGGCCTGCACCAGGGGATGCACCTTCACATTCTGAAAACCGCGACTTCGGTAGAAGTCAGTGACCGTACGTTCGACATCGTCAAAGCCTGAGCAGTCGCCTCGGCGCATGGCGTCGAGCGGCAAAAGCTGCCCGATTTGTTGCTCTGAAAAAGCGTGTGCCCATTGCACGCGAAAGTTGCCCAGCCGATACCGCGTGCCTTGCCGCACAACCGCATGCATCCAGGCTGATTCAGGCGCAGTCTGCGCATTCACCACGTCCAAGTCGATGCTCGCCCGGATATAACACTTCCTGTCCAGATCAGCCGTGAGGAGGTGCTTCGCAGTATCCATTAAGGTTATGCCAGACTCCGGCGGCCTGCCCATCACTGAAGCTTTGACTTCCTCAAGTTGAGAGGCGGACAGGCTCTCCGCACCGTCGATGACAAATCGCGAAACGGTAATTGGCTGGTCTGCCGGCGGGGGCGTCGCGACTGAGTAGATCACACCCCAAAGAATGACAGCGATGGCACAGAACGCCACTTCGCAAAGACGGTTCATTGCTTCCCTACGCTCTAGGGCGCTCTTAGGTCTGCGTCACACGGCACGTTCGCAGGTCCGTGCTGAGTTCTTATACCCCCTCGGTCGTCGAGCGTCTAGTTCTAAGCAAGGCGCTATCAGTAAGCCAAGGTTGGGAAGGACGGCCGATCGGCTTAGAATTATTGCGTGATTGTGGCCGTCACAACCCGACTTTGTATAGCCTTCATTGTTATCGGTTCTTTCCTGACTTTCGCCGCTGCGATAGCCCACGCTCAGAATAGTCCGCCTTTGGTGCAGGTCAAAGTGACGGTCGTCGACGTCATCGAGGATGCCGTTCCAGAATGCGTGGTTGAGTTCAGGGGCGATTCGGAAACTGTTGTTTCGCACACCGGCAGGGACGGATCAGTCACAGTGAAAGTGCCAGACGGAACATACGTGATAACGACCACCGGAAGAGGATTTTTGAAAAACACGGTGGACAATGTGCAAGTTGGATCTCTTCCGCAGGGGTCACTCCGCGTTGTTCTGAAATTGGAATGCCCCGGATATTGTGGTCCTGTCGTTTCCAGTATTCCTGTCGTTGTGGAGGGACCTGCGGTCATCTCTCCTGAGTTGCCTGACGCGATACAGCCCCAAAGTACTGACCTGCACCCCTACATACCACCCAGACCAAAGAGCCGCTCGTGGCGATGCCTCTACCTTTGGGAGTGTTACGCATCGTAGTTTGTCAGCCGTGTGGAATCCAAGACAGTTAATAGCCTGCCGTTGCGTTGGGTGCAGATGCCCAGCACAGTGGTAACCACGTCCGGATGCTAAAATAGAGGGATTCCATGCATGTGCCAGACGATTCTGTGGCCCTCCTGACCGCTCCGGAAAAGAGTGCTGTTACCGAAAAACCGACGCAAGCCGCTCCCCCGGAGCCCGTTCTGACGAAGGTCGGCTTTGTGAGCCTGGGCTGTCCCAAGAACCTGGTCGACAGCGAGGTCATGATGGGGCTGCTGGCGCAGGGCGGAGCCCAGATCACCTCGCGCGCCGAGGATGCCGACGTCATCGTGGTGAACACCTGCTCGTTCATCGACACGGCGAAGCAGGAGTCGGTCGATACCATCCTGGAGATGGCGCAGCACAAGACGGCTGGCCGTGCGAAGAAGCTGATCGTCGCCGGCTGCCTGGTTGAGCGCTACCGCAACGAGATCCAGAAGAACATTCCCGAAGTGGATGCGGTGGTCGGCACGGGTGAGTTGCAGCAGATTCTGAATGCGGCGGGGATTGCGCAGCCGAAGGCCGACAATTCCGGTTCGCCGTTTGTGATTTTGAATTCCCGTTCGGAGGGTGATGCCCGCGAGCAGGCGGGACGTTTCTCGAAAGATGGTTGGGACGGCGCCATCGCCGATCTGCCGAACTATCTGTACGACGAGACCACGCCGCGCGTGCTGGCCACGCCGAAGCATTCGGCCTACATCAAGATTGCCGAGGGCTGCGATCATCCCTGCTCGTTCTGCATCATTCCGCAGCTGCGCGGGAAGTTTCGCTCGCGGCGCTTTGAGTCGGTAATCGCCGAGGCGCAACAGTTGGCAAAGCGTGGCGTGCGCGAGGTTACCCTCATCGGGCAGGATACGACCTGCTACGGCGAGGACCTTGGTCTGAGAGACGGGCTGGCGCTGCTGCTGGAGAGGCTGGCGCAAATCGAAGAGCTGCGCTGGGTGCGCTTCCTGTATGCCTATCCCAACAAGATCACGGGCAAGCTGCTGGAGACCATCGCCGCGCACGAGAAAATCTGCTCGTATATCGATGTTCCTCTACAGCACGCGTCGCCGGCGGTTTTGAAAGCGATGAAGCGCGGCGCCGGGGCGGAGATTTTCCTGAAGTCGATCGCCAAGATGCGGCGAGCGATTCCCGATCTCACGCTGCGCACGTCGTTCATTGTCGGCTTTCCCGGCGAAACCGAGGACGACTTCGAACAGCTTTGTGAGTTCGTACGCGAGGCGCAGTTTGATTGGCTGGGCGTGTTTGGCTACTCGGATGAAGAGGGCGCGAAGGCATTTGAGCTGCATGAGAAAGTGGCGCCGCGCGAGATCGAACGCCGGCGCAAGAAGCTGATGTCGCTTCAGAAGCAGATCTCGCGCAAGAAAAAGAAGGCGCTGGTTGGCCGGCAATTCGATCTGGTGCTGGAAGGCCCGTCTGCCGAAACCGAGTTGTTGTGGGAAGGTCGCACCGCAATGCACGCGCCCGAGATCGACGGCACGGTGTACGTGAACGATTTCGGCGAGCGTGAGGTGAACGAGGGCGAGTTCTATCGCTGCGAGATCACCGAAGCGCATGAGTATGATCTGGTAGCGCGGATTGTGGAATAGGCGTCGGGTTTCAGAAAGAAGTTTTGAAGGGGCGCAGCTTTAGCTGCGCCGAACATTGCATGGTTGATTTGGGCTTTAGCCCCTGAGGGCAGTTTCAATTCGAGTCTCCTCAGCGGCTAAAGCCGTCGTTAACAGGAGCTTTCGGCACGCCTGAAGGCGTGCCCTTTCAAAACGACAACTGACTACTGACAACCGACAACTGACTACTGACAACTTATCCATCATGCCCAAGAAATCAGTTCGCAGCCTGCGTTGTCCGATCTGCCGCAAGATTGTGCTCAAGAGCGAGGCAGAGTTTCCGTTTTGCAGCGAGCGTTGCCGGACCATCGACCTGGGCAAGTGGGCGAGCGGCGCCTATGTGGTTTCAAGTCCGATGAGCGAGTCCGACTTGCTGAGCGATTCCGAGACGGGCGATTCCAACTATTCGAATGAGCACGTCAAGAAGCCAAATTGAAGCGGTGCAAGTAACGGCCAGTGAGGCCAGGGCTAAAGCCCGGCATCGGCGGCAGTGGCAATTCCCCGGCCTGAAGGCCGGGGCTCCCACCCTTGTTCAGGGCACCACCCTTAACCAGGGGGACCCCACCCTTGTCCACGGCTCCACGCTTACGCCAGCGTCCGTGCGGCGTTTCCTATGCAGCGAACGATAGATTCTACGGCGCCGCGTTGGGCCACGTTGGTCGCCACTTTCTTTGGCGCAGGACGACTCAAGCCCGGACCCGGGACGTGGGGATCGCTGGCGACAGCTCTGCTGTGGTGGCTGATCGCATCTCACATCCCTGCGAGCTCGCGGTTGGTGGTGATTGCATTGCTGATCGTGCTTAGCGTGGCGGTGGGCATCCCGGCTGCTACGCTGGAAGCGCGCGGCTGCGGCAAGAAAGATCCGCAGCATGTCGTGATCGACGAGGTGGCGGGCCAACTGGTCACGCTGATCGCTGTGCCCATCGGGTGGAAAGCGCTGCTGGCGGGTTTTATACTCTTTCGTGCCTTCGACATACTGAAGCCGCCGCCGATTCGTCTGCTCGAGCGGCTGCCGGAGGGCACGGGAATTGTGGTCGACGACCTGGGGGCGGGAATTTACGGCCTCATTGTGATGCAGCTTCTGCTGCATTTTGGTTTGCTGAGCTAGGCCGGGAGCAAAACGAAAGCATGGAACGACGGACCGTACGAAACGTGAACGGCAATCCCCGTATCGAGTCGATCGATCCTGCGTTCGCTCTGCCCGGCGGCGAAGTCCGCATCAGTGGCAGCGGACTCACGGCAGCGAAAGCCGAGCGGCCGACCGTGATGTTCGGCAATGCCGAGGGCTCGATCATCGTCGGCTCGCAGCAGTTCATCGTGGCGCGCGTGCCCGAGGGAGCCGAGTCGGGAGAGGTGATCGTTTCCACCGACGGCAAGCGGAGCAATCCGCAGAAGGTCGGCGTTGCCGTCACCCTGGCCGAGAGTTTGCATCCGGTGGCTAACCCTGCTATCGACGATGAAGGCAATATTTACGCGACGTTCTCCGGCTCGCGTGGGCAGAAGGCGCCGATTGCGATTTATCGTATCGACCTGCACCAGAACGTGAAGCCCTTCGTACAGGAGATGATGAACGCCACCGGCCTGGCGTTCGGACGCGACGGCAGTCTGTATGTTTCTTCGCGCTACGATGGCACGGTGTATCGCGTCGCCCGCAACGGCGCCATGAGTTCGTACGCTGAAGGCACTGGGAATCGCCACGGGAATTGCCTTCGATCGCGAAGGCAACCTCTACGTCGGCGATCGCAGCGGAACGGTTTTCAAGATCGATCGCAACCGGCAGATTTTTGTCTTTGCCATGCTGGAGCCCAGCGTCTCGGCTTACCACCTGGCGTTCGACAGCAAGAACAACCTGTACGTCAGCGGGCCGACGACTTCAAGTTTCGATTCGGTCTACCGCATCGACCCGCATGGCGAGGTCGCTGTGTACTATCGCGGGCTGGGACGTCCGCAGGGGCTCGCGTTCGACATGCAGGACAATCTCTACGTTGCGGCCTCGCTGAATGGCCGGCGTGGGATCGTGAAGATTGCGGCTGACGGGAAAACATCGTTGGCGATCGCCGGGCATAACCTGGTCGGACTCGCATTCGCTCCGGGCGGCTCGGTCGTGCTTGCGACCAACAGCGGCGTGCTCCACCTGACGTGGGGAGTACACGGCCGCTCGCTGCTGCCTGTCACCTAGAGTGAGAGGCTGCCGGGAAAATTCCAAGGCAAAAGCCCCCTCTTGCGAGAGCGCTTTTCACCGCGCTGAAGCGTGGTGCTTCCACCACTCAAAGCGTCTTCAGATACTCGATAATCGCCCAGCGTTCGTCATCCGTCAGCTCGCGTCCGATCACACCCTTTCCCGGCGTGTTGCTGAACTCGTGGCCTGCATTGGAATTGCCCGGATGCGGATCGTTGGGTTGGTCGGTGCGGAACTCGAATGCGCCATCGATTTTTTCGGTGCTGTAGCCGAGGTTCTTGGGATCAAACTCGCGGCTGCCGACATAGAACGTTTTATCTCTCTTGTCCGCGGGACTCAGCAGCTGATAGAGGTTCGGTACTGACCCGTTGTGCAAGTAAGGCGGCGTGGCCCACATTCCGCCCAGCGGCCGCGCGCGATAGGCCAAGCGGCGCCACCACACCATCATCGCGAAAACCGCTCCACTCGTCGCGTTGCTCGGGGGTCAAGCCAAGCGCGTCGTAGTTCTTGTCGCGGATCTGGCCGGTCACGGCGCGAAGCCCGTCCGAGGCTGAGACCGTTCCCAAGCCCGAGGACTCCGGTAACCGCGGTGCGATTCGCCCAGTCGGTGGCTTCGCGTGGGTCGGTGCCGATCTCGTCCAGCGGAATGACATTCAACTTCAGGAAGGAGTGGCCCTTGAGTCCGGCTTCCCAATACTTCGGATCCTGAAGCTCCGGCGAATTCACCGGAGGCAAATGGCAGTGCTGACACAGCTGCTGGTAAAGCTCTGCGCCCTTCTGCGCTTTTGCCTCGTCGACAGGCCCAAAGACTTCAGCCGGCCACGCCGGCGACTTCAATCCGTTAAACGCCGTCGCGCCCGCGAGCAGGTTCTCCATCTCCCACTCGCTCTTCACGTTGACCGTCGATTGATAGAGCCTGGCGGGATCGGTGAGATTGACGCGGGCGCGCACTCCTAGCGCTTCACCGATGTTCCTCACCATGGGCTGCTCGATTGACGCGTTGTACTGCACCCAACTAAACCAGCTGGTGTACCAGAGCGGCGGGAAGCTTACCGGAGAATTGGCGACGCGAAGGTTCGCGTTGTCGAGCTCGGTGCCGAAGACGTAATTGCCGATGCGGCCAAGCGCGTCGGTGCGACCGAAACCGCCGGCGGCCGCGTAGAGCTTGCCGGCGTCAGCCGCGTTCTTCTCGGCAAGGCCGGCGTTGAGAAAGGCTTCGAAGTCCTGGCGCAGCTTTTGTTTGTCGCCAGCAGACGCGTTGTCTCCGAGAACGGCGCGAGCGAAGCGATCGAAGCGGCCAGGAATCTTGTCGGTGAAGGCGACTGCGTAGCCAAGCTCAGTCTGGAACGATGCCAGGTCGAGGGTGGCAGCTCCGCCGTCGATGCGCACTCCCTTGCCGCGATACTCGATCTGTCCGGTATGGCAGGCAGAGCAGGTCAGGCCCACGACTTCAACGCGCTGCCCGGTGTTGACATCGGTGATGGTGTCTTTGGCGAAGCCTACCGGCAGGCCATCGGGATTCAGCGCGCTGGCGGAATCAGGCAGGAAGCCGAATCGCGCCAGGTAGTCGGTGTCGGCAAACTTGGGGACCGCACCGAAGACTTTGATGTGCGGCTGCTCAAGCGCAAGAAACCATTTGTAGGGCAACAACTCGGTGCCTTGCGGCGAGTGATAGAACCAGGTGCGCTGGTCCGGGGTCCAATTCTGCTGTGTGAACTGAACGTCGACCGGCTTGTAGGCCGGCATGTTTGCGCTCGGCCGCGAGCCGAAGACCTCCCGCAATTGCTGACAACCAGTCATGCCGATGGTGACGACAAGAATCGTCACGAAGTGAAGGACACGTTCAGATCGCATAGTTCAGCTTCGCCTCAGTACAGACGCAGAGCAGTTGAGTTACCCCGGGGGATGAGTGAGTCTACACCGGCGAAGGCTCTGGTCAACGATGAAATGTCGCACGCGTGCAGCGGGAATCAACAACAACTCGAACTTGGGCCGGGTGGCCGCGCGCAAACCAGTTACTCTATTATCCGAGTGGCGGGAGGTCTGCATGAATTTCGGTTTTGGAATTGCCCATCGACCCTGCAAGGGATTGACTGTTCTCGTGCTGTTGATTGCGGCGGTTTTTGCCGTTGGCGAAGAGGCAGCCCCGGCACCGAATCCGCTGAGCGATCGCGTGCTGGTGGTCTTTAACAGCAAGGATGCGGGCTCGCGCGAGGTTGCCAAGTACTACGCGAAGATGCGCGGCATCCCACAGCAGAATCTCTGCTCCATCTCGCCAATCGATCCCGGCTCGGTGAATTGGAAGGAATATCTCCTCCAAGTGAAGGCGCCCATCCAGAAATGCCTGACGGCCGTCGGGCCCGAGAAGATCCTGTATATCGTCTTCAGTTATCAGACGCCGTTTCGCGTCGAGGGACCGCATCCTGATCAGCGAAGCGGCAATGCGGCCTTTGCGCTGGACCAGTTCGTCGCCGATATCTGGAGCCAATACGCTCCGGATTTTCCCGTGAGTCGCCCAGCGCAGCCTTACTATGCCCCGGCGCGAAGCAAGGCCAACCAGTATCTGCCGTTCGTGTCTTTGGCGGACTATCGGGCGCGGCCGGGCGCGAAGATGATTTACTCGGTGTGGCGGCTGGATGCAGCCGACGCCAAGCTGGCGAAGGGGCTGGTCGACAAAGCGATTGAGGCGGAGAAGTCAGGGTTGAAGGGACTGGTGTGCATCGACCGGCGATTCCCGCTCAACACCATCGAGGACAACGGCTACGGCAGCGGCGATTGGGACCTGCACCGGGCGGCGGATTTCGCGCGCCAGGCCGGATTCAAGGTGATCGAGGATGCCAACGACCAGGAGTTTGGAACTCCGCCGGCGCCGATGTGTCCAAACGCCGCACTCTACGCGGGCTGGTACTCGTTGAACAACTATAACGATGCGTTCACCTGGAACACCGGCGCCATCGGTATCCATCTCGACAGTTTGTCGGCGTGGAACCCGCGCACCGGCACCAACTGGGTCGCTAACTCCATCAAGCGAGGAATTACAGTCACGACCGGCGCGGTGTCGGAGCCTATGCTGGCCGGTCTGCTGCATCCGAGTGGCACGTTTCGCGACCTGTTTCAGGGAGCTAATGTCGGCGACGCCTTCCTGCGGAACACTGCGCTGTTGAAGTGGGAGATTCTCTACGTCGGCGACCCGCTGTATCGGCCGTTTCCGAATGGTATGCCGCCGTTTGCGAAGAAGGTGCAAAAGGAGCAGCCGAAAGGGGAGCCGAAAGAACAGCAGCAATAGCTAAGAATGATGGCGCGATTGAGTTCCCGGGGCGTAGGCACGGCTATTGATGGGTGGCGGCGAGTGCTTCAATAGGAGTTAACTGATGAGGAGCAATCCCCTCAGGGGCTGAAGCCCGATCTTCTCCGACCGTTGCGGCACGGCTGAAGCCGTGCCCTTTCAAAACCAAGAGCGAAGAGCGAAGAGCGAAGAGCCAACAGCCAACAATGTCCTTCCGCTTCCAGATCGAAGCCACTGACGGCCGTGCCCGCGCCGGGCGCTTCTTCACGCCTCATGGCGAGGTGGAGACGCCGGTCTTCATGCCGGTCGGCACCGTGGGAACAGTGAAAGGCGTTCCGCAGGACACGCTGGAAGAGCTGGGCGTTCAGATTCTGCTGAACAACACCTATCACCTTTATCTGCGTCCGGGCGTGGAGACGGTGCGCGCAGCTGGGCGGGGTGCAGAAGTTCATGGCGTGGGAGCGGCCGATCCTGACCGACTCCGGCGGCTTTCAGGTCTTCAGCCTCAGCGATCTGCGCAAGGTGACGGAAGATGGCGTCGCGTTCCGCTCGCATCTCGGATGGCTCGTCGCACTTCTTCAGTCCGGAGAGCGCCATCGCAGCAGAGATTGGGCTGGGCGCCGACATCATCATGGCGTTCGATGAGTGCACCGAGTATCCGGCGGAGCGGTCGCGCGCGCAGGCCTCGATGGAGATGACGCTGCGCTGGGCGAAGCGCAGCAAGGAGTACTTCGAGGCGCATAAGGAAGAGGTGCCGTGGTATCGCCATTCGCCATTCGCCGTTCGCTCTTCGCCAGAGCCCCGTTTGAAGTATCAGGCCCATCCCAGCAGAGACGGTACGTCTACGGTGAGGCAAGAGCAGATCCCTCGCTTCGCTCGTGATGACAATCAAGAAACCCGATGACAAACATGGGGGATGGTCATTCCGGCACGGCTGAAGCCGTGCCCTTCGCTCCGCTCGGATGAAAGCTCGCGACCTGGCTATTCTGGCGAAGGAGCGAATGGCGAATAGCGAAGAGCGAGTTTCCCCCCCGGCCAGACGCAGGCGCTGTTTGGCATCGTGCAGGGTGGAACCTATCTCGATCTGCGGCGCGAGTCGGCCGAGCGCACGGTCGAACTGGACTTCCCGGGATATGCGATTGGCGGCCTGAGCGTCGGCGAGCCGCGCGAGATGACTTACGAGATGGTGAACGCGGCGATGCCGCACCTGCCGGCCGACAAGCCGCGCTACCTGATGGGCGTGGGTACTCCGGAAGAGATTGTGCAGTACGTTGCGCAGGGCGTGGACATGATGGATTGCGTATTACCGACGCGGGCGGCGCGGCACGGACTGTTGTTCACTTCCGAGGGCCGGCTCACCATTAAGAACGCGCGTTATGCCAAGGATGAAGGGCCGCTCGATCCGCGCTGCAGCTGCCGGGTTTGCCGGCGCTATTCGCGCGCCTATCTGCGCCACCTGTATGCCTCTAACGAATTGCTGGCACAGGTGTTAAACACCATCCATAACCTGGCATATTACCTTGACACCATGCGTCGCGTCCGGCAAGCTATAAAGGCTGGAGAGTTCGCGAATTTCCTCTCCGACGTCCGGCCACCGCAACTCAGCGTTCCTTAACGGCGCTCAGGTCAGCCACTCTGGACAAGCGGCATAGCCCGCCAAGTTCCCCGGTTTCCGGCAAACGCGATAATAGATGAAGTTGGGCTGCTCCTCGGGGTGCGAGTTTTGCCCTGACATCGATCTGAGCCGTGTCCGAAGTTCCGCTCGACTCCCCTGCTCGTCCTGACGTGCTCCGGGTTTATGCGGGTTACGCGGAGACAGGGCGTACCCGTGCGACTGGATCAGGGCAGGCTGTCAGGCGTACGCGGAGCGGGTGCGATCGGCTCGAGCCGCTGCGGGGATTTGCGCAGTGCTAGTGACGGCGGTAGCTTCATGTGCAGACACGGCTGAAGTCATGCTTCAAGTAAGGTGAATGATCACAAACGCAGGTATGTTCGTACAGGCAGCGGCAGGCGGCATCGCGCCGGTGCTGATGATGGTGGGAATTTTCGCGATCTTCTATTTCCTGCTGATCATGCCGCAGCAGCGCCGGCAGAAGAAATGGCAGGCGATGCTGGAGACGATCAAGTCAGGCGATCGCGTCACCACCAGCGGCGGCATCAAGGGTACTGTGCTGTCGATGAAAGACGACGTCGTCGTTCTGCGGGTTCCGCCCGACAACATCAAGATCGAAGTAGCTCGCTCCTCGATCGTGTCACTCACCACGGAGGAGGAGCGCTCCTAAGTCTGGCGTCATTGGTTCAAACAGGGTTGCAGTTTCATCATGAACAAGAATCTCACGCCAAAAATCATCCTCATCATCGCCGTGCTGCTGGTCTTTCTGTTCGGCATCTTCGGCATTCCCAAGAGCTTCACGCCGGCCGGATTGCTGGCCGCGCTGCAGGATCGCATTCACCTTGGGCTTGATCTCAAGGGCGGAACGCACCTGATCCTTCAGGTGCAGGTCAACGATGCCGTCAATGCCGAAACCGATCGCGCGGTGGAGCGCCTGAAGGACGATCTGAAGAGCCACAACATCAGCTACGCCGAGATCACCAAGCCCGATCCGCAGGGGCAGCCACAGTTGATCTCGATCAAAGGCGTTCCTCCGGAGTCGTCCAACGAACTGCGCACTCTGGTGACCGACCGTCTGCCGGACTACGAGCTTGCCTCCGGGCCGGAGAACTCCTGGACCCTGCAGCTGAAGCCGGCGGCGGTGAAGGACATGAAGAACAAGGCCGTGCAGCAGGCGATTGAAACCATTCGCAACCGAATCGACCAGCTGGGCGTAAGCGAGCCGGTGATCCAGGAGCACGGACTGGGCGACTACCAGATCCTGGTGCAGTTGCCGGGCGTTGATGATCCGGCGCGCGTGAAGGAGATCATGCAGTCGACTGCCATGCTGGAAATCCGGCAGTCGCTGGGTGGTCCTTTCAGCAGCGAGCAGGAAGCCATGCAGGCCAACGGCGGCGTGCTTCCGGCCAATGCGGTGCTGCTGAAGGGCCGCAACATCGGCAGCGCGGTCAGAGATAGCGACAACACGGCGACCAGTGGTGGCTGATCAGCCGCTCGTCGGCGGTGAGCGGCAGCGATCTGCGCGGCGCTGAAGCCCGGCCGTGACGAGAATGGCCGTCCTGATGTGCAAGTTTGATCTGACCGGCGAGGGTGGACGCCGCTTTGCCGCTTTCACCGGAGCCCACGTCGGCGACAAGCTGGCCGTGGTGCTGGATAACAAGGTGATGGAAGTCGCCACCATCCAGGAGCAGATTCACGATCAGGGCCGCATCAGCGGTGGCTTCACCGAGCAGCAGACGCGCGACCTGGCGCTGACGTTGCGCTCGGGCGCACTGCCTGCCGGCATCAAGTATCTGGAAGAGCGCACGGTCGGTCCGTCGCTGGGAGCTGACTCGATTCGCGCCGGGGTTCGTGCCGCGATCGTGGGCATGGTGGCCGTCATGGTCTTCATGCTGTTCTACTACCACGCAGCCGGCATCAACGCCGATCTGGGATTGATTCTGAACCTGGTCATCCTGCTGGGATTCCTGGGATTCAGCAGCGCGACGCTTACGCTGCCGGGAATCGCGGGTGTGATCCTGACGATTGGTATGGGCGTCGACTCGAACGTGCTGATCTTCGAGCGCATTCGCGAAGAGCTGCGGCATGGCAAGACGCCGCCGTCAGCGGTGGAGCAGGGCTTCGCTCATGCCTGGGTCACCATCATCGATACCCACGTGACCACCATCGTGTCGGCGGTCATCCTGTTCCTGTTCGGAACCGGCCCGGTTCGCGGCTTCGCGGTTACGCTGAGCTTTGGTTTGTTGGCCAACCTGTTCACGTCGGTCTTCGTGTCGCGCGTCATCTTCGATAGCATCCTCAACCGTCACCAGCGTGGCGAGGCGTTGAGCATTTAAGGGGCTACCGGTGCAGCTATTTACTAATACCAATATCGATTTTCTGGGCAAGAAGTGGTATTTCCTTGCGTTCTCGCTGGTCTTCAGCGTCGCCGGCATCTGCTCCATGCTGTTCTGGCACGGCATTCCGTTTGGGCGTCGATTTCAAGGGCGGAACACTGGTCTACGTGAAGTTTGCGACCACGCCCAACCTCGACCAGATCCGCAAGGACATGGACCGTGCCGGGCTGAAGGATCCCAAGATCCAGAGCTATGGCGCGCCCGGCAGCAACGAAGTGCTGGTCGCGCTGGAGGAAAAAGAAACCAGCGAAGCCGCGCTCGATCAGGGCAAGAACGCCATCATCAAGGCGCTGGAAACCGAGAACCCGCAGAATAGCCGGCAAGCAGGACCTGAATAACACCGGCCCTTCTTCGCTCGCACAATATCTGCTGGCCAAAGACCCGCTTCACCTGGGAACCGACGCACCGGAGCGCTATCAGCAGATCGCGCAGCAGATCGACGACTTCCGGAACAAGCAGCACGGTGGAGTGCTGAGCTCGATCGACGAGTTGAACGGCGTTGTTCCCGGCGAGGTGCTGAGCGTGCTGCAGCAGGACTTCTATACCTCGAACTTCGCGGTGCGAAACGTTGAGATCGTCGGCCCACAGGTCGGCGGCCAGTTGCGGCATCAGGCGCTGATGGCGACGCTGTATTCGCTGGCGGGAATGCTGGTGTATCTCTGGTTCCGCTTTGAGCTGATCTACGGCATCGGCGCGGTGGTCGCCTGCTTCCACGACACCATCATCACGGTGGGCTTCTTCTCGCTGCTCAATAAAGACATCAGCCTGACGGTGATTGCCGCCATCCTGACCCTTATCGGCTATTCGATGAACGACACCATCGTGGTGTTCGACCGCATTCGCGAGAATATCAAGCTGCTGCGGCGCGAGCCGCTGGCAGATATCGTGAACAAGAGCATCAATCAGACGCTGAGCCGAACCATTCTTACCTCAGGCCTGACATTCCTGACGGTGCTGTCGCTTTACGTGTTTGGCGGCGAGGTGTTGCGCGGTTTTTCACTCGGCACTGGTGATCGGAATCCTGATCGGCACGTATTCGTCGATCGCCGTAGCTGCTCCGATGCTGGTTGCCTATCAGGATTGGCGTGAGCGCAAGACGGGCCGAACTGTTCTGCCGGCAGCGGCAGCAGCCCGGGAGCGCGAAAAAGTCAAAGTAAAGGTGTAGTCGAATTGCAAGTCCAAGGAGTAGACTTGGCAACTGTTTGGTAGGGCCGAGTGCTCCTATCTGCCGTCAGGAGCGCCTGGTGCAGGTGAGTGCTGTGCTTCCAACGGCAGTTTCGTTTTTTGGGAGCAAAGGCTGTATTTCCGGTGTCTAAGCATTTGAAGATGAGTTTGACGGAGACCACGCCATGTTTGAAGACAGCTTAATGGAATCGGGAGGAAGGCTGAGATCGAAGCAGGGAGCGACCACTGCTATCTCTTTCGCTCTTCAGATTTTGCTGATCGGCGTTCTCGTATTGTTACCGTTGGTTTTTACCGAAGCGCTGCCCAAGCAGCAGTTGATGACCTTCCTGGTTGCGCCGCCGCCACCTCCACCTCCGCCACCGCCGCCGGCAGCTACTCCGGAAATCAAGGTGGTGAAGAAGATCGACGACCGAGCTGGATAACGGCGAACTGCGGACCCCGACCAAGATCCCGAAAAAAATTCAGATGATTAAGGAAGACGAGCCGCCACCGCCGTCGTCCGGAGTTGCCGGAGTTGTCGGCGGCGTACCGGGAGGCGTTCCGGGTGGCGCTATCGGAGGAGTTCTGGGCGGGATTATTAGCGCGTACGCCAACGGCGGTGCCCAAGGTGGCGACTCCGCAGCGTGTACGCGTTTCGCAGGGCGTCTCGCAGGGCTTGCTGATCCACCAGGTGAAGCCCACCTATCCGCCGCTGGCTCGCCAGGCGCGCATCCAGGGCACGGTGGTGTTGCAGGCGGTCATCGGCAAGGACGGCAACATCCAGAACCTGAAGGTGGTCAGTGGACATCCGATGCTGGCGCCTGCTGCGCTGGAAGCCGTAAAACAATGGAAGTACAAGCCTTATTACCTGAACGGTGAGCCGGTCGAGGTCGATACCACCATCAACGTGAACTTCACGCTGGCGGGAGGATAGACCGGCAGCTCTGTTCCGGCAGTTTGCATCCAACTGTGAAGCGGCTGCGAGAGCGGCCGCCAATCCAGGCAGCTTTTCAGATTTGCTCGTGCAGTGCCGGGTGAAAAAGTTTTGGGCCGGGTTTAAGGCCTGATGTAACCGAAATCCTCGCGGTAGGCATTACCGCGAAAAAGAAGTCCGAGGAGGATAATTCGACTCATGTTTCTAGCGAACCTTGCAACGTATGCGATGAGCCATGTACCTACAGTCGCCGCCTGGATGTTCCAGGAAGGCGGCGTCGGTTGGGATCCGCTCTCTCTGTGGAAACAGATGGGCATCCTGGCCAAGATCGTGGTCGTCATTCTGTTCATCATGTCGGGCTGGTCGATTGGCGTCATGATCGATCGCGCCATGGCATTCAGCGCTGCCCGCAGCCAGTCGCGTGCTTTCGCTCCCGCCGTTGCCGGCGCGCTGCGTGAAGGCAAGATCGACGAGGCCATCAAAGTTGCCGAGCGCAACAAGAAGAGCCACCTGGCGAAGGTCGTCACCGCCGGCCTGCAGGAGTTCAAGGCCCACGGCGACTCGGCTGATATTCCCGGCGAGCAGATCGAAGCCTCCAAGCGCGCCCTGGAGCGTGCCGAAGCCATCGTGCACGCCGAACTGAAGCGCGGCCTCAGCGGCCTGGCGACCATCGGTTCGACCGCTCCCTTCGTGGGACTGTTCGGAACCGTCGTCGGCATTCTGAACGCCTTCCGCGAAATTTCGACGCAGAAAGCGACCGGTCTGGGCGCCGTTGCCGGCGGTATTTCGGAAGCGCTGGTGACCACCGCTGTCGGACTGTTCGTGGCCATCCCGGCCGTCATGATGTTCAACTACTTCACCAGCAAAGTCGAAGCCTTCGACGTGGAAATGGACAACAGCTCCAGCGAGCTGATCGACTACTTCCTGAAGCGTCGCGGCGCTGCCGTACGCCGTTAGTCGGCGTGCTTGGCAGCATGGTTGAGCAGGAGGTTGAACTCAGATGGCATTAGCAAAACGGAATGTAGGTTCGGCGGTGAACTCGAACATCAACGTCACGCCCATGGTGGATGTGATGCTGGTGTTGCTGATCATCTTCATGGTGATCACGCCCATGTTGCAGAAGGGCGTGAGCGTCGACATGGCTAAAGTCAACAACCCGGTACCCATGCCGGATGCCGATAAGGAAGATGCTTTGCTGGTCTCAGTAATGCGTGACGGCAAAATCTACTTCGGCACCGACGTGGTAACGGCCGACTCCCTGACCCAGAAGGTAAAGGACCGGCTGGCGAACCGGGTGGACAAACGGGTCTTCATCAAGTCCGACGCGCGTGCGAAATACGGCAGCGTGGTGGACGTGGTGGACAACGTGCGTTCAGCCGGCGTCGATGATGTCGGATTGCTGACGGAACAGAATAAGGCGAACCCGTCCACCACGACGCCTCCTCCGGCGACGAGTACGGGCGCGGGCTCGCAATAGGAGTTTTCTATGTCAATGGCAGTGGGCGGGTCCGGTGGCGGGCCCACCGCGGACATGAACGTAACGCCGCTGATCGATGTGTTGCTGGTGCTGCTGATCATCTTCATGGTCATCACGCCGCTCACTCCGAAAGGTCTGGATGCGCTGGTTCCGCAGCCTCCAAAAGATCAGCAAAAACAGCCGCCGGACAACGACCGTACCATCGTGGTTCAGCTTATGAAGGGTGCCGGGGACAAGCCGGCCCTGAAAATCAACCAGGACGATGTAACCTGGGAGAACCTCGAAGGGCGTCTGAACGACATCTTCAAGACCCGGGCCGAGAAGGTAATGTTCGTCAAAGCCGACCCCGACCTGCCCTTTAACGATGTGGCGCAGGTAATCGATATGGGTCACGCTGCCGGTGTCGATAAGGTCGGCCTGATTACAGCAAAAATTGAGGCTGGCGGCTAGTCGAACCGCCGGTACCTCATTCGGGAAGCACTCCTCCTCGTGGACGGGCGGGACATCCAGGCGATGTCCCGCCGGCCTGCTGGAAATGGATCAACGCAACGGAGAGTGACAACTAACATGAACAAGACAGGACGAGTACTCAGCGTACTTGCTGTGCTGCTCGCGCTTCTTTCGTCCGTAGGTTGCGACAAGCTGCGGGCCCGCGACCAACTTAATAAGGGTGTTAATGCTTACAAGAACGCCCGCTACGAAGAGGCCATCGAACATTTTAAGAATGCAGTCGCGATGGATCCCAAGCTGATCAACGCGCAACTTTATCTGGCCACGGCTTACATGCAGCAATACATCCCGGGCGCCGATTCGCCCGACAATAATAAGTATGCCGAGGAGGCGATCGACGAGTTCAAGAAGGTGCTCGAGACCAATCCTCCCAAAGAGCAGCAGTTGCTGGCGCTGAAGGGAATTGCCTCGCTCTATTTCAACATGAAAAAGATGGAGGAGGCTCGCGAGTATCAGTTGAAAGTCACTCAACTGGATCCTAACGATCCTGAGGCGTACTACTCCATCGGGGTTATCGATTGGACCCAGACCTACGCGCCCCGTATGGCTGCGCGTGCGGCACTGGGCCTGAAGCCGACTGACGATCCTAAGGGCAAAGACTGCACTGAGCTGCTCAGTGCGGTGAAGGAGAAGAATGAGCCCAAGGTGCAGGACGGCATCGAGAAGCTGAAGAAGGCACTGGAGATACGTCCTGACTACGATGACGCGATGGCTTATCTGAACCTGATGTATCGCGAAGAGGCCGATCTGCAGTGCGATAACCCGGATGCCCGCAAGGCGGACCTGAAGTTGGCCGATGACTGGGTCGACAAGAACCTGGCAACCAAGAAGGCCAAGGCGGAAAAGGCCGGACCGTCCGGACTGGTCACCACCGAGACCCCAGCGCAGTAGTCGATCGCTGAAGTTGCGTTGACGAGCCCCTCTGCGAAGAGGGGCTTTTATTTTCGCCCGGCGAGGATTGGATTGAAGAGGGTGGACCTTGATTGAACCCTGCAAGAGGGTCCTGCATTGCCGGTGGAAGCGCCGGGCTTGAGCCCGGCGGCAGAGCAGGCACCGGTCTGTGGCTTTAGCCATGGCGGGCCGACGCCCAAAGCCCGGTTCTCGTGCGCCATTTCGGCACCGCTGAAGCCGCGTCCTTCCACCTATTCCAGCAGATATTTCCTTTGCAGCTCTCAATAGCCGCGCTTGGACGCGGCAGTTTTTTATCATCGGCGGCACTGCATCGGTCACAGGGGTTTGTGATGCAGGCACTGCTTTCTCGCGAGGCGTAAAGTAGAATCTGCTTTCGCCCGCTGAATTCCATGTTTAAACGCATTCTTATCGCAAATCGTGGTGAAATCGCTGTCCGCATCATTCGTGCCTGCCGCGAGATGGGGATTGAGTCGGTTGCGGTGTTCTCCGACGTCGACCGGCGCGCCTTGCACGTCCGTAAGTCCGATTATGCGTACCACATCGGTCCTGCGACGGCGAGCGAGTCGTACCTGAACATGGAGAAGATCCTCGACGTGGCCCGCCGCAGCGGCGCCGAAGCCATCCATCCCGGCTACGGCTTCCTTTCGGAGAACGCCAAGTTCGCACGGGCCTGCAAAGAGGCGGGCGTGAAGTTCATCGGGCCCACAGCGGAATCGATGGAGATGATGGGCTCGAAGACGCGCGCGCGCCAGAATATGAAGAAAGCGGGCGTCCCTTTTGTTCCGGGCTCAGAGAAGGGGCTTGAGTTCGACGGCATCGAGCGCATGGCCGAGCAGATCGGCTACCCGTGATGTTGAAGGCGGCAGCCGGCGGCGGCGGCAAGGGCATGCGCATGGTTAGCTCGCCGGCTGATTTGCGCTCGGCTTACGACGCGGCGCGCAGCGAGGCGCAACGCTCATTCGGCGACAACGAAGTTTACATCGAGAAGTTCATCGTCAATCCGCGCCACGTGGAGATGCAGGTCTTCGGCGATGAGCACGGCAACGTCGTTTACCTCGGCGAGCGCGAGTGCTCGATACAGCGCCGCCATCAGAAGGTGCTGGAAGAGTCGCCGTCGCCGATTGTGGACGAAGACATGCGCCGCCGCATGGGCGAAGTGGCGGTGCGCGTCGCCAAGGCGGCGAACTACCAAAACGCCGGGACGGTTGAGTTCCTGGTTGACGAGCAGCGCAACTTCTACTTCCTTGAGATGAATACTCGTCTGCAGGTGGAGCATCCGGTGACTGAGTTCGTGACCGGCTACGACCTGGTGCATCTGCAGTTTCGCGTTGCCAGCGGCGAGAAGCTGCCTTTCACGCAGGAAGACATCAAGTTGCGCGGTCATGCCATCGAGTGCCGCATCTACGCCGAAGATCCGGACAATCAACTTCTTCCCGTCTCCGGGGCAGATTACGCGATCTGATATCGCCGTCGGGGCCGGGCATCCGGCGCGACAGCGGCATGTATGAGGGCTGGACGGTGCCGATCGACTACGATCCGCTGCTGGCCAAGATTGTCGGCTACGGCGAGACGCGCGACGACGCCATCAATCGCCTGCGGCGCGCGTTGTACGAGTACTTCGTCGGCGGCATCAAGACCAACATCTCGCTCTTTCGCCGCATTCTTCTCGACCCGGATTTTTGTGCCGGCAAACTAGACACCGGATTTCTCGATCGCCTGCTGGCAACGCCTGCCGAAGCGACACCGACGCGCACCGCCCGCTGATCGCTGCTATCGGAGCGGGAATCTTCGCCACCTTGGAGCCCAAAGCTACTTTGCCGGGAGTAAATGGCGCGGCGCTTCTGCGTCCGGCAACGGCGTGAGCGCTCGCAGCCTGAGTTCTCGGCATGGCGCCGAGCGGCGCGGATGGAAGCCTTGCGGGAGAGTTGAGCGCGATGACCTACGACGTTGTGGTAGACGGCAAAACCCATCGCCTGGAGTTGACGCGAGGCGAGAGCACATGGCACTGCACATCGACGGCGAGGCCATGGAAGTCGACGCCGCCCTGACCGCGCGCGACATCTTGTCGCTGCTGATCGACAACAAAGCTTACGAGATCAAGCGCGAGCGTTCGCTACAAGGCGAACTGCACATGGTGATTGGAAGCGCACGCTACGCGGTCGACGTTCAGGATCCGCGCTCGCTGCGTACCCGACGCGCTGCCGCCGGTAGTGAGGCCGGTCCGCAGAAGGTCACGGCTGCCATGCCGGGCAAGATCGTGCGCATCATGGTGCAGGAAAAAGACGAGGTCACGGCAGGCCAGCCGATCCTGGTGATGGAAGCCATGAAGATGCAGAACGAGATGAAGTCGCCCAAAGCCGGCAAGGTGCAGAAGATCCTGACCTCGGAAGGCTCGACGGTGAACGCCGGGGATGCGCTGGCGGTGATTGAGTAGCCCTCAGCTTTCAGGCTAAGGTAAGCTCTCGGTTGCTCGATACTGCGGAGCGCGCTCTCTATAATCTCCTGATGCAGAAGCATTGGAAGACCCGCCTGATTCATTCCGACGTACGCATTCCTGAAGGCTTTCGCTCGCTCAACGTTCCGGTTTATCGCGCTTCTACAACGCTTTTTCCCGACGCCGCGTCGGTTACTGATCGAATGGGATGTGCACGAGGTCGGATACACCTACGGTCTCTACGGAACGCCGACCGTCCTTGAATTAGCCGCGCGCATCTGCGAACTCGAAGACGGCTACCGCACGCTTATCACTCCGGGTGGACAGAGCGCCATTTCGCTGATTCAGTTGGCGTTCTTGAAGAATGGCGATCACGTTCTCATTCCCGAGAGCGTCTATGGGCCGAACCGGTCGTTTGCCAATCGCGTTCTGCGGAAGTTCGGCGTCGAGGTTACGTACTACCAGCCGCTGATGGGCGGTGACATCGAGTCGCTGATTCAGCCGAATACGAAGCTCATCTGGTGCGAGAGCCCGGGCTCGATCACGATGGAGGTGCAAGACGTTCCCGCCATTGCCGCCGCGGCGCATGCGCACAATGCGCTGGTGGCGCTCGACAACACCTGGTCAGCCGGAGTGCTGTTCGACGCTTTCGCCCATGACGTCGACATCACCATGCAGGCGCTGACCAAGTATGTCGGCGGGCACAGCGATCTGCTGCTGGGCTCCATTACGGTGAAAGACCCGAAGTTGTGGGAGTCGCTTGGCGCGACGCATCAAGTGGTCGGGCTTGCGGTCTCACCTGACGATTGCAGCCTTGCGTTGCGCGGGTTGAAGACCATGGCGGTGCGGTTGCAAACCATCGAGCAGTCGGCAAGGCAGATCGCGTTTTGGCTGGCTGAGCGGTTTGAGATCGAACGCGTGCTGCATCCGATGCTCGAATCCTGTCCCGGCTACGAATACTGGTCTCGCGACTTCGAAGGTTCTTCCGGCGTGTTCTCCATCGTATTCCGGCCGGAATTCACGAAACAGCAGGTGCACGCCTTTGTGAACTCTCTTGAACTGTTCGAGATCGGCTATAGCTGGGGCGGCGTGACCAGTCTGGCGGTGGCGTACGATTTCGGTGAATGGACGAGCCGTCCCGCTTACGGCCATCGTATTGTGCGTTTGAATATCGGGTTGGAAGATACTGCCGACCTGATCGCCGATCTCGAAAACGCTCTCGCCGACCTACTACTGCCGCGGGAGTAAAATCAGGCGTAATGTCGAATTCGTTTTCACGTGCGGCCAGTCGTGAGGAGAAGCGCAACTGGACTCCTTTTCTCATCGGCGGGGTTGCGTTATTGGCGGTCGTTCTCGCCATGGTCATCGCCAGTCACAACTCAACCGGGATTGCACCTCAGGCAAGCCCGTACGCGGCCAACTTGGAACTCTCCAATGTGAAGCTGAGCGCGGCGGAGAATTACGTTGGTGGCACAGTCACGTATCTCGACGTGAACATCACCAACAAAGGGAACCAGACGCTGACCGGCGCACAGATGAATGCCGTCTTCAAGAACACCATGGGACAGGTGGTGCAAACGGAGAAGTTTTTCTTGCACGTGCTGGTGGAGAACCACATGACCGGCAATCCCGACCTGGTCGAACTGAGTCGCGATCCCATTGGGCCGGGCCAGACCAAGACAGTGCGCATGACGCTGGACCACATCTCGGCTGATTGGGACAACACTCCTCCCGAGATGCAGCTTGTCGGTTTGAAGCTTAAGTAAATTCTTGCGAGTGACGGCGCCTTAGGTGTGCTTCCATCGCAGCGCTCCTGCTAATCTGCTTTCATGAAGGCACTCCTCCGCTCGCTTGCTATTTGCATTCTTGTGCCGTCCTTCATCTCGGCGCAGGAAGTGCCGCAGCCCGCACCGCAAAGCCCGGAACAGCAATCGGTACCAGCGCCCACCGCTACCCAGCCTAAACAGCCCGCTGCCGCTCAACAGCCATCAGCCAAGCCGAAAGAGCCACCCAAGTTCTATCAGCCTGAAGGTCCTGATCCAACCGAGACAATCGCCCACGAGCACAGCGTTACCGACATGCTTGATGTGGTGCCTATCAAGAGCCAAATTTTTCACAACACGCGGATGCTACGCATTTTTCTGCCGGGCAATTACTTTTCGCCGCAGAACCGAGCGCGCAAATACCCGGTGCTGTACTTGCAGGATGGGCAGAATGTTTTCGACAAGGCCACCAGCTTCAGCGGCAAGGAATGGGAAGCCGATGAAACCGTCGACCATCTGGTTTCGGAATTCAAAGTCCGTCCGATGTTCATCGTGGGGATCGACAATGCAGGCGAGCAGCGAACTTCCGAGTACCTCAGCTATCCTGATCGCGCACAATCCGCAATTCCAAAGCGCGACGCCGCCGGAACTGGAAGGTACGAAATACGCCGAGTTCCTAATTAAAGAAGTGATGCCGTTTCTGCAAAAGCGCTATCGCATCGCGACCGGACCCGAGTTTACCGGCCTTGGCGGATCGTCGTATGGTGCAGTTGTCAGCCTGACCACTGCGCTGCATCACCCGGGAGTATTTGGCAAGCTGCTTCTGGAGAGCCCGTCACTCTGGGTTGGCGAGGGCAAGCTGCTGACGGAAGTCGAAAAGACGAAGTTGCTGCCGCAGAAGATCTACCTGGGAGTGGGCACTCAGGAAACCGACAACGCGGCTGTCAATGCTGAGGTTGTGAAGACCGTGACCGACCTCGAGAAAATCCTGCGCTCCAAGGGACTGGGCCCCACTCGCCTGAAGGTAGTCGTCGAGGAAGGCGGCCAACACAACGAGGAGGCCTGGGCACGGCGGTTTCCCGATGCGCTGCTGTTCCTTTACGGACGCTAGGGCCCTACTCGGCATCTGAGGTAAGCATGTCACTGACTACCCGGCCAACAGCAACCGCTGATCGCCCCGCGGAAACCACCGGAAAATATTCCGGCGCGCTGGCGATGGTGACCACGCTGTTCTTCATGTGGGGATTTCTCACCAGCCTGAACGATATCCTGATCCCGCACCTCAAGTCGATCTTCGACCTGAACTATTTCGAGGTGATGTTCGTCCAGTTTTGTTTCTTCGCGGCGTACGCGTTGTTCTCGATTCCGGCAGGCATCATCATCGAGCGCGTCGGATACAAGAAGAGCATGGTGGCGGGGCTGCTCATCATGGGATTGGGTTCGCTGCTTTTTGTTCCAGCCGCCATGGTGCCCTCGTTTCCGCTGTTCCTGGTGGCCCTGGCCGTTCTGGCAACCGGAATAACGGATTTACAGGTGTCGGCAAATCCCTATGTTGCGGTGCTGGGATCGGCCAAGACCGCCTCAAGCCGCTTGACGCTCACGCAGGCGTTCAATTCACTAGGTACAGTGGTGGGGCCGCGGCTGGGGGCAGCGCTGATCCTGGGCGGCGCAGTAACCTACACAGCCGAGCAACTGGCGACGATGAGCCCGCAGGCATTGCACGCATATCGGGTGCAGGCCGCGTCGACGGTGAAGCTGCCCTACGTGCTGATCGCTATCGCGCTAATCGTGTTGGGTCTCATCATCTCGCGCTTCAAGCTTCCAGCGATTCCCGAGGCCGAGGGTGGACACGCGACCGACACTGGTGCGCACGATAGCATTTGGCACCACCGAAACCTGGTGATGGGAGCAATTGCGATTTTTACTTACGTTGGCGCTGAGGTCGCGATCGGCAGCTTCCTGGTGAACTATCTGCACGAGCCCTACATCGGCAATCTGACGCTGGCACAGGCCGGCGCCTATCTCGCGTTCGGCTATTGGTTCGGAGCTATGGTCGGCCGGTTCGCGGGATCGTGGGTGCTGCGGCAAATCTCGCCGCGTGCTGTGTTAGCGTTCAACGCTCTGGTGGCGGCGACTCTGGTGTGCGTGTCGATGGCGACCACCGGCCACTTCGCGATGTGGAGCATGATCCTGGTCGGGCTCTTCAACTCCATCATGTTTCCGACGATTTTCACGCTTGGTATCGAAGGACTGGGACCGCTAACGGGAGAGGGATCAGGGTTGCTTAACACCGCAATCGTTGGTGGCGCGGTCATTCCGCTGCTGCAAGGTTTGATTGCCGACAGGATTGGGATCCACCATGCATTCATTCTGCCGGTGCTTTGTTATCTGTATATCGCCCTGTTCGCTATGAAGGGAACGCCCCGGCGACAGCTCGCGTAAACATGTTAAACAGACATAAACGGCGCTTCCACACCCACATGGAAGCGCCGTTATGCATTCCTCGTGCACCCGGGTTCAGCTCCGCTCTCGTGGAGTCTCACCAAGGTGCAGGTTCGAGGAAACCGTGACTACCCGTTCGACGGATGCAGCACGCGGAACGTGCTGCCGCCGTTCGACCATACTCGCAGCATTACGCTGTCGCCCTTCGCGACGCCTGCGAGCGCTTGCTGAACCGCCTGGGCGTTCGGCGTTACTTTACGGTCCACACCCTGAATGATGTCGCCCGGTTGCAGGCCGGCATCGTCGGCAGGGCTGCCGGGGGTGACCTTCTCCACCACCGCTCCCTGCACTTGGTTGGGCGCCTGGATCTGTTGACGAGTATTGTTGTCGAGGTCGCCGATACCGATGCCCCAGCGAGGCTTGCCATTCTCAGCGCTGGCGCTCTCGGTAGCTCCCTTACTGCCCATCTGCTCGACCGTGACCGGCACCGTCATCTCCTTGCCATCGCGCATGACGGCAAGCTTGATGGTGCTGCCGGGCTGCTGCTGCTGCACCTTCATCTGCAACTCGCCGGCGGTCGAGACGTTCTGTCCGTTCATGCCGGTGATTACATCGCCAGACTTAAGGCCGGCCTTGTCGCCAGGGGCTCCGGCCGTAACTTCGGTCACGACTGCCCCGTTGGCGCTCTTCATGTCGAAGAACTTCGCATTTTCCGGCGTGACATCGCTGATGCTCACGCCCATGTAGCCGTGCTCAACCTTGCCGGTCTTCATCAGTTGCGCAACGGTCGGCTGCACGATCTGTGTCGGGATGGCAAATCCCATGCCTGCAAAGCTACCCGAGGGAGAAATCAGGAAGGTGTTGATACCCACCACTTCGCCGCGCGCATTGACCAGCGGACCGCCGGAGTTGCCGGGATTGATGGCTGCATCGGTCTGGATGTACTGTCCCGGCTTACGGGCGTCAGCTTCAGGATTGGGACGATTCAGCGCGCTCACAATGCCGCGCGTGACCGTGAACCGGAAGCCATAAGGATTGCCGAAGGCCAGTACCGTCTGTCCCGGATGAAGCTGCGTAGAGTCTCCCCAGGGCACTGCGGGAAGGTTCGAGCCTTCGACCTTGATGACGGCGAGGTCGGTCAGCGGATCTGTACCGATGACCTTCGCCGGCAGAATGCGGCGGTCGTTCAGCGTGACGCGAACGTCGGTAGCGCCGTTCACGACGTGATTGTTGGTGACGATGTATCCGTCAGGCGAAATGATTACGCCGGTGCCGATGCCGTGCTCGATGCGAGGCTGCTGTTGACGCTGGCCGAACGGTCCCTGGAACATGGGTCCAAAGAACTGCTGCATCGGGTTGTTGTCGTCGCCCTGGTCCTGCTGCTCCTGCATCGCCTGTTGCGGCGACACCTTCGCAGTGACAGCCACGTTCACGATCGAGGGCGTTACGCGAGCGGCAACCGTCTCCATCGCGTGGTCGAGTGCGAGCAGCGCGTCAACCTGGCTTGCTTCCAGCGGACTTGCTGAGGTTACTTGCGAGGTCGCGGCGGTTGCGGTTGCGGGTTTCATTACTTCGTAAGTGGTGAACGATCCGACTAACGCGAGCGCCAGAGCCGAGGCCGCGATGCTGCGCTTGGTGGTGTTCGTCCACTGCTTCAGGTTCCACATCTTCATTGGTAATTCCTTTCTAATCCTTTCAAACTAAATTCTTAGTTGTTGCTGCTGCACCCGTAGAGCGCCTTGGATGAGTTCATCTAGATTGCTTTCCGGGAAATGTCGTTCGGAGTTGAGGGCTGCGGTCTGAAGACCGCCATGCGATACGTCGAGACGGCCCAGATGTGAGCGCCGTCGCTGTAGAAATCCGTTTCTTTGACGAGCACGAACGTCGCAGGCACACTATTCGGCCGCGTCTGGGTGAAGCCGGCACGATAGACCTTGGGAGCTGAGTTACTGCGAGTTTCGTGCGGCACGGCCGATGACTTTACGACCGGCACCTGCTTGCCTGTGGTTGCGGCAGACTTGCTGAGTTGCTTAACCGTCGAGCTCGATGCTCGACGTAAACCGCTGGCGTGGCCAGCGGCGGTGCCTGCGATGTCGGATGCCACGCTGCCGGCGTAATCGCTGGCCCTTGCGTGTTCGGCTGAGCCGTAGCGATCGCGGCACTGGCTACTGGCGAACTGAAGGCGATCAAGTTCGGTGCCTGCGCGAAGGTCGCCATCAGGAGTACCGATCCCGAGGCGGCACTTACCAGGGCGATGCGCGACGCGCCGACTCTACGGGGCTGGCCGCTTGCGAGTATCTGACGGACGCGGGCCGAGCACTCCTTCACGCGATGAACTGCGCCCTGTGCGAGCAGGACGGCGCGATGCAGAAATCCCTTTTCGGCGAGCGAAACCAGGCACTCGGCATAACCACGCGGGTCTTCGGTGTTGGCCAGGACATGCTCGTCGCAGGCCATTTCGCGCTCCAGCGAGAGCCGGTTCTCGATCCACCAGACTGCGGGATGAAAGAAGAACACAGCCCGAACCAGCTTCTGCAGCAGGTTGGACCAATCATCGCGCCGGCGAAGATGCGCCAGTTCATGTACCAGGACCGAATTCAGATCAGCGGCAGATAGTTCCGACAACGTCCACTGTGGCAGAACCACCGCAGGGCGAAACAGGCCGACTGCAGTCGGTACCGACACGCGATCAGAAACGCAGAGGCTCACCCGACGATGCTGCTGAAACTCAGCGAGGGTCTGGCGCGGCAACTCGGGCAGCGACTGGAGGTCCACTTCGTTGCCCGAAGCGCGCAGACGAAACAGTTGCACGACTCCGAAAGCGAGCCGAGCCAGCAAAAATGACGCGACCAGCGCCCACGCCGCGAACAGGGCAAGCCCCAGACTCGCAGGCAAGGTCAGCGAGGCGCGAGACAGGGAAGCGGTTACGGGACGGTCGACACGCGCGAGCGCCTCAGCAAGCGGCAGGGTTGCAATCGAGAGCAGAGTAGCCATCCAGATGCTGAAGCGGGTGCCCGCATTCTGCCGGGGCGCCAGCTGGAGGATGAGCCATGCCAGCAGCGCGAGCACCACGCCTTCAACGGCCGAGTTAACCAACCGCTCGGCCGAGCTCTGCGCAAATGCATTCAAGGCGGTCACTGGCATTTCTAGATTTCCTTGTCCTGCTTCAGCATCTCGCGCAAGCGTCTCAGCTCGGCGAGATCGATCTGCTCTTCTTCCAGAACGTTCAGCACCAGCAGCTCATGTGAGTTGCTGAACATGCGGCGTACCAGATTGCGAATCTCAGAGCGGGCCGCGTCCTGCCGCGCCACTACAGACTTGAAGATGTGCGCTCTGCCATCTTTCTCATGCTCGACATAGCCCTTTTTTTCAAGAATCCGAATCGTGGTGAGCACCGAGTTGTAGGCCAGCGGACTGTCGGCAGGCAGCGCGTCGACCACCTGCTGGACGCTGCTGGCCCCTCGGGACCACAGCACTTCCATCAGCCTGAGCTCGGCTTCGGTCAACGTCGGTGATGTCTTAGCTGGCACTGTTTTTCTGGCCTTTTTCCTGGCTTCGTGACGATTGGACGGGGAGGATAGGGAAAAGGTAACTAAAGATTTAGTTGGAAGTGCAGCGGTGCCACCTGCGGTGGGATAACTATCTGATAACGTACATAAAAAATCTGAATTTGTCGCTCTTTAGAATCAGCGGTTTAGACAACGGATGTGTGCTACATAATTGATTTAAAAGTACTTACAGGTATATGACTTGTTTTCAATAGTTTACGCTGGCGTCAGTTAATATTTAGCGCAACTATTCTATTGGACGTTTCCAGTGCACACGCACCTACTTGCGCCGGAGGATCGCGGCAAAGAAACCGTCGCACGGGTGGATACCGGGGATGGTGCGCAGGTACTTGCCGGAGATCAAAGAGTCGAGATCTTCCCAATCGAGTTCGCCGGAGGCGCGGAGGCGTTCGAGTTCGTCGCGGACGTCGAGCAGGCGGAAACCGGGAAGGTCGGTGAGCACTTCCTCGACCACGGCTTCATCCTCTTCTTGTTCCAATGAGCAGGTGGAATACACGAGCCGACCTGCGGGTGCGAGATGCTGCAAGGCCGCCCTCAGGATGGCGACCTGCTTTTTGTGCAAGTCGTCGAGGTCTTCCGGTTTCAGTCGCCATTTGATTTCGGGATTGCGCGCCAGCGTACCTGTGCCGGAGCAGGGCACGTCAACCAAGACACGATCGAACTGACCTTCGACGGGCAGTTGAGTTGCGTCCGCCTCGATAACCTTCACGTTCGCGGCGCGAACGCGTTTGCGAAGAAGATCGGCGCGATGAGGATGAATTTCGGCGGCGATGATCTCGGCATCGGGATTGCGCGCGGCGAGCAGCGCAGTCTTGCCTCCCGGCGCGGCGCAGCAGTCGAGCAGGCGCGTGCCCGTGCCGACGAGTAATGCGACCAGTTGCGAGCCTTCGTCTTGAATCATGACGCGGCCTTCGCGAAAGGCGTGTGGTGCGGGTGAGGTCGCTGACGGGGCAGTCGAGGAGGATTCTCGCGCTCGCCAGCATGCCCCCGGGCGAGAGCTGGACCCCTTCGGCGGCGAGTTCCGCCTCGGCGGTTGAGTCTTCAAAGCGGACAGACACTGTCCGCTCGAACTGGTCCTGGCGGCAGATTTTTAGCGTTGCTTCATTGCCGAAGTCTTTCTCCCACCGTTCGACAAGCCACGGAGGATGGGCGTATTCGCGCGCGATGGTCTCGGTTGTGGCGTCGAACTCGGCGCTCGGTTGGGTTGGTGGTGTGAGAGCCAGCTTACGCAGCACGGCGTTTGTGAAGGGAGCTGCTGACGCTTTGCGGGCGCGTTTCACCAGCTCCACGCTGTCGTTGATTGCCGCGGAAGGGGGGACGCGGGAAAGGAAGCTTAACTGATAGGCTGCCATGCGCAACGCAGTTAGCACCTCGGCGTCAAGTTTTGCCAGAGGTTTTGAGGAGGCAGAGGCGATGGCGTCGTCGAGTCTCGAGCGCCAGCGCAGTACGCCCATCACGATCTCAGTGGTCAGGCCACGATCCGCGGAAGAGAGTTTGTCCAGTCGAGCGGAGTGCAAGAGCTCGCTGGCGTAGGCGTCCTGAGCTTCGACGCGAAGCAGGATGTCGAATGCGGCCGCGCGTGCGGGGGAAATGGGCATGGGTGAGCAATTCGCGTCAGGGCACGGCTTCAGCCGTGCCGATAGAGCTCTTTTCTCGTCATCCCGAGTGGACTTTAGTCCGCGAGGGATCTGCTCGTGTGTCGTCCCGATGGGACTCGGACTCATAAAACGGCATTGCCCACCGTTCCGCTTCGCTTCACGGTGGGCTAGACTATGACCTCCGCTTCGCGGAGTCTCAGCATTCGAATTGCTAGATCCCCACCTCCTCGTCATTCTTCGGCTGGTAGCCGTTGATGAAGTCGCGGGCGCTCATGCGCTTCTTGCCTTCCATCTGCAGTTCGTGAATCTTCCAGCGCAGTGCCATGCGCGAAGCCTAACAGCAGGCGATCGCCTTCGATGACGAAGTGCCCGGCAGCAACGACGGCCACTTCAGCTGCAGGCACGGCCTGATGGATGTGCAGCAACTTACCGCGAAAATGGGTGAACGCTCCCGGCCAGGGCTGAAATCCACGCAAGCGATTCCAGGCTTCGTTCGCCGTGCGCGAGAAATCGATCAGCCCGTCTTCTTTCGTCAGGATGGGCGCGAGCGTGGCGCGAGCATTGTCCTGTGGCCGCGGCGTGAGCGTGCCTTTCGCCAGTCCAGCCAGGCTGGTGATGATCAACTCCGCGCCGGTATGTGCCAATCGCGGCGCCAGGGTCAGCGCCGTGTCGTCGTCGCGGATCGGCTCTTCGCGCTGCTCCAGAATGTCGCCGGTATCGAGACCGGCGTCGATGCGCATGGTGGTCACGCCGGTAATGGATTCACCTGAAGCGATGGCCCACTGGATGGGCGCGGCGCCGCGATACTTCGGCAGCAGCGAGGCGTGCAGGTTGATGTTGCCCAGCGGCGGCAGGTCGATCATCCACTGCGGAAGGATGCGGCCATAGCCGACCACGACAATGGCCTGCGGCCGAATGCTTTCCAGCTGCGCACGAAACTCGTCGTTGTTCTTGATCTTCTCCGGCTGGATCACCGGCAGGTTGGTCGCAAGCGCCTCACGCTTCACCGGAGATGCCGCCGGTTCCATGCCGCGCCCGCTGGGACGATCGGGCTGCGTAACCACCAGTCGGATACGGAAGTCCGCACGGAACAGCCGTTGCAGTATGGGTACTGCAAACTGAGGCGTGCCGCAGAAGATGAGGTCCATCATGGCCGGCTCACCACTCGCCGGCCTTCACCAGCTTGCGAATCTTCCGCTTCATCAGGTCGCGCTTCAGGGTGCTGATGTGGCTGATGTAGAGCTTGCCATTCAGGTGATCGGTTTCGTGCAGCAGGGCGCGCGCCAGCAGCTCTTCGCCTTCGACCTCGATGGTGTCGCCCTTAACGTTTTGCGCGCGCACCTTGACCTTCATGGGGCGCGTCACCTTCTCGCGAAACTCCGGGATGCTGAGGCAGCCTTCGTTCGAGGTCTGGCGGCCTTCGGTATGCACGATCTCAGGATTCACCAGCACGATTTTCGCCGCGGGATCTTCCTTGAAGGTGACGTCGATGACCGCGATGCGCTTGCTGATGCCGATTTGCGGAGCCGCCAGTCCTACTCCGTGCGCGGCGTACATGCTCTCGAACATGTCGTCGACCAGCTTGCGCAGTTCGTCGTCGAACTCGGTGATGGTGGCGGCCTTCTTCTCCAGAACCGGGTCGCCAAATTTTACGATCGGGTAGACCATTCAAAAGTTCTTAAGTTGCTGACAATATCCTTCGTAGTTTCTTTTCACTTCGGTGAGCGAATCGCCGCCAAACTTTTCCAGCGCCGCGCGAGCAATTGTAAGCGCGACCATGGCTTCTGCGGCAACTCCGGCGGCGGGCACCACGCAAACATCCGAGCGCTCGTACGCCGCTTTCACCGGCTCGCGGCGTGGCGAAGTCGACCGAACCCAGCGGACGGCGCAAGGTCGAAATCGGCTTCAGGTAGCCGCGCACGCGAATGTCTTCGCCGTTCGACATGCCGCCTTCGAGTCCGCCCGCGTGATTCGATCCGCGGCTGAAACCGGTGAAGCTCGCCGCTGGCCCTGATAGCCGATCTCGTCGTGAACCGCCGAACCTAGAGAATACGCGGCTTCGACCGCATCGCCAATCTCCACGCCCTTGACTGCCTGCAGCGACATGACAGCGGCGGCGAGCTGCGTGTCGAGGCGCTCGTCCCAGTTTACGTAAGTGCCCAGGCCCGGCGGCACGTTGTGTGCGACGACTTCGAAGACGCCGCCGACGGAGTCGCCGGTGCGCAGCGCGAGATCGACCTGCTGCTTTCATGCGGGCTTCGGAGTCCGGGATCGGCACAGCTCAGCAGGATGTCTTCCTTCGCAGCAATCTGCTGAAGCGCGCTGAAGTCTGACGGGCTTGTCGAGCTTCGCCGAGCCGACGGCGATCACGTGGCTGAGGACTTCGATGTCGAGCTCGCGCAAAAGCAGTTTGGCGATGGCTCCGGCCGCAACGCGTGCCGCCGACTCGCGTGCCGAGGCCCGCTCCAGCACGTAGCGCGCTTCTTCGAAGCCATACTTCATCGCTCCGGCGAGATCGGCGTGACCGGGACGCGGCGAGGCGACGCGCTTGTGCTTGGCGGGGTCGCCTTCTTCCACCGGCAGGGACTCGGTCCAGTTCTTCCAGTCGTTGTTGGCCAGCAGCATCGCGATGGGCGAGCCGATGGTTTTGCCGTGACGCACTCCGCTGAGCACGTGAACGCTGTCGCGCTCGATCTTCATGCGCCCGCCGCGGCCGTATCCCTGCTGACGCCGCCAGAGCTCGCGATTGACGAAGTCGAGATCGACGGCGAGCCCGGCAGGCATGCCCGAGACGAGCGCGACCAGCGCCTCACCATGCGATTCACCGGCAGGTGGAGAAGCGAAGCATAAGAAAGAAGATTGTAGCGGAAGGGAGAGGCGAGCTATCAGCTCTCAGCCGTCAGCTAGAGATTTGCGATAGCCAAGATCGAGGAAGTAAAGTCGGGTTCAGTTAATCACGAGGTCTTCCTCAGCGAATCCCTTGTCCTCTTCCATGGTTCCGGTCAGGAGAAACGATCGCGTATCGCTCGCTCTGCCCTGCTGCACGCTGGTGATCACGTACGAGCAGCCGATCCAGTGGGCGTGTTCGAGGTCGGTGGGCGATGGCTGCGCGGGGTGATCAGGGTGGGAGTGATAGAAGCCAACGATTTCCATCTCGCTCTCGCGCGCTTCGCGTTGCACTCGTACCAGTTCGACGGGATCGATTTCGTAGCGTTTGTGAGCGTCGCCGATTCGAATGTTGTGGCAGGGAACGATTCGGTGTACGTGTCTTTCGCCGCCGACCAGCTTTCCTACGAGCACTCCGCAACATTCGTCGGGGTAGGCTTGCTCGGCGTGTTGGCGGAGTGCTTCGTAGTCGGCTTTGGAAATGTGAAGGCTCAACGGAAGTATCCACGCTCTCAGGGGCTAAAGCCCGCGTCGATTTTGAACGGCGAGGACGCTGGCCTGAAGGCCAGCTCTACCTATTGCGTCCACACGGTTTCATCACCTTTTATTGTCTCAAGGTTGCCGATTCGGGGACAGTGTGCGACAGTGAGAGTTCATAAAGCCGGCAACCACTCTGGCCGGACAAAGCTGTCGTGTGCATCCCATATCGAAGCACCGACAAGAATCCGCATAGCGCGACGGAGCGCTACAAACAGCAATCATGGCTAAGAAATTAAAGCAGAGATCGTACGAAGACGCAGTCACATGGTTTCGTGACCATGGCTTCGAATTGACAGAGGCCCCGGGCGCAAGCAATCGTGTGTTTCTGCGCAAGTACAGAGTTTCGGCGGCAATCGAGCGCACGCCCGATGGCACAGTCAAGATTTTCGCCTATCCCGGCTACGTGATAGGAGGCGAGATTTCCAAGCTGGTCGATCTCGGCCATCAGAAGGTACTGCGGACCAGCAAGGCCGATTATCCCGCGACGGCGGAGCATCTCACCGCGCTGCACGATTTCTCGGAGGAACTGAAAGAAGGGCTCGGCACCACGAGTCTTTACAACGAAGCTCTGGGAACGGTGAGCGAGTCATACATGTATGACCGCGTGCGGGGCCGCGATTTGCCAGAGTCGGAGCGGCCGAAACGTCCCTGGCAATCGACTCCGCCCCGCGCCAAAGGCGCGTGAGATCCGGCCCGCTCGGGAATCAAGTCAGCCGACCCAAAACTAGGCGACTTCTTCTTCTGCGTGCCGTCGAAGCTGGTCTGACGCAGGATCCTCGTAATAATCAAAGTCAGTCGCAGCAATGACCGCGGTCTCGATCATCGACTGCATGGTGAAAAATTTCGACTCTGAATCCTCGCCGAAGCCCATCAGGCGTGGCATGGTGGCGGTCAGCGCGGCCAGTGCAGCATCGAGTTTTCCGTGAGTTTGGAAGCTCAGGGACTTCCTGATTCCGCCGGGATAATCGGTGAGAGCACTGTTCACCGCCGTAGCGCCACCGCAGATCAGTGAGCTGATGGCGGCACGCTTGTTTCGTCTCGATAGGATCCGGGCCGCGATAAAGAAGCTTCCAGCTACGAGGTAGTCGATTACAGCATGAGCTTTCGGCTTGATCACTTTGGGCATTCTGCCCCCGGCGAGTGCGACACCTTTTTGCACAAGCGGCATCATTCAGAATCTCTCCTTAGGTTGGTGAGGTTGGTTCATGAACGGAACCACACTGCTTTTTGCAAGGATGCGGCGAGGCGAGGATTTAGTTGGCGCACAATCGCGGGAATGCAGTCGGATGGCTGATGTTGCGACGAGCTTAGCTTGCGGCCTCGGCGATTTCGTTCTGCCCGTCGGCCTGTTGCGCGCCGTATTCCTTCAGCTTGTTGTGCAACGTTTTCAGGCTGATGCCCAGAATGTCGGCGGCGCGCGTTTTGTTGTTGTGCGTGGCTTCCAGCGTCTTCAGGATGAGCAGGCGTTCGGCTTCGCCTACCGTGGTTCCGACGCCGAGGCGAACGGCGTTGGCCTCCTGTACGGGCAGACGCGGCGCGACATCGCCAAATCCGGGTGGCAAGTGGCGGGCCTCGATCATCGCGCCCTCGCAAACGATGACGGCCCGCTCAAGAGTGTTGCGCAACTCACGAACGTTGCCCGGCCACGCATGTGCGGCAAAGCTGGTCATCACCGTGTCGCTGACCCCGGCCACGTGACGTCCATGTTTCTCGTTCATATCGCGCAGCAGTGCGGTTACCAGATCGGGTAAGTCATCCTTGTGGTCGCGCAACGGCGGCATATGAATGTTGAACACGTTGAGCCGATAAAACAGGTCATTGCGGAGTTGTCCTCGCGCGACCGCTTCCTGGGGCTCCTTGTTGGTTGCGGCCAAGACGCGGACATCGACAGAGGTCTCGGTTTTGCTGCCCAGACGGCGTAACTTACGGTCTTCAAGAACGCGCAGCAACTTGGCTTGCGTCGCAATCGGCATTTCGCCGATCTCGTCGAGCAGCAGGGTGCCGCCTTCGGCTAATTCAAAGCACCCGGTACGGCGTTCCAGCGCGCCGGTGAAAGCGCCTTTTTCATGGCCGAAGATTTCACTCTCGATCAGCGTCTCTGGAATCGCAGCGCAATTGATGGCGACGAAGGGCTTGGACTTACGACTGCCGAGTGAGTGAATGGTGCGCGCCACCAATTCTTTTCCCGTCCCACTCTCACCGGTGATGAGAATCGACGCGGTGCTGGGGGCGACGAGTTCTATGAGGCGAAACAATTCCTGCATTTTTGCCGACGAGCCTACCAACTCGCCGAGCACTCCGACGTCACGCAACTTGCGGCGACTTGCTTCCAGCTCTCGTTCGGCGCCGCGAATGCGCGCGGCATTTTGCAGGATATTGCGCAGGCGTGTGGGGTTGACGGGCTTTTCGATAAAGTCGAACGCTCCGCGCTTCATAGCGGACACGGCGGCTTCGACACTGCCTTGCGCGGTCAGCAGAATCACTGCGATAGGCTGCGGTTGTGCCGCCAGTCGTTCCAGCAGTTGCATCCCGTCCATGCGCGGCATTTTCAAATCCGTTACGACGATGCCAGGACTGCTGCTGGCTACTTTTTCCAGAGCTTCCATTCCGTCGACGGCAGTTTCGGTGTCGAAACCCCAGGCGCGGATGAGTTCGGCCAAGCCACTGCGTTCGTTCTCCTCATCTTCTACGACCAGCACTCTTTCGGTTATCATCGAGAACGAAGCCTTTCAGAATATTAACGGTATAGACGATATAAATGTCTAGAAGCCATTCTCCAGCTGCTTAGATGCTTTTTTTTGAGCGGCGGGACGGTTTCCCGGTTCAGACGACTTTCGGGGTTGTTCTGGAAAAAGAGCTACCACTAAGTTAACACTGGCGTGTCGGCTGGGGTCAGGCTTAATATGGCTCGAAAGGTCATGAGATGCATCGTTCGAGGATGTTCGACTGCGAAGCATGTTAAGAACCTGCACTGATAAAGGGCGCAGCGCGACAGGTAAGCGTCACAGTTGCACCACTCGACAGGGTGCGCCGAATTACAGCTGTCCGACCCTTCCAGTTGTTTTTGGAAAGCGACGGCGAGCGCCGCGTTACAAAATGTACATATTTAGTCAATAGCAAAAGAGAGGTTGTCAATTCGTTGTAAAAAACGGTAAGCTAGCTTACTTCAGGGTTGCTGATACAATCAGTTTTGGTTGCAAGTCGGGTTGCAGTAAGTATATGAGAATAGGTGACGAGCCTGTTGCCTTAATTCCGTGCCATGTTCTTGAATTTGCCACCTCAAAGGGGCGGTATTGTGAGAGTTTTCGGAGGATTACGAATGTCCTGTAACGCAGTAGTCCCTAAACGTCTTTTCGCTGTGCTGATCGCGCTTGTGTTTGTGCTGGGTCTGTCGGGAACATACGCTGCCGCACAAGTCACCAATCAGCCGATCAATGAAATTTACCTTGGTTATTCCTGGCTCCACCCCAACGGCAACGTAGATTGGGGCAAGGTGCCCGATATCGTGTCCGGCGGCGATGCCAGCTTCACGCACTATCTGCCGCAGGCCCATAACTTGGGCCTGATTGCAGATGGCAGCTACCACTCCGGCAAAGGTGCCGGTGGCAATCTGGGCGGCCAATGTAGGACTGGCCATGGGCGGCGTGCAGTTAAAGATTCATGAGAACCAGTTGTCGCCGTTCATCCGGGTGATGGTCGGCGCTGCGGATCTGAGTCCTGATCTGCTTCGCTCCGAGTGGAAGCCGGCGATTGATGTAGGCGGCGGACTGGACCTGAATGTAGCCAAAAGGTTCTCGATTCGCCTTGCGCAGTTCGACTACATCTGGACCTATTACCGCGAGCAAAACTTCCAGCACACCAGCGACAACTGGAACATGATCCGCTTGTCAGCCGGTCTGGTGTTCAACATGGGCAGCTACTACAACCCGCCACTTACCTGCGTCGCCACGGGTACGCCGGACGCGGTTTATGCGCCAGACGCGGTGAAGGTCACCACCACGGGCTCCGGTTTCAACCCGAAGCATCCGATCGCATATGCCTGGTCCACCACCGGCGGCAAGATGTCCGATGCTAACGCGCAGAACTCAACCGTGGACACCACGGGCGTGGCGGCGGGCAGCTACTCGGCGAAGTCCACCATTACCGATACATGGCCTAAGTTTAAGAATCTTGACTCCGGCCATCATTTGAACATCCTGGGCACGCCACAGCCCATCCCGCCGGCAATGTGCGCGGCGAACTTCACTGTCAAGCAGGCGCTTCCGCCACAGGTAAGCTGTTCGGTGAACCCGAGCACGGTCGGCGTCGGCCAGCCGGCAACCATCACGATGACAGCCACCGACCCGCAGGGTTGGCCAATGACATACAACTGGTCAGCTACCGGCGGTCAGTTGACGCCCAACGGCACCAGCGCAACGCTGACAGCAGGAAGCGCGGACGCTGGCAACACCATCACGGTGACCGGCACGGCGACGACTGAGCGCGTTGGCGGGAACCCGGTCACTCAGAGCGCCAGTTGCACGTCCTCCGTCAGTGTGCCTGCGATTCAGAAGTGCGTAATGATCCAGGACCTCGGCGAGTGTACGTTTGAGAAGAACCCCAAGAAGCCGTGGCGTGTTGACAACGATTGCAAGGACGTCCTCGACAAGCTGACTCTCCAGACGCAGAGTCTGGGTAACGGCAAGCTGGACATCGTTGGCTACACCGACGAAAAGGAAACTGTCAACGAGCAGACGCTGGGTGCGCAGCGCTCGGTCAACGTGAAGTACTACCTCACGACCGAGGCTCCGACCAAGCTTGACCCAAGCACCATCCAGCCTCGTGCCGGCGGCCAGGGCACCAAGTCGACCCACTTCTACTTCGTACCTGTGGGCGACCTGTGCGGTGGCCAGGCTGAAGTTGGAACGACGGTCGATGAGACCCAGGTGCAGCCGCAGGGACGTAACGCGAAGCCTGCTCCGAAGAAGAAGAGCCACAAGAAGGCAGCTCCGGCTGCGCCTCCGGCTCAGTAGCAGGTAACTAGCTTCAACTTTGGCCGGTGAGGAACACCCTCACCGGCCTTTTTTCCGTGAACCCGGTTTGCCAATGCGTCAGGTACGTGCAAAGGACGACTCGGGGAGACGCATCGAATTACAATCAGAGACAGCTTTGTCTGAGATGTTGGCGGTTAGCAATTGGAGGATGTTGCGGTGTCTGGTAGAGCTTTCAAGCAAATTTGCGCAATCTTCGTATTCTTCGTCGCAGCGGTAAGTTGTTCGGGTGCGTCCGACTGGCGGATGCTCGGTCCCGATGGCGGCAACGTCCGCAGTCTGGCTTACGATCCGAGCAACCCGGGACACGTCCTGCTCACCAGCGGTGCCGGGCAGATCTTCACGTCCAATGACGGAGGAGCTTCCTGGGAATTGTCGGCGAACTTCAGGGTGTCGGATGATTACATCTTCGATCACATCATCTTTGATCCCACGAACCCCTCCACGATCTATATAGCGGGATGGGGCCTCTTTGACGACCACGAAGGCGGAGTGTTCCGCTCCGACGACGGCGGGAAGACATGGAAGGAGCTGCCGGGCACGCATGGCCACTCCATACGTGCAATGGCCATGGCTGCAACCGATCACAACCTGCTTGTGGTTGGCTCGCTGCAGGGCGTCTTTCGGTCCAAGGACGGTGGTACAACCTGGGAGCGCATAACGCCGGAGAATCCCGACGTTCTCGAGAATCATGCCTCGATGAAGAACTTCGTGTCGGTTGCGATCGATCCACAGAATCCAGACGTGATTTACGCCGGAACCCGGCACCTCGCGTGGAAGACCACCAATGGCGGCCAGACCTGGCACAACATTAAAGATGGCATGCTGGACGACTCTGACGTATTCAGCATCATCATCGATCCCAAAACGCCTTCGCGGGTCTATGCCAGCGCATGTTCTGGAATCTACAAGAGCGACAACGGAGCGGAGCTGTTTCATCGCGTGCAGGGATTGCCGCACTCAGCCATTCGAACGCGAGTCCTTAAGCAGGATCCGGTGCGAAGCTCGATCGTCTATGCCGGCACCACCGGAGGAATGTGGAAGACCGCGGACGGAGGCGCCAAGTGGACTCTGGTGACCGCAAGTGACGTTATTGTCAACGACGTACTCATCGATCCGCGCAATCCCGATCACGTGCTGGTTGCGACCGACCACCGCGGAATTCTTGCCAGCAAAGACGCCTTCGCGCACTACACCACATCAAACCGCGGATTCTCTCATCGCGTGGTGAACGAGGTGGTGGTTGACCGCAAGGACCCCAGTCGCCTCTATGCCGGCGTAGCCAATGATGGCGAGTTGGGTGGCGTTTTTATATCAGATGATGGCGGCAAGGTTTGGCGGCAGACCAGCAAAGGGCTTGGTGGTCGCGACATCCTGAGTCTGCAACAGGCAGAAACAGAAAAGGGCGAGCTGTTTGCAGGCACCAACCACGGCATCTACTCCTTGTCGTCTAAGGACGTCTGGGAGCCGGCAAGCATGATCTTCGGCATTCCTCCCGAGTGGAGACCGAAGGAGGCAACACCAGAGCCGCCGCCGGTCAAGGCGAAATCAAAATCGACTAAATCAACGGCTACAACTCACAAGAAGACCGTTCCGGCAAAGGCAAAGGTACCGGCTGAGCCGGTGATAGCTGAAGCTGAGGCGCCGCGCATTCGCTCACTCCAGTTCGGGAAAGAAGCTTGGTTTGCGGCCACGGACAAGGGCCTGTTCATTAGCCTCGACCAGGGGAAGAAGTGGTACGGGCAGCCGATCGAGGGGCAGAGCAATTTCGGCAACGTGAACAGCTATGACGATGGGACCGTCACCCTGGTCAGCCACAATGCAGCTCTGATCTCGCACGATTGGGGCAAGACCTGGGCTTCGGTCACGGTTCCCAGCTACATCGGGAAGATAAACAGCTTAACGGTGGCGAATAGTTCCTTCTGGTTGAGCTCGCAGCAGGGTGCCAGTCAGTCGGGCGACGGGGGCAAGACCTGGCGCTATGTTCTGGGTGGGCTTCCGAAGGATGACGTTTTGGAAGTGAACTACGACCCGGTTGGCCAGAGGCTGTTGGCTACAGCTCTGCATCAGCACACAGTATTTTTCAGCAAAGACAATGGCTTGACGTGGCAGCACACCGAAACCGCGGACGTCTCTATCCGTACGGCGATGAGCTACCAGGGACATCTTCTCGCCACCTCTGCCTACAATGGCGTGTTAGTACAAGAGGGAGTTGAATCAGCAACCAACCCCGCGAAGGCAGCCGCTATTTCCGAGAGTACCAGCAGGCAGCAATAACTCGAGTCCGAGTTGTACAACTACCACCTTCCGGAGTTCCTGAACCAGACACACTCCGGAAGGGGCAGTTGCGACTTTCGGCAACCGTTCTTGACCATTTTGTTTTTAAGAAATATTGCACGAAAACATTCGTGTAGAATTTCTGCCTGTCGGGCGCCTATTTAATCTTCGTCAATAAATACTCGAAGTGAAATAGAAGCCAAGGTGTGTGAAGTGTGAAAAAGGTTTGCGGAGGATTACGGAATGTCTGGTCGTGCAGTACTCCCGAAGCGTGGCTTGGCCGCGCTGCTCGCGCTTGCGTTTGCGCTGTTCCTGTCGGCAACCTATGCGGCAGCGCAGGGCACGAGTTCTCCTAAGAATGAAGTCTTTCTAGGCTATTCGTGGCTGCATCCCAATGGAAGTGTAGATTGGGGTTCGGTTCCCGATATCGTGGCTGGCGGCAATCTTAGCGTCACTCATTATTTCCCTAATGCCCGAAACTTAGGCGTCGTCGTCGATGGCAGTGTGCACTCCGGCAAGGGTGCTACTGCTCTGGGTGCCAATGTCGGATTAGGTTTGGCTGGCTTGCAGTACAAGCTGCACAGCGGCACGTTTTCTCCATTCGCTCGCGCGATGGTCGGGGCGGCGTACCTCGACCCGGTCGACCTTCGCTCCGAGTGGAAGCCTGCGGTGGCTGTAGGCGGCGGCCTGGATGTGAACGTTTCGAAAACGTTCGCGATTCGCCTCGCCCAGTTTGACTACATCTGGACCTATTACCGGCAGCAGAACTTCCAGCACACCAGCGACAACTGGAACATGATTCGTCTGTCAGCCGGTTTGGTGGTCAATATAGGCGAATACAACACGGTCCCGGTGACGGCTGCTTGTACGGCCCAGCCAAACGATGTAATGGAAGGCGAGCCGATCAAGATTTCAGCGACAGGATCGAATTTCAATCCCAAGCACACTCTGACCTATGCCTGGACAACCAACGGTGGCAAGCTCCAGGCCGCGAATGCCCAGAACTCGACCATCGATACAACGGGCATGGCAGCCGGTTCCTACACGGCTAACGCAACCATGACGGACGCCAAGGAGAAGAAAAACAACTCGGCGACTTGTTCTGCTGCCTTCACGGTCAGAGCGAAGCCGATGAATCCGCCGCAGGTTTCGTGCTCGATCAGCCCGTCCACGGTGCAGGCGGGCAGCCCGGTCACGATCACGGCCAATGTCACCAGCCCAGATGGCTCGCAAATCACCAGCACGTCCTACCAGGCTTCTGGCGGTCACGTGAGCGGCACCGGTAACACCGCGACGGAAGACACCGCCGGCGTATCGCCGGGTAACATCACGATCACCGTGTCGGCCACCGATGCGCGCAACCTCACCGGTACGGGCACCTGCTCGTTCTCGGTTGAAGCTCCGCCTCCGGCGCCGCAGGTGACGAATATCTCTTCCATCCAGTTCCCGGACAAGAAGCGTCCGTGGCGCGTCGACAACACGGCGAAGGCCATTCTCGACGACGTTGGCAGCCGTCTGAAGGCCGATCCGAACGCCAAGATCGCGATCGTCGGTTACGCCGATGGCGAGAAGGCTCCGATGGAAGGCACGGGCAAGAAGCGGCATCCGATGGACCTGGCTGCGCAGCGCGCCGTCAATGCGAAGGCGTATCTGGTACAGCAGCAGGGCATCGATCCGGGACGTATCGACGTGCGCAAGGGAACCGGCAAGTCGGAAACCGCCGACATTGACTGGATCCCGCAGGGCGCCGATGTCAACGCGGCTCCAATCCTCCAGGGCACGACCCAGGTGGATGAGTCAGCGGTGAAGCCGAGCACCAACGCATACCCCATGCCGCACACCGCCGCTCCGAGGCATCATGCCAAGAAGGCGGCAGCGGCTCCGGCCCAATAGCAACCCAATGAACCTGCAGCCGGTGAGAGTGGCTCCTCACCGGCTTTTTCTTCGTCGTGAATCTGCGAGACGGCTTGCTCTTGGTGAATGGCGAAGTTTGCGTCGGCACGTCTAACCGGCAGTATCATTGAAGAAAGAGCTACTCACTTCTTATCGGTATCTATGCGGAAATTTGTTTTATCTCTTCTGGCCGTTGGTCTTCTTTTCATCGCTCCTGCCGCGCTGCTGGCCGGAGATTGGCAACTGATTGGTCCCGAAGGCGGCGACGTTCGCAGCCTGGCGTACGATCCGGGAAATCCTGATCGCATTCTTCTTGGCACCAGTGCCGGCCAGCTTTTTGAATCAGTGGACGCCGGAAAGTCATGGGTTCCATTTGCGCATCTCGGGCCGGGCGACGATTACGTGCTCGACCATATCGTCTTCGATCCCACACATCCCGCGACGCTGTATGTTGCCGGATGGAGTCTCTTTCGCAACGACGAAGGTGACGTGTTTCGCTCCGACGACGGAGGCAAAAGCTGGCGCGCGCTGAGCGGAATTCACGACAAGTCGGTACGCACGCTGAGCATGGCTGCCAGTGATCACAACATCCTGGTCGCGGGCGCGCTCGACGGGGTCTATCGCTCACGAGATGCCGGCACGACCTGGGAACGGATATCACCGGAAGGCCATCCCGATCTCAAGAACATCGAATCGACTGCGATTGATCCGCAAAATCCTGATGTGATTTATGCCGGAACCTTTCACTTACCGTGGAAGACGGAGGATGGCGGCAAGAACTGGCATCGCATCAATCAGGGCGTGCTCGACGACTCTGACGTGTTCAGCATCATCATCGATCCGCAAATGCCCAGCGTAGTTTATGCCAGCGCGTGCTCGGGCATCTACAAGAGCCTGAATGCCGGTGAGTTGTTCGCGCGCATCAAAGGCATTCCTCATTCCGCGATTCGAACCCGGGTGCTGAAGCAGGACCCCAAACATCCTATGGTGGTTTATGCGGGAACCACGGGCGGCCTGTGGAAGAGCTTCAATGGCGGCGCCAAGTGGGAACTCTACTCCGCTGCCGATGTGACGGTTAACGATATCCTTATCGATCCGCGTAACTCCCAGCGGGTGCTGTTGGCAACCGATCGTGGCGGCGTGCTCGCCAGCAACAACGGGTTCGACGACTACGACTATTCCAACCAGGGCTTCGCTCACCGTACGGTCGGAGCCATCCTGACCGGCCATAGCGATCCGGGCCGGCTCTATGTCGGGATCGTCAACGATAAGGAACTCGGTGGGTTCTTCACCTCCGATGATGCCGGCAAGAACTGGAAGCTGTGGAACAAAGGCCTGAATGAACGCGATGTGCTTGCCCTTCAGCAGGCAGGCAGCGGGGTGATCTTCGCCGGCACCAATCACGGCATCTTCTACTTGAAGTCGCTCAACACAGCGTGGGAGCCGGCCAACATGTATCGTGGCACGCTTCCCGAATGGAAGAAAAAGGACGAGCTTCCGCCGTCGCCGAAATCCAGGACAACCTCGACGCGCTCACGCACTGCGCGTTCCAAGACCGCAACCAGTAAGACCGCGGCAAGTAAAACGGAGTCGCTGCACGAAACTCCCATACCCATCGCTATTGCGCCGCGCATTCGGGCCCTGCTCATCACTGACACAATGTGGTATGCCGCCACCAACGAAGGTTTGTTTATAAGTGAGGACCAGGGAAGAAAGTGGTACGGCGAAGCTGTGCTCGGCCAGCAGGACCTGATCGGAGTTCAACCGATCGACGCCAACACATTGGCGGCAGTAAGTCCTACACAAGCGTACGTGTCGCACGATGCGGGCAAGAGCTGGGTTGCGCTCACACTGCCGTCATACGTAACGGTGGTGTACGGGCTGACTTCCACGCCCGATGGATCCTTGTGGCTCAGCACTCGCGAGGGGGCGTTGCATTCGGCGGACCAGGGAAAAAGTTGGGAGCACATGCTTGGCGGATTGCCGGCGCGTGAAATTCTCTCGGTGCATTACGACGCCGGGTCGCAGCGATTACTTGCCACGGCGCTGCATACACGCGCGGTTTTCGAGAGCAAGGACGGCGGTAAGAGCTGGCAGCCATCGCCGGCATCGCTCGTGTCCATCCGCGCTGCGATGACTTATCAGGGACGTATTCTGGCGGCGACAAGTCACAACGGGCTTCTATTAGAAAAGTCCGGCCAAGTAGCAGCTGCACCGAAGCAAGCCGGTTCGGGCAGCACTGGCGCAGCATTATCCAGCAAGCAGTAGTCGCGCTCAATGTAAAAAGAAATCGGCGGAGTGCGGTTCCTCATTTCTGCCGCGACCGATTCCCGATTCGACTCAAGCCTCACCCAAAATGATACCGATTAAGTCCTGTGGGTTCTTGCACTTGTGCATAGTCGCGTTTTCCCGTTGTTAAAACAGGAAAGCGAGCCTCGGGAACTCGGCAATCGTTTCGGCTAAGTAGTTGGAAGCGTTGGTGAATGCCGATTAAGAATTCTTATCCCACTTTGGCAGCCTCGTTGCATATATGTATGCGTTATCCCGAGAGCTGTTATGAAACCTCCAGAGTCCGGCAATCGGCAGATTGAAATTCCACGAGTGATCTCCTCCCTCGGGCAGTCGAGTGGCGAGAGTGCGCAGCTAACGCCGCAGACCTCGCCACTGGCTACCGAGTACTGCATAGAGGTATTGCACGAGCTCAATGACGCGTTCGCGGCAGTGCTTATGAATGCGCAGGTGCTGGACGGCAAACTGCCTTCCTATAGCCGCTCGAAGCGCTACATCCACGAGATTGAACGCAGTGTGCAGCGCGGCGGGGCGCTGCTGAAGCGGTTGCTGGAGCGGCTTCCGGCCGCAGGAACCGGGGCCGGTGACATGGAATTTGGATTAGGGAAAGTTCCTCCTGTAGCTGAACGCACAGCAGTGGTGGCAAGCCAGGGGCCGACGGCAGCTACGAAAAGCGCACTCGATTTTGCGCCTTCGGCAGCGGCACATGCGGCCCCTGATTTTGTTGCACAGCTGGGGACTGCTCACAGAAGGGTGTGATAGCCGTACTAGCTTTCAATTCCCAAAAAGGGACAATGGGAACAGCAGGCTCTCTAGACTGCTCAAATCCCACGATCATCGAGGTTAGGCCCGTGCTTGCCACTCAAACAACAGATACCATCGAGCGTCTCGAGACTACTCCGCAGACTGACTCATTAACCCTTCTGGTCGTGGATGATGAGAGCGCCGTCCGGGACTCGTGCCGCGAAGTCGCCGAAAGCCTGGGATTCGTCACCTACGCCGCGAAGTCTTCCGACGAAGTCGTTCACATACTCGACACCGCCGGAATCGACGTGGTGCTGTTGGACCTGCGGATGCCCGGCAGCAACGGGATTGACGTGCTGCGGGAAATCAAACGCCGTCGTGCGGAGGCGGTGGTTGTCATCATGACCGGCTTTGCCACCGTACATTCCGCCGTGCAAGCGATGAAGGCGGGAGCGTACGACTACATCAGTAAGCCGTTCACTTTCGACGAACTGCGTCTGGTGTTGGACCGCGTGAGCGCACAACTGAAGCTGGCGGCGGAGAATCGGATGTTGCGCGATGCCATGAAGTCGAAGCACGGTTTCGGCGCATTGGTCGGCCGGGCTCCGGAGATGGAGAAGCTCTATCGCATCATCGGCAAAGCGGCGCAAAGCTCGCATCCGGTCTTGATCCTCGGGGAAAGCGGAACGGGCAAAGAACTGGTCGCCCGCTCCGTCCATTTTGGTGGGCCTTACCGCGATCGTCCGTTCATACCCGTGGATTGCGGAGCGCTGGTTCCGACTTTGATCGAGAGTGAGCTGTTTGGTTATGTACGTGGCGCCTTTACTGGAGCTGTACGAGCCAAGGACGGCCTGCTGGCCACCGCGGACGGAGGCACGATCTTCCTGGATGAAGTGGGCGAGCTGCCGATTGACCTGCAATCCAAGCTGCTGCGTGCCATCCAGGAAAAAGAAATCCGGCCGGTAGGCGGCAATCGAACGATACCGATCAATGTACGTATTCTGGCAGCCACCAACCGGGACCTTGAATCCGCCGTCCAGCAAGGGACCTTCCGGCGCGATCTATTCTTCCGGCTCAATGTGCTGACGCTCCGCGTTCCGCCGCTGCGGGAGCGCAAGCAGGACATCCCGCTTCTGGCGGGTCACGTACTGGAGCGTGTGGCACGGACGACGGGCGTCTTCCGCACCATCAATGACGATGCGCTCAGACGGATGCTCGATTATGAGTGGCCCGGCAATGTTCGCGAACTGGAGAACTGTCTGGAGCGTGCCTGCGCCCTTAGTTCGAGCGCAACCCTGCAGATCGGAGACTTGCCAACCGCACTACGCAACCTGGCAAGCGAGGATTACCCAATATTGGAGTCGACAGACAGCCATGGCATCCTGAAGCTGGCGGAGATGGAGAAACGCGCCATCACTCAGGCCATCGAGCAGTTGCACGGCGACAAGCTCGAAGCGGCCCGCCGGCTAGGCATCGGCAAAACGACTCTTTACCGCAAACTGAAAGAATACGGCGCCTTAAACTAACGCGCCTAAACGCCATAACGCCGGTCTCGGCGATCGGGGATACGTGTGCCCGGCCACCCAGGACGAAAGGCAAAGCGAAAGGAGACAATATGATTCTGCTGGTTACGGCTTCGTCTCGCGCAAAGGAATGTGCCACGGCTCTGGAAACGAGCGCGCGGCAGAAGGTCGACCTGGCACACACGGTGACTCGAGCGCTGGCCAAACTACAGCAAGCGGAGTACGAGGCATTGGTGGTCGATGAATCACTGGTCGAAATCGACGACACCGCAGTCAACGCCCTGCTCAATCACGCTGGCATGGCGATGCCGATCTACATCAACCTGGGTCTGCACCGTACCGAGAGATTGGTGCGGGAAGTGATTGCTGGATTGATGCGGAAACACGCCGAGCGGATAGGGGCGAAGCGGTCGGCCATCACCGAATTGCAAAGCCAACTGCGCGGTGACCTGACGGGAATTCTGCTGGCGAGCGAGCTGGCCTTGCGCGAGTCCTCGATTCCACCCCGCGTTGCGGACAGGATCAACTCGGTTCATCGCCTGGCAGAGCAGATACGCACTCGGCTGGAAGCGCCGGCGATGTGAAGTGCCTGCCGTAGAGGCAGCCGATCGCCTCGGTCGCTTCTTCGTGCCTGCTGCGAGCTCGCCGCAGACTGTTAGCGGCAGAACGGGAACGGGTTGGACAGCGATTGCGGTAATCGATGTCGCGCGTGAACCCACGCCGATGGGAATGCTTGCAGCTCCTGATCTCCGAGACAGACGTCCAGGTTCAAGCCTCTGATTCCGCGGTAGCTATGAATCAGCTGGGAATTGGACGCACTTACTTCGAGGGCATGCTCTGTCAGGCAACGTAAGTAGCTAACCTCCCGTCTAAGTTGGGGTTGGCGGACGGGAAACGTTCGCCGTATCCCAATGGAGACGACCTCGCACGCGGACACTCAAGCTGCGCCGAAATCGGGTGTGCCGCCCTTCAACCGTCTGGAACTCGAAAACCAGATTCGAGGCTTGGGCGAGTGGTTCCACAACCTCGATCTGTTCGGAGTTCCGACGGCTCCCAATCACTTTCTGGGCGACTTTCCGCCGTGAAGTGGAAGCACATCTGCATCGGCGATTCCGGAGGACCTCGACGGGGCCAGCGTGCTCGACATCGGCTGCAACGGCGGCTTCTATTCCATCCAGATGAAGCGCCGGGGCGCGAGCCGGGTGCTCGGGATCGACGTTGACGATCGCTACCTGAACCAGGCGCGTTTCGCCGCGCAGCACTCTGGGGCTGGAGATCGAGTTTGAAAAGCGCTCGGTCTACGAGGTGGACGCCATTGCCGGACAGTTCGATTACGTCTTCTTCATGGGCGTGCTCTATCACCTGCGCTATCCGCTGTTTGCGCTCGACAAGGTGATTACCAAGATTGCCCCAGGCGGCAGGCTGGTCTTTCAGACGATGCTGCGCGGCTCCGAGCGACACGAAGCCCTGGGAGGACAACTATCACTTCTGGAACACAAAGATCTTCGCCGATCCCGACTGGCCGCCGATGTACTTCGTCGAGCACAGCTACGCCAACGATCCGACGAACTGGTGGATTCCGAACCGCGCTGCGGCCGAGGCGATGCTGCGCAGCTCAGGGCTGGAAATTCTGGAGCATCCCGAATCGGAGACCTGGATCTGCACGCCGAACGAGCACGGTGCGCGACGGCCAGTTCATTCTCGATCTGGAATTGCAGGGCAAGCTGTAGAAATCGAAGAGAGGAAATGACGACTGCATGGTGGAAGCCGTAATGCTGTGGAACGAGCCGAATAATCTTTCCCATTGGGACTTCAAGATCGATCCGGAGTGGAAGATGTTTGCCGAGATGGCGAAGCTGGCGCGCGCGCCATCCGGGCGGCGAATCCCGAGCCTGAAGATTGTGCTGGGCGGCATCTCGCCGATCGATCCGCAGTTTATCGAGTTGCTGGCTTCGCACGGCGTGATCGACGAGGTTGACGTCGTGGCGGTGCACGGCTTTCCGCTGGACTGGAACCACTGGAAGATTCACGAATGGCCGACGAAGATCGCCGAGATCCGCCGTGTGACGCAGCAAGCCGGTTTGGGTTTCGGAGGCAGGAGCTTCGTCGTTTCGGCGCGGAAGAGGTGCAGGCTGTTCGGCGTGCAAGCGCACGGCGGAGTTGCTGCTGGGCCACGTCGAGCGGGTGCACTGGTACAGCCTGCACGATCTGCCGTCCACATGGACGGCAACCACTCGTCACAAGGAAGCGGAGGGCAGCGCTTATTACCGTCATTACTACATGGGCCTGTTCCGCGAGGACGGCTCGCCGAAGCCGGCGGCTGAGTGCTTTCCGTCGGGCATGGGGATCTGCCAGTGGTTTCACTTCGAAGACCATCGGCTGGAGGCTTCAGTCGCAGTGGCTGCGCAAGCTTGGCGTGCGGTACCTGCGCACCGGCGTGAGTTGGGCCGACTGGTTCCGGCCGGATGCGGAGCAGTGGTTCGACCGCCAGATGAACGCGCTGGATGAATTCGATGTGACCATGACGCTGTGTTTTACGCCCGAGCACCTGGGCATTGAGCGGCACTACACCAGCCCTCCCGCGAATCCGCAGGACTTTGCGGATTTCGCCACTCGCATGGTGCGCCGCTATGCGCCCGATGCTGGGCCACGGCAATGTGCGCGCGCGAAGCGCCGGTCAACGGCTGGGCCGCGGAGGCACGTCGATGAGCAGCCATGTCCTGATTACCGGCGGTGCTGGATTCGTCGGTTCGCATCTGGCGGATGCGTTGCTGCGCGCAGGGACACCAGGTTCGCATCTTCGACAGCCTGACGCCGCAGGTGCATCCCCACGGGCGGCCGGACTATCTGGACTCAGCGAGTTGAGCTCGTCACGGGCGACATGCGCGATCTCGAGGCGGTGTCGCGCTGCGCTCCGGGAGTCGATACCATCTTCCACTTCGCGGCCGCCGTCGGCGTCGGCCAGTCGATGTACGAGATTGCGCACTACATGGGCGCGAACACCCAGGGGACGGCCAACCTGCTGCAGGCCCTCCTGGACACCAAGGCAGAGATTCGGAAGCTGATCGTCGCGTCGTCGATGTCGATTTACGGCGAGGGCAAGTATCTTTGCGCCAGGTGTGGCGAAGTCGCTCCTCCGCCGCGACCGCTCGAGCAACTCAAGGCCAAGCAGTGGGAGACGCTCTGCCCTGATTGCGGGCGCGAACTGACACCGTTGGCAACCGATGAGTCGAAGCCGTTGCAGTGCACGTCGATTTACGCGCTCAGCAAGAAAGATCAGGAGGAGATGACGCTGCTGTTCGGCCGGACCTACGGAGTGCCGGTGGTGGCGCTGCGCTACTTCAATATCTACGGCACTCGGCAGGCGCTCTCGAATCCGTACACGGGCGTGGCGGCGATATTCGCCTCGCGGCTGCTGAACCGGCGCGCTCCGATGATCTTTGAGGACGGCCGCCAGATGCGCGATTTCGTCAGCGTGCACGACGTGGTGCAGGCCAACCTGCTGGCCATGGAGCGCGACGAGGCGATGGTCTGGCGCTGAATATCGGCTCCGGAAGTCCGGTTTCGATTGCAGAAGTCGCTAGCGAATTATCGGCATGCCTGGGAGAGAAGATTCCTGCCGAGATTACCGGCAAGTATCGCGCCGGAGATATTCGTCATTGTTTCGCCGATATCACCGCGGCGCGCAAAATGCTGGGCTATCAGCCGCGATACCGGTTCTCCGACGGCATCTCTGAGCTGGTGGAGTGGCTTCGCTCGCAGACGGCGGTGGACAAAGCCGCTGACATGGTACGCGAGCTGTCGGCTTATGGCCTGACGGCGTGACGCAATCAAGTGCGCGTAAGTTGCGTATCGAGACTCTTGAACTATGCGAATCCTGGTGACAGCGGACACAGTCGGGGGCGTCTGGACCTACGCTCGGGAGCTTGTTACCGGACTGGTGCGCCGCGGAGTCGAGGTCACGCTGGTCAGCTTCGGGGAGATGCCGGAGCTCAGCCAGATGCGTGGATGGAAGGCCTGCGCAACCTTGACTTTCGGCCGACGCCGTTTCGCCTGGAGTGGATGCAGGACGCCGCTTCCGATATCGAAGATTCCTCTGAATATCTGCTGAACATCATCCGCGAGACCGAGCCGGATCTACTGCACTTCAACCAGTACTGCTACGGTTCGCTATCCGTTGATATGCCCAAGATCATCATAGCGCACAGCGATGTGGTGAGCTGGTGGCAGGCCGTACATGGTGAAGATCCGCCAGCCTCCGACTGGACGCGCTGGTATCGCGATACCGTTACGAACGGTCTTAACGGAGCCGACGTGGTGATTGCGCCCTCCCGCTGGATGCTCTCGCAGATCGAGGAGAATTACGGGGCGCCGCGTTACCCAGCGGTGATTTACAACGGTCGCTCGCCCCAGCAGTTCAATCCCCATGCGGAGAAGCAAGATCGCGTGGTTTCGATCGGCCGGCTTTGGGATGAGGCAAAGCAGGTGTCTCTTCTCGCGGAGTGTGGTCTCACCTGTCCAGTGATCATCGCGGGTTCGCGGGAATCCCCCGAACAGTTTCGTTCGAACTTCGGCCGCACCTTTCGCCACTCCGTCGAGCTGCGGGACAAACTAACGTGCACTCAGGTGCGATCGCTGCTGGCCGACGCTTCCATCTATGCTGCGACATCGCGCTACGAGCCGTTCGGCCTGGCACCGCTGGAAGCCGCGCTCTCGCGATGTGCACTGGTGGCCAACGATATTCCCAGCTTCCGCGAGCTGTGGGGAGAGACGGCGTTGTATTTTCCGGCGAACGATGCCGACGGATTGCGCACTGCTGTGGAAGAGCTGCGACGCGATCCATTGCTGCGCCGGCATTATGCCGAACTGGCTTATCAACGTGCGCGACGCCTCTTCAGCGCCGATGCCATGGTGGACGAGTATCTGGCGCTCTACCGCTCGCTAGTGCCGGAGAGGAGCATGGCGGCATGAGCGGGCGTCTTCGATTCCGCTATTTCGCCCACTCCTGGATATCCGACTGGAACCATGGCAACGCCCATTTCTTGCGAGGTCTTGCCCGCGAATTGCAACGCTTGGGTCACGAAGTTCGTTGCTACGAGAAATTCGGCTCGTGGTCGCTGACCAACCTGGTCGATACCGAAGGCGAACGGGCGCAGCAGGCCATCGAGCAGTTTCGCCGCGAGTTTCCTGACCTCGACGTGCGCTTCTATCAGCATGATTCCGGTTTGACCGACGCCTTACGCTTAGAATTAAGGGCGCTGACGTCGTAATTGTTCATGAATGGAATGATCCCGAGGTAGTGAACACGATTCTGTCGCTGAAGCATGAGATGGGCTTTCCTGCACTGTTGCACGATACGCATCATCGGGCTTACACCAATCCTGGCGAGATGCTGCGATTTCCGCTCCAGCACTTCGACGGAGTGCTGGCGTTCGGCGAGGCCATTCGGCGTATTTATCCCGAGGGCTTTGGAGTTGAGCGCGTCTGGACTTTTCACGAGGCGGCAGACACGGGCACTTTGCTCCGCGACAGGACGAACGCGCCATCGATCTGCTGTGGATCGGCAACTGGGGAGACGAGGAGCGAACCCAGGAGTTGCAGGAATTCCTGATTGAACCCGCCGCTGAGATGTGCGATCTCAAGGCCGTCGTCTACGGTGTGCGATATCCCGAAGAAGGCAAGGCGGCACTGGCCGAAGCAGGAATTGAATATCGCGGATATCTGCCCAACCTGATGGCGCCGACGGTCTACGCGAAGAGCGCTTTGTCTGTGCACATTCCGCGTCGCCAGTATGCGAATGGGCTTAGCGGCATTCCGACGATACGCGTCTTCGAGGCGCTGGCGTGTGGGTCGCCTCTGCTCTGCGCTCCGTGGGAAGACGTCGAGCATCTCTTCCGCCCGGGGCAAGATTACCTGGTGGTGCAATCGGGCGCGGAAATGAAGTCCTCGATCCAGTGGCTGCTGCGCGACGATGCGGCGCGCCGGCAGATCGCCGCGAACGGCAGACAGACGATCCTGCAACGGCATACCTGCGCACATCGAGCCGCGCAACTGGTTGAGATCTGCGAGGAGTTGAAGCGATGAAGGTGTTTGTTTTTGGTTCGAGTCTGACGTCGTCGTACTGGAATGGTGCAGCAACTTATTATCGCGGAATCTATAAGAACCTGGCGGAACTGGGTTTCGACATCACCTTTGCGGAGCCGGATGCGTATGGGCGTCAGCAGCACCGCGACAACGAAGACTTCAGTTACGCCGACGTTATCGTCTACCAGTCTCCGCGCGATATTCCGTTCCTGCTGAAGCGGGCATGCGAAAGCGATCTGGTCATCAAGCATAGCGGCGTGGGAGTAGACGACGCTTTGCTGGAAGAGGCCGTGCTGGATTGCCGGTCGGTTAACACGCAGGTCGCGTTCTGGGATGTCGATGCTCCGGCCACGCTGGCGTCGGTCGAAGCGGACTCGCTGAATCCGTTTCGCGCGCTGATTCCGGAATACGACTACATCTTCACCTATGGCGGCGGCCCGCCGGTGGTCGAGCATTACCTGCAGCTCGGGGCGCGCGCCTGCCACCCGATTTACAACGCGCTCGATCCGGCAACGCACCATCCGGTTCCGGCAGATCCGCAATTCGCCTGCGATCTTGCCTTTGTCGGCAATCGGCTTCCGGATCGCGAGCGACGGGTGGAGGACTTCTTCCTGGCGGCGGCTGAGGCAGCTCCGGAGTTCAGCTTCTTGCTGGGCGGCGAAGGCTGGGGCGGCAAGCCGCTGCCCGTCGAATGTGCGCTGGATTGGACACGTGGGCACCGGCGATCACAACCGCGTCAATTGCTCGGCTCGCATGGTTCTGAACATCAATCGCGAATCGATGGCGAGCGTTGGCTTTTCGCCTCCCACGCGCGTGTTTGAAGCAGCCGGCGCTGGAGCCTGCCTGATCACCGATGACTGGGCGGGAATCGAAGAGTTTTTCACTCCAGGTTGCGAGATTCTGGTGGCCCGCGACTGCTCACGACATCACCGATCTGCTGCGAACAGTCGACGCGAAGCTGGCGCGCGAGATCGGCGAGGCCATGCGCCGAAGAGCGCTTGCAAGAGCACACGTACAGCTTGCGCGCGTTGCAGGTGCGCGAAATTCTCCACCAAAGTTCGCCCGGAGTTCTGAACGCGCGCCAACACGAGTTACATCGGCAGCTGGCATGAAGCTCGTCGTCTTCGGATTGTCGGTCACCTCGACGTGGGGCAACGGCCACGGCACCACGTTTCGTGCGCTGCTGCGCGCATTACATGAGCGCGGACACGACATTGTCTTCTTCGAAAAAGACGTCGAGTGGTACGCCTCGAACCGCGATCTGCCTGAGCCGGATTTCTGCAAGGTGATTCTGTTTGAAAGCTGGCGCGAAGTTCTGCCGATTGTCAGAAAGCAGCTCAGGGACGCGGATGTCGTGATGGTCGGCTCCTACTTCCCCGACGGCATCGATGTGATCGATGAGATTGCAGACTCGAATGTTAGCGCGAAGACGTTTTACGACATCGACACGCCAATCACGGTGGCAGCGTTGCGCGCCGAGGGGCGAACCGGCTATCTCGATGCGCGGCAGATCCCGATCTTCGACCTGTATTTCAGCTTCACCGGCGGTCCAATCTTGCGCGAGCTGGAAACCCGTTTCGGAGCACGGCGGGCCGTGCCGCTGTATTGTTCGTTCGATCCGCAACAGTATCGTCGATTCGGCGCCAACCGCCGTTTCGCCTGCGATCTGAGCTACATGGGAACGTATGCTCCCGATCGCCAGCCGAAGATCGACGAGCTTCTGAGTGAGCCGGCGCGGCTCTTGCCGGAAAAGAGTTTCATTGTCGCCGGACCGCAATATCCCGGCAATGTAATCTTGGCCACGCAATGTCCGGCGAATCACGCACCTCAATCCGCGTTGGCATGCGAAGTTCTACAGCTCCTCTCGCTTCACGCTGAACGTAACGCGGCGCGACATGGTGATGGCCGGATACTCGCCTTCGGTGCGGCTGTTCGAAGCGGCAGCTTGCGGCGCGACCATCATCTCCGATAACTGGCCCGGCCTGGATACCTTTCTCTCGCCAAATGAGGAGATCCTGTTGCCCACGGGCACGGAAGATGTAGTGCGCTACCTGTCGGACCTCTCCGACTCCGAGGTTCGTCACATCGGAAATCGCGCGCAGGAACGCGCACTTTCCGAGCACACCAGCGAGCATCGCGCTATCGAATTCGAGAGGGAGTTGGAGAATATCGGTTCGTCGTCGAGGAGCCCTGACGCGGAATTCCCCGTTGCGATAGGCTCCCAGTACGCTCACCCCTCTACTCCGAGAACGTGCCCTTACCGTTCCGCCCAGCATGGCAAGGCAGCACCCGCCGCCACTGTTCGCATCTTTGATATAGTGATCCCGTTCGATGCAAGCCCGCGCACGCTTAAATTGCGCCCACAAGGACCTCACTCCATGCGAGTTGCTCTGGTTGCTCCTCCATTTCTCCCTGTGCCGCCCAAAAGATACGGTGGCACGGAACTGTTCATCGCGCAGCTCGCCGAAGGCTTGCAGGCGAAGGGCGTCGATGTCGTGGTGTACACCATCGCTGAGTCAACCGTCGGAGTGGAAACCCGCTGGTTCTACAAAGACGCTCAGTGGCCGATCAAGGGCGAGGTCTTCGACAACCTCAAGGACATGAATCACTCTTCATGGGCGATTCGCGATGCCAGCAAAGATTGCGACATCATCCATCTGCACAATGTGCCTTCGCTGATGTTCACCCGCTATGTGCAGAACCACTTCGTGTACACCGTGCATCACGTCCACGAAGAGCCCCTGAGTGACGATCTACGCCAACTTTCCCGACGTCGAGTTCGTCACCATCAGCGACTTCCAGCGCAGGCAGGAGAAGATGGAGCGAATGCGCACCATCCATCACGGCATCGACATCAAGCTCTATCGATTCAAGGAAAGCAAAGCAGGACTATCTTGCCTTCCTGGGACGCATCGCACCCATCAAAGGCACACACCTGGCGATTGAGGTGGCGAAGCGGACGGGTATTCCGTTGAAGATCGCGGGCGAAGTGCAACCCATCTTTCAGGACTACTTCGATCGCATGGTGAAGCCGCATATCGATGGCAAGTTCATCGAATTTGTAGGCGAAGTCGATCTCGAAGCTAAGAACGAATTGCTGGGCAATGCATTGGCCATGCTGTTTCCCATTCAATGGAATGAGCCGTTTGGTCTGGTGATGATCGAGGCGATGGCTTGCGGAACTCCGGTGTTGGCGTTGCCGGGTGGCTCGGTCGAAGAAGTAGTGCGCGATGGCGTTTCCGGGTTCGTATGCAATAGCATCGAGGACATGGCCGAACGCGCGAAGCACTCGCTCTTGGCGATCAAGCCGGAAGCAGTGCGCAGCTATGCTGTCAGCACTTCTCAGTGGAGCGCATGGTTGCTGATTACATCACTCTATACCAGGAGATGATCGGAGATACCAGCCCACTGGGTACGGCCCGATCGCTTCAAGCGAGAGGATTCAGTGCGCGCCGAAGTTAAGGAAGGCGAGCCTTGGGCTCCGGATGCGCAATCGAAATGAGCACGTTCCCCAGTATCACTGACGAAGAGTTGATCGCGATCCCGTCGCCGTTCGAGGAGCCACGAGTCGCCTACAAGGAGCTTGAGCCTCGTAAGGTCGACAACCTTACGCTGATCGATGGCAAGACTTTCAGCGCAACCAGCGTTTCCGGCGACATCTATCCGCCGGGCTCGCCCGACGTCGGCTTCTTCCACGACGATACGCGGTTCCTGAGTCATCTGGAACTGCGCATCGGCGGCCACCGCGGCGTGGTGCTGTCTTCCAGCACGGAGAAAACGTTTGCTGCGCAAATCGAACTCACGACCGGCAACATTACGCTGCGCGATTCGTTCGATCTTCCGGAGAACACGGTACACATCCGTCGCGAGCAACTGCTGGCTTCGGAGATCTTCTTTGATCGGCTGACTTTTGAGAATTTCAATCTTGTGCACGTCGATTTCACCCTGGAGATCTTGTTCGACGCCGATTTCGTCGACGTGTTCCAGGTTCGCGGCGTCGCGCGACAGAAGCACGGGCAGTATTACGCGCCCATCGTAAAGTCGGACAGCATCACTTTTGTCTACCGTGGGCTCGATCAGGTCATGCGCCAGACGCGTGTGAAGCTATCTCCCCCGCCGAACGAGATCAGAGAACGAACGGCGATGTGGCAGCTTCGTCTCGAGCCGCTGAAGCGAGTTGAGATCGAGATACAGATCACTCCATACGTCGAAGGTCGAGAGTCGCGCGCTCACAACTTCGACTTCGCCGCGCAACTGCGTCAGCGGCGCGCCAATTTCGCCCGCTGGGAAGAGGAGTCAACGCAATTCGATTCGTCGAACGAAGTATTCGACGATTTGCTGGCGACCGGCATCGGCGACTTCCACGCCTTGCAGATTCCGGATGGACGCAGCACATCATTGCTGCCGGCATTCCCTGGTTCGCCACCATCTTCGGCCGCGACTCCATCATCGCGGCGTATCAGTCGCTTTCGCTGAATCCGCAACTCGCGATCGATACTCTGCGAGTGCTCGCGCGCTACCAGGGCAAGGAGCGAAACGACTGGCTCGATGAAGAGCCTGGCAAAATCCTTCACGAGTATCGCAACGGCGAGATGACGCGCGACGGCGAAATGCCTTTCGGTCCCTACTACGGATCGGTGGACGCTACGCCGCTGTTCCTCATCCTGCTGAGCGAGACCTTCAACTGGACAGCAGACGAGCAACTTGTCGAAGAACTGCTGCCCAACGCCTACGCTGCGCTGGAGTGGATCGACAAATACGGCGACCTCGACGGCGATGGCTTCGTCGAGTACCAGCGCCGTTCGCCGAAGGGCCTGATAAACCAGGGATGGAAGGATTCCTGGGATGCCAACATGCATCGCGACGGCACTATTGCCAAGCCGCCGATCGCGCTCAGCGAAGTGCAGGGATACGTGTACGACGCGAAGTATCGCATGTCGTCGCTGCTGCGCGGTTTCGGCGACATGAAGACAGCCGACCGGCTGAAGCGCGAAGCCTCTGAATTGGCACGTCGCTTCGATCGTGCGTTCTGGGTGCCGAGCCGGGGCTTCTATGCGATGGCGCTCGATGCCGAGAAGAAGCCGCTGGAGGTGGTAGCGTCAAATCCCGGACATCTGCTGTTCACGCGAATCGTCAACCGCGAGCGTGCACGGACCATCAGCACTCGCCTGATGCGCGACGACATGTTCAATGGCTGGGGATGGCGGACCATGTCGAAGGATGAGCGAGTCTTCAATCCGCTCAGCTATCATCGCGGCTCGGTCTGGCCGCACGACAACTCCCTCATCGCCCACGGCATGGCGCTGAACGAAATGCGTGAAGGCGCGTTGCGCGTTGTTACCTCGCTTTACCAGGCAGCGCAGAACTTCCGCGACTATCGCCTGCCCGAGCTCTTCTGCGGCGTGCAGCGGCGCGAGAACGACACGCCGGTGCATTATCCGGTGTCGTGCTCGCCGCAGGCCTGGGCATCTGGCGCGATGTTCCTGATGCTCACCTCGATTTTGGGTATTCGGCCCAGTGCGCCACGCAAAGAACTGAACATCATCAATCCGCAATTGCCGGAGTGGCTGAATCACCTTCACATTCGCAACCTGAAGATCGGCGCTGCTCGGGTTGGGCTCGATTTCACGCGCAAGGGCGAGCGCACATTCTGCAATGTGGTCGATGTGCAGGGTGAAAAGCTGCTGGTGAACGTCGCATTCAAGAAGTGACGGTTCAGATGACCGATCTGAACAATTAGAGTGTTCGCGGAGTCGTTCCGTGTCAGCTTTGAAAGGGCACGGCTTTCGCCGTGTCGCCCAGGGGCGCTAACGGTCTAGCTTTCAGGCGCGGTGGGGACGCCTCTCCTCCGCGGCTGAAGCCGGGTTGATTACCCGGTTGCGGCACGCCTGAAGGCGTGCCCTTTCAAAATGGCCATGTCAAATCTGAAACCGCTAGAAGTGCAACCGGCAACTGCGTCCAACTCCGTTACAATAGCCTTTCTTAACTTCACTGCAATTCGGAGGAGACGCCATGGCGCAGGTCAAAATAACAGTTCGCAAGAATGGGCCTTATCGGGTGGAAGCACCGGAGGGATCGATCGAGTTGGTCGATGCCGATGGCAATCCTTATGATCTGACCGGCAAGCCGGCGTTCTCTCTTTGCCGCTGCGGCGCTTCGGTGAATAAGCCCTTTTGTGATGGGACCCACTCCAAGATGGGCTTCGAGGCAGCGGAAGCCGCCGTAAAAAAGGAAGAGGAAGGCCCCTTGGGCAAGGTCACGTTTTAAGAAACAGCGATTCCGGCGTATCCGACCACTCTATCGCGGTCTCCCGAGACATCGCCGGATGTCGCGTAGCGAAGCAACTCGGCTTTCTTCGCACCGAGCCGAGACGCGGCCGTCAGCATTGCCACGGTTGGCCCATAGCCGCACATGCTGATGTTGGCTGAGCGCACCACGTCGTAGAGACCTCGTGGATCGAGCGCCAGGATCTGATCGATCGCGCGGCGATCCTTCACGCGCGTGACCGAGTCGCTCTCGTAATGATTCATGTCGCTGGAGGCAATCACCAAAATCTGTTCACCGGCTTTCGCGAATCACGGAGGCGATGGCGACTCCCAGACGCGCTTAGAACTTCGTAATGACCAGATCCAACTGTGATGGGAACGAAGCTAAACTGCGGGTGCAACACTTGCAAGAAGGGAAGCTGGACCTCCAGTGCGTGTTCAAAACGGTGTGCCGCTTCGTCTTCCGCCAGCAATGAAAAGCGCGCTTTCAGGTCCGATGCGACGTCTTCGTCAATGGGAACGTCGCCGAGCGGCGTCCGCCATACTCCCTTGCTCATGATGGCGAGCGGCTCGCCGCGACCGGTATGGTTCGGGCACAGGATGATGTAGCGCGCCGGCAACTCGAGGCGGCGATAGACTTCCCCCGCCACGCCACCCGAATAGACGTACCCGGCATGGGGAGCCACGCAACCCAGGGCGCTAATTTTGGTTTCTCTCGTGCCCTCGACTGCTCGGGTAAAGGCTTCTACCTCGAAACGTAGTTTGCCTGAATCAGCGGGATAAAATTGCCCGGCAACGGCTGGCAGACGGATCGCGGTGGTCATGGGAAGAGCCTTCTTCCGCCCAGTTTACGCCGCTTGTAAGCTCCGCGACAGCACGGCCATCTTGTCGAGCGGTACGGCCTCAGCACGCACGTCGGAACGCAGCCCGGCGGCCTTCAATCCCGCTTTGATCGATGCGCCGGAATACGTGCCTTTCAGATTGTTTGCCAGAGTCTTGCGCTTTTGCGCGAACGCGAGCTTCAGGAATCGGATGAACGGCTGCTCCTCGACTTGCAACTCCTCGAGGCGTGGAGCCATGGTGAGTCGCAACACGGCCGAGTGTACCTCCGGAGGAGGGTTGAAGGCCTCAGGCGGGACGGTGAACAGATTCTCTACCCGCGCGTAGAGTTGCGCGGTTGCCGACAGCAGGCCGTAGTCGCGCGATCCGGGCTCCGCGGATATGCGATCGGCCACTTCGCGTTGCACCATGATGACCGCTCGATCGAGGCGGTGGTTGAGACCGAGAATGCGCAGCACAATGTCCGAAGTGGCGTAGTAGGGGATGTTGCCGACAACATCGACGGTGTCGGGCTTGGTGGGTCGCAGATCATGCAGCGGGCCAGGCCTGCGTCCCAGCATGGAAGGGAATTCAACGGTCACGAAGTCCGACTCGAGGACCTCGACGTTCGTCCTCGTGGCGTAGCGCATTCGCAGTTGCGCCGCCAGTACGCGGTCAAGTTCGACGCCAATGACGTGCTTCGCCCGGTTTACCAGCAAGTCGGTCAGAACGCCTTCGCCGGGACCAATCTCAATGACCGTGCGATTGGAGACATCGCCCAGCGCTTCGACAATGCGTCGCGCGACGCCATGATCGACGAGGAAGTTTTGTCCCAATTTCGGCTTGTGGCGAGTCCGTTGAATGGCGGCTGGTTTGGTCGTGGTCCTGGGCACGTTGACCCTCTTTCTCTCGACGGTTAGACTCAACTGTTTCTTAGAACCGTTCATCATAAACGCAGCCGCGGTTTTCTTCCCGGCGGGTTGACGGCCGGCCGTCTCGGCTGACAACAGCCGATTTGTCTCAGACCGGTCGCACGCGCGGAGGGTTCATGCGAATTGTCATGGCGGCATCGGAATGCGCACCGTATTCCAAGACTGGTGGATTAGCCGATGTCGTAGGTGCGTTGCCTCCGGCCCTGGCGAAATTAGGGCACCAGGTCAGCGTATTCGTTCCCCGCTATCGCCAGACCAAGCTGCAGAATCCCATCAAGGTTATTCCCAGCATCACCGTCCCCTTCGATGACCGCTACCGTTTTTGTTCCGTGCTTGACGGCGGCCTGCACGATGGCGTGCAAATATACTTCGTCGATTATCCGCCATTCTTCGATCGCGATGGTCTGTACGGAACTGCCATCGGCGACTATCCGGACAACGCCGAACGGTTCGCTCTTCTATGCCGGGCCGTATTGGAAGCCACCAAGTTTCTTGGCCGTCCCGACGTTCTTCACTGTCACGACTGGCAAACCGCACTCATACCCATTCTGCTGAATACGCTTTATGCCGAAGACCCCGTTTTCGAGCGCGTCCCGTGCGTGTTTACGATTCACAACCTCGGCTATCAGGGCCTGTTTCAGCCGGAGATACTGCCGCTGCTGCTGCTTCCCTGGGACCTGTTCACCATGACGAAGCTGGAGTTTTACGGCAAGGTAAATTTTCTCAAAGGCGCCATCACGTCAGCGGACTTCATTACTACTGTCAGCCGCAAGTATGCGCAGGAGATTCAAACCAGCGAGTACGGCTTTGGATTGGAGGGCGTTCTGCGGGCGCGATCGGGAACAGTTGCCGGGATTCTTAACGGAGTGGACTACGGCGAGTGGAGTCCCGAGACCGACACTCACATCGCCGCCAACTACAGCGCCAACGATTTGAGCGGTAAGGTGCTGTGCAAGCGGGCGCTGCTGAAAGAGTTTGGATTGCCGGAAGACACGCAACTGCCGGTGTTGGGAATCGTATCGCGCTTCGCCGGGCAGAAAGGGTTCGACCTGATCCAGCAAGTGTCGGCGCGCATCGCGCACGAGGACTTGATCGTAGTTGCGCTGGGCACGGGAGATCGTGACTACGAAGACATGTTTCGACGCTTGAACAAGCAGTATCCGCAGAAGTTCGCGGTGAAGATCGCTTTTGATAATCCACTTGCCCATCAGATTGAGGCCGGCGCGGACATATTCCTGATGCCCTCGAAATATGAGCCTGCCGGCTTGAACCAACTCTATAGCCTGAAGTATGGGACGGTTCCGATTGTGCGCGCGACCGGCGGCCTCGACGACACGGTCGAGCAATGGGATCCTGTCACCCGAAAGGGCACGGGTTTCAAGTTCAGGGAATACAACGGCGAAGCATTGCTCGAGACCGTTCAACTGGCGCTCGCCGCTTTTCGTGATCAGGACTCGTGGCGAGTGCTTATGCGAAACGGCATGGTGCAGGACTACTCGTGGGACGCATCGGCGCGAGAGTATATTCGCGTGTATGAGAGGGCGAGGCAGATTAAGTAGGCGTAGGGGATCAGTTTGGTTGTCATCCCGAGAAGCCTCTCTTGCGAAGCGAGGGATCTAGGCGTGCCGATTCGCGCCGGCGCGCGAAAGGCACGCATCCATAGTCAAACTGACCCACTACGCAAGTAGAGGCTGCTATGACGGCGGCACATGCACCCACAGTGATGACCGGGGCAGAGAACCTTTTCGAAGGCTTCGAGAATCTCATGCCCTTTCGCGTTCACGATATCCTGCTGGTTTCCAGTCTCTATGACTCGTTCATACTGCGTGAAGACGGACGTCTGAACGAGCTGCTGTTGAAAGAGTCACTCGACCTTCATCTACAGAATGTTCCGGGAATTTCTCACGTCTCCAGTGGCAGCGAGGCGCTGGAACTCGCCCGCTCGCAACCTCGCTTCAATCTAATCGTCTCCAATCTGCAAGTTGGCGACATGAACGCCGCCGAGCTGGCAGCCCAGGTGAAGCAGGCCGGGCTCGATATTCCGGTGATGGTTCTGGCTTACGATCACCGCGAAGTCAAAGACTTCATCGCGCGTTGGCCACAAACCGACATTGAGCGCATCTTCCTGTGGCAGGGCAACGGACGCATCCTCATCTCGATGCTCAAATACATCGAGGACAAACGCAACGTGCAGCACGATGCCGAAATCATGGGCGTCCCGGTCGTGTTGCTGGTCGAGGACGACATTCGCTACTACTCTTCGTTCCTGCCTGTGTTGTACACGGAAGTCTGGAGCCAGACGCGTCGCTTAATCGAGGAAGGAATCAATCTTCAGCACAAGCTGCTGCGGATGCGTGCGCGCCCCAAGATACTGCTCTGCTCAAACTACGAAGAGGCCAAGGAGCAGATGCTGCGCTATCGCGACCACCTGCTGGGCGTGATCACGGATGTGGAGTTTCCTCGCGGTGGCATGATTCAGCCCGAAACCGGGTTTTATCTCGCGCAGACAATCCGCGATGTTGTGCCCGACGTTCCCATCGTCCTGCAGTCGAGCCGCACCGAATACATGGATCGGGCGTTTCGCGAAGGTTTTTCGTTTGTACAGAAAGACTCGCCCACACTGCTTAGCGACCTCCGTAACTTCCTTATCGAAAATGTCGGATTCGGCGACTTCGTATTCCGTCTTCCCGACCAGACGGAGGTCGGTCGCGCTTCAGACTTGAATCAACTCGAGCAGCTCTTACATACGGTTCCGGAGGAGTCGATTGCCTATCATGCCGAGCGCAATCACTTTTCGCATTGGTTGATGACCAGGACTGAGTTTGCGCTGGCGCAGAAATTACGTCCGCGAAAGGTTTCAGATTTCGCGTCAGTGGAAGAACTGCGCCAAGGCGTCATCGACTCGATTGCCAGCTATCGTGATGAGCAGAGCCAGACCCACATCGGCGACTTCCATCCGGAAAGTTTTCAGCCTGAGCGCTCCTTCTTCCTGCGAATCGGCAATGGTTCGCTGGGCGGAAAAGCGCGAGGTCTTGCATTTGCGCGGAGCCTTCTCTACCAGAAGCGTTTGTCCCGGCGCTTTCCGGGCATTCAGATTGCCGTACCTCCTACGCTGGTTCTGGCAACCGATATATTCGACCGGTTCATCGCGGAAAACGACCTGCTGGATTTTGCCATGCAGTGCGCCGACGATGACGAAATCGAGAAGCGCTTCATAGCAGCCCGCTTGCCGAGTAGTCTTATCGACGAGCTGCTCGCGTTTCTGGAGAAGATGCAATCTCCACTGGCGGTACGTTCGTCGAGCCTGCTGGAGGATTCACAATACCAGCCGTTCTCAGGCGTATATGAGACGTTCATGCTGGCGAACCACGATACCGATCTGCAAGTGCGGCTTGAGCAGTTGATGGAGGCAATCAAGCTCGTATACGCCTCCACCTTCAGCCGTCACGCCAAAGCCTACGTGCGCGCCACGCCTTACCGCCTGGAGGAGGAAAAAATGGCGGTGCTGATTCAGCAGGTTGTAGGGGCGCGGTATGGCGACAGATACTATCCCGACTTTTCCGGCGTCGTGCGCTCCAGAAATTTTTATCCCGTCGCACCGGTAACTGTACGGGACGGATTTGCGGCCGTCGCGTTGGGTCTAGGCCGAGCCGTAGTCGGGGGAGGCAAGTCCCTCACGTTTAGTCCACGCTATCCGCGACACCTGGTGCAATTCTCGTCGGTCGAAGACATCCTCGCGAATTCGCAGACGGAATTCTGGGCTTTGCCGATGAACGGCCAGCAGCAGAACCCTCAAAATCCAGCGGAAGGATTGCGGGAAGTTCCCTTTCACATACCGATGGCCGAAGAAGACGGCACATTGAACCTGCTGGCATCGACGTACTCTGCGGACAATCACGCCATCTACGACGGCCTGAGCCGCAAGGGAATGCGTATCGTGAGTTTTGCGCCGATTCTGAAGTACGGGATGTTCCCTTTGCCTGCGATTCTTGATCAATTGATGACCATAGGCGAAGAAGGGCTGGGGCGTCCGGTGGAGATCGAGTTTGCGGTTCGCTTGGCGAAGAGAAGCGGCGAGGCAAGCGAATTCGGCTTCTTGCAGATGCGTCCTCTGGTGGTTTCGAGAGAAGGTGAGGACCTTCGCATCGAGGTCGTGGAGCGGGAACAATTGCTCTGCCAAAGCGCGCAGGTGTTGGGACATGGTCGAATCGACGGCCTGCGCGATATCGTCGTGGTCGACTTCCACCGTTTCGAGCGAGCACGCAGTCATGAGGTGGCGCAGAGTGTCGCAGCTTTCAATGCGAAACTCTCAGACGACGCGACACCGTATGTGCTGATCGGCGTGGGGCGCTGGGGTTCCAATGAGCCGTGGCTTGGCATTCCCGTAGCGTGGGACCAAATTTCAGGCGCGCGCGTGATTGTGGAGTCAGGCTTCCGCGATTTTCGCGTTACTCCGTCGCAAGGCAGCCACTTCTTCCAGAACCTCACCGCGTTTCAAATTGGGTACTTCACCGTGAACCCCGACGCCGGCGAAGGTTTTATCGATTGGGAGTGGTTGAATGCGCAGCCCGCATTTCAAGAAGATGGTTGCGTTCGCCACCTGCAGTTCGAGGCCCCGTTCTCGGTCATTATGAACGGCAAGACCGGAGAAGGGTACATTTTTAAGCCGGGGGAATGAGACAGTTGTCAGTTGTCGGTGATCAGTTGTCAGTTCCCGGACTTCAGGCAAAGCCATGGACGCCCTGGTTCGTCGGGGTGTTCCACAGTTGTGCGCTAAGAGGCAATAGCGTGCAATTGATTTCTGACAACCGACAGCGACAACTGACAACTGACAACTGACAACTGACAACTGACTCATGTCTCCCTCATTAATCATCCAGCGGCTGTTCGACTCGCGATACGGCGCCTCGAATCGGCTCATCGCTCGCTGGGTGTTCCTTCGCGCCTTGGGTTTGATCTATTTCTCGGCCTTTTACTCGCTGCTCTTCCAGATCCGCGGACTCATCGGAAACAACGGCATCCTTCCTGCGACCGAGTTTCTGGAGGCTGTCGCGCATTCCTACGGCCCGACGCGCTTCTGGTTTGCGCCATCGCTATTCTGGCTTTCGACCGGCAACCCGTGGCTGATGGCCGTCTGCTGGATCGGCCTGCTCGCGTCGGTGCTGCTTGTGTTCAACCTGTGGCCACGGGGAATGCTGTTGGTTTGCTTCGTCTGCTTCCTGTCGTTTGTAGCAGCGGCCGGCGATTTCTCCGGCTATCAGTCGGATGGAATGCTGCTGGAAGCCGGCTTCATCGCCTTGTTCTTCGTGCCCCGAGGATTTCGGCCGGGTTGGGGAGAGACTCACCCACCTTCGCGCGCAAGTCTGTTCCTGTTGCAGTGGGAATGGTTTCGAATCTACTTCGAGTCAGGGGTCGTGAAGCTGGCCAGCGGCGATCCGCAATGGCGCAACTGGACCGCCATGGATCAGTACTACCAGAACGGCCCGCTACCTACATGGATCGGCTATTACGTGCAGCACCTGCCGCACTGGTTTCACGCCTCGACCGTATTTGTCACATTCGCAGTTGAACTGGGAATTGTCTGGATGATGTTTCTTCCGCGACGATGGCGGCTCGTCTGCTTTGTCATTGTCACCGGGCTTCAGGCAGGCATCATTCTGACGGCGAACTACACATTCTTGAACTACCTGGTTTTGTCGCTAGGAATTCTGCTGCTCGACGATGGTTATCTCATACGCGTGCTGCCGCGGAGATGGCGCGGAAAGTTCGAGGAAGCCGCAGCCACTGCCGCCGCACAGCGTCCTCAACTAGCTAAGTCGAGGCCAGAGCCTGCTTTGTCGATCGTCAACAGTACAGCATTATCTTCCCCCCCACCGGCGTTGAGGCCATCAAAACACTTGAGCGCCTGGAAGCTCGCCCTCACCAGCGTCATCCTGAGCTGGATCTTCTATTCAACTACGGTCCAACTACTGTGGATTCTGTTCCCGAGCTTTCCAGTGCCCACGGCGCCGGTTGCGGCACTGGATCCGTTCCGTATCGCCAACCGATACGGTCTATTTGCGGTAATGACACGCGGCCGATATGAAATCGAGTTTCAGGGCTCCAACGACGGGCAGAACTGGACGCCGTATCCCTTCCGCTACAAGCCGCAAGATCCCGTCGAAGGCGCCCGGCATCTACGCGCCGTACCAGCCGCGCTTCGATTGGAACCTGTGGTTTGCGTCACTTGGTAGTTGGCGCGAGAATCCTATTGTTCCCAGCACTGAAGAGCGGCTGTTATCGAATAGTCATGATGTGTTGCAACTGTTCGCCGGTAATCCTTTTGGGGGTGCGCCTCCGAAACAGGTGCGGGCCGTTCTCTGGCAGTATTGGTTTACCAGCCTGGCGGAGAAGCGGAGTACCGGAATGTGGTGGCGTCGTGAAATGCTGGGGTTGTATGCTCCCGTCCTGCAAGTAGGACCTGATGGAAAGCTGCAGGTCCTGCAGTGGCCTGCTCCGTTACCGCCACATGACTAGGTCTGGCATCTATCAGTCTGGAGGCTTCGATGACCGACAAGAAGAGGACAGACAAAAAGAAAGCTGCACCGCGCCGCAAGTGGTCGGCGAAAGTGCATACGGAATCTACCTTTCCTCCGGAAGGATTGTTTAACAAGAGTGCCGCGGTTATTGCGCGCACGCTTGCATCGCCCAAGGTCTCGCCGAAGGGACCGGGCTCGGGCATGCGTATGTTGACCTTTTACATCAATCGCGCCGGCCACAATCTCGACGCCAGGCACCTGGCGGAATTGAAAAAAGCCAAGGAACTGCTGCACCAACGCGTAGAGGATTCGAAGAAGGAGTCCACGCATAGAAAGAAAGCAGCTTGAGCGCTCCTCCACATACGCCGGCGCGATTCGCAGGCCGCAAGGCATGCGTTGTCGGCTCCGGTCCGAACGGATTGGCGGCGGCGATTGTGCTGGCGCAGGCGGGACTTGAGGTGCAGGTCTTCGAGGCCGAGTCTCAGCCGGGAGGCGGCGCGCGCACCATGGAGTTGACGCTTCCCGGGTTCCACCACGACTTCGGATCGGCCGTGCATCCCATGGCCGCGGGCTCACCGTTCTTCTCGTCGCTGCCGCTTGAACAGTATGGTTTAGAGTGGATTCAACCCTCTGCACCTTTGGCTCATCCTTTGGACGACGGCACGGCGGTAATCCTGGAGCGCGACTTCGCCAATCTCGATCTGGGAAGCGACAATGCGGCGTGGCGCCGCCTGATGGAGCCCTTCGCACATAACTGGGAACGCCTGGCTCCGCAGGTTCTGAGCCCGATACCGTCATTTCCGAAGACACCCTGGTTGCTGGCTCGGCTGGGAGTGATTTCCCTCTCGTCGGCAAATGCCCTGGCGAACCGCTTATTCAGCGGAGTACGAGCGAAAGCACTCTTTGCCGGATGCGCAGCGCATTCGTTCCTGGCTTTGGATGAGCCGTTGAGCGCGGCGTTCGGGGTCTTACTGGGTGTGACAGCCCACGCTGTGGGATGGCCCATTCCGCGTGGCGGCGCACAGTCCATAACCAATTCGCTGATCAAGTATCTGGGGAGCCTTGGCGGGAGGGTCTCGACTTCTTCAAGGATCGACTGATGTCGGCGATCTCCCCGCTTGTGATATCACAATGTGGGATACAAGCCCGCAGCAGTTGTTATCCGCGACCGCCGAACGATTCAGTCCCTCTTACCGGCGTGAGCTGGCCCGCTACCGCTACGGCCCCGCAGCATTTAAGGTCGACTACGCTCTTTCGCAGCCTATCCCGTGGAAGGCTCGGGAGTGCCTGCGGGCGGGAACCCTCCATCTCGGCGGAACTCTGCCGGAGATTGCTGCTTCAGAATACGCGGCGCGCCACGAGCGTACTGCCGAGCGCCCCTTTGTGCTGCTGTCGCAGCCGACCTTGTTCGATTCGACGCGTGCACCCGACGGCAAACACATCGCGTGGGCCTACTGCCATGTTCCTAATGGCTCCGATGTCGACATGCTGGAACGCGTTGAATCACAGATCGAACGCTTTGCGCCCGGATTTCGCGACTGCGTGCTTGCCCGCAACGTTCTCTCTCCCGCGGCACTCCAGGCGATGGACGCGAACCTCATTGGCGGAGATATCGCCGGCGGCGCATCTACACTGAAGCAGTTTATTTTCCGCCCCACTTGGCGAACCTATGCCACGTCGGCATCTGACATGTACCTGTGCTCGGCTTCAACGCCGCCGGGAGCCGGCGTCCACGGAATGTGTGGCTACAATGCTGCCAAGCTTGCCCTGTCGAGACTACGATGAGCCTGGTCGGCGAAACCATCTCGCAATATCGCGTGCTGCGTGAGATTGGTCATGGCGGCATGGCCACTGTCTACGAGGCCGAAGATACCTTGCTGGCGCGCCACGTCGCGCTGAAGGTTATTGCCGAGAGCCTGCTGCGCGACGAGAGCGCCGTCGCGCGCTTTGAGCAAGAGGCGCGCGCGGCCGCCGCTTTGGATCATCCCAACATTTGCACGGTTTACGAACTGACGCAATACCGGGGACGGCCCGTCATCGTAATGGAACTGCTCGAGGGCGAAAACCTTCGCGAAACCATTCGACGCGGCCCTGTGCCCATCGAAACTGTAATCGATATCGGCATCGCGGTTGCCGATGCGCTAGACGCTGCGCATCAAAAGGGCATCATTCACCGCGACATCAAACCCAGCAACATCATGATGAATAGCCGGGGGCAAGTGAAGCTCCTGGATTTTGGCCTCGCTAAATCAGCCGATCAGGAACAACTCGAGCAGGAGAGTGGCGTCGATGACGACGCCATCGGAGGCACCGTGCAGTTCATGTCGCCGGAGCAAACTCGCGGCGATACTCTCGACGCACGCAGTGATCTGTTTTCTCTCGGCATCGTGCTTTATGAGCTGACGACTGGGCAGCGGCCATTCAAACGTCGGAGCGGTTTGGCCACCATGGAAGCCATCCGCACTGTTCATCCAGCGTCGCTGCGTTCACTGAATCCACAAACTCCAGAAGATCTGGAACTCATTATCGCCAAGCTCTTGGAAAAGGATCCGGCCAACCGTTATCAGAGTGTGGCAGAGCTGCGCAGTGATCTCGAATCACTGAAGCTCTCCTTGCAGGCGGCTCAGGCAGAGAGGGGCCGCGCGCTCTCGGAAAGAGGAAGCGGGAGCCCTCTCATCGCCGCAGTGGAACCTCCGGCCGCCTTTGAGAGTGAGGAGCGTCTTGTGACTCGCGTCTGGCGGAGGCGCGCCTGGTATGTCGCGCCATTTGTGATTGCGGCGCTTTTGTTCCTTATCCTGGCAGGGATTGTTTTGTATCAGCGGCTGGCAAACGCCTGAGTTCTTAGTCGGCGCCTACTGAACTTCTGTATTCAGAATGTTCGCCAGCCGCAGGCCAGCCTGTGCTACCCGCTTTTGTGCGACGGCCAGAGCATTGTCAGCGTAGCTCTGGTCATAGTGGTACGGCCCAGCTCCGTTGCCCACCGGCGGATTGGCATAGGCGGCGCTCTGAGCCAGAGCGAAACTCTCGTCGATCCAGGTATGAACATCGAGATCGTTGTCGCTGACCGTCACCGGCGGCAAAGCCGCTGCCACGGCAGCCGCTTGCTGCGGAGTGCCGCTGCTGGGACCAAGCACGCCGTCCCAAAACGCGTGCAGATTTCCCGTGCAGCTCTGGCTGCCGGCGCTACAAAACTTCACGTCGTTGCCGCCGGAATCGCCTTGCGGCTCGCTACTGGTAAAGCGGCTGGTGCAGTGCAGCGGCTGGTGAATATCTCCCACGAGATGCAGAAGCCAAACCATGTCATACGACTTCAGTGTCAACGTGGCCTTCGATGACAGAGTTTGCCGGAATACCGCAGTCTCGGTTTCGACGTTGGGATAAGGTACCAATCCCAACGCGGTGTTATCGGGGCTGAATGGAACGTCGATGAAGTGCCAGTACTTGTGTCGCGCCTTGTCGGAGTACCCCAGGTTTGCGGTGGCGCTGCTATCTGCCGGAGGCGTATTACCTCCGTTCGTACCGTCATCATGGTACGAGCTGTCGCCCTTGATCTGATCGGGCCATGTAGATGCCAGCATGAAAATGTACATATCGCGATCGTCTGCACTCAGGGTGCTGGGCAACGAACTCTTCCACTTCGCGTAGCTCGGGTTCTTAGCGATCAGCTTGTTCACCGCCAATTTTGTGTTGGGATTCAGGTGCTGATAGGCAATCCACGCAACCGCCATGTGTCCAAAGCCGTTCCAGGCGAACGATGGAGAAGATAGCAACAGACAGAGAGCAAGAGCCATTAGTCGCCGCATGACGGAGCATGTTCGCACAGCCATGACCCGCGGCACGCAGTTTATTGTGAAAATCTCATGACCTCAGTACGTCGTCGTAAGGTTTACCTCGCTTACGCCCACAGCAGCCCTCTCAACATCCCAAGCGTTCACTCCGCGGTGTGCGGGCCCAGGCGTGTCGGTGCCCATTCAGTTACGCGTGGGCCGACGCGGCGCGCGCAGATCAAAAGTCCGGGCGGCACAGCGGTGTAAAATAAAGGGTTTGCCGGCACTGATGAGTCGAGTCAGGCTCTGCGGCATCTAGACAATATAGGTTCCTGAGGCACTTTCAGAGAGCCGGCCCCCAACCATTCATCCGAGAGGAAGCTATTATGGCGATGCTTACCCATCCTGCACGCGAGGCCAATCGCGTAAACACCGACACCCACATCGACGTGAAAGTCCCTGAGAAATTCGTCAACGAACCCTCAATCGACTGGTCGAATCCGGAAAACCAGCGGCGCATGCGTACCGCTATCGAAAAAGTGCGCAACGAGCTTGGCCGGGAATACGACCTGGTGATCGGCGGTCGTAGGGTAAAGACCGCAAAGAAACACGAGTCGATCAACCCGGCCCATCCCACCCAGGTCGTGGGCATTCACCAGGAGGCGGGCGCCGCGGAAGTCGCTCCAGCGATGGAAGCTGCGCTCAATGCGTTCGAGACCTGGAGCCGCACCTCCTGGGAGACGCGGACTAGCCTGCTGTTCCGCACGGCGCATCTGATGCGCGAACGCAAGTACGAGCTGATGGCGTGGCTGGTGTTTGAGGTGGGCAAGAACTATGCCGAGGCTGACGGCGATGTTGCAGAACTGATTGACTTCTGCATGATGTACGCCTTGGAAGCGGTTCGTCTTTCGAAAGCTAAGACGGTGGTGCAGTTGCCGGGCGAGCACGATTATCTTCGGTACATTCCGCTGGGCGTGGGCGCGGTCATTTCCCCGTGGAATTTTCCGGCGGCCATCATGGGAGGCATGACCCTGGCCTCGATCGTTTGCGGCAATACAGTCATCCTCAAGCCCTCAGGCGATTCCCCGACCATTGCGGCGAAGTTCATGGAGATCCTCGAAGAGGCAGGAGTGCCCGACGGCGTGGTCAACTTCTGTCCCGGCAGCGGAACGACTTTCGGCGAGGCGGTTGTCGCTCACGCCAAGACGCGCTACATCGCCTTCACCGGCTCCAAGGAAGTTGGTCTGCACATCAATCAGCGTGCAGCGGAGCAGCAGCCCGGGCAGTTGTGGATCAAGCGCACCGTTCTGGAGATGGGTGGTAAGGATTCCATCATCGTCGAGAACGACGCTGACTTCGATGCGGCTGTGGAAGGCGTCGCAGCGGCGGCATTCGGGTTCAGTGGTCAGAAGTGCTCCGCTTGCTCGCGTGCCATTGTTGACGAGCGTATCTATGACCGCTTCTTGCAGCGCCTGCGCGAGCGGGTCGAGAAGATCAAGGTTGGCGAACCGACCGAGAATCCGGGGATGGGTCCGGTGATCAACGAGAAGTCGATGAAGTCCATTCTCGGCTACATCGAGAAGGGAATCGCTGAAGGCGGCCGGCTCATTACCGGTGGCTCCCGCGTTACGGAGTTAGGCGACGGCTATTACATTCAGCCAACCGTTATCGCGGATGTCGATCCCAAGGCCACCATCTCGCAAGAGGAGATTTTTGGCCCGGTGCTGGCGGTCATCAAGTCGCGCAACTTTGAAGAAGCACTTGCGATCGCCAACAACACCGAGTTCGGACTCACCGGCGCGGTCTACACCCTGTCTGACGACAAGATCGAGGTCGCCAAGCAGGAGTTCCACGTCGGCAATCTCTACATCAATCGCAAGTGCACCGGCGCCATGGTGGGAGCGCATCCCTTCGGCGGCTTCAATATGTCGGGCACCGACTCCAAGGCAGGCGGCGCCGATTATCTTTATCTGTTCACGCAGGCAAAGTCGATTGGCGAGAAGATCGTAAAGTAAGCGTCGAATCGCAGTATTGAGGGCCGGGAAGCTGTTTCCTGGCCCTTTTCGTTGCAATCGAGCCGAGGTCTTCGCCGTCTCCATCTACCACTTTTCGGCGCATTTTGGCGCTTTCATGCCATTGACTGTCAGTCAGAGCAGCAGCATAGTACTGGCATCCCAGGGGTGAGCTAACGCTTGGTTTCCGGATGGCTCGAGGATTCGATTCGAATCGCCGCGGCCGAACCCAGCATTTACTCACCAAGGTCTTTCGTCCGCAATTGCTCGATAGCAGGAGGTCACTGTGCGAAGAGCAAGGCCAAAGGCTGTGAAGAGTTTGGTAAGAACTGCGTTAGGCCCGCTCGAAGAGCAGGTTTTGCGCATCGTGTGTGCTTCCGGAAAGTCCACCGTGCGGGATGTGCTCGAAGCTTTGAACCATAGCTGCGCCTACACAACAGTGATGACCACGATGGACCGTCTTTTTCAGAAAGGTCTGCTGCGGCGCGAAACGACCAGTAAGGCCTACCTCTATTCCCCGGTTCTGACAGCGCGTCAACTCGAGACGCAAGTGGCTCGCGATTTGATCACAGCCTTTCTCGGCTGTTGGCAGGATTCGCCAGGGCTGCTGGCGTCGGCGCTGGTCGACGCTGTCGGTGCCTATAACACCGCGCTGCTCGACAAGGTTGCTGAGGAGATCCGCAACCGGCGGCTACTCCAATTGAGAGACCTGTCAAGGCGCAGTCGCTTCCCGGAATCTCAGCGAGAAGCGTACGCGTGGCCGTTGGGGAACTCCTAGAACTCACTTCTTTTGCGGAAGTTGTTTTCGCGGAGGGCGTGGTTTCATGATTCGGGATGCGCTTGTTGATTGCGAAGCTGCTGTCGAAAGATAGCGAAGTTTGATCGACATTCCGAAGGCGGCTTCCAGCAAATACTTAGCGCGCGCCAATCGCTCGCCCTCTGGACCGATCTGGGTATGCACATCGGAGACGCTGATGGCGGCGACGCCATTCTCGAAATCCACACGCATCTCGGGAGCCGAATCTTGCGCTGCTGACGTGAGAGCATTTGCCAGCCTCAATATTCCGGCCAGCCGCAATAGCTGAACGCGCAATCGCGCAGGTAATCCCGTGAACATCGGGTGAGACGTCGGAGCAAGCGTCCCGCGATGGTAGCGCGTGACGATAGCTACCGCCCGCATGTCTTCGGCGGACCAGCCCGGAGGCGGCGAGAGCTTGCGCACCAATTTGAACGAGCGATTCCGACGTCCCTTCTCCCGTTTACTCCACCCAACTTCTTCGGTAAGCGCCGCGGCCTCAAGTATGCAGCGCTGCCTTCGGTCGGCTGGGATCACGCTGTGCTCAGCGAGGCCATCGTAAAGAGTCAGAGCGACGGAAGCGACGTGCGTCGCGTGATCGAAGTGAGGATCGAGGAACGATGCCCATGTGCGGAACTTCTCGAGTCCAACCATCTGGAGTTGGCTCTTCCGCCGGCAGCGCAGCTCGCCATTTATGCCACAGCGAATGCCTTCCGACCATGCGCTCGCGGTATAGCTCAAGCCTTTTACTGCGTTCGCCTTGGATGGTGGTGTGCCAACGTGAACGCACGTCAGGAGCAACTTCGCCATGCGACCGCACCATGGCCCACAGCACGTCGAAGTCGTGAACTTCTCCCAGCGCGTCCTGCAGATCGCGCAGGTCCTTCGACCACTGCTCGTGCAGCGCAGGCAGGAAATTCTCCACTGTGTAGCGCAGTCGCTTGATGCCGATTCGAAGCTGGTGGTAGGCGGTGCCCGAGCGATTGCGCAGTGCTGTTCGGTGCAGCTCGCGAGCGTCATTCCATCGCTCCAGCGCGAGCAGTTGAAAGACGGTGCCGCCCAGCGGAATCTTCTCCGCACGCGCGCTTAGATGCGTATTGAGCGACAGCCACTGCTTACGGTCGAACTTCTCCAGTTCCTGCTGCGCCGCTGCCTTCAACTGCGTCTCGCGGACCTGCAGTTCCACCAGCAAGATCGGACGCGCGGGATCGTCAGGAGACGACAGTTTGTCGACCCACTCCATCATGACCTGGACGTCGCGCAAGCTCTCCCAGGCTGGCGAACAGCGGCTTGGCCATGCGCTTCATCTGCTTCCAGCCGGGATCAGGATCGACCGAGAGAAATCCATCGGCCATCGAGCGGCAACGGCGAATCGCGACTCGCAAATCGTGAACCGGATCGGCGGCGAAATCGTGGCTGGCGTTCCCGCATTCCTCGACGACGCGTTGTGCCCAATACAGAAGGCCGGATTTTCTTCCTGGAGCAGCCGGCGGAGCGGAGCTGGCGTTGGCGTGCATTGATTCTGCATTTCATTCTATTGCCAGATTCGGTAGCGCGGCGTATGTGACACTTCCTGACGTTTGTTGCCGCGAATCGGTGTACCATTGTGGGCAACCCTGGATGGCAGTACATCGGCCTGCACATCATCCCTGAGAGCCGTTGCGTGAAAGTTTTATTGCTGGCAATGCCGGACTCCTTCGAGCACATGCCCACCGTGGCAGTGCGCATGCCGAACGGCGCGCTTACATCGCTCGCCGGCAATGTCGATGGTCATCACCAAGTCGCTGCCGCCGACCTAATCCTGCGGCAAGATAGCGTTCGCGAAACTGTCGAACAATTAGTCCGAGAGCATCAGCCTGACATTGTCGGGCTGTCGGTCATGACCTTCCAGCGCAAAACGGCTTTCCGCGTGATCGAACTGGTTCGCTCGCTTCGGCCTCAGGTTCGCATTGTTTGCGGAGGCTACGATCCCAGCCTCGCTCCTGACGCTTACATGCACGACGGCAGCGGCGTGGACTTCATCGTTCGCGGCGAAGGCGAGGTGACGTTTCGCGAACTGCTGCGCGCAATGGAAAACGATGATCGGTTCAGCAACATCGCCGGGCTCAGCTATCGCTCAGCGGAAGGCTGGCGAGAGAACCTGGCCCGACCTGTTCACAGCCTCGACGGCGACGACATCCGGCTGCCCAACCGCAGCGCCCGAGTGCTTTCGGGATTCACCATGCTGGGCCGCTCGGTTGATGTAGTGGAGACCTCACGCGGCTGCACGTTTGATTGCGGCTTCTGCTCCATCATCGAGATGCGCGGGCGCAACTTCCATACTTATTCGTTCGATCGCGTGCTCGCCGATATTCGCGATGCGAAAACGCGAGGCGCTCGGGCCATCTTCATTGTTGACGACAACATTTCGCTGAACGTGAAGCGCTTCGAGGCACTCTGCCAGGCCATCATCGATGCCGGGCTGAACGACATTGCCTACACCGTGCAGGCGATGACCTCTCCTATCGCCATGCACGCCGACACGCTGGTGCCGCTCATGCGCCAGGCCGGCTTCCGTTATGTCTTTCTCGGAATTGAAAACATTCTTGAAGACGATCTCGTGTTCCTCAAGGCCTCGGCGAAGAACGCGTATCGCGAAAATGGCAAGCGCACCGACAACGCCACCATCCGCGCCATTGATGCTCTGCACGCGAATGGCATGTATGTTGTCGGAGGGCTGATCGTCGGCAATCCCGATGACACGATGGAGTCAATCCGAACCAATCTTGAATTCGCGCGCGAGTATGTCGACTGGCCCTACATCCAGCATCCGACGCCCTACCCGGGCACGCCGATGACCAAGGACTTCAAGGCGCGCAACCTGATCAAGATCGACAATATGGAAGAGTATGACGGCACAACCGCCGTGGTCGCGACCGAGCATCTTGAGCCGGAAGAGATCGAGTACGAACGCTGGAAGAGAGAGCGCTGGATGAAGGTTGCGCACATCCCCGCCGTCATCGCCAAGGAGCCGTGGTTCGTGCTGCGCCACTGGCCGAAGATGCTGGCGCACACGTTTCGGGGAAGCACGCCTGCGCTCGATGCTTGGCCTCGAGAGTGATCGCGAAGTCTTCGCACGCTACAAGACGATGCGGGCTGCGGAGCGCGTGTACCTGTGAGCTCCGCCGACAACAAATTTCGCCCCGGTCGAGTAACCTTCGATATGTGACGAACGTCACATACATTGGTTACTGTCATCGCCTATTCTCATCCTGCGATCTTTTAGGCGTACAGAAGCTGGCGACGCGTGCGGCTCCAAACCGGTTAATGAGCCGACTGAGAGGTGTCGGGACGTTATCGAAGCGATCCAGACACGAGTACCAGATGCGCCAATGTTACATGCTCAACCTACGACCTGAAGATATTTCGCACCAGGAGCGCGCTCCAACTATTAAATCGGGTACGCAGTCCGTACGAGTAGTTACAGCAAAGACCCAGGACGAAGGTAAGCGGCGGCGTGCAGACCCGCCACTACGCGACAGCAAAGGGCAACGATAAGCAGCAAGTCGACTCGCAGTCCGAAGGACGCGACAACGGCTAACTTCCGCACGTGAGTGCCGGGAGGAGAGGTATTCTCTCGCGCCGAGTCCGGAAGATGGCGCGTTGTGCTATGCCTGCCCATATCTGCCCATTCCAATTTTCCACCTTGACCTCTCACCAAACTCGACCACATTCGCCATCCGTGATTTTGGTATAGGTATGGCCTGTCATATCAGAGCTCGGCGTCTGGCACTTCGCACCAATAGCCTGAGCTGACACCTGACACCGACACCTGACAGCTGACACCGGATGCCTGATGCCTCACCCCAACTGACAACCTCCGCTCTCTACCAGTAGAATCAACTGGAACCATGCCACTCAAGCAATCGGAAGCGATTGTGCTGCGGACGTATCCGCTCCACGAATCCGACTTGCTGGTGACGCTATTTACGCGCGCCGAGGGCAAGGTAAAGGGTGTCGCTCGGGCGGCCAAGAAGTCGAAGCGCCGCTTTGGCGGAGCGCTGGAACCGATGACGCTGGTGCGGGCGTATTACGACGACCGCGAGGGCAAGGAACTGGCGCGGCTGGATTCCTGCGACATTATTGATTCGCCGTTGTCGCACGCGCTCGATTACCCTCGCGTTGTGGCGCTCGAGCATATCGCCGAGACGCTCGATGAGTTGCTGCCGGAGAGGGAAGCGAACGACGATATCTTTCGGCTGACGTACTCGGTGTTGCGTTGTCTGGAGTCGGGGCCGATCTGGATTCCGCTGACCTACTTCCAGCTTTGGCTGGTGCGGTTGATCGGATTTTTGCCTGAGCTGGACGAATGCGTCGTCTGCGGTGAATCGCTGGCCGCCAGTCGCGCGTTCTATCATGCTTTAGCGGATGGCGTGATGTGCTTGCCGCATAAGCGGCTTGCGTCATCCGAGTTGTCACTGGAATCGCGCGAGCTGGCGAGGCGCATGTTTCGCGCTCCGGTCGAGACGTTTGCGGGTTTGTCGTCGCCGACCGGGAACGGTTCAGGGCGATCGAAGATGTTTCCCATCGCACTAAAAGAAGGTTGGAGGGGGCACCCGCTTGCGCCGATCTTGCGCAAGTTTCTGGTGCGAATTGTCGAGCGCCATCTGGAGAAGAAGCTGGTGACGGCGACAATGCTGGAAAGGCTGTGAGAAGTAATTAGTAGCTAGTAATTAGTAATTAGCAACTAGCAATTAGCAACTAGCAACTAGCAATTAGCAATTAGCAATTAGCAACTAGCTTCTTCTGATTGTCATTACGAGCGAAGCGAGGAATCTGCTCTTTTTGGGAGTGCCAGCGGTCGTTGCTAGACGAACATTTGTGCGAGGCGGCGGAGAACAGATCCCTCGCTTCGCTCGTGATGACAAGACATTTATAGTGATGACTAATTACTAATTACTTGCTAATGGCTTCTTCTTCTAACAATCCGCTGACCTTCCAGGAACTCATCCTCCGTCTCCAGACGTTCTGGGCGGCGAATGGCTGCGTCTTGCAACAGCCCTACGACGTCGAGGTGGGCGCCGGAACGATGGCCCCTGAGACGTTCCTGCGCGTGCTCGGGCCGAAGCCGTATCGCGTCGGATATGTGCAGCCGTCGCGCCGGCCCGCCGACGGACGCTACGGGGAAAATCCCAACCGGTTGTTCAAGCACATGCAGTACCAGGTCATCCTCAAGCCGCCGCCGGCCAATGTGCAGGAGCTCTATCTCGATTCGCTGCGCGCCATCGGCATTGACCTGCGCAAGCACGACATCAAGTTTGAAGAGGACAACTGGGAATCGCCGACGCTTGGCGCGTGGGGCATCGGCTGGCAGATCATGCTCGACGGCCTGGAGATCACCCAGTTCACCTACTTCCAGCAGTGCGGTGGCATTGACCTTGATCCGATCTCGGCTGAACTGACGTACGGCCTGGAGCGCATCGCCGCCTTTCTGCAGGATGTCGACAGCATTTACGACATCACGTGGGTCATCGGGCCGGACGGCCGTCCGGTGAAATACGGCGAGATTCGTTTGCAGGACGAGTTGCAGTTTTCGGTTTACAACTTCGAGCGCGCCGACGTCGACAAAGCCTGGGAGCATCTGCGTCTCTACGAAGCCGAGTGCCAGGCCTTGCTGGACGAATATGCAGCGCAGTTTGCCGAGCGCGATTCAAAGCGGTCCGCAAAAGAACAAGCACGAGGCGGCTTCTGGCGAAGAGCGAAAAGCGAACAGCGAAGAGCGTGTCTTATCTGGCCAAGAGCCAAAAGCCAACAGCCAAGAGCGGCTTGCAGAACGCAAACGCTTCCCGGTGCTTGGCGCCTTCGACCTCTGTCTCAAGTGCTCGCACCTGTTCAACATACTCGATGCTCGTGGCGCGATCAGCGTGACCGAGCGCGTGGGCGTGATCGCGCGCATCCGGGCGTTGGCCGTGGGAGTTGCCAAGGCGTACGTCGACCAGCAGCAGGCGGACGCGGCAATCGCTAGCGGAGGCTGATACGACAAGTGGAGCAGGTCGCCGCAAGCAAGTAAAATCCCCACCCGGCCAAAAGATGGCCGAATGGGGCACCCGAGTTTCTGACCTGATGACAACTGGTACCGGATTCCTGAGCACCAACTACTGACCGCTGACAGCTGACCGCTGACAGCCAATTGCTAAGAGCTAATTGCTAATGGCTGATTTTCTACTCGAAATCGGTACCGAAGAAATTCCTGCACGAATGATCGACGGCGCGCGCGAAGAGCTTGCGCAGCGCGTCGGCGCTTTGCTCAAGCGCGAGCACCTGTCGGATGCGCCGGATGCGCAGGCCTATTCCACGCCGCGGCGGTTAGCGGTGGTGGTCCCCGGCATTCTGCCATCGCAGCCCGACGTCACCGAGCAGCTCACCGGGCCATCGCTCAAAGTCGCGTACAAAGATGGAGCGCCCACGCCCGCAGCCGAGGCCTTCGCCCGCAAGGCCGGAGTGCCGGTCGAGAAGCTGGAGAAGATTACGACGCCCAAGGGCGAGTATCTCGCCGCGACCGTACAGAAGAAGGGCCGCGCTGCGTCGGAGATCCTCGCCGAGTCGTTGCCCAAAGAGATTGCCGGCATCTACTGGGCGAAGAACATGTACTGGCGCGGCAAGTCGGCCGAGCGCTTCGTGCGCCCGCTGCGTTGGATGGTTGCACTGCTCGACGGCGAAGTTGTGCCGGTCGAGTTCGCCGGCATTCGCGCGGGCAGCGCCAGCGAAGGTCATCGCATCCTGTCATCCGGCCCGCTTGAGATCAAGACTCCTTCGGAATACGCCGACAAGCTTTCGCAAGGCGCGGTCGTTCCGTCCTCCGCAGCACGCGAAGAGCGCATTCGCAAAGCGCTCGATGCCGCGACGCGCACCATTCCCGGCGCCCGCTGGCGCGAAGACAAGCCGCTGCTCGATACGGTCGTCAACTTGACGGAGTTCCCCTCGGTGATTCTGGGCAGCTTCGATCCCGAGTTTCTGTCGCTTCCCGCCGAAGTGTTGGTGACCGTCATGCGCGATCACCAGAAATACTTCGCGCTGGAAGACGCCAACGGCAAGCTGCTGCCGCACTTTCTCGCGGTGCTGAATACCGACGGCGATCCCGACGGACTCATCCGCCATGGCAACGAGCGTGTGCTGCGCGCCCGCTTTAACGACGCGCGCTTCTTCTGGCAGACCGATCAGAAGATTTCGCTGCGCGACCGCGTCAACATGCTGAAGGCGGTCACCTTCCAGAAAGACCTGGGCAGCTACTTCGACAAGACCATGCGCGTGCAGAAGCTGTCGAGCCTCATCTGCGAAGTGCTGCGCGATGCCGGAACCCTGGTACGCCCGGGCGTGGTCTACAAGGCCGCGCTGCTGGCCAAGACCGATCTCACCACCGAACTGGTGAAAGAGTTCACCGAGTTGCAGGGCATCGTCGGCGGGCTCTACGCCAAGGTGCAGGAGCTCGATCCCATTCTGCCGCGCACCACGGCGGAGGCGATTGGCGACGCGATCTACGATCAGTACAAGCCGGAGTCGATGGACGACGACGTTCCGCGCACGTCTGGAAGGAGCGGTGCTCGCCGTCTCCGACAAAGCTGACAGCATTGCAGGAATGTTCGCGTCGGGCTGATTCCTTCGGGTTCGAAAGACCCCTTTGCGTTGCGCCGTGCGGCGAACGGAATCGTGAAGATTATCGCCGAGCACAAGCTGCCGCTGACGATTGCGAAACTCTTTTCTGATGCACGTGCCGAGTACGTTGGTTCGGAAGCCGAGCAGCGGTTCGATAAAAAGTTGAACGTCGAAGACGCCGTCAGGAGCTTCATGCATGAGCGCCTGGAGTTTTATCTTCGCGACGTGCATGGCTACGCCTATGACGTGGTGAATGCCGTGCTCGCTGCGGGCAGCGATGATGTGGTCGACGCAATGGCTCGCGCCGAGGCGGTAACCGGAGTGCGCGGCTCAGACGACTTCGCTTCGATATCAGTCGCCTTCAAGCGCATCAAGAACATCCTGCGTCAGGCACGCGAGACGAAGAAAGCCATCGCGCCGCAACTCGACAGCGCAGCTCTGACCGACGACTCCGAGAAGTTGCTGGCGGCTGAGATTCCGGTAATCGCGCAGAAAGTGCGGGAATTGCGCGAGCAGAAGAACTACGCGCACGCGCTGGCTGAGATCAGCCGTCTGCGGAAGCCGGTCGACACCTTCTTCGACAGGGTGATGGTCATGGTGGACGACGAAACCGTGCGCGCTAATCGTCTGGCTTTGTTGCGCGATTTGCTGAGCGAATTTTCGACCATCGCCGATTTCAGCGAGATCGTGACCGAGGCGAAGACGTCGTAAGGCGGGTGGAGTAAGCCTTCACAGGCCGCTGAAGGGTCCGATTAAGAACTGTCATTCTGAGCGTAGCGAAGAACCTGCTGTTTCTTCACGCAGCACAATTTTGCCATTGCGAGGTTACGCATCAGCCTTCATTCAATTTTGCCCTGTGATTAATTTGGGGGTAGGGTTCGAAAAGAATCTATGCTGCGTGCAGAGCGCAGCATGTCGTAGCGGGCGAAGAAAGCGGGTTCTTCGCTTCGCTCAGAATGACAGTTCTAATGCAGATGCGTGCCTCTAGCGCTGAGGCGGTACTTCGGTACAGCGCAGAACCCCTTCAAGGTTTAACATCATTCTGTAGCCCATTTTCCTGTAATCATTCAGCAAAGGACTCCATCATGAGCACACCCACGGTTGACCTGGAGCGCAAACAATCCGCCGGCGCAGGTCCGGTGAAGTACGTGTACTTCTTCGGTGAAGGCCACGCCGAGGGCCACGGCAAAATGAAAGACGAGCTGGGCGGCAAAGGCGCCGGTCTGGCTGAGATGACCAATGCCGGTCTGCCGGTCCCTCCCGGATTCACCATTCAGACCGAAGCCTGCCGCGAATACATGCGCAAGGGCGAGGTTTCCAAAGAGGTGAATCAGCCAGATGGACGAAGCGCTGGCCCGCCTCGAGCAGTTGCAGGGACAGAAGCTGGGCGGAGCCGACAATCCGCTGCTGGTCAGCGTGCGCTCGGGCGCAAAGTTCTCCATGCCCGGCATGATGGATACGATTCTCAATCTCGGCTTGAACGACGAGTCGGTGAAAGGCCTGGCCGCGCGCAGCAACAACCCGCGCTTCGCCTACGATTCTTATCGCCGCCTCATCCAGATGTTCGGCAGCGTGGTGCTCGAAATCCCCAAGCATGCTTTCGAAGAAGTTTTCGACGGCAAGAAGAAGCAGAAGAAAGCCAAGCTCGATACCGATCTCGACGCCAAGGCGTTGCAGGAAGTCATTGCCGACTACAAGAAGGTGGTCAAGCAGCACACCAAGCACGACTTCCCGCAGGACCCGCATGAGCAACTCGTCATGGCGCGTGATGCCGTGTTCCGCTCCTGGGGCAACGATCGCGCCAAGCACTATCGCCGCATGAACAACATCGACGACATGCTGGGCACCGCGGTCAACGTGCAGGCCATGGTCTTCGGCAACCTGGGCGAGACCAGCGGCACCGGCGTGGGTTTCACGCGCAATCCGGCTACGGGCGCGAAAGAGTTTTACGGCGAGTTCCTGATGAACGCGCAGGGCGAAGATGTGGTTGCCGGAATCCGCACTCCGGTGCCGATCACCGAACTGGAGAAGATCCAGCCTGAGGTCTACAACCAGCTTCGCGAGATCACCACGCGGCTGGAGAAGCACTACCGCGACATGCAGGATTTCGAGTTCACCATTCAGGACGGACGCCTCTACATGCTGCAGACGCGCAACGGCAAGCGTACCGGTCGCGCCGCGGTTCGCGTTGCCATCCAGATGGTGGAAGAAGGACTGATCAGCAAGGAAGAAGCGATCTTCCGCGTCGAGCCGAACCAGCTTTACGACTTCCTGGTGCCGCGCCTCGACGAAAAGAACGTCAAGATCGAAGTGCTGGCGACGGGACTGCCGGCTTCTCCGGGCGCTGCCGTCGGACAGATCGTCTTTACTGCTGACGAAGCGGTCGAGAAGTTCCAGAAGGATCCCAAGGCCAAGCTCATCCTGGTTCGCAGCGAGACTACGCCGGAAGATATTCACGGCATGGAAGTCGCTGCCGGCATTCTCACTTCGCGTGGTGGCATGACCAGCCACGCCGCTGTCGTCACCCGCGGCATGGGCAAGTGTTGCGTCGCCGGCGCCGGCGACATCGAGGTCAGCGAGAAGAACCGCGAGATGCGCGCGCACGGCAAGGTGCTGAAGGGCGGCGACTGGATTTCGCTCGACGGCACCACCGGCCGCGTCATCAACGGGCAGCTCAAAACTGTGCCCGCATCGCCGGACGATCCCGAGCTGAACAAGTTGATGGGCTGGGCCGAGCCATTCCGCCGCATGGGTGTGCGTGCCAATGCTGACATCCCGCGCGATGCTCTCCAGGCGCGTGCTTTCGGCGCCGAAGGCATCGGCCTGTGCCGCACCGAGCACATGTTCTTCGCCGAAGACCGCCTGCCGCACATGCGCGCCATGATTCTCGCCAACAACGAGAAGGACCGTCGCGCCGCGCTGAAGAAGCTGCTGCCTATGCAGCGCCAGGACTTCATCGGCGTCTTCCGAGCGATGGATGGATTCCCGGTCACCATTCGCACACTCGATCCGCCGCTGCACGAGTTCCTGCCGCGCCGCGAGGACTTGATGGTCGACATCGCCAAGCTGGAAATCACCAAACCGAAGTCGCCGAAGCTGAAGGAACTGCACACGCTGCTGAATCGCGTGGAGCAGTTGCACGAAGTCAACCCGATGCTCGGTTTGCGTGGATGCCGTCTTGGCATCACCTATCCCGAGATCACCGAGATGCAGGCGCGCGCCATCTTCGAGGCTGCAGTCAAGGTCGCGAAAGAAGGCGTGAAGGTGAAGCCGGAAGTCATGATTCCGCTCACCACGGGTCTAAAAGAGATGGCGAACCAGGCAGCAATCGTTCGTCGCGTGGCGGAAGAGGTTTTCAACGAGAAGGAAATGAAAGTGGAATACCTGGTCGGCACCATGATCGAACTTCCGCGTGCCGCGCTGGTTGCGGATGAGATCGCGAAGGAAGCTGAGTTCTTCAGTTTCGGAACCAACGATCTCACCCAGACGACGTTCGGCTTTTCGCGTGACGATGTCGGCAAGATTCTCACCGCCTACCTGTCGCAAGGCATCTTGAAGCAGGACCCGTTCGCGACGCTCGATCGCGAAGGTGTTGGACAACTCATCAAGATCGCGGTGCAGAAAGGACGCGAGGCGCGGCCGACGATCAAGATCGGCATCTGCGGCGAGCACGGCGGCGATCCCTCGTCGGTCGAGTTCTGCGCGCAGAATAACTTCAACTACGTTTCGTGTTCACCCTTCCGTGTGCTGACCGCTCGCCTGGCTGCTGCGCAGGCAGGAGCCAGCGCGGAGTTGAACATCGAAGGTGGAAGAACGAAGTAGTTGTCAGTGGTCAGTTGCCAGTTGTCAGAAGGACAGTCAGCAACTGGCGGTTGACAGAAAGAAGTCTCAGAAGGCCCGGGGACAAACCGGGCCTTGTTGCTTGCTGCGCCCCATCGTGTATCCTGCGGCTCACTCTCTTAAATCGAGGTGGACGCATGGTGGACAAGCAAGTTTCCAAATCTGCGCAGAGCATTCATACCGACGCTCTGAACGTGACGCTCACGGGCACCAATCGCGTTCAGATCGAGACCGCTTCCGGTCAGAAGATCACCATCCAGGGCGATGCCAGTGGCGTGCTCATTCAGGATGCCGGCGGCGCTTCGATCCAGGTGCAAGGTGGCAACATTCAAATCCGTGCGAGCGGCAAAGTTTCGCTTGCGTGCAGCGAGATCGAAATCGACGCATCCACGATGACGGTGAATGCAGGGATGGCGAAATTCAGCGGCGTGGTTCAGGCGGACACCCTGGTGGCGAACTCCGTAATCGCCAGCTCCTACACGCCCGGCGCTGGCAACGTGTGGTGATTCAAAGGCTAATAGGAATCATGCCAGCCGATAGAAGCTCAGTGCCGCGTCGCCCTGCTCAAGCTTGCGATAGCGAACCAGCGCACCAAAGCGTTCGCCGGGATCGAAGCGTTTCTCGTGCTCGGCGATGACGATGCTCGAGGGCTGCAACAGGCGAGACTGCGACAGGAATCCCAACGTGCGCTCATAGCTGCCACGCAATTGATACGGCGGGTCCAAGAAGCAGAAGTCACACACCACGCCGGTGGAATCGAGCAGCGGCAAGGCTTGCGCCACTTCGCGCTCCTGCACTTCGAAGCCGTTGGTGATTCCCAGCAACGAAAGGTTCTCGCGCAAGAGCCGGGCATGCTTCTTCGCTGACTCCACGAAATATACTTGACGTGCCGCGCGGCTCAAGCGCTTCGATTCCCACTGCCCCGGTGCCGGCATAAAGATCGAGCCACACGCTATCCTGCAGTCCACCTGTTGAGGCCAGCACGTTGAACAGCGTTTCGCGCAGGCGATCGCTGGTGGGCCGCAGATCGAGTCCGGGTAGCGACTTCAGCGGACGGCTGCGAAATTGTCCTGCAATGATTCGCACCCTCGCAGGATATAGAATTTTAGGTGAGAGGCGCACGTGTTTCGAGGCTGGTCATTTTCCGCAGGGCGACTGTTCGGCGTGGATGTTCGCATCCATCTGACGTTTCTTTTCCTCCTGGCATTCGTGTGGTTCACGGAATCGGCAACTCTGGGATCGAGTGGAGCCATTCGCGGGCTGGTGCTTGTCATCATCATCTTCGGCTGCGTGGTCGCTCACGAACTGGGTCATGCACTTGTCGCTCGCCGCTACGGCTTGGTGGTGCGCTCCATTCTGCTGCTGCCAATCGGCGGTATGACCTTCATGGAGGAGCCGGGCCCCGAGCAAACCAATCCTGCTCGCGACGTACGCATCGCCATTGCCGGACCTTTGGTGAATCTGGTCATCGCAGGCATCGCGGCGCTCGCCATCCTTGCTTTCGCGCCCCAGGTGAAGCTCTGGGGAGAGCCCCTGGTACATGCCGGCAATCTGCCGCGCAGCCTGGTGTGGAGCAACATCTTTCTTGGGCTGTTCAATCTGCTGCCGGCATATCCCATGGATGGCGGGCGCATACTGCGGGCGCTGCTTGCCGAGCGCATGGATTATGTCGTGGCTACCCGTCGCGCTGTGTTGATTGGACAGGGCATGGCGATGGTGATGATATTGGCCGGGCTGGTGTGGAATGTCTGGCTGGTGCTGATCGGTTTCTTCCTCTTCCTCGGCGCGCAGATGGAGGACCGTACCGTACTCTTCCATTCGCTGCTCGACGAGGTCAGCATGGAAGAAGTGATGCTGACCGGTTTCAGCGTCTTATCTCCTGCCGACACGCTGGAAGATGCCCTCAGCAAGGCCGTCCATACGTTGCAAGACGATTTTCCGGTGGTGCGCGGCAGCGAGATGGTGGGCGTGATCAACAAGCAGCGGATTGTCGACGCGCTGCGGCGCGAGGGCAACGGTTACGTGCAGTCCGCGATGACCCGCAATTTCCAGATTGCGCAGCGTTCCGACTCATTAGGACAAAGTTTTCGCAAACTTGGAGCGCGAGGGCTCACCATGATACCGGTGGTCGATGATTTGCGACTGGTGGGGATTGTTACCCTGCAGAACCTCACCCACAGCGTGGGCTTACTCCTGGAGAGTCGCAGATTGCGGCGGGCACAACAGGGCGACTAGAGGCGAAGTCATTCCAGAAATCGGTTTGGTTTGTATCAGGGCATGCCTTTCAGGCGTGCCGAACGATGCATAGAAAATGTCCGGGCTTCAGCCCCTGCAAACCGTGCGCAGGGCTGAAGCCCAATATCATTTATATGCCGACAACGGCCCGGCTGAAGCCGTGCCCTGATACAAAACGATTTGGGAGATAGCGGGGATGGCTTCTAGTTCCTGTCGCACAGCGCCGCCGGTTCGGGCCGGGCCCGCACTACCCCACTAGCGCCTCACTTCGCGCGCTGCCATTCCCGATAGGCCTCGCTCTTCGACAACCCAAACTCTTTGGCGGTCTGCTTGAGGGCAAGCTTTTCCTCCATGCCTTGGGCTTGCATCAGCTCGCGCATTCGAATGGAGACGGTGGTGGAACTCGGCGCCGTCGTCTGCTGGTCGGCCTTGGCAATCAGCAGCGTGATTTCGCCCTTGATATCCGCGCGGTTATTCAGTTCGGCCAGCACTTTGTCAGCGTGCCCACGCAAGAACTCTTCGTGCAACTTGGTAACCTCTCGCCCAACGACGACACGGCGATCGGGGCCGAGAATGTCGACTACGTCTTGCATGGTTTCCACCAGCCGATGCGGCGCTTCGTAAAAGATGAGCGTTCGCGGGGAGGTGCTTGAACTCTCCAGGGTTGAGCGCCGTGCTCCTGCCTTGGCCGGAAGAAATCCACCGAAGTGAAACGAATCCGTCGGCAGGCCGCTGGCCACCAGCGCCGAAAGAAATGCCGACGCCCCAGGTATTGGTACTACGCGAACATGATGGCGCACCGCCAGCGCTACCAGCCGGTACCCCGGATCGCTTACACCCGGCATGCCGGCATCACTCACGACGGCGACGTCTTCTCCATTTTCGAGATGGACAATGAGCTCAGGAGCACGCTCCAGTTCGTTGTGTTCGTGATAGCTGACGGTTCGTTTTTCTATGCCGTAGTGGTTGAGCAGCTTCTGCGTTTGGCGGGTATCCTCGCACGCGATCAGATCGACTTCCTTCAGCGTGCGCAGCGCTCGCAGGGTAATGTCTTCGAGATTTCCGATGGGAGTGCCGACCAGAAAGAGGGTCCCCGAACCGTTGGGGCCTTTGTCAGAGTCATCATTAGGAGCTTTTGCTTTTCGAGTCACTGCCCTGAAGTTTACACCCCGGAGACTGCTTTCTCCGGGCGCAGGGTATTCGTGCGAACATTCTCTGTGCTGTTCCTTCGTCGGCTGGCAAATCGCAACATGTCGCTGTACGCGCAACTGGATCAATTAGCGCGGTGCGGCATCGTGCCCATGTCTGGTGTCGGCGTTTCGGACTTGCTGAACCGTTATCCAGAGCGTCAATACGAAACCGACCCTTTTCGCCTGCTGCTGACAGTGCTCGGTGAGGAATCGAACGACTCACTACACGCCCCTTTGTGTGAACACGTCTGGCATCTGCGCGTCGGTTGCATTGCCGGCCCGGGAGACTACACGCAGATCGCGCAACGCATGTCACTTCTCGCCCAGGGAGCGTTACCAATCACCGACGTTTCCGACGAGTTCGACTGGGCAGCAGGCGTGGTGTGGTTACGCTTCCGTTTTCGCGGTGAGCAGGTTGACTGGCCAGCACGCCTTCGCGAGCACTGGATCGATCCACTGCTCTTCAGCCGGTTTGCGGCGCTGCTGGAGGCGCAGGACACTCCGCAACGCTTCACCTACCTCGATCTCGGCGGTCAGGATGCACTTCTGGGTTGCGCGACGCCGCAACAGTTTGCTGAACTGCGTCGCCGCACCGGACTACGGTTCCAGTGGCTCGGGTAAAAAATTAGCGCACGCATTTGACACATTCAGCAGGTTTCTCACAAATCCTGTAACTCTGTTCCAACCTGCCGTTGCTGGTTGCCGTCCAACAAGAGTGCTGGACAGCAACTACATTGTCGAAGCAGCGAACTTCCTGCTGATAGCCGGCCTCGTGTTCTATGGATTCTCGTTCTTCGCGCAATACCATTCGACCGGCAAATGGGCGAAAAACATTACCAGTCTGTTGGCTGGAATGGGAATGCTGACACTCGCGTTTGCATTGGTGATTACCCCGCGCAACGCCGAGGTCATCGCCAGCATTGCCGAAACCCACGCCTCGAATGTCTTCCTCGGAATCAGCAGCTTCCTGCTACTGGCCGCGATTGCGGCCTTCGGGGTCATCACCTACTGGCGGCCTCTGCGGTTACGTCACGAACGAAAGATCGAACGGGACTTGAGCCGTGAGCTTCCGAGAATCCCCTAACTCACGCCTGGCCGGCGGACGCACCGTTCTCAACTGGCCGCATCCGCCGGAGCCTCCTCAGCCGCATGACAGCGGTACCGGGGCAGTGTTGCGCGCGGTCGGTCCCGGCCTGTTAACGGGGATCGCGAATATTGATCCCTCGGTAGTGATCACCGCCACTGTCGTCGGAGCTGCCTTTCATTTTTCGCTGCTCTGGGTGATTGTGTTGTGCATACCGTTTCTTTCGACGGTGTTTGCTGTCTCCGCGCGAATTGGCTATGAGGCCCGCAAAGGCTTGGTTGACCTGTTGCGAGAGAACTATGGGCGGCATGTGGCGGCGGTCTGTGCGATCACCATCGTGGCCATCAACATGGCCATGATCATTGCCGACCTGATGGCGGTGAGTGATGGCATGAGCATCATCCTGTTGCAGAAGCGCAGCTTCTTTGTCGCCGCTGTGGCCTTCACTGTCTGGTATTTCCTCATCTTTCGCGACTACCGGAAGCTGACGCGGATTCTGCTCTGGCTGTCCGCTCCCTTATTTCTCTACGTGCTGGCAGCCGTGCTTTCGCGTCCCAACCTATGGAGCTTATTCGTTGGGACCTTTGTCCCGCATGTGAGCCGTGGGCCCGATTACGTGACGGCGATGATCGCGCTGTTCGGCTCACTGCTTACGCCCTACGTTCTGGTCTGGCAAACCAGCTCGCGCCGGGAGCAGGCGATGATCGGTGGAAGCCGGAATGCGGCGGCCGATTCCCACGCCGGAACGTTCGCCACGACAATACTTTCGTACAGCATCGTGGTGGCCGCGGCGATGGTTCTCCATCTTCCGAGCCCGATAGACATGACGACTCGGCAGGCGGCGACTGCGCTGACACCCGCTCTAGGGAACATGGGAGTCTGGCTGTTTGCGGTGGGGATCATCGGCGCCGGCATGGTAGCTCTTCCCGTGCTGGTCGCTTCCATGTGCTATAGCGTTGCTGAAGCTATGGGCTGGCCCTCGGGCCTGAGTGAACATCCATGGGAGGCAAAGCGTTTCTACGTTCTGATTTCAGCCGCTCTGTTTGTTGCCAGCGTGGTAAATTTCTTTCGCATCAATCCGGTTAAGGCGTTGTATTTCTCGCAGGTGCTCGCCGGAATCCTCACCATCCCCATTCTGATTTTCATCCTGCTGCTTTCCAATAACCGTCGCGTGATGCAGACCATTAACACCCGAGCCCAGAACTTCTGGATGGGAGCCGTCATTGGTGCGCTCTTGGCCGCGGGAGTATGGTTCCTGGGAATACACCTGTTGTAGCCCGCGATTTCTTGGCTCCCAAAAGTTAACCGACGCGAGAACAGTTTTTCTGCTGGAGAGAAACGACACGAACAGCAACCGCCGGGCTCCTCTTGTACGGTTACATATCCTCGGCCCGTCCGCGAAGCGGACAGCATATCTAAGCCCAGCGTTTCAACGCTGGGTTGACGTGAAATGCGACCCGAGTCCCGCCAGGAACGGTATATGAACTTTGCAACGTGCGGTAGGTCACCGATTCAGCCCGTCCCGATGGGACTCGGGTTCGTTTACCAGCCCACCCAGCGTTGAAACGCTGGGCTTAGATATGCGGTCCCCTGCGGGGACGGGATAGTCTAGTTGTCGAACGTACATCCACATCACACAACAATCGGCAGGTAGCAGAAGCGCGATTTCGACAATCACAATTGCGTGGAGCTAAAGCAAACGCGAGGGCATCAGTAAGCTATGGCTGACAAACGTGTTCCTGAGATCGTGATCATCGGCGGCGGGTTTGGGGGATTGAACGCTGCCGAGGCGCTGGCCAAGCTGCCGGTCCACGTCACTATGGTCGATCGCAAAAACCATCACACCTTTCAGCCCTTGCTGTATCAAGTTGCGACGGCCGGACTGTCGCCAGCTGAGATCGCCGCCCCTATTCGTGAGATTCTCGGACGCTTCCGCAATGTCGACGTGTTACTGGGCGAAGTCTTGGGAGTTGACGTCGCGAACCGGAAATTGCATCTGCACGGTTTTGACCTGTCCTACGACTACCTGATTGTCGCTGCAGGGGCGACTCACGCCTACTTCGGGCATGACGATTGGGAGCCGTTGGCGCCGGGACTGAAGACTCTCGAAGACGCGCTGGAAATGCGTCGCCGCGTGCTACTTGCTTATGAGCTGGCTGAGCGCGAGGCCATGCTCACGGGCACACACATGCCTTTGACCTTCGTTGTGGTTGGTGGCGGTCCGACTGGAGTCGAGCTCGCGGGAACCTTGGGCGAAGTCTCCCGGATGTCCATGAGCGATGAGTTCAAGCACATCGATCCCGAAAAAACGCGGATCCTCCTGGTCGAGGCTGGAGCTGCGATTTTGGCTGCGTTTCCACCCGACCTGCGACAGAGCGCGCTTCGCCAATTGCAGAAGCTGGGCGTTGAAGTTCGATTGAATTCGATGGTGACCGATGTCCGGGACGGCGAAATCCGCATCGGCGACGAAGTCATGCCGGCAGCGGTGATCCTGTGGGCAGCCGGAGTTTCCGCATCGCCCCTGGGCAAGATGCTAGGCGCGCCGACCGACAAAGCGGGCCGAGTTCTGGTGGCGCCCGATCTCAGCGTTCCGGGACGTCCCGAAATTTTCGTCGTCGGCGACCTGGCATCGATCACCTACGATGGCGGCAAGCCAGTACCCGGTTTAGCTCCCGCTGCCATGCAGGAAGGCAAGTGGGCAGGCCGGCAGATCAAGGCCGACCTGGAAGGCAAGCCGCGTGAGCCGTTCCAGTATCTCAATAAAGGAACACTTGCCACCATTGGGCGCGCCGCCGCAGTCGCCGATCTGCCCTGGGGAATTCACATCTCCGGTTTCTTCGCCTGGCTGTCGTGGCTGTTCGTACACATTTTTTTCCTGATCGGTTTTCGTAACCGTCTTGCCGTGATGTTCGACTGGGCGTGGAGCTATTTCACCTACAATCGCTCGGCTCGGTTGATTACAGGCGAGTCAAACATCGTTCCCATGAACGCTCTGGAACATATGGAAGAGGCCAGCCAGCACGTCGCGCAGATGGAGGCGACGGAACAACTCTCAGTGAACGGCAACGAGCGGCACCCCCTGACAACGGGAACCGCGGAAGAGGTGGCTGCACCGGGAAAGCGAACGGCGTAGGACGCCCACAAGTCAGGTTAGCTTGCTCATGACTGGTACGAGCGTTCGATCCATCTTGGGCTGGGAGTTGCGAGCAAACCCGTAAGCCGCCATAGATAATTCGGTCACTGCTTTCAAACGCTCGTAACCAGGCAGCGCCTGCCATTCGCGGTATTCGTCCGCCTTCATCTCATCGAAGTTGTCGTAGACGCGGAGAGTCTTGTGCATGACTCCCTCCAGCATAGCGCAACCGGAAGTTAACGCCCAACTACTAGCGGCAGTTCCCATTCGCGCCATTTCGCATTAACAATTCTTATCCATACCGCCTTCCCCGTTTGTGTCTGAAAATAGTAGATTGAAAGCACCTGATCTCACGCTGGCTCTAGCGATCCAGAACCCCGCTACGGGTGTGTCTGTTCCGCAGAGCCTCTCGTCAATGGTAAGAATGCGAGCCAGTTATATACGTACGTTCTTTTTGCTATTCGGCCTGATGCTGCCTCAATGGGCGGCGGCTGTGCCGGTCCCCCCCCAGGCCTCTTCTGCTCCGGCCGCGGCGAAGGTTGTCGGAACTATTCAGTCGCTCGCGGCGAATAAGTTGGTAGTGAAACCGGACGAGGGAGCCGACCGCAACATCGCTGTTCAAGACAGCACCCAGTATCTACAAGTCAATCCTGGCGAAAAAGACCTGAAGAAGGCGGTGCCGATTCATTTGCAAGATTTGCAGACGGGCGACCGCGTGCTGGTTCTGGGAAAAGACCAGCAGGACAAGTCGCTTGCCGCAAGCTACGTGATCATGATGAAGAAAATCGATCTCGAAGCGCGGCAGCGCCAGGAGCAACAGGACTGGCAAAAGCGGGGCATTGGCGGCCTGGTCTCGGCGGTCGATCCCGCCAGCGGCGACATCACCATCGCGATGACCTCGCTTGCCGGCAAGAAGGTAGTCACCATCCATACCACGAAGACGACGATCGTACGCCGCTATGCTCCCGATTCGGTGAAGTTTGACGAAGCCAAATCCAGCACACTGGCCGACATCAAGCCCGGTGACCAGTTGCGCGCCCGCGGCGAGCGTAACCAGGACGGGACGCAGTTTGCCGCGGAAGAGATCGTCAGCGGCAGCTTCCGGAACATTGCCGGGACGATCAGCGCGATCGACGCTGCCAATGGCACGATGACTGTTGCCGACAGTATCAGCAAGAATACCGTGCAGGTTAAGGTGACTTCCGAATCGCAATTGCGCAAGTTACCTGCTCCCATGGCACAGCGTATCGCCTTGCGGCTCAAAGGAGGCGGCGGCGGTCCGGGCGGTGCTTCGAGCGGAGCGAAGCCGGCCGAGTCGTCAGGCCCTCCGGGCGCAGCGAATGCCGGCGGCGAAGGCGGTCCGTCACGTGGCGCTGGCGGAGACTTGCAGCAGGTGCTCAGCCGCTTGCCGGCATCGAGCCTCAGCGATTTTCAGAAAGGCGATGCGGTGATGCTTGTTTCCACCGAAGGCACAGGCGATGCGGTGACGGCAATCACGGTCGTCGGTGGAGTCGCGCCCATTTTTACCGCCGCCCCAAAGGGTGGTCGGGATATGGTGCTCTCGCCCTGGAGCCTCTCCGCGCCGGAAGGCGGCGGATAGCGGACGCATGGTGGTGAGCCTACGTCAATCCCGCCGGAAGACTATGTTGCTGGCGTTCACTCGTCGATTCCTGCCGGCACTGTGGGTCCTCGCCGTCGCCATGGCGGCTCTGCCCGTCGCTGCGCAAACTGGCACGGGCTCCTTGCATGGACTGGTGACCGATCCCTCTGGCGCTGCCGTTGTCGGCGCTGACGTGCAACTGGTCGGTCCCGAGGGAGCGACGCTCAACACCAAGACCGCGAAAGACGGAACCTACCAGTTCAAGAATCTCGCTCCCGGCAAGTATTCGCTGAAGGCGCAATCCAAAGGCTTCTCACTGTACGAAGTGGATGATCTTGAGGTCGGCCCGCAATCACAGAAGGCCGACATTGAGCTTTCCATTCTGGTCGAGCAACAAAACCTCAACGTAACCGAGCAAGGCACGAGCGCGGGCAGTCTTGATATTTCCAACGACAGCAATGCCACGCAAATCGTGCTGAAGGGCAAGGACCTCGACGCGCTGCCCGACGACCCCGACGATCTTGCCGCCGACCTGCAAGCTCTCGCCGGTCCGTCTGTCGGTCCTAACGGCGGACAAATCTATATCGATGGTTTCACCGGCGGGCAGATTCCGCCCAAGTCGTCGATTCGCGAGATTCGCATCAATCAAAATCCGTTCTCGGCCGAGTACGACAAGCTGGGCTATGGCCGCATCGAGATCTTCACCAAGCCGGGCACCGACAAATGGCACGGCCAGCTATCGGTCACCGGCAACACCAAAGCCTTTAACGCCAAGAATCCGTTCGCGGAAGAAGAGCCCAGCTACAACTCCGAGCTGTATAGCGGCAGCGTGGGCGGACCGGTGAACAAGAAGATCTCATTCTTTTTCTCGTTCGACCGGCGAAACATACAGGACGTTGCCGTCGTCAACGCCTTCGTGCTGAATTCAGATTTCCAGCAGGTGCCGTTCAACGCCAGCGTGCTGGTTCCGCGCACCCGAACCGTGCTCAGCCCACGCTTCGATTTTGCGCTAACGCCGAACAATACTTTGACGGTCCGCTATCAGTACTGGCACGACACCGATCAGAATGGAGGCGTGGGACAGTTCGCGCTGCCCAGCCAAGGTACCAACAGCACGGAAACTGAAAACTCGCTGCAACTGAGCGACACGCAACTGTTCGGCACGAAGGTCGTGAACCAGACCAACTTCTCGTATCGCCGCGCCCGCAGCCAGCAGAGTTCGCTGAGCACCGACACCACGGTCAACGTTATCGGAGCGTTCACCGGAGGCGGTAACAGCTCACAATATATTCGCGACAACCAGGACAACTTCGAGGTCCAGAACTACACGTCGGTGTTGGCCGGCAAGCACCTGGTCAAGTTTGGCATTCGCTTACGCGACGGGCGCGAAGCGGACTACGCTACCAGCAATTTCAACGGGACCTTTACCTTCGACTCGCTGACGGCGTACCAGATCACCGAGCAGGGCATTGCCAACGGACTCACGCCCGAACAGATTCGCGCCCAAGGCGGCGAGCCCAGCCAATTCTTCGTCGTCACTGGTGTCCCATCCATCGCGGTTAACCAGGTCGATGTCGGTCTCTACGTTCAGGATGAGTGGAAGTGGAAGCCGAACTTCTCCGTCAGCGCCGGACTGCGTTACGAGTGGCAGAACGAAATTTCCCACCAGAATTCGGTTGCGCCCCGCGTCGCTATCGCGTGGGGATTAGGACGAAGCAATAATCCGTCGCCTAAAACCGTGCTGCGCGCCGGATGGGGCATGTTCTACAATCGCTTCGACAAGATGTACGTGCTGATCGCCGACCGGCAAAACGGAATCAACCAGACACAGTACATCGTCAACCAGCCGAACTTTTTTCCCGACATTCCGCCAGTCAACGAGATCAATACCGGGAAGATCCAGCCGACGGTTTATCAGATTGCTCCGAATCTGCAACCGGAGTACACCGAGCAGGTCGCCGTCAGCGTGGAACACCAGCTCACCAAAGACGCCAACATGGCTGTCTCGTATCTCAATTCGCGCGGCGCGCATCAGTACCTGTCGCGCAACGCCAACGCACCGCTTCCCGGAACCTACAATCCGAACGATCCCACCAGCGGTGTGCGTCCGTATGGCGATATCGGCAACATCTATCAGTACGCGTCCATCGGCGATTTCAAGCAGAACCAGCTCATCGTGAATGGCAACTGGCGGCGCGGCTCGCGGCTAACGCTGTTCGGCTGGTACGTGCTGAATTATGTCGATGCCAATACCAACGGGGCCAGCAGCTTTCTGTTCGATCAATACAATCCGCAACTGAGCTATGGGCCCTCGGCGTATGACGTGCATAATCGCGCCTTCATCGGTGGAACCTTCTCTGCGCCGAAAGGCTTTCGCCTCAGCCCGTTCTTCGTCATCAGCTCCAGCCAGCCCTTTAACATCACAACCGGCCAGGACTACAACGGCGACTCCATCTTCAATGATCGCCCGACTTTTGCTACAGGAACAGGACCGAACATTGTTGTAACCAAGTACGGCACCTTCAACACCGCGCCGCAGGCAGGACAGACCTACATTCCGCCTTATTACGGCTATGGCCCGGGACGCTATTCGCTGAACCTGCGCGTGAGCAAGTCATTCAACTTCGGTCCCGAGACAGCTAGCTCGCGTAATACCGATACTGGCGGTGGCCTGGGCGGTGGACCGCCACACGGAGGACCGGGCGGAGGCGGTGGTGGTCACGGACGCGGCGGAGGATTCGGGGGCGCAAGCAGCGGTCCTTTGTCGCTGAACAGCGGCACCTCGCGCCGCTATACTCTGACGCTGACTGCCATCGGGCGCAACATCACCAACCATGTCAATCTCGCGCCGCTGGTGGGAAATCTTTCGTCACCGCTGTTCGGCGAAGCCAATGCGCTCGCCGGAGGCGCCTTCGGCTCCGCAGCAGCGGGCGCGGCCAACCGCAAGATCGACTTCCAGGCGGTGTTCGCCTTCTGAACAGTTTTCACCAAACGTTTACCTCTTCCGATGAGGGCGGGACTACATAAATGCTTTGTATCAGGGCACGGCTTCAGCCGTGCCGCAAAGGTTTCATAGATGACTTGGGCTTTAGCCCCTGGACGCTTTGATTGCAGGGGCTAAAGCCCTGATGCTTGGTGTGCTCGTGTCGGCACGACTAAAGGTCGTGCCCTGATACAAACCTTAGAATCCGATCGCTGACCTACTTCGCTACCGCACTGGTTTGAACCTCCAGCGCGCTCTCGATGGTTGCGATGTCCACCAGTCCGCGGCAGCCATAGATTGCGGGCAGTACCTCGTTCGCAGGATGATGGCGCCGCAGCTCCGCCACTTTTTTCGTCCCCGCGCGATAGGCCGGCAGATACATGCGGCCCAGCAGTGGATGCCGTCCCCATGCGCCTGACAGCTTGTCTGCACGTTCTGCGCTCACCAGGAACTCGCGGCGTAGTGTTTTCGCCACTTCATCCTGTGCAGCGCCTTTGCCCCAGGTCAGATACGACGACTGGTTCTTGGCATCGTCCTGCAGCAGAGCGAGCAGAACGCCGATCTGTATGTCTTCGTCGGGCAACTCCTCGACTTCCTTCAGACCGTAAGCCATAAGGATGGCGTTGTTGGCCAGGCCCTCGAACAAGCTAGCAGCACGCGTGTTCATGGTCAGCACGGTGGCCTCGAATCCCAGCAGTTTGCGGAAATATAAGTTCTGCAAGTATGCAAACGTGGTCACGTGTCCCGGAACAACTTCGTGACTCACCAGCTGCTGGAATTCGGGAAAGGAAATCTGCAGCGAGGCATTGATCTCATAGGTCGCCTCGTACCTGGGAGAGCCGTCCGCATTGCGGGCCCGGCCAACGTAGTTCATCGAGCCGGAGAACCACGCGTTCTTAATGGCCAGGAACTCAATGTTGGCGCGCGGGACGGACGATAACTCAGCGGGCAAGTACGGTAGGAGATTCGCCGCGCTGAGCGCATCGAACTGCGCGATCACGGCTGCTCCCATCGCCTTCACCGAGCCCATGGGAACGATGCGCTCGCGACGCCACGCGTCGACGCTGTCGAGCAGCGACTCCCGCGAAGTCGAGGGATAACCGGCGCGCGCTCAACAGTTCGGCAACACGCTCGCGTTTCTTCTCGGGAGCAGACGGCTCCGGTGCGCGCGCGGTCGAGGCCAGCACGCAGCGCTCATAAGGCACTGCCGGCCCGTTGCCCAGGATCTCCATCGCCAAGTCCCACATCACATCGAGAGAATCGGCCAGGCCCACCAAATATGCTTTCTCTAATGCGGGCTGCGACTCGGCGCCTTTGCGCACTCCGGCAATCGCTGCCGGAAGGTCGACCGCGCCCAGATATTCGTCCACGGCTTTGCGATCGATGGTTTTGCCCGATACGCCTCCGGTTTCACGCAGCCGTGCCGCAGAGGGAACGGTGTACGCCGGCGGCAGCGGCTCGTCGGAGAACCATGAATCGGCGATGAAACGTCCCGTGCCCGACGGACACATCACGTCTCCGCCCCAAAGGGTATCGATGCCAAGGATGGCATCAGCAATATAGCTTCCTACTTTGTCCATTAGGCGGCCTTCCTTCCTTGAGTTGAGCTGAACCACAGATAGAGACACAGTGCCACAAACATTATGGCGGAGACAGTCTGCGATATTGGTTGATTGTTATAGAAGGGAGTTTGAACCATCTCCTCCCGATAATTGGGCCATAGGCGCAGCGCCGCGCCAAAGACACCGCCAAGCGCTCCGCCCGCCATCAGTCCTCCGGCGACGATAACACCGCGCTCACGAATGCTGCGACCCTGTTCACCGTCCGTCTTGTCGGCGCGCTTGTTTACCAGGTGCGAGATGAACCCGCCGGCGAGAATCGGCGTGGTCAGTTGCAGCGGCAGGTAAATCCCCAGGGCAAAGACCATGGACGAAAGCCCAAGCATCTCGATGATGACGGTCACCATGGCGCCGATTCCGAACAGAATGTATGCGACCGGCTGTCCGCTCATGAAACCTTCGACGACAGCCTTTAGCGCCGAGGCCTGCGGCGCGACCAGCACCTGGCGCAGGTCGCCGGGAGCAGCCTCGCCAAACTGAAACGCTTTCGCCAGCAGCACGATGGTCAGGCCACTGGTAATGGCCGCGGCAATCACTCCGATGAACTTTACCTTCTCCTGCGCCGAAGGTGTCGAGCCGATCCAGTAGCCCGCCTTGAGGTCGGTGATGAACTGTCCAGAGCAGCAGAGGGCGACGCAAACCATGCCGGCCAGCGCCATCACGAAGAACATGCCGGTCGTTCCCGAGAGGCCGAACTTCAGCAGCACGACTGCCGAGACAATCACGGTAAGCAGCGTCATGCCGGAAGCAGGATTGTTGGCCGTTGTAGCGATGGCGTTGGCAGCCACGGTGGTAAAGAAGAAGGCGAAGAGCAGGGTCAAGCCCAGGCCGACGAGGATCACGCTCCACGTGACGTGCAGTTGTCCGTAGAAGATCGCCACCGCGAGCGCACCAACCACCACGCCAGCAAGTATGCCGAGGATTGGGATGTCGCGATCGGTGCGGTCCATCTTCGGAGCTTCGCCGTGGCGGAAGGCATGCAGCGCGATGCCGAACGATCCTGCAACTACGCGCAGTGACTTGAGGATGCCGACCAGTCCGGCCGCCGCAATGGCGCCGACGCCGATGTAGCGCACATAGAAGCGATAGATCTCAGCCGCCGTCATGTGCGAGATAGGAATGGTCGCCGGATAAACCGTGATGTCGCCCATGTGACTGCCGATGAACCAGATCGCCGGCACCAGAACGAAGTTGACCAGCACGCCGCCGGCGCAAAAGATCATGGCGATGCGCAAGCCCATGATGTAGCCAAGCCCCAGGATGAAGCCGATGGCGTCGAAGTTGAACACCATGCGATGGCGGTCGACCAGGTTCTTCATCACCGGGACGAACTGGAAGTTCAGGTACTCCTTCCAGACGTGGAAGGTGGTGACGAGGAAGTCGTACACCGCGGCAATGCAGGTAGCTTGCAGCAAGAGCTTGGCCTGCGATCCGCCCTTCTCGCCGGTGACCAGTACTTCGGTGATGGCGGTGGCCTCAGGGAAGGGAAGCTTGCCGTGCTGCTCCTGCACGAAGTAGCGGCGCAGCGGGATGAGGAAGAGAATTCCCAGGCAGCCGCCGGCGAGACAGATAAAGACGGTCTGCAGCGGATGCGGATCGAGATGAAGAATGTAGAGCGCCGGGAGAGTGAAGACGGCTCCGGCAACCACGCTGCCTGAGGCGGCGCCGATGCCGGTGATGATGACGTTTTCCAGCACCGTGGAGCGGCGCTTGTAGATGCGAGCCAGGCCGATGGCCAGGATGGAAATCGGAATCGCCGCTTCCATCCCCTGGCCGACCTTCAGGGCGGAATAGGCTGACGCGATGGAGAAGACAACGCATAGCAAAACGCCCCAGCCGATCGACCGTGCCGTGAGTTCCGGCATGTCGAAGGTGGCTGGCACAATCGGCACATACTGCTCGCCGGGTTGCAATTCGGTGTAAGCGTTCGCGGGAAGAGATAAGGCTGATTCTTGTGGTTTGACGGCAGCTTCTTTGACGGCAGTAGTCATGCGACGCTCCGGGCAGGTAAGCCCGTAGGCATTGTATGCCTCGGCAAATTTGCGGGAATGTGACCTCCGTGACCGGCGTGCGTGACGAGAGGTGAAAGGCACGTGATTCCAAAGGAAGAGGTGGAAGCCCTCGGCTTCAGCCGAGGGGAGGGTCAACATTTTGAACGGAGTTTCAGCCCCGGACGCATGGAATAGGAAATCGCGTACAAAAATATGCCGATGCTAAAGCGCTGCTCCTGAACGACGTGCGTATTCCTCCGCACAAATGCGGCGGCTTCCACCCGATATAAACCGGCATTTCACCCGCACCCGCCCCACTCCACCCGACAGTAACAAATCACATCACCCAGTGAGGCTCGTCACAGCCTGCTGGTACGCGCTCGGCTGAAAATCATGCTACTGAGCCGGAGGTTTCCGCGCGGAGGTTGGCATGTCAGAAGATAAGCGGGACGTTCTCGAGGTATTGCGCTACGAACTCAACTTCGTGGAGCAGGGCGGCTATGGCAATTGGTATAGCACTCCGTGGGGACCGGCCTCGATCTTTCAGGACTCGCAGAGCTGCCTGAACCACGGCGATCCTACGCGGTCGCATGCCTGTCACGAATGCCTGCTCTACGACTTTGTGCCCGAGCGATATCGTACGGAAGATGTTCCGTGCCACCACATTCCGTTGACCGGCGAAGGAACTACCGTCGAAACTCAGCAGACGGAAGAAGAGCTGCGCGAGAACCTGAAGCATTGGCTGAAGCGCACCATCGCGCGCATTGAAGCGGAGCGCGCGAAGCAGCAGGCCACCGTGCCGGCAAGCAAGTAAGAGCCAATTCACCACATAGGCACAGAGACACGGAGGATTTTGTTTAGTGATTTTCTCTGTGCCTCCGTGCCTCTGTGGTGAAAGGTTTTTTCTGCTACGTCGTCCGTTCCACCAGCTGTTTCAACTCCAGCGCATTGCGCGGCGCGTAACCTGAGTCGTCGTTATCGAAGTAAACGTAGATGGCCTTCAACTGCCTGCTCCACTCAGCGATTCGCTCCGCCCACTCCGTCAACTTATCTTCCGCATAGCAGCCCTGGTACTTGCCGCCGGGCCCGTGCAGGCGGACGTAGGTGAAATCGGCAGTGACCACAATAGGAGTGTGGAATCCGGCGAGCTCGTGGATGCAGTAGGCCGCGTTGTAGCGTCGCAGAACATCGTAGACCTCGTCGCGGTTCCAACTCGGCTCGCGAAATTCGAACGCGTAGCGGTTGTATTTGGGCAGCGCTTGCAGAAACTGCTCTAGGCGCTCGATGTTGACTCTCCACTTTGGCGGAAGCTGAAACAGAATCGCGCCTAACTTCTCACCCAGCAGCTCAGCTCGTGGCAGCAGGTTCTGCAATGCCTGCTCGGGTTCCTTCAGCTTCTTGTTGTGCGTCAGAAACCGGCTGCCTTTAACGGCGAAGCAGAAGTTGTCGGCAGCGGCATCGCGCCACGCGATGAAGGCCTCGGGAGTGGGCAGGCGATAGAAGCTGTTGTTCAGTTCGACGGTATCGAAATATTGCTGGTAAAACGCGAACATCTTCGAGGCCGGCATCTTAGGCGGATAGAAGGTGCCCACCCAGTGCTTGTAGTGCCAGCCCGATGTGCCGATGTGGATACGCGCGCTCACATCTCTACGAACCTTTGGCCCAGACCCGAGTTGCACGGTGACGCTGGCAACCTGCGCGTCGGGTCAGCGGCTCCAAGCCTGAAGAACGTGGAGGAGAGATACATGCGCCAGCGAGACTTCTGGATCGGATTTACATGGGGAGCGACCACCGCCATTGGCGGCGCGCTAGTCGCCAGTTACGTCGGGCGCGGCGGAAACAGCCGCATCCTGCGCCTGGAGAAAAGCATTCAGATCGCGCGGCCCCCGGCGGAGGTGTTCGACGCGTGGAGTGACCTCGAGCAGCTGCCCATGATGGTCGAAGCGCTCGACAGCGTCTCGTCGATCGGCAACCGCTCGCACTGGAACGCGCGCGTTATGGGTCGAAAGCTCCAGTGGAATGCCGAGCTGACCCAGCTCATACCCAATGAAGCCATGGGCTGGAAATCGGTGGACGGCCCCAAACATAGCGGACGGGTCACGTTCAGCCCCATCGCCAATGACACGCTGGTTCACGTGCAGATGAACTACGCTCCGCCGGCGCGGCTGCTGCGGCGCGCGCTGTCTCCGTTTGTCGGCGAGCTGGAAGGTTTTATCGAACAGGCACTCCGCGACGTGAAGGCCTATCTGGAGAACCGGCCGCGCTCAGCGGCGACTGAGCGCAAGACGCAGGACGCACTGGGCCGCGCCACAGGGACGTACGGACCGGGGCCGGAGTTGGTGGCGGAGCAGCAGAATCCGAAGTTCGGTACGCCTTCGACTCCAGGGGAATACACGGCGCCGCCGGAGGCGAAGCGGTAAAGAGATCGAACCGCGGATCTCCGCGGATTGCACGGATCGGAACGCTTTGTCATCACGAGGACGCTTCAGCGTCCGAGGGATCTGGTCTCGCCCTCGTGTCGTCGCGATGCGGGCAAAGAGCAGATCCCTCGCTACGCTCGTGACGACAAGATCTGAAATCCGTGGATGCGCTCATCCGGTTTTTCTTACCTATTGACGCTTTCGGGAAACGACTTGAACTCCACCGTTCGCTCGCGGACTTTATCGGTGCCTTTGGCGTCTTGCGTGTGCTGCTTCAGCGTGCCCTTCAGAACGCGATAGCCTTCTGCTCCCGGCGCTTTGCCCGGCTGGGTCTCGACCGTTCCGTCGAACTCAAACCACACGCCGTGCACCGGCTTGGTGGCGAAGGTCAGGTGATTGTTGTTGAGTGAGCCTTTGCTGAAGAACTGATCGATGAGCTGGCCTTTGTCGCTGTCGCTCTCACCGAAGCGAGTGATGTAGCCGGAGAGCTGGCCGTCTTCCAGCGTGATCTGCACCGACTCGCCTTCTTTCACGAACGAATACAACCCCGCAGGGTCGCTGGCCGGATCGTGAGCCACACCGCTCTGGCTTGGGGTTTGCGCGACTAAGCCAGCGGCGAATACGGCAAGCAGTGCGAGGCAGAGATACCTTTGCATTCAGCGACACTCCTGTCGGCCATCATTTCATGAAGGGCGAGTTTGGGGAACTTGGCTGTTCTGCGGGTGGAAGCCCCTGCATTCATGCAGGGGGAATGAGCGCCTAATAAGCCAGAGGCGCTTTAGCGCCGGGCCCTCCACTCCAGCAGACGCCGGGCGGGACCAGGGCTGAAGCCCATCGTTCATGAGGGCACTTTTTCCCCCGCATGAATGCGGGGGCTTCCACCCTTTTGCGGCGCTCCACGCGTCCACTGCTCCACGCGCCTGCGGTGCTCCACCCATACACCAACATCCGAAACTCTTTCCTGGAGGAGTCGTTCCTAAAGCAAGCGCGGCAAGATTCCCCCAGTGGTGCGGCGGTAGTCTTCGTACTGGGCGCCGAAGGTCTCGACCATGAAGCGCTCTTCCATGCGGCTCTTGAGCCAGAGGCCCAGCCAGACCAGCGCGACTCCGAGGAAGCCCCAGAGGTTGCGCCGGCAGAGCACCGTACCTGTGAGCGCCAGAAGTATGCCGGAGTAGATCGGATGTCGCACCCAGCGATAGGGGCCGGTGCGAATCAGCTCATGGTCCTGCTTGACGGTGACCATTCCGCTCCAGTTCTTGCCCAGATAGAGCCGCGCCCAGATGGCGAAGAGAAGGCCGGCGAGCGTGAGGGCAGCGCCAAGCCACATGAGCCAGGGGATCGGCGGGATGTTGGGTCGCCACAATCCTACCCGGCTTAAGATCCCGGAGCGCGAGAGGCAGAGATACGCTCCCGCGGCGGTGGGCAGCATGTAGGTCAGCGCGTCCGCCGACTTCAGCCGGAGTTGGGCGCGCTTGGTGCGCAGCGCGAACAGAATCCAGATCGCCGCCCAGGCGATCCACATAGCTCGGCAAAGTTCGATCGGGGTCATATGCTGATAAGATCAACAATTTAAACAGGGTATTGATAATTCTGACCGGCTTGTTCCGCTGAAGCTCAATCGTCGTGACTTGGCTCCCTGAAACCAGTCAAGCGTCCTATTCATCCAATAGCTCAACAGGTTGGCCCCGTTTTCCCACAGCCACTCACAGGGCCATGCTAGCATTCTGTTATGAGTCTACGGTTTGACGAGGCTAAGGCGACACAGGCGGCAGCTTATTTTCTGTCGCTGCGCGGTGGCCAAATGCACTACCTGAAACTCATCAAACTCCTCTATCTCGCGGATCGAGAAGCTCTGCTGAGGTGGGGAACGCCCCTGACGACCGACCGCCATGTTTCAATGGATCATGGGCCCGTGGTCAGTAAGATTTACAGTCTCATCACCGAGGAGAAGCCTAAACCCGTCTGGGCGAGTTATATCTCGGCTCCGCTAGGAGATTATGAGATTAGGCTGCTCAAGCCGGCTCCGTCCGATCTTTTGTCTCGTGCCGAAGAAAAATTGATGGACGAGATACACGCAAAATTCGGATACCAGAATCGATGGGCAATCGTTGACTACTTGCATACATTGCCGGAATGGAAAGATCCCCAGGGCAGTTCAATTCCGATTTCCATTCGAGATATTCTTAAGGCCGGTGGTGAGGACGAAGAAGAGATTCGGGCAGTGATCCGAGAACTGCACTCCATCGCAAGCGCGGAACATAGTCTCGCCCGCGTTTATGCTTGAATGTGGAGACACCTTCCTAGCCGGGGATTCCGAAAATGAGGACTTTCATCTTCGGATCGTTGTAACTCCGCCGACCGAAGGCGAAGTCGTAGTAGTCTGCGTGACATCCAAACGTAAAAAATCCGAAACGTTAGTCGAACTCCATAAGGGCGACCACGAGTTCATAGACCACGATTCGGTTGTTTCCTACGCCTATACACAGATCAAACTTGTAGACGACATTGAATCCGCATTTGCAAGTGGCGCTGCAATTAAGAAAGAGAAGGCTTCGGAAGCGTTGCTAAGCCGTTTGCGTGCTGGACTCCTTGAATCTGACCGTACGCCCAACGGAGTGCGAGCCTATTATCGCAGCGTTATGCCGGATTAGGGCCAGCGGATTCGTGGTACGAGTGCTTCCCGGATAGTTCGCCCGCACCTCCCCAAGACCGGCGTTTTTCCTGCAACTATAGCCCCTCCAATCCCATCTAAAACTTGACAATGATTCACTCAAGTTCTATAGTCGGTTCGTTATAATAGCTGAGATTCCTAACGGAAGCGGCTTAGAATCATTGACTTACAAGTTTTAAACCCTAAGGAGGGTGGCTGCAATGGCAAAGATTATCGGCATTGACCTGGGTACCACCAACTCGGTGGTCGCCGTCATGGAAGGCGGAGAGCCCAAGGTCATACCCAACGAAGAAGGTGGCCGCACCACGCCGTCGGTCGTGGGTTTCACCAAGAACGGCGAGCGGCTGGTGGGACAGGTCGCCAAGCGCCAGGCCATCACCAATCCGGAAAACACCATTTATTCGATCAAGCGGTTCATGGGGCGTCGCTACGACGAAGTGAACGAAGAGATGAAGATGGTGCCCTACAAGGTGGTGCAGTCGGGCGATCACGTGGCCGTTATGGCGCAGGGCAAGGAATATACCCCGCCGCAGATTTCGGCATTGATTCTTCAGAAGCTGAAGAAGGCTGCTGAAGACTACCTTGGCGAAAAGGTGACGGAAGCCGTCATCACCGTTCCTGCGTACTTCAACGACGCGCAGCGCCAGGCGACAAAAGACGCCGGCCAGATCGCGGGTCTCGAAGTAAAGCGCATCATCAACGAGCCGACGGCGGCCGCGCTGGCCTACGGACTCGACAAGAAGAAGGACGAGACCATCGCCGTGTATGACTTCGGCGGCGGTACGTTCGATATTTCGATCCTCGAAGTCGGCGAAGGCGTCATCGAGGTGAAGTCCACCAATGGCGACACGCACCTGGGCGGCGACAACATCGACCAGCGCATTGTCGACTGGTTGATCGCGGAGTTCCAGAAGGACGAAGGTCTCGACCTGCGGGCCAAGGGCAACGAGATGGCGTTGCAGCGTCTGCGTGACGCAGCCGAGCGCGCCAAGATCGAGCTCTCGACCACGATGGAGACCGAAATCAATCTGCCGTTCATCACGGCCGATGCCAGCGGTCCGAAGCACCTGGTGAAGAAGCTCACCCGCGGCAAGCTGGAAGAGATGGTTCGCGACATCATCGACCGTTCCATCCGTCCCTGCGAGCAGGCGATCAAAGACGCGGGCGTCGATGTCAGCAAGATTGATGAGGTCGTGCTGGTCGGCGGACAGACGCGTATGCCTGCGATTCAGGCGCTGGTGAAGAAGATTTTCGGCAGGGAACCGCACAAGGGCGTGAATCCTGACGAAGTGGTCGCCATCGGCGCGGCGATTCAGGGTGGCGTGCTGGGCGGCGAGGTGAAAGACCTGCTGCTGCTCGACGTGACTCCGCTGACGCTGTCGATTGAGACCATGGGCGGCGTGGCGACGCCGATGATTCCGCGCAACACGACCATCCCGACCAAGAAGTCGGAGATGTTCTCGACCGCGGCGGACAACCAGACGTCGGTCGAAGTTCACGTGATGCAGGGCGAGCGGCCGATGGCGCGCGATAACCGCACGCTTGGCAAGTTCCACCTGACCGGGCTGCCGATGTCTCCGCGTGGCGTGCCGCAGATCGAGGTGACGTTCGACATCGATGCCAACGGCATTCTGAACGTCAACGCGAAAGACATGGCCACCGGCAAGGACCAGAAGATTACGATCACGTCGTCTTCGGGTCTGAGCAAGGAAGAGGTCGAGCGCATGGCGAAGGACGCCGATGCGCACGCTGCCGAAGACAAGGCCAAGCGCGAGGAAGTGGAAGCGCGTAACCAACTTGACGGCATGGTCTACAGCATCGAGAAGATGCTGAAAGAGCATGGCGACAAGATCAGTGGCCAGGAGCGCAGCGACGTGGAGAACGCGCTGGCGGATGCGAAGAAGGCGCTGGAAGGAACTGACGCGGGTCCGATGAACTCGGCGCGCGAGAAGCTCCAGGCGGCTTCGCACAAGCTGGCGGAAGCCATGTACAAGGCACAGACGCCTCCGCCTGCGGGTGGACCGATGCCGGGTAGTGACGGCGCCGGGCCGAGCGGAGACGCTCAGCCGAAGAAGGACGAAGGCGTGATCGACGCGGAGTACGTGGACGTGGATGAGAAGAAGTGAAGCTGTCAGCCGTCAGCTATCAGCTTTCAGCTAAGACAGGGGGCGCGACGAGCGCCCCTTCGCCTCATAGCTGCAAAGTGAGCTGGACGTATCAACAGCGATATTTCTTTCAATACGGTTTTTGATTTAACTGAGAGCTGACGGCTGATAGCTGACAGCTCGGAAACAAGGAAGTAGGAACAACACTTGAGATTCGATGTAAACGGCCAGTCCTATGTATTGAGCTTCAACCCCAACGAGGGGCGCTGGTATCTGCTGACGCCTGGTATCGATGGGCGCGTGAAAGCGATCCCCGTGCTCGACGACGCGGCGGGCTTCATGCCGAACATTGTCGTGCCGATGGGAGATGAGGGACCGGCCGTGGTGAACTAGGCGCGGAGCGCCGATGAGGTGTTAGCCCCGGTCGTAAGATCGGGGTGGACTCAAAACAAATTTTGGGGAACACGCACCGCGGGCTTACGCCCACGGCCAAAACCAAAACGCCGCTGTCGCGGCAGGATAACGAGCGGCCTTTACCGGCAACCGGCAACCGACAACTCGAACCATGCCTCCCAACCAACAACGCGACTACTACGCCGATCTCGGAGTGAAGAAGACGGCCACGGCGGAGGAGATCCGCAAGGCCTTCCGCAAGCTCGCGCGCAAATATCATCCGGACGTCAATCCCGGTGACAAGTCGGCTGAGGAGAAGTTCAAGAAGCTTTCCGAAGCCAACGACGTCCTGAGCGATCCCAAGAAGCGCAAGATTTACGACCAGGTCGGCTTCTACTCCGACAACATCGACCCGGCGACAGCCGAGGCCTATGCGCGGGGCGGTGGCAGCGGCTTTGGCGCTGGTGGATTCGGTGGCCCGCCTCCTGGTGGCGGAAGAGGACAGGCCTACACCCAGGAAGTTCCGTTCGACTTTGGCGGATTCGATTTCACTGACTTTGCTGAAGGTGCGGGAGCAGCCGGCCGCCGATCGGCCGGTACTGGCGGATTCCGTGACATCTTCTCCAACATATTTCGCGGCGGCGGCCGCGAAGAGATGGAACGTCAGCCGGAGCCGGGCACCGACCTGGAATATCAGGTCAACATCGGCTTCTGGGACGCCATCCGCGGGACCACGATGAAGCTGAATGTTCCGCATCTGGTGGCGTGCGCGAATTGCCATGGCAACGGATATATCGAGAGCCCCGGCGTTTGTCCGGAGTGCAACGGCAAAGGCACCATCACGCAAAAGAGCGGCAACATGAAGTTCAACGTCACCTGCCCGCGTTGCGGCGGCAGCGGCAAAAATCGCACGCTATGCAATGTGTGTCATGGCGAAGGGCGCACGGAAAAGACAGAGTCGCTGGAGGTGCGTATCAAGGCTGGCACGCGCGACGGGCAGCGCATTCGGCTCGCAGGACGCGGCAACGCTGGCGTCCTGGGCGGCGCACCGGGCGATCTCTATATCGTGATCAAAGTGGGCGAGCACCCGATCTTCCGCCGCGATGGGGATGACATTTATCTGACGATTCCGGTTTCTTTTACCGAAGCGGCGCTGGGGTCGAAAGTTGAAGTGCCGACCATCGATGGTCGCGCGTTGCTGAAGATTCCGCCAGGTACCTCGTGCGGACAGAAGCTGCGCTTGCGCGAAAAGGGCGTGCCCTCAGCAGTGAAGGAAGGCTGGCGGGGCGACGAAATTGTGGAGATCAAGATTGTTGCGCCGGCTCCGGGGGATGAGCGCTCGAAAGAGATTCTGCGCGAGTACGCGAAGTTGAATGCGCAAGATCCGCGGGAAGAGTTGTGGAAGGAGCTGGGGTAAAGAAGCTGTCAGCTATCAGCCGTCAGCTCTCAGCTTGGGTTTCGGCCAAGGGAGTGTATTGGCTTGCATGACGGCTGGCGTAATACAGACGCATCGGCGCTGTTCTCTGACTGGCGACTGGAAGCTGGTGGCTGGGCGGCTCTAACTGATAGCTGATGGCTGACAGCTGATAGCGAGCGGAGTTTTATGTCGAAACGTAAAAAACAAGGCGCGTACATGATCAGTTCGGTGGCCGAGATGTACGGCATCCATCCCCAGACCTTGCGCCTCTACGAGCGTGAAGGACTGCTGAAGCCGTCGCGCACCGAGGGCAATACGCGGCTCTACACCGATGAAGACCTGGAGCGGCTGGAACTCATCCTGTCGCTGGCACGCGACCTGGGCGTGAATATCTCGGGTATCGCCATCATTCTGCAAATGCGCGAGCGTATGGACGAAATGCAGCGCCAGATGGCCGATTTCGTGAACTACGTGCGCAACGAAGTGATGCAGCGAGCGCAGCAGGCAGGAGCCGATGCCGACCGTGGCGCCATCGTACCGGTGCGCCATCCGATTCTGGTGAGGCAGGAGCGCAAGAAGTAGGGCCGCTGTTCGCCTTCGCCATTCGCCATTCGCCGTTCGCTTTTCGCTCTTCGCCAGAGCGGATGACCAGGCGATTCGCGAGAGATACGGAAACCGGTCCCCGAAATGATTGTGCTCTATACAATGTTTCACCCGGAGAGTCCCGTTCTTAAGGAGAAGTCATGAAGATGACTGCGCCTGCACGAGCAATCGGGACAGTTTTCTTCTTGGCTCTACTTGGGTGGGTCTGGTACAGCATAACTGCCGATTATGGATACCGTGCTGTGTCTGGCACGTACAGCTTTCAACTCCAGGGAGAAACGTCAACTCTTGTCTTAAAGGAGGATCGGAGCTTCCAACAAGAATTGGCATATGGAGGAAAGGTAGAGCGCGCTAGTGGCAAGTGGAGGCGGATCGGTGAAGGCGGCGTTGTCTTTTCGAAAGAGTTCTTGAAGATACCCGGGCAAGAGGTAAGGGCTGATGGCCAAGTAGACGGGGAGTTCAAGAAGAACCTTGGGCTATTCCTCTCGATAGTTTTCAACCCCGACCCGGGAGGGCCCGTCTTCCGCAAGAAATTGTCGTTGAGCCTATGAGAGGCGGCTTTAGGTGTGACGGCAACCCAAACATATGCAGTTGTGCGATTCGATCGCATGCCCGTTCTTCCGTCAAAGACTCGCGACTTCCTAGCGCCTCTCTTCCGGCAAAGCGCTGGCGATGGACTCACGCACAGCAGCCATCAGCGCCTCTCGATCGGCGTAGTCCTTGGGATCGATCGCCGGATGATACACCAACGTAACAACGCCCCGCTTCAGTGCAAAGCGATGCTTGGGCCACGCCTCATACGTGCCCAAGAATCGTCATTGGAAGTACGGGCACGCCTGATTCCATCGCCAGATGAAAAGGCCCTTTCTTGAACGGAAGAAGCTTGCCGTCGGGTGTTCGCGTTCCCTCGGGATAAATCATCATATTTAAGCCGGTGCGCAAAACTTCGACTCCTTCGCGCACGCTCTCGATGGCGGCTTCGCGGTTGCTGCGGTCCACCGGAACCAAGCGGGCCAGATGCATACCCGTGCCCAGAATCGGAACGCGAAACAGCTCCTTCTTTACCAGTACCGAGCAGCGCTGCTGGATACGGGGAATCTCGATCGGTGGATCCAGGTTGGAAGCGTGGTTGGACATGAAGATGTAGTTCTGCCCCGGCTTGATATTTTCCTTCCCGACTTCATGGATCCTGATGCCGCCGAGCCGAACGCCGGTGATCGCCAGAAACGTCGCGACATGATAAAGCGGCCGAACGTCTCGCGAGATTAACGCGTACAGCAACAGAAATGGCCCCACAAGAAGGTTCGAGAGTCCCCAGAACGTGAGCATGAGGATGGCGCGTATCAATGCGCACCGCCGGGTTCGTCGTCGCCGTGAATCCACGCCGCGCGATGCGCCCGCTGTTCGGCGGTGATGCTGGCCAGGTCGACAAGCACGGTCTGCTGCTCCTGGCGAGCGCCGACCTTAAACTTCAGACCGTGCTCTTTTCCCGCCCGGGCGATTCGCAGCTTGATGGTTTCGTTAGGAATCATGCGTGCCAGCACGCGATCGAGGCGGTAGGTAGCGGGCTGGCCGTTCACTTCGAGAATGCGGTCGCCCACGCTCAAGCCTGCACGCGCGGCATCGCCGCCGGGTGCGACTGCGGTTACCGTCGACTCGCCATCGAGGTTGGCGGTCGAAGCGAATCCGGCGTCCGCCACGGTGACGTTTTCGGATGCGATCTGAAGCCCGACGAAGCGAAAGAAGTCGTCGTAGGGAAGGGGCTTTACGCCGGCAACGTAGTCGTGGAAGAAGTCGGCAAAACTTTGCCCGGTGATAGTCGCGGCCGCTTCCTGGACTCCGGCGGAATCGGGGAAATAGCGGCGCTGCTTGGCGTAATGCTCATTCATCCACTGAAAGAGATCGCGCAGTGACTTGTGTGCCGTCTGTTAGTTGGCGCATGCGGAGATCGAGCAGAACTCCGAGAATCTCACCCTTGTTGTAGTAGCTGATGCTGCGTTGCGGAGTGCGATAGAACGGGTCGCCTTCGAGCCACGCATCCAGGCTCGACTCTTCGGCCGACTGCCATTCGTGCGCCGGACGGCTCTCCAGTTCCGTGATCTCCGCTGCAAGATCCTGAAGATAGCGGTGCTCGTCGATAAGCCCTGCGCGCGACAGCATCAGTTCGCTGACGGTGCTGGTTACGCCTTCGCTGAACCACAATGCCCGCGTGTCTTGTTCGTGTTCATAATCGATAGGCTCAAGCGACTGTGGCCGGATGCGCTTCACATTCCACAGATGAAAGAATTCGTGAGCGCTGATGCCGGCCAGCGAGTCGATATTGATTTTTCCCGAGGAGGCACTGGCGGAAATTGCTGTGCCATAAGCGTGCTCCATGCCACCCGATCCTGAGCCGTGCGGAAAGTCGTAGAGGAACGTGTAGTCGGTGTAAGGGCGGTCCTGCATCCAATCCACGGTCGCGTGAGTGATTCGCTTGAGGGTTTCTTGTAGTCCCACATTGTCGTAGTCAGCTAAATTTCCATGTACCGCAATGTGGTACGTTGCCCCGTCCTGTTGGAAACTGTATTGCTGAAGCGTGCCCAGATCAGCCGGGCTATCTACGAGAATGTCATAGTTGTCGGTGACGCCGACGTCTTCGCTGACTTTGCCGGCCGGTGCACTGCCGAAGACGTGTGTGTCTTGCAAGTCCCAATTAGGCGGTACGTCAAGCAGGCGAATACTTACGGGTTGGCTGCGAAGTTCGGGAGAGTACATGAGCACCATCGCCCAGTTGAAGAAGCCATGCTCAGTGTTTAGTTCGCTGCCAAATGGTCCGGGGTGGTCGAGGTAGATGTCGTAATGGATGAGGGCGCATCCTGAGGGGCCTTTCAGCTCCCACGTACTGGTACTTGTCTGTAGGATAGACACTGGGCCCCCGGTGCCGGTCGCTGCTTTTATGTTCTCTACGTGCGCGACGAAGTTGCGTACCTGATAGAGGGCATTCCAAACCGGCATGGCGAAGCGCGGTAGTGCCAGAGAACGTGGGCAGGCGGACGGTGACATGCGCCATTTGAGTTGCGGGATCAGCCAGCGATACGAAGTACTCGGTGGGCGCAGCGTGGGGGTTGGTCGGCGTCTCGCAAGTAACGCGAGTGGCAGCCTGACACGAAATCGCAAAAGCAAGCAGCGCGAGTACAAACCAGCACCGCAGGGCGGAAGTGCAATGGTTCCTCACGCTTCGGCAGCGACCTCATGCAACTGCTTGAGTCGGGCAGGCAGCTTCTCATAGATGCCGCCAAAGCCGCCATTCGAGAGAATTACGACTACATCCCCATCCCTCAATGTGGGAGCAATGGCATCGACGATCTCATCCGCGGTTGGCAGCAGTCGGGCGGGAGTTCCGGCACGCTGAAGATCCTGAACCACCGCTTCCGGGTGCAGGCGCTCGCTTTCAGGAATTGCCTCGGATTTGAAAATGCCAGCGATTGCAACTTCGTCGGCGATGCCCAGGCTTTGCGCCAATTCCTTCTGAAATACTCGACGCCGCAGGGTGTTGGATCGAGGTTCGAGAATGGCCCACAGCTTGCGTCCTGCATACCTCGCGCGCAACGCCTTCAGGGTCGCAGCGATTGCCGTGGGGTGATGCGCGAAGTCGTCGATGATGGTCACGCCGTAGGCCTCGGAGCGCACCTCGAGGCGTCGCTTCACCGAGCGGAAGGTTTGCAGGCCGGCGGCAATTTGCTCGACGCTGATGCCGTAGTGCGACGCCATGGCAGCAGCAGCGGTGGCGTTCAGCACGTTATATTCGCCGGCGAGTGGAAACTCGAATTCGCCCCAGGCGCGCCCTTCGTGCAACACGGTCCAGCGAGTCGCGTCGGGCCCGATATTCGACGTCGACAATCCGCCAGCGTCGATTCCTCGGCGAAGCCGTAGCGCTCGACCTTGCACAAGGCGTGGGCGACACAGTCGTCGACGTTGACGTGGCCGTCCCAGGCGACCAGCACGCCGCGTCGCGGGAACCAGATTCACCAGGCGCTTGAATGCGGTCTTTACCTCGTCAAGGTTGCGATAGATATCGGCGTGGTCGAACTCGACCGAGGTGAGGATCAAGCCGATCGGGAAAGTAGTGCAGAAACTTGGGGCCTTTATCAAAGAATGCGGTGTCGTACTCGTCGCCTTCGAGGATGAACTCTGGCCCGCTGCCGAGCTGAAACGAGCTGCCAAAGTTTTCCGGAATTCCGCCGATAAGAAAACTGGCGGCACGCTGGCCCGCAGAGAACAGCCAGGCCAATAGGGAGGACGTGGTTGTTTTGCCATGCGTGCCCGCCACTACCAGACGCTCGTGGCCGGCGAGGAACTCGTCATAGAGCAACTGGGGCAACGAGCGTAAGGGCAGGCGTTGATCAAGCGCGGCCTCCAGCTCTACGTTGCCGCGCGAGATGGCGTTGCCTACGACGACGAAGTCAGGGCGCGGTTGAAGGTTTTGTTCGCTGAACGGCTGGGCCACTGCGATGCCCAGCTTAGCGAGGAAGTCTGACATTGGGGGATATGACGCAGCGTCAGAGCCGGTCACGCGGTAGTTGCGCTGTTGCAGCATTCCGGCCAGCGAGGCCATAGCGGTACCGCATATGCCGATCAAATGGGCATGCTTTTGTTTCGTCATCTGGATATTGGAACTGCTGCGGGTGCGTTACGTGCGGCGGCGGCATGCCGCAATACCAACGTGGCGCCGGCGTCTAACTGAGCTGCAACGCCGAGCGGGACTGTAATGTTCCTTCGCGTCACGTGTCCGGACGCCAGGCCATAGACTACGGGAACGCCTAAGTCGCCCACCACGCGCAGTACGACGTCTTGCAGCGTGTAGCCCACTGCACCGCGGGCGCAATCGAGCATCTCGCCAAAGATAATCCCGCGGACTGCGTTCAGTTTGCCGGCCAGCTTCAGGTGCATCAGCATTCGGTCGATACGAAACGCAGGTTCAGCGACATCCTCGATAAAGAGGATTGTGTCCGCCGTTTGAATCTCGTACGGAGTTCCCAGCGAGGCACACAGCAGCGACAGGCACCCGCCATAGAGCATTCCTTCCGCGTGCCCGGGTACCAGGACTTGCACCTGGCTGCCGAAGTCGCGAACGCTGGGCTCGCCCGAAGTTGCGGCGTGCCACGACTCTTCGTCGACACCATCCGGCTGAGCGTCTCTCTGCAGCATCGGCCCGTGAAACACCACCAGGCCGGCCCGGTCGCAGAGATATGTCAGCAGAGTCGTTACGTCGCTGCAGCCGCAGAAAAACTTGGGATGGCTGCGAATCAGTTCGAGATTGAGGTGCGGCAGCAGATAGTTGGTGCCGTAGCCGCCACGAAAGCAGACAATGCCCTTCACCTCGGGATCGGCAAACATCCGATGCAGCTCATCGAGCCGGCGCTGGACGGATCCGGCAAAATACAGGTCGCGGTCAAGAATGCGTCGGCAGATGGATGGGCCGGTATCCGCGGCGCTCGAGGGCTGCCAGACCAAGCGCGCAGGGCCTCAGCCGTGATGGGTCCGGCGGGCGCAATTACGCCGACGGTGTCTCCGGGGCGCAACGCCGGAGGAAGAATGCGTTCCTTCTGTGCTGGAGAGGGCATCAGGAAAGGTTCATCTTAACTGAAAAACTCGCCGCGGCAGAGTAGCGTCGCTGGGCCCGTCAGGTACACCTGCGTGCTCCATTCAACCGTCTGCGTCCCCCCGCGCGTGCGCACGCGAACCGGCGATTTCGCACGGCCAGCCCGAATCGCCGCCACCGCCGATGCGCTCGATCCCGTACCAGAGGAGAGGGTTTCACCCACTCCGCGCTCCCAGATTCGCACGTCGATTTCGTGTTCATTGAGTACGCGTACCATCTCGACGTTGGTGCCGTTGGGGAAATCCCGATGAACGGAAACTTCGGCGGCGATCTCTTTCCACTGTGGTGCAAATTCGTCAACCAAGACGACGAAGTGTGGATTCCCCATGGAGACCGGAATGCCTTTTACCTCGTCATAGCTCAACCCGACGGCCGTCTCGCCGTCGACCTGGGGTTCGCCCATGGCTGTGCGGAACTCGAATGAGTTGCCATCGCGCGAGATCAGCTCGCAGGTTTTCAGTCCGGCATCGGTTTCAATCCTCACCACCGAGGCTGGATTCTGGAAGCAGTACCACGCGGCGACGCAGCGAGTTCCATTGCCCGATATTTCGGCGTCCGACCCGTCGGCGTTTACCAGCTTGAGGCGCAAGTCGGCATTGTGCGCAGGCAGTATCCATTCGACGCCATCTGCGCCGACGCCATGATGGCGATCGCAGATCGCCCGAGTGAACGAGCGCTTGTCGCCCGGCCATCCCGCGGACTCGATGATGAGGAAGTCATTACCGCAGGCTGTGGCTTTGATGAAAGGAACCTGGAGCATTCAGTCTTGTTCCATTTCGGCGGTGGCTGCCAGAGTCGAAACCAGTGGGTCGGCCTTGAGCCGCTCCGAAAGCTCTTTCTGCTTGGAGCGGTAGGCTTCTACCGTGAATTGCAGCCGGCACTGGCCGTCCAACACCGACATATTGACCGTTTGCATGCTGAGCCCCATCTGCTCCAGCGCATGATTCAGAGCAGCCAGCACTTGATCGGACTTGTCGCACTCGCTGCCGATCAGCTGATACGAAACGATCACGGGTTTGAGATTGAATCGCGCTTCCGCCTGTCCGAGCATAATCAGGGCCAGAACGACGAGTGCGGTTGCGACCATGGCAGTTCCATACAAGCCGCCACCGGCGGCCATCCCAATTCCGGCCACGACAAAAATCGTAGCTGCAGAGGTCAATCCGGAAACAGAGCCCTTCTCGTGAAGGATGGTGCCTGCCCCAATGAAGCCGATGCCGGTAATGATCTGGGCGGCGATTCGTGTACGGTCCGCGACATCAGGACCTGCCAGGCGATCGGAAAGAATTGTGAATAGAGCTGAGCCGAAGCAGATGAAGATGTTGGTTCGCAGGCCAGCCGGGCGATGCTTTAGTTCGCGCTCCAGTCCCACGGCGGCGCCGAGTATGGCTGCTGTAAGCAGTCGCGCGAAGCTTACCGCCGAGTGGGCGTTGAAGGGATCCCAGACAGGAACCCACACGACGTCGATTATGTTGTGCATCACCGGTTGCGCGGATTGTAACAAAGCGGCTGCACGGCGAGGGTTGACTCTGTTTGGGCGTCCCTTTGAAGACGATAACCACGGAGGCACGGAGGACACGGAGTAAATTAAAAAGGCAAGAAGACGTGATTGTTTCCGGGCTCTTCGCGTTTGCGTGGTGAGCATCGGTTGAGTTTGTGGAACGCTCTATGCTCATTCAAGAACATATTCCGCTGGCTCCCATGACCACGCTCGGAGTGGGTGGGGCGGCGCGCTATTTTTGCGAGGCGCATAGCGAACTCGACCTCCGTGAGGCGATTGTTTTTGCGCGCGAGCGCGAGCTGCCAGTGTTCATCATGGGTGGTGGCAGCAATCTGGTCATTGCAGACGGCGGCTTCCCAGGATTGGTGTTGAAGGTCGCGCTTCTTGGCATTACGCAACGGAGTCTGGGCGCGGGGCGGGTGGAGTTCGACGTAGCGGCCGGCGAGGATTGGGACGCGTTCGTTGCCGGGACCGTTCAGTCGCGATTTGCCGGTCTGGAATGCCTGAGCGGGATTCCGGGAACGGTTGGCGGTACGCCGATCCAAAACGTTGGCGCTTACGGCCAGGAAGTGCGCGACACCATTAGCGAGGTGAAGGCGCTGCATGTGGCATCGCTGGAGAGCGTTGCACTGTCCAATGCCGAGTGCGAGTTCGCGTACCGGACCAGCCGCTTCAACACGACGGATCGCGGTGAGTTCATCGTCACTGGGGTCAGCTTCTGCCTGGAGTACGGCGGGAAGCCGAAGCTTGCGTATGCCGATGTGCAGAGCCACTTTGAGGATCGAACCGGCGAGCCCACGTTAGCGGAGACACGCGAAGCTGTGCTGGAGATTCGCCGCAGCAAGTCGATGGTGATCGTGCCAGGAGATGAAGATTCACGCAGCGTGGGGTCGTTCTTCAAAAATCCGATACTCGCTGAGGAGCGGTACGTCGAACTGGCGAGCCGGTTATCGGATCGAGGCTTGCAAGTGCCGAGTTATCCCGCTGGGGAGCGGCGCCGGAAAATTCCTGCGGCGTGGCTTGTGGAGCAGGCCGGATTTCACAAAGGCTACGTAAAAGGGGCGGTGGGAATCTCGCGCCGACACACGTTGGCGATCGTGAATCGCGGTGGCGCGACGGCGGCGGAGATTGTCGCGCTGAAGGATGAGATACAGGCCCGCGTGGGCGATGAGTTTGGAATTGAGCTTCAGACTGAGCCGGTGTTTGTGGGTTGTTGAGGTTCAGAGCGGTTTGAGATGGACATCCAGGCAAGAGTTTCTGCCGCCTCAGCGGCTAAAGCCGGATTAATCAACCAAGCTCCTTTGTACCGCTGAAGCGGTGCTCCGCCCGAACCGCTGAAGCGGTGCTCCACCCGGTTACACTGTCGTCTGCTCGTACACCTTCGCGAATTGAAGAACTCGCCAGTCGTCGCCGGGGCGTCCAGAAATTTGCAGACCGATGGGCAAGCCTGACTGGGTGAATCCGCAAGGCACCGAGATGCTGGGCCACCAAAGAAAACTAAAGGGCAAAGTATTGCGAAGGAGAGATTTCACTTCGTACGCCCGCAGCGCGGCCGAGTCCATCGCTTCGAGATCGCTGAGCAGCGGCGCCGAGACAGGCACGGTCGGCGACAGTATCAGATCTAGTTTGTCGAATAGTGAATCGGCGGGGTTGCCTGCTTTCAGCGATTCGCGTTGTCGCACATAGTCGATCTCTGTCACGCCTGCGGAGCCGCGAACGCGGTCGAGGGTTCGGGGGTCGTATAGCTCAGGAGTGTGCTCGAACATCCGCTCGTGATAGCGGAAGATCTCGAAGTTGCGGACGCTCCATGCAGGTTCCACCTCGACGCGAATGTCTTCCACGTAGGCGACCCGCTTCACCAGTGATTGAACGGCAGACTCGAAGCAGGCCGCGACGTCCGGTTCCAGGTCGGTCGTGAGGTTGCGGGCTACTCCGATCCTTAACTTTGTCAGGTCGAGCTTCTGCGACGGCAGCAGCGCTGGGCATCCGACTGGTGACAAGGCTTGAAGAATTGCATGCGCGTCGGCAACGGTTTGGGTGATTGGGCCGGGCGTGTCGAAAGATTCCGCTAAGGGCACGATGCCGGCGTTGCTCAGCACTCCCTGGCTGGGGCGATGGCCGACAACGCCGCACAACGCCGCAGGACAACGAACCGAACCGGCGGTGTCGGTGCCAATCGCGGCGACACACATGCCTGAGGCGACAGCTGCAGCCGATCCCGATGACGAGCCGCCGGTAATTCGCTTGGGGTCGACTGGGTTTTTCGCCGGACCAAAGGCGCTGATCACGCCGCTACCGCCGAAGGCAAATTCGTGCATGTTGTTCTTGCCGATGATCACGGCGCCTGCGAGCTTCAGTTGGCGAACGATCTCGGCGTCTTCGGCGGGAATGCGTTCGCGGTATTGATTGCTGCCGGCGGTGGTGCGGACTCCTGCGAGGTCGATGTTGTCCTTGAGGGCGATCGGGATGCCGTGCAGCGGGCCGCGATAGTTGCCGGCTGAGATTTCTTTTTCTGCTCGTCCCGCCTGCTCGAGCGCGAGATCGGCGGTCACGGTGACGAAGGCGCTAAGCGTTGGGTTGAGCCGGTCTATGTTGGCGAGACATTCGCGCGTGAGTTCGACCGGCGAAAGTTTGCGGGTGCGGATTTGTTCGGCGGCGTGGAGGAGGGTGAGCATGGGATTCTGTACCACGAGCTCTTCAATGATGAGAGCCTTTTCAGGGTTGTCATCACGAGCGCAGCGAGGGATCTGTTCTTTGATCGCAGTGCGTATGTCGTCCCCGAGGGACTCAACAGCCGTTCACGAAGCCTACCCAGCACTCCGCTTCGCTCCATGCTGGGCTATCATCACACGCCCTTCGGGCTTTGTCTGTTGCAGGACTATATTTGTCGCCAACCCAGCCTGTTCGGTACGCCTGACGAGAACAGATGCCTCGCTGCGCTCGTCATGACAATCTCATTAGAAGAATCGTCAGTCGGGTAACGTCACTTCGTTCTCTGACAACTCACCACTGACAACTGACAACTTCCTATCACCCCAACCCAAACTCTTTCCACCGCTTGGTCACGCGCTCTTTGGTCTCCGGGTCCATGGTGATCTCGTCGGGCCAGGGGCGGGTGAAGCCTTCGCTGGGCCACTTGCGCGTGGCGTCGACGCCCATCTTCGAGCCGAAGTCGGGCAGGCGCGAGGCGTGGTCGAGCGAGTCGACCGGGCCAAGCGTGAACTGAATGTCGCGCTCAGGGTCGATGTTGTTCAGCACCTTGAGCGTGACTTCGCCGATGTCCTGCACGTTCACGTCTTCATCGACGACGAGGATGCACTTGGTCGACATCGCCTGGCCGAGCGCCCAGATGCCGTTCATGACCTTGCGTGCTTGCCCGGGGTACGACTTCTTGATGGAGACGATCATCAGGTTGTGAAACACGCCTTCGATGGGCAGATTCACGTCGACGATCTCGGGAATCGTCAGCCGCATGAGCGGCAGGAAGATGCGCGCGACGGCCTTGCCCATCCATGCGTCTTCCATCGGAGGCTTGCCGACGATCGTGGTCGCATAGATCGGGTCTTTGCGGTGCGTGATGCAGGTGACGTGGAAGACGGGGTAGAGATCTTCCATGGTGTAGAAGCCGGTGTGATCGCCGAATGGGCCTTCGGGGCGTAGCTCGTCGAGCTGCACGTAGCCTTCGAGCACGATCTCGGAGTTTGCCGGAACTTCGATATCGACGGTTTCGCACTTCACCAGCTCGACTGGCTTCTGGCGAAGGAAGCCAGCGATCAAGAACTCGTCGATATCCGGGGGCGCAGGAACGATCGAAGAAAAAGCGACTGCAGGATCGGTACCGATTGCCACCGCTACCGGCATGCGCCCGGCGACCTGCTTGCCTTCGGCAACGCGTGAGCCGCCGCCGGAGCGCGCCATCATATCGAGCGCGGCGGTGATCGGCTCGGCCTCACCGTGAGCTGCGGCGCGCCGCATGCGCTCGCGATAGTGCTCGGCGCCTTGCTTCTGGCGCTGCCAGTGCATGCCGGTCGTGCGCTCGTCGTAGACGTGCAGGCGATACATGCCGACGTTGCGCTTGCCCTTCGCCGGATCTTTGGTCACGACCGACGGCAACGTGATGAAGCGTCCGCCATCATTCGGCCAGCACTGCAGGATAGGGAAGTCGAGCAGCGAGAAGTTGTCGTGCTTGATGACTTCTTTGCACGGGCCACTCTTCACTTCCTTGGGAAAGAACTTGCCAAGGTCGGCCAGCATGGGCAGCATCTTGATTTTGTCGAGCAGGCCTTCGGGCGACTTCACGTCCATGAAGTACTTGATGCGGTCGGAGATTTCGTCCAGCGAATCGACGTCGAGCGCCATCTTCATGCGGCGTTCGGAGCCGAACTGGTTGATGAGGACCTTCGACGCCGGGATGGCCCTTGACGTTTTCGAACAGCAGCGCCGGGCCGCCCGGCCCGTGCGAGCCGCGCGGTCCCCACTTGGAGACGCGGTCGGTGATCTCGGTAATTTCGAGGATGGGATCGACTTCGGCCTTAATCCGCTTCAACTCTCCAGCGCGGTCCAGCGCGGAGATCCACTCCCTCAGGTCCTGATAGGCCAAGTAAAGCCTCGCTTGTGACGTGACGTTTTGGGCAACAAGGAATTATAGAAGGGTAGAGCTGGCCTTCAGGCCAGCGTCCCGCCCGGAGTCGAAATCCCCGGACGCAGGTCGCGCTAGCGCGACTTGCGTCCGGAAGCAGTGATGGCATGCCCTCCACGCGGCGCTAAAGCGCCGCACTACCCTTCTGCCTTGCCAACTCTCTTCGCGCAGCTCACATCCAAGTTTCTTGGTTCACAAGCTTTCAAGTAAAAAAACCTTCATTACCGATGCCCAACAACTCTGCCGATAACACAGCGCTGCTTCATTCACTGTTGCAACTCACGCTCAACCCTGCCAACGCGGACGATGCTATCGCCTATCTTGGCAAGCTCAGCCCGGAGGAACGGGAGCACTTCGAGTCGGTCGCTGACTCTAATCACGTGGTGGTGAGGGCCTTACAGGCGGCCCTGCCGAAGCTTGAGGCTTGTTTGTCGGAGGGGGAAAAATCCCCACTCAAACCAAAGGAAGGCTTGAATGGGGCACCCGCGACGTGGGCTCAGGAAGTCATTGCCCGCCAGGAGCAGCGCATTCAAAACGCTCTTCCAATCCTGCAGCGCATTTGTACTGAGTTGGAGAGCGCCGGATGTGCCGTGACCGTCATGAAGTCGCTGGATCACTGGCCCGACTTGGGCAACGATCTCGACCTGTATACGACGGGCGATGAGAAGCGTGTCAAGCAGGTCATGGTCACGCGCATGGCCGCCCGAGTTGATCCGCGCAGCTGGGGAGATCGGCTGGCGAACAAGTGGAATTTTTGCATTCCCGGATTGCCCGAGCTGATCGAAGTGCATGCGCAGAGGCTGGGACAGACGGGTGAGCAGACGCAAATGGCACGCCGTTTCGTAACCCGCCGTGTCGCCAAGACCGTGGGAGGCTGTACCTTCCAGGTTCCCGCGCCCGAGGAACGTGTAATCGTCGCGACGCTCCAGCGAATGTACCGGCACTTTTATTTTCGCGTATGCGACATCGCGAATACGGCAGCACTGCTGGATGCGGGCGACGTTGATTTCGGCGAACTGCGACGCGCATCGGAGCTCGGCGGAATTTGGAGCGGAGTCGCGACTTATCTGAAGATCGTTTGCGATTACGTGAAGAAGTATCGTGGCGCTACGCCGACTTTGCCTTCGGAAGTTGTGGCGGCAGCGCAGTTCGGCGGAGAGGCCGTCTACATTGGTGGCAAGTTCATCCGCGTCCCCGTCGTTCCGAATGGAGCGAAGTTGTACACCCAGCAGGTAACCCTCACGGCCTTGCGGGGCGATGTTCCTGCCACTTTGCGATTGTCGCTCCTTCCGCCACTGGCTTCTGCAGCGGCGGTCGCTTATAAGCTCACCGGCAGCGATAAAGGCGTGTGGTAACCGCCCTCCAGGCGACTTTAGCCTGCGGCATCTTGGCTGCCATCCTGTTGTTTTGTGGGAACTTTGCGGACACTCGATTGCGCCACAAGACGCCAAAGTCGCTTGACTGAGAAAATTTGGCAACAATCTTTCACCAGCGGTTGCCGACTGCCTCCCTAAGTTGCATAATGGACAGCAATTGGTGGGGAGACCACGAGCCGTCGTCTTCCTGAAATGTTCTAAAGCGTTGCTCAACTAGCACAGGGTTCACTGAGTAATCCCGACGTGAGAGTTTTCACCCGCTTCGCGCAACGGTGTCTCCGCCCTCACGGAACGTGTGCTCGCCTGCCTCGAGTTTCCCCTAAGCACCGGACAACAAATTCAAGCACTGCGAATCTCAATCTGCGCAAAGGACACATCACATGCCTGTGACTCGCATCGATATTCCGCTCGATTCCCTAGTCGCTTCGCCGAATAGCGAAGAAGAGATCCAGCGCAAACTCGCCCATGAGCGGGCGCGGCTTGCCAGCATGATGGGGCTCGACAGCGGCCCCGTCCGTCACTTCCGTCGTCCCGCCGAGCGTCCTTTTGGCGCCGAAGAGCGCGGCAATGTGACCATCCTCTTTGGCGGACTCACCTGGAAACATGAAAAGGTCATTCAGGCCGTGTTCAAAGGGTGCGGTTACAACTGCGAAATTACTCCCGTGCCCAACGTGGCGGCCTTCCAGCTGGGGAAGGAATACGGAAACAACGGCCAGTGCAATCCGACGTACTTCACCGTCGGCAACCTGGTGCAGTATTTGCAGGGCCTTGAAGCGCAGGGTCTGAGCAAGAAACAGATCATCGATAACTACGTGTACTTCACCGCCGGCTCCTGCGGCCCTTGCCGCTTCGGAATGTACGAGGCGGAATACCGGCTGGCGTTGCAGAATTCCGGATTCGAAGGCTTCCGCGTGCTGCTGTTCCAGCAGAACGATGGCGTGAAGGCGGCCTCCGGCGAAGCGGGATTGAAGTTCACCGTCGACTTCGGACTGGGCATGTTCAATGCGCTGAACCTGGGCGACATCATGCACGAGATGATCTATCGCGTCCGTCCCTTCGAAGTCGAAAAGGGTCAGACCGACCGCGTCTTCCACGAGGCCGTCGACACGCTCTGCACCATGCTGCGCGAGCGCAAGCCGTTCGAGGACCACGAGGACCTGCCGGAGTGGATGGCCAAAAAGATCCGCGCCAGCAAGGGAGCGAAGTGGGAAGTGTGGGTCAACTCGCTGCTGAAGGTGCGCGAGCAGTTGTACGGCGATCCATACAAGGAAGCTCTGCAGGCAGTACACGATCAGCTCGGCGCCATTGAAGTCGATCGCCTGCGCGTGAAGCCGGTGGTGAAGATCATTGGCGAGTTCTGGGCGCAGACTACCGAGGGTGACGGCAACTTCCATATGTTCGACTTCCTGGAGCGGGAAGGCGCGCAGGTACTGGTCGAGCCCATCGGCACCTGGGTGATGTACATGATGTATCAGGTGAAGGCGCGCAACCTTGCCAAGCGTCCGCTGGAAGCCAAATACAAGAAGGTGAAGCCGTGGGAGCTGCACAAGCTGGCGCTCAACGAGCTGAACTTCAAAAAGAAGCAGTGGATGATCGGCATTGGCGAGCGCATCTATGCGCGCCAGTATCACCGCGTGGTGGAAGCGCTGGGCAACATTGCTCACGAGTTGGTCGACCAGAAGGAGCTGGCGGAGCTGGCGAACCCGTTCTACAACGAGTTTGCGCGCGGCGGGGAAGGCCACCTCGAAGTCGGTAAGAACGTTTACTACACCAAGAACCGCCTGTGCCACATGGTGCTGGCGCTGAAGCCATTCGGATGCATGCCGTCATCGCAGTCCGACGGCGTGCAGTCGGGTGTGGCCAATCACTTCAAAGAGATGATCTTCCTGCCGATTGAAACTTCCGGCGAAGGCGAGATCAATGCGCACAGCCGGGTGCAGATGGCGCTCGGCGAAGCCAAGGTGAAGGCTCGCATGGAGTTCGATCAGGTACTGCAGTCCACCGGCAAGCGGTTGGAAGACATCAAGGAATATGTCGCCGATCATCCGGAGCTGCGCAGCCTGTTCTACCCCGTGCCGCACGTTCATGGCGTGACCGGCACTGCGGCGCACTTCGTGCTCCATGTCAGCGACTTGATGGACCGCAAGACTCGCATCAAGCGTGTACCGGCTCCCAAGCGTGAAGTGCAGGAACGGGAGTTGGCGATCGCATAGTATTTCGACAGCGGCCTGGAGGTTCATATTTCGTTCCTCCAGGCCTAAAATGTCATTGCGAAGTCCAATCCGGCTTCGCCTCGTGCTGGCGTTGTAGAAACGACTGAAGAAAGGACAGCCACTCAATGCCTGAGGTGGAAACGCCTAACGCTTCAACCACAGAAAGCTCTACCTCCACTCCAACGTTTCGTCTGGACGTACAGCTTCATGATCTGTTGATGAAGCCGCCCGACGCGCGCACCCTGCTTCCGGCCCCCAAGGACGGGACGGAGCAGACGCTGCCCGAGCCTGTGTTCCCGCAGCATCCCGAGTTGTTGACAGCGCCCGACGAGGATTTCTTTCCCACCCCGGGTAGGCGCAAGTACAGCAACAAGATTATTTATCGCGCCATGCGTGGCTGGGCCTTTCCGTTCATTCGTTCGCGGGTGATGCCAGGCGATTTTCACCCCATGATCGCCTACCTGTTCAACGAGTGGAAGTGCAACCTCGACTGCCATTACTGCTGGGCCTTCGATAACACCGTGCGCGGGATGACCGAAGATATTGCCAAGCGCTCGGTCGATTGGCTGCGCGACTCCGGCGCTGGTGTACTGGCGTTGATGGGTGGCGAGCCGTTGCTGCGTCCCGACTTCGCGCACAAGATCATCTACTACGCGGCGAAGAAGGGCTTCTGGATTTACCTGCCGACGAATGGCCGTTTGCTGTGGCCGAAGGTAATCGACAAAGTCGCCGATGCCGGTGTCGCTACCATCAATCTCGCGGTCGATGCATGGGACGATGTGCCGGGCAGCGGATTGCCCAAGGCGATGGTGCCGATTCGCTCGCACTTCGACTACATGGTGAAGAAGCAGTACAAGTACGGCTACTCGTGCTTCCTGAACATCAACATCTGCCGCAACAATCTGGAAGACGTGCGGCGTCTGACGGAACTGGCGCACGACAACGGAATCGCGACCGACTACCACATTTGCGAGTCGCCGATGACCGAGCAGCCGGCGTTCAAGCACTACGAGAGCAATCCAACATTTATTCGAAAAGAAGACCATCCGGTGGTTGCTGAACTGATTGACTGGCTGATCGACAAGCAGAATTCCGGCTACAAGATGGTGAATTCGGTGAAGCGTCTGGCGCAGATGAAGGAATTCATCGAAGGCAATTTGCACGACTGGGGGTGCCGCGCGGGCATGAATTCGCTGATCGTGCGCGTCGATGGCACGCTGGCTCCCTGCTTCCCGATGTACAACGCCAGCTACGATTGGGGCACCATCGAGAACCACAAATTCGAAAGGAAGCAACTGTCTGACATGAAACAGGAGTGTCAGAAGACCTGCTTCTCGACGCTGAATCACATCCTGGCGTTCTGCTACAACGACGAGCGTGTGATCAAGTGGCTGTGGAAGCACGCCAAAGTTGGGTTCCAGCGAATGGAAGGGAACTTCGAGGATTAGGGTAGAGCGGGCCTTGAAGGTCCGCGTCACGGCAGATGAAAATGGTAGAGCCGACCTTCAGGTCGGGGTTAAGGCTGCCATAACACGCCCGGGGCTTAAGCCCCGGTTAGAAATTAACTAGCAACACGCTGGCCTGAAGGCCAGCTCTACCAGGAACTCAGGAGGCCTAAGTGAGTTCACACTCGCACGAGCACGGATCATGCAGCACCGGCGCGACCAGGGTTGACGTTCAGCTCAATGATCTGATCAAGAGCGCATCGCCCGACACATTGCCTGCTCGCATCCTTGCCAAATCCCGCGAGGTTTCTGCGCAATCCGGACACAAGATGGTCTACATGGTCGGCATGGATGTCGGTTCGACAACGGTGAAATCCGTCGTCGTCGATGCTGAGACCGATGCGATCATCTGGAGCGACTACCAGCGCCACGAAACCAAGCAGCCGGAGAAGACGCTCGAGTTCCTGAAGCGCATGCAGGACGAAGCCGGAATTGCGCCGCACAACTGCCGCATCTTTATCACCGGCTCGGGCGGCGGCGCGTTGGCCAATCTTGTCGGCGCGAAGTTCGTGCAGGAAGTTACGGCTGTCTCGCTGGCGGTCGAGAAGATGCACCCGGAAGTGAACTCGGTCATCGAGCTTGGCGGACAGGACGCGAAGATCATCGTCTTCAAAGAGGACGAGGCTACCGGTCGCAAGAAAAAAATTCCGTCGATGAATGACAAGTGCGCCGGTGGTACAGGCGCGGTCATCGACAAGATCAACGCCAAGCTGAAGATTCCTACCGAAGAGCTGGGCGAGCAGGGCTACACCGGAATCAAGCTGCATCCTGTCGCGGGCAAGTGCGGTGTCTTTGCTGAGACGGACATCAATGGCCTGCAGAAGCAGGGTATTCCGCCTGATCAACTCATGGCGTCGCTGTTCGATGCCATCGTGCTGCAGAACCTCACGGTACTTACGCGCGGGCACACACTGCGTCCGCATGTGTTGCTGCTGGGTGGTCCAAACAGCTTCATTCGCGGCATGAAAGAAGCCTGGCAGCAGAACATTCCCCGGATGTGGGAAGAGCGCAAGGTCGAAATTCCGGAGGGAATGAAGCCGGAAGATCTGATCAAGGTTCCCGACAAATGCCCAGTACTTCGCGGCGATCGGCGCCGTCGAGTTCGGCAAGGACGAAGACCCAGACGTCGGCATCTACATGGGCACCGAGTGTCTGGAGGACTACATCACGTCGGGCGCCAGGCAGAGAAGGACAAGTCAGGCGCCGCGGGCCTGAGCGCGTCAGACGAAGAGCTGGCGAAGTTCAAGCAGGAATACACCATTCCCAAGTTCAAGGGCGCGACCTTCGACCAAGGCCAGATCATCAGCGGGTTCATCGGGATCGACGGCGGATCGACTTCCACGAAAGCCGTGCTGCTGTCGGAAGCGGGCGATGTGTTGTGCAAGGCCTACCAGCTTTCCAACGGCAATCCGATTCAGGACACCATCGACATGTTCGCTGCCATCCGCGAGCAGGTTGAGTCGCAGGGCGCGCGGTTGGAAGTTCTCGGCGTGGGCACCACCGGCTACGCCAAGGACGTGCTGAAAGACGTGCTCAAAGCTGATGTCGCGCTGGTGGAAACCGTCGCGCACACCGAGTCGGCGATGAAGTTCTATAAGGACCCGCACGTCATCGTTGACGTCGGCGGCCAGGACATCAAGCTCATCGTCCTGAAGGACGGGCGCGTCAAAGACTTCAAGCTGAACACGCAATGCTCGGCGGGCAATGGATACTTCCTGCAAGGCACAGCCGAGGCGCTGGGCTACAAGGTCGAGGAGTACGCGGACATCGCGTTCGGCGCGAACACCATGCCGGTCTTCGGCTATGGCTGCGCGGTGTTCATGCAGTCCGACATCGTGAACTTCCAGCGCCAGGGCTGGCGCGGCGAAGAGATCCTTGCCGGACTCGCGGCAGTGCTGCCGAAGAACATCTTCCTGTACGTCGCGGCGATTCCGAACCTGGCCAAGCTGGGCTCGCGTTTCATCCTGCAGGGCGGAACACAGAAGAACCTGGCGGCGGTGAAGTCGGAAGTCGATTTCATTCGCTCGCACTTTCATGGCGTCGAGCACGGCCCAGAGGTCATCGTTCACGAGCATTGCGGCGAGTCGGGCGCTATCGGCGCCGGCGTCGAAGCGGTTCGCCTGTACAAGAACGGCCATCGCACCTCGTTCATCGGCATCGACGCGGTAATGAAGATCGGCTATCGCACCACGCGTAGTGAAGAGACGCGTTGCTACTTCTGCAAGAACAATTGCCTGCGCACCTTCATTGATGTGAAAACCGGAGACGACGAAAAGATCGATACCTCCACGCCGCTGCCGGTGTTCAAATCGAAGGTGCCGTTGCAGACGGGGGAGCGCCGTCTGATTATTTCGACCTGCGAAAAGGGCCAGGTCGAAGACGTCAGCGCGATGCGCGGCATTAAGGCTGGACTCGACGCGATAAAGAAGGAGAATCCCAACTTCGTCGACATCGCCGCCCATGAGGCGTTCCGCCCGCGCAATTCGGCAAGCGTTGCCGACCCGCTCCCTACGAAGTCGTGGAAGTCATCGACTCTTCAACAAGGCGTCGGTCGACCAGCGAATTGAGCTGATGAAGGCTCGCGCGACCCATCGCGTGGGCATGCCCAAGGTGCTGCAAATGTACCTGTACGCGCCCATGTTCGCCGCATACTTCGAGAGCCTGGGCGTGCAGCCGGAGAACATCATCTACTCCGACTTCACCTCGCAGGAACTCTATCGCACCGGCGCCGGCCGCGGCGCTATCGATCCCTGCTTCCCGTCGAAGATCGGAATTCCACACGTCTACAACCTGGTCTTCCAGAAGCATCAGAAGAAGCCGCTCAACACCATCTTCTTCCCCATGATCGACACGCTGCATCAGCCGCTGAAGAATTGCAGCGCCAGCAGCGCATGTCCCACAGTGACCGCGACGCCTGATGCGGTGAAGGCGGCCTTCACCAAAGAGAGTGACGTCTTTGCCGAGAATGGAATCAAGTACCTTGATCCGCTGCTCAACATCGACAACCCGAAACTGTTCGGTCTGCAGATGTGGCAGTGCTGGGGACCGATCCTCGGAATCTCGGAGGACGAGAACGAGCGCGCGATGGCGGTTGCTTACAAAGCGCTCGACGACTACGACCTGGGCTTGAAGAAGCAGGCCCGCGAGATGCTCGACACGCTGGAGCGCGAAAACCGCCTCGGCATCGTCATGCTTGGCCGCGTGTATCACCACGATCCGGGACTCAACCACGAGATCATGGAAGAGTTCCAGAAGCTGGGATACCCAGTGTTCTCGCAGAGTCACCTGCCGATGGACGAAGACATGCTCGATCGCTTGTTCGGCGACGAGGTCCGCGCCGGCACGATCACGCACGCTCTTGACATCAAGGATGTGTGGAAGAATGCATACTCGGCCAGTACGAACATGAAGATCTGGGCGGCAAAGTTTACCGCGCGGCATCCGAACCTGGTGGCGCTGGAGATCAGCAACTTCAAGTGCGGACACGACGCGCCCATCTACACCGTGGTTGAGGACATCATCGAGAACTCGGGCACGCCGTACTTCGCGTTCAAAGACCTTGATGAGAACAAGCCCACGGGCTCGATCAAGATTCGCGTGGAGACCATCGACTACTTCCTCAAGCGCTATCGCGAAGACCTGCTGAAGAAAGCCGATGCCGCGAACGAAATGGAGCGGCAGTTGGCGGAGTACGAACGTGCGCTGCGCATGAGCCTGACTCACAAGTCCGTGCGTCAGGAAAGAGAAATGGTGCCGCTGGTTGGAATAGAGCCGCAGTCGCAGCCGGAGTTGTCGTCCGCCAACGACTGAGCAGTGGCCGGTGAGCGGTTGTCACTTCACGCATGTCATCCTGAGCGAGTAGCGTAGCGACGAGTCGAAGGACCCCTATCGCTCAGGACAAGCCTTGCTGAGGTAGGGGTCCTTCGACTTGTTCGGTCGCTGCGCGGCCTCACTCCGCTCAGGATGACAGGTAGCCCGCACCCGTCCCGACGCGATAAAATCTTTCAAATCGACCATGCCTCTTACTTCCGACACCAAGAAGCTGATGTTCGAAATCTACCGGGACACTTCGCTGACCGGCCAGTACAAGGTCGTGTACTTTACCGAACTCGGCGAGCACGACAAGGACACTGAGATCGCCGACGCCATGCGTGGCGAACACATTTTCGACGGATTTCTGCTCCATCGCGAGCGCCAGGAAGGGAAGCAGGTCGTCGATCAGATTCTTGGCGAGTTGAACCGGGGAGAAAGCATTGACCCGGCAGCTATCGAAGAAAAGCTCAAGCCTTATCTGGCCAAGTAGCACCCGGTAACAGTCTCCTTACCCGTTCCGTCTTACCAAGCCCTCCCAGAATGTGAGGGGGCCCTCATCCCTGAAGGTGGATGTTCCGTCAGGTTGAACGGCAGCTCCCTTTTTTCACACCGCAATCCAGAATTTCATATTTTGCCGCGAAAATGTGTTCTACAATTTAGGATGTCAATGATTCCGCAGTAGTTACGGTTGGTGTGAGGTTCGTCTTCGTGGCATCTGAGTTGCAGGAAATGGTGGCAAGGGCCGGTGTGCTCCAGCAGACCGGCAAACCACGCCAGCAACGGCGACCGATGCCGAAGGACCTGCAAACACGATTTTTCGCTCTCTTCCTGACACTCATCAGCGTGGCTGCGGTGGTCTTCGCGGCGATCAATTTCCAGAAGAGCAGCGGCTTCCCCAGCCCTACCGATGGCGTTTGGTGGATCGAAAATGGCGGTCATCTGCAGGCCCAACGCGTCGACCCGGATAGTCCGGGCGAGAAGGCGGGCGTAAAGCGCGGCGACCTGCTGTTCTCCGTGGACGGCCATGCAGTCAGCAACGTCGGGAGCCTGGAGCGGCAACTCTACCGCGTCGGCATCTGGTCGAAAGCGACATATTCACTACAGCGCCAGGGAGTGACGCTGGAAGCGCCGCTGATCCTGATTCCCGCCGATCGTTCGCTCAACCTCGGCCTGCGATTGATCGCGCTGGTTTACCTCGGCATCGGCGTGTACGTCCTGCTGCGACGCTGGACGGCGCCCAAGAGCACTCATTTCTACGTTTTCTGCCTGGTTTCGTTTGTCTTCTACGCGTTCCATTACACCGGCAAGCTGAACGACTTTGACTGGATTGTTTACTGGTCGAATGTGGTTGCGTGGTTGTTGCAGCCGGCCTTGTTCCTGCACTTCTCGCTGACTTTCCCTGAGCGTCGCACTCTGGTGGATCGGCGGCGCTGGCTGATTCCGCTGGTGTACCTCCCGGGAGCGATCCTGCTGGGAGTACATATCGCGCTGCTGACATGGGCCCAGCCCAGCGAGAGCCTGCGCTGGAATCTTGACCGCGTGCAGATGGTGTACCTCGCCGCTTATTTTGTCGCGGCGACCTGGGTCCTCTGGCAGAGCTACCGCCGGACGACGACCGCCATCCTTCGCCAGCAGATGAAGTGGGTCACCCGCGGAACCATTCTCGCGGTGGTGCCGTTCGTGGCGTTTTACGTAGTGCCGTATCTGCGTGGCGATGCGCCGTCAGTGGCGATGAAGGTTTCGGTACTGTCGCTGGTGTTCCTGCCGCTCACCTTCGGCTACGCTATCTTCCGTTATCGGTTGATGGACGTTGACCTGATCTTCAAGCGCGGCATGGCTTATACCATCGCAGCCGGATCGATCACGGCGGCGTACTTCGGTGTGATCGGCGGCGTCTCCGCGTTGTTTAACAGGCACTATCCCAGCGCCGGCCCAATTGGCGTGGCAATCGCCATTGCCGTGACCGCGCTGCTCTTTGATCCCTTCAAGAACTGGGTGCAGGATTATCTCGACAAGTTCTTCTACCGCAAGCGTTATGACTATCGGAAGACGCTGATCGAGTTTGGCCGCGATCTAAATTCCGAGACCGACCTCGACCGGATGCTCACCTCCATTGTGGACCGGCTATCGCGCACGTTGATGGTCGATCGTATTGCCATCTTTCTTTCCAATCCCGAGCAATCGGAGCAGTTCACCCTCGCGAAGTCCTACGGGATTTCAAACACGCGCGGGCTTGATCTGGGCTTCCTCAACCTGGCACGGCCGGAGTGGGAGGCGGGGCACCTGTTCTTCGACAACACCGTTCATGCCATGCGCGAAACCCCCGAGGCGCAGGAGGCGATTCGCAAGCTTGACCTGCACTACTACCTGCCGTGCACGGTGATGAACCGCATGATCGCGGTGCTTGGATTGGGCAAGACCTCCGAAGGCGACTTCCTGTCGACCGAAGACGTGCAGTTGCTGGAGACGCTGGCCGGTTACGTTGGCATCGCTATTCAGAACGCGCGGCTTTACAAGTCGTTGGAGAGCAAGGCCGAACAGTACGAGCGCCTGAAGGAGTTCAACGAGAACATTGTCGAGTCGATTAGCGTAGGCGTGCTGGCGGTTGACTTGGAAGATCGAATTGAATCGTGGAACTCGCAAATGGAAGTGATGTTCGCCAAGCCGCGTGCCGACGTTATGGCGATGGGCTTGAGCCAGGTCTTCCCGGCGGAATTCCTGGAGGAGTATTACCACGTTCGCCAGAACTCAGGCATACACAACCTGTACAAGTTCAAGCTGGGCACCACCGCCGGCGACACCCGCACCACCAATATCGCCATCGCTCCGCTGGTGAGCAGAGATTTCAGTGTCATCGGCCGGCTGATCATCGTTGACGACATAACCGAACGAGTGGAGTTGGAAGGACAACTCTCTCAGGCAGAGAAGTTGTCGTCGATTGGACTGCTGGCCGCTGGAGTGGCGCACGAGGTGAACACTCCGCTGGCGGTGATTTCGTCTTACGCGCAGATGCTGGCCAAACAGGTGAACGGAGACGCGAAGAAGTCAGAGTTGCTCGACAAAATCACGCGCCAAACTTTCCGCGCGTCGGAGATCGTCAACAGCTTGCTGAACTTCTCGCGTACATCGAGCACCGAGTTCGCGAGCGTCGACCTCAATCGCGTAATTCAGGACACTTTGATGCTTTTGGAGCATCAATTGAAGGTGGCGCGCGTCAAGGTCGTTCAAGAGTTGCAACCGCAATTGCCGCCGATCTACGGAAACACCGGGAAGCTCCAGCAGGTATTTCTGAACCTCTTCCTCAACGCGAAGGATGCTATGCCGTCGGGTGGGACGCTGATGGTCTCAACCCAGAATGGCCACAACGTGCAAGTGACCGTTGCGGACACTGGCACCGGTATTGCGCAAGAGCACATACCGCGCATCTACGATCCGTTTTTTACTACCAAGACCAAGCCTAAGACGGGTCACAGTGGCGGGACGGGACTGGGTCTCTCCGTCACTTACGGCATTATCCAGGAGCACGCCGGCAAGATCCGCGTGAACAGCAAGCCCGGCGAGGGCACAACCTTCACCATGGAATTTCCGTTAATCAGAAAGGCAGTCAGTGCCTGAAGCAGCACTCAGCCGGGCCATCAGCAATCACGACGAGGGCGCATCGCCGGGATCGGTGCTGATTATTGATGACGAGGCCGCGATCCGCGAGTCGTTACAGACTCTGCTGGAGATCGAAGGCTACGAAGTCGAAACCGCGAGCGATGGCGCCGAGGGTCTGGCACGTCTCGCCGATCGGCCGTTTGACCTGGTGTTGCTCGACTTCGCTTTGCCCGAGCGCAACGGAATCGAAATTCTTCAGGACATCCGAGAGCGCGACTCCGAGCTGGCGGTCATCATGATCACCGCCTACGGCACGGTTGAGAACGCGGTCAACGCCATGCAGGCAGGCGCCACCAACTTCATCCAGAAGCCGTGGGATAACGAGAAGCTGCTGGCCGACATTCGGACCGCCGTAGGCAGGCGCCGCGCCGAAGAAGAGGTTGTCCACCTTAAGCGCGCGCTCAAACAGCGCTACAGTTTCGAAAACATCATAGGCAAGAGTGAGCCTATGCTGCGCATCTTCGACCTGGTGGCGCAGGTGGCTCCCAGCCGGTCAACAATTCTGCTGCAGGGCGAAAGCGGAACCGGCAAGGAGTTGATCGCGAAAGCCATTCACATGAACTCCACCCGCCGTGACCGGCCATTCGTTCCGGTCAATACGGGCTCGGTCCCGGCAGACCTGCTGGAATCCACGTTATTCGGACACGTCAAGGGCGCATTCACCAGCGCCATCGCCAGCAAGAAAGGTCTGTTCGAAGTCGCCGATCGCGGAACCCTCTTCCTCGATGAGATCGGCACCATGGGCCTTGAGACGCAAGCCAAAATCCTGCGCGTACTTCAGGACCGGCGATTCATGCACCTGGGCGGCATCAGCGAAGTACAGGTGGACGTGCGAATCATTGCCGCTACCAACGTTGATCTCAAGCAGCAGGTGAAAGAGGGCAAGTTCCGCGAAGATCTGTTCTATCGTCTCAACGTCATCACCATTGATCTTCCGCCGCTTCGCCAACGCAAGAACGACATCCCGCCGCTGGTCTACCATTTTGCCGACAAGTTCGCGCGCGAGAATGAGAAGCCTGCTCTGCGCATTACGCCTGAGGTGCTTCGTCCTTTAATGGACTACGACTGGCCGGGCAACGTGCGGGAGTTGGAAAACGTTCTGGAGCGGGCGGTAGTGTTGGCCAATGGGCCCACACTCACTGTCGATCTGCTGCCCGATAATATCGCCGGCCGCGCCGCCAGGCTGGCGCTGATGGAGCATCGTCCCGATGCCTCCTTGTTTGAAATCATTGAAGATTGCGAGCGGCGCATCATCAGCGACATGCTGGAGAAGTGCAACTGGAACCAGACTGAGGCTGCCGATCGTTTTCGGATTCCTCTTTCCACCCTCAATCAAAAAATCAAACGACTCAGCATCGAAATTAAGAGAAAAGTTCGCGACGGCAACGGCTCCGGCAGCTGAGTAGCCAAACTGCTTTCGCCGTAAGTGACCGCAGTCCCCAACCCTCCGCTTCCCATAAGCTCTTAATCACCGCATCAGTACTGCACCTGGCTTCCCGGTAGTTCCATCTATCTTTGCAAAATGGCCCTACCAGCAGATGGGAGCCGAGCTTTATCATCCTTATTCGCTGAACTATCACTACTTCTACTATGACGTGTTACCCGGTAGTAATAGCCATTCAGCAGGACCGGGCTTTGACCTGGTCACAGGTCTAGGCGTGTCCAATCCTGTGGCGATGGCGAACCGGTTCTTTGGACTGCAGTAACTTACTTTGTAGTCGTTTTCGCCTGGAATGGCGCTCCAGACAACGGGTGCGCAGTTCGGCAAAGCGGTGCTTCGGCACCGCTTTTTAATTGTCGCAAGTTGTGTTGGCTGACTGCCGAGGTCAATTTCCCGGTGTGATAAATCCATCCTTGTAAGGCCGGCTACTATCGCATGCGTATATTGCTGGCAATCTACTATCAAGTTCGTAGTTAAAATGACTACGTCGCAAGCTAATTACACAGCAAATACTATCGGTGATAGTCGAGTTTTCTCTGTGGGCGACCTCTGTGACCGAGGTATGATGTCTCCCACTTTCTACTCAGCGCTAGTGTGCGCTAGTGGTCTGTTCGGGAGGACAAGGAGGAACGTGAAAAAGGCAGCTTTGCTTTTCTTGCTTTGCATTGCGCTGGGCGCGACGTGTGCTTCAGCGTCAATCGTCGGCACTACAGACCCTAATCTATTTCAGGATCATGTCGACTGGTGCTTACAGTTCAATAACTGTGCCAACACCCCGTTTTTAGAACCATCGCCCTCGGCGTTCACTTCGAGTGGAGGGATTTCCGGTTTTGTCGGCAATGTGGGCACGCAGCAGCCGTTTGAAGTGCGGCAGCAGGGCGTGTCCTGGGGCGGCAACTTTCCCGCCAACATGGGTGTGGTGTACAACGGTGTTTCCACCATCAACAATGACCCTGCCGACATAGCGGCCACCTTCGGTGTGGGCGTCTTCGGTGCCGGGGCCTACATTCAGGCTGACCATTTCGGCGCTTTCACCGCAACTGTCACGCTGTTTGACATCAATTTTCAGCCACTAGGCACTTTCACGACTCAGGGCGATTCAGAGAACACCGGGACGGCCCTGTTCATCGGTGCCTATGACACGTCAGCCGACGTCTACGCCATTCAATTCAATGTGAAGGACATCAATGGGGCTGACGACTTCGCGATCGGTACGCTGGGACTTCAGACGTCCGCCGTACCAGAGCCTGGCACTCTGATGCTGCTTGGACCTTCGGCTCTCGGTCTGCTGGGAGTTGTACGCCGGCGTTTGAATCGTAAGTCCCAGGAGGTGCTGTAATGAAGTTTTCGAAATTCATTGTAATTGCAACTGTTCTGCTCCTGGCCTCCCAGGTTTTCGCCCAGGGCGCGTTGACCCCGGTAGAGAGGCTGGCTGCCATAGCGGAGTCGACAGGGCACGCTCAGCCCGTTATGCCGACCGTCCCTCCGCGGCACGACCGTTCCTTCATCTGGGTCGTGGGCGGGTTTAAACCGGGCCTGCCTCCGACCAAACCTGTCAACTGCAACAAGAACGGCTTCTGTCCGCCATCACTGGAAATCGGCTATGGCACAGTCAACGTCGTCGGGGGTAACGGTGGAGCAGGTACCACCATCGCCATCGTCGATGCGTTCCACTACGCCAAGAACGAGGCGGACCTCAACTTCTTCAGCACCGACATGGGGCTGCCCGCCTGTACTACCCAGAATGGCTGCTTCAAGAACACGGACCAGAACGGTGGCCAGAACTTCTGCGGTAGCGACAGCGGTTGGGAACTGGAGACCATGCTTGACATCGAGTGGGCGCATGCCATGGCTCCCAACGCCAAGATCGTGCTGGTGGAAGGATGTACCAACAATGATTCTGACCTCGCCGCTGCCGTCCAGACGGCGGTGAAGATGGAAGGTGCGAACTTCGTGTCCAATAGCTGGGGCGAAGACGAGTTTGACGGAGAGCTCGAGGAAGACGCCGATTGGGCAGGCTTGGGTGTACCTCTTATGTTCGCCTCCGGCGACGGTGGAGCCCCTGCCATCTATCCTTGCCAGTCTCCCTATGCAACCTGTATCGGTGGAACCCAACTGACGCTCGATGCCAACTTCCATCGCACCGCCGAAACCGGATGGGCGGGCAGCGGCGGCGGTTGCAGCGTTTACGAGCCCTCTCAAACTTTCCAGACCGGCAATGGTGTCACTCTCTGCGGGGCGAACCGCGCCGCTCCTGACGTCTCGGCGGTCGCGTCCCCCGGCAGTCCTGTGTACATCTACGACAGTGGCAACGGCGGTTATGGACGTGTGGGAGGCACCAGCGTCGCTACGCCGGTCACAGCGGGAGTCTATGCCAATATCGAAGCTGCTCGTCGCAGCTTCCACAAGGCGGACTTCCCTCAGATCATCAACAACCAGCTCTACCATCCGTACAAGTCGTTCGGTACGCCGGCATCGAACTACACCTACTTCTACTGGGACGTGCTCACCGGCAATAACGGCCACGCGGCCGGTCCGGGCTATGACCTGGTGACGGGACTTGGTGTCTCGTACCCAGTGAACATGGCGAACCCGTTCTTCGGTTTGCAGTAATTGACCAAGCAGTAGTTCGCTCCTCGGTCTGGCGCGCTTCGTAACGGGCACGCAACTCAGCAGAGCGGCGCTTCGGCGCCGCTTTTTTCATTGGACAGGGCGCTCATCATTCGGATCCTTCGAAGTCCGGCGACCCCCTAGCTCGTGGAAGCGGTTCTAACGAAAGGAACGCGAATAATTACCTGTAAGAAGTCTGGCCAATTAATTGGTAATTCAAACTCCTTTCGAAAGTACGACCCGCCTTACTACAAACTTCGTAGACAACAAGGTTTAAATATCTACTATCAATCTCGTAGGTAACTACGGAAACGGTGACTTGTCGTTATTTGCTGTGACTACAGAGAATAGTTGATGTTTCTGCTTGATATTAGTCAGAACGAGACTATTATGGTGCTGCTTTCCCCCGGCACTCCTCGGCATCCAGTACGAGGAACGAATGCAGTGAGTTGTGAGGCGTCCAGTTGCCCCACTCAAGACAGACGGACGCTTGCAATCGCCTGTTCGTGTATTTCCCAGGTAAGACGGCCAATTAAAAATGCAGTGACAATACGGCCCTTTCACGATTTACGGAGGATCGAATGAACAAGCTTTCCGTGCGTGCAATGTTCCTAATGCTGACAGTGTTGTTTTTCGCCGTGGGACTGGCCTATGGCGACACTGTCGTCACCTTTCCCAGCGACACCAGCTTCACTTGCAACGTCAATGCCTGTGATTTCATGGGCAATCTGAATCACCAGAGTGAGCCGCTTTTCACGTCTGGCGACTTCGTCACCGAGATCTTCTTCACCGGTCAGGAGTCGATTCAGTCTCTCAGTTACGATTTTTCTCTGATCAACACCCTTGGCGGCAATTCCGGACACTCGTACGAGAACGATCTGTTTGTGAACGACGTGCTGGTGGGCAGCTTCCTGGTCCCCGATTGCAGCTACTGTGGCACAACGCAGGAGTACAAAGGCTCGTTCAACTTCGCGCCACTGGAAGGCGATGGAACCTATGCGCTGTCAATTGTGCTGGGAGAGAACGTTCCCGGAGGAGACGGCAACGAGATCTTCCTGGCCCCGGGATCAGTGACCTTGACTCCCGAACCGGGCAGCCTGGTTCTGTTGGGTTCCGGAGCTTTAGGCGTGGCGGGCATGCTGCGCCGCCGGTTACTGCCCTAAACCGGCGACACGCCGCATCGGGTGAAGGGCGGAGATGCGTGTTTGCAACCCCGCCTGATGAGTCCACAATTTCACCGAATTTGACACGGAGAGATTCAGATCATGACACGAATAATGCTAAGACTCCTCGGAGTCACCCTCATGCTTACCGTGTTGGTTGGATTGGTTCCGACCGCTTCGATCGGCGGCCACCATCCCCAACACTGTGCCGGCCTATGTCTCCACCGCGCAGAATCTGGGCGCGGAGAATCCCGCCCGGATAATCCCCATCACGATGAATCTGGCTTTGCACAACCGCGCGCAACGCGATACGTTGCTGCAGCAGTTGTACGATCGCAATTCACCGCTCTATCAGAAGTGGCTTACACCACAGCAGTACGCCGATCGTTTTGCCCCGACCAGCCAGGAAGCCGCAACGGTGCAGACCTTCCTTAAATCGCAGGGCCTCACGGTGACGGCGGTAAACCAGTTCAACTACACCGTCAGCGCGCAGGGCACAGTTGCCGACGTGCAGAAAGCGTTTGGCGTGCAGATCAATCGCTTCCTGCGTAACGGAGAAACTCGCTACTCCAACATCAACAATCCCTCGCTCCCAGCTCAGCTCGCGGGCATCGTGGGCTCCATTGGCGGTCTGCATGAAGTGCTCATGAAGCCGCATCATGTGTTTCCGGTAGATCCCGCCACTGGCCGCGAGTTTGAGGGAGTTGCGCTGCCACCGTCCGGACAGATCTATTACGAGTATCAGTGCTATCGCGGAGTGGAAAGCCATGGCTTTACCACCGGCGGAAAGATGCCGGCGGCGTTGTATACGGGCAACCGTTATGGCTCCGATATTCACAGCGGCAACGGGCACCTGCCCCCATGCGGATATGAGCCCGCAGCGATGCAGGCGGCCTATGGCCTGACTTCTGTTTATGGCTCCGGCTTAGACGGCACCGGTCAGTCCGTGGTGGTGGTCGATGCCTACGGTTCGCCGACCGCGGCTGCCGATATCGCCAAGTTCTCCAACACCTTCAGCCTGCCGGCCGCGAACTTTGCGGTGTTCAGTCCGCAGGGGCCGCCGCCGTACAACTCAGGCTGGGCGGGCGAGACTACGCTCGACATCGAGTGGGCGCACTCCATGGCTCCGGGGGCCAAGATCGTGCTTCTTCAGGCGATCGACAACTTCGACAACAACCTGATGGGCGCGATTCAGTATTCCCTCGACAACTCGCTAGGGAATGTCATTTCCAACAGCTACGGTCGGATGAGTACGACGACGATGTCCGTACCATGCAGGCCTGGGACGACCTGCTGGCCAATGCCACTGCATTGGGAGTGTCGGTGAACTTCTCCACCGGCGACGATGGCGACTTCTATCGTGCGGTGGGAGCTTACACCGTCAGCGTGCCTTCGAACTCTCCTCATGCTACGGCTGTGGGCGGAGTCAGCGTGTTCCTCAACGCCGACTACAGCATTCAGTTCCAGACCGGCTGGGGGACGACCCTCACCCGCATTGCCGAGCCCAATACTGGGAATCCCGATGTTCCGCCAGTTTGCGCTACTACCCTGCAGCCTCCCGGACAGTGCTTCTACTTTGGCGCCGGCGGAGGCATGAGCACCTTCTTCGCCAAGCCGTCGTGGCAGTCCAGTCTGCCCGGAACCGGTCGCCAGCAGCCCGACGTGTCGCTGACGGCCGATCCCTACACTGGCCTAACCATCATTTACTCGTACAACAATCCGGGAACGTATACCGTTTCCGTGATTGGCGGTACCAGCGCCTCGACCCCGATGTTCTCGGGCGTGTGGGCGATCGTGAATCAGAAGAGCCAGCAGAAGAATGGGCACTCGGCAGGTTTGGCGGCGCCGTACATGTACTCGCTGCCCAATGGAGCGGTGTCTGACGTGGTTCAGTCGAACCCGTACAGCCTATCCAATCTGACGGGCAACATCTTCACCGGTGCAATCAAGCCGATGTATTGGTCGGCGGTTGCATTGGTCGGCCCTGATGTACCGACCAAGTTCACCAGCGCGTTTTATAACGGCACATCCACTCGCTGGTACGACATCGGGTTTGGCTTGGACAGCACCCTGGTGACGGGACCGGGCTGGGACAATGTCACTGGCGTGGGTACTCCGAAGGGAGCGAACTTCATCAACGCGATTGTCCCTTAGCACTCGGGGGATATTCGTTCGGTTAACCTCCATTGAACGATTCGGTCGCGCAATAGCGCGCGACTTAGCAGAGCGGCGCTTCGGCGCCGCTTTTTTGTATCCTGGCCAAGCGAGGCCGGATACAAATGAGTCCTCCGGCGCGTCCTGAAACAAAAAGGTCGCGAAAGCAAAGCGCCTCCGCGACCGAAAGATGAAAAGCTTCGTTGGACTATTTGTGAGCGTTGGGCGTACGGCCGAGGTTGCTGTTCGACAAGGTGATCGTGCCCAACAAACCATGGGCTTCGGCGAAATATCCAGCGGTGAAGTACAGAGTGGTTGTTGGCCCTGATCCCGCACCGTTGCCAAAGCTCAGACCCCACAGACCGTTAATCCTGATGGGGAGGCCCTGGTCGTCCTGCAGTACTCCCAGGAAAAGGTTGTTGGCGAGGTCGTATGCAGCGATGCCGCCGCTGCCAAACTCGCCGACCAGGAGTTTGCCGCTCAGTTGGTTCCACCCTGTTGGTGCAACCACCATTGCCCACGGCGAGTTCAACGCATATACGTGCGGCAGGCGTTGAAGCAGCGTTCCCTGGCTGTTATAGACGTCGATGTAGCCGTGACCGATGCCGGCGACATCATCGTGCTTCTGGTCATCCTGCAGCGCGTAGGTGACGATGATATTGCCATTGATGTTGGCTACGTTGAACGGGGCATAGCCGGTTGGCAGTGTGGAATCGACGAAAGCATTCTGCCCGAACGAATGTGGCTGGAAGGTCTTATCGAACACGTCCACCGTTCCGGCCCGGAAGTTCGCTGCGTAAATGTAGTTCGCGCCATTCGCTGAACCAAGGGCCAATCCCTTGTACACAGCATTGGGCCAACCGTTGACCACGATGGTCGTGGTGGTGCCGCCATTCCATCCCTGGATGGTTCCATCTTCGGTCGACACGATGAACGCTGCAGGGTTGTTGTTGGGGAGCTTGAAGTCCTGTGTGTTGTTGAAAATCTGGCCGCTCGGGTTGCCGCCCGGGCTGTTGTCCCACTGCGGAACGTTGACGATGAGTCCCTGCTTCACTCCGGTACCGTTGTAGAGCGTCAATTTGCCGGTGCCATTGTCAGAGACCCACCAAGGACTGGTGCTGCTGGCCACCAATCCCCAGGGGTTCACCAGGTCGGAATCTGTGGGCTGGGTTCCGACGTTGGGAATGTCGGATGTCAGGTTCGAAACTGTAAAGAGTTGAGCGGTTGCAGGAAGGCTCCATAGTGTGATCGCAACCAGAGATAACACTGCCATTCTAACGAGTGAGGTGATTGATCGGTTGTTAACGCCGCGCATTGCTTCCTCCGTGATCTCTGAACTTTTTAGCTCAGCAATGGCATTCTCGGCTCGCGGAGGCGCAGCGCTGTCATCAGGTGGTCGGAGGGAAGTCACGTTGTGGTCAAGTTCTGGTCAAGATGGTGTTACTCGCGTACAGCACTGGTGCACGGAAGTTGCGCGATAGCGCTGCAATGAGCCGTTTCTAACGTGGTAGATTAGGAAGATGTGGGCCCGTAGCTCAGTTGGTAGAGCAACGCACTTTTAATGCGTGGGTCGCAGGTTCGATTCCTGCCGGGCTCACCATTGAAGGATCATGAGGGCGGCCAGAGCCGCCATTTTTATTGGGTGGAGCACGGCGGGTGGAGTACGCCTTTACAAGCTGCTGAAAAACTCTCGTATCGTCTGCTTTGTATCAGGGCACGGCTTTTAGCCGTGCCGCTAAGCCCTTTTGTTTGTCATCCCGAGCGGCTTTAGCCGCGAGGGATCTGCTCTTCTTCCCACTGCGGACAATTTTTCCGCAACCTGTTTAGTCGGCGAGGGATCTGCAGTTGCGGTTTGTCCGCTTCCGCTAACTACTCTTCTCCACGTACACCGCCGTCCCGTACGCCAGCACTTCCGTGACGCCCTGCATGACTTCGGTTGCGTCGTAACGCATACCGATGACCGCATTCCCGCCGAGTTCGGCGGCATGTTGCAGCATCAGGTCGAAGGCGTGCTCGCGTGTCTGCTCACATAGCTTTGTGAAAAGCGTGATGTTGCCGCCGACGATGGTCTGCAGGCTGGCGCCGATAGTACCGACGATCGAGCGCGAGCGCACAATGATTCCGCGCACCAATCCAAGATTGCGTCTTGATGGTGTAGCCGTCCAGGATGAACGCCGTCGTCACCATATTGTGTGGGATCGGAGTCGCGTAATTCATGCCGGAGGCCTGCGTGCTCATGGTTTGTCACCTCGATTCGCCGCCAGCATAGCACGTGCTAAGAATGGAGCACGCCTTCGGTGGAAGGGTGCGGCTTCAGCCGTGCCGAAAACGGCGCATATGACCTGGGCTTCAGCCCCGGTCCGCCGTGGCTAAAGCCGCACCGTTATGCGTGCCACTTCGCCGGGCTCAAGCCCGGCGCTTCCACCGTCATGCAGGACTTCTTTTTGTAGGAATCAATCGCCCTGAGGCGAGTCCACTCTGTCACCTCGACGGCTAAAGCTGTTTGCGACCCTGCCTGTTCGATTGCGCGCCTGTAGGCGCGCTCCACCGATCACCAGTTGAGCTCGGTCTTCGTGCGACACAGCTCCCGAGCACGACAGCTCCGCCGGCACCGGAACATCGAATACACTTCCATAGGGAGTAATCGTGGTGTTGGTGCGCCGTTGGCGTCGGGGAAGAATGCAGCTCGGAAGAACAATATGGCTAAGAGCAGTACGATGGCTTTGGTCATGATCATGATAAAGAGAGCGGGGCTTTCACCGGCGTGCTACCCGTGCAACCAAGCAATCACCGCGCGTCTTCCCGCTCGCATTGCCTATCGGCAGATCGCGCCAATTCCATGAGCTCTCCTCCCGCCAACCAGAACAAACCCTTCCTCACCGTCCTGTTCCTCGCCTTCGGTGTGGGTTTGGCTGTGGCCGTGGCCTTGTGCACAGTGTGGCGCTACCATCCTGACGCCTTTAGCACTCAGGCGCGTGTCGCGGCAATCGCAGTCTGTCCGCCGTTCTTGCTGGCCGGAATCCTCGAAGCAACTTCCGACGCCACTCTCGCGCTCATCATGACGGTGGGAACCATCATTTTCGCCAACGGATTTCTCTATGCGGGGCTGGCGTCGTTCGCCTATTTCTTGATGACGGTGTTCCTGCGCAGGAGAGCGTAAAGGCAGGATCGCACCGCTCGTTTCCAGGGATTGTCATCACGAGCCCGCCGCGACGGGCGAGGGACCTGCTCTCGGTTGTTTAAGCAGAAGGTTCGCGGTGGGACGAACTGCAGATCCCTCACTTCGTTTCGGGATGACAGCGCGGAGAAGATTCGTGCCCATCAGCCGGAGGTGAGGCACACTGCGCCGGCGCTCAGAATTTCCCGGTCTTCCACCGGAAAGTTCGGCCCTGCACAGGGAATCCACAGAAACACTCCATTTGCCGTTGGCGCGCAGCAGCCGAGTCTAGGACACTGTTCTAATGGCGAACCCCGGCGACTTCGCGGCGACCCTCAAGCAGCAGGCCGACATCGTCCGCATCATCGGCGAGTACGTGAAGCTGCGCAAGACCGGCGCGCAGAATTACCAGGGGCTGTGCCCGTTTCACCAGGAAAAGACGCCGTCGTTCTCGGTCCACGCCACCAACCAGTTCTTTCACTGCTTCGGCTGCGGAGTTTCGGGCGATGTCTTCAGCTTCGTGCAGAAGATCGAGAACATCACCTTCCCCGAAGCCGTGCGCGTCGATCGCCGAGAAGCTCGGCATCGCCGATGCCGAAGATGCAGTACGCCTCCGAGGAAGAGGCGCGGCAGGCGAAGCAGCGTGGCGGACTGCTCGACATCAACGAGCGCGCCTGCGCATTTTTTCAGGAGCAGCTACGCAAGTCGGAGTCGGCGCATGCCCGCGAGTATCTGAAGTCGCGCGGCCTGACGCCGGAGATCATCGCCGAGTTCCGCATCGGCTTCGCGCCCGATTCCGGCTTCCTGCTGCGCGACGCGGTGCGCGGTCAGTTCGACGAGGAGCTGATGCGCGAGTCGGGACTCTTCTCGTGGAAGGAGAAAGATCAGTCGTCAGTTGTCAGTGGTCAGTTGTCAGACGGTCCGGACGCAACCGACAAACTGACAACTGACAACCGACAACCGACAACTGCTTTGTACTCCAAGTTTCGCAACCGCGTGATGTTCCCCATCACCAACGAGCAGGGGAAGGTCATCGCCTTCACCGGGCGCACGCTGGCGACCGACGAAAAGGCCGGGCCCAAGTATCTGAACTCGCCGGAGACGCCGATCTATTCCAAGTCGCGCGTGCTGTTCAACCTCGACAAGGCGAAGGAGGCCATTCGGCAACTCGATTACGCCATCCTGGTCGAAGGCCAGATGGATTGCATTTCGGTCTACACCGCGGGATTCCACAACGTCATCGCCAGCTCGGGCACGGCTTTCACCGAGCCGCAGGCGCGGCTGCTCGGCCGCTTCAGCAAGAACATCGTGGTGAACTTCGATCCCGATACGGCGGGAGCCGCCGCTGCCGAGCGTTCGCTGGCGCTGCTGGTCAGCGAAGATTTCCAGATCAAGGTGCTGACGCTGGAGACCGGCTTCGATCCCGACCTGTACATTCGGCGCAAGGGCAAAGACGCGTACGCCGACGCGCTGCACCATTCGGCGCGCTACTTCGACTACCTGATCGAGCGCGCCCGCGCGCAGTTCCCCTTCCGCACGCCCGAAGGCAAGGTGAAGGCGGTGAACTTTCTGCTGCCGCACATCCAGCGCGTTCCCAGCCGCATTGTGCGCGACGAGTTGGCCAACGAGATCTCGCATCGGCTGGGAATCGAGTCGTCAGTGCTACGCCAGGAGTTAAGGCGGGCAGCGACCGCGCGGTCGGCATCACGGGTACAGTCGACGGCCACTGGCAGAGTGACCGATGCCGAGCGGGTGCTGATCCGCGCGTTGGCGGCACGCGAGTTGGCGCACGCTCCCGTCAGCCAGCGCGAAGGGCAGGACCCCGACTTCGATCCCGCACGCCAGGCGCACTTTGCTCTCAGCGAGGAGCCGCTGCATGCGGATGCAGCGCCGAGGAGCTGATCGACGCGTTGCTGACGGGAGTCGAAGAAGGCGCCGATCCCATGTCTCTGCCGTTGAGGAAGAGCATCGCGCACTGCTTGCGGCGACCTTGATGCACGACGACGAGGAACTCACGCCCGAGTTGCTGGAGAGCGCCATGCGGTCGCTGAAGCGCCGCGCTCAGCAGCGGGAACTGATGAGCTGCAGCACCAGGTGAAGGAGGTGGAGGTCAAAGAGGACCTCGCTTCCCGGGTGCAACTGGCCCAGGAACGGCTCCGGCTAAAACAGGCCAACCGGGCGACAGGGGACGCATCAGGCTCGTAACTGCTTGAAGAGAATAGCTGAAGCCAACGCTTCACGAGCAACATCTAACTATATGTACGCGCGAGGTTTGTGCCTCCGCGCCATTGGTTTCGCCCGCTTGGGGCGGCGGTAAATGAAAGAAAAGGCTAGGAAGGCGGGCCTGGCCTATGCTAAAATTTGAAAGTTTCTGCATATGCCGGTACCTCGGTACCGCTCCCGCCGCAGTGTGCACACTAACCGCGCGCCTCGCAACAGGCGCCACGCAGGGGAAAATTCCGCTTTGGCTCTAGACGACAAGTACGACGATATCAAAAAACTGATCGATGTGGGCAAAGAGAAGGGCTACCTCACTTATAACGAGGTGAACGACCTGATCCCGCACGACGTGCATTCGCCCGACGACCTCGAGGACCTGCTGACCACCATCGGCACGCAGGGCATTGATGTGCTCGAGGGGCCCAAATCCGGCGACAAGAAGTTCGACGGTGAAATCGAAGCCGGCGAGGACATGGAACTCGACCTCACGCCCGGCACGCTGGAGAAGACCAACGATCCCGTCCGCATGTATCTGCGCGAGATGGGCACGGTTCCGCTGCTCACGCGCGAAGGCGAAGTCGAGATCGCCAAGCGCATCGAGCGCGGCCAGCTTCGCGTGCTGAAGGCGCTGTCGCGCTCGCCCATCGTGATTCGCGAGATCATCGCCATCGGCGAGGACCTGAAGCGCGGCGTGCGCTCCATCAAGGAAATCGTTCTCTTCGACGAAGAGGAGATCACCGAAGAGGTGGTGATCAACCGCCTGAAGGACATCACCGGCAAGATCGACGAGCTCAACAAGCACTACAAGAAGTCGATGCAGCTGGTCGAGAAGCTGGCCGACATCCCGCAGAAGAAACCCTCGGCGACATCGCCGCTGCCGCTGGCAGCTGGGACGCGAGCAGATCGCGGTCTCGCGCGTCATCCGCCGGCTGGGCTTCACCAACAACGAGCGCAAGCGGCTGATCGATCGCGTCAACAAGACGGTCGACAGCATGCGCGGGCTCGACAAGCAGGCGGTCAACTTCGACAAGCGCGCCGAGCAGACCCGCTCCGACGAGCAGAAGAAGGAATACCGCAACAGGCGCGGCAGATTCGCGCCGACCTGGAGCGCATGGAGCAGGACGCGGGCGCCAGCTTCGCCGAGCTGAAGCGCACGCAGCGCGAAATCGTGCAGGGCGACGTCGACGCCGAGTACGCCAAGCGCGAGCTGATCGAAGCCAACCTGCGACTGGTGGTCTCGATTGCGAAGAAGTACACCAACCGCGGCTTGCAGTTCCTCGACCTGATTCAGGAAGGCAACATCGGCCTGATGAAGGCGGTGGACAAGTTCGAATATCGCCGCGGCTACAAGTTCTCGACGTACGCGACGTGGTGGATTCGTCAGGCCATCACCCGCGCCATCGCCGACCAGGCGCGCACCATCCGTATTCCGGTGCACATGATCGAGACCATCAACAAGCTGATCCGCACCTCGCGGCAGCTGGTGCAGGAACTCGGACGCGAGCCTACCTCGGAAGAGATCGCCAAGCGCATGGACATTCCGGTGGCCAAGGTGCGCAAGGTGCTGAAGATCGCGCAGGAACCGATCTCGCTGGAGACGCCGATCGGCGAAGAGGAAGATTCGCACTTGGGCGACTTCATCGAAGACCGCGCGGTGGTTTCGCCGGCCGAAGCCGTGATCAACGTCAACCTCAAGGAGCAGACGGCGCAGGTGCTGCGCACGCTGACTCCGCGCGAGGAGAAGGTGATCAAGATGCGCTTCGGGCTGGAAGACGGCTCCGAGCACACGCTGGAAGAAGTCGGCCAGTCGTTCGCGGTCACCCGCGAACGCATCCGCCAAATCGAGGCCAAGGCGCTGCGCAAGCTGCGTCATCCGTCGCGCTCGCGCAAGCTGCGGGCGTTCATGGACGGCGTGCACGACTAAGAGCTGTCGGCTATCAGCCGTCAGCTCTCAGCTCGGTTGATCTACTGCGAGCAGCTTTGTATCAGGGCCCGGCTTCAGCCGGGCCGATCAAGCCAAAAGAACAGAATGGGCTTCAGCCCCGGGCAAGGCGCGAGCAATCGCGCCTTCTTTGTTAGCAAGTTCGATAAAGCTGAAACAAACTCGCTTACTCCGGTGTCTACCTGCTCAATGCGATGGACGCTTTTATCGATCTTTGCTCTGATGGCTGCATGCTTGTTGTGGGCGTGGTTTGCCGTTCCGAGATCCCCGCACATCGAGATGGTCGAAGCGTCGGACAACTTGGGCTCAGTTCCTGTCGACAATCCCAAGCTCTATGAGCACATTCAAATGGCAGAAGACTGGAAGAACCCATTCCTTCAAATTCAGGGTGATCTCGTCTCAATTAAGGCGCATGGCAGGCAGGCCAGAGTTCCGGTAGGCGACGTTGTCTCGGTGCTTCGCGGGCTACCCGTCTCTGCCTGGCCTTACGGAAAGGTTGTGGCGGTCCAAGCTGGGAGCGGACCGCAGACATCCGGAACGGCTTCGGCCATTGATCAGACGCGCGAACAGCTCGACGTTCTTCTAAGAGTTAACGACATCGAGATCGACTATTGGCCTTAGGAGAAAATTCCACGAGCAATCACGCCTTTGACTTTTCCCCTATCCTCGCGAGGCTATCATCTTCGGCTCCGCCTTGACCCCGCTTCTCCGGAAATCGAACTCGATCATCCAGCGGCTCGCGACGGGCTTGCCATCAACCACAGGTGCTGTGAAGCTCCACTGTCGCGCAGCATCGAGCGCTTGTCGGGCGAAGTAGCGGCTTGGTCCATGCGCTGCCAAGCCTGCCAGAGTGACCTCGCCCGACTCGTTTACGTTTAGCTGAACTCGCACCTTTACGATGCCATGAATCGTGTTCTGCGCTACGCGTGAGACTTCGGGTATGACTTGCTTAGCCACCGCGCCGGATGCAGATCTCACCGGGGGAATAACCGCGGGTGCCGCAACAGGTTGCATGCCGGGTGGGTTGACGGCCGGAATCGCCACCTCAGCCTGCGGTTTAGCTTCGCTCACGTGCCGCCCGGCAAACCTAACCAGCGCGAAGATTGCGATGATCGCCACCAAGGTCGCGATGACGAGCGGAGCGAATTTTCTGTCGCGGCGCTCGGGTGGTTCGCTGTCGTGGAGCAAGGAACTCGAGATCGACGGCGTGCGCCGAGTCCGAATCCCCCTTCGGTTCGGAAACCGGTTGCAGAACGGCTGCTTCTTTCTGCGGCTGCGAGTCCTGCTCGCCTTCGGGTCGGATCGGTACCACTTGCGCCGGCGTCCGTGGGGATTCCACGGGCCGCTGCAACATGCGTCGAATCTCCGGGATAGAGCAGCGCTTCGCCGGGTCGCGTTGCAGGCACGCTTGTGCGATCGTCCTGAACGGCTCAGCCACATCCTCGGGCAATTGAATAACGCTGTCGCCTGCCTTTTCGAGCTTTAGCTTTTGCCGCGTAAGCGACTCCACCAGCAATAATCCGAGCGCCCACATATCGTTTCGCGACGACACGCCCGCATTGAAGACCTCGGGAACCGCGCGCCAGTCTTCCTGCTCGACACTGGTGAGGCGCGTGCCCGACCGGCGAACGCCGTCAACCGCCAGCTTCAACTGCGGTCCGCTGGCCATCACATTCGAGGGCTTAAGGCAGCCATGCACCAGGTTCCGGCCATGCAAGTATTCCAGTGCGGCGAGCGTGGGCGCAAGCATCTCGCGGGTTTCGGCCGGTGCTAGTGGTCGATCAGCTAAAACGTCGCCCAGGTTCTCGTCGGCGCATTCCATCACGGCGAAGAGCATGTCTTGCTCGTCGTCCGCGTGCCAGCGCCCAGTCTCGTAAATACGCAGCAGGTTCGGATGGGCCAGGTTGCACCCCATCTCCCATCGCGCGAATTGCGCTACCGCATCGACTGCGTCAGCCGGAACCAGCTTCGCGACCGCGCGAGCTCCTCCAAAGTCAGTGAGGTAGACCGCACTATGATCGCTTCCGCCAAGGCATTGCCGCAGTGCATAGCGGCCGCCCATCACACGACCTTCCCACTGCTGCCATCTATCGAGGGTCATCAATGCTGCGCTACTCTGTTGCAACATAAGTAAGCCGATACTAATGCGAATTTCACGAAAGGGAACCCGGGAAGATTACTTAGGGGTTAATTATGGATGTACAGTGTGAGTAGCTGAATTGGCCAACCTGAGTGCAGTGTCGGCGCTCACCAGCTTCGAGCTACTATGCTGAGATATGTTCCGCACGCGATTCGCAAAAGACATTGTTTCCGAATTCCTTCCTCCGTTACGTCCGCGTAAGCGGCAAAGGGTGATCATCCTTTGCGATGGAATGCCCGGCATTCCACGCAAGCAGCCGCTGGCTGAGTGGCTCGCGCGGAAAGGCTATTGGGTCTTCTATCCGCGTTATCGCGGCGCGTGGGAAAGCGGCGGCGAATTTCTTGCGCGCTCGCCGCATGAAGACGTTCTCGATGTGATCAGCGGTTTGAAGCGGCCGATTCGCGATGCGGCGTTCGGCGACGTGTTCAATGTCGAGCCCGATGAAGTCTTCGTCATCGGCGGCAGCTTCGGAGGAACGGCAGCGATCCTCTGCTCGCTCGATCCCCGTGTGAAGCGCGTCATTGCCAACTGTCCCGTGGTGGATTGGTCGATTCTGCGCAGCGCCTTGAGAGCCGAGACAACGAATCGGAGCTACGTGGCGTACTTGCGCGAAGCGTTCGGCCAGGGATATCGCCTGTCAGAGAAGAACTGGAACAAGCTGTATTCCGGCACGTTCTTCAATCCGATCCATCATGCGGAAGAAATCGATCCTTCAAAGATCATGATGTTCCACGCCAAAGACGATCCCAGCATTCCGTGGCGCACCGTCGACAAGTTCGCGAAGAAGACAGGTGTGAAGCTGAAGCTTTTCGCGCGCGGAGGTCACGGCAGGACGGAGTTCCTGGTGCAGAAGTATTGGCCGGAGATCAAGAGGTTTTTCGAGAGGGATTAATCGCCAGACAAGATTGAGAGGCGCGGAGCGCCGATGCGGTTTTGGCCCACTGTGGAGCCGTCGGAATCGCGTTGTGCGCGATTCCGGCGCGGAACGGTGGGTTACGTGCCGCCAAGGATCGCGGGAGCCGCGGAGCGGCGGTAGTCCGAACAAATGTTCCTCTTGACGATAGAGGTCCTTCGACTCGTCGCTGCGCTCCTCGCTCAGGATGACAACCTTGGACGAGCGCTAAACCTCACCCCGCTTCCACCCCAAAGAACTCCTCCACCTTCCCCAAGTCCGTCGTTCGCGAGTACTTCGGCAGGCTATCGAGAAAGACGCGTCCGTACTGCTTCTTCAAGATGCGATTGTCGAGCAGGCAAAGCAGGCCGCGATCGTGCAGCGAACGAATCAGGCGGCCGAATCCCTGCTTCAGCGAGATGACCGCGCTTGGAACCTGGTAGTCGAAGAAGGCATTCCCGCCGGCATCGTCAATCGCTTTGATGCGCGCCGCGACCACCGGATCGTTGGGCACCGCAAACGGCAGGCGATCGATGATGACGCAACTCAGTTGCTCGCCTTGCACATCCACGCCCTGCCAGAACGACGACGTTGCGAACAGCACGCAGTTCGGCGTCATGCGAAATTCTTCCAGCAACGCGTTCTTGGGCGCGCTGCCTTGAAGTAGCATGGGGTATTCGAGTTCGCCCAGCAGCCGTTCGTAAAGCTGATGCATGAGCGCATAGCTGGTGAACAGACAGAACGCACGTCCTCGCGTGATTTCCAGCAGCCGGCGTACGCGTTGCGACGCGACTTCAACAAATCTCGCCTCTCGCGGATCGGGCAGGTCAGGCGGAACGTACAGCAAAGCCTGGCTGGCGTAGTCGAAATGCGAAGGCACGATCAGCTCGCGCGCATGCTCCAGCCCGAGGCGCCCGCGAATGTAGTCGAAGCCTCCGCCGACGGCCAGCGTCGCCGAGGTCAGCACCGCCGAGCTGAGGTTCTCGAACAACGTGGTGCGCAGAATGTCGGACACCGTGATCGGCGTGGCCTGCAAGAAAACGTTCTGCTGCCCGCCGCTGCGAAAACCGCGACGCTCGCCCCTGCGCTCGATCCAGAAGACGGTGTTGCGCTGGTTCGATTCCAGAATGAATCCCAGTTGCACGCGCAGCTCTTCCACGCGGCGCGACAGGTTATGAACTTCATCCGGCTTGTTGGGAATCGCCTGCAGCTCGGTGTAGAGATGCATCAGGGTGTTCTGCAGGCCGAGATACTCGTCGCCGTTTTCTTCGAGAAACTCAGCGCGGTTCTCGAAGGCAAATCGGCCTTCGCCCGGCGGGATCAGCGAGAAGAAAAATTGCGAGCGCTCCCGTACGCGGCTGCATGCTCCCAGCACATCGACCGCCAGCACATTGGCTCGCCGCAAGCGTTTGATCAACATCGCGCAGCAACTCTTCCACGCGAAGATTCGAGACCGAGATGCCGAAGTAGTCAGCGGCTACGTCTTCCAGCTCGTGCGCCTCGTCGAAGATGACGACGCCCGCGTCGGGCAACACCCCGGCGTCGGCAGCGAAATCGGCTCCTGCTTTTATGGCCAGGTCGGCGCAAAAGAGGTGATGGTTGACGATGATGATGTCGCTCTCGGCGGCACGGCGGCGCATCTCGGTGATGAAGCAGCGCTCGAACTGCTGGCATTCCGAGCCGATGCAGCGATCGGTACGCGCGTCGAGCTTGCCCCACAGAGGGCCTGACTCCGGCAGTTCAGCCAGTTCGGCGCGATCGCCGGTCTGCGTGATCTTCTCCCAGTCGCTGATGATCTTGAAGTGGCTGATCTCTTCCAGCCCGTTCAGCACCGGCTGATCGGCCAGGTCGTAGAGCTTCTTGCGGCAAAGATAGTTGGCACGTCCCTTCATGTAGCAGACGCGCAGCTCGCCCAGGTGCTGCGACAGGAAGGGAACGTCCTTGAAGTAGAGCTGTTCCTGCAGCGTCTTTGTGCCGGTCGAGATGATGACGCGCTTGCCCGAGCGGATCACCGGCAACAGATACGCCAGGGTCTTGCCGGTGCCAGTGCCCGCTTCGACAATCAGGTGGCGGCGCTCTTCGATGGCCTGCGCAACCGCTTCGGCCATCTGCAATTGACCGCGTCGAAACTCGTAGGCCGGATGGGTGCGCGCCAGCAGGCCTCCGGGACCGAAGAACTGGTAGAGCGTCGGTATCGACGGGCCGGACTGGGATGGGGAAGACACGGCGAAAGACAAGTAATCCCTATAATAGCCGTTCGGAACATTACTGCTGAAAGGTACCGTGACTCCACGCAAACACTACGGAGATAGCAATAGCCAAGGCACCAGTTCCCTGGGGCTACTGGCCATCGTCGGCCGCCCGAATGTCGGCAAATCGACGCTGTTCAACCGGCTGGTTGGCTCGCGGCGCGCCATCGTCGGCGACGAGCCGGGCATCACGCGCGACCGGCTCTACGGCGAGACCGAGTGGAATGGCCGCCGGATGCGAGTGGTCGACACCGGCGGCATCATTCCCGAAGACAAAGAGCTGATTCCATCAGAGATCTTTCGCCAGGCCCGAGTCGCACTCGAAGAAGCGAACGCGATCGTGATGGTGGTCGACGGCCGTACCGAGCTGGCGTCGCCCGACATGGAACTGGCGCGTCTGCTGTTGCGCACCGGCAAGCCGCTGGTGCTTGCGGTCAACAAGATGGACACGCCGAAGCTCGAGCCGTACGCCGAAGAATTTCGCAGCTTAGGCATCAAAGAACTCATTCCGATTTCGGCGGAGAACGGGAACGGACTGGCCGAGCTGCTGGATTATGTGTTGCAGTTCATGCCGCGAACCTGAAGCTGCAGAGGACGAAGCGCCTCCGCCGCAGCCCACCGAGGAAACCGAAACGACGAGAGCTGCTTCCGAAGATGAGGCTCAGGCGAAGCCCGAGCCACGCGAAACCAAGGTCGCGATCATCGGCCGTCCCAACGTCGGCAAGTCGACTCTGCTGAACGCGCTGACCGGGACCGGCCGCGCCATTGTCTCGCCCGTCGCCGGCACCACCCGCGACGCTGTCGATGAATTGGTCGAGCACGATGGCAAAACCTATCGCTTTATCGATACCGCCGGCATTCGCCGCAAGGGAAAGACCGAACTGATGGCCGAAAAGCTGTCAGTGGTGATGGCCCGCAAGCATCTGGAAGCCGCCGACGTCGCGCTGGTAATCATCGATGCGGTCGAAGGCGTAACTGCCAGCGATGCCACCATCGCGGGTTACGCCCACGAAAGCGGGCGTTCCGTCATCGTCGTCATCAACAAATGGGACCTGGTGACCACCGCGCGCACCGACGGCAAGCCTCCCGCCGAGCGGTCGATTTACGAAGAGCAGGTGCGGCGGCATCTGAAGTTTCTCTCGTACGCGCCGGTGGTGTTCGTGTCGGCCTCAACCGGACAAGAACATTGCGAAGCTGTACTCGACTCTGGAACTGGTCGCGCGCGAGCGGCGCAAGCGCATCGGCACCGGCGAGATGAACCGCTTCCTCAGCCACGTCGATTTCGAGCGCGCTTCCGTGCCGATGTCGAAGCGGGTGAAGATTTTCTACATGACGCAGAGCAATGTCGCGCCGCCGACATTCATTCTGTTCACCGATCGCCAGGTGAAGCTGCACTTCTCCTACGAGCGTTTTCTGGAGAACCAGATTCGCGCGGCCTTTGGATTTGTGGGTACGCCGATCTGGATCAAGAACCGAGCGCGCAATGAGCCGAAAGGGAAGCGCTAGGCCGCAGCTTGTTGCTTTGCCTGCATCCGGTCGCTATGTTTGGCGGCGGAGAGGTAAGCTCCCAACAAAAGCAGCATCCCGCTGAGGTAGGCCCAGAACATCAGCGTCACCGAGACGGCAAATGGTCCGTAGACTTCGGGAAAATTAAGCCAGCGTAGCGAGAGAATGTACAGGTATTTCGCAGCCTCGGTCAGCAGCGCCATGATGATGGCCGCGGGCAGCACGGCGCGTACCGGAACGCGGCCGTTGGGCAGCAGCCAGTAAATCAGGAAGTAGATGCCAACTGCGGTGGCGATACCGGCGGCCTTGACCAGCAGAAACTGTGCTCCGAGAAAAACGAAGGAGTTGCTGCCCAGCGTCGTCGCAAAGTGCTTCAGACCCTGCGCCGCGACAGCGACCGAGAGCAGTGCCAGCGAGGCGCACGCCAGCGCAAGTCCCAGAGAGACGATTCCGTTCATCACGTAATTACGGTTCTTCTTGAATCCCCACACACTGTTCAACGCCACTTCGAGCGGAAGGAAGACTCCCGTCGAGGTGATGAGCAGCATGACAAACGACAGCACCTGCCCCCTACCTTTTACTCCTGCCAGGAATTGCAGGTTGCGAACCACGAAATCCTGGTTGCTGGGCAAGTATTGCCGCACCAGTTCGATCACAATGTTGTACATGTCGACCGAGTGAAATACCCGGCGCGTGACCGTCAGCAGCAGAACAATGAACGGGAAGAACGACAGGATGGCAGATTTGCCGCGACCGAGAAGGCGTAGGTATGAACCTCCGTCTTTAATAGATAGCGCAGCGCCGGCATGCCATAGCGGCCCAGGCGGCCAGTAAAGCTGTAGGGGGGCGGTTCGACTTCACCGCTATGCTGCGCGTCGTCGGCTTCCAGCAAGCGCTTGGCGGCGACACCCGGGGCCAACGCGCCGGAGTTCAAGTTCCCCTTATCGTCTCCATTTAGGGGCGGAGCCGTGGTGACAGTCGCTGATTGGGAGAATGAGCCTTGCTTGGAAATCTCGCTGGCAGTCACTTCGGCGCTGGTTGCTCATTCTCACTTCAATGCTAGCAGAGCGGAGGGCAACCGAATTGTTAGGCGCACGAACGCGCCATTTCTACGGAGTATGGGTTGGGGTGACCGCCGTATTTGCGATTTTTGTTGAGACCTGCGCTGCAACCATGTCGAAGGCTCTCATGGTGAGCCCGTAGGCAGGCGCAGTGTCATGGGCGGTAACACTTCCTTCGATCACCGGAGTTCGGGGCGAGATCTGATGGAGCCGGTAAATGACCAGGTAATTCACTTCCGGGCCTCGCGTATCGGCGCCGCCGTACGGTGCCCCGATGCTCTGCTGTGGCGTGGGAAATGAGGTATGCGGCACTTCGCCCAATTGCGCCGAGTTAGTGGAAAGAAGACTGAAAAGAACGTAGTCGCAGGATTTTTCGTGGGCGAGCTTAAGGTCGGCATCGCTCAGTTCGCGGCCGTATTTCTCGTATGGACTCCGGTTCGGAATGCCGCTCGGCGGCTCACCCAGCTGCGTTATCGCGACGGCTTCCAGCACAATATGGTGAGTCTTGTCAGGCTTACGTTCGTTCAGTGTCCTGGCTTGCATTTGCAGGTAAAGCGGATTCACAGTCGGCGAGTTGTTGATGCTTCCCGCCAAAGTAGTGGTCTGCACGTTGAAGCAGACTCGTATCTTGCTGTTTTGCTGAGCGCTGCAGATCGATGTGGCAGCTAACAGGAGGCCGACAGCAAACTGGGATGCCGAGGAAGTCATAAGCTGGACCTCACTGCCTTCTGACTACCGGATTAAGATATCCCGAACCGGGCCTGCTCACAAGCCTATGTGAACTAAGTACTTGCGAAAATCCTGAGTTCCTGCGATTATGCTTTGCTTCCCCTCAACGGGTACGAGTGGGAGGCTTTCAGCCGCGAACGGCTGGAATGCGGATTTGGGTTGATGTTTCTGGTCAGCAGTCAAAATTCTCGCATTGTATGGGCTGCAAGACGCGCCATGATGCCTGGCATCATTCCCTTCGGCGTGTCTCCTGCCCCTTCCCCCATTGCAGAAGTGCTGCGAGCTGAGCGGCAACCCTTGTGTAAAACGGAAACGTTTCCCGGCGACGTCGAGACGTCTCACGCGTGTTCTCTCAGGGGCACGTGTGCGTCCGCCGAGCAGGGGTATCTCAGGCAATAAAGTGCGAAAGGAGTAAGTTGTGAGAGAGAAAGGTACAGTTAAGTGGTTCAACGGGGCCAAGGGCTACGGGTTTATTCAGCGGTCCACGGGCGAGGATGTGTTCGTACATTTTTCGGCGATCCAGGAAAACGGATACCGCAGCTTGAACGAGGGCGAGACGGTCGAGTTTGACCTTACCAAGGGGCCCAAGGGCTTCCAGGCCGCTAACGTCGTACGCGCCGTTTAAGACGTCTCCGCGACGGCAATCTTCGTCGCGCCACTTCGGATGACGAAGAGTGCAATTAGCGCCAACCACTGAACCCTCCTGCAAAGGAGGGTTTTTTGCGTGAAGGCGAAGTCCGTTTGTCGCGAGTCTTGATATTCCCATTCTTTGGAACCCCAGAAACCATTTCGGTCGGATCAAATTGTGACGCAGATCACCAAAAAAAATTGATGCGCGATATTTTGTTTTCAATACTTTAGACCACATTTCTATCGCAAATATTTGAGCCCGTGAGACTTACAAGTAAATATTAGATTTCAAAGAACTTACGCGACCCAGCTTAGCCCGAAAAAATGCCAAGCACGGACTTGCTGGAACCGGAGCACCGCTTGGTGCCCTCGAGATGAGTTTATGGGAGGACAGAGGTGACTTGAAGGAAAAAGCACGACTCAGCGGTTACGAAGGTGGTAGACGATTCCCGAAATGGGAGTGAATAACGGCTCGGTCATCCTGTAAGTGGGGAATGGTAGCCTCGCCGCGTGCCGGGTGCCCCACTCATTCCTTCGTTTGGAATGAGTGGGACGTCACACAGGCTGGGAGGCGCGTATCCGGATGGTGAAAAGGATCGGCCGATGTGGCCTCTGGTGTGGCGGAGATCCAACCGTCGTCGATCCCACTCATCCGAACGGAACGGATGAGTGGGGCACCCGGCCGAAGGGGGGCACCCTCGTGAGCGTTGCCGGGGTCACCCGCGAATCCGAAGACAACCTACTCAAATCCTTGTCATCCGGGTACACTGATTTTCCATTATTCGGAGGCTTGTCCTTGCGTCTTCCACCGACTCGTCTGGTCGCGTCCACATTGTCAGTACTACTCACTCTGTTGTCACTGGCGCACCTCGTCAGCTCGCAGGAGAGATTTCTCGTCGGCACGAGCGGTGCTTCACTCGGACTCTATGATCTGGCAACCAATTCTCTAATTGAGGAAGCGAATGCGGTATCGGCAACTTCGATCGTGCCCGGTCCGAATAACCGGCTGGTGTTCTCCGTCAATGAAGAGTACGTATCGGTCGTAGACCTGACAATCAGCCACGAGATCAAACGAATCCAGGGCGCCGGCGGGGAGTCGGGAGCGCTCACTGCCGATGGAAAGCTCCTACTCATCGCCGACAACAACTCCAACTCACTGGACATCGTAGATACCGCCCAACTGCAAGCGGTTCGGAAACTTAGCCTGGCCTCCGCAGGCCACGGATATCCGACGGGAATAGCGGTGGGAGCCAGTGCGGCCTACGTTCTCTCAAGCGACGGCTCCGGATATCCGTGGATCGTTGTCGTAAACCTCCCCAGTTACTCGATCTCCAGAATCGCGTTGCCTGGAGGCTATCTGAATGGCAGGCAAACCATAGCCCTGACAGCGGATGGAAGCACATTGATAGCGGTGGAGTATGAGAACGGTTCCATGCACGTCGTGCTTATCAGCACCGCGACGCATGGAATTTTCTTAGACAAGGCTCAGAATGGCTTCTCAAATTCTTACGGTGTGGCTACCACGCCGGCCGATGTCGACCACGGCTACGTCGTCGCCCACCAAAATGCTCAGCTCGTCGCTGTTCCTCTCGATTTGCGCACCAACTCGCCTACCTATGGACAGCTGTTGACCTCGGCTGCCGTTGGGCTGGGTAACTTCACTGCCATGGGGTTGGCGATCAACTCCGATGCGACCCGGATGATGGTCTTCGGGCGCGGCGACGGCGGCGACCAGGCCGCGCCGAACCTGGACGAGATCGACGTCACCAAGATGTTCAGCGACCCGGCACATGCGCTGATTTCCCAGTTGATCATCAATGGCGGCGTTTGGACGCACGTAGCTTTCGGCTTCTTTTCGACCACGCCACCCAACACTGCTCCTGTAGTGAGCGGCGTAAGTGGCGACATCACGAACGATGCGCCGCACAATATTCAAATCACTGGTGGTAATTTCCAGCAGGGCGCCCTGGTCCGTATCGGAAGCATGGATCCGCTCCCAGCGACAGTGACCAGCAGCAGCATGCTTGCTGTGACGGTTCCTGCAAATGCAGCAGCCGGCAAAGCGATTGACATTGTTGTTACCAACCCGCTAACCCAGGCGCCGCCCGACCAGCAGAATCAGAGCGGCCTGCTTGCTGGGGCTTTCAACATCGTGTTGAATCCCGCCTTCGAACCTTCTACCCAGCTGGCGATAACCAACGGTGACAACACCCTCTCTATCTACGACCTGACCCAGCGAACCACCGCCAACGTCCAGCCACCGCCCGCCTACAGCATGATATGGCCGGCCATCAACGTAAACGGCAGGGAGCTGTATGTGACGTACGGACGGGCATCCGACTTTGGCTATGAAGTACTTCCGATTGATCTCAGCAACAACCAGGCCGGAAGTCCAATCTCCTTCGGCTACTACAATATTACTTTCAACCAGACGCTTACCCCGGCGTTGGATCCAACGACGGGCAAACCTGTAGCTTACGTGCCCTATGGAGACAACTACGGAACAGATTTGTACGTTGCGGTGATTGACACCGATCCTGCGTCGCAGCAGTTCAACACGGTCATCAAAATCTTCTCCGCAGGCCTAAGTCCCAACTTCTACGAGCCCGATGCCGTGCAGGTGACCCCCGACGGCCAGTACGCCTACATCTGGTACGACGATTTCACTTATTTCTATGTAGGGATCATGAATCTCAAGACCGGAGCGTTTAGTTACTATCCGTTTCGTGATCTCGGTATCAGTCCCGACGAGTTCCAGTACACCTATTCGCAGTGGGTAGCGATTTCGCCAGATGGCAAGTGGCTGGTAGTGCCGACGGTGATTGGCAATCGTTCGCGTTTGAAGGTCTTCGACATCTCTTCCCGGGTCGTTCCAAAGCCCTTCGCGACGCTGACGCCTTTTCCAGTGCCGGGACGCGGCTTTCCGCAAATGACGCAGTATCAGATACTGAATAATAGGCTCTACGGCATCGATCTGAATGGGATCGTCGTTGTCTTCAATTTCTATCCCGAGAAGGGCGATCTTCGCGAAGCAGGGTATTTTGTCTCCAAGCTTCCATTCTTCGGCGCTGCCTTCAGCGCCGATGGAGCGTACCTGTACGTTACCGACACGGCCCATGACCAGGTTTCAGTCCTGAACACGGCCCTGCTGCCCAGCGGGAAAGACGCGCTGCTTACCAACTTCCGAGCATCCTTTTACCCCGAGGAGATAGGAGTGAGCCCGGTGCCTCCTCCGGGAAAGAGCGTTCGGGTCCAACTCAGGTCCGGGCCGCCCCAGGACCCTCGACTCGCGGCACCGCTGCGCAGCGGGGTTGCGCAGAACGGTAATGAATAGCCGTCCCCGAAGCCCCATCGACTGGCTCTAGTTCGTTCGCTTTTCCTTTTTGGAAAGGGCGACGCCTATTTGCCGGCGAGCGCGGCAACTCCTACCAGCAGCCGGGGTTGTAGTTGGCGGCTGGGCTGGCTTGCCAAACTCTTGAACTGTGGCTATCGGAACACGCCACCACAGGACTACCATGAGGACAATGTTAAATGAGCTGTTTCTCCGCGCCTCGCACCGGAAGTTAAGCTCCCGGCGCCGCATCCTGATTTGCTGCCGGATTGGGTTTCTGGTTCTGATTGCCTCGCTCGCCGCATTGGCCCAGAACGCCCAGCCTCCGCAGGCCAGCCAACCGGAAGTGCAGGTGTCGACCGACCAGCCAGAAATTTCCACCCAGGAACACACACAGTCGTTCCAGGTGAAGGTGAACCTGGTCGAGGTTCGCGTCGTGGTGCGCGACGCGCAGGGAAACGCCATCGGTAACCTGAAGAAGGATGACTTCGTTCTGCTGGACGACAAAAAGCCGCAGACGATCACCAGGTTCTCGATGGAAGGCCACGAGCTTGCGGCAGGAACGCCCGGCGCCACAGCCGCGCCTGCAACCAACGACGTGCATTCGCACCTCGCCGGGGCATGGCGAATGGCTTATCTGTTCGACGATCTGAACTCGACACCCAACGATCTTGCGAATGCACATAAGGCCGCTGACCAGGCGATTGACTCGCTGGCACCGGGTCAGCTACTGGGGATCTTCACGCTGTCGGGTCAGGGGACGCAGGAGTTCACCGATGACAAGCAGCTTTTGCGTGCGGCAGTGGCGAAGTTACAGCCGCGACCGCAGCCCGGAGCAAGACCTGGGGACTGTCCTCCCATCGACTACTACATCGCCGATCAGATCCTGAACTACAACGACGCGAGAGCGCTCAACATGGTAGCCACGGAAGTTGCCGCCTGCCAGTTCGAGGGCAACATCGACAAGAACAATTTGGCCGTGGTCCTGGCCCAGCAAGCGGTCAATCGCGAAGTGCGTCTTGGCGAAGCGCAGGAAAATCTCATACTGCAGTCCTTCAACGAAACCGTGAGACATATCAGCTCGTATGCGGGACAACGCACTCTGGTGCTTCTGTCACCTGGGTTCTACGTCGGACAAACCCAGCAGGCATCGCTGACCGATGCCCTGGACCGTGCAATCAAGGCTGGAGTTATAGTGAACACGCTTGATCTGCGTGGCGTAAACACGGGCGCGTTGTTAGGCACCGACATCAGCGAGAGAGCTTCTGGTACCGCGTTTCTGTCTGCCGATATGCTGGCGTACAAGCAGGCATCAAACCTGGCGCTGACCGATCCCTTGCTGCAGATGGCCAATGCCACCGGGGGCAAAAATATCCGCAACAGCAACGACTTCGCGGGCGGACTTGCGAGCGTGAGCGCACCACCGGCGTTTTCGTACTCGCTGGCATTCAGTCCGCAGGGCCTTCAGAACGACGGCAAGTTTCACAATCTGAAGATCGAGTTGAAGCAGCCTTCCGGACTTACCGTGCAGGCGCGCAAAGGATATTTCGCTCCTCTGCCCGGAGGTTCCAACGAACAGGTGAAGCGTGAGGTTGCCGAAGCGGTGTTTTCGCACGATGAAATTCGCGAGCTGCCCTTGCGGGTGCAAACCCAGTTCTTCAAGTCCGCAGACGATGCGGCACACGTTGCGGTTGTCATTCACGTTGATGTGCGTCACATGCAGTTCAAGAAGGCTGACGGCCGCAATCTGAACGAGCTGACCGTAGTAGCGGCGCTGTTCGACCGCAACGACAATTTTGTCTCGGCCAAAAGCAGCACGGTCAAAATGCACATCAAGGACCAGACGCTGGATACGCAAGCTGAATTCGGGGATCACGGTGAGAAGCAACTTCGACGTGAATCCCGGCAATTATCTTGTGCGCGTAGTGGCTCGCGATGAGCAAGGCAAGATGCTCACCCAGAACGAAGTGGTTGATATTCCGTAAGGATGCGTGCCTTTCGCGCACCGGCGCGAATCGGCACGCCCAGATCCCTCGGCGGCAAACGAGGCCGTCTCGGGATGACAGTCAGTTGGAGGCCCCATGAAGTCCCGTCATTTCTTCTGGACAGCGATTCTCATCCTGGTAATCGTGGTTAGCTACGGTTCGCGCGTCGTGCAGGCGCAGCAGGCCAGCGAGCAACCTGCGAGCGCGACGACCACCATCAAGGCTGAAACGAGACTCGTGCTAGTGGACGTGATTGTCACTGATAAGAAGGGCGAGTACATCCACGACCTCGAGCAGAAGGACTTCAAAGTTTGGGAGGACGATCAGGAGCAGAAGGTCAAGACGTTCTCATTCGAACAGGGTACCGCGACTGACGAACAGAGTAAGCGTCACCTGGTGCTCTTCTTTGATGACGATTCCATGAATCCCGCCGACCAGAGTCGCGCGCGCGCTGCCGCGGCAAAGTTTCTGGATACCAACGGCGGGCCGGGACACTTCTTCGCGGTCATCGATTACGCGGGCACCATGCGCGTTACCCAGAATTTCACCGATGACACCGCACACTTAAAGCAGGTTGTCGGCCAATCGAAGCTCTCGACGGCGTCGAACCTGAACGCGTCTCTGGGCGGCTCCGTGTTCAGCAGCTACGACGCCTACACCAATCGCAACGTTCTGCTGGCACTGCGCAGCGTCGCCCGCAGCATGGGTTCGCTGCCCGGGCGCAAGAGTCTGGTATGGATTACCTCCGGTGTGCCCATGACGACGGACACGCAAGCCGAGATGACCGCTCTCATCAGCGAATGCAATCGCGCCAACGTTGCCATCTATCCGCTGGACGTTCGCGGGCTGACCGGCACTGTGCTGAGTGGTCAAAACACACCGTTGTCCCGCGACGACGATGGAAAACTCGTTTACGCGCAGTACACGCCCGGCGAGAGCGAGGGAACGCCGCGGCTGGTGTACGTCTTCCAGAAAGGCGGAGGTGGTGGCGGCAAAACCGGTGGCGGCGGCACCACTGGCGGCAGAACCGGCAGCACTGGAACCAATGGAGGTTACAGACCACCTCCTCCACCTTCTCCCATCCAGAATCCCATGTATCAGCCAAGGACGACGATCCTTCCGCCAATGCAGCCGTCTCTGGCGGTCACGCAGCAGGTGATGTACGCCGTGGCCACAGGAACTGGTGGGTTCGTCATCGCCAACAGCAATGACCTGTTGAGTGGGCTGGAGAAGATCGGCAAGGAGTCAAGCCAATACTACGTTTTGGGATACACACCTCCTTCGCCGGAAGATGGAAGCTGTCATGCGCTCAAGGTGAAGGTGGACCGTTCGGGCGCGCAGGTACGTGCCCGCACCGGCTATTGCGCCGTGCGTTCACAGAACCTGCTGGCCGACAAGCCAGTGGAAAAGCAATTAGAAGCGCATGCTCTGGGATCGGAAACAGGCGATATTACCGGGTCGGCCGCAGCACCGTTCTTCTACACCTCGCCGGGAACCGCCCGCGTCAATCTGGCACTCGATATCGCCGGCAGCTCCATCAAGTTCAACAAAGATAAAGGTAGCTACCACGCGGTATTGAACATATTGGGCATGGCCACCAAGGCCGATGGCACGGTCGCCGCACGCTTCAGCGATGCCGTCGATCTGGTGCTGGACAAAAAACAACTCGAGGATTTCGCCAACCGGCCGTACCACTATGAGAACCAGTTCTACATCGCCAGCGGACAATATACGTTGAAGCTCGCGGTGAACAACGGCGACAAGTATGGCAAGTTCGACGTCCCGCTGGTGGTCGATCCCTACGATAAAACTCAATTCAGTATGAGCGGCCTGGCCTTCAGCAAGGAGTTTCACAAGGTCAGCGACATGTCGGAGAACCTGGACACTTTGTTGCTGCAGGACCGCACTCCACTGGTCACCCAGGGCTTGCAACTGGTTCCTTCGGGTGAGAACACGTTCAAGAAGTCAGACCGTGCGGCTATTTACCTCGAGGTGTACGAGCCGCTGCTGGCCGAATCGAAGCCGGCGACGGTCGGGCTGAAGCTGAACATCGTCGATGAGAAGACGGGGAAGTCGGAACTCGAAGCCGCGGTTCCCGACACCGGCGCCTCTGTCGTCCCCGGTAATCCGGTGGTTCCCATGGGGGTGCCGTTGCCGATAAGTAGTCTGCAGCCAGGGACCTACATCGTCGAGCTGAGTGCGACGGATTCGGCGGGGAATTCCACGGCGGCGCGCAAGGCCACGTTCATCGTGCAGTAGATGGTCATTAGCAATTAGCGATTAGGCAGGGCGGACCCACATACCCGCGGCTGGGAAGCGAGGTTATGGGACCGCCATTCGCCCCGTCCATCTAGCTTCCTGTCACATCTATGCGTCATAACTATATGCGACGTGCATATAATATTGCGCATGGCTGACAAAGACCTTCTCGACGCGCTTTCACCGCTGCAGCCCACGAGCTTCCATATCCTGCTCTCGCTGGCGGACGAAGACCGGCATGGCTACGCCATCATTCAGGACATCGCCCGGCGCACCAACGGCGACATCAAGTTGAGCGCGGGCACGTTGTATCGCTCGATCCAGCGACTGCAGGAGCAGGGCCTGATCGTCGAGACCCGGACGCGTCCCGCGCCTGAGGAGGACGACGAGCGCCGGCGGTACTACTCGCTCACCGCGATGGGTAAGGCTGCCGCACAGGCGGAAGTGCGACGCCTGCATTCGCTGCTGAAGATGGCCCGCTCGTGCGGGGTGGTGCCGAGGACGACGTAATGAAGCTCTATCGTCTGTTGTTGCACCTGTATCCCTCGTCCTATCGCGCGGACTACGGCGACGAGATGTGCGCCGACTTCGAGCAGGAGCTTCGCCTCAGCAACGGCGTGCTCTCGAAACTCTGGCTCTGGCTGGCAGCGATCGTTGATGTGGTATCGAGTGCTGCTGCGGTGCAATGGGAGATCGCCAGGCGCGACGTCTCGTACTCATTGCGCTCGCTCAAGCGCTCACCCGGATTTACCGTCACCGCACTGCTGCTGATCACCATCGGCATCGGCGCGAACGCCGCTATCTTCACGCTGGCGGATTTCGTCCTGATACGCCCGCTGCCGTTTCCGCATTCCGAACGGCTGGTCGAAATATGGGAGAAGCATAAGGGCTACTCTCACATGGAGCTCTCGCCCGCCAATTATCGCGACTTCAAGACGCCCAGCACTTCCTTTGAAGGCATGGGAGCCTACACCAACTTGAACTCCAAGAATCTGGTCGGCCAAGGCGAGCCGGTGCGCATCGACGGCGCCCAAGTGACGGGCAATCTCTTCGAGGTCTTGCAGAAGCCGGCCTTGATTGGACGAAGCTTTACCGAACACGACGATACGCCGGGCGCTCCGGGGACTGTCGTCCTGAGCTATTCGCTCTGGCAAAACGAGTTCAGCGGCGATGCTGGAGTTCTGGGTAAGACGATCTTCCTCGACGGGGAGCCCTACGCCGTCGTCGGCGTGATGCCTGCCGACTTCCACTTCCCCGACCGGGAGACGCAGTTCTGGACGACCTTCCGATTTGATGAGGACGCTTACAAGGAGCGCGACAATAACTACATCGTCGGTATCGGCAGGTTGAAGCCCGGGTGTCTCGATGGAGCAGGCGCGCACCGAGATGAACCTGATTGCTGCGCGATTGCGGCAGCAATATCCGAAGGAGAACGAGAACGTCGAGGCCAACGTCGTGTCTTTGCGGGACGAGCTGTCGACGCAATCGCGCCTGCTGCTGCTCACGTTGTGTGGCGCCGCGCTGTGCATGCTGGTAATCACGTGCGCGAACCTGGCAAATCTTCTACTGGTACGCTCGCTGGCGCGGCAGAAGGAGCTTTCGATCCGAATATCGCTGGGTGCGAACCGGCGATACATCGTGCGGCAACTGCTCGCAGAGAGCATGATCCTTGGAATTGTCGGCGGCGCTGCTGCCGTGGGCCTGGCCTTCGCCGCGTCTGCCGTTGCTGTCACGGCTGGTACCCGAATGCTCTTCCTGTCGCTCAGGTTCCACCGCTCGACGTACGCATGTTGCTGTTCGCGCTCGGCCTGACTGCGCTTACGGTTGTCGCCTTCGGAATTGCGCCTGCGATACGCGCTTCTCGCAGCGCCGGTCTCAGCGGACTTCGCGAGGGCGTGCGCACCGGCGGCACTGGACATCATCGTGTGCGCTCGGCGCTGGTGATTGCCGAGGTCGTCACCTCGGTTGTGCTCCTGACGTCGTCGGGATTGCTGATACGCGCGCTGTGGAAGGTGCAGTCCACCGATCCCGGATTCCGGACCGACGGCATCCTGACCATGCGCACCGAACTGCCGTCGCCAAAGTACGAGAAGGTCACGCGTTCGCGAGCAGTTCTACAACCAGGTGCTGGGCGATATTCGCAGCTTGCCGGGCGTGACCGGGGCCGCCTACACCAGCGGGCTCCCCATGAAAATGATGGGCGGAATCTGGCCAGTCATCGTGGACGGCCGCTCGGAACAGAATCGTTCCGCGGGAACTTCCGCAAGCCTGCGGTTTATTACGCCCGACTTCTTCTCGACCCTTGGGCATTCCCATTAAGCAAGGTCGCGCCTTCAGTGATGGCGATACGGCAGACCGGCAATGGGTTGCCGTGGTGAGCGAGTCATTCGTCAAGCGCTACTGGCCTGACGAACAGCCGATCGGACGGCACTTCACGTTTGGACTGCATGATCGCGAAGTGGTCGGCGTAGTGAGCGACATCCACGTGCGCGGGCTGGAGCAGAGGAGCGAGCCGCAGGTGTATCTGCCTTACAAGCAGGTGCCCGATGGATGGCTGAGTGGCTATGTGCCCAAGGATCTGATCGTCAGCACATCGCAGTCGCCCGAGAATCTTGTGCCCACGGTGCGGCGAATCATCGCCAACGCCGATCCGCAACAGCCCATCTCGAACATTCGCACGATGGAGCAGATCGTCGCCGGCCAAACCGAGTCGCGCTCGGTACAGATGCGCGTGCTGATAACGTTCACCGCACTTGCCATTCTGCTTGCAGGCTTGGGAATTTACGGGCTTCTGTCGTTTACGGTTTCGCTGCGGCAGCAGGAGTTCGGCATTCGGATGGCTTTGGGAGCGGCTCGCGGAAACATTTCAGCCATGGTGCTGCGGCAGGGCGCCAAGCTGGCAATCAGCGGCCTGGTTCCGGGTCTGGCGTTGGCGTATCTCGCGGCGAGACTGTTGCAGAGTTTGCTCGCCGGCGTTGCGCCCGGCGATGTCGTGACGTTCTCCATCGCTGCCGTCCTATGTCTGGTGACGACGCTACTGGGAGCGTTAGCGCCTGCGTTGCGTGCGATTCGCATCGATCCCAGCTCGGTGATGCGGACGGAGTGAGGGCAGTGATTGGCCGACTAGCGATTGGAACATTGCGTGCTCTTGAGGAGCTCTGTCCGCTTCACGTCATGGTCTTTTGCGTTTAGCATGGCTGTTCGCGCATCGAACAGACCATGACCTTCTCACGATCCAGCGGCATCCTTCTTCATCCCACCTGCCTGCCGGGCCCATACGGCATTGGCGAGCTCGGGCCCGAAGCGCATCGCTTCGCCGATTTCCTGCGCGATGCAGGGCAAAAGATCTGGCAGGTGCTGCCGCTGGGTCCGACCGGCTACGGCGACTCACCGTATCAGTGCTTCTCGGCGTTTGCCGGCAATCCGCTGCTGCTGTCGCTCGATGTGCTGGTGGAGCGCGGATATCTCGATCAGACGAGATCTGGAAAACCGGCCTCTGTTTCCCGCCGACCACGTCGACTTCGATCGCGTGATCGAGTGGAAGATGCCGTTGCTGAGGAAAGCGTATGAGGGATTTTCTGTGCCAGCGACTTTCCCAGCGCTGAGTACGACTTCTTCAACGACAGACACGGCGAGTGGCTTGATGACTTTGCGCTGTTCATGGCGCTGAAGCAGATACACAACCTGGTCGATGTGGACGCAGTGGGAGCCGAAGTATGCCCTACGCGATCAGGCGGTTCTGGAGCAGGCTCAGCGCTGGGATCTGCGGGAAGAGATCGCGTGCCAGAAGTTCATCCAGTTCGAATTCGAGCGTCAGTGGCTGGAACTGAAGGCTCACTGTGAGCAGATGGGAATCCGGCTGATGGGCGACGTGCCTATTTATGTTGCGCTCGACAGCTCTGACGTGTGGGCGCATCCCGAGCTGTTCGAGCTGCTCGCCTGACGGCAGGCCGCGCGGTCATCGCCGGTGTTCCTCCTGACTACTTCAGCGCGACCGGGCAGTGCTGGGGAAATCCCATTTATCGCTGGGACGCAGCACGCGAAAGAGGGCTACCTGTGGTGGATCGCGCGCTTCCGGCGCTCGCTGGAGATGCTCGACCTGATCCGGCTCGATCACTTCCGCGGGTTTGAGGCGTATTACGAAATTCCAGGTGGCGCTACCACCGCAGTGAATGGCCAGATGGGTGAAGGGGCCGGGCGCGCCGCTGTTCGAAGCGCTGGAAAGCGCGCTGGGACGCTTGCCGATCGTGGCGGAAAATCTCGGCGTAATTACACCCGAAGTGGAAGCTTTACGCGAACGCTTCGGTTTCCCCGGCATGGCCATCCTGCAGTTTGCCTTCGGCAAGGATCCGCAGGCGCCCGACTTCAAGCCGCACAACTATCCGCACCACCTGGTGGCCTATACCGGCACGCACGACAACGACACGGTCATGGGATGGTGGCATAGCACCGGCGCCGGCGACAGCACGCGTACCAAGGAAGATGTTGCGAAAGAGATGGACTATGCCCGTCGTTACCTGAACACCGATGGCAGTGAGATCAATTGGGTGATGATTCGTACTCTGATGGCGTCAGTCGCTGACACGGTTCTGTTTCCGTTGCAGGACGTGATCGGCGTCGGCAGCGAAGGCCGGATGAATCTGCCGGGCACTGCGTCGGGAATTGGCGTTGGCGCTTCCGCAGCGCCGATCTGTTGCCGTCGATGGCGGGAGATTGAAAGAGATGGTGAGAACGTACGAGCGGTAGAAGGTCTGACTAGACTCGTCCGACTGTCGACGACGTTCCCGAAACGGTCTTCATGCCGTCGTCCAAACGCTTTCATAACAAGATGGTTCCCGAACATGCGTCGTGGTATTCCAAACCGCTGAGTTTCTGTGGCGTGCCCGACCTTATGCGAATGAATGATGATTCACTTATACTGACCCGTTTGCTCGTAGATTCTCAACCAGCAGTTATGGCCTCGAGGACCTCGTGAAAATTCTGGTTTGCATGAAGCAGGTTCCGCAGAAAGATGCGCCGTTGAAGCTGAACGAGAGCGGCACATGGATTCGTGAAGACGTTTCCTATGAAGTGAATGAGCCCGATGCCTACGCTCTGGAAGCGGCCCTTCAGCAGAAAGAGAAACATGGCGGCGAAGTGGTCGTGGTGACCAGCGGCCCGGCACGGGCGCAGCAGGTCTTGCGCGAGGCGCTGGCCAAAGGCGCTGATCGTGCCATTCATCTCGAAGGCGAGGAGTTCGCGACTCTGGATGCGTTCAACACAGCGAAGGCGATTGCCGCGGTCGCCAAAGACGAAAACTTCGACCTGATCTTCACCGGCCTGCAGTCTGACGATTACGGCTTCGCGCAGACCGGGGTTGTGCTGGCCGAGCTGCTGGGATGGCCGCACGCGACCATCATTATGCAGATCGAGAAAACCGATTCCGGCATTCGCGTAAAGCGCGAGCTCGAGGCTGGCTTCTTCCAGTTTATCGATATGCCGCTGCCGGCGGTGCTCTCGATCCAGTCGGGCATCAGCAAGCTGCGCTATGCGACCCTGATCGGCATCAAGCAGGCCAAGAACAAGCCGCTGAAGAAGGTTTCGTTCGACGAAGTCAAGTCATCGCTGGCCGGAAACTTGCAAAAGATTGAGCGGCTATACGTTGCCGCAGAAGACGAAGAAGACGGAAGTCATCGAAGGGCCGCCCGCAGAAGTCGTGAAGAAGCTGGTTGAAAAGCTGCGCAACGAAGTTCGCGTGATCTGACGGCTGACCGGCCTTCAGTAGGGCTGCTCACGTGCTCTTTGAAATCCAGAGATGATCGCGGCCCGCGCGTCGCGCTGGCGAGTTGGCATCTAACGTATGGAGTTTTCTCCAGAGGAGGATTGCCAATGCCAGGTTTTGAACGCGACCAGTCCGCGATTGACAATACGGTCGAGAATCGCCGGCTGGGTTCGATTATGTTGACAGTGGGCTGGATCGTGCTGTGGTTTGACGCGATGTTGCTGATCTATTTCTATAGCAGTGTGCGCGACGGTTCGATGTTCTGGCCGACGTGGGTGACCATTCAGGGCATCATCGGACTCGGCCTGGTGATTGTGGGTACACGCTATCGCAGAGTCGATCGGCGCGACGCGGCTTGGACAACGCGACATGGCCGCCATCGAACGCGAACAGCGGCGCGAAGAGGAAGAACAGAGACGCGTCGCATAGCTGAGCCAAGACCTGGCCGGCAACGAGTTTTGGGGTAGCAGAGGGTGGCAATCGCAGAATTGGAGGCGATTATGCCATCGACAGAAGAAGGCCGTGAGAATGGCTCAGCCCTTATGGTGATGGGCTGGGTGTGTGTGCTGTTTGCGTTTGTCGTGATGTTTTTCAATCCGGCTGCGCTCAAGCGCGGGAAGATAGGAATAGAGCTAATCGCCGGAGCACTGGCGGTCGGCGGTTTGTTAATGAACCTGGTGGGCTCGCGCATTCGCGCGCGTAACCGTTTCTGAAGAAATAGAAAGACCATTTTATGGCAGACACAATCCTGGTAGTAGCAGAACAACGGCAAGGGCAACTCAATCGCGTTTCCTTCGAAACGCTCACTGGCGCGCAGGCAATCGCCGCCGACACCGGATGGACGCTGGAGGCCGCGGTTGTGGGTAGCGGCGTCTCCGAAATCGCCGCCGAACTGGCGAAGGTTAAGGTCGACAAAGTCTACGACGTCGAGTCCCCGTCGGTCGAGCCTTACACTCCGGACGGATTCGTCGCAGCACTTAAGCAGCTTGTAGACCAGAAGCAGCCCAAGCTGGTGCTGATGCCGCATACCTATCAGGTTCGCGACTTCGCTCCCAAGCTGGCGACGGCTCTCGATCGCTCGCTGATCAGCGACGCTGTCGGCTACAAGTACGAAGGCGGCAAGCTGCTGTTCACCCGGCAGATGTTCCAGGGCAAGTTTGCGGCGGACGTCTCCTTTGCCGGAGATCCGCCATATTTCGCGACGTTTCAGAACGGCGCATTCCGGGGCGACAAAGTTGAGATGGGTTCTGCGCCGGCTCCGGTTGAAACCGTAGCGGTCGATATCGCGAGCGCGGTCGTACGCAACAAACCCGAGGCTCCATTCAAGGAAGCCAAGCAGGCGGTCGACCTTACTCAGGCGCAGGTTATCGTCGCCGTAGGCCGAGGCATCAAGGAACAGAAGAACATCGAAATGGCCAGGCAGTTGGCGGATGCGATCGGCGGTGAGATCGCGGCCTCGCGTCCGATTTGCGATTCCGGCTGGCTGCCTATGGATCGTCAAGTCGGATCGTCGGGCCAGACGGTCGCGCCCAAACTTTACCTGGCGCTCGGCATCAGCGGCGCCATCCAGCACGTAGTGGGAATGAAAGGCGCGCACACAATCATTGCCATCAATAAAGATGCAGAGGCTCCAATCTTCGAGATCTCCGATATAGCGGTGGTTGGTAATCTGTTCGAGATTGTGCCGCCACTGATCGAAGAAGTAAAGAAAGCGAAAGGTGCTTAAGTCGTCGGCTAGCACTCCCTGTTGGCCGGCACATGCGTTAGCTGCTCTGCTCTTTGTGGTTTGTCGAACTACGTGTTTTCGACTGCAATTACATTGAATTCATACTTCACGATGCTGAAGCGATGAGCATAACTGTGAATATTCGTAAGTTCGCGGAACCAGCTGCACGCAACCGCGTATCATTCAGGAGGGATCGTGCATGATCGTATTTCGTAAGCCACTGCCCGATGTCGAGCGTCCCGCGATGGAAGCCGATGTCGTAATCGTCGGCGGAGGTCCGGCCGGCATGGCGTGTGCTTTGCGGCTTTCGCAACTGATTGACGAACACAACGCCAGCGCAATCCGGGATCGCCCCTTTCCAAAGAGAACATCTATCTGCTGGAGAAGGCGCGCGACATTGGTGCGCACTGTCTCTCCGGCGCGTTGCTTGATCCGCGTTCCATGCGTGAGCTGCTTCCCGATTTCGAAAAAGAAGCTCCGCTCGATGCCAAGGTAGTGAAGGAAGCGGTTTACTTCCTCACCCGAACCGGCAAGTTTAAGTTTCCCGTCACGCCTCCGCCGATGCGCGATCACGGCAACTACGTCATCTCCATCAACAAGTTCGTGAAGTGGCTGGGCAGCAAAGTGGAAGAAGCGGGCATTACCGTCTTCACTGGCTTTGCCGGCTCCGAACTGCTCTTCGAGGCAGGCCGCGTAGTTGGTGTGCGCACCGACGACAAAGGTGTGGACAAGAGCGGCCAGCAGAAGAGCAACTTCGAGCCGGGATACGATCTCCGCGCCAAGGTCGTCATTCTCGCCGAAGGCACGCGTGGCTCTCTCACCAAGCAACTCATCGGACGTTTCCAACTCGACCAGGCGCGCAATCCGCAGACTTACGGCGTCGGGGTGAAGGAGCTCTGGGAGGTTCCCTCCGGTCGCATCGCTGCCGGCGAAGTCATCTACACCATGGGCTATCCGCTGACCTTCCACGAATACGGCGGCGCCTGGATTTACGGCTCCAAGGACAACGTCGTCTCGCTCGGCTTCGTCACCGGACTCGACTATCGCGACCCGCGTCTCGACCCGCAGCGCGTCTTGCAGGAGTTCAAGAAGCACCCGTTCGTCGCCAAGCTGCTGGAAGGCGGCAAGATGATTCGCTACGGCGCCAAGTCGCTGCCCTATGGCGGATGGTGGTGCATTCCTCCAGTTGCCGGCGATGGCTGGATGATCCTCGGCGACTCGGCGGGCTTCCTCAATTCGCAGCGGCTGAAAGGCATTCACCTCGCCATCAAGAGCGGAATGCTGGCCGCCGAGACCGCATACGACGCGATGGCGAAAGACGACTTCTCGCTCGCCGTGCTCGAGAAGTATCAGGAGCGCGTCGACAAAAGTTGGATCAAGACCGAACTGTGGCCGGTGCGCAACTTCCATCAGGGATTCGAGAACGGCTTCCTCTCCGGCATGTTCCACGCCGGCATTCAGCAGTTCACCGGCGGCCGCGGCCTGCATGAGCACTACACCAATCACGCCGGACATCGCCGCCTGCGGCATCTCGCGAACCTTCCGGCCGATGGCGGCGCGGAGGCCAACATCATCGGTCCGGCCAAAGGCGACGGCAAGCTGACCTTCGACAAGCTGACCGACCTCTATCACTCCGGCACCAAGCACGAAGAAGACCAGCCGGCGCACCTGGTCATTCACGACACCGACATCTGCAACGAGCGTTGCGTGCGCGAGTTCGGCAATCCCTGCAAGAACTTCTGTCCCGCCAACGTCTACGAAATGGTCGAAGCCGCCGACACCCCCAGCGGTTTGGAGATCCACCTCAACCCGTCCAACTGCGTTCACTGCAAGACCTGCGACATCATGGATCCCTACGAGATCATCACCTGGGTTCCACCCGAGGGCGGCGGCGGCCCGAACTACGACGGGATGTGAAGAAGAAGCAATCAGCAACTAGCAATTAGGGGAGCGACCAGCCGGCTCGGTCGTGCTCGTGCATCGCCCGGTTCAATTCTTGTAGCATTTCCGGCCGCTCCTGGTGCATGGCTTCGACGATGGCTGCGGCGAGTTCCTGGCTGGGGACGTCTTTGCAGGCCACCAAGGCTCTTACCAGATCACGCGCGAGTTGAATTTCCAACTGCTGCCGCGCCGAGCCGCGAGCCATAAAAGAACGTCCTTCCCGACATTCTGCAACTAAGCAGTCCCTTGCGGTAAAGACGCGTCATGGTAGTCATCACGGTGGTGTAGGCCAGCGGACGCGCAATGCGTTCCAGCACCTGGCGGGCGGTGGACTCGCCGAAGGCGCATACCTGCTGCAGTACCTCGCACTCTAGCGGACCCAGCGCCAGCCTTATGAGACTAGGGACATCCGCAGAAGGAGGTAGTCGGGCGTTCTTGCGCTTGCGAATTTCGGGTGCAAGATCGGTGCCTCGACGCGGGATCGCGGTGGTAGCTTGTTTCGCGGGATGACCAGGCCAGGGAACGATTGAGTCCATGAGCAGCTCCAGGTTGTAATTCAAAACTCGAATTCAAGGAAGCGGGAGCGAGCCTGCGCAGACTCGCTCTTGCGACCGTTGTGCTTAATCAGGTGGGCGGTTTAAGAACAAGGAGACGGCCGAGGTTTCCATATTTCCGATGACAAGATCGGAGGCCCTCCCCAGAACGCCGTTGTTCAGGAATACTCCGGTTGCGATGGCCAGAGCTCCGTTGTCCACTCCGTATGTACCTTGGACTTGGAAGCTGCCGTTGCCAGCACCCTTCAGAATGAAAACGGTGCTATTGATCGTGCTGATCACGGCGAGGTCCAGCGTCCCGTCCCCGTTGAAGTCAGCGGCGACCATGGAAGAGATACCAAATCCTTCGTTGTAATAAGCGCCCGGAAGGAATGTGCCATCTCCTTGACCGGTCAGGATGGAAACGTTGCCGAAGATGTCGGTATTTGCGGCAACGGCCAAATCCGTCTTGCCGTCACCGTTGAAGTCTCGCGCCACAACAGCGGTCGGATGCTGGCCGGTGGCATAATCAACCCGGTTTGCAAATGTCCCATCGCCCTTGTTGAGCAGTATGGAAACCAGCCCATGTCCCCTTGCTGTTCTCAGGTGTTCAGGGAATCCGCGATGGCCAGGTCTGGTTTGCCGTCTCCATTGAAGTCGGCGGCTGCGATCGATGCAGGGCCCAACCCGGTGAGGTAGGCAACAGCTCGGTAGAAGGTGCCGTCACCGCGGTTGAGCAGGACGGAGACGGTGCTGTCGTCTGCATTCGTAATGGCCAGATCGGGTTTCTGATCTCCGTTGAAATCAGCAATAGCGATAGCCCGGGGATTGTTACCCGTAGAGTAGGTGCTGAGACCACCGAATACGCCGCCACCGTTGTTGACGAGGACAGTAATGGAATTGTCGCCGGCGTTAGTCACTATTAAGTCAGGTCTGCCATCTCCGTTCAGGTCGGTCGCGGCGACGGCACTGGGAAGACGACCAACGTTGTAGACCGGTCCGGCAGTGAAGGTTCCTTTAGCGTTGCCGAAGAGAATGGAAACGGTGTTGCTGCTCTGGTTCAGCAGCGCAAGATCGGGTGCGCCATCGCCGTTAAAGTCGGCTACCGCGATTGCGACGACATCGCTGTCATTGGAATAGCTGCGCACAGGAAGGGAACGTGCCGTCACCGTTGCCGAGGAGCACTGAAACGCGGTTCACGTCTCCGTTGGTGAAGATAACGTCCAGTTTGCCGTCGTGATTGAAATCGCCTGCGGCGAGTGCCCATGGGTTGTTACCAGTACCGTAGGAAACAGCCGGCTGAAACGTGCCGTCGCCCTTGCCTAGCAAGATGGAGACCGCACCGCCGTCGGTGATGCTGGTGCCGGCGCTGACGATCAGATCGATGACTTGATCGGCATTGAGGTCTTGTGCAATCAGGCGGTGAGGCCCGGGTGCGACTGGGTAGTCCACTCTGGGCGCGAAGGTGCCGTCAGTCTTCCCCAGCAGAATGGAAACCGTGCTGTCGCCTGCATTCACTACTGCCAGATCAGCAATCCCGTCATGGTTGAAATCGGCGCAGGCCACCGAAGAGGGATCCTTTCCGGTGAGATATGGCAGGGGTAAGTCGAATGTGCCGTCTCCACGGTTGCGCAGAATAGAGATCGCATTGACACCATTGAGCGCGGTGAAGTTGGTGACCACCAGACTGGAATTGACGGTACCGCCGAGTTTCACCGCGGCCATCTGACTAACACCGGAACCGGCGGGATACTCCCCGCCGCGAGAAAACGTGCCATTCCCATTGTTAAGAAAAACAATGACGGTGCCCGGTCCGGGGTTGACCGGACTGATGGCATTGGCCACCGCTAGATCAGTCTTACCATCGCCGTTGAAATCTCCGGCGACAACGGAGACTGGGTCACTGTCTGTCGCGTAGACTGCGGCCGGCTGGAAGGTGCCATCACCGCGGTTGAGCAGAACTGAAACGGATCCTGGCCCGCACGTATTGGCGCAGTTCTGGTTGGTGATGGCCAGGTCGGGTTTTCCATCGCCATTGAAGTCGGCGACGGTAATCGCGTCCGGACTGACACCCACGGCATAGTCGGCACTCTTGATAAACGAGCCATCGGACTGGCCGAGGTAGATCGACACGTTGTTGTCGCTCAAATTGACCACGGCGACATCCAGATTGCCATCGCCGTTGAAATCCGCGCTGACAATGTCATAAGGAGTTCTGCCTGCAAGGAGGTCCGCCCTGCCGAATACATAAGGATGAGCGGTATGACCCGGCAGTTCTTGCGAACGGGTCCCGACCGCCAGGCCCAGAAGCACGAGTAGCAGAAACAGGTTTTTCATGGTGCATCCTCACCCTCAAGGCTCTTTGGCGGGCGCCTTTGAGTGACGTGAGTCTGCCGCTAGTACGACCGGCAGTCGATGCGCTGGCGATAATCTGTGGGTAATTTAGCGGTAATCGGGATAACTCATAGAGGTGGATAGTACTTAATACTGATACCTACGAGGTATTGTTAGCGGAAATAGTGAGGAATTAAGGTAACTGCGCATAGTTACTGTCGAAAAACTTGGCGATCAACGCGCTTTAATAGTACTATCGGTCACCTTTCTTCTAAGTAGGGCAATGCCGCAAGCACTGCAAGGCCGGGTGCGATTTGGACTCTTCGAACTCGATCCTCGAGCCGGAGAGCTGTATAAGAACGGCCACGCGAGCGTACTGCAGGAGCAACAGCTCAAAGTCCTGCTGATGCTGATCGCAGTCGAAGGCGAGATTGTCACCCGCGAAGACATCAGAAATAAGCTCTGGCCGAACGACACTGTGGTCGAGTTCGATCACGGCATCAATAACACAATCAAGAACCTGCGGCGCACGCTGGGCGATTCGGCGGATAGCCCGGCCTACATCGAGACGCTGGCGCGACGTGGTTATCGGTTCATAGCTCCGGTCACAGGCTACGAGTTCAGAGCAGAGGGATCGGGTGATACCTTCGACGCGATCCAGCCTGAGCCCGGCAAAGGCTTTCTTGTAGGTGTTCAGGAAATTACAGCCGAATGCCGACCGGCGCCGGAAGAGATCTCCGATGCGACCCTGGCCAGCATTCCCACCGAATGGCGTATACCAAAACCGCGCCTGCTTGTCTCCGCGGGAGTGCTGGTGCTGATGGGGATAGGCAGTTTCTGGGGCTGGTCGCAGTGGCGTCGGCGCACCACGCCGCCGGTCCCGATCCAGTCGATCGCCGTTCTGCCTCTTGCCGATCTTTCGGGGGACGCTTCTCAGGGTTATTTTGCCGATGGCATGACCGAAGAGCTCATTACCGATCTCGCACAAATCAGCTCGTTGCGCGTGGTTTCGCGGACATCGGTCATGAAGTATAAGCACAGCAACAAGGCGCTGCCGGAGATTGCGCGTGAGCTGAATGTGAACGCCGTGGTCGAGGGATCGGTCATGCGATCGGGCGAGGAGGTACGAATCACAGCCCAGTTGGTAGACGCTCGCGACGATCATCACCTTTGGGCGCAGAGCTATCAGCGGCCCTTCATCCAATTGCTAAGCTTGCAAAACGAAGTCGCCCGCGACATCGCCCTTCAGGTACGAGTCGAGCTCACACCCCAGGAACAAGACAGGTTGTCAACGCCGCGGCGCATGTCTCCGGACAATTATGTTACCTATCTCAAGGGCCGCTATTACATCTATCAGAGCACTGAGGAGAGCATGGCCAAGGCCATTGCTTGTTTCAACGCAATCCTCGCGCAGGATCCATCGTCGGCCGCCGCCTACGCGGGCATAGCTGAGGCCTATCTCATGCTCGGTACCCCTGAGGCAGTCCCGCGCGCCCGGGACGCAGCCCAGAAGGCTTTGGCCCTGGACCCCACATTGTCGGAGGCGCGCGAGTCACTGGCCAACATTCTGCTTTCTGACTGGGATATAACCGCCTCCGGCGCGGAGGTTCGGCGGGTCTTGGCATCGAGGCCTAATAGTCCCTCAGCACACGCGCTTTACGCTATGCAGTTGCTGGTCGTAGGCGACTTCGAACAGGCTCTTGAAGAAGATCGCAAGGCTATTGCTCTCGACCCGCTGAGCGTTAAGTGGGTAGCCGATGCTGAAATGATTGCTTTCTTTAGTCGCAACTATCCTCAGGTAGCTGAATTTGCCAACCGGGTTTTAGCCGTGGAGCCGCGTCGGGAGCGGGCTCTCTATTGGCTGGGCTATAGCTACGAACAGCAGGGCGACTTCGCGCGCGCTCTGGCGGAATACGCTAAAGCGGACCCTTCCGAAGATGTACACGGGATTATGCTGGCGGCCATGGGACGTTCCTACGCCCTTTCAGGCAAAGCAGCTGAAGCGCGACAGGTGGAGGCGCGGCTTCAGAAAGAGTCAAGCGATGCCTACGTTTGGCCCTACGACTTTGCTCTGTTTTACAGCGCCATGGGGAACAACGATCTAGCATTCCGCTGGTTGGAGAAATGTTATCTCGACCATGATAGTTGGTTAGTCGTAATGAAACAGGACCCGCGGTTAGAGAACCTGCATTCTGATCCACGATTTGCCGCTCTGGTGCGGCGCATTGAGCTGCGGCCGCGAGAAGCGCGTCTAGAAAAGCAGCAATAGCTGATTCTCAGCCGCTTACGAGGTGCGCGCAGTCGGGCCGAGTGCAGCTCTCGTCGGCCTCCAACAAAACCGTTATGCAATCAGGCGCGCACGCTACTGCGTGAGCCGGAGCAGGATCTGGGCGGCGATGGTTTGGAAGACCTGCTGGAGGTCGGACGAGCAGGTTGAGGACGGACAGTTGGGGACGAACACCGCCATGCCTACCGGCTGCGCGGCGTTGTAGCTCGAACTGGCCGGGTCGTTGGCGATCTGCTGCAGGAAAGCGTTATCAACGGAAGTGCCCAGTCCGATGGCGTAGATGTACATGCCTTCCGCGCGCATGGCGTTGGCGGTTTGGAGCGCACGATATTGCGCGTCGGCAGTGACATTCGATCGGGTGAAGGTTTTGGTCGTGCCGTCGATTTGCGAGGTAAATCCTGCGAGGTTCTTGAGGCAAAAGCTCGAAGGGCTCCAGGTGCGCGAGCCGCTGTTGTAGGTGGCAAGTGAGGTTCCACTCGTGGGACTGAAGAACGCGACCGTGCTGCCCGAATCGTAGCCTCCGTAGTTATAAAGAGTCATAGTGCCATTGCAGGAGAGAGTGTCCTGGATCACGTTGACGTAGCCGTCGGTGAAGTACACGGCGACCTTGACCACGTTCTGTCCGGGAATGACCGGCACACTTTCGTTCTGGCTCTTGGCGAGAGTCAGGCCTCCGGGACCAAAGGTACCGCCAGTGAAATGCCCGCTTAGAGCATTCGCGGCGTTGGTGATGGGGGTGATGAAGTTGGTGCCGATGGCCACGTCCACGGTGGCATTGGAGGCGAAGCTGACCATCGCGACCTCGTCCGTAGTGTTATCGAAATAGTTGACGAAGGTTCCCGTCGCGGGGGGGAGCGCAGACGCTCCGCCGTTGGTCTGCATTGAGCCGGAGCGATCGAGAATCAGCGACATGACCAGCTTGCCGCGGGTGGCCTGCGCGCTGTCGCTTACCGGCAAGGTGCGAAAGGCCGGGAGCAGAGCCATGAACTGCGTCTTGATAGTCGCGGTGGCGTTGACGCTGACGAATGTCTGACCGTTCGCGTCGGTGGAAAAGTTGATCGCTAGAGTTGGGGAGTTTGCGTCGAGCGAAGTTGCGCGATAGTTCGCGTTGAAGGAATTCGTGGCCAGTGTCGTAGCCGTGGTCTGTCCCTGTGAGAGGTTACGCATCGCAGTCAGGCAGGCGCCATCGACGGCTTTCGAGAGCTTGGCCTTGGTGACGTAGGCGAATCCCAGGTCGACCGCCAATCCCAGAGAAAGAACCAGCGACGACAGAGCGAGAGCAAAAAGCACGAGAGTCTGTCCGCGGTTGTCGCGCAGTTTGTGCAGCCTCAGCCAGCGTCTCAGCTTAGTGTTCATGGTCAGTAATATCCGACGTCATACACTTGCGACGGCACGATGGTCGCGTTAAGGAAGCTTCCCACCGGCGTAATGGAGTGATAGGTGTAGAAGACCTCGGTGATGAACATGGTTTGCCCAACCTGCGGAGTAGCGTTGGCGGGCAGCGTTACTGTGCCTCCGATGATGCTTCCGATGCGGCTGGTGGCGGCCAACCCTCCCTGCGCGGATTGTCCCGTCAGCTTGAGCGTGTTGTTGTTGTTGTAGACGGATGAGACGATGACGCGGCCATTGGTCGCGAAACTCAGCGGAGCCGATGCGGTCATCACTGCCGTAGCGGTATCTGACAATGTGGTACCACGCGACGCCAGAGCGCATCCTTCTCCCGTAAGGTTGACGACGATCTGGCCCACGAACAGGGCGCGGCTCACATCGATTACGCTGAACAGGATGATGAACAGCACCGAGGCGCAGAGAGCGAACTCGATCAGCGCCTGGCCGGATGTGTCGCGTGCCCGTATTCTCATTCGGTCCGGCTTCGGTATGGTTCGGGTAAACATGATCGGCTCAGTTGCTGTTGCCCGGCGGGAAGGGTTCATTGCGAAAGCTCGCCGAGACGGTGGTCGTGTAATTGCCGTGCGCAAAGTACTGGCCAACGAGCGCGGTCATCAAAGGCAAGTTTGCTGTAAGCGAAATAGTGACGGTGTCGCCGGGGCCTCCGGCATTGTTGCTCCCCCCGACCAGGCTGGAGATCTGAATGTTCGAAACGTCGAGCCCCATCGCGTCCTGCTGCGCGACCTGGGTGATGGAGGCGATGCGCGAAAGGGTCTGGCCGGCATGGTTCGGATCAGGCAGGTGATTGCCCGTCATGGCATAGCGTCCGGCTTCGCGCACCGCGTTTTGCAATGTGATCTGGCCGTACATCAGGCCGGCGAACTCGAAGCACCCGAGCATCATGGTGAACAGCATGGTCGCGACCAGCGCGAATTCCATGGTGGTTCCGCCATGGTCGCGCGACCGCAATCGTTGTAGGTGCGAGCGGGTCATCTATGCGGTTTATCGGCAAAATAGCCGGGGAGCTTCAGTGAGAACCTAGCGGGTCCGCTCAAAGAGCACGGCGACGTTGTCCTGGTAAATGACTTGCCAGCCCGGGGTATTGCGCAGCAGGTAGGTCAGGGGCTGCTCGCGCGCAAACAGGACATATTGGATGTTGTGCTTGCGCAGCAACTCCAGCGAGTTCTTCAGGCCCATGATGTCGAGGTAGTCGCCAAATACGCCGCTGTATTCGAAGATATCGACCCGCGAGTCGACAAAGACCAGGATCTGCGGCGCGTTCCAGATCAGGTAGCCGCCCCAGTCGTAGTCGTTGAGCACCCGGGCGCCAGGGGGAATCGAGGTCAGATGACTCAATGCCACGACCGGATATTCTTCGACGATGCCCACGCTGAGCTGCGCGTTTGAGGGCGCCTGCCAAAGCATGATGCCGACCATGGCGCCGATCATCAGCAGATTCAGCGCAGGCTTATCGCCAACGGCTCGCCCGCCGAATCCGCGCAGGCTAAGTTCGGCAGCGAGCACAGGAGTGAGGATGATCGCCGCCAGAAACAGGAATCGCGTATAGGTCAACGCCGAATAGAAGGCGATCAATATAAACAGGACCTGGTGCAGGCGAAAGCGTCCTTGGCGTATCAACGCCAGTACCAGGAAGCCCAGCAGCATCGCCAGCAGCAGCTTTCCCCGGATGGCGTGAAAGTCAGGGCTCTGCCACTCCTCGACATGGCTGACGTTCAGCTTCTGCCGAAACGCCAGGTTGAAGGGATAGAAGACCAATCGCCATCCGTAGGGATTCACGAACAGTGCCGCGGCGGAACATGCGACGACGCCGGCAAGCTGCTTAAGCTCGTTCAGGCCGCGGCGAGGGGACTCAATCCGGCCGGCGCGAACCCTGCAGCATCCGGCGATAGCGAAGGCCACAAGCAGCGCGAGCCCGATCAGCCATGAGCCGTGGGTGTTGACCCACAACACGAACAGCGGTGGAAGCAGCCAGAGCCGTCGCGGATGCGAACCATAAGTTTCGAGAATCAGCAACTCGAGAAGCAGAAATATCCAGCCAAACAGCAGGGTGCGCGGACCGAACGACACGGTTGCTAAAGGTATGGCCAGGCCACAGGCGAGAGCTGCCGCTTTGTAATCACGCGCCCGCAGATATGCCAGCCCATAAAGCAGAAGGAAGATGGTCACCAGCGCCAGCGCCATCACCAGGTACAAGCCCTGCAATCCGAAACAGCGCCAGCCCAGGTAGTAGGGAAGCTCGCCCAGCCACTCGTGATTGATCCAGGGCGCGCCATGCACGGTGTAGGAATAAGCGTCAGCGCGAACGAAACGGCCGGTGCTGAGTAGCTGCTCGGCATTGCGCAGGTGCCACCAGATATCGGGATCGGCGATGCTGCGGTTGGCGAAGATGACGACAGTCGTTGCCAGAGCCGTCGCCAGGACGGCGGGAAACCCGATGAGGGTGCGCCACCAGTCGTGCGCGGGAGCACCGGGCACGGACGACGCGACACGATCGAGCGCGTTGGAGGCAGCCATCATTGCGCTCCATCGGCGCAATTGAGGCAGACGATTAAGGACGCGCTTCGCTTTTCGCTATTCGCCATTCGCGCCGGACCGTTTTGGTCGCCATTTTTTTCGGAATTCGCTGTCAGTTCAGCAGGCAGGCACGGCCAGTACGGAGTTCTTCCAACCAACCACCTGGCGCTTTCCGTGGCTTGTAGTGATGTTGAGTTTCTGGCGAATAGCGAATGGCGAATAGCGAGAGGCCCTCATGCTTCTCTCTCGCCTGCCGATGAGACAAGCAGGCCTGCGGGAAACCGGGGGCACGAAAGCTCACGGCGGACAACCGCCGGAGTGAAGGGAGAACTTGCATGTTGAGCAAGGCCACAAATGCCTGGCGCAGACTGCTGCGGGATGAGTCGGGGCAAAACATGATCGAGTATGCGCTCGTAGCGGCACTCATCGCGCTGGGAGCGATCGTCTCGATGCAGGGGCTGGCAACCTCGCTGAGCACCGCGTTCAGCAAGGTCTCAAGCCACCTGAATGCGTCCGTTACGTAGTTATCAGGTCACGACTCCTACGCGGAAGGGGCCATGCGATCTGCGTGGCTCCTTCGCAAACCAGGCCACTCAAACGTAAGGAGATTGCCGGCTGCTGCGAAGAAATCAGATTAACCATGATGCCCCCGTCCTCCAACCCGTACGCGCTTGCCGGCGGAGTCTGCTTCGCCCTGGCCGGCGCCGCCTGTGATCTGCGCTGGCGCCGCATTCCTAATCGGCTGACGGGAGCCGCCCTTCTACTCGCCTTACTGGTTAATGCGCTGCTCGGTGGCGTACGAGGTTTTCTCAGCTCGCTCGCTGCCTGCCTGGTAGCCTGCGCGCTATTCGCTGTGATGTTTTTCATGGGCGGCATGGGTGGTGGCGACGTGAAGCTGATGGCTGCGATCGCTGCTTTCGCCGGCATTGGCCACCTGACGGAGCTGCTGCTGTCGACCGCTTTGGCGGGAGGCATATTTGCGCTGGCAATGGCCTTCGCTCGCGGCGCATTAGGCGACACCCTGCGCAATCTCTTTGGCTGGCTGTGGCCACGACACACGGCAAAAAATGATTCTTCCCCACGTGCCCGTTTGTACCTGCCCTATGGAGTGCCCATCGCTGTAGGGGCACTCCTAACTTTTTATAGCGGAGTGCTTACCCCATGAACACTCGCCGCACCGTCGTAGCTCTCTTGCTGGCGCTTCTGATTTCCGGTCTGTGCACATTCGTTCTGGCGCGCAAGGTGATGCGCCATGCCGCAGGCCGTCCTCAGACCCAGCCCTATGTCACCGTCAACAAGCCGGTGCTGCCCGGAGAAGTGCTGAAGGCGGATAACCTCTCGCTGATCGACTGGCCCATCAACCTGACTTTGCAGGGCGGCTTTGCCCGCATCGACGAGATTGCAGACCGGACGGCGCTCTATCCCATTACCCCCGGCCAGCCGGTATTGGCCGGCTATCTCGCCGCCGCCGGCTCGGGTATCGGACTGACGGCGAAGATTCCTGACGGCATGCGCGCCACTGCACTGAAGTCGAACGAAGTGATTGGCGTGGCCGGGTTTCTGTATCCCGGATCGCATGTCGACGTGCTGGTGACTTACAAGAACGAAATCTCTCCCATACCGATGACGCAGATCGTCCTGCAAGATGCGGAGGTACTGACGGCGGGCCAGAAAATCGAGCCTGATCCGCAAGGCAAGCCCGAAACCGTCAGCGTGGTGACGCTGCTGCTAAGCCCGCAGAATGCGCAACGCGTGGTGCTGGCCAGTACGCAGGGAAGCGTGCAGTTCGTGCTGCGCAACTCGGCCGACCACGAAACCGTAGCTGACGCTCCCATGGATCTGCGTGAGCTTTCAGGCGGCAAAGGACAGGCTCCGGCAACACCCAGGAGCGCCGATGCCGGAACGCAGCGTGTGAGGTCCTACGCCGTAGAGACCATTGCCGGAGACAAGCGGCAGGTCGCGAACTTCAATCAGCCGTGAGCATCCCCGTGAAACGAAAAAGCCAATTCGCGCAGCTCTTCCTATTGCAAGCACTGTTGCTGACGACGCTGGACGTGTGGTGCCAGAACCTTCCGGCAACGCAGCCGGTTCAGGCTCTCCCGGCGACCCAAAGTGCTCCGCAAGTTATCACTTCGCAGAATCCCTCCCGTCTGCAACCGTTGCCGCAGACGGAGCGTGAGCGGCTGGTTCTGATGGTCGGGCGTTCGACCGTGCTTCGCACCTCGCAGCGGTTGCGGCGGGTATATGTCAGCAATCCCGACGTGGTCGATTCCATAACCGCGAGCCCGCACGAACTCATACTGACGGCGAAAGCCGGCGGCGCAAGCAGTGTGGCGGTGTGGACCGAAGATGGGGCCACGAGCCTGTACACGGTGGTCGCCGACCTCGATCTCACCGAACCCGCGAAAGCCCTGCGGATGGCTTTTCCCTACGAGCATATCGGGGTCGAGAGCCAGGGTGGACGGCTGCTGCTGACCGGCGCGGCCAGCTCGCCGGCGGTAATCGATGCGGCGGTCAAGCTGTTGGCCTCGTATTCCAAAGACGTCGTCAGCTCAGTCCAGGTTCTAGTGGTGCACGCGCCGCAAGTGCAACTGAGGGTACGTATTGCTGAGGTCGATCGCACCAAGCTGACGCAGTTCGGGATCAACATTCTCAGTGGAGGCCCGACCACGGCGGTCACCCAGACACAGCAATTCGGAGGCATACAAATGCGCGACGATGGTGGGCTCGGGCTATCGGACCTGCTCAACATCTTCGTCTATAACAAAAATATTGACCTGGGCGCGATCCTGAAGGACCTGCAGCAAAACCAGGTTTTGCAGGTGCTGGCCGAGCCGAATATCACGGCGCTCAGCGGCCAAACCGCACATTTCCTTTCCGGCGGCGAATTTCCTTTCCCGGTGATTCAGGGATCGTCGGGTGGTCTGACCAGCATCACCATCCAGTTCCGGCCTTACGGCGTGCGCCTCGACTTCACGCCGATCGTGAATCCCGACCACACCATCCGGCTGAAAGTTGCGCCTGAAGTCAGCGCGCTCGACTACACCAACGCGGTTACCATCTCGGGCTATACCATCCCGGCGATCTCGACGCGGCGTGCAGAGACCGAGATTGAGTTACAAGACGGGCAAAGCTTTGCGATGTCGGGACTGCTCGACCGTCGTACCACGGAGAAGCTGGGTAAGATGCCGGGCATCGGCGACATTCCGATCCTGGGCGAGCTGTTCAAGTCGCGCGACATCAACAAGTCACTGACCGAGCTGGTGGTCATCATCACGCCGGTGCTGGTTGATCCGCTGACGAATCCGGTCGCGATACCGCCGCTGCCGAAGGAAGCTGTGCCCAATCTCAGCGCCGACCCATTCGACAACTCGCTCAAGTCCAAGAACGATCAGCCGAAGGAACAAGTAACACCGCCTGCTGCGGAACACTAAACGGGAGATCGCGTGAGCAGTAAAAATTCCAGTGCGGTGCGCAACGGCTTGTGTGTTCTGACCGTATGTGCCGATTCGGCGACCATCGATGACGTCATGCGCGCGACGCTGCAGGTCTTTGCGGCGCAGTTTGTGGGCGGACTAACCGACTACCTGAATCGCACTGCCAATCTCGACATTCTGCAGCGGGCACAAGATAGCGAAGCCTGCCTTTGCGTAATCGATTTCGACCGCGACCGGGTCGAAGCGGTGCAAACCGCCAAGGCGCTGCAGCAGATGTTCGGAGCGAGCATCACCATGATTGCGCTCAGCGAGCGCGCTGATCCGGCTCTCATTCTCGATGCCATGCGCTCCGGCTGCAATGAATACCTGGTGAAGCCGGTCAGGATCGAGCAGCTTTCGGATTCGCTGGTGCGTCTGCAGAGCCGCTGGGCGACCAGCGAGAAAGCTTCCACGCTGCGTGGAGGAGTGCTGGCATTCCTGGGAACCCGCGGCGGAGCCGGCGCAACTACACTCGCGGTCCACATCGCTACCTTCCTGGCGAAACTGCATCAACGCCGAGTGCTGCTGGTTGATTTGCACGCGCAGCTCGGCCATGTAGGCCTGTATCTGGGATTGCCCGGCAGCCGCTATGACTTTCCGGAACTGGTGCGCAATGTGGGACGGCTCGATTCCGCCCTGCTCTCCGGCTTTGTAGCTCACCATGACAGTGGGGTCGATGTGCTGCAATCGCCCGACGTGCTGGATGTCACAGCCGAAGCTGCGGTGGATGATGCGGAACGCGCGCTGCTGTTCCTGCGCGGGCTCTACGACTACGTGATCTTCGACTGCCAGCGCAGCTTCAGCGGCGCCAATCTGGCCATCATCGATCACGCAGATGAACTCTATCTGATCGCTACTCCGGATGTGCCTGCGGTGCGCGATTTGTCGCGCTGTGTCGATCGCCTGATCCAGTGCAACATCTCGCCCGGCAAGTTGAAGGTCGCGGTGAACCGCTACTCTTCGGCGGGCGCGGTGACGCTGCAACAGATCGAGAAGGCCATTCGCCAGCCCATCTCGATGACGATTCCCAACTGCTCCGCCGAACTCATTCGCGCCATGAATACCGGCACGCCGCTGGATCCCGCGAGCAAATCGGAGTTCGTCTCGCAGGTGCGAAAGTGGGCCGCGTCGCTGGTGCCTGGGGCAACCGTGTCCGAGGCGGAAACGCCCGTCCGCAGCGGCTGGCGCATTCCGTTCTTGAGCTCGCTGAAAACCGCAAGTTGAGGGACTAAACCATGGCAACGCAAGTCGCTGTTCCCCATCGCCCCGCAGTTCCGCCGGAAGTGCGACCGCAAAAATTATTGCTCGGCCGCGCGCAGCAGGAGATCAAGTCGGCGGTACATCGCGAACTGCTGACGCGGATCGATCTGGAGAAGCTCGACTTCCTCCAGGACCCGCGTTCCCGGCAGAGCCTGCTGGCCATGATTCACCAACTGCTGGGCGAGCAGAATACGCCGCTCAGCGTGGTGGAGCGCGACCGGCTGGCGCGCGAAGTGCTCGACGAGGTGTTCGGACTGGGCCCGCTGGAGCCGCTGCTGCAGGACCCGACGGTCAACGACATTCTGGTCAACACCTACAACACGGTGTACGTGGAGCGCGGCGGCGTACTGGAACGCACCATCGGTGGCCTTCAAGGACAATGCGCACCTGATGCACATCATCGACAAGATCGTCTCCGGCGTAGGACGGCGGATCGACGAATCGTCGCCGATGGTCGACGCGCGCCTGGCCGACGGCTCGCGCGTGAACGTGATTATTCCTCCGCTGGCCGTCGATGGCCCGCTGCTTTCCATCCGCCGTTTCGGCAGTACGCCGCTTGACCGAAGAGGACCTGATCGCCAACCGCGCGCTGACTCCGCAGATGCTCGACGTGCTGAAGTCGGCAGTGCAGGCGCGGCTGAACATCATCGTCTCCGGCGGCACCGGAGCCGGGAAGACGACGTTGCTCAACGTGCTCTCGGGATTCATCTCCGAGCGCGAACGCATCGTGACCATCGAAGACTCGGCCGAGCTGCGCCTGAAGCAGGCGCATGTGGTGCGGCTGGAATGCCGTCCGCCGAACGTGGAAGGCAAGGGCGCCATCCGGCAGCGCGAGCTGGTGATCAACGCCCTGCGTATGCGTCCCGATCGCATCGTGGTGGGCGAGGTGCGCGGCGAAGAAGCGCTCGATATGTTGCAGGCGATGAACACCGGCCACGATGGCTCGATCACCACCGTCCACGCCAACAGCCCGCGCGATGCGCTCTCCCGCATCGAGACCATGTCGCTGATGGGCGACATCAACCTGCCGGACAAGGCGATTCGCGCGCAGATTGCCTCGGCGGTGCAACATCATCATCCAGATTTCCCGCATGAGCGACGGCTCGCGCCGCGTGACCCACGTCACCGAGGTGACCGGCACCAGCGGCGACGTGATCAGCCTGCAGGACATCTTCCTGTTCGAGAAGCGCGGGGTGGGACCGAACGGCAAGGTGCTGGGACGCTTCCACTCGACCGGCATCGTGCCCAAGTTTGCGGAGAAGCTGAAGGCGCCGGGGTACCGTTCTCGCCGGCACTGCTGGAGCACTCGCTGGAGGTCTAGCCACCATGTTCCTGATGGTCACCGCATTCCTGCTGGTGCTGGTGCTCAGCTTCGTTTGTCTGTTGCTGATGACCCGGCCATCGACGGTCGGAGAAGGTCATCGACTCTCGCCTGTCGCAGATCCATGTGAGCGACGAGGTGTATCTGGGAGAGGGCGCTCCCGCAATTTTCAAGCAGACAAAGCTCAGCGAGGTCGCGTGGCTCGACTGCCATCCTGCAACGGGTTCCGGCGGCACACGCGCTGCAGAAGCTGCTGACCCAGGCGGCCAGCTCATGGAGCGTTGGGCAGGTGATTCTCAGCTCACTGGTGGCGGCTGCTGGCGGGATACCTGGTGTGCTCAATGTTTCTGCCCATGCAGGCACTGGCGATTGCTGCTGCGCTGGGCGCGGACAGCCCTGCCGCTGGTCTTTCTGCGCGGCAAGCGAGAGCGGCGCATGAAGAAGTTTGAGTCGCGCGCTGCCCGGCGCACTGGACATGATTGCACGCTCTTTGCGGGCCGGGCATGCCCTGAGTGCGGCGCTGGAGATTGTCGGCGAGCAGGCGGCGGAGCCGGTGCGCTCCGAATTTCGCACCCTCTGCCGTCAGCAGAACCTGGGCATGCCGTTCCGCGATGCCGTCTTGGACCTGCTTGAGCGCGTGCCCTCTACCGATCTGCAACTGGTGGTGACCAGCATGCTGGTGCAACGGGAGACCGGCGGCAACCTGGTGGAGATCCTCGACCGCACGAACCAGGTGATGCGCGACCGCATTCGCCTGGAAGGGCGAGGTGCGGGTTTATACCGCGCAGGGTCGCCTGACGGCCTGGATTCTTGGGCTCTTGCCGGCCTTTCTGTACGTGATGCTGCGCCTGGCCAATCCCGCGTACATGCGGGTCATGACCACCGATCCGATCGGGCAGAAGCTGCTGATGGCGTGCGCCTTCCAGATTCTGTTTGGCTTCCTGGTGATTCGCCGAATCGTAAAGGTGAAGGTGTGATGAGCTCCCCGGCACTGCTCGCCATTGCGTTTACCATTTCGCTGTTTTGCGCTCGCGGGCATGGCCTGGGTGTTATTGCGCGGCCGCTCTTCGCAGCAACGGATTCGCCGCGGCCTGGAAAGCGCGGTGCGCGGAATCCGAACCGGCAAACTACACCTCGGGACCGCCATTGCAGCAGGCGCTGAACTGGATTCGGGTGAAGCTGAGCTTCAAGAACGCAGGCAAGCTGCGCGACAATCTTCGTCTCGCCGGCCTGCGCAGCGAATGGCAAGCGGGAGCATATCAGGCCAGTCGGCTGCTGCTTCCGGTGCTGGCGCTGGCAGGCAGTACCTTCCTTCCGCAATTTGGTCTCTTTGGCGCCGGCATCCTGGTCTTCATTGCGTATTTGTTGCCCGATCTTTGGCTGAGCAGCATGATTCGCCGCCGCCGCGAGCAGATTCGCCTTGGCCTGCCCGACACCCTGGACCTGCTGGTGATTTGCGTTGAAGCCGGATTGGGACTCGACCAGGCGCTGAATCGTGTGGGCTCGGAGCTGGCGATTCGACACCAGGCGATGAGCGAGGAGATTGCCCAGATCAACGTGGAGCAGCGCGCCGGCAAGCCGCGCATGGAAGCCTGGCACAGCATGGCGCAACGCACCAAGCTGGAAGAGACCGAAGCCTTCGTTGCCATGCTTTGGCAGAGCGAGCGTTTTGGAACTCCCATCGTGCGTGCCCTGGCCACGTTTGCCGAGTCGCTGCGTACCGCACGGCGTCAGCAGGCAGAAGAGCAGGCGGCGAAGTCGACCATCAAACTTCTGTTTCCGCTGGTGATTTTTATCTTTCCCAGCATGTTTATCGTGCTGATCGGGCCGGCGGCGCTGAACATCATGCACAACCTGGGAGGGCTGTTCGACTAGCGCGAATTGCTGCCCCGAGAACCTATCTGAAAGGAGACCTTTATGGACACAGTCACCCTGATTCGAGTTGTGGCGGGCGTAATGTTCGTCATCATTGCGTCGGTGCTGGTTTATCGCAAAAAGAAATTGGCATAGCGGTTGCGATGCACATGTCGTGGCCAGCGGCGTGGAAGGTCACGGTTTGTGAATCCCACTCATTCCAACCGTAGGAATGAGTGGGGTACCCGACCGGCGCCACCGGCTTAGAGCGTCGGCGGCTCACCCGAGGGCGGCGAGTTTCGCGCCTGCTCCATCGCCTCCCGCGCATCCCGTCCCGTCACTGCCTTGTACCATGCCGGGTGGTTCGTCCACGCCCAGGCTTCGCTAACGGTTCCGCGCGTCATGGCCTGAATCGTGCCCGGCTCGCCGAAGGTGCTGAGATAGATGTGGAAGAAGATCCCGAACAGCATGATGAGGGCGGAGAGGTCGTGGATGATATACGAAATTGACACCAGCCCGCGCCCGAACACCGTGGGATACCACATGATGAAGCCGGTGATCACGTAAGCGATACACCCGACCACGATCTCCCAGAACATCAGCTTCTGACCACCGTTGAAGAAGCCCGTCTCGGGCGACTCGACCGAATCGGTGCGGGTGACGTAAGTGTGAATGTGCTTCATCCAGCGCGAGTCGGCGTCCGTCCATCTCATCGGCTGCAGCCAGTTGATTACCTGAAGACCGAAGAAGAAGACGAATCGCCAGGCCGAACCACGGATGCAGGAAGCGCGTCATGGCCCCGCCACCGAACAACGGCGTGAAGAAGCGGAAGATCCACGGCAGGTAAATCCCGAATCCCGACAACAGGGCGAGGAAGAAGAAGATTCCGTACATCCAGTGCAGAAAGCGCGTGTACACCGGATGCCGCATCAATTCGCCGACGTAGACGACGGTCTGGCCCAGGCGGTCGATAACATTCGGGCGGTGTTGGAAGCTGTTAGCGGAGGTCGCCATTTAGTCTCCTCCTGAAGTTCTGCCAGACGCCGAGGGCGGATCGATCCGTTTGATTGGCGGCGTTGGCTGTACACGACGCGGGCCTTCAAAGACGTAGTGCATTACCACGGCGACAAATCCCAGCATGGCGCCAAAGAGGCCGAGCGGCTTGAACACGTCCTTCCAAACCGTAAACGCAAGCGGGATGGTGGGATTCTTGGGCAGCGCTCCGTAAGACTCAGGCTTATTGATGTTGTGCAGGACGTAGATAACGCTGGTACCGCCGATCGATTCGGGATCGTAGACACCGGCGTCCTTGAAGCCGGAGACGTCACGAAGCTGGGTAGCGCGCTTCTCGGCGAGGAACTTCATGTCCTCCTTGGTGCCGAAGTGCAGGCAGCCCGTAGGACACGACTTGATGCAGGCGGGCTCCAGGCCAGCTCCCACTCTGTCAGAGCAGAGCGTGCACTTGTAGACCTTCTTGGTGTTTTGATTGAACTTCGGGATGTTGAACGGACAGCCTGAAATGCAGAAGCGGCAGCCAATGCAGTTTTCCTGCTTAAAGTCGACGATGCCGTTGGAGTACTGCACGATGGCGCCGTCGGCCGGGCAGGCGCGCAGGCATCCGGGATCGGCACAGTGCATGCACTGATGCTTGCGCATCAGCCAGGCAAAGCTGCCGTCCTCGTGCTGGTCCTCGTTGAACTTGATCAGGTTCCAGTAGTTCCAGTCGGTGTCGGGCATGGTCTGGTAGGTGTTGTCGAAGTGCGTCGTCTGGAACGGCATATCGTTCCATTCCACGCATGCAACCTCGCAGGCCTTGCAGCCGATACACGTTGTTGTGTCAATCAGTTTGCAAACTTTGTCCTGGCGCTGTGTGCCTTCGCCGGCGACCGGCCCGGGGTGGGCCGAGATTTGCTGGATTCGAAGTGTTCCGCGATCACCCATCTCGTGCCCTCCTTTAGACCTTCTCCAACTTCACCAGGAATCCTTTGAACTCCGGTGTGTAAGCGTTGGGATCGATAACGGTTGGTGTCAGCCGATTGGCGGGCATGAGCGACGTCCTGCCCTCACTTTCGGAAATCCCCTTGAAGCCCCAGTGGATCGGAACGCCGATCTGGTAGAGCTTCTTGCCGTCGACCTGCATGGGCTTGATGCGCTTGGTCACCATGGCTTTCGCAATGTAGTCAGCGCGAATGCTGCTGACCTTCACTTTCTCGCCGCCGGTGATGCCCATTTCGTTGGCCAGTTCGGCAGGTATCTCGACGAACGGCTCCGGCACCAGTTCTACGTTCATGGGATTGTTCTTGGTCCAGTAGTGATAGTGCTCGGTCAGCCGATACGTGGTGCAGACGATGTTGTAACCTTCATCGCGCTTGGCATATTTGTCCAGAGGTGTATTGAATTTCTTCACCACCGGATTGTGCGACTGATCGGGATGCAGCGGATTCGCAATCGGGCTTTCGATGGGCTCGTAGTGTTCGGAGAACGGACCGTCGGTGACCGCTCCGATGGGAACGAAGATCCTCCCCACGCCCTCCGGATTCATGATGAACGGGCCCATGTGATCGCTGGGTTTGGAGTCGGGCTTGAAGTCGGGGACGTCGTTGCCCACCCACTTCTCGGCCGTCTCGTTCCACCACACTTGCTTGCGCGAAGGATCGTAGGGCTTGCCCGTCAGGTCGCAGGAGGCGCGATTGTAGAGCACGCGCCGGTTCATCGGCCACGACCAGCCCCAGTTCGGATAAATGCCCAGACCGGAAGGATCGTCGGTGCCACGCCGCTGCATCAGCGGCCCAGCTTCGGTCCATGATCCGCAATAGAGCCAGTTACCCGACGAAGTTGTACCGTCGTCGCGCAGGGCTGCGAAGCCCGGTATCTGCTGTCCGGCCTTCAGCGAGAGATTCGTCTTCTCGTCGCTGATGTCGGCTGTCGCCTTGCCATTGATCTCCTTGGCGACTTCGGCCAAGGATGGACTCGTCGGAATCGTGTAGGTCCAGCTCGCATTCAGGATAGGATCGGGGAACTTGCCGCCTTCTTTCTTATAGAGCTCGCGGATCTTAAGAAAGATTTGCGCCAGGATGTCCTGGTCAAGCTTGCATTGTCCCGGAGGCGGCACCGCAATATTCTTCCATTGCAGCCAGCGCGCCGAGTTGACCATGGTGCCGTCTTTCTCGGCGAAGCCAGCGCCCGGCAGCCGGTAGACCGTGGTGTTGATCTGCTTCATCTCTTCCGGCGTGGTGCCCGGCGCCTCCCAGAAAGCGCTGGTCTCGTCGGGATAGATTTCGCAAACCACCAGGAAATCGGCCTTCTTTAAGGCGTCGATGTTCTTCTTCGAGTCGGGCCCGATCATGACCCCGTTCATGCCGAAGGCGAAGAATCCCTTCACGTGGCCTTCGTACATGTCGTTCCAGTTTTCCACCCAGGAGTATTTGCGATCGATCTTCGGCAGATAATTGAAGGCGAAATCGTTTTCCTTGGTCGCTGCCGGGCCGTACAGCGCCTTCAGGAACGACACCGTGAACTTCGGCGTGTTCGACCAATAGTTGAACGACTCCCATTCGCCAGGCTTCGATGGCTTGGGCGTCACTCGTTCGAGATAGGTCTTCAGGTCCTTGTCGGCGGGAGCCGGCATCTTGAGATAGCCGGGAAGGATGTCGAAGATCCCGGCCATGTCGGTTGCGCCCTGAATGTTGGAGTGCCCGCGCAGAGCGTTCACGCCACCGCCGGCGCGACCAACGTTGCCCATCAGCAACTGCAGCATGGCGGCGGCACGGATGATCTGTGTTCCGAAGGAGTGCTGCGTCCAGCCGACGGCGTAGATGACGGTGGCCACCTTCTTCATGTCGCCGTCCTTGCGGACGGAGGTGAAGATGTCGGCGGCCTTCAGGAACTGGTCCTTGGGAATGCCGGTGATGCGCTCCACCATCTCCGGCGTGTAGCGCGAGTACTGCTGCTTCAGGAGTTGGTAGACGCAACGCGGATTCTGAAGCGACAAATCGTAGGCCACATTCGGCGGCAGCGACGGAGGTGGAATCGGTCCGCCGCCCATGCCCTTTGCTCCTGCCGGTCCCTGCGCCTGATAGCCTTGGCCTTCCGCCTGGCCCGACGCGCTGCCATGCTTCGCCGCGGGAACGTTTTCGCCCTGAGTTGCTTTCGGTGCTCCCTCGGTCGCCGGAGCAGCAGCTGCTACAAATTTGCCGGTTTCGTTGCCGCCCTCCTGATAGTTCCAGGTGCTCTTGTCGTAGGTTTTCTTCTCAGCATCGAAGCCGGAGAACAGTCCATCTTCAGGCAGCTTGAATCCGTCTTTGATGATGAACGCCGCGTTGGTGTAGTTCACCAGATATTCGTGGGCGACGCGGTTGTTCTGGAGGGCGTAATTGATTACGCCGCCGAGAAAGGCGATGTCGCTGCCGGCGCGAATCTGGCAGAAGAGGTCGGCTTGCGATGCGGTGCGGGTGAAGCGCGGATCGATGACGATCATCTTGGCGTCGCGATTCCGCTTGGCTTCGACCGCCCACTTGAAACCGCAAGGATGGTTCTCGGCGGGATTGCCGCCCATGATCAACATCATGTCGGTGTTCTTGATGTCGATCCAGCCATTGGTCATGGCGCCGCGTCCGAAAGTTGGTCCCAAACTTGAGACCGTGGGGCCGTGTCAAACACGCGCCTGGTTTTCCAGGCGCACCACCCCCATACTCCGCATCGTTTTCACGACGAGGTAATTGAACTCATTGGTATCGGTGCAGCCGCCGGTAAAAGCAACGGTCTCGCAGACGGTTCACCGTGTTGCCCTTGGCGTCGGTCTCGATGAAGGTCGCGTCGCGCGTCTTCTTGGTCCACACCGCGATCTCGTCGATGGCCTGGTTCCACGCAGATGTCTTCCCAATGGTCGGAGCCAGGACGCCGTACCTGCGGCTTCAGCAGGCGCCGCTCATTCTGGATGTCCTGCTGCAGCGACGCTCCCTTGGGACAAAGCGTGCCGCGGTTGATGGGGTGGTCGGGATCGCCCTCGACGTGTACCACCTGCGGCGTGACGTTCTTGGCCTTGTCGCCAATGGTGTGGATGATGACGCCGCAGCTCACCGCACAATACGGGACAGGTGCTGCGCGTCTCTGTGGTGCGTGAAATTTTCAGGCTGTCAGCCTGGGCCAGTATCGGTTGGGCGTCGAATCCGAAAACCGTGATGCCGACCGCGCCGGCTATGCCAGTCTTGAAGAATGCTCGTCTAGACACATCCATGGGCCAGACCTCCTGGGTGAACCATTGAGACAAAGGAAAGAAAAGAGTGCCGGGGGAGGGCGCTCGCATAAGAGCTGACGAAAATAACCGTACGTACCGGTCGTTTGCGATTCATGATGTCGTCGGCCATCGTGGCAACGGCCGCGAGCCCACATCGTCGCGGAATGCAGGGAAGATTACACCGTGGAATGACAGCCGGTCAATGCGAAAAATAGAGCAGTTTGGCTGGATTCCGCTACGATTTGCAATCAGAAGCCGAGCAGGTTTAACTGAATCTTGTGATATCCGTGCTCGGTCGCCCAGAGATCCAGCGCAACGGTCGCAATCTCGTCCACCTCGGGAACCATCAGCCCGTCCACCGTCATGTCGAACGACTTCTGGTAAGCCTTGCAGGTCTCGCAGGCCTCAACGCGAACGGCGATTGGCTCCTCGGGGGAATAGCGCGGAAGCTTGAGGGGGTCCACCTCATCGCACACCGGACACACGATGCGACGGTACTCCCACTCCGTCAGACAGAGCGAGCAAGCCAGGTGCCGCTTACCGCCGTCCCCTTCGGGACGCAAGACCGCCAACTGCGGCTTGCTGTCACATAACGGACACACAGCACCTTGATATCCGGCCGGTACGATCAGTCGCGAGGCAAAAAACTCCGCATGGGTCTGGAAGAGGACGCGAGCGAAGAAGGTGGATGGCGCATAGGAGCCGGCCTGGCCGCCGTCCAGGAAGGCGAGGAGCATCTGCCGCTGCTGCATCTCGCCGGCAGCGCCGATGCGCGCGGCTTCCTCGGCCAGTTTCGTCGGACCTTCTTTTTGTGCGACCTTGAGCAAAGCCGGCAGCCAGCGCAGGGCGAGGTCCACATCCAGTTGCTCGAGCAGGGAAGCGCCTGCGGCGGCCGCAGGCGACGCGTGCGATTCGAAGCTCTGCCCCATCTGCTGTTGTAGCGCCAGCACGTGCCGGTACAACGCGAGCACCTGCGAACTCGACGGGTTGCGGTCGAGAAGCTCTTCGGCCCGGCGGATACGTTTTTCCCAGGTAATTCGAGTAGTCATGAGGAGCGTGTAGCGTTGTAGCGCGCGATGATTATCGCAGAGGCGGAAAATCTCACCAAGATCACCTATGCAAAACCGACTCCATTCGAACGGATAGCCACTGTCTAACCACTAAGATAGTCAGCGGGTCATATTCGGAATGCTGCTTAGTTCGTGCGCTTCCCTCAGCGCCCGTAGGTGGTTGAAAGGGCAGTAGCTGTATGCTCGGCCCTTTCGCTCTTGACTCTGTTTTCCAGCTTGGCACAGCACTTGCTCTATTCCCTGCCGTCAGCTACAAGGCTTCAGCCGAAATGTAAACGCTGGGGCAGAGACAAACTTCAACCGGGTTCCCGCAGAGCTCAAGGAGGCGTTATGAACCGCAAGTTTTTCGGGGCCCTGGCGCTCATGGCCGTGGCTCTGGTTGTAAATGTGAATGCTCAGAACAAGGCGCGCGCCGACGTTCCGTTCGATTTCGTTGTCGCGGACAAGGTGCTTCCGGCGGCGACCTACGACATTTCTGACGTGGCGGCGCACGCGATTCTCATTCGCGACTTCAAGAACGGCGATGGCACCATGATCCAGTTCCAGCCTGCTGACGGCAAGCAGGTCATGCACGCGAAGCTGGTGTTCCACAAGTATGGGGAGCGCTACTTCCTGTATCAGGCATGGAGCATTGACGGCCAAGGAATCCAACTGCGCGAGTCCAAGCTGGAGCGTGAAGAGAAAGCAGTAGCCAGCAACCAGACTTCCGCGCCGCAAGAGGTGGTTGTCGCCCTCCGATAGATCCGCCTCTTACCCCAGAGAGCCCGGAGCTACCCCGCTCCGGGTCTTTTTTCGCCAAAGTCTGCCCTCGACGTGACAGCACCACACTCGTCACGCTTGCGCACTCGCCGCTACCGTAGAATCGCAGTTTCATGGTGGATTCCAATTCTTCCGGCGCGAGGCCTGAGGGTCTGTTTGCGCGATTGCTGCGCAACCTTCGGCCATCGCATCAGCACAGCGCGTTTTCCGCCACGCTGCTGCTGATGTCGTCGGTCATGCTGGGCCGCATCATCGGTTACCTGCGCGAGATGTATGTCGCGTGGGCCTTCGGCGCCGGGCCAAAGACCGATGCCTATGTCGCCGCCTTCACCCTGCCCGACTTCCTCTTCTATATATTGGCGGGCGGAACCGCGTCGATCACCTTCATTTCGATTTATACGCGCCAGATTTCGCAGAAGCGCGACCACGAAGCGCAAGAGGCCTTCAACTCGACCATCACCATCATGACGCTGGTGATCATCTTCGGCACCATCCTGGTTGAGATCTTTACCCCGCAGTTCGAGCGCTTGCTGTTTCCCCATTTCACCGCCGAGCAGATGCAACTCTGCGTGTACCTGACGCGCATTTTGCTGCCCGGACAGATTTTCTTCTATGCGGGAGGTGTGGTGTCGGCGGTGCTGTTGTCGCGGCGAATGTTCCTTTATCCCGCGCTCAGTCCGGTCATCTACGGGGCGTCGATTATTCTCGGCGGACTGATCGGAGCACACCGATTTGGCATCACGGCGCTGGCGTATGGCGCGCTGGCGGGATCTTTCATCGGTCCATTTCTGATCAACGCCATCGGGGCTGCGAACGCAGGACTCGGCTATCGCCTGAACTTCAACTGGCGTAACCAGGAGTTTCGCGAATGGGTGCGGCTCAACTATTCCGCTGATGCTGGGCGTGTCGCTGGTTTCGGCGGACGACTGGATTCTGCGCTACTTCGCGTCAGGCGGCGTAGGCGACATTACACGCCTCAACTATGCCAAGCGATTGTTTGCGCTGCCGATTTCGATTATCGGCCAGGCAGCCGGGCAGGCCTCGATGCCGTTTTTTGCCAAATTGTTCGGAGAGGGCCGCCGCGGCGAATTCGCCGACAGCGTCAACAAATCGGTGTATCGCATCTCGGCCGTCTCCCTGCTGGTGACCGCGCTGATGATTCCCGCCGCGCTGCCCTTTGTCGACCTCGCCTTCCGTCGCGGCCGCTTTACTTTTGGAGACTCGCTCTCCACCTCGGTGTACTTTGCCTGGTTCTCGGTATCGTTGGCTCTATGGTCGGCGCAGGCCCTTTATTCACGCGGATTCTACGCCGCCGGCAACACGCTCACTCCGATGATCGCCAGCAGCGTTATCACGGTTGTGTCATTGCCTATCTACGCGTCACTGTTTCACAGGTTTGACGTGACCGGTCTGGTGATGGCATCGGACATCGGCATCCTCATGCATACCGTGACCCTTGCATGGCTGTTGCAGCGCGCCAATCTGGTTCCGTCTGCGAGGGCTGCCGTGGCTGGGATTGGGCAAAGTGTTCGCCACAGCACTCTTCGCCGGCGCGGCGGCTTACGGTGTGTCGCGCTCGGTGCGCATCAACGGCAGCCGCAGCGCCGACCTGCTCGCCATCGCGCTGATCGGAGTGACTTGGCTGGCGGCGACTCTACTAGGGTTGTGGATCACCCGCTCCGACCTGCCGCTGGAATTGCGCCGGCGCGGCGCCCCTGCCACTCCGACAGGAAGCGGGCGGGAAACCACCAGCGGCGGCGTGGAACCGTGAACGGAGTTGTCAGTTGCCGGTGGTCAGTTGTCAGACGGAGTACGGCTATCAGCCATCAGCCATCAGCTATCAGCCGTCAGTTCCTCAGTCGGGGTCTGCCGGGCGGCGTGCGTTCGCTCATACGGCGCATGTTGGTGAGAGGGTGAGATCGACGCTGTTGCCCAGCCATTCGCCGCGAAATAACGTGGTTAGGGCTGATAGCTGATAGCTGACGGCTGACAGCTTCTTGAAACAATTTCGCCCGCCGTTGCGTATCACTAGCAGACATTTTCGGCCTCGAGGAGGTCTCTATGTTTTGCGATCGATGCGGTACCGCGGTGCAGCCGGATCAGCGATTTTGCAACCAGTGCGGCAGACAGTTTTCCGACGCGTTGGTAATGGCGCGCTCCTCGCCGAGCCGGGTGCAGGAACATATTCGACTGGTGGGCATCTTATGGCTGGCGATCTCGGCCTTTAACGTAATTGCCGGACTGGTCTTGCTGATCGTCGCCACTGAACTCATCCCGCACATACAAGCTTCAGGACAAGCCGGGTCCGACTTTCCTGCAAATTTTCTGACCACCCTGTTGGGGGTGATTGGCGTCGCTGTGCTGGTCAAAGCGGCAGCCGGATTTTTCGCCGGCTACGGACTGCTGCAGCGCGAAACTTGGGCGCGGACGCTGACGCTGGTGCTATCGTTCTTGGCGCTGTTTAGTATTCCGTTCGGAACCGCGCTGGGAATCTACAGCCTGTGGGTTCTGTTTCCGGCCGAGTCAGAGCGTGAGTACGACCAAGCTGTCCGCGCGGCGAACTCCGCCATGGTGTGAAGGCCTCTATTCACCACAGAGGCACAGAGGCACGAAGGAACAAGTCTAAAGACCGAGTCGGGTTGTAACTTCTCGCCAGCCGCTTGTTTGGGGAGCCCGTCCACGGACAACCTCTTTCTGGCGACAGCCAACAAGTAACCGACAACACACCAACAAGTAACCGACAACACAGGTCGCTTGACTCTCGTCGCTGACAACCGCTAGCTTGCCAACATGGCCGAGCCACGCATCGTCACCTTCACCAGCGATTTTGGACTACAAGACGCCTTCGTCGGCATCATGCATGGCGTGGTGCTGAACATCGAGCCGCAAACCCGCATCGTTGACGTCTGTCACTCGGTCGCGTCCTACGACATCCTCGACGGGGCGTGGACCATCGCGCAGGCGTACCGCTTCTTTCCGCCCCGCACCGCGCACGTCGTCGTCGTGGATCCGGGAGTCGGCAGCCAGCGCCGGCCCATCCTGGCCGAGACGGAGAACTACGTTTTCGTCGCGCCGGACAACGGCGTGCTCTCGATGATCGAAGCGCGCGAGCCGAAGTTCACCGTTCGCCACATCATTTCCGAGAGATACTTTCTAGAGCCCATGAGCCAGACATTTCACGGTCGCGACGTCTTTGCTGCGGTCGCGGGATGGCTGAGCAAGGGCATCGACCCCGCCGACTTCGGTCCTGAAATCACCGACCACGTCCGCCTGCCGCTGCCGGCGGTGGAGCGCATCGGCGACAAAAGTCTGCGTGGCACGGTGCTGAAGATCGATAAGTTTGGAAATTTGATAACTAACATCGGCGAGCAGGATGCGCCCGAGCTTTTTGCGGCCAACGTACCGCCCGTGAGCATCCTGATCTCAGGTGAGAACATCAGCCGGCTTTGCAGGTCTTACGCTGAGGGAGTCGAAGGCGAATACTTCGCTATCGTCGGCAGTTCGGGCTACCTGGAAATCGCCGCCCGGCAAGCCTCAGCCGCAGAGAAGCTTGGTGCCAGTGTGGGAAGTCCGGTAGGAATAGTCTTTGGTTCCTAGTTCGGTGGTCGTTATCATCTCAGCATGTTGAGGATTGCATTGCAATATCCCATCCTGATTGGTCTGGCGTGCTTTTTCATTTTGTGGGCCGCGGCACACCTTGGAGATCGAGTTTCGAGACGCCGGTTCGCGCCCAAGGAACTGGAAGAATTCAATCTTGTGCTCGGCGCCACCCTAACTCTTTTGGGCTTGATTGTCGGCTTTGCATTCTCCATGGCGGTCGGCCGCTACGATCAGCGCAAGAATTACGAAGAAGAGGAGGCCAATGCCATCGGCACAGAGTACGTTCGCGCCGACCTGCTGCCCAGTGGTGACGCAGACAAACTTCATGCACTGCTGAAGCAATATCTCGTCCATCGCGTAGTGTTTTTCCAGACGCGGAACCCGGAGGAGTTGGCAACCGTCAACCGCGAAGCTGCGGACCTGCAAAACCAGATGTGGTCGATTGTCGCCCGCGCGGCGCAGGCGCAACCGACGCCAGTGAATACGTTGGTTGTCTCCGGCATGAACGACGTTCTGAACCGCCAGGGCTACACTCAAGCTGCGTGGTGGAACCGTATTCCGGTGGCAGCGTGGATGTTCATGTTCGCCATCGCCATCTGCTGTAATTTCCTGTTGGGATATGCCGCCGGGGAAGAAAAAACGCGGAGGCCACTGCTGGTTCTGCCAATCGTACTGGCCATCGCATTTCTGCTGCTGGCTGATCTCGACAGTCCGCGCGGGGGAGTCATCCGCGTGAGACCTCAGAATTTGTTGAGCCTGCAGGAATCCCTGCACTGAGAAAGTTCAGGGAACGACTCGCCTCGCCGGAACGTATGTAATCGTGGCTAACTATGAGACCTCTGCTGCGCTTTTTCGCCTTTGCTCTGCTTCCGTTTTAACCTCCGTGGCTTTCGCTCAGCAGGGGCAGTCGCCCTTGCCCGAGTTGCCGCCCGACATCCCCAAAGATGCCACCATCTGGATGTTCCTCACTAACAAGATGCTGTCCGCAAGGTTGAAACTGTTATCAAAGGGTGATGTATCCTTCGGAGCTCTATCCGGCAATGGGCATCAAAGCGCAATAGAGAATCGGGGTAGAGCTGGCCTTCAGGCCAGCGTCCATGCCGTTAAAAAACCTGATGGCTTTAGCCCTGGAGACGCCACCTTAGCGTACGGCCCAGGCCATCCCATCGGGGTCGCGGCCGGTAGCGATCTCACCCGTCTTGCTGAGCGTCTTCAGATCGAAGATGGCGACCTTGTCATCGGCGCTTAAGGCGATGTAAGCACGCGAGCCGTCGGGGACGATCAAAATACCCTCCGCTACTTTGCCCAGGTTCACGCGCTTCGTGACCTTACGCGAGCTGGTGTCAACGACGACCACGTCGCCGTCTCCCGCGTCGGAGATTAGAACGAGCTTGCCGTCAGGCGTGAACTTCAGCCGGTTGGAGTGCTTGGTGCCGACATCGATCGTCTGCACCACTTTCTTAGCCGCAACGTCGATGACGCTCACGCTTCCGTCGCTCGAGTTCGCTGCCCAAAATTCTTTGCCGTCAGGCGCGATGTCACACCCCTCAGGGCCCTTGCCGACTGGAATCACCGTCTCTATCCACGGATCCCGACCGGAAGCGTGCTCAATCATGCTGATGCTGTTCGAGCCGATATTCGCCGTGAAGATCGGGCTCATGTTCTTTGTCAGCACCAGCATGTGAGTGAGGTTTTGTCCGGTGCCAAGCACCCAGTCCATCTTGAGGGTTTGCGGATCGAGCCTCGCGATGGCCTTGCTCAACTCTGCGGTGAAATAGACTTTGCCGTCCGCGAACTCGATCCCGTGCGGCCGACGAAGTGGTGTGATGTCGACGCGCGTTTCCTTGCGCGTGCTCAGATCGATGACCGACAGGCTGGTGCCCGGCTGGTCCGAGCCATAGTTGGCGACGTACGCGTAGCGGCCATCGCTGGACGCCGCGACCTCATGTGGCGCGTTGCCCGTCGGTGCCGTGCCGACAATCTTGTTGGTCGCTGGGTCGATGATGGCCAGCGTGTTGTCGTCCTTGTTAAGAACCAGCAGGGCTGGCGAGGGAAGCTGGGCGTGGGCGGCGATAGTGCCGCCTACGATCAAAGCAAGAGCGAAGAAGCGAATCAGATGGGTTGTCATGAGGCGTGCTCTGGTCAACAGGGTACATCATGTGGTTCGCGGATTTGCGAATACCGCCCTTGTGCGCGAGAGGACTGCTGTCCGTCGAGGGCTAGAGAACAGATCCCTCGCTTCGCTCGCGATGACAAACCAGAAGGGGTAACTGATACCTGACGCCTGACACCTTCCTCATTCGTACCGCAACGCTTCCACCGGATCCAAGCGCGATGCACGCAGCGCAGGCACCATTCCGCTGATCACGCCTACGAACAGCAACACTGCTGCCGAGCCCATCACGGCCATAGCGGAAATGCGCAGGTGAATGTCGCCCACGCCAGAAGTGTCTTCGAACAGCGGACCCAGGAGCGGCAATGTCGGCAGCACAGCAGAGAGCAGGTACGACAGGCCAATACCAACGACGCCACCGAGCAGCATCAGCATCATGGTCTCGGCAAGAAATTGTAGCCGGATATGCCATTTGCGGGCGCCCAGTGCTCGTCGCAGGCCGATCTCGCGAATGCGTTCGTCCACCGACACCAGCATGATGTTCATTACGCCGACACCACCGATGCCCAAGGTGAGCGCGCCAATGAATAACAGCAACACCTGCAGTCCGATGGTTAGGCCATCGATGACCGGGCGAAATTCCTCGCGCCCGAACATCTGGATAGCTTTCTTGTCGGTGGGCGAGAACTGTTGTCGTTCGGCGACAGCAGCGAGCACCTGCGCCTCGGCCTTCTTTTCGAATTGCGGCGCTACCGGCTCGAAGATCAGCACCTGCGGATAGCGCGTGTTCCAAATGTCTCCCGCTGCCGAGAACGGAATGAAGACTGAGCGGTCGTCGCTGGTGAAGTAGTTCGACATTTGCAGCTTGCGGTCCATCACCCCGACGACGGTAAAGCGAACGCCGGCTATCTGCACAGTTTCGCCGATGGCATTGCGTCCGCTGAACAACTGCTGCTTTACACGGCCTCCGAGGAAACATACGCGTCGTTTTTCGACCTCATCGCTCGGGCTGATCCAGCGGCCCTCGGCAGGGACCTCGTTGCGCATCTCGCCGTATTCGGGACACACGCCGCGAATCGCAGTATTTGCCACACGATCGCCGTAAGCGATGGGCAGAGTTCTCACCGTTTCAAGGCAGGCGTGCTTCACCAGCGTGGCCTGTGCTTTTACGGCTTCCAGGTCCGCAAGCTCGAAGCGAACCTTTTTGCCGGCACGCTGGCCGCCCGGCTGCTCGCTGGTCTGCTCAGGCCAGCAGGTGACGGCGCTTTTTCCAAAGGCCTCGAACGCATGCACCAGCACCTGGCGAAATCCGCTGCCGTACGCGATCAGCAGCGTGACCGCCACAATGCCCCACACGATGCCCAGCATGGTTAGCAAACTGCGCGTGCGGCCGCGACGCAGAGCGACCCAGGATTCGCCAAGAATTATGCCGGCGATGGAGAGGGCCCGCATGCTTTATCCCCCAGCCTCATAGCGCAAGGCTTCGATGGGATCAATGCGCGCCGCCTGCCGTGCTGGATACATCGCCGCCAATACAGCGACTGTGCCGAGCAATCCGATGGAGAGCGCAGCCGACTGCCAGGTCGGCTGAAGTCCGGCGAAATACTGCGGCATCGGCATCAGGTTGAAGAGGGCGCAGAAGCCGAAGGAGATCGCCATGCCCACTCCGCCGCTGACCAGCACGACGATGATGGTCTCGACGAAGAACTGCATCATGATGCTGCTCGACTGCGCGCCTACGGCTTTGCGCACGCCGATCTCTCGCGTGCGTTCGCGCACCGCGACCAGCATTACGTTCATCACACCGAGTCCGCCGAGGAACAGCGTGGTAAAGCCGACAGCGCCGAGGAACGCTTTCATGCCGTTCGTCATAGTTTCGAAGGCTTGCGCTTCTTCGATGGTGTCCCATACGTTCGCCGCTTCCGTATCGTGACGGTCGAAGTTGTAGACCTGCGCCAGCGCGCCGATGATCTCGTTCTTGCAGGCCGTGTGCTGCCCAACGGACTTCGGCGTCACCAGCAGGCGATCGAGTCCGTGCGGCTTGGCCGGAGGCTTGTTGGGGAAATCGTTGTGAATCGCCGTGTACGGAATGAAGATTTTGTTGACATCGAAGCCGTCGTAGCTGGAGTCCTGGTCCTTGGCCTTCATCACGCCGATGACCTTGTAAGGAATGTCGTCGAGGTAGACGTTTTCGCCGATCGCGTTGCGTCCGGCAAAAAGCTGCTTGCGCACCTCGGTCCCGAGAAAGGCGACGCGACGTCCTTCGGCCAAGTCGTCCCAGTTGTAGAAACGCCCCTCCCCAACATCGATAGAGCGCACTTCGGCAAACGGAGGCCATGATCCGGCGACCATCTGCGCGCTGGCGTTGTAGTTGCTGTGGAGACGAACACTACTCTGACCAACCTCGGGCAGTACCCACTGGCAGTCGGGCGACTGCTTCGCGAGCGTCTCGAGGTCGCTATCTTCGAACTCAATACGACGCCCGGCGCGTGCGCCTCCGGCCTGGAGACTGGTGCGCCCGGCAAAGACAATCATCACGTCCCTGCCAAAATTTTGCGCGACCTTGGCTTGCCCTTCGCGTAGCCCCTCGCCCGCCGCAACCATCAGCACGATGGAGATAACTCCCCACGCAATGCCGAACATGGTCAGCGCGGTACGCAGCTTGTGCGCCCATAGAGTGTGAAAAACGTCGCGAATGAGATCGCGCAAGACCATAAAGGACAAGGACGGAAATGCCGGCGCCACGTTCGCGCAGTCGGCTACAAGGGGGTATACGAGGAACAATGGCCTTTGGTTCGTGCGGGAGGGGCCAAAAACGCTGAAAACCGCGGACTTCCGCGGATGGTAGCGGATCAGGAACAAATTCCATGTGACGTCTCTGATCCGCGTTCATCCGTGCAAATCCGCGGTTCGCAGGTTTTTGTCGTTATCAGTCGCGAGGCACTATTCCTTACGCATCGGCTGGAAAAGCGAAAACACCGCGCCCTGCGGATCAGCCGCGATCGAGAAGCGTCCGACGTTTTCCATGGTCACCGGGCCGAAATAAATTTTGGCGCCCAGCGACTTGGCTTTATTGCTGGAAGCGTCGCAATCCGAGGCATGGAAGTAAACCAGCCAGTGTGGCGGCGCTCCTGGCTGCTGGTGGGCGAGCGATTGTACTCCGCCGATGTAGTGTTCGCCGTTCTTGATGTGGAGGTAGCCGCCATCCGGATCATTTTCGCCCTTCTCCATTTGCCATCCGAACAGGCTCGAATAAAACTGGGCGGCCTTGGCCGGATCGGGGCTGCTGAGATCGGCCCAGGAGAACGCGCCATCTACGCCGACGACCTCCATGCCTTTTTGCTGCTTGGCTTGCCAGATGGCGAATACCGCACCGGTTGGGTCCTGGAGGATGGCCATTCGGCCGAGCTCCATCACATCGATAGGTGGGGCTATCATCGTGGCGCCAAGGCCTTTGGCCTTGTCGGCGATTGCCGCCGCGTCGTCGACCGCCACATACACCAGCCAGTTCGGTGGAACGTTGGCCGCTACCTGATCAGGCATCAGGGCGTAACCTCCGCCGATCTGTTTCCCCTGCAGGCGGAAGATTGTGTAGAAAAAGCCCGGGGCCATGGGATTGTCCTCAGCCGTCCATCCGAACAGTGAGGTGTAGAAGGTCTTAGCTGCGGATTGGTCGCTGGTCATCAGTTCAATCCAGCAAAACATTCCGGGAGCGTGAGAAGCAGCGTGTTCTGACATGAGAATCCTCGCGACAAGAAGTAGGAAGACGGGCGTATTTTACACCGCGTTGATCGCAGGCATGTGACAAACCCGTTGATATTGACGAATCGATCACGCTGCCCACGTCACCACGCCCTATGACCGTAATCACAGACCGAATTCTCAAAAAGGGAAAGCATAGAGGGTCGCCGCTAGCTACTCACGGTACAAAGTTGGGTAGTGGGTAGGAATTGATCGACCCGCAAACGCGACCACGACCGAAAGTCGTTGCAATATTTCAAAACCTCGCAAATTGGTGTTGCGAATTGCGACAGGCGGTGCTAAGTTTTTGCGCATCGCCCGGCACAGGAAACAATCGCCAATGAGGACACAATCTTTTACAAGGAGACCAAACGTTCATGAAGCGTAGCATCATCGTATTGACCGTAATCGCACTGCTTTCGATGTCGTGCGTTGCCTGGGCCGCCGAAGACGGCGCTGCCATCTACAAGTCCAAGTGTGCCATGTGCCATGGTCCGGATGGAGCCGGCAAAGTCGGTCCTGCCGTGAAGGGCACCGCGTTGAGCGATGCTCAGATCACCGATCTTCTGACCAAGGGCGCCGCCGGCAAGAAGGCCCCCCACGGAAAGGCCGTTGCCGGTCTGACCGACGATCAGGCGAAAGCCGTTGCCACCTATGTGAAGAGCCTTAAGTAGGGTTCGAACTTGTTGAGGGGCGAAAGCCGGCTACTGGCCGGCTTTTTTTTCGCCGGGTTTGCGAGCGGCTCCATCGCGAATTTCAAGCCCCGTGCTGAGTAAGTGCTTGCTGCGCGAAAATCTGTAGCGACGTTCCTTTATCGAAACAATCTACGACAATCTGTGCCGCATTTAGCTTGACTCCTACCCCACGAGCAGCTTAATCTCCCATTCGGCTAAGATCCTCCCAAAATATTGTTGTTAACAGAAGCAAGTATCCACTTGCGTCGGCTGGATGGTTCGCCGAGGTTTTTCCGCGCGTCTGAAACCACCGCAATCCTGGCGAGTGGGAGCAGCGCACGGACTGCTCGACCATAAGCCGCCGCCAATAGGAGCGCTTTGCATGTTTGGAAACGTCGCGCAGAACGAGGGGGAGCGCACAGCGGTTCGGTGCTATGGAGAGCCCGACGCGGCTCGATGGCTCGCGTATTACACCGCTCCCCGCCACGAGAAGGCAGTAGCCAAACAGTTTCAATGCCGGTCGGTCGATTGTTTCCTGCCTCTGGTTCGCCTAGCCCGACGTTGGAAGAACGGAGTGCGCGCCAAAGTGGAAGAGCCGCTTTTTCCCGGTTATGTATTTGCCCGCCTCGAACCAAAGCTCTACTTCAAAGTGCTTAGCGTTCCCGGGGTGGTGTCGGTCGTGGGCCCGGGCCGCCATCCCGCAATACTCGATGATGAGGAAATCGATTCGCTGCGTGCAGGCTTAGCCGAGCGCAACAGCAGGCCACATCCTTTCCTGGTTGTAGGCCAGAAGGCACGCATCACCGGCGGCGCATTCGCTGGAAAAACCGGCGTCCTGATCAAGGAACTGACGAGCTTGCGCGTCGTTCTTACGGTTGACGCGATCATGAAAAGCTTCTCGGTTGAGGTGGATGCCGATGAGCTTGAGACCCTCAGCTAAGGGCTCTGGGGAAGTGGGTAGGACGGCTGCTTCTCGTAATCCTGACCGTACTTATTCTTGTGATTGACCGCCAGGCTGGGGGCGGCCTGCACCGTGACTGGATCCAGACGCGCATTGGTCGCTGTAACCGTCACGCGATGCTGCAAGCCTTTCAACTGCTCGGGCTGCGCACTCTCATACCAGACAGAGAGTTCATAGTCTCCTGCCGGCACACCCTCGATGGAGTAGTCTCCCGCGGCATCGGTGGTCGCGTAGTAAGGCGTGGTCATCACCATGATGATGGCGCTCATCTCGGGATGGATGTTGCAGAAAATGTACGACGGTCCCGGCCGGTTGAAGTGTACCTCTTTAGACGAGCCGCTCTCGTAGAGGCCGAGATCAAAGCGCGTACCCTCATAGACCGAAAACACGTTGTGGAAGAACGGGTCTTGGTTAGGGAAGAGCACAGCGGAACCAACCGGCACCACCAGCAGATGCGGCGAGAAGTGTTTGTTCTTTTGGGTGAGGCGGAAGACTTTCTCGGGCGGCTTAGGCGCTTCCCCCTTGCTTGGCGTCAGCCATACCACTGCGCCTGCGGCAGAGCGAACCGGTCTCCCATTCTGCTGGATGATGACTTTGCCTGACACGGCCTCGGGCTGCGCCCACGAGACGCAGCTCGCCAGAATCAACAGCAGCCCGAGCCGGCATTTCATTAAAACGTCACTCCCACACCCAGGTTGACGTGCTCGGCAGTCTGCGTTTGTCCACCAAAGAGCACGGTGTTCAGGTGGCGGTACTCGACCGAGAGCAGCAGATTCGAGCGCGGATGATCGATCACGTTCACCATGGTTGTCCAGTTACGCAACACTGGTAAATAGGTTGGATCACCGTTTTGCAAAAGGTCTGCCGCAAATGGGCTCTCCTCGCCGAAAGCGCTATTGATTTCCCACTTCGACGCCGGCCTGAACTTCAGTTGCGACCAGCCACCCACAGTGTTCACACCGATAACGCTAGCATACTGATTGCCTTCGGGGCCGGTAAACACCACGCTGGATCCGATGCCGCCCCACATCCCTCCTAACCCGCGTCCACGATGAAGTTCTCCTGACAACGCCCAATGTTCGCCGAAGGGAAGGTTCCAATCGAGGGTTGCGGCCCAGGCATCGAGCACCCGGCTATAGCCATAATCCTGTCGGGCGAAATAGCCGCCCGCTCCGATGGTCGCGATCTGCTTTCCAATAGGAAAATCGAGGCTCGGTCGGGCAGCAATGCCGGGCGTGCGCGACAACTCGCCCGCCTCAGGCTGCCTCAGGTAGAAGCCGGCCGGCACTTCGCCGTCGAAAGGATCGAGCACTCCGAACTGCAAATGTGGCTTGACCGTGTCTGACACTTGCCAGGTGCGCTCGGCAACGATTTGCGGCGTCCAGGTCCAAAGGTCTCCTGAGTAGGCAAATTCGGGCGTGCCGATCGCAGCCAGAGTGGTGGGTGAAAGCGGCGAGATGAACGGCTTGTCCTGCATGAAGTTCAGCGACCACTTGCTCCAGTCAAACGCGATGTCGGCAGTCCGCAGACTGGCCAGCCCCTGAACATAGCCGTCCAGGGTGCGCGTGAAGCCTCCGTAGAAACCGAACTGCACTGAGGCACTGGTACGCGCTCCGCCGACCTCTGGTCCGAAACGCCTGCAAGGTAAACAGCGTCTGCCGGAAGGTCGCGCCTATGCTACCTCCGGGCTGTCCATCCGGAGTGGGAAGCGCGAGATTGGGAACACTGGTGGTGTTGACCGTTCCGCGGTTGACGAAAGTATTGAACAGCGCGAGTCCTGACAGTCGCACGCGATATTTGGAGCCACTCTCGACTTTGGTCTGGTAAAGCGTCGCCACCCGCGAGTCGGTGACCGACTGGTCTTCTCGCAAGTCGGCGATCGCGTGTGTCACGTCCGCATCAGCCGCAGGCACGGCCGACTGCGCAGCTTCCAGCTCCGTTCGCAGATTATGAATTTCATCGCGGCAGGACTGCACTTCAGAGCGCATGGCCTGCAGCGAAGAGGTCAGTTGCTTTATCTCGTCCTGCAACTGCTGCATGTCGGCGGATGGCGGCGCTGCCTGTTGCGCGCTTAGCGACGCGGTCCAGAAGAGAAGGCCCAGAAGAACGATACCGGGTCGAGTCATGGTTTCCTCACGACGGGATGGAGTGGCAGAATGTTACCTCACATCGATAAACTCGTGGCAAACATGGCGCCGCCGCAAAAAATAATCTTCCATGTCGATATGGACGCTTTCTTCGTCTCGGTGGAAGAGCTCTACGACCCGTCGTTGAAGAATAAGGCAGTTGTCGTTGGGGGAGCGGCCAACGAGCGCGGCGTAGTAGCGGCCGCATCGTACGAGGCACGAAAGTTCGGGGTGCATTCCGCGATGCCCTTGCGCACCGCGGCAAAACTTTGTCCCCATGCCGTTTTCGTGCCGGGGCATCCTGGTCGATATCGCGAGTGTTCCGAAAAAGTCTACGGTGTCCTAAACCGCTTTTCGCCCAAGCTGCAGATGGTCTCCATCGATGAGGCGTATGTCGACATGTCGGGCACGGAGCGCCTGTACGGTTCACCTATGCGGGCGGCGCACCTGCTGCATTCGGCCATTAAGAGCGACACACAGTTGAACTGCTCCATCGGAATTGGCACCTCGCGACTCATCGCAAAAGTCTGCTCGGACCAGGCGAAGCCCAATGGAGTGCTCTGGATACAGCCTGGCTGTGAAGCCAGCTTTCTCGCGCCGCTCGACGTTCGCAAGATTCCCGGTGTCGGCAAGGTGATGGAGAAACGACTGGAAGAGCAGGGAATTCGTAAGGTTGGTGATTTAGCAGTGCGTGATGAAAGCTGGCTCAAGCACAACTTTGGCGCGATTGGATTGGCCTTGGCGGGCAAGTCTCGCGGCGTGGATGCCGGCGGCTGGTTCGACGCCGATATTGGCGAAGATGAGGGCCCGAAGTCGATCAGCCATGAGCACACGTTTTCGCACGACACCGCTGACGCGCAGGTGTTGGAGTCGATGCTGGCACGCTTGTCGGAGATGGTGTGCCGGCGTTTGCGCGAGCAGCAGATGCCCGCTCGTACCCTGCAACTGAAGCTGCGCACCACCGACTTCCACACCATTACCCGCGCGCGAACCGTTCCGCAGCCGACTACGGTGGACTCGGAAGTCTTCGCAGTGATGCGCGAGCTGTTTCCGCGAAAATTGGAAGGGTGAAGCCGTGCGATTGTTGGGAGTTCATGCCTCGCACTTCGACGAAGAGAACGAACAGTTGAGCTTGTCGGGCGCGGGCGCGCACGACAGATGGAACCAGGCGCTGTCAGCGGCCGATCGTATGCGCGAGAGGTTTGGCGAAAACGCGGTCTCGCTTGCTGCCGGCATGAAAGCACGCTTCCGCGAGAAGACGCACGACAATCCCGCGAGCATGCCGGGGAAGAAGCGGAAGGGGGAGTAGCGGAAGCTGCTTTTTTGGGCTTTGTTGGAACGTGCTCCTCTCTTGATCTGTCATTCTGAGCGCAGCGAAGAACCTGCTTTCGTGTCTATCCGAATGATCTGTTGAGGAGAGCTCAGTTTCTACGCTCCGCGACTATAACTTCCGATTGGCAACGTGCGGCACCGCGAGCAAAAACAGGTTCTTCGCTACGCTCAGAATGACAGTTCAATAAGGATGGCGGTGTGACCGGCAGAGCGGGACTTCAGGCCCGCGTTCGGCTGCTGTTCCAACCCCCAACGGGGTGGTGACGCTAACGCGGCGCTGAAGCGCCGCTCTACCCGTACACGCCTAGTCCGAAAACCGTTTTAGTACAGTGCCGCCTCTCCCGGCGGACGCGTCTTCCAGCGGCGATGCACCCACAGCCACTGGTCGGGATACTTGCGGATGTAGCCTTCCAGTACGCGATTGAACAGCGCCGTGTTTGCCATTGCGTCGGCGTCGTGATCGCCGGTGTTGACCAGTTCCACCGCTGGGTCGAACTGCACGCGATACTTGCGCAACTCCGGATCCCAGATGGTGAATGCCGGAACCACCGCCGCTCCGGTATGCAACGCAACGCGCGCGATCCCACTTGCCGTGCAGGCTGCGATTCCGAAGAATGGCACAAACACGCCCTGCGGCGGAGTCATGTTGGTGTCCATCAGCACGCCCACGGTTTCGTTCTTGCGCATCGCGTGCAGCAGTCCGCGAGCGAAGTCCTGCTTGTTGACTACCGTGTTGCCGTGCAAAGTGCGGTAATAGGTGACCAGTGCGTCAGCGTACGGATTGTCCAGTGGCCGAACCACAATTCGAATCGGGTGCCCCTGCAACGAATGGAAGAACGAGCCCACCTCCCATCCGCCGAAGTGCGCAGTCAGCAGCAGGACTCCCAGGCCGCGCCGCTCGGCGGCCTCGAAGTTCTCGAATCCCTGATAGACCGCGACCTGCGAAGAGTTGCGAACCGTGTAGTAGGGGAAGAGGCAGAACTCGGCGAGCAGCCTGCCCAGCGAGGTGTAGACGCCTTTGAGGATTTTGCGCCGCTCGGCCGCCGATTTTTCAGGGAACGCGATTTGCAGATTGCGCTGGCCCACGCGCCGGAGGCGTGGATAGAGGAGATAAGTTAGCTGTCCCAGCAGGATGCCAAATCCGCGCGCCACCGAACGTGGCAACACACCGACAAGCCTGACCAGAACGGCCAACGGTGCGTATTGCAATCGATCGAGCATCGCGGGCACGTTGACGGTAGCACCCGCAGAAAATCAGTGTCAAACAGCATTGTTTCCGAGGGCGGTGCCAGGCGCAATCGCTCTACTGCCCGCCTTTGCCTGGGGGCAGTGTCGTTGGTGCAGGTGCTTCGTTCGGAGTCGGCTTGCTGGAAGAGTAAGGAGCTGCGGCCGGAGATTGAGCCGGTGCTGCATTCGTTGCAGGTTGCGCCTGAGCAGGCTGACTCTCCGGCGCCATCATCATTCCGCTCATGTCATCGGTCGGAGTTCGCCGAGGGAGTTGCGTTGGCTGTCGCATCCGCCGCCGGAGTCGCGCTCGGAGTCGTGTCCGCGGCCGGGTTGGCGCTTGAAGCTGCGGTCGCGTCGGAAGTGGAAGATGCTGCTGGAGCCGCGCTCGCTGTCGTCGTCGGCTCTGTGCCGGTGGCGGGCGTAGTCTCTGCCGGCGCAGCCGACGCGGTCGCCGCGACGTGAGCTCGCGGCGTCGGCGCGTACTTCTCCACCGTCTTCAAGAACGACTCAGCCTCCGGCGGCACAGGCGTCCTGCCGCTCAGAATGGCGCGGAAGGTCAGCGGCTTCTCATAGAAGGCTTGCGTGTCACCCCCGTCCTGATGAACCACAGCGCCGCTCACCGATACTCCGAGAAACAATCCACGAGCGCGCGAGTAGGTCAATATCTGGGCGCGCATGGTGAGATCCGTCATGGCCTGAGTATCGCGTCCCACCGGGCCGGCTGCGGCGGAGGCATCACCGCCCAGCTTGAACTTGCTTGCCAGCAGATACTGCATGCCATCGTCGGTGCGAATGATCAGCACCAGATCGCTGGCCTGGCCTCCTGCCTGGAAGCCAAAGCTGCCGCCTTCCATCTTGAAGAACACCGGAGCGCTCCATCCTGTGCCGGTGCGGCAGGTGGCGACGCCTTTGCCGTAGTTCGCGCCGAAGATGAAGCTGGCCTTCAGCATGGAAGGCACAACCGCGATACACTTTGCGCCGTCCATGATTCCGTCGGGTATTTTGTGGTCGGGCGCCGACATGATCTGATCCAGAATCACTCCGGAAGTTTGCAGACGATCAATGTCCGCTTCCCGCTGGTCGGAAGCATAGACCGCGCAGGCGATCAACAAAGTCATTACTAAAGCGAGCGTCTTCATAACCACACTCCCGGTAGAAATAGGTAGGGCCGAGTTCATCTTATGTCGAACCGTGCTGTCAGACGCGCAGGAAGCGTGCATCGGTGGGTTACTGTCTAGTGACATAAAGGAACACTGAATGGAGAGGAGCGATACGAGTATTCGCGAGGCCAAGGTTTCTACAGACAAACGAAGGGCCGGAATCGGGGACCCTCGTACCCTTTTCCAGCCCTTATCTCCCAGGTTCTGTGGTAGGTGAATGCAGTTTGCGCTTTCGAGTACTGTTTGGCAAGTAACAAAAGGGCATATCGAATATGTCCATTAGGACATATTGTCGCTTCCCTTTAGTAACATCAATCTTGTCACTTTTGGGTAGTCACGCCAGGCTCTCTTAGCCACCGCTGAACAGCAGTTTCGTGACTGCATACACCGAAAGGGCGATACGGTTATGCACCCCCGCCTTTTGCATCAGTCGGCTGATATGCAGTTTTACGGTGCGTTCTTCGATCCCCAACTCGGCGCCGATCCCTTTGTTAGTGTGGCCCGCAACCAGCAGTTCCAGTACCTGCCGCTCGCGCTCGCTTATGTTGTGCGCAGTTACTTTCTTGGGATTTGCAATTACGCTCTCGACGAACTTCGCCAGAACCCGTCGAGGTACCCAAAGGGAGCCTTCCTTAACTATCCGCAGCGCTTGTATGTAGGCTTCCGCCGGGGCTGCTTCGTCCAGATAGCCTTTCACGCCGGCGGAGATGGCTCGCAACATGGCTTCGTCGGAGGTCGACGTGCCGGTGAGGATGACCTTGACATCTGGGTTGAGGGAACGAACGGCTGCAATTGCATCGAAAACTGAACCGATTCCGTGCGACCCAACCAGTACGAGCTCGCCGGGCAAAGGAAGACCCAGCGCAGCGGGTTCGACTTCGTGAACGGAAAATTCGGCCTCGGACTCCAGCACAGCACGGAGTCCTACCAGGCGAAGCGGGTCATAGCCTAAAACCGCGACATTGATGCGCGGGCTGGTACTTCTCGACGAAGACGGCAACGGGGGTAATGCCTCGAAAGTTACTGTATAACAATCGCGGACCAATTATTTGGTACCAAAGTTGTATTATCGCGAAAAAATTACATATGCCAGCCGAGCCGACGTCGCACAGCACCCAAAAAGAAGCCGATAGTTGATGTGCCTGAGCGGGCAGTTGCTCCTACGCGCTCTTGCGGCGAGATGACTTGCCGGCCTTCTTAGCCGGCGCGGCCACGGCATGAATCTCTGAACTCTTCTGCGCCTCCGCCACTCTTTGCGGCGGTTTCTTGGGCAATTGCGCGAGGCTCTCCTTGAGAGCGGCCATAAGGTCGACCACCGGCGCAGGTTTGCGTGGCTTCTCAACCTCCGTGACCTCGCGGCCTTCCAATCGTGCCTTGATCAACGTCTTCAGGTTTTCTTCAAAGGTATCGTGATACTTTTCCGGATCGAACTCGCCGGCCAGAGCCTCGATCAGTTGATGGGCGACCTTGACCTCGGCATCCTTCAATTCCACGTCTGGACGGCCGAAGCCTTCCAGTTCGCGAACTTCGTCTTTGTAGTACATGGTGTGCAGCATCATGCCGCCGTTGTAAGGGCGCAGAAACACCGTGTATTCGCGGTTATGCATGGTGAGCTTCGCGATGGCCACGTAATCGGTATCTTCCAGCGCCTGGCATAACAGGGCGTACGGTCGGCGGCCGGCTTCTTCGGGGACCAGATAGTACGACGACTCGAAGTAGATGGGGTCGACCTCCGACGCTTTCACGAATTCGAGGATCTCCATCGCCTTGGCGGTTTTGGGTTCAATCTTCTTGATCTCGTCCGGCTCGATGATTACGTATTCGCCCTTGCGATACTCGTATCCCTTCACGATCTCGCTGCGCTCTACCACCTGCTCGTCATGCGGACACCAAAGCTGCTGCTTAATCCGCGTATGGTCGGGACGATGCAGCATGTGGAAGGAGATGGAGTTTCCGCGCGCGCCTGAGAACAGACGCACCGGCATCGAGATTAATCCGAAGGTCAAGTAACCGGACCACACTGAAGAAGCCATTCTGTTTTTCACCTTACGTCGAGTTGGAACTGCGCACGCGAATCATACCCCGAAGCGCTTTGCACCGACAATGGTGCTTTTACACGAGGGTCGTGGTGCAGTTTGGTTGTCATCCCGAGCGCGCTTCTGTTGCGCAGCGAGGGATCTGGGCGCGCCGATTCGCGCTGGTGCGCGAAAGGCGAGCATCCTCATTCAAACTGCACCACTACCCTGCACGCGCCGGGCAGCAATCTGTTAGGATGCGCTCCTAAGGCCGGTTCGCCGTCCAGGCGGTCGGGCGTCAAGGAGTGCCGCGCAGTCCGGGCTGCCATTGTACTACCGCAAGTGACTCTGAATGAATCTCTTACATGCCAGGGTAGTGCCCGCCGGGTTAACCGCCATCCTGTTCGCGCTAGTGGCACGCATTATTGGCGCCGTGTCGGATGGCGGCGCGCTGGCGGGAATCGTAGTTGCCTTCATACTCCTGGTCACGGCCGGGTTCTCCGGCTTCGTTCCGCTGCTGACCCTTTTCCTGCTCACGGTTCTCGCCACCCGCTGGAGACGGCGTCGCAAAGAACGGCTCGGACTGGCCGAGCGTTCCGGCGGACGCACCGCATCGCAGGTGCTGGCCAACCTGGGCGCTGCCGCCTGCTGCGCGCTGCCGACGCTGTGGTTTCCAGAATTCAGCGATTTGCTGTTCGCCGGAGCGATGGCCGCGCTGGCCGAGGCGGCTGCTGATACCGTTTCCAGCGAAGTCGGACAGGGTTCGTCCCGCAGGGCTTACCTCATCGTGGGATTTCGCAGCGTGCCGCTAGGCACCAACGGCGGCGTCAGCATGACAGGAACTCTGAGCGGCATCGCCGCAGCGTGTCTTATCGCATGGGTCAGTGCTGCGTCCGCTGTTGTGGATTGGAACTGGGTGCTCGTCATTGCGATCGCCGGATCGGCAGGCATGGTGTTCGACAGCTTCCTTGGGGCGACGTGGGAAAACGCGGGACGCATGGGCAATGACGCGGTTAATTTTGTCAGCACCGTCTTCGCCGCGGACATTGCGCTGCTGACAGGATTGTTCATCGGGCGCTTTACAAGGTAACGGTGGAAGCACCACGCTTCAGCGTGGTGAAACAGTTCTGGCTCGAGAACTACGGCTTTTAGCCCCGGGTATTGACCGGTACGGCTTCCGAGCCGCTGACCAGCCTAAGTTTGAGAAGATCCGCGTCAGGGCACGACCTCGGTCGTGCCGAAAAGCGCTTTATTTGCGGTCATCCGGAGCCGACTTCAGTCGGCGACAGAACATGCTTCGGAGTTCTCAGCAGCCTCTTCATCGGGGGCGAGGCGCCGGGCAAATCTGCCGCTTATTCCTCGCGCGCCATTACGACGTGGTTTCCAGTTGCGTTAGAACCGCAGCGCGCTGCCGCCATGCCGGCGGCTCAATGCGTCCCAACTTCACCGTTCGATACAGCAAATAAAGCGCGACGATAAAACAAACCGCGACCGCAACTATGGAAGCTTCAGGTCCGAAAGCACCACCGGTGAGAATCGGCGGACCGCTCAAACTCCCGCGCAGCAATCCGGAATCACCCATACCTGCGAGCGAATTGCCTGACACTGACATGCCAAAGATCGAACCTTCAGTGAAGTTCCACGCGATGTGCAAGCCGATAGGCAGCCACAGCCGCCCAGTAACAGCGTAGGCGGCTCCCAGCAGTATGCCGGCTTCGAGCATGATGGCGACGCCACTGCTGAAAGTCGCTCCCTTGTTCGCAAGATGGGCCAGACCGAAGATGCACGCAGTGAATAACAACGCTCCCCAAGTGCCCACAATTCTCGAACTCACTCGAAACAGAATTCCGCGAAACAGAATTTCTTCGAAGACTCCTGACATGATGGCGAGCGCCAGCCCGGTTGCAATGCCCTTGGCGTTGCCGAGCCCGGCGGGATGGTAGACGCCGACGATCCACAGAATGCCCATCACCGAGGCGAAGAGCGCGAATCCGATCGCCAACCCGGAAATCATCTCGCGCCACGCGCCATGAAGTGAGAACTCTACGACCGAGCGACGCTCAATCCACCTCACCGAGGCCAGATATGTCGCTAGCACGACGACGGTGACCACGAGCGGGCCCAAGTCCGGCGATACATACTGGCGAATCTTCAGTTGAGAGCCGGTAGCCGCGAGCGCGACGATCAACAGCGTCGCGAATCCCAGCCCTACTTCTTTCCATCGCTTGCGCAAGAGGCTGTTCTCCTGTGTGGAGGAATACGCGGACAATAACAGGTAAGTTCCAGGGCAGTGCTGCGGGTGCTCCATTCCGCCTTCTTTTGGCGGGGTGGGATTTTGACTGTGAATTGTTTGTTCAGGGCCGGGCGTCCATGTTAATCATCAGCCATCTGTGGGGTACCAGCCAGTTATTGCAGTTCGTCGATCACTTTCCCTATTGGACAGCGGTCGGTCGCGCCATTTGCGCCGCTACTGCCCCAACCTCCGGTATTGATGAGTCGCTTTTGCTCAACCGCAAGCATCTCGTATCCTTGCGGGGCGAGAAAGCGTCCTCCCCATACGTCAAATGTTGCGGTGATGATGGGTTTTCCTATCTGGCGAAGTTCCGCGCATAAGTTCTTTGAGGACTCGACCTCGAAGCAGTGGGGATCATCAACAAACCTGAACCGTACGTACTCGTCCCGCCGAGCGTAGTAGCCCTGTTTGTATTCTTCGGGAGCACATTCCCATGTCATCTCCTTGTTGACTACAACGTGGCGCGCACAACCGAAAAAGCAGGCCATGCAAATCGTTAAACCAGCGAGAATGCGGAGTTTAGCCATGCGTGACATGTAGGTGAGTCAGCAGCTAGAGATAAGTGCTGTAATCAGGCGACCACACTCACAATGCTGCTCTGTTCGAGTGCTTGTGTAAAGCGACTTCACGATACTCGAACACCGGTTAGTGCTTGGGCCGGTCTAGCCTTGAGGTACTTCCCTCCGTCTACCCGAGCGCGGCAAGCTTGTCTTGCAGAATACCTTCGATATCCGCAACTACCTGGTCGATCGACTGATGTGTCGAGTCGATGTGCACGGCATCGGGAGCAGCAACCAGGGGCGAAGCCGCGCGAGTCTGGTCACGGCGGTCGCGGTCCGCTAATTCGGCCTTGACCTGCTGCGCATTATTGGCGGCAGCTGCATTTTGAAGCAGCCGTCGTTCGGCACGCACTGCCTCATCGGCATCAAGGAAAATCTTTACGTCGGCGTTGGGAAAGACTACTGTCCCGATGTCACGCCCTTCCATGACTACGCCGCCCTGCTCGCCCAGGGCTCGCTGGCGCGCCACCATGATGCGCCGCACTGAGGGATGCACCGAAACCCGCGACGCCGCGGCACTCACATCCGCCTCGCGAATGCGTTGCGAAACATCACGACCATCCATCAAAACACGATTGCCATCTTCGCGCGGGATGAGCTCGATGGTCATACCTTTGGCTAACTCGCGCATAGCGTCTTCGTCGTCAAGATCGGCGTTTGTTTCCAGCGCCTTCAGTGCCACCGCGCGATACATAGCGCCGCTTTCGAGATTTACGTAGCCCAGCTTCTTCGCCAACCGCGCAGCGATGGTGCTCTTGCCGGAGCCGGCGGGGCCATCGATGGCGATGACCAGCTTACGCGCGCTCATCGAGGCCTGCCACCGGGCTTGGGCTTGGGATGTTTCGACGGTGCAGCCCTGCCAGGCCGATGCTTCACCAGCGGCCTGCTGCGCGCAGCCAACAAAGCAGCATTCTCTGACTCAGTTGTCGTCTGCTCTGGCAGGTTTGGGAACAGTTGCGAATCCTGTAGCGAAGACACCTGCATCAGCACCCGCCCGCCAACATGAACGAAGCTAAGCTCACGCGCTGCTTGAAGAGCGTTTATCGCGTCGCGCACACGTGCCCGGCCAATCAAAGGTGAGAAGAAATTCTCGACTTCTTCCTGCTGCGCCGCCAGAACTCCGTCAAGATACTTCGACACCAGCGCGGTCAGCGACTCCGCCAGTGAAACGTGCATGCCTTCTTTCACTGCTTCCGGCGCCCAGCGAAACAGCACGTCCCAGAACACACCCTCGTCCTGCTTGTAATCCACGCGCGTGATGCGCAGCTTCGCCCACAACTCGTCGAGCGAGCGGTCGAGCGCCGTTTCCGTAATTTCTTTGCCCAGCATCTCGCGCAGGCGGTGTTTGGAAATGGGGCCGTGCTTGTTGATCAGGTGGAAGGAATCCACCGCCAGCGGAGAATAGCCGGAGCGCGTGGTGGCTTTGGGCGCCTGCTTGGGATTGCGATCGCCCACCATGCCGTAGAAGTACGGAAACACCGAAGCCGAAACCAGGAAATTATTGTCCGGCAAAAACATTGGCCTCGTATGCTGCCTTGTCGCGCAGCAGGCGGACCATCAATTGCTTGGCTTCGCGTGCGCGCGTGTCGGCAAATGCCGTCTGCGGCGTGGGAAGCTTGTCTTCGCTGCCGACATAAGCTCCCACGAATGTTGGAGCCAGCACCGCCGGGCGCTGCGGGTACAGCAGGCAGAAGCCTACCGAGTCGATGAACTTGCGCGCCTCATCAAGCGTGCGGACAGGCTGCCCGTTCAGATGCCACTTCTCGCGGCGAAGCTCCTGGAGTTGCTGTTCTTGCATGGGTGTTGGTATAGCCGTGCTTCCGAAATGAATAGACCCAGGAGCCTTGAAAGGGCACGCCTTCAGGCGTGCCGCACAGGGCGCAGCGAAACCCGGCTTCAGCCGCTGAGGGAATACTCCCTCAGCGGTTGAAGGCCCGACGTTTCGGGCGGCTCACGGCGCGGCTAAAGCCGCGCCCTTTCAAAGCGCCACCAGCAGTCGAGACATTTCAACGGCCAGCACGTTACGAATGCCGGACTCAGATACGTTTGAATGCCCGCTGAATGTCTTTAACAGAATATCGCAAGACGACCGGACGGCCATGCGGACAGCTCATCGGGCAGTCGGTTTTGGCTAACTCGGCCAGCAGCCACTCCATTTTGTTCTGCTCCAGCGGCATGTTGACCTTGATGGCTGCGTGGCAGGCGATGGTAGCCGCGATGCCGGTGCGAATCTTCTCCAGATTGAGCGACTGTTCCTCGCGTTCGAACTGATCGATGAGCTCGTGCAGCATGTGCTCGACATTTGCCCGGACTCACGCCGGCTGCGGTGCTCTTGACGGCGATGGTGCGCGTACCGAAGGGTTCAGCCTCGAAGCCGTTGAGTTGCAGCTCGTCGGATATCTCGGCGAACACCGCCATCTGGCTGGGCGTGAGTTCGATGATGAGCGGCATCAGCAACTGCTGCTTCTCTGGCGTGGCCGCTAGTCTCTGCTTCAGGATCTTCTCGAACAGCACGCGCTCATGCGCCACGTGCTGGTCGATGATCCAGAGTCCTTGCGGATTCACGGCGAGGATGAACGAATCACGAATCTGTCCCAGCGGCTTGAGTGACGCGAGCGACTCCAGCCCGACCGGCAGCATCGTCTTCGCGGCAGCGATACCGAGCAGCCGTTCGTGGGCGGAGCGATCGCGGCAGCGGGCTGCACCGCTCCACCGAAAGTCTGCGGTCCGAAGCGCGCTACCGGAATCGCCGCGTTGGCCTCTACTGCAATACCGCTGCCGTCGAACTGCAAGCGCGACGTGATGGGCAGAGGCTCGGGCGCATGTAGCGCGAACGCCGCGTCAGCTGCGGTTACACCGAGTTCGCCGGCGTCTGCGACGCCACTCCTGGGCGAAAGCGAAGGCGATGCCGTAGGTTGCGCCCGCATCTCGGTCATGAACGCCGGCACAGGCCGAGCCTTCATCAACGCCGCGCGCACCGATTCGCGGATGAAATCGTGCAGCAGCGTCGACTGGCGGAAGCGCACCTCAACCTTCGAAGGATGCACGTTGACGTCAACCTCGGTGAACGGCATCTCCAGAAAAAGCAGCACAACGGGATAAACCGTCGGCGGGATGATGTTGCGGTAGGCCTCAGTCAGCGCGTGCTGCACCAGGCGATCGCGAATCAGGCGGCCATTCACGAAGATGAAGATGGAGTTGCGATTAAGCTTCTGAATCTCGGGGCGCGAGACGAAGCCGTGCAGTTTGATGTCACCTTTCACCGGCTCGGCGGCCTCGTCCTCCTCGGGCTGCGAGCGCCGCCACGGCGGAGGCTGCGGCAAGCCGATGCGCTCTAGCGGCAACATCGCGCTCAGCGGCAGTAGCTGATCGAGCGTCTCGCGGCCAAACACCTGGTAGATACGCTGCGAGTGATCGGCCACCGGCGGCGCAATCAGCATCGCGTTGGTCGCCGAGTGCAACTCCCAGTGCATCTCGGGATGCGCCAGAGCGTAATGCGTCACCAGCGACGCGATGTGCGACAGCTCGGTTGACTCAGCTTTCAGAAATTTGCGCCGTGCCGGGATGTTGAAGAACAGATCGCGAATCGTGATCGAAGTTCCCAGCGGCAGCCCGGCTTCTTCAACCGTCAGCAGTTTGCCGCCGGCGATTTCGATCACGGTTCCGGCGGCGTCCTCTTCGGCGCGAGTCTCCAGGCGCAACCGGCTGACGGACGCGATCGACGGCAAAGCCTCGCCGCGGAAGCCCAGCGTTGCGATGCTGACCAGATCGTCGGCATTGCGAATCTTCGAGGTCGCGTGGCGTTCGAAGGCAAGCATGGCGTCGTCGCGCACCATGCCGCATCCGTCGTCAATGACCTGGATGAGCTTCTTGCCGCCTGCTTCGATGTTCACGCGAATGCGATGCGCTCCGGCATCCAGCGAGTTCTCCAGCAGCTCCTTCACCACCGAAGCCGGGCGCTCCACCACCTCGCCGGCAGCGATTTTGTTGGCTACATTTTCCGAGAGAACGTGGATGCGGCCCATCGGTGTTTACCTTACAGGATTCGACGTACGCAAGACCACGAATTCAAAAACTGAGTCATGCGGGACATCGTTTGGCCCGCTTATTTGCGAAGTGGCTCGAATATCGAGCTCAAAAACCGGTTGAAGTCGCGTATTTACCCATGACTGTAATTCATGGATCTTTGAGTATCGATAACTTTAAGTAATGCTTCCACCAACCCGAGCGGGTGAATTTGAGGCGATTCTGCCTCAAAACCTGGCGTTTTAGTGCTGAATCTTGGACGTTTGCGGCGACATCATTGCGGGTATACTTCGGTTTCAGGATATGAAAATCGCACTTGGTGTCTCCGGTGGAATCGCCGCCTATAAAGCCGCTGAAATCGTTCGCCTGTTGCAGGACCATGGCGTGCAGATTCAGGTCATTATGACCGCCGGTGCGCAGGAGTTCGTGCGTCCGCTGACCTTTGCCGCGCTCTCCGGCGAAAAGGTCATCACCAGCATGTTCGGTGCCGAAGGCGAACATGCGAACGTTGACTCCGCCATCGAGCACATCGCGGTTGCGCAATCGATTGACGCACTGCTGGTTGCGCCGGCTACGGCAGACACCATCGCAAAATTTGCGCAGGGCATGTCGAACGACTTCCTCAGCACGCTGTATCTCGCGACTACAGCGCCTGTGATCGTCGCGCCTGCGATGAACGTCAACATGTGGGAGCACGCGGCGACGCAGGCGAATCTGGAAATCCTGCGCGGGCGTGGCGTGCATATTGTCGAGCCGGGCAGCGGATATCTTGCCTGCGGCATGGTCGGTGCCGGGACGCCTGGCCGATCCCGAAGACAATTGTCGCAGCCACATTGGAACGGTTAGGAATTTCGCAGGACCTCGCCGGCGAAACTGTGCTGGTCACCGCCGGGTCCGACGTACGAGCCGGTCGATCCGGTGCGCTTCATCGGCAATCGTTCCAGCGGCAAGATGGGATACGCGCTGGCCGAAGCCGCGCTGCGCCGCGGCGCGAAGGTGGTTCTGGTGAGCGGACCGACTGCGCTGAAGCCGCCGTCGGCCGCCGAAACCATCTACGTTGAAACCGCGCAGCAGATGCGTACCGCCGTGCTCGATCGCTGGGAGCAGGCGAGCATGATTATTATGGCCGCCGCCGTGGCTGACTATCACGTGAAGAGCGTCTCGGCCGAGAAGATCAAGCGCACCGGCGCGCTGGAGTTGCAACTCGAACCCAATGCCGACATCCTCGCCGATCTCGGCAGCCTGCGCCATGCCAGCGGCAAAGCGCACGCCGCTGCTCATCGGCTTCGCCGCCGAGACCGAGAACCTGCTGGAGAACGCGCGCAAGAAGCTGGCATCGCAAGCGGGTCGATGCCATCGTGCTCAACGACGTTTCGCGCAGCGATATCGGTTTCAACTCCGACAAAAACGAAGTCACGATCGTGACGCGCGAGTGAGACGATTGCTGTGCCGCGAAGCGGACAAGCTGGAAATTGCACAGAAAATTCTGCAGGCCGCGGTCGCGCTGCGGCAGGGAAAAGCTACACTGCAGGCTGCTCGGTGATCTTGTCGAGTGATGAGCGTCTTGAGAGTGAGGCGTGAGCTGCGAATTTTGCTTTTGCGACGACTTGCAATCAGCAATAATCCAGCGCCGTAGGCGCGAAATAGTTTAGCCCAGCACGCAGGCCATCTTTGGGCCGGAGTGCTGGGTAAGCATGTCAAAAAACCAGAGCCGGCTTCAGCCGGCGGCATAGGTTGTCTGCAATCCTATCGGCCATGCCGTTGCGAGAAATCGCACGATGTACTGGAAGCGAACTGCGTATCGCGGACTGAAGTCCGCTGATAGGATTTAAAAAGGTAGCGTGTTGGCACGACCAAGATCGTGCCCTGACGCGAATCTGGAAGACCGACAAATACCTGCTAATGACGCTTTCATCCCAAGACAAAGCTGCTCTTCGCAATCGCCTGCAGTTCTATCGCGAGATGGGTATCGGTCCGCTATACCGGCGGGCTGTCGAAGGCTCGATGGACTCATCTCGAGGGAACTGCTGGAATCTGCCGATACGATCGTTGAGGATGCCGTTGTGGCAGATGCCTATCTACGCCACCGCGGCGATCGCGAATCGCTGCTCCGCGTCATTCTCGACGACATCGGCCCGAACTGCGATCGCTGCAAGCTGTCGCGCCAGGGCCGCAAGCAAATCGTCTTCGGCACCGGCGATCCTCATGCCGAGCTGATGTTCATCGGCGAAGGTCCGGGCGCGGACGAAGACGCAGCAGGGCCTGCCCTTCGTCGGTCGCGCCGGCCAGTTGCTGAACAACATGATCGCCGCCATGGGGCTGAAGCGCGAGCAGGTGTACATCGCCAACATCGTGAAGTGCCGTCCGCCGCAGAACCGCACGCCCGAGCGCGACGAGTGCGATACCTGTTCGCCGTTCCTGATGCGGCAAATCGGCGTCATCCGCCCGAAGGTGATCGTTGCCCTCGGCGCGACCGCCGCGAAGAATCTGCTCGGCGTGCAGGACTCGATGGCTTCGCTGCGCGGGCGCTTCTACGACTTCTCGCCGCCTGGACACGGTGGACGAAGACGGCGAGCCTCTGGTCTGCAAGCTGGCCGTGACGTATCACCCGGCATTCCTGCTGCGCGATCCGCGGCAGAAGAAAGAAACGTGGAAAGACTTGCAGATGGTAATGAAGTATCTCGGCCTCGAAGCCGCCCGCGCGCAAGGAAGAATAAATTTGAACCACAGAGGACACGGAGACACGAGAGGATTGAGACGTTAGCGATCGAAGACGTTCAAGACTTCTCTCTGCAATAGGGGTCCTTCGACTCGCCCTTCGGGCTCGCTCAGGATGACTAGAGATTCGTGACCTCCTGCCTCCGTGGTGAAATAGCATACATGGCCGCCTACTGCGATGTGGCCGTGCCGGTCCCGCTCGACGCCACCTTCACCTACTCGATCCCGGAGAACTTCGCTGAGCCCTGCATCGGCGGGCGCGTGATTGTGCCCGTTTCGCGAGAAGCGGCTGTCCGGGATTGTCACCGAGCTGCACGACCGCAAGCCCGAGCTTCACCGCCAAGCCGATACTGCAAGTCCTCGACACGCGCGCCCGCGCTTACGCCCGAGCTGATGCAGTTGGGCCGCTGGATCGCGCAGTACTACATCGCGCCCATCGGCGAGGTGCTGCGCACCATGCTGCCGTTGGCGGCGGAGTTTCGCCGCGTCATCGGCTATCACATCACCGAGAAGGGAATCGAGGCGCTGCACGAGGCGGCGACGGTCGGCTCGTCGCGCCGCTCGCAGAAAGAGCCTGAGCACCAGATGCAGGAGTATCGCGTGCTCAACCGACTCGCAGACGGCGAAATCGTGCGCGAAGCCGACGCTGCGCATCGTCCACCGGAGCGACGCGAGCCGTGCTGCAAACCTTGCTGCGCAAGAAGTGGATCGCACGCGAAGACCTCAGCGATGTGCGCGACGCCAGCCGCACGATTCAGGTCGCGACGCTGAAGGACGTCGCCAAAAGCCATCTTATAAATGCCGAGGCAGAGCCCTCAGGGGCTAAAGCCCAAATTTCTCGGACTCTCCGCGGCACGGCTGAAGCCGTGCCCTTTCAAAAAAAGACCGAAGGCGCTCCCCTTGAAAAAGCGATTCATGAGACGGCCTTTCTCAAGCTCAACGCTAACCAGCAGACGATTGTCGACTACCTGAATGTTCAGCCGGAGAAGACTGCGACGGTCGAGGCCATTCGCGCGTTGGCCGTTCCGCGCACGACACTACAGACGCTGGTCAAGCGCGGCATCGTCGAGTTGCGCGACGAACCGGCCGGATTCCACATGTCGGGCATGAAGCCGCGCAAGCTGGAGTTTCTGTTTACGCCGGCATCAGAAAGCGTCGCTCGACATCATTAACGCCTCGGTCGACGAGCGTCGCTTTCTCCCGATGCTGCTGCACGGCGTCACGGGATCGGGCAAGACCGCCGTATATCTCTCGGCCATGCAGGCGGTGCTGGCGAAAGGCCGCTCGGCGATTCTGCTGGTCCCGGAGATCGGCCTCACTCCTGCGATGGCCGCCGATCTGCAGCAGATTTTTGCCGGCGAGGTCGCCATTCTGCACTCCGCGCTCAGCGATGACGAGCGCGCCGAGCAGTGGAAGCGCATCCGTTCGCGGCGAGTGCCACATTGTGGTAGGCACGCGTTCGGCGGTGTTCGCGCCCGTGCCCGACCTCGCGCTCATCATCGTCGACGAGGAGCACGATCAGTCGTACAAGCAGGAGGAGACGCCGCGCTACCACGCGCGCGATGTTGCCGTGATGCGGGCGAAGATGTCGAATGCGGCGGTGGTGCTGGGCTCGGCGACGCCGTCGCTCGAGACGTACTACAACGCGACACATGGCAAAGTACGAGCTGCTGGAATTGCCCGAGCGCATCGAGAAGCGTCCGCTGCCCGAGGTCGAAGTTATCGACATGCGCGACGAGTTTCAGCGCACCCACAAAGGATGCGATTCTCTCGCGGCGGCTGCTGGAGGAAATCGGCGAGCGGCTGGAACGTCGCGAGCAGGTGATGGTGCTGCTGAACCGGCGCGGCTATCTCGTCCTTCGTGCTCTGCCGCAGTTGCGGCGAGACGGTGCAGTGCAAGAACTGCGCCATCGCCATGACGTATCACAAGCGCGAGCACCGGCTCATCTGCCATTACTGCGGATTCATGCGGCCGGCGCCGAAGACCTGTCCCAAGTGCGCGCAGCGAGTATGTGCAGTATCTCGGCACCGGCGTCGGAAAAGCTGGAAGACATGTTGCATTCGCTGTTCCCGCAGGCGCGCATGGCGCGACTGGATCGCGATACGGTGCGCGGCCGCGACGACCTGGAGCGCGTGCTCAGCGCGTTGCAGGCCGGCGACATCGATCTGCTGGTCGGCACGCAGATGATCGCCAAGGGACACGACATTCCCAACGTGACGCTGGTCGGAGTGGTGGGCTCGGACGCGGCGCTTGAGCTTCCCTGACTTTCGCGCCGCCGAGCGTACGTTCCAGTTGCTGACACAGGTTGCCGGGCGTGCCGGACGTGGCGAGACGCCGGGGCGTGTCGTGCTGCAGACGTTCTTTCCCGATCACTACGCGATTCAGTTCGCTGCCGCGCCACGACTACAAAGGCTTCTACGAAAAGGAAGCGCGCTTCCGCAGCTGGATGCATTACCCGCCCTTCGCCGCCGTCAGCAACGTGCTGGTGCGCAGCACCAAGCTGGACGAGGCGCTGGCGTGGTCGGGCATTCTGGGCAAGTGGTTCCAGGAAACACGGCTGCCCGAGGTGCGTGTGCTTGGGCCGGCGGCAGCGGCGATCGTGCGGCTCAAGACCGAGTATCGCTACCACTTCATGATCAAGTCGAAGAGCCGCGAGAAGATGAACACGGCCCTGCGCGCGATGATCGAGCACGCCTGGCGCAGAAGATTCCGCGCGGCAATCTGGTGGTGGATGTGGATGCGCTGAGTATGTTGTGAAGAAGCAATTAGCTTTTCGGTATGAGCGGTAAACCACAGCCCTTGCCCGGCGCGAGGCTTGATCGGCGGACCCGACAAACTGCAGGTCCCTCGTCCGCCACCGCGGACTCGGGATGACACCCGCGGATGATTTGCTGACAACCGATAACCGACAACCGATAACCGACAACCGACAACTGCATCCAGCCCACTGGTGCCGGGCGCGCCGGAGCTCTCCTCCTGCTACTCCGGCCAGGCGTCGAGCGCCTTGCGCACCAGCACCAATTGACCGAGGTGATACGCGTTGTGATCGGCGGCCAGCAGCGCCTCTCGTAGGAGCGTCTGTCCAGTACCGTGAGCCAGCGGCTGGAACAGGTCGCTTGCCGGATCGGTGATCAGCCTGCGCATCCCCTCCAGATCGCCCAGGAAGGAGTTGACGCTCTGCTTCCATGCGTGGTCGTCAGGCGGAGCTACGGTGGCAGGCCAGTAGCCCTCCGGCCATTTTGGCGACGTGTGCTGGGAGCCGATGCTGAACTCCAGGATGTCCCGGAGTGCGATCCGCAGGTGTTCGAGCAATTGCCATGCCGAGTGCGGCAGGCCTGGCGGTACGCGTCCCTGTTCCTTGAATGGCATATGGCTCAGGGCCTTTTCAAAATCCACATGAGCCTCGCCCCAGTCGATCATCTTCGCAAGCTGTTGTCGCAGAGCTTCTTCGTTCTTCACTCATTCACTCCGTGTATGGATTGGCCTTCGTCTATGTGATGCGCGATCCGCTTGGGCGATGTTAGAGATTCCGGATAGGAGTGCGGCACTACAGAGTACCCAATGCAACCGGTTGCACACATGTGGAAGCAATCTCGCATCCGGCAAATAAAAAAGCACGGCAGGTTGACCGTGCTGTTTTGGCGAGGGTTTCTCGCCAGTTGGCTCGCGACAGTTTGTCGCGAATGTCCGCGAAGTTATTTCGCGAACCATGTTGGGCAGCTTCATCAGCGACGCGGCAACGTGCTTACGAGGACTGCACTGTATTGCTTCTACAGCAAGCGTGTGTGGAATTGTTGAAGACGGCGTGAATTGTTGTTAACAGATGCGATACGCGACGCATATGCGAATGTGCGAAGATTCGTGTTGGGGCGACACCTTGGTCGTGCCGGCGACGCTTTACTTTTTCAAAGCGACTTCAGTCGCCGCGGAATTTGCGGATGAACCCACCGAGTCGTTCGGGCCACCACCAGCATCAGTCTTTCCAGTTGTTCAGGAGTCCTCATGAAAGTTTTATCCGTGAACGTCGGTACGCCGAAACAGTACGACTGGATGGGCCAGCCGGTTACGACATCGATCTTCAAGTCGCCGGTCGAAGGTGAGGTGCGAGTTAATACCCTGGATCTCGACGGCGACGTCCAGTCCGACCTGAGCGTGCATGGCGGCGTGCACAAAGCGGTCTACGTTTATCCGCATGAGCACTACGCTTACTGGATGGAGCACGGCATCAAGCCGCTGACGATGGGAAATTTCGGCGAGAACCTGACGGTGGAAGGGCTGCTCGAAGATGATATTCACATCGGCGACGAGCTGGAGATTGGTTCGGCGCGCTTCGCTATCACACAGCCTCGGCTGCCTTGCTACAAATTGCAGGTGCGCTTCAATCGGCCGGAGATGACGAAGATTTTCTGGAACAGCCGGCGGTTTGGTTTTTACTTGAAGGTGACGCGCGAAGGAGCGCTCGCGGCTGACGCGCCGATCAACATCGTGAAGCGCGATCCGAACGCGGTGAGTGTCGCTGATCTCATTGCGCTCTATACGGGCGACCGCCCCGATCCCGACGTGTTGCGGCGGATCATCGAAGTTGAAGCGTTGCCTGAGTCCTGGCGGCTGGACCTGCAGGAGCGGGCGAGGCGGAAGCGGGCATCGGCGTAGTGGGTTTTGAAGGCGAATAGCTTCAGCCGTATCTAACCCATCTTTTGGTTTTGTCATCACGAGCGAAGCGAGGGATCTGCTCTCGTTTCTCGATCGAAGATGCCCGCCGCTGCGTCGCTGATGAAGGCGCGTTCTTAATGACGGGCACAAACTGCAGGTCCCTCGACTCCCTCGGCTTCGCTCGGGGTCGTCGCCGGGATGGCACACAGAAAAAGGAGCGCATATTTTCGGCGCAGCTAAAGCTGGGCCCCTTCGCAATCGATCCGCGGTTCGCTTCTCCCATGGCGCATTCTACGCAGTGCCGTTTATTCTGAAGCGGCTCGCCATCTCCCTGCTTTCCCGGTGCACATGTCTGAAACGCGACGGCTAAAACTTTGGCGAATACGTCTGCTGATGCTGCTGGCCGTCGTCGGCCCCGGCTTCATCACCGCCAACGTCGACAACGACGCCGGAGGTATCTACACCTATTCGGCGGCGGGCGCGCAGTTCGGCTACACGCTGCTGTGGGTGATGATCCCCATGACCATCGCGCTGGTCGTGGTGCAGGAGATGTCGGCGCGCATGGGCGCGGTCACCGGCAAAGGGCTGAGCGACCTCATCCGCGAAGAGTACGGGCTGCGGCGTCACGTTCTTCATGATGCTGGGACTGGTCATCACCAACTTCGGCAACGTCGTCGCCGAGTTCGCCGGAATCGCCAGCAGCCTTCAGCTGTTTCATGTGTCGCGCTTCATCAGCGTGCCGATTGCGGCTGTGCTGGTGTGGCTGCTGGTGGTGAAGGGCAGCTACAAGAGCGTGGAGAAGGTCTTCCTCGCCGCGTCGTTCTTCTACTTCGCCTACATCATCGCCGGAGTGCTGGCGGGACCAAGCTGGCGCGAGGCCTTCGTTGCGACCTTCAAGCCGCCGCAGCGCCATGCGTTCCACGATGTGTCGTACATCTACATGGTGATCGGCGTAGTCGGAACCACCATCGCTCCCTGGATGCAGTTCTATCTGCAATCATCGATCGTGGAGAAGGGAATCACCGCGCGCGAGTATCGCGCCTCGCGCTGGGACGTGATCCTCGGCTGCTTCTTCACCGACATCGTGGCGTGGTTCATCGTGGTCGCCTGTGCGGCCACGCTGTTTGCGCATGGCATCCATCAGATTCGCGATGGCGCCGATGCCGCGCAGGCGTTGCGTCCGCTGGCGGGCGAGTACGCGTACATACTTGTTCGCCGCCGGACTGTTCAACGCGTCGCTGTTCGCCGCGTCGATCCTGCCGCTTTCGACGGCGTACACGGTGTGCGAAGGTCTGGGGTTCGAGTCGGGACTGGACAACAAGTTCACCGATGCGAAGGTTTTCTACTGGCTGTACACCCTGCTGCTCGTCGTCGGCGGGGCGCGTGATCCTGCTGCCGAACATTCCGCTGGTGAAGATCAGCATTCTGTCGCAGGTGGTGAACGGGATCGTGCTGCCCTTCGTGCTCATCTTCATGCTGCTGCTGGTGAACAAGAGCGAGCTGATGGGCAAGCACGTGAACGGTACATGGTTCAACGCGATTGCCTGGGCGACGACGATCATCATGATCGTGCTGACCATTGCGTGGCTGTGGATGGGCGGCGGAGCGGGGTAGAAGAAGTTGTCGGTTGCCGGTGGTCGGTAAGAAGTTGTCAGGTATCGGGTATCAGGTATCAGGTCAGGTATCAGTGGTCAGGTAGCAGGTTCTAGTGCTCGGTAGATAGTGGATAGTCGATCGCGGTGGGTCGATGTTCACCGTCACGAGTCCCGCCGGGTCGGCGATGCAATACGTCCCGGCACGTTCCAGTCCCGCCCTGCGGGACGAAATAGTTTAGCCCAGCATGGAGGCCATCCTTTGGCCGGAATGCTGGGCGGGCGTCTATCTAAGTCCCGAGCCCCGTAGGGGCGGCACGCATACGGGGTCAGCAGTGTTCCCAGAGCCTGCCCCGAGCGTGCCGAGGGGTTAGCCCAAAAGACGGGCGAACCTGGAGTACCCGGTGAGAGTCCTTTCCAAACGTTTTGACGGCTCAGAAGACGCGGCCGACCACGCGTCATCCATTCCCATTTCGGGAATTTCTACGACCTTCGTAACCTTTGCACCGCAGTTTTCTCGTGCAGGCCATTTCAGCAACTCTTAAACTGTCTCCGAGGACAACGAGGAGTGTCCCTGCGGGGCGAATCCGCTAAGTTCTTTGAAATCTATTAAGTACGTATAAACCCTTGGGAATCAATTATGTAGAGTGCAAATGTTGCCTAACATGTTGAAAACAAAGGTATGCAACTTTAGATTTTCTCGTGATCTGCGTCACATTGTGGCCCAAAGGCTCCCGGGGACGGCAGCTCCGGCGGTCACCATCCGGAGCTATACTCTCCCGATGGCGAAGATGATTCTTGCACTGGTTATGGTTTTGGCTGCGGCCCTGAATGCGCAGCAGGGAACTCCTAATACGCGTCCGCGCGCGCCGCAGCTGGGGATCAAGGTCGGCGTGCTTCCCGCCGGGCCGCTCGATGCCATCACCGACGTTGCAGGGGTTGAGGTCGGCCAGACGACGATCATTCGCGGCGACAACATTCGTACCGGCGTGACCGCCGTCCTGCCGCACGCGGGCAATCTTTATCGCGAGAAGGTGCCCGGCGGCATCTTCGTCGGCAACGGTTACGGCAAGCTGACCGGAACGACGCAAGTCGACGAGCTGGGCAACATCGAGACACCGATTCTTTTGACTTCGACGATGAGCGTGTTTCGCGTGGCCGATGCGCTCGCCACGTATATGTTCGGCCTGCCGGGGAACGAGGACGTGCTGTCTCTCAACCCGATCGTCGGCGAAACCAATGACGGATACCTCAATGACATTCGCGGCCGGCACATCACGCCCGACGATGTCTTCGCAGCGATCAAGAACGCGAAGGGCGGCCCGGTGGAAGAGGGCGACGTTGGCGCAGGCACCGGAACCATTGCCTTCGGTTGGAAGGGCGGTATCGGCACCGCGTCGCGGCGCCTGCCCGACAAGCTCGGTGGCTACACGGTCGGAGTGCTGGTGCAGACGAATTTCGGCGGCATGCTCACGATCAACGGCGCTCCGGTGGGGCAGGAATTGGGCAAGTACTACTTAATCGACGACGTCCCTCCGTCGAGGGGGAAGAATAGCCCTGATGGCTCATGCATGATGATCATCGCCACCGATGCGCCGATGGATTCGCGCAACCTGAAACGGCTGGCGGCGCGTGCATGGGTCGGCATGGGACGTACCGGAAGTTCAGCCTCGACCGGCAGTGGAGACTATGCCATCGCCTTCTCGACCGCACCGCAGGTTCGCATCCATTCTCAGAGCAAAGCGCTAACCCAGCAGACTGAGCTGCTGACCAACGACGCGACCTCACCGCTATTTGAAGCTGTGATCGAAGCTACGGAAGAGGCGATCTACAACTCGATGTTCCGCGCGACTACCATGACCGGCAACGGCCACACCATCGAGGCGCTGCCGATCGACAAGACGGTTGAGATCCTGCGACAGCACAAGGCGATTCAGTGAGCATAGGCGCCCATGCGCGGGTTCAGAAGCACCCTCACCTCGCCCTGCGTTGTAGGGGTATGAACGTAACGCCTGTTCCCAACAGCAATCTCTACTTTGCCCACATCTTCCGGACCATGGCTCCCAAAAAACAAGATATATCGCTTGGGAAGCTCACACGAGTTGGTGTAAAGTGGCGGGCACCGACGAGGCCCAACTGGATTTTTCGCTATCGGATGAGGCCCACCCCGGGGTTCGTCGCGAGTGACGTCACGGTGAAAGGGAAGACATGCCGAACTTAACTCCGTCGCGAATGCTGGGCATGATCATCATGCTTTCGGGTGCAATGACGATTGCCTCGTCCGCTCAGACCTTCAGCACTTTGCTGAGTTTCGACGGCACCAACGGTGCGCGTCCCGATGCGCCTCTCATCCAGGGCACCGACGGCGACTTCTACGGCGTCACCCAAAACGGGGGCAATACCAACCAGATATGCACCAACGGTGGCTGTGGAACTGTTTTCAAGATCACTTCCGCCGGTGCTCTCACTACCCTTCACGAATTCTGTGCTCAAAGCAGTTGCCCGGATGGCGCCAATCCTTATGGACCACTGGTGCAAGGCAAAGATGGAAATTTCTACGGCACCACCATCTACGGCGGAGCCAATCTCAACGGCACGGTGTTCAAGATCACGCCAGGCGGAACCCTGACCACGCTGCACAGTTTCTCGCTCATCAGTGACGGCGCTTACCCATGGGCTGGACTGGTACAAGCCAGCGACGGAAATTTTTACGGCACCACGACCGCGGGCGGTATCCATATCATGGGTACGGTTTTCAAAATGACAGCGGCCGGCGCGCTAAGCTCGTTGTACGCCTTCTGCAGTCTGTCGGGATGCTCGGACGGCGCTAACCCGTACGCCACGCTGATACAAGGCAGGGATGGGAACCTATACGGGACCACTGCGCGAGGCGGGAACGCCACCTTCAATGGCACACTGTTCAAGATTACGACCGGTGGCTTGCTGACCACGCTGTACACTTTTTGCTCGCTCTCCAACTGCACCGATGGAATGCAGCCCTTTGGTCCTCTGGTGCAGGATTACGGACCTTATTATTTCGGCACGACGACCTCCGGCCAAGGTCAAAATTCCGGCACATTTTTCGCGATCACTTCCACTGGTGCGCTTTCTACTCTGTACACTTTTTGCGCTCTCTCGAAATGTGCTGATGGCGTCAATCCTTATGGAGGGGTGATTCAAGCCATCGACGGGCAGTTCTACGGCACAACCTATCAGGGCGGGGCCGGCCAGGGCACCGTTTTCAAGATGAGCTATTACCGCGGCATGCTGACTACGTTGCATACCTTCGATGTCCAGGACGGAGCGCAGCCTTGGGCCGGGCTGATGGAAGCCAACGACGGAAGCTTCTACGGAACGACTGAAGCAGGCGGGGACCACGGCAAGGGCACAATATTCAAAGTGGCGCTGCTGGTAAATTCAACGCTAACGGTGACCCTCGTGGGCCAGGGTGCGGTGCGCAGCACTGACAGTGCAATCGAATGCCCCGGTTTTTGCTCCTATAGGTACACGGACCCATCGACGGTCGTCATGGGTGCCGTACCTGATTCCGGATATAGTTTTAGCGGCTGGACTGGCTGCGACAACGTGAACGACGGTCGGTGCGTGGTAACGATGACAGAATCGAAAAATGTAACTGCCACGTTCGATTCCGTCAACAACATTACCCTGACATCGCTTACCTTCAATCCGACTTACGTGAAGGGCGGCAAACAGTCGGCCGGGACGCTGATGCTGAGTGACGCGGCGCCTCCTGGAGGACTCGGGATTGCTCTGAGCAGCGATCATCCGGGGGTGGCGCATCCGCCGGCATTCGTCATCGTCCCGGAGGGCAAAAACTCGGTGCAATTTGCCGTGCAGACTTTTCCGGTGAAAAGCAACACAACGGTGATGATCACGGCGACTGCGGGCAGCTCACAGGTGAACGGAACATTGACAGTCGGCACGACGTCTCGTCCGCCATCGGCCAAATGACAACGGCTTGTCCATGTCACTCGATACCCGTCAAGGCGCTTGCGCGTTCCAGCTGGGCCTGACCCGCGCGAGGTTTCCACTCCAGTACTCGAAAATCGAACCCCTCGGTGAAGGCGCACATCTACTAGAACCTGATGAAGCCACCCTGCGATGAAGCTGTAATCGACTCGCGCAGCGGGTCTTCGCCTTGCAGCGGCAAGCAGGCGATGTGGGTACTGGCGGCCACCATTCTCGGCTCCAGCATGGCGTTCATCGACAGCACTGTGGTCAACGTCGCTTTGCCAGCGCTGCAGAAGAGCTTTGGCGCCAGCGTGATTGGCGTGCAGTGGGTGGTCGAGGCTTATGGTCTCACCCTTTCTGCGCTGATCCTGGTCGGTGGATCGATGGGCGACATGCTCGGCCGCCGCCGTATGTTCGTGTTTGGTGTCGGCATATTCGCTGCTGCTTCGGTCTACTGCGGCTTGGCGCCCAGCATTGGGCACCTCATCGCTGCAAGAGCGGTACAAGGGATTGGCGCCGCATTTCTCGTGCCCGAAAGCCTGGCACTCATCAGCGCGTGCTTTGACGAGAGCGAGCGCGGCAGAGCCATCGGCACCTGGTCGGGAGCAACCGCGATCACCACGGCGCTCGGTCCGGTTCTGGGAGGCTGGCTGATCGAGCACCTGTCGTGGCGCTGGGTCTTCTTCATCAACCTGCCGCTTGCGCTTGCGGTCATTGCCGTCAGTTTGTGGCAGGTACCTGAGAGTCGAAGCAGTCGCCAGGGGCGCATCGACTGGCTCGGCGCTTCTGTCGCGACGTTCAGTCTTACCGCGCTGACCTTCGGCATGATCGAGTCGTCGCGACTGGGATGGACGCACCCGCTGGTGCTGCTGACTCTCATCGCCGGTAGCGCGGGATTGCTCGCGTTTCTTGCTTATCGAATCGCGCGAGAATTCGCCGATGGTTCCGCTCGAACTGTTCGGGTCGCGGGCCTTCGCCGGCGCGAACCTGCTGACGCTGTTTTTGTATTCGGCCCTCAGCATTTTCTTCTTCGTTTTTCCGCTCGACCTCATACAGGTGCAGGGATACTCGGCAACGGCGACGGGGGCGGCGATTCTGCCGTTCGTCCTGCTGATGTTCCTGCTCTCGCGCTGGTCGGGAGGCTTGGTCGCCCGCTACGGTGCGCGACTGCCGTTGATTGTCGGGCCAGTGATTACCGCACTGGGCTTCTTCCTGTTTACTATCCCTTCGGTCGGGGGCAGCTATTGGAGAACGTTCTTCCCGGCTGTCATCACGCTGGGTCTGGGGATGGCGGTGAGCGTCGCTCCCTTGACCACAACGGTGATGGGCGCGGTCGATCAGGACCGCGTAGGAACGGCATCGGGAATCAACAACGCGGTCTCTCGCGTAGCCGGAGTGCTGGCTGTCGCCGGACTGGGAGCGGCAATGGTTCTCAGCTTCGGCACCCACTTGAATCGCCGTCTCGACACAATCGCAATGCCCAACGAAGCGCGGACTGAGCTGCAAGCGAATGAGATCAAGATGGCAGCGCTCACGCCGCCGAGTTCGGTAGAGCCTCAGAGTGCGGCCGCCATTCACGAGGCTATTGTCGCTTCGTTCGTCAGCAGCTTCAGGTTGATGATGTGGATATGCGCGGCGCTGGCGCTCGTCAGTTCCGTAGTCGCCTGGCGGATCATACCCGGCGTGGAGTCGACTGCACTCACCCAACACCGGCATCGTCGCCCGCAAGGCACTCCTAGATAGTTGCATCACTGGTTCAGGCTGAGGGAAATGGGGCCGTCGCTTTTTCGATCCCCCTCATCTTCCAAGCGAAATTTCGCTCTTCGATAAAGCCGATCGAAGACAACGAACATGATCGCGATCACCGGAAACACAAATAGGCTGGCTTCGGGTCCAAGCGATCCGCCTGTCACCAATTGCGGTCCCTCCCAGCTCGTCTGCAACAAATGGCCAACGGCATATTCTCCGGCGTTTTGCCCCGACCAGACGAAGAGGTTTGCGAAGTCGAAGGCCGCGTGGAATCCGATGGCAAACGCGAGCGAGCCCGTGCGCCGCAGCGTCAAGCACATGAACAACCCGAGCAGCGCGGTGGAGGCAAAATCCTCCCAGCGTTCGTGTGGCTTGAAGAAGTAGTGCAGCGCGCCGAAACCGGCGGAGAGAAGAATGGATGCGGCCCAGAAGCCGATACCATCAGCGGTGGTCGCCAGCAGGTAAGCGCGAAACTGAAGTTCTTCGGCAAAGCCAATCAGCAGATTGGCAACCGTCCACAACGCCGTGAAGTACCACAGGTCCGTCCCGTGAATGGCGAGTCCCACAATGTGGTATCCGCCGAACAAGGCGATCAGCCCGATGAGCAGCGACGTCGAACCTATCCCCCAGACGGTTCCCATCCAGAAGTCGCGTCCGAAGGCGTCATGCATCGACGGGATTCCGTATTCCTGAAAGTGCCGATGTTCGATGCGCCCCATGACCCAGGTCGCAACGAGAGCGAGTGCGAGCGAGATGGTCTCTGCCTCAATGAACGACACAGGATCGAGGAACGGTCGCTGCCCAGGATGAAAGATCTTTGTGATCGCCCAATCCGCGCCGAAAGACAGAGCGGCAAAGATGGCGACGAAGATCAGCAACCGCCAACCGGCGCGTAAACCGCGGGCATTGAAAAAGATGTCTCTCATGTTTAGGAATTACGCTGGCGAAGCCCTCTTCGCTTTCGACATCGTCAGCTCTTCGCGCGAGCATTCGCCACGCGCATGGGATAAAACTCAAAACGGTTCAGTCCGCCAACCACCGAGGGATCGTTCTCCCCGAAGTTGCGGGCTTCCGCCGCGTCGGCGACTTCCAGAATCCCCATCCCGAACGCTCCGCTGGGCGACATCACCGGCCCATAGGTCAGAAGCCTGCCTGCGTCGAAGTGCTGCTGGCAGTAGGCGGAGTGTTGCGCCATGAGAGTTCGCTCCGCGTCGGTAATGTCGGCAGGAAAAGTTGCGCGCGGCGGAATCAGCTTGAAGAAGAAATGTAGTTTGTCCATGGTGCCAGAAATGATAACGCATACCGCCATGAGCAACTAAGCGTGATGCGCAGAAGCCGCCATTGCGATCGACTCCGAGCCCTGATGATCGCCGCTGAATCGCAGCGCACTTTCCTCACCTCTTAGCACCCGCAACGCGCCTTCCGCCAGCGCCTGAAGCTCGTCCTCGCCAGGATAAAGAATGACGGGCGCGATCCACTGAATGTATTCGCTTAACTTTGCAACCAAGCGCTCGGAGTGAGCCATGCCTCCGGTGAACAGAATGGCATCGACCCGGCCGCTGAGCGCCGCCGCCATGCCTCCAATTTCTTTCGCGATCTGGTATGCCATGGCGTTGAACACGATGGCCGCGTGCGCGTCTCCAGCGGCGATGCGGCGTTCGACTTCGCATAGGTCTTTCGTCCCCAGATAGGATTGCAGTCCGCCGTCGCGACAGAGCGCGGCTTCGACCTGCTTCCTGGTGTAATTTCCCGAGAAGCACAGGTCGAGCAACTGCATGGCGGGAACACCGCCGGCACGCTCGGTGGAGAAGGCCCCTTCTTCGCGCGAGTTGGTGGCGTCGATCATGCGACCGCCCGCGTGCGCCGAAACCGAGATGCCGCTGCCGAGGTGCGCCACGATGAGACGCAGAGACCCGTAAGGTTTGCCCTGCTCGCGCGCGTAACGCTTGGCCACTGCCTTTGAGTTCAGCGCATGCGAAAGTGATTGACGCTGCAACAACGCAGTGCCCGAGAGCCGAGCGATCTCCGGCCACTCGTCCACGCTCACGGGATCGACGATGTACGCCTTCACTCCAGCCTTCTCCGCCAGCGCTTCCGCCAGATAGGCGCCCAGGTTCGAGGCGTGCTCACCGCGTTTCGCCGCGCGCAGTTCGTCGAGCATCTGCGGGTTCACCTCGTAGGTTCCGCTGGCCAGCGGAGGCAGCAGACCACCGCGTCCCACGACCGCGCTGAGTTTGGCGATACTCACGCCGGCGTGTTCGAGTTCGGCTTCGATTTGTGCCGAGCGAAACTCCTGCTGGTCGAGAATGGGCCGACTGCGAAACGGCGCCATCTCGGCATCACTGTGGCGCAGGTTCTTCACCAGTACGGGCTGTTCGTTCACGAAGAGCGCGATCTTGGTTGAGGTCGAGCCAGGGTTGATGGCGAGCACGCGAAATTCAGCGGCGGGCAAAGAGCACCCCCAGGGCGATGGAATTTACTTTGTCATCGACACTCTCAACGCGGGACGGAATGAGGATGGGCACCTTCGCTCCTACCACCACGTGCGCGCATTGCGAGCCGCCGAGATACTTAACCGCTTTGCCCAGCAGATTGCCGGCCTCGATGTTGGGCACGACCATGCAGTCGGCGTGTCCCGCAACGGGGTGAGTAATGTCCTTGGCACGAGCTGCCGATTCCAGCAGCGCGCAGTCGAGTGCGATCGGGCCAAGAAGATCGACTTCGCCGAACTGTCCCGCCTCCGCCATCTGCGTGAGCTTCTGTGCGTCCACGGTCGAAGGCACGGACGCGCTCACCGCCTCGGTCGCGCTCATGATCGCCAGCTTCGGCAGGCTGATGCCGATGCAGAGCATGACCTCGATCGCGTTCTCGACGATCTGTTGCTTCTGCTCAAGCGTCGGCAGAACGTTGAGCCCACCATCGGTAATGCCGACGAGCCTCGTCTCGCCGGTCAGCGTGTCCTCGTAGAGCAGTACGTCGCTCAGCAAGCGGCCCGTGCGCAGGCCCGTCTCTTTGTTGAGCACGGCGTGCAGCAGTTCGTCGGTGCGCAAGTGTCCCTTGAGCAGGACCTGGACGTAACCTTCGCGCGCCAGTCGCACTGATTCGACAGCAGGGTCGGCGCTATTGACAAGCTCTGCCCTGGCGAGCAAGCCGGAAAGCGCCAGCTCGTGAGCTTTAGCGCGGATCTTGCCGGCGTCTCCAATGAGCACGGGAGCGGCGATTCCAAGTTGCAGCGCGCGATCCGCCGCCGTCAGTGCGACGTCATCGTCGGCAACGACGATAGCAACGCGACACTGGTCGAGTTGCTGCGCCCGATGTCGAAGGTCGCTGAAGGTGGCGACTCGGTCAATCTTGGGAAGAGTTGTAGTAGCCATAGCTGTCATGCTCCGCCTTGGCGTAGCCGGATTGCAGTGCCGTGAGTCACAAAGGACGGCTTTTGGCTCTTGGCCTTTGGAGTAGGAGCTACGAGCCGCGAACTCGGGTGGAAGCCCTCGGCAACTCTCAGTAGAGCCCATGTCATCCCGAGCCCGCCACGGCGCTGCGGAGTCGAGGGAGCCGGCACTTCAGCCAGCGCTAACGCGGGTTTCACACGAGACGCCTCCATCTCACACATGAATGTGAGCTTCCACCGTTTTCTGGTGAGCAAGGTCAAAAAAAACGCGCTGCTCGATAATTTGTTTTCAAGGAGTTTAGGCCACAAATCCATTCTAAATATCTGATTCTCAGTTATACGTACTTAATTGAGCCGCAATGACTTACGCGTTGTAAAGAGCCGCTCCGCGGCTATGGGAACCTAGGTGCTGTCGAACACACGCGCACGCATTGCGCTGTTTTTGTCTCGTTTATAAACAGACTCTCCTCAGAAAAAAAGTCGATCGGAACGACAGCCTGCTGATGGAGGCACCACGCTTCACCGTGGTGAAAAGCCCTCATCCGTGCTAGCGGGCTTCGGCCCCGTCGCGTCGAATTCACTCCGGCGTGATAGCCTCTCTCCTATGCCCGACGACCAGCGCAACTCGAAGGACCTTCAAGACACTGCCGTTGTCTGGGCGCGCTATTCCGAAATTGCCTTCATCATTCCCGCTGCCGTTGTTATCGGACTGCTCTTAGGCAAGCTGGGCGACTACTTCTTCCACACCCACTGGCTCACCATCACCGGCATCATCTTCGGCGCGGTCGTGGGATTCGTTCAACTCATTCGCACTGTCCTGCGCGACAAGAGCTAAACTCTTTAGCCCTACCCGTGCTCGACCCGCGCCTTAATATCCGACCACGCCAAATCGATAAGCCTGCGCAGTGCTGCCGGGTTTATCGGCGCTCCCGGTCTCAGCTTCACATGGCGCATGGACTTGCCGGTACCTTGCAGCAAGCGCTCCGGGTCGGGCAGCGCCGCGCCATGAAAGAACCCGACGTTGACGTGCGAAGTGAACACATTCACATATCCGAAGGGCGCATCGCCCAGACACGCGGTCGGACAGCCGTCATGTAAGAGCTCCCGAACTTCATCGCCGCATTGACGCATCACCTCAAACCACTCGTGCGCTATGGCTCTCAATTCGCCTGCATGCTCGCTCATCCACCGACCGATGGCGGGGTCCCGCTCGACAGCACCGTTGAATGTCAGCCATTCTGTTCGTCTCACCGCTCTATTCTCCGCCTTTGCGGTCCATGGTAACGCGCCAGGCGATGAAAGGCGTCGTCTGGATGATCACGCCTAGCCGCAGGCACGCAGCCACCTCCAGAAGAGCCCGAAGGGCGAGATTTGTTTGAGCCGTGGCGTCGGCAAGTCCCTGCTGCACATCGACAACAATCAGCGCAGCGGATTTGGGTAGCTGGCTCACAGAATCTCTGCTCAGCTTGCGATCAGTCTGGTCATTCGATTCAGTTCTGTCGCCCTCGACGCAGGGAGTCGGCGGGTTTAGATTGTGACGCAGATCACGAAATTTTTGATTTCGCGATACTTTGTTTTCAATACTTTAGACCACAATTGTGCTCCACATAATTGAGCGCCAAGGACTTACAGGCACTTAACTGATTTCAAAGAACTTACGGGGACCGAATTGCCCCCAATAGTACGCTGCTGAGTAGCAGATCGTCTGGCGACCCAGACACTCCTTAAGGCACAGCTGCGGAGACACCCTTTGGTGTCCTCGGAGAGAGTTTATGAGTTGCTGAAGTCGGGGGCACGCGAAAAGTGCGAGCCATAGGTTACGAAGGTCGTAGAGAATTCCCGAAATGGGAATCGGTTGTCAGGAGGGCTGGGCGGCCCCCGCCCGGTTGGGTCGAGCGTCGAGGATTCGGCAAACCAGATACAGCCCGCAGGGCGGGCCCACACCATTTCGCCCTTCGGGCGGTGCTACCCCTTCATCGCCGCTTCCAGTTTCTCCGCTTCTTTGGCTTCTTCTTTCGCCGACGGTTTCCAGCGCAGGATTGGTTTGCGGGCGGCGGCGGTTTCGTCCATGCGCGAGACGCGGGTGTTGTGCGGAGCTTCGAGCACGAACTCGGGCGACTCTTCGATCTCTTCGGCGACCGACTTCATGGCGTCGATGAACTGGTCGAGCTCTTCCTTCGATTCGCTCTCGGTGGGCTCGATCATCAGCGCGCCGTGCACCACCAGCGGGAAGCTGACGGTGTAGGGATGGAAGCCGTAGTCGATGAGCCGCTTGGCGATGTCGCCGGTCTTCACGCCCTTTGCGGGTTTGCAGGTGATCGCTGAAGACGACCTCGTGCATGGTCGGAGTCTTGTAGGGCAGCTCGTAGATGCCTTCCAGCTTTTTGCGAATGTAGTTGGCGTTGAGCACCGCGTCTTCGGTGGTCTGGCGCAGGCCGTCGGGACCGTTGGCCATGATGTAGGCCAGCGCGCGCACGAACATGCCGAAGTTGCCGAAGAACATGCGCACGCGTCCGATGGACTGCGGGCGGTTGTAGTCGAAGCCCAGGGTGCCGTCGGGGTTTTCTATGAGGACGGGCGTGGGCAGGAACGGCTCGAGGATTTTCTTGCAGGCGACGGGGCCGGAGCCGGGACCGCCTCCGCCGTGCGGCGTGGAGAAGGTCTTGTGCAGGTTGAGGTGCATGACGTCGGCGCCGAAGTCGCCGGGGCGTACTTTGCCGACGAGCGCGTTCATGTTGGCGCCGTCCATGTAGAGCAGCGCGCCTTTGTCGTGGAGCACGTCGGCAATCTTGTGGATTTCCTGCTCGAAGATGCCCAGGGTGTTGGGATTGGTGAGCATCAGCGCCGCGACATCTTCGTTCACTTGCGCGACCAGCGAACTGACGTCGACCATGCCGTTGGTGTTCGACTTCAGGTTCTCGACTGCATATCCGGCCATGGCTGCAGTGGCGGGATTGGTGCCGTGGGCTGAGTCGGGCACGAGAATTTTCTTGCGCGGATTGCCCTGCGACTCGAGATAGGCGCGGACCAGCAGGATGCCCGTGAGCTCGCCATGCGCTCCGGCGGCGGGCTGCAAGGTGATGGCGTCCATGCCGGTGATTTCCATGAGCTGCTCACGCAGCATCTGCATGATGCGCAGCGCGCCCTGCGAAATGCGCTCGGGCTGATAGGGATGCGCGTTGGCGAGGCCGGGCAGACGCGCGGCGAATTCGTTGACGCGCGCGTTGTACTTCATGGTGCACGAGCCGAGCGGATACATGCCGTAGTCGACAGCGTAGTTCCAGGTCGACATGCGGGTGAAGTGGCGGATGATTTCGATCTCGCTCACCTCGGGCATGTTGCCCAGGTCTTCGCGCGCCTGATCGCCGAGCAGCGCTTCGGCATCGACTTCAGGAACGTCGAGCGGAGGCAGCTTGTAAGCCTTCTTGCCGGGCGACGACTTCTCGAAGATGAGTCCTTCGTTCTGATTGACGTGCGTGGTGGCCTTCTTGATCTTGTCGTTGAACTCCATTACGCCACCTCCTTTACCGCGGCGTCGATCGACTCGCGGGTGATGGTTTCGGTACAGCACCACAGTGCGGCGTTGCCCAGCTCGGGATAGAACTTCTTCAGCGGGAAGCCGCCGATAATCTGCTGCTTGAGCAGCTTGTCGTTGAGCTGGTAGGGGTCGCCGTTGGTTTGCACGACGAACTCGTTGAAATACGGAGTGCCGTCGAAGGGCAACTTGGCGCCTTGCTTCTTGAATTGCTCAGCGGCGTAGTGTGCCTTGGCGAGGTTGTGTTTCGCGAGGTCCTTCAGGCCTTCTTTGCCGTACACCGTCATAAAGATGTTGACCATGAGCGCGACCAGCGCCTGGTTGGTGCAGATGTTGGAGGTCGCCTTCTCGCGGCGGATGTGCTGCTCGCGGGTGGAGAGCGTGAGCACGTAGCCGCGCTTGCCGTTGCGGTCGTGGGTCTCGCCGACGAGGCGGCCGGGCATCTGGCGGACGAACTTGTCGCGCGTGGCGATGACGCCGCAGTAGGGGCCTCCGTAGCTGAGCGGCACACCGAACGACTGCGCTTCCATGCTGACGATGTCGGCCTCGGCGGGCGGCTTCACGATGCCGAGCGAAACGGCTTCGGCGATGGAGACGACGAGCAGCGCGCCTTTCTTGTGCACGACGTCGGCGATGGCGGCGAATGTCTTCGATCAGGCCGAAGAAGTTTGGCGACTGGATGAGCACGCCGGCGGTGTCGTTGTCGATGGCCTTGTCGAGCGCTTCGAGATCGACGCGGCCGTCTTTGCCGTAGCCGACATTGGCGATCGGCATTCCCTGGTAGCGCGCGTAGGTGGCGATGACCTCGCGATACTCGGGATGAACGCGTGTTGGCGATGATCGACTTGCGGCGTCCGGTGACGCGCTCGGCCATCATCAGCGCCTCGGCGGAGCCGGTGGAGCCGTCGTACATCGAGGCGTTGGCGACGTCCATGCCGGTGAGCTCGCAGATCATGGTCTGGAATTCGAAGATGGCCTGCAGCGTGCCCTGCGAGATCTCCGGCTGATAGGGCGTGTAGGCGGTGAACCATTCGCCGCGCGAGATGAGCGAGTCGATGACGACGGGCCGGTAGTGCGAGTAGGCGCCGGCACCGAGGAAGCTGACATAGCCTTGAGCACTCTCGAGGGCGCGTGCGCGGAAGAAGTCGACGATTTCGCTCTCGGCGTACTGGCGCGGGATGTCGAGGTCGCGGGTGAGCCGGTATTCGGCCGGTATGGCGGAGAAGAGGTCGTCGATGGAGTCGGCGCCGATCTCGGCGCAGCATGGTGTCGCGGTCGGATTGAGACTTAGGAAGATAACGCATGATTACCTGTAGCTTTCTGGGCGATACGCATTCGATGAAGTGACCCGGGCTGGGGCATCACCGGGGGTGATCAGTGATGAATAAAACCAAATTTCGCGGTGCAAATATTTAGCGTAATTCAAAATCACGGCCGATAGCGGCACAAAATAGATGATCAGGCGACGCATTGAACCGGTTCGGGACGGGCGATCCTTAACGAGGTCGCCCGCTTTTGGCGGGCGAGTCGCAGATCCCGCAGTTTGTGTCGTCCCCGAGCGACTCACGTTCCCTGAACCAACTCCACCCAGCACTCCGCTACGCTTCGTGCTGGGCTGTCATCGCACGCCCTTCGGGCTTCGGATAAAGAAGCACCAACTCTCTGCCAGACGAACGGACTCCGGAATCTTAGTGGCCGCCTTCTTCCGCCACGAACTTCTCGTAATCGGCGGCAGAGAGCAATTGGCTGGACTCGCCAGAGTCCTTCATCGTGACCTTGATCATCCACGTCGCGTTCGCATCTTTGTTGACCTGCTCGGGTTTGGTGTTCAGCGCTTCGTTCACTTCCGTCACGGTGCCGGAGACGGGCGCGAACAGATCGGAGACCGCCTTCACCGATTCCACCGAACCGAAAGTCTGGCCGGCGGTGATCTCCTGTCCAACCTTGGGCAGCTCGACAAACACAATGTCACCCAGCGAATTCTGCGCGTAGTCGGTGATGCCGATGGTTCCGGTAGTGCCGTCAAGCTTCAACCACTCGTGTTCTTTGGTGTATTTGTAGTCCGCGGGATAAGCCATATCGTTCCTCGTTCAAACATCGGCAAGATTGAAGGACATTGCCGTTGGCAAAAAGCAGGTCCCTCGCTCCGCTCGGGATGACAACAAAATAGAGCAAGCTGCGTTCACGCCAGCCCGACAGGCCGGCACTACCTACGAAGTCTTTTTCGGCCGCTTATAAAAAGGTATTGGAACAACCTTGCACTTCACCGGCTGATTGCGAATCTCCACAGCAACCACCGAATCGACTGCTGAGCGCTCAACCGGAACATAGGCCAGCGCGATGTTCTTCTTCAGGAACGGAGCATACGAACCACTGGCAACGTAGCCGATCTCGGAGCCGTTCTCGTCGAGCACGCGGTAACCGTCGCGCGGAATGCCGCGATCGATGGATTCGAGTCCGACCAGCGTGCGCTTCACGCCATCAGACTTGGCCTTCTCCAGGGCACTGCGTCCGATGAAGTCGCCCTTGTCCATCTTGATAAAGCGATCCAGGCGGGCTTCCCAGACATTGATCTTCTCCGAAATCTCGTGGCCGTAGAGCGAAAGCGCGCCTTCCAGCCGCAACGTGTTGCGCGAGCCCAGTCCGCAGGGTACGATGCCGAATTCCTCGCCCGCCTTCATCACTTCGTTCCACACGCGGGAGCTGGTGGCTTCGTCGGTGGGCACATAGATTTCGAAACCGTCTTCGGCGGTGTAGCCGGTGCGAGCGATAAGAATGTTGGGCAAGTCCGCAGACGGTGCCGTGGGTGAACCAGTAGAACTTCACCTGCGAGAGATCGACGTCGGTCAGCTTCTGTAGAGTGTCGACGCCCTTCGGTCCCTGGATAGCGATCTGGGTATAGTTGTCGCTCAGGTTCTCGACCTTCACATCGAAGGCGCGCGTATTTTGCGTCACCCAGTCAACGTCTTTTTCGCGCGTGCCGGCGTTAATTACCAGCAGATAGTCATGCTCGGCCAGGCGATGCACGATGACGTCGTCGACGAACGTTCCTTGGGGATAAAGCATGGCCGAATATTGCGCCTGGCCGATGGCGAGCTTCGACGCATCGTTCATCGTGATGTGCTGAACCGCTTCGAGCGCCTGCGGGCCGGACATGCGGATGTCGCCCATGTGGCTGACGTCGAAAACGCCAACGCCGCTGCGCACGGCGAGGTGTTCTTTCATCAGTCCGCCGACCGAGGGGTACTCGACCGGCATGTCCCAGCCATTGAAGTCGACCATCTTGGCTCCAAGCTGGCGATGGACGGCGTTCAGAGCGGTCTTGCGGATTGCTGGAATGGCCTGTGTTTCGGAAGCCAAAACTGATCCTTGGAAGCCCTGGATGGGCAGTAGAGGATGGTGTAACCAAGTACGGTAACACGCTGGTTTTACGGGGTCAACGCGAGGGTTGCGAACGCGAGCCCGCCGGTTTCCAGAGTGTATGAATCGTTGGTGAAAGGGGAACGCGACAGTAAGGCCTTCGCTCCGGCGCCGCGCTTTTCTGGGGAGATAGAAGGTTCAAATCCCCTGCCACGAGAGGGCAGAGAATTGGCGCCCACGGTTTCGGTACGCGTGCTGTCTCGCTTATCCTTCTTCTTAGAGAACAACGAGTGGGGGCCAAGCGATGGATATCAACGACGTCCGAACTTTGTATGCGTACAACCTGTGGGCGAGCCGGCGCCTGTTCTCGGCGCTGGAGAAGCTGAGCGACGCGCAGTTCACGGCCGCGGCGGTGAGCAGCTTCCCGTCTATTCGCGAGACGGTGTTTCACATCCTGGCAGCGGAGTGGATCTGGCTACAGCGTTGGCAGGGCGCATCGCCACGCGCGAGCGTCCCGAATGCCAACGCTTCGGGGAGGACGTGGAACGGGCTGACACCGGGCGAGAAGCCGAGCTATGAAGAGCTGGCGAGCGTCGCTGCGTTGCGTGACTTTGCCGAGTCGCTAGAGCAGAAGCGCCAGGCATTCCTCAGCTCGCTGAACGACGAGAAGCTGCAACGTCCGCTGAGCTACACCGATATGGCGGGGAAGCCGTTTGCTTTGCCGCTGGTTCAGCAGATGCAGCACGTGGTGAATCATGGCACCTATCATCGCGGGCAGGTGACGACGCTGCTGCGGCAGATCGGCGGCGAAACGGTTGCGCTCGATATGTCGTATTTCTTCCGCGAGCAACAGGAGAAAGCGGCGCAGGTGGGGTGAGGATTCGTATCTCGGGCCGTCAACGTATGGCACTCATTCAACCGACCGAATGAATGGGCACGCGGCCTCTCTTTCGCCTTCGCTCAAGGCGGGTTATTCAGGTGGGCGAGGTAGGAGGTCCCAAAAGATGAGGGGCTTCAGAACCTGTCGCGGCAGGCGCCGAAGCCCCATCAGGATCCTGCTGAAACTACCGACGGCTGGATGGGCACCCGGAAGCGTGAAGCTTACCAGTGCCTCATCCAGCCGCTGGCAAGGTTAGAAGGTTTGCACGTATCGTACGCACCCGTTCGCGATCAAGTCGTACGAAGGATCGACATAATGGGTTCCGGGCGTCCGGGGAGCGCTCAGCACACATTGAATGTCAACGACCCCGAGGTAGGCGGGCTGACCCGTGGCCCAACTCGCGATTACACTGTAAGCCTTACTGTTATTCGGGCTGGTGTAAGCGGTGATGGTGTGAGGGTCAAATCCCGACTCAAACGAGTTGCTGTCCGGCGTGTTCGGCATGTACGCTGCCGCATAATCCACGAACGAGGGGGTTCCGCTGCCGGAAGTGGATGGCAGTTGGAACACTCCAAATTCGTTGCCAAAGAATTCTCCCATGGCGATCCCTAGATGGGTCGTGCCGGGAGCGACCGAGATTCCTGATGTGCCGGCAGAGAACCCGTCGAATTCAGGGAAGTTCACAAATTGACCTGGAGCGGTCCAACTGCCCGGAGATCCGTTGGTAAACGTGGCCTGCGTCAAGTCCGCTATGTATAGATTTCCAGTGAACTCAACTGTAGACAGCGCGATTCCGGTAGTGCAGTCCTCTGCGGCCGAATCGAGTTCCCCACCGCCGTTTCCGATAGGGTTTTCATATTCCAGCAACCCGCCAGTCGGAGTGGTCTGGAATATGTCATAGACACCGTTCTCGGCTGGGGAGAGGATGTAGCCCCGGTTAGGATCGGCGGAGATGTTTTCTGAAACTATGCTGTACGATGGGACGGCCGGGCTGAATGTGTTGGTGGCCAAATTCAGAATCTGAATGCCGTCTCCTGACGGGCCGCTGACTCCCATGTTGATTGCCGCCGTGTTGGTCAGTGAGTTGACCGCGACACCGCAGTTCATGCAGATCCCTCCGGAGAAGCCCGCGAAGCCGTTGCTTCCGCTGGTGAGGCTATTGGTAAGTGTTGTTCCGGTGATCAAGTAGACGTCGGTATTATTGGCAGTACATACCGATTGTCCGGTCTGCGAATTCGAACCACAAGAGTTCACAACGTTCGGAGTCGCAACCGTTGCTGGGGAGCCTGGGCCTTCAATGGGCACAACCCTGACACCCGTGTTGCCACCCTCCCAGTATCCGTTTGGTACGTAAGCCGCTACTGTAGTCTTTCCTTGCACCAGTCCCATGGAACTACCTGGCACACAAGATGCCAGGGTGTTGTTGTTTTGTGTGACCTGTACCTGTGAGCAGTTCGGCGGCACGCTGGCAAACAGGTTATTCGTCGAGGTTTTTCCGCTGATGGAAATGTAGTAGGTAGCGGTGCTAAGTCCCGACGGCAGTGTCATGTTGATTCGATAGGAGGTTCCGATAACCTTGATTACGCTGTTGGCGGTAGCGGCCGTGCCGCTTTGACCGCAGGTCAGCGCCAAAGTAATCGACACGTCTGCCGGCGCGATGTTGCCGGTAGGAAAACCGCTGCCATTGATATTGACATTGTTGACTCCCGATACTCCGGTGCTTGGCGAAGTTGCTGCATTGAGATGCACCGTCGTGGTCGCCTCGGCCGCCGGAATCAGAAAGACCAGGCAGCTTAGTAGCGCCAGCGCAAAGGGTAGACCCCGACCCACAGTTGTGGTCGAGGTCTCGCTGGTTTTCATCTTTCTCTTGATACTTCTGATCTTGCTGCGCCACAAAAAGGCGAAGCTTCCCACTCCACTGCCTAACACCGCTAGGGAGGAAGGCTCAGGGATTGGGCTGCCTGTATCTCCGTACAGAATCGCAAGATCCCCATCCTGCAACGGTGATCCTCCGTCCGACAGGCTAATCGTGAAGTTCGGATTGATGTTTACGTGAGAGCTATCGTTCAGAGTGAGGCTGGTTGTGTTGAATGTACCGACCAGCGTAGCGCCGATAATGGGGTTGAGGTTGGAGAGCGGTGTGCCGTCGAGGGATATCCCATCGGCGTTCAGGGTGAAGTAGCCTGGACCGAACACCTGCGGACCACCGTTCATGAAGAATACGGTTAGGCTGGTGACGGTCAGCGAAACTGACGTTGAAACCGGCCAAGTCGTGTCCGGAAATGCCGACGAGTTGATTCCCGTGTTGTTGGTGACGTCAAATTGTGCAGCATTCAAGCCAGTAACATCGAACGACATGTATCCCATAGGGATACTGCTGGCGAAGGCTGAAGAGATGAGAAGAGGAACAGCAAGGGTTAAAGCAAGCAAACCGCGATAGGGTTTGTGCATTCGATCCTCCAAATGGGGTGTGAAAAACGAGGCCGATGCTTCATATATTGAGCAATTCTGATACCACGAATAGCTCTGGAAACAGAAGCTTCAAAAAGGAAGTTCCTGAACCACAGTGCAACCGTATGCTCACGAGATAGGAAACGCTTTCTTAACAAGGACTCTATAAAAGGTTAAAAAAATGTTTACCTGACCCATGGATATTATTTCTCTGACCCATAGATCGAGTAGTGCGCCGACTGAATTTGGGGTGAAGGGTAGACCAAATCTGTGACGAACATGGTTGCCCGCTTTGGGTGGACGGCTGGAACGAGAAGAGAAAGAGGCCTGATGGCCCACTTTAGTGCGGGGCAAATCATAGGGAGCCGCTACCAAATTAGTAGCTACTTTCGAACAGTTGCGTGCCCCGTGTAACATTGTCCGAAGCAGAAATTTCAAATCAGTCATAGCTTTCAAAAGGGGGATGCCCTTATGCAGTGGTGTGACCGGGCGCTTTCGATTTTCCTCAGTACCAGCTTGACGTTGAGCGTGGTGGGTCTGGACGGGTGTAGCAAGAAGACGGAGCCGGCGCAGCAGGCTTCGACGGCACAACCGCAAGGACAGCAGCAGGACCAGCACGCACCAGCGACGCAATACGCTGTGCCGACGGCAGATCAGCTCTACCAACTGGTCGCGCCGATCGCGCTGTTCCCCGACAATCTAGTGGCGCAGGTGCTGGCTGCCTCGACCTATCCCAACGAGGTGTCGGAGGCGTATCAGTGGATGCAGCAGAATTCCAGCCTGAAGGGACAGCAACTGCTCGACGCGGTGAACCAGCAATCGTGGGACGCCAGCGTCAAGGGCCTGACCCAGTTCAACGACGTGCTGAGCCAGATGGCGACGAACCTGTCGTGGACGTCGGCGCTGGGAGATGCCTACTTCAATGTGCCGCAGAGCGTGATGAATGCGGTACAGGTCATGCGGCAGCGCGCCTACGCGGCGGGCAATCTCAAGAGCAATCAGCAACAGAATGTGACGGTGCAGAACGAGGCGCCAGGCGAAGCCGCGCCCGCGCCGGCTTCCTCGGGCGAGCCGCAGACGACGGTGGTGCAGCCTCCGCCGCAGACCATCATCATCCAGCCGTCGCAGCCGGAAGTGGTCTACGTCCCTACCTACAATCCAACGGTGGTGTACGGCGCACCGGTCGCAGTGTATCCGGGATACTCGACGGGAGCCGTGGTTGCGACCAGCCTGATCTCGTTCGGAGTCGGCATTGCCGTGGGCGCAGCCATCAGCGGAGGTGGCGGCTGTTGCGGGTGGGGATGGAACTCGTGGGGATGCGGCTGGCACAACTCCAGCGTGACCTACAACCGAAACGTCTACGTGTCGAACTCGAACACGTTCGTCAACCGCAATAACTACTACAACCGCAACGTCAACAATCTCAATCGCGCCAATGTCAATAACGCGAACATCAACCGCAATAACATCAACAACGCGAATATCAATCGCGCGAACGTAAATAACCGCGCCAACAATTTCAATCCCAACGCGCACAACAGTAACTTCACCGAACCCAAGTTCAATCAGAAGTACGATCAATCACAGTTCCGCAATCAGGGCGCGCAACAGCAGATGAACCGGGCGGAAGCGGGGGCGGCAATCAGGGCATCAGCAGGGCGGAGCCAATCAGGGTCGCTGAATCAGCAGGGCGGAGCAGGGAATCGGCCACAGCAGGGTAACGCCGCCAATATGCAGGCGCAGAATCGCGCCGGCAACGTGAACCAGCCCAATCGCGATCAGGCGCGCGGCTACGGACAGCAGCCCGACCGCGGGACGAGTTCCGGCGCATTCAACGGCTACAGTCCTGGCGGCAATACCCGCACCAACAGCGCTCGCGGACAGCAGAGCCTGGAAGGCAGGAACCAGGGCGGTGGTGGCGGACAGCGCCAGGCAGCAGCTCGGCCGCAGCCCACACGCCAGCCGGCAGGTGGACACGAGGGCGGGGGACGCCGACGTTAAGTGACGGGGCAATGCTGACTGTAGATTCCATAGAAATTGAGGTGGAGATATGACGGACTTGAAAGCGCACTCATACAATCCGCATCGTTCCTGCCGCCGGCAATGGTTGATAGCCGCGGCGCTGTTGCTGTCCTCAGCGATTTGCTTCGCGCAGGCCAATGGTGAGAAGACCTTCGCCTCTCCCGGCGATGCGGTGCTGGCGTTGTACAACGCTGCCAAGGCGAATGACACCCCGGCGCTGAACGCGCTGTTTGGCTCGAACGCCCAGAAGATCCTGAACACCGGCGACGCCGTGGCCGACAAGAACGCCCTCGCCAACTTCGTACGGCGCTATGACCAGATGCATCGCGTGGTGCAGGAGCCCGATGGCACGGTGACGCTTTATGTTGGCGCCGACAACTGGCCCACGCCGATTCCCATCGTGAAGAACGGCAGCGGGCAGTGGTATTTCGATACCACAGCCGGCATGAAGGAGATTCTCTTCCGCCGCGTCGGCACCAACGAGAACGATGCCATCGAGACCTTGCACACCCTGGTCGAGGCGCAGCACGACTACGCCGAACAGATGCACGACGGCAGCAAGACTAAGCAGTATGCGCTGAAGTTCATCAGCACCGACGGCAAGCAGGACGGCCTGTACTGGAAGACCGACGAGAGTCAGCCGGCGAGCCCGATCGGGCCGCTCATCGCCGACGCCAACAGCCAGGGCTACGACACGCAGCAGGGCAAGTCGACGCCGTTCCATGGCTATTACTACCGCATGCTCACCAAGCAAGGTGCGGCAGCCAAGGGCGGCGCGCGCGACTACGTCGTCAACGGGCAACTCACCAAGGGCTTCGCCTTCGTAGCCTATCCCGCCGAGTATCGCAACTCAGGAGTGACGACGTTCATCGTGAACCAGGATGGCGTGGTGTACGAGAAAGACCTTGGGCCGGACACAGGGAAGCTGGGGGCTGCGATGACGGAGTACGATCCCGACTCCACGTGGAGTCGCGTGGATTAATCCGATCTCGTATCCCCGCGGCGCGAACAACTAATCCACGACGAACAGAGTGGCGCCTTCCTCCGTGTGGGAGCGGTGCGGCGGATCGCCGTCCCCGACCTGATAGCTCTGGTTGGGACGTAGCGAGAAGCGGTGGCCATCCTGCAACTCCACCTCGAGCGACCCGGAGAGACAGAACAGGACGTGGCCTTTGGAACACCAATGGTCCGCACGGTATCCGGGCGAGTACTCCAGGATGCGCACGCGAATCTCGCCAAAGTTCACGGTGCGCCATAGCGCGAAACCGGATTCGCCGGGGTGGCGGGTAGGCTCGACCTGCGCCCAATCAGTGGTGAACATCGGCAGCGGAGGCATCTTCATAGCACGATGATATCGTTTGCGCCGGCTCTCCCACGTATCCCACGCACGTCACAATCCGCTGACAAAAGTATTACAGTGCCTCCCGGCTGAAGTTGTTAGTCTGAAGATGCTTGTGGGGAAGGGCGTCAAAGCGCCCGCTCGAAATCATTTCAAGGACAACATGATCGTCAAAGGGAAGCTTAATACTTCTACCGTTGTAGCTATGGCATTGTTCCACGTTGGCGCGGTGGCCGCGCTGTTTATGTTCAGCTGGAAGGCATTGTTTGTTGCGCTCTTCCTTTACTGGGTCGCGGGCAGCCTGGGCATCGGGCTGGGCTATCATCGCCTGCTGACGCATCGCGGCTTCAAGTGTCCGAAGTGGTTCGAGTATTTCTTCACCGTCTGCGCCACGCTGGCGCTGGAGGGCGGGCCGATCTTCTGGGTGGGCGTGCATCGGCTGCATCACCAGATCACCGACAAGCCGGGCGATCCGCATTCGCCGCGCGATGGCGGCTTCTGGGCGCACATGGGCTGGATCATGAGCGGCGAGAGCCTGCACAACACAACAGCGACAAGCTGCTGCCCTACGTTCCCGACCTTCGCAAAGACAAGTTCCACCTGTGGATCAGCAAGTATCACTGGGTGCCGATGATCGTGCTCGGCCTGGGCCTGCTGGCGATCGGCGGATGGCCGTTCGTGATGTGGGGCATCTTCTTCCGGACGTGTCTTCCTGTTGCACTCGACCTGGTTCGTGAATTCAGCGACGCACATGTGGGGCTCGCAAGCGCTTCGCCACCGATGACGATTCGCGCAATCTGTGGTGGGTGGCCTACCTCAGCTTCGGCGAAGGCTGGCACAACAATCATCACGCGCATCCGCAGTCGGCGCGGCACGGCCTGGCGTGGTATGAGTTCGATTTGAACTGGTACGCGATCAAGGCGTTCTCGATGGCTGGGATTGATTTCCGGATGTGAAGCTGCCGAAGCTGCGCTCGGCACGGGTACAGCCGGTGGAGACGGACAATGTCAGAGAACAGGCATTGGCCGCGGCGTACAGCGGAGATTAGTTCGCACGTAGTTGTGCGAGCCGGTGCCCGGGGCGCCCGATTGTTTTTGGCGTACAACGAGCTTTGGGCACTTTTGTTGGGTCGCGCAGGGCACCCTCAGGTATCGCCCACCCCGGGCTTCGCTCAGGGCTAAACTCAGATCTTCGCAGCGCGACTGACGGGTGTGGGTTCCAGAGGGTTCGCTGACCTGAGGCGGCGTAATCACTTCTGCACCAGCGCACTCGCGTCTCGACGCTTGCCGTGTCGATGCGCAGCGGCAGCTTGAAGGTGCTGGTGAGTCCCACATTGGGGTACTTGACTTTGAGATAGCGGTCGACGAAGAGCTGAAGAATCATTTGCGGGATTTCGATGTTATCGAGCTCGACCTTTCTGCACAGTGATGGTTCCGGTGCCGTTGCTGCCGCTAGCTTGAGCGATGACGTGTACGTCGTGTACTCCGGTGAAGACGCCGAGCAGCGGATTCTTCGAGCGCGCCTTTTCGGTGATGGCGTCGAAGTCGACTTTGGCGTGACCGTCGAGCGTGCCGGGTGTGGCGGCGAGGTTCAGGCCGCTGACGCCCTTCGGCATCTTCACTCCGCCTTCGGCGAAGTAGGCGTTGGCTTCGTCTTGCGTGATCTCGGTTGGCTTGGGATCGGGATGCTCGCGGGCGGCGTTCTGCTTCAGATGAGCGATCTTCTGCTCCATGCTGCGGTAGGCGGCGCTGTGGTGTGGCTGGTCCTGACCAGCGAGCAGCCCGGTCGCGAGAAACAGAACAAACGTGATGAGTTTCAGCGAAGCTCTCATCGCAACTGTGCCTGCGTGGGTGACGCCGGAACCGCCGTCACTTGCGGTTGATCGAGCGAGCCAGCGACGACGTAGGATGTACCCCCGGAACGCTGCAGGCGGAAGTTCAGGTTTCGGTCGTAGGTTGCAACGCCCTTGACGTCAAAAACAGCGCCAGCGGTTTTCATCTCGCAGTTGTCGAAGCTCAACTTTCCTCCACCGATGTTGAGAATGCCCGCCAAGCTGGAGAACGTGAGCGGTGCGGGCCGACTGTCGAGTGCGAGCTTGCGAAGCGAGCCGCCGGTCCAGGTAAAGTCGGCCGATCCGGTCGCCGAGTGCAACAAAGCGGCAGCATCTTTGCCCTGCATCGAAAGTGCGTACTTGCCCGACGTCTGGCCGCTCGCCCAATTCTCGTGCATCAGGCTTGAGAGTTGGTCCATGGAAATTTTCTGCAACACGCCGCCGCCTGCGTATCTGGGAGGAGAGGTAGTGTAGTCGCTTGTCCACGTCCCGGTGTGGTGGCCGCCAAGCACGTCGGAGCGCAAGATATCGAGCTTAACCTTGCCTGCATTCATCACCAGATGGGCCTGAAAGTTGTCGGCCATTAGACGTGCCAACTGAAGGTGCGTGATTTCAAGCTTGCCGTCAGCGTGAAGCTTCGAGCAATGTATCCGGTTGCTGCTGACCAATGGCGAGCAGGTGATACCAGGGCTGCGAGCGGGCTGCGGGATTCAGCAACTGATTAACTCGGGCCAGCGATAACTCGCTGCTGTGCAAATCGAAGTGTATGGCGCAGGTTTCCGGCGTAGTGCAATGCAGAGGAAAGCTGACGCTTCCGCCGATCGCAGTGGTGGCACCGAATGTTCCGGATAATGCGCTGACGTTCACTGTCTGGTTGGCGATGGTGGTCTGCGCCGACACAATGTGCAACGGCTCGTTTATGCCTTGCAGCTCGGCGGAGGCATTCCGCAATTGCATTTGTCCTGAAATAACCGGAGCCGAGAAGCCGGCCCATGCGCCAGCGAGATCAACTTCGACATCGGCTGCCTCCAGCCAATCCGATGCCGGGAGTGCCGATTCCCAAAGCCCGTGCGACCTGCAAGAGTCGGGTGAGCTCGGCATCGCCACTCAGGGTGGCGCGATAGTTTTCTTCGTCAAAGAATCCGCTTGCAACTGCCGGCGATGTACCACCGATGGAAAGCGGGAAGGGACTGATGAGCAGCGCGAATCCTGCGGGCGGCGAGCTTGCAACCCTCGCGTTCGGTTTTCGCGATGCGGGTGCAGCACTCGACGGAGCGGCGCCAGGCACGGTGAACACCATTTCTCCGATTTGCAGATCGTTGCCCAACACCGCCGAGTGCAGTGCTACATGACTGGTACGTCCGCCGCCTGACCATCGCGCAGGCTCATCTGCCGCCTTGCGAACTTCGAAGGCAGCCTCGGCTTCTCCGCTGGCATTGAGATCCTGCGGCAGGTCTCGCTTTACGTGACGGGCGAAGGCCACCAGACGATCCATCGGAAGCTGCTGCGCGGTGACTGCGATCTGATAGGAATCCACGCCCCAGTTTTTTGCGTTGCCGGTGATGCGCAGGGTGCCGGGCTTGACCGGCGATTCGCACAACACGTCATCCAACGAATCGTCATCGGTGGAGAAGGTTCCTGTGCAATGGGCTTGCATACGCAGGGGCTGGCCTAGTGCGATGTCGTAGCGGCGAAAGTCGTCGATCGGCGCGTCCAGCACCACGCTGAGCGCAGCAGGCGTGCCGGTGAGGTTGGCCGTGGCAGAAGTACCCCCACGCCAGCCGCGATCACGACCGTAAATGAGTTTGGTGAGCTGTCCGAGCTGGCCTTTGTTGAACTCTGCCTTCAGAACCATAGGGGTGTTGCGAAGCTGGTTTGCGCTTTGGAAGCGGCCTTCCACGCGAAGTATTCCAGTGTCGTTGATCTCGACATCGGTGCGCATCGGCTTGGCCAGCAAACGGAGTCCCCATTCAGTTTCCGACTCACGCCACAGCGCGAAATCGGCGTCGGTGAAAGAGAACGCCTTCTTCACCTGTCCGAGCTTGAAGTTGATGCGCCCGCCGGTGGCTTCGATGTAGGGGAATCGCGGGCGCACTTCGGGACGCCTGGCCGTGGTCGGAGCGGAAGACACTTGCGACGTCCGCTGGATCAGTTCCTCGACGTTCCAATGGCCATCGGGGCCGCGCACCAGGTTGAGACTGGGATTGTCGAGTTCGAGGGTGCCGATTTCCAGGCGCCCACGCCACAAAGAACTGAGCCGGATATAGGCTGCAACCTGTTCGGCGCGCAGCATGGCTTCAGCGCCATAGGCGGGATCGTCGGCCACCACAAATCCTGAAAGCACCAGCCCTGGACGAGGAAGCAGCCGCAGCGAGATTCCGGAGGCGGAGACATTCCGTCCCAGTGCTCGGCTGATGGAGTCCACCACTCTCACGCGGTAGCGGCCGACGTTAATCCACGGTGGAACCAGCGCGGCGATCAGAAGAACCAGAAACACCCCCCACAAGACGAAACCGCCATAGCGGCGCGTGCGGCTTTCGTCGAGCGTCGAAGTACTAGGGGCGGCCACTAGTGCACCACGTGCAACATCCGGGACCAGCGGGTCTGGTCGAAGAAATGGGTGACGATGCGGAAGAAGAATCCGATGCGGTCGGCCAGCGACGTACGCAGGTATTCGCCGCGCGGCGTCTCAAACGACCAGTAAATGAACATCGGCGTGCCGATGACATTTTCGCGAGGCACGAAGCCCCAGAACCGGCTATCGAGGCTGACATCGCGATTGTCGCCCATGGCGAAGATGCTCTCGGGTGGCACCACGAGGTCGCCGTTCTCGATGTGAGATGACAACGTCAGCCGCCACTCCGGGCTCAACTGATCGTAGGGACTGGGAGGAATTTCGGGAAAGTTGTCGCGATAGGTGTTGTAGTCTCCCTGGCGGATGACGTAAGGCTCGGTGAGCTTTTCTCCATTGCGATAGACCACGCCATTTTGCAGATGGATGCGGTCGCCAGGAGTTCCAACCACCCGCTTTACAACGTACAGCCCGGGCTCAGCGGGCGAGAGGAACACGATGATGTCGCCGTGTTTCGGATTGCGATACTTCACCAGAGAGCTGATCCACTTGGTCACCGGCGCAAACATAACGCGATTGACGAAGACGTGGTCGCCTATCAGCAGCGTGTTCTCCATCGAACTGGAGGGAATCTCAAAGGCCTGAAGAATGAAGGTAATAATGAAGAGGCCGGTTACCAGGACAACCGCGATCGAGGCGATAAACTCCGGCGTGGTTTCCTTCTGCTTTGGGGGCGTGGCCGGTTTGTCAGCCGCGGCTGGAGCGACAGGTTTCTTGGCGGCGGGCAGAGTTGTTCTTGCCATGTGGCGTCTATTTGTCCTTGTCGGCGACTCAGTGGGGCACGTGGAACATGCGGTCCCAGCGTAAACCCTTGAAAGATTGAACGAGACTGTAGGCCAAAGTGGAAAGTCTATCAGACCGCGCCACGTCTTCACCGGCAGAGCGCTCGCGCGGCATCGACCAGTAAATAATCAGCGGACGCCCGACGATGTTCTCCGCCGGAACCAATCCCCAGTAGCGCGAGTCGTAACTGTCATCGCGATTGTCTCCCAAAACGAAGTAGTACCCTTGCGGCACGATGAGTTGATCGTCTTCTACCAGCTTGCTGCCTTCAATAAACCACTTCGCGGTAGTACGGTCGCCGAACTGACCTCCGTTGGGGAAGTTGTCGCGAAACTTATCGTGTTGCGACCAGTTGAATTCGGCATAGGAATCCGGCTGCGGCTCACCATTCACATAGACGTGCTTGTTGATCAAGCGTATGCGATCGCCGGGAATCGCCAATCACGCGTTTGACGAAATGCTGCTGCGGGTTCACCGGGTAGCGAAAGACGATGATGTCCTGGTGCTGCACCGGACGATAGGGAAGCAGCCATCCCCAGAAGCGCGAGTGTCCGTAGTGGGCTTTGTCGACGAGCAGGTAGTCGCCGACCAGCAGAGTGTGCTCCATCGACTCGGAGGGAATCTGAAACGCCTGCACAATGAAGGTGACCACGAACACCGCGATGACAATGGTGATGGCCAGCGACTGCAATGTGTTCACGTGATGAACCTGCAGCCGTGGTTTTGGAGTAGCGACCGGCTGGGGCGGCTCTGAAACGGCGGAAACTTCGGGGTCGGTGCGGACTTCGCTCATGCGTGGCTGGACGATTCGGCGCTGGGACTACTGGCGTCCGCTGCGGAACCTCTCTCTTGTGATTTTAGGCGCTCGAAGGCCTGCTGTGCTGCCTTTTGCTCGGCGCTTTTCTTGGAATTTCCTTCCGCCCGGCAGACGAAGCCGGGGTCGCCGTTGGCGCCCGCGATGTGGACCTCCACGGTGAAGAGCTTGCGATGCTCGGGGCCCTGCTCACGCACCACCGAGTAACGCGGTTGCGGACGGCCATGCGCGTGGGTTGTTTCCTGCAAGGCCGATTTGTAGTCCATGATGGGCAGGCGGCCGCCACCGATCTCTTGCAGGTACTTCAGCTCGGGCTCAAGGATGGACTGCACAATAAAGTGATGTGCGGGCTCGATTCCGGCGTCAAGGTAGAGCGCCGCGATGAGGGCCTCGAGCGCGTCGACCAAAAGGGTGGTCTTGCCGCGGCCGCCGCTTTTTTCCTCTCCTCTGCCAAACCGCAGGTAGTTGCCAATTTCCAACTGTCGAGCCGGACGGATGAGTTCGCGTTCACTGACGATATGCGCGCGCAGCTTCGAAAGCTCACCCTCGCCATATTCAGGGAAGCGCGCAAACAGCTCCTGGCTGATGACGAATGAGAGCACCGCATCGCCAAGAAACTCGAATTGCTCGTTGTCTCTGCCGGTGGTCGGGCTGTGCGGATCCGCTTCGGTCGCAGTCTGGGCTTCGAGTTCGCGCGCGAACGACGAATGAGTAAGTGCTTGTTCGAGCAACTCGGGACGCTGGAAGCGATGGCCGAGAGCTTGTTCTAACTGCGACAGGTTTGTCTGGTCGAGATCCATGGAGCGAGTTGTCAGCGGTCGGTTATCAGAAATCGGGTTTCAGGTGTCAGGTATCAGGCGTCAGCGAAAAACGACATCCAACCGCTAGTTGCTATTTGCTTTCTCCTCAATGCGGCTGCGGCTGCGGCTGCGGCTGGGCCGGCTGAGTGCTTCCCGGTGCAGCGCTCGCTGGAGTCGTCGTCGCTGGCGGCGGCGTGGCCCCCGGCGCGGGAATGCTCGGCTCAGCGCCTTCGCCGACGAGTTTCTGCAAGCGCGCCTGCTGCTGCTTGGCCAGTGTCTGCTCAACGCTGCCCTGCTCGGAATATTGCACTGCCTTGTTGGCATTCACCAGCGCCTCGGCATACTTCTTTTCATTGTCCTGTGCCACTGAGAGGCGAAGATAAACGCGCGCCATCGGCTCCGCCTTCGCAATATCGACCGACTTCTGGAAATTTGTCTCGGCAGTTGCGAAGTCTTGCTTCTGCATGGCGAGCACGCCCAGCGTCTCGTAAGCAAGAGCCAGAATACTGTTCTTGACGGTCTGTACTTGGGCTTCTGAAACACCGGGAGGGATGTGCATTCCGGTGTTGATATTGTCGATGGCTGCCTGAGCGTCTTTCTGGGCTTCAGCGTAGCGCTGCTCCTTGTCGAGATCGTTGTCGCGGGTGGTTTCAACCAACGCCGATGCGACGTGGATCAGAGGATTCGGGTCGTGGGGATCGATGGCCAGCGCCTTCCGGCCAGCCTCGATTTCCTTGTCAGCCCGGTTCTGCTGGGCGAAGGCATTCATCGCCTGCATATAAAGCAGTTTCTTCAACTCGCTGTCGGGAAACTTCTGCGCGAACTCGTCAGCAGCCGCCAGGATCTGATCGGGATTGGTCAGCGCAGCTCCGGCTTTGTAGGCCGCGAACTCCGCCTGCGTCTTGGCCTGGGGCGGCTTGTAAGCTGTCGGAGCCTGAGCGGTGGCAGGCTGGGGCGTTGCCTGTGCCGGCGCCGGAGCGCTCTGCGATGGCGTTGCGGGCTGGGGCGCGGGCTGGGGTGCAGGCTGTGTAGCCGGAGTTTGCGCCAGCGACGACGCGGCAGAGGCCAGCAGCACCGCACCGATAATCAATCGAAATCTCATGCTCTTCCTATCTTAATGGTTATTGCGGTTGCGGCTTTGCCGCAGGCGGCTCATAGGGAGCTTTCAGCCCACGCTCGGCGGCAGCCTTGGTATCGGCGGATGTGTCGCCGGTATCGAGCGCCGCTTTGTATTGCACGAGGGCGTCCTCGCGATCATCCTGCAAATCGAGAATGCGACCCAGATATATGTGGCACCAGGCGACCACGCGCGGGTCCTTGGCCGATTGCATCGCCTTGGCGAAATTGTCTCTCGCGTCCTGCAGGTTGCCGCTCAGGGTAGCCACGCGGGCAAGCACAAAGTACGCCCTGCCCGGATCTTCGTTCGCCGCCAACGCTTCGTTGGCGAGTTGCGCAGCTCCCGCAGGATTTCCGCTGGCCAGTGCCCGCTCTGCCTGATCAAGCCGGTTGAGTTGCGGCTTGCTGGCCTGCACCAGTTCCGGCTCGGCCGATGAGGCAAACTGTATGGCCGCCGCATGTTTTCGAACTTCTGCAACATCGAGAGAGTGCAGCCAATCGGGGAAAGAGTCCTTCAGCCCGGTCTCTCCTTTTTCGAAGGTCCGCAGTTGGTCGTAGAAGTAGCCGGTCAGAATAAAACCCTCGGACTCCGCGTGCTTTACGATCGCCAGCCGCTCCTGGTCCGACAGCCTGGCATCGAGCGGCGTGCGCGCCTCAATGGCGCGAATGAGGCTTTCGATGATGAGCAGGCCGACATCTTCCTTATATACCTCAGCCATCGGAGCTCGCTGCACCGACGCCAGGATCGGCTTCAGGCGCTCCAGGGTGGTGGCTTTCCTGGCGATCAACGGATCGAGCACGAAGTGCAGATAGGCATGGCGAAGCTGCCCGATATGAATGTTGTCGCCCTGCGGAGAGATCACCATGTAATAGAGTTCGTCGCGATAGTCGCGCGAGTTGACCTGCCCGGGCGAAATCATGGGCTCAAGATAGATGGTGTAGCTGCGTCCGGGATCGATGGCCAGCGGCATCCGCAGATAGACATCGGTTGCGGTGATCATCTTCGCGACCGGTTCGTGATAATGCTCAATCAGTTCGTCATATTGCGGCTCGTGCTTCAGCCAGATGGAGTGCAGATTGGCGGCCGCGGCGTAGGTCTTGAGCAGCGGCAGAAACCCGAGGACGTAAGCCGCATCGTCAGGCATATCGGCTTCCTGCAACTTGGGAGTGAAGTCCGGAGGATTGCCCACATTTAGCGCCAGGGAAACGTACTGTGCGATACCGTGCGCTGCGTCCTCCTGCTTGTGCTCGCGATAGAAGCGGCACATGGCCTGCGCGGCAGCCGCCAGCCCGGGGAGCCTCACTGGCCTTCACCAGGTCAGCACGTACCTGCTGCCGGATGGGCGAAGATGACGCCAGATCCTGATCGTATCCGCACACATTCGCGCGCCGAGGCGATGCTGAACAACGTTTCACTCACGTCGAGCGAGGCCTTGGTTGGAGCCTCGTGCAGCACAGGGCAGCGCCGTTACCATCAGCGCGAAAATCAATGTCCGGAGAGAAAAGCTCAGACGAGCCTCCTGAAGCAATCTGGGCAGGGAAGCGACTCTAAGCAGTGTAAAGTTTCCGGCGCGGGGGGTGCAAATGGTCGACGGCAACAGCTCGGGCGAACGTCTGGGAGGTGACAATACTTTGAGGTACCGGGCGACCCCTTGCGAGCCGCCCGCTGAGAAGGTCGTTCCTGTTAGTTGCTGGGGCCTTTCGATGCTGCTTCCGCTTCAGCCATCCTTTTAGACATCTCCGCTTTGACTGCGTCGAGGTTAAAGCTCGCGCCCCGCTGCATCGGCGGGTAGTCGAGGAAGGTTTGGATTTCCTTGCCCATTATTTGCTGGACGAACACGAAGCGCCAGAACTCGTACACGAACCAATTACTGAAGTAATACTGCGAACCCTCTTTCGTCCCGCTATTGGAGATGCCCGTGCGCTCGAAGGGATCAAGGCGCAGGTTGGTGATGTAAGGCACGTCGGGATGAGTTTTTTCCCCTATCCAGCCCGCTGGTTGGTCGATGAAGCGGAACTTGTAATCGTCAATGCGCACCGCTCCGACCGTGCTTTCGCCAAGGTAGAAGATCTCATGACGCGTCGACGGGCCTTTGCCGGTGATGGCAGCCATCTGGTTGTAGCCATCCAGATGGTTCTTGTAGGTCCGGTCACCGATAGTTTTACCCTTCAGCAACTCTTCCGTGATGTTCGGATTACCGGCCGCCGCTACAAACGTAGGCAGCCAGTCCATGCCGGAGAAGATGCCGTTCTGCACCGAGTCCGCCGGCACGTGCCCGGGCCAACGAAGAATCGCAGGCACGCGGAAGCCTCCCTCGAGGACTGTTCCTTTGGATTGGGCAAACGGTGTTTGACCGCCATCTGGCCAGGTAAAGACCTCGGTGCCGTTGTCGGTGGTGAACACGACAATTGTGTTCTCGTCCTCGCCGATGTCCTTCAGCTTTTGCATGACTGAACCGACGATGTCATCGAGTTGCACCATGCCGGCTTCTTCTATTGACCACCCATTCTCGGAGTTGCGCATCGCTTCATACTTCGGAGAAAGGTGGGTGACGATGTGCATGCGAGTTGGATTCAGCCACACGAAGAAGGGCTTGTTCTCCTTCTTTGACTGGTCGATGAACTTGAGCGAAAAGTCGAGGATTTCGTCGTCCACGGTCTCCATCCGCTTCGGGTAAAGCGTGCCGGCATCCTCGATTTTTTGTTTGCCGACTGGTCCCCAGCGAGGCATGTCCGTGGTGTCGTTCGTGCTGGTGGCCCAGCAGTGAACCATGTTGCGCGGCCCCACGACGTTCAAGAGATTCTGCGGATAGTTAGGATGCGCCGGGTCTTCCATCGCGTCCAAGTGGTAGAGATAGCCGAAGAACTCATCGAAGCCGTGAACGCACGGCAGGAACTCGATTCCTGTCGCCAAGGTGGTTCTTGCCGAACTGACCGGTGTTGTAGCCCATCGACTTCAAGACAGTTGCAATGGTCACCGCTTCGGCAGGAATGCCGATTTTGGCGCCGGCCTGCCCAACGGTCGTCATGCCGGTGCGGATGGGAAGCTCACCAGTGATGAAGTTCGCGCGACCCGCCGTGCAACTGGCTTCGGCGTAGTAGTCGGTGAACAACATCCCTTCCTTGGCCATCTTATCGAGGTTCGGCGTATGCCCGGCCATCATGCCACGGCTGTAGGCACCGATGTTCCACATGCCGATATCATCGGCCATGATGACGACAATATTGGGCTGCTTCGCGGTTTGCGCTGCGCTTGGGACCGCACCGCCCGCCAGCATAAAGCTGGATATGGCGAGCGCACCCAGTGTCAGTTTTCGAACATGTGCACCTAGATCCATTGTTTTCTCCGATGGCAAACGTTGCTGGTGGGCCTCCGCGAGGGAGGCTTACGATGAGCGGAGGACAACCCATCAGAGGCTGCAAGTGTGCGAGACGGCAACATTAGCCTGCTCGGCAAAGTGTTTTTTGTGCTGTTCCCGGGGTGCACAGAAGGATAATCCACGACACGGTGTTTGACTACTGAAAACCCCGGGGCAGGCGACGCAAATGTAGCGAGGATCGCTCGGAGACAACTTCTGCGCAGTTGAAGCTGAAACACGTCCATGTCAACTGACTACTACGCCCGCCCTGCTGACTACTCGCAACGGGTTTGTTGCGATCGCGCTAAGTAGATTCCGGCGACCGCCTCTAAGGGAAATCGCGGCTTTGTAGCCGGATTCCGTGCTGCTATTTTTCTCTTAATCCAATCAGTTTCTGTGCTGGCTTTGATGCTGTGGCAGGCGTGTGGCCGCCAGAGACCTCTCCGACCCTGGTGTTGTTTTGTTTGTGGTTCCAGCCGATGGCAGCCTAGCGCTCTTTTCGTGCTGCCATGCAGTTGAAAGCGATTTGTTTGAAGTGGGTCGTATCCAACCACGCCCTGACCTGAGGGAAAGGGTGAACGAGAGGTTTCTATGTCGCAGCATAAGTTTCTGTTGTTTGTCCTCATTCCGTTCTTCTTCACAACGGCCGGTTTCGCCCAGTCGATCGGCAACCAGCCCCAATCGCGGCACGTGGTCGTGGTCATGGAGGAGAACCGCAGCATCAGCATCGCCTCCAAATACATGCCTTACCTGAAGGCGCTGGCGACCGAATATTCGCAAGGCATGCAGGTGTACTCCGATTCGCACGGCTCGTGGCTGGCCTACGGCGAGCTGACTTCAGGAATGGCACCCTTCGGCGGAGCAGGTGACGGCGGCATCTGTAACGGCGACGGATGCAGCCAGACCATCACTATCGACAACCTGGTAAGAGAGTTTGCCAAGCGAGGCATATCCTGGCACGCTTACTTCCAGACCATGCCGCAGGAAGGATATCTGGGATATCAGTACGGTGAGTACGTTCGCCGCCACAACCCCTTCGCCTTCTATAGCGACGTTGTGAACTCGCTTTTGGAGCCGGGCAATATGTATCCTGCGGAGCCCTACATGTTGAGCGACATCGAGGCCAACCGCTTGGCGAATTTCACCTGGATTTCTCCCGACCTCGATCATGACGCCCATAACGGCAGCGACGACCAGCAGGCGTTGGCCGCCGCGGACGCTTATCTGCAAACTTTCATGCCTCAGTTGCTGCAATCGCCACCGTTCCAGACCGGCGGCGATGGCGTGCTGATGATTACGTTCGACGAGGGTGAGTTGTCTGGCGACAATGGCTGCGGTGGCTATCCCGATGCCAACAACTGCGGCGGCCACATCTGGCATGTGCTGATCGGTCCCCACGTAAATCGCGGGTATGAGTCGGACACTCTCTACAAGCAAGGCAGTGAACTGCGCCTGATCTGCGACTTACTCGGGGTGAACAGTTGCCCCGGCGACGGCGCTACTTCGTCGGCGATGACGGAGTTTTTTCAAGCCACTCCTCAATGTACGGCCAGCCAGGACAAAACCGTTGCGATCTGCTCTCCGCAGCTAAATGGACACGCGCAGTCGCCGGTTCAGTTCAGCGCCGCTGCCAGGGACAACGAGTATGCCATCACCGGCATGATCGCCTACGCCAACGGCCAGATTGTCGCGCAGAGCCCGGATGGAGTTCTTAACGCGAAAGTCCCATTGCACTCCGGCAACTATCAATTGGTGATCCGCGCCTGGGATTCCAAAGGTTACTACTTCTCATCACAGGAGAACTTCACCGTGACTTCCGGAAGCTCGGAGGCAACGCAAGCGGACGACGCGCAGTAGGTTCGAACCATCCATTTTGTTCCCAACCACGCGCGTGGCGCTGCCTGCGCGTGGTTGGTGGAGTAAGTGCGACAGCCCAAAGTTAGTCCCTTGTTGAAGTACATGAAGCGCAGTTTTCTTTTGCCCCGCTCTTCGAATGCCGCCCGAAACTCATGGTGCGGGATTCCGACGCTGAGGTCCCTGGCGCGACTTCTGACGGCACTCTTCGTATTTAGCTGTGTCGCTTACGCACAACCCAATACGGTTTGTCCTCGTCCCACCGCAGGCGCGACGGTAGAAAATCCTCCGGAGCTGCGCAGCCAGAACGGCGTTCTTGAGATCGGCTTGCACCTGCGTTATCAGCAGACGCTTCCCAGCGAGGGGCCTCCACGATACTGCTACATCACCGATGACGGCCTGGAATCGCCGACGCTGCGCGTATATCCCGGCGACCGTCTGATCATTCACCTGCATAACGATTTGCCGGAGTGGCACGGATATCGGCCGCCTCACAAGATGGATGACATGCCGAAGGACGATTGCGCGGCTACGAGCATGGATCCGTCCGTCACCAATCTTCACTTCCACGGCATGACGATTCCTCCCCTCTGTCACCAGGACGAAGTCATCCGCACCGCAATAGAGTCGGGACAAGTTTTCGACTATCGCATCACCATTCCGCCAGACGAGCCGCCCGGCCTTTACTGGTATCACCCGCATCCCCACGGATTCACCGAACGGCAGGTGCAGGGTGGCGCTTCGGGCGCGCTGATCGTAGAAGGCCTGCAGCAGACGCTTCCTTCCCTGGCTGGCCTCGATGAAAAGGTCATCGTCCTGCGCGACCAGCAGCGCATCGGCCCGGAGGCGTCCGGGCCGGCGGTTCCGGCATGGGACATTTCAGCCAATTGGGTGCCGATCACTCATTCGCAGGGCGCGCCTGCCATAATTCGAATGGCGCGCAGTGGGCAAGAACTGTGGCGCGTGCTGAATGCAGGCGCGGACACAATCTTCAATCTGCAAATTCTGGTGAACGGGGTTGCGCAGCCTGTAGAAGTTGTGGCGATCGATGGCGTTCCGGTCGCACACGGAAAAGCGGCAGCCCTGCCGACGGAGAGCAGCATCCTGTTACCGCCGGGCGCAAGGGTGGAGTTTCTAGTGACGGTTCCCCATCACGTCCAGGACGTGCGGCTGGTCACGCAGGCCTGGGATACCGGACCACAGGGCGACAACGACACAGCTCGCACTATCGCTAAGATAATAAGTTCTGCAACTGTCGAAACCGAGGATCGCAACCCGGCTCCAGCTCAGGTGCAGGAGACCAGCCACTCGAAATTGCCGTTGCCGCCGGCTAAAGTGCCGAGCCGCGTGTTGTACTTCTCGCAGCATTCCTCGAACCCGCAGGATCCCGGACAACTTCGTCTTGTATTACCTGACGGTTCAGGGACAGACGCCGGCAGCCTATAAAATGGGATCGCCGCCGAACATCGTCGTCCACCAGGGCGATGTAGAAGACTGGACTATTGAAAACCGCTCGCCGGAAGACCACGTCTTCCACATCCATCAAATTCATTTCATCGTGCAAGCCGTGAATGGCAAGCCGGTCAACGACCCGACCGAGCGCGACACCATCGACGTGCCGTACTGGAGCGGCACCGGCCCTTATCCAAGCGTGAAGCTGCGGATGGACTTTCGCGATCCGAATACGGTCGGAACGTTTCTTTATCACTGCCACATTCTGAAACACGAAGACTTGGGAATGATGGGCTCGATACAGGTTCTGCCGCCTGTGGCGAAATAGACTTCGGCATGTGCGGTACCCTTTGCGCGACTCGAAAGGTGTTGGTGATTCGCTATGTTAACGACTCTTTCCCGTTTTGAAACTCGTCGCAAATCCTCATAGCCGACGCCTTGTTTGAGCTCCGCCCGGGGGCTAGCATCGGCTTAACGGAGCCAGTTCACCGGGCTACCGCAACCCTCGTTGCTTATCAGCGGTACCTGACCTGGCCCCCAACCGCACGCTTGCTTTGGAGGGCGACCATGAGCCATTCACCTTTTACTTTTCGTCGGATTGCCCTCGATCAGGGATCTGTCGAGCTGACGGAAGAATACATACGTTTACGCGCTTACCAACTTTACGAACAGCGAGGCCGGCAAGACGGGCATGATACGGAAGATTGGCTGCAAGCGGAGGCTGAAATCTTTGGCAGGAGGTCAAGCGCGTCCGCAGAGAAGAAGGAAAAGCAATCAGAAGGCAATCACGCCAATGCAGCCGCTTGAATAAGTGTCGCGCTCCGACCGGGGATTTTAGTTAGCAAGAGAAGTGTGCGCCGATGTAGGCCCATTCGTTTCGCCGGATGGACCGCTGTGCAGCAGCGCTCCTGATAGGCGCTCGGCTGTGCTTTGATCGAAGCCCTCTAGGATCAGCAGGTCGCTATTGTTCTGCAGGACTTCCACGCGTTCTGACTCCGGTCCGTCGCGCCATGTAGAAATCGATCCTGCACTATCGGGCGTTGGTGTGCTCGCCTCCTTCGACCACTGCGGATATCGGTTAGGAACATATTTCTCATACATGGCCGCGAATTCCCGCGCTGCCTCCGGCGAATCCCAGCGCGACATATACAACAACGCAATCTGATCCTTCGGCGCTGCCTTCGCGTGAACCACCAGATAATACCCGCCGCGCCAGTTCGCATAGAAATTTTTCGGGTCCTGCTCCGGAGCGTACTGCCTGGCCAGCAGGTAGACGTCAAACTCGCCCATCCCGCCGAAGTCGTAGCGCTCGTAGTTCGGCCCGACCAGCTTGTCGAGATCGGGAATCTTGAGCGGCTCAACCGTTTCACCTTTGAGATAGGTGTCCGGCTCCATGATTTGTCGCGTGCTGACCGGCGGCTTATCGAGCGCGCCGGGGAAGGCCGCATCTTTTCCTTTGTGTTGCAGCACGGAACGAACGAATTCGGTTCCGAAGGTGTACGGCATCAGCATCGACTCGCGCAAATACATCGGCGCAGCCGAGAAGATCGGTGAGTCCGGGCTGTCACCCATTCCCGCGCGCACGCTGTCAACGATCTCAGGCGCCTTGAGAACATTCATGCCCAACGGCGCCAGCGAATAGTCGAGTAACACGATCATCGCCTGACCTTCCGCCAAAGCCTCGCGAGCCGCCTGCGCCTCTTCCACCACCTCTTCCTGGTTATCGGGAAGCGGGCTGTCGTTTTCCTTTCCGCCGGCAAGTTCCCACTTCTCCAGCCCTATGTACTGGTCCTGCAGGGCATGCGTCAATTCGTGTGCCAGCACCGGCTTCTGCTGGTCAGGAGGAACCCAGTCGAGCAGGTTCACGCTCTTGGTCTTTGGATCGTAGAAAGCAGCTACCTGTTCCTGCAGCAAGCGCAGATACTCCCGCTGCAGATCGTAGTTCGGCGGCAGCAGTCCGAACTTAATCAAGACAGCTTCCGATCGTTCGAGTCGCTGCGTGTCCTTGTCGTCTTTCATCCGAGCTTCGACGTACTTGGCCACCGCCTGGCGAGTAATGAGCTTGCGCTTCACCGAATGCTTGATTGGCAGTCCGGTATCGTTACTCGCAAAGTTCAGGATCTGGTTAACCGAACGAAAGAGCTCTTTCTCCTGCTGCTTGGTGATTGGGCCTGCGGGAGCTGCGGGCTGTTTCTGCTGTCCCTCACCAGATTGCGGCGTCGTCGATTGCGGTTGCTGGACCGAGATGCCCGTGCCTGGAACTTGCTGATTGCCATTGGCAGGACTGGTGTTTGGTTGCTGCGGAGAGGATGGATTACCCGCAGCAGGCGCCTGCTGTTTCGGAGGTGCCGGAGAAGATGCCGAACCTTGCGGAGGAGTCGCCGGGACCTGTTGTGAATCCTGCGCCCACGAAACGCCGACTAGAAGAGCGAGCAGCAGGACAAAGCAGAAGAAATTCTTCGCGGGAAAGCGACTGAATGCGGCTGAGCGTCGTGCTGGCATCAACAAGCTTTAAGCATACATGAGCAGCTACTTGCTTCCATTCCTGGTCGCGGACTTCTTGATCAGCTTCCGGGCAGCGCCGGCACCTTTCACCCCCAGCACTCTGAATCCTTTGCCGTGCTCTTTGTTGTAGTTGGTGAAGAAGCGCTCAACTTCGCCCATCATGTTGCCGTTAAGGTCGGCGGGCTTCTTGATATCGGAGTGGACGCGCGAGTCCTTTGCTACGGCAACGATTCGGTCGTTCCGCATCTTATCGCCGTTCTCGCTCTGCTCCGCCTCAATGACGCCGACGATGCGCGATTCGACCACGATCCCGGGGAAAGCAGGAATATCCATCAGCAGCAGCACGTCAACCGGATCGCCGTCCTGCGCCTTAGTGGACGGCACGAAACCGAAGTCGTAGGGGAATACCATTCCCTCCGGCAGCACCATGTTGAGACGGTACGCGGCCAATTCGGGATCGTACTTGAACTTGTTGCGGCTGCCCTTCGGCGTTTCGATAACCACGCGCAGAAACTCTTTTTTCTTGTCAAAGGGTTTCAGAACAGTTGGAGTAGAGAGATTTTTCTTCTGTGCCATCGTTACAGTTTGATGACAATCGTGAGCTGGAGGTGTGTGCTGCCAGGGGGCCATGGCCAACCCCGTCGCAAGAATTTTCCATCGTTTCGTCTGACATTTTCATCTGTTCGGTTCGGGCCCATTCGATATTTGTGTCGCAAGGAGGCACCGTATGAGACCGATCGCGTTCTTGCTGGTTGCAACTGCTGCGCTCGCCGGCGTTTTCGCACTTGCGTTCTCCCCATCCGGAAGCGGTAATGAAGACGCCGCACCGCTCTTTGGAGTCAAGCTTCCTCCCGACTTCCGCGACTGGAAGCTCATCTCCGTAGCTCACGAGGCAGGTAACCTGAACGACTTTCGCGCGGTGCTCGGCAACGACGCGGCGATCAAGGCCTATCGTGATGGGCAACTTCCGTTTCCCGACGGCGCCATTATTGCCCGGTTAGCGTGGCAGTACCTGCCCTCGGAAGAGAACAACAAAGTCTTTGGCCGAGATCAATCCTTTGTCGCCGGCGCGCCCACAAATGTTCAATTCATGGTGAAAGACTCGAAGAAATACGCCTCGACCGGCGGATGGGGATTTGCCCAATTCAAAGGCAGCAAACCTGATACGACAGCCCAGCTCAATACCTGCTTCCCCTGCCACGTGCCTGTCAAATCTCGCGACTATATCTTTACCCGTTACGCGCCGACACCGTAATCCAACCATCATTAATGCAATTCAGAGACTCATATCGCGAGACATGGTGACATCTCTACAACAGGAGGAAGCAATTTATGCGTTCTGACATCGTGCCCGGAGCCGTCTTTCCCGACTACGAGTTGCTCGATCACACCAGCACATTGCGCAAGCTCACCGAAATCCAGGGCGATGACCCGTTGATCCTCACCCTCGCTCGCGGTCACTACTGTCCGAAGGAGCACCAGCAGCATCTGGAACTCGCCGCGTTCTACCCGAAGATCGCTGTGGCGTACACGCAGATCGCGACGATCTCCACCGACGTCCATCACGCGAGCCAGGAGTTTCGCGCATCGGTTGGCGCGCAGTGGCCATTCCTCGAAGACCCTGAGCGAACCGTCCAGAAAGACCTCGATATCGCGGAGTACACCGATCCCGAGAACAATCCGATGATCCCGCACACGCTGGTGCTCAAGCCGGGACTCGTGGTCCATTGCATTTACAACGGCTACTGGTTCTGGGGGCGTCCGTCGGTTGCCGACCTCTGGCACGACCTGCGCACCGTGATGACTGAGATTCGGCCTGACTGGGACCTGAGCAGGCCTGGACTTCGCGAAGCCTGGGACAAGGGTGACCTGTCTGCGTTTCATGGATGGAACAAGAAGCCGGATGCGAAGTCGGCGCAAACTGGACAGAAAGAGAAACGATGACCTCGAACACTCAGTCTCCTTCTAACCCTGAAAATCCGAAGACTGCCAACTGGAGGAATCATGAGTAGCGCAACTCCTTCTTCTCTCCGGCGCGAGCCGCAACTCGCGGGACAAACAGTTGTTGTGATTGGTGGCAGCGCCGGCATCGGGCTTGAGACCGCCCGACTGGCGAATGCCGAGGGAGCGAAGCTGGTGCTCGCAGCGCGCGATTCCAAGCGGCTGGAGCAGGTAGCGAGCGAGTTCAGCTCGGCGAAGACGGCGGCTTTCGACGCCACCGACCTTGAGCGCCTGGCGCGATTTTTTGACGAGATACCTGGGCCTATCGATCATGTGCTGCTCACGGGCCCGGGTCCGTATTATGCGCCGCTCGCTGAATTGGATTTTGAACGGGCACGCCGCGACATCGAGGCACACTTGCTTCTCCCACTGCAAATCGCTCGTCAGGTCGCAAACAAGGTTCGCCCGGGAGGCACCCTGCTCTTCATCGGTGGCGTTGGTGGCCGCCGCCCCGCGAAAGGATTTGCTCTCATCTCGGCTCTTACGGCCGCGAAGCCGGCCATGGTGAAAAACCTGGCGCTCGAACTGGCGCCGGTTCGCGTCAACCTCATCGCAGCCGGCTTTGTTGACACTCCGTTGTCGGCGTCGCTCCTCGGTGATCAACTGGACGCTCGTCGCGAGCAATTGCGCGCGACTCTGCCGATTCACCGGGTGGTTGGCGCAGCCGATGTGGCCGCGCTGGCGCTCCACATCATGACCAACACGGCCCTCACCGGCGCTACCTTCGACATCGACGGCGGCCAGCAGCTGGTTGAGCAGTGAACGGGCGTCATGGGTCGCTGTATGATTCTGCCGATGAAATGCCTCATGTTGTCGCTGCTCCTCTCGGCAGGTTTCTTGCTCTCGGCAAGCGCTCAGCAGCCTGCGCCGGCTCAAGAATCCAAGTCCGCCACCACATCGCAAGTTTCTGAAGTCGTGGTGCTGGGCTCCGGCAATCCGAACGCCGACCCTGACCGCTCCGGGCCGGCCGTAGCTATCATCGTCAACGGCCACAGCTATCTGGTGGATTGCGGCCCCGGAATCGTGCGCCGTGCCGCCGCCGCTACGCGCCAAGGCGTCCCCGGTCTGGAGATGAAAAACTTGACCACGCTTTTCATCACCCATCTGCACTCCGACCACACGCTCGGCCTTCCCGATCTGATCTTCACGCCGTGGGTGCTTGGGCGCAGCGAGCACCTCACGGTTTACGGTCCGCGCGGCACTGCCGATATGACGAAGAACATCCACGCGGCGTGGAAGAAAGATATCGAGGTGCGTACGCAGGGATTGGAGCACGCGAACCCTACCGGCTACCTGGTCGACGTGCATGAGATCGCGCCGGGCGTGGTCTACAAAGACGACAACGTAACCGTAACAGCGTTTCCGGTAAAACACGGTTCCTGGGACCAGTCCTTCGGCTATCGCTTTCAGACCCCTGACCGCGTCATCGTCATCTCGGGCGACACGTCGCCGGCGGATTCGCTGGTGAAGGCATGCAACGGCTGTGATGTTCTCCTGCACGAGGCGTACTCCTCGGGGCCGCACAGCGAAATGGATTCGCCGCAATGGCAGGCCTACTTCAAGGCATTTCACACCTCGACGACGGAACTGGCCGCCATCGCTACCCAAGCCAAACCGAAGCTGCTGGTGCTGTATCACCAGATGTTTCACGGCGTCCCGGAGGGCGAAATGCTGCAGGAGATACGCAACCACTACGCGGGAGCCGTGGTCTCGGCGCATGATCTGGACGTGTACTGAGAGAACCGAAGATACGAGGATCTTGGGTAGTGCGTGCCTTCGAGTCCCGCGGATAGAGGCCATTCCCCGGATCGGGGTTTGCATCCCGCTGCAGTGCGCGTGGGGCTAAAACCTCATCGGTGCTCCGCGCCTTACCCTTTCCGTGACGCAAATCTCCGCCAGCCCAAATTCGCTTCTTGGCGCCTGTCCCGCCAACCTCCCGCCCCCGCCCATCACACCCCCCGGTGACATACCTCCTCGCATTGTTTTCGCCGGGTCGTACCATGGAGGGTCGCACGAAACGGGCGTCTGTCCAATAGCTCTCCCCCACTATTGAGCATCGCCGGTTTTACGCGTACATTTCAGGAGTATTAACGCGTCCCACCGTATACCAGTCCCCATAGGAGGCCAGCCATGGAGTCGTTCGAAGAGCGCGTAAAGGAAATGAGCGAGTGGTTTGCCAGCCCACGTTTCAAAGGCATCGTACGTTTATATTCACCGCGCCAGGTGGTTGAGCAGCGTGGCAGCATTCCCGCCGAATACCCGGTCGCCCGCAGCGCCGCCGAGGGCTTCTACTGGCGCCTGCGCGAGCTTTGCGATCAAGGCAAGTCGATCACAACGTTTGGCCCCTACTCGCCGGGCCAGGCGGTGGTCATCAAGAAGCTCGGCATCGAAGGCATCTACCTGGGCGGCTGGGCGACGTCGGCCAAAGGCAGCATCACGGAAGATCCCGGCGCCGATCTTGCCAGCTATCCGTTGAGCCAGGTGCCCGATGAAGCTTCGGCCATCGTTCGCGCCCTGATCACTGCCGACAAGAACCAGCATTTTGCGCGCTCGCGCATGACTGCCGAGCAGCGCGCCGCGACGCCGGTCTACGACTTTCGGCCATTCATCATCGCTGATGCCGATACCGGCCACGGCGGCGACGCGCATGTACGCAATCTGATTCGACGCTTCGTCGAAGTGGGCGTCCCGGGATATCACATCGAGGATCAGAAGCCCGGCGTGAAAAAATGCGGACATCAGGGCGGGAAAGTTCTCGTTTCAGAGAACGATCAGATCCAGCGGCTGAGTGCGGCGCGCTTCCAGCTCGACGTGATGCAGGTGCCCGGAATCATCGTCGCCCGCACCGATGCTGAAGCCGCCAGCCTGCTCGACGGTTGTGCCGACGAGCGCGACCAGCCGTTCATCCTCGGCGTCACCAATCTTTTCATACCGACCTACAAAGCGGTCTTCCTGGCACTGCATCGCAAGTTCTTCGACGCCGGCTTGGAAGAGGTGCGCGGCCACCTGATGTTTGCCATGCCGAAGACTGAGTACGACGAAGCCGACGCGTGGCTGGAGCAGACCGGCCTGCTCCCGCTGATCGACGAAGGCATCGCCTCATACAAGGCGAATCCCGACATGGTGCTCGACAGCATGCTCGACAAGGTCATCGGAAAATTTCTCGACGCATGGCAGGCGGACGCCAAGCTGCGGACCTTCGCTCAGGCTGCAGCCGAAGCGCTTGCGTTCCGCAGCGCCGAAGGGGCGTCGCTCGAACTCACGCCCGAGCAATGGCTGGAGCATGCCAAGCGGCTGTCGTGGTATGAGGCGCGCGAGATGGCTGAGGCTCTGGGCATCGACGTTGAGTGGAACGCCGAGCGCGCTAAGACTCCTGAGGGCTACTACCAGGTGCAGGGCGGCCTGGAGTACGCCATCGCCAAGTCGCTGGCGGCTGCGCCATTCGCCGACATCCTGTGGATGGAAACGGCCACGGCAGATTTGCATGAGGCCAAAGAGTTCGCCGAGGCAATCCACGCCGTGTTCCCCGGCAAGATGATGGCCTACAACCTGTCGCCATCGTTTAACTGGGACACCACCGGCATGACCGACGAGCAGATGAAGGAGTTCCCCAAGGAACTGGGCAAGCTGGGCTTCGTCTTCAACTTCATCACCTACGGCGGCCACCAGATTGACGGCATGGCGGCGGAGGAGTTTACGGTCGCGCTCAAGAACGACGGCATGCTCTCGCTGGCACGTCTGCAACGTAAGCTGCGCCTGGTCGAGTCGCCCTATCGCACGCCGCAGACGCTGGTCGGAGGCCCACGCCTTGATGCTGCGCTGATGGCGGCGTCGGGCCGCACGGCAACTACCAAGGCGATGGGCAAAGGCTCAACCCAGCATCAGCACCTGGTGCAGACGGAGGTTCCACCCAAGGTGCTGGAAGAATGGCTGCAGATTTGGGCCGAGCAGAATGGGCTGCCGACCGGATGGAAGGCGAAGTTGCGCCCGGTGGCTGCGGGTTCCGACTTCATCGAACTGAGCATCGCCGAGCGCCGCGAAGGAAAAGGCCGGCAACGTCATCTTCGCCGACGTTCACGACCGCCGCGGACACAAGCTGTTGTCGATCCGCGACATGAATACCTTCGATGGCTCGCTGCGGAAGAAACGCCTGATGACGCTGGCCCACATCTTCCTGATTCATCGTTACAAGACGACGCACGTTCACTACCTGAGTCCAACCGAAGACAACGAGCATCAGGCGCTGAAACTGCAGCGGCTGGGTATCTTTGGCGAGGTCAATACCGAAGCGGGCCTGATCATCGTGGCCGCGGTGAACCATGCGCGCATCAACGAACTGCTCAACTCCGATAAGGTTGCGCTAAGCAAGCTCATAGCGAAACAAGACCAGCCGGCGGTGGCGGCCACGCCGGTCGGCGACTGAGAAAACACGCTTCAGGGTGCCCCATTCCGTCATCTTTTGCCGGGGCGGGGCTTGCGAACGGGTGGAAGCACCGGCCTTCAGGCCGGTGAAAGGCGCTTAATTGGGAACGGTTTTTAGCCGTGACGTTGCACGACTCGCAGCTTCCAAGGCTAAAGCCCGCGAAGCGTTGCAATGACGATCAGCGGCCTGAAGGCCGCTGCTTCCACCGAAGTTAGGACGCTGTTTCCATAGGTCTGAGTAGCCGCGGCGGTTATCGCGTAGTACGACTTCACCACCCGTTAATCTCGCGGCGGCAACAATCCCGCGCGGCGCCTGGTCTTCCGGCAACTCTACCTCCGGTACATCCGTCCGTCTTGTCATCAGCACCAGCCATTGATAGCCGCGAATCGTGGGCGCGATCACCTGGAAAATCCTAAGCCCCAGCGACCTCGCGGTATCGTGCACCCACTTGCGATCGAACATCACCGCTGCCGACGGATCGGTATAGGAGACATACAGCGCGTTGCTGCTGGCGTCCATCATCGGGTGGTCCGCCTTGTCGAACAAGAACCACGACGCGTGCAGCACACCGTCCGGGCGAAGTATGCGCGCGCACTCCCGCAGGTAGTACGCTGCTTGCGCCTCGGTCAGGTGGGTAAAAACGGAGATCGCATTCACCAGCGTGAACTGCGAATCCTGCGCGGGAAAGGGCGCGGTGAGCGGCTTATCGCGGCTGGGGTTGAGCGTCACATTGAAGACATCGTGATGGTAGAAGCTGAACTCGGGCGCGACCGGATGCAGGTTGTCGTTGCACCAGTCAATGAGCGGAGCGTTCAGGTCGATGCCTACATACAACTCCGGACGTGGCCGCTGCAGAATCAACTGCCGCGCCACCCGGCCGCAGCCGCAGCCAAAATCGAAGAACGCGCGAAACGTCTCGGGCGCCAGATAGGAATAGACCAGCTCGCCGTTCGGATTGTCGTAGAGCGCGAGATCCGTCGGTCCCACTAGCCGGCGCATCTCCAGCGGAGGGATGGGCAACTCGCCCGCACCGGCCGTACTGGCGGGTCGCGCTGCCGGTGCGGATTGCATTCGGACCGCACGCCGGGTCTTCTTGATGGCCCGCACATCGCGACGATGTTGCAGCCAGTGGGCCGCTCCTTTTGCGGTCGCGTGCAGCAAGGGAATGGATTTCAGCCGATCGTTGATGGCATCGGCAATGCGGTATCGCAACTCATCACGTGAAAATTGCTGCTCCGGCTTTTCAGAGTCCATCATCGGCGAGGCTATTTCTTACTCTTCTTGTAGAGCGGGACGAGCGCCGACGCTATCGCTGTCCCGACCGGGCTTCCCCATCCCGTACACGGGTCCCATCCCGCTGCCGCTTTGAAGTGGCCGTTGTTGCCCGACGTGATGTCGCGAAATGTGCCCTTCGTAGTGGCCACCTTCTGGTAGAGGTTCGTATTGAGATATCCGACCGGCTTGCTCAGCCCCTGATTCCACAGTGCAATCAGGCCAGCCCACAGCGGCGCAACTGCGCTGGTTCCGCCAACCGTAAAGCTCGATCCGTCGGACGTGACCTTGTAGCCGGTCGCCGGGTCAGCATCGCCAGCGATGTCGGGCACGCCGCGACCTTTAAATTTGCCCTTGTTGGCTGATGTCGGAACCTTGGCCTTCGACTGATACGAAGGAAGCGGAAACGTGTCGCTCACTCCGCCGCCAGTTGCGCCGCCGCTGGCGCCGTCATTCCACACCACTTCACTGCTGATCTTGCTGCCGCTGATTTTGAGCGAGGTCCCTCCGCAGGCCAGCGAGTACGGACTGGAGGCGGGAAAGTCCACATGGTACTTGCCATCGCTCACTCCGTCGCTGGAACCGTTGTCGCCGCACGCCACGCATACCGTCACCCCGAGCGATGCCGCGGCTTGCAGCGCGCTGTTGTAGCTCTGCAACGACTGTGCCGTCCAACTCGATTCGGGACCGCCCCAGCTGATGGAGATCACCGAAGGCTGGTTGACATTGTCCATCGCGGCTTGATTGATGGCGTCGAGAAAGCCGGCGTCCGAGTTGGGCGCGAAATACACGACGATGGTCGCGCCCGGCGCTACCGCACCTGCAACTTCGATGTCGAGTGCCACTTCCGTATCCGGCCCATTGGGATCGCCATCGGGCTGGTTCTGCGCACCGTCCACGGAAACCGCGATTACAGTCGGAACCGGAAGCTTCAGGCCGGCGAAAAAAGTTTTCAGGTCCGACTGCGTATAGCCGCCGCCGAGCTCGATGATGCCAATGGTCTGTCCTGCTCCGTTGCCCGAAGGAAACTTGTAAGCAGCCGCGATCTGCAACGGCGTGTACGAGACGGAAGTCGCGCTCGGGCTTGCTTGCGCCAGACGAAAATGCGCCTGGGCCTGCGGACGATTGTCGAGTCCATGCACCGAGACGACAATGTCTGACAGGTTGGCTGGAATGTTTACCGCCCCCGTGCGCTGGCGGAACTTCCGTCCGTTGTGTTCGCACTGCTCGAATTGAACTTGAAACGCTTGCGAAAAATCGGCGGTGCGACCGGTGAGAAGCATGGTCCGTGCCGCGGAATTCACCTGCGCCACCGTGAGTCCGTGCTGACTGGCGAAGGCCGCGACCTGAGCCACGTCGGCCGCATCAGCGCCATACCGCGCCTGATACTCCTCACGCGTCAGACGTTCGCCTTTCGCGATAAGCTTCTCCAGGCTGGGCTGCTTCTTGCCGCCCGATCGCGTTCGCAGCACCACGGTGACATGCATCAACTCGTTGGGATCGGGCGCGCCCATCTTAGTGGCGCCCGGCATCGGTTGGCGGTCGCTGCCCGGGACTTTGGTGTACTTCGTTGAGCTACTCTTCTTGAATAACATTGCTGCTCCTCAGTGTCTGGCGGACTGGCTCTGCCGATTGTACTAAGAGTTTGAACTCTATGTTGAGACCGCGGGAGTCGCCGATCCAACCGGAAGCTAGCGTCCCGTTGGTCGGTAGTGTCTAAATCTGTGTTGCTGGTTTACCGCGTGCGGGAAACTCCTCACAGCCATGCGCGTTAAATTCAGCTTGGGCTTTCGACGGGTTGTCGGGACGATAGGTCTGGGTCCAGGTACACCGCCCACAGAAATATACTGTCCATTTTGTGAAGGCGACCGGAACGCGGCAGAGGAATCGCTCTGGTGTATCTTCTGGCATGCCGGCAAAACCCGCCTGAATGTCGGGTGTTGCGGAGGCCGGACACGAATGCTACTATTGCCGCCTTATTTCCGCAAGCTCCAAGTTCTTTCATGTTGCCAGCAGGTATCTGCGGTAGACGTCAATATGCCGCTGCGCAAAGCCGCGCCGATCAAATTTCGCTGCCTGTGCAAAGCCCAAGGTCTGTAACTCGCGCCAACGCTCAGGGGATGCCAAAACGTTTTCGATAGCGGACGCCATCGACTCGATATGTGCAGGATCGAAGTATTCGGCGGCTTCTCCACCAACCTCGGGCAACGATGCAGCGTTCGAACACGCCACCGGAGTACCGCAGGCCATCGACTCGATCACCGGCAAGCCAAAGCCCTCTTCGAAGGATGGCAGCACGGTGAGATCAGCGCCGGAGTAGGCGCGACGAACCTCATCGTCGCTCGCTTTGCCCCCGAATGCGACGCTGTCGGCGAGCCTCAATTCCGCGACTTCGCGCATTACAAGCTTTCGCCCCTGCCGATCGTCGCCAATGATCAGCAGGTTGTGATCGATGCGGCCTCTCTGTCGCAGGATAGCGAATGCCTTCAGCAACCCTGCAACATTCTTGTGCGGTTTAAGACTGCCGACGAATAGCAGGTAGTTGCCGCTGAACCCGAACGCCTGATTGATGTGCGCGCGCGATTCATCGCGTGGCTCAGGATAGATGTGCGGCGGCACCGCATTGTAGGTAACCGTCACCTTACCGGCGTCGGCGCCGAGGTGCTCGACGATTTTGTTCTTCGAATACTGCGAAACTGTGAAGATGTGCTCGGCGCGTTGCGCCACGTGCTGCAACATCGGGCGGGCGTACACACGACTCTTCAGGCTGCGGCCCATGGTTTCGTCGAGCAGGTGAGTCAGATCATGGATCGTTACCAGCAGCGTCTTGCGCCGCCGCACAGGAGCGTTGTAATGCGGAACGTGCAACACCTCGTAGTCGCGCGCCGCACGGGCGACGTCGATCTGTTCGCGCAACGAATACAGCCGCGCATTTGAGAGCACGATGTCGTATCCGAATGGAGCGAGTTTTGCGCGATGCTCCGGCAGCGTGATGAGAGTGACGGGAACCGCGCGGTCGTGCAGCCCGCAAACCAGATTCAGCGTGTAAGCGCCTATCCCCGTGTACAGCCACCGCGCGTCGATGATCAACCGTCTCACAATGAGAGCGTTCGCACGGTTACTGCTGAGGCGAGGTCGTCTTCGGCTTCGTCGTAGTGGTCGTGCTCTTGTGGGTCGTCGCCGGCTTGTGCGTTGCTGCCGGATGATGCGGCTCGACGATCACGATGTGCTTGATCGTCACCGGCGTCACCGGCTTGTTATTTGCCCCGGTTTCGACGCGCGCGATTTTTTTCACCAGGTCGAGGTCTTCACACTGTCCGAAAAGGTTGTACTTGCCGTCGAGCCACGGGGTCGCAACTTCAGTGATGTAGAACTGCGAGCCGTTGGTATTCGGTCCGCTGTTCGCCATCGCAAGCCGTCCCGCCTGATCGAACTTCAGGTCGCTGGTTTCGTCGTTGAACTTGTAGCCGGGACCGCCTGCCCCGGTCCCTTCCGGGTCGCCGCCCTGAATCATGAAGTTGGGGATGACGCGATGAAACGTCGTCCCGTCATACAGCGGCTTGCCCTTCACCTGCTTTCCCGTCTTCGGGTCGGTCCACGCCTTCTTGCCGGTCGCGAGACCGATGAAGTTCGCAACCGTCACCGGCGCCTTGTCGGGAAACAGCGTGCAATGAATATCGCCCATGCTGGTCTCAATGGTCGCTGTCGGCTGCGCCGGCGCAGTGACCGTCGATGCTTTGTTGGGAACAGTACCCGCGTCAGGAGTGTGCGTGCCCACCGGGGGCGCGGAGGTTTGCGCGAAGGCGCTAGCGGTGAGCAATAGAGCAGTAACGATCAGTTTGCGCATATGAGTCCTGTCATTCCTTCCTCGTATTATCCGCGAAAACTACCTCTATATAACCACAGAGACACCGAGGCACGGAGGAGTTCTGAATCCAAAAATCTCCGTGCCTCTGTGGTGAATGCCCTACTGCCCGCTGGGCGCCACTTCCTTGCGCGTGTCTTCGTTCTTCTCGGCTTGAATCTGCTTGGCCGTCTTCTCCACATCGGCGAAGACTCGCATCAGGTTGCCACCTAGAATCTTTTGCAGGTCGGCAGCTTTGTATCCGCGCTGATAGAGCGCTTCCGTAATCTTCGGCAGATCGGCGGCTGAGTCGATTCCCTGCGGCGAGCAGTCGATGCCGTCGAAGTCGGAGCCGATTCCTACGTGATCAACGCCGGCGACCTTCACCATGTGGTCGATGTGGTCGATCAGGTCACTCAGCGGCGGACGCGGCAGCTTCTTCTCCAGCACGGCTTCGGCGGCGTAGAGCTCCTGTATTTGCTGCGGATTGTGTTCGGCCATGAAGAGCGACTGCACCTTCATATAATCCGGGTCCTTCTCATCTTTTAACTTCTTCGACGTATCGACCCACTTCTGCGAGATGAATCCGCAGTAGAAATTCACCTGCGCAACGCCTCCATTGCGCGCCAGCGCCACCAGCATGTCATCCGTCATGTTGCGCGGAGCATTGGTCAGCGCGCGTGACGACGAATGCGAGGCAATGACCGGTGCACGGCTGGTGGCCAGCGCCTGATACATAGTGCGGTCGGCCACGTGGGAAATGTCTACCATCATGCCCATGCGATTCATCTCGCGCACCACCTGGCGGCCGAAATCGGTGATGCCGTCGTGGTGCTGCACCGTGGTGTCGTTCAGATCGCCGCTGGAATCGCCCAGTTCGTTGGTGTTCGACCAGGTGAGCGTCATGTAACGCACACCGAGTCGGTAGTAATCGCGCAGCACGCGCATGTCGCCCTGTAAGGCGTGCCCGCCTTCGACGCCCATCAACGCTGCCAGCTTGTGCTGGCGATGCGCGGCAAGGATATCCTGCGTCGAGAACGCCATCATCATCTTGTCAGGATGCAGCCGCGCCTGCTCGTATACCGAGTCGATCATGTCGAGCGCGCGCTTGATCTCCTGCCCCTTGTAGATTTTGGGGTCGACCCAGATGGAGAAGAACTCGGCGCCGAGATTGCCGGCCTTGATCTTGGCAAAGTCCATGTAGCCCTTGCCGGCGTCTTGCGAGAGATCGAAGTTCTCATCGACAAAGCGGCCCGGCGTGTCGGCATGGGTGTCGATGACGAGTGCGGAATTGTGAATGGCGCGCCAGCCGGTGGCGGGTCCCTGCGGGCCAGCGGTGACGCCGTGGGCCTTGGCACTGCAACCGCCCGGGCAATCGCCGGCGACGCCCTGCACCTTGGTGGGTTGGGAAGTGGACTGAGGCGTCGTGGGCGATTGCGCGATTACCTGCAGCGATAGCGATAGGAGTACAGCGACAACCCGAACAAGCTTTCGCATTGGGATGATGATCTCCGCGAAGAGAATGTGACAGGGGATTGTAAATGAAGGCCTGCGGTTCGGGTTCTCCCTCACAATCCACGGTCAGTCTGCTCGAGGCTGAGACGCTTCTACAACCACCAGCTCTGAGCCCGAAGGGCGTGTGATGATAGCCCAGCGTGGAGCGGAACGCTGGGTTACGCACCAACGATGAACTCGAGCCGGCTTCAGCCGGCGACACAATCTGTATCGTCCCCGGGGGACTCGCGATTCCTCCTCGCCGATTACCCAGGATTCCGGTCGCGGCGGCGACCTCCATCCTGGGCTGTCATCGCACGCCCTGCGGGCTCCCGGAAACTGGACTTTGCGGGTCGACATTCAGTGCTTCGGATTCGGCTTCTTACCTCGCGCGGTCTCTTCCATTCACCCGCAGTAACTCCCAGAATCTCCTCTCGCCCTCCAGGGTCACGCGAATCGCGCGAGTGTCGCGCATGGGAGCAATCCATTTCAATTCGCGAAAGCGCGCCAACATCACCGAACCCAGATGTCCTGCAATGTGATGTCTTCGCTCTGTCCAATCCAGGCAGCGCCGGGCAAAACGCGGGTCTCTCATTTGCTGTTCGATTATTTCGATCCCAAGTGGCACAAACCATTCGCGCCCCCGTTGCGTAACCACGAAGCGCTCCTCGCGCTTCACCAACAATCCACGAACTTGGAGTGCGTCGGCGATATCTACTCCCAGCCGCCCCGCGAGATGCGAGTAGCAAGTCCTGGCGTAGGCCAAGGCATTGTCAGGCGCGCGTCCTCCGGAGGATTTTCGGGCTGCAGGATTGCTCGTGCGCGGAGTAATGGCGAGCAGCGCTTCAATCGCGTGTGCCACATCAACACCTGCCAGCCGATAGTAGCGATGCCTGCCTTGCTGCTCGACTGCGAGCAACTGTCCGTCCAGCAGTTTCGTCAGGTGGCTGCTGGCAGTCTGCGGAGCGACGTTGGCTATCATCGCGAGCTGTCCCGCCGGTAACGCTCGGCCATCCATCAGCGCAATCAGCATCGCCGACCGCCCCGGATCGCTGAACAGAGTGGCAATGTCTGAGAACTCCCGGCTCATAGACCTAGTGTAGTCGGAGCTCTCGCAGGATATTTCGACGACAGTCGAAATGTTTTGTATTGATCCAGCGCTACACTGAGCCAGTGGAGGTGAGAATGATTACACTCTGCATCCGCTACGCCATCGACATTCAGAAGACTGCCGATTTCGAGCAGTATGCGCGTAACTGGCCCGAACCGATCCACCGCTGCGGAGGAGAGCTGGTCGGCTATTTCCTGCCCACCAAAATTGCCGGGCCAACCAACTTCGCCCTGGCCCTCATCAACTTCCCAACCCTTGCGGCCTACGAGCAGTACCGGGACGCCCTGATGCGCGACCCCGACGCAAAAGCGAACGTGGAGTTTGCCGACAAATCGGGTTGCATCCAGGTGGAAGATCGTTCGATTCTGCGGCAGGTGTCGTGAAGTCGAATGGAGTCCGAGCGACGGTAGGATGGTCTGATCGATGTGAGTCGGCTTTCAGCCGACGGCACAAAACGAGGTGCCGCAGCACGTACCGTCCCGGGGACTAAGAATTTCAACTTGCCGGTTACCCAGGCCGCCGCTGCGCTTCATCCCGGGCTGTCATGGCACGCCCTTCGGGCTCACAGATTGTGGTCGGCGAGTGCTCGACTTGTTACGTCCTGAAGAAGTCCTTCACCGCCTGCCACATCACCTGGCCGCCGACATCGGCGATTGACCTGGTCAGCGGAATATCTTTGGGGCAGACCTCGACACAGTTCTGGGCGTAGCCGCATTCTTGAATGCCACCATCGCCCATCAGCGCCTGTAGCCGCTCGACCTTCAGCGCTTTGCCCGTGGGATGGGTATTGAACAGGCGCACCTGCGAGATGGTCGCAGCGCCGACGAAGCCGGTCTTATCGTTGAACTGCGGGCAGGCTTCCATACAGCAGCAACACGAGATGCAGCGCGACAGCGGATACGCCTCTTCCTGAGCGGCGGCCGACTGCTTCGGTCCCGCGCCCAGATCATACGTGCCGTCGACAGGTACCCAAGCTTTCACCTTCTTCAGGTTCTCGAAGAGCACGCTGCGGTCGACCGACAGGTCGCGGATGACCGGAAACTTGGAGAAAGGCTCCAGCGTGACCGGCTGCTCCAGATTGTCGATCAGCGCCGAGCAGGCCATGCGGGCGCGGCCATTGATCAACATGGCGCACGAGCCGCAGACCTCTTCCAGGCAGTTGGAATCGTAGGTCACCGGCGCGGTCTTCTTGCCGTCGCGGGTCACCGGATTGGCGGCGATATCCATCAGCGACGACGTGACATTCATGTTCCGCTTGTAGGGCAGCTCGAACTCCTCCCAGTAGGGCTTGGAGTTCTCGTTGTCCTGGCGCTTAATCTTGATGATGATCGTTTTGCCGTTAGTAGCCATATCAGTAGTAATCAGCAATTAGAAATAAAAATTCTTCACGTTTGTCATCACGAGCGAAGCGACGGATCTGTTCTCCTCGACTCGCAACGGCGATCGCCTATGCCAGCACCCGTCGTACTGCCCACCAGAGCAGATTCCTCGCGCCAACTGATGGCGCTCGTAATGACAAGTTCTAAAATGTGTCGCCAACGCTGGCCTTGAAGGCCAGCTCTACCTTACGTCGCTGCGTCGTACCTTCTCGGCCGCGGTGGAATCAGCGATGTATCCACCTGCTCAAACTCGAAGCGTGGCTCATCGGCATCGGCGGCGAAGTAAGCCTTCGTCGTCTTCAACCAGTTGGCGTCGTCGCGCTCTGGATAATCCGGCTTATAGTGTGCGCCGCGCGATTCGTTGCGCATCTCCGCGCCCTGCGCAATGACGCGCGCCAGTTGCAGCATGTTGTAGAGCTGCCGCGCGAAGATGAACGACGTATTCGCCCACATGCTGCGATCGCTCAGGTTCACGTGGCGATAGCGCTCCAGCAGTTCGACCAGCTTGACGTCCGTCTCTTTAATCTTGTTGTTGTAGCGAATGACCGATACGTTCTCGGTCATGATGTTGCCCAACTCGCGCCACAACAGGAACGGATTCTCCGTTCCATCATTCGAGATCAGCCGCTGGTTGATTTCTTCCTGGCGCTTCTTCTCCGACTCGAAGATGTTGTGCGCCGGAGTATGTCCGCTCTTGTGGAGGTTGCGCGCGTACTGCATCGCCTCCGGCCCGGCAGTAAAGCCGCCGGTAATGCACGACATCAGCGAATTCGCGCCCAGGCGGTTCGCGCCGTGGATGGAGTAGTCGGCCTCTCCGCAGGCATACAGGCCCTGAATGTTCGTGCGCTGCTGGAAGTCAACCCACAGCCCTCCCATGGTGTAGTGGAAGCCAGGGAAGATCTTCATCGGCGTATCGCGCGGATCGTCGCCAACAAACTTCTCGTAGATTTCGAGAATGCCTTCCAGCTTGCGGTCGAGGATTTTGCGATCGATGTGGGTCAGGTCCAGATAGACCATGGGCTGGCCATCGAGGCCGAGCCCCAGCTCGAACACGACCTTGTGGATGGCGCGCGTCGCCACATCACGCGGCACCAGGTTGCCGTACTTGGGATACCACTCTTCCAAAAAGTACCAGCGTTCGTTCTCAGGAATGCTCTTGGGGGCGCGATTGTCGCCCGGCTTCTTCGGGACCCACACGCGGCCGCCTTCGCCGCGCGCCGACTCCGACATCAATCGCAGCTTGTCTTCGCCCGGAATGCACGTCGGATGCACCTGGACGAACTCGCCGTTGGCGTAGAACGCTCCCTGCTGATAAAGGGCCGACTGCGCCGATCCGGTGCAGACCACCGAATTGGTGGACTTGCCGAAGATGGCGCCGATGCCGCCGGTGCGCGACAATGACCGCTTCCGCCGGGAAGGTGACCACCTGCATGCTGCGCAGGTCCATGGCACAGATGCCGTGACACACGCGCTGGCCGTCGAGCACGGCGGAGAGAAACTCCCAGCCTTCGTACTTGGTGACCTTGCCTTCCGCCTCGTAGCGGCGCACCTGCTCATCGAGCGCGTATAGAAGTTGCTGCCCGGTCGTCGCTCCCGCAAACGCGGTGCGGTTGAACAGCGTCCCACCGAAACGCCGGAAGTCGAGGACACCTTCCGGGGTGCGGTTGAACGGCACTCCCATGCGATCGAGCAGATCGATGACGCCGGGCGCCATCTCGCACATCGCCTTCACCGGAGGCTGGTTCGCCAGGAAGTCGCCACCATAGATGGTGTCGTCGAAGTGCAGCCAGGTGGAGTCGCCTTCGCCCTTCAGGTTCTTGGCGGCGTTGATACCACCCTGCGCGCATACCGAGTGAGACCGCTTGACCGGAACGATGGAGAACAGGTCGACGTGACCGCCCATCTCCGCAATCTTGATGGTGGCCGCCAGTCCTGCCAGCCCGCCACCGACAACGATGATCTTAGGATGTGCCATAAAAAGTAACTAGCAATTAGCCATTAGCAACTAGCGATTAGCAATTAGCCGTTAGCGCTTGGCGACTACGTGTGCCGCTTGCTCTCTCGCCAACTGCTTCGTATCAGGGCATGGCTTCAGCCATGCCGATACCTTCTCATTTCTCGTCATCCCGAGGGACTTCAATCCCGAGGGATCTGCTGTTCGCAGGCGCTATCAACAAGTCTTGAAACCTGAAACTCGAAACTTCGCAACTAACTTCCGACAACCGACAACTTCCGTCGGATAACCGACAACTGCCCACCGACAACTTCTTAGTCGTGCTCAATGATCGGGACCTGATCAGCCGGCACGCGCACGAATCCGGCGATGGAGTACAGTCCCATGCCAACCAGCGCGATGCATAGCGCCAGGCAGACATAGCCAAACTTGCGCCGCGCCTGCTCGCCGACCGTCAGGCCCCACTTCGCGGCAAACAACCATACGCCATACGAGAAGTGCCACGAGGCAGCGATGATGCCGACGACGTAAAACGAAATCCGGAACGGCTCCTTGAAGGTGTACCAAACTTTGGAAAAGGCATACTCGTATCCGCCGCCCATCAGGTGCACGCCGGTAAAGCGCATATCGATGACGTGGTAGGTGATGTAGATGAGCGCGATCAGTCCCGTCCAGCGCTGCGAGGTATACAGCCAGTTGCCGGTCCAGGGATAATCGCCCACGTTCGAGTCGCCGCGATACCAGATCCACAGCCCATAGAGCCCGTGGTACATAAGCGGAATAAAGATGAATACCCACTCCAGCACATGCACGAAGGGCAGGCTGGTCAGGAATTTCACCTGGTCGTTGTAAGCCTGCACCCCGTTCATCGATTCCGAGTTGGAGATGAAGTGCTCGATGAGGAATGCGCCGATCGGGATGATTCCGGTCAGCGAGTGCAGCCGGCGGAGAACGAAAGAAGAACCCTGGCCCGCCCTGAGCGGAGCCACACCTTTATGAACCGTGGTCGAGCTGGATTCGATAGGACTGGCGGTTGAGGCCACGACGCCGACTCCTTATGATTCGCAGAAATGTTGCGCGAACCTTTGATTATCAAATTCGATAACAGCGCAAGTCAAGGAAACCAGAAACAGAGTTTGAGGTTTAAGCCCGAAGGGCGTGCCATGATAGCCCAGCACGCAGCGAAGCGGAGTGCTGGGTAAGCTTCGCTACAAAGGCCGGTTGAGTCCCTCGGGGACGATACAAAAAACTTTGTGTCGCCGGCTAAAACCGGCTCTTCCAAGAAATTGGTGCGCGACCCAGCGTTCCGCTCCGCTCCACGCTGGGCTGTCATCACACGCCCTGCGGGCTTTCGGATTCTGGTCGCCAAGGAATTTCGCAAGAACCTGAGGTCCTGCAGCTCACGCCCTGAATGATGAGATTAACTGATGGCTTGCCCGGATTCTTCGTGACCTTCGTCACAGGTCCTTGTGAGGATGTTGCTCCCGCAGGTGATCGGCCCAGTCGAGAAATTGCCGGAACGCCGCTCCGCGGTGGCTGTACTGCGCCTTTTCTTCGGCGCTGATCTCGGCAAAGGTCTTGTTGATCTGAGGAAAGAAAAACAGCGGATCGTAGCCAAAGCCGTTCTCCCCGTGCGGCTGGTGCAGGATGATTCCCTCGGCTTTGCCGTGAAATGTCGCCAACGTGTGGCCGTTGCGTGCGACCGCAATCAGCAGACGAAGCGCGCAGTGCGAAATTCGTCGGGAACACCCGCCAGCTCGCGCAGCAGCCGCGCATTATTCGCTTCGTCATCAGAGTTGGGAGCGTCTTCGGGAGCGTGGACTTCGTCGGCGGCAAAGCGGGCCGAGCGCACTCCGGGCGCACCTTGCAGCGCGTCGACCTCGAGGCCGGAATCATCCGCGATAACGAGCTCACCCTCGGAGTATTTGCTGTAGTGCTCGGCTTTTTTCTTTGCGTTGGCCTCGAAAGTCGCGCCATCTTCGATGACCCCGGGTATGCTCGGAAAATTCCAGCAACGTGGCGATTTCGATCCCGTGGGACGCGGCCGCGCCTATCAGATCGCGAATTTTCCCGGGGTTGGAGGTGGCGACGAGAACGCGCTTCATGGTCTGCCCATTATTTCATTTGCTTTGTCATCACGAGCGAAGCGAGGGACCTGTTCTCGTCGACGGGGTCCAGCCCCTTCTCTCAGCGGAACAGTTTGCGAACCCGAAACGAGAGCAGATTCCTCGCGCCAGCTGCGGGCGCTCGTAATGACAATCAAAAATCGCTCTCCGAGGCGGATCTGCTAAACCAGTTTGTCGCAACGGCATCGCCCATTTATCATCACTCGTTTGGCCGATGCACCTGGTCTTGTGACGCGCGTCATAGCCCGCGAGCTTCTGCGCGCGTTACAACCATGAGTAAGGGTGTACTCGCCGATTGAGCCAACTATGATCTGTTCTCCGTCTCCTCTCTCTCTCCCGAGGCCCGCATGCTAAGAGAGCTCTTCATCGGACTTTCCGAAAACAAGTCAATTCGCCATTTTGCCGAGAACTCGCCCACCGGGCTGCGCTTCTCCAGCCGCTTCGTTGCCGGGACGCAGTTGGCCGACGTCATTCGTGCCGCTGAAGCCGTCAACGCTTCTGGCGCAACCGTCAGCATCGACAACCTCGGCGAAAACGTCACCAATGCCCACGAAGCCAACGAGAGCGCCGAGCTCTATCACCGCATGTTGGATGAGATCGCGTCGCGCAAGCTGAACGCCAACATCAGCCTCAAGCTCACCCACATGGGGCTCGACGTCGATCCCGACCTGGCGTTTCGACTGGTGACCGCAGCTGGTCAATCACGCGGTCGACATCAACAACTTCGTGCGCGTCGATATGGAAGGCACGCCCTACACCACGAAGACGCTCGACTTCGTACGCGGGCTGCACCGCGAGCCCGGACACGACAAGAAGGTCGGCACCGTCATCCAGTCGTACCTGTACCGCAGCGAAGACGACGTGAAGACGCTGCTCGCCGATGGCATCCGCATCCGCCTGTGCAAGGGCGCCTACAACGAGCCGCCGGACCTCGCCTTCCCCAAGAAGGCCGACGTCGATGCCAACTACGTGAAGCTGGCGAAGATGCTGCTGAAGAGCGGCGTCTATCACGGGCTGGCCACGCACGACGAGAAGATCATCGCGACCATGAAGCAGTTCGCCGACCGCGCGAGAAGATTGCGCCGACCGCGTACGAGTTCCAGATGCTGTACGGCGTGCGCCGCGATCTGCAGGAGCAACTGGTGCGCGAGGGCTACGGCCTGCGCGTCTACATCCCGTTCGGGACGGAGTGGTATCCGTACTTCATGCGCCGCCTCGCCGAGCGCCCGGCGAACGTGTTCTTCATCGCGAAGAACATGATGCGGCGGTAAAGAAGGTCTCACCACCGAGGACACGGAGGACACGGAGGAATCGGAAAGCTTTGGCCTTTTGTTATCGGCAGCAGTCTTCTGATTTTGTCGTCACGACCTTTCTTGATTTAGTCTCACGACTTTTTGATTTGTCATCACGAGCTTTTGATTTTGTCATCACGAGCGTAGCGAGGGATCTGCTCTCGTCTCGCATCACCACAACCTACCCCCCGCGACTGGGGCAAGCCGATTACACCGCTCAAGACCTCTGGCGACGCCACCGAGAACAGATCCCTCGCCCGCTCGTGATGACAAGTCCTTCTGCTATTCTCGCCGCGTGACCAAAAAGGCCACAGCCAAGCCGTCCATCACCATCGTCGGACCGGGAAATCTCGGCTCCGCGCTGGCGCTCGAGTTGCACCGCGCTGGATACCCAATCAGCGCCATCGTCCGGCGCTCGACCTCGAAGATTACTCGCCCCAAGGCGCTCGCTCGGCGGGTGAAAGCCGAACTGGTCGTACTCGGGGAGCGGCAACTCGATGCCGACATCGTCTGGCTCACCGTCCCCGACGACGCTATCGCCGCCGTCGCACGCGAACTCGCACCATCGCAGTCGTGGAAGGGCAAGATCGTCTTTCATTCCAGTGGAGCGCTCACCAGCGAAGAGCTCGCGCCGCTCTGGGAAAAAGGCGCATGGGTAGCTTCCGTCCATCCGCTGATGACCTTCGTTGCCGGGAAGAAGCCTTCGTGGCGAGGGGTGTCGTTCGCCATGGAAGGAGATGACGACGCGACGCGCATGGCGAAGCAGATTGCAACCGATCTCGGCGGCCGCCCGTTTGAAATAGACCCGCGCAGCAAGGTTCTGTACCACGCGTTTGGCGCGTTCGCGTCGCCGCTGGTGATTGCGTTGATGAGCGCGATGGAGCAGGTTGCGGAAGCCGCAGGAATATCCCGGGAAAAAGCGAAAGAGATGATGCAACCGCTTTTGGGTGAAACGCTCAACAACTATCTGCGGGCCGACGCTGCCAGCGCCTTCAGCGGCCCGCTGGTTCGCGGTGATGTGCAGACGGTGCGCAAGCATCTGACGAGCTTGCAACAGATACCCGAGGCGCGGGAGGTGTATGTCGCATTGGCGAAAGCCGCGATTGAGCGTTTGCCGGTGAAGAACAAAGAGGCGTTGAAAAAAGAACTGACGCGCGCGAAGAAGGGCTGACAGCACGAATGCCTTCCCTCTGGGTTGTCATGACGAGCGCAGCGAGGCATCTGCTCTAGCTGGCGTCCATAGCCATGTCGCTATTTTGCGTGGGCTTTCCGTAACAACAAGAGCCCGAAGGGCGTGTCATGACAGCCCAGCCTGAAGCGAAGCGGAAGGCTGGGTTCGCGTACCTTAGTGAAGGTTTTAGCCGGCTTCAGCCAGCGACACAACCGTTGCTGGCCTGGGGAGCAAAAGCAGGTCCTTCGCTTCGCTCAGAATGACAACCCAAAATTTTTTACCTGGGTAATTCGAATCGACGGTGACGTCCCTACCACCCGGTAAACAAATGCCCCATCTTCTCTTTCTTCGTCCGCAGGTAATGTTCTGAGTGCGCGTAGGGCTCGACATCGGCTGAGACGCGTTCCACGACTTTGATCCCGGCAGTTTCCAGCGCGGCTACCTTCTCGGGATTGTTCGAGATCAGCCGCACCTCTTTCACGCCGAGCTGTTTGAGAGCTTCGGCGGGCAGAGCGTATTGCCGGTAGTCGGCATCGAAGCCCAACTCTTCGTTGGCCTCGATCGTGTCGAGTCCGTGGTCTTGCAACTCGTAGGCTTGCAGCTTGGCCATCAGCCCGATGCCGCGGCCTTCCTGCTGCTCGTAAATGAGGATGCCAGCTCCCGCGTCGGCAATCATCTGCATGGCCAACTCGAGCTGCTGGCGGCAGTCGCAGCGCATCGAGCCGAACACATCGCCGGTCAAGCACTGCGAATGGATACGCACCAGGGCGGGCTCGCTGTGAACGTCGCCCATCACCAGCGCGACCGCACTCTCCTTGCGGCGTTCGGCCTTTCCGTCGCGGGCAAGTTCGTCGGCATTGCCATTGGGCTTGACTGGGAACTCGCCCTCGAAGCCATAAATGCGGAACTGTCCCCAGCGGGTGGGAAAATTGGCTTCGGCAAGCTTGCGCACGATCGGCAGAGTCACACTTTGATTATAGCTAGAAGCTATCTCATGAATCGTTTTGTATCAGGGTGACTCGTTTTTGTATCAGGGCCCGGCTTCACAGGCTGCTGAAAAACTCGCGTCTACGAAGACTCGCGTCAGGGCACGACCTCGGTCGTGCCGATAAGCCCCCTATTTAGAACTCTTCGAGCCGGCTTCAGCCGGCGGCACAATTCCGTTCTTCGAGTTTTTCCGCAACCTATTCAGTTGAGGAGATCAGCGCGTTTGCCGAAGCTCGCTGCAAACGCGCTGCCACTTACTACCTAATCAGCGACTATGTCCGCCGCCGCCGTGCGACGACCCGCCGCTACTATGGCCGCCTCCACTTGACGGCGCAGAGTAGTGACCACCGCCACCATAGCTCGCAGATGGAGCCGAGTAGTGGGGGCTGGAGCCGCCACCCCGCGCCATCGCGTAGGTGTTCGAACTGCTCCCGTAGCTACGGGCCGCCGGAGCAGTACCGTAACTGCGCGTTGACGGAGTAGTCGGGTAGCTCCGCGTAGAAGCAACGTTCCCATAGCTGCGGGTTGACGGAGAGTACGTGCGGTTGCCCGCGCCGTAACTCGAGCTGTTGGCATAACCGCTTCGGCCGTATTGCGCGGGGCTATAGGCCGCTGCGGCATGATACGTGTAGTTCGACGGAGGCCGCGGTACAGCGCCTGACGCACGATCGTTCGAACCGCCCTTCTTCTCTGCCGGAGCCGAGTGCTGCGGCGAGCTGTTATGCGAAGGCGCAGTCGTTGTCCCGCCGTGCTGCGGAGCCGCTTCCGTCCGCGGGGCAGTAGAGCCCGGCGAGTGCTGCACCTCTGAGGACGATGGCGACGCGCTACGTGCCTCCGTCGAAGGTAATGGATGCATGGCTTGGCTGTTCCCCGTGGCGCCGTTGTGCGCGCCAGCATTCGGATTACTTGTTCCTACCGCGGAACTCCGGTTCTGTGTCTCAGCCGGAGGCCGCGGCACGTTGTGCGTGGTCGCGGAAGCCGAAGTCGTGGAAGCTCCACGGCTAGCACCGTAAGCGCTGCCATTATTTCCCGTCGGCGGACGATGCACCGCAAACGGCGCATTGTTGCTGCCAGAGTTGCCGCCAGACCGTGAGCTGTTGACATTGCCGACGTTTGCCGTCGGAGCCGTCCCGCCAGACCTGGAGGTATTCATGCCGCCTGCGCTTGCCGAGGGAGCCGCCCCTACTCTGGGGGCACTCGCTCGCGCCTCCATGGTCGGCGGAGTCGCGCGGGTTACCGAGCCGCGATTCATAGCCGAAGCCGGTGGCACAGCATTGCTTCTTGGCTGCTGTCCGCCGAGCATTGAGCTGTGCGTCGGTGTCAAGTTAACGTTGCGCATCTCCGGAGCGTGCATCAGGGCTGAGCTGGGCACCACCTGTCCAGCGTGGTTCATTGCCCGCCCGCCGGCGATCGCACTTCCCGGGGCAGCCGTGACCGCACCGTTCACCGACCTGTTTGCGTAGTGCGTGTTGGTGAAGTTGTTGTGATAGTAGTTGTTCGTAATGTTGGTGACGTTGGTGATGTGCGTATTCGTAATGTTCACGTTGCGAATGTAAGCGGAGCTCAAGCCGCGTCCATGCCAGCCGTGATACCACGGATAGAACGGCTCACCCCATCCCAGCGCGAACCATCCGAAATTGACTCCGACACCCCAGCCGGGGCCGCCAAAACCGAAACCTGCTCCGAATCCAGGTCCGCCGACCCACGCCACTAGCGCAGGTGAGTAACAAGAACCCCAGCCGCGATACGGACCAGGCGCCCAGCCCCAATATCCGCCGGTGTTAACCCATCGCCCATAGTGGAAGGGAGCAAATCCCCACGGCGCATTGTCGACCCAGGTCCAGCCCCAGGGTGCAATCCACGCCCAGTGTCCGTAACGATACGGAGCCCAACCCACGGGTACGCTGCTGGGCACCCAAACCGGACCGTAGGGCGGAATCGTCTGCCACCGTCCATAATTATCGAGATCCTGATAGCCGATTACGCCGGGCGAGACATACTGCGCCGACACCGAGCTGTCGAGCCGCTTATCGCGAACGCTGGCCCAGTCGTCGAAACCGTCAGGCGACGGAGCCGCCTCTGCCGTATGTTGCAGAGTCGCGCCATTGCCGAAGCGTACCTGCTCGCCCGACTTCACCTTCACGGCGGCGCCGCTGCCGGTGGCTTCGCCCTGGCCCTTGCGCACCGTAACCCAGGTCGCGTCTTCCTTCGGGAACGCGTCGAAGCGATAGACGCCTGCTTTGGTTACGGTGAATGCCAGGTTGGCGGTGTCCACTTCATATACCTGGCCCGGCCCCAGATAGCGAACCGTCAACTCCAGCGTGCCCTGGTCGAGTTCCAACTGCACGGTTTGGTCGCTGACGTTGGTAAGCGTCAGGCTGGCTTCCGAATTCAGGCGGATGTAGCCGCCGCCGACATCGAGCTCAGCCTTGGAATTAACGTCGGTCCATACCCGGTCTGAGGTGGTGAGCGGGCGATTCATGTCCGCCGCTACCCAGTCATTGACGCCGCCGGGTTGAATGGAGACCTGGCCCGCCACGTACTGAATGCGAGCCACGCGTCCCGGAGGATCAGTGTTGGTCTGCCCCGGTTGGTCTGGGACGCCAGGTGCGCCGGGGGTGCCAGGTGCGCCGGAAGCGTTGGGGCCGCTCGGTGCGCTCGGCGGATAACTTTCATTGGGATCCTGTGCCGCCGCAGTCAAAGTGCACGCGGTCATTAGCAGCAGTGTTGCGAGGATCGATTTAAACCGCCGCCCTGCTGTCATCATATGGCTCCTTTTCACCACCCGCTGGAAGCGACCCTGAAATTCAGGTTCGCTCTTCGAGGTCAGCCGGTGGCCTTACTGCTATCGGTATTAACACGGTTATTTGATTCAGGTTGCTGGTGTCATTTTTGCCGCGACACTGAACAAATTACATGTCGCCCGTCCCTCTTCTGTAATCAAACGCCGTCTGCTCTGCTATTCTCTGTCGTTCCTCTAATAAAAGGGGTTAGCGTGCGCAATACCATTATCATCGTTTGTCGTTTCGGTCCTCTTGCTGCTCTCTTCGCTCGCATCGGCGCAACAAAACTTAACCCAATCGTCCGAGCCGACCCTGCCCTACTCACCCAGTCTCGACCTGGCTGACATGGACCGCAGCGTCGATCCCTGCGCCGACTTCTACACCTACTCCTGCGGTGGCTGGATGAAGAACAATCCCATTCCGGCCGACCAGTCGTCGTGGGCGTCTACAGCAAGGTGTACGAAGACAACTTGATTTTTCTGCGCGCCATTCTGGAGCAGGCGGCAACGGAAAAGAACCGCGACGCCGTCACCCAGAAGATCGGCGACTACTACGGCGCGTGCATGGATGAGACCAAGGTCGAGAGCCTGGGAGCCAAGCCGCTGCAGCCCGATCTCGAAGCTATCGCCAGCCTGAAGAGCACCAGCGACCTGGCACCGCTCCTCGCCAAGTTGCAGCTCACCGGAGTGGGAGCGCTCTTCGGCACCGGCCCCGAGCAGGACCCGGACAACTCCGACGTCATGATCGTCGCCGTGGGGCAAGGCGGCCTGGGACTTCCCGACCGCGACTACTACCTGAAAGACGACGCCAAATCGAAGGAAACGCGCGAGCGCTACCTGCAGCATGTGCAGAAGATGTTCGAGCTGCTGGGCGATTCGCCGACGCAAGCCAAGCAGAATGCCGCGACCGTGATGCGCATCGAAACCGGCCTGGCCAAAGCTTCGCTCACCCGCGTGGAGCGCCGCGATCCTTACAAGCAGAAGCACAAGATGAGTCCGGCGGAGCTGGGCAAGATCGCGCCCAACTTCAACTGGAACGCGTTTCTCGCTACCGTGCAGGTGCCGCAACGTTGACGTCATGAACGTCGGGTGGCCCGATTTCTTCAAGGAAGTGAACAGCCAGTTGAAGACGGTGCCGCTGAACGACTGGAAGAACTATCTTCGCTTCCACGTTGCGAACACCGATGCGCCGTATCTCTCCTCGCCGTTCGTGAACGAGAACTTCGCGTTTTACCGGCAATACCTGCATGGCGCCAAAGAACTGCGTCCGCGCTGGAAGCGCTGCGTGCAGTACGTAGACGACGAGCTGGGCGAGGCGCTGGGGCAGGTTTACGTGCGCAAGACCTTCTCTCCCGAAACTGAAGGCGGCAACCGTGGAGATGACACAAGCAGATTGAAGACGCCATGGCGCTGCGCATCCAGCAACTGGATTGGATGAGCCCTGCGACCAAGCAGCAGGCGCTGGACAAGCTGCATGCCATTCGCAACAAGGTGGGCTATCCCGACAAGTGGCGCGACTACAGCTCGGTCACCATCACGGCTGACGATTTCTACGGCAACAGCCTGCGCGCAACCGAGTTCGAAACTCATCGCCAGTTCAACAAAGTCGGCAAGCCGGTGGACCGCAACGAATGGGACATGACGCCGCCGACGGTCAACGCCTATTACGACCCGCAGATGAACGACATCAACTTCCCGGCCGGCGTGCTGCAGCCTCCGCTTTACGACGCCAAGATGGACGACGCGCCCAACTACGGCAATACCGGCTCGACCATCGGACATGAGCTGACGCACGGCTTCGACGATGAAGGCCGGCAGTACGACGCCAAGGGCAATCTCAAAGACTGGTGGACCAAGCAGGATGCCGACCAGTTCACCAAGCGCGCCGATTGCGTGGTCGATCAGTACGCGCAGTACGTCGTGGTCGATGACATCCACATCAACTCGAAGCTGACGGAAGGCGAAGACGTCGCCGATCTCGGCGGCACGATTCTCGCCTACATCGCATGGAAAGACGCGACCAAAGGCCAGGACCTGCATCCCATCGACGACCTCACGCCCGATCAGCGCTTCTTCGTCGGCTTCGCGCAGTGGGCCTGCGAAAACGATCGGCCCGAAGACCTGCGCGTGCGCGCCATCACCGATCCGCATTCGCCGGCGAAGTATCGCGTCAACGGCGTGGTGGTGAACATGCCGGAATTCGGCACCGGCCTTCGGCTGCAAGCCGGGCTCAGCGATGGTCAAGCCCAGCGACAAAGTGTGCCGGGTGTGGTGAGGGAGGGCCTCCGCGGAGGCGAAGAGGTGGAAGCCCCGTCCTTCAGGACGGGGACAGCTGGGCTTCAGCCAACGACACAGGCTCGGACCGGGAACCGCGCCGGGTTTAACCGCCAACTCTTTTCGCTGATATGAGAGTCCCTCTTCTTGCCGAGGATTGCGGCGCGGAGCGCCGGTGAGCTATTAGCCCCATGCGTCAGCGTGGGGACTGACCGTTGTTCACCGCGGCGAATGCGGCGCGGAGCGCCGATGAGCATTTAGCCCCACGCGTGAGCGTGGGGTTGGAACGCGAAAGGCCGATCAGCCGCGGAGCGGCCTCTTAATCGAGAACGTATTCTGGCTCGTACTTGATGCCGGCGCGCTCCAGCATCTCGATGTACTCCGCCTCGAACTTCTTCGTCGCGTGATGCTCCGCCTGGTGCTCGATGTATCGAGTCGCCGCCGGCACGGCGCCGGGACTCACGCTAATCACGCCATATCCGTCTTGCCAACGAAAGGACCGATCGTTCTGTCGCAGGATCAGCGAAGAATTGGACTTCAAATCACGGATGATGTCCGACAGCGCCCGGTTAGGCGGTAATGCCAGCAGCACATGAATATGATCTGCCGTTCCGCCGACTGCGAGGATGTCGATCTTCAGATTGCGCGCGATCTCCCGCGTAATTCTCCAAGCGCGTTCGGGTTCGTGGATCCGCGCGATTCGGTGCTTGGTGCTGTAAACGCAATGCAAAACGATTTTGCTGTAGGTTCGAGGCATGGCGCTGCTCCGCAGCTTGGGATAAATATCTGGATTTCCGTACCCCACGCTCACGCGTGGGGCTAACAGCTCGTCGGCGCTCCGCGCCGTGCTTTGTCGTTATTCAGGCGACAATTCAACGCACCAGCCGTCGTCTCCGCTTATTTTTCTCGGCTCCGCAACACGGCGATCGGGTCGCCGCTCAACTTCACGTCGAGATCGAGATACCCGTCGCTCACTACCCAGTAATACTTCTTGAGCAGGTCGCTCACCAGATCGAGCGCGCGATCGAGGTCGCGCAGCGTAGGGCGCAAGGGCGCCCGGAGTCCGTTCACGTGGAAGGAAGTGCGCCTCGACCTGTTCCTTCAGGTAGGTCGCCATCTTGTCGAGCTCGCCGGAATCGTCGGCCAGCTCGCGGATGTTCACCTTCTGGTGCAGCAGGTCGGGATAATCGACAAGCTGATCGATGACCCGGCGCAGCGACAGGCTCGCTTCCGGCGCCAGCAGCCGCCGCAGTCGCATGGTCGTGGCGTCGGCGTAGGCCCCGCGGAACATATCGGCAAAGGCGTTGCCATCCCCGCCCAGCTCTGCGTTAGGTTGCAGGATCTCGCCCTCGGTGCGGCGATAGATCTCGCGGTCCGTGGCCAGTCCCGATACCTGATTGCCAATCTCGCGCAGCTCGCGTGCGGCGCGCTCCCGGAATTGCTTCTCGTTCAACATGAGCGCAGTCTAAGCGGCCACGCTGTCCCAAATCTGTGAGGTGGGTCACCGACGCGCAAAAACAAAGGCGACGTTTTCCGTCGCCTGGGGGGAGGGCAAATACTCAGACACCGACCAGCTTCTACTTCTTCTTTTTCTTGGCAGCCTTCTTCGCTGTCTTCTTAGCTGCCTTCTTAAACGTAGGCTTGCTCGCGCCCTGCCCGGGCTTCTGAGTTCCTCCCCCTCCCGTCTTGGCGAAAATACCGATAGGGAAGGAGCTGGTTGTAGGTTCTACGTACTGAAGAGACATATGTGGTCTCCTGCGAGGGTTCTCCCTTGAATGGAAGGCGCACGCTCAGTTGTGCGCTGTGCCGAACGATAGCACGACGCGGCTTTCGCGAGCACTGAAAAACTTGGGTGCGCCATCCTTTCCCTTCGGTTGAGACAAGCTGGGAATTTAGTGATACTGTTTGTCCCGCCATTTTTGGCGCTCCGATTCTTGCCCCTGGAAATCCCATTTCTGGAGATGAAGAATGTCAGGAATCCGCTTTCACTCTTTCGTGATGTGTTTCGGTGCAGTTCTAGTGTTCACCCTCGCTCTCTCCGTTGCGTCATGGGCGGCGGACACCGAGAGCGTGGTTTTCAACTTCACCGGCGGCAACGATGGCGGAGAACCCGCCGCGCAACTGATCTTCGACAGCGCAGGCAATCTGTACGGCACCAGTGTAGTCGGCGGCCTCAACGGCTGCGGCACTGTCTTCGAGCTGAGCCTCTCCGGCAATCAATGGAATGAGACCGTCTTGTACAACTTCGATTGCTACGACACCGGCAAAAATCCCTACGGCGGTGTGATCCTCGATAGCGCGGGCAATCTCTACGGCACAACCGTCGCTGGCGGCTCCGGTGGCGAATGCAGCGGCGATGGATGCGGCGTGGTCTACGAGCTGGCGAAATCTGGGGACACCTGGAACGAGACCGTCCTCTACAACTTCACCGGCGGCGATGACGGCTTTGGTCCCGGCTCAGCCCTGGTCATGGACAAGGCAGGAAATCTCTACGGCACAACTCCCGACGGCGGCGCGTTTGCCGAGGGTGTGGTCTATCAGCTTTCGCCCAGCCAGCAGCAGTGGAAGCAGACGGTGATTCACGCCTTCACCGGCGGCGACGATGGAGCGGTGGGCTCGCTGGGTCCGTTACTTCTGGGTGCAGGCGGCAGCCTTAACGGCGTGACCGAGCTAGGTGGACAGTTCGGAGCCGGCGTCGCGTTCCGAATGTCGCCCGCAGGAAACACGTGGAACTACACCACCATGTACGCATTTCAAGGCCTGCCCGATGCGGGCTTCCCGTATGGCGGATTGATTGCCGACTCTCACGGCAGACTCTACGGCACAACCTATTTCGGCGGAACGGGTGGCCTGGGTTCGGTCTTCGAAGTCGGCGCCGGAGCAACCGTCATGACGCTCTGGAAAGAGAGCGTGCTGTATAGCTTCCAGGGCGGCACCGACGCGAGCTTCCCCACCAGCACTCTGGTCTTCGACGCGGCCGGCAATCTTTACGGCACGAGTTCGACCGGGGGCAATCCGTCATGCGACTGCGGAACCATCTTCAAGCTAACGCCCCGTTCCGGCGGATGGGATGAAAGCGTGCTCCATAGCTTCAACGGCAGCGGCGACGGCAACTCTCCGAGCTACGGACTGACTGCCGATGGCAAAGGTAATTACTTCGGCGTCACCCCGGTCGGCGGACTCTACGGACAAGGAGTGGTCTTTCAGATTACGCCGTGAGGAGAAGGCAGGCGCACGATCGTCTCCGCATGGATATTTTGAGCGTAATCGCCTGTATCAACACCTGCTCACTAGTCCGGCAGATGGAAGGCGTACAGGTTCTGGTCGAAGGAACCGATGTAGACAATTCCGTTGGCCACCGCTGGGCCTGAACCCCCGGCATTCGAAAACGGGTACTGCCACAGAACCGCGCCGGTAGCTGCGTTAAGCGCGTAGAAGTGGCCGTTTTGGGCTGCTATGTACACCACCCCGTTGGCCACAGCAGGAGTGGCACCGTCGCCACTCGTGCCCGTTCCGACGCTCCACACGACGTTGCCGGTACTGGCGCTTACAGCGTAGATACCGCCGAAGGACCCGTAATACACCTTGCCATCCGCTAGAGCGGGCAGCGAGTAGAAGTAGGCGGGGGCATTCCACAGGACTGCTCCGGTATTAGCCTTGTAAGCAGTCGAATTGAAGTAAACAGCACCATTACCAACGATCGGCGGATTGATGGTTGCGGCCGCGTCATTCCACGACAACTGCCAAATGATTTGTTGCGTGGCGATGTTGAAGGCATAAAGGGCATTCACATACGAGTTGGGGTTGATCTCCTTGATGGAATTGAAATACAGCACACCATTGGCCACAGCCGGCGTCTGAACGCCCCCGTCGATCGGGTAGCTCCACAGAACGTTTCCCGTGCTGGCGTTTAAGGCGACAAGGCCAAGCCCGCCGCCGGCATATACCACACCGTCAACCACTGTGGGCCCGCTGACTCCGTTAGGGCTTAAATATTGCCACGCGAGGTCGCCCGTGGCAGCGTTGAAGGCGTAGAGGCCGGCCCCCTGTCCGATGTAGACCAACCCGTTGGCAACTGCGGGTGCAGTGCGAATGGTCTGCCCTGCCGTAGACGCCCATACCAAGGCGCCAGTCCTGGAGTTTAGGGCAAAAAGGCCGCTATCCGGATACTTGTTTGAGGTGAAGTAAACCATGCCATTGGCGACTACGGGGTCACCAAACACCGGAGATCCAGTGGGATAAGACCAATCCAGAACCAATCCTCCCACGCTCGCGGTGCTAAGGATTGACTCATATGGATTACAGCCCGTGTGCTGAGAGTCATAGCGGAACTGCGGCCAGTCTACGAACAGCGTCGCTTTCGGAAGCACGCTCGGATTGCAAGGAATTTGCGCCATCGCAAAGGACGCGATCAGCAACATCAGACTAAGGTACAAAGTGTTCTTGGCGGTCACGTATACATCCTCCAGAGGTGGGCACCTTCGAGCTTGCAACAGGGACAACGAGGAAGTATGGCGGCATCGGTTTCCAGCGGCAAGCCAAATTACGACTTGGCTGGCGAAAAAAGTCGCTGATTGCGACAAGCCCCTTTATGAGAAGTTTTTTGGGGATGAGATCGGATTGGACCAGGCGCCCGTTGCACGGGTAAGCGACCGCTGGTGCTTCAGCCTACCGAGTCCTTCCTCAGAACTGCTTACGACAAATCGGCGCTGGGAAGCCGTAAGTCGGAAATCGCGAGTCCGCTTCACTGGACGACAAGAGTTTCGCAACAAGCCAACAGAAGTGTCGTAGCCATGGAAGTCGCAGAATCTCAGCTGCGCAAGGCGCGGAGCGCCGAGCGCCGACGAGAGTTAGGTCGAGAAAACTTTACTGAGGTTCCTTCGACGCCTGACACTTGGTCATGATGGCTGACCGGAGGCGGCTACGAAGATCGTCGGGCAATTCGTAAATATCCTGGCCGCGGTAGATCTCGATGGTCCGCTTGGTGGTGTTGCAGATAACGTAGCAGTTATGGCACCACTGAAGATGATCTTCCAACTCCGCCTTGGTCTGGGCGTCCATGGCGTTGTCGAGGTAGTCAGTTAGCTCTTTCAGAAATTCAGAGCAGGTCACTTGTTGCCGTCTCCCGTCACTGTTTGCCATCTCCACCAGCACGATTTTTGAAGTACTTGCTCAAGCGCTCTCGCAACTGTAACCGGGCTCGAAGAAGTCGTGACTTCACCGCCGGAATACTCAGGTCCAACGCGTCGGCGGTTTCTTCGGTCGAAAGCCCTTCCACATCGCGCAGAACAAAAACCGTCCGAAAACTCGGCGGCAACCCCTGAATCGTCTTGCTCAGGATATCTTTCAGTTCACCCTGGCCATAAAGCTGTTCCGGATTCGGAGCCCAGTCCGCGACTTCGCGCGGCATGGAATCCTCTTCCGTCTTGATGTCCTCATCGAGCGACACCATGCGCTCGGGACGGCGGCGACGCAGGCGCATCAGCGCTTCGTTCACCGCAATCCGCACCAGCCAGGTATAGAACTTGGATTGCTCCTGAAAATTCTTCAGGTTCTGGTACGCCTTTAAAAAAGCGTCCTGCACCACGTCTTCCGCGTCTTCGCGGTTTTGCGTGATGTGTTGCGCAATCCGGAACACATTGCGGTCGTACCGTCGCACCAGTTCCTCGAAGGCGCTGATGTCTCCGGCTTTTGCCGCATGGACTAGCGTACTTTCGTCGCTAGCCTGCTGTGCCTCTACTTTGGGTTGGATGGTTCCCATATCTATGCAGATTCAGGATTTTAACAGGGCAAGACACTTTGTGCTGCCATTCTACCGTTTTTATGACCGGTTTTGGGACAGACGGCCAGGCATTCGGGACGAGCAGTACGGTCGGACTTTGGACTTCCCCACCTGCCTCACTGGTGTAGACGTCTGACAGGGGGCAGATATTGCATATAAGGGTACGAGCGAAAACGCGGCTCGGATCTAAGAATAGGAGCGACGAAGGGATGTTGACACGTCCGCCGATGAATCTGCAGTGACAATGCGGCGAGTTGGGTCCGCGCCGGAAAAATCGCGCTACACTGAACTGCAGTGAGTTCCTTTGGCCGCCTCCTAGCTCGTTTCCTGACCTTCTGTTTGCTGGTCCAAGCCCTGGGCCTGCCTGCGCTTGCGACCACGACAGACACGTCGAGCTCGCACGCCGGCTCCACCACGTCGAGCAAGAAAAAGAAGTCGTCGACTGCATCGAAGTCCTCGAAGAAAAAGACCACCGCCTCCAAGAGCCACAAGCCGCGGGCGAAGGCATCGATGGCTCGCGCTCAGCAACTGCGGCGGACCTTTGTGGCGTCCGAGCGACTTGCGGCCGATGGCGCGCCAGTTGATCCAGTTCCGCACGCCGGCGGCTTACACAGGCGTTCAGAGCTATGCCAACACGCACGCCGGAACCGAGGCGGGAGCGCTCGGCGTGGTTCGCCATCGGTTACGCCCACTATCTTGACGCGCAATATCCGGCGGCGATCGCCGCCATGCAGAAGGCTGCGCCCAAGATGGGCGAGCTGGGCGATTATACGGCGTTCTTTATCGGCAACTCGTACGTGCTGAGCAATCAGCCCGAGGCTTCGCTTACTTATCTGCGTGACTTTGCGGCGCGCTATCCGGATTCGATCTACGCTCATGACGCGGTCATCGCGCACGCCAAGGCGTTGCTGGCCGACAATCGTCCGGCTGAGGCAGTGCACCTGCTGCAGAGCTACGGTGGTTCCGGAGTTGAAGCGGAATTCTATCTGGCGAGAGCTTACGAGGCCAGCGGCCAGGGCCGACAGGCGGCCGAGCTGTTTCGGCATATCTATTACGACTACGCCACCAGCTATCTCGCCGATCAGGCCGGGGCGGAGCTGAAGAAAATTCCCGAGGCTGAGTTCCTTCCGCCGCCGACGTTCGCCGATCACCAGAAGCGCGCCGAGCAGCTCTATAAGGGACGGCGCTACAACGAAGCGGTCAGTGAATACAAGGCCATGCTCGACATGGCGCCGGCGAATGTGCGCTCCGACGTGCTGATCAAGTACGCGAACGCGCTGATCAAGACCGGACAGAGTCGTGAAGCGGCTTCGGTGCTCGATCGCATTCCCGATGACGGCAGCGATGCTTCGGCGGAGAAGTGGTATCAGCGGCTGGAGTTGGCGCGCAGCGGCGCAGGACGACGGGCGCATGCAGGAAGTCGCTGACCTACATGCGCACCAACTACGCCGCACTCGGTGTGGCTGGAGTCGGCGCTGATGTCGACCGGCAACATGTATCTGCTGCGCAAAGATTATGACGGAGCGATCGCTTACTATCGCGAGCTTCAGGAACGCTTCCCACAAAGCGAGAAAGCTTCGTACGCGCATTGGAAGTATGCCTGGCTGACTTATCGCCAGGGCCGCAACGAAGAAGCGAAGAAGGCCTTCGCGCGGCAGGTTGAACTTTATCCGGCAAGCGCCGAGGTGCCCAATGCGATGTACTGGCGGGCGCGGCTGGCGGAAGACGATCACGACACTGCGCTGGCTCGCGCTTATTACGCGAAGCTCTCGGAGCGCTACAAGAACTACTATTACGGCGTGTTGGCGCGGAAGCGACTGGCGATGATGCCGTCGGCCGCTCCGGCGAGCGTGGCGGCGTTGCAACAGATCTCTGCCGCCAAGCAGTACGACGGCGACGCGCTGCGCACCACGCCTCCGGCCGACGACCTGCATTACAGCCGTGCCAAGCTGCTGGAGAACGCCGGCGCGCTCGATCTCGCTGTGCGCGAGTTGCAGAACGGCACCAGCGACGGGCCGTCGTGGGAGATGGTGGAAGTCGCGCGCATGTACACCTCGGCCGGCGAATACTTCCGCGCATTGCAGGCGTTGAAGACACTGCGTCTCCGGTTATTTCGCGATGGAGATCAAACAGCTTCCTGCAGAGTACTGGCAAGGGTTGTTCCCGCGTCCCTATTGGGATTCGCTGCGTCGCAACGCCGATGAGAACGGCCTCGATCCGTATCTGGTCTCGGCGCTCATTCGCCAGGAGTCGGAGTTCAATCCCAGCGCGGTGTCGCACTCCAATGCGCTTGGCCTGATGCAACTGCTGCCCTAGTACCGGCAAGGGCGAAGCCAAGCAGCTTGGACTCAAGGGCTACAACCAGGACTCGCTGTTCGATCCCAACGTCAACATCGAGCTGGGCACGCGCTACTTCCGCAAGATGGTCGACCACTTCAACGGCCAGGTCGAATATGCGCTGGCGGCCTACAACGCGGGTGACAATCGTGTCGAAGAGTGGCGCAGCAGCGGCACCTATCGCGATATCGACGAGTTCGTGGAGTCGATTCCGTTCACCGAGACCCGCGAGTACGTGCAGGCCATCGTGCGCAATGCCGAGGTTTATAAACGGGTGTACGGGACGCCGTAACGAGAGTTGTCTAATGACAAACATTCCGCCATCCTCACACGAGCAATTCAGCTATGTTCCGATTCGGCGTTACCTGTCGTTCCTCGAGACTTCTCTGGCGCAAGGCACACAGTGGGCGGTGTTTGAGAACAACGGCGCGCAGTTGTGGGCACGTGTGCGCGATAGTGTTACTGATTTCCTGATGAACGAATGGCGGAGCGGCAAACTTCAGGGCAGCAAGCCGGAAGAAGCTTTCTTCGTTCGCTGCGACAGCACTACCATGACGCAAAACGATCTCGATAACGGGCGTCTGGTTGTGGTAGTCGGAGTTGCTCCGGTGAAGCCGGCGGAATTTGTTGTCTTCCAAATCGGTCAGTGGATCGGCAGCGCGGAACCTCCCAAGAAACCTGCACCGTGAAAACACTCGGTATTATCGGCGGACTCGGCCCGGAATCCACCATCGACTACTACCGCTCGCTCATCGCGTTGTATCGCGAGAAGGCTGGCGGCGTGGGCTACCCACCGCTCGTGATCGTCAGCCTCGATGTCGATAAAGGCCTGCGACTGCTTGGAGAGAATCAGTTGGGGGAGATGGCCGAGTATCTCGCAGGAGCGGCTCGACAACTCGCGGCCGCCGGTGCGGATTTTGCCTTGCTGTCGGCCAACAGCGGACACATCGTATTCGACGAACTGCGCCAAGCCTCTCCGATTCCACTGATCAGCATTGTTGAGGCGACGTGCGAGGACGTGAGTCGCCAGCAACTGAAGACCGTCGGCCTTCTGGGTACACGGTTCACCATGGCCGGGCGATTCTATCCTGAGGTTGCAGAGAAGTACGGTCTGCGCCTGATAGCACCTTCAGTAGAAGAGCAAACCTGGATTCACGATAAGTATGTCAATGAGTTGCTGCGTGGCACATTTCTTCCCGAGACCCGCGAGAAGCTGGCACAGATCATTGAAACGATGAAGCAGCGCAACGCGATTGAGGGCGTCGTTCTCGCGGGTACGGAGTTGCCGCTGATTCTGCGCGCCGAATCGATTGCCGGACTGCCGTTGTTCGATACGACGCAGATTCACGTGCGAGCGGCGGTTGCAGAGATGTTGGGCGCCTGATCGCCGTCAGGCCGACCCACTACTCAGGCCGCGAACCACTGATCAATATATCCACCAGCCGCTTAGCGCTTTGCTGCCAGCCGGGGCCGGATGCCACGTTCGCGACACCAATCAGAGCTCGCAACAGATCGAAGGGCTCGAGGTCCTCGCGGATGTCGCCGCTCTTCACGGCACGATTCACCAGAGCATTGATGGCCCCCACGATGTGATGGCGGGAGCCTTCATATAACTTCGAGGGGCCTCCGACGCAGGTGTTCAGGGCGGGTGCGATGATCTGCTTGGCCGCGATGTAGTCGACGAACAACAGCATCCAGGCGCGCAAGGCCTCGACCGGGGGCAAGCTTTCGGCAAACTTCTGCTGCGCCGCCGCTAATTTTTCCACCTCGCTGCGATACACCGCTTCAAGCAGCGCGTCGCGGGTGGGGAAGTGGCGATACAGAGTTCCGGGACCAACGCCCGCCTCTTTGGCGATGTCGTCCAGGCTGGTGTTTACGCCTGACTTGGCGAACGCTTCTTTTGCCACTTCCAGAATGCGCTCGCGATTGCGCTGCGCGTCAGCTCTGGGCTGTCGCTTTCGCGCCACTGTTTTTGAAATTTTCACAGCCATACGAAATAATTTTGCAACCGGAGAAAGTCTCCGGTTATCAGATGCTGTAGATACGGAGACAGACTCCGTTTTATTAGATGCAGCAGGAACTCGTCAATACCGGCGAAGTTTCCTGCGAGCGACGCAAGGAGAAAGATAGTGGCGAACTTAACTGAAGCAGCTGCCGGTACACAGCAATCATTCGGAGCAACATCCAGCACAGACGAAGTTTTATCGGGCATCGATCTGCGGGGCAAAAGGATTCTGGTTACCGGCGTTTCAGCCGGGATTGGAGTTGAAACTGCCCGATCGCTGGTAGCGCACGGCGCACATGTAGTAGGGGCAGCGCGAGATCTGGACAAAGCCCAGGGAGCTACAGAGCAGGTACGTAAAGATGCCCAGGCGAATGGCGGAAAGTTCGAACTCATTGAACTCGACCTCGCCAGTCTGAAGAGCGTGCGTGCCTGTACCGATCGGCTGCTGAAAAAGGGTGAGTCCTTCGACATAGTCATCGCGAATGCCGGCGTGATGGCGACGCCTTTCGGCCACACCGTTGACGGATTCGAAACGCAGTTCGGCACCAACCACCTGGGACACTTTGTGTTCGTCAATCGGATTGCATCGTTGATCAAAGATGGGGGCCGGCTGATCAACCTTTCTTCCTCGGGCCATCGTTTCTCAAATGTCGATCTGGCCGATCCGAATTTTGAGCACAGTGCCTACGACCCATGGGTTGCCTACGGCAGGTCGAAGACGGCCAACATTCTCTTCGCGGTCGCGTTCGACAAGCGCCACCGCAGCCGTGGCGTGCGCGCAGCGGCGGTACATCCCGGAGGCATTCAGACAGAGCTGGGCCGCCACCTGGATGACGGCGCATTGCAAAACATGCTTGAGCAGATCAATCAGCAACTTGCCGCGGACGGGGAGGGACCGTACCAGTGGAAGACCATTCCTCAAGGAGCCGCAACCTCAGTGTGGGCTGCTGTGGTCGGTGCGCCTGACGAGATCGGCGGTCGATATTGCGAAAACTGCCACGTCGGGCGTGTCGTAGCCGATGACGCGACCATCACCGCAGTGAGCGAAGGAGTACGTGGATATGCACTTGACGCCAATAACGCAGAGGCACTCTGGAAGAAGAGCGAAGAGCTGGTGGGAGAGTCTTTTTAATATTCCCACAACCGCAGAAATGTTAAACGGCGCCAGGAGCGCATGGAATTTCGCAGTGAACCAGGAGGTGCACAATGCAAACCCGAACGAATCTTACCGGCAGCTTTACATTTCCCGGCACAGCGATGACCGTGAACCGCATGGGCTACGGCGCAATGCAGCTTGCCGGGCCCGGAGTCTTCGGACCGCCGCATGACGTCGATGCCGCGATCGCTGTTCTGCGCGCGGCAGTCGATGCCGGCGTGAACCACATCGACACCAGCGATTACTACGGCCCGCACGTGACGAACCAGATCATCAAGCGGGCGCTCCATCCGTACGCGGATGGCCTCGTGATTGTCACGAAAGTCGGAGCGCGTCGCGGTGACGACAAGTCCTGGATTCCGGCTCTTACCCGCCAGGATCTGGCCGATGGAGTTTACGACAACCTGCGAAATCTCGGCCTCGACAGGCTCGACGTGGTCAATCTTCGCGTCGGTGGATTTCAGGAACCCTCGGAAGGCTCGATCGAAGAACCACTGACAGCGCTGGCAGAGCTGAAGCAGCAGGGGCTCATCCGTCAGATCGGGTTGAGTAACGTCTCGCCGACTCAGTTTGCCGAGGCGCAGAAGATCACCGACATCGTCTGTGTGCAGAACTTCTACAACGTCGCACATAGAAACGACGACGGCTTCATCGATTCGCTTGCGGCGAAGGGTGTGGCGTACGTTCCATTTTTCCCACTGGGCGGATTCACACCGCTGCAATCGTCCGAACTTAACGAAGAGGCAGCGTCACTCGGCGTCACGCCCATGCAGCTTGCGCTGGCGTGGCTGCTGCGGCGCTCGCCCAACATCCTGCTGATTCCGGGGACATCCTCGGTCACGCATCTGCGCGAGAACCTGCAAGCGGCAACGCTTGAAGTGCCTATCGAAGTGCTGGCGGCTCTCGACACCATCGGTGCAGATCGCGGGATCGGGGACTAATGGTTGTCGAGGTTCGCGCAGGCTGTTTTGAAAGGGCACGCCTTCAGGCGTGCCGCTGCGGGCGAGTAATGGACCCGGCTTTAGCCGCCGAGGAAAGGCATTCCCGCAAGCGCCTGAAAGCGGGATCAATATGCGGATCTGGACCACGGCACGGCTGAAGCCGTGCCCTTTCAAAGGCGGCACCCAGGAACCCTGAGAACGTGTAAACGGTTTCTTTCATCGGAGGTCATACGTGAATCAACTTGCAATCAATCACCGGCTGGAGCACGACCTCACCTGCACCGAGCTGCTCAACATGGCGCAGCGAGAGCTCACAGCGCTCTTTCGAGCGGTTACCGAACTGTTCGGAGCGCAACAGGCTGAAGCGTCAGCCGAAGACTGGCTGAATGAAATGGAGGGCAGAGACACTCTGCCCGCTTCCGCTCGCGAATGGCGGCAAATCACGGCTAGAGTCATCACACAGCTGGCGGATCGCTGCGGCAATCCACCGGCATTGCCAGTGAGCGCGCGACTTCAACTGGCCAGTTATTAGAAGGAGAGACATTATGCGTGTTTTTGTAACCGGTGCTACAGGCTTCATTGGCTCGGCCGTTGTTCGCGAGCTGCTCGACTCTGGACATCAGGTGCTGGGGCTTGCCCGCTCAGATGACGGCGCCAAGTCGCTGACGGCTGCAGGCGCTAAGGTGCATCGCGGCGAGCTTCGCGATCTCGACAGCTTGCGCACCGGCGCCGCTACGTCGGATGGCGTAATTCACTGCGCCTTCATTCACGACTTCAATAACTATGGGGCTTCTGCCGAGGCTGACAAGCGTGCCATCGAGATCATGGGAGAAGCGCTGGCTGACTCACGCAACCGCCCGCTGGTGGTCAGTTCCGGAAGCCTGGTCGTGAAAGGCCATGGCCCACTCGTAACCGAGGAGGATGAACCTGACCCGAGCTTCCCCCGCAAGTCGGAAGATGCAACGCTCGCCATGGCGGAGCGTGGCGTGCGCGCGTCGGTCGTTCGTCTCCCACCCTCAGTTCATGGGGACGGAGATCACGGCTTCGTTCCGATGATCATCAATATCGCGCGTGAAAAAGGCGCGTCGGCTTATATCGGGGATGGGCTGAACCGCTGGCCGGCGGTGCATCGTCTGGATGCTGCACGTCTCTACCGGCTTGCGTTGGAGAAAGGTGTAGCAGGAGCTCGCTATCACGCGATCGGCGACCAAGGTGTTCCGACCAGAGCCATCGCCGAAGTGATCGGACGCCGTTTGAACGTGCCTATCGTCTCCAAGTCGCCGGAGGAAGCAGCCGATCATTTTGGCTGGATGGCGATGTTCTTGGCCATGGACGGTCCAGCTTCATGCGATAGAACGGAGCAAGAGTTGGGGTGGCGTGCGACGCAGCCTGGGTTACTCGCGGACATGGAGCGGAGCTACTTCGAAATGAAAGAAGAAGTGCAAACGGTTTAGAAGTTGTCGATCGTAGAGACTGAGTGGGTGCCCCATTCGGGCCGGGTTTGCCCGGGTGGGGACTTGCAGACATGTTCCCAAATTCAAAACCCCCACCCCGCCAAAAGATGGCGGAATGGGGCACCCGATTACCCGCTGCTCTTGACCACTTCGCTGCTGGGCTTGGCGAAGAGAATCTCGGCGACCAGTAGAATCGCTCCGATGACGATGGCGCTGTCGGCGACGTTGAAGGCCGGCCAGTAGTATGTCCCGATGTGGAAGTCGAGAAAGTCGACAACGTGTCCGTCGACGATCCTGTCCCACAGATTGCCGAAAGCGCCGCCCAGAATGAGCGACAGGCCGACCGTCATGGTGCTTACCGAATGGCTGTTCTTCCACAGCAGAATGGTAACGATGATGAGCGCGACCAGCGAGAACGTTACCAGTGCCGCGACCTTCCAGTGCGCGGTCGATTCGGCGAACAGGCCGAAAGCTGCCCCGGTGTTCTCGACATGAGTGATGTTGAATAAACCTGGAATCACGGTGAGCGAGTCGTGCAAAGGCAGGCTGGCAGCCACCGCCCACTTGCTGATGCGATCCAGCAAGACGACCAGCGCCGCAATCAGAAAGAAGTACTTGCGCAGCGCGTAGTTGTGGTTGGCCGTCTCGCTCATGCTGAAATCGAAGACCTTGAAACGTCGTTCACGGGGCATACGGTGCTCTGTCGCATTGTTAGACGCCCCGGATCGTGAGAAAGAAGCATGTGACGGGAAGAGCGGACCTGAAGCGCCGCTCTACCTGTCCAACTCCCGTAACACCGCACTACACCTCTCGCAGACCGTTGGATACTCCTTATCTTCGCCGACATGAATGGAGTAGTTCCAGCAACGCTCACACTTTTCGCCCGGCGCTTTGGCGACCGTGATTTTCAGCGGGGCGTCACCGTTTACCGCGGGAGCTTTCTCCAACACCACATCGGAGACGATGAAAATGTAACGCAAGTCGCCGCGGTAGTGATCGAGCACGGGAAAGAGACTCTCCGGAGCCGTGATGTGAAGCTGGGCCTCCAGCCCGCCGCCGATCAGTTTCTCGTTGCGCGCCGCCTCAAGCGCTTTCAGCGCTTCACTGCGAACGTTCAGCAAAATATCCCAGTCGCTCGCAAGCTTTGCGGCGTCAAAGCCCGACGGCAACTCTCCCGTCAAATCGCGCGGCTCGGGAAACTCGGTCAGATGCACGCTGGGTTGACGCCCCTCTCCTTCCGGGAAGAAACTCCAAACTTCTTCCGAAGTGAAAGTCGTAATCGGCGCCAGCAGTCGCACCAGCGCATCGCCCAGACGATACAGCGCAGTCTGCGCCGAGCGTCGCGCCACCGACTTCGGCGCCGCGGTGTACAGCCGGTCCTTCAGGATGTCGAAATAAATCGCGCTCAGGTCGACGATGCAGAAGTCCTTCAACCGCTGATAGACGCGTTGGAAGGTGTAGCTCTCGTAATGCCCGCGAACGTCTGTAGTCAGCTCGGCCGCCCGGAGCAAAAAGAACTGATCAAGGGGATTCATCTCGCCAAAGTCGACGCTGTCGCGCTCGGGATCGAATGCTTCGAGATTGCCCAGAATGTAGCGAAAGGTATTGCGAATTTTGCGATAGCTGTCGGCGATGCGCTGCATCAGCTCGTCCGACGCCATCACATCTTCACGGAAATCGACCGAGCCAACCCACAGGCGCACGATCTCCGCGCCTTGTTTGTTGGCGATGTCCACCGGATCGACGGTATTGCCCAGCGACTTCGACTGCGCACGCCCCTTGTCATCCAATACCCAGCCGGCGGTTCCGCAGCCGCGATACGGCGCGGCGCCCTTGGTACCGACGGCACATAGCATCGACGAGTGAAACCATCCGCGATGCTGGTCGCCGCCTTCCATGTAGTAATCGGCGGGCCAGGGAAGTCCGGGCTCATGGCCCAGTACCGCGGCCTGACTGCATCCCGACTCAAACCACACGTCGAGGATGTCCATCTCCTTGCGGAACTTTCCCGAGCCGCACTTGGGGCATTTCGTCCCGACGGGCAGGATCTCTTCCGCCGAGCGCTTATACCAGGCGTTGCTGCCTTCGCGCCGCACCAGTTCGACCACCGCGCGATGCGCAGCTTTGTCGTTCAGGAACTCCTTGCAGCCCTCGCACTGGAATACCGCGATGGGCACGCCCCAAATGCGCTGGCGCGAGATGCACCAATCCGGCCGCGTGGCGATCATGTTGTAGATGCGCTCTTCGCCCCACGCCGGGTCCCACTTCACCTTCTGGATCTCTTCCAGCGCGCGGCTGCGCAGCGTGCCACCAGGAATTTTGCCTTCCATGGCGATGAACCACTGCTCGGTCGCGCGGAAGATCACCGGATTATGACAGCGCCAGCAATGCGGGTAAGAGTGCTCGATCTTTTCGTAGCCGAGCAGGACACCGCGGCTCTTCAATAGCTCGACAATCGGCTGGTTGGCCTTGAAGATTTGCAGGCCGTCGTACTCCGGCAAGCCTTTGCGCAGGATGCCGGCCTCGTCCACGTTGCACTGCAGTTCGAGCCCGTACTTCACGCCGGTGTTGAAGTCGTCAGCGCCATGTGCAGGCGCTGTGTGCACCGCGCCGGTACCGGTATCCATGGTGACGTAGTCGCCGAGCACGCCGAGAATGCTGCGATCGAGGAACGGATGAGCGAAGGTCACGCGCTCCAGCTTTGCGCCGGGAAAGGTGGCAAGCTCTTTCGCCTCACCCAGGTTGCATTTCTCGATCGTCTGCGGCGCGAGTTCCTTCGCGACGATATAGATCCAGTCGCCCGTGTCCAGTGCGACATATGGCTGATCGGGGGCGAAGGTCACAGCCATCGACGCTGGAAGAGTCCACGGGGTTGTGGTCCAGATGATGGTCGCGACGTTCTTCTTGCCAGCTAGCGCCAGGTCAATGGCACCGGGATCGCTGGTCAGCGCATAGCGCACCCAGACGCTGGGGCTGGAGTGCATCTCGTACTCGACCTCGGCCTCAGCCAGCGCGGTCTTGTCGTGCCAGCACCAGTAAACCGACTTCAGTCCCTTGTAGACCAGGCCCTGCTCGTAAAAGCCGTACAGAGTCTCCAGCACATAGCTCTCGTAATCGGGAGACATGGTGGCGTAGGGATCGTCCCAGCGCCCGAACACGGCCAGCCGCTTGAACTGCGAACGCTGCAAGTCCAGATATTTCTGGGCATAGACGCGGCAGGCCTCGCGCACGGCCAGCGGATCCATCTCCAGCTTCTTGCGGCCCAGATCGTTGTCGACCTTGATCTCGATGGGCAGGCCGTGACAGTCCCAGCCGGGCACGTAGGGAGCGTCGAAGCCGCTCATGGTGCGCGACTTGACGATGAAATCCTTCAGAATCTTGTTGAGCGCCGTGCCCAGATGGATAGGCCCGTTGGCGTACGGCGGCCCGTCGTGCAGGACGTAGATCGGCTGCCCGCTATGTACTTCGCGGATACGGTCATAAATCCGCATCTCCTCCCATTTTTCGAGCAGTTTAGGCTCGTTTTGCGGCAGGTTCGCCTTCATGGGGAAGGCGGTTTTGGGCAGATTCAGCGTCGCTTTCAGGTCCAACGGCACTCCGGGTTTCTCCATCTCCTACAAGAATCGGTAGAATAAATACACAGTTATCTCTTTCATTATAGGGTGGCTCTAAGGTGTGCGCCATTGCCGGCCGATGGCTAGCGTTTGTGGCGGCGCGCTCGTCGAACGATTGAAGAGTTGTTTACAACGGTGTGGGAAGCTCTGCATCTAACTCTGGGAATGCCGAGTTACAGGTTCAGCAACTCTCGGCTTCAACGAAACGGAACCTTCGCGCATGGTGCGGGTTCTAAGTATGGATACCGTGGCAAAGGACGTGCTTCAAGTTGATCGAGCAAGGCTCCAACACTGGGATTTTGAGGAAGCAAACGAGATTATGGCGAATCAAGCTCTGATTTCACCTCCCGAGCGGCGGGAAGAAGAAGTGGCCCAGCACGGCATGGCGCAGCCAGACGAAGAATTGCACCTGCTTCCGCGCACCTCGGCCAACGAGTCCGTTGTGGGCGTCGTTGCGGGACAATGTCCGGGCGGTATTCTTCCCGGAGAAGCTTCCGCCACTGCGTTTGACGTCGCGTCCAGTCGCGGTGCGCGACATCTGGGGCGAGTACAACTACAAGAAACAAAGTGCCAGCGTCTCGCTGGTGGTGCACATCCTGCTGCTCGCCGGGTTGATTGGCCTCTCCATTTGGGGCGTCAAAGCGGTCGACGGAGAAGCCCAAACAGACGGTTACGCTGATCGCCCCCGACGACATTCCCCAGCTGCCTATAACGCCGAAGAAGAACCAGACCATGGGCGGCGGCGGTGGTGGCGGCGATCGCGACAAGCTACAGGCTCCCAAGGGCAAGCTCCCCAAGTCGTCCATGGAGCAGATCACTCCTCCGGCGATGGTGATCCGCAACGATCAATCCTAAGCTCCCAGTCGAGCCCACGGTGGTTTTACCTCCGCAAATTAAGCTCGCCAACAATATGCCCAACCTTGGTAATCCGATGTCCTCTATTCCGTCGGGACCGCCTTCGAACGGCACGGGCGCCGGTGGTGGAATTGGCTCGGGATACGGCGGCGGCGTAGGTTCGGGCACTGGGCCCGGCGTTGGTCCTGGTCGCGGTGGCGGAATTGGTGGTGGCGTATTCCGCGTCGGCGGCGGCGTTTCGGCCCCGCGGGCGCTGGACACTCCGGATCCCGAGTACTCCGAAGAAGCCCGCAAGGCGAAGTACCAGGGAACCGTGCGTTCTTTGGCTGATCGTCGGTCCTGACGGCAAGCCGCGCGACATCAAAGTCGCACGCGCGCTGGGAATGGGACTCGACCAGAAAGCCATCGAAGCAGTGCGCAACTGGAAGTTTGAGCCGGCTATGAAAGACGGCAAGCCGGTGGCGGTGCAGATCAACGTGGAAGTGAACTTCCGGCTGTACTGAGGAAGCAATTAGCAGCTAGCAATTGGCAATTGGCGTTTTGTATCAAGGCCCGACTTCAGTCGGGCCTTTGCTTTTGCGAGAAGCCTTGAAGGGGCGCAGCTTCAGCTGCGCTGTTCTAACCCCTTTATGTTTGTCATCCCGAGCCCGCCTTTGCGGGCGAGGGATCTGCTTTTGAATTTTCAGCTAATTAACGCGGTGCTTTCGGCAATCTTCAATTCCCGCAATGGCACGGCCTGTTGCGATTAACCGAACATCCTGGCTCGGTTCTTCGTATCATTCAACAGGAAGGATCAAGCCATGTTCACGTTTCTGCTGTGGGTCATACTGCTGATCTTCTGCTGGCCTATCGCACTGCTGTTTCTCTTCCTGTATCCCATCGTATGGTTGTTGCTGCTGCCGTTCCGGATTCTCGGCATCGCGGTTGACGGCGTGCTGGAACTGATCCGCGCGATCATTATGCTTCCTGCGCGTGTACTGAGTGGGCCGAGGAGGGCGTAAGCCGTTCGGGTTTGGCAGATCGCTGCGGTCGAGCGTGGCAGCCGTGCATGCACCCGGTCCGACGAACCGAACACGCTGCTCTCACGTCCCCGACGCTCTAGGTATTTTTTCCGGTTGACCTTCCCCTCGAAGCATGACGTAATGTCACGGCTACTGCTCGACCATTTCAATCCCCGCCGTCCAGGAATCCATGAACGAGAAAAAGCCTGACACCGCTTCGTCCAACGAACCGTCGGAAGCAGCCAAGTCTGACAAAGACGCTCAACACCGCGAAGATCGCCGCCGCTTTATCCAGAGCGCTGCGCTTGGCGCCGCTGCCGTTACCACCGGAGCTCTGAATCCACTCGAAGTGATGGCGAACGCCGCCGCCTCGCACACCAGCACAAATCCAGTCGCCGATCGAGGCACAAGATCAGCCGAAGTTCGATTACCTGGTCGTGCTCATGATGGAAAACCGCTCGTTCGACCACATGCTGGGGCGTCTGTATAGTCCGGAAAACCCTCCGCCTTACGACAAGCCTCCACGCGGCCAGACGTTTGATGGGGTCCAGCCTTCGATGAACAATCCGGTTGCACCGCCAGTACGACTGGCTGCCTGCTACCGTTCCCGTCAGTCGCACCACCGAGTATCAGACGCCAAACGACGACCTGGTGGGACATCAATATCCCGACGCCATGATGCAGGTTGGCCCCGCCGATGCCGTCCACATGCGAGGCTTCGTCAACAATCGCGTCATCAATCTGGGCGCCGACAAGAAGCCTCCGCTTTCCGCCGTTGAGGCTCCGATGGAAGGCTTTAGTCCGACAGAACATACGCTTGATTCATCCAAGCCGTACGCTGCCGTGTCGGTGCTCAGCACGCTGGCCAATAGCTTCGCGGTGTGCGACAACTGGTTTTCGTCGATACCCGGCCCCACGCTGGTGAATCGCTCCTTCCTGCATGCCGGCACCTCGAACAACTGGGTCAGCAACAATCACAACTGGGATGACAATAAGAACCAGACGATCTTCAATCGCCTGGGCGACGGCGAGTGGAACATCTACAACGGAGACGGCACCACGGAGTGCCTCACCTACATCATCCATCCCACGATTACCTGGGACCCGACCGAGGGAAACTCAATTGCGAAATTCTGCCTCGATGCCTCGGTGGGAGCGCTCGCCAAGTACTCGTTCATCGAGCCTGAGGTCATCGACTACGACAAGGGAAATCCGCCCGACGATCAGCATCCGCCCCGCGATGTACGGCTCGGCGAGAATCTCATCCGGATGGTTTACGAAGCGGTACGCACCAGTCCGCTGTGGGAACGAACTCTGCTGATCGTCACCTACGACGAGCATGGCGGCTTCTTCGATCACGTCACTCCGCCCGACGCGGTGCCTCCGCACAAGAACGATCCTCCGGGCGAAGACGGATTCAGCTTCAACCGTCTTGGAGTGCGAGTGCCAGCGGTGCTGGTGTCGCCATGGATCACGTCCGGGACCGTCTATCACGCGCCGCGTCCGATCGATCACACCGCCGTCATCAAGACAATTTGCCATCGCTTCGGCTTGAAAGAGCTGACCGATCGCGACGCCAACGCTGTCGATCTCGCCGATGTCTTCAGCGACAATCTCCGACCGTTGGAGGACGCACCCGTGTTGCCGGAGTGGCCGGTTCCCGCCGAAGAGTTTGAGCCGCGTCCGTTGAATGATCTGCAGCGCGAGCTGGTGACGCAGGCGGCGAGGAAGTACGGCGTGGAAGTTCCTCCCCTCGCCAATAACAAAGAAGCCAAGGAATTCATGCTGAGCCTGCGGCCGTTAGCGCAAAGGCGGTGGGACTCGTCGCACTGAACGAAGCACTGGCATTCACTTCCCATGCAGCGGCTGGTGAAGGTATGATTCAGCCACTCGCAAAATCAGCTCACGTTCTAGGACACCCAAAGGAGATTCTCGTGAAAACGAATCGGCTTTTCGTTGCACTGGCTTTCTGCTTGCTTGTTTCCGCCTCGGCCCTCGCCCAGAAGACGAATGTCGATTGGGACCGCAGCACTAATTTCTCGCAGTTCCACACGTACGCCTGGCAGCCCAGCCCGCAACCGGCGAAGGGCCTGTGGGACCAGCGCATCGTCGACGGCGTGAATCAGCAGCTACAGGCGAAAGGCCTGCAACTGGCGCAGCCGGGGACGGATCCCGACCTTTGGGTGGTCTACACCAGCCACATTCACGACCAGAAGCAGGTGGTTGGCACCGGCTACAACTACGGGCCGGGATGGGGCTGGGGTCCGTGGTGGGGCGGTGGTCCGACGACCACCACCTACAACACGTACATCACGCGCGAAGGCACGCTGGTGGTCGAGTTGGCCAACGCCAAGACGCATGAGTTGGAGTGGCGCGGCTCGGTGACCGACACCATCCACGACAATTCCAACAAGAACATCAAGAACCTGGACAAGGGAATCTCTAAGCTGTTCAAGAACTATCCGCCGACGGAAGGGAAGAAGTAGGTGAACGGGTAGAGCTGGCCTTCAGGCCGGCGTCCGCGGACAAAGAGGTAGAGCTGGCCTTTAAGGCCGGCGTCTCGGACAAGACTAAGAAGGGGCGCAGCTTTAGCTGCGCCGCACCGAGGCATAACAGGATGGGGCTTCAGCCCTTGCTGGAAGTGGCCGACGAATTGGTTTGTATCAGGGCCCGACTTTCAGTCGGGCCGACAACGCATTGGAGGGATCGGGCTTTAGCCCCTGCAAAACTCAGGGCCTGAAGGCTGATCTCTTTATGCCCGGCATCGGCACGGCTAAAGCCATGCCCTGATACAAAGCTCGCAACCGAACGCGCGCGAAACGATGTATACAAATCGCGCCGAATGATTGCTTTCTCGCTCTTTGGAAATCGAAACTACTTGAACGCGACCTTCACCGTCTTGATTTCGTAAGCTCCCGTCGGAACCGTCACCTCGCTTCCACCGTTCGCAACCGCCAGCGAACCTTCCGGTTGCTCCATCAGGTTCGTCTGCCACGCTGCGGTCGCGGCTTGCGGCAGCGTGAGATGAATGTCGCCCTTCTTCCCGGCCCATTCGTAGAAGCGCACGATGGTTCCACTGCCATCCGCCGCTTGCTTCACCGCGGTGATGACGACGTTGTCTTCCTTGGTGCTGAAGAACGAATGCTGCGCCGGAAGCGTTCCCGGATGTTGCGTTGTGGTGACGGCGAGCAGCGGATAGTTCAGGTCGTATCCCTGGTGCACGGTCATGCCTCGCGCCACGTTCCGGCGTGCGGATAGAGCGAGTAGGTGAACTCGTGATGTCCCTGGTCGGCGTTCGGATCAGGCCATTCGGGCGCGCGCAGCAGCGACAGGCGAAGCACGTTGTCCTTCGCGTCGTATCCGTACTTGCTGTCGTTGAGCAGCGAGAAGCCGTGGATTTCACCCACCTGTCGCCAGACGAAGGCGACAGAGTGGGGCACCCGAGATGTCGCCCCAGCGCAGCGCCGGCACTTCGAACTGCGACTTCTCGGCAGGCGTGTTGCGCGTCGTCGGACGCTCGACCGTTCCGTAAGGAATTTCGAAGGTCGCCTTGTCGCTGCGCACGTTCAGCGGGAACGCGACCTTCAGCAGGATGTGCTTCTCGTGCCAGTCGGCCTGCATGTGGACGTCGACGCGCGGCACGCCGGGATACATGGTGATGTCCTGGATGAACTCCGAGTTCTGCCACTTGTGGCGCACGCGGATCACGGCGCGCAGTGGCGAGTTCTCGACGAGCTTCACCTCTTCGGCTTGCAGCAGGTCGGTGTGATGCTCGATGAAGTCGGCATCAACGTTCCACGCGTCCCACTTCTTCGGCTTGTCGACGAAGGCTTGCAGCAGGTTGCCGCAGGGCTTGCCATCTGACAATGTGGGAGGCGCGCCGACGCCTTGCACCGCAGGCGCGAGCGCTTCGGTGTTGTTGCGCTTATCGAAGAGGCTGGTGATGCAGCCGGTCGCGGGATCGACGGTGACGCTTGAGGAAGTCGTTCTCCAGCGACGTCGCGGTTGCGTTCAGCAGTGGGCGCGTGATGTGCATGGACTGCGCCTCTGTCTGTGGAGTTCCTACAACCAACTTCGGGCTGCCCGCGTGCAGTTGAATCAGCTTGTAGCCGAGGGCCGGAACATCACTCGCAAGAATGCGAAGTCTCACTTTTCCAGTCGCTGGATCGGAGCTCACGATGTCAGACAGCACCCACATCTTGTCTCGCTCGGCGCTCGGGTCACCGGCGATGATACCGAGCGGCGAAGGCAGATTCGGGAACTGCACCTCGACTTCCACCTCTTCTGTCCTCGGCCACGACAGCGGATTGAACACCAGCACGCTCACGCCGTCCGACTTCACGTGCGACGCAATGTCGTTCAGCGCCGCATGAATCGTGTCGTTGCTGAAGCGCGAGGTCTCGGCGTACTTGCGCGCGGCGTCGACATAGTTGATGCCGATGCCCGAGCCGGGAAGAATGTCGTGGAACTGGTTGAACAGAATCTTCTTGCCACGACGGAGTCGAAGCCAGCGTCTGCGGGTACTTCGCTCGCCAAGAGCGAGTCGATCGACGCCAGCTTCTCGGCGTTGAGGATCAGCACTTCGTTCTTGCGATTGCCCTTCTTGGTCTTCCGACTGCGTGGTCTGCACGCCGCGGTGATACTGGAAGTACAGCTCGCCATCCCACGTCGGCAGCTTCAGTTCGCTCTCGTGCTGCTTCAGGTCGGCGAAGAAGTCGGTCGCGGTCGAGAACTGAAGCTTGGGATAGACGACGTCCTGACTTCTGCCAGCGCAGCGCGGTGTCGAGATCAACGCGCGTCGGTCCGCCGCCGTGATCGCCGACGCCGTAGAGGTACATCATGTCGAGCGCGTCCGGCGGGAGCCGAGTTGGTGCCGCCGTTGTACTTGTACATCGCCGGGCCGTAGACCGACGAGTCGCGCGCCATCTTCACCGGATCGATCTGGTTGGCGTAGTCGCTGGGGAAGTAGGTCAGCATCTTGCTGCCGTCGGGCGACTCCCAGTAGAAGAGGCGATAGGGGAACGTGGTGAACTCGTGCGCCCACAGCAGCTTCTGGGTGACGAAGTAGTCGATGCCCGAGCGCTTGTAGATTTGCGGCAACTGCCAGTTGTAGCCGAAGCGAGTCGGGGTTCCAGCCGATCTTTATGTCGACGCCGAACTTGGCTTTGAAGTAGTTCTTGCCATAGAGAATCTGGCGGACCAGCGATTCGCCGTCCGGCATGTTGAGGTCGGGCTCGACCCACATGCCGCCGATGACCTCCCAGCGGCCCTCTTTCACGCGCTGCTGGATCTGCTTGAACATCTCCGGATACTTCTCTTCGATCCAGGTGTAAGCCTGCGCGGTCGAGGCGGTGAACTTGAAGTCGGGATACTCGTTCATCAGGTCGAGCGCGGTGCCGAAGGTGTTGCGCACGACTTCGACGGTCTCGGTCCAGGGCCACAGCCACGCCATATCGATGTGGCTGTTGCCGATGGCGCTGATGCTGAACTGCTTCATGTACGGACGCAGCGCGTCGAGCTTGGCCTGCGACGCGCGCAGGGAAGCGTCGAAGGTCTTCTGATCGGCGTCGTCGAGCGCTTTGAGGTCGATGGCCTTCACGGCAGCATCAAGCGTCTGCTCGCGCTCGGCTTTGCCGTCTGGATAAGCAGCGACAAGAAGCTGCGCCGACAACGATCTCAAGGCGAAGCACCGCGGGATCAGGACGGTTCACCGGCGGAGTGATGAGCAGTTGCGCATGTTCGAGCTTGGCTTGCGGCGGGCCGCCGCAGCATCCGACGCCGGCGGACGGCAGCACGCGCAGCGCGATCACGATCTTGTCGCCCGGCTGCGCGTTCTCGGTAAGCGTGATCGGCACCTGGCCGTCTTCGTCGGTGCGCGCGATCATGTTGCCGTTGGCGAAGGTCGTGATCATCAGGCCTTCGTTGCCGCCGACCTGGATGTCCAGCTTCAAGCGTCGAGCCCTGGACTTCGTAGCCGTGAAGCTCCTTGGGAATTTCGATCTCGCGATAGAGCCAGATCGGTGGCGTGAAGTCGCCGCCCAGGTTGAGCGCCGGTCGCGTTCATGGTCATCGCCGTGTTGGGAGGAATCTCGCCATGCGCCATGTCGCCCGGAACCTGCGTCCATCCGCTCGAGCGGGATCGCGGTGATCTCGTTCAGGCGATCGAGCGTCGCAGCGTACGGATTGGGAGGAGCGGGTTGGGTTTGGGCGAAGTGCGAAGCGCGGGGAGAAGAACGAGCGAGAGCAGCAGGAGCTGATGAATTTGTTCAATGTCTGTTCTGAAGTATGTCATTCTGAGCGAAGCGAAGAACCTGCATTTCACCTCGCGGCGCAACCAGGGACAGCCATGACTTCGACCTTGACTGGAGCGTCGCCGTCGCACATCCCGCGGCAGCGCAGACAAAGAGCAGGTTCTTCGCTGCGCTCAGAATGACAGATCAAGAGATCACAGATCAACCTACATCAGTTCAACAACGAGTTTGGCTTCGATCAATACTCAATCCCCAGCTTGTGCTGCATCTCCTCCAGCGTGACGCCCTTGGTTTCGACATAGGTAAACAGCACGATGAAGAAGAAAACCACCATCGCCGCGGAGAAGAACATGAACGGAAGCGAGCGCGAACGCGCCGCCATGACAGGGAACAGTCCGGAGATGATGGCGTTCATGATCCAATGCGCCGAGCTGCCCAGGCTCTGGCCTTTCGAGCGCACGCGATTGGGAAACACCTCGCTGATATACACCCAGATGACCGCGCCAATCGAGATTGCAAAACACGCGATGTAGGCCACCAGAAAGACGATCAGCAGGTTCTGGTGCTGCTCGCTGTAGAAGACCATGCCGACTCCGCCCAGGCAGATGGCCATGCCTACGCTGCCAATCAGCAGCAGCGTTTTGCGTCCGACCTTGTCGATCAGGCTCATGGCGACCAGGGTGAAGACGAGGTTGGTCGCACCCAGGGCGACCGACTGCAGCAGGCCCGAACTCTTGCTGAAGCCTGCATTCTCGAAGATGTAGTTCGAGTAATACAGGATGGCGTTGATGCCCGCGAGCTGACTGAAGCCGGCGACCGTCACCGCCAGGAACATGGGCCGCAGATACTTGCGCTGGAACAGCGGCTCGGAGTGCGACATGCCTTCGATGTGGATCGAGTCGACGATCTCCTTGAGCTCAGCGTCCGGATTGTCGGCTCCGAGAAGCGCGATCACCTCGCGGCCTTCGGGAATGCGATGCTTTGAGCACCAGCCAGCGCGCGCTGCGCGGAATGGTGAACAGCATGACGAAGAAGAGCAGTGCCGGAGCCGCGGCAATGCCGAGCTGCCAGCGCCACTCGTTCATGCCCAAGCCGAACAGCGACACCACATAGTTCGAGAGGTACGCGACCAGATATGCCGATGACGATGTTGATCTGAAAGGTTCCAACCAGCAGGCCGCGCCATCGCGCCGGAGCAATCTCGGCGATGTACACCGGACCGAGCACGGACGAGCCGCCAATCGCCAGGCCGCCGATGAAGCGGAAGGCCAGCAGCGCCGGCCAGCTCCAGGCGAAGGCGCAGCCGAAGGCGGAGATGACGTAGCAGGCGGCGAGAATGCGCAGGGCTTCGCGGCCGCCCATCTTGTCGCCCAGTTCGCCGGAGAAGATGGCTCCGATCACGGTGCCGACCAGCGCGATCGAAACGGTGATCCCAAGTTGACGGTCGTTGAGGCCGAAGACCTGGATGAGCTGCTGCTCGGTCCCGGCGATGACAGCGGTATCGAAACCGAACAACAGTCCGCCAAGGGCACCGACGACGGTGCCCCTGAGGACGTAGGAGTTTATGCGGGCCATGTCAGCCTACTCGCTCCACACCGCGAGTTCGTTACCGTTGGGATCGGCGAAGTGAAAGCGGCGTCCGCCAGGGAAGTCGAAGGTCTCGCGCACGATTTTCCCACCGGCGCCCTTCACCTTGTTGTAGGTGTCTTCCAGGTTCTTGGCGTAGAGAACCACCAGCACGCCCGTGGTTTTGCTGCCGCTGGCGACCTGGGCTTCGGTGGTGAATCCGCCCGCGATGCGGCCATCGTGGAAGCTGATGTAATTCGGTCCCCAGTCCTTGAAGTCCCAGCCAAAGACGTCGTGATAAAAGCGCTTGGTTGCTTCCACGTCGGTTGCGGGAAACTCGATGTAATCCATGCAGAGATTCTGGTGCTGGCTCATGGCCACCTCGTCAGAACGGATGAGAACAGATATTCGTTGCGAAGGGTAACACACGGGGTGGAAATCAACGTAACGGGACGCGTCTTGGGCGGGAAGGAAGGGCTGCAGGTCCCTCGACTACGCTCGGGATGACACCCGAAGAAAAGCTTGCAGCTACGCCGCTGGCGCGGGGGGAAGCAGATGGTGATTGAGCGCGAACAACGCCAGTTCCAGACGATTGCCGACGCCCAGCTTGTTGAAGATGTTGGTGAGGTGGCGCTTGACGGTTTCTTCGCTGATGCCGAACTGCGTCGCGATGTCCTTGTTGGTACATCCCTCGGTGATGAGCGTGACCACTTCGAGCTCGCGGCTGGTCAGCCCGTAGGTCTTGCGCGGAGGAGGCGCGGTTTGCGCCGTCAGCTCGCGCAGCACCTGCACCAGGTTTTGCACCGGACGGCCGTCCAGCCAGTATTGCCCCTGCATGACGGCGCGGATACAAGCGGCCAGGTGCTCGACGGCAGCATCCTTCAGTACCACTCCACGAGCGCCGAGTTGCAGTGCCTCGAGGATCTGCTGCTTCTCGATCTTGGCAGTCAGCACGATGGTGCGGGTCTGGGTCTCGTGGGTGGTGAGCTCGCGCAGGGCTTCCATGCCGGGCATGTTGGGCATGGCCAGATCGAGCAGCAGGATTTCGGGCTGTAACTTCTTGACCAGGGCGAGCGCTTCGGCGCCATCGCGAGCTTCGGCGACCACCTGAAAGTGGTTATCGGACAGCAGCATGTTGCGCAAGCCCGACGCGCACCACAGGATGATCGTCGGCAATCAGAAGACGGATTGGGCTGGAATCTGCCATTTGACCAGTGGTTTTACGCCGCGGCCGGAACCACGTGCGGCCCCAGCTTTTTCTCCAATTCCTCCTGAACAAGAGTAAGGAGAGTATCGAGTTCCTGCAACTTCCGTTGTTCCGCGGTGAAATCTGATGTGCCGCCGGCGTCCTGCAGTTCGGCGCAAAGTTTGGCCACTGGACTGATACCTAATATCAAACTGCTGCTCTTCAGGTAATGAGCTTTGAAGCGAAGCTCCTCGCTATTCTGCTTGTCGCAGGCGAAATGGAGATGGCCCAGCGTCTGCCGGGCATCGGAGAGGTAATCGCGGTAGAGTTCGCAAAAGCCGTCTGGATCCGAGGCCATAGCTCGTTGCAGACGCTCGTATACGTCAGCCGTTACAAGGGTTTGAGTCACGGTTTTGGGCGCTTAGTCGCGTGAACAGAACGTTACCACGATTCCCAATTCCGTCAAGCGGTAATTACATAAAGTTACCAAGTTACGCAAATTCTAATCGGAAACGGGAAAAATCAGGTTTGCGTTTCTGGAGAAATGCAGCTCAGGGCTTCTCCGGTCTCTGGGGACTCCAACCGGCCAGCGATGGCCAGAACTTCTTCGCGGATGACCCGGTCGAGGTCGGCACGCAGGTGCTGCTTCATCATCTGTTTCGCAAGGCGAACCGCACCCGCCGGCTTCTCCGGCCAAGGTCTGGGCGGCAGCGCTGGCCGCCGACAGCAATTGATCGCCGGCGACGACGCGGTTGACGATCCCCAGTTCGTAGGCCCGCTGCGCAGAAAAGGGCTCGGCCAGCAGTAGCAGTTCGGCGGCGCGCTGATGGCCGATCAGGCCGGGCAGAAGCAATGTCGAGCCGGCTTCAGGAAGGATGCCCAGATTGACGAAAGGCATCATGAACTTGGTCTCTTCTGCCGCATACACCAGGTCGCAGTGCAGCAGGATGGTGGTGCCGATGCCGACGGCAAGGCCGTGAGCGGCGGCAATCACCGGTTTGCGCGCAAACGCGATAGCACGAATGAACTGCTCGGCGGGGGGCACCGATTGACCCTGCCACGGCTTCTGCACGAAGTCCTCAATGTCGTTGCCGGCGGTGAAGGAATCTCCGTTGCCGCGGAGAACGAGTACGCGGATGGCGTCGTCCGATTCCGCGCGCTGCACCGCCGCGACTAAGGCGTCGTACATGGCTGAGGTGAGCGCGTTCTTCTTTTCCGGCCGATTGAGTATGAGATGTAAAACACCGTTTTGCAGATCAGTTTGAATGTGGTCCATGGAAATTCACCTCGAACTTGAAAGCTCAGGAGCTTGTGTGCTCCTGTGGGTGGCTTTGAAGGGGCGCGGGCTGCGCACTGTCACACAGAGCGCTGTTACTCGATCATTATCCTCTATGCCGCCTTGGCCGCGGCGCCTTCCTGATTCGCCAAATCCACCAGCCGATCAGCGCAATCGCAATCAGCGACGGCGATCACGTAACTCAGATGATGGCGAAGCACCTCCGCCAGCAAAGCAATGATGTGCGGGCCATAGCGAACGACGAGAATGCTCTCGATGGTGAAGCGCGCGAAACGGCCCAGAACAGATCGCCGACAGAAAACGCAGCGGTCGCATCTCGGCCATTCCCGCGGCCAACACGAACAGCTTGAATGGCGTCGGCGGCGGCAACATGGAAATCACAGTCAGCAGCACAAACTCGCGCTTCTCGAACGATGCCGTGATCCGATTGAAGCGGGCTTCGCCCATGCGCTTCTTGAGCATCACCTCGCCGCCCTTATAGCCGATGACGTAGACCACCAGGCTGCCCAGGGCCGAGCCGACCGCGGCACCCAGCGAATAGAGCAGAAGATGGCTGGGCTTGGCGTAGGCATATCCGCAGACGATGGCGTCGATGGGCATGCCGAACATGGCTGCGTCGATGAAGGCGAAGCCCATGACGCCCCAGACCCCGAGCGGCCCCAGGATGGCGGTGACGTGATGAATCCATTTGGCGATGAGTGCTTTCAAGATGCTTCTGGACCGGAATGTTTGATTCTACGGGATGCCTCAGGAATTTTGCGGTGATGCCCGTGGTGCCCCCTGGCGCGCTCCCTATAATTGCAGCATGCCGCCGAGTGCCAAAGAGCTAACGCGCAAGTTGGAGACGCTGCGCGACAAGATCCGCCATCACGAGCACCGCTACTACGTGTTGGACGATCCGGAGATCAGCGATGCCGAGTTCGATCGTCTGATGGACGAGTTGATCGCCCTCGAAACCGAGCATCCGGAGTTGATCACCCGGGACTCGCCTACGCAGCGGGTGGGTGGTAAGCCGAGCAGCCAGTTCGCCAGCGTGCCGCACTCCACGCCCGATGCTGTCGCTGGCGAAGACGACCAGCGAGGCGGAACTCCGCGACTGGGAGCGGCGGGTTCACGAGCTCACCGGCACGACTAAGGTGGACTACGTTTGCGAGCTGAAGCTCGACGGCATGTCCATGGCGCTGCGGTTTGAGGCGGGAACCTTGGCATTGGGCATCACGCGAGGCAACGGCACTACCGGCGAGGACGTGACCGCAAATGTGCGCACCATTCGCAGCATTCCGCTGAATATCTCCAGAGCAGAAGCTGAAAGCAGGCCGGATTGCCGATAAATTTCGAGGTGCGCGGCGAGTTGCTGATGCCGACGACTTCGTTCGAACGCATGAACGAAGAGCAGGAGCAGAAGGGACTGCCGAAGTTTGCCAATCCGCGCAATGCGACCGCTGGCACGGTTCGGCAGCTCGACCCCAAGATCACGGCAAGCCGGCGTCTCGACTTCTTCGCCTACGGTTTGCTGGCCGACGGCAAGACAATCTTCGATCGCCACTCTGAGGCGCTGAAGGCGCTGCAAGGCGGCCGGGTTCAAGGTCAATCCCAATCACCGCCTGGTGCACAGCATTGATGAGGTCTGGGAATTCATCACTCAGTGGGAGGGGAAGCGCGACAGCCTGCCGTACGAGACCGACGGCATTGTGGTGAAGGTCGATCGCATCGGGTTGCAGCAGGAGCTCGGATACACGGGCAAGGCTCCGCGCTGGGCCATTGCCTACAAGTATGCTGCGCGCTCGGGTGAGACGCAGATCGAAGACATCCTGGTGCAGGTCGGCCGCACGGGGAAGCTTACGCCCGTGGCTGCGCTGAAGCCGGTGCCCATCGGAGGCACAACCGTCAGCCGCGCCACGCTGCACAACATGGACGAGATCGAGCGTCTGGGTGTGCGTATTGGCGACTGGGTGGTGGTTGAACGCGGCGGCGACGTGATTCCCAAGGTCGTCAGAGTTGACGAGAGCAAGCCGCGAGGCACGCGCAAGTTTCACATGCCGGAGCGCTGCCCGGAATGCGGCGGCCACGTGGTGCGCGCCGAGGGCGAAGCCGACCATCGCTGCGTCAATGCCAACTGTCCGGCCAAGCTGCGCGAGAGTATCCGCCACTTCGCGTCCCGCGGAGTGATGAACATCGAAGGCATGGGCGATGCGCTGGTAAATCAGCTGGTCGACAAGGGGCTGGTCAAGAACGTCGCGGACATCTACGGGATCACCGAAGCCGACCTGCTCGGCCTGGAGCGCATGGGCAAGAAGTCGGCGCAGAACATCCTGCGTGAGATCGAGCAATCGAAGAAGCTGCCGCTGGAGAAAGTTATCTACGGGCTCGGAATTCGATTTGTCGGCGAGCGTACGGCGCAATTTCTGGCGGAGCATTTCGGCTCGATGGATGCGTTCATGAGCGCCAGCGAGGAAGAGCTGCAGGAGGTAAACGAGATTGGACCGCGCGTATCGGCCGCGGTGCGCGAATTTTTTGACGAGCCGAAGAATGTTGCGCTGGTGGAACGCCTGCGCGCAGCGGGACTGACGTTCAGCGGAAAGAAGAAAGAACGCGGCACAGCGTTGGTGGGCAAGACGTTCGTGCTGACCGGCACGCTGGCGCGGCACACTCGCGATGAGGCCAAGAAGCTGATCGAAGATGCCGGCGGGCGGGTGTCCGGCTCGGTGAGCAAGAAGACGGACTACGTGGTGGCGGGAGAGGACGCGGGTTCGAAGCTCGACAAGGCGCGCGAGCTGAAGGTCAGCGTCATCGCTGAAGATGAGATGGAGCGATTGGTGAAGGGGTGAGAAAGGGTCGCGTCTTCAGGCGCGCCGGGTGGAAGCCCCCGCATTCATGCGGGGGAAGAAGCTTCATCCTGAGAGTCGCGCTTTTGTGCTGGAAATATCAATCTGCAATTTGGCGAGTGGACCGGGCCTGAAGGCCTCTCTCGATACGCCACCCATTTCCCTCGGCTGAAGCCGAAGGGCTTCCACCGAAAAGCAACCCACCCAAAAGCAAAGGGGACGCTTGCGCGTCCCCTTCGGTTGGTCATTGCAAAGGTTAGTGCTTTTTCTTCGCGGCCTTCTTGGTCGCCTTCTTTGCAGCCTTCTTCTTAGTTGCCATTTTCTATTCTCCCTTTTCCATTCTCATGGAAGTTTGCGACATCACATCATCGCAATTTGTTCTTTGTATAGAGTCATCGAAACGAATAGTCAAGAAAAAAACGCGCGTTTTTGTGTGTACCTTATGAGCGCTGATGAGCGCTGCCGCGAATGCCAATCCTACAGTTGCAGGGACTCGCAACCCACAATTAAGGCGGACAAATCGCGAACGCGCGCAACCCGCATAAACACTGGCTATTTCAGCATTCGCAAAACAGCGCCGCTCAGCGCGTCGTGCCACGCGTGCGCGATCATTCCCGGACGAAGGCTTTTGCGCCACCAGGCGAGTATCCCAAACAATAATCCAAAAATTCCGATCAGCAGCATGCGCGCGCCGCCTTCGTAGCCGTGCGATGCACCAAAGACGACAGCCGAGAGCAATACACCGGCGAGCATCGATTGCGTCATGGCAGCAAATTGCAACTGCAGATATCCGCGGAAGATGAACTCTTCGCAGAAGCCGGCCGTAGTGCTCAGCAGAAACCACACGCCGAGTTCGAGCCGCGTGTTGGGTGTCAGGAATCCCAGCTGGCGACGCATCGCGTCGATCTTCTGCGCCTGATCGAGGTGCATCAGTTTGGCTCCCGCTGCCAGCACCAGCGCCGCGAAGGCCCAGAAGAGGGCGGCGATGAGAAGGTCGAGAAAGAAATCGTCGAAGCTCGACCATCGTCCGCCGATCACGTCGCGCAGACGATAGCGTTTGCGAATGCCCAGCCAGACGAAGCCGGCAAGAATCCATTCCCACGTCATGCCCCAGATGTATTGCGGCAACTTGCTTCCGCTACGGGCCAGCAGATGGTGGCTCCCCGCGCCGCCAACCGAGCCGAGCAGCAGCACCGCGACCAGCAACACGGTATGCCACACCGGCGCAAGCAGGCGTCGTTCACTGGACTGAGGCGCAGGCGCGGCAGAAATTTGTGGGTCGAGGTTCACTTCGCGTCCATCTTATAATGTTGGGTTTCCTATTCCTGCTGAAAGGTTTAACAATCATGCCTTCATTAGAAGATGTCGTTATCGTTTCTGCCGTGCGTACACCGGTGGGTAAATTCCAGGGATCGCTGTCGGATTTCACAGCGCCGCAGCTCGGCGCCATCGCGGTGCGTGAGGCAGTGAAGCGCGCGGGCATCGACCCGAACACGGTCGACGAGTGCATCATGGGCAATGTGGTGCAGGCCGGTCTGGGACAGAATCCGGCGCGGCAGGCGGCACTTGGCGGCGGATTGTCCTCGGCTGTCTCGGCGACAACCATCAACAAGGTATGCGGCTCGGGATTGAAGTCGGTCGCACTGGCGCAGCAGGCGATCCAGACCGGCAACTCTGACATTGTGGTAGCCGGCGGTATGGAGAGCATGACCAACGCTCCTTACCTTCTGCCGCAGGCGCGCAAAGGATATCGCCTGGGCGACGGCAAGGTCGTCGACTCCGTCGTGCATGACGGCCTGTGGGACGCGTACAACGACTATCACATGGGCAACACCGGCGAGAACGTCGCGCAGAAGTACGGCATCACGCGCGAGGAGCAGGATGAGTATGCGCTGAACTCGCATCGCAAAGCGGTGTCGGCCATCAAGGAGTGCCGTTTCAAAGACCAGATTGTTCCTGTCGAGCTGCCGGCGAAGAAGAAGGGTGCTGCTCCGGAGCTGTTCACCAAGGACGAGTCTCCGCGTGAGGATTCGACCATCGAAGCGCTGCGTAGTCTCAAGCCTGCATTCAAGAAGGACGGCACTGTCACGGCGGGCAATGCTCCCGGAGTGAACGATGGAGCTTCGGCGGTGGTGCGTGATGTCGGCGGCGAAGGCGAAGGAACTTGGGTTGAAGCCGATGGCGCGCATCGTGGCGCAGGCGGTCAGCGGGATTGATCCCGCATGGGTGATGATGGCGCCGGTCGATGCGATACGGCAGATCTGGAAGAAGACGGGCTGGACAGACAAGGACGTCGACTTGTACGAAATCAACGAGGCGTTCTCGGTCGCGGCCATCGGTGTCACTCGTGAGTTGGGCATCGACCTGAGCAAAGTTAACGTGAATGGCGGAGCAGTCGCGCTGGGGCACGCGATTGGATCGAGCGGCTCGCGAATCCTGGTGACGCTCCTCTATGAAATGGCACGCCGCGACGTACACAAAGGCATTGCGGCACTCTGCCTGGGCGGCGGGAACGCTGTCGCTCTGGCGGTAGAACGGTAGCGAAGGTTTGATTGGGCGGAGCACGCCTGCAGGAGTGCACATAAGCGGATGTAGTGAGCCTTGTATCAGGGCACGGCTTCAGCCGTGCCGCTACCGCCTGGAAAGATGCCGGCCTTTAGGCCCTGAGGATTACAGCGGGGGCTGAAGCCCCGATTTTTCCTTGCCGGTTTGGCCCGAGTGAACTCGGGCCCTGATGCAGGACACTCGAGAAGTTGTTTTTGTGCACACCTAAGGCTTTCGAGTGTGGTGGCCCCGGGATCTTCCGGCGGGAACCTTTCTAGCGGCCATTCGTATCTTTAAAAGTAGGGAGGGGAGCATGTACTGCAACTATTGCGGAAAAGTCATTCAGGACGACGCGAACGTATGCGCCTACTGCGGACAGCGTGTAGGGCCCATTGCGGGACGCACGCGGCTTCTTCGTCCGCCGAAGGGCAGCCCCGATCGCAAAATCGCAGGCGTCTGCGCGGCCTTTGCCGAGTACTTTGATTTGGACGTCACGGTAGTGCGCGTGGTGTGGCTGTTGGTGGTTCTCTGCGCCGGTACAGGATTGCTGGCCTACATCATTGCTTGGATTGTGATTCCGGAAGGCTCGGCGGTGGTCATGTCGGCGCCGCCGGCAAACGTGCAGCCGTACCAGCATCCGTAGCTAATTCCTTGACCGGGGAAGGGGCGCATTCTCCGTGCGCCCTTTTGGTCGGCGTTATTTGAATAGGGCTTGTCTCGCCATTGGCGGCATGCTAGCGTTTCAGCAGATACCGATGCCGAGCCCCGCGACATCAAAGGCCCCCAGCGAAAAACCTCTCGTTGCCCCGACACCGAAACACGCACAGAGTCAATATGCAGCTACCCTGCTGGAGCACATCCGCCCCGGCATCGACTGGCTTGACATTGGTTGTGGAAGGCAAGTCGTACCCGATTGGGTCTGGAGCGTTGATGACGCGCGAGAATTGCTACAGGACACCAATCTGACTGGGTTGGACATGGATCCTGCCATCGACGAGCACCCGTTGCTGAAAAAGCGCTTGCATTGCTGGGCTGACGACATTCCTGTTCCTGACAATTCGTTCGATCTGGTGACAGCGAACATGGTGATGGAGCACGTGGAGGAGCCGGCCAGAGTGCTGCGCGAGATTCGGCGAGTGCTCCGCCCGGGCGGCTCGTTCCTGATCCACACGGTAAATCTTCGCTACTATCTGATCTGGCTGGCCCGCCTGGTGCCGCAGGGCATAAAGAATCGCCTCATTCATTGGCTTGAGCACCGCGAAGACAAGGACATCTTTCCCGTTCGCTACCAGTTCAATACGCCGGAGAGCATCGAGCGATGCGCGGCGGAATCGGGACTCAACATCGCCAGCCTGCGCTTTACAACTCCCACCCCGAGTTTTCTCGGCACTCCGTTCGAATACCTGGAGCGGCCGATACTCGGGTTGCTGCGCCGCCCGGGACTCGAACATTATCGCGCGAACCTGATCGTAGACCTCAGGAAGCCCCAGCAATAATCGTTCTCTCTTCCTCACCAACTTATCGAGGCCGTTAGCGCGTAGTGGGTCAGTTTGGTTGTCATCCCGAGCAAGCCTCATTTGCGCAGCGAGGGATCCAGGCGTGCCGATTCGCGCCGGTGCGGCTGGCGAAAGAGCCTGCCCTGAGCGAGCGGAGCGAGTCGAATGGGCGCGCATCCATATTTAAACTGACCCACTACGCGTTAGCGCAATGGATCTCGTGCGATCATCGATGGGTGTTCGCGCGATTCACGAGAACGCTTGTTGAGGCACGTCATGGAAAGATTGCAAACCGCCGATGCGACGTTGTACTACCAACTCTCCGGCGCCGGGCCTGACCTTGTGCTGCTGCATCCGTTTCCGCTGAACCATCATTTCTGGGATGAGATCGTTCCGAGGCTCAGCGACAAATACCGAGTCATCACGCCCGACCTGCGCGGCCACGGTGAGTCGGAGCTGGGCAACGGTCCGGCGACGATGGAGAAGCACGCTGCTGACCTGCTTCGCCTTTGCGAAGCTGAAGGAGTAGGCAAGGCTGTCTTCGTTGGGGTCTCGATCGGCGGATACATTCTGTTCGAGTTCTGGAGGCGGCATAGCGAGCGCGTCGCCGCACTGGTGCTCTCCAACACGCGTGCTTCGGCCGAGACCGACGAGAGTCGCGCGAACCGCTTGCGTATCGCCGATCAGGTGTTGAGTGAAGGTACGGAGCCGTTCATCGCGGACATGCTAGGAAAGCTTCTCAGCTCAACTACAAGAACAGAGCGGCCCGATGTCGTTGAAGCCGCCCGCCGCATGATGCAGAGCATGTCGCCCGAAGACATCGCGGGCGTGCAGCGGGGAATGGCTGACCGTCCAGACTCGGTTGAGACGTTGAGCACGATCGATGTCCCTGCGCTGGTGATTGCGGGTGAGCAGGACATCCCCCCGCTGAGCGCAGCGGAGTTGATGCGCGACCGAATTCCCGGCAGCACTCTGCACGTGATTCCTAAAGCAGGACATTACGCCGCGATGGAACGGCCGGAAGAGTATTCCGGGTTGATTCAGCACTTTGGCGAGAAGAGTCGGGCGGGTACGAAGCAACTCTGATGGATCGCCGGGTGGCGCAAGGATTCATACGCTCACGGCGCGCGAGCCGTACTCCATGCCGGAGAACGATTCCAGCCGGGGACACGGTTTAAATTTCAGACGGGAGACAATTCCAGCCCAGCGCGGAAGCGCTGGGTAACCGTCCGTCTATAAGATCCGAGCCCCTTCAGGGGCGACACAACTCCGGACGAATTCCTGGTTGATTCCCGCAGCCCGCAGAATCGACCGAAACTCCTCTTCGAATGAATATCGTGCATGATGCTGCGGCTGGTGCGAGATGTAGTTCACCACGCGCCTTATATTTGATGGGCTCACGCTAAAAGCTCCATACCCTTGTTGCCACTGGAAGAGCCGCACCGATTCGCGGAGCCATCGGCTTGACTTGCACTTCAATGCGCGCACGGCATTTGGCACAGCCAAATCTGGTGGCAGATCGACAAGTACATGGATGTGGTTCTGGGTTCCGCCAACCGCGAACACGCGCATGTCGTGATTCCGAGCAATTCCGGCGAGGTAGGCCCAAGTAGTTTCCAGTGAAGACTTGGGAATGCTGTTTCGGCGCTCTTTCGTGAAGACGATGTGGAAGAGGGAACGGCAGAGGCTGTGGGACATGCATTCACGCTAGCGTGCCCCGAACTCCTGCGTTGTGACGACTGGCACCTTTCGATGTGCCGCCCCTAAAGGGGCTCAGGTTCACAGAAAAGGCATTGCAGATCCCTCGGCTCCGCTCGGGATGACACCTATAGCGGAACGGTGATTAACACTAGGCCTACTTGCGCGTGCGTTTCGTCTTGGCCGGTGTGGCGGGTGCCGCGGGCGAGCCGGTAGCCGCAGGCGCGCCTTCGAGTTGGGACTTGGCATCGCCCAGAAGCTTATTGAACGCCGCTTCTTTGGTGAGCTCTTTCTTGGGAGATTCGTTGTGGCGAAAGGGATGTTCGGTGTGACAGATGCGGCAGGCAACCTTCTGCACTTCATCACCCACCATCGCCGCGATGGAGTGGTCGGTGGATCGTTTACAGCGCGTGCAGTAGTCGTCGATGTAGTCGCCCAGGCGCACAGTTCCCTCCGCGCAAAACACGCAGTTTAGCACGTCAAGTGTTTACTTGTTCTGCGATTCCAGGAAGCTCACAATCTGCCAGCGCTGCTGTTTTGGCAGGTTCGACCATGAGGGCATTCCATTATTCAGGTTGCCGTTGGTGATGAACCAGAACAGCTCGCCGGGCTTGGCGGACTTCACGCTGCTGCTCTGAAGCGCCGGCGCCGGCCCCATGCCCTGAAGGTTGTTGCCATGGCATTGCGCGCAGTTCTGGCCATAGAGCTTCTTGCCTCCGGCAGCAGCATTGGCGTTGCCGGCATAGGGGTTGTTCATGGATGCGGCCGAAGCCGGAGCGCCGCGAAACCCGCCGCTCTCCGCCGACAAAATCAGCGGCAGGCAAAGAAGACAGGCAGCAGAAACAAAACACAACGTCGCGCGGAAGGATCGCGGAAATCGCTTCAAATCTTTTCTCCGTCGGTGAAATACGTTTGCGAGGGCACCAACAACGTCTCTATAGGATTAACCGAAAGGGCGGAAAGGCTCAAGGGGCGGAGTGCCTGTCTAGGTCGAAACGTGGGGAGTACGCGATCCGTGGGAAAACTTCCGAACGACACGTCGTACAAGGTCAACTAGAATCATCACCAATCCAACACCAGATGCCAACAACCCGCCGAACAGTATTACGACGCCGACCGTGCTTCCGCAAGGGCCAAGAAGGATACCGCCAATAAGCAGCACCGGCATTCCGACAGCTAGAGTGTACGCGCCGCGTTTGAGCAGGCTCACGAGGGCAGTATAGCAACATGCTCAGATCGAGCTTGCGCCGGGCTTCTCATCGTTCCACCACCCGCTCCAGGTCGTCGAAGAATCCCGGATACGAAATCGCCACACAGTCAGGGTTGTGAATCACGGTCTCGCCGTCCGCGCGCAGGGCAGCAATCGCGAACGCCATCGCGATGCGGTGATCGTGGTAGCTCTCAATCTCTGCGCCGTGCAGCCGCTGGTTGCCGGGGATACGCCAGCCGTCGTCCGTCTGCTCCACCTGCGCTCCCATTGCCTGCAGGTTGCGCGTGACGGCGCTGAGCCGGTCTGACTCCTTCACCCGCAGCTCAGCCGCATCGCGCACTTCGATCCCTGCCGCTGTGTACGGCGCAATCGCTGCCAGCACCGGCAACTCGTCGATGAGCAACGCGGTCTGCGCGCCCGCAATCACCACATGCCGACCTTGCCCCGGAACGAGCGCGATCGTGCCTACCAATTCGCCGTGCTGCTCTTCGACGCGCAACATGGAAACGCGACATCCCATCGCGGTGAGCACATCGAGCAACGCAGAGCGCGTGGGATTCAGCAGCACTCCGTCGAGCACCAGGTTCGACTCGGGAAAAATTGCGGCGGCACACAGGAAGAATGCCGCCGACGAACTGTCGCCCGGAACATAGGCTTCCAACGGCTTGAGGGTCTGGCCGCCGCGAATGCTGACCGGATTGCGCGAGCGCTCCAGCTCGGCGCCGAAGGCGCGCAAAGCAAGCTCGCCGTGATCGCGCGTGGCATGCGCTTCTTCGACGGTTGTTGTGCCGTCGGCCAGCAGCCCGGCGAAAAGCAGGCACGTCTTCACCTGCGCGCTGGCCACGGGCGGCCGATAGCTGATTCCACGCAGACGCGCTCCGTTGATTCGCAGCGGCGCGTGGCCATCGATCGGACTCGATCTGCGCTCCCATCTGCGAGAGCGGCTCGATGACTCGCTTCATCGGACGCTTTGACAGCGAAGCATCGCCGATGAGCTCGCTGCTGAACGGCTGAGCGGCGAGGATTCCCGACAGCATGCGCATGGTCGAGCCCGAGTTGCCGCAGTCCAACGCCTCCGAAGGAGGCTTGAGTTGCGGGCCCAGCCCTTCGATCACCACGCTGCCGTCTTCGCCTCGCTCGACAGCGCAGCCCAGGCGTCGCACGCATTCCAAGGTGCTGGCGCAGTCGGCGCCGGGCGCGAAGTTTTCAAATCGCGACGTTCCAGCCGCGAGCGCCGCCAGCATGGCATAGCGGTGCGAAATGGATTTGTCGCCCGGCATGCGAAGGCTTCCCAGCACATTGCGCGCACTCTGCACTGTCACCGTTGCATTCATTATGAAAACCGCCTGTCTATGCCTCTTGACACCGGCGAGATTTTATGAGTTGTAAAGGTTTCATAGACAACTCCGACCGAGAACTTACATCTGATGAAAACAAGCGTCAGCGTTGAAGTCACTGCGCTGCTGAAACACCGCAGGTCCTGCCCGCAGGAGCAGCACCCCGGGAACAGCTTCAAGAACGAACCAGGTGTGTGAAATGCGACTCCGGGTGCTGTCTTCCGTCCTCTGCTTTGCAGTTTCTCTGGTTGTGACCAGCGCCGCTCAGTTCGGGCCTCCAACTCAAGGAATGCGTGATCTGCCTCGGGGCATGGCTTCGGACAAAGGATCCTCCTTTATTACAGGCACCTGCTTCGGGGTGGATGGCATTCCTCTGAGCGGGGTCACGGTTGAACTTCGCGACACCTCGACCAATGCAGTTCTGGCGTCTACCAGTACCCATTCTAACGGCTCGTTCGACTTCTACGAGATGCCCGCCGGGAGCTACGAACTGGTGGCGCGGTCGCAAGGGGACGAAGCCCAAGAAGTGATTCCTGCCGGCCGCACTATCAATCGAATCGATCTTCAGATGGTTCGCACCGTGGCGAGTGGCGGAAGTGACGCCGCTATTTCCGTGGTGCGCCTCAAGATTCCGCAGAGAGCCCGGGACCGCTACAACAAAGCCGCCCAGGCTTATGTTCGAGGCAAACTCGACCAGGCAGACAAAGCCGTCAACCAGTCGCTCGCCATCTATGCGGACAACCCTGAGGCGCTCACCCTGCGGGGATTAATCGCGTGGCACAACAAGAATGCCGACGCCGCAGTCGAGGACCTGCAGAAGTCCATCGCTGTCGACCCGAGCTATGGGCCGGCTTATACCGCGATGAGCTCGATCTTGAACAACCAGGGCAAGTACGACGAGGCAGTCCGCATCACTGAGCAAGCGGTCGCAATCAATCCAAATGCATGGCAAGGATACTTCGAAATGGCCAAGGCGATGCTCGGAAAAGGCCTGTACCAGAAGGCACTCCAGATCGCTGACAAAACTGAGACTTTGGCTCCCACTGGCATTGCCGGCATTCATCTGCTGAAGGCCTACGCGCTAGTGCCGCTGAAACTGTACAAGGAAGCCGGGACGGAGCTGCAGGCCTTCCTGTCGCATGCTCCGCGGGGTCAGGACACTTCTGGAGTGAAGGTTCTGCTGGCAAAGGTGCAGGCTGCGGAGGCGGCCGCAGCGACCAACCCGAACGCTACGCTGGGATTCGCGCTGGTGAATCACTGATCGGCAACGCAGGTTCAGGAAGCTGTGCCGACGCGCTCTCTGGCCTCAGCCAGCAACGCCGGTGAAACTTCGCGGAGCCGCACTGAGATCTCAAAACGCGGCGTGTTCGCGCCTCGTCCCCATCGGGCCACTTCCCAGTGCGCGCGCAGAAATCTCACATCCGGGCGCTGTGAAAGATCGACCAGCAGCGGGTACTCGCCCGGGTAGAACTTCTGCGACAAACCGGCGAGCGGCTTCGTTTCCCAGGTCGCTCCATCGGCAGAGGCAAAAATTCCCAGCTCGATCGACTCCTGTTCCACGACCGCGGTGACCAAGAGGGTTATGAGGAACATACGGTGTTCGGCGGCGCCTATGTCGACAGGCGCGCTGTCGCCATTGCCGGTGACAACGGTAGCTTCGGGAGCAAGGAAGGCATCAATCATGACGCCTGTATTTTAGCCAAAGAGCGCTCGCCGACCCGTGACTCTGGTCACAATCGCACATGACCAAACGTCAATTCGGAAGGTTTGACATGTCCATATCCGGGGCTTAAGATTTCGCCGCCGAAGGACTGGGGGGCTTTGAGCCGCCCAAGAGCCTCGGCGAGGAGAGGGAGATCATGCGCGTGCGCAAACTGGGGTTGCTGATATGTGCGTTGCTGGGGCTGGCGGTGATTGCCTCAGCCCAAATGCCTATGCCAAAACCGGCGCCTGAATTGAAACAACTCGACTGGATGGCAGGCCAGTGGAAGTTGGACGGCGACGCCAGGCCGGGCCCCATGGGACCGGGCGGGAAGTGGACCATGACCGAAGATATCCACTGGATGCAGGGTGGCTTTTTCCTGGTGTCGCACTCCAAATTCTCCGGCGCAGGAATGGGCGACGGATCCGGTATCTCGATCATGGGCTACGACACTGACGCCAAGAAGTTCACCTATAACGAATTCAACAGCTGGGGCGAGGCTGGCAAGTCCATGGGCACGGTCGACGGCAAAACCTGGACATGGTTGGGCGAGGACCCCAAGATGGGCAAAGGCAGGTTCATCATGAACGTGACCTCGCCTACTTCCTACACCATGCAGTACGACATGTCGCAGGACGGCACCAACTGGACTACGGTGATGACCGGCACTGCGACCAAAGTTAAGTAATCGAGCAAGTATCACGGGCCGCTCATTCATTCGGGTGACGGCCTTTTGTGTGCCCGATTAAAGATTTCAATTTGGTCGAAAAACTTTTTGCTTACTCGGCCAGTCGCAAACGACTGCGAATCTAATTGCCAGAACGATGGGCACGCCAGCCAGTCGCTCCGCTCTACTCTTCGCACTTCGCGCAATGTGTACGCGCTGGCAGAGGGGAGCACGACAATTCCAGCCCAGTGCGGAAGCACTGGGTAACAGTTTGCCCGCAGCACCAGCAACGCTGGACATAGCGGAGTTGGGTGTCAGGGCGCGCCTTCCAGCGTTGCCCCGAACTCGCACCAGTGTCATCCCGAGCGGAGCCGAGGGATCTGTAGTTCGCGCGCAGCACTACCATGCTGGACAAAGCGAAGACGCCTTCCATTTGTTTTGTCATCCTGAGGGGACTTCAGTCCCCGAAGGACCTGCTTCTTGTCGGTAGCGCGATGGACTCCTCGGCACGAATCAGATCCCCCGCGAGCTAGAGCTCACTCGGGATGACAAATCATATAGGGCATGTTTTCGGCACGACTGTAGCCTGCCCTGAGCGGAGTCGAAGGGTGCTCTGACGCGAATCCTCGAAAACGAAGCGTATTGCGACGCTGTAAAAAGTCGTGCGCTGACGCGGAGCAATCTACGGAACGAACCTAGTCTTCCACCACCCCGTCCAGCAGATCCGTTTCGAACTTGACCTTGTGCGGCTCACGGGCGCCAGGTGATACAGCTCAACTGTACTGCTGCCACAGGTGTCATCCCGAGCGGAGCCGAGGGATCCGCAGTTTGTGGGCAGCGCCACGGTTTTCCCTGAAAGCCAACAAACATGCCCCGACGCCCGAAAGTCTAGGCGACGAGCTTAATCTTCTTTCACCCCATCCAGCAGATCGGTCTCGAACTTCTCGCGATGCGGCTCTCGCGTGCACGCCAGGTGATACAGCTCGACAAAGGGAGGCCGATCGAGGTTTTTGCGTAAACGTCCGAACAGCGGCTCCTGCGTTTTGTGCTGCATGAAGGCCTGAATCTTCTTCTCGAAGCCTTCGCGACCGATGTCGATGCTTGCGGTAATCACCGGAGGCGCGATGGGCTGCCGGTCGCGCAGCTTGTATTCACTGGTTAGGTAATACAGTTTTTGCGAAGCGTAGGGCGCGCCGAATTCTGGATCGCGGTCGGACCGGCCGGCCCATTGAAATGCAATGGTCGCGAAGACTCCGGCCATGGCGTGGTCGAGATGTCCGGTCATGCCGCCATCAGGACCGAAGGTAAGCACCAGGTGAGGACGAATGTCGCGTATGCGCTTCACCAACTCGCCGACTACTGTGGGCAAGTCAGCTTCAGCGAGGTGCGCGTCCTGATAGCCAAGAATTTCCCAATGCTTCACGCCCAGCAGGCGGCAGGAGTCTCCGAGTTCGCGAGTGCGCATCTCGGCGAGTTCGGCGTCAGTCTTAGCGCCGCCGCGATTGCGTGCCGCTGTTCCGGCCGTCAGACAGATAACGCTGGTCTCGACTCCACGTTCAGCGTAAAGCGCAAGCGTCCCGCCGAAGCCTCCAGCTTCGTCGTCAGGATGAGCAGTGATGCAAAGAAGCTTCAACATCTGCGTACGCACTCCCCAACCAAAGCGATTCTCATAATGGCGTTGTATCAGAATAGCCTTGTATCAGGACACGGTTCAGAGCCTGCCGACAAACTCTCGTATCGCCGGCTTTGTATTAGGCCATGGCTCAGAGCCTGCCCCCAAAACTCTCGGATGTGTGTTTTGTATCAGGGCACGGCTTCAGCCGTGCCGCAAGTTGCTCTAGTTTTGAGTTGTCATCCCGAGGAGGGCTTTAGCCCGACGAGGGATCTGCAGTTATGTCAAAAGGCGAATCTGTTCGCCAAGGGAAGCAAACTGCAGATCCTTCGGTCGCTGCGCGGCCTCAGGAGGACACTCCGTCGAAGAGCGAATCCGGGTAGTGCTTCAGTTTGATTTCCGCCTTTTCAGGAAGAGAAATATCACAAATCCCAAGGCTGATAGTGCTGCAACCGCGTATCCGATAACTGATTTCCAAACGACGAAGATAACGAATGCGAATGCGTAGATGATGCACCCAATCTGTACCGCACGCCATTTGGGCTCTTTAGCTGAGGAAAGCCATAAGGACACAATTCCAACGATCATCGGCGAAAACAGAAGAAACTGCAGCCACAAAGGCCACGCTTCCGGATCGATCATAACCGCGTCTTTCCCCAATGTTCCGTGTTCATCGGTGGTTGAATATTTCTTCCGTCGGCCGTGACTCAGTTTGAAATCTTTGTTTTGGGTAGCAGTTTCTGCGTCAACATGAGCCCTCCGTAGACCGCGCCATTGCCCAGAATCACGCCAATAGCTACAAGGATTGCGATAAATCTCGGAGCGAATCCAGTTATGTGAAGCAGATACGCTATCAACACCCATGTGGCGTTAACCAACAAAAACACGAAAATAGCCGCTATCTTCACTTTCCCCCGGCCTGCTTTGTATCAGGGCACGGCTTCAGCCGTGCCGCAAGTTGCTCTAGTTTTGAGTTGTCATCCCGAGGAGGACTTTAGTCCGACGAGGGATCTGCAGTTATTTCGGAAGGCGAATCTGTTCGCCAAAGGGAAGCAAACTGCAGATCCTTCGGTCGCTGCGCGGCCTCGGGATGACACTCCGATAAAGAACGCTCTCGGCACGACTAAAGGTCGTGCCCTGATACAAAGCAACGCTATCTATTGCGGCGACTAAGTAAAGTCCCATGTCTTCGCGAGTCAACGGCGCCATGGTTCCGTCGGGGTACCTATAGAAACCGTCTATCGCCGCTTGCTGAATCATTGGGAAGAATCGCATTTTTTGGAAACCCTGAACTACGACAAGCGATCGCACCGCTGGGCATACTCTCTTTGTCCAGATACGTGGAGATTCGCCCGCGGCGGTTCTCGAGAGTGACGTATTCGGTCGGAATGTCCTCTAGTTCCCTGAGTTGGTCGTACGTAAGCTGTCGAAGTGAGTCGCCGCGCTGGCTCACCATCTGCGAGAATACTTCGTATGCATTCGTCACGCGACCTGCCATACTTTTCGAACCGAGCCGCTCAGCTTGCTAATTCCACCGCCGTTCAGCCATAATAATTCTTCGCCTCTAACAGCGGAGGTCTGACCTGTGCCAATCCAGGCGCGGGTTGGGATGTGGAGCGAACAAGGGTTCGCTGGAGCATCCGCCAATTTGGTTCAAGCTGTACGGTCGTCGCATGAGGCGCCCGTTACCTGACAAGCAGGAAAGGAACAAATTCTGTGCTGATGATTCGTCTGTCGCGCCGTGGCGCGCGCAAACAGCCCCACTACCGTATTGTCGTTATCGAAAAAGATCGCGCACGCGATGGCCGCTCGGTTGAAGTCGTGGGCACTTATAACCCGCGCACTGAACCCGCCAGCATCGTGTTGAAGCGCGACCGCGTGGACTACTGGGTGTCGAAAGGCGCGCAGTTGTCGGACCGCGTTCGCAAGATCGTGGCGAAGGCTCCGGTCACTCCGGCGGCTTCGTCCGAGCCCATTACCCCGGCGAGCGCCGCGGCGACGGAGCCGGATTCGTCGGCTGTAGCCTAGAATTTCGGTGAGCTAAGTTGTTCGATATCTAGATTTTACCTGTAAGTCTTGCGGAATCAAGATTTTGCGATAGATATCTAGGCTAAACTGTTGAAAACAAAGATTCGCAAATTGATTTTTTCAACGTTTAGCGTTATCGGACGTAACTGAAACGAGCAGCAACCAGGAGTTCGCAATGGCTAATGCTTCCGCGGTGAATGTCGTGGCCCTGATGGAACTTCTCGCCAAGTCATTGGTCGAGAAGCCCGACGAGGTGTTCGTCGAGGAATTCGACGAGCCCGGCCACAAAGTGATCGAAGTGGAAGTGGCGGAAGACGAGGTGGGCCGCCTGATCGGGCGACAGGGCCGCATGGCGCGGAACCTGCGCACCATCATGAATGCCGCCGCGTTGCGTACGCACAAGCGCTACGAGTTGGAGATCGTCGAATAAGCGGCGAGTTCATCACTATCGCGCGCGTGCTGGGGCCGCAAGGCCGCCGCGGCGAGGTGCTGGCCGACTTGCACACCGACTTCCCAGAGCGCTTTGAAGAGCGGCGCGAGTTGTCAGGCTTGGCGGCGAATGGGGAGCGGCGCGAGTTGCGTGCTCGAAGAGCATTGGTTCCATAAGGGCGGAATCGTCCTGAAGTTTGCCGGGGTCGATTCGATAAGCGATGCCGAGCAGCTTGCGGGTTGGGAAGTGCAGATTCCGCGCGAGCAGCGCGCCGAACTGGAAGCGGGCGCGGCTTACGTCAGTGAATTAACTGGTTGCGAAGTTTGGGTTGCTAGTGAGACTGGTTCGGAATTGCTGGGCGTCGTCGCGGATGTGGATTTGAGTGGTGGTACGGCTCCGCTGCTGGTGGTTCGTGACTCGCGCAGGTCGGGAATACTTGGTGCCGTACGCGGAAGAGTTTTTGCGGTCGGCGAATTTAGAGGCGCGGCGCATTGAGATGAAGCTGCCGGAAGGTTTGCTGGAGTTGCAGGCTCCGCTGAGCGGGGAAGAGAAGCAGCGCCAGAAGCTGGAAGCCGACGAGGCGCGGGCAGCAGGCGAGCGGAAGAAGCGCCGGTAGGGCTGGCCTTTAGGCCAGCGTCCCGCGGTGGAATGGGTAGAGCTGGCCTTTAGGCCAGCGTCCACGTTGTTGAAATACGCGAGGGGCTTTAGCCCCGCTTTGGCCCACGATGAAGTTCGAGATAGTCACGATTTTTCCGGACTTCTTTCGCGGGCCACTGGATTATGGCATCGTGCGCCGGGCGCGTGATGCCGGGCTCATTGAAATTGGCGTACACGATTTGCGGGCGTTCACCCACGACCGTCATCGCACGGTCGACGATCGGCCGTTTGGCGGCGGCGAAGGAATGGTGCTCAAGCCGGAGCCCATCTTCGAGTGCCTGCAATCGCTGGCAGTCTCGTCGCGTGACGAGCGGCTCAGCGACGGCGCGAAGGAGACGGTGATTCTGCTCTCGCCGCAGGGCGAGCTGTTCACCCAGAAGGTGGCGCAGCAGTTGACGAGCCGGGAACGCGTAGTGCTCATCTGCGGCCGCTACGAAGGCGTGGACGAGCGCGTGAGCGAGTTCCTGGCGGACCGCGAGATCTCCGTCGGCGATTTCGTGCTGAGCGGTGGAGAGCTCGGCGCGGCGCTGATCGTGGATGCGATGACGCGGCTGATTCCCGGTGCGCTGGGCAATGCGGCTTCGTCGCAGCAGGAGTCGTTCACCGCCGGGGCGACCGAAGCGCAGGAGCCAGTCGCGGGAGATCCGCCGAGTTCAACCTGTGCGTCCGGTGGACTGCTGGATTATCCGCATTACACGCGGCCGGCCGATTTCGCCGGGATGAAGGTTCCGGAGGTGCTCGTCAACGGAAACCATGACGAGATTCGGCGATGGCGGACGGCGCAGGGCGCTGGAGAAGACAATGCGCACGCGCCCGGATTTGCTGCAAGGCGCCGAGTTGAGCAAGGAAGATCGAAAGTTGTTGACCGAGATTGAGGCGGAGAAGGGTAGAGCGGCGCTTAGCGACGCGTGACGACGCGATGATGAACGACGTGATCTTGAAGCGCTTCGAGAATCCGGACGAGGTTCGGGTTTTCGAGAAGGGCAAGCTGGAACTGGTCGAACTCGGCAACATGACGATTGGCCGCGCCAGCTACGAGCCGGGCTGGAAGTGGTCCGAGCACGTCGGCAAGGCGATGGGCGCGAAGAGCTGCCAGGTAGAGCATGTCGGCATGGTTATCGCCGGAGTTGCGACGGCAGCCATGGATGATGGTCGCGTGATCGAGATGCGACCCGGCGATGTGTTTTATATTCCGCCGGGACACGACAGTTGGGTGGTCGGCGACGAGCCGTATGTCTCGTTGCACTTCATGGGCGCGAGCGATTACGCCCGAGCGAAGAAATAGCAGAGATCGCATTTTTGAAGGGGCACGGCTTCAGCCGTGCCGCAGACGGCTGTGACTACGGCGGCTTTAGCCGCTGAGGGAACTCTCAGCATTGAGACAACTGCGAATTCCCTCAGGGGCTGAAAGCCCGCCCGTTAGGCGGCAAACGGCACGGCTGAAGCCGTGCCCCTTCAAAACCAACAAGATTTAGTCGCCGCAAGGCGCGTACACTGAGAAGGAAAAAGAAAATGTCGAACTCACCGATTATTGACCGTTTGATTGCCAAGACGCGGCGCACCGATCTGCCCCAGTTCAAGCCGGGCGACACTGTTCGTGTGCAAGTGAAGATCAAGGAAGGCGACAAAGAGCGCCTGCAGGCCTTTGAAGGGCTGGTGATCTGCCAAGAGCGCCGGCAATCAGCCGAGCTTCACCGTCCGCAAGATGAGCTTCGGGCAGGGCGTGGAGCGTATCTTCCCGCTGAACTCCAAGGTCATCGAGAAGATCGATGTGCTGCGTTCGGCGCACGTTCGTCGCGCCAAGCTGTATTACCTGCGCGCACTGCGCGGCAAGGCTGCCCGCCTGCGCGAAGTGGATACGCGCACCGGCCAGAAGCACTAGGTTCCGACCGCGCCAATTGCCTTGTCATCCTGAGGTCGCGGCAAGCGGGCTCAGGATGACAGAGCATTCCAAGACTAGGTGTAGTCGTCGCGGTCGACCTCGTTCTTGAGGTCGTCGAGCGCCTGCTCTCGATCCGGACCACGCAGGCGATCGTTCAACTCACGCAGCGCGACAGCCACCACGTGGTAGTGGTGCAGTTGGCTGAAGTCGCGGTCGCGGGTAACGTGCAGCCAGATGTCGTGCATCAGCTTCAGGTCCTGCGGCCGCATGCGCGGGGTGTGCGGTCCGAGGATGTACTCCCACTTCCGACCGTCGGGCGCATAGACTTCCAAGGCGAATGCGGGGCTTGGGCTCGGGCAGCCGCTCCCAGGCATCGCCGGTCAGCTTGCCTTGCTCTTCCGGGCGTGAGCTTGTTCGACAATCCACAAACCACGCGCGTGGATCCCAGCCTCTGCAGCAGTCGCCATGATTCCTTCGAAGACGTCGTTGGTCGGCGTTACCAGCAGCGAAACGTGCTTGCCCTGCTTCTCCGCGAGATTGACCACGGAGGTGAACAGCTCGCCGTTCGTACTGCTCGAAGAGATCGGAGCTGTCAACGCGTTCGTTGCCGCTGAACGAGTGCTCGCGATGGTAGACGCGCGCCGTCATCACCACCACATCGCGCTGCGAGGTATCGGTTTCAGAGAGCACCTGTTTGCAGATAGGCGAGGTTCTTGGGATCGCGCACCGCAACAAGAATGCTGCCGGGTCGCACGTCCATGGCGTCGGCGGTCAACTCTTCCTGGGCCGCGACACGGAACTGCTCCAGCTCCGATTCGCCCTTGGCATGCTGCTTTGGCGTTGGCGCGTTCGGTGACGGTAAAGACCAGGAAGAACACCGCGCTGAAGCTGACGCCGGCGATGGTCGCCAGTTGTTTGGTGAACAGGTTGACCAGCGCGGTTGCGAACGAGTACGACCGAGATCAGCGCGACCCCGACCGGGATTTCCACTCCTCGCGATCTTGAAGTTGCCGGGAACCTTCCACTCGCGCTTTTGCGGCAGCTTGTAGCGAAGCACCAGCACCGCCAGCGACATGAACGAAAAGCTCCAGATGACGCCGAAGGCATAGAGCGAAGCCAGCAGGTAAACGTCGCCGCGGCTGGCGACGATGGTCAGCAGTTGCAAGCCGGCAATCAGGTTCAGGACGCGGTACGAGGTCCCATAAGTCTGTTGTGCGGCTTCTTGAACCAGGAGGTGAGGACGCCGTCTTCCACCAGCCGATTGAGCACGCCGTTGGCGCCCACGATGGCCGTGTTCACCGCACCCGAAAGTATCAGCGCGCCGACGACCACCACGAAGGCCTGGAAAATACAGCCTCAGGGTGTAGGGGCCGACCATGTTCATCGCCAGGCCGCTGATCAGGTTGGCGAAGTAGTCCGGCCGCACGTTGTCGGGGATGATCATCACCGCGAAGAACGAGACCAGCGAGGTGAACAGCAGGCTGTAAATGAAGATGACCAGCCCGGTCTTTTCCAGGTTCTTCAGCTTGGGATGTTCGATTTCGCGGTTGACCTGGGCAAGCGATTCTTCGCCGCTCATGGCCAGCACAGAGTGTCCGAAGCCAACCATCAGCAGGACCAGCGGGAGCTTTGCCGCCCAGGTGCCCAGCAGCCATCCCAGGGACTCCCGGGTCATGCGGAATCGCTCCGGCTGTGGGAAGCGGCGGCAGATGCGCGCCAGTCTTCGACGATGGTGATGAGGCACCAGACGATCAGCATCACGACCATCACGGTGGTGATGCGCATGATCTGTATGGCGCGCTGGCTTGACTCGTGAATGCCCTTGACGTTCTGCCACCAGAAGTAAACCGTGACCAGGGCGGCGAACCCAGGCGGCGAAGAGGTTGATCTGGGATCCGTGCCAGTTGACCGGGTAACCCAGGTGCTCCCAGCGTATCAGTGACGAGGCCGGCCAGGTACTGCCCGGCAGCAGACCGCGCTGATTGGGCCGGTCAGGATGTAATCGAACAGCAAGGCCGAGACCGATAGCTTGGCGAGCGTTCCGCCCAGCGCGCTCTTGACCACGCGGTAGACGCCGCCGCGGACAAACATCGCGCTGGACTCGATGTAGAGAGCACGCACGGCGTAGCTGAACAGCATCACCGCCAACACGAACCAGGGAGCGCTCTTGCCGATGACCTTTTCGGCGTCGCCGCCGACGTAATAGGCCGACGACGCAAGGTCGGAAAGAACGATGGCGGCGGCCCGCCAGAAGGAAATGAACGTCAACATCACCGTGGTGGCGACGAAGACTTTTACAGCAGGTCTTTGGAGGGTTTGTTTAGGTCCGATGCCATTGGAGATGCTTGCTGGGAAAGCGCTCGATTAGGATACCGCCCCGAGCCGAGGAAGTGCGAATCTTTGCGAGCTATTTACACTCGCATACAACTTTTGATGCAGATCAGCCCTGATTGGACCTAAGAGGCTGCCGTCCGCTTGTACTCGTCGAACGCCGCCAGGTACCGATCGATGTCCTTCTTCTGCAGGTAGTAGGGCGTCGAAAGCCTGAGCTTGGAGGGATCGCCTCCACGGATGCGAATCTTCTGCGTCTTCCACATCCAGTCTTCCAGCTTCATGCGCTGAATCGGCGGAACGTTCACGGTCACAATGGCGCAGCGCATGGTGGGATCAGGCGAGGTCCAGGAGGTCGGCGCCGCGCTTGGTCATCTCGGCGAGCATGTAATTCGCGAGCTGCCGCTGGCGCGCTTCGATGCGATCCATCCCGATCGCATTCGCCATCTCGATCGAGGCGCGAAGCCCGGCGAGCGTCGGCACATTGGAGGAACCAATCCGCTGGAAACGTTCGGCGCGGAGCTTGGGATCGTCCCAGCCTTCGGTGGCCAAGGTGTTCCAGATGCGGTCGATCACTTCGTCGCGCACATAGAGGAAGCCGGTGCCCTTCGGCGCCTGCAACCATTTGTGCGGGCTGGCGGAGTACATGTCGGCGCCGATGTCGTGTACGTTGAACTCGCATCATGCCGGGCACGTGTGCGCCGTCGACAGCGGAGAGAATGCCTTTGGAACGCGCCAGCGCGCAGAGCTGCTTGGCCGGCAGCACGACGCCGGTGACGGTGGTGATGTGGCTGAAGAAGATCACGCGCGTGCGCGGGGTAATGGCGTCGTTGAACAGGTTGAGGATGTCGTCTGGCGACTTCGGCGGCAGAGGTAACGTGACCTTCTTCACCACGATGCCATAGCGTTTCGCCCTCATGTTCCACGGCTGCAAGCCGCCGGGATGCTCCTGGTCAGTCATCAGCACTTCGTCGCCCGCCTTCATGTCTACGCCGTTGGCGATGTAGTTGTTTCCCTCGGTGGCGTTGCGGACCAGCGCGAGTTCATCGCGATTGCAGCCGATGAAGGCGGCCAGCGGATCGCGGTACTCGTTCCACGGACCATAGCCCCAGATCGGGTAGTCCTCGGGATCGGACTGGTCCATCTGCTCTTCTTTGGTGTACTGATCGAAGACGGCGCGCAATACCGGCGCAGGACTGGAGCCGACGGTGCCGTTGTTGAGGTAGATCTCGTCCGCCGGAATGAGGTACTGCTTGCGCAACTCGGCCCAGTAGGCGTCTTCGTTGTTGGCGAACTGGCTGCGATCGGGCAGGGAAGCGGGATAGTTCGCAAGCTGAGCTAACAGGGGCTCAGCGAAAGCAAGACTGGCGGCCAGCCCAGCACCACGAGAGAGAAACTGCCGACGATCGAGCATTGTGCGCCTCCGGACCGGTTTACCCAACGAAACGCAGCCTTAGCGTTTGCAGGGCTATAGAACCGAAGGCGCATGATACGACTTGAGGGCATCACGTTCAAGCCGTTCACTTGCCCGATGGAACTCTCGTCCGGGGTCCCGTTGCGCGAAGGGGACGCGGATTGCTCTGCCTGCCCTACTCGTGGTTCTGGGGCGCGTTTCCGTTGAGGCGATATACCATGGCGGTTTTGGTTACGCCCAGCGCCAGCCAGCTTTCCACCGCGTACTGCAGCGATATATAGAACTGTTCCGCCAGCTTCTTGGATTTCTCAGCGACCAGCCCCTTAGCGGGAAACTTAACCTGGAAAGCAAACTCTCCCACTAGCGGCTTGTGCTCGCCGCGAGTTCGCCACAGAGCCACATCGCACTTGCCGACTTGTCCTTTACAGAAATCTAGCTGGCCAAGCGGAAGCAGGACTTCTTCGACGATGCCCTCGTTCACCAGGGTGACATGCTCCTCGTCCGACTTCTTAAACGCTGCCAAGGCCGGCAGCGTCCTGGCCAAAGTCGACATGGCAGTCTTGTCAGGATCATGCGCCTGGCTGATACCGAATTGGCAATTGTGAGAGTAAAGAATGCGATAGCCTCCTATCTCATCTTTAAGCGGCAGGGCTTCGGCTTTGAACTTGATGCGGTACTTGCCCGCGATATTAGGCCGCACGTCGACCTGCGAGGCCTTCTGTTCGTCGGGATGGCGGTACTTGAAAACGATCTCCGGATCGCCCACCGGGAAGCCGTCTACAAAGCAAGTGCGCCGGCGCAGAATGAACGCGTTGTTGTACAGGCGAAAATCCGGAGTATCCATAAAAATGATCTCGCGGATCTCGGGGCGAAGCTCAGTGTTGGGATCAGGAATAAATCCTACCCCCAGCTTTTTCGCCGTCGCCTTGACGATTTTGCCGAACTCACGAAAGCTCTGTACGGAAGTGAAGCGGTCCGGCTTAAGGATGAGCTTCGCCTCGAGATAAGTAATGCTGTCCAGTGGTGCTCCGTCGGCATAGGCCCCAGCGCGTTTTTCCGCAGAGTCTGGTTCAAAGGACGAGAGCGATGAAGCCGGCTTGTTATTCGGTGTTTTCTTAGTTGCTTTACCCATGGTGGTTTGTCCCACGCGTTCACGCGTATTGGAGTTGTTTAGACACAGGACAACCCGAGGGAGCGAACCTGGATGGGTCAGGCCAGATCGCGGCCATCTCGGAAGAGCAATCCTGTATTACCTGCCGAAGAACTGGGAAAAGCTGATTGTGACTGTCTTCACTACTATATCCTGCTTTTTTTTGTCGCTCAGTCCATGTGCGGCGCCGTCGATCGCGACCAGCTCTGTCTTTGCTGGGATCAGCCTAATTGCACTCTGCAACTCGTCGATCGTTCCGAACGCGTCCCGGGTGCCGCTGACGAAGAGCGCCGGCGTGTGCAACTCAGGGAAGTGTTGGGTGCGCAACTGCGCCGGCTTTCCCGGCGGATGCAACGGGTAGGAGAGCAGCAGCAGCCCGTCAACCAGCTTAGGCTCAGACGCCACAAGCATGCTCGCCTGTCTGCCGCCGTACGACGAGCCACCCAGAAACGCTCGCCCAGGGAACTGCTCTTTCATCAAGGTGACGGCGCGCCTAAGTCCTTGCTGATCACGCTTGGCATCGGCGGGAGATGGCGGCCCACCCGGCTTGCGCTGCCGATAGGGCAAATCGCAACGAAGGACGGACAGTCCGTTATGCGCAAATGCGTCGGCCAGGGCCACCAGCAGCGCAGCGTTGGAGTTCCCGCTGGCGCCATGCGTCAGCACCAGGAAATCTCCGGCGTCGCTGCTGGAACGGTGAAGTGTCCCGCGCACTGGGGCTTCAAGGTCGGAAAAATCGGAGAAGGGTTCTGCGTGCATAGCTCTTATCAGGATCCACTCGGGCGAAGGCGCTGACGCCGCTTTCACCCACACCAAACGTTTTACCACCGAGTTCACGGCGGGCACAGAGGCAGGAAGGCCAAATCCAAGAGTCCTCCGTGACCTCCGTGTACTCCGTGGTAAGGAGTTTTGCCCGTCCCAGCAAAGCCGCAGCGCATCCGAATTGGCCGCTTTGCATCAATATGAAGACACAGTGACTTCCATCGGCAAACCCAAATTTGAACCAGTATTCCCAAAGTTATTGATGATGAAGGGCATCGCGCCACGGTGGAGGCGGGAAGCCTAAATTCAGCCTTCGCCGCATGATATTCTTGCCTACAAGAGAGGCTGCGAAGCCGGGCCTTCGTCATGCTAAGTAGCAGAGGCTACGACATTTCTTTCCGAGCGCCAATGCGCTCTTAACTACAAAAGGCGGTTCCTAGTGAGTCAGCGCGAGAAATTCGAAACCAAAAAGCTTCCCATGATGCCCATCCGCGACGTTGTCATCTTTCCGCACATGATGACGCCGTTCGTCGTGGGCCGGGAATCGAGCGTTCGCGCGTTGGAAGAGGCGCTGGCGAGCGACAAGAAGATATTCCTCGCCACCCAGCACGACGCCAGCATTGACGAGCCCAAGGCCAACGAGATCTACCAGGTCGGCACCATCGTCAACATCGTGCAGAGCCTCAAGCTGCCCGACGGCAACATCAAGGTGCTGGTCGAAGGCCTGGAGCGCGGCAAGATTCTGCAGGTGGTCGACACCGACGGCTACTTCGAAGCGACGGTCCGCACCGCCAAGTATGGAGCCGAGATGACGCCGCAGGTGGAAGCTGCCATGCAGCGCGTCACCGGCCTGTTCGAGCAGTATGTGAAGCTCTGCCAGTCTCTGAACTACGAGACCATGATTGCTGCTGTTACGCAACGACGATCCGGCGAAGCTGACCGACACCATCGCGGCCAACCTGCAGCTCTCGATCGAAGAGAAGCAGGAGTTGCTGGAGATCTTCGATCCCGCTGAGCGGCTGAATCGCATTGCCGACGTGCTCGACGTGGAAATCGAAAAGCTGAACATGGACCGCACCATCCAGTCGCGCGTGAAGCGCCAGATGGAGCGCGCGCAGAAAGAGTACTACCTCAACGAGAAGATCAAGGCCATCCAGAAAGAGCTGGGCCGCGGCGAGAAGAGCGAATTCGACGAACTGAAGAAGAAGGTCGATGCCGCCGGAATGCCGCACGAGGTCCACGAGAAGGCATTGCAGGAGCTGAAGAAGCTGGAAGCCATGCCGCCGATGTCGGCTGAGTCCACCGTCTCGCGCAACTATCTCGACTGGCTGCTGGCGGTTCCCTGGAAGAAGCGCTCGAAAGAAATTCGCGACATCGATGTTGCCGAGAAGGTTCTGAACGAAGATCACTACGGCCTGGAGAAAATCAAGGAGCGCATCCTCGAGTTCCTGGCGGTCCGCCAGCTGGTGAAGAACCCTAAAGGCTCGATCCTGTGCTTCGTCGGACCTCCGGGCGTGGGCAAGACCTCGCTGGGCATGAGCATTGCCAAGGCGACGGGTCGCAAGTTTGTTCGCATGTCGCTGGGTGGCGTGCGCGATGAAGCTGAAGTTCGCGGCCATCGCCGCACCTACATCGGCGCACTACCCGGCCAGATCATCCAGATGATGAAGAAGGCCGGCACCAAGAATCCGGTATTCATGCTGGATGAAGTCGACAAAATGTCGATGGACTTCCGCGGCGATCCGTCAGCAGCGCTGCTGGAAGTGCTCGATCCCGAACAGAATTTCATGTTCGTCGACCATTACCTTGACGTGGAATACGACCTGTCGCAGGTGTTCTTCATCGCCACCGCGAACGTGCTGCACACCATTCCTCCTGCGCTTGCAGGACCGCATGGAAGTGTTGCGCCTGCACGGCTACACCGAGCCGGAGAAGGTGGAAATCGCCAAACAGTACCTGGTGCGCAAGCAGCGCCAGCAGACCGGTCTGACAGAAGAGAACATCGTATTCACCGATGAGGCTCTGCAGATCGTCATCCGCAGTTACACGCGCGAGGCTGGTGTGCGCAATCTGGAACGCGAGATTGGCAACATCTGCCGCAAGGTAGCGCGCAAGGTAGTGAAGGAAGGCGAAAAGTATAAGGTCACGTTAACCGCCGACAACGTTAGCGAATTCCTGGGAGTGACGAAGTTCCGTGACATGGCGGCGAACGAGCGCAGCGAAGTTGGTCTCGTGACAGGCCTGGCATGGACCGAAGTCGGCGGCTCGATCCTGGTGACCGAAGTCGCTACCGTTGACGGCAAGGGCAAGCTGACACTCACCGGCAAACTCGGCGATGTGATGCAGGAATCAGCACAGGCTGCCATGTCGTATGTGCGCTCACGCGCGTATCGCCTGGGGCTGCCTCGCGACTTCTATCGCAATCTCGACATTCACGTGCACGTGCCGGAGGGCGCCATACCGAAAGATGGTCCTTCGGCCGGCATCACCATGGCCACCGCCATTTCGAGCGCGCTGAGCCGCATTCCGGTTCGCCGCGACATCGCCATGACCGGCGAGATCACGTTGCGCGGCAAGGTACTGCCCATCGGCGGCTTGAAAGAGAAGCTGCTGGCAGCCCATCGCGCCGGCATCATGGAAGTCATTCTTCCGGCAGATAACGAAAAGGACCTCGCCGAGGTTCCGGAAAATCTGCGAAGTGTCATGAAGCTGCACTTCGTGAACACCATGGATGAAGTGCTGGCGTTTGCGCTGGAACGCCCGCTGCCTGAGATCGTCGATGAGGCGCCCGGTATTGGGGCGCTGCCTCCGTCTCACGAGCAGTCGCCGACTGCGCACCAGTAAGCGGGTTCTGCTCATGGAATAAGGCCCACCGTCGCGGCGGTGGGTTTTTCACTTCAGGTCTCATCCTTTGAAGGGACACGGCTTTGAACCGGTCTCTGCTTTGCAGGAGTTTTGCTTTGAAAGGACACGGCTTCAGCCGTGTCGTCATTGCGTAGTTTGTGCCCGGCCTTCAGGTCCTGAGGGAGTGTATCCCTTGGTGGTTAAAGCCCCGGGCTAGCTTCCACGGCACGTCTCAATTGTGCCTTTTCAAATCCGCACCTTCAATCAACACTTCGTAACTTGCGATTTCGCGTCGAGTTCCCCCCATAGTTGGAGCATGAAGGTGTTGACGCGCTTTGTTATCTCTGCTGCCCATCCCAGGCAGTTCCCCCCGCCGGGCGCGCCTGAGGTCGCCTTCCTGGGCCGCTCGAATGTCGGCAAGTCCAGCCTGATCAATTCGCTGGTGGGCAGCAAGGTCGCCAAAACCAGCAACACGCCCGGGCGAACGCAGACAATTAACTTCTTCGAAGTAAGGCGGCACGGCAAGCCTAAAGCGGAGTTCATGTTCGCCGATCTGCCTGGCTACGGGTATGCGCGCGTTCCCAAGGACATTACCGCGACCTGGAGCGAGTTCATCAATCCGTATCTCGAGAAGCGTCCTTCACTGGCGCTTTGCCTCTCGCTGGTCGATGTCACCATCCCGCCGCAACAGCTCGACATACAGTTGCTGGAATGGCTCCGCCACGCCGATCGGCGCTTCCTGATTGTTGCGACCAAGGCTGATCGTATCTCTAATAATCAGCTCCGCACCTCGCTGAACAAGCTCTGTGAGCAGCTACAGGTCGATCTGCGATCAGATTGTGCCGTTTTCTGCGAAAGCACGGATCGGGCAGGATGAGCTGTGGCGCGCCATCCGGTCGGCAGTTCGCCTGGAAGACCCGGGCACTGAGCCGATGCTTCCAACCGGAACTGGTGGATAGAGCGCCCTTAGGCCGGCCAAATTCCGAGTGCGGTCTTGCTGAGAATCTGCTCACGCGCGATGTCTGACAACGTCAGAGCACGAAACTCCTTCAGGTTCTTCTCCACTTCGGGAACACCCGGTCCCGGCCAATCCGTACCAAACAGCGTCTTGTGCGCGATCTCCTCCAGGCGCGGAAAGTACGTCAGCAGCGATCTTCGGCGGGATGCCACTGATATCGAGGTAAACGTTCTGGATGGCGGCGCACCAGGAAGAAGGCAGTGTCCATCCAGAGCGGCCGGCCGCCATGCGCCAGCAGGATCTTCAGCTTCGGGAAATCCACCGCGACATCGTCAACATACATGGGATCGCCGTACTTGTTGCGAGCGCCAGGAAAGATCGACGTGCCGGTATGCACCATGATGGGGATACCGTTCGCCTCGGCGGCGCGGTAGATGATCTCCAGTTCCTTGACGCCGTTCACGTAGTCGTTGGGATAGAGCAGTTGATGCGGCGGGTGGATCTTGATCAGCCGAATGCCGAGGCGGATGATCTGCTCCATGTCGGCGAGCACGTTGCGGGTGTGCCGCGGATGCAGACTCCCACAGGGTAGGAGTCGCTTCGGATCGGCTTTAACGTAGTTCGCGATGAACTCATTGACCGCAGGTGTAAAGCCGATGACTTCAGGAGCGACGTAGTTGATGAGCACCGCACGATCCACGCCTACGCGATCGAGATAACCCAGGAAAGCCTTCGGTGAGCGACAGTACTCCTCGATTTGGGCAAAGTCCTTGCGCGTCTTCTTCATCAGCGCCAGCGCTTCAGGCTTGAACTCTGGAGGGGCTGTATGTGGATGTGGCAGTCGGTGATCATGAGTATTTGAAAGGGCATGGCTTCAGCCATGCCGATGAACGCCCTCGCCAATTCAGGGTAGAGCTGGCCTTCAGGCCAGCGTCTAGGCCATAGGAGATACGCCTGGGCTTTAGCCCCCGAGGTACTTCGACCGGACTATGTTAGCAACTTGTGTGAACCGTGCCCTCTCAAACGCAATCTCGACGCTCTTAGCTGACGGCTGACAACCGACAAGTAATTTGCCGCTGCCAGCACCGCCCGCTTTGCAAACACTCGCACCATCTCGCGGCGATACTCGGGAGTCAGTGCCGACGTGGTTAGCGGCTTGGCGGTCCTCGCCGCCATCTCGCCAATCCGCTCGGCCAACGATTCATCAGCAACCGTGCCGACAAGCTGCGCGTCAGCATCCTTCACCAGATGCGGCGCGGGATTCACCGCGGTGATTGCCACGCGCGCGTCCTCGATTCGCATGGAGCGCGACTCTATCTTGAGCGCGACAGCCACGCCCGCCAGCGGATAATCGATGCTGCCGCGGACGCGTAGCTTCTGATAGCTGCCGCGCCAACCTGCGGACGACGCCGGGAAGGAACACGCGAGTGACGATCTCATCAGATGCGAGATGCAGGCGCACAATACCATCGTTCACGTAGAAGTCGCGAAGCGGCGACCCGCCTCGTGCCACTTGGCCCGGCAATTTCCAACTCAGCGTCGAGGCACAGTAACGCCGGAGGTGTGTCACCGGAGAACGTCGCCCAGCAGAAGTTGCCGCCGGGAGCGACGTGGCAAAGATCGCCATCTTTCTTCAGGCAGAAGCCGCAGCTCTTGCGCCACAGCAGCGACTGGTTATACCAGAGGCAGCGCGTGTCGAGGCAGATGTTGCCGCCCAGCGTCGCCATGTTGCGAATCACTGGCGAGGCAACGGTCTTTACCGCCTCATGAAGCACGGCATAATCCCGCCGAATCAGAGGTGAATGTTCGATCTCGCTCAGCGGCGTAAGCGCCCCGACGCTGACGCCGTCCTCTGTCGCTGAGATACCTCTAAGCTCACCGACCCTCCGCAGATCCAGCAGGTAAGGCGGCGTGAAGAGCTTCTGCTTCATCGACGGCAGCAGGTCGGTGCCGCCGGCGACGATCTTCGTATCGCCCGGGTACTTGGCGAGGAAGCCCATGCGTTTCGTCGACAGTGCGTGGCCGCAACAGTTGGAAGGTAGGCAGGCTCATTGCTGACCTCCCACATTGGGGGATGCCTTACTTCTGGCAGGATCGAGTGGGTGCCGCATCGGTCCTTTACCTTTGAACCAGAGGGAGCCACCGTGCTCGCGGAATGTCGTGGGAGCTGTAGGATCAACCGACTCCGTCATCTCTATCTTCTTGTCACCGCGTTTTGCTCGTAGTGCAGCCAACACGCGCTCGGGAGTGAAAGGCGCTTCTCGCAGCCTGACTCCCACAGCGTGGTAGATGGCGTTGGAAATGGCAGGAATCGTCGCAGCCAGCGAACCCTCGCCCAGCTTCTTTCGCACCGAACGGTCCTTCTGGATCGATGCTCTCGACAATGATGGTCTCAATCTCCGGCGATTCCACCGACGACGGACTGCGATACTCCAGCAGCCCCGGATTCATCATCAGGCCGTCCTTCCACACCATTTCTTCCTGCATCGCTTGCCCCAGGCCCATCCAGACGGAACCCACTACCTGGCCTTCAACCGCAACCGGATTCAGCGCGCGACCGCAGTCGTGTGCCGCCCAGACCTTGTGGACAGTCACTTCGCCGGTTTCTTCGTCGACGCTGACTTCGGCTACTTGTGCCGAGTAGGAGTAAGCCGGCGAGGGCCCCACGCCTCCGCCTTTGTGTTTGCCGCCGCGGGCCTCCATCGGTGGAGCGTACGAGCCAGTACCGGTGAGCGCGCCGTGAAAGTCGATGGCGGACACGACGGCTTCCTCGAAGCTCATGTGCTGCTTGGGGCCTTCTTCTTTGCGGGTCTGAAGACGGAGCCGCGAAGATCTGGCCGTCAACCCGGCCGCGCGGAGCATCGATCTGTTCCAGCAACTCTGACGCTGTGGGATCACTATCTGACTCTGTGGTACCTGTGCGCCAGACATGGTCATCGCGAATAATGACCTCTTCGGGCGAGCAGGCCATGCGCTTGGCCGCCGCGCTCACGATGTTCTTCTTCACGTCCTGAGCGGCCCGTAGGGCAGCGTTTCCGGCCATGAAGGTAACGCGGCTGGAATACGAGCCGAGATCGATGGGCGTAAGGTCGGTATCGGCAGCAATGACCCTCACCCGTCGACAAAGCGCACCCCAGAACCTCGGCGACGACTTGCGCCGTCATGGTGTCGGAGCCCTGCCCAATTTCCGATGCGCCGGTGTAGACCACCACGCCGCCATCGCGATCGATCTTGATGTTTACCGTCGAGTGCGGCATGTCGGAGCGAATGATGCTGTTGGCCGCGCCACTCACGTAGTGGCTGCAAGCGACGCCCAGGCCGCGCCCGCGTGGCATCTTGTCTCGACGCTCGTCCCATCCCGAGCGGGTTACGACCTGATCGATGCACTCGGGCAATCCGTAGCTGAGTACACGCAGGCCGTTCACGGTTACTGTTGGCGGCTTCAGCAGATTGACTCGCCTCACCTCTGCCGGATCGAGCCCGAGCTTGACGGCGATCTCGTCCATCTGCGACTCGAAGGCGAATCGCACGTTCACGGTTCCGTGACCACGCATGGCGCCGCAAGCAGGTTTGTTCGTCAGCACACGATAGCCGTCGTAGCGAATGTTCGGAATATCGTACAGCGCGCCTAGCAGTGCGCCGGAATACAGAATCGTTACCACACCGTAGGAGCAGTAGGCGCCGCCGTCCTGAATGACCTTGCAGGCGACCGAGGTGACACGCCCGTCCTTCTTCACGCCTGTCTTGAGATCAACGATGGTGCGCGGTCGGCCGCGATGCGCCCAGAAGACCTCTTCGCGCGTGTAGGTTACTTTCACTGGCGCTCTTGCCGCACGCGCCGCGACTGCCGCGATGATCTCCAAGGGGATGATCTCGCTCTTACCGCCAAATCCGCCGCCTACCAGAGGCTTGATGACGCGGATTTGCGACATGGGTAGTTCCAGCACCAGCGACAACTTGTGTTGCAGGTAATACGGCACCTGGGTGGAGGACCACACTGTCAGACGTCCAAGTTGCCCGGTGTGAGGATCAAGCTCGAAGCTGGCGAGTGTCGAGTGGGGCTCCATCGCCGCATGCGTTACCTCGTTTGCGATGTAGCGCGCCTCGTGCACATAATCGGCGCACGGCAAAGCCTGCATCGGGATCACCAAAGACGTGGTGGTAATCCTTCTCAATGTTGTGCGGCCGCTCAGGGTGAATGAGATCCGACTCGGCCTTCATCGACTGTTCGGGATCGAAGTATGCCGGCAGCGGCTCATACTCGACGTCAATCAGTTCAAGCGCCTGTTCAGCGATTTCTTCACTGATGGCAGCGACACACGCGACGTTGTCGCCGATATAGCGAACCTTGTCGACTGCAAGCGCGGTTTCATCATGTCCGACCGGCAGGATGCCGTATTGGTTCGGCGCATCTGCGCCCGTGACTACCGCAACTACGCCTTCGAGCGCACGTGCACGCGATGTATCGATGCGCGTAATGCGTGCGTGTGGATAAGGTGAGTGCAGGATTTTGCCGACCAGCATGCCGGGCAAGCTGAGATCGTCAGTGTACTTGCCTGCGCCGGTGGTTTTGCCAGCGGCGTCGACCATGGCGATAGATTTACCGATGATGGAAAAGTTAGACATAGGAAGTAACTAGCAATTAGCATTAGCAATTAGTTAAAAGCAGGTCCCTCGCTCGCCGTGGCAACACTCGGGATGACAATCTCGTGTTTACGTCGCAACACCAGCCGGTTCATGCTGATCCTTCTGTTCCGCCTCGAGCGCCGCTCGTATGGCCTGATACATCTGCGTATAGCCGGTGCATCGGCAGAGATTGCTGCTAAGGGCATCGCGTATCTCCTGTTCGCTCGGGATCGGCATTGTTGGCCAGCAGCCACTTGATCGTCATCATGAAGCCGGGAGTGCAGTACCCGCACTGCGCGCCACCGAAGTCACCATAGGCTTTCTGTAACGCCGCGAGCCCAGCCTCATTGGCGAAGCCTTCGACTGTGGTGATGTCGTGGCCCTCGTAGCTGGCAGCGAGCATGGTACAGGCCAGCATCGGAATGCCGTCCACCTGAACCGTACACGCACCGCAGGAGGAGTCGTCACAGCCGCGCTTCGAGCCGGTCAGATCGAGGTCCTGTCGCAGCACGTCGAGCAGGAGTTTGTTGGGTTCGATCGCCAATTCGTAGTTGCGGCCATTCACGCGAAGTTCGATGAGTTGCTTTTTCATGTCAGCCGCTATTCGGATAAAGCGGAACCGTAGGGCCCAGTCGATCTCTCTAATACAGCGGCCCATCGGTCAATCTCCGCCGCGCAAGGATTCGCCACGCAGCGACTGTACTTCTCGAAACCTTGTTGACGCAGCCACGCCGTCACGTTCATGGAGCGCACGCCGTGATGGCAGACCACCACAATGTGGGACTCCGGATCGAGTTCCTGATTGAACCGTGCTGGGATGTCCCCCATCGGAATGTGCTTGCTTCCGCGATCCGGGCGCCTCGTACTCCCACGGTTCACGCACGTCCAGCAGCAGGACGTCAGCGCCGCTGTCGAGCAGCGACTTTCAGTTCGGTATCGGAGATCTCGTAGTCCATCGCCATCATCACTTACCGGTCCAGACTGGTCGACGGCGCTCCATGTGAGCTGCGATGCCTTCGTGCGCGTCGGCCGTCTTCATCAATTCGTCGAAGTAGATCTGTTCAGCGCGGGCCAGTCCTTTGTCGAAGTGAATCGCGTCCCAGGCGTAGAAAGCTTTCTTGGCCACTGCCAGGGCAGCCGGGCTGAGCTTGCGATACGCGCTGAATACACTCCTGCACCAGCGTTTCCGGATCGTCGGCGATACCGTTTACCAGCCCGCCGCGAGCGCTTCCGGCCCTGGTAAGGCTTCGTCCGGTCAAGACCATTTCTGCCGCAAGCTTCTGTCCCACAATGGCGGATAAGTGCAACGCGGCCACAGGCGGATAGCAGCGCCAGCTTGATCTCAGGGAAGCCCCAAACCGAATCCGGCGAAGCGTAAGACGACGTCACACATCAGGGCGAGCTCAGCGCCACCGCCCAGGCAATGCCGTCGCACGCAAGCGATGGTCAGCTTCTTGCTCGCGACGACGGAGCGAATCACGCTGTGAAATGCCGCGAGAGTGTTTCGGATCTTGTCGGCGGTATGCTCGGCGATGTCTACGCCGCTGGAGAAGGCACGTTCCGAACCCGCGAAGACGATGACGCTAATTTCCGGACGCGACTTCAATCTGCTCCAGCGCGGCGCGCAGTTCGTCCATCATGCGCACGTCGATCACGTTCAGCGGCGGATTCTTCAGCGTGATGCGGGCCGACAGGCGGACGCAGCTCAACGGCAATGCGGGTGAAAGCGGATTGTGCGGGATACTCATGCTCTGCATACTACTTTCGCCTTAAACACCGGTGGCCGTTTCTCCAGGTACGCTGCGAGCCCTTCCTTTGCGTCTTCGCTTTCGAACAGCAGTTGCTGGTTTTCGCGCTCTAGTGCCAGTCCGACCTCCAGCGAGATCTCCCAGCCGGATTGCACTGCCCGCTTCATTCGGCCCACCGCTTTCGCAGCTTTGTTCGGCGGACAGAACTGGCGGGCATAATGCCATCACCTGCTCCATGAAGTCGTCTGCCATCGAAGATCTCGTTGATCAAGTCCGAGTTCCAGCACCGCGCTCGAAGTCGAACGTCTTGCCCTTGGCCATGAGTTCGATCGCTTTCGATTTGCCCAGCACTCGCGACGAGCCGCTGAGTGCCGCCGGTGCCGGGTAGCACCCCGAGATTCACTTCGGGCAGGCCCATCTTGCCGGCCCCTCGGCGCGCAATGCGAAGGTCTGCAGCCAGCGCCACTTCCAGCCCACCGCCGACGCAGTGACCGTTGAGGGCAGCGATCACCAGCTTCGGAGTGTTCTCCAGGCGCAGCAGAGTTTCATTTGCGTGCAGGCAGAAGTAGTACTTGAATGTGGGATCGACCTCGTGAGCATCTGGATGTTCGCGCCCGCACAGAAGAACTTGTCGCCGGCCCCAGTCAGGACGATGACGTGAACACTTTCGTCCATGCGCGCCTGAAGAATGGCGCGTCCAGCTGGCGGTTCATCGCGTAGCTGTAGGTGTTGGCGGGAGGATCGTTTAACGTGAGAATCGCAACTCCCGCGTCGACCCGATATTCGATCGAGGTTGCGAGCGTCGAGCGCACTTGCAACGGTGTTACTCATGGGCACTCCTGCTCACGTCGCGCGCTGGGCGATTTCAGCTTCCTTTAGTCTGCGGCGGTCAGGCTTTTTCGAGCGCGGTCCGGAAGGTAGCACAGCTTGCCATCTCCGACGAACACCTTGCAAGAAACAGGTCACTGATCTGACGTGCCAAGCGTTTCGGCGTCGGGATCGGACTTGGGGTTGTGCCACGTGTAAAGCCAGTTCATGGCTGCCGAACAAGCGACATCACAGCGGTTCGCGTATTGACCCGTCGCTGCCTTGAACGAGCGCGGCCCTCAACCCGAACGAGGTCGTCCACCAGGCCAACGCAGATGCGGTAGTACTGCGCTTGATGGCAGCCAACTCGTCGCCATAGCCGTTCTTCAGCACATCATCTTCGTGGGACAGGACCTTCATCGCGTTCTGACTCCGAGCGCGTATTCGCACGTGGTTGCTGACGAAGATGCGATGCGCTCGCTCGGGATCGTGCTCGCGGCAAGGCGTTCGCGCAAGCGATCGAGGATGGTAGTGAAGGTGTGCTTCTGAATGAAGTAGAGCAGCTTTTCCTTGGATTCGAAGTAGTAGTACAGGCCGGCGAGCGAGATGCCGCTCAGACGCGAGAGGTCGCGCATCGAAGCGCCTTCATATCCTTTTTCCGCAAAGACCTCGGTCGCGAAATCGAGGATCTCGGACAGTCGCCGGTCAAAACGGGTGTCGGTGGAGAGGTGCGGAGTTTGCGGATTGAATCTGGGAGGCGTGCCATGCTGGCGACTGAGTTCATTCGAACGTTCGTTCGAATTTTAGCGCGGATGCAACGGCGCTCGCGTCGCAGGGAGTCGAGAACTGAGCTCGGGGCGGTTGCGGTAGCATCCGCGAACGACACGAGTACAGCCAGAAAGACGCAGACGCGCAATCCCGGGCCTCGCCAATCCTGCGTTGACAAGTGTCTATCCGGCAAGGCAAACTGCAGAATCTTGCTAAATTCGTTGCTGCGGAGGCTCGATCGCGAAGCGAACAAGGCGGGATCAGCGTACTGATGACCGTGCATCCACCCGTATCGCATACCATGGAATCCACGCTGGAGAGCGTGAACAAGGCCGAGGAGATGGCCGACAAGGCCGCTTCCCAGGCTGGCTTTGACGAGGATGTCCGCGGCGGCATCTCGATGGCGGTCCGTGAAGCCATGATCAATGCGGTGATGCACGGCAACGGGTACAGTCCCGACAAGCGCGTCAAATTGACCTTTGACCAGACGGGCGGCAATCTGGTTATTACAATTAGGGACGAAGGCGCAGGACATGAATCCGGAGGAGGTTCCGGATCCTCTGGCGCCAGAAAATCTGATGAAGCAATCCGGACGTGGAATCTTCCTGATGCGGGCATTCATGGATGATGTCAAGTTCCGCAAGCTTGAACCCGGCACCGAAATTACTTTGATTAAGCGTGTTCCAGGGCACTGACCCGGCACGCAAGGAGGCCTCGACGTGAGCATGAAAGCGAGCACCCGGCAAGTGGATGGAATCACCATTGTGGACTTGAGCGGGCGTATCACCCTGGGCGAAGGCAGCGTGGTGCTGCGCGACACCATCAAGGACTTGCTGGGCAAAGGGAACAAAAAGATCCTGCTGAATCTGGGCGACGTCAGCTATATCGACAGCTCGGGTATCGGCGAGCTGGTCAGTGCCTTCACCTCAGTGCAGCGGCAGGGTGGCGAGTTGAAGCTGCTGAACCTGACCAAGAAGGTCCACGACCTGCTTCAGATTACGAAGCTGTACACCGTGTTTGACGTGAAAGACGACGAGGCCGCAGCTGTGGGCGCATTTGCCCACTAGGTTGCAGTGAGGTCGGGCGCTGGCGTATAGCTCTGCCACTTTCGAACGCTGAAGCGTCCGGCGACAGGCTCTCGACTCCGACTGTTCACGAAGTTCATCGGGGCTGCTCAGACAAAATCCTGGGCGGCCCTTTTCTGCGTGTCGTTAGTTCGCGCTTGATGCAATACCTCAGAGATTTTTTCAGACATTCTGGCCGGCCCTTCGACTTTGCTGAGGAAAACATCGGCGTACCGGGCGCCCTCGGGTATTTCGTTGACGCCCGAAAACAGAATGATCGGAAGCTTGGGCATCCGCTGCTTGATTTCGCGCGCTAGTTCGGCTCCGCTTAACCCGGGCATCAGCATGTCGGTCAGCACCAGATCGACATGCTGCTTCTGTAGCTGCTCTAACGCTTCAGCGCCGGAGTTGGCGGTCAGCACGGAGTAGCCCATCTTTTCCAGAACAGACTTCCGCAAGCTCAGCGGTATCTGTTCATCGTCAACGCATAGGATTACCGGTTTTTCATGAAGCACGGGAATCTCCGTTGGCTCGGCTCGCGGTGTCGGACGCCACCGCCCTCGCCTTCAATGCCTTGGCCGAGACTTGGCCGGGCAGGAAGACTCGGAAACATGTAGCACAGCCGCTGGCCAGGCGCACACTGCGGAAATGGATGCTGCCTTCATACTTCTGAACGATTCCTTTACTGATCCACAGGCCGAGGCCGGTGCCCTTGGCTGCCTTGGTGCTGAAGAACGGCTCGAAGAGCTGCTTGGCATGTTCGGGATCGATGCCGGAACCCGTGTCGCCGACGTACACGCAAATTCCCTGCGTCTCGGTGCGAGAATTAACGTAGTCGCGCACCCGTAGTCGCAACCGGCCGCCGCCGGGCATTGCCTGTACAGCGTTGGCGATCAGGTTCAGGAAGACCTGCTTCAACTCGATAGGGAAGCCGAACAGACTTGCATCCGTTTCGTAGAGCTTCTCCACTTCGATTCGGTTGAGCTGAAAATGCCGCGATTGCAATTCCAGTACATTGTCCAGGATTTCGGGTATGGAGATGGTGACGGGATGTTGCGACTCGCGGTAGAAGCCGAGCGTCTGCCGGACGATGTGTGCGACGCGCAGCAGTTCTTCCTCGCCCAGTCGCGCGTAACGCCGCGCCTCGTCGTCGAGCGAAGGATGATCGCGAAGGAGATAGAAGGCATTGATGATGGCTTCCAGCGGGTTGTTGATCTCGTGCGCGATGATGCCGGCGACGCGGCCCATGGCGGCAAGCCGCTCGGCACGGCGCAGAGCCTCTTCGGTTTGCAGGGTCGCCGTGATGTCACGGTTGATCTCGAGAATGGCAGCTACGTCTCCATCGCCGTTGGTCTTCAGGGCCTGGCGGCTGGCGACCACGATCTCTCGGCCGTCGTGCGTGGAGTGGACGAGATTGCCCTCCCATCTGCCGGATGCGAACAGCTCAGGTTGCAAGGCTCCATTGGAGTTGTGAGGCTTAATGGCGATTACATCATTCACCTTCCTGCCTAGCACCTCTTCGCGCGGCCATCCGTACAACTCTTCGGCGCCGGAATTCCAGAACTGAATCACGCCGTCGAGGTCGCGCACCATGATGGCCTCGGTTGCGAGGTCGAGAAGGTCGGCGCGTTGTTTCAGCTCGTGTGTGCGTTCGCTGACGCGATGCTCGAGTTGCTGGTTGAGCAACTCCAGCTGCCGACGCTTGCGATGAAGCTCGGCAAAGATGCTGACCTTGGCGCGCAGCAGTTCGGGAATGACGGGGACGGTGATGTAGTCCACGGCGCCCTGCCGATAGCCCTTGACTCGGTCAACATCGCTGAGATGAACTCCGGAGATGAAGATGATCGCCGTCTTCTGAAATCGCGGATGCTGGCGGATCATCTCGGCAAGATCGAAGCCATCGATATCGGGCATGCTGACATCGGTCAGGACGATAGCGATGTCTTTCTTCAGCAGATGCTCGAGCGCCTCGTTCGCCGAAGTGGCCTTGATCAGGTTTTCTCCGAGCTCCTCGAGAATGACCTCGTAGCTGAGGAGCTTCGAGGGCTGATCGTCGACCATAAGAATGTTCACCTTCTCGTGGTCTTCCATCGGCGTGGTAAATTCTTCGCTACTCATAGGTGATGCTTTCAGACTCGGTGCTGCCATGAGACGTCCTCTTCATCGGTGCAGCCACATGCGAAGCGCCGACAACAGTTGATCGGTGTTAACGGGCTTGGCCAGATACTCCGATGCACCCGCCTCCAGGCATTTTTCGCGATCGCCCTTCATGGCCTTGGCCGTCAGGGCGATGATCGGCAACCGCCGGAAAGCCGCATTCTGGCGGATGACCTGCATCGTCTCGTAGCCGTCCATCTCCGGCATCATGATGTCCATCAGGACGATCGCAACGTCGGGAGTGGACTCGAGGATGGCGATGGCTTCGCGCCCGGTGCTGGCGGTGAGCACGTTCATGCCGCGACGTTCCAGAACGCTGCTGAGCGCGAAGATGTTGCGTACGTCGTCGTCGACCACCAGGACGCGCTTGCCAACCAGCGCCTCGTCGGAACGATGCAGCCGGTCGAGCATGCGCTGCTTTTCTGCGGGAAGATCGGCCACCACGCGATGCAGGAACAACGCCGTCTCGTCCAGCAGGCGTTCCGGCGATTCTACGTCTTTCACCACCACCGATCGCGCGAGCGTATGCAGGCGGGCATCCTCTTCCGGCGACAACTCCTTGCCGGTGAAGACCACCACGGGCAGATCGCTGAGCGACGGCTCGTCGCTGAGCTGCTCCAGCACTTCGAAGCCGCTCATGTCGGGCAGGCGCAGGTCGAGCACGACGCAATCGAAGCTCTCTTCCTTCAGCAGGTCGAGCGCTTCGTGGCCGGTGGAGACGACGGTTACGTCGATGTCGTCGTAACCAAGCAGTTCCTTCACGCTCAGCTGCTCGGCAGGATTGTCTTCCACGATCAGCAGCCGCTTGCGGCGAGGAGCCGAGTATTCCTTGATCCTCATCAGCACCGCGTCCAGGCCTTCGCCCGTGGTCGGCTTGGTGACGAACGAGAACGCACCGCGCGAAAGCCCATGATGACGGTCTTCGTCCATGGTGAGCATCTGCACCGGGATGTGCCGCGTGGTGGGATCCTGCTTCAGGTGATTCAGCACGGTCCAGCCCAGCATGTCGGGCAGGAAGACATCCAGCGACACCGCCGTCGGATGGTATTCGCGCGCCAGTGCCAGGGCCTCGGCTCCACGCATTGCGACCAGCACCTTGAAGCCCTTGTCACGCGCCAGATCGCAGAGGACGCGTGCGTAGTGCGGATCGTCTTCGACGATCAGCAGCACGGCATCTCCGGGCTGCAGATTGTCGCGATCGTCCTCCACATGTTCCGTCGGACGCTCCGCGACGTTGCGGCGGCCAGCTGACGCGCTGCCGAACTTGAACGCGCCGTCGTTCTCCGGAACGAAGGGAGCCCCGGCCGCACCGACGTAGGTCTGCGGCAGGATAGAGCGTGAAGGTGCTGCCCTTGCCCGGCGTGCTGCGCAACTGGATTTCGCCGCCGAGCAGAGCCGACAGTTCGCGGCTGATGGCGAGGCCCAGATCCGGTGCCTCCGTACTTGCGGCTGGTGCCGGCATCGGCCTGTTGGAAGGCCTCGAAGATGATCTTCTGTTTCTCCTGAGGTATGCCGATTCCGGTGTCGGCGACTTCGAAGGCGATGACCGAGCCGGCATTGCTGAGTATTGGATGGTTCTCGCTCCAGCCGTTCTCCGCGGTAAACACCGATAGGCGCACGCCGCCTTGTTCGGTGAACTTGAAGGCGTTGGAAAGCAGGTTCTTCAGCACCTGCTGCACACGTTTCGAGTCGGTGACCAGGCTGCGGCCGAGGTGCGGATCGGTGTGGACCTCGAACGACAGCTTCTTGTTCTCCGCTTCGTGCCGGAACGGCCGGGCGATCATCTCCAGCAGGCCGGCGAAGAACACTTCTTCGGCTTCGACCGAAACCGTGCCGGACTCGATCTTCGACAGGTCGAGAATGTCGCTGATGAGGTTGAGCAGGTCGGTTCCGGCGCCGTGAATGGTGCGCGCGAATTCGACCTGCTTGGCGCTGAGATTGCCTGTCGGGGTTGTCGGCGAGCTGCTGGCCCGAGCACGAGAATGCAGTTGAGCGGCGTACGCAACTCGTGCGACATGTTGGCCAGGAACTCCGACTTGTACTTCGAAGTGAGCGCCAGCTCTTTGGCTTTTTCTTCCAACGCTCGGCGGGCCTGTTCGATTTCCTGGTTCTTGCGTTCGACTTCGACGTTCTGTTCGGCGAGCTGCTGCGCTTTCTGCGCCAGCTGCTCGTTGGTCTGCTGCAACTCTTTCTGCTGCGACTGAAGCTCGGTTGCCAACTGCTGCGACTGCTTCAGCAGCGCCTCGGTCTGCATCGTGGCTTCAATACTGTTCAGCACGATGCCGATGCTCGACGTCAGCTGCTCGAGGAAGGCAAGGTGCGAAGCGGTGAACCCGCTCAGCGTCGCGAGCTCGATGACGGCTTTCACCTGGTCTTCGAACAGCACCGGCAGCACGATCACGTTGCGCGGCACAGCCTCGAAGAGACCGGAGCGAATGGGTATTGTGTTGTCGGGCGGCAGATCGGTTATCAGCATGCGCCTCTTCTCTGCGGCGCATTGTCCGACCAACCCTTCGCCGATTCGGACGCGCTCCAGGTGCCCATCTGGCGCATTGGCAAACGCCGAGAGCAGGACCATCGTGTCGGATTCTTCGGCGTCCGTCTGGTAGATCAACCCCTGCTGCGCGTTGACGAGCGGCGCAAGTTCGGAGAGCAACATGCGTCCCACGGTCGTCAGTTCGCGCTGACCCTGCAACATGCCGGTGAAGCGTGCCAGGTTGGTCTTGAGCCAGTCCTGCTCGGTGTTGCGCTCCGTGGTGAGGCGCAGGTTGTTGATCATGGTGTTGATGTTGTCTTTGAGTTCCGCGACTTCGCCTCGCGCTTCCACCTGAATGGAACGCGTCAAGTCGCCCTTGGTGACGGCGGTCGCGACTTCTGCGATAGCGCGCACCTGGTTGGTCAGGTTGTCGGCCAGCAGGTTGACGTTGTCGACCAGATCTTTCCATGTTCCGGCAGCGCCCGGCACGTTCGCCTGACCGCCGAGACGGCCTTCAACGCCGACTTCGCGCGCAACGGTCGTCACCTGATCGGCAAACGTGGCGAGCGTGTTGGTCATGTTGTTGATGGTGTCGGCCAGCGCGGCGACTTCGCCTTTCGCGTTCACCGTCAGCTTCTGCGTCAGCACGCCGTTGGCGACGGCCGTCACCACCTTCACAATGCCGCGCACTTGCTCGGTCAGGTTGGCGGCCATCACGTTGACGTTGTCGGTCAGGTCTTTCCAAGTGCCGGCGACACCGGGCACCTGCGCCTGGCCGCCGAGCTTGCCGTCGGTACCCACTTCGCGGGCGACGCGCGTTACTTCGGCGGCGAACGCGTTCAGCTGGTCCACCATGGTGTTGATGGTGTTCTTCAGCTCGAGAATCTCGCCCTTCACATCCACCGTGATCTTGCGCGACAAATCGCCGCGTGCAACAGCGGTCGTGACCTCGGCGATGTTGCGGACCTGCGCGGTCAGGTTGCCGGCCATGGCGTTTACCGAGTCGGTCAGGTCCTTCCAAGTGCCGGCCACACCGGGCACGTTGGCCTGACCACCTAGTCGGCCGTCGGTTCCCACCTCGCGAGCCACGCGCGTGACCTCGGCAGCGAAGGAGCGCAACTGTTCGACCATCGTGTTCAGCGTTTCCTTGAGCTGCAGGATTTCGCCGCGCACGTCGACCGTGATCTTCTTCGACAAGATCGCCGTTGGCGATGGCGGTCGCGACCTCGGCGATGTTGCGCACCTGGCCAGTCAGGTTGCTGGCCATGAAGTTCACGTTGTCGGTAAGGTCCTTCCATGTGCCGGCCACGCCGGGCACTTCGGCCTGACCTCCCAGCTTGCCGTCGGTGCCGACCTCGCGGGCCACGCGGGTGACTTCGCCGGCGAATGCGTTGAGCTGATCCACCATGGTGTTGATGGTGTTCTTCAGCTCCAGAATCTCGCCCTTCACGTCCACCGTGATCTTGCGCGACAAGTCGCCGCGCGCCACGGCGGTCGTGACCTCAGCGATGTTGCGCACCTGACCGGTCAGGTTGCCCGCCATAGAGTTGACCGAGTCGGTGAGGTCCTTCCACGTGCCGGCCACACCGGGCACGTTCGCCTGTCCGCCCAGCCGGCCTTCGGTGCCGACCTCGCGGGCCACGCGGGTGACTTCGCCGGCGAAGGCGTTGAGCTGATCGACCATCGTGTTGATGGTTTCCTTCAGCAGCAGGATTTCGCCGCTGACGTTCACCGTGATCTTCTTCGACAAATCGCCGGTGGCAATGGCCGTCGAGACTTCGGCGATGTTGCGCACCTGGTTGGTCAGGTTGCTGGCCATCGAGTTCACGGAGTCGGTCAGGTCTTTCCAGGTACCGGCGACACCGGGCACGGCAGCCTGTCCGCCGAGCTTGCCGTCGGTTCCGACTTCGCGGGCGACGCGCGTCACTTCCGATGCGAACGAGCGTAGCTGGTCCACCATGGTGTTGAGGGTGTCCTTCAGCTCGAGAATTTCGCCCTTCACGTCCACGGTGATCTTGCGCGACAAGTCGCCGCGCGCCACGGCCGTTGCCACCTCGGCGATGTTGCGCACCTGCGCCGTCAGGTTGCCGGCCATGAAGTTCACGTTGTCGGTAAGGTCCTTCCAGGTTCCGGCGACACCCGGCACTTGGGCCTGACCTGCCAGCTTGCCTTCGGTTCCCACTTCGCGAGCCACGCGGGTCACTTCGCTGGCGAAGGCGTTGAGCTGATCCACCATGGTGTTGATGGTGTTCTTCAGCTCCAGAATTTCGCCCTTCACATCGACCGTGATCTTGCGCGACAGGTCGCCGCGAGCCACGGCGGTCGTCACCTCGGCGATGTTTCGGACCTGGGCCGTGAGGTTACCGGCCATGGAGTTGACCGAGTCGGTCAAGATCCTTCCAGGTGCCGGCCACACCCGGCACGTTCGCCTGTCCACCAAGGCGGCCTTCGGTGCCCACTTCGCGGGCCACGCGCGTCACTTCGCCGGCGAAACGGTTGAGCTGGTCCACCATGGTGTTCAGGGTTTCTTTGAGCTGAAGAATCTCGCCGCGCACGTCGACCGTGATCTTGCGCGAGAGGTCGCCGTTGGCGATGGCGGTCGCGACTTCGGCAATGTTGCGAACCTGGCCAGTAAGGTTGCTGGCCATGAAGTTGACGTTGTCGGTAAGGTCCTTCCAGGTTCCGGCGACACCGGGCACGTTCGCCTGTCCGCCGAGTTTGCCTTCCGTTCCTACTTCGCGAGCGACGCGCGTTACTTCGCCGGCGAACGCGTTGAGCTGATCGACCATCGTGTTGATGGTCTCTTTCAGCTCCAGAATTTCGCCCTTCACGTCGACGGTGATCTTGCGGGACAAATCGCCACGGGCCACAGCCGTCGTTACTTCGGCAATGTTGCGCACCTGGGCCGTCAGGTTGCCGGCCATGGCGTTGACCGAGTCGGTAAGATCCTTCCATGTGCCAGCGACACCGGGCACGACTGCCTGTCCGCCGAGCTTGCCGTCGGTACCGACTTCGCGGGCCACGCGCGTCACTTCCGAAGCGAACGAGCGCAGCTGATCGACCATGGTGTTGATGGCTTCTTTGAGCTGCAGGATTTCGCCGCGCACATCCACCGTGATCTTGCGCGAGAGATCGCCGCTGGCCACCGCCGTTGCTACTTCGGCGATGTTGCGCACCTGGCTGGTCAGGTTGCTGGCCATCGAGTTGACGGAGTCGGTGAGGTCCTTCCACGTGCCGGCGACGCCGGGCACGACCGCCTGACCGCCCAGCTTGCCGTCGGTGCCGACTTCGCGGGCCACGCGCGTCACTTCCGAGGTGAACACGCTCAACTGCTGAATCATCGTGTTCACGATGTTGGCCGAGCGCAGGAACTCGCCCTCCAGCGGACGCCCGTCAACGTCCAGTCGCACGGTCTGGTTCAGATTTCCTTGCGCCACTGCGGCAATCGCGCCCGTCACCTCGGTGGTCGGACGAAGCAGGTCATCCACCAGGGTGTTGACCGAGACTTCCATCTCGCCCCACGCGCCGTTCCGCGTGCGGAAATGGATACGCTCGCGAGTCCGGCCTTCCTTGCCGACGGCCTGGCCAACTCGCTTCAACTCGCGCGCCATCTGTTCATTCGCAGCGACGATGTCGTTGAAGGTGTCGGCAATCTTTCCCGGCAAGCCCGTCCACGATCCCGGAAGCCGAGCAGAGAAATCACCTTGCTGCATCTGTTGCAAACTTGCGAGGATAGCGCTCAAGTCTGCGGCGGTCGGTTCGGGAACGGCGACACCATTGCCGTTTTCGGGCACGGGTGCATCTTTCAGGGCGCTGGCCGCGGCAGATCCATCCGGGTTAGTTGAGTGGGCGCGTTTCATAGATCAAAGCTCCGGGAAAAAGACCGTAGGGAGGATGGTCGACGCGCTCGAATTGTAGACGAAGTGTACGTAGAACATGGGCGCGACAGACTCTTAGTACATTCGTATTACAGGCCAATTTACAGCCTTGGGCTTGTCCATCGTCGCTGCCGAGACCCCGTTTCAGCGACCATCGAGCGGCGAAGATACGTCTGACAGGTTCAGGAGATGCCGTTCGCAGTAAAGAGTTAGCCCGGCTGCTTCCATCCCGTAATGCGAGATGCAGGTCAGATGCAGCAGCAGCTTTTCGGGTTGGCTGGCAGCGCAAGCCGACGCCATTTTTTTGCGGCATCTGGCAACCATCTGTCGAATGTCTGTGGGAAATACTTAGATCCGCGTAAGAGCAGCGCAGAATGTGCGAGACGGGTTGCAGGTCGCGTCTGGCATAGCTAATATGGCTTCAACTCGGTTCGACTGCCCCTCTCGCTAAAGAGAGAACAGCTTCCAATCAGGGCGAATTCAGCTGTCACTGTAACGCAAAGGTTCTGGCCGCTCTGATTGCGTTTGATCAACCGTGATGGACGAGAATCCGACCCAGAAAGCCGTCGACGAATTCATTCTCCACGAGATAGATACCGTCCCTCACCTTGAAGCTCTCCTGCTGTTATGGAATAGCCGTCCGCAGGAATGGTCCTTTGAGGGCATGTCTAACGCCCTGTACCTTCCACCAGACCTTGCGCGCCAGGTTATTGCGGACCTGGAAAGACGCGGATTCGTACTCTTGACCGACGACCATCGCTTTCTGTACCGTTCCACCGACCGGGATCAATTGGTTGAGCAGGTGGAAAAAACCTATCGACGGGAAATCGTCCGTATATCGAACATGATTCATTCCAAACCCGCGGCCTCCCTGCGTGAATTCGCCCGCGCGTTCCGTCTGAAGAGGGACCGAGATTGAAATGGGACCTGCCGTCTATATCTTCGGCTTGCTGGTGACGCTCAGTTGTGGCGTGCTGTTGACCCGCGCTTACAGCAACGTCGGAAAGCGCCTGCTGCTTTGGAGCGCGATCTGCTTCTACTTCCTGGCGCTCTCCAATTTGATCGTATTTCTGGACTTGGTCATTTTTCCGGACGTCGATCTTTACCGCTGGAGGCTGATTACCGCGGCAGTCGGCATGTTGATCCTCTTGTACGGGCTCATTTGGGAGGGCGACCGATGATTGAGGGATTTCTGCTGGGAGTGATTGCCACCGCCTCGTTCGCGGCCGGCGTTTTCTTTCTGAAATTCTGGAGAGAAACCCGCGACTCGCTATTTCTGCTCTTCGCCCTCGCCTTCCTTGTGGAAGGTCTCAACCGCACGGTTTTTCTGGCGCTGCCCCACCCTAACGAAGGATGGCCCGGCATTTATCTAGTCAGGTGCTTCGCATTTCTGCTGATCCTGGCCGGAATCGTCAACAAGAACCGGCAAGCTACGCGCTGAGGGGTGCGGGTGCCCAATTCATTCCTTCGTTTGGAATGAGTGGGACTCGCGAACGCTAAAGCCATGCCGGACGGGGGTGGCCCACAATCCCATTGTTGGGAAACGTGGGGTTTCGATGGTTTGGCCAAGCACACCCGGCAATCAAACTAATATGAGTTATTCGCTACGGTTCCGACCACTTCACCTGCGTTATTGATGCCGTGAGGCTCGGTGGGATAGTTCCCGGATTTCGAGAGTTTGATACCGGTGAACTGGCCGTTGTTCCAAATGAATCCGTGCGCGATTCCATAGTTGTCATCCTGATAACCAACAACCATCCCGCTGTCGTTGATGCCCCAGACATCGGTTTCCTGTGCTCCCGGATAGCTGATGACTGTGAACTGACCATTGCTATAGAAGAAGCTGAAGGATAATAAATTCACGGTTACGAATCCCACCATGTCACCGTTTTTGTTTATTCCAGTGATGGTTGTCTGGGTCGCTCCGGGATAGTCGACGGTGGTCCAATTCCCATTCAGATATACAAAACCATGAATCACGCCGGACTGATTGTCCTGGTAATCACCTACAACCGCATCGTTATCGTTGATTCCGAAGGCGCGCGTGGATTGGCCGGTCGAATAATCGAGCGTGGTGTAGACATCGCCGACCTTGAGAAAGCCAAACGAGGTATAGACTCCATTTTTGAAGCCATCGTAAAAACCGACTATGTGTCCGAGATTGTTGATGCCAAATGGTGAGGTGCTGTATAGCTGATTGGGGTCGGCGAAAGTTGTCCAGTTGCCGTTCTGATATAGAAAAGCATAATTGGTATTTGCGACGCTGTAGCTGCCTACAAGGCGGCCATCATTGGTCACACCCCACACGAAGGTATCTGTGGCCGTCGCATAAGAGATGATCTTCTGTAGGCTCGACCCTCCGATGGAAAAGCCGCAGTAGCCGACGTTAAGGCTTGGGCACTGCGCGGTCGCCGATAAGCTGCAAAGCAGCTGGCACGCAACGATCAGAGAAAAGCACCATAGCCTTTTCATCACAGGCCTCCTGAGTTTCCGAGCGTGAGCGATGGTATCGCAGATTGTGAAGACCGGGAAGGGTGAGTGGAGAAAGATTTTCTGTTTCTTAGCAATGATTGGATAGAAAAGTGATGGGCCAAGCGGTCGCTGTCGGGCGCCTCACTAATTATCGCTTGACGGGTTGGCACATTTCCCTTCGTTTGGGAATGTGGCAGCTTTGTCAGCATTCTTTCGTGAGTTATGGCGGAGAGACAGGGATTCGAACTTGAGGCGTTATGCAGGCGTGAGCGAAGCGGGAGCCTGCAGCCGAAATCCCGACGCAGTGAGGGACCTGTGGGCGCAGCAATTTTTCGTGAGTTATGGCGGAGAGACAGGGATTCGAACCCTGGATACAGTTTCCCGTATACACGCTTTCCAAGCGTGCGCCTTCAGCCACTCGGCCATCTCTCCGTTCGGGAAGCGTGCTGCGAAGGTCCTGAACGTCAGCGCTGTTTCATTGTAACCCACGAAAGATGCGCTCTCTCAGCGACGCGCTCTTCCGTTACGCGGGCAAACTACAGATCCCTCTCGCCGTGGCGGGCTCGGGATGACACTCCATGTGACTTTTAGCAGCAAGGCCAAAAGCGAAGAGCGAACAGCGGCCTCTAGTCCTCGTCCTTCTTCAACTGCTGCGCCAGGTAATTCTGAATTCCCATCTCTCCGATGGCATGAAGCTGTCCTTCGAGCCAATCGATGTGGTGCTCCTCGTCGCTCAGGATCTTCTCCGCCAGCTCGCGCGATCCGCCATCGTTCATCTTGAGGCAAAGCTGGATGCCATCGTTCAGCCGCTTCACGGCCGAGTACTCGAGCTCCAGATCGTTCTTGATCTGATCAAGCACGGTAGCGCCGACATTGATCTTGAAGTAGTCGCTCATGTTCGGCGTGCCGTCGAGATAAAGGATGCGTTCCATAAGCTTCTCGGCGTGCACCATCTCTTCGATGGATTCCTTCTTGATCAGCTTCGCCATCCGCTCGTAACCCCAGTTCTCGCACATCTCGGAGTGCAGGAAATACTGGTTGATGGCAGTCAACTCCGCCTTGAGGACTTCGTTTAGGAACGCGATAACGCTCTTGTCACCCTTCACAGCGAACCACCTTTGCGTCCTGCTCGCAGCTCGGCTGACGTGTCCACGACAGCAGGATCAGTAATTTGAGGAACTGACAATAATAGCGCAACCGTAGAAACGAACCTGTGATATCGCTCACTAGCCGCGTCAAAATGGTGGAACTAGTCCTCGGACCAGCGTCCAACGGTTGGAATCAGGTAGAGCTGGCCTTCAGGCCAGCGTCCAGCCGTGCCATATATCCGAGGGGCTTTAGCCCTTGAGGTACTTTGAAACAGCTTCTTCGGCAGTCCACGGGCATCGGCTGTGTCACGGTTGCGCAGACACACGAAAAGCGGGCACGCAGCCCGCTTCGCATCAAAGTCTGCTTCTTACTTGCTGGCGCCGGCGGCCTTCAGGCGGGCACTCAAACGTGACTTGTAGCGGCTGGCGGTATTCTTGTGCAGAACGCCCTTCTGGACGCCCTTGTCGACGATCGAAGCGGTGCTGTTGTAAGCCTTCTTAGCGGCTTCCTTATCGTCGTTGGCAATTGCTTCACGCAGCGAGCGCAAAGCGGTGCGCAGGCGCGACTTGTTGGCGCGGTTTGCCGCCGTCTTCTTTTCCGTTTGACGGGTGCGCTTCAGCGCCGAAAAATGGTTCGCCATACTTTGGTGTATTCCTTAGGGTGAGAATCTCGACGTGAGCCGAATAACTGATTCTACGGGAAATACCGCCTCTTGCGCAATGCGGTGAAGCAATGGGCAGCTGCTTCTGCCGTTCGCCGAGGGCTTGAAACCAGAGTTTAGACTTTCCCCGGCGCTTCAGGCGCGATCCGAGCGGCGAAATCCTCGCGGCGAGCAAGTACGGGTTTGGACTTCGTTTTGGCCGGTTTCTTCTTCTCGCGTTTCGGAGCGTTCTTGTTTCCCATGCTCACATGATGACACAAGGGACGGCCTTTGCACGTCCCTGTTTGAAATGAGAGGGCCATTTCCTCCCGGATGAATCCGAGGGCTTTCACCCAAGAAACCCCGCCGCCAACTCCGGAGCCAAAAGCCAAACGCGGCTTTTTCCTACTCCGGCCGATCGATCTGCGCCCGCTGCAGCGTATCCGAGTAGTCGATGTACACCGACTTCCACTCCGTATAAAAGTCGATCGCGCCGATGCCGCCTTCGCGATGGCCATTGCCCGTCGCCTTCGTTCCGCCGAATGGCAAATGCACCTCAGCGCCAATCGTCGGAGCGTTAATGTACGTGATCCCCGCATACAAGTCGCGCATCGCGGTGAACGCCTTGTTCACGTCTTTGGTGTAGATCGACGACGACAGCCCATACTCGATGTCATTAGCAATATCGATCGCGTTCTCCAGCCCGTCGCACGGAATGATCGACACCACCGGCCCAAAGATTTCTTCCTGCGCAATCCGCATCTTGCGATCGACATCGGCAAACACCGTCGGAGCCACGAACCATCCATGTTCCCACGCTCCGCCTTCCAGCCGATGTCCGCCGCACAGCATCTTCGCGCCTTCGTCCTGACCAATCTTGATGTACTTCAGGTCGGTCTCCATCTGATTCTTGTTCACCGCCGGACCCATGTCCACGCTCTCGTCCAGCCCGTTGCCAATCTTCAACTTCTTGGCGCGCTCCACCAGCGAGTCGACAAACTTCCGGTACACGCCCTTCTGCACGATGATGCGGCTGGTCGCGGTGCAGCGCTGCCCGGTCGTGCCAAACGCTCCCCACAACGCGCCTTCCAGCGCCAGCTCGAGGTTCGCATCGTCCAGCACGATCATCGGATTCTTCCCGCCCAGCTCCAGCGAGCAATGCTTAAACGTCTTCGCCGCTTCCTGACCAACGATGCGTCCCACCGCCGTCGATCCCGTCAGCGACACCGCCCTCACCTCCGGATGCTCCACCATCGGCGTCCCTACTTCGCCGCCAAATCCGGTCACCACATTCACCACGCCCGCCGGAATCCCCGCATCGCTCAGCGCCTGCACAAAATTTATCGTCGACAGCGGAGTGTCCTGCGCCGGCTTGATCACCGCCGTGTTCCCCGACACCAGCGCCGGAAACAGCTTCCACGACGGAATCGCCATCGGGAAGTTCCACGGCGTAATCATCGCGCACACCCCCAGCGGCTGCCGCACCGCCATGGCAAACTTGTTGGGCAGCTCCGACGGAACCGTCGGCCCAAACAGCCGCCGTCCTTCCCCCGCCGTGTAGTAGCCGCAATCGATGGCTTCCTGCACATCGCCGCGCGTCTCTTTAATGACCTTGCCCATCTCGCGCGTCATCAGCTGCGCATACTCTTCCTTGCGCGCCATCAGGATCTCCGACGCCTTGAACAGCATCTCGGCCCGCCGCGGCGCCGGAACCAGCCGCCACTTCTTATAGGCCTGCTTGGCCGCCTCGATGGCATCGTTCACGTCGCGCTTGTCCGAATGCTGGAAGGTGCCAACCACCTCGCGCGTGTCCGCCGGATTCAGGTTGGCAAAGGTCTCGCCAGTGTGGCTCTCGACCCACTCGCCGCCGATAAAGTTCTTGTACTCCGGCGCCTTCGCGACCGCGATCGCCGACTCGGTGCGCGCCTTCTGCTCTAAAGTAGCCATAAAAATGCCTCCGCAAAATCAGTCATAAGTGTGAATCTCCATCGTATCGGCTGGGCGGGGAACGGGGCAAATTGAGGCGTCCACGCGGCGTGAGCGGAGCGGGAGCCGCGTGCCGAAATCCCGAGCGCAGCGAGGGAACTGCTCTTGCCGCCAGCTCCCAGCTTGTCATCCTGACCCCGAGCGTAGCCGAGGGGGAAGGACCTGCTTTTTCTTGGGTGTCATTCCGAGCGAAGCCGAGGAACCTGCAGTTCGCCGGGTGCACCACCCAGGCATCCTTTGGCGTGAGTGGGATTCGCCCCTCTTTCCGACAACCGACCACCGACCACTGCCCTCGGGTGCCCCCTTCCGATTTGTCATCACGAAGGCCATCTTTTGGCCGAGGGATCTGTTCTTTCCGTGTCATCCCGAGTCCGCCGCGGCGGGCGAGGGACCTGCAGTTCGCCGGGTGCACCACCCAAGATTGTCATCCTGACCCCGAGCGTAGCCGAGGGGAGGGACCTGCTGTTCGCTCGTCCGCTCGAAGCTCGCCGCCCGCGGCTCGCTCCAGTCCGCAGGACGAAACAACCTGTAGCCCAGCACCCTTCGACTACGCTCAGGGCAGGCCGGGAGTGCTGGGAAACGTGCCCCAAAAAACAACGAGTCCCGTAGGGGACGACAGAGCGCGCTCCACTGCGTCGCGCGAGATGCGTGTCGCCGGGCTCGGCACCGGAAGCGTGATAACCCGCTCATTCCACCCGAAGGAATGGGTGGGGGTACCCGCCGCCTTCGTGATTGCCCTACTTACCGCCCGCACCTGACCGAACAATTCTTTGCTTCTGCCGGATTACTTCTCTGGTTACACTAGAACAGAAAAAAAGAGAATAAGGACTGGTGATGATCGACTTATCCGATTTCCATAACCAGCAAGCCTTGCTTGACCGATTATCGACTGGACTAAGAAAGCGGAAACAAGAAGCCGTCTTCTTAGTAGGTGCGCCTTTGTCGGCACCACGGAACGGAGCACCGGGTGTGCCGGACGTGACCGGCATTATTGATCTAATTCGTCAAGAGTTCGAGGAACCGCCAGAAAAGTCAGAGCTCGAAAAGGCACTCACGGCCTCGGGCGCAAGAAGGTATCAGGCTGCATTTTCTTTTCTGCAGGGTAGGCGAGGTCAGCAGACGGTTAACGAGATCGTTTGTAAAGCTGTGTTTGCGGCCCGGGAATCTTCCGTCGACTTGAGCGAACTGGATTTTGCGAATCTAGGCGTGGTGGAGGCATTCTGCCGAAGGCTGGAATTAGACTTCTCTGGCTGGCACCTCAACACCGGGACGGAGAACCTTGGCAGGTTAGTCGCTAGGTATCCCGAACGCTTCGGGAACACGCTCTTAACAACAAATTTTGACCCATTGATAGAAGTGGCGATTCGTAGAGCGGGCGGAAGCCACTACCGAACAACCCTCCAAGCGGACGGCAACCTCTCTCAAACTGAAGCAGTGGGTTGTCACGTTGTACATCTTCATGGTTACTGGCACGGTGCTGACACACTTCACACAGCGCGGCAGTTGAGCCAACCCCGTCCACACCTTAAGGACTCTCTTAGATCACTTCTACGCAACAAGCTGGTTGTGGTGTGTGCTTATGGCGGATGGGATGACATCTTCACGGATGCACTTACGGATGCTGTGCGCGATGTTACCGAATTTCCAGAGGTCATCTGGACCTTCTATTCCGGTAAGCCCGAGCCAGATGAATCTTTAATCACGCGACTGGGACCGGGCATCGACAGAGGTAGGATCACGCTGTATTCAGGAGTTGAGTGCAATTCGCTTTTTCAAGAGCTATTCAGCCGGTGGGAGAGCGTAGAACGTCCGAATCTGGTTCAGATAACCGATCAACGCTCAAATCCGGTGAGCGTATCCGAAGAGATCGTACGTGAGATCACAGTTCGCGACGAACAGGGCCAAACCGTTCTCGAAGGTAATGACGAGGACCGACCACCACTGGTGGATATCTGCGTAGGCAGAGAAGTCGAGCTTCTGCAGCTGCAACGATCAGAGGCAAAGGTCGTGTTCGTCACTGGGATTGGTGGTCAAGGAAAATCGACGATAGCAGCTCGCCATTTCGCAGAAAGCCAAGAGGCGAATTCCTATACGATTTACGTCTGGCGAGATTGCAAGGAAGAGAGGGAGCGATTTGAGAATCAGCTGGCGTCCCTTATCGAGCGTTTGTCGCAAGGAAGAATTTCCGGAGAGGATCTCGCCAAGCAAACTTCCGAATCAATAGTGGAAATTTTGATAAATGAGATTAAGGACAAGAAAGTCTTATTCGTCTTTGATAATGCAGATCACTATGTCAATTTAGAAGAAGCGCGCATGACTGGGACCGCCGAAGTATTCGTTAAGGCTTTAGTAGAGGCAGATACTAACTGTCGCGCCATATTTACCTGCAGGCCCAAAATTTTATATGGCCAACCAGCTGTTATCAGTATTCATTTAGAAGGTCTCAGCCTCGAACCAACTCTGAGCCTATTCGAGCGGCGTGGGGCCACATCACCTCGGCCTGAAATCGTCGAAGCGCATAAACTTACAGAAGGTCACGCGTTTTGGTTGGATCTCCTCGCTATACAGGTGGGTAAGCAGCACGGCAGCATTGCGCTTCAAACGCTGTTAGCGGAAATCAGTCGAGGCGGAGGTCATTTGCCCCAAAGTACTCTGAAGTCTATCTGGGGTACGCTCGCGGACCGAGAGCGAATTGTGCTGACTGCAATGGCCGAGACCGTCAGACCTGTAACGGAGCTTGAACTCGGAGACTATTTGAGAGATCAGCTAACCTTTAACAAGGTCACTCGAACTGTGAGAAACTTGCGGACATTAAACTTAATTGTTGTTAAGCGCAGGCCTAGCGACTCTGATGTATTAGAACTACACCCGCTGGTTAGAGTGTTTATTAGGAATAGCTTTCCTGAGGCCGAAAGGCACGCGTTCTTGGGAGGCATCATCAAGTCGTATCATAGGTGGATTGACACTCATAGAAACGATTTACTCGAGATACCTACTCTCGTAGCATTAGAGTACTGGACGCAAACTGCTGAGCTGGATATAAGAGCAGGACAGTTTGGAGAAGCATTCTCGGTGTTACTGGAAGTCGCCAATGCCTTTCAGAGTAGTGCCTACTGCAGAGAATTTGTACGTGTTGCTAGAATGTTACTCGATGCTGTAGATTGGGTAAATATCCATCAAAGCTATGATCGCTTTGAACGAGTATTTAAAACGCATGTCTTTATTTTGGCCGACCTTGGAGAAGATAGCGAGGTCGAGTGGCTACTAAAGCGCTATGAAGTGACTGTCGCAAATCGGGATGCGAGGTATATTAATTATTGCGATTTGCGTTGCTATACACACTGGGTTCGGGGCGAGTTTGAAGAGGCAGTATCGTGGGAGAGGATCGGAACAGAACTAAAAACATCTACGACCGTAGATACGCAATTCGACGTTTCATATAACTTTGCGTTGGCACTTCGCGATGCGGGACGCCCGGATTCAGCCCTGCCGATTTTCTTGGCAGGTCGAGATCTGCCCCAAGTGCTTAATCCTAAGGAGCTGAAGGAAAAGCTCAGAGGACACTACTATGGAAACGTCGGTAGATGCTTGCACTTCATGGGGCAGATTGAGGGAGCGCTCACTTGTTATCAGAAGTCGGCTATCGTCCTTGAAAAACGTTCCGCGCGGCATGTCATAAACCAGGGATTCGTGCGGTCATGGGTTGCCGAGCTCTTGGTGTCTCGCAATCAACTATATCTGGCATATGCCTTCTATCGCGCGGCATACAGAAAATGGAAATACACTAGTCCTCCACGTGCCGCTTCCATCGAGAAGGTGTCTTGGGACATCAAGAAGCGCCTGGGCGGGTCCGTTCCCATCGGAGATATCGAAGCGGAGCGGATTTTCGTAGATTGGGTTTTGGGCAAGAACCTGGACCTAGACAGTGACTTAGCCGTAAGTCGGCAGAGTTGAAGACCCGGCGGATGGCCCCGGCCAGGTTTTACGTACACAGATAGTCATCGGGTGCCCCCCTTCGACTGCGCTCAGGGCAGGCTATCAAGCGTAGCTTGAGCGGGTCTATTCAACGGTTGGACCGAGACCTACGCACTCCCGCTTCCTCAACCTCGAATATTAGGGGGATCTCCCAACCTTCCAGTAAGAAGAAGATTTATCCAGGCACTCGAGTCAAAAGACCCGCTCAAGCTTTGCTACGGGGCACCCGGCCACAAATCAGTTGTCAGTTGTCGGTGGTCAGTTGTCAGCACCCAAGACAACACAGCAGTCCCCTTTTTTTCGAATTGGCACGAACGTGTCGTATAACCGCCCGAACTATTTTGTCCACACTTCAATTTCTAAGTTGCTGAACTCACACCACTTCTGATTTCCCTTCGTCACACATCACCGTGCCCGCGCTCACCGCATATCGGTTTCTAATTTCTTTACTCTTGCAACGGAACTCGGGGAGGGGGAAGGTGTGGGGAGAGCCGCTTTGCCGCTATTCGCCATTCGCTGTTCGCCAGAACTCGAGAGCTCCCAGCCGCCAGCTTCCAGCTACCAGCCAGAAGAAAAGCCCCACGTGCCCAGCCGCCACAAACTACACGAGCCGCCGACCTCTGGCGAAAAGCGAATGGCGAACGGCGAAAAGCGTTTGTTTCCAAGATTTTGCCTGTAAGTCTCACGGGCTCAAGATTTTACCGGGAAAGTTTTTTGCCGACCCAATGGAATCAAGATTTTACGGGGTACCAGGGGGAGGGGGTACCCAGCAAACAGTCACCTCCGCCCCGGTGGGAGCCCCCGCATTCATGCGGGGGAAAGCAGGCGTCTTTATGAAACGCGCTTTAGCGCCGGGGCTGAAGCCCGCAATCGAAGTGAGGCCACTTTTCCCTCGGATAAATCCGAGGGCTTCCACCCGAAGCCGCCGGCTGGGAGCTGGCAGCTCTTTCCGATCCGATACCTGATACCTGACACCCGAAGAACAAATCCCTCGCGCCAAGGGCGCTCGTGATGACAAAGACTGAAAACGCGCCCAATGAATTTACTGACAGCTGACAGCTGATGGCTGACAGCTAAAGGAGCATCCATGACCCGCCACTGCGAACACGTCAAATCCAACGGCCACTTCTGCGGATCGCCTGCCATGCGCGACCGCAATTACTGTTTCTTCCACATCATCGACATTGGACGGCGGCTGCGCCTGAAGCGTTATTTCGACCACGGACTGCAGGCTCCGCCGATCGAGTTGCCGCTGCTGGAAGATGCTGCGTCCATTCAGCTCGCGCTGGTGCAGGTGACCGACGCCCTGCTGAAAGGCACGCTCGACCGCAAGACCGCCGGCCTGGTGCTGTATTCGTTGCAGACCGCCAGCTCAAACTTGCGCAACATGCAAAAAGAAGCTGAGGCCGATTCCGACAACGCCATCTGCAATCGTTACGACAGCTTTGAGCACGACTTCGAGCTCGACATGGCCGAGACCGCCAGCTTGCGCATTGAGGAGCCGACGGAAGGAGAGAACCTGGAAGCGACGGCGGCCGAGATCGTGGAAGGCGCAGCGTATGCCGGACTGATCAAGAATGACGGAACCGGAAAACGCGTGGAAGATGTTGCTGCAGACAACTGTCTGGTGAGCGTCGAAAGGGATGCCACTCCGAAGCTCGGCCCGGTCAACTACCTTGACCACGATCCCGTCGACCGCAGCGTGCGCATCCCGTTGCTGCTCACGCCGGTGCAGTATGAGCAGGCGAAGGTTTCCATCTTCGGCTACGAGATGTTGAACAGCATCGACCGCGAACATCGCGACGGCCGCAAGCCGGTCGCACAACGCGCCGCCATCAGCCAGAACATCACGCTGCCCGTGCGCAAGCCGGTGGTGAGCGTGAGCGATGAAGAGAGTTGTCAGTCGGTAGGAGTAAGTGGGTAGTGGATAGAAGAGCAAGAGCGAGAAGCGAAATCTCCGCTGCCTTTGGGTGGAAGCCCCCGCATTCATGCGGGGGAAAAGGTGGATGGTTATGAAGCGCGCTTTAGCGCTGGCCGGGACAGAAGTCCATGTTCGAGCGCGCGCGATGTTCCCCTCGGATAAATCCAAGGGCTTCCACCCGAAGTACCGAACTGATGGCGATAGCTGAGTCCCACTCAAGCCAAAAGACGGCTTGAATGGGGCACCCGTCGAGTTTATGGCTGATAGCTGATAGCTGATAGCCGACAGCTACCAGCCCATCTGGCGCATGCGGCCCTGGATGATGGCGGGATAGCGAGTCATACGCTCAGGGCGCCGCTTCAGCGGAGCAGGAAGAACCGCGGCGAGCTGTGTTGCTTCCAGGCGTCCGATGTTTCGGGCTGAGGTGTGGAAATGGAAACGACTGGCCGCTTCTGCACCATAAACTCCTGGTCCCCATTCGACCAGGTTGAGATAGAGCTCGAGAATGCGGCGCTTGCCGAGAACGAGTTCCGCGACGGGTACGAGCGTGGCCTCCGCACCTTTACGAAGAATCGAGTGATCGATTCCGAAGAACAGGTTCTTTACCAGTTGCTGCGTAAGAGTCGAAGCTCCGCGAGTGCGTTCGCCTTCGAGGTCCTGCTGAGCAGCGATTTGCACCTCGTGCCAATCGAAGCCGTGATGCTGGTAGAAACGCGCATCCTCGGCGGCGACGACAGCGTGTTGAAGATCGGGCGAAATTTGGTTGAGCGGAACGAAGTCAAAGCGTTTCTGATACGGCTTGCCATGAATCAGCGCTTGCATGCGACGCTGCATCTGCACCGCGGTTGTCGGTGGATCGATCCAGCGCGCAGCGACCAGCAGCAACGCGGCGAACGACCACAGAGCCAACACTGCGATCAGAAACCATCGCAGCATGGACCAGCGGGTGATCTTACGTGGCTTGTGCTTGGCGGACAGCGGGGATCGCGGGCTCACGTTGTCAGGATACTAATGTGAAAGGACCGACGCGGCGTTTTGCAGGGGCTGAAGCCCGGACATTTTCTATGCCGTGTTCGGCACGCCTGAAGGCGTGCCCTGATACAAGGCAAAAGCGGTTCATGAAGATGACTTCAAGTATCCCAAGTGAAGAATGGTCTGGGTTACTTGCGATAAATCACCCGACCGTTGCGAATGGTATATGCAACTTTCGCAAAGTTCCTCACGTCGACTGCGGGATCGGCGTCGAGTATCACAAGGTCAGCGTCCATGTCCTTCTCGACTCGCCCTTTGCTTGCGGCTTTGAAGTAGTCGCTAGGATTCGTCGTAAGCGACGCTAATATGTCGCGCCATCCCATCGCGCGACCCATAAACTCGAACTCCTTGGTCGTGTCGTAGATCGAAATGAAACCGACGTCGGTGCCGAAGAGAATGGTTCCTCCTTCAGAGAGAAACGCCTTGGTTTGCGCAATTGTTGCAGTCTCGATCTGCTCAATGGCTCGCTGATTCAAGGTCACGGTTGTCCAAAGAGTGAAGGTCGGGATCAACGCCGTGTGCTGCGTTTGCATGCGGGCAAGTTCTTCTGGAGTGAAGCTCCCCTCGATAGGAAGAGTGTGGGCGAGAATGTCGACGCCGCCGGCCAACGCGTTGTCCGCGCCGATGCGGTTCTGAGGATGCGCAAACACAGGCTTGTTTTCGTCGTGAGCGACATCGACTGCGGCCGTCACGATGTCGGTAGGCATATTGATTGTTGGCTTGTCTCCCATGAAGGCGCCGGTGAAGAGCTTGATGCCGTCGAGGCCCATTTGCAGGTACTGCTTCGCCATTTCAGTTGCCTGCTCTGGCGTAGCCGCTTCCGGCAGCTTCATCTCCGGCGGGAGATACACGGGATGACCGCCCTTGGGAAATATGTCTCCGGCCATGAAGATCTGTGGCCCAGGAACTTCGCCCGACTCGATTCGCTGACGAAGCGCCAACGTGTTGTTGGGATCCGAGCCCGAGGTCCCACACTGTGGTAAAGCCCCAACGCGTCAGCATCTCCTGCAGGTGCGATGTCAGGGCAGCGACGGTAGCGTTGGGCACGTTGTCCCATCCATTCGTGAAATGCACGTGGCTGTTCCAGAATCCGGCCACGACGACTTTGCCTTTGCAGTCAATCGTCACCGCCGAACGAGGAAACTTGTTCTTCAGCCTGTAGCTGGGAGCGACCGCGATGATCTTGCCATCGTGAACGAGCAGCGTCGCGTTTTCGATGGGAGCATCGGTCGGCGAAGGATAAACCTTGGCTCCGACGCAGGCGAAGTCGCCATCAACACAGAAGGCAGGAAGCGTGACCAACAGAGAGAGGATGAGCGCGAGGCCCAACTTACGGAACAACATGATCTATCTTCTCCTCGCGCCCACAGTTGTCAGATGCTAACGGTTCAGCTTTCTCGCCTGGCAGGCGTCGATGGTCTTGGTCGGGTCGACGGCGTCCCGGTCCATCGTGAGTTCCACGATTTTGCCATCTTTATCGATGACGAATGTGGCGCGCCGCGCTGCTTTGTACTGCGGGTTGTAGAGTCCGTATTCCTTGGTCACGTCGCCGCCCCAGTCGCTGAGCAGCGGAAACGTAACGCCGATCTTTTCTGCCCACGCCTTGTTGGAGAAAGAGGAGTCCATGCTTACACCCAGAACCTGAGTGTCTGCGGCTTCCAGCTTCGAGAGGTTCTGCTGGAAAGCCTGCATCTCCTTGCTTCAACCACCGGTGAAGGCGAAGACGTAAAACGCCAGGGCGACGCTCTTCTTGCCCTTGAACTCGCTCAACGAGACCTTTTTGCCGTTCTGGTCTGTCAGCGTGAAGTTGGGCGCCATGTCGCCGACTTTGACGCTCGGCTGCGGTGGCGCCTGCGGCTGATCGGCGGCGTGCAGGGCGGGCATCAAGTTTGCCGCCAGCAGCGCCGCCAGAAACATTTGCTTCATTGCTCTCTCCTCACTTCCTGGTGCGGGTGTCTGGTCATTGTGACACAGGGAACTGGGCAGAGTTGTCGCGGAGGCACGCAGGCAGCTGCCGCTTCTTCGACCCATCAGACAAATGGTATGTGTCGCTGTTTGGCGCGTTGTTGCAAATCGGGACAGACGTCGGAAACGTGACCGATTTCGTTGCAGATTTCGCGAAGTGGTTCTACAGTGAATGAGTATTCATTCGGGGGAAGAATCCAGCGTAAGTGGTTGCCCATGCAGAGCTTGCTGGAGCCCGAGAACGAGGCTGTCGAGTTGCCTAAGCGCGAAGTCACATCGCCAGAACCAGCCGCACCCGTAGCGCGTAACCCTGAGAAGTACGACCGGATTCTCGAGGCTGCGCTGGCCGTGTTCGCCGAAAAAGGTTTCTTCGTGTCGCGCATTTCCGACATCGCAGACCGTGCCAACGTTGCTGACGGCACCGTGTATCTCTATTTCAAGAACAAGGACGAGATACTCGCCACTGCCATCACCACCGCCTTCGAGACTTTCATGAACAATGCGCGCACGGAGTTGGAGAAGATCGCCGATCCGGTGGAGCGACTTCGGACGCTGGCGCGCCTGCACCTGGAGGCGTTGGGCGGAAATCGCAACGCCGCCATCGTGTTCCAGATGGAGTTGCGGCAGAGCACGCGGCTTTCGGAGTTTTCGCATCAACACCTGATTGAATATTTCAGCCTGGTGCGCGCTGCCATTCAAGAGGGACAGCAACGCGGAGTGTTCCGCAAAGATCTGCCCGACAAAATTGCCGCCAACTGCTTCTTTGGCGCGCTCGATGAAATGGTGACCTCCTGGGTTTTGAGCGAGCATGAATTTCCGCTGGTGAATGCCGCCGATGCAGTCGTGGATATTCTGCTGAATGGAATGCGATCCGAGAACGGGGCGCCCGGGCTGCGGCTAGCGGGCCCAGAACAGCGAGGTACCCAATGAACCTCGACACGCTGAACGATGTTTTCTTTACCGTAGTGGAACGCGGGAAAAGTCGAGTAGCACTTACCCGGCAGCCGGGAGCATGGCAACCGATTACGGCTGAGCAGCTGCAAGCGCGGGTTTATGCCACAGCGCGGCACATGCGGGACTGGGGAATCCGTAAGGGCGATCGTGTCGCGATCTTGAGCGAAAACCGCCCCGAGTGGGCGATCGCCGACTTCGCCACGTTGCTATTGGGAGCGGTTGACGTACCCATCTACGCGACTCAAACTCCCGAGCAGTGTCTGCACATTTTGCAGCACTCCAATGCGCGCGTGCTCTTCCTGTCTACGCGTAAGCAGTACGACAAGATCGCCGCCATCACGCCGCTCACCCAGTTGGAGCGTGTGGTCGTCATGGATGATGGCAGCCGACTGCATAACGTCATCCCCATGGCGGAGATGCTTTACGATGCCAAGCCGGGTCGCGATCCGGAGTTGGAGAGCATCGCGCGTAGCGTTCAGGCGGATGACGTAGCGACGCTGATCTACACATCTGGGACGACGGGAACTCCGAAGGGCGTCGTCCTGACACACGGGAACATTGCATCGAACCTGAGCGAGACTCGGCACCTTGTGGATGTCGGTCCAGATGACGTGTGTATATCTTTCCTCCCGCTTTCGCATATCACGGCGCGCCACCTGGATTACCTGCTGTTTTATCGCGGCGTGACAATCGCTTATTGTCCGGTGATTGACGAGCTTCCTGAGGTCATGCTCGAAACCAAGCCGACTCTGTTTGTTGGCGTGCCGCGTGTTTACGAAAAGCTGTGCAACCAGGTGCAACTCAAAGCCAAGGGCGTGAAGAGCAAGATCCTTCACTGGTGTATTAGCGTTGGACGGAAGCATCGCGACACCGTGCTCGCCGGCGGCCGTCCGAAAGCGATGGACTGGAAGCTGGCCGATCGTCTGGTGTTCAGCAAACTGATTGAGAAAATGGGTGGTCGTGTACGGCTGTTTCTTTCCGGCGGGGCCCCGCTGGGCATCGACCTGGCGTCGTGGTTCGCCGATATCGGAATTGTCATTCACGAAGGCTATGGCTTGACCGAGACCTCGCCGGTGATCGCCATCAACGTTCCCGGCAGCCACAAGATGGGTACAGTCGGAAGGCCGCTCAATAACCTGGAGCTTCGTCTCGCAAACGATGGCGAGTTGCTGGTCCGCGGTCCGTCAATTTTTGAGGGCTATTGGGAGATGCCGGAGGAAACGGCATCCGCTTTCGAGGACGGCTGGTTCAAAACTGGCGACATCGCAGCGCTTGATGAGGACGGATTCCTTTCGATCGTCGATCGAAAGAAGGACCTGATTAAGACCTCTGGTGGGAAGTTCATTGCGCCGCAGCCGATCGAGAGCGCGCTCAAGGTGAACATGTTCGTCGGAGAAGTCGCGCTGCTGGGCGACCGCCGACGCTTCCCGGCGGTTCTGATCGTTCCGAACTTTACGGTGTTGGAAGACTGGGCGAGAGGTCACGGCTTGCATACCATCTCGCGCGAAGAACTGATCCGCTCAGAGAAGGTACGCGCGCTGTATCAGGAGATTGTGGACGAGTTAAACGCGAACCTGGCCCAGTTCGAGAAGCTGAAAAAGGTGCTGCTGGTGCCTAACGAACTCAGCATTGCTGATGGAACGCTGACGCCAAGCATGAAGCTGCGCCGCCGCAAGGTGGAAGAGCTCTATCGCGCGGAAATCGAAACATTGTATGCGGAGAGCGAGATGACGGGCGTGGGGCGGCGGTGACAAGAAAGTGTCTTAGTGACCGCCGTGTGGCAGAAGGACTTAAGGACCTTAAGAACGGAAGAACTCACGGCCCTTATTCCAACGTCAAGGGTGCGATCAAGGCACTGGAGAAGCGCTGCAAAACTTGTACCAAGAAGCAGGAAAAGTGAAGTTGCGTGGAGCACGTCTTCCAGGCGTACAGCAATGACAGGATCGGGTTGGGACTTCAGCCACTGAGGTAAATGGACGAGAGCTTTCCCTCAGCGGCTAAAGCCGGACTCTCATCCTTTGTAGTTAATGCACGCCTGGAAGGCGTGCTCCACCCTGAAGAAGAGACTGTCTACTCCTGCCCAAACCTGTTCGCACTGTCGAACAGTTCGCGCAGCGCCGGTCCGCGAAGGTTTTCGCGCAGGTAGGTCAGCTGCTGCTCGAAGCGGAGAATTGCCTCTTCGATATTCGCGGTGTTAGTCAGGGCGATATCGCGCCACATGGAATAAGGGCTGTGTGCGATGCGCGTCATCTCGCGCAAAGCGCGGCCGCCGATCTGGACAACGGCGTCGTCGTCTCCGAACTCGTCCCGTAGAACGGTCGCGAATGCTGTCGAGATCATCTGCGGCAAATGGCTGACCCAGGCGCAGAGCTTGTCGTGCCTCTCCGCATCGATCGTGATAACGCGCGCGCCGACGCTCGCGAGAAGATCGAGCCATTCTTGCTGGCGCTGGGTGTAGGAAGCTTCGGGTTCGATGGGCGTGATGATCCACGCAGCATCGCGAAATAAACCAGCGTCAGCATGCTCGATGCCGCTGTGTTCTTTGCCTGCCATGGGATGACCGGGCAGAACACGAGCACGCGCGTCGGATCCGTATATCAGGCGTGCGCGTTCAACGAATGGTTGCTTGGTGCTGCCGGCGTCGGTGATGAGCGTATCGGGCGAGACCAGAGGAGCGATCGCTTCGAATTGCGAAAGAATGCAACCGACCGGCGTGGCGAAAAAAATCAGGTCACTGCCCGCGATGGCGCGCTCTAGATCAGGCTCAGCGCGGTCGATGGCTCCGCGTTTCAACGCGGAGTCGAGCACGGCCGGCTTGTCGCAGCCGACGAGAGTGCCTGTGAAACCATGCGCACGCAATGCCAGTCCGAACGACCCGCCGATCAGGCCGGTGCCGACGATCGTGATTTGGTGAATGGGCACGTACTACCCTATCGTTCGTCCCACTGCGGGCGCGATCATGCGCAATTGATTCATCAAATCGGCGAACTGCTTGGGGAACATCGACTGCGCTCCGTCGGACAAAGCGTGGTCAGGATCAGGATGCACCTCGATGAGCAGGGCATCGGCTCCTGCGGCAATGGACGCACACGCCATGGGCGCGACCTTATCGCGCAGTCCGGTTCCATGCGAGGGATCGGAAGTAATGGGCAAGTGCGACAGCTTGTGCACGATCGGAATGGCTGAGATGTCGAGCGTGTTGCGGGTGTAAGTCTCAAAGGTGCGAATACCGCGCTCGCAAAAAATCACGTCGTAGTTGCCGCCCGACATAATGTATTCCGCTGAAAGCAGCATCTCTTCGATAGTGGCAGCGATGCCGCGTTTCATCAGCACCGGCTTGCGGACCTTGCCCAGCTCGCGCAGGAGGTTGAAGTTTTGCATGTTGCGCGCACCGACCTGGAAAATGTCAACGTAGGACATCATGGGCTCGATCTGCGAAATCTCCATGACTTCGCTGATCACCATGAGTCCGTGTGCATCGGCGGCTTCGCGCAACAGCTGCAGTCCTTCCAGTCCCATGCCTTGAAACGAATACGGTGAGCTGCGAGGCTTGAATGCACCGCCGCGCAGAACCTTGGCTCCGGCTTGCGCAACTTGCTCGGCGGCCAGGAAGATTTGCTCACGCGATTCAACGGAGCAAGGTCCGGCCATGACGACCACTTCCTTCCCGCCTACTTCCGTCCCGTTGGCGAGCTTAACAACGGTATCGTGCCCACGGAACTGCCTACCGACCAGCTTGTAGGGCGCGCTAATGCGATGCACTTTCTCGACCCCAGGCAGCACTTCAAGGTCGCGGGTGTCAAAGTCGATGCGTTTGCCGACAGCCGCGAGGACAGACTGACGCGCGCCGGTAGTGCGATGCACCGCAAAACCCATGCGCATCAGGTGGTCAGTGACATCCTGGATCTGGTCTTCGCTGGCGTGTTCGAGCATTGCGACAATCATGGGTTGTTAGGGTCTCCTGGTTCGTGCAGCTTTCAGCTATCAGCCGTCAGCCCTCAGTCGTCGATGGGTTTCAGGTGTCAGTTATCAGGCGTCAGAAAAGATGTCGTGAGATTCTTGGCCTTTTCTGAGACCTGACACCTGAGACCTGATACCAGTCGCAGCTGGCAGCTTTATTCATTCCTTTGCTTTCAATCCCGTCGCACTGCCAGCCGACGCCTTCGCGTCTTCGGCAACCATCTCGTCACCCTGAATCTGGCGCATTACGTCGACCAGTCTCTCGAATATCTGGCGCAGTTGTATGTTCGAAAGAGGCCCGTGGTTGTTGCGGCCGATGTTCTCGAAGATGATTCGCTCGCGGTCGGGTTCGTACACCGGCATCGCGGAGTTGCGCTTGAGGCGGCCGATTGCGAGCGCACATTCCGCGCGTTTATTAATCAACCGAACCAGCTGCTCGTCTAGTTCATCGATTTGGCCACGCCAATCCGCAATATCCATAAATGTCTGCCCGAGCCCACGTTGTTCTGAACTTCGACCCAGCCTAATTCGAAACGCCCGCTTGGCGCTTCACGCCGGTAACTGACGACAGAAATTCCGAAACTGCCTCAGCTTCGCGCCCTGGATTTTCTTCCACTCTTTGTACGATAGCGCTTCCCATGACGGCAGCGTCGGCAAAGGTTCCCACTTCTGAAAACTGCTGGGCATTGGAGATGCCAAATCCGACCGCAATGGGCAGGTGAGTAAGGTTGCGAAGCCGTGCTACCAATTCGCGCGCATCGTTGGCGACTTCCTGTCGAGCGCCGGTAATTCCGGTGCGCGAGATGGCATAAACGAAGCCGCGCGAATGTCGCGCGATACTGCGTAAGCGTTCGTCGGTGCTGGTGGGCGCGGCCAGGAAAACCGGCGAGAGTCGACGGCCTTTAAGAGCTCGCAGATAATCACCCGCCTCCTCGATGGGAAGGTCAGTCACCAGCGCGCCGTCTGCTCCGGCCGCGGCAACCGACGCGCAAAAGCGGTCAATCCCAAACTGAAGAATGGGATTCATATAAGAGAAGATGATGATGCCGGCGTTTGACTGCTCGCGGATTTCGCGCGCCATTTGCAAAACACTGTCGAGATTCGTTCCCTGGCGAAGCGCCCGCTCACTGGCCCGCTGAATCACCGGTCCATCGGCAACGGGATCGCTGAATGGAACTCCCAACTCGACGACGTCGGCCCCGGCTGCGATGGCTGCAAGAGCGACATCGCGCGACACCTCGAGCGACGGATCACCGCAGGTGATGTAGGCGACGAGGCCGGGTTTGTGTTTGAAGGTGATGGGCATATGAAGCAGTTGTCAGTGATCAGTTGTCGGTTGTCAGAAAATCCAGTTTCAAGTTTTAGGTTTCGAGCTGTAGCTCCTGCACATGGGTCATGTTTTCAGGGGCTGAAGCCCGGACATTTTTCTGCGCCTGATTCGGCACGTCCAAGAGACGTGCCCTGACGCGAAGTGACTTATCAGCAAGATTCTTGCTTCACTGATGACTGATGACTGACAACTGACCACCGACAACTTCTTAAAACGCCAGATTCTCACGCAAAATACCGATGTCTTTGTCGCCGCGGCCGGAGATGTTCACGATCACAATATTGTCCTTGGGCATTTGCGGAGCGCGCTTTATCAGTTCCGCTACCGCGTGAGCTGACTCGAGTGCGGCGATGATGCCTTCCGTTCGCGCCAGCAGCTTTAGAGCATCAAGCGCCTCCGCGTCAGTCGCAGATACGTATTCCGCGCGGCCCTGATCGTGCAGCCAGGCGTGTTCCGGCCCGATGGCGGGATAGTCCAATCCTGCCGAAACGGAATGAGTGAGCGCGATCTGTCCCGCCTGGTCTTGCAGTACCCAGGAATACGTTCCTTGCAAAACGCCCGGACCGCCGCCTTCGAAGCGGGCAGCGTGGTCGCCGAGTTTGCGACCACGGCCTCCTGCCTCAACGCCGATCAACTGCACGTTGCGATCCTTGATGAACTCGTAAAATACGCCGATGGCATTCGATCCCCCACCAACGCAGGCGATGATTGCATTGGGAAGGCGGCCTTCGGCGCGCAGAATCTGCTGGCGGGCTTCCCGGCTGATCACGCGATGAAAGTCACGAACCATGGTGGGGTAAGGGTGCGCGCCCAGCACGCTGCCCAGCAGATAATGTGTGGTGCGAACGTTGGTGACCCAGTCGCGCATGGCTTCATTGATGGCGTCTTTCAAGGTCCGTGAGCCCGACTCGACGGCGCGAACCTCGGCGCCGAGAAGACGCATGCGGAAGACGTTCAGCTCTTGGCGGCGCATGTCTTCCGAGCCCATGTACACCACGCATTCCATGCCGAAGAGAGCGCATACCGTTGCGGTTGCGACTCCATGCTGCCCGGCGCCGGTTTCGGCGATGATGCGGTGTTTGCCCATGCGCCGTGCCAATATCGCCTGCCCAATGCAGTTATTGATCTTGTGCGCTCCGGTGTGGAGCAGATCTTCACGCTTGAGGTAAATCTTCGGGCCGCCCAGTTCGCGCGTGAGGCGCTCAGCCAGAAACAGTGGCGTCGGCCGCCCGGCAAAATCTTCGAGCAGGCGGTGATATTCCTTGCGAAACTCTTTATCACGCCGAGCACTTTCATAAGCCGATTCCAGTTCCTGGAGCGCCGACATCAGCGTCTCGGGAACAAAGCGTCCGCCGTAGGAGCCGAAGCGGCCCGGAACCGAACGGGGGCGACGCGCTTTCGGAGCCGTTGGATTGGGCGGTTCGTTATGTGACACAGGATCCATGAAAGCTACTCAGCGTTAATCGTGGTTCATCGTTCAGCGACTTGCTGCCGGCTGCGAAACCGACGCGGTGCGGACGGCATTCACAAACGCCCGCAGTTTTGTTTCATCCTTGCGGCCAATTGCGCTCTCGACGCCGGAAACTACGTCGACGCCCCACGGTTCAAACAGACGCAGTGCCTCGGGCACATTCTCTGGCGTCAGGCCGCCGGCGATAATGACGGGAATACAGCGCTTAATATTTGCCACCAGAGGAGCAAGCGCATTCCAGTCGAAGGGAACGCCGGTTCCCCCCGGCTGTCCGGGCACCCCGGCATCGAGCAGCAGCGCATCGAGGAATTCAGATTGGCGCAGATACTGATAAAGGTACTCTTCGCCGCCGGCGAGCACCTGTCGCGCCTGCAGCGTCTTGATGATCTTGCGCGACGGAACCGCCGAGCGGTAGGCGCAAAGCTGGTCGCCGGACTCATCGCCCTGCAACTGGATTCCAGTGAGGCCTACGGTCTGAGCGAGGTTAGCTACGGCCTCAGGCGACTGGTTCACTGTCACGCCAATTTTCGCAATCTTGGCCGGCAGCGCCGCGATGATTTGGGCGGCTGTTTCCGGTTGGATTTGTCGTGGGCTCGGCGCAAAGATAAACCCCAGCCCATCGGCTCCGGCGCTGACCGCGAGGTTCGCATCGCCCAAGTTAGTCGTGCCGCAAATCTTGGTCCAGGTCATACAGCCGCCGTAGCGCGTGCCAGCAGATTCGCCAGAGCCTGACCGGGATGTGGAGCGCGCATTAGAGATTCGCCAATCAGGAAAGCCTCGAAACCTGCCGCGCGAAGCCGTCCAATGTCGTTCGGCGTTCTCGATGCCGCTCTCGGCGACCTTCAGAACGTCTCCGGGCATTAGCTCTGCCAGCTCAAGCGATGTGTTCAGGTCGATCTGGAGAGTATGCAGGTTGCGATTGTTGACGCCAATGGTGTTACATCCGGCGTCAAGGGCGCGCTGCAACTCATCTCCGTCATGCACCTCGCACAGGACATCCAACTCGAGCGCGTGTGCCCGATGCGACAGATCCGTCAGCTCGCTTTGGGTAAGAGCCGCAACGATCAGCAGCACGGCGTCGGCACAATGAGCGCGGGCTTCCAGCTAACTGAAATTCGTCAATGATGAAGTCTTTGCGCAGGCAGGGAAGCGAGGTCGCTTGCGAAGCGAGTTCCAGGTTGCGAAGCGAGCCTTGAAAATATGGTTCGTCGGTCAGCACCGACAGCGCTGCTGCGCCAGCCTGCTCCAGTTCCCGGGCCAGTTCAGCTACAGGGAAGTCGGCGCGTATCAAGTCCTTTCGACGGAGAAGCCTTCTTCAACTCGGCGATGATGGCAGCCCCTGACTCGCTAGCGGCTCTTAGGCGGTTGCGAAAGCCGCGAGGCTGGTGAGCGGCGGCGCGCGACTCAAGGGCGCCGAGGCCGGCTTGCGACTTGCTCTCCGACACCCGTGCGCGAGTTGCGGCTATGATCTCGTCCAGCTTGCTGGCCATGGGAATCTCTTGAGTATACCTGCTATGGGTTGCAGTCTTGTCGCTCGGGCAAGCAACTTGTTCAGGCAAGGAAACGCCGGGCGGCGGCACTCTGATACCCTGATTCACCATCGCGTAACAGACGCCAATGACACAACAACCAGCAGTGTCCATCGAGTTTCGCAATGTCGGTTACAGGATCGCTCGCGACCGTCTGCTGCTTGATGAAATCAACTTGTGCGTTCGGCCGGGCGAGACGCTGATGCTGCTGGGACGCAGCGGTTCAGGGAAGACCACCTGCCTGAAGATGATCAACCGGCTGATTGAGCCTACCGCGGGCGAGGTTCTGGTCGATGGCAAAGCGCTGTCGCAATGGAACGTAATCCGGCTGCGGCGGTCGATCGGCTACGCTATCCAGGACGTGGGCCTGTTTCCACACTATACGGTTCGAGAGAATGTCGCATTAATTCCCAAGCTGGAAGGGTGGGAGCGCTCTCGTCTCGATGGTCGTGTAGAGGAAGTGCTTGCGTTGGTGGGTCTGCCGCTCGCGGAGTTTAGCGATCGCTATCCCAATGAACTTTCGGGAGGGCAGCGTCAACGGGTGGGGTTGGCGCGGGCTCTCGCGGCGGAGCCTCCGATTCTGCTGATGGATGAGCCTTTTGGCGCTCTTGATCCCATCACTCGCGCCGAAGTACAGACGGAATTCCAGAACCTGCAGCAGAGGCTGAAGAAGACAGTGGTGTTTGTAACCCATGACGTCGGCGAAGCGTTGATGCTGGGTGATCGGATCGGCCTGATGGATTCAGGACGCCTGCGCGGCGTGTATACGGCAAACGAATTCTGGCAAGCGGAAGATGAGTTGGCAAAGGCCTACAAACAGGTAGTTCGGGCCGGGCAGCTGCGGCTGGGTAATTGATGCCGGGATCGATTAAGCAGAGGGCGTATCGATGAACTTCATCCTTACCCATCCGCGCGAAGTCCTGACCCTCACGGGCGAACACCTGTGGCTGGTCAGCATCTCCACGTTGATCGCGGTGACCATCGGGGTTCCACTGGGAATCCTGCTGACCCGCCGACCCAAGATGAGAGCCTTCGTGCTGGGCAGCACCAATGTCATTCAGACAATCCCCAGCCTCGCGCTGTTCGGATTGCTTCTGCCTCTTCCCTGGTTGGGAGCGCGGGCGGACCGACTGGCAATTGTGGCGCTCGCGCTTTACGCGCTGTTGCCGATCGTGCGGAACACCTTCGTCGGCATAGTCGGCGTGAGTGCTCCGGTGCGCGAGGCTGCCGTCGCGATGGGACTGACGTCGCGGCAGTTGTTGATGATGGTCGAACTGCCGCTGGCGTCGCCGGTGATCCTCGCGGGCATCCGGACGGCAGTCGTGATCACGATCGGCGTCGCGACGATTGCGGCGGCCATCGGCGCTGGTGGCTTGGGCGAGTTCATTTTTCGCGGCATCGCCATGGTCGACAACGGCGTCATTCTGGCGGGCGCCCTGCCCGCTGCGGCAATGGCGTTGGCGGCCGACCTTTGCCTCGGCGGAGTCGAGAAGCTGCTGGCCCGGCGGAGCCACTGAACATGGATCGCCGCCTGTTTCTTGCCGGCAGCCTGGCGCTGATTGCGACGGGCTGCACACCTCGCGGCAAAGAGATCGTAGTCGGGTCGAAAAATTTCACGGAACAACTGATTCTGGGCGAAATCCTGGCGCAGTGGCTGGGTAGCAAATGTTCTGCGCCGGTCGACCGCCGGTTTTACCTTGCAGGGACTTACATCTGTCAGCAGGCAATCCTGTCAGGGCGCATAGATACCTACGTGGAGTACACGGGGACGGCACTGTCAGCGGTCTTGAAGGAAAGCTATACCGGCGATCCGGAATCGGTTTATGTGCGAGTGAAAGCCGCTTACAAGCAGCGCTTCAATCTCGAAGTCATGGCTCCCCTGGGCTTCAACAATACCTTTGCCATGGTCGTCAGGGGCGACGATGCGCGGCGCATGGGAATCAGCAAGTTGTCACAATTATCGCCGTATGCACCTCACATGAGGTTGGGGGTGGGCTATGAGTTTCTTGAACGGAAGGATGGCTATCCGGGGCTAGTTCGAACCTACAGTCTGAAATTTGCGGAGGCGCCGAGGGTGATGGATCTCGGGCTACTTTATCGTTCGCTACAGAATCGCTCGGTCGATATCGTCGCCGGTAACAATACTGACGGCTTGATTGAGGCTCTCGGGCTTATCGTTCTGGAGGATGATAGGCACTATTTCCCACCCTATGACGCCGTCCCAGTCGTGAGGCCTGAACTTCTGCAAAGTTTCTCAGAAGCTCAGCCGGCCTTTTTGGCTCTTGCCGGAAAGCTCAGCGCCGACGAAATGCGAAAGATGAATTACGAGGTTGACGGCAAACATCTGGATGCCGGCGACATGGCAAAGCAGTTCCTGCGACGTACACTTGGCTCGCAGCTAGCTTCGGGTAACCTGCAGTAACCAATGTAAGGAATTGATTTTAAAGTATTTGAGTGTGGGCGAATAATTCCCGAGGTGGCACGAAAGTTGTTGCTAATTTGGGAACCCCCGTTATAGACTTCCGACCACGCTGAAGTGCGCAGCGTATTCCTACTGCTAGGAGGAAACCCTTGACACGCAAGATCACTATTTTGACTGTGGTTGCGGCGTTTGTCCTGCTGCTTTGCGCCACCGCCGGCGCAACCGATGTGCTGTACACCACACTGGGACCCAATGGCGAATACGATACCGGCAGCGGCTACTTCGTTGACGGCTCCAACTACTTCAACCAGGTGCTGGCGTTCCCGTTCATGCCAAGCCAGAGCGAGAACATGGTGGACGCCGTGCTGGCGCTGGGCAACTATGCCGGCAGCAACGCTCCCGTTAGCCTGTTCCTGGCATCAGATAACGCCGGCTCGCCGGGTAGCATCCTGGCCACACTGAGCCAGCAGGGTACCATTCCGCCATTTCCTGGCGGGTTGGTGCAGTTCAACTGCAGTAGCTGTGGAACGGTGAACGCTGGTACGACGTACTGGGTTATTGCCCAGGAGACCGACCCGGGTACCGAGCAGGCTTGGATGTTCTCTTACCAGGACCAGCAGGGACCGGGCGCGTTCAACCAGCTTGGCAGCAACAGTGGACCGTGGAATCTGTTCAACAGCACGAACGTCGGATTCCGGGTTGACGGTACTACTGTTCCTGAGCCGGGCACGCTGATCATGTTGGGCAGCGGCATTGTGGCTGCGGCAGCAGGTCTTCGCCGCAAGTTCAACGTCTAACCTTCAAACGAATTGATTGCGAGCGCCGGGGCGACAATGCTCCGGCGTTTTTTGCTTTATGGCTGGTCTGGTTTGGTGAGGTCGTCAATTTCGGCGAGTTCGTCCGGACTCAGCTTCCACTGGCCTGACTTCGAATTAGCTTCCACTTGCTCAGGCTTAGTCACTCCTGCGATGACGTTTCCTACTATCTTGTGCGATAGCAGCCACGAGGTGTCCCAATTCTCAGGAGTTGCGTGCCGCTGTGCCAAGGCGGCCTTGTCAGCCAGCCGTGTGCCGGGTGGATGTTCCTGTTGGCGTTTGTACTTTCCGGTGAGCATTCCGCTGGCCAGGGGAAAATACGGCAGCTCACTCATTCCGAATTTTCCGATTGTAGACAGCAGGCCGGTTTCAAGGTTTCGCGCCAGCAGGCTGTATTCGTCCTGACTGGTGACAAACTGTTCGAGTCCGAGTCTTTCTGCGATTTCATGCGCTTCCACCAGTTGCTCTGGCGAGAGGTTTGAGCATCCGATGTAGCGCACTTTTCCCTGTTGCACCAGGGGGTTGAGCGCACGCAGGGTTTCCTCGATCGGCGTGTCGGGATCGGGCCGATGCAACTGGTAAAGGTCGATCCAGTCGGTCTTCAGGCGCGAAAGACTGGCTTCGATGGCGGAGAATATGTATCTCTGGGACGCGCCTTTCTTCTTTCCCTCAGTGTCCAACTGCGATCCGAACTTGGTTGCTAGCACGATCCTGGAGCGGTGGCTGCCGAGGAACTCACGGATAGCCACGGATCAGAGAAACAATGAGAGTTAAAACCGCCCGTAGGGACCTCAGACCCGGGTCCATCCATATGTATCCATGGTTGAATTGCTGACCACCCTTTATCGTTTATTGTTGCTGTCATGAAACTCTCTGCCATCGCATCTGCACTGGGAGCGACCTTCGAAAACGGCGATCCCGATCACGACATCACGGGTGTTGCCGGTATTGAAGAAGCCGCTGCCGGGCAGATCACCTTTATCGCTAATCCGAAGTACATAGCTACCGCCAAGACCACAGCCGCATCGGCGATTATTGTCGGCCACGATTTTCCGGCGGGACGCACGCCACTGTTGCGCAGCGATAATCCTTATCTCGCTTTTGCCCGGGCCATCGATTTGTTTTACAAGCCGCCGCAGTATGCACCGGGACTTCATCCCACAGCGGTAGTAGCAGGCTCGGCACGGATGGGCGCGAATGCTCATGTTGGCGCGTATGTAGTGATCGACGACGAAGTAGAGATCGGCGACAACGCTGTTCTGCTGTCCCATGTGGTCATCTATCGCGGGGCGCGCATTGGCAATAACTTCTTCGCGCACGCTCATGCGGTTGTGCGTGAAAACTGCGTGCTGGGCGATGATGTCATCTTGCAGAATGGCGCCATCATCGGCGCCGACGGCTTCGGCTTTGCACGCGATGGCGATCGTTGGCAGAAGATTACGCAATCCGGCCCGGCAGTGATTGAGAGCGACGTAGAAGTTCAGGCTAATGCGTGTGTTGATCGCGCCAGCATCGGTGAGACGCGGGTAGGCCGTGGAGTGAAGGTCGACAACCTCGCGCAAGTCGGACACGGTTCCGCGGTGGGAGAGAACACGTTGCTGTGTGCGCAGGTAGGTTTGGCGGGCTCCAGCGTCATCGGAAAGAATGTCGTGCTGGCAGGCCAGGCGGGCGTTGCCGGACATTGCAATGTCGGCGACGGCGTTATCGTTACCGCGCAAAGCGGAACGCACGGGGATATTCCGGCTGGGAGCATAGTCAGCGGCAGTCCAGCCTTCGACAATAAACAATGGTTGCGCGCAGTGGCCGTGTTCAATAGACTTCCTGAACTTGCCCGGGCAGTGCGAAACCTTACGCAACGGCGAGGTAGCGATACTCGAACTTCTGGCGACGAATGATTGGTCTCGAAAAAAGTCAGGTGGTATGGCGATTTTCAGTGACCGCTGAGGCCAGAGCTGCTTCTAAGAGTCCAGATGGATGAGAACTCGCCCAAAACGACGCATTCCGCTGCCGGCCCGCAACTTGTTTCAGCCAGCCCGATTCGGGTTCTGCTGCTCGACGATCGCGAAGACAATCTGGTGTTGCGTTCGGCCATCCTGAGGCAGAAGGGCTATCACGTCGTCACCTCGAGCTCCATCGAAGAGGCGCAATCCAAGCTGGAACAAATCGATATCGCGGTGCTCGACTACCATCTGGGGGCAGGAAAGTTCGGCACAGATGTTGCGAATACGTTGCGCCGCATGCGGCCGCAAGTACCCATCATCATTCTTTCTGCGACGTTGGAGCGTAAGTTTGGCGGCATCGCCGACATGCACCTGCTGAAGGGCTACAGTTCGGTCGACGACCTTGTGGGAGCTCTGCAGACGTTTGAAGCTAAGAAGCGCGGCAGGCCGGTAGTCGTCGATGCGCGCGACTTCTACTACTCGCGAATTTCCATGGCTATGGGCGACGATATTGTTCTGGAAATTCTCGATCGCGAGGGTACATGGCAATATGTGAATGACTACTTCGCATCGATGAACAACCACAAACGTTCGTGGTTTGTGGGAAAGAACTTGTTCGAACAGTTTCCTCAGCTCGGGGAAGAATGGCACGAAGTATTGCGCACCGTATGCGACACGCGTGAGACCTATATCGACCGGCGTGGATTCCGCGGCGCTTCGCACCTGCCACGCAAGAGCGCGCACTGGAATTGGAACGTGCTGATATTCCCCATTAAGCTGCACGATGATCGCGACGGCGCAGTGCTCACCGCCCGGCTAATCGAACGAAAGTAAGGGGTAATACGTTCCAATAAAAAGGCGCCCGTGTGGGCGCCTTGTAAGGGTCGAAATCTGTTTTCGATGAGGGTCGAAATATTTCGAGCTAGGCTGCCTTTTTCCTTCTTCTTTCGGCCCACCGCTTCTTCATCATCTCTGAAATGCGCTTACGAGCAGCGGGGCTCATGGTCCGCTTCTTCGGCATTGAGTAGACGTTCCCACTCTGCGCGTTCTTCGGTGGACGCCCACGCCGAGGCGCGGAGGGAATGCCTTGAAGGGTCTCCAGGGCAGCTATAGCTTGGTTAACACGATCGCGCTCCGTGTGTAGTTGGTCAAGCACGCTCTTTATATCCATTACGATCCTTTCTACTGAGAGATTAAGCTAGTCTAACAAAGAGGCGCAGAGTCCAATCTTTCTTGTGGGCGATATTGTACTCTGAATTTACGGGCATATCTCCTAAATTGGGATATTTCCCAGACTGGCAGACTACAGTCACCCATTTTGCTGAGTTATTGGATGCAAATTTGGGGGATTCAGCAACTTTCTAGCTTAGATGCCAGAAAGGCTCATTAATCGATAAACCCGAATTGGCCGAGTCGAGTTGTGGTGCCAAGTCAACAAAGAGACAAATACTTACTTATTCTTGTCCTAATCCGTGCACTTGAGATTCTCTCCTCAACGCGCAGGGCAGTGATCGGTGGTAGTTACACACGGAATGCGGGCGGGTACCTGAGAGGCTTTGCAAATCGACCCAGGGGCAGCTATCTTCGCCACGGCATATGACAATCCCGTCCCTGCACCGCAAGTGCTCCCTCTGTCAGCGGTGATAAAATAGCCCTCGTGACCCCAAGATTTTCCGTCCTGAGCTTGTCTTGTTCGCTTTTTCTGATCGCAGTGGCTGTGCTACTGTTTTTGCCTGCGTGCGGTCAGTTCTTTCCGGCTGCGGATGCGATCGTATCGCTCACGTTGTCCCCGCTGAACGCGGTCGTAATGCCGGCCGGTACCCAGCAGTACACGGCTACGGCAACCTTCGGCAACAATACGACGGGAGATGCGACGGACACGGTCACCTGGTCGTCCTCCACCAGTAATATTGCCACCATCAACAGTACGGGACTTGCGACAGCGGGCTCCACTCTCGGGACCACGACGATTCAGGCGAAATCCGGAAACGTGATCTCCAGTACCGGGCTTACGGTCAGCAATCAGACGGTAATCAGCCTGGCCGTGTCGCCTAACACCGTGAGCATAGTTTCGGGATCGAACCAGCAACTAACCGCGACGGCAACGCTCTCGAACAATGGCACCCAGAATGTCACGGGTTCGGCCACGTGGAATTCGAGCAATACCGCGGTTGCAACCGTAACTGGCGGACTGGTCACGGGCGTGTCTACCGGAACGTGTACGGTCACGGCGACTTATGGTGGACAAACCGGCAGCGCCAGCGTGACCGTCCAGTAAGCAACTGCTAGTCAGGTTTTCTGGATGGGGATAGCCTACATCCCGGAGTCTTTGCCGGGATAATCGCCGAAAAAGTGTCTGATGCAACTCCTGTAGGTCATCGTCTAAATCGATTTGCCCTGATACAAACCGTATGAGATGGCGCTCAGTAGTTCAAACTGAAGCTCAGGATGTGCCAGTTCAGCAGGAACGCTGCATAGCCTATGCAGGCGAGCATAAGCAGCGAATTCCAAATTCTTGTCCAGAACCACAAGTCGAATTCTCGCCACGAGCGTACGAAGTACCAGATTCCGACGAAAGCTCCCAGCACATCCAGTGAGGCCAGCAACTGAAGTACGCGCAGACGGCCATCGAACCGGCTGCTCAACAAACCGATATTGTTCTCGACCGCGGTGATGCAGATTGCCAGCACGACCAGGAGCAGAATGTCGAGCGCGCAAACGGTGCGGATCAGGCGTCGCGCTCTACGGTACTCAAGGCTGAGAGAGAGCCGTTCGCCGTAATGGCGGCGTAGCAGGGCGTTGATCGGCCAGAACAACAGGGTCACTGCGAAGATCGCCATCGAAGCGATAAGTACGCCGAGATTAAGTCGGTTATTTTTCCACCACGGCACCGGCTGCCAGACATGGATTGGAACATCGGTCACGATGATTTGCTGTCCGGCGTAGTTCTTAACGAATGCCAACTGGGTTTGTCCATGATCTTCGCGGAAGAACATCGGACCGACCTCGCGGAATTTTCTGGGATTTCCGGCAAAGTCTTTGGCCAAATTCAAGCTGATAGTCCCGTCGCTGTTCACTCGCACCTTGCCCTCGCCTAACAGGGAGGTAGCAGAGAGGAACGTCGTCTCCGAACGGCGGCTCGACCAGTAGGTGCCGGTAATCGCCTTCGCGTCCGCCGCCGAATCGTCGACCGGTTTGCCTTCTGGCGGGGTGTAGGGGAAATAGCGATTCAGGAAAGTCTGCCACAGAATAGTTCGCGGCGAGCCTTCACCCTTGCCTGCGCTGTTGTAGGAAACGAAGAAGCCCAGGTTCTGGTCGGGCATCAGGTGCATGTCGCTGTGGAACCACTGGGTGTCGCCGCCATGTCCGATGATGCGATGACCATTACGCGTCTCCTCATAAAACCCGAGAGCCATACCATTCATCTCGGGAACCAGCCCGAAGGTTCGCGAGTGCATGAGCTGCGCAGTATCAGATTTCAGGATGCGCACGCCATTGTATTCGCCATTTTGCAGGTGCGCGATCATCCACTTCGTCATGTCGCCGGCGCTGACTGACATGGCTCCGGCGGGGCCCGCCTCGCCGACTTCGAAACTCTTTGGCGGCTCCGATGCCTGGTCGTAGCCTTCGGACATCAGCGGCTTCAGGTTGTCGGGCAGCGGTTGGCGGAAGGTCGCGTGGGTCATGCCCAAGGGTTGAAGGATGTTCTTCTCGATGTAGTCTTCGAAGGGCATGCCGGAAACGCGGCTCACGATATATCCCGCCAGGGTTGCGCCATAGTTTGAGTAAGCCGGGGTCGTGCCCGGCGGATAAATCTGTTTCGGCAGCCGCTTCTTCAGGTACTGACCGATGGGATATATCTCCGACGGATTCGCAACGAAAAGCTCTTTGACCGACTCTTCCCATCCCGGCGTGTGCGTCATCAGATTGCGCATCGTAACCGGCTTACCGAACGGTGCGGGAATTTTGAAATCGATGTACTCATTGACATCGCGGTCGAGATCGATCTTGCCCTGCTCGACCAGTTGCATCACCGCCGTCCAGGTGAAGGTCTTGGAAATGGATCCTGGACGGAAAAGCGTGTCGTCCACGCTCACCGGTTTGCGGGTCTTCATGTCGGCGAAGCCGTACCCTTTCGCGAACAGTACCTGGCCATCCTTCACCACTGCTACGACAGCGCCTGCAATGTCATCCTGTTGCAGTTGAATCGGCACCACGCCATCGAGGAACGCTTCCACGTCTTGCCTGGTAAGTTGCGGCGTAACCTGTGGCGATTGCGGAAGGGCCCGTGTTTGAGCGGCCAGCTCAGGGGATGGCTTGGGCGATGGATTCGTCTCCTGGGGCGTCTGTGCAGGAAGGAGTAAACCGAAACCAAGGACAGACAATATCGCGCGACGCACGAAACTCGGGCGAGTCATAGCTGGAGCACAGATTACACCGCAAGTGCCTCTCTGAGCATTGGCTTATGCGGCAACCGGCTGCGGCACAGTTATGGCCGGCTGTCGATTTTCCGGTCTCAGGAACGAGCCACGCGGGCCGCGAGGTCGGCCACTTCCGCATGTTCTCTTCAAGCCTGGCCCTATTCGGATCAGTAATATTGCCGTAATATTCGAATCTCGAGAAGCATATACAATCGCCGGGTATGCAAGAGCAACCACTGGAAATTGAACGGATCGACGGCCCCGCCGGAACCAGCATCCTGCGGCTGCATGGCCCGCTGCTGCTGGGAAACTTCTTCCCTTTCCAAAACCTGGTTCGGTCTGACGATGCCAACCTGCTGATTCTCGACATGGCGGATGTTCCATACATCGACTCGGCGGGAATCGGCTGCCTGGTGGGCGCGCACGTCTCTCGCGAAAACGCAGGCCGCAAGCTAATCGTGGCGGGAGCGGGAGAGCGTCTGGTGAACGCATTGAAGGTCACGCGAGTAGACCAGCTCTTTCAGTTCGCGCCAGACGTCGAGCAGGCCAAAACACAGGCGGGTGCTGGGTAGAAAGTTCGTGCCACACGGCCTTCGCCCAGGTTAGGCCAACCGATGCCGAACCTGGGGCACCCAGCCGCACTACCCGAACCTCGGGACCTACTCGCCGTAGAACTCCGTGAACTCGCCGGTGTCCAGATCGGCCTGTCGTATTGAACCGCTGCCGATGTCGTAGACCCAGCCGCGAATCATCACTTCGCCCACAGCCAGTCGTGACGCCACGCTGGGATGGGTTTTGAGATTCGCAATCTGCTCCAGCACATTCGCTTCGGCCAGGCGATGGACCTTCTCTTCCTCGGGACGATCGGAATGATCGCGCACCACAACGTGCCGCGCTTCGTTGCCATGACGCATCCACTGCTGCACTCCGGGAAGTCCGCTGGTGGTTTCGGGATGAAGCAATGCCTTCATCACTCCGCAATCCGTGTGTCCACAGATGACGATCAGCGGCACCTTCAACACCAGGTTGGCGTACTCCACTCCCGAGGTGACGCCGCCCACAAAGTCGCCGTAAGGCGGCACCATGTTGCCGGGATTGCGTTCAATAAAAATCTCCCCGGGACCAGTCTGGGTAAACAGGTTGGGGACGACGCGCGCATCAGCGCAGGTAATGAACAGTGCGAGGGGATTCTGTTTGTTGCGCAGGCTTTCGAACAGTGCCCGCTGCTCGGGGAAGACTTCAGTCTGAAATTTGCGCACACCGGTTGCGATACGGTTCCACGCTGTCTCGATTTTCACCAGACGATCCTATACGAACGACGACAGGCCGCGGCTCTCGTGCATGCCGAGTGACTTCACGGAAACGGAATATGCCTACAACTTAACGCCGTTTTCAGGATTCCAGGTGCCCTGTTTTTTGCGCGATGTGACCATTTCGCCGATGTGGTAGGCGTTGTGCTGGGCAATACGTGCCACCGTCGGCGCGATCTTGGCCAGAGTCGCGTCATCCGCGGATTCGACGAACTGCTCCAGTTCTCCCATTACACGATCAAATTCTTTGAGAGTCTGGTCCCATTGATTGGGATCGAAGGCGAAAGTGGTGTCGTTATCCGTGACCTTCGGCGCCGGCTGATGCTTAAGCCTCGCCAGGTTGGAGGAGTTCCAAAAGTTCAGGTGCTGTACCAACTGACCGACGGAGTGATTCTTGCCGTCATTCCAGGCGGCTTGCTCGGGGCTGAGCCCAGCTACAGCCTCCTTCTCTGAGACGAACCAGGCCTTCTCATTATGCGTCTCGCGCAGCTCCTGCAGGAGAACAGTTTTCAAAGTCGGGACCGTCTTTGGCTGCTGCGCCTGGGCCAGGATACTAAGCCCAAGTGATACCGCGATCAGAAACTTTCGCATTGAGCGCTCACTCCTATGAACAACATGGTTTTCGACGCGCGTGATAACGGGAGGTCGCGGGCGAAATAAAGGTTCTACCCGAACATCGGAACCTGACGCGTATCTTCTGGCCGCCGGCCGCGTTGCGACTTCTTCTCTCCGATGACGGCGATGACGTTCATCTCAGCCAGCGCCGAGCGGGGAACGAAAATCCGCTGCGTGTTGGAACGGGTGTCGGGCGGGATAATCGAGAATCCATCGTTGCCCTCCTGAATCAGGTCGTTGGGCATCAGGCCCTCGATGATCTCGTTGTCGCGGAAGTGCAGGCGCACCCACAGACCTTCGGCGCGCGGTCGGGAAGTAAAGGTCTTACGCGTCAGCGACTCAGGTTCGTTGAACTCGCGCACGAAGTAAATGCCCTTGATCTCGCTGAGCGCAATGCTTACGACGTTGCCGGCGGTGTTCAGCAGTTCGAGCTTGCCGTCGGCGATGTACTCGGAGCCTACGTAACCCGCGGCGGTATCTCGGTCGAGCTTACGAACGATCACTTTTTTGCGAGTGGAGGACATAAAGCTGCGCTCTATACAGCCAATTGCGCCGAAATCCGTTGTGGCACGACTTATAGTATCCAGTCGCCGGACAGCGACTTAATTCTCGCACCTTTACTCCTCGAATGCTTCCCTTAACCTGCTTTGTAGCCAAAACATAAACCTTGTGTTATTGTTCGCTGTGCAGCGCTCCCGGAGCCGATGCCACGTAAGTCTCGGCAAAAGCAAGAGTTACGGTTTCAGTTCCCAGCAAGCACGACGAGTATTCCGGAATCTGACAGTCATTTTTCGTGGCGGGGGAGCAGTATGAACGGTTGTGAGCTGGCTAATCTGCCTCCCTGTCTGGACACGTTCCTCATCGGAACTTCAACAGAGTCATACAGTTAGATGGCAGACTACATTTATAGCATGGAAACCCGGCTCACCCCGGATCAACAGCGGGGTGTGACCCTTGTTCAGGAAATCGCGCGCCACGGCGGCCTGAATGTCTACCTCACCGGCGGCACAATCCGCGACCTGGTCACGGGCCTTCCCATCCGCGACATCGACCTCAGCGTCCAGGGCAATCCGCTCAAGCTGCAAAAAGAGCTGGAAAAGGCGGGCATTAGCATTCAGGGTGCCGACGAAGATTTGCGCATCCTCTACTTGCTGATGCCGGGGAACGTCCGAGCCGAGCTGAACATGACGCGCTCAGAGGTCTACGACAAGCCAGGCAAGGCGCCGACCGTCACCGCAGCCACTATCAATGAGGACCTGCGACGCCGTGACTTCACAGTGAATGCCATGGCGCTGTCGCTGAATCCAGGATCGCGCGGATTGCTGCTCGATCCGTTCAATGGGATCGCGGACATCGAAGCCAAGGTATTGCGCATTCTGCACAACTACGCCTTCCTTGAAGATCCAATTCGCCTGATTCGCGGGACCCGACTGGCGGCGCGTTTTCATTACACGCTGGAAGAGCGTACCCAGGCGCGCTACGACGCGGCGAAGGAAAACAACTACATCGAGTACGTGGGCAAGCGTTCGATTGGACACGAGTTGGAACAGCTCGCGCATGAAGACGACCCCATCCCGGTGGTGCGCGCGTTGGAGCGCGAAGGTTGGTTGCAGGTGCTGCATCCGCACTGGAATGCGGCGAGGATTGAGGCCAGCGAGTTGGGCCACGTTGTCAAGCAGCGCCAGATGATGAATGAGCTGGGCTATTTCCCGGAAGCTGGGCCCACCAACATGTACTTCCTGACGAAGAAGATGTCGGACAAGGACATCTCAGAGATTCAGCGGCTGATACCGCGCCGCGACTTCATCGATAAATGGAAGCACCTGGAGAGCCGCGCCCACGACCTGGCGAAGAAGCTGACTGGCCGCGAGGCGTCGACTACCTCAGGCGCCTGGAAACTTTTGTCTAGCGCTGCGCCGGAAGATGTGCTCTTCCTGAGCGTCACGACCAAGCAGCAGGCGGTCGATGCCAAGCTGAAGAACTTCTTTACCAAGTGGCGTCAAGTCCGCGAGAAGCTGCCATTTCCGGAGATGGCTGAACTGCGCATCACGGCGCAGCTTCCGGAGTATCAGAAGATCCTGGACGAAGCGTTTCTGTTGTTGCTCGACAGCAAACTGCGCTCGCACAATGAGATTGTCAATTTCCTGAAGCCCTACGAACCGCCTCCTCCGCCTCCACCACCAGCGGCACGACGTGGACGTGGTAAAGCCGCTGCTGCTGCTCCTGCTGCGCCTGGCGCACCTGCGCCCGTCGTCGCAGGTAAGCGAGGACGAAAGCCAAAGGGAGCACCCGCTCCCGTAGCTGCACCTGCTGCCGCACCAGTACCCGTAGCGAATGCAGGCAAACCGCCTGCTGCACAGCCGGCCGCGGATCAGAAAAAGCTGCCTGCATCAGCTAAAGCTCCTGCCGACGCGAAGAAGGCAGTGCCTGCAAAATCGCCCGGAGCAGTGACGGCCAAGCCGGTGCCGATCAAGGCTGCGGCGAAAGCGCCCAAGAAGGCAGCACCAAAGAAAGAGCCAGCGAAGAAGGTAGTGGCGAAGAAAGCTGCGCCTGCCAAAGCACCGAAAAAGGCCGCGAAGGCTCCGGCGAAAGCGGCAAAGAAGGCTGCTCCTGCGAAGAAGGTGGCGAAGAAAGTTCGGGGTCGCTAGCCACGGAGCTTCGCAGTCGGAGAAAGATTAGCGTAGGCGGAGCGAAAGCAGGTCCTTCGCTTTGCTCAGGATGAGAATTCAGAAGAATGGCAATTGCTGTACGCCTGAAGGCGTACTCCACCCAAAGGCCTAGCCCACCCAAGAAGGGTATTTCACCCAACCTATAGCGTCTTGAGGAACTGTTTGGCTTCCTGCAGGTGAGGGAACTGGCGTTCCTCGGCTTGAAACTCCGGACCGTGGATGCATCGCCGGCTGCCGCGTAGCTTCACCGGATGCTTCAGGTGCAGCATCTCGTGGTACAGGATGTATTCCACCGCAAAGCGAGGCACGCGCACGCTGTCGAAGATGCGGCTTACCACAATCGCATTGTGTGCAGGATCGTAATGTCCAAGCATGTTGCGCGCGTGGCCCTGGCTCCAGGTTAATTGCGGACGTCCCATCAAGCCGTGGAAGAAGCGGCGGTTCAATTCATCGAAGATCAGTTCCAGGTCGTAAACGCTTCCTTGCGCCGATTCGATCCGCTTGCGCCCGCGCACCTGGCGCACCAGATGCGCCTTAGCGCTCAGATCGTGGCTGCCGACGTATCGCCGATAGCGGGTGGAATGTAGATTCTCGATCGGCTTCTTGTAGATCTTGGCCAGCAGTATGTGGGCGATGGCCTCAATCACATTCTCAGGAGCACCTTCGAGCAAATCGGAGAAGCGAATGTGAAGCACGCCTTCCCGCAGTCGGATGGTGTTGTTCACGTTGGCGAAGGGGTAAAACTCGGCACGGAAGTCCGGAATGGGAGCGCGCGGGCGCAACTCGCGATAGGCGCGGTGCAGGATCTCCTGGAGATTTGGCTTCAAGCTGTTCGTAAGGTAGCACGGCCGGAATCGTAATCGCCACGGGGGAGACGATCCGGCCGCATGCTAGCCGCGGCGAGGCTTGGGCGCAGCAAGCCTAGCCGCTAAACACACCCGCCTACTTGTAGTCGTCGATGGCAACGACGTTCTGGCGAGGTTCAGCGCCGGTGCTGGGAGACTCCTTGTTCCAGTAGGAGAGGAGCAGGAGTTCACCGCCGGTGAACTCGATGTTGGGTGGGCGGGGGCTACCCACGTTGAAAATGTATTCATCCAGAAGCTGATGCAATCTGGCGATCGAGATGCCAAGCACGCGTGCAGCTTCGGCCTCGGAGTAATAATCTTTCGTGACAGCTTTTGGCAGAGTCATATTTGAAGTTGGCGCATCAACTGCTACATGGTTTGTACCCGGTTCAGAGTAGCTGGAATATCGGGTAAACTTCTCAGTAGTCGACCCCGATGCGACCTTATCCCGCAAGTTGTTACCGCCTAACCCTGTTCGGCTTTGTTCTCTTCCTTACGGCAACGGCGCTGGCAGCGGTTTCGCCGCCCGTGCCCACGCGATACAGCAACGACGCGAACACACGGAAGGGCTTCGACTATTTCAACAATCTGGAATATGACAAGGCGAACAAAGAGTTTGAGGCGGCGCTCAAGGCGCATCCCGACGACCCGTTCGCGATCAACCATCTGCTTGCCGGCATCATCTTCCAGGAGCTCTACCGTATTGGGGCGCTGGATACGGAGACCTACGCATCCGACAGCTTTATCAGCAAGAAGAACCTGGCGCCCCTCGATCCGAAGGTGCAGGGGCAGATCCGGCAGTTGAGCGATCAGGCGCTGGCGCTCGAAGAGGCGCAATTACAGCAGAATCCAAACAGTGCGGACGCACTCTATTCCCGCGGCGTGACCCGCGGATTACGAGCGACCTACATGGCGATGGGTCAGCACGCCTGGATTAGTGCGCTGCGCAGCGCCGTGGCAGCGCGCCGCGATCATGAGCGCGTGCTGGAGATCGATCCCAACTTCGTGGATGCCAAGAATCTTCTGGGACTCGATCTCTACATCGTGGGGAGCCTGAGTTTTCCGGTGAAGATTGCTGCTGCAATGACAGGGATCACGGGCAGCAAGCAAAAAGGTTTGGACTACTTGCGAGACGTCGCAGCGAACGGCACTCCGGACGTATCCAGCGACGCCAAAATTGCGCTCGCGATGTTCTTGCGGCGAGAACAGAAATATGCAGAAGCCATCCAGGTCGTGGGGCAGCTTCAGCAGGAGCATCCCAAGAACTTCTTGGTCGGCGCTGAGTACGCCCACTTACTGAACGCTGCGGGCCACGGGCAAGCAGCGATCACGGCCTACCGCAAAGTCGTGGACAATTGTCGTTCGAATGTCTACGCAGTTTGTCAGTTGGCAGTGCCGGCTTACGGGCTGGGAGAAGCACTGCGAGGACAACGCGAATACGAGCAGGCAGCTCAAGCGTATGAGCTTGCCGCCAGCGCTTCCCCTGATGCCGAGTTCCGCCAAAAAGCGACGCTTGCTGCGGGCCAGATGTACGACGTGCTTCAGAAGCGCGATGCCGCGCTGGCGAAATATCGCGCCGTAGTTGCCGAGAACTCAGGTTCAGGTCCGGCGGATTTGGCGCGTCAATACATGAAGCAGGCGTATAGGACGAATTAGGATCTTCGAAATGCCTGTTATTGCAGCTTCTGATAGTGCGAGTTGGTCGTAGTCACCACGAGCTTCTTCGCGGTGGCATTTAACACGGTCTTCTGCGTGTAGTTGGTGCCATCGGGAAGACTCGCGAAGTGAGTGTCTAAAGTGACGGCGTCGCTCGGCTGTTGCATGTAGGTTTTCACGCTGAGCTGCGCAATCTTCTTTTGCTGAGTGTTGAAGATGATGGTCAACTGATCGCCGGTCTTGTCGTAGTTCTGGAAGGCGAGTTTGACGGTTCCGGGCATCGGTCCCTTGGCGACGGAAGCATTCCCTGCCTGGTAAGCCTGCTGTAGTTTCACCGGGTCGGGAGGAACATACACGCTCAGCAACTGCTTTACGTCCCCCATGTAGTCCTGCATCTCCTCGGTCTTCTTCTTCACCATCCTCTGTTTGAATCTGCCACCTTGCGATGGCTGCATTCCCTCTGAGGCAATCGGAGTCTTCTGTACCTGGCCATCGGGCCCATACTGACATAAGGATTGCTTTGGCGGTTTGGGCTCGCCCTTCAAAGTGATCTGGGTAGTCTCGGTCCATTGATAGTGGTGCAAGTTTTGCTGATTCTGGGCCAGTGACTGCTTGAGCCCGGCCAGCTTATCGGCGAGTTGGGCTTGCACGCCCTGAGCTATTGCCGGCACGGTGAGAAAGGCCAGCACAGCCGTCGCAGTGATAAAAGCGCAATATTGACAGAACTTTCTCATAGGTGGCCTCTCTCCATTGCTTGGCGGGGTCTTTCGGGAACGCAACCACGTAATCATAGCCGCACAGGGCAGCCGACCAGGGCAGCGGGTCTTTCGCACTGTATCGCGCTGCTTTCAATGCGGCAAGTTGTTTTGCGAGCGAAGGAGAACATCCTCGACTGGGAGCGCCGCGCCTGCTTGCGCTCGACGGCGCGAATTGGCACGATCGGAATCCCTTAGTTTTTCAACGAGTCATCGTTCGGAACCGGTGTATAATGTGTCTGCGTTTGTTCGACGGCTTGACCGCAGCCATCCCTCCTGACCGAGCGATTCCTGTCTGGTAACTTCCGATCAGTCCAGCGCGACATCAATATAAGGACACACTAGAAACACAATGGAACAAGGAACTGTGAAGTGGTTTAACGATGCCAAGGGCTTCGGCTTTATTTCGCGTGAGAATGGCGAGGATGTCTTCGTACATTTCTCGGCGATTCAGGCCGGTGGCTTTCGCTCGTTGCAGGAAGGTCAGCAGGTTAGCTTTGAGGTGAAACGCGGCGCCAAGGGTTGGCAGGCCGAAAACGTACAGCCTCTGTAAACGGAACGATAACGAATCTGGAGGGCAGCAACGGCTGCCCTTCCTCTCTTTGACCGCGAGCTCGCAGCTTGAGTCTTCCAGTCGCCCACGTTAACCGAATTCTGGCCTGGCCAGCATCGGCCGGGTTCAACTATGAGGACGCAATGAAGAATATCTACGTTGGAAACTTGAGCTACGACGCGAGCGAGGATCAGATTCGTTCGCTGTTCGAAGCCTACGGCGCAGTCGACAGAGTCAGCATCGTCACTGATCGTGACACCGGCCAGCCTCGCGGCTTCGCATTTGTCGAGATGACTGACGACGATGCGGCCACCAAAGCCATGGAAGGCTTGAATGGAACCAAGGTTGGTGGCCGTAATCTCAACATCAACGAAGCCCGGCCCAAGGAAAGCCGTCCGCGCGGCGGCGGCGGTGGTGGTGGAGGCCGTGGCGGCTACGGTCGTGAAGGCGGCGGTGGTGGACGCGGCGGCTACGGTGGTGGACGCGGCGGCGGTGGCGGCGGCGGCGGAAACCGCTGGTAATCGCTGCTAATCGAGAACGAGATCAAGAATCCCAGGGCGCTCACAAGGCGCCCTTTTTCATTGCTGGACCATCACAGTTCGACAATAAAAATGGGCGGGGATGATCCCCGCCCGAACTGCATTGGATTGATTACCCGCCTTAGAACACCATGACGGTGATTGGGTTCGACGGAATGCCGTTGGCGACCACTTCCATCTTGGTCGATCCGGTTTCCGCACCTGCCGGCACATCGAAATGCGTGCTGGCAAGCGATCCGAGTCGACGCACACCCATGGAGCTGTGGTCGTGAGTACGGGCATAGAACACGTGCCCGGTTGACATGTTGGTGAGGCGTACCAGCGGATAGTTGGTTGCCGTCTGGAACTCGTCGCCAAAGCCGTGAGCCTGCGACATGCCGTTAAAGTTCGAGCCGTAGGCCACGTAGCTATTACCACGCTGTATTGCTACTACCGAAAGCGGGAACAGCATGGGCGCCCAGAACTGCTGATAGGTGCCCGTGGACCGGTAGACCTCCGATCCGTCAATTAGAACTTCTCCGCTAGGAAGCACGAGCAGGCTGCCGCCGCCGTTTGCCGTGCGCGTCAGGGTCGTTCCGTTGAACTCATATAGGCTTCCGAAAGCGCTGCTCACGAGAACGTTGCCATTGGTGAGGAGTGCGGCAAAGTTATCGTCGCAATAATCGCCACCGGGGAAGTCCGGACCCTTCACCCATAGTGCCGGGCTGATCTGGTGATGTAGGCGTATAGACCGCGGTGTGACCGGTCGATTCGCCACGATGAAGCGCGCCGGTCGCGAAAACCGTGCCGTCAGGACGCAGGACCGCGGGGCCGATTTCGCCCGGCGGGCAGTACAGTTCCCCATGCACCATTGAGGCAACCCACTTCCGGCGGACCCATCAGAAGCGCCTGCGTGCTGCCATCCTGAATCCAGGTCTGCGTGTTCCGGTCGTAATGCTCCGAGTTAGGAGAATTCAGCACGTCGGCTGTCATAACGGTTCCATTGGGCAACAGCGTCCAGCCCTCTTCCGCAAACCAGTCGCTCTTGCCGGTTGAGTTCAACGCGGTCCATGTGAGCGTGTGCGGGTCAAGCTCGGCCATCTTCATATCAAACTTGCGGCCCATCATAAACTTGCCGTTCGCCAGTACCACCGAAGGTGTGTCGCCGAAAAAATCCCATCCGGTGGGCGGGGCCTGCATGGTCCAGGTGTTGGCGAGGGGATCGTAAACCGCGCCCTGATTGGTGAAAGCGAAGCTGCCGAAGTTGTATTCGCCGCCTTCGATAATCACGCGTCCGTCGATCATCACAGCTTCGGTTTCGGCGTAGGGGGCATAACCGGAGGGCAGGCTGGCTACCTGCGTCCATGTGCCGTTCACGTAGCTACCATTGATATCGGGTGTAAGTGTCCACCAGTCGGTGTCGTTGTTGCCCTGTACCAGCGCTCGGCCATCGGTGAGTAGCATCACCGTTTCAGCGCCATCCGGGGCGGAATGGGTCAAACGAACAATGGTCTGTGCATTGGCTGCGGCGGTTGCTCCGAACGCAAGCGCAGCTACAGCCACCAGGAATCTCTTCTTCACAATTATCCTCTCCACATCTTGAATTCAGGTGAAACACGTCTTTCACGGCAGGAACAGCTCAAGCGGTGATCGGACGCAAGTAGCTTGTCGCGGAACTTTTCAGGAGTTTGTCTGCGAGAAAAGTAAGTGACAAAGGGTGGCAGAATCTTCTCGCAACGGTTTGGCACGTGTCAAATACAAACCGGGAGAACTGCGAAAAAGTTACAGACGTAGTTAGAGGCTTATCGAAAATCGAAACTTCGAAGGTTTCGGGTAGGAATTTTCTCCTGCCGAAGCTTATACCGTGTGCTGGTGCTGATGTGTCCCGATACTACCGGCATCGTAGTGGCCGTGCTTGCGTTCCAGGTACTCCATCGCATTTGTGATTTCATCGGTTACGAACTCCAGACCCATGTCGGAGTTGACCATCATGTGGTAGAGCCTGCGGCAAGGCCACTCGGCATTGAAGTACTTGCGTACGAATGCGGCGCGCTCCTGATCAATGGTGTCCACCATTTCGGTGGCTTCCTTCTCACTCATCTTAAGCCGCACCATGCGCTTGATTTTTTCCTCGCGTGAGCCATACACGAAAACCCGAAAGGTGTCGGGACGATCGCGCAGAATGTAAGGAGCGCCGCGTCCAACAATGACGCAGTTTCCTTCGCGCGCCTTTTCTTCCATCAACCGGTGAGCGAGATTAACCATCGTGTCGGCGTCGAAGATGTGATGATCTGCTACCGGCAAGGCGCGCTCGTAGCTGCCGCGCCAGAAAACTTTCGCCAGTCGATGCATCAAGGTATCGACTTTTTCGTCGCATCTCGCTACTACCTTGCGATCGACCGCGGCCATGCGCGCGATCTCACCGGTAAGCTGCTGGTCGAGTAACTGCCAACCTTTGCGGTGCGCCAGTTCGGCGGCGACCAGGCTTCCCCCGGCGCCGTATTCCCGTTCGACGGTGATGATCCTGAACATGACGCTCCTCCTTGCGGCTCGGAACTCTTCTCGGCCCGGCCGTCATTGTCAGCCCACGCCTGTCCGCATTTCTACATCGGAACGGCCAACCGTGCAACTTTCGGCCACATATATATTTAGGACGCATTTCAGGAGACGAGAGTTGACATGCTTGCGTCCTGCCGCTCGGCTGCCGATTGTGCTCGTGGGTGAAGCTGTCGCCTTGCGCGCACGTCTAATAGGTAGATGGAGGCATTGTAATGCGAATTACAACTCTGCTGATCCTGCTGCTCACGTGGAGCATGACAGTGGTTGCGCAGAATCAGCCAGGCTCCGCAACGAATAGCCAAGCGTCGGAGAACGCGCCGGTCATTACCGTACCAGGTCCCGTTGTGGCCGATTACGGCAAGAACGTGAGCGGCGGCAACTCGGTCGAGGACAAGATTGCGAAGGAAGTGCGGCACGAGCTGCTTATGCTGCCCTACTACTCGCTGTTCGACGACCTCGGCTACACCGTTCAAGGCCGCACCGTGACTTTGACAGGATCGCTTACCAGCCAGGATGCGATCACCAAGAACGACGCTGAGATCGCGGTCAAGAAGATTGAAGGGGTCGAGAAGGTCGTCAACAATATCGACGTGCTTCCACCGTCAGGTGCGGACGACGCAGTCCGGCGTCGCACCTACGAGAAACTGATGCGGACAGGAGGACTCTCCAGGTACTTCTGGGAAGCTGCGCCGAGCATTCATATCATTGTGCGGAACCAGCGCGTTACACTCGCAGGATTTGTTATCAGCGAAATGGATAAGAACATGGCCGGCATCGCCGCCAAAACGGTTCCTGGCGTGTTCGAGGTGACGAACAACCTGCGCGTGGTAAAGGGCTGAATCCGGCGACGGCAGTCGGCTCAATGTTTGTTGCCTGGCGATAGCAACTACTTTGGTGCGGAGGAGCCCTCGCTGAGATCCTTGTTCCGGGGCGGAGCCAGCAGAGCACCGAGTACCACCGCGGGAACAATCGTCAGCAGAAATGTCAGGTGATACCATGCCGGAAATTTATTCCAAATCGCGATGTGGGCAGGCAGAAACATCGCCAGCACTACGCCGCCGACGATCCAGGGCGGCCAGCGGTTCGATGGGGATATCCAGCCGGTGACGGCACCCGCCGCTACTGAAGTCACGATTGCCATTAACAAGGCGCGCCCATTTTATGACCAGCGTAAACTGCAGAGTCTGTTCGGCAGCGGTGTAGCCGGGCAGGGTCAGGCGCAGCAGGCGGTTGATCAGCGAAACGACGATAAGCCAGGTGAGGAGTCCTGCGAGGCAGGCGAGAATGGAACGCTTCATGGGTTGGCTCCTTTAGTGAAAGTATAATAGTAAAATTAAACTAATGAAAGCCGAACTATACATCCTGGGCGTTCTGCATCGCGGCGATTTCCATCCCTATGAAATCAAGCGGCGTCTGAACCAGGCCATGGTCGAGTGCTTTACCGATGTCGATGTCGGTACGCTCTACTACGCTGTGCGTCAGCTTGCCGAAGCCGGCCTGTTAACCGCAGTTGCGCAGCAGCGGGTGGCGCGCGGCGGCATGCGCACTGTCTACCGCATCACGCCCAGCGGTCGCGCCCGTTTTCGTGAACTACTGCACGCTCAATTCGCCGCCGAAGGCGACCTCAGACAAACTCTTTACGGCCCCATGCTCTTCTTGCATCTCGCCGACCCGAAACTGGTGGTCGAAGCCCTGGGCCGCCAAATCGAGAGGCAGAAGGCGCGCCTGGCTGAAATCCGCAACTTGCGGCGGCAATGGGGAACGAAGTTGCCTACGGGCAGCAGCCTCCTGATGCAGCACATGCAGGAGCAATGCCGGCTCGATCTTCGCTGGCTTCGCACCGTATTGGCCGATGTAGAGGCAGGACGGGTTAGCGATACTCCTGACCCGGATAAACTCGCTACTAAGGCCTGATTGTTGTTGGCCCGAATGGTCGGCGCCGAGAGTTTCGTGATGCTGCGACCATGGCAGAATAGAGGGCGTCCAACGCCGCCGGTTAGGAGGACTCATGGGGTCGGAGCAACTGTGCACGGTACGAAGCGGGGGCAAGACCTCGAAAGGGGAGGCACTGCTGGAGGCGAGTGAGATCATCTTCCGCGGTGACTTTCGCCTGAAGATTCCGTTGTCTTCGTTGCAATCGACTGTCGCCAAAGACGGCGAACTTCGGCTGAAGTGGGCAGACGGCAGCGCCATCTTCGAACTCGGCGACCGTGCAGCCAAGTGGGCCGACAAGATTCTTCATCCTAAGAGCACGGCTGAGAAGCTGGGCATCAAGCCGGAGCTCGACTGTTTCGGTGCTCGCGATTCGCGATGCCGGTTTCATTCGCGATCTGCGCGCGAGTGCCAAGGCATTCTCCAATACAAAACTGTTGCAGGACTCAGACCTCATCTTCATGGGCGCATCGGAGGCGGAAGATCTTGGGGAAGTCAGCGGGGTGACATCGTCGCTCGCAAAAAGTGGTGCACTGTGGATTGTCTATCCCAAGGGCAAGCAGCAGATCAAAGAGGTTCAGGTGATCGAGGCCGGAAGAGCCGCGGGATTGGTAGATGTGAAGGTGGTGAAGTTCTCTGAGACGCACACTGCGCTCAAGTTCGTCTGGCCGAAAGAAAATCGATGAGGCATTAAATCGCGATAATGCCTCGTTGAAGATCGGCCTCTGCCGCGCGCAGGCTTTCCAGCGTGCCGAGATCGCGCCAGTAGTACTGGTCAGCGCGGAAGGCGACGATCGTTGCACCCAGTCCGGCCAGCCGCAGATAAACGTCAACGATAGAGAACACGCCTTCCTCTTTCATCAGGGCGAAGATTCGCGGGGAGATGACGTGAATGCCCGAGAACGCCAGCGGCGTCATCTGCGCTGCCGGGCGAACGAGTTCGTCAGCCGCAGCTCCTTCGATTCTGCGTCCGCAAAGCTGAGCGCTGCCGTCGAACAGTAACTGTCGCGAGCTTGGGCGGCTCTGGACCGCAAGCGTCGCCAGCGCATTCTGCTGAAGGTGAAACTGCAACATCGAGTCGAAATCGATGTTGCTCAGTACGTCGACGTTGCGCAGAAGAAAGGGTTCAGTCGTGTCGGTGAAGAAGTGAGCGGCCTTCTTCAGTCCTCCACCGGTGTCGAGCAGAATATCTTCACGCGAGACTTCGATGTTCATGCCAAAATTCTGATTGGCATAGAGATATGCACACAACATGTCCGCGAAATGATGCGCGTTGATAATTACGTCGTGCACACCGTACTTGCGGAGCCGCGAGAGTGTAATGTCCAGCATCGTGCGGCCGCGGAGTGTGACCAGCGCTTTGGGGCGGTCGTTGGTAAGCGGGCGCAAACGCGTGCCCAACCCGGCGGCGAGCACCATGGCCCTCATCGCAGCATCTTCTCCATCTCGATGTGATGTAGTTCCACCTCGACACCCTTGCTGCGCAGATGCTCAGCCAACCGGTTCGCAAGGTATACCGAACGATGCTGGCCGCCCGTGCATCCGAAGGAGACCATCAGGTTGTGAAATCCGCGGCTGCGATAGTTCTCGACCGCGGCATCGATCAGCGCCTGTCACATTTCGGAAGTACTGATGCACGCTCTCGTGACGATTCAGGTAGTCGATCACCGGAGCATCTCCGCCGCGTCAGAGCTTTGAACTGTTCTTCGCGGCCGGGGTTGGGAAGGCTGCGCGCATCGAACACGAATCCGCCGCCGTTGCCGCGGTCATCCTGCGGAGGCGCGCCACGATGAAACGAGAAGCTGAAGATGCGCACCAGAAGCCCAGTCGACTTTCGTGGGCTGAAGCTCAGCAGCTTGTCGGAGGCGAGCATCGCGCGGAAGGCGCCCATCAACTCGGGAAGAGCGATTGGCAGCTCGACATTCTGCGACAGCCAGCGCAGGTTCTTCAGCGCATAAGGAATGCTCTGCAGGAAGAGCGGCTTGCGTTCGTAGAATCCGCGAAAGCCGTACGCGCCCAAGGCCTGCATGATGCGCACATAGAACATAGCCGTAGTAGTAGCGGAGAAATTCTTCGCGATCGAGCGCGATGTGCTTTGCCAGTTCGTCGAGATAGTACTCGAGCAGATGCTGGCGGACGTTGGGTGGGAGATCGGCCTTGGCGTCGTAGAGCAGCGACGCGATGTCGTACTGTAACGCGCCCTTGCGCCCACCTTGATAGTCCAGAAACCACGGCTCGCCATCGCGCAGCATGATGTTGCGCGACTGAAAGTCGCGGTAGAGAAAGTACTCGCGGTCGGCGGCGAGTAGAAACTCGGTCAAGGTCTGGAAATCGTCTTCCAGTCCCTGTTCGTTGAAATCGATGCCCGCGAGCCGCAGGAAGTAGTACTTGAAATAGTTAAGGTCCCACGCAATCGATTGCCGATCGAAGCTGGCGCGGGGATAGGCAAACTGGTAGTCCAGCGTTCTGCCTGCCTCAACCTGAAATCGTGGCAACACGGCGATCGCCTTGCGATAAGCTTCGATCACCGCGGGCGCGATGTTCTCTCCGTCACGGTTCTTCGATAGAAACTCGAAGAGCGTGGTGTTGCCGAGGTCTTCTTCGAGATAGGCGTTGTGGTCCAGGTCGTCGCCGTAAATCTCGGGTACAGGCAGCCCATGACGTCGAAAATGCCGCGAGAACTCGACGAATGCAAGATTTTCTTTGCGCACACCGTACAAAATGCCGATAGCGCTGTGGCCAGCACCGCTGAGCCGCAGGATATTCCGCCCCGAAGCGCCGAGGTTTCCCGGGAGCGCCAACACGCTGATCGCAGGCGCGCCGAAGTGGCGCTCAAAAAGCTGCTTGAGGATGTCGATGGACATATCGGGCGAAGATTCGGGCCTGAAGGCAATACGATACATCCTGGAGGCAAGGAAATCACCTGCCCTGCGACCGCACCGCTCAAAGCATTTCAGGCCCGCGTCGTGAGCGGACCTGGTGTGGGTAGACGGCTGCTACTCCAGAATGTAAAGCGGGCTTGTTTCAGCACTTCGACCTGGCTGTCCGAGATGCAGTTGCCAGTCTGGCGACCGCAACTCGGGCATGGGCTTCGCCTGGAACAATTTGCGACATTGGCGCGCAGTCCAACGGGCCGCAAGTCTTCGACTTCTTCCGGCGTGCACTGTCGGTGGAGATTCCCGTGCCGGCGTACATCTGGCGATAGAGTTTCGACAGAAAGCAGAAGGCAACGCGCGACTTGAGGCGTGGGAGTGCAGGCGGATCGCTTCCAGATCGAGCGCATATTGTAGAAACGGTCCCACGCCGATTGCGTGCGCTCGCGAATTTCATCGGAACTCATGCTGGGATGCGGAGTGAACATCTTCGGCCGGTTGGCGATCGGTATCAGCCAGTATCGGGTGATCGGTATGCCGCCCACGTAGGTCGGGCTTTCCGCCTGCTCTTTCTCCCAGCGTTCGAAGTCGACGGTTCCGGGAAATGGCGTCATCATGACGAACTGCGCGAAACGATGATCTCGGCTTTCAGCGCCAGCTCGGCGGTGGCCGAGAAGGTGCCCGGCCCGTCGGTCGGCAGTCCGAAGATGAACGAGCCCAGCACGTGTACTCCGTGCTCGCGGAAGGTCTGCAACTGGCGAACCAAGTCGTCGCCCGAGCAGTTGAAATCCTTGTAAACAGCCTTCAGTCCTTCGGGAGTCACAGCTTCCACGCCGACGAGTGCCCCCTTGATGTTGGCTTCGCGCATGGCGTCGAGGAATTGCGTGTCCTCGGCAGCTTCCATCGTGATCTGAGTGTAGAAAACCATCTCCTTGGGAAGCTTCGCGAGTTCGGCCATCAGTTGAAAGCGCTCTTCGCGTATTTGTTCCAGTTCCGCAACGCGCGCCAGGTTGTTCTGCTGCCTTGCCAGGCGCAGGTCGGTCAGCGTGACCGGATAAAAGTTATCGTCCGCGAGCGCGATAAAGCGAATGCCTCGGCGCCGGAGATCGACGATTTCGTCGATGACTGCCTGAAAGCGGCGCTGGCGGGGCTTTTGACCATCGGTGCGCCATACCGAGCAGAACGAGCAATGCTTGGGACACCCGCGGATGGTTTGCACTGACGCCCACATGTACTTGTCCACCTGCATCAGGTCCCAGCGGGCGGCAAGAAACTGGTCCCCCGCGATTTTGCCACCGTCGTAAACCTTGGCAGGAGTTCCCGCAATACAGTCGCGCACGACCTCGGCCCAAATCTGGTCGCCATCGCCTTTGACCACACAATTCGCGGCTCCCAACTCGAAGGGTTCCTCGGGATAGAGAGTGGCGTGAATTCCTCCGTATACCACCCAGGCACCGCGCGCGGCTGCGGCTCGGCCCACTTCGTACCCACGCAGGGCATTTCCGGTATGAACGCTAATGCCGACGACATCGCCTTGGCGAATGGCATCGAAATTTGTCTGCTCCAGGGTTTCATCCACGAGGATAGGTTCGCCCGCGGAATCGGGGGTTGCGGCTGCGAGCACGAAGAGCCAGCGTGGAGTAATGACTGCCGTACCAAAGGAATTGTCGCTGGGGTTGACCAGGTGCACGCGCATCAACACGCCCTTTCTTTTTCTTTATCTTGTTGCTTGCATGCGTTATCAGGTTGCCTGCGTGACGACGTGCGGGGTTGGCGTGGTAGTGAGTCAGTTCCCCGTAAGAGAGCACAGCTCGAGTGCTTGGACCATGTTCCGGAAGAAGCTTGAAGGAAGGCAGTTTCTATTTCAAGGAGGGCCCGGAACGTTTCTGTAGACTAACACGAAAGTGAACGTTGGCGTGAAATGTCGCTTGCGTCTGCGATCGATTCTGAGTGGACGTGCGCAGCAACGTTGCGCACGGCAGACGAGTCCGACGGGTGCTAGTTCTTCGCCTGCTGCGTCGTTTGCGGGGGAGGTCCGGCGTTTGCCGGCATATCACCAGTTAGTGCCTGCATGAATTCGATCAGATCCTGGCGTTCCTGGCCGGTGAGGAAGCCTAGGGAGTGAACTTCCTTGTCGAGATAAGGATTGGAGTTCCCGGCGCCAACATAGAAATCCATGACGTCCTTTAGCGTCTTCAGGCTGCCATCGTGCATGTAAGGAGCGGTGAGCGCTACGTTGCGCAGAGTAGGAGTTCGAAACGCGCCGGTCTCCTGAACATCGCCAGAAATGGCGGCGCGACCCTGATCGTTGGTCTGATCATTGGCGAACCCAACGCCGATGTTGTGAAACTTGTTGTCGGTGAACAAGGCGTAGTCCTCGCCGATGGTATGACAAGTTTCGCAATTGCCCTTCTTCGGATCGCGAAACAGTTGCAGGCCACGAATTTGCGCTTCCGTCATGGCGGACTTGTCTCCGCCATAGTAATAGCGATCGAAAGGAGAGTTGCCGCTGAGCACGGTCCGCTCGAACGAGGCGATGCACTTCTCGACCTTCTCGTAAGTGATAGGACCGGGACCGAAGGCCGCCTCAAATTCGGCTACGTAGGTTGGGTCTTGCGCCAGCCGCTGGGCTACTCCGTGAAGCGAGTGCGCCATTTCAACCGGATTCGCCACGGGTCCTTCGCTCTGCTTCTCCAATGACCCGGCGCGGCCGTCCCAGAACTGAAGCGTCCAGTAGGCCGAGTTGACAACACTTGGCGAGTTACGCGTGCCTTGCTGCCCTCTGACGCCCGTAGAAACGCGCCGACCGTCGGCAAACGCCATTCCCGGCATGTGGCAGGAGGCACAGGAGATGGTGTTATCTGATGAGAGCGCGAAGTCGTAATACAGGCGGCGACCCAGGGCGATGGTCTCACGTGTAGGAGGATTGTCGGCGGGTATGGGAACCGGCGGAAGCCCTAATGGCGCTTTGATTTCGACTACTCTGCCGACGGGTATGGCGATTGGTCGATTCCAGGCCGCATACCAGAAAAGCAGGCCCACAACCGTAAAGGCCAGACACAAAACGTAGAGAGTGCGGCGAGAGTTCATTCCTTGGCCGGACTGGTGGGCAGTGCAGGACTCGAACCTGCGACCTTCTGGGTGTAAACCAGACGCTCTAACCAACTGAGCTAACCGCCCCAACGTGCGCATGCGCGCAACGGGACAACTCTTTGAGTCTAAACAGGGCTAACCTCGAGGTCAAACCCGCAATTCAAGAAGGAGTCAGCCACGGATTTACACGGATGCGCACGGATCAATGGAATTGACGAAGAACAAATCCGAGACACTAGTCCGATCTGTGTTCCTCCGTGTGAATCCGTGGCTAGAGCTTTTCTGGCGGAGTTATCGAATTCGCGGGCATCTTTTGCGGCTTCTCTGGAAACTAAGCATTCGGGCGCAAATGCGCTCCGGATCGAACTCAGGCAGGTGCACGAATGAAAGCCGTTCTCTTCGTCGACGACCACGAGGTTTTAGCGCGTTTGAGCTGCGAGATTCTGGAAAGCCAGGGCTATCGCGCGGTGTGTGCCTACAATGCCCACGATGCTCTCGAAAAATTCCAGCGCGAGAAATTCGACATCCTCGTGACTGACTTCAAGATGGACGGCATGAACGGGCTAGAACTGGCGACGGCGGGTGCACGACACGCATCCGGAGATGCCCGTCATTATCGTGACCGGCTACGCGGATGTCCACTCCGGCCCCGACGCCAAAGCCGTCTTGCAAAAAGAGCAGATGTTTCCGGCGCTGCTGGAGAAAATCAAGAGCTATCTGGGGGAAGCCGAGGCTGCCCCGGCGGCTTAATCCTGTCCGAAATCCCAAGTCGGCATACCCCTGAAGTGTCATACCAGCGAGGGTAATCCGCGCCCTTCGGTGCTCCCATCCTGCTAAAATTTTCTGTTATGGCATTCCCAAACGATCGGCCTCGTCGACTCCGCCGCAGTGAGTCGTTACGCTCTTTTGTTCGTGAAACCCGTCTCAGTCCTGAAGGTTTTGTGTATCCGCTTTTTGTCTGTCCTGGCGAGGGCATACGCAAGGAAGTGCGCTCCATGCCCGGCGTCTTCAACCTTTCGGTGGATGAAGCCGTGAAAGAGTGCAGGGAAGTGAAGGCGCTGGGGATTCCGAGCGTGATTCTGTTCGGCCTTCCGGAAGAGAAGGACGAGATGGCTACCGGCGCCTGGGAGCGAAACGGCATCGTGCAACGCGCCACCAGGGCCATCAAGCGTGAGGTGCCGGGCCTGCTGCTGATGGGAGACGTTTGTCTTTGCGAGTACATGTCGCACGGACATTGCGGCATCGTGGACACTAGTGGCGGCAGCTATACCAAGGCGCGTCAGGAAGCCGATGCTTTCGTGCGCGAGTTGGAATCGCAAGGCAAGAGGGTCATCAAGGTCGGTTCCCAGTCGGCAGTGGCAACGGCGACGGCAGTGGCGCCGGTTACCGCCGAAGACTACGAAATCCTCAACGACGCCAGCCTGGAGTTGCTGACGAAGACCGCGGTCTCGCAGGCGGAAGCCGGCATGGACATCATCGCTCCCAGCGACATGATGGATGGCCGGGTGCAGGCAATTCGCACCGGACTGGATGCTGCCGGCTTCGAGAATGTTCCGGTGCTCTCCTACGCAGCGAAGTTTGCCAGCGGATTCTACGGACCGTTCCGTGAGGCGGCCGATTCGGCTCCGCATTTCGGCGACCGGCGCTCTTACCAGATGGATCCGGCAAACTTGCGCGAAGCTATGCGCGAGATCGAGCTTGATCTGGAAGAAGGCGCAGACATGATCATGGTGAAGCCGGCGATGCCGTACCTTGACGTGATCCACGAGGCACGAATGCGTTACGATGTGCCCCTGGCCGCCTATCAGGTGAGCGGCGAATACGCCATGATCAAGGCCGCCGCGCTCAATGGATGGATTGACTACGAGCGCGTGATGATAGAGTCGTTGCTCTGCATTCAGCGGGCGGGAGCGTCGATCACGCTGACGTATTTCGCCAAGGAAGCGGCGAGGACTATTGGGATAGAGAAGGCAGGACGCTCGCGGACTAAGGTCCGCTTGCGATTCGAAAAATAAAATGGCGTTTCGGCACGACCAAGGTCGTGCCCTGACGCGACTACTCGCCGACCACTCTTTCAGCGTCTGAAACGTCAGAACGCCTTGTAGACCATGTCGGGCGCAGCTTGCCCTGCAAGCAGCGTCACCGCAATTACGATTACCGCGAGCATGCAACTCCAGGCAGCGCGCGCGTACATAGAATCCACGACCGACATTTCATCCCACTGCAGAGCGAAGACGCGTGCCCGAACTGCTTCCCATAGTGCCAGCACAGCGGTAGCAATCAAGAAGATGGCGATCCAGACAGCGAGCATGTCAGCGACGCCGATCCGGCTGTAGATAGGACTGCATCTGCTTCCAGTTTGACCAGAACCAGACCAGCGTGAAGGCGAACCACGTGTAGGTAAGGCCGCGGCAGGTGGCTCGATACCAGGGTTCGGCCGCGAGTTTCTTGTAACCGGGGCGTCCCAAACCTTTGGTCATCAGAATCTGGTAAAGCTTGTTCATGCTGACCCCAAGCCCCTGCAGAAATCCGAAGAAGAGGAACTCGGAGGTCTGCCCGTGCCATACGCCGATCAGCGCAAAGGTAATGAAGTAGGCGAATACCGCCCAGAACGGCTCGAGGGTCACGGAGGGGAAGCGCCGCATCACCGTCAGCATGATGGGATTGAAGACATACCGCTTCAGCCAGTTGGACAGCGTGATGTGCCACTGACCCCAGAAATCGAGGAAGTTTCTTGCCGAGAACGGACGATTGAAATTTTCCGGCAGCTGGAAACCGAGCAGTTCTCCAACGCCGATAACAATATCGATATAGCCCGAGAAATTGCAGTAAAGGAAGATCGGGTAGAGCCCGAAGACCAGAATTCCCGACGTAAACTTTGCCGATGGATGCGACGTGGTAAGCAACACGTCAGCCGCGCCTTCGCGCATTCGGGCAACCACGAGCGCCAGCACGTTGGTCTTGATGACGCCGCGAAGAATGCGCTCCAGAGCAGGAACAACTGCGGCGAAGTCCATGCCGCGATTTTCGAAGAGTCCGGGCGTAGCTTTGAAGTCCTGGTAAAGCTGGATGGGGCCGCTCGCCAGAGTTGCGAAGTTGCACGTGTAATTGAAGTACGTGATCGGTCCGATACCCTCTTCGATCTCGCCGGAGTTGCTGTCGATTTGCAGATGCAGGACGCGGAAGAAGATGTAAGAGAGTCCGATGGTGACGTATACAAAGTGCAGAAAACTCGAAGACGGAAGGAACGAATACTTCTTCAGCCAGATGAAAGCGCCAATGGTTGCGACTAACACCGGCCAGAAGAAAACGCGACCGCGAGCGCGAACCAGTTGCACGCCGATGTAGCCCCACACCAGGAACGCAGCGAACGGAAGGTAAGATTTCGGCTGCAACGAGAACGTCGCGAGGAAGGCAATATTAGCGAGCAGCAGAATGAGCTGGTGCCATCGGGCAGACCGGCTCACGTTGTAGGCGACGATTACGCCAGCCGAGAAAAGTAAGAATGGAAAGGCCGCGTCCACGCTTGTCCTCTCTACCTCTGATTTTCCAGCGCCGACAGGATGGCTCCGGCAGCTTTTCGATAACCCTCCGGCGTATAGTGCGCCGGGAAGGAATAGAAGTACCTGGCGTTCTCCTTGGCTCGCGCCGCAGGCAGGTCAGGGAAGACCGGCGTCAAATCGATGACCTTGATACCGAGGCGGGCAGCGATGTCGAGGACCTTGCTGCGATCTTCATCGTGTCGGCGGCGCACTGCTTGAGTGTAGTTGGCGATGCCGGGATAACGCCCCGCGTCCGGCCAGTACACGAGGGTAAGCTCTCCCCCCCAGCCCTGAACCTCTCGCTCGCCTTCCTGCAATGTGCGCTCGAAAAGCGACGTGTTGAAATCGACGGGCTTCGGCGGATGCAACCGCGCGCGATATTCGTATTCCAGCGTGCGAACGTTTTTCAATACCAGAAAATTTTTCAGGCTCGCCGGCCAGCTATGGGCGTGCAACTCCTGGTGAATGCCAGACTCAACATAGCCGCTGATCGCTCTGTCCAACTTCGGCTGCTTCTCGATCAGCTTTTGCGAGAACGCTGGATCGTCGACGTAGCGAAGCATGAAGGGCGAGTGGCTCTCCGTATCGAGATACTGCGGGGTGTGCGACTCGGAGTAGATCCACAGCACTTCTTTCGGCTTCGCAAATCGCAAGTACTCGCGAATCGATGCCAGGGTGAAGATTGGTCCGTGACCGCCGGCGCCAACTGTAACCGTCGCCGGAAACTTCGTTCGAAGCTGACCGGCAATGCTGTCGGCCTCAGGAACACATTCCCCCACCGCGTTCGAATCACCCACCATCGCGATGTCCATCGAGCCGTGCCAGAGGCCTTTGGGATTGGGGAATCCGTATTCGTCGGTGTTGTAGGTGAGGTACTGTCCTCCCTCGTTGCAGGCGACGACGAACACTTCGGAATGGTTGCCGAGCGGGATGGTCGACTCCCCGTCCACCTTGAGCGGCTCGTTGAGCAGCAGGTACGGATAGAACGGCGGATATGCCCTTACGCCCTGGCTGCGTTCTTCGAGGATGGCTTCCAGGCGCGTGCGCGGATCGTACTGAATACCGGATGCTGCCGCGACATCGCGCACGTAGCGCTGATAGGGAAGGTCGTCGTTGTACACGACGTGCGATAACAACTCCGTCGCATACAGGCCGGCGACGCTGCCGATCATGAGCGCGGCCGCAAAAATTCGAATTGTCGGTTTGAGGGCCAGCAGCACCAAACAGCCCAGCGCGAGCACCGCGGGCGCTGCTATGACGTAACGCGCTTTGTGAGCGTGCAAGAAGTAGGCGGACAGCAGAAGCAGGACAAGCGCCGCCAGGACGAGAATTGCATTCGCCGCCCTGATCAGTGACTGTCGCTGGGCAGTGCTTTCTCGCGCAATTGTGGCGGTTGAGCTCATTTTGGCGATCAATCGAACGGATTGCGATTTCTGGCTTGCTACTGACCCTGAAGAGCGACCGAAGCTCGACCGATAAAGCCGTCTGAGCGAACGCGCATCGGACATGGCTCAATCTTCGCGGTGGCTACATCCAGTTCCCACACCGTCGTTCCATCCGAGCGGCGCTCGACCTCAGTGAAGCCGAGCTTGCTGTAATGCTGCTCGACGATCTTGTTCCTGTCGGTCGGACGGAAAACGCCGACCAGTTTTTTCACGCCACGTTCCGAAGCATGCTCCAGCATTTCGCGCAGCGTCATGGTTTCGACGCCGCGGCCCAGTACGCGGCAGCTCATCAACCAGGTATCGATCTCCCAATTGCCTTCCGACGTGGTACGACAGATGACCACGCTGATCATGCCATTGTCGCCGAAGGTATCGGTCAGGCGAACTTGCAAGGTGAAGCAGTTGGGATCGCTTTCCATCTCCGCCACTTCCGCCTCGGTATAGCGGCGCGTGGTCAAGTTGAACTGGTTCGACTTGTTGATGAGCTGCGCGATGCGTGCGCGTCCAGTCTCGTTGAAGGGCTGGAAGGTGATTTCCATGTCCAACGAGGCAAGATACTGGTTCAGATCGCCGACCTGCTTCTGGAGGGCAGCGCGACGGGCGTTGCCATCGTAGTACGAGGCGCGGCTGAGGTCCTCCTGCGAGAACGTTGCCAGCTCGAAATATCCGGCGGCAGCCAGCGTACGAGCAAAGAGCGCAGGATCGCTTGGCATCTCCGGGATGGCAACCTGGGGCAGCGCTTTGCGCACCAGTTCGCGCTCGAAAGGATTGTCATCGACGAACACCAGCGACTCCAGCCCCAGCGCGAGTTCCTCGGAGATGGCCTTGATGTTGGTTGCCTTGTCGCTCCAGTTGGCCTGGAACACGGCGAAATGCTCTTCGCGAAGCAGCATCTCGGGATGTTCGCGAAATGGCGAGCGAGCAATGTCGTCCTCATTCTTCGACGAGACGGCTAGAACGACACCGCGCTCACGCAGCGCGAGGCAATATCGCTGCAGCGCGAGATAGGCTTCACCGGCAGCATCGCCCTGGGCGATCTGAATACCCTTCAGTCCGTCGTCGCCGATTACGCCTCCCCACAGCGTGTTGTCCAAATCGAGCACGAGGCAGCGCCGGGTCTTTCCACGAAGTGCTGCGATAATGCGGCAGACATGGTCGGCGTACAGCGGCAGGTAAGCTTGGGAGAAGGGAAGCTTCGCCAGGTTCCATTCCGATGGCGAGAACCAGTTAGCCAGCCCAACCGTTTCGGCCAGTCCGGCAACGTCCATCAGCACGTCTGACGTGCCCAGCACAGATTCGGCTAATCCTTGATTAACGCAATCGATCAGGTTGCGCTGTGCTCCCGGAAGTGCGCGGTCAAGCGAACCCATCAGCAGATCGGGAGGAGCCGCGAGATTTTGCACGATGCAGGTTGCGCCGCTGTTCTGCTGAATACCATTGCGAATCATCTGGATGTGGCCCAGAACAGCGTTGACTATTGCTTGAGCTTCTCCCGGCTTGCCGAGCGCGAGCTTGAGCGGCACGCCGCGCCAGTCCAGCGCAATGAGCACTCCATGCGGCTTCGAGCGATTGATCGCCGAATCGGGATCCAGGCTCTCCTGCACTGCCTGGTCATAACCGGCGGTGACACATTCGAGGGCGATGCCGTAGCGCGCTGCGGTCGCGGTGAGAGCGGGCGCGATGAAGTCAACCGTCGCGTTGCTGATCAACCCAAGGCGGTACTCGGAGAGAGGCTCGAGCGATTTGCCTTCGGCACGCGCCGATGAGATCAGCTTCGCCAGGCGGATGAGTTGATTCTCGTCCATTCCGTACGAGGCAAGCGCGCGAATGCGGGCGCCAAGGGACTCAGGGTCCTGTAACGCAGCTTTGCATTGAGCGCTGAAGTCTTCCGGAGTGCGTGGCAGCCAGGACAACTCAGAGTAAAGGGCCGACATGATTATTTCCTGGCAGGAGCCGAAAGCTTGGTGTCAATCAATTCGATGAGTTCACCAACATTCTTCAGCTTCCCTGCCTCAACCGCGTTGAACTTGATTCCCATCTTCCGCTCGATGGTGAGCAGCAGGCGGACGTGAGCCAGGCTGTCCCAGCCATCGACGTCAGCCGCGCTTAAATCGGGCCGCAGCACAATACTGTCATCGTCAAAAACGTCGTGGAAGATCCTGGTGAGGGCCGCTTGAGTCTGTTCGGTCATAAGTCAACAAGTCACTAATGCGCGCGAAAGGTGAGCTGTCTCGACGACATGATACACAACCTGACGTAACGCCTGTATGCAATTCCGGCGCTTGCGACAGGGACCTCTCAAAACGGTTTCACCTGCGAGGCTTGGAACTCAGGCGTCAATCCTAGTCCGCTGCCTCCAGCCGTATATCGCCTGCGGGGACCGGCCGCACGAACACATCGACTGCCTGCCGATAAAATTCGTCCTGATCTGAAACCGGTTTCCACCCCAGCTTCTGCTTGGCGAGCGAACAATCAAGTTGGGTAGCCAGAGAACCGCTCCGCAAATCGCGGAACGGCACCATCCGGTTGCCGGGCTTCTTCACCGCTTTCTTAATCAGGTACCGGCTGAACTCCCCGGCCCAGATGCCCCGGATACTTCTGGGATAAAACTTGAAGTTACGCCGCGTGCGTTCTCGCAACACCGATACGAACTCGGAAGCAGAAGGACGCACGTCGCCGGCCAGGTTGAAGGTCAACCCTTCGATGCCCGGAGCGTCCTTTGCCAGCAGCAGCGCCTGCGCCACGTCATCCACTAGCACACACGGCAGCGGAGTCTCTCCGCGGCCGAAGCCAAGCAGGCAAATGTCCGAGACCCGATCGCCGAGCGCCGGATGAACCATCTGCCCTCCTGGCCCCATCACCACTGCGGGACGGGTGATCACCACCGGCAGGTTGCGCGTGCGGTGCATCTCCAGCAGTTTGTTCTCGACGATGCTCTTGGCCTTGCAGTAATCGCCGCGGTCCTGGCGTGAGGATTCGTTGCCTAGTGTGGCTTCTGTTACCGTTCCCGACTTGCCGAGGTACAGGGCGGCAGTGGAACTGGTGTAGATCAGGCGGCGTACCCGATTTTCGAGACAAGCTTCGGCTACGATGGCGCCGCCTGCAATTACTCCGCGCTCCCAGTCTTCCCATACCAGGCCGACAGGCATGGCGAGGTCGTAGACCACGGACGCACCCGCGAACAGCTCCGTCATGCGAGCCCGGTCTGTGATCTCCCCCGATTGATATTCAACCCGAGGGTTGGCGCTGTCGCGACCGCCGGACGTGCGGCTTACAACAACAACATGGCAGCCCTGATTGGCGAGCAGAGCGGTAAGCCGCTTGCCGATAAATCCCGCGCCTCCGAGAACGACGACTCGTTCAGACTGCGACAACGGATTCCTCCCTCTGTTCCGCAAAATTCAACGCGGAGTCAATCGTCATATGGCACGCTTCCACCACCCGGGTTCCCTCCGCACCGTCGATGCGCGGCGTTCTGCCGGCCGCGAGCGCTCGATAGAATGCCGCAATGCTGGAATGGAATGAGAAGCTCTGCTGTTCGTAACGCGGACCGAAGCCAATGGCTCCCAGCGAATACATTTTGATGGCTCGAAGGTTTCGCCGCGCCAGCGCCCAGGAATTGCTGAACCCGTTAACCATGTCGTCGAGGCGCGCGTAAGGAGTCTTCTCGAAAATCTGAATCGTGTTGCGCCGGATATCGACGAAGGCTTGCGCGTCCTCGCCGATCACCAGCACGGTGATTGAGCTGTACGCACCGCCAACGGAAAAGGTAACCTGTGCGGTGCCGCGCTCGCAGACCAGCGAGCTCTGCCAATGTTTGAAGAATCGCACTCCGTTGCTCAGGGTGATTTCTCCCGACACCGCGCTGTTTGCCTTCGTGGCCCGACCCAGCAGCCGAACCGGAATCGAGAGTGGGTGAGGCCCGATCTCCAACATCAAACGCTCTGTGCCGCCAAACATCCAGTGCTTATGCACCGCTGTTTCGATTCCTGGCATGGGCGCCGTGAACATCACCTGCACCTGCTCGATGGCGCCGAAACGGCAAGCGCGGATGGCATCGATCAGTTCCAGGAACGCGGGCATGAACACGACGTTGTGATTGACACCGATTTGCAGGCCGCTTCGTTGTGCCTGCGCTTCTAATGCCTTGCACTCCTCAACGGTGACGCAAAACGGCTTCTCCATGAACAGATGGCAACCCGCCGACAAGCACTCCTCACCCGCACCGGCGTGCATCTCTGGAGGCAGCAGGACATGCACGACGTCGGGCCGTGCTTCCCGCAGCATGGCGCCCAAATCCCCGAACGCTGCGGGAATTCCATATTTCTTCTGGACGGCCTTGGCGCGATCCAGGGTGACGTCGCACACGGCGACCGTCTCGACGAGTTCGGGGATCGCCTGGAGAGCGGGGGCGTGACCTTCAGAGATGTTTCCGGCGCCAAGGAGAGCGACGCGGAATCTCTGGTTTGGTCTTACTTGGCCTGATTGCGGGATAGTTCACCTCTTGGCCGCAGTTTCAAATAAGCAGCAACGAGCAGAACTCAATTGTACCCAATAATTACTGCTCCGATGTTGAGGGAATTAGAAGCTATCTCACAACTTGTTTTGTATCAGGGCACCCTTCGACAAGCTCAGGGCAGGCTCTTTTAGCCGGCCGTAATCGGCAAATGAGTATGTTGGGCTTCAGCCCTGCGCGCCGGATTTTGCAGGGGCTGAAGCCCGGACATTTTTTGCGCCCCATTCGGCACGCCTGAAAGGCGTGCCCTGATACAAGGCAAGCTGATTAAGGATTATTGTCCAGCGAGAATTCGGTAAACGATGAGATGAGTTAATTAATTCGAGTCACGGAGTACACACCCGGCACATACAGACTCGTGACATTGAAACTATGGCGGGAAACAAAACACTGCGGGAGAACGGAGACACGCCTCCGGGCTCCCGCTGCTTGGGTTTAGGCAAAACGCTTGCGTTGTGAGAACAGGCCGATCAGGCCGCTGCCGATGAGCATCAACGTTCCCGGCTCGGGCGTCAGGTACATGAATTCCTGGTCGCCATTCTCGCAGTTTGGATTCTTTGGCGTTACGATCTCGACGTTAGAAAAGTCGATGCCCGACAGATTGGCAGACTGCGCCATGTCATACCAGTAGGCCGCACCGAAGGTTCCGGGTGGCGTGTCGCCCATAGCGACGTCAGGATCAAAGATTTTCCAGATTGCAAAGTTAATGTTTCCCCACTCGGTCGCATTGCCGTCGTTGATCTGCATCAACAGGAAGCCGGCTTGTTCGTACTCGGCCAGATTGTCGAATCTTGTCTTGTTCAGATTGTCGGTGCCGAGATTGGTTAGGTTAGCCAGCCAGGTGTCACCGACGTTGGACTGGTGAAGGTAGTCGTCGCAGATGGCTGGGATTTGCGTACCGTTTTCGATGCTCAGGTAATACGGATATGTATACAGGCCGTTTTGACTCTGTCCGCCCAACCCAGCGAAACGTACTTCCACCTGATCGGCGAAGGCTGCCATGGTTGCGCCGATGACGAACAGTAATGCCACCAGCAACTTCAATGCTTTTGTTCTGCTCATGTCTGTCCCCTTGCTCAAGTGTTTCGAATTCACAAGGCTTTCGAAACTTGCCCTGACAAAGGGCAAGCCTGCCACCAGACCTCGAAGCGACGGATGTGAGCTAATCTGAGGGACTTAGAGCCGTGGACTCATCTGGGCGGGCGGCAGCAGATGCAGAACTTTGCACAGTAGTGGAAGTCAGGCGATAGGGCGGGCACGAATGTCATACTGCTTGATCTTGTAGAGCAGGGCTTTGTAGCTAAGGTTGAGCATCATGGCGGCGCGTTTGCGGTTCCAGCCAGTCTTTTCCAGCGCGTTCGAGATGGCTTCCATTTCAGCCCCGCTCTTCACCGTGCGGACCATTTCCTTGAAATCGGGTTGTAGGGCAGCTCGTGCGTCCGGATGGTCTGTCTGTTCCTCAAGCTCCCGGATGGCAGACTCTTCGTCCCTGAGAACCAGATATCGTTTGACGAAATTTTCCAGTTGGCGAATATTGCCAGGCCAGGAGTAGTTCTCGCACGCGTTCAGCAGCCGCTCAGATAAGGGCAGAATGGGACAGGCATATCGCTCCGCCAGTCGCAGCATGAAGTGGCGAAGCATCATGGGAATCTCTTCCTTGCGCTCGCGCAGCGATGGCATGCGCAACACGAAGCTGCTGAGGCGGTAATACAAGTCCTCGCGGAAGGTTCTTTCGGCAATCGCCTCCGTCATGTTGATGTTGGTTGCGGCCAGCACCCGAACATCGACCTGCACCGAGCCTCGGGCACCGAGCCGACAAAACTGTCCGTCTTGCAGTACCTGAAGCAGCTTCGCCTGCAAGGCCGGAGACATTTCACCTATTTCGTCCAGCAGCAGCGTTCCCTTGTTGGACAACTCGAACTTGCCGGGCTTCGATTTATTGGCGCCGGTGAACGCTCCCGGTTCATAGCCGAATAATTCGCTTTCCAGCAGATCGTTGGGCACAGCGGCGCAGTTCACCTTCATGAACACGCGGTTGGCGCGCGTCGAGTACTTGTGGATTAAATGAGCTAAGACTTCTTTGCCGGTTCCACTCTCGCCCAGCAGCAGCACCGGGAAGTCGAACCGCGCCACCTGCAGCGCCTGCGAGCGCAGGCTTTGCATCTGAGGAGTGGCGGAGAAGAACAGCACTCCTCCCCCGAGGTCGATGGCTTTGCCGGCTTCTGCAGAACACGAAGCCGAGTGTTGCAGGCAGAATCGCAACACCTCGTCCATCTCGGCCTTCTGGATAGGCTTCGAGAGATAGTCCTGCGCTCCCAGGCGCATTGCCTGCGCCACTTTACGGGTGTCGCGAACGCAAGAGATCATCACCACTTTGCTAAGCGGACTGGCTTCCCGTATCCGTCTGAGCGTCTCCAGGCCATCCCAGCCGGGGAGTACGAGGTCGAGAAGCACCAGGTCGGGGGCCTTTTGCAGCACCTTCTCCAGAGCCTCTTCACCACTGGCGGCGGCGGTTACCCGGTACGACTCGAGCTCCAAGGAAGTCTGCAAATACTTCCGCATGCTGGGCTCATCATCCACGACCAATATGTGCCCGGCGCTCATTGGGTTTCGCACTTACGCTGGGGAGGATCGAGCAACAGAAGAAACGAAAACTTGCTGCCATGGCCGGCATCACTCTCGACCCATATCTTGCCGCCGGCAGCCTGCACCAGCTTGCGCGCGATTGCCAGGCCCATCCCGTACCCTTCCGCTCGCGAGCCCTCGTGCGTTACCCGGAAGTACTCATCGAAGATCTCCTGCTGAAATTCCGGCTCGATCCCCGGTCCGGTATCGGCTACGGAAATACGGCAACAGTTGGGAACGCTGTTGGAGGAGCGCCGGCGATCCACCGGCGGCTGGCTTTTGGCGGCTCGGCGTTCCCAGAAGTAGGGCTCGACGTGCAACCACACCGTGCCGCAATCCGCGGTGTACTTGATCGCGTTGTCCAGCAGATTGGAGATGATGTGCTGCACCTTGTACCAGTCAAAACGGAATGGCAGCAGCTTTTCGGCGGGAAGAAAGTAAAACGCAATGGCTTTGTCGCAGAAACGTTGTGACCACAGATCTGCAATCTCCTGGATGCACGCATTGATGTCGCCCTTCTGATAGTGCATCTCCAGGCGCTCCACCTTCATGGAGGCATAGGCCAGCAGATTTTGCACAAAACTGGAGAGGCGCAGCCCGTTCTCTTGGATCTCGGTCAGGACCTCGATTTGCTTGTTGGTTAAAGAGCCCAGTTTTTGTGCCAGGAGCAGATGCAGATATCCGTCCATTACGGCGAGGGGAGTTTTCAGTTCGTGGGCAGCGGTGGCCAGAGCCTCCCGGAAGTCGGGAGCTTGTTCGTCGTCCAGCAGCTGAAATGTTCGATTCTCGTTGGCGACGTAGGAGGAATTAGCATAGACTGTTGCCACTTGAGCTCCTCCTTGACGGTCCCAGTGCCGCCCCGACATGGGCTTATACTTTCTCTCGACAATAGCGGTGAAATAGTTTAGCGGTGCACTCTTCGCGAGAGGCTGCATACAGCCCACAATGCGCAAGGGATTGCGGTTCTGAGCAGGTTCGACAATGCCCCCCGCGGGAACTGGCGCAAAGCCGCCTGCTGCAGAATGGTTTGAAGCACTGCCGCGGTTGCCGCAAGTGGCGGTCGAATTGCTCAACATTGGGGATCACAGAGGCCAAATCTTGCGTCATACCGAACGGCACGAGCTTCAGTACACTGAACAACGCGAGCGTAGGAGATGGGATCGCCTGCCGATTTCTGTTCCGTTCTTCATCCGCGGCGACAAAGAGAACGGCGACGAACTGCTGGAGTTCTCCACGGCATTGAACTTGTCAGGCGGCGGCGCGTTACTGGCGAGTCGTAGATACCTTGATCCCGGCACCAACGTGCGGCTCGAGATTCCGGTGGCGCTGGTCAACAAAGCACAACTTCCACGTTCGGTCTCCATTCTGCATGCCAAAGTTTTGCGCTGCACGCCAGATCGCGAATACTTTCTACTGGGATTCGAGTTCAAACCCCCGTTACTCAACGGAGTGGAAAGGGACCAGTTGCAGTAGCAGGCCAGGTTAGAGCCCCTCTCTAAAGATGAAAGACTTTTCATCCCAAGGTGGGACTAGGGTTTTGTTTTTGAGATTTTTTGACTGCACAAACCAGTGTCTGTGGTACAGTAATCTACTCAGGTTCAGCGTCTTACAATCCAAATTGCAACCTTAGCCAATTCTGACCCGAGTTGGCGCAAGACATGCAATTCCTTGGTACGAGTTCCAAACTCTAAGAAACAGGGTCCCGGGTGACTTTGCTGGCGAGCGCCAACAACGAGAGTGTGACTGCGGCACCAGCGCTGCCGCCGGAGTCCGTCGTCTTTGGGCAGACACCTATCATGCAGGATGTTCGCCGTAAGCTTGAACGAGTCGCCGGGGCAGACATTTCGGTTCTGATCTCAGGCGAAAGCGGCACCGGCAAGGACATCATCGCCCATTTGCTCCACGCTTACTCTCCCTGGTCCAAAGGGCCGTTCGTAAAGGTCAACTGCCCAGCCATTCCCGGCACGCTCTTGGAGAGCGAGCTGTTCGGATACGAGAAGGGGGCCTTTACCGGCGCCTACGGCATGAAGCCAGGGCGAGTCGAGATGGCGCACCGTGGCACTCTCTTTCTGGATGAGATCTCGGAACTGGATGCCACTTTGCAGGCAAAACTATTGCAGTTGCTGCAGGATGGCCAATTCAGCCGGATTGGAGCGCAGGAAGACAAGCGAGTTGAGGTCAGGATTGTTTGCGCCACCAACCGTCACCTGCACACCGAAATCGAGCACGGCAGGTTTCGTGAGGACTTGTTTTATCGAATCGCGGCGATGACCATCCATTTGCCGCCATTGCGTGAGCGCACTATTGATTTGCCGGTAATTTGTGAATATCTTCTTCAGTACTACAATGACAAGCTGAACGGGCGGGCGCCGAGGTTGCGTCCGGCGCTTCTGGCGAAGATGCAGCGGTATGCGTGGCCGGGCAATGTACGCCAGTTGGAGAACCTGATCAAGCGCTATGTGGTGATGGGATCAGAAGATGTCATCCTGAGCGAATTGCTTCAGCCTGTTGAAAATGAGTCGCTCGATGATTTTGTTTTCAACGGACCGATTTCGTTGAAGAAGCTGACCCGTCAAACAGTGCGGAAGATCGAAGCCAAGATCATTCTGAACGCCTTACACGCAAATAATTGGAATCGAAAGAAGGCGGCGCGCTCGCTTGACATCAGCTATCGTGCGCTGCTCTACAAACTTAAGGACGTGGGAATTCCGACGCGACGCTCGCTTTCTGCGCCGAAGCAAAACGGAGACAAGGCGCAAGGCTGAAAAAACTTAAGGATACAAATCATGCAACGTAGTCCCAAATCGATCTGGTTAGCGGTTCTGGCATTCCTATTCCTATTGAGCCCGTTGGTTCAGCGGGCCAGTGCCCAGCAAGATAGCTCGCAGCCCGCGACAGGCAATCCGCCGGTGGATGTCGCCAAGGCCCAGCCCTCCAGTCCTGATACCCCTCCCCAGCGCGTTTCGCCCACTGATCCTCACGCCTATGTCATCGGGGCAGAGGACATACTTTCGATTAACGTTTGGAAAGAACAGGAGATGTCGCGCCAGGTGCCAGTCCGGCCTGATGGCATGATCTCGCTGCCTCTGCTGGGCGACGTCAAGGCCTCGGGACTTACCCCGCTGCAATTACAGGACCTGTTGACCACCGACCTGAAGAAATACATTTCGGATCCTCAGGTTACGGTCATTGTGACTCAGGTCAACAGCCTCTCATTCAACGTGGTCGGTGAGGTCCTGAAGCCGGGATACTATCCGCTCACCCGCCGCATGACGGTGCTGGATGCGGTCGCGATGGCAGGCGGCTTCCGGGACTTCGCCAAGGTGAAGAAAATCTACGTTCTGCGGGTCGAGGCAGACGGCAAAGAGGTAAGACTTCCGTTCAACTACAAGAATGTAGTGAAGGGCAAGAACGCAAGCCAGAATATCGAGTTGCAGCCGCGTGACACCCTGGTTGTTCCGTAGTCGAGGAGAACGTTATGAAACGTCGATTCGGGCTGTGCCTGCTGGGGTTGGTGGTTGGAGTTGCTGTGGGCGCTTGGGCGCAGGATGAGGCCCCTCCGCCGCCAGCTCAGGCTCCGTCTTCGGCGCCCGCTCCTGATACTTCGCAGGGGTCGGCGCAGGGGCCCGGTCCGAAGCCGGAATATACGCGAAGTCGATCCCGGCAAGTCTTTGAACTTTCTAGGGGAGGCGGTCGAACCACTCTACCCTCAGCCTTGGCATGATGGTGCAAGCGTCTTACGACACGAATATCGCTGCCTTTGCCACGACGCGTCTGTCGCAGGCGTCGTATATCATGGCGCCGCACATCGGCTTTTCGCAATACCGGCCCAAGCTGGCGTTGAATCTTTCCTATGATGGCGGCCTTGGAATCTATCAGCAGCTAGCCGACACGCAATACCTATTCCCAGACCGGCTCCGTGCGACATTCTCTATCAGATTTGCGTCGCGCTGGCAGGGGCACGCCAATGATCGGTACACCTACTCCGCCGATCCCTTTGGCTCTTACTTCACCATCGTCGGGCAGCCTACGCCCAACAATCCCAACCCGAACGTTTACGTTCCATTTGCCACTACCGAACAGAACATGGGGGAGCTGGATCTGTCAGACCAGTTGAGCAAGTACGATACGCTCACCTTCACCGGTAATGCAATCGTTCGCCGGTACAGCAATTACGCAAGCAACATCAACTTTCAGGACGGGACTGCTACAACCTGATCAGCTACTCGGGTGGCGCCAATTACTCCCACAGATTCAGCGCCCAGTTCTCGGTGGGCGGGGGCTATAACTGGACTTCGTTAGACTTCTCTCACGGCCAGCAGCGGTCGGGTATCAGCGCCATTCAGTGTTTTGCGAATTACCAGCTTAACCGGAGCTGGAGCCTTTCGGGCTGGGCCGGTCCGGAATACATTACCGCGAAGACCATCATTGTCTTCCAGGGCCAGTTATGCGACCTTGTACCAGCAACGACTGGGTTCCGGCTTTCGGCAGTGAACATTGGATGGCAGGGCTTGCGCGATTCTTTTACCATCGGCGCGTCTCGCCAGGTGAGTGATGGCGGTGGACTCTGGCCACCACCACCGTGTATATCGCTAAATGGCGCATATCGCCGCAAGCTCACATGCGCGCTGGGATGGTATTGTCAGCTTGCAGTTACGGTAACAATGCCTCGTTCGCTGCCAGCCAACTTGAACCGTCAGCTTTTTCCCAATCGCACGTACACTATGCTGCAGGCCGCTGTGCAGCTAACGCGACAGATAACGCCGCGCACTGACGGCCAATCTGTCGTACGCCTATATCCGTGAGACGCAGAAGAACATTTACTTCAATGCGTCTCCCCGGATTACAACGACAGCCGAATTTGGATTTCACTCCAGTACAACTGGAATCACCCACTGGGACGGTAGAACATATGCAGGAAATCGAAGAGCAGAAATCAGCTCGTGGTGTTGATGAGTATTGGGCCGTAGTACGCCGCCGCAAGTGGTGGATTATCGGACCGTTGTTCATCGGCTGGCTGTTGGTGTTTGTGTCGGCCTGGATCATCCCCGCGCAGTACACCTCCGAATCCGTCATCCTGATCGATAAGACCGAAGGTGCCGGAAACCTTTGTTCGCGCGAACGTTAAGGTTGAAATGGGCGAGCGCCTGGAGTCCATCACGCAGCAGGTGCTGAGCCGTCAGCGACTGCTGGGTCTGGTCAACAAGTACCACCTGTATAACAGCGTGCTGACGCCCACTCCCGATGACCAGTACAAGAAGATGCGCGGCGACATCAAGATTGACCTGGTGCAGACCCCCACGGCCGACGAATCCGGCAAGCGCGAACTGACGGCTTTCAAGCTGCAGTACACCGCCGACAATGCCGCGGTCGCGCAGCAGGTCAACAGCGCCATGGTGTCCTACTTCATTGACGAGAACGTCAAGGCCAGCCAGGCGATGTCAGAGAGCACGACGCAGTTCCTGGATACGCAGCTCAAGAGACGCGGCCGAATCGCTGGCCACAGCAGGAAGACCGCTTGCGGGAGTTCGAGAAAGAGCACGCCGGCGAACTGCCGGAGCAGGCGCAGGCGAATATTCAGATGATGACTGGCGCGCAACAGCAGTTGTCCAGTCTCATCGAGGCCCGCAATCGCGCGGTGCAGCAGCAGGCATACTTGAGTTCGCTGCTGGCGCAGTACGAGGCAGCCGGCGTTGAAAACATCGGCAGCGGCAGTCCGCAGTCGATCGACCAGCAGATTGAAGTCAGCGAAAACCGCGTTGGCGGATATGCAGGCCCGCTACACGCCTGATTATCCCTGACGTCAAGAAGATGAAGGAGACCATCGCGAATCTGGAGGCGCTGAAGCAGAAGCAGGCTGGCGGCGGTAACTCCGATCAGGCCGCCTCAGGCGACAAAGCTGACAAGGACAAGGTCGCGGCCACCACCGGTGCGAAGGGTACGACTCCTCCGGCCGCGCAAGGGAGGCGATTCCGCCAACCGAGGCGGCGGCGACAATTCTGCGGACTTGGACGACGATCTCGCCCCGGACTCACTCCCGGACAGTTGTCAGCCGAGGCTCCGGTGATGCAGACTCCAGAGCGAACTGAAGTCCAACAAGATGGAGATTCAGAATCGCGAGGCGCAGATCCGCTCGCTGGAGGCGCGGTTGCAAGAGCTCCAGGCGCATCTGGGAGGCACTCCATCAGTTCAGGCTGAAATGCTCAACCTGACCCGCGACTATACGACATACGCAGAAGGCTTACATGGAGCTGATGGAAAAGAAGAAATGCCTCTGCGTTGGCGACCAACCTGCAACGCCAACAACAGGGCGAGAACTTCCGCATCATCGATCCTCCCAACTTGCCGGAGAAAGCGTCGTTCCCCGACCGCTTCCGGTTCTCGCTGGCGGGTCTGGCGGTAGGACTCGGTCTGGCAGTGCTGTTCGGCGCCGGTAGCGAGTATGTCGACGACCGGATCCGCAACGAGCAGGACCTGGCCGAAGCCACTCCTCTGCCGATTCTGGTGGAGATTCCGCCGATTCGGACCGACGAGGAAATTGCAGATCTTCCCGGCGAAAACCGCTGATTGCGCTGGTGGCGGCGATTCTGGTGGCGATCATCATTCCCACCGGAATCTTCTATGCGTATTACTGGGGATAGCTAATGTACAAGCAATTCTTTGGGCTGAACCGAAATCCTTTCGAGATCAGCCCAGATCCCTTCTTCTACCATCCCACGCCTCGTCATAACGAGGCGCTGGCCAACCTCCACTATGGAGTGGGAAGACGGAAGGGCTTCATCGTTATCACCGGCGAGGTAGGTACCGGCAAGACCCTGCTTGTACGCTGCCTCCTGGCTGAATTGCGGAAGGGGAACATCGCGTTCGGCTATGTGTTCAACCCGCTGTTGTCGACGGCGGAGTTTTTTCAGTACATCATGGCCGATCTTGGGTTGCCGTATGCCGGGCGCAGCAAGACGGAAATCCTGCTGGACTTGAATCGTTTCCTTATCCAGCGGCACGCGCGCGGATTGATCACTGCGCTGGTGGTTGACGAGGCGCAGGACGCTTCGGCCGGACTTGCTGGAAGAGATTCGTCTGCTTACCAACTTGGAGACATCACAGCAGAAGCTGTTGCAGATCGTGCTTCTGGGGCAGCCTGAGTTAGACAGGGTCCTGGACTCTCCCGAGTTGCGCCAGTTGAAGCAACGCGTCGCTCTGCGCTGCCAACTGTTACCGTTGTCGGAAGAGCAGACGCGATCCGTACGTGCTGTCACGGTTGGAGCGCGCGGGGGCAAAGCCTGACGCCCCGGTCTTCAGCGATGACAGCTCTCGCGACCTTGCACGAATATTCGCGTGGTATTCCGCGCATCATCAACAATCTCTGCGAGAATGCCATGGTCAGCGCCTTTGCCAGAGAACAGAAAGCCGGTGACATCGGACATCATTGCGGAAGTCGCCGCAGACTTCCGGCTGACCCCTGGCATCCGCCATACCGGAAGAGACAACCAGTTCGATACGCGAGAGCCAGGATAACGGAGATAGTCTGTTGCGCTCGTTGTTTCGAGCGCTACGTACAGTTGAGAACGAAAGTCGTAGAGAAGCCGATATCGTCAAATGCCGTGAGGAGAGCCTAAACTATGAGCCGAATTTTTGACGCGTTGCAACGCTCCCAGGGAGAAAGTCCAACATCGCGGGCGGCAACGCCTAACCAGTCTGTACCACCCGAGGCTCTGGCATCGGCGATGGACAACGCCAGTGCGCTGAATTCGCCGGAATCCGCAGCCGCTCACGCTACCGCGGCTGCAGTACAGGCTCCCGCCGACTGGCTCTCAGTTCCCTCCGAGCGTGTTCTTCATCCCAAGCCGACGCCCGAACAACGGATGGTTACGCTGAGCGACCAGAACGGTCAGGGTGCGGAGATGTTCCGCGTGCTTGAGCACTCGCTTGGCCCATATGAAAGATAAGCGTCCGCTGTCTAAGCTGCTGGTAAGCAGCGCGGTGGTTGACGAGGGCAAATCGGTGGTTGCGGTGAATCTCGCGATCGCGCTTTGTCCAGCGACCCGGCGAGCGAGTCCTGCTGATCGAGGCCGATTTGCGCCGGCCTACGGCGAGCACCCTGCTCTCATCCGAGCCCCACGGTTGGCATTACGGAGTGGCATGCCGGGAAGGTGTCTATCCAGAACGCTCTCTACAGGATTGGCAGATCTGCCGCTATGGTTCCTGTCGGCGGGCGAGGGAATGCAGGAGCCGCTGCCGATCCTTGAATCTCTGGAGTTTGCCAACATGATTGACGCTGTGTCGGCACACTTCGACTGGGTCATTCTGGACTCGACTCCCATGTTGCCTATGGCCGATGCCGCATCACTGGTCGCGTTCGTGCGATGGTGTCCTGGTCGTGGTTCGCGAGGGATACACGCGCCGCAAGCTGCTGAACAAGGCGCTGGAGTCGATCGACCGCAAGAAGCTGATCGGAATGGTATTCAACGAAGCGGCCTCGCAGCAGACGACCTACGACCAATACCGGCGGATACGGGTATTACAGCAACAAGAAATCAGGCCGCCATTCGGCGGGTGGGGACCAGGGGAAAGCGGCTACTGCATGATTCGGTTGTTCAACGCCTATTTCCCCACCCGGACATTGCTGCTGACCGTAACGGAGACCGTTCTGGTCATTTTTGGTTTTGTCCTGGCGGTGGTGTTATGGGCGGGAACGACCCTCGACGCCAATATCTACCTGTTGTATGAAAACGGAATCGGGAGGATCGGTCTGGTAGCGGCCGTCTTCCTGATCCTGATGTACTACTTCGATCTCTACAACTCCTTCGTCCTGACCAACCGCCGCGAGGTACTCACCCGGCTGGTGGGTGTTCTGGGCTGTACCTTCGTCGCCCTGGCTGTTCTCTACTACACCTTTCCTGAAATCAGGCTGGGCGGCGACGTGCTGTGGCTGGGCGTACTCTTCATGGCGGTCGCCGTGCCGCTGTGGCGCAGCTTTTTTTTTGTCCTGAACCGTTCTGCCCGTTTTGCTGAGCGCGCCATCATCTATGGTGACGGTCCTCTGGCGGAGCCGCTGATCGAGGAGATCGGCCGCCGCACTGAATTGGGACATTCGCGTGGCCGGCTTTGTGGGTGGCCCTTGTCCCGTGGCCGGCATTCCTTCCTACGACAACGCCGATCTGACGGAACTGGTCAAGAGCGAAGGGGTTCACAAAATCGTCGTCACCATGGGTGACCGGCGCGGACGCCTCAAAGTCGAAGAACTGCTGAAGCTCAAGGCCAGTGGCGTCCAGATCCAGGATGGTCCGGAATACTACGAGTCGGTGACCGGCAAGATTCCTCTGGAGTCTCTGCGCTTGAGCTGGCTGCTTTTTCTCCCCGGGCTTCCACGTCCCGGCCGGTCTCCGACTCTATAAGCGACTCTTTTCGTTGCTGCTCGGCGGTTTGGCGGTTCTTCTGACGTCGCCGTTAATGTTGATTGCCGTGGCAATTGCCATCCGGCTCGGATCCAAAGGCCCGGTCATTTTCAGTCAAAAACGCGTTGGCGAACACGGCGAACTGTTCACCGTCTACAAGTTCCGCTCGATGTATGACGGTTCCGACAAGATGGACCTACAGCCCGCGGAGTACGATGATCCCCGTGTCACTCGCGTTGGGTACTGGCTACGTCGCAGCCGGATCGATGAGCTGCCGCAGCTGTTCAACATCATCAAGGGCGATATGGCTTTTGTGGGCCCCCGGCCTTTTGTGCCGGAACAGGAAGAGGAGTGCGTCGCGAAGATTCCGTTTTACAAGCGAGCGTTGGCTGGTGAAGCCTGGCGCGACGGGATGGGCGCAGATCAATCGCGGATACAACGCGACCCTGGAAGATAACAAGGAAAAGCTCGCCTACGATTTGTTCTATATCAAGAACATGTCCATCGGACTGGACCTGTACATTCTGTTCGCCACCCTCAAGATCCTGCTGCTGGGCCGGGGCGGACGGTAGTCGCTCAGCGGCTTTCGCCTGACGCGACGCTGAAGCGCCGCACTACCCAAAGCTCTTTATTTCACGTCTTTCATCGCCAGCAGCGAGCCATACTCGTGGCCACCGCTGTCGACAGCGCGAGCAATCACAGCGTTGAAGGCTTCACGCAGCTCGGGATACTTCGCCACGATCCCCTTGATGACAGCCATATTGTCCTGAAACGCAACCGCGCTATTCGTGGCGTCGGCTGACTGGTATCGGACACGCAGGTTCAGGTCGTTGCCGACCGGCACCGGAGCCAGTTCCGTAATCTTGAAGACCTTACCGTTGGCCGACAGGCTCATCGGCGATTGGTCGGATGGCAGATCGGCGGGCCGCGCCGTCTCCATCTCCTGCGGCGATTTTGTCCAGTTGGGGATTGCTCATGAAATTCACCGGCGCTAGTCAGGTCCCACGCTGTCAGATAGTAAAACCAGGCATCGTGCAGTTGCCCTTGGCATTGTATTGCCGCGCCTGAGTCAGATACCACTCGCCATCGTGCCCGCCGATCGCATTCAGCCGCGGATAATAGCCGGCCAGCTTCCACGCGCCCGCCATCTCCTGCAGGATCATGGTCAGCGTGATCGGATCTTTGTCGCCGGAGATCTTCTGAATCACAATTGCGTAACGTCCGGCGGGAAGGTTAGGAATGGAGAAGCCCACTCGTTGCGGCGAGTTGTAGATGCCGCAATAGAAGTCGGCCCGCTGCAGCGTCTTTGCGCTGCGACGCGTCGAGCAGGTAGGTGCCGGTCACGGCCGGCTGGCCTTCGGCAAAATACTTTTTGTTGATCGACCACCGCCTGCTCGATGCCGGTGAAGTTGCCGGCCACCGCGGGAATGGCGTTGGCCTTGAGCCCCGCGACATCACCCTGCGTCGACATACTGAAGTAGCGCTGGGCCGCGCTCTCAATTGCAGACTTCGCAGCCGGATTGAGGTCAGCGCCCGAATCGCATGTTTGGGCGTAAGCGCTGGAACTCCACGAGGTAATCAGCAGCATTGCAAATGCAAGATACGAAGCACGACGGAGTGCAGCCAGAATGACGTTCATGGTGCTGGTTTCCTAAAAGTGCCCGAAAGGGGGTTGCTTTCAAAGTTCCTGTTCATAAGATGCAAGTACCGCCCGAGCCGATGTTTTGCGAGTATTTTCAATGCCCGGTCGGCGCTTACCTAGTCAGGTAGAATGAAGACGGCAAACGACAGCTTGGCTGTCGCGTCCAACTCAGTATGTTACGCCTTAAGCGGATAAGCGCATTAGTGCCGTGTTTGGCGATCCTTCTGTTCGCAGGAAACGCACTGGCACAAACCGGCGCCGCGGCGCCTCCGACTGCTGGCGTTCCCTTACCTTCTGGCGCCACAAAACAACCGCAGCATCATTCCGCCAAGCGAAGCAAAACAAAAGCTCCTGAGCAGCAGGTGGTCCAGACACCGCCGCCGCCTCAGACGCCAGAGCAGATGGCTCCCGTGGCGCCGACGGTGACCTATCAAAGCGGGCAACTGACGATCGAATCGCAAAACGCGACCTTGGCCCAGGTGTTGAGATCGGTTCAGGCGAAGACCGGGGCATCGTTCGATATACCTGCCAGTGCGAATAACGATCGAGTCGTTGCACAGCTCGGACCGGGACAGGCTAAGGATGTGCTGGCGGCGTTGCTCAACGGTTCAAAATTCAACTACATCATTCTGGGAAGTCCAACTCAGCCGGGTTCGGTACAGAAGCTGATTCTGACGCCACGGCAGAATGGCCCGATCACGAATACAGCGCAAAATCGGCCTACTCCAACCCCTCAGCCGGAGCCTCAGCAGGAAGACGATTACACTCCGCCCGAGCCGTCGCCGGTGGAAGACAATTCGGCAAACCAGGCTCAGCCGCCCGGAGGCTTCCGCCCTGGATACAGCTCCGAATCAGACGAATGGGGAGCAGCAGCCTGAAAATGGGCAGCCGCAGCAAGGCGTGAAAACGCCAGAGCAACTGCTGCAGGAATTGCAGCGGATGCAGCAGCAACAGCAGCTCTATCAGCAGCAGCTGAATCCTGCGAACCAGCAGCCACCGCAGCCGCAGCCACAGTAGAGCTTTACTGTCGAAACAGCGCTCTTAGCGATTCAACGTAAGGTGCGCGTGCAACGCCACGCTCGGTGATGATCGCGGATACATACTCGTTCGGCGTGACATCGAACGCGGGATTCTCGACGCCAACTCCATCCGGCGCGATTTGCCTGCCCGCCATGTGCGTCACTTCGGTTGCGGCGCGCTGCTCGATGGGAATCTGTGCTGCCATCGGCGCGTGGCGAGATCAACAGTCGAAATCGGCGCCGCAACGTAAAACGGAATGCCGTGCTCTTTCGCCAGAATCGCGACCGTGTAGGTTCCGATCTTGTTGGCCACGTCACCGTTGGCGGCGATGCGATCGGCGCCGACAACGACGGCGTTGATCTTTGCCCTGCCTCATCATGACTCCGGCCATGTTGTCGGAGATGACCGTGGTGGGGATGTTGTCCTTCATCAGCTCCCACGCTGTAAGACGCGAGCCTTGCAGGAACGGGCGGGTTTCATCGGCGAAGACGTGCAGCTTCTTTGCCCGACTCGACTGCCGCGCGGATGACGCCCAATGCAGTGCCGTATCCGGCAGTAGCCAGCGCACCGGCGTTGCAGTGGGTCAGTACGCCGCCGCGTGCCGGCAGCAGCACAGCGCCGTGCTTGCCCATGGCTTCGATTGGCGGCGATGTCTTCCACGTGCATTCGTTTCGCTTCAGCGACGATCTCGCGCTTGATCTCGCGCGACCGGCCTGTCGCTGCAATTGCGCAAACTTGTCCTGCATGCGGCGAATGGCCCAAAACAGATTGACGGCGGTCGGACGCGTCGCGCCGATAACCTTACAAATCTCGTCGAACCGAGCCCCGAGTTCATCGACTGTTTCTGCTTTTGCGTCGCGCACGCCAAGCGCGACTCCCATGCCGGCAGCAACGCCGATGGCCGGCGCGCCGCGCACGATCATGGTGCTAATCGCGTCGGCGACTTCCTCGTAAGTCTTGCAGGTTACGTAAATCTCTTGCGTCGGCAGCTTCGTCTGATCGATGAAGCGTACGCCATCGTCAGTCCATTCCAGTGTCTTGATTATGCTCATGTGTTTATGCAGGATTGCGTTTGATATGTTCTGCGCGAACGTCATTAGCGGTGAACAGAGATATGAACGTCGCCGGCGAGGCCGCCTTCTCTACGCTCGGTCGTCCGCCTGCCTCTTCGCGCTCAACCAGGCACATTACGCCGGCGATCTCAAAGCCGTATTCGCGCGCCGCTTCAATGGCCTGAATCGTGGAGGCGCCCGTGGTGCAGACATCATCAACGATGACTACGCGCGCAGGCTTCTCGCGGAAGCCTTCGATGCGCTGTCCGGTGCCATGCGTCTTCTCCGCCTTGCGAACAAGAAAACCATTTACGGGCTTGCCCTGTTGCGCACTGATCACGGACGTCGCGACCACGATGGGATCGGCTCCCATGGTCAGGCCACCGATTGCATCAGCCTGCCAGCCGCGACTCTGGATCTCCTGCAGCACGGTCTCTCCGGTCCGCAGGGCGCCTTGCGCATCCAGCGTAGTCAACCGGCAATCAATGTAGTAGTCGCTGGTGCCTCCACTCGATAACTTGAAGTTGCCCAGACGAAAGGATTTCTCCGCCAGCATCCGCAATAATTCCTCACGCGCGCTTGCCATTCAGGCGATGCTCTCCTAGCTGCTCAGTTTATCGAGATGGTGAAAATGATCGCTGCCAATCCAGAGTAGCGCAAACAGAGTGAAGTTGTACCCCGAATGCGTCAGCACGCTGGCGGCGACAGAATCGGTTCGCTCGCGCACGATTGTGAGTGCAAGGCCGACAACGAAGATGCTCAGGATCGGCGCCCAGGCGTATCCCAGCTGTGCTCCGTGAATCGACGCGAAGGCTGCGGCCGTCAGCAACACGGCAAGCAACGTGCCCAACCCGCGGCGTAGTGTTGGGAAGAGCATCCCACGGAAGAACAGTTCTTCCAGCACCGGTGCGATCAGGATGCCGAAGAACGCCATCAGGTAAGCGCTGCCGGCATCGTTGAAGAACTTGTCCATGGGCAGCGACTTTGGAATTGGTAGGAAGTGTGCCAGTCCTTCGACCGCAAAGGCGAGCACAATTCCGGATAAGTAGAACCAGAGGGCTTTGCCACTCGGCCAATTCCATCGAATTGCTGTAAGAAAAGGCTCATTGCTGCGCCGGCGAACGATCATCGCCATAAACCCGATGATCAGCGGATAGCTCGCAATCTGCGAGCCGACAACAATCAGCGGCTCCTGTGCCAGCGCATAGATTGAGAGCCCATGAAAGGTGCGTAGACTGTGAGCAACGCCAAGGGCGATCAGGCTGCACACGAAGATGGCCAGCACGGTTGCGCACGGAATCACCGCAACGTCCCATGCTGTCCACGCTGGGAACTCGCGTTTGGGAGGCTGGGCAAATGCTGAAAACTCAAAGCTGCTTGCGCTGTCAGGAACTAGCTCTGCCGGTGCCGGAGCGCCTGCAGGCTCTGGCAATGGCCAATGATCGCCTTCAGCCATTGGCCCCTACTTGTTGAGGAACGCTCTGATCGCTGGGCTTCGCGACGCGCGGCAACAGTTTGGCCAACGCCTGTCCGGTGTACGACTTCTTCATCCGCGCTACCTGCTCGGGCGTGCCCTGCGCGACGATTCGACCGCCGTCCTCTCCGCCTTCAGGGCCGAGGTCGATAATCCAGTCGGCATTGCGGATTACATCCATGTTGTGTTCGATGATGATAATGCTGTTGCCCAAATCCGTTAGACGGTGCAAAACCTCGAGCAGCTTGCTGACATCGGCAAAGTGTAATCCCGTGGTGGGCTCATCCAGCAGGTACAGCGTCTTACCCGTCTGCCGCTTGCTCAGCTCGCGTGCTAGCTTGATGCGCTGCGCCTCGCCACCCGACAACGTCACTGCCGATTGTCCAAGATGAATATAACCCAGCCCGACATCCACCAGAGTTTGCAGCTTCTGCTTGATCTGCGGGAAAGCCTCCAGCAGCGGCAGCGTGTCTGACACTGGCATTTCCAGCAGGTCAGCGATGGAGTAGCCCTTGTAACGCACAGCCAGCGTCTCGTGGTTATATCGCTTACCGCCGCACACTTCACACAAGACGTACACGTCGGGCAGAAAGTTCATTTCAATACGCCGTTCGCCTTCGCCCTGGCAAGCTTCGCAGCGACCACCCGCAACATTGAAGGAGAAGCGCCCGGCTTTGTAGCCGCGCTCGCGCGATTCCGGCAGCATGGCATACAGGTCGCGAATCTGCGTGAAAACCCCTGTATACGTCGCAGGATTCGAGCGCGGCGTGCGTCCAATCGGCGACTGGTCGATGCGGATGACCTTGTCGATGTACTCGGTTCCGCTGATCGACTTGTGTGCGCCTGCCTCTTCGCGCGAGCCGTACAAGTTTCGGGCCAGGGCGCGATAGAGGATGTCGTTCACCAGAGTTGACTTGCCCGAGCCCGAAACCCCGGTCACGACGGTCATAACTCCCAGCGGGAAGCTGACGTCGAGATGATTCAGATTGTTCTCGCTGGCGCCGAGAATCGTGATGGCCTTCCCGTTCGGAGTCCGACGCGCGAACCGATAGGCCACCTGCTTTTCGCCCGAAATGTATTGTCCCGTCAGCGAGCGCGGCTCGGATGCGATCTCTGCGGGCGTTCCGCTGGCCACCAGCTCTCCGCCGTGACGGCCTGCCCCCGGACCAAGATCGACTACGTAATCGGCGCGGCGAATCGTGTCCTCATCGTGCTCGACAACCAGCACGGTGTTGCCGAGATCACGCAACGATTCCAGCGCTTCTAACAGGCGTTCGTTGTCGCGATGATGTAGCCCAATCGACGGCTCATCCAGCACGTAGAGTACGCCGCGAAGCCGAGACCCGATCTGCGTCGCCAGGCGTATGCGCTGGCCTTCGCCTCCACTCAACGTTGCCGCTGAGCGATCCAGCGAGATGTAACCCAAGCCAACGGCGTTCAGGAAGCCCAGGCGTTCGGCAACTTCCTTCAGAATGCGTCCCGCGATCTGCTTCTCTCGCGGGTTGAGACGGATTCGCGACGCGGCTTCGATTGCCCGCGACACCGGCAGCGCGGTGAAATCGGCGATCGAGATGCCATTCACCTTCACGCCCAAGCTCTCAGGCCGAAGACGCTTGCCGCCGCAGGCAGGACACTTGCTGGCTGACATGTGATCCAGCAGCCACTCGCGATAAGTTTCGGAACTGCTGTCTTCCATCGCCCGGCGCAGATAGGCAAATACGCCAAGGAATCCCCCGCGCTTTTGCTCGCCCGGCTGCGGGCCGTACAAAATGAGGTTTTGCGTCTTGCGCGGAAGCTGCTCAAATGGTTTGGAGAGATCAAACCCGTACGCCGCGGACGCAAGTTGGAGGGTGTGGATCAGGTTTTGCGAGGCAGAGCCCGGGCCCAAGCCCCCCTCCAGTAGCGGCTTCGACCAGTCGGAAACCACCTTCGCGGGATCGAAGTCATACTTGCTGCCCAGGCCATTGCACTCAGGACATGCGCCATAGATGCTGTTAAAAGAGAACGAGCGCGGCTCCAGAACCGGGACGCTGATGCCGCATTCAGGGCAGGCGAGCTTCGACGAATAGAGCCGCTCCTCACCATCGACGACCGCGACCAGCACCAGCCCGTTGGCCAGCTTCATGGCCAGCTCAACCGACTGAACCAGCCGGCGCTCGATGCCCGCTTTCACCAGCAGCCGATCGACCACTAGCTCGATGGTGTGGTTCTTGCGCTTGTCGAGCTTGATCTCCTCATCCGCAATATTGCGCAGCTCGCCGTCGATCCTGGCGCGGGTAAATCCTTGCTGCACCAGCTTATCGAGCTCTTTCTTGAACTCGCCTTTGCGGCCGCGCACGATCGGCGCCATGATCATGACGCGCTCTTCCGGCCGTAGCTCCATCACCCGCTGCACGATCTGATCGGCCGATTGCCGCGAGATCTCGCGTCCGCATTGCGGACAATGCGGGACTCCCACCGAGGAGTAGAGCAGCCGAAGGTAGTCGTATATCTCGGTGATCGTCCCTACGGTCGAGCGAGGGCTGCGGCTGGTGGTTTTCTGTTCGATGGCGATCGATGGGCTCAGGCCGTCGATACCGTCTACGTCGGGCCGTTCCATCTGGTCGAGGAACTGGCGAGCGTACGCCGAGAGCGTCTCAACATAGCGGCGCTGTCCCTCGGCATAGATCGTGTCGAAGGCCAGCGAAGACTTTCCTGAGCCGCTCAATCCGGTGATAACCGTTAGCTTGTTCCGGGGTATTTCGACGCTGATGTTCTTGAGGTTGTGTTGCCGTGCCCCGCGCACGGTGATGCTGGTAATGGCCATTGACCTGTTTCGCTAACCTGTCTGGGCGCTCGTCCTGCTTGGGAGTGATTCAGAGCAGTCCGAAGTCGAACGTTTCGGAAAGGTGCCTGAAATCACGACCGGAACCGCTCTGGAACCTTGGCGAGGAGGTGTGCGCAACTCTACTCCGTATCTTATTTGTCAACATTCAAAGGCGTCAATGCGCGGTAAAGTTGCATCCAGAGTAGAGGTGGTGCTTTCAGTAGATGCTGGCCGAGGGATTGACGCTTCCGAGGTATTGACCAGCGGCTGCTCAGAATGAGACGGTGGTATGACTTCTATGTTCTTGTCGATTCTGCTGTTGCTTACGATTGTGTTTGCGTTTGCTATTGGAATTGTTCTGGGACGCTGGGCGATCTTCGGAATTCTGCACTTCTTTGATCCGGCCAGGACGCAGAAGGAGACGAGGACCAGCGAACTCGCTCCTGCCTCCGGTGGCGACTAGTCCCGCTGCTTACGGTTTCCGAAGCTTCAGTATCTCTTCTGCCACTCTCACTCCACTGCTAAACGCGCCATGAACGGTCGCATGATGACCGTCACTCTGGGTGGCTTCTCCCGCAAAAAACAGTCGATCGGATAACGGTTGTGCCAGCTCTTGCTGAGCTCCCATACCTCCGGCAAGCACGTAACTGTAGGCTCCGCGCGAGTACGGATCAGACTGCCAATCGTGATAGTAGAAGTGGGTGAGATGCTGAGCGACGAAGCTTTCCGGCAACGAGAGAATTCGCGCAAGAGCGCCTATTGCTAGGGTACAGAGCTCGCCTTCTTCGAGTGATGCTTTCGCCTCGACGCATGGTCCGGCACACCAGCCGACCAGAAGCGGAAGATGCGACGCCGCTGTCCACCAGGTGGGGAAGCCCGGGTCGTCACTGAAAATGAAATGGGGATCGCGCAGAGCCCGCTCACCCATCACTTGAGCATCTTCCCAGAATGCGCTGTCAAAACGAAGCGTAACCCGCATGACTGAGCCCATCGCAAGTTTTGCCAAGGCATCACGCTTCTCCACCAGCGGAGGCTTGAAGGTGACCGCGCCGAGCGGCTGTCGTTCTTGCTGCAGCACTCCAAGAGGAAGCGTAACCACCACGCGAGCGGCGATAAACTCCTGCATCTGCTCTGAATTTTCCGCTCCCGCCAGCAGCACGACGGGTTCGCGTCGCCAATCGACTTGCGTCACCGGCAGGCGAGTCCGAATCGTCACCGTGTCAGGAAGCGAGCGCATCAGGGCTTCAGGCAACTTGTTGTAGCCTCCGACGATGTGGAACATGCGATCTTCTTCGATCTCATGGCTGGCACGATCGCCGTAGATGATGGAATGGGTACTGATGCATGCTGGGTCGGCGGCGTGAAAGCCCCCTACGAACGTGCGAGCGGATTGCTTCTCGTCATCAGGAGCCTTGGCGAATCGGGTATTTAGCGTCTCTTCGAAGGTTTCGTCGGGAAAAGACGCTGGGATCGAGCTTGTCCAATCTGGCGAAGACCTCACCACCCTCATCGCCGCATGGCTCAAGACCGCCGCTTTCGGCGTGAGCAGTAAGTCTGGCCCGTTAGTTCATATAGTTCTAGATCGTGTTTCTTTATGTAATCGTCGAGTTGCGGCGGCTTGCCGTGTACGAATTCGGCGCCCAGTTCGATCGCGGCCTCTGGCGCGCCGCCGGGCAGGCTCCAGACCCGGCCCCCAACCCGTGCGCGCGCCTCCAAGAAGTAGGACCCGCAGGCCGGCCTTTCCAAGGCGCTCGGCTGCCGCCAGACCGGCGACTCCGGCGCCGATGATGATCACGTCATATTTGCGTTCAGCTTGTTCAGGCATATCGTGCGGACGACAGGGATTGATGCTTCATCAAGATTACCCCTTCCGCAACTTAGACTTACAGCCGGGTCCCGGCAGCGCGGCGCGAGACGTGCCAAATCCCGCTGAGACAAAGCTAATCGCCGAACGTCGCCTGCGCCGATTCGCGCCGCTGAGAATCGCCACGACTACGTCACCCAGCTCAGGTCGGAAGCCGAGAATCGCATCGTGTCGTCCGTAACCCGTTGCGAAACACATCACGCACGAAAGTGACGCAAGTCACAGAACGATTTCGGCTTAGAGGACGAAACTGAGTCTACGGATTGGAAAGCACAGTCCGTACGGGTGGTCTTAATAGCACTGATAAATATCCACCGCCCTTTATATGCGTTCATGCTTCAGGAGAAGTGATGAAAAAAGTCATATTCGCGGTCATGCTGGTCGCAATTGCATTGTTCCTTATTCTTCCGAATCTGTCGTGGGCCCAGGCTGACATCTACAAGACGAAGTGTGCCGGATGTCATGGAGTAGATGGGAAGGGAACTACTGCCGGACAAAAGATGGGAGCACCTTCGTTCTCATCCGATAAGGTCCAAAAGGCTTCGGATGCTGAGCTGGCCGATTTCATCGAAAACGGCGGCCCGCAGAAGAAGGCAGCGCATGCCTTTGGTAACAAGGGCGTCAGCCAGGCAGACGCGCAAAAGCTGGCTGCATACGTAAAAACTTTAGGCAAGTAGTCTTCTCTCTCTTTCTCTCTGACCCGAGGGCGGAGCGCCTGCTCCGCCCGGAAGGCCGAATAGGGCCACAGTGAATATCTGCACCGGGATTCGCACGCAAGAGTCTCGGGCACGAATCAGCAGTCCGTGCCTCTCGGGGCAAAGCTTAACCCAAAATCAGCCGTCTCCGATCGAATCTATTTACTTCGATAAATCGCACTCATACCCACTCCCAGCCTCAAAGCCGGGCAGTGCACACGTCCATTCGGTAGCCTCGGGCCGATTGGGGAGATCACATACATGAGCAAAGGACTTCTTTACGATGCAACGTTATGCATCGACTGCAAACAGTGCGAGCAGGCCTGCGCCACCGAAAACGGCCTGCCGTACGACGACAAAATTGCCGCGCAGGATTTCACGTCGGCGCTATAAATTAACCACCGTGCTGGCCAAGGGCGACAAGTACATGCGCCGGCTATGCATGAACTGCGATGACCCGGCCTGTGCCTCCGTATGTCCAGTAGGGGCGCTGAAGAAGACCGCGCTGGGCCCGGTTACTTACGACCAACACAAGTGCATGGGATGTCGTTACTGCATGGCGGCCTGTCCCTTTGGCGTGCCCAAGTATCGAGTGGGACAAGGCGATACCAGGCGTGCGCAAGTGCATCATGTGCGCGCCGCGCGTGCAGGCTGGCAAGCCACACCGCGTGCGCCGAAGCCTGCCCCACCGGAGCAACGAAGTTCGGCGACCGTGATGAATTGCTGAAAGAAGCGCAGCAGCGGATTCAGGACAATCCCGACAAGTATCTCCACCACATCTATGGCGAGACGGAAGTTGGTGGAACCTCGGTCTTGCTGCTCTCGTCGGCTGAGTTCACCAACTTCGGCTACCGCGATGACCTCACCCAGCGGGCCCTCCCCATGTACACCTACCAGGTGCTGCAGCACATTCCACAATTCGTTCCCCTGTTCGGGACGCTGCTGGGCGGCATTTACTGGATCACCCACCGCCGCGAAGACGTTGCTGAGGCGGAAGAGAACGAGAAGAGAGGCGGCGAGCAATGACCCTGCGAGACATTCCTGTTCCAAAGATGCGTTTCACCTTCTGGAAGGCTGTCTTCCTGGTCATCATGGTCGCCGGCGTGTACTGCACGTATCTGCGGTTCTTTCATGGCCTGGGCGCCTCCACAAACCTGAGCGACCAGTTCCCCTGGGGCCTGTGGATTGGCTTCGACGTTATGTGTGGCGTCATGCTGGCGGCCGGCGGCTTTACCCTGACGGCCGCGGTCGAGATTTTCAACATCAAGCGCTGGCATTCCATCATGCGGCCCACGGTCCTCACCGCGTTTATGGGCTACCTGCTGGTCTGTGCCGCGCTGATGTATGACCTTGGTTTGCCCTGGAACATCTGGCACCCGCTCATCATGCGCAATCCCCACTCGGTAATGTTCGAGGTGGCTTATTGCGTAATGCTTTACACCACAGTGCTGGCGCTGGAATTCTCCCCCATCGTGTTTGAACGCCTGGGCTGGAAGAAGGCGCTCAGCGTGGTGCGCAGCCTGATGATCATCTTCGTCATTCTGGGCGTGATCCTCTCCACCTTGCACCAGTCCTCGCTGGGCACCCTGTACTTGATCATGCCCAACAAGCTGCATCCTTTCTGGTACAGCCCTCTGTTGCCGGTGTTCTTCTTCATCTCGGCCATTGCCGTCGGTCTGGCGATGATGATCTTCGAATCGTCGATGAGTTCCAAGTACTTCGGTCGACAGCTTGAGCTTTACATCTTGAAGGACATGGGCCGCGTGCTGGTCGTGGTGCTGGCTATCTACGGCATCCTGCGCTTCGAAGACCTGCTCAGTCGCGGTGTCTTGCACCAGGTATTTGTACCGGGATACGAACAGGGCTTCTTCCTTCTGGAAATCTTTCTCTCGGTAATCATTCCTCTTGTGCTGCTGTTGATCCCGAAGGTTCGCAATAGCGGCGCAAGGACTTTATCTTGTCGCAGTGCTGGTCTTGCTGGGCTTCGTCACCAATCGCTTGAACATAGCCATCACCGGCGTCGAGAACGCTGTCGGCGGCCGCTACACGCCCAGGTGGACTGAAGTCGTGATTACGGCAATGTTCGTGGCGTTAGGTTTCGCCATCTTCGGACTGGCGGTGCGCTATTTACCGATCTTCCCTGAAGAGGAGGAAGCTCATGCTCCGGCGATGAGTCTGCCGGAGGAGGTCTCTGTCGAGTTGGCGGAACCTGTACATGCCGGAGACTAACCAGTTCGACACCATCGGCGACGTGGTTGGCGAGTGGAAAGACGGGCGCAGCATCAGCTTCAAGTTGATGGCCTCGATCTTTGTGGTGATGACCGGCATCTTCGCGCTCTTGACGTATCTGACGATCGACCAGCACCGTAAGCACCTGGAAGCGGCGGCGTTGGTCAGCGCTGAACAGCAGAGCGAGGTATTGCGGCGCAGTGCCTCGCACTACATGCTGAAGAACGACCGCGCCGGCCTGTACGAAATGATGGTCAACATGGCCGACCAGGCGGGCATGACGCGGGTCCGCATCATGAATTCGGAAGGGATAATCAGTTATTCGACCTTCCCCGACGAAGTCGGCAAGAGCGTCAACAAAGCTTCCGAGGCTTGCTACGCGTGCCATGAGCGGTCGCAGCCCATGTCGCTGCTAAAACGCTCCGACCGTTTTCGTATCTACAAAGCCGATGGAAGTCGCGTTCTGGGAATCATCACGCCCATCGAGAACCAGCCGGCTTGCTCGAATGCTGAGTGCCACGCCCATCCGGCAAGCACACAGATTCTCGGTGTCCTTGATACCAACCTCTCGCTCGCCAAGGTCGACGAGAGTCTGGTACAGGACCGTCACCGCATGCTGGCGTACTTTTCCGTTGCGTTGATCCTGCTGGTGAGTCTGTCCTGGGTCTTCATCAGGAACGTGGTACATGCTCCGCTGAGAATCCTGAAGCACGGTACGGAGCGAGTGGCAAAGGGTGAGCTGGGGGCGCAGATCCCGATCACCTCGAATGACGAAATCGGAGAGTTGGCGCAGTCATTCAACGAAATGAGTGGGAAGCTGCTGGTTGCGCAGGCGGAAATCAATGCGTGGGCTCGCATCCTTGAAGAACGTGTGGACGAGAAGACGCGGGAACTTCTGCAAGCCCACCAGCGCATGTTGCACGTGGAGAAGATGGCGACGATCGGCAAGATGGCGGCCGTGGTTGCGCACGAGATTAACAATCCGCTCTCAGGAATATTGACCTATTCGCGACTCATCAAACGTTGGATCCTCAAGAGTGCGACCGAAGTGCCCAAGCACGACGAGATGGCGGGCTCGCTCGACATCATTGCGTCGGAGAGCAAGCGTTGCGGTGATCTGGTGCACAACCTGCTGAGCTTCTCCCGGGTCTCGCCCATGAATTTGGCCTGGTGCGACCTGTCGGAGGTAATCGACCGTTGCGTCAAGCTGGTTCAGCACAAGATGGATATGGCGAACGTGCAGCTCAATCTCGAGCTTGCGCCTGAGTTGCCGCCAGTGCACTGCGATCCGGCACAAATCGAACAAGTCGTACTGGCCATGGTGATTAACGCCATCGATGCCATGCCGCAAGGCGGCAATCTCTGGATCAGCGCGCAAGTGACGGACAACCAGATCGTGCTTGCCATTCGCGACGACGGTATGGGTATTACCGATGAGCATCTGGCGCACATCTTTGAGCCGTTCTACACCACCAAAGAAGCCGGAGGCTCAGGCCTGGGCCTCGCCATCAGCCAGAACATTGTCGAGCGGCATGGAGGGCAAATCGAGGTCGACTCTGTTGCCGGACGGGGAACGACCTTCAAAGTGTCACTGCCGGTCGACAGTCAGAAGTTCGCCGCGGGAAGAAAAGAAGACCGCAGCCCAGTGGAAGTGAGGTAGCAGAGTGGAAAAAGGCAAGTTGCTCATCGTCGATGATGAAATGAGCGTACGTGATTCGCTCGCCAAGTGGTTTGCCGAAGAAGGCTACGAAGTCGGCACCGCCGAAAGTGCCAGCGAGGCGCTGACGCGCGTGGCCGAGACCAGCTATGACGTTGCCCTGGTCGACATCAAGATGCGCGGCACCGATGGAATCGAATTGCAGCGGCGGCTGCACGAAATCTATCCCGACATGCTGGTCATCATCATGACCGGCTACGCTTCGGTTGAGACCGCGATCGCCGCCCTCAAGAACGGAGCTTACGACTACGTCAACAAGCCGCTTGATCCGGACGAGATTGCCCACTTGATCTCCAAGGCCATGGCACATCGCCACACCCAGCAGGAAAATATCCGCCTGAAAGAGACCGTGGCGGAGATTGCGCGGCCTTCCGAGATCATCGGCCAAAGCGTCGCCATGAAGCACATCTTCGATGCCATCGAGACGGTAGCACCCACCGATGCTACGGTCCTTATCACCGGCGAAAGCGGCACCGGCAAGGAGTTGGTGGCGCGCGCTGTTCACGCCGGAAGCACCCGGCGATTCCACCCCCTGGTCGTCATCCACTGCGGTGCGCTGACCGAGACGTTGTTAGAGAGCGAGTTGTTCGGACATGAGAAGGGCGCCTTCACCGGCGCGCAATATCGCAAGAAGGGCAAGTTTGAAATTGCTGAGGGTGGAACCGTTTTCCTCGACGAAATCGGTGACATCAGTCTGAAGACGCAGACTGACCTTCTGCGCGTACTGCAGGAGCGCGAAATCGTACGGGTGGGCGGGAATCAGACCATCAAGGTGGATTTCCGCTGTGTGGCCGCGACTAACAAAAATCTGGAGCAGCTCATCGAGGAAGGGAAGTTCCGCCCTGATCTCTACTACCGTTTGAACGTGTTTCATATCGAGCTGCCCGCCTTGCGTGAGCGGCTCGAAGACATCCCGTTGCTGGTCGATCATTTCGTTCGGAAGTTTGTGCGCGAGATGAACAAGAAGATCACCCGCGTCTCGCCGGCCGCGATGGCCCTCTTGCAGCAGCAGGCATGGCCAGGCAATATTCGCGAACTGGAGAATGCCGTCGAGCGTGCGATGGTTGTAGCCCAGGAACCTGAGCTCCGCGAAGCCGACTTTACCCTCAAACCTCGCAACGGCGTCGCGCAAGCTGAAGTGCGAAGTCTTGACGAGGTCGAGAAAGGGCATATCCTGCGGGTGCTGGACGAATGCGGTGGCAATCAGACGCGCGCGGCTGAGGTGCTCGGCATCGATCGTGTCACCTTGCACCACAAACTGAAGAAATACGGCTGGAACCGCCGCGACCGAGAGCTTGCCACCGTCGAATCGTAATGAAGAAGTTGCAAATCTTGCCGGTGGGCCCCGCCGACGCCCGCCTGCTGGACTGGCTACGGCAGTCTTTGCAGGAGAAGTACCAGGTCGACAGCGAGGTCCTTTCCCCGGCGCTTGACGCTTCGTTCGCGCTGCACTCTGAGCGGCAGCAATACCATTCGTCTGAAATTCTCGCGGCCATGCAGTCGTACAAAGACCGGGACACATGGAAACTGCTGGCCGTCACCAGTCTCGATCTTTACATCCCGATTTTGACCTTCGTGTTCGGCGAGGCGCAGGTTGGCGGCGCCGCCGCTATCGTGTCTTATCACCGGTTACGCCAGCAATTTTATGGCTTGCCGGAAGACCTCGATGTACTGGCCGATCGGCTGTTGATTGAAGCCGTGCATGAGCTCGGCCACACGCTCCGCCTGACCCACTGCGACGATTACCGCTGCGCTATGGCGCCTTCGCACGCGGTGGAGTGGATCGATCTCAAAGACAGCGGATACTGCGAGTCGTGTCTGTCGCGAGTGCTGGAATCAGCGCGTTAGGTTGGGTGGAAGCACCACGCTTTAGCGTGGTGAAAGATCGGTCCGCAGAAATCGGCTTTAGCCCTGGGAACCCCAAGAAATCACGCATTCCTTCGAGAACATCGGGTGACGGATTCGATTGCCTATGGGCGGCGCGTGAACTGCCCCGAGCCCGATTCCGCAGAGGCTAAAGCCCGCAAGAGAGAGGGCGTCCGGCTCACCACGCTGAAGCGTGGTGCTTCCACCGTAAAGCTGCGCTGAAGCGTGGTGCTTCCATCTAAATCTGCGTCGATGGGTCCGCTAACTTCCCTTGGTCTTCGGGTAGTCGCTCCAGGTGCCGCTGAACAGCTTGCCCTTCTTATGCTCGGAGACCATGGCAGTTATGCCCATCACTCCCATCACGAGAAAGATGGCGAAGAAAACGACGGCGATTGCGAGGACTGGCATACTTCACCTCGACAATATTGTGAAGCCCAATGACCATCGCTTCCGTGACCGCAATCACGCAGTCGTGTGAGGACACGACCAACCTCCAATCCGCGCTGCTATGCGGGGCGCTGAGTTATTAACTCGAGCCGAGCTGACCGTCCAACTCCGCCAGGGAACGGCGCAGCATTTCGGAATACCGCTCGTTTGTGCTGTTCTCCAGCTCCCGCAGGATTCGCTGACGCGACAGCTGCAGGTTAGCCCTGTGGCTCTTGCGGCGAATTTCTGCGTGCGAAGCAGGCTTATCAGGGCTTTGGTTTGATGAGGTGGATTTTTCTTCGATCTGCGCTTCTACTGATTTACTTTCCCAACCACGTGCCATATCTCAATTATACGACTTCGGTCGCTCTGGGGGACGGTTCTCGCGTCATCGGTTCGGCAACTTTGCAAGTCATCGACCCACGTGATCGATAACTCCCGTTTCGCAATGAAACGATTCCCATTTCAGAACTCAATCGCGAGGCGCGCTGCGTTTTGAGGAGCTAAGGTACTCGTCGCGATGTTACTTTTGATTGTTACCGCTAAAAGGCGGTTTTCTAGGTGAAAATGCGAATCTTGGTGGTCGAAGACGACACTCCTCTGTCTACGTTTGTGCGCAAGGGCCTAGAGGCGGAGCACTACGCGGTTGATACGGCAGCAGACGGAGAGCAGGCGGTTTGTCTGGCGCTGGAGAGCGATTACGATCTTATCGTTCTCGACTTGAACTTGCCTAAGCTGGATGGCATCGACGTTCTGCGAGCTGTCCGGACCAAGAAGCCTAATTTACCGGTGCTGGTGCTTACCGCCCGCAGTCGCATTGAAGATCGGGTGCAGGCGCTCGATTCCGGCGCCGACGACTGCCTCAACAAACCATTTTCCTTTACCGAATTGTCGGCACGGGTCCGTGCGTTGTTACGCCGCGGTCCACGCACGGTGGAAACCCTGCTGCAGGTGGCCGACCTCGAACTGGATCGCGTGGAACGCAAGGTGAAGCGCGCCGGCAAGCACATCGAACTGACCTCGAAAGAGTTTGCCCTTCTGGAATACCTGCTGCGCAACGCCGGACGACGCGTCACCCGCACCATGATTATCGAGCACGTGTGGAACCTGTCGTTCGATACCTCGACCAACATCGTTGACGTCTATGTGAACTACCTTCGAAGGAAAGTGGATGATGGCTTCGCGCCGCGCCTGATCCACACCGTTCGTGGCGTGGGATACGAACTGGGCGCCCGCCCGGAGTATTCGGCATGAGCGGCCAGACGTCGGAGAGCAGCGAAGAACACAAACTCCTGGCGAACCTCTTCCACTTGATCAGTCAGCCGATGACAGCGTTGCAATGCTCGCTGGAGTTCGCCCTGAACAAGCTGGATGACCCGCAGCAATGTCGCACCTGGATCGAGGCTGCGTTGGAGAATTCTGAGCGCTTGCGCTGTCGGTTGTCGCTGGCGCGAGAAGTAGCCGATGCGGCCAATCCCGGCGATCCGGCTCAGACGGTAGACCTGCGATCGGTGCTCGAAGAGGTGCTGAGCGAAGTAGAGCCGCTCTTCGAGTTATCAGGAGCGAAGCCCAGGCTGCGGTGCGATGAAATTGAAGTTGCGGGCGAGCGCAGCCGATTGTTGCGAGGCTTCTTTCACGTACTGCAAAACTTGCGACCTGCCGAGGCGCCCACATCAGAGGCGCCCGAGGTTAACGTTGAGCGTGAGGCCGAGTTGATTGAGGTGCGATTCTCTCGATTCGTTCTTAGGGGGGATGCAAGCAAGGACCAGGTTGCCTCTCAACTGGAGATCGCCAAGGAAATATTCGAATCGGCCGGCGGCGGATTGATCTTCTTTTGCTTCGCTGGAAACGATGCGCTGGTGCGCGTTTTGTTGCGCACGCCTCAGGCGCAACTCGCGCTTTACGAGGAAGCTCTGAGAAAGAAACCTGCGAGCGCTTCTATCGGCACGACAGCAGTTTTTCCACAGGTGTCCTGAGTAACTTCTAATCCTCTCTTAATTGACTTCTAAGCTCCCGCCGGTACAACCGAAGCATGACAACGGCAGCGCAGAGCTATTACTCCCCTGATCCGGCTGTGATCGTGGCTAGCGGAAATGCGGCCATTCGGCAGCGGATCCTTGAGACTTTCCACTCTTCGCGCATCCAGGCGGCCGAGGCATGCGGAGGGGCCGACGCAATCGGCAAACTCGAATCCAGCGAATGCCGCCTTCTACTGCTGGATGGCAAGCTGCCTGACCTGGATACTGGCGACCTGATGCACATTATTCATTCTCGCTTTCCGGGAATCGATGTGCTTTTACTGGATGAGGCCGGCCAGCCTTTGATCCCGCTGGAGTGGCGCAGCGCAGACGCGCGTGATCTCTTTCATACTGTCTCTCTTTGGCAGCTTCCGCCGGCTGCTGATTCACCGAAGGTCGACGCGGCCCCCAGTGACGCCCTGCCCGGCATCGTCGGCACTTCGGCTGCCATGCATCGGGTGCATCGCATGGCTCGGCTGGTGGCACGGCACGACACTCCGGTGCTGCTGACCGGCCCCACCGGAACCGGAAAGGAGTTGGTCGCCAACGCCATTCACGAGTTGAGTTCTCGCGCGGGCAAGCGCATGGTCACTATCAACTGTGCCGCCATTCCTGAGGCGTTGCTGGAGGCTGAGCTCTTCGGCTACACCCGCGGCGCTTTCACCGGCGCGGTGCAGTCGCACCTGGGACGAATTCATGCCGCGCAAGGCAGCACTTTGTTCTTGGACGAGATCGGGGAGATGCCGCTGGGCATGCAAGCCAAGCTGCTGCGCTTTATCGATCGCGGCGAAATCCAGCGGCTGGGCAGCTCCGATATCTGTCGCGTCGATACGCGGGTGATTGCGGCAACCAATCAGGATTTGGCAGAGCTCTCGCGGCAGAAGCTGTTTCGCGAAGACCTCTATTACCGCCTGGCGGTATTCCCCATTGAGCTGCCTCCTCTGGCGCGGCGCCGTGGCGACGTGGATCTGCTGGCCGAGCACTTTGTGCAGAAGCTTGGTGGCGGCCATGGAAGCCTGACCGGCGAAGCCCGCAGCGTGCTGGAGCGGCATAGCTGGCCGGGAAATGTTCGCGAGTTGCAGCACGTGATCGAGAGGGCCCTGATTCTGGCCGAAGATGGGCCGATACAGCCCGAGCATCTGGGACTGATCTGCGGAGCGGCAGCCGGCAGCTACTTTGCCTGAGCGGACGCAGGAGGTGACATGAGCCTGGTCGATACACCTTTGATTCACAGCCTGACGCGCGCGCTCGACCTCACCTCGTTGCGCCAGCGGGTGGTGAGCGAGAACATCGCCAACATCGACACCCCCGGGTACCAGACCCGCGACATCGATTTCGCCAGCGAGTTCAAGCGGGCGCTGACGGCAGACGAAACTGGGACGGACTCTGAGCCGGTTGCTGTCCGCACCCTGCACGGGCTGGAGCAGCGGCCCGACGGCAACAACGTGAGTATCGATCGCGAAAGCCTGTTAATGGCGCAGAACCAGTTGCAGTTCCAGACCGATGTCGCCGTGCTGCGCTCGGAGTTCAGCCGCCTGCAACTTGCAATCAGCGGAGGCACCAACTCATGAATCTCTTTGGTCTGTTTCAGGTGAGTGGTTCCGCCTTGGCGGCGGAGCGCCTGCGGGCCGAGGTAGTGACCAGCAATCTGGCCAATGCCGAGAGTACGCGCACTCCGGAAGGCGGTCCCTATCGGCGCAAGATGGCTGTCTTCGAGAGCCGCAGCTCATCGCCGTTTCAGTTGCTGATGGCAGGTACCGGTTCGGCCAGCTCAGGGCGCCGATGCATCCGGCGGAGTTCGGGTCTCGCAGGTGGTAGAGGACGAGGCGCCCGCGATACGCAAGTACGAACCGGGACATCCGGATGCCGATGCTTCCGGCTATGTCGAGTATCCCAACATCAACCCGGTACAGGAAGTGGTCGACCTGGAGGGCGCGCAGCGGGCCTATGAGCTGAATGCCAGCGCCATCGCGGCGGCCAAGCAGATGATCCAGCAGTCGATTCAGATACTGCGGTGAGGGCTGCGTCAGGTTAGAAGCACGAGGCAGATGCACAAGGTTGAATGTCCATGACGATCGATGCCTTAACTCCGGGTCTTCGCATACTGCCGGCGGACACGCCTCTGCGGTCGTCAGGCCCCGCCGGCAGCTCCGAGAAAACTTTCGGCCAGCAGTTGGAGAGCGCGGTATCGGGCGTCGATGTCGAGCAGCAGGACGCGCAATACAAGGTGAACAGTATGCTCGCGGGCGGCGGCACGGATGTGCACGACGCGATGATCGCGGTGCAGAAAGCCGACCTGTCGTTCCAGCTCATGCTGCAGGTGCGCAACAAGGTCGTGCAGGCTTATCAGGAAATTGAACGCATGCAGTTCTGAGGTGATTCGCGGTGAGCGGCAGTAACCTGACATTGGCGCAGGTCCGGGAGCAGGGCCTGGAGTTCGTTCGCGGCCTTACCTGGAAACAGAGAATGCTGGTGGCAGGCGGCGGCCTTCTGGTGGCCGCGACGTTGTATGTCTTCGTTCAGCTCATCGGCAAGCCGGAATTTAAAACACTCTACTCCGGATTGAACCCGCGAGATGCCGAGTCACTGGGCACCCAGCTCAAGGCCAGGCAGATCGCGTTTGAGATCAGTCCTGACGGCACGAGCGTGCTGGTTCCGGCCGACAAATTGGATGCTGCCCGCCTCGAGGTCGCTTCGCAGCCATTGCCGGGTAGTGGTCGTATGGGCTTCGAGCTTTTCGACAAGCCAAACTGGGCAGGCAGCGACTTCAGCGAGAAGGTCAATTATCAACGCGCCCTCGAGGCCGAACTGGAGCGGACCTTGGGCTCGATGAGCGAGGTGGAGGCGGTACGGGTTCACCTGGTGATGCCTGCGGAGTCGCTGTTCACCGAACGCCAGCACGTCGCCAAGGCATCAGTCATGGTCAAGCTGCGATCGGCACAGTTGCCCGAGCGCTCCGAGGCAGCCATCCGTCAGTTGGTCGCCGGAGCCGTCGACCGCCTCACCCCTGAAAACGTGGTGGTGATCGATGCCGACACCCATCTCCCCGTCGGTGGTCCCGGAGGCGAATCCGGGGCAGGGGACCAGACCCTTGATCAGGAGCTTGCCAAGCGAGTCGTCGCCACGCTCGAACCAGTTGTGGGAACCGAGGGAGTACGTGCCAGTGTGCACGTCGAGCGCGATCCCACCTCGGGCGACGAGACCCAGGAGACCTATGATCCCAATTCGGCCGTCGCGCTCAGTATGACGCGCAGCGAAGAGCGTATGGGAGGCGACGCGCCGGGCGGAGTTCCCGGGACCAGCAGCAATCTTCCCAACGCAAAAGCCCCGGCAGCATCGAAGTCGGACTCGGGTGGCAACTCGACCAAGACCGAGACTGGAACCTATGCCGTGAATCACACGGTGCGCCACCTGATCGAACCGGCGGGCCGGGTCAAGCGCATCGCGGCTGCGGTGCTGGTCGACGATGTCACCGACTCGGAGATGCGCAACAACCAGCGTGTCGTAACCCGGCGCAAACGCAGCCCGGAAGAGATGAAGCAGATTGAAGGACTGGCGCGCGCAGCCTTGGGACTCGACACTGCCCGTGGCGACATGCTGGCGGTCGAAAACCTGTCGTTCCAGACCTTGCAGACCGAAGCCCCGGTTCCACCCACCAAGACGGAGAGAATCCAGCGCATGTTGCGCAACTTTACGTGGCTCTTCCGCTATGCTGCGCTGGGCTGTCTCTTCGCCAGTGTTTATGTGCTGCTGCTGCGGCCACTGAAGAAGCAGTTGCTGGCCACCTTCCGGGAACTACCCAAGCGGCTGGTTGCGAGCGCCGCCACAAAGGAGATTGGAGGAGTCGCGGTTCCGAGCAGTGCGGAGTTGGAGAGCATTCTAGGCAAGCCCGTCGGCGAGGGCGATGCCGCATTCAAGAAAATCTCGGTGCTGAAGAAGCACCTGGTTGAGAAAGTGCACAGTGAACCGGCCGGGGCCACGCGGCTCATCCAGAACTGGATGCACGAAGGCGGAGTCGACTGACCATGGCGGCAAGCCCACATGCGCTCAACGGAATTCGCAAGGCGGCAGTCGTGCTGGTGCTGCTAGGGGAAGAGGCAGCCACCTCAATTTACCGGCACCTGAGTCAGCCGCAGGTGCAACGCCTCACGCGCGAAATCGCAGAGCTGAGCCGCATCGATCCGGAAACCGCCGCCAGCATATTGGAGGAGTACCACCGCCTCAGCCTGACCCAGGACTATCTCACCCAGGGCGGCGGCTCCTACGCGCACAACCTGCTGGTGAAGGCCTTCGGTGAGGATGGCGCCAAAGGGCTGATGGAGCAGGTGGCACGAGCGCAGCAGCTCAGCGCCAGTCAACTGGATTCGCTGGAGAAGACCGACCCCCAGCAGCTGGCCCGCTTTCTCGAAGGCGAGCATCCCCAGACTATCGCTCTGATTTTGGCACATCTCGATTCCAAGCCGGCCTCGGCGTTGCTCATGAAGCTACCCGAGCAATTACGCGCCGAGTCGGTTAAGCGGCTGGCACTGCTGCGCAATTTCTCGCCGGAGATGGCGCAGAAGGTCTCCCTGGTCTTGCACAAGAAACTGCAATCGCTGGGCGAGCAGAGCCGTCGCGCTTACGCCGGATTCAAAGGCGTCGCCGACATGCTGAACCGCCTTGATCCCAACACGGTGAAGGCGATTTTGGAGACCATTGAGTCGGAGGACGCCAAGTTGGCGCTCAGCATTCGCAATCTGATGTTCACCTTCGACGACCTGCTCGGCGTGCCTGAGGTTGGTATCCGTGAGTTGACCTCGCGGCTGGATAAGAAAGTGCTGGCCTTGGCGCTCAAGGGCGCGACCGTGGAGGTGCGCGATCACCTGCTGAAGACCATGTCATCGCGCGCGGTCGAGATGCTGAAGGAAGACATGGAAGTGCTGGGCCCGGTGCGGGCTAAGGACATCAGCAAGGCGCAGCAGGAAGCCATCGCCCTTGCCCGCAAGCTGGAAGAAGAAGGAAAAATTGTGCTGAAGCCGGAGAGTGCGGATGAGTACGTTGTGTGAGCCGGTCACCCCGGAAGAAATCGAACAGCAGGCAAACGACGCGGTTTGGAATTTCAAGTATCCGACGATTGCTCCAGCGGGATTTCCCTCCGCCCGCGGGGCTTCACAGGCGGAACGGCAGGCCCGCATAGAGCGCGCCGAGGCTGCGGCCATCGAAGCCGCGCGCCAGAACGGTTTCGTGCAGGGTGAGACCCACGCGCAGTCCGCGATGACGCAAAGAGTGGAGCAGGAACGTCGCGCTATTGGCGAGGCGGTCGAGCGGTTCGCGCAGGACCGACGTGCCTACTTCCGCCATGTGGAGACTGACGTGGTGACTCTTGCGCTCGCCATCGCCCGCAAGCTGCTGCATCGCGAGGTGCAGATCGACCCACTGCTGCTCAGCGGAATCGTGCGTGTAGCTTTAGACCAGATTCAGGCCGGGTCGCAAGTTGTCTTGCGCTGTTCTTCGTCTGAGCAGGCGAGCTGGCAAAACTTCCTGTCCTCACTGCCGGAGAGCAACCGTGAAATCACGCTGGTGGCCGAGGAAGCTGTCGAGCGAGGCCGGGTGATGGTCGAGACCGTTGCCGGGAAGGCCGAAATCAGCCTGGAAGAGCAGCTCAAAGAGATTGAGAGTGGATTCCTCGATCTGTTGCGCGCCGACGAGAAGCTGTCTTTATGAGCACTCCTTTGGCGAGATACCTGCGCCTGGTCGACGCCAGTCCCGAGTTGCGATGGCAGGGCAAGGTACGTCAGGTGACAGGCGGATTGCTGGAATCCGAGGGGCCTCCCTGCTGCCTGGGTGAGTGTTGTGAGGCGCGCGACTCGGCCGGGCAGGTTTACTCAGGTGAGGTAGTTGGTTTCCGCGGCAATTCGGTCCTGGTGATGCCATTGGAGAAGCCAAGCGGCATTCGCTTCGGCGACCCGGTGTATGCCCTGGGTATTCGTCCGCACGTTGGAGTTGGCCAAGAGCTTCTCGGCAGAGTGATTGACGCGGGCGGTAACCCTATCGATGGCTGCGGGCGGATTGTATTACCTGAACGTCATCCGCTGGATCAGCCGGCACCTGGAGCTCTGGATCGCGTCCCTATCCGCGACCCGCTGGGCTGCGGTATTCGCGCCATCGACGCTTTTGTTACCTGCGGACGAGGGCAGCGCCTGGGAATCTTTGGCGGCAGCGGCGTCGGCAAGAGCACGCTCATCGGCATGATGGCGCGCGGTACCTCGGCTGATCTGACGGTCTTGGGGCTCATCGGCGAACGTGGGCGTGAGGTGAACGAATTTCTTGAGGTACTGGGACGTGACGGCCGCGCGCGCTCGGTTGTGGTGGTCTCCACTTCCGACCAGTCGCCGCTTCTCCGCATTCGGGCAGCGCTCACCGCGACCGCGGTGGCCGAGTATTTCTGCCGCGCCGGCAAGAACGTGTTGCTGGTCGTGGATTCGCTGACGCGCTTTGCCATGGCCCAGCGCGAGATCGGCCTCGCAGCCGGCGAGCCTCCCACGGCCAAGGGATATACCCCGTCGGTGTTCAGCCTTCTGTCACGGCTGGTGGAGCGCGCAGGACGTCTGGCCTATGGCAGCATTACTGCGTTCTACACCGTGCTGATGGAGGGAGATGATCTGCAGGACCCGCTGGTCGATGCCGTTCGCTCACTGCTGGATGGACATATCGTCCTGGATCGCGGACTGGCTTCGCAGGGGCACTATCCTCCCATCGCTATCCTCGACAGCCTGAGCCGCTTGATGCCGGCGGTGGTTTCGCCTGAGCACCTTGCACATGCCTATCAGCTACGCGGGCTGCTGGCAGCTTACCGGCGTTCTGAAGATCTGATTCGCATTGGCGCCTACAATCGGGGTACCGATCCGCAACTTGATCGTGCCATCGCGTTGCTGCCGCATCTGGACAGTTTTCTCCGGCAGAAGCCAAACGAGGTCTCACCCATGCCCGGTACGGTAGATCAATTCATGACACTGGGCTGCTGACATGGGATTTCGCTTCAGTCTGGAAACCGTTCTGCGCCTCAGGCGGAGCCTGGAAGACGGCGAACGCCTGCGCCTGCAAAGCCTGTTAGTCGATCGGGCCCATCTGCAGACGCGAATTAGCGAGACCGTCGCTTCGCGCGCCGCGCTTGGCACGAGGCTCAACAGTTCGCTACAGCAGCAGACGATGTCCGCCGCCGAGATGCAATTTGCCGGGCAGCGGCTCCGCGCCTGCGATCTTCAATCCGCACGTTTGAATGCGTCGGTGGCCACTCTGACGCAACAGATTGAACGCCAGCAAGCGGTTTTGCTTCGTCGCCGCATCGATCGCAAAGTGTTGGAGCAGGTACGCGAGCGGCAAATGGCGCGCTACGAGGCCGAGGCGCAGCATCGAGCGCAATTGCAATTGGAAGAGCTGTTTCTGTTGCGGAGGGCAAGAGAGCGAGTTAGCTAGTGGATAGGTGCTTCTTCTGAAGGTGTGCTTGTTTGTATCAGGGCGCACCTTTAGCTTTCTATGCGCCGTCGTAGGTCTCTCCGGGGTGTCATCCCGAGCGGAGCGCAGCGGAGTCGAGGGACCTGCAGTTTGCGCGCGTCGGAAGAACCCGCGCCGGATGGAAGTCAGCAACGAAAGGAACACACCATCCTCGCCTTTGCAAACGAGACGGATTCCTCGCTTCGCTCGTAGTGACAAAATGGGAAGCCCGTTTGCGGCACAGCTGAAGCCGTGCCCTTTCAAAACAGGGCGGCGCTAACCACTGACCACTAACCACTACTTCCCCGATTCCCCCAGCTTCTCCAACTGCCGCCGCCAGTCTGTCTCCTCGACGAACGCGCGCGACTCGCGCCAGTTCGGTTGGACCTTCACGAACAGTTCGAGAAAGACTCGTTGGTTGAGCAGGCGCTCGATCTGGAGACGTGCCGCAGTGCCGATCTTCTTCAGCGTCGCACCCTGCTTGCCAATCAGAATACCTTTCTGTCCGGCCCGCTCGACGTAGATGGTCGCGGCTATGCGCGTCAACTTCTCGCCTTCTTCGTACTGATCGATGAGCACGGTAGTGGCATGTGGCACCTCCTGCGAGGTGTTCATCAGTACCTGTTCGCGGATCAACTCGGTGACGAGAAACCGTTCCGGCTGGTCGGTAATCTGGTCTTTAGGAAAGTAGCGCGGGCCTTCGGGCAGGGCTTTGATCACGCTGTCCAGCAATGTATCCAATCCCTGCCGCTTCAGCGCAGAAACCGGGATGATCTCCGCGAAGTCATGCAGCTCCTGATACTGCGCGATCATAGGCAGCAGCTTCTGCTTCTCGATGGCGTCGGTTTTGTTCAGCAGCAGAAAGACCGGCAGCCCGGTTTTCTTCGCAACAGCGAGCACGGCCTGATCGTCGGGTCCGAACTTGCTCGTCGCATCGACGATGAGCAGCAGCAGGTTGCATCCCTCCAGCGCGTCATTGACCTCTTTCATCATGCGCCGGTTCAGCGAATTAATCGGCTTGTGAATGCCGGGTGTATCGATGAGCACAATCTGGCCGGCGGGTCGTCCGGGCTTGCGCTCAACGTTAACCATCCCCAATATGCGATTGCGGGTTGTCTGCGGCTTGCGGGTGACGATGGCCACCTTCTCGCCGACCAGCGAGTTGAGCAGCGTTGACTTGCCCGCGTTCGGCTTGCCGATGATGGAGACGAATCCGGAGTGAAAGGCCATCTCAGGCCTTCACCTGTTGCGCCGAATGACTCGCTTCCAGGCTGATGCGCACGCGATCGACGCGGCGATCGGTGGATTCGAGCACCTCGAACCGAAGTCCATTTTCTTCGAATACTTCTCCGGCCTTGGGAATGTGCCCGGCCAGTTCGCTCACCAGTCCGGCCACGGTCGTGGCATCTTTCTCCTCCGGGCGCACTCCCAGCAGCTTCTCAATCAGGTCCAGGTCGGTGTTGCCGTTGAAGACGTAGGAGGTATCGCTTTCTTTCACAATCTCGCCCTTCTCGTGCTCATCGCGAATCTCGCCGACGATCTCTTCAACCAGGTCTTCAATCGTGACCAGGCCGCTCACGCCGCCATACTCGTCCACCACGATAGCCATGCGGATGTTGTCGCGCTGCATATCGCGTAGCAGATCGCTGCCCAGTTTGGTCTCTGGAACAAAAAAGAGATCCGGCTTCATGATGTCGCGTACAGTTTTGGTAGATGCTTCCTCGTCGGTCAGCTGCAGCAGGTCCTTGGCGAACACTATTCCCTTGATGTGATCGAGGTCGCCTTCGTACACCGGAATGCGCGAGTAAGGGTACCGGTTAATGAGCTCGATTAAATTCTGCAGTGTGGTATCGATAGGCACCGCGATAATCTCAGGACGCGGGGTCATCACCTCGTGTATCGTCTTGTCCCCGAACTCGACCACCGACTGGATCAAGTCACGATCGCTCTCTTCCAGGATGCCTTCCTCCTGCCCGGCCTCGATCAGTGCGTCGACAACCTCGGCGGAAGTCTCCGGTTCCTGCTCGGCATGCTCACGACTCAGTGCTGCCACAGAAAGCGCAAAGCTAAGCACCAAAGTCGCGGGCATCGCGATCCAGATGAGTACGCGCAACACGGGCACGAAGTGAACCAGCCATTCGCCGCGGGTGCGCACGAAGAATATGTACGGCAACAGGCGATTGAACAGCACGATGATGAATACCAGGCTGACCATCGCCTGTACGACGTCGAGCGCAACCCATCGCCTCTCCATGAACAGCAGCCAGCCTATGACCAATCCGATCGATGCCACACAGAGCTGTGTCAGCATGGCCATCGACAGCGCGGCGCGCTCTGATGTCACCTTCAGGCGAGGCTCAACCCGCTGTTCGTAGGCCTCGATGTTTTCCTGAAACTCGCGCGATAGGAACTTGCCCATCTCGGCGTAGAGACGATCGACGTAAGAGACGAGCGCCAGCAGCGCAATCAAAACCAGCAATACGATGGATAACGGAATGGTCATGCGCGGCGGCCTCCGCGCTTGAGTGGCGTAGCTTCAGCTGCGCCATCTCGTCCCTCTGAGACTTGTCATCACGAGGGGACTTGGTCCGCGAGGGACCTGCTCTCTTGCGCGGCGACCACCCTTCGTCCGCTCAATCAATCCAAACGGCAACCCCAGTTCCTGGCGAAGCTGCGACTCGCGCGCACTCATTTCGCCATCATCGGATTCATGGTCGTACCCCGCCAGGTGCAGCAATCCATGGACGATCAGGATCTTCAACTCCGTAGTCAGTGAGTGCCCGAGAGCGGCAGCATTGCTCGCGGCAATCTCCCGCGCGATAGCGATGTCGCCACCGGCTCCAACTAGCGCGGGGAACGACAGCACGTCGGTCGGCTTATTTTTGTGACGGAAGCGGCGGTTGAGCTCCTGCAACTCCCGCGCAGAGGTGATGCGGACGCTCAGTTCGCCCTCAAGTCCAATGGCACGCCGAGCCTTGGTGGTGAACAGGCTTAGCTCGCGCTGGCTGATTTTTCCCGATGTTCGTTCGATTTCGCTCACTTCGTTCAATGACAAATGGGAGGGCGACTGGCCCTCCCATTCCATGGTAACAAGCTTCTACTCGGAAATGCGATCCGGCAGTCCAGGATCGACAGTCGGCGGCATCTCGATCAGCGAAGTTTCGCGGTCAGGCGTGCCTATTGTCGCGGGCGCCTCGACCCGAGCCGGAGCAGCGTAGCCATTGCTGTTCCTCGCATCCAGCGCCAGCGATAGCTGCTCGTTGCGGCCCTTGGCGTCCTCGTATGCCCGGATGATGCGCTGCACCAGATGATGGCGCACCACATCGCCTTCATCGAAATAACAGAAGCGGATACCCTCAACATTTTTCAGGATGTCGTTCGCCTCGACCAGTCCGCTGCGGTTGGCATTGGGCAAATCGATCTGCGTCACGTCGCCAGTGATCACCGCCTTGGAGTTGAAGCCGAGACGGGTAACGAACATCTTCATCTGTTCCGACGTCGTATTCTGCGCCTCGTCAAGGATCACAAACGCATCGTTCAGCGTGCGCCCGCGCATGAAAGCGATCGGCGCAATCTCAATGATGTTCTTCTCCAGATAGCGATCGACCTTGTCCGGCTCCAGCATGTCGTAGAGCGCGTCGTACAGGGGACGAAGATAAGGATCGACCTTCTCCTGCAACGTGCCGGGGAGGAAGCCCAATCGCTCGCCGGCTTCAACCGCAGGACGCGCCAGGATGATCCGGTTCACCCGCTTCGAAATCAGCGCCGAGATCGCCATCGCCACCGCGAGATACGTCTTACCCGTTCCCGCCGGGCCGACGCCAAAGACCATGTCGTGCTTCTCGATGGCTTCCAGGTAGCGCCTCTGATTGATGCTCTTGGGCTGCACGCTGCGTTTGCCGAACGAGCGCTGCTTGCCCGCCTCGGCCAGCCCGCGCAAGGTCGCCTTCGAGTCAGCAGTCAACACGCGCAACATCGCGCCCAGATCGCCGTTCACGAAGGTATATCCGTTGCGCGACAGATAGTCGTAGTCGGTAAAGACCTGCTGAGCACGGCCTACATCGCTGGCTTCGCCTTCGATCTCGATCGAGTCGGAGCGCAGTACGATGGTGACGTTCAAGCCGTCTTCCAGCAGGCGCAGGTTTTCGTCGCGAGTACCAAACAGGGTTTCGATATTGGGGCTGATCTCGATGTTCTTTTTCATTTATGGTCGGGTTCTACCCTCCGAGGCCGTTGGTCGCACATGCCGGTGTGGTCTCCGGTGCGCGGTGACAATGTTGAAAATACGATGCAGGACAAGGTGCTGGAGTGGTGAAAGCGATGGCCGGGATGTTCGCCGAAGCGAATGACTACCATTGGCGGCTAGCGTAGCGCCGTTCGGTTCGGGAGTCAATGCCGTTTGCACCTCCGGGGAGTGCAATTGACGGTACTTTCATAACCCGTCAGCCCAAATCGTGCTGCTACTTGATTAGATGGGCGCTGCCCGAAAAAGGAGCGCCTCGAATAGCCGGCATTCGGTCGCAGTCTGGCCCTCCGGAACGCCGCTGGCAGTGACAAACCCAGCGACTGTCCCATCCCTGCTCACTTTTTCCTGTCTCAGGGTTCAAAGTAGCGGGTTTGCTGTTTGGGGGAACCTCCATCACATTTCACGGCTGAAGGCCCGCGCCTGCGGCGTCTTCCCAAGAAGGAGACACATTGTGCGAAATTTGCGTCTGTCCCTGGGGTTAGTTTGTTTGTCTCTGCTGCCCGTCTTTTGCCATGCGCAATCGCAGGAGCTCAACCTGCCGCGCCCAAGCCAGCGCGCCGTCGTGACCCAGCGCATCGGCATCACCGACGTCACCGTCACCTATCACCGTCCACTGGAAAACGGGCGAAAGCTTTGGGGCGGTCTGGTTCCTTACGGACAGGTCTGGCGCGCGGGAGCCAACGAAAACACCACCGTCAAGTTTGCTGATGCGGTCACCATCGAAGGCAAGCCGCTGGCCGCCGGCACCTACGGACTGCATATGATTCCGATGGAGAACGGCGACTGGACGGTGATCTTTTCCAACGCGGCGACCTCATGGGGCAGCTTCAGCTACAAGCAGGATGAGGATGCCCTGCGCGTTAGCGTGAAGCCCGCCACGGCCGATGAACACAATGCGCTGACCTACGACTTCGACCAACTCAAGCCTGACTCGGCCGTGCTCACCATGAGCTGGGGCAAGGTCGCAGTGCCGGTCAACATCGCGGTGGACGTCAATAAGACCACCGAAGCTAGCCTGCAAAAGCAGCTTCGTGGACTGCCGCAGTACGACTGGCAGGCGTGGAACGATGCGGCGCAGTATTTCCTGACCGCCAAGTTCGACTACGAGCAGGGACTCAAAGACGTCGATCAGTCGCTCCAGAACGAAGAGCGCTTCGAGAATTACATGACGAAGTCGCAGCTGCTCGACGCGATGGGCAAAACCGCCGAGGCCAAGACGGCGATGGACCAGGCATTGGCCAAAGGCAACGCGCTCCAGTTATATGGTTACGGGCGGCAGCTTTTGAAAGTCGACCACAAGCCGCAAGAGGCGTTCGCGGTATTCCACCAATTGATCAACAAGTATCCGGATGCCTGGGTCTCGCACTTGGCGCAAGCGCGGCTGGATACCGGAGACGGGAAGTACGATCAGGCCGTCACCGCGATCAAGCTGTCGTTCAACGGCGCTCCGGACAACATCAAGCCGCAACTGGACGCATTGCAGAAGCAGCTGGAAGAGAAGCAGGACATCAACAAGTAAGAAAAATTTGGGTACCCCACTCATTCCCCGGTTTGGAATGAGTGGGTCTGGTTTCCTGCCGCGTAGCGGTCTGCCCGTCGACCTTATAATCGAACGCATGGCCGCCCTGATCGATGCCATCAGCGTCAAGCGCAAGATGTTCTTCGAGTTCGAAAACGCTCCGTACTGCTGTCTGGAGTCCGACGTCAGCACGCCTAGCGCGCGTGGCGCGCAGACGCTGGTCCGCCTCAAGATGCGCAACCTGCTTACCAGCGCTGTCTTCGAGAAGACCTTCAAGGCCAGCGACAAGTTCAAGGAGCCCGACCTCCAGATCGGCCCGGCCTCGTACCTGTATAGCGACGGAGACGGCTCCCACTTCCTCGACCAGGAAACCTTCGAGACCCTTACCCTCAGCGACGACATGGTCGGCGATGCGCTCGACTTCCTGGTAGACGGCAGCATCATCCAGTTGCATAAGTACAACGGCAATCCCATCGGTCTGGAACTGCCGGCGCAGGTCGAGCTGACTGTCGCTTACGCGGAGCCCGGCGTCCGCGGCAACTCCTCAGGCGACGTCACTAAGGTTGTGCGTCTAGAAACCGGATTGGAAATTCGCGTCCCTCTCTTCATCAAGGAAGGCGAAAAGGTCAAAGTCGCAACCGAGACGAAGGAGTTCGCTGGTCGGGCGTAGCTCTTTTGACTTGTCATTCCGAGCGCAGGGAGGGATCTACTTTGCGGGGATTAACCACGGGCTTGAGTTTTAGATTCTTGGCTCGTATCAGGGCCCAGCTTCAAGTTGCCATCGCCTGGCGGCATATGGTCACAAAGGGATCGACTTTGGTCAGGCTGCCGTAGCATTGTTCCGCCGATGCTTTGCAGCCTCCGCAGCACATGGCCTTGAGGTCGGCGTCGCAACCTTCGCACTCTGCCGGCCAGGTTTCGCGAAACGCCCGCACATAAGGATGGTGATAGTAAATATCGCTGAAGCAATCATGTTTGAGATTACCCAGGACCACGCCGGAGTGATTGCAGATACGAACATTTCCTTGCGGATCGACGGTGAAGTACGATCCTTCTCCCGCCAGCGGACACCAGCCAAAATGAATTTGCTTATATTTCCGGGTGTCGATGACGCAAGGCTCAATCGCCACCGAGACCGCGACCGGCAAGCTGTATCGCTCACTGAGCTCCTCTAACGTGTCCAGGTTCTCTCGAATCATGGCGACCGTGGGCAGCAGGCGATCGGCATGGCGGATGTTATGCGCGCCAAGATTCATGCGGTTGTACATTAGACCCGTTGCTCCCAACGCCATTGCCAGCTCAGCAGTCCTGCCGACATCGGCGCTGTTCAGCCTGGTAGCTACGAACACCGCTACGAACCTGCCTTTGGCCTGACGAACATTCGCCATGCCATCGACCGCCGCCTCCCAGGCGCCTCGACGCCCGGCGAGCCGGTCGTGCACCTCACGACGGTGGCTCAGCAGAGTTATCTCATAGGTGACGTCGGTCCCCAGGGATGCAAGCCGTTGCTGGGTCAGCAGCGTACCGTTGGTGATGACGACCGGTGCGATCCCTTTCTTGCGAAGGAACGAGAGGACCTCCGGGAGATCCTCTCGCAAAAGCGGCTCACCTCCGGACAAGGCAATCGATTGTACGGGAGCTTCGTCACATAACTTCCCAATGACGTCAGTCACCTCACTGGCGCTCATCTCGTTGCTGCGATCCTGCTCGCAGTCCTGAGCAGAAGGTCCCTCTGCCAGGTAACAATAGAGACAGTGATGGTTGCAACGCTTGGTTAGCTCAATAACAAAGCTCTTGGGAAGAGGCCTTGCCTCGAAGCCGTCGGGGGCTGGCTTCATAAAACACCTATATTCCTACCTGCGGTTAGTAAGCCGCTAAGATTTGGATTTACGGGCCTGGTCCAGTCCTGAGGAATTACTGGCCGCCGGCAATTTTCTCGAAGGTTTCCTTGCTTATCAGTCCCTCATTGAGGAATTGTTTGGCGACGCCGAGACGCGCTCCTTCGTCCACCACACTGAACCACGGATCGACGGGGAAGTAACACAGAATGGGCACGCGCCCTCCTACCAACCCAGCCACGAAGCTCCGCGGTTCCGTGTACAGGACCTCGACCTTCTTGCCAACCAGCTCCTTCAGGGTGCTTGGTTGGAAAGTCGGGCTGATCGGAATGGGGGTGAGTTTGCCTTCCGCTTCCAGGAAGAAGTTTCCTTCTTTTTGTACGACTGTTCCTGATCTTGGCCTGTTAGCCATTTGATTTCTCCTTTCAGACGTCGGAGATCCACCCGGTTTCCCAGGTCGCGGAATTAGGACTGGCTATAGTGGTTGTGACCTGTTGTGTTCGGGTGTACGCCGAGCTCAAGCAAGTTTGCGCTTGACCGTGGCTCGCCGCAGTGACCGCCGGCACAGGTGCCTATGACACGCAAACCATTCGTCCCAAGTAAAGCCATCGCGCTCGGTCCGATTACTGTAAGAATGTGGTGTGCGAGGGTTGGGCCTTCTCGGCTTGAGGCGGGATTCGCCCCTCTGGGGGACTAGTCTGCCTACCCGGTGGCCTGTCACATGCGTGTGTGACCAAATCGCTTGGAGCCTTATTAACCAAGCGCGTAAAATCGGCGCTGAGGACGAAGGAGAATTGTGTCTCACGCTTACTCCCCATTTGCGGCTTTATGCGCTAGGCGAAGCGTGGAGAAACGATCAAAAATGTGACATATAACTCCTTTTGTTGCAAATATTTACCTTTAAGTCTCACGGATTCAAATATTTGCGATGGATTTGTAGTCTAAGTCGTTGAAAACAAAATATGCGCATCGCAATTTTTTTGTGATGTAGCGCACATAAATTGACCAATCGCCCCTTCCAAGTCGGCGACGTCACCATCGGCGGAGGCCGACTCTTCCTCATCGCTGGCCCCTGCGTCATCGAGAGCGAAGAGCATGCGCTCAAGATGGCAGACGCGATCGCCGCAGATCGCACGCAGCAAGAACCTGCCCTACATCTTCAAGGCGTCGTACGACAAAGCCAACCGAACTTCGATTAGCAGCTTTCGCGGACCGGGCATCGAAGAAGGCACGCGCATCCTGCGCAAGGTCGCCGAGACGGTGAAGGTTCCCGTGCTCACCGACGTACACGAAGCCGCCGACGTTCCGCGCGTCGCCGAAGCCGTCGACGTGCTCCAGATTCCGGCGTTTCTCTGCCGGCAGACCGACCTGCTGATCGCGGCAGGCAAGAGCGGCCGCGCAGTGAACATCAAAGAAGGGCCAGTTCGTCTCGCCGTGGGACATGCGCCATGCAGTCGAGAAAGTCCGCGAAGCCGGCGGCGAGCGCGTGTTTCTAACCGAGCGCGGAGCGTCGTTCGGCTACAACAATCTGGTCGTCGACATGCGCTCACTGGCCATCATGCGCGAGTTCGCGCCCGTGGTCTTCGACGCGACGCACTCGGTGCAGCTTCCTTCGGCGGCGACCGACGGCGACGGCTCGGCCGTAAGCGGCGGCCAGCCTGAGTTCATTCCCCTGCTGTCGCGCGCAGCGGTTGCCGCCGGAGTCGACGGCGTATTCATGGAAGTGCACGACAATCCGGCGCATGCGAAGTCCGATGGCGCGAATGCGCTTGATTTGAAATTGCTGCCTGAAGTGCTCGATCAATTGATCGCGGTGCAAGGGCGGTGCGGGACGTGATGAGAGGATCACTTCTGAGAGCACCATGCCTTGACTGTAGTGGTCGGTGTCACTCCCCGCATTGGCCTACGCGAGCGGAGTTCGATGGGACCTGCAGTTATGGCGACTCATGTCGCGACAGCATGCGACGGCCGATAATCGGCACTACGCGCGTTCATTGGCGAGAGTTCAGCAAGGGTAGCGCTGAGACTACAGGTTCCTCGGCTTGCCGCATCGAGCTAATCGCTGCGGCGTGACGCCATCGTCGAGTTGGTACGACTACAGGGAAGCGCAATGAGCCGGGATTGGAAGGCGCTCCGCTTCAATGCCGGAAATCCCGTTTGGCTGGCCTATTCTGCCGCTTAACCGTAAAATATTGGGAGACTTACGGGCCGCTTGTTATCCTCATAAGAGCATTACAGGCCGCAGCAGAGTCCTGCCCAGCCGAATGTGCCCCGCGTTCGTAAGTCGCGCCCTGATTGAAGGAGCTAATTACATTGTCTAAGAAGCGTTATCTATTTACGTCCGAGTCGGTGACAGAAGGTCACCCGGACAAGATTGCCGATCAGATTTCCGATGCCATCCTCGACGCTTGCCTGAAGGAAGATCCCTACAGCCGCGTGGCTTGCGAGACCCTGACCGCGACCGGTCTGGTGGTCATCGCCGGAGAAATCACTACCAAGGCTTACGTCGATTTCCAGACGCTGGTGCGCGGCGTGGTCGCCTCCATCGGCTACGACAACGCGCTGTACGGATTCGACTCCAACACCTGCGCTGTGATCTCGTCCATCAACAAGCAGTCGGGCGACATCGCCATGGGCGTTGACACCGGCGGCGCCGGCGACCAGGGCATGATGTTCGGTTACGCCACCAACGAAAACGAGAACTTCATGCCGACGCCAATCTTTCTGGCGCACAAGCTGACCGAGAAGCTCACTGAAGTTCGCAAGAATGGCACCTGCCCTTACCTCCGGCCCGACGGCAAATCCCAAGTCACAGTCGAATACGACGAGAACCACAAGCCGGTTCGCATCGATGCGGTCGTCATCTCGTCGCAGCATTCGGAGACCGTCAGCACCCAGGAGTTGCGCGCCGACATCCTGAAGCACGTGATTCAGGCTGCGTTGCCGGCCGAGATGCTCGATGCCGATACCAAGTACCACATCAATCCCACGGGACGCTTCGTCATCGGCGGCCCGATGGGCGACACCGGCCTGACCGGCCGCAAGATCATCGTCGATACCTACGGCGGCATGGGACGTCACGGCGGCGGCGCCTTCAGCGGCAAGGACCCGACGAAGGTCGATCGCTCGGCCTGCTACATGGCGCGCTACATCGCGAAGAACATCGTTGCTGCAGGATTGGCGGATCGCGTGCGAAGTGCAGTTGGCGTACGCCATTGGCGTGGCCGAGCCGGTTAGCGTGCTGGTCGATACCTTCGGCACCGCTAAGGTTGACGAAGCCAAGATCGCCGACCTGGTGCGCAAGAACTTCCAGCTGACTCCGAAGGGAATCATGGAGTCGCTTGAATCTGCGGCGTCCGATCTACCGCAAGACGGCGGCCTACGGACACTTCGGTCGCAACGACGCCGACTTCACGTGGGAGAAGACCGACAAAGCCAGCGCGCTGCGCGAGCAGGCGGGACTGGCCCACGAGAAGCACGCGGTAAAGGCAGGGAAGTAGAAGAGCGCTTTGAGGCCTTTTGGTTTTGTCATCACGAGCGAAGCGAGGGATCTGCTCTTCGTCGCTTGGCGTCGGTGGATGACGCGAAAAGTCAGCCGCGAAGCGGCGAGATGATGTGAGCCCGGGGCGAAAGCCCCGGGTGCGAGTTCAATACGACCCCGAGCCGCGTAGCGGCGCCACTTTTACGGCACGGCTGAAGCCGTGCCCTTTCAAACAGGAGATTATGTCGACCACTACTGCACGCGTCCCCGGCGATATCGCCAACCTCGAACTGGCTGATCATGGGCAAGAAGCGCATTGACTGGGCGAACCAGTCGATGAAGGTCCTTCAGATCATCCGCAAGGACTTCATCAAGAACCAGCCGCTGAAGGGCATGCGCATTTCGGCCTGCCTGCACGTTACGGCCGAGACGGCGAACCTGGCGATCACGCTGCGTGACGGCGGAGCCGAGGTCGCACTGTGCGCCTCCAACCCGCTCTCCACGCAGGACGACGTTGCCGCGTGCCTGGTGCGCGACTACAACATTCCGGTGTTCGCCATCAAGGGCGAGGACAACGACACCTACTATCAGCACATCATGTCGGCGCTCGATCACAAGCCGCACATCACCATGGATGACGGCGCTGATCTTGTAACCATTGCGCTGACCAAGCGCACCGACGTGATCGACGGCATCATCGCCGGCACGGAAGAGACCACGACCGGCGTCATCCGCCTGCGCGCGATGGCGAAGCAAGGCGTGCTGAAGTACCCGATCATCGCCGTCAACGACGCCGATACCAAGCACCTGTTCGACAATCGTTACGGCACCGGGCCAGTCGACCATCGACGGCATCGTGCGCGCCACCAACTTCCTGCTGGCGGGTGCGAAGTTCGTTATCGCCGGATATGGCTGGTGTGGCCGCGGACTGGCGAGCCGCGCGCGTGGACTCGGCGCCGAAGTCATCATCACCGAGATCGATCCGACCAAAGCTATCGAAGCCGTCATGGACGGCTTCCGCGTGATGAGCATGGACGAAGCCGCGAAGATCGGCGACGTCTTCTGCACCGTCACGGGCAACAAGAGCGTGCTGCGCAAGGAGCACTTCGAAGCGATGAAGGACGGAGCGATCATCTCCAACTCCGGACACTTCAACGTCGAGATCGATATCCCCGCGCTGGACAAGATGTCGTCCGGCAAGCGCACCACCCGCAACTTCGTCGAAGAGTATTCGCTGCGCGACGGACGCAAGATCAACTTGCTTGGCGAAGGACGCCTGATCAACCTGGCTTCGGCTGAAGGCCATCCGCCGTCAGTGATGGACATGAGCTTTGCCGATCAGGCGCTCTCGGTTGAGTACCTGGTGAAGAACCATGCCTCGCTCGAGAAGAAGGTCTTCCCGGTTCCCGAAGAGCTCGATAAGCGAGTTGCGAAACTGAAGCTCGAATCAATGGGTATCAAGATCGACCGCCTCACGCCCGAGCAGGAAGAGTACCTGGCCAGCTGGAGCGAAGGAACGTAAGAAGTTGTCAGTGGCCAGTTGTCGGTTGTCAGGCAGAAGCTGACGGTTGGCACTGGCCAGAACGAGTGGTCAGTGATTAGTTGGAAATCGAAACGAAGGGCGGCTGCAATGGCTGCCCTTTTTTACTGTCACCGGAACCGCGGCCTCCGTTAGCTGTTTGGTTCGACTGCTTGCCCATGCGAGCACTAGCGCGAGAACGCATACTCCCATCAGCAACAGCACAGATGCGCGCCAGCCATCGGCGACCCACATCCATCCTGTGACAGTAGCGCCCAACGTGCCGCCGATGTAATAGAACGTCACGTACAGCCCAGCAGCGGACGAGCGCGAGCGTCCTGCAACGACGCCGGTTTGTACTGTGCCGATCGCCTGGAAGATGAATACTCCGGTCGAGAACAGCGCCAGTCCTGCGATGATCACGGGCAGCTTCAACACCATAGTGAGCGCCAGGCCGACAACAGTGAAGCAGCAGGCGAGAACGGCTGTCGCGCGTGTTCCGTATCGGTCGAGCACGCGCCCCGAGAGCGGTGTGACGAAAAATCCCAGGATATAAACGAAGAAGATAGCGCCTAACTGTTCAGAGTTGAGCCGGAACGGTGGACGCGCGAGATAGAAGTTCACATAGGTGAATGCACCGACGATGGTAAACAGGGCAGAGAAGCCGACTCCGAACACTGCCAGCATTCGTGGGTTGCGCAAGTGGCGCAACGTCTCAACGAATGAATGCCGTATGTTCGGCGCCCGTACAAAGTGCGTAGCTTTGGGCAGCGTCGCGCGAACCAGGAAAGCTCCGGCAAGGTTGATGAGTGCAATGGTTACGAACGCGCGCCGCCAGTCGTGATGATGCGCGATCAGTCCGGAAACATAGCGTCCCAGAAACCCTCCCAGAACGGTGCCTGAAATGTAGGACGACATCACCTTGCCGACATTGCCGCCGGCGAACTCTTCGCCAATGTAGGCGATGATGACCACGATTACGCCCGGCACGAAGAGTCCTTGCATGAAGCGCCAGAAGATGAGTTGCCGCAGGTTCTGTGATGTCGCTGCCAGCAATGTCGGCACGGTAATCGCGAACAGGGAAGGGACGATTACCTTCTTGCGCCCAACGGACTCAGCCAGCAAACCCACGAACGGAGCGGCGAGCGCGACGGCCAGAATCGTGGCGCTGACGGTGAGGCTGACCGCAATGGCTGAAGTGTTGTAGAGTCGCTGTAAATAAGGCAGTAGCGGTTGAGTGTCGTAGACATTCAGGAACGTACACATGCCCGCAAGCATGCAGCCCAGAATGGCAGCGCGTGCCGGCCGAGTTGGAGAAATAGCTGGCGCGTCAGCGACGTTAGAGGCAGGCATAGCAGGGCTATCCCAAGCTATCACGGAGCGGCGGCAACACACGTTTCTGGCGCCGTTTGTATCGGAGTTGCTGTACTGGGACAGCAATCCGCTTCCGCCCAGCATCCATCCTTCGCATGGACTGGCTTCGCCATCACCTGATCGCCGTGATCGGTACTATCGTCGTCCTGCTTGCCGCTGCTCTGGTAACCGCAGTCGGTCAGAAGATCATCAGCGCTCGAGTGCACAATTCGCGGGCCCACTATCGTTACCGCAAGCTGCTGAGCACAGCCGTCACCGTGGTGAGCGTGCTGCTGATCGCCATTCTCTGGGCGAGGCTGATTCCGCATCATGGAACGTTCTTTGGGCTGATGGGCGCGGGACTTGCGATTGCCTTGCGCGAGCCGCTGCTGAGCGTCGCCGGACGCATTGCCGTCTTCGCCGGCCGCATCTATGACGTCGGCGACCGGGTGCAGATCGGCAAATCCTCCGGAGACATCATCGACATTGGCTTTATCTATACCCGCATGATGGAGATCGGGAACTGGATCGGTGGCGACCAGTACAGCGGCCGTATCCTGCAGTTCCCCAATGCGCAAATTTTCGGAACCGGAGTTTTCAACTACACCCGAGACTTCCAGTACATTTGGGACGAGATACATCTGAACATCACGTACGAATCGAACCTGCAGGCTGCGACCGAAATTCTGACGCAGGCCGCGACCCGGTACACACAGGAATTCCTGCAAGGAGCCCAGCTACAACTCGCCCGTATGCAGGAGTACTTCCTGGTTCCCGAGTTTGAACTGAAGCCGCAGGTCTATATGAAAGTCACGACCAACTGGGTTGGATTGACCATGCGTTACGTGGTTGATCCCCGCAAAAGGCGGTCAGCGAGCACCTTTCTCTATCGAACGGTTTTTGAGCGAATCCAGCAACGCGGAGACATTGCTATCGGTACCGACACCATGGAGATCACCTACAAGCGTGCCGACTCGGAATCCGAATTGCCGTCGCAAAATCGCGCCGCATAGACGTTTCCTGCCGGAGCTACAGCAGCACGAGGGTAACGCCCCGATTGCCTCTGCCCAGGTCAGGATCGTTCTTGAGTTCAGGCATTCGTTTGAGGAGTTCCCAACTACGCTCATCGCTCTTTCGCCACTTCTCGCCATAGATGCAGTCGCGAATTTCACCTGACTGTGCCATGCGGCGGAGGGTCGACTGAAGTGCAACGCGAAGCTCGCCTCCGACCCCGTGCGAACCGTAGCCATGGATGATCTTGAGCAGCTTGAATCCTCGGCTTTGGGCAGCTTCGATTTCCGATCGAAGCCGGGTCCGCGCCTGCTCTACGGTCGGAAATCCGTCCTCGATGTTGACGGTTTTGATGATCAGACACCCCACGCTTGGCCCGGACTGATTATGCCCCAGCCGGCCACGCCCAAGCCGCAGAATCAACAACTTTCCGGAAACGAAGGTCAGGCATAATTGTGGGGTAGTAATCGCTGAGTAACCCTCCGTGTTACCCAATATGGGAATTTGGCGAAGAATGGCGCACACTATTATGTTTACACAAGGTAACCAGGTGGTACTTTAGTAACTTCAGGTTAATGGACCCTTGGATGTATGCTAATGGAATCCTAATGTCCAGTGGCCAGAAACCCGATTTTCGCAACGCAATTCGTTTTCCGCTACACCTGCCGGTTGCGCTTAGGACTGCGGCAGGCGATTACCAGGCTGAGACGCGCGACATCTCGGCAGGAGGAATTTTGTTCTTTACCCACGCGGAAATCGCCGTGGGCGCAGTCGTGCAGTTCACCATCCGCATGCCCGGAGAAACACTTGGAGCCGCGGAGGATGTGTTGGTGCAATGTGACGGCCGTGTGGTGCGAAATGCCCGGGAGGGATCGGGGCACATTGTAGCGGTCGCCATTGATGAATATCGTTTTGAGCGGCATTAACCCTTCCGAGCTGTCGGTGGGTTGCTGTTCACTGCAAGAATTTAAGGCGCCCGGTACAGGACGAGCCTAATGGACACCGAATCCAGGAATACCCGCATCATCATTGCGGATTCAGAAGCTATTTTTCGCGCAGGCATGAGCAAGATCTTCACGCAGGAACCAGATCTTGAAGTCGTCGCTCAAATCGACAGCCTGGCGCAAACCTTGGCGACGGTCAGTGAAACCGAGGCAGACGTGGTCCTCTTTGAGGCTGGATTGTCTCTCACCCCGGCCGAAGCGGTGAGCGAAGTAATCCGTCGTGCGCTGCCGCCGGTGAAAGTGATCCTGGTCAGCCAGCGCTCTTCGGAGCACGAGACCGTGGACTACCTGCGTCGCGGGGTTCGCGGAATTCTTACCCGCTCGGTGTCCCCGGAATTGCTGGTGCGTTGCGTTCGCAAAGTATCGGCGGGCGAAACCTGGCTCGACAACCAGGGGGTCAACTGGATTATCGATGCGTATCGCAGCCAGGCGCAGCTTGGCAGCGGCAAACAGGCGCTGCGATTCAGCGAGAAGGAGATGCTGATCATCAGTGGCGTCACCCAGGGCCTGAAGAACAAGGATATTGCAGTGCAGGTCGGTACCACAGAACAGGTGGTGAAGAACTACCTGCGCAAGATATATGACAAGCTCGGGGTGGCGGACCGCCTTGAGCTTGCGCTATACAGCATGCACCGCAAGTTGCTGGATACCTATACCCCGCAACCGACGGAGCGCAAGAATGCAGCTTCATTGGCTATGTCGGCCAATGCTGCAATGGGTGAACAGGAAGTCGTGTCCCCTGTGGAGCACGCTAAAGCGGAACGATCCGAAAAGGTCTGAGGCTTTGCGCCGCCACCGACTTATTGCGCTCCGAAGGCCCTTCGGGTACATTGCAGTCTGAATTCCTGCCGCTTGGACAACACAATGCATTCAAAGACGTCCTCATATGTATTGCGCCTGCTGCTTGTTCTCTTGCTCGCTGTTGCCGGTCACGCACAGCCGGGTTCCACACTGACCGCGGAGCAGCGCGCCAATTTCGATGGCATTGCCCAGAAAGTGTTGGAGACCACTGGAGTCCCCAGTGCTTCGCTGGCGGTCGTTAAAGAGGGGAAGATCGTCTACGCGCAGGCGTATGGCGACGCGCGGCTCGATCTGAAGCTGCCTGCGACAACGCAGATGGCCTATAGCATTGGCTCCATCAGCAAGCAGTTTACGGCGACGGCCGTGCTCATGCTTCAGCAGGAGGGCAAGCTCTCGCTCGACGACAAGGTGAGCAAATGGCTGCCGGACCTGACCCGCGCCAACGACATCACGCTACGCCAGGTGCTGTCGATGACGTCCGGATATCAGGACTACGCGCCGCAGGACTACATGATCCCCGAGTGGGAGAAGCCAATTTCGGCGCAGCAGATTCTCGACCGCTGGGCGCGTATTCCGCTGGATTTTGAGCCGGGAACCAAGTGGCAGTACAGCAACACGAATTACGTTGTCGCCGGCTCCATCGTCGAGAAGGTTTCGGGGCAGCCGCTGTTCGCGTATATCCGCGAACACATTCTGACTCCCCTAGCCTTGGGCAGCGCGCTTGACACTAATGCGAAGAAGCTGCCGGACAACGATCCTCAGGGATACTTCCGCTACGCTTTGGGCCCGCTGCGTCCCGCTCCGCATGAAGGACCGGGCTGGATGTTCGCCGCCGGCGAGCTGGCAATGACACCCACTGATCTGGCGAAATGGGACATCTCGTTGATGAACGAATCTTTGCTCAAGCCTCAGTCGTATCTTGCGATGGAAACCGAGACCCTGCTGAACAATGGCGTGGGCACGCAATACGGGCTTGGGATGCGAGTCACCACCGCTAAAGGTCATCGCATGCTCGAGCATAGCGGGGAAGTTTCGGGATTCGTCGCCGAGAACATTGTGCTGCCGGACGAAAAATTTGCTGTAGCTGTGCTTACCAACCAGGACGCGATTGGCGCTGCCGGGCAGATCGGAAAAGAAGTGTTATTGGCATTTCTCGACAGTGCCACTGTCAGCGATCCCAAGCAGGACGCCCTGGTGCGCAGGGTGTTCGACGATCTCAGGGCAGCGAAGATCGATCGCGCGCTCTTCACCGACAATGCGAATTCCTACTTCACACAACAGGCATTGAGCGATTACTCGACCAGTCTCACAGCGCTGGGCGAGGTGCAGAGCTTTAAGCAGACTTCAAACTCACTGCGCGGCGGAATGACCCACATGAGCTATGAGGTGAAGTTCCCGCAGAAGACCGTGGGCATCAACATCTACCAGATGCCCGATGGCAAGTTCGAACAGTATCTTGTCGCCGCGCAGGAATAGGCTGATGCTCGCTAGCTTACTGCAGAAGTGTCACTGAACCGTTGCCGACGTCGTAGAACGCGGGCAGGACTCTTACGCTGCCAGACTTCACCATGCCGGAAATTACCGTTGAGGACTGACGCAACAGTTCGGCCTGGATTTTCGCGTTCAATTTGGTAGTGTTCGCGAGATCTTTCCCGTCCTGATCGACCGCAGGCTGTATGTGAGGAAATAGCGAGCTGATCTGGCCTGGGACTTCCTTGCCCTGCATGGTTGCTTTCACCGCTCCGCAGTTCGAGTGCCCCATCACCAGAATTACTTTTGTCCCCAGCACCGCGGCGCCATATTCCAGGCTCCCGATAAGCTCCGGCGTGATTACATTGCCGGCCACGCGCGTCACGAAAATGTGTCCGATGCTCTGGTCGAATACCAGCTCGACCGGTACCCGTGAATCGGCGCAGGAGAGCACGGCGGCGAAGGGCTCCTGCTTCTCCTCAGTATGCTGTTTGAGGATGGCGAGGTCGTGTTCGAAGGAAGTGAGCTTCCCCGACGTGAAGCGCTTGTTCCCATCCATCAACTCAGTCAACGCCGCATCGGGCGTGAGCGTGGACTGAGCTTGTGCCGGAGAAGAAAAACTGAGGTCCAGCCCACCCGCTAAGAAAGCGGCGGCCGCAGTGGTTAGCCCGGTTTGAATTAGCTGGCGTCTTGAGAAGTCGTGTTCGGGGCCCTTCTTCACAGAGTCCTCCTGGCATGGTCGAAATTTTTGGGAGTTCATTTCACCAGATACAGCGCCGGAGCGCAATGCGCATTTTCACCCTAGGCTGGTCGAATCTCGCGAATACCGCTCGGGCCACTCGCGACAAGCAAGTGGGTCAGCCCAATGAACAGACCGTGTTCTACGATTCCGGCGCGGCGATTGAGCTGATCTGCAAGTTGCGCCGGGTTGGCGATCGGTCCGAAATTGCAGTCGAGAATCATGTTGCCCTGGTCGGTGCGATACTCACTTCCGTCAGCGCCTTGGCGAACGACGTATTTCGCTCCCAATGTTTCGAGGTAGTGGGCGACGGCGCGCCAGCCGAACGGCAGCACTTCCACCGGCAAAACATGGCGGGTGCCCAGGCGGGGAGACAGTTTGCTGTCGTCGACCACAATGATCTCCCGCGCGGTGTTTTGTGCAACCAGCTTTTCCCGCAGGAGCGCTCCACCTCCGCCCTTTATCAGGTTCAGTTGCGGGTCGACCTCGTCGGCTCCATCGATGGTGACATCAAGTGAGCGCGGCAGGTCGTCAGGCAACATTGGAATGTTCAGTCGAACTGCTTCCTGCGCGGTGACCTTCGATGTCGCGAAGGCGACAATGTTATTGAGCGTGCCGGTGCGCAGAAGCTCCCCGATGTAGCGGACGGCGAAAATCGCAGTCGAGCCTGTTCCCAGTCCGACGGCCATACCGGAGTCGACGTAGCGGACGGCATACTCGGCAGCCTGCCGCTTCAGATCTGCATTGGAATCGAGTTGCGTTGCAGGTTCGCTCATATCTATCCAGTTCGCACGGGTCGCAAACTGCGGTCGCTCCTAAGGTACCATGCGGCGTTTTTGCGAGGCCTGGTGCAGCATCGACTTCTTTCCGGCGCGGCTCATTTACCATGGTTAGTTCATCGCTGTCATCTTTGCGGAGGTCGATATGGTACTGCGTACCGGTGTGTTCATGCTGCTGTTCGCTGCATTACTTAATCCGTTGGTGGCACAGACTCAAGCCTCGAAGGGCGTCGCATCCAAGAACCGAATCTCCCGGCGAACTTGTCGACCGCGTGGGTAACACGGGATTCGTTCAGATTCACGCCGGCAGCTTCAATGATCTAACGCCACAGGAGAAGCAACTGGCGTACTGGCTTACCCAGGCGGCCATTGCGATTGATCCCATCATTTACGACCAGCTTTCGTGGTATGGACTGCGGCAGAAGCGGTTGCTGGAAGAGATTGTTTCGCATCCTGACGGGATTGATCCGGCGACGATGACGAAGATCGTCGAATACGCCAAGCTCTTCTGGGGCAATCGCGGCAATCACAACGATCTGACCGCGCAGAAGTTCGTACCTGACTTCACCTTTGAAGAGCTGCAGACAGCCGCGTTGAAGGCGCAGAAGAATGGAGGGTTCAAGTCGCGCTACGCTGACCTTCCGGCGATCACTGGGGAAGACGCGCTGAAGAAGGAACTCAGCGACCTGAAGGCATCGATCTTCGATCCGGAATTTGAGCCGATGACTACGGCCAAGAGTCCGCAGGGCGGCAAGGACATTGTGCAGTCGAGCGCCAACAGCTTTTACGGACCGGGCGTCACCTTGGCCGACTTGAAGGACTTCAAGGCCAAGTATCCGCTGAATTCGCGGGTGGTGAAGGAACCGAATGGCACATTGAAGGAAGAGGTTTATCGCGCAGGCACGCCGGATGGCTCTGTGCCTCCGGGTCTCTATGCGATGTTTCTTAAGCGTGCAAACGATTACCTTGCGAAAGCGCAAGCGGTGGCCGATCCGCAGCAGGCCAAGGTGATTGGCGCACTCATTCGCTTCTACCAGACCGGCGAATACGATGACCTGATCAATTTCGACACGCTCTGGGTGCAGAACAACGCCAAAGTTGATTTCGCCAACAACTTCATCGAGATTTACCGCGATGCGAATGGCATGAAGGCCAGTTCACAGGCGTTCGTCAGCGTTACCGATCAGACGCTGACCACGAAGATGGAGAAGCTCGCGCAGAACGCCGAGTACTTTGAGGCGAAGGCTCCATGGGACGCTAAGTACAAGAAAACTGCATTCACGCCGCCTACAGTGAAGGCGATCGAGACGATCGTTGAAACCGGTGACTTCAGCGTAACCACCATCGGCGACAACCTGCCCAACGAAAACGAGATTCACGAGAAGTACGGCACCAAGAACTTCCTGTTCACGGGAAGCAGTCGGGCTCTGGCGGGCGCAGCCGGTCACAAAGCAATCGAGGAGTTTGGCCCCAACCAGGCTGTTATCCAACGCAACATTAAATACGGCGACCAGGCTAACGAACTCATGACGGCGCTGCACGAAGTGATTGGTCATGGTTCCGGCAAGATGAGCCCGCGGCTGAAGAGCGGCTCGGAGCCACTGCTCAAGGAGTACTACTCGACCATGGAAGAAGGACGAGCCGATCTCTCGGCGCTGTGGAACGTCTGGGATCCGAAGCTGAAGCAGTTGGGGCTGGTCGAAGGCGATCAGGACGAAGTCGCAAAAGCAATGTACGATTCGGCTGCCATGGTGGTGTTGACACAGCTACGCAGAATTCCTCGCGGCGACAGCATCGAAGAAGATCATCAGCGTGACCGTGCGCTCATCGCGAACTACATCATGGACAAGACGGGCGGCATCCGCATGTTCGAGCGCGAGGGCAAAACCTACGTCGAAGTAACCGACTACCAGAAGATGAAGCAAGGCGTAGGAATGCTTCTCACCGAATTGATGCGCATCAAGGCTGAAGGTGACTACGACGCCATCAAGGCCTTAGTCGACAAATACGGTGTGCACTTCGATCCGAAACTGCGCGATCAGGTAGTACAGCGATACAAGGCACTCGACATTCCGACCTACTGGGTAGGCGTAAATGCCCAGTTGAATGCGAAGATGACGAACAGCCAGGTGAAGGACGTGGAAATGATTTATCCACGCAGCGCTGTGCATCAATTTTTATACTACGGCTCCATGTACGCAGAAGATGTAGAGGTTCCTGCGAGTGCGGTTCGCTAGGCGGTGGGTAGTTAGATCGCGCTGGTCGCCGTAGCTAAAGACAGAATCGACAAGAGAACGCGGCAAATATAGTCATACGCGGCAGGTATAATCGACCCATGTTTCGTGGCCTTCTTCGGACCTTCCACAAGCCGATCTACGACCATCGCCAGCAGGTGCTGGTGAAGCTCATCTCACCGCACCTGAAGCCAGGAGCCAGAGTGCTGGATATTGGCTGTGGTTTTGGGCATCTCGGCCGGGCGTTAATGAACGCCTCAACCGACCATATTCAGGTGGAAGGGCTGGAGAGCGTGACGCGAGGGAACGAGCTCATTCCTATCACCGCGTACGAAGGCACACGAATGCCGTTTCCCGATCGGACCTTCGACGCTGTGATTCTCGCCGATGTGCTGCATCACGATCATGATCAGGAAAGGCTGCTTCGTGAGGCAGCGCGAATCTCGCGAGGCCTGGTAATTATCAAGGACCATCTACGCGGTGGTGTGTTAGCTCAACAGAGAATAAGCTTTTTGGATTGGGCGGCCAATGCCGGCTATAACGTTCCTTGTTTGTACCAGTACCACGATCTTCAGGAGTGGCGCACGTTGGTCGGTAAGGTCTCTCACGGCATTGTGGAAGAACGAACCTCAATTGACGTTTATCCGCCGGTATTTAATGAGATTCTGGGGAAAGGTCTCCACTATTTCGTAGTATTTCGAGCTAATTAAGAGTAGACGATCGTGCATTGGCCGATTTAGCTGGTTGTAACTCGCCGCCAGAACGATGAGCTAAACCGCGGATCGATAAACGGTAGCAGTTCTTGCCATTGAGGGAAGTACTGTCTGAAGTGGTGTCCAGACATCCGCGCGTCTTTCGCTGGATACAAACGTCCACCTGCCTCCGCGACAATTTCATCGAGCTTGGGAAGAAGCTCAACTACTTTCCTGCTATAGGGAAAATCTAAAGCAATTGTTACTCCGTTGCCGGAGAAGGATAGTAACCCAGCCTGGCCGAAATTTTCCATTACCTTCATTACCGTAAGAAATGAGCCACCAAGCTTTGATGAGAAAGCTAATATCTCGCGAGCAGCTTCCCTCGAAGGTACAAGGCCCTGCCACTGGATGACTCCGCCTGGGCCATATAGGCGATGATATGCGCCGATAGAGTCAAGCGGGTAGAAGAAGGGTCCGAGAGGCTCCGTCTTTGATTGCCGCGAAGGCCTCCCGTTGTAGAAAACGGTATTGAATATCTTAAGAGTTGCGCGATTCAGAATGCTGACGGGCAAAACGAAGGGAACAGTGAAGAGCGTGCCTGGAGCAGCTTTCCTCTCAGTTCGTTTGGGATCTTTATTGTGGTTGCCTCGGATGAACAGGCCTCTGCCCAATCCCCCGCCTGAAAGCGTATCAACCCATGCCACCGCATATTCGAATTTCTTCACTGACTCATCATTCAAGGCGTAGAACTCGTCAACATCGCCATAACGAATTACTTCGCTATCAATGAGCGAGTTGACGATCGGCTTCATTTGCACTTCTGCCCACACAACGAGCCCCGTGAGTCCAAGTCCACCGATCGTCGCCCGGAACCAGTCTGGATTCTCCTCGGGGGAACAAACCAGGCTGCTGCCATCGCTGCGGCGGAGCTCGAATCGCAGCACGTGATGCCCAAAGGTCCCGGCGCAATGGTGATTCTTCCCGTGTACATCGTTGCCAATTGCCCCACCGAGGGTAACGAAGCGGGTTCCCGGGGTCACCGGCAGGAACCACCCTTTCGGAATGCTCAGACGCTGGATTTCGTCGAAGTTGGCACCGGCTTCAGCTACAAGGCGGCCGCTGTTTTCGTCGAATGAAATGAGGCGACTAAGATTGCGGGTCGTCAGCAGGGCATTGCCATCGTTGAGGCAGACGTCTCCGAAGCTGCGGCCCATGCCGAAGGGTAGGAACGAGATACCAGGTTTGTCGAAGGGAATGGCCGCGTCCTGGGAATTTACCGGGATGAGCAGCGATCGGCTGTGCGGAAACCGCGCAAAGTTCTGTACCTCAGTCAGCATATACTTTCATCAGCATATACCTTCAGTACGAGTACTTTGTAGCTGCAAGCAACATTGACACAAACATCAGAAATCCGACGATGTAGCTCACCCGGTCGCGAAAAGCCCAGATGATCGGATCTTCGTGCATGTTTCCGCGATGGGCGACCAGCCAAACCCGGCTTATCCAATACACGAACAACGGGCAGAGCCCCCATAACATTTCAGGCTTCGGATATAGTCTCTGAATTTCACCGGCATTGACATAGAGCGCAAGAACTAGTCCTGCCATTAAGCCGGCGGTCAATCCTGCCTGGCTGATTATGGATAAGTCGCTGGAACGGTAGTTTCTCCCCGGCGCTGCCTCCCGCCCTTCATGGAAGAGTCTGCGCAGCTCCGAGTATCGCTTGACGAAAGCCAGACTGATAAACAGGAAAATCGAAAATTGGAACAACCAAGGCGAGACAAGCGACTTCGAAACCACTCCACCGGCATAGAGTCGCAAGGTATAAAGACTTGCCAGCGCAATTACGTCGATAATCGGCTTTCCTTTGAGGAACGAGCTATAGAGTGAAGTTAGGAGCAGGTATCCTACCAGACATGCTTCCAGTGGAAGTCCAACTACCGCGCCGAGAAAAAGTCCTGACACCAGAAGTAAGGAATGAAAGAATAATTCCCCTGGAGACACTAAGCTCGCCACTTGCCAGAGGACGTTTGCTTTTGCGCGGGTGTTGCCGATCGGCCGCCAGATCAAACAGGTCGTTGTTGATATAAGTAGCAGACGAAACGAAGGAGAAGGCAAAAAATGTGAGTATAAGAGACTTAAGAATCCCCGCGTTTAGCCGGTGGTTCAGAAGGGTGGGCGCAAATACCAGCAGGTTTTTCACCCACTGATGTGGACGCATTGCGCGCAGCCACGTCTTCAGCTGCGGACGGCGGCTGGCAAATACTCTGCCCTGGGTTGCGCCGGCAGCCAAGGCCGCGCTCGGCAATCGGTTCATGGAACCTGCGATATGCCCAATCCGACAAGCTGCCCAAATCGGCGTATCCGATTTCGAGTCGCCTATGTAGTCGAAGCCTTTCGGCCCAAAGCGCTCGACCAGCTTATCGCGTTTAGCTTTTGCCCTTAAGGTTGACGGACTCGGTGCTGGCAAAGACTTCATCAAAAATCTTCAGATGCTGTGACGTGTTGGCAGCCGTGCTTTCATTAGCGGCAGTGGCTAAGAATCAACCGCCGTCCCCTGGCTTGTTCGCTCTGCAAGTACTCCAGAAGGTCGCGACGATAACCGAGGGTTGTCGCATCAAGCTGAAATCGCTTTGCGATATTCGCCTTCAGCGCAGCTCTGCCCCGCAATGCCCACACGGGAAGCATCAGGATGCAGCGATGGGCGGTGTCGGATCAGCGACAAGACACCCTCGACCAAGGTGTCGCCGTTGACGAGAGTGCCATCGAGATCGACGACGAGGGGCACGTCTTCCGCAGCGCGACTTGCTGCAGATGCAGTGGGCACGGCCGCTTCTTCCTCAGAACGCTGGAAACCAGAACGATTCACCTGAGAGTTTCTCCCCATGGCGGGAGGCCACCAAGGCTGACCTTGGCACCTGGTCGTTTCGCAACGACCGGCTGCTTGCGCCGAAGCTGCTTCGGCTTGCGCATCAGATGCGTCGCTGCTCCCAGACAGGATGGTTGAGTCCCGATTGATCCTGCTTGCTTCGCAGAACCGGCTGTCGCCGATCTGAACTCGTTAGCTTTAGTATCGCGTGATAAACTCAGCTCGGTTTCGCATTCTAGCATTGCAAACTGCTCGTGGTACATAGCTGAGGCGATGTTAAGGTCGGTTGTTCACTTAACTTTCATCCTGACGAACCCAGCTTTCCTGTTCAGGCAAGCGGGAGGTACCGCGTTCTCACGTTGAAGTGAAAGCCGTTCGCTTCGCCATTCCTGCTTTACTTGGCGTGCGGCGTCGAATATTGGGATTCAGCCGGCACGCAGTCGCGCCTTCCCGCTACTTAAGGGATGTTCCCCACAGAGCAGCGTCACGCATGACCAGCAGATCGTCCAGGGATGAGGGGGAGAGTTTGTGGTCTTACCAAAACAGGAGAAACAGTCCTCCGCCGCGCCTTTGTCGCGGGCGAGCTCGGGTGTTTTGCAACTGATCGCAGTCTGCCTCCTCTTTTGGATTCTTGCGGCAGCTTTGCAATGGCGCGCTGGGGTGTTTGGAGTGGAGTTCGGCTGGCACCCCGACGAAGCGGCGCACTACGTCACCGGCGTAATGCTTCGGGATTACGTAGCCGGCGGACACTTCTCGGCTCCGCGAGCTTTCGTCGAGCAGTACTATGCGCACTATCCCAAGATTGGGTTGTTCATGTGGCCGCCTCTGTTCCACGGCACCGAGGCAATCTGGGACCTGGTCTTCAATCCTTCTAAACCTTCCGCGCTGTTGCTCGAGGCACTCCTCACGGCGCTTCTGGCAACGTCGATCTATTGGCTGGTCCGCCGCCAGTACCCCCCGATCGTCGCGTTAGTCAGCGGGGCAGTGTTTGTATTGCTGCCGCTGGTGCAGGTTTCCACGCAGATGGTGATGGCCGATGGCCTGGTAGCGCTGCTCGTTTTCTGGGCGACGATCGCCATGATTCGTTACTTAGAGAGCGAGCGCACTCGATACGCGGTTCTGTTCGGAATATTCGCAGCTTTGGCTATGGCGGCGAAACCTAACGGCCTTGCCCTGGTTCTGTTGCCGCCGATCGCAATTCTGATAACCCGTCGTTTTTACCTGCTGAAGCGTCCTGCCTTGTACTATGCAGCCGCTATCGCTCTCGTCTTCGGCGTGCCGTGGGACGCGCTTTCCTACAAGTTGATGGCGCCGACGATGGGGCCTAGTGCGGCCGTGACTCCGCTGCAGAGATTGCACCCCGCGCTGTTCTACGGACGCATTCTGACGACGGACTTCGGATGGGCTCTGTTGCCTTTCTGCGTCATTGGAATCGTAGTTTTTCTGGTTCATCTGCGGCGCGGAGAGCGTACGGATTTGACCCTGGCTGGAGCCTTGGCACTCCTGCTAAGCGTTTGGATCTTTCACTCCGCAGTCTCCACGATTGAAGCTCGTTACATGGTGAGTGCAATGCCTGCCATGATTCTGTTTTCCGTAGCGGGATTCGATTGGGTGGTGCGTCGCATTCGGACACCAAGCGTGTCGCTGGCGACGCGTTCGGCCGTACTGGGCGCGATTGTGGTCGTGCTCGTAATCGCACAGTCGTTCGATGTGCCACGGAAGCCGCATTGGGGACTCGATCAGGCGGCGCAGTTCCTTCTTGCCAACAAAGATTACGCAGGCGCTGGCTTCTTGATTGTTGGAGATGCCAGGCAAGAAGGAGCGTTCGTCTCCGAAGTGGTGATGCACGACCCTCGCCCCGATCACTTCGTGTTGCGCTCGTCCAAGGTCCTGGTCGATAGCACCTGGTTCGGTACTAATTACAAGTATTTGTATCCCACCGCCGACGGGCTGCGAGACTTTCTCGATCACGCGCCTATCAGCGCGGTAGTGCTTGATACCCGTGCTCCTGAGCCCAATAGTGACGCAGCCGAACAGTCCGAATATCAACTGCAGCAGACGGTCGCACAGGCGTTAGCCTCTGATCAGAATTGGCGGCAGGCGGAAGATTTTCATCCCGGCGGCGACAGAGCAGTCCAGATATACACGCGCATCGGAGCGCAGCCTGCAAGCGACGTGCAACTCACCATGCGCTACACGCTCGGCTCCAATCTGGTTGTGCACAACAACCAAGCCCAGCCAGCGGGAGCGCTATCGTCAGCCACAGGTGTTGTGCTGGTGGCCAGAATTCTCGCAGCGATTGTGGCGATAGCGGTGGTCATCCTGATCGTGAGGCGCAAGCGCGAGGCTACCGTGAGCGCTTGATGCCTGTGCGCTGAAGTTGTTGCTCGCTAGAGTCTGAGTCGAGATTTTTCGCCGCATTCCGGACTCGCAGCTCCCGAAACGTCCGGTCCAAACTCGCAACGCAGATCCCAGCGCGTCGCGCCGTAGTAAGCGCGCGCTGCGAGTCTGGGCCGCTCCGAAAATGCCCGCGTCGCATTGACCTGACGTTCACGAACCCTTATTATCGAAGTGCGGGGTGGAGCAGTCTGGTAGCTCGTTGGGCTCATAACCCAAAGGTCGGTGGTTCAAATCCACCCCCCGCAACCAATCAGAATCAAAATTTTACGGGCGCTGGCCAGACAGCGCCCGTTTTACTTTCACAACAACTTCCACAAACTCCGCAAAATCCTCTCCACTCCGTCCATCCGCGCTCTCGACTCGAGTTCTAGGCAGGTTGCTGTATCCAATGCGCCGAACCCGGGCTCACGCGGAGCTTGCCTCTCATGTTCGCTCCCAAGACGACGCGTGCCCAAACCACGCCGCCGAACGTTCACACGGGCTGCCGCAGCAAAGCCCGAATCATCTGGACAGACGGGTTGGCAAGCACGCCGCACAACCCATGCATGATCACCTTGTGGGCAATGTCATCACGACCAACGCGAATAAGCCAGTGCAGGTAGCTCGCAAAACTCACAAGCTGGTGTACTTCGGTTGGTACCACATGTCAACAGCCAGCGCTGGAAGTACGCAGTTCGAGCTGCTGGTGCAATCGACCAAGTGGGCATTCTGAAGAGTCCACTACGGGAAGTGCGTCAGGTGGGAATCAGGGAAGAGCGAGGAGTCGCGAAGGGAAGTAGCTGGAGATTGTCTTGAACGGACTTGTTGGAACAGCAATCACAGGGTCGACATCTGTGCTCGCTGGATAGTTCGAAAAGGGGCTAGGAATACCCGCGTTGAGATGCGAGGGCTAGCCAAGCTACGTGCCAGATTGTAAGTTGCTCACCATTTCTTGCGTATCCTGGATTTCTTGTTGCAAGTCACTCTTCATCTGGGCGTAATACGTTTGCAGATCCTCGACTTTTTGGGTGGCCTTGTCGCGCAAATCTTGTTGTCTGGCAAGCTGAGCGTTGGCGGTATCGAGTTGGGGAGCGACATCGTCTGAGGCCGCGATTGGGGCAAGTACGGTACCGGTTTCGTTCAGCCGCGGAGCTGGAACGGCTCCTCCGCTGAAAACGGACTTGTTGTTCACAGTAAGGACATTGATCGCGAGCGAACTGCCGCTCTTCGTGAGGGCGTCGGTCTGCTCACGGTTCAGCTTAAGGACAGCGTTGCCATTCTGATCCGTGGCGGCGGTGGCCAGGGTTTGTTGTGGTGACTTCGCATCGACGAGCCGGACTTGCAGGGCGGGCACCCCGATGGTACTTGCCTGGTCCACGACTTTAGTGACGACCTGAAAGCTTTCGGGATCGGCTGGGACTACCGCGGGAGCGGCAGTGGCACGCATGTCCTCATCGAGCGCCGCGACCTGGCTACGCGCCGTCGAGACGCGCGCCTTCATCTCTTCATCGATTGCTGACAAACGCTTCTGCATTCCGCCGATTTGAGCTGTCAGGCTCTGCAAAGCCCCGGCCTTCACAACCGCCAGGCCGCTGGCAAGCTTCTGCGACCCCTGGGGAGACGACGTCACGTCGCGCAGCCATGTCGACAGCGTTACCGTTTTCGGGTCAAGGTTGAGGTTGTCCAAGTTCCAGCGGGTGAAATCAAACTCGCTCCAGTCCTGGTTGTTGATGTTGGTGGGACCGGTTTTAGAGCTCATAGGAGTTTCCTTTGCCAGGATCACAACGCAATGTTGTTGGCTGCAACATAGTTGGCGAAACCACTCCTCAGCGGTGCGCCGTTGAGAATGTTTGATGTGGCGACGGCGGAGGCAGCGGGAGCGGGAGGTCCCCCGCTCGCCTCGACCAGGCGTAGGCTGTGTAGCCCCTCGCGTGGACTGGCGTAGAAGGTGTTGCCATTGACCACGATCAGTCGTCCGATGAGGGTGACAGGCGTCAACTTGGCTTGGACTTCACTGGCCTGGTTTCCATTGCACTGGATGAGGGCCCCGCTGGCCAGGATCATCTCAGCGCTTCCGTCTCCGTCCACGGAGTTGTCCTGCATGCGCAGACAGAGATTTATGTATTCCCGATCAGATCCATTCACAAAGATGCCGACTCCGCCATTTCCCAATATCTGATTGCCATGCACCAGCAGGTCGCTGTAGACCTCAGTAAGGACAAGAGCTCCGGGGGAAGGAGCGCTTCCGGGCTGCGCTTTGCAGCTTGTAATTTCGTTGCGGCACACGCGGGCAGTCGTGATGTATGCGCCGTTGGTGGTGGTGATTCCATTTTGCATCATGTTGGTGATCACGTTGTCTTCCAGACTCAGGTCGGAGATGCTGCCGGTGATCAGGATGCCATGTCCCTGGCCGTTCGAAAGGCGGTTGCCGGTAATCCGGTAGGAGGATGCCTGGTCGAGCTGCCGGAACTGAGAGATGGTGATTAGTCCCACATCGTTCGCCTCGGTGGCAGTTCCGCCGACGGAATTATCCTGCACGCGCCCGAACGTACACTGAAGAGTCAAACCCATCTCGGGACAGCGAATGGTGTTACCGACGAAAGTACCGTCCACGCAGCGAAACTCGATACCGATGCCGGTGATATTCATGGTATTGCGTTCGACGAGGTGAATGGGCTGCAGGAGCGTGGCCAAAATTCCGTCGAGCGGCATGGACAGCCACTTGATTGCGGCCTGGGAACAAAGCTCGAACGAATTGTCGGCTATGGTGATGTCTCCGCTGAACATGCGCGTTCCGGTGACGATACCGGTGAGGAAATTGAGGTACACGTCGTGATCAATTTTGGCCAGGGCGACGATGCCGATGCTGCCGAGGTTGGCGCCCTGCTCGTTGATGGCCTTAACGACGTTGCCAGTAAGCAACTCACCCGAGGAAGCGAATCCGGCCTTCTGCAGCGCACCGCCGAATAGGTCCTCATACTGTTTCTGAAAGTCCGCCAGGGACATGAAGATCAGACCCGTGAGTCCGATCCACACGTTGTGGTCGGAATCGAAATCAACCAACAATCCAGCCTGCAGCCAACCGGCCAGAATGCCGGCGATGAAATTGCCGGTGACACGGATAAGCAACCCGATCAGAATCATGAGACCGAGCAGCGCCAGCACTTGATTGTCACGCACGCGAGCTTCAGTCAACAGGAAGGAGAACACGCCGATCAGACCGACGATGACGTTGTCAGCGATGGTGATGCGGGTACCGGCGAGGAGGACGACCCCCGCTCCCTGGAATGCAAGATTCGACGAAGCGCTGCTGAGGATGCTGAGCACGTGGTGTTGAAAGGCATCGATGTTGCCCCGGTTCAGCTCGCCGCTCTGCAGATACTTGACGGCTTCGGCGTCCAACCCGAGCAGCCGGTTGCGAAGGATGTCACACTCTTCCGTTTTCGTTAGAAAGATCGAGGAAAGCAACGCGAGGATCTGGTTATCCCTGATCAGGATGCGATTGATGTCGGTGGTGGGTGCCGAAGCGGCTTGGGTGTTGGGAGGGGCGACGTTCGCGTGCGTTGACGCGGAAGGTTGCGACCCCTGTTGGGGCACCATGGCGAAATTTGCGGGTGTGGTCATGTTGGCGACGACCGGGACGTTCGTGCGGGTCTGGGTAGCGAAGCCAGAGGCGGTCGCGGTAACCGTGGCGTTGCCGGGAGCTACGGAAGGAAAGTTGTACTGGCCCTGGTCGTCTGAGGTGGCGGTTTGCGTAGATCCATTTGCATCCGTCACGGTGAGGGTGGCACCGGGAAGGGGTAGAACTGCGACGTTCACTGCGACTGTCACCTTGCCGGAGATGGCGCCAGCAGGCGCGGCGGCGGCGATGCCGGAGACGATTCCCTTGGCGGCAATGAGGATGTTGTGCTCGATCTCGGTGTCGAGACAGGTCTCGAACATTTCGATCGCACGTCCAGCGGCGGTAATATCGGCTCCGGAAAGGAAGGCGCCCGTACCGGCGGAAGAAATGTTCAGATTGATAAGCGCAGCATTGCGGACGGAGCAGAACTGCGTGCCTGTGAAGCGAACGAGCGACTGCGCGTTGCGCGCCACAGCGAAGAACGACTCGAGGCTGATGTGTGAAGTATTTTCGACGTCAAACAGAACAGATGACCCGGACTGCGAATCGGGAAGAAAGATGATTTTTGTCGCCCAGCCCATGCCGCGCACGATGATGTTGCGCAGGTTATCGCCTATGAGAATGTTTTGGGTGACGGTGAAGATACCGCGGCCAAGGCAGACGATCCCTCCCGCGGGGCCGAGCGAGTTGATCGCGCCCTGAATGTCGTTGATGTACTCGCCCTGACTGTTAACACTATCGCCAACGGTGACGGTGCAGCACCCGGTGCAATCACCGGTCGCAGGAGGCCACATGTGGCGGCAGTCCTGGAAGGTGCCGGTATTGGTTGCATTCCAGGTCATGAAGCCAAGGCGCGCGTAGTGATGGAGAATGCCGTTGGGCGGCGCATCTTGCAAGGGCTCGACGCTGCCATCTGCAGTGCGCGCGGCAAAGAGCCAGTAGTCGCCCACGTGCAGCAGTCCGCCGGCTGGGTCATCGTTGAACGAAACCCGGATACCATCTTCGATGTCAAGTGGCCCGGCGCTAACGCTAAGTAGACCGGTGTTCTGATCGACATCGCTGCCCGCTCCTGTAAAACGCTGATCCCAGCGGCGCACGCGGGTGTGTCGTGTAGTGTCGGTAGGGTCGAAGAGACCGGCGGGAACTGGTGGAACGACGGTGATCATGCGGTTGGCTTCGTCGGGGGTGGTACTGATTTGCGTGAGAAAGCCGGGTTGACCGACGAAGTTCGTGCCGTTGAAATCGTTCTGCGAGAACTCGGTGCGATCGTCGAGAATCTCGACCCAGTCGCCGGCCTTGAAGCGCAACACCTGATCGCGCCCGAGACTGGTAAGTGTGACCACGGAGTTCGGACCGCCTGAGGCGGAGACGGCGTTGACGCCCGAGACGACGGAGGCGTTGTCGCGCGACCACTTGAAGGTGGCCGGATTGGCGCCTCCTACGGTGCCGGCGGTGTGGATTTCGACACGGTAGAGACGATTCTCCAGGCCGCGATAGCCGCCGGTAGGAGAGAGGATGCAGGGATCTGGACTGGGCGCGGGCACAACCGTGGAAGCCGTCAAGCGTCCGGCAGAGGGAGCCGTGAGTGTATCCCAGGCAGGGATATCCTCGTCGCAAGACTGGGTCCCCACGTTCGGCAGAATCTTGACCTGCCAAACGGTTTGCGCGCGTGTCGTCGTATCCGGGCCGCCCAGAGCCTTCTCGCGGATGTTGGGATCCTGGAGGGCGATCACCTCACGTTTCCACACATCGAGGTAGACAAGGTCCACAGATGGCCCCGGCGTCGGCAGGGGATTGGGGTTGGGATAATAAGGCTGCTGGTTGAAGGGAATGGGAAGGGTTCCATCCATCTCACCGAGAACGGGATCGAAGGTGAGCGGGCTCAGCCCGCGACACTCGGCGAGCAGCCCATCGACGTACATGCGTCCGATGCCGATGGTGAACATGCTCGGTCCGGTGGGGGTAATGAAGAAGGCGTCGGGCGTGGCCTCGGGCACCACGGCGCGACCAATGATGTCGACGGTTTCGGCGCGCCAGCGGCGATAGACCATTTCTACAAACTCGTTCCAGTCGGCGTCGAGGTCGACCCGCCCCTGCTGCTTGAATACTTCCGCGTAGTCTCTCGCAGGATCAAATGTCCATCTTGTGTAGTCGCCGCCCATGACCGTTTCCTCCTTGGACTAGGTGACGTAAATCAAGCCGGGCTGAAGCCCGAAGGGAAGGTATTCCTGGAGCCGGATGCGCAGGCTCTCGGCGCGCTGTGGTTGTTGCAAGAAGCAAAACGCTCCCATCTCTGACTCGTTAGCAGCGCCGGTGAGAATCTGGACTGGACATGAAATCGAGAGCTGGGCATAGGCCGGGAGACCATAGTGCAGATCGGTGAAGGAAGGCTTGAGCCAACTGCGCACATCGTCGCGAATAGCGTCCCGATCGGCGTTGGAAAGCGTCGTGCCATTGAGGGCTGCCGTCTGCTCGGCCTGCTGTGTGCGCTGAAGAATTTCGAAGTCCGGCTGGCAGCGATAGCGCCGCGGTGTCACCGAGCCCTCCGGAACGAAGCTGAAACGGACGCATCCGTTCTGGCGACGCTGCGAAACCACAACCGAGTTAAAAATGACCTCCGAGGCCAGAGGCAGTTGCTGCACATGGACTTGACCCAGGATCGTCGTGCGCAGCAGGGTCGAGGGCGGTCCGGGCACATCACCGGCACCATCAGCGGCGATGGCAAACCGGCGCGAAGCCAGTTGCAACTCGATGACAGTGGTGGCATCGGTCGGCGCGGCCGAGAAAACCAGAGGGCTTGCACCATCGCCCGACACAGCCACCAGGCGGTTGTCGAGCAGGGTCACAATGGCGCCGGTGTAGCCGGTTGTGGTTCCGGCACCGCGAATCGCGGCTTGCAACTGGTCGCGGGCCTGCGGCAGCGAGGCTGGAACGCCGGCGAATGTCGCGATCACCGGCGAGTCGGTGCCCACAGCCACGTTCACTGCGGGAGCGGCCGCGGTAAGCGTGAGGAGCGCCGGGAGCGGGCCTCCGACCACAGCTGAAGTTTGACGCGTCGAGGCCGGGTCAAGGCGGAGTTCAGCGGCAGTCGGATCGCCGCCGGCGGCTTCAATCGTGATCTCTTCCTCGGACCCGGGAAGCACAAACAGCCGGTTGTTGGCAGACAGCACACGCGCGGCGGTGAAGGGAATCGTTGCACTCGCGGCGCGAATCGCTGCTTGCAGTGAGTCGCGCGCCTCGGCCAGGGTGGTGGGAACCGCAGGCGTAGTGAGCACTGCCGTAGAGGGTCCTTCATCTCCGATTGTGACGCTGACCTGGGGTGCGGCCGAACTGAGCGCGGGAAACGGGGCCAAGTTGCCGGAGATCAGCACGGGAGAAAAATCAGCGAGATCCTGCGGGTCTGGAGAATCGATGATGCTGTCGCGCACAAACAAAGCTGTTACCTCCTCGGGCAGCCGCAGTGCTCCGGTGATGCTGTGATCGATCAGAAGCTCGAGGGCGTCGGCTGGCGAATCAGCGACTACGCTAGGAACATCCGGCCGAGTCGGCTGGCCTTTCTCATCCAGAGAAATCCCGGGGACCAGCGTGCTGTGCACAATCTCGACCAGACCGAGATTCCCTTGCACCTGGAGTTGTCCGGCCATCAGCAGTCCGTTGACGACAAACTCTTCCGCCCCGGTGCCTCCTGTAATGGTGAGGTTGCCGATCAGCGTGGGCCGCTGCAGGTTGCCGGCCTGGATTACCAGTACGGGGCTGGGGGCGCCGGGCGGAGGCGGCACTGCGGGAAACGCGACGGAGAGATTTTCCTGGTAGGTACGGTTGTCATCAATCTGAATGACCGCGCGCGGTGAGAGGGCTGGATTCCAGGCGGCCATCGCCAGGGTGATGGTGTTAATGGCCGCCGCCGACACGTGGAACACAGCTCCGAGTGAGGTTGGATCGCTCACCGTAGCCGGGATGGCGGGTCCGGGATCTCCCTCGACAGGCACAACCGAACGGCGATCATAGGGGCCGCCTCCAAGAGCGCCGCTAAATCCGTAGCTGGAAGACACCACCAGTCCGTCGCCGGGGGATTCTCCGGGCGCAAAAGCGAGGCGGCCAAGAGCCACATCAATAGCCACAACCCCGCTGGCGGGAGGTGTCCAGTTGCTGAGATCGCCACAGACGATTTGCGTTCCCGCAATCAGATTCGCCGGAATGGCCTGGCTGCCGTGATAGACGGCAATACTTTTCGACGCCGAGGGATGGTCGCTGTAGAAGACGGCGGGCTGCAGATAGTAATTTTCGCAATGAAAGTAAAAAGCAACTTTGCGAATTGGCGACTGCACTTCGGTCTCTGTGACAAACTGGCTTCCCTGAGGAGCAGGCGCCGGCTGTGTGAAGAGTGGCGCCGGATTGCCGATCGGACTGAAGCAGTAACCGTCGGCATATGCAGGCGACCGGCGCGGCGTCACCTCGCGCATGAAGAAGCTCTGTAATCTCCAGAGAAAGAATCCAATGTTACCGATGTTGTACCAGCCGGTAAGTTGATCGGGAGGACGGACGTCCACCGTGTGGATGGTCGAGTCGAACGCGCCGCCGATGCGGTCCATGGCATCCATGTCGCGCAGCAGCGCGGTGCCGACCCGGTCCGAAGCGTAGGGATCGTAGGGATCGGTGGAATTATCCATGCGGAAGCGCAGGTGATTCAGGTTCTGCGTCCAGCCGAGCTGCTCGAAGAAAGCCACGGCGTGCGCGTCCCAACCGGTCACGTCGCGCGCCAACTGCTCCAACATGGTGAGCGTGCCTTTGCGGCGGCGGTAATAGATGGTGCGAGCAACATCAGCACGGCGGCGTACTACGCCTTCGGGCAGCGGGTTGTTGGCGACGAGGTCACCGATGTAAGGAATGACCCAGTCGGCGCAGGTTTCAATAAACAGATCATCCCAAAGACCGTCGATGTCGGTCTTCAGCAGTTGGGCCTGGCTGGAGATCAGCCCCAGGAATGCGCGTAGGGGATAGCCGCGCTCCGCATCGCGAATCCGATATATGGCGGGAACCAGCGAATACAGATCGAGTGAATTCGTGGTGCTCACGATTGCACCTGCCCTGGGGTTATGACCAGATCGGTGTTGGGAGTTTGCAGTTCGGCCAGTTCGTCGTCGGCGATGCGTAGATGAACCTGCACGGGATCGCCACCGGCTCCATGAGAAATTCTGTCGGCCAGGTACTTGTATTGCAGGGCGGTGATGTCGGCGCCGACGACGCCCTCGACCCCCTGAATAGTGCTATAGACGTTGCTAAGGTGGATGGGCTCGCCGAATTGCCGATTGTCGAATGAGAAGCTGCTAGAGACGGCGGCTTGTACCGCTGCAAGAACGTCATCTGCGACATGATCGGCGCTCACAAAGACGAGAGCGGCGATCTCCAGGAAGATCGGAATGTAGCTGCGGACAATCAGCGAACGGTTGGGATCGCGGCGCGCATTCAAGTCCGCCACCAGATCGTCATAAGTTTTCCCGGTGATGATCGCGCCGTTATCTCCGGCCACCGTGAGGTACACGACTTGGCCCTCTCCGCTCCATGTCCACGAAGCGTGGGCCTTGGCAACGCCGGCGAATTCGCGGGCGGCATCTTCGAAATCATGGAGCGAAACAATGCGGCCAAACGTACGAACCGTATTGGGAGCGTTGCCGCGCGTCTGGTCGAGCGATTCAGGATCCGCTCCTCCGCCTGCTGCCGCGGGGTTGCGTACGCTCTTCAGTCCGACCGGACGGTCGAGCAGCGTGCGCAGCGCAGAGGGGCCCACATTTCCGGCAAGCCCAATGCCCTGGCGATAGGTAGCGACCACGTTGCCACGTCCGGTAGGCAAGCGGCTTCCGGTGACGCCATCACCGAATTGCACGATCATTCCCTGTGCGTCTTGCGACGTGGTGAAGATGCGGTCGGTGGGCGAGTAGCCGTAAAACTCCTGCACTTCCTTCCAAAACGAGCCCGCCACCTGTACACGCAGGCTGTCGGCAACTCCGTGTGGCATGCCGGCCTGATGGACGAACGTGACGGGAGACTTCTGGAGGCGGAACGACTGGAAAGTGGTGGAAGCATCGCCATCGCCAAGCGCTTCGCCGGCAATCGTCTGCCCGTGGCTTGCGGAGCAAACGTTGCCGTAGAGCGTGGCGCTTGCCGTCGAGAGGGTACGCGCTAGATCGGGAGTGAACGAAATCCGCCAGTGATCAGGTTGTAGATCGCCATTGGTGTCCCACGCCTGAACATCCTGGGTGACGACGGTCTGCGGCATGGCGGCAGCATCGTCGAGAATAATCGAGCGCTTCAGGTCGATGTCGGGGATGGCCGCCAGTGGCACGAAGACAGTATTGCCGCTGATGGAGTCCCCGTACTCGAATGGTGAGAACTCAAGCCGACGCGACACGTCGTAGACAGTGACACGGCCCCGGTCCGAGACCGGCCACATGGGCACCCCGCGCGACGCCCAGACGCTCCAGCCGTTGTTGGGCGCGGTCTGCCAGACGTGCCACATCGCCTGATCGGTGCCGCGGACAAAGATTTCCAGGCGGCCATCCTGGTTCTTGCCCGCGTAGAGCATGTCAATCACACCGCCGAGCGACGCCCAGCCGCTCCAGCCGTTGTTGGGCGCGATCTGCCAGATGTGCCACAAAGCCAGGTCGGTGCCACGGGCAAAGACTTCGAGCCGCCCGTCCTGATTGGAGTTCACCGACAGCAGGTCGATTTGCCCGCCGAGCGAGGCCCAACCGCTCCAGCCGTTATTGGGCGCGGTCTGCCAGATGTGCCACAGACCGCGATCGCTGCCACGGGCGAAGACTTCGAGCCGTCTGTCCTCATTGGAGCCGACCGCCAGCAAATCAATTTGCCCGCCGAGTGAGGCCCAACCGCTCCAGCCGTTATTGGGCGCGACCTGCCAGATGTGCCACAAAGCCAGGTCGGTGCCACGGGCGAAGACTTCGAGCCGTCCGTCCTGATTGGAGCCGACCGCCAGCAAATCAATTTGCCCGCCGAGTGAGGCCCAACCGCTCCAGCCATTATTGGGCGCGACCTGCCAGATGTGCCACAGACCGCGATCCATGCCCCGGGCGAAGACTTCGATCCGTCCGTCCTGATTGGGGGCGACGGCGAGCAAGTCGATTTGGCCGCCGAGCGAGTTCCAACTGCTCCACGGGCCGCTGGGCGATGTCTGCTGAATGTGCCACAGGGCCTTGTCGAAGCCACGAGCGAAAACCTCGAGGCGCCGATCCTGATTGATGCCGACGGCGAGCATGTCGATGCGACCGCCGAGCGAACTCCACGATCCCCAATTGCCGCCCGCTCCGATCTGCGAGATGGTCCAGAGAGCGCCGTCGTCTGCGGCAACGAATGCGTTGAGCTGGCCCAGAGAGTCGAGGACGACAACCGGGGTGGCGGCAACGCCCAGTCCCAGCGTCAGCCAAGTCACCGTGTCCTGAAGCGGGCCGTAGATAGCGGGCTCCGACGAGACGTTGGTCACGGTGGCCAGCCGCGCGAAGGAGTCGGACGGATTCGCGCTTGATCCCGCTTGCGCGATCAGTACCGAGCCTCCGGCTTTCAGGTCCTTGTAGTTAGCGTCAAGCGTGAGTCGATTGGGCGGAGGAGGTGCGATCCCAGAAGCGTCATATGGAGCAGACACCAGCGTGAAACCGATACCGCCAGGCGCGCCCGACTGCAAAGACGTCTGTACGTAGCTGGCGGGAGCGTTGTGTCCGAACAAGCGGTACTCGTTGGCAAAGACCGCGGCCTGCGTGCTGAAGGTATCAAAGTCCGAGGACTGGATCGCCGGATCCCACGCCAGCACCTGTTGCGTGTTGCGGAGGGAGAGGCCGGTCACGGTCTTCAACTCTGCCCGCTGGGGGTTGAAGATCGCCAGCTTCACTCTCGGCGCCAGGCCCTTGGTGTCGGAGAGCAAGATCGCGTCCGGCCTGCGCTGCGCGAATGGCTGATAAATCGTGGGCTGCGGAAAGACCCGGAACTGGTTGAAAGCCGCATCGGCAACGATGCTGTCGAGAGTCTCGAACTTTTGCGGCTTTTCGTTCTGTCCGGGCACGCTCTGCACGCGGAGCCCGACGGGAATGGTGAGTTTCTTATTGAGATCAAGGAAGAATGCGAGGTCGGCCTCCGCCGCGGCGCCGGGAGCGGGCTGGTAGTCGAGCAGCGCGGCGAGTGCAGTGATGTCCTCTTGCAGTAGCGCCGTGCGCAGATAGGCTTCGTTGGCGGTGCGTTCCTGATAGAAGGTGAGGATGTCGGCCACATAGGACCACATGGCGAGCAGAGCAATATCAAAGTCGTCGGTGGAGCGTGTGAGCCACCGCGCACGCAGCTCGGGTGCCTGCGCGATCTGCTCCGTCATCGCCAGCAGGAAGCTGCCGTAGGTGCCGACGCGGTAGTGAATGGAGGCGAGTCCGGGTCGGTTCATGATCAGGTGTGGAGTCGGCGATCGTTCGGGCAGGCAGCATCCGCAGGTGTTTGGAGCCTGTCGCTGATCCGGCTCATTTGCCGCCTCCCATGTTCACGGAGTGCTCCGTTCTCTGGAAAGTTCGGGTCATTGTCGAGCCGCAGAATTTCCAGACGGTCCATCGCAATATAACCTTGCTGCAGTTCATTGG
>CAWFWZ010000015.1:0-32794 GCA_963819645.1 uncultured Acidobacteriaceae bacterium
CGTTCTGGGGCGGGTCAGCAAATCAAGGTAGTGAGAGGGAGATTGCTCACATGATCAACATTTTGAAGAATTTGCTCAAGGAAGAATCCGGCCAGGATACGCTTGAGTACGTATTCATCGGTCTGATTGTTGCCTTGGGCGCCATCGCAGGCATGACCAAGCTGGCCTCCTCAATCAACAAGGAGTTCACGACGCTCGGAGCCGACCTGACCTAACTCGTCTATGGGGAAGCGGGCTATACGTGCAGGGGTGTCAGCAAGCAGTGCTCCTGCTAGTGAGAACGACGAGAAAAGAAAGGCTTGGGCATGGTGCTGCGGGTCGATCGTGAGCTCGTAGCCTTGCTTCCCGCTTTTTGCAGCATTTTGTGATTGCGCCATGGATCAGCTTATCCTTCTGGTTTTATTGCGCTGATGCTGGCCATCGCCGCCGCCGTTTGGGATGTGCGGCAGCATCGAATACCCAATTGGCTAACCCTCCCAGGTGTTGTGGCGGGTATCGTGCTGCGTAGTGCGCTTCTTGGATGGAAGGGGTTCGGTAGTGCCGTTGCGGGTTGCGTTCTGGGCGGCGGCGTTCTGCTTCTCTTCTACATGATTCGGGCTATGGGCGCCGGTGACGTAAAGTTAATGGCGGCCATCGGTAGTCTGGTTGGACCAAGCCAAGCTATGAATATAGTTTTGGCAACCGCGATTTGCGGGGGGTTATAGGGATTGTATATGCCCTATACTGCGGTCGCATGTGGTCCACCGTCAAGAACGTGGCCTCGATCCTGAAGTTCCACGCGTTGGCAGGTGTGCAGACTCATCCGGAGTTTAATCTCGACAATCCGGAAGTATTGCGTGTGCCGTATGGTTTGGCGATCGCACTGGGAACGTCGTACGTGTTTCTGACGATGTGGTGGAGGTGATTTACGAGAAATCGTAGATTAGGTCTTGCTTTAATAATGGCGCTGGCGGTTTCGCTGATTATTTCGTTCTTCTTGTATAACCGCATCAAGAGCCAGTATTCGATCAACTCGCGACCCGTCCAGATCGTCGCTGCCGTCAAGGCGCTCGATCCTGGAACGGTCATTCAGACCGGCGATGTGACCAAGATCGACTGGCCGGTGAATTTTCCCTTGGAAGGGTCCTTTACCAAGGCCGAGGATGTGGTCGGCAGGGTAGCCGTACTTCCGGTTTCGGCCAAGGAGCCAATTCGTGAGTCTTCCTGGCTGCTCCGGGAGCCGTGGGTTTGACTACCAAAATTCCAGAAGGAATGCGCGCCGTCGCGGTAGACACTAACGATGTAACCAATGTGGCGGGCTTTCTGTATCCCGGAGCTCGCGTCGACGTGTTGGTCACATTTCAGCCCGAGACCGGTAAAGCTAATGGTCAGGAGTGGATGACGTCAACGGTGTTGCAGAATCTGGAGGTGCTGAGCACCGGGGAGAGGATAGTTCCCGACCCTTCTGGTAAGCCGCAGAAGGTGCGACAGGTGACGTTGCTGTTGAGTCCGGAAGACTCGCAAAAATTGGTGCTGGCCAGTACCCAAGGCAATATCCGGCTCATCCTTCGCAACGGTGCCGATCAGGCGCAGGCAGACCACCGTCCAGTCGTATTCAAGGATTTTGAGATTACCTCGGTGCCGAGGCCTAGTCCCGTCGTTGCGCGCAAGGCAGCGCCGGCGCCGCCGAAGCCGAAACCTGCCTATGAAGTTGAAGTTTACGATGGCACAAAAAAGGCTGTGCAGAAGTTTTAGCCAGGAATGAAGCAGCTCCAAGGAGCAATCATGGAAATAATGGGGCAGAGCAAGAAAAAGCTATCGTGGCAAGCCGGCGCCGTTCTGCTATTAGTGTGCGCATTCTTTTGTGTCCCTGCAGTTGGTGGCCCACAGATCCAGCAGCGCCGCCACCGCAGCGCAGCGCGGCAGACTGCCGCGAGGCCCGCCTCGGGCCCGCAGGGCGGTCAGGGTATGGAGACGATACATATCATCGTCGGCCACTCTCTGGTGATAAACACTCCTACCCGGGTGAGGCGAATCCTGACCGGCAATCCTGAAGTTATCGAGTCGGTTGTGACCTCTCCGGCGGAGTTGGTAGTTACCGCCAAGAAGCCTGGCAGCAGCAGTCTGGTGTTGTGGAATGAGAACGGGCGAACCCGCGCTTTGGACGTGTATGGAGACTTGGACGTAACGTCACTGCGCAGCAGTGTGGAGCAGGCCTTTCCCAACGTTAAGTTGGATGTGCAGTCGGAGGGGAGCAAGGTAGTGCTGACTGGCTCGGCGCCCACTAAAGAAGTGGCCGAGCAGGTTGCAAAGATGGCTTCCAGCTTTTCAGGCGAGGTAGTGAATGGCTTGCAGGTGGCGCCGCCTCCTCACGAGAGACAGGTCATGCTCAAGGTGCGGTTTGCCGAGGCAGACCGCAATAAGCTGAATCAGTTTGGCGTCAATCTGTTCAGTACTGGCGCGACCAACACCATCGGTACCATCAGTACCCAGCAGTTCGGACCTGTGGCTCTTGGGCAGGCGGGTGGAGGCAGCCCGTCAAGCTGTCAATCTCTCGGACCTTCTGAATATTTTCTTGTTTCGTCCAGATATCAATTTGGGTGCGACCATCAAGGCGCTGCAGGAAAAACAGGTCCTCCAGATTTTGGCCGAGCCTAACTTGATGGCGTATAGCGGACAGCCTGCACACTTCCTGGCTGGCGGTGAGTTTCCGTATCCGGTCGTACAGAGCGTTGGAACCGTGGGCGCCACTGGAGCCATCACCGTTACGTTCAAGCCGTATGGCGTGAAATTGGAATTCATAGCCACAGTCGAAGACAACGGTACGCTGCGGCTTAAGGTTGCTCCCGAAGTGAGCTCGCTGGACTATGCGAATGCGATCACACTCGCCGGGTTCACCATGCCCGCCATCCAGGTCCGACGGGCCGAAACCGAAATCGAACTCAAGGACGGACAGAGCTTCGGTATCGCGGGCTTGCTGGATGAGCGCACTACGGTGCAACTCAGCAAAGTGCCGGGAATTGGGGACATCCCGATTTTAGGAGAGCTTTTCAAGTCGCGCAGTGTAAACAAGACCAATACCGAGCTGATAGTTTTGGTGACTCCCACCATCGTCGATCCAGTGAATGGTTCTATGCCGACTTCGCCCGCAGTGCATCAGCCCGATACAAAATTTGGACAACGGCGAATTTGACAAGGGACTACCGAGCTCCAAATACGGCGCCAGAATCGAAGTGACCGATGAATAACAGTCCGACAGACATTAGAAGTTCGCGAAGCTCTGAACGACGCACGGGGATCTTGTGCATAGGTCTGGACCCAAACGCGAAGGACAACCTGGAATTCCTGATTACGCAGGCACCAGGGGCGCATGTGGTAGACAACGTGGATCACCACGTTACGCCACGAGAAGCGATGCGACTGCTGGAACAGTTTCGCCACAAGATCTGCGTGATCGATTTCGACGAAGGGGAGGAAAGCCTTCGCGTTGCCCGGTCTCTGCGCGATGCATGCGACAACAACGTGACGCTCTTTGCCGTCTCCGGTGACTCGAACCCGGATCAGATCATTACCGCCATGCGTTGTGGATGTTCGGAGTACCTGCTGAAGCCTCTTCAACCCGACCAGGTATTGGAAGCTCTGGCGCATATCGAGGCGCGACGTCAGGGCAGTTTGCCGGGCCAGAAAGGCCGGGTCGTTTCCTTGATGGGCGCCAAGGGCGGCACGGGTGTCACCTCATTGGCATTGCATCTCGCCTTGTCTCTCGTGCGCAGGCACCAGCAGAAGGTGTTGCTGGTGGATCATCATCCGACGCTTGGCGATGCGGCGCTCTGCCTGGGAATGAATCGTCATCAATATAGTTTCTATGAGTTGGTCCATAACATGGATCGCCTGGATGTAGACCTGTTGCAGGGTTTCTTGCTGCAGCACCCGAGTGGCTTGGAAGTGCTGGACTCTCCGCAGGCCATCCAGTCCTATGCCGAAACCCCCGCGGATGCTATCGAGCAGACCCTGTCGTTCCTGGCGGAGAACTACCAATATATCGTCGTTGATTGTCCACCCGGCTTGAGCGAAGATACTTGTGCTTCAATCCGCCAGTCGGACCGTCTTGAGTTGATCGTCACTCCCGAGCTCCCAGCCATTCAAAATGCGATTCGTTGTATTGAGTACTTGACCGGCCTTCACTATCCCAGCGAGAACATAGATATCGTTTTGAACCGGGCATCCAGAAAGAACGCACTAACCGAACGCGATGTAGAGAGTTCGTTACACCGGGAAATTTCCGTCAGGGTACCCAATAATTATTCGCAGATTGTTACCTCCATTAATGCGGGCATGCCCCTGGACATGGGACGATCAGACCTGCCACTGATTTTTGATCAGTGGGCCGACCTGGTTGTTGGACATGAGGCTGCAGCTGCGGCAACTGCTGCCAGCAGTAACAACGGTAAGGGTTCGCGTAAGAAGCTCTTCACTACTTTATTCGGGTCGTAGACTTTAGGAAGTGAGATGACGAAGACGACAAAGACCTTCGGCCCCGATATGCGAGTCGGTACAGGAACATGGACTGGCTCTGGCACGCGCAATGGCGCCGTCACGGCCAAGACCTACCAGGACCTGAAAACCACGCTACATCGCGAATTGCTGGGTGTACTGGACCTTGAAAAGGTCACCGCCCTGGACGACGTCAAGGCTCGAGCTCAAGTACAAGACGTTATCTACGACCTCATCGGGAAGCAGAATACGCCGCTAAGTACGATTGAGAAGGAGCGCCTCGCACGCGAGGTTGCCCATGAAGTGTTCGGGTTGGGCCCACTGGAACCATTGCTGCAGGATGCAACTGTCAACGACATCCTGGTCAATACCTATCGCCAGGTTTATGTTGAGCGAGCCGGCATACTGGAGAAGACGGCTGTTGTGTTTAAAGACGACGCCCACCTGAGCCACATTATCGACAAGATTGTCTCCGATGTAGGCCGGCGCGTAGATGAATCCTCTCCGATGTGCGATGCGCGCCTGCGCGACGGATCTCGCGTCAATGTCATCATTCCTCCGCTGGCGGTGGACGGACCGATTCTCTCCATTCGTCGATTTGGAAAAATTCCTATCGGCACTCAGCAACTCTTGGCCAATCGTACTGTGACCGCGCCCATTTTCGAGGCGCTGAAGGCTGCCGTGCGTTCGAAACTCAACATACTCATCTCCGGCGGAACCGGCGCCGGAAAGACAACCCTGTTGAACGTTTTGAGCGGCTATATCTCAGAATCAGAGCGCATTGTAACCATCGAAGACTCAGCCGAACTTCAGATGCAGCAAGAGCACGTTGTGCGATTGGAATGCCGTCCTCCTAACGTAGAAGGCAAAGGTGCAGTGCGGCAACGCGAACTGGTAATTAATGCGTTGCGTATGCGGCCGGACAGAATCGTCGTTGGCGAGGTGCGCGGCGAGGAAGCGCTAGATATGATGCAGGCGATGAATACGGGACATGATGGCTCGTTAACCACGATTCACGCCAACAGCCCGCGTGACGCCGTAGCGCGACTGGAAACCATGGCTTTAATGTCGAACCTCAATCTGCCGGAGAAGGCCCTTCGTCAGCAGATTGCATCAGCCATTGCGCTAGTCATTCAGATTTCCCGCTTGAGCGACGGCACTCGGCGCATAACCTACGTCACTGAAATTACCGGCATGAGCGGCGACGTGGTTGCCATGCAGGATATCTTTGTCTTCGAAAAGCTCGGTATCGATGTCAACGGCCATGTCATGGGACGTTTCCGGGCGACCGGCGTATCACCCAAGTTCCTCGAAAGGATCAAGCGAGCTGGCATCAATCTGCCTCAGAATATTTTTGAGCACTCGTTTGAGGTGTAGGACGGAGCGGAAACATGTCTATGGTGACGGTATTTCTGATCCTCCTGGTGGCGGTATTCGCCACTATTGCCTATTTCATCGAGCCTTCGGAAAGCGATAAGCGGATTTCCGAACGGCTTGGTGCTCTGGATAGGCGTATGGGAGATGACGCTGAACAGGCCCCAATCGTCCGCAGGGTTACGTTCAGCCGTGTCGAGTGGGTTGATCATTACCTTCGTAATAACGCCTTCGCATTGCGCCTGCAATTAATTCTTGAGCAGGCGAGAGTGTCATGGACGGTGGGCCGGTTCGCTTTCTTTACCGCATGCATGGTGCTGTTTGGCGGCCTCATCGGCAACTGGTGGATATCTCCCGGTCTCGTAGGCTGGATTGTGGGAGTGGTGGCGGGCCTCCTCCCGCTCGGCTTTGTGCTCTACAAACGAAAAGAGCGCTTCCGTAAGTTCAATGCTCTTTTACCGGATGCTGTCGATTTAATCGCGCGTTCTCTTCGCGCCGGTCATTCGTTGCCGAGCGCTTTGGTGGCGGTTTCCGAAGAGATCGACGATCCCTTGGGCCCGGAGTTCCGGCGCTGCGCCGAGGAGATGAGTTTCGGGTTGCCATTTCGCGATTCGTTGATGCACCTTTTCCGGAGGTTCCCCATACAAGACCTGCAGTTTCTTGTATCGGCGATTCTTCTTCAAAAAGAGACTGGCGGCAATCTCGCAGAACTACTGGACAAGACGGCCGCGGTATTGCGGGGGCGGATTCGGCTGCAGCAAAAGGTCAGGGTACATACTGCACAAGGCCGAATGACCGGCGCTATCTTGCTGGCGATTCCATTTGTGGCTTTTATTCTGATGAACATGGTTAGTCCGGGCTGGACACGACCGCTGTTCGATACCGAGCTTGGCCGTAAGCTGATGTACTACACCTTAGGAAGCATGGCGGTTGGAGCTTACGCGATTCGACGGATCATTCGCGTCGACTACTGATATGACTGCACTCTTCTTTGCAATCTTCGTAGCTCTCGCACTGTTCGCCGGAGCGGCCTTTATCATAATGGCTCTTGTCGGTGGAAAGTCGCCCGTCGAATCTCGCCTGGCGGCGATACAGGGCCGGCCCGGTTTTGCTGATGATACCGAATATGAGGCGCTGGGGGCGCAGGATTTATTCGCCTTGGTTACCCGTCCCCTCGCTCCATTTCGCGATTGGTTGCGGTCACGCGACGAAGAACTTGGCTATCGGCTCATTGGCGCTGGCTTTCGAAAACCGGAAGATGCCGACACCTTTCTGAGTGCAAAACTGCTGGGGCCGATTGTCGGGATTATCATTGCCACTTTTACCGGATCCGGTAATTTCTTTCTTTTCGCCTTGCTCTTTGGCGTGTTGGGCTTTTTCGTACCGGATATATATCTATTTTACAAGACGGCTAAGCGCAATCAGAGAATCTGGAAGGCCTTGCCCGATGCCTTGGATCTGCTGGTAATTTGCATGGAAGCAGGCTTAGGTATCGACCAGGCGGTGATGAAAATTGCTACCGAGGTTCAGCCTGTCTATCCGGAAATGAGTGAAGAGCTGTTCATCATCAGCCGTGAGCAGCGGGCCGGCAAACCGCGTTTGGAAGCCTGGCGGAGCATGGCAGATCGTGTCGATGTGGATGCCATTCGACAGTTCGTAGCCATGTTGGTGCAGACCGATCGGCTGGGCACCCCGATTGCTCAGGCGCTGGGGACCTTTGCTGATGGTTTGCGCAGTCAGCGCATGCTCAGGGCAGAGGAAAATGCCGCCAAGACCTCGATCAAGCTACTCTTCCCATTGATCGCTTTTATCTTTCCTGCCCTGTTTGTGGTATTGCTTGGACCGGCGGTGCTGAGGATGATGAGCACGTTCGAGGACATTCAACGGTAAAAATTCAGGAGGCTTGTTAATGGACAGTGTAACTATGATTCGGGTTGTCGCCGGTGTATTAGCGGTCGTCTTGATCGTCGTCATGGTCGCGCGGCGGAAGCGTTTGGCCGCCGACAGGCGAGCGAATCTGCGAAAGTAGATGTCGCCTGAGACGCTTAAGATAGAGAATGTCACCAGGAAGACGGTGCTTGGCGATCATATCGACGTCGCCGAGACCAGTCTCAGCCGGGTGATCGGATTATTGGGAAAGCATTGTCTCGGACCTGGCGCCGGACTACTGATTTATCCGTCGCAGTCCATACATACCGTCGCAATGCATTTCCCCATAGATGTGATCTTTGTGGGCCGCGATTGGCGGGTTGTGCATTTGCGGCCTGCAATGGTTCCGTATCGCCTGACCGGCTTTCATTGGCGAGCACGATGTGTTATTGAGCTGCCTTCCGGGACCATTGCGGAGACTTCCACCTGCATTGGCGATCAGTTATCAGTTGCTGACCAGGACGACGCGGCTCCGCCAAACGATGGAGCGGCATAGAAGACCGTCGTGACTCCCCCAAAGGTGCTCCAAAAAGGGCGGCACCGAGAGCGATTTGTCCCTGCTGGTGGTTGGCAGTTCAAGACTTTTGTGCCAGCTATTTTCCCCTTCGTTTCGGCTAGCTGGATCGCACAAACAGGATTAGTTGGGACAAATCAGTACAGACTGGCTCATGATTAACTGATAATTATCCGATAATCATACACTGGTCTGATAATAGTCATAAAGTAACTTAGCTTGAAATTAGTCTTAGACCTGGATAACGAATTTATTGCATGCAGGTCAGCTTTGTGGGATACTTTTAGCTCCCCCTGAGTTAGGGATTTTCCAGTAGGCTGTGGGCTTCGTCGCTGCAAGTTGCGGGGAAAATATCTAAGCACTCTCTGAGTAGGGGAGGATAAAGTGAGATCGAGAATCGCCGCCTTACGTAGAGGAGATGCAGGTGCCTCTATGCTGGAGTTCCTCTTCGCGGGTACCGTATTTTTCCTCCTGATCATTTCCATCTTCGACTTTTCGTATGTGTACCTATACAAGATGGAACTTCAGAACGCTGTTCGTCAGGCTGGAAGATACGCAATTACCGGGCAGGCCATGTCCGGGAGTGAGCCGTTACAGCTCCATCCTGCAGAAAGTTTCGGACCTGTCTCAGGGACTCGCCAACTCAAGCAACACTACCGTGTGCAGCGCTACCGGGGGCTGCGGCAACGCCGGTGGGCCGGGTGATGTAGTGACCGTCACCGTGACCTATCCCTACCCGCTTCATACGCCTCTGATGCGAGTATTCTTCACCAACGGTAAGTACACAATCAAGGTCAGTAGCAGCTTCACCAACGAAGCCTTTCCGCCTGACCAATCGTAAGGAGACGAACCCATGAGCAAACCACGGAAGCCCAGGTTCGCAGGAGAATCCGGGCAGGCTCTTCTGGAGGTGGCCATTTCCGCCTCCATGTTGTTCCTTCTGGTGTTTGGCGTCATCGATGTGTCTCGCGCTTTGTACTATCAGGAAGTCATAAAGACCCTGACGGGAGAAGGGTCGAGCATGGCTTCGCGCAGCAACGTTCCTTTATCGCAAATCGCACAGACGGTCGTAAACGACGCAGGTGCAAACTTAAATCTTTCCACCAAGGGTTGCGTCGTGGTTACGTCGGTCGTGAATACGGGAACCGGCACCCATCCCTTGCAGGTAAGCGGTCAGGCCTCTTTAGGCACGTGCACCGGACTTTCCAGCAAGATAGGCTGCTATCCGCCGCCATCAGCGTGTGGAAATGCCACTCTCCCCAGCGAAGCGGTTGCTGCTCTCGGCACGAACCAGTCGTTATATGTGACAGAGATCTACTACAGCTATAGTCCGGTCACTCCATTTGCCGGCGGCAAGTTGTTGCCGACGCAGTTGTATGACGCGGCCTACTACTAGGGAGGAATGCAATGAGCTTCTTAAATGATAAACGAGGACAGGTTCTGCTTGTCGTTGCGCTCATGGCGTCGATCCTCGTATTAGCAGTAGCTTTGGCGGTCGATAGCGGCAATGCCTTTGTAACCAAGGCTCGCATCACCAAGGCAGTCGATGCGGCGTGCCTGGCGGGCATGAAGAATCTTGCGCAAGGACAAAGCACGGCCGGCACTATCGCGACCCACATGTTCAATGCTAATTACGGCGCCGGTGCCCCTACCCCAACCATCACCTTCCCTCTCGACGCCTACGGAGACCAACAGGTACAACGTGGCCGCTACGACGAATGTGCCGACGACATTTGCCAAGCTGCTGTTCCCCACCTGGAAGGTTGCTGATGAGGCGACTGCGACCCGCGGCCGGCTGGTGATGGCGGTGGTTCTCGACAACTCAGGATCGCTGAACAGCAATGGCGGCAAGACTGCTGTCCAGAAAGCAGTACCGACTTTCGTCAATTTATTCGATGACACCCAGGACTACGTGTCACTAATCACCTTTGGATCCAACTCAAGCATCAAGTTTGCGATGGCGCATACTTTCAAGACCACGGTCAACAATGATGTCAAAGCATTAGTTCCTGGCGGCGGGACCTTTGGCAGTGGTGGCACCTACGTTGCGACTGACGGTCCGCCGATCACACTTGCGAATAACCAGATTAATAGCATTCCGGTATTGGCGGGGCAGAATATAGTGCGGGTGATGGTGTACTTCACGGATGGACTGGTAAACACGATTCAGGACACGTTCACCTGCTACAACTCAACAACTAAGAAAAATGTGTCGGCCTTTGTGAACTACGGTGGCTTCGACAATAGTAACCCCACTAATAGAGTCGATGTCTTTAATCCTCCTGATGGGACTGACTGGTGCCCAGGTGGTAGCGGATCTGGTTGGGGGGCCTGCACCAGCGCCGATTCGGGTTGTACCAACACCGGAAATCCGGCTTGTCGAATTGTCTATGATTCGGTTGGCGATGTTTGCAAAGACTCCGGCGGATCGTACATCACGACATTTCCGTCTCAGCATACCGGCACTCCCAATATCAACCGTGCCAATGTAACCACCGAGGCACAGTATCGTGCGCTTCAGTCCGCCAATGCAATGCGTGCGGAAACTCCCGGAGTTATCATCTTTACCATCGGCTTAGGCACCGATACGAGCACCCAGACATTTCTGAAGCAGAGTTGCCAATGATCCCGGCTCTCCGACCTACAACGCCAGTCTTCCGCAGGGCGAGTTCTTCTATATCGGGGACTGCTCGAAGGTTGACTGCACGGCGGAGATGGAAACTGCGTTTCAGCAAATCGCTGCGAAGGTATTGTTGCGCTTGACCGAGTAGAGCGAACAGCAAAACGAATAAAGCCCCTTGGCAACAAGGGGCTTTTATTTTGCGGGTTTAGCTTCGGTCTCGCCGGCTAGGCGGTTTTTGTTCGCGGCGCAGAGATCTCTAACAGCCGCTGCTCCAACCTCGCGCGCTGCTCCGGATCGATTTCGATCGGGCGCTCCTGCCTTTGTTTCCACACCATGCGGATTGCTATCGCAATCGCCAGGACCGCTACCATGACGGCAAGACTCAGCAACAGCACCCAAAACTGAGTGACAAAGCTAACGAGGGTCATATCGGTACCTTTTCTCCGCTCTTAATCTAAAGCGAATTCCTGTTTTCAAAATCTGGTGGTTCTTAACAGAGTAGGAAGTCTGAGGCTTGTTGTCCAGACCACTGAAGTAAACTTTATGTCAAACTTTTAAGGCGGTATAAGGGGACCAGGAACGTGGACTTTTGTGCCAGTCCCCGTAATTTCCCCGGAAATCCTGAGATGTTGGCCAAGGAACTCTGGCCTTTTTGGCTCAAGGCTTGTCTGGCGGTCGCGAATCAATTGGAGTATTGTCGTGTTAGAGGCAAGTATGAACTGTGTTATTCGTTTGTCGCTACTCGTCCTCGCTTTGACCTGCACGTCCAGTTGGGCTCAAGGCCGATCCATGACCAACAATCCGACTAGCGGCAGCGGCTTCGGGCCGGTTGCCACTTCTCGGTCAGCAAACGGCTCCGTTGTTGGCCACGCAAGGCCAGTCGGTCCCGGGCGCCCGGGTTGGTGCAATCGCGGCAACTGCTCCGGAAATCGCGGCGAGTGGAACAACTATTGGCCGGGATACTGGGGCTACGGTCCCTATTCCTACGGCGGCCTCGATCCCTACTGGGAACTCGGCGAGCCGGGGGAGCCCCAATCGTCTCCATCGCAGCAGCCTGTTATCGTGTACCGAGAAGCGGAACCGAAGGCTGCATCCGCCCCGGTAGCTTCTCCGAAGGTGATTGAGGTACCCCTGCAGAAAACCGCGGACGGCAAACAGCTCTCGCCTGCTAATCCTGTACCGCCGGCTGTGTTCATCCTGACAAATGGCCAGCGCGTCGAGGCGAAGCAGTATCTGCTGACACAAGACATGCTCCAGATTCAGCATGGCCGCGATCAGCAGACCATTCCCTTGAATCAGATCAATCTGGAGGCGACCATCGCCGCCAATCAGGCGCGCGGGATTGCTTTACAGATTCCTGAGAATAGGAACCATCTCACGCTCGGCTTCTAGCCGACAATGTCGGGCTCACCGCAGCGAGCCGGCAGAGTTCAGGTCTGGTCGTCTGCTTGTTCCGAAGTCCGAGATCTCTGTATTGCCCGCTTACGGTACTGGCGAGGACGGGATAGAAGAAGACGGAATCGCGGATAATGGTATTGGCTGTGACGGTACTGCCGCTGAGGGGACATTACGTGACGGCACTGGCGACGATGGGATCAGAATCGGTGGTACAACCGAGGACTGAATCGATATCGCCGGTATGGGTGATGTTGGGATCGCGACCCTCGGAATTCCCGAGCCTGCACTACCGGTTGTCGACCAGCCCGTAGTGCCATACGGACTATACGTGTAGGAGCCGGAGCCAGCACTCGCGGGAACTGGTGCTGCCGCGGTTGGTGAAACTCCGGTCTCTGATGAGGTGGCTGGTTCTGTCGTTCCCGGCGCAGTTGCGGATTTGTCCGACGCTGCTGGCGGGTTGGCGGCCGCCTCGTTTGGCGCGGATGACGAGGTAGCTTGCCCGGTCTGGGCTTGGTCCGTCGCGGGTATTTGCTGCGCCGCACCTACACAGCCTAGAACAAGTATCAGAGCTGCAAGCACCGATTTCATCACGCCTCCTGTCTCCAGGCTTTCAACAAAAAAAAGCTTTAGGTCGACTGCCACTCCGGGTGGCAATTTGTTCAGGAGCACGAAACTCCTGAAGCTCAAACGTCAACTTCATCATACTCCGCCTAAGCTATTTTCCAAGGTGCTTGTGATTTGAAAAACGCCCGGTGGACGCTTGCTCGGGGTTTGGTTATGCTCTCGAGATTGGACTATCCTAAAAGTGCCACTTAGGATGTTACTTTTGACTGGAACAACTGCAAAATTGGTTTGACTCGTGTACTTACGCATGTCACAAAGAACACGGCATTAGTTATTACTTTCTACGCTGGCCTTGGAACAGTGTGATTGTGCCCTGGCGACCTCTCCCCCGGAGCGAACCAGCACAGTCACGTTGACGGCAGTCACAGGACTTCGTGTCAACATCGCCAGCCTTGTTGAGAGTGGTGCGAGTTTAGCAGGCAACGTCGACCATCACCACGGCCGTCTATGCCGGCTTTAGCGGCTTGATCAGCCTGTCAATTTCTTACCCGGACCAGAGGGGTGACATAGAGCTTTGATCCCAGCAGCAGCCCGGTGTGATGGCACTTCATGTCGATTCTCTCAACCGAAAGCAGTACCTGCGCCAATAAGTACAGGTTAACAAGAACCACCCACGCGCGGGAGCGTAACGCAAGTAGCCACCAGGTTGCTTACGGTGGCAGCGTACGAAGTCAACTCCCAAGCGTGGGGCTGGAGGGCCCCTATGCGCCACACAATTTTCGTAACCATACTTCTGATTTTGGCGTCACAGTTCGCCTTGGCCGGCGCCGGCAACGATCAGCCGACGAATATCACCGTTACTAATCCGTACTCGAACAACATAAATTGGGCGAATATCTGCTGGAATACGGTCAAGCAAAGCGACTCGCTGGTGATGATCGGCGAGGATATCGACTTCGCGCGCCAGGTTTATAACCCGACGCTAACCACCAATCATTGCGTCGTGGTCGAGAACCTCCAGCCCGATACCCTGTATTACTACTCGGTAGCCAGTTGTACCGATCCCGTCGGCGGCAAGCCATGCACCAGGACCGATACCCATTGGAGCTCCGCGCCGTGGCCTGGCGATAACGCGACGTTCACGACCGTGCAATCAACCAGCGGGCCAATGGCCTTTTCAGCATTCGCATTTGGCCCCAGCTACGTCTATCAGGGCGCCGGAATGAACGTCGGCATCAGCCTGATCCAGAACTCCGGCGTGATGAACCAACACTACATGATGGTGGTCACGGAGGCGAGCATCGACGGAATCTCGTGTCTTCCGGGAACGCTGCTGGGAGCTAACTGTGGCAACACCGGTATAGCTTTGACCATGCTGTGCGGCAGCAACCGCGAAACGGTCAATCCACAAACTGACAACTACCCTGTATTTCTCCTTACCGGGCCGCCTTTCCAGGGGAACTATGTCTGTTGGAACAATTATTTCGGGGAACCCGCGATGGACGCCAGAATCGTCGCGACTGGGGGCCAACTCCGCTCATCACGTCTCGGCCCGTCAACCCAGGGCCACACGCTGCGGCTGATATTCCAGATTATTGATTACAGTCAAAACAATGTTCCGGTGACCGAGCCGGTGAAGGTGACCTACAATTTCACGGTAGCTCCGCCGCCCCAGTTTAAGGTGACAGCTCCCACCACTTTCCCCACTATTCCCAACTGGAATAATGTAATTTTTAACGCAGCGAAGTGGGGTCCACCCAGCTGCGAGCAGCTGAAGACTGCTAACCGTACCAACGGCATCTACCTGAATGCGAGCTTCAGTGCGACAGGGTCAAATATTGATCCCTGGGATAGCTATACCTATGACGGCAACCGCGTTTTCAAAGAGACTGGCGAACGGTTTGACGGTGTAACGGGCGCTCATTGGCAGCCAAATCACGCATATGTTCCAGGCGATCTTATCGTGGTGAATGGCTTTACCCAGGTCAATATTGCCCCTGGCAACTCGGGCGCAAATCCGCCGGCGTTTAACCCTGTCCCTGGAGGAACGACGCTGGACTGGGGCACGAGTTGGATCAACGCCGGCAATACGGATTATTGGAAGCAGTGCTCGGAGATTGTCGGAATGCAGTATCTGAACTGGGCGGTGAACGTTCCCAGGTGGCAGGGCACTGACGAATGGAACATATTTCCCTGGGGAATGTACATGGACTACCTGCGCCAGGGAGACGTGCTCAACGAAAACTGCGATGGAGGTCAAACCTGTTCGGGACTGAATGCTCAATCCGACTGGCGTTTCGGGGCTAAGATCCTGACCAATGGGTCTCCTGGCTTTGTGGATGAGAATTTCGTTTTCACCTACTTCGTCAATCAGACAGGGACAGTCAGGGCCTTGCCCTACAACATAAACGTGCTCCTCGTGAACTGGCTGGAGACCGGCGTGCAACCGACCAACGAGCTCAAGCCGAGGCTCGATCTGTTGCTTCAGACCATCGCCGAGGCCACCGCATATAGCCCGGTCGACGGTCCTAATCACTATAAGTGTTGCTATAGTTCGCCGAATTTCGATGTTGGACTTTGGGCAATGAGCCTGATCCATACTTATGACGTGCAGACCTACATGAACGTCCAGCCTGACGCGCGTATTCCCATCGAGTTGATGAAGCTTCTGGACTGGTTCTACTCCACTCAGGTGAACCTTCTCGGAACTGACAATACCTTTCCCTATGAGCCATGGACGGTTCCGTACAACTGTTCGATTTTCCAGAACAACGACTGCTCGAAGGATCAGGGTGGCTTAAATAACATCGTCTCTCCGGCCTACGCGTGGCTCGGCGCAGTCTACGGCGACACATGCAAGCTGCCCACCAGCGGGGTCAAATGCTGGGATGCTGCCGACCAGCTCTTCACGAAAGCATTTTTCGACGGATATCAGGGTTCGGCCAAGAACTACAATCAGCTCTTCCAGGATTTCTCTAACTACGTTGGGTGGCGCAGCGGAGCATTTCCGGGGACCGATTCCTCCGTTCTGCCGACGCATAACCCGCTGCGGCAATCCTTACCCGGATGTGATTGGGCCGTATCCGTCGGGTGCCTATCCGGCGAAGCCTGCTGCCAGCAACATCTCGAACGGCGGCGCAATAATATCCTGGTACACCTACGAACAGGCTGTGAAGACACTGGTGAGAGTCGGTACGGATCCAAACAACATTAGTCTCGAGACGGACTGCGGGCCGAGTGTCTATACCGGCACGGATAATCTCTGGATCAATACTTGCAGCATCTCTGGCCTCAGCCCCGGCACGCTCTACTATTTCGGAGTAGGTGGGACCGACGCCGCTAGCAACTTTGCATTTTCAGCCGTCGACTCTACAAACAATCCGGACGTGGGCACGTTGAATTTCACAACCGCGCAGTAGCACCGCTGTTTTAACCGCCCGATTGCCATCCTTTAGCGAGGGGCGGCCTGCGGCTGTCGTGAGACAAGAGGCGAGCTGGTGTTGCACAGGTTGAGAGGCTTTATAGAGAAGTTGAAGTCGTCGGTGGTGATGCTCCAGAAGTTCCGGTCGGAGTAGGCCCGGCAGAGATCGTGGTCGAGCTCCGGGCCTTTCGAGCGCGCCCACAGAATCTTCTGCGAAGCAAAATCGGCGGAGTTGTGGACCAGTTCATCCCCGGGATAGTGTTTATCGAGGTCGTAGGTCACCAGCACCAGTTGACGTCCGGGTTCGTTCTCCAAGCGCTCGGCAATCTCTTTTCGCTCATCAGGAAAATGATAACGCTCCGGCGCGGTGCTGCCATTGGATCGCATCAGTGACGTTATCGCTACTGTAAACACAACCGCGATCGCAAATGCCTGCCCACCCCGTCCCTCGACGTCCCAAAGATATCGCAAGCCCTCGACTATGAAGAGGTACAGCGCGACCGTCGCTGGGGCGTAGTAATGCATTTGCGTCCAATTGCAAGCGGCCACGGCAACGAAAGTGGTGAGCGCTGAATAAATAGCAATTCGAAGCCTGGGATTTTTGACGCAGGAAATGAACCCTAGCAGCAGGGGAAGCGACATCGCAGGTCCTATATAGAAGAACCAGGTGCGACTCCATCGCCGCGACTCAACTTGCGCAAGGCCGCCGAGGGTTACCGTTTCCAGGTATTGATGCTCTTGCGCTTCCACTTGGTAGTACTTGGCGAATACTGGGTCGCTGGAGACGAAGTTGGCCGCCCGCTTCTGACCGATGAGAAATGGTAGTGGCGCGTAGGTCCTCTCGTTCTGCAGGCGCGGCATCAGCAAAGGGTCGCCGGTGGTTCGGTAGTTGTAATAGGCCATGAACCCGATGCCGGTGGCGCCGATTAGCAGCACTGGCAGCAAAATTGGTACGACGACGCGGCCATAAGCAGGCTTCCACGAGGCTAGCTTGTAGAAGAAATAAGCGAGTAGTGGCAGCGAAAATGCGAATCCCTCATAGGGACGGGAGTTCGCAAGTATCAACAATCCCGAGGCGAAAGCAACCGCCGAACCGATCCTGTGCCGCGTACTTCGGTTCTCGACGAATAGTCGTACGACCCCACCCAGAGCCAGCGCACCTCCGAGAGCAGGTAACGAGCCTCCCCAGTACGAATTCACCCAGTAACTGAAGAGAGCAAAGCGAAAAACCGCCAGCAGGCCTCCGACGAATGCCCATTGCGCCGACACGAACGCTTGCAGTGCCCAACAAATAGCGCCGCATAAAAGGGCGGTGCTCAGATATACCCCAACCCATGGCTGATGAAACAAGACTTGCCCAGCAGCCATGAAAACGCCTTGTGCCATGGGATATTTGGAGTGATAGGTCGGCGTTAACGTGACGTGAAATGTCTCGAAGAATAGCCACTCCGGGGGCGTCGCATTCGCCAGTCGATGATGGGCAAAGGTATCGGCCATCAAAAGGTAGCTGTATTCGTCGTTAATGTGAGGTTGGGGGATGCCGATAAATGGCAAAAGCGCTGCTCGGCCAATCAATGCCAGAACGATCAGAAACAACGCTGGCCGCCAGCTGCTGACAAAGAGCCACTTTGGCCATCGAACCCAGTGCAGCCGCCGCAAATAGGGAAGAGTCGCGAATATCGCGATAAAGGCCGCGACCAGAATACCTATCTCGACCGTCAATAGTCGTAAACCGTTGATCGGTTCGAAGTTCATCGTTCAGATAACGGAGATTCAGGTAAAGACTACTCTGGCGAACCGCAAGTTTGGTATCAACAATTCGACTATAGCGATTAAGATACTCTGCCTGCAACTATCTCGTAAATGGTTTGCACTTCAGGAAGCTCCACGGCAGTTCGCTAAAGGAGCGGTAGTCAATTCAGAACAGCTTTCTGCGAATCGCGAACCAAAGACAAGGGATGTCGCCGAGGAGTAGCGCAGCAAGCGGAGGCTCGGGTGTAGTTGTGGTCAGGCTGCCGGCGCCGGTTCCGTCGCTGCAGCCCAGATTGTGGAAGCACTCCATCTGAATAATTCCCTGCGAGGACCAATTATTGTTCCAGCCACCTTGAAAATCCAATGCCAGCTCGGTCTCGCCTCGATAAGTGCCGCAGTGGCCGGTGCAGAAGCGGCTGGAAAAGCTGCCTTGCAGGGAATTGGAGTTCAAGTAGAAAGTTTGTGAAGAATCATCGTAAACCGCGAGTTCCGCGGTGAGACTTCCAGGGCCAAAGTCGCCTCTTATCTCCGTCTCACATTGACTATTGGAGCACGAGACACTTTGCTGATAGTTGATGACCGAAGCGGCGAAGGAAACATCCAGGATTACGATACTGCCCCAGGGGGAACAAGCGCCCGAGCAAATGCCTTCAGCGTTACCGGAAATTATGTTGGAACCGAATTGAAAGCTTCCAGTGTTATAAAAACCGAAGCTGTCGGCCCGGGCAGCAGGGATCAGACTGAAGCAGCCGACGAGTCCTAGCAACAGCGGGAGCGTTACTTTTGACGAAAACATATGTCCTCCCAAGCCATCCTCACTCGTGCCAGCCTCAGTTCTTAAGATCGATCAGTTGCTTCCGCAGAGCCTCGCTCTTGGCCCAGGCTTCCCAGTGCTCGTATTGCGAGATGGCGTTCTGCGCATGTTTGGCGGCCAGCTGATTCTCGTCCCGGCTCTGATGAAACAGGGCGGCGCGTTCGTGGGCCAACGCAACATCGTGGACAAAGCCGCTGGCCTCAGCTGAACCCACCGCCACCTTGTATGCCGCCGCGGCATCTGGGCTGGCATCAGCAGCCAACAATTCGGCGCGGATTAGGTCGCGCTTGTGAGCGAAGGTCGCCGGGTTCATGTGGGCCCACGCCTGGAATTCTTCCAACAGACCTTGCGCGGTTTGCAAAAGAGCATCGCGGTCGTCTCCGCTGACTTCCCGTGAACGCGCAACCGACGCCAGCGCGCGATAAAACACGTACTCCCATTCGCCGACCTGGCCCTGAAATGCGGGCAGGATCGGCAGTGCCTGCTCGGCATAACGCAGAGCGCCTTCGTAGTCTCCGTAGTAGTAGTGCAGGCGCATCTTGGCGGTGCAGTAGTAGCCAATCTGGTTGTAGTTGGAGGTGCCGCAGATGGAGGCGACATCATGCTCTTCATCAAAGCGCTCGTCGCTAAGGCTGAGCCGATGCTCGGTGCGCCCAAGCAGGGCCAGCGCCAGTTGCCGCTCCAGCAGGCAGTGAAATGCCGCCACTCGCACGCGTCCCCCAATGTGGGACATCTGGCGCTCGGCCTCAGCTACCACCTGCTGCAAACGAGCGCCGCTGAAATTCAGGTACATAACGTGCGCCGCGGCATTAAAGCACCCGTAGAGAACGTCGTTCTCCTGTAATCCCACACGCGCGCCTTCGCGCGCCAGCTCGGGATTGTGCTTCAATGGGTTCACCCAATGATTAATGAACCAGGCATGCAAAAACGCAACCGGAGCGCTGACCCGGCCGTACATTTTGCGGTCCAGCCCGATCGCTAAATTGCTGAACGCGTATGCCGCCTGGCTGTCGCGAGTGATCCCCCGCAGCACCGCCGCATACATGGCAATGACCTTGGGAGCATCGCTGCCGACGCCATGTTCCAGTGTTAGCGAGAAACACTTCAGTGTGCTCAATGCGAAGAGTTCGAAGCGATGGCTGATGTGAGCCGCCGGGCCAATGAGCATCAGGATGCCAATGATGCGCGCTACCCGTTCGTCGGTCAGCGCCGGCAAGTCTTGCAATTGTGCCGGAGAGCGCCCCGCCATCAGCTCGCCGATCTTCTGCATCTCGATGCCGATGGCCTGTCCTTGTTTCTCGCGCGATGACGGTAAGTCGACTCCCAGTTGGCGAGCGGCATCGACGGCGAGTCCGACTGCTTTTTCCGGATTTCCAGTTGCCAGCAGTTGCGCCGCGCTTAACAACAGGTAGTGCGCAGCCTTTTCCGGGACCTCGGCCGCTTTCCACAGCATTGCCTGTGTCTGAACCCAGTCAGGAGCGGAACCATACACCGACTCCATCGCCGTAGCCACCTTGAGACTCAGGTCGCGTCGCTGATCGGCGCCGACCTCCGCCAAGACCGCCTCGCGAATCTTGTCGTGCGTGAAGCGCCACTGGTAGCCGTAGCCTTCCAGAATCGCGTTTTCGCCGCAGGCCAGAAGCAGGGAATCGAGATCGACCTCAGGAGCCGCGGCGCGAAATACTTCGATGTCCACTTCGCGTCCAATGATGGCGGCGATCCGAAGCGATTCCAGTACCCACTCCGGCAAACGGTCGAGGCGATGGCGAACATAGTCCTTCATCCCGCCGGAAAAAACATGCTCAGGAAGCTTTTCCGGCGAGACGTTATCCAGCCGCCCAGAAATCTCCGCCAACTCGCGCACCGCCTCTACCAGGAAGAACGCATTGCCTTCAGTCTCGCGCTGCAGGAAGCTCACGATGGAAGGATTGCTGCCGAGTTCACGACCCAGCATCGATACGGCAATGTCGCGGATCTCGCGCTCCTCAAAGCGCTTCATGTACAAAACATGCGTTCCCGGACATTCGATGGCAAACTGCGGGCGCTCATCGTCGCGAAAAGAAGCAAGTATCAGCAATCGCAGGTCGCCCACCTTTTCAACCAGCTTCTGCATGATCTTGAGGCTATCTCCCACAATGTGACAGTCCTCGATTTCGAGCAGAATTGGGGCATCGCTGCGCTCGAACAAACTCACGATTACGCTCGTCAACTGCTGCTGAAATAGTTGCGGATCGATGACCGTGTCAGGAACCGGGCGGGACAGCACTCGCTCGATCTCGGGAACGACGATTTTGATGGTGCCGGCCTCTTCGTCGCTGATGTCAACCATCAGTGCCAGCCGGAGAAGGGCATTGCGAAAGATCGAATACGGTGCCTGGTTTTCTTCCGCCCGGCCGGTCAGGGCAACCATGCCACGCACCATCGCTCTTGAACGAACTTCGTCGAGCAATCGTGATTTGCCAACGCCGCTTTCGCCCCCGACCAGCCACGCGCTTCCTTTGCCGCGCACCCCATCATCCAGCGCCGTAGTGAGTAGCGCCAGCTCCGATTTGCGTCCCACCAGGGGGGCGGCCTTGAGGTAGCTCTCACGGTGCGCCGAGCTCTCTGCCGGAACTTCGCAGCCAGCCGCTGCGGCGAACGCAGCGATCAGCTGGTTCGCATCGCTAAACCCGCGTTGTGCAGGATCGGGTGAAAGCAGGGTGCGCACAATCTCGCCCAGCGCTCCCAGTGCGCTGAGCGGCTGCATGTCAGGGCGTTGCTCGAACGCCGGGCGTCCGTGCACCAGCGGCGCTCCCGTGAGTATCTCGTAAGCGACTCCGCCGAGTGCGTAAAAATCACTGGCCGCAGTGGGGCGCTTCCCGTCCAGGATTTCCGGCGCGATAAAGCCTGCCGTGCCGGCAACTTCGTGCTCCGGCAATCCGGAGACACCGAAGTCCAAAACCGTCACGTGGCCGTCCGTAACCAGCACATTCGAGGGTTTGAGATCGCGATGGATGACACCGTGCCGATGCAGATACGAGAGCGCCTGCATCACCTGGAACAGCAGGGCGAGCTTGCCCTCGAGGGTAAGACGACGCGCAGCCCGAGTGATGCTCTTGGACTCGGAAAGCAGCTTCATCGTGAAAAACGGCAGCCCGCTGGACTGGAAGCCGTAATCCAGAACACTGACAATATTTGGATGCCGCAACGAGGACAGGACCCGAAACTCGGATGCCAGGGCAAGCAGCGCGACGCGGGACTTCTCGCTGCTATCGTCGGCACGTTGGCCTTGATCCGAAGTCGCAGTATCGAGATCGGCAGTAGAGGCGGACGGATCGACGGCGCTCAGGTGTGTTGTCGCTGATGCTTCGGTTAGCTCGGCTTTGTTGCTGGGTTCGCTCGCTTGCGTAGGGGCGCTGTCAGACAGTGTAGAGGGCATCTGCAGCGCGCGCTTGAGGGCGACAATCTCGTCGTTCAACCGGTCCCGGGAACGATATACCTCGCCCATGCCTCCGGCGCCGAGCCGCTCCAATAGCTCGTAACGGCCGCCGATCAAGGCGGTGCTCAAGGATGGTTTAGCGTAGGCCAAAGCGCGCCTTTAGAAATTAGCACAGACCGTGAGCGGCACCATCAGATATTTGTCCCTAGCGGTTCGTTCTGAAGTGGTTCGTTCCGAAGTTGAGGGTTCCGATCCCGTGGCTCTCCTCAACCCCACCGAGGTTCGGCCGTCATTCACCGCCAGACGCCGGCTCTTTTAGACGGCGCTGCGCTGCAGCAGAAGCGCGTTGGCGTGCATGTCGGGCGACAACGCAAATAGCACTAGGTTGTTCTGGCTGATCGGCTCATTCGCCACCGACCACGCGAGATTAACCGGAATATTCGCGATCGTCATGTTGGCAAAGTTGGCGATGGTCTGGATCATCTGCGCAGGTTGCAGCTGGCTCTGCCACATGTCGAACAGCACTGTGGAAGCTTGGTGGGCGATCAAAGTCCACGTGTTCGGTTTAATGTTGTGGCGTGCCAGCAGACCGGTAACGGCAGTTGGAGCAAGACCGCCGCCGAACTGCCCGAATCCTTTCATGCCTTTCGCGGTGATCTGGAAGAACGGCTCACTCCACAGTGCCTGGTGTCCATCTCTCGGCGGCACCTGTTCGTATTTCTGTCCCTGCATAAGCATCGATCCGAAGAAGCTGGTGTCGGTAACGGTATTCTGATCGACGATCTGCCACAATGTGGGATCAGCTGACAGGCCGACCACCGCAGCTCCTGCGCCATCGGCTGCGCTCACCGATTGCAGCGTGTGGTAGTCGACGTGTTGGGTCCAGTTTCCGCCAATGACCACCAGAATGTTCTTTGCCCGGCCTGCCTTGATGAGCGCATCGGCAAAGAGCAGCCCTGCGTTGAAGTTGGAGAACTCATTGTTCAGCGGGACGACGTACGTACTCTGCGGCATCTCGAGCATCTGGTGCAGATGATTCAACTCGTTCGGACACGCATAAGGACTCACCGAGGCGTAGCCCAGCAGCATGTCGATGTCTGTCGGCTGAAGGTTTGCCGCCTGCAACGCATTCATCGCAGCGGGCACCATCATGGTCATCAAGTCTTCGCCCGGGCCCAGCACCACGCGCGTGTTATAGCCCTGGAAAGGATTCGACACGCCGGGGTTCTTCTGCAGATATTCGTGAATCCAGTCGAAGATAGGATCGTCATTGGCGCGCAGGTTCGGCGGCACAAAATAGCCGAGGCCGAGGATGCGAGACTCTGGATGGGGCATGATTTGTCCTTCCGTGTAGACGGCTACTCGGCGACCTCTACTTCGCCTTTGCTACTCACACCCTCCCATGAGAGTTTGATCTTCCCTTTGGAAGCTGGCGGAGTTGGTGGCGTGGGATTGGGTGTTATCCACTTCGGCTTCTTGAGGCCAAGATGATTTTGCAGAACGATCTCGGCCGTCTGTAGTGCCCCCTCAACCCAAGTCTGATTGGTCGAGTAAGCCTCGCCGCAGATGTAGCAAGGAAAGTCGTTCACCGGCTGCGTGATGTCGTGCAGCACCTCCCACGACTTGTAGCCACGATTCCAGAAGTGAACGCCACCACCGTAAGGATCAATTGACCAATCCATATAGGCCGCGTCAATCGGATGCGGCGCATACTGCATGTCGTGCATGCGCTTGATCTGGCGATGCATCTCCATCACCATCTCGTAGGGCGCGCGATGACTGTTCCAGTTGTCACGCAGTCGCCGCGTGTACTCGTCTTTCGGCGGCGGCTCAAGATTCACCAGCGGCATGGAATCAAACATACGCACGCCCGGCGGCAGCTTGCGGAAATGCTCCGCCGCGCCGCGTGTATGCATCACCGGAGTCTCGGCGCCACTCAGCCCTTCCCAGAAGTCAACGTTGGTCGCATCGTTGTACGCCATCAGCAACGCTTTGCCGGTTGTGGCCGGCGCAGCCGCAGACGGATCGATCGGCCAGTAATACAGTTGCCGCACCGGAGTATCGGTGAGCGAACGCCCCTGCTTGACGCCAACACCCTGCCACCAAGGGTATTCGTAGGCGAGGAACAGCTTGTACAGCGGAATCGCCCGCACCGAGCCCACCAGGTGACGCACGTGTTCGGCGTGCCTGGGCCCGAACACCGGTCCCACCCGATCCAGAAGTTCCAGCGAGCGCCGCGGCATGGCGAGGATGATGGCGCTCGCCGTCACGGATTCGCGCTTGCCGCGGAAGTGCAGCTCGACTCCAGTACTGCCGTCTGACAATGTGGTACTGTCGACGCCGGAGACCCACTCGCCCTGAATTACTTCACCGCCAGCGGTCTTGAACCTCTTCTCCAGCTCCCAGGGAACGGCGTCGTAACCCTGGTTGAAGAGGTAATAGTGCACGCCGGGAACAAACTCGAAATATTCGCAGATGAGATCGACCGCGTTGGCATTCGATCCCAGGCAGTCATAGCCCACCAGTGTGCGCGCGACCTGATAAGCATCGGGCGAGAGGCCGCGAGATAGCAGGTTCCAGAACCCGTGCTGGTAAAGCGGCGTGCCATCGACTACGGCGGTGCGCAAGAACTTTTCCAGTTCGTCGGGATTGAGACTATTCACCTGGGGAAGAATCTTCGATATGCCCCAGCCAATCAGGCCGCTGGGATCGTTCTTCAGAATGTATTGCTCCTCGCCCCAGTCCAGCAGGTAGGGCATCGCAGCGGGATCCTGGTTCTGCGAGAAACGCATTTGCTGGCCGCGCAGATACATGATGTTGTCGGGCTGATCGACCACCTGCTCGTAGCGCGGCAGCTTCAATTCGTTCTCGACCAGGCTCCGAACCAAGGTCTGCGTTGACACATAGCGCATGCCGCCGATTTCGCACGTCGTACTCTCGGGAAAGCCGGGTGGGCGCGCCGACAACAGACGCCCGCCGATGCGATCGGTGCCTTCGAACACTGCCACTTTGAGCTTGCCCTTTTTGCCGCCGAGCTTCTTCAACTGGGGCGATTCACCGGGGTTCGCAGTCAGCAGCCGCCAGCCGGAGTAGATGCCCGACACTCCGCCGCCAACGATGGCAACGTCATAGTGAGTGGACGTTTTCGAAGACTTGCTTTTGCCATTGCTCATTTCGATTAACTCGCTTTCCGCTACAACGCTTTCTCTGCCGGGGGTTTCGGCGGGAAGTAGGGGTCGATGCTGCTCTGGTTGATTTTTGCCACGATCACCTGCGGCCGATTCTGATTGTCCGCCGCCTCGATGACCTTGGGCATGAGTTCCTGCAATTGCTGCGGACTGTCGATGCGATAGGCATCGGCTCCTAGAGCCTGCGCAAACTTCACCAGATCGGGTGCGCCCAGGCGATAAAGGCCATCCCACACATCATTGGGATCGGGATATAGATATTGCATACCCTGGCTCACCATATGCAGGTCAGCATCGTCGAGCACAATCCAGATGGCTCCCACATTGTGGGCCTGCGCAGTCGAGATCTCCGCTCCATGCATCAGGAAAGCGCCATCTCCAACGAATGCGACGCACGTTTTGTCAGGCGCACCCATTTTTGCGCCGATAACAGCTCCCACCGCGAAGCCCATCGGCCCCATCGCGAGCGAGCTGTGTACCTCCCGCGTATCTGCAGTTAAGTAATGAATGCCCCACCCAACGCAGTTGCCCGCATCGAGGAAGATCATCGAATCATCGGGCAGCGTCGCTTGCATAACCCGGCAAATGGCCGCCGGCTCGATGGGCGATGCCGTCGAATCATACTGCGCCTGGCTGTAATAGGGCGAACTCTTCTTGATGCTGGCGACCTCGGCCACGCGCGCCTGCACGTCGGCCGTAATGGGTGGAAACTTCTCCCTCATTGCAGGTTCACCCATCTGCCGAATGAACGCGCCGACGTCGCCCACCACGCCTTGGGTCACCGCGAACGAGCGGCCGATGGCGTGTTGATCCAGATCGACCTGGATGAAGGGGCCATTATTCGCGGGTATCAGCATGGGGTTGAAGTTGTTGCATGACAGGCCGCGCAGGCTGGTTCCCAGCACCAGCAAGCCATCGTAAGGCGTGCCCGTCTGCTGCATCCACATCGGTCCCCAGGTATTGCTGGCAAAGCCGTACACCCGCAGCGAAAGCGAATTTCCTTCAGGGAATACGCCCTTGCCGTCGGGGGTGGTCATCACGGGAATGCCATAGGTCTCGGCGAATATGACCAGTCGCTCGAGGACGTTCTTGTCGCGCAGCGCGTCGCGGCAACCGCTCCCCAGAAAGATAAGCGGACGCTTGCACGATGTGAGCGCCTGCACCGCTTGTACAACGGCATTGTGGTCGGCGCCGGCCGGAGTCGCGCGATAGTTCGCCGGGCTGTTCGGAACCAGGATCGGCGAAGGCGCCGGCTCAGCGGGCACATTGTTGGGGAACGCCAGGTGCGCCATGCCTCGCGGAATCGTCATGGCATCGCGTACAGCCTGCTCGATTAGGGTTTGCGCCTCAGTTGGGTCGCTGATCTCAGCGCTATAGACCGATGCGGCAGAGTAAATCGCCTGGATGTCGAGGTCGGTATCAACACCCTCCTGCAGCGCGCCCTTGCCGAAGAACTGTTCCGCTACTTCGCCGGTGATGACCAGAACTGCGCTGCCATCGTTCTGTGCCGTCATGGCACCGGTAAGCGCATTCGTCGCCCCGGGACCCGACGTCACCATCACCACTCCGAGCGTGCCGGTTGCGCGATAGTAGCCGTCGGCAATGTAGGCAGCGCCCGTCTCGTGCCGGCAAACCACGTATTCGAACGACTGACGCTGCTTCATGAATTCCACCAGCAGGCTAGCTACTCCGCCGCCCGGAATACCAAAGACCTTGGTTACCCCCTCGCGACCAAGATAGAGCAGTAATACTTGCGCAACCGTGAGATTCGAATACGAAGTGACGTACGGAGGTAAGGCCATAGTTCGTTGGGATCCTCTGCCCTTTGACCGTCAGCACGGCAGCTTCGCAGGCGAGCAGGATTATCGGCTGTCCTCAAGACAGGACAGCCTGGTCGTGGCGCATCTGCACGTTCAGTCAGGTTCGCAAGTTGTATTACAGTTTTCCTCTTATCTGCAATAGCGCAAAGGTGGATGTGGTCGTTGAAGGGGCGCGCCTTTTGGCGCGCCGACAGACCAGCTCTCTCGTCGGCTTTTAGCCGGTGCGGGAGTTCGTTACTAGTGGTGGCAGGAGAGGAGCGCTCTCAGGGGCTGAAAGACCGACGTTTCAGGCCGTCCTTGCGTCGCAGCCAAAGCTGCGCCCCTTCAAAACAGGATGTCAACTGAGTTGTTGATTTGTTCGGTATCTTTGCGGCCCCACCGTTGCTCAAACCTCCACTCACCACCTATGATTCGGCTCAATGCCGATGGCTACGAAACTCACTACCGATCCCGCTCAGACGTCCGCCCAAAGTTCAACTCAGGTCTATGCCGTGCATGGTGCCGATCCCGAGGTGCTGGCCTACGGCATGGCGAAATATTCGCGCTCATCGCTGTCGCTGCGCGAATCGCTGGCCGAATTGAACGAGCAGAAGGCCGAGAAATTCCTCAACACCTTCTACTTCCAGTACGGACACCGCAGCATCGCCGACCTCGCACATCTTGCGTTTGCCATCGAACGGCTGTCGATTCTCGCCGCGACCATCCTCGTTGACGAGCCGCGTTGGGACGGCCAGGAGCGCTCGACGCGCTACCAGGACTTCAAGAAGAGCGGGTATTACGTTCCTGACTTTGCGGGTGATACCGAAGCCGATGCGCTGTACCGGGCGACCGCCGACCATCTCTTCGCGGAATATCAGCATTTCTCGACCGCGATGTTTGAATACCTGCGCGACCGCACTCCCAAGCCTGAGGAGATGAAGCAGGACGCCTATGAGCGCACCCTGCGCGCGCGGGCCTTCGATCTGTCGCGCTATCTGTTGCCGATGGCGACCAATACGTCGTTGGGACAGATCGTCAGCGCGCGTACGCTGGAGAACCAGGTCTCGCGACTATTGTCCGACTCGCATGGGGAAGTGCGACGGCTGGGCGAGCTACTGAAGCAGGCGGCGCGCGAAGGTGCTTACAACGTGAACCAGCCGGTGGCTGAAGGCCTGTTGAATGAAATTCGAGAGCATGCACCCCAGCTTGCCGGTCGAGCTGAGCAGGTACTTCTGCGCCAGGTCCATGTCGCTCCCACGCTGATGAAATACGCCGAGCCCAGCACCTACGAGCTGGAGAGCCGGCGTGAACTGAGCGGGGCCGCTGCTGAGTTGCTCGGACGTTTGCCGATCGACCCCGCTCCTGTGGTCGATTTGCTGGAAGATGAGCCGCTCGAGGTTGAGCTCGCCACCACGCTCCTCTACCAGTACGACCATCATTCTTATCGGCAGATTCGCGGCGTGGTTGAGGGGATGAGCGAGAAGCATCGCAACGAGATCGTCGCCCTGGGTATGAAGCATCGCGGACGCTTCGACGAAGTCGCGCGCGCCTTCCAGTCGGGCCAGCGGCTCCGCTTCGACATCCTCATGGACATCGGCGGATTCCGCGATATGCACCGGCACCGCCGCTGCGTGCAGATCATGCAGGACTACACTCCTCGCCACGGCTACGACATGCCGCAGGAAATCGAGCGTGCAGGATTGGCGTCGCGCTACGCGCAGCTCATGGATCGGACATGGGAAGCCGTCGCGCAGTTGGCGGGAAGGGAAGCGGCCGAAGCCGACGAACAGTCGCAGTACCTGATCCCGCTGGCCTTCCGCAAGCGCACGCTGTTCAAGATGGACTTCGCCGAGGCGCTCTACATCAGCGAGCTGCGCTCCGGGCCGGCGGGACACTTCTCTTATCGCAACGTCGCGTATGCCATGTACGAGGCTGTGGCGCGACGATATCCGCACCTGGCGCAGTACTTCAGGGTGACCGACGTCAACGAGCCGGTGGATTTGCTGAAGCGGTGAAGCGGCAACAGGATGTTCGAATTCGATGGCATACTAGACAAATCCCAAGATGTCCCCCAAGATGTCCCCTAATTTGGGGTTTAATTTATCTGGTATAATGTCTTCTGGAGTTACAGATGGCTACACTGCCGACGAAGATAGGCCGAGCCAAAGTGTCGACGACCGTGGCGACAGAAAATTACAGGTATCTGGAGAAGAAAGTTGCCTCCGGAGAGGCGCGCTCCATTGCTGACGCCATCGACCAGTCGATTGCCGCTCTACGTAGGCTTGACAATCGCAGGCGGCTAGCGAAGGCGACCGCGAACTACTTCAATTCCTTGAGTTCCGAAGGGGCTTCAGAAGAGAACGCAATTGGACATGGGCTCGGGTCTGCGGCCAAGGAAATCGACTTTGACAAGGAGCTTTGATACTCCAAGGCGCGGCGAAATTTGGCTGGTGCAGACCGGCGGTAAGCGCCATGCAGTCGTGGTTGTTTCGCTTAATTCACGTAACGACAGCGAACGTGTGAACTCCGTGCTGGCCGTGCCATTTGGCAGTTATGGCGCGGTTGGTCCGACATCAGTGCGAATGGAGCCTGGAGAGACCGGACTGCCTGAACCGAGCTTCCTAAAAGCTCATTTCATTTCCGTGGTTGAGAAGAGCGCTTTCATCGAACGCCTTCCGCGACGAGTGTCTGACCGACGCATGCGGGAACTAGTTGCCATGATTAATCGTGCCCTCGATCCAGATGCGCCTTTCCAGCCGTAAGCTCCGCTCGTAACGCCCTCGGGAGGCACCCAGATTGCGCATCGCCGCCCTCTACGACATCCACGGTAATTTGCCCGCACTGGAAGCGGTGCTGGAAGACGTTCGTCGCGAACGCGTAGACCAGATCCTAATCGGCGGCGACGTGCTGCCCGGCCCGATGCCGATCGAATGTCTTGACCTTCTAACGCAATTAGAAGTTCCAACCCACTTCATCATGGGCAACGGCGACCGCGAAGTCCTCGCCCACCTGCGCGGCATCGAAACCGACTGGTATCGCAACGCTCGCGAAGAATGGCGCGAGCCTATCGATTGGACAGCGCAGCAACTTCGCCCCGAACACGAGAAGCTCATCGCAAACTGGCCCGCCACTGTAACGCTGCCCATCGACGGCGTGGGCGATGTCCTGTTCTGCCACGCCACTCCGCGCAACGATACCGACATCTTCACCCGGCTGACTTCGGAAGAGCGTCTCGCGCCAGTGTTCGCGGGTGTCAAAGAGAAGCTTGTCGTCTGCGGCCACACCCACATCCAGTTCGATCGCACGGTAGGGAAGACTCGCGTGGTGAACGCCGGCAGCGTCGGCATGCCGTTCGGCCGAACCGGCGCCGACTGGCTGCTGCTCGGCCCGCACATCCAACTCCGCCACAGCGACTACGATCTGCAAAGCGCCGCCGAGCGCATTCGCCATACGAGCTATCCGCAGGTCGACAAATTTGTAGACACCTACGTGCTGAACACGCCATCCGAAGAGCAGATGCTTCAGGCATACTCTCACGCGGAACTGAGGTGAAGCACAGAGCGGTTCAGCTCTCCTCGCGCTCTCCAGTCGACGGCCCGCCTCGCAACATCGCGCTTCGGCCGAGAGAGCGCGGCTTTTCGTGTCGCGTGCCGACGCTTTGTCGATTCCGTCCGTGACAAGCTAGAACCGTCTTCAGGGTGCAACGACCTTTCTCCGCCGCAGCTCGCTCGCCTTCATGATTTCGTTCATGTCGCCAGCGGGCCGAATCTCGAAAATGTTGCCATACGTCAGAGCCGGATGCTGGCCGATGAGCTGTACAGCATGATTCATGTCTCTCGCCTCAAGCACCAGAATGCCGCCGAGTTGTTCTTTGGTTTCGGCATACGGGCCATCGGTGGTTGCCACCTTGCCGTTCTTCCACGACAGGGTCAACGCGGTTTCCGGCCCCTGAAGCGCTTCGCCGCCACCCCAGTGTCCGTTGGCGCGAAGATGATCGTCATATTCAAAGCATGCGTCAAACATGGCGTTGCGTCCGCCATCCGTCATGGCGTCAAATTTGCTTTTGTCGTAGTAGCCCAAACAGATGTATTTCATTGTTCTTCTCCTCATAGCGGGTGGGAGCCGGCCGCACAGTGTTGCGCCGGCTCGTTCATCTCGTCACCAGGGCGTGTGTTCCCAGGCCGCAGTGGACAGGTTGTTGACTCGCTTCCACCAGGTCTTTATTCCGGAGCCGGGTAGAAAAAAGCTCGCGCACCTCGCCGGGGATATCGCAGACAATGGCCGCCTTCTTCGCCCATGCCAGTGCTTCATCCATGTTGGCGGCTTCCAGTATCCAAAATCCGCCCATGTGCTCCTTGGTCTCGGTGTACGGTCCGTCGGTGATGAGCACCTTGCCGTCGGGCTGCCTTCGCAGCGTCTTGGCGCTGGCCGGCGGAGCAATGCCGCAGGCAAACTTCCTGGCGCCGGCAGCAATCAATTCGCGGTTCAGCGCGTGGATCTCTTCCATCATCGCTTCGGTTACGGTGGACGGATCGAAGTCGTCGGGCATGTAGTTACAAACCAGATACTGCGCCATGAGTATTCTCCTTCATGTTCTTCGAGCCAGCTGCGCCGCCTTGCGCTCTGGATCGTTCATCCTATAGTCGCCGCGCAGGGAGAAAATCGACAGGGGAGGCAAATTATTTTTGGAAGAATTGCGGACAGGGCACATTCACTCGGTCCACGTGGACTCAGTATTTGTTTTGAAAGGGACCGCCTTTAGGTGGTCCGCAAAGCCGGGACAGATGAACCTCGGCTTTAGCCGCTGGGGGCTCTCCCATAGACTTACTCAGAACTACCTTAAGGACTTAACTCTGTATCTCCTCCTCAAAGTTAATAATCCTACTTGCCTCATGTTGACGGACTAGTGCGTGTCTGTAATACTATCTGTCATGAGTATGACAGATAAGCCAGAAACCGTGCGGTTTACGACAAAAGGGCAAGTCGTCATCCCGCTTCGTCTTCGCAAGCAATTCGAAATCGAGGACGGAACCAGAGCGATGGTTCAAGCGACCCCGGACGGTATCCTCCTCAAGCCGGTGACTGCGGCACTCATCCGGCGCGGGCGTGGCATCCTCAAGCGGGCGTCAGGACACGGGTCGCTGACTGAGGACTGGGCCGAGCACAAGAAGCAGGAACGCGCGCTAGAGGAGCGCCATGCCCGCTAAGGTGCTCGACAGCTTCGCGCTCATCGCCTACTTCCGCGACGAATCGGGCGCGGAAGCGGTGGAGCAGCTGCTCGTCTTCGCCAGCAAACGAGACAGCTCGCTCCACATGACCGATGTGAATTACGCCGAGGTGAAGTATTCGATTGTGAAAAAAGACGGTGCCGCAGCCTGGGCGGAAGCCGCAAAGGTCCTGGAGGGCCTGCCTATTGATTTTCACTCCACAACCCGCGCCTTGGCCGACATTGCCGCCGACTTCAAAGCACGTTTCAAGTTAAGTCTGGCCGATGCTTTCGCCGCCGCGCTGGCCAGAGAAAAGAAGG
>CAWFWZ010000016.1:0-373520 GCA_963819645.1 uncultured Acidobacteriaceae bacterium
TTCGGGTCCCCAATCATCGAGTACCAGCAAATCGATACGAGAAATTGCGCGCAGTAGTTTAGCATAACGCCCATCACCATGGACTAGTGCTAGGGCGGCAAACAGACGTGGCATGCGGTAGTAGATAACCGAGAAGTCTTCGCGACAAGCCTTGTCACCCAATGCACAGGCCAGCCAAGTCTTACCGACGCCGTTTGCCAGTTATTAGGCAATTGCGGTGCTTGCGGATCCACTCGTTAGAACTCAGATTGAGGAACAGCGCGCGATCCAAGCCGCGGGCCGCCCGGTAATTAACGTCCTCTACCCGGGCTTGAAAGCGCATTCGTGCGACTCTTACGCGATTATCAAAACGTTTTTGATGTCGGAGAGTTGCTTCGTACTGGAGCAGCAGGCCGAGCCATTCGGCGTGCTCAAGAGATTTAGCCTCGGGTGATTGTTCGAGGGCTCTAAAGCCCTTGGCCATACCGTGTAGGCCGAGACCATGGAGGAGCTCGATAGTTGGATTGGTAAGCATGAGATGATGTCCTTTAGTGAAAGTATCCTTGGCCGCGGATGTTAGGATGATGATCAATGCTCGCGTCCTCCGCGGTGGTCTGAGCGCGATCAAGGCCGTATTTGAGGATGGAGGAGATGCTCGCGTAATTGAGCGCACCGATCGCGACCGCCCTGGCTGCAGCCGCCTCAACACGATGAGTATCGAGACCGCGGAATAGAGTGCGAGGATGCCCAAGCATGTTCGGAAAGCCTGCTCTGGGTGCCGGCGGCTAGCAAGCACCGCAACAATCAGCTGCTCGGTGTTGGGCCCGAATGAGCGCGCCCAGCCGATGAAGCGTTCCGGCGTCCACTCCGCGATGAATCGGTGATGGCTGGGCATGTGTTCTGGCTCCGTGCCCGCGCGCTGACCGGCATAGCGCCGTTGATGAACCGCGACCCGCTTCGAATGGTGGAAGATCTCAACTATCCGGCTGGTGACGCGCACCTCGACTTGCTGATGCAGCAGGGTGTGCGGTACCGAGTAGAGGAAATGGTCAACCTCGATGTGATAGTCGATCGAGACCCGGGCAAACTGCCACTCGGCATACTCATACGAGGTAGCGGGTAATGGTTTGAGTACTGCTCGCTCAATGTTTATGAATAAATCCTTGCGACTAGTACCGAGGCGACGCATGGGATGAGTGTTGATGCGTGCTATCGCTTCTTTGATCGCGAGGTTCGCATCCTCGAGCGAGTAAAACGTTCGATGTCTCATCCGCCCGAGAATGTACGTTTGCGCAAATCGCACTCCGGCTTCGACTTTGGCCTTGTCGCGCGGTCTTCGTGGTCGCGCTGGCAAAATGCCGACACCATAATGCTCAGCCATCGCCGCGTAACTTCGATTGATCTCGGGGTCGTAAAAGGAGGCCTTGTTGACGCCGCTCTTCAGGTTGTCCGGAATCACAAGCCTCGGACAGCCCTGAATGAAGCTGAACAAGCGGACATGGGAGCCGATCCAGTCAGGTAACGTTTGCGTCCAGGTCGCCTCCGCGTAGGTGTAGCTGCTCGAGGCGCCGAGTACGCCGACGAAAATCTCCGCCTCGCGGATTTCGCCCGTCGTCGGATCGACGATGCCGATCCGCTTGCCCGAATAATCGACGAACGCCTTTTCCCCCGCGACGTGGTGCTGGCGCATCACCGGAGTCAGCCGCCGTTCGAATCCACGAAGCAGATCGCAGAAGCGGCTGTAGCCGTAACCTTCAGGATGGCCCTCTCGGTATTCCTCCCAGAGGATTGTCATCGTGACGCCAGGACGCTTCAGCTCGCGCGCCAGGGCCGCCCAGTCCGGCTCGACCCGCCGCCGCAGGCCTTGCGTGACTTCGGCGCGACCAAAGAGTTGGCGCTCCAGAGCCTCGTCGGTGACGCCGTCCGCCAGCGGCCATGCCAACCCGGCCGCCGCCGCCCGTTTCAGATTGTCCTGGATCGTCGAGCGCGCCACGCCAAGACGTCGCCCGATCTCGCGCGCGCTCACCCCATCGTGGTGAAGCCGCAATAAGTGTCGCAATTGTCGCATGCTCAGTTCCCGCTTCGCCGGCATCCCGATCTCCTCGTCGACCATCGACGGGCCAGGAGTGCCGCAGTTACTGAACCGCGGGGAGCAAACGTTGAGAGCCGTGACCGGCTCAGGTGGCCGGCTTCATTTCGGAACGGTGGCCGGGATCAAATCGGAACGCTGGCCGACATCAAATCGGAATCCCTGGCCGGATTGCCTCGGAATTCGCAGCGAGCGCGTTGAAGGGCCTCGATGTCGACGCCCTTTGTGAGCGGGCGGCCGTGCAGCCCAACGCGGTCGAGGAAGAGCAAGAGTTCGACGAGCGGCAGGCCGAGCAACGGCCTATCCTGCGTGTCCCAAAATGGCCGTCGGCCCGGCCGCGATTTAAGAAACCACTCACGGCGGTCGAAATGGCTCTTCAGCCCATAGGCGATGACGGACCTGATCGACCTTGGCTTGATCGGTGCCTTCGAAATTCGTGCGGGCTTATCGACGGCGCCCGAGGCTTGATCAGCTGCTCGATCTGCTGCTTGAGTACGTCGATGCGGTCAGAGGGATCCTCGATCACCCCCCAGCCGTGCACCTGCCAATACTCGCTCTGCCGATTCCCCTTGACGTGATTCAAGGAGACGTCGAGACATAAAAAATACTCGTCGACGCCAGCAGCTGCGAGGTCACTCTTCAGTCGCGTCGTAAAGGCGCGGTAGTCGAGTCTGCCTAGGCGCCCAACTAGGACCTGGCCATAGTCGGGCACGATTGAAATTGACCTCATGGAAGCTCCCGCTCCTTTCGGTTCCATTCGATTCCGACTTCGACGCAGAGCCGCTGGACGGCGCGCACGCAGACGGGACAGGCACCGCTCCGGCAGCGCCTGGATACGCGACAGCGACGCAGCTTCCTGGCGAGTCGCTGAGCGACCGGCAGATCGTGGTGTTTCCCGAGCCAGTCGAGCTTGGTGACCAGTTGTTTGCGCTGGTCGTCAGCGTCCGCAGAAGTCTCGCAAGGACGCTCCGATGACTTCCCCCGACTGATGCGCCAGGTTGGGGGGCCATCGTCGAAATGCCGATCCGCCAATACTGCGAACAACGCGCGGCGAGAGACCATCATTCCTCGTCTCCGCTGGTCGACCGCCGTGAGTTTCGCTGCTCGAAGGCGATGACCTCCGAAAGCCGGTACCTGATGAGTCTTTCGAGTTTCACGAAGCTGATCAGTCGGCCTTTCACTCTTGCGTTCCGTAAAGTTTTTGGGGAAACCTGCCAACGGTTGGCCAATTGCTGTTCCGTCAGCAGAGTCTCCTCGGCGGCGGACGTGGCCGGCTTCGGCTGGTCCCCCACGACCTCACGACTTCGATCGCGTAACGTTCCGCTTCCTCGCCGCTCGGGAAACGTTGCTTTGGGTTTCCGGCGCTGCTCGGTCGGGAGCAGTCTGGGTGGCTCGGGCCCTACGTTGAGGGCCGCGCCGCGAACCTGTTCGCTTTCAGGCGAAGGCCAAATGAGAGCTCTTGGAGAGACCGCCAATCCGGCGGCCCGCTCCTTGTCCGTAAGGAAAGTCTCGTCGTTGGAGGACAGGGCCGGCTTCTGCCGGTCGCCCAGGATTTGACCGTTGGTCTTGCGCATTGGCTCCGCTTCCTAGCGGCGCCGTGACCCCGCCTGGGCCCGCGACGCGGCTTCTCACGGACGATCTCAGACGAGCGAACTCAGTTTCGAAAGGAAGGCACTATCGCTCCGCCAAGGTCGTCGCTTCCTTGACAGGCGGAGCATTTTGCTGGTTGGCCGAATTGTGCCGTTGCAGGGCGCTTCACGCCGCCGGTCAGACTGACGACCTCCGGTCTTTCAAGTCGGCTTTCGTGCCGATCATGCGGTGAGGCCAGTCACAGCCGTGATTGCTTTAGTAAGATCTATATCACGTTCGCAGTTAATAAGTGCGTCATACTTAGTTTCTGTTTCTGGTTTCGGCACGTTTTCTAAAAGTAAAAAATCAAATCGGTACTTTTCATTTAGCGCAGTGACAGCAGTGTTGTACAATAAACATACGCCACGCAAGTTATCAACTGATCTAGCTCTTTGCATAATTTTCCTTGGAAAATTCTTATCGTAATGGTCAAGTGGCTTAAGGGCTGGCTTGCAGTAGTTAGTTCTCATTAGATAGTGAAATACGGCAGTATGCTCTAGTTCTATAAAATAATTGAACAGAGTTCTTTCCGATAACCTAACAAACTTAGCTTCACACAGAGCCTCTCTCATAATTTTACTACCAATGGGTCGTCCGATGGAGCGCTTCGCATAATGGTCGAGGTTTGTGGGTGTGCGGTTTTTTGACCGCCTCAACAGGGCCGCAACGAAGGTGTACGCCTTGTCGTGCGGCATTTTCAGCGTTCTCAGCCGCTCATTTTCTGGCCTCTTGCCTATTCCACACAGACTCCGTCCCTAGCGGCAGCTCACGGCGCCGCGATGAGAAGCCTCGCCCGCTTCATGTTCATCGCCATCGCGACGAACTGAAGGTGGCAGTTGTTGCGATCCAAGCCGAGATAGCGAACCTTCGCCATCCCATACCAGTTCTTCATCGTCGCGTTCGCACGCTCGACGCCGACGCGAATGCGCGACGCCGTCTTGTTGAACCAGACCTGCCAGTTGACCAACGGCTTGTTGCGCTTGGCCTTATAGGCGATCCTGTCCTCGATCCCGAGTTCGCCGAGCTTGTCGCGCAGCGCCTGGCTGTCGTAGGCCTTGTCGGCATAGTAGGCCGCCTCGTCGCCCTGGATCATGGCTTCGCCCCGCTGACTGTCGTGCAGATCGGCGCTCGTCATCTCCGCTTGGCGCACAAGGCCACTCTCCTCGTCCACCGCCAGATGCGCCTTGTAGCCAAAGGAGGTCTCGTTGTTCTTCACCGTGAAGCTCGCGTCGGGATCGCGCTCGCTGACCACGCCTTCCTCGAAAGACGGCGGCTTCACCGCCGCCGCGATGATCGTGGCGTCAACCAGCGTGCCGCGTTTGACGATCAGACCTCGCGCGTCGAGCTGACGGTTGACCTCGGCCAGAAGCTTCTCCGACAGGCCGAGCTTCTCGATGCGCTGGCGGAAGCGCCAGATCGAGGAATGGTCGGGCGTCTCCTGATCGAGCGGAATGCCACAGAAGCGCCGAAACGACAGCCGATCGCGCACGGCTTCCTCCGCGCCAGGGTCCGAGAGCCCGTACCATTGCTGGAGAAGCACGATCTTGAACATGGTCAGCGGCGGGTAGGCTGGGGCGCCGTCCGAAGAAGAATGCAATGGACCCATCAAGACGCCAAACGCTGCCCACTCGAATGTCTTGGCGATATCTTCCAAGAACCCGCCCACACAAGAATAGGCATTGACGAAGGCGTCGGCGAGCGATGGTTGGCTGAAGTTACGGCGCGACATCGGCGACTTACGTTCTCGGAGAAGCCAAGAGAATCACGGGTCAGAGCGTTTTGCAAAGGGCTCCCTCTGGCACTTGGCCCCGCACGGCAGCGCCGGCGTCGTGCTGGCGAACGGCTCCATGTCTTCGGGGCAAAGCGGCGAGGACGTTAAGGGTCGCATGACCGCGTGTTCCCAGGCGAGGATAAAGGCCTGGACGATGGACTTCAACGCTAACGATGTCGGCTTCGTCCCCAATATGGCCGTCACATCCAGAACACGGGCGACGAGGACCTGGTATCCCTCGAACTGTTCGTCGCGCCCGAGTTCCAGGAGATTTCGCTCAACAAGTGGTTGCGGGCTTTGCCGCAGCAGCGGTCAACTGCTATCGTTCTATGCCTTGGGACGCTCCCTATAACGAGAAACAAAAAAGTGATGGACACCTCTACTAAACTCACTGCCGAAGAGCGACACAACCGCACCATGGGCCTGAACGCCCATTTCGCTTGGGCGTTGGCAATGTGGGGATCAGGTGAGGTCGCGAGAGAAGAATTCGAGCACAATGCTCGCACCGATCGGGTATTATTATTCGGCGTTTCATGCCGGTTATGCCCTTGTGCACTCGTTTCCAGACGTCAAAATTGAAAACCTTTCTAGTATGGGACATTCACGTTTGGCGACCCTTTTGGGTGAAACACCGAAACTTACGTTGCCGTTGAGTTTTTTACGCGGCTTGCGCGAAACAATAAATTACCTAAGCGGCGATAGCCAAGCGCAGAGGCTCCAGATTGTCCGCGGGCATGCCCTTCGGTTTGTCTTCCTCACGAAACCCGGTTATTCTTATTCAAAGATTCTCGACCGGGCACAGCTACTTTCAAAGCAGTTTATTTTGGATATCCTGGAACGCTTTCAGATGGTAAGCCCAGACGTAATTGATAGCGTCCCGCAGCGAGGTGACGCTATGTGGGTAGATGAATATCTTGGAGAGGATGTTTTGCTAGGAATTATTCCGCGTGATAACGCAGGTCCAAGAATATTAAAGAAAGCCTTTGGCCTCCTTGACGAGCCGAGATAAGCTCTCTCATCTGGGGTGGGCAGGGGGCAACGAGCCCCCTTTGCGATGCTGTTGGTCAACTGAAGCAGTCGTCCTCAAACCCCACCACCTGCGTAGATCAGCGCACCCCCTCGAGGGGACCCACAGCATCGCGCGCCTCACCTTGCACCTTGAACGTGACGCTTACACCCATGTGACCCTCCACTCTTACGACGATGGTAGGTCCCACGTGGTGCGCTGCCCACGCTATGGCGACGATAATCAGCCATCTGCCCAGTTTCCTGGCCAACGCCCATTTGCTGCAGTTTGCCAAGCGCTGAGCGCGAATGCAAGCGCGCGCCCCAGAGACGCCCGAGACGGGCCATTTCCGAGCGGCCCGTTTCGTTTCGCGCTCTCAACTGCGGGTTTGACAAGAGCTTCAGGAGGTCGCCCGGCGCTTAGCCCGGACGCCCACCCGCAAGAACCCCGCCGCGGTGAGGTCCAGCCCGTCGACGAAGGCGTCAATAAATCGAACCGGATTGTCGGCGTCAATGAAATGGAGCCCGAGGAAGGCCTCATCTGGGTCCTGAGCCTCGGCGACGAAAGCGTCATGGCCTTCACCGACGACGGCGTCGACAGCCTCGTCGAGCTGATCAAAATCACCGGGAAACAAAGCCGCGCGAGGAGCGCTGACCGCCGCGGACGCAAGCCCCATCGGGCCCACGCCGGACGGTAACGGCGAGGGACCCAGCGGCGATGTTGTTTTGGGACAAACGCATCAATGGGCGTGGGACCACCAGATCCGCGACACGCCCGAGCCGATCGTTTCAAGCGTGCGGGCGGCGCTTTGGGGGCGGACGCGGAAACTCGCCATCGTGTATTTGTTCTCGAGGGATTGTCGGGCGGCTTTGACGGGAAAGCGCCGCAGACGGGATAGCGCCGCACTCACCGCAAAGGCGTATACGAGAAATCAAACTCGTAGTTCGTTCCGCGGAAATGGTTTCGACCGACAGAGATCGTGGGAACAGTTTCGCCGCCGTGGCATCCCTCTCCCCAATACGCAGAATAGTCCGGTTCGCCCTTTTCGGCTTTTTCACTGGAAATATTTATCCACGGTCCTTTGCAGTGTTGCTGGGAGAGAGGCAAAGATTCTTCTTCACGGTGTGCTTGGCGATATCTGTAAGCAGGGACGCTCAGCCCTTGTCCGGCGAATAGTCATCATAAGTCACTTCCACATAGCATTCGCCATCAATCGCCGTAATTCCGTGTACAACTAGGTTGCAGAACTTGACGCCGCTTTCGTCAACCCCCTTTTGTGTAGGCTCTTCTGAATCGTTCGACGTCTTTTTGCCAACCCAGTCCGGCAGAGAAATAGTTGCGCCCGCGGCTTCGTAAGCCTCAATTGCTTCAATTTGAACGCTCTCTATACGATGTTGATCCGAATGGCATTCGTTTCGGCAACTCCAAAATTGAATCCCGACGGCGTCAGCATACTGTCGTCCACGGGTTGACCTGAGAAAGTTATATCCAATTCCAATCAACGAATCTAACTCCGCGAGGCGCGGAACCAGACATATTTGAATTTCCGCCGGTAGACGGGCCTTCCTGCAGTCAAAGCTCGGTTCCTTGGCGACGGCAGGCAGCCATATCATCAGAGAGCGCCGATCACGGACGGGCTCACGGCTAACTCGGCCCGTGCTGCGAGGCCTGTGCAGCCACTTGCGCGTCGACCAGCGCTCTCTCGACGGCCTTGGCTTTATCTTTCCGGGACGCATCTGCGGGATCCTTGACCAGTTGAAAACCGAGATCTTCATGGCCAAGAGATTGGCGGCTTGCGAGGAATTCTCGCCCAACGAATCTTTTTCAAGCGTCATTATAGAAAAGACCGATAATTTCAGAAAATACCATGCAGAAGGTGCAGCTGACCAGGGTTTGAACAAAGCTTGACCAGGGTTGACTGACCAGGTTGATGATCGGCTGCACTAGGGTTGATCATTACTTGGGTGATGGCTAACTCACATTGACAGCGCGCCAACGCCACCACGGTTTGGCATAGGTCTGAAGCCACTTTTGGAGGCCGCGAGCAACCTCAGCGCTTGCGGCATGGCTGTACGAGATGAAGGCACCGTAGCGGGCTGAAGTTCTCATACGGAGGTCCAAGTCGGCAGCGGTCTTGAAAACACCTGGGCGAGGAGTATCCTACATGGCATTCTCACGAATCGCGGTACAATCACGTAAGAGTGCCCAGTTTCATCCTGTCCGGCGCGCCATTTTTCCACCACTCCAGAACAAAACTGGGCACTCTCTGCGCCGCCACGTCGGCTTCGGTGATTTCGCCATGGGCTTTCATCCTTCGAAGGCCCGACTTGGCGGGTCAATTCATTGTCGATGATCTGTTGTCGCGAGGGGCCCGCTCCAGAGCGGCGTCCAAAATTGACCCCTCGTGAGTGTCCGGACCCCAAACTTATGAAAGATGCGCGGACTACGCCTTGGCATTTCGGCCAGGCCCGTAGTCATGGATCGGGATCACGCACTCGCGGGCATATTCGACCCAACCCTGCGCCGCGAGACCCTGTAGGATGGCGATGCGGTCAAGTCCGCTGACGGTGCCGCGCGCGCCCGTCGCGCCGCGCCGCCGTGCTGCGTTTTCCCAGTGGGTTGTTAGTATTGCAGCGTACCCCCGCGCTCTCTGTGCGCACGAGACGTGAAAACACCCACGAGTTCGGCGTCAAAAATGCGCGTCCTGAGACATTGGGATTTAATGAAGCCGATGGCATGGCCGGCGATCTCCCCGTCGAGCCGGGCGACGAGGTGGAGCCCGTTCGTACTCGTCGCACAGTCGAGGGTTTCTTCTGCAAGTCTGCGGATATCCTCCCGTCGTTCAGCGAGCCCGAGTGCAGCCATTCCCTCCCTATAGGCTTCGCTTAGCATTCCAAGGCACACCGAACGCTCGTCGATCGTTGCGTGGCCAATCTGAAGACCCGTCTGCGGAAGCTCCGGAACATTCTCCGTATAGAGCTTGCGGACGCGCGATGCGGAATTCGCGCCGCCCGGCTCGAAGAGCTCCGCCTCCGCTGGAAACAGGCAGGTTGCAAGACTTTTCCAAGCTCGTCCGCGCGCAGCGCCGTCATTATCGCCGGGTCAAACGGCGGCTGCCCGCGCTCGCTCGCATACGCGGCTTCGATCTCACCAAGGTCGAGAGGCTCGAGCACAAGCGCCAAAATGAAGCGAGCCAGATGGTCCTCGCCGACAAAGTCCTGAACGCTCGGCGGCAACAACAGCGGCTGATCGATCGTCCAGGGCCGGAAGGTCTTGCTCATAAGCAAACAGAATCCGATTCGAGCAAACGCCGCCACCACAATCCGCTATTATCCAGACAGGCTCCTAGGTCGAAAGCGAACCATCATGGCTCGCTACGTCTTCGGCGATGAACTCAACCCGGCGAGCGTTGGAAGCGGCGGTTGCTCGCGATGCGGTGAAGCGCCGCTAAGCGCGCTGCCTTTAGTAGTCGATTCCCACCCCGTCCCACCTTTAAGGTCGGGTCTGGCCGTCTGCGGCGCAAGAATGCGCTGATGGTGCACATTCGGACTAACGCACTATTGGCCCTGGCGTTACCAATGGGCGCTGCTTCGGATTGCCGCGATGTACTTGCCGAACTTCCTCGACGGTTTCGACCGGCTCGTCGCCTTCGACGCGGAGACGACGGGCAAGCGTACACCCGACGCCGAGTTTATTCGCAAGCAGCCCTTCGCCTGGAGAGCCCCTGGGATCATCATCGAAGTCGGTTTCGTCGAAATGTTGCGCGAAGGCGAGGGCTGGCGCAAGGGCGAGTCGTGGAGCTCCAGGGTCAACCCGGATGGTCCAATCGATCCCGAGGCCATCAAGATCCACGGGATTCGGCCCGCCGATCTCAAGAACGCTCCACGGTTCCCGACGATCCTACCGAAAGTGAAAGACTTCGTTGGAGACTCGCCGATCGTGGCCCACGCTTACAAGAACGAGCGAGACTTCCTCGACTATGAGTTCGCCAGGGCCAAGGTGATTCAGTGGGGCGAGAGGGCCTACGCTGAGGAGCGGTACATTTGCACGCAGGTCCTGTTCGCGCAGCTTTTCCCTGGGGCCATTAAGTCGCTTACCTCGATGTGCGATCGGCTGGTGCTCGACAGCAGCGAGAGAGACGACCGGCACGGCGCACTGCTTGACGCCGACATGACTGCCGATGCGCTCATAGTGCTAGAGCGCCAACTCAAGCACGGTCTAAGCGGTGCGGCGAGATCATGGACCTCGACCTGATAGTGACGGCAGCGTCAGGAAGCGCCGTTCGCCAATGCGGCCCAGACCGGGCCGTAGACCGCCGCGCGGCATCCGCGGAGTGGCGCGCGAAGAGAGAACAGGCGATCCTGGCGCCCTCATGAAGTCAACGTCGGAATCATCGACTCAAGAAATTCTCTCAGGCCTGGTTGAGCGGGTCACGTTCCACAACGCCGAGAACGGCTTCTGCGTTCTCCGGGCGAAGGCGCGCGGTCACCGCGACCTGGTGACGATCGTCGGCCATGCCGCCAGCATCACGGCTGGCGAGTGGATCACCGCGTCAGGCGAATGGATCAACGATCGCGCCCACGGTCAGCAGTTCAAGGCGAGATTTCTCAAGACCTCGGCTCCCAGTTCGATCGACGGGATCGAGAAATATCTCGGCTCCGGGATGATCCGAGGCATCGGGCCTGTCTACGCCAAGAAGATGGTCAAGGCCTTCGGGGATAAGGTCTTCGACGTCATCGAAGCCGAGCCCGATCGCCTTCGCGAGGTGACGGGCATTGGCGCGGTTCGGGCCAAGCGGATCACGGACGCCTGGGCGGAGCAGAAGGTCGTTCGGGAGATCATGGTCTTCCTGCACAGCCACGGGGTCGGCACCGCCCGGGCGGTTCGCATCTTCAAGACCTATGGGGCTGACGCTGTCCAGGTGATGAGTGAGAACCCCTATCGGCTTGCCCGGGATATTCGAGGCATCGGTTTTAAGACCGCCGACTCGATCGCAATGAAACTCGGCGTCGAAAAGACCGCGATGATCCGGTTGCGGGCCGGGATCTCTTACGCGTTAACCGAGGCGATGGACGAAGGTCATTGCGGGTTGCCAACAGATCAATTGATCCCGCTCGCTGAGGAATTGCTGGAAGCGACGAAGGAGTTGATTCTGACGGCCCTCGAGCTCGAACGATCCCAGGGCGCCGTAATCGCCGACCTCGTCGGCGATACCGCCTGCACGTTCCTGGCAGGCCTCTACAGGGCGGAGCAGGCGATCGCCGAGCGGCTGATCCGCATTGTGAACGGCAGGCTGCCATGGGCATGGATCGACGAAGCCAAGGCCATTCCCTGGGTCGAGAATCGCAGCGGCCTGCAGCTTGCCGACAGTCAGAGGGCGGCGATCCGCCTGGCGCTGAAGGTTAAGGCGCTCGTGATCACCGGCGGGCCAGGCGTCGGCAAGACGACGATCGTCAATTCGATCCTTAAGATTCTCGCGGCCAAAGGCGTGCGACTATTGCTCTGCGCCCCCACCGGCCGCGCAGCCAAACGCATGACCGAAGCGACGGGCGTTGAGGCGAAGACGATCCACCGCCTGTTGGAGGTCGATCCCAAGGGCGGCGGGTTCAAACGCAACGGCGACAATCCCCTCGAGTGCGATCTACTTGTGGTCGACGAGGCGTCGATGGTCGATGTCATGCTGATGCAGGCGCTCATGAAAGCGACGCCAGACAACGCAGCGCTGCTCATCGTCGGCGATATCGACCAACTGCCTTCCGTCGGACCCGGGCAGGTGCTGGCCGACATCATTGGCTCCGGCGCCGTGCCCGTCGTGCGCCTCACTGAAGTGTTTCGACAGGCCGCGGCGAGCCGGATCATCATCAACGCCCACCGCATCAATCAGGGCGCGATGCCCGATCTGAGCGCGCCTGCCAGAGACAGCGACTTCTATTTCGTTCCCGCCGAGGATCCCGAGACCGCCGTTCAGCGCATCTTGGAGTTGGTGAAGATCCGCATTCCCAAGCGCTTTGGCTTGAACCCGATCCGCGACATCCAGGTGCTCTGCCCGATGAACCGTGGCGGAGTTGGCGCGCGTTCGCTCAACATTGAACTGCAGACGGCCTTGAACCCCGCCGGCGAGCGCAAAGTCGAGCGTTTCGGCTGGACCTTCGCCCCAGGCGACAAGGTCATGCAGATCGAGAATGACTACGACAAGGAGGTCTACAACGGGGACATCGGCTACATCGACGACGTCGATCCCGATGCGGGCGAACTCAAGGCGAGCTTCGACGGGCGCGCGGTGACCTACGGCTTCGGCGAACTCGACACGCTGGTCCCCGCCTACGCCGCCACCATCCACAAGAGTCAGGGCTCCGAATATCCCGCCGTCATCATCCCTGTCCTCACCCAGCACTACCCGATGCTGCAGCGAAATCTGATCTACACCGGCGTCACGCGTGGCAAGAGGCTCGTGGTTCTCGTCGGCCAGAAGAAGGCCATCGCGATCGCAGTTCGCAATGTTTCGGGCCGGCGACGCTGGTCGAAGCTCGACGAATGGCTTCGGATCGGCGCGCTCTCCCGCTCGTCGCATTCGTCGAAGGTTGACTAAGACGCCGTGAAACACACCCTTCCTTCAACCGCGAGAAGTTCGTCGCCTGCTTGGCGCTACGCCGCCTTTGCTTGCGACGAGCCGGCCTCTCCGTGGCCCTGAGATACAGGTCGAGCGGCGACTCCTGTTCGTCGCGCTCGTCCTTGTCCTGCTTGCGCAGGCGCAAGATCTCCCTGGGGACTTTCACGTCGAAGCCTTCTCCCTTGACGCCCTTGTCGCGTTCCCGACCATCGCCGCGCTCGTTGGACACAAAGGGCGGTCGATCACGTCGGGATATGTCCATAGCGCTGACGCCGTGCTGCTAAGGAGGCGGTCCGCGAAGCGTCGCATAAGCGCGAGATCGTGAGAATGTGAGAAAGCTGGTTCTCACTTTCTCACGTTCTCACCTTCTCACCATGTCATGGGGCGAAGGGACACGCATTGGCCCATTGTCTGTCGAGAAGCTGAAGCGGTCAGCGGCGCGCAGGCCCTCTCGCCGGGCGGCGGGAACGCTCGACCTTCCGCCACCGTCGGGCGCGTTGTCTTGCCGCGCGTATCCGCGATTCAGCGCTCAGCCCCCGTCTGTCGTGGCGGTTGGACGCTTCTGCCGGTCAGAGATGTCCGCCTGTATTACGTTGGAGGTATCGGTTGTCGACCCGCAGTTCTGCAAAACGACTTCACACTCACCATCCAGTAACGCCGGTAACTTATTTGATAGCTCTGGCAAGGTCTTGATCGTATGGGTGGCTGGTTGGCGACGAATTCTTGACGCCTTCGAATTGCGAGACCGATAAATTCAGAAAATACTATGCAGAAGGTGCAGCTGACCAGGGTTTGCACTGGGATTTGGTGATGGGACCAGGGCTGGGGTTAAGGCTGACCGGTTTTCATTTGGATTCGAGTTACGTTTGAAGGCGTTTCAACTGAAGCGCGTCTACTGGATCGACCCGAGATAACGTGTTTGCGCGCGCATGTAGTGCTCCGGATGGCTGCTGGAATGAAGTCTCGAGCCGAAGTGTCGTGGAGCAAGGGGGTGCTCAGGCATCTTTGGGTTGATGGTGCAGATGGGTCGCCCGAAGTCTTCCTCTGCACTGATCCCCGACGAGCCCAGTGAAACGGGCAACTGTTAATCAATCGCGTTCGACGTCGACGAGCCTGGCCGCACGTTTCGTCCACCAGCAAAATCTCGATGGACGGGACGTTGTGCCCTTGCCGTCGCGCGCCGTGACTCAAGAAATGAAAGGTCCAACCCATGCTCTCTAAGAAACCAGGTAGCCTTACGCCAGGGCAAAAGGGCAAAAGGACGCGTCTCGAAAACAAGCGAGCGGCCCGTTACAAACGGATGGGAGGTCAAGGCGAGCCTCCTCTCCTCCGCTGGGGAAGCCTTTTTGATTCCGACGTCAAGGAGGCGGACGACGGGATGATCGTTGTCAAGAGCGCGGCCGACTGCGACGTCGCGGGCAAGCCGAGGAAGAAAAAGTTGCTCTTGCGCAAGCGGGGCTTTCGCCTTGACAGCAGGGACAAGGGAACTGCGTCCCAGTCTGACTGATCGTCACCACGAAACCGTGGACAGCGGGATCATCCCGACGTTGGCAATGAACGGCTGCGAGGAAGGTGGTCTCCCCGCCGCCGCAGGATGAATAGGGTAAAAGTCCTAGTCCACACTATCAGCGGTTTTCCCGGCAAAGACGCGCGTGCTTCCGCTATCACCTTGAGACGGCGCGGACGGCAGGTCTGGGCAGGGCATCTGCCTTCCAGCACCGCGCGGGAACGGCAAAGGTTCGCCCGAAGCTGACGTCGACCGAAAACCCCGCCAGAACGTCGCGATGCGTGGAAAGCCGGCTTTCAATGCGCGACTAAGCCGCAGCCTTCATGCTGGCCGTTCCCTTGGCCCGGGCGGCGGTGATCTGCGGTGCCGAGGCGTATCCCTTTGGCCCTGAGGCGGCGAGCCCGGCCTTCGTCCGCTGTGAGATCATGGCCCGCTGTTTTTCGCTGAGCGCGGCGTAAAAGGTGCATGAATGAACGGATCGAACTTATAAGGAATGTCGGGACGAGCGGCCAGGTGGGAGCGAAGCGACGCGGCGATCCCTTCCCGACAGTCCCGGAGAGCGATCGTGCGACCGCGCCGCCCGTTCCTAAGTGCGCGGGCTAAGTCAAATGTCCGCGCGCGGGCGAGCTCAGGTCTCAGCCGCTTTTGGCCTTGTAGAGTTCGTGGCAGCCGCCGCAATTCTCGAAGACCGTCGGGGCGAATTTCTTGAACGTCGCCTCATCGACAACTCCCGCCTGGGCGGCCTCGACATCCTTTTTGAATTTGGCGAACCGGGCGTCGAAGTCCGCCTTGTTTTGCCAGATCGCCGGCAGCGCCGCGGTGCCGCCGCCGGTCTTGCTGTTGTCGGGGAACAAAGCCGCCGTTTTCGTCGCCCCTTCGTCGAGAGTCTTCAGCGATTCCTTCACCGCGGCGAGATCGAAAGGGGCTTTCCCTTTCGACATGTCGAACAGTTTCTTCGCGGCTTCGCCGTCGTGTTTCATCAGCGCCCGTCGTTCGGCGATCGGATCGGTATCGGCCAATACGGCGCCGACGCCGCAAGCCAATGCTATCGCCACAATCACTGAGCGTTTCATGAGCCTCTCCCCACATACACCGCGCTAAACACGGACGGGCCCGCGTTTATTCTCATAAGACAGCAACAAACGGGCAGGATCGCGGCGCGGTCGAGGCTCCACGGGCCGCCCGCCCGCGCGCAATGGATCATCGCCATTGTCGAGGAGGCCGCGGAGGCGGAGCCTTACCTCCAGTCTCGTTGCGGGGGCCACTGACAGACGTGATCCAATGGTCCTCGTGGCTGCCGGGATTTCCGGCCGACAGCGCGCAGATGGCGACGCTCTACGGCAGCGTGGACAAGCCGGGTCCTTATGTCGTTCTCATGAAGTGGTATCCGGGCTTCATGAGCGCGCCGCACACCTACGCTACCGATCGCCTCTCCGTCGTCGTCTCGGGCGTCTGGTGGTCAACAGCGGCGCCGACTTCGATCCAGCAAACACAGTGCGTGTTCCAGCGGGGTCGTTCATCAGACGCGTCGCACGGACGCCGCACTACGATGGCGTCATAGCCGGTGGCAAGGAGCCCGCCGTCATTGCGCTGTTCGGCACTGGCCCGGTCGACTTCCAATTGGTCGACGCGAACCGGCCGGCTTGGTGCAGGGTGTCTTGAAAGAGGCGCCTGACGCAAGGCTCGCCTGCTGGCGCACTTTAATGATCGGCCAAATCCGCAAACCGCGCGCCGCATGGTTGTGAGATGTCCCGCCATGAGAACGGCGGGCAGGGCAGCGTCCGAGCCGAACCGCGCCGTCACCGTCTCGGCGATAGCTGCGAGCGCGGCAATCCTTTTCCCCGCACAAAGACCGGGTTAGTTGTGGTGTATCTCGCCCAAGCTCAAGAGTAGCGCGCAACCAGCGCGACCACTAGGAGGACGAGCAATGAGGCGACCACTACCGCTAACCTGACCGTCGTCCGCCATTGGCGCTCGTCCTTCTGTGTCTGGCGCGTTGGTCGCTTCATTCTTCATTGCTCGGGGTAAGGTCCTGCCCAACCGTCTGTCCACGGCGGCTAAAATGCCGCGAAGGCCGAGGCGCTCCTCGTCCAACTGGACTATAAGGCCAGCCTTTCGAATACCGCCCTGCACCGATCGTGGATACTGGCCGAGCGCGCCTTCGGGCAATTGGCGAGCGTCTGCAGCAGGTCGGTCATCTTGGCATCGCCGTGCCGTTCCATGAGGCGCGCCACATTGTAGGTTTCGTGACGGCCGCACGGCTCGCAGACGATCGACAGCGTCGGTCCGAGAACGTCGGACAGGATGAACGCGCCGTCGCGAGGCATGGGTCACGTCCTCTCAAACTCCGGGTTCTTCGACTTCAGCCATTGCCGGCTGTTCCCGCTCGAATATCGGCTGCCGGCGCGCTTCGAGACGATGCCTTCCAGGCCCAGCTCGCAGGCCTTGGCGAACACGAGCGCTCCCTCGGCAACCAGGGCATCGCTGAACAAGATGCAGTGGACGCCGGCGACGAGCGGCGACAGTGCGGCTCGCCGTTCTTCGATCGGACGCTGTCGTAAATCCTCGCCGTTGAGGGTCAGGAGATCGAAGGCGACGAGACAGGCCCGCGCCGAGCCCGCCTTTGTGCGTAATCCGGCAAAATCGGAGTGCCCGTCCGCACGAACCGCGACGGCCTCACCATCGATCAGAGCGCTCTCGGCAGCCAAGCTGCAGACCGCCTCCGCGATCTTCGGCAGCCTGTCGGTGAAGTTCGTGCCGTAGCGGCTCCAAAGGGTTACCCGACTTCCCTCCTTGCGGGCGATGATCCGGTATCCATCGTGCTTGACCTCGTGCAGCCAGCCCCGGCCAGCGGGCGGCTTGGGCACGAGGAGAGGCTGACACGGGAGGATGAAACCAACCGGCGGAGTGCGCCGGGAACGCCCCGGAGAGTTACGCCACAACATACCGCTGTATGTGGGGGGCGAGGGCCGCTTGTGCGACCTTCCTCCATTGATCTTGGCAGCGTGAGGCTATGCGCCTACGTGGGAAAGGAGCGGCGAGGCCAGTAGGTTCTCCAAGTACGCCCGCGCTGCGCCGTTCCTCTGAACGTCCTCGATCGCTTGGCAGAAAAACCCGCCGTTACGGGGCTGCGAGGGAACGAGTTCCGGAGTAACGCCGGTAACTTATTTGAGAGCTCTGGCAAGATCTTGATCGTTGAGGCAGGGATTGTGGACGAATTGTTGCCGCCTTCGAATTGCGAGACCGATAGTTTCAGAAAATATCATGAAGGTCGCGCAGTCAGTCCAGAAGGCGATCGTGCGCAGGAATCAATTCGTCTTTGGTCCGAGTGGATATGATGGCGCAGCCATGCCGTCTGGCGTAGACCATGGAATGGCCGCAGCGGTTTCCGCCTAAACTGGGTTTCCAGAAAACCCGGTTTCTGGGAGCTGGGCACTTAAATGTTACACCGGCGATTACGTTATCGACCAGATGCTCGCGCGCTATCATCGGCGCCCGCGGGAATTCTGGTAGGCGTGCGGATCACTGGGTCGGCTGCGGACCCGGTGATAACCCTTCAAGCACAAGCCCGATGTAGGTCATGCGCGAGCCGCCCGTGCGCTCGGCCCGCCACCGCTATGAGCCGCCCAGACGGGCGAAGGCTCATTTGTCTTTGCTTGCGTTCCACGGGTAGCCGGTCGCGCCAGGCTCCCATATGCCCTGTTCCGCGACAATTCTCGCAGCCGCAAAAGCCTCCGCTATGGCGTGATCATCGAAGGCCTGCGGTCGCCCCTCCGTGTCGGCAACGAACTTCCCATTGCGGAAGACCTTGACCCTCCAGCCCTCCCGCGTGGCCCGCGCTTCGAGGCGGAAGAAGGCGCCGGGCGTCATGAATTTGTGGGTGCGGCTCATTCGTCGGCCGGTCTGAAAGAGGCAAACTTGCCACTTTCGACCTAACAGACCACGCGACCGCCTGCAGCGCAAATCGCAACGCCGCGTAGCCAAAGCAGGGGCATGTTCCCGCCCCATGTCGGCCGCGGCCTATAGGCGGGCCTCCTATGAGTGTTCCTGCACCCTCCTCCCGTCACAAAAGGGCGGCATGGTAGAACCTGCGTCGGCGGGGCCTTCTCGCCTTCAGGACCCGGTGGGCATTTCAAAATCGGGCGCCACCGTGTCCACCCCCTCATGGGCCCCGGCGGCCAGATGCGGGCGATGACGGCTCCCTTGTGACCGGCTTTGTTGTCGTCGGCACCAACGGAGTCGACCCGCCGATGTAAACCTGGGGAAGCCCAACGGATCCGCCGGGCAGCGACCGCCGTCCTAGGGCCGTTTGATAAGGCGCAGAGTGAACACTCCAACCGAATCCGCGCCTCGACTAATTGTCTCCGTATTCGCCGGATAGGAAGCGCACCATGTATACCCTTGGATTGACACGCCGCGTGGCGATTGCGGCATGCACCGCCCTTGCGCTTCTCGCGGCGGTCGTGGGTCAAAACGCGCTTGCGCAGTCAGGCCTTCCCATCCGCAATTTTCGAGTTGATGTCGCGCCTTTGTGTTTAAACGTCGGCGACCCGACAGCCTCGTGGGTGCTGCAGGGACTGCCGGATCAGCTTGCCCAAGCCCTGGCGGGCCGCATGACGGCGCAAGGCGACACCCTGGTGGTGCGGATAGACTATGTCACTCTGGGGCCCCTCAAGGACAGCAGGGCTTGGGACAACATTAGCCGCGTCGCGATGATTGGAGGCGTACAGTGGCCAGTGCGGGCAACCGCAAGATATTGGGCTTCTGCGATAGACCAGGTGAGGTTCGAGGAATCCAATCACCGACGTGTGACGCAACTCGCGCAAGCGCTCTCGTACTGGCTGGCCAGAGACCTTTAAAATCCCTGCTCGTTGATAGCTGCTCCATTCACGCAGCTACCGCCGCGCCTTTTCCGAGGCCCGCTCTATCTTGGCGCGTCGCGCGTCCGTCGCAAGTTGCTCCTCGACAGGCGAGGGCGAGACCCGAGACGGCCGTCCTGACCGCGACTGTCACCCGGCAAACACCTTCAAGGGGTCAAGGTCGGCGACGCCGGCGCGGGGCCCAACGCCGCAAGCCGCCAGCCTTGACGATCCAGCAGTGCGCGGCCGGTAAGCGCCATGTCCACGCGCGCTCAGTGGTGGGTTTGCAATTCAGAGGCGCTGAGATTCTCTGCGCACGATCTATCGATCCTCTCATCGCGCACGACTTCGAAGCTGAGTCGCTGGCCTTGATCCAGACTGGCCATTCCTGCGCGTTCGAGAGCGCAAATACTGACCAGCACGTCAACTGCGCCCCCATCGGGCTTGAGGAAACCATAACCCTTACGGGCATCGAACCATCTGACGGTTCCAACTGTCATAGCAACCTCCTCTTACGAGGCCATGGTCTGCAGACTAGCGTGAATGAAGCCCGCGCGCCATGCGGCGTGATGCCCCGTCAGTCTGAGGCTAGAGGCGTGGTTCCGACGGCGACGTTGGACCATCATTTGACGTAGGCTCCGGAAATTGTGCATTGCCGGACAGCGAACAAGCACCGAGACCGAAATGCTCAACTGAGCGGCAACCTGCAATTGGGTTTCGGTCGTCAGTGGCGTCGATCCTTCCGGCCTTTGCGTCGCCTCGCTTCGATCAGCGACACGACGGCGTAGCCGATCAGCGCAAGGGCCATGACGACCATGGCGGCCTCGATGGCGTCCGCACCTGTCATGCGTCACCTGTCTGTTGCAAGGACCGGCGCTGCTCAGCCACGGCCGCCGCCGTTCCCTCTGCCGACGCACTGCCACCGTTGGAGAGGTCTCTGCCGAGCCTGATGGCAATCCGACACAAGGGGAGGCGACACCTCCGCCTGCACCATCTGTGTGAGTCAGTGCACTAGCTTGCCGAGCGCGGGCAAGCGGGCGATTTAGAGGTTGAATTTCGATGGTCAGTAGTTTTTGGTAAACTAATGATGAGTCTCGAATGGTCGGCGGCGGAAGCCACCGCCTCATAGTGCCCCGTCTCGCATCGCGTCTCGAAGGAGGCTGCCATTCGTGTAGGCTGGGAGTCCTTCGAGATGCCACGCAGCGGCTCCTCGGAGGGCAGTAACTCATTGAACAGCCCCGAAGTAGGAAGGAATCCGAAGAGACTCCAAGCCCGTTTTTCTTGGTCCAGTGTGGTTTGCTATGGTTCTGCTCGGAGTAGTTTGCGAGGCTCGACATGGATCGGCGGACCTTCCTGATTGGCGCTGCGGTCGCAGGTGTGACGAAGCCCGCCTTCTCTAACGTGCCGACCCCTTACGACTGGACCATCTCGCCGCCGCGGCAGAGCCGCGAGGCCTTCGTCGAGTGGATGGTGAAGAACCGCGGCGAGGAGCCGAAATTCCTCGGCCAGCGCTGGGACCGGCTGCAGCAGATGATCGCCCACCACGACATCTGGGACGAACCCGATATCAAGGCCTATCTCCTGACCCCGCGCGAAGAGTTCGTGACCGCCACGAACCTCGACCGCGCCTATGAATGGCACCACCTCGACATTGGCTTCGGCGTCACTATCACTGGCCCGCACACCGTCGCCCGCATGACCAACACGCTCTCGGTCAGGCGCGGCGACAGGGCGCTCGAGATCGGCACGGGCTCGGGCTACCAGTCCGCCTATCTCTCGAACCTCACCCCGAACGTGTTCTCGATCGAGATCATCCCGGGCCTCGCCCAGCGCACGCGCGCCCTCTACGACGGCCTGCTCGGTCGCGGTTACAGCGAATATCGCGCCATCCGCACCCGCAACGCCGACGGCTATTACGGCTGGGAGGAGTTCGCTCCCTTCGACAAGATCATCGTAACCTGTGGCATCGACCACATCCCGCCGCCGCTGTTGCAGCAGCTGACGCCGGACGGGATCATGGTGATCCCAGTCGGTCCCCCTGGGGCGCAACACGTGATCAAGGCGACGAAGCGCAGGTCGGAGGAGGGCAGCGTCACAGTCGTTCGCTCCGACATCTACGGCGGCGCGATCATTCCCTTTGTGCCCTTCACCGGCACGCATCCCTCATGAAGCGCGAGTTTCACAGCTTCCCCGCTTCGCGAGTTTCGAGGACGACTTCGGCGTGCATCGCCCACCTGAGATTGTCAGTCACACATCGACGCTTCATCAGGACCAGGAATCTCCTCGAACGGCTGTTCCTCGAGGAGCGCCGTCGGCTCAAAATCATCCCCAACGGCTTCAGCGAGAAGCCGGTGCTCGATTTCATGCTCCGTGCGCTCATTCTCGCCGCCGAACGGCCAGTCGCCGAACTTCTTTTGTTCAATCTGCGCGTAGGGCAATCCCGATTAAGACGCCGCTTCTGCGACGGAGTCGTCGGCCACGTCGGTTGGCTGATCCATCGCTGCCAAGACATTTACGGTGTCGATTTCCGCGGAGATTTGACCTTTGATTTCCATTGTCGCTTTCCGCCCGCATCGATGGCAACCGTCGATCCTGATGCGCGCAAGCTTTTGAAAACTAAGGCTTGTTACGCGTCTGCTGCTCCAACGGTCATCGGCAGAGGGGCGCGCATGCTGGCTGGCACCGCCGCTCGCCCCTCATTGTGGTCAGCGCGTGGCGCAGTCTCACGCCGCTCGTCGCGTCGACGCAAAGGATGGATGGCACTCTCTTGCGACGAGTGCTAGTAGCGGCTATCTACTGCGCGCTTGAGACCCGAGCCGACCGTCGGGGCGTCTCGCCCGAGGCCGGATCGCAGGTCAAACCGGGAGCGAAACTCATGAAATTCCGTCCATTGCACGACCGTGTCGTCATCCGCCGCATCGAAGGAGAGGACAAGACGAAGGGCGGCATCATCATTCCCGACACGGCTAAGGAAAAGCCGCAGGAGGGCGAGGTCATCGCCGCAGGGCCGGGCGCCCGGGACGAGAGCGGCAAGCTGGTTCCGCTTGATCTCAAGGCGGGCGACCGGGTGCTCTTCGGCAAATGGTCCGGCACCGAGGTCAAGATTGATGGCGAGGACCTTTTGATCATGAAAGAGTCCGACGTCATGGGGGTGATCGAGGGCGCAAGTGCCACTAAGAAAAAGGCGGCCTGACGCCACCCCTCCCATCATCTCCAACCATGGATTGAATAATCATGTCCGCCAAAGACGTACGCTTCTCTTCCGACGCCCGCGACCGAATGCTGCGCGGCGTCGAATATCCTCAACAACGCCGTCAAGGTGACGCTGGGCCCGAAGGGCCGCAATGTCATCCTCGACAAGTCGTTTGGCGCGCCACGCATCACCAAGGACGGCGTCACCGTCGCCAAGGAGATCGAACTCGAAGACAAGTTCGAGAACATGGGCGCGCAGATGGTGCGCGAAGTGGCCTCGAAGACAAATGACCTTGCTGGCGACGGCACCACCACCGCGACCGTGCTCGCCGCCTCGATCATGAAGGAAGGCCTCAAGCTCGTCGCCGCCGGCATGAACCCGATGGATCTCAAGCGCGGCATCGACATCGCGACAACGGCGGTCGTCAAAGACATCGAACGCCGATCTAAGAAGGTGCAGTCCTCTGACGAGATCGCGCAGATCGGGACGATCGCCGCCAACGGCGACAAGACGATCGGCAAGATGATTTCGGACGCGATGAAAAAGGTCGGCAACGAGGGCGTCATCACGGTCGAGGAGGCCAAGACCGCCGAGACCGAGCTCGACGTCGTCGAAGGCATGCAGTTCGATCGCGGCTATCTCTCGCCCTATTTCGTGACCAACGCCGAGAAGATGGTGGCCGAGCTCGAGGACGCCTACATCCTCATCCATGAGAAGAAGCTCTCGTCGCTTCAGCCCATGCTTCCGATCCTCGAGGCCGTCGTCCAGTCTGGCAAGCCATTGGTCATTGTCGCCGAGGACATCAAGGGAGAGGCCCTGGCGACGCTGGTCGTCAATAAGCTGCGTGGCGGCCTGAAGGTGGCGGCGGTCAAGGCCGCCGGGCTTCGGCGATCGCCGCAAAGCGATGCTTGAGGACGTCAACAAGCTGCGCGGCGGCCTCAAGGTGGCCGCGGTCGAGGCGCCGGGCTTCGGCGATCGCCGCAAAGCGATGCTTGAGGATATTGCAGTCCTCACGGCCGGCACGATGATCGCCGAGGACCTCGGCATTAAACTCGAGAACGTCACACTGCAGATGCTCGGCCGTGCCAAGCGGGTGCGGATCGAGAAGGAGAACACCACGATCATCGACGGGCGCCGGGTCGAAGAAGGACATCGATCGCTTCGCCACGGGATCCAGCAAGTCAAACACTTTCTTGTCGATGATTGAGCGCATCATCTTCACAAAATCGGCATGGGCCCACATCAGCGGAATTGCCGAACCGGTTGGGCGTCCAAAGAACATGTGCTGATCGGGAATATCGGGCGCATCCCAAATCTGCTCCGGAATCAGACCAACTCCCGAGGTAAAGCGCTCGACCGCGCGACAAAGCGGCTCCGGATCATTGCCCAGCGCGAGCTCATAGGCTGCGCGCTCCAGTGTCAGCAACGGCCATGGCCGGCCGACGCCCCAGCCGTCAAACGAACTGCCATCGTCCCGCTGGCCGTAGCCGTCGTGGTTGTAGCGCTTCCAGCATGGCCCGGAAGGCGTGTCGACCTTCAGCACTGCATCGATCACCTTCACTGAGTCAACCATCAGCGGATCATCCGCCCGCCGTATTCCCACGCGCACCAGTTCCAGAAATCCGCCATCCACAATCTGGTTTGCCGGATAAGAATACTGGGCTCCCGGTTTTTGATTGGCGAGCACCAACACACCCTTATCCGGATCTTCATCTCCTTGCGATCCTTCGGCGCTGACAGCGGGATTGATGCGAATATAGTGCCTTGTGATTCCGGGAACCAGAGTGCCGTGGTTCGTTACTGTCCATTTTTCGATATGCGACTCGAGAAAGTCAGCATAGGTGCGCACGAATTCCGCGGTGTGAGTGTCACCGCGATCTTCGAGAAACTCCGCGGCGCAGATCAAACCAGCAATGTTTGAGGCCAGGGTTGAAGGCGAGTAGCCGCCCGCCTCTTCCCATCGTTCCTGCTTGGTCGCCGGCCCTTCTCGAATCAGGTAGCCGCAAGCGCGCGTCACGGTGATGTAAGGATCAAAGTTTCCCAGTCCGTTGGTCTTCCAAAGCCGCCAGGCGAGAATGATCGGAAACGAAACTTCATCCAGTTGAACGCCGGTCCAGTAGGGATCGCCGTCTACCCAGAAATTCTGATAAAAGCCGCCGTCTTCGCGTTGCGTTACCGCCAGGTAGATCATGGCGCGAAGCGGAGTCGCCGTATCGCCCACCGCGAGCAGCGCAGTCGCCTGCATCACCATGTCGCGCGTCCACACCAGGTGATATCCGCCCAGGTCGTCGTCGCTTTTGTCTTCGCCCCAGGGAATGCTCAGACTGGCGATCATGGCGCCCGGGTACAACTTGTCTTCGTTGGCCAACAGTAGATTCACGCTGCGCGCGAACAGGAAAGAATCGCAGGCGACCAACTTGTCCATCAGCACCATGCGCTTGCGGGTTCGCTGCCACTGGTCTTCGAAGTTCTTCACCGATTGCTCAAACGGAATCGCAAGCGACTGCGCCACGGTGGAAGCGGCATTGTGCTTGGTATGTCCGAATCCAACCGCGAGGGTGAACTCGGTGGTGCGGCTAAGGTCCAACTGCGCCGTCATAGCGACGTTGCCGTCCAGAGCCGAGGTGTACTCCCAATCCATCTGGAAGTTGTGCGACAGGTCGGTCCAGCCGTCGTTCACCCCGACGTAGCCGACGGACATCTTCTTCATCGGAATGGTGGCGACGAGCGCCAGGTAGGCGTCGCCGCGATAGGCGTAAAGGAAAGTTCTTCCCCGCACATGTTGGACTAAGGCGTTGTTGTGGTAGCCGCCGATTTGCAGGTGCGGCGCGCAAAGCACGTAAAGCTGCAAGCGCCCCTGCCATGCTTCGGCGACGTTGAACTTGGTGTGAATCAGCAGGCAGGGCAGGTGGGGATCGCCAATGATGGTCTTCTCGATGGAATACCGCCCCTCGGCATCGGAATTCGTCACCGTGTAGCCGAGGGCCGCGCTTTCTCTGCACTCGGTCTTGCTGACCATGTGGCGGCGCTCATCGTGAAAAAACGTTTCGCCGTCAGAGACCATGTACTGCAAGTCTCGCATCTGGGGCGTATCGATGGTCGGGAAGTAAACCTCCGTGACTACTCCATTCGCCAGCGTGTACCAAAGCCGGCTGGAAACAGAGTAGGCCGTTCCTATTGCATCTTTGGCTCCGAAGGTCCACTTGGGAACGATCCCAGGGCCACCGGGGGCCGGGTTGTCTTTTAGCAATGGCGCTCCTCAGGGCAAATCCGCGATGTTAGAGCTTACAACAGCATCGCGACCCACAGAAGGGGGGCGGGCCGGCAGGGCCTGAGAGGCCGAGGTCAGCAGCTTTCGGCACAAAATGGCACTAACCCGCCAGGGGGTCAGTTCCTTTATCATGACTTTCAAAGAGTCGTGCTCTCCATTCTGCAAATCCTGTCGCTTCCTGACGGTAACCCATTCCCGCCACTACGTCCGAGTCCCAATGATTGAGCAGGACAAAGCAGCTCTGAAGTTTGCAGCGCTCGAGGAAATGTGCCGCACACTTTCTTCGCATGGCAATCTCGCCGACGTGTTTGTCGCGCTTTCGCCGCATGTCTCGCAATTGCTGCCCGCCCATTATGTCAGCGTCGTGCTCCACGATGAAGACAGCGGAACCATGCGGCTGCATATTCTCCATTCTTCGGAATCGACGCCTCAGTGGCTTGGGCAGGATTTCGAAATCGACGATTCGCCCTCGGGGATTGCATGGCGAAGCCAGGACGTTTTCATCTGTAAAGACGTCAGCCGGGAGAGACGCTTTCGTAAAGTCGGCGAACTCCTGCGCCAGCATCGCGTGCGTTCGTTTTGCGTTTTGCCGCTGATCACTCCAGCCGGCCCGTTGGGCGCTTTGACCATCGGGCGGGCTGAAACCGGAGGCTTCGACGAGGAAGAGGTTGGATTTGCCAAGCTCATTGCGGCGCAGGTGGCGCTTGCAGTCGAGAACGCGCTCTTTCGCCAGCGCTCTATGTCCCTGCAGCGCGAACTGACACGCGAGCGCGACCGGCTGCAAACCGTGCTGGAACTCAACAATGCAGTGGTCTCGAATCTGGAACTGCGCGCCCTGTTTAACGCGCTTTCGGCCAACCTGCGCAAGGTCATGGAGTACGACTCGGCCAGCCTGCTGCTGCCGGAAGGTGCGGATAATCTGCGACTGCATGCGCTCGACTTTCCGGAGAGCCGCGGTTATTTGCATCGCGACATGCTCATCAGCATTGCGGGAACCAACGCGGGGGCAGCCTTCAAAGCCGGTCAGAGCCGAATCGTTGGTCCCGGAGCACTGCCGTTTAGCGAGGCCGGAGACATCAGCCGGGTGCGCGCAGGCGAGGGATTTCGCTCGCTGCTGATTGTGCCGCTACAAAGCAATGGTTCGCGTGTAGGCGTGCTTTCACTCAGCAGCCGTCGCGAGCACGCATTCTCATCCGGGGACCTGCATTTTGCGACCCAGATCGGCCGCCAGGTGGCCATCGCCATCAGCAACGCTCTCCAGCATCGCGCGCTTTCCGAAAGCAAAGAGCAAATCTCAGAGCAGAAGTCGTACCTGGAAGAAGAGATTCGCTCCGAGCAGGATTTCGAAGACATCATCGGTGGCAGCAGCGCATTGCGGGCGGTCCTGGACCAGGTGGAAACGGTCGCGCCTACCGGCTCTACGGTGCTCATCTGCGGCGAAACCGGTACCGGGAAGGAGTTGATTGCGCGCGCGATTCACGAGCGCAGCACCCGCCACAATCGCACCTTCGTCAAACTCAATTGCGCCGCTATCCCGCTTGGGCTTCTGGAAAGCGAGCTATTCGGACACGAAAAGGGAGCTTTCACCGGCGCGATCTCGCGCAAGATTGGACGCTTCGAGTTGGCCCACCAGGGCAGTCTTTTCCTGGATGAGGTCGGAGACATCCCGCCGGAGCTTCAGCCCAAATTACTGCGCGTCGTTCAGGAGCAGGAATTCGAACGTCTGGGAAGTTCGCACACGCAACGAGTCGATGTTCGCCTGATCGCCGCCACCAATCACAACCTTCAACAAATGGTGGCGGAAGGCAGGTTCCGCAGCGACCTCTTCTACCGCCTCAACGTCTTCCCCATTACGGTACCGCCGCTTCGCGACCGTGCCGAAGACATCCCTCTTCTGGTGCGCTACTTCGTCAGCAAGTATGCGCGGCGTATGAACAAGCGCATTGAACGAATACCCGGAGAGACGATCATCGCCCTCAGCGAATATACGTGGCCGGGAAATGTTCGAGAGTTGCAGAACTTCATCGAACGTACCGTGATTCTCACTCCCGGCGAAGAACTGGTCGCGCCTTTATCGGAGCTTCGCGCCGCAGACCCCGGAACTCCTGCTGCCGAGAACACGGCGCAACTCAGTTTGCGGGAGATCGAGAGAGGCCGAATACTGGCAGTCCTCCGCCAAGCCAGATGGGTTGTGGGAGGCCCGGAGGGAGCGGCCGCCCGCCTCGGCATCAAACGAACCACCCTCCTCTATCGCATGGACAAGCTGGGTATCCCTCGGCAAGCGGTCTCGGGAGAGTCAGAAAACTGACACTAATGTCAAAATTTGCGACGTTTTTCTGACACTTATGTCGAATTAGCTAACAGGCATTCGACTTGTAAAGCAAAGCTTTTCAATTCTTTACCAAATCGTGGCGCCGATCTGACGTATGGTGTTCCAGATGCACAAATAAGCACTGTCGATCCGTTTGCTGGTGGTTGCGAAAAAAAGCCTTCGGTCTTTCGCCAGCGAGCATCTCAGGAGACGGCAGTTGCTGAGGATCACGGTCGAAGCCGAGGGGAGCGAGCTGCGTTTGCTGCTCGAAGGCAGGCTCGAGGAAGCTCTGGTTCTCGAGTTGGAAAAGGCCTTTGCTGACCAGGTTAGCCTCTCAGCCGGACGTCCGGTGGTCGTCGACCTATCAGGGTTAACGGGGATGGATGAAGCAGGCGAGTCAAGCCTGCGAAAGCTTTATGAACAAGGGGCGACACTTCGTTGCGCGGATGTAATGAATACATATTTAGTGGAACGAATGGCACACGGGCCAGTGAAACCATTGCAGGCACCCTGTCGTCCATGCCACTCCAACGAAACCCAAGAAATTAAGCAAATGGAGGAGAAGTAAAGTGCGAATCGCGATCGGTTCTGACGAAACTGGCAATGCGTTGAAACAGCAACTGACGGCGAACCTGGCTGCGACCGGACACGAAGTGCTCGACCCAACGTCAACTATCGAACCCCAATCCCGCGCCGACTACGCCGAGCAGGTGGCCTTGGCCGTCCTGCGTCGTGATGCCGAACGAGGCATCATTGTTACCGGACGCGGCGTAGGCGCGTCCGTTGCTGCCAATCGCGTGCCGGGAATCAGGGCCGCCCTGTGCAACGATTCCTTTTCTGCATTCTCGGGTGCCAAGGCAGAAGGCATGAATGTTCTGGTGATGTCCGTACAGTCGCTTGACGCGGACCGCGCCAAGGAAGTCGTCGAGGCTTATGTCGGTGCGACGCTTGCCCCGGTCGAACTGGTCGGAGGCCTGCCACCGCGGCGTTTGCAGCGCGTGCTGGAGCATGTGAAGGAGAACATTGAGAAGGACCTTAGCGTTGGTGAGATGGCTGAGGTCGTCGGCATGAGCCAGTATTACTTCTCCAAGTTGTTCAAGATGAGCACTGGAACCACTCCTCACCAATACGTTATGCGTCAGCGGGTCGAGCGCGCCCAGGAATTGCTGCGCGACGGCAACACCGCTTTGGTTGAGGTGGCTACGAATGTCGGCTTCGAGACGCAGAGCCACTTCACCAGCGTCTTCCGCCGGCTGGTTGGGATTACGCCTAAGAAGTTTCGTGAGATGCGCTCAGAAACCGGCATTCACCTGGCGACCGCTCCAGAAGGAAGCGGCGAGAAGCGGGACGAGAAGTCCAACGCAACCGCTGCCTGATTCGGCTGTTTGGTGTAGTGACAACCTTAGGTCGGCGTCAAACGCAGGTGAAAAAACTGGGCCGGGATGGTCGTTCTCTGAATGACCATTCCGGCCTTTCTCTATGACTAGGAAAGATGGGGCGTCGAAGCGCCGCGCAAGCGCTACGCCTACTTCTGTTTCTGCTTCGGCTTCATCGCCTTCGAATTGCCTCCACTTACGCTGCCTTCCGGTCCCGCCAGCTCGTTCGCCAACGCGTCCGCGTGATAAATCTTACGCAACGTCTCAATCACCGCTCGCGAGTCAGTGGCGACAGCACGCGCCTGTTTATCGTCGTAGGCAAAATTCCACGTCAGTGACTGAATGTTGCCGTCGAAGATGATCCCCACGACTTCAGCATTCTTGTTGATCACCGGACTGCCCGAGTTTCCGCCGATGATGTCGGGCGTGGACGCCGTGTCGTAAACCGTCTTCAGGTTCAGCGACGACTTGTCTTTCATCCAGCTCTCAGGCAACTGATAGGGTGGTTTATTGCCGTGCGCCGCGGCGTGCTCGTAGGCGCCCCCAAGCGTCGTAAACCACGGGATGTGCTTACCGTTCTCTTCGTAGCCTTTCACCGCGCCATAGCTGAGGCGCAAGGTAAACGTCGCATCCGGCGGCACGCTGAATCCGCCTTGCGCAAAGTGGATCTTGGCGATGGTGCCCGGCGTTCTTGCGCAGAACCGATTCCACTTCATCTTCGTTCCGCTGATGTACCGCTTCGGCATCCGGTTCGACCGTGCGCATCATGACGATGAGCGGGTCGGTGCTGGCATCTACCGCCTGCTTACCGCCCTCGTAAAGCTGCTTGCGAACAGCGACGTCGTCCAGCTTGGTGCCATCAATGACTTCCTTGGCGCGCTCCTCGGGCGACTTGCCGGCAAGGGCTGTTTTGACGCTGGCGTTGTCGGCGCCCAGTACCTGCTGCATTTCAGCCAGGCTGGCGGCCAGTTGTACCTCTTCCAGCGACTTGTAAATCGGGGCGGTAGAAAAAAGCTGCTGCTCCAGCGTAGGCAGCGCCGAATCCTGGTAGCCTCGGATGCGCTGGTTGCTTGGCTTCTGCCGCTGCTCGGCTGCCCGCACGATAGTGCGCGCGTCATCGGCCAGCGTGCCGCGGAAGCCCGCCAGCCCATCGAGGTAGTACAGCGGCTTGTAAATCTGCTTCTGCACATCGACTGCCTGCGAGATCGGCTGCCAGGGATTGCCGAACTGCTTCTCCCGGCCGGGATCGGCCTTGACGTACTGTTGCAGCTCCTTTTCTTCGGCAATCTTCTTGTCCATGATGTCAGGATTCTTCAGCCCGCCTTCATAGCCGGTGATCGCCTTGAATGAGTTCTGGGTTCCGAACAGGGCGTCCTCGGCCTCGCGAGCATTCTCGTCGGATTGCGATCCAAACTTCTGTAGCACCTCGATGCGATGCTGGAACGAGGCAAGCATCATCGGATACTGGTCGTCGCGCAGGAAGTCCAGCTGATCGACGGTAAGCAGCCGGCCGGTGCGTCCGGGATGCCCGGATACGAATACCAGTTCGCCGTCCTGGGCGCCATCTTTCGACCACTTCAGATAGTTGGTGGTGTTGGCCGGCTTGTCGTTCTCGTAGGCGCGAAGGAAGGAAATATCCAGATCGTAGCGCGGATACTCGAAGTTATCGGGATCACCGCCGAAGAAGGCGATGTCGAACTCCGGCGCGAAGACCAGCCGGATGTCGTCGTACTTTTTGTACTTGTACAGGTGATACAAAGCTCCGGAATAGAGCGTCACCACATCGCACCGGATGTCCCCGCTCGAGCACTCCTTCTCGATCGACGACATTTCCTCGCGCTGCGCTTTGCCGGCGTCGGCGTCGCTCATCCCCGGCTTCACCACGGCGTTCACCTTGTCGGTCACGTCCGATATGTTCTCCAGGACCAGAAACTCCATCCCCGGGCACTTCGGTTCGTCGGCGCGCGTCGGGGCATAGAAGCCATTCTTGTTGTAGTCCTTACCATTGGTCGAGAGGTCGTGAATGCAGCCCTGTGCGATGTGATGATTGGTGAAGATGAGACCATCGGGGCTGACGAAAGACGATGACCCGTTCGGGGCGCGGGCGGATGAAAGCCGCACGTGATCGAGCCATTCCTGCGAAGGCGAAAAGCCGTACTTCGCTTGAACCTTGTCCTTGGGGAACTCGTTGAACAACCACATGCCCTCGTCGGCAAAGCTGGGCAGGCATAGGAAGAATCGAGCAGAGAAGCAGGACAGCTTTTTTCATGATGGCTCCAGTCGCCGGAGTTCGTGTTTGAAGGGTGTCCGACGAGCGTTTGCGGGAATAGGTAAGCAGACCCTTAACTATAAATTCTGGAGCGCTCATGCACAACATTCGGCAGCTTCTGGGGCGGATGTTGGCCCGAATCGGGCCAGCCGTCCCGGGAATCTAACCAAGACAGCTAAAATAGAGTCATAGGGCCAAAGATGCGCAGGGTGTATCTCGACAACAACGCTACCAGCCCACTTCTGCCGGAAGTGTTCGACGCGATGCGTCCCTACTTCTTCGAGAGATTTGGGAATGCCTCGTCCATTCATCAGCAGGGACAGCAGGCACGGGCGGCGGTCGAGCGCGCACGTGAGCAGGTTGCCGAGTTACTGAACTGTCGCGCAGCCGAGGTGGTCTTTACCAGCGGAGGCACCGAGGGCGATAACCTGGCGCTCTTCGGTCTGGTGAAATCCGGCGATCACGTGATTACGTCCGCGGTCGAGCATCACGCGGTTTTGAACAGCTGTAAGCGCCTGGAAGAGATGGGTTGCAGCGTTACGTACTTGCCGGTAGACGCGCAGGCGTTGGTCAATCCTGATGATGTTCGGCGGGCGATTCGTTCGAAGACGAAGCTCATCAGCATCATCCTGGCGAACAATGAAACGGGCGTGCTGCAGCCGTTGCCGGAGATTGGCGAGATTGCCGCCGAGGCTGATGTTTATTTTCACACTGACGCGGTGCAGGCGGCAGGGAAGATGCCGCTCGATGTGAAGGAGATTGGCTGCGACCTGCTGACCATCACCGGGCACAAGATGCATGGCCCGCAAGGCGCAGGTGCGCTGTACGTGAGGAAGGGAACTCTGTTGCAGCCGCTGTTCTATGGTGGACGCCACGAGCGCTCGCGCCGAGCGGGTACCGAGAACCTGCCGGGGATTGTCGGGCTTGGTAAGGCAGCTGAGATTGCGCGGGCCGGATTCGTTGACGGCAGCGTGATGAAGATGGCAGCACTGCGCAATCGTCTGGAGCAGGCGCTTCTCGAGCGAGTCGATCAGGCTGGTGTGAACAGTGCCGGCGCACCACGGGTTCCGAACACGACGAACATTCACTTCGACTGCATCGAAGGCGAAGCGATGGTGATCGCGCTCGACCTGAAAGGGTTATCGGTTTCGACCGGCGCAGCATGTTCCTCCGGAGCGATCGAGCCCTCGCACGTGCTGGTGGCGATGGGGCTTTCGGCAGATCGCGCGCGGGGCAGTTTGCGCTTCAGCCTGGGCAAGCAGAACACAGCCGAAGACATCGATTTCGCAATTGAGTTAGTGCCGGAAGTGTTGGGCCGTCTGCGCGAGCTGAGCCCGGTGTATAAGAGAGCTGTCAGCTCTCAGCCGTCAGCTCTCAGCTAGAGTGTCGGCGGGTTGCGACGATTCGCGTCAGGAACGATTTGCTCTGCGTTGGCGCCGCGGAATAAACAACCTGAGAAGCCGCGCCGGAGGCGCAGCATATCTTAGCCCAGCGTTTCAACGCTGGGTGAACTAGGGAAAAAGATTAGAGTCCCGCAGGGACGACATATGGCGTGCCTACGGCACTCTGATTATCTTCTCAAAGCTACCCAGCGCTGAAGCGCTGGGCTGAGATATGCTGTCCCGCGAAGCGGGACGAGAGAACAGCAGATTCCTCGCGGACTGAAGTCCGCTCGGAATGACGACTCAAAAGATAGCGGAGTTCGGCCCGGCTGAAGCCGGGCCCTGATACAAAGCACGAGACGCATCGATATATGGCGACCACGGACCGAGTGCTAAATGCGAAGTGCTAATTGCTAATTGCTAATTGCTAATGACTAACAAGACCATCGCCGTAGCCATGTCGGGCGGAGTGGATTCGTCCACCGTCGCGGCATTGCTGTGTGAGCAGGGCTACACCGTCATCGGTCTCACGCTTCAGCTCTGGAACCAGCGCCGCCTCGCCGGGCACGACGGCATGCCCGAGGCGGTCACTGGCCGCTGCTGCTCGCTCGACGACGTCTACGACGCGCGCCGTGTGGCCGAGACGCTCGCCATTCCGTACTACGTGGTCAATCAGGAGTCCCGCTTCGAGGAAGATGTGGTTCGTCCGTTCGTCGATGAGTATCTCTCCGGGCCGTACGCCGATTCCGTGCAGCCTGTGCAACAACCATCTCAAGTTCGATCAGTTGCTGATCACCGCTCGGCAGATTGGCGCCGAGATGCTCGCCACCGGACATTACGCGCGCAACGAATTCGACGAGCGTTCGGGCCGCTGGCTGCTAAAGCGACCGGCAGATCGTTCGAAGGACCAGACCTACTTCCTCTTTGGCCTGACGCAGGAGCAGTTGAGCCGCACGCTGTTTCCGCTGGGAGACATGCGCAAGCCTGAGGTGAGGGAAGAGGCGAAGCGCGTCGGTCTGCGCGTTTTCGAGAAGCAGGATTCGCAAGAGATTTGCTTCGTGCCCGGCGGCGACTACAAGAAGTTTCTCGACGCCTATCTCGAAGAGCAGGGCGAAGAGCTTCCCGACACATCGGGCGAGTTGGTGACAACTTCCGGCGAAGTCATCGGCACTCACTCCGGCATCCACAACTTCACCGTCGGCCAACGTAAAGGATTGGGTGTCGCTACCGGCTCGCCAGTCTATGTGCTGGAGATTCGCGGCGACAAGCGGCAGGTGGTTGTAGGCGGAGGCGACGAGTTGTACTCGGGTACGCTCATCGGCAAGCGCGCCAACTGGATTTCGATCGACGATCTTCGCGAGCCGATGAAGGTACAGGCCAAGATTCGCCATCGCCACGAGCCCGCCGATGCTGTCGTCGAAAAGCTTCCCGACGGAGACATTCGTGTCACCTTCGATGAACCACAGCGCGCCATCACGCCGGGACAGGCGGTCGTGTTCTACGACGGAGACGTGGTCGTCGGCGGGGCTTGGATTGCGTGAGCACGGGCATTTTGCCCGCGCTGGCTGAACTGGTGTCTCGACCGGCCTGCAGATCCCTCAGGGACTGACGTCCCCTCGGGATGACGCACACTTTGGGATGACCCACCCATCGGGATGACGCCCACAGTTCAGGACTTTCGCAGGCTAAAACATTTCACGAGTGTCATCCTGAGACGTAGTCGAAGGATCTGCATTTTGCTCGCCCCGCCACAAATTTCCTGTCTCGACCGAACTGCAGGTCCCTCAGGGACTGACGTCCCATCGGGATGACACACTCTTCGGGATGACACACATCGGGATGACACAGGAGAGAAGTTTGGGGCGCGGTCTCTTCTGCATAGCACCAAGGTAATCCACTTTCGTTCGGAATTTGTTCAAGCGACTGTGACGGCCGTCACTTACCAGGTTGCGCGATTTCTATACTTTTGGTGTGCGACAAAGTTTAGGCGTACAGCAGTTGGCGACGTGTGCGGCTCAATCCTAGGTAGATGTAGCCGACTGGGAAGTGCCGGGACGCCATGCAAGCGATCCGGGCACGAGTACCAGATACGCCAATGTTCCAGACTCAACTTACCGACCTAAATGAGATTTCGCACAGGAGCGCGCTCCATCTATTGATGATGTTGGAAGAAACGTAAGCGGCAGCGGAACGAACGCTGAATCGCGTAAGAAATCTAAGCAAGAGGCAGCTATAGAAGCGAAGGCAGAACCTCAGGCTGCCACAGTCTGCAAGCAGTAACGGTCAGTATCCGCTAGTGATCACCTGCTCGTTAGGGGTGGGCGACCGATCAAGCTTTCAACTACGACTCACTCGCACCGGCGCGGGTCTCCGCAGCGGCGCGGCCCCATTTGCCTGTCTTGGCAAGGATTGCGCTGCTAGATAAACATTTCGTCGTTGTGTCTGCCATTTTTGGGTTGCCGGGATTTCTGGAACAGCGTATCCAGACCGGCGCCGATGCCTTGTAGAACTCCGTTCAAGTGCCGAAGCGGTGACATCACGGTGTTCTCGACCTTCGAGGTGGCGCCTTCCACTCGGTCGAAGGTCCGGGTCAGCATCTCGTCGGCGCGAATGGCCTGAAGCCGCGCATGGTCCATGAATCCGGTAAGCGTGTGTCGACCTTCTGCGTCTGAGCGCGCGCCGTCGTGCTGATAGCCGACGCGTTATCCAGAATGACGTCCACCTTGGGTCGGGCCGTCTCGAGCAGAGTCTGTACGTCGGCCGCGAGTTTCTTGGAATCCTCAATCAACGGCATGGCATGCGATTGCAGATCCTGCACGCGAGCGGCGAGCCGCCACATGATGGTGGCTATCACCGCCAGGATCAGCATTTGCGTGACTACAGCGGCCGCTGTAACGGCGATGAAAATGGTCAGCTTATCGTCCATGGGATGCTCCTTGGGTGGAGTTTAGCGACCGCTCTTCCCACTGCCAGGCAATGGACTACTGGCCAGGCGAGGTTTCGGGCTTTTCCGCCGTAGCCTCGTGATATGCCTGTTTCCCGGCGTCGACTGCCGAGCGGAACTGGTCCTTCTGCTGGGAGATGTAGTCGCGACCACGATCGACCCAGGTTCCGGCTTGTTCACGTGCCTGGCGTGCGCGGTCTTTGACCGCATCCCGACCCTGTTCGGCCGCGTCCATAAGCTTCTGCCGGGTTTCCTCTCCGGTGGTCGGGGCATAAAGAATGCCGACCGCTGCGCCAATACCTAGTCCCGCCAGGAACCACAAGAAACCGCTGCCATCGTTCTCAGCCATGATTGCCTCCGTGCATGAGCTCTGATGAAGTCGGATGTTAGCACCCAGTTTGCAGAATTACAAACCGTCGGCCACATTTAGTGAGCTTAACTACCCGATCGCACCTGGCGCAAAATGACAACATTGACCGGCTCCGCGCAGAAGGCTATACTTACCACATAAGTTGTACGAGTTGTTGCCCTTCATACCGACCTGGTTCGACCGCGCTACGCGGTGGCCCTCATGAATAACCAGAGCTTTAGTATCGGAGACAAGGTGGTCTACCCGAACCATGGGGTAGGCATAATCGAACAGATCAGCAGCCGGACAATCGGCACTCAAATTGAACGCTTTTACCTCCTGAAAATCAAAGCCAGTAGTCTGAAAGTAATGGTTCCTTTCCACAATGTGGGAAGTGTCGGCCTGCGCAGAGTAGTCCGCAATGGGGAAGTGCAGAAGGTGCTCGATTTCCTGATGGATGGCGAAATCGAGAATAACGCCGACTGGAAATACCGGTTCAAGGAAAACTCCGACAAGATGCGGACCGGCTCGCTTATCGACGTGGCCGTGGTTCTGAAGGGCCTGCTTCTGCTGGCGCAGACCAAGCCCCTGAGTTTCCGCGAGAAGAAAATGCTGGAGCGCGCTCGCTATCTATTGGCCAGCGAATTAGCGATGGCGCGCAATTGTGAAGAGACGGAGATCGAGGATCTGCTGAACCGGGCGCTCTCGAAATGCAAGCTGCGTTTCCCGGAAGCTTCCATGATCGATTCGTAGACCTTCACTCAGCGCCTCCGCAGCAGATCGCAAAATCAGAGACGGACGCGAGTGTCGCGCCCGTCATCAGTTCTCTACTAAGTTTCCAAACTTATTGACCTAAGCGACCCTGTCCTTCTTAACCTCACAGCTTCGACAGCTTGAAGTAATATCCACCCGATTGCGGCGCAGGTGATCTTCGAAAGCGGAGAGCCGGCGATTGCGGTTTGTATCGTAGCTTTGGCCCGCGGTTCCCGTCACAGGCCGCCGATCCAGCGCCTCTTCCTCCAGACGAGTCGGCATTTCTTCAGGAACCGACTGGCCCACCACCGCGGAATCCTCAGCCCGTGCTGCGATCCCGGAGGGGCGCAGGCGAGTTCTGCTCGAGTTGGGAGTGGGGTCATTAAATACACCTGTGATCCGTTCCGGTTCCAAGCTTTCCTCGTTGGGCAGCGGTTCTCCAGTGGCGGGCAATTCGCTAGGATCGGGAGTGATGGCATGCGTGCTTCCTTCGCGGTGCATCACGTCGCCGGTGGTTTCCAGCGATTTGCGATAGCGCTCGTCGTAGTCGGACCAGGCGCGTTCGTTGTCATTCTTGTCATGTTTGAAGTTGTCTTCGTCGTAGCGTGGCAGGGCTTCGATCTGCTGCTTCGTCATGTCGGCGTGAAAGTCGTCCTGGTGTTTGGCATCGGGACGAATTCGGTCAGCGGGCACGAGGAACTTCTTGCTGCTGAGCCAGCCGCCGGAATCGACCACCGCGTAGCGGATGTTGCCGCTGCTGTGATCGAAGATGACGTCATCGATCTTGCCTAGTTTTTCGTCGTCGATTCCATACAGTGATGAGCCGCGTATATCGTCAACGTCGTTGCTGAAACGGTAGTCGCGCAGCATTCCGTAATGCGCCATGGGGCACTCCTGTTGGGGTAGCGTTCGATTACCGTCACTCAGATGCAGGACCGCAGACAGAATGTGGGCTCAGCCAGTTTTGGTGAAGGCTTGTTTCAGGCGGGAGTAGGTCTCAGAGAGCAGCTCAGGCAGTACGCGGGTTTCGCCGACTACGGTCATGAAGTTCGCGTCCGCGACCCAGCGCGGCAGAACGTGCATGTGGACATGGCCGGCGACTCCGGCTCCGGCGGCCTTGCCGATGTTCATGCCCAGGTTCACGCCGTCGGGATGGTAGAGCTGGAACAGAATCGCCTCGAGCCGCTGCGTGAGCTCCGTCATCTCGCAGAGCGATTCCGCCGGCAGCTTACTGATCCGGTCGAGGTGCTGATAGGGAACAACCATGGAATGTCCCGAGGTGTAAGGGAAGGCATTGAGCACGACAAAATTGTGGCGTCCGCGATGCACAATGAGCGCCCGCTCATCATCGCCCATGGCCTGAAGATGGCAGAAAACGCAGTCTGGAGCCTGCTCGGCGGTGCTGACATATGCATAGCGCCAGGGTGCCCAAAGGTAGTCCACAACGGCAGAGTATCAGACCACGATTTTGCAGAGCTGAGTGCGTCCGGAGGATGAAGAATTCGCGCCGAGTTCGCTCCCGGCGGCAGAGCAGTTTGAGCCCTTGGTTAAGGGTGCATAAAAATTCAGTGTTCGTCCCAGAAATGCGTGCCTTTGTTGAGGTTACAGGTTTGACACTGCTAGGGCCGGTTGCTATAGTCGAAACAGTCCTTAGCTCGCGGGGCCCGCTGCAAAGGATCCGGCCGCTGGGTTGTTCCAGACCCGCAGAAGCGGGAAATCATCCACGAAGACTCAAGCCAGCAGTCCGTTTTGAATCCAGGCTCTCTATCGTTACTCAAATAGCGGTAGCTCAAGTACTCAACCCATGGCTCTCGACAACACTCAAACTGAAACCTCGACCACGCAAACTCAGGACCCTGCCTCCGAACACCAGCCGACAGAGCAAACTTACGACGCGCAGGCGTCGAATCAGGGTCACGACCAGCAAGCTGCCAACGCTCAACCAGCAGAGCATGCCCAAGCTGAACCTCAGGCTGAACAACCGCGGGAGGAGCGCGCCTCCGAAGCACCTGAAGCTCCGCCAACTCCTGTTGCCACCCAGACGCCGGCTGAAACCTCGGCTCCAGTCGCGGCTCCAACCTCGGTCCCCAAGAAGGTTGATAAAGAGCCCGGCATGGAAGACTTCGCCAGCGTGCTGGAATCGTTCGAACAGGAGCAGGCCCAGACTGAAGCCGCGCTGAATGACGAGCAGATCGTCTCCGGTCACGTGCTTAAAGTCACACCTCAGTATGTTGTGGTCGACATCGGCTACAAGTCTGAGGGCGTGGTTCCCGTGTCGGAGTTTACCGATCACGAAGGCAATGTCACCGTCACGGCGGGCGACGAGATCGCGGTCATGCGCGAACCGGGGCACACGGAAGAGGGCTACATCAACCTCTCCCATCAGAAGGCTCAGCGACTGCGCGCGTGGGACGAAATCGAGAAAGCTTATAACGATAAGGCATCCGTGAAGGTGCGCGTCATCGATCGCATCAAGGGCGGCCTCACCGTCGATATCCTGGGCGCGCGTGCGTTCCTTCCCGGCTCGCAGGTCGATCTTCGGCCATTGCGCAACCTCGATGGGCTTAAGGGTCACGAGATTGAAATCCGCATCATCAAGCTGAACAAGAAGCGCGGCAACATTGTGGTTTCGCGCAAGCAGCTGCTGGAAGAAGAGCAGACGGAAAAGCGCTCCAAGACTCTCGATCACCTGGAGGAAGGCGCAATCCTCACCGGCGCGGTAAAGAACCTCACCGAATACGGCGCCTTTGTCGATTTAGGTGGCATTGACGGTTTGCTGCACATCACCGATATGTCGTGGGGACGCCTCACGCACCCTCACGATTTGGTGCAGGTCGGCGATCAGATCCAGGTAAAGGTGCTGAAGTTCGACAAGGACAAGCAGCGCGTATCCCTGGGCTTCAAGCAGCTCACTCCTGATCCGTGGCTGGATGCCGCGGAACGTTATCCTATCGGAGCTCATGTTCGCGGGCGCGTGATCAGCGTCACGGATTACGGAGCTTTCATCGAACTGGAGCAGGGAATTGAAGGCCTGGTACACGTCAGCGAAATGACGTGGTCCAAGCGCATGAAGCATCCCTCGAAGCTGGTGAACGTCAGCGATCAGGTGGAAGCTGTGGTGCTCAATGTGAATCCCACCGAGCGCCGCATCAGCCTTGGACTGAAGCAGCTCGAATCGAATCCGTGGGAGACGTTGCACGAGAAGTTTCCGGCGGGAACGGTGGTCGAAGGCAAGGTTCGCAACCTTACCGACTTCGGCGCCTTCATCGAAATCGAAGATGGCATCGACGGCCTGGTTCACGTCAGCAACCTGAGCTGGACCAAGCGGGTGAAGCATCCTTCCGAAGTGCTGAAGAAGGGTGACAAGGTGCGCGCCATTGTTCTGGCCATCGAGCCCGACCAACGCCGCCTGTCACTGGGCGTGAAGCAGCTTCAGCCCGATGTGTGGGAGACCTTCTTCGATCAGCATCGGGTGGGCGATGTGATTCACGGTAAGGTACTGCGGCTGGCCAGCTTCGGAGCCTTCGTCGAAATCGCCGACGGGGTCGAAGGCCTGTGCCACAACTCGGAAGCCGTGGACGCGCACGGTGCGCCGATCAAGCTCGAAGCCGGACAGGAGTTCGAGTTCAAGATCATCAAGATGAATCCGGCCGAGAAGAAGGTCGGGCTCAGCATTCGAGCGGTGGGCGAAGAAGCCACCCGTGGCGAAGTGGAAGCCTACAAGGCTCCGGCAACGAGCACTTCTTCTTCTTCCGGAGCGGGGTCCACGATTGGCGAGTTCATGAACTGGAAACGCGCCAGCAACGAAAACAGCTAAACCAGCAACATTGATACAAAAGGCCGCCAGCGATGGCGGCCTTTGTTGTTGAATTTTGTTGTCATCCTGAGACGAAGTCGAAGGATCTGCAGTTTGCCCACCCGGCATAAATTCGTGGCTCGACGCAACTGCAGATCCCTCAGGGACTGACGTCCCTTCGGGATGACACACATAGTTCAAGGCTCAGCCGGCTCAACGTTTCACGAGTGTCATCCTGAGACGAAGTCGAAGGATCTGCAGTTCGCCGCGCAGGCTAGTTCGTGGCTCGACGCAACTGCAGATCCCTCAGGGACTGACGTCCCTTCGGGAATGACACACATAGTTCAAGGCTTCCAGCAGGCTACAACGTTTCACGAGTGTCATCCTGAGACGAAGTCGAAGGATCTGCAGTTTGCTCACCCGGCCATAAATTTCGTGGCTCGACGCAACTGCAGATCCCTCAGGGACTGACGTCCCTTCGGGATGACACCCGGAATTTAGTATGGACGAGCCGACTATTTGATTCGCAGATTAACGTGGGGAGCGTTGCGGTCGTCGAACTGGCTCACCGTCTTGGTATCGCTACGCTTGCCGTCGAGCTCGGCATAAACTTCGTAGTCGACGTTGCGCTCCAACTGCGGGAAGCGATACGTCCCGTCCTTCTGCGCGAAGAAGGTGCGCACGTTCAGCGTCTTCTCGTTCTTCAGGTAGACGACGGCGTTGGCAATGGGTTGGTCGTTCTTGTCCATCACCACTCCGGTAAGAACCCGCTGGTTGACGCGCGTTTTTTTGTCCGAATCGTCATGCGGAGACTGCGACAGGGGAATCTGCAATTGCCAGGCGCCGCACGACAGCAGCACAAAAGAGAGAAACAGTAGGTTCAGCGGCTTCTTCATCTGGTTTGAATTGTCCTTACTGACTTTGCAGTTGTTGCTCCGTCAGGTGAATTCCGACGTCCTGCCGTTCGTTGTCGTCGATGTGCACCTTGACTTCCGGTTTGGAGACGCCCTTCGGGGTCTTGATGTCAGCCTGAACCACGTAGTCCTGTTTGCCGACGGGAACGCGTTGGGCGAACTCGCCGGTATGGTTTGACACCTGCTCCCAGCGAAACTTCTTCTCCGAGTTTACTCGAATCCTGATGGGCACCCCTGCCAGGGGACGGGAGTCGGGTCCCCACACGGTTCCGAAAATCAGGGCGTAGTCTTTGCCCGCGTTCCCGGAGGTGGTTTGGGGGAGCGGGTCAAGTGGTGCGGAGTAGAGTGCACCACCCATCAACAACATCGCGAGCACGACGGAGAGCGAGCCGGTGACCCTACCGGCATCGCGATGGCACACGGCTCAATACGCACTCTCCTCTTCGGCGTCCTCGTCTTTGTCGTCGTCGTCCTTCTCCTCCACCTTGCTCAATTCAAGAGGATCGATCGCCACCACTTCGAAATCAGTGCCGCACTCCGGACAGGAGACGACTTCACCTTCGTCGACCTCATCTTCTTCGATATCGAGATCGCTTTCGCATTCCGGACAAATTACCATGATGATGCCCTCCGTTCCTTATCGGCCTGGCCGCTTATGGGCAGCGCCAACCGCCCTCTTATATTTAGAATCTCTTGCTGACAGCGTCAAGTAACAGACGCTGAAGAAATGTCGAGGTTTCAGGTTCTCATGAAGAATCCAAAATACCTGCTTGCCGGAATCGCGATTTTGATGTTGACGGTTCTGCCCACGGTTGCTCAAAGTTCCTCGAATTCCAACCCGCTGCCGGCGGCCAAGCCCGATCCGCAGATCGCGGCGGCGCTTCGTAGATGTTTCAGCCAAGCAGATCCAACAGACCATCCTGGAGCTGGTCAGCTTCTACACGCGGCAGACGCTTGTCGTCAGACATGCCGGCGTCGAGCGGCAAGGGTGCCAATGCCGCGGCAGATTGGATCAAGGGCCAGTTCGAGCAATACTCCAAGGAGTGCGGCGGCTGCCTGGAGGTGAAGACCGACGAGTTCACCCAGGAGCCGGGACCGCGCGTTCCGAAACCGACGAAGCTCACCAACGTGTATGCCGTACTGCGCGGAACCGATCCCGCAAATGCTGGCCGCATCGTGCTGGTGACCGGCCACTACGATTCGCGCAACACCGACACCAATGACACCACTGGCCAGGCGCCCGGAGCCAACGACGACGGCAGCGGTACAGCAGTCAGCATGGAATGCGCGCGTGTGCTGAGCAAATACAAGTTTCCTGCAACCATCATCTTCCTTACGGTCGCAGGGGAAGAGCAGGGCCTCTACGGCAGCGCCCATTTCGCCAAGATGGCGAAGGCGCAAGGCTGGAACATTGAGGCGGCGCTGAACAACGACATCGTGGGCGGAGACAAGACGCCGGGGGACACATTGCAGAATCCACATGTCGTCCGCGTCTTTTCTGAGGGCATTCCGGCTAACGCCGATGAAAAGCAGATCAAGCAGATTCGCTCGCTGGCCGGCGAGAACGACAGTTTGTCGCGGCAACTGGCGCGCTACATCGCTGCGACTTCGCAGGAGTATCTGGGGTCCACTAGCTTCCGCCCGCTGCTCGTCTTCCGGCCTGACCGGTTCTTGCGCGGAGGCGATCAGACATCATTCAATCAACAGGGCTACGCCGCGGTGCGGTTCACAGAGTTTCGCGAGAACTACAACCATCAGCATCAGAATGTGCGCACGGAAAACGGCATCGAGTATGGCGACCTGCCCAAGTTTGTGGACTACGATTACGTCGCCAACGTCGCGCGGGTGAATGCCGCAACCCTGGCGTCACTGGCCTCTGCGCCCGCTCCGCCGGCTAATGTGCGCATTTTGACGAAAGAGTTGCAGAACGATTCCACGCTGGTGTGGGATGCTTCGCCCGGAGGACTGGCGACATCCTATGAGGTCGTGTGGCGCGATACCACCGCGTCGGAGTGGACCAACGCGCAAGGATGTTGGCAACGTGACCAAAGCAACGCTGCCGATGTCCAAGGACAACGTGATTTTCGCTGTCCGCGCGGTGGACGCCAAAGGGCATCGCAGCCTGGCGGTGGTTCCGGTGCCGGAGCGATAACAAGGGACGTTTGAACCACAGAGACACAGAGACGCAGAGCAGATCTAGAAGTCCCTGTGTCTCTGTGCCTCTGTGGTCAATTTGATCGGCAGTCTGGCCATAGAAGCATCTAAAATAGAACTTTCAATGCGACGGACCTCCAGCCTCGGCGGCATGGGATTGAGCTTCCCGCCGTTCACCCGCGCGGTGAAGCAACTGCTCATCGCCAATTGCGCGATCTTCCTGCTGTTCGCGCTGTTTCAAGCCATCGACAGCACCGCCCCGATTGCAGGCTGGGCCTACAATCACCTCGGCCTCGAAGGATGGGCAGTCGTTCACGGCGAAGTCTGGCAGTTGGTGACCTACGCCTTCCTGCACTACGGGTTGCTGCATCTGCTGTTCAACATGCTGGCGCTCTGGATGTTTGGTGCGCAGTTGGAACAGGACTGGGGCTACAACCTGTTCATGCAGTTCTACTTCTTCTGCGTCATTGGGGCGGCGATTTGTACGGTCCTGATTTCGTTTACCGGAATCCTGGGAGTTAGTCCCCACACCCTGACCGTTGGGGCCTCCGGCGGAATCTACGGTCTGTTGCTGGCCTTTGGCATGTTGCACGGCGATTCCGAAGTCATGCTCTTCCCGTTGCCGTTCCTGATCAAAGCGAAGTACTTCGTCATCGGCATTATCGGCCTGGCGCTTTACGGGGCGCTGTCGTCGGCGCACACGCTCGGGCAGTCGACAGCGTACATGGCGCATCTTGGCGGGCTGCTGTTTGGCTATATCTTCCTGAAGTTCGTACCGCGCCGCGGCTTTGGGTACGCCACCTCGGAACGCTATTACGGCTTGCGCAACTCCTACTACAAGTGGAAGCGGCGGCGCGCTGCCCGGAAGTTCGAGGTCTACATGCGCAAGCACGAGCCGAACGACTACAAACACGACGAGTACTTCGACGAGTACGGCAATTTCAAAGACCCGAGCACTCCCCGTAGCGATAAGAAAAACGGCGACTCACGTTCCGGTTGGGTGAACTGAAGCTAGGTTTCGAAGACCATCTCCAGGCTCTCGTAAATTACCGGTATGTTGCACAGCTCCGGCAAGCGCAGCCAGTAGCGATGCACCTCAGGATCGTGCTGCGCCTCTGTCCGGGTCTCCTCTGATTTCCAATAGCGGGTATGAAAGAAGCGGTCAGGGCGTGAAGCGTCACGACGCAAGCTGTCGTGGCTATATCCCTTGGACTGCATCAAGGTGTAAAGCTCACGCAGCAGGGAAACCAGCTCTTCGTCCTTGCCTGGAAGAGCCTCAAGGATTGCCAGCGATACGATTTCCTCGCCCACGTTCCACCTCACTGGATTTTCGATTGCACGGCGATGAGCCGCATGAAATTAGTTGCTCCGCCCACGCGCTGCGTCCCGGCAACCAGGCCAAATACATCTCCGGGTGAGAGCACGCGCGAAGCTCGGAGTTGATCTTCCGCAAATTGCGCCATCGCCTCAACCGTAAGTTCCGCTGGACAGCGGATCGGCGTCACTCCCCAGAGCGCGTTCATGCGATTGTGTACTGCTTCGCTGAAGGTGAAGCCATAAATATCCGCTGCAGGGCGGTACTTGGAGAGAATGCGGGCGGTATTCGCGGTTTCGGTAAAGATGGCAATGGCGCGGACGTTCAGGTCGCGCGCGGCGTGCGCCATCGATTCGCAGATGGTTTCGGCGATGGAGAGACGCTGACCGCTGTGGTGCTCCGGCGTCAAGGGATGCGCGTTCGCGGCTTCGGCTTCGCTCACAATTCGCGCCATCATCTCGACTGCTTCCCGCGGATACTTGCCCACTGCGGTTTCGCCCGAGAGCATGACCGCGTCTGTGCCATCGAACACCGCATTGGCAATATCGCTGGCTTCGGCTCGCGTGGGCCGCGGATTTACCATCATCGATTCCAGCATCTGGGTTGCGGTTATGACGGGCCGGCGAAAATCGAGCGCCCGCCGGATCACGTATTTCTGGACGGTCGGGACCTTCTCAGGAGCGACTTCTACTCCCAAATCGCCTCGCGCCACCATCACGCCATGCGCTTCCCTGAGGATCGCGTCCAGGTCTTCGATGGCCTGCGGCTTTTCCAGCTTGGCAATCACTCCGACATCATCGCGATAGCGTGCGATCGCAGCCTTTGCCCGCACCACGTCGGCCGCCGATCGAACAAACGATACCGCGACCACATCGACACCATTCTTCATTCCGAAGTCGAGGTCGGCCAGATCTTTCTCAGTGAGAGAAGGGAGGCTGATATTCGTTCCCGGCAGGTTGATGCCCTGATTTTCAGCCAGCGTGCCGCCGTTGAGCACTTCGCAGATGACGTCGCCGTTGCGAACGTCTTGGACGCGAAGCTCGATCTTTCCGTCGGAGAGCAAAATGCGCTCGCCCGGCTTCACGTCATGAGCGAGCCCGTTGTAAGTGGTGGCGATTACTTCCGAAGTTCCGGATACATCTTCGGAAGTAATGGTTAGCGTTTGTCCGGCGATGAGCGTGATTGGAAGGTGGTCCTTGAGCTTGCCGGTTCGTATCTTTGGGCCTTGCAGATCCTGAAGAAGACAGAGCGGCCTGCCCAGCCCGGCGGCAACGGAGCGCAGGCGCAGAATGCGTTCGCGATGCTCGTCATGGGTTCCGTGGGAAAAGTTCAGGCGCGCCACATCCATACCGGCGAGCATCAGGTCACGCATGCCTTCTTCCGAATCGCTCGCCGGACCGATGGTGCACACGATCTTCGCTCGGCGACGATGGGTCGAAGGCATGCGAAGCGGATCGAGGGCGGAAGAAGAGTCGGGCATTAGTGTTGTGTATGCACCCGGGGATGGCTGGCGGCAATCTGACGGCTGATAGCCGATGGCTGACGGCTTCTTCTCACGCCTGGACCTTTCTCTTTCCGGTATCGATGTCAGAGTGGGAACCAAACAGATAGCGCGGGAAGCGCAGAGCGTTGAACTCAGCCCCGATGAGCACCACCATGGAGACGAGGTACAGCCAGATGAGCAGCGAAATCGCCGCTCCCACCGAGCCGTAGATGACGTCGTAGTTGGCGTAGCGCCGCAGATAAAAGCCGAACAGGACGGTGGAAACGAACCACAGCACGGTCGCCAGTGCCGACCCGGGCAGCACGCGGTGCCACGGCTGGGTTCGCGGAACTCCGTGGTGATACACCAGCCCGATGACGGCAATGCTGGTAAGCGCCGACGATAATCCAGCGTACGGCGGTCCACAGGCCCAGGATGTACGGCCCCAGCTCGTGCCCGGTGTGGTAAACCGTCCAACGCTCAATCTGGTTTCCAAACGCCACGAGGAAGGAAGCAAACGCCATCGGCAGCCCAGCCAGTACGACCAGCAGCAACGCGATCATGCGTTCCTTCACCAGTCCCCACGTCTTCGGCATCTGATAGGCCTTGCGGAAGCCTTCCATCCAGGAAATCATGACGCCCGAAGCGGTCCAGAGGGTGAAGATGGAGGTGGTGAACAGCAGCTTCAACTTGACCGGCTTGCTCGCCGAAAAATACTGCAGCACGGCACTGCTGGTGCCTTCGGGCAAAATGCGGCCGAGCGAACGATAGACTTCGCGGAAGAAAGTCTCCGTCGTGTTCGAGGTGGACAGAACCGAAGCCAACACCAGCACGGCAGGGAAGAGGGTGAGAATCGCCGAGAAAGCAGCCGCCTTGGCAATGGCGAAGGCGTCGTGCTCGAACGACCGCCAGAAGGCCAGCCGAAGATGTTGAAAGAAAGATAGCATCAGTGTGCGCAAAAGCAGTTTACACAGCTAAGAGGGAAGGGGCGATGGAAAAGCAGTTGTCAGTTGCCGGTGGTCGGTTGTCAGTTGGGCTTCACAGCAAAAGCCCGGAGCTTTCGCCCCGGGCCGTGTGATTACAGCTTTGATGAACCGACAGCCTTACTCGGTCACCAGCTCTTCGCCTTCGTTCTCGCCTTCGTTGCGGAGCAGTTCCAGCGCGCGTTCGGCTTCTTCGTACGCGGCTGTGACCTCCTCCTGCACCTTGGACGCGGCCTGCTCCATCTCCTCGGACAGCCGGACATTGCGGTAGTACTCCATGCCGGTTCCCGCGGGGATGAGACGACCCACGATGACGTTCTCCTTGAGTCCGCGCAGGTGATCGACCGCGCCCTGAATGGACGCTTCGGTCAGCACACGCGTGGTCTCCTGGAAGGAGGCCGCCGAGATGAAGGAGTCGGTCGAGAGCGAGGCCTTGGTGATGCCCAGCAGCAGCGGACGGCCGGTAGCCGGCTTGCCGCCGTTGGCAATCGCCTTCTCGTTCTCTTCGCGGAAGCGGAACTTGTCGACCTGCTGCTCGAGCAGGAAGGTCGTGTCGCCCACGTCTTCCACCTTCACCCAGCGCATCATCTGGCGAACGATGACTTCGATGTGCTTGTCGCTGATGTTCACGCCCTGCAAGCGGTAGACTTCCTGGATTTCGTTCACCAGGTAAGCCTGCAGCTCTTTCTCACCCAGCACGGCAAGAATGTCGTGCGGATTGAGCGGACCATCCATCAGCGGCTCGCCAGCGCTTAATGCGCTCGCCTTCCTGAACGTTGATGTGAACGCCGCGCGGCACCGAGTATTCCTTCTCGGTACCGTTGTCGGCCACCACGTAGATCTTGCGCTGGCCCTTGGCCACATCGCCGAACTTCACCACGCCATCGATTTCGCTGATGACAGCGGTCTCGCGCGGCTTGCGGGCTTCGAACAATTCGACCACGCGCGGCAGACCGCCCGTGATGTCCTTGGTCTTGGTGGTCTCGCGGGGAATCTTCGCGAGCACATCGCCCGGCGTGACCTCGTCGCCGTCCTGCACCATCAGGTGAGCGCGGGAAGGCATGAGGTAACGCTTGGTAGCCTTGCCGCCCTTGATGCTGATGGCGGGCTGGCGCTTCTCGTCCGGCGAATCCATGACCACGTGACGCGACAGGCCCGTGACCTCGTCGACTTCTTCATGCAGCGTGAGACCTTCCTGCAGGTCCTTGAACTGCACGGTTCCGCCGATTTCGGTAAGGATCGCGAAGGTGTACGGATCCCACTCGACCAGAACATCGCCGAGCGAAACCTGCTGACCATCTTCGACCTTCACGCGAGCGCCGTACACGACGGCGTAGCGTTCCTTTTCGCGGCCCTTCTCGTCGACCACGGTGATGGAACCGTTGCGGTTCATGACCACCAGGAAGCCTTCCTTGGAGCGGACCGTGACCATGTTCACGAAGCGCACCGCGCCGTTGTTCTTGGCATCGAGGCGCGACTGCTCGCTGACTCGCGAAGCCGTGCCGCCGATGTGGAAGGTACGCATGGTGAGCTGCGTTCCCGGCTCGCCGATGGACTGCGCCGCGATAACTCCCGTGGCCTCGCCCAACTCGACCAGTCGGCCCGAAGCCAGGTTGCGTCCGTAGCACATGACGCAGACACCGCGCTTCGATTCGCAGGTCAGCACCGAGCGAATCTTCACCCGCTCGATACCGGCAGCCTGCACCGCAACCGACAGGTCTTCCGTAACTTCCTGGTTGACGTCGACGATGACGTTGCCTTCGTAGTCCTTGATCTTCTCCAGCGACACGCGGCCAACGATACGGTCGCGCAGCGGCTCGATGATCTCGCCCGACTCCACGATGGAGGTGACGTAGATGCCATCGACCGTTCCGCAGTCGTACTCGCTGATGATGACGTCCTGAGCCACGTCGACCAGCCGGCGAGTGAGGTAGCCCGAGTCCGCGGTCTTGAGAGCGGTATCGGCCAGACCCTTACGCGCGCCGTGGGTGGAGATGAAGTACTCCAACACGGTGAGGCCTTCGCGGAAGTTCGCCGTGATCGGCGTCTCGATGATCTCGCCCGAAGGCTTGGCCATCAATCCGCGCATACCGGAGAGCTGGCGAATCTGCTGCTTCGAACCACGAGCGCCGGAGTCAGCCATGACGTAGATCGGGTTGATTTCGCCCATCTTGTCACGCTGCTGCATGGCGCCGAACATCTCGTCGGCCACGTCTTCGGTGATCTTCGACCAGATTTCAACCACCTTGTTGTAGCGTTCGCCGTTGGTGATGGCGCCGTCGAGGTACTGCTGCTGAACCGCGATGGCCTGCTGCTCAGCGTCGCGTACCAGTCCGGCTTTGCTCTGCGGGATGACCATGTCGTCGATGCCGATCGACAGGCCAGCCTTGGTTGCGTACTGGAAGCCAAGCTGCTTGATGCCATCGAGCATCCGCACCGTGGTCTCCAGACCGAAGCGCAGGTAGCAGTAGTTCACCAACTGGCCGACGCCCTTCTTCTTGAGCAGGCCATTGATGAACGGCATGTCTGCCGCACCGCGCTTCAGGTGATCGTTCATGATGGCGCGACCCACCGTCGTCGAGATGAACTGGCGCTCGAAGTTGGTCGGCTCGGTGTGCGTCACGTCCTGATCGTCGTACGCCGTGGTGAGGTCCATGACCTCGCCGGTGTAGCGCAGACGGATCGGGGTGAGGGTTTCCACCTCGCCCGCTTCCTTCGCGAGCAGCACTTCTTCGATGTTGGCGAAGGCGCGGCCTTCACCCTTGGCGCCCGGCTTGGCTTTGGTCAGGTAGTAAATGCCCAGCACCATGTCCTGCGTAGGAACGGTGATCGGCTGGCCCGACGCGGGCGACAGGATGTTGTGCGAGGCCAGCATCAGCACGCTGGCTTCAACCTGCGCTTCCGGCGACAGCGGAATGTGCACGGCCATCTGGTCACCGTCGAAGTCTGCGTTGAACGCGGTGCAGACCAGCGGGTGAATCTTGATCGCCTTGCCTTCCACCAGCACCGGCTCAAACGCCTGAATGCCCAGGCGGTGAAGCGTAGGAGCGCGGTTCAGCAGGACGGGGTGATCTTTAATCACCTCTTCCAGGATGTCCCATACGATGGGCTCCTGCTGCTCGACCATTTCCTTCGCCTGCTTGATGGTGGTGCAGTGTCCGGTCTGCTCCAGCCGGTGATAGATGAACGGCTTGAACAGCTCCAGCGCCATCTTCTTCGGCAAGCCGCACTGCTGCAGCTTGAGCTCGGGACCGACCACGATCACCGAACGGCCGGAGTAGTCCACGCGCTTACCGAGCAGGTTCTGGCGGAAGCGTCCCTGCTTGCCCTTCAGCGTGTCGGAGAGCGACTTCAGCGGGCGATTGTTGGCGCCACGCAGCACGCGGCCACGGCGTCCGTTGTCGAACAGCGCGTCCACGGCTTCCTGCAGCATGCGCTTTTCGTTGCGCACGATGACTTCCGGCGCGTGCAGGTCCATCAGCTTCTTCAACCGGTTGTTGCGGTTGATGACGCGACGGTACAGGTCGTTCAGGTCCGACGTCGCAAAGCGGCCGCCATCGAGTGGAACCAGCGGACGCAGCTCCGGCGGAATGACCGGAATCACGTCGAGGATCATCCACTGCGGCTTGTTGCCGCTCTTGCGGAAGGCCTCGACCACCTTCAGGCGCTTGGCGTACTTCAGGCGCTTCTGCACCGAGGTCTCGGTGCGCATCTTCTCGCGCAACTCGGTCGACATGGTCTCGACCTCAACCCGCTTCAGCAATTCTTTGATTGCCTCGGCGCCCATCATGGCCTTGAAGCCGCTGGCGCGGAACTGCTGATCCAGTTCGCGGAACTTGGCTTCGTCCTTGATGACCTCGCGCTCTTTCACCGGAGCTTCGCCGGCTTCGACCACGACGTAGGCTTCGAAGTAGAGCACGGACTCAAGCTCGCGCAGCGAGATGTCGAGGATGTGCCCGATGCGGCTGGGCAGTCCTTTGAAGAACCACACGTGCGAGCAGGGCGAAGCCAGCTCGATGTGGCCCAGGCGCTCGCGGCGGACCTTCGACAGCGTGACTTCCACGCCGCACTTGTCGCAGATCACGCCGCGGTGCTTCATGCGCTTGTACTTGCCGCAGAGGCACTCCCAGTCGGTGACCGGCCCAAAGATGCGGGCGCAGAACAAGCCATCGCGTTCCGGCTTGAAGGTGCGGTAGTTGATGGTCTCCGGCTTGGTGACTTCGCCGTGCGACCAGCTGCGAATCTTTTCCGGCGAGGCCAGGCTGATACGGATCGCGTCGAAATCGGCGATAGCATTTCCCAGATCGAATGGACTCGAACGGTACAAAATGTCCTCCTTCCCTGCGGTCCCGCTTTGCGGAAGGCAGGGGTACACGGCTTTGCGCAGCCGTTCGCGGCTCCCGGTACATCAATCTTCATCGGGTGCTGCCTCTTGCGGAAGCGATAGAGGCAGCTACCCTGATCCTCAAATGCCAGCGTCAGTCGGCCGCAACCGGTTCGGGAGCCGGTAGCTGCTTGCGGTCGTGGGTCTTGATCAGCTCCACATCCAGACACAGCGACTGCAACTCGCGGATCAGCACGTTGAACGACTCCGGCACACCCGGCTCGATCGCCGCTTCGCCTTTGACGATGGCCTCGTAAATCTTGGTGCGGCCATAAACGTCATCGGACTTCGCGGTGAGCAATTCCTGCAGGATGTACGCTGCGCCATAAGCTTCCAGCGCCCACACTTCCATTTCGCCGAAACGCTGTCCGCCGAACTGGGCCTTGCCGCCCAGCGGCTGCTGCGTGATCAGCGAGTACGGACCAATCGAACGCGCGTGGATCTTGTCGTCGACCAGGTGAGAGAGCTTGAGCATGTAGATATAGCCCACCGTTACCGGCTGCTCGAACTTGTCACCCGTCATGCCGTCGTACAGGTAGGTCTTGCCCGATGTGGGCAGCTCACCTTCCGCCAGCAGCGACTTGATCTCGCTTTCCTTCGAACCGTCGAATACCGGCGAGCCGAAGAAGACGCCTTCTTTCATGCCGTCGGCTACGCGCTCCAGCGTTTCGTCGTCGAGATCTGACCAGGCTTTCCAGGAACGGCGTGTTCTTGAACAGCTCCTTGAATGCGCGGCGCAACGTTTCCGCCTTCGAGTTCTCCTGCAGCAACTCGTCGACCTTCTGGCCCAGTGCGAATCCGGCCCAGCCGAGGTGGGTCTCAAGAATCTGGCCCACATTCATACGGCTTGGCACACCCAGCGGGTTCAGAACGATTTCCACCGGCGTCCCGTCTTCGAGGTAAGGCATGTCCTCTTCCGGCAGGATGCGCGCGATGACGCCCTTGTTTCCGTGGCGGCCGGCCATCTTGTCGCCGACGCTCAGCTTGCGCTTCATGGCGATGTAAACCTTCACCAGCTTGATCACGCCCGGTGGCAGCTCATCGCCCTTCTGCAGCTTCTCTTCTTTCTCCTTGACGATCTTGCTTCAGCACGTCGATCTGGCGCGACGTCATCTCTTCGATTTCGTCGATCTGTTCGTTGATCCGCGGGTCCTTGTCGGCGAACTTGATGCGCTTCAGGTTGCGCGTCGAGATGCGCTCGATGGTTTCGCGGTCGAGAATGACGCCCTTGGTCAGCAGGCGCTTGTTGGTGCGCTCGTCGTGCAGGTCGGCCAGGACTTCCTTGCCGCCCAGCAGAGCTTCGAGACGCTTCAGACGCTCGTCGGTGAGGATTCGAATCTCGTCCGACAAGTTCTTCTGCAAACGCTCGACCTGCTGCGCTTCGATGGCCTTGGCGCGCTCGTCCTTCTCCTGACCTTTGCGGGAGAAGATCTTCACGTCCACCACCGTGCCTTCGATACCCGGAGGGCAGGTGAGGGAAGCGTCGCGAACGTCGCCGGCCTTCTCGCCGAAGATGGCGCGCAGCAGCTTCTCTTCCGGAGTGAGCTGCGTCTCGCCCTTGGGCGTGACCTTGCCCACCAGGATGTCGCCGGCCTTCACGGTCGCGCCGATGCGGATTACGCCGCTCTCGTCGAGATCGCGCAGTGCCGACTCGCTGACGTTGGGAATGTCGCGCGTGACTTCTTCCGGACCCAGCTTGGTGTCGCGCGACTCGATCTCGAACTCTTCGATGTGGACGGAGGTGTAATAGTCCTCCTTCACCATCTTCTCGGAGACCAGGATCGCGTCCTCAAAGTTGTAGCCGCGCCACGGCATGAAGGCCACCAGCACGTTACGGCCGAGCGCCAGCTCGCCCATGTCGGTGCAGGGACCATCAGCAATGACCGGACCTTTGGCAACCCGCATCCCCTTCTTCACGATGGGACGCTGGTTGATACAGGTGTTCTGGTTAGAGCGCTTGAACTTGGTGAGCTGATAGATATCGCTGCCCACCTCGCGCGAAAGCTGCATCGGATGATGCTCGCCTTCGACGCGCACGATGATGCGCTCGGAGTCGACCGAATCCACGATGCCGCTGCGGCGTGCCAGCACCACGGCTCCGGAATCGCGGGCAGTGACGCCTTCCATTCCGGTACCGACCAGCGGCGCCTGTGCGCGAAGCAAAGGAACCGACTGGCGCTGCATGTTCGCGCCCATGAGAGCGCGGTTGGCGTCGTCGTGCTCCAGGAACGGCACCAGGGAAGCGGCTACCGATACCAGCTGCTTCGGGCTGACGTCGATGTAGTCGACTTCCTCGCGATTTACCAGCACGAAGTTGCCGGCCTTGCGGGCGTTGACCAGTTCCGCAACGATGCGGCCCTTGTCGTCGATCTCGGCGTTGGCCTGCGCGATGACGTGCCGGTCCTCTTCCCACGCAGACAGGTAGAAGGAGAACGGCTCGTAGTCGATCAGCTTCTTCTTGCGGTCTTTCAGGTCGGCATTGGCCTTCAGGACCTCGGCCTTCTCCAGGTGATCGCCGACGCGGTAATCGCTATCGCCGGCGTTCACTACGCTGATGAAGTCGAGCACGCGCCCGTTCTTCACCTTGCGGTACGGCGACTCGATGAAGCCGTAGTCGTTGATCCGCGCATAGCAGCTCAACGACGAGATCAGTCCGATGTTCGGACCTTCCGGCGTCTCAATCGGACAGATACGGCCGTAGTGCGTCGGGTGCACGTCGCGGACTTCGAATCCCGCGCGCTCACGCGACAAGCCGCCCGGCCCAAGTGCCGACAGACGGCGCTTGTGCGTGATCTCCGACAGCGGGTTGGTCTGGTCCATGAACTGCGACAACTGCGAAGATCCGAAGAACTCGCGGATCGCAGCCATGACCGGCTTGGCGTTGACCAGGTCGTGCGGCATGGCCGTCGACATTTCCTGGTACACGCTCATCTTTTCCTTGATGGCGCGCTCCATGCGGACCAGGCCGATGCGGAACTGGTTCTCCAGCAGCTCGCCCACCGCGCGCACGCGGCGATTGCCAAGGTGATCGATGTCGTCCACCGAGCCAATGTTCTTGCGCAGCTTGAGCAGGTAACGGATGGTTCCGTAGAAGTCTTCCGGCTCCAGCGTACGGTTCTCGAGATTGGTGCCGTCTTCCTTGTCGAACAGCTTGATGTTGAACTTCAAGCGGCCCACACGGGAGAAGTCGTACTTCCGGGCATCGAAGAACATGCCGTGGAAGAGCGAGGTCGCGGTGTCGAGCGTCGGAGGATCGCCCGGACGCAGCTTGCGGTAAATCTCGATCAGCGCTTCCTGCGGTGTCTTTACCGAATCGCGGCGCAGCGTGGCACTGATGACCGTGCCCACATCGTCGCGCTCGGGGAAGAACACGTGCACTTCGCCGACGTTCGCTTCCATCATCTTCGACAGCTTGTCGGCGGTGAGCTCGGTGTTGGCTTCGAGCAGCACTTCACCCGTGTCCGTGTCGATGACGTCGGCGGCAACGAATGCGCCTTCCAGATCGCTGAGGTCGACTTCGATGTCAGAGATCTTGTGCTTGTGGATCTCCTTCATCACTGCCGCCGTTACCTTGCGTCCGGAGTGCGCGATCTCGTCGCCGCTCTTGGTGGCGATGCGATGCGCCAGCTTCATGCCCAGCAGGTTCGTCGGCTTGTCGACGCCGGGCTCCAGCGTCCAGTAAATCTTCTTGTCGCGCAGAGCCAGCCGATCGACGGTGTAGAACGTGCGAAGAATTTCTTCGTCGGAACGCAGGCCCAGAGCACGCAGGAAAATGGTGCCCAGGAACTTGCGCTTGCGGTCGATGCGCACGTACAGAATGTTCTTCTGGTCGTACTCGAACTCGACCCACGAACCGCGGTAGGGAATTATCTTCCCCAGGAAATAGGTGCGGTTGTTGGCGGTCTCGAAGAATACGCCCGGCGAACGATGCAACTGGCTGACGATGACGCGCTCGGTTCCGTTGATGATGAAGGTGCCGTTCGCGGTCATCAGCGGGATGTCGCCGAAGAAGACTTCCTGCTCCTTCATGTCGCGAATGGACCGGTTTCCCGTCTCCGGATCCTTGTCATAGATGGTCAGACGCATCGTGACCTTCAGCGGGGCGGAATAAGTCATGCCGCGCTCTTCGCACTCGGCCACGTCGTACTTGAGCTGCAACCCGACAGGGTCGCCGCACTTGTTACAAAAATCGGGTGTGTTGGCGTTGTACGTACCGCACTTGGTGCAGAGTACGTCGCCCAGGTGGAACGGATCGGTCTTCACGGTCGCACCGCAATTACGGCAAGTCGTGCGCAGGTGGTTCAGCCCCTTGAGGTGGCCGCACTTGCACTCCCAGTTGCCGATCGCGTACTCGACGAAGTCCAGTTGAGATACGTTCCGAAAGTCCGTGATGGGAAACACGGACTGAAATACCGCCTGCAAACCGGCGTCATCCCGCTCGCTCGGCAGCGCATCCATCTGCAGGAAGCGGTCATACGAACGCTTCTGCACCTCAATGAGGTTAGGAATCTGGATGGTCGCCGGGATCTTGGAAAAGTCGAACCGATTTCTATTGGCAGTCTTCTGTTGCGCCATGTATAAAGCTCCTAAATCAGTTCCGGTCAGGCTCGGCGGAGCCGGACCGTATCTGCGCGAAAGGGATCAGTGCCGTCGCGCTGTGGCAGTTTGGGTCTGAGAAAAACGGGCGCTGGGAATTGCACAAAAACACGAGCGCGCCCGCAGAGACAGAGGTCCCCGCAAGCGCCGCTTGAGGCGTTGAGCAATCCCGTAACCAAACAGTCCGGGAAATCGGCCAATCGTAACCTGCCGAAATGAGAATTTCTTCCCGCGCCAGTATTTTCAGGCCTTGTCCTCGGCTCGCCCGCCTCTAGCATCTGAGCTGATGCTTCGAGGATCGGTTCGCCGCGTGCCACTCACCTGCTGGGTTTGCAAATCCGCTTGGATTCGCTCCACGATGCCCGGGAATTCCGCGATACCCGCTGTTAGGTACCGCTAAGCTTCCACGGCCTCATCGTGCCTCTCCACGGCCGCTCTCACGTGAAGAAGTACGTTAGCCACCGCTTCCGTGACCGGAAAGCAGCAGCAGCATGAGCACTCCGGTCAGCCCTCCGGAGTGAAGCGCCCCGCCCATTACATTTCAGGGAAGTTCAATTATAAAGCATCCCTGCAACGCTGAGCGGAGCAGAACCTTACTTACTTCACCTCGACGGTTGCGCCCGCGTCGGTGAACTTCTTCTTGATGGTCTCGGCTTCTTCCTTCGAGATACCTTCCTTCACGGTCTTGGGAGCGCCATCAACCAGGTCTTTGGCTTCCTTCAGACCGAGGCTGGTGACTTCGCGGACAGCCTTGATCACGTTGATCTTGTTGGCGCCGGCACCGGTAAGCACGACGGCGAACTCCGTCTTCTCTTCCGCCGGGGCTGCAGCCGCAGCTCCCGCACCAGCTCCGCCCGCCATCATGACAGGGGCCGCAGCCGCTGCCGAGACGCCGAGGCGCTCTTCCAACTTCTTTACCAGGGCCGCCGCATCCAGAAGCGACAAGCCTACGATTGAATCTTCCAACTGCTGCAGATCCGCCATGTGTTTCTCCAATATTTGTTATTCGTTGTGCTTGATTTCGTTATCGTTTCGAGGTTTCCAATGTGCAGACCCACATGCCAGACAACACGCAGGGAAGCACCCCTCACAACGGATAACCAAAATCTTTAGGAAGCGCTTTCGCTCTTCCAAACTTGTTGAACTCTAGAGACTGTCATCCTGAGCGGAGGCGGCTCTTTTGCCGCCGGAGTCGAAGGACCCCTATCCCGCCACCGACAATCCCTACGCGCTGGCGGCTTCGCCACCGGCAAACTTGTTTTCTTTCACACCCTGGTCGATGACCACCGCCAGGTCGCGTCCCACGGCATTCATCACCGTGACCAGGCGCTGTGCCGGAGCGTTCATCAGCATCAGCAGCTTGGAGTAGAGCTCTTCCTTCGAAGGCAGGCTGGCCAGCGCATCGATCTCTTTGATCGCGATGACGCGGCCTTCGACGATGCCGGCCTTGAAGGTGTACTCCGGGTTGTCCTTGGCGTACTTGCTCAGCGCCTTCGCCAGCGCGACTGGGTCGCCGCTGGTGTAGGCAATCGAAGTGACGCCGGCTAAGCTCTTCAACGCCTCTTCGACCTTGCTGCCCTTGCCAGCGCGCTCAGCCAGCGTGTTCTTCACCACGCGATACTTCGCGCCCGCGCCACGGACTGCCTTGCGGAGCTCGTAGTCTTTCTCCACCGTCATCTTGGCAAACGTGCCCACGATGGCATGGCTGGCCTGCTGCAGTTCTTCCGTCAGCTTCTCGACCTGCTCAATCTTCTTTTCTCTGGTGACTGCCATGATTCAATCCTTTGCAAACTCTGATTTGAAGGGGCACGGCTTCAGCCATGCCATTTCGGCTCTTCCAAATCAGGGGCTTTAGCCCCATTGGGACTAGCCCTTTGCCGCTGTTTCAATCGCCGCAGTGTCGATCGCAATTCCCGGACCCATCGTCGAGCTCAGATAGCAGCCCTTGATGTACTTGCCCTTGGCAACCGACGGCTTCGCCTTAATGACGCTGGTGATCACCGTGGCTGCGTTGTCGACCAACTTGTCAGCCGTGAACGAAATCTTGCCCACCGGAACGTGGACCAGCGCTGTCTTATCAGTACGAAACTCAACCTTGCCGGCCTTGGTTTCCTTGACCGCTGCCGCAACATCGAAGGTCACGGTACCCGTCTTTGGGTTCGGCATCAGTCCGCGCGGACCAAGCACCTTGCCCAGGCGGCCGACCGACTTCATCATGTCGGGCGTGGAAATCACAGCGTCGTAGTCGGTCCAGTTTTCTTTCTGGATCTTCTCGACCATGTCCTCGCCGCCTACGAAGTCAGCACCCGCCGCTTCCGCCTCGCGAACTTTTTCGCCGCTGGCGATGACCAGGACCTTTTTCGTTTTGCCCAACCCGTGCGGGAGAATTACTGTTCCGCGCACCATCTGGTCGGCGTGCTTGGGATCGACTCCCAGGCGCATGGTGAGGTCCACCGTCTCGTCGAACTTGGCGAACTTCACCTTCTGCAACAACGGCACGGCATCCTGAAGCGTGTACGAACGCGCTTCGATCTCCGTGCGTGCCTTCTCGATATTTTTACCTGATTTCTTCATTGCACTCCTTGTCTCCCACCGCTGCTCGCTGCTGCTGAGAAGCCGTGGTGTTTACGACGAATCCAGCCTTGGGGCTAAAGCCCCCATATATATTCAGTCGCTTACGCTGGCCTGAAGGCCAGCTCTACCAAACTCTTACGCCGTGACTTCAATCCCCATCGAGCGGGCGGTGCCCTTGATGCTCTTCACTGCGGCTTCCACCGAGGCGGCATTCAAGTCGGGCATCTTCTGCTTGGCGATCTCCAGAACCTGCTTCTCGGTGACCTTGCCGACCTTGTCCTTATTGGGCGTGCCCGAGCCCTTGGCAACCGCCGCAGCGCGTTTCAGCAGAATCGCTGCTGGAGGCGTTTTGGTGATGAAGGTGAACGTGCGATCGCTGTACACCGAGACCACCACCGGGATAATCAGGCCGTCCATTTCTTTCGCGCTGGTTCTGGCATTGAACTGCTTGCAGAACTCCATGATGTTGATCTGTGCCTGACCCAGCGCGGGGCCGACCGGAGGGGCCGGCGTGGCCTTGCCCGCCGCAATCTGCAACTTCACCGAACCTGTAATTTTCTTTGCCATGTTCTCTCTTCACCCAAGGCGGCTAGCCGCCCGCAAATTCCTTGGGGCCAAAGCCCCTTATCGATACACGATCTAAATACGGCGCCAAAGCGCCGCACCACTCTAGGTTATGACCTTCTCGACCTGCCCAAACTCCAACTCCACCGGAGTCGAGCGGCCGAAGATCGTGACCATAACCTTCAACGTCTCGCGGTCTTCGTTGACCTCGTCCACCACGCCGGTAAAGCTGGCGAAGGGACCCTCACTGATGCGCACCGACTCGTTCTTTTCGAACTTGACCTTGAGCTTCGGCTTTTCTTTGCTGTCGGCGACGCGATAAACAATCTGCTGGACTTCTTCTTCAGAAAGCGGCGTTGGCTGCTGGCCGGTGCCCACAAAGCCGGTAACGCGCGGCGTGGACTTCACTACATGCCACACGTTGTCGTCCATGTCCATTTCGACCAGCACATAGCCGGGATAGAACATGCGCTCGCTGGTGTACTTCTTGCCGCCGCGCACCTCGGTCACCGACTCGGTCGGTATCAGCACCTGGCCGATGCGCTGTTCGAGCTCGGGATAGGCGCGCACGCGCGACTCCAGCGACTCCTTCACTTTGCGCTCAAAGCCCGAATAGGTGTGGATGATGTACCACTTCATATTCGGATTCTTAGGCTTCTCTTCCGCGACCGCCGTCGTGGTAGAGGTTTCCGCTTCGCCGGAGGGTTGCGCCTCAGCGCTGTTCGTTTCGGTTTTGATCTCTTCGTCTGTCATTACTTCCAACTATCGATGAGCGAGCGAGCGCAGGGCCTGGTCCAAGGTCTTTCCGATAATCGTGTCGATAATCCAGAAATAACCCGCAAACAGGAATACCGTGATGATGACCACCGTCGTCGTGCCCTGTACTTCCTTACGACTGGGCGTGGTGACCTTCTTCATTTCAGTGCGCACATCGTTGTAAAAACTCTTGGCGCGCTGCGGCCACGCCTTGATGGTGGCCAGCTTATCGTCGTGAACCGGTTCGATGCCTGCGGACTTCGCCATCTGATACCCGTCTCCAGCGCTATCGCGCCTGTACTTTCCCTTTGTCATCCCGAGGCGACTTCGTTTCGCCAAGGGCTCCCGTCCAAAAACTGGCAGGGGCGGAGGGATTCGAACCCCCAAGTCCGGTTTTGGAGACCGGCAGTTTAACCGTTGAGCTTACGCCCCTATTGAGCCGTCAGCTGTCAGCCATCAGCTTCTGCGTTACGTTGAGCGACCGTTTTTGTCTTCCGCCAGAGTTCTCGCCCGGAAACATCCGGCAATCATTCCCATCAGCTTCGCGCCATAGAAAACAAGCTGAGAGCTGACGGCTGAAAGCTATTTCGTTTCCTTATGCGACGTGTGCTTGCGGCACGTCCGGCAGAACTTGTTGAACTCCAACCGGGTCGTGGTGGTCTTCTTGTTCTTGGTGGTCGAGTAATTGCGATTCTTGCAATCACCGCACTGCAACGTAACAATCTCGCGGGGCATTAGCCTTCTCCATTTCGTTTGCCTCACAGTCTGGAACCTTGAGGCCTTGTCCGAGTCCAAGCTCGGATATCAGCGGAGCAAACTTCCTGTTCCGCCGAAAACTTCGGGTGGCCCATTCCGGCATCTTTTGCCGGGGTGGGGAATTTCAAACTTCGGGTGCCCCACTCATTCCTGCACTTGGAATGAGTGGGATCCCGAAAACCTAAGCGATGATCTCGCTAATGGTTCCCGCGCCGACGGTGCGTCCACCTTCGCGAATAGCGAAGCGCAGACCTTTCTCCATCGCGACCGGAGTAATCAGCTCGATCTCGAGCGCTACGTTGTCGCCCGGCATCACCATCTCCGTGCCCGCCGGCAGTGTCGCCACGCCCGTCACGTCGGTGGTGCGGAAGTAGAACTGCGGCCGATAGCCCTTGAAGAACGGAGTGTGACGTCCGCCTTCATCTTTCGACAACACGTAAACTTCGCCCTTGAACTTGGTGTGCGGCGTAATCGAGCCGGGCTTGGCCAAAACCATGCCGCGCTCGACGTCTTCTTTCGCAATGCCGCGCAACAGCAGTCCGGCATTGTCGCCCGCCAGACCTTCGTCCAGCTGCTTCTTGAACATTTCCACGCCGGTGACAACCGTCTTGCGGGTCTCGCGGAAGCCGACAATCTCCGACTCTTCGCCCACCTTCACCTTGCCACGCTCGATACGGCCGGTCACCACCGTGCCGCGTCCCTGAATCGAGAAGATGTCTTCGATCGGCATCAGGAATGGCTTGTCGATGTCGCGCGCCGGCAGCGGAACGTTCTTGTCGACCGCTTCCATCAGCTCGTCGATCTTGGCTTCCCACTGCGCTTCGCCGTTCAGCGCTCCCAGCGCCGAGCCGCGAACCACCGGCAGATCGTCGCCCGGGAAGTTGTACTTGGTCAGCAACTCGCGCACTTCCATCTCGACCAGATCGATCAGCTCGGGATCTTCCACCGCATCGCACTTGTTGAGGAACACGACCACGTAGGGCACGCCGACCTGGCGGGCCAGCAGCACGTGCTCTTTGGTCTGCGGCATCGGACCGTCGGTGGCGGCGACTACCAGAATCGCGCCATCCATCTGCGCCGCGCCGGTAATCATGTTCTTGATGTAGTCGGCGTGGCCGGGACAGTCAACGTGCGCGTAGTGCCGGTTGGCGGTCTCATACTCGACGTGCGCCGTGGCAATGGTGATGCCGCGCTCGCGCTCTTCCGGCGCGTTGTCAATCGAATCGAAGCTGCGGAACTTGATGTTCGGGTTGTGCTTCGACAGAACCTTGGTGATGGCCGCCGTCAACGTCGTCTTGCCATGATCGATGTGTCCGATCGTGCCTACGTTCACGTGCGGCTTGCTGCGGTCAAATTTCTCTTTCGCCATAATTCCACCTAGTAATACCGATAAAGTTTGCTGTACTTCTCGCGCAAGGGAAGCTCAATGTCTTCCAACGCGGTTAAATAACGCTCTCGAATCTGGGCCTGGTCGCTCACGCTCAGCGCTTCATAAAGCTGCTTTGCGCCCTTGCCACCCTTGATTGCCGCGGGGTCGGCTGCTTCCAGCAATCCCTCGCGCAAGACCCGCTCAAAGTCGCGGATGGGAACTCCTTTACGCTGCAATATCCGCAGAAAGCCTTCCACGTTCTGCAAACCAAATATCCGCTTCAACGCGGATTGCAGTTGCTCGAACTCTTCCAGCTTTTCGACTTTGAGACCTGCCTGCTGAAAGACGGGTCTGGGCTCCGATTGCATACTGGAACTAGTCATCCACCAGGAGAATCAACCAACGACTCAAATTTTGGGGCTGTAAGTATTTGACGCTTCAGGCGCCAAATAGATTCGGACTCGCCCCTACGGCCAAAAACTGGAGCTGATGATCGGGATTGAACCGATGACCTCTCCCTTACCAAGGGAGTGCTCTACCAACTGAGCTACATCAGCTTCTAAACCTCTGCGACACTCGCAACACTGGAGCGGGAGACGGGAATCGAACCCGCGACCAACAGCTTGGAAGGCTGTGACTCTACCACTGAGTTACTCCCGCTCAATTCTGCCGTCCCTACGGGACTCCCGGCCTCATTTGCGTGCCTTACCCAGCACTCCGGCTTTGCCTCCGTGCTGGGCTAAGCTATTTCGGCCCTACGGGCCTGGACCATTGCTGATGCTGACCGACTCGACCTTGAAACCTGTTTCAGTCGGTTTTCAGCACTCCAGAACGCAATCCTCAGCGGCCGACCCATTTGACCAACTTCTGCACAGGTCACTGGCCACCGACAACTGACTACTTCTCTCCATCGCGCTCGCGATCCAGCTTCCGGCTCCACGTCAGCGTACGGATGGCGAACAACGCCAAAACCGCCAGAGTCGCCAGCTTAAACTTGCGATCGTCGATGGTGACTGCCGTCAAAAGCGCCAGCACCACGTAGGCACCCATCGCTATCCAAAACTTCATCAAGAAAACCTGGTGCACAGGGGAGGATTCGAACCTCCGTAGCTCGCAAGGAGCGGCAGATTTACAGTCTGCTGCCATTAACCACTCGGCCACCTGTGCACAATCGACCGAGCAAACCGCCTGACGCATGGAAAGCACCTGCTGTAGCCGCAGATGCGCGGGCCCGGAACCGCCTAATCCCTGCTGTCAAAGAACCGCTTGCCTCAGCCGCTCAGCGACCGAAAACACTCCTCGCAACCTCGGCAACAGCTTCGCAATCGCACTTCCGCGCAAACCTGCGTCTTCAATGGAAGCTGCTGTTGGATTCAGTTTTCTAGGAAAGCTGCGCGTCTTGCTTGGCTCTACTCCTGCTATCCGCCGTCGGCGGACGGCGCGCTCAAGGGTTACAACCTGGAGCTGGCGAAGGGATTTGAACCCCCGACCCTCTGATTACAAATCAGATGCTCTACCAGCTGAGCTACGCCAGCCTGCGGCCTGCCGCGACGCCATCAGCGCCTTAGACTGGCCTAGAACTTTCCCTGCCAACCGGGCACAAACATTGAGGGTAACACAACGGCAACCCACGTGCAAACGGCGGCTCACACCGGTCTATTCGCCGCCTTTAAAGCGATCACGAAACCCGCAACTCGCCACTCCCGAGGGCCTCTTGCGCTGGGGATTTTGCAGAGTGTGCCCGCAACCGGACACATATAGCGGAACGTTACGAGTCTACATGTTTTTGGCACACTTCGCTAGCCGATGGTTTTACCGTATGATTCTGAACAATCGATGCGCACCCGTAGGCGTCAACTCTGGATCGCACTTATCGTAGTCCTGGTACTGGCGGGCGCAATTGTTGCCGCCCTTCTGCTGCGCAGGCACGCCCCTCCTGACGCGGTCCGCCTGCTTCCTGACTCCGACGCCGTCCTATACGTCAATCTCGAACCAATCCGCTTGCTGACCGACATGGGCAAAAAGCCCGCTGCCAACCGCGATCCCGAATACCAGCAATTCGTTGACGAGACCGGATTCGACTTCGAGCGCGATCTCAACCGCGCCGCCTTTGCCATCCATTACGGAGGCGCGAACGATCAGGAGACCCGCTACACCGAAATCCTGCAAGGCCACTTCGACCACAGCCGCGTCAGCCAATATCTTGCGAAACTGTCGAAGAACTCCATCGAGCAGTATGACGGCTTTGAGGTGTATGTAATTCCCCTGGAAGGTCGCACGCTCCGCGTCGCGCTGCTGGGACTCGATACTGCTGCGGCGTCCAACAACGCCGACCCCGGTTTCATCCACTACATCATCGATCACTACAAGCAATCGGCCCTGCCGTTCGCCGGCCCCGCGCTGGTGCGTGATTATTACCGTCGCGTTCCGTTGGGCAGCGTGGTGTGGACCATTGCGCGCACTCCGTCGCAAGTCTCGATGCAGGACCACGGCGAATTGCTGATCCCCGGCGGATGGAGCAGTTTGCTGCCCAGGGGAAGTATTGTGATTGCTTCCGGACGTCCTTTGACGGATGTCCACCTGCGCGCTCAGGTCATCACTCAGGATGAGGCCCAGGCGCGCGGCTTCGTTGGACGGTTGAATGCATTCCTGGCGCTGTTTAGCACGATCGATATCACAATGGACGGCGGCGGTCCCGATCCGGACGTGAAGAAGGCATTTGAAAGCTTCAAGGTTGAACAAGACAAGAACGAAGCAGTGGTCACCGCAAGCGTTCCGTTTGCATTCTTTCGCAAGATCGTAAGCGAGTCGCCGGTCGAGATTGCGCCGCAAGCACAGAAGCCACCGCAAGCGGCTCAACCGGCGGCGCCCGAAAAGAAACATAAGAAGTAAAGTGCCGTAAAGATTGCCGCCGGAATTCCTCACCATCAAAAAAGCCGGAGCGGTGAAGGCTCCGGCCCGTAGACCTCTGAAGTATCGAAGAACTACAGCATCAGCTTGCGGCGCAGCACGCCAGCCAGGCCCAGTACGCCAGTGCCTAACAGGGCGATGCTGCCTGGCTCCGGAACCGAAGCATCCAGACGCAAGCCCCATTGGTTTCCGTTCTTGCTGTCATACACGGGATTGTCGAAGAAGTCGTAATATGCATTTCCCGAGGTGAGAGCCGTCAGTCCATTGTTGCTGTAGTCCAGCGGCGGCCAGGTATAACCGACGTTCACCGGAGCGTCGGCGATCACACCAAAGAAATAGGTGTCCCCGGCATTCAGCGTGAAGTTGAAATCCGGAGAGCTGACCCAGGTCTTGGTGTTCGAGGCCTGCACTCCGGTGAGGACATTCGAGAACAGCAGGTTGCTGTTGGTTCCGTCCCAGATCATGAACTTCAGATCCCCGCCATTCGGCATGGCCAGGAAAAACTCCATATTGCTGATGGACTGGGTAGTGCTGACGGCGACACCTTGCCCAGGCCCGAAATCGTGGTTGAACTCCGATTCATAATTGTTCGCTTCGAGGTCAAAAACAGTAGTGGCGAATGCACTGGTGGCAAGGCAAACAACGGCCAGCAGCGCAAGAAGGGAAAGTTTACGCATGGTTCTCCTCTAGGGTCTCAATCCCCCACCCGAATGTCAGCCAAACACCGCTTTTTCGCTGGGTGCAGGTGCTGAATAGAATCAGGGAGAAAGGGTGCAGAGTCGTTGTCGCAGGGCATCTTGCTAGTTGCGCTGGAGCAATGAGTTTGGACGCACAGGGTGAAGAGTAAAGATGAAACTGTTGCAGACTTCCTGCACGAAAAGTCGTTTAGGGGAGCGCAGTTGGACCTCGTCGAGCCCTCGTTGTGTTGCGTAATGCGTTGCGTGAGATCTGAAGTAAATCCGGGGTAGGAGTGCGGGGTGAACTAGCTTTGGAACACGAAAACGAGGAACGTGAAGTATGGCGCGCCCTGAGAGATTCGAACTCCCGACCTTCTGGTTCGTAGCCAGACGCTCTATCCAGCTGAGCTAAGGGCGCGCATTGTGTTGCGGCTAGGAGATTATAGCAAAATTCACGCGATCGACGACGAGCCCCAGAGCGCTGCCACACTCAAACTCCCAACGCAATCTGCCGACGACTCATCTGCAATCGGTGCGAGCTAGTGCGCTTGTGCCACGATCAGGTTAACTGGTCCCGGCATGCGGATTCGCTTAACCTCGCTGAACCCTGCAGCCCGTGAGCCACGCGTCGTATTCCGGCTCGCTGTAGGTCGCGCCGCCGCGCGTTGCCACCAGCATATTCAGCGCGAACAAAGCAGCGCTGCGAGGTGAGGCTTTGTCGGGATCGGCAATGAAGTCGGAGATGACGATTCGCCCCTTGGGAGCAAGCGCCGCACGCGCGCGAGCGAACAATGCGCGGTTTTCGTCGGGCGAAAACATGTGGCAGATCGACGAGAGCAGCACGAGGTCATAGCCCTGAGGAGGAAGATCGACGCTCAGCATGTTTCCGCTGCGCACGGTGACGCGGCCCGCGAGGCCGGCGTCGGCGATGTGCTCTTGTGCGATCGGCACGACATCAGGCATATCGATGATGTCGGAGTGCAACTCGGGAGCAGCTTTGGCGAACGCAATCGAGTAGGCTCCCGAGCCTCCACCCAAATCGAGCATGCGCCGCGTGCCGTTCACGCCGACTGCCTGCACGATAGCGCGGACCCGGCCACGCGCACTGTGATCCATCGCCGCAATGAAGGTCCCGGCATGTTCATCGTCGCGAACCGATGGGGCAGGGAAGCCGCTCTTCACCGCATCGGTCAGGTGCGACCAGCGCCTCCACATATTCGCGGTGTGCAGCTGCGCCTGGCGTGCACTGTCGGGCGAACCGTCGGCGAGGAAGCGTGCCGCCGGCGCTGTGTTGCGGAAGGTGCCATTCTCTTTTTGCAGCAGGCCGAGACTGACCAGTGCGTTCAGCAGCATCTCGGTCGCGCGCGGATCGCTGGAAATACGCTTCGCCAGTTCCTCGGCGTCGCAGCCGTCGCGCAGCGCCGTGAAGACGTCGAGCTCGAGCGCGGTGAGGATTACGCGGCTGGACATAAAGGCGCGAATGGTTTCAAACAGATCGTCGGGCAATACTCCCGCGGCGTCTTTGCCTTTGATCATGGCAAAGTACTTCTGGCGATGATCAAGAATCTCGTCGCGCATCGCGGCATAGTCATTGCGCTGTAGGCGCGACACGGGCTTGTCCCTTCGCGATGTGCGACGAAACAATCTCCTTCACATCGGCCGGCGTGACCTTCACGTACCAGGTTCCCTCGGGATAGACAATCATCACCGGGCCGCTGTCGCACAGGCCGAGGCAGCCGCAAGTGGAGATGATTACGTCATCCGACGAGTCCGGCGCTGCCGAGTTCGCATAGAGAGCGTCCGAGGACAGACGCAGAGCCGGCAGCGGCGCAGCAGGTAACGTTCTCGGCTTTTTGCTGTGTACAAACAACGATGTGATGATGGAACGGCTGCAAAGTCGACCTCCAAGAAGCGCTGTACCCTATATTGAGACACGGCGCTCGAGTGGAATAGGAAGAGGCTCACAGCGGCCAGTGACGTGCGTACGGCTAGCTCCCACGTCGTGGAAGGGCACGCCTTCACCGGGGCTGCGGAAAAGTCTTGCAAGCAACTTCCACGCGGACTAAAGTCCGCTCGGAACGACAGAAAGGGCTTCTGCGGCACAGCTAAAGCTGTGCCCTTTCAAAACAGCTCATGTTGCACTTGAACTCCGATCAGACCGTGGCCATGATCGCCGGAACCAGCTTCGCGGCGGGGCTGAACGTTTATGCCACCGTCGGGGTGCTGGGGCTAATGTCGCGCGCGGGCGTGATTGCAGCTGCCTTCGGGGCTGCACCTAGTTACTTCGTGGTGGATCATCGGCCTATGCCTGGCGATGTTTGCGCTCGAGTTCTTCGCCGACAAGATTCCGATGTTCGATCTGCTGTGGAATGCGCTGCACACATTCGTGCGCATTCCAATCGCAGCCTACGTCGCGTATGCCGCAACGTCCCACCTATCTCCCCAGATGCAATTAGCCTCGACGCTGATGGGAGCAGCCATTGCCTTTGCCGCTCACGGAGGCAAGACGGCCTTGCGCGCGGCAGTTACACCATCGCCCGAACCTTTCTCGAATATGGCGTTGAGCTTTGGGGAAGATGTGGGAGCGATCTCGCTCACCTGGGTAGCCACGCAGCATCCTTATGTCGCCGCCGCGGTTGTGGCCGTGTTGTTGTTGCTGGTTGTTATCTGTATGCGTTGGGTAGTTCGTTCGTTGCGCAACCTGTATCGCAAAGCTGCAGCAACCCTGGCGAGTGCGTAAACTGTAGTGACTTGCAAGATATACCACAATGTAGGATATCCATCGCAGCGCGAAGTGTATCCCTCATTGTGGCAGTTGACCCGCGTAGGTCCGCGTGGCATATTTAACTGGTCTGTAACATTCCTGTAACATTTACCGGTTCCTTCTCGGGGCTGGCGCAGCAGACGGTGCCGTCCCGGTTCATACATTCGCGCCCTCATACGAAAGCTCGCCAATGGCCCGCCTGATTCCGCGTGAGACGAAGTTCTTCGACATGTTCGCCGACATCGCCGGCAACGTCATTGAAGGTGCGAAGGCTCTGCACGATCTGCTCGAAGATTGGGATTACCAACGCTTGCCCGAGGTAGCGCAGCGCATCCGCGCGATTGAGCATCGCGGTGACGAGATGACGCACCAGCTTTTGGTTAAGCTTAACCAGACATTCATTACGCCGTTCGACCGAGAAGACATTCATCTGCTCGCATCGTCCCTGGACGATGTGCTCGACTTCATCTACGGCGCCAGCAATCGGCTGGTCAACTACAAGATCACGCAACCCACGCCGTCAGCCAAGATTCTCGCCGGCATTATCCTGACACAGGCGGAGGAGTTAGATAGGGCGGTTCGGCTTTCTCGGAAAAGATCACGCGCTGCTAAGCCACTGCGTGGAAGTGAACCGGCTGGAGAACGAAGCCGACCAGGTGACGCAGGAAGCCATCGGCCGGCTGTTTGATGGCGGCTACGATCCCATCACCCTGATCAAGCTGAAAGAGCTTCTGGAGATTCTGGAAGAAGCCACCGACAAGGCGGAAGACGCCGCTAACGTTCTGGAAACCGTCGTATCTGAAGAGCGCCTGACTCTGCGACGCAATGAATAGGACATCAGTGACGGGGAGCGCGCAACCGTGAGCACAGGGTAATGATCCTGCTGATCGTCACCGTCGTTACTGCGCTGATCTTCGATTTTCTCAATGGATTTCACGATGCCGCCAACAGCATTGCGACGGTGGTCTCCACCCGCGTGCTGTCTCCAAAATTAGCGGTCGTCTGGGCCGCCGTCTTCAACTTTCTTGGCCGCATTTTTTCTTGGTATCGCCGTGGCCAAGACAATTGGCACGGGGATGATTCGGCTCGACATCGTTACCCAGTACGTAGTGTTGGCTGCGCTGGTTGGAGCCATCTTCTGGGACGTCATCACCTGGCTCTGGGGACTGCCCACGTCCTCTTCGCACGCTCTTATTGGCGGCTACGCGGGAGCGGCTATGGCGCGCGCCGCTGTGGTGCATGGATGGAGAGCGGCTCCCAGTGTCATCATCGCCTCGGGCTGGACGAAGACGCTGATCTTCATCGTGGTGGCTCCAGTGATGGGCTTTGTGCTCGGCTTCGGCATGATGATCGCCGTGTACTGGCTCTTTCAGCGCCGTTCGCCACGTCAGGTAGATAAGTTGTTTCGCAAGCTTCAGCTGCTTTCGGCGGCGGCCTACAGCTTGGGACATGGCGGCAACGACGCGCAGAAGACCATGGGCATTGTGGCCGGAGCGCTGTACACGGCAGGCGTGATGAGGAAGGAAGATTTTGCCGGGAACTGGGGACATTGGCATTGGCCCATCATCCTCGCCGCCCATACGGCGATTGCGCTGGGAACATATTTCGGCGGATGGCGCATCGTGCACACCATGGGCTCGAAGATTACCAAGCTGAAGCCGGTCGGCGGCTTCTGCGCCGAGACTGCGGGCGCGATTACTCTTTTCGGCACCGCGCTGGCCGGCATTCCGGTGAGCACGACGCATACGATTACCGGCGCCATCGTTGGCGTCGGCAGCACACAGCGGCTCTCGGCGGTTCGCTGGGGCATCGCCCGGCGCATCGTGTGGGCATGGGGCCTGACCATTCCGGCATCGGCGGTGGTGGCGATGCTAGCCTATTGGCTCATCCGGCTGATTAACCCTCTTGCATAAGATCAGGTTTCTGCCACGCTGCTAAAATCGTTGCTGACATCCATGTCTCTGCCGCCACAATTCTGCGACGTTGAAACCGCGTTGGAGGAGATTCGCGCGGGCCGCATGATCGTCGTCATCGACGATGAAGATCGCGAGAACGAAGGCGATCTCACCATGGCCGCCGAAAAGATCACGCCCGAGGCGATCAACTTCATGGCGAAGTACGGTCGTGGCTTGGTGTGCCTCGCCATGACCGAAGAGCGGCTCGACTACTTGCGCCTGGGCCAGATGTCGGCAGAGAACACTTCGAACTTCGGCACTGCATTCACCGAATCCATCGACGCCAAAGACGGCGTTACGACCGGCATCTCGGCTGTACGACCGCGCGCAGACAATAAAGGTTGCAATCGATCCCGGTACCCGACCCAACGATCTCGCACGTCCGGGACATGTCTTTCCGCTGCGCGCTCGCAAGGGTGGAGTGCTGGTGCGTGCCGGCCAGACCGAAGCTTCGGTCGATCTCGCGCGACTGGCGGGACTGGTTCCCGCCGGCGTCATCTGCGAAATCATGAACGACGACGGCACCATGGCGCGCGTACCGGAGCTAAGCGAGTTTTGCCGCGAGCATGACCTGAAGATGCTGACCGTCGCCGAACTGATTCGCTATCGCATGGCGCATGAGCGTTATGTTCGCCGTCTGGCGGAAGCGATGGTTCCCACCGCCTACGGCGAGTTCCGCATGATCGCCTACGAGTCGGAGATCAACGGCGACTCGCATATCGCGTTGGTGCAAGGGCGACGTGGAAAACGCCGGCGACGGAGCCGGTGCTGGTGCGCATGCACACGCATTGCCTGGTGGGAGACGTCTTCGGCGCGACCTGGTGCGAGTGCCGCAACACGATCGATGCTGCCATGCGTCGCATCGCGGAAGAGGGAACCGGCGCGCTCATCTACCTGCACCAGACCTCGAAGGGCTATTCCGTCGAGAAGCTGCTCGACAAGTACACCATCCAGTTTCATCACGAGCAGCGGCTGCCGACGTTGCCGGAAAATCAGCGGCGCACGCAGCGCGAAATCGGCATCGGTGCGCAGATTCTGTCGGATTTGAATCTGAAGCGGATTCGCCTGCTGACGAATCACCCGCGCAAGGTCGCGGGCCTGGAAGGTTTCGGAATCGAGATCGTCGAGCAGATACCAGTGACCGTGCGGCGTGGCCTGCCGGTGCGATGATAGTCGAATTTTGATAGCGCCCTAGTTGGGCTTGCGCGCTACGATCTCCTCGTCACGAATGAAGAACTGCGCGGAGCACTTTTCCGAGCCGCAGATGATCGGCAACAGCCCGGCAATCTGTTTGCGCGTTACCAGCCCGAGCTGACCGCAGTTGGGGCAGGCGAGAACCGCCCAGTAGGGATCTTCCTTCTCTCCCATTTCACCGGCGTTTTCCAGCACGAAGATAGTTCCAGGTTCCATTTGTTCGGGGATCCACTCATTCAAAACGCTCAGCTCTCCGATCATGTGGCCCTCCTTGGGCGGGAACGAACCCAGATTCACTTTCAAGACGCTTTGCTTCTGGCCGTAAGATGCCGCACGCCCGCGTTACGCTTCTTGGCATATCCCAGTTCTCCGCACACCCGTTCGATGGTGTCGCTCAGGCACACGGTTAACATCGGCTGCTGCGAATTTTTCAGCAGATCCACTACGCCTCGGGCGGAGTCCTCAAGATAGATATGGCGGCCGTCCGTCAGCAGGTGGTACTCATCGGCCGCGCGCACGGTTTGCACCAGCCGCCGGCCCAATTCCTTCTGCAGGAAGCGCACTACACGGCGTATTTTCTGCAGCGAGAACCCGCGGCGCCGCAAATCACAAATAATGGCGATCTCTGCCAGATCGTCGAGAGAGTAGATGCGCCGGTGTCCCTGACGCGATGCAGTTACGATCTTCTGCTCGTCCCACCATTGCAACTGCCGTAGCGTGATGCCCGTCAGTTGCGCGACTTCGAACGATGTGAACGAGCTCTTCAAAACTGCTCCCCAAAACAACCTTGACCGAAAATGTTTCCGACGACTTTTGACACATAATAGAGCACACGTCGATGCAGTCAAGGTCAATTGTTGATGAACTTGGCACCGGGGGAGCGGACCCGACAGGGTATCGCGGTTCTTCTGAGCAGAGAAAAGGGCTGTCCGCAGACAGCCCTTGGGAAAATACTTTGCCTAAAGGGTGGACTCGATCTCGAAGCCCCAAGCTTCCAGGAGCGGTTCCGGGATGTACTTGGAGTTCTTGTTCTTACGTGCCCACTCGCGGAGGCGAGTCGAACGGATGTACTGATCTGGCGCCAGCTTGAATTCTTTCACCACCTGTTCGAACTCGGTGATTGTGGGGACGACCGGACCGATCGGTTCCGGCTTGCCCCAGTTAGGATTGCCGCGTCGCTTTGCCATTGTTGAGTTGTTTACCTGCCTTGCGATTTGAATTGTGGATGACCTTAACTACCAACACGATGCCTGGCTCGACTTGCGCATCATCAAATTTGATTCCGCGTTCGTCCTTTACGACTCAGCTCCGGACCAGGCGCAGTGTCCGATGGGTGTTCGTTTGGGGGGATCCAGAGCCCTACAAAAACTCCATATCCTAGCCCGATTTCCCCGAGGATTCAAGCCCAAAAACGGGTAGAAGTCCACTTCGCGGTGGAAATCCCTCAGTCAAAAGCAGCTAAGTCATACTGAATGTGACGTTTAGTGGCCCAAAAGGTCAACCGTGGCCTGGGTGGTACCTGGGGAAACTTCTCAGCTTTCTAGATCACGCTGCCGGATGCAGCTTTGTTTTTGACCCTTTTTGAACGCTATGGGAACCGGAGCCTGGGGCCGGTGAAATCGACCGGGTACTCTGGGACGGAGCCGGAGTCCTGTGGAAAACGTGATGGTCGTGCACGGCTGTTCGCTGGGCAATCGCAATGGTCGAAGAAAGGGCGAAGACCCCGATCCCCAGCAGACGAATTGAACCTTTACGACTCATCAATCACCCGATTGTAAGGCACGGAGTCACATTCGCGCAGAAAATTGTGCTGAGCTGCTCTGCTACTTTTTGGGTACCCTGCTGCGGTCGCGCTGAACTCGCGGGCGCTTCCGGAATTCATGCTCGCATGCCTTCATATCTACCTTCCTGCCTCGAAACTTAACGCCTTCCGCCTGCAGCAGGAAGCGTTGCTCCAATCCCAACTCGCCCGGCAGGGAAATGGTGCCCCCGGAACCGAGTACTCTCTGCCATGGCAGTCCTCTGATCTGGTTGAGGACTTTCGAGACATGCCGGGCGCACCGCGGGTAGCCGGCCGCCTTGGCCACCCCTCCGTAGGTACTTACGCGTCCGCGCGGGATTTGACGAATCACCGATGCAATGGCCCTCGTCATAGCTGAGGAGGCGTCGGTGGTTCGGGAAGCGGACATATCCACGGTAAGATAACACCGATGCCAGAACAAGTTCGCGATCCCAAGACGAGGTTCTCCGACCGCGTCGACGATTACATAAAGTACAGGCCGCGTTACGGGAGTGAAGTCGTCGAGGCGCTCGAAAGAGCGTGCGGCCTCGCGCCGTCCCATGTCATCGCCGACATCGGCTGCGGGACTGGCTTTTCCGCCGAGCCATTCTTGGAAGACGGCAACCGGGTTGTTGGGGTTGAGCCGAATCGCGAGATGCGGGAAGCCGGCGCGCACTATCTGGCGAAGTACCCGAAGTTCGAAATGCGCGACGGCACCGCCGAGCGCACTGGCCTTCCAGACGCGGAGCGTCGATTTCGTTCTGGCCGGGCAGGCGTTTCACTGGTTCAACCGGGAACTGGCACGCGCCGAATTCGCACGAGTTCTGCACCCCGAGGGCTGGTGCGTTTTGATCTGGCATGACCGCAGCACCGACGCCACTCCATTTCTGCGCGCTTACGAGGAGTTTCTTCAGCGCCACGCGGTTGATTATGACCGGGTAGTGCATCGACAGGTTGCGAATTTCGAAGTGCTGGGGGCGTTCTTCGCACCTTGCGAGGTTAAGCTGATCACCCTTCCGGCACAGCAGCGTTTGGACTTCGACGGTCTGCGTGGACGGCTGCTTTCTTCGTCGTACATACCGCGCGAAGGTCCAAAGGCTGAAGTGATGCTCGCCGAGTTTCCCGCGCTGTTCTCGTCTTATCAGCGCGACGGCCACGTCGTCCTCGAGTACGAAACCAAGATCTTCTACGGACACTTGACGCCGTGAGCAGCACCGAGCAACCAGCGGCATCTTCCGCGATTCTGCGCACCGACCACCTCGGGCGCGTAGCTGACGGCGTCGCCATCGTGAACGACGTTTCGTTGGATGTCTTGCGCGGCGAACTGCTGGGCATCGTAGGCGCCAGCGGCTCCGGAAAAAGTTCGCTGCTTCGTCTTCTCAACCGTCTTGACGAGCCCACCAGCGGGACCGTGTATCTCGATGAAATCGACTACAAGAACATTGCGCCTCGCGAGTTGAGGCGGCGATTAGGAATGGTTACGCAACGTCCCTTTCTATTTCCCGGCACTGTCGCGTCGAACCTTCAGTTTGGCCCGCAACAGCGTGGCGAGTTGCTGCCGGACGAGACTATTCGCGGATTGTTGCGCCAAGTTGGTATGGACGGTTTCGCTGAGAGAGACGTCGCCAATCTTTCGGGCGGCGAGCAACAACGTGTGTCGCTTGCTCGCGCGCTGGCGAACCAGCCCGAGATGCTGCTGCTCGACGAGCCAACCTCGGCTCTCGACGAAGACGCCAAGCTTGGGGTGGAGCAATTGATTCGGGAGCTGGCGACGGCGACGTCCCGGACTTTCATCCTGGTGACGCACGATCGCGAGCAGGCGCGGCGAATCTGCGACCGGGTGGGCACCATGGAACATGGCCGCCTCGTCCACATGGGAACACCGCGGGAGGTGCTGCATGCTTAAGTCGATCTTTCATACTCAGATTTCGCTGGGCCTCGCACAGGCTGCGATCGCCGCGACACTGGCTCTCGCAGTTGTGCTGCTCGCGCGGAAACGCAACATTCATCTGGAGAGCGATGCCGCTATCGCCCTGGTTCGCGGCATCGTGCAGATCGTGATTGTGGGTTCGGTACTGGCGCTGTTGCTGAAAGCGCCACGCTGGTCTAGTGTCTTTCTGCTGGCTGGAATGCTGTTTGCGGCGGGATCGATCTCCGCCAGACGGGCAAAAAATATTCCGGGCGCGCAGAAGGTATCCACACTGGCGATTGCCGCCGGTGCCGGCTCGGTCACCGCCATCATGACCTGGGCGGGGGTGATAGACACGGCGATCACTGCCCTCATTCCGGTGGGGAGCATGATCATCGCCAACGCAATGAATACCAATGGGCTGGCGTTGAATCGCTTCCGTTCGGAGGTACTGGCCCACGCCGGGGAGATCGAAACCGCGCTTGCCCTGGGCGCCGAGCCGCAGGCTACCGTGGGCCGCTATGCTGAAGCCAGCATCCAATCGTCGCTCATTCCGGCCATCGACAATCTCCGCTCGCTCGGCATCGTGTGGATTCCCGGCCTCATGACGGGCATGCTGCTGTCTGGGGCGAATCCGCTGTACGCCGCAATCTACCAATTCGTCGTGATCGCCATGATCCTCGCTTCTTCGGGACTTACCTCGCTGCTGAGCACACTCATGATTCGCTCCCACGCCTTCTCGACGGCGGATCAATTGATCTTGAAGGGCGCGTAGAGGGGGCGGAGTGAAGGACTACCACTAAAGTCGCGCAACTTCGGGACTGACTTCTCGCCCATGTGTGCGTTAGGTCACAGCATTCCTCGCTAGCAGCGGTTAACACTAGAGCTACGTTACCTCCTGCGCTGCGCCATGCTCGGGAGGGCTGCGGTGGGGCCACCCACGCCATCCGCTTCCAGGTTTGGCAGAGTAGGAAATGGGTTTATTGTCGTCGCCAAAAGACTTCGTCGGTCGTGCTCTGCCGCTCCTGACAACCATCGCGATTGCAGGCACCGGCGCTTTGATCTTGTATCCGCAGTCGCGCTTCCGCTGATCCTCTGGCCGCAGGACTTGCCAGCGTCTTGCTCAGTCGCGCCCCGATCGTGTGCCCCATCGTGGTGGGGCTCGCGGTTGGCCTCGCGGTGTGGCTGTCGCAGAAGTCAACGGCGAGGGAGCGTGAACTGAAGGCTGCGAATAGTTCCCTCGAGCAGTTGAATGAGCAGCTCAAGCAGGAAGTCCAGAATGTCCTGCAGTCTGAGCAGCGCTCGCAGTTGCTCTTTTTGTCGAACCCCTGTCCGATGCTGATTCTCGACTGCCAGACGCTGGCCATCAGCGATGCCAATGATGCGGCGTTACGGTTATACGGCTACACGCGCGATGAGTTCCTCCGCCTCAACGCGCTTGACATTCGTCCGCCAGAAGAACATGAGCGTCTCAAGTCGTATCTTCAGCAGTCGAATTGTGGGTACGGCCAGCGCGGCTTCTGGACGCATCGGCGCAAAGACGGCAGCGACTTCCCGGTCGAAATCGGTGCGTTCCGTTTCGTCCACGGCGGGGTTGTTCGTGACCTGGTGCTGATTCAGGATGCCAGCGCCAGAGTACAGGCGGAGGAGGCGCTGCTGCGGTCGCAGGCAGCGCTGAAATCGATGCTCGACAACGCCCCCTTCGGGATTTGCAGCAGTTCGCTGCAGCGAGACTGCTTCGTGGACTTCAATCCTGCGCTCGCCAAGATGCTGGGAGGCTACACGCGGGAAGAGATGCTTGCCCTGAAGCTCTCCACCCAGCTTTACAGCGAGCCCAAGGACCGCGAGCGCGTGATGGAATTGCTACGGAGAACAAGACGACTGAACGCCTTCGAAACCACGTTTCTCCGCAAAGACGGCACGCCGATTCGCGTCCGCGCATGGGATGTTTTGCAGGGCACTGCGGAGGACATGCCCGACCTGGTCGACGTGTACATCGAGGACATGACCGAGCACAGCACGCTGGAGCAGCAAGTTCGCCAGGTGCAAAAGTTGGAAGCCGTCGGCCGTCTTGCCGGTGGCATCGCCCACGACTTCAACAACATTCTGGTTGTTATCCGCCTGTCGACTGAACTCATGCTGGGTAAAGTCACGCTCGAAAGTCCGTTGAGCAAGCCGTTGCTTCAGGTTCTCAGCGCCTCCGACCGCGCTGCCTCGCTCACCCGCCAACTCTTGGCCTTCGGCAGACAGCAGGTGATGCAAACCCGCACCGTGAACCTCAACACCGTAGTGAGCGACACCTTGCGGCTGCTTCGCCGCACCATCGGCGAAGACATCGAGCTGATTACGCGCCTCGATCCGCAATTGCACAATTCCCACCTCGATCCCGACCAGTTGGGGCAGGTCATCATGAACCTCGCCATCAACTCGCGCGACGCCATGCCTGAGGGAGGAACCCTGGAAATCGAGTCCCGCAATGTGGACCTCGATCAGACCTATGCCCGCGAACACGGCCCGGTGCTGCCTGGAAAATACGTGATGCTGGCGGTTAGCGACAGCGGCTCAGGAATCGACAGCGCCATCCTTCCGCGCATCTTCGATCCTTTCTTTACCACCAAGGATCTCGGTAAAGGGACGGGGCTTGGCCTGTCCATTGTCTATGGCATTGTGAAGCAAAGTGGCGGCTATGTGTGGGTCTATAGCGAGGCAGGGCAGGGAACAACTTTCAAGCTCTACTTTCCCATCACTGAGTCTGCTCCGCAGTCTGAGCCGGAACGCGTCGAACCGCAGGCGGTCAGCGGAGGAAAAACGGTTCTGGTGGTTGAGGACGAAGCCCAAATTCGCCAAAATCTGTGTGAGTGCCTGCAACAGCTCGGATGCCACGTGGTGGAAGCGGTGGACGGGGTGGAGGCGCTTGAGCGCTTCCAGGAACATCAGGGCAGGATCGATCTGGTCCTCACCGACCTGGTGATGCCACGCATGAGCGGGCATGAGTTGTGGACACAGCTGGTGCGGCTCGATCCCCAGCTCAGCTTCTTGTTTATGTCGGGATACACCGAAGACAGCGCTCTGCGGCGGGAAATTCTCAGTCAGCAAAACGCATTTCTCAACAAGCCGTTTAGCGTGGCCGATCTCTCCGGCTGCAATACAACGAGCGCTCGCAATGCGCGCACTGCAAAACCAAACGCTCAGCCCCGTCGCCAGGGAATAAATTATCCGGCGCGGAAAAGTTCCGCCCAGCTTTCGTCCAGCGTCCGCCAGCGATCGCGTTCCAGTGCATTCGATTCGGACTCGGCGACGTACAACATCCCGTGACCGTCTTCGCATACCATCTCCGTGCCCGCGAAGTTCAATAGCACACTGCCCGGGCGGCCAACATCCACCGGCATGCTCAACCGTCGCAGGCAACGGCGGCACCGTTTCTGCTGATCGGCGATGCACCAGGTCAGCACCGCGATGGCGAGCGGAAGGAATGTCCAGAAGGCGACCTCGTCAGCCATGGGATACACCGTGCGGCCTACCCAGCCGAGCAGGCCGTGAACCATGAGCCAGACCAGCAGATAAACCGATGCGGTGAGTGCCGAAGATTTCGCCGCAAAAAATGCCCACCAGCGGATGTTCTGCCAGCCGCGAAGGGATACCGGCCCGAATCCGCCGGCAGCCGAACGCAACAACCACGCAATGCCGCCCGCGCAAATCACGGCCAGTAGCACAAAAACCGCGTAGGTCGCCAGCACGGCTCGCGACTGGCTCTGGAGAGAAACCACACTCATGGGTGCCTGAACGAAACGATAGCCGGCGTTCTCGCTGCGGTCGATCAAGTCATTCTGCAACTGTGCTGGAGTAGCACCTGCCCGCAAGCGCGCTATCACGCCCACCCGGCTCACGAAATTGCTGAACCGCAAAGTCGCATCGTCCAGCACCGTCCAGACCGCGGTAGATGACGCCGGCAACTCGAAGGTTCGGGGCAGTACGCCGATGACGGTCATGGGATGGCCATCCAACTCGATGCGCCGGCCCAGCACCTTCTTGTCGCCGCGAAAGTGAATTTGCCAGAAGTCGTGACTTAAGACCGCACAGTCAGCGCACGCGAACCCGTCCGAGGGCTGAGGCAGTCGCCCCAGCTCAGGCTTGACACCCATCAGTTGGAAGAACTCCGGCCCTACGCGAGATTCAATGACCGGAACTTCGCTCCAGTCGTCCGAGAGCCGGCTCGGTCCTGACGAATAAATCGCCATCTCTTTCGCCTGAGGCGTGCCTCCCCAAACCGAGCCAAGATATAGAAGCGTCTCGCTGCGGATGCGAACGTATTTGCCCTTGAAGCTGACGACGGCCACCCGGTCGGCTTGATAGGTCGGCTGCGAGAAGAGCGAACTTTTTGGAGGAATAAATCCGCCCGCAAGCAGCAACACCATTACCAGCAGGAGACAGGCTGCGAGGCACGTCCAAGGTGAGCGCAAGAGACGCCGCTTGCCAGTGAGAAAGCTCTCGCGGTCGTAGCGGATCCAGAACGCCTCGGCAAAAGCGCCCCAGCAGTTTCGTGTCAGGATGCGCTGGTTGCGGCCGTCCAGGCGGCCTGTCTCAGCCAGAAAGTTGGCCCAGTGCCACGCCTGATTGCGCCACATGGCCGACCACTCTTTTCGCAGCGGTCTCGGGACGATCCAACTCGCGAGCCAGATAATGCCGTGGCAACTCTGGATCGTAACTCCCAGCCTGGTAAGCAAAAACATACAGCCCATCCCCACATCCGGATAGGGACATGGTACGGCAAGCGCTTATCTACTCAGACGCGATGTTTGTGGAAAAAGTTTCGTATTTGCTTTTGCATGGAACACGGAAGCTGGGTCGGAGAGCTTTGTATCAGGGCCCGACTTCAGTCGGGCCGGATGGCATTGGAAGATGTCGGGCTTCAGCCCGTGCAAACTCCCCCGGGGCCTAAAGACCATTATCTGGATGACGGTGTTTGGCCCGGCTGAAGCTTTAAGCCTGTCCTGAGCGAAGTCGAAGGGTGCCCTGATACAAGGCCCTATGCCCCCACCACCTCGTCATACTCAATCACGAACTCGATCTTCGCCGTCTTCTCCAGCATGGCCGAAACGGAGCAGTACTTGTCCTTCGAGAGCTCGACCGCGCGCTCCATCCCTCCACGGGAGACCTTGCCGCCGACGCGATAGACGAGCTTGATGCTGGTGTAGACCTTGGGAAAGTCATTGGCCCGCTCCGCCTCAGCGCGCACCTCCAGACTGGTAAACGGCTCGCGCTTCTTGCGCAGAATGCCGACCACGTCGCTCAAGGTGCACCCGCACAGCGCAATCAGCACCATCTCAATCGGAGTGCTCGCCGTCTTGGGCTCGCCGGCATCCATCACCACGGCATGCCCGCTGCTCGCCTCGCCCAGAAAGCGGTCTTTGTCAGTCCAGATTGCGCGTGCTTCAGTCATAGTGTCTCTCCCCTGCTAGTACGCATAACACATTAACCGATCGGCTAGGTCTGGGCCTCATTTCCACGAAGGGCGAGCAACAAAAAGGCGCAGCAGGGAACTGCCACGCCTTGCGATCTGATAGCAGCGCTGTCTAGTGCGGCTCCGGCTGCTTGGCCTCGGGAGGCTGCTGGTTGTCGGGCAGCGGCATCATGATCCCGTTCTGCACCGGGCCTTGTTGCGGCTGCTGAGGCTGTGCCTGTGGTTGAGTGGGTGGCTGATTCGCAGGAGGCTGGGCGTTCTGACCGGGCGCGTTCTGCGGTTGCGCTCCGGGCTGCTGGTCGTCCGGCAGCGGCATGATCATCCCGTTATCGATCTGTCCCTGCGGCTGATTGACAGGCGGCTGCGCAGCAGGCTGTCCCGCCGGCGCTCCGGCTCCGGTGCCGTTGTCGGCGGGTAGCTTAGGCTGTTCGCTCTCCGGAAGCGGCTGTAGCAAGCCTCCGCTACCGGGCTCAGGAATCTCGACCGAGTGGATCGGCTGTGTAGTCTCTGGCTTGGGTGGAACGAGTGGCTCAGTGACCGCGGAGTTGTCGCGATTGTGAAGCACCACCGGGCCACCTTCCATGCGGCGCGCCGCAGCAGCCTCGTCCATCGCCTTGTTCACCGACTCATCACTGCCGTTGGCGACGGTTGCCAGCTTCTCGCCCTCGACATCTTTACGCGTTGCATAAGCCACGCGCTTGCTCGACTGGTCGGCTTCTTTGGCTTTGCCGTAATAGAAGTCGGCGGTCTCGCGATCGCCGTCAGCCTCAGCCAGGTAGCCCATATTGTTCAGCGCGAACGCGTTCTTGGGATCCAGCTTGTACGCCTCGTCGAAATATTGCCGCGCCAGCTTGAAATCATTGCGGTTGATGGCCGCAACTCCACGCGTATTCAGCCGAGCCACGCGCTCCGGAATATCGTTCGAGCGCTCCATCACTTTCTGGACGTTCTCGGCATTTTTCTCGGCGATCTGACTGATGCCTTTGCCCCGCCACGATTTCTCGAACGTCACAACGATCGGTGTGTCGGAGTGCTGCGCTGCGGCCTGGCTGTAGTACTTGTAGGCGTCTTCAAGCTCGCCCTCTTTTTCGCGAGCGTAACCAATGTTGTTCAACGTAAAAGGATTGTTCGGATCGAGTTTCAGCGCTTTTTGCAGCGCAACGTCGGCCTCAGGCGCGCGATCTTTCTCCAGCAGGCTCATGGCGTAGACGTTCGCACGGTTGATCTGCATCTGCGTGTCGGCTGCGTTGCCGGCAACCTGATCTACCGGCTTGCCGACGACCTGTTTCTCAGTCGATTTGTAAACCAGCGCGTCAGAAGCATGCGACGCGGCGAGCGCGTAGTAACGCTGCGCCCGATCTGCCTGCCCATCCAGTTCGGCAATGTAGCCCAGATTGTTCAGCGTGAACGGATTGTCGGGATCGATCAGGTACGCCTTGTAGAAGAGTTTCTTCGCTTCCTTGTAGTTGTGCTTCTCCAGCTCTTTTACGCCCTGCTGATTCAGCTTCTGCACCGGCGTCGGCTTGCTGCTCTTGGGCAAGCTGATGGTAACGTCCTTGGCTGCCACGGGTAGCGCGAGGGCGCATCCCAGCAAGGCGCAGCAAAGTTTCCGCGTGATCGAACTGACGTGCAAAGCAGATGGCGTCAGTACAACAGACATTCAGCCTCCGGGCAGAGTAGCGTCGAGTGAAAAGCCGCGCGCCACAATACGGCGTCGAATACCTTAGATGGGCAGTGAGTGCTCCACGGTTGGCAGCTCTGCCGGGTGCTGCTGAATTTCTCGCATCGGGTGGTATACAGCAGAGCACCGGCGGATTGCATCCAACTCTCGAATGCGGGAGCTCTCGCCAGGGCGCCTCGCACAACTTCTTGTGGACTGCTTTCGCATATGAATTCAGGCGTAATAAGGAATGTTGTTCTTGTGGTCGGCATCGGCTTGACCGTTACGGGGATTGCTGTTGCGCAACAGGATGCCGGTCCCATCCGGGGCAATGCGGGGCAGGCATCGCAGCCGTCAGGATCGGGTGTTCCGGGATCGAACACACCCACGGTCGCGCCGGCAAGAGAGAGTAGTGGCTCGGATACTGCGAAGGGAGTCGCAAATACATCGGATTCGACGGGCGCCACAACTCCGGCGACCGATACCAGTACTACAAAGAGCGAGAGGGGAACGCTGACCACCAATACGACGATTTCGAAGAGCGACACGAGTTCGCCGCAAAACGACGAACCCAGGACTGTCCTCAACACCAATTCAGCTGACCCGAACGCGAATGACCCGCTGTTGGAACCGCCGCCGCTGCCCAAGACCAAGCCCACGCTGATCGGAGGCACCGCCGCGCGCGTTGATCACATTCGCAACCTGCTCACCATTCAACCATTCGGTGGCGGACAGAAGATCAAAGTGTTTGTCGACGAGCGCTCGCACATCTATCGCAACGGAGAGGAGACTACGGTGCTCGGCATCCGCAAAGGCGACCGCGTGTATGTCGACACCATGCTCGACGGCTCGCGCGTCTTTGCCAAGAACGTGCGCGTCGAGACCCAAACCGGGGTCGCCGAAGTGCGCGGCCAGGTAACGGCGGTCAATCGTGAGAAAGGAACGGTCACCGTTCGCGACGAACTGTCGACCCAGCCGGTGACGTTCGCTGTGGGAAGCAGCACGCAATACAGCGCGTACAAGGGATCGGCCAACAGCAATGATTTGCAACCTGGGTCGCTGGTCGATGTGCAGTTCGCTCCGGGCAAAGACAAGCACGACGTCGCCCGGGAAGTTATTTTGTTGGCGAAGCCCGGCGACACGTATGTCTTCTCGGGTGTGGTGACGAACATCGATCTACGCAGCAGCACCCTCGCGCTGGAGAACCGAAGCGACGATGAAACCTACGAGTTGCACTTCGATCAGTCGGCGGTGAACGATAAGAGCAAGCTGAAGGTTGGATCCGAAGTCACCGCGCATGTCGTGTTCAACGGCAAGCAATACAACGCGAACGATCTGCAGTTGCAGGCAGCCAATGGCGACGAGTCGAAAGAGAACAAGGACCAGAAAGAGCGGTAGCTCCGAACGAATCTCGTCTTGGGGAATGAGTGTTCAGGCGCGAACCGTCGTCTTCGAACATTCGCGTCAGGGCACGACCTCGGTCGTGCCGAATCTGCTCCCTTGAATTGAGGGCTTCAGCCCCTGGCTAACGAGCACATATCATCCCTGCACATGACTCGTATCATTCCACAAACGAATGACCGGCTCGCTCAGGTCATGCTCGTAACCCAACTGGCTGAGCGCGGCAGTGCTCAAGAGGAAGTACTGTCCGGCTGACGCATCGAGTCCCAACCAGCGCGACGCCAGCACTCGCAAGAAGTGTCCACTGGAAAACAGCAAGACATTGCCCTGAATCCCACGCACCCGTGCCACCACGCGATCGGCACGCGCGCCAATCTGCGTGACTGTCTCGCCGCCGGGACAGCCGTCGCGAAACAGCTTCCAGTTCGGATTCTTGGTGTGAACCTGCGCACTGGTCAGGCCCTCATACTCACCGTAATTCCACTCGACCAGGTCGGGATCGATCTCGGCGACCGCAGCAAATCCTGCCAACTCGCAGGTGCGGCGCGCGCGCTGTAATGGGCTGCTAAACACCTTCGCGAATGTGAGACCTCTCAGACGCTCGCCGAGGTGGATCGCGTTCTGCTCACCATGTTCGGTGAGTGGTAGATCGGTGAGGCCGGTGTGCTGGCCAGAGAGAGTCCAAGCCGTTTCGCCGTGACGTGCGAGATAGACGATTTGCAGGCTCATAATTCAGTTTCGGCAGAGTACCACAGGAGATGACGAAAAAGATGAATAGCGATAGCAGTGCGGGCCGGAAAGCCAGCGGCATTTACTTCATCAGATCCTGTGCGCCGCGCAGCGCGTAATCCAGCACGCGCCCAGGCAGCACGCCGAGGTAGATGGTCGCGATCAGGCTGATGGCCAGGCCAACGCCGAGCCCGGCGGGAATGCGTGCGACTGGCGCTTCGAATCGCTCATCGCGCATGTACATGTAGACGATCACGCGCAGGTAGTAATACGCGGCGATGGCGCTGTTGATGACGCCGATGATGGTCAGTCCGACCAGGTTCGCCTGCAAGGCGGCGGAGAAGACGTAGAACTTGGCGAAGAAGCCGCCGGTGATAGGAATCCCGATCAGCGACAGCAGGAAGATAGTGAGAATGCCGGCCAGCACCGGCGAGCGGCGTCCCAGCCCGGCGTAGTCATCGAGCGTGACGTAGCGTTCACCGCGCGCAGCCAGATGAGCCACAATCGCGAACGCGCCGACGTTCATCGCCGCGTATGACGCCGCATAGAAGATTGCGGCCGAGATTCCAGTTTCTTTCGCGGCGGCGAACGCAACCAGTAAATATCCGGCGTGCGCAATCGACGAGTACGCCAGCAGCCGCTTGATGTTCTGCTGCACCAGCGCGCCGATGTTACCCAGCGTCATCGAGAGCGCCGCCGATACCCACACCATCCAGAACCAGCCTGGAGCACCCGTGGCGAACAGCACGCGCAACAGCACGGCAAAAGCTGCGGCCTTGGGGCCTGTGGACATCAACGCGACCACCGGCGCTGGCGAGCCCTCGTAAACATCGGGCGTCCACACATGGAACGGTGCCGAGGCAACCTTGAATCCCAGGCCGACAAACATCAGCGCCACAGCCAGGTAAACCAGTAGGGAGGGCTGGCCTTGCAGTGCCTTCGCGATACCGTAGACATTCGTCGTTCCGGTGGCGCCAAATACCAGCGCAACGCCATACAGGAAAAACGCGGTCGCGAACGATCCCAGCAGGAAATACTTCAGCGACGCCTCGGCGCTTTCGGCCGTGCGCCGCCGGAATCCCGCGAGGATGTAGGTCGAGATCGACGAAATCTCCAGCGCGATGAAGATCAGCACCAGCTCGATCGCCGACGACATCAGCATCATGCCGACGGTGCCAAACAGGACCAGCCCGTAGTATTCGCCCGAATGGATGTGCTGCACTTCCAGGTAATCGAAGGAAACCAGAATGACGACCAGCGCGATCAGCAGAATGACGAAATGAAAGAAGACGCTGAATGCATCCACCCGCACCATGCCGAAGAATGCGTCACCATAGTTCTGCGCTTGAATGCAGGTGGCTGCCAGCCCGGCGAGCACGCCGACCAGCGCGATCATGCCCAGCGGTCTTCGTGTTGCCCTTGGGCGGAAGCATCGGATCGACCAGCATGATGATGATGCCGAAGACGCTCAGCACCAGCTCAGGCAGGATCCGAATGTAGTCGACTGTTGGAATCATCGTCCGAATACCGTCATAAGTGCGTTGGAAACATGCGTCATCGCCGGCGCCGATGCCTGGGTCGCGGCTTCAAACTGCTTCAAGGCCGCGCTCACCGAGGGATCAATCGAGTGCAGCCACAGCATCGGCGCTACACCCATCACCAGCGCGGCCACGGCCAGCGGCCACAGTGAAATCTGCTCGCGCGCATCCAGGTCCCGCAGATGGGCGTTCGCCGGATTCGTCACCGGCCCCTGGAACACTCGCTGATACATCCACAGCAGGTAGCATGCGCTCCAGATAACACCCGTCGCCGCCAGAATCCCCCAGATCTGCTTGGCCTGGAAGGCGCCGCTCAGGATCATGAACTCGCCGACGAATCCGTTCAGCAGCGGCAGTCCGACCGACGAGAGCATGATGAAGGTGAAGAAAGTCGCATAGATCGGCATCGGGCGTCGCCAGGCCGCCGTACTCGTTCGATGTCGTAGGTGTGCCGGCGGTCGTAGATCATGCCCAGCAGCATGAACAGCGCTCCGGTCGAGACGCCGTGGTTCAGCATCTGGTAAACCGCGCCATCCACGCCGATCTGCGTGAAGCTGAAGATACCCAGCACTACGAAGCCGAGGTGGCTGACCGAGGTGTACGCGATCAGCCGCTTGATGTTCGGCTGGATCATCGCCACCAGCGCGCCGTAGATGATGCCGATGATGGCCAGCGCTGCGATCCATCCTGCGTTCGCCCTTGCCTGCTCGGGGAAGAGCCCGACGTTGAAGCGCAGCAGACCGTAGGTGCCCATCTTCAGCAGCACGCCGGCAAGAATCACCGAGCCCGCGGTCGGAGCTTCGACGTGCGCGTCCGGCAGCCAGGTGTGCAGCGGGAACATCGGCACCTTCACCGCAAAGGCGACGAAGAATCCCAGGAACAGCCACTTCGCCGCGCCGGCAAATCCCGGAACTGCTCCCTGCTGCAATCGCACGCTGAATTTCCAGGAAGTCGAAGCTGCCGGTGTGGGCGTAGAGCCACAGGAGTGCGGCCAGCATGAACACCGAGGCGATCATGGTGTACAGGAAGAACTTCACCGCCGCGTAAATCCTGCGGCCGTGCCCGAACATGCCGATGATGCAGCGCCATCGGGATGAGCGTGGCTTCCCAGAAGAAGTAGAAGAGGAACAGGTCGAGCGAGACGAAGACGCCGATCATCGCCGTCTCGAGCACCAGCATCAGGATGAAGAATTCCTTCACCCGCTCGTTGATCGACTTCCACGACACCAGCACGCATAGCGGCATCAGGAACGTGGTGAGCACGACCAGCCACAGCGAGATGCCGTCCACGCCAAGGTGGTAGTGAATGTTCGGGTGGGGAATCCACGGAACGTTCTGCTCGTACTGGAATCCGTCGGCGCCGCGCTGGAAGTGCCACGGCAGGTGCAGGGAAGCCAGCAGCGTGACCAGCGAAATCCCCAGCGCGAAGTAGCGGATGTCGCGATCGCGTCGCGGGAAGACCAGCAGCAACAGCGCGCCCGCCAGCGGCAGGAAGGTAACGATGGTGACGATGTTCTGGTTGATGAAGTTCATCGCAGACCTCGCCACACCATGAAGGCGATTACCACGGCCGCTCCGGCCGCTACCCATCCGGCGTACGAGCGGATGTTGCCCGACTGCATCTGCCGCATTGCGTCGGAGACGTCCTGCGCTCCGGCGGCACTTTCGTCCACGCCGCGGTCGATCAGTCCAACGTCGATGCCTTTCCAGAAGACGTTGGTCGAAAGCCAGATCAGCGGTTGAATGATGACCGCTCCGTAGAGCTCGTCGATGCGGTACTTGTCGAGCACCAGGCGATAGAGGCTGCCCGCGCTGGCCGCCATTTTCGCCGGAAGATCGGTTCGCTTGTAGTAGAGGTACCAGGCGCCAGCGAATCCAATCACGGCGACGCCGACCGACACACCCATCAGCGCCAGTTCCATGCCGCTATCTTCGTGCTCACGTGCCGGGTGCCCCATTCCGGCTGCTGCCTTGCCGGCGGTGGGGGTGGGAGTTTCCGCCGCCGGCGCATACGCCGCGAACACCGGCTCGAGGAAATGCTCGAAGTGATCGGAGCCGCCCAGCGCTTCCGGAACGCCGATCCATCCGCCGACGAGCGACAGAGATGCCGAGGATAATCAGCGGCACCACCATCACCCACGGGCTCTCATGCGGAGTGCCGTGACCGTGACTGCCACCCGCGGCATGCGCGTCTTCCGCATCGTGAACCGCGCCGGTGTGCCCGGCATGCTGCGCGTCGGCGTCATGGCCGTGTCCTGCGGTCGCAGGATTCGGCCCGCGATACTCACCGAAGAACGTCATGAACCACAGCCGGAACATGTAGAACGACGTCATGCCGGCGGCGATGATTCCGATCAGCCACAGAACGTGCTGCCCGCTGGCGAAGGTCTGCGCCCAGAATCTCGTCTTTCGAGAAGAACGCCGCGAACGGCGGGAAGCCCGCGATGGCGAAGGTCGCCGACGTCATGCACCAGAAGGTCCACGGCATGTACTTGCGCAGGCCGCCCATGAAGCGCATGTCCTGCTCGCCGCCCAGGCCGTGAATGATCGCGCCCGAGCACAGGAACAGGCAGCCCTTGAAGAAGGCGTGCGTCATCAGGTGGAAGATGCCCGCTCCGTAGGCCATCACGCCGGCGCCCATGAACATGTAGCCAAGCTGCGAAACGGTGGAGTACGCCAGCACCTTCTTGATGTCCTGCTGCACGATGCCGATCGACGCGGCGAAGATCGCGGTCAGCGTGCCGATGACCGCGACCGCCAGTGCAGCATTGGGTGCGCGGTCGAAGATGGCGTGCGAGCGGCACACCATGTAGACGCCGGCGGTGACCATGGTCGCGGCGTGGATCAGTGCCGAGACCGGCGTCGGGCCTTCCATCGCGTCGGGCAGCCAGACGTACAGCGGAATCTGCGCCGACTTGCCGGTCGCGCCCATCAGCATCAGCAGGCCAATCGCGGTGAGCAGGCCGGCGGTAGTTTCGACACCGCAGGGCCGACACGGCCTTGAATACGCCGTCGTACTGCAGCGTTCCGAAGTGCTTGATCAGCAGAAACAGCGCGATCAGGAATCCGAAGTCGCCGACACGGTTGGTGATGAACGCCTTCTTGCCGGCATTCGCCGCCGAGGGCTTCAGGAACCAGAAGCCGATGAGCAGGTACGACGCCAGGCCGACGCCCTCCCAGCCGACGAACATCAGCAGATAGTTGTTGGCCAGGATCAGCGTCAGCATGAAGAACATGAAGAGGTTGAGGTAGGCGAAGTAGCGGTAGTAGCCGCCCTCGTGCTCCATGTAGCCGACGGAGAAGATGTGGATGACGAAGCCGACGCCGGTGACGATCAGCAGCATGACCAGCGACAGCTGGTCGAGCCAGAAGCCGTAGTCGACGGAGAAGCTGCCCGCCGCCATCCAGGTCTGGTGGCGCTCGATGTAGGGAATCTGGTTCGCCGGCATTCCGAAGAACTGGGCCGCCACCCACAGCGCGTAGGCGAAGGCAAGCGCCGTCGACCCCAGCGCGATGGTATTCACCAGCGCCTTGGGGAAGCGCTTGCCCAGCAGCCCGTTGATAGCGGCTCCGGCCAGCGGCAACAGCGGAATGATCCAGAGATGCAAGGCTCATAGTTTCAGCAGGTTCACGCGATCGACGTTCAGCGTCTCGCGCGTGCGGAAGACAGAAATGATGATTGCCAGTCCGACGGCCGCTTCGGCTGCGGCGACGACCATGACGAAGAAGACGAAGACCTGTCCGCTCGAGCTGCTTGCAGCTGCGCGGCGAAGGCAACGAACGTCAGGTTCACGGCGTTGAGCATCAGCTCAATCGACATGAAGATGGTGATGATGTTGCGCTTGATCAGAAAGCCGGCAACGCCGCAGGCAAACAGAATCGCGCTCAGGATGAGGTAATAAGAAAGAGGAACCATCTACTCCTCCCTCCGCGCCAGCACCACGGCGCCCATGATGGCGATCAGGATCAAGGATCGATGTCACTTCAAACGGCAGCAGGAAATCGCGGAAGAGCAGGTGTGCGATGGCCTGCGGCGCGCCGAACGATTCAGTTCCGTTCGCTACCTGCGGACCGCCGATGCCGATGCGGTCCAGTCCGGTCATGCGGCTGACCACCGCGGCCACGATTCCCAGTCCGATGATCAGGCCGGGAACGCCCAGCATGATGGCCACGCGGCTGGCATGTGGCGTGCGCTCTTCCGCGCCCGCATTGAGCAGCATGATGGTGAAGACGAACAGCACCATCACCGCGCCGGCATAGACGATGACCTGCACGGCGGCCACGAACTCGGCGCCCAGCAGCAGGTAGAGCAGGGCCAGCGAGCCCATCACCACGATCAGCGACAGCGCGCTGTTGATGGGGTGGCGCTGCACCAGCAGGTTAATCGCCCCGCCGACACACACCGCCGCGAAGATGAAGAACAGGAAATCAAGATGAGCAGCATGGGTTTAATCGCTTTTCGCCATTCGCTCTTCGCCTTTCGCCGGAAAGCAGAGGAGGTAACGATTCCGGCGAAACGACGACGCGAGTTGCGTGAACCGCTGATACCTGCCTTCGCCTTGCGTTGCACTCTCGTTCTCGCCAGAATCCGACTCGCTGAACTCTGGCGAAAAGCGAATAGCGAACAGCGAATAGCGTCTTCTACTTCAACGCCACCACCAGGCTGGTCACAATGATGTTGGCCAGCGCCAGCGGCAAAAGAAACTTCCAGCCAAATGCCATCAACTGGTCATAGCGGAAGCGCGGCAGCGTTCCGCGAACCCAGATGTAGATGAATATGAAAACGATAACTTTCAGCACGAACCAGAATACCGGCAACAACACGTGCAAAATCGGCGGACCAAAGACCGGCCCCGACCATCCGCCCAGAAACAGCACCGTTGCCAGGCAGGCGACGGTGAACATGTTGGCGTATTCCGCCATGAAGAACATGGCGAACTTCATGGAGCTGTATTCGGTGTGATAGCCGGCGACCAGCTCGGTCTCGGCTTCCGCCAGGTCGAACGGGATGCGGTTGGTCTCGGCGTACGCCGCCGTGATGTAAATGAAGAACGCGACGATCTGCCCGGTAAAGATGTTCCACTTGGGAATGAATCCGAGAAATGTGCCCTGCTGCGCCATAACGATGTCGCGCAGGCTGAAGCTGCCGGCATAAATCAGAATGCCGATCAGCGACAGGCCGAGCGCGATTTCGTAGCTCACCATCTGCGCAGCGGCGCGCAGGCTGCCCAGCATCGAGTACTTGCTGTTGGACGACCAGCCCGCCAGCGCGATGCCGTAAACGCCGATGGAGGTCAGGCCAAGAATCACCAGCAAACCGATGTTGACGTCGGCGATCTGCAGCGGCGTATGCACCGAGCCGATCGTTACCCATGGCCCGATCGGAATGACCGCGATCGAGGTCAGCGCAACGGTCAACGAAAGGACCGGAGCAAGAAGGAATAAGGGCTTGTTAACGTAAGGCGGTGTGAGGTCTTCCTTAAAGATAAACTTTAGGCCATCGGCAAGCGGCTGCCAGATGCCGAACGGCCCCACCCGCGACGGTCCCCAGCGGTTCTGGATGTGAGCGACGACCTTGCGTTCCGCCAGCGTGGTGTAGGCCACGGCGGTCAGCAGAACGAAGAGCGCGATCACAATCTTGATCAGCGAGACGAGGATGAAGAGTCCGATGCTCATTTGTGCAGTTTCAAGTCCGAGTACCGCTCCTGGGTTTTCGCCTCTCGCTATTCGCTATTCGCCCTTCGCCAGAGTTCCTGCGCGATGCTTCTTTCCGGCGAAGAGCGAAAGGCGAATAGCGAATAGCGTGTTTCCATCAATCCGCCGCGACCTCTTTGTCCGCTGGCTCCGTACGATACCGCTCCATCACCGTATTCAGCGTCGCGGAATACCGTCCCAATGTTCCCGAGGTAAACAACGTGTCATTCGACGGCAGAATCATCTCCGGCTGCCCGGTTCCGGTTGCGCCGCGTAATCTGCACCAGTTGCGTGTGCTCGTCCTGACCGGCCAGAATGCCAAGCCGCGAAATGTCGTATCCCGGAACCAGCCGCTGAATTTCGTCGAGCATGGCAATCGGATCAGTACGGGCTCATCTTCGGCTCGAGATTGTGTGACGCGAGCCACACGGCATGGCGGTCAGATTCGCCCGACTGCGCACCCCGTGACTGTCCCATGTCGGCGCGCGTGCCTTCGCCGCCCAGGCCGAAGGGCACCAGCTTGTGGACGTCGTATCCCATGGTGTTGGCAATGCGCACGATGCACTCGAAGTCCGACCGTACGCCCGAGAACTCGCCGCCCTTTTTCAGCCATCTGCAGGTCGCCGCAGGTGTTGGTCATGGTGCCCGGATTTCTCATACGCGTTCGCCACCGGCAATACCACGTCCGCAGCCAGCGCCGTTTCGGTCAGGAACATGTCCTGCACGACGGTGAACGTGTCCGTTCAGCACGAACGGATCAACGTTGTAGCGCGCAATAGGATTCGAGCCGACGACGTACAGCGCCTTCAGCGTGCCGGCCTTCGCCGCGTCCATCATCTGGAGCAGGTTCATGCCGGGCTGATTGGGAATCTCGTCGAGCCACTCTTCGTGATATTGCGTTGTCGAGCCGACCGGCGCGTAGCCCGGCAGCATGTCGGGATACAGACCCATGTCGGCGGCGCCACGCGAGTTGGCGTAGTCGCCCAGGCAGACAAACTTCGCTCCCTGCGCCAGGCCGAAATCGACCAGCGCCTTTACATCGGCGCCACGAACTTCGGAACCAAAGACGATGACCAGCGGCTTCTCGCCTTTGATCTTGTCGCGCAGGCTCGTTCAGCGCTTCGCGCGTTAGCTGCGGAGAAAGGATCGCATCGGCTCGCCGAATCGTTTCCGGCGAGGAACTGCACGAAGCTGCCCTCGGAGCCCGGAGCAATCTGCGCAAACGCCGTGGCCTGCCGGCGCAGCTTAATCGGATACGAATTCACCACGTACACCCGCGCACGATGCAGGCGCACGTTGGTGCGAATCTGCCACGCCAGCAGCGGATGCTGGTCGGTCGGGTTGTTGCCGATCAGCAGAATCGCCGGAGCCTCGCCTACCTCGCGCATCGAAGCGGTGGCGTTCTCTTTGCCTGCGAGCGCCGAAGCGAAAGCAGGGAAGTCGGCGGTGCGATGGTGGTCGATATTGTTCGTCCCCAGCACCAGGCGCGCAAACTTCTGCAGTAGGTAGTTTTCTTCGTTCGACGTGCGATTGGAGCCAATGACACCGACGGCGGATGGTCCGATGGTAGTTAAGACGTCCTTGAACTTCGAAGCGATCAGCTCGAAGGCTTGTTCCCAGGTCGAAGGAACAAATTTGCCATCTCGCTTGATCAGCGGCTTCGTCAGACGTTCATCATTGTGGGCGAAGTCGAAAGCGTAGCGCCCCTTGACACAAAGGAAGTCGCCGTTGATGCCGCTCTTGTCGCGATTGTCGCCGCGAACAATCTGCATGCCGGTATCGGCGCGGCGCACGCCCAGCGTCGTCTTGCAGCCGTCGCCGCAATGCGTGCAGACGGTGCCGACGTGCTTCATCTCCCAGGGACGCGTCTTATAGCGGTAGGCACCGGAGGTCAGTGCGCCGACCGGGCAGATGTCGATACACATGCCGCACTCTTCGCACTCCAGGTGATCTTCTTTATTAGGCGCGATGATGGCGCTCGATCCGCGATTCTGGATGCCCAGCGCCCACACGTCCATGCCTTCACCGCAGACGCGAATGCAGCGATAGCACAGGATGCAGCGCGGGCGATCGAAGTACACAACCGGCGACCACTGCTGCTCGTCGCGATGGTTCTTCAGCTCCATGTACTTCGACTCGGCCGCGCCGTAGGTGAAGGTCATGTCCTGAAGTTCGCATTCGCCGCCGGCATCGCATACCGGGCAGTCGAGCGGATGATTGCCCAGCAGCAGCTCGATCATCGACTTGCGCGCCTGCTTGATTTTGTCGTTCTCGGTGGAAACGACCATGCCTTCGCCGACCACGGTGGTACACGCGGTCTGCAGCTTGGGCATCTTTTCGATTTCCACCAGGCACATGCGGCAAGCGCCCTGCAGCGAAAGTCCGGGGTAATAGCAGAACGAAGGCACGTGGATGCCCGTGCTCTTGCACGCTTCAATCAGCAGCGTTCCCGCGGGAACCGTGAGCTTCTTGCCGTCGACAGTGAGTGTTACGTCAGCCATTGAAAAACCGCTATTCGCCTTTCGCTATTCGCTCTTGGCATGAGAAAGCTGTCAGCTGTCAGCCTTCAGCTCTCAGCTAACCCACTCTGGCGAAGAAATCCTTGTCATCCTGAGCGAAGCGAAGGACCTGCTTTCGCCGCCGCCGCAATTGAACCGTCCTTTTACCAGCACAATCGCACACTCTTCGCGTTCCGCCGTTCGCGACATAATCAACTTCGCCGATGTTCTCTGGCGAAGAGCGAATGGCGAATAGCGAAAAGCGATCTGCTACGCTCCCACCAACTCCTCCGCATGCTCGAATGGACACGGCTTGCCGTCCAAATGCGCTTCAAACTCTTCCCGGAACTTCTGGATGTACGAAATCATCGGCATCGCTGCTGCATCGCCCAGCGGACAGAACGTCCGTCCCAGCATGTTGTCGGCCAGGTACTTCATGTTATCGATGTCTTTCGCCACGCCTCCGCCGGAGTGAAAACGCACCAGCGTCTTCTTCAGCCAGTCGGTTCCTTCGCGGCACGGAATGCACCAGCCGCAGCTTTCGTGCTGATAAAACTTCATCACCCGCAGCGCAAACTTCACGATGCACTGCGTGTCATCGAGCACGATGACCGCGCTCGAGCCCATCATCGTCCCGGCCTTTGCCATGCCGTCATAATCGAACGGGTAATCGATTTCGTCCGGCTTCAGAATCGGTACCGACGAGCCGCCCGGCACTACCGCTTTCAGCTTGCGGCCTCCCTGAATGCCGCCGGCAACGTCGTAGAGCAGCTTCTTGAAGTTGTATCCCAGGGGAAGTTCGTAAACCCCGGGCTTCTCCACATTGCCGCTGATACTCACCAGGTGCGTGCCGCCGTTCTTCGGCGTGCCCAGATCGGCAAACCACTGTCCGCCGCCCAGCATGATGTGCGGAACGCTGGCCAGCGTCTCGACGTTGTTAATGACGGTCGGGCCGCCCCAAAGTCCGACAACAGCAGGGAAGGGAGGCTTGATGCGCGGCACGCCGCGCTTGCCTTCGAGCGATTCCATCAGCGCCGACTCTTCGCCAACTTCATAAGCTCCGGCGCCGGAGTGGATATAGATGTCGAGATTGCGTCCTGAGCCGAAGATGTTCTTGCCGATGAAGCCGCGCGCGTAGGCGTCGGCCACGGCTTTTTCCATGATCTTGACCAGGTAGCGATACTCGCCGCGCAAATAGATGTAGCCGACCTTGGCGTCGATTGCGATACAGGCAATCATCACGCCTTCGATGACCGAATGCGGATCGTACTCGAAGATCAGGCGGTCTTTACAGGTGCCGGGCTCGCTCTCGTCGCCGTTGCACAGCACGTACTTCGGCTTGGCCGACTGCTTGGGCACGAACGACCATTTCATGCCCGTCGGAAATCCGGCGCCGCCGCGGCCGCGCAGGTTCGACGTCTTCACCTCGGCGATAATCGCGTCCGGCTCCATGGTCAGCGTTTTCTGCAGCGCCTTGTAGCCGTCGAGCTCGAGGTAGCGGTCGAGGTTGGTCGCGCCCATGCCAAAGCGCCTGGAGACGACCTTTACTTCATCGGGATGGGAAACGAGATAAGCCATAAAAGCAACTAGCAGCTAGCAACTAGCAATTAGTTTTGACCCTCCGCGCAGCGTCGACCTTTCGTATCAGCGACGCGAGCATCCGTTGCACTTCGAGGACGTCTCGCTGGAGTTTCTCGTATGTCTCTGCCGGGAGAAACCCGAGATCTTTCGACAGAAGCGCAAAATACTCCAGTTCAACCGAAGACCCTGCGGCAGTATTCAGAAACTTGTGAAACTCTCCGTTGCCGGTGCGACCGCAACCCTCAGCTATGTTTGCAGCTATCGACGAGCTGCTCCTGCGCATCTGGCTCGTGACGCCAAACAATTCTTCACGCGGAAACGTCGCAGTAGCTTTGTAGACTTCCAGTGTCAACGTGTGTGCCCGATCCCAGACTGTCAACCTTCTAAAGTCTTTCACCTGTTCTCCCAACCGAGGGTCTCACACTTGATTTGGCTAATTGCTAGTTGCTAGCTGCTAGTTGCTTTTTTTATTCCCTCGATCAGCTCGTCGATCTTCTCCGGCGTCAGGTTCTCGTGATAGTCGTAATCCACCTGCATCGCCGGAGCCCACGAGCAGGCGCCGATGCACTCCACCTCTTCCAGATGGAACAGTCCGTCGGCCGTCGACTGCTTGTTCCCGATGCCCAGCTTCTTTTTGCAATGGTCGAAGATGTCGTCAGCGCCGCGCAGCAGGCAGCTCACGTTCGTGCAAACTTGCAAGTTGTACTTGCCAATCGGGTGCGTGCGCATCATCGAGTAGTAGCGTGATGACGTTGCGCACTTCCAGGTCCGACAGCTCCACCCGCTGCGCGAGCTCGTGAATCGCGTCGTCGGTGATCGCGCCTAGCTCATCCTGAACGTAAAGCAGGATCGGCACCAGCACCGAGCGCTTCGTCGGATAGTGCGTGATCATGTCCGCGAAACGTTGTTCGAGTTGGTCAGAGAAACGCATAAACCCGCTATTCGCTCTTAGCTGTTCGCCGGGTGCCCCATTCAAGCCATGTTTTGGCTTGAGTGGGATTCATCAAAACTCCCGTTTCGGCGCGGCCTGCTCCGGACCGACGCGTCCGGCGACAATTTCGGCTTTGAAATAGTTCTCGCCCTTCACCGGAGCTCCAGCTACACGCCGGAGGTACCCAATCTGTCCGATATGCGTCAAGGCATCGGCAATCGGACCCTGAAACAAAGACTCGGCACTCACCGCCATTGGTGCACTCGACGCCAGGTAATCATCGAACGCCTGCATGCCGGCATGAAACCGCCGAGTTCCGTCGTCCCAAGTCATCGGCTCCGAGTTCTGCCATCGCTGATTGCCTTCGGCCATCGACAACGCCCAATCGAGTAAGTCTCCCAAGTGCGCCAGAATCTCTCCCGGCGTACGCGAGCCCTCGGCAACGCGAAACGAGGCGAAATCCGCGGGCGCGCCCCGCAACGCCTTACCACCGCGATACGCGAGCGTCGCCAGCGTATGACGCAGGAACTCGCGCTGCGGATCGGGAGCCGAATTGTGTGCTGCGCTTGCCATGAATCGCTTTTGGCTCTTCGCCGGGTGCCCCATTCCGGCTTGTTTTGCCGGGGTGGGGATTTTCAAGAAGTCCCCGAAACGCTGTGCCGTCCCTACGGGACTCAGGCTGTTTTATCTGCGTCTACCCAGCGCTAAAGCGCTGGGCTAAGTTCTATCGCGCCTCCGGCGCTGGAGCGTTCGCCGATTAAGCTCGGTTTCAATCCTGAGCCATTGTCTCGGGATCCACAGAAAACCTCGCAACTTCTTTCTGACAACTGACTACTGACAACCGACAACTGCTTTATCTGTCCACGTCGCCCAGAATGATGTCGATCGAACCAATTGCCGCGACCACGTCCGCGAGCAGTCGCCCCTCGCACATCTTTGGCAGCGTCTGCAAATTTGCGAATGACGGCGAACGCATGTGCACGCGATACGGTTTGGCGGTTCCGTCGCTTACGACGTAGTAGCCCATCTCGCCGCGCGGAGACTCCACAGGCATGTACACCTCGCCCTCGGGCACCGTGAAACCCTCTGTCACAATCTTAAAGTGATAGATGAGGGCTTCCATCTCCGTCTTCATCTTCTCGCGATCGGGCAGCACCACCTTCGGCGCGTCAGCTTTTATGCGGCCTTCCGGCAAACCTTCCAGCGCCTGCACCACCATCTTCTGCGATTCGCGCAACTCCTGTACGCGAACGATGTACCGGGCGAATACGTCGCCGTCTTTCGAGACCGGCACGTTGAACTTGAAATTCTCGTAACCCGAATACGGATTGTCGCGACGCAGGTCGACATCGATGCCGCTGGCGCGAAGAGTCGGGCCAGTCGCGCCCAGCGCCAGGGCATCTTCGGCCGAAATGTGCGCAACGCCTTTGAGGCGCATCCCCCAGATGGGGTTGTTGGTCAGCAGTCCCTCGTACTCATCGATATTCGAAGGGAAGCGGTCGATAAATTTTTTGACTCGATCGAAGAACCCGAGCGGCGGCTCCAGCGCAAGGCCCCCGATGCGGAAGTAAGAGGTCATCATGCGCTGGCCGGAGACGGCTTCGAACAGCCGCAACACATCTTCGCGCTCACGGAAGCAGTACAGGAACACCGTCATCGCGCCAATGTCCAAGGCGTGGGTGCCCAGCCACACCAGGTGCGAGTTGATGCGCGTCAACTCGTTGAGCATCACGCGAATCCACTGCGCCCGCGGCGGAATCTCCAGCCCCAACAACTTCTCTACTGCCAGGCAGTAAGCGAGATTGTTGGTCATGGGGGCGAGATAGTCGATGCGGTCCGTCATCGGCACGACCTGCTGGTAGAACTTGGCCTCGCAGGTCTTCTCGATTCCGGTGTGCAGATACCCGATATCGGGCATCATCCGCACGATGGTTTCGCCGTCGATCTCCAGCATCAGGCGAAGCACGCCGTGCGTTGACGGGTGCTGCGGCCCCATGTTGATAAGCATGGTGCGATCTTCGGTCGAATCCAGAACCGGCGGCCGTGCGAGCATCTCAGCCATGGTTAGCGATATCCCTCGACCGGGTAGTCCTTGCGGAGCGGATGGCCGTCCCAGCCTTCAGGCATCATGATGCGCTTCAAATTCGGATGACCGTCGAAACGTATGCCGAACAGGTCGAAAACTTCGCGCTCGAAGAAATTTGCGCTGGGCCAGAGCGGTACCAGCGAATCGACACTGGAATCAAAGTCCTCGAGCTTCACCTTCAGCCGAACGCGCTTCTTGGTCGAGATAGAGAATAGGTGATAGACAATTTCAAAGCGCGGGCTGTTGGGATACCAATCGACGCAGGTCACATCCATCAGCGAGTTGTAGCTCAGTCTCCTGGCTGTCTTTCAGAGCGCGGCAGGCATCGCGCAATCCGGTGCGCTCAACCCAGATCGTCAGCTCGTCGCGATCGAACTTCACGCCTTCGACGGCGATTGTCTCGGACGCAAGCAGCAGCGCCACCTCAGGACGATCCTTCAGTTGTTCAATATCGGTGATTGCCGGCGGCCAGGGCATCGTCAGATCCTCTCCGCCTTCGATGAGGTGTTCCAGTCGATGACGCCCTTCTTCACGATGTACCAATACCCGGCGAGCACGATGCCGATGTACACCAGCATCTCCCAAAAACCGAACATCTTGAGGTCTTTGAAGATGATCGCCCAGGGATAGAGGAAGATGGCTTCGACGTCGAACAGGATGAAAAGCATCGCGACCAGGTAGAACTTCACCGAGAAGCGCTGGCGCGCGTCGCCGACCGGCGTCATGCCGCATTCGTACTGCGACATCTTCGCCTTGTTGTACTTGTGCTGGCCGACGAAATAGGAAAGCGTCACCATTACCGTCGCCAATGCGCCAGCAAGGCACATTTGGATCAGCAGCGGAATATAGCGCGCAAAGTATGTATCAGGCATGTATGAAGGTCGCTCAGAAAGCGCTGCGCATCAACGTCTAAACATTTGAGTGTATTGTCCGCTACGGGGCATGTCAACCAAGCCGCGCGCAGTGTTCATGCAGGTTTCATGAAGCTGTGCGAAAGCTGCGCAATGGCGCGCAAACGATATCGTACCCCCTCGGCAAGCCGTTTCGACGATCGCGGTCCGCGATTCGCTTTTCGCAATTCACCGTTCGCTGTTCGCCCGAAAAGCAGGCGATGAAACGTCATTCGCTCGCCTCCAGAGTCTCCCTCAGAACTCGGTTCCGGCAATCTCGATCGAACAGCCAGCTATCCGAAGCCCCCGCGGGGGCGACCCACATGACAGCCCAGCACGCAGCCGAAGGCGGAGTGCTGGGTATCGAGTGGGAAATACCGCTGAGTCGCGTAGCGACGGCACAACTCAACCCGCACGCCGCCTTCGTCTCATTCCCGTCGGCCTGATCCTATCCGCTTGAGCGCTCCGTAGGGGCCGCCCATCGCCGGCTTCGGTACCTGCGGGGTAGCGAAGGCGCACAGGTTTGCTGAGCTGAGAAACGGCCCGCTGCCAGGGACACGCCCCTGCCGCAGCACTTCAAGCAGCATGACCCCCAACCACCACGCCATCAATTGCACAAAGACCCGCATGACGCTCTCCTGGAAACGCAAAAAGAGCCAGATAGGGCGAACACCCTGTCTGACTCTCTAATTCCACTGTAGCAAATCCGTCCGGATTTCTTTACTTTTTAGGACATTTATATTTCCATGCTGCTCAACAGCTTGCCGGGAATTGTTGCGTTTCTCCTAGTTGACATGTAAATCTTACACTTCCGACCTGCGGTCAGCAGTGACACGCCTAGGGAAATTCCCAAATCGGCAAGTTATTGAAAAGGCAACGGTTAGCGCGCAGCAGCAGCGCACGGGATGCCTGAATATCAAACAGTAGCTTAAGTTATATATAAATCAACTTCGATACTGCTTTATTTCGATAGTATGAGAATATGCAAGTGTTCCGGGAACTGCACCGGCGTTTCGGCCTGCAACGTGGCCTTCATCCGCCGCCTACGAAGTGAACGATCTCCAGTTTGTCGCCGTCGTGCAGCGCTGTTTCCTCCCATTGCGCGCGTGAGACGATCTCGCGGTTCAACTCTACCGCGACGCGGTCGGCTTTCATGCCAAGTTGCGCGATGAGGTCAGCCAGCGACAGCCCGTCGGCAAACTCTTTCTCATCGCCATTGATTTGCAAGCGCATGGATTCAATGTAACGCAAACCGAAGTTGGGATCACGAGTGTCTTGTTCGGCAGAGCGATGAACGTCGAGCTCCTTGTTGATTTGCAACTTCGCCCCGTAATCTGACATTCCAACTCACCCCATCCGTCATCTAACCGCATCTCGGGGTTGCGGTGACTGCCGGCGCTCGGTTGGCTGGCGACCCGCCTTCCGTGTAAGCTTCTTCAACTCAAAGGGTAGAGGGGAATTGGCAGCAAGCGCAGAAACCGTCGGGGGAATAACTGTCTCGCGGCCCGAGACCAATCCCTGGATCATCGCCGTCGCGGTGATGCTGGCCACGTTCATGGAAGTGCTCGACACTTCCATCGCAGCGGTGGCCCTGCCGTATATCGCGGGCAGCGTGTCGGCCACCAACGACGAAGCCACCTGGGTGCTGACCAGCTATCTCGTCGCCAACGCCATCATCCTGCCCGCCAGCAGCTGGTTCTCGATTAAGTTCGGACGCAAGCGCTTTCTTATTATTTGCATCATCATCTTCACCGTTTCGTCGTTTTTCTGCGGCTCGGCCAGCAGTCTCGGTTTCATCCTGATCGCGCGTGCCATACAAGGTGCGGGCGGCGGAGCGCTGCAACCTCTGTCGCAGGCGATACTGCTGGAAAGTTTCCCGCCGGAGAAGCGCGGGCTTGCCATGTCTGCGTTTGCTTTGGGCGTAGTTGTGGCGCCGGTGATCGGTCCCACCCTGGGCGGCTGGTTGACCGAGACCTACTCGTGGCGTTGGGCGTTTTACATCAACATCCCGGTCGGCATTCTGGCCGTGCTGCTGATCGCGCGCTTCGTCGAAGATCCGCCATACATCAAGAACGCAAAAGCCGGCAGGCTCGACGGGCTCGGGCTCGGCCTGCTCGCCGTCTGGCTGGGCGCGCTGCAAATCATCCTCGACAAAGGGCAGGAGGACGACTGGTTCGGCGCAACCTGGATCCGCTGGGCGACGGCCATTCTCATCGTCGCGCTGGTGATGTTCCTCATTCGCGAGCTGACGCACGATAAGCCGCTGGTGGACCTGCGCATCTTGCGCAATCGCAACTTCCTGGTGGGGTGCATCCTCATCTTTCTTTTCGGGGCCGTCGTGTACGGCCTGATCACAATATTGCCGCTCTTCTTTCAGGAGTTGCTCGGCTACACGGCGTTGGCCGCGGGATTGGCGGTGGCGCCTCGCGGCCTGGGTGCGCTGTTGTTTATGCCGGTCATCGGTATCCTTACCGGCAGGGTCGATAACCGCTACCTGGTCTGTGCCGGTTTTGTCTTCACCGGCGCGTGCACTCTATGGCTAGGCCAAGCGACGCTGGACATCGGGCCCTGGTCGCTGTTCTGGCCCATCATCCTGACCGGCGCCGGAGTGAGCCTCATCTTCGTTCCGCTGGCGACTTCAACGATGGGAACGTTGCGCAATGAAGAGATCGGCAATGCCAGCGGCATTTACAACCTGATGCGCAATGTCGGCGGCAGCATTGGGATTTCCGTGGTGAATACGGTATTGGTGCGTCACGAGCAAGTGCATCGCGATGAACTCTCGCACAACGTGGCGCAGTACAGTCATATCTTTCAGGACCAGCTCAACGCTCTGACGAGCATACCTGTCGCAACATGCCGATCCGGCCACCGCCGCGCGACAGGCCCTCGATCTGCTGAACCGAATGCTGGATGGACAATCGGCGCTATGGTCGTACGTTGACGATTTCCGCTATCTCTCGGCCTTGTGTTTTCTCTGTGCTCCTATAGCGTTTGCCATGGTTAAGGTGCGCAAGGCGAAAGGCGGGACGCTGGCGCACTAGCTTATCTCGTGATGTAAAAGAAATCGCATGCCCACGGGCAGGCTTCTCTGGAATCGCAGTAAAATAGCCGCCAGCTTTTCGTCGTTCCATGATCACCGCTCACTACATCCCGAGTCCGCCATTGTCAGACTTCGTAAAGGTGATGTGGTACTGGGACGGCTATGTCCAATCGCATGCGCAGGAGCGGCTGTTGCCGGACGGCTGCATGACTATCGCCTTCAGTCTGGGAGAGCGAAGCCTGCTGAAATCTCCACCGGATAATTCCGCGCTTGCGGTGAAGGTTGCGGGGCAGGTGATCTGCGGCGCGCGCTCAACCCCCATGGTGCTCGACACGAGCGACATGGTGACGACGCTGGGCATTCAGTTCAAGCCGGGTGGGGGATTTCCATTTCTGCCGATGCCCGCCGGCGAACTGCGCGATCTATGCGTATCTCTGGACGACGTCTTCGGCGCAGGTGTTCGTAGTTTGCGCGAGCGCCTGCTCGAGTGTGCCGATCCGCGCGAGATGTTTGCCATGGTTGAACAATGGCTGCTCTCCCATGCCCCGAAGGCATTAGAAAAGCATCCTGCCGTCGAGTATGCGACACATCACTTTGTGCAGGGCGCCCTGGCTCAGCCGTTGTCGAGCGTGGTCGATCGCATTGGCTACAGCCAGCGCCATTTCAATCAACTTTTCGCCGACGAGGTGGGACTCACGCCGAAACGGTTCCTGCGCGTACGCCGCTTTCAGCGAGTGATTGCCTCGGTTTCCGGTCAAACTTCCGTGGACTGGTCGGACCTGGCTCTCCACTGCGGCTACTACGACCAGTCGCATTTCACCCATGATTTTCGCGGCTTCTGTGGGCTGACGCCCGCAGCCTACCTGGTCCACCGCACGCCGCATTTAAACCACCTCCCCGTTTTGGATTAGGTCAGATTTTTACAAGACCGCCGTTGGGTTTGGCCTCAAAATCGTGACTATCGGCCGCGAACGCAATAAATCAAGATCGCAGGCGTTCGCGGTTAGCAAACGCGTACAGCAACAGCCAAAGGCCAAAGGCCAAGAGCCGAAATTTAAGGAGAAGCAACCATGGCAGTCAAACCAGTTCCCGACGGATTTCACACCGTTGTGCCGTATCTCACCGTGGGTGATGCGCGCGCCTTGATCACCTTCATCGAACAGGCGTTCGATGCCAAAGTCACCTACTGCATGAAAGATGACGATGGCAACGTCAGGCATGCCGAAGCGCAGATCGGCGATTCGATGATCATGATCGGCCAGGCGCGCGATGAGTGGAAGCCGAGGCCTGTAATGCTTTGTCTGTACGTGCCCGATTGCGACGCCCTGTATAAGAAGGCGGTGGCAGCGGGAGCCAAGGTGGTTCGCGAAATGTCCAACCAAGCATACGGCGACCGCAGCGGCGGCGTGGAAGATTCGCAGGGCAATCAGTGGTGGATCTCGACCCACGTGGAAGACGTCTCGCCGGAAGAGGTGGAGCGGCGGATGAAGGCAGGCGCACACTGAGGCGATGATGAATTTCGATTTGTCATCACGAGCGTAGCGAGGGACCTGTTCTCACTCGCTGCTCACCAGAGTGCCTCTTCGGCGATTCTGTGGCGAGCGGCGGAGAGCAGATCCCTCGCGCCACAAGAGGCGCTCGTGATGACAATTGCGCAGGAGGAAATATCCACATGACGGCCGACCAATTTCGCAAACTCGTACTCGGCTTCACCGACACCGAGGAGCGCGCCCACCACAGCCATCCCGACTTTCGCGTCGGCGGCAAGATTTTCGCGACCCTCGGCTATCCCGATCAGACGCACGGCATGGTGCAGCTCACACCAGAACAGCAGGCCGAGTTCATACACGACCATCCGCTGGTGTTCTCGCCGGCGGCAGGGAAGTGGGGAGAGAAAGGCTCAACCATCGTGAACCTGCCGAAGGCGACAAAGGTCGTGCTTCAGACGGCGGTCGAAGCAGCATGGAAGAATGCGGTGGCCAAGTCCAGAAAACCGGCACCCGCAAAATCTGCAAAGCGAAGCCCAGCGAGAGGCGCCCTGCGTTGAGAGTTGGCTTTGACCTGGCAGCGGAGTCAGGCTATTGTTTGGTGTAACAGATGGAAGTAATGCATGGCTGGTATGACCATCGAACTTAATGCCGAACAGCAGCGCGTCGTCGATGACGCGATCCATGCCGGTGTGATCCGCTCGGCGGAGGACGTGATTGAAATGGGCATAGACGCTGTGCGCGAGCGGTTAGAGAAGCAGCCTGCGGCAAATCCGAACGAGACTGCGGAGGAATGGTTGAAAAGGTTCGAGGCGTGGGTAAGCAGTCATCGAACCGACACGCCTCTGCTTTCGGATGAGGACATCAGTCGCGACTCCATCTACGGCAATCGCGGAATATAGATGTCCGTCCTCGTTGATACCAACGTCTTGTTACGAAGCTCCCAACCACAACACCCTCTACACCCGGTTGTTAAGAGGGCAATAGGAGCCCTTCGGCGGCGCAACGAAATCCTGTGCATCACAGCTCAGAACGTGGTTGAGTTCTGGGCTGTCTGTACTCGTCCTGTTGGCGAAAATGGTCTCGGTCTTGCATCGGAGGTAGCAACAACGGAGCTAAATTTGGTCAAGAGCCTGTTCTCCTTGCTTCCCGAGTTGCCGCTGCTTGATGAATGGGAAAGAGTAGTCACGAAATATCGCGTGCTCGGGAAAAACACCCACGATGCACGACTGGTGGCCGCTATGAAGGTACACGGAATTGAGAATCTGTTGACCTTCAATGTTCAGGATTTTAAGCGCTACCCGGATATATCGGTGCTCGATCCCGATGTACTCTCCCGCAACGCACCTTAATTCCTCCCGCAACTCGCGTCCAAATGCGAACACTGCTAACGTTCCACTTAGGTGCCAGACGAGACTGTTTCAAGCAACTGCCAGCAGCTCTCCTTGCATCCAACGCTTTGAACTTGGACCAGGAAAATTGACGATAGCGAAAAAAATTGTGGCTCCCGGGGTAACGGAAGCGGATGCGATAGCGCGTGCCAAAGAAGGCGACGCCGAGTGCTTCGAGATGCTTTACGGCATGCACAAGCGCCGTGTCTACTCACTTACTTTGCGCATGACTGGCAACACCGCCGAGGCTGAAGACCTCACACAAGAAGCATTCTTGCAGCTCTACCGCAAGATCGGGACGTTTCGGGGCGAATCGGCTTTCTCGACCTGGTTGCACCGCCTGGCGGTCAACGTCGTACTCATGCACCTGCGCAAGAAGGGGCTCCCAGAGGTTTCGCTGGAGGAGACCATGGAACCGCAGCAGGAGGACGGTCCTAAGAAGGACATTGGGGCGCGAGACAATGTGCTCGCCGGCTCCATCGACCGGGTCAACCTTGAGCGCGCCATCGAAAGCCTTCCGCCCGGATATCGCATCATCTTCGTCTTGCATGATGTGGAAGGATACGAACACAATGAGATTGCCGAGATGATGGGCTGTTCCATCGGCAACAGCAAGTCGCAGCTCCACAAGGCCCGCATGAAGCTGCGCGATCTGTTGAAATTGAGCCGGGCTGAAAGGGCTGCGCGAAGGTAAGGTTCAACTATAGTGAAGGACTCATGCGAAGTAGCCAAGGGGCAGAGAGAGCCAGCCACCGGACAGGACGCGGCGGCACAGGGCACGATCGCGAGGGATCCGGTGGGAGAGAAGAAATGAATTGTGCCGAGTTTCAGAAGGCCTTGCCTTACATCATCGACGGCGGCGGGACTCCGGAGCAGCAGGAACATCTTGAGAGCTGTCCCGTGTGCTCCGATCTGGTGGCTGATCTGAAGTACATCGCCGAATGCGCCAAACTGCTGGTTCCGATGGAAAATCCCAGCCCGCGGGTTTGGGAAGGTATCGAAGAGTCACTGAGCCGCGAAGGCCTGATTAAGCGGAGACACGTGTAGGGAAGCGGCACATGCGAGGCAGAGGCCGGGTACTTGCAGGCCGCGGATTTAGGCGCGGAGCGCCGATGAGAAGTTAGCCCCACGCGTGAGCGTGGGGTTTTCGTTGGCAAAGAAGATGGAAGCCGCGGAGCGGCGAGATTGTTTTCCTGCCGAACAATTAGGATGGCCAAGATTAAGAAGAGGCGCTGCTCCGCAGCTTGGCCTCTTCTTTTTATTTGCACCCCACGCTTACGCGTGGGGCTAAACCCGAATCGGCGCTTCGCGCCTGAGAACGATTCGGCCTGTCTCCGCTCAGACTTACTATCCACTACCCACTTTCCCCTCACATCTTCAACACCGTCTTCTCGTATAAATCCCGAAAACGTTTGCCCGGATCGTACTTCTCCTTCAGCGCCTGGTAGCTCGACCGGTCGTAAATATTCCAGAACGTTTCTTCGTCGTAGTAGGAGCTTGAGTACAGCCCCTTCACTCCGCGCAGGTGCAGCGCCATCCGCTCGATCTTGCGGTTGTAGAATCCGTCGACACCGGCGCTGGGCAGCATGTCCCAAAAGCCGAAATTCACATAGAGCTTGTCAGGATCAACCGGGCATAGCGTGTATCGCGCGTTGGGATCGCAGGTCTTGAACGGACACGACCAGATCGGCAGGATGCCGACCTCCCGCAGCAGGAAGTCGAGAAACTCCGGGGCATGATCGATGGGAATGTCGACGTCTTGAATGACCGATTCTTTGCTCGACTTCAACGGCAGCTTGCGTGAAAGACGCATGATGCTTTGATAGGTTCGCGAGTTTAGAAACCGTCGCCCGGCCAATGCGCGCACGATGGGGTTCTGCGCGTGAAAAACTTTCGAACACCAAAACCAGTCGGTGTCCCAGCGCCAGATGTAGTCCTTCACTGTCAGATAGTCGAGCTCGCGCTTGCGGATCGACCGGTAATAAATGTTCAGGTAGGTGTAGTCGCTGGTGTAAGGCGCGTGATCGACGAACTCGCCGGTGGTGATGTAGGACTCGCCGCGGTTGAAGACCACGCCATCGACAAAGTCGAAGTGGCGCGTCGGCGCAGGTAGCTGCCAATTCGGCGAACAATCTCGTCAGGTCGCTGTAGCAGCGATGCACCAGGCGAACGTACTTTTTCGCCGGTACAAGTTTTACTTTGATTCTGAGTGCGTAACCCAATGTGCCATAGGAATTTGGGAAGCCGTAGAACAGGTCCGAATTCTGCGTTGGAGAACACTCCACGGTCGACCCGTCGGCCAGCAGGATTTCCATTTCTTCGACCGTCTCGTGGACCAATCCGTATTTGAATGACGAGGATTCAATACCCAGTCCGCTCACTGCTCCGCCGAGAGTGATGGTCTTGAGCTGCGGAACAACAGTAGGCAACAAGTGATACTTGAGGGTGGCATCGACCAGGTCTTCGTAAGTGGTCATGCCCTCGACGTCCGCGACCATCGCATCTCGATCAACCGACAACACATGATTGAAATCGCGAACATCGATACGGCGTTTGGAATCCTCGCTCCGCGAGCGAAACAGGTTGGAAGTGGTTTTGTTCAGGCCGATGGGTTCGCCTTGGTCGGACAGACGGAGCTCGCGAACGAGATTGTCGCGGCGCTGGATGTAGCCTGCGTAATTAGCGTCCATTGCGGCGACAGCGGTCATGCAGTTCGTTTAGGAGTAGTCATCTTTTGCCAGACCGCAATCTTAACTTTTCGCGAGACCTCCAGGGTACAGATGGCCAGAGCCCGAAGGGCGTGTCGTCCTGGGCTATCATCACACGCCCTTCGGGCTTTGGTTCGAAGCCGCACGACGAACATCGCGCTGGCCGCAGCGTGCCGTACCAAACGGAGAGCAGATCCCTCGCTTCGCTCGTGATGACAAACTAAATTGCTTCGCAGCTTCTTTCTGGCTACCGACAACTACTCTTATCTCACCGGCTCGTAGCAGCAAAGGTCTCCCTTACTCATCACCACCTGCCATAGTTGCATGCGCCGGGAGCGGAATCCCCCAGCAGACATCATCAGGTACAGCTTCCACATGCGAAAGAAGCGCTGATCGTAACGCTGCTTGTCCAGTGTGCAGTAGCGTGTCTCGAAGTTTTTCCACCAGGCCATCAGTGTCTTGACATAGTCGGGGCCGAAGTTATGCCAGTCCTCCATGACGAACAGGTTTTCCATGGCGCGCCCCAGTTGCGCGACGGAAGGAACCATGCCGTTGGGGAAGATGTACCTGTCGACCCACGGATCGGTCGAGGTTTTGGAGCGATTGCCGCCGATGGTATGCAGCAGGAAGAGTCCCGAATCCTTCAGCTTGGCATGCACCAGCTTCAGGAACGGCGGGTAATTGCGGTAGCCGATGTGCTCGCACAAGCCGATGGCAACAACGCAATCAAAGTGGCCTTTTTCACGAATGGCATCGCGATAATCCTTCTCTTCAATGCGCACCGGCAGATCGGCGCAAAATTCGCGTCCAAAGGCGACCTGCTCTTTGGAGATGTTATAGGTTACGACCTCACAGCCGTACTCCTTGGCCATGAAGCGCGCCAGGCCGCAAAATCCGCCGCCCAGTTCGAGCACTCTCATCCCGGGCTTAAGTTGCAGTTTGCGGCAAATGAGGTGCAGCTTATTCTCCTGTGCGGCCTCGAGATTGTCGGCGTTCTTCCAGTAGCCGCAGGTGTACTGCATGTTTTTGTCGAGCATGATCCGGTACAGATCGTTGCCGATGTCGTAGTGCTGCCGGGCCACCTGGGTGGCGCTGGACTTCTTCTGCAGATTGAAGACGGCGCTCTTTGCGCTGAGCCAGAGCACCTCCAGCGAGCGGATGTGGCTTGCGAGCTGGACCCGATGCATCCGATAGAAAAATTCGTTCAGGTCGGCAACATCCCACCAGCCGTCCATGTACGATTCGCCGACGCCGACCGAGCCATGGCCGAGCGCGCGCTGGTAGAAGCGCTCGTCGTGCACCTGGAGGTCCCACGGCTCGGGCCCGTTAACCTCGATATTGGCGAGGGCTAGCAGCTCCCTGATCTTATCTTTAGCTGTCATAGGGCTCAGGGCTACAGCTTCAATGTAGACAAGGAAGCAATTTACAGGAGACGCCATTGCGCGACAATGGGAGTTGAGGCACCTGCAACACCCGATAAGGTGCCTGCGAGCGCAGGAGGGTGGCGCCTTTGAGAGCGTGCATGACTATGTGTGTTATGTTATGTATAATTGTCGAAAGGACGCTCATGCCAAACCCAAACTCAGCCCAGGACATTCGTTCATTTCTAATCGAGCGGTACATCAAGCCGGCGCGGCGCCGCGGCGAGAAGCGCGTGAAAATCGTCGCCGGCGAGGTTCATCGAGGACTCAAGCTGACCAACCGGGTACCCAATGTTTGTCAGGTTTTGCAGTCCAAGAAGTTCCGCGAAGAGAATCAACTTGAGATTGAGGAGCGGTCGGGACCTCCTTCGGGGATGGGAACGCGCATGACCTATGTTTACCGTTTACTGGACGAAGGGCATCCCGCGGTCTCCCCAAAGGACGACTCCTTCGAGAAATTGCGCGGTCTGCTAAAGGATGAGTTTCGCAAACTCGGCGGGGGTGAAGCGTTCCTACGAAAGGAACGGGCTCACTTCTACGACCGTGAGGGCAGCAAGTGAGTTTCGTTTATTGGGACAGCATGCTGTTCATCTATTGGCTGGAGTCGCATGCACAATACGGCCCGTCAGTCGAAAACATCCACCGCAGGATGTCTCACAGAGGTGATCAGCTTTGCACCGGTGTGTTCACGATCGGTGAGGTTCTTACGGGTCCGTACAAAGTTGGGAGCAGCGAAAAGGCGGAGGAGCTCACGCGCTTTTTCGGTAGCAGCGCGGTCCGCATTTTGCCATTCAACTTCGAGGCCGCCGAGCGTTATGCCCAGATTCGAGCCAAACACAACGTCTCTCCAGCCGATGCGATTCAGCTCGCGACAGCCTCGGTGGGGCACGTCGATTTGTATATAACCAATGACAAGAAGATAAAGAACTTAGTTATTGATGGAATTAAGTTCATCGCAGGGCTCGACGGAGTCGTGTTCTGACCCAGCGAAATAGCGGAGGCGCCGACCCGCCCCTGCGACCCTCGTGCAATTGACCCGGTTTAGCCCAAAATGTTATAAGAAACCGCTCTGTAATGTGCTCCTAAGCTGGGCGGATTACCGTCCGGCACGGGTGTTTTTTTCCCGGCGCGGCCAAACCTCAACACTTCCGTCTTGAAGTGGAAGCGTGTTCTCGGGATTCCAGCAGGTATAGCGCAGCTCTCATTTTTCGCTTAGGGGAGGGAACTGCGCGAGCCCATTCTGCTGGCGGTACCTGACTTTTATGAACGCTACTCTGCGGATAATCGTGGAACAGCGAACCAGTAATCATCACCACACGTGGGCGTTCCCTGCGCCCATCGGAGAACTCGTATGCAAACATGGTTTGCCGCCGCGCGGCAATTGCGGCCTCTGCAACGTCCGGTCGCAGTCATCGCCGCTCTCGTATCGCTTTTGCTATTGAACGTCTCTTCAGCCTTTGCCCAGCCCAGCAGCGAAGCCGCGGGTGAGGCCAGCCTACGCTTGCCTGATCTTTCTTCGGTCAGCTTCCTTGGCATGAACGGGCATAACCTGCTGCTGATCGGCCTCGCCTTCTGCTTCTTCGGATTGCTGTTTGGCATGGCGATTTACATGCAGCTCAAGAATCTGCCGGTGCACCGTTCCATGCGCGAGATCTCGGAGCTGATCTACGAGACTTGCAAAACCTATCTGCAGACTCAGGGCAAGTTCATCCTGATTCTCTGGCTGTTTATTGCCGTCATCATCCTGGCCTACTTCGGATGGCTGTCTCCGGTGCCAGGCAAGCCAGTCGCGGTTACCCTGCCCATCATCCTGCTGTTCAGCGTCGTCGGAATTGCCGGCAGCTATGGCGTGGCATGGTTCGGCATCCGCGTGAACACCTTCGCCAACTCGCGCACCGCATTTGCCAGTCTGAAAGGCAAGCCGTATCCCATCTACGCGATTCCGCTGAAAGCGGGCATGTCGATCGGCATGATGCTCATCTCGGTTGAGCTGCTGATCATGCTGTGCATTCTGCTGTTCGTTCCGGCTGACTACGCCGGCCAGTGCTTCATCGGATTCGCTATCGGCGAGTCACTGGGCGCGGCCGCTTTGCGTATCGCCGGCGGCATCTTCACCAAGATTGCCGACATCGGCTCTGACCTGATGAAGATCGTCTTCAAGATCAAGGAAGACGATGCGCGCAACCCGGGCGTCATCGCCGACTGCACCGGCGACAACGCCGGCGACTCGGTTGGCCCCAGCGCCGACGGTTTCGAAACTTATGGCGTGACCGGCGTCGCGCTGATTACCTTCATCCTGCTGGCAGTGCGCGATCCTCGGATCCAGGTGCAGCTGCTGGTTTGGATCTTCGTCATGCGCGTCATGATGCTGGTCTCCAGCACCTTCGCGTACTTCCTGAATGAAGCGGTCGCCAAGGCGCGCTACGGCAATTCCGACAATATGAACTTCGAGGCGCCACTGACCTCGCTGGTGTGGTTCACCTCGATCGTTTCTATCGTGCTCACCTACATCGTTTCCAAGGTGATCATCCCTGAACTTGGCGGAGACTCCACGCAATGGTGGAAGCTGGCAACCATCATCTCCTGCGGAACTTTGGCAGGAGCCGTCATTCCCGAACTGGTGAAGGTGTTCACCTCCGTCAGCTCAGGACACGTGAAAGAAGTTGTGACCTCGGCGGAAGAAGGCGGTGCCTCGCTGGACATTCTGTCGGGCCTGGTGGCCGGTAACTTCTCCTGCTACTACCTGGGCTTCACCATGGTGGCGCTGATGGGCATTGGCTACTACGTCAGCACGCTGGGCTTGGGCGCCATTGTCGGGGGCATCCCGATCATGCTGGCTCCGGCGGTGTTCGCCTTTGGTCTCGTCGCCTTCGGCTTCCTCGGCATGGGACCGGTGACCATCGCGGTCGATTCCTACGGACCAGTCACGGACAACGCGCAATCGGTTTATGAACTGTCGCTGATCGAGCAGGTGCCGAACATTCAGGGCGAACTGCAACGGGATTACAAGATCAACGTCAACTTCGAACGCGCCAAGCATCTGCTGGAAGAAAACGACGGAGCCGGCAACACCTTCAAGGCCACCGCCAAGCCGGTGCTGATCGGTACTGCCGTGGTCGGCGCTACCACCATGATCTTCTCCATCATCATGGCGCTGACACACGGGCTGTCGGAGAACGTCAACAAGCTGTCGCTGCTGCACGCTCCCTTTGTGCTGGGACTGATCAGCGGCGGCGCCATTATCTACTGGTTCACCGGCGCGTCGATGCAGGCGGTGACCACCGGCGCCTATCGCGCGGTCGAGTTCATCAAGGCGAACATTAAACTCGAAGGCGTGGAAAAAGCTTCGGTTGAAGACAGCAAGAAGGTAGTTGAGATCTGCACCAAGTACGCGCAGAAAGGCATGTTCAACATCTTCCTGGCCGTCTTCTTCGTCACCCTGGCCTTCGCCTTCGTGGAGCCCTTCTTCTTTATCGGCTACCTGATTGCCATCGCGATTTCCGGCTTGTACCAGGCCATGTTCATGGCTAACGCCGGCGGCGCGTGGGACAACGCCAAGAAGATCGTCGAGGTCGAGCTGAAGCAGAAGGGAACTCCGCTGCATGATGCGACGGTCGTCGGCGATACGGTGGGCGATCCGTACAAGGACACGTCTTCGGTGGCCATGAATCCGATCATCAAGTTCACCACGCTGTTCGGATTGCTGGCGGTGGAACTGGCAGTTCAGCTCACGAACACGAATGGAGCGGTGTTTGCCCACATCCTGGCACTCATCTTCTTCGCCATCTCGTTCTTCTTCGTGCATCGCTCGTTCTACGGAATGAGAATCGTGAAGGAAGGGAAGTAGGGCGGCAACTAGCAATTAGCAACTAGCAATTAGTGAAAAGCTTGGTGCCCCATTCGGGCTGGTTTTGCCCGGGTGGGGCTTTTTCTTGGGTGGGACGAAAACAACACGGGTGAGGATTTTTCGTTGTGGGATGAACATCCCCACCCCGGCAACGGAAGCCGGAATGGGGCACCCGCAATTCACAAATTGCTAATTGCTGCTCTACTGCTTCATCTTCTCTTTCACGCTCTTCGCAAGCTTCTCGATCTGATCGGCTTTCTTGATGACGTCGAGCGAGATCACGTTTTCGTTGGTCTTATCGACGTACTGTTTCAGCTCGGTTGCCAATTCCAGCAACTTTTCGGTGTCGCGCTTGATGTCCTGCTCGCGCTGAATGTTCCGCTGTTTGGCGGCGTCGCGCTCGAGTTGCTGCTCGGCAGGGGTTTCGTTCCGCTGCTGTTGCTCGGCACCGGGCGGAGGCGGGAATTGCGGAGTAGGCAAGGTCTGTGACATCAGGACACTCGAAAAAACAGTCGTCATCGCAAATAGAAGGACAAGAGCAGCGCAGATTTTGCGCTCTGTAAGAAGGCCAGTAAGAAGTCTCATGATCAAAATGATTATAGTGAGGCGTGCGTGATGCTCCGGTCGTCGAGCACATACCAATCGGTGGAAGCAGCGGCCTTCAGGCCGCTGACCGGTTCAATTTCTCCAATGGCTTCAGCCCTGGAACCTGCGGGGCTCACGCAAGCCACGGCTAAAGCCGATCCTGATTTCGCTGCTTTTCACCGGCCTAAAGGCCGGTGTTTCCACCTGTTCACCATGAGATTTCTTCGGCGGCAATGAATGAAGCCTCGTGTCGTTCAACCCGCCTGGACGCTGGCCTGAAGGCCAGCTCTACCCAACTTCAAAGCGTTGGCTAGCTTGTTATAATCGCGCCATTGATGCTAGTTCCCGCGTTCTTCGGCTCGCTGTTCGACACCATCGCTCCTCACGACATCGTTCACATCTTTGACGATTGGCGCGAGGACAGCCTCGGCTTCCTGCGCTACCAGGCGCCACGCATTGTCGCCATCATCATCGTTTCCTTCATCCTGACGCGGCTGCTCAAGACGGTGTCGCGTCACCTCGCCGACCTGGGCGACAAACAGGTGCTGCCTTCGGCGGTGCGCTCGCAGCAGCTGCGCACGGTGTCGAGCATCATCTACAGCGTTGGAGTTTTCATCATCGCTTTCCTGGCGGTGATGCAGATCCTGACCCAGCTCAATATCAAAGTTGAGCCGCTGCTGGCAAGCGCAGGCATCGCCGGCCTGGCGATCGGCTTCGGCGCGCAGACGCTGGTCAAGGACTTCATCAACGGATTCTTCATCCTGGTCGAGAACCAGTTCGACATCGGCGACACCGTCAAAATCGCCGGAGTGCAGGGCGTGGTCGAGACTATGACGCTACGCCGCACGGTGCTGCGCGATGCCGATGGAACGGTGCATACGGTTCCAAGCAGCCAGATCACCATCGTCAGCAACCTCACGCGCGACTGGACCCAGCTCGCGATGAAGATTTCCGTCAGCTATAAGGCGAATAGCGACAAGGTCATCAAGCTGCTCAAAGAAGTTGCAACCGAAGTTGCGCAAGATCCGAAATTCCGGGGACAGATCGTTGCCCAGCCCGACGTGCCCGGCATTGATCGCGTGAACGGCGATGAGGTGGAGTACCTGTTGCTGGTGAAAACCGCTCCGGGGAAGCAGTACGAACTCAGCCGCGAGCTACGCCGCCGCATCAAGGCATGCTTTGAGCAGCAGGGCATTGAGCCGGGCAATCCGAACAAGGTGTACGTGGTGGATAGCGGAAGGGCGGTGTAGTTGTCAGTTGTCGGTGGTCGGTTGTCAGAAAGAAGTTGATAGAGGTCAGTTGCCGGGAGGAAGTTGGGTGCTCGGTGGGGCGGTAACCAGCGCCCGGACGCCGGGATCTTCGGAGAGCTCACAGCAGTGCGGCTGCTACTGAACGCAGCTTCTGCCGGTGGAGAAACTGCAGGTCCCTCGGCTCCGCTGCGCTGCGCTCGGGATGACACCGGTTAAGTGGGAGCGCGCTGGGCTTGGATGACACCCGCTAGGTGTAAACGTGCTGCGCTTCGATGACGCAGATGGGAAGCCGGCGCTGGTCCAGCGAGACAATCCATCGCGGGACAAACCGCAGATTGGTCCACTCCTCGCTAGTTCCCGTCGCCGGTGCAACCGATTAACTCATTCCTGACAACTTACGCCCCACAACCTCTCAGTTTGACGGGCCTTACCGGGATACTGCTTCTTTGAGCGCCGCCCGCCCGCCAACTTCTTCCCGACAACTGAGAACTGACAACTGACAACTCACCCGCGCGCATCTCACTCAACGCACATGTGGGGCATGCTCCTTTTCGACGCGGCGGTGGCGCTTGTCGTGGTCGCCGGGTGGTATCTCGGCTGGCGCGAAGTAAACCGGCTCCGCGCCGAGAAGCTGATGCTCAGCATCAAGCAAGCTGTGGCGGGACGAGCGCTGGTTGCGGGACCCTTCTGGCACAAGCCCTCGCGATTTGACGTTGAGTTGCGCTATGTGTCGGGATTTCGTGAGAGCTGGCTGAGCGTGGAACTCACTCCCCGAGAGATGCCGCTCAGTTGGTTGCTGGCGTTCCTGCACAAGCAGGGGGAGCAGGTCACATTCCGCGCTGAACTGGAACAGCGGCCATCCAGCGGCCTCATCATCACCCGTCACAAGTGCTGTGGCTATACCTCACGCGAGGCGCTATCGTCCGACGAATGCTACAGCCTGGGTTCGTTGGTCATTACGACCCGGGAAGATTGGCAGAGCGAAACAGCGATCGTCGAAAGCATTCTGGCCGCGCGCTCGCGCCAGTTGACGAAAGTTGAGTTTCGCAAGCGAGCGCCGCACCTGCTGGTTACAGCGCCTCTGAGTTCACTCACGCAGGATGACGACGATTCAGGGCTCTTCGGTCTGTTGCAGGAACTCGCAACTTGCCGGGCGGCAAGGAAAGAGTAGGGAAGCGCGACCATGATGTCGCACTGTGGCCGGTGAAGAAACTGCAGGTCCCTCGGCTCCTCGTCCGCAATGGCGGACTCGTCGCTCGGGATGACACGCGTTCGGGGGCGGCGCTCCGTTCGAGGAACACACCTTATCGCTAGCTGCTAGCTGCTGGCTTTACTTTCCTACTCCCGCCCAGCCCTCCAGCAGCTTGATGGTCGCAGCGTAATCCTCGTCGTCCCAACCCTCTTCGCTGGCGAGCTCGTAAATCTCCTCGACCGTCTCCAGCGCGGGCAGCTTCACCCGAGCTTCTTTGGCGGTGTCCAGCAGCAGGTGAATATCTTTGTGCATGAGGCGCAACGGGAAGTTGGGCGAGTAGTCGTGGCGCAGCACAAACGGAATCTTGTAGTCGGTCACACCGGACTTGATCATCGACGCCTGGATCAGCTCGACCATCTTCTGCGGATCAACACCGAGTTTGCGGGCCAGTGTCATGCCCTCGGCGAAGCCTTCGTAAATCATCGCAATCTGCAGGTTCATGCACAGCTTCGCTGACTGGCCCTTCCCGGTGCCGCCGATGTGAATCACACTCTTGCCCATCGCCTTGAACAGCGGCTGCAGAAACTCGACGGCCTCCGAGGTACCGCCGACGATGAAGATGAGCTGGGCATTTTCCGCGCCGATTTTTGAGCCGGTCACCGGCGCGTCCACCCACTGCACGCCTTTGGCGGCGATGCGTTCGGCGAACTTGGTGGTAGCCGACGGCGAGATGGTGCTGGAGTCGACCACGATCATGCCTTCGTGCAGCGACTGTTCCACCCCGTCGGAGCCGAACATGACGCGTTCAACCGCGGCCGTATCCGCCACGCACATCCACACCACTTCACATTCCTTGGCGGCGTCGGCGGGTGAGACGGCAGTTTTGGCTCCTTCTATCGCAGCACGGGCGGTACGGTTCCAGACACAAACGTCATGCCCGGCTTTGACGAGATTGGCGGCCATAGCACGGCCCATGATTCCGAGACCGAGGAAGGCGATGCGCATTCGCTTCTCCTTAAACCGAATCACTGATTTAAGCTGACTGGCCCGAGAAGGTCAAGGAAAGCGTCTGAAAAGGAAGATTTTGGCAATGCCAGGCTTGGCTTCCGCAGCGGCAAAACCTTAAAGATGCTTACTTTCGTAACGTGGAACTGAAAGCCGTCTGCGCTGCCGGGCGACGCAATCGCAAGTGATTGCCATATTCTATTTAACGTACTTGCTCCGCGTAGCCGGCGACGGGTCGCTCTGGGGCTGTGCAAGCGTTGCCTGTTGGTAACTAATATCCACAGACTGCTTTTCAACGGAAGCAATAGTAAATGCAACTTATTGCGAGAATATGGCCGCCAATGGGGGGAAGTTCAGCCGCGAGTAGGCATGTTATCTATATGATAACTAGTTACAGGGAATATTTTTAACCCAGAAGATACTCGACAATCGTTCCGAAATGGGATAACTTTTGTGACCGTGCGTGTTCTGCGCCCAGTGCGTGGGTGTCGCCACGTGTTACTCGATGGCCCAACTTCCGTACGTCGGACTGGTGCACCGGTAAGGCGACGGCTTGATTTAACAGGAGGAAACATGAAGTTTGCCCGCAGCAAAACAATTTTGCTAGCCGCGCTTTTCGCGCTCATTATGTCGGCCGCGGCATACGCCGATACACTGTACTCCCAACCCTACGATAACAACGGCTACCTGAATGCCTCGCAGAACGATGCCGGTGGTTTGGGCAACTTCGCCACTACCTACGACAACTGGAACATCAACCCCGGCGGGGTTTACACCGTCAACGAAGTTCAGTTTACGGGTGGCTACATTCAAGGTAGCGCGGGATCCATCACCGGCTGGACCGTCAACGTCTACTTCGATAACGGCGGAAAGCCTGGAAGCTTGCAGCACACGGACCACATCTCCGGCAACGGCGGAGAAACGCTGCTCGGCGGCAACATCTACACCTATGACATCAGTGGTCTGGGCTTCAATGAGCTGTCGACCATTCCGTACTGGCTCTCAGTAGTTCCCGATCTCTCTTTAGGGTCAGGGCAGTGGGGCTGGGCGACCGGCACCGGTGGTGATGGAGCGGGCTATCAGGACTACTTCGACCAGCACGGCGCGACCGGCTATGATCAGGCCTTCACGCTGAACAACGCCGTTCCGGAGCCTGGAACCCTGGTGATGTTGGGCACGGGCGTGCTCGGATTGGCTGGCGCCGTCCGTCGCAAGCTGTTCTAATTTCAACCTTCGCGTAGTTGCGAAAAGCCGCCCTCCGGGAGCGGCTTTTCTTTTGCGGGATTCTCAAGGGCTGGAGGTTACGTCTAGTTACTTGTGGGTGCTGCGCATAATTTTTCTGAAGTGATGCTCGACAACGCATTGGGAAGTGAAGTAAGCTTGCGACCCGGGGGATTTTTGCGCCCGCTTCTGCCCAGGCAAAGGATCTCCGGTCAGGCAGCCTTGTAAAACTTTCGTGCGCCTTCACAGTGGGCGCCGGTTCGACATCTGGAGGAAACATGAACTTCGGCCGTAGCAGAACAATTTTGCTCGCTGCCCTTTTCGCGCTCGTTCTGTCGGCGTCGGCTTTCGCTGACACTACGCTGTACAACCAGCCGTACGACAACAACAGCTTCCTGAACGCTTCGCAAAACGACGTGGGCGGTTTAGGCAACTTTGCCTCAACGTATGACAACTGGAACATCAATCCCGGCGGAGCCTACACCGTGAACGAGGTTCAGTTCACGGGCGGCTATTTCAACGGGAACCCGGGTAGCATCGCGGGTTGGACCGTCAACGTGTACTTTGACAACGCCGGACAGCCTGGCAGCTTGCAGCACACCGCGCACATCTCGGGCAATGGTAACGAGACGCTGCTGGGCGGCAACATCTACACCTACGATCTTAGCGGTCTGGGATTCTCGGAGTTTTCGGGCGTTGAGTATTGGCTCTCGGTGGTTCCTGACTTGTCATTCCCGCCGCAGTGGGGCTGGGCAACCGGCACCGGCGGCGACGGAATCGCCTATCAGGATTACTTCAACAATCGGAGTCAGTTGGGGGCCGATCAGGCCTTCACGCTCATTGGCACTGCGGTTCCAGAACCCGGCACGCTGGTAATGCTGGGCACGGGCGTGCTTGGATTGGCCGGCGCAATTCGCCGCAAGCTGTTTTAAGCATCACCCTAAGACTGTCGAGAGGCCGGATCGCTTGCGTTGAGCAATCCGGCCTTTTTGTGTCCAAGGCTGAGAATCGTCTTGATTTAACTGAAAGCTGCCGGCTGATAGCAGTGCCTATCCGTAGTAATAGCGCCGCGTGCGGGAAGGGAAGAGCTTCACCAATCCCATGCCGCCCAGGAACCCGCCTACGTGCGCCCAGAAGGCAATGCCCGTCGAGCCGCCACTGTTGGCGACGATCGACGTCGCCGCGCCGCTCAGGAACTGCGTGATGAAGAAGTATCCCAGCACGATCCACGCCGGCAGCCACACGAAGAACACAAAGAAGAAGGGAACCAGTGTGAGCACCTTGGCACGCGGATAGAGCACGAAGTAAGCGCCCATGATGCCTGCGATCGCGCCGGATGCGCCGACCGTCGGAACCGCCGCGCTCAGGTTGAAAAAGGTGTGCAACGCGGCTGCCGCCAGTCCGCTCAGCAGGTAGAGCACGAGATAGCGGAAGTGTCCAACGTAGTCTTCGACATTGTCACCGAAGATCCAGAGCGCAAGCATATTGAAGATCAGGTGCAACCACGAGCCGTGCAGAAACATGGATGTCAGCACCGGAATGAACGCTGCCGCCGGAGGCACGTAGCGCGTGCCCAGCTGATAAACCAGGTTCCAGGGAACGTATCCCTGGTTGAAGAGCACCACCGAAATTCGCGCCGGCACCATGCCGAACTGAAAGATAAAGCGCTCAAACTGCTGCGGGCTGCCCCATAGAATCCAGCGCTCGAGAAGATAGATGAGCGTATTCGCCGCGATCAGAGTGTAAGTGACGTAAGGCGTGGCAACGCGTGGAGCGTCATCTTTCAGCGGGATCATAGACGGTTCGTCTGCGGCGGCGATGGCAGGGAACTGGGCGTACGGCGGTCGCTCACGGGGCGAAACAAGCTGCGCATTGACCGATTCTTCCTGAACGTACACGATACCAGAAGCATGGCACTCAATGGTGTGATCGTCGTCGACAAGCCGCAGGCATGGACCTCACATGATGTCGTGGCCCGCTGCCGCAAATTACTTGGGGAGCGCTCTATCGGCCATCTCGGCACGCTCGATCCGATGGCGACCGGCGTCCTGCCGTTAGTCACCGGCAAAATGACGCGGCTGAGCCAGTTCTATTCCGGCTCTCAGAAGCGATATGAAGGAACAATTCGTCTCGGAGTGGCGACGGATACCTACGATGCCGATGGTGACGCCGTCGGGCCCGAGCAGGAGGTTCAAGTATCACTTGAGGAGTTGCAGGAGATCAGTCCGCAGCTTCACTGGGCCGATTCTGCAAACTCCGCCGCCGTTCTCGGCCAAGAAAATCCAGGGCGTTCCGGCGTACAAGCTGGCGCGACGCAACCAGCCAGTGGAGCTGAAGGCGGTCGAGGTTGAAGTTTTCGACTTTGAAGTGAGGGAACTGAGAGGTCAGGAACTGGATTTCTCGTGTCAGGTCTCGTCGGGTACGTATGTTCGCAGCCTGGCGCACGACCTGGGACAGAAGCTCGGCTGCGGTGCTCACCTTGCCAGTCTGCGTCGAACCGCAACAGCGGAGTTCGAGCTTGCGCAGGCGCACACGCTGGAAGAGATCGGGCAGTTCGCGGCCGAGGGGCGCATTGATGAGCTACTGGTCCATCCTCGGAAGATGCTGCCGGAGATACCATCGGTCACCGCCGATCAGGAAGCCGTCGCTCGCATCCGTGCCGGACGCAGCGTGAACCTGCCTGAAATGTCGCGCTCCAAGTGGGTGAAGGTCTTCGCTGATCAGACCGACTTGATCTGCCTCGCCAGCCGGGTCGCCGGCACGCTATTCCATCCCAAGGTGGTGCTGATGTAAGGGATGCCTACCGATGCGTTGCACGTTATGAATGCATCAGATGGCGTAGCCGGCATATATCGCGGTGAAATGCATACAACTGTATGAGTGGTGTACTATGGGTTCTATGAGGACGACTGTAACCCTGGATGAGGAAGCGGCGGCTATTGTCGAGACCTACGCGCAGGCTCGCAGAGTGTCGTATAGCAAGGCCATCTCGGAATTGGTGGTCAGAAGTATGCGCCGGAAGCCGCGGATCAAGTATGTCAATGGTCGCCCAGTTTTCGATCTGCCGAAACCGAGTGAGCCTGTAACCACTGAGCACGTGAGGGCGCTTGAAGCAGAAGGATGGTAGTGGCCCGTTCTTGTTGGACGTGAGTACGCTGATCGCCCTTGCGTACGAGTACCACATTGCGCATAAGGTGGTGGAGGCGTGGTTCGATAACCATGCGGCTGGTCGCTGGGCAACGTGTCCTATAACCGAGTGCGGATTCGTGCGTGTGGTTTCTAATCCCAGGTTCGCCTTGTCGGCACCCAGCGTCGACGAGGCGCTGCAAGTCCTCGCGTCGTTCACCGAAATGCCAGGCCACCAATTCTGGCCTGATGATGCGCCGATAGCCAACGTGTTTGCGCTTTTTGCAGAGCGTCTACATGGTCACCAGCAAATCACAGACGCCTACTTGTTGGCTTTGACTGTTAGAAAGAAGGGGCAGTTTGTCACATTGGACCGTGCCATCAAAGCTCTGGCCGGACCGGATCACGCTGCTCACGTTCTGGTGTTGTGACGTTTCTTGCAGTTTCCAAAACAAAACTAAACCCAATGGTCCGCGTTCCCGGAGACTCGTTTAGCCGTCGGTTGGCGATCGGCGCCGTCGAGGTGGTCGAGAGCATAGCGTTTCACAGGCGCTTGCTGCCGCCATTCTCAATGCGGCGCTTCGTTGGCGAGGCACGTTGGGACATCGGCGGTAGAGATTTCCGCAATACGGGAGCTCACCTTGTCCAGAAGCTTCGAGACGCGGGGCTTCGGGCGCATAGCCGCGTGCTGGATATCGGCAGCGGCTGCGGGCGAATCGCCATACCGTTGACGGCAGTCCTTGACGCAAACGGAAGTTATGCGGGACTTGAACTCAGCGCTCCCCTGGTTCGATGGTGTTCGTCCCACATAACACGGCGCTTCCCAAACTTCACTTTCGTACATTCGGACATTAAGAGCGGGCATTACAACCCAGACGGAAAGTGCAATGCCGGCGGCTACCGGTTTCCGTTCGGTGACAGGACATTCAACCTGCTGGTCGCGACCTCAGTCTTCACCCACCTGTTACCCGAGGCCACCGAGCACTACCTGGCCGAGTGCGCCCGCATGCTCGAACCCGGAGGGCAGCTATTCGCCACATTCTATTTCGCCGACGCGCCCGTCACCTCGAGTGCGAGCGGGCTTCGCCTGGAGACCGCCTGGGGGGAGAACGCATTCGTGGCCGATCGGTCCGACCCGGAAGCGGCCATCGGGCTCAAGCCCAATTGGCTGCTGCAGCAAGCGTCAAGGCTGGGCCTTGAGCTGGACGGATCGATTCGCTGGGGCTCCTGGACGGGCAGAGAGGACGGCTATTCAGGGCAGGATGTCGCAATATTCCGGCGGAGCTGAGATGCGGGGCGAACGGGGAGTTAATTGCCCGTTACGCTGGCGTAATGTCCGATAACAGATATTATGTAAAGTGATAGGAAAACCGCTCAGTTCGATCCGCTCCTGTAGCCAAAGCTGGAGTTAGTCCACGACTTAGTCTACTATTCCCCTATGGAATTCAACGTCCACGAGGCCAAGACACACTTCTCCAAGTTGCTCGCCAAGGTAGAGGCTGGAGAGGAAGTCGTCATCGCCCGGGCCGGTAAGCCCGTCGCCAAGCTCGTCCCGATTCAGGAGAAAAAGGCTCAGCGTAAGCTTGGAACGGCGAAAGGAGAATTCGTCGTGCCCGATGATTTCAACGAGCCGTGGCCGGAGTTCGAGCAGGACTTCTATCGGTGAGGATACTGTTCGATACTCACGTTTTTCTCTGGGCAATAGCATCCGATTCAAGGCTTTCGTTGAAAGCAAGCGCGACCTTCGCAGATACTGAGACCGAAGCTCTGTTGAGCGTGGCCACGATATGGGAGATCCTGGTGAAAACGCAAAGGGGAAAGCTGCCATTTCCTAACCCGGCCGGTCCATATCTCAGAGATCAGATCCAACGGACGTCGATGTCAATCCTGCCTGTCGCTCTTGAGCACGTTCTGCGAATCGAAAAGCTTCCCATGCATCATCGTGATCCATTCGATCGCATTCTGATTGCGCAGGCTATCGCCGAGTCGGTACCAATTGTCACCGCCGATCGCCAGTTCGCGCGATACGACGTGGAAACCATCTGGTGATTGTTCTCAGGCCGTAGCAGTGAGCATCTGCTCCAAGTCTTCGCGGAATTTGGCAAGCGCGGCGAGCCGTTCGGGAGTGGCCTCCACGACCTCGGACTTGGACTGAAACACCCTGCGGCCATCTTTTTCGACCAGCACGCCCAGAACTTCGCCCATGCGCCATCCCGGTGTGCCGATTATCGTCAGGCCAGTTGGAGTCGCTCGCAGCAGCGCGATGCAACCGTCACGCAGGACACCGACGGTATTCGGGTAGCGGTCGAAGGTTTGCAGTTCAAACCCCGCAAGGTAAAGACGTTGTAGTTGTTCAGCGGGATCGGGCATGGACTTACATTTTGTAGCGCCCGAGGTCGTCCTCGCCCAGGTTCTCGAGGTACTTGCGAAGCTCCTCGCTGGTCACGCGGTCGGTGACCGTCGTGGCCAGCTTGCTGGTCTTCAAGACTTCCTCCTCGACGTAGATGGGGCAATCCATGCGCAGGGCGAGCGCCAACGCATCCGAGGGGCGGGAATCGATGCTGATAACTTCTCCGCTGTGGTCGAGCCAGATAACGGCGAAGAAGGTGTCTTCGCGCAGCTCGGTCACGACAACTTTCTGGACCGTTGCTTCCAGGCCCATAAGCAGATTCTTTAGCAGATCGTGGGTCATGGGCCGCGGCGTGGTGACCTTCTCGATCTCCAGCGCGATGGCGTTCGCCTCAAACATACCCACCCAGATGGGCAACACTGTGTCGCTGCCCGCGTCCTTGAGAATCACGATGGGCATGTTGGTCACCGGATCCATCATCAATCCGCGAATTTTCATCTCGACTTCCATCGTGATTCCCTCCCGTCTCCTGCCTTTGTCGAATAGCATACCGACGGAGCGACGCCGGAACTACCTGCCATTCGAATTCTTCGAATCCTCATCGTAATACCAACCGCGCAGACGCTTCAGCAAACTAGTGTCCTTGTACGTACTGGGATTCGAGGACATCCAGTTCCGAACCGCCAAGACCGACAAGGCCAGCACCAGGCTTAAGCGCGTTGCGACCAGCAGCCGATCTGCCACTACCGAAAACTTCTCAAAGCCAGGCATGGCAGCAAAACTCAGAACCAGAAGCGTGGCCAGGAAGAGAATCCAACCTGTCGCACTTCCCTTCTTCGCCTTCGCCGCGCTCGCCATCTCGAACTCCTTGGGTCCCCCATCCTTTCCCTGAATTTGGGGAAAGGGTGGGAGACTCAACTCACCATCTCACCCAGCAAGCTATTGGGAAACGCCTGCGTCACCTGGACCTTCACGTACTCGCCGGTCTTAGGTTCCGTTTTGTCTGCACAGGTGAAGTTCAGCGTCTTGTTCTGCGACGTGCGTCCGATGATCTGGCCGCGACCTGCGTTCTTGCCTTCAACCATTACCTCTAGGACGCTTCCCACGTGCCTGCGGTAGCTTATGCGCTGAATTTCGCGCTGATGCTCCTGAAGAATCTGCAGGCGCCGCGACTTTTCGGTATCGGGAATCGAATCAGCATATTGCAATGCGGGTGTGTTCGGGCGCGGCGAGTACTTGAACGAGAACACGCCGTCGTAGCCGACCTCGGTCAGCAACGCCAGAGTCTCACCGAACTCCTCCTCGGTTTCGCCTGGGAAGCCGGCAATGATGTCAGTCGTGATGCTGATGTCGCGGTTGCGCGCGGCCTTCATCCAGCCAATACGCTCCAGGTACTGCTCGCGCGTGTAGTCGCGGAACATGGACTGCAGCACGCGCGATGAGCCGCTCTGTATCGGCAGGTGCACGTGATCGCAAAGCGTAGGCACCGAGTCGATGGCGTCGATGATGTCTTTGGTGAAGTCGCGCGGATGTGACGTGGTAAAGCGCACACGGCGGATGCCTGCTAGCTCGCCAACGCCGGCCAGCAATTCTGCGAAGCTCGTCTTCCCTGCCGGATCGCGATACGAATTCACATTCTGCCCAAGCAGTTGAATGTCGGTGTAGCCGGCGTCGGCCATGCGGCGGGCTTCTTCCAGCACCGATTGCGATGTCCGGCTGCGCTCTTTGCCGCGGGTATAAGGCACCACGCAGTAGGCGCAGAACTTGTCGCAGCCTTCGATGATGGTGATGTATCCGCGATGAGGATTGGTGCGCGCCGTGAACTCGGTTTCGAAAGTCTGATCGGTCTCGCGGTCATCAAGTCCGGTGACGCGGGTCTGCCCGGCTTCGATCTGTATCAGCATCTCGGGCAGATTGCGATACGAAGCCGAGCCGGCGACCAGTGACACATGCGGCGCGCGCTCGAAAATCTTCTCGCCCTCCTGCTGCGCGACGCAGCCCAGCACGCCAAACTGCTTGCCCTTGGCCTTCAGCTTCTTGAAATCGGCCAGGCGGTGAAAGACCTTCTGCTCGGCCTTATCGCGGATCGAGCAGGTGTTATAGAAGATGAGATCGGCATCTTCTTCGCTCTGGACCTGGCGATAGCCCTGCGAGATGAGCGAGCCCACGACCTTCTCCGAGTCGTGGAAGTTCATCTGGCAGCCAAAGGTCTCGATGTAAAACGTTTTTTGTTCGGAACTCACGAATACCCCAGCAGCGGCTAGTATATCGCGGGGAGGGTACCAGCTATCAGCTATCAGCTCTCAGCCGTCAGCTAAAGCCGACGTGCTGTTCCCGGGTGCAGCATCGCTTCAGCGGTGCAGCAAACTGTTTGCCTGGACCCACGGCTTTAGCCGCTGGGGTAGAACGAGTCACCCTCAGGCGCTGAAGCGCGGATCAAGAAAAGCACCTGGCGAATGCACGTCTGAAGACGTGCTCCACCCAATTCATTGACTCAATCCATCAATCTCGTTCGCGCTAGGTCAAATTCATGATCGATCAGCGGTCCAACCGTCTCGATGAACTTTACCGTGTGCGGCAGGCTCGCGTGATGGTCGAAGGCCGCTTCATCCACCCATTGGGAGTGCAGATAAAAGAGCTGGGGATCGCGCGTCGAGCGAAAGGTGTTGAGGCCAAGGCATCCGGGCTCTGCGCGCGTCGGAGGAACGACCTCGCGCAGCGCGGCTTCAACAGCGTCCTGGTTACCCGACTTGGCTCGAAATCGAGCGAAGATGTAAAGCTGCTCCGTCGCCATGCATTTCCTCTGGTTACTTACGCCGGTCAGGTTATTACAATGCAGTTTACAGACAAATCTGGCACGGGCCTTTCGCCGCGCCTGGCGCGGACACGCAATGGACTTCGATCAACTGGAAACCTTCCTCGAGGTAGCGCGGCTGAGCAGCTTCTCGCGCGCGGCCCAGCGGCGCTTTCGCACTCAGCCGGCCATCTCGTCGCAAATCCGCTCCCTCGAGGAAGAAGTCGGCGCCAAGCTGCTGGATCGTGGAGGCGGCCGCGTTGCCCTTACCTCCGCCGGCATCGTCTTCAAGAAGTTTGTCGAGGACCTGATCGACGCGCGGCGGGAGATGCTGGCCAGCGTCGCTGAGACGCACCGGGTGCCGCGCGGGGAAATCGTCGTTTCAGCCAATGAAGGCACCTGCCTGTACATCCTTCCCGAGGTGTTCGCTCACTTCAAACACGCTTACCCAGGAGTTGGAGTCAGCGTGAAACGTTCCGAGCGCGGCCGTACCATCGAAGACGTGCTCGATAACTCCTGCGACTTCGGCGTCGTTTCTATGCCGGTGAAGGACAAGCGTCTGACGGTGGTGCCGATTCATCGCGACGAGTTGGTGGTGATCACGGCGCCGGGACATCATCTTGCCGGGCATAAGCAGGCGACTTTAGCCGACGTTTGTGAGTATCCACTGCTGCTGCCCAAGGCGGGACGCACCCGCGACACACTGGAGGCGCTGTTTCAGGAGCGCAACCTGCGGCCGAACGTTTCCATGGAGCTCGACTCCAGTGAACTGCTCAAGCGCTTCGTGGGCGCCAACGTGGGCGTGGGATTCATGTCTTACTCAAATGTAGCCGAAGACCTGCAGGCCAAAGGACTGGCTGCCCTCACGATTGCGGACGCTAAAATCCAGCGCGACCTTGCCTTGGTATATCGCAAAGAAAGAGCCTTGAGCCGCGCCGCACAGGCGTTTATCGACATCGCTGTCAAGCTGAAATCGGCCACGCCTGGATAAAACATTGTACTACTCTGTGGGATATCTGACATTGTGAGACACAGTAAGCGAGCCTGACGGGTTCACCGCGGGGCGGCTCGCGTTCGCCCGTGCCACCGGCTCCGCGAATGTGGATTGTTACAATCTTTTACACAGTTGCCCTCGCACGTACCTCTGCTGTGTGTTATGGTTTTCAATTCGATACTAGAGATATCTCTTCGCCGGAGAATTCACGTTGGCTAAAGACATGGTTCCCAAGCGCATTTTTCTCACCAAGGGAGTGGGAAAACATAAGGAGCGCCTGACTTCCTTCGAGCTCGCACTACGCGATGCCGGCATTGCGGCACAGAACCTGGTGCGCGTTTCGTCGATTTTTCCACCCAACTGCAAGCTGATCGGGCGCAAAGAAGGACTTCCCTACCTTTCGCCCGGCGAAGTCGTGTTCGCCGTGGTGGCGGAGAACTCGACGCGCGAGCCGCATCGCCTGGTCGCCTCCAGCATTGGCTTGGCGATTCCCGCCGATCGCAGCACCTACGGCTATTTGAGCGAGCACCATTCGTTCGGCGAAACCGATGACGTGGCCGGCGATTATGCCGAAGAGCTTGCCGCCGAGATGCTCGCCACCACGCTCGATGTCGAGTTCGACGCCGACAAATCGTGGGACGAGAAGAAGCAGATCTATCGCCTGTCGAACAAGATCGTGCGTACCACGAATGTCACGCAGTCAGCGGTGGGCGACAAGCGCGGGCTGTGGACCACGGTGATCGCGTCTGCGATCTTGATCTTCGACTAAAAGGGTGGAAACCCCTGCATTGATGCGGGGGTACGCGTCTCGTGTATCCAAAGGGGATTTTAGTGGCAGGCTTTCAGCTACGCGTCCGAGCCAGGGCTTGAAGCCGATCATAATTACCCAGGCGATTTCCCTCGCATAAATGCGTGGGCTCCCACCGGTTCGGATCCGACCGCATTTGCAGCGCGATCAGCTTCTCACTTCTCTCCTTGCTTCTCCGCGATATGCGCCAGCGCCAAGGTCATCGCCATACCGCCCAAGGTCTTTACAAGGGTCGAATGCTGCGCGTAAAACTGGCTGGCCGTGTCGACAATCGACGGGTCATGTTTTTCGGCGCTCGCCGCCAATTGCTGCACCGCCTCGGGGGACACTTGCTGGGCCTGTTCAGGGGTGATATCTGCACTCCCACTCTGTAGGAGGCTGGCCAAGGCTCCCCCGCCCGCGCCCGATCCCAACACTGACTGTAGGGCGCCGGGAGGCATTGAACTCATAAGGTGATTCAACAGTCCCGCCTTTTGCTCTCCGCTGGACTGGCTGAACAGGCCACTCACCATTTGTCCGAACGCGGGCGTCTGGTCGGAACGGAAAGCCGCAGCCAATCCTTCCGCGATTGAGGACTGCGGCGCCACCGCGGCCACCTGGCTGAAGTGCGACTCCACGTCCTGCGGATTCTCCGGTCCCGGCGTGTTGCCGCCGGCATACTGAGTCAATACATTCTGCAACTGATCAAACAGGCCCATAGGGTCCTCCGGGGTGGCTGATTTGGAAAGTCTCGAAAGTATAACTGCGCTAGCGGCGAAAGCGCACCTTGAAGTCAGCGGAGCACCTGCGTCACCAGCAGGAGCTTCATTGAAAGAATTGTCATTACGAGCGAAGCGAGGAATCTGCTCTCGGTCGCCGGGCCGCGAAAGAGCGCACGTAGTGCCAGTTCCCTCCAACAATGAAACGGGGTTTGTCACTGCAAGCGAGAACAGATCCCTCTCGCCAAAAGATGGCGCTCGTGATGACAAGGCCGAAATTAGCGGTGATACACCTTCGGCTCGGGACCTTTTTCCAGCGTCTCGCGATTCCAGATCAGGCCCTCGCGACCGTAGTTCGCCATCTCGAAGTCCTGCGTGAGTTCCAGCGCATCGACCGGGCAGGCATCTTCGCACAAGCCGCAGAACATGCAGCGGCTCAGGTCGTAGGTGAAGTAGGTCAGCTCCTTGCGCCGCGTCTTTTCGTTGCGCTCGCTGCCGACAATAATCAGGTGCTCCGGGCACGCCAGGGCGCACAAATCGCAGGCGATGCAGAGCGATTCATCGGTTTCGGGATTGACATTTAGCCGTGGGGCTCCGCGAAAGCGCTCCGCCACTTGCGGCCGCTGCAACGGATACTGCTCGGTATAGGTTTCCTTGGGATGCTGATTGCGAAACGTTACCCTCAGGCCCTGCAACAAGTCGGTGAACAGCATCTTGCGGATTTTGCTCATCCCCACCTCGTGATGGCCGCAGTGTAGCATGGGCGAGGTTTCAGGTGTCGGAAGCTACCAGCTACCAGCGAGGATTACTTGAGAAGGTTGTCTTGTCTCTCCGTGTACGTCCCGCTCTTGTTAACGCCCTTTGCAAAATATGGCCGGAAGCTGGCGGCTGGGAGCTAAAGGTCTGACAACCGACAACCGACTACTGACAACAGAAAAGGCCCGGCTGCGAACCGGGCCTTCGTTGTTGATCGCCTACTACCGATGCGGCTCTGGCTGGGGAGTCGTGGTAGTCGTAGCTGTACTTGCACCCGAGTGGTTCGCCCAAGGCACGTCGGTTGCCTGGCGTTCGTAGAGCGGCTTGTTCTGATCATTCTGCGTGCTCTGCGGCGTCGCTGCGGCGCCCGGACTGGTCGCCGCTCCCGGCGTGGCGTTCACATCCGGATTCGCATTTGTGCTTGAAGCTCCATTCACTCCGGTGTTGGTATTGTTGCTGCCCGGCGTTGCCGCTGTGCCCGCCTGGGGCGTCGTCGACGTGCCAGTCGGGGCGGGCTGCGTGCTCACAGCGCTGGGATTCGCTGTACCGCTACCTAACTGCGAGTTGGCTCCCGTCGGACTCGCGGGCTCAGCCGGCGTCTGGCTGGTCACCGGAGTATTTGCCATCGAGCCGTTTCCAGTCTGCGTCTGGCTCGTCGAAGGCGAAGCCGCAGACGTTGCATTCGGTTTGTGAACCCATGCGGCTGGTATCGGTTGCGCCCGGCTGCTGCAGCATGGCCATCAGGTGCGGCTGCGGTTCCGGCGGAGGTGTGCCTTCTCCGGGAGCGCCCTTAGGCTGTTGATCGGTAGACGGTGGCCGCTCGGTCATCGGCTGCGAATCGGTTCCCATCGTTCCGGTTCGCGATCCATGGTCACAGCGGGCCGCGATCTCACGTGCTCCGGTCACTTCGAAGGAACTCGCGGTGTTAGCTGCCATATCGTCGCTGGCCCCGGAACGCTGTGCGTCCGGCGTTCCCGAAATCTCGACTTCGTGGCCGACTGAGCCCTGCAGCTGGGACTCGGCGCCCACCAAGTGGTAAATCGTTCCATTGTGATCGGTCAGTGAGTAATTACCCGCTGAACCGCTCAGGCAGCCACGTATCCGAGCGCCCGCGGCCTGTGTAGCCGTTGCGCTGTCCCGGTCCTGCGGACTGCCCATTGCTGTTTGGGCTACGCCCATTGCGCCGGCAAGCACCAACGCCGATGAGAGGTAAAACGCCTTCTTCGCCAGTGTCATGACCCTGCTCCCTGGGGCCGCCCGGTTAGGTCTAAGTTGGCGAAGCCCCTCGTCTTAATCTGGTTAGAACGCAGAGCGAGGGACGAGTTTGCCCCGAACGCGCCGGAATCGAGAGCAGCGCCTGCCGTGTTCTTCCCTGCTGCACCGCAATTTCAAAATTGACCGACCGTTCGATATCCCGCAAAACGCGGTTACCAACCACGAGAATTCTTGCTGAATCAGCTACTTACGCGGTCACCTAAAAGGCATCAGAAAGTCAGTTGCCATCCATTGTCTCTTGCCGCGGTTCAGTGCATTGTGGGCACGTCGGCAGCCAGTGGCTGAGTCGAGTAAAGGAGATGGTTATGACAAACCCCGCAGACAGAACCGTTGCCCATCGCAGCAGTTCTTCACTCGCGGCGCTCCGGCGCTTTACTGAGCTGGTACTGGCAGAACTGAATGGCGTCACGGAAAGAAAGGCGCAGGGAGCAGACTTCGCCCTCCGGTGTTCCTCCGATACTAGCAACCCGGATGCTCCCACTCGTCAGCCCTTCGGCTTGGTCTTTCAGGAGGGCCAACGCGCGGCCTTCAACCTGCCGATCGGACGTCGCTTCATCGTCGAGTACGTGAAGATCACTTCCTGGAGCCCCACGCCTCACCTGCTGGTGCAGTTGACGACCCAGTCGCAAAGCATGTTTCGAAACATGATGCTGTGCTCCTCATATGAGGACCTTTCCGGAGCTTGCACGGTTACGCCCGCCTCCCCGCTTCATCTTTGGGAATCGACAGCCAACACACTTTTATTCAGCTACGGTGACGTACGGCACTCCGCAACAGTGCCCGCCGACACCTGCGTGCAGATGTGGGGGTACCTGGAGCCGACCAGCCTTTCAGGACTCCCACACTGTATGAGTAAGCCACCTAGCTGAGGTCATGGGTCCTCCAACGCGCTTACCGGCGTCTCTGGCCTTGCGAAACGACGCCGGTGAGTGGGTCAGTCTTGATCAGGCGGGTACGGTGAATTAGCTGGGCGCGCCTCCGCAGTCGAGATGACCCACCACAAGAGGTGAGGAGCAGTTCAGCGGTGACTTCTCCTCACCTCGTAAATAACCGGGTATCACTGATCTCGCCTCTACTCACTAACCTCCACTCGCCGAATTTGGTTCCCTTCCCTCAGATACCTCTGTGCGATAATGACCGACCATATCTGAAAACGAAGTTCCTTTCTTGCAATCGGGCCCACATTTCAACGGAGGTGACGAGTGAAGTTAGCCGACGGCGTTCACTATGTGCGTCAAACCATGGGTGGTCATGTTCATGCCTTCCTGCTGGATGACGGCAACGGAATCACCCTGATTGACGCGCTGTACGATACCGACGCGCATCGCATCCTCGACGAGATCGCGGCCATGGGACGCAAGCCGACCGACCTGAAGAACATCATTGCCACCCATGCCCACCGTTCGCACATCGGCGGCATGGCCGTGCTGAAGGAACTCACTAACGCGCGCGTCTACGCTCACGAGTGGGAGATCGGCATCGTCGAAGGCCAGCGCAAGTCAACCCGCGTTTCGATCTGGCCCAAGCGTCCGCTGAAGGCTTACTACACCCAGTTTGGACTGGCTCTTGGCTTCGATGGCCATAAGCCTTGCCTGGTGGATCAGGCGCTGAAAGAAGGAGACCACGTCGGCCCGTTGACCATCGTCGCCAGTCCCGGGCATACGCCCGGCTGCCTCTCGTTCTTCTGGCCGCAGAAGAAAGCGCTCTTCGTCGGCGACGTTGTCGTCACCTGGCCGTATGTAGAGGCGGGTTGGCCGGGCCTCACCATGGACATGAAGGAGAACATCAAGTCGATTGGCAAGCTCTCCGATATGGCCAACGACATCGACATCGTAGGTGTCGGCCATGGAGAACCGATCGGCGAGGGCGGCATCGAGGTACTGAAGAAACTGAGGGAACAAAAGGTGTAGTCAGAAGGGATGGTTCGGCACCCGGCAGAGATCCGTCGCTGGTTTTACTTGTGTAATGGGGATGTTGCAACAATTATCCGGGGGAACGGCAGGATAGAGCCGCAAACCAGAATGGCGCACAGGTTGGGTTCCATGGGGTAGGTTCACGATTGTGGCGGAGTCAGGAACAGCGATCCCTCCGTCCCGAAAATACTGGAGGCGACACGCACCCTAGACTTGTTATCGCCACCTGTGATCGATTTTCGGTGGATGCTCCAAGGTCTGCAATACCACACAATATTGTTCGGTTTTCTCCTGCAAGGCGCTTAACTGCTCCTTGGTTGCCTGCGGAGCACGAACGTCGAAAATGACCTTGATGCTTTCAAATCCGACTGCCGCTTCTTTGGAGATTCCCAACGTTCCTTGCAGGTCTAAGTCTCCCTCAACGGTGACATCTATTCCATCCGTAGGGATACCCATGGCGGCGGCCACCATTTGGCAGGTGATCTGCGCGCATGCGGCTATTGCGCCCAGCAGTAAATCTCCGGAGCAGGCGCCGGTACCCTCGCCACCTACGCCTTGGTGGGCTTGAGCCTTGTATATCTCACGGCCCAAGTCCACAGAGCACGTGATCGGAGCGTCGGTCTGGCTACCGCGTGCCTTTAGGGTGATGCGCGAACTCGAGGGATGTTGGCGGTACTGCTCCTTAAGCGGACGCTGAAGGGTTCGAATATCCATGAATTCCCCCAGGATTTTGGGTATTATAAGCGCATACGCGGGGTGATGCCGCGACGAATCGCGGCATCGGATCGTCACGCCATCGATTTAAGCATCCATTCCACGATACATAATGTAGCGACGAGCACCGTCAGTTTGACTGTTAACAGCTCCGCCAATGAGGTTCATTGAGCCCGCCGCTGACGCCAGATTCAGTTCCGTCCACTTTGTCGCCGGGTACGCGCTTCGGCGCGTACGAAATCCTTGAGCAGCTCGGCGCCGGCGGCATGGGCGAAGTTTATCGCGCCCGCGACATGCGTCTGGGTCGCGAAGTCGCCATCAAAACGGTTTCGCTGCATCATCAGTCGCAAACCGAAGCCCTGACCCGCTTTGAGATGGAAGCCCGTTCCGCGTCAGCGCTCAATCATCCCAACATCGTCACCATTTACGAGCTCGGTTGCGTGGACGACACGCACTTCATCGCCATGGAACTGGTCCGTGGCGAGACGGTGCGGGCGTTGCTCGAGTCGGTTCCATTCCATTCCGCAAGGCAATTGGCATTGCGGCACAGATTGCCGACGCTCTCGCGCGGGCACACGAGATCGGAGTCGTTCATCGCGACCTGAAGCCCGAGAATCTCATGGTTTCCGTGGACGGCGCCGCCAAGGTCCTGGATTTCGGCTTGGCGAAACTGCTTGCCGTCGAGCGTGCCACGGATGCTGATGCTTCCACCTCCATCAGCAAGGACGGGAGCCGTGATGGGCACGCTGAGTTACATGTCACCAGAGCAGGCCAGCGGCGCGAAACTCGATTTTCGTTCCGACCAGTTTTCGTTCGGCTCAGTGCTATATGAGATGGTCACGGGAGTTCCTGCATTTCAGAAGAAGACGGCTGCGGAAACCGCCGCTGCCATCCTGCGCGACGAACCGGAACGCGATCGTCTCCAGAATGCTTCAGGCGCCTGCTCCTTTCATTTGGATTGTGGAGCGCTGTCTTGCCAAGGACCCGAAGCAACGTTACTCATCCACCCGCGATTTGGCCCGCGACCTGGCGGCAGTGCGCGACCGCCTCGCGGATGCGGCACGTCAGCTCTTCGGAACCTCGCCCCAGCAATCTTCCAGTGCCGCGTACCGCTTTCATCGGACGCGAGCACGAGGCGGCTGCGCTCCGCCAACTGCTGGGTCGGGATGATGTGCGGCTCGTGACCCTCACCGGTCCTGGCGGCATCGGCAAGACGCGTCTTGCTTTGCAGGTGGCGAGGCGAAATCGGGGAGCAATTTCCATCCGGCGTGTGCTTCGTTTCGCTGTCCGTGGTTGGCGATCCTGGCTTGATCGCTTCCACCATCGCACAGGCGATCGGAGTACGCGAAACCGGCAATCAGTCGGCGCAGGAAAGCCTGAAAGACTACCTTGGCGGTCTGGATCAGCCTATGCTTCTCCTGCTCGACAATTTTGAGCACCTGGTCTCGGCTGCCCCGCTCATATCGGAGTTGCTCTCGGCCGGACCGAGGCTAAAGATCATAGTCACCAGCCAGTCGCCGCTGCATGTTTACGGCGAACACGAATTTCCGGTGCCACCGCTCGCGCTTCCCGATCCCAAATCCTTGCTGCCGTTGGATGTGCTTTCGCGTCTTCCCGCGATTGCGCTTTTTGTGGAACGCGCGCGCGCCGTGAAGCACGATTTCGCCCTGACCAACGAAAACGCATCCGCTGTCGCTGCCGTCTGCGCTCGGCTCGACGGTCTGCCGCTCGCCATCGAACTGGCGGCGGCGCGCATCAAGCTACTCTCGCCGTCCGCGATGCTGGCGCGTCTCGAAAGCTGCCTCAACCTGCTGACCGGCGGGGCCCGGGACCTGCCAACCCGTCAGCAGACTCTTCGCGGCACTGTCGACTGGAGTTACGGGCTCCTCAACCCTGCCGAGCAGACTCTCTTCCGCAGGCTTTCTGTGTTCACCGGCGGTTGCACGCTGGAAGCTGTGGAGGCCGTCTGCGATACCGCGGGCGATCTTGGGCTGGACGTACTTGATGGCATGGCTTCCATGGTGGACAAGAGCCTGGCGCAGCAGGTGGAGGACGGCGGGCGAAACCCGCTTCGTCATGCTCTCCACCATCCGGGAGTACGCACTCGAACGCCTGGCCGCCAGCGACGATGTAGCCGCCACTCGCCGGTCCCACTGCCGCGTATTACCTGGTGCTCGCCGAAGAGGGCGCTCTGGAGGCGGCCGCTCATCCCGAATGGCTCGATCGTTTCGAGGTTGAGCATGACAACTTCCGCGCCGCACTCGAATACCTCATCAAAACCGCCGACGCCGACTGGGGACTTCGCCTGGGTACTGCCCTGTTTCATTTTTGGGAGACGCGCGAATACCTTACCGAGGGCCGAAGCCGTATCGCGAGGCTGCTCGCGTTGGAAGGAGCTGCTGCGCGTCCGAAAGCTGCGTTCGCGCCTGTCTGTTCTCCGCCGCGGTGCTGGCAGGCGAGCAGGGCGACTACACTTCTGCGCAGCAATTGCTCGAAGAGAGTCTTGAGACCTGTGTGGAGCTGAACGACAACCGTGGGGTCGCAGTTGCGCTGAACGCCTTGGCGGTAAATGCTCGCGATCGCGGCGAACTCGCCACCTCTTCCCTGCTGCTTGAACGATGTGTCGCGATTTGGAGGGATGAGGGAGATCCTGGCGGACGTCGCTCGCGCTCTCAGCAATCTGGCGAACGTGACCAAGCTGCAAGGCGAAGCCGCGCGCGCAGCTTCGCTCTACGATGAATGCCTGGCGCTCTTCCGCAAGATGGGCGACGTGGCCGGCATCGCCTGGACTCTGAACTATCAGGGAGACCTTGCCCGCGAAGGCAACGATTTGACGGCTGCCCGTTCGTTTTACGAGCAGAGCCTGGCGGCGTTCAGTCTTTCGCGGGATGGATGGGGAATCGCCAGTGCTCTGTCCGACTTAGCCGGTCTTAGTTGGGACCAGGGTGACAATGACGAGGCTCGCCGGCTGTACGGTGAAAGCATCCAGATGTTTCAGAATCTGGGTCACAAGCGCGGAATCGCAAGGGTGCTCGAGTGTCTTGCCGCAAACGCTGCCGCACAATCCAATGCGGTGCAATCACTTCACTTCGCAGGAGCCGCTGCCGCACTGCGCGAGCGATTGGGCACGCCGCTCACTCCCGCCGAACAACATAAACTGGAGAAGATCCTGGAATTCGCCCGCCGAACCCTCGGCAACGCTGCGGGTCTGACGGCGTGGATGGAAGGCTGGGCGTTGCCTGTGGAACAGGCCATCCAGGAGGCGCTTAGCTCCGGTGCGCAGCCCACGCTTCGCACTGGGAAGCAGCGGATAATTTAACCCGCAGTATCGGGATCCATCAATCGTCGGACAGCCGAGATGCGATTGGCCGGAAAACCTCCGCGGCGTGCATGTTCGCGGATCGTTTCCTCGTCCGGCGCCAGGTAGACGCAATACACTTTATCGCCAGTGACGTAGCTGTGCAGCCACTTAATCTCCGGTCCCATTCCCTTCAGCACGGCTACCGATTTTCGGGCCACTTCCTGGATTTCCGCATCCGAAAGGCTTCCCGCGCCGGGGATTTCCCGTTCAATCACATATTCAGGCATGACCACCTCACCGCCCGGCCCATGGTAGCAGAGTTTTGGAGTGATTCGGAAGCGTACGGGACGCGTGGACAGTCGCCCACACTGTTGCCACGAGCCAAGAGACAACCCGCCGTTCACCTGCGCGCCGAAGCGGGCTGACGATCAGGGCCTGCCCCGTTATCAAAGGATTTGGCAGTGTCCACAGAGCTTCTCAATAATTGTCGATAGCAGGCGATTACACTCACAATCCTACAACCAGATGGATGGATGCCGAGTGCACCCTGACGAAGCCGCGCCCACACTGCGCTCAGGAAAAGGGTTCAACCTCCCGTTGAACGGCACTCGAGACTTCCTCGCCCTAAAACCTGCGTTGCACCACGAGCACCGGGCACGGTGCTTCGGCCACCATGCGATAGGCGTCGTGATGCAAGTGAGTGGACCACGGCTCTCCGGGATGAACACTCAAAATCAGCAGGCTGATGTCTTGCTCCTTCAGCAGGTCGATGGTCTCGGTCACGGGATCGCCGCCGAACTCCACCAGGAAGTCCACCGGTTGCTCCCACTCCAGCCCATAAGGAAGCAGCCTGCGCAGCCGCGTTTGGAAGTATGGCCGCAGGAACACCTCTGTGTCTTCCGGAAACGGCGCCGCCGCGGGAGCCGTCACGTGCAAGAGCGCAAGCTCGGCGTTGTGCTCCGCCGCCAAAGCTATGGCGTAATCCAATGTCTTGCTCTCGTCCGACTGTAGATCGGTGGCGAGCAGAATCCGCTTCGGCCTCCAGTCGGCGAACACCCGCACCCACGGCCCGATGACCAGCACGGGGCACCGCACATGGCGGAAGATCTGCTCCGCCATGGAGCCAACCAGAAATCTTCGCAAGCCTTTCTTGCCATGGGTACCCACGACGAGCAGGTCGGTATCTTCGAGCGCGAGAATCTGCTCCACCACCTGCAAGGCCGTGCCCTTCACCAGCCGGGTATCGCATTCCACGCCCTCACACTGCTCGGCTTCCAGACGCAACTGACCTTCAGCTACGACGAGAGCGTCAGATGCCTCTACCCTGCGGGCTTCCGCATCATCCAGCGCAGTCATCGCATGCACCAGCGTGATCTTTGAGGAATAGTGTCTGGCGATCGCGGCGGCATAGTCGAGCGCCAACTCCGAAGTCGGCGTGAAATCTGTGGCTACAACAATATTTCTCAGCAGAAGGGTGGGTATGGCGCTTACCAGCATCTTGCACCTCCACAATCGACCTGAGTTCTTTAACTCGTTGTATGACCAATCCAAATCTGCGTCGCCGGTCGGCGCCGTGTTATAGGCGCCGAGCGACAACGCCACGAACAATTTCCACCGAACAGTTCGCATGCCGTGCGACCGACTCAGCGACACTCCCCAGGAGAAAGCGCATGAAGGTGTCCCTGCCATGGGAACCAACCACGATGAGGTCGGCGGGCCACTCCTCGGCCGAGTCGATGATCCTCTCTCGAACGTCGCCGACTTCCAGATGAACCGTCACGCTGAAGCCAGCCTTACGTAGCTCGTTCCCACAGTCCTCGACCAGCTTACGGCCACGCTCTTTCTGCGCCTCCAACTCGGGTGCGTAGTGTGCGTCCATTTGTGGCGGCGGCATGGTAGTAATCGGTTGCAGGACATGAACCACCCGCACCTGCGTGTTTTCGGGCCGGAACTGGCTGATCACGGCCTTGAGAACGTCAGGAGTGAATTGAGAATCGTCGACGGCCACCAATATGTTCATAGCTCCTCGTGGTCTCAGATCATCGCACAGACTTCGTCAATTTTTTCCAGAACCCGTTCCAGCCTGACGCGCTTCCGCTGCAACAGTGCATTGGGCGGTTCGCCTTTGGCTGGATCCATGATCTTGCTCATCGCGTCTTTTTCGGCAGCCAGAATTTCTGCCAGCTGTTCCAGTTCATCCGAGTCGAACTCCATATCGCGTGCCAAAATTCTGTCGAGCAACTCCTCGCATATCTTCAGGTCTATTCCGGGATGTGTACTTGCGACACTCTCCTGCGAAGTACCCGACAACTCGCCTTCTCGCCGCAGCAGGATGTTTGCGATTACGTCCAGCTCGTCTGTTTCCAGGTGAAGCTGCATTACATGCCTCCCTTAGCTGATCGTGACAGCCGATCTCCCACAGCACGAGGTCTTGCCCACGCTGCCTAATCTGCACTCATCACCAGCTCACGCGAAGACGCTCACGCCGGCCGGCACAATGCCGACGACTCGTCACACTTTATGTGGGATGGGTTGAACCCGAGACGTGATTAGACAGGACGACCACGGCAGCAACCTCCTTAGGGGAGATGCATACTGCCACGCTTAATAGTGAGCTGAGGCGGTCAGGTTTGTCCGTGAGCGCCGTCACCAGCGCGAGTGACAGGCTGGCCGCGCGCGTGGGTGAAAGGAGAATGGCTGACCTTTACAATTCTTCTGGTCCATGACTCTTCACGCCCTGCTCGACTTTGCCGGACTAGCCATCGGCTCGGTGTATGCCACCATCCCGCTGTTCTGGCTCACCGTGCATCCGCTGATTACGCGGTGGCGCGCTGCCGGACGCCGCGCCTACTTCGCCCTGTTGCCGCTGTGGTTCGCCTATGCGCTGGTGGCGTTCGCCATCGGATGGCGCTTCCGCCATGTCCATCTGTACGTAAGCTGGATGGCATGGCCGCCGGCCGTGCTCTTTCTCCTGATGGGAGCCGTGCTGTACCAGGCGGGACGGCAGCGATTCGAATCCACGAAAATCGTCGGTCTCGCCGAGCTCGAGCCCGCCAGGCACGCGCAGGAGCTCATCACCACCGGCATCCGCTCGCGGGTGCGCCACCCGATTTATCTGGGACACTTCTGCGAACTCTTCGGATGGATGCTGGGCACAGGATCGGTGGCGGTGGCCGGACTGGCTGTGTTCTATCTGATCAGCGGGGCTCTCATGATGCGCCGCGAAGACGCCGAACTGGAACAACGCTTCGGCGAAGCCTTCCGCCAATATCGCGCCCGCGTCCCTGGCTTCCTGCCAAAGTGACCAGGCGTGCTGTTGAATTCCTGCTGCGAATACGGGTACTCTGCTATCTAACTAACCAGTTAGTTAAATGAGACAGACATCCACAATCGTCGCCCTTCCTCGCAGCAGGGGCCGAGACAGCGAAGCCAGCCGCACCGCTATCCTCGCCGCCGCGCTGGCTGAGTTTGCCGGGCATGGCCTGGCAGGCGCGCGCATGGACGCCATCGCAGCCGCCGCCCATGTCAACAAGGCCCTGCTCTATTACTACTTTCGCAGCAAGGATGAACTTCACGAGGCGGTGCTCGACGAATTCTTCCAGCGTTTGCGGGCCCGCATTGACCACGCACTCGATTCCGGCAGGAATCCCGGCGAACGAATCCTGCTTTACGCGCGAGCACACTTCGACTCGGTGTCTGAATCGCGCCACTATGCTCGCCTGGTTCACGACGAAATGAGTGCGGGACGGGAAAATTCGCCTCACCTCGTCGCACATCGTGGAACAGTACATCAGGCCGATTTCGGTTCGCGTGCTTGAGGTCCTCCGCAAGGGCATCACGACAGGCGAATTTCGCGACGTCGATCCGGCGCAGTTTGCACCCACCATGGCGGCGACCATCGTTTCATACTTCGTTTCGCCTGTAGTACGACGCCTTCGAGCAACCGATCCGTACACCCCTGAGGCCATCAAGCAGCGGCGCGCCGCGGTGCTCGATTTCATTGCAGCCGCATTGTTCGTCGATCGCACCGCCGGCCTCAAGCTGGCCGCCGAAGTAGCAGCGCGTCCCGGCGAGCCGGACCACACTGCGAGAGCAGCCATGCCCCGCAGACACACGCGCAGGAGGCGCAAGTGAAAAAAGGCAAGTTCTTCATCTTCCTCCTTCTGCTCGTGCTTGCTGGCGACCGGATACTTCTTCTATTCCACCGACCGCACCAGCGACACCGTGCTCATCGGCATCGTCGATGCCAACCAGGTCATCGTCAGCTCGAAGATCGCCGGCCGCGTCGAGAAGCTCTACGTCGATGAAGGCTCCAAGGTGAAGGCCGGAGACCTCATCGCCGAAATCGATTCCGCCGAACTGGAAGCCCAGAAGAACGCTGCCGAGGCGACCATCAACGCCTACAACATGCAGGTGTCTTCGCTGAAGGCCACCGAGGCGCAGACGCTGGGCGAGACCAACAGCGGCGTGGTGAACGCGCAGGCGCGGCTGGCCGCGGCCCAGGCGACGCTGGCGCAGGCGAAGGCCGACCTGGCGCGCATTCAGAGCGACTCGCAACGCACCATGAAGCTGGCCGAGCAGGGCGTTGCCTCCGACCAGGACCGGGTGCGCGCCGAAGAACAACTGAACGCGCAGCAGGCAGCGGTCAACAGCGCGCAGAAGAATGTCGATGCCGCGCAGGCCAACCTCAACATGGCCAAGGCGCGCATGCATCAGCAGAGCGCCGCGGCCAGCAACGTCGCCACCAACGAGGCGCAGGTCGCCAATGCGCGCGCGCAACTGGCGGAAGCCGACACCCGTCTCGGCTACACCAAAATCTACGCGCCGGTGAGCGGCACGGTATCGGTGCGCGCGACGCGCCAGGGCGAAGTCGTCAATCCCGGCACGCCGATCGTCACCATCGTCGACTTCGGCGACACCTGGGTGCGCGCCGACGGCTCCGGAAACGGAAAGCCGCTTCATCGCCGTCGGCGACAAACTTAAGGTGCGGCTGCCGCAAGGCAAGCCCATCGAAGGCATCGTCATCTTCAAAGCGGTGGAAGGCGACTACGCCACGCAGCGCGACGTCAGCCGCCGCAAGCGCGACATCAAGACCATCGGTCTGAAGCTGAAGGTCGACAATCCCAACGGCGAACTCGTCCCCGGCATGACCGCCGAAGTGCTGCTGCCGAAAGATCTCACGCGGAGTTCGCGATGAGTTGGACGCATCCTCAAGCGAAGGCAGACGTCAAGGCGCCGTTCAGCGGCGACGCCATCGTCGTCGATCACATCACCAAGAAGTATGGCGACTTCACCGCGGTCGACGACGTCTCGTTCACCGTGAAGCAGGGCGAGATCTTCGGCCTGCTCGGTCCCAACGGCGCGGGCAAGTCGACGCTCATCCGCATGATGACCACGCTGCTGCCCATCACCGCCGGGCGCGCGCTCATCAACGGTTTCGACGTCGCGAAAGATCCGACGCCGCGCGCCACTGCATGGGCGTGATCCCGCAGGCGCTGACCAGCGACATCGATCTGACCGTCGAAGAGAACCTGAACATCTACGCCAAGCTGTACGACGTTCCCGCCGACGCAGCGCAAGCGCAACATCGACGAGCTGCTGGAGACGGTCGACCTCACCAAGTGGCGCGACGCGCAGACCAAGACGCTCTCCGGCGGCATGCGGCGGCGGCTGGAGATTGCGCGCGGCCTGGTGCACAGCCCGAAGATCTTCTTCCTCGACGAGCCGACCACCGGCCTCGATCCGGTCTCGCGCGTCGCGGTGTGGGAGATGCTGACCACGATCAAGAACAAGCACGAGCTGACCATCCTGATCACCACGCACTACATGGACGAAGCCGACCGCCTGTGCGATCGCATCGCCATCGTCGATCACGGCAAGCTGGTGGCGCTCGATTCGCCCATGGCGCTGAAGGCCAGCGTGCCCGGCACGAACGTGATCGAGGCGCAGTTCAACCATGCGCCCGCCGACTGGCAGCAGAAGCTGGAAGGCTTCGACGACGTGACGTCGGTGCAGTCGCAGGCCAGCGACACGTATCGCATCCTGACCAGCAACGGCTCGAAGACCACGACCGAGCTGGTGGAGCTGGCGGTGAAGTCAGGCGTCGAAGTGAAGTCGCTTTCGGTGCAGAACACCACGCTGGACGACGTCTTCGTCCACTACACGGGACGGCAGCTGCGCGATGAGCAGGTGAAGGCCTTCTCCTTCGTGATGCCCGACCGTCCGGGGATGCGCCCATGAACCGCATGTTGGCCATCGTCGAGCGCGAGTTGCGCAAGTTCTTCCGCTCGCCCACGCTGATGCTGGTGTCGATGGTGTTTCCGCTGGTGCAGCTCATCGTGCTGGGCAACGCCTTCGGCGGCAAGATCAAAGACGCGCGGCTCGGCGTGGTCGATCAGGACCACGGCACGCAGGCGGTGAAGGTCCGCGAGGCGCTGAATGCGGTGCAGGCCAACGCGCACACCTTTCGCCCGATTCCTTACGACAGCGATCAGCAGGCGATGGAAGACGTGCGCACCGGCCGGCTCGACGGCGCCATCATCATTCCGCCGGAGTACTCGCGCCGCGTCTACGAGCAGAACCATCCGCGCATCGCGCTCATCGTCGACAACACCGACAACTTCATGAGCTCGACGCTGGAGCAGCTGTTCGGCGATCTGACCAAGGCGCTGAACAATCCCGACGTCGAGCCCTCGCGCATCCTGCAGCAGATCACGCTCGATACGGTCGAGCTGTATCCCTACATCGAGTACATGAAGTACCTGCTGCCCGGCTCGATCGTGCTGGCCATGTTCGTGTCGGTGATGATCGGCGGCGGCATGCTGTACATCGACGACAAGGCGCGCGGCGTGCACGAAGGCTACCTGGTCACGCCGATCACGAAGTTCGAACTGGTCGCCGGGCTGAACATCGCGGGCGCGATCAAGGCCATTCTCGCGGGCGTCGTGATTACCGTGCTCGGTTCGCTGCTGGCGGGACTCGGCACCGCGTTTCAGCCGGCCAACATCATTCTGATTTTGCTGCTGGTGGTGACGACCTCGGTCGCCTTCAACACCATGATGTTCCTGATGATGGTGCGCGTCGAAGACCCGCTGGTGCCGCGCGCGACCTTCGGCATCCTGAACACGCTGCTCTTCTTCCCCAGCGGCGCGATCTATCCCATCAAGGCCTTTCCCAAGTGGCTGCAGGCCATCGCGTACGTCGATCCGTTCACCTACGCGGTGCACGGATTCAAGGCGATTCTGCTGAAGGATGCAGGCTTCGTGGCCATTCGCATGGATTTGCTCTACCTGACGTTGGCGGCGATGGTGATGATCACGATCGCGACGGCGCTGTTCAAGAGGACGCTGTAGAGGCAAGCGGCAAGCGTCAAGCTGCTACTACTTTTTCTTGCGTGTCATCCCGAGCGGACCCCGAGCGTACGCGAGGGGCAGTCGAGGGATCTGCAGTTGGGTGGCAGCGGAACGAATCGTGGCTCGGCAGGCAAACTGCAGGTCCCTCGACTCCTCGTCCGCTGAGGCGGACTCGTCGCTCGGGATGACACCTCATGAAGAGTGCGCGGTTGACGCAGCTAAAGCTGCTTCCCTTCGAGCGCCGATGCAAATGCCGCTATTCGTCCCGATGCACGGTCTTCATGTCGAATGCCGGCACGCACACCGCGATGTACTCCGCGCCTTCGGGACCGGGCGTGGAGTATTGAACCCACTCCCCGGCATGGGCGATGACCGCTTGTCCGGCGTTCACGTCGAGCTCGCCGTCTTTGCTCTTAACGTGCAACGTGCCGCGCAGCACGATAGTGAACTCGTCGAACTCGGGCGTCTGCCCGGGCTCGATCCATCCCGCAGGGCGAACGCATATGTGCGACGCTGGTTGACGTGGTTTGCGAGTTGACGCGGCCAATGTATTCGTCGATGAGCTTCGGCTTGTTGCCGGCGGCGGTGATGCGGGTTGGTTGGGCGATGAGTGTGGGCATGTCTTCAGTTGTCAGTGGTCAGTTGCCAGAGGAGCGGTCCCCCAAATTCGGTGTCATCCCGACTTCGCCTTGGCGAACGAGGGATCTGCAGTTTGTGTGCGGCGCGACGAACCGTGGCGAAGCAGGCAAACTACAGGTCCCTCGACTCCTCGTCCGCCTGCGGCGGACTCGTCGCTCGGGATGACACATCATAAAAAAGTGCAGCGCACGCTGACAACTGACAACTGACCACCGACAACTGTATTTCTACTTCCACCCCACCTGCTTGCCCTTGTTCTGCTCGTCGAGCCACTGCTTCAGCGGAGCGAAGTATTCCATCATGGCGCTGCCGTCCATCTGGCGCTCGCCGGTGAGGGCGTAGAGCGCGTCGGGCCAGGGCTTACTCTGTCCCATCTCGAGCATCGCGTTCAGCTTTGCGCCGGCGGCCTTGTTGCCGTAGAACGAGCAGCGATACAGCGGTCCGCTGAATCCAGCCTCGCGGCACATGGCGCGATAGAACTGGAATTGCAGAATGCGCGCCAGGAAGTAGCGCGTGTACGGAACGTTGGCAGCGACGTGATACTTGGCGCCGGGATCGAAGTCCTGCTCGCTGCGCGCCACCGGCGGAACGATGCCCTGGTACTGCTCGCGCATCTGCCACCATGATTTGTTGTAGTCGGCGGGCTTGATCTCGCCGCTGAAAACCTTCCAGCGCCACTGATCGATGAGCAGGCCGAACGGCAGGAAGGCGACTTTATCGAGCGCCTGGCGCAGCAGATAGCCGGTATCGTCACTTTGCGGAATGGTCGCGAGCAGCCCGACTTTGTTCAGATATTCGGGCGTGATGGCCAGCGCGATCGAGTCGCCGATGGCTTCGTGGAATCCGTCATTCGCTCCGTTCTTGAACAGGAACGGCTGCTTCTCGTAAGCGCGCTGGTACATGTTGTGTCCCAGCTCGTGATGTACGGTGATGAAGTCTTCGCCGCGCACCTGGATGCACATCTTCAGGCGCAGATCGTCGAAGTTGTCGACGTCCCACGCGCTGGCGTGGCAGACGACGTCACGGTCCCGCGGCTTGGTGAAGAGCGACCGCTCCCAGAAGGTCTTAGGCAGCGGCGCGAAGCCCATCGAGGTGAAGAAGCCTTCGCCGTACTTCACCATGCCGATGGCATCGACCTTCTTCGCCTGCAGCAGATCGGTGATGTCGTAGGGCTGCTTCTGTTGCGGCGGCGCGACCAGCGGGAAGATGTTGCCCCACTCCTGCGCCCAGGGATTGCCCAGCAGGTCGGCGCGAATGCGTCCGTCGGCATCGACCGCCGTCGGCCCGTACTTCTCCACCAGCTTGGTGCGAACGTAAGCGTGCAGCGACACGTAGAGCGGCTTCACCTGCTGCCAGAGGCGCTCGAGCTCGGCGCTGAACTGGTCGGGCGTCATGTCGTAGCCGGCGCGCCACATGGCGCCCAGATCCGGATAGTTCATCTCCTTCGCGCCCTTGTTGCCCAGCTCAACCCAGCGCGCGTAGCGATCACGCATGGGCGGCGAGATGCTATGCCAGCCAACCCAGAGGTCTTTCGTCTCCTCGGGATCGGTGCTGTTCGCCATGATCTTCTCGATGGCGGTGATGTCGAGACAGTTGCCGGCGTGCTTGCCGCTCGTCGGGCAGTACTTCCCTTTTCCGTAGTCGCCTTCGAGCGAGGTGCCGATGCGCGCCATCTCGGCCAGCTCCTTGGGATCGCTGGGAGCGGGTGCGGGAACGGCGGCCGCGAGCTTCAGCAGGAGCATCTTGCGCGCCAGTTCGGCGGGCATCTTCAGGTTGTCGTAACGCGTGGTCTGCTTGGCCAGATCGGTGGTCGCGCCGATGAGCGCCTCGTTAGCCTCAGCGGCGAGAATCTCGGTGTCGTAGGTGATGAAGTTCGACTGCACCCACGCGGCGTGTGCCTGGCGTACCGTCAGGTCGTTGAGCTGGTCTTCGGCGTTCTTGATGAACTGCTCGGCCTCAGCTACCGTCGGCGGCCCTTGCGGAGCTTTGGGGACTGAGTTCTGAGCGTTGAGTGAGAAGGCGATAAGGACGGAGAGCGATACACAGAGCATACGAAGACGCATGGTATGAATCTCCAGGAGCGTACGGCGGAGTAGACGGTTATAAAGCCGTTGCTCAAAACTGATTGTTTGTAAATTTAGCGACTGTCTTGCCGTTGCTTGTGAGCAGCAGGAAGCCACCACTGATCTTATAGCCGTCGGCGGAACGCAGCATAGCCACAAATTTACGCTCGCGGCTGCCGGCTGGATCGGCACAGGCCATCATGGTCATGCTGCCGGGGCTGAGATGAAGTCGACCGTGGTCGTCGGTGAAAGTTCCGAGATAACTGTTGCATCCGGCTGAGCCGGCAATGCGGCGGCCCTCGGGACTGAACGCCAGCGTCACCGGCTTCTGTGGCGGAGCGATGTCGACGGTTTGTCCGTTGAGTTGAACGAGCTTCCACTGAGTGTCGGCCAGCGGCGTGAGAGCTTTGTTGGGGGCAGGCCTCTCAGGCCGCGAGGTAGATTCAGGCGCCGGCTCGGCGGACTCCGGCGCCGTAGCCTCGAGTTCGGCTTGTTTGCTGGCCGATGGAGCTTCGGGCAACGGAGCCTCCGGCTCGGCGGCTTTGGCTTCGGGCGTTGGAGTGGTGGGCTCGGCTGTAGCGGGCGGCGCTGTTTCCCGCGGCGTGGATTCGCTTGGCGGCGTCGCGGCGGATTCCGTTGGCGGCGTGGCGGGCGCAGCGGCCGATTCCCGTGGCTTCGAGGACGGCGGCGCTGCCGCACCTTCAGTCTCGGCAGGCTTGGCCTCAGCCGGAGCCGCTGGTTTCTCAGGCTCCTGCGCAGTGGCGTCGCTGCGTTGTGCGGCTCGCTCGGAGGGTCGCAGTCGTCACAGCCGGCGGCGCTTCTGTATTCGCAGGCGGCGCAGCTTGCGAAGCAGACGCCGTGTTTTCCGATGCGCCCGCTTGCTTCTTCGCCGCGGCTCCCGGATGTGCTCCGTGTCCCACTGTGTGTAGCAGCAGGTTCGCCTTCGACGGCGCGCCATGGGTGAGCACGGGATACGCCTGCGTGCTGCTGAACATGAGCATGCCGTCGCCGGAGCGAATGGTCGCGCGCACCGAGTAGCGATTCCCGGGCACAATCTTTGCCGGATCGTAAGTCAGCGTGAATGGCACCGGCACCTGGCGTCCTTCAGCATTGATAAGAACTCCTGCAACCGTTTGGGCGGCAACATCCGCGATGGACGTGTCGAGCAGCTGCACGTCGATGACGGCGTCGGGCGGCAACGCCATGCGCTCGCGATAGGCGACAGTACCGGTGACTTGGGCGTTCGTCTCCTGCGCCTGTGAGACGGATGGGACCAGCAGCAGAATGGCAGATGTTAGGGCAATGAGAACGCGATTGAACATGAAAGTACGAATGTAGCACTTAGCGGCCAGCATTTGGGAACCAGCTGTCCTTCTACGATTGGGCTCGCTGTCTGGAAGCTATGGCGTCCGCAATTGAACCCGCCGCGTAGCAGCGGCTGCGGTGTTAGTCCCGGGCGTAGGCCCACCCAGCGTTGAAACGCTGGGCTAAGATCTGCTGTCCCTGCGGGACGGGGCTTATGATTTGTTCCACCGTCTCCGCCCAGCAACGAGTTTCGTAACAGCCTCTTAGGCACCTACCCAGCACTCCGGCCGCCTGCGGCAGCCTTCATGCTGGGCTATCATCACACGCCCTTCGGGCTCGAAGCCTCAGCAGCCGCTTTATTCCGTCTTCGGCAATTCCGGCACAATCGCCGTTACCGGCGTTGGACGGCGAATCTCCGTTGGCATTCCCTGGCGCGCCTCCACCGGCCGAGGCGGCATGGTGGCTGCACGCTCGTCGAATTTGCCGAAGATCATCTTGCCCGCCGTGGTCTGCAACACCGAGGTCACCGAGATGTCGATGTTCTTGCCGATCATCTTGCGCGCGTTATCGCAGACGACCATGGTGCCGTCGTCGAGATACGCGACGCCCTGGTTGTACTCCTTCCCTTCCTTCAGGATGAAGACGCGCATGATCTCGCCGGGCAGCACGATGGGCTTCAGCGAATTGGCCAGCTCGTTGATGTTGAGGACCTGTACGCCCTGGAGCTGCGCCACCTTATTCAGATTGAAGTCGTTGGTGACGATTTTGCCTTCGTAGACTTTGGCCAACTCGATCAGCTTGAGATCGACCTCGCGCACGGCAGGAAAGTCGTCCTCAACAATCTGGATCGTGAGGGTGGCAATTTTCTGAATGCGCTGCAGGATATCGAGACCGCGGCGGCCGCGATTGCGCTTCATCGAATCGGCAGAGTCGGCCACCAGTTGCAGCTCGCGCAGCACGAACTGCGGAATCACAATCGTGCCATCGAGAAAACCAGTTTCCGCAATATCGGCGATGCGGCCATCGATGATGACGCTGGTGTCAAGAATCTTGTAGCTGCGTTTGGACTGCTTCTCGCCACCGAAGATTCCGCCCAGCGCAGCAAGATTCAGCAACTCGCCCTTGCCTGCGCCGACAATGAGTCCGACGTAGGCCATCAGAAGCATGACGAAGAGTTGCAGGAAGCTTTGAGTGTGGCCGTTAGGCAGGCTGTTGCGAATCACCAGGCTGAACAGGTAGGCCCCGATGATGCCGAGGATGCTACCTATCACTGCGCCGATCAGCCGCTTCAGGCTGACCTGCCGCAACCTTATTTCGAACAGGACAACGGCCGCTCCACAGATGGCGCCTGCGCCGGCGGCTGGCCAGCCCGAAAGTCCAAGAGGTTGAAGTTCGTAACCGCAAACAGCTGCTACCAGGACAAATATAAGGCGTATAAAAACCAGGTCCAAGCGACACCTCCCGGGGCCGGTTCCTGGCATCTGGGGCGGGCGTACAGGCCGGACAACTAGAAATGGATATGGGCCGGTAAGCCAACTTCCATAGACGCTACGGGGCCGTTAGCAAGAATAAGTTGGGGGTTTATGAACAATTAGAACTCCCCCGACGCTACTCTGCCAGCTAAGACAGAGTAGCCGAAGTATAACCCAAGTTCCGGGCGATTGAGATGACCATTTAGCAATCAGGACGCCACATTCCGCCTTAGGGACAGCGCACCTTAGGCGAACAGGCTGCCGATGGCGGCCCCGCCGAGCGTCACCACGGCCCACCAGCCAAATACGACGGCCATACAGGTGCCGCGTTTCAGGCGGGTGACACACTGATATCCGATTCCGGTCAGCACCAATATCCAGATACTAAACACGTCAATGGACGATGCCACCGAATAGAGGAAGTGTGAGCTCTTGGGGTCGAGGAACGCGCCCAGGTTGCTGGCGAGCTGGTTTTGGAAGGTGAAGTTCTCGCCTCCGCTGATCATGACGGTGAGAATGACCAGCAGCGCCTTGATGCACCCCGGCAGCCAGGCATACATGCTGATGGCGTAGGCCTGCGAAAATTTCAGCTCGGCGCCAAGGCCAAACTTAAAGGTCGCCAGCAGCACGGCGGCCACGATCGGCCACGATGATGAGCGTGAGCAACTGGAAAGCCATAGGAGAAGCCACGCGTGATCTTGGCCGAGATCTCGATCTGCTGCTCGCGCTGGTCGGGCGGCAGTTGCTCGACCTTGGCTGCCTGTTTAGGTGATAGCTGGATCTGGTTCTCGGCGACCTTGTCCATGCCGACCTTCTTGTCGACGACGGTAGACCAGTGCCAGTCCCACAATCGCGCCGATCAGCCACGGCAGCCACCAACTGGAGCTGCGGCGAATATCGGTGAAGGTCTTGCTGGGCGCGATGAAGGTGTCGATGACACGCTCGGCTTGCGAGAGCGCGGGCGGCATCTCGCCGGGGACGGTAGTAACGGGCGCAGGAGTGCTCATAGGTCTCCGTATGTGGCCTTCGCTATGCGATCAATGTCGCATGTCCTGGGAAGGCAACGCGGCGCGATTGTAACATTCATTTTGCTCGCGAATGCGTATCGGGTGTTTATAGTATTGCTTCCGGAGAAGATCACCCGATGCACACCGCTCAGTACGGCATTTTTACCCTAGGCAATCCTGCGCACGCGTTCCTCGAATTTGACTTACTCGAAGGCAAAACGTACAGCGAACTGTTGACGCGGTAAGAGACGTTCAGCGAGCCCCGCACCACCGGCGGCGGTGTAAACCTGGTTGTCGGCTTCCGTCCCGAGTTGTGGCGCGAGCTTGCTCCCGAGGACTTACCAGCCGAATTTGTGGGATTCAATCAGGACATAGTCGGCCCCGATGGCTATACCATGCCGGCGACTCAGCACGACGTGGTGTTGTGGTTCACCAGCAGCGCCTACGACTACATCTTCGACTTCACTCGTGATGCGATTCACGCGCTTGCGCACGTGGCTCGCATATCGCGACGAGACCGCGAGTTGGCCTTATCACGGCAAACTTGATCTGACCGGATTCATCGACGGCACTGAGAATCCGAAATTGACTGAGGCTCCTGACGTGGTATTGGTTCCTGAGGGCAAGCCAGGCGCAGGTGGGAGCATGTTGCTGCTTCAGAAATGGCCGCACGACGCCGCGAAATGGGAAGCCTTGCCCGTTGCGAAGCAGGAGTTGGTCATTGGGAGGACGAAGCCCGACAGCATCGAGCTGGATCCCAAGCCGGCAGATGCGCACGCCGCGAAGACGGATCAGGACGTGTTCGGCAAAATCCTTCGCCGGAACATGCCGTACGGCGAATACACCAATCACGGAACCATGTTCGTCGGCTTCAGCGCGGACCAGACGCGCCTTTCGAAGATGCTGGAGAGCATGGCCGGGCTGATTGGCGGACAACGTGACGCGCTGACGTTCTATACGCATCCCGTCTCTGGAGCCTACTACTTCGTGCCAGCCATCGAGAGCCTGGCGCCAGAGGACGAAGAAGAGTCGTGAAGTAATCGGCTCGGTCTTTAAGGCTAGAGCGGTTTCCCAATTGCTGCATCCGAGAAGCTCGGGTAGAGCGGCGCTTCAGCGCCGCGTAACGCGGTCCTATCTGACGAGCCGAACTTGGGGCGGCACGGACGCGGACCTAAAGGTCCGCTCAACCGGATACACCTACCCTGAAACTGCTCTAGGGCTCCGTCCCAGTCGCCGCGGTTCGCACCACCGTCTTGGCGATGCCTACATTTTCGAAGCGATCGAACACGCGAATCACAATCGTGTGCTCGGGCAGCTTCCTCGCACTGGGCGAGCCCTTCCCTGTCTCGTTGGGCTCGGGTGGTTCCTGACGTATTAGACGGTATTGCAACCTTGAAATCGTAGCTTTCGATTTTGTAGTCCGATATCTGGCCCGACAGGATCGGCAATCTGCCAGTCGCCGGCGTCAATCGAGTACTCCGCCCGATCAATAGGCGAGAAACTATCAACCGCCCGAAAGGTCAGGTGCACCTGATTGTTCTCGACCGAGGCGTTCAGTGATTCGACACGCGGTGGAGTGTTGTCGACCTCAAAGCGAGGGCTGGTCGCCTGTCCGGTCAGGGTTTCTTCCGCAGAATGCGACGGTGCATCGGAAGCGACCACCAGACACGGTGTAGCCGCCGTCGGCGAACAAGTCCGATTCGAGATTGACGTAGCGATTCTCCACGCCGTCGCGAAGCTGCTTCCAGCGGGTCTCACCGTCAGCGCGATAGTAGACCGAGTACACCAGATCGTCGTCGTTGGCGTCGTGCGCCCTCCATTTCACCGCAATCGAGTGCTTGTCAGGAACCGTCGCCGGGCCAGGGTTCGGCGCCGCTGTTTTCGCTAGTTGCCACTGCGCGCGCTCCGGCAGGAATGCGAGCGCCAACGTTCACCACCACCTCGTCCACCTCGGGCGCCACGTTCTTCGGAAGATAGTACAGCGTCACCGCGTCGAGCACTGAAGGAGGAGTACTGGGAAACAGGACCGCTTTCCACTGCACATAGCGCGCAGATGGAGCCTGCGGCGGAAGTTCCTTCGCGGTGTCGATCTTCTGCCACGCACTCCAGTTGCGATCAGGGTTGTCGACGTTGCCGCTGCGAACATAGAGTTCAAATTTGCCGTTGCCGCGGGACTCGACGCGTCCCCACTTGGAGAAGATGCGGGCATCGAAGACGTCGCTTTCGTAGGTGCCTTCGGTCGGCTGTGCCGGGGCCGAGTTGGAATATCTTTCCCAGATTGCTGGTGGCTGCGTACATGCCGCCCTTCGGAGCTCGCGCAAATGCCGTGACCTGGTTGGCGCTTGCCTTCACCAGATCGGTGTAGTCGCGGCCGTTAATGACGTAGATCTTGCCCTTGTTACCGGTGCCGGCAAGTAGGCGTCCTGCGGGATCGAACGCCAGCGCATAGACGAGATCTTCTTTCGACGACCACAACGTGCGCGGCGAGCCGTCGGGAGCGATGCGATAAACCTCAGAACCTCCCAGGTTCGCCATTACCGCCGCCGCGGACAGCGGCGCGAGCGAAGGGACATTCGCCGATGCTCCGGCTTGCGGAACGATTGTGATCACCGGAGCCGAGCCACCCTGCGGCCCGCCGTTGCCAGATGCCGATGGGCCGGCTCCGCGTTTTTCACCGGCGCCTGCGGCGTAGATGTTTCCTTGCGCGTCGATGGCGAGCGCCGTGATCTCCTTCTTGGGCGCGCCGTACAGCACGAAAGCTTCGCCTTGTGGCGAGATGCGATATACCAGCCCGCTGCCGTCAGTACCGGCGATCAGGTTGCCCGAACTATCGAGCGCCAGACAACGAATCTGTGCCTCGTCGCTTTGAAAGAACATCGCACCGTTGCCATTGCGATCCACACGGAAGATCTGCCCATGATCGCCAGTGCCGACATACAGATCCCCGGACTTATCGAGTTGCAACGCCCAAATGTACTTGGTGTGTGGATCGAAGAAGACCTTCGAGCTATAAGAGGCGTCAACGGCAACCGTGGCCCGAGGCTTCTCCTCTCCCGGCGCCGGGCTTTGCGCCTTCCTGTGCAGCGGCGATTTCCGCGATGGTGTGTGCGCCTTCCGGATGACTGGCCGGGAGCAGGCCCGCCGTGCACAATTTTGTACACCTTGCCGTCCGGAGATGTGGCGGCGTAGATGGTGCCGTCGGGTGCGATGGCGAGCGCCTGCACCTCCAGCTCTTGCGCGGCGAAGATGATGCTGGCCTTCCCTGCTGGAGTGACCTTGTATACACGCGCCGGCGATCCGGCCGCGGCGTAGACATTTCCTTGCGCGTCGGCGACTGCGTCCCAGATGTATGTCGAGGGCGAGGTGTAAAGGTCCTTGAACGCAGGCGCGAGCGTCAGGCTTCCATCGCTGTTGATGGCCACACCGTGGGCCGTGCCCTTCTCGTAGTCGTCGTACTTGGTTTGCACCCAGGTGCGGGTGGACTCAGCAAACAGAACGGACGAGAGCAGCAGTCCGCAGAAGGCCAGTGGGAAAAATCTCATCAGGATCCTGATCAGGCGAAGTAAAGCAGGGATAGTCAAAGCCTAACACGGGCGAGAGTGGCACTCCTGGCTAGCCTCCTAAACAGTGTCATCCCGAGCGTAGTCGAGGGATCTGCAGTTTGTGCGCAGGGCGACGGACCATCGCGATGCGCGCCAACTACAGATCCCTCGGGCGTCGTCCGCCGGGGCGGACTCCTCGGTCGGGATGACACTCGCGAATGCGTTACTTAAGGCTTATGCTTCGCACATGCGCGTTCTCAATTCCCAGCGTGCAATCGGGATTGACATTCTGGATGTAGAGGTTCGAATTGCCGTCGCGGTAATCCTGAAATGCGATCACCGTGTTGTTGTTGGCCGACTTCGCCGTCCAGGGCCGCGACTTCTCGGCCAGCACAGAGCTCACCGGGAACTGCGCGCACTGCGTGGAGCCGTCGCTGTTCAGCCGGACGCCCTGAATGCGTGCCAGCCTCTGTTACCTGCTGATCGACCCAGAACACAAACGCGCCGTCGCCGATCTGCACCGTACGTTCGAAGATTTCAGCATTGTTGTTGTCTTGCAACGGAACGATGACCAATCCGGTGTCGCCCCACTGCCGGTTGCCGCTGGCGTCGAACTTCTGGGCATAGACACCGCTCATGCTCTGGAAGGAATCTTCTTCCTCGTAAGACACGAAGATTTCCTGCGTCGAAGCATCGTAGTCCGCCGACGGCGAGACCCGAATCTGCGAAGCGTTGGTCGATGCCACTACCCCGTTGTGCGGGAAAACTTCCGTTCCGGCGGAGTTGATGTGCTGTACATACACCTGCAGTGAAGGACTGCTGCTGTACCACGCGAACACCGCGCCGCCACTGCCATCGGAAATGAAGCTGGGGTAGTTGCCTAGCTGCAGCGATCCGCCGTCCCACACGTGAACGTGGTTTGCGCCCCAAAGCAGTTTGCCCGAAGCCGAAAATTTATTGGCGTAGAGATAGCGGTTGCTGCGGAATCCAGTATCGCGGCTGAAGGAGACGATTACCGATCCGTTGTCGGAGGCGTGCAGGTCCGACACCATGTAATCGGCCTTGTTTTCACTCAAAATGAAGCCGTTATTCACCAGCGTGTTCGAAGCCCATTGCGGCTTTCCATTGGCATCGAACTTCTGCAGCACGATGAAAGAATAGGTCGGGCCATAAGCTGTCCATGCCACCACCACTCCACCGTCCGTGGTGCCCGCTACCTTCGGCTGGTGTGCGTTGGGCGCGCCGACGGTAAGCTGTATGCCGTTCGGTCCCCACAACTGCTCGCCGCTGGGACTGACCTTGGTGACCGTCACCTGCTGGTTGTCACCTTCGCGGGTATCGAGAAATGCCAGCAGCGCGTTGCCCTGGGTGTCGACGTCCAGGCCGTAGTCTTCCGTGGAGCTGTTTGTCAGTTTCGCGATTTGAATACCGTCGTGGGCGAACTGCTCATATCCGTTCAGATCGAGCCGCTGAAGGTAGGTATCGTAGCCAATCGGCGGCGGGTCGTTGGGATTGGCATTAAACCAGCTAACGAAGAATCCGTTGTCGCCCAGGGGAACAACCTTAGGCTGGACCTGGTCGGCGTTAGGAATGTCGGACAGAGCGAGGTTCTGATTGGGATCGCTCGACCACTGCGCCCATGCGCCGGTGGTGAGGGTGAGGGCGAGCACGACGAGCATAGCGACGAAGTACGGCTGCAAGCGAAGCTTCATCTGGTCTCCTATTAAATTTGGATCTGAGCTGCTGCAATTAGTCGGACGAGGAGAAAGCGTTTCAGGAAGACTGGACCCTGTCCGCGGGGGCGAGCAAATTCAGCAGCTTAGATTCGGCGGCAACAATAACATAGAGAACAGGACGTGAACAGATTTTCCGTGCCTATGGAGTTCGTGTTCGCAGCATTAGGACAAAGCAATTGTGGGTGTCATCCCGAGCGAAGCGCAGCGGAGCCGAGGAACCTGCAGTTCGCGCGCGCTGGCAAGCTCTTTCATGAGTGTCATCCCGGGCAGAGCGACGGAACGATTGGTGTGTCATCCCGAGCGAAGCGCAGCGGAGCCGAGGGACCTGCAGTTCGCGCGCGCCGGCAAGCTCTTTCATGCGTGTCATCCCGAAGCGTAGCGAGGGATCTGCAGCTCACACCCTCCGCGAAGGACATTGTTTCCCGTATCCGGCAGCATGCCCTGCCGCGCTGCGCTCTATCTCCATCCACGCCGGGCGCGAGGGAATAGTTGCTTCCAGAGTGTGTGGGTACGACAGCTGCGTGCCTCAAGGAACAAACTGCAGGTCCCTCGGCTCCGCTGCGCTGCGCTCGGGATGACACGCGCTATTTAATTAGGCTCGTCAATACCAGGCACTGGCGCGATGGCTTCATTGAAGCGCTCCGGTTGATTGACCCCGGCCTGCGCCGCTTCGCTGTTCTCTTCGCTCACCAACGCAGGATCGGCTTCGGTGACGGGCTCGTTGGAGTCGGGCACGCCGTCATCCGATGTGGGCTGAGTCTGTTCAGTATCGGCTGCCTGGAACAACTCGCTCTGCGGATCGCCCAGCTTTTCGAACTCCTCCATGCTGGGCAGCTCGTTCACATCGTTCAGGCCAAAGCGCAGCAGAAACTCCTTCGTCGTCTTATACAGGATAGGCCGGCCGATGACCTGCTTACGCCCGGCAGTAGTGATGAGCTTGCGATCGAGCAGAGTGGCAATCACGCCGGAAGAATCGACGCCGCGAATTTCGCTGATCTCCGGCACCGTGACCGGCTGCTTGTAGGCGATGACAGAAAGAGTTTCGAGCGCCTGCAGCGACAAACGTATCGGCGGCTTCAGGCTCTTGGCGAAGCTGACGACCACGTCGTGATGCTCGGGCTTGGTCGCCATGCGATAGCCGCCTGCGATCTGTCGAATCTCCATGCCACGATCGGGCGAAGCGTATTCGGCAATGAGCTCCTCCAGCAGCAAGTCGACACGATCTTTGACCCGGCGCAGATCCTCTTTCTCCTGAGTCTTGGCGTCGATTGGAGGCGGCTCAGGGATGACTGTCTGAGGTTCGGGCTGAGCAGGACCTTCGCTCGGCTCCTCGAACTCTATAGTTTCTTCGTCGAGCTCTTCCTCTATTGGCCGAGGCTCGGCGACCAGCTCGTTCAGCGCCAGGCGCGCCTGCTCCTCGGCACGCAGCTCTTCGAGAACGGCGTCTTTGAGCAGCGACGCGAGCTGATTCAGTGTGACCGGTTCTTCGGTCGCGTAGATGATGGCTTCAAGTTTTGCTTTAACGCTCATTCGGTGGCTTTGAAAGGGCGCGGATTCACCGTGCCGTACGCACTCCTTAAAAATTGTCATCCCGAGAACGCGTGAGCGGCCGAGGGATCTGCAGTTCGCGGCATCGCCCATGGCTGCGCCTGAGCGCCGCCCTACCCGCTACTGCTCTATCGCCAGTCGTCTTTGACCGGTGAACTCTCGCCCATCAGACTATCGAAGTTAGTGTGCTTCTTCAGCATAATCTCGCCGTAGACGTGATCCTGCCGTGCCAGAACTGCTTGTAACCGTATCAATTCCAGAATCGCCAGAAATGCACAGACCAATGCCGCGCTTGAGTTCAGGTTGCGCAGCAACTGCTTCAGTCGCACCGGACGGTCTTCCAATGCCAGACGCCGGCGAACGTAGTCAATCATCTGCGAAACCGTCACGTTTTCCTCTGCGACATCGAACGTCGGCCGGCTGCGCGCACGGTCGAGTATCTTCTGAAACGTCTTCACCAGATCCACGACGTCAGCCGCCAACTCAGGCTCGGTGCCTTCGGCCTCGCGAAATTCTTTCATCGCGGGATTCGACCAGACCGCCTCTTCAATCTGTTGCTTCTGCAGCAGCATCTGCGCCGCCGTCTTGAATCGCTCGTGTTCCAGCAGGCGATTGACCAGCTCGGTGCGTGGGTCTTCCATCCCGGCAGGCGCGTCCGGATCGCGCGGCAGCAGCATCTTCGACTTGATGTGGATCAGCAGCGAAGCGGTGTAGATGAACTCGGCAGCGACATCGACGTCGAGCTGCTTCATGCTCTCAACGTATTTCAGATACTGCGCGGTGATCCTGGCAATGGGGATGTCGTAGATGTCGATGTCCTGCTTGCGAATCAAATCGAGCAGCAGGTCGAGCGGCCCTTCATACACCTCTCCCACCAGTATGGAGAACGGCGACTCGTCATCCCGGCGCGCCATGGCTTTAGGCGCAGTGGGCTCTGATGGTGGCTGCACTTCAGGCATTGATTTTCATCATCTCACAGCTGGATTCAGTCAGGTATTAATCAGGCTGGGTAGTGGAAGTGCACCAGATGCTGGGAGGCAATGTTGAAGCCATCCCGGGTGGCCGGACGGAAGTGCCACTGCCGCAGCACCGCGAGCACCTTCTCGTCGATGCCGTAACCGATGCCTTGCGTCAACTTGAGGCCGGTGACATTTCCCTGCTCGTCGATGGTGACTTCGACGATTACATCTCCCGAGACTCCAGGAGGCAGCTCAGAACGCGCGATGGGAGGATCGGGGAAGACCTGCGGCAGCGCAGGCATCACGGCCTCTCCGGTGAGCGGCGTTCCCGGGACATGGACGCCATAAGCCGATCCGGCGCTGGCAGTGACGTCGGGAGCGTTCTCGGCTGTTTTGCTCGCTTCTTCGCGCTGGCGGGCGACTGGTCTTGGCGGGTGACGGCAGACTCGGCTTCTTCGTCTTTGCAATCTGAAGCGGCGCGGAATCGTCGTGAGCGCGTTCCCGACCCAGCGGTGCGAGATAAACGACGCTGCCCGAGGAGTACGGCGTTCCCAGAGCAACCTCATGCGGCAGAACGCACCACCGGCGCTCGATGCGCCAGCACCAGCAACACCACGCCGTGTGCCGCGAACGACAGCAGCAACGCCGTGGTCCAGTTCACGCGTGATGTGGGTTTCAGCTCTTCGAACATTTCCCACCCGAGATACAAGTTCGACTACGGCGCTGGGATTCCGTGAGCGCCCTTCGCCGGCTTATGCTAGTCGATTCCGATCGAGTCCAGCAGGTCGCAAATTTGTGACGCTTCCACGCGCAGACGTCGGCCCGATTGCAGCATGTCGGTGATCTCGTCGAAGCCCTGCATCAGGCGCAGCTTGACAGCGGCGTAACACTCCGGATGGCTTAAAGCTCGTCCCCGTGCGCTCGACCACGCCTGAGTCGCGGCCGGACCGAGAAATACGCTCACCGCAAATGTGGTCTTGCGGTCGGAAGTAACGTCAAAGATGTACTCGGTGGCGGGCGATTCCGGGTCCGACGCCAGCGCCTCGCGCTGTCCCACAAAGTAATACTGATAGACGTAGCCAGTCTGTGCGGTATACGTCTTCATGCGGCGGACGGTCATTGCATTACTACTCGGCGGGAGCTTCGCGCAACCGCGCAGCCGCAGCCTCCGGCGTCACCGGAGACGAATACACTTCCTTGAAGGTGTACGACTTCTCTTTCGAGCCGAGTATCGGCAGGATCTCGATGTGCCAGTGGTAGTCGTCCTCGATGGTCTTCCAGAAGCCCAGCGTCTCCGAGCGGTGCAAGGTGTTCGGCGAGGTGTGCAGCACCATGTGAAATCCGTCGGCGATGGCACGGATGCGATGCAGGGTACGGCGCAAAATCGCGGCCAGATCGCGGAGAGCCCCAGACTTGGTCGCGATGCGTTCAAAGTACGCTTCGTGCAGGCGAGGGGCGATCCAGGTCTCGTATGGCACACGCGGCGCATAAGGACACGCGGCTATGTAGTCGCCGCGAATCTCAATGACGCGAGTCTTCTGCTGCTGCTCCTGCGCCAGGATGTCGCAGAAAACGCAACGCTCCTTGACGCGATAGTGCTCACGCGCAGAGCGCAGCTCATACAGAACGCGACGCGGCACAAAAGTTGTGGCCACGATTTCAGTGGTAGGGTGGTCCCACTGCTGGCCCGACAGTCCTCCAAAATTCTTAAACACAGTGACGTACTTGAAGCGCAGGTCTTTCTTCAGATCATCGATGCGGCTTCCCAGCAGCGCCAGGTATTCCTCAATCTCGCGATCGTCGGCGTTCCATAAATGGCGATCGTGACGCGTGTTCTCGACGATGACTTCATGCGCTCCGACGGCCTGCATCTTGTCGTACAGGCCATTGCCCGCGCGTTCGGGCTCGCCTTCAATGCGATAGATAGGACGCGGATGCACCACCGCTCGCGCCGCCCACGGGTTCCCATTGGCGCTGGGTACGAACGACACCACCTGCAGATGCTGCCCACCCTCGGGGCAAAACGGGCACAGCGAGTCGTGAGAGCTGTCGTAGTGCTCATCGCCCGTAATCACCCAGGAGCGCGTAATCGGATCTTTGCGGAGTTCCATTCTCACCTTTACTGTAATCGGCAGCGGCAGCGGATGGCTAGAGGCGCTGTTAAAATCAGGACGTGTCCCGCCCAATTCGGCTCATCGCCATCGATATCGATGGCACTCTGCTCGACACCAAGGTCCAGCTTTCGGAAGAGAATCGCGCTGCCCTGCGGCGTGCGCACGAAGCTGGGATTGAGATCGTCCTGGGCACCGGCCGGCGGCACAAGCATGCCTTGCCCGTTGCCCTTAAGCTAGGGATTGATCTCTGCCTCATCAGCTCCAACGGAGCGGTGACGCGCTCGCTGCAAGGCGAGTTGTTTCACCAAGACTTGTTGCCGTTGCAGACCGCTCTGAAGCTGAGCCGCCTGATGAGCGACTATCACAGCTACATGGTCGTGACCTTCGATCGCGAGGGACTGGGCGCCATCGTCTGCGAGAACCACGAGCAGCTCTACGGTGTCATTCAGCGCTGGATGGAGAAAAACTCACCTTATATCGAGTACATCAGTCCAATCGAGAAGGCGCTGGTCACCGATCCGATACAGGCAATGTTCTGCGGTCCGATCGACCTGAGCAAGATGATGTTGCAGAAGTTGGAGTCGAGTGACTTTCGCAACGACTTCACCCTATTGCGAACAGAGTACGATTGGCGCAACCTGTGCATCATCGACCTGCTGAATGCAGGATGCTCCAAGGGACATGCCCTGGAACGCTGGTGCAACCATCGCGGCATCGATCGCAGCGAAGTGATGGCCATCGGTGATAACTACAACGATGTCGATATGTTGACCTTTGCCGGCCATCCCGTCATCATGCAGAATGCTTCTGAGGAGCTGAAGCAGAACGGCTGGACCGTCACTCTGCATTGTGATGAGCATGGCGTGGCAGCCGCCATCGAGCAGGTCCTTGAAAGGAATGCCGCCATTACCAATGCGTAGACTTCTGCCGATACTGATGCTGGTGTTTGCGATGCTTCCGCTGCGCGCGGCGGAGATCGCCAACCTGAGCAACGGTTTCAGCATTCGTCATGAGCGGCACGAAATCGTCGGCGCGATCACCCGCTTATATACCGGCGCCGACACCAGCAGCTACATCGATGTTCCGACCGCCGAGGTCGCGAGCTTTGAACCTGCGCCGCCCGAGCCACAAATAGTTGCACCCGCCAAGCCCGTCGAGCTGAACGAAGTGATTCGCGAGGTCAGCCGCCGCAGCCGGCTTGATGCCGACTTCATTGCCAGCGTGATTCGCGCAGAGAGCGGCGGCAACGCGAATGCCGTCTCGCGCAAAGGCGCGCGCGGTCTGATGCAATTGATGCCCGGCACCGCCGATCAGCTTGGAGTGAAGAACAGCTTCGACGCGGCGGAGAACGTCGACGGCGGCGTTCGTTACCTGATGCAGCTTTTACAGCAATTCAACTACGACGTCCCCAAAGCGCTGGCCGCCTATAACGCGGGCCCTCAGCGAGTCACGCAATACAAAGGAGTGCCGCCGTATCGCGAGACGCGAGCTTATGTAGCGCGCATCATCCGCGATTACAACCGCAAGAAGCTGGCCGAGATGCAGCAAGCCAAACTCACCACCAAGACCAGCACGGCTGCGGGCAGCGACTGACACGTTCGTTCCTCTTTCATTGGTGTCATCCCGAGGAGGCCTTCAGGCCGACGAGGGACCTGCAGTTTGCTCGCGCTGCCCACGTATCGACGCTTGCCAATGCGGTGTCATCCCGAGCGTAGCGCAGCGCAGCCGAGGGATCTGCAGTCTGCGCGCGCCGGCAAACCCTCTCACGTCGTGTCATCCCGAGCGGAGTCGAGGGATCTGCAGTTTCTTCACCGGCCCGAACGGCATCGCGTGAGCGGCATCAGTGCTCCGCATCCCCGCGGATGAAATTGCGCGCGTCCAGGAGTCGTGTACATCATGGCCAGCCGCTCGCTGACGCTCGACATCGGGATAACTGGGCATCTTTGGAGGCGCGTTCTGGAGCACAAAGCGCACGACTACCCAGGATCGAGCGTCTCGTCCATGTTGAAGTGTTTGGTGAGATCACTGAAGCCATCGCGCGCGAAAAGGAATTGAAAGGCCGGCGACGCGAAAAGAAAGTTGCTCTGATAAGAGCCACCATCGTTCTTCGCTGCGCGAGCAAACTGCAGGTCCCTCGGCTTCGCTGCGCTGCGCTCGGGATGACACCGCGTTACAGGGCGAGCTCGATCTTCGGCTGCGCGGGCAAACTGCAGGTCCCTCGGCTTCGCTGCGCTCCGCTCGGGATGACACCCTTGATCAAAGGTGCCGGGCAGGGGCGAAGGAATGATCGTACCCGCGGCTTCTTTACGGCATCTGTTTAACTTGACTCCCCGCCCATTTCCGTTTCTCCTCAGTAAGACGCCCAATCGAAAATTCCTGAATGAATAAAAAACGCATTCTCATCATGCTCGTGGTTCTCGCCGTGCTCTGCGCGCTGGTGTATCTGCAGGTACGGGCCTGGAAGCAGTTTGATTGGAAAACATTTCGGTATCAGACCGAGCACGTGAACTGGCTGCTGATTTTTGCCGGCGTCGTGCTTACTTACGCTGCCTATGCCTTACGCGCAGTGCGCTGGAAGATATTTCTCAAGCCGGTCTGCAAGACGACCAGCGCCCGGCTCATGGCCCCGCAGTTCATCGGCTTCACCGCCCTCGCGTTGCTGGGGCGCGCCGGCGAGGTAGTGCGTCCCTACATCATCGCCCGCAAAGAGAACCTGACGTTCGCCTCGCAGATGGCGGTGTGGACGGTGGAGCGCATCTTCGATATGGGAGGCTTTGCCGTACTGCTGGCATTCAGTTTCCTGTCTCCTGATCTGCGGGCGCTTCCCTTCTATCACGGTTTGCGCGAAGGAGCCTTCGCGCTTTTCGCCCTGGTGCTCGGGCTGGTCGTAGCGATGGTGATTATTCGCAAGGCCGGAGAGCGGGTGGGCGATCTGCTGCATGGCGTATTCGCCGGAACGTTTCCGCGGTTTGCCCATCATCTGCGAGATAAGATTCGCAGCTTCAGCGTGGGGCTGGAGACCATTCACAGCCTGGGTGCCGCCCTGCAGTTGACGGCCCTTAGCGTCTTCATGTGGTTGCTGGTCGCAGTGGATTACATCGCGATCATGCGCGCTTATCCCGGCGCGTTGCATGAGGCGACGCTGGCCATGGCAATTCTGCTGATGGGCGCGAGCATGGTGGGATCGCTGCTGCAACTGCCCGGCGTCGGAGGCGGATCGCAGTTGGCGACCATCGGAATGCTGAGCGCCGCCTTCGGTATTCCGCATGAGCTGGCGGTGAGCTGTGGAATGCTGCTGTGGGCCGTGACCTTTATGTCGGTGATTCCGGCAGGCCTGCTGCTGGCGCGCCGCGAACAGATTTCGCTGCGAGCCGTCGAAGAGCAGGCGGAAGAGAAAGCTGCAGAACTGGCACAGTAAGGAGCTGAAGTTCGGGTAGAACTGGCTCAGGTAGAGCTGGCCTTCAGGCAGAACTGGCTCGGGTAGAGCTGGGCTCGGGTAGAGCTGGGCTCGGGTAGAACTGGCTCGGGTAGAGCTGGCCTTCAGGCCAGCGTTAAAGCCCTTTGAAATCGCGGGGCTTTAGCCCCGGCGTAGGATGCGACGCCAACCCTATTCGCAACCAGGCGGCCTTGCATAGCACCAAGGTAACTCACCTTTCGTTCGGGATGTTTGTGACGGCTGTCACATACTGGGTTGCGCAATCCGTTTACTCTCATCCTGCGATCTTTAGGCGTACAGCAGTTGGCGACGCGAGCGGCTCATCCTAGGCAAGTAGCCGACTGGCAAGTTGCCGAAACCGCAATGCATGCGGCGGAGGCACAAAAAACCAGATGCGCCAATGCTCCATACTGAAACTACCGACCTGATGACATTTCGCAAGGGCAAGTGAGCGCGCTCCTCCTATTTGATTTTGCAGCATGAAGAATCGGATAAGCGACAGCAGAGAAAGAGCAGGCAGGCAGAAATCAAAGAAGTTATCGCTTAAGACTTGGCTAGTAGCTGTTAGAACGATTCAACCCTCTCCCTGGCGGCACGGCTTTTCGTCTTTTTAGCAACCGTGCAACCCGGACCTCGCGAGTCCACCCTAATCGGGCAGCGGACCGCTCCATCGTGCGCTTTGCAGTTGCTCGCGGATAGTCTCCGGCGAGGCGGCGCAGATTGCTGCCATTCCCAGTTCCTCGGCGGCACGCGTGTTGCGCTCCTTGTCGTCGATAAACAACACCTCGTTCGCCTTCACCATCAGGCAATCCAGACACTGCTGAAAGATCTGCGCATCGGGTTTGGCCACCCCAATCTCAGCCGATAAGACAACGCATTGGAAGTCGCGAAGCCAGGCGAACTCCGCATGCGCTGCTTTGACCAGGTCCATATGCATGTTCGAGATCATGGCGGTCTTGATTCCCCGATCCCGCAACTGCGCCGCCCAAGCCAACATCTGAGGATTGACATTGCTCCACATCGCAACGTCGGTGCGACGCAGCCACTCGATCTGCTCCGTCGTAAGCTGGGTGCCGGCATCGCGCGCAACTGCCTGCCAATACTGCTCGCCTGTCAAGAGGCCGCGATCGTAGTCCTGGCGTTCCGCATAGTAGTACTCACGAAACTTCGCAACCGTCACGTGCAGTAACTCCGCCATGGCAGCGATGGTATCGAGCGGCGGCGGATAGGAGAGCACTTCGCCAAAGTCGTAGATCACTGCGCGGATCAGATGGCCATTCAGTCGGGCTGGCGCAAGGGACATGATTCGAAGGTATCAAACTGCCGTAGCCTGACGGGTGTCATCCCGAGCGAAGTCGAGTTTGCTCGTGCCCGCCCTCTCATGCGTGTCATCCCGAGCGGAGCCGAGGGATCCGCAGTTCGCGCGCGCTGCCGACGAACAACTATTCCCCGCGGGTGTCATCCCGAGCGAAGTCGAGGGATCTGCAGTTTGCTTGTGCCCCCGGCGAGTCATCCATTCCAGAGATGCGCCCAGAACGCCCGTTCCAGCCTGCGCTGGATAGCAGAGCGCTGATGCCGCTCACGCGAGGCCGTTCGGGCTAGTGAGCAAACTGCAGGTTCCTCGGCTTCGCTGCGCTGCGCTCGGAATGACACCACGGAAAGATTTGCGGCGCGAGCAAACTGCAGGTCCCTCGGCTTCGCTGCGCTACGCTCGGAATGACACCACGGAAAGATTTGCGGCGCGAGCAAACTGCAGGTCCCTCGGCTTCGCTGCGCTACGCTCGGGATGACACCACGGGAAAGATTTGCGGCGCGATCAAACTGCAGGTTCCTCGGCTTCCCCTCGACTGCGCTCGGGGTTCGCTCGGAATGACACACATTGATTTACTCGGCATTGGAGAACGCTAACGGCGCACCTGTGACGAACATCACAGGGGGACGTGACAAGTGGTATATGTCCCCCACCCGCCCTGCGGTATTTCTACTCGTGTAAACAAATTCAATTCTGTCGGGAAGCAGAAATGATCGACCTATCTAAGAAGTGCTGGCGCGAGAAAGTCACCGCCGAAATTACCCTGGCGCACCTGCAACACTTTGCCGCCGAATCAGGAAGTCACATGAGCGCTGACGAGCTGGCAGCGTTCCTCAACCAGGACGGCCGCGCGCACGATATGTGGGTACACATGATGCAGGCCGGTGAAGATTACATCAAGTCCGTTCTTGACCAGAAGGTGGTCGTAATGCACGCCGTAAAACACGCGCCAACGCACGCGGCGCGGGTGCAATGAGCCTAATCCTCCTCTCATAACCAACGACGAATGCTCCTCCACCTCCTCCCGAAGGGCTGCCACAAGCAGCCCTTTCGACGTTTCAGCAGCAACACCGCCCGACGAAAAGACGCCAGCGGCCACTCCAACCGACGCATAATCCCGTGGTATTCTCGACGAATCAGGTTCTGGTTGCCCGACCCCAGCAACCCCCGGAGCGCCATTTAGCGTCATAACCAATAACAGTCTCGTATCCCCAACAACTTGCGAGCCGCCCAGGCGAGCAGCCCGGCAAATTGGATTTGAGGTTTATGTGTCCTCCTCCGCTAACACGCCGGCTCGAATTCTTTGTGTGGACGATCGCGTAAGCTCGCTTGAAGTGCGGCGGGCGCTGCTGAGAACCGTCGGCTACGATGTCCTCATTGCCAGCGATCCACCGACTGCCCTGGCTATTACCGACAAGGTTGTGGTCGACCTGGTCATACTCGACTTCAACTTCCCTGGCCAGATGTCGGGCGAGGAGTTAGCGAATAAACTGCGCGCGGCGCATCCCAGGCTCCCGCTCATCATGTTGTCGGGAGTACCTGAGCTGCCCGCCAGCGCAGCAGGAAGTGTGGATGTATTGCTGATGAAAGGCGCCGGCCGGCCAACCGATCTGTTACAGGCGATCGCCCGACTGCTACCGAGCAAGGCTGTGGCGTAAATTCCGCACAGGCACCTGAAGCAGCAACGCGCCTCTAAACGCACAACCAAGCAATCCCGCGCGAAGTACGAGAAGCCTGCCAACTTATTTTTTGACGTTGCCGCTAGCGGGAGCTAGCCGGCTTTTTCCAGTGATGTGAATCCATTTCCCCGGCGGGTCGCTTCGTTACGGTGGCGCCGCGACAGTTCGAGGAATTGGTTGCAGGTCTTCATGAGCTCGCGGGTACTGTCGCGCAACATCCGGGTCTGGGCCATCAATTCGTTGGAGAGCGCGAGATTTCTCTGAATATGGAGAGGACTGGGAACGTGCTCCGTTCCGTTCTTCCTACCGTCCTGGCGGCGGGCCCACTTATCAAGTTCGGTGGGAAATGCGAGAACCACGCCTTTGCTGGATCCAGAAGGACGATGGACGGGCAATCCCGAGCAGCGCTCCCACCGCTGCACGGTGCGAACCCCCTTACCCAGGTAGTTTGCGATTTCCTTCCAAGAGCCCAAAACGGCCTGCATCGTAAGCTCCTCGATGGGCAGTCAGTGAGTTGGGTGACGCTATCTGGCGTTCCTACCCTGTGTTGATAAGAGTTAATCTCTGCTGACGCGGTTGTCAATAGGCTTAACCCCCGCCGGAGTATAAAAATGGTTTCCCATTGCGCAAATCCCCTGTGTGCCCGGTCTTTCCGTTCGCTGAAGCAAGGCCGGCTCGTAGTGCTGCCACCTTTACGCAAGTCAGTCTCGCCAGAGGGCGGTCAGCCGACTGTAGCTTGGCTATGCGAGGAATGTGCCAGCTCCTTCGACGTCATTCGTGACGATGACGGCCGGGTGCAGGTAGTCAGGAGCAGGGCTGCCGCCGCGTGATAACCGCAAATGAATGCCTTTAGCATCCGCGTGGAGGTGCCTCGATTACAGCCGAAGCAGGTTACCACCCATTACTTCAACAGCTTGCGTAAATCGGTAACACTCTCATTTCGCCAAACTAGCATCCAAGCGTTAAGGACTAGTGAGTAGTCGTTGAGGCCGCAAAGTGCCAGAAGCTGAATTTTCAAACAACGGTTTTCACCGCGACATTATCGTGATCGGCGCCTCCGCCGGAGGTGTCGAGGCCTTGATGCAGATGACTGGCCGCTTTTCGGCGATGGATGCGGCGGTTTTCGTGGTGCTGCACTCCGGTCCTAATCGACCGAGCTATCTGTACAACCTGCTGCACCGGCAAACCCAGGAAATGGGCGTGACGATTGCGGAGAACGGGCTCGCCATCGAACACGGCCATATTTATCTCAGCGTGCCGGATTGTCACCTGGTGCTGGAGCCGGACCACATGCGTCTGGTTCGCGGACCGATGGAAAACCGTCATCGCCCGTCCATCGATGCTCTGTTTCGTTCTGCTGCCAAAGCCTTCGGGCCACGGGTGATCGGAGTTGTGCTGTCCGGCTACCTCGACGACGGCAGCGCTGGGCTACACAGCATCAAGCGTGCGGGAGGCCTGGCCGTCGTGCAGGACCCGAAGGATGCCGTGGCGTCCAGCATGCCGGAAAATGCGATTGCAACCACCAAGGTTGACTACGTTTCTCCGGTAACGGAAATTCCTGATCTTCTAAGTCGTCTGGTGAAGCAGCCGCTGAAAGTGGAACACATCAGCGCCGCGGCACACGAAGGCGGCAACGGAAAAGACGAACTGGTCGATCCCAAGGGAACTCCTTCGGCCTATACCTGCCCGGAATGTCATGGAACATTGTGGGAAATTCAGCAGGGCAAGTTGTTGCGCTATGCCTGCCGTGTCGGGCATGCCTTCACCGCCGAATCTATGTTTCAGGACCAGATCAACGCCACGGAGCGGGCGGTGTGGGCGGCGCTTCGAGCGCTGGAAGAACGGGCCGATCTGTCGCGCCGCATGGAACAGCGGTCGCTCGCCAGTGGTTTGCAAACCGTGGCCAATCGGTACCGCCAGTTGGCGCAGGCGGCGGACAAAGATGCTGCCGTGCTCCGCAAGCTTCTGCTGAAGAACCCGCCCGCGCAAATTCGCGAGCGCGACGATGAGCTAGCCAACTCGGCCTGATCGCGGTTGCCTGCAGTAGAAGGCTGACGCGCTTACGCTGTCGATTGTTCGGCGCGTTGCGGAATACCTGCATATAATCAGGGTGGGTGAACCGGTGCGCAATGCTCCCAAAGCTGCAAGAACGAGTACGGCCGGGGACATCCCGGCGGATCCCTCGCAACGCTACGCCATCGTAGCAATCGGCGGCTCGGCTGGCGGATTGGAATCCGTTCGCGCCATCCTGCACGGTCTTCCTGCGGACTTTACTTCGCCGATTCTGGTGGTCCTGCATCTTCATCCCAAGTACACCAGCCACATGGCCGAGATATTGCGCCGGCAAACCGATCTGGAAGTCAAAGATGCCGAGGAGCAGGAGACCATCGCCGCCGGATGTGTCTACATGGCGCCAACGAACCGGCACCTGTTAGTGAATCGGGGGTTAATCAAGCTCTCCGACACGCCTGCCGTAAACTACAGCCGGCCCTCTGTCGATCGAACCTTCGAGTCGGTGGTGAAGACCTACGGATCGCGGGTGATTGGAGTGGTGCTGAGCGGCTCCGGCAAGGACGGCTCCGAAGGTTTGCGCGCCATTAAAGAGGCCGGCGGCTTTGCCATCGTTGAAGATCCTCTCACTGCCCGTTTTCCTGCCATGCCTACCGCCGCGGTATCGGCTTCCAGCGTCGATCGCATCGTGCCGCTCAGCGAGATTGCTCCACTGCTGTTGGAGTTATCCGGGGCAATGCAGGAATCTGTGGGTTGATGAACGACGACCTGACACTTCATGACCTGGTAGGCGAACTGGCTGCGGAACAAGGCCCTGATCTAAGAGGGTACAAGCTGGCCAGCCTTGAGCGTCGCGTGCGCAAGCGCATGTCGGAAGTGGGGACTTCGACCTTCCGCGATTATCTCTCGCTGGTGCGGTCGAATGCCGACGAACATATCAAGCTGCTCAACACCGTCCTGATCAATGTCACCGAGTTTTTTCGCGATCCGCAAGCCTGGCAGTGCTTACGTGACGATGGCCTGCCTGTGGCGCTGCGTGAACTTCAGCCGGGCGATCCTGTGCGGGTATGGAGCCTGGGTTGTGCCACCGGGCGAAGAGCCTTACTCGCTGGCCATCCTGCTCTCCGAATATCTGGGCACGTCGCTGGCCGACTACAACATCAAGATTTACGCCACCGACATCGACGAAGAAGCGCTGACTATCGCTCGCCGTGGGGAATACGCGCTAGAGCGCTTGCGCCGGGTAGCAGCGCCGTTGCAGGAGAAATACTTTACCGGCCGTGGTGCGATCGTGCGCGTGAATCGGGAAATCCGGCGGTTGACAATTTTTGGCCGCAGCAACATGCTCAGCGACGCGCCGATTTCTCATTGCAATCTTGTGGTCTGCCGCAATGTCTTAATATATTTTGATTCGAGCACCCAAAATCAGGTGATCTCGCGGATGCAGTATGCTCTGGAACCGGGTGGTGTGCTGTTTCTGGGCAAGGCGGAATCGCAGCTCGCAAATCACAGCGTGTTTCGGCCGCTTAACACCCGGTGGCGAGTTTTTCAGAAGTCTCCTGTGGGCAACGCTGAGGGCAGCAGTCAAAACGATGGTCGCACGCAGACACCAGCTGCGGGAGGTACAAAATTGGCGCAACACGAAATGGAGTCCCTGCAGCTTTACCAGCGTTACATCCTGGAGACGGTCAAGTCCGGCCTGCTGGTGCTCGGCGACGATGACATCATCCTGAATCACAATGACGCGCTGGTACAGGTCTTCGCCCTGAACGATAACAAGTTGGCGGGCAAGCGCTTGCAGAATACGGAGCTCGCGTATCGCTGCCCCGAGTTGACCTCTCGCCTGGAGTCGCTGCGCAAAGGCACCGGTGAAATCGCGCAGTTCCAGTGCACGGTTAGCAGTAAGGGCGAGGACCGGCTTCTGAACGTGGTCCTTCGTCCGGTGATCACAGGCCCCGACAAGCACACCGGCGTGGTCATTTATGCCGAAGACGTGACCGCCCGCGAGCGCCTGCAGGACACGATTGAGAAGTTGGAGAATACGGGCGAACGCTTGCAGTCGGCCAACGAAGAACTGGAGACCACCAACGAAGAGCTGCAATCGACCAACGAAGAGTTGGAGACCACCAACGAAGAACTGCAATCGACGAATGAAGAGTTGGAGACTACCAACGAGGAACTGCAGTCCACCAATGAGGAGCTGGCGACTACCAACGAAGAATTACAGTCGCTGAACGAAGAGCTGGAGACCATGAACGAAGAGCTGGGACACCGCACGCTGGAGCTGCACCAGCTCAGCCAGCGCTACGCCGAAACGCTGAAGAGCATGCCGTGGCCGGTGGCGTTAGTCGACCGGGCGGAAACGATCCAGTTGTGGAACGCTGCTGCCCAGCGCGTCTTTGGCGTTGGCGCGGGATCGGTTGTTGGGGTTGGCATCGATAGCCTCCCGATACAGCTCGAGGTTCGGAGTGCGCTGATCCGACGTTATCGCAGCGTGCTACAGAAGGGCAAAAGCAGCATTCTTCATACCCAGTCGCTGAATACCCGGCACGATCTGGGCGACTTCGATGTGCACTTCACTCCCGTGTTTAGTCACAACCGCGAAGTGGAAGGCGTGCTCATCATGTTCGGCCCGGGAAGCGACGTGTCTTCGTCCTCCTCTTCCTCCTCCTCGCGCGCGAAACCGCTGAAGCTCGTGAGCAAGAAGAAGGTTCCCGCAAAGGCTGCGCGCAAGGCCGCGAAGAAGTCGCCCAGGAAAAAGATCCGGTAACGCTGGCCTGAAGGCCAGCTCTACCCGAAATCCGCAAACCAATTAATCCTTCGCGGCGCGTTATGTCGTACCTCCGCTGCCTTTCTTACAACGCATCGCACGATAAAGAGGAAAATTAGGAGGTCACTTTGTCGCTGCACGACGCGCCCGAAACCGAGCTGATTGCAAGTGCCATGAACGGCAATTCGGAAAGCTTTGGAGAGCTCTACAGACGCCATAGCCGCCGCGTGTTTTATCTGTGTTACCGGATGGTGAATGACACCGATCTGGCTGAAGACCTCACGCAAGAGGCCTTCGTGCACGCCTTCCGTCGCCTGAGCACCTTCCGGCAGGAGTCCCGCTTTACCACCTGGATGCATCGCATCGCGGTCAACACCGTGCTGATGTTCATCCGCAAGCGCAACAGCTCGATTCGTGAATCTCCGCTCGAGCCCGCCTTCGGCGGCGACGAAGAGTCGTCTTTCGAAGGTCAGTTGTATGGAAAAGCCGACGAGACCTTGAGCATGACAACCGACCGCGTGGCTTTGCTGCGCGCTATCGAAAACCTGCCGCCGGGATATCGCCTCATGATTATCCTGCACGACATTCACGGCTATGAGCACCAGGAGATTGCCGACATCTTCGGCTGCACTACCGGCAATACCAAGTCGCAACTCCACAAGGCACGGCTGCGCCTGCGCGCCGTCATCGGCGCTCCCTATGATGAAGCGGCGAACGGCAGCAGAAAGAGACCGCAACGGACGCCGGTCGGCTCAGGCAAGGTCATCGAAATGCCGCAAGAACTGAAACACGCAGCGTAGACGGCGGCGTGTACGACAGACAGATCGGAAGACTTGACTTGCCTTCAAAGGGGTGTCATCCCGAGCGAAGCCGAGGGATCTGCAGTTTGCTTGCGGTGCCGCAAACCCGGTGTCATCCCGAGCGCAGCGGGGCGAGGGACTGCAGGTTGCTGCGGTGCCGCAAACCCGGTGTCATCCCGAGCGCAGCGCAGCGGAGTCGAGGGACCTGCAGTTTGCTGGCGGTGCCGCAAACCCTCTACCGGGTGTCATCCCGAGCGCAGCCGAGGGATCTGCAGGTTGCTGGCGCGGCGAAGAACCACAGTTAAAACTGCTCTCGCGGCCCTCGTTCCAGCTTCCCGCTGAATGCCGCTGGCGTGTACCAATGCTCCGCTAGATCAGCCCAAGCCGGGTTTGCCGTTTTTATGAGAGCGATTTTCTTTTCGCGCCGCCAACTCTTGAGTTGTTTCTCGCGAGCGATGGCGTCGGCTATTTCTCCGAAGGCCTGAAAGTACACCAGCCTCTCGATCTTGTATCTCGCGGTGAATCCCTTTGGATATTCGTGCACTTTGTGCTCCAGAACACGCCTCCAGAGATGCCCCGTCACTCCAATGTAAAGAGTCAGCGAGCGACTCGCGATGATGTACACGTAATAAGATTTTTGTTCCTGCACGCGCGTAGTATTTCAGCGGAAACCCAATGTAGCAGTGAGGTGGCTCACGGGACCTGGTTCGCAGCGCGAGCAAACTGCGGATCCCTCGGCTGCGCTCGGGATGACACTCGCTAGAGGGTTTGCGGCACCGCCAGCAAACTGCAGGTCCCTCGGCTCCGCTACGCTGCGCTCGGGATGACACGCCGCTAGAGGGTTTGCGGCACTGCGAGCAAACTGCAGGTCCCTCGGCTCCGCTACGCTGCGCTCGGGATGACACGCACGTGAGAGGGTGTACGGCGCGACGCAAACTGCAGGTCCTCGGCTCCGCTGCGCTGCGCTCGGGATGACACGCGTAGAGGGTGTGCGGCGCGAGCAAACTGCAGGTCCCTCGGCTCGCTGCGCTCGGGATGACACTCGTGAAGCTCAGTTCGCGCTGAGGATGATGCCAGCATGGGCTCTTCTGGCGAAAAGCGAACAGCGGCCCTTCCCCTACTTCCCTTCTCCGGCGGCTTGCGTCGGAGGCTCATACTCATGCGACAGGTTTGCGGCAGCGCGCACTTCGCGCATGGTCGCTTCGGCGGCGGTGCGTGCTTTCGCCGATCCTGCTTCCAGCAGATCCCAGGCTAGCTTGGGATTCGCTTCATACTTCGCGCGGCGCTCCTGAATCGGTCCCAGAACTTTCCACAGATTGTCGGCCGCCCACCTCTTGCACTCGATGCAGCCGATGCCCGCGGTACGACAACCTTCGTTCACCTTGGCCATGGTTTCGGCGTCGCTGAAGATTTTGTGCAGGTCGCCCACAGGGCACACGTCGGGATTGCCAGGATCGGTGCGGCGAATGCGCGCCGGATCGGTGACCATGGTCTTCAGCTTGGCGCGCATCGAGGCTTCGGGCTCGCTCAGCAGAATGGTGTTGCCGTACGACTTCGACATCTTGCGGCCGTCGGTGCCGGGAAGCTTGGCAGCGGGAGTCAGCAGCGGTTTAGGCTCGGGGAAAACAACGTCGCGCTGCGGATCCTTGTCGCCTGCGCGCAGCTTACGCGGATAGAACTGATTGAACCTGCGCGCGACCTCGCGCGTCAGTTCCACGTGCGGAACTTGGTCTTCGCCCACGGGAACGAAGTTCGCCTGATAGATCAAGATGTCGGCCGACTGCAGCAGCGGATAGCCGAGAAATCCGTAGGTGCTGAGGTCTTTGTCCTTGATGTTCTCGCGCTGCTCTTTGTAGGTCGGCACGCGCTCCAGCCATCCCAGCGGCGTGATCATGCTGAACAGCAGATGCAACTCGGCGTGCTGCGGCACGTGCGACTGGATGAACAACACGCTGCGCTCGGGATCGAGCCCGGCAGCCAGGTAGTCGATCATCACCTCGAGCGAATTCTGCTTGACCATGCGGGTGTCGGCGTAGTCGGTGGTCAGCGCGTGCCAGTCGGCGATGAAGAAGAAACAGTCGTACTCGTCCTGCAGGTTGACCCAGTTGCGCAGGGCGCCAACGTAGTTGCCGAGGTGGAGTTTTCCAGTGGGTCGCATCCCGCTCAGGATGCGGCCTTTTTTCAGTTGGGATGAATCGGACATTAGAGTCTCAGGAATAAATTCAGCAGGCCTTGATAAAAGCCGAGAAATGGCGAGATCAACGCGCCGATGATGTCCAGGTGCAACATGGGCAGCACAAACATCAGTATCACCAGCCCGAAGTAGCCGAAGCGGTCGTACATCTTCAGCGACTCATACGACAGGAAATGACGGATGACGTGGCTGCCATCCAACGGCGGCAGCGGAATGAGATTGAACACCGCCAGCACCACGTTGATGAGGATCGCCAGCTCAAACATCTGCAACAGCGGCTGCGCCACATCGGTACCGCGGAAGAGCCCGCCCGCGCCGCTCAGCGGCGAGTGCACCAGGAAGGCCATGATGATGACCGCTATGAACGCGGTGATGAAATTGCTGATCGGTCCGGCCACCGCTGTGAGGATGTCGTCGCGCACGATGTTCTTGAAGTTGCGCGGAGTCTACCGGCGTCGGCTTGGCCCAACCGAATGCCGGAAATCCAAACAGCACCAGCAGCGCCGGCACCAGAATGGTTCCGAAAGGATCGATGTGAACGATGGGATTGAGCGAAACCCGTCCCAGCATTTTGGCGGTGGGATCGCCCAGGCGGTTGGCCATCCACGCGTGCGCCGACTCGTGCACGCTGATGGCGAACAGCAGCACCACTATCTGAAAGAAGATGTTTACAGCGTCGAAGTGCATCGCGGGCTAAGGTTGATACTACCACGCGCAAATCGTTCGCCTTGGGGCGCGTATGATGCTCGTTTGCCATGAATCCTCACCTCATAACCGCTATAGCGGCGGTTGCAGCGGGCGCCGTTGCGTCTATCTCCGGCTTCGGTATCGGCAGCATTCTCACTCCCCTGCTGGCTATGTGGCTGGGAACCAAGCTTGCCGTCGCCGTGGTTTCAGTCCCGCATTTTTTGGGGACCGGGCTGCGTTTTTGGTTGATACGCGAGCATGTCGATCGGCACATCCTGCTGAGCTTCGGGATCACCAGCGCCATCGGTGGACTTACCGGCGCGCTGCTGCACACCTGGCTGGGCAGCTCGATTCTCGGCTATGTGCTGGCCGCGCTGCTGGTCTTTGCCGGCGTTATGGGATTGACAGGCGCGGCCAAGCGCTTGCGCTTCGGACATAAAGCGGCGTGGGTAGCGGGCGCGTTCTCGGGCGTCTTCGGAGGACTGGTCGGCAATCAGGGAGGCATCCGCTCGGCAGCGCTGCTGGGCTTCGACATCCGCCGTGATGCTTTCGTGGCGACGGCTACGGCGATTGCACTGCTGGTCGACCTGTTTCGCATGCCGGTGTATGCGGCGACCCAGTGGCGTCCAATTCTGTCGGCGTGGCCCATTATGCTGACGGCGACCATTGGGGTCATCGCGGGAACGCTGGTTGGGAAGACCGTCCTCGGCTGGATTCCCGAGCGAAGCTTCCGGCTTTTGGTCGCCGCGATCGTGCTGGGGCTGGGCATCTGGATGTTTTGGCATCCCGGGGCGTAAATATAGGCAAGACTGCCGAAGCTCACCCAAATTACGGGGTGTCATCCCGAGCGGAGTCGAGGGACCTGCAGTTCGCCCGCAACGCTGAGAGCCACAGTTAGAAAGGCACTCGCGGCCTTGGTTCAGCTTCCCGGTGAAGTGGCTCACGCGACGCCGATCGGGCCAGTGAAGAAACTGCAGATCCCTCGGCTACGCTCGGGATGACACCAGCCTGAAACACCAGCGCTCGTTCCTTCGGGATGACACACCTGAGGGGGCTCGCAGCGCGACCAAATCTATGGCGGCAAGGCGAACTTCGCCGCCTTTGGTTGACCACAGCAGAGCGCGAGCCTAACATCAAACTCGACGTGATCGAGACCATTGACATGGTCGGCCAAACCGTTTCCCACTATCACGTTTTGGATAAACTGGGTGGCGGTGGGATGGGTGTCGTTTACGAGGCGGAAGACACTCGCCTTGGTCGCCGCGTTGCGCTGAAGTTCATCCCCGACAACCTGCTTAACGATCAGAAGTCGCTGGAGCGCTTCCTGCGTGAGGCGCGCATTGCGTCCCAGCTCAATCATCCCAACATCTGCACCATCCACGACATCGGCGACCTCGACGGCCAGCCCTACATCGTCATGGAGAAGCTCGAGGGCAAGAGCCTTCGCGACCTTATGAACGGCCAGCCGCTGGACTTGGAGCTGGTGCTTGACGTCGGCATTCAAGTTTCCGACGCGCTTGCCGCCTGTCACGCCAAAGGCATCATCCACCGCGACATCAAGCCGGCGAACATTTTCGTCACCCCGGCGGGGCAGGCGAAGATTCTCGATTTTGGGCTGGTCAAAGTGGCGCCCGAGTTCGGACGCGACGGCATGGAAGACCTGACCATCGCGGGCGAGATATTCGGCACGACCGTGTATATGTCGCCCGAACAGGCGCGAGGCGAAGAGCTTGATGCGCGCAGCGACCTGTTCTCGCTGGGAGTGGTGCTCTACGAGATGGCGACCGGCCACAAGCCGTTTCGCAAGAACAACTCTGTCACCTCGATGAATGCGCTGCTGAACGAGAAGCCGCCGGCGCCACGGAAATTCAATCCCGCGATCTCCGAGGACCTGGAAGGAATTCTCGGCCGCGCCATGGAAAAAGACCGGGGAATCCGCTATCAAACCGCGCTTGGCGATGAAGGGCGACCTGCAATCGCTGAAAAAAGATAGCGACCCTGGGCTCAGCACCAGTGCTCGCATGCGGCCCGCGCTTCCTTACAAGCTGCGCACCGGTACCTTTGCAAAACCCACGCGTCGCTGGCACGTTTACGCCCTGCTGGGAATCATCGCCCTGCTGATCACGGTTTTGGTTCCAGTGGCGACTTACTACTTCAGGCATCGTCCGGGTGCTTCGGGAGGGAAAAACACCATCGCAGTCTTGCCGCTGCGCAACTTGAACGGCGACATCAGTGTTGATTTTCTGCGCTTCGCACTGGCCGACGAGCTGAGCAACACGCTGTCGCAGAACCGCGCGCTCGATGTGCGGCCCAGCTCGATGACGCAGAAGTATGCCGGCAACGATGTCGATCCGCAGCAGGCGGCGCGTGCATTACACGTTGCCACCATTGTGACCGGCCACTTTGTGGAGCGCGGCGAAAACCTGGTGGTGACACTTGAGGCGATTCAAGCAAGCGACAACCGGCTGGTATGGCAAACCACCTTTACAGCGCCCTCGCAAGACCTGATCGCATTGCAATCGGCGCTATCGGCGCAGGTGCGTCAAGGGCTGCTTCCAACTCTCGGCGTCGCCAAGGAAGCTGAAGCAGCGGGCTCCCGTCCGAAGAATCCTCAGGCCTACGATCTTTATCTGCACAGTCTGGCCATTCCCCATGATCCGGCGGCAAACAAGGATGCGCTGGCGGTTCTGCAGCAGGTGGTGCAGATGGATCCTGCTTACGCTCCGGCATGGCAGGAGCTGGGACTGCGCAGCTACTACGACGCGACCTATTCGGACGGTGGCGAGAAGATGATGCAGCAATCCAACGACGCCTACGCTCGCGCGCTCCAGCTCGATCCCAATTTGACGGTTGCGCTCGGTCAGCAGATTACCAACGCCGTGGAGCGGGGAGAGCTGGGCAAGGCCTACGATACGGCAGAGGCGCTGGTGAAGAGCCGGCCGCAAAGCGCCCAGGCGCACTTCGCATTGAGCTACGTCTTCCGCTACGCCGGGATGCTGGAGCAGTCCGCTCGCGAGTGCAACGCAGCCATAACGCTCGATCCGGGAAACTATATGTTCCGCTCTTGCGCATGGACATTCATGGAACTGGGCCAGACGGAGCGCGCGATGGAGTTCCTCCAGCTCGACGCCGGGTCAGAATGGGCGGCTTATGTCACGCCTTCGCTGCTGGTCCGCGAGGGCAAGATTGCCCAGGCCAAAGAGGCGGTGAAACACATGCCGTCGGCGCCGCGGTACCATCGCGACCTGCTGGAGGCGTGCCTCGGACTGCGCTCCCCAAGCGAGCAGGACCGCATCGCGCATGACCTGGAAAACAACCAGGCCAACGAGCTGGATCCGGAACTGCTGTACTACCAGGGAGCGTGGCTGGGATATTGCGGCAAGAATCAGGCTGCCCTTCGACTCTTGCAGAGTGCGGTTGAGCGCAGCTACTGTGCCTACTCAAATATGCTGAACGATCCCATGCTGGCCAAGCTGCGCGCCGATCAGGCATTCAACAAAGTACTAACCGCGGCCGGCCAATGCCAGGACGACAGCGGAGTGGGTCCTTAACCAGAGAGTTCCTGTGGTGCTTCTGGGCCGCTTGCTTGCTTCCTCGGAGCAATGCCAGCGCCGCACCGCCGAATATCACTCATGCCACTGCCGGCAGCCCCTTCCAACTCTTGCCGCTACAATTGCCGTCATACCACTGATGCCCTCCCACATTGAGGACTACGCACTCATTGGCGATTGTGAAACAGCTGCACTCGTCAGCAACAAAGGATCCATCGATTGGCTTTGCTGGCCTACGTTTGCCTCTCCCGCTTGCCTGGCTGCCTTGTTGGGCGATCAGGATAATGGACACTGGTGCATCGCGCCGCAGAATGAGGCACGCAGCAGTCGCCAGTATCGCGACGGCACGCTCATCGTCGAGACCACATTCGAAAACGATGAAGGGTCGGTGCTGCTGATCGATTTCATGCCGATTCGCGGCAAGTACTCTGACCTGGTGCGCATCGTGCGCGGCGCTGCGCGGCAAGGTGCAGATGTGCATGGAGCTGGTGCTGCGTTTCGACTACGGCCGCTCGATACCGTGGGTGACGCGCCTGGAAGACGGAACGCTGCGTGCCATCTCGGGGCCTGACATGGTGGTGCTGCGCACCGATGCGACGTTGCGCGGCGAGAACCTGAAGACCATAAGCGAATTCACCGTGGCGGAAGGGCAGTCGATATCGTTCGTGCTCACCTACGCGCCTTCCTACGGCAAGCTTCCCAAGCCGATCCATCCCGAACACGAGCTGCAATTGACCACCGACTTCTGGACCGACTGGAGCAGCAAAGTCACGTCGGAGAAATCGGAGCACCGTTATAAGGGCGACTACACCGAAGCCGTGCGCCGCTCGCTCATCACCTTGAAGGCGCTGACCTACGCTCCCACCGGTGGCATAGTTGCTGCCCCCACCACTTCCCTTCCCGAGAGTCTCGGTGGGAAGCGCAACTGGGACTACCGCTTCTGCTGGTTGCGCGACGCCACCTTTACGCTGCTGGCGTTGATGAACGCGGGCTATTACGAAGAGGCCGGCGCCTGGCGCGATTGGCTGCTTCGCGCCGCGGCGGGCAGTCCTGACCAGGTGCAGATCATGTATGGCATCCGCGGCGAACGCCACCTGCTGGAATGGGAGGTGGACTGGCTGGCGGGATACGAAGGCGCTAAGCCGGTGCGGGTCGGCAACGCGGCGTTCAACCAGCTTCAGCTCGACGTTTATGGCGAGGTCGCCGATGCCCTGTTGCACGCCGAGCTCGCCGGCTTGCCCTCGCGCAAGACCGATCTCGATTTGCAAAATTGCCTTACCGAGCACTTGGAGAAAATTTGGCACGAGCCCGACGACGGTATCTGGGAGGTGCGTAGCGGACGCAAACAGTTCACCTATTCCAAGGTGATGGCCTGGGTGGCATTCGATCGCGCTATCAAGTATGCCGAGCGTTGCGGACAAAACGGGCACCTCAAGCGCTGGCGTGAATTGCGGGACACGATACACCGCGAAGTCTGCGAGAAGGCTTTCGACTCACAGCTTCATAGCTTCACCCAGACCTACGGTTCGAGGCGCCTTGACGCTTCCCTGCTGCTGATACCGCTGGTCGGCTTCCTCCCCGTGGAAGACGAGCGGGTGCGCGGGACGATTGCAGCCATCGAGAAAAACCTCATGCGCGACGGACTGGTACAGCGCTATGACACCTCCGAGCTCGATGACGGCGTGAGGGGACACGAGGGCTCGTTCATCGCCTGCAGCTTCTGGTTGGTTAGCGCCTGGAACCTTTGCGGACGACGACAAGAGGCGCGCGAGCTGTTCGAGCGACTGCTCACCTTGCGCAATGATGTCGGGCTGCTCTCGGAAGAATACGACTCAGGCGCGCAGCGGCAGGTGGGCAACTTCCCGCAGGCGCTGTCGCATATTGCGCTGGTGAACTCCGCGTTCGAATTCATGGGCGAGATTAGTCCAGGAGAACAGCGCGCCGAGTCGAAGCCCGCGTCCCCAGTTTCAGGAGACGACTGAGGGTTCAGCGTCTTCGGAGTTGCGGTAGAGCGTTTTGAAAGGGCACGCCTCCAGGCGTGCCGCAGCGAGAGTAATAAACCCGGCTTTAGCCGCTGAGGAAAGGCGTCCCCTCGGCGCCTGAAGGCGGAACGGATTTGCGCCTCCCGCACGCCACGGCTGAAGCCGTGCCCTTTCAAAGCTGATACACCGCAATTCGGAGGCTGCTATAGCGCGCCCACGGCGTTTGCGACGCTCTCGTTCTTCCCCGACTTGATGCTGCGGAACGCCGCATCCAGAATTAGCTGGTTGCGCAGCCCATCTTCGCCCGTGATGAGGAACTCACGTTTCCCTTCAACGGCCGCGGCGAACGCGTCGAGCTGCAAAGTGTAGGCGTCGTCGTTGCTGACTTCCGTGCGTTCGAGGATTTCGAAGCCGCGGCGCAGTTCCAGCGTCACCGGCTGGTCAACCGTGAGCGCATTGACGGCGGAGAGTACTCCGTTCTCGCCAGCGACTTCGAGCAGCGTGTAATACGTCCCGCGGCCGGAGACCGCAACATCCGCCAGGGTTCCTCGCGAAAACCGCAGCACGCCCGATGCCGATGCTTCCAACACCGAGTGCGAATCGTATTGCGCCTGTATGGTCACGCTCTCTACTTCGTCAGCGAGGACGTAGCGCAAGGTATCGATGCAGTGGATGCCGATATCGGCCAGCGGTCCTCCAGTCGCGAGTTTGGGATCTTGTACCCAGGTACGCGGGCTGCTCAGCATAGGTGCAACAAAAGTGGCTCGCGCCAGCAGCGGCTGGCCAATCGCATGCTCGCTCATGTTGCGACGAAACCACTGCACGCTGTGTTCGAAGCGCATGTTGTGCGCCACCCCGAGCAGCACTCCTACTTCTTGCGCCGCCCTCACCATGGTTGCCGCTTCGGCGCTGTTCATCGCCATCGGCTTCTCCACCAGCACGGGCTTGCGATGGCGTATGGCTTCCAGAACGTCGGACAAGTGCATTGCATCGGGGGAAGCCACGAACACTGCATCCACTTCAGGACAGGCGCAAAGCTCCGCCGTAGAAGTGAATGCGTATGGAATTCCGAACTGCCGCGCCGATTCCTGCGCGCGCTGAGGGTCGCGACGCGAGAGAGCAGTTACCCGGCAGAGCTGCGCCTTGGCAAATCCCGGCATCAAGCGCTTGACCGCGTGGTGCCCGAAGCCGACGATTCCGAAGCGGATCATGCTGTCAATCGTGCCACCATCTCTCGATGCCGTGTAAAGAAATGTACTTCAAGGAAACCTTGGCCCCAATCGTACGTCTCTAATTTCAGGGGCAATCAAAGGCGAGTTGCTGCTGCCGCAAAGGGATCCTTAATGCAGAAAACCGATGTCCGATGGTTGTTCCTGGTATTGGCAGCAGTGGTGCTGTTCAGCATCTTCGGCTTGCCCTACTTCACACAGACGGGGCACACCGCCTGGGCGATTCTTGTGTATGCATTTTTTGCCGTGATCTTCCTCTACGGCCGTTGCAACCACGTGCGAAAACACTCTACCCGAAGGCAGCAATTAAGATAGAACTCTGGACACCTGCAGAGCAGGAGTGGGGCAGTTTGACTGTGGATGCGTGCCTTTCGCGCGTCGCCCACCCCAGAACGCGCAAAAGAAGCGCATTCCGGGGACCCCGGTTCGGCGCGAATCGGCACGCCCAGATCCCTCGCTTCGCGACCGAGGCTTGCTCGGGATGACAATCAAACTGGCCCACTATCTGCGGAGAGAACCACATTGCCAGCCATCCATACAGCGATTCAATCGCTGTTGCTCGAAGGGCCTGCCGGAAGGCTTGAGGCGCTGCTGAACGCCGGCGCCGCTGATGCAACTCATTCCGCCGTGGTGTGCCACCCTCACCCGCTCTATGGCGGAACCATGCACAACAAAGTCGTGTTCCACGCCATGAAGGCCCTGCACGCATTCGGCTTTCCCGTGCTGCGCTTCAACTTCCGCGGCACGGGGCTGAGCCAGGGAACGCACGACGAGGGACAGGGTGAGCAGGACGACGTTCGCACTGCCCTGGCATGGCTGAAGAGCAGCTTCGGATTGCCCGTGATTTTTGCCGGCTTCTCGTTTGGCGCGGCAGTAGGGACGCGGGTCGCCTGTTCGGATCCCGACGTGCGTGCCATCATCTCGCTAGGCACGCCGGTCGCGGCCGAAGGACGGACGTACAACTTCGATTTCCTCAAAGCTTGCCATAAACCCAAGCTGTTCCTCAGTGGCGATCATGACGAGTTCGGACCGCATGAAGAGCTGGAGCGCATTGTCGCCAACGCCGCTGAGCCGAAGGAACTGGTCTTCCTCCCCGGCGACCACTATTTTGCCGGGCATGTGGACGAGATGCGGCTGACCATTGAGAGCTGGCTGGGAGAGCTGTTGGCGCAGCCTGACTGACACGCGTTGCGTCTGCCCTTCGGTTCAGAATAGAATCGCAAACGATTCGAAGCTGCCGTCTGTAGTACCCAGGTTCTCCGATAAAAGGCGAACCGGGACACCAGCAACAACGTCCGAGGGCGCGTGAAACAGATCGTCGCGATTTATCCGGGCTCGTTCGATCCGGTAACGAACGGACACCTCGACCTGATAGAACGAGGCAGTAAGCTGTTCAACAAGCTGATCGTCGCTATCACGCGCAATCCAGAAAAAGACAGCTCGCTGTTCAACCTCGAAGAGCGCAAGGAAATGCTAACCGCGATGACCCAGGAGTGGAGTAACGTTACGGTCGAGTCCTTCGAGGGACTCCTCGTGAATTACGTAATCGCCCGGAACGCCAACGTGGTGCTGCGCGGGATTCGTGCGGTGAGCGACTATGAGTTTGAGCTGCAGATGGCGCTGATGAACCGCAAGATCGATCAACGGGTCGAGACCATCTTCATGTTGCCGGCGGAAAAATATTCCTACTTGAGCTCACGTATCGTGCGTGAGATCGCCCAGCTGGGAGGGCCGCTGACCGGCTTTGTGCCCGAGCTGGTGGAGCGGAAGCTGCGCGAGAAAGTGAAAGCGAACGGGACAAAGAACGAGGCCTGAGTGGCCAGGAATTTTTGATCGCGATGGCGCTGCACAACAGCGCGACAAACTGACTTCAGCAAAGGACCTCGGATGACCGCAACAGTTACGCAGCTCTCCTCGCCCCTCACCAATCGCATTCAGCGCATCGAAGTTTCGGCCACCATGGCGGTTTCCGCCGAAGCCGAGAAGCTGCGCGCCACCGGCGCCGACCTGGTGGACCTCGGCGCGGGCGAGCCGTATTTCAATACGCCGCAGAACATCAAAGACGCTGCCATCGCGGCCATCAACGGCAACTTCACCAAGTACACCGCCGTAGGCGGCATTGCTGAACTGCGCGATGCCATCGTGAAACGGCACGCGACGGACTTTGCTTCCGACTACAAGCGCGAGGAGTGTACCGCGTCGGTCGGCGGCAAGCATGCGCTGTTCAACGCCATCCAGGTGCTGGTCGACCACGGCGACGAGGTCATCCTGCCGGTGCCGTACTGGGTGTCGTTCAAAGACATCATTCGCTACGCAGGCGGCGAGCCGGTGTTGATCCCGACCGATGAGGCGCACGACTTTCAACTCACCGCCGACATGGTCGAGCGCGCGATCACGCCACGCACCAAGATGATCATCCTCAACTCGCCGAACAATCCGTCGGGTTCGGTGATGAAACCTGAGGACATGACGTCGGTTCTTCGTCTGGCGCACGAGCGCGGGATCTACGTTGTCTCCGACGAGTGCTACGTCTACTTGAACTTCACGGGACGGCTGTTCTCGGCGGGCTCGGTGACCGATGTCAAAGAGCGGCTGCTGATTATCGGCTCGCTGTCGAAGACCTACGCCATGACCGGCTGGCGCCTGGGATACGCACTGGGACCGGCTCCGGTGATTGCCGCCATGCAGAAGCTGCAAAGCCAGAGCACGTCGAATCCTACGTCCATTGTGCAGAAAGCAGCGGTGGCAGCGCTGACTGGCCCGCAAGACTGCCTGCAGGAGATGCGCACCGAATACATCAAGCTGCGCGACAAGGTGGTCGCCGGACTGAGAGCGATTCCGGGGCTGACCTGCGCGGCGCCCAACGGCGCGTTCTATGCCTATCCGAACGTCAGCCACTACTTCGGACGCAGCGGCATGAACTCCGGATCCGACGCTGCTCGCAAGCTGTTGCATGAGGCGCATGTTGTGGTCGTGCCAGGCGAGGCCTTCGGAACGCAGGAGCATGTGCGCATGTCGTACGCCGTTGCCGAGCAGCAACTGGATCGCGGCCTGGAACGCATGCGCGACTTCTTTGCCGGGCTTAGGTAGTGCTGGTCTTCTTCAGGCCAGCGTTATGCGTCGAGGTTTTGAAGGGGCACAGCTTTAGCTGTGCCGACCGTAACCAATTTCAATTGTCATCCCGAGCGAAGTCGAGGGATCTGCAGTTCGCCCGCAGCGCCGACCCCTGATCGCTTCGCGAACACAGCGCGCACGACGAAGCCCCCCAGAACGGCACATCTTCCCCGGCAACACTCCCCTTCCGACCACTCTCTAAGTACACTGATCTATCGATGCCAGAACTCTATCCACTACTCCTGATTCCCAACTTCGACGAACGGCCGTGGGGTGTGCGCGATTTGCGTCCCGTGTACACCAAGGTCGTCAAAGAGCCGATCGGCGAGAGCTGGCTCACCTGGGAGAAGAACGTTGTCGCCAATGGACCACTCAACGGCCGAACGTTGGGCGACGTCGCGCAACAATATCGACGCGAGTTGGTGGGAACCGTCGCGCCTTACGAGGACCGCTTCCCTTTGCTGGTGAAGTTTCTCTTCACGGCCGACAAGCTCTCCGTACAGGTGCATCCCGATGACGAGGCAGCGCGCCGCGTCGGGGAGCCCTTCGGCAAGACCGAATGCTGGTACGTGCTCGACGCCCAGCCCGGAGCACAGGTCGCACTGGGTCTTAAGCCGGGCGTTTCGCTGGAAGAATTCAAACGGGCAATCAGCGGCGTGCAGGCGGAACAGTTGTTGAACTGGATAGACGTTCGGCGCGGGCGACATGCTCTACGTGGCCGCTGGCACGGTCCACACGATCGGCGGTGGCCTGGTCTTGCTCGAGACGCAGCAGGCTTCAGACGTAACCTATCGGTTGTACGACTATGGCCGCCCGCGCGAATTGCACATCGAAGAAGGCATGGCGGCCATCAAGCTGAACAGCGATGCCGGAAAGGTGCTGCAGGACGGTTCACGCTTTCTGGTGCGCTCGCCGTTCTTCCAGGTCGAGCGACTTCGATTGCAGAGCGAGCTTTCAGGCGATGTGACGCCCGACTCGCCGCATATCATCGTCGCGGTGGACGGTGCTGGCGTGCTGGAGTCCGCCGGGTATGGAGCCGGTCAGCTTTGCGCGTGGCGATGCTGTCGTGGTGCCTGCCAGCGTGCCAAAATATACTGTGCGTCCGCAGTGGGAGCTGGAGATCATGCGCATGTCGCTTCCGGCGGACCCGGTGCCGGAGCCGCAGACGACAGTGGATTCTGCGGTTGCGCGAAGCGGATAGACTGTTCTTTGAAGGGGCACGCCTTCAGGCGTGCTGTAAGAGTTAACCCGCGCCGGCGGCTTCAGCCGCTGAGGGTATTCGGAACCCTCCAGGGCCAAAAGCCCCGGTCTAAACATGCATCACTCCGGCACGGCTGAAGCCGTGCCCTTTCAAAAACATTGTCCAAACCTGACAAGCCTGATTTCTATCCTGTAATCCTCGCTGGAGGGCGCGGCACGCGCTTCTGGCCGATGAGCCGCAAGCGCCGCGCCAAGCAACTCCTGCCCCTCAACAGCGACAAGAGCATGATCGAGGAGACCTTCGATCGCCTGCGCCCCATGGCTGCGGCGAAGAACTTCTGGGTGATCACGAATGACGACCTGCGCGGGCCCATCCTCCGCGAGTTGCGAAAGCTCAACAAGAAGCAGGTTGTAGCCGAGCCTGCCGGACGCAACACGGCGCCGGCCATAGGGCTGGCTGCGTTCTTGCTCGCCCGCGAAGATCCAAAGGCCGTGCTGGGGCTGTTCCCTTCCGACCACGTCATCAGCGATGAGAAGAAGTTTCGCAATGATCTGCAACGCGCAGCGGACATCGCGGCAGCAGGCGACAATATCGTCGTCATTGGCATTCGGCCTACGCGTGCGGAAACCGGGTACGGCTATATAGAAGCCGGCGACAAAGCAAAGAACGGGGCGCTGAACGTACGGCGCTTCCGCGAGAAGCCCAACGCCGATGTTGCTGCGCAATTCGTCAAGGCCGGAAACTACTTCTGGAATGGCGGAATCTTCATTTGGAGCGCGCAGACGCTGGTCAATGCCCTGCACGAGCATCTGCCGAAGACCGCTGCCCTGCTCGACGAAATCGCCACCGCTTACGGTACCCGGAAGTTCGACAAAACTTTGGCGCGGCTCTATCCGCAATGTGAGAACATCAGCGTCGATTATGCGATTGCCGAGCCACGCTCAGCCAAAGGCGAAGACCAATCCGGCATCTACTGTATTCCGGCGAGCTTTGGATGGAACGATCTCGGCTCGTGGACAGCACTGTCTGAGCATCGGCAGCCCAAGCAGGATGCCGCGGCGAATGTGGTTAGCGCCAAGCAGAAAGTTATGCTGAATGCGCACGGGAATTTCATCGTCTCCAATAAATTTGTCGCAGCCGTCGGAGTAGAAGACCTGATCGTCGTCGAGACCGATGATGCGCTGCTCATCACGACCAAGCAGCACTCGCAGGATGTGGGCAAGGTCGTGAAGTATCTCGACGAGAAGAAGATGAAGAAGCTGGTGTAAGAAGTAATTAGCAATTAGTGATCAGTAATTAGCAAAGAGCGGCGCGGTTTAGCGGCACGATTAAGAGTGAAACATAGTCTTGATCTTGTCATCACGAGCGCAGCGAGGGATCTGCTCTCGCAGGGTGTGTCAGCAACGCCAGGGAAGAGAGAACAGATCCCTCGCTCCGCTCGTGATGACAAATCGGGAGGCTGTGATGGCAAATGGAAATGAAATGATTCATCGCTTGTTGGTAATCCCTAACTACTAATCACTAATTACTAATTGCTTTCTGGCAGTCATTAATTGCTAATTGCTAGTTGCTTTCTTATGCCTTCTCAAATCAAATTCGGAACCGACGGTTGGCGCGGCATTATCGCCGACGACTACACCTTCGACAATGTTCGTAAGGTGGGCAATGCTATCGCCCACTATGTGCACAAGAACGAGGACGTCAGCAAAGGCCTCGTCGTCGGCTACGACACGCGCTTCCAATCGCGCAACTTCGCCGAAACTATTTCGGAGACGCTTGCAGCGGCCGGCATCAACGTCCGCTTGTCGGACGACTACACTCCGACCCCGGCGCTGTCTTATGCGGTGAAGAATCTCGGCGTGGCGGGCGGCGTGATGATTACGTCGAGCCACAATCCGTTCAACTGGAATGGCGTGAAGTACAAGGCGGGATACGGCGGTTCGGGTACTCCGGCCATCATGCGCGCGATTGAGGCTGAACTCGACTCCCCGCGCCTGGAGCGCGCCGGCGGAAGCGTTATCGCGGCTGACTTCAAGACGCCCTACATTGCCGCCATCAAGAATTTCGTCGATCTCGCCGCCATCAAGCGCGCCGGCTTCAAGTTCGCCATCGACACGATGTATGGCTCGGGACGCGGCGTGCTGAAAGGTATCTTCGCCGAGAACGGCATCGAGCACATCGAAATTCGTGGCGAAGTGAACCCGGCGTTTCCCGGCATCAATCCCGAGCCGATTCAACCGCATATCGCCATGCTGCAGGAGACAGTGGTGCGCGAGCACTGCCAGGCTGGCCTTGCCGTCGATGGCGATGCCGACCGCCTGGGCGCAGTGGCCGAAGACGGCAGCTTCGTCGACTCGCACAAGTGTTATTCGGTGATCTTGCAGTGGCTGCTCAAGCGCAAGCAGTGGCCGGGAGAAGTCGTTCGCGCCTTCAATACCACGCGCATGCTCGACCGCATCGCGGCCAAGTACGGGCGCAAGCTGCACGAGTGCGGTATCGGCTTCAAGTACATCTGCGACCTCATGCTGGAGCGCGACATTCTCATCGGTGGCGAGGAGTCGGGCGGCATCGGCATTCGTCGTCACCTGCCGGAACGCGATGGCATCCTCAATTCCCTGCTACTGGCCAACATCATGGCCGAAGAAAACAAACCCTTGGGCCAACTGGTCGAAGATCTGCAACAGGAATACGGCCGGCATTATTACGGCCGCACTGATCTGCACCTCGATAATGCGGTAAAGGAAGATGCCATGCATCGCGCGGGCGAGAAGCCTGCTCGCATGGGCAGCTTCAAGGTGCTGGAGACGGGAACGCTCGACGGCGTGAAGTTCTATCTGGACGCTCCGAAGAACGGCGATGGCGCCGAAGCCTGGGTGCTGGTGCGCGCGTCAGGCACCGAGCCGCTGCTGCGCATTTATGCCGAGGCGTCGTCGCCAGAGCTGGTGCAGCAGATACTCAAAGAGACGGAAGCGTTCGTCAGGGCAAAAAGCTAGACGGCAATTCTGCAACAGGGAAAGTTCCGGCCAACACGCTCCTAGCTGTATGAAGACGCAAAGCCCGCAGGGCGTGTGATGACAGCCCAGCACGGAGCCGAAGGCGGAGTGCTGGGGATGGCGATCTACAATTCTGGGTAGTCCCCCGGGGACGGAATTGCCCGCAGCATATTCAGTGAATCTCGTTGTGCCGTCCCGCGAGGCGGGACTCGTGATCCATATATTTTCGCTAACCCAGCGTTCCGCTGCGCTTCACGCTGGGCTGTCATCGCACGCCCTTCGGGCTCAAAGCTCTGACGCACGAGAACCCTGATTGCTTCAGCGCAATGCATAGCGGCAACGATTTCGTCTAAACTTTAAAGACGCCCATGGCAACCGTTGTTCATCCCATTCCGACCGACACGCCCGAAGTCCGGCGATATAACCGCATCAAGCGTTGGCTCGGAATCTCCGACGCCGTCATCGGCTTTGCGGTGCTGGTCATCCTGCTTGTCACCGGCTGGACGGCCGAGCTGCGCGACTGGGCCTATATCGGAGCGCGCCAGAATTACTTTTTCGCTGTGTTCCTGTATGTCCTGATGTTCTCGCTGTTGCTCAAGCTCATCAGTTCTCCGCTCGACTACTACGGCTTTCGGCTGGAGCACCAGTACAATCTCTCGAACCAGAAGCTGGGTTCGTGGTTGTGGGACGAAGCCAAAGGCTGGCTGCTCGGATTAGTGCTGGGAGGAATCTTTGTCGAGATCATCTACGCGCTGATTCGAATCGCCCCCGCGCGCTGGTGGATCATTGCCTGGGCCGTGTTCATCGGCCTCACGTTATTGCTGGCGCGGCTCGCGCCTGTGGTGCTCTTCCCTATTTTCTACAAGTTCAAGCCGCTGGAGAACGATGCTCTGCGCGACCGCCTGACGCGTCTTAGCGAGCGCGCGGGAACACGCGTACGCGGCGTCTATGAATGGGCCCTGTCGGAGAAATCGAAGAAGGCGAATGCGGCGCTGATGGGAATGGGAGCGACACGTCGCATCATCGTCGCCGACACGCTGCTCGCCGGCTACAGCGACGACGAGATTGAAGCCATTCTGGCGCACGAACTCGGCCACCATGTCCGCAAGCACATCCTCAAAGGCATCCTGACCCAGGTGGTTGTGACGTTCTTCGGTTTCTGGCTGACCAATGTTGTGTTGCGCTTCGTTCTGGCGCGCGACTGGTTCCCTGCCCTGGAGGCACGGCTCTACGATTTCGCCAATCTGCCGCTCATTCTGATCGTAGCGACAATTCTCAGCCTGCTGCTGATGCCCGCCATGAACGCGATCTCGCGCAAGCACGAGCGCGAAGCCGACCGGTATGCGTGGGAGAACATCGCTGACGTCGAGCCGTTCATCACCTCGATGCAAAAACTGGCTGATCAGAACCTCGCCGAGCGTACGCCGAATAGGTTCGTGGAATGGTTATTCCATTCGCATCCGTCGATTGGACGAAGAGTAGCTGCGGCAGAGGAATGGGCGAAAAGCAAACGGGCGGCATAGTGAAGCGTAGATCGTTTTGCGATTGTCATCACGAGCAAAGCGAGGGACCTGCTCTTTGCCCCCGCCGAGGCGCTGGTATCTATCGAGAAGTCTTGGTGCTGCCGACGAGAACAGATCCCTCGCTGCGCTCGTGATGACAAATCAGGAGCGTTTGCAGCGAAGCGAAAACAGGCCCTTCGCTGCGCTCGTGATGACAAATCAAGAATTACGCGAGTGCCGCAAGATACCTTCCACCCTCCGCAGGTCCTCTTCCGTGTCAACGCCTACGGTGTCAAAGGGTGTTTCGGCGACGTAGATGTTGACCCCGTTGTCGAGGAATCGCAGTTGCTCCAGGCGCTCGCTCCGCTCCAGTTCTGACTCAGGCCACTTCACGAAGGCGTCCAGCGCGGGCTTGCGATAAGCGTAGAAGCCGAGATGCTTGTAGTAGCGCACGCCGCCGGTTGCGTCTCGATCGAACGGAATGGTTGCCCGCGAGAAGTACAGCGCGCGTCTCTCTAAGTCGGTCACGACCTTCACGGCGTTGGGATTGTTTCGGTCTTCCTCGGCGCAGGGCGTTTTCAGCGTTCCTACCTGCACATCGACGTTCTCCATCAGAGCGAGCAGTGTCACGATTTGTTCGCGACGCGCCAGCGGCTCATCTCCCTGGACATTGACGTACACGTCCGCCGGAACCGATTCCGAAACCTCGTGCACGCGCTCGGTGCCGCTGCGATGCGACGACGACGTCATCTGAAAGTGCCAGCCGCGACTACGACACAGGTCAGCGACCTCGCTGGAATCGGTGGCGACGATGACGTCATCCAGTGCCCGGCAGGCGCGCGCGGCGCTATACACATGCTCCAGCATGGGACGGCCATTGATCTCGCGCAGCACCTTGCACGGCAGCCGCGTCGAGGCAAGACGAGCGGGGATTATGGCAATGGCTCTCATCGGCCTAGTTTGCTTTCAGAAAGCATCAATGGCAAGCGCATTACGGATTGCCACTGTGCTTTTGTTACCCTGTAGTATTCCATGCGGCTTCGTTCCCTGATCTTTCTTGCGGCACTCGCGAGCATTGTTGGCTGCGCCGGATGCGGTACCCCGGGCGCGGTACAACTGCCATCACTCAACCTGGCGCGTCCCGCGGAGGACTTGACCGCCTCCCGCAAAGGCAACACGGTACGCTTGGAGTGGACTCTGCCCGAAAAGAACACGGACCGCACTCTGGTCCAGCTCAAGCACCTGGGCGACACACTGGTGTGCCGTCAAGAAGGCACGACGCTGATGAGTAGTTGCCATGAGGTCGGCTCGGTGACGCCTCCGAAAGGGACCGCAGCGGAAGAAGAACGATGTCGAGCAGAAGATGCGCATGACGTACAGCGACACGCTGCCGCTGGAGCTTGAGGAGAAAGATCCCGCGGGATTCGCCATGTATGCCGTCGAAATTATGAGCGATCGGGGCCGCAGCGCAGGTCTCTCGAACCAGGTGGCGATACCTCTCGCGCCTACCATCGCACCTCCCTCCGACGTTTCTGCTGAGGTTAGCTCCGACGGCGTGCGCGTGTCCTGGTCCGGTGGTGTCGAGCCCGCTCCTCCTGCCGGGCTGACCTTTCGCTATCGCATCGAGCGCCGTCCGGCGGGCGCAGGCGGGTACATCACTTTGAATGATGTCGATCCGTCACCCGATGGTTCTTATCTCGACCAGACCTTCGAATGGGAGACGAAATACCAGTACCGCATCACCTCGGTCACTGACGTGCGCGCCGGCCGGCGCCAAGCTAGCGTTGAGGGTGACGACTCGGCGCCGACAGAGGTATTTACCAAGGACATCTATCCTCCGGCACAACCTGTGGGCCTGCAAGCCGTGTTCTCCAGCATCGGGCAGAAGCCGTTTATCGATTTGACCTGGGCTCCCAACACTGAAACCGATGTGGCCGGCTATAACGTCTTCCGCCGAAGCGCTGGCGGAGAATGGCAGAAGCTCAACCAGAAGCCGACCCAGGTACCCTCGTTCCGCGACGAGAGTGTTCAGCCGGGAACCAAGTATGAATACTCGGTCTCCGCGGTCGACCTGCGAGGCAATGAAAGCCAACGATCGGCATCGACGTCAGAGAAAGTGCCCAGCAAACAGTAGGCGAAGGAGTTCGAGAGATGAAGATTTGCCGTTTTCAGCACGCTGACAGCGTCCGCTATGGGCTGATTGAAGAAGTTGCAGGAACCTCAACCATCACTCGAACTTTGGACCGCTTCCCGGCCAGTGTAAGCGACTTTGATGTGTCGCAATCCAGTAGCATTCCGCTGGACGCGGCTCACCTCCTGGCGCCGACGCAGCCGTCGAAGATCGTCTGTGTCGGCCGAAATTATCGCGAGCACGCCAAAGAGTTGAACCACGAGATTCCCACGTCGCCGCTTATCTTCCTTAAGCCGCCATCCTCGGTCATCGCGCCCGGTGAGGAGATTCGCCGCCCGCACAAGCTCTCGCAGCGCGTGGATCACGAGGGCGAGCTGGGCGTCGTCATCGGGAAGCGTTGCCATGATCTGCGCGATGACGAAGACGTGCGCTCGTACATCCTGGGCTATACATGCGTGAACGATGTGACTGCGCGCGATCTGCAAAACATTGACGGGCAGTGGACCCGCGCCAAGGGTTTCGACACCTTCTGCCCGATCGGGCCTGTGATTGCCGACGGGCTCGATCCATGGAAGGGTGTACACATCGAAACCCGACTCAACGGCCAGACGCGGCAGTCAGGCACAACGGCGGACTTTATCTTTCCCCTCGACGTAATCCTGCGCTACATCACCTCGGTCATGACCCTGGAGCCGGGCGACGTAATAGCGACCGGCACCCCGGCGGGAGTGGGCCCCATGCAACCCGGAGACGTGGTCGAGGTTACCGTGGAAGGCGTGGGTACTCTGCGAAACCCAATTGTGAACGCATAGAGCAGCAGCGCTCGAAACGCCTAGGTTTTCACACCTCATCCGCGCTATTCTACGAGCGGCGATATGAGTTCTCTTCGGTACTATCCCATCGTCGTAGTCGGAGCGAGTGCTGCACTGCTCGGGTATGTTGTCCTCTCGCGTAAAAGCAAGAAGTCAGCCGAGCAACTGGAGTGCGAGCGTCGCACCGATTTGACGCAGGGCGGACGCATCATCGACGGCAACATTATCGATGTCAACGAACTTGAAGACGATGAGACCGACCGGCAGATGACTCTGCTGGTTTACAGCTACGACGTCGCCGGGGTCACGTATGAGGCATCGCAGGATGTCACTCACCTGCGCCAGTTCATCGATTTGTATTCCTGCCGACTGGGACTACCCGCTTCGGTGCGATACGATCCGCACAATCCCGGGAACTCGATTGTCATATCGGAAACGTGGTCTGGACTCCGAAAACCAGCGATTCGCCTCAAACCATTGCAGCCCTCGCCGGAGAAATCCGGCACCTTTGTGTAACTTTTCGCTCCTGAATGGCGTCATTGTTACTGACGGGTGATGCACATCTAGGTAGTTCTCGTATGATGGTTACACCTTAGACCCTTATGCATAGCCTGCCTCTCCCCATTGCCGCGTTTGTAGCCGGGCTGCTGTCGTTCCTTTCGCCGTGTGTTTTGCCGTTGGTGCCAGGCTACGTGTCGCTGATTTCCGGGGCGAGCGTCGATGATTTGCAATCGTCGGACCGGCGGATGCTGGGCACGGTGATGCTGCATTCGTTCACCTTCATCATCGGCTTCAGTTTCGTGTTTATCGTACTGGGCGCGGTGGCGACAGGGCTGGGACAGGTTTTCAACGAATATCACCACGTGCTCGCGCGCATCGCCGGCGTCATCATCATCATCTTCGGGCTGCATCTGACCGGTCTGCTGAAGATCAAGTGGCTGTATGCCGACAAGCGGCTTCATGATGTGAAAGGTAGCTCCAGCGCGCTGGGATCGTTCGTGGTGGGCTTCGCATTCGCCTTCGGCTGGACGCCGTGCATCGGTCCTATCCTGGCGGCCATTTTGGCGCTGGCCTCGGAGCAGGACAAAGTTCTTAAAGGAGTATTGCTGCTGGCAATCTACTCTTTGGGATTGGCCGTACCTTTTTTGTTGACTTCGATCGGCATCGATCGGTTTCTGTCGTTCTACGGCAAGTTCCGGCGCCATCTGCACACCGTAGAGGTGGTGAGCGGAGTATTGTTGATTGCAGTGGGTGTATTGATTTTCATGAACAATCTGCGCCTGCTGTCTGGCTATCTGGCGTTCTTGAATCGCTTCGCACTATAAAAGGTGTTTGTGAAACGTAACGCTTTCGTATTCGCCGTGCTGGCTGTAGCCATTCTGGGGATGCTGACCTTCGGCAAATGGGTCGATCGGCATCGTCCGAAGCGGGCCGTGACCTCGTCGCTGGTGGGCGATGTTCAGGGCGTGCAGGCGCCCGATTTCGAACTCGTCTCACTGGATGGCCAGAAGGTCAAACTCTCCGACTTCCGGGGCAAAGCCGTGGTCCTGAACTTCTGGGCGACGTGGTGTGCCCCTTGCAAAGTTGAGATGCCATGGTTCGTCGAGCTCCAGAAGCAGTACGGCAGTGATGGATTGGCCATCGTCGGCGTCGCGATGGACGACAGCGAGCCGCAGAAAATCGCCCGCTTCGCCAGCGAAATGGGAGTGAACTACCCGGTGCTGCTGGGCACGAACAACGTATCCGAAGAATACGGTGATGTTGAATACCTTCCCACCACCTTCTACATCAACCGCCAGGGCAAGATTGTCGGTAAGGTGGCAGGACTAATCGGCAAGGCAGAAATCGAAGGCGACGCTAAAAAGGCACTCCATTCGGATGGAGGCAGGACGGCAGTGAATTCTGGCGCTCCGGTAAGCCTGGGAACGACGACAGACCGATGAAGCTCACTCTCAGTATCTTGCTACTTGCGACCTCTTTGGCAGCGCAGGCACCCGGCACCGTACAGCCCTCGGTGATCATGGCGCGCGTGCAGCCAGTGGTTATGAGCGCGGGAGAGAATCGCAGGGTGGAGCTGGACTTCCGCGTGAGCTCCCCGTTTCATATCAATAGCAACAAACCTCATTCGAATTTGCTGATTCCAACCACGCTGAAGCTGGTAGCTCCCAAGCCGATGGAGATTACCAGCATTGAATACCCCGCCGGCGAGGACCAGACCTTCCCCTTCTCGCCCAATGAGAAGCTAAGCGTCTATAGCGGTGACTTCGTCGTGTACGTGACAGTGAAGGCGCCGCCCTTTCTCAAGGGTGGTGGTAGCTTCCCCGTAGGCGGTGAGCTGTATTACCAGGCCTGCGACAAGAACGCCTGCTATCCCCCGAAGAAGCTGGCTGTCAATTTCAACGTCGCGGTGAGATAGGTCCGGAACAGGGCGGCTGATTACGCTCACTCGGCTGATAGCAGTTTTCCAATTGGCCTATCCGAGAAGCTCGGGTAGAGCGGCGCTTCAGCGCCGCGTAACGCAGTCCTCTCTGATGAGGCTTTTCGCCCACTGCGATGCAGTGGGCGAAAAGCCAGAACCTTGGGGCAGCTTGGACGCGGACCTAAAGGTCCGCTCTACCGGATACACCTACGTTGAAACTGCCGTAGAAGCAGGTCGGTGCTTCCGAAGAAACGCCGTCTCCCTCCATCACTTTCAGGTACAAGCGATCGCGTCCTCGTGGATTGCGTCCTGGCCTCGGTCGCCCTTACTGCAACTGCGCGTACTCAACTTTGGCTTGCTTCAGGACAGGAATGTCAGGCTCGGCGTCTTTCCAGAGCTCAAGAAATTCCAGGTAGGCATGGCGGGCCTTGCTCTTATCTCCTGCCGCGACATAGGCGCGGCCGAGTTGCAGCTTTGCCAAGGCTGCCAAAGGGGAATTGACTGCGATGCCGCGGTGGTCGAGGAATTTCTGGAATTCCGCAGCCGCTGCCGCGCCCTGGTGCAATGACAAATACGCCTGGCCGCGAACATATGCTGGATAAAGCGAGCCGCCAACCCCGAACTGTGGAGTAGGCGTTCCCAATTCGTACTCTGTCGCGGTTCGTAATCGTTCGATAGCTTTCGCCGGATTGTTGCGGCCAATCTCGATCGAGGCATCGATTGTCGGCAGCCAATAGCGATTGATCATGGTATTGAGCGGAAAGCGATGGGCCAGGTCGTCGGCAATTTTCCGCGCTTGTGCAGCGTCGCCGGTTCGCGCGTATGCCAGGGCTGCGAGAGTCTGCACATCCTGAGTCGCGGCAGTGGCCAGCGCGGAGGCAGTCTCCTGCCGCGCGCGCACTGTATTCCCGAATTCGGCCTCGCGCAGGGCAGAGTTCATCTGCCATTCAGCGGCCGTTTCTTTGGCGTCGCCACGACGGGCCGCTTCGATGGCGCGCTGCGATTTTTCGCGGGCGCTGGATAGGCGTCCATAGAAGGCATCGGTATCGGATGCGAAAGAGAGAAGCACGTCCTCGCCCGGCTTGTCCTTCTGCCCTTCGATCTGCCGCTCCATCTCCGCCACGTCGCCTTCATAAAACGCGACCCCATAGCGATTGCCATGCAGGAAAGGGTTGTTAACTTTGTGCGCGATGGCCTCCTGGTACTTGGCCTTCGCGTCCTCCGGGCGGTTCAGCGCGGTGTAGAGACCGACCAGGTTGGTGAAAGCAGCAGCGCTTCCAGGAAATAGACGCAGGTCTTCCAGGCTGGCGTTCACCGCTGACTCGTATTCGCCCAGGTAGGTGTAATCGACGCCCAGGTTGCCATAAGGTTCATTGTTTCGCGGATAGGTCTGGGCCCAGGCCTCATAGGTTTGAATCGCTTTCTCTAGTTCACCCGTCACCAGCAGGTAGTAGTTCGCCGAGATACGGAATTTCTCCCGCTCGCTCACCTTGTCGCGCAGATCATAAGCCTTCTGTAGATTCTCACTGGCTAGTCCCGGCTCTCGCAGATTGATGTATGAAATTCCCAGGGCCGAATAGGCGGCAGCGAAATTCGGGTCAAGTTCGACCGCGCGATTGAACGACGGGATCGCCGCCTCCGGACCTTTCTCCTGCAAGATCTTCCTTCCCACCGATAATGCCTTCAGGGCCTCAAGCGATGGTGTAGTGGCTTGATCAAGAGGAGCGTCGAATTTGTCCACGCTGCTGAGGGACTCGCCAAGTTTCTTGCGCAGCGCCGTCGCTGCTCCTCCCAGGGCGCGGAGAACATGCTCTTTGTTCTCCGCGGTCACCTGTTCCTGCGCCAGAAAGTCGCCGGTCTTGCAATTGATGGCATCCAGGCCGATCACATATTGGCTGCCCAGGCTGGCAATCGAACCCGCAATGTACGCCTTGCCATCGGCACGCTGGCAAAGGTCGCGCGCCACCTCAGGCGTGAGCTTGGTATTCGCCGGCTTGGCCATCAGCCTAAGCGTGGCGCGAGTTCTTGCGTCCGACAGGATATTCAGGAACGGAGACTGCCCCAGTTGCGCCGAGATCGCCTGCTTCAAGGTGTCGTCAAAGACGGCATCGCCGGTGGTGTTGTTGAAGTCGGACAGCACCACTGTGTCCTGCTCGGTGAGGATCGGACGCCGGTGCGAGCGCCAGTACAATCCGCCCGCGACAATAGCCGCCACCAGCAACACTGCCGACGCCACCACCCTCCAGCGAGAGCTGCCAGGTTGTTGCGCGCCAGGCTGAGATTCGGCTCGCGTCACATTCGAAGACGCCACTCGTGGCTCAGAACCGGAAGCCGAGCTTGCGACTCCAGACTTCGTCGCGTCTGCGCTTCCTGGGACAACAGCAACCGAGTGATGAGCCGATTCACTATCGCGTTTCAGCCGCTGAAGATCGGCCCGAAGCTCTGAAGCGTGCTGATAGCGCAGGTTGCGGTCCTTCTCCAGCGCCTTAGCGATAACCATCTCCAGTCCCGCGGGAATCTGCGGGTTGACGTGTGAGGGCGGCGGTGGCTCCTTATGCAGAATGGCGCCGCAAATCTCTCCCGAGCTGCCGCCATCGAATGGCAGGTTGCCGGTAGCCATTTCGTAGAGCACGGCGCCGAATGAAAACAGATCGGTACGCGAATCCAATTCTTTCGCGCGCACCTGCTCCGGTGACATATACGCTACCGTACCCAACATCGCTCCCGGACTGGTCAGGTGCTCGGCGTCAGTGCCTGATGTGACGGTTTCGGATTCGGGGGCGACCTTGAACGTCATCTTAGCCAGTCCGAAATCGAGAATCTTGGCATGCCCTCGTTCGGTTACGAAGATGTTGGCTGGCTTAATGTCGCGGTGAATGATGCCTTTTGCGTGCGCTGCATCAAGCGCGTCGGCAATATCGATCGCAATCGGAAGCAGTCGCTCCGGATCCAGCGGCCGCCCGGCGATCAAGTGCTTTAAGGTCTGCCCGTCCAGAAACTCCATGGCGATAAAGGCGCGCCCGCCCTGTTCGCCGATGTCGTGAATGGTGCAGATGTTGGGATGGTTCAGCGCCGAAGCGGCTTGGGCCTCCCGCTCAAAGCGGGCGAGGGCTTGAGGATCCCGGGCCACGTCATCGGGCAGAAATTTGAGCGCGACAAAGCGGTGAAGCCGGGTGTCCTCGGCTTTGTACACCACACCCATTCCGCCGCCGCCCAGTTTGTCGAGAACGCGGTAGTGCGAGATGGTTGTTTCGATCATCCTGCCCCTGCGATCGAAGTGGCATGGCGATGGTAAGAGCGAACTCTCGAAGAAGTCAATTCACTGGCTGGCAGGGGTGTAATTTGGTTCGGTCCATCGCAGTCAATGTCCTTGAGGATTTTTGTTTTGGAAAGGCGCTGGATCTCGCGCGGGTGGCTGCGAGATCCATCCTGTTTGACGTCGTGTGGAACGGTGTTTAGTCAGCGGTCGAGTGCTTCTTAGGGTTCACCTCAATCTCGTCGATGACATCCTTCACATTGGGCGTGTTCTTGGCCAGAAGTGCGGCTTCCTTTTTCTGGGCCACTGTCTTCACACTGCCTTTCAGCACCAGCGTGCCATTCTGGGCGTCGTAATGGATGCTTTGATCGTCAAGGTCCTTGTGCGCCTTGATGGCAGCCTTGTAGTTGTTCTCGATGCCGTCGTCTAGATTCGAATCAACCGCCTTCGCCTGGCTCTCCTCGCCGATGGGGCGAACCCCAATCTCATTGGCGATGGTGTAGCCCGGCGCCGATTCTTTGGCTACGCTCTCCGCTTCCGATTTCTTGTCGGGCGTTTCAACGTCACCGGACAGGGTCAGCACACCCTTGTCGCGGTCTTGAGAAACCTTCACCACACCCAGATCGTGACGCGTCATCGCGGTGTTGACCGCGTCTTTTACATCCGGATGCTGCGCATTGTTGTTGCAGGCTCCGAGTATCAGCAGTGCCGAGAATGCGGCGACCACAATAGCCGTGGCCTTAAACTTTTTCGATTCTGCGAGCAAATCAACCTCCTTGTCATGAGCTTTGCTCATGTCGGGGAGATAGATGCAAGAAGTTGGTGCGAGTTTGTGTTGCAGAAAAGTGAACAGCTCTGCTCGAAAATGCACGGGGCGAGCAACCATGCGGGCTCTAAGCAGAGTGACAGGTTTGAGGGAATTCCAGAGCTACGCGTTGGCCGCGCTCTCGTCCGCTCCTAGTGGCAGGAAGTATTGCGTGCCGCGAATCGGTTCGCTGACCCGCCGCAGGAGGGCTTGCAGATCTTCACTGCGCTCAACGAAATCGATCTCTGAGGTATTGACGATCAGCAGGTCCGACGAGGTGTAGTGAAAGAAGAAATGCTCATAGGCCTTGATGACTTCTTCCAGATAATCGTCGCTAATAGCCTTCTCGCCGGGAGCATTTCGCTTCTTCAAGCGTTTCTTTAAGATATCGGGCGTGGCTTGCAGATAGATAACAAGATCAGGCGTAGGTATGTTCTGGTGAAACAGATCGTAATAGCGGTTATAAACCCCCAGCTCGGCGTCGTTCAGGTTGAGGCAGGCGAACAGCTTGTCTTTCTCGAAGATGTAGTCGGCGACGACGATTCTGCCGGGACGCTTCAACTCTGCTGTCGCCAGTTGCTCGTATCGCGCCATCAGAAACGCCATCTGCGCCTGGAACGCCGCACCTTTCTCGCCGTTGTAAAAGGCGTTCAGAAACGGATTCTGGTCAGGCTCGCTGATGCGCTGTGCGTGCAGGGTTTCGGCAATCACGCGACACAGCGTCGTTTTGCCGACTCGTATCGGGCCTTCGATCGCGATGTAACGAGGTGGTTCAAACAGGTTCGCCATGAGAGATGGAGAGCAGCCGCTTCGAGAATATCTCTCCGTCGCGCGCGTGGCAATGAAGAGATTTCCACCGTTCAATCTCAAGGGTGGAAGCCCCCGCATTTATGCGGGGGGGAGCCGCGGGTTTTCGTGAGCGCGCTTTAGCGCCGGTGGTTATACCAGGGCTAAAGCCTTTCGCAGAAGTGGCGTCTTCCCTCGCCTGAAGGCGAGGGCTCCCACCGAATGCTCTGGGAACCCCGTTGCCAGGCCGGAAATTCTAAAATGAACTCACATGCGCAATACGATCATCGCCGGCATGGCAATCGCCGGTGCCGCTACCTGGGCCGGATTCCAGTGCTACTGGCCGACCTCGCAAGCCTGGGGCAAAACGTTCACTGGGCGCTCCGGTTCGCGCGAGCTGGCCCTTACTTATGACGACGGCCCCAACGATCCCTGGACGCTGCGCCTGCTGGACGTACTCGACCGGCACTCCGTCAAGGCGACGTTCTTCGTGCTCGGAAAGTTTGTCGCTGAGAAACCGGAGATCGCGCGTGAGCTGGTAGCGCACGGCCACGAGATCGGCATTCACACCTGGGACCATCCCAACCTGATCTTCGCGTCGGCCCCGGAGGTGCGCTCGCAAATCGAACGGACACAGAACATCATCTTCGACACGACCGGCCATCGATGCACGCTCATGCGTCCACCGTTCGGCGCGCGCACGCCGATGACGCTGCGCGGAGTTCGCAAGCTCGGACTCATACCTGTCATGTGGAACGTGACCTGTTACGACTGGAAGCCGACGACGCCCAGCGCATCTTAGGTCACGTTGAGCGCCAGATGCGCGGCGGCGACGTTATCCTGCTGCACGATGGCGGCTACCGCAAGATGGGCGCCGACCGCAGCCATTCCGTCGAGGCGACGCGAAATGATCATCCGCAAATACAAGGACGATGGCTACGGCTTCGCAAGCGTTTCGCAGATGATGGCGACGGTCCGCCGACCGATTGGGCAAAGAGGGCGTGGTTGAACGCTGATAGGAAAATCTCCCTACGGCGATTTGAAGGGGCACGCCTTCAGGCGTGCCGTCACGAATACTGGAAGGTCCGGCTTTAGCCGCTGCGGGAAGTCGAATCTCTCGTACCCCCCGAACCGTCGCTGCGCCACCGAAAGCAGGTCCTTCGCTCCGCTCAGGATGACAAATCCTAAGAACTCTTTAGGCCCGGCTGAAGCCGGGCCCTGATACAAAGCATGACACAAAGCACCGCGCGCGGACGCGGCGCTAAAGCGCCGCTCCACCCGGCCGCCTACGCCGACAACTGCTTCCGCTGCTTCAGCTCCTGCAAGAGCGTGTCGATCTTTTCGTCGCGCTCCAGCTTGTGCAGACGCGCCTCCACATCCTCGCCGAGAAGTTCTGCCTTTGCCCTGCCGATCGCTTCTTCGCGCGCGACCGTCGACGTCATGCGATCGAAGGTGCGATTCTCGCCCGTGGGACTCTGCTCGGCATCGGCTGCCTTGTGTGCCGCGCGTGAGCGGCGATGCTGCGCGATCAGCATGTCGGCCTTGCTGCGCGCCTCCGCCAGCTTTAGCTCCAGACGCTTCAGTGCGCCCTTCAGCGATTCGACCTGGACCTCCTGATCGGCAATCTGCTGCTCGAAGTTCTCCGTCATCTGCTGAAAACTCAGCGCACGCTCCAGCGCCGCCCGAGCCAGTTCGTCATCTTTCTTTGCCACGGCCAGCTCCGCCTTGCGCATCCATTCGCCATGCTTTTCAGCATTCTCTTTCTTCTTTTTCTCCAGCAGATGTAGGTCAGCCAACGCGATCGCCACCTGCGTCTTGACCTGTAAGAATTGGTTCTCCATGTCGAGAATGACCTGCTTCAACATCTTCTCGGGATTCTCCGCCTTGTCGATCAGATCATTCAGATTCGCTCGTACCAACGTTGCTACTCGATCTAGTAATGCCATTGAACTGCCGCCTTTCGCTATTCGCTATTCGCTCGGGTGCCCCATCCTTTCGCGTCATTTGCGAAAGGGTGGGATACTCGGGTGCCCCACTCAAGCCGTCGTCTTCAGTACCTCAGGGGCTAAAAGCCCCACGTTTTTCCGACAGCGTAGACGCTGGCCTGAAGGCCAGCTCTACCCGAAGCCGGGTGCCCCACTCAAGCCTTCGTTTGGCTTGAGTGGGACTACCCACTAGCTCCCCGCTCCCGCCGCCTTGCCCTTCTCATCTGCCGGAGGCAGTTCATCCGGTCGCGGCGACTTTTCGCCAATCGTCCGGATTTTGCCAAACAGTTCGCTCATCTGCATGCCCGAGAGCGCCTCGAACAATGCCGGCACCTGAGCGGCGATCTTCGTAAGGTCGCCCGTCACCTTGTTCATGCCGGCGGCATCGCCGTTGCCGGTAGAGACAATCGTGATCTTGTCGATATTCGCCAGCGGGCTGGCCAGCGCCTTCACCACTTCCGGCAGGCTGGTGATCAGCTTGTCGACCACCGCGGCCTGGTTGTACTCCTGATAGGCCTCGGCTTTCACGTTCATGGCGCGCGCCTCGGCATCGCCCTTCTTGAAGATGATCTCGGCTTCGGCTTCGCCTTGGGCGCGAATGGCGCTGGCACGGCCTTCGGCTTCGACTATCGTCTTCTGGCGCTCGGCTTCGGCAAGCGTCTGAATGCGCTGACGCTCGATCTCTGCTCCCTTCAGCACGGTGGCGATGAGCTCTTTCTCGCGGCGCAGAATTTCGGCTTCCTGCACCTTGACCTGCTGCTCTTTCTCCACCTGCTGAATCTTTACCGCCTCGGTAGTGACCTGCTGCTGCATGATGTTGGTCTGGATTTCGTAGGCCTTGTCGGCTTGCGCCTGCTGCCGCTTCACCAATTCGTTATAGGTCGCTTTCTTCACTTCCAGATCGCGTTGCGCCTCCGCCTGCTTGGCCATCGACGCGGTTTCAGCCGCCACGCGTTCCTGATCGGCCTGCGCCTTGGCGACAGCCGATTCGCGCAGTGCCAGCGCGCGCTTGATTGCCGTATCGCGCTCGGCCTCGGCGGTTGCCACGTCAGCGTCTCGCTTGATGCGCGCCACATCCGGCCGACCCATGTTGCTGATGTAGTCGTTCTTGTCGCGAACTTCCTTGATGGTGAACGAGATTACCTCGAGGCCCATCTTGTTCATGTCGTCGGCGCAGGTGGAGCGCATGCGATCGGCGACCATCTCCGGCTGCTTCACGATCTCTTCCACCGTGAGCTGGCCGATGATGCCGCGCAGATGGCCTTCCATCACCAGGCGAATCAGTGCCTCGCGCTGCGGCGGCGTCTTGGTGAGGAACTGCTCTGACGCCGTAAGTATCGACTCCGGATCGCTCTTTACCTTGATCTGCGCCACCGCCTCGACAGTTACCGCAACGCCCTGCTTGGTGTAGAGGTCCTGCTGCGGAGCCACGTCAAACGACATCAACTCCAGCGAGAGCTCGCGGCAGCTTTCTACCATGGGCAGAACCATGGTGCCGTGGCCTTTAATAATGCGGGTGCCACGAATACCGTAAACCACCATGGCTTCGTTGGGCCCGGTTTTGCGGTATAACCGCGTGAATACCGCGATGATGAGCACCGTCGCCGCAACGACCGACCATACGATCACCACCACGTCAGTTGGAATGTGTAAACCCATATGCCTCCTTTGGAGCTGTCAGCTATCAGCTGCCAGCTTCCGGCTAAAACCGTTGTCATGCTTCCGAGCTGTCAGCTGTCAGCCATCAGCAAAAAACGTTGTCGTACCGAGCGAACACGCCCCTCTTGCGATGTCATCCCGAGCGGAGCCGAGGGACCTGCAGTTGGCCGGCCATGCGATTCAGTTGCCTCGCTTCTCTATCCCCGATAGGCTGTTCTTTTCAGCCGCTAGCGATACTCGATACATCTCAATCAGAGCTACTGCCGCTTCTGGATCGGCCACTTCTACAACCAGACGATCGTAGGGCTCATCGCGAAGATCAATCACGATTGCGCGATCTGGATTGTGTACATCCCAAAAAACTTTTTGGTGTCTGGTGAAGTAGGTGCCGGCGGTTATCACTCCCGGAACATGCGTTCCAGGACACCTCAACCCATGCCACCAACCTTTTGCAATCGTGGGATCCGTTCGAATGCTGGTTATGTGCTCAAGCGGAATCTCCAGTGAGCCTTTGAGCGCCCATAGCTTGTCCGCACCGCGTACATTCACCTGCAACTTCCCGTCTGCAACAGCAAGATCAACCATAAAAATCTCCAATTACCGAGCTGTATCGATCAGTGAGTGTCCCCGTTCTTTCGCTTGTTTTGCGAGAGGATGGGAATACTGCTTCAACAACTCGTCTTGCGCCGACTAAACCCGCTTCGTAATTCCAGGGCAGCGGCGAAAATTCCTGCGGCTACACCGACAGCCAATCCGGTCGCGACCTGATGGAAGGCCGCTCCTAACGCGCTGCCGATTCCCCCACCCAACATAACCGCCAATGCCAAACTCATGGTGTTCTTCATCGTGCTACTCGCTTTCGCTCGCTGCTTTTGGCTCTGGCCGCTAGGCTTTGACTCACCTCTTGGCTACGAAACCTCGCCTGTCACTCTTGCCAAGAGCTAAGAGCCAACAGCTAAATGGCCGCTGCCTTTGCCTCTCCCGCCAACTCATCCCAGCGCTGCACGTACGCAATGCCGCGTTCATAGCGCGTTACTACCACTTCCGTTCCCTTCGGCAAAGCTTCGCCTGATTCGCTACGTGCGCCGCAGGTATGGCGCGTGCCCTCCTGCGAGAAAACGATCTCTCCGGTTCCGCCTTCACGGATGGAACTGGTGACTCTCCCCAGCACTCCCACTCTGTCGTAGTCCGCGGGATCGAGTTCGTGCTCGTGCGCCAGCAACACTTTGGCGACGAACCAGAACACAATGGCTGCGCCGAACACGCCTGCGATGAACGAAAGTGTGGCAACCATCGTGACCATCAGCGTGGAATAGCGTGTCAGCAGATATCCGGTGCCGCCGAACCAGGCGAGGAATGCACAGAGCGTTCCAAAGTTCACGACCGACATGCTGTCGCCGTGTGCTCCTGCATGAGCGCCGCCCGCATGCGTTCCCAGGTGTACGTGGGGGACGTGCAGATGGAAATGTGGCAGATGGAAGCTTCCGCTGAGAAACGACAACACACTTAACGTAATGCCCAGCAGGAAGCACGTCAGATAGAACATTGCCCATGTCATAGGCTTGCTCCCGCGCCGCGCACGGCACGCGCCTTACGCGACTTGTCGCCGGGCTTCGTGCCATCCAGCCCCGGCTTCAAGACCTCCGTCAGCCGCTCCAGCAATCCCGGAGCTTCCAGGATGGCGCCCAGCACCACCACCGCCTGGCGCGTGTCGGAGTAGCGCGCAACTTCCAGCAGCGCCCCGCTCAACTCCGCGTCATCGGCGAACTGCTCCGCCCCGTTGATCAACATGAGATCGAGCCGGTCTTCCATCGCGCGCAAGTCGCTGGTGAGCTCGGTGTGATAGCCATCCGGGTCGTCGACCAGGTATCCGGGATGCACCTTGAAGAAGCGCGCCAACAACATGCGGGTGTCGTTGGTCAGGTGCGGACGCACCCCGCTCTCGATCTGCGACAGGTACGACTGGCTCAGCCCGCGGCCGATTTCCTTCTTCATGGCCCGGGCCAGGTCCTGCTGCGTCATCTCGCCTTCGAGACCACGCAATGTACCCTCAACCAACCGCAGGTAGCGAAGTTTTTCACCGAGTTTCATAGCCGTGAATATCTATTACGGATTGCAATTATGCTATAGCAATCTGCGATATGTCAAGAACTAGATTTGGCGCGGAATCAATGGCTTGGGAGGGAGCTCCGATTTCGGGTGTGCACCCTCGAATCCAAGGTGGTGAGCTCCCCGCATTCTCTTGGGGTGGAAACCGTCGCATTCGTGTCCGGGGTGGAAGCCTCCGCATTCATGCGGAGGACAGACGGCACTCTCTCGGGTTTCCGCTTTAGCGCTGGACCGCGCCCTGATGATCGAAGTTCCGGGCTCCGCGGCTAAAGCCGATTTATGGCGGGTTCATTTCCCTCGCCTGAAGGCGAGGGCTTCCACCCATCGCCGCCGCAAATGTCTCGGTACCTGGCGCCTTGTTCAACTGGATGCCGCCCTACAGCACCCGGCAGACCACGCACTTCAGGTACGCCGTTTCGGGGACGTTCAGCAGGACTGGGTGATCAGAGGCGGCGCCGCGCTTCTCCAGCACGCGGACCACACGACCGGCGTCGGCCGCGGCAGACCCAAGCATCTCCAGGAACTCGGCTTCGCTGACGTGAAACGAGCAGGAGCAGGTGACGAGCGTTCCGCCGGGGCGCAGCATCTTCAGCGCGCGCAGGTTCAACTCCTTGTAGCCCTTGAGGGCGGTCGGGACAACGCGTTTCGTCTTGGCGAACGCCGGCGGGTCGAGGACGATGGTGTCGTATTGCCGTCCGGCGGTGGCGTAGTCCTTCAGCAGATCGAAGGCGTTGGCCTCGATCCACTCGATCTCGCCGCCGCGATGCTCGGATTGGTTGAGCGCCTCGTTCTGCTCAGCCACCTCGAGCGCCGCTCGCGAGCTGTCGAGCGCCGCCATCCTCTCGCATACGCGCGCCAGGTGCAGGGCGAATCCGCCCTGATAGGTGAAACAGTCCAGCGCCTCGCCATGCGCCCAGCGAGCGGCCGCAGCGTAATTCTCACGCTGATCGAGGAAGGCTCCCGTCTTCTGTCCGCTGAGACCGTCGTAATGAAAGCGAACACCATTCACCGTGAAGATGGTGCTCGCACTCTCGCCGCCGATGAGGTGGCTTTCGCGTGCAGGCAGTTGCTCCAACTCGCGAATGCGTGAATCCACGCGCTCGAGAATATTGGCTTCTGGGAAATGACGGCGCAAGTTGTCGGTCACCGTCTGGCGCAAGTCGCTCCGATCGAACGCCTGGGTGAGAATTTGCAGCGAGAGCACGTCGTTGTATTTATCGACGATGAGGCCGGGCAGCAGGTCCGCTTCGCTGAAGATGACACGATAGGAGTCGGTATTGTGAGCGACCTGCTTGCGAAATTGGACGGCGGAGTCGATACGGCTGGCGATAACATTCGGTAGCTCAGCCTCGCTGACCTCCTCGGAAGAGATCATCCGTATCGCGATCTGCGACGCGCTGCTGTAGAGTGCCGACCCGAGCTTGCGTCCACGCTCGTCAACCACGCGTACCAGAGCTCCGGCCGGAACGTCGCTTCCCTGCAGATCGGAGCGATAGACCCACACATGTCCCGCGCGCAGGCGAGCTGCGCCGCGAGGGGAAACGGTAACAGAGGCGGCGTCGCTCGTAACAGATGGGGCACTCAAAGCTGCCGGCTTTTTCTTGTTTGTCATCACGAGCGAAGCGAGGGATCTGTTCTCGTTAATGGTGATGCTTAAGTATCAAGAGAAACCATACCATCTGAGGGGATAGGTGGAAGCCCTCGCCTTCAGGCGAGGGAGGCGACGCTCGTAAAGAAATCGGCTTTAGCTGCGGCGACCGGGGGAGTGCCGCCCTTGCTGACGCGCCTGCGCTAAAGCGCGTCCGACGCATCGCCCGACTTCCCCCGCATGAATGCGGGGGCTTCCACCCTGAAGATGCTAGCGCCTTTTTTCGGGGCTCCCACGCTGAAGACCAACGTCATGTTAATGGGCGACGGCTTCGCCCTGGGCAGGCTCTGCGCTTTCGGGTGCGGCTTCCGACGACTGCTCCTGCGCCGCCGGCTCGCTCTTCCCTTCCTTGGCATCTTCCGGCTTGGGTGGCGGAGGAACGTAATAAAAAATGCGGTGACAGTAGTCGCACGTAACGAACTGCTGGTTGCTCATTACTTCCTGAAAGACCTGCGGCCTCAACATTACCCGGCACGCGGAGCACATCTCGTCTTCATGCACCGCAGAAAGCGCTGATCCCCGCCGCTTAAGAACGCGGTCGTAGTGGTTGAGAACGTCTTCCGAAACTCCGCTGCGCAACTGCTCTCTGTGCTCCCCGAGTTCGGCCAGTTCTTTTTCGTCTTCGGCGGTGCGCTGGCGCGCTACTTCCTTCTCTTTATCGTTCTCGGCCGTGTCAGCCTTCAGTTCCTCTTCGGCTTTCTTCAGCCCTTCCTTGCGCGTGTCGGCGGCAACCATGATTTCCAGAATCTTGTCTTCGGAGGCGGCAATCTTTTCCTCCGCAAACTTGATCTCGTCCATCAGCGCCTTGTATTCGTGGTTGGTTTTGACGTTGAGCGACTGGTCGCGATACTTGCTGACTTTCTGCTGCTGGTCCTGAATGTCGCCCTCGTGCTTGCGCTTGGAGGCTTCGTCGGCCTTCATCGCAGCCTGCGCGGCTTCGACCTTGGCTTTCGAGCCCGCCAGCCTGGCTTCGATTTCATGGACGTGCTTGGGAAGGGCGGCTACTTCGGCGCGCAAGACGGCAATTCGCGCGTCGACCTGTTGCAGGTCGATCAGTTTTTCCAGGTCAGAATTCATCAGGACAGGTGGGAACCTGCTTGAATTCTAGCACGCAGGAAGCAGTCAAAGGCTTTCACCACGGAGGCCGGAGGGCCCAGAGGAATTGGAATCGAAACCTTGTCTGTATGCACGTAGCACATCACAGGCGCAGAATGCTAAGTCCGGCAGAGCTACGCGGAATTAAGGTTTTCGGCGTATTGAGTGCTCGATAGAACCACGGTTAGCATGAATTCACCATGTCCATGGAAATCGCCCGGCTGTTTTTAGGCCTGCTGGTCGCGGCCCTGCACCGCCCCATCGCCGATTTCATCTTCGAGCGCGAGCATTCGCTGGTATTGGCGTCTCGCGAGCGCGGCATTCCTCTGCCCGCTGTCCCCAAGTCCGAGACCCTGCGGACCATCTACTTCAGCATCGGAATCTTCATCGTAATCGTTCAGATGCTGCGGATTTATCAGGTCACGCGTTAGAGAGTCGGTGTGTTCACAGTAAACTTCCTTTGTCATCCTGAACGAAGTGAAGGAACTGTTGGTTTTCCAAGCCGGCGAGAAACCATCATGAATCGGTTTTGCCTCGTATCAGGGCACGCCCTTTAGGCGTGCCGAGCAATGCGTACGAAATGTGTGGGCTTTAGCCCCTGCATGCCGATCGCGCAGGGGCTGAAGCCCAAGGTACTCATCGCCCCACAACGGCCCGGCTGAAGCCGTGCCCTGATACAAAGCGATTCATGACATAGCTCCTGGCAGAAGACACGCCACGTTTCAAATCCCACGCCGTGATATACACTTTTCGCTTTGAACTCTGGTTTATGGGAGCGCGCGTGACATCTCGGGTCCTGGCAGCCGTCTGTTTTCTCGCATCGGTGTTAACCCTCGCATCGGCACAAACCGTAACCCCGTCCACTGCTCCGCAGACTCAAGCGCCCGAGCTCACCATCGAGGACATCTACGCCGAAGGCGGACTACTGGGCCGCGCGCCGGAGTCGATCAAGTGGGCGCCCGACGGCTCTCGCGTGGCTTTCGTGCAGCGCGACGACAGCGGTGAGAAGGGCGCGCTCTATTACGTCGACGCCAATAATCCCAAGCCGGCCGTTCTGGTTGCCCGCGAGAAGCTGGCGACGCTTGCACCTCCGATCAGCGCCATCAAAGACGAGCGCCAGAAGGAGGCAGCGCAGCGCTACTCGGTTGCGGCCTATCACTGGTCTCCGGATTCGAAGAAGCTGCTGTTCGATTCCATGGGTCAGCTTTGGCTCTACAGTCTCGACAACGGCACCGGGGTGCAGCTCACCTCGAGCAATGATGCCAGTGCCGATCCCAAGTTTTCGCCCGACGGCAGCCACATCGCTTACGTCCGCAAGCACAACCTGTATGTACGTGAAGTCGCGGGAGGCCACGAAGATGGGCTCACCCGCGACGATGATCCGAATCTGCTGAACGGCGAAGTCGACTGGGTATACGAGGAAGAGCTCAACGTTCGCAGCAACTACTTCTGGTCGCCCGATGGGAAGCAGATTGCGTTTCTGCAGATGAATGAAAAGCCGGTGCCCGACTATCCCATCACCGACTGGATTCCCGTGCATTCGACGGTCGACCAGCAAAAGTATCCGCAGCCGGGAGATGCGAATCCTGTGGTTCGGATCGGCGTGGTTGGATCGGGCGGCGGCAAGGTGAAGTGGCTCTCCTCAGGAGGCGGTAATGGCGTCGAACTTGGCGGCGATTCCAATGTCTATGTGCCGCGATTCGGCTGGGTGCGCCCCGGCATCGTCTGGGCGATGGCGCTGAATCGCGCGCAGGACCGTCTCGATCTCTACTTCGTCGATGTGAAGAGCGGCAAGTCGCAGCTCATGATGAGCGAAAGCAGCGACACCTGGATTGACATGGAGCATACCGATAACGAGTTCCACATTTTGCAATCCGGCGATCGCTATCTGTGGACGAGTTGGCGCGACGGCTACTACCACATTTATCTGTATCAGTTCGATAACCAGAATCCGCTGTCTGGTGCGGCGAAGCTGGTGCAGCAGTTGACCCATGGCGACTGGGATGTCGAGAGCATCGACGGTGTTAACGAGCAGCAAGGGGTCGTCTACTTCACGGCCAACGAGGGCGATTGGCGGCAGGCGAACGTCTATGCGGTCGGTCTCGACGGCAAGAACTTTCATCGCGTATCGAAGCAGGATGGCGCACACATGGCTAGCTTCGATCCGGCCAATGCGAAGTATTACGTCGACATCTACTCTTCGCTAACCACGCCGCCCACGTTGTCCTTCTGCACCGTGAGCGGCGATTGCAACGCGTTCTGGAAGCCGCGCGGCATTGAGCAGTACAGCCTGCCTACGCCAAAAAAAGTCGAGTTCACCGCCGCCGACGGCACCACGAAGCTGCTGGGCACGATCTTGCTCCCCAGCGGCGGCCCGATGATGGCTAACGGCAAGGCTCCCATGATCGTGAATCCCTATGGCGGCCCGGGCGCACAGACGGTACGCGATTCCTGGGGAGGAGCGAGCTACTACTTCGACTGCATCCTCGCGCGGCAAGGATTCGCTGTGCTGCACGTTGACAATCGCGGGATGGCGAATCGCGGGAAAGCCTTTGCCGCGTCGCTGCGCCACAACTTTGGACCGAACGAGCTCGCCGATCAGATTGCCGCCGTGAAGCAGGCGCTACAGCAGTTCCCCGAGATCGATGGCAACCGCCTGGGCTTCTGGGGATGGAGCTATGGCGGCTACTTCACGCTCTACACCATGACGCATACCGACATGTTCAAGTCCGGCGTCGCCGTGGCTCCGGTCACCGACTGGCGCCTGTACGACTCGATTTACACCGAGCGTTATATGGGTCTGCCGAAAGATAATCCCGAAGCGCTACATGAAGAGCTCGCCAGTAAATTCTGCCGGCGATTTGAAAGGCAACCTGCTCGAAGTACACGGCACCAGCGACGACAACGTGCACTTCCAGAACACGGTGCAGATGGTGAACGCGTTTATTAACTCGGGCAAACAGTTTGAGCTGATGATTTATCCGCGCAAGACGCACGGCATCGCCGGCAAAGAAGCAAGAACGCACTTGTTCCACCTGATTGACAACCACTTTGAGGAGACGCTGGCGCCAGGGAAATGAACATGAATCGCGGAACTAAAGCTCAGGCGGCCCGTTACGACAGGCGAATGCGCCGGTTGTCATTCAACTCGGACCCGGGCTGGCACTCATGCTCGACCCCCAACAGGCGGAGGGTCTACAGGGCGCCAATGCCAGCCAGCTCAGCGCGATCGAAATCACTCCGTCTGGTTTAGGTCTGCATTTTCCGAAACTTGATGCGGATCTGTATGTCCCGGCGCTGCTCGAGGGAGTTCTGGGATCGAAGAAGTGGATGGCGTCAAGATTGGGGGCCGTCGGGGGCAAACGCACGAGCGTGAGTAAGAAGCGCGCCTCCCGAGCGAACGGAAAGCTCGGAGGGAGGCCCCGCAAAATTGCCGGCTGACCGTCCGAAGGTACTTTATGGAGCTAAATCCATCATGATTCGAAGAATTCTACCCGCTTTGTGCGTTCTTACCTTCGCTGGGCTCGCCTTCACCCAATCAACAGCACCTGCTCCCGCTCGCACCATCATTCACGCTGGAAACGTGCTGGATGTTCGAACCGGCAAGCTGCTGCCCAACCAGACCATCGTCGTCGAGAACGGGAAGATTGTCAGCATCGGCGCCGGCCGGCAGGTCGGACGGCTCGGAATGCCACGGTGATCGACCTCTCCGACAAGACCGTTTTGCCCGGCCTGATCGATGCTCATACTCACCTCACGATGAATCCCAGCTTCGGCTATCAGGAACTGGCGGTGTCCGGACCGCGCCACGCGCTAATCGGCGCGCATAATGCGAAGACCACGCTGGAGGCCGGATTCACCACGGTGCGCAATGTTGCGCGACTTCTATTACGCCGATGTTGCCTTGCGCGACGCCATCAATGACGGCGACGTGCCCGGGCCGCGCATGCTGGTCAGCGGGCCGCCACTGAGCATCACAGGCGGACATTGCGACAACGATCTGCTTCCCTACGAGTACCACGCAACCTATCCGGGCGTCGCCGACGGCGTAGAGAACGTGCAACACAAGACTCGCGAGGTTATTAAGTATGGCGCGGACCTCATCAAGATTTGCGCGACTGGCGGCGTGCTTTCGAAAGGTGATGATCCCAACGCCGCACAGTTCACCGAGGAGGAGATGAAGGCCATCGTCGCCGACGCGCATCGTCTCGGACGAAAAGTTGCAGCGCACGCTCACGGCGCGCAAGGCGTGATCTGGGCCTCCAACGCCGGCGTCGACTCGGTCGAGCACGGACACCTGATGAACGACGAGGCTATCGCCACCCTGAAAAAGAATGGCACTTATCTCGTCCCCACGCTCTATCTCATCGACTGGCAGCGGGAGCATGGCAATCTGCCGGACTTCCTGAGACCGAAGATGGAGATGGTTTCGCAAAGCTCTAAGGCGACTTTGAAGAAGGCATTCGACGCGGGAGTGAAGATCGGCTTCGGCACCGACGCGGCCGTGTATCCTCACGGGCTGAATGCGCATGAGTTCAACGTCTACGTGCAACTGGGTATGTCGCCGCTGCACGCCATTCAGACCGCCACCATCAACGACGCCGACCTGCTCGGCTTGTCTACGAAAATCGGCACGCTGGAACCCGGCAAGTTCGCCGACATCATCGCGGTTGACGGCAATCCGCTGGAGGATGTGACAACACTAGAGCGGGTGAAGTTCGTGATGAAGAACGGCGTGGTGTACAAGAACGAAAAGTGAATCCGGCGGGCTGGTCAATGCGACGTGATTTCCCGAGTAGCGCCATAGTAGCTGCGGCGATTTATCTGGCCCTTGCGCTCTTGTTAGGCTTTACTGCGCATATGCCGGACAACATCTGGGAAAAGGCGCTGAGGCTCGTGTTGTCACCGGGGTTCCTTGCCGGCAATGGGCTGATGAATCTCGTTGCTGGAACGGCAAAGTTGGAACCAAGTCTAAGATATGTTTCTTTATTGTTCCTCCTGTCGAGTGCTTTGGATATCGCGCTCTATACTGCAATCGTGTTGCTCGTGCGGAGAATCGCTCGGACCGTTCAACGATCCAACGTCTAGTCCGTGTTCGTGTTTTTCATATTCGCGCCATCGGCGCAAATCCGCGGTTTCCTCCTTCGCACTTGCTCGCAACCCCCGCTTCTGTTTGAATCTTGATTCATCCCGCGTTCCGGAGCACTGACCTGGCGAACCAACTGTTCTGCTGCAAGTCCATTGACAAGCTGATCTCCGAATCGGAGGAGCCCGAGCACCGGCTGAAAAAAACGCTCGGCCCGTGGTCGCTCACCGCGCTGGGTATCGGCGCGGTCATCGGCTCCGGCATCTTCACTGTCGTCGGCACCGCCATCGCCGGGCAGAAGTTCGACACCTCATCCATTCTGAACGCGCCGCTGCCTGGATTACATCGTGCACCACTCCGCTACGCTGGGACGTCCGGGAGCAGGCCCTGCGCTCGCGTTGTCGCTCATCCTGGTCGCCATCGTCTGCGGATTCACCGCGCTGTGTTACGCCGAACTGGCATCGATGATTCCCATTGCCGGCAGCGCCTACACCTACACCTACGCCACCATGGGCGAGCTCATCGCGTGGATCATCGGCTGGGACCTCATCCTCGAATACGCGGTCAGCAACATGGCCGTCAGCGTAGGCTTCGCCGCGCACGTGGTTGATGCGTTCGACTGGTTCGGCTGGCATCCGCCGCTGCGTTGGATTTCGCCGGCCTACCTTCCCGGTGGGATGACTGACCTCAAGGGCAATGTTCTTTACCCTCCGGGAATACACTTCGGATTCAACATCCCGGCGTTCGTCATCGTCATGCTGCTGACGGTCGTTTTGGTGCGCGGCATACGCGAATCGGCCGAGGCCAACAACGTGATGGTCATACTCAAGATCTCGGCCATCCTGGCGTTCGTCATCGTCGGCGCGCACTTCATTCACCCGTCGAACTATCACCCCTTTATTCCCGAAGGATGGTCGGGGGTGCTAACCGGCGGATCGATCATCTTCTTCACCTACATCGGCTTCGATTCGGTCTCGACCGCCGCGGAAGAAGCGAAGAATCCGCAGCGCGATTTGCCCATCGGCATTATCGCCACGCTAATCGTCTGCACGGTGCTCTACATCGCCGTAGCGGTGGTGCTAACCGGAATCGTGAAGTGGTCGACGCTGGTCGATGACGCCGCGCCGGTGGTCAACAGCATGAAGCGGCTCACCATGCTGACCGGCTCGCACACGCTGCACTGGACGCGGCTGGCCGTGCTCTTCGGCGCATTGATGGGTATGATCTCGTCGCTGCTGGTCTTTCAGCTCGGACAAGCACGTGTGTGGTTCGCTATGTCGCGCGACGGACTGCTGCCCAAGCTGTTCAGCTTCGTGCATCCCAAGTTCCGCACGCCTTCGACCGCGACGTGGATTGCCGGTTTCCTGGTGGGCATTCCCGGAGGCATTCTCGACATCGGCACGCTGGCCGATCTGTCGAACATCGGCACCCTGTTCGCGTTTGTGCTGGTGTCGATCGGCGTCATCATCCTGCGCTACAAGCAGCCGGAGCGCCGTCGCGGATTCCGCGCGCCCGGCGGACTCACCGCGCCCATCCTGAGCGTTGTGTTCTGCGTGTTGCTGATGGCCGGCCTGCCGATCTTGACCTGGCTGCGCTTCTTCGCCTGGCTGATTATCGGGCTGACGGTGTACACGCTGTACAGTCGCCACCACAGCGAGTTCTGCCCCGAGGAGCGCAAGGCAGCGCGGTCGACTGGCGACAGCCGGTAAACTGAATTTGAAGGGCCACGGCGGACGGGTTTGAAGGGGCGCAGCCGGCGCAGGTTTAAAGGGGACGGGTTTGAAGGGGCACAGCTTTAGCTGCCGACGTCTGCTCCTTACTTGTGTCATCCCGAGCGACGAGCGTGAGCGAGGAGTCGAGGAACCTGCAGTTTGTTCGCCTCGCCAGGAAACGGCGTTCGCGAATATGAGCAACGGCGCCAAAACAACCATCTTGCTCGGACCAATAAGAGCAGATCCCTCGCTCGCCGAGGCGACCTCGTGATGACAAAATGGGAAACGCGATCATGCACGCGCGAACGCGTGCTCTACCCAAGACTACGGACGCAATGCCTGATTTAGTCCATCCTCCCACCGACTTCATCCGCTCATTGCCCAAGGCCGAGCTGCACCTGCATCTCGAAGGCACGGTCGATCCTGCCACATTGTCGGAGTTGAGCCGCCGCCACCCCACGCCGCTCACCACCGAGAACAACCGCTACACCAACATCGCCGACAGCGGACGCGTCTTCACGGAAGACGAAGCGCGCGAGCTCTACAATTACACGAGCTTTACCGGCTTTCTGCTTGCATTCAAGGCGGTTACCGAGCGACTGCGAACCGCCGACGACTACGAGCTCGTCACCTATCGCATGATGCAGAAGCTGGCGGAGCAGAACGTTCGCCATGCGGAGGTCTATGTTTCGGTCGGCGTGGTGTACTGGCGGGGAGGCGACTTCCCTCCCCTGTTCGAGGGCCTGGAGCGCGGACGCGAGCGCGGCGAGCGCGACTTCGGGGTGTCGGTGTCGTGGATCTTCGATGCGGTTCGGCACTTCGGTGTAGATGAAGCACGGCGCGTAGTCGAGGAAGCGATCCGCCTCAAAGATCGTAACGTCGTCGGCATCGGATTAGGAGGCGACGAGCGTCGAGCCGGGCCGGAGCAGTTTCGCGAGGTCTATCAACTTGCGCGCGAGAATGGATTGCGACTTACTGTCCATGCCGGCGAAACCGTCGGCCCGGAGTCGATCTGGGGAGCACTGCGCGAACTAAAAGCCGATCGCATCGGTCACGGGCTGCATGCCATCGACGATCCCGAACTAGTGCGCTACCTGGCCGAGCAGCAGATTCCGGTCGAGGTCTGCATCTCGAGCAACGTGCTGACCGGATGCTGTTCTTCGCTTGAGCAGCATCCGGTGCGCAAGCTCTTCGATGCCGGAGTGCTGGTCACGCTCAACACCGACGACCCCGAGATGTTTCACACCACGCTGAACCGCGAGTACCAGATCGCGCAGCAGGTCTTCGGCTTCAGCGATGACGAACTGCGGCAGCTGGCGGAGAACTCGTTCCGGGCGTCGTTTTGAAGGGGCGCAGCTTCAGCTGCGCCGAAACCTCAGCTAAAAGATCCCGGCTTTAGCCGCTGAGGTGATAATCAGAAGCTGGGTTCGGAACCTCGGCGGCTAAAGCCGTCATCAGACGCCATTTATCGGCACGCCTGAAGGCGGCCCCTTCAAAGACCATGCCCAAACACATCGGAATCGTCGCTTGCAGTGCCGAAGGCGCCGCCCTCTGCTATCGCACCATCTGCGATGAAGCGCCTGCCATTATGGGCCGCCATCGCCATCCTGAAGTCTCTATGCATACTCATTGCCTGGCCGACTATATGGACTACATCTACGCGGGCGATTGGCGGGGTGTTGCCAATCTCATGCTATCGTCGGCCCACAAACTCGAAGCCAGCGGCGCAGATTTCCTAATCTGTCCCGACAACACGATTCATCACGCCTTCGATCTGGTGGCACTGAACTCTCCGCTGCCCTGGCTGCACATCGTCGAAGAAATAGCCAAGGTCGCAAGCGAGCGCGGCTTCCGCCAGCTCGGCATCACCGGCACGAAGTACACGATGGAAGGAACGGTTTATCCGCAGAAGCTCGCGGCGGCAGGCATTAACTACGTGGTTCCCAATGCCGACGAGCGCAAACGCATCGACGACATCATCTTCGATGAACTGGTGAACGGAATCTTCACTGACGAATCGCGCAGCTATTTCCACGAAATAATCGGCAGGATGAGCAATCAGGGCTGCGACGCTGTGGTACTCGGCTGTACCGAAATCCCGCTCATCGTCGACGATCAGAGTTCCCCGCTGCCGACGCTCGACTCCACACGCATCCTGGCGCGCGCGGCCATTCGCAAGGCCCTGCAGTGACCGTCTATTCGGGCGACAGAGGCAGATACAGGTTCCCCATAACGCGATCGGCTAGGTTGGCCAGACCCTTCACCGCGTACTCCTGAAAGTGCGGCGAATCGCGATGCGCCTGTAGCGCAGCGTCATCTCGATACTGCTCGTAAATAAAGAAGCGGGCAGGCTGATCTTTCTGACGATGCACGATGTACATAAGGCAGCCAGGCTCGCGGCGCGACTCGGATTCGAGCTTGCGAAAAATGTTGGCCACTTCGTCTTCGTGACCGGGCCTGGCGACCCAAACTACCGCAAGAACGACCACGCACAATCTCCTATCGCTTTCCGCTGATGTCATCGAGCATTTGCGCGAACTCGGGGCTAAACGCCGTCTGGTCGCGGTCGGGCCCGGTGGAGACGATGCCAATCCGCGCGTCCGTCTCCTTCTCCAGGAACGCCAGATAGTCCTTCGCCTTCTGCGGCAGGCTGTCGAAGCTGTCGATGCCAAAGGTGCTCGTGTTCCATCCCGGCATGTTCTTGTAGATTGGCTCAATTCTGTCGAAGCTGGCGGCCTGCGCCGGAATTTCTTCGGTCACGCGCCCGTCGATCTTGTAGCCGACGCACACCGGAATTTCGACCAGCTCGTCCAGCACGTCGAGCTTGGTCACCACCAGCCAGCTGGTGCCGTTGATCATGTTGGAGTAGCGCAGCAGGGGCAGGTCGATCCACCCGGTGCGACGCGGACGACCGGTCACGGCGCCGAATTCGTTGCCCTTCTTGCGAATCGCCTCGCCCAGTTCGTCGTGCAACTCGGTCGGAAATGGCCCGCCGCCAACGCGGGTGCAATAGGCTTTGGTCACGCCAATCACGCTTGTGATCGAAGTCGGCGGCACGCCCGTGCCAGTCACCGCACCGCCGGAAGTGGCGCTCGATGAGGTCACAAAGGGATACGTTCCATGATCGATATCAAGCATGGTTCCCTGCGCGCCTTCGAACATTACCGGCTCGCCGTGAGCAATTGCTTTGTTCAGCAACTGACAGGTATCAGTGACAAACGGAGCCACGCGATCGGCGATCTCGGCATACTCGGTGTACATCTTGTCGGGGTCGAGCGGCTCGGCATTGAACAGCGCGTGCACGATCGTGTTCTTCTCCTGGCAGGCGTTTTCGATGTGCTTCTTGAGCAGCGCCTTGTCGAGCAGATCCTGCACGCGCAGGCCGCTACGCGCCATCTTGTCCTCATATGTGGGACCAATGCCGCGCGAGGTGGTGCCGATCCTGATGCGGCCCGGTGCGTTCTCTGCCGCCAGCTCAATCATGCGGTGATACGGCAGGATGACGTGCGCCCGGTTGCTGACAAACAGATTGCCATCGACGTTCACGCCTTGCGCACGCAGGGCGTCCACCTCGCGCATGAAGGCGAAGGGATCGAGCACCACGCCGTTGCCGATGACGCCGCGACAGCCTTCGCGCAGCACTCCACACGGAATGAGCTGCAGAATGAACTTCTGTCCGTGAATAGTTACGGTGTGCCCGGCATTGTGTCCGCCGGAATAGCGCGCGACGACCTTGAAGCGCTCGGAGAGAACGTCAACGATTTTGCCTTTGCCCTCATCGCCCCACTGGGCGCCGACGACAACGGCTGTCTTGCCTGGTTTCAAATGGCTGCTCCACGCGCGACCGCCCGCTCATCAATGTCGCAGGCCGGCCACTCGGATTCGCACACAACTCGCCTGTCTGTTCTTGAACGGGCGCTGGAATTCCGGGAGGTTCAGGAAAGACGGAGTGTGTAACTATTGATTTTACAGGCTCGCTTGCGGACAAGGCAAAGTGCCCCGCCCAAGCCCCATGTGCCGAGTCCACCTTCGGGGGTATGTCTGGCAGAGAGGAGCCGTCGGGGTAGCGACAATCCCCCTGCCACAGCAGCAGCGACTCTACTGTATTGACAGCACCGACGTTAGCTTGGTGATGTCCAGCAAGTCTCTCACTCGCGGATGCACGTTTACCAGCACCAGTTCACAACCGTCGCCTTTGGCCGAAACGTAGGTGCCGAGGATGCTCCCCAGTCCGGCGCTGTCTACCGCGTCAACTCCGCTCAAATCGGCGAGCACCGTATGATGAGTCGGCGAAAGACTCTTCACTTCCTGGCGAAACTGGTTGGCGCTTTCCAGATTCATGCGTCCTTTACAGACGAGTGTAGGTGTGCCATCTTCGGCGACGTTGTGTTCAATGATGAGTAAGCGCTGCCCGCTGGGAGTAGTGGCCACTGGTATCCTCTAACGCTGGGGTGATTTAACGGCGGTTCAATGCACGGCATCATATCACCGGCAACTATCAAGCCCTTCTCTATTAATTTATGGTGAATAACAGGTTTCGATCCTGAGACGGCGAGAGCAATGCAAAGCGAAAAGGGTAAGCAATTCCGTGCGCTGCACCAGCGTAACCGTACGTTCATAATTCCCAACCCATGGGATGCCGGCACCGCCCGCCTGCTGGAACACCTTGGCTTTGAGGCCTTGGCGACGACCAGCATGGGTTACGCCTTCTCCATGGGCAGGCGCGACAACACACTTAGTCGCGATGAGACTCTACAGAACGCTGCGGCGATCGCGCGTGCCACGATCTTGCCGGTCAGCGCCGATTTGGAAAACGGCTTCGGAGATGCTCCCGAAACCGTCGCCGAAACCATCAAGCTTGCGGCGGAGACTGGGATCGTTGGTGGCTCCATCGAGGATGCAACCGGGAACGCGGACAATCCCATCTACGATCTGGAGTTTGCCATCGAACGAGTGCAGGCAGCGGTACAGGCCGCTCGCGCGCTGCCCTTTCCTTTCACTCTCACCGCGCGCGCCGAAAATTATCTGCACTGCCGACCTAACCTGAGCGACACCATTGCGCGACTGCAGGCGTTTCAGAACGCAGGGGCTGATGTCCTATATGCTCCAGGGCTCGCGACCCGAAAAGATGTTGTCAGCGTGGTCAGCTCCGTCGACCGCCCAGTGAATGTGCTCATGGGGTTGCGTGGTGTGCAACTGACTCTTGCCGACCTGGAGCAGATTGGAGTGCGCCGTGTCAGCGTCGGAAGCGCTCTGGCGCGTACCGCTTTGGCAAGCTTTCTGAATGCGGCACGAGAGATGCGTGAGCATGGCACGTTCACCTTCGCAGCCCAAGCCGCGAATCCGGCGGAGATCAGCAAAATTTTCGGGGGATAAGGCCCACTTTGCCCTTCGCTTCAGGCCTCGGTTTCGGCTCTCTCGCTTTTGCTGATGGCTGACGGCTGAAAGCTGACGGCTTTTTGGTCCTGCCGTACACTATGCCCTTATGCCTGAGCTTCCTGAGGTCGAAACCGTTGCTCGCGGGCTGGACAAGCGTGTCGCCGGCGACGTGATCGAATCCGTCTGGCTGGGTGAAAAGCCCGAGCCGCTAAAGTCGCCCGCCAAAGAAATCGTAGCCGTGTTGGAGCGCTCGCGCATCGCGAAGGTTCGACGCGTGGGCAAGCACATTGTGTTCGACTTGGAACGCGCCCCTCGTAACAGCAAAGGCAAGCCTCAGCCCCACGGACAATGGATCGTACATCTCGGCATGACCGGCCGCATGCAGGTAGCGCAACCCAATGATGATCTGCTGAAGCACACGCACGCCGTGCTGAAGCTGAAGTCCGGTCGCGAGCTGCGCTTCGTCGATCCGCGGCGCTTCGGGCGGCTCGCGGTTGTCAGGTTGGATAAGAAAGGAAGCACCGGTTTCGCTGCTCCCGGCGATGAGCCACTGGAGTCGCAGGCTGACCGGTTCGTGGAGCTCTTCCGCAAGCGCAAGACGCCGATTAAGAGCGCTCTGCTGAATCAAGGTTTGCTGAGTGGAGTTGGAAATATCTATGCCGACGAGTCGCTGTTTCGTGCGGGTATCCGGCCGCGTCGGCGCGCCTCGTCGCTCACGCGTGAACAGTTGCGCAAGTTACATCTGGCAGTGAAAGAGGTGTTGAAGGAAGCTATCGCGTTGGGCGGCTCGTCCGTAAGCGACTATGTGAACGCCGACGGAGAGGCAGGATTTTTCCAGCTCCAGCATCGGGTTTACGGCCGCGAAGACGAACCTTGCCTGGTATGCGAAACTCCAATCAAGCGGATTGTGATCGCCGGCCGTAGCAGTCACTATTGTCCACAGTGTCAGAGGTAAAGTTTTGGTGGGAAGCGGCTTTAGCTTCGCCGGTGTACGCTCTGTGTCATCCCGAGCGAAGTCGAGGGACCTGCAGTTTCTGCGCGTAGTCAGCAGCCGCGGCCATTTCAGACCAACGACCGAGACACAATCATGTTCGCTGAGCGAAACGAGAACAGATCCCTCGCTTCGCTCGTGATGACAAAACATAAACAGGTACTCAAAACTCGAAACTAACGCTGCGCTCCTTCACGCGACGGTCACGGACGGCGCGAACAAACACGAGGCACACATGCAAACATTCGCCATCGGCGTAGATCTTGGTGGAACCAATCTACGCATCGCCGCAGTCGACGACAACGGCAAGCTGCTCGAGAAGCTGACGCTCGGCACCGAGGTCAGTCGCGGGCGCGATTTCGTCATCCGAGATATGTGCGCCGCCATCGAACAGGTGCGCGCCAAATATAAAGACGCCGGCACTCTCTCCGGCATCGGCATCGGCGTGCCCGGTTTTATCGACATGGCGACTGGCAGAGTCATGCGCTCGCCTAACCTTGCCGACTGGACGAACTTCCCCGTACGCGAGGTCATCGAGAAGCAGCTCGGAACGCACGTCATCCTGGAAAACGACGCGAACGTCGCCGCCATGGGCGAGAAGTGGCTTGGCGCGGGCCGCGATGTCGAGCACATGGCCATGTACACGCTCGGCACGGGCGTCGGCGGCGGTCTGGTCTTCAACGGACGGCTGTGGCACGGCATGACCGGCATGGCCGGCGAGCTGGGACACTTCAACATCTTCCCCGACGGCCATCCCTGCGGCTGCGGCAGTCAAGGTTGCCTGGAGCAGTACGCTTCGGCTACCGCTGTGGTGCGCATCGCACGCGAGGTCATCGAGCGCAAGGAAGGCTCCGAAGAGCTCGAGCGCCTCAGCCATGATCCGGGACAGTTTACTTCGCGCTCCATCTACAATCTCGCGGTGCAGGGCGAGGCGTCGGCCAAGCGCATCTTTGAGGCCGTGGGTCGCGCGCTAGGCATCGGCATCGGCGGCATGGTGAACGCGCTCAACCTGCCGATGTATGTCATCGGCGGAGGTGTCGCGAGTGCCTGGGACGCCTTCGCTCCCGCCATGTTCAAGGAGATGAAGTTCCGCTCGTCGATCTACTCGCTGACTTCGCCCGAGCAAAAAGACTTCGCGCAAAGCACCATCATCACCCGTGCCCTGCTCGGCAGTGACGCCGGCCTCTACGGCGCCGCCCGCCTGCCGATGCTGGAGGACTTCACGCAGATGGAGAAGACGAGAAGAGGCAAATAGCTCGGCTTCGGGTTCGGTGGAAGCCCACGCATTCATGCGTGGCAAATCCGGCGTTTCGAAGAGCGCTTTAGCGCTGGCCCCGGCCCAACAAAGATCATGCGCGGATGAATCGCCCACGGCTAAAGCCCCTCGGCATGATGCAACGCTGTTCCCTGCATGAATGCAGGGGCTTCCACCATCGCTCCGGGACGCACCACAATTCTTACCTACTTCCCGGCGGGCGTGAGGTCGGTGATCTTCTCCTGCTGGTTGAGCTTGATGGTTACGATGTCTTTCGCGTCGAGGTTCGAGCGCATCAGGTCCACCATGCGAATGTTGCTGTCCTGAAAGGTGCGCACGTACAAACGGCGATGCGTCATGTCAGCGGCACTGGTCCACTCTGTGTACTCGGATGTTTGCTTGCCGTTGTCCATGGAGCGCACGGCCCCCTTCGGGATGTCGAAGTTATTCAGCAGGTGAAAAGCGGTCAGCACCGCATCCTGGGCGGTTGGCGAGGGCAACGCCGTTGTGGAGAAGGCAACCGCGCGCACAAAGCGCGATGGCGGAGTGAAGTCGCCGGGCAGGCCGCGCATGCCCGCACCCTGGCCGAAGGCGCTGACCACCAAACTGCCGACCTTTTCGGGAGCGGGCAGCATGTCAGAAAGGCCGACATACGTGGCGAGGTTGGTCATGTGCCAGTCGTACGTAGGCGCGTTGGTGATGACACCCAGTGGGCTTGGATAAACCTTGGGGCCGCCGGCGGTGATCTCCAGCACGACTGCCTTGCCGGTGGCATCAGCGAAAAAGTAATGCGTAGGCGGCGTGATTCCCCACTCTGAGACCTTGAACGACGAGACACCTGCCTTGATGACGATGTCTGCGGCCTCTTCAGCCGTTGTGGCCAGCGAAAGTGCGTAGGTCACGACGTCCCACGACCCGAGCGTCTTTTTCGCGGAGCTGGGTGGTGGGTAGCTGGCATATCCCGGGAAGTAGAAGATGCCGCCGGAGAGTCCCTTCTCGTTGACGCCATCGACTGCTGCAGGCATACCGAGCGGATTCGTCGCGACAAACGCATACTTGCTGGTCCATTGCAGCCCTTGAGGAACACCTTCCGCGGCCGCGAAGTGGTAGCCGCGCGGAGCGATGATGATGTCGCTTTCGAGCGTGCTGCCGAACTCCATGGTGCGAGCGCGAATGACAGTGCCGTCGCCGGCTTTCAACATGATGCCGGTGCAGGCGAAGCCGGTGAGACTGACGAGCAACAGGAAAATACAGAGCAGAGAGAATTTCTTGGCAATGAATTTCACAGGGCGATCCTCGTTCTGCGGAGCAGCAGTCGAGGGCCTGCAAATTCTCCATCGATTGGGTTCAGTGAGACGTTCTCACGTCTTGAACCTTGAAGACAAAGCTAAGCGAATTGCGGCGTGGGGTCTGTGACGCAGCACAGGGATAGGTGTGACGTCCCCGGCTACGCTGCTCGGTCCTCGTGGTCAGCTTCCGGGTAAGCACCAGGCTCTTCACCCTCGCTTGAGTAACGAAACTTGCTGACACCTTTTCCGATCAGATCTGACAGAAAGAAAAGCTGTCCCGCGCTGACGCCCGGCAACACCTTGTGATGCCCGACCGCGGCAAGAACCATGCTTGCGATACAGCCACACTGTGAACAGTCTGGAGTGCCACCAAACTGGCAGGGCGTAACCCGCGTCTTCAGGTCCGACGAAACGGTAAGCGTGGTGCGGGCGAAGATACAGTCCTTGGGCGAAGCCGGCGGATGCCGGAGCTCTTCGATCAAGGGCTTGGGCATCTCGATCAGAGGATACGCAATGCGCAGTCGAAGCAGTTCCTCTATAACTCGTCTCCGCTGGTCAGGCGTAAGGATTTCCGGATCCACGGCTCCCTTCTGAGGCGTGAAGAGGCTGAACCAGATGCGCTTGGTCTCTGCGCGCTCGCTCCAGAATCGCGCGAAATCTTCGAGGTAGCCCGGCCGCTCCATCATCTGCGCCGTGACTGTGCAATGGATCGTGACCCTGGTTCCCGCGATGCTCTTGAGGATGCGTTCGTACGTAGCCGGCTTGCGCCGTACATCGTGCTCGGACTGTAGACCATCGACGGATACGACGACGTTCAGGCGCGACAGCGCGTTCCACCTGACAGGAATCTGGCGGAAAGCGCTGGTCACCACTTGTACATGGATACCTTGCCGCTCCAATTCGGGCAGCAGCACTTCGAGTTCTCGAAACCGGACCAGCGGATCGCCTCCGACCAGGGAGACGTGTAGCGGGCGATGCTCTTCAATCAGGCGAAGAGCGCCTTGCACCAATGCGCTGCCTTTGTAGTCCACAAGCTGGCGAAGAGTGACGCCGGGAATCCCCAGGTGGTCCTCTTCATAGGCATAGCAACCAGGGCAGCGAAGCGGACACTCGCGAGTGATTTCGATGGAAAGAGATGGGACCCTGCCGGACAGAATGCTTGTCCATGCTTGCAACACTTCGGAAACTTTCAAGAGTTCTCCCCGGAGCCTTTATTGTGTAGACGACTCCGGCGGAAATTCGATTCAAACTCGGCGCAACTAAAGAGGGTGACCGCATCGAACATGCGCTCGAATAGGAAGCAGTCACCAGTGCTGCATAATTTTCAGGCCAGAGGAAATAAGTCTCACTATGCAGGTACCCGGGCGAGTACCTTCTTCATCGCGTGCAGAAACTTATCATTCTGCTCGGGCGTGCCTACGGTCACCCGGAAGGCGTGATGCGCGTTCCAGTTTCCCGTCATGTGGCGCACGATGATGCCTGCGTCCTGCAGTTGCCGGCACATCGGCGCGCACTCGTCGCCGATTTCGCAGAACAGGAAGTTGGCCCACGTGGGCACCACCGAGATTCCCAGCGCCGTCAGCTCACGACGCAGCCGCTCGGCTTCGGTCGCGTTGGAGCGGACCGACCTCGCGACGTGGTCGGCATCGGCCAGCGCCGCTAATGCTGCCGCCTCGCCGAGCGCCGAAACCATGAACGGCGGCTTCAGTCGATGGAAGTAGCCCAGCAACTCCGCCGGTCCGAAGCCATAACCCACGCGCAGCCCCGCCAATCCGTGCGCCTTCGAGAACGTACGCAAGACGACAACGCGACGCCCTTCGCGAACGTAATCGAGCGCGTGCGAGTAGTCCACTCCGCGCTGCGAAGCGAAATGGTTCGCGTAATCGTAGTAGGCCTCATCGAGCACGGTAATCACGTGCTCGGGCAGGCGTTCAAGGAAACGATCAATCTCCGCCGCTTCCAGCAACGTACCGGTGGGGTTATTCGGATTCGCCAGATACACGATACGAGTTTCGCTGTTGACCGCATTGGCGATGGCGTCGAGATCGAAATGGTGATTGCGCGTCGGCACCTCGATCAGCCGCGCTCCCGTCGCGCGCGTCACCAGTGGATAAACGATGAACGTATGTTTGCTGGTGACGGCGTTCAGTCCCGGCGCCAGCAGGGTGCGCGCAATCAAGTCAAGAAACGATGTCGAGCCGGAGGTGACCATCACCTGCTCGGACTCGAGGTTGTTGATCTCGGCCAGCGCTCCGCGCAGCTCGATCAAGTCATTGTCGGGATAAACGTGCGTATCGGCGGCAGCGCGTCGAATGGCCTCGATAGCAAGCGGTGATGGCCCGAAAGGATTTTCGTTCGACGCCATCTTGATGCAGCTCACTCCGCTCTCCAGTTCTGCCTGCCGGACCGGTTTGCCCGGCTTATAGCTGGGCAGCGCATCAAGGTGCGCCGGCACCAGCGATTTGAATTTTGTCATTCTTCCCCTTGCATTTCACGTTGCCAGGATGCGAGGAACACCGGCCGGGTGCCCCATTCCGCCTACTTTTGGCGGGGTGGGGATTCGTCAGCGACCCGCGCTTGCGGGGTGCCCCATTCCGCCTTCTTTTGGCGGGGTGGGAACTGCCGGTTTCCTGCTTTCTTGCGGGCCTGCTCACCTTCTTATCCTGTCCGCGATTCGCCGTCAACTGTGCACCGCTGCGCTCCGGTTTACGACCTGGCTTCGACACCTTGGTGGGCGTCTTTAGTTGCGCAACCTCACTATTGGTTAGATGCCGGAATTGCCCCACTTCGACATCGAGCTGTAGCGGACCGTAGCGCACACGCTTGATTTTCTCGACATGATGGTCAATCTGCTCGAACATGCGCCGGATTTGCCGGTTGCGGCCCTCGATCAGCGTGATCTCGTACCAGGGATTCGCCGCATCGCGCAGCAACTCGATCCGCACCGGCCCGGTCCGTACTGCCTGCGAGCGCCGCCGCTGCTCGTTGACCTTCGCGCGTCTTCAGCGGCTTGGTCTCGGCGGGAAGAAAGATGCCGCCGCGCAGCTTCTTGATCTCTTCGTCTGTAGGCTTGCCGCTGATCTTAACCAGGTACGTCTTCGGCACGTGTGAGGACGCGTGCGTCAACTTCTGCGCCAGCGCGCCATCGTTGGTCAGCAGCAGCAGGCCTTCACTCAGGTAGTCGAGACGGCCAACCGGGTACAATCGCGCGCCCACAACTCGCACCAGGTCCATCACGGTTGGACGTTCTTCCGGATCGGTCACGGTCGTGACGTAGCCCTTGGGCTTGTGCAGCAACAGGTAGACGTGGCGTTCAGGGCCCTGCAACGCCTTGCCCGCTACCTTGATGTTGTCGGTAGCAGGATCGGCTTTCGTTCCCAGTTCGGTCACTACCTGTCCGTTGACCGACACCAATCCGCCGGTTATGAGTTCTTCGGCCTTGCGGCGCGAGGCAATTCCGGCAGCGGCAATGATCTTCTGTAAGCGTTCTAAGGGCATAGGCGAGGCGACTCCCGAGCCTAACAACAAATCGGGCCAGTGTCATCTTGTACTCAAGAGAAGCCACGCATTTGCCGATAGATACGGTGTTCGCAGGCAGGATCCGAGCGGGCCGTGAACTCTCGTGTCGAGATCCAGCTCTCGAAAGTCGCAACCTGACCACATGCGAAGGCATCGATTTCATTGACGGGGGTTTGCACGACTCCTCCGTTAACAAGACGAGCGGACCAATGGAACGCACACCATCCCGCTCGATTAGTACAAAGAAAGAAGAATCACGTTTCCTCCTAGCCGGCACCACCTCCTGATGCCGGCCTTTTTTTTGCAGGCTCTTGGCTTTTGGCCTTTAGCTCTTGGCAAGAGCCATACACGGAGCGTTTACTCGGGAACGGAAAGCTAAAAGCCACGCTAAGAGCCAAAGGCCGATCCTCTTCGTGCTCACCCGCATCATCTCCGGAGGCCAGACCGGTGTCGACCAGGCCGCGCTTCGTGCAGCAGCCTCGCTCGGTATCGCAATGGGAGGCTGGTGTCCACCCGGCCGTGTCGCCGAAGATGGCTTGATTCCCGACCGCTTCCCTCTCATCGAGACGCCCGAAGATAGCAGTGCCGATGCGCCGCACATTGCGCGCTCGCAGCGTACTGAGTGGAATGTTCGCGACTCCGAAGGAACGTTGCTGTTGTGTCGAGGCGAGTTGGAAGCCCAAGGCCACGGTACACGCTGGACCGCCGAATGCGCGAAGCATTACGGCAAGCCTCTGTTCATCGCCGATCCGGCCGCTCTCGCCGATGTGCCGCGGGTTCATCACTGGATTGACTCGCGCGGCATTCATACTCTGAACGTCGCCGGGCCCAGCGAAAGCGCTAGCCCTGGCATCGGCGCGGCAGCGGAGAGGTTTGTCGCAGTGCTGCTCAGGTTCGATTCGCTCTACGGGCACGAATCGTAGCCTGTGGCTTTGGCCCTCGGTCTTTACTAATTGCTAGTAGTTGCCAATTGCTAGGGCTCTTAGCCACATACAGCGACAACTTTTCGACTTCATTTCCCTTTAACATTCGCCGCACGGTATCATCGAAAACCGCAATGCTAATTGTGCAGTGTCCCCCTCATCAGCCGCTCCCATGCATCGCAATCCAAGCGCAACATTCAAGGAACTCATCATCATGAAGACAGCCTTCTCCCTTGTGGCGTCGCTGGCACTCGTTCTCTCCGTCGGCGCTGCGGCCCAGCAGCCCGAGGCACCTCGGGAACACACCCGCAACCCGAATCCGGCAACGCAACAGAACGCCACTGAGGCTCCGCCGCAAGCGCCTCCACCGCAGGCACCCACCCGCGAGCACGAACAGCAGGAGCAGCATCGCGAAGCGACCGCACCTGCGTCCCCTGAAGGCGAACATGCAGGCGCAGCCGCCAACTACAAGTGGGATATGGCGGAAGTCCCGCCGGTCCAGACGCATCACACAATCACGGTCAACGGTCGCACGCTGCACTACACCGCGACTGCCGGACGCATGCCCATCAAGGACACGACGGGCAAGATTGAAGCCGAGATGTTTTTCGTCGCCTATACGCTCGATGGCGTCAACCCGGGCACGCGTCCGCTGACCTTCTCCTACAATGGCGGACCCGGCTCGGCTTCCATCTGGCTGCACATGGGAGCGCTCGGCCCGCGCACCGTCGTGCTGCAGCCCGAAGGCTGGATGCCCGAAGCCCCTTACCGCCTGCACGACAATCCAGACACGCCTCTCGATGCCACCGACATCGTGATGATCGACGCCATCGGCACCGGCTACAGCCGTCCTGCCGACATGCAGCAGGCGAAACACTTCTGGGGATTGCAGGGCGACATCGAGTCATTCGGCGAATTCATCCGCATGTACATCTCGCGCTATGAGCGCTGGTCGTCGCCGCTCTACCTGCTGGGCGAAAGCTACGGCACCACGCGCTCGGCAGGCATCGCCGGATACCTCGCCGACAAGGGCATCAACTTTAACGGCATCTGCCTGCTTTCGATGGTGCTGAACTTCGAAAGTCTGGAATTCGCTCCCACCAATGACGTGCCTTATCCGCTCATCCTGCCCACCATGACGATGATTGCGGGCTATCACCACAAGCTGGGGCCAAACCTGTCGCAGGACATGAATAAAACGCGCCAGGAGGCCAGCGACTTCGCCATGAACCAGTACTGGCCGGCGCTGAACAAAGGCGACTCGCTCTCGCCCGAGGAACGCTCCGCCATGATCGACAAGGTTGCCGAGTACACCGGGCTGCCCAAGAACGTGGTGCAGATGGCTAATATGCGCATCGACGTACGCACCTTCATGCAGTGGCTGCTCGCCGATCAGCAGAAGGTCGTTGGCCGCCTCGATGGACGCTATACCAGCCCTGCTCCCAACGGAGCGCTGGAGAACGGACGCTTCGATCCCACCTCGGCTGCCACTCAGGGTCCGTTCACCGCGGTGTTCAACGACTACATTCGCCGCGATCTCAACTACAAAGTCGACATGCCTTACTACACCTCGGCGCGCGAGCTCGGCCCCGGCGTCTTCACCTGGAATTGGGCTCGTCCCAATCCCAATTTCCCCGGAGGCGGCTTCGAGATGGGATACGCCGACGTAGCCAGCGCGCTGCGCTCGGCCATGATCAAGGATCCCTATCTCAAGGTCCTCGTCATGGAGGGAGACTACGACATGGCGACGCCCTTCCTGGCCGCGCAGTACACCATGAACCAGCTCAACGTTACGCCGGACATACACAAGAACATCTCGTTCACTTACTACGCGTCAGGACACATGGTGTACCTCGACCAGACCGCACACGACAAAATGCACAAGGACTACACGAACTTTGTGAGCTCGGCGTGGACGGGGAGGTAGCACGGATGAGGGTGTCTGGTTTCAGCCATCGGGTATCAGTGAACGTCTGACGCCTGATAACGAATACCTGACGCCCCGTTCTCCTCACTTCTTCTGATAGCTGACGGCTGATAGCTCCCTTGTGATTCCCCTCACAATTCCCTTGCCTCCTGCTTGCTAAACTCGCAGCATGGCACTCATTCTCGACAAGTCACGCGAGCTGCAGCGCAAAGCTGAGCAGCTCATTCCTGGCGGAGTGGATTCGCCGGTGCGCGCCTTCAAATCTGTCGGCGGCGATCCGCCGTTCCTCGTCCGCGGAGAAGGCGCTTATGTGTGGGACGCCGACGGCAATCGCTACATCGATTACGTCGGCTCATGGGGACCGCTCATCCTGGGACACGCGGTGCCTGAGGTGATTGAGGCCATCGTCGCGGCGGCGCGCAACGGCACCAGCTTTGGCGCGTCCACGCCGACTGAGGCCGAACTGGCGGCGCTGGTGGCCGAGGCGTTTCCCGCGGTGGAGAAGGTGCGCTTCGTCAGCTCGGGCACAGAAGCGACTATGTCGGCCATTCGCCTGGCACGCGCGTATACCGGACGCAAGTTCGTGGTGAAGTTTGAGGGCTGCTATCACGGCCACTCGGACGCGCTGCTGGTGAAAGCGGGCTCGGGCGTCGCGACGCTGGGCATTCCCGGCTCGGCGGGCGTGCCAGAGGAGTTTGTGGAGTTCACGCTCGCGCTGCCCTACAACGACCTCGACGCCGTCGAAGAGGCGTTCAGGAAGTTCGCTGGCAAGATTGCTTGCATCATCGTCGAGCCGGTCGTGGGCAACATGGGATGCGTGCCTCCGCGCGACGGGTATCTTGCAAGGCCTGCGAGCGATTACGCAACGTGAGGGCGCGCTGCTGATTCTGGATGAGGTGATGACCGGATTTCGCCTGGCATTTGGCGGCGCGTCGGAGCTGTACGGCGTGAAGGCCGACTTGGTGACGATGGGGAAGATTATCGGCGGCGGACTTGCCGGTGGGCGCGTACGGCGGTGCAGCAAAGATCATGGACATGATTGCGCCAGTTGGGCCGGTGTATCAGGCGGGTACGCTGAGCGGGAATCCATTGGCCATGGCTGCGGGAATTACCACGTTGTGTGAGCTGCGTGCGAATCGGGAGCGGTTGTACAAGCAGCTTGATGAAAATTCGGCAGCGTTGGTCGCAGGCGTGTTGCAGGCGGCACGTGAAGCGGATGTGGCGATGACGGCCAATCGTGTTGGCTCAATGTTTACGTTTTTCTTCACTGATAAACAGGTCACGGATTGGGAGAGCGCAGCGACTTGCGATACAGCTCGCTTCGGTCGGTTCCACAACGCGATGTTGAATGCTGGAGTGTGGCTGCCTCCGTCGCAATTCGAGGCGGCATTCATGAGCGCCGCACATACAAAGCAAGACATCGAGCAGACGATCGCGGCGGCGCGAGAGGCGTTGGGACAGGTGTCTGAGCGATAGTCGCGCCTAACTCCTCAGAGCTAAAGCCTTCCCTCTCACGAGCTGCACGAGGAAGGTGGGGCACCCGAATCTCTTCTTGATGACGTTCTCACCGCACTGGCGTGGCCGTGACCTGTAGCTCGAAGCGATGCTGGCTGCCGGGATCATCGGCGGAGAATACGACGGAAGGCTTGCCGGCATAAATGGTCGACATGGCCGTTACCTTGACTTGTCGCACGGTTGGCGGCGGACCTACACCGGTAGGGGTGTCAGCCGCAAGCGAGCTTATATCGGCGGTGACCTCAAGGGCGAGCGCCTCTCCCGACTTCACGCAGGCGGTTGTCAATGTTCACGCCGACATCAATGTAATTAAAGTCCGTGACGGTGTTAGTGGAGCCTTTCTCCTGGCTGTGAACGAAGACAGGGACGCGGTTGCCGACGCGCAGGCGACTCCAATCGGCGACCGGCGAGTTAATCGCCGAGTTCGATGCCAGAGTGTTTAGCACGAAGCTGCGCTGGTTGATGACCTTCGTGCCGTCCAATTCCTTCAAGACGTAGTTGAGCGCGTAACAGTGCCTGGGCGTGGCATCGGCAGCGGAGTGTGCGCTCGCCTTGGGGGCAGCGTCAGGTGCGGACTGCACGCTCTGCGCGCTGGCGACGGTGGTTGCAGCAAGCAATGCACAGAATACGAAGACGGTAAAACGGTTCATCACTGTTCTCCTTGCGGCGCGCCAGCTTCAGGCGCGAGTGGTTTGATCTCGATGGGCGCAATATTGAGCTTGTCGGCATCGTCCGGTTGGGCGAGCAATGCGTCCGGATGTGTACGTGCCAGCGCGAGCAGAGCGTGCTCTTCGCTGGTCATCGGCGCGGGCGCGGGAAATTGTTTGAGCGCAGGCTTGGCAGCGGCGGCCTTCGCAACCTGCGGCATCACCGGAGATTTCAGCCGTCGTGAGGCTGCGCGTGTCGCTGCTACGGGATGCGACTGCGCCGATGGTACGACCGGCGTCTCTGAATGTGCGCTGCTAGTCGTCGCGTGCTCTGCCGTTTGCGTGACCTTGCTAGCGACGGTCTGCTGCTGCGGACGTTCGCGCAACCCAAGCCACAGAGCGACGACAAGTACGGCCAGAGCCGCAGCGGTCGCCAGAATCCACGCCCATCGGCGAGAGCTTGGCTCTGGTTGGGCAGCGAGCCGGCGCAAAATGCGATCTTCCATTCCGGTGAGCGGCTCGGCGTCACGATATTCGCTGAGCGCGTGATCCAGTATGCGGTCGAGTTGGTCGTCAGAGTTCATGGCTTCACTTCCGACATGGCAGCCAGTTTTTCTTTCAGCAATTGGCGTGCGCGCATAATGCGGCCGCGCACCGACGACTCGGGGATACCGAGAATGGTTGCGATCTGCCGCGAATTTAGTTCCTCGATCGCCGAGAGCACGAGCGGATTGCGCAGATCGTCGGGCAGCGACGCGATAAGACGATGTACGCGCTCGACGCTTTGGCGCTCGATAGCGGATTGCTCAGCGGTGATATCGCTTGCTGGAATATCGATGTCGGCGATGTCGAGGGCTTCGGGCCGGCGGCGACGGTCAATCGCTAGTCGGAATGCGATGGTCGCGAGCCAGGCTTGCAGGTCGCGTACGCCGCGAGTGCCGTCTCGGTGGACGCGAAGGAAAACTTCCTGGGCTACATCCTCGGCGTCGTGCGAATTGCGAAGCACGCCGTATGCGACCTTGAAGACGAAACGGGCGTGCAAGCGAACCGCAGTTTCCAGTTCTGCTGCCTCGCATTGCCCGTCGAGTGTCAGGGTCGTCTCCTGCGGGATTCGGAAGATGGCTGAGTTCGCCGCCATTGTGTTTTTATGCGTTCTCATCAGCTAGGACGGATGAAACGGTAAAAGTGTTTGGAAAAGTTTGCTGACGGCGAGGGCCGGTTAAATCGCAGCAAGGTCGGCGGCTGAAATAGGGTCCTTCGACTTCTCCTCCTCGCGCTGCTCGGCGTCGTCGTTCAGGATGACAGCCGTTAAGTCCATACACCACTCGACCTCTCAAGATGACAGCAGGTCTTTTTTTCGCCGTGCGAAGTACCAGAAGATCGGTACGCCGGCGAGGATGACGACGCATCCCCAGACCGAGTTGCGCAGATTCTGAGTAAACGTAAAGTAGAGAAGCACGGCAGCGGCAAGCACGAATAGTGCCGGCACAACCGGATATCCCCAGGTGTGATACGGGCGCGGCAGGTTAGGTTCTTTCTTGCGCAACACGAAAACTGTGCTGGCAGCGATCATGTAGAAGAGCCATTCGGCGAAGATCGCCAGCGAGAAGAGCTGACGAAAGTTTCCGGCAAAGAGCAGCAGGAAGATCGACAGCACAAGCTGCACGCCGAGCGCGACGGACGGCGTGTGAAATCGCGGATTCACATCGGCCAGTGCCTTGAAGAAGTAGCCATCGCGGGCCATGGCGTAAGGCACGCGGGCTCCGCTCATGATGGTGCCGTTCAGGCTGACGAGCATCGAGAGTGCCATTCCTGCCGACACGATACCTGCTCCCCACGCGCCGACTGCGATGGCAGTCGCTTGCGACGCGGGACGTTCGGAAGCTGCGATCGCCGACGCGGGCAACACATATTGCGTCGCAGCGTTGGTCAGCATGTAGAGAACGGCGACGACGCTGACACCGAGAATCAGTCCGATGGGAATGTTGCGTTCAGGATGACGCACTTCCCCACTCACCATGTTCAGGTCGTTCCATCCGTCGTAAGCCCACAGCGCAGCAACCAGTGCGGCGAAGAAGCCGGCAGCGCCGCCGGTCGCACCCTTGAACTCGCTGGCGAAGTTACTCCAGGTGCCGCTTGCGGCGGTGAAGCAAAGAACAGCGATGGCGATGATCATTGCGATCTTAAGCACGGTGAAAAAGAGCTGGAACTCACCGGCCTTTTTCACGCCAAGGTAGTTCAGTCCGGTAATAAGCGCAGCCGCAATGATGGCAACGAATTGGCCATAGGTGATCGGCGAAGGGCGACGAGATCGCATGGCGATTAAGGAACGACAGCGCGCTGAAGGTGCCGAGGATGCGAACCAGTCCAGTTGTCGTGGTTGCGATCGAGGCAGGTTTGGCGATGGCGAACCACGTCCAGGCGTAGAGAAATGCAGGCAGCGGCCCGTAGGCGTCGCGGATGTAAATGTATTCGCCGCCGGCTTGCGGCTTCATCGCGCCGAGCTCGGCGTAGGTCATGGCGCCAAACATGGAGAGCAGGCCGCCGACGATCCATACCAGATATACGAGACGCGCCGAGCCGACAGCCTGCATCATCTCGGCGGGAACCAGAAAGATGCCGCTGCCGATGATGGTGCCGATGACGACCGCGGTGGCGTGGCTGGCGCCGAGATCACGCGAAAGAGAGCTGCGCTGGGCCGCAGATTGCATGTGGCAGTATATAGCCGCTCTGTGGCGGGACCCGCAGCGTCGAAAGGTGTTATCGACCTTGTAATATCCAATCAGGAGTTCTAGCTGCACACATTCCGGTGCAATCCTTGGGGTACCCCCCTCCCCCGGCATACCCCTAAAATCTTGAAAGCATTCAGTCGTTTTGAAAAACAGTCCGCAAAATCTTGAGCGCGTGAGACTTACTGGCAAAATCTTACAAAATAAGGAGTTACGTGCGGTTTTTTCGGGATGGAAGGATGGGAATGTTTCAGGAGTAGTTAACAGTGGCCAACTGGCGCTATGACGATAGGATCGCGTCACGCCTCCCTATTAAGGGCGCGAGTCGGAGAAGAGACAAGTCTCCCTCGTCCTCTTGCCTGTCTATTTTACGAGACTGAGCGACGCCGACCAAGCGAGTTTGTCACAGATGTGTGTGATAACTGAGATCCCGATTTCCGTCCGATGATCTTCCCTTTCTACTCCCCGCGCCCCGGGGTTTTCGTAAGACTGACCCACACGAATGGGTGTTGTAAATGGAGTCACACCGGAAGCAATCCCTTTTCAATTGCCGATTGCATTTTTTGGGCGTTGGGGCACAATGAGGACGTCGAAAATCTCTTCACGTCAGCGCTATTCGAGCTGAGGACCTAACCCAGAATGTTCGCCCGCAAAAACGCCTCGGTTGAACTCCTGGTTTTGGCTGCCCTACTGTTGGCTGCTCCGTTCCCTTCCCAGCGAGCTCACGCACAGGAGCCGCAAGCCAAACCCGCAGACCGCGTCAGCGGGGTGGTCATCAACAGCGTCACGCACGAACCGATTGCACGCGCGCTGGTTGTCTCCGAAGGCGAACGCTTCGCCACAATGACTGACAGCAGCGGCCGGTTTGAGATCGTGTTTGCAGAGGCTGCTTCTGAGGGCCAAACCTCGACCACCCCAGGTCGCCCAGTCGCGCCGCAAGATTTTCGTCGTATCGCCCCTCGTCCGTACACGCTGACGGCGCGCAAGCCCGGGTTCCTGAACGACCGAGGTGAGCAGGGCCAGATGGGACAGAGAGTGGTCGACGGGAAGGACATTGAAATTGCGCTGGTGCCCGAGGCACTCATTGTTGGCCACGTGGCGCTGCCTACAGCGGAGGCCCCTGACCCTATCGAAGTGGAACTCTTTCGCCGCCAGGTGCGCCAGGGCCGCGGCCACTGGGTCTCGGTGGGAGTGCAATCCACCAGGTCCGATGGCGAATTTCGTTTTGCCGAGCTTTCCGCCGGCAGCTACAAGCTGCTGACTCATGAGCTGCGGGATGAAGACCCGAAATTCTCGGCTCCGGGAGGGCAGGTGTACGGCTACGCTCCGGCCTATTACCCGAACGCGAGCGGCTTCTCTTCCGCGGGAACGATTGAGCTCACCCCGGGAAAAACCGCAGAAGCCCGCCTGACGCTGGTGAGGCAACCGTACTTTCCCGTAATTGTGCCGGTCACCAATGTTCCACCGGGCAGAGGTTTCGGTATCGATGTGTCGGTTCAGGGACCCGGAGGGCCGGGATACGCGCTCGAGTATGACGGGCAGAAGCAGGCGATTGTGGGGCTGCTGCCCAACGGAAGCTATCAAGTGCGAGCGATGAGCTTTCGGGGACGAGGCGTTCGGCGGCGAGGCGAAGGTCACCGTGCATGGCGGAGCTGAAGGGGTAGTCCTGCCATTGTCTGCGACTCCACCAATTCGCGTGAATGTGAAAGACCAGTTCAACGATGGAGCTGGTCCACTTACAACGACCACCGTTGGTCCCCAAGGCCAGATATATTCGGGGCCGCTCCGCTTTAGTGTCACGGTGATGTTAGAACCAGCGGATGACTTCGGGCCTCAGCAGCAGAATGGGACGCCGCAGGCAAGGCTGGATTCGCAGAATAACTCCACGCAGATCGAACATGTCGCGCCAGGACGCTACTGGGTGCAGCTGCAGGTGTACCCGGTACATGGTTACGCAGCATCGGTGACGGCCGGCGGCGTCAACTTGCTGCGTCGTCCGCTGGTGGTTCCAGCCGGAAGCTCTGCGCCTGCCATCGAAGTGACGCTGCGGAATGACACCGCAACCATTGAAGGCGTAGTCGAAGGCGCGAATAGCCTTACCGGTTCCGCGGCGCCTATCTCACTGGGAGGTAATGGTTGGAGCGGGCCGCCGTCTTCGGCCTCCAGCGCGCGTGTCTATTTCATTCCATTACCCGATAGCACCGGACGTTTTGCGGAACAGTTCGTAGACCGGGATACAAAATTTTCGGTAATGTTGCCGCCCGGGGACTACCGAGTGCTGGCATTTCCCGAGGTGCAACCCGAGCTCGAATACGAGAACCCGGTTGCCATGCGAGCCTACGACGGCAAGGGACAGACTGTGCGACTGGCAGCGGGGCAGAAAGAGCAGATGCAACTGCAATTGGTTTCGACGAGTGAATAACACGCCAACATCTTCTGGCTTCCGATGCTTCGGCGCCGTCGTCTTCGGTCTGGCGCTGCTCTGTACGTCGATGTCTCTGGCGGCAGCGTCTGAGATTCCGTTTGGAAGCTATCAGGTTTCGGGCACAGTCGTGAACAAGATTGGCGGACATCCGCTGGCTGGAGTCCGCGTCACGATGGGTGATGCGAGGAACCGGGAGAGCACGAAATCGATGGTGACGGTCGATGATGGACGCTTCGTCTTTCGCCTTCCCGCCGGCAAGTACTCACTGGGCGCAGAGAAGCGAGGCTTCCTCCCAACTTCTTATAAGGAGCACGAGCAGTTTTCCACCGCGATTGTCACCGGCGCCGCTTTCACTACGGAGAACCTGGCGCTCCAGCTTGCTCCCAATCCGGTGTTGCGGGGCAAGGTGATGGATGAATCAGGCGAACCCGTCCGCAATGCGACGGTTACCGTTCTGCGCGGAGAGCCACCAGTCCGGGATCAGCCAAATCCACCCAGTGCGGCGAACGACGACTGACGATCAGGGCACCTACGAAGTGACACCGCTGGAGGACGGAACGTACTTCGTAATGGTGCAGGCAAAACCGTGGTATGCGGTACATGGTGCTCATAGCGAGCCGGAGGGAACGCCCCAGCCTCCCCCACTGGACCCGGCGCTGGATGTCGCGTATCCCATCACCTATTACGGCGACACGACGGACCCGGATGAGGCCACTCCGATCCCGATCCGTGGCGGCGCCAAAGTGGAGGCTGATGTCCACCTCAGTCCAGCTCCTTCGCTGCATGTCATCGTCCATCCGCAGGGCAACGGAGAACAGGGCTATTCCATGCCGATGATTCAGGAACAATCACTCGGCGGAATGCAGCACATTGAAACGGGCGGAGTAATTCAGCACTCCCCGGGCGTATTTGAGATCACGGGAATTCCCGCAGGTCACTACACAATCGGTCAAATTGGAGGCATGAATCGACAGGAGAATGAGCCAACCGAGGTCGAACTGAGTCCCACCAACTCTGAGATCGACATGGCGTCGGGCAATCCCACTGGTACGGTGAAGGCGAAGATACAGGTGGCGGGCGAGTCGCAGTTGCCGGTGGTGCTCAGAGTAGCAATGCGCAATAGCAGAGGAAGAGCTGTTGCGGTGCGGCCGGTGAGCCCCGAAGGAGAGGTCACGTTCACTAACATCAGCGCCGGCCAGTACGAGTTCCGCGCCGCCTCATCGAACAAGCCCTACGCGGTAAGTATCGACGCGAGCAACGGTGTGCCTGCGGGACGCACGCTCAGTGTCTCGTCTGGAGCATCGGCGGAGATTACGCTTTCGCTAGCAGCCGGTAACGCGACGATCGAAGGTGTAGCGCAACAATCCGGTAGGCCTTTTTCCGGCGCGATGGTGGTGCTGGTGCCGGAAGATCCTGACCAGAAGCGCGACTTCTTTCGCCGCGACCAGAGCGACATGGACGGAACCTTCAGCCTTCTCGACGTGTTCCCCGGAACTTACACTGTGATCGCAATTGAAAATGGATGGGACCTCGACTGGGGTAAACCTGAGGTATTGGCGCGGTATACCAATCACGCACAATCCATCACCATCGCGAGTCCGGGAAGAGGTTCGACGAAGCTTCCCCAACCCGTCGAGGTTCAGCCGAAGTAGCGCGGGGCGCCCTGCCGAAAGTGTCATCTGACGCCCGCTCCAATGGCGGGCTTGCTTTCCGCGACAATGAGGGTTACTCTTTCCGGCAATTCCCAGGGAACGTGTCACCACGTAGTAGAAAATGCAATGCGTTTGCAGCGCATTTGCATAGGCCCTCTCAATGAACAACGCGCGGGGTAAACATGAATCAAGGCCCGGTGAACTGGTAGGTTCAGTTTTGTTTTTGTCCACGATGGCTGCGGTTTGGTTGCTCAGAGGTTCCGCGTGGGGACGCTCACGTCGCTGTCTCAATGTGCTTTTGCCAGTGCTCGGGTTGATGTGCGGCGTGGCGTTCGCCCAGGCTCCGCCCGCATCCGGCGACTACACCGCCGCGCTGCCCTCCGTCGAAAAGGTCAAAGCACAACTCAAAGGCACTGACGCCACCGACACCATCGCGCGTCAGGTCGCCGTCTTCACCTATCTTCAGACCTACATCACGCGCATCAAGGACGCCCGAAAGTATAACGGCCCCTTTACTCCCGGAGAGCTGAAGCTGATGACCGACTATGCCAAAGCCGGCTACGAGCTTTCGCAGGACTACTCTAAAACTCACTCGCCGGAAGAGGTAAAGAACTTCGATCAGGTCGTGGGGAGGTACGAGATCTTTAATGCCCTCGACTGGATCAAACAACTTGAGGGCCAGCAGGCAGCCGACACCTATCGCGGAACCGAAGCCTCCCTCGCGCAAAGCCAGAAGCAGCACGAAGAGAAGATTCAGCAGCAGATGAAGCAGGGTCAAAGCGGCGGGCGGTCATCCATCGCCGGCGATCCCGTCCTCGATCCCATGGGTATATTCGCTGGCGCAGAGGCGAACCGGGAGAAAGATCCGGCGCTGCGGCGCTGTCTCGAACTTGGCGGAAGCCTGGACGCCTGCGAAGGCATGGGCGCTATGGAAGGCATGGCAAGTCTCCTGATGCCTTTCGCAGAAAAGCCCGACCCCAACGAACCTTCACCGGTCGCGGGCGTGGTCCTCGTCGGCACCTATCACAGCCGATCAGAGCTCCCCAGTATCAGCTTCGGTAATGGCGTTGCCACCATCGAGAAGTGCGGCACCCTGGTTCCCGACGCACATGATTACACTCTGCGAAAGTCCGGCAGCACTGTGCAAGTCGTTCTAGCTAACGAGCCCGAACCCATCGTCGTCACCGTGCACCCTGATGGCACTCTCTCCGGCCCCGGATCCGTCCTCGTCAAAGGACGCGTTATCACGGGCTACACCACCACGACCAAGACGGTCATGGTGAATGGCGCTTCCGCGCAGGCGCAGGGATACTATTGCAACGGTCCCTGCACCACCAGCACGTCTATTCCCAACTACGCACCCAAGACCGAGCGCTGCACTATTGGCTCCATGAGCTTCGTGCCTCCAAAGCCGGTCACTGCGCCTAAGACCGGCATCGGTTTTATGGACGCACTCAGCACCAGCGCGCCGCTTGCGACCGGTTTCCGTATGACAGGACGCTACACCGACAACTCCGGATTGACGCTCGAGTTCGACAACGACGCAGTCACGCTCGACTGCGGTAAAGCTCACGTGAAGTCGCCATATACGGTCGACAACACCCCAACCAGCTTTGTCGTCCACGTGCAGAATGCTGGCGGAGCTTTCCTGCTCGGCGTTGCGCCTGACAACACACTTCGCGGCTCCGGCACCACGGGCGTGAACGGCAAGCTCGTCTCGTCTATCCGCGGCGATGACGTCAGCTTCACTCCGCATTCGGAGAGCTGCAGCGTCGGCACCTTCGCTGCCAGAAGCAAGCGGAACACCATGCGCGCCTCGAGCGCTGCAATCCCCGCCGTTCCGGCCAGCTATTCAGCACCCTCGCCAGCCACTGCCTCAGCAGTGACATCGGCAGTGACGTCGGTTCCTACCGAAACCTCTGCGGGTCCCAGCGCTCAGCGCACTGATTTTCGAGTACTGCTCGACTCCTCGTTCTCCGGAACCAACCTGCTTGCCGGACAAACAGTATTCGTCATGCGCAAGCCTATCGGCGATGTCCTGCGCGAACTCGGCCTCACCTTGCCGGCTAACTCAACCTCCGGCCAGGCGATGAAGGCCCTACAAACGCAGTGCCATACGCCGCAGGGTTGCTCCTCGATCGTTGGAGGGCTGCATAACTTTTACGTAGCCACTACAAAGCTGGACGCCTCCGGCAAGGCTACGCTGGCCGCGAAAGCTGCGACTGGCACCTACTATTTCTTCGCCATCGTCCCCAACTCGGGCGGGTCGCTGGTCTGGGATATCGCTGCCAACCTCGTTCCGGGCGAGAACACGGTCACGCTCAGCGCAAAGAATGCACAGGAGGTACGCTGAGGCCGGGGCACCGAACGGCACCAACTATTCGTGACATTCGTCCAGGCACTCGCAACTTGCCGCCACTCCCCCGCATCGTTTGAGCTATGGCGCGCAAGGCACAGCCCGCAAATTCCGCCGCTGAGCTGATTCCGCCTCATCCCACGCTGGATAAGCTGCGCGCGATCGCCAAAGATTGCAAGGCTTGCGATCTATGGTTGCGCGGGACGCAGACTGTTTTCGGCGAAGGCGCACGCCATGCGAAGGTGATGTTCGTCGGCGAGCAGCCGGGCGACAAAGAAGATCTGGAGGGCAAGCCGTTTGTTGGTCCGGCAGGAGCGCTGCTCGATAAGGCGCTGATCGAGGCGGGCATTGATCGCAAGCTGACCTACGTCACCAACGCGGTAAAGCACTTCAAATGGGAGCCGCGCGGCAAACGCCGTATCCACAAGAAACCGAACTCTAGTGAAATCGCCGCCTGCCGCGCGTGGCTCGATGCCGAGATTGAGGTAGTCAAGCCGCAGGTGATCGTTTGTCTTGGAGCCACGGCGGCGCAGTCGCTGCTAGGGCGCTCATTTCGGGTAACGCAGCAGCGCGGGCAACTTCTTCCCTTTCGCAACGGAGTAACGATTACTGCAACGGTGCATCCGTCGTCGATATTGCGGGCCCCGGATGACGACGCCCGTCACCGCGAAATGCAGCTCTTCATCGAGGACCTGCGAGTCGTCTCGAAGTTTGTGCAGGCAGAGAATGGCGCTTGATAAAAATCGGCTCGCGTCAGGCATAATACGAGAAACACCGAGATTCCCTCACTTGAACTTAACCCGGGAGGCGCTTTGTCTCCACATTTAGAAAAGGTCCGCGCCACAGCGCAGCGGCTCACGTGCGATTTTTCGCCGGACGACTGGCACTATTCGCACGATGGGCAGTGGTCGGCCTCGCTTATTCTGCAGCATCTGCTGCTGACGTTCACTGCCACCACCAGAGGCATGCTGAGGACGATGCAGGCCAACGAGCCATTCTGCCGAGAAGCTACCTGGAAAGACCGGGCGGGAAGATTCTATGTTCTGCGCCTGGGCCGGATTCCAACCGGCATGAAGGCGGCCCGGAACATCACTCCACGGCAGGGGCTGCTGGGAGATAACCTGCGCGCGTTCGATGATGCGCTGGTCGCCATGAATGCAATGTTGAACGATGCCGAGCGGCGCTTCGGAAAGAAGACCAGGATTATGGATCATCCTAATCTGGGGCCGTTGACGGCAGAGGAATGGCGGCGCTTTCACTGGGTACATGCCGAGCATCATTTTCGGCAGATTGTCGATCGCCGTCCCCGGGCGGCGGCGATGAGAGCGTCGGCCTAGCCGCTTGCTGCTATCGGAGATTCGCCCACGTTAGATAGATGTGCCACGCGCGCTCTCCCCAGAACACAGCGAGCAGCGAGCACGCGCCGAGGAAGGCTCCAAAAGGGATTTCTCCCAGCCGCAGCATTTCGGCCGTGGTGCGGCGTGATTCGCCGGAAGTTGCTGGTTCCCTGCTGGTACGCATCGCATTCCACCCCACCCATCCGACGGCATAGATGCATCCGAGGATTGGCGCGGAGAACAGGACGAACAGCGTCAGCTTGAGACCGAGAAACGCGCCACACATCGCGATGAGAGCGATATCTCCAAAGCCGAGGCCGTGACGTTTGCGAACGAGATAATACACAGCCCAGATGCAATAGAAGAATGCGGCGCCGAGGAGCATCGCAATGATGGCGTCCACAAGAGAAGCCTGACGAACACCTGTCCCCAGCCGGATCCCCAGCACTCGCAACAGGAATTCCGATCCGCTGCTGTCGCCGGGAACCAGCCAGGCAAAGATCAGTCCCAGGCCAATCCCGGTGTAGGTGAATTCTGCCGGCAGCAGACCGGTTTCCGCGTCCATGAAAATGAGGCCGACGAGCAGAAACGAGAAGACGCAGAATTTCAGCAACCCGAGGCTCAGGCCGAATTTCGCAAAGCAGCCAACGAACAGTGCTGCGGTGAGCAGTTCGACCAGGGGGTAGCGAACCGAGATCGCGCCTCGGCAGTCGGCACAACGGCCCTTCAACCACACAAAGCTAAGAATGGGGATGTTGTGATACCAGCGAATCGGACTGTTGCAGCGGGGACAGCGAGAACGAGGAGAGACAACGGATTCGTCACGCGGGATGCGACTGATGCAGACGTTGAGGAAGCTGCCAAAAATCAGTCCTGCAACCGCCAGCACGCATGCCAGAAAAAGGTCCACTCGGTCCTTGCGGAGTTCGCGTCAGGGAAATTCCGAACAAATCCTCAGCGGCTAAAGCCGGAGTCATTAACTTGACTCCCGACACGGCTGAAGCCGTGCCCCTTCAAAGCGCGCCGAATGGTTCCGAGCTCCCTAGGGATTGTTAAAGCGCAGCAAATCTCCTCTCAAAGTTATATCGCAGTGCTGGCTGAACGGAAGGTCTCCCACCCAGTTCAATAGTTTGCGATTGATGAGGCGCACCTCGGGATCGAGGGTGTGCCAGCCGCTACCGTTCTGCTCGCGCACCTGCACCTTGCAGCAGGTAACCGTCTCCTCAGGATCCTGTTCCTTCCACTCCAGCAGCGAGGCCTCAAGCTCTTCCGAGATTGCCTCGTTGGGACGAAGGCAGAAAATCCAGTCATAGCTGGCGTCCATAGCGTAGGCGCCACGGGCCACCCCAGGAATCGCCATCTTAACCGAGGCACCATTCTCGTGGGCAACACGGGTAGTATCGTCGTCCGAGTTGTCGTCGATGATCAACACCTGGTCGCAGGGTCGCAGAGAATCCAGAGCGCGTCCCAGGCGCAAAGCATCGTTGTGAGTATGCAGGAGAGCACTAATCTTGGGCATGATGTGAGAAGGAAGAGGTTCTACTCTCCACTCTTATGTAGAAGCTAAAAGGGCGCAGTGAGGTTGTGACTGCGCCCTGTGAATTTTAGCTTAGTTCCCCATCGGATTACGGCCAGCGTTGCGGTCATTGCTACTTTGCGGCGTGACCGTCAGCGTATTAATCAGCTGGAAGTTGAGGGTTGACTCCGGGCCGAGCTTAATCTGCTCGCCCTTCTTGGTCGCAGCGACGCCGGTACCGGCAGCGCCACCTGCGGCGGCACCAATGGCAGCTCCTCGGCCTCCACCGGCAAGGGCGCCGATGACCGTACCCAGCACTGCGCCGCCTCCGGCCTTCACTGCCGTGTTCTTGCCCTCGCCTTTACCCTGGCGCGACCACTGATTGGTCTGAACGTTGTAGGTCTTGCCGTTCACCGACACGCTGGTCAGCTCGAGCGTGAGCAGTGAGCTACCGGCAAATCGTCCGGCGCTCTGCACTGCGGCCACACGCCCGGTGACGTCGGCGCCAGTCGGAATCACCGTTTGATCGTCGATCACGATGGGCGCCCCCAAGCTGCCATGGAAGGTGTCACCGACCTGGTTCTTCTCCGAGTCAAGCGGATCGTTCAAGCGAACCGTGACTTGCGTGCCCGCCGGGATGGTCACCTTTTGCGGCGGAGGTGGTGGTGGCAGCGGCGTTTGGGCCACTACCGGCGCGGGTTGCGCTATGGGATTTTGATCAGGCGGAGCCGTACGAGCGAGCACCGGCTCATCGCTGTTGTCGTCGTTACTGGCCGTTTGCTTCGCGTGCCGGTGTTTTGCCGGACTCGAATTCGCGGCCACGCGCTTCGGCTTCTTTTCAACTGGAGGCGGCGTGGGCGCCGGCTGCTCCGCTACCACCGGAGGCGTAGCCGCTGCCTGCTCGACCTGCAGATTGTTGACGACCGTCTTGACTCCGTTCGCCCGAGCCGCATCGTTGGCCGCAGCTCCACGCTCGGCGTCATTCGCAACATTTCCGTTCAGGGTAACGATTCCGTTGCTCGCCTGTACCGAGATGCTTCGGCTCTGGACGGCAGCGTCGCCATAGATTCTGCTCTGAACATCGCCGGCAACCTGAGCGTCAGTGAGCGCGGGCTTCTGGTTGCATCCCGCGAACACCAGCAGCGCCAGCACGAGGGCTCCAACGCTGCCAATGAGGTACTTCCTGGGCATGTTTTGCTCCTGATAATACAGACGCATGAACCCAAAAAACGGAGCATTGTCGCTGTTGGAACTTGCCGATAGCTGTGTGCTTCAGCGGTGCTTGCAGAGCTGAAATATAAAGAATAGTAATGGCGCTACAGGGAGTTTGCCGGTTCGGCAACTAGCAAGGTGTGACGATCGGCGACCGGCAGATTTAGTTCACTGAACAGCCGAACCGCAAGGTGAGGATCATAGTCGTCAATAGTAACGCGCAGAAGCAACGCACGCCCTTGACGCTGGCGCAGCTATAGCCTGCGCCCTTATTGGCCGGCGCCGGCGGCCTCGGTCAGGCGGTTGTTGATGGCAAACAGCGCAAGCTCCAGACGGCTGTTCACGCCAACCTTGTCGAAGATATTCGTCAGGTGATGTTTTACCGTGTCTTCGCTCAGCGTAAAACGGCGCGCGATCTCTTTGTTGCTCAGACCGGTCACGATGCTCACCAGAATGTCCATCTCGCGCTTGGTCAGTCCATAGTTCTTCTGCGGCTTGTCGCCGGAAGAGCTGTTGCGCATGAAGTCGACGATGTCGCCGACAGCCTCACGCCCTACCCAGTATTCGCCTGCCATGACGGCGCGGATGGCTTTCATCAGCAGCTGGGTGGCAGCTTCTTTCATGACCACACCACGGGCGCCGAACTGAAGCGCCTGCACAATCTGAATGCGCTCGATAGCTGCGGTCAGGACGATAATTTTGGTCGCGATGCCATTGCTGTCGGCGGCAAGCTCGCGCATGGCATCCATTCCCGCTTTGCGCGGCATGGCCAGATCGAGCAACAGAATATCGGGTTTGAGTTCGCGGGTGCGCACCACAGCTTCGTCGCCGTCTGCGGCTTCGCCCACGACCTTCAGTTCCGGTTCGGACTCCAGCAGGCGACGCAGGCCATCGCGGAAGATAGTGTGGTCATCGGCTACGACAATGCTGACTGTGAGTCGGTCATCCATAAATGCTGTCCTTTCGGAGAACCGCAAATGCAGTGCGACTCGTCGCCGTACAGGCCTGACCAGATCGGCTGCGGCGAACCAGCCCGACTTAGACGTTCCGACGGGACCGGTGCTGCGGGTTCCCAAGCCCTCCGGGGCGCTCCAGAGACTTAGGCTTTCTTCCCATGATTATGCACACTAAAGTGGCTTAAGCAAGCACTATCGTCGCGATGTTCACAATTAGCAATCACCAAGGGCGGTGATGCGGCTCACAGCCGAGCTCCGGCAGCGGAGCTAAGCTAATTTGTTGCAGTGCCTTACACGACACAGGCAGGATTCCAAGAGGATTACATGCTTCGCCTGGTTTGCGTCGGCGTTCTGGCACCTACAGGCCGGAAGGAGGTACCGACTATGGGTTTTCGATCGTGGTCGAATGTTCTGGCACTCTCACTCGTGATTTTCCTGGTGACCATAAACGCATCCGCGCAAACGGGCGGAAAAAATAGCCTGAAAAATGGCCCGAAATACGATGTAACCCAAGAAACGAAACTCAAAGGAACCGTGACCCAGGTGACCGAGGGAGCGGGAGCAATGGATCCCACCATGCTGATGGTTAAGGTCGCCGACAAGGTGGTCACAGTACAACTGGCTCCTAAGGATTACCTGAAAGAAATTGACTGCTGGATCAAAGTCGGAGACGTCGTCGAAGTGACTGGCGCGAAGACTAGCGACGCGGGCGACGAAGTTATCGCGCGCGAAGTCGTGTTTGGAAACAGCACGATGGTGCTGCGCGACAACAAGGGCGTTCCCATCTGGGAGCTTTGGAAGCCGAGCAAGGGCTAGCGGGAGCGGCCGCGGTTTAGGGTAGAAGCCTCCGCATTTCTTAGGGTGGAAGCCTCCGCATTTATGCGGAGGAAATATCCCGCTAACAGACCGGCTTCAGCCTCGGCGACATCTCGTTCCGGCGCTAAAGCGCGCCCTCATGCGAGCTATACTACCCCCGCATCAATGCGGGGCTTCCACCGCCGGATTGGGCTTTGTGCACTGTTGAAGCGGCGACGCTGAACCAACCGCACCTACCCGAGCTTACTTCTCCACGCGATCGAACTCGCCGCTGGTAGCGTTCACCGCAATACGAAGCTGAGCGTCATCCATGCTCGTTCCATAGATCACGTGCCAGAACAGTGTGCTTTTGCGCGCGTCCCAATCGAGCACGAAGAAGACGGGCTGCTTCGGATTTTTCTTGAGCAACTTCTCCCCGCCATGCTTCTCCGCGACTTCGTAAGCCTGATCACTATCGATCTTGAGGAACGCCAGCTCAAACACTTGCGTCGACGTGTTGGTTGGGCTCCATGTATCTTCCGTGGTGAAGCTGACTCCCTGCTCGGGCGCGTCAGGCCCGACCAGTCCAGACCAGATAAACATCTTCATCGCGCGTTTCGAGGGCGAAGCGAAAGAAGCGCGCCACAAGCCGGCCTTGCCCTCGCTGGTTGGCGCGTCGGGAGTGTACTGCGACTGCAACCGAAAAGGCTTGATGTCTGCCGCCCACAACCGCGCCGCCAGATACATCTTTTGAAACGCCGTGCGGCCGGTTTCAAACTGAGGCTGCTTGGTTTCGGCCTTCTTGGCGGGCTGCGCCGAGTTCGATGGCGCCTCCGCGGGTTTCGACGAGGAGCAGGCAGTAAGCAGCGCCAGCAACAGGCATGCGATGAAGGTGTGTCTCACGTGTGTATTGAAGCACATAGTAGGTTCGGGGATGTTTCGGAACTAGCAGGCAATTACACCCACGATCCTACAACGGAACCCTTGGGCGGATTGCAGTGCCCCCCGACGGGGCTCAAAAGATTTCAAAGGGATATGGCTACCCAGGACTTCCGTCCTGGGCTACAGGTTGTTTCGCTCTTCGAGCTGGATTCATCGCGCAAGGGCAGCGCTTCGTTATATCCGCGGTTGTGATCTCCGCTGGCGGCGAACACGGCTATCGCGATCAAGATCAGTTCGGCGAAACTCACTACCGCCTCAGAGGACGACCAGTTCGCTCTCCGGCTTGGTGGCAGTGGGCTGGGTTGGAGCTGACGGCGGTGGACCATGCTGCTTCAATCGTCCTTCTTTGACCGCACGATTGCGCGCCGCACGCAGCTTCATGAACGACTTCGCTTCTTTGTAGAGGCGCTTGCGCTCGCTGGTGTCGAAGAAGGCTTTGCGGACAATGCGGAAGACCGCCTTCGGACGGAAGTAGTACTCGTCATAGAAGCGGTGCACCATCTCCATGACGTAGTCGCGTGGCAGGCCGGGATACTCGATCATGGCTAGCTGATGTCCGCCTTCGTCGACCATCTGCGAGCCTTCATTCACGATGAAGCCGTTCGCCTTGGCGAAGTCGTAGAACTCGGTGCCGGGATAAGCGTGGGCCACCGAAACCTGGATGGTTTCGACGTCGAGCTCCTTGGCGAAATCGATAGTGGCGCGAATGGTTTCTTTGGTCTCGCCAGGCAGACCGAGGATGAAGTCGCCGTGTACCTTCAGGCCGAGTTTGTGGCAATCCTTGGTGAACTGGCGAGCGCGTTCAACCGTCGCGCCTTTCTTGATGTTCTTCAGGATCTGTTGATCGCCCGACTCGTAGCCGACGATAAGTAACCGGCAGCCGGCTTCCTTCATCGCTTTCAAAGTTTCGTAGTCGGTAGTGACGCGTGAGGTGCAAGACCAGGTGATTCCAACCGGCTTCAACTTCGAGCACAGCTCAATCGTGCGCGCCTTTTGGATGTTGAAGGTGTCGTCGTCGAAGAAGAATTCCTTTACATTCGGCCACAGCTGTTTGGCCTTCGCCATCTCGCGAGCCACGGCGTCGCTGGAGCGCTTGCGCCAGGGATGCCCGCTCAGGGTCTGCGGCCACAGACAGAACGTACACTGCGCCGGGCAGCCGCGCGTGGAGTACAGCGCGACATACGGGTAGAGCAGAAACGGAACGTTGTACTTGGTGACGTCCAGGTCGCGCTTGTAAACGTCGACCACATCGGGCAGCACGTCCAAGTCGGCGATCTCTGGCCGGTCGGGATTGTGTACTACTTTCCCACTGGCGTCGAGGTATGACGCGCCGAGAATTTCGTTCAGCGGCCTGCCATTGGCGAACTCAACGGTCGCGAAGTCAAACTCGCGACGAACAATGAAGTCGATGGCTGTTCCTTCGCGCAGCGACTTCTCAGGCGCGGTGGTAACCGGCGGCCCAACAAAGCAAACCTTCAGCTTAGGATTGGCCTCTTTCATCGCGGCGGCCAGGCGAATGTCGCCCTGCCAGCCCGGCGTGCTGGTAAACAGCACCAGAAATTCGTAATCCTTGCCGATGCGAATTGTCTCTTCCGAGCTCACATGGTGCGGCGGAGCATCGAGCAGGCGCGAACCTTCCAGCATTCCGGCGGGATAAGCCAGCCATACCGGATACCAGTACGACTCGATTTCGCGGGTGGCGGGCCAGCGCGAGCTAGCGCCGCCGTCGTAGTTCTCGAAGGAAGGAGGGTTGAGGAACAGCGTCTTCAAAGGCATCTTTATCATTGTACTTTATTAACTTCGAGTTGGATGCTATCCAAGTACCTTGTGAATCACGGGGTTACCGGATAAACAGCGAAACTGCGATTTATGGAGTGGGAATGGCCCAATTCTCCAGCTCACCGGTAATACGCAGTAGCTGAAGTTCAGCCCGGGTAAGCTCAAATTCGGCATCCAGGTATGCTGCCTGCTTGTCATCGGCGTCGAGCTCAGCGTTTTGCTGATCGCGCAAGTTGGCCTGGCCGGTCTGAATACGCGGGCCAATGGCGTCCAGCTCGCCTTGCGACACCTGCCAATCGAGCTTGGCTACGTCGCGCGCCGCCTCGAGTTGGCGAATCGAGCGCTGCAGCTTCAGCGCATCTTCCGACACCTGGTTCTTGGTAAGATCTGCCTGCTTGTGCGCGATGATGGCGTCAGCGTCGGCCTGCTTGGCGTGGTCCTTCTGCACGTTGTTCAAGAAGGGAAACTTCATGTTCAGACCCGCTGCCAGGTTGTTAGCCGAGTAGCGCAAGAAATACAGATCGTAGTTGTTGAACTTGGCGAGATAAGCGTACTGGCTGGCGAGATCGGCGAAGGGCAGCAGCGCCCGGTGCTCGCCCTTGGCATTGACGTCTGCTGCCACAGCCTTCTGCTCGGCCAGGTGCACGGTAGGATTGTTAGCTATCGCGCGCGCCGAATAATCGTCTTCCTGCGAGATCAACGGCAGCTCAGGAACACTGCCGGGCACCACGGCAATCTCCGCTGGCGGTATGCCGGTCAGCTTCGACAGGTGCTCGCGAAGCACGTCCTGCTGACCTTCCGCGTCGGCGATGCGCAAGCGGATGCGCGCCTCGACCAGCTGGCTCTTGCGTGAGATTGAGCTGGGTGTCGACCCCTTCCTTGAGGCGCTCCTGGGAAATGTACACGGCCTTTGTCGCCGCTTCGTGTGCCTGGTTGAGCGCGCCAATCTTCGAGCTCAGGATGTCGAGTTGCTCATAGCTCAGCGCCACGTCGAGAATGACCGCGTTCTTCTTGTCCTCCACATCGAAGCGACTGCGCTTTCCATTCGATCTTGGCGGCCTTGATGAATTGCTTGAGCGAGAGATTGAACAGCGACTGCGTAGAAGTGAAATTTACGACGGAAGGAGCGGAGCCTTCGAGCGTCAGCGGGAATCCGTAGGAGTAGCCCAGGCCTGAACCGACGGTGAGCTGCGGCAGGTAGTGATCGCGGGCTTCCTGATAGACCTTTTTCGAGCGCCACTGATTGACCGCGGCAATTCCCATGATGCCGCTATGCTCAAGCGCAAGCTCGACGGCTTGACGGAAAGTGATTGGCCCGGTGCTCGACGTTGCGCTTGCGGCATCGGATGAAGCCTGGGCACCTGCGATGGAGCACGCCAACACGCAGGCGCCAAGCGCCAATGCGCGACCGCTACCGAAAACCAGACTGTATCTGCGGTGTACAGGTTTACGCGACATTCTCTCGTCGAGTTCCACCAGCGGAAGCGGAACGGCTGCTTCTATTGCAGTTGATCGAGGGCCTTCCTGGCGCGGCCGAAGCCCGAAGCAAGAGAGAGCGAGGCCTGATATTCAGCCGAGGCTTTCGCCTTGTCGCCACTCTTCTCGTAAATCTGCCCCAGTAAATAGTGTGCGCGGAACGCCGGTGCGTCTTCCACCAGAGCTCCCGATGACAAATAGGTCTTCACGTACTGTGCTGCCGCTGGAAAATTGCGCCCGGCATGCAACAACTCGCTCGCTGCGTCGTAATAGGTCACAGACGGACGATTCGACTGCGCCAGTGCGGTTTGAATCGCACTCTGCATTTCGTCGAGCCGTCCACGTTGCCGATAAAAAGAAGCCAGGCTCATCCAGTACTGTGCCGGATTCTGCGCCTTGGCGATGGCGCCCTTCAGACTGCTTTCGGCGTCGCCGTATCTCTTTTCTTTCTCCGCAGCGATGGCGCGGACCCAATCGGCGGCAGCGGGATCGAGCCCCTGCAACTCCGAAGCCTGATTTCGCGCCTTAGCAAGGCCTCCACCCATGATCGCCGGGGCTTCGACGTAGTACTCCGAAAGATCGGAGCGAGCGGAGATGTTCTTCGGATTCAGCTCGACCGCGCGCTCGAATTCATTCTTCGCTTTGCGCGCCAGAGATGCGGCCGTGAGCGGATTGCCAATCTCTGCTGCTTTCTGCCCGTAAGCTCGCCCCAGCCAGAGATGATATTGCGAATCGTCGGCCTGCAAGCTCACAGCCTGCTCGGCATTCTGGATGGCAGCATCCCATTGCTCGGTCGCATAGTAAGCCCGTGAGCGCAAGTTGTACGACTCCGCGTCATTGCGGTTCATCAACGAGACCAGCAGATCGTTCATCTGTCCGGCGGACAGCAGTGCGAGAGAATCTATGGCCGCCGGTCCAGCGACGGCAAACAGACTGAGTCCCAGTACCAGAGAAACGAAAACCGCGACCTTGGCGAAAACTACCTTCATTGATTTACAACCTTTATCGGCATCCCAGCCGCAAGCGACTGCGAGTTGATGGCGCCCAGCGCGACCACGGCATGGTCCGACAAGCCGCTGGTTACCTCAACGCGGGTGAGATCTGAGACCGCTGTTTCCACATTGCGTCGTTTCAGCTCTCCATTCACTACTTCAAACACGTAACGTCCTTCGGAGTCTTGGTGGATGGACTCGCGCGGCACCGTCAACACATTTTCCTGGCGCTCCACGATCACCGCTACGGTCACGTTGGTACTGGGCAACAGGCGCAGATCGGCGTTATCGACGATGCAGGTGACCTCGCCGACATTGCGCGTATTGCGCTGCACGATCACCGTCGGCAACGTTTCGACTTCGCCCTTCCAGACCCGGCCGGGCAACGCGTCCCAGGTCACTTCCACCGTCTGACCTTTGCGCAAGCGGCCAATCTCGGGCTCGTCGACGAACGCTCTGACTCTCACCTTATGCAGATCGGCGAGTTGCACCAGCAGATCTCCAGCATTGACGAAAGTTCCCTGCTTCACCGGCAGCGAGTAAACCATACCGGCAAACGGCGCCGTAACGTTCGAATTGCGCAGCAGCGCATCGGCAGCCGCCAGGGAAGCCTTCGCCTCCGACTGCTGCGCCTCCACGTGACCGATCTCGGAAGTCGAGTAGCGGTCCTTCAGCTTCTGCTGCAACAGTTGCACATTGGCGTCGGCAGCCTTGAGTTGATTGCGGGCAGCATCGACCTCGGCCTGTGAAGCGGCTCCGCTCTGCTTCAGCCGTTGCATGGCCAGCGAGATTGCGCTCGGCAGCATCGCGGTCAGCCTGCGCCTTCGTCAGTGCATTGCGATTGGTCAAAAGCTCTTCCTGGGTGCCGCCGTGCGTCACGGCACTCAAATCCGCCTGAGCCCCGCGCAACTGTGCCTCAGCACGAGCGGCCTGGGCCTGAGCATCGGAGTCTTGCAGTTGCACCAGCAACTGCCCTGCCTTCACCCAGTCGCCCTGCTGCACATCCACTCTGGTTACAGTGGTCGCCGCCGGAGCATGGGCCTCAAAATTCGTAATCGGCTCGATCTTGCCGTTGGTTGAAATGCTGGCGGTAATCGTTGCAACTTCCGCCTTACCTACGCGAATGGCCACCCGCGCGCGACGCAAAGAAATGAAGGACGCGAGCAAGATCACCGCCAGGATCAATCCGAAAAGGATGACCCAGGTCAGTTTGCCGTTCAGTCTTGTGCGACCTCTCTCAGTTGCTGCCGCCATTGCAGTTCAAACTTACGAGTATAGCCTAGTGATGAAGCGCTTTCCGACAAACCAAAGCCGTCATGGGGAGTACTTAAGCCGGTTCCCCGGAATCACACAACGCGGTGAATCTTTATCTAAGCAGGGTGGCCAGACTCTCGTTAACGTTTGATGTTTTCGTGGTGCCGACGACTCAGGCAAGCGCACCCCGCTTCCGCTTCTGCCATCCCACTGCAAGATCGCTTATTGCCGGGTTTCACTTCGGAGCAGCTATGCGCCTCAGACAATGGCGGACGGTGATTGTCCGTTCCGGGCGAAGACATCGTCAACAATCACACTCTCGTCGTTTGCGGCTGCTCTCTCCTATTACTTCGTGATGGCCTTCTTCCCTGCCCTGATCGCGCTGGCGGCCATCATCGCCTATCTGCCGATTCCAAATCTGTTCAACACCATAGTGAGCACGTTGTCGCGCGTGATGCCGCCCGAGAGCATGGGATTGGTGCGCAAAGTGGTCGCCGAGATCATCACGCCGAACCGCGAGCGCGCTGCTTTCTTTCGGCTTGCTGGGGACGCTGTGGAGCGCCTCCGGCGGCTTCGCCAACATGATCGAGGCGCTCAACGTGGCCTACGACATCCCGGAGACGCGCCCGATCTGGAAGACTCGACTGCTGGCGCTCGAGCTGACCTTCGAGGTGGGAACACTCATCCTGTTCGCTTTCTCGGTGATGATTGTGGGGCCGGAGTTCGGAGAGTACCTGGCCTCGCACATGGGCGTCAGCTGGGCATTCGCAATGGCATGGCCGTATCTGCGCTACGTGCTGGCCGTAGCCTTCATCGTACTCGCGGTCGAGGGACTCTACTTTCATGGGCCCCAACCTGAAGCAGCGCTTTCGCGACACCCTGCCCGGCGCTGTGCTGGCAGTGCTGGGATGGATTCTGCTCTCCACCCTGCTCAGCCTGTACGTGCATCACGTGGCCAACCTGAATAAGACCTACGGGGTGCTGGGCGGCGGCATCGCGCTGCTGCTGTGGATGTACTGGTCGAGCTTCGCCGTGCTGGTGGGGGCGGAGTTGAACTCCGAGATCATCCAGGAGCGCGGCGATGGCAAGCTGCCGTTGAAACACCCTCCCCCAGCCAGGGTGCAGCCGCATCCGGCTACCACGGCGGACGAAGCGAAGCCGGCAGCGTGAGAAGCCGTCAGCTATCAGCTTGCGTCAGCTGTCAGTAAGGGCTGTCCGGATAAACCGACTCGAAGCGTAACCCATATCGGGCGTAATGCTTTTACTGAGAGCTGACGGCTGATAGCTGACAGCCCACCTTCTCCGACACCTGACACCTGATACCCTGCGGCCTTGTAAGCGGCTGGCAGCTAAAATGAATTCATGGTCAAGAGCGCACGCTATACCGAGAAGCACGCCGAGTCCGGTCTGGACGCCAAGTTTCCCGAGATCGAAACCTGGCCCAATCAGTTTCCGAATTACGAAATCGTCATCGATGTTCCGGAGTTCACCTCGGTCTGTCCCAAGACCGGTCTGCCCGACTTCGGCACGCTCTGGATCCGCTACATGCCCAATCGCGATTGCCTGGAGCTGAAGTCGCTGAAGGAATACCTCACCTGCTATCGCAATCTCGGAATCTTTCAGGAGAACATCGTCAATCGCGTGCTGGAAGACGTGGTGCGCGCCGCGCAAACCGAAGTGGGCGGAAGTGAAGGGGCGAGTTTCGTCCGCGCGGCGGGATCGGGACACTAGTAATCGCAAGGTACCCTAGACCGAAAAAGTAGCAGCCTGCCACGCCCTCTCGCGGCTATTTCCCTGTCCGATTCCGGACGACGAGACCGGCGACTGGGCAGAATCCTTCTGCCTCAAACCTACGCAGACGACCGTTCTCTATTGCGCCACAGTGCCTTAACCGTGCTGCGCTCTGGAACTGGACGTGCTCCTTCTGCGTAACTGGTAAACCAGAACACCTCGTGCGTGGAGGACCTGTCCATGGAATCGCTACTGCAAGACCTGCGGTATGCCGCTCGTGTACTTCGCAAGAGCTCGGGATTCACCGCCATCGCCGTTTTGACGCTGGCACTCGCCATCGGTGCGACGACCGCGATCTTCAGCGTGGTCTATGGCGTGCTTCTGCGGCCGTTGCCTTACCCCGAGCCCGATAGGATCATGGCGATTCACGAGGTCAACACCAAGGGCACGTGGTCGCGCCTGGCGGATCCGAACTTTGACGACTTTCGCGATCAGAACCACAGCTTCCAGGCGATCGCGAAATATACGGAATATGTAGCGTCGGTCGCTGGCGGAGCGCAACCCACGCGGTCGCAGGTTGCGGAGGTATCAGGCGGCTTTTTTAAGGTGCTGCGCGCTCAACCAGTGATCGGTCGCGACCTGACTCCCGACGACACAAAGAAAGGAGCTGCTCCGGTAGCCCTCGTCAGCTATGGCTACTGGAAGCACTATCTGAACTCGACAGCCGACCTGTCGCAGTTGCACCTGAAAATCGGCAACACAGCCTATTCCGTTGTCGGAATCCTTCCAGGCACGTTCGATTTTCCGGCCGAAGCCGAGGTGTGGATTCCGGCAGACCTTGAGGGTGAGAACCCCAGTCGGACGTCTCACAATTTCTGGGGAATCGCCCGCTTGAAGGACGGCGTTACGGTTGAGCAGGCGCGCGACGACATCAGCGCTATTGCCCGCCGCATTCACGACAACGCCAACGATAAGACCGACTACCTGCTCAAGGATGGGACCGTTGTTCCCTTGCAGCAGTCGTTGACGGGGAAAGCTCGTTCCGCCCTGCTGATCCTTCTTGGAGCGGTGGCGTTTCTCTTAATGGTGGCGTGCGCTAACGTCGCCAACCTGATGCTGGCGCAAGCTGTCGGCGAGAAACCGCGAGCTGGCGATTCGCAGCGCGTTAGGCGCAACCCAGGCACGGCTGGTCCGGCAGTACCTTACCGAGTCGTTTCTCATTGCATTTGCCGGCGGAGTCCTCGGCCTGCTGGGTGCGTTCGCCGGGGTCGCGGGTTTGATCGCGCTAGCCCCCGCCAATCTGCCGCGCCTCGAGAGCGTCTCCATCGACCTTCCTGTGCTCGGGTTCGCCTTTCTGCTTTGCATGGCTGTCGCTGTCGGATTGGGCGCGTTCACCGCGCTGCGTGCCACCTCGCAGAGCGTGCGTGCAGGACTCGGCGAGGGTGGGCGTGAGCAGGCAGGATCACACCGCAGCCAGCGCGTGGGACGCGTGATTGTGGCGGCGCAGATTGCCATCACACTGGTGCTGGTGGTGGGAGCAGGTTTGCTGGGACGCAGCCTCATGAAGGTCCTCGAGGTGGATCCTGGGTTCCGCGTCGACAAGATCATCACCATGGACGTGAGCTTGCCGTGGCTGGACTCGCAAGACCAGAAAGGCAAGGGCACGCAGGGCATCTTCTACTCGAACCTGATTGAGCGGCTCAGGCACATTCCCGGCGTCCACAATGTCGGCGCAGCCAGCGTACTGCCGATGGATGGCGGCCTGCCGGATGGCACGTTCCTGCTGATGACGCAGAACGAAGTCCCAACGAAATTCGCAGACTTTGAGCAACTCTGGACGCAGAAAGAACGCATGGGCACGGCAGATTTCTGCGTTGCGACCGCGGACTATTTCAATATCCTGGGGATTCCGCTGATCCGCGGACGATTCTTCAACGATGGCGACGGACCGGACGCAAACCATGTCGCGGTTATCAGCGAGTCGCTGGCGCGCGAACGCTGGCCCGGGCAGGACCCCATCGGCCACACCATCGAATTCGGCAACATGGATGGCGACCTGCGCCTGCTGACCATCGTCGGGATAGTAGGCGATGTGCACCAGGACAGCCTTGATGCTCCGCCGCGTCCGACAGTGTATGTCGATCTCTTCCAGCGGCCATTTCCGGCGATGGCTATCACCATGCTGACCGATGCCGACACGCAGATGGTGACCTCGGCAGCGCGCGGAATTTTGCACGACCTCAATCCGGACATTCCGCCGAAATTCCGCACCTTCGCGCAGGTCTATTCGGCTTCGCTGGGTTCGCGCCGCTTCAACCTGATCCTCATCGCGTTCTTCGGTGCGGTCGCGCTGCTGCTGGCCATTGCCGGAGTATTCGGCGTGATGGCGTACTCGGTCAGCCGGCGCACGCGCGAGATTGGCATACGCGTGGCCGTAGGAGCTACCTATCACGATGTGGTAGCGATGATCGTGCGCCAGGGATTGCGAACCGATTCTGATTGGCGTCGCCGTCGGGCTGATTGGCGCGATTGGCGCTCACCCGTACGATGCAGTCGCTGCTGTTCGGCGTGACGGCAACCGATCCGCTAACCTTTGTCGGCGTGATCGTGCTGCTAGTCGCGGCTGCGCTGCTGGCCTGCTACATGCCGGCGCGGAGAGCAACGAAGGTGGATCCGGTGGTGGCGCTGAGGAGCGAGTAGAAATTGTCATCACGAGCGAAGCGAGGGTTCTGCTCTTCGTATAGAGGCCACTGATCCTGGTGCACAGCGACGCTGTAAGCAAATGTCTAGTTGCATTGCTCTCTCACAGCGGTATATTCCCATGCTTCTTGGGCGGGTTTTTGTCGCGCTTGTTGGCTAGCATTTCCAGCGCCTGGATCAGCTTGCGGCGTGTGTCGCGCGGACGGATGACGGCGTCGAGGTATCCACGCTCGGCGGCGACATAGGGATTGGCAAAGCGCTCGCGGAATTCTTCGATCTTCGCGGCACGTTCGGCTTCAGGATTGTCTGACTTTTCCAACTCGCGCTTGTAGACGATGTTCACCGCGCCCTCGGGACCCATGACCGCGATCTCGGCGGTCGGCCAGGCGTAGTTGACGTCGGTGCGAATGTGCTTTGACGCCATCACGCAATACGCGCCGCCGTAGGCCTTGCGGGTGATGACCGTGATCTTCGGCACCGTCGCTTCCGAGAACGCGTACAGCAGCTTCGCGCCATGCACGATGATGCCGCCGTACTCTTGCTGCGTTCCGGGCAGGAAGCCGGGCACGTCTTCGAAGGTAATCAGCGGGATGTTGAAGCAGTCGCAGAAGCGCACAAAGCGCGCGCCCTTGATGCTGGCGCTGATGTCGAGTACGCCGGCCAGAAACGCCGGCTGATTGGCGACGATGCCCACCGACTTTCCGTTCAGGCGGGCGAAGCCGATGACGATGTTCTTGGCGTAATGCTCCTGCACCTCGAAGAAGTAGCCGTCATCGACTACGTGGTTGATCACGTCCTTAATGTCGTAGGGCAGGTTCGATTCGGTGGGAACCAGCGTATCGAGCTCTTCGTCTGCGCGATCAATTGGATCGGTGCAGGGCCGCCGCGGCGGGTCCTCGAGATTGTTCGACGGCATGAAGCTGAACAGCTCACGAATCATGCTGAGACATTCGGCATCGTCCTGCGCCAGGAAGTGCGCCACGCCCGACTTGGCGTTGTGCGTCATCGCGCCGCCCAGTTCGTCTTTGGTGACTTCTTCGTGCGTCACGGACTTGATGACGTCAGGACCGGTGATGAACATGTACGAGGTCTTATCGACCATGAGGATGAAGTCGGTCATCGCCGGCGAATACACCGCGCCGCCGGCACACGGGCCCATGATGGCCGATATCTGCGGGACCACGCCTGACGACAGGACGTTGCGCAGGAAGATGTCGGCGTAGCCGGCCAGCGACTTCACGCCTTCCTGAATGCGCGCGCCACCGGAGTCGTTCAGCCCGATCACCGGCGCGCCGACGCGCATGGCGGTGTCCATGATCTTGACGATCTTCGCGGCGTTGGTTTCTGAGAGCGAGCCGCCGAAGACGGTGAAGTCCTGCGCGAAGACGAACACCAGGCGGCCTTCGATGCGTCCATAGCCGGTAAGGAAGCCGTCGCCGTAGACGATGTTCTCTTCCATGCCGAAATCGGTGCAGCGATGCGTGACCAGCTTGTCGGTTTCTTCGAAGGTGCCTTCGTCGAGCAGGAACTCGACGCGCTCGCGGGCCGACATCTTGCCCTGTTTGTGCTCGCGCGCGCGGCGCTCTTCTCCGCCGCCCGCTTCCGCCAGCGAGTCGCGACGCTTCAGTTCGGCCAATTTCTGTTCCAGATTCATGGGGGCGATTATAGCGGGGAGCGGCGTGCGGGCTATGAGGTGGTCGTCACAGGGGCTTGTGACGGGGTAAACCTTTCACCACGAAGTACACGGAGGTCACGGAGGAAGAAATCTAAGCTTAAGAACCCTTCGCTCGCGAAGGGTGGCTTCGCGAGATGAACGGCAGAAGGTTCGCAACTGAATCAGCTTTGTATCAGGGCCCGACTTCAGTCGGGCCGACGACGCATGGAAATCCCTGGGCTTCAGCCCCTGCGACGGCTTCTCAAACTGCTCAGGGCCTAAAGGCCTTAGTTAACGCGATTTTAGCGGCCCGGCTAAAGCCGTGCCCTGATACAAACCATCGCCAAGCGTTCCTCTGTGCCCTCCGTGCCTCCGTGGTGAAAAAGCCTTTCAGCCGAAGTGCTGCCATCCGCCAGGTTGCAGCAGTCTGGTTTTGCCTTGCGCGTCGGCAAGCGAATTGACATCTCCGTCCACGATCTCGCCGATGCGCGTTACCTCGACTCCGTCAATGAGCTTCGGAACCTTAGCTCCTGGAGCGGCCGTGAAGAGCAGTTCGTAATCTTCGCCGCCGTGCAGAGCGAACTCCGGTCCGCGCGGGCCAGACGTGCGCGGCAGCGACTCGGCGTAGATCACTGCTCCGACGCCACTCTCTTCGCAGATGTGCCCAAGATCGACCGAGAGGCCGTCGCTGGTATCGATCATCGCCGAAGCCAGCTTCTTCTCGCGCAGGTAGCTGGCCGACGCGCAACTCGCGGCTCGGGATAAAAGTGCCGCTGATGAGTGGCGCGGCGTGGCTTCTTCCCTTCCCGCAGCAGCTCCAACGTTGCCACCGAGGCGCCCAATGTTCCCGTGATGTAAATGAAATCACCAACGCGCGCCCCTGAGCGCAGAACGCCCTTGCCCTTCGGGACGGACCCGAGCACCACGATGTCAGCCAACACTCCCGCCGGAGATTCGGCGATATCGCCCCCGGCAAGCTGCACTTCATATTGCTCTCGCCAGCTTCAGAAATCCCGCGAAGAACTGATCCACCCACTTCTGCGGAATTTCTTTCGGCAGTGCCAGCGACAAAAACGCCGCCCGCGGCTCCCCTCCCATGGCAGCGATATCGCTCAGACCGCGAGCCAGGCAGCGCCAGCCGACCGAGTCAGCCGGGTGCCACTCGCGCCGGAAATGAACGTTCTCGATGCTGAAGTCGGTGGTGATGAGAGCTTCGTGGCCTTTGCGGCAGGCCAATGACAGCGCAGTCGTCACCGATGCCCATGCCGTCCGACAAGCCTCCAGCCATGCGCCGGATCGTAGCGATCAATTGTCTTTCACGCAGGGGCACAGAGTCCTCTCGGAAGAGTAAGGGCCACTATAGATGATAAGGAGCGTGCCTACCGAGCCTCGCTGCGGGTTTCAGAAGTCTTGCCTGCATCCGCACCCGTCAGTGTGTTGGCCCACTGCGTTGCCTCGAGATAAAAAGCCGACACTTTCGCTTCATCGATTCCAAGTCTGTCTGGCTGTCTCGACACACTGTGCCCAGTCGCCGCGCTCATATTCAGTCATCAAGGCGAGAATGTCGTGGCAAATGCCGGGCGCGCCAAGCAGAGCGTCGCTTAAGGCGCTGGCGATCGGCATATGCTGCAGCAGGTTTTCCAGAGAGGTTTCCAGCAGGGCAGGAAATGCGGACAGCATTCCCATCCAAAACGCGCCCGGCATCGACTGAACTATCGCGCCGGCCGTAAGTTCGCAGAATCGGGCGCGTGCCAGCGCCCAGGTGATCAACTCCAAGGGCTTGCGGTGGCAGTTTTCAGCCACGGCACATACGATCAGCCATTTCCGTGTTTCTTGCTCGCCCAGCAGTGACAGCGCATGTCTGATCGACGTGACTCTGACTCGAAAGGCGAAGGCGACCGAGTTCAAGTAATGGAGAAGGCGCAGGCTCAGCGAGGGCTCGGAGCGAATCAAGTCTTCTATCAGCCGCAGGTCCAGCTCCGGCTCCTGGGCCGCCTGCAACAGACGGAAGTAATTGGAATGGAGCTCGATGTTTGTTCTTCGTACGACCTCGGGCTTTTGGTAGAAGAAGCCCTGAAAAAGTTCGTATCCCATGTGCATCGCCGCCCGATGCTCTTCCTCGTCTTCTACCTTCTCGGCGAGCGCCATTATTTCGCGGCGGCGAAGTTCGTACGCCATGGTCGCCTGGGCAACACGGCTGGCCAGTCGAAAGTCCACCTTGACGATGTCAGCCAGCGGCAGATAGGCTTCCACCTCGCGCAACGAAACCACGTCGTCGAGAGCGATCCGGTAGCCCTTCTCCTTCAGCGAACGGCATGCCTCCAGCACTTCTGCGTCAGGCAGAACGTCCTCCAGGACTTCCACCACCGTCCGGGCGGGAGGCAGCACTTCGATTAACCGATTGACGAGCACCGACCGGGTGCAATTCACCAGGGCGAGTTTGTCGCCACAAAGCTGTTCCAGTCCCCACAGAATGGAGTTGTCGAGCGTGACGTGCGTAGCCTCATCTGAGTCGCTGAATTGGGCGGCGGATTCGAACCCGGAGCGAAACAGGATCTCGTAACCGAAGACCGTCATGTTGCGCATGAACACCGGTTGACGAGCTGCGAACCGCATCTGCGCTTACCCCAGCAAAATTGAAGCCGCCATTCATCACTATCGGCACCCGCCGGGCAGCGCATCAACCGAGCTTTGTGGGAGCGGTACGAGAGTTACTGAACATGTCCCTTGGGCCAAAAACTGCAAATGTGGGCAATTCAGACAGCGCCGGCCGGCAGTTAAGCGTCAAAGCAGGTATCACTTTCAATTCGCTCATTCAAAAGAGGTTCAGTGATCTGAGTCACACGTGGCGGTTCACTTGTCGTTGACATGGAGGATTAGCGGCTGGTAGGGTTTGAACTTCGTACCACACAACAACCGGCGCCCAACGGAAGTGCTTGCGCAACTGATTTGGGTGAGAGCCGTCAACCTCACGGTTCTCCTGGGCTCGCAGTGACAGCCGAGCCCCTTAATAAAACGATACAGAGCTTTCCGGGCCCCGCAGAAATCCACCGGAACGGTTTTGTCAGAGGATATTTGATTTTGCGTAAACGGTTTTACATACTCTTCGTAGCGCGTGATGCAGAAGGTCAGCTACGAAAGATTCCCATCCCTATTCATTATTTATATGTCTTCATGGCTGGCGCTCTGCTGGGAATGTTCACTATTACCGGCATGGCGGGTTCGTATGCGCGCATGTTATGGAAGGTAGCTCGCTTCAACGAGCTGCGCTCCGAGAAGAAGGCGCTGCAGACGCAGTACAGAGCAACTGGAATCGGTATCGCACGAGAAGGACGTTCAAGTCGCCTCGCTGGGCTCTCTGGCCAACGAAGTTTCCGTCATCTACGGCCTCAAACCGAATCCCAAGCTCATGGCTGAACCCGACAAGCCAATGCCGCCGGAGCAGGTGAAGTACACCATCGACCAGCTCTACGCGTTGCGCAGCTCAGCCCTGACGGGTACCGCGACAACCGCCCTCGGCCTTGGCCTAACCCACCAGGCAACGCTCAACGAATGGGCGCGCATGGCGGCGGCTCCGACCTTGTGGCCGGTGACAGGTCCCATCACCAGTTCCTTCGGCGAGCGCATCGACCCGTTCAACGGTGAAGGCGCATTCCACTCTGGAATCGATATCTCTTGCTCGTATGGCCAGCCGGTCATCGCCCCGGCGGATGGAACCGTCACCTACGCCGACGTGCATCCCGGCTATGGACGCATGCTTGAGATTGACCATGGCAACGGGATTGTCACCCGTTACGGCCATTTATCCGGATTTGCGGTTGCTGACGGAGACACCGTGCGACGCGGCCAGGTAATCGGGTATGTGGGCTTGAGCGGACGTAGTACCGGCCCGCACCTGCACTACGAAGTGCGCATCAACGACACGCCGGTGAATCCACACAAATATCTGCGTACCACCAACGCCCTGCTCGCTGGATCGACGGGCAGCAAGCCCTCGGACAAAGAGAGCCAACGATCGGCGATCGGCACTCCCTAGCTCACGCCGAGGTTCGACTTACCACGCCGGTTTGCCATCCTTGAAGCGGAGCGTCACTGTGTCTCCGCTTTTTGTCACTTCGCGGGCGAGGATCAAGTCAGCGCTGCCCTGCTTGACCTTGGAGCCGGTGATCTGGACGGCGTCGCCCATCGCAAACGTGACGCCCATTTCGTCCAGGAAACTCTTCGGGCATAAAAATACCTGGGTCTTCTCCTCACCGTTTTTGATGACCAGGTAAGCTATCGGCTTTCCACCTGTGGGCGGAACGAGTTTCAGCTCTTCAACCGTTCCCTTTAGCTCGGCTTCGGTCGCAGGATCGTATTGTGGCTGCGTCTGCGCGACGAGGCAAGGAGTGACCAGAGCGATCGCCGCCAGGACGAGAAAGTGCTTGCGCATGGGGCCGCTTGCAGGCATGGCTGCCTCCATGCCGCGCAATGTTAGGACGGATACCGCCTGAACGCAAGCGGAATGGAGCGGCAAAGCTCCATCCGCCCCGTTCGCTAGGCTGCTCGATTCTTGCGGTTACCCCTGTTCGTCCCCTTCGATGCCTTGTTGGCATCGACGCTGGCCGACTCGCGTTTGCCGGTTGGAATAGCTTTGTTCGGCGCCGACCGGCTGCGCTGCTGGCGCGACTTCTCATCGGCGTGCATGTCGAGCGGATGCGTGCCCGGATCCTCGCCTTCGGTCTCGCCGCTGCGCGGGTCGGCAATGAACAGCAGGTCGGAAAGATCGCTGGCGTGCTCTTCCTCTTCACGCAAGATGTGTTCGATCATCACGCGAGTGGTCGGATCATGATCGGCAAAATGTCGGATCATCTTCTGATAGACCTCGATGACAATGCGCTCGGCGATGAGGTCTTCGCGGATCATATCCGCCAGCGTCTCGCCCTCGACGTATTGCGATACCGACCGCTGTAGCAGCGACGCTGGGTTGAAGTCGGGCTTGCCCCCGAGCTGCTGAATGCGTTCGGCAATCTCGTCCGCGTGCTCGCGCTCAGCGTCGGCATGCTCCTTGAACTCGTCGCGCACCGCCATACCATGAACGCCAGTCGCCATGAAGTAATGGTGCATGTAGCGCAGCACGCAGACGATTTCGGTCGCGAGCGCTTCGTTGAGAATGGAAATGGTCTGCTTGGCGTCACCCTCGTAGGTGTCGGTGACTGCGCCTTCATCAATCTTCTGCTCCGCGCGCGCGCGAATCTCTTCCACATCGTTCACAAATTTTGGCATGACTCCTAAAACCTCGTCGGGGAACTACCGTCGGAGCGTCCCAACGAGCGCCCATGCGGGCTCGGGCGGGACGAGGCGGTGCATCCGTTTAGAAGCAGAGAAGGAACAGCGGGATGTCAGCTCTCGATGTCAATTTCCAATCGGAGCAGACCGAGCTCACGTACTTGGCGCATTCGAACCACCGCCAGCGAAGAAATGACAAGATGGGCAAACGCGATCTCCTCAGCCGTGTAGGTGGTTGACACCCCGATGGCAGTAGCGCCCGCGGCCTGCGCGGAGCGTATTCCCGATGGCGCGTCTTCAAAAACCAGGCAAGCGCCGGCGGGATAGCCGAGGGCGGCTGCGCCTGTCAGATAAGGCTCGGGATGAGGTTTGCCGTTCGCCACTTCGTCGGCTGCAATCATGTTTGCCGGAACCGGTAGCCCGACAGTCTGAAGCCGCTTAGTCGCCAGCCTTCGGGTACCGGAAGTGACGATGGTGTATCGATCTCGCGGGATGGCGTTCAGCAACTCCTTGGCGCCGGGCAGCAGACGCAGGCCGTCGGTGTCGTCGAGTTCCATCTGCTCGATGATGCGAAATTCGCGCTCGGCATCGAGCTGCGGAGCTACCTTACGGACGGTCTCGATTGCCTTTTGTCCATGCGCCACATGCACGACGTACTCTGGATCGAGACCGTGGTGCAACGCCCACTCTGACCACACGCGCGTGACGCACGGGGTGGAGTCGACCAAGACTCCATCGAGGTCGAACAGCACCGCCTGGCAGGCGAAGAGGGGCATAGCGGAGGGCCGCTGGTCGTGGGCAAGACTCAACTCGCCAGCGCAGCAATCTCGTTGAAATCGATCTCGCACTGCCCGACTTTAATCGGCTGCTGTACGATCTCGAGATTGCCGGCCTCATAAATGTAGCAATCGCGACCGGGGTCGATAACAAAGATACTCTGGACCCCCATCTGCTTGTAGTCGGCCAGCTTGATGAGGATGCGCTTCATGGTGTCTTCGGGCGACAGGATCTCAAACACCATCAGCGGAGCATGAGTTATGATCTGCTCCCGGGGCGCGTCAGCTCTTAGTACCGTGACGTCGGGCACTCGATAGCGGGTTCGAGAAACCTGCGCCCTCAATTCAGGGTATGCCTTTACGCCCCAATCCGGATGCCGCGCGAAATACAACAGGATTGCTAACTGCCATGATGCGTGATCCAGTTCACCCATTGGCCGCTCCTCGATCACCCCATCCACATACTCGGCATCAGGCTCGTAAGAGGACCGGAGATACACCTCGATCGGAACTGTGGTTGCCGTTGCCATGCCTACCATAATAAACGCTGTCGGCCCTGGCGAATCTCACGCGGTGTCATCCCGAAGTGGACGTCAGTCCGCCGAGGGACCTGCAGTTCGTGGCGTGGGCACATTCCTTTCCAGGGCATCTGCTCTGTCGCCGCGCGCAACGGTCGTACCCCACTCTGATAGCTGATTCCCACGCCCAATCTGATACCCGACACCTGAAACCTGATACCCCTCGGCGCTTTTCTATCAGCAAATCCAAACGCATCGCATATAGTGAAACCGATGCCTTCGATTGCACTTTCCCAACTGCTGGGTGCGACGGTCTATGACCGTTCCGGGTCTTCAGCAGGCAAGGTGCGCGAAGTCGCTATCTCCCCGCAGGAAGACGCAGCCAGCATCTCCGGAGTGGTGGTCAAGACTCGCTTTGGCGATCGCCTGCTTGATCCCAAAGCCATCAGTTCCATCAACGGCGGAGTGCGCATCGGCACGCTGGCGACCGAGTGGTCGCCTTACGGCAACGGGGAGGGCCTGTTGTTGCTCGGCCGCGATCTGCTCGACCAACAGATCATCGACGTGCACGGGCGCAAAGTTGTGCGCGTGAATGATATCGACATTCACGAGGAGGTCGGTCACGAGCACCTCATTCTCAAGCTGGCCGCGGTCGATGTCGGCGCGCGCGGCGCCATTCGCCGGCTGCTGAAAGGGATTGTGCCGGCAGGTCCGCTGCACGCGCTGCTCTCCAAAGTGCCGCCGCGCATGATTCCCTGGGAGTTCGTCGATCTTATCGAAACCGACCCGGCACGCCGCGTCAAGCTGAAGATCTCGCTCGATCGCCTGGCCACCCTCCATCCTGCCGACATCGCCGACATCGTCGAGGACCTGGCCCCGGCGGAGCGCGAAGCCATCTTCGAAACCCTCGACGAAGAGGTTGCCGCGCAGACTCTGGAAGAGATCGATCCCAAGATGCAGGTTTCGATTCTCAGCTCGCTCGACTCCGACCGCGCCGCCGATATCGTCGAGGAGATGGATCCCGACGCTGCGGCCGACGTGCTTGCCGATATGACTCCTGAGGATACGCAGGAAATCCTCACCGAGATGCAGCCGGAGGAGCGCGCCGAGATTGCCGAACTGATGGCCTTCGGCGAGAACACCGCCGCCGGACGCATGACCACCGAGTACATGGCGCTGAAGCCGGCAGCCAAGGTCGCCGACGCCATCGAGATGCTGCGCAACTTCGAGGGCGGCCTGGAAAGCATGAGCACCATCTATATCGTCGGCGAAAAGGAAAAACTGTTGGGTTCGGTGCCGCTGGCGAAGATTGTTCTGGCTCCGGCTGAAACTCCTCTCATGCTGCTCAGTACGCGCTTCATGCCGACCATCCACCCCGGCGCATCCGAAAAAGAGGTGGCGGCGATCTTCGATAAATACAATCTGCTGACCTTGCCGGTTATCGATGACGAAGGGGCGCTCACGGGCGTAATTACCGCCGACGACGTCATCAACATGCTGCGGGCCAGGCTGTAGACACGAGCTCTCTTTTTGATGTTGTCATCCTGAGCGAAGCGAAGGACCTGCTTTCGCGTGCTAGCCGATAAAGTGCCAATGTCACCTCGCTCGAGGTCGCGACAAAATCACGATGCCACCTTAGAGACTGTCGTCCTGCGGTCGAAAGCAGGTCCTTCGCTTCGCTCAGGATGACAAGTTCAAATTAGCTCCTACCAGCTACAATGTCCCCACCGAAACCTTTCATTCCCGATCAGGAGTTTCGCAATTGAAGCTGAGATATCTTTGTGCCGCGCTGCTCGTGGTTGTGACGCTCTGTTCGGCCCAGCAGTCACAGCCTGCTGCTCAACCGCTGACCTACATTCGCGCCGGTCGCCTCTTTGACTCGACCAGCGATAGCTATCGCGAGAACGTAGTGATCGTCGTGGAAGGCGAGCGCATTCAGGCGGTACAGCCGCCAGGCTCCGCGCAGATTCCCAACGGCGCGAAGGTGATCGACCTGTCGAAAGCTACTGTCCTGCCAGGCTTGATCGATTGCCACACCCACCTGGGCGCGCGCGCCGACCAGTACAACCCGATCAATCACTTCAAGATGGACGCCCTACAAGGAAGGCTTCATTGCCGAGAAGAACGCCGGACTACGTTGCTTGCCGGCTTCACCAGCGTGCGCGACGTCGGCTCCGGCCCGTTTATGGCGGTCGATCTGCGCGACTACATCAACTCCGGATACATCATCGGCCCGCGCGTGGTGGCCAGCGGGCCGGGCATTTCCATTACCGGAGGCCATGGCGACCTCAACAACTTCTCTCCCGAAACCAGCGTCACCCTCTTCCCTGCGGAGCGCAACTACCAGATTGCTGACGGCCCTGACCAGGTGCGGCACGTGGTGCGCGCGCAGGTAAAGTATGGCGTCGATGTGATCAAGATTCTCGCCTCCGGAGGCGTGCTCTCTAAAGGAGACAGTCCCGGCGCAGAGCAGTTTTCGTTTGAGGAGCTGAAGGTTGCTGCCGACGAGGCACACAAAGCTGGACGCAAAATTGCCGCGCACGCGCATGGGACGAAGAGTATCCATGACTCGATCCTCGCAGGCATCGACTCCATCGAGCACGCCAGCCTGGCCGACGATGAAGATATTCGCCTTGCCGTCGAGCATGGCACGTACTTCGACATGGACATCTACAACGATGACTACCTGATGGGCAACGCCATCAAGTTCGGGCTGGAGCCGGAGAATGTCGCGAAAGAGAAGATGGTGGGCCAGAAGCAGCGCGAGACTTTCCAGAAGGCGGTGAAGGCGGGCGTGAAGATGGCGTTTGGCACCGATGCCGGCGTCTATCCGCACGGCGACAACGCCAAGCAGTTCGTCACCATGGTGAAGTACGGCATGACCCCGGCTCAAGCCATCCGCACCGCGACCCAGAACTCCGCCGATTTGATCGGCCGCAGCAAAGATGTCGGCACCATCGAGGCTGGCAAGTACGCCGACATCATCGCGGTCGAGGGCGATCCTCTGGCCGATGTCAGCGTGTTGCAGTCGGTCGGATTCGTGATGAAGGGCGGCGTGATTTACAAAGACAAGCTGGCGGGTACAGCGGTGCAGGAGTAGGTATTTATCCCGAACCGCGGAGCGGCGACTTGGTGTTAGCCCCACGCGTGCGCGTGGGGTGAGTTACGCATTGGACGGTGCGCCGCGGAGCGGCTCGTGGAGATGTCAGGGACGTGCCGGGGGCACGAAAAACGCTGCTCCGCAGCGGTGGGACCGGAATATGAACACCGCGGGCTTACGCCCACGGCTAAACCCTCATCAGCGCTCCGCGCCGGCCACGAGAACGGCTCAACGCTCGCCGAAACTACCTTAACGTTTACTGCCCTTTCCCAAATCCCTTGCGCCGCTGCTGGCTGTAGCGATGCAGCGCGTCTTCGATGATCGGGAATGACGCCTCTGCCGGCAGGAATTCATCCACCTCAACCGCCTTGCCTTCCAGTTGCTTGTAGTCGAGGAAGAAGCGCCGCATCATCGACAGCCGGTGCTCCGGCATTTCGCTGGCTTCTCGATAGGAATTGAATTCCGGGTCCTGCGTAGCAACGGAGATGATCTTGTGGTCCTTCTTGCCGGCATCGATCATGGTCATCAGCCCAATGGCGCGCGCATGAATCAGAGTCAGTGGCACGACTGCCTCCTGGCAAAACACCAGCACGTCGAGCGGGTCATCGTCTTCGGCCAAGGTTTGCGGGATGAACCCATAATTCGCGGGATAGTACACCGCTGAGTACAGCACGCGGTCCAACTTGATGAGGCCGCTCTGCTTGTCGAGCTCATACTTCACGCTCGAACCAAACGGAATCTCGATCACCGCTTGAAACTCCTGCGGCAAGCGGTCGCCGGGAGAGATGTCGTGCCATGCATGGGTCATGAGATGGAAACACCCAGCCACAGGCAAAACTGCCCGCGGCAACAATCATGATAGGTTAGCAGCTTTTCGTTTCTGGTCTGTGACGAGGTCTTCAGCGCAAGGCTGCGCTGCCGGCCCTTGGCCGGCTCGGGTGCGGCGAAAAGTTAGAAGCGGTGCGGCAGCGCCTGCTCGGTCTCGACCGAACTGGTCAGGCTGCCAACAATAAAGCTGATAAGGATCACACCCACAACTGCCACCGTTGCCATCATTGGACTCACCCCTGCACGGCCTTATCCGGAGCCCGCCATCTCCTACGGAGTGGGAGCACCGGAAGTTGTGCATATATATATCACAGGTTGGGATGCCTGGGAGCGCATCGGCTTCATAAAAATTTGGCGAATGACGTTACTTGTCGGGTAATGTCCTCGTGACCCTGGCTAAGCGCGACGGCCGGGGGGCGTGGCTCGCAGCGTGCGTTCCACAGCCTTCCCAATCCGGGAGACTTCCCCATTCCGCATGGGGCTAAACTTTTTCGCCCAACATCTTAGCCCGTGTCACTGCCACGTCGGCCGTCCCGGATATGGAATAAGTACGAGGACAAATTTTCATGGGCCCCGTGCAAAAACTCGCTCTCATATCTTCAACAACGATTGTGTTACTGCTCGCCGGATGCGGCGGCTCTTCCACGCCCGACCCGCCGGCTCCGCTCAGCGCAAGCGACGTGAACCTGATCTTCGTGGTTAGCGAAGACATCGCTTATCAGGAGCCCGGAGACGTAAACCCGAATACAGCCAATCTCACCAATCGTGGATTGCAACGCACGTTGATGATGGGCACATTTCTGCAGCAGCAGGTGCTTGGTGGCGAGAACGTGACCAGCATCTACGCTCTGGAGCCGCTGACGCACCTGCAGACGGCGAACGCCTATCCCGACATGGTGGGTCTGGAAACGATTCAGCAGTTCGCCATGCTGAACCAGACGACGCAGCAGCCGCAGGGCGACGCGGCGGTAACGGCGAACAGCTACCCTCTGTTCTCCTCATACACGGCCGCTTCCGTTCCACAGGACGTTGTGCCACAGTTGCCGCTGTGCCCGGCGTGTCAGGGTCTCGACTTCAACGATCAGCAGGGCGACAACGAAGCGCTGGTTAACATAGTCATCGAGGCGAAGTCACCGGGCTTTTACGTCTTCTCCGCGCCATGGGAGACCATCAGCGCCGTGCTGGGCAACATCAACCGCCTCAAGGGCTACAACCTGACTACGCCCGCCACCTACGCAGGACCCAACTACGTTTACGCGCTCGCGCTTGGTTCATCAGGAATCCCTCGCCTTATCACCTATGACGCCCGTCTGAATCCATCCGCCAGCTATCCAACGCTTCCCGCGGGTGGGATCGTTAACACCGCTTGCACGCAGACTTTCAATCTTCAGGTGACCGGGGGCGTCGGGACCGCCGTCGTTCCCGCGGGAGCCAATATCAACGAAACCGTGTACCTGATTCGCCATGCCGAAGCGCACCCCGTTCCCTACTTCGAAGATGGCAACTATGTGGGTGCCGGACAATGGCGGGCACTGGACCTTCCTAACGCGCTGAAAGACAAGATTAAGCCTGACGAGATCTACTCCATCGATCCCGCCGTCGGGCTTCCTGGCGCGGGGGGCGAGGTCTTTTCCTATGTCAGACCGGCGTTGACGGTCGAGCCCTACGCCATCGCCAGCGACCTGCCCTTCGAGCTAGTCACCAGTTTCGCGGTCTTTGATCAGAACCCGCCCGACCTCTCCACCACTGCCAGCAACTTTTTCTTCACCGGAGGCACGTTCTCCAACAAAACCTTGCTCGTGGCCTGGGAGCACGATCACATTCCACCCACGGTCAACGCATTGCTCTCCATCTACCATGGCGGACAGACAGCGCCCAATTGGCAAGGTAGCAACTACGACAGCATATGGACGGTGAAGCTCGACGCGCACGGGAACCTGACGGTCGACGATTCCCGGTGCGAGGGCATCAGTTCGGCGGACCTGCCGAAGACGCCTCCTCAGTTTTAATCGATAGAGTGTGCCGGCGATTTGCAGCGGTGCGATCTAACCATTTTTCCGAACCGCGGAGCGGCGATTCGGTGTTAGCCCCACGCGTGAGCGTGGGGTCGGCGGACCTATAGGACGTGCGCCGCGGAGCGGCTCTTGATACGCGAGACGGGCGCGAGAAAAAGCGCTGCTCCGCAGCCGTGAAACCGGAGATACGCCCACCGCGGGCTTACGCCCACGGCTAAAACCTCATCAGCGCTCCGCGCCACGGATGAGAATCGGCCCAACCGTTCACGAAAATCTTCTCTTACCTAGTGCCGATTCCTGGTGACGCCCTGGCCTCCTGTGTGTCGAAAGTACACTCGCATCAAACTGCGGTCGCGGCCACTTCGTCCAGCACCCGGTTCAGCGCCTCAGGACCATCAGCACCTACGATGTAGCGGTCGGCTTCCACCTCGGGCCACTCGCCGTAGACGTGAGCAATGTAGACCAGCTTCGCCGTTGACGCCTTCTGGCGGAGCAACCGCACCACCTGGCGCGCTGTCGCAGATGGAAGCTTATGGCACAGAAGAATCACGTCATACTCTTCCGGGCTTTCGGCAGCAGCCACAGCTTCTTTTTCGCTGTTGAGGATGGCGGCGCTGTGTCCGGCATAGTGCATCGCGAACTGGCGCAGCCGATTCAGTTCTTCGTCGGTGCTAAGGGAGAGGATCTTCATGTTCCGGGTCCTGGTGTCGGGAAAACCTTGTAGGCACAGCAATATATCAGATAGGCGACAGAATTCTTCAAGTCAGCGCAAGCCTCGCCGGCAGCGCATATTAAATTCGCTTTACATTCGCCATCCCATACATTAACAATGCGCGGCAAGCTGCTGAATCACATAGACATTACGGCATAAGCCTGAGTAATGCCGAGCATCGAAACAATCAATCGCAATTCATCATCTTCCAATACCCGCCGGCTATCTAATGAATACATAATGTTTTCTGGAAGTTGAGTTACCAATTCATATTTTTCATAAACGTAAGGAAGGTAAGTCTTGAGCACACGTATTCAGAAAGACAACGAAAAAACGGCAATGATCTATACGGAACCACAGTTCCAAACCAAGCGCTACATCCTGGCCAGCGACTTCGACCAGACCCTCAGCTTCAACGACTCAGGCTACGTTCTGAGCGATTTGCTCGGCATCCCTGAGTCGGAGTTCGAGCGCAAAATCCATGGCATGGCCAAATTGAACCTGGTGCAGCAGGGCGGCGAGCTTGCCTATCTGTTGCTGCACGATCCCGAGTTCCGCGACCGCGTGCGACGCGAGCATCTCTACGAGGCGGGCAAGCGCGTCCGGTTGAAGCCCAATATCGACGCGCTGTATTCGTTCCTCTCGAACGACGTGGAGGGCTTTCACTTCGATTTCTACGTGATCTCCGCCGGGCCAGTCGAGATCATCCGCTCGGCACTGGAAGGAATCATTCCGGCCGACCACATCTACGGTACCGAGTTCGAGTACGACCAGGACGGAGCCATCGAGCGCATCGTGCAGGTCACGGCCGGGTATGGCAAAGTCGCGGTCATCGATCAGCTCCTGGAGAACCTGAAGACGGGCTCTGACCGCATCATCTATGTGGGAGATGGCAGCTCCGACATTCACGTCATGCTGCACATTAACCGGCGCGACGGCTTCACCATCGCCGTGTCCGAGAACAAGTACCTGGCGCCGATCGCCAAGCGTTCGATCTTGAGCGAAAACGCGCTGGCGATCCTCATCCCGATCCTTGAGGAAGTGGTGGGATGGGATTCGATTTCCATCCGCGAGGTCTTCGAGCAGAAAGGCTTCCTGATTCAGCAGTGGGACAAGGTGCAAACCGACATGCTGACTATCATTCCCAGTGTCTCGCCCATCCTGGAGCGGTCAAGCCTGGCGGCGAAGGTGTAGTGGTTTCCGGCTGTCGTCTATTTTCCGGCGTGTCATCCCGAGCGCAGCCGACGGATCTGCAGTTTGCCCGGGTCGCGAAGAATGCGAGCTTCAGATTGGGTTCTGACGCTCCGCGCCCCAGACAGATCCGCCCGATTCCTGATCGCCTTGATCTGAGCCCGAAGGGCGTGCGATGACAGCCCAGGGTGAAGCGTAGCGGAACCCTGGGTAAGGATTGAGATAGGGATTATGAGTCCCTCGGGGACGGCAGAGGTATGACCGTGTCCGCAGTTGGTTGCAGTCAGGATAAGTAGCGCCAATGAAGGTTCAGTCGTCGAAACACTGGCCCTTCGGTATCCGCGTGAACCGAAACCCTGCGATTAACTGCTCGAATACTCGACGGTCTTCGGCGTAGTGCTCTGGGGTCGTCTTCAGTCCAAGTTCGTACGCTACGTCCGCATGGAGCGCCACCAGCACTTCCTCGATGACGCGCCCCCTTGGCCTTTCGTATTCGGCCTTGAACTCAATTGCGGGGCGTCCCTCCAAGGTAGTTGAGTGGCGCTCCGTCACCTTGAATTGCGTCCTGTCCGTTGCGGTGATGTCGATTTCTTCGTCAGCGAAGCCACTCAGGGTGGTCTGCTCAGTCACGTTGTACTCGCCGTTCACCCACACGAGTCGGTCTGAGTTGTCCGACACAACCTGTGTGCTTATTCCGACCTCTGGAAGCCTTACTAAGAAACCGTGGTGAGGCGCAGGAGGGAGCTCACCGTGCGCGACGACTCCTGTTGGCAGCAGGAAATAGTATCCGTATTGGCAGTTGGAGTAGCGCCCGGTCCAGAGGGTTTCAGAATCCGTAATTTGCCAGTGCGGCGCTTGATGAGGCGAAGTCTGCGCCGTGGCAGCCGCAATTAACAATCCGATGGAAATAGCAATGCCTGCGATTCTTCGCATGAGTTTACGGTACAAGGCAACGGAAGGTTTGTCTGTGACACATGGCGTAAGCGGCGTAGTCACAAACGAGCTGCTGCCGTCCCCGAGGGACTCATGGCTGCAAACCCAGCCAACCCAGGACTCCGCCTTCGGCTCCATCCTGGGCTGTCATCGCACGCACTCCGGGCTCAGATCGTATGCGGAACTAAGGTATCGCAATCGCATGCCTCACTGCTTATCCCAGCAACTGCAGATCCCTCGGCCCGGCCTCGGGATGACACGCCCGGAGGATCCTGGCGAATGGCAAATAGCGAATAGCGAAGAGCGGCCTTACTGGGTTCTAACGGCTGTGCCCTGCATCGTCGTCTCCCACGCACCTTTGGGCGCCTGCACTTCTTCCTTGAAGGTATAGGAATCCTTGGACACGAAGTTGAAGGTATAGCGCGCCTGCACGATGACTCCGTTCAGCTTCTGCTCGGCCTTCCACGTCCACACATTGCCGTTCAAGTGGCCGAGGGCGACGATGTGCTCGCCCAGGCTGTTGTACACGTTGTACAAGTACACATGGCTGGCCGGGTTGTACTCCATGACCCGCGTGCTGCGAACGTCGCCCAGCGGACCGTGAATGTCGGTGTGGGTCTCGACGAAATAGCCACCCGGCGTCCAGGCGCTTTGCTCTTTGCCGGTAAACTCCGCCGGCGGCGATTTAGGGCTGATCTTCGTAGTCCCCTGCAAGCTCCAATTGCCGACGAAATACTCCATGACCTGTTGCGCTTGGGTTGGTCCAGCGGGCGGAGCGGGATTCTGTGAAATCGCGAATGCGGCGGTGAACGCCAGCAGGATTGCGGATAAGAGTTTCATGGGGATGATTCCTTAAGCTTCAACTCGGGATGCAAGGAATCGTAACATGCCTTGTTTGTCGCCACGACGCCGTTTCGGCGGAGGGATCTGTTCTCGTCGGTCTAGCAAATGGATTTCAACACGAAGACTGCGGCGCGGCACGCAGAGAGCAGATCCCTCGCTCACGCTCGTGATGACAAACCCTGGGCGGGTGGTTTCTTTAGTCTACGTACCGCCGCAACACCCGCTCCGAGAGATTGCACATCACCTCGTAGGGCAGCGTCTCTGACCAGCGAGCCAGGTCCCACGCACTGATCTCTTCCCCGCCGCTGCTCCCGATGAGCACAACCTCGTCGCCGATCTCGCAGTCGCGAATATGTGAGACATCGACAATCGTCGTGTCCATCGAGACGCGGCCAAGCACCGGGGCGCGCTGGCCGCGAACCAGCACGCTGCTGCGGTCGGGTGCAGTTCCGTTGCTCGACTCAGCGGACGCTTTTCCGTTTCGTGGATAGGAATTCTTACGCGAGTATCCGTCGCCATATCCAGCAGCGATCACCGCGATGCGCGACGGGGCGGCGGTGACGTAGGTCCCGCCGTAACCGAGTGCTTGCCCGGCAGCAACATCGCGCAACGAGATGATGCGGGTCTTCCATTGCAGCACGGGCCGCAAATCGAGTCGCGACAAAGCACTGGCCGCCGAGCTTCCTTCGTGGTCCACCGGCGGCAGCTGGTACCCGTAGATCGCGAGGCCCGGACGCACAAAGTTGTGACGCGTCTCGGGTCGTGCAATAGCGGCGCTGCTGTTCGCCAGGTGACGAATCGGCGGCCGCAATCCGTGCCTCGCCAGCTTTTTCAGCGCCTCGTCAAAGCGCTCAATCTGCTTTCGCGTGTTCGCATCGTCGAGCACCTCGGACGACGCCAGATGGCTGAACACCCCCTCAAGCTCTATCTCTGGAACGCCCTGTAACGTCGCGACAAAGTTGTCGAGCTCGGCCGGCGGCAATCCAAGGCGCGCCATTCCGGTGTCGACTTTCAAATGCACAGCCACCGGACGCGAGAGTCGCAGCTTTCGCGCTGCCTTGGCCAACCCATCCAGTTCATCGATGCGCGAAATCGCCGGCGTGAGCGAGTAGTGCAGAGCGTCTTCTTCTTCGCCGCGCCACACTCCCACCATAATCAGCACGCGTCCGGTGATTCCGGATTCACGGAGCGCTACACCTTCATCCGTCGAAGTCACGCCGAACCAGCGGCCGCCTTCCTCCTGCAGCGCTCGCGCACACTCCGCGTAGCCATGCCCGTAGGCATCGCATTTCACCACCGAGCAGATTGTCACCTCAGGCCCAACGTGCTGTTGCAGTACCCGGAAATTGTGGCGCAGTGCTGAAAGCGATACCTCAGCCCAGTTAGGACGGGAGTAGGTTCGGGAGAGTACAGGCTGGCTGAGCAAGATACTTTCATAATATCGCTCGTGCAGCGTCCCAGTGTTGATCACGCAAATACCGGCCCTTCGAGCTGCCGTCCGCCTCCTTTGGCAACGCCGAGACAAGCCCGAGCCTCTAGCTGAGCAAACTGCCTAGCTGCAATAGCGCATCCATTACTTTGAGTCCGAAAGGTGACGAGAATGCCCGAACCTTCAAGAAACGATGCTCCTTCCAGAAATCCGCAGTATCCGCAAGGTGCGGAGCAGGAAGAGTTCTCCCCGGGGCAGCGAGATTTTCGGCAGCCATATTCCAGGGGAAGGCGAAGTAGTCTCCCGTCCGGCGACATTTATGGCCAGCTCCCCAGAAGCAGGGCGGAAAGCTTTGGACGCACCATTGGATCTGCGGTCGGCGGCGTCCTGCGCTTCCCGCAGCGCGTCGGTCAAACTACGTCGCGCCTCCGCGAAGCAGGCAGCGCTACGCGCGCTCAAGCCTCGGCTGCCGTGCTGGACATGATGGACACAGCCGCCCAGCGAGCCGAGTACCTTCGGCGCACCACTGGCACCGCGTTTTCCGATTGGACCCGCTCCACCCGATACAAGACTGCGCAACTGGAAGGTCAGGCAGCCGAACGATGGGACGAACTCCGCGCTTCGGCAAAAGAGCGTCTGGACCTGGCAAGTCGGGCCGCTGTAGCGAGATGGAACCAGACCCAACGAGCCGTGAGCCGCATGCGCGAAGACGACCCCGCGCGCTTCCTGATGGTAGTCGCGGGAGCCGCATTCGTCATCGGGGCAGGAGTACGCATTTGGAGGTCAAGCAGCCATGACTAACGGGTACACGAAATCGCTGCCAGAGGTGATCAACGACCTGAAGGCTGAACTGAAGGACTTTGTCGCAACCAGGCTCGCTATATTGCGCTCAGAAATGAGCGAGAAGCTGTCGGCCTTCAAAGCGGCAATACCTTCTCTGCTCCTGGGTCTGACTCTGCTCCTGACCGCGTGGCTGCTCTTCACCGGGTTCCTGGTCACAGCGATTGCCTTCGCCTTCGCTACCGCATGGGGCTGGGTGTGGGCGTTTCTGATCGTTGCGGCTGCCTATGCGCTTTTGGGTGGCATGCTCGCGGTCGGCGGCATGAGTAAGCTCAAGCAAACCAAGCTCGTTCCGGAGCGCACGTTGCGTGTGCTGAAACAAGATGAGGTGTGGTTGCAGACGGAGGCGAATACCCAGATATGAGCAGCAACAATCTTCCTCCAGAAATTCTTGAGCAGCGCGCCGCCGAACAGCGGCGCCGGTTGCATAACTCAGTCGGCGAACTACGCTCGTCGGTAACCGAAGCGGTACGCGAAAAGCTCGACTTCAAGCGCTACCTTCGCCAGTACATGGGCCCGGCCACTACCGCCGCGGCCATCGTCGGCCTGCTGCTGGGATACAACACCGCAGGCATGTTCACCAGAGACTAAGTCCCGTCTCCCTGAACGCCACCGGTCGCCGCACTGAAAATCCGGCCGTTCTCTCATCGTGTCGTAATTTGACACGCCACCTTGACACGGAAGTGCTATAGGTTTTGGGGTCAATTCGGGCTAAGTTAAATAGGACGTTCGAGCTAAGGTGCGAGCCCCGCCGCAAGCAGCCACTCGTCGAGGGCAAGCGAGACAGTAGGTTCGCGATTTTCCGCTGACGCTCAAGGCCGGGGGCCCTCGTGATCAACGTTGTAATCGCCGACCATCAGGCGATTTTTCGTGCAGGCATTGCCAAAATACTCGCGGTCGAAGACGATCTCCGAATCGTTGGCCAACCCGCCTGCATGCAACAACTACAGGTTTGTCTGGAGAAGCTGCGAACGGAAGTGCTTCTGATCTCCAGTGGCTTTACTCCGCACATTGGCCAAGTCGCGGAGTCAGCTCGGAGCCACTCCGTATTAGTCATCATTCTGGCCGAGAGCAGCGAGCCGGCGGCCCAGTTTGCCAAGCCGGGAGTCAAGGGTGTGGTCTATCGCTCTGTTCCCGGAGACTGCATGGTAGACACAGTGCGCCGCGTAGCTCGCGGTGAAACCTACATTCAGTCTCACGGAGTCGCTTCCAGCGACTCCCACAGTGACGTTGTTGGTCCTCGTGTGCGAGATCGCCTTTCCGAGAAGGAGATACGCATTATGGCGGCGGTGGTGCGTGGATTCAAGAACCGCGACATCGCCCAGCAGCTCTACACGTCGGAACAGGTAGTGAAGAACGCACTGCGAGCCATATTCGATAAGACCGGCGTCTCTGACCGGTTAGAGCTGGCCCTTTTTGTGCTTCATCACCGAGTGCTGGCCCAAGCCACTGCTGCCGTGCAACTCGAGCCTGAGACCCGCCACCGAAAGCGCACCAACCTGACGGCCATCGATGACCAGCCGGAACCGAAGCGACCGCGCGCCGTTTCTGAACTAGCAAGCCGTTCGTGACACTCGCAGGATTAATCGACGCTGCGCACCTTACTTAGCGGTCGGCCTGCTCTGCTTTGCTCAACTCTGCTTTGCTCTGCTCTGCTTCGCCTTGAGCGGCGTTCCGTTGTTTGCAGCTAGCTGTCCCGGCTCAGAGCTCTCCTGTTCGCCATGCATTTTGTCGCCGATCTTCAGCAACTCGTTAACGATGGTGACCAGCTCTTCAGGATTGATCGGCTTTTCCAGATAAAGATCAGCCAGCGGCTCGGGAGCCTGGAATGCCTCCGACACATAGCCGGAGACAACTACCACGGGCATGGTGGAATTGGTTTTTGCCGCCTGTAACACTGCGCGTCCGTTGGCCGTACCCAATCGCCAGTCGGTTACAACCGCGTCGTAGGAGTTGTGTTCAAGCTTATCGATGGCGTCTTCAGCGGAAGTCGAAGGGGTTGCCTCGTGGCCGGCGGCTTCTAGAATAGTGCACTTTAGACTGACGATATTAGGCTCGTCATCCACACAAAGAATTTTTGCCATTTAATTTGGTCCTGTCGGCCGGGCCAGTCGGCGGCGCGGAATAATCCAAGATAAGGGCAATCGCTTACCGCCCGTAGAACTGCCGCCTATTGTTCAGCACGCCTGAGGCTAAAGTCAAATGAACTCAAGCGGTAGTACCACGTCAGTTTCCCAGTGCAGAAGCTTAAGCAATCCGCCTTAACTCATGCTTTTGCCTGAGACGCTACCCTGCCCCATCCTCCGCCGCCGGGGCTTTCCACTCGTACCCGTTCTCCGCGTTTCAGGCGGGCGCTGGATTTGCCGGGCAGCAGCTCACGTGAGCCGTCCTGGCGCACCACGCTGGTCTGTCCTGCTTGTCCTTCGCCGCCCTCGGCCAGCCCATAGGGACGAAGCTTGCGGCGATCCGAAAGAACGGTGACGGTCGCGTCGGTCAGGACTTCGATTTCGCGGATGATGCCGTCTCCTCCGCGATGCTCCCCTTCGCCGCCGCTCGCTTGCCGCAGACCATAGTGCGTGATGCGGAATGGGTAGGCGTACTCCAGCGCCTCTGCCGGCGTGTTCAGCGAATTCGTCATGTGAGTGTGCACGCCGGACACGCCGTCATGAGCGGCGCTCGCGCCCGAGCCGCCGGCGATGGTCTCGTAGTAGGCAAAAGGAACCGGCGTACTCGAACGATCGTCCATGCCACCGATCGTCAAGTTGTTCATGGTCCCGGACGACGCGGCGGCAATGCGCTCGGGCAACACCTGAGCCATGGCCCGCAGCAACACGTCAACAATCCGCTGCGAGGTCTCGACATTGCCTCCCGCCACCGCAGCCGGGCTGACCGCATTGACGACCGTTCCCGCCGGAGCGATGAGTTGAATGGGACGCATCAGCCCTGCGGTGGCAGGAACGTCTTCGCGCTGCAAACTGCGAAACACGTAGAAGCATGCGGAGTAGGTGATCGCTTCCACGGCGTTGATGCTGCCTTCCACTTGCGGCGAGCTTCCGCTGAAATCGATGATCGCGCCGGGACGGCGACTCTCAGCCGAGCGCCGGCTTTGCTCCGGAAAGGTGATGCGCACAGCAATGCGGATCGGTCCCGAGCCCATGCCGTCATCGTCCAGGAAGTCTTCCGCCGCATAGCTTCCTCGTGGCAGGTCGCGCAGGAAGGCACGCATCATCTCCTCGGAATAGAGCAGCAGGTCTTTGCCGGCAGCATGAACTCTCTTCAGTGTGTAGCGCTCGCAAAGCTCGTGCAGTCGCGTCGCTCCGGTGTGACAGGCTGCGAGCTGCGCGCGCAAATCGCCTTCGCGCTCCTCCGGGGTGCGAACGTTGTTGAGCAAAAGCGCGAGAACGTCGCGATCCATCTCACCCGCGCGCATTAACTTTACCGGCGGAATCCGCAGCCCCTCCTGGTAGATATCGCGGCAGGGCCCCATTGACCCAGCGTAAGTTCCGCCCACATCGGCATGGTGCGCCCGCGCGGCAACGTAAAAGGCCGGTCGCGATTTCGTTCGGCCGCGCTTGCCTGCGGCACCCACGTATACCGGAGCAACCACCGTGATGTCGGGCAGGTGCGTGCCTCCGCGAAACGGATCGTTGAGCATGGCAACGTCGCCCGGCGCGAGATCGAGCTGCGCGATGGCCGCCGCGACCGACATGGGCATCGATCCCAGATGCACCGGCATGTGATCGCCCATGGCGAGAACGTCTCCGTCCCCGTTGAAGACGGCGCACGAATAATCGCGGCGCTCCTTGATGTTGGGTGAAAACGCGGTGCGGCGGAGAGCGGCTCCCATCTCCTCCGCAATGGCGTGAAACAGATGCTTGAACACTTCCAGTTCGACCGGATCTCGCGGCATGAGCGTGAGTGTAATACAGCAGGAGAGCCTGGGAGTTTAGGCCGCGTCCAGGCCGCGGTAGAGCTGGCTTCAGGCCCACGTCTATGCCGAGGTAGAGCTGGCCTTCAGGCCAGCGTCCAGGCCGCGGCAGGAAGGCGGCAGGGCTTTAGCCCTGGCTGGCGGGAAAGAAGTGGCGATGGCTTACTCCCCCAAGCTCGCCATCGCCGCAGACCGCGCGGAATCCTTGCGCCCAACTCTGGCGGTCTGTGCGACGGGTGATGACCTACCCGGCGCTACTCTTGACTATACGGACAAAGTATTTGACCATACGGAGAAAGACGCTGAAAGCACAGGGTTTTGTGCATTCAATGCAAATTTTATCCGGTTATTTTTCGCGGCGAGAAAACTGAGGTGACCGTGGTCAACCAGACCATCGACGACGGCCTTCGTCCTTATCAGATCGGGCCAAAGTTACGAACCCTGCGGCTCAAGAAAAGTATGGGCCTGGTCGAACTCGGCAAGCACACTGGACTTTCCCCTGCCCTGCTCTCGAAGCTGGAACGCGACAAGCTCTATCCGACGTTGCCCACGCTGCTGCGGATCGCCATGGTGTTCAGCGTTGGGTTGGACTATTTCTTTACTGACGAACGGAAGCGCCACGTCGTCTCCGTCATTCGCAAGGACGAACGCATCCGCCTGCCGGAACGCCCGGGCACTCCCGACATTGCCTATCACTTTGAAAGCCTCGACTTCAGGTGCAATGAGCGGCGCACCAACGCGTACTTGGCAGACTTTGAGTCGATCGACCAGGAGAAGCTGAAGCCCCACCAGCACCCCGGCTCCGAGTTCCTGCACGTGACAAAAGGAAAGCTGGGGTTGAAAGTCGGCATCGACGATTACGAGCTAGAGGCAGGCGACTCGATCTACTTCGATCCCAGCGTGCCGCACACTTATCGCCGGATAGGCAAGCTGCCCTGCCAGGCGCTCATCGTGACTGCCTGAGCGTTGGTCGCTACCGCATGCCCCTTCCCCTGGGGTCATCCCGCGCGGCACGTTCACGCTTCCCGGGTGTCATCCCGAGCGGAGCGCAGCGCAGCCGAGGGACCTGCAGTTTTGTCCGCCGGCCAGCAAGCGTCCCAAGTTTCGCGCCACCCCGGGCGGCACGTTCAGCTTCCCGTGGTGTCATCCCGAGTGACGAGCGTCAGCGAGGAGCCGAGGGACCTGCAGTTTGTCCGCCGGCCAGCAAGCGTCCCAAGTTTCGCGCCACCCCGCGCGGCACGTTCACGCTTCCCGGGTGTCATCCCGAGCGGAGCGCAGCGCAGCCGAGGGATCTGCAGTTTGTCCGCGCGCACAGCAAGCGTCCCAAGTTTCGCGCCACCCCGCGCGGCACGTTCACGCTTCCCGGGTGTCATCCCGAGCGGAGCGCAGCGCAGCCGAGGGACCTGCAGTTTTGTCCGCCGGCCAGCAAGCGTCCCAAGTTTCGCGTCACCCCGCGCGGCACCTTCACGCTTCCCGGGTGTCATCCCGAGCGGAGCGCAGCGCAGCCGAGGGATCTGCAGTTTGTCCGCGCGCACAGGACATTTTCGTGAGTTGGTACACTTCCCTCTCATGCTCAATCACCCCACTACCCACTGGCCGGTTCTTCTAGCGATAATCGCTATCATGACGACACTCGTTTCATCGGCCTTCGCACAATCCAAGCCTCGCGCCCGTGACTTGGGCATTCCCTTCGACGGCGCACCCGGCTCCAACAACGCCATCACCGACGTGCGAGGTGTCGAAGTCGGATACACGACCTTGATCTCCGGCTCCGGCAAGCTGAAGGTTGGCGAAGGCCCAGTGCGGACCGGTGTAACCGCTGTTCTTCCTCGCGGAAAGAACACGTTTGGCGATCCGGTATTCGCCGGCTGGTATTCGCTGAACGGCAATGGCGAGATGACGGGCACGACATGGGTAGAAGAGTCCGGCTTTCTCGAAGGGCCGGTGATGATCACCAACACCCACAGCGTGGGAGTGGTGCGCGATGCCGTGATTCAGTGGCGGGTACAGCATTTCAAAGCTCCGGCCGACGAGGCATGGTGGGCGCTGCCAGTGGTCGCCGAGACCTACGATGGACGCCTGAATGACATCAACGGCTTCCACGTGAAGCCGGAGCACGTGTTTCACGCCCTCGATACGGCCGCCGGTGGAGCAATCGCCGAAGGCAATGTCGGCGGCGGCACCGGCATGGTCTGCAACGGATTCAAAGGCGGCACCGGCACCGCATCGCGCAAGCTCGACGCCAAAGACGGTGGCTATACCGTCGGCGTGCTGGTGCAATGCAACTACGGTAAGCAGGAGCAGTTGCGTATCGCCGGCATTCCCGTGGGCCGCGAGCTGCCACCCGGATTCGTTCGCGATAAGGACCAGGGCTCGATCATCGTTGTCGTCGCCACCGATGCTCCGCTGCTGCCGCAGCAACTCAAGCGCATCGCGCGTCGCGTGCCGCTTGGCCTGGGACGCGACGGCAGCTATTCCGGCAATGGCTCCGGCGACATCTTCATCGCCTTCTCTACTGCAAATTCACGAGCGTGGGACCCGAAGGGCCTCAAACAAGTTGCAATGTTGCCGAACGATGAAATGGAACCGCTATTTCTCGCGACCGTGCAGTGTGTTGAAGAAGCCGTGATCAACGCGATGATCGCAGCCGAGACCATGACCGGCATCAACGACTTCACGGTAAACGCAATCCCGCATAAGGAACTGCAGGACGTGTTGCGGAAGTACAACCGGTTGGTGCCGGCAAAGTGAGCTTGCCGACATTCAACCTAGGTAGGCATCACAGAATCATTTTAGGGTTTGTATCAGGGCACGGCTTCTAGCCGTGCCGTAGTCGGCAAATAATTAAGTTGGGCTTCAGCCCCTGCCTGCCCGGTTTTGCAGGGGCTGAAGCCCAGACATTTTCTACGTCCCGTTCGGCACGCCTGAAAGGCGTGCCCTGATACAAGGCAAACCGACTTACGAGATTGCAGGGATCTCCTCTGCCGTTCGGGTCGCCTGCTGTTGGAAGTACCTTCGCTGAAAATAGAACGCCACGTTCACCAGCGCAATCATCACTGGAACTTCGACCAGCGGCCCGATGACAGCCGCAAAAGCAGCTCCTGAGTTAATGCCGAAAACCGACACCGCCACCGCAATTGCCAGCTCAAAATTGTTCGAAGCCGCGGTAAAGGCAAGCGTCGTCGTCTTGCGAGTAATCCGCTCCCAGCTTGCGTCCCATGTAGAACGACACCAGGAACATCACGACAAAATAGATCAGCAGCGGCACGGCGATGCGCAGCACATCCAGCGGCAGTCGCACGATGTACTGACCTTTCAGCGAGAACATCACAACAATCGTGAACAGCAGCGCGATCAGCGTAAGCGGGCTCACGCGTGGCACGAAGTTGTGGTTGTACCACTCAAGTCCCTTCGCCCGGACGAGCAGCACGCGCGGTCAGGAAGCCTGCGAGAAAAGGAATGCCGAGATAGATGAAGACGCTCTTGGCAATTTCTCCGATGGAAACGTTGACCACCGAACCCTTCAGCCCGAGGCGAGCCGGCAGCACGGTGATAAAGATCCAGGCGTAGAGGGAATAGAAGAAAACCTGAAACAGCGAATTAAATGCCACCAGTCCGGCCGCGTATTCGGTGTCGCCCTTCGCCAACTCGTTCCACACGATCACCATGGCGATGCAGCGCGCCAGCCCAATCATGATGAGCCCGGCCATGTACTCGGGATAGCCGCGCAGAAACACCACCGCCAGCACGAACATAAGGATGGGACCAACCACCCAGTTTTGCAGCAGCGATAGCCCGAGAACTTTCTTGTTACGGAAGACCTCGTGCAACTCTTCATACCGCACTTTGGTGAAAGGCGGATACATCATTACGATCAACCCAATCGCGATGGGTATCGAGGTTGTACCCACGCTGAAGCGGTTTAGAAAGGGTACGACTGTAGGCACCAGCCAGCCCAGCACGACCCCCAGGACCATGGCCCCGAAGATCCAGGCGGTGAGATAACGATCGAGAAAACTGAGACGGCTCGTATTGTTCATCTGCTCTTTTCTGAATGTCCGGCGGCGTTTGCTTTTCGTTACGGTGTCACGGCAGTCGACGTTTGCCCGATGTTGTCCAGTTCTTTCTTGAGCGCGAGGTTGTCCAGGCTGGCCAGCGGAAGGCACAGGAACAGGCTGATCCTGCGCTCAAGCATGAAGAAGGCGTCTCGAAAGGCACGTTCCTTATATGCTGCACTGCCCTCAACTGCGGCCGGATCGGGTACACCCCAATGCGCCGAGATGGGCTGCCCCGGCCACAAGGGGCACACCTCTTTCGCAGCGTTGTCGCAAACGGTGATGACGAAATCGAGCTTGGGCGCGTCCGGCCGCGAGAACTCTTCCCACGATTTGCTGCGCGCGCTTTGTGCCGGAACATGCGCCGACTCGAGCTGGCGCAGCGCCTCCGGCCTCACCGTGCCCGAGGGATGGCTTCCCGCACTGTAGGCAGTGAAGTTCGGCCTGCCCTTCCAGTTCAGAATTGCCTCGGCCATGATCGACCTCGCCGAATTTCCCGTGCACAAAAACAGCACGTTGTAGTGTCCTTGCATTAGCAGCCTCGATTCGTCTACTTGCAGCAGCTCGGACCGCAACAAGTCTCGCTTGCAGCGGCTGGCTTGATCGCCCGCACGAAGGCGCTCATAAACTTGCCGTCCGCCTCGGCGGCAATGGCATCCACGTCGAGCCCTTCGGCAGTCAGCATCTCCCGCGCTTCTTCAGTTTTGTAAACACGAGTGGTTTCCATCTCGACCTGCTCAAAGCCGGCGGCGATCAACTTGTCGCGATACTCCGTCTCATCCAGCGCGCCGGCGATGCAGCCCACCCACAGCAGAATGTTCTTGCGAATTTCCGGATCGATCTCGCCGCGAGTGACAACGTCAGAGATGGCGAAGCGTCCGCCCGGCTTCAGTACCCGGAACGCCTCGCGCAGCACCTTGTCCTTGTCGCCCGACAGATTGATCACGCAATTCGAGATAATCACGTCGACCGAGTTATCCGGCAGCGGGATGCTCTCAATCTCGCCCTTCAGAAACTCGACATTGTCCAGGCCGGACTTCTGCTTGTTCTCATTGGCCAGCGCCAGCATTTCATCGGTCATATCGAGGCCGTAAGCTTTGCCCGCTGGCCCAACGCGACGCGCCGACAGAAGAACGTCAATGCCTCCGCCGGAGCCCAGGTCGAGCACGACCTCGCCGGGATTCAGCTTTGCCAGCGCCGTCGGATTGCCGCAGCCAAGCGAGGCCAGCAACGCTTCCTCAGGAATCTGCTTGATCTGCGAAACGTCGTAGAGGTTCGAAGTGATGGGGTCGCAGCAGCTTGTACTTGCCGGCGCGGCGCCACAACAGCTGCTTCCGCCGGTGGTGACGCGCAAAGCGGCCTGCCCGTATTTCTCCTTCACTACTTCTTTAATGTCGGTCGTACTCATGATGGCTCCTATTCGCAAACCTGAATGATGGTCTTCGGTTTTACCGCCTTATTCCGCGTACAGCATTCGGCATAGAGGAATTGCAGCAGTTCGCGGAGCGCTTCTGTATTTGCGGTGTAGCGCAGGAAGGTGCTCTCGCGCTGAACGTTGACGAGGTTTTCGCTGCGCAGCTTGTCCAGATGATGCGACAGCGTCGAATTGGGAATGTCCAGCTCTTCCTGTATTTCACCGACCACCAGTCCCTCGGGATGGGCCGTGAGCAGCAGTTGCATGATTCGCAGTCGTGCTTCGGTGCCCATGGCGGAAAACATATCCGCGTATTTGGTGACCTCGCCTGCAGCCTTCTCGGTTGCCGTCTTCATATTTCGATACTACTAGAAATATAGATGATGTCAAGAGTAAGCTGAGATGTTCTGCGATATGGATTGTCTTGAGGTTCCTAAAAGGGCAGGCAGACAAAGCTACGGATTTGGGAGGAGTCTAGGCGTGAATTGCTGCTGGGCCGCGCGCAGCATCGAGCTTCCCTTCCACCTGTTCGTAGGGCAGGAACACAGAGAACGCGGTGCCGGTCCGGCCTTCGCGCACGCTGCTGATGACGTGTATGGTTCCCTCGTGTTTCTCCACAATGCCGCGGCTCACCCAAAGGCCCAGGCCGGTTCCCTTCTCACCCTTGGTGGTGTAGAACGGCGCAAACAGATTGCGCTTCACGCCCAGCGGTATGCCTTGCCCGCTGTCGATAATGGTCGTGCGGACACCTTTCCGCGTAGGATCATCAGCGCGACTGCTTTCGCGCACGCTCAAGATGAGCCGGCCACCGTGCGGCATGGCGTCGATTGCATTTCCCACCAGATTGGAGAAGACCTGTCGCAGCTCTCCCGGGAACCCACGTATCGGGTCCGTGGTTTCGAACCGCTTCTCGACCGTGATGCTGCCCTTGCGCACTTGCGGAGCGAATAGCGTCAATACGCTCTCCAACACTTCGGCAAGGTCCACCTCGATGGGATGCCGCGCCTCGCGATGAAACGTCAGTAGCTGTCCGGTGATCTGGGTTATGCGCGAGAGTTCCTCACTTGCCATGGCGAGGTATTGCTGTGACAGCGTTCCCGAACTGCTGTCGTGTTGCAGCAGGTAAATGAGGTTGGTGACAGTGTCGAGCGGATTGCGGATCTCATGCGCGATAGTTGCCGACAGACGGCCCGCCTGGTTCAGCCGTTCGCTGGCGCGAAGCGTCTGCTCGGTCTGGCGGCGCTGCGCGATGTCGCGGAATACGATCATGGTTCCTGCCAGCCCGCTAGCCTCATTCATGATCGGCGCAGCGGTCACCTCGACAGGAAACTCCTCACCTTTACGGTCCAACATCAAGAGCTCATGGGGAGCGGCCAACGCCTCCTCAGAACGCAGCAAAGTCGAAAGTGGCATTCCCAGTTGGACTCGCGTGTGTTCGTGGAAGAGCCGAAGTACTTCATGAACCGGACGACCTCGAACTTCGGCCGCGTTCTCCCATCCGGTTAGCTTCAGGCCCACCGGGTTGATAAATGTCACCCGATCCTGGGCATCCGTGGTCACCACTGCATCGGCGAGGCTATTCAGGGTAATGCGGAAAAACTCGCGGCTTTCCTGCAACTGACGTGTCTGCTCCGCCTCCGCCTCCAGGTGCATCTCGTAGGTATCGGTCAGGGAGCGCAGCTCCTTACGCGTTAGCGTGAGCAGCACAACTGCCACCACAAAGGAAAGGCCCACGGCGGTGATCAGAACCACCCTCCCCAATGTCGTCGCCCGATGTGAGCGTTCGTGCAGCAAGCGCTCTTCCTCGGTCGTCACTTCCCTCTGGCGTGTACGAATCTCGTCGATCAGACGGACGCCATACAGCAGCTCGTCCTCACCCGGGGGTTGAGTGGAGCGCTTGGCAATTTCCTGCTCTGCCCAGTCAGTCCATGCCTTGTCCAGGTTCGCAATCTCCTTCAGCCGGTTCTGTTGAAGCTGGTTGTCGGAAGTGAGCTGCTCTAGACGGTGGATTCCTTCCGGCAGCTGTGCCTTTGCTTGCTGAAAGCTGTCTATGAATTTCGGATCGCGGGTGAGTTCATAGCCGCGCAAGCTTGATTCCATCTCCACCATAATGCGCATGGTTTGCCGCGAGCTGTCGATTACGTGGTCGGAATGATCGACCCAGCGCAGGTCCGAGGTGAGCGACAAAACCTCGACCACCAGCGTCCCCGCAAGCAGGACAAGAAGAATCAGAGGAAAGAAGAGCGTTCTGCGTAAAAGATTGCGGAAGCTGCGGGTCTGCATGAGCGACGCGGAGAGGACTCCATCCCCGAAACTTTATGATGATAACGCAGCGGGCGTCCGCCACTGCCAATCAATTTTTGCCAGATCGTGCGCTAGCGTTCTTCGGCAACCGCACGTCGTGTCGGTAGCTGGTTGCTGGACGCCATGGCCTTCGGTACCATCCTGCCGCTGCGATACCAAACCACCAGCCTGTATAGCAGCAACACGCCGAGGATGGAGCCGTAAATCTCGGGCACTCTCTTGTCTAGTTTTACCGCCCACAGAAAGTGAATCACGCCGGCAATGGCGCTGAGGTAGATCAGCCGGTGCAGGGTTTGCCAGCGCTTGCCCAGCTTGCGAATGGCCCACTTGGTCGAGGTCGCCGCCAGCGGGATCATCAACACGAATGCGGTGAATCCGACGGTGATGAATGGCCGCTTGTAGATGTCTTTGTAGACGCTGTGCAGGTCGAAAAACTGGTCGAGCCAGATGTAGGTTGTGAAATGCAGACACCCGTAAAAGAACGCGAACAGGCCGAGCATGCGGCGATATTGGATAAGCCAGTACTGCTTCGTCAGCTTGCGCAGCGGAGTAATCGAGAGCGTCACCAGCAGGAAGACGAGCGTCCAGGTGCCGGTAGAAAACGTGATGACCTGAATGGGATTGGCGCCCAGGCCCGCGCTAAAGCCCTTCCAGCCCAGGCGAGCCAGCGGCAGCAGGCAGGCGAGAAAGATTGCGGGTTTGAGGAACCTGGGTTTCATTTGTTCGAAATTTCGAGAACGGTTCGGTAGCTTCGAACTCCTGATGCTTTGTATCAGGGCACGGCTTCAGCCGTGCCGATGATGCTAATTAATTTCTTGTCATCCCGAGACGGCCTTGGCCGTCGAGGGATCTGCAGTTGTGTTGTCCCTGAAGGGACTGTCAATCTTGAACGCTCGTTGGGACGCTGGCCTGAAGGCCAGCTCTACCCGACATTCAGAAATTCTTCTTCAGGTCCATGCCCTTGTACATGTACGCCACCTGATCGCCGTAGCCGTTGAACATCAGCGTGTCGCGCTTGAAAAACTCCCCGATGCGACGCTCCTTGGCCTGGCTCCAGCGCGGATGGTCCACATTCGGATTCACGTTGGCGTAGAAGCCGTACTCGTCCGGGCCAGCTTTCATCCAGGTTGACTCTGGCTGCTTCTCGACCAACTTGATGTTCACGATCGCCTTGATGCCCTTGAAGCCGTACTTCCACGGAACCACCAGGCGGATCGGAGCACCATCCTGGTTCGGCAGCGTCTGCCCGTAGAGGCCGACCGCCAGAATCGTGAGCGGGTTATTCGCCTCGTCCATCCGCAGCCCTTCGACGTAAGGCCAGTCCAACACGCGCTCGCTGCTGCCCGGAAAACGCTTGGGATCTTCCAGCGTGGTGAACTGAACGTACTTGGCTTTCGCGTTCGGCTCGACCTGATCGAGCAGCGACTTCAGCGGAAAGCCGATCCACGGGATCACCATCGACCAGCCCTCGACGCAGCGCATGCGATAGACGCGCTCTTCCAATTGCATCTTCATCAGGGTGTCGATGTCGAAGGTCTTCGGCTTATCGACATGGCCCTCGACCTTGACCGACCACGGCGTCGGTTTGAAGTCGGCGGCCAGCTTGGCGGGCTCGTACTTGTCGGTCGAGAACTCGTAGTAGTTGTTGTAGTTCGTAATGTCGTTGTACGGCGTCTGCTTCTCCGTCGTGCCGTAGGGCCCTGGCTTGTAGTTGAGCTTGGCGTTGGCCGAGACCGTTTCCTTGGGCGACATCATGCCCGACAACTTCACGCCCACAACGGAAGCTCCAGCCACCGCGCCGGCGCCGATAAGAAAGGCGCGTCGGTTCATATACAAACTCTGCGGCGTTATCTCCGAGGAAAGAATGTCAGATGCTTTCTTAATTAACATAATATGGTTCCCACAACCACCACATCCTGTCTGTTAGATACTCGAAACCCCAGTTCGTTACATCGGGCACATTAGGGTACGTAACCCATTCTGGGCCGGATTGACCGCAGCTTTTGGAAAAACCAGGGTACGAATCCATGTGCTCTGAAAAAAGCGGCACATCAGCCTTCTGCATAGACGCATCTATCTCAAAGTCCGCCCTGAATTGGGCAAAGGAGGATCTATGGGCAAAATTCTATTGCGTTGCGCCTTCGGGCTCTCTCTCATTCTGCTTCCGCTGGCGATGTTTGGGCAGAGCGGCTCCGACATGGGCCAGAGCGGCGCATCGATGCATGGTCAGGACGTGAGTGCCACCGGATGTCTGCAGAAAGGGCAGGAGAACGGCGGCTACTACTTAACCGACGAGAACGGTAAGACTTGGGAATTAGCGGGCAGCGGCCTCGCAGCTCATGTCGGTCACAAGGTCACGGTCAGCGGCCATGAGATGCAAGGCTCTAAATCGCACGAAACCAAGGTCGAATCCGCCGAGAAAGCTGAGGTTGGCACGAATCAGCACGCCGATCTTAAAGTGACGAACGTGAAGATGGTCAGCGAAAGTTGCCAGTAGACACTGCACAAGCGCCGGTGTGACCAATCACGAGGCTGCCCCATTCGGCCTGATGTTGGCCGAGTGGGGACCTTTTCAAACGCCGGAGACTCTGCTTCTAGAAGCATGAAATCCCCACCCCGGCAACTGATGCCGGAATGGGGCACCCATTACCGCTCCCTGAATTTCGACAGCAGGCGCAGCATTTCCAGATACAGCCACACCAGCGTTACCAGAAGCGCGAAGGCGCTATACCACTCCATATATTTGGGAGCGTTCCAGCGCGCGCCGTTCTCGATCAGATCAAAGTCCAGCACCAGATTCAGCGCAGCCACACCGACTACGACCAGGCTGAAGATAATCCCGATCGGCCCGGAGCCGTTCACCGCCGCGAAGCGAAATCCAAAGAACCCGAGCACAAACTGAATCAGGTAGAACACCATGATTCCGCCGGTAGCAGCGACAATGCCGAGGCGTAGCTTGTCGGTCACCTTGATCAGTCCCGAGCGATAGGCAATCAGCATGACCACCAGCGTTCCAAACGTGAGCGCCACTGCCTGAATGGCCAAGCCATGGAAGCGCGTCTCGAACATGGCCGAGACGCCGCCGAGCACCAGCCCCTCCAGCAGCGCGTAGATCGGCGCCGTGATAGGCGCCCATTGCTTTTTGAAAATTGTCACGAAGGCAACGATCAATCCGCCGATCGCGCCCACCGTTACCAGCGGAGCCATCGAGGCCATCGCCTCTTCCATTGAGCTCGCGCCAAAGAAGCGGTTCCACACCCACGCGGCGCTGGCAACACACAGAAGCAACAGGATGCCGGTCTTGTTCACGGCACCCGAAATCGTCATCCCTTCGCCCAGCGTGCTGACGCCAGTGTTCTGGAAGGCGTCGCCGCTCAGCGCGGGATTCGAAGTTCTCATCAACTGAGGCATTTCTTAAGTCTCTCCTGACTCAACTTATTAGATTGCGACAAAAGTTAGACGATGTATTTTCAACATTGTACCCGCTTGAGAAAAGGCGAGCCGCGGATTGACGCGGATTACGCGGATCGGAAAAGCCCAATAGCTCAGATCGGTTGCAACGATCCAGCGGCTTTGAAGGGGCGTGGCTTCAGCCGCGCCGCCATAACACACCTCTATTATGCGTGTCATCCCGAGCGGAGCGCAGCGGAGTCGAGGGATCCGCAGTTTGTGTCCGAGCCAACACGCCGCCTTCAATCTGAAACCGTGCCCCTTCAAATCGCTGGATGGTTACAATCTAATGAGCTTTGCCTTACCCCGCACCTCAACTCTCGACCGACATCAAGCGTCTCGCGCTTGGCGAGGGCTTCGACCTTGCAGGCATCGCCGGAGTTGCCGACACGCCCGAGCATCGCTTCTTCCCCGAGTGGCTCAGCGCGGGATACGGCGGCGAGATGCGCTATCTCGAAGCGCGCAACCAAGCCGGCGAGCTGAAGCGTGCGTCGCTGGCGAATGCTGCGCCATGGGCGCGTTCCGTCGTGGTCTGCGCGTTGAACTACAACAGCGATGCGCCCTACTCGACGCACGCCGGCTCAACCTCGCAGGGCTGGATCTCGCGCTACGCCTGGACCGAACGCGACTACCACGACGCGCTGCTGCAAAGGCTGCGCTCGCTCGAAGCGAAGCTGGTGGAGTTAGTCGCGCAGCAGGGATACGACAAGCCGCGCACCTGGTGCTACGTCGATACCGGCCCGGTGATCGAGCGCATCTTCGCGCAACATGCCGGAATCGGCTGGATCGGCAAGAACACCTGCGTGCTGAATGAGCAGCTGGGCTCGTGGCTCTTCCTCGGAGTGATGCTTACTTCGCTTGAGCTGACGCCCGACCTTCCTGCCACCGACCGCTGCGGTTCCTGCACGCGCTGCCTTGACGCCTGCCCCACCAACGCCTTCCCGGCTCCCTACCAGCTCGACGCGACGAAGTGCATCTCGTACCTCACCATCGAGAAGCGAGGGGCGATCCCGGAAGAATTGCGCGAAGGAATCGGTCGCCAGGTCTACGGCTGCGACATCTGCCAGGACGTTTGTCCCTGGAATCGCGAGGCTCCGGTGACCAAAATCGCCGCATTCACCCCCAGAACCCAGCTAGTTAACCCCGATTTGGCGTGGCTTGCCGGACTTTCGCTCGAGCAGTTTCGCGAAGCTCTTCCGTGGCTCTCCCATCAAACGCGCGAAGTATGTCGGCCTGCGAAGGAACGTCGCGGTTGCGATGGGCAACAGCGGAGAGTCTCGATTCATCCCCGTGCTACAAGGGCTGGCCCAAGACGACGACCCGACTGTGGCCGAGCACGCGCGCTGGGCGCTGGAACGGCTTACTTCGTCCGAAGAGTCGCCGGGTTCGTAGATCTCAACAGGTGTCATCCCGAGCCCGCCGCGGCGGGAGGGATCTGCAGTTTGCGGGCAGCGCCACGGACGGTTGCCCCACATTCGCCTCGGGCAAATGTGCGAATACGAGCGCCTACGAAATCGTCGTCAGCTGCGGCTTGTCGCTCTTGGCGTAGTGCGAGTCGACGTAGTCGTCGAGAATCTTGGTGAACTCGGCGACGATGTGATCGCCCTTGAGCGTGGTCATCAGGCGGCCATCGACGTACACCGGAGCCTTGGGCTCCTCGAAGGTTCCCGGCAGCGAGATGCCGAGGTTCGAGTGCTTCGACTCGCCGGGGCCGTTGACGACGCAGCCCATCACCGCGACCTTCATCTCCTCGACGCCCAGGTGGGTAGTCTTCCAAACCGGCATCTGCTCGCGCAGGTAGCTCTGAATCTGCTCCGCCATCTCCTGGAAGAAGGTCGAAGTAGTGCGGCCGCAGCCCGGGCAGGCAGTAACCTGAGGCGTGAAGCTGCGAATCTGCATGGATTGCAGAATCTGCTGCGCGACCTGAACTTCTTCGGTGCGATCGCCGTTGGGGGCCGGCGTCAGCGAGACGCGAATGGTATCGCCGATGCCTTCCTGCAACACGACGCCCAGCGCGGCGGTGCTGCTGACGATTCCCTTCGAGCCCATGCCGGCCTCGGTCAGCCCGAGGTGCAGCGGGTATTCGCAGCGGCTGGCCAGCTCGCGGTAGACGTCGATGAGGTCCTGCACTCCGCTGACTTTGGCGCTGAGGATGATCTGGTCCTTGCGCAATCCGTAGCTCACGGCCAGCTCGGCCGAGCGCAGCGCCGATTGCACCATGGCTTCCATGGTGACGTCGCGCGCGTCCTTCGGCTCGTCCAGCTTGGAGTTCTCGTCCATCAAACGGGTGAGCAGCGCCGAATCCAGCGAGCCCCAGTTCACGCCGATGCGCACCGGCTTATCGTTCTCGATGGCCACGTCGATCATGGCGCGGAAGTTGTTGTCGTCCTTCTTGCCGATCGAGACGTTGCCCGGGTTGATGCGGTACTTGGCGAGCGTCCGGGCGCACTCGGGATACTTCTTCAGCAGAATATGGCCGTTGTAGTGGAAGTCGCCGATGATGGGGACTGGCAAGCCGATCTTGTCGAGGCCGTCGACGATGTACGGCACCGCGGCCGCCGCAGCGTCGTTGTTCACCGTAACGCGAACCAGCTCGGAACCGGCACGGGCGAGAGCGGCACACTGGCGGATGGTGTTGTCGATGTCGGCGGTATCGGTGTTGGTCATCGACTGCACCACAATGGGTGCATCGCTGCCGACGCGAACTCCTCCGACGACGGCGGTGTAGGTCTTTCTACGTTGAATCTGAGCCATATTGAACTTTATCCAGTCTAACATTCAGGCGGAAGGTGTCAGGATTCAGGTATCAGGCATCAGGTTTCGGGAAACGGCTATCAGCTGTCAGCCGTCAGCTCTCAGCTGTTACAGAGGCTGACCTCGGATGCTTGATGCCTGACACCTGATACCTGATACCTCTGTTCGCGCCCGAGCTGACGGCTGATGGCTGAAAGCTGTGAGCTTTCTTGCAACACTTTCGTCTACGCAGGGTTGATAATAGACGTGGATGCCGGAGCGCCGCCGCATAGGTGTGCCGCCGCTCCGCAAAGGTACATGGCAATGTCGTTATTTCGCTTCGCTCTGAGTGCGGTTTTGACAGTCGCGCTGTTCGGTATGAATGCGGTCGCGCAATACGGCGGCTCACAGTATCCGAATGGAACGCAGTCTCCCGCCGGAAGTCAGTATCCCAACGGAACCCAGTATCCGACTTCGCCGGGCACGTCTACTCCTGGCACAGGCAGCGGTCCCGGCACGGCGCCCAGCACTCCGACAACGGTTCCACAGACCACCGCCCCGCAGAGCAGCGGCAGTTCCAGCACCAGTTCGTCAACTACAACCTCGACTACGAGCAGCGACTCGCCCGGCGAGTATGCCCCAGAAGTAAAGAACGACAAGCACGCTCCGACCCCATCGACGATGGATAACCTCGATGCCATCGGCAATCGCAATGTCGGTTGCAACAAGGGCGTGGGCAACTGGTACTCGCTCGACAAGCAGGTCGCGATGGGCCGCGACTTCTCGCAGCAGGTAGAGCACGGCGCCAAGCTGATCAACGATCCGGTGGTGACCGAGTACGTCAACCGCATCGGCCAGAACCTGGTACGCAACTCGGACTCGAAGGTCCCGTTCACCATCAAGGTCATTGACACCGACGAAATCAACGCCTTCGCGCTTCCCGGCGGATTCTTCTACGTCAACTCGGGATTGATTCTCGCCGCCGACAACGAAGCCGAGCTGGCGGGCGTGATGGCGCACGAAATCGCGCACGTGGCGGCGTGCCACGTGGCTCGCGAACAGACCCGCGGCAACATCGTACAACTGGCAAGCATTCCGCTGATCTTCGTTCCCGGAGGCTGGGCAGTTTATGAAGGGACGCAGGCGGCGCTGAGCATCGGCGTGCCGCTGACCTTCATGAAGTTCTCGCGCAACTTTGAAAGCGAGGCCGACTTCCTGGGCATGGAATACATGTACAAGACGGGATACGATCCGCAATCGTTCATCTCGTTCTTCGAAAAGATCGAAGCGCAGGAGAAGAAGAAACCGGGCACGCTGGCCAAAGCTTTCTCTTCGCATCCGATGACGCCCGACCGCGTAGCGGCTGCGCAGAAAGAAATGGCGACCGTGCTGCCTCCGCGTCCTGAGTATGTGGTCGACACCTCGGAGTTTGAGCAGGTGAAAACGCGGCTGGCTTCGATCGAGAACAAGCACAAGGTACAGAACGACAAGGGCAACGCTGATCGTCCGACGCTGCGCCGGCAGCAGACCTCGAACTCGCCAACCGACAGCCCGAACGGTCAGCAACCGGATGACGGTCGTCCGACGCTGAAGCGCAATCCCAGCGACTCAGGTTCGAGCACCCCCAGTCAGACGAGTTCGAGCTCAAGTACCTCGACCGACAACTCCGGAACCCAGCCGGATAGCGATCGTCCGACACTGAAGCGCACTCCCAGCGATCCGGGCTCGAACTAGCCGGATCGAGATCGACTTCCCAGTAGCTATCGTTATCGAGAGCTGCAGATGTCGCGTGCTCTGCTTGGAGAGCTGTTCCAAGTACCTGTAAAAGGGGCCTTCCCGATACATCTCCGCTTCTGTCTGGTGCCATCGGACTATGTACAAGGAGCCTTAAACAAACATGGACCAGAATAAACAGAACCAGGACAACATGAATCCGAACCAGGGAAAGTCACCGCAGCAGAACTGGGACAAGAACGATCCCAAGCAGCAGCAGGGTGGCCAGCAGAACCAGCAAAACCAGCAGGACCAGCAGAAGAAGAGCCAGCAGCCCGAGCATAACGTTCACGACCAGGAGCGGAAGCGCGCGTAGCGCCCGGATACTGCTCGCTAGTGTGAAAGTGTAAGCATGGGCTCCAAGGCATAGGCTCCTTGGGGCCTTTTTTGCCGGGGCTTGCAAATTCCTGTTCGCGAACAATAGCCGCGGTTCCCGGATTGGAATGGTGCGCGACCCGCGCTATCTTCATTCATTTGACACACCCGCCCTGCCCTTCTAGCGTTAGTGTGCAACTCTCATATCCTGACCTCATCGTGCGATTGCGCCCCCAATTCGTCCTCGTTGCGATATTCCTGTGTAGTGCCTTCTCTATCGGATTAGCTGAGAAGGTCAATGACATTCAGCCGACCGGCTATGTCATCGATCTCGCGAACGTCATTCAACCGGACGCCAAGGCGAAGATCACCGCCATGGCGACTGAGCTTCAGCAAAAGACTGGCGCGCAGATGGCGGTGGTGACCGTCAACTCTCTGGAGGGCGAGGATAGAGATCAATACGCGGCCGATCTATACAAGCATCTCGGCGTAGGGCCGAAGAAAAACGATGAAGGCGTGTTGCTGCTGGTAGCTCCTAAGGACCGCCAGTACAAGATCGAAGTTGGCTACGGACTGGAGCCGGTGATCAACGATGCACGCGCCGGCGACATTGGACGCTCGATGGTGCCGAGTCTGCGCGCCAACGACTATAGCGCGGCGATTCTCAGCGCGATGACGCAAATTGCGCAGCTCATTGCCGCCGACAAAGGCGTGCAGCTTACCGGCGTTCCGAACCGTGCACGTGCGCCGACCCGCGGAACCAATCACATTCCGTGGTGGCTGATATTCCTCGGCATCTTCATCGTGTTTCAGATCATTCGCGCGCTGATTCGCCGCGGCGGCGGCGGCGGTCCGGGATCGGGATTGCGCAGTCGAGGCTTCGGCGTTCCGCCGGTGGTCTTTTTGCCGGGCGGGTGGGGCGGCGGTGGGGGTTTTGGCGGCAGTTCGGGAGGATTCGGCGGCGGCGGGTTTGGCGGGTTTGGCGGCGGCATGAGCGGCGGCGGTGGCGCCGGAGGAAGTTGGTAGGGGATGTGTGATGATTTCGCATCTGGATGCGATTTTCACGCAAAAAAGCGGCGGGTTCATGGCGGTTTTGGAAGACTTAAACTTGGGATGTATGACTTAAAGTGATGGATCGGCTCAGATTCATTCCCTGGGGGAATGGATAAAACGCGCAGTTTTGACCTGCAAAACGCCAGCATAAGGCCATTTTTCGCAGCCGCCGCCACGTTTTTGCCCATGTTTAACGAGGGACAGGATTATGAAGAAGCCGGAAGACAAGCTCCAGCAGTTGGTGCAACGATTGAAAACTGCCTGCGGCGAGAATCTCGTCTCCGTGGTGCTTTACGGCTCGGCGGCGCGCGAAGATTTTCACGAACAGTACTCGGATGTGAACCTGTTGCTGGTTATGCAGCAGTTGAATGCGAGTGCGCTGCAAGGCATCGCGCCGGTCATCACCTGGTGGACGCACGAAGAGAAGCTGCATCCGCCGATGATCATGACGCGTCAGGAATTGCAGGAGTCGGCCGACGTGTTTGCGATTGAGTTGCTCGACATCAAGATGACTCACCGTACGCTGGCCGGCGAAGACGTGGTGATGTCGATCGACGTTCCGATGAATCTGCATCGCGTAGAAGTGGAGCATGAGCTGCGAACGACGTTGTTACGGCTGCGGCAACATCTGCTGCTGGCGCAGGACAAAACTGACGAGTTGCGCGCAGTGTTGGCGAAATCCATCACCAGCGTGGTGACGCTGCTCCGTCATGCGCTGATCGCGTTGGGTGAAGATACGCCGCACGCCAAACAGAAGGTGCTCGAACAGGCGGGAGAGGTCTTCGGCTTCGACGCGCAGCCGCTGCGTTCGATATTAGAGTTGCGCAACGATCCCAACCAGCCGCGAAGCGTGCTGGAGTTGTACCATGCCTATCTGGCGGCGATAGGCCGGGTCGCGCACGAGCTGGATGTACGGGTTCCAAAGAAGAAGTGGCAGCCGACTTCCTGACAGGAGAGTGATTCGAAATGAAAGCAGGCCTGATCGTAGTTCTCATCATCGTTATCCTGCTGGTGTGGTTTGGCAGTATATACATTGGCCATCGCAACCAGATGGTGCGCCTGAAAGAAGCCGTGGACGCGCAGTGGTCGCAGGTAGACGTGGTGCTGCAACGGCGCGCCGATCTCATTCCCAATTTGGTGGAGACGGTAAAAGGGATTGCCGGCCAGGAACAGAAAGTCTTCGGCGACATAGCGGCGGCGCGCGCTGCCCTCATCGGCGCCAAGACTCCGGCCGACAAGATCGCCGCCAACGGACAACTCGACGGCGCGCTGGGCCGATTGCTTGTCGTGGTTGAGAACTATCCGCAACTGCGGTCGAATGAGAACTTCCTGCGCTTGCAGGACGAGTTGGCAGGAACGGAGAACCGCATCGCCATCGAGCGCCGTCGCTACAACGAGGCGGTCCAGGCCTATAACACGTATATCGGATTGTTCCCCAACAACATCGTGGCCAGCCTGTCAGGGTTCAAGCGCGACGACGCTTACTTCAAGACCGACGAAGGGGCACGTCAGGCTCCCAAGGTGAACTTCGGAACGCCGACGCAGCAGCCGGCGCCGGCGCCGCAGTAAGGTGGCCGGGTAAGGAACTATCTTAGGGTCGGTACTGCCGACCATCGCAATTCCCACATTTCCCAAAACAGGGGAAATGTGGGCTACTTGTCGGCGCTGCATTGAGAGTGAAATCTGTTGACACAGTAATCCAAGTTGCTGAGCTTCTGTCGTTTCGAAAACCAGCGGTTTTTAGCGCTGACAGTCAAGACTTTGTTCTACCTCAGTGAAGCGTCTGAAGTAACATGGAGCCGCCCGAATTTCGCCCTAGTTCAGAGGACCCATGAAACGCAGGCTCCCCGCATCCTTCCTGCTTGCACTGCTTGCATCGCTCAGCCTGGCCGCGCACGCCCAGACCTTCAGTGTGATTCACACCTTCGCTACCCAAGATGGTCTGATATGGCCAAACGCGGGGATGACGCTCAGAGGCGGCCTTCTCTTTGGCACCGCGTACGGGGGTGGCAGCGCCGGTAATGGCGGTGTCTACCAGATGAAATATAACGGCTCGACTTGGGTTTTCACTCCAATATCAGATCTTTCCGCAGGCGGTGCCGAGCCGCTCGCCAGAGTCGTTTTTGGGCCAGACGGCCACCTGTATGGCACAACGTTCAAGGGTCAGAACTTCCAACCAGGCATCGTTTTCAACCTCACGCCGCCGCTGTCGATTTGCAAGGCGGCAAAGTGCTACTGGACGGAGGAGTCCCGCCATGTATTCCCCTCGTTTGACGGGGATGGTGAGACGCTGCGCGATGGCGACCTGATTTGGGACCAGCAGGGGAACATGTATGGCACCACTGCCGGTGGAGGCACGAACGGCATGGGTACCGTCTTCCAGATGCCAAGCCCCTATTGGGCGGAGGCCCCCATCTACAACTTCTCCGGCCCTGACGGAAATGATCCTGAGGACGGAGTGGTCACAGATAACAATCGCAACTTCTTCGGTACAACGTATTTCGGCGGCGCACATAACGACGGCACAGTTTTCAAATTGTGGTATGTCCCGGGGGTCGGATGGCAGGAGCTCGTGCTTTACAGTTTTACGAACGGCACGGATGGAGCACACCCGATTGCTGGTGTGATACTGGATAGCTCCGGCAACCTTTATGGCGCAACCTACCAGGGGGGCAGCGCAAACGGCGGAACGGTATTCGAGCTGACACCGTCAGGCGATACGTACACGTTCAAGCTGCTCTATTCCCTTCCGGCAGCCAACCTCAATAGCGGTCCTTCACAATCACTTTCAATGGATGCCTCAGGAAATCTGTATGGCACTACGTACCGCGGCGGGGCATTTCAGATGGGCAGTATCTTCAAACTCGCGAATACGGGCGACACCTGGACCTACACGTCGCTGCACGACTTCACCGGCGGCGCTGATGGGGCATTGCCGCAAACCCAGGTGACCATCGACACCGACGGGACTCTCTACGGGACAGCCTACCAAGGCGGCTCGAACAATTACGGCGTCGTGTGGATGGTCAAGCCATAGCGGAACTAGTTGGCGTAATATCGCCATTAGACTCATGATTCACCCAAACGGCAACCTCGAGAACACTGCCTCTCATGGCGGTTCGGGGTACGGCGTCGTGTGGATGATCACGCCGTAGCGAGGTTCCCGGTACATGCCTATCAGGTGCTTGGTGCACGAAAATAAGGGACGGAGAGCAACACGTGAAAAGCGCCATCACCATTCGCGTTGATTCTGACCTCCTGCGCAAGGTCAAGCTCATTGGGGCGCAGGAAGGAATCACGGTGGACGCTCTAATTGAGCGCGAGGTGAATGCGCTGGTGAAGAGGCTTACCGCATCGCTCATGAACAAGCCCTTGTGGTACGACGAAGCTCGCCATCATGCGCTCACATTGCTAAGAGAAGGCTGGAACCTCGGCTGGAAACGCCCTTCCTCGCGCGACGAACTGCACGAGCGGTAGAGCGAAACTCGGGCGCGCGCAGGAACTGAAGCCCAAGATAATTGTTCGCCGACTCCGGCACGGTTGAAAGCCGTGCCGTGATACAAGACGATTTATCGAGAGCTCCTGGATGTTCTAATGCCGGGAGAGCAAAGAACTTTCAAAGTGACCACTTACCCCTGCGGCGCGCCCTCAGGCGCCGGGGCGGCCTGCGCCTGTACTGGCTGTTCGTGGAAGGTGTTGACCAGGTCTTTCAGTTCCTTGCTGGGCTTGAAGTAGGGGATCTTTTTGGCGGGAACTTCGACCCTATCGCCGGTCTTGGGATTGCGTCCCACGCGAGGCTTGCGCTGGCGGGTGCGGAAGCTGCCAAAACCGCGTATCTCAATCTTGTCGCCGGCGCGTAGCGAGCGCACTACGCTCTCAAAAATGGTTTCGACGATGACCTCGCTGTCCCTACGGGTGAGCTCTGCCAGCCGCGATACTTCATCGATCAAATCTGCTTTGGTCATCTGTTCGCCCCTTCCGCTGCGCCCCGATATGGCTGTAAGGCGGCTTCGAGGGGATACTCTCAAATTCCTGCGCGCTTTGCAAGTATAAGTTTTGGAAGGAATTAGGGGGAGTGAGGAGTGGCGCCATCGACGTTGCGCGGTCGCTGTTCGGGTGTTCGCCGTTCGCTATTCCCTCTTCGCTATTCGCCGGAACACGGGAGAAGTTACTCGGCAGGCGTGGCACCTCCGGATTTCCGGTAATTACATTGGAAGTTCTAAGGCTTAGCAGGAAAGGCCCAAGTAGCGACTCTGGCGAAAAGCGAATGGCGAAGAGCGATCAGTTACTCGTTGCCCGCTGCTACTTGCTTCTTGATATCCTCCACCCGATCGGCCATGGCAAACTTCAGCTCGTCGATGCCTTCTCCGGTTACGGCCGAGATGGCGTAGAAGCCAAGCTTCTTGCGCTTGGCGTAGCGCTTCAGCTTGGCCAGCTTGTCGGGGTTTGCGACATCGAGCTTGGTTGCGACGATGATGGTCGGCTTCGTGTCGAGCCCTTCGCCAAAGTTCGCCAGCTCGCGGGTGATGACCTCAAAGTCCTCGCACCGGATCAGGACGTCCGCTGGAATCGGACACGTCGACCAGGTGCGCCAGCAGGCGAGTACGTTCGATGTGGCGCAGGAACTGCGTTCCCAGACCGGCGCCGTCGCTGGCTCCTTCGATGAGGCCGGGGATATCGGCGACGACAAAGCTGCGCTCGTCGGGCGTGTCGCCCACAACGACGACTCCGAGATTCGGCTGCAAGCGTGGTGAAGGGATAGTCGGCAATCTTGGGCCGGGCCGCCGAGATGCGCGAGATCAGCGTGCTCTTGCCGGCGTTGGGATATCCGACGAGGCCGACGTCGGCCAGCAGCTTCAGCTCCAGCCGCAGAGCGCGTTCTTCGCCGGGAAAGCCCTGCTCGTGTTCGCGTGGCGCCTGATGAACCGAGGTCGCAAACCGCGCGTTGCCTCGTCCGCCGCGGCCGCCCTTCGCGATGACGACACGATCGTCGGGATGCGAGAAGTCGTGCACCAGTCTCGCCGGTGAGCTCGTCGTAAACGATGGTTCCGACCGGCACGCTCAGCACGACGTCGTCGCCTTCGCGTCCAGTCTTGTTGGAGCCTTCGCCGTGGCGTCCGCGCTCGGCCTTGTATTCAGGATTGAAGCGGAAGTGCACCAGCGTGTTGTGGCGCTCGCTGGACTCCATGATGACGTCGCCGCCGCGGCCACCATCGCCGCCGGAGGGACCTCCGCGCGGAACAAACTTCTCGCGGCGGAAGGCCATGCAGCCGTTGCCGCCGTCGCCGGCCTTGACTCGAATTTTGGCTTCATCAACGAACATGGGGAAAGAAGCTGTCAGCTATCAGCCTTCAGCTGTCAGCTTGGGTTTCGGGTATCAGGTGTCAGCCCCTTCAGGTACGACACGAGAACAGATCCCTCGGGAGCTAAAGCTCCCTCGGGATGACAATTCAGAAAGCCGCTACGGCACGGCTGAAGCCGTGCCCTGATACAAAGCCTTTCTGAAGAGCTACTTCCGAATTCCTGACACCTGATACCTGAAACCCTATCTTCACTGACGGCTGACGGCTGATAGCTGACAGCTACGTCTGCAACACCCCTACACTAAACCGCGGCAGCTCGGGATTCAGCGATGCCGCTTCCAGCGCGGTGATGATCGCGTCGCGCGTCTCGCCGGGATCGATAATCTGGTCGATCCACAGACGTGCCGCACCGTAGCGCGGATCCATCTGCTCATCGTAGGTGGCTTTCACTTCATCGAAGAGCTGCTTCTTGTCTTCTTCGCTCAGCTTCTTGCCGCCGCGCTCCAGTTGCTTGATCTTGATTTCGACCAGGGTGTTGGCGGCCGCCGCTCCACCCATCACCGCGTACTTTGCCGTCGGCCACGCAAACATGAAGCGCGGATCGTAGGCCTTGCCGCACATTGCGTAGTGCCCTGCTCCGAACGAGCCGCCGACGATCACAGCGATCTTCGGCACGACTGAATTCGATACGGCGTTCACCATCTTGGCGCCGGCGCGAATGATGCCGCTCCACTCGGCGTCGCGGCCCACCATGAATCCGTTGACATCGTGCAGGAAGAGCAGCGGCACGATGTTCTGATTGCAGTCCATGATGAAGCGCGCCGCCTTCTCCGCCGACTCGGTATAGATGACGCCGCCGAACTCAACGCGCTTGTTGCCGGAGTGGTCGGTCTGGTGCACGTGCGTCTTCTGGTTGGCGACGATGCCGACGGCGAAGCCACCAATGCGGGCAAAGCCGCAGATCACCGTCTCGCCGTACTCCGGGCGGTACTCGTCGAAGTGGCTGTCGTCGACGATCCGCGCGATGATCTCCTTCATGTCATATTGCTTTGCGCCGTCGGCGTCGAAGATGCCGTAAATCTCGCCGGCATCGAAGCGCGGCGGTCGGGCTTCCTTGCGATCGAAGATGCCAAGCTGGCGATTGCCCATCTTGTCGACCAGCGAGCGGATGCGGGCGATACACGACTCGTCATCGGGCTCGCGATAGTCGACGGTGCCGCTGATCTGGGCGTGCATCTTGGCGCCGCCCAGCTCTTCGGCGGTGTACTTGGCTCCGATGGCAGCCTGCACCAGCGCGGGCCCGGCGAGAAACAGGCCGCTGCCTTCGGTCATCAGCACGTGATCGCACATCACGGGAAGATAGCCGCCGCCGGCAACGCACATGCCCATGATGGCCGCGATCTGCGGAATACCCATGGCCGACATCACTGCGTTGTTGCGAAACACGCGGCCGAAGTCGTCGGTGTCGGGAAAGACGTCTTCCTGCAAGGGCAGAAAAACGCCGGCAGAATCGACCAGGTAGATCGTGGGGATGTGATTGTCGATAGCGATGTTCTGGGCGCGAATGACCTTCTTCGCCGTCATCGGGAAGAACGCGCCGGCCTTCACCGTCGCATCGTTCACGATGAGCATCACGATGCGTCCGTGAACACGGGCGAGTCCGGTAACCACGCCTGCCGACGGAGCGCCTCCCCACTCTTCGTACATTCCCCAGGCGACGTAGGTGCCGAGTTCGAAGAACTCTGTTCCGGGATCGATGAGCAGCGCAATGCGCTCGCGCGCGGTGAGGCGTCCCTTCTTGTGCTGCGACTCGATGGCCTTTTCGCCGCCGCCTTCGTGAATGATCTCTTCTTCGTTGCGCAGGCGCGTGACCAGCTCGGCCATGGCATGAAGGTTGTGTTCGAAACGCGGCGAGCCGGTTTTAACTTTGCTCTCGAAGGTGGGCTGGGACACTTTGTCGCTCATGAACGGTTCCGGTACGAAGGAAGGTCAACGATAACGGAGGGGCGGGATGCGGCGCAAACGGCTAAGACGATTTCACCACGGAGGCACGGAGGACACGGAGAAAAGTCGGAGCGGACACGTCTCGGAACAAGGAGGTACCTAGTCAAGTACTTCCAGAAACTCTGGCTCTACCCAGATCGTCTCTCCGGCACGGTTGGTTACCGATTCCACGACGAGTTCCGCCATTCCAAGATCGTTTAGGCCAGCAACAAGAAATTCATGTCGCACACACTTTGCAAAAACCGCGTTGGTCGGAAGGCCCGGTGTACTCGGGAGATCTCCAGGTACGCCGACCGGCCTGACTCGAGGTGCCTATGGCTTCATAGCGGTGCGTTCGTGATTCAACTATTTCGCCCAGTTCTCCCAACGGAGATCGCTGATCCTTGGAAAGTGGCTTATGTCGGCAGTCACTAGCGTGAAATTGTGCCGCAAACATTGTGCTGCAATCAAAGGATCGAAAGCGCCAATCAGTCTACCTTGCGCTTTCAGAACCGCCCTGATCTCACCCGCAATCCTTGCGTCTTCATTATCGAAATCAACCGTTTCCAGATTGCCGGCGAGAAAGCGGAGCAACTTGCTTGCATTTCGTGGTATGTCCGAGCTCTTATACACGCCGTACCAGAGTTCGTGAAGAACGATCGACGAGACCAGCAGGCTCTGATGTCGGCTCGCGGCTTCCATGGCCCGTGCGCGAACCACCGGAGGCCGATCACGCAACATCGCAATGCAGGTACTCGTGTCAAGCAGATAACTCATTCAAAAATCTTTCGCTCAGGGGCTTTCGGTTGCTTCCGCCAGCCAGGGGCATAGGCGTCATCGGTTAAGGGAATTTCGTCGATGGCATCGAACCACTCCTGCATCGAACCGTAGACCGGCTGCAGCAAAACTCCCTCGGGCACGCGGCGGACCCGAACCTTGTCTCCCTTGAAGCGAAACTCCTGCGGAAGTCGCACGGCCTGGCTATTGCCATTGCGAAACAATTTGGCATAGGTGCTCATATCGCAAGTATATATTCACAATATATATCGTCAAGGTGAAACCGCATGGCCCTTGGGCGTGAAGGTTGTTGGGGCTTTGCAGCTCATGAAGGTTCCGGAATGAAGACAAGGTTCAACGAAAGGCGCTTGGGGTCGCGAGACAACCAGGTGGGAACTGAGTGCGGGGGCTGAAGCCCAAGTCGCTTCTTGTGCAATTGCGGCACGTCTGAAGACGTGCCCTGATACAAAGCAAATTCCCCGAGTCATTGCTCCCAGCCAATTATGAGAGTTCTGGGCTCCCTCTCCTGAGTTTCGATTGTGTGAATCCGGGCTCGCCATTAACTGCTCAAATCGGGGGGTATATTGCTGGATTCCGCAGCTCCGGCGGGTTCGGTTCCCGCGTTCCTGGACTGGTAAAATAGACTCTATAGTGGGGATGGCCTTAGTTCGCCTGGCGCATCCTACAGGGAGTACATGGTTCAAAGCGAAGCAAAGACTTTACTTTTGCTGAAGCCGCGAGGCTTCTGCGCCGGCGTGGTGCGCGCCATCGACATTGTACGTATCGCCTTGGAGACCTTCGGCGCGCCGATCTACGTGCGCAAGGAGATCGTTCACAACCGCTACGTGGTGGACGAGCTCTCCGCCAAGGGCGCGATTTTTGTCGACAGCGTCGAAGAAGTGCCGGCCGGCGAACGTGTTATCTACAGCGCACACGGCGTAGCTCCTGAGGTTCGCGATTCCAGCAAGCTGCGCGAGCTGCGCGTCATCGACGCGACCTGCCCGCTGGTGACGAAGGTCCACGTGGAAGCGGTGAAGTTTGCGCGCGAAGGTTATTCGCTGATCCTGATCGGCCATCGCGATCACGATGAGGTCATCGGCACGCTGGGCGAAGCTCCGCTGGTCACGCAGGTCGTGGACTTGCCCGAGGAGGTCGACAACCTGGACGTTCCCGATCCCGAGCGAGTCGCCTATCTGACGCAGACCACGCTGAGCCTGGACGAGACCACGCATGTCATCGAAGCCTTGCGCCGGAAGTTTCCCAAGATCAAGGGACCGCACGCGCAGGACATTTGCTACGCGACGGAGAACCGGCAGACTGCGGTGAAGGAAGTGGCTGCCGACTGCGATCTGCTGCTGGTCGTGGGCTCCGATAACAGTTCGAATTCGAACCGCCTGGTCGAAGTGGCGTGTAACCTGGGTGCCAAGTCGTACCTGATCGAGAACTTTCGCTCCATTGAGCCCGAGTGGCTGAAGGACGTGAAGACCGTGGGCCTGACGGCGGGAGCCTCGGCGCCTGAGATTCTGGTGCAGGAAGCCGTGACTTATCTGCAGCAACAGGGTTTCACCGATTTGAGAGAAGTGGAAGTGATGCCGGAACATGTTCGCTTCGGTCTGCCGCCCGAGATCGTGGAAGCGATTGGCGCTGCTCCGGCGCTGGCTGAATAGCAGACGCAATGGCAGACGCAATACCTCCGAATCCTGCCGAGATGCGTTTCGGCAAAATTGATGACATCAAAGCGCGTGTGGCTGCCGCTATCGATGCCTCGCGCAAGTACCTGTTCTCACAGCAGGCGCCTGATGAAGGCTACTGGTGCGGCGAACTGGGCGCCGACTCGACTCTGGTCTCCGACTACATCCTGCTGCACCGTCTGCTGGGAACCGAAGACCCGGTGCGCACCGAGAAGTGCGCCAATGAAATCCTGACCCGGCAGAACGAAGACGGCGGCTTCCCAATCTACAACGGTGGGCCTTCAAACATCAGCGCATCGGTGAAGGCATACTTCGCGCTGAAGATGGCGGGGTACTCGCCCGATCATCCGGTGATGGCGAAGGCGCGGGAATGCATTCTGGCGATGGGCGGCGTGACCGAGGTCAACACCTTCACCAAGATTTATCTCTGCTTCCTGGGCCAATACGATTACGACGCGGTGCCGGCGATTCCGCCGGAGATCGTGCTCTTCCCCAACTGGTTCTGGTTCAACATCTACGAGATTTCGTCGTGGTCGCGCGCCATCCTGGTTCCGCTTGTCGATCGCGTATGCCAAGAAGCCGTTCAAGAAGATTGCTGATGAACACCAAATCGACGAGCTTTTTGTCGGCGGCCGAAAGAACAATCTTCGATTGAAGTGGTCGAAGAAGCTCGTCAGCTGGCGGAATTTCTTCCTCGTGCTCGACCGGCTGGTGCACTTCTTTGAGCGCGTACACATTCGTCCGCTGCGCTCGCAGGCGCTGAAGAAGGCCGAGAAGTGGATGCTGGAGCGGCTGGAGATGAGCGATGGACTGGGCGCCATCTATCCCGGCATCATGAATTCGATCATCGCGCTGCGCTGCCTGGGATATTCGCTCGACGATCCGCAGGTGATCCGCGCGATGGACGAGTTTGAGAAGCTCGGCATCGAGGAAGAAACTACTTTCCGCATGCAGCCCTGCAAGTCGCCGGTGTGGGATACGGCTTACGCCATCTTCGCGCTGGGTGATAGCGGAGTTGCGCCGACCGATCCTCGACTGGTAAGGCCCAGCGAGTGGATGCTGCAAAAGCAGGTCACGCGCAAGGGCGACTGGTGCGTGAAGAATCCCAAGGCCGCGCCCGCGGGATGGTACTTCGAGTTCAACAACGAGTTTTATCCCGATGTCGATGACAGCGCGCAGGTGATGCTGGCGCTCAGCAAGGTCAAGACCAGCAACGAAGCGTATCAGGATAAATCGGTGCAGCGAGCGATTGACTGGGTGCTGTCGATGCAGTGCAAGAACGGCGGCTGGGCGTCGTTCGACAAAGACAACGACCGCATGGTCTTCCAGCAGATTCCGTTTGCCGATCACAACGCCATGCTCGATCCGCCGACGGTGGACATCACGGGACGCGTGCTGGAGTGCCTGGCGACCTATGGGTATTCGCTGAAAGACGCTCCCGTGCAACGGGCGGTTGAGTTCGTCAAGCGCGAGCAGGAAGCCGACGGCTCGTGGTTCGGACGTTGGGGCGTGAACTACATCTACGGCACGGCGCTCGTCCTGCGCGGACTTGAGGCGGTAGGCGTCGATAATCACGAGCCCATGGTGCAGCAGGCGGCCGAGTGGCTGCGCATGATGCAGAACCCCGACGGCGGCTGGGGCGAGACCTGCGACTCGTACGACGATCCGAACACCAAGGGGGTGGGCCCAAGCACTGCCTCGCAGACCGCGTGGGCGATTATGGGCCTGCTGGCGGCCAACGATATGCGCAGCGAACGCTGTTCAGCGCGGCATTGCGTACCTGTTGAAGACGCAGCGGCGCGATGGTTCGTGGGATGAGCAGCTCGTACACCGGGACCGGCTTTCCGCGGGTGTTCTATCTCATGTACTACATGTACCGGCAGTACTTCCCGCTGATCGCGTTGAGCACCTACGCGAAAGCATCGGCGGCGACAGAAGATCAACTCAGAGCGGCTCGGCTCCGGGGCTCGCCGAACGAGTACCGGCCGTAAGAAGTCCGCGCCCAGGAGCCTTCGGCTTAAATTCGCACTACAGGAGTTGCGCAACCGGCGAAAACGATGAGGCACTTCGATGGTCTCTGAGCGTTGGTTGCGGAAGCTGGTTCCTTCGACGGCGGTTTTGTCGCGCTCAGCACTGTTTTATCCGCTGTCGGTGATCAACGACTGGACGGTCGGTGCGGCTTGCCGGCTGATCATGAAGCGCCGCTTCCCTCCCATGCGGTACATCAGCCGCACGGGATGCAATGGCGTGCTGTCCCCGTATTTTTTTTACCTGACGCACGGGGTGAATTTCTGGGTTTATGCGTTTGCGCAGGGCTGGGCCAGCCTGAATTCGCGGATCGTGGACATCGGCAGCGGATGCGGCAAGAGCGCCGTGACTCTGCGCGATTTCGAGTACATGGGCGAACGATTTCAGGGACAGTATTTCGGGTTCGATGTGGATGCCGACATGATTCGCTGGTGTCAGCAGAATTTCGATCCTGAACACTTCAGCTTTCGTGCAATCGATAGTTATAGCGCTGTGTACAATCCGGCTCCGCGATCTGGATCGAGCGCGAGGTTAGAGGGCTGTGAGGATGGCTCGATCGACTTGGTGATGTCGCAATCGCTGTTCTCGCATTTGCTGGAACGTGAGCTGCGGGCTTATGTGAAGGAGTCGGCGCGCGTGCTGCGACGCGGCGGAATCATGGCGATGACGTTTTTTTGCATGGACGATCTGCGGGCGCTCAATCTTTTGGGTGGGCGTTGGACGTTTCGCGTATCGCCGCGATGCGGCGTACATCGAGAATGAGCGCTATCCCGAGGCTGCGGTGGCCTACGACAAAGCATGGATGGAGCAGGTGTGTCGCGAGGCAGGGTTCAGCCAGGTGCGGACGATACTGCCGGCGTATCAGAGCACGATTTTATGCGTGAAATAGTCTTGCTTCGAGAGAGCACGAGATTCGGTTCTGGGTAGTTTGCTTAGGGCACGATATATCTCGTCTTGGACGGGACCGCGTCAGGGCACGACCTTGGTCGTGCCGAAATAACCTTGCTACGTTCGGGCTTCAGCCCCTGTGTTTTTGCTTTGTGACGGCTAAGCAAATGTCGCCGACTGAAGTCGGCTCTGGATTGTTTAAATAAACAACGTATCGGCACGACCAAGGTCGTGCCCTGACGCGAATTTTCGCCAACGCAACAGCTTCCGACTGCAAAGATTAGTTTTCGTACCATGAAGGTCTTTCTCACAGGCTCGACCGGCTTCCTGGGAAGCCACGTGGCACGCGCTCTGCTGAGTCGCGGCGACGAGTTGCGCCTGTTGGTGCGCGGATCGAGCCGGCTCGACAACATCGCCGATCTGAATGCAGAACACGTCGTCGGCGACCTTCGCGATATTGAGTCGCTGAAGCGCGGAATGTCCGGCTGTGAGGTCGTCTTCCACGTCGCCGCCGATTATCGCCTGTGGGCCGTCAACGGCCAGGAGCTTTACGAGTCCAATGTCGAGGGAACGCGGAACATCCTGGAGGCGGCGAAAGCGTCGGGGGTGCGACGCGTTGTCTACACCAGCAGCGTTGCTACCATGGGCTTCGGCAATAACGGCCGACTGACGGATGAGAACACTCCTGTCACCCTGTCGAACATGATCAGCGACTACAAGCGCAGCAAGTTCATGGCCGAGCAACTGGTGATCGAGGCAGCACGCGGTGGTCAAAACGTCGTGATGGTGAACCCGACGACGCCGATTGGCGAGCGCGATATCAAGCCGACGCCCACGGGGAGGATCATCGTCGATTTCCTGAAGCGCAAGTTCCCTGCCTACGTGGATACGGGCTTAAACCTGCTCGATGTTGCGGATTGTGCGGAGGGGCATCTGCTCGCGCTGGAAAAAGCCAAGCCGGGCGAGCGCTACATTCTCGGGGGCGAGAACCTGACGCTGAAACAGATCCTCGACAAGCTGGCGGCAATCACCGGGCTGCCTTCGCCGAAGATCGAGCTGCCCTATGCAGTGGCGTATGCCACCGGAGTGGTTGACACGCTGATCACCGGGAAGCTGCGTAAGCGCGAGCCGCGCGTGACTCTGGATGCTGTGCGCATGGGCCGCAAGAAGATGTTCGTGAGCAGCGCGAAGGCCGAGCGCGAGTTGGGCTTCGCAGCGGGACCAGTGGACGATGCGTTGCGACGGGCGGCGGATTGGTTCCGCGCCAACGGATATGTCTAAGCCGGTCGCGATTGTCGCGGCCATGCGGCGCGAACTCGGCCCGCTGCTGCGCGGGACGACAAAGCGAGAGGTCGACGGCGTCGAGCTATACGAGCTGCCATCGGCGCTGCTGGCAATCGGCGGGATTGGGCGTGACGCGGGTACTCGGGCGGCGCAGTTGGTTGTGCGCGAAGCCGGCCCTGCGCTGCTGATTTCAGCCGGATTGGCGGGAGCGCTGACGCCTTCTCTCAAGCCTGGCGCTGTGGTTCGCGTCCGGGAGGTCATAGACGAAGCAACCGGCGAGCGCTATGAAACGGTCGGTGGCGATGCGGTTTTGGTCAGTGCATTGCGAGTGGCTGGAACAATGGGCAAGCGGCGGCTGGCGGCGAGCTATTCGGCATCGGCGGTGGATATGGAAGGCGCCGCCGTGGCTCGGGTTGCGAAGCAGCACGGGATTCCCTTTGCGGCGGTGAAGGCCATTTCCGATGAGCTGGAGTTCCCTATGCCGCCGGTGAGCGGATTTGTGACTCCGCAGGGCAAGTTACGCTCGGCGGCTTTCGCAGGATATGTAGCGGTGCGGCCAAAATGGTGGGTTCCCACAATTCGCCTGGCGCTAAATAGCCGACGCGCTTCCCAGAACCTGTCGGTCGCTCTGCAACATCTAATTGAGCAGTACGCTACTCACAATTTGAGCACGGAGAAGCATCGCCTCTAGGCAAGAGATCATGTCGATAGCGACACAATTGCGCAACCCAGAGATCCCCAACGCAATACCCAGCACCATGCAGGCGGTCGTGTATCACGGCGTGAACGATGTGCGCCTGGAGACAGTGCCGGTTCCCGAGATTGGAGCGGGCGAGCTTCTGATCCGGGTACACACCTGCGGTATCTGCGGGACCGACCTCAAGAAGATCTCGACTGGCTCGCATTCCGCTCCACGTATCTTCGGTCACGAGACGACTGGCGTGATTGCTGCCGTCGGCGCGGGCGTCAGCAAGTTCAGCGTAGGCGATCGCGTGATGGTCTTCCATCACATCCCGTGCCGCGATTGCTACTACTGCGAGCACAAGGTTTTCGCTCAATGTCCGACCTACAAAAAGGTAGGCGTCACTGCCGGATACGAGCCGAGCGGTGGAGGATTTTCCGAGTACGTCCGGGTGATGGACTGGATCGTCGATCGAGGCGGCGTAGTTCGAATTCCCGATGGCGTGTCGTTTGAGCAGGCCTCTTTCATTGAGCCGGTGAACACCTGCATGAAAGGTGTGGAAACACTGGGGTTACGGGCGGGCGAGACGGTTCTGGTGGTCGGCCAGGGACCGATTGGCATTATTCTGTCAGTTCTGGCACGCCGCAGTGGCGCACGAGTGATTACTTCCGATTTGTTTCCGCAGAGGCATACAATATCTAAGGCGTTCGGGTTAGAGGAGAATATCGACGCCTCGAGTCAGGACACGGTGGAAACCGTCAAGGGCCTGACGGAGGGGCGCGGAGCCGATGCCGTCATTTTGGCCGTGGCAGGCAACGGTTTGATCCGGCCGGCCATGGATGCGACTCGTCCTGGTGGACGAGTTCTGTTATTTGCGCAAACCCAGCATGGGGAAGCCACCATCGATCCCGCTGCGGTCTGCGTCGATGAAAAGAGTCTCCTGGGCTCATACAGCGCTTCGGTCGATCTGCAAGGCGAGTCCGAGCAGTTTGTCTTAGGCGGCGAGATGGAGATGGAGCGGCTGATTAGCCATTCCTTCCCCTTGCAGGAGGCAGTCGAGGCGTTGCAGTTGGCTGCCCGTCCGAAGCCTGATTCGATGAAGATCGTTATCCAACCGGGTAGAGCATGGAAGGATTAGCAGAGTGAATGGACAGATGACCGCGGCCGTCCTCTATGGCAAAGAGGACGTCAAAATCGAGAGGGTGCCAATCCCCACGCTGGAAGAGGGTGAAATCCTGATCAAGGTGCAAGTCGCCTTGACCTGCGGCACCGATCTCAAGGTCTACCAGCGTGGCTATCATGCGCGCATGATCGTCCCTCCTGCCCTGTTCGGACACGAGCTCGCCGGCGTTATCGAGGAAGTCGGCCCTGGCGTCAAGGGATTCAAGACGGGCCAGCGGGTGGTCGCGCTGAATTCCGCTCCCTGCGGCCAGTGCTTCTACTGCTCAAAGCATCAGGAAAATCTCTGCGAAGATCTGCTGTTCAACAACGGAGCGTACGCGGAGTACATTCGCATTCCGCGCCGCATTGTTGAGAGCAACGTGCTCGCCATGCCCAAGCACGTCAGCTATGAAGAAGCGGCGATGGTGGAGCCGCTGGCCTGTGTGCTGCGCGGGCTGCATGAAACCAAGATGGAGATCGGCGATACCGTGGCTGTCATCGGCGCGGGCCCCATCGGTCTGATGTTTGTTCAGGTGGCCAAGATTGCCGGCTGTAACGTAATCAGCGTGGTGAAACGAGACTCGCAGGTGGAAGCCGCGCTGCGCATCGGCGCAGATGAAACTGTGCAGATCACGGAAGTCGATGATCCCGTTAAGGCGGTTCGGCGAATGACTCCGGATGGCCGTGGATGCGACGTGGTGGTCGAAGCTGTGGGCCGGCCGCAAGCGTGGGAATGGTCGATCGATATGGTGCGCAAGGGCGGCACCGTCAACTTCTTTGGCGGATGCGCCAGCGGTACCAAGGTCGCGCTCGATACCCAGCGCCTGCACTACAACGATCTGACGCTGAAAGCGACGTTCCATCACACGCCGGAAACGGTGCGCAAAGCTTTCAGCCTGATCTCCGAGCGCAAGATCAAGGGAACGGATTACATTACGGGCGAGGCTCCGCTGTCGCGTCTGCAACAGGTGCTGCGGCACATGCTGAACCGCACCGACGACATCAAGACGGCGATTATCCCGGGGCAGTGAGGGTAGAGCTGGCCTTCAGGCCAGCGTCCAGATTCTTCTCGTTTGTCATCCCGAGCGTAGCGAGGGATCTGCATTTGGCCGCTTGCCGGCAAGCACCCGCGCGAAACGACTGCATGTCCGACCTAACGTACAATCCGGAAATTTCAACCGCCGCCGGCTGGCGTGCTCTTCCGCCGGAATATGCAATTCCTCGAGCGCGCACCGTCGCTCGAAGAAGCGCAGGAATACTGTGCCCGGCTGGCGCACTCGCATTACGAAAATTTCTCCGTCGTCACCTGGTTTCTGCCCAGGCATCTGCACCAGCACTTCTACAACGTCTACGCCTACTGCCGGATATCGGACGATCTCGGCGATGAGGTAGGCGACAAGCAGCAGTCGCTGCTTCTGCTGGATGAGTGGGAAGCCGAGCTGAAGCAGTGCTATTCCGGAGAGCCGCGGCATCCGGTATTCGTCGCACTGCGCGATACGGTGCGTGAGTTCGACATTCCGCAACATGAGTTCTCCGATCTGCTGCATCGCCTTTCGGCAGGACCAGACGATCACGCGCTTCCCTACTTTCGAAGACGTGCTCGGGTATTGCCATTACTCGGCCAATCCGGTTGGCCATCTGGTGCTGTATCTCTGTGGATATCGCGACGCCGAGCGCCAACAACTCTCCGATTACACCTGCACCGCGCTTCAGCTCGCGAACTTCTGGCAGGATGTCGCTGGCGATTACGAAAAGGGTCGCATTTACCTGCCGCTGGACAGCATGGCAAAGTTCGGCGTTAGCGAGAACGATATCGCCCATCGCGCAGGCGACTCCGCAGTTTCGTGCGCTGCTGAAGTTCGAAGTTGAGGCGTGCACGCGAGTGGTTCAAGCGCGGACTTCCGCTGGCGAAGATGGTCGATCGTTCTCTCGCACTGGACCTCGAACTGTTCAGCCGCGGCGGACTGGCGATCCTCGACGCCATCGAGCGGCAAGACTACGACGTGCTCACGCGGCGGCCGGTAATCTCGAAGCCGCGCAAGCTGTGGCTGGTGGCGCGGGCGGCATCTGGGAAAACTGCTGTGAGCGACTCCCCGCTGCAGTTGCGGGCAGCGTACAGCGTTTGTCGTCACATCGCACGCTCTGCCGCCAAGAACTTCTATTACGGCTTTCTGGTTCTGCCTGCGACACAAGCGCGACGCGATTTGTGCGGTCTACGCCTTCATGCGCCGCGCCGACGATATCTCCGACGATCCCTCCGCTGCCGTTGGAACAGCGCCGCCAGAAGCTGGACGAGTGGATCAATGGCTTGCGCTCGCGTCGTGGAAGGCAGCAAGACCGACGACCCGGTGCTGCTGGCGCTTGCCGACTCGCAGAAGCGATTCAACATCCCGCTGGAGCTGCTGGAGAAGCTGGTACACGGTACAGCGATGGACGTGGCGCCCGGCAGCTGCCAGAGCTGCAGTACGAGACCTTCGATCAGCTCTACGATTACTGCTACCACGTGGCGTCCGTCGTTGGTTTGGTCTGCATTCGAATCTTCGGCTATCGCGATCCGCGAGCGGAGAAGCTGGCCGAGCGTACGGGAGTCGCCTTCCAGCTCACCAACATTCTTCGCGATGTGAAGGAAGACTGGTCAGATGGGACGGCGTCTACCTTCCGCGGGACGACCTCCGACCGTTGGGATCGACGTGCACGCGCTGACGAACGGAACTGCGGCGATTGCGATGCGGCCAGTGCTGGTCCTCGAAGCCGAGCGCGCGCGCGAGTACTATCGCTCGGCCGACGAACTTCTGCCGCTGATCGATGAAGACAGCCAGCCGGCGCTGTGGACGCTGGTTGAAATCTATCGCCGCCTGCTGGAGCGCATCGCGCAACGCGACTACGACGTCTTCTCTGAGCGCGTGCGGCTCAGCACGGCCGAGAAGGTCAGCGTACTGGCGAAAGGATTTATTCGCCGTCTCACATGAGTTCCACGCCCAATCACAAGCGGCCGACGGTTGCGATCATTGGAGGCGGCCTCGCCGGAATCTCGGCCGGAAGCGCGCTGGCCGACGCCGGATACCAGGTCGAGTTGTTCGAGCGGCGGCCTTATCTCGGCGGACGCGCGTCGTCGTACGAGCATCCCGGAACCGGCGAGGTGGTCGACAACTGCCAGCACGTGCTGCTCGGCTGCTGCACCAATCTCATCGACTTTTACCGCCGCCTCGGCGTCGAAGATCAGATTCGCTGGTATGACGAGATTACGTTCATGCTGCCCGGCGGCCGGTCGTCCGTCCTGAAGCCCAGCTTCTTGCCTGCGCCCATGCATACAGGGCCGGCGTTCCTTGCTCTCGTCGGTGCTGGATTTGAGTGACAAGCTGGCGATTTCGCGCGCGCTGCTGGCGCTGATGCCTGCGCTTCCGCCCGATGATGGTCAGGATTTTCTGACCTGGCTGCGGCATCACGGGCAGACGCGGCAGTCGATCGACCGCTTCTGGGCGCCGGTGCTGATCAGCGCGTTGAATGAAGACCTCGACCATGTCTCGGTGCACTATGCCGCGCTGGTGTTTCGCGATTCGTTCCTGAAGTCGGCCGAGGCGGGACGCATGGGCCTGCCTGCGGTTCCGCTTTCGCAACTCTATGGCGAAGCCGGCTCCTACATTGAGGGACATGGCGGGAAGGTCCACCTACGCGCTGCGGTCGAGTCGATCTCGACAAGCGGCGACGGTGTAACGATTCGCGTTGGCGGCGAAGACATTCGCGCCGACTACGCGGTGCTGGCGACTCCGTTCAATGTGCTCGAGAAGCTGCTGCCCGATACGCCTGAGCTGGAACCGCTGCGCGAGCAAACGCACTTCTTCGGCACCGCGCCCATCACCGGAATTCATCTGTGGTTCGATCGCGAAGTAACGCCGCTGGAGCACGCGGTCTTGCTGGAGCGCACGATTCAGTGGATGTTCCAGAAGTCGAAGATTCTGGCCGACGCGCCGTGATTCGGCGCAGAACGGCAGCTACATCGAGCTGGTGGTCAGCGCGTCGAAGTCGCTGGTGGACAAGCCGCGCGGCGAGATCATCGAGCTTGGCCCTGCGCGAGCTGGCAGAGTTCTTCCCTGCCGTGCGCGAGGCCAAGCTGACCAAGGCAACCGTCATCAAGGAAATACACGCAACGTTTTCTCCTGTGCCGGGCAGCGATGCTTATCGTCCGTCGCATACCAGTCCGTGGCCGCGACTGTTCCTGGCAGGCGATTGGACCGCGACCGGCTGGCCATCGACCATGGAAGGCGCAGTGCGCAGCGGCTATGGCGCCGCGGAAGCGCTGGCAGCTGCGACCGGCAAGCCGCAGCAGTTTCTCGTGCCGGATCTTCCCGCACAGGGATTGATGCGGCTGTTTGGGTGATGCTCCATTTTTGATTTGTCATCACGAGCGTAGCGAGGGATCTGCTCTTTGTGGCATCTCCTCAACGTTTGTCCCGAGCTTAGCCGACGGAGCTGCAATTCGTACGGGCTGCGAACAACTTTTTTCCAGGAAGCCATTCCAGCAGTCGAACGAGAGCAGATCCCTCGCGCCAAGGGCGCTCGTGATGACAAAAATAATTGTTACCGTGGTGAGCGGCTGAGCCACTACGTCCCAAACAGCGCCATCTGCTCTTCCTGCGGCTTGTTCTGCGCTGATACCGCAGTGCGATCGGTTATCTCGCGCGTGATCCCATGCTTCTTGCGCAGGCTTGCCATCAGCTCGGAGATGCGCTTGGCGTAGATCTTGCTGACGAAGCGCTTGTCGGCATAACGCTTGCGATACTCTTCGACAAGCTGCGGAAACTCCTTCTCCAGAAACGGCAGGAAGATGCTGGCCGAGCACGGCTTCAGGAACAGCGGATTGGCGTAGATGTACTCGCCCGCCGGCTTCTTTCGTCGCTTTCACCAGCGCGTCCAGCGCGGCGGGCGAGTCGGTGATGCCCGGCATCACCGGCGCGCAGATCACGCCCGCCTTGACGCCCGCGAGGTTCAGCTCTTGACCGCCGTTCAGCCGCAGGTCGGGACGCGGCGCGCGCGGCTCCAGAATGCGCGCCAGCTTGGTGTCGAGCGTCGTGATGGTGAGGTTGACGAACAATCGATTGTGCTCGGCGATCCGCCGCAGCACGTCGATGTCGCGCAGTCACCAGGTCCGACTTGGTGACGATGCCGAGCTCGAGCCCGCTGTGCAGCGCCAGCTCTTCCAGAATGCCGCGCGTCACCTCGAAACGCTTCTCTGCCGGCTGATAAGGGTCGGTTGCCGTGCCGATGGCGATCTCTTCTCCGCGCTTCACCTTCTTCAGGTCCTGCCGCAGCAGCCACGCCGCCTGCTGCTTGACGTAGATCTTGCGCTCGAAGTCGACGCCGTCGCGCATCTCCATGAACTCGTGGGTGTAGCGCGCATAGCAGTACTTGCAGGCGAACTCGCAGCCGCGATAAGGATTGATGGTCCAGGTAAACGGCATGCGCCGATTGGAGACGCAGCGGTTCAGCAGCCCGCGCGAGGGCAGCGAGAAGTATTCGACAAAGTGGCCCTGCCGCAGCGACGCCCCCATGGCCGCAAGCTTGGCGATGCCGACCAGCTCAGGCTTGTTCCGGGCGGCGTTTTCAAGCGATTCGATCTCGATGAGCGGGTACACGGGGTAGCTCACAGTATTCGCCTTTTGTTCGCCTACAATATCGCGTGCGGGTGCCTTTGTCAAACCGACTTTGCAAACGCACACAGCTCCCCCATGATGGGGGCAGGAGATGCTCCTGAGCACTCGAATGGCGCGCGGAAGGCGTTTCAGCAAGCAGCACGGTGCGAGTACACTTTCTCCGAGAAGGCCAGGAACCTGTAATCGGTTAGATCACAAACTGGAGCGTTTAGAGGATGTTCGAACGATACACAGAAAAGGCGCGGCGGGTGATTTTCTTTGCGCGCTACGAAGCCAGTCAGTTCGGCTCCCCGTACATCGAAACGGAGCACATGTTGCTCGGCCTGCTGCGCGAAGACAAGGCGCTCACCAATCGAATCCTCCGCTCACCCGCTTCGGTAGAGGCGATCCGTAAGCAAATCGAAGGGCATACCACGATTCATGAAAAAGTGTCGACTTCCGTCGACTTGCCCTTGAGCAACGAGGGCAAACGCGTACTGGCCTATGCCGCGGAAGAAGCCGAGCGTTTGTCGCACAAGCACATTGGGACGGAGCACCTCTTGCTGGGCATGTTGCGCGAAGAAAGGTGCTTCGCAGCCGAGATACTGAACGAGCGTGGCATTCGTCTCTCTGCAATGCGGGAAGAACTTGCCCATGCCCAAGGGCCGACGGCGTCTTACGCTTCCGAACGTGCATCCACGATGCTGGAACAGTTCTCCTCCGATCTGACGCGGGCTGCCGTGGACACTGAACTCGATCCACTGGTTGGCCGCGCTGACGAATTACAAGCTGTGCTTCACGCCCTCGGAAGTCGAAACAGGAATAGCGTTGTTTTGATCGGCGAAGCCGGGGTGGGTAAAACGGCTATTGTCGAAGGACTGGCGCTGTGGATTGCGGCTGGTAATGCTCCTCCCTTCGTGGCTGACAAATGCATTTTTGCACTCGATCTCGGCCGGATGGCCGCCGGCGCTAACCCAGCCCAGTTCGCCACGCGCATCAACGCATTGATTAAGGAACTTACTGAGTCGCATAATCCGATTCTGTTCGTCCGCGAACTGACAACGTTGGTCGGCTTAGGTATGGCAGGAGCGCTCGACGCGGTAAACATTCTGCGACCGGCTTTGTCGCGAGGCGAGATCCAGTGCATTACGGAAGCTACCGCAGCCGACTATGAAGCCACGCTCCAGAAAATTCCCTGGTTTGCGAGCTGTTCACGAACGGTAAGGGTGTCGCCTCTCAGTGAAGAGCAAATCCTGAAAGTGTTGCAAGAGCAGAAAGCGCGGTTTGAGAACTATCATTCGGTTTCATACACCGACGAAGCCCTGCAATGTGCGGCTCGATATGCACGCGGCTACCCAGCAAGGGCTGTTGATGTCGTGGACGCAGCCGGGACAATCGTGAAGCTGCGGCAGGCGCATCCTCCGGAAGAGATTCACGAAGTTCAGAAGCGGATCCGGTTCATTCTCCACCGCATGGAGAGCGCAATTGCGAACCATGAATTTGAGAAGGCACGTTTCTATTCCGACGAGGAGCGGAAGGAGCGTGCGAATTTAGAGGCATTGCGCGAGAAGTATCGCCTCGACGAGCCATCCACCAGTACCGTGGTGCGCCTGACCGACATGGAAGCTGCGATCTCGCGTGCCGCAGCTTAAGCTTGATCAAATTGGCCCGCGGTGCGAGGGCGAATTGAAGCGACTCGCCGCCCGGCTACTTGGCACTATCCACTTCGATAGCTCTAACGCTCGTCCTATCCAATATGTGCGGGGTCTGACGCTTCTGTCATGGCAGGGGTCCCTCGACACAAGTATCTCTTCCGCAATTGGTTACATCGCCAAATGATCCGCGCGTGATGTAGCGCAATATCGAAATACCAGCTTGGCCTCTGTCGTGCAATTTATTCCGGCACGGAGGACAATCATGAAACTACTGAGGTCGATCGCATTCTTGTTAACCTTGTCAGCCTTGCTCTCTGGACAGCTGTTATTCGCACAGCAGGAAGTTGCTCCCGACCACTTCGACGGATCGGATGCGCAGGTCCAAAAAGCAGCTCCGGTGCATCACCAGAAGCACGCTCATTCAACCATGGCGAAGAAGGGATCGGCGAAGCATCATCACGCGCACGCGTCGGCTTAGTTCCTTCGCAGGTTCCCACTCAAGCCAAAAGAAGGCTTGCATGGGCACCCGATTTCAGGGGGAGGAGACTGGGGTGCGGCCGGTCATGAATCAGCTCACACCCTTTTCTCAGTTCTCGCCAGGCCCTGCGGCTTCGCCCATCAAACTCGCGGGCGGTGGCGGGATGGTGATATCGATATCTTTCACCTGGCCCAGCTTTGATCAGCGGTGTGCCGAACTCTTCGGCATTGCCGACCACCAGCACGGCCAGATTCTCTTTGTGCAGATACTTTTTCGCCACGCGGCTCACGTCCTCGGCGGTGACCTTCTCTACCTGCGAGCGGTACTGCTCGAGGAAGTCGAGCGGGTAGTGGTAGAACTCGTAGAGCATCTTCTCGCGCAGCACTTTTTCCGGAGTATCGAAGCGGAAGATGAATGAGTTAAGGATCTGATCCTTGGCGCGTTTCAGCTCCGCCGGAGTCGAGGCGTTGCTGCGCATATCGTCAATTTCTTTGTACAGCGCCTCGATCCCCTCCACCGTGCTCGCACTCTTGGTCTCCATTTCGACGTCGGTCAGGCCGGGATGTCCAAAGCTGGCACCGACACCGCCTCCCACGTTGTAGGCCAGACCTTGAGCGGCGCGAACGTTGTTGAACAGCCGCGAGGAGAATCCACCGCCGAAGATTTCGTTCATCACCGAGACGGCGAAGTAGTCGGGATTGTCGCGCTTGATGCCCAGGCCGATCAGGTTGATGCTGCTCTGGTTCACGTCCGACTTCTTCACCAGGTAGTAGCCGGGCTTGGGATCGGTGAACTTGATCTCAGGTGGTTTCGCCGCAGGGCCTTTCGGCCAGGACTCGAAGGCCTGGCGCAGCTTGGCTTCCATCTGCTTGGGATCGAAGTCGCCGGTGATGCCGAAGATGATGTTGTTGGGCTGGATGTACTGCTTGTGCCAATTCAGCAGATCGTCACGGGTGATCGCGGCGACCGTGGCGTATTCGGCCACACGTGCGTAAGGATTGTCTTTGCCGTAGCCCAGGATGGCGGTCTCGCGGCTGACGATCGAGTCGACGCTGTCATTGCGACGCGAGATCGCGGCGTACATCTGCTGCTTGGTGAGCTCGATCTTGTCAGGCCGAAACTCGGGGTTGTGCAGCAGGTCGAGATACAGCTCGAACACCGCGTCGAAGTCGCCCTTCAGACAGTCGAGGGCGATGGACGTCGAATCGGAGCCCCCGGAGGTTTCAATCTTGGCGGCACGCGCTTCGAGGAAGTCGTCCATCTGGTCGCCGGTTTTGGTCCTGGTGCCGCCAGTGCGCCACACGTCGCCATAAACAGAAACCAGGCCCGCCTTGTTGGCAGGCGCGTAGATGGAGCCGCCGCGAATCTCGGCGTCGCCGAGATCAGCGGCAGCTCATGATCGGGCTGCAGGAAGATCACCATGCCATTGGCCAACTGCACGCGAATCGGCTCCGGCGGAGTGAATGCCGGAAGCGGCGGCGCTTGAATCTGGTTCCACTCTTTTACCTGCGCGACGCCGAGCGAGACCGCCAGCAGTGCGAAGCAGCACAACCACAGCACGCGATGAATTCTGCGGGTCAGCATTATTGCGCTCCTTTCGGCGATTCGCTCGGTTGCTGCGAGGTTGCGGCGTCGGCAGGCAGGCATGCCTTCCTTGCTCGCCGGCTGTTGCGCTGTCAGGATTTCGCCGGTGGTGCGGTTGGTGTCGGTAAACACCTTGTTGGCGACGCGACGAACATCGGCTTTGGTCACCTTGTCGACGCGATCGAGATAGCGAAATAATTCGCGCCAATCGCCGTAACGAGTCTGGTAGGTCGCGAGCGCCTGCGCCAGGCCTTCGTTGCTCGACAAGCTTCGGATGAGGTCGGCCTTGGAACGCGTCTTGAACATCGCCAGCTCTTCATCGGTGATGTCGGTCGTCTTCAGCAGATCAATCTGCTTGTGAATGGCGTCGCGCAACTCGTCGTTGGTATGTCCGGGGAGCGGCACGCCATAAAAAGCAAACAAGTGTGCGTACTTTGTGCCGGGCAGACCCGAGAAGCCGGCGGCATACGCCGCGATCTTCTGGTCGCGAACCAGTGCGCGATACAGGCGCGACACGCGGCCGTTCGACATCAGATCCGTGATGGCATCGTAAACCGCGTCATCGGCGTCAAGATAGCTGGGCCGGTGATAGCCCTCGAAGATAGAACGGCTGCGAGGGATCCTGAAGGTTCACCTGGCGCGAAGAATTCTGCGGCGGCTCAGTGGTGGTGAGTCTCCAGCGGCTTGGGAGCCGTGGGGAATGCGCCGAAGTACTCCTCGATAATGGGCATCACCTTCGCCGGATCAAGATCGCCTACCAGTCCGATGACCATGTTGCTGGGCACGTAGTTGTGATGGAAGAACTGCTGCGCGTCGGTGGCCGAGAACGACTGCAGATCGGAAGCGTAGCCGATCGTCGGCCGATGATACGGATTGGCCATGAAGGCGGTGCCGAGGAACTGCTCCACCAGTCGGCCCAGTCGGACGGCTGTCGGTGCGCATGCGGCGCTCTTCCATCACCACGTTGCGCTCTTTGTAGAACTCGCGCATGACCGGATCTGTGAAGCGGTCCGACTCCAGCGCGGCCCAGAGCTCAAGCTGGTTCGATGGCATCGAGTACATGTAGCCGGTCTCGTCGTAGCTGGTGAAGGCGTTCAGGCCGACGCCGCCGTGGCTTTCGACGATCTCGCCGAACTGATTCTTGATGACGTACTGGTCGGCATCTTTGATGGCGGCCTGCCAGGCTTCCTGAAGCTGCTTCAGCTTCTGCGGGTCCTGCCCGACACGCTTGATGCGCTCAGCTTCATAGGCGGCGTAGGTCTGCTTCGACCTTTTGTAGCGCGACCTTTTCTTTGGCGTAGTCGGTGGTGCCGATGTCAGGCGTGCCCTTGAAGGCCATGTGCTCCATCATGTGAGCCAGTCCGGTCTTGTGCAGCGGATCCTGCGCGGAACCGGCATCGACCATGGTGAAGAACGAAAAGACCGGCGCCTCGGGTCGTCGATAAAGCACGACGGTCAGCCCATTGGGGAGCGTCTTGACCGTGACGTTCTTCTCGAACGAAGCGAGATCCTGCGCGAACGCGGGGATAGCAACAGCCAGCAACAGCAGGACCGCAAGTTTGGCGGACCAAGCGGCGGTCCTCAACGAGCGACGTTGTAGCCTGCCTTGAGCGCAGTCGAAGGGCGCTCGCCGCGGTGGAAGCCAGCGGATCATCGTACCTCCATGTAAGGGAAAGCGAAGATCACCTTGCAGTAAAAGCTACTTAGGTTAGGACGGGTAAGTCAAACAAAGGCGAGCGGCTACAGTTCCCCCGTCAGAAACTGCGCGCGCCCAAAGCCAAAGCTCCAGTCTGCGTCGGTGTTCGTCATGATGTTGACCATGACGTCGCTGGACTCGATGCCGCAGCTCTCTTTTAGTTCGCGGCAAAGCTCGGCGTAGAAATTTTGTTTGGCCTCGGTGGTTCGCGGGCGACTATTGACGGTGACCACAACCACATTGCGTGTTCGCGGAATGTCGAGCCCTGTGTCCTCGACGATCATGTGGCTCGGGCGCGTGCTCGTGAACGATTTGATAGCGGTCGCGTTCTGGCACGCCGAACGCCCGCACCATGGCACGGTGCGCTGCGTCTAATAGCGCCTTCAGTTCTTGCTGACTGCGGCCTTCGATGAGGTCAAAGCGCATGAGCGGCATGGGAGAGTGCCTCCGCGATGATTGTAGCCGAGCGCTTGCGGTCGAAGGCCGTCGCAGCGGTATCGCTCCGAAGGTCACTTACGTGCCAGGCATGCAAGAGTAGTGCTTCGAAAGTGAGTTTAGTCTTCGAGTGGAATCGGCCCTGGTGGTAAAGTAGCCCTTCCCGGTCCAGCAAACTTTCAGTTCGCCGAAAAGCCCTTCACGAGGGACGCCATGAGAACAAGCCCCACATCGTTGCGCAAAATTCTCTTGTCGAGGATGGTTTTCATCCTATTCGCTTTTTGTGCCGCAATGACTGTTGGCTCCCCTGGGCAAACTTTCACGACGCTGGCCAGCTTCCACGGACCCGATGGCGCTACCCCGCGCTATGGGTCACTTGTCCAGTACACCGATGGCGATTTCTACGGAACCACGAGAGGTGGAGGGGCACACAGCCGCGGCACGGTATTCAAGATGACTCCAACCGGGACACTGACTACGCTGTACAGCTTTTGCCCTCAACAGGGATGTAGCGACGGCTCCGACCCGGACGCTGGACTGGCACTCGGGAGCGATGGCAACTTCTATGGGGTAACCACGGCTGGCGGCGCGAGCGGGGATGGGACGGTCTTTAAGATCACGGCCGGCGGAACCTTCACTTCTCTGCACAGCTTCACAGGGAGCGATGGCTTTGGGCCCGCCGGTACGCTGCTGCTAGCCAGCGACGGAAACTTCTATGGCACCACCAACGCCGAGGGCGGCAACGGCCGTGGCACCGTCTTCAAGATCACTCCCAACGGCACACTCACGACGATCTACAACTTCTGCTCGCTAAGTATTTGTGCCGACGGTAGTGGCCCTTATGCCGGCCTGGCGCAAGGAACCGACGGCAACTTCTATGGCACAACGTCCAGCGGCGGGACCGGCGTCCTTTACGGCACAGTCTTCAAAATCACTCCCAATGGAGTCTTGACCACGCTGCACAGCTTCACCGGAGCGGGCGGTTCGGCGCCCTATGGGAAGCTAGTCCGGGCCAGCGACGGAAACTTTTATGGCACGACATCTTCTGGCGGCAACCTGCAAGCGTGTTCGTTCGGTTGCGGCACGATTTTCAAGATCACCTCGAGCGGCGGTTTTACGTCACTGCACAGCTTCAGCTTCACGGATGGCAGTTACGTTATCGCCGGGTTGACTCAAGGCAGCGATGGAAACTTCTACGGGACGACAGGGTATGGCGGCAGTACGCAAAACTGTGGTAACGGTTGCGGCACCATCTTCAGCATCACGCCGGGCGGCGCGCTGACCACGCTGCACAGCTTCGCGGGATTTCCGACTGACGGCTCGCTGCCGGTCGGCGGCCTCTTTCAGACCAGCGACGGCACGTTCTATGGCACAGCCGAAGCCGGCGGGAGTGTCGGGGACGGTAGCGTGTTTAGTTACGCGACGAAGAACTTGCTCACCGTCACGGTCATGGGCAGCGGCACTGTGATCGGCGAAGGGCTCTACTGCGGAACCGTCTGCTCGCACCTGTATCAACCAGGAACGCGGGTGAGGCTGACGGCCATTCCCGGCCAGGGTTCCACACTCGAGTCATGGACCGGCTGCGACTCCATGCAAGCCGAGTCACAAGCCCAGTCGCAAGACGATTTCTGTGTGGTCACAATGTCGGGCGCGAGAAATGTTACTGCGACGTTCACGGGTGTACCAGGTCACCCTAACGTCGCTCACTCTCAAACCCGCTTCGGTGAGGAGCGGCCAACTGTCGTTGGGTACGGTGACAATCGGCGCGCCTGCCCCATCCGGCGGGGTCGGCATTGCCATCGCTAGTGACCATCCCGGAGTTGCGCATCCGCCGTCTCTGGTAGTAATCCCAGGGGGGGCGACCTCCACGAGCTTCGCGGTGAGAACTTTTCCGGTCCACCAACAAACCGTCGTGACCATCACGGCTTCAGGCGGCACATCCCACACGAGTGCGACGCTGACGGTGAATCCGCGATAAGTTCAAATCTGTTCTCCGTCACTTCTGCCTGCACCAGCCGTCACTGACAAAGAAGCTGCCTGTGGCATGTAATCGTTTCCGGGATTCCGGGCCTTATCCGCCGAATGCAGTCGAGATATTTTCAGGTGCCCGATGCGCTCCAAACCCATAAACACAGGGCTACTGTCCATGGCCGCCGCCGCTTACGTCGTCGGGTTAATGGCCCTGCTGCTGTGGCTATCGGGCGATTGGCGCTGGGTGGAGGGCTGGATCTTCGGTGTCTGGTGGGCATCTTTCATGGCCGTCGTCGTGTCGTGGCTCAGCCTCAGGGACCCTGCGCTGCTGGCCGAACGCCTACGCCTACCCGGCAGCGGCGGTGAGCCGCGCGCCGATACGGCTATCCTCATCGCGATAAAGTTGGGCTTCGTCGCCTGGATCGTCTTATCGCCGCTGGACATACGTTTCGGCTGGATGCCGCGCCTGCCGCTGTGGAGCGAGCTATGCGGGGGCATCCTACTCCTCGTCGGTAGCTGCATCACGTTCCGCGCGATCACCGACAACACGTATCTGTCGCCGCTGGTTCGCATTCAGACCGAGCGCGGCCAGCACCTCATTGATACGGGCGTTTACGGGTTTGTGCGGCATCCGATGTATCTTGGGGCAAGTCTATGGTTCGTTGGTGGCGCGTTGCTGCTCGGCTCGGTTTGTGGCCTTCTGATAGCTCTGGCCATAGTCGGGCTGCTCATTCTTCGCATCTTCGGCGAAGAGAAGCTGCTCACCCACAATCTCGAGGGATACCGGGCATATGTTCAGAAGGTCCACTATCGGATGGTGCCCCACGTCTGGTAAATAATCGCGTTCGAGCAACCCTTCCCTCAAACTTCAAATACCCGGTACGGCCTTCCCCCGTTCTGTGCCTGCACCAAGGCCATCGCCACGTTGTGTACGGGAGTGCCTGCGGTGGTTTTACCGTCAGCGGTGCCACCGTGAGCGTGGCCATGCAGCACCAGATCGGCGCCGTGGCGGTCGATGACCTCCATCAGGCGCGAGCTGCCAAGATAGGGATAAATTTCGACCGGCTCGCCTTTCACTGTGTCGGCGACCGGGGCGTAGTGAATGACGACCACGCGCTTGGGGGTGCGGAGCTGTGACAACGCGCGTTCGAGCTTCAGGGTCTCGTCGATCGAAACCTGCACAAACGTTTTGATCTCGGGCTCGCCGAAGGCGGTCAGCGCGCCTCGTCCGAAGCCACCAAGAAAGCCCTTCGTGCCGGCAAAGCCCACACCATCACGCTCGTAGGCGGTGCCGTCGAGCACCTTGATTCCCTCGTCGGTCATGATCTTCATTAACTCAGGAACGCAGTTGCTTTCGTAATCGTGGTTACCAAGCACGGCGACGATGGGAATACGCAGGCGAACGAGTGCGTTCATCAGCGACTCCATCTCCTGCGGCCGACCGTAGTTGGTGAGGTCGCCGGCGAGCACGAGCACGTCGGCTTCGTCGCGCACCCGGCCCATCTGGTCGCGAATGCGATCGTAGTTCTGCGGGCGTGAAATGCAAATCGGCGACGGCGGCAATTCTCATGCTTCAGTTTCTGTCTCGTCGGTCTCTACGTTTTCGATGATGTTGGCTTCGGCCGCAGCGGTAATCTTCGACCCTCGCTGCTCGCGACTGAGTTGCAGCAGGTCTTCCATGCCCCACTCATGCACGTCGATGGCAAACATCTTCTCGTCGAGCAGACTGCCGCGAAAGGGAGCACTGCCATTAGGATGCTCCAACTCTTTGCGCAGGCGTGATAGCAGGTCGTTCCATACCTTGCGAGGGACGTAATGCGCCTTCGCCGGATAGACATAGTGGAACAACACAAGCTCCCAGAGCAGAATCTCCCAGTGCTCGCCCACCAAGTCGCAGCAGCCGTTGCCAGTCGAGCTTGCCGCGGGTGCCGAAGATAATATGGACCACGTCGGCGCCATCGAAGCGTTCGCGGAAGTTCACAAACAGTTTGGAGGCGATCAGCTCCTCGGCCGCCAGTACGCGAGTGGGCACGCCGAGCACTTCGGCGGGCGAGCCGCGATCAATCCACGACTGGTCGACGGTGATGATGGCGTTGCTCATGCCGGTAATGAGATCGACGAAGTAGCCGTCGCGATGCGCCTTGGCCAGCCAGACTGGGTCGCGTATCTCGGTTTCGAAACCTTGTTCATTCAGGTGCTCAAGTGCCCGCGGCACTGCATCGGCGGGCAGAAAGAGATCGAGGTCCTTGGTGTTCCGCCAGATGCCGGTATGTTGCTGCAACGCGAACGCGCCCGACACCACGTACGGCACGTGGGCGCGATTCATGTGCCGAAGCACGTCGCAAAATAGCGCGCGCTGCTCCGAAGGGAAATCCGGCTCAAGCGATGTGCTAACCGGTAATGGCTGATCGGTGCCCACGGCCTACACTTGGATGGCGGAATGGGCTGTGTCCGTTGTGATTGGCCTGCAATAAAAAAGCAGGCCTAGACTGGCCAATAAGTGCCTACAACGAAAACCGGCTTGGAGAATCGCGTCCTCCACTGCATACTTCTGAGTGCAACCTGCATCTTTGGTTAAAGAGTAGAACGAGCATGGCCAGTGAAACGGTAGTCGACATTCAGGGCAAGCGGCTGAAGCTTTCCAATCTGGAAAAGGTTCTGTACCCCGCTGTGGGATTCACCAAAGGCCAGGTGATCGACTATTTCGTGCGCATCTCGCCGGTCTTGCTGCCCCATTTGAAAAACCGACCGCTAACGCTCAAGCGCTATCCCAACGGCGTAAACGGCATGTTTTTTTACGAGAAGAACTGCCCTGAACATCGGCCGGAGTGGGTCGAGGTGGCTCCGGTTTGGAGCGCCGGCAACAACAAGTGGATGAAGTATTGCCTGGCACAGGACCTGCCAACACTGGTGTGGGCGGCGAACCTGGCCGATCTTGAACTCCACACCAGCCTGTCGCTTAAGCAAGGAAATCCTTCGGCCAACGTTCATTGTCTTCGATCTGGATCCGGGTGAGCCCGCCAACATGGTGCAATGCTGCCAGGTCGGACTATGGGTGCGCGGAGTTTTCTCGCAACTCGGGCTGGAGAGTTTTGCCAAGACCTCAGGGTCGAAGGGACTGCAAATTTACGTTCCGCTCAATACGCCGGTGACCTACGACGATACGAAGCCTTTCGCGCACGAACTGGCTCGGGTGCTTGAGCGGCAGCATCGCGATCTCGTCGTCTCGGATATGAAGAAGACACTGCGGGTCGGCAAGATTCTGGTCGACTGGAGCCAGAACGACGATCACAAGACGACGATCTGCGTGTACTCGCTGCGCGCGAAAGAGCGTCCGACAGTTTCGACTCCGGTGACATGGGAAGAGGTCGAGAACTGTCTGGCGAAGAAAGATCCGAGCCTTCTGGTGTTCGACTCGGCGCAGGTGCTGGAACGAGTGAAGCAGCACGGCGACCTGTTCGAACCGGTTCTCGAAGTTGAAGCAGAAGCTGCCGCCAATCGAAGCGCTGGCCAGCATCGATCCCGCAGGCTCAGGTGATTGCCAAGCCGGCAAAGCGCACGGCTGCGGCTCGCGAGCGGCAAAAGATCACGGCGGAAAAGTCCGCGACCGAGTCCAATCCGGCTAAAGCGAAGCGGAAGACTACGTCACGCCCCAAGCAGAAGCGGGCGTAATTGCTGGTGTTGGGCACGGGCAATACGACTGTTCTTTGTCCAAGATGGTTGCGGTTCGTTTCTGGGAAGCGCGCTTCGGCAAGGTCAGGCAGACGTTCTGAGGCGCGGAGCGCCGGTATGCTGTTAGCCCCACGCATGAGCGTGGGGTGAGCAACATTTCGAGAAAGACCAGCCGCGGAGCGGCTCCTGAAAGAGTTGCTCCGCAGCTCGGGTTTCCATGCATTCGTCTTACGCGGGCTGACGCCCACCTCTAAAACCTCATCGGCGCGCCGCGCCTCGGAGAGCGTGCCGTGTTTCTTCGCAAGCCCCAGATACCGCCTATGCCCAATAACCTGATCTTACGGTGAAGCCCCCACTACCCGTTCAGTGCGACTTCGTCGATCCGCTCGTCACCCCTAAACGCCGCAACCGATCACGCGCTTGCGAGGCTTCGATCGACCGCGGATAGCGCTGGATGAGGCTGTTCAACTCCCGAACGCCAGCGTCACGCTGTCCCAGTTCCAATAATGCATAGCCCTTCTTGAGCTGAGCCGCGGCAGCCTTCTGCCCGCTGGGATACTGCTCCAGCACCTTGTCATAGTCCTTCACCGCCGCGTCAAAGTTCCCCTGGCGATACTCGATGTCGGCGAGATAGAACTGAGCGTTTCCGGCCAGATCGGTGTTGCCGTAATACTTCAAGTAATCGTTGAACTCTTGCGAGGAAAGGTCGTATTTGCCAGCGTTATAGTCGCGCAGAGCATTGTTATAAAGCGCGTCCGGCGGTGGCGCTGAAGAGGCTGGAGCAGCAGCAGAGTTAGCGCCGGGCACCGGGCCCGCAGTTCCCGGTGTAGGCTGGCCTGCAACCAGGTTCTGGCCGTTGTTCTGCATGTCGTCGAGCTGCTTGCTGACCTTGGCGAGCCGGGACTTAAGCTCGTCTACGCTGTCGTGTAACGCCTGCACCTGACTGGAAACCTGATCGAGCTTCTGCGCGTTCTCGCCCGACTCCGACGAGAGCTTCTGCTGCAAGCTGTTGACCGTGACGCTCATCTTGTTGACGCTGTCGGCACTCTGCTCGACCAGGTTTTTCATTACCCCCATGCTTTGGTCCATGCTCTGCTGGAGGCGGGCGACCTGATCGGACAGGGTCTGCACCTGGGTTTGCAGTTGAATCATCTCTTTGCTGACAGCAAAGGCCGGGCTGGCTGCGGCGAGAAATAATGCCGCAGCCAGGAAAAGCAACACGTGTTTTTGGCGAAACATAGGCGTCCTCATTCCAGCTTACTGGGCATACACGAAGTGCGCGCGGCGATTCTGCTGCCAGCAAGCCTCGGTACTCTCGGTGCAGAACGGCTTCTCTTTGCCGTAGCTGATGGTCTTAATGCGGCTTGCTGCGATGCCCATCGAAACCAGCGCGTTCTTGGCCGCCAGCGCACGATTGTCGCCCAGCGCCAGGTTGTACTCGGTTGAGCCGCGCTCGTCGCAGTGTCCCTCAATGGTGAAGCTCATGTTGGGATGCTGTTGTAAGAAGCGAGCGTCTTGCTGCAACACCTGAGTGTAGTTGCCGGTGACGTCGTAGCTGTCGTACTCGAAGAACACGTCCTTCATGTTCTGCTGGAAGAGCTGCGCATCGCCTTCATTCGACGGCGGCGGCGCGGGCGCAGCCGCAGCATTCACGGTGATACGAGCGGTAGCTTCCTGCGTTCCACCCTCACCCTTCGCCACCAGGCGATAGGTGGTCGACTCCTTCGGCACCACCTCGGCCGAGCCGCTGGATCCAACCTTGCCGAGACCATCGATCGAGATATCGGTAGCGTTGGTTGTATTCCAACTCAGGCTGGATGGCTGCCCTGGGTTGATGGTGTTCGGATTGGCGGTAAGAGTCGCGGTGGGCGCAGGTGGCGGAGGTGGAGGCGGCGGGGGCGCCGTTGCGACCTTCTTCTTGCCGCATGCACTGACCATGAGCACGGCCGTCAACGCCAGGACCAGACCCAACCACTTCAACTTATTGTGCTGCACTTTCTCATCCTCCTATTTGTTTCCCCAGTTCGGCTGCGTGTTCTCGCCGCTGGAAGTCAACTGCTTGGTTAGTGTCCCGTCGGCCAGCATCATGTAAAGCTGGGTGCGGCCGGTGCGATTCGACTGGTAGACGATGTGCCTACCATCAGGGGCCCATGAAGGAAAGTCGTTGCGCCCACCGTCGTGCGTCAACTGCACCCACTGATGGCTGGCGATGTCCATAAGATAGATGTCGCTGGCGCCCGGCGCGCCGGGGCCATAATGGCGAATCCAGGCAAATACCAGGAACTGCCCGTTGGGCGACCACGAGGGCGACACCGCGTATCCCTGATCGCTGACCCGCACCACGTTGGTTCCGTCGGATGCCATGGTGTAGATCTGCGGCAGACCGGTGCGGCCGCTGACAAACGCAATCTGCGCGTTGGTCTTCGGGTTCCAACTGGGAGAGACGTCCGGGCCTTTGTCGTTGGTCAGCCGATGCGGAGTGCCACCGCTGCTGTCGATGGAATAAAGATCGGAATGCCCGGTCCACGATGAGGCGAATGCCAACGTCTTGCCGTCCGACGACCACGCCGGCGACTGGTTGAGCCCGTTGAAGCGCGGGAAGCTTACATTGCGCCCCAAGTCGAGCGACCACATCTGAATCTGCCAACCCTCTTTGGTGACGCCGGCATATGCGATGCGCGATCCGTCGGGCGACACATGCGGCGACAAAGCGATAGACCCGTTGTGCGTGATCTGCTTCTGGTTCTCGCCGTCGTAGTCCATCTGCCAGACCTCTTTGTGGCCCGAACGGTTGCTGATGAAATAGATCTTGGTTTCCGCGATGCCGGGAATGCCGCCGCCTAAGCGGAAAATAATCTCATCGGCGAAGCGGTGCGCGATCACGCGTGCATTGCGCGTCGTTGGCCTGTTCGCGGTACTGCTTGCCCAGCACCTGCGGCGACTGCGCGTTCTTCACGTCGTAGAGCCAGCCTTGCACGCTCAGGAATCCGCCATCGACGCCGAGGTTGCCGAAGGCCAGCATGTTCGCGTTTGGCGGAGGCTGGTCCCAATCGGTCAGGCGAACATCCTGCGGCACTCCGGGAGGAGCCATCGGGTAGAAGCTCTTCCCTACCATGTCGAAGATGCCCGCTGCCTGCAGGTCCTTCCACAGAGTGTTGTTGAAGGTTATGCGCAAAACCCTGTGAGACAGGATCGTTCGTCGTCACCTTAAAGTCGGGCACGGCAAGCCGAATCTTCTCGACGCCAAGGCCGGTACCGGTGCGAATCCAGTCCTGGGGAGCGGGAGCGCTGAAGCCTGCGCCGGCGGAGAACAGGAGAAAGATGATGGCCAGCAATCGTTTCATTCAGAACCTTGGGTGGCAGATTTGAAAGGGCACGCCTTCAGGCGTGCCGCCATCGTTTCGTTATCAAACGGCTTTAGCCACTGAGGGGAGTGATACATCGGATGAAGCGAGTTTCCGCAGGGGCTAAAGCCCGCAAGTTTTGGCCTGCCTTCGGCACGGCTGAAGCCGTGCCCCTTCAAAGCTGAGTTCATCCATTTTCCCCGCTCATCTTCGATAATCAAACCAGAACTCCACCGACACATAATTTCCGTTATAGCCTGACGGCAGCGGGCCGAAGGTATCGATGCGCTGCAAGGCCCGCACCGCCGACTGATCGAGCGAAGGAATACCACTCGATTGTTCGACGCGGATATTTACCGGCTGTCCCGACCGCGTGATATCAAAATATATGTATACTCGCCGTCCGTCGTTGATTCGCGGGTCTATTTCATATTTCAGCCAGTTTTCCGATACTTTTCGCCGCACAATATCAACGTAATACGCGAATCGGCTGCCAAAGTCGCCGTTTCCACCCTGGAAGCCGAATCCGCCTTTGGTGGCGCCTGAGGTAAACGAACCGTACGGGCCACTGACCGGACCGCCCTGCCCGAATGGAATCTGGTTGTCCTCCTGCGCCTTTGCGACCTGCTTCGGCGGTTCCTTCTTCTGCGTGGACTCGCGCTTCTGGTTCTTCCGCTTCGCGTTTTGATCGGGAATAGGAATCGCTTCCGGCTCCTCAACCTTGGGCTCTTCCTTGGGCTGCGATTGCGAGAGGCCTTTCGACTCGTTGGCCAAAACGTTTTCCGCAGGAGCCTGTTGCGCCGGCAGAGGAACGCTGGTCACCAGCGTGGCGCTCATCGCGCCGCCTCCACCCTCGGTGCCGCCCCAGTTCTCGCCGCGTCCGCTGGGAATCAGGTATCCGAACAGGGCCAACGCTATGATCCCGGCGTGCAGCACGCAGGAGCCGACCAGCGGTGAGCGGAGACTCGTCTCGCCGTCAAAGATGTCAGCGTCGGCTGCCATTGCCTTCCAGCGGCTGGGTGACGATGCTCACGTTGCTGATGCCGGAGCTCTTCACCGCATCCATAACCGTCGCGAACGCGCCGAAGGGAACGTTCTCATCCGCGCGAATGTAAATCGACTGCCCCTGGGGATCGCGAATCTTGTCGTGAATCTTCGCGCCAATCTGATTGATGTTCACCGGATCGTTGTTGAGGAAGACCTGCTGCTCGCGGTTGATGGTGATCACCAGCCGCTCTTCGCTGATCTCTTTGACGGTGCGCGTCCGCGGCACCTGTACCTCAATGCCCGACTGCAACACCGGAGCGGTCACCATGAACATGACGAGCAGCACCAACACCACGTCAACGAACGGAGTTACATTGATGTCGGCCAGAGAACTTTGCGTGCGGCCTCGCGCATTGGTGAATGCCATTAGCGCCGCTCCACCGGCTCGGGCACCGGCCGCGCGCTGCCTGCCTGGGCGCGCTCAATCTCGTTCATCAGCTCCAGGCTGAAATCGTCCATGCGGGCGCCAAATTCGCGAATGTTCTGCGTGAACGTGTTGTAGGCGATGACGGCGGGAATGGCAGCGAACAGTCCGGCAGCGGTGGTAATCAGCGCTTCCGAGATACCCGGCGCCACGGCACGCAGAGTCGCAGCACCGGCGGTTCCCAGTCCGTGAAAGGCGTCGATGATGCCCCACACCGTGCCGAAGAGGCCGATGAACGGAGTTACGGCTCCCGTCGTCGCCAGGAAGGGGAGGCGGCTCTCAAGGTGCGTGAGTTCTTCTGAGGAGGCGATCTGCGCCGCACGCTGGACCGCGGGCAGACGCAACGGCAGCGACGCCTGCTTGCGCAATTCCCCGTACGTGGCCTCGAACACCGCGACCAGCGGGCTGGGCTTGAACTGTTCGGCGACGGCCGAGATGTCCTGGATGCGCTGCGATTTACGGAAGGCGCGAACAAAGCGGTTGCTCTGCACGCGGGCCCGACGGAACAGTCCCCATTTGGCGAAGATGATGGCCCATGACATCACGCTGAAAATCAGCAGGATGACGAGGACGACCTTTGCCACCAGACCGCTGGTTCCGACCAGGCTTGTGATTTCGCCGCCAAGGGCGTAGGCAAGCAAACAGCAGGAAAGATTCATTCGTGTCGATCAGCCTTCCTTCGCATTATAAGGTTTTGACGCGAACCGGAAGCTAATGTGATGCGGGGTTCCTTGAGAGTAACGCGTGCCGAATGTCGGTCAGGGCAGGAGAGAAGATCCCGGAACGATCGAGAAGCGGGAGATCGAGATTCTAAGGCGCTTCGACAACAGGTTGCCGATTGCTTGAATCAACCATCGCCTGAGCAGGCTTAGCTGCGGGCGCAGCCGCTACCGTGGCCGGGGTGCGGTGCTTCCAGGCGCGGAATCCCATCCGCATTACATCAAAAGTCGCGTAAATGATGTTTGCTCGAAACATATCGCTTCGCACCGTCAGCACATCGCGACGCAAATAGCGAAATACAGCGCTGCCGGGCTTGTACGGAGCCGCTTCGGGGTCCTCCGCGAGCTCTGGAACGGCGGCGTGGCACTCCTGCATCTGGACTACGGCGATGTTGCTGTCAGTGGTAATCGGGTCGCCGATCGAGTTCACGTCAGAGGGAGCGATATCGCTGCGCGGTACCAGATACACCGCCCGCACGCATCCTGCAGCGCGAAGATCACGAATGATCTTGCTGCGCTCTTCATCGATATTGGTGTCGATGTGATGTACGAATTGACGGCGCTTAAACGAGATACCCGCACTCTTGTCGTGGGTGGCTGTAGCCACGTAGATGGGGCTGGTGGTCTCTGTCCCTGGCAACTCCCACACCCGCATATGATCACGCTGCGCATAGGTGTTCAGACTCTTCTCCCAGTTCATGTCCGGAGTCTCGCCATCCAGCAAGAACGGCCGCATAGGCGCATGGGAGTAGCTGGTGTTCTTCAGGAAGGCGTAGATATTCTGAAAAACGCTATGGCGATTAATCGGATCAGCAGTTTGCCACCCCGCGTGGTGAAAAGCCGCCTGCATTTGTTCCGCGTTCGCAATGAACGCGATGTTCACAAAGTCGGCGGCAATCAGGTTCATGGTGGTCGAGCGCTCCGGTAGCGTAGCAACCATGGCGCGTAACTCCGCGGGATTCAGCGCATCGATGCGCTGGGTTTCAGGTTCGACCAACGTCGCCGGCGGATTGATCAGCGCAGCCTCCAGCTTGAGCTGGATGTCGGTCCCTGCCGGGAAATAGATTTCCGGCTCAGGGAAAATCGGGAAGGTAGCCTTGAACAGGAGCAGTCCCAGATCGGGGTAGGGATTCAAAGCCGGCAAATACTTCAAGCGGCTGGTAATCGTTCCCTGCAATGTGTTGGTGCTCCGAATACCTTGGACGACGCCCTTTGACACCTGTTCGCGGGCGTTATCGACCGCCGCTACCGACGCCACGATGGGTAACGATTGCTCGGGCGTGAGGGCAATCTCCTGAAACGAGAACTTCAGGGACGCGGTTTCGTGCCGTACGCCAAGCCCGACCTTGTGCACGAGCTGTACCTTCCCAACAATCGAAGCCCCAACCGGGACGACGGTCTCGTCGCCGCACATAACGTCCTGCGTCACTACCCCGTGAACCAGGTCGCCAACCTTTGCGTTGTAGGTCGAAACCGGCGCGACGAGGCGAATCCACAGGGTCTCACCCGCAGGGATTTGCTCGCATGCAAACGCCATGGCCGAACTAAAAAGCACTATTGTGAAGAGGGCTCGCTTGGAACGCACCAGTGGGATGGCTCTCATCAATGAGGTCTGATCTCTTTTTCTTTCCGGGGTCTGTCCATCATACCTGAGAGCAGCTGCGCGCCAAGCAGTTTTTGTACGTAGTCCTCATTTTGGCACTCTACTTTCGTGGTGGATTCGGATGCATCCACGGTATTTTGTGAACACTGCATTTCGACAGAGTTGCTGTTTCAAGAATGTCATGCAGCGTCGAGGGGCGAACCGAGATCTCTAGCGGAAGGTACGTTACTTAACCTCGCCTGGGGAGTGGGGACGACTACAATCGAGCGATGAGCGTGCTAGACGAGAAGCGTGCCGAACTGGAGCACTATGAATTGATGATGGGCAAGCCGCGGGGCAGACTCGCCGTTGCCCTCGACACCTTGACCGATGCGTTGACTATGGTCGGACAGCACGGCGTCTACTGCCAGAGCGCGCGCCAGCCGGGCAAGCCGGCGATGGATATTCAGATCGTGATGAAAGGCATCACCGACGCAAAAGAACTAATCGCATCGGTGATGGAGGAGTTGCGCTCCCGCGCATAGCTACGGCGCCTTAGCGCTCGTGGCGTTCTGCCTGCCGCAGCGCAGCCTCTGGGCTAGGCACTTACTCGATCTGGGGTATGCTCCCGATTTTCTTGCTCGTTTTCCTGTTGCGCAATTGGCGATCGGCCTAACAAGGCTGCCGCTCGCTGCGCCAGCAACGCGGGATCGTCCTGCACCAGATAGTCCTGACCGTTATTATCCGACCCGTTCGAAACCGCCAGCAACACGGCTTGCGCAGGAGTTCTCGCACGCAATTCGTCGCAAAAAGAGGCTGCCGTCTCCGGCTCGTCCTGCGCATTCACGATGATGAGGTCGTACGCGCCCAGGCCGGCAGCGGCTGCGTGCTTCTTCCAGCCTGCAACGCTGGGAAAACCGAAAAGCCCTGCTCCTTCAAGGCTGCAATGCGTTTCTTGCGATCAATACTCTTGTCGACGATGAGGACCTTGCTCATGAGCTCCCTTCCTTCTGATATTCGTGGCACAAAACTGCCGACAGAAAGAGAGAGGCTGAACAAGCAGAGCAGGTTGTCACCCCGAGCTGCCAAGGGGGTAATTAGGAAGTTAATGGCAGAATTTGACGCATTCCGCAGCTATGAAAGGGGTTGGGCGAAGGGTCGCTAGGCGCCTACAAGCCTTTCCAGAACGGCTTTGTTGCGAATGGTAAGAGTAGAGCCCTTAAGGGTGGCAATTTGACGCTTGCGAAAGTCGGCAAGCACGCGGGTAACGGTTTCTCGCGATGTCCCGATGATCTGCGCGATTTCTTCGTGTGTCAGCGCCAGCTTCACCTTGGGCTCGCTCTTGTCGGGACTCGTCGCTGTCCACTCCAGCAGCAGGCGCGCGAGGCGTTCCGGCGCCGAATGCGAAAGTCCCAGACTACGAATCTGCTGATATGCGCTTTGGCAGTCCTTGCTCAGGTGTTGCGCTGCCTTCAGGCAGGCATCGCCGTGCTCCTGAAGAAAGTGCAGGAAATCGTCACGCTTGACGAAGTTCAACTGGCAAGGCTGTCCGGTCTCGGCAGTGATCTCATACGGAGTGCCGGAGACCGTCGCGTGCATCCCGAGAACTTCTCCGGGTTGCGCAATTTTCAAAATGAGCGTCTTGCCTTCGGCAGAGGTGGTCGACATTTTCACGCGGCCTTTACACAGCATGTAGATTCCACGCGGCGCCTGGCCCTCTACAAAGAGGACAGCTCCCGCCGGATACGAGGCGGTGTACTTGGCCTTATCAAATGCTTCCAGCGCCGGCTTAGGAAGGGAGCAGAAGAAACTGTCACTGCGAAGCTTGCAGATGAGACAGTTCTCTACCAGCTCGAAGCCGTAAGGTGACCCCACAATTTCCTCCGTCGATTACCTGTCATGTTACACCGTATTGGATACGGTTTAGGCACTAATTGGCTCAACTCCTCGGCCCTGTATGTTTATGTGGCTCCTCGGCAGAAGTTTTGCGAATCCCCCAAAGGTGTCATCGAGCGAAACGAAGGTCGCAGCCGCTATTGGCGTCCTTGATAACGTTTCCGCACCCACCCGACCACTGGGCGAATCAAATGCAGAGTTGAATGCCTGAAAAATCAGCACAAGACGCCAAGCCGAAGACTCCAGTCTTTAAGGCTATTCCCGAAATCTTGTCTCTGATCCGGCCTCGCCGGGCCCTGCTGGCCGCTCGGGCTTGGCTTGATGGTCATCAACCGCGTTTCGGGACTGGTCCTGCCTGCTTCGACGAAATATCTGGTGGACGACGTCATCGGCAAAGCGGCACCTGCACCTGCTCTACCCGCTGGTCGGAGTTGTTCTGGCGGCGACCATCATCCAGGGCCTGACGTCCTTTGCGCTGACCCAGACCTTGTCGAAAGCTGCGCAGCGGCTGATTGCCGAGCTGCGACGCCGGGTGCAAGAGCACGTTGGACGGCTCTCCGTCTCCTACTACGACGCCAACAAAACAGGCATGCTGGTGTCGCGCATCATGAGCGACGTGGAAGGCGTTCGCAACTTGATCGGCACCGGGCTCGTAGATTTCGTGGGCGGCCTGCTGACGGCGGTCATCGCCTTTGCGGTGCTCATCCGCATCAGCCCGGTGATGACCGGCATCGCCTTCGGTTTCCTGCTGGTCTTCGGGGTTGGACTTCGCAAGGCGTTCCGCACCATTCGGCCCATCTTTCGCGAGCGCGGCAAGATCAACGCAGAGGTTACTGGACGGCTGACCGAGTCGCTCGGCGGCGTCCGCGTCGTGAAGGGTTATCACGCTGAGGATCGCGAACACGCCGTGTTCAGCCTTGGGGTTGAGCGGTTGCTGCAAAACGTTTTTAAGACGCTCACCGCGACGTCCGTCATGAGCCTTTCTTCGTCGATGCTGATGGGCCTTATCGGCGCGATCGTTATGTTCATGGGAACGCGCCAGATTCTCGCCGGCAAGTTAACTCTGGGTGGCTTTTTTACCTACACCATGTTTCTCGGCTACCTGGCGGCGCCGCTGTTTCAGGTCGTCGGTATCGGCACGCAAATTACCGAAGCGATCGCTGGTCTGGAGCGCAGCCGCGAAGTGTTGAACGAAGTTCCGGAGAACGAAGACCCCGATCGTACGGTCACGCTGCCTCCAATCGAAGGCGACGTTGCCTTCGATGATGTGACGTTTGCCTACGAGGCGAAGAAGACGGTACTGCACAACATCTCCTTCCTGGCACGTCCGGGGACGGTCACTGCGCTGGTCGGCTCTTCGGGCTCGGGCAAGTCGACCATCATTGGATTGATCGCGGCGTTTCACCGGCCGAATTCAGGGAAGGTGCTGGTGGATGGTGTCGACCTCTCGACCGTTCGGCTTGAGTCTTACCGTACCCAGCTCGGCATGGTGCTGCAGGATTCTTTCCTCTTCGACGGCACTATTCGCGAGAACGTGGCGTTCTCAAAACCTGATGCGACTGACGAAGAGATACTGCGCGCCTGCCGGATCGCACGCGTCGATGAGTTTGCCGAGAAGTTCGAGCTGAAGTACGACACCATCATCGGCGAGCGCGGCGTCAAGCTCTCGGGCGGTCAGCGTCAGCGCGTCTCGATCGCGCGCGCAATTCTGGCCGATCCGCGCATCCTCATCCTTGACGAAGCGACCTCGAGTCTCGACTCCGAGTCGGAGGCGCTCATCCAGCAAGGGCTCTCTTACCTGATGCAGGGCCGCACCACGTTTGTCATCGCCCACCGCCTATCAACCATTCGCCGGGCGGACCAGATCCTGGTGGTTGAGGCCGGAGAGATCGTCGAACGCGGCACGCATCAAGAGCTGTTCGAACTAGGCGGCCGCTACTACGACCTCTACACCCGGCAGCACGGGATCGAGCAGAATCTGTTCCTGGCGCCTGGCGAGGGCGATTCTATTCCGGAGGGGTCCGAACAATCGTCTACATCCGGCGCCGAGATCGAGGAGCCGCAGTTACCCGTCTAGTATCCGCGAAGTAATACGAAGCTCCCGCGCTTCGCGGTACACTTCGTATTCACCGACACCCCATGCCTTCTCGCAACGCTCTCGATCTCCGGCAGCAGGTTGGTCAGTTGCTCGTCATGGGCTTCGACGGGACCGATGTCTCGGCACGGCTCCGGTCGATGCTGGGAACGCTGAACCCCAGCGGCATAATCCTGTTCAAACGCAATATCGAAGAAGCCGCGCAGGTACACGCTCTGCTGCGGCATGCGCAGCTCGTCGTCGCCACTCCGATGTTCTTGTGCGTCGATATGGAAGGCGGCACGGTCGATCGCCTGCGCGACGCCATCGCACCAATCCCTTCCGTTGCTGAGGTTGCGGCGACGAATTCGGCTAAGCTTTTTCGCAAGCACGGCAGGCTGATCGGCGACGAAATTTGCAGGCTGGGCTTTAACACCGATTTTGCCCCTTGCCTCGATCTGCGCTTCGAGGCGTCGAAGAAAGTCCTCGGCTCACGAACGGTGTCCGACAGTCCCAAGCGGACTATTCGCTACGCGCGCGCCTTCCTTCGCGGATTGAGCGACGCCGGCGTACTTGGCTGCGGCAAGCACTTCCCCGGTCTTGGCGAGGGCACGCTCGACAGCCATCTTCATCTGCCAACGATCGATAAGAAATGGAAAGACCTGTGGAAACAAGACCTGCGTCCCTACCGCAAGCTGCGCAAGGACCTGCCGATGGTGATGATTGCCCACGCCTCATATCCCGATGTGACGGGCGACAAACTTCCAGCCTCGCTTTCGAAGATCTGGATGCGCGACATTCTGAGAAAGAAGATTGGCTTCAAGGGCCTCATCGTCTCCGACGATCTTGAAATGGGCGGAGTGCTCGAAGCCGCGCCCATCGGAGAGGCAGCTATCCAGACGCTAACGGCGGGTAGCGACCTGATGCTGGTCTGCCACAAGGAAGAGCATGTCTGGCTTGCGTTTGAGAGTGTCTACAAATTGGCAGAAGCGAATCGGAGACTTTGCGAAACTGATCGCCAAGCGATCCAAGCGTGTGCTTCAGTTCAAGCGAGCATCGCGCTCGCTGCTCACCCGAACAGCAGCACGTCCGACCCCGAGGACAGTCGATAAACTCTGCCGCCGCATCTGGGAGTTCACCGAAGAGGTTCGCCTGACGACGGAGGCTCAGTCGTGAACGCCGCCGATTTGAAGGGGCACGCCTTCAGGCGTGCCGCATCGCTGCTTCCATCGCGCGGGGCTTCAGCCCCGGAGGCGACGCCTTGATCGTCGCCGGCGTCATGAGTGGAACTTCAGCAGACGGAATTGATGTTGCTCTGGTCCGGATTGAGGGGCGCGGCCTGCGAGCGCGCATTGAGCTCCTTGCCCATCATCAAGTTGCTTACGCGCAGAAAGTGCGCCAGGCGATTCTCGACACGATGAATGCGACCGCGAGCGTGGCTGAGTTGTCTCGCCTGAACTTCCTGCTGGGCGAGCTGTACGCGAACGCGGTTGACTACTGCGCAGCGCCGATCCGGCCTGCAATGTGAGCTGGTCGGCTGCCACGGACAGACTATCTATCACCAGGGCGAGCCGGCTGCGTTCATGGGCCGGAAGATCGCGTGCACGTGGCAGCTCGGCGAAGGCGCAGTCGTCGCCGCCAAGCTTGGAATACCGGTGGTCTCGGATTTCCGTCCTGCCGACATGGCCGCCGGAGGTAAGGGCGCGCCGCTGGTGCCATATCTCGACTACGTTTTATTTCGCCATCGCCGTTTCGGTCGTATCGTGCAGAACATTGGAGGCATCGCGAATCTCACCGCAATCCCGCCGCGAGCCGAACTTAAAGACGTCATCGCCTTCGACACCGGACCCGGAAATATGGTGATTGATGCGGTCGCGCAGGAGCTCTTCGATCAGCCTTTCGATCGCGGAGGCAAGCTCGCCGACGCGGGCAAGCCTCTTGAGTCCGCCCTGAAGGTGCTTCTGCGTGATCCGTTCTTTCGTCGCCGCCCACCGAAAACCGCTGGACGCGAGCAGTTTGGCCGTGAGTTCGTTGCCGAGTTTCTTCGCCGGTGCGGTCGCAGCGACAAACATGACGTCATCGCAACCGCGACCGCGCTTACGGCTCGCTCAATCACTCAAGCGATACAGCAAGTTCGTGCTCCCTCTAGACTCAAGTTCGCCTGGGCGAGGGAGGTTCCGCGAACTCGTCGCCTCCGGCGGGGGCACGAAGAATGCGACGCTCATGCGCATGATCACGGAGGAGCTCTCCGAACTGAAGATCAACGTACGAACCAGCGACGAGCTTGGCCTTCCGTCGCAAGCCAAAGAGGCGGTCGCATTTGCGGTGCTCGCTTACGAGACATGGCATCGGCAGCCGTCGAACGTCCCTTCCGCGACTGGAGCAAAGCGTCCGGCGATCTTGGGCAAGATCAGCTATGCGTAGTTTCTCTCGCAGAAAACTTAACGGCTGTCATCCTGAGCGAAGCGAGAGAGCGCAAGCGATCGAGCGCAGTCGAAGGACCGCTACCCTAACCAGCCTGCTTCTATTGGCCATCGCCATCGCGCTCGCGACATCCTGCTCGCACAAGCCAACGCCCAACACTCTGGTGATGATCATCGAGAGCAGCCCCACGAATCTTGATCCACGGGTCGGAGTCGATGCGCAGTCCGAACGCATTGACGAGATGCTCTTCGATTCGCTGGTACGCCGGGATGAGCATTTTCAACTGCAGCCATGGCTGGCGGATAGTTGGGAGACTCCCGATGCAAAGACCTACATCTTTCACTTACACCGTGGAGTTCGCTTTCACAACGGGCAGCCGCTGACCGCTCGCGACGTCAAGTGGACGTTCGATTCCCTGCTGAACGGCAAGCTGCGCACCTCGAAGAGCAGCACCTTTACAGCCGTCGACCACATCGACGCGCCCGACGACTACACCGTCGTATTCCACCTGAAGGAACCCATGGCATCGCTGCTCTGGAACGTCTCCGACGGCGCTATCGGCATCGTCCCGTACGGCAGCGGCGAAGACTTTAATCGCAATCCGATTGGCTCCGGCCCGTTTCGTTTCGTCAGCGCTCAGCAGGACAAGAATGTCGTCATCGAGCGTAACCCTGACTACTGGGCGACCCCGGCAAAGCTTCAGAGGGTGGAATTTCGCGTGATCCCGGATGCCACCACCCGCGCGCTTGAGTTGCGCAAGCGTAGCGCCGACGTGGTCAGCAACGGGCTGACGCCCGACATGGTGCTCGCGTTGCAAAAAGACGATGGCCTGGAACTCCTGCGCGGACCGGGAACGATCTATGCGTATCTTGCCCTGAACTTGCGCGATCCCACATTGCGGGACGTGCGGGTGCGTCGCGCGCTGGCGCATTCCATCGACCTTGCGCCGATCATTCACTACCTGTGGCGCGATCAGGCGCGTCCGGCTTACAGCGTATTGCCGCCGCAGCACTGGGCCTACGATGCCGATGTCGCCAAGTACCCGTACGATCCCGCGCTGGCGCGCAAGCTGCTCGACGAAGCGGGCTATCCGGAGAACAACGGCGTTCGCTTTCATCTTGAGATGAAGACGTCAACCGAAGAATCGACACGACTGCTGGCGGCGGTGCTTCAGCAGCAGTTGCGCGAGGTCGGAATCGCGCTCGATATCCGCAGCTTCGAGTTCGCTACCTTTTACTCCGATATCACCAAGGGCGCATACCAACTTCACTCGCTGCGCTGGGTGGGCGGCAACCTCGATCCCGACATCTTCGAGTACATTTTCGCGACCAAGAGCTTTGCGCCGAAACGTGCCAATCGCACCTTCTACTCCAATCCCAAGGTGGACGAACTGATTGAGGAGTCGCGCGTCAGCCTCGACCAGCACCAGCGCAAGCTGCTGTTCGATCAGATTCAGCAGATCGTTGCGGAAGACCTGCCATACATCAATTTGTGGTATTACGACAATGTGATCGTGCACACGAAACGGGTGCATGGCATCGCGTTGAATCCCGCCGGCAATTACGATTTCCTGCGCACGGCTGAATTGGAGCGGTAGCCGTGCCTCCCTTTTGTTTTGATAACTCAACACTGCTTCCGCTCTACCCGTGCGCTCCTCTTATATGTGTGTCATCCCGAGCGGAGGTCGCCGCGGCGACCGGAGCCGAGGGACCTGCAGTTCGTGCCCTGGCCAGAAAAACCCTTCGCTCGCCAACGGAGAGCAGATCCCTCGCTCCGCTCGTGATGACAAAGTGGAGAACGTGCCGCTGCACCCCTGAAGGCGTGCTCCACCCGACCCTCACAGCAACACACTGAATCGCACGTGCTACCATCGAATTTCCCCCGCGGCCCAAGGAGTACACCAGTCTTGCGCATTCTCTTCGTTGGAGACATCTACGCGCGCCCGGGACGCAACATCGTTCACGAGCGACTGCCCGAATTGCAGAAGCAGTACGCTGTCGATCTGACGATCGCAAACGGCGAAAATGCCGCCGGCGGATTTGGCATCACTCCGCAGATTGCTGAGGAATTGTTCGAACTGGGCATCGACGTGATCACCACCGGCAATCATGTCTGGGACAAGCGCGAGATCATCGATTACATGAATTCGGCGAATGGAAACGAGTCGTCGTTGGCGCGTCGTGTGCTCCGTCCCGCGAATTATCCTGAAGGCGCTCCCGGCTTCGGTTGGTACCAGGGACGCACTCGCAGCGGTTTCGATTACGGCGTTATCAACCTGCAGGGTCGCGTATTTATGACGAACAACGATGACCCGTTTCGGGTGGCCGACGATCTGCTCAACCGAATCACTGCCAAGACCATTCTGGTTGACATCCACGCCGAAGCTACCTCAGAGAAGATCGCGCTCGGCTGGTACCTGGAAGGCCGCGTGACTGCTGTGTTGGGCACGCATACCCACATCCCCACCGCCGACGAACACGTGCTGCCGAAAGGCACTGCATATCAGACCGACGTGGGTATGACCGGCCCTTACGACGGCGTGATCGGCGTACAGAAGGAGATGATCCTGCAACGCTTCCTCACCAACATGCCTGGACGTTTCGAAGCTGCGTCGAACGACGTGCGCCTGTGCGCCACCCTGATCGACTGCGACGCGCAGACCGGGCGTGCAACGAAGATTGAGCGGATCATGCTGAGACAGGAGTAAGAAGCAGCGCCAAAGCGAGTGGGTTGTTACATGGATCTACTCCTGTGGCTTGATATTCGTACCGGGAACTTGACAGGTCCAGCCGATTACTTTCGTAACATCCATTCGTCACATTTCAGTTTTTTCAGATTTCATAAAGTTCTAAACTTTGCTTAGGGAGACGTGTGCCCTCGACCGCGATGTTGGTCTGGCCGCTAAGTTGGGTTCTTTGAAATCTCGATTCTGCCCAGGAAGCGGCCAAAGGGGCGGCGAAGACAAAACGAATCTATCTACATCTAAGTTGCCTGTTTTCAGGAATTTCCTTGTAAGTGGCCTGGAATCAAATATTTATGACATAAATGTTGGCTAAAGTATTGAAAACAAGGAATCGCAAATACTTTTTTTTGATATCAAAACATTATCGGACGTTGGGCGAGCGTTCCCCGCGGCTGCCGTAAAATAAGAGGTTTGCTCGCACCTGAGACTCCATGGAGACCCCCGCAATGCGCAAGTTGGCTGTGATTGCGTTCGCGCTTTTTCTCGTTAGCATTTTTGTCTTCGCCCAGAACAGTTCCAATCCTCCCGTCAGCACCCCGACCACCGCTCCCAAAGTCGCTTCCCTGCCACCGGAGGCGCAGCAGGCGATGGCGACGATCAATCCGGAGCGAATTCGTGCGCATGTGAAGTTTCTGGCCAGCGATCTGCTGGAAGGTCGTGGCACCGGCCAGCGCGGGGGCGATATTGCAGCCGAATACATTGCGACCGAGTTCTCGCTCTACGGCCTCAAGCCGGCGGGCGACAACGGTTCCTATATGCAAAAGGTTCCGATGGTCGGCATCAAGACGGTTGACGACGGAACGACGTTCTCGCTGGTGTCCGAAGAATGGCGCGCCCCTGAATCTCACCGATCGCACGGACTACGTCGCGATGGACGAAACCGGCAAGACGGACACCACGATCGACGCACCGCTGGTTTGGATGGGCTACGGGATCGACGCTCCAGAGTACAAGTGGAACGACTATGCCGGCGTCGATGTGAAGGGCAAGATTTTGCTGATGCTGGTCAACGAGCCGCCATCCGACGATCCGAACTTCTTCAAGGGCAAGGCCCTGACGTATTACGGCCGCTGGGCCTACAAATACGAAGAAGCTGCGCGCATGGGAGCTGCCGGCGTTATCCTCATCCACAAGACCGAGATGGCGAGCTACGGTTGGGACGTGGTGCGCAATTCGTGGGGAGGCGAGCGGTCGTATCTGCGCAATGATCCTGCGCCGAAGCTGAAGGTCGCGTCGTGGATTCAGCTCGACGTGGCGCAGAAGCTGGCACGGGACTGCGGCATGAACCTCGACGAGATGATGGCTGCCGCGCAGAAGCCCGGCTTCAAGGCCGAGCAGCTTCCGGCATTGCTGAAGGCGCACATCGTCAGCACCGTGCGTCCGTTTGATTCGAACAATGTCGTCGCTATGCTGCCGGGCTCCAACTGCGCAACTCAAAGATCAGGCGGTGATGTTCAGCGCGCACTACGATCACCTGGGCATCGTGCCCGGCATGCCCGGCGACAACATCTACAACGGCGCGCAGGACAATGCGACCGGCGTTGGCATTCTGCTGGAGATCGCGCGCGCTTACAGCCGGGCCAAGCAGGCGCCGCCACGCACAATTTACTTCGCGTCGGTCACAGCCGAGGAGCAAGGTCTGCGCGGCTCTGAATACCTTGGTAAGCATCCGCCGATTCCGGCGAAGCAGATCTCGCTCGACTTGAACTACGACGATCTTCCGCCGTGGGGCGTGCCGGAAGAGGTCCAGGTCGCCGGAGCCGAGCGCACGACGTTCTATCCAGAAGTGCAAAGGATGGCGAAGGAGTTTGGACTGACCATCATTCCCGATCCCAATCCGAATGCTGGCCACTACTATCGCTCTGACCACTTCAGCCTGGCGCGCGTCGGCGTGCCCGCGTTCTCCATCGGCGAAGGCGAGCTTTACAAGGGGCATGACCGCGCATGGGGAGAGCAGAAGGCGAAGGAGTTCGTTAAGAACGACTACCACCATCCGAGCGACGAATATCATCCTTCGATGGACTTTGCGGGCGACGCGGTGATGGCGCGCTTCGGCTTCGCCCTCGGATGGCAAGCCGCAACGCAGAAAGCCGAAGTCGGCTGGCAGCCCGGCGACGAGTTCGAGAAGCCACGGAAGGCCAGCGGGGCGGAGTAAAGAAGCTGTCAGCTATCAGCCGTCGGCTCTCAGTTAAAACACGTTGGGGTTGTCATCCTGAGTGAAGCGAAGGACCTGCTGTTCTTTACCCGAGACGAACTTCGATGAAGCAAGCGTTCCGAATTGCCATTGGAAGATGCGACTGCGGACCGCCCTATCGAAATTCGGCGGAAGAACGCGTATGCCATATGATTTACGAACAATTAGGGCAACTGGCGTGAGCGCATACCCGCCGAACTAACTGCAATCCCGGCTGAGTTGTTCGAAGAGCGGCTTGTTGAAGGACGTCCCGTGACCTTCGGGATGTTTAGGTTCGAACCTAATTCGCAGGAGACCCTTGTGGTCTGCCAAGCGCTAATTCATACATGGTCTCGCCCAACATTTCTGTCGGTCGGAGCCGTCGGCAGGATGTACGCGGAAGGATTGTTAGTAAACAGTTCTGGAGACGTTGAAGCTGCGCCGGATAAGTTCATGTGGCAGTTCCGCTGAACCGAGACTCGCGACAGCAGGTCCTTCGCTGCGCTCAGGATGACAAATCAAAGGTGATTTAACTGAAGGCTGAGAGCTGACGGCTGACAGCTTCTTTCAGTACTTCTTCATCCGGAACGGAATTTGCACTACGGCTTCCAGTGCGATGGCTTCGCCGTTCTTGGTTCCGGGGCGGAAGTGCCAGCGCGAAAGCGCACGCATGGCGCTGGCGTCGAGGCGATCATCAAGGCTGTTCAGCACCTTGATATCGGTCACGCTGCCGTCGGGCCGGATGACCGCGTAGAGCGTCACCGTTCCTTCGACGCGATCGCGCATGGCGTCGGGCGTGTATGCCGGATCGACTTCATTCAGCGCAACCGGCGCAGTCGGCTTCGTCTTGTTGTCAGTTTCCTTCAGTTCCGCAAAGTGGATGACCCAGCTTCCGGCGCGTGAACTTAGGTTCGGCGTATTGAGCACCAGCGAGTAATACTGCTTTCTGCCGAAGACGCGCGCTTCAATGCTGTCAGCGTCAATGTTCGCGGGTGGCTCAGGCGGCGCGATGGGCCGCTGAGTTGCGCTCGGGATCGATGGGCGCATAGCCGCGGCGATGATGCGCTTCTGCTCTTCCAGTTTGGGATCAGGTTTGCCGGTCGGTGTTCCCGCGACAGCCGACGTCGCAGCACCCGGCGGCGGATTGCCCACACTGATGCCAGTCGGCAAACCGTTGCTGGCTCCATTGCCGGAGCCATTCCCTTTGCCCGCCGAGCCGCCCGCTCCGTTGGTCGTCGAACTGGCGTCGCCCTTCACGTTTGGAGTCCCCGGTGCATCGGCTTTTCCGCCCGGCGACGCGTGAAACTCTCCGCTGCGATTGCCCGCCGGCATTTCAACCGGGCCGCGCACGTCTGCAGGGTTCAGTCCCAGGGCGATCAGTTGTCCCTGTCCCTTCGAGTTCGACAGGCCTTGCATGCTCGGTTGCGGAGGAACGCCCGCTTTTCCCGCCGCCGCTCCTGGCTGGCCTGCATTGCCAGCGACCTGCGCTGGAACCGGCAGCTTCGGCGCTTCGACCTGCGGCTGTAACTGCGCCATGTTGAGCTGCCCGGCTTTGAGCTTCAGTGCATCGGCGGACACCGACGGCTCGACTGCTGCGGGTTGCGCGATATTCGGAATCTTGGTTGCCGTCGTGAGTTGCGAAACATCAGCTCGCGGCTCGACTACAGTGGGGCGAAGCTCAGGCGGAACCAGCAGCTTCGGCTTCAATCCCGAAACATCCACCGTCGGCTCGACGACTTGCTGCTGGAACTGCGGAATTTTCAGCTGCGATACCGCCTGCGAACTGGCCGCAATCGGCTGCGCGGCAGGCACAGGCGTCCAGGCCACGATGTTCGGCACCGCCACGTTCTTGTTCAGCTTCACCTGCGGCGGCGTGACGATGGTCTGCTGCTGGTTGTCAGGGTTAGGCGGAACAGAGAGAATCTCCTGCTTCGCCAACTTCGGCTGGCCAATGCGTGGCTTCGCCATCCCTTTTTGGCCGGTGTTGATGGGCGGCAGATATTCGCTTACGGGATAGTAAGAAATTTCGGTGTTCTTGAAGGGCGACTGCAACTGTACCGGCTTCTGAAAAAATGAAACCGAGACGAAGTAAACAATCGCGACGAACACGATGTGCCCACCGTAGGACTCGGCCATGCCCCACCAGTTCAGGCTCTTGTCGACGAAGATGTCGGGGGGAACAGGAGCAGGCTGCGAGGTCAGCTCTAGCGGAGGCGGTTCACGCCGCAGCACGAGGTCGGCGAGATTGCGCCGGAATACGCGACCCCAGGGCTCAAGCTCGTACTGTAGTGTTGGCGCTTCGGGCAGCCCCTGTTCCATGGCTGTTTGGGCTGCGATACCTTCCGACATCATTCCCTACCGGTGGGTTGGTAGCTGAATTATAGCGGAATGCTGCGATTTGACAGGAGTCTTTAGTCGAACACCCACTTGGTCACCGCTTGGGGAAACTGCTGCTCCGGCATGGCGAAGACAGTCTTGGGCGTAACCTTCCAGACTGGCCCGCGCTTGGGATCAAGTTCCCAACCATACTTCGCCTTGTAGTCAACGAACGCCTGCGTGGGGATTTCGTGGTCCTTAAGCCGCTGGGCTGTGCCTTCGAGGATCACGGCCTCCTCGACATTGTCGTTGCAAACGACACAGTTCGCGTTCTGCTGAAGGTTGCGCGACTTGCGCGAGGTCTCGGCGGTAGAGAAGTACCACGCGCCATCGAGCCACACGCCCCAGACTGGCATGACATGCGGAGCGCCACCGGGACGCACGGTGGTCAGTAGATAATTGTGTGATTTGGTCAGGCGCTCCGCCGCCCACTGCCAGGGCAACGCTCCTTCGCTGGTGCGCGGAACACCGTAGCCGTCCATCTTAGGACGTGTCGTGACGGGAGTCTGGACAGGCTTGCTCATTGCTTCTCGACATGGCTCTAGGAGCCGGCTTTACGCGTGCCTATCGTCCGTTCAGGATACACAACTACTTCTTCGAGCTGATCGTGTTCGCCTCTCCCGGCATGCTCATGCTCGCGGATTACCAGTAAGCGAACGATGGCCTCGCGGCAGGCGATGCACAGCACTCCATCGGGTGCCGCATCGTCCTCCGAGCAAAGTTCGCATTTCTTCGACTTCATAGTTATTTGAACCCGAAATCTGAAAATCGATTCGTGCACTTTGTTTACGAAACGTAACGGCTTTTCGGATGTTATGTCACGCAGCGCTACAATGACCTTTGATGACGGCGCAAGCGCAAACCCGTCCCGACGAGGCAGAAGCCGCTACCATTGCCCGCCAGCGCTCTCGTGAGCGGCAAAAGTTGTTGGGATTACTGTTGCTGGTGGTCTTTATTCTGGTGCTCGCGTTCGCTCGCTTCGGCAAGACTATCCCTTGGGGCGCACGTTGAGGGATGCCTTGCGACCCTATCTGTAGTCCGCTTCTGGTAGTGATTCTTGGACCCACCGCATCCGGCAAGAGTTCACTCGCAATTACTCTGGCCCGACACTTTGGCGGAGAAATCGTCAGCTGCGATTCGGTCGCGGTCTACCGTGAGTTTGAGATTGGCACGGCGAAACCGAGTCGAACTGAACGCACGTTGGTGCCTCATCATCTGCTAGACATCGCGGAGCCGGGCGAGACTTTTACTGCGGGCGAATACGCACGGCAGGGCCGAGCGACCATCACTGATATTTCCAGCCGCGGCAAGCTGCCGATTGTGGTTGGTGGAACTGGTCTCTATTCGCGCGCGCTGCTGGAAGGGCTTTTCCCGGGGCCGCAACGTTCAGAAGATCTGCGCACCCGTCTTCGTGAGAGGGCTGCTGAGCGCGGATCTCCTTATCTTCATCGCGTCCTGACAAGGCTTGATCCGTCGTCCGCTTCTCAGATTCATCCCAACGACGCATCGAAGCTGATTCGCGCCATTGAAGTATGCCTTGCCGATCGGCGTCCGATGAGCGAACTGTGGCAGGAGCGGGGCCGCGACCCACTCACCGGCTACCGCATCTTGCGGCTGGGATTGAATCCTGATCGCAACCAGCTTTATGAGCGCATCAATGCCCGCGCTGCTGCGATGTTCGAGCACGGGTTGGTTGAGGAGACGCGGCGGCTTCTAGAGAAGTATCCGCAGTTAACTGGAGCCACGCCGTTCACTTCACTGGGATACAAACAGGCAACGGCTTATCTTGCAGGCGAACTCACGCTGACACAAGCGGTCGCGCTCACTCAGCAGGGCCATCGCAACTACGCCAAGCGCCAAATGACGTGGTTTCGCCGCGAGCCCGATGTAACATGGCTTGCCGGATTCGGCGACGATGTCGCAGTCGCTGCGAACGCGATTGCACTCGTTCAAGCGAGCGTTAGCGCGGGATTCGCATAACTAACCTTGCCGGGAACGAATCGCCGCAATTATGCGTATCTTGATACGTAGGAATATGCGCTCAGAAATCCATCAGTGACCTCTCAGGGGAGGGCTAATGAAACGATTCAAATTGCTTTCAGCAGTGCTGGCGATCGCTTCCGTTTGGTTGCTCGCAGCCTGTTCGGTACAGGTGAGCGACAAAGATAAAGACAAGCAGAAGGTCGACATCCAAACACCGATCGCGAACCTTAAGGTCGACACCAGTTCGCAGGCTACGGATAACGGCATTCCGGTCTATCCGGGCGCCACGCCTCGCGAGGCCGATAAAGATGGCGACAAACATCGCGCCAACGTAAACATCGGCGGTTTCGGCTTCGGCCTCAAGGTGATTGCCGCAGAATACGTAACGCCTGATTCGCCCGAAAAAGTGAAGTCCTTTTACGAAGATAAGCTCAAGCAGTTTGGCGATGTCCTGGTATGTCAGGGACACAGCGATAGCGGCGGCGATGCCACGGTGCACGGAAACATGGACGATAAGTTGACGTGCAAAGATTCTCACGGAAGCGGCTGGGAGCTGAAAACCGGGACGCAGCACAACCAGCACATCGTATCCATCGAACCTGATGGCGCAGGCACCCGTTTCGGCACCGTCCTGGTACAGATCCACGGCAAGGAAGGGGATATATGAGCCAGCTCGGTGTAGCAACGCTGCCCTCTTTTCTTCAACGAAACTGGCCGTGGTTGGCGCTCGCTGCGCCGATTGCTGTGTACGCTGCCTGGATCGCCTCAATGGTCGTTCCGGAGGTCGTACGGGTGGTTGTGCCGGAAGTCGTTCGCGCTGTCGTTGGACGATAGGCGGCCGCGAGTTCTTCTGCATCTTGCGGGGTAAGCGGCACGCCTGCTAACGTCACTTCGGTGGAACACGCGTGCTACAAATGCCAGGCGTCGGTTGAAGAAGGAATACCGTTTTGTCCGCACTGCGGTGCTCCGCAGATCCGCGTAAGCCCGCCCGAGACTGCAACCGATCTCAGCACTGCGCCGGCGGCTGACGAACTGCGAACACCGCTGCCGGCGATCAGTACTTCACCATGGGGACCTCCGCGCGCACCGTTTGGGACTCGCGAGCCAATTCAGTGGAACCAGGTTTGGCCGGGCGCTCTGCTCGCGGGCGTAGGCGCAGCGCTGCTGTCATCGCTTCCCTTCCTCGCTCTCGGTTCCCTGCTCTGGCTGCTGATTGCCGGCGCGCTGACGGTTTCGATATATCAGCGTCGAGTGCCGTCGGCCGTGGTGAGGCCGGGCATGGGCATGCGCATCGGAGCTCTCGCCGGCGTATTCGCTTTCGCTGTCACCGCGATTCTGAGCACCGTTCTGTTCGCGACGGAAGGCAATCAACTTCGCCAAGTTATGGAAGAGCAGTTGCGCGCCTCGATGGCGAAGGCCCCCGATCCGCGTAGCGCAGAGATCCTGCAGCAATTCATTTCCAAACTGAATACGCCCGAAGGGCTGGCCACTTTCTTTCTTTGGGTGATGGTCTTTATTGCTGTAATCTTCGTCATTTTCTCTGCCGCCGGCGGAGCTCTAGGGGCATCGTTCGCGGCGCGTCGACGCGGAACGAACTAGCAGGCAGTTCTGTCGAGTTGCTCGTGGTTCCACGTTCTCGTATGATTCGGAGCGGATGAATAAGCCAGCGGCCCAGTGTCGATAATCTCCGCGAAAAGTCTCAGATTATGTCCGCGTCTGAGATCGACCGCACGTTGGTCCGATTGGCGCACGAGATCGTCGAGAAGAACAATGGCGTTCAGAACCTCGGGCTGATTGGCATCAAACGCCGCGGCGTTCCGCTGGCGAACCGGTTGGCGAAACTGCTGGGCCGAATCGAGAAGACGGAAGTGCCCATGGGCACTCTCGACATCACCTTGTACCGTGACGATCTCTCAACCGTCGGGCAGCGCCCGGAATACCGTAAGAGCGACATGGAGTTCGACATCCAGGACAAGAACATCATCCTGGTTGACGACGTGCTTTATACCGGACGCACGACGCGCGCCGCTCTCGATGCTCTCTTCGATCATGGCCGACCGCGACGCATCCAGCTTTGCGCGCTGATCGACCGCGGCCATCGCGAACTGCCGATTGAGGCGGCGTTTGTCGGCCGGAAAATCGACACTACCCAAGACGAGATTGTTGAGGTAAAACTGCAAGAGACCGATGGCACCGAAAAAGTGCTGTTGGTAGAGCGGATTCCCCCAGGGCAATGAACCGGCGCGATCGTTCTTTACTTGGTACCGACCAACTTACTCCCGCACAAATCAATTCCTATCTCAAGCTGGCGCGGCGTATGGATCCGCGCAAAGCGCCGCAGTTGTTGCGTGGTAAGCGAGTCGTCCTGCTGTTCTACGAGTCTTCGACGCGCACTCGCACCTCGTTCGAGTTCGCAGCCAAGGCGCTCGGCGCAACCACTACGCTGATCACGGCAACCTCGTCGAGCATCGAGAAGGGCGAGTCGCTCATCGACACTGGCTGGACGATTACCGCCCTTGGCGCCGACCTGATCGTCATGCGACATCCCAACAGCGGCGCGCCGTATCTGCTCTCGCGCTACTGTCCCGTGCCCGTGATCAATGCCGGCGATGGACTGCATCAGCATCCTTCGCAAGGGCTGCTCGACGCGCTGACCATCGCACATCACAAGAAGGGCTTCAAAGGTCTGCGCGTGGTCATCGTCGGCGACATCTTCCATAGCCGGGTCGCCCGATCGAACGTCCACCTGCTGACGCGCATGGGCGCCGAGGTGATTTTCTGCGGCCCGCCCGATCTGGTTCCCGACGTCGCTGCCGAGATCGCGCCTGGGGTAATCGCCTGCCATAACCTGGACGCAGCCATGTACGGCGCCGACGTCGTGATCTCGCTGCGCATTCAGAAAGAGCGCCTCGCCGGCCGGCAACTTAGCATCGAGGAGTACGTTGATCGCTACCAGATCGATGCGCGCCGCATGAGGCTCGCCAAGCGCGACGCGATCCTTCTGCATCCCGGGCCAATCATTCGCGGGATGGAACTCACCAGTGAGGTGGCCGACGGACCGCAGTCCTGCATACACGAGCAGGTCGCTAACGGAGTGAAGATGCGCATGGCTATTCTCGCAACTGCGCTCGGGAAGGGGCGGTAGATGCGCGAGCTACTGATTACCGGCGGACAGGTCATCGATCCGGCAAGCGGCGTCGATCGGGCACTCGACATTTTGCTCCGCGATGGACGCGTCGCGCAGATCGGCGAGCTTGGAAAGTTGCATCGCAGCGGTGTTGAAGTTCTGAAGGCGAAGGGACTCATCGTCGCTCCCGGCTTCATCGACCTTCACGTGCATCTGCGCGAACCGGGCCAACAGCACAAAGAGACCATCGCGACGGGCACTGCCGCGGCTGCGGCTGGCGGATTCACTTCGGTCTGCGCGATGCCCAATACCGCTCCGGTTAACGACTCGCCGGAGATCACGCGCTGGATGCAGGAGCCGCAACGTGGCGCAGTCGTGAACGTCTTTCCCATCGCGGCGGCGACTGCCGGCAGCATGGGAGTGGAGCTAACGGATTTTGCTGCCCTCAAAAAGGCCGGTGCCGTCGCCTTCACCGACGACGGCAAACCGATTCTCGACGATCGCATCATGAGCGAGGCACTCGCAGCGGCCGCGAAACTCAGGGTTCCCGTAGTGCAGCACGCCGAGGACACGCACCTGACATCAGGCTGCTCGATGAACTACGGCGCGACCTCGTTCCGCCTGGGCTTGCGCGGAATGCCCAATGCCGCGGAGTCGAGTGTAGTAGCGCGGGACATTCGCCTGGCAAGTGAGCTGAACGCGCATATGCACGTCGCGCATCTCTCCACATTTGAGGCGTTGAGCGCGGTGCGCCAGGCCAAGGCTCACGGCCTACGAGTAACCGCCGAAGTCACGCCGCATCATTTCACGCTCGTCGACGACAACGTCGGCGAATTCGATACGCACTACAAGATGAATCCGCCGCTGCGCGCCGTCGGCCGATCGTCGAGCGCTGATCGAAGGTCTCACCGACGGAACCATCGACGCGATTGCCACCGATCACGCGCCGCACGCCTTCCACGAAAAGCAGGTGGAGTTCGAGCGCGCGGCGTTCGGCATCACCGGACTGGAGACGGCAGTGCCACTCACGCTCACCGTTCTGCATCACTATTTCAAGCTGCCGCTGTGGCGCATCGTGGAATTGCTGTCGTCGAATCCTGCGAAGATTTTCGGACTCGAGGGTCGCGGCACGCTGGCCGACGGCTCGCATGCCGACGTGACGATCTTCGATCCCAAGAAGAAGTGGACGCTTCGACGCATCGCAGTCGAAGTCGAAGTCGCGCAATACGCCGTTCGATGGCTGGAGCTTCACCGGCAAGAGCAGTGGCCACGATTGTGGGCGGCAATCTCGTGCATCAAGATTGAACCTAGCCACGGATTTACACCGATGAACACGGATCTGAGGATTATTCTCTTTCTTTTCTCTGATCCGTATCATCCGCGCCAATCCGTGGCTGATTTTCCGAACTACTTCCTTGCCGGCGGCGTCTTCGCCGAAGAATGTGCCGCGGCCGCTAGCACCGGAGGAGCTTCGAACTCTGCTGTCGCTCCGTTCGGCTTCTCGCCTGCAGGGATCAGTCCCAGCGCTTTGCGCACTTCGATCTCAAGTTTCGCCTTGATGTCGGGATTGTCCTTCAGGAACTGGCGCGCGTTTTCGCGGCCCTGGCCGATGCGCTCGGTCTTGTAGCTGAACCAGGCAGCCGGACTTCTCGACGATGTTGTTGTTCACCGCGAGGTCGAGCAGGTCGCCTTCGCGCGAGATGCCTTCGCCGTACATGATGTCGAACTCGGCCTCGCGGAACGGCGCGGCCACCTTGTTCTTCACCACCTTGACCTTGGTGCGCGAGCCGATGACCACGTCGCCGTCTTTGATGGCGGCAATGCGGCGGATGTCGATGCGCACCGACGAGTAGAACTTCAGCGCGCGGCCGCCGGTCGTGGTTTCGGGTTGCCGAACATGACGCCGATCTTCTCGCGAATCTGGTTGATGAAGATGAAGCAGGTATTCGATTTCGACACGATGCCGGTCAGCTTGCGCAGCGCCTGCGACATCAGGCGGGCCTGCAGGCCCATGTGGCTGTCGCCCATCTCGCCTTCGAGTTCGGCCTTGGGCACCAGCGCGGCCACCGAGTCGACCACCAGCACGTCGATGGCGTTGGAGCGAACCAGCGCTTCGGCGATCTCCAGCGCCTGCTCGCCGTAGTCCGGCTGCGAGACGAGCAGGTTGTCGACGTCCACACCCAGCTTCTTGGCGTAGGTGGGGTCGAGCGCGTGCTCGGCGTCGACAAACGCCGCCATGCCGCCGGCCTTCTGCGCCTCGGCAATGATCTGCAGCGCGATGGTGGTCTTGCCGGAAGACTCCGGCCCAAAGATCTCGATGACGCGTCCGCGCGGCACCCGCCGACGCCCAGCGCCGCGTCGAATGAAATCGACCCGGTCGAGATCACGGCAGATGGGGACGACCGCTTCCTTGCTCCCCAGCTTCATGATGGAGCCCTTGCCGAACTGCTTCTCAATGCCCGACATCGCCAGTTCAATTGCCCGGGCTTTTTCTGTTTTCTCGTCTGCCATTAAGGCTGCTCCTTGGCCGCCTCGTCACGCTGAACTTAGGTCAACGCACGAATTGGGAATATGTATTGCGATAGGTCAGTGGGGCAGGCGCCGCCATTGTTGGGCAATTTTGGGGTAAGCGCATGGGTGACTGACAGCAAAGTATACATCTGATAAAGAGCGAACAAATAGCGAAATTCCACAGGGGAGGGATAACGAAAGTAACCTGCGTCCCGAATTGAAATCTCGTGCTCAGGGCTTCAGAAATGTGATCGACATCACAAAAAATTCGTTTGCATGATACCTTGTTTTCAACGGTTTAGACATGTTTTATACCGCAAATGATTGACTCCGTGCGACTTACACGTACTTAACACATATCAAACGACTTACTGGCCTCTGAAACCTCTGAAATGCTTCACCGGTTGAGTGACACAGAACCGCGACGCGCTTCGGGATCCTCGGCACACCTCATGCATGCCTGAAATCCAGTCTACGAGTCGCTGAGCTCATCTGTGCGAGAAAAACGCGAAGCCGAGGTTACGAAGGTCGTAGGTCAGTTCCGAAATGGGAATAAGCAGCGCGGGCTTCGCCGGAGCTATCCCGTCGCCCCTTTTGTGAGCCCGCGCTCGGCGCTGTGGGGGGCCGCTGAATTGTGGTTAGAGAACAGCCGAGCGCAGTTGTGCCGAGCGGCGCCGTTTGCTAGTTTGGCGTAAATGCCGCCGCCTGTGCCCGAACAAATCAGCAGGACAATTGAGACTCTGTACCGAGCGGAATCGGGCCGGGTTCTGGCGACGCTGGTGCGCCTGCTCGGAGACCTGGACCTGGCCGAAGAGTCGATGCACGAGGCGTTCGCTGCTGCCCTGGAGTCCTGGCCGCAGACGGGTATTCCGGAGAGCCCGCGGCCGTGGCTTATTTCAACGGCACGCTTCAAGGCCATTGACGCGATGCGCCGACGCGCGCGCTTCGATGGAGCACAAAGAGATCTGGTTGCCCATATCGAATCGCGCGCCAACGACGCGGCCAGCGGGAATGCAGCGATGGGAGACGAGGAGATCGAGGACGATCGTCTGCGTCTGATTTTCACCTGCTGCCATCCTGCTCTGCCTGCGGACGCACAGGTTGCGCTGACCCTGCGCGAGGTCTGCGGCCTGACCACGGAGGAGATTGCCCGCGCATTTCTGGTTACGCCGGCAACGCTCGCCCAACGCATCGTGCGCGCCAAGACAAAGATCCGAGAGACGCCAATTCCCTACGAGGTGCCGACGCCCGAGGAGTTGCCGGAGCGGCTGGACGCGGTGCTTCAGGTGATCTATCTCGTGTTCAACGAAGGTTACTCGGCTGCGGCGGGAGCGGAGGTAACGCGAGCCGAGCTGACCGGCGAGGCGATTCGATTGGGCCGGTTGCTGACCGAACTCCAGCCAGAGCCGGAGGTAGTTGGGCTGCTCGCGCTGATGTTGCTACAGGAATCCCGCCGCGCCGCGAGAACCTCTCCGACCGGAGAGCTGATTTTGCTGGACCATCAAGACCGCGCGCTGTGGAACCGGGAGCAGATCGCGGAGGGAGTGGCAATGGTGGAGAGGGCCCTGAACTCCCGCCGCTTCGGTGCTTACACACTGCAGGCTGCGATTGCGGCGGTTCACGCGGAGGCGGAATCGCCTGCTGCGACCGACTGGCGGCAGATTGTTGCGCTATACGACCAATTGGTTCGAATTCAGCCTTCTCCGGTTGTATATCTCAATCGGGCCGTGGCGATTGCCATGTGCGATGGTCCAGAGGCCGGCCTAGCCCAGATCGACGCGGTGTTGGAACACGGCGAACTGGCAAATTATTATCTGGCGCATTCCGCGCGTGCAGATTTGTGCCGTAGGCTCGGCTGGACGGCTGAGGCTCGGTCCTCGTATGAGAAAGCGCTGGCGCTCACCCAACAGGAACCGGAGCGGCAATTCCTGGCGAGGCGGATTGAGGAATTGGAATAAGAAATTCGCTTCTGCTGTCGATTTATCTCGAGCGCGGCGTATGGCGGAAAGCTCGGGTGAAACCGGGAACGGACGCACTCAGGGACAGTCCCTGACTTTCAGCAGGATGGGCCCCCGGATCAAGCTTGTTCCAATTCAGCCAACTTGCTTCCCAGGGAATCTACCATCGGAAGCAAGAGCTTTCCCAGCGAATTACTGACCGCCCGCCGTTTTGCATCTTCGAGATCGCCCTTTTCCACTTGGTCAAGCAACCACAATCCCATTATTGTCGACGCAATCTTGTAGATGTTTCTGATTTCTTGCTCGCGTTTTGGATTCGAGTAAACGTAACGCTGGTAATACCGGTTGTCCATATTCACAAGTGACGTCTTAGACTGATCGACATTTGGCATGATCGTGACGATGTCTTCATCTGTTGTAATTTCAATGCCGTCTGACCATCCCTCTCTCTTTATCTCTTTGATCTCTGGCAAAGCCGCAGTCGAAATCTTTGGCGGCTTCGGCGGGCTTGGCGGATGCTTTTTGGGCTCTATAGGCTGATCGATCTCGAGCCAAAAACGAACCGAGAAATAGCCCTCTGGCGAATTGGGGCTCGTCAACATAACCTTCATGTCGATTCGATGACCTACGTCGTAAGAACTATCTGGCTCGAGTTGTAATTCCAGCCGCCCGTTATAAAGGCTCGTAGATTTGACCAGTGCTTCTGGCCTGATGATGAGCTTTCCGGGCTCAAAGGCACGATCGAGATAATCGTTTTCGGCGTCAGTCAGCAAAATCACCCGGCAATATGAGTTCTGAGGACACTTTTTGACGAACTCTCCACTTTCGTGCCCATTTTCAAGTTTTAAGAATGTCGGGAATCGCTGGCCCTCGAACTTTGGTGTCGGTTGGTCGCCAGGTCTGGGCACTTTGATCTTGAAGCCAATACCGAGAATCTCTGCCAACGCAGGGTTTTGCGCAACCAGTTTTTCAAATAGTTCGATGGATTCTGATTCTTCTGCAAATTGCTCCTCAACAGTCTCTCTGTGGCGTTTTTCATTCCACTCGCGCAGGCCGGGATGTTTGCGAAGGAATTCAGCTAAGGCAGTTTCCAGAAAATCCTTCTCTCGAACGTCGCGCTGCCGATCACGGCTGGTCATGAACATCCGATTGATCAATTGCTGGTCAAGGCGCGAGCAATCGATATTTATGAGGAGCTGTTTTTGGACCCACGGAAGATTGACCGATTGTCGCCGGAAAAAATCGTTCGGCAATGCGCCGTGCGACTGGCCGTTTATGGTGTAGATGATTGCCTCTCGCGAACTCACCCACCGAGAAATTTCGGTATCCCTTTTGAACAGGCAAATGCGCCCTTCAACCAGCCCAATCTTAGGAATATTCAATGTGAAGTTACAGGGGAAGCCCTCCTCTAGAACGTCACCTTTGTCATCCTCAAGGCGGATGTTCATTCCCGAGAATGTACTTCTGAGAGTGTGGCCTTTGTAACTCCGCGTTTCATAAATCCGCATCGGAACTACAACCGCCCAAAGCTTGCTTGACAAAGCCCGATAAAAATCTACCGTGGCCATAGTCTTTGTACTGCCGGGGAGGTCATACTCAAAAAGCTTTACGATCGTTCCATACTTTGTCGGCTCCTTGTACGGTGCGCCCTCGGCATCTGGGTACACCGGGATCTCATCGAAGTCGAGTTCGCAGACTCTCCCCTTCGGCGCCAGGTATTCGTATCTCTCGTTCTTCTCGTTCTTCAGCGGGGGGGCGCTTTCTGACTACCGTAAATCCCCACTTCGGATTTCTGACACCCGGAATCGCAGCGTTCCGCCGAGAAGCGATCAACTGATAATTCTTGTTGGGGCTGCAGTAGGTTAAGCTGCCTGTGCTGCCCATGTTGAACTTGCCTTGCACGAAGGGAACGGACATTTTGTTGCTACGCAGCAGCGATAGCAACGTATCTTTGAAATCTTCCGGCTTTTGGCCCTCCCCAGTGTCGACAACTGTCACACAGGGATTACCCTCACTCGGCTTCTGGCCGGTGACGATGATGCTTATGCTCTGCTCCGCAAGTTGAGTCCGTTGCGCCGCTGACCATCTTGCGAGATTTCCATCGGGGATGTTTAGGAACTGCTCCGCGGCTTCAACCATCGATCGAGGCACGAGATTGCTGCGCGGATCAAGATTTCTAGCAAAACATTCGCGCATCAAAATGGCATCGATCGAATTGACGACCTTTTCAACTAACGCGCCTATAGCATCGGCTTGTTGCGCCCCGATAATCCCGAAATTGTTCTCGAAGCCGCCGTAGGGAATCCAATTAGAATCAGAAAATTTTTCCAAGCCAAAAATTGTGAGCGCGTCCGTAACATCCTCCTCGCGCTCGGCCCTTAACAAATCGAGAAACAGTTCTTCGTATGCCATCGTTTTTCCCGGACTGCAATTACTTCAGCCAGTGGATTTTGATTTCCTGGTCGAGCGGCTTGAATTCTGGGTCGCCGGTCACGAGTTCAGCCTTCTTTTCTTTGGCCAGCGCGGCGGCGAAAGCATCGGCCAAACTCAACTTGAAACGTGCTTTGAAATCGGCGGCAGTGTCGGCCAACGCGCGGGTTGTGGAATGAAAATCAATGGGCAGGCCCTCCAGGACCTTTGCGGCTTCCGCCCAGGCTGCGGCGCCGTCTTTTTTCACAATCGAGTACTTCACCTCGGCGTAGTTCACATCGGTCATGTGGAGCGGGCTGTCTCTTTTGCTGGCGGAGACGAGCAGTTGCTCCACCGCTTCCGCGCCCGATTCGTCGCGGAAGTAGGCGATGAGCGCGAAGCTGTCGAGCACCTTAGCGGGCATGGCGCTCCTCTAGCGCGCGTTCCTGCCTTTTGTGCTCGGCCCAGTCCTCAGTCAGCGACCGGTGTCCCGGCGCGCGCTTGAGGATCCCGCGCCCGCGTCTGATGAGTGCCGCAGTCACCGGTTTGAGGAGGATACCGTCCGGCGTCGCTTGAACCACCGCTTTGGTGCCGTCCTCGATTTCGAATTGCTTACGAAGACGAAGCGGGATGACGACTTGCCCCTTGGTCGTAAACCACACGGTCTCGAGTTTTTCTGTCCCACTCATGCCCGATAGTATTACACATAGGACATAGTCCGTCAATATGAACAAAGTAGGATTAATAGCTATCAGGAGGAGGTCACAAAGTTAAGTCCTTAAGGTAGTTCTGAGTAAGTCTATGGGAGAGCCCCCAGCGGCTAAAGCCGAGGTTCATCTGTCCCGGCTTTGCGGACCACCTAAAGGCGGTCCCTTTCAAAACAAATACTGAGTCCACGTGGACCGAGTGAATGTGCCCTGTCCGCAATTCTTGCAAAAATAATTCGCCCCGGCTGTCGATTTTCTCCGTGCGCGACGACTACAGGATGAACGATCCAGAGCGCAAGGCCGTGCTGCTGGCTCGAAGAACATGAAGGAGAACACTCATGGCGCAGTATCTGGTTTGTAACTACATGCCCGACGACTTCGACCCGTCCACCGTAACCGAAGCGATGATGGAAGAGATCCACGCGCTCAATCGCGAATTGATTGCTGCCGGCGCCAGGAAGTTCGCCTGTGGCATTGCTCCGCCGGCCAGCGCCAAGACGCTGCGAAGGCAGCCCGACGGCAAGGTGCTCATCACCGACGGACCGTACACCGAGACCAAGGAGCACATGGGCGGATTTTGGATACTGGAAGCCGCCAATATGGATGAGGCACTGGCGTGGGCGAAGAAGGCGGCCATCGTCTGCGATATCCCCGGCGAGGTGCGCGAGCTTTTTTTCTACCCGGCTCCGGAATAAAGACCTGGTGGAAGCGAGTCAACAACCTGTCCACTGCGGCCGGGGAACACACGCCCTGGTGACGAGATGAACGAGCCGGCGCAACACTGTGCTGCCGGCTCTCATCCGCTATGAGGAGAAGAACAATGAAATACATCTGTTTGGGCTACTACGACAAAAGCAAATTTGACGCCATGACGGATGGCGGACGCAACGCCATGTTTGACGCATGCTTTGAATATGACGATCATCTTCGCGCCAACGGACACTGGGGTGGCGGCGAAGCGCTTCAGGGTCCGGAAACCGCGTTGACCCTGTGGTGGAAGAACGGCAAGGTGGCAACCACCGATGGCCCCTACGCCGAAACCAAAGAACAACTCGGCGGCATTCTGGTGCTTGAGGCGAGAGACATGAATCATGCTGTACAACTCATCGGGCAGCATCCGGCTCTGACGTATGGCAACATTTTCGAGATTCGGCCCGCTGGCGACATGAACGAAATCATGAAGGCGAGCGAGCTGCGGCGGAGAAAGGTCGTTGCACCCTGAAGCCGGCTCTGGATTGTCACGGACGGAATCGACAAAGCGTCGGCACGCGACACGAAAAGCCGCGCTCTCTCGGCCGAAGCGCGATGTTGCGAGGCAGGCCGTCGACTGGAGAGCGCGAGGAGAGCTGCACCGCTCTGTGCTTCACCTCAGTTCGGCGTGGGAGTATGCCTGCACCATCTGCTCTTCGGATGGCGTGTTCAGCACGTAGGTGTCTACAAATTTGTCGACCTGCGGATAGCTCGTATGGCGAATGCGCTCGGCGGCGCTTTGCAGATCGTAGTCGCTGTGGCGGAGTTGGATGTGCGGGCCGAGCAGCAGCCAGTCGGCGCCGGTTCGGCCGAGCGGCATGCCGACGCTGCCGGCGTTTATTACCCGAGTGTTCCCTACCGTGCGATCGAATTGGATGTGGGTGTGGCCGCAAACGACAATCTTCTCTTTGACACCCGCGAACACGGGCGCGAGACGCTCTTCCGAAGTCAGCCGGGTGAAGATGTCGGTATCGTTGCGCGGAGTGGCGTGGCAGAACAGGACATCGCCCGCGCCGTCGATGGGCAGCGTTACAGTGGCGGGCCAGGTTGCGATGAGCTTCTCGTGTTCGGGGCGAAGTTGCTGCGCTGTCCAATCGATAGGCTCGCGCCATTCTTCGCGAGCGTCGCAATACCAGTCGGTCTCGATGCCGCGTATACGGGCGAGCACCTCACGGTCGCCATTGCCCATGATGAAGTGGGTTGGAACTTCTAATTGCGTTAGAAGGTCAAGACATTCGATCGGCATCGGGCCGGGCAGCACGTCGCCGCCGATTAGGATCTGGTCTACGCGTTCGCGACGAACGTCTTCCAGCACCGCTTCCAGTGCGGGCAAATTACCGTGGATGTCGTAGAGGGCGGCGATGCGCAATCTGGGTGCCTCCCGAGGGCGTTACGAGCGGAGCTTACGGCTGGAAAGGCGCATCTGGATCGAGGGCACGATTAATCATGGCAACTAGTTCCCGCATGCGTCGGTCAGACACTCGTCGCGGAAGGCGTTCGATGAAAGCGCTCTTCTCAACCACGGAAATGAAATGAGCTTTTAGGAAGCTCGGTTCAGGCAGTCCGGTCTCTCCAGGCTCCATTCGCACTGATGTCGGACCAACCGCGCCATAACTGCCAAATGGCACGGCTAGCACGGAGTTCACACGTTCGCTGTCGTTACGTGAATTAAGCGAAACAACCACGACTGCATGGCGCTTACCGCCGGTCTGCGCCAGCCAAATTTCGCCACGCCTTGGAGTATCAAAGCTCCTTGTCAAAGTCGATTTCCTTGGCCGCAGACCCGAGCCCATGTCCAATTGCGTTCTCTTCTGAAGCCCCTTCGGAACTCAAGGAATTGAAGTAGTTCGCGGTCGCCTTCGCTAGCCGCCTGCGATTGTCAAGCCTACGTAGAGCGGCAATCGACTGGTCGATGGCGTCAGCAATGGAGCGCGCCTCTCCGGAGGCAACTTTCTTCTCCAGATACCTGTAATTTTCTGTCGCCACGGTCGTCGACACTTTGGCTCGGCCTATCTTCGTCGGCAGTGTAGCCATCTGTAACTCCAGAAGACATTATACCAGATAAATTAAACCCCAAATTAGGGGACATCTTGGGGGACATCTTGGGATTTGTCTAGTATGCCATCGAATTCGAACATCCTGTTGCCGCTTCACCGCTTCAGCAAATCCACCGGCTCGTTGACGTCGGTCACCCTGAAGTACTGCGCCAGGTGCGTATATCGGCGCGCCACAGCCTCGTACATGGCATATGCGACGTTGCGATAAGAGAAGTGTCCCGCGGGCCCGGAGCGCAGCTCACTGATGTAGAGCGCCTCGGCGAAGTCCATCTTGAACAATGTGCGCTTGCGGAAGGCCAGCGGAATCAGGTACTGCGACTGTTCGTCGGCTTCGGCCGCTTCCCTTCCCGCCAACTGGGCGACGGCTTCCCATGTGCGATCCATAAGCTGCGCGTAGCGCGAGGCCAATCCCGCACGCTCGATTTCCTGCGGCATGTCGTAGCCGTGGCGAGGAGTGTAGTCCTGCATGATCTGCACGCAGCGGCGGTGCCGGTGCATATCGCGGAAGCCGCCGATGTCCATGAGGATGTCGAAGCGGAGCCGCTGGCCCGACTGGAAGGCGCGCGCGACTTCGTCGAAGCGTCCACGATGCTTCATACCCAGGGCGACGATCTCGTTGCGATGCTTCTCGCTCATCCCCTCAACCAAGCCGCGAATCTGCCGATAAGAATGATGGTCGTACTGGTAGAGGAGCGTGGTGGCGAGCTGCGACCTCGAGCGGCTCATCTTCCAGCAAATCGACCACAGGAGCGGGGTCGATCGGCAAACGTCCGAGCAACTCAGCAGCGGCCCCGCTCAGTTCACGCCGGCTCTCCAGCTCGTAGGTGCTGGGCTCGGCGTATTCCATCAGCGTGGGAGCGAGATCACCCTGGCGCAGAAGTACTTGCTGAGCTCGACCGGCAAGCTGGGGTGCATGCTCTCGAATTTCATTCAACAGGCCTTCAGCCACCGGCTGGTTCACGTTGTAAGCACCTTCGCGCGCCGCCTGCTTCAGTAGCTCGCCGAGCCGTCGTACCTCCCCATGCGAGTCGGACAATAGTCGCGAGACCTGGTTCTCCAGCGTACGCGCGCTGACGATCTGTCCCAACGACGTATTGGTCGCCATCGGCAACAGATAGCGCGACAGATCGAAGGCCCGCGCGCGCAGGGTGCGCTCATAGGCGTCCTGCTTTATCTCCTCAGGCTTGGGAGTGCGGTCGCGCAGGTATTCAAACGTCGCGGTCGAAAATGTTGATATTCCGCGAAGAGATGGTCGGCGGTCGCCCGGTACAGCGCATCGGCTTCGGTATCACCCGCAAAGTCAGGAACGTAATACCCGCTCTTCTTGAAGTCCTCGATAGCGCGTCGAGCGCTCCTGGCCGTCCCAACGCGGCTCGTCAACGAGGATGGTCGCGGCGAGAATTGACAGCCGTTCGATGGCAAACGCAAGATGTGCGAGGTCGGCGATGCTGCGGTGCCCGTATTGGAAGTAGAAGGTGTTGAGAAATTTCTCGGCCTTCTGCTCGTTCAATTCGGCGAGCGATTCGCGCAGCGACAGCGATGAGCGCGAATATTTCGCCATGCCGTAGGCCAGCACTTCGGGGTCGGCACCATGCACGGCGTAGACCTGAGTTGAACTTTGGGCGGACGTCTGAGCGGGATCGGTAGTGAGTTTCGTAGCCATCGGCATTGAGCCAAATCATAGGTGGTG
>CAWFWZ010000017.1:0-79170 GCA_963819645.1 uncultured Acidobacteriaceae bacterium
ATACGAAGGGCAAGCGGCCGTTCTGGCCGGCGCAAATGATGAAAAAACACATCAAGCCGGTCGCCTTGGAGCTTGGCCTCCCCAACATCGGCTGGCACAGCTTCCGCCACACGGTGAGCGCATGGGGCAAAGAGGCAGGACTCGAGTTGGAGGAGGTCAAAACTCTTCTGCGGCACGAGAACCTCGCCACGACATCCGAGGTTTATGGAGATCTTGGTATGGAAGCCAAGCGGCGGATCCAGCAGCAGCTGGTGAACTTCGTCAAGCAGCAGGCCACACGCATTCAGTAGAGGCCTGTACCCACCTAGTAAACTTATGTGACCCTTATCTGACCCAGATTGTTTTCGCGGATTCGCGGCAAGTCCAAGAAAAGAATGGCTCCTCAGGTAGGACTCGAACCTACAACCCTCCGGTTAACAGCCGGATGCTCTGCCATTGAGCTACTGAGGAGTGTCTGTTCGCCTCGGATTCGAGGCGCTATGTGAATCCAGTATAGGGACGATGCGGCTGTTCGTCAAAGGCGGCGCCATACGGAATTGCGAGCGTTGCGCCAAAACGGAACGGAGCAGGTCGGACAAACGAAAGCCAGCTTCCGACAATCCGCTATCATCCCTAGGTGTCCAGCGACATCATCATCGTCGAGCAGCTTCGTCACGTTTACCGCAAAGGCAAAGATCGCGGTTGACGGCATCAGCTTCGCGGTCGGCCGGGGCGAAATCTTTGGGCTGCTGGGGCCGAACGGAGCAGGGAAGACCACGACGGTTCGCATGCTGACCACGATTCTGCGGCCCACCTCGGGCAGAGCGTCGGTGGCGGGGCACGACGTTACTCGCGAGCCGCTGGCGGTGCGACGCAACATTGTCGCTGTGCTCCAGGAGAACGCGGTCGAGACTCTGCTGTCCACCCTCGACAATCTTTTGCTGTACGGGTATCTGCACGGTTACTCGCGGGCAGAAACTCGCAAGCGTGTTGACCGAGTAGTTGAAGCTCTGGAACTTCAGGAGCATCTGTACTCTCGCGCGCAAACTTTGTCTGGCGGGTACAAGCGGCGCCTGCAAGTCGCGAAGGCGCTGATGATCGACACGCCGGTACTGTTTCTCGACGAGGCGACCACCGGTATGGATCCGCTGATCAAGCGCCGGGTCGTCAACCTGATCCTCGAGGAAGCTGCGCGCGGGCGAACCGTCCTGCTTACGACCCAACTGCTCGATGAGGCCGAGGCGCTGTGCGATCGCATGGTGCTGATGAAGGAAGGGAAGGTGCTCGCCGCGGGAAGCATGGCGGAGCTTCGCCAGCGTGCCCACCGGGCTTTTCGCTTGTTCGTGCGCTTTCAGCAGGACACGCCTGAGGCGGCGGCACTCATCCAGTCGCTTTCACCACGCAGTTTGAAGACAGTGCAGGGCGAGTACGAGATCACGGTCGAGGGTTCGGAGGACAAGTGGATCCGCGAGATGGCACGCATCTCTGAGCGCTATCCGCTGGAGCACCTTGAAATACGCGCTGCCGATCTGGAAGAAATTTTCTTCGAGCTCTACGGAGACGTTGCGGCGGAGGCGCACGCCGACTGATGAACTACGTGCTTGCCATCGCCTTTCGCGACTTTCGCATTCGGCTGTCGAACCCGGTATTGCCGTTGTGGGACGTACTGGTTCCCGTGGTGTATCTGCTGGTCTTCGGCTCCAGCCTTGAGCGTTGGATTGGAAGCGGCGGATCGGGCCTCGACTATCCGCGATTCTTTCTCGGTGGCGTGTTGTCGATGGTGAGCTTCGGCATCGTCTTCAATTCGTCGTACGCATTCTTCGAAGACCTGCAAGGCGGCATCTTCCATGAAATGCTGACCTATCCGTTTGCGCGCTGGGAGATGCTGCTGGGCAAGCTGCTGTTCAACGCGGCCTTCAGCGTGGTTGGCGTGGCCGTTTGCATGGCAGCGGGATATCGGCTTCCTGCACATTGCAATTGCTCCGACCGCATGGCTGCCGATTGCTTTCTGGTCGGTGCTGGGAACTGCGGGATGGTACTTCCTGTTCACCTGGCTGGCGCTGAATCTTCGCGGATTCAACGCCTACCACACCACGACCTCGGCGCTGTACCTGGTGCTGATGTTCGTCAGCAATCTCTTCTATCCGACGCAGCAGTTACCCGCCGCCGTACGCTGGCTGGCCTGGGCGAATCCGGTGACCTGGCAGACCGACTTGCTGCGTTACTACACGTATCCGACGGCCGTGCCATCCTACCTCGCCGTCGAGACTGGGGCGTTTATCGTTTTTGTTCTGGTGACCTTCGGGCTGGCAAATCGCAAACTGAACGGTACGATTGAGTAGACATAGACTTTCAGCGACTACACCGAATCGATTCCCGCGTTCACCGTGGTCACACTCATGGCGTTTTCCTTCAATATCGCCATCGGCATCTCCGCCGGATTTGTGATGTATCCTCTTTGCAAGCTTTTCGGTGGAAAGCGGACGGACATCCGGTCGGGCGTTTGGGTGCTCACGGCGCTTTCGCTGCTCTTCTTCGGGTTCTATCCCTACAAATGAGCGCGTAAATTGACCAGCTGAGACACGGAATGACGATCTATGCATCCAACCAGAGGTGTCCCGATTGAGTAAGATCCAGGTTCGCGTCCAGTCTCGGGTTTTGCCTGCCGTGGCTGTCGTCACGCTCGCGATTTTGTTTGTCGCGCTGCCCCAAATCGCGGCGCAGGACGTGCCGCTCGGAATTCAGGCGGCACCGGTTGTTCCTCAGCAGAGCGAAAACCGCCTATATGCCCATCACCCCAGAGCAGCGTCTCAAGTGGTTCGTGCGGTCGACGGCCGGGATTGAAAGTCTGGTGTTCGCCGGACCAATCTCCGCCGGCTGGGGAACGGCGTTCCATCATCCGCCCGAGTACAACACAAGCTGGGAGGGATTCGGCCAGCGTTATGGAATGCGGTTGACCGGCGTTTCGACCGGCAATGCCATGGAAGCGAGTCTCGGCGCATTGTGGGGAGAGGATCCTCGATATTTCCGCACCGAGGGACAGCCATTCAAGAAGCGCGTGGTCAACATCATCGACCTGACGTTTCGGGCGTACCGCGACGATGGGCAACGACACTTTGCGTATGCACGCATGGCAGGAAATGTCGGCAACAACTTCCTCTCCAACACGTGGCGCGTTCCCAGCCAGAGCAATGCCGGGGACGCGGGCATTCGCGTGCTTGAGGGAATCGGCGGGAAAGCAGTAGGGAATGCAGCATACGAGTTTGTTCCTCAGCTGCTCAAGTGGCTGCGCCACAAGTAGTAACATTGCAAATCGGCAACCGTTAAGCCTAAGCTGTGGCGCACGCCCTAAAGCGCCGCAACCCTTCGCTTCACCAGCATGAAATACAACGCGAGCATCACCAGCAGCACTCCGTTTACCGCGAGCATGACCGGGGCGGTGACCAAGGGAATCAGCCAGCCAGAGACGAGATTGCCCATAGGCATGCCTCCGCGGAAGGCGCAGTTGTAGACGCTCATCACGCGACCCCGCATCTCCTCGGTCACAATCAACTGCACCAGCGAGCTCACCGTCGCGAAGACGCCCATCATCGCGAAGCCCACCACGGCTATCATCGCCAGACTAAGGGGCAGCCGTCGCGATAGCGCGAAGCTACTAATGCCGGCCCCCAGCAACACCAGCATGGTTAATGCGAGGAGCCCTTTGCGGCGAATATTGCCGATGCCGGCGATGGTCAGCGAACCCAGAATCGATCCCACTCCCATCAGCGAGAGCAGGTTGCCGTAAGTCTCAGGGCCGCGATGGAAGATGTCCTTCACGAAGACCGGGATATACGTGCGCAGGGGCATGCTCAGGAAGGTCATGAGGAAGGCGAGCACGATGAGCGCTTCCATTGCTTCCTGGCGACGCACGAACGCGATGCCTTCCTTCAAACTGCGCAGCATGGAGTCGGTGGTCTTCTGCGGCAGAAACCGAGTGGTAATGATGGAGAGCGCGATGATCGGTGCAATGAACGAGACGGTGTTCAGGCCGAAGCACCAGGCTTCGCCGTACTTCGCCAGCACCTGTCCGGCGAGCGCGGGACCGATCGTCACCGCGAGATTGAACTGGATGGAGTTCAGCGCGATCGCGTTGGGCATGTCTTCGCGATCGACCAGGTTGGGAATCAATGCCTGATACGCAGGCCCGCCAAACGCTTGCGCGAATCCGGAGACGGCGGATAGACACAGGATCTGCCACACGTGAACCAATCCGGTGACGACCAGGATGGTTAGGGTTGCAGCGCTCGCTAACTGAAGATATTGCGAGCCCAGAAGAATCTTGCGCCGCTCGACCCGGTCGGCGAAAACGCCGCCAACCAGCGAGAACAGGAATATCGGTATCCCCCCAAGAAACTGGTCCAGCGCCAGTAGCGTGGCCGAGTGGCTGAGCCGGTAAATCAACCAGCCTTGCGCAACAATCTGCATCCACGTGCCGACGCTGGAGGTACAGGCGCCAATCCACACCAGGCGAAAGTCGCGGTACAGGAACGCCTTGAAGATGCGACGAAACGTCGACACCCGCGCCACCGGGGCGGCGACGGGGGGAGTGGATATCGAACTTTGCTCGGGCTGGGTTGGAGTGACCAATGTTTAATGAACAGTATCAGAGGTTGAGGAAGACTGTCGCCGATTGCGGGACAACAGAGTTGTCCAATGGATCAGACGGGCGAATAAGCATTTAAGTGACTTCGATTCGCGCGGACTACGGCGGGATTCTGGCGTTTTGTCACAAGCGGCGTACAAAAAATGGCGGAGGCCGAAGCCCCCGCCCAAGGGCGAGCATCGCCAAAATCAGGGGTGAAGCGGAACATAGAAAGGCTCGTCGCGGCGTCCGCTGACAACCTTGTAGTCCGAGGGAACCTGGAACAGGGAAGCGTCGGGCTCGCCGCGGGTCACGCTCGTCACCTTGGTGGTCGCGGTTCCCATCATCGGATCGGTATGAACCACCAGTACGGGTAACTGCAGGTCGGTGGAGAACCAGCGCTCGGTTACAACTTCGATCGGCTTCTCGTTGCCGATCTCGCCGGCTGCGATGGTTCGTGTGACCCTTTCACCGCTTGCCTCGAAGCCACTGATCGTCTTATTGCCAAGTTGATCGCGCTGCACGTTCTTCGAGAGCATTTCCTTGACTGCTTCGCCGGCAGGACGCTTCGGGTGGTCGCCGGGCCCGTGCGCCTCACGCATTTCACGAGCTGTCTTGTTTGTCGGATCAAGCATGTAGCGCTTTCCCGACACCGGATCGTTGATCATGATGATTATGTGCTTCAACGACGCGGTAGCCGGGGTAGCCGCCTCAACCGTCACCTCGCGGCGCGTGCGGCCTTGTGCATCGCGATACAGCGTGGTCTGCGATGTGCGGGAGATATGGTTGCCATCGGCCAGCGTATTCTCATGCGTCACCACGATCTGCGCGGTCAGCGGAATGCCTGTAACGGTCCTGCCTTCGCCAGGCTCGCCGAGGCCGTGCATCTCCATCATGTGCCCCGGGCCGCCCGGAGGCGGTGGGGGCGGAGCACCCGGTTCCTGCGCAGCCGCCGCCAGTGCGACGACGGTCAACATAAGTATGGCCAGAAGATTTGAAAGTCTCATAATTTCTTGCCTCGAACAAATCACTGCAAATCTACTGCGGCTGGACGATCCGGATGGCGCGCACCAGACCGTCATCACCCACGATCACATCGGCCATCTGCGTTCCGGCCGACCCATCGGCTGCCGTTGCGGGCAACTCCATGCGCACAACCTCTTCATCGCCTGCGCAGCTTATGGGATCGCACAGCATCAATGGCGTGTAACCCTGCGCCTGCTCGCTCTGAACCAATGTAGCTGTAGCCACCGTTGGCCGCTGCGAAACGGCAGCATTGGTTCCAGAGTTCAGCTTGTTTGAATTCGACACCGAAGCTTGCACCGGCACTTGCGCAGTGTCTTCTGCTTGGCCGACGCTCGGTTGCGCAGGTTGTACGGTTTTTGCCGTCGGCTGCTGCGCTGCTCTGTCGGGGCGCTGTTGCGCGAACCACAATCCCAGACCGAGGCCGATTGCCAGTACGGCGGCGGCTGTGGCATAAGCTCGCCATCCCAATAGATTGCTCAAGCGGAAGCCCGGGAACCTTCGTAACTCAGCGGCCGGGAGGGCCGCGTCGCTGTGACGGAATGCCCGCAGAACATTCCGCTCGACCAGAACGGGCGCTTCCATCGCGAGCGTACGACTGCGCAGAACCTGCATGGCTCCAGCCAGCGCCTGCCGCTGTTGCAGCAACGCAGCGCACGAAGCGCAGCCGTTCAGGTGGGCGAGCAATTCCGCGTTGGCGGAACCCAACTCGGTCAGTGTGAAGCCTTCAATCTTTCTGATAAATTCACGGCACGTCATGATGGACACCTTGCCGCCATCCCCGAAATGTCGGGTGCGACGGCAGCCGAGCTTTGCAGTTTCCGGGCCAGCATTTCATGGGCGCGGTGCAGGCGGGAGCGAATGGTCCCAATCGCGCAGCCTATTGCTGCCGCCGCTTCTGCATAGCTCGACTCATGCAAATCACACAGGACAACTACCTCCCGATAATGCGCTGGCAACGAGAGCACTGCTTTCCAGATGGCGCTCGACTGCTGCCCGCGTGCGATGTCTTCCAACGGCATCACCGTCGGCGACGAGCGAATCCGCGTGGTCCTCGGCCGGAGTAGTATGCAGCGCATCGGAAAAACTGCGCTCCATGGCACGGCGAACATAGTTGCGGGCGACACCGAACAGATAAGCCCCCAGCGGAGCACGGGAAGCATCGAAGTCACGTCCACGCTGTGCCAGGAAAATGAACACGTCCTGTGTCACTTCCTCAGCCACCTGCGGCGAACCGCTCATGTGCAACGCAAAGCGGTACACCGGCCCCTGCCGCCTTCGATAGAGGGCGGTGAAGGCGTCTTCGTCCCCGCTCATGGCAAGCGTGAGCAGTTGTTCGTCGGTCTGTTCGGTCAGCATTCCCAGAAGTAGTTGACCTGAATTCGACTTGCACTCATATTTCGCTCCGGAGGCCAGCCAAGTTCCCTAAATTTGGTGTTCGAGGCAAGGCAAGTCGCGGCCCGTATAAAAGATAAACCCTAGTGGCTAGAGTAAGTTCCCGGTAGCCAGGCGGCGGACGACGTCGCGATCGGCATCGAGGAAGTCGAGTTTTGGTAGATCCTTGCGACTTACCCAGCGAATATCTTGAAAGATGCGATTCTCCAGCTCCCGCTGAAAGCGCTCGACTTTGAAGAACTGCAACCGTACAGAATTCCCATTGACGTAGGTGTGATCGACGGCGGCGAGCTGCTTGCCGATTGCTGCCTCAATCCCCAACTCTTCTTCCAGCTCACGGCGCAGCGCCTGTTGCGGCGTCTCTCCGGGCTCGATTTTGCCTCCGGGAAATTCCCACTTGAGAGGCAGTGCCTGATGCTCGGTGCGCTGGCAGCAAAGAATCTCGTCGTCTCCGCGCACCAGGATTCCCGCAACCACGTGCTTGCGGGTTCGGGTTTCCGGGGAGTGAGAAGCTGCTGCGGAGTTGGCCGGGTCTTGAGCGCCGCTCAAGCGATCTTCTCCAGGTACCGGCCGACCAGCGCTGCGCAATGCTCCACCAGTTGGCGGTCGTCAGGACCGAACGCCGCGGGAATGTGACTGTCGATATCCAGCTCGCCGACGACAGCGCCGTTCACGAAAATGGGAGCGACGATCTCCGACTTGGTTTCGATTGAGCACGCCAGATAGCGCGGGTCGGAGTTCACGTCGTCTACCACGACCGTCCGTCCCTGTGTCACGGCAGCGCCGCAGATTCCCTGGTTCAGCGGAATGCGTTTGTGCGGCGTCTGGGCGCCAACGAAAGGGCCGAGTACCAGCATCGGATCTTCGCCGGGAAGCCCCTTCTCAATCATGTAGAAACCGACCCAGTGAAAGTGGCTGAGCCGCTCCTGCAAGCGGCCGACGATCATGCTCATCAGGTATTCGACATCGTCGGCAGCTTCGGCCATGACATCGATTTCGCGCGCGAGTTCCTGTTGCTGCGTGGGCATGAGGACATTGTAGCTGCGAGCCGGGAGTCAGGAGCGAAACCGGATCTTCAGGGAATGCTGATGCCGGTTGCGTCCGATAATGCGTGCATGTGAAAAAATTGATATTGCGGATCCTTGTTTTCAATACTTTAGCGCATATTTCACCTCTAAAATCTTGAGCCCGTGAGACTTACAGGTAAAATCTAGATTTCAAAGAACTTAGACTACTCGGATTTAGCCATTGAGGCGGCTGGCCGGAGACACCCAGTCGGTGTGCCGCAGAGTAGTTTAAGAGTTGCTGAAGCACGACGCACCAAAAAAGCTGGGGCCGCGGGTTACGAAGGTGGTAGAGATTCCCGAATCGGGCCAATGTGTCTTATCCCCCGCGGCTGCGCGGACATCTCCGGATGCAGCGCCCACGCAATTGCGTGCAGCCCGTCGATCAGATTGCTCGCCGGAGTATTCAGCAGCTCATCGTTGATGCAGAAGACGCGGCCATCGCGAACCGCAGGCAGGTGTTCCCACTCACGCTGTTCAACGATCTTTTCCAGCGGGACGCGGTCGCCGGCGCCGCACCAGGCGGCGATGAGTATCTCGGGCTGCGCATCTTCGACTGCATCGAACGAAGTGGTCTTGCCGGGCTCGCCCACAAACCTGCCGCCGGCAGCTTCGACCAGTTCAGCCACCCACGGCTGAGAGGCGATCAGCGGCTTGCCCCATTCCTCGCAGAAGACCACAGGACTACGATCAGTCGTGACCGTGTACGAGCGCACCTGTTCGATGGCTTCTTGCATCCGTGCGATGACTTCGTGCCCTCGTTCGCTTGCGTCGAACACTCCAGCGATCATGGCGATATCGCGGTAAATGTCATTGAGCGTGCGTGGCGCGAGTCCGAGAAAGCGCACTCCGGACTTGAGAATTTCGGCCACCGCTTCGAGCTGATAAGGAACCGATGCTATGACCAGGTCGGGTTTGGCGGCGATGATCTGTTCTGCTTGCGCCGACCATGAGTCGGCGACAATGACGCGCGAGCCGTCGCCCACCTCAGGACACACGTCGGCGCAGTACTTGGTGCAGGCAACCAGCCGGTCGAGCAGTCCGAGATCGCGCAGCGTTACGCTAGCGCTAGGCTGAAGCGAGACGACGCGGCGGGGAGTGTAATTGTTCGGCAAGGTTCGATTATATGGACTGAGACTACTTGTCATCACGAGCGCAGCGAGGGATCTGCTCTCGCTGGCTATGGAAGGAATATCTTCAGAACAGAAAATGATCGGCCGTCCGGCGTTTCACAAACATTACTTCACTCCGGGAGTGCCTGTGGATGCATGATGCGAGCGCGAACGAAAGCAGGTTCTTCGCTCCGCTCAGAATGACAAGTTCAAGTCTTGATAGATTGGTGATGTCCCATGTACTCGCCCCAACTACTCGATCACTTCGAACATCCACGCAACCCCGGCGAGCTCGCAAACGCCGACGCTCACGTGCGCGTCGAGAATCCTGCGTGCGGCGACATCCTCGAACTCTCGGCGAATGTGCGCGACGGGCGAATCGTCGAGATTCGCTTCAAGGCCAAAGGCTGCGTTCCGGCGATGGCGTGCGGTTCGCTCATCACCGAGATGGCGAAGGGCAAGTCGCTCGCCGAGGCGGCGGCGATCGGCAGGGAAGAGGTGGTTGAGCAGATCGGAGGCCTGCCGCCAGCGTCGGGTCATGCGGCGCAGTTGGCCATTGACGCCTTACGTGCACTGCTGAAAAACCTCAACAGCTGAGCGCTACACCGTCTCCAACTCTTCTTCCAGCATTTGCTTGTTATGCAGTTCGGTGTAGTAGCCGTTCTGCGCGATGAGCTCATCATGCGTGCCGTATTCCACAACTTCGCCGTCATGCAGCACGGCGATGCGATCGGCATTGCGCACCGTCGAAACGCGATGCGAGATGAAGATGGTGGTGCGGCCCTGCATGATCTCGCGCAGATGATTCAGGATGCGATCTTCCGTCTGCGTGTCAACGCTGGCCAGTGCGTCGTCGAGCACCAGGATGCGCGGATTGCGAATGATGGCGCGTGCGATCGCCGTACGCTGCTTCTGCCCGCCGGAAAGCGTGATGCCGCGTTCGCCTACCAGGGTGCGATAACCCTGCGGGAAAGCCCTCAATGTCGTCGGCGATGTTGGCCGCTTCGGCTGCGCGGCGGACGTCTTCGTCGGTGGCGTCCTGCGCTCCGAATGCGATGTTGTCGCGAATGCTGTCGCTGAACAGGAATGTTTCCTGCGGCACGAAGCCAATGTTGGCGCGCAGGAGCTCGAGCGGATATTCGCGAATCGACCGGCCATCGATCAGTACCGAACCTTCCGTCGCGTCGTAGATTCGCGGGATCAGCGATACCAGCGTCGACTTGCCCGAGCCGGTCGGGCCAACAATGGCCAGGCTGGTTCCCGCCGGCACGGTGAGATTCACGTTCTTCAACACAAGTTCATCGCCATGTTGTGAGCCGCCGGTGCCGTTGCCTGATTCCGCAGCCCGCAGCGTATTGCCGTAACGGAAGCTGAGGTCGCGAAATTCGATGTCGCCGACGATCTCCCGTGGGAGCGCCTGTCGCGGGAACCCCGTCATCAGTAATGTCCGGCTGCTCAGCAAGAACGCTCTGGATGCGCCCCATCGAAGCCGTGCCGCGCTGAAACAGGTTGATGACCCAACCGAGCGCAATGATGGGCCAGGTCAACTGCACCATGTAGGTATTGAAGGCCACAAAGCTGCCGACCGAGATGCGATGCTGAATCACCTCGCGTCCGCCGACAAACAGCACGATGATCACGGCCAGTCCGAGCATGGTTTCCAGCGTCGGCCACAGCATGCCCATCAGCCGTACCAGCTTCAGGCTGCGCGCAATGTATTCCTCGTTGGCGCGCTCGAAGCTTTCAATCTCCCACTCTTCCTGGACATAGGCGCGAACCAGTCGGGCGCCGGAAAAGTTTTCCTGCGCGCGGGCCGAGATGTCGGAGAACATTGCCTGGATGCGCTCAAAGCGCTCATGAATGCGGCGTCCAAAGTACTGAATGACGATGCTGATGACGGGCAGCGGCAGGAATGCCCACATGGTGAGCTTGGGGCTGATGCTCAACATGAACACCAGCGCGCCCACGGTGAACACGAGGGTGTTGGCCGTGTACATGATGCCCGGACCCACCAGCATGCGGACGGCGTTCAGATCGTTGGTCGCGCGCGCCATGATGTCGCCGGTACGCGTGCGCTGGTAGAAGCTGTAGGAGAGCCGCTCCAGATGCGCGAACAGATCGTTGCGCAGGTCGAACTCGATTTCGCGCGAGACGCCGATCAGGATCCAGCGCGTCAGGAATTGGAAGATGGCCTTGGTTCCGGCAACGGCCAGCAGCGCTCCGGCATAGTACGCCAGCTTTTGAACATTGAGTTGCTTGTTCAGGTCGTCGATGGCGCGGCGGATGACGAGCGGAAACAGTATCCAGACGCCGTTGTTGCAAAGCACGCAGAGCGCACCGATCCAGAAGGTCTTCCGGTACTTTCGCAGATAGGGAGCTAATGGTCGCAGGTTTCGAAACAAGGGCTTTGGCTCAATTCAGCTTCCATTTTAGATGTGCAGCGGCCAGCGGGGATGCGAGCATCGTCAGCCTCGGTCGCAGCGAGTGCTTGACCGCACTTTCGTTGAGAAGCAGGTTTGGTACCGCGAAATGCACAGGTCTTCCACAGCGAGCTCATCAAACCGGTTGTCGCACAGCGACTGCTGCGCGTACAGTAGCAGCTTCGCCCAAATTACATTCCTTGCCGATCTAATCATTAGACTATGAGTGTCGACGGACCCAAGATCCGGCTGGTGTTGCTGTGGCATATGCACCAGCCCTTTTATAAAGACATGGTCAACGGCGAATACCGGCTTCCCTGGGTTCGCCTGCACGCCCTCAAAGACTATTACGGAATGGTCAAGCTGCTGGACGAGTTTCCCGACGTCCACCAAAACTTCAATCTCGTGCCCTCGTTGGTCGCACAGATTCAGGACTATGTGCGTGGCGATGCGCATGATCCGTTCTTCGAGCTGATCGCCAAGCCCGCCTCCGACCTCACGCAGGCGGAGCGGCAGTTTGCCTTGCAATACCTGTTCCAGGCGAACCCGGTGAACGTGATTGGCCGCTATCCGCGCTATCGCGAGCTGTGGGAGCGCCACCGCGCGACGGTCGATCGTCCCGAGGGCCCGGACTCATATTTCGTCACCCGCGACTTTGCCGACCTGCAGGTGCTGTCGCAACTGGCGTGGTTCGACGAGTACTTCCTGGCGGACCCCGACATCGCGGCGCTAATCGCGAAAGGTCAGGATTTCAGCGGCGATGATCAGCAGGTCATGCTCGCCAAGCAGCGCGAGATACTGGCACAGGTGTTGCCCGCCTATGCGACCGCGGCTGCGCGCGGGGTCGGTCGAACTCTCTGCGACTCCTTATTACCATCCGATTCTGCCGCTGCTATGCGACAGCAATGTTGGAGCCGAATCGACACCGGGATTAAACCTGCCTACCCGGCACTTCCAGCGGCCGGAAGATGCGACCGAGCAAATCCGGCGCGCGCTGGATGCCCATGAGACCAACTTCGGGGTTCGCCCGCAAGGCCTGTGGCCATCGGAAGGAAGCGTATCCGAAGAAGTGATCGCCCTGGCAGCGAAGCAGGGCATCCGTTGGATGGCCACCGATGAAGGCGTCCTCGGCCGCTCGCTCGACCACCACTTCTCGCGCGATCCCGGCGGATGGCTGCACGCTGACGGCGCCCACAAGCTCTACAACATCTATCGCTACGAAAAGGGTGACGCCGAGATGCACCTGGTCTTCCGCGACCATCGCATCTCTGACAATGTGGGATTCGTGTACTCGGGGATGCCTGCCCAGGACGCTGCCAACCACCTCATCCATAACATTAAGGTTTCGGCGCAACCTGTTCTGGATGCAGGCCGAGATGCCGTAGTGTCGATCATTCTCGACGGCGAGAATGCGTGGGAATACTACCCCCAATCGGGACGCGAATTCCTGCGCCGTTTCTATGACGGCTTGCAGCGCGATACGCAGATCGAAGCCGTCACCATCAGCGAAGCCATCGAGCGGCACAATCCCGAACACTTCGGCCGACTGCAACGCCTGGTGCCCGGCTCGTGGATCAACGCCAACTTCAACGTGTGGATTGGCGCTCCCGAGGACAACCGCTCGTGGGACCTGCTGTCTGAAGCTCGCGACTACTACGATCGCCATTCGCATCGCGTTTCCAAGGCGCAGCGCAAGCTCGCATGGGAAGAGCTGCTGATCGCCGAGGGCAGCGATTGGAACTGGTGGTACGGCCCTGAGCATCATTCGGCGAACGACAAGGACTTCGACGAGTTGTACCGGCGACATCTCTCCAACGTGTATTACGCGTTGGAGGGCGCACCGCCGGAGGAGCTGAGCGCTCCCATCGTGAGCGGCGTGACGCGTCCCAGCTACGCGCCGCAGACGGCGTACGTCCGGGTGAAGGTGGATGGCCGGATCAGCAGCTACTTCGAGTGGATGGGCGCCGCCAGCTACACCTCAGACCAGCGCACCAGCGCGATGCATGGCAAGCAGTTCCTGCTCGACGCGGTGTACGCGGGAGTGGATGCGGCATCGGTGTGCGGCCGTCTCGATTTCGACGGCGGAGTTCCCGAGGGCGACTACCGCATTGTGGTGAACCTGGAGGCGAGCAAGCCAACGAAGATCGGCAAAGCGACGTCGGACTCGTTCCGGCTGCAGGTGAATGCCAACGGAGCACACGTGCAGAAGTGGGCGCTGACGAATGGTGACGAGCGCAAGAAGCTGGCATCGTATTCATCCGAGAAGGGCAACCGCAGCACGAATGGAGTCGAGGTCGCGCTGGGCGAGATCTTCGAAATGCGTGTGCCGTTCGAGCTGCTTGGCGTGCAACAGGGAAATAAGCTGCGGCTTCGTTTCGCCTTGTGGCGCGATGATCTGCCGGCAGATTCGCTGCCGCTGGAAGGATGGATCGAACTCTACGCCATCGCCGAAGAAGAGCTGGAGAGCAATCTGTACACGTTCGCGGCGCGCTAGGGTGCGGCGGCCAGGAATTTGTCAGGCTTCTGGTGCGTGCCGCAGATCGTGGCTTAGGGAATAGTTCAGGAAGGTTCGGATTCCGGCGATCGCGGCCAATTGGCCAATGTCGGTCCAAGTTGGACTGATAGCAGTTTTCAAGATATCGGCCGCCAGCAAGAACTCAAGCGCAAGCACCAGCCACCCGGCAAAACCGCGAAACACAAGCAGGGGATCAATCTTCCTGCTGCGAGAGAACTCTGCAATGGCAGCGACGGTCGCATAAAGCGCGCCGACGACGATCACAACCACGGCCGCAAATTCACTGCAGATCGCGACTCCGTGCGAGATTTCCCTTAGCATCTCTTGCATGGCAGTAGACGTTCAGCGCAAGCCTGATTTTTGCAGAGGATATCTACCGAGTCTGTGACGTAAGTCCGTGCGGGAATGTACACCGGCCAGCCCTTTTCTTCCGCCAGCTTTTGCAGGTCGGGATTGGGATTTACGCAGAAGGGCCACTTCGCCATCTCCAGCATGGCGTAATCGTGGATGGAGTTGCCGAAGACGGCATCGACCGGACGGCCAATCACTTCGCGAATCGCGACCGCCTTGAGTTCGTCAGTCGGTACGCGCAGGATGCGTCCGCTGGCGCAGCCGTTCTCCAGATGAACGCACGCGGCGAGAACGCGCTGGCGCTCGATGCCGAACTGCTCCGCCCCGTATTCGACGACCCAGTTGTTGGTCGATGAGACGGCCCAGAGCTCGCAGCCGTGCTGCTTGAGCTTCGTCGTCAGCTCCAGCAATTCGGGGAAAACTCGCGGCCGTACGACCTCCTCGAAGAATTGCTCTGCCGCGCGGTAGAGAACGTCGCAAGCTATGCCGGCGTTCATGGTTACCATCTCGGCGCACATCGGCTCTTCGTCCACTTCGCCCAGTAAGTAGTCATCGTAGCGCGCACGCATTGTGCGGGCGATTTCAGGTGAGATCAGACCGTGATCCATCTCCCAATAGAAGAAGTCCCTTCCAGCATCTCCGCTCCACAGAGTGCCGTCGCAGTCGAAGACCGCGAGCTTCGGCTCGAGTTTAAGCACGGATTCGATGAACTCTTGGGCTTGAGACGAGAGGGCTGACGAGGTCAAAAAGTGCTCTCCGACGCGACGAGATTGGCGCTGCGAAGGCGGTCATAGTCTTCCTGAGTGTCGATATTCATTGCAATGCGCGGGTCTTCGACGGGCACGTAGCGAATGTGCTGCTGATGCTGGCGTTCTACTTCGCGCGCGGTCGAGTCAGCGGGCGCGCGCAGAAACGCTTCCATCATGTCGCGACCCACGGCCATCGGATGGCCATGCGAAACTTCTTCGCCGCGCCGTATCTCCGGCACGACGGCCCAGACCTCGGGGCTCGATGAAAGCAGCGCGTGCTTGAGTTCGCGAATCGTGCCGGGAACTACAGGAGGGCGATCGACCAGCGCGATCACGGCGCCATCCCGTCCGCGATTCAGAACGTCCTGCATTCCAACTTGAAGCGAACTGAACTGCCCGCGCTCGGGCCGCTCGTTCTCTACCAGGAAGCCGCCATGCTCATAAATAACCGGCGTTATCTGCGACTGGTTACGTCCGGCGACGACGATGACCAGCTCCGTCTCTTGTTGAAGCAGATCGATCCACGCACCGAGAAAAGTGTTCACCGCAGGTGTGCCTTCCGCTACGGGAGGCCAGGGCAGCAGCGCTTTGTCGCGGCCCATGCGGGTTGAGAAGCCGGCCGCGAGAATGACTCCGCAAAAGCTTTCGGCGCGTGCCATGACTCGAAGATAGCAGAGGCGGAGCGGGGCTGCTACTGTGCAGGAAATGCTGGGAGTGTCGCAAACGTGTTCGAAGTACTCAAGCCAAACTGATTCGCCAGCATACGTCGCAACCCTTCCGTGCGCCAACAACATCTATTCGCTCGAAAGGTCCCAGTCATCATGGCTCCTAATTTTGAACTCATTCTTATTCTTCGAGAAACCCTATATCGCATCGAGAAAGAATCAAGCCGGAACGATCCCGCCGTGGATAAGCTGAAGCGCACCATCCTTCTGGCGATCGCCGAACTGGAAGCTGCGAAGGAAAACGACAAAGGCGCTGCCGCCTAGCAGCCGCAACTTTAGGACACTGCCGCAACTCTCGAGATGGTCGCCGATTCGCGAAGCCCCAAGGCGCTCGCGATAATCAAAAGTCCAGAGGGTTGTTATGGCGAGAATCGAAGGAATTGACCCGTCGCGTACCTCGTTCGCGATGCGGCAGGTGTTCAAGAAAGTCCACAAGATGTTGGGACGCGACCTGACGCCGCAGAAGATATTGGCGCGCGTGCCAAGGGTTTTCTGGATCACCGCGCTGGCTGAATGGCTGCTTGGGCAGAAGGCGAGAGTGCCGCTACGCTTGCGCTCGCTGGTGCTGCTTAGGACGGCGGTGCGGGTCGGTTGTCCATTTTGAATCGACGCCAACTCTGCCGGTGGCAGAATGTACGGCCTGACTGATGACGAGATTGCCGCCATCCGCAATGGCGACTTGGCGGGATTTGCGCCGCCCGAGACCGCTTTGTTGCGCATGGCCGACGCCATGGCCGACACGCCTTCTAACATCAGCGCAGAACTTTACTCCGAACTGCATTCGCATTTTTCGGAGGACCAAATGATCGAGCTTGCGGCCGACGCTGCTCTGGAGAATTTCCGGGCACGCTGGAACCGCGTCTTCGACGTAGGAAGCGACGGCCTCTATCGCAAGGGGGTGCGCATCAAGCAAGCTGCGTAGCACGGTTAGTAAAACGATTTAGTCACCGAAGTGATAGCGCACCAGATCGTAGAGCGCGACCCATCCGTCGCTCCAACTGATCTTCTTGCCCTCGGCATAGGTGCGTCCGTGGTACACGATGGGCACTTCGTAGATGCGCGCGCTTAGTTTGGCCACCTTGACCGCCATCTCAGTCTCGACGCTGAAGCGGTCGGAGCGCAGGTGCATGCGTTCCAGCAGGTCGCGCTTGAACACCTTGTAGCAGGCGGTGACGTCGTGGACCGTGATTCCGGTCAGCAGGTTGCAGACCACGGAGAAAGCACGGTTCAGCTTGTAGCGGTAGTAGCGTTGTACCCGATGTGATCCAGTGTGAAACCGGTTGCCAAACACGGCGTCAGCGTGACCTTCGAGGATCGGCTTCATCAGCGCCGGATAATCACCGGGATCGTATTCCAGGTCCGCATCTTGGATGAGCACCATGTCGCCCGTGGAGTTAGCCAGCCCGGTGCGCACGCCCGCTCCCTTGCCCATGTTCTTGTCATGCAGCACGAGTCGAACCGTGTTTCGTCCACCATCGCCGAGCACGGCATCCAAGTCGGTCTGTTGCAGGAACTCGCGTGTGCCGTCGGTCGAAAAATCGTCGACAATGACGAGCTCTTTGTGCAGGCTGATAGGCTGAGCCGCCACCTGCTTCAACAGCTTCATCACCAGCCGCCCCTCGTTGTAAACGGGAATGATGATGGACAGCGTGTGAAAGGTGGGCAGCGCATCGAGCTCATCGAGTTGAGCGAGAGCTTTGGTGTCCTCTTCTGTCATCAGGCGCGGGCGTGCTTCTGTAACCAAATACACTCCAAGAATCAGCAGTTCCGGCTCAATCGGGTGCCGGTAGCGCGGATGGGGGAAAGCAAAATAGTAAACCAGCGGATAGAAGATCACCAAGCTGGCAAAAAGGAACATTCCATGAACCCGCCGTTTTAGCGCCAGCAGCAGCCCGCCCCAGGCCAGCAGGGTTGAGGCTAGAAACAGGGCCGGCTTGAGCTGTTCCAGGATGTCGACTAGCCAGCCGCGCGTCGATCCATCTTCGCGGAAGATGACAGAGTGAAACGTCCGTGCCGCCCACTTGCTGTGGTGCTCGATCATCCATTCAGGAATGGTGGTCGCGGAAGGGATGTCGGTCCAGAAGTAAATGAACTTGCGAACGCTGATGGTCGCGAACTTCCGCGGATGCTCTTCGATCCATTGCCAGGCCAGGCGCGATTGCTCGGCAGAGTAGTCCGCCTCGCCCAGTCGTTTGTACTGCTCGAAAAGCAGCGCATTCTGCGTGGGATGATACATTCCCACCCATATCCCTTCGGCCAGCGGATTGTTACCGCAGCGAAACTCCACGCCCACGTTGTCGCGCACGAACACCGGCTTGTGGAAGACCTCGTAGTTACGCACCAGCCACGGCATCAGCGTCAGCCAGAACACCACCGCGCCGATCAACACCGGCAGCACGAACCCGAGCTTCCGGCGATACAGGCCATAAGCCAGCCATAGTCCGGAGAAGGGAAGAAAGGCAAGCGCGGCAGAGTTTGTGAGTCCCAGCACCCCCCAGAGCAGGCCGTAGCCAAACCACGACAGCAGCCGGCGGTCGCCTTCCATCTCCAGCGTGAGCATCACCAGCAGCGTCAGCAGCAGCGCCGACAAACTGGTCTCCCACACCCACCGTACCGCCCAATAAATGATGTAGGGGAACAGCGCCCAGATCCAGCCTGACCAGAACGCGACGCGCTCATTGAAGACGCGGCGTGCAATGCGCACGATGGGCCAGCAGGTCAGCGCTCCGCACAAGCTATTGAAGGTCAATACCGCGATGGCCGACGCGTGGGTGTAGATGCCGAACAGGCGAAATGAAAGCGCGACGATGTAGGGATACACCGGCGCGGTCCAGGCCGAGGGGCCGGTCTCGCCTCCGAAGGGCGAACTGAAACCGCGGCCAGTTGCGATGGAATAGGCGATACGCCCGATCTCCCAGCCGAAGGAGAAGTTGTAGTCGTTGGTGCGAAAACGATAGGAATGCGCCAGCAGGATGTAGAGCAGCCGCACCACAAACCCGGCAAGAACCATCCACGCGACCGTACGCGGGGTGATTCGGCGCTGCGGCTTGCCGGCAACCTCGATTTGCGCCGCAGCGACTGCCGGCTGTTCCTTCAGGTGCATTCTTGTGAATTCTACATTTCTGTATGTCATCCCGAGCGAGCCTCTTTTGCGAAGCGAGGGATCTGGGTGTACCGATTCGCGCCGAGCCGGGGCCCCAGAACGCGCTGTTTTGCGTTCTGGGGTGGTCGATGCGCGAAAGAGCCTGCCCTGAGCGACGCCGAACGAAGTGAGGGGAGTCGAACGGGGACACATCCTTAATTCGAGGTGTCCTGGCACCCTCAGGCAGCAGTTCGGGTCGCCCGCCGCATCCTACTCACGAGCCATTGTGCTCACGATGATGCCGAATTCCCGTACATTGCCGACCGTTCTGTTCGCTGTCGCCTGTTGTGTCAGCGTGGCAGGGCCGAACCTCGTGGCGCAGCAACAGCTTGCCGCCGGCGGTTCTGCGCCCATCACTCAGAGCCAGCCGAAACGTGTACCACCGCCCCGGCGAACTCCAGGGCAGCAACGCACGCTTCAACAGATTGGAATGGTGGACATTCCGGGCAGCCCCGGTTTCGACACACTGGCCATCGTCAACGGCAAAGTGCTTCTGGCGCATACCGCTGCTTCTTCGCTCGATGTGGTGGATCCGGCGAAGCGACGGGTAGTGGCACAGATTATCAATTTGCAATCGCCGCGCGGCATCGCGGTCGACCAGAAGAACGGCAAGATTTACGTCGCGCAAGCGGGAAACAATTCCATCGCCGTGATCAATTTCGAGGGATGGCAATATTCCGGAGCGATACCGCTGCCGCAATCTCCCTCAACGCTGGCGCTCGACGATAGCGGCCAGCGCTTGTACTGGTCGGGCGCGACCAGCGACTCGCTTTCGGTTCTCGACTTGAGCACGCGCCAGAATTTGGGCACACTCGATCTCGGCGGCCGTCCGCGCGGCATGGTGTGGGACCAGGAACGTGGCGTTGCCTTCGTCGTTCTTCAGGACACATCGGAGATCGTCGGCGTCGATCCGAAGTTGCAGATCGTCAGCCGCTTCAAGCTGAATGCCTCGCAACCGACCGAAGTTGTCTACGACGCGCACAGCCGCCGCCTTTATGTCGCCGTGCGCAACGCCGTGCTGGCTATCAACGATCAGGATGGCAGCGAGACCAATCGCGTCGACGCGCCGCTGGGCGTCGATGGCTTGTGGCTCAATGCGGAGGCGCGCACACTCTACGCCGCGAGTCCGGGCGAACTTAACGTGATCAAAGCGGACAACGGCAGCTTCGCAGTTGTCGACAGCATCCCTAGCGACATCAAAGGCCATAACGTCGCGTTCGATGCCGACAACCACATCGTCTTCCTGCCCGGCGGGCGCGAAGGCAAGTCGGCCATGCTGTTGCTGCGACCCATGAGTGCGGAGCAGAGCTGGCGAACGGAATGTTGCGGCGAAGGTAAAGTAGGGGAGCGCCTTCGAGGTTCGTATCCAGCCTTCCCGTCCCCGCCCATCGTAATCTCACGCCGGGATTCCCGTCCCCGCAGGGGACAACATATCTAAGCCCAGCGTTTCAACGCTGGGAAAACATGCCCACAACCGCGAGTCCCGCCAGGGACGACATATGAACCGACGGCTGCGCGGCAGATCACCGGGCCCGAACGAGCGCTGCGATATCCTCGACTCATGTCTCACACACATGCATGGGTGCTCGTGCACGATCCCAGATATGTCTTTGGATGAAACATGTGCCGTCCCTGGCGGGACTCGAAATCGATAACGCGCTCCCCCAGCGCTGAAGCGCTGGGCTTAGATATGTTGTCCGCTTCGCGGACGGCTCGAATTGTGATTGACGGCTGGCCCACGCTACCAAGAGCTGATAGACAACGTTCCCTGTCCCCGCCCGCTGAATCCGTTATCTCTCCCGCCCATCCAATCGGTATCCTTAGACTTAACCGATAAAACGTGAATACCCGATGAAGATAGGAATCACCTGTTATCCGACCTATGGCGGCAGCGGAGTGGTCGCCACCGAGCTTGGCCTCGAGTTGGCGCAGCGCGGCCACGACATCCATTTCATTTCGTATTCGCAGCCCATCCGGCTTACCCAGCCGATGCCCAACATTCGTTATCACGAGGTTGAGGTCACGCGCTATCCGCTGTTCGAGTATCCGCCGTATGACCTGGCGCTGGCGACGCGTATGGCCGAGGTTGCTGAGATTTACGAGCTGGATCTCTTGCACGTTCACTATGCGATTCCGCATTCGGTGAGCGCCATGCTCGCGCGCCAGATGCTCGCCTGTGATCATCGGCCGGAAGGGACGCAAGCTGCCCTACGTCACTACGCTGCACGGCACCGATATCACGCTGGTGGGCATCCGATCCGCTCTTATCTGCCGATAACGCGCTTCTCCATCGAGCAGAGCGACGGCGTCACCTCGATTTCGAAGTATCTGAAAGAACGAACGGTTGAAGTATTTGACGTCCAGAAGCCGATCAATGTTATTCCCAACTTCGTCAACTGCGACCTCTACCACCGCACCGAAGAGGTTATGGCGAAGCGCTCAGAGTACGCCGCGCCGGACGAAAAGATTCTGGTGCACTTGTCGAATTTCCGCCCGGTGAAGCGGATTACCGATGTAGTTGAGATCTTCGATCGTGTCCAGAAGCAAATTCCTGCGCGGCTGCTGATGATCGGCGACGGCCCCGAACGCTCGCGCGCCGAGTGGCTGACCGTGGAGAAGGGAATTCATCGCAAGGTCGACTTTCTCGGTAAGCAGGACCGCATTCACGAGAAGCTCCCGGTAGCTGACGTCATGCTGCTGCCCAGCGAGTTGGAGTCGTTTGGACTGGCGGCGCTCGAAGCCATGGCTTGCAATGTGGTGCCCATCGCGACCAACGTCGGCGGGGTGCCCGAAGTCATCGATCACGGCAAGACCGGCTTCCTGGCGAATGTCGGCGATGTGGACACAATGGCTCGCTACGCCATCGACCTGCTGGGCGACGAGACCAAGCTGCGCGAGATGGGAGAGCGTGGACGGCAGAGCGCGCAGGCCCGCTTCTGCGCCAGCCGCATCATTCCCAAATATGAAGATTTTTATCGCGAGGTGCTGGAACGTGCCTCGTAGATGGCGCCAGCCACCGAACCGCCCATCTCTTCCGCCTGCAGAATCGGCAGTGTAAGCCGGACCATGGTGCCGCTGCCGGGCTGGCTCTCGATGTTAATCTCGGCCGCATCGCCGTAAACCACCTGCAAGCGCTCCTGCACATTGAGCATGCCGATGCCGGTGCCGGCGCTTCCCGCCGAAGCCGCCATCCCGACGCCGTCGTCCTCGACCTCGATGATCACCCGATGCTGGGTGCAGCGGCTGCGAATCGAAACGTTGCCGCCATCGACTTTGTCGGCCAGGCCGTGCTTGATGGCGTTCTCCACCAGCGGCTGCAAAATCATGCTGGGAACGAGATGGCTGAGCGAGTCGGCGTCGAGCTCCTTGTGGATGCGCAACTTGTCGCGGCCAAAACGCACCACCTCGATGTCGAGATAGTCGTCGAGCGACTCGATCTCTTCCTTGAGCGGAATGAATGCATCGCCCTTGCGCAGCAGGCGGCGAAGAATATTTCCCAGCTTCACGATCATCTCGCGCGCGGAATCGGGATCGCGGCGCACCAGCGATGACACCGAGTTGAGGGTGTTGAACAGAAAGTGCGGATTGATCTGGCTTTGCAGCGCCTCCATGCGCGCCTGCAGGAGCAGCCGCTCCTGCTGCTCCAGCTTCATCTCGATGCGCACGTTGTTCAGCACCTTGAGCGCGATGGCGACCGCCATCACCGTTCCGGCGTAGATGGCAAGCTTAACCCACCAATTGCTGGAGTCGAGCGCGAAGATGCGCCGCGGCCACAGGCGGTGAAGCTGAAGTCGCACGAACTCAAGCACGATGATGAGCAGGAAAAATGAGGTCTGCCAGTCGATGAATGATCGCCGAATGCGTCCGCCGTACCCAGTGATAGATGCTGAGGTCGAACAGCGGCGAGAACGACCAGATGGCTTCGCGTTCGGACGACAGATGCCGCAGCAGCCCGGCAAGTACTCCGGCCAAAACGTTCAGCGGCAGCGACAGCCATTCATGCGCGATGAAAACCGAAGGTAGCGAAACCAAAACGCCGCCCAGCAGTCCCACCAGGCGTCCGCCGATAACGCCCATCAGGATGGAGCCTTCAAAAGCGATGTCGGCAGCGTAGAAGTTGCGCACTGCCCAGCGCACCAGCACACCGAGCGCGACCGGGGTGCTGACGATGAGCACCATCTCCAGCTTCTCGCCCAGCGTGCGCTCTTCGCGGAACAGCAGCACCCGAAAGCGCCGCGCGCGTACCAGCACGCTGCTGATGGCCGCAGCTACGCCCAGGCGTATGAGCAGCGTTACGAGAATGAGGCGGTTGTCCATTGATCAGTTGTCAGTTGTCAGTGTATCAGCCGACCAGCTATCAGCCAGATCTCTCTTCAACGAGTGTCATCCTGAGCGAGGACGTAAGTCCGAGTCGAAGGACCTGCAGTTTGTTTCCTCGCCCAAAGCTCTCCGCATTGTCACACCAGTTCACAGCACCACTGTCATCCGAGCGAAGCGCAAGCCGAGTCGAAGACCCCTACAGTTCACGAAGCTTTCAGCCCTTCCGCCGCTTCCATAACAGCATGCTCGGCTCGCTCTGCGTCCGGTGCGCCTCCCTGAGCCATGTCTTTGTTGCCGCCGCCACGCGTGCCGAGCTTCTGCAACGCTTGCTTCATCAGCGCACCCATGTCGTTCGCCAGCCCGGGAGTCTGCGCGAATACCAGCGACGGTTGCGAACCTCCGCAACCGAGAAGCGCGACGCACTGCCCGGCGCGCGTAAGCTTCTGCGCCAGCATCTTGATGAACGCGAGATCGCGCGTCGGCGAAGAACTGCATCACCAGCTTCGCGCCCGAAGCCGTTACAGTTGCGGATTGCAGAAACTGTGCCGCCTGCAACTCAGCTACTTCCTCCAGCAGCTTCGACTGGACCTTCTGCGCAGCCTTGGCTTCGTCGAGCACCTTGCGCGCCTGTTCCGGCAAATCATAGATGTGGGTCGAGAACACGGCGGCGGCGTCAGTCAGCGTTGTGAAATCGCGCCGAGCGGTGCCTACTGCTCGCATGCCGCAAACAAACTCGACGCGCACGCCCTGCCGGACTTTTTCCGTTTTGCGCAGCAGGATCGAGCCAATCTGCCCGGTGCTGCGCACGTGCGTACCACCGCAGGCGTTCAGGTCGAACTTGTCAATGTCGATTAGCCGCAGTTTCTCGCGCTCCGCCGCTGGGATCTTGCGCACTCCCATCGCGCGCGCCTCATCCGGAGTAGCGAAGCGAATCGCCACCGGGCGGTCCTCAAAGATAATCTGGTTCGCCAACTTCTCGACGGCCGCAATCTGTCCAGCCGTAACTGCATTGGTTGCGAGATCGATAGTGCAGCTTTCATCGCCCATGTGAAACGAGACAGTTGCGAAATTGTAGAGCTGCTCGAATGCCGCCGACAGCACGTGTTGTCCGGTGTGCTGCTGCATGTGATCGCGACGGCGGTCGCTATCGATAGCCCCTTCGATCACTGTTCCGGGTATGAGCTCATTACCGTCAGGAACGAAGTGCAGCACCTCGCCGGTCGCCTCGTCTTCTTCAACGCTGACGACGCGAGTCTTCGGCTCTGGCGCCCCAGCCGGGCGAAGCCATCCCGTATCGAAGATCTGCCCGCCGCTGGTCGGATAAAACGCAGAGCGATCGAAGACGACAGCCGTACCGTTGGCTCCGCTACGCACGTCAAGCACGCGGGCTTCGAAAGTCTGCAGGAACGAATCGGTGTAGTAAAGGCGCTCGGTCATGGTTTAGAAAAGGATACACGCGCATTGCCCAGCTTACGCACTTCTGTTACCTTCTCACGAACGAAATGGCTACCCTCCCGCCAAGCAACGCGCAAGCAGGTTCCGACCGCTGGCATGCCGTCACCGCCGGCTTCCTCGGCTGGATGCTCGATGCCTTCGACTTCTTCGTCGTCATCTTCCTGCTCGATACCCTGGCCGAGCACTTTCACGTGCACAAGGCCGACGTCGTTCTCAGCATCACCGCCACGCTGGCGATGCGGCCAGTAGGCGCGCTGCTGTTCGGCATGATGGCCGACCGCTATGGCCGTCGCCGTCCGCTGATGGCGAACGTCATCTTCTTCTCGGTCATCGAGCTGCTTTGCGGATTCGCGCCCAACTTCACCGTGTTCTTCATTCTGCGGATGCTCTTCGGCATCGGCATGGGCGGCGAGTGGGGAGTGGGCGCGTCGCTGGCCATGGAGCACGCCCCGGTGCGCTGGCGCGGCGTGCTGTCGGGCATTCTGCAAAGCGGATACTCCAACGGCTACCTGCTGGCAGCAATCGCCGCGCGCGTCATCCTGCCCAACTTCTCTCCCGACCTCGGCTGGCGCGTCATGTTCTGGGCCGGAGGCGTGCCTGCCCTGCTCGCGCTCTACATCCGCACCAAGGTTCCCGAGTCGGAAGCGTGGCAGCAGCACCGCGTGGCGCGCACCATCGACGGCCCGCGCATCGCCTGGCAGCACAAGAAACTGGTGCTGTACCTGGTCGCGCTCATGTTCCTGATGAACTGCCTCTCGCACGGCACGCAGGACCTGTATCCCGACTTCCTCAAGCATCAGCACGGCATCGCGGCGAACACCGTCGCCTACATCGCCATGTTCTACAACGTGGGAGCGGTGGTCGGCGCCGTCATCTTCGGATTGCTTTCCGAACGCATCGGCCGCCGCTACAGCATGCTGGCGGCGCTCGCGGTGTCGCTGGCCATCATGCCGGCATGGGCCTTCGGCAGCACGCATGCTGGTGCTGGCGCTGGGAGCCTTCGTCATGCAGGTGGGCGTGCAAGGCGCCTGGGGAATTATTCCGGTTCACCTGAACGAGCTCTCGCCGCACGCGGTGCGCGGATTGCTGCCGGGCTTCACCTATCAGATCGGAATTCTGCTCGCGGCATCAACGCCTAGAGTTGAGTTTGCTCTGCGCGATCGGCTCGGCTACCCGTGGGCGCTGACTTCTTTTGAGGTGGTCGTGATCGCAGGGCTGGCGGTGTTGCTGATCTTCGGAAGGGAAGAGCACGGGAGGAGCTTCTTTCGCGAGGCCGGCTGAACAATGGAGCGGGAGACGGGGATCGAACCCGCGACCAACGGCTTGGGAAGCCGTGACTCTACCACTGAGTTACTCCCGCTCGACGTCAACGAGTTTAACACCCGGAAAATGCGGAGCCAAACTCGACGCATGTAAACAAGCTACCGATCCGGGTGGAAGCCCCCGCATTCATGCGGGGGACACAGGCTCGTCGTCAACGAACGCGCTTTAGCGCTGGCTTCAGGGGCCCGCTTCAACATCCCAAGGCTAAAGCCATCTTGATGGGGAGCGTCATTTCCCCCGCATGAATGCGGGGGCTCCCACCTTTCCGCACGCCCAAGAGCCCTCGTGAGGATAGTCGAAGGGTGCCCTGACGTGATGCCTCCCACGAAACCTTTCAGATCTCGTTCTTCTTCGCCAGCGTTGTGATCCGATCGCCGGCGCGGAAAGCCAGTGCCTGGATCGTCTCTGTTGGCTGGCCGCGGCCGCTGGTGACGAAGCTGGAGCCGTCGCACAGGAACAGATTTGGCACGTCATGGGTGCGATGGTCGGCGTTGATCACCGACGATTTCGCGTCATTGCCCATGCGGCAGGTTCCCAGCAGGTGCACCGCGAAGTTCGACTCGGTGATGGGATAGCGCCAGCTATTCTGCGCACCCGCAGCTTCAAGAATTTCCATCGAGCGATCTTGCAGCCACTTGGCGAACTTCAGATCGTCAGGATGATCTTTGTAAGTCACGCGCATAGCCGGCAGTCCCCAATCGTCTTTGACCGTGTCGTCGAGCGAGATGCTATTGTCTTCCAACGGCAACGACGTAGTGTGGCCCATCAGCGACATGCTGCGGACAAAATACTTGGCCAGCGCCTTTTTGTACTCTATACCCCATTGTGGGATATCGGGCGGCAGTCCTCCGAAGGCGAAGGAGATGGGATAGTTCTGGAAGCGCGCGGTGATGCCTCCGCCACCATAGAAGCCCAGCTTGGGATCAACTTCGTAAAAGTCCATCAAAGTGCGCGTGACTTCGATGCTCTTGTAGCCGTTGAGTTCATGCTCGAACAGGCCGGCGGACATGGGGTCGGTGTTGAACATCAGGTACTTGCCCACCAGCCCGCTGGAGTTCGCCAGTCCGTCGGGAAAGCGGTTCGACTTCGAGATGAGCAACAGGCGCGGTGTTTCGGCTCCGTTGGCCGCCAGGATGACTGCCTTGGCGCGCTGATGCTTCTCGACCTTGTGCTCGTCGAAATAAATGACGCCGGTCGCGCGACCGTTGGCATCGACATCGACCTTGCGCACGTAGCTGTGCGGCCTGATCTCGCAACGCCCGGTGGCGATGGCCTGCGGAATCATCGACGGCAGCGGACTCGACTTCGCGCCGTGCTCGCAGCCGAATCCTTCGCACCATCCGCAATGCTGGCACGCCATGCGGCCCTGGTAGGCCTTCGAGATGACGGCCACTGGAGCAGGGATACGGATGGTAGCCCAGCTTGCGCGCGCCACGTTCGAACAGAATGCCGTCAGGCTTCACCGGCATGGGCGGCAGCGGATAAGGCTTCGAGCGCGGCGGATCGAACGGACTGGCTCCTGCTTCGCCGGAGACGCCCAGGTCCCATTCAGCCTTGGTGTAGTAGGGCTCAAGGTCGGCGTAGGTGATGGGCCAGTCGGCAAAGCCGGTGCCGGCGATGGTGCCTTTCTTGCTGGCCTCGATGAAGTCGATTTCGTGAAAGCGCCAGTAGTTCGCGGTGAAGTGAACCGTGCCGCCGCCGACCAGTTGGCCGTACATGATGCTGGGCTGCTTCTGGGCTTTGTCCTGCGGCGTGCGGCGAAAGGTCTGCGGCTGCTTGCGCCAATCGTTGGTCAGCTCCGAATTGCTCCAGTTGAGAAATTCGTTGTGACCGAAATCCTTGGCCGACTTCCACGGGCCCTGTTCGAGAACGACGACGCTGAATCCATTCTGCGAGAGCTCGCGCGCCAGCACGCCGCCCGATGCGCCGCAGCCGACGATAACGAAGTCCACCGCTTCGTTCAGCGGGTAACGTTTCTGAGGATGAGGAGCAGTGCTCATGCCTTCTCCTCCTGATGCGCGTCGTAGTAGCCGAAGGGCGGCGCCCAGTAGGCCTGATCGTTGAAGCCGATGAGGTTCCAGCCGATCTTGTCGCGATTGCCGTGCAGCGACGGATCGCAGAAGGTTCCTGTCAGCACCATGGCGCGCAAGCCGGCGAAGGCTTCGGCGTCTTTGCCGCCGAGACCGGATTCGGCGGCAATGCCGTTGCCCGCGCCGGCTGCCTTGTCCATGGCCTTCATGACTGCGATCTGCTTCTCTGACGATAGCGACGCGAAGGACGCGGCTCCCGGCTGCGCCTTTAGAGTTGCAGCGTGCAACGCCGCCAACGCTCCGCGAAAATCCTTCTGCTGTTCAGGATTAATGGCGGTCAGCACGTAGTCGGCAAAGTACACAACGCCAGCCTCGCGCGCTCCGGGAGTGCCGTCGCTGCTGGGAATGATCTGAGCCGCGAAGGCATCGAAGTCGGCCGCTTCCTGCGGGCGTGAGGAATTTGAAGGCTTTGGTGTCGGCAGCGGTCGCCGCTTTGGCGTGCTGCGTTGCCTGTGCGACGAGTTGCGGCGTCAACGAATCGAGAAACAATAGCCCGAGCGCACCCGCGCTCTGGACGAGAAACTTGCGGCGCGTTTGTTCCAAATCTCCTCCGAAATGAATTCGCCGCGGGGGACATCGCGGCGCATCTAGCACCGCATGTGTCGTCCCCGGGGGACTCGGGATTCTTCTTCGTCCTACCCAGCATTCCGGCCAACAGATGGCCTGCATGCTGGGCTAAGCTGTTTCGCCCCGCTTCGGGGCTGGACCGACGGCGCTGCAATCTCTGTTGCCAACTTGAAACACCGGTTTCCCGGACAGATTAAGCAAAGCGAAAACCACTTTCATGCAGGCCTTGAACCTTGCTCGCTTTGCGGCGGGCTAACGGTTTTGCCCGCTACTGTGTTCTTCATAACGCGATTGAACGCCGTCTGGAACTGGCCCATCTCGTCGGGTGTGCCCACCGTGACGCGCACATAGGTCGGCATCACCGGCCAGATGCGTCCGATGTAGACGTTTTGCTGGCGCAGGGCCTCAATCACATGCTGGCCATCGCGCTGCGTGTTGAGCATGAAGCAGTTCGATTGCGAGGGAATGAACGCGTATCCATTCGTTCGCAGCCACTCGAATACCTGCTCGCGCGTAGCGGTGTTGACGCGCTTGCGCTCAGGAACCAGGTTGGTGTCCTTGAGGCTCGCATTGGCCGCAACCACGGCGGTAATCGGCATGGGATTGAAGCCGTGATAACGCCCGATCTTCTCTTGCAAGTCAGGACGTGCGATGGAGAATCCGCAGCGCAGTCCGGCCATGCCGTAGATTTTCGAGAAGGTGCGCAGCACGATGACGTCTTTGCCCGCCTTGACCAGATCGATAGCCGAGGTCGCTCCGTCAGCAAAGTGAATGTAGGCCTCGTCGACCATCACTACCGAGCCTTGCGGCTTGTGCTCGACCAGGTACTCGATATCGGAGTGGCTGGTGAGCGTGCCGGTAGGATTGTTCGGCGTGCAGATGTAGAACAGTCCGGCGTCCGGCGCCTGCGCCAGCATGGCTCTGACATCGTGCGAGTGGGTCGGCGTCAACCCAACCTTCACCACGCGCGCACCCGCGACGTTGGCGGCGTGCATTCCGGCCTCGTAGCCGGGATCGGCGGTGACATAGCTCTTCGCGGGCGAAGTGAACGCCAGCACCGAGTAATGCAGCGGCTCGCTCGATCCGGGATAGGTCGCAAGATACTCGGCAGGCACGCCCTCGGTTGCGGCGTAGGTGTCGATCAATTCCTCGGTGAGCCAGTCAGAGTAGCGGCCTCCACTGGGAATGATCTCGGCAATCGCTTCGCGCGCGCTGGCCGAAGGGCCCAGCGGGTTTTCGTTGGAATCGATGGCGACAGCGCCCTGGGGATAGCGATGGTTGCGATGCGGCAATGCGAGCAGACGCTCGGTCCAGATGGTGCTGCAGGCCACGGTTGCCGAGGCCGCCATTGCCAGATTAAGAAAATTGCGACGAGAGAAGCCGTGCTTGCTTTCGTTGTTTGACATTACTTGAGTCCTGCTGGTTCGGCGTGTACTCCGCGGTGACGCACCGCGATGACCTCGATTTCTACCATGGCACCGGGAAAAGCCAACGCCGCGACCTGCACCGCCGAGCGCCCAGGCTTGTTGGGCTGTTCCGCTGTGCCAAAGAATTGCGTGTAGCCGGCCATCATCCCGGCGAAATCCATCTGCCCGCCTTTGTTCGGGTCACCTGCCAGGTAGACGTGCATCATCACCACGTCGCCCATCGAGAGGTGCTGCTTATCGAGCGCCGTCTGGATCTGCTTCAGCACCGAGACAGTTTGAGTCTTGGTGTCGCCGTATTTGTCGGCGGGGGTGGTGGCCTTGGGATTTACCGGCTGCGGAACTGTGCCGCTTACGTAGATCGTCTCGTATCCCGGTGGAACAATGACGGTGCCCGAGATGGGAAAATCCTGGTTAGGTGGCGGAAGCGGAATCCGCGTCACCTTGTCACTGGATTGCGCAAGTGCGATCGCAGCCGTGAACAGCGAAGACAGAACCGCGAGAGAGCTAACCAGCGAAAGGCCCGGGACGCGCGCCAGGAACATGACCTCACCTCAGCAAAGAAGTAGCGTGAGACATATTAGCGCGTCTGGGCAGGGTTTGACACGGTGGCCGTGATGGAATAGGCAACCTGAGATGAGCAGAGGACTGCTGGTCGGAAAACGATTGTCCCGCCGTCGTAACTGGCTACTTGTCTTTTTCCAGAGGAGAAATCGTGGGACAATAACACTATGGCAGAGCGGAATGCAACTTTGAGCCTACCTGAGCGGCTTCGTCTCGAGATTGAAGAGGCGGCGCGCGCGCAGGGGCGTCCGGTCAACGAACTGCTGGCCGACGCCGTAGACCGCTACTTGAGCGAACAGCAATGGCTTGCCCTGAAGGCCTACGGATTACGAAAGGCGCGAGAGCAGGGTCTTACGGAAGCGGACGTGGACACCGCAGTTGCTGAATCGCGCGGCTTGCGCCCGTGATTCGTATAACCGCTGACAGCAACATCTACATCAGTGCATTGCTATTTGGCGGCCCTCCCGACGACATCCTAACCCTTGCTCGTCAAGGCAAGATTCTCTTAAACATTTCCGATGCGATCCTAGACGAGGTGAGCCGTGTGCTCCGGAAGAAGTTCGACTTCTCGGACGAGGCGCTGGCAGTCGCTCAACATCAGATTGCCCAGTTCACCGAGCACGTCACGCCAACAACGACACTGACGATCGTTACGGAGGATCCCACAGACAATCGCATCTTAGAATGCGCGCAGGCAGGCCGATCAGAATATCTCGTAACGCGTGATCGTCATCTGCTGAAGCTCAACAGTTTTGGGCAAACCAAGATAGTTCTAGCGGCTGATTTTCTTGCCGCCTTCAGGGCAGCAGGTCAGGAAGGCTGAGTCGATGGCCTGTACGCTAACAGCGGGGCGAATCTACAGTTCGCTCTACCGCGGCTGAATCTCTTCCAGCACTCCGTCAATGCGCTCCACCTCTTCGCGAATGACGCGGATGGCCTGCTGGTTGGCCGGGAAGGGAGCGGGAACCAACGCGTCAACCGCGTGACGGATTTTGTGGTTCCGGTCGGAGATGAGGCTGATGCCGGTAGTGGTATTCACCTTGTGCTGGTAGAGGCGGCGCGCGATCCTCACGCCGATGTAAGCGAAGGCCAGGCCAAAGCAGATCTCGATGGGCAGCCGGTCTTTGGCGCCGTCAAAGTCGAGGAACAACAGACGGTACACAGCTTCGCCTGCGCCCAGCGACGCAAAAATCACCAGGGTCCCAAAGAATGCGAGTTTCAGGCGCTGAACCGGACGAAGCTCCGTCGCGGTCCGCTCAGTTAGACGATTCGAGCCCAGCGGCATTCATCTCTCCCAAGATGTGGCTTACCTCTATTGTGCAACGAACTCGCGGATTTGTGCAGCCATTATCGTCTGATTTTTTGCCGGAAACGGTGACATCTGGGAAACCTGGGCACTTTCGGGCGCCGCTTTTGACAGATCAGACAAACCGGCGGCCTCCTGGACAGGACAAGGGGCGCATTCTTGGCGGATACGAATAAGGTCGGGTGAGCGGCAAAGAACCCGCTTTCTCCGTGTGATCCTGAGCGAATCGGAATCTGTCATTCGGCCGCGGCGCAAACTCATCAAGCAGCAGGTTCTTAGCTGACGGCTGACGGCTGATAGCTGACAGCTGGCGGCTCCTTTACGAAACCGAACCCGAACAGCGACAATGAGTGTTCGCCTGCCGCAATGGTGCACGCGCATCGTGGCCGGCAGCTCAAGCCGTAATCATTTTCTAACGCGTCAGAAAGGGACTTCTCATGCCAGCCAGCGGTGAACTTATTCGCATGATGAACTACGTCGACGACATTGCGGCCACCTTGCGCCGTGTCAATGCCAGCTTGTATCTGCTGTCTCCCGAAGACAAACAGCGCCTTGCCGAGTACATGCGCAAATCGGACCCGAATTTTTCCCAGATGGTCGACCTGCTGGAGCACCCGGAGTAAGAATGTCGGAGATTCGCACTGTAGCAGTCATCGGCGCAGGCATTATGGGACGGGGCATCGCGCATGCCGCCGCTCTCGGCGGTTATCGCACCATCCTTGAAGACCTCCTTCCCACTACGCTGCGCAAGGCTGAGACCGAGATTCGCGCCAACCTCGACAAGGCGGTCGAACTCGGCAAGGTCACGAAGGACGCTGCCGGTGAGGCAATGGAGCGGCTGGAGTATGCGTCATCGGTCGAGCAGGCGGCACGCGAGGCCGATCTGGTTATCGAGGCGGTGCCCGAAGAGATGGAGTCGAAGATCGAGATCTTCACCCTGCTCGACAAAATCTGCCGGCCGACAACCATTCTCGCCTCCAATACCTCGTCGCTCAGCGTCACCGAAATTTCCAGCGTGACCTATCGTGCGCCGAAATGTGTTGGCATGCACTTCTTCAATCCGGTGCACAAGATGAAGCTGCTGGAGATCGTTCGCGCTCTCGAAACCAGCGAAGATACGCTGGCCGCCGCGGTAGAAGTCGGCACGCGCATGGGCAAAGAAGTTGTCGTGATTCGCGAGTCGCCCGGCTTCATCACCAGCCGCATCAACGCCATGATCGGCAACGAAGCGTTCTACATGTTGCAGGAGGGCGTCGCGACCGCCGAAGATATCGACAAGGCGCTGAAGCTCGGGCTCAATCACCCTATGGGCCCGTTCGAGATGGTCGACCTGGTCGGCCTCGACACGCGCCTGCACATCCTGGAGTACCTGCACAAGACGCTGGGCGAAAAGTTTCGTCCTGCGCCGCTCATGGTGCAGTACGTGAAGGCCGGACGCCTGGGCCGCAAGGCCGGACGCGGTGTGTACGAATATCCGGGACAAGAGCCGGGGAGACCGGATGTGTCTCAGGCTAAGCCAGCCGGCGCCGAGATCAAGAAATAGTTTCGCAACCCTCCTGATTTTGGGTGCTTCATAAATCTTGGTGCCCCATTCGGCCATCTTTTGGCCGGGTGGGGATTTCAACTTCTACCCCACGCTGCTGCCTGGAAGCAGGCTGATGCCGTTCCTCCGCTCCCACCTGCAATTCGTCCCATCTACTTGCATTTTGCAAGTGACCTTTGCTAGTTTGTCGCGATGACCGGCAGGGGCCACAGCCGCGATCGCCGTTCGGGATGCCCGGTGAGCGTCTCGCTGGAGGAGATCGGAGATCGCTGGTCCCTGCTGATTATTCGCGACCTGATGGTTCGCGGATATCACTCGTTTAAACAGTTTCAGGAATCGGGTGAAGGCATTGCGACCAATGTCCTGGCGGGCCGCCTGCAGCGCCTGCGCAAGGCCGGCGTGGTCAGCGTCGAGGCCGATCCGCAGGACCGTCGCAAGCTGAATTATCGGCTCACAGAGAAGGGCATCGATCTGGCGCCGGTCGTCCTGGAGTTGCTGATATGGGGAGCGAATCACGAGGAAACCGGCGCTCCGTGCGACGTGATCGCGCACATGGCGCAGAATCGCGAGCAGGTGTTGACTGAGGTGCGACGCCGCTGGGAGCAGCGGGACCCGACGCCGTTCCTGCCGCCGTTTCAAGCACCAGGAAAACCGCGAACGACGCAAGAACGAAGAAAGCCGACCAACGAACTAAGGGGGTAGAAGTTATGCAGTCAGGAACAGTTTCGAGGGGAACACTTTGGACAGGACGCGTGCTCAGCGCACTGGTGGTTCTCTTCATGCTTTTTGACTGCAGTCTTAAGATCGCGCGCGCGCAGGTAGCCGTTGAAGGCACCGTTAAATTGGGATACTCCGAGAGCGTAATCGTGCCCATTGGAATTGTTCTGCTCGTCTGCACGATTTTGTACGCCATCCCCCGCACATCGGTACTTGGCGCCGTGCTACTGACGGGCTACCTGGGTGGAGCGGTAGCAACGAATGTACGCGCCGGTCTTCCACTGGCCGGTTACATTCTCTCTCCGGTCTACGTCGGCGTTCTGGCGTGGCTGGGACTCTATCTCAGAAACATTCAGCTGCGGAGGATGCTACCTCTGCTTACAGAAGACTTGTAGTTAGGCTGCGACCACCGAACTGGAAACGGTCATATAGTTTCCGAAATGTAAGACTATGTCCCACGTTGACAAATCAATTTCAGGAGAAGTTATGAGCAAGGTACGCGTACTGGTAGGCACCAAAAAAGGCGCATTCATTCTTACCTCTGACGGCAAGCGCGACAACTGGGAGGTCAGCGGCCCGCACTTCGCCGGCTGGGAGATTTACCACATGAAGGGATCGCCGGTGAATCCCGACCGCATCTTCGTCTCGCAGACCAGCGGATGGTTTGGACAGATCATTCAGCGCTCCGACGATGGCGGCAAAACCTGGTCGACGCCCGGCGGCGCGCCCGAGATGGGTCCGTTCGGCCCCGGGGGACAGGCCAACAAGTTTGTGTACGACACCTCGCCCGAGACTGGCAAGCCGCTTACCACGCATCAGTTCTACGACGGCAAGCAGCATCCGTGGGAGTTCAAGCGAGTGTGGCATATTGAGCCGTCGCTCACCGATCCTGACACGGCATACGCCGGCATCGAAGACGCGGCCATCTTTCGCACCACCGATGGCGCGACCACCTGGCAGGAAATGGCCGGCCTGCGCGGACACGGCACCGGTCCCCAGTGGCAGCCCGGCGCGGGCGGCATGTGTCTGCACACCATCATTCTCGATCCCAGTGACCCCGGGAAGATTTACATCGCCATCTCTGCTGCGGGAGCATTTCGCAGCGATGATGGCGGTACGACTTGGAAGCCGATCAACAAGGGACTGCGCTCGCAGTTTCTGCCCGACCAGGATGCCGAAGTCGGACATTGCGTACACCACGTCGCCATGAGTCCTAAGAAGCCGGGCACGCTCTTCATGCAGAAGCACTGGGACGTGATGCGCAGCGACGACGCCGGCGACAACTGGCACGAGGTCAGCGGGAACCTGCCCAGCGACTTCGGTTTCGTCATCGACGTACACTCGCACGAGCCGGAGACGATCTACGTTGTGCCCATCAAGAGCGATGGCGAGCACTATGTCCCAGACGGCAAGTTACGGGTGTATCGCAGCCGCAGTGGTGGCAACGAGTGGGAGGCGCTTACCAAGGGCCTGCCGCAGGCTAATTGCTACGTGAATATCCTTCGCGACGCTATGGCGGTCGATACGCTGGATGACTGTGGCATCTACTTCGGCACCACGGGCGGCCAGGTGTACGTCTCCCCCGATGGCGGCGACAACTGGAATGCCATCGTGCACGATCTGCCGTCGGTGCTGAGCGTGGAAGTGCAGACGATTAGATAAAGACAGAAAAAATCCCCACTCAGGCAAGTGCGTGGCTGAGTGGGGTACCTGCGATGCAATGCAGGAAATCAAATTGAAAGATCCCCACTCAAGAAACTCGGCTTGAGTGGGGTACCCGCGATCCAATGCAGGCAATCAAAATCGTCAGGGGGAATGGGCGGTGAGCCTGCCTCTCAGGACCCCCACCCGCTCCCCCGCGGTCACCTCGGCGTGAGCAGCATGTAGCCGGGTGACAACTTGGAAGCTGAACTCCTTACTTCTTTCCGTCGCAGACCTGGCTTTGTTCACCATGACTGAAAGCTAGTGCTGCTGGACTGCTGTTGGTTATTAGTGAGCGCGCGGCTGCATATTCAGCGACGCGGCAGACTCAACGGACTCCGGCGGAGAGCGCAACCTCGTGCGAAGGGGCTGGCCTCGCCGGATAGCGGGCCGGGTCGTTCGTTGAGCAACGCAGCGTCCGACAGGCGTCGGACGATCAACTCATTTTCGCTGCACGCCCAAAACTGAAAGTGGAGGAGAAGCCTTTTCCTCGAAGGGAACTGCAGAGGATAAAGGGGCCGGAAGAACTTGCGAGTTCAGCGGCGCCAGCCAGCGGCTCGGCGTAGTAGCACTTCGTACGATCTGTTGCGTGGAGCAGCCAGGAAGGCATTGGCACGCTAGTTCGTAGTCGTTGGAAACGTTGTCGGTGAGGGTGAGTAACTCTGGCATCTCGCTCGCAGCCATCAGCCCGCTGGTCAGCAGGACAGCGACTACCAACATGCGGCGAGAAAGTCTCATAACCAAAACCGACCCTCAATAAATCTGTTAACTCTTTGCTAGTTTCCACGCAATTGAGCTTCGTTCGAGAAGATACTTTTCTTCGCAGAGACGTGTCAAGGAGAATAAGGACGACATCAGGGCTGGGGAGGTTGGACCGAAGTGCCAAGATCTCCCTGCGAGGCGAGCCCGTCTAATTAGCTTCCACCACCACCCGCACCATCTTCTTCCCAGCGCGCAAAGTGAACTCCGATCCGAGCTTCACCGACGCGACCAGTTCCGTCTTCAGTTCGCCGTCCAGCTTCACTGCGTTTTGCTTCACCTTGCGGGAGCCGTCGGACACGGAGCTGGCCAGACCGACCGCGGCCAACAGCCTGTCGATTCTCACCTGCGCAACTCCGTCCGTCACGACGGCGTTGGGCGCGGCGACTTCTTCGAACTTCACCGTCACCAGCGGCAGGTCTTCCGGCGCCTCCTGCTTCTGGAACATGCGCGACCATTCTTCCGCCGCGTGTTCGGCCGCGTCATACCCGTGAAAGTCGTTGACGATGCGCTTGCCCAAATCCTGCTTGAGCTTCATGGGATGAGCCGTGCCGTCAGCTACCGCTTGCTTTAGCTGCTCGATCTCGCGTGTGGTCAAGTCGGTAAGCAATTCGTAGTAACGCCACATCAAGTCGTCGGAGATCGACATCACCTTGCCGAACATCTCCTGCGGCGGCTCGGTGATGCCGATGTAATTGCCATACGACTTCGACATCTTCTGCACGCCGTCGGTGCCTTCCAGCAGCGGCATGGTCAACACGATCTGCGGCGGCTGATTGTAATCGCGTTGCAGTTGGCGTCCCATCAGCAGATTGAATTTCTGGTCGGTGCCGCCCAGCTCGACGTCGGCTTCGAGCGCGACCGAGTCGTAGCCCTGCGCTATGGGATACAGCAGCTCGTGCATGGCGATGGGCTTTTCTTCAGTAAAACGTTTGTGGAAGTCTTCGCGCTCCAGCATCTGCGAGACGGTGAACTTCGCCGCCAGTCGGATGAAGCCTTCGAATCCAAGCTTGCCCAGCCAGTCGCTATTGAATCGCACCTCGGTCTTGTCGCGATCGAGAATCTTGAATACCTGCGCCTTGTAGGTTTCGGCGTTGGCGTCGATCTGCTCGCGGGTGAGCGGAGGTCGCGTGACCGAGCGGCCTGAAGGATCGCCAATCAGTCCGGTGAAATCGCCGATGAGGAAGATCACCGTGTGCCCCATGTCCTGAAAATGTTTCAGCTTGCGCATAAGCACGGTGTGTCCCAGGTGCAGGTCGGGAGCGGTGGGATCGAAGCCGGCTTTCACCCGCATCGGCTTGCCGGTGCTCAGCGATTTCTCGAGGCGCTCGCAAAGATCGCCCTCGCGAATGATTTCAGCCGCGCCCTTGCGCAGGTATTCCAATTGCTCAGCAACAGATGGGGAGGATGGCATAAGGTTCGATTATAAAGTTGTCAGTTGTCGGTGGTCAGTTGTCAGTCGGCGTCGCGAAGAAACTGCAGGTCCTTCGACTCCGTTCGGCCGTCCCGCCCAGCGGGACAGCCTCACTCCGCTCAGGATGACACCCTTGTGCCGTCAACTGATAACCGACCGCCTCTTTCTCACAACTGGCCACCGCCAACCGCCAACTTCTTTCTGCCAACTTACAACTGCCAACTGACAACTGATGCAATGAAGCCTTCCACAGCTTCGCGTCATCTACTGCTCGACAGCAAGGGGTAAATTCATATTATGTCTATCACTGCAGCTCCCATGCCCAGCGGGCTCGACTACAAAGCACAGATGTTTCCCACGCTCACGCCGGCGCAGATCGAACGCGTCCGCCCGTGGGCGAAGCTGCGACCGGTGAAAGAAGGCGAAATTCTATTTCAACCGGGCGACGAGCAGGTTCCGTTTTTCGTTCTTCTCTCCGGCAGCCTGGAAATCGTGCAGCCCAGCCTGGGAGGCCAGGTGATTGTGACGCATCAGGCCGGCAGCTTCGCCGGGGAAATCACTACCATGTCGGGACAGCGTGCCTTCGTGCTGGGACGAGTGGCGAGCGCGGGCGAGTTCCTGGAAGTGCGGCATGAAGATTTCCGTACGCTGATTGCACGCGACGCCGAGTTGAGCGAGATTTTTTTGCGGGCCTTCATCCTGCGCCGCGTTGCGCTAATCAGCGGCGGCCTGGGCAATGTCATCCTCTTAGGATCGCGACACTCGGCGGCAACCTTGAAGCTGCGCGAGTTTCTGGGACGCAACGGTTACCCCTACGTGTATCGCGACCTCGAAACCGACACCTCGTCGCAGGAGATGCTCGACCGTTTCAACGTGACTGCCGATGAGATTCCGGTTGCCATCTGCAACGGCGCCAGCATTCTCAAGAATCCGTCGATTCAGCAACTGGCAAACTGTCTGGGACTGAACGCCAACGTCGATCAAACCACGATCCGCGATCTGATTATTGTGGGAGCCGGGCCTTCGGGACTGGCAGCTGCGGTCTACGCGGCCTCAGAAGGACTGGATGCGTTGCTGCTGGAGACAGCCAGTCCGGGTGGACAAGCCGGATCCAGCTCGAAGATCGAAAACTATCTTGGCTTTCCGACCGGTATTTCCGGTCAGGAGCTCGCCGGTCGCGCCTGGACACAGGCGATCAAGTTCGGCGCGGACATCATGATCGCGCACAGTGCCGTGCGGCTGGCATGCGTGCGCCGTCCTTACGTCATCCTTCTGGAAGATGACACCAAGCTTGCGGCACGCACAGTAGTCATCGCTACCGGCGCACAGTACAACCGACCGGAAATTCCCAATCTCGCCAAGTTCGATGGCGTCGGCGTCTACTATGGCGCGACTTACATGGAGGCGCAGCTTTGTGAGGGAGACGACGTCATCGTGGTGGGGGGCGGCAACTCGGCCGGGCAGGCAGCGGTTTTCCTGGCGCAACACGCGCGCAAGGTATACATGCTGGTTCGCTCGGGTCAGCTTGCAGACACCATGTCGCGTTATCTGATTCGCCGCATCGAAGAAAATCCGGGCATCGAGATGCATTATCAGACGGAGATCATTGCGCTGGAAGGCGACACGCAGTTGGAGCGCGTGGTCTGGAAGAACAAGGCCACCGGCGAAGAGTCAACCCACGACATTCGCCATCTGTTCATGATGACCGGCGCTTCCCCGCGCACCGACTGGCTGCAGGGCTGCCTGGCGCTCGATGCTAAGGGATTCGTGCTTACCGGCCGCGACATTGAGAGCACGGCGCTTCACTCGGCGGGATGGCCGCTCACCCGTCCGCCGCAAATGCTGGAGACGAGCCTGCCCGGAGTATTCGCTGTGGGCGATGTGCGGTCGGGAAACGTGAAGCGAGTGGCGTCGGCGGTCGGCGAAGGCTCGATGGCTATCAGCTTGGTGCATCGCGCGCTGGGCGAGTTGTAGAACCCGCAGCGATCATCGCTCCTCAAGCTTGTCATCACGAGCGCAGCGAGGGATCTGGTCTCGTTGGCAGTTCGGGTAGTGCGACGCTTCAGCGCCGCTTTGCTTTTCCTGTCATCGCTTTCCTTTTGCTGTCATTCTGAGCGAAGCGAAGAACCTGCTTTCGCCAGCGGCGCCACGTAAGTATTGCGTGAGTGAGATGCTTCGTACCAGCAGCGAGACGATCTCGTGACGAATGAGGACTTCCCGCCGTTGCCGCCGTTCTGTGCAACGCCGCCGAAAGCAGGTTCTTCGCTTCGCTCAGAATGACAGTTCTAACGGTCTTATGACGGATGGGGCACGCCCTCGATGACGCGCACCGTATCGCGCGCGATCAGTAGTTCTTCATCGGTAGGGATGGCGTAGGCCAGCAGCTTCGAGTCATCCGTAGAGATCAGCCCTTCGCGTCCGACGGTCTGCTGGTTGCGCGCATCGTCAATCTTCAGTCCAGCCCACTCCATTCCAGCGCAGATGCGGGCGCGGATGTCAGGCGAATTCTCTCCGATGCCGCCGGTGAACACCACGGCGTCGGCGCCCTGCATGCAGGCGAGGAAGGCACCGATATATTTGCGCGCGCGATAACAGAAGATCTCGATCGCCAGACGCACGCGGCGGTCGTCGTGTTCCGTCAGCTCCGATTCCAACCCGCGCATGTCGTTGGTCAGGCCGGATACGCCCAGCAATCCGGACTGCGTGTTCAGCAGGGTCTCGACTTCGGAGACGGACATGCCTTCCTTATTGGCGATCAGATTCACGATGGCGGGATCAAGATCGCCGGAGCGCGTGCCCATCACCAGGCCTTCCAGCGGAGTCATCCCCATCGAGGTGTCAACCGAGTTGCCGCCCTTGATGGCATCGGCGGAGCAGCCATTTCCCAGGTGAAAGGTGATGATGTTGGTCTGCTCGCGAGTGAGGTTGCGCAACGCGCGATAACGAAACGCGACGTAGCGATGCGAGGTGCCGTGAAAGCCGTAGCGGCGATTTCGTGCCGCCGGTAGAGGTGATAGGGAATGGCGTAGAGATAGGCCTGCTCAGGGAAGCGTGTGGTGGAAAGACGTGTCGAAGACCGCGACCTGCGGAACGCGCGATCCAAAAAGATCCCGAGCAGCCAGGATTCCTCGAATGTTGTTCGGGATTGTGCAGCGGCGCCAGGTCGATGCAATCTACGATCCCGTTGAGCACCTTCTCATCGATCAGCGCGGACTCCTTGAACATCTCACCGCCATGCACAATGCGATGCCCGACAGCGTGAATGTCGCCGGCGCTGTGGATCGTCCGTCACCCCTGACTTATCGGAAGAGATGTAGCGCACCAGGTAGTCCAGGGCCGCAGGGATATCGCGCAAGGGAGCGGTGAACTTCTGCTTCGGCTGCTGGCCCGCCTGAAAGGTGACGATGGCTTCGCCGCCCAGCCGCTCGACCTCGCCGCGACAGAGACGTTCGTCTTTGTAGGTCTTGATGCGTTCGAGATCGGTGGCAATCACTTGAAACTTCAGGCTTGAGCTTCCCGAGTTGAGGACCAATACGTTCATGCAAGGATTCTCACTGAGCACAGCGAAAAAGGGAAGGAAGAGACGCAGAGGTTATGTGAAAAGGCCGTGACCATTGCCTGCGCGATCTATCGCAGCAACAACGCGAACGTCCCGCCCAGCAAGGCAGTACCAAACGAGAGCCACGCTACATAGTCGCCGGGATGACCGCTGTGTGCGCCGCGAAAAATGGAACTGCCAAGTTCGAGGCGGTGCCCAACACCAGCAATCTTGCCCAGTCGCTTGCGAAAGACCGTCGTCAGAGCGAGCAACAATGCAAGCACTCCCGCGATGCCGGACCGGATCATGGAGGATGCGAGCGGCTCTGCCGGTTCTAGCGGCGCTGTCGCCGGCTGAGCGTTTTCCAAAACCATGTGCGCGTACGCGGACCGATCACAGAATGTGTGGGCGTTTGCCTCAGCGGTGCTGCGCAAGTAAGGAACCGTGCTAATCGCGATACCGAGCAGGATGAGAGTGGCCGCCGGCACGAGCATGATCGCGGGTGTGCGGTTCTGCTCCTCGCGAGTTTCGGGCTTCTCCTCGACGCGCGACGACTGGTCGGCTGGTGCCGGCTCTCCCCATCCAAAGAAGATTCGGAAAGTCGCTCGCAGCACGGCCCCTGCCGTGATGATTTCGGCAAACATGAACACGTAAAGAAACCACGACTGGCCAAAGTCCTTTGCGCTGTCGGAGATCATGCTCTCTCCCAGCAGCGTTCCGAAGGGCCAAGCTCCGGCGAGGCCCCATGCGCCGAGAACGAAGAGCGTTGCTGTGGGCCACATCCCACGCCCGCATCCGTGCAGATGGTCTTCGCCGACCTTGTGCAATCGGTGCAGCACAATGCCGGCGCACAGGAAGAGACCGCCTTTGATCGCGCCGTGAGACAGCGCGTAAAGCAAAAAGCCCCCAACTGCCTTGGGCGTGAGCAGAGCGAAGCCGGCGAGCATCAGGCCGGAGTGAGAGATGGTTGAGAAGGCGAGCAGCCGTTTCAAATGATGTTCGGCGTAGCACATGAACCCACCGACCACCGCCGTGATGGCCGCGACGACGAGAAAGATAGCCCGAACCTCGCGTGCGTTCGGTGCCAGCGCTGTACTGAGGATGGTCCAGTAAACGCGCGCCACACCATAGATGCCGAGCTCGACCATCACTCCGGAGAAGAGCACACAGACTGGCGTCGGGGCGACGGCGTGAGCATCGGCGAGCCAGAAGTGGAAGGGCACGATTGCAGCCTTGGTCATATAGCCGACCGCGATCAGCAGAAACGCGAGCAGCACCAAAGCGTCGGCATGTGTGCCCAATGCCCGTCCGACCTGCGCGAAGTTGAGCGCGCCGGTGCGGGCGTAGAGCAAGCCGATGCCCATTACGATCATGAACGCGCCCACGGTGTTCACGATGGCGAAGTTGAAGGCCCCCTGCAACGGTGCTGGCTCCAGCGTCTTCATGCCGCACAGAGCGAAGGCGGCAACGCTCATCAGCTCGAAAAATACGAATAGGTTGAAGAGGTCGCCGGTGTAGCTGAAGCCGCACATGGCCGCCATAAAAAGCAGCATGAGCGGCTGATAGTGATTTTCGCTTTCCTCGAAAATTTTCCAGGAGAAAACCAGCGCTGCGGTGGTGAGCAGGGCAGCCAGCAACGCGAAGGCGCCGCCAACAGCGTCGACGGTGAAGCAGATGCCGAGCGCGATGCCGCCAGGGCGAGGCCACCAATTACCGAACCAGTACACTTGGGGCTGCAACCAGACGCCGCGCAGGATGAGCGCTGTGATGGAGAGATTCGCCGCGGCGGCACCAATCGCCAGCGCATCACAGGCGCGGCGGCCTATCCATTCGCCGGTCAACGCAATAAACGCCGCCACAATGAGCGGCACCGCCATGGGCAACGGGATGAGGGAAGTGATCGTCATCCCATTATGATTCGCAGCTCTTCGGGATCGACGGTTCCGGCAATCTCATTCGCCTTGACCACCATCGAGAGCAGAAGGGCCATGACGGTGGCTTCGACCACAACATCGGTCAACATCAGCGCCTGCACCAACGGATCGACAACCGGAGTGCCGACCGGAATGTCAGCGAAAACGGGCGCCGTGCCTCCCACCCTGTAGCCAATGCCGAGTAGAAGAACATAAGTCGAAGTCTGAACGATGGCCAGGCACACCACCTGGTGCACCAGGTTCTTGCTGGTCACGATGCCATAAAGTCCCCACAGAAATATCCAGGCCGCGACCACGAAGGGCAAGTATTCCAGCATCAGTCTTTGTCTCCCAGGCGCTCTTCGACAATCTCTCGCAGATAGCTCCGCATGAGTACGACGAATCCGCCTGCAACCTCCAGACCAACAATTACGCTGATCACCGCGATGTTGCCGGACGAAAACACATCGCCAGTTTTTCCCAGAGGCAGAACATTGGTGAGAAAGTGCGCGCCGACGAACATGCCAATCAGTCCGATGACGGCGTAACCCGCCGCGCCGATCGATTCCGACAGCTTGATCAACGGACCCGACACGATCGTCTCGAAGGTCTTAACATTTCCAGCGAGATACACGATGAGCGGAACCGACGCGAGGATTACCCCGCCCTGGAAGCCACCACCCGGCGTGAGCTGGCCGTGAGCGGCGATGTAAACCCCGAACACAATCATCAGGCCGGCCATGGCCTGCATGCTCACGCGCAGAGCGTCGCTTACCGGCAACGCGTCTTCAACCGGCGCTTTGTCTTTCTTGGCCTTCTTCCGGGGCGAAGGACGAAAGAGCAGCAACACGCCTAATACAGAGGTGAATAGAATGAATTCCTCGCCGAGCGTGTCGACCGCGCGATAGTCGTAGTTGATGGCATTCACCACGTCGGTGGCGTGCCGCTCGTAGACCGCGACCTGCGAGACGACATCGCCGTATGGTCCGCGATAGTCTCCCAAAGGAGGCAGATCGCGGAATCCCCATGCGAAGGTGGCCGCGAGCCCGGCCGCGGCAATCAGGAAAAGGATGGTGCGCCCGTGCGAGCTCATCGCTTGCTCTCACGTTCCCGACGCAGGTTCTGGCGTCGCATCTTGGTCAAGGCAAGCATGATCATCAGCGGCAGCATGACCGCACCCACCGTGATCTGCGAAAGCGCAACATCAGGCGCCTGAAAGATGAAAAACATCAACGCGCACAGCAGGCCGTAAAAGCTAAGCGTCACGACCTGGGTTTTCGGGTCGCGACTGAGTACCACGCCGGGAGCGGAGGCCGCCACCAGCAACAAAACCATCCACTCAAGCAGCCTCATCTTGCAGCTCCTTGGCAACCAACTCGTCGCTGCGCTTGATGGGCACTTCCTCGCCGGGCTGGGGATGCCAGTTCTTCACCTCGGCAATACGAAAGGCCCGCGCCGCGGCGTGAGTGACCACTGTGTTCATGCCAATCAGCACAATCGTCACGAACATAGCTTTGAACGACTCGGGCTTGAGGCCGCGTTGCAGGAAGATTGCTACGGTGATGAAGATTGCGCTCAAGGAGGCGGGAGGCGCGAGGTAGTGCATCTTCTGGTATGGGTCGCGCATGCGCATCATCCCCAAGACAGAGGCGACGGCGAGCAATACCGCCGACGCGAGCAGGACGTCGATGGCAATCGTCTTCATTTCAGGTGACGCTCGAAAAAGTGAGCGAACACAATCCCGCCGCCGAATGACATGAGAGCCAGCGCAATCGCCAGGTCCATCATCGGCATGCGGTTGAAGGCCATGGTTAAGAGCATCAGCAGCAGGGTCACAACGACCCCGCCCATGTAGAACGCGACCAGTCGCGACGCCGCGCTGCCGCGCATGGAACTCCACGTGAGCGGAATGAGGCAGAAGATCATTCCTTCCGCGGCTAGCTCCCAAACGTTCATGGCCGCGCTCCCAGGTCCCGCGTCATCTCCGGAAGCGGGCTGCGCTTGAGCTCGTGATAGAGCATTTGCTTCGTGTTGATGTTGATGCCGAGCACGATGGTCTCGGGAGTCATCGTGCTGTAGACGACGGCGAGCACCCGGCGTGCAACCGCGCGCGCACCCTCCTTGGCTCCGGCATTAAAGGGAACAATTAGAAACAGAGACTCCGCTTTGTCAGTTCGGACGAGATCGGTCATCGCAATCTTGAGCACGCTGAAGGTTCCGGAGACGAGATACCAGGGCAGCCGCCAAAGCGACAGCAACTCTGCCAGCTTTGGCGAGAATCGCGCCGGATACTGCACATCGATCACGCACATCCCGACTACCGCCAGCACTGTCGCCACGACGCCCACCATCAGTTCATGGGTTGAGAACGTGCCCACGAACATGATCCATAACACGTATGAACCGGGCAGGCTGAGGGCAATCAGCGGCGCAAGGCGGCGGAGTTGTGTCATGTGGCGCAACACCTGTTAGAGCAAAGGTTTACCAAAGCCGTTGTATGTGTCGGGAATCGAGAGTTCAAAAGCGGCGCCGGGTTCTTTAGAATATGAGTGTGAAGTATCGATTTATTCTGCTTGTCCTGATTTGCCTCTTGATTGCTCCGGTGTACGTGGCGCACGCGCAGGCGCCGGTGGAGACGGTTCCAACTGACAAGAACGCTCCTCCGCCGGAGGACAACTCGGCCAATCCGCCACGCTCGGATGAGGCCGGACCTGACGAAAGCTCCAGCAAGCAGACCGAGACCGATATCTCGCCTCCCGCGGGCGATGCCAAGAGCCACCCCGGAGCGGACCTGGACACGCCAAGTGATGCAGGCGAGTTCACCCCGTGGAATCCGCTGAAGGCGATGAAGGCAGTTGAGGTAGGCGACTTTTATTTCAAACGCGAAAATTATGCGGCCGCTATCAGCCGTTATCGCGAGGCGCTGGAGTACAAGGCACACGATGCGGAAGCGACCTACAAGTTAGCGGCTGCGCTGGAGAAGTCAGGCGATCTGAAAGGCGCGATGGAGGACTATCAGGAATATTTGAAGATTCTTCCCAAGGGACCTTACGCCGAGAAGGCGGGGAAGGGAATCGAGCGCCTGAAGCAGAAAGGGATCACCGCCAGCGCGAAGCCCAATCAGCCGAAGTAACGTTAGTTCTTGGGAGGCGGCTCCACGGGCGTTCCCTGCTGCGGGCTGCCGTCATCTGTGCCGGCGGCCTTGCCGCCCTTGTCATAAATCGAAAACTGACCGGTGGGGCGCTTGAGCCGGATATCGATGTTCATGCTCGGCTGGCTGATGTCGTAATCCTGGCCGAAGGTCTGAAACCCCGGCGCAAGCACCTGTATGCGCAGCTTGCCATAGGGCACACCCTCGTCTTCGATCTCTCCCTCGTTGTTGGTCTTGAGCTGGTAGCCTCCCCTGCTCTGAGTCCCATCCTTGAGGACCGGGTGCAGGACGATGGAAGCGTTTCGCACGGGCTTGCCGTTGTCGTCTTTCACAACCGTGAAATGGAGATTCGCCAAGGTCTCGGGAGTGCCTTTCTTGTCCTTGGCAACGAGGCCGGTGGCAAGCATTAGAACCAGGGCCGTCAGCATCGCGCGACGTAACTTCATGCGCCCAATTATGGCAACTCGTGCCGGGCGCTGCAAGCGGCTAAGGAACGCGGCGAACCTCGAAGCGGCCAACTCCGGTGACTTCCACAACTTTGTTGACCAGCAGGTCCTCGTCACCTGAGTTGTGCACATGGTCTATTACTGGAAGAATGCGAGCCCATTGCTCGTTGCGAGTCAGGCCGCTCTCCCGAAGTACGATGAGTCCAGGATGAAGATCGACATCAAGGAGTTGGATAAAATCTCGTGCGTTCGTCGTCACAACGACAAAATCGTGATGCAGTGCGTACTGCCATACTTCACGATCGCTTTTGCCGGACATTCCAACATGAGGGACTGACTGGGCATAGACGCCACGTTCGGCGAGCCTGCTTACCAAAGCTGGTGAGATGTGCTCATCGAGCAGCAGTCGCATCTTCAGGCGGCCTTGGCCGTCCTTTCCAGGATGATTCGTTTCCTGGGACGTCCAGGCTTGCTGCCCATTTTCGAAAGCAACCGAGCGTAGGCCAAGTCACGATCGCTCAAGGCTGGGAAATCCTCTGCGATTTCCTGCTCAGGAACACCCTTTCGAAACAATGCCGAAACGTGCTCAACCGGGATGCGGGTGCCGCGAAAAACCGGTTCGCCGGCCAGCACGTCAGGAGAAGATACGACCCGGCGTTTTCCCCATCGATATGCTGCCTGGTTCTCCTTTAATTGTTGGCGAATCGGCTTACAGTCGATCGTGAGCTGCATTGCGTCCGCAACGTATGCCAGGTTGCCGCCCCGCAACGACCACTGTCCAGCCTGTCGTTGAGTCCCACTCAGCACCCGCGCAAGGTGCTGCTTGTCCTGTTTGCTCAACGGAAAGGGAAACGCCGAAAGCAGCTTGACCAGCAGGACATCGCTGGGGGAGAAACCGTGTCGGACCGCTTTGCCCACCTTCTTCCCCCGGGAGGGAGCAACTGATTTCTTTTCCACCGCAGTGCGGATTGTATCCGGTGAAAGTTCGGCAATCGCCGCGGCCTCGCGCAAACTGTACACGTCGCTCATAATGCCTCTACTAAAATATACCACCTAGGGTGGCACAATTACCATGCACGATCCAGGCGAGCGGTCAATCCATGTTGGGCCGCTATAATCGAAATTTCCATGGCCGTCTCCACAACTCTCTCGCCTCCACGTCCGAAGCGATTCAGCCTTGCATTGCGAGTGGTCATTGTGCTGCTCGTCTTTGTGCTGGCGCTGTTTCTGCTGGCGGACATCTGGTTCTTCCGCGCCGCCAAGGCCTCGCTGCCGGTGGTCGATGGAACGCTGAAGCTGTCAGGACTAGCCGCTCCGGTGATCGTCACTCGCGATTCGCTGGGCGTGCCGAACATCTCGGCGCAAATCTTGCATGACCTCTTCTTCGCTCAGGGCTATCGTGACCGCGCAGGACCGCCTCTGGCAGATGGACATGACGCGCCGCTACGCTTCGGGAGACCTCTCGGCAGTGCTCGGCCCCGAGTACATCAAGACCGATGAAGAGCAGCGCATTCTTGGACTTGCGGCAGGTGGCCGAGAAGACGGTGGCGAACCTGCCTGCCGAAGAGCGCGCCCGGCTGCAGGCCTACGCCGACGGCGTGAATGCTTACATCGCGCAGCACATGAAGACGCTGCCGCTCGAATTTCGCCTGATGACCTACTTCCCGTATGAGTGGACGGTCGAGGATTCGATGCTGGTCGGCCTGTCGATGACGGAGTTCCTCAATCACTACGAGTACAAGAAGGAGTTGCAGCGAGAGAAAATCCTCGCCAAGCTGGGCCCCGAGCTGACTGCCGATTTGTACGTGAATTCTTCGTGGCGTGATCATGTGCCGGGCGAGGAAGGGCAGTCGATTGAGAATGAGCCGCCGGCGGGAGAGAGTCCGGATCAGGAGGAAGAGGAAGCGCCAGCCAAGAAGCGGTCCCAAGCAGCGCTCGTCGCTGGAAGAACTGCAGGTCCCTCTCGGGCTGACGCCCGCTCGGGATGACAAGGGATTTATGGGTCGTTACGCCGCACCTGAAGGTGCGCCCTTTCAAAACGATCTTCGCCCCGGCTCCAACAACTGGGTCGTCTCTGGTGCGCACACAATCACGGGCAAGCCGATGCTGTCGAACGACATGCATCTCGATCTGCGCATGCCGAACACCTGGTACGAGGCACATCTGACAGCCGGGGACTACGACGTTGTGGGAGTTACGCTGCCGGGTGTGCCGTACGTCATTGTGGGACACAATCAGCAAGTCGCCTGGGGGTTCACCAATCTCGGCCCCAACGTAGAAGACCTGTACGTCGAGAAGTTCAACGATCGCGGCGAGTACCTCACGCCACAGGGCTGGAAGCAACCCGAGCACCGCAAAGAGATCATCCGGGTGAAGGGCAAACCTGAGGTCAATCTCGATGTGGTGATCACCCGGCACGGACCCATCATCACGCCAATTGTTCCGGGCGAAACGCGCCAGCTCGCGCTGAAGTGGACCATCTACGATCCAAGCGCGGGGAACGTTTCGTTCTTCGACGTGAACTCAGCGCGCAATTGGGAGGAGTTTCGAGACTGCGTTCTCGAAGTTCACGGCGCCGGGGCAAAACGTTGTCTATGCCGATACCGACGGCAACATCGGATATCAGGCGACCGGACATGTACCCATTCGCGCGGCGGGTGACGGCTCTCTGCCTGTGCCGGGCGAGGACGACAGCCACGAGTGGACCGGCTACGTCCCTTACGACAAGATGCCCAGCGTCTACGATCCGCCATCCGGCATCATCGCCACCGCGAATGCACGAGTGACGCCCAAGGACTATCCCTACACGCTGGCCATCGAGTGGAGCTCGCCCTATCGGGTGCAGCGTATTTACAAGCTGCTCGCTGCCAAGAAGCAGCTCACGGCCGCGGACATGCTGAACATCCAGACCGACGTGCTTTCGGAGTTCGATCGCTTCTGCGCGCAGCGCTTCGTTTACGCCATCGACCACACACCCGGCGCATCGCAGCGCGCCAAAGCCGCGGCTGACCTGATGCGCAACTGGGACGGCACCATGGCCACCGATCTTCCCGCTCCCACTATCGCTTACTACTCTCGCGCAGCACTGGAAGAGCTGCTGCTGAAGGCGAAGCTCGGAGACGACTGGAAGAGTTATCGCTGGTTCATGAAGCCGGTCTGGCTGGAGAACATTCTCACGCAACGAGCCGCCACGCTGGCTGCCATCGCAATACTCCGACTACAACGCGCTGCTGACGGCGGCGGTGGAAGCGGCGCTGTCGCAGGAGCACGCGCCGGCTGCGCTCTCCACCTGGAGGTGGGGAAGGGTACACAAGGTCGATGTCAGGCATCCGTTCTGGAGTAACTTCCCGGTGCTGAAGCGCGCGACACCTGGTCCGCAGCCACTCTCGGGAGACGAGGAAACCATCAAGCAGGTCGGAACCCACTTCGGGCCGTCAGAGCGCTTCACCGCCGACATGTCAGACCTCGACCACTCGACCCTCGACATCGTGAATGGCCAGTCCGGCAACATCTTCGACGAACACTTCAATGATCAGTGGGACGCGTACTATCACGGCCGCACTTTTCCGTTGCCGTTTTCGCCACAAGCGGTTCAGCGGTCGGGAGTGCATCACCTGCGGTTGGAGCCACAGTAGCGCGAACGGTCCGGCACCTAGCAAGCGCGAGAAGAGTCTGGCTATTGATCGATCTGCACTGCGTCGTACAGCGCACCGCGGAAGCCTAGCTGCAGCTTTTGCAGCTGATCCGTCGTGGTGTCGTAGATATAGAGCACACCCCCTTGGATCACGTACATGGTGTCGCGATTGGGGATGGATAGTATGCCAGTGACCGGGCCCAACGGAGGCAGGGGTGCATCGGCCGTTTGGGTCGCCAGGTTCACCACGGACAGGCATCCAGTCGCGGTGTTGTTGCAAGTCTTGGCGCCGATATAGACCTTGTTGTTGTTCAGCCCCATCTTCCACTGCTGGCCATCATTGATCGGGATGGAATTCGCGGTGGTACGGGTCATGGCGGAGACATCAACGATGTCGAACGTGCCGTTTGTCCCGCCGGCATATCCCGCAACGTAAAGAGTAGTGCCATTCAGCAGACCGACCGATGCTCCACCAACCTGCACGCTGGTGGTGATGGTCTGTGCGCTCATGTTGAACTCGGTGACTGACGGAGGCGCGCTGCCTCCACACTGATTGCCGCAATTCAGCACGTAGGCAGTGCTGCCGTCGCTACTGAAGAAGGCGTTCACCGGCCGTGAAAAGCCGGGAATCGCAACTGGGGTGATGGTTGCGGCGCCGAGGTTGATCACCCACATGGAATCGGAGTTGTCGGCGAACGCCAACATGATGTTGCTGGTTGTATCCAGGGCGATCCAACGCACCGAAGGCACGGTATACGTGGTGGTGATGACGGAATTGGTAACGTCGATCACCTGGATCGTATTCTGATTGCCGGTGGGAACGTAGAGCGTTTTGGAATCGGCAGAGAACACTTCCATCGCCGCCCAGTCCGGCAGGCTGACTGTCGATGTCGCCACCTGGGTGGAATTGTTTACCAGGCCGATGCCAAGAGTGAGGGGATCGTAAGCCGCCGTCATGGTGCCGTCGGGGCTGCGCGCCAGGAAGGTCAGGGAAATTCCAACCGGGATGTTCACCGACAGATCGACGATTTGATTAGTGGTGTTGACGTTCGTATTGCTGGAGTTGTAGAACGCGGTTGTATCGTTGGCGCTGTCGACGATTTGAAGATTGCCGGAGTACTTGTTGCTGATATAGGCGCGGTTCTTGAGCGTGCCCTTGGGATTGTTGATGGTATTGCCGTTTGGGGTAGTTACTGAAGTGTTGCCATTGTTCCCGCTGCCGCAGGCAACCATGGTGAGCGAGAGGATTGCTGCTCCCAGAACCGCCAAAACTCGATTCAAAACTCTGCCCCGCAATTCTTTCCTGTCGTACCTAAGTTGTTGGAAAAGTGAATTATAACAAAGCGAACCCATGACGCCTCCGAGGGCTGATCGAGCTTCGAGTCATGTACGATAGAGTTCTGCCACCTTTACGGTGGCAGTCACGCAATATGGCCACGGATCTTCTAACTCGCTTGCAGGCCGGCCCCGTTCTTTGTGATGGGGCGATGGGCACCCTGCTGTATTCCAAGGGCATTTTCATCAACCGTTGCTACGACGAACTGAACCTCTCTCAGCCTGACCTGATTCGCAACATTCATCACGAGTACCTCCAGGCCGGAGCAGAGATCGTAGAAACAAACACCTTTGGCGCCAATTCGTTTCGGTTGGGGCGGCACGGATGTGTGGATAAGTTGGCTGACATCAACCGGATGGGCGCCCGGGTGGCTCGCGAAGCCGCGAAGAGCTTCGATGCATTGGTGGCCGGGGCTGTCGGACCGCTCGGGGTTCGCATCGAACCGCTGGGCAAGGTCGCTCTTTCTGAGGCACGCGACGCCTTTCGCGAACAGATTCAGGCGCTCGATGAAGAGGGCGTCGACCTCATCATCCTGGAGACCTTTGGATATCTCGAAGAACTGCATCAGGCGTTGCTGGCGGCGCGCGAGGTCAATCCCAAGCTGCCGGTGGTTGCGCAGGTAACGATCGACGAGGAAGGGAACTGCCTCGACGGCTCGAGCCCGGAACACTATGGCCCGCAGTTGCAGGAATGGGGCGCCGACGTGGTGGGCTGCAACTGCAGCGTCGGCCCGGTGGCCATGCTCGATGCCATGGAGCGGGTGCGCGCGGTGACGACCGCTCCGCTTTCGGCGCAACCGAATGCCGGCATGCCACGCTCGGTGGAAGGACGAAACATCTACTTGTGCTCGCCCGAGTACATGGCGAGTTATGCCAAAAAATTTGTAGAGGTAGGCGTCGCTCTGGTTGGCGGATGCTGCGGGACTACGCCGGAGCACATTCACAGCATGAAGTCGCGTCTTCGAGTAGGCGCGGCGCGTAGCACCTCGTACAAACCGGTCAAGGCTCCTTCCGCAGCTCCGGTGGAAACCGTTGCTCTCGGCGAGCGCTCGCGACTGGGACGCAAGATCGCTGCCGGCGAGTTCGTCACCATGGTGGAGATTGTTCCGCCCAAGGGCATCGACGCGTTGAAGGAGATCGAAGGTGCGAAGTTTCTGAAGTCGGTGGGCGTGGATGCGGTGAACATTCCCGACAGCCCGCGCGCCTCGGCTCGCATGGGCAACCAGGCGTTGTGTCTGCTGGTTGCGCAACAGGTCGGCATTGAGCCCATCCTGCACTACACCTGTCGCGACCGCAACGTGCTCGGCATTCAGTCGGACCTGCTGGGCGCAAGCGCCGTCGGCATCAACAATCTCATCTGTATCACCGGCGATCCGCCGAAGATGGGCGACTATCCTGACGCGACCGCGGTCTTCGATGTGGATGCCATTGGACTGGTGAACATTGTTCACAACTTGAATCGCGGACTCGACATCGGTTCCAATCCCATCGGTGCCGCGACCAAGTTTGTTATCGCCGTGGGAGCGAATCCGGGCGCCGACAACATTGACGAAGAGATTCGCCGCTTTGAATACAAGGTTCAGGCAGGAGCCGAACTCGCGGTTACGCAACCGGTCTTCGATCTGCGCCTGCTGGAAGAGTTCCTGAAGAACATCGCGCACTGCCGGATTCCGGTGGTCGCCGGCATCTGGCCACTGACCAGCGCCCGCAACGCCGAGTTCATGAAGAATGAGCTGCGCGTCTCCATTCCCGACGAGATTATCGAGCGCATGGTGAAAGCCAACACCGCCGATGCCGCCCGCGCCGAAGGCGTAGCCATTGCCCGCGACATGCTCTCTGCCGCGCGCGAGATGGTGCAGGGGGCACAGATCGCCGCCCCGTTCGGCCGCTACTCTTGTGCCGTTGACGTGCTGGAAGCGCTGGGGGCAGCCGCGAAGGGCGGGGCGTAGGAAGTTGTCAGTGGTCGGTTGTCAGTCGGAAGCTTCGCGTCCGGCGAGACTTCAGCAGTGCCGAAGCACTCCTCGTCTTGGCTGTCATCCCGAGCGAAGCGCAGCGGAGTCGAGGGACCTGCAGTTGTGTCGTCGCGACTCTCTTTCCTGTGGGTGTCATCCCGAGCGAAGCCGAGGGATCCGCAGTTTCTTCACTGGCCCGAACGGCGTCGTGTGAGCATCATCACCGCTTCGCATTTCAGCGGAGGCTGGAACCAGCGCCCGCGTGCATTCCTGAACATGGAGGGTTCGCGGCGAAGCGGACAAACTGCAGATCCCTCACTGCGTTCGGGATGACAGCCGAAGAGGAGAATGCTTCGGCACGACTGAAGTCGTGCGGATAAGTTGCAGCTTTTATTGATTGTTTTCCTGAGCGAAGCGAAGGACCTGCCACTCTTTCTTGAATTGTCATCCTGAGCGCAGCGAAGGACCTTCAGTTTGTGTCGTCGCGACTCTCTTTCCTGTGGGTGTCATCCCGAGCGAAGCCGAGGGATCCGCAGTTTCTTCACTGGCCCGAACGGCGTCGTGTGAGCATCATCACCGCTCGCATTTCAGCGGAGGCTGGAACGAGCGCCCGCGTGCATTCCTGAACATGGAGGGTTCGCGGCGATGCGGACAAACTGCAGGTCCCTCACTGCGTTCGGGATGACAGCCGAAGAGGAGCGACAACTGACAACCGACAACTGACAACTGTCTTTCTACTTCCCGCTGACCAGCACTTCCGCCGTTGCCGACTTCGTCGCATTCGCCTTGCTGGTTGCCATAACGTGATACGTCCCCGGAGTTGTGGGCGCGACGTAGACGCCCAGACTGGCGACGGCTCCGCCCTGAGCTTGCGCTCCGCGATTGACCACGGTTCCGCCTGCGTTGCCTTCCTCCACCGACCAGGTGACATCGGTGTCGCCGCTACCGGTCACGGTAGCTGAGAAGTCGTGCGCCTGGCCGACCGGCACCTCCGCTTCGGTGGGAGAAATCGTGATGCTGACGTTTGCTCCCGCGGGGCTCTTGGCCGACGGGCGCGACAGCAGGTAGATGACGCCCAGGACTCCGAGCGCCAGCACCACCATCATTACGATCAGCAGCTTGCGACTGCTGCGCTGCGTGGAGCTGTCGTCATAAAAGTAGAAAAAGTCGGAGGCGTCTTTTCCAGTCGCAGCGACAGTCGGCGGTGCGGGAGCGGTCGCTGCTTTCGCAACCGCAGTCGCTTTCACAGGCGCTGCCGCGGCGGAGGGTGCAGGCGCAGGCACGTCGAGCCAACCCGATTGGGTTATGGGCGCCGGTGCTGCTGCCGGTGCTGCTGAACGGACTGGCGGGGCCGGTGCGGCCTGAACCGCAGGCGCGGCTTGCAGCGGTTGACCGCACCGCTCGCAGAATCGGTTGCCCGCCGGATTCGGCTGGCGACAGTATCCGCATGTTTGCGTTTGGACCGCCCGTGTCGCCGGCGGGAACTCCGGCGGCAAAGCGTCGACGGGCAACATGCCGCGTACCGACGCGATCTCTTCGGCTTCCAACAAAACCTGCTGCTCCTGCTGACTGGAAAGAGGAGCCTGGGCCGCCGGAGTAGCGACTGCGGGCAGCGCAGATGCTGGAGGCGCCGACGCAACGGAGTCGGTGGTCGCGAGGCTTGGCTGATCGAGGCGCGGCCGGAGTTCCGCAGCCAGCGCAGAACTTATCGGTCGCTCGCATTTCCTCACCGCAATTCGTGCAGAACATAGCCATTGATAGAGAACCCTGCCTGGTTGAATTTCACTCCGCCCGCTGGTCTTTAATAAGCACCGCATCACTGTTGGAACGGCCACGGGTTACCGCGAGCCTCTTGTTATTCCAGTCGTAAGAATAATCGTAGATCGCCAGCTCATCGAATTTAGTCACCGGAACCGCATCGCCGCCATCGACAGATTGCTTTACCAGGTTGGAAACTCCGTGCTCATTGTGCGGATAATAGAGGTACTTGCCGTCAGGCGAGAAGGTTACCAGTCCCGCGATGAACGCGTTGGGATGGATGGTTTTGAGCACCGGCCCGCCATTCGCGTCGATGAGCTTGATCACGGTTTTGGTGTCTGCACCCTTACCCTCGATGCTGAGTACGGCTGCAGTTTTTCCGTCGGCGGTTAAGCTGGCGAACTGGGCGAAGTCGGGGAAAATCTGTTTCGCCTCGCCTCCGTCGAGCGGCTGACGCATCAGGAGCTTCTTCCCATTCTCCAGCTTGGTGTAGAGGAAGAATGTACTGTCGGGCGAGCAGAACGCATTCAAGTCAGCCTTGCCGGAAGTGATGGGCTTGGTGGTTCCGGCCTGCATATCAAGCAGGAAGACGCTGATCCCTTTGGTTTGTTTGTTGGGCATGCTGAAAAGAACATGGCGCCCGTCCTGACAGACAGAAAGGTTGGTCATGAATAGCCGGTCGGAATAGAGCACCGCACGATTGCTGCCGTCGGCGTTCATGCTCAGGATGTGGCCTTCCCAATCGATGGCCACCAGCTTTCCGTCGTTGGTCCAGCCAACGTTCACATCTTCCCGATTCTCGACCAGGGTGGGAGCAGCGGGAGCATTCGGCTCAGAACTCATGGTGTAAATGCCGGCGGTTGGGGCGGATTGCACTGCCACCAACTGTTTGGCATCGCTGGTAGCAGCCAGTGTAGAGCTGCTGTAGTTGTTCAGATCGTTGGTAATGCGCCGGAACTGGCCATTGCTGGCGCTCACTTCGCCGACCTGACCGTCCCAGTTACTCGAAATATCCTGAAAGATCAGGGCCAGCGTTTTACTGTCGGAAAGCCACGCCGGTTTACTGAGTTGGGCAGTGGCGGCATAGAGCGTGCGCTCCTTGCCGGTATCCGGATCCAGGCCGGCGATCCGGCCCAGGTTCTGACCCCCCGGGTCGAGGACCGAAGCAGCAATGGTTTTGCCATCGGGAGACCATACCGGGTCTTTGTACCCGGGCAACGGAAGGGTGGCCAGCGCCCGCTCATTGCTGCCGTCGGCATTGGCGATGATCAGGTTCGAATTTGCCTCGGCGCCACTGTCGCGCAGGAACACGAAGCGTTTGCCGTCGGGCGCGAAACTTATTGCGCTGTCCACGTCGGTGATCAGTAGCCGCGGCGTGCCTCCCAGCGTTGGGACCTGGTAGAGGAGGTTGATCTCTGGCCGCTGCGGCTCATTGCGCACGAAATAGAGATAATTCCCGTCCGGCGAGAAGGTGAGGCCGACGTAGCGGGCCTCGGTGGCAGGAATGATCTCCTTGTCGCTGCCGGTAGCGATTTGCCGCATCCAGAGGCTCTGGGTACCGCGACCGTCATCGTGAACGTTGAACAGATAACGGCCATCACCCGAGATGGTAGCCAGCCTGACCTTGCCTGAGTCGGTGAGCTTCTCCAGACTGACCGACTGAAAAGGCTGCGCGCTGCTTCCCCGGGATTGAAAGAGCGAGTAGATGCCAAAGGCCGCCGCCGCCAAGACCAGCACGACGATGCTCGCGACGAGTCCGGCGCGCCCTTTGTGCTCACGTGCGGCATCGATTACCGGCGAGCTGGGGTGTCGCGCTGGTTGCGCTCCGGGAATAGGGGCCGCGGGAGTCGATGGCGAGGGCGGCTGCGAGAACGCCGATCCTGATGGTGCAGCCGGCGCAAATCCAGTAGTTGAGTGTGCTACCGTTTTGCCCGATTCGCTGTCGCGCTTCAGACGCTTCAAATCGCCGCGCATCTCGGCTGCCGTCTGGTAGCGCAGGTCGGGATCTTTTTCCAGCGCCTTGCCGATGATCTCTTCCAGCTTGGGCGCGATGCCGGCGTTGAACTCCGACGGCGGCGGCGGATTGCGGGTAAGAATTTCGCTGAAGATGACGGCGGAAGTATTGCCCGAGAAAGGAATGCGTCCGGTCGCCATCTCGTAAAAAATTGTTCCCATCGAGAACAGATCGCTGCGGCCATCGAGCTCCTCGCCGCGCGCCTGCTCCGGTGACATGTAAGCCACCGTGCCCACCGCCGTCCCGGGAGAGGTGAGGTGTACAGGCGCATAGGTAGGCGTGTCGCCGCCGATGGTTTCCATCGCGGCCTGGCGCTCGCGAATCAGTTTCGCCAATCCGAAATCGAGAATCTTCGCCTGCCCGCGCGAGGTGATGAAGATGTTGGCCGGCTTCAGATCACGGTGCACGATACTCTTGTGGTGAGCGATATCGAGCGCATCGGTCACCTGGATGCCGATGTCGAGGATCTTGTCCAGCGGCATCGGCTGGCCATTGATCTTCTCCGCCAGACTCTGGCCTTCGAGAAGTTCCATGGCGATGAAGCTGCGCCCTTCGCACTCTTCAACCGCATAGATGGTGCAGATGTTTGGGTGGTTCAGGGCTGAGGCGGCGCGCGCCTCCTGCTTGAAGCGCTCAAGGGCGTAGGGATCGCGCTCAGCCTCGGTCGACAGGAACTTGAGGGCGACGTGACGGCCGAGCTTGCTGTCCTCCGCCTCGTACACGACTCCCATACCGCCCGCGCCCAGGCGGCGCACGATGGTGTACTGCAAAAGGGTGCTTCCAACGTCAAGGTCCAACGGTAGTTCTCCGAGTATGCCACCTATTGTGCGGTGCGGAAGGGGGTGAGAGGCAACCGGAAGTGTGTATCTGATTGCGGGTGGAAGCCCCCGCATTTATGCGGGGGAAAAGAGCCTTCCGCAACAGGTGCGCTTTAGCGCCGGCGCGCGCCACGGCTGAAGCCGATAGTTTTGGGAGTGCCGTGTCCCCCTCGCCTGAAGGCGAGGGCTTCCACCCAACCGCATCGCCAAAAGTTTCCCGTCAAGCAAACTCGCGCGACTCGCTATTGGCGTGGCCATAGATCTCTGCCGCCGCCACGACAGTGTTGCAGTGTATCGAAACCGTATCCTCGACGTGGATGGCGTAGCCTCCGGCGTAGGTCACCATGATGGGGATCTCGCGTGCTCGCGCCGCCCGGAATACCAGCTCGTCTCGCCGCTTCAGTCCATCGATCGTAAGGTTCAGTCCGCCGAGCTGGTCTTCGCGGAAAGGATCGGCGCCCGCGACATAGCAGATGAGCTGCGGCTCGAATTGCCGCAGTCCCGAGCTCAGCGCGTTGTCGAGCCACGCCAGATATTCTTCGTCACTACAGCCGTCCGGCAGATTTACGTCGATCGACGATGCCGGCTTCACGAACGGGTAATTGTTTTCCTGGTGCAGCGAGATGGTGAAGACATCCTGACTGCAGCCATGTAACATCTCGCCGCGTCCGCCAGAGATAGTCTGCGGTGATGCCGAAGGCAAGGTCGGCGCACTCTGTGCCGGTTTGCTGAAGATTGCCGCCGTGCCATTGCCTTGATGTACGTCGCAGTCCACCGTCATGGCGCGCTGAATGCGGCCGCGTTTTTGCATGGCGCGGATCGCGACCGCTATGTCGTTGATCATGCAAAAGCCTTCGCCGTGATCGGGAAAGGCGTGGTGAAATCCGCCGCCGACGTTGATGCAAACTCCGTCTTCGAGAGCAAGCTCAGCAGCGCGAATGGAGCCGCCGGCGTGCAGCATGAAGGCATCGACTGCCTGCGGCGAGTAGGGAATCTCCATCTGCAACTCTTCGCGGGCCGACAGGCTGCCTTCCATCAGCTTGTTCACATAATGCGGCGAGTGCACCAGCATCACGTCCTGCTCGGAGGCGGGCGAAGGTTCGATCAGGTCGGAGCGGTCAGCCACTCCCTGCTGCAACAGACGCTCAACGATTAAGCGGAATTTGTCGGCACGAAAGACGTGCTCTCCGATGGGAAGGAAGTATTTCTCGCTATAGACAAGTTTGAAGGGAAGCATGGGCCGCGAGCCGGGAACAAGCGATTGTACTCCCCGAGGCCGGCGTCGGCGTACGTTAAGATGAGCCATTCATGATTCCTGCGCTTCAAGTCGGCGCCATTCGCCGCGCCGCTCGGCACAACGTACTCTCGACGGCGGGGGCGGTGATGATCGTCGTCTTCGTCGCCTGCGCTCTGTTTGCGCCCTGGCTCGCGCCTTACGACCCGGCGTACATCGACCTGCCATCGCGGTTGATGGCTCCGTCGGCGGCACACTGGTTTGGCACCGACGAATTGGGACGCGACATCTTGTCGCGCGTCATCTACGGCGCGCGCATCTCCATGCTGGTAGGCAGTTGCGTGGTGGCGGCGTCGCTCACCCTGGGGCTGATCTTCGGCTCGATCGCCGGATACTACGGCGGCATCACCGACCGCGTGCTGAACGTCGTAGTGATGAATGCCTTTCTGTCATTCCCCGGAATCCTGCTGGCCATCGCGTTTGTCGCGTTCCTGGGGCCGGGGATTTTCAACCTGATCTTCGCGCTGTCGATTGGCGGCTGGGTAGGGTATGCCCGATTAGTGCGTGCACAGGTGCTGGCCGTGCGCGAGCGCGAATTTGTGGAAGCGGCGCGTGCGCTGGGAGCCAGCGACTTGCGCATCGTGGTGCGGCACATCCTGCCCAACATTATTCAGCCGGTGCTGGTTCAGGCTGCGATCGGTATGGCGGGCGCGATCCTGGCGGAGGCAACCATGAGCTTTCTCGGGTTGGGAGTGCCGCCCCCGACGGCGAGCTGGGGATCCATGCTGAACGACGCGCGCTCGCACCTGTTCGACTCGCCACACCTGGTGCTGTTTCCCGCGGCGGCGGTGATGCTGGCCGTGTTGTCGTTCAACTTCGTTGGAGATGGCCTGCGCGATTATCTTGATCCGCGCTCGCGGCTTGAGGCGGGACTGTAGATTTTCTGGAAGGGCAGAGACAAGAATGAAGATAGAAGTATGTCGTCCGGCGACGAATGGCGTGGAGAGACACACGCGCGCCCCGCGTTCCTGAGTTTTCACCATCAGGACCGCTGCTGCGTGTTCGGTGAGCTTTTCGAAATCCGCGATATTTAAGATCTTGGGCCGATCTACGCTTACCCCGATAACTTCCTTGTTTGCTTATTTGTTTAACCACTTGCAACTTTTGCGATTCACCTACAGCAATGGTGAATTGGAAGCGCGCTTCCCTGTGTCTTGATGCACCCTGCAATGAGGGCCGGTCGGGTGGCCAGTCACTAGTATGGAGCCACGGACATCGGCATCACACAGCTTTCACTCAGGAACAGAGTATGACGGTTGCGAAATCAATGTCTGTGATGACCGTCACACGCACGCCAAACTAAGGTAACCAGTCCCTAGCCACTTTGGAGCGCTTCGCCGGTCGAGCCAGCGGCTACTTTGAATTCATTCCCCCATCTGTGATAACGTTCTGCTCCCGTAACTGGCCGGGATAGCCAGGCGCGCTAGCGCACATTTCCGACAAAGGTCTTGGACCTATGCAGACAAGGGCCGACATGCCGAGCGAGGACTCGCGCACGGTTGCGCGACGAAGATTTCTGTCTTCGCTGGTTTCGTTAGGAGGAATCGCAGCCGCGAGTAGCGTATTCGGATGGACACCGGATTTGGCATGGGCGGACAGTCCGGCGAGCGCTTCGCAGCCTGGGACTCAGACCCTGGTGCGCTATCCGCAGAAGACCGATCTCATTCTGCTTACCGATCGGCCGCCGCAATTGGAAACACCGTTGCGCTACTTTGCAACTGACCTTACACCCAACGATGCCTTCTTCGTGCGCTGGCATCTTTCCGGAATTCCTACCACGGTCGATTTACAAACTTTCCGGCTCGAGGTTGGCGGACATGTGAGCAAGCCCATGAGCCTGTCGCTCAGCGAGCTGCGCTCGAAGTTCGAGCCGGTCACGATGGTGGCTCTGACCCAGTGCTCCGGCAACTTTCGCAGTTGGTTTGAGCCGAGGGTTCCCGGTGGACAATGGGGCGCCGGGTCGATGGGCAACGCGCGCTGGAAGGGTGTCCGCCTGAAGGACGTGCTGGATGCGGCAGGCGTGCAGCCGGGAGCGGTGCAGGTGGGGCTGCGCGGACTCGATGTTCCGCCGCTGCCGGCGACGCCGGTGTTTCAGAAGTCGCTTGCCATCGATCATGCGCGCGATGGCGAAGTGATGATCGCCTACGAAATGAATGGCGAGCCGTTGCCGATGTTGAACGGCTATCCCATTCGCCTGATCGTGCCGGGCTGGTATGCGACGTACTGGGTCAAGTCGCTGGCGACCATCACGGTGCTGGATCAGCCGCTGAAGACGTTCTGGATGGACAAGGCGTATCGCATTCCCGACAATCCGCAGGCCAACGAGGAACCGCAACATCTGGCGACGGCAACGGTGCCCATCAATCGTATGTCAGTGCACTCGATCTTTTTGAAGCCTGCTCCCGGCGAGCAGCTTCGCGCCGGGCAGCGCTATCAGTTGTCGGGACTGGCAAACGATGGCGACTCGGGCATTAAGCGCGTCGAGGTTTCCAAAGATGGCGGCCAGAGTTGGAGCGATGCCACTCTTGGCCCGGACCTGGGAAAGTATTCGTGGCGGCGTTGGCAGGCGGACTGGACTCCCGCGGCGAAGGGAACGTACAAGCTCATGGTTCGTGCCACCAGTGCCAGCGGTGAGACGCAAGTCACGTCGCAGTGGAACCGCAGCGGCTATCAACGCGACGTCATCGAACAGCAAGAGGTGGTAGTGGCGTGATGCAGACTACAAATCACATCGCGCGCGGTCTGCTGCTGGCAGCTTTGGTTGCGAGCGCAACGATCAGCCAATCGCAGTCGCCGAATGCCGCGTCGCCGAAGCCGAGCTCAGATCAGGTCGAGCGAATCACCCTGCCGCACGTCGAGACCGAGATACCGCCTGGTCCACACGTGCGAGGTGTATGAGAAGAACTGCCTGCTTTGCCACTCGGCACGCTACGTACTCACGCAGCCGCGCTTCTCGAAGGCGCAGTGGCAGGCGGAAGTGAAAAAGATGGGGGACGCCTACGGCGCGTCCATCTCGCCCGAAGATCAGGCGCTGATTGTCGAATACCTGGTTGCGGTGAAGGGAAGCGATCCGCCGGCGAGCGTTCCCGCCAAGTAAGCGCTCCTCAGCTCTCGACGGTTGCCCTCAATCTTTCTGAAGCATGACTTCAGTCGACTTGATGACGGCCTTGACCTTGTCGCCGACTTTCAATTGCATTTGCTCGGCGCTGCGCCGGGTGATGACGCTCTCGATCAGGTTGTCGCCGACACGCACTACAACGTGTGCCATCACGCCCCCGAGCTGAAGTTCTTCGACGGTTCCTTCCAGTTGATTACGCGCAGAAAGAGTCATGATTTGCCCTCTTGTAGTTTGTTCAGATATTCGATGATCTCAGGATTGGTCCAGTCGGCGGCGCCGATAAATTTGCGGCGAATGACGCCATCCTTGTCGATGACATAGGTCTCAGGAAATTGGAAGGTGCCGTAAAGAGTGTTGGCCATGTTCTTGGGATCACGCACGGTGAGCAGGTCGACGTTGTGGTCGCGCACGAACTGCTTGTAGGCCGCGTCGTCGGCATCTTCGCTGACCGCGAGAATCGACGACCTTGTCGCCCAACTGCTTTTGTAACTGCACCAGCGACGGCATCTCTTCGATGCATGGCGGACACCACGTAGCCCAGAAGTTGAGCAGCACGGGTTTGCCGCGAAGCTGGGCCAGTGAGACGGTGCGTTCTGAATCGGTAAGAGTAAAGTCGGGTGCCCTTTCACCGATCTTGGGAGGACGGTTGCCATTGCAGGCAGCGAGCAAAAAAAGGCAGACCAGAACAGTGGCGGATGCGATGCGCTTCACAAATCTATAATAACCAAGGGCCGCACAGGCATGGATGCCACTAAGGGCGCAGTCGAGGTTTCGGTCATCGTTCCGGCGCGGAATGAAGAGGCGAACCTCGCCAACTGCCTGCCGTCTCTGGTGGAGCAGCAGGGCGTGAGCTACGAGGTGATCGTGGTCGACGACCACTCCACCGATCGCACGTGCGAGATTGCCCAGAGCTTCCCGGTCGACGTGATTGACGCGGCTCCGCTCCCCGCCGGCTGGAGCGGTAAGTGCAACGCGTGCTGGTCTGGCGCGAAGGTTGCTACAGGGAAGTGGCTGCTGTTTACCGACGCGGATACGCGACATTCGCCGACGTCGATTGCGAGCGGACTACGCGAGGCGGAAGCGCATGAAGCGGCGCTGCTGTCGTATTCGCCCAAGCAGGAAGTACATAGTGTGGCTGAGCGGGCGCTCATGCCGGTGATCTTTGCCGAACTGGCGGTGCGCTTTCGGCCGAAGGAAGTCAGCGATCCGGCGTCTGCGGCAGCGGCGGCGAATGGGCAATACCTGCTGATTCGGCGCGACGCGTACGACGCGGTTGGCGGACACGCGTCGGTAGCTCAGGCCATCCTGGAAGATGTCGAACTCGCGCGCAAGGTGAAGAGCGCAGGGTACCGACTTCAGTTTCGCGTTTCGGATGTAGTGAGTACGCGCATGTATCGCAGCTTCCCGCAGATGTGGGAAGGATGGACGAAGAACCTGCTGCTGCTCTTTCCCAATGCGCGCGGCCTGGCGTTGCGACGGGGCGTTGAGTTCGTGTTGATAGTGGCTACCGTGACCGGGGTGGCGATTGCGTTGCTGCATCGCGATCGGATTGGCGTACTGGTGAACGGGGCGATTGCTTTCGGATTGCTGGTTTTCTTCTATCAGCGGATTCGGCGGGCACATTTTGATTGGTTATCAAACAGCCTTGCGGTATTTGGGCTGCCGCTGTTTACTGTGCTGTTGGTTCGCTCATATCTTGCACATAGGCGCGGCTCGATACAGTGGAAGGGGCGAAGGTACGCAATGGACGCTGCTTCGGTGGCGCCAGCAAACTGCAGGTCCCTCGGCTCCTCATCCGCTTGCGGCGGATTCGTCGCTCGGGATGACACAGCAGAAGGGATCCTGAGCGGTACGACTGAAGAGGCTGCTGAGAAAATGACTTAGAAGTATCGCAGGGGCTAAAGCCCGGGAGTATTTTCAACGGCATAGACGCTGGCCTGAAGGCCAGCTCTACCACAACATCATGGTCTATTTAACTCGCAAGTGCGAATTTTCGGCATCGCATTACTATCACAACCCGGCGTTCACCGCGGAGGAAAACCAGCGCGTGTTTGGAAAGTGCGCCAACCTTAATGGTCACGGCCATAACTACACGCTGGAAGTGACGGTGAAAGGCGAAGTCGACCCGACAACCGGATTTGTCGTCGACCTTAAGCAGCTCAAAGATGTTCTCAACGACGAAGTGGTCGAGGCCATGGACCATCGTCACCTGAACAAAGAAGTCCCGGAATTTGCGACGCAGATACCGACAACCGAGAACCTCGCCATCGCCATCTGGAACCGGCTGAATACCAGGCTGAAGGTGGCAAGGCTGCATCGGGTGCGCGTCTATGAGATGCCCGACCTGTTTGTGGACTACTACGGAGAAGAATGAAGGCCCATCTCACACGGCGGTACATGATCGCTGCGTCGCATCGGCTGAATAGTGAGCGTCTCTCTGAGGCGGAGAACAGGCTGACCTACGGCAAATGCAACAACCCGTATGGTCACGGTCATAACTATGCGGTGGAAGTGACGGTGAGCGGCCAGGTGAGCCCGAGCACTGGAATGATCTGCAACCTGGTTGATCTTGATGACTGCTTCCGGCGCGAGATCATGGAGCGCTTCGACCATCAGAACCTGAATACCCGGCCCGAGTTTGCGGATCGTGTGCCCACAACGGAAAACCTGGCGGAGGTGATCTACCAGATTTTGAAACGGGAATTCCACGCCAGCACATCTAGAGAAGATAAGGATCGAAGAGACGCAGAATAATAGCTTTGAATATTGTGGCGAAGCCCAACTATCCTGAGAATAGCGTTTCCCCCGACACGCTGGGAGACTCATGAAGAACACTATCGAAACACCCACCCTGACGAGCGCCACGTTCGAAGAATTGACGCGTGAGTTCCTGGTTCGTCTGGGTGAAGACCCTGACCGCGAAGGTCTGGTGCGCACACCCGAGCGCTTCGTCAAGGCTTTCAAGTATCTGACAAAGGGCTACAACGAAAATCCTGAGGAAGTCTTAAGCAACGCGCTGTTCAGTGTCGATTACGACGAGATGGTCATCGTTAAAGACATCGAGATGTTCAGCCTTTGCGAACATCACATGCTGCCGTTTTTCGGCAAGGTGCACATCGCATACATCCCGAAAGGGAAGGTCATTGGCATCAGCAAGCTGCCTCGACTGGTTGAAGTCTTCGCCCGCCGGCTGCAAGTACAGGAGCGGCTCACGGTGCAGATTGCCGAGACTATCCAGAACGCGATTCACCCCATGGGCGTCGGCGTGGTCATCGAAGCGCGCCATCTCTGCATGATGATGCGCGGGGTCGAGAAACAGCACTCGGCAACTGTGACCTCATCGATGCTGGGAGCCTTTCGCGCGCAACAGACGCGGCAGGAATTCCTCTCGCTCATTCAGCACAAGAACAACAACGGATCGTAACCGATGGCTGACGAGCACGGTTCTTCGAAGTCCTCGTCGGGATCGCGTCTGCTGGGCAAGGTTGCCGTCGTCACTGGCGGCAGCCGCGGCATTGGTTTGGCAATCGCCAGCGCGCTGCTATCGGAAGGTTGCAGCGTTCTGATAACGGGACGCAATCAGCAGACGCTAGAGCACGCAGCGGCGGAACTAGGCCGCGCGGGAGCCGGGAGTGGGCGGGCGCTGCCAGTCGAGTGCGATGTTCGCGACAACGACGGGGTCGCGCGGGTGTTTGCCACCGTCACAAAGGAATTCGGACGGCTCGACATTTTGGTGAATAACGCAGGCATCTCGCAGTCAGCAATGCCGGTGCACGAGACCAGTGTTGAGCTCTGGCGCGACATCATCGATACCAACCTGACGGGAACTTTTCTGTGTACGCGCGCTGCAGTGCCGTTGATGAAGGCTGGCGCGACGATCCTGAACATCATCTCAGTGGCGGCTCGTGAATCATTTGCGGGTTTCGCGCCGTATAACGCGTCGAAGGCGGGCGCACTGAGTTTGACGCGGACGCTGCGCGAGGAACTCAAGCCGACCGGCATTCGTGTTACTGCGCTGTTGCCAGGAGCGACCGATACCGAGATCTGGCAGCAGGTGATGCCCGACGCTCCGCGCGACAAGATGATCGAAGCTGAGAGCGTCGCGAAATTGGTGCTTGAGGCAGTGGTGTTGTCGCCGAAAGCGAATCTGACAGAGTTGGTGCTGGATCCGGCAACGGGCGCGATGTAGGTTGGTTTTTTCGTCGGCCAGCGGCGCAACAGTAGCCCCGGTTTGCGAATGCAGTACCCGCGCGGAGCTCCAGCGCCGTAGGCGCGGCTCAGTCTAGCCCAGCGTGGAGCGAAGCGGAACGCTGGGTAGTGATTTCCTTGAAGATGTTCTGGAGCCCCGTAGGGGCGACACCTTCGTTAGTGCCGTCGCTACGCCGACTCGGGATCCAAATAGACGAGGGTACCCAGCACTCCGCTTCGCTGCGTGCTGGGCTAGACTATAGCGCGCCTTCGGCGCTCCCTTCGTAGCAAAGGTTCCAAACTAAGGATCATCGGACTGCGGGCTTCGTGGTCGATTGATTTGCTCCTCCGCATCGCAGGTCGCTTCTCGCGCGTCTAATGAATAGCAACCAATGTTAAGCACTGTAATCCGGCGCAAGGCAGGGCAGTTCGCCAGGCTGGCGCGTCACTCCGCCATGACTCGGCGGACTGGTCTCACGCGCAAGCCGGTGCTCGCAAAACGTGGAGAGCTGGGCGTAACCTTCATCGGCCATTCCAGTTTCTTCATCCAGATTGGCGGCAAGAACGTCGTCATCGATCCCAACTTCGCGCGCTGGATTTTTGTTCTGAAGCGCCTGCGCCGTCCGGGGCTGCGGCTGCGCGATCTGCCGCCGATTGACGCCGTGTTGATAACGCACGCGCATTTCGATCACCTGCATCGCCCGTCGCTGCGCACCATTGCCCGACTCACGAGAATTAAGTCCGGCAAGCGACCGCTGATCATCGTGCCGCGACATGTTCGCGATCTGGTCAGCGATCTTGGTTTCGCGCGCGTGATCGAAATGGACTGGTGGGAGAAATTGCAGTTAGGCTCGCTCGCCATTACGCACACTCCGGCAAAGCATTGGGGAGCCCGCGTAATTCGCGACACCCATCGCGGCTATGGCGGATACGTGTTGCAAAATGCGCGGCACTCGCTTTACCACTCGGGCGACACCGCATACTTCGACGGCTTCCGCGAGATCGGCGAGCGGCTCGAGCCGCAGATCGCGCTGCTGCCGATCGGAGCTTACTATCCGGCCTCGTTTCGTAACGTGCACACCTCGCCCGAAGACGCGGTGCAAGGCTTCCTCGACCTCGGCGCACACTGGATGGTCCCGATGCATTACGGCAGCTTCCAGCTTGGCCATGAGCCCATCGACGAACCGCTCGACGCGGTTGATGCAGGATGCGCGGCGGCAAGGGATCGAGAAACATTTGCGCGTTCTAGAAGAAGGCGTCACACAGACATGGGAGTAACGGCCTCATAAATGGGTGCCCCATCCTGGCGTCGTTTGCCGGGGATGGGTTTTTTGTCGGTGACGTGAAAGCCGCTTGCGGATGGAAAGAAAAGTCCCCACCCGGCCAAAACAGGCCGAATGGGGCACCAATTAGGTTCGTTTGAGGTAAAGGAGAATCCCACCCGCTCAGGGTTGTATGGTGCGAGTGATTTTCTGTTGTAAATCAATTCCTCACTGTATTGACTCGCCCGTTTTGAGCACCATTCAGCCAACTGAACCTCCTTTTTTGGCAACTTACTATCAGGGCCTTGGGTTGCGCTCCACGTAAGTATCCGAGAAAGGGTGGGTCATTCATGTCGGACGCTGTTCTGGATCAGATCGTCGATAGCTTGCGAGATTCTGGAGCCGAGCTGTTTCCTGAGCATTCGGAGTTGAAGGCCGTTCGCGTTGTGGGGCACACGCCGAAGACCGATCACTACACCTACGAAATCGTGTTGGATTTCGTCGATGGTAGTGAACGGGTCAATGCCAAGGTCTATCGCAACGGAAAGTCCGGCGCGCAATCGTCACGCGAGCAGGCCCGGCGGGAGCTGGACAACCTGCAGCGTATCTCGCAGGCTTGTGCGCAGCACCAGGTTGATGGAGTTCCGCGGGCCATCGGAGATTTCTCGGCCGTGGGAGCCGTGGTCTGTACCAAGGTTAACGGTCTGCCACTGCAAAGTATCGTGATGAAAGCCGCCCTGCTGCCCGACTTCGGCAACGATGGCATGCTCGACCTGGCAGCGCGCCGCAGCGGCGAATGGCTGCGCCGTTTTCACAATGCGACTGCGGCAGATCCTCAGCCCGTAGACGGCAAAGCACTGCTGGCCGACATCCAGAAGCTTTGCATTAAGGCACAGAAAGACGGATTGGCGAAGGATTCGATCCAGTCCATTCTGGAGTATGTGGAATCTTCGCTCGCCAAGGTGAAGAAGCCGCAGTCGTCATCGGCGGTGCTGAACGAGTTTGTTCCTCTGAACGTCATGATCTCCGATCATGGCGTGGGTTTCTGCGAGTTTGCTAACTTCAGCTCGCAAGCGACTTCCTTGAACGATGTCGCCATCTTTCTAGCAGCCGTCGAGGCGCTCGAAAAATACCCATTCTGCGATCGCAGCCTGACTGCGCTGGTGCAGGACTCATTTCTGCGCGCTTATGATGTCAATCCTCAAGAGCAGCAGCTGCTGACCGTGCTCAAGCTGAAAATGTTATTGCAGATGTTCGCTCAGGGACGCGCGGTGAAGGAAAGCGCGCTGCGTAAGAAAGTGATGTGGGCGAACGTGATGAAGCGCTTCATCGAGACCGCGGCCGAGCGCTCGATGGCGCCGGCAGCGTGAGAAAGGCCGCCTTTCGCTATTCGCCATTCGCTATTCGCTTTCCGGAACTAGCCTCAGGAATCGTTCCGCGTCAGGGGGTGGCTTCTCGGGCCGCTGACCAAGAGAGCTGGGAAAATTCGTGCGTCAGGGCACGACTTCCAGTCGTGCCGATTGGCCCGTATTTAGATTGTTCCCGAGCCGGCTTCAGCCGGCGGCAAAGCTCGTTACCCACCGGAACGCACGTCTCTCGGGGACTGAAGTCCCCTCGGGTCGAGTAATTCAAAATGGGCTTTTTCGGCACGACCGAGGTCGTGCCCTGACTCGAATCTTCGCCCCATCGAGTTTTTTGGCGGCTATGGAAGCTAAAAGCCAGGAGCGAATAGCGAACAGCGACTTTTAATACGGCGAGAAGCTCAGCGTCTTGTCCGACTTCTCGACCCAGATGTGGGCCTTGTCGGCGATGCGCTCATTCACCGTCACCACCACCACCACGCCACTCGGGGTGACGAACGCTCCCGCATCCCCACCCTTGGGAACGGCGGTGCCATCGATGCTGTGGCTCTTGACGATGCCCCACTCGCCGCCGGGACCCCAGTCCCTTATGAAATCGGAGTAGGGATAGCGGGAATACTTGTCGGGATGCTGCTTCCAGTTCGGATCGTTCATCCAGACGCCGTAAGCCTTCTCGAAGCTCTGGGTTTGCAGTGCGTCGAAAAACTTGTTGACCTGTTGTTCCTCGCGCCAGTAGCGGAAGTGCCAGGCCACCAGCCCGAGTACGATCACGACGATGATGATGACGATGATTCTTGTACGCCGCTGACGCGCACGTGCCGGGTCGTAGGGCTGGGCTTCGAACAAGGTCATACCTGACTAGTTTACTCGTGAGGACTTTTCGGCCACAACGGTGCGAGCCTCTTTCGCAAAACAGCTCTCGCCGCCTAAAATCTCCAGAGGAGAATTCCATACCATGCGCAATGTTTGCGTTTTAGCTCTCGCGCTGTGTTTTGCCGCGCCCTCTTTCGCTGCTCAGAAGCAGACTGGCACTACTAAGCTGGTCAACGTACAGCCGGCCGGCACCACCGACAAGAAGCACAAGCATCAGCAATACGATTTCACCTTCGACGCGCAGACGCACGAGTACACCTGCCGCTCCAAGGAAGGTGACAAGATCAACGCCACCGATTTTGTTGTCGGCAGCAACGTCGACTATCAGGTGAAGGGCAACAAGGGCAAGGTGACGGGCTCGACCGGCAAGGAAGTCAGCTGCACCGTGGTGCGCGTGGCCGAGCTGCCGACGACACCAGCGCAATAGTGCGGCAGTGAATCAGTGTTAGTATCGGAGCAATTATGGAAATGGTGCCCCTGAAGCCCGAGCGCAAGGCACAGTTGGAGGAGTACGCCCACCGCCATGGCCAGGACCCCGCTGCTGCTCTCGACGATGTCTTGGCCGCTTACCTCGAATGGGAGCGTCAGGACTTTCAGCAAGCAGTTGAAGGTATTGCGCGAGGCCACGAAGACGTAAAAGCCGGACGCACTCGACGCGCTGCCGATTTTCTGGCCGACATGCGCCGGAAACATGGCATTCCGGGTTGAAATCTCGGCACAGGCCGAGAGAGATGCCGAGGCGATTCTTGAGTGGCTGATATCGGAGCATGCTGGTGAGACGGGGTTGCGATGGTACCTGGCGTTGAATGATGCGATGCAATCGCTGGCAGCACTCCCTAAACGCTGCCCTGTTGCGCCAGAAAGTGACCGCTTTCCCTTTGAGGTGCGCCAACTTCTTTACGGTCGAAAGCCGCATCTCTACCGGATTCTATTCACCATCGAAGGTGAAACCGTGAACATCCTCCATATTCGGCATGGTCGGCGCGCATCCGACTTTATTTTCTAGGCCAAGAATCGTCGCTCATCGATTAGGTAAAACCACGCGTTGACTTCCGCCGCGAGCTTTGCTCTGGTTCCGATTTCAAGCAACTTTGCGCCGCCATCGGGGTATAAACGACTGAACACCCGCTCATGAATGCGCTTGCTTCCCGCTCCACCGAAACCATTGGCCGCTACTGCGCCCGCGCGTTGGCGGTCGGCTTAGTCGTCGCGTCACTTTGTACAGCGCCGGTTTACAGCCAGAATCCGACGTCTTCTTCCGCCAGTTCCTCTACGGCAAGTCCCGCCGACTCCGCCGATACACCCACCTTCAAGAAAGACGTGAGGGTGGTGAACGTTTTCGCCACGGTGCGCGACAAGCACGGACAAATCATTCCTGGCTTGGCAAAGGACGACTTTACACTGCAAGTTGATGGACGTCCGGAGGCGATCCGATATTTTGCGCGCGAAACCGACCTGCCGCTTACCCTCGGCCTGCTGGTAGATACCAGCCTCAGCCAGCGCCGCTTACTGGAGGAGGAACGCACCGCCAGCTATGCTTTCCTGAACGATGTCATGCGCGAGGACAAGGACAAGGCTTTCGTCATGAACTTCGATGTGGAAAGCGTGCTGCTGCAGGACTTGACCAGTTCCAGGCAGAAGTTGGAAGCCGCGCTTGACCGTGTCCACGTCGCTGAGCCCGACCAGAACGGTGGTCAGGGTGGTGGCGGCGGTGGAGGGTATCCCAGCGGCGGCGGTGGTCGCTATCCCGGTGGTGGCGGCGGACATAGAGGCGGCGGGGGGCACCACGGGGCGAGTACCACATTGTATGACGCCGTATTCCTAGCGTCCGATGAGCTGATGCGCAAGCAGCAGGGGCGGAAGGCGATTATCCTGCTGACCGACGGCGTCGATGAAGGCAGCAAATATTCGCTCGACCGCGCTATCGAGGCCGCGCAACGCTCCGACACCATGGTTTACTCCATCCTGTTCGCCGATCCTGACGCTTACAACCGCGGCACGGCCGGTGGATACCCCGGAGGCGGACACCACGGTGGATGGAATGGGCCGTGGGGCGGTCCCGGGGGACCACCTATGGGAGGAGGACAGCCTATGCCTCCGCCATACGAATCGCACGCCGATGGAAAAAAGGTGCTGCAGCGGCTGTCGCAGGAGACAGGCGGACACTTCTTCGAGGTGACGAAAAAGCAATCGGTCGAAGCCATCTACAAGCAGGTACAGGATGAGTTGCGCAACCAGTACAGCCTGGGATTCAGTCCTGAGACGGCGGAGCAAAGCACCGGCTATCACAAGATACTGCTGGCAGCGAAGCCGAAGGACCTGGTAGTGCAAACCCGGCAGGGATACTACGAGGCGCAGTAGGGCACTGGGACTTTCGTGGCCAGGAGGCAAGCTGCAGGTCCCTCGGTCGCCTGCGGCGCCCTCGGGATGACACCGACTCGGGATGACACCCGCGAGAGAGCTCCTACGCTGCCTGAGTGTTGCCGTTAACGCGCGCACCTAAACGCGGCAGGAAGATGCTGAATATAGTTCCGCGTGCCGGGCCTTCGATCCGGCTGCGCACGCGGATGGAGCCGCCGTGCTGGGTAATGATTCCGTACGACACCCACAGACCCAATCCGGTGCCCTCTTCCCGTTTGGTGGAGAAGAACGGCTGAAAAAGCCGGCTGAGGTTTTCCGGCTGGATGCCCGCACCGGTATCGCCGAACGAGATGCGCACGCCTTCCACTCCAGTCGCGGGATGGTGCCGGTCGGCGATGTGGACGGTAATGCGTCCGTTCTGCCCGGCTGGAATCGCATCGATGGCGTTGCTGATGAGGTTTACCAGCACCTGCCGTAGCGGTCCGGGATAGCCAATCACCTCGCCCGACGACTCGAAGCGGCGCGCCACCTCGATTCCTTTCATGGTCAGGTTCTTGGCTTGTAGCGCGAACACCTCATCCACGATACCGGCCAGCGCAACCCGCGAGACGGCATCGCCGGGCCGCGCAAAAGATAAGGTGCGACTACAAATCTCGCCCAGGTGGTTCAGTTGGTTATCCAACAGGCTGAGCAGTTCGCGGGTTGAGTCATCCAGGGTTTGATTCTGCAGCAGCAGATAGCCAATGTTTTTCGCTGCGTCGAGCGGATTGCGGATCTCATGCGCGATAGAGGCGGCCATCCGTCCCATGGCGACCAGCTTTTCCGAGGCACGCAGAGCCTCTTCCGCGAGCCGTCGCGAGGTCATGTCGCGGGCGATGGTCGAGGCGCCAACGACTTCACCGTTACGGTCGCGGATGGGAGAGATGGTGAGCGTCACATAACGAAGACTGCCGTCCTTGTGCCGACGGACTGTTTCGTAGTGGTCGATGCTCTCGCCGGCAACGATGCGGTGCATGATTTTCGAGACATCGTCGGGCCGGTCAGGAGGAAGCAGGAGCGACACCGGCTGGCCGATAATCTCATCGGCGGTATAGCCGTACATGCGCTCCGCACCGGCGTTCCAGCTGGTGATAGTGGCGTCGAGGGTTTTGCTGAAGATGGCGTCGTCGCTGCCGGCAATGATGGCGGCCAGTAATGCTTGCTCTTCTTCGGCTTTTGACATGGGCGCCTGAAAATGATGCGGGCCGAAGAATCGCGCCGAGAGTCTCAGCGGCTTCATCGCCGACGACGAACTTCAAGTCCGAGGAAGTATAGCAACACAGGAGCCCGCAATGTAAGATGCAAAAAATCGGGCGCATGAGCAGACAATGCCTCGGAGCTGGTGCGGTGATTTGCAGGGGCGTCCCAGTCTTGAAAGGGCACGCCTTCAGGCGTGCCGCAGTGAGAGAGTGATGAAACCGGCTTTAGCCGCTGAGGAAAATTCGTCCCTCCGCGCCTGAAGGCGGGCCCCTTGCGCTACTGTACGGCACGGCTGAAGCCGTGCCCTTTCAAAGCCGGCGCACAGCAACCCTGGAAACGCTTTAGTGCAGTGGCGCTTTGATTTGCATCGGGCCAACCAGGTCACGTACTCTCATTGCTCAAGCGGTCTTAAAGGTATTGCCAATTTTGCGAGAGGACGGTTTAGCAATGATCGAACGATTGAAAGAAAGCGGCGGCTGGGCCTACGGCTTCAAAGTGGTGGGCCACATCACGGAAGAAGACGTGAAGAACTTCGAGCCGCAGATGCAGATCGCCATCCGGGACCGCGGCAAGCGTCCCCTGGGCATCGTGGTGGACGCGACCGAGCTGAAGAGCGTCGACTTCAAGGCGCGTTGGGAGGAGCTGCGCTTCCTGCACAAGTATTCGGACCATATTGCCCGCGTCGCCCTGGTGGGCGGCTCCAAATGGGAGGAGTTCGAAAGCATGGTTCTGGGCGCCACCGTGTTGGCTGAGGCGGATGTGCGCTACTTCGAAGCCGCCGAGATGCAGCAGGCCTGGATGTGGGCCAAGGGCGCCAAGCACGCCGAAGACGTTCCCGTGCGCCAGATTTATCGTGGCGGAATCTGGAGAGACTACCAGGAAGAGTTCAATCTCGGGCAGAACTAGTGCGCGACGGGCAGATCGGGACTGCGGGTTAATTGCGATTTCACAACACGTAGTCCCCCGACCTCTCTGCACGATAACTTCCGAGTTGCCGGCCAACCGGACGTGGATGGTTCAGGCTGGTGGTCAGGGGATGATCACTAATCGGCGGCCCGACTGGTCCTGCTGCCAGGCGTTCTCGATATCCGCGAGCGGTACCCTTTCCGTGTCTATGTGAAGGTCACCTTTGGCAGCGTGCGCCATCACTTGCTGAAAGGCTTCAGCCAAAACCTCGCGAGGCGGAATCCCGGCAGTACCCATGATGGTCAGGGCTGTACTACGCAGCACGGCTGCTGGAAGCGTGATCGTCGGCGCCGCGCTCTCCCCAGCCTGAACATAGCGGGTCTCGGATTGGATAGCCGCAAACTCTTTTCGCGTGATCGCGGCCAGAAACGCCTCCGCCGGGCTCCCCCAAACGTAGTCGATTACGACTTGGAAGCCGGACTGACCGGCTTCCCGCAGGAACGCCTCGCTCAGTTCAGTCGCAGGTGAAGTGAGGGAAATAGTCGCGTCGGCGCCCATATCCTTGAGCGCGTCGAGTGCCTGTTGATTCCGCCCGGCGGCAACGACCCTGGCGGCGCCAAGAAGCCGCGCGATCTGTACCGCCAACTTGCCGGTCACGCCCGTCGCCCCAAGGATGAGCACATTTTCACCAGGCACCAGCTTTGCACGGTAGGCCAGTGTAAGCCAGGCCGAGATACCAGGATTGGGCAAAGCGGCGGCAGTCTCATCATTCACATTTTCCGGGACTGGAAAGGTGAATGCGCGCGGCACCACCGTACGCTCGGCCATCGCACCGTGCGGTGGTCGAGGCCCACCGAAGAAGACTCGTTGCCCGTCGTCGAGATGCCCGACGCCGTCCGAGCCGCAGACGCGAGGTAATTCGCCGCCGCTTGCGTAATGCGATCCGCTGGCCAGTTGCCTGTCAATCGGTTTCAGCGAGGCGGCGTGGACATGCACGATCGCTTCACGGTCTTTGTCGCCAATGACCGGCTCCGGGAATTCCTCATATCGAGGCACGGTTCCAATCGTGTGCAGGACGGCTGCATGCATGTGAGCTCCCCTTGTTATCTGTACGACTACGCTTAGACGAGAGCGTTGAAGGTCAATGGGCGTCGATCGCACTCATTCCAAGCCAAAGGAATGAGCGGGACACCCAGCTTTTTGCAAGACAGAACGACTCGCCTAGGTTTCGAGCTTGCATTTTCCATCAACTCACATATGATTTCCGGATGTCACGCAGGAGCCAATGAATGACTACTTTTCGCAGAGACATCCAGATTGTAGTGTTAACCACCGTTGCAGTTGTCTTGTTTGCAGGTGCAGCCCTTCGCCCAGCATCTGCACAAACCCGCTTCGAGTCCGTTTACAACGGACACAGGATTATCTATCCCGGATCCAGCATCCCGGTGCCCGGTCGCCCGCACACGAATTACTTCTTTGTCGACTCGGACAAAGGCACCCCTCAACCCCCCGCGGGTAGTGAAACTCCAGGGTCAGTAGCCTGCGTTTATAAATTGGTAGCGGGACCGACCGGCTGCCCGATTGCGACAAGCACAACCGTGCCCAGCGGTGGTATCGGCGCTATTGCCATCGTAGACGCCGGTTACTACCCTACCGCGCAGTCCGACTTGGACGCCTTTGACTCCTTCTATGGTATTCCGGCTACGACCATCACGCAGGTCTGGCCCATGCCTAGCCCTACCACGCCCCGCCCTCCGGTTTACTCGGACTGGGAGGTCGAGGAGGCATTAGATATCGAGTGGGCTCACGCCATGGCTCCTCACGCCAAGCTGTTCCTGGTGGTGTCCCCATTGTGCGGAAGCCCGGACTGCGCGACCGATCCCCAGTGGGCAGCGATATCGCTCGCCGGAAGTCTGGTGGCTCAGAACGGCGGTGGCGTGGTCAGCATGAGCTTTGGCGATGCAGAGCTTCCGCTGGAAGGTGCCGATGACCGATACTTCACTCACCCGGGAGTTGTCTATTTTGCCTCCAGCGGTGATTCGGGACTTGGCGTGAGCCTCTATCCGACAGCGTCGCCGAACGTGGTGTCAGTTGGAGGTACTCGTTTTATCCGCGACGGGAGCGGAAACTTCACCTCTGAGCAGTACTACACTGGCGGCGGAGGGGGAGACATTAGTCCTTACGAGCCGCGTCCCAGCTACCAGGATGGCATTGCAGGCATCGTAGGAAACTTCCGTGGCTATCCTGATGTTGCCTCGGACTATTGCTGTGCGGCCATTTACGTGGAGGGAAGCTGGACTTCAGTCGGAGGTACCAGTTGGTCCTCTCCCACCTTTGCCGGAATCGTGAACGCGGCCGGCAGCCTACAAACGTCGTCCCAGGCTGAGCTCACCATGATGTACAACGAGCTGGCCAATCCCACGCAGTACGCAGCTTATTTCAACGACATCACGGCGGGTGACCAGCGCTGCAAAACGGGTTGGGACCTGTGCACCGGCATCGGTTCTCCCAAAACTTACGGCGGCAAATAACTAGTAAGGCCGGGTTGCCCACACATTCCTTGGTTTGGAATGTGTGGGACCCCGGCGCTTCGAACTAGCCGGTGAATGATCGGAGCGCGCCGAAGGTCACCGACCGTCGACCCCACTCATACCCACCGAAGGAATGAACGCGGCGCGCGGCGTTCGACATAACGGTCGCAGCGACTATAACCGTTAATCCTGCAACACCATTTTCGTTAGTACGGTCGCGGAGGCCCGATCAGCGGCGTCTTCACCGGCTTCGCCATACCGTAGAAGATCACGACGCCCTGACCGGCGCCCTGGGTTTGGACCGCTTCATCCACCTTGCCCAGAGCGTCCTGGTAATGCTGCCAGTTGTTGGTAACCCAGACATCTCCGGCGGGGCCGATGCCTACGTCAACCTGCAACTGCAATCCGCCGCCGACATAGCCGCTGGGAGGGGAAATGGCGTCTCCCGTCTTCACGCCCGGCGGGCAATGCTCGGTGCGGAAGCCGCACAACTCTACGATTCCGGCCGACGCCGTGCTGAAGTTGGAGATCCAGATGTTGTCGTTGCCATCCACGGAAGCCGCCCACGGGCCGACGATGCCCTTACCGTACACTGGCGAGAAAGACGCTTCACTCCCGTCGGGACGCAACACGGTAATGCTGCCGCCTTCGTATCCCGATTTCTCCTCGGTCATGGCAGGCACCAGTACCTTGGTCGCTCGTGCTCCGGCGTCTGGGTCGTTGTCGAAGTTGAATTTGAACGCGGCCAGCATTTCCGCGAACTTCAATGCACCCTTGGGAGAACTACCCAATTTGTTGGTTACCCAGACGTTGCCGAGGCTGTCGATGGCGAGACCGCTGGCGGAATATCCGACCTTGAAGGTTTCGACTTTGCTGGGGTCGGAAGCGGGGAAGCGAACCACGCGGTCGGTGACGGCGTTGGTAATCCAGATGCGATCCTGCTGATCAATGGCGAGAGCAAACGGCCCCACCAGGTGGCAAGGATTCTTGAGCGGATCGCCCGTCTTGTTCTGGCAGTAGAACTGGACCTTGGACGGATCGCCTTGCGGGAGCTTCACGACCTGGCCCTTGATCAGGTCGAGGGTCCAGATATCTCCGCTGGGGGTGGCGATGATGCCCTGCATCTGGCTGATCTGGCGGTTGAAGTTCCAGCCTTCCGGCGGCGAGAGGGGCTTGCCGTTCTTGTCGAATTTCGT
>CAWFWZ010000018.1:0-120301 GCA_963819645.1 uncultured Acidobacteriaceae bacterium
GAAGCTCGACGAGGAAGACCTCCGGCGAAGCTGCCTGGAAGGGGCCACTCCTTGAGCGCAGGTTGTATTTTTCGGAGTCGTCACCCAACCCGAGTGATCCCGATATCTCCACCTTCTTCTTCATCACGGTAGTTGGACAAGAACCTAAGCGATACGAGATGGTTTCGCCACCGAATATCGTGCTGCATCAGGGAGCGGTCGAAGCATGGACCATTGAGAATCGCAGCGCGGAAGACCACGTCTTCCATATTCATCAACTCCATTTTCAGGTGCTCGCGATTGATGGGACGCCGGTGCACGACGGTGAAATTCGAGACACGATTAACGTGCCGCACTGGCAAGGGGAGGGTCCCTACCCCAGCGTCAGGCTGCTGATGGATTTTCGCAACCCGAAGATCATCGGGACCTTCCCTTACCACTGCCATATCGAAAAGCATGCTGACATGGGAATGATGGGAACAGTCGAGGTGCTTCCACCCGGAGTGAAGACTTCAGTTGTCCTGAAGTTTTCGCCGGCACGGCCACAGACAGGGGATGACATAAAGTTCACCGCGACGCGTAGTGCCGGAGAAGAGCAGTGGGAAGCCGCTTACAGGAGAAGTTCAACTCAATATTGACGGCCTGAATGTAGGGAAGGTGGCTACTCTAGCCAACGGCCAAGCTGTCATCGAAGCGTTCTTTCCGGAAAAGGGTGAGCACGTCGTCAAAGCCATGTATTGGGGCGATCGGGCTCACGGAGAGTCGGCGTCAGTGCCGGTCGTAGTAAGAGTGCGGTAGTCTTTCTGGGCCATCCCCGGTTTCCTTGCCTTCGGTTGGAAAGAGAAGGAATTATCCTACAGGGTGTACCATTGCATGAGAGTTGGCCTGATGTGTAGCAATTTCGGCTTCAACCACCATCCCGGCCGTCCGCCCTGCGCGTTGGAGTCGCGCTGGTTCACTCTCGCGTTTCGCTTCTACTACTGGCTGCAGTTCAAGCTACGCCGTCAACCTTCCTGGTTGCGCTAGGTTCAGCCCTCGAGCTTTTTGTTCAGCAACTCATTAACCAGCGCCGGATTGGCCTGGCCCTTCGAGGCGCGCATGATCTGGCCGACGAAGAATCCGGCCACCGTCTTCTTGCCGCCGCGATACTGCTCCAGCTGCTTGGGATTGGCGGCGATCACCTCGTCGATGATCTTCTCGATGGCGGTGGTGTCGGTGATCTGCTGCGGCTTCTCGCGCTCGTAGACCACCGCGAAGTCTTCGCCTCGCTCGAACGCGATGTCGTAGAGCTCCTTCAGCTGCTTGCCGCTGATGGCGCCGCTCTCGACCAGGTCGGCTGACATGGCGACGCCCTTCATCGAGATCGGCGACTGCTCCAGGTCAAGACCTTTGGCCTTCAGCCGGCCCAGCAGCTCGCTGTTCACCAGGTTGGCCACGCGCTTGGGATTCTTCGCCGCCGCGGCCGCTTCCTCGAACTGGTCGGCACGAGAGCGCGAGACAGTGAGCGTGTACGCGTCGCCTTTGCTCACCCCGTACTGCTCGATGAATCGCGCGCGTCGCGCTTCAGGCAGCTCAGGCAGATTGGTCGCGATCTGCGGTGCGCCACTTCTCATCGACCACCAGCGGCAGCAGATCGGGCTCGGGGAAGTAGCGATAGTCGTGCGCCTCTTCTTTCGAGCGCATGCTGTAGGTCTTGCCCTCGGCGGCGTTGTACAGGCGCGTCTCCTGGGTAATGCGACCGCCCGATTCGAGCACGCGCTCCTGGCGTTCAATCTCGTATTCAATCGCCTCGCGGATGAAGCGGAACGAGTTGACGTTCTTGATCTCGGCCTTGGTGCCGAACTCCTTCTGGCCGACCGGCGATGCTGACGTTGGCATCGCAGCGCAGCGAGCCTTCTTCCATGTTGCAGTCGCTCACGCCGGTGTAGAGGATGATCTCCTTCAGCTTGGTCAGGTACTCGTAGGCTTCGTCGGCCGTAGCGATGTCGGGCTCACTGACAATCTCGATCAGCGGCGTGCCGGAGCGGTTCAGGTCGATCGAGGTCCACTGGTCTGAATCGGGCAGTCCGTCGTGCAGGCTCTTGCCCGCGTCCTCTTCCATGTGCAGGCGCGTGATGCCGATGCGCTTGGGCCCGGTCGGCGCCCTCCACCTCGATGTAGCCGAGTTCGGCGATGGGCTTGTCGTACTGCGAGATCTGGTAGCCCTTGGGCAGGTCGGGATAGAAGTAGTTCTTGCGCGCGAAGATCGAAGTCTGGTTGATGCGGCAGTTCAAGCGCCATCGCCGCCAGCACCGCGAACTCCACCGCCTGGCGGTTGAGCACCGGCAGCGCGCCGGGCAGGCCGAGACACACCGGGCAGACGTTGGTGTTCGGCGGATCGCCGAAGTCGCGTGGAGCAGCCGCAGAAGATCTTCGTCTTCGTCAGCAGCTGAACGTGGACTTCGAGTCCGATGACCGGCTCGTACTTGGAACGCGTTGCGACCGGCGCTTCCGGCGTGGTGGCCATGTTGGGATTATAGCGAGGGGAAGGAGTTAACCACGGATCACCGCGGAGCAGAGTTATAAACGATGGCGAGGAACACAACACCGGGAATGCCACCCAGCACTGCCAATGCGGCGATGATGCCAAGCGAGTTGGAGCACATACCTATTACGGCCTTCCCTGACAACAAGAGGAATGCTCCACAGCAAGCCAACGCGATCAGCACCATGCCGGACTTAAACATACGTGGAATTCTAGACCAAAAATTATCGAATACACCGATGATTCTCGGCGACGAATTACGGACCGTTTCATCCCGTCGGAACAGTCCTTCGTCTTGCCGCAGCGGGGCGCTGGTTGGCCAGTAAGTTCGGCTACGCACTCTTGGCCAAATTGGCCTTGCGCAGCGGCGCGATCTTCTTTCTCCGCGACCGGGACGCCGTCCAAAGATCGTATTGTGCCTGCATGCCCATCCAAAGCTCCGGGGTTGTGCCCAGCGCGTCGGAGAGTCGCAACGCCATGTCCGCAGAGATGCCGGCCTTGCCATTCAGCAGGCGGGAAAGGGTGACCCGGCTGACGCCGAGGTGTTCTGCCGCGGTCGACACAGGGACACCCCCCAGGTACTCTCTCACGACCAAACCCGGATGGGGCGGATTGAACATGCGCGTCATCGTATACCTCAGTGATAATCCTGGTAGTCCACCAGGATTGCATCTTCGCCTTCGAATGCAAATGTGAGTCGCCAGTTACCGCTTACGCGAATTGACCAATGACCTTGCATGGCGCCCTTCAATGGGTGAAGGAACCACCCGGCCGCATTCATATCAAAAGGCCGTTTCGCGTTATCGAGAGCAAACAGTTGCAGCCGCAGCTTGCTAGCGTGCTTGGGCTGAATACCCGACATTGATCCGGAACGGAAGAACTTTTGGATACCGGAATGCCGGAAACTCTTAACCACTGTATAGTGTATCGCTACGCGCTACAGGCAAGCAACGGAATTGTTGCCCCGTGTCTATCTGTGCAAATCCGTGGCTCGGTTTTACTGCGCGGGATTCGAGGGAACTAGCGGAATCTCAAAGTACATCAGCTCGTTGCCGGTGCTGTCGCGGATGCCGGTCAGGTAGACGTGTCCACCGGCGGCGACAGGGTTCTTGAGGTTGTCGATGTCGAAGAAGAGAAAGCCCGAGCGGGTAGCGTGCGGCTCAATCGCCTCGGCGATGAACGCTGCCTTGCTCAGTTCGTCGTATTGCTCCTTCGCCTTCTTGTTCTTCATGCCGGTCGGCAAAGGAATCGGGCCGACGCGCGCTGGCGTCGTGCTGTTGGCTTTGATATGCGCCACCCGGCGAAAGACGTCATCGACGCTGAGCCACTGCAGCTTGCTGCGCGACGCGGTCACCAGCTCGGCGTTCATTTTGGTCATCGAGATCGGCTGGTCGCCGCTGTTGGTAATGATCAGCAGCACCGGCAGAATGCCTTCCTGCACGTACTTGGTGCCAAAGACGTCGTCCTTGGGAGCGGTGTTGTAGACGTCGATCGCGGCCGTGATCTTCTCCATGGGGTGAGCGTCTTTGCTGGGGAAGGTGTCGGCGCTCTCCGGCCGCGGAGCGACGAACTCTTTGAAGGCCCAGACCGAGGTGCCGGCAAGAAGCAGCGTCAGCATCAACAGAACCAGGCAGCCTGCGCTGCGGAGGTGAAATAGCATAGGCTGGATTATCCGCCTTTGCACGCGTGCTCTCAACCCGCAGGGACGGAACAGCCGGGGTGGACGTCGCTTCAGACATTCGCGCGGTGGAAGCACCAGGCTTCAGCGTAGGGTGTGCGGTGGAAGCACCACGCTTCAGCGTGGTGACACAAGCGCCATATCTGATGCTGGCTTTAGCCACGGCCGGAAGCGAGTTAAAGCGTGGTGCTTCCACTCCGCCGGACTACCCAGCCTGGCCGTGCTCTGGCCCGTCGCTTGGGCGCACAGGTTAGTGCAAGTACAATCGCACTCGTGTACTGGCTCTACAGTGCGCTGCTGGTAATCGTGCTCGTCTTGAGCGCGCCGTGGTGGCTGTGGCAGATGTTGCGCCACGGCAAGTATCGCTGCGGCTGGGGCGAGCGCCTAGGCAGCGTGCCGCAGCGTTTGCGAGCGCACGAAGGCGCGCCGACCATCTGGATCCACGCCGTCTCGGTCGGCGAGGTGCTGGCCGTGACCCAGCTTGTAGACGAGCTGAAAGCACAGTTACGTAATTATCGAATCGTTGTCTCGACTACGACGGATACCGGCCAGAAGTTGGCGCGCCAGAAGTTCGGCGACGACAGCGTCTTTCGCGCCCCCCTCGATTTGCCGTGGGCGGTGCAGGCGGTTCTCGACGTGCTGCGTCCGCACATGCTGGTGCTAGCCGAGAGTGAGTTCTGGCCCAACCTGCTGCACAACGCGCGCCGATCGGGTGCTGTCGTGGCTGTCGTTAACGCTCGCGTGTCAGACCGTTCCTTGCCGCGATACCAGCGTTTTCGCTGGCTGTTTACGCGCGTGCTGTCCGATGTCGATCTATTGCTGGCGCAGAGCGAAGAAGACGCGCGTCGACTCGTTGCTATCGGCGCTCCCGCTGAGCGAGTACATGTGGGCGGCAACTTGAAATTCGAAGTGAAGCCGCCGGCGCGAAGCGATATTCATGCCAGGATGGCCGACATGATCCAGCGCGACAGTATCGGACCGGTGATCGTCGCCGGCAGCACTCTGGAAGGCGAAGAGGCGATGCTGCTGGACGCGTTTCGCGCGGTACGCGAGCGCTACTCCCAAGCCATGCTGATTCTCGCGCCACGCCATCCTGAACGCTTCGACTCGGTCGTGGCTCTGCTTTCGTCTTCGGGATTGCCCTACGTGCGGCGCTCGCAATGGAGCAATCCCCCACTCATTCCAACCGAAGGAATGAGTGGGGCACCCGAACCCTCCTCGTTGGTTGGCGGCGTTATGCTGCTCGACTCCATCGGAGAATTGGCGAGCATGTATGAGTTTGCTGATCTTGCGTTCATCGGCGGAAGCCTGGTCCCCAAGGGCGGACACAATGTGCTCGAGCCCGCCTACTTTGGCGTGCCCATACTCGTCGGTCCACACACAGAGAACTTTCGCGACATCATCGATATCTTCCGGCACGCGGATGCTTTGCGCGTCGTGACCCCGGAGACGCTCACTCGCATGATGCTCGATCTTGCTGCCCAACGTCGAGGAGCGCGAGCGACTGGGCCGCAACGCACGCGACGTCATGCAGTCGCAGCAGGGCGCAACCCGCAGAACCGCAGAGGCGCTGCTCGCGCTCCTGCCGATGCGCAGGCGCACACTGTCAACGCGGCCGCCACGGAGCATCACGCGTGAATCCGCTCTCAGCCGTGTTCGGCGCCGCAGTACGCGCGCGCAATGAATTCTACGATCGCGGCACGTTTCAGACGCACCGATTGCAGGGCCCGGTTGTCAGCATCGGCAATCTTTCGACCGGCGGCAGCAGGCAAGACGCCGTTTCTCATTCTGCTGGGCGAGCTGCTCAAGCAGCGCAGCGTGCTGTTTGACGTGCTCTCGCGCGGATATCGTCGCGAAACGAAAGGCGTCGCGCTGGTTGATCCCGCGGGCACGGCGCGCGCAATTTGGCGACGAGCCACTGCTGATCGCGCGCAAGCTGGGAGTGCCGGTCATTGTCGGCGAAGATCGCTTACGCCGCGGGACTGTACGCCGAGCAGAACTTCGGTCCGCAACTGCACTTGCTCGACGACGGGTTCCAGCATCGAAGGCTGGCGCGCGACTTCGATATCGTGATGCTCACGCCGACCGACGTGCGCGATTCGTTGCTGCCTGGCGGCCGTTTGCGGGAGCCGCTCTCGTCGCTGGCGCGTGCCGACGCCGTGGTGCTCAGCGGCAATCTTCCGCCGGAGTCGGTTCCCGAATTCGTGAAGCGGTGCTGGCGAGTGCAGCGCAGCATCTTCGCCCCGACTATCAAAGACGCCTGCGTGGCCTTCTGCGGCATCGCGCGTCCCGAGCCGTTTTTTTCGCAGTTGCAGCAGGCCGGACTGAATATTGTGGCGACGCAACGCTTTCGCGATCACCACGCCTATACGCGCGAGCGACATTCAGAAGCTGCTTCGCCTGCGGAATCTGAACCGTGCCACGGCGTTCGTGACTACTGAGAAGGACGCGGTGAACCTTGGAGAACAGTTGCGCGAGTTAGGAACTGTGCATGTCGTGGCGCTCCACATGGAGTTGGAGGATGCCGACGCGGCGGTGAACGAGATCCTGGCGAAGGTAAATTCGCGCGGTGCATGAGAGAATTGGGGTTCGCGAACAAATGCCGAGCACAACGGCGAAAAGCGAACTGCAGGTCTCTCAGCCTCGGCCGAGGATGACAAAGTCAAGGGTCCTGTCACCGTGAGCAAGCTACAGGTCCCTCGACTCCGGTCGCCACAGCGACCGCCGCTCGGGATGACAGCAAGTATGAAAGTTTGAGCCAAGAGCTAAGAGCCGATAGCCAATAGCTAATCCATGACCCGACACGCCAAAGATCACGACCGCTGGAAGAAGATCGTTAACTCCTTTCCTGACGTCTCCATCACCGTGCTCGGAGACCTGGTTGCCGACGAGTTCGTTTTCGGCGAGATCGCTCGCGTCTCGCGCGAGGCGCCAGTGCTCATCCTGAAGCATCGCGAGCGCACCGTTGTCCCCGGCGGAGGCGGCAACGCCATCATGAACCTCGCGGCGCTGGGCGTGAATGTGCTTGCCGGTGGGCGTGGTTGGCGACGACGAAGCGGGTCATCTGCTGATCGATGCGCTGCACCACAAGAAAATCCCGACCGGCGGCATTCAGAGGCTGAAGCACTACACGACGACGACCAAGACGCGTATTCTGGCCGGCATGTCACACACCAGCCGCCAGCAGGTGATACGCGTCGACCGCGAGCCTGAGCCGCTGGAAGAGACCCATCCCGTGCTGCTCAACCTGGTGAACGCCGCGCGCGAGTATGCCACAGCGTCAGATGCGTTGATGATCTCCGACTACGGCTACGGCGCGGCCAGCCCGCGCCTGCTGACCTTCGTTCGCTCCAACGGATGCCTCGACAACAAGCCGGTCACGCTCGACTCGCGCTATCGCATGCTCGAGTTCGACGGCGCCACCGCCGCCACTCCCAACGAGCCGGAGGTGGAAGAGGCGCTGGGCATACGCATCGGCCACGACAACCGGAAGACTGCTTGAGGCGGGGGAACAGTTGATTGAGCGCATGGGCCTCGATTCGCTGGTGATCACCCGCGGACGCGATGGCATGGTGACCTTCGAGCGCGACGCGCCACCGGAGAACATTCCCATCTTCGGCTCCGACCAGGTGGTGGACGTCACCGGCGCAGGCGACACCGTGATTGCAACGTTCACGGCATCACTGGCGGCGGGCGCGGACGCGAGGACCGCCGCGCGACTGGCGAATCTCGCCGGCGGAGTGGTCGTCATGAAGCGTGGCACGGCAACCGTCTCGGCGAAAGAACTGCTGGGCGCAATCGATCAGTACGCGGCAGCACACGGGTGAGCACGATAGCGAAGATGCACACGCGCGAGTCTTTGGGCGCACTCGTCAAAAGCTGGCGCGAGCAGGGCGAGACCGATCATTCTCGCCAATGGAGGCTTCGATCTGTTGCATGTTGGCCACGTGCGTTACCTGCGCGGAGCGAAAGCGCTGGGCGGCAAGCTGGTTGTTGCCCTCAACTCCGACAGCAGCTTGCGCACGTTGAAAGGTGCGGGGCGTCCGCTGATGCCGGCGCAGGAGCGCGCCGAGATCCTTGCCGCACTGGAAGACGTGGACGCGATCGTCATCTTCGACGAGCCCGATGTGCGCGCGCTGATTCGCGAGATTCGTCCCGATGTGCACGCCAAGGGCACCGATTACACGCGCGACAGCGTGCCCGAGCGCGACGAGGTGCTGGCCTATGGCGGCCGAGTCGAGATCGTTGGCGATCCGAAGGACCACTCGACCAGCAGCTTGCTCTCGCAGATGCAGCAGGGGCGAGGTCACAAAGCCGAGTGACGGTCGATTCCATGACACAGAAGGAGAAGCAGATTGCGGAGCCCGCGCGTTCGTCGTGGACTTGGAGTCGCATCGCGCGGCGCATTCGCGTGCCTCTGGGGTTTGCGTTCGCGGCCTTTTATCTGTGGCGGGCTCACCCTACCTGGATATCCCTCATTGTGGGAGCGGCAATCGCGGCCTTGGGGCTTGGCATTCGCGCGATTGCCTCGGGGCACGTCGATAAGAATGAGGAACTGGCGATAACGGGCCCGTATGCATACGTTCGCAACCCGTTGTACCTGGGCTCGATCGTGATTGCGGTTGGCTTCGCCGCCGCGGCGCGCGACGTCGTCGTCGCTCTTGTGATAGTGGTGATGTTCGTCCTCATCTACGTGCCGACAATTCGCTCCGAAGAGCGGTATTTGCGGACGCATTTCCCTACGTATTCAGCCTACGCAGACGAGGTTCCGCGTCTCATTCCGCGCACTTTGCGCTTCGCCGCAATGACGCAACGCTTCTCGCGCGCGCTTTACCTGAAGCACCGCGAGTACAATGCCATATTTGGCGCTGCGCTAATGCTGGCGGCGCTGGTGGTAAAGATGCTCTGGTTCCGTGGATGATATTGAGCCTTCAGCGCCCTATCTCTGTCCTTCTGCTGCTATTGCTTTCGCCGGGTTTCGGCACGCGCGCCCTAACCGGAATGGCGAACACCGCGCAGCCAGCGGCAGCCGCTCAGGAAGCGACCATCAGCGCGGCAGCGCGCATTGAGCCGTTACGGGCAGGATTCAACTTTCCCACGCAGACGCTGCGCTATGAGGCCGAGTACCGCTTCTGGACGGCGGGAGTAGCGACCCTGAAGGTGCAGCGCAGCGGGTCGCAAATGCACGTAATGGGCACGGCTGACTCCGCCGGTGTGGTGGCCATGTTGTTTCGCGTGCAGGACCGCTTCGAGTCCTACTTCGATGCCGCGAAGCTCTGCTCCCAATCCTTGACCAAGCACACCGAAGAGGGCTCGCATCGTCGCGACACGCAGATTGTCTTCGACTATAAGCGTGGCAAGTCGGTGCTGAATGAGACTAACCTCAAGACCAATCAGAAAAAGCAGGAGGAGCACGACATTCCCGGCTGCGTAACCGATGTCGTGTCGGGCGTGCTCTACGTTGGCAGCCTGCCGCTTGTGCCGAATGCGACCTACACCTTCCCGCTCAACGACGGAGGCAAGACCGTAAACGTGCAGGCCCACGTGGAAGCCAAGGAGCAGGTGAAGACTCCGGCGGGAACCTTCAATACCATTCGCGTGGGGCCGGAGGGCGACTACGGTCCGCTGAAAAACCGCGGCCGTATCTGGATCTGGTACACCGATGACGCGCAGCATCTGCCGGTGCAGATGCGGGCGCGGCTGTTCTGGGGAACGCTGACCGTGTATCTAACGGGTGTGGACGGGAAGTAGGGAAGCGGCGGTTGGCTCTTCGCTCTTCGCTCTTCGCTTAATCTCCCTCACCAGTGTCATCCCGAGCAAAGCGATTCCGCCGCAGGCGGAGAGCGCAGCCGAGGGACCTGCAGTTTGCTCGCGCGCCGCCAACTCTGTTCGCCCCGGAAGTTGATTCGCGCTGCGAGCAAGAGCAGATCCCTCGGCCGAAGCGGCCTCGTGATGACAAATCGGGATGAGTTCGTGCTGCCAGCAAACTGCAGGTCCCTCGGCTGCGCTGCGCTTGGCTCGGGATGACACCCCTAAACCACGAACGATAAGCGACGAGTCGCCAGCCAGAAAGCGAAGAGTCTCTGGCGAAAAGAGAAAAGCAAATAGCGAAGAGCGACAGACAAATAAAAACCCCGCGGAGGGAGGCCCACTCCGCGGGGTGCACTCACTTAATCGTTACTAGGTGAGGAAGAACTCGCGGGTGATCTTGGTCCACTGCTCTTCAGGAATCTGTCCGGCTACGTCGTCGACCGCTACGCCGCCGTCCTGCGCCAGGGCTCCCAGGGTTGCCGGCATCATCCGCTGCAACCGCATCGAGGACTCTTCGGTCCACCAGCGAGCCAGCGCGCCACCCAGCAGGTTGCGGAAGTTGGTCTTCGCGTCAGGAGACTGTACCGTTACCAGCCAGCCTTCGCCGTAGCAATCTTTGGTCGCCAGAGTCGGATCGCTGAGTACCGCTTCGTTGATGTCGCTCACGCTGCCTTCGATCGGGGAAACCATGTCGATCTTCTTGCCGTTGCGCATCACACTCCAAATCTTCTGTCCCTGACGGATCCACTGTCCGCGCTGCGGCAGCGCGACGCTTTCGATCTTGCCGGCCAGCTTGGAGGCGAAGTCGTCCATGCCGATTCGAACCAGGTTCGGGCTCTCACTCAGCGCCCAGGTATGTCCCGGATGATAGCGAAGATTGTCGGGAACCGAGAAGCCGCCAACCAGGCTCGGCCGCGCCGGCGCGGTTGCGACACCGTGTTGTTTCCGAACTGCGGGAGCGACCTGCAGAACGGGCTGTTTGGCTTTCGCGTAGAAGAAATCGATGGTCAGGAAGATTGCGAATGTTGCAAGAACCAGTAGGACTGTCATAACGGCCTCCGAGAGTTTTTGTTTTCTGCGCCTTTCTTGCTGGCGCTTACGCCATTTGTTAAGGCACGAGGGATGCCAATCGGCGTGGAGAGTCAGGAACGGCTCTAAAGCCTTTAGAAGCCATTGGTGTTGCATTCACTTACAGACATCGATGAAAAATGCAGCGACGCCTTGAAGGGTGGCGGCGACCGGCATCGTTGTAGACTTTCGCAACAGAGAGTAAGGCTCGGAAGCAAAGTTTGATGCTGCAGAGATTCGAAAGATGCGAAGTTCCATAGACTTACGCGTGGTTGAACCGTGCGTAAGTTCTTGTGGCGATTTGCAACTGGCACTGATGCGGGTTGCAACACCCAATTGCCGCCAACCCCGCTAAAGATGGAGGGGCAAAACAAAAAATAAAGAATGATGGGGAGGCGAGCAAACTGCAGATCCCTCGGCTTCTCGTCCGCCACGGCGGACTCGTCTCTCGGGATGACACCGATGAAGTGATTGGGAGAAAAACGAAGAGCCAGGAGCCAAAAGCGACCCGCGGAAGGGCAGTTACTGGGCAGCCTGTCCCTTGAGCACGATACCCAGAGCTTCAGACTTACCGGTGGACGACGAGATGCTGACGGTGAGGATGAGCAGCTTCTGGTCGTCGAAGACGGCGGTGCCGGGCTCTCCTGCCTTGTCCAATGCAATGACTGCCGGATGTGCGCCGGTGGACTTTGCGCTGAGGGCGACCAGCTTGTCGAACGGGTAGACGGCTTCGGGCTTACCGTCACTGGCGACCGGGATGGCAAGCAGGAAGTCAGGGTTGGGCGAGACCCCCAAGTGGTTAGCGTCCTGGGGTAACAGTTGGTAACGCAAGGTATAGGTGCCGGCGGGTACCGCCTGGCCGCGGAAGTCGCTCATGCCCTTGGGCAGATGCAGCACTCCGATGAACTCGCCGTTGCTGAACTCCGGATAGAGCGCGCCGGGTGAGTCCTTGGCGGCGAGCTTTGGGCTCTTGGCCAGCCAAAGTTCGGCGATCAAGCCGTCGGCGAGGGTGATCCGATAACCTTTATCTTCGAGTGCCGCCGTTACGTCGTGCGGCAGGCCGTCAGGCAGCGAGGCGATGCGCTCCACCTTGGGCGCTTGCGCGAGAGCCGTGGCCGCGAGCAGAAAAGTTAGGACGGTGAGGCGAGCACGATTGCGGGGTTTCATCGTGTTCAACATATTTGCAATAGGGAACGGGCGCAAGGTCGGGCATCACAGGTGACGATTGTTCGGCCTCATTCGTGACGCGAGCAAACTGCAGGTCCCTCGGCTCCCCCCTCGGCTGCGCTCGGGGTCCGCTCGGGATGACATCGGTGAAGGGGATGGGGCCTTATAGCCCAGAGCCAAAAGCCGCAAGCCAAAAGCCAAGAGCCAAAAGCCGCCCTTTACGACGCTGCTCCGCCCAGCCGCGCTCGGGCGGACTGTACAAAACCCAGCAGGCGATCTTTCGAGACCATCTCCCATCCCGGAAGATGCCACAAGTAGAAACCGGCCAGATAGACCGCGCCGAAGCTGATGCCGGTCATGGCCAGCCTCGCGAACAGAGGCTGGAATGCGGCTGCGTTGCGGACGCCTAACGCTACCAGGGCAGCAACCGCAGCCACCGCGGCGACGCGTAGCACGCCCGAAAGCAGCCGCACATCGTGCCAGGTAGCCCCGATAGTTTGGCAGACCTTACGGCCGACGATGAGCCGTTCGATCAGGTCTCCCACCACGGCCGTGATCGCAGCGCCGATCATGCCGAAGTGGTGGATCACAGGCGCGAGCGCCATGGCCAGAGCGATCAGCACACCGATGCGAACCACCAGGATGAACTTGCGCAGCTCAAGATAAGCGCGAACGATGGGGTCATACATGAACACGTTCAGCACGATAAGCGTAATTGTGATGTAGAAGATGGGAGCGCTGGAGGAATACGCCTTGGTATAGAAGAAGACGATGAGATCGCGACCGGCAACCAGCAGAATCGCGTAGATGGGGAACTGTACCGTCGCCAGGCGATTGATGGCGCTGGCCAGCACGTTGCGGATGTCCTCCGTCCGGCCCTCTTGGTGCAACGTGCTGATGCGTACCACCATCACCGACAGCATCGATTCCAGGAACAGTGAGATGAGCGGGACTTCCAGCCAGCCAATGGCATAGATGGCATACTGCGCCGGTGAATACATGGCGCTGACGAAATAGTTGTCGAGGTCCTTACGGAAGACCCAGATGATCCCATAGGCTCCCAATGGCGCTGCGTATGCCAGTTGCTCAATGAAGAACTTCCGGTCGAAGTGTTTCCAGAAGGGGCCGAACCTCTGGTAGAGATAGCGCAGCAGAATGGCGATCGATAATGCGGCCGCCACCATGCACGCCACGACGATGCTGCGGACCGAGCGGAACTTAATCGCGACAACCACCACAACCAGCAGCTTGAACAATTGGGTGCCGCTAACGAACAGGGTGGAGTTGCGCACGTCCTGCAAGGCGGTGGGTATGGTTTCCACCAAAGAGGCGTTGAGCTGCAGCATCACGAAGATGCCCAGCATCAGGGCATAGGGTTTCAGATCGCCGCTGCGAAAGAACAGGTTAAGGAACTGCGGGTAGAACAGGAGGAGCAGCAGCGGCACCAGACCGGCAATGAGGTTATAGACCAGAATGTTAAGGACGATCTGACCTCCCCGCTGCGGCTGGCGGGGCATGTAGTAATACGCGCTTACCCCAACACTGAAGGCGGCAAAGGCAGTGGTGGTACCAATAAAGAGGAAGACCTGCTTGTAAACGCCGAAATCGTGCTGGTTGAGGACGCGCACCAGCAAGATAGGCAGCATGATGCCGAAGACAGCGGCAATAAACTTGGCAAAGGTCAGCCAGAAGGCTTGGACCGCGAGTCGGGGGTGAGGGCGCGGAGCCGCAGTGTCGGTTGTCGCCAAAAGGGTTCCTGAGTTGATCTACAAACCGAATTCTAGCGTACCGTTTCGGTTATCTTCTTCCCGATGTGGTTGTTTAGGCACGAAATAACGCGCGCTTAACCTTGCCGTCTTGCGCGAGATAAGCAGGATTCAATATAGTCAATGAGGAACGCTCGTCGACGCAGACTGCGCTCTAAGCTGCTTTCGTGCTAACCAGCACCGGGACCCTTTCCGTGAGAATCACAGAAGCCCTCAGGATTGTGCAGGCGACGGTGGCCAATGCGCCGCCCTTCCGGGTGACCCTGGCCTGTGGATTCACTCCGCTGCATCTCCACACTTTTCTGAACGCGCATTTGCAGGTGGCTTTGCCGACGCGCGCAGTACTTATAAAGGAAGGGCTCTACGGAGACCTGTGCGGAACGCTGGAGCGTATCACTGAAAGTGACGGCGTGGCCGTAGTCATCGAGTGGCCCGACCTGGATGCCCGGCTCGATTACCGTAATTCGGGCGCCTGGGGCCGTGATGCCATGGCAAGCGTTGTGGAACACGCCACCCTTGCGCTCTCTCGGATCAAGACCGCGCTCGACTCGCGTTCCTTCCGGTATCCCCGTGGCGTTGGCGCTTCCCAGCGTCCCCATAGTGCCTATCTTCTCAGCGCCGGGATGGCAAACATCGGAGGCGGAGTTGCTGCTCAACAGCGCGCTGCTGCAATTTGCGGCCGAGTTGGCGCACGATGGGCGGGTCCGCGTCATCAGCCGCGAGCGGCTGGCACAGCAGTCACCATGGGAGACGCGCTTCGACCTGAAGAGCGACTTAAAGGCCGGCCTGCCTTACAGCATTCAGCATGCCGATGCAGTGGCGGCTTTGCTGGCGCAGACGCTGGTACCGCCGGCGCCGAAGAAGGGAATCATCTCTGATCTGGACGACACGCTGTGGAAGGGAATCGTTGGCGACGAAGGTCCGGAGAACGTGCAGTGGGACCTGCATGGTGATGCCCAGATGCATGGGCTGTATCAGAAGCTGCTGGGCTCGCTGTCCGACAACGGAATATTGGTGGGCGTGGCCAGCAAGAACGATCCGGCGGTGGTGGCGAAAACCTTTGAGCGCTCGGACATGATCCTTCGCTCTGAGCAGGTCTTCCCCATCGAAGCCAGCTGGAACGCCAAGTCGGGAGCGGTGAAGAGCATCCTGGAGATCTGGAACATCGCGGCCGACAGCGTGATCTTCGTCGACGACAGTCCGATGGAGCTGGCCGAAGTGGCGGCGCTGCATCCCGGCATCGAGTGCGTGCTGTTTCCCAAGGAAGATCCGGTCGCCTGTTTGCAGATGTTGCGCCGGTTGCGCGATTTGTGCGGCAAAGATAAGGTTTCGTCCGACGACCTGCTGCGGCTGGCGAGCATTCGCCAGGGAGCGGCATTCCGGCAGCAGGCGGAAGGCGCGTCGGCACCCGAGAGTTTTCTGGAGCAGGCGAAAGCCGTCGTAACCTTCGACTTCTCTGCCGCGTCGGAGCCGCGAACTTTGGAGTTGGTGAACAAGACCAACCAGTTCAACTTGAATGGGCGGCGCTGGGCTGAGGCCGACTGGCACAAGGAAACCGCCAGCGACAAATCGCTGATCGTCACCGTCAGCTACGAAGATAAGTTTGGGCCGCTGGGAACCATTGCTGTCGCGAAGGCGAATTTTCAGGGCGAGCGTCTGTTTGTGGATACCTGGGTGATGAGCTGCCGCGCCTTCTCTCGCCGCATCGAGCACCAGACGCTGCGCTTGTTGTTCGACACTACCGGGGTGGATGAGATCGAGTTTGCCTTTCAGCCCACCGCGAAGAACGGTCCCACGCAGGAATTCTTCGCGTCGCTGCTGGGCGAGGCTCCGAAAGCAGATTTCAGTCTGAAAAAATCGCAGTTTGACGAACATTGTCCTGCGCTGTATCACGAGGTGAGAGAGTTGAAGAAGGCGGAAGCTCATGGATGACGTCAAACCCAAACTAATAGAGTGCTTCCAGATCGTCTTTCCCGACATGAAGGAGCAGGACGTTACCATCGCTTCGCAGGAGACGGTGGCGGAGTGGGATTCGGTGGCCGCCATCACCCTGGTCAACGTCATCGAAGAGCAATTCGGCATAGAGATGGACCTTGACCATGTCGCCGACCTGGACAGCTTCGACAAGGTCCTGGCGTATCTGCAGCAGAGGCAACAGCCGGCTTGAGCGCGACTGCCATGCGGCTGCACCATGTGGGGTTCGTGGTAGCCGATATCGCGGCCGCAATGCCGGGATTTCATCCGATCCATGGCAGCTACCTGGGATTCGCAAATCTTCGCCGACCCTAACCAGAAGGTGAAAGTGGCGTTTCTCACTACCCGTCCGGGCGATGCCCAGGTGGAGCTGGTTGAGCCCGATGGCAGCGACTCTCCCGTGCTACGCTTTCTGAACGAGAAGGGTGGCGGCCTGCATCATGCCTGCTATGAGGTCAGCGACCTGGAGCAGGAGCTGAGCGATTTCCGCAGCCGCGGCTCGTTGATTGTGAAACGCCCCAAGCCTGCGGTAGCTTTCCAGGGAAGGCGGATCGCGTGGGTGCTGACGCCGGAAAAGTTCCTCGTCGAGCTGCTGGAAGAAGTCAGCCATTCTAAGGAAGTTGCCTGAGTCGTAGTAGGTTAGCCCATGGGTTCGTTTGTCCTGAAACTTCGGCGCGGTGAGACGCCCTTCTATCGAAGGCTGCGACAACTCGCGCACAACGTGCGCTCGAGCAATCTGCCGCTGCCCCGCTTCTTCAATCCGGTGTTGCGTGCCGGCTTCCACGTATTCCACAACCTGGAAGTGGCTATCCGCTGGTCGCTGGGATACTTCATCTTTGAGCCGTTATTTCGTGGCCGCTGCGAGTCGGTGGGCAAGCGCTTTCGCTGTACTCGGATGCCATGGGTGGTGGGCCAGTCGAAGATCTATATCGGCGACGACGTGAACTTTTTTGGCAAAGTCGATATCTTCAGCGGCTCGCAGCTCGATGAACCCAGGCTGGTGCTGAAAGATCGGGTCGACATCGGGCACAACGTCGTATTCATTGTGAATCGTGAGATTGTGCTGGAAGAGGACGTGAACGTGGCGTCGGGTGTGCGCTTCATGGACAGCGACGCGCATCCGCGCGACACCATGGCGCGCATCGCAGATCTGCCCGCCCCGCCCGACGAAATCAAGGCCGTGCGCATTAAACGCTACGCCTGGATTGGCCATAACGCATTCATCATGAAGGGCGTTACCGTGGGCGAGGGAGCTATCGTCGGAGTGAATAGCGTGGTATTGAACGATATCCCCGATTACAGTGTTGCTATCGGGAATCCCGCGCGCGTGATCGTGAAGAACATTAATCGGACGGGAGCGGCTGCAGCCAGCGCAACTTCCGACACCGGGAGTGGAGTCGGTAAGTAGGGAAGAAGTTGAGCCGCGGATTTGCGCGGACCGGTAGTTTGATCTAAGGGCCTTCACGGTTTTGAAGGGGCACGCCTTCAGGCGTGCCGAAGCAGCAGAGTAGGCTACTGGCTTTAGCCGCTGAGGGCGGTCGCTTTTAAGGGCGAATTGCCTCAGGGGCTGAAGCCCGACAATTGGAGCCGCGAGTTATGGCACGGCTGAAAGCCGTGCCCCTTCAAAATCATTTTCAGATGGCATAGCAAATCGCGCCGATGAGTTACGTAACAACCGGGCCGTAGCCCCCGAACGACGAGAAAATTGCAAATGAAAAGATATGTAGTCACCGGCGGCGGAGGTTTTATCGGATCGGCATTGGTCCGTAGACTTCTCGCCTTGCAGGACGGCACGGTGGAAGTCATCGATGACTTCTCCACCGGCCGAAGGGAAAACCTGGCAGAAGTCGCTTCTCAAGTACGCATGCACATTGCGAATATCTGCGACTTCGACGCGATTGCGCCCGTTATCGCCGGTGCCGACACCGTTTTTCACATCGCGGCGATTCCTTCTGTGCCGCGATCGATTTCCGATCCGGTGGCCTCACATCAATCGAATATCGATGGGACGTTCAATGTTCTGCTCGCGGCCAGCCAAGGCAACGTGCGCAAGTTGGTCTATGCGGCGTCCTCTTCGGCTTATGGCGATACCGATGTACTGCCTAAGGTCGAGACCTTGCAGCCCAATCCCAAGTCACCCTACGCGGCGCAGAAGCTACTGGGCGAATACTATTGCAGCAGCTTTGCCGAGTGTTACGGGCTGGATGCCACATCGTTACGTTTTTTCAACGTGTATGGCCCACGGCAAGACCCCTCGAGTCCTTACTCCGGGGTGTTGTCGGTCTTTATCCGCTGCCTGCTGGAGCGCACCTCCCCGACCATCTATGGTGATGGCGAGCAGACCCGCGACTTCACCTACGTGGAGGACGTAGTTGATCTGATCTTGAAGGCGTCAACTGCGCCCGCGACAGCAGGAAAGATGTTTAATGCCGGCAATGGAGGCCGCTACTCGCTGAACGAGGTCTGGCGAGTCCTGCAGGAAATTGAAGGTGTTTCGATACAGGCTAACTATGGTCCGCCGCGTGCGGGCGACGTTCGCGATTCCCAGGCCGACACCGAGGCAGCGACGAAGTATCTAGGCCATACTCCGCGATTCAGTCTCGAAGAAGGCCTGCGTCGCACCCTGGAGTGGTATCGTCAGCAACAGTCCGCGCCGAATTCGGCCACGGTCAGCGTGGGATGATATTATTCCGGCACCCTCGCCCGAACCGATCGTGACACCCGAGCGTATCCGCGTCCTTGCCTTCCACGAAAACGCCACTGCGACCGGACTCGGGCGCGTCGCGCTTGGCTTTGCCAAAGCCGCCCGCCAGACTGAACCTAACCTGCCGTCGGTTGACGTAACCTTCGTGACCTATCGACGCAAGGACAAGCAAACCGCCTTCGCAGCGGCCGCTCTTGCGGCAGGAATCCCAGTGATCGAGATTCCCGAGCACGGCCGCTGGGATGTGAGGGTCGTTCCCACGTTGCGGCGGATTGTGCGTGAGTTCGCCCCCGACATTCTGGAAACGCATAACGTCAAGTCACATTTCCTGGTGCGCGCGACCGGTCTGCACCGCGCATTTCCATGGATTGCATGGAATCACGGCTATACCTCGAAGGATCGCTTCGACCGAGCCTACAACCAGATCGATCGCTGGTCGCTGCGCGGGGCCTATCGACTGATGACCGTTTGCGGACCGTTCGCCGCCGCGATGCAACAACTGGGGATTCCGCGCGAAAAAATCACCGTACTGCATAACTTCGTTGATGCATATGTTCCTCCGACTGACGATGAGGTGCTGCGGCTTCGCCAGAAAATGGGTTTAGCCGACGAACTGATAATTGTTACGGTTGGGCGCATGTCGGTCGAGAAGGGGCACGCAAACCTGCTGCGCGCGGTCGCTCTCCTGAAGGACAGGCCCGAACTTCCTAAGCACCGCTTTGTGCTGGTGGGCGATGGGCCGGAGGAAACGAATCTGCGGCGGCAGGCCGCGCAGCTCGGCATTGAGGACAGACTCGTCTGGGCAGGAACGCAAGAGAATGTCGTGCCTTATTATGCGATGGCAACGATCTACGCCTTGCCGTCGATCTCGGAAGGATCTCCCAACGTCATTCTCGAGGCCGTGGAGGCTGGCCTGCCTATCGCCGCGACGCGTGCCGGAGGCGTGCCAGAAATTTTGGAGAACGAGTCACAGGGTTGCTTGTGTCTACGGAAGATCCGCAAGCCTTAGCCGATGCCATCGAAGAGCTTCTGCTGTCAGAAGATCTTGCGCGCGCGGCTGGCGTCGCCGCCCTGCGTCAGGTGGAAACCGCTCATACCATCGAGGCCTATCGGCGAGACCTGACGCAGTTCTATGTCGAGACGCTCAGGATGAAACAGGGCCAATCGGACGCTGCAGCGAAGCTGAGAGCTTAGTATCGGCGGTCGTGCCCTGACGCGAATCGTGGGAACTGCGCGTTCATCGGCGCAATCAGCTACGCGGCAGATGTACCGAAAACACCGAGCCCGACCCTACCTGGCTCACCACTGAGAGTGTTCCACCGTGCGCTTCCACAAGCACCTTGCAGATCGCCAAGCCCATTCCAGTGCCAGGGGACACGAGACGCTGTTCGCGGCCACGATAGAACTTTTCAAAGATGAGCGACTGCTCTACTTGGTCGATACCGCTTCCGTGATCGGAGACGCTTAGAACGACCTCCTTCCGATCGTGCTCCGCTGAGACCTGAATTTCGCTGCCTTTGGGGGAGTACTTGGCCGCATTTTCCAGCAGGTGAACCATCACCTCGCGCATACGGTCGAAATCAAACGAAATTTGCGGAGTGTCGGCCGGAACCTTAACCCCGACAACATGGTCGGCCAGCATGTTCCGTGCGCTTTCAAGCGCCGACTCAATCAATTCTTGCGGTGGATGTAGCCGGCGGTCCAGTTGAACCATGTTGGAGTCGAGCTGCGCCATCTCCGCCGCCTCTCCTACCAGGCGGTTGAGGCGATCGGTCTCCTCGTCGATGACGGAAAGCAACTCGCGCTGTTGCGCCGGATCGAGCACGTTCTCCTCCATCAGGGCAGTTACGCTGGCCTTGATGCTGGTGAGTGGCGTGCGGAATTCGTGGGTCACCGAGTCGAGCAGCGCCGAACGAAGCTTCTCGTTTTCCTGCATGGCTCGCGACTCCGCCAGCTCCTCAATCGCGCGGGTACGCTCGGCGGCAATGCCGACAAGGCTGCCGATGGCCTCCAGGGTTTCGCGCGAAAGCTTCACTCCCACGATGGCCAGCGCGCCCATCACTCTCGCTCCCAGGCGCAGCGGAACATAAGAGGCAGATTCCGACTCGCTGATCTCGCCGCGCGCCTTGGCCCTGAGCAGCAGATCGGAATCGAACGTCAGGTCTGGCCGCGAAGGATAAACGGTTTCACGACCGCTGACGGTCAGGGCGGCCCCGCTTGCGCCGAAGGTTTGGGTCAGGTTATCTGGAATGCGATTGTAGAGCTGGGCCGTATTGTCAAAGGTCAGCAACTGCTGGCTGAAGGCGTACAGCCTTTCGACCTCACTGCGGCGCGCCTGCGCCAGTGCCGCCTGTCGCCGCGCGCGTTCGGCCAGATTGCTGGCAACTACCGCGGTGATGAGAAATGTCAGCAGCGCGATCCAGTTCTGCGGGTCGGCAATGGTGAAAGTCCTGACAGGAGGAAGGAAGAAGAAATTGAACAGCACCGTGGCTGCGAAGGCGGTGACCAGTGCAATCCGAAATCCCCAGAACGCCGACGTCAGCAAAACCACCACCAGGAAGCTGAGCGCCACCGTCGTCGGGTTTACGTGAAACCAGCGGCTGTAGACGACAGTAACTACCGCCAGCACCACAGCCACGGCAAGGCCACGAGTAACTGCCACTTTCACAGTCATTTCAGGACGGCATTCTACTCTTTACGTGAAACTTATTTCTAACTGCTTACAATGGCCTCATGACTCGTAGCCCCGAAGAATGGCTTGAGGAGGTCGCGCCCGCGAAGACGCAGGGCATTTTCAAGCTGTTTCTGGGCTATGCTCCCGGCGTGGGCAAGACCTACTCGATGCTTAGCGAAGGAATCCGGCGCAGCAGTCGCGGCGAAGATGTTGTCATTGGAATCATCGAGACGCACGGACGCAAAGCCGTCGTCGAGCTGGCGTCGAAGCTGGAGACCGTCCCTCGTCGCATCATGGAGTACAAGGGAACCCAGTTCCATGAGATGGACCTGGAAGCCATTCTCCAGCGACATCCGCGAGTGGTATTGGTAGACGAGTTGGCGCACACCAATATCGATGGCAGCGTTCACCTCAAGCGTTATGAAGACGTAATGGATCTGCTGGCCGCCAATATCGATGTGCTCTCTACTATGAACGTGCAGCACATCGAGAGCCTGGGGCCATCGGTGGCGCAGATCAGCGGCGTGCAGGTGCGTGAAACCGTCCCCGACTGGGTGATGCAGCGGGTGGATGAAATCGTGCTGGCCGACGTTACGCCACAAGCTTTGCAGAGCCGCATGAACCGCGGCGATATTTATCCGGTAGAACGCGCCGAGCGATCGCTGGCGCATTTCTTCAAGCCGGGCAATCTAATCGCACTGCGCGAACTGGCGTTGCGCCAGGTGACCCAGGTGGTGGACAGAAGCCTCGACGCATACCTTGCGAAAGAGCACGCGGACACGACGCCGGACGTGCGCGAACGCATTGCTGTCTGCATCAGCTCGAATCCGGCGGCGCAGTATCTCATTGCCCGCGCATCGCGCATGGCGCAGGCTATCAAGGGCGACCTCTTCGTGGTGTACGTCGATATGGGACAGGACTCCACGCCGCAACATCAGCGCACGCTGGCGGAGAACGTTCGCTTTGCGCAGAATCTGGGCGCAACCGTGGTGCGTCTGAAAGGCAAAAGCGTGGCGGAGGAGGTGGCCAAAATGGTGCGCGAGAAGCGAATCACACAAGTCATTTTCGGCCGCTCGGCCCAGACCGGATGGAAGAAATATCTCTATATGAACGCCATCCAGCGCTTCCTTCGCGATGCGCCGCCGGTGGATGTACACATCGTGACCCAGGAGGTGCGGTGATGGACCACGCTCACATCCTTGTGGTTGATGATGAGCCGCAGATTACCCGCGTGCTGCGCACTACGCTGACCGCGAAGGGATATGAGATTCGTGTCGCCAATGATGGCGAGATGGCGCTGGAGATCATGAAGGACTGGTCGCCGAACCTGGTGATCACCGACCTGATGATGCCGAACATGGACGGAGTGCAGTTGTGCAAGCGCATCCGGGCGATGTCGGAGATCCCGATCATTGTTCTCTCGGTCCGAGGTGAGGAGCGCAACAAGATACAGGCGCTCGATGCCGGCGCAGATGATTACATTACCAAACCGTTTAGCAGCGGCGAACTTCAGGCGCGGGTGCGAGCAGCGTTGCGCCGCTCGCCGCAGTCTCGGCAGGTACCGACACGCGAGTTTCTCGACAGAGGTGACTTCCATATTGATTTTGCAAGCAGGCAAGTCAAAGTGCGCAACAACGACGTCAAGCTCACGCCGAAAGAGTTCGATTTGCTGAGCTACCTGGCGGAGCACCCTAATCGCGTGATCACCCACCGCACCATTTTGGCTGCTATATGGGGCGAGATGAGCACAGAACAACCCGAGTACCTGCGCGTTTTTGTCGGCCAACTGCGCAAGAAAATCGAGAAGAATCCTGCCGATCCCAAGTACCTCCTGACCGAGCGCTGGGTTGGATATCGCTTTGAGCCGGAGTCCCCGGAACGCGCCGATTTTGCCAGTTCTGGGGTGGTTGAGCCCCGCGACTAGTTTTACGAACTTCTTATTTTCCCTTTAGCCCCCCATTACGCCTGCCGCAGTCCAATAGAACCAGCGCAGAGAAAAAACCTTCCGGTTTCGAACTGCGCTGCCGAAAGCAGGGTGTATGCCGTTGATCGTCTTCGTGGGAATCTCAAGTCTGGGCGCACTCTTTCTGATGGTGTTCTTCGCCAAGCTTTGGCGTGAGGAGCGCCACCAAGGACACGGTGTTGCGGTGCGGTGGGCACGCCCGGCGGATCGCAGGGTTTTCCAAACAGCTCCGGAGCGAAACCAGCCCAGCGGTGTGGTGGTCCTGCGGCGAACGATCGAGTGCGGCGAACCGGAGCGGCCCACCGACGTGCCCGGAAAGCAAACAAAAGCCCGAGTGAGTTAAACATGGCGATGAATTTGGAACAGGTCGAAGGTTTTGCAGAGTTGTTTCACCACTATTACAACGCGCTGGCGCCTGACTTCGGGTGTGCCGAGGCTCAAGACCTCGACTGGGAGCGATTGCCGGCGAATGAACGCCAGCGCTTCGTGGCAGCCACCCGCCTTGCACTTCACGAGAGCGAGAGCTGCTTCGACTCGCAAGCGCGGCGAAGCTCTCGGAGGCAGTCCGGCACGGAAGGCCGCGAGTGCGGCTGTTAGGCAATGCTTCTACACCTCAACGGGTTTAACAGGATCGCGGAAAGCAAGCTGTGGCCGGGTATGAAGGGGTTCTGGCTTACGGCAATCGTCGTTGTGGCGGTCGCGCTCTACTTCACGGTTGTGGGATGGTTGGACGGCCGCCAGCCCAAACGGTAGGTAAAGCGGAGACTTATAGAGTTTTTATGGATGCTTTAGAAGGTCTTTACGGCAGCTGATATCGAATTAAGACAGCAGAGATGGGAAGAAGGACTCTCCGGCCAAGGCCATCGCAGGCCGAAGCTCAGCAGAATATGTGGATCGATAAATTGAAGTTGTATTGCGGTTTGGCAGCAGGGTTAGTAATAGGTTGCGCTTGCTACGGGCAGGATGCACCGGCGGACAAGCCTGCTGAGCAGAAACCGGAACAGCCGTCCAGCACCGCACCCGCGCCCAGCGCCCTTCCGGTTCCGGCGATGGTAGGAGCGCTGCAATTCCCCTCGCGCGTTGCCTTTGAAGCAGGGCCCCTGGGCAAATGGAACCTGAATGGTGTTGCCAGCGCTACGGCCCTGTTCCAGAACAGTCCTGTGCCGGGCAATAACACCGATCAGTTCGCCATCAACAGCGGACAGCTCATCCTGCAGAAAGCGGATGGTTGGTGGCAGATCTATGTGCAGGCAGGCGCCTACAACATTGTTTCTTTGGGAACGCCATACGTCTCGACTCAAACCGCGATTGATAACTTGTTCGGTCCCGTCCCGGTGGCTTATTTGAAACTCGCGCCGGCAAAGAATACTTCGCTATTGATTGGCAAGCTGCCGACACTGCTTGGTGACGAGTACACCTTCGATTTCGAAAATCCGAATATCGAACGCGGTTTGCTATGGAACCAAACCGCAGCAGTAACTCGCGGGGTTCAACTCAATCAGACATTTGGAAAGTTCACCGCCTCATTCAGTTGGAACGACGGCTATTATTCCGGCCGCTATTCGGCCCTGGACGGCTCACTCACTTACACGAATGGTCCACATAGCGTGACGTTCATCGCCGGCGGCAACCTGAGCACGACGAGTTGGACGACCCTGGCGACTCCCATCCAGAACAGCGGAAGGCTCTTCGACCTGATCTACACCTACACCAAGGGCAATTGGATGGTGCAGCCATACGTGCAGCAGAACAGCGTGCCGGCCAATCCGGCGCTGGGAGCGCTGCACGGCGCATCAGCCTGGGGTGGCGCGGTCCTGGTCAATCGCAACCTGGGGCATGGCATCGCGCTGGCGGGAAGATGGGAATACATCTCGAGCAACGGAAGCTCCGGGCAACAGTCCGCGAATCTTTTGTACGGGCCGGGTAGTGCGGCCTGGTCCTTTACCGTGACCCCCACATTTCAGTACAAGTATTTCTTCACTCGCGGAGATGTTTCCTACGTTCGCGCTCTCGACTACACGCTGGGGAGCGCTTTCGGTCCCCAGGGTACGGAACAGGGGCAGACTCGCGGGTTGATTGAGGTTGGTTTCCTGTTTTGAAACTGTCGATGCTAGAGACGAGCTGAACGGAGAAGACACATGCAAGACGCGATTTTTGTCGCAGTGACAATTGGATTTTTCGCGCTGTCACTGGCTTACGTGACCTTCTGTGAGCGCGTGAGCTAAGGGGAGAGTATGCACACGGAATCAATCATCATGCTCGCAGTCTGCACGTTGACCATGATTTACCTGCTTTACGCGCTCTTACGACCGGAGAAGTTTTGAGATGACAGCCAACGGGTGGTTACAAATCGCGGTGTTTCTAGGGCTGGTCCTGCTGGTCACCAAACCGGTGGGCGTCTTCATGACGCGAGTCTTCAATCGCGAGCGAACGTTTATGGATCCCGTGCTGCGCCCCATCGAGCGGCTGGTGTACCGGCTGACCGGCGTGGACGAGAACCACGAGATGCGTTGGACCGAATACGCGGGCTCCATGCTGCTGTTCAGCGTGGTGTCGATGCTGGTGCTGTATGCGATGGAGCGTCTGCAATCGCATTTGCCGCTGAACCCGCAGCACTTTCCCGGTGTTCCACAGGCGTTAGCCTTCAACACGGCGGCCTCATTCACGACAAATACCAACTGGCAGAACTACTCCGGCGAAAGCACGATGAGCTATCTGACGCAGATGGCGGGGCTCGCCTATCACAACTTTGTGTCGGCCGCTGTCGGCATCGCGTTGGCGATCGCATTCATTCGTGGCATCGCTCGCCGGCAGATGCAGACCATCGGCAACTTCTGGGTTGACATGGTTCGCAGCTGCCTGTGGGTACTCGTGCCGGTCTGCATCATCGGCGCGCTGGCGCTGGTTTCCCAGGGCGTGGTGCAGAACCTGCGACCCTACGACACGGCGAAGCTGGTCGAGCCGATGCAGGTGCCGCATATGGGAGCGGACGGCAAGCCGGCAGTCGATGCTCAAGGCAAGCCGGTGATGGACACGGTCACGGAGCAGAACATCGCGCAAGGGCCGGTCGCTTCGCAGGAGTTCATCAAGGAACTCGGCACCAATGGAGGCGGCTTTTTCAACGCGAACAGCGCGCATCCCTTCGAAAATCCGACTCCACTTTCGAACCTGATCGAGCTGGTGTCCATCTTTGCCATCGGCTCAGGCCTGACCTACACATTGGGCCGCATGACGGGATCGCAGGCCCACGGTTGGGCGGTGTGGGCAGCCATGGCGATTCTGTTCGTCGCTGGTGTCACAGTCGCCTATTGGGCGGAAGCGGGCGGCAATCCGCTGCTGCATGGGGTGAATCAACACGCGACCGCCACCCAGCCCGGCGGCAACATGGAGGGCAAAGAGGCTCGCTTTGGAATCGCCAACACCGCTCTGTGGGCGACGGTTACGACCGACGCAAGCTGCGGCGCCATCAACGGCTGGCATGATTCGTTCACGCCGCTAGGAGGGATGGTACCGCTCGTCAACATCATGCTGAGCGAGGTCATCTTCGGCGGTGTAGGCGCCGGAATGTACGGAATGCTGGTGTACATCGTCCTCGCAGTCTTCATCGCGGGCTTGATGGTCGGCCGTACTCCTGAGTATTTGGGGAAGAAGATCGAAGCCTATGACGTGAAGATGGCCATGCTGGTAGTGCTCGTCTTCCCGCTGGTAATCCTTGTGGGTGCAGCCATCTCTTCGGTCTATTCGTTCGGCACTTCCAGCATCTTGAATCCCGGTCCGCATGGACTCAGCGAGATTCTCTATTCCTATACTTCGCAAGCGGGCAACAACGGTTCCGCCTTCGCAGGTCTGACGACCAACACACCCTGGTACAACGTCAGCGGCGCCATCACCATGCTGATCGGGCGTTTCCTGATGATCATCCCCATGCTCGCTATCGCGGGCAATCTCGCGCAGAAGAAACATGTACCGGCTTCGCTGGGGACTTTTCCCGTCACCACGCCTCTGTTCACGGTGTTGCTGATGGGCGTCATCATCATCGTCGGCGCACTGACATTCTTCCCGGCACTGAGCCTGGGACCGATCCTTGAACACCTGCTGATGAGTGCGGGAAGAACTTTCTGAGGTAGCAATGGCAAGAAGCAACGCAATCTGGGAATGGAAGATCGTACGGCGCGCCGCGCTCGATGCGCTACTGAAGCTGAACCCGCGCAAGATGATGGGCAATCCCGTCATGTTTGTGGTCGAGATCGGCAGCGTCATCACCACGATGCTGTTGTTCAAGCGAGGAACAGCGTTTTCGTTCAACCTGCAGATCACGCTCTGGCTGTGGTTCACGGTGCTGTTCGCCAACTTCGCAGAGGCCATGGCGGAAGGCCGCGGCAAGGCACAGGCTGAAACGCTACGCAAAGCGCGCTCCGAGACCGTCGCGAATCGTGTCACGCCTACCGGCATTGAGCAGGTGAGCAGTGCCAAGCTGCGCGCCGGAGATATCGTTGCTCGTCTCGGCCGGGGAACACATCCCGTCCGACGGCACGATTCTCGAAGGCGTCGCGTCGGTGGATGAGTCGGCAATCACCGGCGAGTCTGCTCCGGTGATTCGCGAAGCCGGAGGCGATCGCTCGGCTGTGACCGGAGGTACGCGCGTGCTCTCCGATCACTTGCGCATCGAGATTACGTCGAACCCGGGCGAGACCTTTCTCGACCGCATGATCGCGCTGGTGGAAGGCGCCGAGCGCCAGAAGACGCCTAACGAAATCGCGCTGAACATTCTGCTCGCGGGGTTGACCATCATCTTCCTTCTGGCTGTCGTCACACTGCAGCCGTTCGCGATTTACTCAGGCTCGCCGCAAACCGTGTTCGTCTGGTATCGCTGCTGGTATGCCTCATCCCGACGACGATTGGCGGCCTGCTTTCTGCCATCGGTATCGCGGGCATGGATCGCCTGGTGCAGCACAATGTGCTTGCCATGTCAGGCCGCGCCGTCGAAGCCGCCGGCGACGTGAATACTCTGCTGCTCGACAAGACGGGAACCATTACCTTTGGCAACCGTCAGGCGGCGCGGTTCATTCCCGCTCCCGGCGTTACCGATGCAGAGCTGGCGGACGCGGCGCAGTTGTCGTCGCTGGCTGACGAAACGCCGGAGGGCCGCTCCATCGTGGTGCTGGCGAAGGAACAGTACGGACTGCGCGGGCGGGAACTGGCTTCGCACGAAGCTGAGTTTGTGCCTTTCACGGCACAGACCCGCATGTCGGGCGTGAACCTGAATGGATTTCAGATCCGCAAAGGCGCTGCCGACTCCGTTAAGGCCTATCTGGCGCAGGAAGGCCACACCTTTCCCGCAGCCGTTGAAGCGGCCGTCGAGCAGATTGCGCGCTCCGGCGGCACGCCCTTGGTAGTTGCCGAGAAGAGCCGCGGCGCGATGGGCGTCATCGAGCTGAAGGACGTAGTGAAGGGCGGTATGCGCGAACGCTTCGATCAGCTGCGCGCCATGGGCATTCGCACGGTGATGATCACTGGCGACAATCCCCTGACGGCAGCGGCCATCGCTCGCGAGGCCGGAGTTGACGACTTCCTCGCGCAGGCGACGCCCAAAGACAAAATGGACCTGATCAAGCGCGAGCAGTCGGCGGGGAAGCTCGTCGCGATGACAGGTGATGGCACCAACGACGCTCCCGCGCTGGCACAAGCCGATGTCGGCGTCGCGATGAATACCGGCACGCAGGCTGCGAAAGAAGCGGGGAACATGGTGGATCTCGACTCCAACCCTACAAAGCTGATTGAAGTGGTGGAGATCGGCAAGCAGCTTCTGATGACGCGCGGATCGCTGACCACGTTCTCCATCGCCAACGATGTCGCGAAGTACTTCGCCATCATTCCCGCCATGTTCGCGGGAACCTTCCCGGTGCTGAACGCGCTCAACATCATGCACTTGAAGACGCCGCAGTCGGCAGTATTGTCGGCGGTGATCTTCAATGCGGTCATCATCATTGCGCTGATCCCGCTGGCGCTGCGCGGGGTGAAGTATCGCGCCATGGGAGCCGCTTCGCTGTTGCGCCGCAATCTCCTCATCTATGGCTTCGGCGGAATTGTGATTCCCTTCATCGGTATCAAGGCGATCGACCTGCTCATAACCAGAGTAGGGTTGGCATAGAGTTAACATGAAAAAGAATCTTTTTATTGCTGTATTGATGACCATAGTAACCACCGTGCTGCTGGGGATCATCTATCCTCTTGTCGTGACCGGTCTGGCACAACTGATCTTTCCCAGCAAGGCCAACGGACAGCTCATCGCGCGCGATGGCAAGATTATCGGCTCGCGCATCATCGGGCAGGCATTCACCAGCCCGGGCTACTTCCATTCGCGTCCGTCAGCAGCAGGCTCGGGCTACGATGCCGCTAATTCGGGGGGAACGAATCTGGGCCCCACCAACAAAGTTCTGATCACCCGTGTCGAACAGGATGCGGCGGCATTGCACGCGGAGAACCCGAATGTGCCTGTGCCGGTCGACCTGGTCACCACGTCCGCTTCCGGTCTCGACCCGGACATCTCGATCGCTGCTGCGGAATTTCAGGTGCCACGTATCGCCCGTGAGCGCAACCTGTCGGTCGATCAAGTTCGACAGCTCATCGCGGCGCATACGCAAGGACGTCAGCTTGGCTTCCTGGGTGAGCCGCGGGTGAATGTGCTGGAGCTGAACCTCGCGCTGGATCAGCACGCGAGCCGGTGAACTCTCTATAGCGTTCAGCCCTGACCCTAAAGTGGTGGATGTCCACAATAACCGTCGCTGCGGCCTCTTTGTGCTTGTCCCCCTCGAACTTTAGCGCTATATTTTGACGATTATTTGTGCGCCACAGAAAGCCGTTTTCGACGCGTGAGCCCGTCGAAAGCTGCCTTGATGGCTGGAGGCATTGACCAGCTTCCAGTCCAGCCCACCCTCCTGTGGAGCCAACAATCGGATACCGGGGGCAGAACAATGTGTGGCATTCCTGCGCGCCGAGGAAGATTTTCGTTCTTCGTCCTGATCGCTTTTCTACTGATACTCAATGTCGTTGGTCATGCCGCTGAACCGAAAACCTGCGGTGCAAATGGGCCCGAGGTGCTCAAGCCCTTCGGAGATATCAAAGACAACTACATGACCGATCTGCTCGTGGTTGGTCAGTGCGATGTAACCACTGACCCCAACCAGCAGGGTCCACTCGTCTATGCATTCCATAACGTAAACATTGTGAACAACGGACAGCTCATCTTTCACGACGACTACGATATCGATTTTTATGCAGAGTCGATTCTGGTGGAGAACGGGGGCAAGCTGATCGCAATCTCGACTCAGGCTGGCTTCTTGCCGAACGTCAGCAAGCTGGAGAGCGCGTTGCCCTTCCAAAAGCGTCTGACCTTTCACCTCTGGGGTAAGGAGGAAGATGACGGCATCGAGTGCAAGAGCGCTCCTGATCCCGCGAACGGACCCTGCGGTATTCCGAAAGATCTTTGGGACCTCGAATTCCATCATGGCGCATGACCTCATGATGACTCCGCCGCCAGTGCCTCCTCTACCGAAGAACCAGCCATGCATGTCGATCAAGAATGACGCATACAAGAAGTTTTTGCCAGGCAACGACTGCTTCTACCAGTACGAGATTCAGGACCAGCAAGACAGGGACGACGGGCAAGAGGCTTTCTTTGGCCACAAGGTCCTGGCCGTATCGTTTGGCGGAGCGCTTCAGCTCTTTGGTTCAAGAGGCGTGAGCTATCTGAAGCAAGGTCAGAAGTGCATGCCGGCTGAGCCTGGGAACGAATGCAATCCAGCATTCACCGGCACCAGTTGGGTCCGGCTTACACAGGTGACAGACGCAACTCACATAACCGTGAGCCGCTCAGTGGACTGGAAGAAAGGCGATCACATCGTAGTTACGGGCACAGACTATCTTCCTTCCCATTCGGAAGAAGCGGTGCTGGCCGAGGATGCGGGAGACACCGCGAAGCTTACGCTGCAAAGTCCCGGAATTGAGACCGAAAAATATAGCCATCGCGCAACCACGTACAGTCTTAAGGCCAAGGACGTGCCCGCCGATGTCGGACCACAAAAGGATCCGAACCTGGCCGAACTCGATCGCCAGGTCGACACCCGCGCTGCCGTTGCATTGTTGACCCGGAATATCCAGGTTGTCTCCGAGGGCGAGAAGCCATCCATTCCCTTCACCGAGGAGCCGGGCAATTACTACGGCGGACACACCATGGTGCGTCAGGGCTTCCTCAGTTACCAGGTACAGGGGGTGGAGTTCTATCAGCTCGGGCAGGGAGGAAAGAAGGGTCGTTATCCGGTTCACTTTCACATGTTGCGCAAGACGGCACAGGCGGAGGGCACTACGCAGGACCCCACGCCCGAGCCGCTGAACTATCTGAAGGACTCCTCGATCTGGGATTCCATGACGCGCTGGGTGACCTTGCATGCAACTGAGGGGATGTACCTGGCCCGCAACGTGGGATTTAAGTCCATCGGCCACGGCTATTATCTGGAAGACGCGACCGAGGTCAACAACAAGCTCTATTCGAACATCGGCGTTCTGGCGCGTGCCGCAATCATGGACACGGTACATAATCCGCGCCAGGTACCAGGAATTCTCGCCGATAACCAGCCGGTGGGAGTGCCGAACCTTGACTACATGCCCTATCGTTCCGACTATAACCATCCGTCGGTGTTCTGGATTACTAATGGCTGGAACGATTTCGAGTACAACTTTGCAGCCGGCGCCGCCACCTGTGGCGCGTGTTACTGGTGGATCGGCTCCGGCGTCAGCGGCCCCTCGCAATACCAGACCTGGGACGGCTACGCCTCGCAACAAATTCGAAGAGACTTGCCCACCAACTACCAGCGCGCCGGAATCACGCCGCTGAAGACGTTCATCGGCAACTCGTGTGTGGCGGCGATGAATTCGTTCCAGATGAATTCGCAGACGGCTCCCTGTAACGGAATGCAGACCGAGGGCGACTCAGGGCTTGCCGCAGTGAAGTCAACCGCGCCTCCCGGACCGGTGGACTACAAGGACGGGCAGCCATTCCAGATTTATTACCCGGTCGTCACCGACCTGCATAACCCCACCATCTGCGTTCCCGACAAAGGCACGAATGACTGTTCCGCTGATGCCACAGGAAGAAAGCCCTGCGATGGCGGAGACTATTACGGCACCTGCACCGTCACCAAGCTGGACCACTACACCACTTCGTTTAACTATGCCCAGACCAACTTTGCCGCAGTCTGGCTGCGCAAAGGTTGGGACCTGTTCAGCAACGGCGCAGTCACGGATGTGCAGACGGGCGGACTGAACTTCATCACCGGCGGCGGATACACGCGCTCAGATGTGAATCTGGGCGAATGGCTGCTGGCACGCAACACGGTCCTGATCGGCCACACTCAGGACGGGAAAAATCCGTTTGCCTCTCCCCTGGGGCCCGTTCAACCACGACTCCAAGCTGGCCTGCGATAACACTTCCTCCCAGGCCAACAATTATTGCGCGTACGCTCATGGCGGAGTGACTTTCAATCTACCCGCCTTCCCTGGGCAGAAGCTGCTCAACATTTACGACGGGCCGTCGCACCAGGACAGCAACGCCTATCTTGACATCAACATCTCCGAACCCAACGAGTGTTCGCCGGATAATGGTGGCAGTTGTCTTTCGAGCGCGGACCCCTGGCCTGGAACATCGGCGTTTTGCAGGATAAAAGGAAGCAAGACGCTATCTCCTGCTACATCCCCAACGCCGCTATCGCGTGGAAACAACCGAACGGCTTCTACTATCCGCCGGCGTTCCACTCGAGAAACTTGTTCTTCAACAATGTTGATATCCGGCACTTCGTGGTCGAGCCATTGTTCAAAGAGATCACCCCTGACGAGTACGACCCATTTCAGCAAAATCAGCAAGCCGTCACAGGCCGCTATTGCACCTACACGCCGGATATGTTCAGCAAGAGTTTCAATCATATCGACCGGCAGACGGTACTGAACGATGACGATGGAACGTTGACCGGTCTGCTCGGCGCCTCCACCCGCGCGATTGGAACCCGTCCCTCGCTCTCGATTAACGAAGACCCATTCTTCAACGCACCGCTTACCACTCCGGAGTGCCTGTCCGACATCAATGTGAAACCGCCCTTGCCGCTGCCTGAGGGCACACCGTTTACGGCGAGCACAAGTCCGTATGAGTGGCTGAGCACCGCCATCATTCCCGACTGCGCCGGCACGCGCTGTATCGACCCTACTGATGCCAAGTTGACCATCCGCTGGGGCAACGACTGCGGAAACTCGATGTGCCGGGGAGTGCCTTTGTACCGCGAGTACCTCACCAAAGATGAGTTGGACAATGCCAATCGACCGCAGATTCGTATGATGGGTCAGTTCGGCGGCCAGCGCAGCACGCTTTCACTCAATAATGCGAGGTATTACATCGACACCACGCAGGGCTGCACTTCCCAGGGCGGATGTCCGGAATGCGTGAAGCTGGATGATAAACATCCCGGGAATTGTCTCCAGTACGATACCTTGTGGAATCCCAGCGTTTTCCTGAAGGGACACACCTACTTCGTCTACTTCATCTACGCTACGGACAAAACAAAACAGAAGTACGATATCTACCTTCCCAAGTCCAGTATTACGGAAGCTGATGTCAACGGCATCCAGATCGATCCCACCAACGGCTACGGCCGCAAGGACGTCGGCGGCTTTGTTACTGCCACCTACAACGATCCAATTCTGAGTGTGAACGTCGACCTGTCGAGCAAAAAAGATGTATTCACCAACAGCAAACCTCTGTTCTGCCGGCCCAAGAGCTATTGCGAAGCCAGCGGAAATGCCTGTGTATGTACCAAGGATGCCAAGGACAAGAGTAAGTGCATGGACTCCGACTGCGCGTGGGGGCCAAGTGATATCGATTGTCCCGGCGATCCCAATAATGTGAACCTGCAACAGTGCTTTGGCTTCCGGTTTACCATGCCGGGTGACTATGAGGCTCCGGCCAAGCCCCTGCCGCCGCCGGCAGATCTGTTTGTAGGCTATGCCGATCAGAAAGACACTATGTATTTCAGCCAAACGGTATTCAAGCTCCGGAACCCCAAGGATGCGAACGACGTTTGCACCTACCCGAAACCGCCGGAGTAGTAAGAAAGTCCGAGGCCGATAGCAGTTGGACTGCAGGTTTCGTTGGCGAAGCTACTGAGATCGGCGCGGCTCTGCCGGGTGAGGATATAATCCCCATCACCGGATGCCACTCACTCAAGGTAAGACACTAGGCCCTTATGTAGTTGAGACGTTGTTGGGCGCAGGCGGAATGGGCGAAGTTTATCTCGCGCGTGATACTCGCCTGCAGCGCACCGTAGCCATCAAGGTTCTGCCCGCCCATCTCTCCGCGAGCCCCGAACTCCATGCCCGTTTCGTGCAGGAGGCCAAGTCTATCTCCGGCCTGCAGCACCCCAACATCTGCGTGGTTCACGACATTGGATCGCAGGACGGCGTGGACTACATGGTCATGGAGTACCTTTCTGGCCAGACCCTCGACAAGGTCATTCCGCCGGGTGGTTTGCCCGCCAACGTTGCCACACGCTATGCGGTGCAGGTTGCAGATGCGCTTGCCCGTGCCCATGCCGCGGGTGTGGTCCATCGCGATCTCAAGCCGGCCAACATCATGGTCGACGAGAGCGGCTTGGTTAAAGTACTCGACTTCGGACTCGCCAAGCTCAACGCCTCGGCGTCCTCAATGGGCGACGGGGGAGTTACGCTTAGCGGCGCCGGTACAGCTACGGCGGCAGGAATTATCGTTGGCACGCTCGCCTACATGTCGCCAGAACAAGCGGAGGGCAAGTCCGTTGACGCGCGCAGCGACATCTTCTCGTTCGGCGCAGTCTTCTACGAGATGTTGACCGGCAAGAAGGCCTTCGATGCGGATTCCAGTGCCGCACTGCTGGCAGCCGTTATGCGAGACAATCCCACCCCGGTCAGCGAACTCCGACGGGATGTTCCGGCCGAACTGCGCAGCATCGTCTCGCGCTGCTTAAAGAAAAATCCCGCCGACCGCTACGCGTCTGGGACAGAGCTCTCACCGGAACTGAAGCGATGCCGCGACCTGCTCTTCCCGGAGTCGGGCGCCACCCTCAGTCCTGCTCGCATCGTGCACGAAGCCAAACGGCCGCGTGTTCTGGTGCCGCTGCTTCTGCTGCTGGTCCTGATCGCGCTCGGTGCAGGCTGGCTCATCCGGCGCAATCGCGAGGTTCGCTGGGCACATGACGTGGGAGTGCCGGAAATTTCGCGGCTCTACGACGCCGGCAAGTATGGACAGGCTTTTGCTCTGGCCACGCGCGCGAAAAAAGCGATTCCCGGTGATCCCGCATTAGGCAAGCTTTGGTCAGTCATTTCTTTTCAGATCTCGATTGATAGCTCTCCCCAAGGTGCAGACGTCTTTCGTCGCGAGTACGATCAGCCGAACTCCCCATGGGAACTCGTAGGAAAGACTCCGCTGAAGAATGTTCGTCAGCCCCGCGGCATGTTCCTTTGGAAAATTGAAAAGCCCGGTTACGAAACGGTCTTGCGGACAACGCCCTCATTTGTAGGCAAGCCGTTTCCAGTTGACGGCGCCGAGAACAGTTTCGCGCTGGACGAAACTTCCAAGACCCCGACCGGCATGGTTCGCGTCTCGCCGAAGAAGTATCCCAGGACCCTGTTCATTCCCGGTTTTGAGGGTATGCCCGAACTCGACCTTCCCGACTACTGGATCGACCGGTACGAGGTCACCAATCGCCAGTACAAAGCATTTGTTGATGCCGGAGGCTACGCTAAACCTGAGTACTGGAAGTTTGATTTTGTTCGCGACGGCAAGAAGCTGACCTGGGAAGAGGCGATGGCGCAATTTCATGATGCCGCCGACCGTCCCGGACCGAAAGATTGGATTCAAGGCGAATATCCCAAGGGACAGGATGACTATCCCGTAGCGGGTATCAGTTGGTACGAAGCTGCCGCTTACGCCGAGTTCGCCGGCAAGAGCCTGCCAACCATCTATCACTGGAACCGTGCGGCAGGGCCATTTTCTGCGGCATTCATCGTGCCTCTCAGTAATTTTGGAAGTACCGGTGTCTCCTCAGTCGGCAGTAAACCCGGCATCGGTCCGTGGGGCACATATGACATGGCAGGCAACGTCAAGGAGTGGACTGCGACCGAGGCGGAGTCTGCCAACCGGTGGGTGCTCGGCGGGGCATGGGACGATCCGGTTTACATGTTCGTTGATCCTGACGCGCAATCGCCATGGCTGCGCGCACCCGACATCGGCTTCCGGACCGTCAAGTACATCGATTCCAACTCTGTCCCGACACAGGCTTTCGCTGCGGTGCCCTCGCCGCGCCGCGACTTTAGCAAAGTGAAACCTGTCAGCGACCAGGTCTTTGAGGCTTATCGCGGCGCTTATTCCTACGACAAAGGTCCGTTGAATGCCACGGTAGAACAGGTTACCGACGAGGAGGATTGGAAGGTCGAGAAAATCACATATGCTGCAGCCTACGGCAACGAGCGCGCCATCTCCTACCTCTTCGTGCCTAAAAAGGGGAGGGCGCCATATCAAACAGTCCTGTTCTTTCCCGGTTCAAACGCACTCCTCCTGCGCAAGTTCGCGGTTTATCCCACCGCAGCCATTGACGGAATTCTTCGCAGCGGACGCGCCGTGATCTACCCGATCTACAAGAGCACCTACGAACGCGGCGATGGCTGGGAGTCCGATGTCCCTGACACTTCCAATAACTGGCGGGACCACGTGGTCATGTGGGTGAAGGATGCCTCACGCGCCTTGGATTACGCGGATAGCCGTCCCGATCTCGACCACGCGAAGATTGCCTATTACGGCTACAGTTGGGGCGCGGTGATGGGCGCTATTATTCCCGCGGTTGATCAGCGCATCAAGGTGAATGTGCTCGCGCTCGGCGGAATGGAGTACAGCCAGTCGTTGCCCGAGGCCGACAAGATCAACTTTCTGCCGCGGGTAAAGCAGCCGACGCTGATGCTCAACGGCCACTACGACTTCTTCTTCCCGGTCGACTCCACACAGATGCCGTTCTATAACCTGCTGGGTCCTAAGAAGGACCAGAAAAAACGGGTTCAATACGAAACCGGACACAACATACCGCGCAACGAACTGATTAAGGAAACCCTGAACTGGTTCGACCTGTGGCTGGGGCCCGTGCAATAAACGGCGCGCGCCGCTCGACCTTACGGCGCCATCAAGCTGTAGGAGACGATCTTCCATTGGCCATTCTCTTTTGCCCAGAGAAAAGCCAACGAGGCAGGATGGTCGCCCGGTGCTCGCAGCGCAAAAAGCATTGCGTAGTAGTTGCCGTAGATCTTCGCTGACGACTCAGCTGCCGGATCAGGTGTCGCCGCTGGCTTTCGGCATGTGAACCTATGTCGAAGTCGAGGCGATTGCTTTGAGCCGCGACATTCCCACAGCGCTACGCTGGGTCGCCAATCCAATCGTGCACCGCGTCTCAAGGAACTCCATGCTTGTCTCCTTGCAACAGATGAAGGAGGCAGTCCTTTTGACCGAAGATGCGGCGCGAGGTACCAATTTACCCACGACTGCACACAATGGCTCGCGAGGTAAATCAGACTAGGTGGCGGAGGGAGAGGGATTCGAACTTGAGCCGTATTGCGGGCGTCCGAGCCCGCAGGCGAAATCCCGAACCTGGTGAGGGACCTCTTGGGCAATAGGAACTTGTTAAGAAACTGGCGGAGGGAGAGGGATTCGAACCCCCGGTACGGTTTCCCGTACAGCGGTTTTCAAGACCGCCTGTTTCAACCGCTCACACATCCCTCCGCGGTTGATAAGTCATTTACTTACATCATTATACTGTGCCCGCGAGCAGTCGTTGGCTGCCCTCGGGTGCATGTTTGGTGCATATTAGCGATTCCAGCGTCTTCATCGCCGCCAAACTGCGGTCGTCAACGCCAGTGCGCTTGATGTACGACTGCCTGGTCACTGACACGTCGCTGTGACGCAAGATTCCCTGGATCACGATGTCGGATACCCCAAGGGCGTGCAAGTTGGTAGCGAGTCCGCGACGGAACGCGTGCCAACCGTGCCACTCCATGCCTAACTCTTGCAGCCTCGGCTTGATCACCTCGCGCGCAATGTACTCGACCGAGACAGGACCTCCCAGCATCGACTCGAACAGGAACGATTTCGGTCCAAACTGCAAGAGATACTGCTCAATCATTTTCGCGAGCGGGACAATCACTGGAACCGCTCCTGCCCCGTGCTTTCCCTTTGGTGCTCCGATGTGTTTTCTCCAGACGCTACGTCGCACTATGAGTATGTGACCGTCATAATCTTCCAGTTTGATACCACGCAGCTCGCCCCGCCGAAGTCCGGTGAAACCGGCAACTGCCACGATGGTTCGCGCAGGTTCCGGCAAGACCGCCAGCATCCGTACGATTTCCTCGAGGCTGTAGGCGTAGGTGTCTTCAGAACCACGTCCTTCAGGAACGCAAACCTCCCGAACCGGATTGGGAGGATTGAGAGTTCCGATCCGAATCGCGTATCGAAAGACGCCGCTAAGCAAGTGCTTCACGTGCTTAAGCGTCGTGGTAGTCAAATCGTTCTTCGCCCTGATAGAGTTCAGCATCTGTTCCACGTCAACCGTCCGGTAGTCTCGCAACGCCCGGTCAGAACGAGGTTCAAGATATCGCTTCCACATCTTGCGATATCCATTGCATGTCGAGGGGCGCTTCTGCTTCTCTGCGAATGGCAAGTAGAAATCCTCGACAAACCGCTTCAGGGTCATCCCACTGGAAGCCGTGATTGTTCCGCTGTTCAGAGGCTTGAGGAACTCGTCCGCAAGCGACTGCGCAGCCTTTTTTGTCCGATAAGGGCCTTCTGCCTCGGCAAGCACTCGCGAGCGTTGTGGGTGCCGAATCGTCCCGTCCGGCTCTTGCACAATGTCGTAGTACCGCAAACACCAGCTCTTGCCCTTCCGGTATAGATAACCAGATTGGTGGGTCCGTCCCATCACATCTTCTCCTTGGGTTGGACCCGCACTCTGTCGCTGTTGCTATCGCCCACTATACGCCTCTGGGCCCATGCTTCCAGTTCCGGGCTGCCCCAACGGAAACGCACATATTTCCCAAAACGCACATGTGGCAGCGGATCGTCAGTCCGGCTCCGCACCCGTTCCCGCACCCAGGTTTCAGGAACCCTCCAGAGGGTTGCGAGCTGCTTGCAATCTATGAACTCATACCGTGCTTTCAATTCCCGAGCGTTCACCGTGGCCTCGACATCGATCATTGAAGACATTGCACACTCCTGGCTCAACCTGTTCGGAAATCCGTCGCTCACCGATGTGCTTTTCACATTCGGCGACTGGCTCACTTACATTTGCGCGGCGACTCGAATGCTCAGCTCAGCCTGGTCTGCTTCATCGAGCAGCAGAGAGGGTTGCAGGGCGAGAGGGCTTCGAGTTCGAAAGAGTGTTTACGAATGCGAGAGCTCGCGGGGAAGGGTTTCCTATCAACCCTTCCCTCTAGGAGCCAGGTGGGCCAACTCGGTCCACGCGATGTAGCTGCAGTCGATACCTGCAGAGCATTTCTTTGAACAAGATTGAACGGGAAATGTGTCGTGCAGCGGAGTCGTAATGCGACGTGAGCGTAGGTGCCCACGGGACAGGCCGAAAGCTGCGTCACGTTGCAGCCGCCGGAGGAAGAATCGGGATCACGGTACTTCATGATCACCAACTCCTGTGCGCAACACTTAAAACGATTTTGGGTTCCAACGCAAGAGAAAAGTTGCAGTGAAGCGAAACTTTCGAGAGTTGCTGGATTCCGAGTCTCTGGATGCGTTGTTTCGGCCCTTTCTATTTGCCAAGCCCGCCGCTTCTGTCGTAACGTGCCCTTCGCAATGAGTAGTCGAGAAGTTAACAGTAGGGCAATTCAACGACGCCAATCGCCACAGCGAACAGTTCTCGCCGGCAATGCATGGAGTCGACCAGAACCCCAGGCACAGTATTCCTGCCCAACCTGCGGAAGCGAAAACACCCAGCGGCTGTCTACGGCGTATATGGCGGGCGTCTCGCAATTTTCTGCCACAACAAGCGGATTCGGATGGGCAGGAGGACCCGCCGGGGGGAGCGGCTGGACCACTGGCACATGCCAAACGACACTTTCCCAGATTTCTGCCCCTCCCCGCAAACGAAGCTACAGGGCAGGTCTGCTGTTGCTGTTCTTCGGTCCGGTCATCGGAGCATTGCCGTTCGCCGTCCTGGAACACCTTAACGGCAAAGCCCAGATTCACGAGGTTCTCGCCGCGATATCAGTGATAATGCTGGAGCTCTGTGCAGTTGTTTTCCTCGGACGAGCTGCCGCTTACAACAGATCTACGTGGCCCGAGAGTTATCGGGAGTGGCAGATCACTTGGATCTGCCTTAGATGCACACAGATATTCCTGCCTGTAACGAGCCGGCGTGAATAGGTCAACTTGGTCAGCTTTGTCGGTGTCGTGTGCTCGTCAATAAATACCGGCCCGAGGTGAGAGACAGTGCCAAAGAAGAAACAGCAATCGAACGCCGAATGTCCCGATGCTGCCCCCGCTTGGCAGGTTCTACAGGAACGCATCCTTGCGGTCATTAGTGAATTCGCGGACGAAAATCCCGCAGTACCAAATGCCCTTTTGCTGACAGGGGCGGGTCTCGGGTATGTGACTTTCGCGACTGCGAGATACGGTGAAGACTGTTTCAAGATTTTGTACGAAAATCTCCGTTCGATCGTCGAACTGTTTCAGGCGATCATCGATGACGAGCGAAAGCACCTGCCGAAGAAATCTCTGGCTACTGTCGGCTCGAAGAAGGAACTGCTCAAACAAAAGTGGAACTCCTTGGAATCGGTTCGAAAAAAGCTCAACACTCTGGTGGATCTAGAGATAAGGCGCCTTCAGCAGCAAGAATCCAGACCGAACTAGCAATTCCCCGGGATTTGGTCACTGGTCCGTCAGCTCGCATCTAATCAGGAACAAATTGAGCAGGGTTTATGAAGTTTTCTGTCATAGCTACGATTCTCCTTCTTCTCCTGTCCTTCTCTGCTTGCCAGAAGCAGGGAGTCCCACCGCCCACTGAAAAGGACGGTGAGCAGGTTTGGCATAACCTCTTCGGCCAGAACGGTGCCGATCACCACAGGGTTGAACTCCTCAGTTTCAAGGTTGTCAACGGTCATCGGGATCAGGATCACTACCTGCTGTATTTTGAAGCCCAGCAAAAATGGCTGAGTACCGGGCAGGTGGAAACGAAGAAGTCGTATTACGATTTTCGCAAAACCGAGAAGGGGTGGATCGGTCCAGACGAACATCTGTACCCATTTAGCTCCTGATTGGCCCAGACACTCGCAGCGCCCCGAATTTGACGCAACTCCTGAATGTTCCTAACCTCCTCCCACCCTGAGATGGGGCGGGAGGAGGTCTAGGGGTGTTTCAATCGTCCGAGCACGTACATCAAGCGCTCACGAACATCGGGTACATCACCGATACTGTGACGGCCACCGCCGTCTATTTGGCGGCCAGTTTACAAAAACCACTACTACTGGAAGGTCCCGCCGGAAGCGGCAAAACGGAGCTCGCTTACGCGGTAGCACGCGCACTCGGTGCCCCACTGGAACGCCTGCAGTGCTACGAGGGCATTTCCGAGGAGAAGGCGATTGGCAAGTTCGACGAGGGCTTGCAGAGGCTGTACCTCGACACCGTTACACGTGGCGCCGGGGCTTCTGATTGGGCCTCCCTGGGCAAGCAACTCTCCGCCTTTGATTTCTTCTCGCCCGGCCCGCTGCTGAAGGCATTGCAGCATCCGTCTCCTTGCGTCTTGCTCATCGATGAATTGGACAAGGTAGACCACAGTTTCGAGGCGACTCTGCTTGAGGTCCTCTCTGTGTGGCGACTCTCTATTCCCCGCCTTGGGACAGTTTCGGCCGCCTCGATCCCTTTCACCGTGTTGACCTCGAACGAGGAACGGAGACTGGGTGATCCCATACGGCGACGCAGCTTGTATGTGCGGGTGGAGCACCCGACAGCGGAGCGCGAAGGCGAGATCGTGGCGCAGCGTACCCCTGAAGCGGGAGCGCCGGCGCACCGGCTGATTGCCGGATTCGCCAAGGCGCTACGCGCATACAGTCTCGAAAAGCCGCCATCGGTATCCGAGATGATCGACATGGCGTTATCGCTAAAACACCTGGGGATCGATGAGATCACCAGCGAGCATCGCGACATGCTGCTTCCACTTTTGGCGAAGACAGAGCGCGACCGCCAGCGCCTGCTGTTGCGAGACGGGTTCGCAAGCATCATCCACGCGGCCCGGCACCACGCAGAGTCGATGGAAGCCACCGAGCTGCAGCACACGCTGCGCGAGTCAGAAGTCCTGGCAAAAGGGGTTGCAGCGTGAGAAGAATCTCGCTCGTGTTGCCCGTCCTTACGTTTGTTCTCGCTACTCGCAGCTGGGGTGCCGACCATGCTGAGGCTGCCTACTACGCCGATGCTTATGCGCGGCACTACCACGTTCCACCCGAACTGGTGTGCGCGATGATTCGCCAGGAATCGAATTGGAACCAGCGTGCTATCTCCGAGAAGAATGCTCGCGGATTGATGCAGCTGATGCCTGGCACCGCGGCCCGATTCGGTGTGCGGAACTCGTTCGATATCAGCCAGAACGTAGGTGGCGGCGTCCGGTACCTGCGTGATTTGCTCGCTCGGTATCACGGGGATATTCGGCTGACCGTAGCCGCCTATTACGCCGGGGAACACAGGATCCATTCCTTGCAATACAGCAATGCAGACGTCATCCGTTACGTGGAAGACGTCAGACGACGATATCTGCAAGAGCTATCGGCCAAACACACCTCGAAGGAGTCTCACCGATGAAAGGTCGCATACCAACGCTCGTATTCTCTGTGCTGATACCGTTCGCCCTAGCGGCGGGTTACGCACAGGAAGCTACAGCCAGCCACGAAGATGTCCTGCCTGTCATTTCGAGTCTGACCATTTCGCCGGAGACGGTAACCGATTTGCGGCTCAAGCCCCTCTATGCCGCGACGATTCGCATGCCGGAGCCGGTCTCATCGGTGGTCGTCGGTGCTCCAACATTCTTCCAGGCTGAACATAATGAGCACGAACCAGAACTCGTGATCGTTAAGCCGATTACCACTCAAGTTGCGGCGAGCAATTTGTTGATCGCCACCAAGTCAGGCCAGGTGGTCAGCCTCAGGCTGATCAGCGATGGTGCGGTCAGCAGCAATACCAAACCGGTAGATTTCGTATTGACCTACAAGCAGCGAAAGGGCTTTCTGATCGGTCCGTCAGAGGAGACATCGCAGGCAAATCCGGCTTCGGTCAAGCAGGACTCCTCGGCATACGAATCCGCTTACCGACAACAGGCTAATGTCTCGAGCCCCGCCTGGACGACGAGCCACGGTGATCTAGCGGCGAGCCTTGGTGCCGTCACCGAAGATGGACCCGACGCGATTGTCGCTTTTTCAGTCCTGAACAACAGCCAGCGTTGGATCGAGCTGCTACCGCCACAGGTGGAGTTGGGCAATCCGAATGGGAACGGGAATCAATCAACCGATGATCGGAGCAAGAAGAAAGTGCTTGCCGACCAGGTTGCGATCCGTGATTTCCGATTCACCCAACGGAGGCTTGCCCCCGGGGCGCGCGCCGATGGCGTCGTGCGCTTCGTTCGTCCTGATTTCAAGCAGTACCAGGAACACATGCAACTGGTTCTGGCGACTGCCGATGCAGTGAATCGGCCGCTTCTGCTCGATCTGCCATTCACAGCCCCTACAGCTACCGCAAGCAACGCGTCCGCCAAGTAAATGGAGAGGAGTCCCATGTCTCAGATGAATCAAGACACAAACAACGGTTCGCGGAAAGCTCATACGCTCTACCTCACGGAACTGGAGCGCCAGGCACAAGAGGCCCAGGACAAGGAGTCAGCAAGCGAAACGCCGCAAGAGATGGCCGCGCCAAAGCGCAGCTTTCGCATGGCAAAGGACGACAAGACGGTACGCCTGCTGATCGGATTCGCGGGCGTGGTTGCGGTTGCGTTCATCATGCTGATCCTGTTCTCCGACAAAGGCAAACCGCGAACCAAGAAGACCGCTGATGCAAGCTTGGGGCGTCCCAAAACGGCGGAGGCAGTTGCGCCGAATGACAACGGCTCTGTGGTTCCGCAGGGCAGCATGCAGCCGATGCGGGATGACCAGCAGCAGCCAGGACAGGTGAACGCGAACGATATCGAGAACACCAAGAAGACTCGGGTTAGCGGAGGCGAGACCAAGTCGGCGCAGGCAGATGTCCAGGCAAAGAACCTCGGCCAAATTCCCTCGTTTCCAAAGTCAGCTGACAACGGCGATGGCTGGACGCCTCCTCCGTATGGCCAGCAGGATTCTGCGGTCGCAAATGCTTCACAGGTACAGGACAAAGCGGTTGATGGGCTAGCCAAGCCGTCGCTGGTGTTTACGGCGAGCACGGAGAAATCGTCTCAGTCCGCTCCAACTGATCAAGACATCCCGTTGCTCGATATGGGCACTGGTTCCCGCCTGGCAGCAAGGCTGGCCTCGGTGGTTACGACGGCCGTAGATCAGCCCGTGATCGCAATCGTCGAGTACAGCTACGAGCATGACGGACAACTCATCGTGCCCGCGGGCTCCAAGGCTGTCGGTTCCGTGCACCAGGCCGACCGCAGCGGCTATCTGCAAATCCACTTCGATCATCTGGAGACACCTGATGGTTCGTCGATTCCCATCGATGCTCTCGCGACCGACACCAACCTCGGGCCATTGCGCGGCAAGGTGACGGGCACAGGACGCGGAAAGAACTTTGCCGTGCGCGCGGCCACGGGCATCGGGCAAATGAGCGCAATGCTGGTTGGACAACCCAACCTGACTGGCGCGATCAGTGAAGCCGATCTCATGCGGATGCAGTTGGCGGAGAATGTCGGCCGCGCCGGCGATGAAGAGATCAACCGTATGACCCTCGTGGAACATCCCATCGTGACCCTGCCCGCAGGTTTGCCCATCTACGTAGTGTTTGAGAAGGCACAGAGTAACCTCACGGAACGAGGAAACGGGCTGCAGCGCAGCTTCGGCAATGCATTCGCGGGTCCTCACTGATATCAACCAAGCGTATTTTTTTCTTCAGCCCCGTCAGCGTGACGGGGCTTACTTTTTGGTGCGCCCGGCAGGGCGCATTCACTTGGAGGTGAAAGTCCTCTACACGCCCGGCAAGGGGAAGTGTTAGCTGAACGGCAAGGGTGTCCGTCGCGAGGCGGAATCTGGAGGAAGCCGAAGGCAAAGCGCTGGCCTGACGAACAGGAAGCGGATAGAGGCGGCACAGCGGGGTAAGCGGGCCAATAGACGCAAAGCCCAGTTCTTGCACGGAACGCTGCGACGTAGATCCGACAGGCATAAGCGGGAAGGTGAGTGCGCCATACCCGGGGAGATCTGATGGTCTGCCATGTGTGCTACCGAGCATCGAGAGGTGCGGGGAAGGATCGTCAGAAGTCAGCCGAGGCCATAGTAGTTGCGCGTCAAGCGCAACGAAGGGCCGAACCTGTCACGAGTGGATAGTCACGCGTGATCTCTGAGCGTACAGGGCAGAAGTCCCGCGGTAACGCGGGAACCTACGAGCAGACCAGCGGGGCCGGCAGTCCCAAAGGCGCTCGGGGTGCTATCGGACGCTAGACGACACGACGCACGAAACCAAACTCGCTGCCGCAGATTAGCTTCTGCCCAGTAGACAGGAACCGCCCGTTGCGGAACCGCACGGCGGGTGGTGTGGGAGGACGGCGGGGGTAACCCCGCCTCCTACCCGATCCATCTTGAACCAACGAAGTTAAGGAATTCTTCGTTTTGACAATTCCGGAATTGAGAACAACAGCGCACCTGCTGCAATTCCGGAATTCTCTGTTTGGCAATTCCGGAAACGAGAACAACAGCGCACTTCTCACGATTCCGGAATTGAGAACGACATCGCATCTCTGGCGATTCCGGAATTGTCATTTCTGACTTTTCCGCAACAGAGCCAGCATTCATTCGGGCTAGGAGCGATGCACGGGTGAGTTCGGCTGGCCTCATGGGCAAGAACCCTGGCCGCGAAAAGCAAACAAAGGCAAGCTCAAGACTCTGGAGGTGGGCCTTTCTCGATGAGATAGCTGAAACTTCGCGCGTGAAAGTAGCCCCAGGAATTTGAGGCAACTCGGAAGAGGTCATACATTCCGTTCACCCGGCGGAATTACCGCCTCGGAGAGAGAGCCTCATGACCAACTCACGACCCATGACCTGGTACGGCTCGCCCCTGATCCGGGCGATCGGTACCGCCCTACTGTTCTTCAGCTTTGTCTCTGCTCCCCTCGTCACTTCCGCACAGAACCTGGGCAAGCAGCCGGCGACGGGACAAGCCGTGCAGGGCGAGCAAGCCAGCCAGCCTGAAGGCGCCTTCCTGAACCTCGTCAATTGGATCGGCAATGTGATTTGCCCGGTGGGAGCAGCACTGGCAATTGTCGGCTGCGTGATTTCGTGGCGGCAGGGCCGCGGCTTCATGCCCTGGGCGCTCACGGCTGGCGGACTTCTCGCCGTGTCAGCTCTAACACGCCTTGTCGAATTCTTCATCGCCAACGGACAGCAAGTCGGCTAAACGGAGCATAACGATGTCGCTGCCTCCATTCCTCGGGAACGTGATCGCTCTTCTGTTGGCGCTGATGGTGCCTGCCGCACTGGGATGTCTGGTGCTGGCGGGCCTGTCGCTGCGGGCAGAAGGCGGGATCAATTACCAGGTTGGAGGCAGCTTCCTAAAGTACATCCTCTGGTCGGCGATTTTCCTGACCGTTCAAGGTATTGGCAGCTGGTTCGCCAGCCTAGGTCTCGGGTTGAACGGTATCAACGGAAGCTTCGGCACGGGCTTTCTCGCCCCCGTTGTAACAGTAGTGACAAAGTTCATGCAGGACGTGGTACTGGCGCACCTGATCCCGGTCATGGCGGCCGCGCTGGTCCTGAAGGCCATTCTCGACACGGCGGAGGGACACAGTCCGCTGGCGTCGATCATCTCAGCATTATTCCTTCTTGGTGTTCAAGGCCTCTTCACCATTTTCCAGGGTTGGAATGACGGCACCCAGTTCGCGACCACAGATTTCCTAGTCAATGCATGGAACTACCTGGCTTCACAGCTCTGTCCACTCGCAGCAGCTCTGGCGATTGGAGGAGCGGTGCTGGCCTATGTACGCAATCGCAACTGGATGCGGTACGCCGCGTCTTCTTTCGGACTGCTAACCGTGTCAGGTCTCTGGTACCTGATCAAAGCTATGGCGGGAGCGTGAGATGACTGATCAGAAATTGGGACAAAAGTTCTTCTTCGCGTGGTTGGTTCTACTACTGCTGCTGACTGCGCGAGTGCTGCTTGTTACAAAACCCGGAATATTGCTGCTGAGCGTTGCCGTTGTGGCCTTCACGGTCTGGGCCAGCTTCCGGCTAGTGAGTCGAGTCACCGAAACGATGTGGATACTCGCCGGGATCTTGGCCGAGAGAATGGTGCGCAAATCGGCACAGAAAGTGGTTAGCAACGAGACAGGTTCGGAGAGCGAGTGATGGGCGATCTGCAGCCGGGCCTCCTGAACTTGGCGAACTGGACGGGCAACGTCGTTCTGCCCATCGGTGCGGGGCTGATTCTCTCCTGCGGCATTTACCAGTTCTCAAAGGGTCAAGAGCTTGAGCGGTACGTGTACGGCGCCATGGGAGCTCTGATGGGCTCCGGGCTTCTCCGACTGGCGGAAGTGATTTCGCAGCAGGCGACCGATGCCGACCAGTACATGGTCATGCTGCTGACGCTCACCAACTTTGTCGGCAACGTGCTGCTGCCGTTCTACGCCGCCATTGAGATAGTGAGGCTGGTGCTGGGGCTCGGCGGTGTATTCGAACGCTTATACGTGGGCGACGACTGGCTGCGACACCTCATGGCAGCCATGGGAGCACTGATGGTTTCCGGACTGTTGCGACTGCTGGAACATTTCGTGGCGGCGGCTTGAAGGGAGAGAACGATGGCTCTGAATTCATCACCGGTATCGCGGAACCTCCACCTCAAGGTGACGCTCCTGTTTCTGGAGTTGGAAGATCTGTTGGCCATCATGTTGGCGGTGAGCGGAACGATGCTGGTCGGCAACTTCCTGTTCTCCGACCGCTACATCTTCCACCTGCCCATGAACTACTTCTTGCCGCTCGTGATCCTGCTGGTCGGAGTTCCAGTGCTGATGATCTTCAAGTACGGCAAGCCTCGTGGCTACTTGCTCGACCTACTGCTCTTCCATGCCCGCCCGCAGCAATACTGCGCCGGAACCCAAGAAACACAGATTCGGACGACTTACTTCAAGGAAGAAGAGGCCTAGATGCCGACGACGTGGACACAGCACGAAAAGACCCTCAGTGAGCCTGGGCTCTGCGAACTTTTGCCGATTCGAGACTTTCTCGATGGAGTAATGGTGCGCCTGCCCGGCGAGTTGGTTGCCGGTTACGAACTGAAGGGCGCGATCAGCTATTTCGCGGACGATGCCGGGTTGAACACGATCAAAACGCACCTGGAAGCGCTCTTGCGGACAATTCCCGAGGAAAGTATGCGCCTCCAGTTTCGCTTCGAAGTCACTGAAGATCTCGGCGATCTGCTGAAGCGCTACGACGATTCATCAAAGACCGAAAACGAGGCCACGCTAGCAATGGACCAACACCGGTTGGCCATGTGGCAGCAGAAGGAATCGGCCGGCGAGTACCTGCGACGGATGACGCACCTGTACCTGATCTGGGACCCGGAGAAACACCACCGGGTACTGGCCACGTCGGGAAAAACGGCGAAGCGTGATCAGTACGGTTCGGCGTTCGGTTTCTCCAGCCGCAAGATCATTGAGCGCACGCTCAAGCAGCATGTAGACATGGTGAGCGAGTTCGAAAGTCTGTTGAATGGCATCGAGTCGGCAATGGTCGCCGCCGGTCTAGATCCTCAGCGGATGGACGAAGAGGAACTGTTTCTCGAAACCAAACGAGCGCTCTCGCCACAACGACCAGACCGTCTTCCCTTGCGGCAGTACCCATACTCGCAGCGCTACGTCAGTCCTCGCGAGCAGTGCTCCGTTGCCAGCATCCTGGGGCAGACGGAAGATTACATCAATATCGACGGGCTGCTTTGGAGCTTCATCACCCTCAAGGCTCCGCCTGACGCGACCTATCCGGGCATACTGCGGAGCTTGCTGACATCGGGATTGCCTCTGGTCGTCAGCACTCAGGTTTCGATTCCGAACCAGTCAAAGGTGTTGGAGCGTTTCAAGAAGCGCCACAAGAAGATGATGGCGGCGCAGCGGGACGCCAAGGGGAACCTGCGCATCGACGTTACGGCTCAAGTTGCCGAAGCGGAGTTGCTGCGCATCCAGCAGGACATCATCGCCAGCTCACTGAAGGCGGTGAAGGTGAGTCTGACCATCGGAGTGCGCACCTCGCGTGCTGCTCACACCACCGCTGAATACGAGGAAGCCGAGCGGGAGATCGCCAGCCGTAAACAGCAAGTCCTGCACATCATCAGTCGGATGAATGGCGCGGCCGGACTGACCGAGGATATTGCCCAACGGCGCGTCTTCATTTCGTCGCTCCCGGGTCTGGCGAGCGATGACAAGCGCGAACTCGACCTTCTCAGCTGTCACGCCGCCGATCTTCTACCTTTGGAGATGCCGTGGACGGGGACGCCACGCTCACCACAGATCCTGATCGAAACACCTTACCGGCAACTCATTCCGTTCTCTCCTTTCGATCCCGACTTCTCCGACGCCAACATGCTGATTGCCGCGGCGAGTGGTCACGGCAAGAGCATGATGACTGGACAGCTGCTGCTGCAGGCAGCGCGCCAGGACACGCGGGTGTCGATCATCGAGCGCGGAGATTCCTATCGCAACCTGGTCGAGTACATGGGCGGCGAGATGATAACCATGGCCCTCGATTCCGACCAGACACTGAATCCCTGGGACCTGGAGGCTGGAGAATCCGAGCCTAGCCGGGAGCAAGTGTCCTTTCTCAAGGGACTCACCCGCCACATGCTGGGGGACGTCGAGGTCTCCGACGTTCTGGACAACGTGTTGGTCGATGCCATTGAGCGGACCTACCGCCGGGCCGCGATGCGTCCGGGAAACACGATTCCAACCTTCGGCGACCTTCGCGACGAGTTGCAGTATTACCAGGACGCAGACCGGAACGAGCGAGTTATGGAAGAAGCTCGGATGGCGGCATTCAAGCTGCGCAACTGGGTCTCGCCGGGAGGCGTTTATGCCAACCTCTTCGACCGCCAGACCAACCTGAAGCTCGACTCACCCTGGATCTACTTCAACATCGAGAAGCTCAAGGACGACGCCCGGCTGGAATCGGCAATGAGCCTGCTCATCGCGTGGGCCACGACGAAGCGAGCCTCGGGCAAGAGCAGCCACAAGAGCATCACGGTGCTGGAAGAATGCTGGATGCTGCTGGAGTCCCCGTTCCTGGCCGACTTGGTTGTACAGCTCTACCGCACCGCCCGTAAGCGAAACGGCGGCGTTTGGGGCGTGTCGCAGGCGATTGAGGACTTCACCGGCACAACGCAGGCTCCGAATCCCTTCGGAGCGGCCATCCTGAAGAACACGACGATCAAGATCATCGGTCGACAGACCGGGAATCTGGATGTCCTTCGAGAGTTTCTTCATCTGAACGAAACCACACTGAACGAGATCAAGAACCTGGGGCACACGCAGAAGGGCAAGCGCAGCGATTTCATCGTGGTCATTGGTGAAAAGGCGGAAACCACGCACGTTCTCCGCGTCGTGCTCTCTCCCATCGAGTACTGGATCATGACCACCTATCCACGCGAGCGCTGGTATCGCGCCTGGTGGATGAAGAAGCACGGCGGCATCCCGGTGTATGAACGCTATCGCCTGTTGGCCGAGCGATATCCGCAAGGTATAGCCGCGCTGGACGAGTTGCCGGAGGAGCGAAGCGGGGAGGTCTACGAGATCGAGCATCACGTGCGAGCGCAGCAGGCGAAGGCTCGGGGAGTAGGACGATGAACAGCGCAAAGAAGCAAACTGCCTCTGAAGGTGGTCAGCTTGTTGTTGTGTCTTGCGCTGTTCGCGCCGGTTCCAGCCCATGCCGGGTTGGGAGATCTGTTCGCGGCGATCGATTCGACCATCTCTGACCTGATCGGCGGCACGTTAACGCTAATCACGACCGTACAGACCAACATCCGGTCGCTCTACGAAGATGTCGTGTGGCCGATTGGGGTGATCAACAGTACGCGCACGTGGTCCAGGAATCTGGTGGGCCAGTATCGCGGTTGGATGTCTCTGGTCTACCACCTGCCCATACAGAGCGCTCAGACCATGTCACCGCAGAAGCTGGAAGACACTATTCTGAGCGGCCAAGTGGGCCAATTAGGTCAGCTCGCGCCAGCCTACAACAGTACCTACGGCACCCTTCCGACTGATCAGCAGGCGCCTCTGGACCTTCGCCAGATGATGGACATGAATGATTCGCTGGCGCAGGACGCCCTCAAGCAAACGGTGGCTTCGGATCAAGCGAACGAGAGCCTTCTAAAGATGGCGGATGACATGGAGAACAACGCGACTCTGGCTCCGGGGACCTCAAGTTACGTTAGCGCAAGTGCCTATGCGGCGACGCTGCAGACTCTTGCATACCAGCACAAGTTGCTGGCGGCACAGTTACGTGAAGAAGGCGCTCACCTGGCGCATCAGTCGGCCGACATGAAGCGGGACACGCAGCGCACCAACGATCTTCATCAGTCGATCTTCAACATACTTTCCACCCGTTAAGGGGCAGTCATCATGATGAGAATGTGGACAAGGTTTTCGAAGAGCACGCTTCAGGGGGCGGCGAAGAAAGCAGTTGCTGCTTTCGTGATCTGCCTGTTCTTGCTGAGCATTCCGCGCGAGGCACAGGCCCAGTTCGGCTTCGATTTGGCGCTGATCATCGCGGGACTGAAGCAGATCAACAGCCTGTTGACCACCCAAGTCGCGGCTCCGCTGAAAACCATCCAGCAGATCGAAAACGAATACACGCAGTTTCAGACGCAGGTCATCTATCCGCTCACGGCGATCAACCAGCTTAAGAATGCTGTGCTCAGCTTCCGCAACGAGATGATCGCGATGAACGGGCTGATGAGCAAGCAGTACGTAAGCGCACAACTGCCGGCCACCCAGCAACTGGAACAGCTGCTCATGTCCGGCGATCCGAACGCGGTCAAGCAGGTCGGCGGGAGCTTTCAACAGGTCTACGGAGTTCTGCCGCCCGAAACGCAGGCCCCGCAGTTCATTCGTTACAGCATCGACATCTCCGACGCGCAGGCCCAGGACGCGATGAAGCGAGCGATTGAGTTGGACGCCCTCGCACAACGCGAAATGGAAGTCAGCGAACAGCTGCAGGACCAGATAAGGACGGCCACACCGGGAACCGCTCCTATGGTCGAGGCCATTGCCGCCGCTTGGGTGGTGCGAGCGAACGCCTATTCGCAATCAGCCATGGCGCAGTTGATGAGAGTTCGCAGCTCCAGTGTGGCCAACCAGAGCGCAATCTCGAAGTGGGCGACCAGCAACACGAACCATCTGACGGATGCGATCGGCAAGATCGCCAGCAACCAGTAGAGGCACATATGGGTACGGGTTCTAGCTATCTCGACATTCTGTTCACCGCTCTCAGCGGCATTGATGGCAGCTGTTATGCCGATCATCTGGTTTGTCGCCAACTCGATTTTGACGGTGACATTCCTGTGGGGCGTTTACGACGCATTCGTCCGAGGAGGCGATGTTCGTTCGCTCGGAATCACGATGCTGAAGTATGCGGCGGTAGGACTGATCTTACTGACGTGGTCAACGGCGTTTCGCGACCTGACTCGTAGCTTCGATTACGTCAGCAACTACATCTACGGCAGTTCCAGTCTCGGAGATGTCGTAAATGCCTGGACCAATGGGCTGGGAAACGCTTGGCGAGTGACGGGATGGCCAGCATGCTCGAACTGATTCGAGGCGGCATCTCCGCACTAATCACCGAAGCTGGGTTGATCATCGGCTATATCGTTCTTCCTCTCAGCCTAGCTGTGTTCACGATCTGTTACGTCTTCTGGGGCTGCGTACTTTATGTGCTGGGCCCATTAGTGCTCGCCACGATGCCGAGCTCGACATTGGGCCGCTTCCATCACCGCTGGATTGAGAATCTCTTCATCTGGAACTGCTGGCCCATTCTTGCCGACACCCTGTGGAGCCTGATGACTGCGATCCACTTGAATAATCCTCAAGTGGTTCTCAGTAAAGGCGATCTTTGGGGATCCTTTAGTGGGCTGGAAGGAAGCCTGCTTCTCAGCCTTGCGAGCATAATCTTCGCGCTCCTAATTGCAACCATACCTATGACGGCGCGCCGGATTCTTCTTGGCGAATACAGCCCTGTTGGCGCCGCCATTGCCTGGGGACGAGCCGCTGCTTCCAAGGCGCTCACGGCGGGTGCGGGGGCAGCAACCGGAGGAGCCGGTGCCGCGGCAGGCGCGGCTGCCGGCGGCGGTTCTCTTGCTGCTGGCCAGCGGTTCATCGGGAGCACTGGCCGGAGGGGGCTCGCTCGCTCCCGCGGGTGGTGCGGTTATGGCTGGCGGTGGCGGTGTAATCCCCGGGGTGAACGCTCCGCTGACGGCTCCGCCTCACACGCCCCCCGCGTCTGGAGGCACTCGTTGGTTCGGAGTTGTCCCAGCCGGAGGAAACATGCCTTTCAACGTAAGAATCAACGGCACCCGCTATTCGTGAATAGCGAATCACGCTTGAACAAGACCCGAGGTGAGAGATGTTCGGACAGAAGAAGCCAAAGACGCAAGAAGATGGAACAACCAGAGCGGCTGCACTACACCAAGTACTACGAGCACGACGGCGCACTGCGAGCCTATGCCAACCGCGCGATGGTTCTGGCTTGCTCGATGTCACTGCTCGCCTTCCTGTCTCTAGCGTTTGCGATCTACGTACGGATGCAGCCACCGACCATCATTCGCGTCAATGCCGATGGTGAGTCCACGGTACTGAGCGGCCGTCCGCTCTTCCGCAAGCAGGTGGCGGCAGCCCTTCTCGATCCGCGCCAGTCGCCGCAGCCGCAAGGTTACGAGAAGGAGGCATTCATTCGCCAGTTCCTCGACCATTACCTTAATTACGACGTGCACAACGTCGGCCTGCAGTGGGCCTCGGCGCTCAATTCCATGAGTTCGAACCTGAAGTCTTCGGCACTGCGCGTCATGCAGAAAGAAAACACGGTTGGCAAGATCGAGGACGAGAACACAAGGTCGGTGTTCCATCTGCGCGGGATTGAGACGTCGAAGGAAGACCCGATGCTCTACACCGCCTACGGCGTACGCGAGTTGCACCGCATGGATGGTGACCGGGAGGTTATCGAGACCACGGTCAACCAGTACCGCATTCGCCTGGCCGACCAGAACCGTTCCGCGGAGAATCCCAGCGGATTGCTGGTGGGCGAGTACTCAGAAAAACAGATCGATGGCGAAAAGAAGGCAGCGTTGCTGGCCGCCGACTCGGAAGGCTACCGCATGCTGCGGCAACAACCGTAGTTCAATCACGAAGACTTTGAGGTGATTTGTGCCAGAGACAACGAAGGGCAATGTTGCGATGCTGGAGGCTCCAAGTGAGCCGACGCTGGAACGGGTGAGAAGAGAAACAAACGCGGCCGGAAGCCGGCGAGCGAGAAGGCCAACGGCGTCGCGAAGGCCAGGTACTTCCTGCTGGCAAAGAGCGCAGGTCAGGAGAGCGGCAAGCTGGTTCTGGGCGAAGAGTTCGAGAGTGAAGACAAGGCGCTCGTACGGTCGCTCGTGGATGGGATCCCGTTCCTTCGGGTCGAGACGTATATCGCGTCAACGCAGAAGAAAGGCGCGTCGATCGTCATTGAGAAGCGGCCACACGCATAGCCGCGAGTCTGTTCTTTTACATACAGGGTTTAAGCAGAGGGTTTGCAAAGCGAAGATCTACTTTCCATCTTGGACTGTAGGTTTTCCTGAGCAACTTCGTGGGCCGAACCACGAAGACTGTCCGCTGCCACGTGCTCCCGCACCTGGCCGATGTACTGGCCAGACGGTAGCGCAGGCGGCGAAAGCTCCTGAGCTCTGGATGGCCGGTTGTTCGCAACTGACCCATCCCGCAAAGGAGCGCCTCACATGAAGAACCGGATTCTGGAAATGGATCTGGACGAAAACGGTGTGCTCAGCGAGCGCACACCGGACGCCGGCAGCGAGTCGTTCTTGGACAACTCGTTGTTGGACCGACTCTATCCCGGCATCAAGGCTTGCCGGATTAAGGTCTGCGAAGGAATGCTGGAAACCTTTCAGCAGGCCAAAATTGCTGGAACCATGATGGCATTCGAGTATCAGGGCACCGCCTATTCCGTCGTTGGAGCCTCCGGCTCGGCGAAGAATGGGCTCTTCTATTGCGTCGAAAAGCAGTACGAAGACGCGGTACGCAAGAGGATGGACGCATGGCCGGAAGCAGCCCTGTCGTACTTCGGCATCCTGACCTCGACACTCAAGACGATGGTGGAAGAGCCTCGTTGCTCTGTCCTCCTCGTCCCGGATCTTCAGTTGGGCACGAACGATTGCCGCGGCTGGGTTCGGCAAAGACTCTTCGACAAACTCTCCTTGCCAGCCGGACGGTTCTACCAGTTCCGGCTGGCAATGGACAATTCGCTGCAGGCCAAGGGTGCATTCAAGGTGATGGACGACGCGACGGCTGACCATCTCGGCGCCGACATCGTGCTTCCATCGTCTTCGATCAAGCCATTTCCCCAGAAGATGCACGTTCCTTCCGGCGGAATCCGGCTGTGCTCCCGCGTCGCCTTGGGCGTCCGCGAGATATCCCGCCCGCTGGAGTTCGCCTCCAGCTATACGCTCATCGAACATGCTCCCAAGGAATCGTTGCTGGAAGAAATCTTCCCGCAGGCGGTCCGTGAAGTCCGGGCGCTGAAACAGGCCTGGACGGAGGGGAGACACGATGCGCTGGTGGAAAAGATCGGAGGCAAGTGCTTCGATCCCGACGACCAGCAGTCGGACGAGGAGCAGCGTGCAGTTGAGGCGCTGTTGCTTGCCGACAGCACAGGCGAAATCTCGCGCCATCCTTACGTCCACTACCAGCTCGACAAGATGCTGGCCAAGTGGGCGTTCAAGACCCTGACCGGAGGCGGATTCACCATGCCGGCGTTCGCGCTGGCCGATGATGGATACCTCCTGTACCACGATGGCCAACTGTACGCGGGAGCCGACTGGCTGCCGTTGCATCAGGCCATCACCACGGTCGAGTCGCAATACGGCCTCTGTGTGCGGTACCCAATCCGCATGGCCGAAGACTTGCTGCCCATGCATCACCTGCCAACAACACAAGTGGCAGGTGTGCTGAGCAACAGCCGTGCAATCCCGCCGGAAGTAGCCGAGCGGATTGCCGGAGAACAAATCTGCCTGAAGCACGTTTATGTGCTTCGCTCAGAGACGGCAAAACGCAACGGAGGCGACTTCGATTTCGACACGGTTGCCGTGGTCGATTCGAACCGCTTCCCCAAGTTCGTCTCCTGGAGGTTCAATCTCCCGGAGCGGAATGTCGTCACCAAGATCAAGGCGAAGAAGATCCACTCGCCCTGGTTCAATCGCGGCTTCGCTGCGCTCAATGCTCGTGGCAATCGGATCGGCACCATTACCGACCTGAAAACCCGGTGCATATGCAGCCGGCCGCAACGACTTGGCCTATCTCCTGGTCGGCGAGCTCCAGAAAGAACTGGACTCGCTCAAGCATGGAGTCAGGGCCGACACCAAACTCTTGAACGAAATCCGGCAGCAGGTGCCGATGTGCCCCTGGCTGCTGCTCAAAAACGTGCAGAGAGTCTCCGAGCTGCCTCTTGCGGCTGGAAGTTCAGCCGACGGACCGGATCGGTGCGCTCTACAACGTGCTGCGCAAGGAGATCGAGGAGCTGTTCGAGGCCCCGCTCTCCATCTCGTCGTTCCGTGGCCTGCTGGTGGGCAACAATCCATCGGCTGCCATGTATGACGAGGCCAGCGTTCTGTACGGCGCGTACGTCGCTATACAGACCAAGTTGGCCGAGCGCCGCTCGGCTGCACAGACACAGGTGCTCGCCGCCAAGGCCATGCTGGAATCGGCCGAAGGTGAGGAGCAGAAAAAACAGGCGGAGAGGAAACTCAATGCCGCGCGTGCTCGGGAGAAGGAAATCACCGAGCGCACGAAAAAGGAAGCCGGCACTCTGGCCCGCAATCTGTACGCGTGGGCGCAGAGCAAGCCGGAGGCGGAACGCACGGCCTGGGCCGAAGCCTTGCACCACATTTCGTCGCGGGGCAATGGCAAAGGCGGAGTCATGCTGTACGCCTTTCCACAAGAACTGGTCGATGCGGTGGCATCGGCGACGGGCGGCAATCGGGTACGAGTCCGTCCGCCAAAACTAGGTGCCCTCATGCGGGTAGAACAGGACAAGTTCTACCTGGAGGGTGAAGAAGGGACAAAGTTCCTGTTCCGGTATAACGCCGAGAACCGGACCGTCTCACTGTAACGACAGACTCAACTGGCATCCGGAAGGGCTCACTGCAGCAGGCTCTCCGGATGGAGAGTTTGTCGGCAGCCGAGCCCTTCCGGTTGTTCTTGGAGGGCACGTGGCGACAGTCATACGGCTGCTCATGGTGATTCGCTGGATCCTGATGCTGCCGGCAGTGATGCTGGGCTTCTGGATCAGCCGAGTCGAAAGGCAGAGACAATTACCGGGCCGGCAGCAGTGGTTGCCAACACAGCCATTGCAGTTACGCCTACTGCGGTCACAGACGCCGCAGCGCGGAGAGCCCGGGCAGGGTTGGCGAGTAGTGGAAGACCATCCCTGGACGAGAACAGGTTTAGGCCAGACCGAGATGCGGGTGCGGGTCCTCGGTGATGAGTACCGCTTCACGGTCGAAAGCCAGGCCAACGATCGATGGGAGATGCATCAGCTGATGGCGGAAGCTCCCTTGATCGCACAGTGGGCACAGCGCACGTATGGTGGCGCTCCCATCGAAATCATCGTTCGACGATAGTCCTGGGCGGGCTAGCACGACCTGCACGACGGTTCCGCTTTACTCCAACGCAAGACCAGCCATCACAGCGATTTAGTTCGGCTGTGAGTCATGGGGACGGGACTCGGTGCGTGAAAGCGCATCGAGCTCCCGTTAACTGTCCGCGCCTGGCGCGTAAAGAAAAGGGAGTAGCTCCGTGAAGACCATCTTGAGTCTCTGTCTCGCCTGCCTGTTCGTCGACCGTCTTTCGCCCAACAGCAACCCGTCACCCAGGTCCACACTGCGCTTAATCACCTGACCGTCATTGAAGTCGGCGAGCCGATCACGATGGCAGCCGCCGGAAGCGACGCCTTCGAGATCGAGCGCCACGCGAATCGCGTCTTTGTAAAACCGACCAGAGCCGGGGTATCGACCAATCTGTTTGTCTGGACCGAGCACGGCCGCTCGGTCTACGAGCTGCAGCCGGCAGCGGACGTCAGCAAGATGGACGTGCTCATCGGAGCAGCACAAACACCGTCCGTCAGCGCCAATGCCGACCAGCTCTCGGATGACGACGTTTCGAACATCGCGGAGAAGGTCCTTAGTCACACGTTGCTCAACGCCGAGCGAATCAATGCAGTTGGCCTCAAGACGCAGAAGAATCGGGTTAACGTGAAGTTGGAAGAGGTGGTCCGCGGGAAGGACGCCATCTACATTCGCTACCAGGTTACGAACCTCAGCGCCGTTCCTTATCGCGTCGTCGCGCCAGAAGCCTCGGTGCTCACGACCAATGAGTCGGCACCTCTAGGCTTGCCAGCGGTAAACAGCCAGCTGGGCACCGCATATATCGACCGGCTACCCACGCCTAACCGGCAGCCCATCGAGGTCCTCCATTCTGAGATCGGCGAGGAAGATGTCGCTCCCGGGAAGACCTCTGCAGGTGTCCTGGCGATCAAGACAAAGGACTCGACGCCGACGCTCTATCAGTTCGTCTTTGGCTCGGACAAGGTGTCGCCGGTCGTGGCGCAGGCGGTGCTGTGATGCCAGCCTCTGCTCCGGAGAAGCTCGAGGGCCGAGCGGTGCGCAGCGAGTTGCTGGCGATCTATCGCGGCCGTGCTGGAGGCGGTTTTCTGACAGTCGCTGCTGGACACGCTCTCTGATCCGATCCGACCGGTGAGTCCGCATAAGCGGCGACGCTTCCATCCGGTGCTGGTGATGATGACCATTCGTTGCCGCGATCGTGGTGTCGGCGTTCGTTTACTTCACGGTCGCGAGTCGGTGAAGTGAGAGGAGTTAGTCGTGCCTTCTAGTGTCGCTCGATATCACGATCCGAACGCCGAAGCCAAGCTGCTGCTCGGCTTCGTCGCCGTCGCGCTGGTCGCCGGGACAGGCTACGTCTGCTATTCGCGCCTGCATGTCCGCAAGGAACAATTGATGGAGGCCAGTCTCTACATCCTGGCTTGGTCTTTCGTGTTCTGGGATGTGCTTCGCTATGTTCTGACCGCCCCAGCCGAGAAAGAGAATGCCTGGCCGCATCCGCCACTGCGGATCAGCCGCAAGGCAAGACGACCAGGCACTGCAGAGAGCGTTCGCGGACGACTCTATCGTGATCGGCTACGACATTCACCAGAAACCAGTACTTTGGCCGGACGAAGTACGCGTCATGCAGGCCAACGGCTTTCGGCATGACCGGCGCGGGCAAAACCACCCTGCTGCTGAACATCATCCAGCAAGACCTAGTCCGGGAGACCGGGCCTGAGGGCAATCGTCACAAGATCCCGCTCATCATCATCGACGGCAAGGGCGAGCGCGAATTTCTCGATGACAAGCTGCTGCCCCTGATTGCCGCCGCCGGACGGCTGGACGACCTGCGCATTATCGACCCCGCCCGTCCGGAGATCAGCGTCCGCTTCAATCCGTTCATTGCCATCACCGGCCAGTACCAGGAGCACGTCAGCTTTATCTTCGAATCTTTCGACCTGCGGGAGGACTTCTTCCACGGCCACCAGAAGACCTATCTCTCGGACATTGTGCGCATCCTTTATTACACCGGGAAGCGCTACAACATCTACGACATCCTGGTCATGGCCTACGACCTTGAGGTTCTGAAGGAACAGGCCAAGATCGCCAGTGCCCGTATCGAAAAGCTCACCGACGTCAGTCACCAGCAGCGGCTCAACTTCCAGATGAGCGTGCGCAACCTCATCGAGTCGTTCGGCGATCCCAAGCGCGTCCAGATGATCCGGGGCCTGATCAACCAGATGATGACCTTCCTGGAAGACAAGCTTTCGATCATCACCGGCCCATACGAAGATCTGATTTCGATTGAGGACGTGATCGAAAAGGGGCAGATCCTCTTCGTCTCGCTGAACACCAACAAGAACGACGACACCACCCGGGCGCTGGGACGGATGATCCTGCAGAACCTGCAGTTGGTGATCGGCGAGCGTTACGAGCGCAAGCGGGCCGACATGTACATGCCTTTCGTCTCGGTCATCATGGACGAGTTCGCCCCTATCGCTTATTCCAATTTCGCCAACATCCTGCAGACCGCTCGCGGCTCGAATACGGCGTTTCTGTTCGCGATGCAGAGCATCCCGCAGCTGCTGAGCGTCGGTAAGGCCTTTCAGCATGACGTTGCGTCGGCGCCGAACACGACCTTCATGCTGCGCACCCGTGACGAGGACACGGCGCAATACTTCCTGAATGCCTCGGCTCGCGTCCGGCAATTACGTCGCAGCATGAGCATCCGCAAGAAGGGCGATCTTCAACCCGAGCTACGAAGACCAGGGCGTCGGCAGCCAGACCGAGATCAAGGACACGCGCTCACAGGAAGAGCACATCAAAAACCTCCCGGTCGGGCAAATGGAATACCTGATGAGTGACAAACGATTCGGAACAATCCATGGACACGCGCATGTCAGGGTCGCGCCGGTCGATCGGCTCTCGTCGGTGATTCCCGAAATCCTGCCGCGCTACGCCTCGCTGTACAACCCGGAAGTCGGGGCCAATCTGCGCTTCCGGGATGTCACCTCGGAGGCCAGCCGAAAACGCGGAATGCGCAACCGTCGGAGGGAGGGAGCTGAATTATGAGGACGCTGATTTCGGTTTTGATCTTGGCTGCCATGTTCCCGGCAGTGAATGAGGCGCAGACGACAAGGCATTCTCGGCAGCAGGGTGCAAATGCCGACCAAACGAAGCTGGAAGCACAGCGCCGCTACGATCCATTAGCCGGCCAGAAACACCTGCAAGATGGGCCGCTGGATAAGTTCCTTGATTCCATCAATCCGCGCGACCGGGATTTCGGGGCCCTGATCGCCGATGCCCGTGAGCGCCTGGTCGAACAAACCGCCGAGAACTCCTATTTTTGGATCACCCTTGGGCAGTCGTTCACGATCCTGCTGCTGGTCGGCTACATCTTCTGGCTATTTCGCCAGCGCAATGACCGTCTCGAAATCAGCGTCAACATCGTTACGCAGTTGGCAAATTCGTACCTGTACACTCGCTCCCGAGCGATCGATGCCATAACCCGGCATAACCGCCTGGTGGACGACTACAACGCGCTAGCCGAAAAGAAAGCCAAGCAGGAATCAGGTGAGCAGGCGGTGTTCGATTCTGTGGTCCAGGCATCTGCAAGAAAACGTCAAGTGGAAGGTTCCAGTACCAACGACAGCACCCACCCTCGAACCAGAACCAGCGACTAAGCCGATCGTCGATGAGACCAAGTCAACAGGGACGGCTTCCGCAGTGGGAGAGCAGATGACAAAGGAGCAGCTCAAGACGCTGCTTGAGCAGACCAAACGCAATGCAACCAGGGGCGCAGCCCAACAAATAGGAGCACTAACGCAGCAGGTTCACAACTTGCGAGAGAGGCTGAATATGGCTCTCACCCAAATTGAGAAGTTCGAAAAAGAGAACCGAAACTCGGTGGGCGCCTGATTATGGAAATGCTCGTACGCATCTTGGGAGTTGGATCGGAATGGTGGGTTCGCCCCGGACCCGACCGCTCCGATCCCTTGCGCTTTACCAAGCATGCGGCTTACTTCAATACCACGGCATTTCCGCACGGCAAGCAAGTTCCGGCGGAGCTGGAAAATGCCGGGCGTCCTTCGATTCAACGGCAATAGCCGAATCGACCCGCACCGGCCAAAAGACGTACTCGGATGTATTTTCGGTTGCGTCGGCATCACTCGGCACGAAGGGCAAAACCGGCTGCTCGCTATCGGTAAGCGCTACGGCCCAGTTACACCGACGCATTACCTGGTCTCCGTTGAGAGTCGGCTATACGGCCACATCAATTTCGCATCCCGTTGGAAGAATGACGGAGTGTCCCTGCTTTCATTCAGCGAATATGACGGGCAACAGCAGGCAATGTTGCTGCTCTCGGCAACCGGTGAATTTGTGACCGGAGCTGGTGTGTGGCACGTCTCGAATTCGGGACGCGAAGAGCTCCTGCAATTGAGGACCGATCGGGAGTATTTGGCATGAGATATCGGAAGGGCTCAGTGATCATCAACGAGGCGCAGGATGTGCCGCTGCTGCTGCTGGTCAGGAATTCCGGTTATATCAAGCACGAACAGTTGCTATTCCTGGCCGGGTACGACAAATCAAAGGCGTCACTGACCTCGTTCTGCTGGCGAGTGCGGCGACTGATTTCTGGGGGATTTATTTCGCCAGTGGGCACAAGCGTCGGCGGTGACAAAGTTTATGCAATTACCCGGAAGGGGCTGGAGAAATTAGAAGACATTTGGTTACACATTGTTGTCGCTGCACTCTGAGGCACAGACGATCAACCAGCCAGCCAAGATGATGCATTCGCTCGGGCTCAACGACATTCGCCTGACCTTTAAGCGCAACCACATGCTGAATTCCTGGCTGTGTGATCTGGAGATCTGCTCAGAGAACCTGCTTACCGGCGACAAATATGCCAAGGATTACGACGCGCTGGCAGTGCTGAATGTCGGCGGCCGACAGATGCAGTGTGCCATCGAGTATGAGCGGTCAACGAAGAGCCATGCGCGGTACGAAGAAATACGACTTTCAATTGCCGATGAAAAGCTGGTAGATGCAATCCTGTACATCGTCTCCGAACCGGAACGCCTTTTTCTCGTCGCTGACCATCTGGCCGGCGCGCACCCTGGGATCCTTTTCGTAACCGATTCGGCGTTTCTGCGGTTTGGCCCTGACGCTTACGCGGTCAAAACGGCATCAGCGGGAGCAGCATTGGAAGAGTTGCTGATGCAGTTGGCGGTTCTCTCCAGTCAAAGGTCTGTAGCTGTTTCTGCTTAAGGGCGCAGGAAGATGGCGCTGATTATGCGCTTGGATATGGCACGGGCTATGGCGCTGGCATTGACGATGACGAAATCGGATGGGGCTGGAAGGCATCGCGTAACAGAAAGAGCGCATGAAAGTTAAAGGCTGACTATCCCCTTTGTCTTCCACTTCATCCCGCTCTCGGCGGCTATTGTCGGAAGCGTTAACAGCAATCAAATGCTTACCGAGTGTCGCGGTCAACAAACTCCCACGGTCAGCTACTAGAACTCCGGTTCCGCCGGGTTGGCAGTTAGCTTTGCTCGGCTAGGAGTGAGCTGCTGCTTTTCTCAAAACAGCATTGGACTTCCCCATTGAACGGCGCATCTCAATCGCGGGCAGCACCAAAGCATTTTTTGCTGTTCAACGTAGACCTGTCTCGAATAGGTGAAAATACCAGCGCCCTCCGCTTTCGGAAACTGATCATTTCAATAATAGACAAGCGGTGTAGCGGCTGGCAGCGCTAGGCTGCGCGGGGCCCGGGTTGCGGTGTAGTGATGCGCTTCGTCTCGTGCCGGGCCTCAACTCGCATTTTCGGCAGGCTTTCGGGATAGCTTTGTTGCAAAAACTGAATCAGGTTTTCGCGGACGTGACAACGAAGATCCCATGCTTTTGAGGAGTCGGATGCGCTCATCAACGCTCGTAACTCGATTGTTCTTTCAGTTGTATTTGTGACTTGTAATCCCCAGGTTTTGCCATCCCAGAGTTCGGACGCTTTTAGAATGCGGCCCAGTTCTGCGCGAACCGCCTGTATTGGCACGTTGTAGTCGGCATATACAAACACAGTTCCTAGCAACTCCGAGGTTTGGCGAGTCCAGTTTTGAAAAGGCTGTTCGATAAAGTACGAGAGTGGCACGATTAGCCGTCGGAGATCCCAGATGCAGACCACCACGTAAGTCGTTCCAATTTCTTCGACCCGGCCCCATTCTCCATCGACGATTACGACGTCGTCCAGTCGAATAGGTTGAGTAAGTGCGATTTGCATTCCAGCCAGAAGATTGCTCATCGTGCTCCTTGCGGCCAGTCCAGCGACCAATGCAGCTACCCCCGCGGAAGCGAAAAGGCCTTCACCCAGATGGCGGATCGTTGGGAAAGTCATCAGCATGATCGAAATGGTGATCACCACGATCACGGACACCGCGATCCGGCGAAGTACCTCTACCTGGGTACGGACCCGCCGTGCGGCAAGATTGTCGCGAACGTCGATGGCATGCCGTACTGAAACTGCATCCTCGAACACCTGAACCAGAGCAATAAGCAGCCAGCCCAGGGCTCCTATGAATCCGAGGCCAACAAGGTGGCGAATCGGCCCCTCAACGCTTGCGGGTATGGGCGTAAGTGGAAGAACGAGCAAGATCACCAATAGCGGCAATATCAACTGCGCTGGCTGTTCCCCATGTCGGACAATCGAGTTGTCTATGCTGCTTTCCGTTCTGATCGTGATCCGCTTCGCCAGGGCGAAGATTACTCGGTGTGCTACCCACGAGACGGCGACAGCTCCCATCAACAAGCCGATCGACCACAACCATGTCTGCCATTGCACAAAATATTGCGTCATCTCTATCATTCGCCTCCTTCAAGGAAATCTGCTGGGTTGATAAGCACAACAGGTGGGGATTAAGGGCTCAAGTCGACTACTAATCCAGCGCTGGTTTTGTTGAGCCGTCGCTAGTCGCGAGTCGCGTGCAGAACGCCTCACACCACCGGAACACATTTGCCGCCCGGATGCGGCGGCGCAGCCTGCCCATCGCCGCCTTTCGATCATGGGGGTCCATAATCAGTGCTTCATAAATAGCAGCCGCTACTTTCTCAAGATGATAAGGATTGACGAGAATTGCTCCACCCCTTAACTGCGCAGCCGCGCCAGCAAACTCACTGAGGACCAGAACTCCCTTTTTATGGACCTGTGCCGCACAATACTCCTTCGCCACCAAATTCATTCCGTCCTTGAGCGGGGTGACGAGGGCCACATCGGCGGCGCGATAGAAAACGAGCAATCTGTGGCGCGTCAAATGGCGATGGATATAATGCACAGGGACCCAATCGGGGCCGCCATATTTTCCGTTGATTTGGCTGACCAACCGCTCGATGTCCTGTTTGAGTTCCTTGTATCCGGAAATACTCTGCCGGCTTGGCACAACGACTTGAATCAACGTAATCCGGCCTCGCAGTTCAGGATGCGACGACAGCAGATACTGAAATGCTCTCAATCGCTCCGGAATACCTTTGGTGTAGTCCAGCCGGTCTACTCCTAAGACGATCTGTCGGGATGGCAGATCCTCGTGCAGCCGTTCGACGCTTTCGGTCACTCGCGGAAGGCCAGCCTCGTGGTGGAACTCGTCAAAATCGATCCCAATAGGAAAACTTCCAATGAATATCCTTCTCCTTTGGATGTGTGCAACCAAGTTACCGGCACGCCGATGGAGCTTAACCTCTGGCAAGAGCCGGCGTACGCAATTACCAAAATTGCGCAGATCGCGGGGGGTTTGTAGTCCGACAACGTCGAATTCCAACAACGCACGAAGGATCTCTTCACGCCAAGGCAGTTTTTCGTAGATGTCGGGGGGAGGGAATGGAATATGGTGGAAGAACCCCAATTTAGACCGGACACCCAGTTTTCGCAGAAAGAGTCCCGCCAACATCAGTTGATAATCATGTACCCAAATCAGGCTCCCCTTGCTGGCAACTCTTGCGACCTCACGAGCAAACCTCTGATTTACGGACAGATATGCTTTCCAGTATGTTGGGTCGAAGTTGCAGCGCGACTGCAGGTCGTGAAAAAGTGGCCAGATAATCTCGTTACAAAATCCACGATAGAAGTTGATCCTTTCCTCCTCATCGAGAAAAACTGGAATGAGGTGAAAGCCATTGTCTCTGCCACTCTTCTTCAACAGGCTCTCAACTTCAGGTTTCTGTTCTGTTCCAGCACCCCCCACCCAGTAACCGTCGCTCGACTGAACCACTGGCCGCAATGCGGTTACTAATCCCCCAGAACTTGCTCTTACTTCGAGTCGATCACCCTCCCGCAGTACCGTGACTGGCAAGCGGTTGGAGACAACGATCAATTTTCCTTTTGTTAAAACCAAGTTCGCACCTCGCCTTTAGAAGCCTGAGCCCACGCCCGCAAGAAAGCCAACAGCTCGTCGGGTGGCCTGATCCATACATTGGCCTTACTCTCTCTCCATTCCGGCCGAACCAATACCGCAAGTCCCCTACCCTGGAGTGCATAGAAGGCATCTTCATCTGTACGGTCGTCTCCCAGGTACGCCACCGGCAGAAGGGGATGGACCTCTGAAAGAATCGTTCTGACGGCGTCCCCTTTGTTCCTCTTGGCGACGCGAATTTCCATCCCGCCATCAAACTCCAGAAGGGCCATCGCCCCCCCTGCCGATAATCTTGCCCACGGCTCCCGAACCAGATCCCGCACTTGCTTTACTTTGTCAGGGTCGAGTCCGCGCCAGTGCACGGCCACACTCGCGGGCTTGAACTCGGCAAGAAGGCTTAGTCCGAGAAGCTCCAGAGTCGCGCCGGCTTGCGCCAAAGCAGAACGCTCGGACTCGTCCAGAATCACGGTTTCCAAGGAGCCGCCGGCGCGCAACCGTTCCAGACCGTGGGAGCCCCATATCTCGGGGACCGAAACTCCGAGAAGGAGAGTGACTTCATGGACTGGGCGACCGCTAATCACGACCAGCCGTGTTCGGCCGGTGTCGATAATTGTGCCAAGAACGTCTTCTACACCGGCGTAAGGAAATGCCGACATGCGGTCGGGGGAAAAAGGCGCCAGCGTTCCGTCATAATCCAGCAGTAAAGCGCCGCCCCGTTCAGCCACCTGAGAAAGAAATGAATTCAGTTGGCGGCTCACTTCCATGCTCGGCATCCCTGCCTCCTTCCTGATCCATGGGGGACGGAAGTACAGTCCGCGTCACGAACACCGGTTTGCAAGCGAGAAAGGGAAACCACCGGGCGAAATGCCGCGCCACCAAGCGAGGGAAAGTTTAGGTCCTCAACTCGTATCCACCCAAGTGGCATCTCAGATCGAGGAGAAAAGGCAGCCGATCAGCCTAAGGCAGCCAGTGCGACGCCACAGCCGTCAGCCTTGGTCAACGCATTCGGATGTCTCTCTGGGCCCTTGGAGTGCCCCTAAGGCATCCGTGGCATTCAGATGCCATCTCACTAACATCAATGTTATCATAGTGTTATAGGAAATGTCAAGGTGCTGGACTGGTCGCATGTCTGGTTGGGGTGAGCTTAGTTCAATATCGTTTTAGCCACGGAGGGCAACACGATGCGGAAGCGAACCGTAATTGTTGCGCGAGTACGATCTGCGCGGCTGGAGGAACAGCCTCACGGAGGTGCATCCGTTGCCAGCTCGTCAAGTTGACCTGGAAAGCAAATGGTCTAGACCTTCTGTTGACGAGCATCCGAAGATTCGACAAAGAACAGTTCAGCGTCTTGGTCGAAAACTTTGAGAAGACCGCCGCCGGCAGGAGAGAACCTCATCTAATTCTACGGCTCAAGGCACTCGCTTTGAACCCGAAATTGAGATGGACCGTCGAACTTTACTGCTCATTATTGTGGTGGGCAACCGGAGAACTGGACCGGAATTCTGCGGCTGCCGCAAGAGCATTGTGGATCTATTTGTTTGGACGGCCGATACCGCGTTGTTGCAAGCTGGATACTGCCAGTAATAGTTACGAGTTGGATGTGCAGCGCTGGAAGAAATGGTATGAGCGTCTTGCAGCTGGTTAGCCTCAGGACGGCGGTCGTCACTACCTACCGGACGTGATTCATTGGTCGGTGTGCCCTGTTTGTCTAATCCGCGAGGACGTGTCCTGCTTTGCGACGTTGAGATAGCGAATGGGCAGGGTGTCGCGACTGCGATATTGGATCCAAGAGATTTGTGATTGCGGCAGTCCATCCTGGCACTTAGATGAACGGGCGTCTTGAAGTTCGCAGGGCTGCGGAACTTATGAGTCTTCCACCAGCCGGAGCGGTGACTTCTCCACGGCGCGATTGCTGCATAACCCTCTTCAGTTCTCTCGCAATAACGACATTCTTGCCTTCTTGCCCGACATCCACTCTCGACTTCATCACCCAGCTGGCCCGACGACCGTTGTGCGTTCTGCTTTGTGTAAGTAGCGGTATTTCAATTGTTTAAGAGAAGGTACCCGACAGATTTGACGGCACTCGACATCAGGGCGAAACTGCGCCCACTCGCTCAGAAAGGAGGTACTACGGAGGGATGAGCGTCAACTTAATGCAGCCCCGGGGCCTGAACCTCCCCAGGCCTAAAACACCCATCGTTCCGGTGACCAACGAGAACGTCCGCGACTGGTGGGCTCTGTTCGTTAACCGCAAGGCTTACACGCGGCAGTCCGCTAACCCACACCCGGAAACGGGGCGGCATTATCACTATCAACCTAAGAATAAGGACAGCGGCCAGCCGCTTGAGCTCGACGCGGCGACCGTCCGCAAACATCTGGCCGGCTGGATCACCGTCGGCCTCTATGCCATCAACTCTCAATCGCAACGCTGTAACTGGATCGCCATCGACGCCGACTACGACAACGCGTTCTTCGACCTCGGCAAGCTGAAAAGTGAGTTGGAACTGGACGGAGTTTCAGCGGCTCTGGAGATGTCGCGTCGTGGCGGGCACCTATGGATCCTGTGCGAGCAACCTCTCCTGGCGGAACAGTGCCGGGTCTACATCTACAACGTGGCCCTTCGACTAGGTGTCCCGATCAAGGGAGCAGCCGGGCTGCGGGATGGGATCGAGATCTTCCCTCGACAGGACCGACTCGCGCCCGGTGAGTTTGGTAATGCCCTGCGCGGTCCACTCGGAGTGCATCGCGCCAACACTCGCCGTTACTGGTTCTATGACGCCAGCAGCGACCTCGACTCACAGCTCGCCTATCTGAAGAGTTTGAAGAAGCTCACAGAACCCGAGTTGACGCGGCTCAGCCTGGGGATGACCATTCCGGAGGAGTTTCTTCGCAAACCAACCATGATCGAATTGCCGCCGCGCATTACCGATCCCAGCCGAAAACAGTTCTCCATCCTCGACTTCGTCCAGAAACCAAGGCGCAAGGCGAGCGGGAACTACTACACCCAGTGTCCGTCCTGTGCGCAGGCGGGCAATGACCGGGCGGGCGATAACCTCGCCATCTCGGTCAGCGACTCTCGCAAGTACAAATGCTGGGCAGGCTGCTCGAAGGAAATGATTCGTGCCGCAGTTGGCCAGCCAATTCCAATCCGAAGACCGTAAGCAAAAGGTGCTCACGGTCGCGGAAGGTCTGATCCGGGCGGTGAGCGAGTGACTAACCAATCCGAATCAATCCCGTTTAGCGGGACCAAAGGGAGCTTACCCCATGACTTCGCAGCAACTGGAACTCATCGCCCGTCGCGGCCTTACTCTACCGGAACCCACTCTCACTCGCCTTCGCACTGTCGGCATCTGGTGCGAAGCGAATCTCACGGTGCAACGACGAGACCAGGACTGGCTTATCCGTGGCCAGGAATCGGGAGGCGCTGTCGCGGACATTGGACGTTACGTCAGCTTCTGCAAGGAAGACGGCACGGCTCTGAGCTGGCTACAGCCGGTGAAGAATTTCATGCCCAACGGCCTGCACGCTGTCATGCTGGCGAAAGGCCCAATTGTTCGGCTGGACATGTACCGCTTTGAAACCAGCTATGACCTGCTCATCACGAGCCACACTCTCGTGACGGAGGGGGACAAGCCAAAACCAAAATTAGAAACCAAGATGATCTTCTTTCATCGCTTTGGAGTCCTGGAGCGGGAGCTATGGGGCAAGGACAAGATGTTCCGCGGAGCCGTAGCACCGCAATTCTTCATGTCGAATGGGAGTGAAGCAAGAGTTCCGCATGTATATCAGCAAGCTGTCTTCAAGATGACCGAGGCCGTGACTTGCACGAAGTGTAAGCACCAGCACCTGCTGGAGCCGCCTTCAATGGAGGTGTCAGTTGCAGAGTTGGAGGCCGTAAAGGTGTCGGCAGCGGTAGCCTGAGCGATGCTTGACGACTCGAGTCTTCCCGTTCGCTTAATCACACTGGGAGTGGCACTCGTGGCCTTCGGGCTCGGGTGCCACTACTGGGCAGATCGCGTATATCGCACGGCTGGATTGGCGATTGGTGCGGCTCAGCTTTGTCGCTACTTCCTGAATGGGCGAATGGAAGGCCATCAGCAAGTTGAGACGGAGAAGATGATGCGGTTGATGAGAAACTGCGATCACGTCTCAGCAGTCCTGTTGGTAATGGCGGTCATGCACGCGATCACAACGGCTTCGACGTGACGCGAACCAACTAGTGCCAGCAACGCCCGAGGCGTGGCGATTACGTACGACATGGAGATTTCTCACTCGCTAACCTTAGGAGCGGCGGAAAATCACCATAGTCGACATATTCCTGCGACGTATTTGCCAGGCAACGAAGAGTGATGGGGACATCAAAGTCGCCGGTATGCTAGCTCGTGCTGCCGTGGTGTTCGAACTGACTCGATTCCCGTCAGCTTCAACTAAGACAACTACATGTGCGCCGCCACGACCCTCACGTTTGGGGAAGCAACGTCCACAGAAAAATCGATGACGTACCTGACAGGGTGAGCGCAGAACAGGCAGGGGGTTTCTTGGATTTCTTGGACGTTTTCGCGCTTAACGCTCAAAGGGAAAGACCTGAGACAGTGCGTGCAGGTTAGCACGATAAAGGGCACCCCGTTGGAGTCCTTTCCGTTGCGCGGTATCCATACGGGAGCGGACTGGCGGTGATGGTCGATCGCTCTCTCTACCTTAGCGGCGATCAATTCGGCGACGGTACGCAGAAGTTCTTCGGGATGATGCCGCCCTTTGCTGTAAAAAGCGTCCGCGATGACTCCGCCGGGAACCTGATCACCGGAATCGTAAGCGCCACTCACCGCAATCACCGGGATATCAGGGAAGCGGCGGCGCACCACAGAAAGGAACTCGAATCCAGACATTTGCGGCATGTTCAGGTCGGAAATGATAATGTCCGATACTGCCTTCCCGAGTTGCAGGAGGGCATCGAAGCCATTTTCGGCGGTGCAGACGTCGTAGCCAGCCGATTTCAGCAGCATTGCGGTGCTGTTACGAATGCTCAACTCGTCGTCTACGACAAGAACCAGGCCCTTGAGTCGGTTGCTCAGAAATGTCCCTTCCCCTTCTTCAGGGATATTAAAATCGTAGAGCATCCAGGAACTCACGTCTGGTCACATTTGGACACTGTGATCTATCGTTACAAGAGGGGCTGGGCCGTACTCAAGACGGGCATCAACGCACGATTACTACAGTACCAACAGGCGGCATCTTCTCAGATTGAGTCACGCTGCTGCGGACTCCAGACTAACGTCATCTGCGCCGGCTTGCATCTCACCCCCGTAGTAATTTAATGCCATGAGTCTTTCGGATCGCAGCCGTGATTTGCGCAATGCCTCAACCCAGAGACTCACAGAATTTCTACGCGTTGACGTGGAGGTTGGCTTCACTTTCGCAGATAAGGCAAAGACAGAAAAGCAATCGGGTAACACGGAAGCCTTCGAGCGGTGCAAGGACAAGGCAGAACGCGCCCTAGCGGCGGTTCGTTCATTCTTAACAGACCCTCTTTTAAATAATGAGGTAGAGGTAAAGGAAGCGATCCAGAGTCGGTGCCTCGAACTCGAACGTGCAATTTCAGAGCTCTAGCGAAATCGGAACTCAAATGCCTGCGTCTAACTAGAGTCTAGCTTCCGTTCTCGATCCACGATTGAAGCGGCCCCGTACGGGCGTTGGCGAAGAAAAGGCGAATACTGCGCTATACTCCCTTAGTGGGCGGCGAGCGTGCATCATCGGTTCGGCAGCGGTACGCAGGAAAGATTTGCTGCGAATGTAAGGCTCCTCTTCCGCTACCTCATCGAAGAGGGGAGCGGCTTTGCCAGCGCTGTGCAGGTGTGAGCATGAAGCGAGTCTTCCTGCAGTTCAGCTTTCGCCAAGGTTGGTTTTGTGAGTTCATGGAAGAGGACCGGAAAACTCGCCTACCGCGCACGGTGATACTTGCAGATGAGAAGAAGTTGTTTGAACTCGTGAAGCGCGGTGGCTTCACCCTCAATATATCCGGACGCCAGGAGATTGAAGAGGCAATCAGAAAGAAGCGCGGAGCCCTCTGGCTGGAGCTTACGCCGGAGCAATACGCCAAGCTGCGACAACCAGGGGAAAAGTAAACACGATCACCTCATCCTTCCCGCACCACGTCCTTCGGATCCTTGTCATCGCGTAAAGCGACAAACCGTGAGTGCCGCAGGTGATTGTCGGGCGTCCATTCGGTGAATTCGAATTGCCCGACGAGAACCGGCTTCAGCCAGCGGCAATCCTTCAACTTCGCTGCGGTCAGCCCTGCGCCCCACCTGCCGCTCTTCGCCTCGGGAAGGTTCGCGAAAGGACATTCCTTGATCTCCAGCAACTTCAGTTTTTTGAACAGCTGCTCGCGGGATGAGGGTGTGAAGCCGTTACGTGTGCGCGCAACATACTGAAGCTTGCCGTCGTTGTAGTAGCCGAATATCAGCGCATCGAAATTCCGGTCCGATGGTGTGTAACCGCCAATCACGAATTCCTGACCGCGATTGATCCTCATCTTCTGCCAGGCGCCGGAGCGCTGGCCCGGCTCATAGCGGCTGTTCCGGCGTTTAGCAACCAGACCCTCCAGCCCCGCTGACTTAACTGAAGAAATCAGATCGGGAAGGCTGGCTTTCAACTCCGGGGAGTAGCGGATCGGCTCAGCCAGCTTTGGCAGGACCTCGCTCTCAAGAAGCCTTCGCCGCTCGCTCAGCGGCCTCGCCATCACGTTTTGCCCATTGAGTATGAGCAGGTCGAAGACGAAGTAAACCAGCGGAGCATCGGCTGAGCCGTAGTTCTGCAGCAGGTTGAAAGATGGCCGGCCCTCTTCATCGAGCGCGGCCATTTCACCGTCCAACACTGTTTCATCCGGCATGGAGCGCAGCGCGGTGGCAATCGAGGCATAGCGCTCCGTGAAGTCGTTATCGTTGCGCGATCGCAGTTGCACCTTCCCACCGCTCTTGATGGCCAGCGCGCGGTAACCGTCCAACTTAATTTCATACGACCAATCAGCTCCTTGCGGCAGTTTCTCCACCCGAAGGAGCAGCATCGGTTCGATGAATTTCGCCTTCGTTTTGGGCATTCCCGCCCGCCTCCGCGTTCTACCAACCTCAATTCACAACCCAAAGGAAACCATACTATGGCAACGTCCGCCGCTCGAATTCGCTCTCTCTATCGTCGTCACCACCAGGCACAAGAGGCCGTCTACCACTTCAGCGCGTGTTCACCGACCGGCGCTGCTGTGAGCCCCTCGGTGCCAAGATCCCCAGGCACCACCCCGAGCATGTCTGTCGACGAGCGCTTCCGCGCTGCCCTCCGCCGTGAGATGGCGAAGGCGGGCCTTACTTAGTTCACTGCTTCGCGCCACTTCTCAATCTCAATCACAGGAGAAACCCCATGCAGAAGACTCTGCTGATCGGATATCTGGGCAAGGACCCGGAGATGAAATACACCCCTGGTGGCACCGCCATCACCACCTTCACCATGGCCAACACCGAGCGCTGGAAGAACGGAGCCGGCGATCCCCAGGAACACACGGAGTGGTTCAACATCAAGGCCTTTGGCAAGCGCGCCGAGGTCGTGGCCGAACATCTGCACAAAGGCAGCCGGATCTTCCTGGAAGGCCGGCAGCGTACCGAAAGCTGGGATGACAAGCAGTCCGGCGGCAAGAAGTACATGAGCTTCGTGTATGCCGATAAGGTCGAGTTTCTGGGTGAATCTCAGCGGGATGGCCAGAAGGGTGATCTCACACGAGATCAGTCCTACAACCAGGAAGATCCCACGATGATCACCGAGAGCGACATCCCATTTTGAGCCGCTGACTCTCATTCCCATCAAGTTCCTCCTCCGTCTGACCTCACCACCTCGACTCCAAGGAGAGTTCTCTCCCATGAAGAAAATCAGCAATGAAGAACTGCTGGCCGAACTGGAAGTGCCATTTCCGGTGGACCAGGTTCTGTGGCGGGTGACCAACACCGCCAATAACCGCACGCGCGGGCAGGTCGTACCCTATGCCGACCCGCGCGCCTATACCGATCGCCTCAACGCACTGGTCAGTCCGCAAGGGTGGACCCGCACCTACGAGACGGTCACGATGAACAACATCACTCGCACCAAACGCAACGTCGAGATTGTCACCGGCAAGATCCTCGTGACCTGCAAAGTGACCATCGACGGAGTCGGAACCCACTCCGGCACTGGAGAAGAGTGGGCCGATGACGACAACGCCATGACGGCGGCGGAGGCGCAGGCGTTCAAGCGGGCCTGCAGTTGTTTTGGACTCGGACGCTACTTCTACGACTTCGACGCTCCCTGGGTCGATATCGACGACAAGTCACGGCCGAAGAAGGCTCCAACCATGCTCGCGTGGATGGTTCCGGAAAACTGGCGCAAAGGCCAACGGCCCTCGGGAAAACAGGCAGCAACTGCGCAAACCGCAGCACAGAGCAGTCGAGCTTCGAACGGCACCGCCACTTTAAGCCACCGGAATGGGAACGGCAACAGCGCAGCTTCCACTTCGGCCAGTGACATGGGACGGCACAGCGGCTACGGTAACGGCGGCCCGAAGAACGGTGGTAAGCCGGAAAGTACCGCCGCCCAACCTCAGAACGGATCTGAGTTGGACAAGCGCATTGCTGCCTTGCAAGAGACAGTAGGGTCCAAGCTCTACCGTTGGGTGATGCGCGAGTACGGCCATGCCAACCAGCCGCACCTGGTGCGGGATGTCCAGCAAAAGAAGAAGATCCTCGACGTGCTGGAATCCGCAACCCGCGGATTGCGACGTATGGAAGCGGTCCTCGATCGCGTGCCCGAGCAACAGGTCAGCGCTTTGCTGGCCAAGCTGCAAGCTCCACCCCTCAATGAGATCGCTGACATGCCGACACTGGTCCAGGTAGTCCAGGGACTGGAAGGCATCGTTAACGGTTCCCACCTCAGCGCAGCCTGATTCAGGCTGTCCCACCCACGAACACGGGAGACGCACTGGCATTCGTGTGTCTCCCGTGCCCGCCTTTAAAGGTGATGGCGCGACGGAGCCGCCATAAAAACGTCGCCGGAACAACAGTCTCGTTTTCCGGTACACAGTTCATGGCTATAATAGCCATGACGGAGATTCCCTATGGTTAGCGTCAACGTTGCAGAACTCAAAAATCGGCTGAGCAAATACCTGACCTTTGTTAAGGGAGGAGAGGAGATAGTCATTCGGGACCGCAATTTGCCGGTCGCCAAGCTGATTCCATTCCCCACCGAAGGCGCAAGCGAAGAGGAACTGGTGCTGGTTGCCGCCGGGAAAATGCGCCTGCCGAAGTCATCGGTCAGTGTCGCTGCACTGATAAAGATTCCCACTGGCAAGGTCGCAGACCGGGAAGGAACTCAGGCCCTTCTTGACGAGCGGGAAGAGGCGCTATGAGCAAAGTGGCCGCCTACTGGGATTCCAGCGCCTTGGTGCCCTTATGTGTGCAGGAGGCAAGCAGCCGCCAAGCTCAGTCACAGCTGCGCAAGTCTATGCCGGTGGTCTGGTGGGGCAGCTTGGTAGAGGTGCACAGCGCGATTGCACGCTTGCATCGACTGGGAAAATTGAATGATCTTGGAAGAAAAGGTGCATTCTCTCGCCTGGATCTCCTAAGTCGGGGCTGGAGAGAGATTCTCCCCGGCGACCCGCTCCGCGATCTTGCCATGCGACTTCTGGACGCCTACGAGTTACGCGCCGCCGACAGCTTGCAACTAGCGGCAGCCTTAACCTGGTGTCAGCAGCGTCCTGCCAGGCGAGCCTTTGTCTGCGCTGATCAGCGTCTTTCGAATGCGGCCAAGTCGGAGGGCTTCGCTGTTCTCGAACTCTGACCCAGCAGACGTTCTTCCTTCCTAGTTTCACTTACGCTTTCTAAATCCTTCTTGAAGCTCCGCCCAGAATTCCTCGACACTCAACGTTCCGATCCCAGCGCAGCCTGACTCAGGCTGTCCTCTCACCCACACGGGAGACGCGAGTATTCGTGTGTCTCCCGTGCCCATCTATGAGGTTTCCAGATGAATACCAAAACTATGACTGCACAGAACTGCAGCTTGTTTGAAATCGACTTCGAATTGGAGGAGGCTTTCGAACAATTGCAGGAAGAGCGCGAGATCACCGGCTATATTACTGACGAAGCGCGTGAGCGATGCGTTGCGTTGTTCGCCGAACTGGGCAAGAAGATCGATCGTATCGCTGCATACCTGCGAACCCAGCAACGCAAAGCTAGCATGGCGGCCGAAGAAGCGCAGCGGCTGCAGCAACGCCGCCGGTCAGCCGAGCAGCGGGTCAGCGATGTGAAAGAAATGTTGACCTACTTCATGCGCTGCCGCAGCTTGAAACGACTGGAAGGTGAGCTCAACACCATTCGTCTCCAGACCAATTCACAGCCTTCCGTCCAGATCGACGACTGGGAATTGCCGCAGGAGTTCTGTCTGCATATCGGAAGCATTCCGCACCGCTCGCTGAAAGAGATGCTGGAGCATCTGCCTAGCGGGCTAAAAGGCGAATTCCTGCAAGCCATGATCAACACGCAGCCAAACACGCAGTTGGTTCGGGATTCATTGCTACGGGGGGAAACCGTTGCCGGAGCCAGGCTCGAACGCGGATCTCACATCCGTATGGATTAGTGGGAGGAAAGAACCGTCCTGTACCAAGGAGACCTAGAGCTTTTCAACGAAGCAGGCTGGTCCAATCTCACGGTAGTATGGTTGTGGCAGAATGCTGGTTGCTGAACCGGAGATGCAGCTTTGTTCGACACCTATGCTCGGCTGCCGCCCGATGTCGTAAAAATTCTTCTTGTGCTCTTCCTCTCTTTCCTGATCGGGTTTGAGCGGGAAGAACACAAGGCGGCAGGAGGACAGTACGCTTTTGGCGGCGTGCGAACATTTCCACTTATTGGATTGATTGGCTACGCACTCGCCCTCCTGTCAAATGGGCAACCTGTACCCTTGGTAATAGGTTTCCTGGTGGTCGGCAGCTTTCTCCTGCTGTCATATTGGCGCAAGCTGGCTTCCGCCGAGGCCGCCGGCGTGACCTCGGAGATGTCCGGTCTGGCGACTTTTCTGGTTGGAGCACTTGTCTTCTACGGACACTTTTGGGTTGCGACTGCGTTGAGTGTAGCGAGCTTGTTGCTGCTCGAACTCAAAGAAATGTTGGAGAAGTTCGCCGGCCGTATTCCTTCCGGCGAAATTGTCACCTTCGCGAAGTTTTTGCTGCTCACCGGCGTCATTCTGCCCATTCTGCCCAATCAGGAATTTGGGCGCTTTCACGTAAACCCGTTCAAAACCTGGCTCGTTGTGGTCGCCGTAAGCACGATTTCGTACGGAAGCTACGTGCTGCAGAGGCTGACAAGAGGACGCGGTGGGGTGCTGTTCGCCGCGCTGCTGGGAGGGGCTTACTCATCCACTGTGACGACTGTCGTTATCTCGAGAAAGGCTCTGGGTGATGGGCACTCTCACCTTTTCGCAGGCAGTATTCTGCTGGCGTCGGGCGTCATGTACATTCGCCTTATCGCGCTCATCGCGCTCTTCAATCGCGGTCTCGCTGCCATGGTCGCGCCGTCATTCTTGGCACTTGCGGCTCTGGCAATGGCGACTGGTTGGTTATGGTCCAGGAGACGGGATGCTGATGTCGGAGATGTGGAACGCGAGTTCGAGCCGAAAAATCCACTGGAACTGCTGACAGCCTTCCTCTTCGCACTTTTGTTTCTGGCGATGTTCGTGGCGACACAATTGTTCGTTACCTATCTTGGTAAAGCCGGGGTCAACACACTAGCTGCGATCATGGGAGTCACCGACGTGGACCCCTTCATTATGGGTATGACCCAGGCTGCGGGCACGGTCACACCGCTGAGAGTCGCCGCGGGTGCCGTTGTCATTGCGGCAGCCAGCAACAACCTGATCAAGGGAATCTACGCTTTCAGCCTGGCGGGAAGGAAGACCGGAATCCAGAGCCTCTGCTTCTTGGCAGGTCTCGCTCTACTCGGCGTGATTCCTCTGCTGATGCTCTGAGCCATCATTTCCGAAGATAAAACAAAAGCGTTTAGGTGCCGTTTTGACTAACCGACAACCTGCTTCGCGAGCCGCAGCTCATCACGAAGCAACCTCGGCAGAAGGAACTCAGTCCTTATCTTGGCCTGTCCCGCACGTCCGAAGCCCTCGGCAATGTTGCGGTTTCCCAGGAGGAACAAAACCTTGGCAGCGCAGTCTTCAACGCTATTGACCAGGTAATCCTCGTAGCCGGCGGGAAACTGCATAGGTATACCGCCAGCATTGCCGGCAACAATAGGCTTAGCCTTCCAGAACGCCTCCGCGATGACCAAGCCAAAACCTTCGCGAATAGACTTCTGCATAACGACATCCGCGCTGCGCTGGAAAGCGTTGACCTCCATGTTTCCCACCCCGGTCATATTGGTGAAGACGTGGATGTCTGAGTCCTTGAGTGCTTCAGCATTGATCTTTTCCAGGATCTCCCACCCTTGAGGGTCATCCCCAGCCATAGCTCCCACCATTGCAAGCTGAACTCCGGGTAGCTTCTCCTTGACCAATCGATATGCTTGGATAACCCCGAGAGGGTCCTTCCACGGGTCGAATCGGGAGACTTGCAGCAGCAATGGTCGATGGAGGTCCATTCCCATCTCGGCCAACGCCCGGTGATACACCTCATCCGGCAGCTCCATATTCTTGGTGGACATCGGATCGATCGCCGGAGGGATGAATGCGACCCGGTGCATTTGCAGATCAGCAGGCTGGAACGCCTTCATGGTGAAGATCGCCGCATCGTAATTCTGCACGTACGGCCGGAGGAAATTCCAGACGTCCTGATTAGGTTCGGAACTGTCAATGTGGCAGCGCCAGATCCACTTGTGCTTGTGCCCGGTGTCCATAAAATGACGCAAGGCTGCCGGCTGAGGATCGTGCACTATAAAGAGATCGTAGTCGTCCGGCAATCTTGTCGCGCTAATCCGGTTGTGTTCCAGGTATGCTTCTTTCATGGCCGGAGTCAGTGGAATTTGCGCGCCCTGCAGAGCATTGTGGAAGCTTTTCGTGACAGTAAAAAAATCTTTGTCGCCGTAAATGAGGCGCCAGTCGGTGGCGATTCCCAGAGCTAGATAGACGGGAATAAGACGACTCAAGAGCTCTGCGACCCCACCTCCAGCAGCGGTTGCGTTGATCTGACAAACCCGCAGTCCTTGCAGGTTTTTACTGAGCTCGTGGACCTCGTCGATCAGCTCATTGCCGACCCACTGCCGATAGTTCTCCAAATGGATGGACTCTGAACTGACATGTCGTCCTACTGCAACTTTCGGAAGGAATGTCGGATCGCCTAAGACCATATCGGTGCCTCCCCCGTGGTTTCGTCGCGAGATCGGGTGAGATGCAGCAAGGAAGGTTTGAGCAATGATCGCAATACCGGCAGCGCTATGGTTTCACGGCTCGAATCTTGACCGAGGTACCGTCCGGCAGCGGACCTCCGGTGAAATGAATCACGCCGTCACGCACGATTCCATTGAGCTCCGGCACGACTGATGCGACCCCGCCGACATCGGTGGCGCTCACCACGGGCGCCTTCCTGGCAATGCCACGATCAATGACGACATTGGCAAGCTTGTCGGCCTCGCGGTTCTTCTCCCGGGACAAGTATGTGAGCTCGACGAATTCAAGTTGGTCGATCAGCAGCATCGCCCGGGCGTGCAGCTCATTCAATGGCGCACTGCGGACCTTCCTTTCGCCCCGTATCTCCTGCACGATCTGCTCGGAGTCGCTCACCAGCTTCAGCGCCTTGAAACCGTGACGAAGGGCATAATTCAGCGCCGCCAACAGACCGGAATACCCGGCATGGTGATTCGTCTGAGAGCCAAGAAATTCGCTGAGCTGAGCGACCGGCCGGCCGACCTCATCCTCGATGACAACCCCGTATCCTGCCGGGCCGGGGTGGCCGCGAGCATCGCCATCGACATAGGCGACAAGATAGCCCTGGTCAAGGCTGGTAATCGGGCCTCCGATAAACTCCTGTGAGTGATAGCGAGATTTCTCTGGGAAGGGACGTAGGGCCATGACGCGTAGTTTACCTCCAATTCGCGAATTTCTGTTACCACTGCCAGTCGGCGCTCAGGATATTGCGTAGCCACGAATGCGGAGCACGGTGGTTGCCAATCAGCGTTCGGGTGGACTGGGTTGTGCCAAGGGAGACAGATGCTCGGCGAGGCGACTGCGCGCGTTGCTCGACGCGATCAGCAGTATGCGGTCATTTTCCTGCAAAGTGCTGTCTCCCTTGGGCAGCAGCACCTCTCCGTTTCGCAGAATGGCAATGATCTCCAATGCACTTCCTCCGGCCATGTCATAACAAGACTGGACTGTCTTTCCCACTAAGGCGCTCTGCGGTCGCAGAATACCCACGTTCAGCTCCTTTCGGCCTCGCATGCTAATCGGTACCCCGGAATCCAGGAGAGCGACCAGGTCTACATGACCAATCTTGGCAGCTTTGGGAATCTGACGAGTGCCCAAGAGCCTGAGGGCCAACTCAACATTCTCAACATAGCGGGAGGGGGACTGAGCCCGCCCGGGGACCTGCGCCTCATACATGCTGCTGTATTTCAGGTGCGCCGACAGTTGGGTCTGTACCAGATAGCTCAGCAGAACCGCGAAGGCCGCTGGGGGAAGCAGGCGATATCCCCCCGTCATCTCGGTCACCATGATGAGCGCGGCGATAGGCACACGGGCTGCCGCCCCAAAGGTCGCCGTCATTCCCAGGACCACAAACATAGCTGTGGGCATGTGAGAGGCGGAAGAGAGAATTCCTCCCAGCATGGCGCCCACAAACAGAGTCGGCGCGAAGATTCCACCCGATCCGCCCGAGGAGACGGTGAAGCAGAATGCCACGATTTTCAGAAAGAGAAGGACCAGCATGAGCTTCAGCCCTAATCCCCCGTCGATGGTTTCCTGTATCCAGCCGTAGCCTCCCCCCAGAACCTGAGGAGCTCCGAGCGCAACCAAGCCGACGACCAAACCGCCGATGGCGGGATTCAACATCGGCGGAATGGGAAGGGCGCGAAAGCCGTCGCGCAACCTATAGAAGGCAACCGGCAAGAGAGTGGCTACCAGGCCAGCGCTGACCCCTAGTATGCCCAGCCATGCATAATCCAAAGCACGGATCTTGGCAACCGCAGCCGGAAAGTAGAATAACGGCTGCCAGCCAACGAACCATCCATTCACGGCGTAGGCAACCACGGCTGCCAGCATCGTGTAGAGAAGCGCTCCAGCCTCAAACTCCATTGTGCTGTAAAGCACTTCGATAGCGAAGAAGGCCGATCCTATGGGGGAGCGAAAAATTGCCGAGAGTCCCGCCGCCATGCCGGCCAGCAGGAGAACCTGACGCTGGTCGTCGGTGCGGTGAGTAAGTGTGGCATAGGTTGAGCCAACTCCCGCCACGATTAATGCGGTTGGGCCCTCGCGGCCCGCGGAACCGCCGGAACCGATGGTGATGGCCGATGCCAGCAGCTTCAAGGGGGAAACCCGCGTACGGATGAAGCCACCGGCACGATGAAATGCCTTGACCACCGTGTCGGTGCCGTGACCTTCTGCCTCGGGAGCCCAGGTATAAACCAGAAATCCGGAAAGCAGCCCGCCCAGGGTTGTCGCTACCGGCACTAACCACAGACCATGGAGACCGACGACCTGGCGGAGAGTGCCACCCTCTTGCGGAAGGCCTGGCGGAGTATAGCCCGCAATCCAAGCCAGGAAGATGCGTTCGCAGATCCGCAAAGCCCAGGTGAAGAGCTGAGCGGCGAGGCCGCCGATAACGCCCAGTGCGACAGACTCGGCCAGCAACCGCGGTTCGCTCTCTTTAACCAAATCGAACCTCCGCGAATGTTGCGATGCGCCTCCGCGCGCATATTACAGCACTCGACAGTGTATGCCTGCAGTCGGGAGTGGGGTTTACTCCTAACTCACGAACAGTGTGCCACGTAGCCTTATTTCTTGAAGCGGTTGTGACGCCTCAATCTCATAAAGGAGTTTCAGCAGAGGCGCGATCAGAATGCATAACGTAAAGCAAGGGTGGTATTGTTGGCGTGAAAATATCGGGGCGCGGTAGGTCCGACGAAAGAGCCCTCGCCATACTGGTAGTAATTCCAGCCTCCCTTGAAGGTTACATCCTTGTACAGTTTGATCTCCACCGCAGCCAGCGGCGTCTGGTAGGTGGAAGCCAGAGGGCCGAGCGGCAACAAGCCGTTGAAGTCGGTGGTGTTGCCCTGGTTATCCACGATGCTGTACCCCACCCGCATGTTGACGCGCTCTACCGGAGACAGGGTAAACGCGAAATATCCATATTGCGTGTGCGTCTGGTACAGGCCATAGATCTGCTGCAGTGTGCTGTCGCCTGCGCAAGTGGTCGAGCCGGCCGGAGGCGTGCTGTCCTGGAAACAAAGGAACAGGTTTTGCTGGACCGCCTCGAAGTTGTAGGCCAGGTCGAATCCCCACTTCTTGTTGGGCATGATGGTGGCGTTCACCATCGTCATGTAATTGTGCTGGCTGAGGTTGATACCAGGAGTGTTGTTGCTCGGCTTCTGGTAGGCGAAATTACCTCCCAGCATTAACCAGGGACGCGGAGCATAGGAAACGTTTCCCCGAAAGCTGAAGAAGTTCAGCGGGTCGGTACGGTAGATCCAGTTATCGGCCGCGCCGTATTCCGCGTCGACGTCGGCGTGCAGAGCTCCGTTGCGATACCAGGCGCCAAGCACGCCGGTGTAGCGGTTGAGCTGCGTACTCGTGCCCACGGGATCGGCCCAGGGAGTAAGCACGCCGGCAAATGTGCACGTGCCATTTGCATTCAGCGGCTGTCCGGCGCATTCGCCTCGGTTGGGATTGTTGGGATAGTAGATGTCGCCGAGCGCCGCTTCGTAGCTGTCGCCGGGCTGAATGGTGAGCTTTGTCCAGTTGAACCCGGTGCGCACGCCGAAGCTACGCGTGATGTCGTACTGTACCTGGAAATCGTTCGCGTACGATAACTGCCCAAGCAGGTTGGCATACAGATCGTTGATGATGTCGGCCGGCGAACTCGAGGTGTGGCTCAGGATACTGCCGGGGAAGTACGCCGCTGGCGTCAGCAGCGAAGCTGTTGTCCCCGCAGCAGGGAAAAGGCTATTTTCGTAGTCGAGAAAATTGCCTGAGACACTGAAGTTACGGAAGTGGAAGGCCTCGACCAGGCGCAGACGATCGCTGATGTGAACGGTGGCGGAAACGTTGGCCGATGAAGAATTCCACTTGGCGCTCGAACTGCTGCCTGCGGTGTTGTACCCCAGCAACCCAGTGCGGGTGGTCAATCCATCGTAAATCGCCGTCAACGGCGTATTCATCTGCGCGTGGCTGTACTGCCATTGTCCGTTGAAGTCGAGCCATTTCAGTGACGACGAGCGCATGTTGAGCTGCTCGGTAGGAATAAACGTGTGCTCGTGTTGATACAGGCTGTAGTTAGAGAAGCCATTGCAAGACGGGTTGGCAATTCCGTTCTTCAACGGCGCCGCGCAGGGACTGCCGCTGTTGAACCAGGGCAGTCCTAAGCTGACCAAAGTCGAGTTCGACAGTGGCCAGGTGTTATACGGGCTCAGGGAATCCGTTGTCCCACCGGTGTAATACTGCAAAAGCTGCGTATAGCTGATTGTCGTTTTATCATTCGCCCGCCAGTCGGCCCCGAAGCGGAAGCCATTCAACTGATTGTTCCAGCTTTGATCAAGCAGCGCTTCCGTTCCCTCATGGACGCTGCTGAAAGAGGGCCCGATGATGCGGTTGCGGTTGTAGCCGGCGCGGAATGAAAGCTTGTGCATAGGCAGAACGACCAGGTCGAAGTTATAGAGATTCTGCCGGTCGAAGTAGCTGTGCGGCGAGAACAGCACCGGAACCGAGGGGTTGCCGGGGGGCGGAGCCGGGTTCAGAGGGTTTGCCAGCAAGTCGTAGTCGAAATAGTTTTGCATGTGCTGGTAGCTGCCCGAGAAGTTGTACCAGCGATATTTTGCGATCCGCAGCCGCGCCGCCTGCTCGGGATCGCCACCCCATCCAAAGCTCGACAGGGTGAGAGTGTCGAAGATTTCTTCCTGGTCGTTGGCCTGCATGGTCAGCGACTGCTCAAGGATGCGCGCCCCGCTTTGATAATTCACCAGGGTGTCATACATCGGGGTACTGCCAGTGGTTTCGTTGATGCGCCCGCCAAACTCGATGGATTGCGTCACGTGAAAGCCGCCAATGTCCTTACCCTCTTGCGTGTCCGGCGAGGTAGCTGACGACGAGGAGGTCGCTGGAGCCTGCGCGAAGCCTAGGTTTGCCAACACCAGCCCGGCCACAGCGAGTCCGAGCCATTGATGCGATCGGTAAATCGTTGGGAATCGCATATCGTCCTCTTAGCGGAAGAACACCGGACTGAAATTAGAACCGTGGATCTGCGTGTGGCACGTGGTACACGCCTGATACTTGGTTGACTGATCGTGGTTCGGTCCCACGGGCCTGCCGGCGGCCCCGTTCATGTTGGGGGTATGGCATCGCAGACAGAGGAAGTTGACGTTGTTCACCTGCAGCAACCGCGGGTTGGTCGAGCCATGAGGGGTGTGGCAGGAGAGGCAGCCTTCATCGGTCTTGACCGGAGCATGCTCGAAGACGAAGGGCCCCATGGTATCGGTGTGGCACTTGGTGCAAACCGCAAACTGGCCGGCGGCCGAGCGGACCTGGCCACCCCGCTCGGTTCCGTGGGGGTTGTGGCAATCACTGCATTGAATCAGTCCCACTTCCACGCGATGACGATACGGCCGGGCAAACTGCGCTTTCTGGGCCGCGTGGCAGCCGAAGCAAAGCTCGGTCTGCGACTTCACGAGCATGAAGTTCACGTCGGCCGATTTGTGCGGATTATGGCAGCTAGTGCAGGTCACGCCGTTGGCCAGATGCGCGGACTTGGGAAAATTCTGCGTCTCCAGGCTCGACTGATGACAGCCAATGCAGATCGCAGCTGTCTGAGCAGGACTCAGAGTTTCAAAGCGAATGATCTTGGTGACGTCGCCGCCGGCGTCTACGTGCGCCTGGCCCGGACCATGACAGGACTGGCACCCATGCTGATCGCCCTTAAGCAACGCCGAATGCGGGGTGCCGGCGAAGTGCTTTTCCCAGAGGTCCTGATGGCAAGTCTTACAAATGTCGTTTGGGGCGTACTGCCCCTCGGTGGTGCTGGGGAGGGCAGAAGACTTTTGAGGAGGAGAGTTGGTGGCTTGCGGGCCGTCAGACATTCCCAGCGACATGCAGCTGACCGCAAATAAAAGGAGAACCGACCAGAAACTCCTGATCATCGTGCCACCCTCCTGCATAATCAACAGATCCGGGCTGTAGCGGCCAGATGGGTTCGGCAAATCATCCCGAATCTCGGTGCCTTGCCGCTTGGAATTCAATTCCCTACTAAGTGTTGCCAAAGAAAGTGACTGAACAGCTTCAAGCTAAGCCCAAGTCTTTCTGGTTAACGGAGCCCTCAGCAGCGTTTCGCTGAAGGGAGGCGCTCTGTGCATCCTAGGAAAACGACGTAAAGAAGTCATAAAGGTGGCGCGAAAATTACCTTGGCCAAACATTTCCAACCGGCGCCAACCTACTGCACGATTTTCATCGCCAGCCCCCTGCGAATCGATCGCGCGTTGAAGGTGGTTAACCACCGTTTCGTTGGCGAACTCGATTATCCCGGCGTTGATTACCAAGCAAAAATGCGAGCGCCCCTGCCCGCCTGGCGGACACGCCCGGTTAACACTGGACTATCGTGCATCGGCGGTGTGCGCTCACCCGTCAGGTCGGGTAAATGCGGTTCTGGGCCGCTGCTCTCCTCGACCCCTTTCGCGCCGCGACGATTCATTACAGCCGCAGCCGCGTCTACCCGCTGGTCCAAGCCCGTTGCCAACACCAGGGCACCCCCGGCTCGTAATCCTTCGAGGAAAACCTGCGCTTCAGATTCGGTTGTCCCGATCCTGGCGAGTTCCCGCCTCAACTCGACCTCGAAATCAAGGCGCGGGAAACTCATCACGCCGGTGACTTCGAAATCTCCTGGTTCCTGCAGGGTGCGAACTTCTTGCCGAGGAAAGCCCAAGCGCTCGATCTCGCTCACGACATCTTCCACAGCGGCGGCACTCTCAAATAACCCAACCGCGGTCTTCGGCATACCGTGACCTCCATGCCAACATATTTCAGAACGAACCGCGCGTGGCCTACGCCGCTTTGTCTGCGACCGAAATGCCCCCGCCCGGGTGCACCTTCGCAATCGCGACTTCCAGCGTTCCATGATTCAACGCGACCGTCACCTTGTCGGGGTCTATCTCCTTGGGGAGATTGAACATTCGGAAAATTTCATCGGATCTTCTCTCGCTGTAAACAGTTTTTCTTTTCTTCTGGTCACGGATCTGCTGCCGCTTTCCGCTGACGATGACACGATGCGGCTCGACTCGCACATCAACATCCTCGTCACGGAATCCCGGAACCTCCGCTTGGATGATCAGTTCATCGTCCGTTTCGCTGACCTCCACTGGGATGGGGATTAGAACCTCTGATTCTGCGCGGAGCCAGTCGTCTAGGTCTTGACCATCTTGCCGTCCGCGGCTTTCGAATAACTCGTAGGCCCGACGCGCAACCTTGTCGTAAACCTCGATCATCTTCTGGGAAGCTGCGTCTCCGTCCATAAACTTGAAAATCGCGGGCTGATTTAAGCGGTGGGTCTTCACGGTCACTTCGGTTGTCATGATTCCTTCTCGCGGGTCGAATCGGTCTCGTGATTGAGGTGAATGTTAAGAGGACAATGGACGCTGTCCATGCCTCGTCTATGAAGGACACCGCACGGGCCGGTGTCACGCTTCGAAAGATAAACACTCCTGTCGCGTACGCGGTTGACGATCCACTCGGACTACATAAACAACTCCGCCACTTCATATTAGGAATAAAAAATAAGGAAGTCGTAAGGGTAGGAGCCTTAAATCTTCAGCCGCTGCTAACTCAACCCAATCCTGCCCTCCCGTGGCCTACCGTTTCAATGACCGACAGCAGTTCTTCGATGGCAAACGGTTTGGTAACGTATTCGTCGGCGCCAGCTTCCTCCGCCGCAGCTTTGTCCTTTTCGGAATCTCGAATTGACACGACAATGATGGGCACTGCAGAACCTGCACGAATCGTGCGACAGGTTTCAATCCCGCCCAGACCAGGCAGGTTCAGGTCGAGAACGACAAAGTCACAGGATTCAGCGTCGAGTCTGCACAACGCTTCCTCTCCGGATGCGGCTTCGACTACTTCATACCCGTGTGCATTGAGAGCGGCCCGCAGGACCCTCCGCATCTGCACTTCGTCATCGACAACAAGTATCTTTTGAGCCCCCATAACTGGCCTGAGACATGAGCCGCAGACGTGTCAGCAAAGGAGCGACCCCGGACGTTCGTGGCAGGCTTTGTGATGAGTCCGCGTCAGCGAGCATCTGAAGTTTGGATCCCCAATAAGGGCGATCTTAGTAGCGGGAGATAAGGAAGTCATAAGGAGCGGGATGGCTGGTCTAACGTCTGCCACGTGGGGGGAGCACGAAACGGTAACCAAACCACGGCTCGGTGAGAAGGTACTTGGGGTGATGGGGGTCGCGCTCGATTTTCCTTCTCAATTGGTTGACAAAAACCCGAAGGTACTCGACTTCATTGCCGTGTTCCGCGCCCCACACTGCCTGAAGTAATCGGCAATGCGGCAGCACTTCGCCGGCGTGGGAAACCATATACCGGAGCAACTCGAACTCTTTCGGTGTCAGGTGCTCCATCCCGTTCGGGCCGGAGATTCGGTGGGTCTCTAAGTCGATTTGCATGCCATCCAAAACGAGGACACCTGACCGGATTCCGGTTACAGGTTTCCTCCTGGCTACAGCTTCGACGCGGGCCAGAAGCTCCGGTACTCCGAATGGTTTGGTGACGTAATCATCCGCTCCGGCTTGCAGGGCAGCAACTTTATCGCGCTCAGAATTCCTGATCGACACGACGATGATAGGCACTTCCGAGGCGGCCCGCATGGCGCGGCAGGTGGCCATCCCTCCCAGGCCTGGCATGTTCAGGTCAAGCAGTACAAAATCGCACGGCTCCGCGTCCAGCTTTCGCAGCGCCTCTTCGCCGCAGTCGGCCTCAATCACCTGATGCCCGTGTGCCTTGAGGCTCGCATGCAGCACTCGGCGCATCTGCGGCTCATCATCAACGACGAGGACCTTCCGCACCGGCGGAGGCAACGCTACTTTGAAGGAGGGTCGCATTCGCAAGCTTCCTCGGGAGGAACTTTCACTCGAAGGTTCCCCCGATCGACAACGGAGGTTCCACTACGTTCCGGTGGTCAGGGTTAGGCCTGCAAGTTCAACGTCTGCCCCGAGTCGGAGACCGGCAGCGAGAAATGGAAGACCGATCCGCCGTTCGGCTGACTCATGATTCCAATCCGTCCGCCGTGCGCTTCCACGATGGTCTTCGCAATCGCCAGCCCAAGTCCTGTGCCCGGCCTCTGCGCCCGTCCACGGTAGTGCTTTTCAAATATAAGTTTCTCCTCTCCCGCCGCAATACCAATCCCCGAGTCGCCCACGTTAATTGTGATCTCGTCACCAACCTGTTGCACCCAGATGGTCAGAGGTGAGTCAGAAGGGGAATATTTCACTGCATTGGTTAACAATTCCTTTAGGACGCCTTTGATCATCTGGAAGTCGCAGGTCACCGGCGGCAGAGAATCCGGAACTTCGACGCTCACGGACCTGCTTGCGAGAAGAGGCCGGAGTTCATTGAGGACTTCTGTGATCAGAAGTCCGAGATTGTTCGGCCCTTTACCTAACTGGAGCGTTCCAGCCTCGACCCGCGCCGTCCGAAAGACTTCGCTGATCGAAGCGTCCATTCGATCAGCTTCTTCATTGATGATGGTGAGGAGCTCCTGCCGGCTGAGGGGGTCAGAATCTCTGGAAAGCAGCGAACTCGCGGCAGTTTTAATCACGCTGAGGGGCGTCTTGACCTCGTGGACCAGGGAATCCAGCACGGCAGTCTTCAAATCCTGGCTTCTTCGGGCCTCCTCGGCATGCCGTACCTCTTCATGAGCATAGACTTTGTCCAGCCCGGTCTCGATCCGATCAGCAATCGCCCTGAAGGTGAACTCTGACATGTCGCCATGTACAGCCAGAGTGCCGATTACCTGACCTCCGCAGTGGATGGGAAGGAACATCGAACCGGGTATTTTCCCCATGAAGAGATCGGAGTAACCGGCCGCAGCGCGAAGCTGGTCCGCGGCAATGAAGCTAGCTTTCGGTCCTGAACTGGTTATCTCGCCAGTACCGCAATCGCAAAAAGCCGCCCCGTCTATCTCAAACGAGCGCACCATGGAATCCAGAGACGCAGCAACAGCCGCCCCGGGCTGCCCCTCCATAGTCAAGTCCTGCCCAAATGTATGCTGTCGTTCGAGGTCTCGTTGGCGCGCAATCGCCTCCGCAGTACGGCGCTTGGCGAGAGCGGCAACCCGTGCAGTAAGCAGCGCAACAGCCAGAAATGTAAAGAAGACTATCCAATGTTCCGGGGATTTAATACGCAATCCATTCGGAGGAAGAAAGAAATAGGCGAGAATCGCGGCCGAGAAGCCTGTTGCTGCGGCGGCCTCAATGAACCCCCATCGGCTGGCGATTACCAAGATTGCGAGCAGTAGGAAAAGGGACGCCGTCGCGGAATGGACATGCCGGATCGAGGCGCACAGACCGCCGACCCCAGCGACGATGGCAAGGGAAACGGCCACCCGCAGTGTCCGACTGGCAATACTCACCCCATGACGAGTTTCCTGAGGCGGCGCACAGGAATTATAGCGCGGGAACTCTCGCGGAAGTGGCCGCATGGCAGGGTTCCGAATCGTCGTGTTCTGGGTGCGGCGTAAGCCAGAATCATGTTTGCCGCGGCCTTCTTGCTATTGCCTCTGGCCGTTGTCGCCGTTCTATGGCCTCGCGTCGTCGCGTTTCCCGTGGCCGCCTTGAGCGGATGGCTGGCGATTTCTCTGCTTATAAAGGCCTACAGGCTGCGATCCCACCGCCATCACTGGAGCTTTTACCTGGCAGCGTTCCCGAATGAGGTATTAAATATCGACCACGACTGTCGCGGGCCGGCGCTCGCCTTTTAGCAAGCAATGCGCCTGAGGCTGGGCCGCTCGTTTTGATGGCAGTTCCAGCATACGGGACGCATCTGCTCCAGCGCCGCCGGAATCTCGTCAAAGCTGAATTGGCGCATTTCGTAGAGTTTGTGGCTCTCATCGACTAACGCCAGCCGTCCCTGGCGCCAGTCGGAAGGCGTTAGCGAGCGATCGCAAATGGCGCAGGCTTTCCCTTGAGACCACGTCGTCAGCATGTGTTCGAGGTTTTCCGGCGTGGGATCTACCTGCGCTAGGCACTCCTGTCCGCAATCGCGCTTCGCGGGCCAGCGCGAGCAAGACTCCGCGCGCGTATGTTCTTGTCCGCGCAACGCTGTCCAGAAGGCGAATTTGCGATCCAACTCGACATCTGCCTGGCGATGATTTTCCGGGCAAGTTACCGAACGGCGTCCAGCATTCTTGAAATAGGATTTCAAACAGAAGCCAACCGGAAACGCGATGAACATTGCCGCGCCGATGATAAACAAGACCATTGGGAATGCTGAAAACATACCGAGCAGTCTCCGTGATAAGAATGCCTTACATGACACATTCTACTGTTCGTATCACTCGCAGACAGTGACGGATGGCACGACGCGAAGTGATGCGTGCTCGTTCAAACTCGTCAGCGACGAAAACCGGACCTCGAACTCCACACGAGTTGGTAGTTTGATCGCAATGTTCACTAATTGATCCGCTGCCTATCGGGAGGCGCTTCGCTAGGCCGCGTCGCCCCGCGATCCCATAAAGTGGCCGGCATCAGTTATTACGCCACCGACTGCCCGACCATGCCGGAATGCCTTGGGCGTTGCGCAACACTAGGGTTTTGCCGTCTTTGGTGATTTCGCGCGCCAGCAATGCACCCTCGTCCTGGATCGTGACCTTGGAGCCGATCACTTCGATTACCTCGCCTTTGGCGAATGAGAAATGGTTTTCAGCAATATAGCCCGATGGCCCGACATGTACGTCCAGGATTCCCGAGTCAGTTTTCAGCAAGAAGTGTGTGCCCATCCAGCCGTGCTTCCCCTGCTGCTGCTGAACGTCCTCGATTGTTCCTTTGACCGTGATTTCCGTTTTGGGATCGTAGTTCGGAATACCCATTCCGGCGCCGCGGCCCTGAGCCAGAGCCGCGGTCGCTGCGAAAGCCGAGCCTAGCGTGATTGCCATAAACAGTGATTTCAACGCTTCTATACGCGCCTCCCTCGGTGGGCCATTGGCTACGAATCCCGCGCCCAGCCTTCTTGGCCTCATCCGCAAATTGAGACATGCGCTGCAGACCCGCAGAAAATGGACTTCGCCGAAATAGCCCTGACAAGCTTCGGGATCACTTAGAGTCTGTCAGCGTCTGAAGCTCTGGTGTCACCATTAAAGGTAATGCTAATAGCAAAAAATAAAGAAGTCATAAACAACAGCTAACGCTAGTTTTGAGATTCAGGATGAGGGCGTGAAGCGGTAGCGATTCGAGCAGCAACACAAGCAGCACGACCTGCTGCGTAGCTGCTCGTTGATCCTTTAGACCTGTAGGCACTTCAGAAACCGGAGCATCGCGATGAGCAACGCGTGCGCGAGATGATCAGAGCTGTCCGCGACGCCTTCATGCATGAACATGTCGCCACCGAACGACAGAGCGGCAGTGAATTGGCTCGGTTGAAATTTGGCGGTCTCCAGTGGTGCATGGACGGTAATTTCAAGCTGCTCCCGCGTTACAGCTCCAAATCTTCGAAGATGTTATTTCAACATAGGCACAACCGACGATTGCGGCGTTGAGGAAACGTCAATCAGCTGGACGGCAGCCATTCCAACCGCGTTCGCGGCTATTGTGGCCGTGCTACTCAAGTCGGCGGGTAGATTCAATCCCTGTCCCAGGTGGGATTGCAGGTACTCGAGGCGGCGTTGAGAAAGTTTAGCCCCGGCATCCGTCGGAACAAGAAACCCGTAATCCAACCCTTGTTTCGTCCAGTCTGCTACTATCCTTCGCGCGTTGCGAAGCTCCGACGCAGTTGGGCGCGATGCGTCGTTTCGATATTTGATCCACGAGATCTGGGACTGCGGGAGATACATCCGGGCGGTCAGATGAACAGGAGCATTGAACTTCTGTGCGGCCGCAGCACTGATAACCTTCCAGGTGGCGACGTCCGACGCTGCGATTTGATAGCTACCGGTGAGCTCGATCCCCAATCTGCCGCTACTTTCGCCGGCTACGGATGAAACAGCAAAATCTTCGATACCAGCAGCATGGAGCATGGGCTTAAGCACGCTATGGGCGGAGCCCCGGATCTCCTCCAGCATCTCGTCGATGGAGAGTTTGGCTGGTTCGGATTCGTTTCGTATTTTCCCCCCGGCAAGGTAGTCGTGACCAACAACAGCGGGGGCGGGCTTTGACTGCTGAACCAATTGAATCTGATCCAAGTGAAGCGTCACCTTACGGCCAATCCGCTGTGACAAATCCTGTTCAATACTCTTTTCCTCATCCGGCAATATCATCTTGGCGGTTTGGACGGTGGCTTCCGCAGAGACAACGTTCTGGTCGAGCTCGACTGTAACTTCGTCCACCTTTCGTGTTCCCGGATGGTTCAGCCTTTGTGCCAGGGCGTGTCGAATCTCATTGCGTACGCGACCTTGATCCGCCGCGCGAACCAGGGTTTTGATGAGGGGGATGGACAGCACAACCAGAATGCCCAAAGAGATTGTCATGCGCTGACGCACCACCCAGTTCTTTTCTTCATGCCCGGCAGCCGGAACGCGGCGAACGCCTACCAGCAGGAAGACAATGCCAGCGCTGACCACGATGGAAGCCAGGTTGGTAACGAACAGCATGAAGGCGCCGGAGGCAACACTCCATTGTCGTGTGCTGATACCGTATCCGACGGTGGCCAATGGAGGCATGACTGCGGTAGCGATGGCGACGCCCGGCACAATCGTAAAACCCGACCTCCGGGAGCAGAGCGCCAGCGTGCCGGCCGCACCCGAGAAAAAGGCGACCAGCAAATCCATTAGGTTCGGATTAGTGCGGGCTAGGATCTCCGGCGTGAGGTCTTTGAGGGGCGAAAGCCACGCGGCCAAAGCCGCAATGAAGATCGTCTCCCCTATGCTCAGGCCAAGGTTCCGGCCGGCTTTCTTACCGAGACGTCCATCCGCCAAGGTGACAGCCAGACCGCAACTCAGGATTGGCCCCATCAGAGGGGAGATCAGCATCGCCCCTATGATGACGGCCGGACTATTGAGTAGGAGCCCGAGCAGTGCAATGAGGCAACCGAACACCAACATGGAAAAATAGAGTGCGTCGAACTGGCGGCCTTCCGACACTTCGTCATATATTGTTGCGGCGGGCCGGAACAGGCTACGAAAGTTGGAGCGCACGCGGACGGGAGCAGAACCAGACATAGGATGGATGAACGGCACCAGCATACCGCAAGTTGCGTGCGGCAGGAACTGCTGTAGATGGCCGGGTACGGAAGTCGACGGATGCTGAATCTATTTTGTCCAGCCATCAATCTTGACATCCGAGGATAATACTCATGCCGCGCCGAACTGCCTTGACATTAAGCCTCGCGCTCGCGAGGAGCGCATAGGCACCTTAAGACAGCCGAGACGCACAAACCAAATCTGAACAGTATGTGGGTGGCCAGAATCATCCCCATAGAAGGAGTGCGGAGATGCATCGCTTGACCTATTGTTGCGCCGTTTCTATTTTTATGTGCCTTACGACCAGTATCGCCCTGGCTCAGGGTACAAGTTCGAATGCGACTGCGAGCTGTAACTTCGACAGTATCAAACAGCTGACAGTTGAATACCAACGCATCTCGATCGACGTAAAAAAGAAGGTGTTAGGCCACGAGATTCCTTATGGCAAAATCTGGGTGCCGGGAGGAAAGCCCATGACCATGTTTACAAATACTCCCGTGACAGTTGCAGGCAAGGATTTGCCGGTTGCAGCCTACACCTTATTTGCCATCCCTGATCAAAAGAAATGGACGTTGATTATCTCCAAGAGCACCGATACCAGCGGGAAGTACGACGAGAGCGACGATCTCGCACGCGTCCCCATGCAGTTCGGAGAACTGCCGAGTCCTGAGTCAGAATTCAGCGTTTACTTTGCCCACGTAGCTCCCGACCAGTGCAGCATGCGGCTTGATCTCGATAACGTGCGAGCATGGGTCGTCATTCAGGAGAAGAAGTGATATCAACTCCGGGATGAGATTGAGTGACGGGCGATAGATTGAGAAGTGCCAGGATTCTAACCATATCCCGATCGGAGTCACCACATGGCCGCTGGAAATGAAAAGAGAAAAAATCTGCCGGCAATCTCACGGATTCTGCTAGCCACTGATTTTTCTCCGCAAGCCGAAAAGGCATTGCGATGGGCGCAGCGCCTGGCGGAAGAATTCGGCGCCAGGCTAGTTCTCCTGCATGTAATTGACATCTTTGCTCTAGGCGCAGCCGGTGTAACGATCGCGGGCCCGGTCCCGTTGCCTCCGTTGCTCGCCGAGGCGAAGCAGGATATGAAGCGATGGCGCGCGTGGGTGCCCGATGCCGAGGCTGTAATACGCAGAGGATCGCCGCGTCTGGCGATCGTTGATGCGGCTGTCGAATTGAAATGCCAGCTGATCGTCATGGGCACTCACGGGCGTTCCGGCATCGCGCATCTGTTACTCGGAAGCGTTGCAGAGTACGTCGTGAGGTACAGTAAGGTTCCTGTTCTGACCGTCCGGAAGCATTGAACGACGCGAGAAAAAGCGTCGGCTCCCTTCGCGTTTCAATGCTTGAAGAGTTCGGCCCGGTTGCGAAGGAAGCCCAGAAGGCTGCTGCGGGAGAGAATCCCGACCAGCTTGCCGTTCGCGACTACTGGCAGTTGGTTAACGTCGTCTCGGCTCATAATCTCGAGTGCCTGGATCGCGGGCGCGTCGGGAGCGACCGTTCGCAATTCGCTTAATGGCCGCATCACGCTCTGAATGCTGGTCTGCGGCCAGAGCTCTCGTTCCACGCTCTTGATTTCATTGGGAGTAATTATCCCGGCGAGAGTATCGTTTCGCACCACCACAAAGCACCTGCGCCCGCTGGCCAACAGGTAATGCTGGACAAAATCCTGCAGGCTCAGTTGCGCTGGGACCGTGGAGAAGCTGCTATCCATCATGTCCAATACCTTGCGATTTCGCAGCGCCTCGCCGATCTCTACCTGAGCGTAGCTGGCGCGGGATGCATCCAGCAAGAACCAGCCAATGAATGCAATCCACAGACCTCCGAAGTTCTTCCCGGCAAAGAACTGGAATAGTCCAAAGAAGATGAAAAGGAAAGCAACTCCCTGGCCAACGCGGGACGCTATGCGGGTGGAGCGTTCAATACTATGCGTTCTCCACCAGATTATTGCGCGCAGCACGCGACCGCCGTCCAGTGGGTACCCGGGAATCATATTGAATGCGGCCAGCAACAGATTGATATAGCCAAGCCAGACCAGGATTGCGACCAGGTACGTGCGAGGTTCGCTGTTTGGCATCCACCCCGCAGACCACGCCAGCCCAAGGCAAGCCAAGCCGATCGCCAGGCTGGTCAATGGGCCGACAATCGCGATCGAGAACTCAGACATCGCGTCGGGAGCCTCGGATTCGATTTGCGATACTCCACCCAGCGCAAAGAGCGTGATAGCTCGCACCCGCAAACCCTTGGATTTCGCGAGCAATGAATGCGCCAATTCATGCAGCAGAAGGGTGACAAAAAACAGAACACCAGTAACAATTGCAGCTGACCATAGCGTAGTGCTGCTCCACTGCGGCATTACGATTCTGAAGTGTTCGCTCAGCGAGAGCACGATGAGAAACGCAATGATGAACCAGCTGTAGTGCATCCCAATCGAGATGCCGGCGATCCGTCCGATTTTCACCTGGGCCTGCATACTGTCCTGAACTCCTTAGCATCGCGTTAAGTGAACGCTGCACTCGATTTAAGCGCGTGGTCAGATGAAGTCCCGGCGATGTCATCATCGGGGGGGGCGACGTTATTCTACGACTGCCGGTGACCATCTCTTTGCCGCCTGGTTTCTCCCTGATTTGCCAGCAGGTGTTAAGCGCATTTGCCGTTACGGGACTCGGTTTGATAAAACCTTTTTGCCATGAAAGACCTCGACACCCTGATTCGCCAAGCCAAAGACCGCCTGGGGCAGAAGGCGATCGTCCCCGCGAATATCCCAAAGTGGCAGCAAGGCAAAAAGCTGGTCAGCTTTGCGGCCAAGGTAAAGGGCAAGCTTGATCCTGATACTTGGGCAGCTATGTTTCCAAGGAAAGCCCGGTGGCAAAAGGGCGTTCCGGCCTTGGAGTTCTGGATCGATTACGAAGGCCCCCAGGAGCAGCAGTTCCTCTTGCGTTCCGTCGAGGGCGGCTTCGAGCTAGAAGGCCCTGGGGCCACGGTGTCTCTCGCGGATGATGACAAATTCAATGACCGGTTGCTGGCGGCAATCGGCGATGCCCTGGAGACGACGAAGCGGAAGCCGAAGCAATAGGGCGAAATGGATAAACTTCGCGGACACTGTAAGCTGTAACCGCCTGACGGTCCTGATGGTTCTGTCAGGTCACCATCCCGGCACATACGAGCGCACCATCGGAGGAAATGGTTTGCGTTCAGCGCCTGACGGATGTAACCGCTGCAAGAAAGAAGACGAGCCGTGTGTTTTTCAGCAGCAGCGAATTTTGTTGGTAGCGCGGCACTGGGTACGGTTGGCGTCATCACGCTTACCAAGGTGAAGCACAGACGCGAACTGCTTTTTGCCTTGCTGCCCGCCCTATTCGCCCTTCACCAATTCATCGAGGGGTTTGTTTGGCTGGGCTTGGACGGCGTGATGTCGCCAGTTGTGACGCACGATATGGGCGCGGCGTTCATGCTGTATGCGCAGGGGCTCCTGCCTTTGCTGCTGCCCTTAAGCGTGCTGCTGTTCGAGCCCAACGTGAAGAGCCGCAGGCGTATGCTGCCGTTTGTTCTGCTGGGCGGAGCGACCACGCTCTACATATTGTGGGCCTTGGCGGCTTACTCGTTACAAGTCTACGTCAGAGGGAACAGTATCGTGTACATAAATCAAGCGACCAATAATACGGCAGTCGCTGTGATCTATGTAATTGCGACGTGCGGTTCGCTGTTTTTCTCCAAGGTGAGGACGATGGTAATCTTCGGCGCGGCGAATCTGGCAATTCTGCTGGTTGTGATGGGGGTCAAGCGGTACGCCTTTACATCTCTTTGGTGTGCTTACGCGGCGGTTGCAAGTGTAATCATTCTGGTCTACTTCTGGAGAAGCACCGCAGACCGGCCGTTCCTGTACGCGTAGCAGCGCAAATTTGAGTTTTGACTGAGCTTGTCTGTGCGGTGCGCATGTGGTGGAGAGCGCGCCGGCCAAGTCACGATACTCCACACACACGCTCTGGCACGACGTCTTCACCACTCTCCTTTTGAAGCCCTAAACAAACTCCCAAAAACTGAACGAAAGGAACCTCTCCATGCGTAACGCAGGCAGGTTGAAGCTCGGATATTATCCTCTGCCAATCGAGGAGGCTTACAACCTCCATCAGCTCTTAACCGCGCCTGAATCATTCACCGCGGTGGACCCTTGTGCCGGCGACGGAACCGCACTCTTTGCGATTACGGATGGGCTTCCCGCCCAAAGAACGGCAATCGAACTTGATGCAGACCGCGCTGCCGCAGCAGCAGCAACGGGCATCGCGACCACGCATGGCAGCACCTTCGATTCCCACCTACCGGCCGGAAGCTGTTCCCTGTTGTACCTCAATCCTCCCTATGACGTGGAGATGGGCCGACACAGCAACCAGCGGCTGGAGCTTTTGTTCCTCGACCACTGTTACGGATGGCTGAAGACCGCTGGCGTTCTTATCTTCATCGTCCCCGAGATTGCGCTTACGCACTGTGCCAAGCGTCTCGCCAGCCAATTCGAGCGTATCTCCGTCTTTCGGCTGGGCCACCCAGAGTCGGTGCGATTCAACCAGTTGGCCGTGCTCGGCATTCGCAAGAACGAACACAAACGCGGCGACACGCGGGCGGTCGATCAGTTGCTGCGGCTTGCATATCAATCCGCACGACTGCCAATTCTTGGGCACGAGACGGCGGAGCGGTATCCGGTTCCCCCGTCGGTCGCCGTCGCCGTCCAATACCGCGGCCTGCCGCTCGATCAAATCGAAGACGCGTTGGGCCGTTCCAGCGCCATGCAAAGCGCACTCAACCTGCTGGTCCCAAAGCCAGAGTCCATCGCCGGCCGACCGGTCACCCCTTTGCACGGTGGCCACGTCGGTCTGCTCTGCACAGCAGGGTTGCTCAACGGCGTTTTCGGAGAAGGCCGTGAACGACACGTTGCGCACTGGCGATCGGTGAAACATATCGATGTCTACCACGAGGAAGAAGACGGATATCAGATCGTCAGACGAAGGGAAAGGTTCAGCCATGAACTGACGCTCGCCTATCAAACGGGTCGAGTCGTTGTTCTGAAAGAAGCAGAAGAGGAGGTGACGAACAGTGAAGAATGCACATGAACGACTTGGTGAACTGGTTTACATCCGGCGCTCCGAGAAGACGCGAACCCACATCCGCGTTCATCTGAGCGCTTGGATCGGCGAGGAAAGCAACGCCCACCTCGTCTCAGTTATTGGTGGTGACACGGAGATTGGCGCGCTGTCTGCCGCTTTTGCCAGCCACGACCCGTTCACCGTCGTCGATCCGGACGGCAGCGAAAAGATCGTCTCGCTCGGTGAATCACCGACCTGCTTTCGCGGAGCGGTCAACATCTCCGAGCGTAAGAGGCCGCTGAAGCACCTCGTTGCACTCTCGCAGGAGATGACCGGAGCCACCGGCAAGGATCGCCTTCTGCTGGTCAGCGATGAACCGGACTTCGTCTGGTCCTCTCTTATTTTGCACTTCGGGCTTGCCGCGCTGCCCGAATGGGCAGACTGGTTCATGGCTGAGCTGAGATCGAAAAGGAAGATTCAGGCACTTGCTGGATTCGGGTACCAAGCTGTCGCGGTCAAAACCAATCGGCAAGAACTGTTGAAACTGATCGGGCAAGGGCTGCGGCAGAAGAGACTCTGGTTTCCGTTGGCCAACGGACCAACCAACCAACTCGCTCGCGCGCGTCGATGTTCTCCACGCGAGCTGACTTCATCATTTTCGCCTCCTCAAAAACTACTTGCACGCACCTATATGAGCGATTTGGAGGCGGCCGTCACTGTCTGACCGTGTCGGCTACCAGCCAATCGAAGCGAACTAGTCGAGGGTCGTCTGGAGAAAAGTAGACTCCCCGGGCATTATCCCAATCGAGTTCCTTCGGTCGGGAAACACTGACGGATCTGAATTGGTAAGGAATGTCCGGGCCGATAGAGAGGGGCTCCCGGTTCCCGATCCGGTTTGGGACGACGATTTTCGCCTGAAAACTGTAGAAGGGGATCCGGGAGTTATCGATCATGGCGGCCACTGTAAGTTTTGCGTCATCATCTACCACCGTCAATACAGTGAATCCCACGGTCAAGTCGACCGGATCTGATGTGAATGTTCCTTCTTTGCCCTGAATCACGGCCCGGATTCGGTTAACTGTGCCTTTATTCCGGTTGATCAGTATGTTTTTGTAATCAGCGGTCGAAAAACGAACCACATTTTCCGTCGAGCTGCCTTTCAGAGCTGAGGTTCGCGTCGAAGACTGGATATTTTCCAAATATATCTTCAAGTCTTCAGGTTCGCCGCTGGCGCTCCATTTGACCTCAAGTGGATCGAGATCGACGAGTGTTCCCTTCGCGAGATCAACGGGATCGCTCAAAGAAATGTCGCTGAGTACAAGCTGCTTCTTCGCAGCCTCGTGACGCAAGAATAGGTAGATACTGAACCCGCAAAGTAAAACGACAAAACTGTAGACAACCAGCGATGCGATGAATTGCTGTTGGAGAGCTTGCTTTAAGAGTAGGAAATCTTGTTTGCCGATTAGGCGCTGGAGATTTTGGTCTCCACGTAGAACCCGCTCGACCTGATCAGCGCTGAGTCTTCCGTCTTGTGCAATAGAATTTGGCGCCTCCCGACGCAATTTCTCAACGATGCGACGGGTGATGTCATCGCCGGAACCGCTGCGACGCAGCAGTTGAAAGGCGACAAAGCCTGAGAGCGCCAGAACTGCCGGCAGTGCAGCCAGGAAGTGGTACATTTGCACCCCAATCCCTCCAAGTGACCGATTGCTTAGCCCTTCGGCTGACGCATGATCTCGATAACTGTCAGTACCAGCCTCTATGGGAGGGTCCACATCGGCTGTAAACTGGCCCCCAACAACTAGGCATTTTGACACGCAATCAGCTCACTACAAACACCTGTCTTACGGAGTTCCGATGAACAATCGATCTTTTCACGACCTCGTCGCCGAGTTGCGCGAGAGCGATCCGCTCTGCCGCTACGTGACCATCGAGCGCGGCGCTCTCGACCTCGTGCTTGCGCAAAGCGCCGAGAGAACATCACAGCTGGCAATTGCCTGCGAACTCTTGCAAAGAGCACGCGCCGAACTAGTCCGAGCTTGGGGCATGGAGATCTGCGAACTTCAGCCGTATCAGCAAGCTGCACTGCGGTCCATTGACGAGTGCCTGGCCGGCTCGCGAGTGACCGTCCGGATGTACCGGCACTCGGTACGGCGGGAATTCGCCCACGTTCTGCGCAATCTGCTGACCCGTACGCAGTCAGCGCTCAAGGAAGACGCCAAACGCGAGCGCGAACAAAAGCGCAAGCAGATCGCCGAAACCATCGAGGACATGGGCGAAGGCTTGACCATCGTTATGGAGTGCCTCGATAGCCTTCTGTCGCAACTACTCGTTCGCGAAGAAATCTCTGCTGCCGATAAAGCAAGACCCGGAAGCGCACAGCCCCTGATTATTTCCAATCTTCCAAACATCACTGACCGGGAGCACCTATGCCGATCCCCTCTTCGCTTCACGACTACATGGCTCATCACTCCGCTGAGCTCGGAAATCGCATTCTTGCTCTCGTATCCTCCGCTGCACAGTCCCGAGGATCCGCCGTCCCCGCGAATCGCGCGACTGCTTCGCCAACCCTATCCAGCACAGGCTCTGGCCATCATGGGCGTGGCCCGGCGCTGGCAGATTGCGCGAGGTGCGCATGTGGTTGCGGAGTGCGGAGCCGGCAAGACCCTGATCGCCTTGGGCATGATGTTCGTCCATGCCGACGGCAAACCGTTTTCCGGAATCGTCATGGCCCCGCCACACCTGGTCGAGAAGTGGGCACGCGAAACATTCCTGACGCTGCCCTCGGTTCGGGTGTTCCTGATCGACGACATGCGCAACGGCGGCGATCCCAAGCAGCCGCATGGGGTCAACGAAGTCCGGCTGCGGCGCGGTGAAATCGTGCGCGAGGGCTTGCACACCACCTTGGCCGACATGCGAAAGATGGGCCGCGAGGGATGGCGCGACCATCTGTCCGGAAACATCGATCTTCATCCTCGGACGGGAGCGGGCGAAGCTGGGTTACTTCTGGAAGCACGCCTACCTGAAGGGCCGCTCCGGAAAGCATCTCGGCTTGGTGCTGAACCCAGACACCCACAAGCCGATCTCCACCGACGACGAGTTTCTCGACGTACGGGACTTCGACAAGAAACGTCTGCACGAAGTGGTGGAGAGAGAGAAGAACGGAACCACGCTTCATTCGCCGCTCTGGCAAGCCGACCGCAACAAGATCCAGCGCATGGCGCCCGCCGACTACATGGGACGCTACATGCCGGAGTGGTTCGACTATGCCATCGCCGACGAGGTGCACCAGCTAGCCGGCGACACCGCACAGGGCAACGCCCTGGGTGTTCTGGCCAGAGTGGCAAAGAGACGTCGCCGGACTCACCGGGACTCTTCTCAGCGGCTATGCCGACGACCTCTACAACACCCTGTTCCGGGTCGATGCCAAACGCATGGTGCGGGACGGCTTCACCTGGGGCTCGGCCGGCAAGGAACGCTTCACCCAGCAGTTCGGCGTGATCGAGACCATCGAGCGTACCAAGATCGAAGACAACGCCTGCTCCAAGAAGAACAAGACTGAGGTGACCATCCGTCGCAAGCCGGGAGCATCACCGCTGCTCTTCGGCAAGTACCTGATGGACACCTGCGCCTTCGTGTCGCTGGAAGATATCTCCGACGCGCTTCCGGCGTATCGGGAAGATGTTGTTTCCGTCGAACTGGCAGGCAAGCTAAAAGATGCCTACCAGCAACTGCAGGACGACATCACCGCGACCCTGCAGGAGCATCGGGGAAACCGCAGCGTGCTGAGCACCATGCTCAATGCGTTGCTGGTCTATCCCGATCATCCCTACGGACTGGGCACGCTCTACGGTTCCCGCTACAACCCCGAAATCCAACAGCGGGAAACGTTTGTGATTGCCGAAACCGAGGACTTAGACGAAGGCGAGGTCTATCCCAAGGAGCAGGTTCTCATCGACGAGATCAAGTCCCAGCTCGTCCGCGGTCGCAAGTGCCAGGTGTTTGCGGTTTACACCAACAAGTACGACGTGACCGCTCGCCTGGAAAAGCTGCTTCGTGCAGAAGGTATCCGAGCGGCTGTGCTTCGGGCGAGCACGCCCACGCATAAGCGGGAAGCCTGGTACCGCGAGCAGTTGAAGCGCGGTATCGACGTCGCCATCTGCCATCCCAAGCTGGTCGAGACCGGACTCGACCTGCTGGACTTTCCGACCATCCTGTTCCACGAGACCGGCTACTCGCTGCATACCCTGCGGCAGGCCAGCCGCCGATCGTGGCGCATTGGCCAGAAGCGGCCGGTGGAAGTGAAGTTCTTCGCCTACAGCGGGACGATGCAGGAAGTCTGTCTGCGTCTGATGGGCAAGAAGCTTCTCGTGGCTCTTGGCCATGGAGGGCAAGTTCGCCTCTGAAGGTCTGCAAGCACTGGATGGCGATGACGACATGCTGACGGCGATGGCTCGGGAGTTGGTGCAGAACCGGGGCATCGGCGAATCGGCCGATCTGCTCTGGAAACGGGTCGGCGAATTCCTGCCTTCTGCCGGATCGACGTCTGAGGCGGAGCAAATTCCGGAGAGCGAACCGGTGGATTTGTTCGGCTCAGACATAGCGGCTGACAGTGCTCCCATTCACCCCTCCATCGATTTCAACTCAACCTCTAGCCCAACGTTGCAGCTGTCGCTTTTCTAAGTCATCAGTCCTGCGCGAACGGCTGCAACGCTCCTTCAACTCCCATGAAATTCCATCGACTCAGCCTTGCCGACGCCGGCAAGAGTGCGCCGAGTCCTCGATCTCGCTGGTGCTCGTACTGCAAGCGCAACGAGCACCATCTCTGTTCCGGGATTCCGACGCGTCAACCACGGTCTTGTCGTTCGCTGTGAGTGTCCTCACCGCGAACGGCACGAACCGAAATCCGGCGGCTGGTGCGAACCGGCCGCCCTCTACTGCTCCAGCTATCCGCCTGATCCGCCTTCTTCTGATAACAACGGAGATCACCTTCGGTTCCGGTAATTTTCCCGGCACTACATTCAGGAGAACCTCACCTAGAGCTGCACGTTGTCCCGCAGGGTGGATTCGTACGGTGTTTTACCGTACAATGGATTTCGAGGAGGAGGCGGTACATGGCACCTGCGGTCAAAGAAAAGGAGTCCCGAAAGGAGCGTCTTGAAGCTCGTCTGACTCGTGACCAAAAGAAGTACATTGAACGCGCCGCCCACATCAAGGGAACTTCTGTTTCCGATTTTGTCGTGTTGAGCGCTGCCGATGCAGCGCTGCGCACCATTCGTGAGCAGGAGGTCATGATCCTGAGCGAGCGTGATCGCGAAGTATTTGCCCAAGCGCTTCTGAATCCTCCCTCGCCCGGCCGGAGATTGGCAGCAGCCGCCAAGCGCTATAAGAAAAGGGCAAAGATCTAGGCGATGCCCAAGCCCAGATCACGGGACGAGTTCCGAATCGAGCCGCTCACAAAAACGCATGATCGGGGGCGGAAGCTCGGCGAGTTTCTCCTGCTTGATGCCTTTAAACCGGAGCTGGGTACAGAGTCGCAGAAGTAGCGTCGGCTGCTGTGATTGTCGACGCAAAAGATGAAGCGGCGAAGCATTTCTACGAGCATTTTGACTTCCTCGCACTGCCATCCACGCCCAAACGCTTGTTCCTGCCGATGAAGACGATTGAGCGCCTGTTCCGCGCCGGATCGAAAAGGGCACTTTCTTCGCGTCCTCAGTATCCGAAATCTGTCCTGCCCGGTAGCTAAGTCTCTCTACAACCCATCCCATTCAACTTCCTTCAAGGAGAGTCCCTCATGCTCGCAACTGCCGAGTCCAAGAACCAAGCTGTCTCGAAACTCGAATCACTCATCGAGCGCGGCCGCTCACGTGCCGCCAGCGTGATCGATCACGTCATGCGTCACCAGCCCACCGATCGCCTAGTACGTGGCGATGCCCTTCAGTTCCGTGCTGCCGAGAATCTGCCCGAGATTCTGATCACCCTGCCCGACCGGGAGCAGGAGAAGGTCGACCAGACACTGCACCGCAATGCCATTTACCAGATGGCGCAGACCACCGACATGCCGGTGAAGTTCCTCGACAGCCTGCAGGCCGTAGCGGAGCCGTGGGGCCGGGAGCTGCTGGCCCACAATCTGCAAACTGTCTTCAATCGCCGCTTTCAGAAGAAGCGGTATCTGCTGCGCTCACTGCAGCAGGAAGTACGCGGCTTTCTCTCCGACTCCTACCGCCGCATCGATTCTCGACCGGTCGTCGAGGCCTTCGCCACGGCGGTGCAGGAGAAGGGAGCACTGCCTTACGAGGGCTACGTCACCGATACCAAGATCGCGATCCAGGCGATCATGCCCGAGGTGTACGAGCCGGTTCCGGGAGAGGTCGTCGCTTACGGGCTGTCGCTGGAGAACTCCGACTTCGGCAACGGAGCGCTGTCGGTCCGCGCCTACCTGCTGCGCATCTGGTGTTCGAACCTGGCCATCACCCAGGAGGAGATGCGGCAGGTACATCTCGGCAAGCGCTTGGACGAATCGATGATCTACTCCGAGCGGACCTATGAGCTGGACGCCCAGGCGACCGTCAGCGCGCTTAAAGGACGTCATCCAGCGGCAGCTCAATGCCGAACAACTGCAGCAGCACATGGAACTGATCCGCCGTGCCAATGATCGGCCAGTGGACGCCAGCCAAGCCCGTGACATGCTTCGCAAGGCGTCTGCAGAAGCACGAAGCCGATTCCGTTGTCGAAGCCTACAACTCAGCCGACACGGTGAACATGCCCGCCGGCAACAGCATGTGGCGGTTGTCGAATGCCATCTCCTGGGTGGCGGGAAAGACCGAAGACGCTGAGCGCAAGCTGGAGATCAGCAAGGTCGCCGGACAGATACTTGGTCCGTCATAACGGAAAAGGCGGGCCCTTCGGCTCGCCTTCTCAGTTCTCTGTGCCCGTATACGCTGTGATTACACGGTCGCAGTCAACGTGTACTGCCTTGCAACCGGTGAGACAAGTTTCAACCTTCCGTGACCTGGGTTTGACTGATAGGAAAGCTTCAATAGCCCGGCGCCTTCCAGCAGTCCCAGATCGCGATCGACGGCGCGACGATTCCGTTTTAGCTTTGCGGCGAGGTCGCCAACCGGCATGCTCCTCCTGGACTTTACCTCACGCAGCAATCGGAGCCGCTCCGCTGAGAGACACTGGGCCATGTCTTCGGCTTTCGCGAAATTGACGATAATTCCCTCCTCGATCGGCTGGCCGCGATCCAGCTTCTTCGCCTCAGCTTTGGCCCGGTTAAAAAAGCCCTCAACTCCATCGGCCGTGATTTTGACTTTCGTCTTACTTGCCATCTTCTTTCTCCCAGAGCTCTTCCACTTCTCTTTGGAAGCGCTCCACCAGCTCTTGATAGCTGGTGAACTCGAACGGCTCAATCTGCCCCATGAAATGGCGATGATGATAGCCGTGCTGGTTGTCATAGCCGAGCACCCTGCCGTTATCGGCGGAGCACGCACGAGGATTGATGTAGGCGAGAACGTATTTTGTGACTTCGCCGTTCTCCAACCGGACCTCGCGTTTCAGGTAGCCGCCACGGCGTTTGCCTGTGAGACGCGCAACTTCTTTGGAGTGCTGTACGTCCGGTGCTGGCTTCCGCTTATTCTTGGGCACCAAAGCGAATTTAGCAGCATAGACATTAAATGTCTATACTGAACACATTCCGACTCTTGGATTTCTGCGCGGCTACAGGGACCGCGTTCTTGCGAATTGAATTTGGGAGGTCAGAGAAATGAGTCTGAGGCAGAAAGTCCTGGGGGATGTTGGCCAGTTCCATTTTCCGCGAAGCTCAGGCGACTTTCGGAAACAAATCTTTGAGACCTACGAGGAGGGAGGTCGGCAGCCGCATCGTCCGTTTTGTCGGCTCGGCCTCGCTTGTAACCTGGACTGAAACCCCATTCCCATCAGGAACCGGATCGGAAACAATCTCAAGCTTCTGGCCATACATGCGAATGTGATGGGAAGAACCGTAGCCAAGGTTCTTAATCCGAACACAATCGTCAACCGAGGGTTCCTTGATCGCGCGTTTCATGAGAGCGCCTTATTCCTTGTGACGGCGAACAGTTGAGGTACCGTTGTTCCCAGATGCTTCGGGGAAAGGCCCACTCGTTGGGAAGGATATCGAGGGAGTCAGGCTACAGCAGGGAACGGGTAAACCCTATTTACACGTCATTCCGACCCGTGCATCTGACACTGGCTACCTTAAGCGTACTCCACAATCAGGAATCCTGTTGTGAACATCTGGTCGTAGGCGCGAACGAGCGAGGATGCTGAACGTGAGCTTTCATCGACAAAGCAGAGAGGGGACAGCCCCTTCGATTGACCCGTGCGCCATTTGTCGCTATCATAAGCGACAGAATGGTAAACGAGCTCAGAGCCGTAATCGACGAGTTGGGTGGTGAGCGGACGTTGGGACGGCACCTGTCCAGTGATCGCGATTTGCGTGAGGCCATCCGCGAGGGCTTTCGCCCTGCCGTCGTCGAAGAACTGATGCGTGCTTCCGGCTTGACCCTCAAGGAGCTCGCCAGCGCACTCGACCTCTCCCCTCGAAGTCTGCAACGTCGTCGCAGCAGCGGACGTCTGGCGCGCTACGAGTCCGACCGTCTGTATCGGCTCGCTCGGATTGTTGCCATCGCCAATGACTTCCTCGGAGATCGTGAGCGAGCTTTGCGCTGGCTTAAGCGACCCAATCGGGCGCTCGGCGGAATCGCCCCGGTCGCGGCCATCGACACGGAGCTTGGCGCTCGCCAGGTCGAAAACATCCTGGGCCGCATTGCGTACGGCGGAATCAGTTGAAATTGGTGTATCGGGTCCTCCGCAGGGCATACGCCCGCACTCCATTCGACGGCGAAGGCGCCTATCGCTATGGCGGACGCTGGTCCAGTCCCGGTGTCCGCCTCAGCTACACCTCGGAACATCAATCGTTGGCCATGCTGGAATACTTCGTCCACCTCGACAAGGACGATCCACCAACCGATCTGGTTTTGGCCGTTGCCGAAGTTCCTGAGGATGTGACCACGAGAGAGTGTGAACGTCAGCGAGCTGCCGGCGAACTGGCGGGATGGCGCCGCCCCACCGGAGCTCACACGATTCGGCGATGAATTCGTAGCGGCCGGTAAGAGCTGCGTGCTTTTCGTGCCGTCTGTTCTCGCCCCACACGAGAATAACTGCCTGATCAATCCGGCCCACCCGGAGTTTGGAAGAATCGTCGTCCGGGATCTGGAGCCGCTGACCTACGACGACGCGCATGTTTGAGAAAGCGTACTCACCGGGCACCGAAGAAATCCTGAGTCGCTGTTTAGAACCGCGGCAGTTCAGCACTCCAACCATCAGTCCGGCATTCAAGAATTCAAGAATTTCTCATCCAGCTACTCTGGCCAGAGTACCTTTTCGTTATTGCTCAACTCATTAACTTTTCACTTTACATTTGCAAGTCTCACCTGTTTTTATATGTCGCACCACCGATGTGGGGCGACTTCTAGTACACAACTCGTACAATGTCACGAAGGTGGCGAGACCAAGAAAGGAGTCATGATTCGGTATTTAGGCCCATGTCTGTATCTGAGCAACGCGCCAATCCGATCCCCCCGGCAAAGGTACGTGTGGCCGGAAAAAGCGCTAAGCCTCGTTCGCTCAACCCGTATCCCCAAGAAAGATGGGGCTGCGGTCGTCAAACAACTGCAGGAACTCACCAACTACTCCGAGAAAGTCTGCTGGCGGCTGGCGGAGAGGTACGGATTCCTCCGTCCCCATCACCGCCGACCGTGGAGCCAGGAAGACATCGCCAGAATCCTCAAGATGTGCGAGTCCGACCGCTCAGTGGCCGAGATCGCTGAGGAGTTTGGCACCACGGTTCGAACCATCCACCTGAAAATCATTCGAAACGGAAAGAGAGCGGAACGCAATGGCTCGATCTACACCGTTTCCCTGATCTCGGCCGTGCTGCGGGTTACGCGAGCCACGGTAAGACAGTGGTATGCGGACGGCAAGCTGGAGCTGAAATCAGAACTACGAGGCAGCATCACCGTTCAGTTCGCGGAAGATGAAGAATTCGAACGGTTCTGCCGCAAGAACCACAATTATCTGATCTACGAAGTCGGAGGACGGATCGCTCCCCGCGAGCGAATCCAGTTCCTCAAAGAATTCGTCATGGCGGCAGAAATGCCGGATGACCATACCGCCCGCAGCCATAAACGCGAGCGTGACGCCTACGTTCAGCAGATGAAGCCGGAAGCTGAAGACGAGGACGACGAAGACGATATTGAGCCGTACGATCAGGACTAATCTTGTGCGCGATACCAAATTTGCTGTGGAGCTCGAACCCGCAGCCAAATGGCAGACTCGCTAAGAGTCTGCCGGCCAGCGAAGGTGCTGTACGGATCGCACGCGCTGAGCTGATCCAGCAAGACGAGAACTCACAACCCATTGACGGGAAGGCGCTCTTACAGGAATGCCTTGGCGCTGCGTTGATGCGGTAAAAGCACCGCTTTTTGAGGCGATGGGAGAATCGAATTCAGTACTTGGCAAGATATTTGTGGATAGGAAGTCCACTTCGAGCATCAGCAGATGTCCTCCAAGTACTCAACGCCTGGCTCTGAAGCGAATCACCTTACTTTCCACGATCGGTGCGTCCTCATCGGTGCCTTCGTAGTCCTTTATGATCGTTCGCAACTCTTTGGGTAGCATCTTTGTATCTGCGGAAAACCGGTCGAAATCAATCGGTTTCGCGTACACGAGTTCGGCCATCTTCCGAAGCAATCGAGGTTTCTCAACAGGTACGTCCAGGTTCTTCGGCTCTCGAGCTCTATATCCAAGAGCCGACATCTGTTGCGATAAATAGTGATACTGCCTTTTCGTGATGATATTCAGTTCATATGCTCTGCGAATTAGTGCCGCAATTGACACACCCCATCGCGGTTTAAGGCGCGCAAAGGTGGTAATCGTCAGGGGAGGCACAAGTTCAGAACGCATGGCGGTTTCGGGCAAGAGTAGTTCGGCGGCAAACGCCCATGCTTCGGATTCGACTTCTCGATTCGATTTGCGGAGCAACGATCTGTGCATCACGAAATGGCCGAGTTCATGGCCGACACTTAGCCTGTAGCGATCTCCGTCTTCTCGGCCGCCCGGTGACGCAATGATCGGAATGTCTCTGTCTCCATTTCGTAGCCAAATACAAAAGGCTTCTCGCCCACGAGCCGGAGGCAGAACAATGACACCGACGCCCGCCCTTTCAAGTGACTTGTCAGATTCGGAATTGGGACATTCGGCTCTATCCCAAAACCATTTCGAACCTGCCAGGCAGCTTCCTTGGAACTATCTAGAACCTCGGGTATCCGCACAGGAATGGGTTTCAACCTGGCCGGCAGCATTGCGTACACTGCGTAGACGTGTTCGGCGTATCGAACCGTACTGAGCACTTCACGCCTTTTAACCGTGCGTTGTGCCCTAAGCAAGATTTCCGCCAATGGGAACTCTGCATGCGGAGGTTCATTAAAAAATGTGATCGGCAATTCCGTCGCGTCTGCTACTGATTCCACAAATTCATCGGTCGGCAGCTTGAACCCTGCTTCGACCTGCGCGACAAGCGCCTTGCTGCGCCCGAGTTTCTGGGCGAGTTCGTCTTGCGATAGGCCCCGAATCTCTCGTGCCTGCCGAATCCGCTCTCCCAAGAACATCACTCACCTGTGGCCCGTACGTTAGCTGCACCTTCGGTGCCCAACAAATCGTCAAAGTCATCTACAACCTCGGCAGCGCCTTGCTCAACTGCAACTACCATCCACTCACTCGGATGGGGGACCTCCTCGCGCCAAACATATGTGCCCTGCTTGTCCTTGGGACAGCAAAGAAAAATCTTGAGGTTGTTACCCTCTTCGTCGCAGTCCCAGAGGACTACGAGGCTACGCAGTCGTGCAGTGTCTAAATCTGGCGTCATTCCGGGGAGAGTGTGCTGATAGAACGATTCACGACGACTGCTGGTGGCTTTGGGTAGCATCGTGCCCTTAAAGACTTTGAGAGTGATGTCTTCAAAGTTCGTTGAAAGTCCCTCGTTGCAAACGGTATCCATAACTAGTTCACGAGCGATGTCATCGAACTCAATCGGGCATTGGCGTCCGTGCAGTTTTGCCTTCACGTCGGCGCGCACCAAATGAGAGAACAGCAGAGGACTCGTTCGCCAACCCTGCTGGGAAATGACCAGCGCCGCATTGGGAACCGCACTTTCGAGTGCTTCGTAAACCGGCTGCAGGATCGGACGGACCGATTGCATCACTGCGCTGAAATCTGAGGCTAGCGTCAATTCATTCACGTTTCGATTACCTCATGTGGTAATCAAATTACAGCAAAAATGACAAATCTTGTCAATGCCGATCCAACCAAAGCAATTCTGCTTTGTTTTCGATGTCCATCTCGACTGGTTGGCTTCGCACTTGCTGGGGTTGGACTCGATTCCCCGTACCAGAACCGCCGCGAGAACGTAAATCGGGAAGCGAGGAGATGCGCTCCAGCCATTCGATCTCGGCAATGGTCCGTTCAGCGTCCATCCGCCTCCATCATCCAGTACGAAACGGAATGCGTCAAACGAAGCATTCCTCGTTCCTGCCGCATCTTCGCGCAACCAGTGAATCTGCGGAATTCTTGCCTTTGACGATTCCGGAATAGAGAAGAACACCGCACCTCCTGCGATTCCGGAATTGTCATTCTCGACGATTCCGCGATAGCTCCCGAACTGCCGCGCCTCCTGCCTCTCGATTCCTTCAATCCCCGACAGAAACGGAATATCTCATGACAATACAAGCGGTCCAACACATCCGCCGAATGCGCGGTGGCGCCCAAAGCCATCTCATGCGCTGCTCGGACGGCAACTTCTACGTGGTCAAGTTCCAGAACAACCCACAGCACACGCGAGTACTGGCGAACGACTGGCTCGGCACTTGTTTGGCTGCGCTGGTCGGCTTGTCGGTTCCCACGCCAGCCATTGTCGAAGTGCATCCCTGGCTGATCGAACATACGCCCGAGCTGCGCTTCGAACTCGGGGGTAAGCAGGTGATGCCGGTCGCCGGACTGTGCTTCGGTTCCAGGTACGTTGTCCCGCATGACGAAGGAGTGGTGCACGACTACTTGCCCGAAGGAAGCATGGGCTGCGTTCGCAATCAAAACGAGTTCGCCGGCATTCTCGCCTTGGACAAATGGACCTGCAACGCCGATGGCCGGCAGGTCGCGTTTCTGGAAGCGGCTGCGTCAACGCAAGCTCACCGCCAGCTTCATCGATCAGGGCTACTGCTTCAATGCCGGAGAGTGGAGCTTTCCCGATGCTCCATTGCGTGGGGTCTTCGGCCGCAATGACGTGTACGCCAACGTGACAGGTTGGGAGTCGTTCGAGCCTTGGATCAGCCGGATCGAGAACTTCTCCGAGAGCTTACTGTGGCCCATTGCCCAGCAGGTTCCTCCGGAGTGGTACGACCACGACCAAGACGAACTCGATCGGCTTCTGAGCACATTACTGGAGCGCCGCCGCAAGGTGCGCGACCTGATCCTCGGGTTCAAGAACTCGTCGCGAAATCCCTTTCCGAACTGGCGAGCGTAAGCGCCCTCTTCTGAACGCGCCCGCCTCGCATCCACCAGCAATTCAAGCCAACGTACAGGAGCACTCGCATGAAACTTCGAAGGAATGAGTATTGTCCAATTCATCGTTCGCTGTTCTGCTGCGGTCGTGAGCAAGCCAACAAGCAGCGGCAGCCACGGCTTGGCGTTCAGCGTATCGAAGATCCGCACCATCCTCGCGGGTATCGCGAGCTCCGTTCACCAGCCGAGATGCGCAAGCTGCTCAACCGGAAGGTTGCCGAGCAGGGCGGGAAGTGCGGAATCTGCCACGAGCCATTTACCGACTGCAGCGAAATCGTCCCCGACCATATCGAGCCAAGAGGAATGGGAGCAGCACGACGAGACGATCATCCGGATAACATCCAGGCTGTGCATCGACGGTGCAATGGAGAAAAAGGGTCGAAAAGAACTGGATAAGGGGGTTCCCCCTTGGTGCACCACGTCTGCGACCGGAGCTTTAGGACGATGGTGTGCGGGGTACGTGCCCGAGGTGGAAGCGCTCTCGCGGTTGACAGTTCGCGAATCAACATGGCCATAAAGGGCTTCGAAATTCAGATTCGTGTTAGGCGGGAATGCCTGTATGCTAAGGCTAAGAAATCAAGACGCACGTGGTATTCTCAACGAGTTGCCATGTCGACCACTAACGACAAAATCATTCGCGCAGCTCTCATCGCTGATCTCAAACAACTTCACACAGGCGGCGAAAAACTCAGGATTGTCGAAGAATTCTGTGTTGAACACGGGGCCATTCGTATCGATATCGCTGTCGTGAACGGTCTAATGCATGGCTACGAGATTAAGAGCGACCGCGACACCTTATTGCGCTTACCCGAACAGATGCATGCCTACAATGCCGTGTTCGACCGGGTGACATTGGTCGTAGGCAAGCAGCATCTTTACGCTGCAATCAATATCGTGCCGGACTGGTGGGGTCTTACTATTGCGAAACTGGACAACAGCGGGTCGGTGGTGCTCAATCGCGTCCGCGAAGCTGAAGAAAACACTTCAAGAAGCAGTGTCGCAATCGCGCGACTCTTGTGGCGGGCAGAAGCTCTTCAGCTGCTACAGAATATCGGAGAGGCTGCCGGGTTGCGTTTCAAGCCCAGGGAACTCATCTATGAGCGACTGGCTGAGCGCTTGGACCAAAAGTCCCTGGGAGACAAGGTCAGGGATGCGCTGTTCTTCAGGGAAGATTGGCGATCTGATGCGCCGTTAGTACTAAATGGTGGTTAATACCTGCCGTCAACCAGCTTTCCGTGCTCCCCGTGCCCTTAACACTTTTGTCCTTGATATAGACGGGGTAATGTTCCGCTTTTTCCGCGATGTACTTGTCTCCGAAGCTGAAGCCGCCTCCAAAGAATCTGCCCGGATCTTCTGCCAGTAGTTTTGCGTTGGCAAGATACAGTTCAAATTTCTGCTTTCTCCCTTTCATGATCAGCCACTCGTTCTTGAGGGCGTACCGTATGCTCGTCGTCGGGTGGAAGAATTGAGATGACTCCTTGTAAATGGGATGCTGAATGGTGTAATCCGAGAAGGTCGGTATTCTTCCCTTGCCGTTGCCGCCAATCTGCGAAAGCCAATACTTCCAATCGAGTCGGGGGACAAGGTTCTCTTCGTCGATTTTGTATTTCATGAGGTCCGATGGGAACGCACCGCTCGCGAAGATAAACGTTCTCCACTTCTGGAGGCCAGTGATTTGCTGGCTGGCTTTGGCATGGGCGGCGTACGTATTGTTGTCCTCGACCTCCTTGGTATCTACTAACAAGTCGATGTCCGATTCGGGCAGTTCGCTCCAGTTGAGGAAGGCCTTGATGCTGCTGTTGAGCACGGCAATGTCGTCTAGGTCATGCGGGACAACCCGTAAACAGATTCCACTTGAATATTTCTTCGCCGATGAGCGGATTGCTTTCTTGAGGTCCGCGTCGTCGCCGACGTGCAGCACGGGGATTACGTGCAATCCCAGGTGATGTGCCGAGGCGGTGAGTGTGCTGAGGCACTCGACCTTCAGGGCTGTCGTATACAGAAGATTCAGGTCCACGAAGATCGAACTGGAACCCCAAAACTTCATAATTTGCGGGGCCAACTCCGGCATTCTCTCCCGGAACTTGTCGATGACCCACTTGAACTGCTTCTCAATGCTAACCACCGAGTCGGCCTTCGGCATCACGAACTGGATCACGGGAGTGATGTATTTCTTCTGTTTCTCGCTCAACGCACCAAGCGCCTTCTGCTCGGCGCGCTTCCACTTCAAGATCGGCACATAATGTTTCGGTCCAAACATGGTTTTCATCTCCTCCATCCCTGTTCGGGGAAGTATTGTCTGACCTTCGCCTCGTTCACGATTTTATTCAGATAGGCGTATGCCTTTCCTTTGTGACGCATTTGACCAGCAATGATGGCGATGTGAACTCCAACGTCCGCCGCAAGACTCTTTGCGGCTAGGAAGGATGGGATTAGCCGAGCAGGGCTGACTTCCCATTTACTTCGCGGCAGGAGCGCTTCTTCTGCCATCCGGTCGGCCTCCTGTTCTTTCTCGTTGAGATTTACCCCCTTCACTCCCTCGATTTCGTCGTAGAACAGCTTCACATCTTGGTCGTAGTGCAAGGAGACATGCGCCAACTCATGCATGAGCGTAAACCACAGATTATCGAGGCGGTCATATCGGAGAGTGAGGCCGATAACCGGATTATCTCGATTGATGAGGATTGTCGCTCCATCCAGATAGGTCTTAGAAAAATGTCTTTCAACGACCAGAATGATTCCATGTTGTCTAAGAACTCTTGGACCACAAGAGGGCTCTTCTCCTTCACGCTAAGCTTCGCGAGTTCGCGCATGAAGTCCAGGTTTACAGCACCCTTCTTGTACTTGATTGGCACCTTCGTCTGTTCTGCTTTTCTTAAAACTGCCCCGGCCCATGCCGCCAAGGCGTGACGGTCAGTTCTCGGAGATCGAACGGTAGCTGGATTGACGCAGCATTCCCAGTAATTGTGCAGGCGAACAGACCGGCTCAAAAAACTGTCTTACGAGATCGGCAGGATTTGAGGTTTTGAGAGAGGACTTCCCGAAGTATCCACGTTCCTTCATCTCCCTCAGAACACCGGCATCCCAGTTGCTGTACTGCGAGTTCTCGTCCTGGATTGGTCGGCCCAATAGCACTTTCGCGGGAATCCCCAATCCCGCTTCGAGAGCACGCATCATCTCGACGGTAAGCGTCCGTTTACCGGCGAGGATCTCGGACACTCTGCTCTTGCTGCCGATGTAGGGAACCAGGTCAGCTGGTTTCAGATTAGCCTGTTCCATACGGAACTTGATGGCTTCGACAGGGTCGGGGAATGTGGCAGGAAAATGCTTCGACTCGTAGTCGCGACAAGAGTACTGAGGAGTTCGAGTTGTTCTCCTTCGGTCGAGTCTGGGTCGGGATCTCTTGCCATGAGCATGTCGATGGATTTCAGCGCTGCGCGGTAGTCGTTATCAGTTTTGATGACTTTGATTTCAACCATGGCAGTCATGAGATTTTCCAGCCGTCGTACTCCTTATGGGTGCCTATCGCCTTCACCATCACGATCCCGGTTTGGTACGCGACCGTCACCCATAATCGATAGCGGTTGCCGCAAATGTTGAAGACCACGTGCTGATTGCCGATGACGCTCGCTTTCGGGTAACGCTTCTTGATGTCAGCGGAGTCTCCCAATCGACCGTTTCGACTTCGGCCTCCCACGACTCAAGCTGTGATCGCGCTTCGGCATGACTGTTCCTGAAGCTCACGCAACTTGGCTTTGCCAATTAATCTCATGCGGAAGTGGCGGTCAAGATACACTCAAATTTGTTCCCAATATGGGAACTCTACTCTGTGTATGAAATTCTGTCAAGTGCGATATGGCTCCCTGCCAGCCTGCGAAAGGCGCTCCTTTTTGCGAGGATGTTCGAATGGGGATAGGATGAAAGTGCTACTCCCTCAAGGGTTTAGTTCTGCTATCATCCCTCCCTTAGTGGCATTTCCCAATTTCATGGCCTATCTCACCGAAGCGGACACCTGCCGCAAGTACGTCCTGCCCAAGCTCTCTGCCGCCGGCTGGACCGACGATCAAATTAGCGAACAGAAGACGTTCACGGACGGGCGCATTGTGGTTGTCGGGGACAAGGTAAAGCGTAGGCCCCAAAAGCGCGCCGATTATCTTCTGCGATATCGGCGAGATTTTTCGATAGCCGTGGTCGAAGCGAAGTCGGTGTACTTGAAACCGGGAGACGGACTGCAGCAGGCAAAAGACTATGCCCAGATTCTCGGGCTCAAGTTTGTATGCGACGAACGGGCACGGCATCGTTGAGCACGATTTTCTGACCGGCAAAGAGAGCGAACTCGCCGCGTTTCCGACAGCTGATGAGCTGTGGAATCGTCTCCAGGGCGCTGAGGGAATTTCCGAAGAAATCAAGAGAGCGTTCTCGCGCCGTATTTTCACCTTTCCGGAAAGTCCCCTCGGTACTACCAAGACATAGCGATCAATCGATCCGTCCAGGCAATCCTCCAGGGCAAACGCCGAATTCTACTGACACTTGCAACGGGAACTGGAAAGACAGTGATCGCATTCCAGATTTGCTACAAACTCTGGAACTCACGCTGGAACCGGACGGGCGAGTATCGTCGTCCGCGAATTCTGTATCTTGCCGATCGCAACATCCTTGTTGATGACCCCAAGGACAAAATTTTCACGCCATTCGGGGATGCTCGCTGGAAGATCGAAGGCAAGGCGATAAAGAGCCGCGAGATGTATTTTGCGACGTATCAGTCGATTGCCCGATGCCAACCGACCAGGACTATACCGGGAATTTCCGAGAAGACTTTTCGATCTCATTATCGTGGACGAGTGCCATCGGGGGAGCGCGCGAGACGAGAGCAACTGGCGCGAGATTTTGGAATACTTCGAGCCCGCATTTCAGCTTGGTATGACCGCGACTCCGCTCCGGCAGGACAACCGTGACACGTACAAGTACTTTGGAAATCCTCTTTACACCTACAGCCTGAAGCAAGGCATCGATGACGGCTTTCTTGCTCCGTATCGCGTACATCGCATCGTATCCAGCGTGGACGCTGCAGGTGCGGCCATCGAAGGGCGAGGTTGACCGGTATGGCCGTGAGATTCCGGACAGTGAATATGGCACGAAGGAGTTCGACCGCGTAATCGCATTGAAAGCCCGCACGGAAGCGATTGCACGCAACCTAACTGAGTTTCTGAAGAACACCGATCGATTTGGCAAAACAATAGTGTTTTGCGTCGATCAGGACCACGCCGATGAAATGCGCAAAGCGCTCAACAACTGCAATACAGACGTGGTGAAGGATCAGCCTGACTACGTGGTCCGCGTAGTCTCCGACGAGAAGGAGATAGGTCGCGGTTTTCTTGATCGCTTCATGGACGTCGAAACCGTCGTGCCGACGATCGTAACCACTTCCCAAATGCTCACGACGGGCGTTGACGTGCCCACCTGCAAGAATGTTGTGCTTGTGCGCGTCATCAACTCGATGACAGATTTCAAGCAGATCATCGGGCGAGGAACGCGAGTCCGCGACGATTACGGAAAGCTGTATTTCAACATTCTCGATTACACAGGAAGCGCGACTCGGCTGTTTGCCGATCCTGACTTTGACGGGGAACCTGCCCTCATCACCCAAGAAGAGATGGATGAATCAGGCAATCCCATCAAGACTGAAGTTGTTCAAGAAGCATCGCCAAGGACCGCAAGGAAATCGAACAGGAAGAGAAGATCGAGCAGGCAGAGGAAAAAGACGGCGAAAACGGAAATGGTCAAGCGCCACAAGAAATATTACGTCGATGGCGGAAATGTCGAGATTGCCGCGCACCTTGTGTATGAGCTTGATCCGAACGGAAAGAAACTCCGAGTAATTAAGTTTACCGACTATACAGCCGAGAATGTGCGGAGCATGTATTCGTCAGCCGCCACGCTTCGGGCCAAATGGAGCAGCGCTGAAGAGAGAGCCGAATTAATCAAGGCCCTAGAAGACCGGGGAGTTTCATTCGAAAAACTGAGCGAAGTCGCGGCCCAGCCTGACGCCGATCCGTTCGATCTTTTGTGCCACGTCGCATTCAACTCACCGCTCCGAACAAGGAGGGAGCGAGCTGACGAGATGCTCCGCAAAGACAAGCTGAACTTCTTTGAGCAATACGGGCCACAAGCGCGCGAGATTCTGAAAGAAATGCTTGATAAGTACGTTGAATACGGGACAGCCCAGTTCCAGATTCCCGAGATCCTCAAAGTGCCGCCAATATCGAGCCGGGGAACCGTGATGGAGATCGCAGCGGTCTTTGGCGGGGCCGACAAACTGCGTTCAGCCGTTCAGCAGATGCAAACCTTGCTCTACGCGTCATAACCACACTCAAACAACATGCCCAAAGGTAAAAAAAGGAAGACTGAAGCACCGAAGTCCACCGCTCAACAGCTTGCGAGCCTGATCAAATCATGCCGCGACATCATGAGGAAGGATAGGGTCTTAACGGTGACCTTGACCGACTTCCGATGCTCACGTGGATCATGTTCCTAAAGTTTCTTGACGATATGGAGCGGATACGGGAGGAAGAGGCTAAGCTCGCCGGGAAAAAGTTCAAACCCGCAATTGACGCTCCGTACCGATGGCGTGATTGGGCGGCAAAGACAGAGGGAGGTATTACAGGGCCAGAGCTGTTGGCCTTCATTAACCAGGACGAGGCAATGCGTCCCGACGGAAAGCGCGGTGCGGGTCTGTTTGCTTATCTGCGCTCGCTCCAGAGCACGAATGGTGACCGCCGCGACATTATTGCCAAAGTATTTGAAGGCACAGTCAATCGGATGGTGAGCGGGTATCTACTGCGCGACGTTATCAACAAGGTGAACGAGATTCACTTCACGTCGCAGACGAAATCCATACGCTGGGGCAGCTTTCTGAAGCATGCTCCGGGAGATGCGAGATGCAGCCGGTGATTCGGGCGAATTCTACACACCACGCGCGGTGGTGAAGTTCATCGTGACAGTCGTCGATCCACGTCTCAGCGAAACCGTGCTCGAACCCGGCAGCTGGTACTGGAGGATTTCTTGTCGAGGCATTTGAGCACCTGAAAAGCCAGTGCAAGAAAACGGAAGACTTCACGCGTCTACAGCGCGGAACGCT
>CAWFWZ010000019.1:0-14928 GCA_963819645.1 uncultured Acidobacteriaceae bacterium
GCCATGTCATACTCTATGCCTTCGTTTGGCAATTATGGGATAGCGAAACTGTACATCCTGCTTCTTCGTGATTCACTCTGCCACCCGTCCGTCTAAGCGGGCTGGTTTTTCCCTGCTTCCGCTTTACGCACAGGTGTGGGTGCGTTTTCAAATCTACGGATTATGCGTCCAAGCCCACGCAGCCAAGTTCATTGGTTCGGCAGACGAAAAGCGTAAAGATAATCGGTATCCCACGATGGGATATAGACCGTGCCATTCGCAATGATGGGCGCGACCCCGGCTGTGTTCTGATACTCCCAAAGATAGCTTCCATCCGCCGACGAAAAGGCGACGAGAGCGTCAATATCACTACCGTCGCTAAAGTAGAGCACACCGTTAGCAAGCGCGAGGTTGGTTATCGCTCCGTAACCTCCTTCCCCTCCCGGCCAACTCCAAAGAAGAGAGCCGTTGGTGGCGTTAAAGGAATAGAGTAGCGGACCCTGGGAGCGAAAGGACGCTCCCGCTCCTACATATACTGCACCGGCACCGACCACCGGCGAAGATTGGAAGGCGTCACCGCCCTGCGGCCGCGCTGTCCACAAGACGGCGCCCGTGAAGGCATTCAGCGCGGACAGGTCGTTGTTGGTGCAGGCGTATACGGTGTTGTTGAACACTGCTACTGCGTCGTTGACGATACCTGCCAGGCTCGCATGCCAAACCACGGCGCCAGATACCGCATTAAGAGCGTACAGATCGTCATCCGACCCAAAATATACGAGCCCGTTCACCACTGTCGGAGTCCCGCTGTTACCAGGGTTGCGCTGCCACCGAAGCGCTCCCGTCTTCGCATCCAGGGCATAGATGGTGTAACCGCTACTGAATGACCCGATGTAGACGAGACCATCTGCAACCGTCGCCCCAGTAGCGATCGCGCCGGTAGTATCGTACTTCCACAGCAGCGTACCGGCCTTCGCGTCCAGAGCATACACACTCTGGCCAGAACCGACGTACAAGACGTTGTTGAATACTGCCGGGTAATTCTGGACTTCGGAACCGGTGTTATAAGTCCATAGCAAAGCACCTGTGCCTGCATCCACCGCGTATACGTTGGTGGCCCCTCCGAAGTACAGGACATCGTTGACGAGAACTGGAGAGTTAAATGGCTCTGTCCCTGGCCCGTATTGCCATGCCACAACCAGGTCTTTCACATTCGCAGAGTTGATGCGGTATTCGTAGGGGTTGTAGCCGGTGTGGCAGGCGTCAAACCCAAACGCCGGCCAGTTGATATACAGCGCATTATTGGGACCACCGCAGCGCGTCACGGCTTGCCCCGGAGCTAACGCTGCCGTCACCATCACCAGAAAAAATAAACCGAGGGTCTTGATTCTCATGGCGTCCTCCGGAAAGCGGCTCCGTACACAACTGGACGCGTGGCGGCCTGCCATACAGAACCCAGTATGTCGTGCTCGCAAAAGTGAGTAACATTGTGGTCCTTGCCCGGGCAAAATGAAACGAAAATTTGGATGAATTGCGCACCCGGCGGGAGTTCGCAACGCTCTTGGGCGTCCGTGGCTGGACGGTAGCGGCGGTGCCGGACAATCCAACCTGCATTCGGGACTTGGACAGATCCCGTATCTTCGACACACGCAATCACTTGTGAACGCATCGGCGTGGCACGACAGTTGCACATGAACTGTACGGAGACTCACGTGCGCACTCTCTTGCAAGACCTCACCTACGGCCTGCGGCAGTTGCGGAAGTCGCCCGGATTTACCACGGTTGCGATTCTGACTCTGGCCCTTGGCATTGGCGCGAACACCGCCATCTTCACGCTGGTACACGCCATCATGCTGCAGCCGCTGCCGGTGAAGGATCCGGGCTCGCTGTACCGCGTGGGATCTCCTAATGTGGATTGCTGTGTCACGGGCGGCTTGCAAGGCATCTGGGACGCCTATTCTTACCCGTTGTACAAATACGTTCTTGCGGGCACACCCGAGTTTCGGGACTTGGTTGCGTTTCAGGCTGGAAGCACTCGTCTCAGCGTACGCAGGGCAGGAGAAAACGGGCCTGCGCGTCCACTGCGCTCGGAATACGTCAGCGGAAACTACTTTTCTATGTTTGGTCTGCAACCCGCTGCCGGACGCCTGATTGTTCCCTCCGACGACCAACCCAACGCAGTACCGGTGGCGGTGATGAGCCACCGCGCCTGGCAGAACTACTTTGCGAGCGATCCCTCAATCGTAGGAACTACTTTCAAACTGGATGGCGTTCCCTTTACGGTGATTGGAATTGGCCCCGCAGGATTTTACGGCGATCGCTTGAGCGAGAGCCCAGCAGACTTCTGGCTCCCGCTCGCAACCGAGCCCCTGGTTGCAGGTCCGACGACAATGCTGAAAGCGCCGGATCTTCACTGGCTTTACGTAATGGGCCGATTGCAGCCGGAAGCTTCCTCGCAATCGGTTCAGCAGAAGGTAACCGATTGAGTTGCAGCAGTGGCTGAACAGTGGCGAGGGAGCAAGTACTGTCGGTGACAACGACCGGAGTCAAATTCCAAAGCAGAAGACAATGCTGCTGCCGGCGGCGGCCGGTGTAAACAATCTGGCTCACGACTCAGAGAAACTGCTGCAGGTGCTGACCGCGGCTTCCTTGCTGGTGTTGCTGATTGCTTGTGCCAACGTCGCTAACCTGCTGCTCGCCCGCGGCGCCGCCCGCAAAGCACAAACGTCGGTGCGGCTGGCATTGGGAGCCGGACGCTGGCGACTGGTTCGTCAACTGCTCACCGAGAGTGTTTTGCTTTCGGTGCTCGGTGGACTGGCCGGCGTGTTTCTCGCATTCTTCGGTACGCGCAGCATATTGGCGCTCGCATTTCGCGGCGCGGATTTCGTCCCCATCGATCCTCATCCTTCCACGCCGATCTTGTTGTTTTCGCTTGCGCTCTCGCTTGTTACGGGCATTGTATTTGGCGTTGCACCAGCCTGGATAAGCTCCCACACTGATCCCGCCGAAGCGCTGCGAGGGAGCGGGCGTACCACCTCGCACGGGGCTACGTGGTCACAGAAGGCGCTGGTTGTTGCTCAGGCTGCGCTCTCCCTGGTGCTGGTGTCAGGGGCGCTTCTGCTGGTCCAGAGCCTGCAAAAACTGGAGCACCAGAAGTTTGGATTCCAGACGGACCATCGATACATTGTGCACGTGGGCCATGGTTTTGATGGCTACTCGCTCGAGAAGCTTGGAGCCGCATACCAGGAACTGCAGCAGAAGCTCAGCGCCATCCCGGGAGTCATTACCGCAAGCTATTCGCTGTATAGCCCGATGGGCGGTGACAACTGGAGCGGCCCCGTCTACATGCCCGGGCGCACCCATGACAGCAAAGAAGGCGGTGACTACGCTTCGTGGTTACGCGTTGGCCCGAACTATTTCCAGACCATCGGAACCAGGCTTATCCGTGGCCGCACCATCGGCGAGCAGGACACGCCAAGCTCGGTTCGCGTCGCGGTCGTGAACGAGCGGTTCGCTAAAAAGTTCTTCCCCAACCAGGATCCCATCGGCAAGCGCTTTGGTGGACAGCCCGAGCATGTGGGTGTGTATGAGATTGTTGGTGTGGTTGAAGACGCCAAGTATCAGGACACGCACGGTCCTGCCTACGCCACCTATTTCCTGCCATTTCTACAAACACTTCAGTACGACAACCCCGCGGATAATGCAGGTCAGATGCGCTCACAGCTGATGCGAGCGGTCGAGTTGCACGTCGTTGGCTCGCCCGAAAATCTTGAGAGCACGGTTCGTCGCGTGCTGGCGGAGGTCGATCCGGAGATGACGGTGACCCGCGTAACGAGCTTCGGCGAGGACGTTGGCAATAACTTCAATCAGGAGCGGTTGCTGGCCCGGATGACTAGCCTGTTCGGCATCCTTGCACTGAGCCTCGCCGCGATCGGCCTCTATGGTGTGACGGCCTACACCGTCGAGCGGCGCACGCGTGAGATCGGAGTTCGTGTAGCCGTGGGAGCAAATCGCGGCAATGTCATCGCGATGGTGCTGCGCGGCGCATTCCGCCAGGTGGCGATTGGCTTAGTACTGGGACTCGTGCTGGCTGTTGTCGCCGGTCGGCTGATGGAGAGCCAGCTGTTTGAAGTGACGGGACACAATCCGCTGGCTCTCGCCGGAGCGGCGCTACTGTTGGCTTTGTTTGCAGTGATTGCCGGACTCGTACCGGCGAGGCGTGCAGCCAGCATCAATCCCGTTGCAGCGCTGCGGGTAGAGTAGGCCTTTCGACTTCCGGTTGGATCTGATGCTGGGTGGCTCGCATTTCCCTACGATTGGGAGATGTGGGAGCTCAGCCCCCGCGCCCTGCGGTGTAAAATCATAGGTTTCCTACTCCAGCCTTAAGGATCGCTCTCATGTCATCCGTCGCAACCGCCAACTCCGCACCCGCGCCTCTGGTAGCGCTTACCGAAGACGAAACTCTATTTCGCGATACCGTACGTCAGTTCGCACAAGAGGCCGTCCAGCCGCATGTAAAAGAGATGGACGAGAAGGGCGTCTTCGAGCCATCCCTGGTGAAGCAGTTCTTCGAGCTCGGACTAATGGGCATCGAGATTCCCGAGCAGTATGGCGGAGGCGGTGGCACTTTCTTCGAAGCTATCCTCGCGGTTGAAGAACTTTCCGCGGTGGATGCCTCCGCCGGCGTCGTCGTTGATGTGCAGAACACGCTGGTCAACAACGCCCTGATGCGCTGGACGACTGAAGATCAGAAGAAGCGTTACCTGCCGCGTATGTGCTCTGACACTGTGGGAGCTTACGCGCTGAGCGAGGCCGGCTCGGGCTCCGACGCATTCGCCCTTCAGTGCCGCGCCGAGCTCAAAGGCGACGAGTACATCCTCAATGGACAGAAGATGTGGATCACCAACGCGAAGGAAGCCGGCGTCTTCATCCTGCTTGCGACGGTTGATCCATCAGCGGGATACAAGGGCATCACCGCCTTCATCGTCGACAAAGAGTTTCCCGGCTTCACGGTTGGCAAGAAGGAAGACAAGCTTGGCATTCGCGCGTCAAGTACCTGCGAACTGATTCTGGAAGACTGCCGAGTGCCCAAGGCGAATGTTCTGGGCGAAGTCGGCAAAGGCTACAAAATCGCAATTGAGACGCTCAATGAAGGCCGCATCGGCATTGGTGCCCAGATGGTTGGACTGGCGCGCGGCGCCTGGGAGTATGCAGTCAAGTACGCCCAGGAGCGAAAGCAGTTCGGCAAGGCGATCGCCGAGTTCCAGGGCATTCAGTTCCAGATCGCGCAGATGGCGACGGAGATCGAAGCCGCCCGCATGCTGCTGTACAACTGCGCGCGCATGAAGGACGCCGGCATGAACTTCGTCAAGGAAGCCGCGATGACCAAGCTCTACTGCTCGCAGGTGGCGGAACGTGTAGCGTCGCTGTGCGTCGAGATATACGGCGGCTATGGCTTCACGAAGGATTATCCTGTCGAAAAGTATTTCCGCGACTCGAAGATCGGCAAGATTTACGAAGGCACATCGAACATGCAGCTAATGACCATCGCCAAGCTGGTGATGGGGAAGTGAAGAAGCAATTAGCGACAGCACTGGTAAGGTTGCAATGTTATCGAACAACAAAATCGTAGCCCTGGTTCCCATTACTGACGGAGACAAGGCGAAAGCCTTCTACGTCGATAAGCTCGGACTAAAGTTCCTTAGCGACGACGGCTTCGCGATCGTCGTCGACGCCAACGGAAACAAGGTGCGGCTCACCAAAATGAAAGAGGTGAAGCCGCAGCCATTTACCGTGCTGGGCTGGGAGACCGCCGACATTGCGGCCGATATCCGCCAGCTTCAGGATAAGGGCGTGGTATTTGAGCGCTTCGCAGACCACATGAAGCAGGACGAGTTAGGAATCTGGACCGCCCCTGACGGAACCAAAGTCGCGTGGTTCAAAGATCCCGACGGCAACATCCTCAGTCTTTCCCAGCACAGCGGCTAAAAACCAGTGCTTCACTTGCGCAAATAAAGCCGCGGCAGAATTTTAAAGAGTCACTCACCCTGATTAGTGTCCTCTTCCTGCGCTCACGATTGGAATAGACCGATTGTGCTCTGGCCGTGCTGCTTCCCCATCACTATCTGCCAGCGGCACTAGCAACGCTATATTGTGGATGATTACAGACTTCGCGCAGGGAAAGCATGCAGTGTTACACGCCCTGAACCCGGACGACATCAGCACGGAACTGTACTCATCAAGTATGATGCCGGATCGCGATACGGCCGGTTTGGGCGTAAAGTTTGTGGTGCCGACGATCGCGGACGGGCTGGTGTTTGTGGGCACGCAAAACGAGGTCGACATGTATGGCTTGCTAAACCAGCAGTAAGCAGACGTCGGTTTGCTGTGCTCGACCTGGCCGACACGCCCCTGTCGGTTTTTGCCCTTACTCGGCTGCTACCCGATGGTTCATAATCATAGCGAACCTAAATCGCCGTCATAAGGTGCATTGATGCCCGTTCAACAAGCCTTCCAAGTCACGCCTGCCGCCCGCATGGCGAAAGTTCGTTACGCCATTCGCGATCTTGCCGTTGTTGCCGACGAGGTCGCGCGCGAAGGGCATCAGATTCTGTTTCTGAATATTGGCGATCCCTGCAAGTTTGACTTCGCCACACCGCCGCACATGATTGAGGCGGTGCACAAGGCTATGCTCGATGGCCACAACAGCTATGGCGAGTCGCTGGGTATCAAGCCGGCGGTGATGGCGATTGGCCACGATGCCGAGCGCCGCGGCTTCAAAGAGATTCAGAGCATCTTTGTCGGATACGGCAGCGGGGAAGTGATCGACAGCTGCCTGACAGCGCTGCTCAATCCGGGGGAGAACGTGCTCACGCCCAGTCCGGAGTATCCACTCTACGGCGCGGTGCTGGCGAAACTCGGGGCCGAGCCCAACGCTTACGACCTCGATGAGTCGAACGGGTGGGAGCCTGATCTCGCCGACCTGGAGCGTCGCATCAATTCGCGCACCAAGGCAATTCTGCTCATCAACCCGAGCAATCCGACCGGGTCCGTCATGTCGCGGCGCACACTAGAGCAGATCATCGAACTCGCACGGCAACACAATCTGCTGATCTTTGCCGACGAAATCTACGACAAGCTGATCTACGCTCCCGACGCCGAACACGTTTCGATTGCTACCCTCGCCCAGGACGTGCCCATGGTTACGTTCAACGGCCTTTCCAAGGCCTACCTGGTTCCCGGCTGGCGTATCGGATGGGCCATCGCAACCGGTCCCCGCGAGGTGCTTCACCCCTATATGGAGGCTGTGCACCGGCTGCTGCGCGCGCGTCTCTCAGCTCCGCATCCGTTTCAGCATGCTATTAAACCTGCTCTCGAAGGTCCGCAGGACCACATTGCGTTGATGAATGACAAGCTGCGCCGGCGTGCGCAGTTGACCGTCGATTGGGCGAAGCGGACTCCCGGCGTAAGTCTGGTCGCCCCCAAGGGTGCGTTTTACGCTCATCCATCGCTGGATATCCCAGAGGACGACCTTACGCTTTGTGACTGCGCTGTTGAAGCAGAAGCATGTGCTGGTTGTTCACGGCTCCGGCTTCGGACAGAAGCCGGGGACAAAGCACATGAGGATTGTGTTTCTGCCGCCGGAGGACGTACTGGAAGCGGCTTACCAGAAGATGACCGACTTCATGGCCGAGCGATATTCGTAGAGTTCGACGTCGGCTGTGAGATTAGCGGTTGCGCTTGCTCCCACAGCAGCGCATGGTCTCAACATCCTGACCGTTGATGGAAACGATTCCCTGACGCTCTTTTGGGGCAGGGGACTCTTCCGTGTCGTCGTGGTGAAACGTAGAGGAAATGCGTTTCGCAACATTCGTGACTTTGCGACGCATCTTGTTTTCGAGTTCGTGGATCCCTGCTTTAGCGCGATTAAGGCTGCTTACAGGATCAGAGCTATTACTGGTATCCGAACGACCCACCCGCATGGCAGATCCTCCTGCTGTATCTATGAAGATGCAAGTTTAATTCTATTGGATACTGCTGGCGAGCGAAATCCTCATCACTCACGAATTCGCGGGTTGAAAAAGGAATACGTCAGATCGGTAAGAAAGTTGACCAAGACGTAGGTCAGCCCGATTACCAGGATGCAGCCCTGCACCAGGTAATAGTCGCGGTTTGAAATTGCCTGGATGGTGAGCCGGCCAATTCCCGGCCAGGAAAAAACCGTCTCGGTCACGATAGCGCCTGCCAGCATCGCTCCAAATTGAAGGCCGACGACGGTGAGGATTGGAATCATCGCGTTCCTCAGAGCATGGCGATAGACAACCGTGCGTTCAGGAAGGCCCTTGGCGCGCGCGGTGCGAATGTAGTCCTGTGAGAGTTCCTCGAGCATCGAAGTGCGGACCATGCGCGTCAGAATCGCGGCCAACGCTCCTCCCATGGTGATGGCCGGCAAGAATGAGGTGCGCCGGAGAGCCGGCACCCGATACCGGCAGCCATCCCAGGTCAATAGCGAACAGCAAGATCAGGATCGGTCCCAGCGCAAAGTTTGGAAAAGACAACCCAAGCAGCGAAACCAAAGCTGAGCAGGCGATCGTCCCAGCGATTGCGACGAAGCGCCGAACGAACTCCCGCCGGAATCGCCAGGCAGAGCGCCACCGCCAGTGCAGCTATTGTGAGCTGCAGGGTATATGGGTAGGCCTGTCCGATGATGTGCCCGACACTCTGATTGAAGCGCAACGAGCGCCCCATGTCGCCATGCAGCAGCCCTTCCCAGTACTTCACGTACTGTTGGCTGAGCGGCACATCCAGCCCATAAGCGTGTCGGGCAGCAGCAATGTCGGTGGCTGCCGCGCCTTCGCCGAGCATCTGCTGAATGGGATCGCCAGGCACCAGGTGAATCAGCAGGAACACAACCGAAACCACCAGCCATACAACCGGCAGCATCAGGAGCAGGCGCGATAGAAGATAGCGTCGCATTAGGTTTTGGCCGGGGTTGCCGCCTGTGGCTCAGTTTGAGAGAGGGACTGATCTGACTCGATTCGCACGCGATCCACGCGCAGGCCCTCCATTGCCGTGACTGTGTATCGCCGCCCCTCGATATTGAAAGCTGTCGCCGAGCTCTGGGAATGCGTTGCAGTTGCGCCAGCACAAATCCGGCGAGCGTCTCGTAGCCGCCGTCACGAGGTAAGGTGATCTGATAATCCAACTCCAGGTCGCGGATGTTGAGAGAAGCATCGAGCTCCATGAGGCTGGCTCCCAGCAGCGCTACCGGCTCGCGTCCCTCCGACTTGTCCTCGATCGGTCCCACGAGTTGCGCAAGTATGTCTTCGACAGTGATCACGCCGGCGGTCGAGCCAAATTCATCCACCACCACCGCAAGGTGGCGTTTGCGTTCCTTGAATTCTGCGAGCAAGTCAGGAAGAGTCTTAGCTTCGGGAACTACCAAGACCTCGCGCATGATGTGCCGGACGCGGAGATTTGTCTCGCGCGTAACGATCCGGCCGGTGATGGTGCGCGACAAACGGTAACGCATCCAGCGCATTAGATCGCGCGCGTAGAGCACGCCGACGATGTGTTCGGGGCCCCGCTGCGGATCGTAGATCGGAACCCGCGAGTGCTGCCCATCGACAATGCGTTCGAGTGCTTCAAAGAGGGTCATGTCGCCGGGCAGCGAAAAGATGTCGCGACGCGGAACCATCACCTCGCGCACCAGCACGTTCTCGAGGTCGAGAGCGCGGTGGATCATCTCCTCCTGCGGAGCTTCCAGCAGTCCCAAATTGCGGCTGGCGCTTACGATGAGCTTGAGCTCTTCCGGCGAGTGCACGCCGGCCTCGCGCACCGGCCGCATGCCAAACGCCTTCAAGACGGCGTGCGATGACGCGGTCATGATGGCGAGCAGCGGGGCGGTGATGCGCATGAAGAAGTCCATCGGCCCGGCGACCGCGAGTGCGACCCGCTCCGTCCGCTGTAACGCAATGGATTTCGGCACCACCTCGCCGAGTATCACGTGCATGTAGGTAATGAGGGTGAAGGCGAATACTACGGCGACGCCGTGGGCGTAAACGTGGGCGTGTGGAAGATTGACGAAGAGCGGTTCCAGTACGCGAGCCATGGCGGCTTCGCCAATCCAACCTAAAGCCAGGCTGGAGAGCGTGACCCCGAATTGCACTGCGCCGATAAAGTGATCAAGCTGCTGGTGCAACCTTTGGACCGTGCGTGCGCCCACGCGATGCGCCGTCACCAGTTGCTGAATCTGGGTCTCGCGCAGGCTGACCATGGCAAATTCGGCCGAGACAAAGAACGCGTTCGCTGCGACGATCAAAACGACCGCCACCAGGCGCAGCACGACGAAGGTAACCATGAAGCCAGAATCTTAACATTGGCCGACTGCGCTCGGGGGAGATGATAACCGGAGACGCGCGAGCTAGAGGACCTTCTTCCAATCCAGTTCAATCTTGGGGTGGTCGGTCGATCCCTGAACGTTGACCGGCAGGTAGGTTCCGGCGCCGTGCTTTTTGAAGAGCGGGTCGAAGGGCACCGTCACCCAGTGTTTGATACCCTTCTGCGTTTGCGATACCGTCGCCTGCAGCCGCACATCGCCGGTGAAGTCCAGCTCCTGTTGCGCAATCGAATAGGCGCCCTTCATCTGCACCTGAACGCCGGGAACCTGAAAGTTCAAGTCGCTGAAATTCATGCGAGCGTTTTCCAGGTTAAAGATGCCCGAAAAGTTCGCCGCCACATTCCGGATATCCATCGCGTCTGGCTTGCCCTGCCCGCGGCGGCTGAGCGAGTCGAGCTTGCCTTGCACATCCGGATTGGGAAAGTGTCCATCTTTTACGTCAAAGCGCCCCGCTAGAGACATCTTCTGCAGCACCTTCTCATCACCCCGCGGAATCAGCAGCTTCGCTTTGGTCATCACGCTCCCCGTGAGCAATGCCCCCTTGTCGGTCGCCAGCGCCAGCATGTCCTCAATGCGCGAATCGTGTATATCGATGTCGAGCTTGATGGTCTTGCCCTTCTTGCCTTTCTCGCCTGCAACCTCACCTTGCGCGATGACATGCGAGTTCAGGAAGCTTGCGTTCACCGGCTGGAGATAGGTGTTGCCGTTGGTGCCGTCAACGATGGCATGGAACTTGGTCCGCAGATGAACCGCTCGTGCGCCGGTGTCCAACTTGAAGTCGGGTGTGTCGGTAGTGCCGTCAACGATGATGTTGTTGAGCTCCCCGGTGTAGTCGCCGCTGGACGAAAGAATTCCGGCGATGCCGTTGAAGATCGAGAGGTCAGCGTGTTCGAAGGTGTAGTGTCCACCGACCGGCGTCGCCGCAGGATCGTCCATGTTCCAGGGGCCGAACTTGCCATCGCTGTGAATGTCACCCGGAGGCTTGGGGTTGGTGAGCTCCGCTTGAAACTTCATCGGCTGGGCGATGCCCGCGCTCTGGAGAGCGAGCTTGCGGATATCGAACTCCATGGGATCGCGATCGGAATTCTTGGGCAAAATGTACAGCAGCGTTCCGTCCGCGTACACGCGATCGATCACGAAGTCTGCGAGGTGCCGGAGCTTCTTTGGCTTCGCGTTGCTCTCTTTGGCCGCCTCGCTCTTCGGCGCAATATTGATGACCAGCCCGTCCAGCGTGAGCGAGGTAACGTGAATCGGGCTGCGAAGCAGGCCGAGAGGATTGGCGTAGGCAACAAAGTGCTTGATGGTGATAAAGGACGGCTGGTCCACGGCGTCGCGGTTCGGTAATACGAAATTGTCCGCGCTGACGCGGAATACCGGTATCAGCGTCACATGCAGATTATGTAGCTGCACGTCGCGGTGAAAGTGTTCGCTCAGCGCCTGTTCGACATGCGCTTGCAGGCTGCGCTCTAACGGCGGGGGCACGGTGAGAAGCCAGAACACGCCAATAACTACGACGGCGATTAGTGCTAACGCGACAATTGCGAAAGCCAGAAACTTGCGACGAACGGGCATGAGCAACTCTGTAGGATGCGAATCTGAGGCGCAGGGATCGACCGCAGATGGTAGAGCGGGCCTTTAGGTCCGCGTCCAGGCTGCCCCAAGATTCGGGCTTTTCGTCCACTGCATCACAGTGGGGCGAAAAGCCTCGTTCGAGAGGGCTGCGTTACGCGGCGCTGAAGCGTGGCTCTACCCGAGCTTCTGGGATGTCGTCTGAAACTCGTTTGTACAGGATCTCAAATGCTTTAGAGATTCCATCCGTTGTCGCGCTTCAGCGGACGCCAACGTTTGCGATCTTCCTTGATCAGGGCATCGGCGTCCGTCGGGCCATCGCTTCCCGCCGCGTAATTCGGGAAGCTCGGGGGAGGCAGTTGGGCCCAGGCTTCTTCGATCGGAGTGATGATCTGCCATTCGGCTTCGACTTCATCACGCCGCGTGAACAGCGTGGCATCGCCGCGCATCGCGTCGAGCAGCAGGGTCTCGTAAGCCGTCGGAGTGTCGGAGCCAAAGGCATCCTTGTAGCTGAAGTCCATGTTCACGCGCGTGGCGCGCATCTGGGTTCCGGGAATTTTGGCTTCGAAGTTGATCCCAATCCCGTCATTCGGCTGAATACGCATGGTGACGACGTTGTGGTGGACATCTTCCGGCCGGCTGGCAAAGAGCGCTTGCGGGGTGCGCTTGAAGTGCACGGCAATTTCGGTGAGGCGGTTCGACAGCCGCTTGCCCGCGCGAACATAGAAGGGAACTCCCGCCCAACGCCAGTTGTCGACGTGGAACTCGACCGCAGCGTAGGTCTCAGTATTCGACTTGGGATCGACACCCTTCTCTTGGCGATATCCCGGGACCGGCTTGCCGTCGATCGTGCCGGGGCCATACTGGCCGCGAAGCGTGCGCTGCGCTACCTCTTCCACCGTCATCGGACGAATCGCACGCAGCACCTGCACCTTCTGCTCGCGTACCGAATGCGCGTCGAAAGCCACCGGCGGCTCCATGGCGGTGAGCGTCAGAAGCTGCAGCATATGATTGGCAACCATGTCGCGCAGCGCTCCAGTTTCTTCGTAGAACGCGGCACGGCTCTCCACTCCCAGCTTCTCGGCGGCGGTGATCTCGATGTAGTCGATGTAGTTGCGGTTCCAGATAGGCTCGAACATCAGGTTGCCGAAGCGGAACACCATGATGTTCTGCACCGTCTCTTTGCCTAGATAGTGATCGATGCGATAGACCGCCTCCTCGTCAAAGACATGCGAAACTATTTCGTTCAGCTCTTTTGCACTTTGCAGATCGTGTCCGAACGGCTTTTCCAGCACAATGCGCGTCCAGCCTTCAGCATTGCGAGCCAGTCCGACTCGGCCCAGACCTTCGACAATCGGCTGCGCCAGCGATGCAGGCGTGGAAACGTAAAAGAGAATGTTCTTGCTGGCGCCGTTCTTCTGCAGCTCTTCAATCTTCTTCTTCAGCTGGGGATAAAACTCTGGCTTGATCGGCATCACCAATCAGATAGTGCAGGCGCGCGGCGAAGTCCTTCCAGCCATCCTCGCTGAAGCCGCGCGAATCGGAAGAGTCCGCTGCGCCGTCGTGCATGCGTTGGCGGAATTGCTCGTCGGTCATCGGAGTGCGTCCGATGCCCAGCACATCGAAGTTGCGGTGTGTACAGCCGATGCATGCGAGATCGTAGAGCGCGGGCATCAGCTTGCGACGCGACAAATCGCCGCTCGCGCCAAACAGAACTAATAAGGCAGAGCCCGCCTGCGGCAGGCGCTGCGTTTCGACTTTTTCAACAGTTGGCTGGACGAGGGTACTCACGTGTCACGCTCCGGAGTTGGAGTGGGGCCGAAAGGATAATTAGATGGATTGCTAGGCGGCTCGACGCAATTCTTCCGTTCGGCCCTTGATGACTTCGATTAGACCGCTAAACGACTCGGCAAACGACGCTACGCCATCTTCGGTGAGCTTCTGCGTGACCGCCTTCATGTCGATGCCGACCTCTTTCAAATCTGCGAAGACCTGGTGTGCGTCTTCAAGGCCGCTTTGTAACGTAGGTTTCACAACGCCGTGATCGCGAAAATCCTCAAGCGTGTTCATGGGAACGGTATTGACCGTGTCGGGACCGATCAACTCCTCCACGTACATAGTGTCGCGATACTTTGGATTCTTGGTGCTGGTGGAAGCCCACAGTGGCCGCTGAACTTCGGCACCCTTCTGGGTGAGTCTGTTCCCGCGATCGCCGGAGAAGATTTTCCTGAACGACTCGTAGGCAAGCTTGGCGTTGGCGATGGCAGCTTTCCCCATCAAGCTCTCGATCTTCTGCTTACGAGCTGAATCGTTGCTCGCGCTCGCCAGCTTTTCCAGTTGCTTGTCGACGGCGGTGTCGATTCGACTGACAAAGAAGCTGGCAACAGAAGCGATACGATCGATCGGCTGGGCTGCGGCAACTCGCCGCTCGAGGCCGCGGATGTACGCTTGCGCAACTTGCTCGTAAACTTCGACTGCGAAGATCAGTGTGACGTTAACGTTCAGACCCGACGCGATCAGTTCCTCGATGGCAGGCAGTCCCGCCGGCGTTGCGGGAACCTTAATCATGACGTTCGGCCGGTTCAGCCGCGACCACAAGCCTTTGGCTTCTTTGATTGTGCCCTGCGTATCGTTAGCCAGAAGTGGCGACACTTCGAGGCTTACGAATCCATCGCCGCCGCCCAGCGATTCATACACCGGACGAAAGATGTCGGCGGCGCTACCAATGTCCTTCACTACCACAGCCTCGTAAACATCTGACACGGAGCCACCCGAGCGGACAAGCTGCTTGATCTCCTCGGCGTAATCGTCGCCCTTGCCGATGGCTTTCTGGAAGATCGTCGGATTCGACGTCATGCCTCGCAGGCCATCTTCGTCGATCAAGCGCTTGAGTTCACCGGTCGTAAGCAATGACCGGCTGATCTGATCCAACCAAACGCTCTGCCCATAGTTCTGGAGTTGCTTTAACGGATTACTACTCACTG